>NZ_LJJC01000015.1:708717-709077 GCF_001420715.1 Heyndrickxia shackletonii | reverse complement strand
TTGGGGTGAAGTCGTAACAAGGTAGCCGTATCGGAAGGTGCGGCTGGATCACCTCCTTTCTAAGGATAATGGAAAACTACTTACGTGGTTATAAAGAGACGTTTCTGTATTTGTTTAGTTTTGAGAGAACTATCTCTCGAAGCTTGTTCCTTGAAAACTAGATAATATGAAAAATAACCAAGTAATAACCGAGAATCGCCACTTTATGGATTTATCCATTTGAAGTAGATATAACCTTATAGGTTAAGTTAGTAAGGGCGCACGGTGGATGCCTTGGCACTAGGAGCCGATGAAGGACGGGACTAACACCGATATGCTTCGGGGAGCTGTAAGCAAGCTTTGATCCGGAGAGATCAGCAT
>NZ_LJJC01000015.1:703861-704211 GCF_001420715.1 Heyndrickxia shackletonii | reverse complement strand
CCCGAAGTCGGTGAGGTAACCTTTTGGAGCCAGCCGCCGAAGGTGGGACAGATGATTGGGGTGAAGTCGTAACAAGGTAGCCGTATCGGAAGGTGCGGCTGGATCACCTCCTTTCTAAGGATAATGGAAAACCACTTACGTGGTTATAAGAAGACGTTTATAAGTTCTGTTCAGTTTTGAAAGGTCAATCCTTTCAAATATATTGTTATTATTAGAAATTATTAAGAAACTTTTTCTAATTCTAACGAAGTATTTTGCTCCTGCGGCAAAGCGTATTCGAGGATGATTAGGTTCACCTCGGAGCAAGTCAGCATGTAGCAAATTCTCTGACGTTTAATCATGATGTGATT
>NZ_LJJC01000015.1:641835-696835 GCF_001420715.1 Heyndrickxia shackletonii | reverse complement strand
CTAGTTCAACTATTTTTAGAACTGTTTGCATGTCTGTTTCTAAATCAGATTGAATCACGGAAGTATTCGCTGTTGGATAGTTTTGCAAATGAACACTTTCTTGGTGCAGCTTCAAATGGATATCCTCTGCAATATAAGGGACAAATGGAGCTAATAATCGGCTAATCGTCGTAAGTGCTTCGAATAGGGTGGAATATGCTGCACGTTTATCCTCTGAAAATCCGGATGCCCAAAATCGACTTCTTGATCGCCGTATATACCAATTGCTTAATTCATCGACCAATGCGGCAATTTCTCGTGTTGCTTGGGTAAATTGATATTGTTCCATATATTTATTAACGACTTTAACCGTACTATTCAGTCGTGAAAGTATCCATTTATCCAGAATGGACCTCTTGCCTGTTTTTTGTTCGTCATATACAAAATGATCTATTTTTGTATACATATCATAAAATTTATAGGTATTGTCTAAGGTATCGACCAATTTTGACTTTGCATCCTGCACAATCTTTTTTGAATATCGTTTTGGGTTCCATGGTGAACTATCAACAAGGAAGGACCATCGAAGAGCATCTGCACCATATTCATACATAAGTTCAATCGGATCTAAAGCATTGCCTTTGCTTTTAGACATTTTTTGACCGTGTTCATCCAGGATATGCCCGAGTGACAAAACATTTTTATACGGTGGTTGCCCCGTGTATAATGTGGAAACAGCAAGGAGGCTGTAGAAAAATCCTCTTGTTTGGTCAATTCCTTCGATAACTACATCCGCAGGAAATTGGGATTGAAAAGCTTTTTTATTTTCAAAAGGATAGTGATGCTGCGCAAAAGGCATTGAGCCGCTATCGAACCATACATCAATCACTTCTGGAGTACGCAGCATGGTATTATTACATTTTGGACAAGTGCATTGTACATCGTCAATATATGGTTTATGCAATTCGATATTACCAGATATAGGCTTTGACGCTAGATTTTGCAGTTCCTTGATACTGGCGGGTGCTTCTTCGTGATGACAGTGAGTACATACCCATATATTTAATGGAGTGCCCCAATATCGGTTTCTACTAATATTCCAATCCAACAGATTTTCAAGGAAGCGACCAAATCGACCATCTTTAATATGATCTGGATACCAAATAACTTTACCATTGTTGGTAAGCATTTTATCTTTTAATGCCGACATCTTGATAAACCAACTGTCTGTTGCGTAGTAAAGTAAAGGAGAGTCGCATCTCCAGCAATGCGGATAGCTATGCTCATACTTTTCTTTATGGAAAAGAGTACCTAGTTCAGCAAGCATTTTAATAATCTCAACGTCACAATCTTTCACAAACTTTCCGGCAAGCGCTACAACATCAGGTGTATAGCATCCTCGTTGGTCAACAACATTGACAAAGGAGAGACCGTTTTGTTGAACTAGTTTATAATCATCTTCCCCGTAAGCCGGTGCAATGTGAACAATTCCTGTACCGCTTTCTTCTGTAACAAAATCAGCTAATACAACAAAATGACCTTTTTCAACCTTTATATAATGAAATGGTGGGTCATAATGTGTACCGGCGAACTCCTTGCCACTATGCTCGCTCAAAATGTTTACCCGATCTCCGAGCACTTTGTTTACTAATGATTTTGCCACAATGTAAATTTCATCTTCCTTTTGGGCACGAACATACGTTAAGGAAGGATTCATTGCTAGGGCAACATTTGCGGGTAATGTCCATGGTGTAGTGGTCCATCCTAAAAAGTATTCATTTTCCGCATCAAGACGTTTAAATTTTACCGTCGCTGATAAATCTTTCACATTTTTATAGCCTTGTGCTACTTCGTGTGTACTTAAAGAGGTTTGACAGCTAGGGCAGTATGGAGATACACGATGACCTTTGTATAATAGTCCATTCTTGTGCACCCTGCTTAAAATGTGCCAGACACTTTCGATATATTCGTTGCTAAGTGTTAGATAAGGACTGTCCATATCCACCCAATAGCCTAATTCTTCTGTGAAGGAGCGCCATATTTTTTCATACGCAAACACGCTCTCCTTACATTTATTGATGAAAGATTCCACACCATAGCGTTCGATGTCTTGTTTTCCGGAGATGCCAAGCTGCTTTTCCACACCAAGTTCAACAGGAAGACCATGTGTATCCCAACCGGCTTTTCTTTCCACTTGGAATCCCTTCATTGTTTTAAAGCGGGCTACAACATCTTTAATGGTTCGCCCAAAGGCGTGCCCTACATGAGGAAGACCGTTTGCAGTTGGTGGTCCTTCGTAAAAAACAAAAGGCGTTTTGCCTTCTCTTAATTGAATCGATTGTTTAAAAGTATTCGCTTCTGCCCAGTATTGTCGGATCTTTTTCTCTCGCTGGACAACTTTTTTATTAGAGTTCATCGATATCGCTCCTATTCCATTTTTTAAAAGCACACAAATAACCCCGTCCCAAATGTAAGGGACGGGGTTAACCGCGATACCACCCTAATTCTATTGATCCGCTCAATAGCACTTAGCAACGTACAATCATACGTGTTCCTTGTAACGGTAGACGCCCGGTTAGACTTACTATCTATTTCAGCCTAACTTCTCAGAGAGGATTTTCACGTAACACTCGAACACTGACTTGCACCGAAATGTCAGCTCTCTGTGGATCAAGACGAAACGCTACTTTTTCTCGTCAACGAATTTGTGTGCTTTTATTGTTGTGAATTATAACAAGGGTAAAATGGGATGTCAAACAATTCTTTAAATTTGTGGAAATTTTTTCTCTTAAAAAGGGGCCAAGCTGAATTGTTGTACCAAATATAAATAATAATAATTATCATTTACTATTATTGATAATGATTATAGTTATCACAGTATATAGGAATGATATTAATAATTATTCTCAATTAGAAAATAAAATTCTCAATTAAGGTTGACATTTCAGTTATCTATATGTAGTATATATTATATAATAATTATTATAAATAAGTTGTTTATATATGAAAGTGTAAATCTATTTTTTGTCAATTCAATAAGGAGGTGTCGTCATGTCACAAGGTCAACTGGCAACAACGAATAACGAAAAGGTTTTAGCTTCTTCTGCTCCAAGATTTGAAAAGATTTTTGTGCATATTGAATTAATTGCAGCCATATTAAGCGGTGTATTAATTGTGACTGCATGGCTGGTGTCAAAATGGAATCATGAATCGGTTTCGATTGCTTTTTATCTTGCTGCTTTTATTATTGGCGGCTATGCTAAAGCAAAAGAAGGTATCGAGGAAACCATTAAAAATAAAGATTTAAATGTCGAGTTGCTCATGTTTTTTGCGGCTATTGGTTCTGCTATTATTGGCTACTGGGCAGAAGGTGCAATGCTCATTTTTATCTTTTCATTAAGCGGGGCACTTGAAACGTATACAACGAATAAAAGTAAAAAGGAAATCTCTTCCTTATTAGAAATACAGCCTGAAACAGCAATCCGTGTTGTGCACGGCCGCGAGGAAAAAGTCCATGTTTCACTGTTGCAGGTAGGGGATATTATTTTAGTCAAACCTGGCGAAAGAGTTCCTGCGGACGGAAAAATTGCACATGGAACTACGACGATTGATGAGTCTACCATCTCTGGCGAATCTATTCCGGTAACAAAAGGAAGCGGTGCAGAGGTTTTTGCAGGAACGATAAATTTGAACGGATCTGTTACGGTAGAAGTGACAAGACATGCAAATGAAACAGTTTTTAATAAAATTATTCAATTAGTACAGTCTGCTCAAAGTGAAAAATCACCCTCACAGTTATTTATTGAACGTTTCGAGGGCACATATGTCAAAGTCGTACTCCTCGTTGTTATATTAATGATGTTCATCCCACATCTTGTGTTTGGATGGAACTGGAATACAACATTTTATCGGGCAATGATTTTATTAGTAGTTGCGTCCCCTTGTGCGCTTGTTGCCTCTATAATGCCTGCTACCCTATCCGCCATATCGAATGGTGCGAGAAAGGGAATTTTGTTTAAAGGCGGGGTTCATATTGAAGGATTAAGTCATGTAAAAGCAATTGCCTTTGACAAAACTGGTACTTTAACAAAAGGGAAACCGGAAGTAACAGATATAATTGTTCGTCAAGATCAGAATGAGCGAAATTTATTACACTTTGCAGCATCGATTGAAAATCAATCAAACCATCCATTGGCTTTGGCGATTGTTCAATATTGGAAAGCTAAAAATAATGATAGCCTCTTGCAGCCTGAACAAGTGGAAGATGTACCGGGATGGGGAATGAAAGCCAAGTTAAATAACCAAGAATGGTTGATTGGCAAAAAGGATTTTGTTGGCAGCAAGGAAGCTCATAATTTTGAAAACGGTGTTGCAGAAAAGCTTGAAAATGAAGGGAAAACCGTTGTTTTTGTGAAGGATTCATCCGGAATAGCTGCGGCAATTGCCCTACAGGATATTGTACGCGACGAAACGAAAAATGCGTTATTAGAATTGAAAAATGAAGGAATTCGAACGATTATGCTGACTGGGGATAGCGAAACGACCGCAAAAAACATTGCCGCACAATCACAAATTGACACTTACATTGCGGAATGTTTGCCAGAAACGAAAGTATCGTCTTTAAAAAAGGTAAAAGAACAGTACGGAATGGTGGCCATGGTAGGGGATGGCGTTAACGATGCTCCTGCCCTTGCAACAGCCAATGTTGGGATTGCAATGGGGGAAGGCAGTGACGTAGCAATGGAAACTGCGGATGTCGTCCTGATGAAAAATGATCTTTCTCGGATAGCAGAAGCCATTCGCTTATCGAGAAAAATGAATCGAATTATCAAGCAAAACGTCATTTTTTCTATTAGTGTTATCGTAATCTTAATTGCATCCAACTTCTTTGAATTTCTTAATCTCCCTTTAGGGGTTGTTGGGCATGAAGGAAGTACAATATTAGTTATATTGAATAGTTTGAGATGTCTTGGTGGGGATAAAAAGTAAAGTAGTTTTGGAAGCTGGGGTTATTTACTCCAGCTTTTTTGTGTTTGGAATTGGTTTTACTAAATGATTTAAAAGAATGGGGAACTAAATTTTTTAGATTGAAACTCAGAAAAATTGTGGGGAAGGAACGAAAAACTGGAATACAGGTTTTCGTTCCTTCCGATAAGGAATATGAAAATGATATAGAGAAACAAGAATTAATTTAAATTGAAAAAAATTCATTTTAGCATTAGAGGGTTTTAAAAGCACAAACACGAATGTTAGTAAAATAGAAAAC
The DNA here is from genome assembly GCF_001420715.1 of Heyndrickxia shackletonii. GTDB lineage: Bacteria > Bacillota > Bacilli > Bacillales > Bacillaceae_C > Margalitia > Margalitia shackletonii. Next base: position 691,590 of record NZ_LJJC01000015.1, on the reverse strand, counting down.
TTGCAATACTATTCTAGGTTTCAATCCAACATTACCAATTATTAAATGGAACCATGGATGAAGCTGTCATCATGGCTTTAATGCAATAAGTAAATATTGAAAATACAGGAGGATGAATTCGTTGGGGAAAAGATCTTTAAAGATAAGTGCTTTGCCAGGATATGAGGAAGAAATCGGTCGAATGTTATGGTGTTTAGAAGATGTTAGGCGCACCCTTATTGCTGAAATGAAGGGAATCAGTCGAGAATTACTTGATACGAAAATCGATGGGAGACAAACCATTGGCTCCCTTTTATACCATATTGCCTTGATTGAGGCGGACTGGTTATATGTTGAAGTTCTCGGTTCTGACTGGGATCCTGAAATACAATCGTTATTTCCGGAAGAACACCGCTCCGAAGACGGATCATTGGCGCATGTAGAGGGACAAAGTATTCAGGAGCATTTCAATCGTCTTAATAAGGTGCGTGAAGTTTTCCTTTCACACTTTCGTTCAATGGATCTAGCAGATTGGCGCAAACCGAGGGTGTTGGAACAATATGACGTCACACCTGAATGGGTTGTGTACCATTTGATTGAACATGAAGCACATCATAGAGGACAGATTTTCCAATTGTTAAGACAATTACGGAATGAATAAAAGTAACAAAGGAAATTAAAACAAAACAGATAAATTAAGACGGGTAAATGCTCGTCTTTTCTTTTTCTAATAGACTTAAAGGAACATTGTTCTCATAAATATAGTTTGGTAATAAAAAACTATAAAAATCAAACAAAAACTTTTTTGGATGGAAAAAATTCCAATTGAAAGCAGGAGGATCCTCACTATTTGTCGAATGGAGTAAAAACCAATGTAGATATTTGGAGGTTCGGAATGTCTAATTCCACAATACATAAATTCAATGTAACAAAAAGGTAAAAGGAATTTTTTGCAGATAAGGATCCTTCAAAATTATTAAAGGGGATGTAAGGTTGAAACGTTTTCTTTGGGCATCATATGGAATGTACTTCTTAGGTGGCATGACGAGTGTATTTTTTGGTGCAATTCTTCCTGAGTTGCTTTCCTATTATCACATTTCCTATACATCAGGCGGGTTATTAATCCTACTTCAATCGATTGGGTTTATCTTGGGAGTACCTCTTGCTGCAAGTTGTATGAACAGATACAGTTATAGAGTTGTTCTTACTGGTGCCGCACTTACTGTTGTTCTGGCACAACTGGGTATTTTATTTTTACCAACCTATTCTTGGCTTGCAGTCTTCGTAATATTAAACGGAATTGGTGCATCAAGTCTTGAGACTGCAGTTGCCTCGTATGTTATGGAACTTTTTGTTGGGAGAAGAGCCATCTATATGAGCCGCTTGGAGGTGGCATTCGGTTTGGGAGCTCTTTGTATGCCAGCAATCGAAAGTGTTCTCATTGCACTAGACTGGTGGAGGTTTTCTGCATTAATTGTCAGCGGATTCGCTTTGTTTCTGGCCATTGTTTGGCAAACAGTGTCCATCTCGCTAAAACCTACGGAGGATGAGGAGGGTGATATGGATGCACCAATGGCAGAGGCACCTGTTTTCAAGAGGAAAATTTCCAAATACACCATCCTTATGCTGTTTCTGTTGATGATATTTGTTTATGTTGGGATTGAAGGGAGTCTGAACAGTTTCCTTCCGACTATTTTTACGGTTAATATGAATTCCACCTCCTATATTGCCTCGCTCAGTACAACGTTTTTTTGGATTGCTATGCTTTGCGGGCGCCTTATGATTGGATGGATTGTACGACGCGTAAGCTACGAACGGTATTTGTTAGGCAGCATTTTAATGGGAATCCTTTTCATCTTCCTCATGACAAGATTTAATACTATTGGAGTCTCTTACATACTAGTATTTGGGCTTGGATTAGGGATGAGCGCGCTCTATAGCATTACGATGGTTTATGCAAATCATACATTTCCTGGAATGGAGAGGATAGTAACTAGCGCAGTTACTGCATTTGCTGGAATCGGAGGGGCGGTTTTCCCATTTCTGCTGGGATATATGATGGACCATTATCATCCTAGTCAGGTAATGCTAATAATGGTTGTTTTTTTCTTATTGTTATTTCTACTGTTCGCACTTATTTCTATGAGTTTACGAATCATGCGTAATCGAAGGCCACCTAGAGATGTGTAGAGATTATTAATTGCTTTTAACTGTATAAAACAAAAGAATGGAATTTGGAAATGGACACTTTCATTAGACCCGCATTAAAATATGCAGGCTAATTTAATGAAAGTGCCTATTTTTCTATTATTCAAACCGCCCCTTCTGATCCAATGAAGTGCTGCCTCTCCTTTTACTCAAAACCTGTACTTTTTTAACATTTTTCATGTTTTCCACACATGAATATGTACACGCGACTAACATAAATATGCCTCATTTCTTCGCCGTATTTACTCCCTAAAAACTTCACTGCCCCCATAAAAATATTTTATTTACGAATGACTATAAATAGTGTGAGTAATGTTTAATTAATAAAATATAATTCTTTAACATAGGAGAGTTTAAATATGTCAGAAGAATCGTATCGTTATCGCCATGAACGTAAACAAGCGGAAAAGGCAAAACAAAAACAGGAAAGAAGAAATAAATCAAAGAAAAAAGCATCCTTGTTGAAAAAAGTAATTATTGCTTGTTTTCTTCTTGCTGTGGTTTCTGTTGGAATAGGCACCGCTGCATTGGCTAAAATGATGAAGGAAACGCCAAAATTAGATCCTTCGAAACTAGTAGTCCCGCTTTCTACTAAATTTTACGATAAGGATGGTAATTTTCTTTACGAATATGGGAAAGAAAGGCGAACGGAAATTACGTATTCCCAAGTTCCTAAAATGTTGGAAGAGGCATTCATAGCCACAGAGGATACCCGTTTTTATGAACACCATGGGGTTGATATAAAAGGAACAGCCAGAGCCATATTGGAGAATCTTACTGGGCATTTTGGTTCGCAAGGCGGGAGTACGATTACTCAGCAAGTGATTAAAAATTCCTTTTTGACTCCTGAAAAAACAATCAAGCGAAAAGTACAGGAATGGGACTTAGCCTATCAATTGGAGAAAAAGTATTCGAAACAACAAATATTAATGATGTATCTGAATAAAATCTACCTTGGAGATGGAGCTTATGGTGTGGCTGCTGCTGCAAAGACCTATTACGGAGTCGATTCCGATCATTTAAAACAATTGACACTTCCAGAGATCGCGATGTTAGCGGGGTTGCCGCAAAGTCCGAGTAATTACGATCCAACTATCCCGGGGAACAGGGAAGAAGCTACGAATCGCCGTAATGTCGTCCTAAGCGCTATGAATAAGCAAGGATATATTACTAAAAAGCAAATGAATGAGGCGAAAAAAGTTCCAGTTACAGCAGGACTTTTGCCGAAAAGGAAAAACCAAGGCATGCCGTATGAAGCGTTTTTGGATGCTGTTGTAAAAGAAGTGGAAGGGAAACTAAAGAATGTAGACATCACTTCGGATGGATTATCTATATACACAACTTTAGATACAAAAGCACAAGATTATGCGGATAAAATGATGAACACTAATACAATTATTTCTTATCCGAATGATCGTTTTCAGGGAGCGTTTGTATTTTTAGATACAAAAACGGGAGAAGTACGGGCAATTGGAAGCGGCAGAAATGATTATAAAGCATCCTTTAAAGGAAATAACTTTGCAATTGATATTAGCCGTCAACCTGGATCTTCTTTTAAGCCAATTTTTGATTATGGTCCGGCTATTGAAAATTTAAAATGGTCTACAGCGCATCAAATTAATGATCAACCAACGACGTATACAACTGGTCAGCAAATTTCAAACTGGGATCATCAATATCATGGGAATTTATCTATAAGGAAAGCACTTCAGTGGTCTTACAATATTCCTGCTCTCCTAACACTTCGTGATGTGGGGATGACAAAGGCACAAAATTTTGCGGAAAAACTGGGTATTGCCTTTAAGGATAATACCGTTTACGAATCATATGCAATTGGAAGTAATACGGTAAATCCGCTAGAGATGGCAGGGGCATACAGTGCGTTTGGAAATAACGGAATATATAATACACCTCATTTTGTCCAAAAGGTTGTTTTTCCTGATGGGAAGGTGGTAAATTTTAACCCTAAACCGGAAATTGCCATGCAAGATTACACCGCCTATCTTGTAACAGATATGCTAAGGACAGTTGTAAAATCCGGTACCGGAACAACAGCTAATATTCCTGGGTTAGATGTTGCTGGAAAAACGGGGACAACCAATTTTGATGATAAAACAATTGCAAAATACGGGTATCCGTCCAATGCGACAAATGATAGCTGGATGGTTGGATATACACCACAATATACAATGGCGGTATGGACTGGATATGCGAAAAATGGTCCAGGCAATTATATGATGGGAGATACTACTAAAGTCTCTCAGTTAATGTTTAAAAATATGATGCAAGCATTCGGCACCGATAGAAGCAGTTTTAAGCAACCTAATGATGTGTTTAGAGAAAATAATGAATTATACATTAAAGGTGGAGAGTATGTTCCGCCTCCAGTCCCTCAAAAAACGAATAATAAAAAACAAAAAGATGAAAAGAAAAAAGAAAATAAACATAAACATGAAGGGCCAAAGCCTAAACATGGACCAAAACCTAATCACGGACCCAAACCGAAACATGGTCCAAAGCATAAAGATAATAAGGGTAAACATTAATATTAATTTTTAGCTTGTTCGGTTGTTTTTATAAGGTAAGTGCTTTATAGATAGAAAATTAATGTTAGGAAAGGGGGATTAGAAATGGCATGTGGTTTCTTTTAGTCCTTCTTATTATCCTTTTAATCTTTTTAGTTATTAGCTTACTTATTGTTTGGAAACGAAGAAAAAACAAAAAATACTTCCCCGTTCCCACAAAGTGAAATGTTAAGCAGGGGGCAGTCCCATAATAGGATGGGGATATATGACCGTTGATTTAGCCAACATGAAGTTGGCTTTTTTTTATGGTTTACTAGGAAATATTAAATTGTGAACTATTAAGTCTTTTTAGTACCCTAGGATCTTATGATTTTTTCTTATTTTATACTTACGTCAAATTTTCGAAAGTGGTGTTGTCTTATACAGGTATTCAAAAGGCCAATTTCCAGTAAAAACCGTGTTAAGATATCCTTTATAAGCGTTCAAAGACCAACTTCAAGCAGAATCCGTATCCAGATGTCCTTTATAAGCGTTCAAAAGACCCACTTCTAGTAATAACCTATTCAACATGTCCTTTACAAGCTACTAAAACAGCCATAGCATTCAAAATCCTATAGTACTTTTAAACATTATCAATCTCTTGCTAATAAGACTATTTTTTTTATGAAATAAATGGAAAGGTAACTTGTAAAAATTCAAATATTTCAGATATAATCAGTAGTGAAGTTTAGAAGGATCATAGAATGCGAGGCGAGTAGCATTGATAGTCCAAAATATAGACGGTATAAACTATGAGTTGCAGGAACCCTTTGATATGTCCTTTTTATCATCATACGGGAAAGTCTTTCGGGTTTTTGATAAACAGGATTCCGGCTGTATTTGTTTTGGAGTGCAAAATAAAGGCAAAAAGTTATTTGTAAAATTTGCTGGTGCTAAACCAGTTCGATTTAAAGGAGCTCCACAGGATGCAATATCAGGGCTAAAAGCTGCCTGTAAGGTATATGAGGATTTAAGACATAAAAATTTGGTGTTCTTTATCAAGGGTGAGAATATAGGTAATGGTTATGCAACCATCTTTGAATGGACAGATGCTGAATGTATGGGCAAACAATATGATGCAAGGGATAAGTTTTTTGAATTGCCGGTTGATGATAGGATACATATATTTAAAGAAATTCTTGTCTTTCATCAATTTGTATCTGAGAAGGGTTATGTCGCTATAGATTTCTATGATGGTAGCATCATGTACGATTTTACTAACAAGAAGACAATTATCTGCGATATTGATTCTTATTCAAAGATGCCTTACATAAATTCTATGGGGAGAATGTGGGGATCATCGAGATTCATGTCTCCGGAAGAATTTGAAAAAAATGCTGTTATCGATGAGGTTACCAATGTTTATTTGATGGGGGCAACGGCATTTGCATTATTAGGAGATGCAGCAGAAAAAACTTTTCAAAAATGGAATGCAGACAAGGTGTTATTTGAGGTTGCAAAGAAAGCGGTAAGTAATGATAGATCAAATCGATATCAATCGATAGAAGAATTCATTGCGGAATGGACTCGCGCAAAGAACGGGAAATTCCACAGATTATAAAAAATAATATTAATGAAGAGGTGACTAAGGTGATTGTAGTAACAACAGAAAATATTTCAGGCTATAAAATTGTAGAAGTAAAAGGCCCGGTATTCGGACTGATCGTAAGAAGCAGGGGACTTGGAGGTGATATTGCGGCCGGCTTAAAATCCCTTGTAGGCGGAGAAATTAAACAATATACTGCGATGTTGGAGGATTCAAGAAAAGAAGCTTTAGACCGCATGATTATCAATGCCAACCAAATGGGTGCAAATGCAATCATCATGATGCGGTTTGATTCCGGTGAAATTGGTAAAAACATGAGTGAAATCGTCGCATATGGAACAGCGGTCGTGGTAGAACAGCTACAATGAAATACATCGCAGGGATTTATGCAATAGAAATTATTGCAGTAATTATTTGCATTTTACTAGGTTATTTTATTTACGATAAAAGATTTAAGCGGAATCACGGAGCAAAGGTTCCTCCCGGTTTCAAGGCAACCGAGGAAGTAAATATTGACCCTGTGACTGGAGAAAAAACTAGGGTTTATTATAATGAGAAAACTGGGGAACGGTTTTATCGACAGGAAAAGTAGTATTCAAGGAAGAAATAGCTAGAGGAGTTGAAGCGATGAAGAGGCTAGTAATTATTACAGTGGGTAAAACTCATTCTGGAAAAACAACATTTGCAAATGCTTTAGAAAAACAGTTAAGTAACTCATTTGTTATGGACCAAGATAACCATGCTGAATTTATTAATAAATATTATAAGAACTTACAACCAAAACAAGGACCGAATACTCTTAAGCATTCTCTCTCAAAGCTAATTGTCAATTATGCCAAAGAACATACAGATTTTCACTTTATTATTTGCAACTCAAACCGAAGTAGAAAAGGACGATTGTATTTGCTTGAAGAGTTGTTTAATACTGAAGAGTTTGTCCGTATCCTGGTTCATTTTGATATTCCCGACCATGTTCTTCAAAAAAGAATTACTCAAAGTCAAAGAAGTACGAATATATTTAGGGGGGCATATACAAATTTTGAAGAAGTGCTTATACGGCAACAGGCTGAATCTTTAAAAGAAGATGTAGTTGATCCAATTGAAGGTGAAGCGGACTGTTTATTTGTAATTAAAAATAACGAAGAAGTTAATTCCGTTATTCAAAAAATTGTTCGTATTGCTGAAATTTATTAAGCTAATGGGACTAAAGCATCTAAGGAAGGAGTCTGAAATGAAGAAGTTAAACAACTATTATTCTTTTGTATTTCTATCATTGTCTCTATTATTAGTGATTTTAATGAAAATAAGATATGTCTTTATATGGAATTCATTTAGGTATATCTTCTTTTGGGTTAATAACCTAGGTCCTGCATGTCTTCTTCTGTTTTTAGGAATTGTAACTTTATTTTTAATCAAAAAACCTAAGATACGATGGATTGCATTAATTGGTAATGCAGCCATCTTATTGTTCGTTTTAGGTTACACAGCTTTGATGGTAATATTAATAAATAATAATCCTAATCCAAAGTAATAAGCATGTAATTTTTTTGTCCATCTAAAACCAGGAAAGTTTCTTGGGGAGATAAGGGTGCTTTTCTTGATTATATGGAGTCTTCGTTGTTGTGAGAAATGAAAGCACCCATTGAAATAAAACCAATGATTATTTGAGACCAAGCTTCACTGATAGATTCAGTTTTTCTTTAAACTCCCCAGATTGATTCAGATTTAGTAATGCTTCTCTAAGTTCCCTCTCAAACAGCACAATATTATCGCCAAGAAATCGTTTTGAGCCATAGGAGGTAGAATAAAGGTTTCCGAGTATGGAATCAATCGTCCATGTTATTTCATATGTAGGTAAATGGTGAATTTCTAAGTTAAAGTTTGAATTGGATAATACTTCTTCATGGCTCATGGTAGGGTGTGTATAGATGCTATTTCCAGCCCTTCTATCTTGTCCATACCATTTTTCTATTACCTTATTTAGTCGATTTTGCCATGGTTCCAGCTTTTTCTCAGGTTCATAATTATCTATAATCGCAACACCGCCGCTATCCGTAACCATTTCGTATAATTCTTCTAAAATCTTAGAACGGTCCATCCAATGGAATGCTTTTGCTATTGTTACTAGGTGAAACTTCTCGTTTTGTTCTTGTTTATATTTTTCTAATGTTCCGATATACCAATCTATATTACCGATTCTTATCTCTTGATGGACACGCCTAGCTTCCTCAATCATTTCTGATTCCCTGTCGATTCCAACGATTTTTTTACACCAATCGGAAAATCTAATTGTCAGATGCCCTGTACCACATCCTAAATCAAGCAGCTGTTGCTCTCCATTTAAAGAAAATTTATCGACCAGGTATCTAATAAGAGAAGAAGGATATATTGGTCTGTATTTTGAATAATATGGTGCTGCACCTTTAAATAATTCATTACCGTATTTGTTCAAGTTTCTGTCCCCCTATATTGCAGCTTATGTTCAAAAAGCCGGATTTTTATCTCATTAATCATGAAGAACACCCTGCATAAGCTAGGACATCTATATTTCCGCTTTAAATTGATATTCTGTATGATTAATCATTAGTCCTTCTTTTGGCAATACCTATAATATCTCTTTACAAAATTCATCTAAATTGTTATCATAGGAAAAATTTATTTGATATTTGCGATGAAGAGAAGAGTAGATAAAATCCATTCTTTACAGAGAGCTCCGGTTGCTGAAAAGGAGTAAGATTGATTTATTGAACCAAGCCTCTGAGCATCACATTGGAACTATTCATAGGGATAGTGTGACGGGAGCTCCTGTTATAGAGCTAGGGTATAAGTATTGTTTTTGAATACCGTACCTGAAGAGGTTAATATGGCGACATATTAATAAACTGGGGTGGCACCGCGATACAAATCTCGCCCCAAGGCTTTTAGTGGTCTTGGGGGTGGGATTTTTTTGTTTTAGAAACTTACAGTGTTAGGTCTTTAGTGCTGAAATGAGCTATTCCATGCTAACTTGGGTCCGTTTGCAGCAAAACTCGGTCCATTTGGAGAGAACTTCGGGCCATTCAGTGAAGATTTCGGTCCGTTAAAAAATTTATGAAGGAGGATTTAAAAATGGGTGAAGAAAATGGGCTATTTTTCAATAACTACATTGATAAGCTAATGGAAGAGGATATAAAGAATCAGGCATTTAAAAGAGAAATTTGTACCAGGTTTCCTCCTGAACCAAATGGATACCTTCATATTGGGAATGCATATGCCATTCATATGAACTATATGATGGCAAGAAAATATAATGGAAATTTTAATCTTCGTTTTGATGATACAAATCCTTTAAAAGAAGACAGCGAGTATGTAAAGGCAATTATTGAAGATATTAATTGGCTGGGCTATTCCCCTGATCAGCGAATATTTTACGGTTCTGACTATACAAAGGAAATTTTTAATGCAGCTATTCAATTAATAAAAAAGGGTAAGGCATATGTTTGTGAGTTATCACCGGAAGAGATGACAGAATACAGGGGGACTTTAACAGAACCTGGAAGAAACAGTCCTTATAGAAATCGATCTGTGGAGGAAAACTTGGATTTATTTTTGAAAATGAAAAACGGTGAATTTCCAACGGGTTCTATGGTATTGCGTGCGATAATAGATATGGCTTCACCAAATATGAATTTTAGAGATCCAGTCCTTTACAGAATCATTCACGCAGCCCATTATCGAACAGGTAACGAATGGTGTATATACCCAATGTATGATTTTGCTCATCCAATACAAGATGCGATAGAAGGAGTCACTCACTCCTTATGTTCCATCGAGTTCAAGGATCACCGGCCTCTCTATGAGTGGGTTTTAAACGAATTAGAAATCAAGGAGCCGCCTAAACAACGAGAATTTGGCAGAGTTAACTTAACGGGTGTTGTTACAAGTAAGAGATATTTGCGGGAACTAGTAGCGGGCCATTTTGTGGATGGATGGGATGACCCGAGATTACCGACACTACGCGGGTTAAGAAGAAGAGGGATTACACCAGAGAGCATACGAATTTTTGTCCATGAAATGGGTTTTGTTAAACATCGAAGTACTATTGATTATGCTATGCTGGATCAGTCCTTGCGCAGCGACTTAAAACCCAAGGCTAAAACGATTATGGCGGTTTTAAATCCTTTAAAGGTTACGATTACAAATTATGACGAGGCAAAAACAGAATTATTATCTATTGAAAATAATATGGAAAATGCCGCATTGGGGAGCAGAGAGGTTCCTTTTTCAAACGTAATTTACATTGAAAAAGAAGATTTTATGGAGGTACCGACGAAAGGGTTTAAAAGATTGTCTCTACATTCAGAAGTTCGTTTAAAAGGTGCTTATTTCATCAAGTGTAATGAGGTTATAAAAGATGGAAAAACAGGAGAAGTACTAGAACTGCGATGCACCTATGATCCAATGACAAAAAGCGGTACTGGGTTTACAGGAAGAAAGGTGAAAGGAACGATTCACTGGGTTTCTGCTAGTCATGGGGTAAAAGCGGAGGTTCATCTGTTCGATAAATTATTCGAAAATGAAGAGATTGTAAGGGACACCGAAAAAACATGGGAGGAAAAAATTAACCCGAATTCCAAAGTGGTAATGAAGGACTCAATTATTGAACCATCTATTAAAGAGGCCAAAGTGGAAGAGAAATTTCAATTTATTCGCCACGGATATTTTTGTGTTGATAAATATTCAACGGATAAAAAACTTATCTTTAATAGGATAGTTCCATTGAAAGACTCATGGAAAGGGAATAACGGTTAATTGAACCTTCAAAAATATATAGCTGTCAATTTGGCAGCTTTTTTTGTATGCTTATAAAGGAAAATTGTGGTTAATCAGAGAAGTATTAAAAACGTACACAGTGTCCGCTAATTCCTTTAAATGGAGGGATTCATTAAAAATAACGGATTCTATGTCCGCAAGAGATATTCATTTCTCCGGTTTAAAGCCTTTGAGCCCTATTATTTGATAAGAGTTTTACTTTCATAATTGAAATACATACAAAAGGAGGATCATATATTGATAGTTATACTACTAATTGTTGCTGTTTTGGCAGCAATTGCATCTATTGTTGCATGTATTAATACACAAGCAATAGTAAGAGATTTATCGGAAATAAAGGAAAAGCTGGGGATTAAAGAAATTAAAAAGCCATCCTTTTTAGATAAGGATCTGGATAATGATTAATTCTTAGAGTCATATCCGGTCTTTAGAGGATTTACTTATTATACGAGAGGTATCAAAATGAACGGAATAGATTTACTAGATTTTATCGAGAATTGGCATTCCCTTTGCACAAAAGAAAACTTTATTGGTTTAGGATCAACAAGAAAAGTGTATCGATTTAATGAATATGTCATAAAAGTGCATTTAAACCATATTGGATATTTGCAATCTTTAAGAGAACTTGAAATATATCAATATATTAAACAAACTAAGTATGCACATATCTTTTCCCCGGTTTTTTATGTAGATAAAGAAGTATGCATTCAACAATATTATCAGGAAGTTCCAATGTATGATAATCAAACCTTTGACATTCACGAACGCAGTGGTTATTGGACGTTTCCAATCCATTATGATGAATGCATTGAAGTATTGGATAATGAATGGGATGTATTTGATATCAAGGATAGCAGCAATTATGGGATCAATGAAAAGCAGGAGTTAGTATTGATAGATTACGGGATGAGCAAGACATTATATGAGAAGGAATGGGTGCCTGCCGCAGAAAAAGGAGAAGTTCCGCAAATTGAAGTTCATATTTGCAGGGGTTGTGGAACACAAAAAGAAATTCGTATGTATGGGAAAGATGATTCGGATATACGTTGTATTGCTTGTGGAAAAGAATAACTGTGGAAGTTCTCTGGTTTTGTTTCCAGTTGAAGTTATTATATAAAAATGTTCGACTCTCTCTTATGTGGAATTCGGAAATAATTTAAATATTAATGTCTATGTATCTCTGCCTGGTTTCATTACTTTAATTTAAATGAAATATAATCAATATGCCTCCAATGTAAAATCCTTTATTGGAGGCATATTGATTTTAATCCTTTTTTCAGAAGAACTAAGGCTTAGGTCTTAATATTATTTACTTCTTTCGCTCGTTATAAAGTGATATAGGTTATTGATATGATGTAATATATAGGTGTATAAGGTAATATGCGGAAATACTCCATCTGTCTTAACTGAGTATCCTAACTAATAACAAAATAATAATGATTATAGAGAAATCTAAAAAGGAATGGTGGGTAATAGTGAAAAGATTTGTTGTATCGATAGTTATGGTTATTACACTCGTACTTGCTGGATGTGATTCTAGTAATAATTCACAAGGTTCAGAAACAAAACGAGAAAATTTACAGGACAGTATTCAAACTTTGACAAAAGCCCAAAAGATTGAGATGAAGTCTGAAGATAGCGGTACAGTGGTGCGTACAATTACAAAAAAAGAGGAAGTTAAAACATTTATAAAGCAACAGCGAATGGATAAATGGGAGTATGCTGGTGCTTTACCTAAAGAAGCTAAAAAGCAGTATGAGTATATATTTTCGCAGGAAGCTACCGTAAAACCTGCTGAAAAAGAGAAAAATCGAGAGTTGAATGAAGTGGCAAGGCTAATCACATATAAAAATATACCTTACGTGACACTTAAAGTATCATTTATCAACTTAAATATGAAAATACCTAAGGATGTTGCAGAATACTTAAATCAAAATTAACTTGAAATTTTACGCGAATACGGCCAAATTTTTAATCAGAAAAAAATTTAGGAAAGACTCTACCCATAAAAATATGGGTAGTTTTTTTTGTCTACAAATTTTTTCCAACGAACCTCTCCTGGTGAATAATTTAAAATATTCGTAATTTCCCCTCGAATATATTACAGTAGTATTGAGATTAGCATTACGTTACAACTTATAAGACATACTTATAACATGTTTCTAGTAAACTATCTATTTTATTTTGAGAAAGGAAGCATTTGAATTATATGGAAGAACAACTGATAAAAGGACGACGTAAAGAGAAGATATGGACAAAGGATTTTATTCTAATTGTAATTGCAAACTTTTTTATCTTTCTCGGGTTCCAAATGACTCTTCCGACGATTCCCCTTTTTGTAGAAAATCTAGGTGGGAATGATCAATTAATCGGTTACGTTGTTGGAATCTTTACTTTTTCCTCTTTACTTCTTCGTCCGTTTGCGGGAAATTTATTGGAAACAAAGGGAAGAGGCTTTGTTTATTTAATTGGCTTAGCTGTTTTTGTCCTCTCTGTTGGATCATTTGGGTTTTTAATGAGTATCGCCTTGCTATTTCTCATGCGAGTCATACAAGGGGTTGGCTGGGGATTCTCGACTACAGCTTCTGGTACAATCGCAACCGATTTAATCCCGGCATCTAGAAGAGGAGAGGGAATGGGATACTTCGGATTATCCGGGAATTTAGCACTTGCATTCGGTCCGTCACTTGGGCTAATTTTAGCCAACCCGAACATATTATCTTTCAAGTCTTTTTTCTTCATTTGTGCCGGATTAGGTTTTGTTGCTTTGCTGCTTTCTTCCAGAATTAACTACAAAAAAGTAGAACGGAACCAGGAAAAGAAGAAAGTGAAGCTAGATTTATATGAAAAAGGAGCACTGAAACCATCTTTATTATTATTTTTCATTACCGTTACATTTGGAGGCATCGCGTCTTTTCTCCCTTTATTCACGGCTGAAAAGCATATAGAAGGAATACAAGTATATTTCCTTATATATGCGCTTGCGTTAATGGTAACAAGAACATTTGCAGGACAATTATATGATCGCAAAGGGCATCAAGCTGTGTTCATTCCGGGGACATTATTAGTGTTAGCAGCGATGGTCTTACTTGCGTGGCTTCCAAATAGCGCAGTTCTTTTTACGGCAGCTGCCTTATATGGTCTTGGCTTCGGTTCCGTTCAGCCTGCTTTGCAGGCATGGGCAATTGAAAAGGCTCCTATAAACCGCAGAGGTATGGCGAACGCAACATTCTTTTCCTTTTTTGATCTAGGTGTCGGTCTAGGTGCGATGGTGTTTGGCCAAATCGGACACCTTTTTGGTTATAGCAGTATTTATAAAGCTGCTGCAATTTCCGTTTTTATCTCCATACTGCTTTATGTCTTTTTCTTGTTAAAGGAAAGAATTACTATGGTTGAGCATAGGTGAAAATTTAGATTAATTTGTATTTAAATTGAAATCCAAAAATATATAAGAAGATTACAGAGAAAAGATAAATAGTGTAGAAGAGTCGAAGAACTAAAGTAAACTTCGGCTCTTTTTTATTGTTCGGATCCAACCCATAATAGTTTAAAAGCATATTTCTGCAACATATGAATAAGATTTCTAGAAAGGAAGTGTTCCAATATTAGTAAATTATGAGTATTAAAGGAGGTTCCAAATGGAAAGTGTAGACAAGGCTGGTAGAGAAAACTTATTGGGTTATATCGCGTTGGGCATTGCTGTTATTTTTATTATAGGCTTTGTGTTTTTCTCTCAACATCAAAATAACGTGATAGTGAAAAATAATATCAATGAGGCATTAAAGCAGGATAAAACAACGCTAGCTTCTTATACATTCGATCATAAAAGAGTTGATTATCCAAAATCAAAAGTAACATTAGATAATAATCATAGTTCCTTGTATATGGCCTTTTACAATATGCTGCATTTTAATACGGAGTTTGGAAACGACAAAATCTATGAAGTGGTAGGTTCCAATGGTGAAAACTATATAATGGACGTGGATAGAAAATTGCAAGTAGTGGAATGGCAAAAGAAGTAAAGAAGTATTAAATCATTAGGGTGTTAATTATCCAAAAAATAGCCTGTATCCTAAGTTCACTCAGTAAACTTGGATACAGGTTATTCTTACTGTGTGCTCTTGCTACTAATTATACAACCTATCTAACCCCAACATTTATTCTTCGCAGCGTGTATACAATTATCCAAAGGATTCCTCCTGCTAGTAGTGAGGCCCACCAAGTAAAGTGGAAGGTTGGCCCAAAACGAGGGATGAACATACTTGCTACAACAACAATTACCGTTGATAACGCAACGAAAATTCCTACCATGAGCCTACTCTTCTTTTCATTGGGATTTTGATTAAACAAGGATTGTTGGATTACCCTAAAGATAAGCCATACTCCGAACAAGACGGAAGCCAGTATAATGGCAAATATAATAAGAGAAGACAATGGATAGACAGTATCTCCTATATTCCTAAATTGTGACGTTACTAGAATAGCGATTCCCCGAACGATCAAGATCCAACTGATCAGATGAAAGATAATTCCTAATAGCAAAGGAACGACTTCTCGTTTCTTTCCATTTGGAAGGTTTTGAATAATTTCATCAGCATATCGTTTCGGGTCATCACCAAAAATATCGCGTGCCGACTTTCCTTCCTGTTGACCTTCAAGCAGGTGATCCAGCATTTCCATTAAAACTTCCTCGGAGTGTTGTTCAGACAGAGATAAATTCAGGCGAATGTAAATTAACATGTCACTATAGTATTGTTTGTTCTCTGGGGTGAGAAGTTCACGTTTTCGGTTATTTTCTTCAATTAATTGTTTTGCCTTCATGGTAAATTCCTCCCATTGAATAAAGAATTAACAGGTTTTACAATTTGCATCCACTCGGAGGCAATGGTATCAAGGGACTCTTTGCCTTGCTCGGTTAAATAGTAGTACTTACGGTTTGGCCCAGACTCTGAGGGCTGCATTTTTCCACTTATAAGACCGTTTTTTTGTAGCCGCAGTAAAATGGGATATATCGTCCCCTCGCTGACATCACCTAATCCCGCTTCTTGGAGCTTTGTTGATAATTCATAGCCATACACTGGTTTCTTTTCGATAATGGATAACACACAACCATCCAATATTCCCTTTAATAATTGACTCCTTAAGGACATTGTATAGCTCCCTTCCTAAATTTTAAGTTGTATAGCTATTTTGCATAGCAAGATAGCTAGTTGAAAAAAATAACTATCTTGCTATACATAATAGTTGATTTTATTATATTCTTTTTTCTCCAATCATGTCAATTCGAATTTTAAAGGTGATAGTTCCTTTTGTAACGAATAAATAGTTAGAAGAAAAACATATCGTTCAAAAAAGAATTTTAATCAAGATTTTTTTGCTGAACTGGGTATTCCCGAGCTGCATGAAAAAACAATGATCAAAAAACACATTGACATATTAAGATATCACGATATAATAACCGTATGGAACCAATTGAAATCTTCAAAGCCTTATCAAATGAATCAAGGTTGCAAATTTTGCAATGGCTGAAGGAGCCTGATCGCCATTTTATACCCCATGAAGGGATTGATATGAACACAACAGGGGTGTGTGTTAGTCAAATAACAGATAAATTAAAAATGACGCAATCAACTGCTTCCCAATATCTCACCATACTTTTAAGATCTGGTCTTATTAAGGCAGAACGAATAGGAAAGTATACGTATTACAAAAGAGATGAGGATGCCATAAAAAAAATTGCTGACTTTTTCAAAAAAGAGATATGAAAATGAAACTAGAGAATTCAGTTTCCTAACTTCATAACAAATAAACATCTTTAGATGTTTATTTTTAAGACCTACATATCGACATATTGCGATGTGTTTATTTTTAAAACTAACATATCGTTATATTGCAATATGTGAAAATATAAACAGTAATTAAGGAGTGAATTTTTTATGTCAAACACTTGGAAAATATATATTTTAGCTATTATCAGCTTTTTAGTAGGAACATCTGAGTACATAATTTCCGGTATTTTGGATAATATTGCTCATACACTTGGGATAACAATAGCTGCAGCGGGCCAATTAATTACGATCTTTTCACTTGTATATGCTATTTTTACACCAATCCTCATGTCGTTGACTGCAAGTATGGATAGACGAAAATTAATGCTTTATTCTCTTGGCCTATTTATTATAGGAAACATCTTGGCGTTTGCCCTGCCTGGTTATGGATGGTTTATTGTTGCACGAGTAATTATGGCACTTGGGGCAGGTATGGTAGTTGTAACTGCATTAACCATTGCAGCGAAGATTGCTTCAGATGGTAAGCAGGGAAGTGCCATTGCTACTGTAGTTATGGGATTTACAGCTTCTTTAATTATTGGAGTTCCTCTCGGAAGAATGACAGCAGTAGCGCTTGGTTGGAAGTCTGTATTTGGTGGAATTGCTCTATTGGGATTAATAGCAATGTTAGTTATATTTCTTACTCTTCCACAAACAGAAGGGGATAAACCCATACCATTATCTCAGCAAATTTCTCTTTTTAAGAAACGAAAAGTAGTGCTAGGATTATCTATTACGTTTTTCTGGCTAGGAGGATATTCTATTGCTTATACCTATCTTTCCCCTTACCTCCTTACCATTTCTGGGATAAGCGAAAAGTTGCTTAGTGGAGTTTTACTTATATTTGGAATAGCTAGTTTGGTTGGATCGAAGTTCGGGGGATATAGCACGGATCGCTGGGGAGTGTCCTATACTCTGGTTGGTGGTATGGGACTGCACATCATCATGCTGATTTTGCTATCACTCGTAACTCACTCCTATATCGGAGTGCTAATCATTCTTATATTATGGTCATTTTCGGCATGGTCTACTGGTCCAACACAACAATATCACTTAGCCACAATTGAACCAGAATTATCAGGCGTATTGCTTGGCATTAATCAGTCCATGATGCAATTAGCGATGGCTGTAGGTGCGGGAATAGGGGGTATTTTTGTAGAGAAAGTATCACTGGCTTCCATTACTTGGATTGGAGCATTGGGGGTTGCAATCGCTATTGTTGCTTCCTTAGCTGCTTTCCATTCAAGTGCAAAACAGAAATCATCGAATTTAAAAGAAATGAATTATTAATATGGATTCAAATAGGTTCCTTTAGCCATTGAACCAGGTATAGTCTTTTCATTTACAAGGGGTTCTTAGTTGAAAAATAATAATGGG
The DNA here is from genome assembly GCF_001420715.1 of Heyndrickxia shackletonii. Taxonomy (GTDB): domain Bacteria; phylum Bacillota; class Bacilli; order Bacillales; family Bacillaceae_C; genus Margalitia; species Margalitia shackletonii. The sequence continues at coordinate 673,276 of NZ_LJJC01000015.1, read as the reverse complement.
ATAAAAGGAATAAATATTCCTCAATTAGACGCTTTTTTCTTTAAAAAGAAGAGCGTCTTTTTATGTAAATTAAGCTTTAAGTGAATTTGTTTAATTGTGATAGCAGTGCTTAGTCTGATATGAATTTTATGGTCAACACAAAATTATACATTATTTATGAAAAAGTTAATAGTAGCAGTCCTGCGGAATGGCGGAGTTCCGACATAAGCTTCTTGTAACTTGCCAACCCAGGTCTGCTTGACATGACAGCAATTAATTGCCTATTATAAACGCGGATAGCAATCGGAGTCTTTTATTAATGTGAAGGCAGGGGGAGGTTGATTTTGACCGATATTAAAAAATTGAAAAGGAGTGTTCCTTGATGGCAGAGAATAAATTGAATCCTAAAGTTAATGAATTTATAAGTAAATCTAAAAAGTGGAAGATTGAATATGAGAAGTTGAGAAATATCGTTCTTGACTGTGAGTTGACTGAAGAATTTAAATGGATGCATCCTTGTTACACGTATGAGAATAAAAACATTGTTTTAATACATGGATTTAAAGAATATTGTGCGCTTCTGTTTCACAAAGGTGTCTTATTAAAGGATACCCATGGGATTCTAATTCAACAAACCGAGAATGTACAGGCGGCGCGCCAGATACGGTTCACTAATGTTGAAGAAATAGTAGAAATGGAAAACATCTTGAAAGCCTATATTTATGAAGCAATTGAAGTAGAGAAAGCCGGTTTGGAAGTAAATTTTAAGAAAACAGAAGAATTTATTATTCCGAAAGAGTTTCAAAATAAATTAAATGAAATCCCTGCCTTGAAAACTGCTTTTGAAGCATTAACCCCGGGACGGCAAAGAGCATACATTCATTATTTTTCTTCAGCCAAACAATCCAAAACTCGAGAATCAAGGGTTGAAAAATATGTGCAGCAAATTCTCGATGGAAAGGGATTAAATGATTAGTTTATTCGATGAGAAAATTAACTATCAAACACTTTGTTTATCCTAACTCCTTTCTGGATTGTAGGTGAAACTTAATCAAAATAATAGACTTACGTATTACCACACAAAAGTGTTCCTATTGTTTTAATGCTGAATACAGGCTTTTCTTTAACTGATGGGGCAAGAGTTTCAATAAGCAACGGTAAAAACTTTGACGTTGCTCCTATTAATTTGTTAGAAATACTTTTGCTAAAATTCCTTCCTAAGCCGACCACTTAACTCACCATCTATTGGAGTTGTTTCACTTTTCTTATGTCTCATCAAACTCAGGACACCAATTGGTGTTGAAATAATAAGGGGGTGGCGATTTTGAACGAGAAAAATCAAGAGCGTGACGTTTATGTAGCTATCGCTGACCCAACAAGACGTAAATTGTTACGTTTATTGGCAGATGCAGAGGAGTTACCGCTTCACGAATTAACCGCTCAATTTCAAATGGGGCGTACTGCTGTTTCTAAACATTTGGCCATCCTTAAAGCAGCTGGTCTAGTTACGGACCGTAAAGTTGGGAGAGAAACAAGATATCGTCTAAATGCAGCTCCCTTACAGGAAATTAAAGATTGGATATCCTTTTACGAAAAATTTTGGAATGAAAAAGTGGCACTGTTAAAAATTTTATTAGAGGAGGAATAATGAATGGCGGAATTTTCATTGGATTATCAGATTAATAGTTCAATCAATAAGGTTTGGAACGCGAACAGATTCAGATAATCTTGCAAAATGGATAATGGAAAATAAGAAAAAGTAAACGGCTCGGCTTAGAACGGAGCCGTTTAATTTTTTGTATTAATATCGATACAAAACACAATACAAATTCATTTAAAGTTGTGCTAACATGGCAATACTAGATTTAGAGAATGGAGAGGATTTTAATGAAAATAAATCAATTAATTGCCAACAATATTAACCGTTTAGATACTGTTCTGCCGGAAGATCAGACGCTCGGAATTGCTGGTCTGTCCGGATCTGGAAAAACAACTTTTTGCAGGACCATTGGTGAAGAATCCAAGAAGCGCCTCGTGTCCTTATTGCCAAAGGCTGATTATCAGTATTTATTTCCGAATATTATGGAAACTAATTTCAGTGCCATCAAGATGGAAGAGATGCCTTTAGTGCTTTTTCTTGGGAGATCATCCATTTCTTCTAATCCACGTTCAACAATTGGCACGCATACTGGCGTATTTACAGAGATTCGTGTAAGACTCGCTGAAAAATACGATCTTTCTCCAGAAGTCTTTTCATTTAATAATGAATTAGGCTGGTGTCCTAAGTGTAAAGGCCGCGGTTCTAACAATAATGTTGAATGCCCTAAGTGTAATGGAAGGCGTTATAACGAGGAAGTGGAGCATTACACAATCGATTTATTTGGTAAACCACATAGTATATCAGATATTAACAACTTAAGTATTGAAACTATTCTTTCGCTAGTAGAGGATTTAAATATTAGTGAAGAAAAACAACATATTCTTAAAAACATAATCAATATGAATATTGGTTACTTAACATTAAATCGAATTATGGGTACTTTGTCTGGTGGAGAATTAACACGGCTGTACCTCGCAGAATTCATGGCTGTAAGTGAAAATACGGTTATTATCATTGATGAAATATCAGTCGGTATAGATCACGAAACATTACTAAAAATTTTAGAACAAGTTAAACAATTAGGGTATAAGAATCAAATTTGGTTTATTGATCATTCTGACACAGTTCTTGATACAACGGAAACCCAAGTTTTCTTTGGACCTGGCAGCGGTAAATATGGCGGAAAAATCGTAGATGAATCACCGCGCCCAAAACCAGTATACTCAGAACGAAATGAGGAAGAGCCAACTGATTACTATCATTTTCAAGATTTATTTTGCCGTAATATTCAAATGGCTGAAATCAAAATACCAAAAAATAGACTTGTAACCATTACTGGAGAGTCTGGAAGTGGTAAATCAACACTTGTCAACGAGTGTATTGCCGAAGATTTTCAGAAGCGGTACAAAAAAGATAAACTCGTTATGGTTGGACAAGATCGAAATCAATCCATTACGAGTCGGTCAACCGTTGCGACTTTTCTTGATATTAAAAAGAAAATCACAAAATATAGTGAAGAAATTGATGATATTTTCGATCGCTCCATTGAAGATATCATTGATGAACTTCCAAATGAAGATATTGCACATAAACGTTTGAGCTTATTGATCAAACTCGGATTAGGTTATTTGACTTTAAATAGAAAGACACAGACACTGTCGACTGGTGAATTTCAATGTGTGCATTTAGTCTCGGAACTGTTTGCAAACTCTAGAAACCCGCATACCCTTTTCATTTTTGATGAACCTTCAAAGGGTTTATCACAAAATATTTTAAATCAATTCATGGATAGTATCAGGTCCATTCTACAAGATGAATCTGTTTCTATCATGATGATTGAACATAATGCCTATATGATGGAAAGCTCCGATTTTATTATTGATTTTGGTAAAAGAAAGAATGAACCTGTCACGCATCTTGATGTTGTTCCTCAGCATGAATATTATGAGACTAAAAATAGGGAAGATATCGCCTTGCCATCGCCTATTCCGTCGACACTCCAATCACAAAAAGGCATTACGTATTTAAAAGAATATCATATTGACTACTTTAAAAATGCAGAAAATATCTATAAGGGCGGTATATTAAAAAGCTTATCATCCATAGCCCGTTTGATTTATGGCGAATATGATTCCAATAAAATTGCACCCGTCATTGCCATTGATCTTGAAAGACATTTGTATAGTCAATATAGTTTCCTATATGAAATGGGTGGCGTGATTAACCATATTATAGCGTCGCATCCGACTAATAAAGATACGAGAAGCTTTGATTTCTTTTCTCAGGACAATCATTGTCCATCATGCTCGGGACGCCTTGAAATTGGAATATTTGATAAAGATCTTGTGATTCAAGACAAAAATCTTCCATTCTGGGATGGTCTATTCTATCCAGAAATAATGGAAGTATTAAAGTTTTATCAATACCCAAAATTAGAATTTCTATTTGAAGAAATTAAGAATGAGCTCGGGTTTGACCTGACAAAAAGCTATAATGAGATGTCTGATGAAGAAAAGCATACATTTTGGTACGGGTATTATGAAAAGTCATTTTATGATAAGAAAGGCAAGGCACGCAGAACATGGGTAGGTTTTAATACCATCCTTGGTATGTATATGGTCGTTTCAAAATCAATTATTAAAGAGCAAATGAAAGCTTCTAAAGAAAAGATTACATGTCCAATTTGTAAGGGTACTGTTTTAAACCACCATAAACCGCTTAAATTTGGAGACAAAGATATTCGTGAAATAATCAATCTGCCGATTGACCAAGTATTGAAAATAGTAGGTGAGTTACCTCCACTCGTCAAACTGAAATCTATTGTAGGCGGCGATATGATTTTGACTGAAGACGTCTCTTTATTGCCTAGAAAAACACAAGTCGCACTGAAAATGTTTGAATTAGAACAAGCAAGCTTTACCGGCTATGAAATGGTATTACAAAATGTCTTACCATTCTGGGACACAATCAAAGACAATATCGAATCCATTAGCATCAATAATCAAGTAACCATCTGTGATTTTCCTTCTATCTATGAAACAAGAGAAACGATCATAGATAAATATTTCACAAATGGAAAATACAAAAAACTAACATATGTGTATGAAGCATTTGGTTACAAAAAATTAGTTACTCCAATTAATAAAATTAAAAAGAGCCATCCATGTCCATTCTGTAAAGGAAAAAAAGTTATATCAGAAGATAATCTGCATGATGGAGTCTTTAAATTAACCATTCCATGTGTAAGTTGTTGTGCAAGTGGCATCAATGATGAGGGTCTTAAGGAAATCGTTGAAGGTATACCAGTCAAAACATGGTTAACTGGGACAGTGAGAGATGTTGTTGATGGAAGCTTATATACAGAAGCTGTAGCAGATATTCCAATCTTTAATCGTATTCGTGAGTTAAATAAACGAGATATGATGGCAGTTTATCAATGCCTTGAGCAAAATAATTAAAATGAATTAATAAAACTAGCCATATTTAAACCGAAGCTAGTAGTAGAAAACCCATTTGCATAATAAATGGCAAATGTTTTTTTACAAAAGGGGCAGTTTTGCTAAAAGAAGAACAAGATAATTTAAATCCTAGAAAAACATTGAAATAACAAAGGAAGAAAAATTTTTTTGATTTCTTCCTTTTTATTAAAAAAATATTTATTTTACTTTATTCGTATTAGATCCAAAGATAATAAAAATCGAAGAAAACAGTGCTATATACACTCCATAACGAATCTGAGACAACTGATAAATAAGTGAATCGGTTAACGTTTTTCCGATAAGCATACCAGACATAGTGTGATAAATAATGGCAATTAAAAATAAAATAATTGTCAAAATTGATGTTAATAAACGAATTTTTGAGGTGTTTTGTGATCTAAGTTCTTGAATTAAAACGATAATACAAAGTATTGGAATAATGGAGAGTACAATACCCAATATTGGAGATATCAGAAAAATCATTGCACCTGTATAGTCAAATCCTGTAAGTGTTACATCGGAAATACCTTGTAATCGGTTTGACCAAGGTAGAAAGAAAGATGCAATCAATGTAATGATAAACAAGTTTTTAAATTTGAAAATCCTTTGTATATGCATGGATATCACCTCCTTATGTATGGTGCATTTATTCAAAAAAGGCATAATAATTATACGTTCTTAATGATCGATACGTTTCATTTGTATACGATAAATAACTTTTCGCCATGAGTTAAAAGAGATTAAGCTCACTTTCATCACCGTAAAATTCTATTTCATTTGTATTAAACTAGGGAGTTGAAGAGAAGAATTTTACTTTAAAAATAAAGTAGGAGTTGAGGATTAATTGAATCAGCAACTCTTTTTTTATGGGGTAATTCTAGTAAGAAGGGAAAACACGATCTTTTAACGAATAAACTGTTATTCGGAAATAAACGGGGTGAGGATCATGACTGCAATGAAAAGGTTAAAGGCGATGGAAGCAGCTGCACTGTTCGTTGATCAGTTTTTTTCTAATTGTGATGGGGCTGTTTTAGCGGGCAGTGTGGTTAGAGGGGAGGAAACAGATACCTCTGACCTGGATATTGTTGTATTCGATAAAAATATTAACTCTTCCTATAGAGAATCATTTATAGAATTTGGATGGCCAATTGAGGTTTTCGTTCATAATTTAAGCTCCTACAAGCATTTTTTTGACCTGGATTACAAAAATGCGAAGCCTTCTATGCAAAGAATGATAGCAGAGGGACTAGTTGTTAAGGATGAAGGGATTCTGGATGCCATAAAAGAAGAAGCAAAGGCAATACTGGAAGAGGGACCAGAAAGATGGACCGATGAAACCATTCGGTCGAAACGTTATTTTATAACGGATGTCCTGGATGATTTTATCGGTTGTCAAAATCGGGCAGAAGGATTATTTATAGCAAATACTCTTGCCAATCTTCTTCATGAATTTGTTTTAAGAACTAACGGCCGTTGGATTGGGACTTCAAAATGGATCATTAGGGCATTAAAGAAGTATGATGAAAAATTTGCTGCGGATTTTGTGAATGCTTTTGATGCCTTTTATCAAGATAGTGATAAAAGCAGAGTGATCGATTTGACTGATAAAGTTTTGGAGCCCTATGGAGGCAGGTTATTCGAAGGGTTTTCGTTGGGAAAAGAAAATAGGACAGACAGGAGCTTGGATATTTGAAAGTAGATAGAGCGGTTCGGAATAATATTGCATGGTGTGAAATGGTTTGTGATACGCATGGGATTGAATATTTTTGGAAGGAAAATCTATGGGGACTGCTAACGGAAGCACCTCCATTTTACCCTGAGGTTATAACTGTGAATAGGAAGGCAACGATGGAGGAGTATAAGTTCTTTGGTGAAAAAGGAAAAGTCAGTAGTGTCAAAGATAGTTATGCACATCTTGATCTGTCACCATATGGTTTTAAAAAATTATTTGCTGCTGAATGGATTTATTACGCGCCAATTTCTGATACAGAGGCACTTGAAACAAAATGGAGTGTGATTTCGACTGAACGGGATTTAGCATACTGGACTTTGCAATCTGGTTTGATAGATGTGATCAAGCCGAATCTATTAAAATATGAAAATGTGAAGATTTTTATGCAAGAGAACAACGAAGAAATCTCAGGGTTCATCGCCAATGTGGATGCAGGTGTTGTAGGAGTATCTAATGTATTTTCGATAGGAAATGACAATGAAAATCTATGGAGTGAAATTCCAAAAATCATTTCAAATGAATATCCTGGTATGTATATGGTTGGATATGAGCATGGCAGCGACCTTCAGTTAGCACAAAAATCCGGATGGGGTTCACTGGGACCACTAAGAGTGTGGATTAAATCGGATTAATGGTAAAAAGGGAAACAGTTGGTATAAATGAATCCGGATATTGGGGCTGTGCCGTGTAAGCGGGCATGAAGAATCGTGCCCGTTCCCAAATGTAAAAATTTAAAAGTGGCACATACCCCGCTTCATCACACTAAGCAGAACCTAATGCTATATTCTCAAGATACTCCCGAATTGCTTTCTTATTTTTTAACACAATTATTGTCTTTTCGGAACCAAGTAGTTGAAAACGCTCTGCCATTTTCTTCTTCCGGGAATGGTAAGTTGTATAGATAAATTTCAGAAACGTCCACTCCATCTTTTCAGGGCATCCTTCTCCTAAGTCAGGGCGAGTTCTGCCAATATTCATTAACCATCTTTTTAATACTCGATAAAGGCAAACTGCTAAAGGAAGCTCGAGATAAATAATGGTATCAGCAGATTCTGCGCGAATATCAAAAGAATTACTATAATTTCCTTCGATGATCCACTGGTCATTTTTGACGATTTCCTTTTGGGCATGTCGAAATTCTTCTAATGAGGATTCAACCCATCCCGGTTTCCAATAGTAGGAATCCAAATGATATACTTTTTTATTCAAGATTTCTCCTAGTTTTCTCGCAAATGTAGACTTTCCGACACCAGAGGAAACACCAATTACCATAATACGCTCCATCTATCCATCCCCCTTATTTGAAAAATGCAAATATTATCGCCGTATTCTTCATTCATTATTCCTAATTATATATAATAATAGAAAAAAATGGCGGAGGGAATTAAAATCATACAAAGGGGGAGTGTAAAATGTTGAAAAAAATCATTTCAAACATGATTGGAAATGTAAAAGTTGATACCATTCTATCGAAGGATGAATTTGCACTCGGTGATCCATTTGAAGGGGAAGTCGTTTTAAAAGGAGGAATTCGAGAACAAGAAGTACGCAATATCCATATTTATTTGATGAGAAGATTTCGTGTTGCAAAAAATAGAACGGAAGCCTATCCGTGTTACTCCTTTACCATTCCTGTTAACCTGATAATGAAACCCGGGGAAAAGTATCGATGCCCTTTTCGTTTTATGTTACCGATTTATCTGCCTGTTACTTTTTCCAAAAGAGAAGTATGGGTGCAAACGGATGTAGAAATTCCACATGCTATTGATCCAACAGATAAAGACTATGTAAAACTAAATATGTCTTCTTTTGAACGAATACTTACAACTATTATGATAGAAAGATTTGGGTTTCGCCATGGGTATGTCACACATCATGGCAGTGCTCAAAAACCATACCTTTACCCGGGACACCCACTCGCTTCCTTGTATGAAAAAAGAGACTATCCCGTAGTAAAGTCCTATTACTATGATGTAGAAGGTAGGTTTGCAGAAAAATATCGGAATGTAAGTATCATGATAGGGAATTGTATAGAACAATTCGACTTATATTTTAAGTTGCACTTTAAAAATGATAAATCACTTTATAAACGAGTTTTTGATGAATTATCCGAAATAGATCAAAAAGTGGTTTATTTAAGCTTGAATTTCAATACAATGGAAAACTATGATTTGATTGAAAACAAAATAAGAACCCTTCTCGAACAAGAGGATAAGCCTTATTACATGGTGAATGATCGGTGACTGGATAACGCTGGTTGCCGATATCTTTTTTAATAATCTATGTAAATAAAAGATATGAAAAATACCAGTGTAGTCTCTGTCTAGCGCCATTTATCATCGCTAACGCATTTCTACGTCTTCTCCCTACGATAAGAGGGCATCAGCTCTGTGTTTCAAAAGATTACGAAGTGAAATGGCACTTCAAATTTTGCGCATCCTTTCTTCTCTATTTTATAGAAAAATAGAGAGAAATGGAAAAAAGGTATTTTCACCCCGATATCGAATAGGAACCGATGGAGGGGATAAACATGATAAAACAAATTTTAGATCAAAACAAACAAAGCTGGGACAAAGTAGCCCACCATTTTAACGGAGTAGACGCATTACCGAGCTATGGACCTTTTGCACAAACAGAGGATGAGTTGCGCCTTTTTGATGATATGCAGAATAAGAGAGTTTTAGATATTGGATATGGGAGCGGGCATTCCTTATTGTACATGGCCTGCAAGGGCGCGAATGAGTTATGGGGCGTTGATATTTCGGAAGAGCAAAAAAGAACGGCGGAAGTTACATTGGGAAACCTGAATCCAAAATTGTACTGCGCTCCGATGGAGGAAGATATCGGTCTGCCAAAAGAGTATTTTGACTATGTCTATTCCATTTATGCAATTGGATGGACGACGGATTTAGCAAGGACCTTTCAATTGATTTATTCGTATTTGAAGCATGGAGGCAGCTTTATTTTTAGCTGGGATCATCCTTTATATCCTCATTTAAAAAGCGAAAATGGGCGGATCTATCTTCATGACTCCTACCAGCAAGAAGAAACGGAAGTGTACAAAACATTCAAGGGCGAAGACGCACCAATGGTCATCCACAAGCGCAAAATGAGTACATACATAAATGAATTGATCAAAGTGGGGTTTACGATTGATGCAGTGATAGAAAGTGATGTATCATCTAACTTTGACTCAGTGGAAACAGAAGTGTCTGACCGTTATTATTCGCTCTATAAAGCTAAGAAATTTCCAACAACGATGATTATTAAGGCTACGAAAAAGGGATAGCAGCAGTGATGTTTATTTTAGGAAAATAAGTTTCGATTGCCATGAGTGAAATTTTGATATTTTTCAGCGAATCTTTACATTTATGCCGCCATGTTTAGCTATATCAATCTTTGCACATGGCTAATTCCTGCCGAACTTGCAGCAATTTTGCTAAAAGGATGAATAATCCCGCGAGATTTTACGATTATCCCGCCAATTTCCGATATAATCCCGCGAATCAGCCAAACCTACGACCTTAGTCGTAAAAAGACTTTAGCCAATTTGCTGAGGTAACCGTTTCAAATACTTGATAACATAAGGTTTAAAGATCATGGAGGGAGTACCGTTGTCTAAAATAATCCAGAATTCGGAACTGCTTATTCTAAAGGAGATTGCAGAACTTTTAAACGAAAGCACCGAGGTAGAGAAGATGCTGCCGGAAGTTTTAAATAAATTATTGAATGTCACTGGGCTTGAAATTGGTTGGATGTTCCTGGTAGATGGTGACGGGGGATATCGACTTGTTGCGAAAGAGTCCTTACCCCCGGCTCTTTCCCTTAACGACTGCAGCCCAATGTGCAGTGGAGAATGCTGGTGTATAAATCGCTACAATATTGGGCGTCTTCATAAAGCTACAAATATAATAGAATGCAAGCGTATTGAAGATGCTTTGGCAATTAAAAGCGGTGCAACAAATGGACTCACTCACCATGCCACTGTTCCACTCCGGGCGGGAGATGAAAAATTTGGGATATTAAACGTCGGTTCTCCTAATAAAACAACCTTCGAACCAAGTGAGTTGGCATTATTAGAGTCTGTTGCTTTTCAAATAGGAACCGCATTGAAACGGATTAGGTTGAGTCAAAAAGAACAGGAAACAGCATTAATTGCGGAACGTAATCGGTTGGCACGCGACCTTCATGATTCGGTTAATCAACTGCTTTTTTCCCTAAGCCTTACAGCGCGTGGGGGGATGGAAATGACAGATGATGAAGGAATAAAAGAAACTTTTTCTTATTTGCAGGATTTAGCGCAGGAAGCCTTGGGAGAAATGCGTGCCTTAATATGGCAGCTCCGGCCAATTGGACTGGAGCATGGAATTGTCAGTTCTTTAAAAGCGTATGGACAAATGCTGAATTTAAATATGCGAACGAAAATTAGCGGTGTGGCGGGCTTGCCTGGAAAAGTAGAAGAAGCCCTTTGGAGAATCGGTCAAGAGGCACTGGCGAATTGCAAAAAGCACTCGCAAAGTGCAGATGTAGATTTGAGCTTAATGGTTGCAAATCATAAAGTGGAAATGGAGATTACGGACCGTGGCTGTGGATTTGTTTATATGGAGCAAAATGAGATACCATCTCTCGGTCTGAAAAGTATGAAGACACGTGCGGAAAGTTTAAATGGTACATTTCATTTAACGAGCGCTCCTGGTAAAGGCACTCAAATTAAGATAAAAATACCGATTTAGGAGGCGGTTATGATGGCAATTCGTATTCTTATTGCTGATGATCATCATGTAGTCAGACGTGGACTTGTCTTCTTTTTAAAGACACAAAAGGGTTTGGACATTGTAGGAGAAGCAAAAGATGGAAAAGAAGCGATTGAAAAAGCAGCAGAACTGTTGCCTGATCTTATTCTAATGGATCTGGATATGCCAGTAATGAACGGAATTGAGGCAACAAAAGCAATTAAAGAAAAATATGAGGATATGAAAATCCTAATTTTGACTAGCTTTTCTGATCAGGATCATGTTATTCCGGCGATGGAAGCGGGGGCGTCAGGTTATCAATTAAAGGATATTGAACCGGATAAATTAGTTCATTCCATCGAAGCGATTATGCGGGGAGAAAAACAGCTTCATCCAAAAGCAACCACGCTGTTGGTGGAAAATTTGACCAAATCCAAAACGGAACGGATGCCGATGGATGAATTAACGAAGCGCGAATTAGAGGTGTTAAAAGAAATCGTAAATGGCAAAAGCAATAAAGAAATTGCAGCCTCCCTATATATTACAGAAAAAACAGTGAAAACACATATAACCAATATTTTATCCAAGCTGGACTTAGCGGACCGTACACAAGCAGCTTTATTTGCTGTGCGCTCCGGGATGTTTGAGTAAGGGATTTATAAAAGAAATGGAGGGGAGATCTTGGTTCTTAGTTTCTCCCATTGTATCGATGCTCCCAACTATTTCTAAAAAGCTCTCTATTAATCACTTAGGCAGGGTTTCCCCTGATTACCACATTCTTTGTAACCACAACCCCAGAAGTAATGACATTATTGCCACACTTCGCCTGTCATTCCAAACATTATCACCGATTCAGCTTTACCATGCTCTAAACCCGAAATTCATTGGGATTCAGCGGGCGCATCGCAGTGTATATATGCACACCTGGAGCCATCATACGGTTATCTTTGATTCGTACCTCAATCGAAAATTATCATAAAAATTTTCGCCCACGTAAATTTTGTAGCCATAATTACATCTGAAGGTAAGTTCTCCAAATAACTCTTTTATTAAGGTATCCGGCATATCTAGTTCTATTTCAAAAGTATAATTATACGATCTTGTAATCGGTGGGAGTTTCCGTTCTTGTGCTAATACGGGTCTGCAGCGTTAGATAATTCTCCGCTTACCATTTTTTGCTTATTTTGTTATCGCTCCAAAAGGAATTTTTTCGAAAAATAGGAACCTGCAGATTCCTCCATCAACGGTATCAAAGACAAAATTGCAAAAGGAAAAGCTCCGGATGTCGTTCATCGAAGGGATGAAGGACAAAAAAGCAAAAGGAAAAGCTCCAGGTGTCATTCATCGGTGGGATGAAGGACGAAAATGCAAAAGGAAAAGCTCCGGATGTCGTTCATCGGAGGGATGAAGGACAAAAACGCAAAAGGAACAGCACCGGATGTCGTTCATCGAAGGGATGAAGGACGAAAATGCAAAAGGAAAAGCTTCAGATGTCCTTCATCAGAGGGATGAAGAACAAAAACGTAAAAGGAAATGCACCAGATGTCCTTCATCAGAGGGATGAAGGACAAAAAAGCAAAAGGAAAAGCTCCAGATGTCGTTCATCGGAGGGATGAAGGACAAAAATCGCAAAAGAAAAACTCAGGGAGTCCGTCGCGAAATGTATGAAGAATAAACCTAAAATGTCCTTTATTAGTCAAGTTTCTCCTTTACTAATTCCATCAGTCTTATGAACATTTCTTCTCCACCTTCCGAATGACATTTCTACGACTAAAGTTTGAAATAAGTTCAATCAATGTGTGGATTCGGATTTTTTGGGTAAAGATTAATATATAGCTATGGAATACAAATCGAAACGAAGCTGAATGTTACTAAATAAAAATAAAGTTTGTCATTAAAATCCAATTTAAAAATTTTATGGAGGGATCAATATGTTATTTTCGTATGAACAAATAGAGATTGCTAAATTAATCGAGCAGGATATGGTGAGAAAGAATCGCCACAGATGGGGATATTTCCAAAGGAAAAACGAGAGACAATACGAAGGAAAATAATTGAATGCTCAGGCATTTCAACAAAGTGTTGGGATGCTTGTTTTTGAGATGAAGGGGGAATAATCATGAAAATTTACCGAGTACAGTTAAAAGCATATTACTTAGAAAAAATGAAAAAGTTTTATACAAATCTTTTACAAATGCAGCTAGTTTATGAGGATGAGAGAAGCTTTGCCGTTTTAGCCGGAACAACAAGAGTTTATTTTGAGAAAGATGATGCGCAGCCATACTACCATGTATGTTTCCATTTAGGATCTGCTTTTTTTGATGAAATATATAACCGTTTGGAAAAAGAAAAATTACTCCTATCCAACGAAGAAGGAGAAACAAGCATGTATTGGAAAGGAAAACAGGCGTACTTTTATGATCCGGATGGAAATATTCTAGAGATTTTGGAGAGGCCGTTTCAACAAGGGGAAGAGGAGTCCGATGGTTGGTATAGAGTAGGGGAAATTGGTATGCCTAGCACAAATATCTATGAATTACGTGATTTTCTTTCTCCGTATATAGAAAATCAATATAAGATTGAGCAGGACTCTTTTTCCTTTTTTGGAAAGGAAGAGGGGGTAGGTGTGTTAGTGAAAATCGGACGGAACTGGTATCCGACAGATCGTCCTGCAGAAGTGCATCCTATTAAACTTGTAGTCAGTGGAAATACGGAAGCTTATTTAACTCACCCAACTCTTCCATATGAAATCACTGTAAGAAAAGAATGGTCGACGCTAGTTCCAGCTGTTCAATTCCGAATCGCAAGACCCACGAACCAGATGGAGAAGATTATTGAGTTTTACGGGAAAGGATTAGGTCTCCAAAAAGTAGGCGAGTTTCAAAAACATGAAGGGTATGAGGGTGTGATGTTCGGCATTCCCGATAAGAGTTATCATTTGGAATTTACACAGCATGAAAGTGGAAAGCCAATTCCGCATCCGCCAGAAGATCAGTTGCTTGTCTTTTATATAGCAGATACTTTTATGTGGAATGAAATGGCGGAACGATTATTGAGAATGGGATATCGTCAAGTGCCGTCGGAAAATCCATATTGGGATCGCGGTGGAATTACCATTGAGGACCCGGATGGGTATCGCGTAGTTTTAATGAATACTGTAGGAATTTGATTTTTGTTAATTTGTGAGTGTTCAAAATGCCAGGAGGAAGAAAAAACGGAAGCGAATTGTCCTTTATAAAGGTTCAAAAGACCAAGAGGAAGGAAAAACGGAAGCGAATTGTCCTTTATTAAGGTTCAAGTGACCAAGAAGAAGGAAAAGCCAAAGTGAGATGCAAAATTGGTTGGATACTTGAAGGCTAGGCAAGCAAATAAAAGCAATTAGTTAATAATGAAAAGAGTAACCAGGTGTCTCAGCAATGTTTGATAAAGCATTAATGTACCATAGAAAAAAGTTAGCGGACAGTACCATAAACTGTTCGCTAACCTCCTAATTTGCCTTGTAAATATAGCATTTCTTCCGCTAATTTGTTTATTCTTCGTAAAATATCCTTATCCAAAATCTCCGCAGTCTCTACATCGAATAAATCATTATGAACAAATACGTCCTTTGCAACGACAATTGCTTCTAAATAATGAAGAATTGGTTTTAATTGATATTGTGTTACGAGAAGATGTTTAGAAGATCCACCATTGGTAATACATCCAACTACTTTTGATTTAAATGCCCGTATCGGCATTAAATCGAATAAGTTTTTTAATGTACCTGAAATTGATGCTTGGTAAATAGGGGTTCCAATAACCAAACTATCTGCTTGGAGTATTTTGTTAACGACGGTTTGGGTATCGTCGTTGTAATAAGATAATGGTGTACCACGCATAAATTCAACGTCATATTCTTGTAAATCAATTAATTCCGTTTCAATGGCGGGATTGATATTTTTGGCTGCAGCTAAAACTTCATGTACGGTTTGCATTGTTTTACTTCCTGCCAGTGAACCTGAAACTCCGACAATTTTCACTTTTCTCCCTCCTTCAAAGTTTCCTTTCAATAGTTTCGCTTACTTATGTAAAACCGATTACGTATCCAAGAAAAAATACAGGGAGACATGTAACCTCCCTGTATTTTTTGTTTATTTTACAATTAATACTGGGCAATGAGACAATTGAGAAATCTTGTGGCTCACGCTTCCGAGCATCATTTCTTTAATATTGCCTAAGCCGCGGCTTCCGATTACGATTAATTGGTGATTTTCTTTTTCTGCAAGTTGAACAATTTGAACGGCAGGATCGCCCTGAAGATAAACGGTTTGGGCTTGTATTCCCTCTGCTTCTGCCTTCACTTTCATATTATTTAAAAGGTTTTCTCCTTCTTTTTGGATGGATTCATAAATATTATCGACTGTAGTACCTTCCAAACCTACTGGAATCGTAATATTTCTCTCCACATGTACTAAAGTAACATCTGCTTTTTGTTCTTTTGCAAGATGCAATCCTGCTTCCAAAGCTTTTTCACTCATCTCAGAACCATCGACTGCTACTAAAATCTTACGAAACATTTCAATGCGCCTCCTAAATTAGAAAAGCCTCTACAACCCCATTATATACCTAAATATTACTGGTGTCCCAAAAGGTGCCTATTTGGGTATCATTAGTGTCAGGCACTACTTGTGGACAAATAGAAGGTTTGTCCATTCCATATGGACAGTGGAAAATCATAAAAGTTACTCTCCAATTTTTAAAAGCCATTCCCGCAATTTTCTTTTTGGATAATAACTCTTTCCATTTAGAGCTAGATGCGGTATTTCCGGATGGTCATTTACTAAGGCTTTTGCATCTTCCTTAGAAATTCCCATGTAAAAGTGTATATCGCTCTCTTTTATTAACTCATGCTCATCACTTTCCTCCCACTTTTGAAAGACGCTTTTCGCAGTTGGATTATTAAAATTCTTTAAACCATCCCCAATAAAATAACCAGCTAGAGCAATCCCAATCGCTAAAAAAATGAATTCCATTTTTACTCATCTCCAATAAAAAATAAAAGTCCTGCATTTTATCTACGGAATCCCCATAATAAAGGTTTCACATAGTGTGTCATGCACCACTTGTGGAATATATTGAGAGGTTGTATCTTTTTAGCCCCCTTAATCATTTAGACACGATAATACCTTAGGTTTACACTTAATGTATAACATACAAAATGATTCATAGGGAGGTGAAGACCCATGCCTGGAAAGAAAATTGATGTAATTGAAGATGTAAAAAAGAAATATGTTCGGCTTGCGTTAGAAACGGGTAACCATTCTTCTATTGCCCGAAAGGCGGGAATATCAAGAGATACCTTTAGAAGGTGGATGAATGAATATAAAGATGAAATGCTTGATCTAATGGAAAATGAGGGTACAACCATATTATCTGATAACCCCACTAAAGGCGAACTACTAGAAAAGTATGAACAAGCGATGAAATTGCTTGGAGAAAAAGAACTGGAAGTTGCCATGTTAAAGAATTTAATAAAAAAAAACGAATCTCTATAAATTCAAAATTAGATGAAGTGAATCTTTGGGTTGCGGAAGGTTTTCCTGTAAAACAAACGATGAAGGCATTGGAGGTGAGTCGCTCTTTGTACTACTATCATCAGGATATTGAAACAAATGAAAAAATAGTAACGAAGCGAGGGCGTCCTAGTCCAGGTTATTCATTAAGAAAAGATGGATCTATGGTTTCCGACGAACAAATTGAAGAGCTTTTAATGGAAGGCATAGAAGGAGAAGAAGGAATCTATGGTTATCGTAAGTTAACCAATTATTTAAGGGTGGAACATAATCTAGTGATTAACTTTAAAAAAGTGTACCGATTATGTGATAAGTTAGGCATTCTACTGCCAAAGCGCAACGTTTCTCCTTCCTATCCAAGACGACTAGCTAAGCAGCACTCAATTACCGGACCCAACCAATTATGGCAAGTAGATATTAAATATGGTTCGATAGAAGACAGTGGCCGGTTCTTTTTTCTGGCAAGTGCCATAGATGTATTCGACCGTTGTATTGTAGGTTATTATCGAGGATCAACATGTAAAGCCGAGAACATTAATACAATGCTTCAAGAAGCCATTATACGGCGTCAGGTTCATTTGCCACAAGATGAAAAGGAATATAGTATCATTATTCGAACCGATAATGGTCCACAATTTGTAAGTAAAGACTTTGGGGAATTTTGTGAACTCCATAAAATTTATCATGAACGTATTCCCCCAAAATCACCCAATTTAAATGCGTATATAGAATCATTTCACAGTATCATCGAACGGGAGTGTTACCAACGGTACACCTTTGAGTGTTTTGATGAAGCGTATTACCGGCTAGATGAGTATATGGAATTTTATAATCACCGAAGATATCATGGGAGTCTTCATTATCTTTCCCCTACTCAGTTCCATAAGAAATTTAACGAGGTAGGTAGTATGGAAGAAATGGTTATTAATTTGTAGTGAGAATAGGATGAGAGGAAATTGGCCCCTTATTTGGTATAAAAGCAGAACGAATTAGGAGCACGACTTGATATGGAGCAGCGCATGATAACCTAGTTGGTGAATACAGCTTCTTAAGAGGCTGGGTTCCTGGATAGAGAATCATGCGCGAAGAGGCTCCATGTCAAGTCGATATGATACTATCACAAAATTAGCGAAGACAGAGGGGGCAATTTCCATCTTAAACAAAAAAATAAAATACTGCGAAAAAGAAAGATAATAGGAGTATGTGTCTAAAATAAGGGGGCCAACCCGGTATTGCCTGAATTATTCCGAATTATGCCTGAATAATTACGTGAACTGCCTGAATTATTCTGTAAAGTGACTGAATTATCTAATGGAAGTGGATTCATCAGTCACTATCTGTGGACAAGTCCCAAGTTCGTCCAGGGAAGCCGTGCAACCGCAAACAAAAAGCGCATAGCCATATTAAGAGACTATCCGCTATTTCTTGAATATTATTGATTGACTAATATTGCACAAATTTTATCCTCTATATCCTTCCCTTTTGACTCATCAGTTAGGTTGTTTAGCAAAATAGAAAATATTAGTTCCTTTCCGCTTGTGGTTTTTAGGTATCCGGATAAGGAAGTAATGGTGGAAAGGGTTCCGGTTTTTGCCTTCACATTTCCTTTTAACGGAGCAGTTTTCATACGATATCTTAGTGAACCGCCAACCATTTTGTCCGTTTCACCAGCAACAGGAAGAGACTGTAAATAAGAGTGGTACCATTTCTGTTTTTGTACTGCATACAGTAAAGAAGAAATTTCGTCCGCAGGTACTAAATCGATATGGGAAATCCCGGATCCGTCCCTTATTACTAGCGAGTTTGTATGCACCCCTAGTTTTGATAATTGCTTTATCATTACCTCAATTCCCTTATCCCAGCTGCCTTCTCCTTTTACCACTTTGCCCATTTCTTTTACAAGCGTTTCGGCATGACCGTTATTGCTTAATTTCATAAAAGGAAAGAGTAATTGTTTTAAAGGGATGGATTTATGTGTAATTAATAATTGTGAGCCATCAGATGTCACTCCTGTTTTGACCTTTCCTTCAACCTTAATTCCATTCTCCGCAAGTGATTGTTTAAACAAATCCAATGCAAAACGGGTAGGTTCCCAGACTGCAATCCATTCCTTTGTTATGCTGGCTTTTACGGGAATAGTTCCTTCAATGGTAACGGTATTGGAGCCATGGTCACGTTTAATTCTAATTTCTTTTCTACTATCCGGTGAAACGGTAACGGCATTGTTGACAATTTTGACATAGCTTGTTTTTGGAGTGACAGCAGTAATTGCTTTAGAACCAATTTCACTGCCGGGTTTTACTTCCACTACCACCGTTCCGGCATCGAAATCCTTGTCGGGTGATGCAGTCAATGCTGAAACCTGTGCCCCATAATAACTCGTTTCATCGCTCCACATGAGATCAGTGGATAATCTTACGTTGTCATACCATGTGTCATCTCCAATAAGGTCGCCTTGAATTGACTTTATACCTTTTTTACGAAGATCCGCAGCCATGGAATCAAAATCCTTTTTCAAAAGAGTGGGGTCTCCCTTTCCTTTTAAAAATAGATTTCCGTGTAACGTGTTCCCTTGTTTTCTTCCATTTGTAAGGATTTCAGTAGTAAACCGGTAGTTTTCGCCTAAAGCGGACAATGCAGCAGCAGCTGTTAGAAGTTTCATATTGGATGCAGGTCGTAAGCGGATACTTCCAAAATGATCATACATGATTTGCCCAGTGGCAGCTGACCGAACACTGACACCGGCAATTGCACCATATAAGTTATGATCCTTATTTAAAAGCTGATCGAGCTGATTGGACAGATCTCCTTTTTCCTCTATCGCATGTGCTTGAACATGAGCGAGAGGAGCCTTAACATGCATATTTGGTGTGAATGCTAAAATAAAGACGAAGATAGTAGTTAAAATTCTATGTATTTTTTTTATCAAAGTATCACCTTCCATTCGATTAGTATGGACAAATTTTGAAACGAAAACTCTACTATTTTATATTCCAAAAAAGGGTGAAACAGAATGAAATGAAGATGGTGAGAGAAAAAATAAATATAAGATACAGCTATTTTTATAAAACTTTTAGCGAATATAGTAAGATAGAGATGTATTCAGTGAAAAGTTTTATGGGAAAATAAAGAATATGGATCGTGCATTTCAGGAGTGAAAAAATGGAATATAAAAAGATACAACCCAAAAAAATATATGAACAAGTCGCAAGTGAGTTAATAGATATGATTCGTGAAGGTAAATTGCAGCCAGGTCAAAAATTAGACTCTGTTCAGCAGCTTGCAGAAAATTTTTCAGTAGGAAGATCCACGATCCGTGAAGCACTTACATCTTTAAGAGCTATGGGGTTAATTGAATTGAGACAGGGGGAAGGTACGTTTGTACGTAAGTTTGAACCTAGCGACATCACCTACCCCATTGATCAGGCACTTTTAATGGATAAGGAAGATATCGTACATCTTCTTGAAGTCAGGAAAATATTAGAGACTGGAGTAGCGATTACAGCGGCACTGCAGCATACAGAAGAAGATTTAGCCAATATGAAAAGTGCTTTATTGGATATGGAAAAGGCGACTGGAAATGAAGAATTAGGGGAACAGGCGGACCTTGACTTTCATATGGCACTTGTTAAAGCGACTCATAATCCGTTATTAATTAGTTTGATGAGCCACGTTTCTGAATTAATGGTAAAAGCGATGGAAGAAACAAGAAGAATCTGGTTATATTCAAAAGTTTCCACACTCGAGACTCTTTATGAACAGCATGCTCGGGTGTTAAAACATATTGAAAAAAGAGAATCGGAGCAAGCCAGAACCGCCATGCTAGACCACTTGAACAGTGTAGAAGAGATGCTTAAGGATTATTTAAAATAGTAATTGGCAATAAAATCCTCACCAAGACGAGTGAGGATTTTATTGTTGGAAAGGTATTTTTATAAAAAAGTAGAATAAGTCTAAAAGTAGGGCGAACAGTAAGGGCCTTTTCAAAATTTTAAATTGGAGTTACAATATTAACAGGTCATCTGATGACCTTATGTTCCCTATACTTTTAAGAAGGTGACAAAGTTGAAAGTAAGTTTATTTATTACATGTCTAGTAGATATGTTTAAAACGGATGTAGGAAAATCGATGGTGGAATTGCTCGAGAGGCTAGGTTGTGAGGTCGATTTTCCAGAAGGGCAAGTATGCTGCGGGCAGCCTTCCTACAATAGCGGCTATGTGGAAGATACGAAACCTGCTATGAAGAAAATGATAACGGCTTTTCAAGATGCTGATTATGTAGTGGCGCCATCTGGTTCTTGTGCCTTTATGTTTAAAGAATACCCTAAGATTTTTGCAGGTGACCCGGAATGGGAGCGGAAAGCGAGAAATCTAGCGGATAAAACATATGAATTCACGCAATTTATTGTGGATGTTTTAAAAATAGAAGATGTTGGAGCTAGATTGGATGGGAAAGCCACTTATCATCCATCCTGCCATATGACAAGGCTGCTTGGTGTGAAAGAAGCACCTATGAAACTTTTAAAAAATGTAAAAGGTTTAGAAATTGAACCACTACCTAATGCACATAATTGTTGTGGTTTTGGCGGAACCTTTTCTGTAAAAATGGGGCCGATTTCTGAGAAGATGGTAGATGAGAAAGTCCAGCATGTAGAGGAGACAGAAGCGGAATATTTAATTGGCGCTGACTGCGGCTGCTTAATGAATATTGGCGGACGTATTGATCGCAAAGGAAAACCGATTAAGGTATTACATATTGCTGAAGTATTAAATAGCGGCCATGGAGGTGAGCATATTGGGCATAAAAATTAGCGAAAAACAATTTAAAAGCCGGATGGATGAAGGGCTTCATGATGGTTTTATGCGCGGTGCCGTTCGTGGAGCTCAAGAACGCTTGCAGCATAACCGGGGCTTAGCTGCAGAACAGCTTGGCAATTGGGAGGATTGGCGAACTCTTGGTGAAGAAATCCGTCAAAACGTACTGGCTAATCTCGATTATTATTTATATCAATTAAGTGAAAATGTCGCAAAACGCGGCGGTCATGTCTTTTTTGCCGAAACAGCTGAAGAAGCGCGCGAATATATTAAAAATGTTGTAGTTAAAAAGAATGCGAAAAAAATAGTCAAATCAAAATCTATGGTAACAGAGGAAATCAGTTTGAACGAGTGCCTGGAAGAGGCAGGTTGTGAAGTAGTGGAAACCGATTTAGGAGAGTACATTCTGCAAATTGATGACCATGATCCGCCATCCCATATTGTTGCACCGGCCTTGCATAAAAACAAGGAGCAGATCCGGGATGTGTTTACAGAAAAGATTGGTTATACCAAAACAGAAAAACCGGAGGAGCTAGCTGCACACGCTAGGGCTATGCTCAGAAAGGAATTTTTATCAGCGGATGTTGGTATAACAGGCTGTAACTTCGCCATTGCGGAAAGTGGATCTATTAGTCTTGTAACCAATGAAGGAAATGCAAGGATGGTGACAACTCTTCCGAAAACGCAAATTACTGTTATGGGTATGGAGAGGATTGTTCCTACCTATGAGGAAATGGAAGTATTGGTAAGTCTTTTAACAAGAAGTGCCGTTGGACAGCGATTGACCAGTTATGTTACGTCCCTAACTGGACCAAGAATAGAAGGGGAAGTAGATGGACCGGAAGAATTTCATCTAGTCATTGTGGACAATGGCAGGGCAGAAATTCTCGGTACGGAATTCCAACCGATTCTACAATGTATCCGTTGTGCCGCGTGTATTAATGTTTGTCCAGTTTATCGCCATATTGGCGGACATTCCTACGGTTCTATCTATCCAGGTCCAATTGGTGCGGTACTTTCACCATTGTTAGGTGGTTATGACGAGTTCAAGGAGCTTCCATATGCTTCATCCTTGTGTGGGGCATGTACAGATGTTTGTCCTGTAAAAATTCCGCTCCATGAGTTGCTTCATAAACATCGACAGATCATTGTGGAACGGGAAGGAAAGGCGCGTGTTTCCGAAAAACTAATGATGAAAGCCTTTGGATTGGGTGCTGCATCCAGTGGTTTTTATGGAGTCGGTTCTAAAATAGCAACAAAGGCAGTGAAGCCATTTGTGAAGGATAATAAAATCACAAAAGGACCAGGCCCGTTAAAGGCGTGGACAGAAATTCGTGATTTCCCTGCTCCGAATAAAGAGCGATTCCGCGACTGGTTCCATAAAAGGAAGGAAGGAGATGACTAACATGATCGGTACCATTCAAAATCGTGATGGATTTTTAAATAAAATTGCTAAAAATCTAGGTAGAGAGCCGAAACCTCATGGAGTAGCTCTGCCTTCTTATTCCAAAAAGCCCCAATACGAAATATTAAAAGGAGCGACCCAGGAAGAATTAGTTCAAGTTTTCAAAGCCCAATGTGTGAACATTCATGTTGATTATTTCGACACGAATGTTGGTGAGTTAGCATCTACATTGGATACCGTAGTGAAGCAATATGGAGGCGGCCCGCTTTCCCTTTGGAAGGATGAGCGTTTTGAACAAGCCGGATTGCATACGCTTATACATGAAGTGTGGCCAAGTAAACAAATGGACGTTCATATTTGGGATCCTACTATGGGAGAAAAAAATATAGACCTTTGCGAGAAAGCGAATGTTGGTATTACTTTTAGTGATATCACGTTAGCCGAATCAGGAACCGTTGTTTTATTCAATGACAAGAACAAGGGGCGGTCCGTGAGCTTGCTTCCTCGTACCTATATTGCCATTATTCCAAAAAGCTCCCTCGTTCCACGGATGACTCAAGCGGCCGTTCAAATTCGTGAAAAAATTCAAAAAGGCGAAGTGATTCCTTCCTGTATCAACTTTATTACAGGACCAAGCAACTCCGCGGATATCGAGATGAACCTAGTCGTTGGTGTTCATGGTCCAGTAAAGGCTGCTTATATATTGGTTGACGACTTGTAAGTGTGGCGGAGGGTCCAATCCCTTGTCCACCTAATTTGGACTGGGGGTATGGTCCTTCTCCGATAGGTGGATCAAATGTCATATCCCTTAATTTGCTGAAGGGTAGGACAAGGAATGATTCCCCACAACTACATTGCAATATATACTATAAAAAAACCGTCAGCATAGACGGTTTTTGCATTATCTTGTTTATTTAACTCTCCCCAATAATTCTTTCACTAAGCCACTCAACGTTTCCCTTCCCAAAAAAGGCGCTAAGCTTGCCAATACATCTGGGTCTATATGATCAATTCCGATTTTTTTCAGCAGTGTTTCGATATTCTCTCTGCCTAAAAAAGGAGCGAGGGCCTTAATCCGTTGTATATCTATTTCACCCTCTTCAACCTGACAAACCAAATCATTTAATCGTTCCTTTCCCACAAACGGAGCAAGTTTTACCAATATATCCGGAGTCATTTTATCAGTACCGACTTTTTCAAGCAACGTTCCGATATTTTCTCTGCCTAAGAAAGGTGCAAGGCTTGTAACCCTATTAATATCTAGCTTTCCATCGACTACCTTATTAACTATTTCATTTAATCGTTCTCTACTTACAAATGGAGCGAGGGCATGAACAAAGCTCCAGCTGATTGTACCATCCACAGCTTTCTCGAGCAGCATATCAACGTATTCTCTGCCAAGGAATGGGGCAATTCTGACAAGATCTTGTATAGACAAAGTATTTCCAATTGTTTTATCCACTAATTTTCTCAGCGAATCTTTACTAAGAAATGGAGCAAATCTTGCAACAATATCCCAATTGATTTCTTCATCGGCCATTTGCTGAACTAATTCATCCAATACTTCCGAACCAACGAATGGTGCCAACTGCATGACTGTTTCTACATTAAAAACTCTTTTATCCAGGCTTTCTGTAACCTTATCTAGAATACTAGATTTTACTAATGGGGCAACATCCACAAATTCCTCTACGCTTATCTCTCCAGAATTGACCATTTCCGCTACTTCTTCCGTTTTCCCGCTGGAAATTTCACTAAACATATCTCCAATATGAAGGTATTTTCGATGTTCTAGCGCTTCTCCTGCGTTCATGATATCGTCGACCGTTATATCAAATATATGGGCAATCATCGGCAGTGTCCCGATATCGGGAAGTGATTCCCCGCGTTCCCATTTTGAAACGGCTTGGTGGCTTACATTTAATTGATCTGCTAACTCTAATTGAGTCATATCCTTGTCTTTGCGAAGTTTAGAAATATATACGCCAATTTTACGTGTATCGAGCATTTTATTCTCCTCCTTAAAATAATACAGTGCGCGCTGTTTAATATGATGGTAACATTTTCATCCCTATCAAACTATCAACAGATAGTTGAATGTTCCGAAAGTTTTCACTCAACTGGCGGTTGAGTGGTGGAATGGGAAGAAGGATCCTTGCTCCACTTAATTGGAAATAGGGACAAATCCCGTTCTATATCAAATTTTAAAAAAAGGAAAATAATCAGAGATACCGAAATATGATAAATAGGAAATGTAAAAGGGGATTCTAATATGTTAAGACAAAATACAGCAGTAGAAAAAATAGTGGAAAGTTTAAAACAGGATAAATCTGTGCAAGCCATTTTTTTAAAGGGTTCTATGGGCAGAAACGAACAGGATGAGCATTCGGACATTGATCTTTATTGTCTTGTTCATAAAGAGCATGAGGAGCAATTTTTATCAAGGCGCTTAAACCATTTACAGGCTTATCGGGAAATTATTTTTTATGATGATATTTTTATCATCGCCCCACAGATCATTGCGGTATTCGATGATATGCTGCACATTGATTTGTTCACAGTGACGAGGGAATCATTTGTTGGGAAGGATTATTTTAAAGTGTTGTACGACCCTAGCCATCTTTTAGATGAATTTAGTGATACTCAGGGATTATCACTCTCAGAAACGGAATATTGTGATGACGTATATGATGTAGCTTGGTTTTTGTTCCAATATAAAAAGATGTTAGCAAGGGGAAATGACATTTGGGAAGTGAGAATGCTGACGAATGTTATGTATCACTTAGGGAGAGTACTTTTGCATAGATATGTGCCTGAACGAGCACAGTTAGGATTAAAGACAATAGAGAAATCACTTCCTTCATCTTTAGTTGCGGAACTTGAACAAATCTTTGAAAACATTACACCAAGCCATCACAAAAAGGCGGCAGCACAGATCCGGAGGCTTGTTAAAAAGGAACTGGATTGGATTAAGCTGAACATATCGAAGGATGATCAGATTATTCCTTTTTTAGAGAAGATGCTTGAGTAAAATAGAATGAGAATTTAATCAGTAAAATAACATACTGATTACCAATACAAACAGTCTTAAAGCAACTTCATCGTTTCTTGTTCCATCTAAAGTTAACGTTTAATAATCTTAAATATGTATACCAACAATGCATAAACAAACCTCCTTGCGAAAACATAATGCTAAACAACAAGGAGGTTTTTTTATGGAGAATAGCAACAATGACGGATTTACAGTCGCCGGAACAAATATTGATGAAGTAAAAAGAAAAAATGCGCAGTCAGGGATGTCTTATAATGAAGTAAAAGAATGGCTGGCCAGGACAACAGGAGGGCGTGGGACAGCGATTTATAGTGATACGGATGTGGAAGAGGTAAAAAGAACAATCAACAATATGAGGAATGATTGAAGCCACCGAATTTTTCAGGTGGCTTTATTTGCGGTTTTTCAAAGGCATTTTCGTAATGACAATAGGGTCCTTCCAATTTGCATTAGGAATTTGCTGTGGTTCTAAGGTACTCGGCATGGATTTAATTGCCTTTATCTCTGGCGGAAGCGGAGCATTTACTGAATCAAGAATAATAAATTTTCGCTTCGATATATTTATCGGTTTTCTTGGATCGTTTCCTTTTGAAGGATGCTCACATCCAATTAAGTTAATGACTATAAGTAAGGTAGACATAGTGAACAGTAAAAGGTTTTTCATAACTGCCTCATTCCTTTTTTGTATTAGTATATGTTGTTTAGACATATAAACTCTAAATTTAGGTGAAAAAGCATTCAATCTTATTTATCACGGTGCCCCTTCTTTCCGGTGATTTGATAACAGATTAATGGAAAAGAATATTTCCCTTTTCAATGAATTGGTATAATACTCTGCCTGTTTCTATAAAGTAGTAATAGTCCGCTATTTTCATAGCGAATGAAAAAATATTAACTTTTTACAGGAGGGGTTTGTTATTTTTAGCAAAAGAATAAGGATATTGGCCGTTATACTGTCAATCGCACTTTTATCAGCATGCGGAACAGGCGGCAAAAACGTAGGAACAAGTGATGGCAAGATGAAGACTTACACAGTGGCGACAGACTCGAATTTCAAACCATTCGAATATAAGAATTCGAAAACCGGTGAAATGGAAGGGTTCGACATTGATTTAATCAAGGAAATTGCCAAAAGGGCTAAATTTAAAGTGAAATTTGAATCCATGCAGTTTGATGGGTTGATTGCGGGGATGAAATCGGGGCGTTATCCAATGGGTATTGCAGGGATCTCCATCACAGACGATCGAAAAAAATCTATTGCATTTTCAGATCCATACTATGATTCGGGCATTGTGTTAATGGTTTCAAATGAAAGCGAGATTCACTCTATTGACGATGTGGATGGAAAGAAGATCGGTACTCGTCAAGGTTCAACAAGCCAAGCATATTTGAAAGACAAAACAAATGCAAAGGTTGAAGCTTTCCCAGAAATCGTTAATGCCTACATGGATGTGAAAACAGGCCGTCTCGACGCTGCCTTTTACGATTTGCCAAATGTTCTTTTCTTTATTAAGCAGCAAGGAAATGGAAAAGTGAAGACAACCGGTGATGTACTAGAGGGACAATCATACGGTATTGCCTTCCCGAAAAACTCTGATTTAGTAGACGATGTAAATGCTGCATTGAAAGAGATTATAGAGGACGGAACCTATGCAAAAATTTACAAAAAATACTTTGGAGTTGAACCATCAGAGAAATGGCGGGGTAAATAAGCAATGGAAGCCTGAAAAATCGAGAAGGCGTAACAATGAAGTCTATGTTACGTTTCTTTCACACAATGTTAGGAGATGAAAGTTTTTTTATGATTGATGCCATACTGAACAGTTATTATATTCAATGTTTGCCGTTCTTATTTCAAGGATTGGTATGGACGCTCATTATTACGATTGGAGGATTAATTCTTGGCTTTATTCTTGGAGCACTGGTTGGAATGGGGAGGCTGTCAAAGAATCGCATTATTCGAGCGATATGTATGGTCTACGTCGAGATCGTGAGAGGTACTCCTATCCTAGCTCAAGTTCTCTTCATCTATTTCGGTCTTACGGAAGAAGTCATCGGGATAAATATTGATAAAATTATTGCCTCCATCATCGCGATTTCCTTTAACGCTGGAGCCTATATTGCCGAAATTGTCCGTGGAGCCATCAAATCGATTGAAAAAGGGCAGCATGAAGCAGGGCGCTCCATCGGTTTATCACAACGGCAGACGATGCGCTACATTATTTGGCCGCAAGCATTTAAACGAATGATTCCTCCGCTTGGGAATCAATTTATTATTAGTTTAAAAGATACCTCGTTGTTTTCCGTAATCGCGGTTGGAGAGCTCCTTTATATGGGACAACAATATTACAATCTTAATTTTGCCACTTTCCAAACACTAATCATGGTATGTGTCCTTTATCTTTGTATCACAATTCCGACTTCTTTATATTTACGTCGGTTAGAAAGGAGACTGGATGTGTAACATGATAACGGTCAAAAACTTGCATAAATCATTTGGTGCGCTCGAAGTTTTAAAAGGAATCAATGTAAATATTAAAGAGAAGGAAGTTGTTTGTGTCATTGGGCCATCTGGATCCGGAAAAAGCACTTTTTTGCGATGTTTGAATTTGTTGGAGGAGATTTCATCTGGTGAGGTAATAATAGATGGGAAAAATTTAACGGATTCAAAGATTGATATAAATGCCATACGTACACAGGTAGGAATGGTGTTTCAGCATTTTAATCTTTTCCCCCATATGACCGTGTTGGAGAATGTCACATTGGGACCTATCAAGGTGAAGGGGATAAGCAAGGTGGATGCAGCTGAAATTGCTCTTCCCATTTTGGAAAAGGTAGGACTTTACGATAAAGCAAAGGTGTATCCGGAAAGTTTATCCGGCGGTCAAAAACAACGGGTTGCCATAGCAAGGTCTCTTGCTATGAATCCAAAAGTGATGCTCTTTGATGAACCAACCTCCGCTCTTGATCCTGAACTGGTCGATGATGTTTTAAAAGTAATGAAGGATCTTGCAAAGGAAGGCATGACAATGGTAGTAGTTACACATGAAATGGGCTTTGCCCGTGAAGTTGGTGACAGGGTTCTTTTTATGGACGAGGGAATTATTATGGAGGAAGGGACTCCGCGTGAAATGTTTGAAAATCCGAAGAACCCAAGAACGCAATCGTTTTTAAGTAAGGTATTGTAAAAGGGGAGATGTATATCTCTTCTTTTTAGTCTTTTTTTCGTATTAGCCTTCCTGTAAAATGATTGGAAAGATAAATATATATTATTAGGGGTATGAAAAAATGGAAGTGAAAAGTAAAGCGCGTTTGATTGCCAGTATCATTTATAAATTAGTTGTTTCTATTGTCCTGATGCTTGTCTTAACTACAATCCTGTCGATTCCGGCTGTCATTTATGTCATTGCGACTTCTGATGCTCCATTAGAATCTATTTCTAACTTTTCATTAGATGATCCTGTAACAGGATTACTATCAGGGGCTGCATCCTTTTGTGGAGTGCTTTTAACGGTTCTGATCATGACTAAGTTTAAGAAACTGGCCATGAAAAATATGGGCTGGACGGATTTTTGGAAGCGGAAAAGAGAGCTTATCTTTGGATTGATATTAGGATTTGCTTCGATTACGGCGGTTTTCCTTATTTTGTTAGCAACTGGACAAATTTATTTTGACCATGTTCACTGGAGTTTTTCGTGGTCCCTCCTTCTAGGGCTGATTACATTTATTTTTGTGGCATTAAATGAAGAATTATTTTTTCGTGGGTACATCATTTCGATTTTAAAACCGACACATTCAAAAATTATTATGTATATTGTTTCTGCCGTTATTTTTAGCTGTGCACATATTCTAAATGATAATGTAAAAATTTTAGGTCTTATTAATATCGTATTGATTGGTCTCCTGTTTGCATATATGTTTTTAAAAACGAACCGATTATGGATGTCAGTCGGCTATCATTTAACCTGGAACTTCTTTCAAGGTAATGTATGGGGATTTCATGTAAGCGGAACGAATACTTCTAGTATTTTGCAGCCAGAAATTCGTGACACAATTTTAACTGGCGGAGGTTTTGGTCCGGAAGCAGGGCTTTTAACAACAATTGTTATCGTAGCAGGATTTTTTGTAACGAAATTCTTTTTGAAAACGGAAAAAGTAGAGTTGGAAGAAGAGATTTAAAATACCAAAGAGGCGGATTGATGCCCGAACTTTAGAATCCCCCGTAAGCAATTGGTCGCTTATGGGGGGATTCATTTTTTATTATGATCATAAATATATTGAAACCCATAAAGAAGAAGAGCACGCGAACAGTTGATGCAAAAGTATTGTGGCTTTTTTAATTTTTCTAAGGTAAATATTTTACACCAATCTACCAGTTTTAGCCCGAGAAGGTTAAATAGCAGATGAAGAATGGCATTAGAAATAATGTACAGCACAAATTTCCCATATGTCATTTTTAATATCCAAAGACTCATAACAAGATAGGGTCCAAGGTTAAAAAAATTCATACTATCAAATGGTGGAATCCCTTTATAAAACCTCCACCATCTTTTCTTTTCACCAAAAGTATCAATTATTTTCGTAAAAGTACATATAAAAATGGCGGCAGGGAGATGTCTTTTTAATGCGTTTTTGCCTAGAAAGGGTACGGTTAACCAAGGAAGGATTAGAACTGCAAGGTAAAATAACTTTGTGGGCTTCATGCAATCACCTCAAGGGTTAGAATATGCTATTTGGGAAGAGTTTATCCATTGGGATAGGAGTGTTTTTGGAGAAGACATAAAAAGCTCAGATTTAGATATCTGAGCTTCAGATTGTAGACAAAAGGGGTTCGGAATGGTCACATTCCGAACCCCTTTTGATTGTGCGCCCGGCATGGGTGTAGTCTCTAGGGTGAAAGTCCCGAACTGTGAAGGCAGAAGTAGCAGTTAGCTTAACGCAAGGGTGTCCGTGGTGACGCGGAATCTGAAGGAAGCGAGCGGCAAACTTCCGGTCTGAGGAACACGAACTTCATACAAGGCTAGGTATCATTGGATGAGTTTGCAATACAAAACAAAGTCCTTTCTGCCGAAGGTGATACAAAGTAAATGAAGC
>NZ_LJJC01000015.1:150241-639318 GCF_001420715.1 Heyndrickxia shackletonii | reverse complement strand
ATATTCGTTTTTAATTCTTCAATCGTTTGACGCATCGAACGAATGCCAAATGTATATTGAATAAAGGTAAGTTTAATCAAGATCACGGGATCAATACTTGGGCGTCCAACTGCGGAATATGTTTCTTCCACTAAATCATAAATGAAAGAGAAATCAATCGCTGCCTCCATTTTTCGGACTAAATGATTTTCGGGAACCAACTGGTCTAAAGCGATCATTTCTACTTGATCACGTTGAATGGAATTATGTTTTGAAAGCATCTTCATCACCCCAAGTATTATTTCTATTTATATTTTAAAACAAAAAAGACTGTAGGCAAGCTCGATCTTCATCGAGTTTGTCTACAGTCTGAAGCTCAGATTTAGATATCTGAGCTTTTTATTATTTTTTTTATTTACTAAGCCTAGTTACATTATTAAAAAGTTATTTCTTGTCCACTAATTTTTCTTGTGCTTTCTTCATATTCTCAGCAACCCTAAATTTAACTATCCTACTAATCAATTCATATGGAAGTGGCTTCGATAAAGGAAAATGAATCGAACCTTTTGTTCTCTTATATTCTGATAGTTCTTGTTTAAAAGCATTCATTCCACTTGAAGTTGGATAAAACCCTATATGATTTTTCCACACAGCAAAATGTACTAGGTTCCCGTAAAACGAAAAGGTTGGCATTTGGTAGCTTATCTTTTCATCGGCTTCAGGTGCAGCCTCTTTTATAACTAATCGTAATTTTTTTAGTGTCTTCTGAATCTCAAGAGGAAATTGTAAGATGTATTCATCAATTGTTTTAAATGTTTTTTTATCTTCCATATTTTCTCCTTGTCAAAAACAGATAAATTTTAGAGACTTATTTTAACCTATACCTTATTAAATAGTCCTTCCCCTTTTTAGTCAAACAGTCCCCTTCTGATTAGATTAGCTGTAATAGGTTTTCGTCCTAGTTCACGGGACCACACAGATAACTGACCAATATGATGTATTTCGTGAGCAATAACATGACGCATTGCTTCTCCATACTTGAAAATTTCTAATTCTCCATCTGAATTAGTTTCTGAAAAGAATAGATTCTCCATATCAGGTTCCCAAGCCAATACAAAAGCTTTTACTTCCTCATGATATGATTTTGATAGTTCTCTGACTTTCTCCAATGTAGCCCATGACTCAAATGGTTCACTACATTCCTGTTTTTTCGGTATTTTTCCTTTCATATCGCAAATCCAACTGTATTCCACATCCACAATGTGAAAAAGTGTTTTTAGGATTCCTCCAACTCCTCCAACTCCTCCAGTTCTTACCTTCAGCAATTCATCTTTTGGTACATCCTCACACCAAGAAAACCACTCATTACGAACTTGCCAGTTATATTGAAACATTGTTTTCATCAATTATCCCACCTTAATTTAGCTACTATTATAATTAATTCGGGATACAAGCAATGTATACCTCTTTTAAGAAACACGGGGATGTATATTGCTCCTGACCAAAAGGTAAATTAACTATGAGGTGTTTATTATTCGATGCAGAATAGTGTTTTTGCTTTTTCTTATCAGTGGAATAAGTAGTAATCAAGTTTTAATTAACGCAGAATCTAAAACGATTGTTGCAAAATCCGAAGAGGCAAAGGTTGTTTTATATGCTGTTAAAAGTGATGGAATGTACAGAAATTTTGAAATGAAGATAAATAAAGGGATGAGGTTCTTCCCCTTTTGGTTGAATGTTACGAATCCAACGTATGCACCGGAGATTTTATACAAAGACATAAACCGGGATGGCATTAAGGATTTAATTATTGTTTTAACAAGAGGTTATGGGACAGGTGCCCGAGATTCTGAGGTTCATGTGTTTCATAAAATTCGCACCAATATAGGTGAAGTTGATAAAGAAAATCTGGTAGACAATCCAACCGCCATTATTTTAAAAAACGTAAAAACAAGTCTTTCCAAGCATCAAGCCATAGTGAGAATCGGCAACCGGAAAACAATTATTAATATTGATTCATTGCATATTCCGCAAGAGCACTTATTCAGTGATATAGCATTGGGAAATATTAAGCACTATGATGTTATCAACGATCATTTGGTGGCGTCCGTTAGTGCACAAATTTCTCCTACTACGTTTATTGGCATGTTAGAAATTACATACGAATTTAAAGATAAGATGTATCAGGCAAAGAAAATAGAGTTTAAACGAGTGAAATAGTATAAGGGCTTCGAGAATTTATACTTTTTAAAATCAAAATGTGGAGAATGTGAATGCTACTGTACCAAGCTCATTTATGCAGGAAAAAGCTTTGAAACAAAAACAGCTTGCAACGGTACCAATAGAAGTATTTTGGAAGTAAGGCGCATAACTTGATAAAGCGGTCAACAGTTCCGTTATTTGTGACAAAATGGAGTATTTTCTTAGTTTTGCGGACAGAGAATCCCTTATTTACCGAAAAAACATGGTTTTCCTTGTGGTTTTTAGTAAATAACGGAACCAGTGTCCGCATAACTCTTAAATTAGGGTCATTTTATGTGAATAGCGGATTCTCTGTCCGCTAACTACAAACATGGGAATGAACCTACAGTTTCTAGAGTGCAGGTCTCTAATCCCACTTATACAAAAGTGATTACAAGTAAGGAAAAATATGAATTTACATTGACAAAAACTTCTGTCATTTTATATTTGAATTTTCTCAGGTCAGGGTATACTATAAATGTATAAACATAAAATAAACCAAGGAGTTGTAACTCCTTGGTCAAATCTGTAACTACTGTTGCAAAGACGGTATGTTCTGGTTGAATTATTGCTGAGAAGAACCACCTTTACGTTTTGGTCGACGCGGGTGGTTTTTCTTTGTCGTTTTTTTACGCTTGCCACTTACTAATCGCTTTGCAAAAGCAGTAGCAAGTGCAGCAAAGAATACATTTAATGTATTCTCTATTAACGACTTGAAAACATCCATAGGTACATCACCTCCTTAACCATAAAAGGAAGAGGGAACATACCGTCCCGCATCAAAGTAGTTACTAAAAGAAGTATAACATAATAGTATAATGCGATTTAGAATATTCTATTTTTTTGTGGTGTATCTTCAAAATCCTCTGTTTTGGATCTAGCTAATAACTGAAGTATACAAAAGTTGTACAATGAAGTAATTTCTCTTGTCCAAAATAAAATGATGAACGGCTTTCAAGCAATTCGAAAATTTTATCAGCTCATCCTGATCTAATAAATAACAAGTTTATAAGTATTACGTACCAAAATTAGAAAAGACACTTGATATTATCTACGAAATCCAACAAAAAATGAAAAAATCCTTATATTTACGGAGTTTAAGAAAATCCATTCGAAAAAGGTTTAATATTAATCCGCAAATTATTAATGGAATGACATCAAGAAGTATTCAAACAGTTAAATATCTGATGAAATGAAAAACTCATTCATACCAGAATGGGTTTTTTTTAATATATAGTGGAACTTTGTATGTATTGCCCGCAGGACGGTATGTTTACGTAATTTAATTACGTGAAGATCTATCCTTACATTTGCGATGATTCGGGTGGTTTATTCTTTGTCTTTTATTACGCTTGTTGTTTCCTATTTGCTGTGCAAAAGTAGTAGCAAGTGTAACTTGGACGTGTTTGTTTGATTTTCCCTCCCATGAGTAATATTGTAAAATCAGAAGAACTAATAAAATGGAGGTAATATTCATGGCAACAATCGAAGATTTTTTAAAGTTAGATATTCGTGTTGGTACCGTGATAAAGGCAGAACCATTTCCGGAAGCACGAAAACCTGCCATAAAATTAGAAATTGATTTTGGCGAAATTGGAATCAAACATTCTTCCGCACAAATAACAAAAAGATATGACCCACAACAACTTATTGGGAGACAAGTAGTAGCTGTAGTAAACTTTCCTACCAGGAGAATTGCGGGTTATAAATCTGAAGTATTGGTACTTGGCGGAGTTCCAGAAGAGGGGGATGTGGTACTATTAAAACCGGATGAGCAGGTTAAAAACGGTACTCCAATAGCTTGAAATACAAAAGCAAACCTTATTATTTCTAGTAAACGTAGCGGTTCTCTAAGAAGGATCGCTTTTTTTCATCATCATCTTTTTTAGCTATAATTACACTGCACAATTTCATAATCTAGGTGAATTTTGTCGAATATTTGGTATTGACATTCTATTTCATTTTATGTAAATATTTTACTGGATATATTTTTTTCTCCGAAAAATTAAACTACAAACTCTTCTTTGATTAGAAGTCATCAATAACCACATTATTACTTCTATGTTTTTATCTCTATTAATAAATTCCAACACCTTATAGTAAGTAAAGTACTTGGTAACCTAGAAAACAGTAAAGCTATATTCTGTCTTTTTGTTAAGCCATCTTATGGGTACATTTTTATATGTACTCATGAGGGTATATATATAAATTTATCCTAAGGAGGATTTTATTTATGGGACATGATATTTACGGGCAAAATAAAGCGGGTGAAGCAATTGCTTATATTCGTTTTACGATGAGGGATTCTTGTGCCTACACTTTTTACCATTTATTAGATGCAACGGATTGTTATGCAGGTGTTAGCGGATCAGGTGACAGCAAAACCCTTTCATTGCCGCAAATGGAAAAGGCATTGGAGGCAAAAAATGAATTATTTAATGAAGATTTTTCAAAACAGCCAAAGGATGATTTTTTAGTATGGCAACAGAAGGAAATCCAGAAATTTATTACTAGTTGCTTGGAAACAGCTCAAAAAGAAGGAAGTGTCAAAGTCTTGTTTTCTTAAATGTTTTAATAGCAGCTTAAGTGTATAGCGGATTACCCACATTTTCCTCTTCCTTGTTGCCACATCTTCCTTACCTTTTCAAAAATCCGGAGACTACAAGTTTTTCATTTTTTTTCAATGACCTAAGAGCAATATCAAGGGTATACTCCTGAAAGAATTCTTCGTCCCATTTTTATAGAGAAGTTGGAATTGGAGATGAAAAGACAATAAATTTTTGATTTGTAATTTACAAAATATTCTTTATTCTAATAGTTGATTATTTGCGGGAAGAACCGAACCACCCTTATGCTTGCGGCGAAAAGCGGGTGGTTTTTCTTTTCGGTTTTTTTACTTCTGCTGCTTAATATTCGCTGAGTAATAGCGGTAGCAAGCGCAGCAAAGAATACATTCACTGTATACTCTATTAACGACTTGAAATTATCTATAGGTATATCACCTCCTTACCCATAATAGGAAGGAGAACATACCGTCCCGCATCAAAGTAGTTACTACAGTCAGTATAGAATATGTCTTCTAAAAAAATAGTGTAAAGGAAGGAGCGCGCCGAGGCTCCATACGAGCAGCATAATGCTACATATAGTTGAAGGAATTCTCAATAGTTCAGAAGAATCTTATAAGAGCAGAGAAGTAAATTCTAATAAAAATAGGTGGCTGTAATGGAAAATAAGAATGATCAAATGAAGGCGGTAAAAATATCTATCGACTATATGAAAAAGAATATAGATACAGAGATTACTTCTGAAGAACTTGCTTACTTAGTCGGTTATAGCACCTATCATTATTCACGGATTTTTAAAGAAATTACAGGTGTTTCGCCACGGCATTATTTATCTGCCTTAAGAATGGAGGCAGGGAAGGAAATGCTGATAAGCTCCAAATCGCCTTCTATTTTAAAAATCCTTTTGTTAATTGGTTTTAGAAGTTTAGGAACATTTAGTTCGAAATTTAAGCAATTTGTAGGATTATCACCTAAGCAATTTCAATTAAGTACTAACGATTTACATGATTTTGTTAATGATTACAAGGACAAGGAATCCCCTTTACTGCTTGCATCTGCACCGCCGATATTATCTTGTCACCTTGAAGTGCCGGCAACTTTTAAAGGAATTATTTTTGTTGGCCTTTTTCCACGTGCGATTCCAGACCAGAAACCTATAATAGGCACAGCTTTTACCCAAAATCAAACAAGTTGTGTTTTTTCAGATATTCCGCTTGGAACTTATTATGTATTAGCGGCTGCATTAAAATGGAGTGTAAATCCGAAAGACTACTTTCTACTGAACAGGGCTTTGCGAGGCAAGTACGATAAGCCGATTGAAATAACCAAGTTTACTGATACAGAAATTACAATAAGCCTGAGAGAACCCTTACCAACCGATCCGCCGATTTTAGTGAACTTGCCCCAGCTTCTATATGAACAGGTAAAGAAGAAAGCAAACTAGAAGAAAGTTTCGGAATAATTAACTGGTAAACTATTCATAAAACCGAGGAGGGAAATAAAATGTTAAATAAAGTATGTGTTCTTACCGTAAAAGTGGAAAATTTGAAAAAAGCGATTGAGTTTTATACGGAGGTTCTGGATTTTAAAGTTTATAAACATTATGGGGAAAAAATCGCTACTTTAGTTCATGATGAAATTCCGATTGTGTTGGAGGAAGAGGGAACAAATAAATCCGGAGAAGGTCAAAATGTTTTACTTGGCATTCTTTCAGAGCATATTGAAAGTGATTTTAATCGATTAAAGTCAAAAGGGGTAAAAATTCTCTTCGATGAACCTAAACCGTGCCCACCTGGCCGCTATATTGTCATAGAAGATCCTTCGGGAAACCAAATTGAAATTTTGGAGTTTACGAATTAAATATGGTGGGAATAAAACACCAGGCATACATTAAGGTAGAAAAGGAGAAGGTATTTCAGACGTTAACCACCGCAGAGGGTTGGAATGCATGGTTCACCGATCGAACAATCATCAATATAAATATTGACGGGACAGGTGAAATCTGGCTTCGTTGGTCATATGGGGATGATCATCAAAGAGAAATCGTTGATGGTGGAAAAATAATAGAAACCATTCCTTGTGAGTCTTTTATTTTTCAATGGAAACCAGGTAAAAATACGACGACTGTAAAATTTCAATTACATCCCTTTAAAGAGGGGACGTTGCTAATCTTAGAAGAAGACGGCTATACAAATGATGATATAACCTCTTGTATTGGATGTTCGGTAGGATGGGGAGAAGCTATTACCTTATTAAAAGTTTTTTTAGAGCATGGGATTGTTTATAAAGGAGATTTATTACTAGGTTTTGAGGATGACCACGGGTAGTGCCTGACACCATGATGTGATACTATATGAGTAGGAATATTTATCCTGTATAGG
This sequence comes from Heyndrickxia shackletonii, assembly GCF_001420715.1. Taxonomy (GTDB): domain Bacteria; phylum Bacillota; class Bacilli; order Bacillales; family Bacillaceae_C; genus Margalitia; species Margalitia shackletonii. Next base: position 632,153 of record NZ_LJJC01000015.1, on the reverse strand, counting down.
AAAATGCTAAAAAGACTTTTTTAAGGTGCAACATGGAAGAATTTTATACTCATATAAATAAAAAATTATATTATATAACAGTTTGCATTGTAATAACTATTATGGCAATGGGATTATTAGAGGGTAACGCTATTATTGGCTGGTTGGAGTTTGGGTTTGTTTTACATAGTCTGTTAGTAGTGATTTTATCTGTATGTTTATTGCTATATCCTAAGCATGTAACTCATTTGTTCAGAGCCGTCATTATTATCTTAGCGTTTTGTTATTTTTATACCATCTTTTTTCTGTACCCTGGTATTGGGTCTAATTTTATTTTTCTTTGTTTTATTCCTGCAGTTGCTATTTTGTTTTTTGATTCAAAGCTATTTTATTTTTCCATTCCGCTTAACAGCATTCTAATGACATTTACGTTCGTTTATATTAATTATTTGGATGAAGAATCTGCTTATTACTATATTAAAGAAAATTTAATCGGCAATGTGATAAATTTTATCGGGAGTCAAGCACTGATCTGCTTTACTTTCTATTTAACGTACGGGCGAATGAAAAAACAGCAATTATATTATGAACAAATTAAGCAGTCAGAGCGATTAAAGACAACTGGCCAATTGGCCGCTGCATTGGCCCATGAGATAAGAAATCCTTTAACAGTGGTCAAAGGCTTTTTACAGTTATATGAAAAAGACACAGCATATAGCGCCGACGCAAAAAGACATTTCAGGCTAATGATAGATGAATTAAATATAGCAGAAGAGGTGCTTTCTCAGTTTCTATCAATCGCGAAACCGAATAGAAATGCAGTGACAGAAACCGTGAATGTTAGATCTGTTCTTCAAAGTGTAGTAGATCTGCTTCAATCCTATGGGTTTTTTCGAGATAATAAAATTGAACTTAAGGTAATGGAAGATTGCTTTATCGCTGTCAATAACATTGAGATTAAACAAATGCTCGTCAATATTATCAAAAATGCCATTGAGGCTTCTAAAATTGGCGATTCCGTTATTGTAACGGCAGAAAGGAAAAAGGATTTTGTTGAAATAAAAGTGACCGACTTCGGGGATGGAATGTCTGAAGAGGAAGTGAAATCTCTCGGTACTCCTTTTTATTCATTAAAGAGTAAAGGGACTGGCTTGGGGATGATGATTTGCTTTAATATAGCAGCTAAGTATAATGGGACTATTGACTTTCATAGTAAAAAAGGCGAAGGAACCACCGTTACGATACGATTTCCTTAATAAGGAATAGGCAAAGAGCAAAAGGCATCTTTGCTTTTTTGTTTCCCTTCATTTTTAAAGATGCCTTAATTCGGGTGTATAGCCGTATAAATGAACGATGTGTAAATAAGGAGAGGGTAATGTCCACGAGTATGCCTGACACCGAAAGGAAAATGGAGAATTTTGTCGAATATCAAAAAATAAAATCAAGGAATAAAGGAGTTCCCTACATTGGACAAAATAAGAGAATTATCTATCCCAAATCATGCAAGAATTATTGTTATATCCGATATCCATGGAGAATTAGAGCTTTTTCAAAGGCTGCTAGACAAAGTTCAGTTTAGCAAAGAGGATTACCTCATTATTAATGGTGATCTTTGTGAAAAGGGAAGCAACAGTATGGGCGTAGTCCAATACATAATGGAATTAGAAGCAAATAATCCAAAAGTTCACGTCATAGAGGGCAATTGTGATACATTAGTGGAATATCTTTTAAATGAAGATCAGAATATTATAAACTACTTATGCACAAGAAAGCATTCCATCATGAATGAATGGCTGGAGAATATCGGTTACAAGATTTCATCAGAATCAAGCGTTAAAGAGGTAAAGGAACAATTATGGAGGCATTTTTCAAGGGAAATAAAATGGTTAACAGAACTACCAACTGCCATTGAAACGGATCATTATATTTTCGTTCATGCTGGGCTGGAGGACATTGAAAACTGGAAAGACACGAGCAGAGTTGCTGCCATTTCGATCCCAGAGTTTTTACTTAAGTCACATCAAGCAAATAAATATGTTATTGTCGGACATTGGCCAGTTGGAAATTATACTTCAAAAACTTTATCGAACAATCCAATCATCGATCAGGAGAAAAAAATCATTGCAAATGATGGTGGGAATAACGTAAAACTTTCTGGGCAACTAAATGCCTTTATTATTACTCCGTCCTCCTCAGGGGATAATTTTTCTCATACATACGTGGACCGTTTTCCTACAACGAAGGTAATAAAACAATTTAACGCAGATTCATCTTGGACAGGTTCCATTTCTTATGTAAATTATGCTCTTACTCCAATTGAAAAAGGAGAGCATTTCACCTTATGCAAACAACCGGGAACTGACCAATTACTCTATGTGAAAAATGAGTATATCCTTCAAAAGGATAGAGGCTATGAGGCAAAAGAGGAGGTCTCTTGCACACAAATAAGTGTAGAAAAAGAGGACATTGTTTCTATCATTGATGACAGTTGCGCAGGATATGCCTTGATAAAAAAAGACGGATTCGTCGGCTGGGTAGCTAAGGAAGCTATAGAATGATAGTAAGTCCTAAACATTAGGAAATTTTTAATACTTTTCACACTCCCCATTCCACCTTTTTCTTCATAAAATCTAATATTAAAGAAAAAGGTGGAATGCCTATGTATTATCCCTCCTATCGTGATGATTCTCCTCGTGTAATAACGGTTATTGGAAGGGCAACTCTTTCTCGAAAACCGGATACCGTTATCATCCAATTAGAAGTGATGACAGAGAATGAACAGATTCAACAAGCACAACAGGAAAATGCGTATAAAATGAATCAAGTAATCCAAACTCTTATACAATCAGGAATTATAAAGGAAGATATTCAGACTTCTTCTTATATCATCCATCCTCGATATGATTACGTGGATGGAAAACAAGTATTTAAGGGCTATCAAGTAATCAATTCGATCATGGTTAAAATAAAAAAACTGGATCTAGTCGGACATATTATTGATACGGCTGTTAAAAATGGGGTAAATCAGGTATCCAACATTCAATTTACACTCGAAAATCAACCAATTTACTATCAAAAGGCGCTGAGCGATGCCTTAAAAAATGCTCTGGTAAAGGCACAGACGCTTGCGGAAACATTAAAGGTAAATTATGACCCCATCCCCATAAAAATTGTAGAGGATATTAGTGAAATGCCCCACCCTTTTCAAAAATTTGCGTTGGTGGAAAATAGTATGTCTACTCCTATTGTGCCTGGCGAGATGGAGATTAAGGCAAAAGTGGAAGTGCAAATGGAGTATTATGGATAAACATCCGTTAAAAAAGCGCATATCAGTCATTTTGATTTGCGCTTTTTTAAGTGGCCCAAGTCGAAAAATGTAGTTTTTTTAATGTTGTGAATATTCCATAAAAATATTGACACATAAATAAAAATAAAATATATTTATCGTAATAAAAATTTATTATCCTAATAAAAAATAATCATTGATGAAAGCGAGGGGAATATGTAACAACATTTTTTTACATCTCTATTGAAAGCGTTTTCATAAAAGGTAGAACTGTCCTTGTGGAACGGACAAATAAAGAAAATGTCCACGGGTGGTGCCTGACACCACTTGGTGAGGGGTGGTAGTTTCATATGAGTGAGAGCGTGTCTTTGCAAATTAAGAAGTATATACCGTTGGTGGAGTTCTTGGGAAGTGTAATGGGAAGCCATTGTGAAGTGGTTTTGCATGATGTTCGTAATATCGAAAATTCTATTGTTGCCATCAAAAATAGTCATATAAGCAATAGAAAGGTAGGGGGTTCCTTAACAGATCTTGCATTAAAAATATTAAAAGATAAATCATATATAGGAAAGGATTTTCTGATTAATTATGCCGGCAAGACACAGGATGGCAAGATTGTCCGTTCGTCCACCTTTTTTATAAAGGACGATATGGGAAATGTAATAGGAATGCTTTGCTTTAATATGGACGTAAGCAAAATGGTGGAAACTAGGAATCTATTAGATAGTTTGATTAACGGGGCAATGGAGGTTCCGGAAAATGGCTTGCAGCTTGAAGGAAAACAACCTGGACATCATGATCCGCCTATAGAAGATTTGCATACTTCCATAGAGGATCTTACAACATCCATCGTTTGCAAAACTATATCAGAAACAGGTATTACTCCAGATAGAATGTCATCGGAAGAAAAAATGGAAGTGATTCAAAAACTAAATGAAAAAGGTGTTTTTTTAATCAAAGGCTCCGTATCAGAGGTAGCAAAACATATGAAAACATCTGAAGCAACGGTATACAGATACTTAAATAAAGCTTAATGGAGGAAAAAGAACATGAAATATAATTTTGATGAGGAAATAAATCGTTTTAATACCAGTTCCGTTAAATGGGATGAAGTAGATACTATTTTTAATGGTGAAAACCTTCTGCCTATGTGGGTAGCTGATATGGATTTTAAGGTGCCAGAACCTGTCATTGAAGCAATAAAACAACGGGCAGAACATGGCATCTTCGGTTATACAGCACGGAACGATTCTTATTACGAAGCAATCATTAATTGGATGCAGCGGCGCCACAATTGGAAGGTGGAAAAAGATTGGATTTGCCATGCACCTGGTGTCGTTCCAGCATTAGGGATGATCGTTCGAACCTTCACAAAACCGGGGGATAAAATCATTATACAATCGCCTGTCTACTACCCTTTTACAAATGTAGTAGAAAAAAATGAGAGAGTCATTGTCCAAAATCCATTAAAATACGAAGACGGTAAGTATGTTATGGATTTCGAAGATCTGGAGAGTAAAATCGATCACGACGTAAAAATGATCATTATTTCCAGTCCTCATAATCCGGTTGGAAGAGTGTGGACGAAAGAAGAACTTACCCAACTAGGAGATATTTGTCTAAAACATAATATCCTTGTTGTATCAGATGAAATCCATTTTGATTTAATTTTAAAGGGACATTCCCATACGCCATTTGCTTCCATTTCAGAAGAGTTTGCCCAAAATTCGATTATTTGCACTGCTCCAAGTAAAACATTTAATTTAGCAGGATTGCAAACATCCAATATTATTATTCCGAATAAAAATATACGTGAAAAATTTACAAATACATTAGAGTCCCTTTTCATAGGCATGACTAGTACCTTTGGCCTTGTAGCAACAGAGAGTGCATACCGTTATGGGGACGAATGGCTCGATCAACTACTAGTATACTTACAGAAAAATCTAGAGTTTTTAACTGATTATATTAATCAAAATATTCCAGAGTTAAAAGTAATCCCAACAGAAGGCACCTATCTTGTTTGGATTGATTGCAGAGAATTGGGGCTTGAGGCAAAAGAGCTTGAACATTTAATGCAAAAAGAAGCGAGAGTTGCATTAGATGAAGGCTATATATTTGGCAAAAGCGGTGAAGGCTTTACAAGAATGAACATCGCTTGTCCGCGCTCTATTTTGGAAGAAGGGTTAAAAAGAATCGAGAAGGCAGTTAAAAGTGTCAGGGGGGTTGCCTCGAAATAAAAATTCAATAGGATTTCCCAACTGTGAAAATGTCGTTCGAGTACTTTCATAAAGCAGTTAATTCCCTCTTCGTACAGATTCGGGCGACAAAGATTACTAAGATAGTGAATGAGAAAGCTATTTTAGTAATTTTTTTAACGAGAGTATTCAGAATGTTCCAAATAATGTTAAGGGGGATTGGGAAATGGCTAGTCAAGAATCGAATTTAAAGAAAGTATTAGGATTAGGGGATGTAATGGGAATTGCGGTAGGTCAAATTATCGGTGCAGGTGTTATGGCATTGACAGGCGTTGCAATCGGAATGACTGGAAGTGGTATAACACTCGCTTTTATTCTTTCTTCTGTTTTTACCATTATTACTATTTTGCCAATCGCCATAATGGGATCTGCTATACCTACAACAGGCGGATTATATCGATATTCCAGCCGCTTATTATCTTCAAAAGTAGGATTCTTTTGGATGTTGTTATTTATTCTTGGTAATTTGACTATTGCAATGTACGCCATTTCGTTTGCCCAGTATATGCAAGGATTAGTGCCATCTATACCGATGACACCTATTGCATTCGGACTACTCACGATATTCTATCTTTCTAATATTGTAGGTGTAAAATTTGCAGCAATAGTGGAAAAAGTGATGGTAATCGTGCTCTTCCTTGGTTTAGCAGTCTTTATCATATGGGGTTTTCCAGAAGTAAATTATTCCGTATTTAATGCTAAAGAGATGTTTCCACATGGGGCAGGTGGATTTTTTACCGCTGTCGCATTGCTTTCCTTTGCAACTGGAGGTGCTCAAGTAATTGCTGAGCTAGGCGGGGAAATGAAAAGACCTGGAAGGGATATTCCATTAACCATCATTGTTACGACCATTGGAGTAGGTATTCTTTATGCGTTTATGGCAACTATTGCAGTTGGAATTCTACCGATCTCCGATGTTGCTAACAAGCCGTTAACCGATGTTGCAAGAACGATTCTACCGCATCCGCTATTTATTTTCTTTATGATTGGCGGGGCAATGTTTGCATTAGCAACAACCTTAAATGCCACCTTATCTTGGATCACAAAGGGAATCTTGATATCTTGCGAGGATGGATGGCTTCCGAAATCATTGGGGAAGGTCAATAAGAAATTCGGAACACCACATTGGCTGCTAACTGTATTTTATGTTGTTGGTTTGATCCCAATTCTTACAGGACTATCGCTTGAAACCATTTCGGCATTAGGTACTGGAGTGTTACTGGTTGCAAATGTTATCCCAATCATTGCCTCTTCACAATTGCCGAAAAAATATCCGGAATTATATATGAAAGCACCATTTAAATTATCGAAAACAGCATTAAATATTGTCGTTGTTCTTGCCGTGATTCTCTTGGCAGTTCAAGGATACTTACTATTATCATCCTTATCTTACAAGTTTATGATCGGTGCTGGTATTTACATGGTTGCCGCTGCACTTTATGTCATTATCTTCGGTAACAGATTAAATATCAAAAAAAATCTAAGCTTTGCGGAGGATCCAGATTCCCCGCAACATCCAACCAATATTGGAGCTTAGGGTTTTCTGAATAAAAAAATGTCAAATAGTGGGAGGTATCGAAAATGACAGACGATAATTTATATAAAAAGTCGTATATTCGTAGATTAAGTGAATTAGGAAAGCTGGCACCGGATACGATGAAAAAGTTTACGGCTTTCGATCAGCAGGCATTAGCAGAAGGGGTGCTATCTAAAAAGACAAAGGAACTAATTGCGGTTGCAGTGGCTCATGTTACTGGTTGCCCGTACTGTATTGAGGCGCATGTTTCAAGTGCAAAAAGATTAGAGGTTTCAAAGGAAGAAATGCTGGAAGCCATTATGGTGGCAACAGCGTTAAAAGCAGGTTCAGCACTCGCTCATGGGGTAAATGCGTTAAATGCCTACGATGGAACAGGTGGGGAGGAGCTTTACAAGAGGTCGAATAAAAACCGACTGATGGAGTTTAAAGAGATGAATGCTGATTCGTTTCATGCTTTTTCTCTGTTTAATCATCAAGCATTGAAGGATGGATTGTTGAGCCGAAAAGAGAAGGAATTAATTGCCGTTGCGGTTGCTCATGTTACAGGGTGTGCCTATTGCATTGATTCCCATACGAAGAGTGCGAAACAATTAGGAGTCACCCTAGAAGAACTTGCGGAATCCATTTTTGTAGCTACCGCGTTAAAGGCAGGTTCAGCACTCGCACACAGTGTTAATGCTCTCAATGCTTATAACGACTAGTTAACAGTAATTTCTGCAAAACTAGATAAGCAGGAGGGGGTATGGAATGAAGATTCCAAAAACATTTCCTTCACTAGGGTTTCGTGATTATCGATTGCTTTGACTAAGCTTTTCTATGGCTAATTCCGGACAATATGCCGTTACGGTTTCAGTTAGCTGGCTTATCTTTTCTTTATCTAAATCATCCGTTCTTGTGGGTTTGATTATGTTCGTTACCATGATTCCGGGAGTAGTATTTGGTACCATCAAAATAATAATAAGTTTAAGGATTCCGAGTTAATGGACTTGGAATCTTTTTTTTGAGGGTAAAAAAATGTAGAAGCAATGAAACAAGGTTTTTCATTTTAAAACATGACCAATATTAAATGGTCGGTGATGTAATAAAAGCAACAAATAAACGAAAAATAGAATGGTAAAACTGTTTTCGTAATTGGTATTAAATACTTAGGCAGACTTCGTTTCGGGCATCTTTTCTTAAAAAGGATATCCATTCTTAAATCGGGTAAGTAAGTTTATAAGATTACTTTTACAAAAGCAACAAAATCTAAGAAAAGAGCCAATGGTAAAGGAGAATGAAAATGAATGGATAATTTACTGATTGTCTTATTGTTATTAGCAATTATTGGTCTTTCCAACGTTATTAATCATCTTGTTCCATTTATTCCTGTACCCCTTATTCAAATTGCTCTTGGTGTCGCTATTGCTGTCCTTCCATTGGGAGTCCATGTTCCGATGGAAACCGAATTGTTTTTAGTATTATTCATTGCACCACTGTTATTTAACGATGGAAGAAATGTATCGAGGATTGCTTTGTGGAAACTAAAAACACCTATTTTATTATTGGCACTCGGGCTTGTGTTTGTTACCGTGTTCATCATTGGGTATTTCATCCATTGGTTAATTCCAACGATTCCTCTTCCTGCATCTTTTGCCTTGGCAGCGCTTTTGTCACCGACAGATGCAGTAGCAGTAAGTGCAATGTCAAGCCGGGTTAAGATGCCGAAAGTTATTATGCATATTCTTGAAGGAGAAGGCTTGATGAATGATGCATCAGGACTTGTCGCTTTTAATTTTGCCATTGCGGCAATGGTAACCGGAGTGTTTTCATTAGCAAATGCCAGCATAAGCTTTGTTATTATTGCAATTGGCGGTTTTGTGGGTGGTGCCTTTCTGGCATTTATTATTATTAGGTTAAGGGTTTTAATACGGAGATTTGGGATGGAAGATGTAACAATCCATATGCTGATTCAAATTCTTACTCCATTTGTTATTTACCTGATAATCGAACATTTTCATCTATCAGGAATATTGGCAGTAGTGGCAGCTGGAATTGTGCATGCCATTGAAAAGGATCGTGAAAAATCACCAACTGTTGACCTGCAAGTTGTTTCCAAAAGCACTTGGACAGTCATTTTATACGTTTTAAACGGTTTGGTATTCGTTTTACTTGGAATTCAGATTCCCAGTGTAGCTAGTACGATTATAAAAGACCCATTATATAATAATTTTGTTGCATTAAAATATATCGTTCTCATTACTGCCGCATTATTAATTCTTCGTTTTGTCTGGGTTCTTCTGTCGGGAACTATCGGTTTGAAGATTAGAAAACGTAAGATTGGAAAATTAGGTTTCAGACAAATAGCCATTACGACGATTGGCGGTGTAAGAGGGGCAGTCACATTAGCAGGAGCTTTTTCCATTCCGTACGTTTTAGAGGATGGAAGCCCATTTCCTGAACGATCCTTAATTCTTTTTATTGCAGCAGGTGTCATCCTATTAACGCTGATTATTGCAAGTATATTCTTACCTGTGATTGCAAAATCCGATGGGGCTAAGGAAGTAGAGAGGGAAAAAATAAAGGAATGGGCCCTTATTCAAATGAGTATTGCTGCAATTCGTACTATAAGGAATAGCATGAATGATGATAATCGCGCATCCGCTTTGTCTATTATTACATCCTACAATAAAAAAATTCATCAACTTCGATATGGAAATGAAGAAGCAGGCTCATCCGCCATAAAGAAGGCAGAAGTAGATATTCGGATGGAAGCATTAGAAGCGGAGTCTCAATATGTTGCAAAACTTATTAAAAATAAAGAAATTGACAGAGATACCGCCTATCGTTGCCAAGAACATATTCACCGAATGGAAATTGCGATTACCAACCAAATGAAATACAAAGCTCTCGTTTTCTGGAGTATGGTAAAAAGAATCCTCATTCGTATCGCACAAATTTTTACTCCTAAAAAAGAGGCACTGCTACAGCAACGCAGGAAGCAATTTCAAAAAATAGCGGAGTTAAAAATAGAAATGGCAAAAGCAGCAATCGATCAATTGATCAAAGCAATGTCGCAAGAAAATAAAGATATTTGTTATTTAGTGATTGGCGAATATAATGAATTGATAATGAAGCTAAAGAAAATGAAGGATAAAAATACATCAAAAACCAATGAACGGTATGAACGAGAGCTAAAAGATAAGGCTTTCCAAGCAGAAAGAGATGCGCTCCAAAATATGTTTGAAAAGGGGCAAATACCTGCTGATCTTGTTAGAAAGCTAAGGCAGCAAATCAATATTAGGGAAGTATATTGGATGGAAGGGAAAAGTTTGTAGCGAATGCAAATAAAAGAAAGCCACTAGGAAATTGAGGCTTTCTTTTTTAAGTCTTTGTTTAGCGCAAGCAGCCGTCGGTTAGCGGATCTCTCCAACTTCTTCCGATAATAAGTCAACATCTGCTCGTGAACTGCCTAGCTGTGTTTCCTTTCTCTCAGTCGAAGACTAGGAAATCCGTACTCCGATGAGCAAGGCGCCTGCGCTTTTCTAAATTATTTTACTTCAAGAGTCCAATCAAATGGATCGGGTTCCGTTCCATTTTGTAAATTTGTTAGTGTATTATATAGCTTTTGGGATAACGGTCCGGTTTCTCCATTATTAATATCCATCTTTTCGCCTTCCCAATTTAATTCACCGACTGGAGAGATGACAGCTGCTGTCCCTGTTCCGAATATTTCCTCAAGGGAACCATTTTTGTAACTGTCATAAATTTCATCGATTGAAATTTTTCGCTCGCTTACAGGAATACCCCAGTATTTTAATAGACTGATGACAGAATCACGTGTGACCCCTGCTAAAATACTGCCATTAAGTTCAGGAGTTACTACTTCCCCATTGATTTTAAAGAAGATATTCATACTTCCTACTTCTTCAATGTATCTTTTTTCGATTCCATCTAACCATAAGACTTGAGAATAACCTTGTTTTTCCGATACTTCCTGTGCCTTTAAACTAGATGCATAATTTCCTGCAGTTTTTGCTTTTCCTGTTCCACCGGCTACTGCACGGACATACTCCCGTTCTACAAAAATTTTAACAGGATGAATTCCTTCTTTATAGTAAGAACCAACCGGAGATAAAATAATCATTAGTTTGTAGGATGTAGATGCTGCTACACCTAGATAGGGTTCCGTTGATATGATAAAAGGACGAATATAAAGGGATGTCCCCTCAGCAGTTGGAATCCAATCCTTTTCCATCTCTATCAATTTTATTAAAGCCTTCAAAACAAAATCTTCATCAATCCGGGGAATACATAAGCGCTCATTAGACAAATTTAATCTTGCCATATTCATTTCAGGCCTAAATAGAAGTACTTTGTTTTCCTTTGTTTTATAAGCCTTTAATCCTTCGAAAACGGTTTGTCCATAATGAAAGATCATGGCGGCAGGATCTAATGTGATGGGCTGGTAGGGCACAATTCGAGGATCATACCATCCCTTCTCTACCGTATAATCCATAATGAACATATGGTCTGTGAAAATTCTTCCAAATTCAAGCTGTTCCGAATTCGGTTTCTGCTTTTTAGAATGGCTTTGGGTAATTTGAATTGTTTGATCTTCCATTTCAATCCTTCTTTTCTTATGGAGTTTAATAATTTTAAATACTATTATTACAGTTTTAAAGCATTAAAGCAATCCTTTTTGCAAGAATATTAGATAAACTTCATTCCATATTAAACCCTTTTCCACTTCTTCTATTTTAGAGGAGTTATTCGGGTCTGAATCGAAACTATAGGAAGTGAATGTGTATTATAGGAGGAATTTTATTGTTGTCTGATTTTGAACTAATGAGAATTCATGTAAACGTTTTGTTTCGACATGATGAGGAAAATAGAATTACGTATGTGAACGAACCTCCGTATGATGAAGCGCCCCGGGTTTTTATCGGTGGAACTAAAGATGGTTATGTAGTCAGGTATCATCGATCTCTTAGTGAAGAAGTGGTCAATGAATTGGAGCAAACTATTAGTTCGGATAATAATCCTCCCTTAGCTGAAATTATTTGTATTCTAAACAAAGATCGGGAGATAAACAGTATTGAGGTTGGACCTGCATATTTTTTTTCGGGTGTGAAAAGTAGTGCAAACAGAGCAGTGAAGGTCACTTCCTCCAATCAAGAGATTTTATTGCCGAATTTCCCCTATACATATGAGGAATTTGAATTGAAGCAGCCATGTTACGCCATCATCCAAAATGGAATTGCTGTTTCTTTATGCTGCAGTGCCAGACAAACGGATGCCGCTGCCGAGGCAAGCTTATTTACATTGGAAGAATATCGTGGAATGGGATACGGGATGGAGGTTGCGAATGCATGGGCATCGGATGTGCAGAATCAAGGGAAATTAGCCTTGTACAGAACGTCTTGGGATAATTTCTCCTCTCAATCAGTGGCGAAAAAGCTGCAATTAAGTCAATATGGAATAGATATCCATATTAGCTGATTTCAATGTGGGGATTTTTCCCTTACCTTCAAAATATCCTCGATAATCGCCAAATGAAAAGCTGCCCAAGCTTTTTCACGAAAATGGAGCAATACACTAACAATTAGAATAAGCAGGTATATAATTCCAAAAATAGCCCAAAGTTTACTGCCATCTTGAAAGAGAAACTTCTCTAATTGTGTGGCAAAAAGGAATAATAGCCACGGAATGGAGGACACAAAGAGAGGAATGATACCGGACGCATTTCTCTCTTTTATCATGCGATAATAAATAAGTGTTAAAGTATTGCTATCAATAGATTCATAAAAATCCTTTATTTCCTTGATTTCGGTTAAAAATTTGACCTGTTTCACTCCGCTTTGCTTTAATTGCAAATAAACCTTATGTGCATCTCCACGCAAAGAAAACATATTTCCTCCTTGTATTGATTCATGTCGCTGAAACGAATCTTTTCCGGTTACATTTTATCTAGTTTGTGGAAAATAATACATTCTATACGGTTTATGGTTATAGCAGGTAGGGTGATGCCTGAAAACGTGATTGGAATGATAATACGTTCAGCAAAGAGGAGGATTTGTGCTCGAGAATAAGATCGGACCGGGAATTAGTCTATGAAAGAGGTGGGAATGTGCCCGAACGCTGTACAAATTGAGAGCAACAGTAATATTGGGAGGGTGAATGTGCCCGAACGCTGAATAAATTGAAAACAACGGTAATATTCAGAAAAAGAATGTGCCTGGAAGAAGACGGTAACAATACGAGGAGAATCTTTCCCGCAAATGGGGCTGGAGAAGAAAAACGGTAACAATACAAAGAGAATCGTTCCCGCAAATAAGGCAGAAGAAGAAGAACGGTAACAATACGAGGAGAATCTTTCCCGCAAATGGGGCTGGAGAAGAAAAACGGTAACAATACAAAGAGAATCGTGCCCGCAAATAAGGCAGGAGAAGAAGAACGGTAACAATACGAGGAGAATCTTTCCCGCAAATGGGGCTGGAGAAGAAGACGGTAACAATACGAGGAGAATCTTTCCCGCAAATGGGACTGGAGAAGAAAAACGGTAACAATACGAAGAGAATCGTGCCCGTAAATAAGGCAGGAGAGGAAAAACGGTAACAATACGAGTAGAATCGTGCCCGCAAATAAGGCAGGAGAAGAAGAACGGTAACAATACAAAGAGAATAATGCCTGAGAATGCGGTCGGAATAAAAAAACGGGAACAATACGAGGCAGATTGTTCCCGTGAAAAGGAAAACAGTAACGAGTGGGGAGCAAATGCCCGAATATGAAGCCTAACCAAAGAAACTGGCATCATTGAACTTGGATTCTGACAAAATGACAATCTAATCAAATTTAATCCTTTCAATTTCAGGCAGTTGCTGAAGCGCTTTTATAATATCATTATCTTTTATTCCCTTATTTGATTTTAGCTGAAAGTCGATAATATAGTGGGGTTGCGTATCGGTTAATTTAACTTTTACTTGATACGTTACTACTTCAAGGTTTTGTGATGTCAAGGTATCCAGAATACTAGGTATGACTTCGTTGGAAGAAACGTGGATATTCATTTTATGTGACTTCGATATAATAGGTTGAAATAATCTTTTTAATACTTCTAGACCTACTAAAACAAGCACAGTTCCGCAAATACTTACAATGTACATACCCGATCCGATAGCAAGCCCGATTCCCGAAGTTGCCCAAAGTCCTGCTGCTGTCGTAAGGCCGCGAACAGATTGGCGCTGAACAAGGATGGTTCCAGCTCCTAAAAAGCCGACTCCGCTAACTACCCCGGCTGCAATACGGCTCGGATCAAGCTCAATCGTACCATTATGTACAACGTCGAAAAAAGCGTACTTAGAAACGATCATTGCAAGGGCGCTACCAACTGCCACTAGAAAATGAGTGCGCAATCCTGCTTCTTTGAAACGCTTCTCCCGTTCAAAACCAACGAGTGCCCCAAGAATCCCGGCTATCACGAGCCTCGCGATGAGTTCAATTTCTGTCATAATGCTAACTTTCCCCTTTTCACAAAGTGTTTGATTATTCGTTTTATTTAGGATACCATTGCCAAACTTTTAATTCCAGAAATTAAAAAAATCCCGCCGAAAGACGAGATAATTTTATTACTTCTGTAAATGATGTTCCTCACGAATTTTCTCAAGCAACGCCCTGCACCCTTGTGAAACTAAATCATACGTTTCCTGAAAATCACCCGTATAATATGGATCTGGAACATCTTTTTTATGTTCGGTTAAATCCAGCAGGCGAAGGATCTTCGGATGATTTGTTTTCCCAGTTAATTGATAGATGTTTTTTACATTGCTCGTATCCATGCCAACTATGTAATCGAAATTCTCGAAGTCATCCTGTTTCATTTGGCGTCCCACAAGACCCTCAGTGGAAACGCTGTATTTCTTCAAGATAGTAAGAGTGCCCTTATGCGGCGGATCCCCAATATGCCATGAACTAGTAGCTGCAGAATCTACTGTTATTTGATTGGTCAAATTTTCTTTTACAAGCATGTCACGAAAAAGGGCCTCTGCCATAGGGGAGCGACAAATATTCCCGAGACAAACGAATAGGACATTGATCATGTGTTCGGCTCCTTTCCTTCTATTATATAGTGCTTATTATATCACCTATTCTAAGAACGGTATTCTCTTAAAAATCTGTTGAGTAAAAACATGAAAAGAAAAACTCCTCTACAGAAGAGGAGTCGATGTTTGTTAAGTTCTATCTATATGCGATAAAGAAGAGATTACTGATACTGTTTCAGTATATATTTTATTTCTATAAGGATCTTGTAAAAAATGCACGGTAATTCGGTCGATTAAAAATAATGCACTTAAATCAAGCCCCGTAGAGAAATAGCCATTTCGAATAGGGTGAACTGTCCACAGTACCTCGTGTGATAATTTGGTTAACGGAGTATCACCGTAAGCCGTGAAGGAAACGATTTTTGCACCATTTTTCTTTGCTCTTTCTATTGGAATAAGTAGATCCCTTGTTTGTCCGGAACGGGAAAATGCGAGTAGAAGATCGCCTTCCTTCAGCAATGCACTCCTTATGACCATTAAGTGCGGATCTGTTACTGCTTCGGCAATAAACCCCATCCTGCTTAAACGGTAGTTAAGTTCCTGTGCGGCAAGTCCTGAACTGCCTAAACCATATATAAAAATTCGATTTGCTTCTTTTATTAATGATAAAACACGAGAAAAGGATTCCTTTCCAGATAACGATTGGATATCATGGAATATTTCGATGTATTGATGATGTAATGCATCATCGATATCCGTGCTCTCCTCCGTATGATTTTCCCGAGCCAGCTTTAATTTTAGCTCCACAAAATTTCGGCAGGAGACTTTTTTGGAAAATCTAGTAATAGAAGCAACAGAGACTCCTGTTTTTGCCGCAATCTCTTTAATATGACTTTGGGAAGCTTCCTCTGGAGAAGAGAGTAAATAATCCGCTATTTGCCGTTCTTTATCTGAAAAAGAAGAATATCTTTCCTGAATATCCTTTAAAAGTGATGCCACTTATAACTCCTTTCTCCTTCGAAACAGTGGTTAACTACTTGCGAATCATATCAGTAAAACGTGCTGTAATTTGCTGTGGTCTGGAAATGGCACCGCCAACCACAACGGAATGTGCCCCAAGATCCAACACCTGTTTAGCCATTTCCGGCGTAATAATATTTCCCTCTGCTATAACAGGAATGGACACGGTTTGAAGGATGTCTTTTAAAAATTTAAAATCACTATCATATAGTTTACATCCTTTTGTTTCATTTGTGTATCCGAATAGGGTAGTAGAAACACAATCGAAACCTAATTGTTCCGCATTTTTTGCATCCTCCACAGAAGAGATGTCAGCCATTAACTGTACTTCCGGCCCATTGGTTCTGATATAGGATACAAGCTCTTCAAGTGTTTCTCCATTCGGTCTCGTTCTTAACGTAGCATCTAGTGCAATCATTTCACAGCCGCTTTCAAGCAACTCAGCCAATTCTTTTTTTGTTGCGGTGATAAATACCTCACTATCCGGATAATCTCTCTTGAGGATACCTATCACTGGTAAATCAATTTCCTGTTTAATAGCGATAATATCCCCTTTAGAATTAGCACGTATTCCAACTGCTCCGCCCATTTTAGCAGCAAGAGCCATTTTTGCCATAATAAATGAGCTGTGAAGCGGTTCATCTGGAAGTGCCTGGCAAGAGGCGACTAGCCCTTTTTTTATGGTCTCTAACATTTTATCCACCTACAATTTCTTCGATTTCGTTTTTGATAATTGTTACATCCGGTCCATAAATAACTTGAATGCCTTTTCCTTTCGAAACGACACCTTTTGCACCGGTTTGCTTCAAAATATCTTCATTAATAGAAGTTTCGTCTTTTACCGTTACACGCAAGCGAGTAGCACAGCAGTCCACATTTTCAAGGTTTTCAGCGCCACCTAATGCGCCAATAATGACTTGGGCACGTTCACTTTTATTAGTAAAGGTAGCAGTTGTTTCACCTGCATCCTCACGTCCTGGTGTTTTAAGATTAAACTTTTTAATGAAGAAGGTGAAGGAGAAGTAGTATAGGAAGAACCATACAACTCCAACAACTGGAACAAGCACCCAGTTTGTTTTTGCATTACCTTGTAAGATTCCAAATAAAATAAAGTCAATAAATCCGCCAGAGAATGTTTGCCCAATCGTAATATGAAGGATGTGGGCCATCATAAACGCTAAACCATCGAAAAATGCATGTAGAACATAAAGCCCTGGTGCAATAAATAAGAATGAAAATTCAAGTGGTTCTGTAATCCCTGTTAAGAAAGAAGTTAATGCAGCAGATCCCATTAAACCAGCAATTTTCTTTTTGTTTTCAGGTTTTGCAGTCCGATAGATGGCAAAAGCAGCACCAATCAATCCGAACATCATCGTAATAAAACGGCCAGACATAAATCTAGAAGTTCCTATAAAGAAGTGCTTTGTATTTGGATCAGCTAATTGAGCAAAGAAAATTCGTTGAGTTCCTTCCACTAAATGGCCGCCAACAACAGCAGTACCTCCTAGACTTGTTGTCCAAAATGGCATGTAAAAAATATGATGAAGTCCAAAAGGTCCAAGTAATCTGAGAATAAATCCATAGAAGAATGTTCCGATATACCCTGTTGCTTGAACAATTCCACCAAGCTTAAAGATTCCGCTTTGAATAAATGGCCAAATAATAAACATTACAACGCCTAAAATAATAGCTGCAAATGAAGCGATAATTGGAACAAAACGAGAGCCACTAAAGAATCCTAAGAATGGCGGCAGCTGAGTCTTGTTATATCGATTGTGTAACCATGCTGCTAAAATTCCGACCACTACCCCTCCGAATACACCTGTTTCTAGGGTTTGAATACCAAGAACCATCCCTTGTCCTGCAGCAGCAGGGTTTTCTGTATTCATCTTATGAGTGATAGTAAGCATTGCTGACATCGTCGCATTCATTACCAAAAAGGCAAGAACACCGGCAAGACCAGCTGTACCTTTATCTGATTTTGCTAAACCAACTGCAATACCAACTGCAAAAAGTAAAGCTAAGTTAGCGAAAACTATATTTCCTGCACTTGACATAATTGTAAAGATGGATTGAAGCCAAGATACATCTAAAAATGAATAGGCTTTTACGGTATTTGGGTTCGATAATGCTCCACCAATTCCCAATAAAAGACCGGCAGCCGGCAATACAGCAATTGGTAACATAAAGGACTTACCGAACTGCTGAGCTTTCTCGAAGAAACTATTCATCAAAGTACCTCCTAACATGAAAATTATTTACACACAAAGTATATAACATTACTAAAATATAATTCAAGAAAAATTTAAAAGCGTTTTCAATTGATATTCAAAAATTCATGATTTGAAAAAGAATATATACATGCGAAAAAATGGTTTGCAGCAAGGGTTTATCCATATCATTTTCTGGACCTTTGAAAAATTTTAATGTATATGATTTTTCAAAATCGTAATCTTGCGTTAGAATAGTAATCGTTTTTTATTGCAGATTAACGGGAAGGTAATACCCGCCTTAAAAATTGAAGGAAACTAAGTAGTGGAGAGTGACTGCACGAAAAGCTCGATTGGTTCGGGCATGCAGGAGCAGGTCACCAAGACGTTGCAACAGGCTGTTGCGTGTTTAGCCATATCAGTTGGAAACCCTCGACTGATATAAGTTCCACTTTATTTAGGCCAAATGACTGGAGGAATTTACATGTTTAAATCATTATTTAAAAAAAGTGATAAATCTATTACACTATTGGCACCCTTAACGGGTAA
This sequence comes from Heyndrickxia shackletonii, assembly GCF_001420715.1. Classification (GTDB taxonomy): domain Bacteria; phylum Bacillota; class Bacilli; order Bacillales; family Bacillaceae_C; genus Margalitia; species Margalitia shackletonii. Next base: position 613,296 of record NZ_LJJC01000015.1, on the reverse strand, counting down.
GGTTGTTCCATTAGAAGAGGTTCCTGATCAGGTCTTTTCACAAAAAATGATGGGGGATGGAGTAGCTATTATTCCATCAAATAGCACAGTATACTCCCCGTTTGACGGAGAGATTGTAAATGTTTTTCAAACAAAGCATGCCATTACGTTACGTTCAAACGAAGGCGTAGAGATTTTAATTCATATGGGATTAGATACTGTTAACCTTAAAGGAGATGGGTTCGACATAAAAGTATCAGATGGAGAAAAAATAACAAAAGGAAGTTTATTGGCAAATTTTGATCTAACTAAAGTAAAAGAAGCAGGCTATGAAGTCATTACCCCGATTATATTATTAAATGGGGACACTTATGAAATAAATCAACAGTCTCTTAGTAATATGGTTAACGGCGGAAATGATATTTTGATGGAGATAACTAAAAAGTAATCAATGAGGAAAAGTACTTTTGCCATAGGTAAAGGTACTTTTTTTAAATAGAAAAATACTGAATATAGCAAAAAAGCGTCATATTGTATGAATCCCAAAAAAAGAGTTATATTTAATTATGACATCATAAATTTTCTATAACTATGCATAATGAATAGATTTTTAATTAGGAATAGTAGGAAGTGAATAGTATGACATTAAAGTCTACACGAATTGTTGTGACAGGTATGGGTGCTGTCACTCCTTTTGGGATTGGGGTAAATCCATTTTGGGACGCTTTGCTTGCAGGTAAGTCTGCTGTAAAGGAAACGGAAAATGAGCTATGGAAGAAGTGGATTCCAGTGCTAGCGGAAATCCCTGAATTTGATCCTTTAGAGTATCTTACGAAAAAGCAAGTAAGAAATACAGACCGTTTTACCCAAATCACGCTTATTGCGGCGGCGGAAGCAATCAAGGATGCGGGCTTGTCATCGGATGACCCGGATGTGGCATGGAAGCCTGATACTTCTGCTCATCGAATTGGTATTTCGGTTGGTACTGCATATGGCGGTGTTGGCACATTGGCGGAAGGCGCCGAGACTTTGACGATGAATCCAGATAAAAGAATGAGTCCTCGCTTACTATCCAAGTCATTGCCTAATGCAGCTGCGGCTGCGCTTGCCTTGAATTACGCAGTTCGCGGACCAGTGATGACATATACAACGGCCTGTGCCTCTTCCGCCAATTCGATTGGGGAAGGGGTGGCCTGGCTGCAGACTGGGAAAGTAGATCTCGTCATTGCCGGCGGTTCAGAATCTTTGTTCTCACCGGTTGTTTTATCAAGTCTTCGTTCTGCAGGAGCGATTGCAACCGAAGGACCAGAGGACTTTAGTGCTTGGAGCAGACCGTTTGATGCGAATCGCAAGGGAATGGTTGCCGGAGAAGGAGCAGCTTTCATGGTGTTGGAACCTTATGATCGTGCAGTGAAACGCGGTGCGAAAATCTATGCAGAACTTGCCGGCTACGGGGCTTCCAATGATGCCTACCATGAAACAGCACCGCATCCAGAAGGAGCTGGTGCAGCGCTTGCTATTGTACAAGCGCTTGAAGATGCGGGAATTGATGCTAATAAAATCGATTATATCAATGCTCATGCTACAGCGACGCCAGCTGGAGACAAGGCGGAATCTATTGCTCTTAAGCGGGTATTTGGGGAACAGCTTGCCGACATTCCGGTGAATTCTATTAAAGGAGCGATTGGCCACTTAATTGGAAGTGCCGGTGCTATTGAAAGTATTGCATGTATTAAATCCATCGAAACCGGAATGCTGCCGCCTACGCTTCATTGTACAGACCCTGATCCAGATGCACCAAGTAATCTTGTTTTAAAAACACAGCAGCATCATGTGAAGCATGTTTTATCCAATTCATTTGGCTTCGGTGGACAGAACGGATCTTTGATTTGGAAAAGCGTAGAATAAGAGCATTTGCTGGGAAAAATGAAAAATGAAACTAATCGGAGGACCAAATCTCATAATGATTTGGTCTTTTTTATAAAAACAATGTAATGGTTTTGGCGGACAATGGTTCCGTTATCTGTGACAAAACGGGTTCATTTCACATGTATGCGGACATCAGTTCCGTTATCTAGCAAAAAAGCAGTGATTTTCTTGCACTTTTTCGTAAATAACGGATTCAGTGTCCTCATAACCCTGAAATGGAGGCCATTTAATCAAAATAGCGGATCTGGTGTCCTCCTATGATTTTTATTCCACAATATCGGTCCAACTGACCTGCTTCATAAAAAGGCATTTTTTAATGATGCTGTGAGCAAAAAGATAAAAATTGCTGGACAATAAAGGTTATAATAAGAATATAATTGAAGAGATATTTTTGTGAACGAAATGTTAAGACTATTCAAACATATTATATAGTGAAATTGGAAAGGAGTAATAATGAAAAATTTCATTGCATTTGATTTTGAAACGGCAAATCGCAATCGCCATAGCATTTGTTCTGTAGGGATGGTATTCGTGGAGGATGGCAAAATCGTGGATTCTGTATATTCATTAGTGGATCCGGAAGAATCGTTCGATTATGGGAATATTCAAGTCCATGGGATTCAGGCCTACGATGTTGAAGGGGCGCCAACTTTTGACGCCTTTTACGAGTCTATTAAAGGCAGAATAGAAAATCAGGTCATGGTCGCGCATTTCCTCCCTTTTGACGGCTACGCTCTTAGAGATAATTTAAATCGATACAATGTAACTCCAGTATCCACCCAACTACTTTGCAGCTATCAACTATCTAAAAAACTTTTAAAGGGACGATCAAGTTATACTTTAAAATCCTTGTGTGACCATTATGAAATTGACCTTCTCCATCACCATAATGCACTGGACGATGCGAAGGCTTGTGCGGAAATTATGATCAACCTTTCCAATGAATTTGGAATATATGATCTGGATACGATTTTTCAAAAAACGAATATCAGAGCTGGCGAGATTGCTCCTAGCTACTATCGTTCATCATTAGTTTCTAAAAAAATGAAAACAAGTGATGCTTCATAATTTGGGGGTACCGAAAAGCGGAGTCCAACTATTTATCATATAAAAAAGGGGTAATGAATAATGACTATATATGCATCAAGGCAAGAGATACCAGAAAAGGAAAAGTGGAATTTAACAGACATTTATCCAACAGTCGAGGATTGGAATAAGGATGTTCAGTATATTGAACAGGCAGCGGAAGAATTGAAGAAATTTGATGGGAATATTCATGATGGCAAAGCGTTGCTTTCTTATTTAACAGAAAACGAAAAAGTATCGTTTAAATTTGGTAAAGTGTATGCATATAGCATGCTGTCTGTTGATCTTGACACAAGAGATACCGCTTCTCAGTCTCTCCAGGATAAAGCGAAACAGGTTGGGGTGAAGGTGAGTTCAGCTACATCCTTTTTCATGCCTTTCTTACTTGGGCTAGAGGAAACAACTTTGAAAGCCTATATGGAGGAAGAAAAAGGGCTTCAGTATTTTGAAAAGGATTTACATGATGCCTATCGTTATAAAGCACATGTTTTATCGAAAGAAAAGGAAGAGGTATTGTCCCAGCTGGGTGAAGCTCTTTCGGCACCTAGCCATACATACGGTATGATGAATAATGCAGATATTAAATTTGGTAAAGTGACGAAGGCAGATGGAGAAAAAGTGGAGCTTACACGCGGTATGTATGCGAAGCTGATTGAAGATCAAGACCGAAATAAACGAAAAGAAGCCTATAAAGCTTATTATCAACCATATGTTCACTTGAAAAATTCTATTGCATCCACACTCGGTGCAGCCATTAAAAACAATGTGACGGTTTCGCGTTTACGTCACTATCCTTCTGCTTTGGAAAAAGCATTGTTTGCAGATAATGTCCCGAAAGAAGTGTATGATAATTTAATTTCAGCTACAAAACAAAATATTGAACCGCTTCACCGGTATGCGGAAATCCGTAAAGAAAAGCTAGGACTGGATGAGCTGCATCAATATGATTTAAATGTTCCGCTTGTGGAAGGCGTGGAAAAGGAAATTTCCTTTGATGAAGCTTATAAAACAATGCTAGATGCGTTACGTCCGCTCGGCGATGATTATATCAACACACTTGCATCCTTCAAGGAAGCTCGTTACATTGATGTTCGCGAAACACCGGGAAAACGTTCTGGTGCATATAACTTGGGCGTATATGGAGTTCATCCATATGTGCTGTTAAACCATCGCGATAACATCGATGGATTGTTTACATTGGCACATGAGATGGGTCATGCTATGCACAGTCATTATTCTCATAAAACACAGCCGCAGAATACGGCTAAATACAGTATTTTTGTAGCGGAGGTAGCCTCTACTGTCAATGAGGTACTATTGATTAACTATTTGCTCAATAAAGAAACGGATGAAAAACTCCGTCAGTATTTGCTTAATCATTTTATCGATAAATTTAAAGGGACATTATTTACCCAAGTCATGTTTGGGGAGTTTGAAAAAATTACCCATGAGCTGGCTGAAAAAGGTGAACCGTTAAATGCTAAGGTATTTAGCGAAGTATACGAAAATCTATTTAGAGAATACAACGGGGATCAAATCGTATTTGATGAGGAAGTAAAATATGGATGGTCACGAATTCCGCATTTTTACCGTCCATTTTATGTATACAAATATGCGACAGGATTTGCTTCCGCCGTCCATATTGCAAACCGTATTCTAGACGGCGATTCCAAAACCCAAGCTGCATATTTGGAATTTTTGAAGAGCGGAAGTGCGGAATATCCGCTAGATCTTTTGAAAAAGACTGGTGTGGATTTAACCTCTCCAGAACCGGTGGAAAAAGCCTTAAAGCAATTTAGCGAGTTAGTGGAAGAGTTTGCAAAGATACCGATAAAATAATAGCTCCTCAAAAAGAATTAGCATACCATGAACTTGATGTTGGTATGCTTTTTTCTTAAATTATTTTTTGCTTTCGGAATGGGGAAAATGGTGTATAAGGGCTAAAGAAGTCAAAGAATATTCCATTTACATCGAAGACAATAATAGGTAGATGGTGAAATCTCTGTTGAAAATTTCTCATGAATTAATTGTAGAAAGGAGTGTTTGCTTTGAAGGTATTAGTAGTTGGAGCAAACGGTCAAATTGGAAAACAGCTGGTGAGGCTTTTAAAAGAAAGCTCCGAATACAGTGTTCGTGCATTCGTGAGAACAGACAAGCAAATAGAGGAGTTCGAACACTTAGGGGTAGAGGCGATACTAGGGAATCTCGAAGGAAAAGTGGGTGAACTTGAAGAAGCAGCTAAAGGCTGTGACGCAGTGGTCTTTACAGCTGGATCCGGCGGACAAACGGGCTATGATAAAACACTGCTGATTGATCTGGATGGAGCAGTAAAAATGATAGAAGCGGCTGAAAAAGCAGGGGTAAAAAGATTTATCATGGTCAGTGCTATTCAAGCTCATAACCGTAATAATTGGAATGATCAGATCAAGCCATATTATGTGGCAAAACATTATGCAGATAGAATTCTTACACAAAGTGAATTAATATATACCATTATACGGCCAGGAGGTCTCGTTAATGAGCCTGGTACAGGTAAGGTGAGAGTTGCAGAGAACCTTGAAAGAGGATTTATTCCAAGGGAGGATGTGGCAAAAACAATCTTCGCAGTTATGAACGAAGCGAATACTTTTCATAAATCATTTGATATTGTATCAGGAGAAACCCCTATTTCAAAAGCGGTTAGAAGTATATAAACTGTCTTTTACATGCCTTCAAAATTTCCGCCACATAATAAGGAAAGTGTTCTTAAAAAAATATTGGCGATGTGAAGATGACAAATATAACTAAGTTTAATGGAAAATCAATCGTTTATTCGAAATTCCGTCCAGATTATCCGAACGAATTAGTAATGGATATGATTTTTGAAAATAAGCTAAAAGAAGATTCAATCGTCGCGGACATTGGTTCTGGTACTGGTATTATGACAAAGAAATTATTAGATCATGGCTTCAAAGTATTTGCAGTGGAGCCAAATACTGAAATGCGTAAGGTAGCAGAAGAGAAACTGAAAAAATATAAACTTTTCATTTCTGTTGAGGGTTCTGCAGAAAATACCACATTGTTAAAAAGAAGTGTTGATTTCATAACGGTTGCTCAAGCATTTCATTGGTTTGATTTAAAAAGGTTTCAAAAAGAGTGTCAAAGAATATTAAAAGTATATGGAAAAGTTGCAATTATATCCAATGAACGAATGACAGAAACTTCTATTAATCAAGAAATTGAAACCGCCTATAAACGATTCTGTCCAGATTTCAATGGTTTTTCTAATGGATTAAATAATTCCGAAGAAATTTACGATAGATTCTTTAAAGAAAATTATTCAGTGAAAATTTACGAAAACCCACTGTCATATAATAAAGAGGGTTTTATTGGCCGTCATTTATCCTCTTCCTTTTCCTTAACGAAGGACGACAAATATTATCCAAATCTCGTCGAAGCCTTAAGCAACATATTTGAAAAATACAGTAAAAATGGCATTATTTCAGTGCCTAATTTAACTAAATATCGATGTGGATGTGTCAAAATAATCGATGAAGGTTAAAAAGTAGTAATGCAATATGAGAGAACCACATGAAAAGGAGAATAGGAAATGAAACATTATTTATTTGATCAATTATATTTTGTTCGGAACAATACCTTGAATGAATTGGCGGATGTTACCGATAGTTTATCTGATATTATCCCGGCAGGTTTTAATAACAATATCAAGTGGAACGCAGGCCATATTTTCTTTATTCAAGAGAAGTTTTCTTTTCATTTTGCCGGAGAGGAAATGAGTATTACGGAAGAATTTTCAAAGTTGTTTTGTTCAGGCTCAAAACCGGAAGAAGGCAACTCGAATGTACCATCAATTATGGACATTAAAGAAATGCTTAGTAAGCAAGTGGAGCGGATAGAAAAAAACTTTAAACACCGCCTTAAAGAAATTTCCCCCATAGGAGGATATACAACATCTAAAGGATTGCCTCTGTCAAGTGTGGAAGAATTCCTCAGTTTTTGCCTTTATCATGAAGGGATGCACTTTGAAAAAATAAAGCTATTAAAAAAAATGCTTAATGCATAATTTTCCTTTTGAAGAATTTCTATAGGTTTCTTGTTTAAGAGGTAGGTTACTAGAATAAGAGAATTTGAAAGGAGAAATATATATTTGAATTCAAAAAAGATAGAAGCAGTGTTTATTGATCGTGATGGGACGATTGGTGGTACTGGGCATTTTATTCACCCAAAAGATTTTACACCTTATCCTTTTAGTAAAACTGCTTTAAAGCTATTGAAAGATAATAATATTAAAATATTTGCATGTACAAATCAACACCGAATAAGTAAAGGGGAAGCTACAATCAGTGAATTTTACAATGAGTTTAAGTTATTAGGATTTGATGATGCATTTATTTGTCCCCATAACCCTAGCGAGGGATGTGATTGCCATAAACCTAACCCGGGATTGCTTTTAGAAGCATCAAAAAAATACAATTTGGACTTAATGAAGACTGCGTTTATCGGGGATGTTGGTTCAACTGATATGTTAGCCGCTCATTCTGTTGGGGCAATCAAAGTTTTAGTATTAACTGGATGGGGAAATGGTTCCCTTCATCATCACCGGCATACATGGTCAAACGTGGTGCCGGATTATATTGCGGAAAACTTACTGGATGCAGCGAAATGGTTAATGGATAATGTTTAGTAAAAGGTTGATCAGCAAAAAATTAATAAATTCAGATGGGAAATTGCTGATCGTTTACAAATCCGACAGCCACAAGCTTCGAAACACCTGCGTGTACTTAGTGATGCAGGAATTGTTGAAGCACACGCAGATGCGAATCGGCGCATCTACAAATTAAGACCAGAGCCATTTATTGATTTAGATGCATGGGTTAAGTCTTACAGTCAAATCTGGGAGGAAAGATTTGATCGCTTGGATGATTATTTAAAGGATATGCAAAAAAAGAACAATTGAGAAAAATGGGTTAATATATCAAAAAATTCGCAATTTTACCGACTTGATTATCTTTTGGAAGCCTTAAAATAAGTAGAGAAAACAGACCAAACGCATACGTAAGTGTTTTATTTTGCGGTGTATTTTATATTAAAGGCGTGACAACTGACATCTGTTTTGGCACGCCTTTTTTTGACAACTAAAGCTCCACGTTTGCCAATCATGAAGAAGAGCTTCGCCAGAGACCCTGTAAGAATACTATGTTCTTAAAGTGGTTGAATAAGAAAACGTCCCTACATCTCGTAGGAACGTATAAAAAACATTTACTTTTCTGCTGAGATAATTAAGAACATAGGTCTCCGAAGTTCATCTTTCATTTTCAGGAATGTTCTTTAACATTTCATCAGAGGGAACTGGTTCCTTGACTGTCCTTATAATAAATTAAGTCATTGACATAAGTTGAAAAAGTACGGTGATATTTTATCACGTTTTCAGTTATGAATGTTGTCTCACGAAGCCCTTCCGATTGGTAATGATCAACTGCCCAATGCCAGGCAATTCCTCTGGTCATCATAATACCAATCTTGTTCATTCCGAGAAGTGAAAATGGGATGTTCAACTGAAAAGAACCTCCAAGCTTCAGACAAGCGTAGACTTTTTTACAGATTGCTTCAAAGGACTTAATATAGTAAAAGGCCAATGAACTGATTACAACATCAAATGGTGAGTCTGAAAATTCCTGTGTCAATTCCATTTAACAAAATGCACTTCAAAAATGAACCCTTTAAAATAGCCAGGTCTGCTTTTTTGTCGATCTTTATTTTTCGGTATTGTATGATTTTACTGTAGGCGGTTCGTATGAATTAAATTTATCAAGCAAGCCTTTTGGATCATTATCTACTATGGCCAAATTACGATACTTTTCATGTAAAAACTGCTCTTCTGCCATGTGATTAAATAACGCGACTAGAGGGTCATAGTAATGATTAATATTTAAGAGTCCGCATGGTTTTTGATGCAGTCCTAATTGAGCCCATGTAAAAATTTCAAAGAACTCTTCTAAAGTTCCTGGACCACCAGGCAGTGCTATAAATCCATCCGCCAAATCTGCCATCTTTGCTTTTCTATCATGCATGGAATCTACGATAATCAATTCTGACAAGTTCTTATGGGATATCTCTCTTTTCTCTAAAAAACTCGGCATAACACCAATAACAGTTCCTCCTGCTTCCAGAACTGAATCCGCAACGGCACCCATGACTCCAACACTAGCTCCACCGTAAACAAGGGCAATTTTTCGTTCTGCTAATTCTTTGCCAAGTTTTTTTGCCTCTTCTATATAGACATTTGATGCTCCATTACTCGAACCACAAAATACGGCTAACTTTTTCAATATATCGCCTCCTAAATTATTTCCTTTTACGATTATATTAAACTTTCAGATATTGTTAAACTTAAAATATTAAATGAAATGAATTTCAACAAAGGTAAAAGGATTATTCTGATATTGGAATTATATAGGAAGTCAAATAAAAAGGAGCTCAACTGATGGATTTAACATTAGAATCTAATCGAATATTATTAATGTGTTTTAAAAAGGAAGACGCTTATAGAATTGCAGAGTTAGCAAATAATGAGGAATTAGCTAATATACTTGGTCTTCCACACCCATATAAAATAGATATTGCACAAGAATGGATTGCTACTCAACCTGAATTAATTAAAATGGGAATCGAATACCCATTAACCATCATCGATAAGCAAGTAAAAGAAATAGTTGGGACAATTACTATAAGGGTGGATAACAAAAATAATAAAGGTGAACTTGGTTATTGGATAGGTAGGGATTTTTGGGGAAAAGGTTATGCATCAGAAGCAGTAAATAGGATGATAGAATTTGGTTTTATTGAACTCCATTTAAATAAGATTTGGGCGTCTGCTATTTCCAGAAATATTGCGTCCATCAAGGTATTGGAAAAATCGGGATTTCAAAAGGAAGGAACGTTAAGACAAAATAAACTACTTTTAGATACTTATGAAGATGTAGATGTATTCGGTCTTTTAAGATGCGATTATATCAAATAATAATCGTGTATTGTAATTTTCTTGAAATGGCACAGCAATATGGTAAGTTTTTTTCATATTTATTTTCTCCATTATCTTTCTTTATAAAATTTTATAAAGTAAAAGTAATACCCTATTACAGAAAAATATTTAATAATGGAGTGAAACCAATGGTAGATTTGAGGTATAAACCACTAATTGTAGGAGAGAAGGTAAAACTAAGGTCTTTTAATGATTCGGACCTTCCTTATTTAGAAGAGTGTTTAAAGGATCCGGAGGTTATAAAACTTACAGGAAGTACTTCAGAATTCGATAGGGAATCTGTTATTCATTGGTATAAAACAAGAAATGAACAAAAAGACCGTTTGGATCTAGCAATTGTTGATAAATCCGTAAACATCTTAGTAGGAGAGGTGGTAGTCAATTTATATGATGAAAAAAAGGAAAGTATGAATTTTAGGATCCTCATTGGACCACGGGGAAGAAATCGTGGATTAGGAACGGAAGCTACCAACCTCATAATTGATTACGTCTTCAAAAATACGAATCTAAATCAATTAACCTTAAGTGTTTATGAATTTAATCCTAGAGCAAAAAAAGTATATGAAAAGGTTGGATTTGTTTTAGATAGTATAGATAAAAACGATTTAGAATTTGAGGGAGAATGGATCGACTCCATAAATATGATATTGACAAGAGATAATTGGTTGAAAATGCATAATGAAGAAGAGTAGATGAAGATCAATGGGGAAAGGCAGCTTTCTTAATTGAACGTATGGGCAAAGAGATAGTAAGGAGTTGCGGTGGAATCGCTTTTCTTTTTTTAATATAATAACTTAATAATTATAAAAAATAGGAAAGGATTTTTATCGCCTTTCCCATTTTGACAATAGCACCATCATTTCCATCTATTTTTTGTAAATCTCCTATTATTGGAGACCTAATGCTTCCAATCCGATTTTGGCAAGTATCTCATGCCCTAATGGTGTTGGATGGTTATCCTCGGGTAAAATATATCTATCTTGTTTTTCTTCAAAAGCATTAAATGCATCTGCAAAAACTACACTATTTCCTGTATTTGAAATAACATCCCGGATAGAGGTGTTGATTGGTGAAAGTAAATAATCAACATAATAATGTAATCCATCATCTCCTAATTGAAACGGATTAAAAATATTGTAAGCAATGATTTTAGCATCAGTCAGTGACCGAATTTCATTAACAATATCACCAAGGTTTTGCAGCATAGGATCAATGTAAGTCTGTAAAACGTCGGGGTCTCCATTACCAGCTAATAATCCTTGTAGAAAATCATTTGTGCCGATGTTCAAAGAAACAACATCTGCATGTTTTACTGCATTACGAAAGGCATTATCCGTCCGCAACGCATTTAACAATTGGCCAGATGACATTCCTGGTACACCAAGGTTGCGTAACCGCATATCCGTATTTTGCGCAATAATAGAAGGATAAGCAAGTTTAGATGGATGATTATTATTATCCAAATTGTATCCGTACGTTATCGAATCCCCCAGCGCAACGAATGCTTTTTTGGCATTTACGCTCTTTGCTTCTCCCGTAGATGCAAATAAAGAACCGACCAACATTAATACTCCTAACCACACCATTAGCTTTGTCTTCATCACTTCACCTCTTTATTATTTATAAAACCAGTATAAATAAAGTAAAAATACAGAAGTGTCGAATCCTGGAAAATATATGAATTTTATTTTCATCCATATTGTTAAGTTATAAGTATTTCATTATATGAAGCGATCAAATTTAGATTAAGAAGGAATTGCAGCAAGAGAAGCAGAATAGATAATATACGTTTTCTTAGCATCTAAATATTATCTAAATTGAGTGGGTTAGTATTATGAAACTAATAAATGGCGAATTTACGGTAAAACTTAATGGCATAAATCATTGGGTTAAATTTGAGGGCAGCGAGAATAGTACCGACTATATTAAATAGAATCGGAACGTTTTAGAAGGAGAATTATTATGGAGTTTCATTATTATAATGAAAGATATAAAAATTTAATTGAACAATATACCTTATCAGAGGAACAGCTCTGTTTTACTGCCACTCCAAAAGACTGCGTGGAACTTTCAAAGAAAGATCCAGAAAGATATTCTATATTAGCTATTGAAGGTGAACAGTTAGTAACGTTTTTTGTTCTACATAAAAATGAGGGAGTAAAGTCTTATTCAAATAATAAACATGCAATATTATTAAGAGCTTTTTCAACAGATTTTCATCATCAAGGCAAAGGATATGCAAAACAGGCATTAATGTTATTACCTAAATTCGTTAGGTCACATTTTCCCGAAATGAACGAAATTGTTCTAGCAGTGAATCTAAAAAATGAAGTGGCACAAGGATTATATAAAAAATGCGGTTTTGTTGATGAAGGTGTAAGAATGATGGGGGAAAAAGGCGAACTTATTATGATGAGCTACCATTTGTAACTTTTAAAATGTGTATTATTTACGGAAGACCCAGAAATGCATTTCATTTTCCACAAGTTCGAACAAAGACTGAACATGTCAAAAAAGTCCAGGCTTTTTTAGCATGGTCTATAACCTACATCATTCCTCTATTTCAATAGAATGCCAGAAAATCAATGGTTATCATCAGCTGTTGGTTTGGTCATAAAAAGTATATGAAACAGGTAAGTGAGAGATTGGTTAATGATGAAATATGAACAGGGGGTATACTAAAATGAATTCGAATATAAAGGTTGGCAGAGTTATTAAAGTAATAGAGGATTTCAATAGACAAGAAATTTATGAGGAAAATAGATATTTTCGTTCTTTTCCCATTAGCATATTTTATCCAACAAATGAAATACAGGAGACAGACATTACTTCATTATTCCATCCTGCTATCCATGATGCTATAGATGCTTTTTCAAAGGCGGGGATTGGGGAGGAGAAGTTGAGAGAAGTTTTTATTTCGGTTAAGGACAATGCAACGCCTTTACAAAATACTTCGTTTCCAGTCGTTCTTTTGTCACCTGGTTTCGGCATTGATCGTGATTTGTACATAGAAATCATTACAGCTATTGTTCAAAAGGGATATATAGTAGTTGCCATAAGTGTCCCATATGATAGTTTTTTAACGGTTTTTCCAAATGGGAAAGTTATAAAGCAAGCAGAAAGATTTCCGGATGATCAATCACAGATAGTAATGAGAATGGACGATGTTCGTCTTGTATTAGATTCTTTGGACAAATGGAATCAAGAAGAATTTTTTAATGGTATATTTGATACTGATAAAATCGGTATGATTGGGCATTCCCTTGGTGGAGCTACCGTTTTTAATCTAGCAGCTATTGAAAAACGTGTACGTTGTGCTATTTTATTAGACGCAAGTTTGCATTTACTCGATGACAAGATTCCAAATATCCCTATACTAAATATTCGGCAAGAGGCAGCTTCGTTTGAAGAGTATCTTACTGCAATTATGGAGGAAGAGGACGATGGGGCAAGCGAGACGATTGCTAAGCGTTATATAGAAAAACAATTAGATATGTATGAACACTTACCAGCAAGCAGTTCATTTATAAAAGTAATAGGAGCCCATCATCTGTCATTTTCAACAATTGGAAGACTAATATCCGATGTATCTCCAGATGTTACTAATTCGATACAGGAGCTAGCTAGTGCATTTCTGGAGGAGTTTTTGAAAGAAGAACAAGGTACCTATTCAGAAAGAATGAACGAAAAAAATAGACCATTGAATATCGTGGAAATCAATGGAGGCGGTTTTCCTGTTATTTCATAAATTTCTCTGATGTTGTTATAACATATTTCAAAGAGCTTTTCACATAAAAGGTATTTCTGCAAATATGCAGAAATGTTTTTTTTAAACATTTAATAAGTTAAGGGTATTTTTTAGTAATTTAAGTTTGCTAGATACCTAATTTTCCAACCAATTTCCCCTAATTAGTTATTAACAAAACCGTAAATTTTTTCATTAATTTTCACAAATTGTCCGCGTAGAAAAGACAAAATACAGAAATGTCCACGGGTAGTGCCTGACACCAAAATGGGAACAGCGTTTGTCCCTTCATTAGTGACGGCAATATGAACTAGTGGTGAACGACATATGAAGAATTGTTGTCGACTTTGTGAAATTGCGCACAAATTATTTTATTTTGAGTAGAATTTACCATAAAGATTAAAAGAGAATGAGAAACACATTAAAAAACAACGAAATTTCACTAAAAAAATTTGTGAATCAATACACAAACTCTGACTTAAGAAAGGAGAAGAGAATGTTGCAAATAAAAAAACTCCCATGGAAACGGTTATCTTTCATACTGTTATCCGCGCTATTTTTATTAAGTGGCTGTGACACTAGTAATATTGCAGTTTTAAATCCAAAAGGGCCAGTTGCCCAAAAACAATATGATCTTATTGTTTATTCATTTTGGCTGATGATGATTATCCTAGTCGTTGTTATGGGACTCTTTATTTTTATGGTATTCAAATATCGAGAAAAACGACTAGCAGCAGATTATGTTCCGCCAGATCATCATGGCAATAAGTGGCTTGAAATTATTTGGACGGCAATCCCGATTGTCATCATTATCGCAGTTGCCATACCGACTATTAAAGCAAATTATGCATTGGAAAAAGTGCCTAAGGGTTATGAGGATAAAAAGCCTATTATCATTAATGTTACATCGGCAGACTGGAAATGGATTTTTAGTTATCCGGATCAAAATATTGAAACGGTAAACTATGTCAATATTCCAGCCGGAAGACCGGTTAAGTTTCAATTAACATCTGCTGGAACTATGGCTTCTTTCTGGGTGCCGGAATTGGGAGGACAAAAATATACGATGCCAAATCACTCCATGGAATTGATTCTTCTAGCAGATAAACCAGGGTCCTACCAAGGAAGAAATTCCAACTTTAATGGTGAGGGTTTTGCTCATATGGATTTCGAAGTTCTTTCACAATCTCAAAAGGATTTTGATAAATGGGTAAAAGATGTGAAGGGATCAGCACCTAAACTAACAAAGAAAGACTATAACAAAATTTTAAAACCAGGTTTAGTTGGACGAATGACATATACGGGAACTCATTTGGCATGGGTGAGTACACCACATCAACACAATGTTATGAAGGTAAAAGACAATAGTCAACACGAACATAATATGGATGGAATGGACATGGACAACATGGATATGTCCGATCATAAACACTAGAAGATGGGAGGAGAACAGAATGAAGCTTGATGAATTTTTCGTCACAGGTGAGCCGATTATTTACGTAACGGAAGCGGGAATTGCTCTTGCGATGATCGGTATACTGTTTTACTTAACCTATTTTAAAAAATGGAAATGGCTTTGGAAAAACTGGCTTACAACTGTTGATCATAAAAAAATCGGTGTCATGTATATATTAGTTGCGGTCTTAATGCTATTCCGCGGCGGTGTCGATGCACTAATGATGCGAGCCCAACTTACGGCTCCTAATTTAAAACTATTAGATGCAAATCATTACGATGGAATTTTTACGACACACGGTACTATCATGATTTTGTTTATGGCAATGCCATTTTTAATGGGGTTAATAAACATTGCAGTTCCATTGCAAATTGGGGCACGTGATGTTGCCTACCCAATGTTAAATTCCTTTAGCTTCTGGACATTCGCAGCAGGCTGTGCACTATTTAATATTTCGTTTATTATCGGTGGTTCACCGACTGCAGGATGGACGTCCTACTTTCCGCTCGCAGGAACGGAATTTAGTCCTGGCGTAGGAAACAACTATTATGCAGTTGCCTTGCAAATTGCAGGTATAGGTACATTAATTACAGGAATTAACTTTTTAGTGACGATTCTTAAAATGAGAACAAAAGGCATGACCATGATGAAGATGCCGATGTTTGTATGGTCCGTGTTAATCATGTGTATCATTATCATTTTTGCATTCCCGGTATTAACGGTGGCATTGGCATTAATGACATTTGATCGTATAGCCGGAACTCACTTCTTTACGATGGCAGCTGGCGGTATGCCAATGCTTTGGAGTAATCTGTTCTGGATTTGGGGACATCCTGAAGTATATATCGTATTACTGCCATCATTAGGTATTTACTCAGAAATTATCAGTACGTTTGCGAAAAAACGTCTCTTTGGTTATAAATCAATGGTCTTTTCGATGTTGGCAATAGCTTTATTCAGTTATTTTACATGGGTTCACCACTTCTTTACGATGGGGAACACCGCAGCCGTTAACTCGTTCTTCTCGATTTCGACGATGCTGATTGCAATACCAACCGGTGTAAAACTGTTTAACTGGATTTTTACCATCTATAAAGGAAAAGTGAAACTAACATCCGCCATGCTTTGGTCTTTAGCTTTTATCCCGAACTTCCTTATTGGTGGGGTAACTGGTGTCATGCTTGCGATGGCGGCAGCGGATTATCAATATCACAATAGTTATTTCTTGATCGCGCATTTCCATTACACATTGATACCAGGGGTAGCATTCGCATGTTTTGCCGGTTTGCATTATTGGTATCCGAAGATGTTCGGTCATATGTTAAACGAAAAGCTTGGAAAAATTACGTTTTGGTTCTGGATGGTCGGATTTAACGTATGTTTCTTACCGCAGTTCGTTCTTGGTTTAAAAGGAATGACTCGTCGGATGTATACGTATCAAGCAGGACTTGGCTGGGATAATTTAAACATGGTTTCCACAATCGGCGGTGTATTGATGGGTATCGGTTTCCTTGTCCTTGTATGGAATATTGTCTATAGCGTTCGCCACGGTGAGCGTGATGTAACAGGTGATCCATGGGATGGACGTACATTGGAATGGGCTACACCAACTCCAGTACCTCATTATAATTTTGCGGTAGCTCCTGTTGCGGAAGATATCGATGCGTACTGGAATATGAAGCAAAAGAAAACACCTTTATATAAAAAAGAAGATGTAAAACCAATCCATATGCCAAATAATACAGGAATGCCGTTCGTTGCGGCCGTAGGATTTGGACTTGGTGGTTTCGGACTTGTCTTCTCATGGTGGTGGCTTGCGATCATTGGGTTAATTATTGTACTTGGATGTCTTGCATGGAGATCTTTTGATCCCGATAAAGGCCACCATATCCCAGTGAAGGAAATATTAGAAACGGAAGAAGCTGCAAGGGGTGAGGTAGTATGAGTGAACATTTAGACACTTCTTTACCGTTAGAATATCAATCTGAACAAAGCAGATTAAATATATTTGGCTTTTGGATTTTCTTAGGTGCAGAGATCGCTCTTTTCGCGACTCTCTTCGCTACCTATTTTGTCCTTTCCGGAATGACTGCTGGAGGACCGAGTCAACTGGATTTGTTTAAAGAAAAAGATGTTATGGTAGAAACGATACTACTGTTAGTCAGCAGTTTCACTTGCGGTCTTTCGATTTTTTCTATGAGAAATAATAATAAGAACGCAATGCTAACATGGTTCATCCTAACATTACTCTTAGGTGCCGGCTTTATCTACTTCGAACTGCATGAGTTTATTGACTATGTACACGAAGGAGCTACCATGCAAACAAGTGCTTTCTTATCTGCCTTCTTTGTCTTGCTTGGTACACATGGTGCCCATGTTACAATGGGGATTCTTTGGGGAATTTTACTGATTATCCAAGTGATCAGAAATGGTTTAAACCCTGTAACATCTAGAAAATTCTTTATCATCAGCCTATATTGGCATTTTCTTGATGTTGTTTGGATCTTTATCTTTACATTTGTGTATTTAGGAGGGCTGATACAATAATGGAACATCAACATTCCAAATATCCTATTGGTCATATTATTGGTTTCCTTCTTTCGTTAGCAATGACGATACTCGCTGCGATTGTGGCGCTGCGTTCAGGGTTGCCTAAACCAGCAATCATGAGCATCATCGGTGTCTTGGCCTTCATGCAAGCAGGTATGCAGCTCTTCATGTTCATGCATATCAAAGAAAGTGACAACTCAGTTGTTCAAATCGGCAACATTATATACAGCATCATCATCGCCCTAACCATCGTCCTGGGCTCTGTCTGGGTAATGCATAACTAAACTGCATTGAAGGGTGCCTGGCACCACTCGTGGACAATTTGCATTTTTGTTCACATACAGAGGACAGATTTAAAAAGGCGGAAGTAATCATGCAAAGGTAGTTTTTCGTTATGATCGAGGGGATTTACAAATAATAAGCTGATGCCGGATCCTTGTATTTAAAACTAAAACAACCTTATCCTGGGAATGGATAAGGTTGTTTAATTCTTTTTAATAAATGCCTCCAAATTCATCACAATTAAATTCGATTGTAAATGCTTTTTCATTGGATACCTTATTCAAAATGAAAATTCCTTCAATTCGTATACGATATTTTTTGCCGCCATCTACTATAGAAGATTTATAGGAAGTCTGTTCCCATGTACCTGCACCAGAATACTTTGCTAATTGTGTTGATACATTGTCTACTCCTACAAATATATTACGGTCAAGTTCTGCATTATATTGCGTTTTAAATTTGGCTGTTACTTCAATTTTTCTTATAATATTAGGAATGTATATATAGGTTGGTTTAGTTGTTTCTCCATCCAAATCTGTTACTGCAGGCTCAAGATCGGAGGACCTAGCAGCTATTTCTTCACGTTCTGTTTTTAAGTCTGCCTCTAACATACTTTGAATCTCTTTTTTAAATTTTTCTGGTGTAACCCAATGATTAAACTCTTCAAAAGGTGAAAGGCCGATAGTTGAGCCGACTTTCTGTTCGTTCGCTTTTTTTACAATTTTTTTATATTGCTCATAATATTGTTGTTTCTGTTCTTCTGTAAGTGGATGGGAAGAATGATTGGAATTACTCTGGGGAGTATTTTCTTCTTTAACGATGGAAAGCATAACTGGTACTGCTAAAACTACTGTTATCATTATAAAGAGAGCAAATACCACTACCGGTTTTAAATAAAAATTAGACGTACGTGATTGACGAACACGATATCGAATAGTTGCTTTTTCATTTTCTGTTAATGTAATATTTACCGGAATAGACTTCTCTAGTTCATCTTTAATATTCATACTCTAAGTCACTCTCCTCCATTGTTAATTTCGCTAACTTTCTTCCTCTTGCTAAACGTGTTTTTACTGTATTAGCTGAGCAATTTAAAACATCTGCAATTTCAGTTATTGATAATTCTACATAGTAATACAGCCAGATGACCTCTCGATATTTAACAGGGAGGGTACTTACTACTTCTGCAATGTTTTGATTTTGTTCTTTTTGTATATATTCAACTTCAACGGAATCGTAATTTTTCCATATTTTCATTTTCTCTGTAACTACTAATTTTCTATAATGCCAGCTTTTTAAATAATTTTGACACTCATTTACTGCAATCCGATATAAATAAGTTTTAATAGAAGAACGACCTTCGAAACGATCCAGATTTTTATAAAATTTAATGAAAACTTCTTGTATGATATCTTCTGTTTTTTGAATATCTTTTACATATGTAAAAATTAAGCGTTTTAAATAATCGCCATGTTGATCCATCGCTTCATTTAAGTGACGCTCCTTCTCATCAACAGTCAAAAGATTACCCCCTCTCATATAGGTTAGACAAAGCGGTAAGCTATTCGGTTTCATTTTGAAAATAAAAAAACTATAAAATCCTTTGTTGATTTTATAGCGTGGATCATTTTATCGTTATGGAAAGAAACTGTGTGTTTTATATTATTTTTGTGCGGTAGTTCTGGATGAGGTGTTCCACTATCTAAATATGCATTTATCCAGTTAAATTTATAATAACAAAAAGATTTATACTCTTTAAATTTTTTGTTTTTAATAAACGATGTCCAAACTAGTGGCTGGTTATTTATGCATTTTTAATTCAGGAATATTTAATAAGTTTAAGTATTTCAGTAGTTCCATATAAGTAGCAAGTAAAAGGAATGGAGTGATACCCCATTCTCAATTCATTTATCAAAATAAGGTGAAGTCTGTGTACAACAATTATCACATCATCTTACCAGAAAAACGGGAAAAATCCTCCGATAAATACAGGGTCAGCTCCGCCAGCAGCACCGGCTCCACCTACATATGATGCACCAACAATAATTAACAGAATAAATAAAACAACAATTAACGCAAATCCGCCTCCAGTAGTGCCACTCATCTCAACACCTCCCACCGTAACTCATTCAATAGTTAAACTATGATATTTAAATAAAAATTGTCTGTACATGCACCTATTCATAGATGAAGAAAAGGTGCCAGGCACCACCCAAAAAAGATACCTATGAAAACATAGGTATCTCGTAATTTATTATACTTTCAATGTATTTACATTTTATTTAGATGCGCCGACCTGAATATCTGTAGCGTTGTGGATTTTCGGTGTGCGATTTACAAAATAAATACTGAAAACAATGAGGATAAGTCCGATAACTAAATTAATAGTAACTGGTTCATGAAGAACGATCGTACCAACCACTAAAGCGATAAGTGGAACTAAAAATGTGCAAGTCGCCACTTTACTAGCCTCACCAGAACGCACCAAGACAAAATAAGCAAGCCAAGCTAACGGGATTCCGAAAATAGCCCCATATAATAAACCAGAAATATAAGGTAAGGTCAAATGGATGGCAGCAAGACTCTCTGTATCAACTCCCACAACAGACATAACGAATCCACCGACTAGGCATTGGATCGTAACAAGCCAAATGGCATCGACCTTGTCTCCAGACTTTTTCAAGAATACCGTACCAATCGCCCAGCTAATCGCTGTAATTAGTGCTAAAACTACTCCAATAACAGAAACTTCAGCACTTAAACTTTTAAAACTAATGACTATTACTCCAAAAAATCCGAGAATCAAGCCTAAAATCTTGAATCCAGACATTTTTTCCCCGAGCCATAGCCATGCAAGAAAGCCGACTAACACTGGCTGGAAATAGACAATAACGGAAAATAACCCAGATGGCAAGTATTGCAATCCGACGGTTTGCAACCCGAAAAATAAAATGACATTAAAGATTGTGGAGATCAAGTATACAAACCAGTTCTCCTTCATATGAATTTGTTTATACCTTGGAATCGTTACAATAAGGAGAAAAATTCCTCCTAAAAATGTCCGCATTCCCGAAAATAAAATAGGCGGTGTGTAGTTCAACGCAATTTTATAAATGGGCCAGCACAAACCCCAAACGAGCACAAGAAATGATATCAATAATACAGATCGGGTTCGTGATAGTTCACCCATGATGATTCCCCCCTCATTTTTTACATACAAAAAGATTATACGCCTGTTATAAAAAAATGACTATACTCTAGAATCACCAATATGAAAAGTACAAGCACCACAATTATAACGTACGGATTTCGCGTCTTCGACGAGCTTATGCCTTACCACTGGGAGAAGTGGTAAATATACGCTAGCTGATAGGCGCTAGAATTAGACAGAGACTAGAAATCTGGTAATTAAAAAGGAATCTAGATGCCCGAACATGCAATTGGAAACGGAAATTGGTAACGAAAGAGGAGGATAGGTGCCCGAAAATACGTTTAGAAAGGGAAACCGGTCACCAATGCTGAGGATTGATGGCCAAAAGTGCGATTGGAAAAATACTTATTTTTAAATCTTTAATTAAGAGCCAAGCAAGCCTGGCTCTTCATCACCACTATTATTCAACCTTGAGCAGCATTCTCATTCCTAAAAACGCTGCCCATGATTCCTTTTTTTCATTGAAATGGAAACGGATAGTTCTTCCTTTTTCGCTTATAAGCGTGTTGTTTTCTCCAACCCTTAAAGGCAATGTTTCATTTTCCAATATTGCTTTCAAATGATTATCCTCTAAATGAATTTGCAAACGGGAGCCTTCGTTTGACTGATAGGTACCAACATATGAAACTAATTCCTCTTTCGCAACATTCTCTGCAAAAGGCTCCACACTTCGCTTTTCACCAAGTGGAATTCCGAGAGCTGTATTCACCGCTTCCAGCCAAATATCCGCGGCAGGAGCATTCGAAACATTTGTTAAAACCGCTACAACAAGTCCCTGTTCCGGAACGAATCCAAAATTAGACGATACACCAGGCTGCCCTCCGCCGTGCTCCACTAAGGTAACTCCATGATAACGAGGGGTAACCTCTAAAGCATATCCATAGTAGGAATTTCTGGCATATTGAATTACAGGACGCCACATTTTTTCGATGAATTTCTTTGAAATGATTTCTTTTCCCCCATTAACAAAGACCTCACCATACTTCACTAAATCGCGTACACTAGAACGGATTCCACCCCCAACTTCATAGTTTCCGAGAGTTGGCCATGGCTGCTTCTGATATTCGCCCTCAGTAAAAACATATGGGGTAGAGACGTTATCCATTTTAGACAGCTCTTCAATACTAAAAGTGGAACGGTACATTTTTAACGGATTTAATAGGCGTTCCGTAACAAATCGCCTAAATAAACAGCCGGTTACTCTTTCGATAATAGCTCCTAATAATAAAAACGCATCATTACAGTAGCTAAAATATTCGCCCGGCCTTCCTAAAATATCGTGGTCATCCCCCGCTAAATAATCAAGATGCTCCCGAAGTTTGTTTAACTCCTCTCGCCGTCTCAATGGTGCTAGACCAGTTGAATGAGTTAGCAAATGATGAATTTTAATAGAATCTATGTCCGCTATGGTAGGAATTCTGAATTCAGGCAAGTATTTTGTTACCGGGTCATCTACACATAGTTTTCCTTCCTCCTCTAATGTTAAAATCGCAAGAGCGGTAAAAGATTTTGTTACGGAGGCAATGCCAAACATCGTATCGGCATTTATAGGTTCCCCAGTTTCAACATCTTGTACACCGAATCCTTTTTCATAAAGAACTTTTCCATTTTTGCTGACGGCAATAGCTAGCCCCGGAATATGATCTGACTCCATTCTGGCATAAACTTGCTTTTCAAAGGATGTCCAATCCATTTCAATCACCTCTTATAAAGTTACTATTACTATATTATCTAAAAATTCTATGCATTTTGGAAGCGGGAATGAGGGACAAGGGCCCTACCTCCTCAACCCACCCTTATCCGAAGCAAAATCTTTTGTTGAAAAAGGAGGAAGTTATATAATATCCATATAACAATTTTCAGTAGCATTTTGCCATATCTAAAACTAGTTTTTATGAGATTGGATAACATGCAGCACTGATTTCACCTCGATTTATTTACTATTCTCTATTAAAATATTGCTCGTGTTAAAACCAATCTCTTATAATACGATAGGAGATGAAAGAGGATGGGGTTATTAAATAAAGGAATAACCATCATGAACTTTGACGAAACGTATTTTGCACAGCAAGCGCTACAGCATTACCCACATGACAACATTAATGTTCAGCAATTACAACATGTTAGTCTTTATTGCGAAGAAGACTCTTTAAAAGAGATAAATAGCTTTTTACAGAAAAGACAGCATAGAGGAATTACGTTTATTGGTAGTGGCAACTATCATTATGTCACTTACTTATTATTAAAAGATATGAAAAAGCCATTTAGCTTAGTATTATTTGATAATCATCCAGATATTGGCCAAAACAAAGGGGATCGAATGCTCTCTTGTGGTACAT
The DNA here is from genome assembly GCF_001420715.1 of Heyndrickxia shackletonii. Taxonomy (GTDB): domain Bacteria; phylum Bacillota; class Bacilli; order Bacillales; family Bacillaceae_C; genus Margalitia; species Margalitia shackletonii. The sequence goes on along the minus strand of NZ_LJJC01000015.1, from coordinate 589,677 downwards.
GGGTCTCTTATGCACTTTCCAACATTCCGCTTTTAAAAAATGTCATCATCATTGGCCCGACTGGCAGTGAGGCAAGTCGTATCCAAAGCCCTCGTATAAATGTTTTTTCTTTCAAAGGTAATCAAGTCTATTCAACTGCATCTATTCTATCTGCGATTCCAACCGACAGAGTGTATATAAGTATTGATAAAGATGTCTTAAATCCAAATGAGGTTCAAACAAACTGGGACCAAGGTGTGATGACAATCAATACGTTACTTAGCTACTTAAAGTCTATCCTACAGTTTAAAAAAGTGGAGGGGGTGGACATATGCGGGGAGGAAAAGCTATCTCCTCTCCAAGCTATACTTCCAAACTATCAAAGTATTATTCACAAAAATGAAAAGGCTAATCTAAAAATTTTAAATAGCTGCTTAAAAGGGTATGAAGCACAATTAAAAGGGGCATAAAGTTTTTTTTATCCTTCCTAGATGCTGAGGAGGGATTTTTTTATCCTGCATTTCTGTTCGGCGGCATTCGTTTTTCATTGAGTAAATTTCCGATTCATTTTCTTTGAAAAGTAAAGCATGAATATACTAAAATTTAATGAATATATTCATTACTTAGATATATTTCCACCATCATCTTAAAAAAGGAAGATAAAGAATATGAGTTTAAACAACTTGGGTTTAGAAAGTAATGCAAAAATGCACCGATTAAGACTGGCTCTCATCCTCGGTTCACTTACCGCATTTGGCCCGTTATCCATCGATATGTATTTACCTGCACTCCCAACTTTAACCAAACAACTTCATACTAGTACATCTGTTGCACAGCTTAGCTTGACAGCGTGCCTCATTGGGATGGCAGTAGGCCAACTTTTTGTGGGCCCATTAAGCGATGTGAAAGGGCGGAGAAAGCCTCTTTTAATGACGCTTATCTTTTATTCCATTGCATCCCTGCTTTGTGCTGTAAGTTCGTCCATCTGGATACTCATAATTTTACGTTTTATTCAAGGTGCGACTGGTGCTGCTGGCATTGTCATTGCTCGGGCTTCTGTTCGGGATATGTTCTCGGGAACCGAGTTAACAAAATTCTTTGCTTTATTAATGCTTGTGAATGGTGCAGCACCAATTTTAGCACCGATTGTCGGAGGACAAATTCTTCATTTTGTTTCATGGCGAGGAGTATTTATCGTATTGTTTTTCATTGGCATCCTTATGTGGGCTGCTGTTACATTTGGACTTCACGAAACATTGCCAATGGAAAGACGATCTAAAGGTGATATCTCCCATACGTTTGCTGCTTACCTTCGATTATTAAAAGACAGGGAATTTATGAGTTTTGCCTTTTCGCAAGGCTTTGTTTCGGCTGCGATGTTCGCGTATATTTCAGGGTCACCTTTCGTATTACAGGAGATTTTCGGTGTCTCCCCTCAAGTTTTCAGCATTATTTTTGCCATTAATGGGATTGGTATTATTATCGCTTCGCAGGTTACAGGGCGGCTTGCAGGAAAAATTGCAGAGTTAAAGTTATTTATATTCGGTATTAGTTTAGCCGCTATTGGCGGTTTGATTTTTCTTATAGTGATCTTAACCGGTGGAGGATTAATAGCTGTAATTCCATCATTGTTTATTGTCGTTTCTTGTGTAGGGATTGTCGGGACCACCTCATTTTCATTAGCTATGCAAAATCAAGGCGGCTCTGCAGGAAGTGCGTCTGCATTACTTGGTTTGTTGCCATTTATTTTTGGCTCGATTGCTGCACCGCTTGTCGGAATTGGCGGCAGTCATACCGCATTGCCGATGGCGATTGTTATTGCTGTCTGTGACCTCGGAGCCTTATTTTTATTTTTACTGATTAAAAAGAGCACCAAGAAAAAGGTTGCACAACAAACCATCCATTAAAACTGTTTGGAGCCTAATCCGAACGGTTTTTCTTTTGCTAAAAAAGGCAATATTGTAGGAAGAAATGATAAACTAAAATTATAAATTTAGTAGAGGGAGAAATGAATGTAGTATGAGTGCACCGAAAACTGTAATTGAAAAATTAAATTTAAACAAATATCCTACTAAGCTTATTTTGAACAAGCCTGATGATATAAATGATTTTAATGAACTGGAATATGATACGGATATCAAACAGAATCAATATGATCTCGTTTTTCAGTTTATATTTTCGATAGAAGATTTCCTTCAGAAATTACAATTCGTAATCGAAAAACAGTTAGTAGAAGATAATGGTTACTTATTTTTTGCCTATCCGAAAAAGAATAATCCTCAATATGAGGAATACATTGATCGAGACCGTTTTTTACAAGAAATCAATTTAGATGAAGATGGATATGTTCCTGGAAGCAATTTAAAATTCTCGAGAATGGTAAGTTTGAATGATGTGTTTACAGTTGTAGGTCTGAAAGCTGCACCGAAGAAAGCGAAGAAGCCATCTAGTGCAAAAAGTCAATGTGTCGACGATTATATTGAGCATGTGGAAGATATTAAGCAATATTTGCAGTCAAAAGAGGAAATATTAAATGCCTACAATCAGCTAACCCCTGGATATCAAAAGGATTGGGCACGTTATGTATACAGTGCAAAGCGAAAAGAAACACAAGAAAAGCGTCTGCTGGAAATGGAAACTGTTTTAGCAGAGGGATATAAAACAATGGATTTATATAGAAGAAATAAGAAATAAATATAAAATTAAGCTGATATTAAAGGCAGCTAGCCTCCTTTAATATCAGCAGTATCTAATCTAAAGTCTATTAAGCACTGATTTTTTCTGTTTCTTTAATGGTTAATGTTTTCCCCGTAAATCCAAAAAATATGGTTAAGATTGGGGAAAGCAAACAAAAGAAGGAGAATGGTAAGTAATGTAAGGTGCCGACACCTAGAACTTTCGTTAAAAAGACACCACATACACTCCAAGGGACTAACGGGTTGACAACTGCTCCCGCATCTTCAAGAACTCTGGAAAGATTCTTATTGGCAAGGCCAAGCCTCGCAAATGATTGCTGAAACGCTTCTCCTGTTAAAATGACAGATAAATATTGTTCTCCAATGAAAACATTCACACCGATTGCTGTGAAAGCAGCCGACATAATGACCGTACCAATTTTGTTTAATCCTCTACTTAAGGATTGTAATAAAACTGGAATTATACCTAAGGTTAAAGTGAGACCAGCCATACAAAGTGCAAGAATGACTAATGACATTGTGAACATCATGCTATTTAGCCCTCCTCTAGTAAGCAGGCTATCAATCATTTTGTTCCCAGTATGAGATACATAACCATTAAATAGTACTTGGAATAATTCTGTGCCTGATATAGGGTGATGAAAATAAGAAAGAATAATGGCAAAAAATGAATTAAAGGCCAGCGAAATAAACGCAGATATTTTTTTATAGGCAAAAATTCCAAGTAACACAATTGGAAGCAAGCTATACCAATGAATTAAATGGGTATGAACTAAACTGTCTTGAAATCCTGAGAGTCTCGTCATATTTTTGGATGATATGTTAAATGAAAGAATAACATAACCAATACAACTAATAATAAAAGCTGGGATGGTGGTCCATGCCATATTACGAATATGTTCAAATAAATCTACTTTCATAATGCTAGATGCTATATTCGTTGTATCTGATAATGGTGACATTTTATCACCGAAAAATGCTCCGGAAACAATGGCACCGGCCGTAATGGCTAATGATGCGTCAAGTGCCGATGCAATTCCGATAAATGCAACACCTAATGTAGCGGAAGTCGTTAACGAGCTTCCAATCGACGTTCCTACAATTGCAGTAAGGACAAAGACAATCGCATAAAAGAAATGTTGAGTAACAATATGAAAGCCTCCGTATATTAAAGTTGGAATAGTCCCGCTGATCATCCATGCAGCAATCAATATTCCGATTAGGAAAAAGAGAAAGACGGCTGATAAACCATTTTGCGCCCCAATTACCATACCTGTCTCCAAGTCCTTAAAAGAAATTTTTTTGATGAGCCCGAAAATAATTAATACAAAGATAGATAGCAGTATGGGGATTTGTGGTGCTGCAGAAAATTTAATGATACTAAAACTGATTAATCCCACAATCAAGATAGTTAGTATTAATGCTTCCGGCAACGAAGGTGTATACACCTTTTTCATTTGATTCATGTTGCAAACCTCCTATGATGTAAAAAGAAATAAAAAAGAGAGCTTCCTTGTCCCAATTAGGGACGAAGAAGCTCTCCGCGGTACCACCCTAGTTAATGATATTACTCATTCACTCATTTCTTTCCAAAAATGCACACGGTGTATTTCATTCTGCTTATCGCCTGGATTTTCAGCGACCATCCAGTTTCTTTATGCTGCTAATAAGAGAATTACTAGTGTCCGTGATTTGGAATAAACTATTAACTTTTATACTTAAACGCTTTTAAGCTTTTATGCAATAAAGTAATCGGTTATTAATATATCATGTTTTGAAAAATAATCAAGTGGAAATTTTGGCTTCATCTGAAGAAGTGAAGAAGCTAAAATAGAATTCCCTTTTACAAATGTTCAATTTCCTACCTTAATTTGTTAATATAAATATATAGTACGTTCAAATTTGGAGGATGGGTATGGAAGCGGAAAAACTTAAAAAGGTAATAGAGGCTGCAAGACTCTATTATTTACTTGATTATAATCAACATCAAATTGCAGATAAATTAGGAATTTCGAGACCCACGGTATCAAGATTGTTGCAAATTGCAAAAAATGAAGGCATCGTTCAGATAAAGATTATGGATCCGAATGATGATGTTGAACAATTATCCAAACAAATTGAAAAAAAGTTCAATTTAAAAAAAGCAATTGTTGTTTCAGTCCCTCAATATGAAGACAATATTATTAAAAATTATATTGGGGAGAAAGCAGCAGCATATATGCATGATATCGTGAAAGATGGCGATATAATTGGGGTTACTTGGGGAACAACCTTATATCATGTTGCGTTAGAATTAAAGCAAAAGTTTGTGAAAGACGTGAAAGTTGTTCAACTAAAAGGTGCAATCAGTCATTCTGAAACAAACACCTATTTTTCAGAAATTCTCTATCTTTTTGGGAAAGCATTTAATACGAATCCAATCCATTTGCCGCTGCCGGCAATTGTGGATCATATCGTCGTAAAACAGGCGATGGAGGCGGATAGACATATTAAGAAAGTGTTGGATATAGGGAGAGAAGCAAATATTGCTATGTTTACTATTGGTGCTGCAAAATCAGAATCACTATTGTTCCAATTAGGATATTTTTCCGAAGAGGATATGAGAATGATTCGTTCCAAAGGTGTCGGTGATATTTGTTCGCGATTCTTTGACCAGGATGGCAACATCTTAAATGAAAACTTAAATAATCGGACATTAGGCATTGAATTAAGTGAATTAAAACAAAAAGAATATTCCATCCTAGTCGCTGGTGGAGCGCAAAAAATAGACGGAATTTATGGAGCGCTTAAGGGTGGATATGCTAATGTAATCGTCATTGATCAATTTACAGCTAAATTTTTGCTGGATAGAGATGAATAATTAATAATGAAAGCTCTCAGAGGGAACTGAGAGCTTTCATTTTGTAAAAATTTAACCTCTGGAAGAATTTGATTTTTACATTTGTTCAAGTCAATATTTACAATTGTTCTATCTCTTGGTATAGTACTTGTGTAAAGGTTTTCAGATTAATTCATAAAATCGTTTTCATATAGTTGATAAATTAGTAACGAGAAAAAGGGAGGAATAGTAAGATGAATCATTCTTTAGCCAAAATGATTGACCATACTTTGTTAAAAGCAGATGCAACGAAAGCAGAAATTCAAAAATTAGCAGAGGAAGCAAAAGAATATTCATTTGCATCCGTTTGTGTCAATCCAACTTGGGTAAAAACGGCTGCAGAAATATTAGAAGGAACACCTGTTAAAGTGTGTACGGTAATCGGTTTTCCGCTTGGAGCAACTACAACAGAGGTTAAAGCGTTTGAAGCAAATAACGCCATTGAAAACGGTGCTACTGAAATCGATATGGTCATTAATATCGGGGCTTTAAAGGACAAGCAGTATGACATGGTTGAAAAAGATATCAAAGCGGTTGTAGAAGCTGCAAAGGGCAAAGCTTTAACTAAAGTTATTATTGAAACTTGCCTTTTAACTAATGAGGAAAAGGAAAAGGCATGTGAGTTGTCCGTTAAAGCAGGTGCTGATTTTGTGAAAACATCAACTGGGTTCTCCACAGGTGGAGCAACAGCAGAAGATGTGGCATTAATGAGAAAAGTTGTAGGTCCAACAATTGGAGTTAAGGCTTCTGGCGGTGTGAGAAGCTTGGAGGACGCAGAAAATATGGTGAATGCAGGTGCTACACGTATAGGTGCAAGCTCCGGTGTTGCTATTGTAAACGGTCAAACATCAACATCTTCTTATTAATTGATTGATTTATATTAAGTTTAGTTTCAAGGCATCTTTTCTTAAACGAGGTATCCATTCCCTGGAATGGGGAAACCAATATTGTTTTCTTTAAAATAGTTATTGTCACTGAAAAAGCCAACAAAGTTTAAGAAAAGTGCCTTGGTTTTTAGAGAGGAGAATGAAGGATGAATGTAAATTGGCTGATAGAACAAGCGATAGAAGCTCGGCAAAAGGCGTATGTTCCGTACTCATCATTTCAGGTTGGCGCTGCTTTGTTAACGGAAAATGATAAACTTTACCTTGGTTGCAATATTGAAAATGCCTCCTATGGTTTAACAAATTGTGCGGAAAGAACAGCGATTTTTAAAGCGGTTTCAGAAGGGGAAAATCGTGTTAAAGCAATTGCGATTGTTGGAGATACGGAAGGGCCTATTTCCCCATGTGGTGCTTGCCGTCAAGTTATTGCAGAGTTCAGTGATGACAATACGAAAATTATCCTGGCTAATTTAAATGGTGATTTTGTGGAAACAACCATTAATGAACTTTTACCTGGCTTTTTTTCCAAAAAAGATTTAATAAAATAAATAATTTGTTTAATCTATAGCACTAATATTTTTAATTGTTTTGTAACCGTATCCAATTGAACTTAAAAACTACAACTAGGAGAGACAATAATGAAATATCTAATTTCCATTCTCGGAATTATAGTCGTTCTCGGTCTAGCATTTCTGGCAAGTAATAACCGTAAAGGGATCAAATATAAACCGATTGTGATTATGATTGTGATTCAGTTAGCTTTGTCGTATTTATTATTAAATACTAAATTTGGATTACTTATTATTAAAGGAATCGCGGATGTTTTCACTAAGTTATTAGAATATGCAAATGAAGGAGTTTCGTTTGTTTTTGGCGGAATCGCCAACAAAGGGGAAGCACCTTTCTTCTTAAATGTCTTACTGCCAATCATTTTTATCTCTGTGTTAATAGGAATCTTTCAATATCTTAAAATCCTTCCGTTTATTATGAAAGGGATCGGGTTGCTGATAAGTAAAATTAATGGTATGGGAAAATTGGAATCTTATAATGCGGTTGCCTCCTTAATGGTTGGACAATCAGAGGTATTTATCACACTAAAAAAACAATTACACCATTTACCTAAGCATCGTTTGTATACTTTATGTGCATCTGCAATGTCAACCGTTTCTATGTCTATCGTTGGTGCATATATGACGATGATCGAACCGAAATATGTTGTAACAGCGTTAGTCATTAACTTATTCGGAGGATTTATTATATCTTCTATTATCAATCCATATACAGTAGATAGCAAAGAAGATATATTAGAAATCCAGGAAGAAAAACAAAGCTTTTTTGAAATGCTGGGCGAATATATTATGGATGGTTTTAAAGTAGCAATCATCGTTGGTGCAATGTTAATTGGTTTCGTTGCATTAATGGCTGCAATTGATAATGTTTTCGATTTAATTTTTGGCATTTCCTTCCAGCAAATACTAGGATACATCTTTGCTCCAGTCGCATTTTTAATGGGTATTCCGGCTGGGGAAATAGTGAAAGCAGGAGGAATTATGGCAACAAAGCTTGTAACCAATGAATTTGTGGCCATGATAGATTTAACGAAAATTAAAGATAGCTTAAGTCCTAGATCTCTTGGAATTATTTCGGTTTTCCTTGTATCTTTTGCAAACTTCTCTTCCATTGGGATTATTTCAGGAGCAGTGAAAGGGTTGAGTGAAAAGCAAGGTAACGTCGTTGCACGCTTTGGACTAAAGCTTCTGTTTGGTGCAACATTGGTAAGTGTTTTATCCGCTATTATTGTTAGCTTTATTTTGTAATGAAAAATGGAAAAAGGCATTTCCTATTAAATACATAGGAATTGCTTTTTTCTTTTTCATTCCATATTCAGAAATTCCCATCAAGCGCAAGAAACAATATAAAGAGAGGTGAAATAATGCGGTGATAAACGACGATGTTTTTCACAGCATTCTATATGGGTGACGTTGGTTTATTATTATCCGGAGCAACATTATTTTTGAATAGTTTAATGTTACTTGGCAAAGCAGATAATAAGAGTGTAGGAGTCTTCAATTTGTTTGTAGGGCTACTACAAATTATTTTTCCTATTTATTTAATCGCTGTATCTGATCAAGATCATTGGACGATTTTTAATTTGGCCTGTGTATTTCTCTTCGGGCTAACTTATTTATTTGTAGGAATCATTAATCTGACTGGCATTGATGGAAGTGGATTAGGGTGGTTTTCCCTATGGGTATCTATTATAGCCGTTGTTTATATGATCCTATCCCTTGTCCACAATCATGACATCATTAACACATTAACATGGGCTATGTGGGCTTATTTATGGTTCTTATTCTTTTTATCCATGGCACTAAATAAAAAAATAGATGTTTATATAGGTAAGGTTGCATTTGTTCAATCGTGGGTTACTCTTACGATTCCTTCTCTTTTATCTTTAACAGGGGCATGGAAAATGGAGTATGTCTCAAACATATGGATCTATGTTCAAGTGATTTCATTGGTTTATTTCTGTTTTTGCACAGGAAAAATAATGTTAGCAGCCAATAATCGAAAAAATGAACAGGACTTATCGGTTTCGTCATGAGTTGTTTTTGAGTAATATGGAACTTAAAAAGAAACAGGTCTCACGTAGAAATAGGATCTAAATTAGCAAGTTAAAACGCATGAATATGATGATTCATGCGTTTTTGTGTGTAATTTTACTAAAGGGACTGTTCCCAAAATGCTCAGCCTTTATACCTAAAAAAGTATTTAATTGCTTCAAGACGGATATTATGGTTGCAGTCTTCACAACAAAATACACTCTTCTTATTTTCTTTGTATAATTGGTACTTTCTAGTTCCTTCATACACTTTAAAAACTTTCCGGCAACTACAACAAATTACGTCATAAGAAAACATTTTCATTCCCCTCAAATTATTCATATCTTTTGAGTTGCCCTATCAAAGATTGTCATTAACTCTATAATATAATCCTTAACCCTTAATTGGGGATTTCTCATTAATTCAATGCTAAATCCGTCAATGGCATTCCTAATGGTTAAAGCCATTACTCTTGCTGATAGAGAAGAAAACTCTCTGAAAATTCCTTCCTCCATCCCCATGCGAAGAATATTTTCAATTGGAAGGAATATAGTTTCATCATGTTCAGCAGCAAACCTTAGTTTTCCATCCTCCGTTCTCTCATTAGATACAATCTCTATAACCGCAAATACATGCTTTCGATTTTCATTAACAAAATTCAAATTTGATTCGATGTACTTAATAAGTTTGCCTCTGGCAGATGATTCTGCTTCTATTTGCGGGCTTATAAAAGATTGACATGCTAAATAATATTCCATTACTACTTGCTCAAGTAATTCCTCTTTGTTTGAAAAATGATAAGAAATGATCCCCTTACTTATATTTGCACGTTTTGCGATTTGTCCTAATGATGCCTGCGCATAACCCAATTCAGAAATAGTCTCAATTGTACATTCTACAATTTGAGTTCTTCTTGCCTTTTCGATAAATGATAATTCCTTTTGTTCATTTGTTTTATTTTTTGTATTCATGTTTTAATTTTAGTACGTTCGTACGAAAAATTCAATGGGGATATGTCGGAAAGTATTATATCTAAAATGATAATAACAAATTGAAAAAACAGCCAAGGAACTTAAAAAGGAATATGGGTTACATTGACCAGAAGAAAGGCCACGTAGAAAAATGCAAGGGTCACAATAAATTGGATGGAGGGAGCGAAAAACGGCCAAGGCAACCTTTCATTGTATTCCTTTTAAACTATTCTATTTTCTTACAAGATATCCTTATTAAATTTTTTTACATTTCTATTTAATAGTTCAGTATTTTTTTCAAAAGTTCAGCGTTTTCCTCACATTTTTCAGCACTCTCCTCATTTTTTTGAACAATCCTCTTCGACTTCAGCATTCTTACCTATTTTTTCAGCGTTTTGATCCAAAAGTTCAGCGTTTTTCCCTTATTTTTCAGCACTCTCATCATTTTTATCAGCAATCCTTTTCGACTTCAGCATTCTTATCTGTTTTTTCAGCGTATTAATCCAAAAGTTCAGCGTTTTCCACTCATTTTTCAGCACTCTCCTCATTTTTTTCAACAATCCTCTTCGACTTCAACATTCTTATCTGTTTTTTCAGCGTTTCAATCAAAAAGTTCAGCGTTTTCCTCTCATTTTTCAGCACTGACATAAAAAAGAAAATGGGTTACATTGACTGGGAGAGGGGGCACGTATAAAAACGCGAGAGTGACATTAAATTGGTTCGAGGGAGCGCGTTAAGTCAAGCAGGATTCGATTTACTAGGCGATTTCATATATAACCATCACCAATCGCTAATCTAAAGGGAATAAGAAAAACCAAATCGCATAGTGATTTGGTTTACTTATTGGTATGTTGCTTTATATTTTTCTCTAAAAAGGCTGAATAAATTTACGGCATTGCGTTTCCACGGGATGCAACATATAACGAATACCATTCTTCCCTTGTCATTTGCTCCGCTTGACGAACAGCATCTTCACAATTTTTAATGCGTTCAGGGTCAGTTGTTCCAATCACTGGCTGAATTTTAGCCGGATGCCGCAATAACCAGCCGAGAACAATTGCCTCCCGGGTAGTCTCTTTTTCAAGTGCCATTTTTTCTACTAATTCTTTTGTTTTTATATCGGCTTCCGTTAAACTTAAGCTTTCATTCCCGGTATATATACCCCTTGCCAATGGCGACCACGCTTGAATTTGAATATCACTCACCATGCTGTATTCTATTAACCCTTCCGCAAAACGGGTGCCAAGTCCTGCTTTTTGATTGACCAATACTCCTTGCTCCACCCAGTCAAGCTTATGTAAACTCATTTCAAGCTGATTAACAATCAATGGAACGTCACAGTATGCCTGAAGTAATTGAATTTGTCCCATGTTCATATTGGAAACACCAAAATGGCGTACTTTGCCTGAAAGCTCTAACTTTGCAAAAGCCTCACCAACTTCTTCGGGCTCCATTAATGGGTCTGGACGATGCAATAATAGCAAGTCTAAGTATTGCACACCAAGTCTTGATAATATTTCATCAACGGAATTCAAAATATGCTCTTTGGAAAAATCATATCGGCCAGGAGCATGCTCATCTTGAAAGCGAATGCCGCACTTACTTTGAATTACAATTTTCTCGCGAAGTCCAGGCTGTGATTTTAAAATTTCACCAAACACTTTTTCTGCCTTACCTCTTGTGTAAATATTCGCATGATCAAACATGGTAATTCCGGTTGATAGAGCGGCATCAACTGCTTTTTCTCCTTTTAAAACATCCTCGTTGGAAATTGGGCTGTTATCCCAGCTGCCTCCAAACCCCATGCAGCCTAAAACCATTCTGCTAGATGAAATCTTTCGCTTTTCTAAAGGCATAATACGCATGCAATGACCTCTTTTCATTTTTAATGGCACTTTTCTTAAACAAAGCTGCTTTTTAATAATTGTAAATCTTATAAACTTCTTCTTTAGGTCTGGAATTCGGATTTTAAACAATTTATTAAAAGCAACAACTATTTAATAAGGTTAATACTATAATCAATTTTATGAAAAGTACTGCCATTCATGCAACTTAAATGGTCAATGTCTGCCTAGTTATGTTTCCGTTGGTCTCACCTGAGACTCCGAAATCCGTTCGTTAGATCCAGCGCCTAGGCTTTTCTTATTGGAGCATTCATCCAATCTTATCATCATTTGGGGTGTTTATTTTCCGCGAAATATTGTTATAATAGACTTTTGAGAGATAATAGAAATTCATCATAGATTCATGTTAAAATAGATAGTATTGCAATAAAACTGTCGAAAAGAGGTTTTAAAATGACAAAGCAATCCATTTACGGATTAACAATAGATCAGCTTACAGAATGGCTTTTAGAGCATGGACAAAAGAAATTCCGTGCTACGCAAGTGTGGGAATGGTTATATCAAAAACGTGTAACAAGCTTTTCTGAAATGACAAATATTAATAAAGACTGTCTTCAATTACTAGAAGAACATTTCGATATTGAAACACTGAATATCCAAATAAAGCAAGAATCCAAAGACGGAACGGTAAAATTACTGTCTCAATTACAGGATGGAAATTTAATTGAAACAGTATTAATGCGTCAAAAATATGGTCTGTCTGTATGTGTGACAACACAAGTTGGCTGTAATATAGGGTGCTCCTTCTGCGCAAGCGGTATTCTCAGAAAAAATCGCGACCTTGTAAGCGGAGAAATTGTGGAGCAAATCATGAAGGTCCAACAACACTTAGACGAAGCAGGAAACGGTGAACGAGTGAGTCATATTGTGGTAATGGGAATTGGCGAACCATTTGACAACTTCGATAACTTAGTTAATTTCTTAAAAATCGTTAATAATCCAAAAGGTCTTGCGATTGGTGCCCGTCACATTACGGTTTCTACAAGTGGTCTTGCGCCGAAAATTTACGAATTTGCGGATCTTGATCTACAGGTAAACTTAGCAATTTCCTTACATGCGCCAAATAATGAACTTCGTACGCAAATTATGAAGATAAATCGTGCATACCCATTAGAAAAACTAATGCCTGCTATCGATTATTATTTAGAAAAAACAAATCGACGCATTACATTTGAATATATTTTATTAAATGATGTAAATGATCATAAAGAAGAAGCATTACAGCTTGCCAAACTATTAAAAGATAAACGTCATCTTGCCTATGTGAACTTGATTCCATACAATCCTGTAAGTGAGCATATTCAATACAAACGAAGCACAAAGGAATCCATTCTGACTTTCTACGATACATTAAAGAAAAATGGAATCAACTGTGTTGTTCGCCAGGAGCACGGAACAGATATCGATGCAGCATGCGGTCAGCTGCGAAGCAAACAATTGAAAAAGGCAAATTAAGAAAAAAGGAGCTTGAATTTCAAGCTCCTTTTTCATATTTATAGTCTTGATTTTCTCACAGTAAAATCTGTTTGTGGATAATATTTATTTTTCACAAGAATATTAGGACCTAGACACTGGACAGAAGGACAATGACAGTTTAGTGATTTTGCAATTGGTTGTTCCATCCATTTTTCAAACATGTTTGGAAGCGTATCATGTTGGATATTCCCAAGCGGTGGTGTATCTCCAAAATCAGTAACAATGACATCTCCGCTAAAAATATTAACATTTAATCGGGAGCGTCCATCGGGATCATTTCGAACCGTTACATTTTTACTTTTATATAATCTTTGAAGCAATTTCAGGTCTTCCTCGTTTGCGCTGCATGGATAAAAAGGCAGTGTTCCAAATAACATCCAAACGTCCTCTGAGCGAATGTCGAGGAGATGATGAATGGCATCGCGCATTTCATCCAATGTAAGTACTTCGAGATTCTCAGCGAAATCACTTGGGTACATCGGGTGAATTTCATGTCTGGCACATTTCATTTCTTCTACTACTTGATGATGGATATGCTCCAAATAGGGAAGTGTTCTTTTGTTTAACATTGTCTCAGCAGAGACCATGACACCTTCCTCTGCCAAGATTCGGCTATTCTCAATCATTTGGTCGAATAATTTTTTTCGTTTTTCGCGAGTTGGTTTCCTTAACGCATTCGCAAATCCGATGTCGATGAATTCATCCGTTGTTCCCCAATTGTGAGATATATGTAAAACATCTAAATAAGGTGAAATTTTTAAATAACGCTCTGTATCGAGGGTTAAATTAGAATTGATTTGGGTCCGAACACCTCTTTCATGTGCGTATTGTAATAAGGGCAGCACATAATTCTCGATAGATTTCTTTGAAAACATTGGTTCGCCGCCGGTGATACTCATTGCACGCAAAGCAGGAATTTCCTCTAATCTTTTAATAAGGAGCTCAAGCGGCAATGCGTTTGGATCCTTTGGCTGAAGGGTATAGCCAACAGCACAGTGCTCACAGCGCATATTACATAGTGTAGTAGTAGTAAACTCAATATTGGATAATGTCATTCGCCCATGTTCTTTTACATCCAGGTATGCTTCCCATGGATCATAGTCAGGGCTAATTAATCTTATATTACTTGATGCAGTTTGCATAAAAAGGACTCCTCGTTTGTAAATTATTACTCTAGCATTATCAAAAACGAAACGGAAAATGTCAATGGATTATGAAAATATGGAAAGGTGCTCAATTTTCAATTATTTTCTTTAAAAGGATATATGGATCGAAAGGATTTTATGACATGAGGAGAAAAAGCTTATGTAGTAGGTACCTTTTTTTAAAAGTACCTATTCATTTTGTATAACGATTTGCATAGCTGGAAGCAACAAAAGCATTGGGCTTAATTTTCGGTTCGACTCCAATAGATTCCATTCTTGCGACCATTTCCTTTACAAATTCCCTTGTTTTGTTTCGTTTGCCTGCCCCAATATCGATATGACCCTCCATGGTAAAAGCTGCCCCTTCATAAATATTAGGGAGAACAATATTAATTAATTGATTTTTCCGATCCTCTGTAAATAAAGATACAATTTCTTCTGTTAACGATAACTCATAGGAAATCCGTTCATGCAAATGGGTCATCTTTCTAGGAATCAAGACCTTTCTGATGCAGGCCCAAACACCGTTTCCTTCTTGCTGTATAACAATTCCTGTAATAAAAATAGTATGGAATTTATGAACCTGTGAATCGGTGCCAACCATTAATTTAAATTTTCCTTTTGGGTTTAACTCCATGAACTCTAAAATATGATGAAAAACCTCTTCGAAGGACATTGTTGATTTTTGCAAATTTTGAAATGGTGAAATGTACATAGGTGATGGTTTCAATTGAATAACACCCGTCTTTCTATTTAAGGAAAGGATTTGTTTATGTAACATAATATGGTTTGTTCTTTATGGTCGTGCAGGGGAATTGGGTTGTACCTGTTCCATTTTGGAAAGGATGATAAAGAAAAGGGGAGATGCATAATGCTAGGAAATCGTATGCTTGGGATATCGATTATGATTGGCGGAATTCTCATTTTAATAGGAACTGTTCTGCATCCTATCTTAGTTGACCCATATGCTGGGGAAGAAGCTCTTCATAAATTTAAGCATTCCCAAATGTGGATGTTAGATCATATTCTGATGCTGATCGGCATGTTCCTATGGCTTGGAGGACTAGCCGGAAGCAGTTCCTATTTTAGAAAAAACGGAGCTGCAATGTTCTATATATCATTAGGATTATGGATTTTAATCCTTACCGCCGAACTAACAATATTACCGTTAATCGGAAATGAAATTATAGGCAGGCATCATGGTGTATTGAAAAAGGTTTGGGAGGCAATCTTTTCATTTGGACTTTTAGCCGGATATTTTGCCGTGGCTTGCAGTTGGGCAGGGGTTGCATTATATGGCTGGTGTATGAAGCGTACGGAGAATTCATTCTCCACATGGTTCCAAAATAGTGGATTTTATAGTGGGGTTTGGGGCTTTGCGGGGATTGTATTCACCTGTTGCTTTTTTAAGACGGCATATATTGTACTTCCTCTTACCTCGGGACCGGCCTATCTTTGGACAATGTGGTGGGGATGGAAGTTATTTCGGAAAAAGATATAAATTTTCATCCTTATCCCTTAATGACTCCAGATTATAAGCAGACACAGAGTACGTTATTTGCCGGAAAACATAAGGAACTCTTTGTTTATTATCAAATATCGGAACATTCATTCCCTGATTGTGCCCGTTCTCGAGCTCTATGGGGAAATTCGGTCACAATCAGCGCCAGATCGTGCCCGTTCTCGAGCTCTATGGGGAAATTCGGTCACAATCAGCGCCAGATCGTGCCCGTTCTCATGCACCATGGAGAAATTCGGTCACAATCAGATCCAGACCGTGCCCGTTCTCGAGCTCGATGGAGAAATTCGGTCACATTCCGTTATTCAGGAATTCACCTTTCAATAAAAACATTAGCCCGCTAATAGTAGAAGCGGGCTTACGATTTTATTTAACTAATTCAGCGCCTTTTCCAGCATAGTTCCGTTCTTTTTATAATTTATATGCCATGAAAATGCTTTTTCCAACACATGTGGAGTTTGGCCGCCTCTTGTTTTTGCTTCATTATAATATTCCCAAAGCTGATCACGGTATAACGGATGTGCACAATTTTCGATAATGAGCGGTACACGCTCAATTGGAGCCAACCCTCTTAAATCAACATAGCCTTGTTCTGTGACAATAACATCTACATCATGCTCTGTGTGGTCCACATGGGATACAAAAGGAACGATGCTTGAAATATTCCCATTCTTCGCAATGGACTTCGTTACGAAAATTGCCAGTCTTGCATTTCGCGCAAAGTCACCTGAACCGCCGATTCCGTTCATCATATGGGTGCCGCTGACATGTGTGGAGTTAATATTGCCGTATATATCCACTTCCAAAGCGGTATTAATAGAGATCAGGCCTAAGCGGCGAATGATTTCGGGATGATTGGAAATTTCTTGCGGTCTTAACATGAGCTTATCTTTATATTGATCTAGATTGGAATAAACCTGTTTCATTTTTTCATCTGATAAAGTAATCGAACAACAAGAAGCAAAACTTACTTTGCCAGCATCGATTAAGTCAAAAACAGCATCCTGTAAAACCTCTGAATACACTTCTAAGTCCGTAAACTCCGATTCGATAAGTCCATGTAAAACGGCATTTGCCACAGAACCAATCCCCGATTGCAATGGAGCTAGTTTATTTGTTAATCTGCCTGCTTCCACTTCTTTTCGTAAAAAAGAGATTAGATGGTTCGCCATTGTTTGTGTTTCTTCATCAGGCTGAACAATGGTGGAAGCAGAATCAATTTGATGAGTGAAAACGATTCCAACAATTTTGTCAGTGTCCACGGGAATGCCTAGAGTACCGATTCGGTCACTTACCTTCGTCAATGGGATTGGACTTCTTTCTCCTTGATTTCCTGTTTCATAGATATCATGAAGTCCTTCCAATCCTTGTGGCTGAGCCGTATTAATTTCGACAATAATATGCTTAGCTTTTTCTACAAAGATGGATGAATTTCCAATGGAAGTGGTAGGAATAATCATGCTATCAGCACTTATCGCAACTGCTTCTACAATGGCGTAATCAATAGGACCAAGTGCACCTGCACGGATAGATTCCGCCATATGGGATAAATGTTGATCGACGAAAAGCAGTTCCCCTTGATTGATGCTTTTCCGCATTGTACTGTCCGCTTGAAATGGGATTCGCTTGTTTACCATTCCAACCTCAGCCATTAATTTATCAATATCGGATCCTAAGGAGGCACCTGTATAGATATTCACCTTCAATGGTTCTTCTTTTGCTCTTTCTATTAGTGCTGTTGGAACTGCTTTTGCGTCACCGGCTCTTGTAAAACCGCTTAATCCTAAGGTCATTCCGTCTTTTATCCAGGAAGCTGCGTCCTTTGCTGATACAATCCGGTCTATTAAACGAGCGTCTCTTATATAATTAGAAGTATTAATTTCCATTTAAGGTCACCCTTTGTTCACTTTTTAAAAATTTTATCAATTTATGAACAAGGATTCATTAGTTTTGGTATGAAAGGGCTTTATTGTTGCTTTAAACAGAAAATTTCTAACATAAAGCAGAAAAATGGATGGAAAATAAAAAACAGTTTGTACCTAGTATTACAAACTGTCATTTTTATTGTTTAAAAGTTGTCTTTGTCAAACGAAAGCAGCTATTTACAAGTGCTCTTCCGATTTTCTATTCTAGAATAAGCGGGCATCAGCTCCATAACAGTGAATAGTCCATTCGTCGATAAGCGAGAAAATTTTGCTTTTCTATCAGAAATGAAGAATCTTACGAAATTGACTTGAGTACGTTTGACTAACAGGTATTCTAGTTCCATCTTTCATTAACAACAAAAAGGTTGAATGAGATTCGGGATGGATTTCCGCAATATAATGAATATTAATGATATAGGACCTGTGACATCGAATAAACATATCGCTTGGAAGATAAAATTCTAACTCTGTTAAATTTAACTTGTGCACACCAACCAGATTTTCTGAGTGCACATTGGTCTTTCTGCTTAAGGCTTCTAAAAACATTACCTGCTTAAAGGGTACTGGATACCAACGATCATTCGCTTTTATCGTTAAAAATGAGGGTGGAAATTCGAGCGGCTTTTTCGGTAAAATGGCTGTCACACAACCTTGAACCCTTTCTCCATCTAATATTGGTACAGACATACCGAAATATGGAATGCCCAAAACATCCTTCTCAATGTAATCCGTAATCTTTTCCTGGAACGATAAAGCTTTAAATGATGCAGTTCCTTCACGAATCCTGTCTCCGGGTTTTATTTTTAAATCAATTTGATTACTTGGCTGATAGTATATATATTGCTGACTATTCGTCACTGCTATGGACGTATACTTTGGAACCAAATCCTGCATAACTTCCATGATGGACAAAACCGTTTGCTGATCCATGGTGATCAGTCACCTTCCCTGTCAAAATTGAATAAAAACAACAAACTGCAGCGCTTACAATTCTATTATAACACGTGATGTCTACCGTAAAGTGGCTGGCATCACTAGTGGATAAATTCGTAACTGTACTTCTGACACGGTCAGGAAATTACTGTTTAAAGTTAGATAAATAACTTTATATATTTTTGAATCATATTTGTTTTTTAATCGTATGTATACTAATAAATCCTTTTTATAGGGGGAGAAGTGTGATGGATATCGCATTGATTGTTATCCTATCAGTATTAGTTCTATATTTTATTGTTATGATTCCTCTACAATACAATTACATTTCAGAAATGCAGGAAAGGAAGGCTGAAACCCAGAAAACAAACGAGGAAATTATTGATGACATGTCATTTGAAAATCAACAGCTAACCTATAATATGCAAGGAAATCTCTTTACCTTGCCATCTAGTATTGTAGCCTGGATTATTTATAAAATACGTCATCGGGCTGTATAAGATGTGTAGAAATAGGCTCAGAATATGGGTCAGGAAAAGGAGCTATTGGCGTAGAAGGTACAGTTCACTACAAAAATGGTGAGTGGAAAATTAAAGAGTCAAAAGAGAATTGGGTAAGTTAAATAACTTTGAAATATATACAAAAGAGGTGAGAAATAGCACCGCACCTCTTTTGTAATTGTGTTTATGTTAATAATCCTAATCTAAAAGCAGAAGCAACGACTTGAGTTCGATTCTTCGCTTGAAGCTTTGTCATTAAGCTTCCCACATAATCCCGCACAGTATGCTCACTTAAGTGCAGCAGCTCCCCCATTTTTTTATTGTCATATCCTTCCGCAAGCAAATCCAGGATCATCGATTCCCGTTCTGTTAAATGAACCAAAGATTCAGTGACACCCTCATCATTGCTTCTCGATAAATATAAGCCTATTCTTTTCCCAACCTGTTCGAGCAGCATTAGCTCATCTTTTGAACAATCAAATTCCACTCCCATTTGATCAAAAGTTACCCACCCATACACTTGATTGTGATGGACAATCGGTACAAAAATAACAGAAGAAAGGTTAAATAATTTGATATGTTCTTCTTTTACAAAGATATGAGGATCCTTTAAGAAAATTGGCTTTTTTGTGTGAAAAACAGTCGTCATATTTGCTCCTATATGGCCTTTCATACTTTGAACTTTAGGAAGTTCTGCCCCTATTACACCATAAAACTGCTGGGACCATGGTATGTATGCGTAAAATACACATCTTTTATAATGAAAAATTTCTTCACACTTTTTTAGGATAAAGGGGAGATCCTTTTCTCCTGAGCAACTAATCAACAGTTTGTTTAATTTATCTAGTTGTTTCAATCTATTTATTTCAACTAAATCAGGTGTTTTATCGAAATCCTCTGTTTCATCTATTATTTTATTAAAGGTGAAA
The DNA here is from genome assembly GCF_001420715.1 of Heyndrickxia shackletonii. GTDB lineage: Bacteria > Bacillota > Bacilli > Bacillales > Bacillaceae_C > Margalitia > Margalitia shackletonii. Next base: position 569,335 of record NZ_LJJC01000015.1, on the reverse strand, counting down.
ATAAGATGAGAATAAATGGATAGTAAAAACATAATGATGGCAAGAGTATTTTGCTTCGCAGTGGCTATTAAAGTCATGATAGCTTTTTCAAAAATATATAGAAACAAGTTAAAATACTTTGCGTTTATAGTAGAAATTTGAGATTGCAGCCAAGTTTCGAATATCTTTTTATATTCATCATCTTTCAATTTTAGATCCAGGTGGATAAGTAAATGAAAAAAGGATTCTAGAACGATTCCTGTTATCTTTCTATCCTGCTCCGAAAAGTAAGATTCCAGATTCAAATAGATATTTATATTTTCTTCAATCTTCTTCTGATGGCTTCTAATAAATACGATAAATTGTTCAAAAGTCATTTCCTCATAGAGGTGTTTCATACTATTCTTCTCCTCGAAACAAATTAACCCTATAAATGAAGGATATCTTACTTGTTATTATACAGCTTTTTGTAGGATAGTAATCGAAAATGAAGGGAGTAAAATGAAGATATAGATAAGAGAGAGTTAATAAGATATGCGTTTCTCTAGTATCTAAGACAGCACCTTTTACATGGTGGTGCTTAAAGTTACAGAAAGGAATCGTGATATAAAATGAGACTTGAAAATAAAGTTGCCATCATTACGGGCGGGGGCACAGGCATAGGCAAAGAAACCGCTTTATTGTTTGCTAAAGAAGGGGCAAAAATTGTTATTACAGATATAAATCAAGAATCTGGTAATCAAACTGTAAAAGACATTCAAGACAGTGGCGGAGAAGCTTTATATATTCGCCATGACGTAAGCAAGGAAGAGGATTGGAAGAAAGTTGCAGATGATACCATCAAGACATTTGGAAAAGTAGATATCCTCTTCAATAATGCAGGTATATATATCATTAAACCAGTTGCTGAGATTGAACTCGAAGAATGGAACCGACTAATGTCCATCAATGTAACCGGAGTATTTTTAGGAATGAAGCACATCATGCCATTAATGGCGAAACAAAATAATGGTTCGGTCATCAATGCATCTTCTATTGCAGGATTAACTGGTGCTCCTGGACATGTTTTATACGGCGCAAGTAAAGGTGCAGTCCGTATTATGACAAAAGATGCGGCAATGGAATATGCACCTTTTGGGGTTAGAGTAAACTCTATCCATCCTGGATACATTGATACTGGAATGGCAGACTATGCATCAGAGGTATCAGGTAATTCAAAAGAGAAATTAGGAAAAGACCTATTCCCACTTGGAAGACTTGGATCTGTGAAAGATGTTGCAAATACCGTTCTATTCCTTGCATCGGATGAATCAGCTTTTACAACTGGATCAGAATTTGTCATTGATGGCGGTGCAACAGCTAGATAATAGTACTTTGGGAAAAATATGAACTAAAAGGAGCGATACAAGATGAAACTAGATAATAAAGTAGCAATCGTTACAGGTGGAGCAAGCGGCATTGGCGAAGCATCCGTTCGTCTGTTTGCGGAAGAAGGGGCAAAGGTGGTAATCGCTGATTTTTCCGAACGCGGCAAGCAATTATCAGATGAATTGAATGCAAAGGGATACGATACTTTATTCATTAAAACAGATGTTACTAGTGAAGAAGATGTTAAACATATGGTATCCGAAACAGTTAACCATTATGGAAAGCTTGATATCTTGTATGCCAATGCAGGAGTTGCTGATGATGCTCCAGCACATGAATTAACCTATGAAAAGTGGAAAAGAACCATTGAAATTAACTTATCAGGCGTATTTTTATCCGATAAATACGCAATTGAACAATTTTTGAAACAAGGAAATGGCGGTGTCATCGTTAACGCCGGTTCTATCCACAGCCATGTATCTTTACCTAATCCGACTGCATACTCCGCAGCAAAAGGCGGTGTGAAGTTATTAACCCAAAACTTATGTACAGCATATGCCAAAGAAGGTATTCGAGTAAATGCTGTATGTCCAGGCTATATCGATACACCATTACTTACTAAAGTAGATCCAAAAACGAAAGAATATCTTGCATCCTTACATCCGCAAGGAAGACTAGGTAAACCAGAAGAAATTGCAAAGGCAGTTCTCTTTTTAGCAAGTGATGACTCATCCTTTGTAAATGGTACAAGCCTTTTAGTTGATGGAGGTTATACTGCTCAATAATGAAGAAGGGAGGTTTCCAGATTTGGAACCTCCCTTGTTATTTTTGGGTCGTAATCGGTGTACCAAGAGTATTTTTTTCAAGAAGCTTGCCAATCGGCTTTTCATCTTTTTTTCTACTATGATTACGTATTTTTGTTGAGAGTAAGTAGTTAGCGTTAATTCTCCATTTGGATAGAAAAAATTTGTGTTTGGGAGCCATTCCAATTTGCAGCTTTCTATATTCTCCCAAGGGATAAATGTATCCGCAATCGAAATTCCTATTTTCCCTATCTTTCCATATTGAAATAAAATAGAAAACATCGAAAATCCTACCATGGTGCTAATGTACAGCAAAAGCACGTTTCGCAAACCATAAGTCATAAGAGAAAAAATTAATAAGAATATATATAAGACTAAGGCGATAATAAATATCCGTGTTCGCCACCATTTTCCAGTCCCTTTGACCCTAAACATCCTCTTATGTACAGGTTCACAATTACCGAAATGAACTAACAGTAGAGTTCTTAGGAAATAACCCGCAAGTGTACGTACCACGGAAAAGTTCTAAAGGACATTATTAGATTCGAATGAAGGGAAATGTCCTTTAGAAACTCCCCCTCACTTTTGAAATTCCTTGCATTCTCCTCTAAATGGTATTATTTCAATCACATGAAATCCTCAGTCTTAATGTCCCGTATCTTAGGCGAGCCGCATAAAATATTACATGCTTATGGGGAGGGAGGTGTAGACTTAGGTGGGATTATTTATTAATAAGAATGATCACCCAGAGGTTTTTCATAATCCAGGAAACATTCAAGAATCAAATCAAGATTTTGCTAAGACAGATTATCTAACAGTACTAATCAAAGGACAAAAAGAAGCCTACGAATCTTTGCTCCACTCCTTTTACGATCTAAAAAATCTCCATCAACAACAGGAAACTAACCAAATAAATCAGTGGAACGATATTGGTAATCAGTTGAAGAAACTGAGTGAAAATCATCAACGACAGGAGACAAATCAAATAAATCAGTGGAATGAAATCGGAAACCAACTGAAGGACCTGCGTGAGAATCATCACATGCAAAAGGAATTTGAAAGCCATGTGATGGACTGGTTGATAAAATTAGATGAGGAGAATAACAAGCTTCAAGGTATCTTGGAAAATGAGGGTCAATTAAAACAAGAAATAATGGAGAAAATTCATAGTGTAAATCAGTCTACCCAAGAAATTATAAAAAGACTGGAACAATATGAAGCGACCAATCAAGATCTTACCCAAAAAATTAACGAGCAGCTGGATAACCACCAACAGATGGCTGAGCAATTTACCAAGCAGGAAGATATTCAAAAAGAAGTATTAACCAGATTGGATACCCAAGAGGCATTAACAGAAAAAATCCTAAGACAGATCAACCATATTCGTTCCATTTTATTCGAAAGAACGAATTATTTAGCGGAGAAAATTGAAAGCGGCTATAAGATCACTTCTTCTTATGTTTATAAATTAATGACAGGCTCTGATAAACCCCTGACCCTTTTGATGATGAATCAAAAGGAGGAGGAGACACAGAGAAAAACAGATTAGAAACATATCGTCATGGAGGATGTTCAGCAGAACTTAAAAAAGTGGAATGGGGATATAAACCGCCCATTCCACAAAGCATTAATCTAATAATCGATTATTCTCATCCACCGACATTAACTTTGCAGGATTTCTGCTGCCATCTGCGTTCAGTTCACCTTTTCCATGGCAAACGTTACAGGTATATTGCCAGCCCTCATCATCGGAAAGCATCCCTGTGCCTTCACAGGCTTTACAGGTTATTTCTCTGTCGATCATTTTCATCCCTCCATATAAAATTTCATGAAACGCTTTTATGCGTTCTGCCCCACATGATTTGCTTTCACCCAGTTGATTAATCCGCCGCTTAGCATGATTTCAATTTGGCGTGATGAAAGCAAATGCTTCACTTTTATTTCATTATTTTTTCCTTTAACGGTGATAGTAATCTCATTTCCGTTTTGTATCTTAGATTTGATATCCTTCAGTTCAAGTACATCGCCTTGTTCCAAATTGTCATAGTCCGCTTCGTTGACAAAGGTAAGAGGCAGAACACCAAAGTTTACAAGGTTTTGCCAATGAATACGGGCAAAGTCTTTTACTATCGCAACACGGAGCCCGAGATATCTTGGGGCAAGAGCTGCATGCTCTCGACTCGAGCCTTGTCCATAGTTGAATCCGCCAATAATAGCGTGGTTGCCTGTTTCTTTTGCTCGAGTGTAATACGTTCTATCTATTATTTCAAAAGTAAACTTACTAATCTCTGGCAAATTACTTCGATAAGGCAGAACCCTTGCTCCACCTGCAAGAATTTCATCCGTTGAAATGTTGTCTCCCATTTTTAACAGGATTGGCAATTCCAATGAGTCCGGAAGTTCATCCATTGAAGGGATAGAAGCAATATTAGGCCCTTTATGTAGCTTTACTTCTTTTGCCTTCTCGTATGGCAAAGGCTCATCTAATAGTTTTTCATCAATAGTTGGATTGGCAGGCTCCTGTACTTTGGGATAGGGAATGCCAATTGTCCTCGGGTCTGTAATCACACCTGTTAATGCAGAAGCTGCTGCTGTTTCCGGACTGCAGAGAAAGACACTGTCCTCTCTTGTACCTGAACGTCCAGGGAAATTTCGCGGAGTGGTGCGCAAGCTGTTTCTTCCAGTTGCCGGTGCTTGTCCCATTCCAATACAACCATTGCAGCCCGCTTGATGCAGACGTGCACCAGCTTGAAGCAAGCTCGCAATATGGCTTTCCTTTACTAAGTCCGTTAACATTTGTCTGGAAGTCGGATTAATGTCAAAGGAAATTCCGTCTGCGATATGCTTCCCTTTTACAATTTCCGCCGCAATAGCAAAATCACGATAACCAGGATTCGCGGATGAACCGATATAAGATTGGTAAATAGGAGTACCGGAGATTTCAGAAACAGGTACCACATTGCCTGGACTTGATGGCTTTGCGATAAGAGGTACAACCTCTGATAAGTTCAATTCTTCATCTATGTCGTATGTTGCTCCCTCATCAACCTCAAGAGGAGACCAATCGTTTTCTCTACCTTGTTCAATTAAGAAACGTTTTATTTCTTCATCTGAAGGAAAAACCGTGCCGGTTGCTCCTAATTCCGCTCCCATATTGGCAATAACATGACGATCCATTGCACTTAAGGTCTGAACCCCTGGTCCGTAATATTCAATGACTTTTCCGACCCCGCCTTTTACTCCATGCCTGCGGAGCATTTCCAAAATGACATCCTTTGCACTTACCCAATCAGGAAGCTTACCCGTTAATTTTACTCCCCAAACCTTTGGCATTTTTACATAAAAAGGCTGCCCGGCGATTGCCATCGCAACATCAATGCCACCGGCACCCATTGCCAGCATTCCCATACATCCATTCGCACAGGTATGACTGTCGGAACCTAACAGCGTTTTTCCCGGTTTAGCTAATCGCTGCATATGAACCGGATGGCTAACACCATTACCAGGCTTACTAAAATAAATGCCAAACCTGCGTGTAGCGCTTTGTAAAAACAAATGGTCATCAGGGTTTTTATTGTCCACTTGAATCAGGTTGTGATCTACATACTGTGCAGAGGCTTCCGTTTTTGCACGTTCCAGTCCCATCGCTTCTAGTTCCAGCATCACCATAGTACCAGTTGCATCCTGTGTTAATGTCTGGTCGATCTTAAGCCCAATTTCTTCTCCAGGTATCATTTCTCCAGAAACAAGATGGCTTTTAATTAATTTTTGGGTCATATTCATTGGCATAAAATAACCTCCAGATGAAAATCAATAATAATTTGAACCTTTATATAAAGTGCCTATATTTGTAAAAAATATACGTGGTGTCAGGCACCACGAATGGACAAAACGAAAATTACGCTTGTAGTGATCATTTATTTTGCTTTTTACTTTTTCTATAAAAAATATAAAACAGCGTTCACCAATTATATGGAGAATACAAATGATGAAGTGAAAACAAAGGCAGCGGTATCTATACAAGGTTAGGAAGGAGTTATACATGAAAGCAGTTATTATAGGCGACGTATTTGTAACGGCGGATCAATTTGAAGAGGCTATTAAACAATGGGATGCACCTATCGATCAAGTGGTGAAGTTAAGCTGGGGCCCAAACAAAAAAGAGGAATTTCAAGAAGCGATATTAGAGATTGAAAGGTCTGGACCAGAAGCAGTCTCTCCACCGAAAGGATTACTGGAGCAAATTGTGGATGCAGATCTTTTACTTGTCCATTTCGCACCAGTTTCCCAAATCGTTCTAGAGGCGGCTCAACAGTTAAAGGTAATTGGAACATGTAGAGGTGGTATGGAACATATTAATCTAGCATTTGCCAAAAGCAGGGGAATCCCAGTCGTAAATGTTATACGTAATGCTGAAGCAGTTGCTGATTTTACGATTGGGTTAATATATAGTGAAACACGGAATATTGCCCGTAGCCATCATGCGTTAAAAGCGGGGAAATGGGTAAAGGATTTTCCTAACTATTCTTATACAAAATCAGTTAAGGATCAAATAGTTGGAATTGTAGGTTTAGGCAATATTGGCAGAATCGTAGCAAAAAATTTAATTGCATTGGGTATTCCTGTTATAGGTTCTGACCCATATGTAACATCGCAGGAATTATCAGAAGAAGGAATAGAAATAAATCTCGTTTCTTTAGATGAATTGTTTGAAGCAGCATCCATTGTAACTGTACATGTCCGATTATCAGAAGAAACGAAAGGACTTATAAAGGAAAATCATATTTTAAAGATGAAAAAGGATTCCTATTTAATCAATACATCTAGAGCTGAGGTAATGGAAGAAAAACCTCTATGTGAAGCACTTGTAAATAAACAGATTGCCGGTGCAGCAATAGATGTTTTCTGGCAGGAACCTATACCTCAGGGGCATCCATTACTACTATGCGACAACGTGACATTAACACCGCATATTGCCGGGGATACGGTTGATGCATTACCTAAATCACCTATTAAGCTAGTTGAAAATCTCAAGAAAACGTTAAAACTTGAAAAGATTGAAGCATGAGATATGTTAGAGGAGGAAAATATAATGACCATAAAAAAATTCGAACATGTAGGAATTCAAGTGAAAGATATAGACACAACGATTGAGTTTTATACAAGAGTGGTAGGATTAGAATTAATAGAAAAACAAAATCATGTTGATCCTTCTCTTAAATTAGCCTTTTTAGGCATAAAAGATACAAAGGAACCGATTATAGAACTAATTTCAGGATACAATCCAAATTTGCCGACGGAGGGGAAGGTTCATCATTTTGCATTGTCCGTGGATAATATTGAAGCAGAAATTGCGAGATTGAAGGAACACGAAGTTACATTTGTGGACGAAGCCATTACAACATTACCAAGTGGTGCAAAATATGTTTTCTTCTATGGTCCGGATGGTGAATGGATCGAATTATTCCAATCATAATGCAAGGCGGTGTCATGCACCAAAACTAATGGTGCATGACACCGCTTGTTGCGAGAACTCAAGTTTGTTATAGTATCTTTAGATGTCCCTTAGAGATTCCACTCAAGCTTCATAAGGAGTTGATAATCCATGACAAAATTAGAAGATTTACAAGTGGAATTAGCAAATTTAAAAAAAAATAATCACAAGCTATTCGAAGAGATAATCATTCCTGAGTTAAAACGAAAAGTTCAAGAGTTTTTGGATGCTTTTGAGAATTATTTTAGAGAAAGAGGATTTGTCGTGAAGAAAGATCAGGGTACCATTCGGGTTGCCTACAATTCACTTGAATTCTCTGCATTCACGAATAATGACCATGATATCTTTATTATGAAAGAAAGAGAACAGATTGCTTCTATTTCGGTAAAATATAAAAAAACGAGAATGGGGATACATCTTGTGCCGGCAGATCCCGTTGAACGGCTAGCAAAAGAAGTAGAAAAAGAAAAAAACATCGCGGAGGAAATGAGAAATCCTCATTTTTACTATACTGGAAGTGAATTCGGACATGTGTACGAAACTCCTCAATCCGTTTTGGAAAGTATTTTTCATGTATAGAATGCAACTAAAAAAGAAAAAGAACATAGAATAAAGGTTTGATGCCTAACTTCTATGTTCTTTATTTTTATGAGATATTTTATTATTTCTTTAAAATATGTATACCCTGTCTTATCTATAATAATATCCCATTTTCTTTGAAATATTTCGTCCTGCATTTACAACATGATTAATAACAAACTCCATTTTAACATCGGTCATTTGAAAACTAATAAACTTAACACTTACGGCTCCCACCACTTCACCCAATCGATTAAGAATTGGGGCAGCTACTGTAGAAATCCCTTCTGTATGTTCGTCCTCCCGAACTAGATAACCATCACTTTTTATTTTTTTTAGTAGTTCAAAAAAATCTATCCTGTCTTCCTTTGGGACCAACTTGTCCATAATTTGATCTCTTTGAGCTTCCGTCATAAAAGCAAGCATCGTTAAGTTTGCAGCACCGATATTCATTGGTGTCCGAAGACCAAGCTGATCATGGATTCGGATAGTATTTTGCTCACAATCAATCCTTTCAATTAACAGAGCCTCCATGCCTAATGGCTTGCTTAAGTACACACTTTCCCCAACCGCATGCATTAATTTCTCTAACTCAGGTCTGATAATGCTAACATAATCCATCGAATCGTACACTTTAAGCCCATACTCAAGCCATGCGTTTCCAAGCCCATACAGTTTGCTTTCCGGATCTTGTTGAATCATTTCGTGTTTCATCATTGCCTGCAGAAGACGATGAATGGAACTTACGGGTAAATTGCATTCTTTAGCTAATTCTGTAATGGAAAGAAATCGGTTCTCTTTGTATGAAGTTAGGACTTTTATTATTCCCATTGCTCGATCAAGTGATTGCATATTCAAAACCCACCTTTGTGTTTATTATAAACCGTGTTATAGAAATAAAAAATTATTTTGATTATTTTAAATAGATTGACACGTTTAATGGTATACATTTATACTCGAAACATAAACATTTCCTTTATGCGGAATTGTTTTCCACTATACGGAAAAGGTGATGAGAATGAAGTATAGCCATTCTATGTTTAATAAGCTAAAGCATGTTATTTTAAAACATCCAAAAGATGCCTTTATCAGTCAAGTGCATTTAAGCAATGAATGGGAAAAGTACAATTATCTGGAAGAACCTATTTATGATGAGTCATTAAGTGAATACGAGGAGTTTGTAAGTATTTTGAAGGAGCATGTTGATCAAATCGACTATTTACCTTTTTCAGAAGAAACTGGACTTGATTCCTTGTATGCCCATGATCCAATTAAATTTACAAAAGAGGGAGCCATTATTCTGAAATCCGGAAAATTATTGAGACAGCTAGAAGCCAAGATTTATAAAGAATTTTTGTTAGAAAAAAACATCCCGATTCTTGGTGAATTGACAGGCGATGCTATCGCAGATGGCGGAGATATTATCTGGTTGGATGACAAAACGCTTGTAGTAGGGCGGGGTTACCGGACGAATGATGAAGCCATTCGACAATTACGAGAAATTACCTCTCACTTGGTGGAAGAATTTATTGTTGTTCAGCTCCCGCACGATCAAGGAGAGTCAGAGTGTCTGCATTTAATGTCATTCATCAGTATGGTGGATCATGATTTGGCAGTAGTACATTCACCATTGATGCCTGTATTTTTTAGACAGCTTTTACTGAAGCGTAAGATTCAGTTAATTGAGGTCCCTAAAAATGAATATCTTACACTAGGTTGTAATGTCTTAGCGCTTGCACCACGTGTTTGCATCCTTCCTTATGGGAACGTATACACAAAACAACAACTTGAAGAAGCGGGTGCGACAGTTTATGAATACAAGGGAAAAGAAATTTCTTATAAGGGAACAGGCGGGCCAACATGCTTAACCTCGCCGGTAATCCGCACATATTAAAATCGGATGGAGGAATCAAAATGTTTAAACAGGTTATTGTAAAAAAACCAAGTAGTAGCTATGTAAATGGATTAACAACAAGCGATTTAGGAAAGCCAGACTATGAAAAAGTGTTGGTACAACATGATAACTATATACAAGCATTAAAGAAATGCGGAGTAGAGGTGGAATATCTTTTAGAAAGTGATGAGTTTCCTGATTCAACCTTTGTGGAAGATACAGCTGTATTAACTCCTGAATTTGCTGTTATTTCGAACCCTGGTGCAGAAACGAGGAATAAAGAAATTATTGAAATGGAGAGTGTTATTAAAAAATATTATGACGATATTCGATATATTAAAGCCCCAGGAACCTTAGATGGTGGAGATGTATTACAAATTGATGACCATTTTTATATTGGAATTTCTGAACGCACCAATGAAGAAGGAGCAGAACAATTAAAAAGGATACTAGAGTCTGCTGATTACAAAGCAACCATTGTACCATTAAAGGAGTTTTTCCATTTGAAAACAGGGATTGCTTATCTTGGGAACAATCAAATCATTGTTGCAGGGGAATTTGTTGATCACCCGGACTTTGATCATTATGAGAAAATTATCGTAACAAAAGAGGATGAATATAGTGCTAATTGTATAAGAGTTAATGATTATGTCATTATTCCGAAGGGCTATGAAGAAACAAAAAGAAAGCTTAACGAAGCTGGTTATCAAATAATTGAACTTGAAATGTCAGAATTCCAAAAGCAAGATGGCGGCTTGAGCTGTCTATCTCTACGATTCTAATAGAAATATATATATAAGGGAAGATTCTTAGGTTAGGAGGTTTGGATATATGGAAGACATTAAAACCCATGAACAATTGAATCGTTCAATGAAAAAACGTCACCTATTTATGCTCTCACTTGGCGGAGTGATTGGAACGGGACTTTTTTTAAACGCTGGTTACACCATCCACCAGGCGGGAGCTGGCGGGGCTTTATTAGGTTACTTAGTAGGTGGTCTTATTCTATATATGGTAATGGTTTGTCTAGGTGAACTTGCTGTGCATATGCCTGTCACAGGTTCATTCCAAAAATATGCCTCAGAATATATTGGCCATTCAGCAGGATTTTCACTTGGGTGGATGTATTTCATTGGGTCCGCTGCAACAGCGGGAGTGGAGTTTACAGCAGCAGGAATATTAATGAAACATTGGTTTCCACATGTACCTACTTGGCTTTGGTGTGCTGTCTTTATTGTTCTTCTATTTTCATTGAATGCATTAACGACCAGAGGCTTTGCAGAGGCAGAATATTGGTTCTCTGGAATAAAAGTAGTTGCAGTTATCGTCTTTATTATCATTGGGGTAGCTGGAATTTTTGGATTTGTACACTTATCTGACCGTCCTACACCTTTTCTTAAGAATCTTGCCCCAACTGGTCTTTTTCCGGCAGGGATTCCAATAATATTTGTTACCATGATGAATGTTATCTTTTCTTACCAAGGCTCAGAACTCATAGGAATTGCAGCAGGCGAGAGCGAAAGTCCTGAAAAGAACATTCCAAAAGCAATTCGAAATGTTCTGTTTAGAATCATTGTGTTTTATATAGCATCAATCATTATTCTCTCTGCTATTTTCCCTTCTAAAGAATTAGGATTGCTGGAAAGTCCGTTTGTAACGCTCATGAGCATAGCAGGTGTGCCTTATGCAGCAAGTATCATGAATTTTATTATTTTAACTGCCATATTATCAGTAGGGAATTCATGTCTTTATGCTTCAACACGATTACTTTGGTCTATGTCTCATGATGGAATGGCACCAAAGATATTTGGAAAATTATCCAAGCGAAAGGTACCACTAAATTCTCTTATTTTTACCATCATCTTTTCTCTTTTATCGTTATTAACAAGTGTCGTGGCAGCCGACACGGTATTCGTACTGCTAATGTCCATTGCGGGAATATCTGTCACAATCTCATGGATGGGAATTGCTCTATCACAGTATATGTTCCGTAGGAAATATATAAAAGCGGGCGGAAAAACAGAGGAATTACACTATAAAGTTCCTTTTTATCCATTTGTACCGTTATTTTGTTTAGGATTTTGTTTGTTCATTCTCATCTTCCTAGCTTTTGATCCTACACAGCGAATTGGACTCTTTTACGGGATAGGCTTTTTAATTTTTTGTATACTATTCTATAAGATTAAACAATCGAGAAAATCAAAAACAGCAGAAAATAGTAGCATCACCATGAGAAAATAAAAACAGTTAGTTGTTTTAAAAAAATTACTAGGATTTTGTCTATAAAAACATAAAAAGGAGTTAAGGCAAAATGATTAACATGAAATGGGGAACTCCTGAGAAGTTAAGAGAGTTGCTTTGCGAGCTTGTAAGCTGGAAGAGTATTACATTATCTGACGGCGAGAAACAATTTCCCATTCTGCTGAAGGAGAAGCTCAAGGATCTGGAGCATTTTCAAAAATATCCTGAACACCTCTCTTTGCATCAAGCTGATTTAGGACGCCAATTTTTAACAGCTATGTACAAACACCCTGAAGCCACTGATACTATTTGTTTAATCAGTCATTTTGATACAGTAAACACAGAGGAATATGGTGATTTGCAACCGTTTTCAACAATGCCGGAGAAATTAACGCAGTTATTTCTCGAAAAGTACGATGATTTCTCTCAAGACGCTATAAAGGATCTAGAATCAGGTGAATACCTATTCGGCCGCGGAACAATGGATATGAAAATGGGACTTGCTATGCATATGAGACTCATTGAAAAAGCAAGTCTGGAAAATTGGCCGGTTAATCTATTGCTGTTAACCGTCCCAGATGAAGAGGTAAATTCCTCTGGGATGAGATGTGCAGTTCCGGTACTGCTCCATTTGCAAGAACAATATAATCTTACGTATAAACTATTTTTGAACGGGGAACCAGTCTTTTCACAAAAGCCGGCAGACCCTCAGTACTATATTTACACAGGAACAATTGGTAAAATTATGCCGGCCGCTCTCTTTTATGGAAAGGAAACACATGTAGGAGAACCGTTTGGAGGAATTACATCACCATTTATCGCTTCGTTTCTAACACAAAAAATGGAATGGAATACAGAGTTCCAAGAAACCGTATTAGGGGAAAGGACACCTGTTCCTGTTACACTTCAACAGAAAGACTTAAAGCTGGAGTATTCTACACAGACACCATACCGTTCAACGGCTCTTTACAATGTCTTTCTAATGAAACGAAATGCTTCGGAAATCATGGATTTGTTCGAGCGCATTGCCAATGAAGCGGCAAATGATTGCAATACTGTTTATTTGCAAGTCTGTCAAAAGCACAGGGTTGAACCTGTTGGAAAGGTAAGAGTTATTCGATATCAGGAGCTACTGCAGTATGCGAAAGATAAATTTGGATGGGAATATATAGAAGAAATAAAAAAGGAAATCCATGCAAACCAGGAATGGGATGACCGTGAAAAGTCGTTCAGAATCACGGATAAATTGATGATTCAATGCCAAGAGCTTTCACCGTCTATTGTAATCCTTTATGCACCTCCTTATTACCCAGCAGTAAATTCTGCTGGAAATGAGCTTGCAGAGGAATGTGTAAAATTCGTGACGGAAAGAGCACTTGAAAAATATAATTTATCTGTAGAAAGAATTCATTATTTTAATGGTATTTGTGATTTGAGTTACGTTAACTATCAGGATTCCTATGAAGGATGGACAGCGTTTGAAGCGAATACACCTGTGTGGGGAGATAGTTATGATGTGCCATTTAAGGGAATGGAAAAGTTGAATGCTCCGGTACTAAATGTAGGTCCATTTGGAAAGGATGCACATAAACGAACAGAGCGTTTGCACATAAGAAATGCATTCGAGGAAATACCATTCATTGTAGAAGAAATGATCTACATGATAAGCAGCAAGAAAAAAACCGCTGATTTGAAGTCTTAAATCAGCGGTTTTTCGAGTATATTATAGATCTTCCTTTGAAATTGGAATGGATGGAACATCAGAATGACTCATCTTTCTTCTTGTAAAAACAAAATAATAATATAAATAGCATGCGATAATAAATCCAAATCCCCAATATAATGATGTTCGCTGAGTAGGGTCAAATGCGGTGAAAACAAAGATAAATAAGCACATAACAATACACAGGATTGGAATAAACGGGTAAAGACGGACTTTAAATGCTAAATCCTCGACCTTTCCTCCATCTTTCACAAACTTTTTACGGAACCGTAATTGGGCAACGGCAATCGCTAACCATGTAAGGGTTCCGCCAATTCCGCTTATTGCTAATAGAACAACAAACAATGTATTCGCTGCCACAATACTAGTTAATAAGGAAAGCAATGCAAATCCCAAGGTAATAAGTAAGGCGTAAGAAGGAACCCCGCGTTTATTAAGCTTTTTAAAAATAGATGGTGCCATCCCACTTTCTGAAAGAGAAAACAAAATTCGGGTACAGGCGAATAATCCGGTATTTCCTACTGAGAGTATCGCCGTTAATATAACAAAATTCATGATATCAGCTGCATACGGAATCCCAATCATATCAAATACCGTTACAAACGGACTTTCCAGCACTCCTGCTTTTTGCCATGGAACAAGAGCGGATAAGACAAAAATAGCAAGGACATAAAAGATTAGGACGCGAAATACGATATTTCGGATTGCCTTTGGAATATTTTTCTCTGGCTCTTCCGTTTCTCCAGCAGCTACACCCATAATTTCTGAACCTTGAAATGCATAGATAACCGTCATCATCGATATGAATACACCTACCATACCAGCTGGAAATATGCCATCACCGATAAAGTTAGACAGATAAGGAGCTGGATCACTATGCATAGGGATGATTCCAAAGATTGCACCAAGACCGACGATAATAAAAAGAATAACTGTTAACACCTTGATGCCTGCAAACCAATATTCTGTTTCAGCAAAGCTCCGTGTCGTAAGCGAATTAATGGAAAAAAGAATAATGACAAACAAAGCACACCAAATCCAAACAGGAACGTCGGGGAACCATCTTTTCATTAAAACACCAGCTGCGACAAATTCAAGTCCAACATATAATGCCCAGCTTAACCAATAAATCCAGCCAACGACAAAGCCTGTAGCGGGGCCGATGAATCGTGTCGCATGTGCTTGAAAAGAACCCGAAACAGGCATCACTACGGATAACTCACCGAGGCACACCATTGCTAAATACATTAAAAGTCCGCCCACTAAATATGCCAAGATAGCACCTGCTGGACCTGCTTCTCCGATTGCATAACCAGATCCTAAAAATAGACCAGTACCGATTATTCCTCCTAATGACATCATGAATAAATGTCTGCTCTTCATCGACCTTTTTAGTTTCGGTTGATTTTCATGGTCCATACCCAATCACCTATTTTCCGATAAATTAGTAATACGGAGGCGCTTACATTTTGTTTTATAAAGGTAAAACCTTTTCTAAATCTCTTTGTAAAAGTAAATGAAAATGGTGAACTAAATTTTCTGTAAGAGAAAATCTACCTTGTGTATATGCTCCAGTATCAATTCCCTTTTGAACCGTTTCACAAATTTCTAAATCCTCTTTACGCACCAATTGATCGATTGCCATTAGCTCCTCTTCTTCCTTTGTTATCTCTTCCTTCATAAAAAAAGTTGTGTATACATACTTCGTTGTCTTGTGATCAATAGGGATTGATTGATGTATCGATAGATTAGGAGGACCTGGGTCGAACGAGAACCATGTATTTGGATAAAGCCAATAATAACGGCCGCCTTGGCCTAAAGGGAAATTGCTATCCAATCCTTTGAGCGGTGTGCTCTGATAGGAATAATTATCATACATCTTATACTCATATTGATTCATATCGACCTTTGAGACGAGCGCCTTATGAACAATGGAGCAGTGGTCACATTCAAGATAATTATCAATACCAATCTTCCAATTGGATTTGCAGATCGTTTCCTTCACACGTACCCTTTTTAAATCACCAAGATTATTTTCCTTTACATGGTTGAACAAGCCAGGAAATTGAACAGATAACGGGGAAGCATTTGAATCAAGATTAACAAAAATAAAAGATTCGAATATTTCCAGTTTAATTTTTTTTAAGCAAAAATCCTTATGGTCGAAATTCTCAACCCCCATCATATTAGGTGCTTTGTTAAGAGAACCGTCCAAATTATAGGACCATGCATGATATGGGCAAACTAGAAGCGGTTTATTTCCCTCACCATCCACAAGTTTAGATGCCCTGTGTGAACAAACATTATAAAAGGCACGAATTTCCCCATCTTTTCCACGAAGGACAATAATCGGTCTATCTGCAACTTCAGTTGTGAGATAATCACCAGCTCTAGTAAATTGGCTAATATGGCCAACATATTGCCATGTCCTGCTAAATATTTCTTTCTTTTCTATTTCTAAAACATCGGGATTGGTATAAAGCCATGACGGTAAAGTATGTGCTTCACTTAACTTTTCACTAACTCGGTGTGTTATGTTATTCAATGATTGAACCTCCTTTTGAAAATAGAATCAGAAAATTATTACAATTATATGAACAATTAAAATAAAAAGAAGTAATGTGACAAGTATTTTTTATGCCGATATATAATAAATGTAAGAAAATCTTAGGAGGGTCTAGGAATGTCCACAAAATTAGAAGGTAAAAGCGTTCAAGAATGGATAGAGGAATATCCATTACTACATAAGCTGATCAAAATGGACGAGGTATTGTGGGTAAATCCGCATTATAATGCGAAAAACAAAAACACTAATTTATCCATTTCTAATATTTCCGAAGCTGCGGAACGACTTCAACGTTTTGCACCATATATCGAAACTGTTTTCCCTGAAACGAAAAACACAAATGGAATCATCGAATCCCCGCTTGTGGAAATAAATAAAATGAAAAAAGCCATGGAGCAAGCTTATCAACTAGACATTCACGGTACACTCCTTTTAAAATGTGACAACGACTTGCCAATCTCGGGATCTATTAAGGCTCGAGGAGGTATTTATGAGGTTTTAAAGCATGCAGAAGAGCTTGCTCTTGAGCATGGAATGTTGAAAACGTCTGATTCCTATAAGATATTTGCTTCACCTGATTTCCGGCAGTTTTTTTCCCAATATAAAATTGCAGTAGGATCAACCGGTAATTTAGGCTTGAGCATAGGCATCATGAGTGCCGAGTTAGGCTTTAAGGTTACTGTTCATATGTCTGCGGATGCGAAGCAATGGAAAAAGGATCTTTTGCGGAGCAAAGGTGTAAACGTAATTGAATATCCATCTGACTACAGTAAAGCGGTGGAAGAAGGACGGAAACAAGCAGAAGCGGATCCAAACTGCTATTTTATCGATGACGAGAATTCCAAGGACTTATTTCTTGGATATGCAGTCGCAGCTTCTCGCTTAAAAAAGCAGCTTGAGGAAATGGATATTACAGTGGACGAAAAACATCCACTATTTGTCTACCTTCCATGCGGTGTAGGGGGAGGACCGGGAGGAATAACATTTGGTCTAAAGATGGAATTCGGTGAACATGTGCATTGCTTTTTTGCGGAGCCGACCCATTCGCCATGCTTTCTAATAGGACAAATGACGGGACTTCAGGATAAAGTATCCGTTTTTGATTTCGGTCTGGATAATCGAACAGATGCGGATGGTTTAGCGGTTGGAAGATCGTCAAGCTTTGTTGGGAAGACAATTGGTAATATGTTGAGCGGATGTTTTACTATACAAGATCAAAGGCTTTACAATTTCCTTCGGGAACTAGCAGACCAGGAAAATATTTTTCTTGAGCCGTCAGCACTTGCAGGATTTTTCGGTCCTATTCAGCTTGCTAGTCAAAAAGAGGGGGAGAAATATCTAACAAACCAAAAGCTGCAAACAAATATGGATAACGCCACACATCTTGTGTGGGCAACAGGCGGAAGTATGGTCCCCGAAGAAATGATGAAGGAGTATTATCGCAGAGGTGTCCATGATAATGTCGAATGATAGCATATCCAATAGAAACTACTAGAATTATTTCGAACATTCCCCCTTCTAATCTATTTCCGTTTTCAATATAGATGAAATATAGGAAAAGTTTACTAGGGGGAAATTTATGAAGAATAAACTATTAAAGGTGTTCCTTTCTTCGCTAGCGATTAGCTTATTATTGCTTGTATCGGCATGTGGGACAAGTGAGAAAACTACTACAGGCTCATCTGATAAACCAGCCTCAGGTGAGACACAACACAAGAAATTAAGAATAGTAACGGATGCCACCTATGCTCCAATGGAATCATTGGATGGCGATAAGATTGTTGGATTTGATGCGGATATATTAGATGCTGTCATGAAAGCTGCAGGCTATGACTACGAATTGGTGAATGTTGGATGGGATCCGGTATTTGTGGAGGTTCAAGGTAAAACAGCAGATGCAGGTATTTCGTCCATTACGATTAATAAGAAGCGGCAAATGACTTATGATTTTTCCCTACCTTACTTTGAATCTATAAATAAAATTCTCGTACCAAAGGATAGCTCTATTCAAAGGGGTGCGGATTTAAAAGGAAAAACAGTTGCTGTTCAAAACGGGACAACTGGACAAGAAATTGCGGAAAAAGTTCTTGGCAAAGATTCACAGCATATTAAGAAGTTTGAAAGTAATGTTTTGGCAATTATGGAGTTGTTAAAAGGCGGTGCAAATGCTGTGGTAGCAGATAATGCTGTTGTGGAAGAGTACGCCAAAAACAATCCGGACAAAAATTTAAAAGTAATCACTGACCCTTCTTTTTCATCTGAATTCTATGGGATTATGTTACCGAAGGGCAGTAAATTAAAAGTAGATCTTGACAAGGCAATAAAGCAAATTATAGATGATGGAACCTATACAAAAATTTATAAAAATACGTTTGGTACAGAGCCAAATATTGATGCACTAAAAAAACAATTTTAAGCTTACATGAATTGCGTAACGAACGGAAAGGGTTACGCATTTTTTTATTTTGACGGAAGCGACTTTTAATAAAAACAAATTGTAGTTGTTTTCTCTTACCCTATGTATTATGGCGCTTTTTGAATTTGCATTGGTGATGAAATAGGATTCCTTGCACAGGAATTCAACTAAAACCTTTATAGAAGGAGATGTACGATGAATTTTCGTTTTGATCTAATTGCACACTATATCCCATATTTTTTACAAGGAACACTTACGACGATAGAGGTTTCCATATTAGGGATTATTTTCGGAACGATTATTGGTCTGTTAATCGGAATTGGAAAGATGTCAAAAAATAAAGTAATACGATTTCCATTTGTTTGGTATATCAATTTTTTTCGAGGAACACCACTATTTGTTCAAATTCTCCTCGTACATTTTGCAGTGATTCCAACTTTTACAGGAAAAACAAATGCTTTTGCAGCATTAATAACGGCTCTTTCAATAAATGCGGGGGCATATATTTCTGAAATTTTCAGGGCAGGTATCCAATCGATTGATAGAGGACAAATGGAAGCTGCCAGGTCTCTGGGAATGACACATTTACAAGCGATGAAGCTTGTCATTTTGCCACAAGCGGTAAAGAGAATGATTCCACCTCTTGGCAATGAATTCGTTGTACTAATCAAAGATTCTTCACTTGGCGCTGTTATTGCAGCACCGGAGCTTATGTATTGGGGGCGTGCAATGCAAGGAGAGTATTATCGTCCCTGGGAGCCATATTTAACCGTCGCACTTATCTATTTCATCTTAACCCTCACCCTCACATATCTTTTGAATTTTATTGAAAGAAAGGTGAGCACGGAATGATTAAAGTTGAGAATCTAAAAAAGTCATTTGGAAATAATGAAGTTTTGAAGGAAATTAATGTTGAAATAAAGCCGCAGGAAGTAGTCGTTGTCATTGGCCCTTCCGGATCAGGAAAATCAACCTTTTTAAGATGCATCAATTTACTAGAAACAATCACAGATGGTCATGTGTACATCGAAGGCACTGACATAACTGATTCTAAAACAAATATTAATGATATCCGGACCGAAGTAGGAATGGTGTTCCAGCAATTTAATTTATTTCCCCATAAAAGTGTGATGGAAAATATTATGATGGCACCAATACATGTACGAAAGTGGGAAAAGGAAAAGGCACGCCAAAAAGGGCTTGAGCTCCTGAAAAAAGTAGGGCTATTAGAAAAGGCGGATGCTTACCCGGATTCACTTTCAGGAGGCCAAAAGCAACGGGTGGCTATTGCCAGGGCCTTAGCAATGGAACCGAAGATCATGCTATTTGATGAGCCAACCTCTGCACTTGATCCCGAAATGGTTGGGGAAGTATTGGAAGTCATGAAACAGCTTGCCAAAGAGGGCATGACCATGATAATTGTAACGCACGAAATGGGCTTTGCCCGCGAAGTAGGCGATCGTGTGTTATTCATGGACGGCGGCTATATTGTGGAAGAGAATATTCCATCTGAATTGTTTGACCATCCAAAACATGAAAGAACGAAGGCGTTTTTGAGTAAAATATTATAGACCCTATTCTGCTTTAAGAATAGGGTTTTTTTTATGTTTATCGTGTCCGTGAACTTTATGAACAAAATAGCGTTATCGTTTTTAATACACATTAAATGACTAATCTATCAAAATACTTTTATTAGTATAAAATTTAGAAAACGCTTTCAAATGAGGGGGATTTATATGATATCAGTTAAAAAGTTTTCCACAATATTGTGTGCGGGGGCTTTGACGTTAAGCCTAGGTGCATGCGGCAGCAAAGATACATCCGGCTCCGCAACAAAAAATACCGGCTATCCGAAAAAGTCCATTACGGTCGTAGCACCATCTGGAGCAGGAGGCGGCTGGGACATGACAGCTCGCTCCTTTACAAAAGTGCTAAGTGAGACAAAGCTTGTCAAAGTACCGCTGACCGTCGAGAACAAGCCTGGAGGCGGCGGGGCTGTTTTCATGGCGGAATATGCAACAAAAGAGGCACAAAATAACGATATGTTATTTGTAAGTTCACCACCGATCATTATTAACAATTTGAAAAAAGAAGGAAACAGTCCATATGGAGTTAAAAATACCACTCCATTGGCTCAGCTGACAAAAGACTATGGAGTTATTGTAGTAAAAAATGATTCTAAATTTAGGGATTTAAAATCTGTGCTGGAGGAAGTAAAAAAGGACCCAACAAAGCTAACCTTTGCCGGAGGCTCCGCACCAGGTTCTATGGACCATCTAGTTGCCATTCTTCCGGCATTTAAATACGGTGTAGACCCGACAAAAATTAAGTATGTTTCATATGATGGCGGCGGGGAAGCGATTACAGCACTGCTTGGCGGCAATGCAGATGTAATAGGAACAGATGCTTCCAGTGTCAAGGAATTTTTAAAAGCAGGAAAGATTCGTGTCTTAGCTGTTACATCTCCTGAACGTTTGTCTGGTGATTTTAAAGACATTCCAACTGCAAAAGATCAAGGCATTGACGCAGAATTTACGATTTGGCGTGGTATTTTCGGTCCAGAAAAAATGTCTGCTGAAGCGAAGGACTATTGGGAAAAAACAATCGGCAAGCTTGTAGAAACGCCAGAATGGAAAAAAGAAGTCGAAACACAAGGCTGGGAAATGCAATATAAAAATGGAGACGACTTTAAAACGTTTTTAGAAGATCAAGAACATCAAGTCCGGCAATTATTAGAAGCATTAGGTATGCAAAAATAAGTGCAATGACTGACAAGGGGATAGGGGGGAACTGGATAAGATCCCTCCTGCAGGTCAGTTTTCGCTATTTTTCTCGAAGGAGGTATCTGGAATGAGCGTCAAATTTGACCGAGTTGCTGCTGTATTATTTTTAGCCGTAGGCATCCTTTTTATCGTTGGAAGTAAGCAACTGGCAAGCTCTTCTTACGGAAGTAAAGTAGGTCCTGACATTTTTCCATTTTTTCTTGGAATTATTCTTGCTGTATTAAGTATTCGATTATTTTATGAAACCTTTCGTTCCCAGTCACAAGGAGCACAAAAGGAAAAACTGCAATATAAGCCATTTTTAATTATTTTCGTGGCAACATTGATTTATATTTTAACGTTAGAAACTATTGGATATGTGATTACAACGTTTTTATTTTTATTTGTGTGTTTTCAAACGATGGAAAGGACTAAATGGATTACATCACTTATTATCTCAGCTGCATTTTCCGGCGTTGTTTATTTTATTTTTGTCGAAGTGCTGAAGGGAACATTGCCGGGATGGCCAGTCTGGTTTTCTTAGGAAAGGGGGAGTAAAAACATCATGAGTACCATTGAATATTTAGTACATGGATTTGGGACGGCAGTCATATGGTATAATCTACTATTTGCATTCGTCGGAGTATTAATTGGGACGGCAGTCGGTGTTTTGCCAGGAATTGGCCCGATGAGCGGGGTGGCTCTGCTTATCCCCGTAACAGCTTCCATTACGGGGGGGCTTCCGCCGGAAACAGCCGCAACGAGTGCGATTATATTACTTGCAGGTGTTTACTATGGGGCGATGTATGGCGGATCGACCACATCAATTTTATTAAATACACCTGGTGAGTCATCTTCTGTTGTTACAACATTGGATGGCTACCAAATGGCAAAAAAGGGTCGGGCAGGAAGTGCATTATCCATTGCAGCAATCGGCTCCTTTGTCGGCGGGATTGTCACACTTATTGCTTTAATTGCATTGGCAGAACCATTATCTAATATTGCCCTTAAGTTTGGACCTGCTGAATATTTTTCGCTTATGCTTTTAGGACTTGCAGCAGTAAGCGGATTGGCAGGAAAATCTGTTACGAAAGCGTTAATTATGACCGTTTGCGGTTTATTATTGGGAACCATCGGAATCGACAGTGTTTCTGGAATTGCTCGTTTCACTTTTAATATTCCATGGCTATATCAAGGGGTTGAATTTTTAACCATTGCCGTAGGATTATTTGCACTTGGAGAGGTGTTTAAGACCATCCTTGAAAAAGAAGAGGAAGAGGGAGGCATTGCGAAAATTAATAATATGATTCCTTCCAAAGCAGAAATGAAAGAATCTGCCGGTCCGATTGCCCGGGGATCCATTCTTGGATTTTTCGTTGGGATATTACCCGGAGCAGGAGCGACTCTCGCATCTTTTTTCTCTTACCTTTTAGAAAAAAGAATTTCAAAGAATCCATCCAAATTTGGAACTGGAACGATTGCTGGGGTTGCTGCACCAGAGACGGCGAATAATGCAGCATCCGGAGGTGCAATGATTCCTTTATTAACATTAGGAATTCCAGGATCAGGTACGACGGCCATTTTAATGGGGGCGTTGATGATGTATAACGTCCAACCAGGTCCTTTATTGTTTGAAGATCATCCACAAGTAGCATGGGGACTTATTGCTAGTATGTTTATAGGAAACGTTATGCTTTTAATCTTAAATCTTCCTTTAGTAAAGGTTTTTGCCAAAATCATTGAGACGCCTAAAAAATATTTAATTCCATTAATTATTGCCATTTCGATTTTTGGGGTATATGCAGTTCAAGTATCAACAAATGATTTACTGCTATTGTTGGGATGCGGAGTTTTTGGTTATTTTCTAAGCAAAAATGATTATCCGATTGCACCCCTCGTTTTGGGGCTTGTCTTAGGACCGATGATTGAAAATAATATGCGCAGGGCACTTACCATATCGAACGGTGATTATTCGATATTCTTTACTCGTCCTATTTCCCTAGCGTTTTTAATTGTAACAGTACTTTGGCTGGTGATACCGATTTTAATGAAAGCAAAAGGAAAGAAAGTCGTTATTAATGTAGAAGGTTAATAGGTTTTGACGAAAAATCTCCTTTAATGGGAGGTTTTTTTATATAATAATAGTATAATTGTTGTGAATTTTAAGAATATACTTCGTTAAATGTTCATTAAATTGTTCAATCGATAATACCAATTCACATAAATATCAAGGGCTCTTCATCAACAACAAACATTCATGCTCATTTAAAAGACTTGCAACTTCAATTAATAGAGGTGTTTATGGTTGCGTTTACATACGAAATTAATGGCCGGGATATGTATATTAATTTTTATGATTGGGGGAATTTTTGAATACACCTTTCGGGATATGATTGAAACCAATCTAAAGCATGAAAAAGGAACGAAGGCATTAGCGGTTGCCGAAACGATTTCCAATATGCCGGACATTAGGGAAGCATTCTATACAAAGAATCCATCCAGCATTATTCAGCCAATCGTGGAGAAAATTCGCAAACTGGTTGATGCAGAGTTCATTGTAGTTGGAAACCGTGATGAAGTCCGATATTCCCATCCTAATCCAAAGCGAATTGGTCAAACCATGGTCGGAGGCGACAATGCTGCTCCGTTAAGCGGTAAAGCTATCATTTCCGAATCAACTGGAACACTTGGTCCATCCTTAAGGGGAAAGGCACCGATTTTTGATAAAGGGAAAGTCATTGGAGTGGTGTCTGTTGGGTATCTCCAGACCGATATTGAAGAAGAGGTTGTAAAGCTTCAGAAAAAAGTTCTTATCATTACTTTTCTTGTTATGATTGGTGGTTTACTAGCGGCAGTTCTTATTTCTTTCCATATTAAAAAAGCCATCCTTGGGCTGGAACCAAAGGAAATTGCCCGATTGTATCAGGAAAAGCATGCTATTTTGGAATCGATTCACGAAGCGATTATTGCGGTGGACAAAGAAGGGGGTATTACAGTTGTAAATGAAACAGCACATAAAATTCTTAAAATCCCGCTTAACATGATCCTTCGTGGAAAGAAGATCGATGATGTGATAGAGAATTCACGTCTTCTTGAAGTAGTGAAAGCAGGGAAGGCAGAATATGATCAGGAATTTATGATTCTCGGTGAAGTATATCTTGTTAATCGTATTCCAATATTTGATAAGCATGGAAAGGTAATAGGAGCAGTTGCAAGTTTTCGAAATAAAAATGATCTCTCCAAACTTCTTCAAGAGCTTTCCCATGTAAAAGCATATGCGGAAGGGTTAAGGGCCCAAACTCATGAATATTCGAATCGGCTTTATACCCTGCTTGGTTTGATTCAGCTTGGCTCATATAAGGAGGCGATTGATTTTATTTCAAAGGAAGTGGATGTGACTCAAGGGTTTATTCACTTCCTTATGAAAGAGATTCCCGATCCGGTTTTAGCCGGGTTCATTCTGGGGAAATTTAGCCTTGCAAGTGAATTGAAGATTAATTTTACAGTCGATGAATATAGTAGTTTTAAAGATATTCCGAAAGAGATAAGCAGGGACTCCTTAGTAACGATTATCGGCAATCTAATTAATAATGCATTCGATGCTGTTAGAGAGAATGGTAAGGAAGAGAAACAGGTTATTTTGTTTTTAACAGACCTTGGAAAAGAACTCATTATTGAAGTGGAGGATAATGGAAAAGGGATTGATTCGGAGACGACAAAAAGAATTTTTCAAAAGGGGTTCACAACAAAGGATCGACAATTTAATGCAGGGATTGGGCTTTCATTAGTACAACAGGCTGTCTACCTGCTGGGAGGTACGATAACTTTTTCAACAAAAGTGGGAGAGGGTACTCATTTCACGGTAGCAATTCCAAAAAATAGGGGGATTTTGGATTGAATGATAGAAAGGATATTGAAGTTTTAATTGTAGAGGATGATTTGCGAATTGCAGAAATACAGAAACGCTTTATCGAACAGCTGGAAGGTTTTCAAACAGTTGGGATTGCGGCAAGTTATATAGAGGCAAAAAGTTATATGGAACTATTACAGCCGGACCTGATTTTGTTAGATGTTTATTTTCCTGATATGAATGGTCTGGATATTTTAAAAGAAGCAAAGCAGCAGCCGAACCAAATGGATGTCATCATGATCACGGCGGCAAAGGAAATCGATAAAGTGCAAGAGGCCATTAGGATAGGGGTATTTGATTACATTATAAAGCCAGTTATTTTTGATAGATTTAAAAATACGCTTATTCGGTATAGAGAATATCATACAAAGCTTGTCGAACTGCGAAAGGACCAATTACTAGTTACACAAGAACAAGTAGATGCTTTATTACGAAAAGATATTGATAGTTATTCTTCCGATAAGTCACTATTACCAAAAGGAATTGATCCTCTGACACTGGTAAAAGTGTTAGAAGTGCTAAAATTAGTGACAAATGGCGTAACAGCTGAATTTGTAGCAAAGGAAATGGGGGTTAGCAGAACTACTGCAAGACGTTATCTGGAGCATCTGATTGCAGAGGAAAAGATCGCAGCGGATTTGGCTTACGGAACGGTTGGCCGACCGGGCGGGTGTATATGGTGAAATAAAATAGAGCCTTAGCCGGAAGTTGGCTAAGGCTATTTACGGACCAAGTATATTATTTTTCTATCGTATTATTATTCGATTTTTTTCCTTCGATATTTCCATATTAAAAAGACGATAAATCCGATCAAACCTAATAAAACAATTACCGGAAGATTTCCAATCACAAAAACTATTAACCACGAAAGGAAGGAAACAAGGAAATTAATGCTCTTCATAAATTGTTTTTTTGTTTTTTCCCAGGTGTTCAATTGATTATTCTCGAGCCCAGGTACAACCACTTTATTTTCGGCCAAATTAATGGTGACGGTAGAAAGGTCGACTTGATTGTCGAGATATTTTATTTTTCCTTCCAGCGTTTCGATTTCTTCCTGTACCTTAGATAGCTCATTCGAAATTTCCAATAATGTTTTCGTATCCTTTGCCTCGTTCATAAATTGTGTAAGTCTTTTTTCGGTTAATTTCTTTGATTTTAACCGCGATTGTAAATCCACATATTCCTCTGTAACATCCTGTCCACTAACGGATTGATTTTCCACTTTGATCCCTAATAGTTTTACCTTGCTGAGAAATATTTGAAACTGCGCTTGCGGAACCCTGACGGTTAGATAGCCTTCTTGTCGCTCCTTTGTATCCTCATACAGTCTTTGATCGACAATATAACCACCCATTTGACTAGAAAGATCCCTGATTTTATCCTGAACATCCGGCAAATTTTTTACTTCCATTTGGAGACTGGCATTGTAAATTACTTTCCGGGATTGCACGTTGTGATTTTTTACGGTGTCTTGCTTTGCTTTGCTGCTTTGATCTAAGGAGGATTGTTCTGTTGTTTTCACGTGACCGGCATCGTCACGGGAGGATTTACTGCCGCTTTTAGATGATTCACTATTGCTGCATGCAACGAGTAATAGAACGGACAAACTTACTGAAATAACAGTATTCCAAAATCGCATTCATTTCTCACCTCTTTCTTTAATAAAAGGCTCTTTTCTTAAACTATGTTGCCTTTGTAGCAGAAAGTCTTATTAGCATCATTAGTTGGGAATAATCCCTATTAAGAAAAATTGCCCAAAACAAAAATAAATGTAGAGCAATGATCTATACGAAAACAGCCTTAATTAATTTCTTTTCATAATAGACGTAAGTACGACGAAATGGTTACAAAATATTGGAAGGTAATTATAGATTGGTTATTTTTTAATAATTTTATAAATTAACTACTTTATGTAAATTTAATTTGCGAACTTTTTCCAAATCGATATAATGAAAATAATAAAACGATTGGAGTGATTATCGTGCGGAAATTTAACAAACGAAAAGAGGAAATGACAATGAGAAATGAAATGAGGATATTCATACATGAACATAATAAATATTGGAATTGTAGCGCATGTAGACGCTGGAAAGACGAGTTTGACTGAACGAATCTTATTTGAAACTAATGTCATCGACGAAATAGGCAAAGTCGACGAAGGAAATACCCAAACAGACACATTAGAATTGGAAAAAAGAAGAGGCATTACGATTAAAGCATCGGTCGTTTCCTTTATGTTGAAGTATAAAAAAGTGAATCTAATTGATACACCAGGACATGCGGACTTTATTGCAGAGGTCGAGCGTTCCTTCTCTGTTTTAGATGGAGCCATTTTGGTCATTTCTGCCGTTGAAGGGATACAAGCACAAACGAAAATCCTGATGTCCATTTTAAAGAAACTTGAAATCCCGACCATTCTATTTATCAATAAAATTGATCGTAAGGGAGCACAATCTGCTTCTTTACTCGAGAAAATAAAGGGAAAGCTAACGGAGAATATTATTCCTTTATACACTGTTGAAAATATAGGAACGAAAGAAGCGCAAATAGTTGCAAAGCGTTTTGAGAAGGATTTTCTTGAGGAAATGATCGAAATAGTTGCCATGAATGATGATGTCATGCTTGAATCGTATGTTAACGGAGAAAAAATATCGGAAAGTATGGTCTTTGGTGCATTGAGGAAACAAGTAAGAGAAGCAAAGCTATATCCTGTCTTTTTTGGATCAGCCATGACAGGTATTGGAGTACAGGAGTTGCTTGAAGGTGTCGCTGATATGTTTCCGGCTAATCATGGCGGGGGTGATACACCTTTATCCGGGGTGGTATTTAAAATAGAACGAGAACCATCCGGAGAAAAAATAGCTTATGTACGGGTGTATTCTGGAAGCTTGAATGTCAGGGACTATGTGAATATAAATCGTAAAAAGTTGGAAGGGGAAATCGAGACATATTCGGATAAAATTAAAAAACTTCAGCTCTTTCAGGAAGGAAGCTGTGTTCAATCTCAAAAAGTTGTTGCTGGGGATTTTGGCAAAGTATGGGGACTAAGAAATATCAGAATTGGAGATGTTGTTGGAGAGTGGTCCGATCACATCGTAGACATTCGATTCGTAAGTCCACAGCTGGAGACGCGAATTGAAGCAATCCATAAGGAAAAAAGTCATCAGCTATACCAAGCTCTTCAATACCTTGCCGAAGAAGATCCGCTCATACAAGTGATAAAAGATGATTTTCACCATGAACTTTATATTCGGCTGTTTGGAGAAGTCCAAAAAGAAGTGGTAGAGAATACTTTAAAGGAACAATACCATTTGGAAGTTTCATTTTCAGAAACCCGAATTGTATGTATAGAAAAACCAAAAGGCACTGGTTTAGCTTACGAAATAATGGGAGCTCCAGGTAACCCATTTTACGCAACAATCGGATTCCGAATTGAACCAGGGAAAATTGGAAGCGGTGTGACCTATCAGCTAGAGGTTGAATTAGGATCTTTGCCGCTGTCATTCCATAAAGCAATAGAAGATACGGTATATGAGGTTTTACAACAAGGTTTATACGGGTGGGAAGTCACCGATATTGTTATTACACTCACTCATTCAGGATATGCAAGTCCTGTCACTACAGCGGCTGATTTCAGAAATTTAGTCCCTCTCGTCTTAATGGAGGCATTGCAAAATGCAGGTACAAATGTATATGAACCTATGAATGAATTTGAATTAACGGTTCCGGTCGGCAGCATCAGTACAGCAATGTTTAAATTATCGGCTCTTCAAGCAGAATTTGAGGAACCCATTGCTAGCGAAGAGATGTTTATCTTAAAGGGAACCTTGCCTATGGCTGTAACGGATAAGTTTAAGAGAGGTCTGAATTCTTTTACAGAAGGTGAAGGTATTTTTATGACAAAGCCTTTTGGATATAAAAAAATGGAGAATGATTATCCGACAAGAAAACGGGTAGATTATAATCCATTAAATCGAAAAGAATATTTAATGCATGTGATGCGAACCATTTAACATAGGAAACACCTGTCTTTGATGAAAGGCAGGTGTTTTTCTGATACTTATAAGACAAAACTAACAATAATAGCTGACAAAACACTAACCAAAGTAGCCCCATACAGCAATTTTAACCCGAAGCGAGCAACGGTGTTTCCTTGTTTCTCGCTCAATCCTTTTACTGCACCTGCTATGATTCCGATAGAAGAGAAGTTCGCAAAGGAAACGAGAAAGACAGAGATAATTCCTAAGGATCTTGGGCTAAAACTTGCCTGAATTTTTGTTAAATCTATCATAGCGACAAATTCATTTGTAACAAGCTTTGTAGCCATAATTCCACCAGCTTTCACCATCTCTGATCCGGGGATCCCCATTAAAAAAGCAAATGGTGAGAAAATATAGCCTAGAATTTGCTGGAAGGATATGCCAAAAAACAAACTAAAAACATTATTAATCGCCGCCATTAAGGCTACAAATCCAATCAACATTGCTCCAACAATAATAGCAACCTTAAATCCATCTAAAATATATTCGCCAAGCATTTCGAAAAAACTTTGCTTTTCTTCTTCTTGAATTTCCAAGATATCTTCTTTGCTGTCGACCCTATAAGGATTGATGATGGATGAAATAATAAATCCTCCAAATAAATTTAGGATGAGTGCGGTCACGACATATTTTGGCTGAATCATCGTCATATACGCTCCAACGATAGACATGGATACCGTTGACATCGCCGAGGCGCACAGGGTATATAATCGGTGTGCGGGCAAATGGCTTAATTGTTTTTTTACCGTAATGAACACTTCTGATTGCCCAACCATTAAGGAAGCAACTGCATTATACGATTCCAATTTTCCCATCCCATTTACTTTACTCAACACAAATCCAATCCCCCTCATAATGAGAGGAAGGATACGCAAGTATTGGAAAATCCCAATTAATACAGATATAAATACAATCGGCAGTAAAACATTTAAGAAGAAAGGAGATTCTCCTTTATTGGCGATTCCTCCAAACACAAACGAAATGCCTTGTTGAGCATAATCGAGCAGCTTCACAAAAATATTAGCGATCCACTTAATGAAAATTAACCCAAATTCAGTATTAAGCAAAAGTGCCGCTAAGATGATTTGAATGACAATCATCAGAATAATAGGCCGGTAGCGAACTTGTTTCTTGTTGTTGCTTGCTAGTAAGGCTAATCCTAAAACGACCAGCAAGCCAATGATAGCAATAACGTATTTCATTTTTTTCCTCCAATTTAATGAGATGCTCCATTCATGCAGCAACGTTTACCACATACAATAATTTCATAAACCTATGATGACTCAACAACGTATATTCTATACGAAATGGAAACTTCAATAGTGGTGTCATATACTAATTAACTTGTATACAAATTATATTTACACATATATTATGTTATTATATAATAAATTATATGCTCATAAAGGAGAATCTCTCTATGGTGATATCAATGGATAAGTCAATTGGATCAGCTTCTGTTCGTACTAGTAAAAAAATGAGTCGAATATTGAACCTTTATCTAAAACCGTTCAATATTACAACCGAACAATGGAGTGTGTTAAGGACATTAAGTGAGTCGGACCGAATCTCCCAAAAGGAATTATCTGAGCTCGCAGATAAGGATCAAGCAACACTCACTAAAATCCTTGATTTGCTTGAGAAGCATGATTTTGTTAAGAGGATCGCAAATCCCACAGACCGACGCTCGTACCTTATTGCGATTACGGAAAGCGGAATGGATCTTACGAAGAAAGTTGCTCCATATTCGGAGGATATTTTTACCAAAATAATCAACGGTATCGACGAAAAATCGCTTGCGGTTTATCAAGAAGTATTGCTTTTACTTGAAGAGAATATCGATACACTACTAGAGCAAGAAAACAACTAGAAAGAAGGAATTTTATCAATGAATGATTCATCTAGGTTGTGGACAAAACAGTTTGTCGCCATTGTGATAATGGCTTTTTTATTTTTCCTATGTCTGCAATTACTTACAGCAGGATTTCCGGCTTTTATTACGGAAGTAAAAGACAATCCGACAGAAGGGGGTCTAATGACCACTGTCTTCATGTTGGCCGCAATTTGCACACGCCCATTCATCGGATCCTTAATACATCAGATCAATATTAAAATGATGAGTATTTTTTCCTTTGCCTTTGTTGCCATTACCGTAGGATTAAGCTATGGCCAGGAATCGATTTCCTTTTTAATCCTTTTAAGAATTTTTCATGGGATTGGCTTCGGGATTATGTCTACGATTCTTGCCACTATGGCAACGAATATTATTCCGAAGAAAAAGCTTGGGGAAGGTATTGGATATTACGGTTTAGCAACTAGTGTAGGTACAAGTATGGGACCGATGCTTGGTCTTGCAGTTCTCCAATATTTTTCTTTTAATCTATTATTGATTATTTCTGCTTTATTAGCGGTTATTACATTGATTCTCAGCTTTACTATTAAGAAGCCGCAATCTGCAGCAGCTCCTAAAAAGATGGAAAAAGGCGCATTCAAAAAATACGCATTTGATAAGACAGCCTTTATTCCATGTATTTTAACAGCCTTTTTTACGATTACTTTAGGGGGCGTTATCAGCTTCTTAAGGGAGCTTGGCAAGGAAGAGAATATTAGTGGGTCAGTTTCATTATTTTTCTTAGTGATGGCAATTGTTATGGTAGTTGCACGTCCGATATCCGGACGTTTGTTTGACACATTTGGCCATAAACTAATTATTTATCCTTCCACTGTGTGCGGTATTATCGGACTCTTCCTATTAGCAATCACACATAGCTCATGGACATTGCTCTTAGCAGGATTATTCTACGGGATTGCGTACGGAACCGTAACACCTACCCTTCAAGCAATTGCAGTCAGCATCGTAACGAAGGATAAGCAAGGTACGGCAAATGCTATGTATTTCTCCTCTATGGACTTGGGGATGGCAATCGGATCCACGGGGTTAGGATTATTAGCTTCATATACGGGTTATCATTTCATCTATGGTTTTTCCATCTTCTGTTTAGTTGCCTTACTAATTGTGTACACGTTATTATTCGGAAGAAAGAAAAGCTTGGATGTCGTTCCAGCAACTCAGAATATGTAAAAAAATCGGCAGCTTTTGGCTGCCGATTTTTATTTTGGTGCTTGACACCATATATTAAACTCTCTTTTCAAAGTGTATGCGTTGGTTTAGTAGATACATAATTGGTGCACCGATTGCCATTACAACAAATTCTCCAATAGCTGTTGTAAGCCAAGTAAATAAAAATGGCAATTGGAAGGCTAAATGAAGTTCTATTGCAATTAAGAACATGGTAATGGTAAATACAATCGTATTCACGATCATACGAGTCCAAATATTTTTGATAAAGCGGCTAACAAGGATCGTAATCAGTAATGATATAATCGATTGCCCAAATCCGAAAACAAGATCATAGGCCCGCATCGGTGATAAAAATAGATTCGTAAGAAATACACCTAATAAAACACCATAGATGAACTTTTTATTAAATACAACTAAATGATTAAACATTTCAGAAACACGAAATTGAATATTCGTAAACCCAAATGGCTGAATAAAAAACGAAACAGCAATGTAAAGGGCAGCGACAATTCCATTCCCTACAAGCGTTTTAACTTTCATATAAATTCTCTCCCTTAGTTTTTTATCGTGGGATGGTTTCGAACCACGTATTACATACACAAAGTATAATGATAGGCCTATTTAATCATCTAGTCAATTGATTTTTCTTCCAAAAGTCTCAGCTTTCTTCTTTAACCGGGACAAAATAATGATCTTTACGATAAGCTAATGCTTCCATCGTAGCAATCAATTCCCCGTCACTTTCGACTTTTATGTTATACCAAGCGGTTCGGTGGTTTCGTTTTTCTTCCATGGCAGTTGCTTTTAACCGGGAGCCTTTCTTACCTGGTGCCATAAAATTAACGGTAGTGGAAAGCCCCACTGATGTTTTTCCGTAAGAATTGCAGGCAACTGCAAACACAAAATCAGCAATGGCGAAAATAATGGCTCCATGCACGGTTCCATGGGCATTTACCATATGGTCTGCTACATCCAGCTCTGCAACTGCCATTCCTTCACCCATTTCTATTAATTCAATTCCTAAAAACTGGGCATAAGGTTCAATTTTTAACTTCTGAAAAATTTCGTCCTTATACTGGCGGTGTATCTCCATTTCATTAATGTCATGCTTCAACTTAATTCCTCCCAATTCCTTTGATGATAAGGTAATTATATACTATTTGGAATTTTCGATATTAAGAATAACGCAATGATTTTCATTTAAATAACTTTTTTCATCAAACCTATTTACATTAACGTTACGTAAAGGTGTATATTGATGTTGTCAGGAGGGATAACACGTGGAGTACACAGTGCAAAAACTAGGGAAATTGGCCGGAATCAGTACGAGAACTTTGAGATATTACGATGAAATTGGGATTCTTAAGCCGGCAAGAATCAATTCATCCGGATATCGGATCTATGGTCCTCGAGAGGTTGATCGTCTCCAGCAGATTCTTTTCTATAGAGAATTAGGAGTCAGTTTGGAAAATATCAAAAATATTATGACTGATCCGTCATTTGACCGCACCAATGCATTGAAGGAACACCGCGAAAAGCTTCTGGCAAAGCGTGCGCAACTAGATCAATTAATTTCCAATGTAGATAAAACAATAGCTGTCACAGAAGGGAGAATAACCATGTCAGACAAAGAAAAATTTGAAGGCTTTAAGCAAAAAATGATTGAAGAAAATGAAAAGAAATATGGAGCGGAAATTAGAGCCAAGTATGGGGATGAGACAATTGACCAATCCAATCAAAAAATCAAAGGACTAACAAAAGAACAATATGCAGAATTGGAAAAATTGGGTGAGGAAGTTCTTGTGACTTTAAAGGAGGCAATGGCCACCGGAGATCCTGCAAGTGATTTAGCACAGAAAACTGCGGAATTACATCGTAAATGGTTAGGGTACACTTGGGCAAGTTACAGTAAAGAAGCACATGCAGGGCTAGCGCAGATGTATGTGGATGATGAACGATTTGCAGCTTATTATAACAAAGTACAATCAGGTGCAGCGGAATTTTTGCGTGATGCGATTCTTATTTATACAGGAATGAAAAAATAAAAATGAAAGAAAGGCGATTGGGAGGACCCGATCGCTTTTTTCTCTAGGAGATAATAAGTCGAGACAGGAATAATGCCCAAAATCGTGGATAGGCAAAGGATACGGTAACAATAGAGAGAGAATCGTGCCCGAAATCGTGGTAAGGTGTGGGAAACGGTAACAATAGTGGGGGAATCGTGCCCGAAAATGTGGTCAGACGAAGGAAACGGTAACAATAGAGAGAGAATCGTGCCCAAAATCGTGGATAGGCAAAGGATACGGTAACAATAGAGAGAGAATCGTGCCCGAAATCGTGGTGAGGCAAAGGAAACGGTAACAATAGTGGGGAAATCGTGCCCGAAAATGTGGTCAGACGAAGGAAACGGTAACAATAGAGAGAGAATCGTGCCCGAAATCGTGGTAAGGCGAAGGAAACGGTAACAATAGAGTAGGAACTCGTATTCGAAATTGTGATCAGAACATGAAATCAGAAACTATGAAACTGTATTAAATGATGATATCCAAATTAATCCTTAAGCATAAGTTGCACAAAATTAAGTAATATTCACTTACATTGACCAACCGCTGCGGTTCATCTAGTGCTAGATATACTTTTATTTATCTTGATGCTTCATACAAGGTGAAATTCTTTTTCTGCTTCTTAAAAGTAGAGGAAAATGTCAATAAAACAACCGGGGTTTATTGCCCCCGGTTGCTTTTAAAAAATATGTTTAAAAAAATGAAACAGCATTCTCGGAATAGCGGTCAGGATATTCCCAATGATTTCCCCAATGATTTCTACTAATATACTTTTGAAAAAGGACTCCTTATTTTTCTTTCTCTTTTTTAACATGTGGAACTCCTTATTATGGAAAATATATCATAATATTACCGCCGTAAACATGAAAATTCAACATCTTATTTGATTTTCCAAATAGCAAACCCAAATGGAGGAAGATCCATTTCATCTTCAATCTCCACCTGACAATTATTCCATAAATCAAGTGCGGTTCGAATGCCATTAACAAACGGTATCTCCACTTCTTTATCACTATTATTAAGCATAAATAGTAATGTTTCGTCTTTTGACTGTTTTTGGTATACAAGATAATTTTTATTTCTATCAGCCTCTAAAAAACGAAACTCTCCATCATTGCAAAAAACAGGATACTGTTTACGCAGTTGAATAAGATGTTTTACAAATGTGAAAAGTTCCTGATCCTGTTTCTCTTGATCCCAAATCATACATTTTCGGCAGCCAGGGTCCTGTCCGCCTGTCATGCCGATTTCATCTCCATAGTATATACATGGTGTCCCGATGAAAGATAATTGAAATAATAATAGGAGCTTGATTCGGTCCTTATTTCCATCTGCAAGTGTCAAGATTCTGGGTGTATCATGACTGCCAAGGAGATTAAACGCCACCTCATTTACATTTTTCGGATAGGAATGGAGAACGTTTGTAATAACATTCTTAAATTCCTCTGCACTGATTTTTCCTTTAGCAAAAAAGTCAAGTGCACCTTGTGTAAAAGGATAGTTCATCACAGCATCAAATTGATCACCTTGCAGCCAAGGCATGGAATCATGCCAAATTTCCCCGAGAATATAGGCATCTGGTTTTATGCTTTTTACTGTTTTTCTAAATTCACGCCAAAATGCATGATCTACCTCATTCGCCACGTCCAGTCGCCAGCCGTCAATATCGAATTCTTCTATCCAATATTTTGCAACATCCAATAAGTATTTTTTTACTTCCTCATTTTCTGTATTTAACTTGGGCATCTGTTCCGTAAAGGCAAAGGTATCATAATTGGGAACAGGAGTTGTTTTCACAGGGAATTCCCTCAGATGGAACCAATCCTTATATTTAGATTTCTCTTGATTTTCCAATACATCCTGAAACGGACCAAAATAAAAACCACTATGATTAAAAACCGCATCCAACATGACTCTTATGCCATGTTGGTGACAAATGTCTACCAATCGCTTAAATGTCTTTTTGTCACCAAATTGTGGATCAATTTCCATATAATCAATGGTATCGTATTTATGATTCGAAAACGCTTTAAATATAGGAGTAAAGTATATACCGGTAACACCTAAATCCACTAAATGATCGATATGCTGGATAATTCCTTCAAAATCACCACCAAAGAAGTTATCCCTTAAAGGCTCTGTACTTCCCCAAGGAAGCGTATTTTTAGGATTAATAGAAGGATTACCATTTGCAAATCTTTCCGGAAAGATTTGATACCAAACCGTATCTTTTACCCATTCGGGTGCACGAAAAATATCCGCTTGATGTAAAAAAGGAAAGCAGAAATAATATGCTACATCATCACATGGGGCTTCTGTAAAGAATCCCTTTTCCGTATAAATAATGGATTCATCATCATTTGTAAGTTCGAAACCATACCGCATTCGCCTGAACTCTGGTGAAACTTCCACAAACCAATAATCAAATAACCCGTCATTTCCGCTAAATGTCATATCTTTATAAGAAAAAATCCAGCCATCCTTATTCCAGTGATAAGGATCCCCATATAAAAGCCTTACTTTCTCCACATCGTTTTTCTTTACCCGTAATTGAATATGCAGCGTTTTTTCGTTATAAGCGTAAGCAAAATTGTTTTTTGGACGGTGGTAGATTGCCTCCAATTGCATCTTTGAACCTCCCAATCTAGAAAATTTTTATCGTATTTTTAGGTAAAAATATCATAAAAAAATTTTTTGTGCAAACGGTTGCTTTTTCTAAATGTCTGAATATATAATAATAGTGCAAACGTTTTCATAGTTTTCTATTTTTAAAAACAAGGGGGAAATTACTTTGAAGAAGTTTTTAGCATTAGTGTTTACTCTTGCACTTATGGTTGGAATGCTGGCAGCATGTGGGCCAAAGGATTCGAGCAGCGGCAGTGCATCTGATGGAGGAAAGAAAGCAGAGGATACTAAGAAACCTGAAAAATTACTTGTTTGGGAAGATAAAAAAAGAGGCGTAGCATTAGAGCCTGCAATTAAAAGTTTTGAAGAAAAATATGGTATTAAAGTAGAGTACAAGGAACTTGGCATGGCGGATGAAATGCAAAAGCAGCTACCGCTTGATGGTCAAGCAGGAACAGGTCCAGACGTTTTGACTCTTCCACACGATCAGCTTGGGGCATTAGCAACACAAGGCCTTCTTGCGCCGATTAAAGTGGACCAGTCCGTTCTTGACCTTTACACAGAATCTTCTATTCAAGCAGAAACTTATAATGGAAAATTATACGGATTACCAAAAGCTACAGAAACACCAGTATTTATTTATAACAAAAAGTACATGAAAAAAGCTCCTGAAACCTTTGATGAACTGTATACATTTGCTAAAGATTTTACAAAGGGTGGGAAATATGGATTTTTAGCACTTTGGGATAACTTCTACTTTGCTAACGCAATTATGGCTGGTAATGGTGGATATGTATTTAAAAACAATGGCGGTACATTAGATGCTAAGGACATTGGTTTAAACAACGATGGAGCACTTACTGGTGCTGAATATATTGGAAAATGGTATAAAGAAGGATTATTTCCGAAAGGAATCGTTGGCAAAAGTGGCGGTTCTGCAAAAGACGGGCTTATGAATGATGGAAAAGTGGCATCTGAAATGGATGGTCCATGGGCATTCCAAGGTCTGCAAAATGCAAAAATTGATTTTGGTGTTGCACCACTGCCTAAATTACCGAATGGCGAATATCCAAAAACATTTGTAGGTGTTAAAGGCTGGCAAGTATCTGCCTTCTCTAAGAACAAAGAGTGGGCTACAAAGCTAGTAGAATGGCTGGCAAATCCTGAAAATGCAAAAATTCGTTATGAAAAAACTGGGGAGATCCCTCCTGTTAAATCTTTAATGGAAGACTCGATTATAAAAGATAATGAAGGTGCAAATGCTGTTGCAGTTCAATCTGAACGTGGGGTTCCAATGCCAAACATACCGGAAATGGGTCAAGTTTGGGAACCAATGGCGACTTCTCTTCAATTAATTGCAACAAACAAGCAAGATGCTAAGAAATCACTTGATGATGCTGTAAAAACCATTAATGAGAAAATAGCTTCAACAAAATAAGGATAAATGAGTGGTAAAGCGGTGCCTCTTTCTTGAGGCGCTGCTTCAAATTTTTAAATCAATGCTCCATAAAAAAACATATAGGGCACTTAGTCGTTCTTTAATTAAATGGCAACAAAAGACCCCAAAAGGAGGTTTGCATGTAAAGCTCTTTTGAGGGTTGGTATGAACCTCTAGATGCTAATGTTTCACTTACATATTATGAAGAAAGGGGAGCGGGTTTGTACATGGAAATGGAAGTAAGTCAATCAAAACATCAGAAATCTGCTGTAGCTTTGTCTATAATCCCGGGGTTTGGTCAAATTTATAATCGACAATATATTAAAGGAATTATTTTATTCATTCTTTCTT
Organism: Heyndrickxia shackletonii; assembly: GCF_001420715.1. Taxonomy (GTDB): domain Bacteria; phylum Bacillota; class Bacilli; order Bacillales; family Bacillaceae_C; genus Margalitia; species Margalitia shackletonii. The sequence continues at coordinate 530,001 of NZ_LJJC01000015.1, read as the reverse complement.
TTTCATTCATTGTAGTTTTTAAGGATCTTTTAAACATGGGGTTATGGGGAATTGTGACTTTAGGAGTAGAGGTGCCTAGAGATAATTCCATCTTTTTATTAATCGAAGGAATCCTAGCACTTATTGTTGTCGTATTTGGATTAGGTCTATATGCCTTTAATTTTTATGATGCTTTTCATAACGGGAAAAAGAGGGATCATGGTATCCAGTTAACTACCTTACGTCAGCAGTATCGCAATGTAGTAGATAAAGGGTTTCCTTATTTAATTATATCTCCTGGTATGTTTCTATTAATCTTTGTAGTTATTTTTCCAATATTGTTTGTGGTTTTGTTAGCATTTACTAATTATGATTTATATCATTCTCCGCCTGCAAAGTTAGTAGATTGGGTTGGCTTTAAAAACTTTACAGATATCGTAAAGTTAAATATTTGGAGATCTACATTTATTGATGTTTTTTCATGGACTGTCATTTGGACATTTGTTGCAACGACCTTTCAAATCGCTATCGGAATATTTTTAGCGGTTCTTGTAAACCAAAAGGATTTAAAATTCAAGAAACTTTTTCGAACGATTTTAATTTTACCTTGGGCTGTTCCGGCATTTGTTTCGATACTTGTATTTGCCGGGATGTTTAATGATACTTTTGGAACCATTAATAACGATATTTTAGCATTTTTCGGTATTGACCCAATTCCATGGCTAACAAATCCATTCTGGACGAAAGTTGCCTTAATTATGATCCAGTCCTGGCTCGGTTTCCCTTTTATCTTTGCAATGGTAACAGGAGTATTACAATCGATTCCAGGCGAATTGTATGAAGCTGCAACCGTGGATGGTGCGACTATTTGGCAGCAATTTAAAAGAATTACGTTGCCGATGATATTATTTTCTATCGCTCCGATTCTGATCACTCAATATACATTTAATTTTAATAACTTTAATATTATCTATTTATTTAACGGCGGTGGTCCAGCGGTTCCGGGCCAGACAGCCGGCGGCACAGATATATTAATTTCATGGATTTACAATTTAACACTTGAAACGAAGCAATATGCGAAAGCAGCTGCTATTACACTGATTCTATCGATCATTGTTATTAGTGTAGCGATTTGGCAGTTTAGAAGAACGAAATCATTCCAAGAAGAGGATATGATGTAAATGAGTATAAAAAAACAAAAATTCATTCGTTTAACTTTAACCTATATTATTTTGGCGATAGTTGCGGTCATGATTATTTACCCTATCTTGTGGATTGTTGGATCTTCCTTAAATCCCGGAGATAGTTTATCTGGATCTTCGATTATTCCAAAGAATGCCACCTTTTCACATTACAAAGAATTATTTGATTTGGATAAGAGCCAATATTTACTTTGGTATTGGAATACGTTAAAAATTTGTTTTTTCACGATGGTTTTAGCCGTTTTCATGATAGCCCTAATGGGATATTCCTTCTCTAGATACCGTTTCAAAGGAAGAAAATACAGCTTAATGACCTTTTTGATTTTGCAAATGATTCCAAACTTCGCTGCCCTTATTGCGATTTATGTATTAGCATTAGAAACACATTTAATTGATAAACATATTGGGCTCATTTTGTTCTATGTAGGTGGACTTCTTCCTATGAACACATGGTTGGCGAAGGGGTATTTTGATACGATTCCTAAGGAATTAGATGAATCTGCAAGAATGGATGGTGCTGGCCACTTCAGGATCTTCTGGCAAATAATTTTGCCGCTTGCCAAGCCTATTTTGGCCGTTATCGCCTTGTTCAGCTTTATTTCTCCCTTTACGGATTTTATTATTGCAGGCGTTTTATTGCGGTCAGAAGATAAATATACCCTTGCTGTTGGGCTTTACCAATTAGTGGCGAAACAATTCGGAAATGAATTTACAACATTTGCTGCAGGTGCTGTGCTCATCGCAATTCCTATTTCTATCTTATTTTTATCCCTGCAGAAATATCTCATTTCTGGTTTAACTGCCGGGGGAACAAAAGGGTAAACCATTTTATATTTTTAGAAATTAATTAGAAAAACGCATTTTTCAATAGAAATAACCTCTTTGAAAATAGCTTTACGAAAATAGGAGGTATACACCATGCAGGATACCAGCTTTGCCATCCATCCAGGAAATAAGAAACAATTAAAGGATACTCCATACCGAGACATCGGTTCGTTTGAAGCATATGAACAAAATGGGAGTTTCATAGAAATAAAATGTGAGCAAGGGTATGTAAATATTGTCCTTTACAGAGAGGATATCATTCGGGTTGTCATGAATCCTTTTCAAAAACCAATAATGACAAGCAGCTTTGCTTTAATCACAGGTCCTAGAGATGTTTTCTTTCAGGTTCAAGAGGAGCGTGATCATCTTTATATTACGAGCAACAATCTTAAAATGATGATCCAAAAATCACCGCTCCGAATCAATGTGTTTTCAATAGACGACAGACTGCTGGTTGGAGAAAGCGAACGTGGAATGGGCTTCAATGAGCAAAAGGAAGTTATATGTTTTAAGGATATGCAAGAAAATGATCATTTCTATGGATTTGGGGAAAAAACAAGCTTTCTAGATAAGCGTGGAGAAAAGATGACAATGTGGAACAGTGATGTATATGCCCCGCATAATCCGGAAATTGATGCGTTATATGAGTCTATTCCATACTTCATGACGCTTCGTGATGGGAATGCACATGGAATCTTTTTCGATAATACGTATAAAACCGTGTTTGATATGAAGAGTGAACAGGATTGCTATTCCTTTTGGGCAGAAGGGGGACAAATCGATTATTTTGTCTTAGCGGGCCCAACCCCAAAAGATGTACTGGAACAATATACAACTTTAACAGGAAGAATGCCGATACCGCCTAAATGGGCGCTTGGTTATCATCAATCCCGTTATAGCTATGAAACAGAGCAAGAGGTTCGTGAATTAGCAGCAACCTTTATGGAAAAGGGCATTCCTGTTGATGCCATCTATCTTGATATCCACTACATGGATGGATATCGTGTGTTTACATTTGATTTAGAACGTTTTCCGAATCCAAAACAACTTATTTCTGATTTGAAAAAATCAGGTATTAAAGTTGTCCCAATAGTGGATCCAGGGGTGAAAGAGGATCCTGAATACCAAACCTATCAAGAGGGGATATATGGTAATCATTTTTGCAAATATATGGACGGAGCAATCTATCACGGAGATGTATGGCCTGGAAATAGTGCCTTCCCTGATTTCACTAAAACTAAAACAAGAGAATGGTGGGGAGAGAAGCACCGCTTCTATACAGATTTAGGAATTGAAGGCATATGGAATGATATGAATGAACCAGCGGTATTTAATGAAACAAAGACGATGGATGTTAAAGTTATGCACGGAAATGACGGGAATCCCAAAACCCATAGAGAAATGCATAATGTGTACGGGCTTTTAATGGGTGAAGCAACTTATAATGCGTTAAAGCAGCAAAATAAAGGAAATCGCCCATTCTTACTAACGAGAGCAGGATATGCAGGAGTTCAACGTTATGGAGCAGTTTGGACTGGCGATAACCGTAGTTTTTGGGAGCATTTGGCGATGGCATTGCCAATGTGCATGAACCTTGGAATTTCCGGTGTACCGTTTACAGGACCGGATGTTGGCGGATTTGCTCATGATGCAACTGGAGAATTGCTTGCCCGTTGGACACAGTTCGGCGTTTTTACACCATATTTTCGAAATCACAGCGGACTTGATACCGTCAGACAGGAGCCATGGTCGTTCGGAGAAACGATTGAGAATGTGGTGAAGAAGTATATTCAATTAAGGTATAAATGGCTGCCGCATTTATATACCTTATTCTATAAGGCGAGTGAAACAGGCATACCAGTTATGAGACCTTTATTGATGGAATATCCAAATGACCCTAACACCTTTAATCTTTCCGACCAATTTTTAATTGGCGAAAATGTTATTATTGCACCGATTTTGAGCCCTACTACCAATCATCGTATTGTCTATTTGCCAGAAGGAAATTGGTATGATTACTGGACAAATAAACTTTATGAAGGGAATGCTCACATAATGGCAGAGGCTTCCCTTGACACATTACCGATTTTTGTAAAAGAGGGATCAATCCTTTCGCATGGCAAGTATATAAGGAACACTTCTGAATCATTGGAAAAGATGGAAATCCATATTTATAAAACGGAAAATGGTTCTAGTAAATATAGACTTTATGATGATGACGGAAAGACATTTGAATATGAGAATGGTGCTTACTTAATGAAGGAATTTCGCTGTCATTTCCATAGTAAAACGATTACAATAAACATGGAAGATTTACACAGTGTTTATCAACCAAGCTGGAGAACGCTTGAGTTCCACCTTCATGGTGTGGCGGAGGAAATAGAAGTAATATTTAATGAAAAGAAAATAGAAATAGATTTAGATGAACAAAAGGGAACTGCGATATTTCAAGCATCTATCTAGAATACTAACTTATGAAAAGGGGAGGGTAGCATGACAGTTACAATTAAAGATGTAGCAAAATTAGCTGGGGTTGCTCCATCAACAGTCTCGAGGGTCATTGCGAATAATCCGCGAATTAGTGACTCCACGAAAAAAAAGGTCAGGGATGCAATGGACTATTTAGGATATCATCCCAATATAAATGCAAGAAGTCTAGCTGCCCGATCTACACAGGCTTTAGGTCTTGTAATGCCGAGTTCCGCAGATAAGGCGTTTCAAAACCCTTTCTTTCCGGAAGTCATCAGAGGAATTAGTACAAAGGCCCACGAAAAAGGTTTTGCGCTCTATATTTCCACAGGTATGAATGAAGCGGAAATTTTTGATGGAGTAGTAGAAATGGTGCAAGGAAGACGGGTAGATGGAATCATTCTTCTTTCAACCAGTATGGATGATAAAATAGTCGAATATTTGTATTCTTCGCACTTTCCATTTACTGTTGTAGGAAAGCCATATAAATATGAAAATAAAATCTCCCATGTGGATAATGATAATTACCGGGCTGCAGGGGAATTAACGAAGCACTTAATAGATTTGGGGCATGAACGAATAGCGTTTATTGGAGGCAGTCTTAATCTCGTTATGACAACAGATCGGCTACTCGGTTATGAAAGGGCTTTACGGAATGCGAACATACCCTTTCGTGAGGATTATATTGTTCATGAGGAATTTTTAAAAGAAGGTGGAAGCGGTGCGGTTGAAGCTCTAATGGCATTAGCGGAACCGCCAACTGCCTTTGTCGTAATGGATGATTTAATGGCTCTTGGCGTACTGGGAATGCTGTCTGAAAAAGGTATATCCGTGCCGGATGATGTTTCTGTAGTGAGCTTTAATAATGTGATGCTTGCTGAATTGTCCAATCCGCCGTTAACAAGTGTTGATATCAATATTTTTCAATTAGGATACAGAGCGGCAGATTGCTTATTAGATACTCTTGAAAATGAAGATAAAAAGCCCGAACGAATCATTATTCCTCATAAAATAATCGATAGAATGTCGAGCGCTCCTTATAGATAAAGCAAGAAAAACTAAATGGAAAGATTGTTCTTTCCATTTTTTAATAAAATTGATCTGCAAATTTAATTATTTTAGAATCTTTCATTCGCATACATTAATTAGAAAGTCATATATTTAGGGACAGGGCTTCTTATCTCACTAAATTCATACTTAAAAAGGAGTGTTTTTTTATGGTAAAAGTTACAGTCTGGAATGAAAATCGACATGAAAAGAAAAATCCAGTGGTAGCCGGTATATATCCAAATGGAATTCACGGAGCTATTTCTGCTTTTTTAGAAAAAGGGGGCTTCGATGTTAAAACAGCAACATTAGATGAACCGGAGCATGGATTAACGGATGAAGTATTAGCAAACACAGATGTTCTTGTATGGTGGGGACATATTGCACATGATGAGGTGTCAGATGAAACGGTAAATAAAGTTGTTTCAAGAGTTTTAGATGGTATGGGGTTAATTGTTCTACACTCTGGCCATTTTTCAAAGGTATTTAAAAAATTAATGGGAACATCCTGCGACCTGAAATGGCGTGAAGCAGACGATCGTGAAAGACTTTGGGTTGTAGATCCAAGTCATCCGATTGTAGCGGGATTAAATCAATATATTGAATTAGAAAAAGAAGAAATGTACGGTGAGCATTTTGATGTACCTGCACCGGATGAGCTTATTTTCTTGAGCTGGTTTGAAGGCGGAGAGGTGTTCCGCAGCGGATGTACATATCGACGCGGAAACGGCAAAGTTTTCTACTTCCGACCTGGGCATGAAACATATCCAACTTATCATAATGAAGAAATTCAAAAAGTTATTACAAACGCTGTTAAGTGGGCTGCACCTGTAGACCATGCAAGACCTGTATATGGAAATGCCAAGCCATTAGAGGAAATTTCAAAAAAATAGCAGAGCTAATCTCATAATTTTATAGAAGCGGTAGATATCACCTTGAGCAAGAATGAAGGAAGTCAAACCGCTTTCCAATCTTAAGGAGGAATGCCAAATGACAATAATAAAGGTTGGCGTAATTGGCTGCGGGAGTATTGCTGGACATCGCCACTTACCCGAATATGCAGCGAATCAGAATGTCGAAATTGTGGCAGTATGCGATATTGTCGAAGAAAGAGCAAAGGAAAAAGCTGAAAAATATGATGCGAAATTTTACACCAAATATGAGGATCTTCTAGCAAACGAAGAAATTGATGCTGTCAGTGTTTGTACACCAAACTATCTGCATGCACCAGTCTCCATTGCAGCTCTGAACGCTGGAAAGCATGTACTCTGTGAAAAGCCAATGGCCACATCAGATGCTGAAACAAAAGCAATGATAGAAGCTGCTGAAAAAAACGGAAAAAAACTAATGATTGCTCATAATCAGCGATTTGTTCCTTCTCATGAAAAGGCGCGTGAATTCATTGAATCTGGTAAGCTAGGAAAAGTGTACAGCTTCCGCACTGCGTTTGGTCATGGCGGTCCTGAAGGCTGGAGCGTGGACGGTGCTGACAGTTGGTTTTTTAAAAAAGAGAAAGCATTTATTGGAGCAATGGGGGATCTAGGGGTTCATAAAACAGATTTGCTTCGCTATATTTTAAACGAAGAAATAGTAGAGGTTGCTGCTTTCGTCGATACATTGGCTAAAGAAAATTCAACTGTAGATGATAATGCGGTTTGTATTTTAAAGACGGAAAGCGGAATTGTCGGTACGCTTGCAGCAAGCTGGTCCTATGTTTCAAAAGAAGATAACTCAACGGTAATCTATGGTGAGAATGGTATTTTACGTCTAGAGGAAGATCCAGACTATTCCCTAGTGATTCAACATAAAAACGGGGAAGTGGAGAAGTTCGATTTAGGTAAAATCCAATCGAATGAGGATGGCGGTCAAAATACTTCCCATGTGATAGACCAATTTATTCATAGTCTTGTAGACGATACAGATGTGCCAATTAACGGGTATGAAGGGATGAAATCGCTGAATGTCATACTTGCGGCACTAGAGTCCAGCGAAACTGGCAAAATTACAAAGGTGAAATGAGAGTCATTGTAGAATCTATAAATATGAAAAAATAAGGAGAACCATGGCCAAAAAAAGTGGTCTAATCACTTTCTTGAAATGAGGTGTTTTTTATGAGTAAGTTACGCTTGGGTGTTATTGGTGTTGGTGGAATAGCAGTTGGTCGTCACATACCTGCTTTTCGAAAATTGAAAGAAGAAGTAACCATTGTTGCAGTAAGTGATGTGAATATTGAACGTGCAAAGAGTGTTGCAGAAGAATTTGATATTCCCCATTCTTATGAAGATTATCGTGACATGCTTTCAGAGGTAGATGCTGTTGTCGTATGTACTCCAAATAAATTTCATTCGGAAATAACCGTCCACGCTATAGAAGCTGGTGTCCATGTCCTTTGTGAGAAGCCAATGGCGATGACGGCTGAAGAATGTCAAGCAATGGTAGAAGCTGCGAAAGCAGCAAATAAAGTATTAAGTATCGGTTTTCACTACCGCTATATGAAAGAATCACAAGCAGCGAAAAAAATAATGGCCACAAAAGAAATTGGAGATCCATTAGTGGTCCGTGTTCAGGCATTACGAAGAAGAAAAGTACCGGGTTGGGGAGTTTTTACTAATAAGGATCTACAAGGTGGAGGCAGTCTCATTGACTATGGATGTCATTTGCTTGACTTATCACTATGGTTGATGGGGAATCCAAAGCCTATTGAAGTAACCGGAACTACATACAATACGTTAAGTAAACAGCCTGGCCAGGTCAATCAATGGGGCAGCTTCGATCACGAAACCTTCAATGTTGATGATCATGTAACAGGTTATATTCGTTTTGATAATGGTGCTTCGATGCTTCTAGAAGTTTCCTGGGCAGCTAATATCGAAAGTGATAAGGAAAGCGTTACAATTTCTGGCGACCAAGGTGGACTTGAGGTATTTCCATTTAAATTGAACTATGCGAAGCATGGGATGCTTTTTAATAGTGAAGCTACCTGGATTCCAAGTGAGGAGGATCCTGGCTACAGCCAAGCGAAGAACTTCGTGGATGCTTGTGTAAATGGAGCAGAACTAGTGGTGAAACCGGAAGAAGCCTTATTTGTTTCACAAATTATCGAAGCTATTTACAAAAGCAGTCAAGAGAAGAAAAGTGTACAACTTTAAGGAATGGTGGGGATAGTGATGAAATTAGGTGTTTTTACCGTATTATTCTCTGATAAGTCTTTTACCGACATGCTGGATTATGTAAAAGCTGCAGGGTTAACGGCTGTTGAAGTCGGAACGGGCGGTTATCCTGGGGATGCACACTGTAAATTGGATGAACTGCTGGAAAGTCAGGAAAAAAGAGATGCATACCTAAATGAAGTGACATCTCGCGGGTTGCAAATTAGTGCATTTAGCTGTCATGGAAATCCAATTTCACCGGATCCAGAATTTGCACAAGAAAGTCATGATGTTTTTGTCAAAACGGTAAAATTGGCATCCTTAATGAATGTACCGGTGGTAAATTGCTTCTCCGGCACCCCTGGTGATCATGAAGGCGCAAAATATCCGAACTGGCCGGTAGTAGCATGGCCAAACGAGTACGCAGATGTTTTAAAATGGCAATGGGAAGAAAAGTTGATTCCTTACTGGAAGGAATGGGGACAATTTGCAAAGGATCATAATGTAAAGATCGGCCTCGAGCTACATGGCGGTTTCTTAGTGCACACCCCATATACATTGCTGAAATTACGTGAAGCTACATGTGATGCCATTGGTGCAAACCTTGACCCAAGTCATCTTTGGTGGCAAGGAATTGACCCTGTAGCTGCAATTAAAATTTTAGCAAAGGAAAATGCCATTCATCATTTCCATGCGAAGGATACTTACATTGATCAGGATAATGTAAATATGTATGGTCTAACGGACATGCAGCCTTACGGAGATGTAAGAACAAGGTCTTGGACATTCCGTTCTGTGGGGTGCGGGCATGGTCTTCAAGAGTGGTCGGACATGATGAGCGCTCTTCGCACATATGGATATGATTATGTTGTAAGTATCGAACATGAGGATCCAATCATGTCAATTGAAGAAGGATTCAAGCGTGCGGTGAAAAACCTGCAATCAGTGCTTATTGAAGAAACACCTGCGGATATGTGGTGGGTGTAAAAGATACGAAAAAATGGAAAGAGATTGTCTCTTTCCATTTTTTTGAGTTATATGCTTGACCAGTTTATTGATTTGAAGCTTTGTTCGTTGCCAGAAATCTTTATGCGGACAGAGGTTCCGTTATTTGTGGCAGAAGGGGTATTTTTTTGAGTAAAGCGGACACACAATCCGTTATTATGGCAAAAGACAGCCATTTTCGAATGAATTTCATATTATAACGGAATGTGTGTCCTCTAACATGATGAAAAAAGGGCTTTTCAAAGGAATAACGGAACGTGTGTCCGGAAAATCTGTGACAAAAGGCGGCAATTATTTATCCCTTATCCCTTGATACAGATTCACCACACCAATCAGGAAATGCATGATCATTCCTACAACCGGAATAAATGCAAGGATATTTCCGATGATACCGAAGACGGAAGCGGATTTTGCTCTATTGGCTACAAAAGCAATGATTAAGCCGATAAAGTGAAACACAATCAATGTGCCTAACGGCGTCCAGGCATGAGCGAGAATGATAGCTCCGCCTAAAAAAGGAATACTAAAGAATAACTCCACTAAACCAATAATTATTTTATATAACCTCAAAATTGAACTCATTGAATTGAAATTCTCCTTTTTAGGATAATTATACCATTACTATAGGATGGATTAAAAAATCTTTTTGCAACTTTTCATACTCTATTTTTTTATGTCTATATTGTCTTACAGATGATAAAAATTCTTTTTATGATTTTAGTAAAGTAAATATATCATTTTTTTCAAAATCAGCGAGGATATTTTTCGGAAGCAATGTTTTTAATTGATCTTTTGTTGCCCAAAGATATTCAGAATGTTCATCTGATAATAGAATATCACCTGCTTCGCAATGACATAGGTATGTAATGAGCACAACTTGTCTTGTTGGATCTGTTTGAAAACTTGTTGCATATAAGATCTTGTTAATTTGAATCTCTAATCCGGCTTCTTCTTTTGCCTCTCTTTTCATAGCACTTTCCAAATCCTCGCCAAATTCAACCTTTCCGCCAGGGCATTCCCAGGTTCCTCCTCCGACACGTGCGTGATTATTCCGCTTAATAATTAGCACTTTTCCATCCTTTATAATAATTCCTTTAACAGCTACTATCATTTGATTTTTCACAATCACAACTCCTCCATATGATGCAGGTAATTTATTATTTTCAATTAATTTACACTTACTCGTCAATGGAATTGCATTACTGCTTTCAAAACTTGATGTCAGATACTGTACATACGTGATGGACATGTTCATTTATGGTGTCAGGCACTTTGTGAAACTTTTTTCAATGTTAATCGTATGTATTGTTATCTTGTATACTCATTATCTATGTGTTTTTATAATAATGGATGATGAATAAATGGGGGGAACATCATGATATATTTGCTGTCTGTTTTAGCTCTAACATGGAATCCTGTTATATGGAGAGTACATTATAAACAAAGATCATTTATTTCTTTTCAAGTAATTAGATTATTACTCGGTTTTGCGATTATTTTTTGCATTTCCTATTTTGGGTTAGTTGATCATACCTTGCAAGCTTTCATTAGTTATGGTCTATATATACTAGGTTTTTTTCTACTATTGGACATTTTATATGCTCAAACGAAGAAAGCAAGGATAACGCCGATTATTGGAGCGGTTTTCATTATTGCAGGTTTATTTTTCAGTTTTATCTATCCAATTACGATTACGAACGACAAATACGAGTTTGTCAAAGCAAAAGTAAAAACTGTATCCAAAATAGATGCATCCATCGATGAAAAGCATATTCCGGTTGTACCGGAAAAATATGCCCGTTACCGCAGCGAAAAATTAATAGGGGAGTTAAAGCATTCATCCTATTATGACCTAGGAGACTCAACCATTCAAAAAATGGATGGTCATCTATATTGGGTAACACCAATCGAATACACTGGGTTTTTCAAATGGATCAAAGGGGAGAAGGTTCCCGGATATATCAAAATGAGTGCGGAGGATGAAAGAGCAGAAGCACAATTAATAAAGACAAAAATGATATATGTGCCATCTGCATTCTTTGGAAAAAATGTCAAAAGACATGTCCGCAGCTTGCACAAAGATAAAATATTATTGGATGTCAGCTTCGAGCCAGACGACCAAGACCACCCTTACTATGTTATTCCATATGGGGAGTACAAAAAGTTTAGAAATATTGTCGATGTTCAAGGAATTTATTTAGTCGACCCTGCTACAGGAAAGACTAAGGAATATACACTTGCAAACCTGCCGGACTTTATTGATCACGCTATTCCAACAAGCGTTGCAGAAGATTGGAATGAATGGTATGGCAAATATGTTCACGGCTTTTGGAATTCGCACTTTTCCCAAGAGGATGTGATGGTTCCGACCCAATGGAAGGGTGTCGACGAAGTAAACGGTGTATTCAATCATGACCTGCAACTACATTGGTTTACGGACTTTACCCGTCCAAAATCAGGAAGCGGTTCAATGGTTAGCTATTCGATTTTAAATGCACGTACCGGGAAATTCACCTTTTATACAGAAGGGAATGGCCTCCTAAATGGGAAATCAGCCATGAACGTTGCGGAAAAAACCTTCAGGGCAAATAAATATGATGCGGGCACTCCTATTCTATATTCGATTTATGGTCAATTCACATGGGTAGTTCCGTTAATGGATTCGAATCATGTGTTAAGAGAAATGATGCTTATTAATGCAAAAGATGAAAAGGTATATAGCGCTGAGGACTCCAAACGAGCCTTATTTGATAACTATAAATATGCCATTGCCACAAAACTAGGAAACGATGTTGCAACACCAACAGATCAAGCGTTGCTTAAATCGTTAAAAGGAACCGTTACTCATGTATACAAAGCTGAAACGGCACAGAGTACAACGGTCAAATTCATGGTGGATGGCAGTGAGAAAATCTTTGTTGTACAATCAACGGATTTTCCGTATTCAATCTTTTTGGAGAAAGGTTCTGTCGTTGAATTTAAGTATGTTGATACGAATGAAACGATCGCTTCCATTAATGGGGAGTTTAAAATATTAAAATAAAATAAAAAAAGGAGTATCTAAAGCAAAAGATGCTCCTTTTTTGTACATTAAATAAAAAGTAAAAAGTGCTAAATAGATGATTTATAAAAAATTTTCTTCTGACAAAAAGAAGATCCCATGCAATTTCCTTTGAAAAGTGGATGAAGGACAAAACCAAGAAGAAAACAAACAAATGATCCTTCATACAAGTAAATGAGGATCAAAAAATGGTGATTAGTTCCATCCGCACTAACTTAACTATTAATTTGCAACTACATCAATCTCAAACCCAAGATCCTCTAATAACTGATGATCAGCCGTTGCAGATTGTCCTTCTGTTGTAAGATAATCTCCAATAAATATAGAGTTGGCTGGATAAAGACCTAAAGGCTGCAGGCTCCTTAAATTAACCTCACGTCCTCCGGAAATACGAATTTCTTTCGAAGGGTTTATGTAACGGAAGAGGCAGAGCACTTTCAAACAATACCTGGGGTTAAGCTCATTTACCCCCTCAAGAGGTGTACCTTCGACAGCATGAAGAAAGTTTACTGGAATGGAATCGGCATCAAGGATTTTAAGGCTTCTTGCCATATCTATAACATCCTGTTTTGATTCCTTCATCCCAACAATAACGCCGGAGCAAGGGGAAATGCCGCTATCCTTGACCAGATTCACCGTGTTAACACGATCCTGATATGTATGTGAGGTAGTAATACATGTGTGATGAGACTCTGAAGTATTAATATTATGATTATATCGATCCACACCTGCTGCCTTCAGTTTCGATGCTTGTTCAGGCTTTAGAATACCAAGACATGCGCAAATTTTAAGTGGATAGTTCGCTTTGATATCTTCTACAGCGGAAACAATATGATCCAGTTCCCGATTGGTTGGTCCGCGTCCGCTCGCAACAATGCAATAAGTTCCAGCCTGGAGTTCAGCGGCATGTTTAGCACCTTGTACAATCGTATCTTTGTCAACCAAGGCATATTTTTCAATCGGTGCCTTTGAAATAATCGATTGAGCACAGTAACCGCAATTTTCCGGGCAAAGTCCCGATTTTGTATTAATAATCATGTTTAACTTAACTTTGTTTCCATAATAATGCTTCCTTATTTGGTAAGCACCATGGAGTAATTCCAATAGATCCTCATCCGGGCAATTTAAAATGGCTAGCGCTTCATTATCCGTTAATTCATACCCATCTAAAACTTGACTCCCTAATAGTTTCCAATCCATCTGTATTCCCCTTTCCATCTGAAAGTACTATATGCTTCTATAGAATAAAGGAAAAACAGAAGTAATGTCAACTTTATATAAAAATAGGTTAACATTATTATATCTAATGTTAACCTATTCAATCACAATATAAACCCACAAATCTAAGATTGAGATAACATATATCCTATTACCTATAAGTGGAAATAAAAATAAGCAGAGAACAAAATGTCTCTGCTTTTCAAAGTAGGAGGGATGTGGGGAATCTCCTTTGAAATCTATCTATATGACAATATGAGGCAAAAGAACTACAAGAGGAAATTCGTGAAAAGGGGATTTATTTAATAATAGGAGCCCCAACGATTCTTTCTGGTGAATTCCCTAAGATCAATAAACTAATTCGGGAATATCCGATGCCTTTTATATTTATAAAAGTTTTCTTTAATACCGGAAAATCAATATCATCCTTCAATGTTTGAAGTTCTTTCTTATATAAACGTAAAACAGAACCTTGGACAAATGGAGGAGTATAACGACTTGCATCTTCATCCATCAATAAACTGCCCATGTACTGATATTTAAATTGCAATGCTCTAGTAAAGCTAACAACATGAACGAGTTTTTCGTAAAGCTCAGGGTATGAAGTCTGAAGCTCTGCTAATGCCTCTTTTGCAATTTTTAACTCATCAAGGCTTGTTAGTGTCAGCATCATCCATCCTCCTTAAAATATTTTTTAACTAATGAAGACTATGTCTAGATCCAGCGCCTACGCTTTTCTTAGTTATCCCATGGCTTGTTAATAGTAATGTAGCCTGCTAATTCCTTACTTTTTTGTCTTCTTAATTTACGTATTTCGGCACGTTCTTTACCTGTATTGTAAAGGAATTTTTCTTCTTCTGTTTCTGGTATTACACCTGGTACTTCCACTGGTTTCTTGTTTTCATCTAATGCAACAAAGGTTAAAAATGCGGTTGCTGCAATTCGGCGTTCGCCGGTCATGATATCTTCCGCGATGACTTTGCAGAAGATCTCCATAGACGTTCTTCCTGTATACGTAACAAATGACTCCACACATACGGAGTCTGTTTGATGAATAGGGCAAAGAAAATCAATCGAATCGGTTGATGCAGTAACACATTCTTTAATTCTAGAGTGTCTGCGTGCAGAAAGTGTGGCGGCATCGTCTAGTTTTTTCATTAAAATTCCGCCGAATAATGTATTATAATTATTTAAATCACAAGATAAAACTTGTGCAGTATTTACGATACGGCTTTCTTTCACTTTTTTTGCGTTCATATTACAACATCCTTTCTTGTTTGGAATCCAAAGATGAAATACCAGAAAGGTTTTTAGCCTACTATAAAATTGTAAGCCGCATCGTTATGTAAGTAAAATGGATATATTTTATGTGTAATATAGCTTTTATCTATGTAAATGCTTCCAACCATAATGAAAAGGCATACAACTTATATTCCTTTTTTGAGTTCCTTTTTTGTAAAGGTGAGCCATTCGCGAGCTGCGAAGGAAAGATACTGATGCTTTGCCCATATAATTCCTAAATTCCAGCTTATGGATGGGTTTACAACCTTTATTGATCGGACTTTTTTATTTAATTGATGGCACAGACTTTCCGGTAAAAGGGAGACCCCCAAATTCCAAGAAACCATTTCTTCAATAAAGGACCATTGAGAACTTTTAGAGATAATTTTTGGATCAAATCCTACACTGTGACAAGAAGAGATGATACGGTCATGCAGAACAAATTCCTTATTAAATAAAATAAAGGATTCATTTGCAAGCTCTATTAAATCGATTTGTTCGCGATTTGCTAACGGGTGAGAAGGATGCAAAATGAGATTTAAATCTTCTTCCATAAAGGAAAAATGGTTAAAAATTTCATTATTAGTTGGAAGCACAACAACGCCAACATCCAGTAAATTGTTTTCAACTTCCTCCTCTACTTTTTTGGATCCGTCCTCTGTTAATTGAAAGGTAATACCTGGATATTTATTAGCAAAAAGGCCAATAAATTTAAGCAAAAAATGCGCGTCAAAAATAGGGGGAAGTCCAATTCTGATGGTCCCCGTTTTAAGACCTAAGAGATTATCTAATTCCGATTCTAAATTATGAAAAGCCTGGTCCACTAACTTTGCTTGCTCTAATATCACTTTGCCGGCATCTGTTAATGTTAATTGCTTCCGAGAGCGGTCAAAGAGAGAAACACCCAGCTCTGTTTCAAGGTTCTTGATCATTTTGCTAATGGTGGGCTGTGTAATAAATAAATGCTCCGCTGCAATCGAGAAGCTATTATATTTCGTTACTTCGATAAAATACTGCAAATGCTTGATGTCCAAATAGATACACCTGCCTGGATAAAATGTATAAATAATATTTTACTTATCGACGCAATGTTTTTAAAGTCTTAGTCCTTTATAAATGGAAATGAAGCGTCAAACTGACGCCTCATCTTATAAAGGAGGTAGTGTGATGTTAACAAACCCAAGCAGCACCAACGATAATTAACAAGATGAACAATACGACTATTAATACAAACATGTTGCCTCCACCGCCCACTGGCATAGCATAACTATATCCTCTATTACAGCAAAATCCCATTATAAGCACCTCCATTCAAACAGGATTGTTATATTGTATGTAGAAACTATTTCTTTTGTATGGACGTGTGCTGAATAATGGGAATATAGGTGAAAGTATTTGAGTCTTTTAATAAAACCCGTCATCCATATTTTTTCCGTAAAAAATTTCATCCATTTCGGTTTGCAATTTTTTTGTAATATGTTCAATCTCAGCAGATGTTAGCTTATCTTTTGTATATCCAAATAGATAGTTATTAAGATCAAAATCCTTGAGCTTGCATTTTGTATGAAAAATATGCTCTTGGTAAACATTCACATCAATCATGTCATATTGGTTTATTATATTGTCAGGTATGTAATTTTGAATCGAACTAATTTCATGATCAATAAACAATTTATGACCAGTTTTATCTCGTGTAAATCCCCGAACACGATAATCAATGGTCATAATATCGGTATCAAAGGAATGAATAAGATGGTTTAATGCTTTAAGAGGAGAAATTTCTCCACATGTAGATACATCAATATCGGCACGAAAGGTGCTGATTCCTTCATCCGGATGATATTCCGGGTAGGTATGGACGGTAATATGACTTTTATCCAGCTGCATGACAACGGAGTCAGGCAATGGACCGGGTGACTCAGAAAAAGATTCATTCGGCACTTCTACAACTGGCCCCTCTGAAATAAGCATCGTTACACTGGCACCCTGTGGTACATAATCCTGTTGAGCAATATTTAAAACATGCGCCCCAATAATATCCGAAACAGCCTTAAGTATTTTCGTTAACCGGTCGGAATTATACTGTTCATCAATGTAAGCAATGTATGCTTCACGTTCGTCTTTCGTTTTAGTATAACAAATATCGTACATATTGAAGCTAAGCGATTTAGTCAGATTGTTGAAGCCATGCAGTTCAATTCGCTGTTCAGGTGTTAAATTCATTATGCATTTCCCCTTATTATAAATATTTTTATATTGCCCAATGATGGGGAAATCATGCTAAATTAAGGGAAAGCCAGGGGGAGAAGGTGCGATATTAACAAACCTTCATCCTAACCCTTTAATCTTTTTCGCACTTAAAAAAGATATGCTAAATTTAATTTATATCAAAGAAAAGGGGAAATCGTAATGAAAGAGAAAATCGTGGTTTCTTTTAGCGGGGGGAAGGATTGTGCATTAGCAATGAATAGATTGATAAAGGAAGGAAAATGGGAAATTGATTCACTCTTAACAACTGTTACGGATGATTACAACCGGACATCTATGCATGGGGTTCGCGAAGAATTCCTTGAAAAGCAAGCAGATTCATTAGGAGTAAAACTCCGAAAAGTGCGAATCCCCAGCCATTGCAGCAATGAAATATATCAACAAAAGATGAAAGAAGCAGTAGCGCAAATAAAAGAAGCTGGAATCCATTATATTATGTTTGGGGATATTTATTTAAAGGATGTAAAAGAATATCGTGAAAAAATGTTAGAAGGAACAGGATTAACACCAATTTTCCCTATCTGGGGTGAGAAGCCAAATGATTTAATTCGAGAGTATTTAGCAGAAGGCTTTCGAACAAGATTGACATGTGTGGATTCTGAACAATTGGATCCAGCATTTGTTGGACATGAAATTGACCCGCAATTCATCGAAGACTATCCATCGAACGCAGATATATGCGGTGAAAATGGGGAATACCACACATTTGTATTTGATGGGCCAATTTTCTCTTTTCCGATTAAGCATACATTAGGGGAAAGCAGAATAGCAGATAAACGTTTTTATTATGTAGATATTATTGATTAAAGAGGATTTTTTCTGAAGAATATGTGGGGAAATAGACAAACTTATACGAGGAACAATATTGATGTGAAAATATAAATAAAAAACGGAGTAACCTTTATCAAGGTTATTCCGTTTCAGATTGTAGACAAAAGGGGTTCGGAATGGTCACATTCCGAACCCCTTTTGATTTTGTTCTTACTTTTTTACCTTTTTGGGTGTATGCTGACCTCTCTCATCCTCATCTACTAGGCCATTTCCGGACCTTTCCATATCCAGTTGGCCATTTTCTTCAAATTCATGGCAGCGAAAGTAAGCATCGCCTGCATCGACAATTTTTTAAGTCCCCTTAACGTTGTCCAACGCATACCATGCTTTTCTTTTGCGTCTGCAAATACACGCTCAATCGTTTCTTTGCGTTTCGCATATATCGTTTTTACCTCTTTGTGATGACGAAGATGATCTGCTTCCTCAAGGTACTCTTGCCAAATATGACGAGTCACTACTTTTTGATGATCCTTACTCTCCGTACATTGCGATAAAAATGGACAATTAGCGCAAATATGCTTAGAAGATTTGTATTCACGATACCCTTCTTTTGTCGTGGTAGAGTAATTCAATATCTCCCCTGATGGGCATATGTAACAATCATAGTATTCATCATATACGTACTCGTGTTTTCGGAAGAAACCTTCTTTTGTACGTGGTCTTGTATAAGGTAAAGCAGGTGTCATTTCGTTTTCGATTAAGTATTTCGTGATGGCCGGTGTTTTATAAGCTGCATCTGCCGCAACGGCATCGGGCTTTCCTACAATATCCATTACTTGTTCTACTAATGGTTCTAGGATTACGCTATCGTGGGTATTTCCTGGTGTCACCATATTTCCTAAAACAAATCCTTTGCGGTCAGAAGCTGCATGAAAAGAATAGGCGAACTGTTTAGTCCGTTCGTCTTTCACATAGTAACCACTCTCAGGATCTGTGGTACTTTCTTTTATTTCTTTTGTATCTTCTTTTTCAAATTTATCTGGTGGAAATGGCTTTTTTCCATGATCTTCCCGGTCTTGATTGATTTCTTCTTGGAGCTGTTCTTGATAGGCACGTGTTTCTTTTCGGACCACCTTTTTTTCGAATTTACGTTTATTCGCACTCGCTTTTACATGAGTGGAGTCGATAAAAACATGTTCTGCACTTATCAAATTCTTTTCCGCTGCTGTTTTTAGAATTCGATAGAAAATCTGTTCAAACAAATCGGTATCTTTAAAACGACGCTCATAGTTTTTTCCAAAGGTAGAGAAATGAGGGACTCTATCATAGAAACCATAACCAAGAAACCAGCGATAGGCCATATTCGTTTTTAATTCTTCAATCGTTTGACGCATCGAACGAATGCCAAATGTATATTGAATAAAGGTAAGTTTAATCAAGATCACGGGATCAATACTTGGGCGTCCAACTGCGGAATATGTTTCTTCCACTAAATCATAAATGAAAGAGAAATCAATCGCTGCCTCCATTTTTCGGACTAAATGATTTTCGGGAACCAACTGGTCTAAAGCGATCATTTCTACTTGATCACGTTGAATGGAATTATGTTTTGAAAGCATCTTCATCACCCCAAGTATTATTTCTATTTATATTTTAAAACAAAAAAGACTGTAGGCAAGCTCGATCTTCATCGAGTTTGTCTACAGTCTGAAACGGAGTAACCTTTATCAAGGTTATTCCGTTTCATTTTTCACTCATCATTAGTTTAAAATCTTTATCTTAACCGTTCTGCGTCCAAAGGACACGGCCGCTTTGTGGGATGGCATGAGAATATCAATTCTATGTCCATTAATGGCACCGCCTGTATCACCTGCAATTGCAACACCATATCCTTCCACCCAGACCTTGCTGCCTAGAGGAATGACATTTGGATCAACTGCAATTAATTTCATATTAGGGTTTTTACGAATATCGTATCCCAGTGTGGTGATATGTCCTTTAGTATCTTGATAACTATAGGCTGTTGCGTTCATATACAATTCTGTTCCACCGGCAGGCTGTGGGTCTGAAACTACCGTTCGTTGATCGTCTTGGATTCTTGCCTTTGCAGCTGCTCTCTCTTTACGAATATTTTCTTTAATAGTATTGATTTGAGAATATAGACTAGATTTTGTTTGTTTCGCCCGCATGAGGTCTTGATTGATATTTTTATATTTTGCTTGAAGTGTATTAATCACTTCTTGCTTGGATGAAAGTTTCACTTGAAGTTCTTCTTGGCTTGCTGTTAGTTTTTTTCGTTCCGTCGTTAATTCGTCTTCTTTTTTGGCAATTTCTTTTTTATCGTTTTTAATTTTTTTAATATCCTGCTGCTGCTGATCCAATATTTCGCTATCAGCTGAAAGTAGGGTGGATATAGCACTAATTCGGTTAACGAGATCATCGAAGCTTTCTGCATTTAAGAGAGCGTCTAGGACAAAGTTGATTTTGCCCCGTTTTTGAAAAGCAACTAATCGCTTTTTTATGATATTTTTTCGTGCCAACACTTGATCTTCAAGCTGGACGATTTCTTCTTTCTTTTCTTCAATGACCTTGTTAACAGAGCTGATTTTATCCTCAATCGTTGAAATTTCATCTTTGTTTTTTTGAATTAAAGACTGAAGGGATTCCCATTCATTTTTTACGTTATTCAGTTCATCATTAACCTCTTGCTGTTCTTTTTCCTTTTCCGTAATAGCTTGTTGATTGCTTTGTAAATTTCTTTGCATGTTATGTAAGCTATCCACACTAGTCTGTGCATTCGCCGCTATTTCCGTAACAGAAAAACAAAGTGCAGCGGTGGCTAATACCACAATGCCTTTTTTCATTATTTGCATAGGGTAACCTCCTATTCCGTAGTTTAAGTTATAACATAAGAAGGTTAAGGCAAGATTACAGAACTATTACTCTTTATTACTTTTAAATGTCATAGGTAAATAATAGCAATGAAGACTAATAAATAAGTTGATTAAATAGAAATCGAAATCTACAATTAAGGTAAATAGTGGATGTGCAATCTCCTTAGTAGATAAAGGTATATTTTTAAGGATAAAGCTTATAGGTTCGAAAGTATTCTACTTATCAATTTGTTGAACAACCTACTTGAACAGACAGCTAACTCGTAGTTGTAGGAAGTCAGAACATTTATTTATTCTGGTAGAATCTGCTCGAAAAGTTTTTATAAGAGGGCTAAAAAACATGTTGTTAATAGTTCGATTCTTTTTTTATAGTAATAAGAAAGTATAAGTTTAGACTTTGTCTAGCTACAGCGCCTATGGGCTAGCGGATTTCTCCGTCTCCTCCCTGCGGGTAAAACATCAGCTCGTGAACTACCTCAGCACGGTTTCCTTTATCTCGAGGTGAGCGACTACGAAATCAGTACGCCGATAAGCAGGGTGCTTCTGCTTTTCTTATAAATTCACTAGAAAGGAACTGAATAGAGAAAGATGGACAGTTCTATTAATGCTTTAAAAAAGGAAAAAAGGCTTTTACTAGAAAAGTATTTAAAAGAAAACATGCCTAGATACGAAACAATTTTTATGGAGAATGAGGATGCAATATATGCTCTGGATTTAGATGGTCATTTTATGAAAGTGAATCCTGCATGTGAAAGGATTCTCGGAATTCAAGCGGACAATTTAGCGGAAATGACTTTCCAAAAACTTGTTCCAGTGGATGATTTACATAGAGTTTTTCAAAACTTTCATGATGCCTTTGAAGGGAAAATCCAAAACAATGATTATAAAATTACCAAAAATAGCGGGGATCAGGTTTTTTTAAATGTTACGAGCCTGCCGATTATTGTGAATAATGAAGTAGTTGGAATATATGGAGTCGCTAGAGATATCACGGCAATAAAGAAAAAAAACGCAAAAAATCGTAAAGAACAGGATATACATAGATTATTGACAGAAAATTCACTGGACATAATTGTAAGAACAGATTTGGATGGGAATTTTCTTTACCTTTCCCCTTCGTGCGAGCACATTCTTGGCTATACCCCTGAAGAGTTGCTTAACCAGAATAAATTTTCGTATGTTCATTATCATGATAAAAAGAGAGTTATGAAAAACCGTAGTGATGTTATCAGCAAAGGTGAAAATGGAAGAACGACCTTTCGAATGCGTAAAAAGAATGGAAATTATGTATGGGTAGAATCTCTGTTCAAGCTTATCAGAGACCCAAAAACAGATGAAGTAACAGAAGTAATTAGTGTTATTAGAGATATTACGGAAAGAAAATTATCAGAAGATGATGTTAAGAAAAGGGAAGAAACCTACCGGAATTTAGTGGAGAATGCACCGGATGCGGCTATTTTAGCAGCCGGAAATGAAATTCTGTTTATCAATGATACCGGTGTGAATTTACTGGGAGCTTGTACAAAGGAAGTAATATTACAAAAATCACTACTGGATATCATACATCCCGATTATCATGATATTGCATCTAAACGAATGAATCTGGAGGAAGATGGAGAAGACTTCATCGAATATAGGCTTATCCGCTTGGATGGAAGCGAAGTTGATGTGGAAATGAAAGGAATTACGACCATCTATCGAAATAATCCGGTCAAACATATTATTATTCGTGACATTACGGAACGCAAAAAAACACAGGAGCTTCTGTTGCATTCTGAAAAATTATCTGTTGCTGGTCAACTGGCTGCAGGAATTGCTCATGAAGTAAGAAATCCATTAACGGCTATCAAAGGTTTCCTTCAACTTATGCAATCAGAGTTAAAAACTCATTCCAATTATTTTAATATTATTGAATCTGAAATGGACAGAATCGAAATTATTCTTTCAGAGCTATTAGTCCTTGCCAAGCCACAGGATTTGAAGTTTGAAATAAAAGAATTAGCCGTAATGATTGAGCATGTGAAAGCGCTGATTGATACACATGCCATTATGAAAAATATTGTGATCAGCACCAACTACGATTGTGACAATCTCAAGATTAAATGTGATGAGAATCAATTAAAACAAGTATTTATTAACCTGTTGAAAAATTCCATTGAGGCCATGCCTGACGGCGGTAATATAACAATTGAATTAAAAGAACATGGTCAAGATAAAGTAAAAATGTTATTTAAAGATACAGGATTCGGTATTCCAAAGGAGCTTTTGAAAAAGATTGGACAGCCATTTTTTACAACAAAAGAAAATGGCACGGGACTCGGTTTCATGATATCCAAACAAATCATCGAAAATCATCATGGCACTATTCATATTTGGAGCGACTCGAAAGGAACGATCATTGAAATTATCTTGCCGCTAAACTAAACATTCCCACCCAGAACAACTCCATAAAATGACATACAGCACAAGATAGCCTTGTGCTTTTAGTTTGGTAGTAACAAGATAAAAAACTTACGTATAAAAAGCTTGGTCCATGGCAGAACCAAGCTTTTTAAATTTCCTTTGATGAGATTGTTGAATTCCTTTTTATATTCCAACGTTTCGATGGTCTCCAAGGAATTGTTTTTTACGCGTAATTTGTGCCACATAACTATGCATTACCATCCCAACAATCACGACAAACATTCCGAACCACGAAAGAAGAGACGGATTTGGAATGGATAGAAACAGCAGTTCTCCGATTAAGGTAAAAAGCACTTCCATGGATTGGGTAGCTTCTACAGAAGCAAGTTTTTGCATATTTCCTCTTACCATATCGGTTGCTTTGAAAAATAAAACAGTTGCAATAACACCGGAGCAGATGGCAACTAATCCTGATTGAATGGTTTGGCCGAAGCTAGGCAGCCCAACGGTAAAAACTCCATAGACAGATAATAAAATCCAGAGAGGCAAGCTAGCCAAAGTCATGCCTAGTACACGCTGATACGCATCTAAACGTCCCATACAAATATCCATCATTTTTCGATTTCCCAACGGATAAGCTAGTGAGGCGATGAGAACAGGTATTACTCCGAGCAGAACATTTTCAAGGGAAACATGCTTGGAATGCTCTAATTGCATTAGAATAATTCCTAATAAAATGATAAGCGACATGACCAATCCTTTATACGGAATTTTTCCTCGAATCTTCACCGGGCCGTTGATAGTCTCCACTGTTTCAAAAAAAAGCGGAGTGAGCAGGGCACCTGAAATAATCGTAATCTGCCATGTTCCTGCAATAAGCCAACCCGGTGAATAAGCGGCAGCAAAGCATAAAGGTGCATAAAAAAGTCCAAATCCAACAAAGCTCCATAGCAGCCAGCTGACGGGACGTACTCTTAATTCGTGGAAAAGTTCCTTGAGATTTCCTTTTATTCCTACAATACATACTAAAAATGGGACCATGAATATATATCTCAGCGACGCACTCCAAATCCAGCTTCCCCCTGATAAGTCCATCGCCTGATTAAGAATAAAAGTAAACGCAAAAAAGAAGGCAGCACAGATGCCAAGAAAAATCGGTCGCAATATAAACACCTCTAATTAGTAACAATTTCGGTAACCTAAACGATAATATTATATAAATATATCTTAATTTTGATGTTCATTCAATGGGAAGTTTGAATATTCTCATAAATATAGATGGCTTTGTACACTTTATGTGAAATGGTGAATTAGCGTGGATTTTATGCTGAGGAATAAATTGGTCTCACGGAAGACAACAGCACCCGCGAGACTTATCACTAATATTTACATATTAAAATTTTTCCCTTATTTGGAAATATGGCGGATATCAACTGCCAGGAGCTCCGGGAGTATAATAATACGGAGGTACTTTTATCCAACCGTTTCTTCTCATTAAAGTTTTAAAAGAGGAACCGTACTTTAAAAGTTCATATTGAATTTGTAATAATAACTCACATGAATCACTTCTGACTGACATAGCCAATGCTTGTCCGATTAATGTAATTTGAGCTGCCACTTTTACAGAAACCAGATTAGCTAGTTCTTCATCTGTATACTTTACCCCAAGAGGAATGGAATTTGGATCTGACTTTGGCTTTTCCTCTGAGGTATCGGGAAGTGGAATTCCTTCTTTTTTAAAAAAAGTTCTTAATTGGTTTGAAATTGCCTTTGATGATTGCTCGCCATTTTTTAATGCATGTATTAAATCATCATCATTTGTTGTGTTTAAGCCAATTTGATAAACACTAATTCCCTCTTCTAACATGGTCAAAAGGACCCATAGACTATTAACTTCTCCGACATGAAGTGGATTTTTCTCCTCACAATCAATAAGAGTTTTGAAAAAGTCTTTGGTTGATTCAAAAAGATTTGTCATAAAATGTGACCTCCTTATTGAAAAGTATTTTCATATTAATTTGTATTATTCGTTCCTTTTGTGTTAAAAAATGTAAGTTTAATTAATGAGTTTTAATTTTTCTAGGTAACATTTATTGGACACAACAGTTTTTACATCTTTGTATGAAAAAGGGGGCATATCACAAATACTATTTTTGTGAAAAATGTACATAGTAACTATAAAAAGAAGGCAGAGGATAATTTATGGTTTTCTCTAAAAATGTTTTATGGATTATCATCACTTCTATCATCGTCATTTTTCTTCTTTTCCTCATTGTGCCGAAAAATCGAATGCGGGAAGCGTGGTTAAATTTTATTTTTTTTCAAAGCTTAACGTGGGGAGCAGGGGTTATTTTGGCTGAATATGATTTGGTAAAAAGCACTTTTCGGATGTTTCCAAAGGCAACGACACAAAACTTTTTCAATGATTTTATTATTTTCCCGGTCTTTTCTGTACTTTATTATTTTCTTTTTCCATATCATCGAAATCGGTATATCCAATGTATATTTGTTCTGGGGGCTACTATTTTCATTAGTATATATGATTTTTCAGTTGAAAAATTTACGGATATGAAGAGATACATTCATTGGAGCGTATTCAACCAATTTATTCTGGCATTGATATTTAATTTAGGGTCCTTATGGTTTACAAAATGGTTTTTTAAGAAATCAAAGGAGCGTAATATGGTGAACTATGAATAGGAACATCATCATTGAGACATTAATATGGATTATTTCCTTTCTGTTGCTTTTTATTTTTGTTCCCAAACAAAAAATTCGTGATGCATGGGTTAGCTTTTTATTTATGCAGCTTCCAGCCTGGATTCTTGGACTTGCAGTTGTCCAATATGGGCTTATTGAATATCCAAGTCGTTTCTTTGCTCATGCGGTACGGACAAGCTTTACATTTGAGTTTCTTGCCTTTCCTGTGATTAGTGTTCTTTTTAATATCCATTATCCAACCCAAAAAGGTTTTTGGTGGAAAATCTTTTATGTTTTTGCCTTTCCTACTATATTAGTACCAGTTGAAGTCCTAATATTACGCTATACTGACTTGGTTAAATATATTCATTGGACATGGTACACTTCATGGATCTCCATCATGCTCACTCTTCTTCTTTCCTATCTATTTTATAAATGGTTTAACAAGAAAAATAATGTAAGTAAGGGATTCCGTTGACAAAGATGGGGAGAATGTTAAACTAAAATTGTTTAAAAAAGGGACACAATTAAAGAATGGGAGTGGGAAAAACCTTGGAAGAAGAATGGTTATTTCTTGATACTGGGATAAGCTCTCCTGCGTTTAACATGGCAATGGATGAGGTTCTTCTTAACTGGCATAGTAAAGGGGAGATTCCACCTGTGCTTCGTTTCTATGAATGGGAGCCGGCGGGATTATCACTGGGACATTTTCAGAAAACAGTTGGAAGAATCGATGTTTCTGCCGCAAAGGAGAGGGGAATTGACATCGTCAGGCGTCCGACCGGGGGTCTCGCGGTATTGCATGACAAGGAGTTAACCTACTCTGTTATTATTAGTGAAAAACATAAAAAAATGTCGCCTTCTATCATTGAATCTTATCGGGTCTTGTCCCAAGGGTTGTTAGAAGGTTATCGATTACTTGGTATTTCAGCTGAATTAGCGATACCGGATGCCCCGATAGGGAAAACGGGGACAGCTGTTTGTTTTGAGGAAGCATCATGGTATGAATTAGAAATTGGCGGGAAAAAGGCTGCAGGAAGTGCCCAAACCCGACAAAAAGGGGTCATTTTACAGCATGGCTCGATTCCAATGGAGATGGATGAAGATGCTTTATATAATCTATTTATCTTCCCTAATGAAAAAGTAAAGCTAAGAGCGAAAAACGCATTTAAAGACAAAGCTGTCTCGATTAATCAGATTTTGGGCAGAAAAGCAACACTGGAAGAGGTTAAAGACGCTTTTAAAAATGG
Organism: Heyndrickxia shackletonii; assembly: GCF_001420715.1. Taxonomy (GTDB): domain Bacteria; phylum Bacillota; class Bacilli; order Bacillales; family Bacillaceae_C; genus Margalitia; species Margalitia shackletonii. The sequence continues at coordinate 502,479 of NZ_LJJC01000015.1, read as the reverse complement.
CTTTAAAAAAGGGCTGAATATCGAATTAACTCCTTATGAACCACCACAACAAATGATCGATGAAGCTCAAAGCCTAATGGCAGAAAAGTATGCAACAGATAGTTATACCTTTTATCGATAAGGAGTGTACATAGTGGTTAACAAAAATGATGAATACTTAAGAAAGCCTGAGTGGTTAAAAATTAAATTAAACACAAACAAAACCTATACCGGTTTGAAAAAAATGATGCGCGAAGAAAGATTGCATACCGTTTGTGAGGAAGCAAAATGTCCTAATATCCATGAGTGCTGGGCGGTACGAAAAACAGCAACCTTTATGATCCTTGGTGATCTTTGTACACGCGGCTGCCGCTTCTGTGCGGTGAAAACTGGGTTACCGACTGAATTAGATTGGGAAGAACCGGAACGTGTAGCTAGATCTGTTGAAGTAATGGGATTGCGCCATTGCGTTATTACCGCTGTTGCACGTGATGACCTTGCTGATGGAGGTGCGGCTATTTTTGCTGAAACGATTCGTGCAATTAGACGCCGTGTTCCATCTTGTACGGTAGAAGTGCTGCCTTCAGATATGAAAGGTGATTACGAAAGCTTGAAAACATTAATGGATGCAAAACCGGATATTTTTAACCATAATATCGAAACAGTGGAGCGATTAACAAAACGAGTTCGTTCTAAAGCAACTTATCAACGTTCATTAGAACTTTTGAAAAGAGTAAAAGAAATTAGCCCGAATACACCAACAAAATCAAGTATTATGGTTGGACTTGGTGAAACGAAAGAGGAAATCATTCAAGCAATGGATGACCTACTGGCACATAATGTAGATATTATGACAATCGGTCAATATTTACAGCCTACTAAGAAACATCTTAAAGTTGAACGCTATGTACACCCAGATGAATTTGCAGAATTAAAGGAAATTGCCTTGCAAAAAGGTTTCAAACATTGTGAGGCAGGTCCACTCGTTCGTTCAAGCTATCATGCAGATGAGCAAGTGAACAAAGCTGCACGTTTAAGACAAATGCAGGGAGAAAACTTAGAGCCTGATCTGGTAATTAGCCAGTATAAATCACAGTTTTCAAATTGACGGAAAAAAATCGAATGGTTTTACCATTCGATTCAGATTGTAGACAAAAGGGGTTCGGAATGGTCACATTCCGAACCCCTTTTGATTTTGTTCTTACTTTTTTACCTTTTTGGGTGTATGCTGACCTCTCTCATCCTCATCTACTAGGCCATTTCCGGACCTTTCCATATCCAGTTGGCCATTTTCTTCAAATTCATGGCAGCGAAAGTAAGCATCGCCTGCATCGACAATTTTTTAAGTCCCCTTAACGTTGTCCAACGCATACCATGCTTTTCTTTTGCGTCTGCAAATACACGCTCAATCGTTTCTTTGCGTTTCGCATATATCGTTTTTACCTCTTTGTGATGACGAAGATGATCTGCTTCCTCAAGGTACTCTTGCCAAATATGACGAGTCACTACTTTTTGATGATCCTTACTCTCCGTACATTGCGATAAAAATGGACAATTAGCGCAAATATGCTTAGAAGATTTGTATTCACGATACCCTTCTTTTGTCGTGGTAGAGTAATTCAATATCTCCCCTGATGGGCATATGTAACAATCATAGTATTCATCATATACGTACTCGTGTTTTCGGAAGAAACCTTCTTTTGTACGTGGTCTTGTATAAGGTAAAGCAGGTGTCATTTCGTTTTCGATTAAGTATTTCGTGATGGCCGGTGTTTTATAAGCTGCATCTGCCGCAACGGCATCGGGCTTTCCTACAATATCCATTACTTGTTCTACTAATGGTTCTAGGATTACGCTATCGTGGGTATTTCCTGGTGTCACCATATTTCCTAAAACAAATCCTTTGCGGTCAGAAGCTGCATGAAAAGAATAGGCGAACTGTTTAGTCCGTTCGTCTTTCACATAGTAACCACTCTCAGGATCTGTGGTACTTTCTTTTATTTCTTTTGTATCTTCTTTTTCAAATTTATCTGGTGGAAATGGCTTTTTTCCATGATCTTCCCGGTCTTGATTGATTTCTTCTTGGAGCTGTTCTTGATAGGCACGTGTTTCTTTTCGGACCACCTTTTTTTCGAATTTACGTTTATTCGCACTCGCTTTTACATGAGTGGAGTCGATAAAAACATGTTCTGCACTTATCAAATTCTTTTCCGCTGCTGTTTTTAGAATTCGATAGAAAATCTGTTCAAACAAATCGGTATCTTTAAAACGACGCTCATAGTTTTTTCCAAAGGTAGAGAAATGAGGGACTCTATCATAGAAACCATAACCAAGAAACCAGCGATAGGCCATATTCGTTTTTAATTCTTCAATCGTTTGACGCATCGAACGAATGCCAAATGTATATTGAATAAAGGTAAGTTTAATCAAGATCACGGGATCAATACTTGGGCGTCCAACTGCGGAATATGTTTCTTCCACTAAATCATAAATGAAAGAGAAATCAATCGCTGCCTCCATTTTTCGGACTAAATGATTTTCGGGAACCAACTGGTCTAAAGCGATCATTTCTACTTGATCACGTTGAATGGAATTATGTTTTGAAAGCATCTTCATCACCCCAAGTATTATTTCTATTTATATTTTAAAACAAAAAAGACTGTAGGCAAGCTCGATCTTCATCGAGTTTGTCTACAGTCTGAATCGAATGGTTTTACCATTCGATTTTTCATTTTAATAAAAAGTATTTCGAAATTCGTAATTTTAGCTTGACAAATCTTTTGAAGGTATGTAAAATTCAATACATTGTGTTAGTACTTACAAATATTAATCTACTAATCTATTGTAATTATTCAAATCATGGAAAAATGCATTCCCGCTTCTTGGCGGGTATTTTAAATGCATTCCTCAAACATTATCATTTGCTGGTTCTTATCAACCTTATTATTATGTAACCCAAACTCATCTTAGAAAATGGAATTTTATTTTAAAACGTAGCAATACCTGGTGAATTTACAGCAATGACACTAACTCAACTTATAAGAGTAAAAAAAATATACAACATCAAGGAGGAACAGAAACAAAAATGAATACGACAAAAATGAATAGTTCGGTTCGAACAGGTCCCATTTTTACTGTGATGCTAATTGGAGCTGTGATTGCCTTTTTGAATCAGACGTTAATCAATGTTGCTTTGCCACAGATGATGAATAGACTTCATATTTCTGCGACAACAGCTGACTGGTTAACTACTATTTTTATGCTTGTAAACGGAATTGTTATCCCTATTACGGCTTATTTAATGAACCGTTTTACAACAAGACAGCTTTATCTTACCTCTATGGGTTTATTTGCAATAGGTACATTAATCTGCGGCATTGCTCCGAATTTTTCTGTTATTTTAATCGGAAGAGTAGTGCAGGCTGTTGGTGCAGGAATTTTATTTCCATTAATTACGAATGTGATTTTTATTTTATTTCCACCTGAGCGCCGTGGCTTTGCAATGGGTCTATTTGGTGTAGCAATGAACTTTGCTCCTGCTGTCGGTCCTACATTATCCGGGTGGATTGTCCAAAGTCATTCATGGAGAGTTTTATTCTTTATCATATTTCCATTCGCGCTCTTGAACTTTATCATTGCGATTTTTCTTATGAAAAATGTTTCAGAAACGAGTCGCCCGAAATTGGATGTTATAGGTGTAATCTTATCCACCATTGGGTTTGGCGGAATTTTATATGGATTTGCAACAGCAGGTACAAATGGCTGGGGTGGAGCCGATGTCATAAGCATGTTCATTATTGGCGGTATCAGCTTAATTTTGTTTGTATGGAGACAATGGGTGGTCGAAGAACCTATCCTGGAATTTCGAATTTTCCGCTATAAAATTTTCTCGCTTACTACCGTTATTAACGTTGTCGTAACAATGGCAATGTACTCCGGTATGATACTAATGCCGATCTATATGCAAAATGTACGTGGATTTTCACCGCTCTTGTCTGGACTTATGCTTTTGCCTGGCGGAATTGTGATGGGAATTATGTCGCCGATTACCGGAAAATTATTTGATAAATATGGTGCGAAATGGTTAACGGTTATCGGTCTCGCAATTACGATATTAACCACTTTTGCTCTTACAAGGCTGGAAGTAACCACGACATTCACCTATATTGTAACGGTGTATACGATAAGAATGCTGGGAATGTCATTAGTGATGATGCCAATCTTTACGGCTGGTTTAAATGAATTATCATCCAATTTAAATAAGTTTGGTACGGCAATGGTTAATACACTTAGAATGATTGCCGGAGCAGTCGGGATGGCATTCTTCGTCTCTATTATGACGAATAAAGGTGCTAGTCATATGAAAGATATTATGATACAAGAACATATTTTGAAATCGGATAAAGTACATTTTTTACTTGCAGAGCATCAAGGTATGGTCATGGGAATTAATGATGCCTTTATGGTAGCGACCGCCTTATCCATTGTTGCGTTTCTTCTATCCTTTTTTATCCGGAGAACAACCCCTCAGAAGGATACGATTTCTAATCGGGTAAGAAAGCCAAGAAGGAAAATAGTCGGAGTTCAATAATCATTGAAAAGTCATTGCCGGTTTTGAAATTAATCAACATCATACGAATAAAGCCTACCCCATCTTTGATGAGAGGTAGGCTTTTGTTTTCCTATAAGATAACTTTTTCTTATGTTAAAACATTAAAAATCGAACATTTTCATAAAGTACCTTCTGTCTTATAGTAAAAATATAGTAACGAAGAAAGGCCGGAGGGGATAAAGAATGGAGCAAACAAAAAAGGATGTCAGGCAACAATTTGGGCAAAGTGCGCAGTCCTATGTGGAAAGTAAACAGCATAAAGATGGGAATGATCTTCAGAAGCTAGTAGGAATGGCAAGCATTACGGGTAAGGAAGAACTGCTTGATATTGCAACAGGCGGGGGGCATACGGCTAATGCATTTGCATCCCGTGTGAGAAGTGTAACGGCACTTGATTTAACAAAGGAAATGCTAGCTGCTGCTGAAAAATTTATAAAAGGCAATGGGCATCATAATGTTCAGTTCATGGAAGGGGATGCTGAGAAATTACCATTTGCGAATGAAACTTTTGATATTGTAACTTGCCGAATTGCACCGCATCATTTTCCGAATATCCGTGATTTTCTTTCAGAGGTTAATAGGGTATTAAAAAACAATGGTCAATTCTTACTGGACGATAATGTTGCACCAGAGGAAAAAGCTTTTGATGAATTTTATAATACGATAGAAAAAATACGTGATTACAGCCATTTTCGTGCCTGGAAAAAATCAGAGTGGATTCAGATGCTAGAAGATAACGGTTTTGAAGTAGGAGAGTGGCACCGCTTTGAGAAAGTGTTTATTTTTGAACCATGGTGCAACCGAATGAATTTATCAGATAAAGAAAAAGAGCATTTAAATTCATTTATATTAAATGCTTCCGAAGAGATAAAGGCTAAATTTGCTATAAAAGTGGAAAATAGTCGTGTTGTTTCATTCAAAGGGGAAGCAATTGTTTTGAAAGCATTAAAAAATTAAGTATTATCCTACCGGTGCATTCATATTTTGTTGCACCGGTTTTTTTGGGGGCATTGGTAAAAAAGTTTGGAAAGGATCGTTCAAGCTTGCTTAAAATGAAAAAGAAAAAAAAGAGTTGACGCAAGCTAATGTATCATCTACAATATAAAAACGTAATCATTACGATTTGAATTATAGTTATGTATATTAAGTGAAATTCATACATATTAATGGTGGAAAGTTTAAAAGTAGATTGTAAATCGTAATGAATTCGTTTTGGATTGCTTGGAATATTCAAGAAGACAAATAGGATATATTATTTTTGTTCACTAAATCGTAATCATTACATTTTAAAAAGGAGGAAACATAATGAGTAAAATACCAGTAACAGTATTAAGCGGATATTTAGGGGCAGGAAAGACAACTATTTTGAATCATATTTTGCAAAACCGAGAGAACTTGAAAGTGGCTGTCATTGTCAATGACATGAGTGAAATTAATATTGATGCAGAACTCATAAAGCAAGGAGGGGGACTTCACCGAACAGAAGAAAAGCTTGTTGAATTATCAAATGGCTGCATTTGCTGTACATTAAGAGAAGATCTATTGATTGAAGTGGAGAAATTGGCGAGAAATGGGGAAGTCGATTATATTGTGATTGAGTCAACGGGTATTAGTGAACCAGTACCTGTCGCTCAAACCTTTTCATACATAGATGAGGAATTAGGGATTGATTTAACAAATCTATGTAAATTAGATACAATGGTTACGGTTGTCGATGTTAATCGATTCTGGAAGGATTTCTCTTCAGGCGATTCATTATTGGATAGATTGCAAAATGTCAGCGAGGGTGACGAAAGAACAGTAGCTGATTTACTTATTGACCAAATTGAATTTTGCGATGTCCTTATCATGAATAAATGCGATTTACTTGAAAACGACCAGCTGGAACAATTAGAGCATTTCTTAAGAAAGCTTCAACCTGAGGCTAAACTACTTCGAATAGAACATGGAAAAATTAGTCCATCAGAAATACTAAATACCGGATTATTTGATTTTGAAAGAGCTAGCCAATCTGCTGGATGGTTAAAAGAATTGGAAGCAGAGGAACATATTCCGGAAACAGATGAATATGGGATCAGTTCATTCGTTTATCGAAGTAACATTCCATTTCATTCTGAGCGATTTTGCACTTGGATAGAGAATCTTCCTGCTGAAATTGTCAGATCAAAAGGAATTGTATGGTGTGCTACAAGAAACGACGTTGCGCTGTTGTTATCACAAGCCGGACCATCCATTGAACTTAGTCCGGTTGCGTATTGGATTGCTTCACTTTCTGAAAAGGAACAATCTTATTATTTCGAAAGCGAGCCTGAACTTTTACAGGAATGGGATTCGCAATATGGTGATCGAAAAACAGAGCTTGTGTTTATCGGAATTGACATGAATCAAGAAGAAATCCTAGCATCTCTGGATCAATGTTTACTCACAGAGGAGGAAATAAAACAGGATTGGACTAAATTGGTAGATCCATTTTCATGGATAATAACGGAGCAGATGTAATGATATGCTTGAAAGTGAAAATAATAGTTGGTATAAATCGGAATGATTACATTTTTAAAATATCATGATAGAATGGAGAATAGTAATGCGTTATTTAAAAAATGTTAAAGTGTTAGTGCTTCTTTGTACATTTATTCTTTTGCTTGCAGGATGTGCCAATAGCGGAGACACGAATAAGGCAAAAGACAATGGAAATAAGAAAATGAAGGTAGTTACGACTTTTTATCCAATGTATGAATTTACAAAGAAAGTTGCCGGGGATAAGGCGGATGTACAACTTTTAATCCCGGCGAACGTTGAACCGCATGATTGGGAGCCAACACCAAAGGATGTAGCAAACATTCAAAATGCAAAGCTTCTAGTATATAACAGTGATTCTTTGGAAACATGGGTCCCAAATATAAAGAATAGCTTAGGAAATAATGGTCCGACGTTTGTTGCTGCCAGTAATGGAATCTCCTTAATGAAGGGTGTTGGAGATGAGGAATCAAAAGGCGGCAGCCAAATGGACCCGCATGTATGGTTAAGCCCTGCGCTTGCTGGGCAAGAAGTGAAAACCATTACGCAAGCATTAGTAAAAGCAGATCCTAAAAATCAAAGCTATTATGAAAAAAACAGTAATGAATATTTAAATAAATTGAATAAACTTGATAATAAATTTCGTACGGAATTAAAAGATGTAAAGAGAAATGAAATTATCACACAACATGCAGCATTCGGCTACCTTGCCAAAGAGTATCATCTGAAGCAGGTTCCAATTGCAGGGCTGTCTCCAGATCAAGAACCTAGCCCGGCAAAGCTGGCGGAGCTGAAAAAATTCGCTAAAAAGCATGATTTAAAAGTTATATATTATGAGGAATTGACTTCTCCAAAGGTTGCCGAAACACTTGCAAAAGAAATCGGTGCTAAGACTGAAGTGCTTAATACATTAGAAGGGTTAAGCAAAGAAGATCAGAAAAAAGGAATGGATTATATTTCTGTAATGGAAGAGAATTTAAAAAGCCTAAAACAAACGTTGAATGAGTAATAACTCTAATGAGAGATATTCACAGGCTTAGAATATAAATGTTGGTCAATCTACTTTTTCTTTTGCTGTTATTCGGCATTAAAACATATTCAGGTAGATTGACCAACAATATATTTTTTTACAGAGAAAATAGTTAATATTTCTTCCTGATGATAGATTTAAGTGTTATAGAAAGGATGCAAAAATATGAAACTAGCAGCATTAGATGATATTGTTTTTGGCTATTCTCATTTTCCAACATTAAATGGAATTTCATTTGAAATAGATTCAGGAGAATTTGTAGGGATAACAGGGGCTAATGGCGCCTCCAAATCGACTATGCTTAAATTGATGCTTGGATTAATTAAACCATGGTCTGGAAATGTATTTATAAGTAAAAAGAACAGCTCAGGAGATCCATTAAAAATTGGGTATGTGCCACAACAAATTGCCTCTTTTAATGTCGGTTTTCCTAGTACGGTTATTGAATTAGTTCGTTCTGGCAGATTTCAAGAAAAGAAGTGGTATCAACGACTAACGGAAAAAGACCATATATTAGTAGAAAATGCCTTGAAAATGGTGGGAATGTGGGAATTTAGGAATAAAAAAATTGGTGCCCTTTCTGGAGGGCAAAAGCAAAAAATTTGTATCGCAAGAGTTCTTGCTACAGAACCAGATTTATTAGTTTTAGATGAACCAACAACTGGAATGGATTATGAAAGTCGCCAAAGTTTTTACGAATTCATGCGCCATCAAGTAAAAAAACATAAAAGAACGGTTGTTATGGTAACACATGATGGGGAAGAAGCGGGTGCTAGCTTTGATAAAGTCATACATCTCGAGAAAGGAGAACACGGAGAATGGAAATGTTTAACCTTGAGTTCATGCAACGGGCATTTTGGGCAGGCGGACTCATTGCTATCATCGCACCTATAATAGGAATATTTCTTGTGTTAAGAAGACAGGCTTTGATGGCTGATACGTTATCGCATATTTCTTTAGCGGGTGTGGCGATTGGCTTTTTTATTCATTCCAATGTAACGTTTTCCAGTATGTTGATTGTTATTATTGGTGCCATCGGAATTGAATATATGCGCCGGTCTTATCATTCTTATTCCGAAGTTTCGATTGCTATTTTAATGGCGGCAGGTTTATCCTTTGCATTATTTTTAATGAGTGTAACGGATGGCGGGATGAGCCCAAATATAGAGCAGTATTTATTTGGATCGATCGTCACGATTAGTAGTGAGCAAGTAAATGTTTTAATAGGTGTAACATTCCTTGTGCTATTATATTTTCTTATTTTTAAGAGGCAATTATTTTTAATGACGTTTGATGAAGATACAGCCCATTCAAGTGGAGTGAATACGAATCTATTATCCTTATCGTTTAGCATCCTAACAGGTCTTGCGGTCTCCGTTATTATTCCAACTATTGGTGTTTTATTAGTTTCCGCCCTATTAGTGCTCCCGGCTTCCTTCGCGATTAAATTAGCGAAAGGTTTTAAGTATGTTTTTATCACTGCTATTCTTGTAGCTTTAGGTAGTGTTTTTATCGGATTAGTTTCTTCTTACCACCTTGGAACTCCTCCTGGCGCCACTATTACATTGCTTTTAGTTATCATCCTCTTATTAGGATTTAGCATTCAAAAAATAGCTACTTATATAATTAGAATGAGAAAACGAAGGAAGAATCCTTTAAAAAATATAGACTAGTCATCCATCTGACTAGTCTGTTTTTATGCCAATATCGTATACATACGGCTGAGCCGGTTCCTTATTTTTTCGACAGATTTAACAGATAAACTTACAATGAAACAGCCATTTTCATTTTCCTCCTCCTAGTTGAGAAATAGGATTGAATTATACAGCATATACATTATAAATCGTAATCATTTTGATTATTGTTCACCTACAAGCGTTACAAGAGAAACAATGACTTGAATCTTCTTTAAGAAATTTATCTATTAGATTCTAACAATAAAGTTACATTCATAGAATGCTAGTAATAGGAGGTAGACAAATGTTTGAAAAAAATCATAAACCAATCCATATTGTCGTTTTTTTAAGCAGGATATTTGTTGGTGTGATAATGGTTTTTTTATTTGTATTCTGTTTAGTCATTTCACCGTTGAGTCCTTCATCCGCATCCTTAAAACATTCTATGAGCAAGTCAGATATTTCAGGTTTGTTTGTCTATATGCTACAAAGTGAAAACCACTCGTTGTTTGCGGACAAGCATGTCCATGCTGATATTTCTCTATCTAAAGTTCTATTCACTCTAGTAACAAATATCAACCCCTCCAAGTCTATTACTCTACTTGGGAGCGAAATACCAGGATTAGATGTATACAATACGGAAATTGCAATTGCTGGAAAGGGGACAAACCTTACAAATCTTCCATTTGATCCTCCTCCTAAATCAGATGATGACATCACGAAGGAGCGGCAAATAGCTGATGAACAAAACGTAAATGATAAGGAGAATAACTCTGGAGGAAACAATCAACAAGGCCAAGATGATAAAAACAACTTGAAAAAGGCAGTATATATTTATCATACACATAGTTGGGAATCATTTTTACCGCTAATCAACGGTGCTAAAGTACCCGATGACGCAACAAGTACAAATAATAAAATTAACGTAGTAGCTGTAGGAACGAGACTAAGTCAAGACTTGATAAATAAAGGTATTGGTGTAGAACATGATACTAGTAATATGGGTGCAGAATTAAAGGGGAAAAATTGGAATTATAATAATTCCTACACCCTTTCGCGTGAGCATGTTCAGGAAGCGATGACAGGGGATCGTGACGTAAAGTTTTTAATAGATATTCATCGGGACTCGCAACGAAAGGCGATTACTACAACGACTATTAATGACAAAAAATATGCAAGAATAGATATCATTGTTGGAAAAGAAAATCAAAATTATAAAGAGAATTTAAATTATGCCAAGGAACTAAACTCTTTGTTAGAGAAGTTATATCCGGGTCTGAGTCGTGGAGTTTTTATTAAGAGCAAGAGTGATGGAAATGGGATTTATAACCAAGACCTTTCTAATCGTTCTATTTTGCTTGAGTTTGGTGGTGTCGATAATAATTTAGAAGAATTATATAATGCGGTGGATGCTTTTGCTAAAGTATTTAGTGAGTATTATTGGAAAGCGGAAGAAGTAAATGGCTAAACTTTCTCCTATTAATTATCAACTTGATTTGTATAAAAAAATAGCTCAGGTATTGTCCTGAGCTATTTTTTTAAAACGTAAAATACTCCAATAGCTTAATTACCATTTATTATGTCAAGATTAGATTTTATTTTAGATATATTGTTTTTAATAAAGGGAATAATTTGTTCGGGTAACTGATTTAAATGAAAAAACCGTGCTTCTTTTTCTTGATGGTTATTCTGGTTTATTTCTCCTTCGTATTCAGTACATAAGTACACGATCGCAACAGGATGATATTCATCGCCGCTTTCCAGGACACGATTGATTAATTCCTTACCTGAATATACACTTAATAATTTTAGCTTCAGTAATTTTACACCTATATCTTCTAGAACAATTCGTGCCATACACTCTTCAACGGACTCATTTAACTGTAAAATCCCACTTGGTATGTTCCAAGTTCCGCCTGCGTTTCGAGTCAATAATACTTCTCCTTGTTTATTAAGAATAGCTACACATGGGCGTACAACAATTAATGGAGAATTTCCAATCATTTTTCTTATATCTTCACAATAATCCATCATATCCCACCTTAAACGTATTTCTTTCATAAAACGCTGTCTTTTAATAAATGATGATGTGCTAAATTCATTTAAGTACGCTCTTTAATTTATCTTATATTAAAACCTATTCCGTTTACTAGGACATTCAAAAAATGTTTATAAATTCAATTTTGAATTTTTATAAAATTTAAAACTAACATGGTATAATTGACTTATATTAGAAAATAAGGGGTCCAATATGAAAAAGACGGGGCGTATTACACTTATTTGCATTTCTTTCTTGTTTTCAATTGTCGAATATTTTTTTTCTAGCGATGGTCTTTTATTAGCAATAATCGATTTTACCGTTGCTGCAATCATTGCATGGTTTGTTGGGTGGCAGCTTGATAAAGTAAGGTTATTTGCAAAGGAGAAAAAGGAAAGTGAGGAGAATTATAAACAGTTAATTGAACTGTTTCCTAAATCGGTCATTATTCACCGAAACTACGACATTCTTTATGTTAATAAATCTGCCTTAAAATTAGTAGGTGCCCTTCAGATGGAAGAATTAGTCGGAAAGTCCATTTTCGATTTTATTGATGAAGAGAAAAAAGAGCAGATACAAGAAAGGTTGGATTATTTACATAAAACAACAGAGCCTATTTCCGTCACAAATCTGAAATTAAAACTTTTAGACGGGAAGAATATTTATATTGAGTCAACATCCTTATCTATTGTTTATGAAGGAAGCTCTGCAGTATTATCCATTTGCAAGGATATTACCAGGAGCAAGGAACAAACCGAACAAATGCTTCAAAAATCAGAAAAGCTGGCACTTGTTGGACAAATGGCAGCAGGAATTGCACATGAAATCCGGAACCCTCTGACGTCTATTAAGGGTTTTATTCAGTTATTCCGGTCTAATACAGAGGAAAAAACGTATTATGATATTGTCCTTTCAGAGCTTGATAGAATTAATCACATTTTAGGGGAATTTCTTGTATTGGCAAAACCAACAGCAGTTGATTATAAAGAGGTTGATCTTCCGTTGATCCTAGATGATGTTGTGACTTTAATTAACACACAATCTATTTTGGCAAATATAGAAATTCAAACGGTGTACGCAGATCAATTGCCATCCATTTTAGGAGAAGCAAATCAATTAAAACAAGTCTTTATTAATGTTTTGAAAAATTCTATTGAAGCGATGCCACATGGAGGAATTATTCAAATAAAGGCGGAAAAGAAGGATGATTCCCTGATCTCCATTTATTTTATCGATCAGGGGGTGGGAATACCGGAGGAACGTATCCCTTCGCTTGCAGAACCATTTTATACAACAAAGGAAAAGGGGACAGGCCTGGGATTAATGACCTGCTATAAAATCATTGAAGGGCATCGCGGCAATCTCCTTATTTCCAGCAAGGTTAACGTAGGAACGACAATTGAAATACGGCTTCCAGTTGCAACAGAAAAGCCAATTGCAATTTAGAATGCAAGGATAAGTATTTGAAACACAAATATAATCATAATTTAGATATGCAGCAGTCTATATAATGGAACGGAGGAAACCCAATGGAATTTTCATTCGATCATCTTGTCCATTTTGTTCAAAACCCACAAGAAGCGGTGGAAGAAATGAAAAGTATTGGACTTCATGCTTTTGTAGGAGGTAACCATGAAAAATGGGGGACCTATAACTCTTTAGCTTATTTCGGGTTAAGCTATATTGAATTTTTGGGGATAAGGGATCGTGTTAAAGCGGAAGAAGCGGCGCTCCATCATGATCTTACTAATCAAGTTATTAATCTTTTACCGACTATTCAAGGGTTTAATAGAATCGCTCTGCGAACAAATCAGATAGAGGAGGTTGCTGAGAAGGCGCGCATACTTGGTTTTAACATAGATGGGCCAGTTGAAGGGACGAGAACAAGAGATGATGGTGTAACTATCAGATGGAAAATGCTTTTTATTAAGCATGAGCAAACGGAATTGCCTTTCCCTTTTATCATTCAATGGGATCAGAGTGATGAGGAGCGTCGGCTGGATTTAAAAGAAAAAATAAATGGACATTCTATTGGTAGAGTAGAAATAGAGGATCTAGTGTTTGCCGTCCATGATTTGGAAAGGCAAGCGGATAAATGGAGTCGTCTATTTGGATTAAAGAAAAGTGCCCCTTATGTAGATGAGGACCTGAAAGCGACCTGTATTCAGCTTTCCTTAGGGGGCGGAAATCTCTCGTTCGCCTCGCCTTCGGGTGACGGTTTTCTTTCTGATTATATGAATCAACGTGGAGAAGGGCCGTTTTTGCTAAGGCTACAAGGAGAGCAGTCTATTCCGGCACAAAAGATTCTAGGTTCATATTTTCAAGTAATAGGGCAGGGATAAAAAACAAATTTGTCTTCGATCTTAAAAAATAGCGGACAGAGATTCCGCTATTTTTATTAAATGGTCCTAATTTAAGAGCTAACCGGACACAGAATCCGTTAATCACGCAAAAACACAAGAAAATGATTGCTTTTTTGTAATATAACGGAACCTGTGTCCGCAAACATTAGGATTTACCCCATTCTGTCACAAATAACGGAACTAGTGTCTGCCATTATTAGTCCGTAACTACTATAAGCTGTAGATCTGGCTGACCGTCTACTTTAGGTGCTCTGCACTACACTATTATGTCGATGTCGGCATTGCAGTATGCTGGAATTCGTAGAACATTTTCCTCGAAATTGCTAAATAGCCTTTTGAATTTGGATGAACACCATCAGGGCTAAGGTATTGTAAATGCTTATCATTGATAACTTTAGATGTTTCCACTACGATTGATGAATGGATTTGATCGGCTGCTTTATAAATATTAATATTCCACTTTGGCAGTAATTTATTAGCCAATCCGTAAAACTGATTGTTTGGATTAAGTGGATTATATAATTCCAAATATACTAATGTTGCTTTTGGATTTAGCCTATTGATGTGCGTCGTTATTTGCATTAGGTTATTTTCAAAATCGTTTTGCAGTGTACGGAAAGATTGAATCGTTTGATAAATATTTTTTTGCTTAGCCAATCGAAGAATATCATTTCCCCCCACATTAACGGTAATAATATCTGCACCTTTTATTTCGTTATCAAACTTTCCCTGCTGGATAAGGTCATTAAGCTCCGTACTTGTAATGCCAGGAATGCCTTCATTGCTTGAAATAACCGTTTTTCCAGTAGCATGTTTTAATTCATTTGAAAACTGTGTAATGAAATCTTCCTGTTGATTTGCGCCAATTCCTTTAATCACCGAATCTCCAATAGCTAAATGATGAATTTTATGTGCTTTCATTTTAGCAAAGTATTGTAAATAGGAAGTTTCCTTATGATGTTGTTTTTTTGCAGACATTGCATGTGCTCTTTGCAATTTGTTTATTTGATATTGTGGGTAGTAATACCAAGCAGCTCCGACTCCTGCAACGATAATAAATAAAATAAGTATATATTTAATCCATTTCATGTTGCTTCTCTCCTTATATTTTTACATTATAACAAGTTAGGCATCATTTCATTCTGAAAATAAATCCAATATATTTTCAACCTCGGAAAATTTTTTAAAAAAACTGCGATATACATAAAATCAATTCGTCTAATGTAATTAAAGGCAGCTTAAACTTCGTTGTTTATATAAAAAAAATCCGTATTTAAGGTTGTAGCCTTTTTAAGAAAAAATGCCCCGAAACTAAAAATAATATAGGATTTAAAGCAATTAACGAAAACAACCTAATTAGAAGACCGATATCGGAGGGTGAGAATGTGGATAGTAAAAAAATCATTTCCGATTGGTTTCATCAGTATAGCGACGATATATATCAATTTTTCCTTTACCGGATTCGGCCGAGTGATGTGGAAGATCTAGTTCAAGAAGTATTTATTCGAGCGATAAAAGGCTTGCAATCTTTTCAAGGAAATTCAAGTCCGAAGACTTGGCTTTTCAGCATTGCTCGTAATGTGGCAATTGATGAAATCAGGAAAAGAAAACGAAATAAATGGAGGGAGCCACTTGCTAATCAGGTGAATATAGAGCCGATTGATCACCTCACACCAGATTTCTTTCTGGAATTAAATGAGGGAAATAAGCTTTTATATAAATCGATTCAATCCTTAAAAGAAAATTATCGTGACATCTTAATCCTTAGGGGAATCAATGAGCTAACGACAGAGGAAGCTGCTGTAATATTGAACTGGAGTGATAACAAGGTTCGCTCCACTTATCATCGTGCAAAAAAAGCTTTACAAAGGCAGTTAGGAGGGACAGATAGATGAACCATCCAAACGAAGATTTGATAGAAGATAAGCTGAAAAATTTGCCTAAACCAAAATTAAATACGGAAGTGAAAAACAACATTTACTTTTCCTTGATGAGGGATGATCTCTATAAAAAGAAAGAGCCTGCTTTTTATACAAAGAAGATCGTCTTATCTCTGGTTGGGGTGTTTGCTTTAGTTATTTTCAGTTTCACTGTGGCGAGCAGTATGATAAAAAACAGCAATAATACCAACACCAGCTCCTTTTCTTTATCCATTGATCATAAGAATAAGGTCGATATAAAAAAACTTATTCCGTACAGAGAAAGTTATGTTGGTGATAGCAGCGCCATAGTGGGAATTCTCCAGCAATTGCCTGGCAATCAGTATATAAAAGGTGGAGTTTCCCTAAGTACGAAAAAAGAACCGTACGGAATCCATGTTCATTACATTTCGAATGAAAAGTATTGGAGCAGGGATAACACCGAAAGAATTTTTCTTTATAACGCAACCACTTTATTTATTCTGATAAAAAATGTCGATGAGGTTTCATTTGATGTTAATACAAAAGAGGGTACACAATCCTTCCATACAACCAGAAAAGAACTAGGAAGCTTTTACGGTGTAACATTACGAGAATTATCTAAGAATCAACGGCAATGGGAAAATCTATTAAACCACACTTTTACCGATAAGGAAAAAGTGCAAAGCTTCTATGACAAACAAATTTTTCATAATGTAGATTGGACATTAAGCCCAACGTTCAAATCAGATAATAGTACAACGATGATTGGAAAAAAAGGAAAGTTAGGCATAATGAAATCTGACTTTACTGCTAGCCACCCTGGTAAATATTTGTGGGGTTTTTGGGGAGATAAAAACGAATTACAAGGTCCGGTAAAAATAATTGGAATGAAAAAGGATTCGGGGAATGTAACAAAGATTTTTTCGACCAATCAGCTAATAGGTCCTATACATGGAGCAGACCAGCATATCCCTTGTGATATGTACTTTCCTAGCTCAGGAGTTTGGTGCCTATATGTATATTTAAATAATAAGCCATTTGATTATATTGTTATAAAGGTGCATTAAGTCGGATAGTGAGAACATTATCCGACTTCCTTTTTACCCACCACTCATCAGGAAATATATGCTAAAATATGAATATATCGACTAAAAGTGGGTGTGAGTAATGGGAGAAGAAGTTTTAAGTATACATGATTTACGAAAAAATTACGGATCAAAAGAAGTATTACAGGGAATTAATCTCACCGTTGAACGAGGAGAGATTATTGGATATATAGGGCCAAATGGTGCTGGAAAAAGTACGACGGTAAAACTCTTGTTGGGCATTGAAGAGGGATATTCCGGTGAAATTAAGATTTTTGGAAGGGATATATCTGATGGAAATATAGATTACAAGAGAAGAATTGGATATGTGCCTGAAATTGCGGAAGTATATGATAATTTAACAGGACAGGAGTATTTAACTTTTATCGGTGAGCTTTATGGGCTGGATTGTGACCTTGCAGATTATAAGGCTAAAAGTTTAATGGAATTATTCGGTGTAGGCGAAGTGTACCATTCTCGAATTGCCTCATACTCAAAAGGAATGCGGCAAAAACTTCTTATTATTTCAAGCATGCTGCATAATCCGGATATTTTATTTTTAGATGAACCGATCAATGGATTAGACGCAAATAGTGTCATGATATTCAAGGAAATATTAGTTCAGTTGGCTGCACAGGGAAAGACAATCTTTTACTCCTCCCATATCATGGATGTTGTGGAGAAGATCAGCAGCCGAATTATTCTGCTTCATGGCGGAAAAATTGCTGCGGATGGCAGCTTTGCGGAGCTGAAGGATCAAAATATGGAAGGAACGTTGGAGGAAATCTTTAATCAGCTAACTGATTTTCATGAACATAAGGATATTGGTACGAGATTTGTCTCTGTCGTACAAGAGGTGTAGAGATGAGGGATATTAGAACATTAAAGTTTTTAGACAAATTTAGCGGTCTATTCCAAAAGTTTGGTGTCGATTATCCCGCCATGAGAAAAATACTGCAAGTCAAACTTATCATGGATCAGAGAAGGGTACCGACCATCTTTAGCCAAGGGGCGCAAAGTAAGAAAAAGAAAGCGGGAGACGATGGAAATGGGTTTTTAAAATCCCTTTGGTTGTATGCCTTTTTTGGACTACTCACAATCCCGTTTATTGTTCTCGGCGAAAATTATCTTTTTCAAATGAGTATTATGTTTGGCTTTGTTATGTTTATCGTCATGACATCGATGATCTCCGATTTTTCTTCTGTTTTACTCGATATTCGCGATAAGAATATTTTACATACAAGGCCAATTGATAAGAAAACAATCAGTGCAGCCAAGATGATGCATGTATTCATTTACTTGTTCTATTTAACAGGATCTATCGTTGCAATTCCATTGATTGTAGGACTTTTTAGACATGGGATTATCTTTTTCTTACTATCTATTATTCTTATCATATTAATGGAAGCATTCATACTAGTAATAACGGCATTGATTTACATGTTAATTTTAAAATTCTTTGATGGGGAAAAATTGAAGGATATTATAAATTACGTCCAAATTGGGTTATCATTTTCCATCATGATTGGCTATCAAGTGCTGGGAAGATCATTCGAGTTTATCAATTTTCATGTGGTACTCACTCCAAAATGGTGGCAGGTGTTTATTATCCCGATGTGGTTTGGAGCACCATATGAACTGATTTTAAACGGACATTTTGATTCTTTTTACGTGCTATTCTCTATTCTGGCTATTGTTGTTCCAATTATCGCCTTTTTCATCTATTTGCGGTTAGTCCCGGCTTTTGAGAAAAATCTGCAAAAGCTTGCCACGCATAGTGTGAAAAAAGAAAAGAAACGAAGCAAATTAGAAAGCAGCTTCATCAAAATGATATGTTCAGGAAAAGAAGAACAGGCATTTTTCCGCTTTGCCAGCCTGATGATGAAAAATGAAAGGGATTTTAAGCTGAAGGTCTATCCATCATTAGGGTTCGCGATCATTTTGCCTTTTATATTTTTGTTTAATAGTCTTAGAGACGGCGGATTTTCCAGTATCTCCTCTGGAAAAGGATACTTAACAATTTATTCTACGATGATCATTATTCCAAGTGTCATCACCATGCTTAAGTTTTCTGGAAAATATAAAGGTGCATGGATATATAAAGCATTGCCCCTTGACCATCTATCCCCATTATTTAAGGGAACATTGAAGGCGTTTTTGGTACGTCTCTATCTTCCATTGCATTTGGTGCTTTGTATTTTATTTATCGCCATTTTTGGAGTAAGGGTAATCCCAGACCTTATTTTGGTATTTTTAATTTCTGCTTTTTATTCGATAGTTTGTTTTATCATCCTGAAAAAAGTCATTCCATTTTCGGAAAGCTTTGAATCGGTTGGGCAAACAGAGAGTTGGAAAATCTTTGTTTTGATGATCCCAATTGCCATTTTTGCCGTGCTGCACTATTTAAGCACCTTGGCAAGCTTTGGTGTGTATATCTACATTTTTATTATGTTGGTTGCAAACCTTTTTCTTTGGAAGAAAAGGATACGTGCCTAACCATTTTTTGGTGGCACGTTTATTTTCATGCAATAATCCAATAAGTTATTCCAAAAATGATTGCTGCAACAGAGGTTAATATTAAAATGGATAGCAGATACCCATTAAACTAGGCTTAGATATTAGGGACTGTATTTCCTGCGGTACTTTTTTATAAAAAATAAATATGAATTTTACATTGCAAATGTTCAACATTATAATGTTAATGGATAAAAATATAAAATTAGGAAGGAGAATAACAACTGAAAAAGTATCTCATTTCTATTTTGCTCGTTGTAACGGTTGTCTTGTCTGGATGTGGAGGTGCAGTAAATGTTCCTATGTCACAAATGGAACATAAGGGCATGAGTTCGATGCAAGGGAAAGTGACACCTACGGAAGCTGATTGGACAACCCCTAAGGAAATTAAACCAAATCAGGAATTCCCTATTTCTATTTTAATTAAGGATAAGAAAGGGAAACCGATACCGAAATTTGATGTAGTTCATGAAAAATTAATGCATATGATTATTGTAAGTAAAGACCTATCTTATTTTTCCCACATTCACCCCGAGTATAAAGGGAATGGTGAATTTGATATCAAGACCTCCCTTCCAGCAGCTGGTGACTATAATATCATTACAGAGTTTACACCAAAAGGCTCGGAGGATAATGGTTTGCAAAGACATTGGATTCATGTGGAGGGAGTTGCTCCCGCGCAAGAATCGATTGAACCGGACAAACATATGACAAAAGTGATTGATGGGAAAAAAGTGACCCTTTCCTTTGATCATATTATGGCAGGCATGGACTTAGATATGAAGTTTACAATTCGTGATGCCAAAACAAATAAGCCAATCACCAACTTAGAGCCTTATATGGGGGCAATGGGTCATGCCGTTGCGATAAGTAAAGATTTAAAAGAATATCTACACATCCATCCAATGCCGTCAAAAAAACAGGGTCCAGATGTAACATTTATGGTCTATTTCCCGAAAAAAGGTGTCTACAAAATCTGGGGACAATTTCAATATGAAGGAAAAGTGTTTGTAGCTCCATTTGTAGTGAAAGTGGATATGTAAAGAAAGAAGCTATGCTTAATAGGGTATAGCTTTTTTTGATGAGGAAATTTGCTACGAACGTGATATGCCTAAAAAACAGAGTTACGCGTAAAAACTTTAAAAACGTGCCCAGTATCAAGGTCAAGCATAGAAAATGGGAATAATAGTGATCGAATCGTACCCAAATCCGTGACAGCGAGGAGAAGAAAAGAGGCAATTTGGTGAAGGCAATAGGAATCCAGTAGAAAATCGTGCAGGAATAGGGTGTATTTGATACCTGAAAACCTTCCCACGTTCATCTTATGGTAACAAATCCTGCTCTGCCTTACTGTTTTCGTCACTATTTCGTCTGAAAAAATACAACATTTTTTCACAAATAGTCACATATAATAGGTTGATATTCCAATTGGAAACAAGTAGTGTATAGGAAGAACCGATATAGGAGGTTTTTAAATGTTACCCGCAGAAAGACAACAGCAAATATTAAAATGGCTGGAGAAGGAAAAAACAGTTACAGTGTCTGAACTAAGTAAAAGGCTTGATGTATCGGAAATGACAATCTATCGAGATATTAAGCCGCTAATTGATCAAAATAAAATATTAAAGACATCTCGTGGTATTTCATTTATTCAAACATCACCTATCCTCTCGCAAAATTGTACATACTGTTATAAAGATGCAAACACCAGACATAGTGTGCAATTAATTAAAATAGATCAAACTATTGAACATAACTGTTGTCCACACTGTGGCCTACTTCGGTACTCGGATATTGAAGACCAGGTTTCACAAATCATTTGTAAGGACTTTTTAAGCGGGACGACCATTAGTGCAAAAATCGCCTATTACCTAATCGGTGCTGATTTTCATATGAATTGCTGCAAACCACAAGCCATTGTATTTGAATCTTACAAACAAATAGAACAGTTTCAAAAGGGCTTTGGAGGTTCCATTTTTACCTTTGAAGAGGCAATTTCGGAATTGAAAAGACGGATGAAGAATCCGCATTCGGATCATTGTTCTTCATAAGTTGGAATAATATTGGGGGGAACAATTGATGAAAATAAATAAATTTTTTACTTGGTTCTTATTTGTATCAATCCTATTAATATCTTTACCGCATACATCATCTGCACATGCCTATATCGTAAAATCCACACCAGCAGAAGACGAAGTGTTGGAAAAATCACCTTCAAAAGTCAGTATTCAATTTGATGAGGAAATCCAGCCTGCCTTTCGGTCACTAAAGGTATTGGATCAAACGGGTAAAAGAGTGGATCGGAACGATGCCCATATCAATAAAAAGAACAAAACGATTCTAGAAGGAAATTTGAAATCCAACTTAGGGGACGGTACCTACACCATTCAATGGAATATTATTTCAAGTGATGGACATCCCGTTAATGGAACAATACCATTCCAAATTGGCAATGCGGGAAAAAGTGTCGGGCAAGCTGCCGCTGCTACATCCGGTTATACGCCACATGCGGATATGATCGTCATTCGCTGGTTATTTTATATTAGTTGTTCATTATTTGTCGGTGTTCTCTTTTTCTCTTTATTTGTTTATAAGGGAAAATCATTGTACTTTTCCAACAAGGTCTACCGAATTTTGCGTTATTCTATCTGGGGATTGTTCCTAAGTATTGTGCTAAGTCTTCCGCTTCAGACTACGATAGACTCCGGGTTATCATGGACAAACGCCATTCATTTTTCCTTGTTAATGGAAACCATTAAAGATACAAAATTTGGCCATATATGGCTGGTACAAATAGGACTAATGATTATTTTATCTTTCATTACCTATTTATTCATCCATTCTAAAGGAAAAAAACAAATGGCATATGCAGGAATCATAGCGCTGTTTGCCATCTTAGTTTCGAAATCCTTTATAGGACATGCAACGACCTTTAAATATCAATCAATTGGGATAACAATAGATTTTCTGCATATGGCTGCAGCAGCACTTTGGATAGGAAGTTTATTAGCGATTATTTTCCTTCTTCGAAAAAAAGAGGATGAAACATCTTATTGGTCCTCTATCCAACAATATTCGTATTGGGGTGCAGCATTTGTCGCCATTATCGTAGCAACGGGAATGTATGAAAGCTTTCAATTTATCCCGACATTTAATGCTCTTTTCCATACATCGTATGGTCAAATCATTATCGCGAAGATTGTTCTTTTATTATTCATGATAGGATTCGCACTTTTTAACTTTTTAAGAGGAAAAAGCAAAAAGAAAGCATTGGGACCATCCATATGGATTGAATTTGGCGTAGGTGTCATTGTCTTCATTCTTGCAGCGTTCCTAACCAACTTACCGACAGGACTTGCTGCACCAGGGGATGTACAACAAACGACAGTCACAAAGGATGGATATTCCATCACTCTTCATATTACGCCAAATAAAATAGGTAAAAATGAGTTCAAGGTTGATATTCTTCGAAAAGGGAAACAGGTCCAAAATCTTGATCAAGTATCGTTATCCCTAATATGTCTTGATATGGATATGGGGGAAAACAAAGTCCAATTTAATCGTAACGATCTGCAAGAGAATAAGCCGGTAACTGGAGTTCTAAGTATGGCAGGGCGCTGGAAAATTCATGTTCACGGTTTAACGGATTCACTACAAAATATTGATGCAGACTTTACCATTACAGCGGGGAGTCAGTAAAGGAGAAAAGAA
Organism: Heyndrickxia shackletonii; assembly: GCF_001420715.1. Lineage (GTDB taxonomy): Bacteria > Bacillota > Bacilli > Bacillales > Bacillaceae_C > Margalitia > Margalitia shackletonii. The sequence goes on along the minus strand of NZ_LJJC01000015.1, from coordinate 479,053 downwards.
AATGAAAAAATTTATCAAAAAATTAACCAAAGTCACTTTGCCAACAATCGCCGGCTTATTTTTATTCGCTGGCATAGCAAGTGCGCATGTTACGGTAAAACCAAATGTTTCTGCACCAGGTGCTTGGGAAACGTATACGATTAAAATTCCGGTTGAAAAAGAAATTCCAACTACAAAAGTAACCTTGAAAATTCCAAATGGGGTAGAGTTCCAAGAATATCAGCCCGTACCAGAGTGGAAAGTTACAACAAAGAAAGACACATCTGGAAAAGTAACAATGGTCACATGGGAAGCAACTGGAGATGGGATTCAACCTGGCCAATTTCAACAATTCAACTTTGTTGCGAAAAACCCTGATAAAGAGGGAAGTGCAGCATGGGATGCTTATCAATATTATAAAGACGGGTCAATTGTAGAGTGGACTGGAGATGAAAAATCCGACACACCACACTCCATTACATCTATTACAACAGCTCAACCAAATGTAAGTGGGGCAACTGCAAATAATCATCACGCTGACAATAAGGTAAAAGAAGACACTTCAAAAACAGAATCAGAAGAATCTAATTCAACACCAATTATTCTTTCTATTGTGGCTTTAGTTATTGCGGTAGTTGCTCTTATAGCATCACTTCGTAAAAAGAAATAATGAAAAAGAACGGCAATCAAATGGTTGATTGCCGTTTTATTTTAAAAACCTCAATTGTCTTAAAATCCAATTATATACGGCATTAAACACATCCTGCCTATTAATCTCATTTAACATCTCATGCCTGCCTTCTTTAAAAAAAACACTATCAATATTTCTCAATCCATTTCGTTTATACTGATCAATAACTTTCAGGACCCCTTTTGATCTTCTGCCAACCGGATCTTCCTCTCCGCTAAAAATAAACATTGGCAAATCCTTGGGAATAAATTGAATAAGCTGGTTCTGATGAATCCTTTCCATCCCAGTAAGAAGATCATAGAAAAATCCGGCACTGCAAACGAACCCGCAATAAGGATCCTTCATATATTTTTCTACTTGGTGAGGATCATTACTTAACCAGTCAAACTCCGTTTTCGGTTGTTCAATATTTCTGTTGTAGTTCCCGAATGTTAACCGATTCATGAGTGGGCTTGGTGTTTTCGGACCGTTTTTCCGCATCTCCCTTTTAGCAATGCTCTTTCCGACTTTCCCAAGCAACCCAGCATTGCCGCCTGTTCCTGAAATAATAACACCGTTAATAGAATCTGCATATTTTTGTATATACCTTCTTGCCAAAAAAGATCCCATGCTATGCCCGAACAAGAATATCGGTGTGCCTGGATATTCTTTTTGTATTACCTTATTAATCTCATAAAGATCATCCACCACCCGCTCAAAACCATCTTCATCAGTGAAATATCCATGAAGCCCCGCCCGTTCCCCCGTTTGACCATGTCCGCGATGATCATTGCCAAATACAAAAATTCCATTAGAAACTAAAAAACTGGCAAATTCATCATATCTTTCAATATGTTCCGCCATTCCGTGTGATATATGGATAATGGCTTTGGGGATTACATCTTCTGCTTCCCATTTTTTTAAATAAACTTCTGTCTGATCATCCATTCGAATCCACTCTGATGATATCTTCATGCCTTCCCACCCTTTGTGTTCAACTGTTAAAGAAATTATACGAGAAGATAGTGCGTCGGAACAATAAAAAAAGTCGTGAAAAAATAATTAAAGGGGTACATACAAATTGTGAACTGGTCACATAAACGAGGGAAAAGGCAGGATTAATTTCGAAACAGGGAGCGGAAAAATGAACGGGGAACATAAAAAGGAGAGCGGTCTCATTCAGAAGAAAAAGGGTCACATAAACTAGTAAAAGGGTAGCATGAATTTCGCAACAGGGAGCGAAAAAATGAATAGGGAACATTAAAAGGAGAAGGGGTCCCATTCAGGAGAAAAGAGGTCACATAAACTAGCCTAAGGGTCACATTAACTTAAAAACAGGGAACAAATAAATAAACTGGAGAATTATAGAAATGAATAAACAAGTACGCTAGAATATCAGTATATTCTAAAATTTATAGACCGAGAGAGATGAATGATGAATGACTGCCACAAGCATTAGGTTATTTCAAAACGAAGATACTGATAAAATCGTTCAACTGCTAAATGAAAATGCCGAACATCTTCAAACAAAAGCAACTACAACGATCGAAGAATTCAACCAGTTTTTAGACGAGCCTGGAGAGGAAATCAGGGAAAATACATTTGTTGGATGGAATGGGGACCAAGTTATTGCCTATCAATCTTTATGTTTTGTAAGAAGTGATGAGTATATTAATGTGTATAGCTATGGAACCGTCCATCATCAGCATAGAAGAAAAGGGATTGGTTCTTTGCTCCTTAAGAATACGTTAAAATATTTAAACCAGCGTGCGGCGCAGGAAAAAAAGAAAATTATTTATAATCAAATGGTTACAGTGAATCAGGCCGGTCAGAACGAGTTAGCAGAGAAATTTGGATTGGAGAAGAATACGGACCTGTATTCTTATAAATGGACAAAATCCAATTCAGCTCCAAAACAACCTATTTTGCCAAATGGGTATCATTTTTTTACTCCAACACATAGAGATGCTAAGGACTGGGCCAAGATAGACAATGAAGCCTTCTCATGGCGAAAAAATAACGACGGGATGAATCCGGAAAATGTTATCTACGAATTTAATAGTTTAGAATTTTCACCAGATTACTATATTCTTTGCAAGAATGAAAATAATGATCCCATTGGCTTCATTTGTGGACGAGAAGAAGAACCACAGCATGCCGTCATTTCTACGTTAGCTGTTCGTCCATCTTATCAAGGGCAAGGGATTGGAAAAGCATTGCTTCATGAGGTGATCAAGAGAATGGTGGCACATAATATCCAGCAGATTCGCTTATCCGTAGATGCCAATAATCCCACCTCAGCGATTAACCTATATGAAAAATCAGGTTTTACAATGGATAACAGAATGATTCATTACTATTATGAAATAAATCCTATGAAGGAGGTTCTATGATACCGATAATCGTAAACAACTTGATAAAGGATTACGCTGAACTGCTTTATGAAAAACTGCCTAACACGATAGAGGGAGTCTATCTCCATGGTTCCATCGCGCTGAATGCCTTTGATGATTCCAGTGATGTAGATTTTTTAACGATAACCAAACGTCCATTATTGCAAGAGGAAATTCAAACATTAGAAAAAATTCATCAAATAATTGCAATGAGGTATCCGAAACCGGAATTAGATGGTATGTATCTCCAGCTGAATGAAATCGGTAAGAATACAGAAACGGGCTCTACTCCCTTTTACAATGGCGGAATAATGCATGCAACTGGTGCTTTTAATCAAAACCCTATTACATGGTGGGTTTTAAAACATTCTGGAATTAGAATTATTGGCCCTGCTATTGATCAGCTGAAAATTGGCGTAGAGCCAGAGGACTTCATTAAGTATGTTCATGCTAACATGAATTCTTATTGGAAAAATCGAGTGAGGAATTATAGAACTTTTGATTTCTCCGCGATTCCAGACGAGCTCATTGAAGCGGAAATTGAATGGGCTGTTCTTGGAGTGTTAAGGCAATTTTACACGATAAAAGAGCATGAAATTATTTCAAAACTAGGGGCCGGCAAATATGCACTGAACCACCTTCCGAAAGAATGGAATAATATTATCCAAGAAGCAATCAGAATTCGTGAAAAATCCGAGGTAAGCAGCTACCAATCCAACGAAGAAAGAATTTCGGATGCAGTAAACTTTTTATCCTTTCTTATTCAACATTGCAATGACTTGGTAGATGCGAATGGAGAGGTATTGTAATTTACAAATTTATTCTATATAATAATTAGTATAATGTAGAGCAATGATGAAGAAGAGTAAGCTTGAGAAACACTTAAGAGAGCTGATGGCTGGTGAAAATCAGTGTGTGACTTTTGCTGAATGGGCTTCTGAGCTTCCTAACTGAAATAATAGTAGGTTGGGCGGATCGGTCTTACCGTTAAAAGAGACAACGCATCGAAATAATATTTCCGTGCGGTAAAGTGCGCTTACTTTAGAAGGTAAGCGAATTAAGGTGGCACCACGGGCTTCCCGTCCTTTTTAGGATAGGGGGGCCCTTTTTGTGTTTTGAAAAGATAGGAGGATATATAATGAAGACAGTATTAACAGGCGTAAAACCAACGGGAAAGATTCATTTAGGAAATTATATCGGGGCAATTAAGCCAGCATTGCAATTGGCATTAAATCCAGATTATCAGCCGATTTATTTTGTTGCAGACTACCATGGTTTAACGAAAACGCAAAATGCAGAGGAAATGCAAAAACTATCTACAGGTGTGGCATCCGCATGGTTAGCGCTCGGACTTGATCCGGAGAAGGTTATTTTTTACCGTCAATCTGATATTCCAGAGATTTTTGAGCTTTCATGGGTATTAGCATGCTTTTCACCAAAAGGACTAATGAATCGTGCCCATGCCTATAAATCGCTGGTAGATCAAAATAAGCAAGCAGGCAAAGAAAGCGATGACGGCGTAAATATGGGGCTCTTCACATACCCAATTCTAATGGCTGCGGACATCTTAATGTTTCATACAGATATTGTCCCTGTTGGAAAAGACCAAATTCAGCATGTAGAAATCGCACGTGATATCGCGGAATATTTTAATAAAAATTATGGAGAGACATTCACATTACCTGAATTTAAAGTGGAAGAAGAAACAGCCGTTTTGCCGGGGCTTGATGGCAGAAAAATGAGCAAGAGCTATAACAACACCATTCCTTTGTTTGAAGATGCTGATACATTATATAAATTAATAAAAAAAATCAAAACGGATTCTACTCCGCCGAATGAGCCTAAGGATCCAAATCAATCGATTATATTCGAGCTTTATAAGGAATTTGCATCCCCTGAAAAAATCCAAAAGCTAAAAGAAGCCTATGCAAATGGAATCGGCTGGGGAGATGCTAAGAAAGAACTATTTGATGTCATGAATTCCTATTTAGAAGAACCGCGTGAAAAATATCATGAACTAATGGCAAATCCAAAAAAGGTAAATGAAATACTGTTGTCCGGTGCAGAACAAGCAAGGCAAAAAAGTATTCCATTTATGAAAGAAATACGCAGAAAAATTGGTTTAATGAATTAAGATTTCCATCAAAGCGGGTCGATGTTGCTTAATATGTAAATCGAACCCGCCAATTTTTATTTTATAAAATTAGATTAAAAATCTTTTCCATGATTTGTACCATCACAGTACGTAGTCTTGTCAAAGTTTGGCAGTTTGTTAAATTTAGTAGCCGTAATATCATCGGAAAGATTTGTGAATATTATTCACTCCTTAAAAACATCTACTATTCGATCCGCCTTGATTCTTTTTTGGCATAATGATATTAGCTGATCAAAAAATGTTTCCACTTCATAACGGGATGTTGGAATAGGAATATGGATGTGGGTTGAACCAAAAAGTTGTTTAAAATAGGCTTTTCTTTCTTGGTTTTTCCCATCCCGTTTCAGTGGATTATACTTCCAAGTTATAACCTCTTTACCATCATCCTGTTCGATAATATTCTGCATCTCTGCTAAAGTCGTAGACTTGTTTTGTGGATAAATAACCAAGTAATAACGGTTATTTCGATGCCAATCTATAAATAATAAGTAATAACCTGATTCCTCTGGCTTAGAGAAATGATAACCGGCAATAATAGGTTTTCCATTCGTCCACTGATGGAATCCGTTGATAGTACCATTCACAATATTCATTTTCACAATATCATAAGACGTTTGATTGTTCATCATACAATCATCCACCTGTGCACAAATAAAAGCAGCCACTTTTTTCTCCATTCGTCCATCCCTCCTTTTTCAATATAATAAAAGGAATGCTTTGTTTTCAACATAAAAAAACTATATAATTTCCATAACAATTCTTAGCAGGAATTGCCGCTTACATACCAATTCAAAAAAACGGGGAGGTTTGTTTATGAAAAAAGTATATACCCGCCTTAATATTGAAAATTGCAAGGAAGCAATTGAATTTTATGCTCAAGTGCTAAATGGAGAAATTAAAAATGTTCAGCTTGCAGACGGTGTTGAAATGTTTAAAGGGCACGAGGGAAAATACATTCATGCCGAACTACATTTAAACGAACATTATGTTATTTACTTTAATGACATCTTTGGAAACGAGCCTGTAAAAGGAACCAATATTATCATGGGGCTTGATTTTGATAGAGAAGAAGAGTTGCGAAAGGTTTATGATGAGCTATCAAAAGAAGGAAAAGTGACAATGGAACTCCAAGATACATTTTGGAATGCCCTTTATGGAAAAGTAACCGACAAATACGGTATTCATTGGGAATTAAACTATCAAAGATAAGTGGGATGGAGGGGCAGGTCCCTTGTCCCGCTCTTCACTTCTCCTGATTTACCAAAATCTTATCCAGTTTTTCCTCTATTCTCCGAAGCTGCTCCATTTTAATTTCATGATTCTTTAAAAGTCTTCTGATGAATAATCCAAAGGAAATAAAAAATAAAACAACCAATAAGTAAACTATAACCACAGACAAATAGTCCGTCATAAACATATCAAACACCTCACTTATGTTCTCATTTACTTACGTATTCACATTAAGAAAGTTTCAGCAAAAATGAAACGGTGCCCCTTAATAAAAAGTATAAGTTTTTTATCAGATAATTTAATTTAACCAGATTAGTCTTTAACTAGCAGATTTCTACAATGTTATAAAACCGACACATTTCTGTAGTACAATTGAAAGGAAAATGAAATTTATCGCATATAGGACTTTGTTACAATAATAAGATAGAATTGGAGAAGTCTATATAAATACTCTTTTGCATTTAAGACTTAAATAAAGGCTCTTTTCATACTTTGATGCTTCATAATACCTTAGTAATATTGTCCTTATACAACTTTAGAATGGCTTGCTTTTTTGGAAAGTTGCCCTATCTAACATGTATAGGGGTATTTTAACGAGGATGTGAAAATCAAATAATTGCTATGAAAATCCTAACTAATGACACCGGGGGTTCAAAAATGACATTAGAGGAACAATTAATTAACAAAACGTATTACAAAGTAACCTATATGAACGGGCAGGAGGGAAAACATCCTATTCAGGTTCTGGGAGACGCTTATTTATTGGAACAGCAAAACGATCTTCCTGACCTCTCTTTTATTCGATATGCCCAAGGTGAAGTGTATTTTCAGTATAAAGATTTTGAAGCAGCAATTTTTAAATGGGAAAACATTCATAATGAACTGCAGCCGTGGGCTAGAAAAAATATGGCCGATGCTTATTTAGAGCTAGGTTTAGTTAAGGATGCGGAGGAAATATATCTTTCCATTCAACCGGAATCACCATCACCAACCCTTCATGCGGAGGTTTCCCTGCAATTATTTTCTTTGTACATGGATCAAGGAAATATTGACAAGGCGGACAAAGTACTGAAGGAAGTGGTTTCATTAAATCCTGACTATCCAAATGTAACAGAAATTGCTCGAAGGTTTTATGAAGAGCAAGAAAAAGTACAGGATGCTGTGGAGCTTGCAGTAAATGAAGCGATGCGTACGGACTCTTTAGAATGGTTCCAATTCGTGGGTGAATATGTGGAAAAAGGTTGGACAAAAACCTACAAGCCAGAGTATTTCAAGGATTTCATTAAATCCGTTCACCAAGTCGATCTAAAATGCTTTGAGCAAACAGTTGCATCCCTTTGGAAAAGCTTTAAAAAGGGAGATAGTTATTTAGAGTGGCTAAAGGTGCTTAATCATGTACTTTCTGAAATGGAAATCCATAAAAATGCAGTAATTTCTTCTTTATATAAAGAAGCTTATGTTGATTTAATTGAAGGAAATTATTATATAAAAGAAATATCAACTATTATTCCTGACCATTTAACAAATTGGCAAAGGGTATCAGTTGCAACTGACAAAATTTTTGCTGCTTCCGCCATTTTAGCATGGAGTGAAATGTTTCCTTCCAGCATAGATTTAGGAGTAATCAGTGATGCTGAGTACAATATTTGTCATACAGAAAAACTTGATAATGTTTTATCGTATTGTTTAAAGCTATATAACTCTATAGCTGAATGGGCTAGAAGTCATGAGTTGGAAGTTGGACAAAAAATGAAATGGATGGTTCAACAATTGATGGATAGTAACGTTCAGCATCTGATGATAGCGGGACCAACCGGAAATGGAAAATCATCCTTTATTAATTCCGTTCTTGGCGAAAATATTTTGAAACCATCTACCTCCTCGATTGTTGTTTTTAAAGATAGTGATGCAGTAGATATTCACGAGATTACAGATACAACCATCAAACGAGTGGAGGATATTTCTGATTTTCAGCAAATAACAGCTTCTCAGCTCCATACAAAGGTAATCGAATTTGGTTTACCTTGCGACTTTTTCTATAAAAATGGGATAGCTTTTATTGATTCTCCAAGTTTTCAAGGAAATGCAAAGACAAGAAACGAATTTTTCCATTATTTGCAGTTAGCAGATAGCCTTATATTTGTATTAAATGCAAGTGTACCATTTACAGATAAAGAATGTGACATCCTATTGCAAATACAAAAATTTGCTCCAAGTCTCCCGATTTATTTCGTATTAAATAAAATTGATACGATATATGGTGAACATGAGGCTAATCGAATTATCGAGGAAACCGAGTCGCGTCTATCAGAATATTTTCCATCTGCGAAGGTATTTCCGTACTCTTCCGTCTATGACAGCGGGGATCAATTAGACCAATTGGCAGAATTTGTAAAGGCTGACAATGATCATGAAGCTCTTCAGCAAGGACGTACAGAGAAACTATTATTCTTGATTCGTCAATTGATTACGGAACTTTTGGAAAGACGGGTAAAAATGGAAACAGATATTGTGAATTCCATCAGCTGGAATGAGGATATTGCCGGCAGGTTAACAGGAGCGCTCCATCAACTGAAGGATCTGGAAGGGGAAAAAATTCAGCATATCCAAACAGAATATCAAATGATGGAAGAGGAGATAAGGAATGAAGTAATTAATACCATTCCAACCATTTTGAAAGGCTGCACAGACTTTATAAAAGAAGACAGCGATTTCCGTCATTTTCACAGTGAGCTGAACGATGAAATGAATAATCGTGTGCAGGACTATCTCCACAATGATATTCTGCCTAAATATTACGAGCTCTTGAAAAAATGGATTGCCAATACTAATGGTGAATTCAATCAATGTAAGGAATATTTAGATGAAATGTGTGAAAGTTTAAATCGTCTATATGGGGAAGATCGTTTAAAATTGGAATTTGATTTCCGTGTAATCGACGATTGGAGCCGTGACGCCGACAGAATGACCAATGCGGTACGTCTGGAAAAAATAAATATTTTATCAAAAAATACTCCGACTCAGCTATTATTAACAGGTGCCGGGAAGCTGTTTGGCGGAATGAAGCAAAACAGGTCCATGCTTTATAACAAATATAAAAGCATGGTGGATAGTGAAGACTACTATGAGGTAGCTGTTATTATTGCAAATAAATTCCTGCAGCAATTCGACTTATTTGAAAAAGGATTGGATCGAGACATATCCATGTTCTTCCATCATCCATTATCCGTTTTTGAACAGATAATAGCAGAAACATATGAAAAAATTCAAAGTCAAAATGATACACTGCAAAATTTACGTGCAAATCCGGAAAGTTACAAGGATCCAATCACATTGTTCGAGGTCAGATTAAGACAGTATGAGTGGATAAAAGATGTTGGGAAAGACGTTCAGCCTATTTATTAGGTTGGCGGGATGTCCTTTTATAATGAAAAAAGCAGCCAAATCAAAAAATTGGCTGCTTTTTTACATTGTTTAGCTTCAGCGCTTATTGGCTAGTGGATTTCTCCGTCTCCTCCCTACGATAACTCAACATCAGTACGTGAACTACCTCACTGTGTTTCCTTTATCTCGAGCCTGCAACCACGAAATCCATACGCCGATGGGAAAAGCGCTTCCGCTTTTCTATTTAGTAATTCAAAAACTTCACACAAACCGGATAAGGAACTGCCACATCGGATTGCAGTAAGGACAATTTTCCAGTTTCCGTATCACGCACATAGAGAACAAGATTTCCTGATTCTTGGTTGGATGCCACTAGGAATTTCTCCGTCGGATCCAGTATAAAATCTCTTGGCCAAGAACCTTCTGTAGAAGTATGCTCAATAAATGTGAGTTTTCCTGACTCTTGATTTATACTAAAAACTGCAATTGAATCATGTCCCCGATTAGCGGCATATACAAAGCGTCCGTCAGAAGAAACATGGATGGCGCTTCCTTGACTGTTCTCTGTAAAATCTTCCGGAATAGCAGAAATATATTGCAGTTCTTTAAAACTGCCATCTTCCTCATGATATTCTAAAGCAATAACCTCAGAGCTTAATTCGGTCATTAAATATGCATATTTCCCATTTGGATGAAACTCCAGATGTCTGGGGCCGCTGCCAGGTTTAACAGATAAACTGCTCACCTCTGTTAAATTTTCATCATCTAATTTGTAGGTAATCAATTTATCGATTCCTAAATCAACTACCACAGCATATTTTTCGTCGGGGGTAAAGCCGGAATAATGCGTATGAGGTTTTTCCTGTCTCTCCGAAGGGCCGGAACCTTGAAGTTCAATAACCGAATAAGCAGGATGAATGCCACCATCCTTATTTGTAAGATACGCTGAAATGTTGCCTTTATGGTAATTTGCAGATAAAACAAAATGATTGCCGCTGTCCACACTTACATGACAAGGTGAGGAGCCTGGAAGCAATTGAATATTTTTTCTTTCAAGTGTGCCTGAATTCTCAAGGATGGAATAGGCAGCAACTCCTCCTTGTTCTCCTTCTTTTATAACGGAATAAAGATATTGATTATCGTTGCTTATAGCTACATATGTTGGATTCTCAAGCTCTGCAGCTACCTTCACATCACTAATTTTTTTATTCTCGGTATCTAAGGTGAAGGAATAGATTCCTTTGCTATCACCTTTTGTATATGTACCAACAAAGCCTGTAAATTTATTATGACTACTCATCCTTTTTAAGCTCCTTTTGGATAGGCGTTGATTTTACTAGCTATTTGATAAGATTAACCAGCAAATCATGAACCTATATATTTCCTGATTATTATAACATATATGCTGCCAATTCATGATGGAAGTACCGATTTACGTTTTTGTTTCCATTAGAACCACTTTAATAGTATAATATTTTTCAAAGTTATTTGAATTTGCTCCATATTTTGAATTTACACAAGATGAGGTGAATTTTTTGAAGGAGTATAGTTTTATACTTTTATCAGGCGGCGTAGGAAAAAGAATGCAGCTTGATATTCCAAAACAATTTTTATTAATTGGTGGAAAGCCAATCCTGATCCATGCCTTAGAGAAAATTGATGTCATCGAGGAAATAAAGGAAATCATTATTCCATCACCAAAGGAATATATAGAAAAAACGGAAGAAATCATTTTTCATTATGGATTTTCAACTCCCATCCATTGTATAGAAGGCGGAGAAACCAGGCAGGAATCAGTTCATAAAGGGCTTCAGCAGACCAGATTCGAAAGCGTTATCATCCATGAGGCTGTAAGACCATTTGTAACGGTGGAGGAATTCAGAAAGTTACTTTATGTCGATGCGGAAAACGCGATTTACGGACAGGATATTCCATTTACGGTTTTAGAGGGAACAGAGTATATTGAAAATAATTTGCACAGGGATAGGCTCATAAATGTCCAATTACCCCAGAAATTTAATAAATCAAAATTGCTTTATGCACATGAATGCGCAAAAGAGGAAGGAAGGAACTTTACGGAAGATGCCAGCCTTTTCTTTCATTATTTTCATTCAAACATTAAAGTGCTAGCAGGAAGCGATTATAATATTAAAATTACGAAGCCAATAGACCGGAAAATAGCGGAAATTATTTATAAAGAATACATTTTATTGGAGGGGTAATGGGATGGCAAAAACATGCGTCATTACAGGTGCTAGCCGAGGTATTGGAAGGGCGATAGCAATTACTCTCAGCAAAAGGGAGGATATTGCAAATATTATTCTCATTTCCAGAACGAAAGAAGGCCTTGCGGAAACGGCTAATAAAATGAACAAAGAAAAGCATATTGAATGCTATGCAATGGACTTAACCAATTATCAGGATGTGGAAAAAGTCATTGCATCTGTAGGAAACAGATTTGGCACCATTGATTATTTATTAAATGTTGCTGGATACGCCAATCCCAAATCCCTCTTAGAAACCTCCATTGAAAATTGGGAAACTACTTATAAAGTGAATGTCCATTCTATTTTTTATATAACGAAAGAAGTAGTGAAGTTTATGAAGAGAACAGGAGGAAAAATCCTGAATGTTGCCTCTACCGCAGGCAGTTCTGCGCGACCTGGCTGGCTTGCTTATGCCTCTTCCAAAGCAGCGATCATTAGCATGTCGCAGACTTTATCGGAGGAATTATCAGAGTATGGTATTTTGGTATATTGTATTTCTCCGGGAAGATGTGCGACAGAGCTTAGAAGAATCCTTGCACCTGATGAGGATCAAAGCACTATTATGCAGCCGGAACATGTAGGCGAAGTTGTAGATCATTTGCTTTCTGACACGGGTATTTGTTTGGATGGACAAAATATTGTCGTTCGTAAGCAAGTTACAAAACCAATAAATCAAAGCATAAATAAGAAGGAACTAACAGAACAATCAATGTAAACAGCATAGAGAGGCGGTTACAATGCATTTCAATCAACAATTATTAAACATTATCCAAATTATTCTACTTGTAATGATTCTTCTATCTGTTAATAAAAACTTCAGTAAATGTAAGCTGTTGTTAAAGCGTTTCATTGTTGTATGCATTTACTATGCATCCAAATTATTTCCAAGATCGGAGAAAATCATTGTATTTGGTGCGGAAAATGGAATGGGGTTCCGGGGAAATCCAAAATATCTTTTTCTCGAGATGACAAAGAATCCGGAATATCGGTGTATTTGGATTTCTAAAAGCGGAAAGGTGGTAAAAGAACTGACAGATAGAGGGTACACTGCCTATAAGCATAATAGCTTAAAAGGAATCTATTATCAGCTAAGAACAAAGTTAGTAATTCATTCCCATTCGATTAATGATGATTTTTACAAGGTCTTTTTAGGAGGTGCAATCTCCTATCTCACGTGGCATGGTGTTGGATTAAAGAAAGTGTGGGGGGCACATAGCAAAACATTTTCCTATAAAATTCTCCATCATCCTAGTTTTATCAGACGCTTTTTTGGGAAATTCGTAATAAAAACAAATTCAGCAAAAATAAATTACGTTGTATCCACTAGTCCAAGGGTTTCATCCTATTATCCTGAAACCTTTTTAGTAGACAAGGAGAATGTCATTGAACTTGGCCAGGTAAGGAATGATATCTTTTTTCAAACGTCTGAAGAAGATGACAAGATTCCCGATTATATAAAAAAGAACAAGGTCATTTTGTATATGCCGACACATCGGAATTTTGGGAAATTAGATAAGCCTATTAATCTTGTCTTCGACTTTGAAAAGCTGGATAAGTTTTGTGAAAAAATGGGGTATATTTTTATTGTTAAAAGACATATGTACAGCAGCGGGAGTATTTCGAAAAAATATAAGCATATCATTGATGTCAGTGATAAATCCTATGATCCTCAGTTTTTATTAAAGTATGCAGATTTACTCGTAACCGACTACTCCAGCTGCTACACAGATTATTTATTACTTGACAGACCAGTTGTGTTTTATTGCTATGACTTAGAAATGTACTTGCAAAAATCAAATGAAATGTACTTTGACTATTTCGATGTAACTCCAGGGCCAAAGCCAAGTACGTTTCAAGATTTCCTTCAGTCATTGCAGGACATGATTGAGGATCATGCCATTTATCGAGAAGAAAGAGAACGGGTTTTAAATGTTTTTTATTCAAAGGAAAATCAAGAAATGGTTTTGGAAAAACAGGTGAATTATATTCACAACTATATTTTAAAGGGAAGTAAAACAAAAGTTCATGTCAAAGGCACGGATGCTTCTTTCTAAGGCTCTTTTCTTAAGCTTTGTTGCTTTTGTATATAAAAATCTCTTGGGTTCATAATGAATAAACTTTTATAAGAAAAGATGCCCCGAAACCAAGTCTGCTTAGGATTTATAACACATATGACGAAAAGCAACAATTAATGCAAAACAGCCCTTTCAAAAGAAAGGTAGGTGCCAATAATGTCTTATTTACGATTAATGCCGACCATTTTTGTAAAATATACGATGAAATGCGTCTATATGATTATTTGTCTGTTTTTTAAGGTGAACTCAAATAAAATTACCTTTGCATCCTATAGATCGGATAAACTCAAAGATAATTTATATTTCCTATGCAATGAGCTGCAAGCACAATATCCTAATTATCAATATCATTTTGTTTTTAAAAAGTTTCATAGTTCTTTTAGAGGGAAAATAGATTACTTTTTCCATTTATCAAGAGCTATTTATGAAATGGCAACCTCTAAATTTTTTATCATTGATGACTATTATTTTCCGGTATATGTGATCAGTCCAAGAGAGGGTACGGAAGTGATCCAGCTTTGGCATGGTTCCGGCGCTTTAAAAAAGTTTGGATTAAGTACAGTCGGAAAGCTTTATGGTCCAAGTGAAAAATACTTAAAGCATGTAAAAATTCATTCGAACTATGGAAGGGTATATGTTAGCTCCGCTGAGGTAGTCCCTTATTATAGTGAAGCTTTTGGGATGCCAGCAAAGCGAATTTATCCTCTTGGGGTACCAAGAACGGACTATTTATTTTCATCAGAAAAAAGAGAACACCTAAAGAAAACTTTTTATGAGAGGTATCCAGAATTAACTTGTAAAAAGCTTATTTTATATGCACCGACCTATCGGGGGAAAAGTCACTATCAAGAGGCATTTCAATGTCCGCTTAATCTCCGAATGATGAGGGAAAAGCTGTATCCTGATTATGCTTTACTCATTCACCTCCATCCCTATATGCAAAATGGCATAACCATAGAGGAAAAGGAAAAGAATTTTGTCTACCATATAAAGGATATCTTCACCATTCAAGAATTATTATCACTCGCAGATATTCTTATTACCGATTATTCAACGGTCTTTTTTGATTACAGCTTACTCGGCCGTCCAATTGCCTTTTTCGCAAATGATTTGGAGCAATATATCAGTGAGCGGGATTTTTATTATGATTACTTGGATATAATACCGGGACCATTTTTTACTAAGACAGATCAACTTACGGATTGGGTGGCAAAAGGAGAATTTGATTTAAAAAAGGTTGCCACCTTTCGAAACCGTTTTTTTGACTATATTGATGGGAAGGCAACGAAAAGAATTGTACGGCATTTGATGAGTGAAAATGCAATTCAACCAGTGGGGTATCAAAAGGATAATGGTGAGCCGGAAGAAGGAGCAATTTGATTGCTCTTTTTTTATGATTCATCGTGTTAATAATTAACACCCTTATAAGTAAGTGACACTTGAGTGATTATTCACATTGTGATGAAAAAAATAAAGAGGTTTTAAAAAATTTCATAAAAACTCCTGCGTAGAAATCAAAAATGAATAAGTATGATAATTAAATAATCATACTTGTTAACTTCTCTCCACACCAATTTAAGTGAATTTATTGTAGAAATCTCCTCATTATTCTTTAGAAGTTTCCCGAAATCCTTTCATTAAAGACTGATAAGCATAAATAAGCTTGTCCAATTCCTGACTATGAAAAAGGGTTTCCGGACTCCTAAGCCCTTTCTTCTCACCAATTTCCACCATTTGCTTTCGTAATAGATCAATTTGGACAGTTAAATCTAGCAGGTTGTAGTAGTTCTTCATTATGCCAACTCCTACTATAATGAAATTATCTCAGCAACTAGAGGATGTTAATCCGCTAATTGGTCCACATTAGTATCTTGAAGGATAATTACAAAAATTTCTATTTATGTATAAGAAAAAAATAAAATAGATACTAAAGTAATAGGACATATGTAATATTATGATAGATAATGGGTAAAAATGGAACCCTTTCGACAATGAAACTACCAATTTGACAAAATTCGATAACCTCTTTGTTAGAATACAAAAAAATTGTACCATCAAAAAAAGATGTAACAATGGTACGAGACAGTATTCATTTTATAAGCTATCGAGTTTGCCGGAGAACAAGGAATTATCGTTTAACTCAACTAATGACAGGGAGGCAGGAATATTTCATATTCTGTCCCTTGTATGTGGTGTAAAAAGGTGCTAACTAATAATATTAGTTAGCACCCTATGTTTTCTTTACATAGATTTTTTAGCTTAATAGTGGATATTTAAGCCCAGCAAACAGCTCCAATAATAATTAGAAGGATAAACAATACGACGATAAGCGCGAAACCGCCGCCATAACCGAATCCTCCTCCATATCCATAACCGCAGCCACCATATCCACCGTAGCCACCGTATCCGTATCCCCAACGACCAAACATAAAGATCCTCCTTTCAGAAAGGTTTACTTATAATTAGTAAACGTAAGCTGCTCCTACGATAATCAGAAGGATAAACAATACGACAATTAGTGCAAAACCTGCACCGTAACCTGCACCATCCACAATATCACCCCCATGGCTTATTCCTTAATAAACTATGTATGTTTCACGATTCTGGATTGGACTTCTCACATAAAAATTTTTTGCGAAAAGAAAATTAGTGATTACGACTAAGAAGAATTCCTTTTTAGGTATGATTCTTCACAAAAAAATAAAGAGATGGTTTTAACCTTCATTGTAGGATAACCCGTTTGGGGAAATTTTCGGCTTTTCACTAAAATGAAACACTTTATGCATTGTTAAGATAACGTCAATCACCCTCTATCATTAATCTCTGATAATCTTCAGGTGTATCGATGTCTTTAGGATATGGATATTCACTAAGACAATGAGATAAAAAACGGCGATTATTCCTGATTATGTCTTTCCCTCCTTTATCTCCATTGATGGATGCTAACTCACGAAAAAAATGTGAGCTGAAGAGAGTAGGATGACCAACAAAACCGTCGCGGTATTTCATTTGAATGATGCTCTTTTCATTTTTAGTTAAAAACTTCTGGAGAAAGGATTCACAAATATTTTGTATATCATCTGAATGCAGTTTCGGCTGATCACCAAGCAGGATAAGTGCTGCTTGGGCATCTGGAGGAAGGGAACGAATAGCCAAAGACAGGCTATACCCCATCCCGAGCTCAGGGTAGTGATTGTTGATTGGATCGCATGGAAAAGTGGAAACAATTCTTTTTAGTGGTACATTACTATCGGGGACAACGACTTTAACTCCTTCAAAAGGGAACAGAAAGGTGTTGGAAAGAATGTGTTCGATAATGCTAATTCCTTTCCAAGGTAGCAATAGCTTAGGTGTCCCCATCCTAGTAGACTGTCCACTTGCTAAGATTACTGCAAATATTCCTGTCATTGTACTTAAAATCCCCCCTAAACATAGTCATTTCTGTGGATCGAAAAGAAAAGTCAATTATTTTTTTATGTGTTGTATTTGCTGTATATTTCATCTTTCAATAATGCATTATTTAGTCTAAAAAATTCATTTTCATTACTTTATTAAATATATCCACCAATGATAATTAGATATTCCAAATTGGCAACATGTTCCCACTGCCGTTCAATAATAATAACTTTTAGCTTCTTAAGTTTTCGAGGTCATTGTTTTGCATTTACTATGATAAAATAGCAATAAGGTCTGGAATTGAAATATTCGAAAAATTATATAACCTGTTTATTTGGGAGTGAGGAGAAATGGTTAATTGGTACCAGGAAGTACAAGACAGAAAAGAGAAATTAGTGGAGGACTTATTTGGATTATTACAAATAGAAAGTGTGAAGGACCTAAGTACGAAAACAGAAGTTCGTCCAATGGGAGAAGAAATAGGAAAAGCATTAGATTATATGTTGCAACTATCAGCTGAAGCTGGATTTAAAACGAAGAATTTAGCTGGATATGCTGGATATGCTGAACATGGGGAACATTTAAGTGATGACTATGTGGGGATTTTATGCCATGTAGATGTAGTGCCTGCTACGGGAAACTGGACTAGTCCGCCATTTGAACCGACTATTCGCGATGGAAAAATATTTGCTCGCGGCTCTATTGATGATAAAGGTCCGACCATGGCTGCCTATTATGGATTGAAGATTGTAAAAGAGCTGGGACTCCCAGTGAAACGAAATGTCCGTATTATATTTGGTACAGATGAAGAAAGTGGAATGAGCTGTATGAGACATTATCAAGAGGTAGAAAAATTGCCGGTGATTGGTTTTGCTCCGGATGCCGATTTTCCAATCATTAATGCGGAGAAAGGGCAAATGAGTATAAAAATAACCCTAAACAAAACGAAAAATGAAAAGCAGTATAATTTAAATCTTGTCTCGTTTTCCGCAGGAAGCAGAATAAATATGGTTCCTGAACAAGCGGCGGCTGTATTATATGGGGATAACAGTGAAGTCCTTGAAAAATTTGAGGAATACTGTCAAGAAAATCAATATCATTATAGTATGGAAGTTTTAACAAATACCGTAAAACTTACCTTATTTGGTATATCAGCACATGCAATGGAACCTTTTGCCGGTCGAAATGCGGGAACAGCCCTTGGCGAATTTTTAAACCAATTCAAGCTTCAGTCTGAAGTTCAGCCATTTGTATCGCTTCTATCACAATTACATAACGACTATTACGGTGAGAAATTTGGAATAACATTTTCTGATGATGTAACAGGACCACTTACGGTTAACCCTGGTATTATTCAATATGATCAAGAAGGGGAAGGTTCGATTTTTCTTAATTTGCGCTGTCCAGTAACATTAGATTTTGCTCAAACGAAAGAGAGAATTGTGAATGCAGTAGAAGAAAAGGGATTCAGCGTAGCAGAATGTCGTGAATCTGCGCCGCATTTTGTAGATTCCAATCATCCAATGATTAAGGCTTTACAAAAAGTTTATCAAGAGGAAACGAATCAAGAGCCAACACTTTTATCTACAGGCGGAGCAACCTATGCACGCTTTATGGAAAAGGGTGTAGCATTTGGAGCATGCTTCCCGGGGAAAGAATACAGAGCCCATCAGCAGGATGAATATATAGAGGTAGAAGATTTATTAAAAGCAACCGCGATTTATGCAAGAGCGATATACGAATTAGCAAATTTAGATTCGTAAAAAGTAATAGAGGGTGAACAAAAAAGTTTGTTCACCCTCTGCTATTTAATAACCTTTCTCATAATCAACAACATTAATAGTCGGCTTATCTTCTTCTATATATTTCTTTAAATTTGGAAGGAAAATTTCCTCTATTACTCTCCTATCATAACTCTCGGTTGATCCGGAGGTATGCGGTGTAATGATGACATTTTCTAACTCCCAGAGTGGACTGTCCTGAGATAATGGTTCTTTCTCAAATACATCTAATCCGGCACCAGCAATTTTTTCCTCTCTTAAAGCATCTATTAGATCCTGCTCGGCAACTGTATCCCCGCGGCCAATATTGATGAAAAAGGCAGATGGCTTCATCAGTGAGAACTGTTCTTTACCGAACATGTGGTAAGTTTCTTTTGTGGATGGCAGTGTCACCACAACATAATCACATTGGGGAAGAATATCATTTAACTGAGAAGCGGTATACATCTCATCTACATATTCCTCCGGTTTTCCTGAAAAACGCACCCCAATGACCTTCATTCCGAATGCTTTGGCAAGTTTTGCTGTTTCTTTTCCAATGGCACCGACACCAATAATTCCTACTGTTTTCTCATGCATTTCAAGACTTAAATTTGCATGATGCCAAACTTTATTTACTTGATTCCTTACATATGTATGTACTTTTCGGGTTAACCCAAGCATCAGTGCAAAAATGGTTTCTGAAATTGGGTAGGCATGCACCCCGCTAGCAGTCGTAATCATCATTTGCTTAGCAGCCATTTTTTCCAAAGGAAAGCTGTTAACTCCGGCGCTCCAGCTTTGGACCCAACGTAAATTTGAATCTTGCTCAATGCAATACTCTTTTATTTCCTTTTTCCATCCTGCAATAATCTCTGCATCTTGGAGATGGTCCAACCATACGGAAGAATCCTTTCCGATGATAACCTCCCAATCTGGGATTATTTCATTGATTTTATCCATATACTTCCTGTCGATATTTTGCGTGATGACTAGTTTTTTCTTATACATTAAATCATCCCTTTTAGAAATTTTAGTTAACTTTGGATATTCCTATTTTAACAGAGATTTGGAGCGATGGTAACTTTATAGAGGGGAATACACATTAAAAGAAAAACCAAAGCACCTTATTAGGATGCTTTGGTTCTATTTAACTATCCTTATTTTTACTTTTTTATTTCCCCATTTATAGCATTGTTTAAGCGTTGGATAAAATACATCGATTTTATTGCCTTTCACAGAGCTTCCTTTATCTGCTGCAATAGCATATCCATAACCTTCGACATATACCTTTGATCCGAGCGGGATTACCCTTGGATCTACGGAAATGACTTTCGAATTAGGATGTTTTTTTAGGTTGATGCCAGTAGCTGTGATGCCTCTGCATCCTTTGCAGCTGATCGTATATGCTGTAGCTGTTACCGTAAGTTCTTTTACTGTTTTGCTTTTTGCAGTTGCTTTTTTAGTCTTAACAGCAGATGCTTTTACAGGTGCAGCAACGTTTAATTTTTGATTAATATGTATCGTGTTAGTAGAGAGATGATTCCATTGTTTTAATTGTGTAATGGAAACTTTATATTTTTTGCTTATTTTATATAAACTATCGCCTTTTTTAACTGTGTATGTATTGGAGGCTGCAAATGCGCCGTTTGATAATCCAAACGTTATTATAAGCAACGTACTGAAAGTAAGAATTAATTTCTTCAAGTTCTTTGCTCCTTTAGGTTTGTCGTAAGAAAATAATACCATTGGAATGTGACAATTATATTTCAACGGTGTACTAATTCTGTTACAGGATGTTAAAAATCATGGAAAGGATATAAAAATTAGTCCATTAATTTCCAGAAAGTACTTTTCAACCAGCAGTAGAAAGAAAATTCAACTAATAATTGATAGTCGATTTACACTTGCTATGCTATTCTTTGGGTACAATGCGCATTGAAAAATTATTTGCTTGGAGATGGGAACATGTTAAACAGTCAATTGATAGGATCGTATATTTCGAGATTACGAAAAGAAAAGGATTTCACCCAAATGGATTTAGCCAATTCTTTGAATGTAAGTCATCAGGCTGTTTCAAAATGGGAAAGAGGAGAGTCGTTGCCAGACTTAGGAACACTTGTGGAATTAGCATCAATGTTTGAGATTACGGTTGATAATCTTTTAAGCGGCGGAAAAAAGGATGCGGAGGAGGCAAAAAAAGAACCGTTTATCAAAAATATTATAGAAGGGCATCCTAAACATGCTGCTCACTTTATGAATACTAGGACGATTCATATTAACGAACTTGTCGATATGGCCCCTCTGATGAAGGCAAGTTCACTCGAAGAATTGACATCGAACGTGGATGAAGATGTGTTTTCCATTCAACACTTGGTTGAATTGGCTCCATTTCTAACAGAAGCAAATTTAAATGAATTAATAAAAAAACTAAATCCAAATGGCCTTTCGATTTCAGATCTATCTCATTTTGCCCCATTTATTAGTAATGAATTGCTAGTAGAATTAGCTAATATTACTGAAATAACCGATTTTAAGGAATTGGTTCATTTGGCCCCGTTCCTTGATGAAGAGATTATTTCATTATTAGAGCGTGTCCCGAATGAAAAAATTGATTGGAACGATATTGTGCATCTAGCTCCATATTTAGAAAGAGATGCAATTATCCGACTTGTTACTAAAAAATCGGAGGGCAAACTTACAGTCAAACAAATTTCGATGATTGCCCCATTTTTGGACGGAGATATGCGTACTCTTCTAGATTATTTATCTTTAGAAGAACTGGAAGTTAATGATATTACCGATCTGCTGCCTTTTTTAGAAAAAGATAGCAGAGTAGATTTAGTTAAAAGGGTTACCAAAGTAAATTTAACGGTGAATCAAATTGCAACAATTGCCCCATTTTTAGAAGAGGATGAATTAGAACAAATGCTAGGAGAAGAGAATCTAAAAATTACTCCCAAAAACTTAGCGGCTTTAGCCCCATTTCTTACGCAAAAAGCATTAGTGAGACTAGTTGAAAACTTTTCGAGGAACTATGAATCTAAATGAATATTTCCATTCGAATTATGATTGGTCGTTGCGGTTTTAAAATTCATATTAATGTTTCCCTATAATGAAACAAAAAAGACTCCGACACCGGAGTCTTTTGTCACTATTGCTTTTGAACATTTGTTGCTTGTGGTCCGCGGGCACCTTGCTCAATTTCAAATGTAACAGTCTGCCCTTCTTCAAGAGTCTTGAAGCCTTCCCCTTGAATTGCTGAAAAATGAACAAATACATCATCTTGTCCTTCGACTTCAATGAATCCAAAGCCTTTTTCTGCATTGAACCACTTAACTTTACCTGTAACCATTCAATTACCTCCAACACGGATATTTCCAATATGTATTTCCATTCATAGTATTTCAAGATAGAACGTGTTTTTATACAGTCTTTTTTGAAAATGTGGAACACGAAGGGTAAATATCCATTTTTAAAATATATTTTTCACCCTATAGTTTTTACCGAATCAACAAGAAACTATACATTAAAATTTATAAAAAATGGGGGAAATTTTTATAACATAAACGTCTGTCCTGTACGTAAAAACTTCTTCAACATACGCTATTGTAGTGATAAGTTTAAAAAACTTTCATGTTATAGATAATAATAAGGAGATGATTTATGTGGGATACACAGCATTAGAGGTCCAAGATGCTGTACGGGAAGGTGAAAAAAGAGGACTAAGCCACTTTTTTTATCAAGAACCAAGGGCTCAAGGTTCTAGAAGACGTAGGTCAAGTAGTAGTGAAGTGCGTCAATCAAGAAGGAGTGCAAGTAGTAGATCAAGAAGGAGTGCAAGTAGCAGATCACGTCGCAGTGTAAGCAGAAGTGCAAGCAGAAGTGCAAGTCGTCGTTCCCGTCGTCGTTCACAAAGACGTTCGAGAAATCGTTCACGTCTATTGATAGTGTTTAGATCGTTGAGAAGTAACTCTAGACGACGTATGAGCTCACGTTCGCGAAGACGCTCGAGGAGAAGTCGTTCCCGTCGTCGTTCGGAAAGTCGTTCCCGTCGTCGTTCGCAAAATCGTTCGCAAAGACGTTCGAACCGGAGTTTTAACCGCCGTTCAAGCAGCAGCTTTAGCCAACGATCAGGACGCGGTTCAAGACGCAGTAGACGCAGTTCAAATAGAGGTTTCTAACTTTTGCACAAGTCTTCAATTTAACGAATGCCACCTCAAAAACATATATTCCATTTATAAATGCTTATCGTAATTCCCTAATGAAGAGTGAAATTTACTCATAAGACATTATCTGGTTGCATCTGTTCGTTTGATTATTCATTATATTCAACTATTTACCTTAATGTGCTTTTTACAGTTATTGATTTATAGGAATCCTGACATGTATGGTACAGGAGTAAATCCACTTGAAAGCAGTAAAACTATTGAAAAAACAGTAAAACGATTAAAGATGTGGTTTAGTAATGGTCATACCTCAAGCTAATCGAGCAGTCACTGAAAAAGGGATAAAATCGAATCAAATGAAAATATTTTTGATAGAAATTTAATGGAGAAACCCGTCACTATAGTATGGCGGGTTTCTCCATTAAATTAGCTTCATCCCAAAGTGACCTTTTCAGCAATCGTTAAGATTATAGTTTGTCTAAGAATCTGACTAATCTGTCGAGTTCACTGTCGAGTTCTTTGACAATTTCTCTGTCGTGATCTCTTCTGCGATCTTTGTTACGACTTCTATCACCTTCTCTTGCTAACCCATTAAACGTAATTGGGCCGACTACACTTGCTTCTGAATCACTAGTTATATTTTCAGCAGTTACCTTATAAGTATGTGATCCATCTCTCACATTCCTATCAATACATTGAATCTTTGCAATATAGTTTTTATCTGATGCTGGATCAGGTTCTACTATCTTTTCGGTAGTATAAATTTCTACACCATCACGATAGATTTTAAATAAAATTTTCGATGTACCACTTACCCCTTGTACACCTACTTTTGCAGTTAGCTTTACATGATTTTCATATGCATGCGTCGTTGGAATAGTTATATCTATAGTTGCTAATATTAATTTTCTCGGTGAATGGGGGATAGTATTTGATCTCATTTTATTAAACTTAGGAACTGGCTCTATAGCTTGATAATCAATATCTCGAACCATAATCTTCTTCACTCCTTATCTTTTGATAAAATACAATAAAAACACTTTAGTTTAGGTATTCTCACCATTATCCTACGTAGTATTAGATAAATGGATATGGAGCAAAAGTTTATATTTGTGAAAATAGGCATGTGACCAAAGGATAAACTCAGTAAAATACACAAAACAATGATTCTGATGATTGGAATTAGAGGAATTTACAAAAATATTAGACATTTCGTTGAAAGTATAATACAATTAATTTTACGTTTTCAAAAAGTGCAAGTTATTTAAGTCATGAATTTTCAACTGAATTCATGGCCTTTTTGCGTCTGTATTTACATTAGAGAGGGGGCCTCAGGTAGTGCAAAATATCCAGCATCCTGATTATCAAGAAGAGCTTGAACGTTTGGAGTTTACTAAAAAGTATATGGAAATTGTGATCAAAGCATCTGAATCGACAGAGGAAAACTTCAGGGAGAATCTCAAGAGTTCCCTTGAAGGAATCGATTTAAAGGACAGTAGTTTAAGTTACATGAGTATGCTGACCAACTCAAACCTTTTAAGAAGAACGGAAGAGGAAGTGAAAAGATTAAAAAAGTTTGAGAACAAACCTTATTTTGCGAAGATCAATTTTCTACGGGAAGAAACTAATCAAGAAGAAATCCTCTATATCGGTAAAGTTTCTCTCTTTGATAAGGAAACACAAATGCCGATCATTGTGGATTGGCGCTCGCCAGTTGCTAATCTTTATTATGACGGTCGTTTAGGAGAGGTTTCTTATGAAGCAGAAGGCGAAAAATATGAGGGGTTTTTATCACAAAAACGGCAATTTATCATTGAAAATGGAGAGCTTACGGATATTCGTGATATTGATTTAACCACCAATGACGAACTTCTGCAGATGTCCCTGGCAAATAGCTCAAGCAACCGGCTTACAGAAATAGTTTCCACCATCCAAGAGGAGCAAAATAATGTCATCCGCGCTGATCTGAATAAACCAATCATCGTTCAAGGTGCAGCAGGAAGCGGAAAAACAACCATCGCTTTACACAGATTATCTTATTTCATTTACACCTATGCTGAACACTTTACTCCAAATCAGTTAATGATCTTAGCCCCAAACCGATTGTTTATCGATTATATATCGGAAGTACTTCCCGAACTGGGAGTCGAAAATATTCATCAAACCACCTTCGTTGATTATGTATTAAAATGCATCGGCAAAAAGATAAAATTAAAACACCCAGATGAGAAATTACTGAAATTTATGAACCGTGAGATCCAGGAACCTGAATTAACAAGATGGATTTCGGCATTTAAAGGATCTTTGCAATTTAGGGATATTATCAATCAATACTTACAAGATATTTTAAAAACCTTATTGCCAAAAGAGGACTTCTATGTTTCGAAATTTAGACTTTACAGTGCAAAAAAATTACGAAAGCTGATTACTTATGAATATGAATACCTTCCATATTATCAACGAATAGAGAAAATTAAACGCGTTCTGCAAAACCATGTTAGAACAGAAAAAAAGACAATGATTGAAAAAATCACAAATTTTTATGATGAAAAATTAGAAAGAGCATTATACAGCAAAGCGGATCCTGAGAATCGGCGCAAATATGTCTCCATGGCATTGGATAAAAAGGATTATGCTTTAAAAGAAATAAATAAAGAAGTCAGAACAGCAGTAAATACTTATATGAAGCAAATACCAAAACATGATTTGTTTCATTATTATAAAGAACTTGTCACCAACAAAGAGCTCTTTTCAAAATATGCGCCAGATTTAACTGAGCAGCAAATAGAATTCTTCTGCAACTATCAGTTTTTGTTATATACAGAAAAAAGCTTTGAAATAGAAGATTTATCCGCACTGCTTTATTTGCAAGGAAAATTATTTGGAATAGATAAAATGCTGCGCGTGAAGAATGTTGTCATTGATGAAGCCCAAGATTACAGCTACTTTCAGCTTTTTGCGTTAAAAAGCGTACTGGAAACAGATATGTTCACGATAGTGGGTGATCTGGCTCAAGGTATTCATTCTTACAGGGGAATCAATGACTGGAGCATTGTATATAAAGAAATCTTTCCACGTGCCAGCTACAAGACATTGCAAAAAAGCTACCGTACCACCATTGAAATTATGAATGCGGCCAATGAAATCTTAAAGCTATTGCAATTAAATCTTCCAACGGTAGAACCGGTTGTTCGCCATAGCCAAAAACCAACATTTATAGAAACAACTACGGAAAAAGCAACGATTGAAAAAATTTGCAGTGAAATTGAAAGAATGTATTCTGAAGGGATAAAGACGGTAGCCGTTATTGGCAAAACAAATAATGAGTGCAAAAAATTGGCGAAGCTTTTCGGAAAATATTCTACATTGCCTATTCAGTTTTTACAGGAAAATGAGGAAATAAATAAAGATGAAGTGGTAATCGTCAGCTCCCATTTATCAAAAGGGCTTGAATTTGATGCTGTGATTGTATGTACATTGGATGAAACATTCGAGGCAAATGAAATTGATATTAAGCTTTTGTATGTATCCATGACAAGACCTTTGCACCGTTTGATGCTATTTGGAAAAGATAAATCATGCTTTTTACTTGATCAAATAGAAGATGCATCTCTTTTTGGAGAACTTGTCTCATAAAATGGAAAGGAGCCAAAGCCTTATATTAAGGAACGGCTCCTATTTTTTATGTAAAAAATTCCATGAATTTGTATGGATTGCAGGATATCTATCACATTTTGTCGTATTTTATGCAGTAAAAAATCACGGAAGTAGGGTACTAATGATCCTTGAAAAAATCCTTTTGCATCTGCTAATCATTTTAATTCCCGTTCATATATATACCCTTTTTTTTGAAAATAGAAAGATTGGAAAATCCCCTTATTTATTTGGAGTGATAAATGGAATTACTGCCATTGTAACCATGTCTTTTTCTTTCAACGCATTCGGCATGGTGTGGGATTTAAGGTATGCTCCTCTAGTAATAGCATTTTTATACGAAGGTCCGATATCAGGATCAATTGTTATGATCATTATTGCACTGAAAAGAACAATTACAGGCGGAGATGGTCTAATCGTAGCCTATTTGTGTTTGATGTTTACTGTGATTTTGCCATTGTACATGCATAAAAACTACTGGAATATAAGTAAAACAAATCGGATCAGAAAGGCATTAATTGTGGGAATATGGACAGCTCTTGCCCAGGTAATAATTACATATGGCTACTTTTTAATTAATGGTTACCCGAATCATACGAATAAAGAGCTATTTCTTTTCGTTGTTTTATATGGAGTTGTACAGATAATAGGTACTGCAGCGTCTTCCACCCTTCATGAACGAATGATTGAGAAACAATTATTGCAAAAGGAAATGTCAAAAGCGGAAAAATTGCATACTATTGGGGAACTGGCGGCATCTATTGCCCATGAGATCAGAAATCCTTTAACAGTGGTGAAGGGCTTCCTGCAACTGATGAAAAAGCAGGAAAAAGGAACAAATCTCCAATATTTAACCCTTGTCTTGAGTGAGCTGGACAGGGCTGAGGTTATCATTAGTGATTATTTGAATTTCGCTAAGCCTCGGCTAGAAAAAGTAGAAAAAATTAAACTCGGTGATTTCATTTCAGGTATTATCACTTTAATTCAATCCTTAGCTGTTGCAAAAGGTGTTATTTTAGACGACAAAGTGGATGAAAATCCTCCTATTATTACAGATAAAGATCAGCTTAAGCAGGCAATAGTGAATTTTATTAAAAATGCTATTGAGGCTACACCGCAGGGAGGAACGGTTTCTGTGAACCTAAAGCGGATAAATAACTTTGTTTATATTGTAATATCTGATACAGGAAAAGGAATGACAAACGAGCAACTTTCCAGAATGGGGACTATATTTTACACAACGAAGGAAAAGGGAACCGGCCTTGGTACAGCTGTCTCTATTAGAATCATTGAAACAATGAACGGAAAAGTCACATATGAGAGTGAATTAAATGTTGGAACAAAGGTTACGATTCAGTTACCGATAGTAGAAGACGAAAATGGTTTATGATGAAAACAATGATGGATTAACCTGAATGAATTTTGATATTCCCCCAAAATGAAAGAGGAGACAGCACGGCTCCTCTTCAAAAAATAAATTAATCTTTTTTTACTAAAGTAAGTGACCACATATTTCCATCTTTCCACACTCTGTTTGTTGTTCTATACTGGGAAGTCCTGCGCCCGGAAGTGCGACGCCGGGAAGTGCGGCGCCTGGAAGTTCGACGTCGCGAAGTACGGCGACGTGTCCATCGAGAAGTCCAACGAGAAGTACGGCGACGGGATCTGCCCGTATTACGCCGCGAAGTACGACGAGATGTCCAACGACTAGTACGGCGCCTAGAACTTCTGCGACGAGATGTCCGAGATCTGCGCCCTGAGCTTGGATCTTGCAGCATAAAATCAATTAAGCCAGAGATATTGCCATTTTCAACAGCACGTCGAATATCTCTAGAAGAATAATTACTCATGGTTAACCTCCTTTAAGCATTGAAAGATTTGAATCTTTTTTATGAGATAAGAAAATATATGATTTTCAACTCATAAGTTTTTAACAGGTCTATGCATTGTCTAGCTACAAGTGAAATTGGCACTTCAAATTTCACCAGCGCCTATCGGCTAGCGGATTTCTCCGTCTCATCCCTACGATAAGTCAACATCGGCTCCTGAGGAACCTCGCCGTGTTTCCTATATCTCGAGCTTGAGACTACGAAATCCGTACGCCGTTGGGCAAGGCGCTTGCGCTTTTCTAATGCTAGAAAGATTCCCATATATCTTTCATTGCTATATGGTACGTGTATCCTACAAAAATGTATGAGACATTCGTGTATATTTCGAAAAAAAAATAGATAAATGATTCATGTGTCAATGCCTGCTTTTTTTTCATAACAATAAATAAGAAAAGCGTAAGCTCCTCGCCCATAGACGTATGGACTGTAGGGGCTTCGACTGAGATAAAGGAAACACAGTGAGGTAGTTCACGAACTGGTGAAATTAGCACTTCAAATTTCACTTGATGTTGACTTATCGTAGGGAGGAGCCCCGGAAGTCCACTAGTCTATAGGAGCTGAAGCTAGACAATAAGAAAAGCAAAAGCTTAGAAAAGGCAGGTGTTCATTTATGGCAAAACACGAACAAATGATCAATTATCATTTATATGTTCATCCTTTAGACTTGAGGGAGTTGAAAAAGGATATTTGGAATGATGAACCTGTTCCGGGGAAGCTGACCATTAATCAAAAAAAATTCGATATTGATGTTGTATACAGGGGTTCCCATATTCGGAAGCTTGCAAAAAAGTCCTATAATATCTCTTTTTATAAACCTAGTAATTATAAAGGGAAAAAAGAAATTCATCTAAATGCGGAATATAAGGATCCTTCTATGATAAGAAATAAACTTTCCCTCGATTTTTTCGCAGATATAGGCGTTCTATCTCCCGAGTCCCAATATATTTTTCTCCAATTAAATGGTCGACAAGAAGGAATTTATCTGGAATTAGAATCCGTAGATGAACATTTTTTGAAGAGGAGAAGCCTCCCTGACGGGTCGATTTTTTATGCAGTAGATGGAGATGCAAATTTTTCACTCATAAGTGAACTAGATGATGAAACAAAAAAATCATTATTATTAGGGTATGAGAAGAAATACGGAAAAGATAGTGATGATCATTATCTTCAAGAACTTATATTTATCATTAACACTTTATTAAAGGGTGAGTTTGAGAAGGAAATCGTTCATCATTTGGATGTTGAAAAATATTTAAGATGGCTGGCTGGCGTTGTTCTTACTCAAAATTATGATGGTTTTGTTCATAACTATGCATTGTATCGAAATGGAGACACGGGATTGTTTGAAATTATTCCATGGGATTATGATGCAACATGGGGAAGGGATGTAAACGGGAAATATATGCAGGAAGATTATGTTCGAATTGAAGGATTTAATACATTAACAGCTCGGTTATTAGATGTGGATTCTTTTAGAAAAAAATATCAAGGTTTGTTGATGGAATTTTTATCGAATCAGTTTACTGTGGAGTATATGAAGCCAAAAGTCGAGCAGTTATTTAACTTACTTCACCCCTATATTTTAATGGATCCGTATAAAAAAGATCAAGTTGAAAAGTTTAAAGAGGAACCAAATCTTATACTCCAGTTTATCGAATTAAGAAACGATTATTTAAGATCAAAAATAAATAAACTTGACTGATAAATGATAGAAAAGTATTTCATTTACCTTCCATATTATTGCTTACACTATAAGTGAGTCAACATTCCATATAGGCTAAAGTTGAATTTATTATAAATAGTTATTTATCCCGTTTCAAGATTTTAATAGACACGTATATATACAGTATGAATAACCCTAATGGATAAATGACAAGGAGGATAAAAATGGAGAGTGGCAATATGAATTACTCAAATCGGACTCAGCCTACCTTAAAAATACCCCACTCGTTATTAAGCAAAAATATAACCGTATATAGAGGCGGACCTGAATCTAAAACTGGAAAACTTATGGACGTAAAACCAGATTATCTTGTAATTTATGCTGATAATAAAATCATTTACTATCGATCGGAACACATCAAAAGCATTACAGAAGATTCCAAAACAAATGCAGCTCAAACGAACAATGCCCAGGAAGAGAATCCATTTTTCTATCAAGAAGATAACTTTTTAAGTTTATTAACTAATTTTTTGAATAAGAAAATTCAAATTGACCAAGGCGGTCCAGATTCAAAGCAAGGAAAGCTGTTAGAAGTAGGCAGTGACTACTTAGTTCTTAGTACAGATGATGACGGAATTGTGTATTATTACTTGCCTCACATTAAAAGTATTATGGAACTCGAAAGTAATGAAAATGATGGCGAGGAAGATTCTGTTGAATCTTCAACTTGGGTAATGGAAGAAAAAACAGAAGACCCGGTGATGACAAATTTTCTTAGAGGGTCAGATTTTAATCATCTTTGCTCACTGTTGACCCATAACTGGGTATCTATTAATCGGAAAGGTCCTGAAGCATTAGAAGGAATATTTGTTGATAATTCTGAAGGATTCTTTACCCTTGCGAATAATCAAGAACTATACCGTATAAATCCATTTCATGTAAGAAATATAAGTATCGGGCCTAAAGGAGCAATGAAACAGCAGCAAAATAATAATCAGCAAGAAGAGCAAACGGACAATATTATGGATGAATCAAGCAGTGAAAATTTTCCGGTTACCTCCTCCATTACAAGCGGGCAAAGAGAATCTAGTGGAATTTGGGGCGAGAGCGAAGATCGTGAATCGAGTGAAAATAGAAGCACAAGTAGAGGACGCCGTACCAGTAGACACAGAAGCACAAGCAGCAGCAGTAACCGAACAAGTAGACGTAGACGCACAAGCAGCAGCAACCGAACAAGTAGACGCAGACGCACAAGCAGCAGCAACCGAACAAGTAGACGCAGACGCACAAGCAGCAGTAACCGAACAAGTAGACGCAGACGCACAAGTAGTAGTTACCGAACAAGTAGACGCAGACGCACAAGCAGCAGCAACCGAACAAATAGACGCAGACGTTCAAGCAGACGCCGTAATCGAAGAACAAGCAGCAGCTCCTCTAGAACAACAAGAAGACTTGAATCAATCGTCAGATCCGTTAGTTATGACTGGAGACCATTGTCATAATTATTACAGCGAAAATATTTTTACTATTTCATAAGATGGGTGCATTGTGAAAAGCTCTTTGCTCAGTAGCATGTCTTCAACGAGACAAAATGAAATGCACCCATTTTTATACGAATGCTAGCAGTTTTGAAAGGAGGTCTAGTTATTGAATGGGATAAACAGCTTTCTTGGTCAAGAAGTCGAGATTGAGATATCTGGGAAAACATTTATTTCTGGGATATTAATTGATGTAGGTTTAGACATCCTTGTGATATATGATGGAAAGCAATTTCTTTATATTCCTTTAATTCATATACATTGCATCAAAGAAAAAATAGAGAAAGAAGTTACAGAAGATCCTCCAGATACCCTGCTTATTTTTAATGAATCTGAGCCTATTTCCTATCGGAAAACATTAAACCATTCAAAAGGACAATTTCTTGAATTATTCATTACCGGAAACAGATCCATCCACGGATATATTACGAGTGTCTTAAATGACTATATCGTGTTTTACTCACCTGTATACAAAACAGTATTTATATCTATGCAGCATGTAAAGTGGTTTACTCCTTATTCCCATCAATTAACTCCATATACTTTAGAAAATAAGGATCTTCCTGTTGTTCCAACTAATTTTCCATTAGCACGTTCATTTGAAGAGCAATTAAAAAAATATGAGGGGAAATTACTCGTATTTGATTTAGGAGATAATCCAGATAAGATTGGTTTAGTGAAGCAAGTTTCTAATAATATTATTGAATTGATAACGGCAAATGGACAAAAAGTATTTTGGAAGTTCATTCATATTAAAACTGTTCATATTCCATAATTAAATAGAAAAAGACATATAAAGGAACCTTAGTTTTATTGAACTAAGGTTATTTGTATAAGGGTAAGAAAATATAAAATGTTTTAACTTACAAATTATTAACAAATTCAACCTTGTCTAGCGTAAGCAGATATCGGCTAGCGGATTTCTCCGCCTCCTCCCTACGATAAGTCAACATCAGTTGAAAATGGGAATGCTTATTTTCACTTGTTCGTGAACTGCCTCACTATGTTTCCTTGATCCCGAGGTGAGCGACTACGAAATCCGTACGCTAGAGCTGCGGCGCTTGCGCTTTTCTTATCCGAAACATGAAGTTATGAAAGATTATAGTACTCTTTAAACCATTTAACGAAATTTCTTATCCCATCCTCAATATTTGTTTTGGGTCGATAGTCAATGAACTTTACTATATCCTCAATATCAGCAAAAGTTTCTTGAACATCTCCTGGTTGAATCGGAAGGAAATTTTTATTCGCCCTCATACCGAGTTGGTCCTCTAGTACTTGGATAAAATCATGCAGCTTAACAGGTTGATGGTTCCCGATATTATAAATTTTATATGGTGGTGATAAGTCGATAGGGAGACCTTTCTCTAATAAGCGAAATATCGATTCTATTATGTCATCAATATAGGTGAAATCTCTTTTCATATTTCCGTAGTTAAATAAATTTAATGGCTCCTGTTTGATAATAGCATTAGAAAAGATAAAATAGGCCATATCAGGCCGTCCCCACGGACCATAAACAGTGAAGAACCTTAGTCCGGTGGTCGGAAGTTTATACAGGTGACTGTACGTATATGCCATTAGTTCATTTGCTTTTTTCGTAGCAGCATACAAGCTAATGGGCTGATCAACCCGATCACTAACGGAAAATGGAACTTGCTTGTTATTTCCATAAACGGAACTGGACGATGCGTAAATTAAATGCTTGATTTGATGTTCTTTACAACATTCTAATATATTTGCAAACCCAACAAGATTGGATTGAATATAGGCGTGAGGATTTTCTAAACTGTACCTGACACCGGCCTGGGCGGCCAAATGAACAACTTTCTCTATTTCGTACTGCTTAAAAAGACTGCTTAATAATTCCATATTTTCGATGGAGCCTTTAATAAAAATAAAATTCTTTGATTTTTTCAATATTTCAAGACGGTCATATTTTAAGGTTTGATCATAGTAATCATTTAAGTTATCAATACCTAAAATGCTATATCCTTCGTCTAATAGGCGCATCGATAAATGAAACCCGATAAAACCTGCACATCCAGTTACGAATATATATTTATCATTTTGCTGCACCTTAAAGAACTCCTTTATTCATGTAATTAATACTGGCAGGAAGTACTGCTCATGATTAAAAATTGCCTACCCCAAAATAGCGGTATCCCAATTCCACCATTTTTGAAGGAGACAGGGTATTTCTTCCGTCAAATAGAAGGGGATTGGATAATAAAGATTTTGCATGTTTCCAATCAATTTCTAGGATTTCTTTCCATTCTGTTAAAATCAAAACAGCATCTGCGCCTTCCAGAGCTTCAAGAGGGGTCAGCGTATATTTGACAGTCGGATAAATTTTTTTAACATGTTCGGATCCTTGGGGATCATAGGCGGCAATGGTAGCTTTATTATTTAGGAGGTAATCGATTACTCTTAGAGAGGGTGCTTCGCGAATATCATCTGTTTGTGGCTTAAAGGTAAGGCCAAGAACAGCAATACGTTTTTCGGTTAAACTGCCTAATACTTGTTTCACTTTTTCCATAAACCAATCTGATTGCGTTTGATTCACATAAGAAACAGCTTCAAGAATTGGCATTGGAATGTCCACTTGGGAGGCTAACGCTAATAATGCTTTAATATCTTTCGGAAAACATGATCCACCGTAGCCGATACCAGCCTGAAGAAAATCAGAACCTATTCGTTTATCCATCCCCATCCCTATTGCAACTTGTTTAATATTTACGCCTTTTCCTTCACACAGTCTTGCCAACTCATTTATAAAAGATATTTTTGTAGCTAAAAATGCATTAGAGGCGTATTTTATCATTTCTGCTTCTTTTATCGTTGTATAAAGAATGGATGTGTCTACATCCTTATATAATTCTTTCATAATATTCCGTGCTTTCTCTGACTCACAACCAATTACAACCCTATCGGGATATAAGGCATCATGTAATGCTTTCCCTTCCCTTAAAAATTCCGGATTTGAAACTATGTCGAATGATATGGAGATATTTCTTTTGCTCAATTCCTTCATCATGATGTCATTCAATTTATCCCCAGTGCCTACAGGAACAGTGCTTTTGATGACAATAACCTTGTAATCATCCATGAATCTCGCTATTTGGCTAACTACTTCTTCTACATAAGTTAAATCGGCTTTTCCGTCTTCTAAAGGCGGAGTGCCAACCGTGACGAATAATATGTCACATTGTTTTATAAAGTCCTCTATATTACTAGTAAAGGAAAGTCTCCCCTCTAATAAATACTCATGGAGAAGTTCCTCTAGTCCTTCCTCATAGAAAGGAAGCCTGGATTGATTAAGTTTATGAATCTTTTCTTGATTCGTATCCACAACGGTAACGAGATAGCCATATTTCGCCAAAACAATACTTGTTGTCGTTCCAACATAACCTGCTCCAATTACTCCTATTTTCATATTTTTCACCTCTATTCTGCTTTTGAAATGCTCTTACTTGCATGGTTAAACATTATTGACCAACAATTTACACTGGCTAAAATAGTAGAACCATTATCTATTCTCTTCTCGCTCAATGACCTCGTATAAATACTGTAATACATCTTCTTTTAACTCTTGTCTTTGGAGCGCAAAATCAATCGTCGCTCTAATAAAGCCTGCTTTATCCCCAATATCATAACGTTTCCCTTGAAAGTGATACGCTAAAACTGCTTGAGACCTGTTCAAGATATTGATAGCATCCGTCAATTGAATTTCTCCGCCGGAGCTTGGTGGTAAGTCTTTTAATATATCAAAAATCTCTGGCCTTAAAATATATCTACCAAGAATAGCTAAACGTGAGGGGGCGTCTTCTTTTTTTGGTTTTTCGACCAATTCTTCAACATTAATTACATTTTCATTCATAACGCAGCCATTTGGTTTAACAATCCCATATTTCGAAACCTCTTCGTATGGCACCTCTTGAACGCCAACAATCGAAGAATGATAACGATTGAAGACATCCATCATTTGTTTCAAGCAGGGCTTTGTCGATTGGACAATATCATCGCCTAATAGAACGGCGAAAGGCTCTTGGCCAATAAAGCTTTTCGCGCAAAAAACGGCATTCCCCAGGCCTTTTGGTTCTTTTTGGCGAATATAATGGATATTTGCTAATTCTGATATAGATTGAACGCTTTGAAGAAGTCCAAATTTATTTTTCTTTAATAGGGTTTCTTCTAATTCATATGATTTATCAAAGTGATCCTCGATAGAACGTTTACTGCGGCCGCTTATGATTATGATATCCTCAATTCCAGATGCAACTGCTTCTTCAATGATGTATTGAATGGTTGGTTTATCCACAATCGGAAGCATTTCTTTTGGTAATGCCTTTGTTGCAGGGAGAAATCTCGTACCAAGTCCGGCAGCTGGGATTATTGCTTTACGAATCATTCTCTCTCCCTCCTTATGTCAAACTAACTTTTTAGTCGTTTATTCTTTCTATGATGAAAACACACATTGAGTATGTGGGAATGACCTAGAAAAGAAAAATTTATTTATTTTACTAGGTATTTGTGTTTAAAAAACAGCTATCATAATAGGGCATTAATCTGCTTCCTACATTTGCACATTTTATTAACCCATAAATGAGTGAACTACCTATACAATAATTTTTTCAAGACATACATTAATACAAAATGTACTAAAACCCCTAATTCAAAAAACTAGGAGGGGAAAAATGGATAATATTAAAATTGGACCTTGGGAAGAGGAAGCGGGTTCGAATGAATTCTTTGTACCTGAATATATTGAAAATCTAGCAAAAAAGGTACTAGAACGCTACAATTTCTCCGTACAAAGTATGCAAATCATTACAACAAAACCCGATAAAGGAGGTGCCATTTGGAAGCTTACTACAAATGAAGGACCAATGAGTTTAAAGCTCTTACACCGAAGGCCGACAAGAAGTATGTTCAGTTTAGGTGCTCAGGAGTATCTAGTAGATGTTAAAAAGGCAAGGGTGCCGATGATTATTAAGACGAAGGATCAGCAAAATTATGTAGAGGCTGGCGGAAAGCTATGGTTTGTTGCTGAATGGATAGAGCCACTTACACCTGTCACAAAGGACTTAGAAGGCGCAAAGCAACTTTGCGCAGCACTTGGCGAATTTCATCGTTTAAGTAAAGGGTACGTACCGCCACACAGGGCAGAAATTGCGTCCAGATTGTATAAATGGCCGGAAAACTACAAAAAAATAGTAACGAAAATGGATTGGTTTCGAAATATTGCGAGTGTATATAATGAGATGCCTGCAAGCTACTATTTATTATTCGTATTAGATGAATTTGAAAAACAGGCAATAGCCGGATTACAAGCCCTTAACCAATCAAGCTATTCGGAAATGGTGAAACTCGGTAATCAAAATTGGGGACTAGTACATCAGGATTATGGTTGGTCCAATGGGCAAATGGGACCGAATGGAATGTGGATTATAGATCTTGACGGGGTGGCATATGATCTGCCGATTCGTGATTTAAGAAAGCTAATTAGCGGTACAATGGCAGATTTAACGAAATGGGATACAACATGGATAAGAGAAATGATTCAAGCCTACCATAAGGAAAATCCGATATCACCGGAGCTTTATGAAATATTAATGATTGATTTGGCGCTGCCAAATGAGTTTTACAAGAATATTAAAGAAGTAGTGTATGAGCCGGATAAATTTTTAAATAATGAAACAAAAATAATGATAAGGAGTATTGTCAACCTGGAAAAAACAAAATGGACTGTATTGCAAGAATTACAAGAAGACTGGAAAGGAGTGAAACAATGAGAATCTTAATGATTTGTACAGAAAAACTCCCTGTTCCACCCGTATTAGGAGGTGCGATTCAAACCTATATATCTGGAATTCTTCCATATTTAAGCAAGTCCCATGATATAACGGTACTAGGAGTTAATGCTGATTCACTCCCTGACGAAGAAACGTTGGATGGAGTCCATTATGTAAGGGTACCAGGTACAGTTTTTGAAATTTATAGAGAAGGCGTTATTTCTTATCTTGAATCCAATCAATTTGACCTTATTCATATTTTTAACCGTCCACGCCTTGTCCTTCCTATAAGGAAAATTGCACCAAATTCAAAAATTACTTTGAGTATGCACAATGATATGTTTAAACCTGACAAAATTGAACCGGAGGAAGCTTCCGCTGTTATTGAAGAGGTTTCGAATATCGTGACAATTAGTAATTATATCGGTGAGGAAATTAAACGTTATTTCCCCCAAGCTGCGGACAAAATACGTACTATTTATTCAGGAGTAGACATAGAACGGTTTTTACCTGGACATCATGAAAAGATGCAGAATATCCGAAATGAGCTTCGGGAAAAGCATGGTTTAGAAGGTAAAACCGTTATATTGTTTACAGGGAGACTTTCCAATAATAAAGGTGTAGATCGGTTAGTTAGGGCATTACCGGAGCTAGCAAAAAAATTCAATGATCTTGCTCTTGTCATTGTCGGAAGTAAATGGTTTAGTCAAAATGATGTGACAGATTATGTTGCTTACGTCAGAGCATTGGCCAATAAATCACCAGTACCTGTTATTACAACTGGTTTTGTTTCGCCAAGCGAGATTCAAAATTGGTATGCGGCAAGTGATCTCTTTGTTTGTACG
This sequence comes from Heyndrickxia shackletonii, assembly GCF_001420715.1. Lineage (GTDB taxonomy): Bacteria > Bacillota > Bacilli > Bacillales > Bacillaceae_C > Margalitia > Margalitia shackletonii. The sequence goes on along the minus strand of NZ_LJJC01000015.1, from coordinate 440,191 downwards.
TCACAATGGCAGGAACCACTTGCGAGAGTGCATTACGAAGCAATGGCAGCCGGTCTTCCAATTGTAACGACCGCAAGAGGTGGAAATCAGGAAATTATTGAAAGAAATGAGAATGGACTTGTCGTTGGAAACCCAGAAGACCCGAGCGAATTTGTAGATAAAATTAGTGAGATATTATCAAGCAAATCTTTGATGAAAAGAATGGGAGAGACAGGAAGAAATCTAGCGATATCAAAATATACGTGGGACAGAGTAGCCAACGATGTGCTAGAGGTATGGGAACAATCTCTTCAATCTTCTGAAGTTATCGTCGAAGTTGAAAACCCTCACGACGATAGTAAAATTATTGATATTGAGGAGATTCGCGATCGGAAACGAAAGCATGAGGAAGATTCGAAATACTCCACGCATCATAAGCGAAAGCACGAGAAAGATTCGAAATACTCTACGCATCACAAACGAAAGCACGAGGAAGATTCGAGATCCTCTACGCATCGCAAACGAAAGCACGAGGAAGATTCGAGATCCTCTACTCATCGCAAACGAAAGCACAAGGAAGATTCGAGATACTCTACCCATCACAAACGAAAGCGCGAGAAAGATTCGAAATATTATACACACCACAAACGAAAAAGATCTTCAAGAGGAGAAAGAAAATATAGAGATGAAAGGTATACCAGACGATATCGAAAAGAGAATTCCAGGAAGCTTCTTTCAAACAGAAAATATAGAACTGCTGAAAAAAGTATAGTTACCTCTATAAAAGTGCACGAAAAGATCATCAAATCGATTAATTATAGATGGAAACCTATGTAAGGATAAAAAACCAATGACCGGGATCATTGGTTTTTTTATGAAAGAAAGCATATTAATGTAAAGATAATTGTTGAAGGAATAACAATCCAAACTCTCTAATGTATTAGCAATCACTATCGTTGAAATGGTGGCAATCGCTGTTTCCGTTGAACATTCCCCTAACTGCAAAAAAATCGTGCAAAATGGCATTGGAGACTTACGTCATACTAAGCGAATTTTTTATAAAGGATTTTTATCCCTAATCAAGAATTTATATAGTAAGAAAATAAAAAGGGGAAACAATGATGGAAAATCCAAAATTAGAAATATTACAGAAGGAATGGATAGTAGAAGCAACCATTTCTGATATGCAGAAAAAAATGGAAAATGGTGAATTAACATCAAAGGAACTTGTCCTGATGTACTTGCAGAGGATCGCTCAATTGGATAAGAATGGCCCAAAAATAAATTCCATACTTGAAGTCAACCCGGATGCGGTACAAATTGCTGCTGGATTAGATGCAGAGAGAAAACTAAAAGGCCCAAGAGGACCACTACATGGAATTCCTATCCTCATTAAAGATAATATTGATACTCATGATAAAATGCATACAAGTGCAGGTTCCTTAGCACTAGCAGAGTCTGTAGCACCTAAGGATTCTTTTGTGGTGAAACAGCTAAGAGAAGCAGGTGCCGTTATTCTTGGAAAAACCAATATGACGGAATGGGCGAATTTTATGGCGGATAATATGCCGAGTGGATACAGTTCAAGAGGTGGACAAGTATTAAATCCATACGGTCCGGGAGTGTTTGATGTCGGAGGCTCCAGTTCCGGTTCTGGTGCTGCGATTGCAGCTAATTTTGCAGCAGCAGCGATCGGCACAGAGACTTCAGGGTCCATTTTAAATCCTGCAACCCAAAATTCATTAGTTGGGATAAAACCAACATTAGGGCTAATAAGCAGAAGCGGCATTATTCCAATCGCGCATAGTCAAGATACTGCTGGGCCAATGGCAAGAACCGTAATGGATGCAGCTATTCTGTTATCTGCTTTAACGAAGCATGATACAGAAGATCCGGCTACTTTAACCAATACAGAATTAAATATGGTAGATTTTACTGAATTTCTGCAAAAGGATGGTCTAAAAGGAGCCCGACTCGGTGTTGCGAGGGATGATTATTTTAACCATTTAAGTGAAGAACAATTAGCGATTGTCGAGAATGCGCTTAAACGAATAGAAGAGTGCGGAGCGATTTTATCTGATATTTCCATCCCATCTGCAAAAACTAATTGGAGCTATGCTGTATTAACCTATGAATTTAAAACAGATATAAATGCTTATTTGCGTCAAGTGGACTCAAGTCTTCCGGTTCATTCCTTAAAGGATCTAATTGAGTTTAATAAGAATAACCCAGAAAAAATGTTGAAATATGGACAGGCCGTATTAGAAAAATCAGAGGCAACTAGCGGGACATTGACAGAAATGGAATATATACAAGCCCTTGAACAGGATATCTATTTATCCACGGAACAAGGAATTGATTACGTGTTAAAGGAACATAAGGTCGAGGCAATCATTTTTCCGCAAGATTTTAGTGATAGTATCGGAGCCAAGGCGGGATATCCTTCCATAACGGTGCCAGCAGGCTATACAAAAGATGGGGAACCTGTCAGTATTACCTTTACAGGAACTGCATACAGTGAACCAACTTTAATAAAATTGGCATATGCGTTTGAGCAAGCAACCCAGGTTAGAAAAGCACCGGTTTTAAAATCGTTTGAGGAAACAAAATAAAACATGAAAAACCCTCTAAAACCAATTTATTAGAGGGTTTTTTGAGGTATATAATTGGTTTCATTTCCTTTTTATCTACCTCCTGAGGTGAGATGTTACTTGAACAACACGTTCTCCTAACGCTCTTCCCAGTGCCTGATCTTGCTCATTTAATAGGGTCGAGCTTTCAATCGGGCAAGATATTCCGACACCATAATAAGAACCGTAAAGAGCGTTTTCCGGTATATTACCTGGCAATCCTACAATAATCATGCCCTGATGAAGCATTGGGGTAATAAGGTTTAGTAATGTTGCCTCTAATCCTCCATGTGTTGTGGCTATTGTACAAAAAACAGCGCCAACTTTATCCACGAGCTTTCCGCGTGCCCATAGATAACCAAGCTTATCAATCCACTTTTTTAATCCTGAACTAACACTTCCAAAATGGCCGGGACATCCCCAAATGATCGCATCCATTTCCGGAAGCGTATGGACATCGGCTTCATCGACATGTTTTACATATACTGTTGCTATTCCCGTTTCTTCTGCTCCACGACCAATCGCTCTCGCTAAAGCTTCCGTATGCCCGCCTTCACTATCGTATACAATATATACTTTCATTTACTATCTCTCCATTACTTTAATGAGTTTCCATACCATTAATAGGGCGTAGATACAGTTTGTTTTTTAAGTCACACTTGTATCACTTATCTTTTTTATGTAAAGATCTTAATGCATTTCGGAACTCATCATCATTCATTTCACGATGTTCTTTTTTTAAATTACGAGCATCTTCTGGATTCCCTTTTGCTAAATTACTTAACGCTTGACGAAACATCTCATCTTTTTCCCCTTTAGCATGGTGCTTCTCTCTTTCATGGTCAGAAGATTTATGAGGAATTTCATTTTCCACTTCTACTTCAATCTTCTTTCCGCTTTCATCTACAACAGCTTCTTTATAATTTTTAGTTAGATTTATAAATGCAATAAGAATCGCCAATGTCAAAATAAAATAGATGGATAGTGCATATAATGCATTCCCCAGTCCTGCTTGCAATCTTCCGTCATAATAGAGTAATGCCCTTATGCCGTCTACAATATATCTCGTAGGTAAAATAAAACTGAACAATCGATGAACGATTGGTAATGTTGATAGAGGAAATGCTCCTCCGCTCGAAAATATCCCCATAAAATTTAATGGGAACATTACTAACATTCCCCATCCGCCTAAAAAAACCGCAATCGTTTTAAATAACAAAAACATGGTAGTAATACTGAAAAAAGTGAATAAAAATATCATCCAAATGCTCGAAGCATGTGCGCTCCCGAAAAGGCCAAATACACCGAGCTGTATCACAATAGAAACACAAAAAGTTAAAATCACACCAAATATTATTTCTGATTGGAGGACTTCAGATTCACTTAATGCAGAGCCCCTATTCTTCAAAGTCCCATTTCCTCGCAAAAGATATCCATGGATCATATTTGCTCCCAACATCCCAGTGATGGATGAAATAAGGGCCATAACAAACGGTGTCATTCCTTTATTAAGATTAACCGGCAGCCCAAGCACATTTTTTGAAATAACCTGTACAGGATTGTCTAATAGTGAAGCATTCTCCGGAGCTACTCTCATTCCTCTTTGTGCTAGTTCATTTTTTAGTTGACTGCTAATTCCTTTAGAAGCAGTTAAAGCGACGGTTTGAAGGGTATTACTCGCAATCATGGATGCCGTTTGCCCAATCCCTTCATTCAATAAAACTTCTAATTTTGCGGGTTTACTATTGCTAATACCTGATATTAGTGTGTCATGTACATTGCCTAGTCCTTTTGAATAGTTAGAAGGAATAATCAATGCGCCGTATGCTTTGTTATTTCTTAAATCCATCAATGCTTGTTTCCTGCTTTTATCGACAACCCATTTGAAGGAATTTCCATTTTGCTTCTCGATAAGATTTAATAATATAGCATCACCAACTTTTCCCTTATCTTCATTCACGATAATGAGAGGAACATCAGACATATTTTGTTTTGCGCCTTTGAAAATTGGCAGATACACACATACCATGACAAGCATTAATAATGATATTAACCAAATAGGAAACCAAGAGGAGCTTAATTTAAACAATTGCTTCACGATTCCATTCCCCTAACAACGGATATTTTTTCATTTTCATTATGTCCATATTAGTGTAGATTATGAGGACGAATAAAAGGATAATGAAAGTTAGGGGTTTGTCTTGTATTGGAACATTAGTGTATGATAAAGCATATCAAGTTTTTGAGACAAAAGGAGTCAGCATATTGAACGGAAATTCAAGTTTAGAATCATATCAATCTTTTATAAAAAAGAATTGGGAAAAAGCCGGCTTTAAGAATCCAACGGCGGTTCAAGCGGAAGCCATGCCGCACATTTTAGAAGGCAAGGATATTATTGCAAGCTCACCGACTGGATCAGGAAAAACGGTTGCTTATTTACTTCCATTGCTGCAACGAATCAACCAGGAAAATAAAGGAGTTCAAGCTGTTGTTCTTGCTCCTTCAAGAGAATTAGTGATGCAAATCCTTGAAGAAATTCAAAAATGGACCGAAGGAGCAGATATTTTAGCGGCTTCTTTCATTGGAGGAGCCAATTTAAAACGTCAGCTTGAAAAATTAAAAAAGAGACCGCAAATCGTTGTTGGCACACCAGGTCGTATTTATGAACTTATCACGCAGAAAAAGCTAAAAATGCATGAGGTAAAAACAATTGTATTGGATGAAGGCGATCAATTGTTGCTGCCTGAATATAAGCAGGCTATCTCTGGAATAGTGAAGTCCACATTAAGCGATCGGCAGCTCCTTTTATTTTCTGCTACCGTATCACCGGAAGCGATTGAAAAGGCAACGGCGATGATGAAGAGTCCAGAATTTATTAATATTACCGTAAAGGAATCCCCAAGTGTGGAATACCAGTATTTTTTAAGTGATGCACGGGAAAAAATCGATGTACTTCGTAAGCTAAGTGCAGCAGAAAGATTTCAAGCTCTTGTTTTCGTAAGGGATATTGGAAATCTTTCTGTATTAGCTGAAAAACTGCGGTTTAAAGCAATGTCAATTGGGGAACTGCATAGTGATTTGAAAAAGGAAGAGCGGGCAAAAGCGATAAAATTATTCCAGCAAGGTGACACACAATTTTTACTCGTTACTGAGGTGGCAGCTAGGGGATTGGACTTACCTGGATTGACTCACGTTATTCATTATGATTTTCCGGAAGAACTATCCCAATTTGTTCATCGCTCCGGACGTACCGGCAGACTTGGATCGACTGCAGGAACCGTAATATCCATTGTTACAGAGCGGGAGGAGAGAAAGCTTAAACAGTTCTGTCGTGAACTGAATGTGGAAGCTCACCAAAAGGCATTGGTTGGCGGCAAAATAGTGGACGCTAAAAGTGGAAGTGATCGCTTGAATCAAAGAAGCGGAAGGAAACCCGAGAATCGTAAACAACAAAGAGGAAAAAGGTAAGCAATGTCTCCAACACAAAAAATCAGCCATCTCCTGAGATGGCTGATTTTTTATATTATTTAAGAATTCACATCATTATTTAAACTAGCCTTTGCAAGACCTACGCTTTGTAATAACTTACCTAATGCGTCATCTGCTGAAGAAAACTTAGCGTTAGCAGCATCTAATGATGGTTGATCTTTTTTTAATTCATTTGCTTTTAATTGGTATGTAGCCTCTAAATCTTTTAAAATAGCTTCAAGATCTGATTTTTTGTCCTTTAATCCAGATGGAATCTTCAATTCTTTAATATTGGCTTCAACATTTGGTGCTACAGCCGCAGCTTTTTCTTTTAAACTTGCCAATTCATCGGCAGATGGCTTTGGATCTGCTGTTAATGCTGATTCATATGCATTGATGTCTTTGTCTGCAGAGTTAATTTTATCCACTAGATTCATATAAAATTGCATCATATCTGCTTTTGCATTTGCTGCTGTTTCCGTTTTATTGCTGGTAGTCTTTGAGTCTGATTTAGTAGAATCACTATTAGAACAAGCTGTTGTAAGCGCCACCACAAGTGCTAGCCCTAAAGCGATTAACCATTGCTTTTTCATATTGTGCTAAACCTCCTGTTGCATTGTAAATCAAATTTTGTCTCGCGATATGTATATTAGCATGCAAAAATTGCTAAGTAAAGGAAAATTACATCAATACTAAAATGTTATAATAATATGAATAAAAGTAAGATTTTGTTATTGTGAAAAATAAAAAAGCGGGTATATTTACCCGTAATCTCAAAATGGTTTTATCGTCATTAAGATGATTAAAATGATTGCTGCTCCATGTATAATCCAATTAAATGGACGTAAGCCACTGTTCAGCACTTGATAAGCCTCCGGAATGTCTTCTTTATTATGCTCGGCAAGAATTTGTTCCATTTGTTTTAGTCTTTTTGGAAGAATACCGGCAACAATCGGCTGTACAAGTATGTAAATAACAAGAGAGGCAATATACCAGCCATGTTTGAATAGATCGAGGTTGAGGAATCCAAGTATAAGTCCCGTTAGAAGAAGAACGATACTTCCATATTTAACCGGTTTCTCAATATGTTTGTTCAAAAGCAAGGCAAATTTAGCTTGTTCCACAGTTTTAGGATATTTAATCACCAATGGCATTGCAAAGCTTGCACCTAATCCGGCTACCGCAGCAATAATGTGAACGAGCAATATAAATCCATAAAATGTCATTTATACACCTCCTTTTTCCTGCTTCTCAGACTAATTATATAGAGCAGAATGAACAATTAGAATATTTCATTCATAAAAAAAGTTCCCCGTCAAAACAGGGAACACCATGATTAAAACACTTTAGTTGTCCATGATTCACAATTCCATACATCTGTAACTACATCTTGATAAAACTCAGGCTCATGGCAGATAAGCAGAATGCTTCCTTTGTAGTCCTGCAAAGCACGTTTTAACTCATCTTTCGCATCAACATCGAGATGATTGGTCGGCTCATCCAGTACTAAAATATTTGTTTCTTTATTAATAAGCTTACAAAGCCTTACTTTAGCCTTTTCACCGCCGCTTAGCACTTCGACTTTACTTTCGATATGCTTAGTGGTTAAGCCACACTTCGCTAATGCCGCACGAATTTCGTACTGTGTAAAGGAAGGAAAATCATTCCAAACATCTTCAATACAAGTGTGATAGTTTGCTTGTTTTATTTCCTGTTCAAAATATCCAGTATATAAATATTCCCCTAATTGAACAGAGCCGGAGATTGGATTAATTTCCCCTAAAATACTTCTTAATAAGGTTGTTTTTCCAATGCCATTTGCTCCGACAAGTGCAATTTTTTGCCCGCGTTCCATCCTCAAATTAAGTGGTTTAGAAAGTGCTTCATCATAGCCAATTACAAGGTCCGATGTTTCGAAAATCAACTTGCCGGAAGTTCTTGCTTCTTTAAAACGAAATTCCGGTTTTGGCTTTTCGGCGGCAAGCTCAATAATCTCCATTTTATCAAGCTTTTTCTGGCGGGACATTGCCATATTGCGGGTAGATACCCTTGCTTTATTGCGTGCAACAAAATCCTTAAGCTCGGAAATTTCTTGCTGTTGCTTTTTATACGCGGCTTCAAGCTGTTGTTTCTTCATTTCATGTACCTTAAGAAAATCATCATAATCACCAACATAGCGGTTTAATTCTTGATTTTCCATATGGTAAATAAGATTAATAACACTATTCAAAAACGGAATATCGTGGGAAATGAGAATAAACGCGTTCTCATATTCCTGCAGATAACGTTTTAACCACTCAATATGCTTTTCATCCAAATAGTTGGTCGGCTCGTCCAAAAGAAGTATATCAGGTTTTTCTAGAAGCAGCTTTGCCAACAGGATTTTTGTTCTTTGTCCGCCGCTTAATTCCTGAACATCACGTTCTAGGCCAATATCATCCAATCCAAGACCGCGGGCAACCTCTTCCACCTTTGCATCAATGACATAAAAATCATTATTTGTTAAGGTTTCTTGGATATTCCCGACGTCTTCAAGCAATGCTTCGAGTTCTTCTGGTGTTACTTCTGCCATTTTGTTATATATATCATTCATTTCCGCCTCAAGATCAAAAAGGTATTGAAAAGCCCCTTTTAAGCAATCGCGAATAGTCATTCCTTTTTGGAGAACTGCATGCTGATCAAGATAACCGACGCGTACCTTTTTCGCCCATTCCACTTTTCCTTCATCAGGCTGAAGCTTACCGGTCACTATATTCATAAACGTAGATTTTCCCTCTCCATTTGCACCTACTAGTCCGATATGCTCTCCTTTAAGCAGCCGGAAGGAAACATCATTAAATATCGCACGGTCGCCAAAGCCATGACTTAAATTCTTCACAGTTAAAATACTCATATTGTAAATACACCTTTTTCCGTTAATTTTTGCCGCATAAAAAAATTATATCTGAGAGATACATAGTATTGAAGTAAATTTTTTTTGAAATGAATGTAAATATTGGGCATGAATAAACCATTGCATCAGCCTTCTACGTCTTAAGTCTTATATAAAATTCCATCTGTTATCTCATGATAAAAAAACTTGTGGATGATAATGTAAATTTCGAAACAAAAACTGTAGGGTTTCTATTTTTTAATACGTTTATTATTACGAGCAGGAAACTAGAGTCGACAGTTAAACTTTTTCTAAACAAAAATTAAAGAAAACTTAAGAATCTTTTTTTTCTATTTTAAGTTTGATTCCATATAATGAATGGGAAAAGCGGAGACGCCTTGCTCATCGGTGTACGGATTAGTGAAATTTAAAATGCCAATTGCACCTTCGCAGTCATCAAAATGGATACCCGCATACGTTAGAAAGAGACAAATGTTTGTAAATAACTTAAAATGATTATAAATGAAACTTCCTTATTTTTAAAGATATGGATAATTTAGGAGAGAGTGAAAAAATGATTGCAGCAAATCGTAAACAAGATAATGTGATAGATTTAGAGGAATTTATTCAAACACACGGAAAAGCACTTCTGCATTATATATATTCTATTATGAAGCATTGGGAGATGTCTGAGGACATTTACCAGGAAACATTATTATCGGCTTTTATCCATTATAAATCCTTTGAAAAAAGAGCATCTTTGAAAAACTGGATATACAAAATTGCACAGAATAAGTGCAAGGACATGTGGAAAAAAGAGAATGTTAGGAAACGATATATTAATAATCAAACCATGGAACAAAACGAAGTTATCCTCCATGATGAAACGGAAAATACTGTAATGGAAAAATGTCTTCATGAAGAATTGATGAAAAAAATTAATGAGCTTCCAAATCGTTATAAAAACCCTATTTTACTTTATTATTTTCATGATTTCACGATTATGGATATTTCGAAAAATAGCGAGCTGCCTATGTCCACTGTGAAAACTCACTTAAGACGTGGAAAGGAAAAACTGAAAGGGAAGGTCGCTAGTATTAATTAAGGCTCTTTTCTTAAACTATGTTTTATTGGAAAAATATCCTTAATTCGGTTAAGAATGAATAACCTTTTTAAAGAAAAAGTCTTCATTAGGATTTATCATATATGAAAAGAAACAATCTAAACGGAAAATCAGTCTTCTATAAAAAATTTGACCTTTTGAAAGAGTCAGACAATAATAAGGGAGGAGGTGCAATCATGGAGAAATTAGTGAACGTCGGAATTGTCGGATTGGGTGCAGTAGGGGAGAGACTATTACATCAGTTTGTTAAACATCCGAAAACAATTGTTGCCGCAATCTGCGATACCAATACGTCGCGATTAAACGAGTTACAGGCAAAGATTGATAATGTGAATATATATACAAATTACAACGAATTAATTTCAGATCCTTCTATTAATCTTGTATATGTGGCAGTTCCGCCTAAGTTTCATCATCGGGTCGTAATGGAAGCTGCAAAGGCGGGTAAGCATATTTTATGTGAAAAGCCTTTAGCAAATTCATTAGCGGAAGCGGAAGAAATGGCTGGTGCAGTAGAAAATGCAAATATAGTAAACGCTATTAACTTTCCGTTACCATATAGCAATGCTGTTCAAACATTTAAAGCAAAATGGGAAGCAGGCGAAATTGGAAAATTAAAACGCGTAGAATTAAAAATGCATTTTCCCCAATGGCCGCGCGCGTGGCAGCAAAATCCTTGGATAGCCGGAAGGGAACAAGGCGGTTTTATTCGTGAAATAACGCCTCATTATATTCAAGTGATGGAAGATCTTTTTGGAGAAATTACATATGAACAATCTTTTATTGACTACCCGGATAATCCAGAACAATGTGAAACAGGTGTTATTGCAAAATTAAAGCTTCAAGATGGTATCCCTGTTATCATTGATGGTTTAAGCGGAATTGGAAGAAAAGAAGAAATATCCTTTAAATTATATGGTGACAAAGGAACATTGGCTCTAAAAAATTGGGGTCAGCTTGAAGGGGAAACAAACGAACAATCTGCCTTTCCAATTGAAGCGATTGAAAATAATGAGCACCAAGATCTTATTTCAGAAATAATCAAGGCGATGGAAAATAAGCAATCGAGACTAGTTTCCTTTAAAGATGGGTATAATGTACAAAAAGTATTAGAACAGATTTTGCAGCATGTTTAAAAGAAAGCTTGCAAAAAGTGTTCGAAAAAATTAAAATAATAATAATACAATGAAAGGTGGTGTATTGAGATGAATCAAGCTGTTTTTGTGCGCGGGCAATGGATGGAACACCTGTATATTTGCCGTGCAATTTTTCATGCTGTAGCTGCTAACGGGAGTAGTATGCCCATTTTTAGCAACTGCATATGGAAATGAAAACGGTGAGAAAATCTCTATAACCACTTTTGAATAGTTCGGTAAAAAGGGAGGGCTTCTTGCTCTCCCTTTTTTTGCACCTATTATGTTTATAAAATGGAAACATAATTTTTGAACTAAAGCCATGGGATTTTGCTTTCCTATGGCTTTTTTGTGTTTGAAGTACGGAAATAAAAATAGGTAAGTCCACATTCCAAACTAGGTTATAGAGATTGCTCAAGTGAAATATGTGCATATTTTTATGACAAAGGAGAGAATGCAAATGATTGTTTGCAGTATGAATGAAATTAGTAAATCCTATGGCGGGAGTATGATATTTGAACATTTATCCCTAGAAATAAATGAGAAAGATTGTATTGGCTTAGTCGGACGCAACGGAAGTGGAAAGACCACCTTGTTAAAAATTATGGCCGGCATAGAGATGCAAGATTCAGGGCAAGTTCATTGGAAAAAAGGCTTAAACATTGGCTATTTAGCCCAGATTCCAGATTACCCGGCCGATATGTCGGTTGAAAATGTTTTAAGGACGGCTTTTCAATCTCTTACAGATATTCAATCCAAAATGACAGAACTGGAGGTAAAAATGGGAGGTGAAAATGATCCTAATACATTGCAAAAGCATATGGATATGTATGGAGAATTGCAGGATCATTTCATTCGAAATGGAGGATATGAAATAGAGTCCAACATTGATCGAGTTGCGAATGGATTAAATATATCCAGTTTACTTTCTCAATCTTTTAATCAGTTGAGTGGAGGAGAAAAGACGAAAATTGGATTAGCCCTCAACTTATTAAAAAATCCTGATTTGTTATTGCTGGACGAACCAACCAATCATTTAGATCTTCAAGCAGTAGAATGGTTAGGGAGTTTTTTGCGTGATTATGGCGGCACTGTGGTTCTAATATCTCATGATCGATATTTTTTAGATGAGGTTGTAAACAAAATTGTTGATTTAGAAGAAGGGGAAATCCATATTTATCACACTAACTTTTCAGGGTTCGTGAAGGAAAAAGAGGAAAGACTGCTCATTGAATTCCAAGCATACCAGGAGCAGCAAAAAAAGATCAAAAAAATGAAGGAAGCGATCAAACGGTTAAAAGAATGGGCAAATCGTGCAAATCCGCCGAATGAGGGTCTTCATAAGCGAGCCCGAAATATGGAACGTGCCTTAGAAAGAATGGTTAAGCTGGAAAGACCAATTTTAAACCGAAAAAAAATAAATGTAGATTTCGATAGTGCAGATCGGAGTGGAAAAGATGTTATTTCGCTAAAGGAGGTAGCAAAATCCTATGGTGGAAGGAAGCTATTTGAACAAGTCAATATGCATATTCAATACACGGATAAGGTGGCAATTATTGGTGAGAATGGCGCAGGTAAATCCACCTTAATAAAAATGATGCTTCAAAAAGTGCAACCGGATAATGGTGAAATAAAGCTTGGCAGCAATCTCCACATCGGCTATTTATCCCAGCATGTATATGACAGCGGCCAAAATCATACGGTTATAGAGGAATTCCGCAACGAGATCCATGTTACAGAGGGAGAGGCACGCCATATATTAGCGAGATTTCTTTTCTACGGTCATTCTGTCTTTCGCAAAGTAAATCAGCTAAGTGGGGGAGAGCGCATAGGCTGCGCTTGGCACAATTAATGTACAAGGATATTAATCTTCTTATACTGGATGAACCAACGAATCATTTAGATATAGATTCCTGTGAAGTATTAGAGGAAGCATTAGAAGAATTTAATGGAACGATTATTGCCGTCTCCCATGATCGATATTTCTTAAATCGTTTATTTGAAAGAATATATTGGATTAAGGATCAGTCTGTACACCGCTTTGATGGAAATTATGATTGGGCAAAGGGGAAAATGGAGGAACTTCGTCACCGCCAAGAATGGAAGGTAAAACAATTGCCTAAAACAAATTCAAGGGAAAACGTTAAAAAGCCGAAGTGAAAATAGAAGAAAATATAACGTTTATCCTCGAAAAGGAAATAGAACAAATTGAGTCTTCCATTAGTGCTATTTTGAAGCAAATGGAAAAGGAGAGGGAGATACAATTATTACAGGAACTTCATCATGAAGCAAATAGGTTGGAATTAAGAAGGGATGAAATATACGAAAAATTGGAAAAAATAGAAGGAGATTAATGGATGCTGACGGGGAAACCTGTCAGCTTTTCATATGGATCTTTAACTATTATGATGGACATTCCGCCGGACAGTATACGTTGGCTATAAATTATGTCTAGCCTTACAGACAAAAAAAGCAGCACTGAAGCTACTTTTCTTTTAAATTATTAAATTCTTTTTGCTCCAATATATCTTGTTTTCCAATAAGTACAGTTCAAACAATCAATTTTTACTCCATTTGAAACCGAGTGAATAACTTTATTGTTACCTATGTATATCGCAACATGAGAGACTTTTTTTGAACCAGTATTAAAAAACACAAGATCCCCTGGTTTTAAATTTGTTTTACTAACCTTTTTACCTCTTTGAAACATAGCATCCGCTGAATGTGGTAAATTGACTCCAATTTTTTTATAAGAATAGGAGACAAATCCGGAACAATCGAAGCCCGTTGGCGACATTCCACCATATCTGTAAGGAGTTCCTAAGTATTTTTTTGCTACATTAATAACTTCCGTAGGGGAAGCTGCTGCAGCTTCATTTGCTGGTAGTAAAAATACGATTCCTAATAACAGTGTAAGCAGAAGGGATGCGATCCGTTTCATTTAGCAAGGTCACCTCATGTTTAATTTATGTTTAGCGCTAGCAGCTTATCCGCCAGTGGATGAGTTGTGTATAATAGACAAAAGAAATATATTTTCTAGCAATTTCGGCATAAAACTTATTTCCTATTTGATATTTTTAATATATCAGAAAATTGTCGAAACTTAGGTTACAGTTATTTTAAAAAGTATTACAAATGTATTACATTCCGTTACAAAAGATAGATGAGAGATTTTGAAAAGCAAAACTTTTTTCCTATATAATAGAGAAGAATGAGTATCCATATGTAAAAAAGCATGACAAATTGCTACAATATCTTCATCGATAGAAACAGGAGGACAGGTAAATGATTGTAAAAAATGATCAAGATTTAGAAGGGTTAAAAAAAATAGGCAAACTTGTCGCAAATATACGTGACGAACTGAAAAAACAGGCAAAGCCTGGAGTCACCACGAAGGAACTCGACGAAATTGCTGGGAAGCTCTTTGAAGAAAATGGAGCCATTTCTGGACCAAAAGGAGAATATGATTTTCCGGGTTATACTTGTATCAGTGTGAATGATGAAGTTGCACATGGGATTCCGAGCGATAGAATCTTGCAAGAAGGCGATTTAATAAATATAGATGTATCCGGCTCTTTGAATGGATATTACGCAGATACAGGCATTTCATTTGTGGTAGGAAATGGTGACCCAAAATTACAAGAACTTTGCGATTGTGCGGAAAGAGCTTTTCAGAAGGGACTAGCAAAAATTAAAGCTGGGACAAAGCAGAATCAAATTGGCAAGGCTGTGATGAATGAGGCCAAAAGAAGCGGTTTTACCGTTATCATGAATTTAACTGGACATGGGGTAGGAAGAGCTCTTCATGAAAAGCCTGATTACATTATGAACTACTTTGAGCCATGGGATAACGATTTATTAAGAAACGGGATGGTCATTGCATTTGAGCCGTTTATCTCTACTGGAGCAGAAGAAGTAGAAGAACAGGATGATGGGTGGACATATAAAACACCTGATGGAAGCTTTGTTGCACAGGTGGAGCATACTGTTATCGTTACGAAGGATAAGCCGATCATTTTAACTTTATAATAAAAAAGGAAGGAAAGCTCCTTCCTTTTTTACATATTAAGCACTTTTTTGTTGGTTTACTGTGTTAGATTTTTTCAGTTTCACCGTTTTATGAAGGCGATATGCCATAATTCCCGCGAAAATAGAAAGAATCATGTCTTTTGGCAGTGGTGGGAGCATCCATGCCCATGCCATTTTGTAAGTGAAACCATCTGGTGCTGCTGCCCAAAATTTATAAGCAAAATACATCCAGTTTGTCCCAAAAAGATAGTTAATAATCGTTCCGATTAGTGCTGCTCCAATATATACGGACAATTTTTCAGCGGACTTTTCTACGATTTTTCCTGCAATAAAAGCTAATAATATAAACGAAACGATAAAGCCGAAGGTAGGAGATAAGATAATGCTTGGTCCGCCTTTAAACCCGGCAAATACGGGAGCACCTACTAACCCCACAAAAGCATATACAGTCATGGAAATGGCACCTAGCCGACTACCTAATAATACCCCCGCCAATACCGCAAAAAAGGTTTGCAAAGTAATCGGGACACCTCCAATTACTAAAAATGGAACTAGTGATGTAAGGTTTGCACCAATCATTGTTAAAGCCACAAACATAGCAGCATAACAAAGATCAATTGCCCGTAATTTTTGCTTTCCCATTTAGATTCCCCTTTTCTATGTAGTAATAAAAGAATAATAGATTGTTATCTAATTTGTCAACTTAAAAAATATTAAGGTTAACAATGAAAGGTTATCTTTAAAATCAAATACACCATTTTTTTGTTGGAGAATACACTAAAGGGTAAATGCCTAATCATGAGGTGAAGCATTATGTATCGAATGTATCCAGTGTATCCAATATATCCGTATTATCCGATGAGGATGAGGTCTCCAAAAAAGCCAAGAAGATTTCCTCCGCAGCACCAGGATAAACAACCCGGTATAGAAGGTTTAATGAAACCGAGGCCGATTATTGAAAATGATCAATATAAACCAGGCGGAAAATTAAAAGGGAAAGTGGCGATTGTCACAGGCGGAGACAGCGGAATAGGAGCGGCAACTGCTATTGCCTTTGCAAAAGAAGGAGCGAACATTGTTATTCCCTACTATTATACTTATGAGGATGAAGATGCGCTTCGAACGAAAAGAAGAATTGAGGAGTTAGGGCAAAAGTGCTTGCTCGTAGTGGGTGATTTAACAGATGAAAATCACTGCAGAACGGTTGTAGAGAGAACCATTAAGAGATTTAAAAGGCTCGATATTCTTGTGAATAATCATGGCGTTCAATATCCTCAAAAAAGCCTTTTGGATATAACAACGGAACAATGGGATCATACCTTTAAAACAAATATTTATAGCTTCTTCTATATGGTCCGGGAAGCGCTTCCTTATATGAAAAAAGGCAGTACCATCATTAATACGACATCCGTTGTGGCAT
This sequence comes from Heyndrickxia shackletonii, assembly GCF_001420715.1. Lineage (GTDB taxonomy): Bacteria > Bacillota > Bacilli > Bacillales > Bacillaceae_C > Margalitia > Margalitia shackletonii. The sequence goes on along the minus strand of NZ_LJJC01000015.1, from coordinate 423,537 downwards.
ATGAAGGAGAAAAAACATTAATAGACTATTCCTCCACAAAGGGAGCTATTGTCTCTTTCACTCGTTCTCTTTCTCAAAATCTAGCAAAAAAGGGGATAAGGGTTAATGCTGTTGCACCAGGACCAATCTGGACACCACTCATTCCTTCCAGTTTTTCAGCAGAAAAAGTAGCAAAATTCGGTTCAGATGTTCCAATGAAACGGGCTGGCCAACCATATGAACTCGCTCCAGCTTATGTCTATCTTGCTTCTGATGATTCAAGCTATGTGACAGGACAGGTCATTCATGTTAATGGCGGCACCATGGTTAGTTCCTAACAGGTACAAAGGAGATTCCTTTGTGCTTTTTTCTTTAAATTGTGTATTAGGTCCTGCTTGACTAAGTCTGCGGAATTTTTTCTATTATAGTCCTGAGTCCCTCTGTTCAGTGGTGTTTTCGGTCCGTTTACCATCTATTTCGTGCCATTGGGGGAAATACCAAGCTAACTTTTCAGTGTAAACCATCATACTTTTTAAAAATGATAATATTATGTAAACTAGCTGGTTATAAAAATATATTTGAATATAAATCTATCAAAAAAATGTTATCAAATTGCTCGTTTTGCATCTATTTTTATCATAGAACGAATTAATAGTTTCAAAAAAAATAAATCTTTACATATATTCCGAGGACTTGTCTCATATCCTTTAATATGGCTTTTTTCAAGATTCTGTTTTTCTTAGGAAAATCCTAAAAGCAGTATGTTTGTGAGGAATCTTTTCTTTAAAAGTACCCATCATATTTGAAAGTTTTTAAGAAAAGATCCTTAATTGATAGCGTAACAAAAGGAGAGACAGTATGCGTTCTTTTTTTAAAGGAATATTTGTATTAGCGGTTGTGGCCTTTTTGGGAGAGTGTATTGAGTTTTTAGTTAATATGGTACTGGCAAAAGAGCTTGGCGGCGTCGGGATGGGATTATACATGTCCATTTTGCCGTTAGTCTTTTTTGTGGTGGTATTAGCCAGTATGGAGCTTACCGTTTCTATTTCAAAATATATTGCGGAAAAAGAGGAAAAATATCATGCTAGCATGCTGCGGCACGGAATCCGATTTTCCGCTTTTTTTACAATCGTTTTAACAATTGTCACCATTTGTGTGCTGCCTATTATTCCAGTCTTCAATCAATATCATCCCTATATACGGCTGCTAGTTATTATCTTGATACCGATTACCTCGTTTTCATCCATCGCTCGAGGCTATTTCATGGGTGTTCAGCATATGGGGAAAATTGCAGTTGCAAATTTCACACGAAAATTTGCTCAGCTGATATTGCTTGTTTTGATTTATCATTTATTCCAATTTGATCTTAACGTATCCATTTTAATTGCTTTATGTGCTTTGGTCGGAAGTGAGATCATTGTTCTTATTTACCTGTTGCAGCAATTTTATGTGCAAATGAAGTATATGAAAAAAAATAAGGGAAATATCCGATTAAGCGGAAAGAATGTTCGAAAAAGCTTGCTGTCTGTATCCTTACCGACAACAGGAATGAGAATTTCCCACTCCATTGCACATGCTATTCAACCATTTTTAATTAAGGCTGCATTGGTGAAAGCCGGGTTGACGGGAACGGTTGCATTGGAGCATTTTGGTATTGTAACGGGTGTAGCTTTCAGTATCGGATTTTTTCCTGCATTTATTGCACATTCATTTTCAACGGTACTTATTCCGACCGTCTCGGAGGCGTATGCCAAAAAGGATTTTGTAAGGCTGCAAAAACTTTTGCAACAAATAATGTTTATGACATTTCTCTATGGGGTGCCAGCGGTCATTATTTTTCACTACTTTGCAGAGCCCTTAACTCATTTGTTTTTTAAATCAGCATTGGCGCCCCTTTATTTACAGTTATTATGGCCCTATTTCCTCTTTCATTATTTTGTCATTCCTTTACAGGCTTTCTTAATTGGAATAGGGCTAATAACAGATTCTCTCATTCACTATATTTGGGCGACGATTGTTATGTTTGTCATCATGTATATCTTAGGATCCAATCCTCATTATCAAATGATTGGAATTATCCTTGCCATGAACACAAGCTCCTTATTGCTAATGCTTTTGCACTATATTACCATCTGCAGAAAAATTGGTGTAAGCATCATTTTACGAAAGCCCATCAAACAATCCTACTAAACTAGAGGAAAAATAGTCTATCTACGAGAATTATTAAGTTAAATCCAAATTGTACAGGTGATGAATATGTCCATTGATAAAGATGAGCTGCTATTATCTGCCCAGTCAGCATTAATCGGTTCAATACCAAAAAAATTAAGAGGCCTCACCGTCAGAAATGACTATAATTCCTTGCTTTGGGTTGCATATTTTGATGATCAACCAACTGAAAAAGAAAAGGGCATTTTAAGCAAGGCATTTCACGAGGTTGCTTCCAAATATCCAAGCATCCAAAGCACCAGGGAAGAATTTGTATTCATTCCAACATCGTTCCGCATTGATATGTTGGATTATTGGGTCTTTCTTAGATGGGAGGAGTAAACACGGGGACGTTTCTCTTGTTTCTTAAGAAACAAGAGAAACGTCCCTTTGTTTTAGTCATATATGAAACCTAGTTTCATATAATGAAATGACAGGAAAAGGAATGGAAAGGGGGAACGGGTAATGGCTTTTGTTTCGAAGCGTGTGCAGGGACTGCCGCCGTATTTATTCTCCGTCATTGATGAAAAGAAAAAGCGGCTTCATGAAAAAGGAATGGACATTATTGATTTAGGAATTGGGGCTCCAGATTTGCCGACACCCGATTTTATTGTGGAAAGACTTACAAAGGAGTTAGCCAATCCGCTTAATTTTAAGTACTCAGGATATGCAGGATGCCAAGAATTTCGCGAAGCAGTCGCCTTATTCTATAAAAATCACTATCAAGTCGATTTAGATCCCGATACCGAAATTTTAACTCTTATCGGTTCCAAGGAAGGCATCGCTCATATTGTTCCGGCAATGATTGACCCTGGAGATGTTGTCTTAATCCCTGATCCGGGCTATCCGGTGTATCATACGGCTGCCTATCTTTCCGGTGGGGAGTGTGTAGATCTTCCGCTAATTCCGGACCAAAACTATCGTCCCGACTACTCAAAGGTATCCAATCAACATAAAAAACAAGCAAAGCTCATGTTTTTAAACTACCCTGGCAATCCAACTGCAGCGACGGTGGAAATCAATGTCTTAGAAGAAGCTGTTCATTTTGCGAAGGAACATAAAATTGGTATCGTCCATGACTCTGCATACAATTTAGTAACCTTTGACGGATATAAAGCACCAAGCATTCTCCAGGTTCCCGGCGCAAAAGAAGTCGCAGTCGAATTTGGTTCCTTATCCAAAAGCTTCAATATGACAGGCTGGCGGATTGGGTACGTGGTTGGTAATCGAGATATTATCCGTGCTCTATCCATCGTAAAAAGTAACACGGATACAAGCCAATTTCTTCCGATTCAAAAAGCAGCGGCAGAAGCATTGAAAAGTGATTACACTACCGTTGAACAAAATAACCGCATCTATCACGAGCGCCGTGAAAAAGTGGTAGAAGCACTGCGAAACATTGGAATACAAGTAGAAAAACCAAGAGGCTCCTTTTTCATATGGGCACCCGTTCCGAAAGGATATTCCTCTCAAGAGTTTGCCGAAAAAGTCCTCGAAGAAACAGGTGTGATTATAACACCCGGAAATGCATTTGGGCGATCAGGAGAAGGATATTTTCGCATCGCCTTAACCGTCCCTTCCGCACGGTTAACAGAGGCAGTGGAGCGAATGAAAACTCTAAAACTAGAGGTGAAGGCAAATGTCTCAGATAGCTGAAACACAAGAAATGAACGGGGCACAAGCAATAACGGAATGTTTGAAAATTGAAGATGTCGTAAAAGTGTTTTGTGTTCCTGGTGAAAGCTATCTTCCATTGCTTGATGCTATTTACGATGAACCGTCCATTGAATTAATAACGGCTAGACATGAAGGCGGGGCGTCTTTTATGGCGGAAGGATATGCAAAGGCATCGAAAAAGCCCGGAGTGGTGATGGCAACACGTGGAGTTGGTGGGGCAAATTTAGCAATTGGAGTACATACTGCATATCAGGACTCCACCCCGATGGTCGTGTTTTTAGGACAGGTGCATAGTAAATTTCGCGGAAGAGAGGGATTCCAAGAGGTTGATCTCGATCAATTCTTCGGGCATATCGCTAAATGGACCGTCGAAATTAAAGATGTTGACCGGGTTCCAGAGCTGGTCCAAAGAGCTTTCCGAATAGCTCAATCAGGCAGGCCGGGTCCTGTTGTCATCTCATTACCAGAAGATTTACTCAAGGAAAAAAGCAAAATGACCTTTCACCCGAAGGTGCAGAAACCGAGGCCGTCCCCTAATCAAAATGAAATAGATGAAATGCAAATGATCCTGCAAAAAGCTAAACGTCCACTAATAATTGCTGGCGGGGGAGTCATTTCTTCGGAAGGGGAACAAGAGCTCCTTGAATTTGTGAAAAAGTTCCATATACCAGTGATGGCAGCTTTTCGTCGGCATGATGTGTTTCCAAATCATCATCCCTTGTACGCAGGACATTTGGGGCTTGGAACACCCAAAGATGTGTTAGCAACGACAAAAGAGGCAGATGTCATTTTAGCAATTGGAACAAGACTTTCAGAGGTCACCACACAAGATTATTCCATAATCAGCCGGGACCAAGCACTGATTCACATTGATATTAATGATCAAACATTAGGGAGGGTCTTCCAGCCTATGCTAGGCATCGTTTCAGATGCAAAGGAGGCCTTAATCTCCATGTTGTCCATAGATATTCAACCCGAATGGGAGGAATGGGCGGAGAAATGCAATCAAAGGTATCATCAAACTTCAGAAATAAAGAGAAAAGCAAACAGTGAAAAGCTAACAAATGAGGATGTCATCTATCTGCTGCAAAAACTGCTGCCAGAGGATGCAATCATTACGAACGATGCGGGCAATTTCGCTGGATGGCTCCATTTATACTATCCATTTAAACAAAAGAAAACCTATATAGGCCCAACCTCAGGTGCCATGGGATATGGTTTGCCGGCAGCCATCGGAGCGGCTATAGCCCTTCCTAATCGATTGGTAGTGTCTCTATCAGGCGACGGCGGGATGATGATGACGGTCCAAGAGCTAGAAACGGCTGCACGCTACAACATACCCGTGATTAGCCTTGTATTTAATAATCGCATGTATGGAACGATTCGGATGCATCAAGAAATGAATTATCCGGAAAAAGTGATTGGCACCGACTTAGGAAATATTGATTTCGCTGCGCTGGCTAAATCTCTAAATGCTAACGGAGTAAAAACTACTACGGCTGCTGAATTTGAAGAAGCAATACGCTGTGCGATGAAAGCTAATTTACCGACGGTCATTGAAATAGAAATGGATCCGGAACAAATATCCGTATCCAAAACAATTCAGCAAATCCGTTTGAAAAAATAGAATGGCTCTATTTTTGAGTTTGTAAATTGTTATAAATCCCAAAACAGATTTAGTTTCGGGCATCTATTCTTATAGAGGTTTATCATTTTTAATCTTATAAATGTTTCCGTGTACAAAAACAAACAGAGTTTACGACTCTTAAAACAAATGAAGTATTTCCAAATGTTTATAGAAAGGGGTCACAATACATGACTAGAAAAATAACAAATGGTATTACGGTGGATAATTTTATAGATGGTGAGTGGGTAGTATCAGAAAAGGAACAGTATGCTCCAATTAAAAATCCTGCGAATGGTGAAACACTTGGGGAAGTTTTATTATCAACGGCTGAAGATGTGGATAAGGCGGTTGTCGCTGCGAAAAGAGCCCAAAAGCAATGGGCACTAGTTCCAGCACCGCAAAGGGCGGAAGTTCTGTATCGTGTTGGGTTGCTGTTAAAAGAACGTAAGGAAAAACTGGCGCAGATTTTAACGATGGAAATGGGAAAGGTGATTGAGGAGGCTCGCGGAGAGGTACAAGAAGGAATCGATATGGCCTTCTATATGGCAGGCGAGGGAAGGCGATTGTTCGGAAATACGACTCCTTCCGAATTGAAGGATAAATTTGCGATGAGTATTCGTGTGCCAGTTGGAATTGTCGGTATTATTACACCGTGGAATTTCCCGATTGCGATAGCAACGTGGAAGTCGTTTCCTGCTATTGTGGCTGGGAATGCTGTGATTTGGAAGCCTGCAACGGAAACACCACTGATGGCTAGAGAATTGATTAATATTTTTGATGAAGCGGGATTGCCAAAAGGAGTTATCAATCTAGTTTGTGGATCTGGCTCCAAAGTAGGGACAGCGATGGTAGAGCACCCTGATATTGATGTTATTTCCTTTACAGGCTCTAATGAAGTTGGGCGGACTATTGCTGAGAAATGCGGAAAAACACTAAAAAGAGTTTCCCTCGAAATGGGTGGCAAAAACGCCATTATTGTAATGGATGATGCAGATTTAGATTTAGCGGTTGAAGGAATTTTGTGGAGTTCCTTTGGCACCAGCGGTCAGCGGTGTACAGCCTGCAGCAGGGTTATTGTTCATGAAAAGGTAAAAGAGGATCTGGAGGAAAAGCTTTTAGAACGGATGAGATATTTAAAGATAGGTGATGGCTTAGACGAAGGAGTAAAAATCGGTCCTGTTATTAATGGAAATGCTCTGCAAAAAATCCATGAATACGTTCAAATCGGCAGAGGAGAAGGAGCGGTTTTACTAGCAGGAGGATATATTTTAAACGATGAAGAGCTCGGGAATGGTTATTACTACGCACCAAGCGTTTTCACGGATGTGGAGCCGACAATGAGAATTGCTCAAGAAGAAATTTTTGGTCCCGTTGTGTCCATTATTCCGGTTAAAAGCTTTGAAGAGGCAATTGAAGTGAATAATAGTGTTACGTTCGGACTTTCTAGCTCTATTTTTACAAGAGATATAAATAAAGTTTTCGCTGCACAGCGTGATCTTGATACGGGAATCGTCTATGTGAATGCAGGTACAACAGGAGCGGAAATTCATTTGCCTTTTGGCGGAACAAAAGGTACTGGAAATGGCCACCGAGATTCGGGTGTCGCCGCATTAGATGTGTTCACAGAGTGGAAGAGTGTCTATATTGATTTCAGCGGCAAGCTGCAAAGGGCGCAAATTGATAATAACTAATCTTCATAAATTCTTGGGGTCGAGTGTGAATCCGGCCCCAGTAATCGAACTAAGAAAGGGGAATAATCATGAAAATAGCAGTCTTAGGCGCAGGTTTAATGGGAAAAGAAGCGGCACGGGATTTAGTTAATAGTCAAGGGGTCGAAACCGTTACCTTGGCGGATGTGGATATTAAAAGAGCTGAAGCGGTTTGCAGTCAACTGAAATCTGCCAAACTATCTCCGGCGTATTTAGATGCAACCGATTATGAACAATTAAAAAGCTTTATTGGAAACTATGATGTGATTATTAATGCACTATTTTATTCTTTCAATGTCAGCGTAGCAAAAGCAGCTATTGAAGCGGGAGTCCATTCAGTAGATTTAGGCGGCCATATTGGTCATGCAACAGATCGTGTACTTGAGATGCATTATCAAGCAAAGGCAGCTGGTGTAACGCTTATTCCTGATTTAGGTGTTGCTCCTGGGATGATTAATATTCTTTCCGGTTATGGGGCGAGCAAACTGGATGAGGTAAAATCTATCAAACTATACGTTGGCGGAATCCCGGTACGCCCTGAACCTCCGCTTGAGTATAATCATGTCTTCTCCATGGAAGGAGTTTGTGACCATTATACAGATCCGTCTTTAATCATTCGAAATGGTATTGTACAGGAAATTCCTTCTTTATCGGAAATTGAAACGGTATATTTTGAAAAATTCGGTCCTCTAGAAGCATTTCATACAGCAGGAGGGACATCTACATTATCTCTATCCTATCCGAATCTTGAAACACTTGAATATAAAACAATCCGTTATCCTGGCCATGCCGAGAAATTCAAGCTTTTAGTAGATTTAAATTTAACTAGAAATGATTATACAGTAGAGGTAAAAGGACAAGAAATTAAACCGCGCGATGTTCTGCTAAAAGTCTTGGAGCCGATTGTCGAATTAGGAGAAAAAGATGATGCTGTTCTTTTAAGGGTTATAGTTGAAGGAACGCAAAATGGCAAAAATGCCAAATATGAATACGAATTGACTACTTATAAGGATCGAGAACATCAAGTAACAGCAATGGCACGAGCGACTGCAAACACGATATCTGTCGTCGCACAAATGATAGGGAGCGGCATTATTACGCAAAAAGGTGTATATGCTCCGGAGAAAATCGTTCCTGGTGATGTGTACATCCAAGAAATGGCGAAGAGGGATGTTCATATAAAAGAATTAGAGACTATCGAAAAATAAAATTAATAATGACGCCTTGCTACAGCGCCTATCGGCTAGCGGATTTCTCCGTCTTCTCCCTACGATAAGTCAACATCATGTGAAATTTGAAGTGCCAATTTCACCAGCTTGTGAGCTACCTCAGCGCGGTTTCCTTTATCTGTAAGGTGAGCACTACGAAATCCGGACGCCGATGTGCAAGGCGCTTACGCATTTGATTTAAGGGGACGGTATAAATGAATCAAAGTATTATCAAAGCATTAAGTTTGCTTGACTTATTTTCTGATGGCAGGCAAGAACTGAGCTTAAAAGAAATTACAGAGGAAGCCAAACTGCCGAAGCCGACCGTATATCGTCTGTTAGCATCATTGGAATACAGTGGTTTTATTACGAAAACAAAAGAAACCGAGAATGATAGCCGTTATAAATTAGGGCTGAAATTGCTCGAGCTGGGGTCTCTTGTCTCCGAACAGCTGGAGCTGCGTAAAATAGCTTTGCCGCACATGAAAAAACTTGCCGGACAGCTAAATGAAGTGGTTCATTTAGTAATCTCCCATCAAAATGAGGCAGTCTATATCGAGAAGGTTGAAAGTACAAGGGCGTTAAGGCTCCACACACGAATCGGTAAAAGGTCTCCGCTCTATCTTGGATCGGGACCGAAATTATTATTAGCCTTCATGGAGGATAATCGGAAAAAGCTTGTGATGGAGGAGATTATCCAGTATAGAAAGATCGAAAAGCATTCGCTTTTAGAAGATTTACAGCAAATAAAACAAAGAGGATATGCCATTAGTTACGGGGAACAGGACGTAGGTACAGTCGGAATATCTTTTCCTATTTATGATTATCAGGGACATGTGGTCGCCTCTTTAGCGGTAAGTGGTCCAACAAGCCGTTTCGAAGGGCAAAATATGGACTATATTAAAGAAAAGACGGAAGTCACTGCGGGTAATATATCGCAGGAACTAGGGTATAAAAATGAAAGAAACAGGAACCTTCCGTTTTAAAGGAAAGGTTCCTGCTTTTGCATAAATATTCTTTTCGCATTGCTAATGAAAGTTTGCGTTCCGATAATTAGTAAAATATCAAATGAATCCTTTTTCACCAAATTTACCGCATCAGCTAACCACTCTGTTTCCTCTACATTACCATGAATTGTTTTTGCAAACGATAAAGCATCTGTAGGAAAGGTGAGATGACTGATGTCCGGCTTTGATATAAATATTTTTTTTGAAAAAGAGGCAACCGTTTCTATAACACCTTTATAATCCTTATCTTCTGGTACTCCAACAATCGAAATCACCTTGTTCTTCCCGAATGATTGAAGGACTTCCTTTACGTATTGAGCAGATTCCCTGTTTATGGCCCCATCCATAATAATGGTCGGTTTTTGTGAAACGATCTCACATCGCCCTGGCCATTCCAACTGCCGAAAACAATTTTTAATTAAATCCTCTTTTAATGGATGTCGGAGAATCTCCTCACAAGCATTCAAAGCTGTTGCAGCATTAAAGGCTTGAAATGAACCGAGCAGCGGCAAAGTTACTTTTGAGTAATTTGCTTTTGATGTTTTAACGATAAAGGAAGTTCCGCTTTTATCTAATTTGATTTTGTTAGCGGAAAAATCCTTATCGTACATTTGAAGATGACCTGCAAATCCCTGTAATTGCTGGTATATATCCTTTATTAAAAAAGGTTCCTGTCTCCCAATAATGACCGATTTCGTTTCTTCTTTTACAATTCCTAACTTGTGTTTTACAATGTCATAAATCGTTGGGCCCAGTTGACGTGTATGCTCTTCCATCACCGATGTGAGAACAGCCCATTCATTAGACAAAACAATAGTATCATCATATTTTCCGCCGCGTCCGCATTCGATAATATTAATATCTGTCTTATGTTCTTTAAAATACATAACCGCAATAGCGAGTGCCAGACCAACCGGGCCCTGGTATTCTGTCGGTGACAGATCTTTTTCTATCGCTGAAAAAGCAGGCAGCATTTTGGTGCTGAGCCTAATAAAATCCTCATTCGTTATTGGTTTTCCATTTAAACGGATACGTTCATTAAATCGGATTAAATGCGGCGATGTAAACAATCCGACTTTTAAACCATGATATTGAAGCAAAGAGGCAAGCATCATAGAGGTCGAGCCTTTGCCTTTGCTGCCAGTAACAAGCACATATTTTTCACCGCTGTCAGGATTCTTGAGCAAATCAAGTAGTTTTCGCGTGAGATATGGCTTTCGAACCTCTTCATCCTTTGTCTTCGTGATATGAGGGTGTGCCCGTAAATAAGACTGGTATATTAAGTTTTCTGCATCCTGCATCGTTAGGATCGTTGTCATTCTTTTCCCTCGTTAAGCACAAATTTCTTCACATAACCTACCAAGTATAAGGATCCAGTTACTAATACAATCTGGTTTTTTTGATTCAGTTCGAATGCTTTTTTTAAAGCACTTTTCATATCTGGATAATAGAAGTATTGGATATCCTTCACGGAAATCAAGGATTTTTCAATCTCTTCTTGCCTTATATTTCTCTCTCTAAAAGGATGTGGCGTGATGATATAGGAAGCTTGTTCAAAATGAATGGACTTCATCATTTTTTCCACATCTTTATTGGACGAAATAGATAGCATAACACTGGACACCTGCAATCCTAGTGAATCAATGCTTTCCTTTAATGTTTTCAGCTCTAAAGTATTGTGGGCGCCATCGAATAAAAAGGTCATACCGTTCTTTTCAAGCATTTCCATGCGGCAAGGCAAGGCTGCTTGATACAGGGCTTGGATAATGACGTCTTTTTCAAACGAATAGCCGCATTCTGATAATGCTTCTACCACTGCAATAGCATTGCTTGCATTTTGCACTTGATGGGTTCCGAGCATCTCGATTTGAATATTTTTAAGAAAATAATGAAGACCTTTAAAATAGAAGGTATTCCCAGTTGTATCACTTGATGTCGTTATAAAATCATAGTCACGATAGAGAAATCGAAAGACAGTTTCACAATGATGCTCAATTTTTAGCAGATAATTTCGGGCTTGAACATTATTCATCCCGCATATCGCATATTTAGTTGTTGGCTTTATAATACAAGATTTATCAAGGATAATATCCTCAATGGTAGACCCTAGTAAATGGGAATGATCCATCGTGATTTCCGTAAAGACGGCAATCATTGGATCAAAAATATTGGATGGATCTGTTTTACCGCCAACCCCGTTTTCAAATACCACCAGTTGGATTCCGTGTTTTTGAAAATAAGTAAGAGCAATCATGATCATTACATGCATATGCCCGACATCATCTTTTAGTGGATAATCCTCCAGTTTTTGCTGAATATCTAGGACAATGGAGGAAAATTCCTCACGATCAATGAGGGAACCGTTAATGGCAAATCTTTCTTCATAATCCGTTAGATGCGGACCGGTAAAAAGCCCGTGATCCATCGCATGGTGCGTTAAAATAGAAGAAATAAATTGCGCAGTGCTTCCCTTCCCACATGATCCCGTTATTTGAATAAAAGTAAATTCAGCCGGATCCACCTGTATTAATTGCAGTACCTCCACCATTATTTTATGGTGATACCCATGATCTCTCCGGGTTGTGCGTCCATTGTAACTGGAGAGAAAGGCGAGTGCCTTATCATATTCTGTATTTTTCATCCATGTATGCTCCCATAAATAATCATTCAAAATAGGCAATTTTTCTAAATAAAATATTACCACATCTAAAAGGAATGTTAGAAATAAGAAAACACCCTATCCCGGGTGTCATGTATAAAAGGAGTCTGTATGCGGCGGTACAGGGTCTATTGTTTTAGCATCCTCCGAATGCAATGCCAATTTTAAAGCAAAGACAAATATCCAACCTCCGAATCCAACAACAAAAAAAAGAACACCAATGGTAATGATCCATAACTCAGCCATATTTTTCATCTCCTTTTGATGCATTCAAAATGTGAACACTTTTTGAACAGCATGTTAATAAAAAATATGCTGAAAGGACGAAAAGCTTTCCAACTATTTTAGTTTCTGCGGGACAAATTTTGCTCCCATTCTTTCTTTAATAATCCGAATAAAAGCATATCGTATGTTTTTCCATCCCTGTCCAAAAACTCTCGATAAGATCCTTCATGTGTAAACCCCAGTTTTTTATAAAGCTGGATAGCTGACTGATTGTAACTAAACACGGTAAGTTGAACACGTCTGAGATTTAGTTCATGAAAAGCGAATTGCAGGGCAAGCTCGAAAGCTTCCTTTCCATAACCTTTCCCACGATTTTTTTCGTCACCAATGGCAATGGAAATCCCTGTAACTCGTTGATTCCAAAGGATTCCGTCTAATTCAATATAACCGATTAATTGATTGCTCTCGATTGTTCTGATAGCAAATACATATTGGTTAGTAGTAGTAGTAGTAAGTTCTGCAAACCAAGATTGGAGAGAGGCTATGCTGCGCGGCCCGGCAGGAATAGCATCAAACAACCGTAAAAAGACAGGATCCTGATACCACTCTAAAATAGTGTTTAGGTCATCTTCCGTTAAAGCATTCAACTTTACTTTTTCACCTTGTAAAATGGAAGAAATCATTTGTTTCACCTCTTTATATAAGTCCAGATGAAGATTACATTCCGCGTGAATTTTATTCGCTCATTTAATCCCATTGATAAAAATTTCTTCAAAACCTTCTTAAAAGTTCTAGATAGTCGTTTACGAATTTGATAATATTTGATTATTGATATGAGGAGGATTATTCAGCTATGAAAAAATTCTTACTAGGTGCCTTAATTACAATAATTGTATTAATGCTTATCTTCATTATCGTGATGGAAGTCTATCCTTTTTAGTAACATACCAACCAGAATGATTTACATATTAGCTCCTGCCTTCCCAATTCGACGGGAAATGCAATTATCCTTTATTTATAACCGAATTTTTCCACGAATGTTAAACAATAAGCCTTTTCAAAAAAGGCAGGATGCTATATAATATTTAATGCACATTAACATGGCTCCGTAGCTCAGCGGATAGAGCGTCGGTTTCCTAAACCGTGCGTCGGAGGTTCGAGTCCTCTCGGGGCCGTATCTGCAAAATCGATAAAGGCAAGGATTTCAGCGAATCTGAAATTCTTGCCTTTTTCTGTGAATTACAAATTGCAAACGTTATTCTACTAAACGGCATTTTGGGGGATGTCGTTCATTATTACAAGAATTATGAATAAGTTTATGAAGCAGTAATAAAAAATATCTGTATTAAACAAAACTCGGTGACAATAGTCCTATTCATTACTGGACTTGCCACCGAGAAAGCCTTTTAATAAATTTTAAGTCCAACTTTTGGGGGGCAGATCATATCAGGCTTTTTTATTTTTCTTTTTTTCTTGCATTTTGTCTACAAAATTAGCAATTAAACCGATTACAGCAAGGAACACCAATTGAGTCCTTTAATTTAACTAAATATGATGTGAAAAATGAGCCCAAGCCAAATGGAGATCAAAAGTATACAGTTGTAACGTCCGTGAATGCCTATGTTACAGCTGCTGATGCCAAAGCCGGTAAAAATATAAAAGGAACCGTTAAAGCTGGCACTTATTTCGTGTTTAACAAATCAGACGGTATGATTAATGTTACAACGAAACCTGGTGCTCCCGGCAGTTGGATTAATCCTAATGAAAATAAAGCGGCTGCACCTGTCTATCACTCGGTAGTAAAAGGGGATACAGTCTCAGAGCTAGCGGTGAAATATGGTGCTTCCCAAGCCGATATCAAAAAATGGAATAATCTTAATGATGACTACTTAATTAAAATTGGGGAGAGAATCCGGGTTAAGTAGGACAGCTTACCGAAGTTACCAAGCAAGGATTTCGTTAATAGAAATTCTTGCTTTTTTAATTCTTAAAACTCTATTTTCCGTTAAGTGACGTTTTTGATTTGTCTGTAATTACCGAAAAGGTAAACCAACTGTAACTATGAGGAAAGCTTCAGAATTAAATAGTAATTTTCACTAGTAGTATTATGGATAATTTTTTTGTTAGGTTCATTTCATCAACAGAAAAATCGGCCACCCTTTTATGACCGATTGATAAAAAGTTATTAAGTTTTAATAAACGTATGCAGCTTCGACAATAATTAAAAGAATGAAAAGAACAACAATTAAAGCAAAACCTGCTCCATATCCGTATCCAGCCGCAGCTTCAATCATAATTATCAATTCATTTAACGCAGTTAGAAAATTTGAAAAGCGGTAGAGGTGCTATTTAATGATAAACATCTAAACCATTGAAAGTGAGTGATTACATTTTATATGGATTGTATAAACATAGATTTCAAGTTTTTTAGGAAGACGGTTTTTTATTAAAAAACTTAAAAATTGAAGGAAAATATTTAAACGTTTGTATTCTCGGTTTAATATTTAGAGAATGTAAAATACACCACGATTTTAAGCATCAACTGTATGAATGAAACAATTAAAAGAAAAAGGGACCTCGACGAAATCCAAAGCGTGGACCAAAGCGCGGACCAAAACGTGGGCCAAATCGCGGACCAAAACGCGGGCCAAAACGTGGGCCAAATCCGAAACCTCCAAATGGTGGCATAAATATTCCCCTCCTTTTTATTGAGCGATAATACAGGTTATGCAATTAAATTTGCTGGTGAGAGGGCAAGCATGGAAAAAATAAAAAATAAAATACGCATTTCGATAAAGAAAATCCTTTTTACGTGCAATGAAGTTGTACCATTTCCGTTATTAATTGCAAATGGAATAAACATTTTAAGGATGGGACAGTAACTAAGGTTTTCATTCGTAAATAAGCCGATTTCCCTAGCAAACTTTTGGGTTTGCGAACCCTCCTGTTAGAACATACAAATCCAATAGTATAAAATAAATGTAAAAGTAACGAGAAAGGAAGTATAAAATGGATAACATGTACGTTGCAACCCAGGAAATTCAATTTTCTTATGCTGACACAGATATGATGGGAGTTATTTATCATGCGAACTATATCAAATGGTTGGAATTAGGCAGAACAAAGCTGATAGAAGATATCGGGTATGATTATATGGACATGGAGAAAGCAGGTTATTATGCACCAGTTTATAATCTGGAAATTACATATGAAAAGCCCGTAAAACTTGGGGACAGAGTATTTGTGAAGACATGGGTGGATGTAAACCAAGGGCTACGCACTGTTTATGGATTTCAAATTGTAAATGGCGAAGGGGAAGTATGTGCGAAAGGTACGACCACTCATATCGTAGTAAAAAAAGAAAATGATAAATTCAAACCAGTACAATTTAAAAAAGCCTTCCCAGATTGGTTTCAGAAGTACGAAGAAATAAAACGCAAATAAAAGGTGACCCCAATGGCCACCTTTTATAATAGAATTAGAAATCAAAATTATCAGGATCAGGACCTACACGATGATTTTGATTTAAAGCATCAATTGCCTTCATATCTTCGTTGGATAACGTAAAATCAAATACATTTGCGTTCTCAATAATTCGGTGTTCCTTAGTAGATTTAGGGATAACGACGATACCGTTTTGTAAGTCCCATCTTAAAATGATTTGGGCAATAGATTTATTGTATTTTTCAGCGATTACCTTGAGCTCAGGCAGATCCAGCAATTGCCCTTGCATTAATGGAGACCACGCTTCTAACTGGATGTCATTTTCTAAGCAATAGGATAGAAGTTCTTTTTGAGTAAGGCGTGGATGTAATTCCACTTGGTTTACCATTGGCTTTATTTCCGCATCTTTGAGTAAGTCCTCAAGATGATGGATTTGAAAATTACTAACCCCAATGGCTTTCACCTTCCCAGCTTTATATAGAGTTTCTAAAGCTCTCCATGCCTCTTTATATTTTCCTTCAACTGGCCAATGAATAAGATATAAATCTAGATATTCTAAGCCGAGTTTATCCAAGCTTGTTTCAAACGCTTTTAATGTTGAATCATATCCTAAATCATCGTTCCACACTTTGGATGTGATAAATAAGTCATCTCTTGAAATGCCTGCTTCTTTGATTCCTTCTAATATACCTTTGCCAACACCTGTTTCATTTCCATAAATAGCCGCTGTGTCCACGCTGCGGTATCCATGTTTAATTGCGTTTTTAACTGCTTGAACTAGCTCTTGTCCTTCTTCTACTTTAAAAACCCCTAGTCCAAACCATGGCATTTTCACACCGTTATGCAAAGTAGTTGTATCTTGTAAATTTTTTATCATGATCTATTCCTCCAATTTATTAATTAGTTGTTACCTTTTCTTCATTTTTTTCAAGCTTGCGGCTCCAGCCTGTCAAAAAGACGGCTAATAATACCATGAATGCTCCGATCCATGTTGTATGAATTAAACCTAAAGAATTTGTAATAACACCCCCTAAATAGGATCCGATTGCTATTCCGGCATTAAAGGCAGCAATATTTAAAGCAGATGCGACGTCTACTGAACTAGGTACAAATCGTTCTGCTAGCATCACAACATACACTTGGAGACCAGGTACATTCATGAAGGCCATTAATCCCATGAAGAAAATGGTGATTAAACCAGCAATTTTAAATGGTGCTGTGAACATTAGAATAAATAAAACAATTGCTTGGATAATGAACATATAAAATAATGACTGTAATGGTTTTCGGTTCGATAGTTTTCCGCCAATAATATTACCAATAGCAATAGCAAGACCATATACAAGCAGAATAATAGCGACGGTACTCGTTTTAAAGCCAGTAATGTCATGAAGCAACGGAGATAAATAAGTGAAAACCACAAATGTACCTCCATACCCGAGGGCTGTGATAATAAATACCATTAATATCCGGCCATTTCTGATAAGATTTAGCTGACTGAGAAAAGTCGTACGGGCAGGTTTTTTTAAATCAGACGGAACAAGAATACTGTTTGCAATGAAGGCGATTATACCAACAATTACAATTAATATAAATGCGAATCTCCATCCCAATTGCTGACCAATAAAAGTACCAAAGGGAACACCCGTAACAGTAGCCACAGTAAGCCCGGAAAACATGATGGATATCGCACTGGCTCTTCGATTTTCCGGAACGATATCGGCTGCAATAGTAGAGCCAATTGACATAAATACTCCATGTGAGAATGCAGAAATCACACGAGCTGCCAGTAGTATTCCAATACTAGTAGCACTGGCCGCAATACTGTTGCCAAGGATAAAAATAATCATTATCCAAAGTAAAAGGGACTTTCGTGACATTGCCGATGTTAAGGATGTTAAAATCGGTGCCCCGAACGTTACACCTAAAGCATATAAGGAAACCGTTAATCCCGCTGTTGTAACGGAAATTTTCAAATCATTCGCGATCAACGGCAATAATCCAACACTAATAAATTCAGTTGTACCGATAGCAAATGCACTTACAGCTAACGCTAGTAAGGCAAACGTACTTCGATTTTTATTTGCTGTCATTTGTATCCTCCTTAATAAATGTATATATAGAATGGTGTAATTGAAAAAATATATGAGTGAACTTCCCGTCGACAAATGCTATTATGGGATATATAAAACGTATTGAAAAGTACGTACTTTAAAGTGCTATAGGTACCTGAAGGTTTTATAGGTACTTTTTAGTTCCTATAGAGTAGGAGGAGCAATCATGCCAAAAAAGAAGTACAACATCGGAGTAGAAGCAACACTGGAAGTGATTGGAGGAAAATGGAAATGTGTTATTTTATGTCATTTAACACATGGAAAAAAACGGACTAGCGAATTAAAACGCCTTATGCCGCAAATTACCCAAAAGATGCTTACACAGCAATTAAGAGAACTGGAAGCGGATGGGGTTATTAAACGAATTATCTATAATCAAGTTCCGCCAAAAGTTGAATATGAATTGAGTGAGTATGGTTGGAGTTTAAAAGGTATTTTAGATTCTTTATGTGCATGGGGAGAATTTCATTTAGATAAAGTATACGGAGACAAATCTGAGGTATTAGAAGAAAGTATTTTAAATGAAAAATAAGGGTATTTTTCGAATACCCTTAATATCTTTTATACATTCCAACGGATTTTGGCTGTGTATAATCAAAACCAAACTTTTTATATAGTTGATCTGCAGGCAAATCTGCAATTAAACTTACATATGAATCTGCAGGTGCATTTTTATCCAAGTAATTTGTCAGCTCTGTCATAATCGTTTTTCCTAGTCCTTGTCCTTGATAGGCGGGATCAACTGCAATATCAACAATATGATAGAAGTTGCCACCATCTCCAATAATTCTTCCCATCCCGATTAATTTTTCTCCAAATCGAAGAGTTACAGCAAGAATGGAGTTTTTCAGGCCTGTTTTGGAAGCATTGAGATCTTTAGAGCTTAATCCTGCTTTGACCCGCAGTTCATTATATTCCTCCGGTGCAGGTGCTTCATAAAATATTTTATAATCTATCATGATTTATCCCCTTTTTTTTATTTCATTTTAACTCATAAAAAAATTTCCGGCTATAAAAGCCGGAAAAAGGATTAGGGTATTTAAATAAGGGGGTTACTTGATAATGGAGGGGACCATAATCAAGTAGGAAAATTACTAGCTTGTCCTATTAACAATTACATCATAATCTCTCAAACCTAAAAATTAATGAAAAATAAATTAGAATTAGATGAGAAACAAAATTGTCACAATTGAATCAAAAAATGCACCAAAAACGGTGCGGAAGTTAGAATATTCCCGGTCCTGGTGGAGGTGGCGGAGGGTTATTCCGCTGGTCAAAAGGATTTTTTTCAATATCTTTATTGATCTGTTTTGTCGTATTTGAAGTTACTCTAAAGAAAATGATGGGTAGGATAATGACAAATGCAAGAACAATATAAATCCACATATTAGTCACCACCTTTAAAGAGTGTATATTATCATTAGATGCCAATATTAAAGAAAGATGACAAAAATGGATAAGGTTTATTACCGCTAATTGAAAATGGACGTTTAATCGTGCTTTTTTATGAGGTCAGAGGGGGAATCCGGTAAAAGGAGAATCGTGCCTGAAAACAAGTCCGGACTGGGAAAACGGTAACAATTGGGGGAGAATTGTGCTCGAAGAAGAGGAAAGAACGGAAAAACGGTAACGATCAACGGTTGAATGTGCCCGAAGAAGAGGAAAGAACGGAAAAACGGTAACGATTAACGGTTGAATGTGCCCGAAGAAGAGGAAAGAACGGAAGAACGGTAACGATCAACGGTTGAATGTGCCCGAAGAGGAGAATAAAACGGAAAAATGGTAACAATGAACGGCTGAATATTCCCATGGAAGGTGCTAAAGCATGAAACAGGTAACAATAGATGATGAATAATTGTGCCACAATCAAATTCAGAACGCAAAAGCGGTAACAAAGCACGGAAATTCCCCACTCGTTACCCCTTACTAAACCAAAGAAAAGCAATCCTATTCCCTTTATATAACACTTTTAGTATAAGTAATAGTACTACGTTCAATCATGCCATTTTTCTTAAATTGGTCAATATGTGTCATCCAATAAATCCCGGTAAATAAACCTCCTAAAATAAATAGGATGGATATAAGAAAAAATATGATTTGCTTTTTTTTATTTTTCATATAAGTCTCCCTCCGCACAAATGCAATCTTTTAATAATATATGCCATAATAGTGGGTGGAAGCAACAACAATGATATAGAAGCAAAAAGGAGACAGGTGCAATGTATTCAATTCAAGAACGAATGGACGAAGGTTTAAAAATATACGAATTAAGAGATGGAGATTCATACATAAAAGTTGTACCGGAACGCGGTGGAATAATCACAGAATTCGGGATCAGCGGCACCGAAATTCTTTATTTAAATAGGGAAACTCTGTTAGATAGAGAAGCAAACATTAGAGGAGGAATTCCAATTTTATTCCCCATAAGCGGACAATTGCAAAAAGGTGAATACGAACTTCAAGGAAATACCTATAAAATGAAAAATCATGGTTTTGCGAGAAATATGCCTTGGGAAGTAGTAAAGACTTCTACAGAAGGGGAGTTATCGATTACTTTAAGATTAGAAAGTAATGAAGAAACAAGAAAATCTTATCCATTTGATTTTGAGGTTGTTTTTAAATATATCTTAAAAGAGAATACTCTTTATATAGAACAGGATTATAAAAATTTATCCGAATTAGAAATGCCATTTTATGCCGGATTCCATCCATATTTTAAAACGTCGAAAAAGGTATTAACCATAGAATCTGACGCCAAAACATATCTTGATTATAATGACAATCAAGAGAAAATATTTAAAGGGATCATCGACTTATCTGATAAAAAAGAATCGTTGATGTTACTGGACACTGTGAAAAACGAAGTCCAATTTAAACTTGAGGAAACAAATAAACTAGTTTCATTAGAATATGGCAAGGAATTTAACTATATTGTCTGTTGGACAGAACATGGGAAGGAATTTGTTTGTGTTGAACCATGGATGGCAAAAACATATGAAATGAATCAAAAAGAAGAATTGGTGTATTTAAAACCAAATGAGTCGTTAACGACCTTTTTTCAAATCAAGGTGGAATAAGACAAGGTGTCTCCTTGTCTTTAATTTTTTTCATCGCATAGCCTCAATAGATAGTTTCATCTAAGTGTCGAATTCTCTCTTTTTTTGCTGAAAAATGATTGATATAAGTAACCGAAAAATGATATGTTTAAAAGGTAAAAACAACGATAATAGCAAACCTTTTGAAAAATGGGGACGCAAAGCCACGGGTCTAAGGTTCGGAAGAATGATGATCGCCGGGTTACCGAAAGTTTATTGATAATAATATGAAAAAGATTTTGAAATCTTGTCTTATTAAGTATTCCTATTATGATTTCGGAATTCCTCCTTTATGCGGTCAACTCCCCACTGTCTGCTCGTCTTGTCCTGGATTTTTGTGAAGAAAACCACAAAGTCAAATTGTCTGACCAAGACATTTTTTCCATTTGTTTCTCTATCTTAGAGAAAATTGTTTAAAGAAAGAAGGATTTTATTAAAGATGGCAATAGACGTAAACCAGAAGTCAGATAGATATAGCTATAATCAAATAAAAGAGCATTTATATTCATATATTTTTCCGGCAAATAGTTTGACCTTTTTAGTAAACCAGAAGCTGGAAGTTGAGATGTCAGGGGATCAAATTGTCGATTATATTCTTACTAATTTACCGAGGAGACAAATTCTTGAACTTTTAGAGATGCTCGAAATTATTAAAAATCGCAATTCGAGTCCCATAAGTTATCTACAATATATTTTATATGGAATCGATCAATACAAAGAGCGAAAATAATATAATTGGTATACAGCCTTGTAAAAGTTATAGACCCTCTTGTTATTTCAAATACTTATAGACGATAACTTTCTCCGTTCCTGGAGTTGATATTGGTCTTATAAGTTATTTAATCTAAAAGGCAGTTCATTGTGAAAATCTTTATCCATTTACTGAACTCGTGATGATCATACTGCTTCTGCCATAACGCTGAAAAAAATGAAAGGAAGAATTTAGCTCTTATTTATAGCTAAGTTCTCCATAACCAACCATTGCTTTTCCATCTGGAGGAGCTTTTTTCATCTTGAACCTCATTCGTTCATTATATTAGTGGACTGGATCCCCCCATAACTAACTTAATAATCCATTTTTTCTCTGATAACATAAAATACACGAGTTCTTTTCAATCCTAATATGTGATTCGATTCGGGGCACTCTACTTAAAAAGATTAGGATGTTTTTCAAGTTTTCTTCTCAAAGGTACTATAGTATATGTAAAGAGCCTTTGATAAAATATAGGTGGCTAACTTAAATGACCAAAGAGGAATCGTTAATGATCAGAATCGTAAGTTACCATGAAAGAAAACCGTGTTAGGAATTCAATGCAATAAGTTATTGTAGCTTTCTATAAAAGCTATAAACCATATACTAATACATTTATTAAAATAAAAAAGGAAATTGTTTAATAAGGAGTGTACGGATTTTTAGTACAAGGAGGATATATAATATTGAAAGTTTCGAAAGGTTTTATTGAATCGGAAATAAGTAAGGCCATAACACAATGGGAAAAGGACTATCTTGGAAGAGGCTCTTTATCTGTTAAAACAGATATATTAAGGGATATGATCATTGTCAATTTACAAGGAATTTTAACTCCAGCAGAATATACTGTTTGTGAAACCAAAGATGGAATGTTGACTATAAAAAAAACACGATCTGAGTTAGTTGAATCTGGGATAGAGAATCTTAAGGAAATTATATTGACGATTACTGGGGAGGAAGTAAAGGGATTCCATACCGATATAAGCTCTCGTACTGGAGAACGACTGATGGTTTTCAAATTATTTAATGATCTTGAGAAAAAGATAAACAGCAATAATGGGCAGGATTAAGTCTAAATTGTTGACAAATGTGTGCAGTATGGAATATCCTAAAGTTAACTAAATATGGCGTTTTTAATCTTAATTATAACTTGAGCATTCATTTCAATATTTATATATTGACTGGATGAAAAAGTTTTTATTGTGACGTAAAAATCGGTACAGTCTATAATCTGATTGATAAGATGGAGATATACTGTTTTTTCATTCGAACGCATACATGTTGATAATAATTGGTAGCATTTCAAAAAACTTTATGGTTAGTTGAATTGAAACCGACAATTTACAAAATTCCAATGATTTTAATCATTCTTGGAATTTTGAAGTTGTCGGTTTTTTTATTTAAATGCGAGAAATGAATTTACAGATTAGTCATTGTCTAGCTTCTGCGTTTTTCTTTATAAGTATTATCTGGAATATATATCAACCTTTTTAAAAGGAATTATATAAGTAAGCGCCATTTAGATGGAGGACCGTTATATGTTATTTTCCCTTAGTTTGTCATCATTATTAAATATATTTTATTGTGTACTGGTGATTTCCGGTCTAAGTGGTCTGTTGTTTTTATATCCACGGATACCATTGCGTTACGTTAATATCCATATTGGAATTGTGTCTTTACCCCCATTGGTTGCTTTATTTGCTCTTATTAATACGAAGGCAAAAGGAATTTTTGGTCCTTGGCACCTAGACTCTATAGCGTGGTTATTGGCATTCTTTGTTCTTTTTCTTGGATTAATCATTCAACGTTTTTCCGTACGTTACTTAATGGGGGATCACTCTTATCGGAAATATTTTATTCTTTTTACATTCACTACCGGCGCAGCCTCGCTTGCATGGTTAAGTGATGATTTACGCTTAATGGCCATTTGTTGGGGAGTTACTCTTATTGGACTTATCTCACTTATACGGTTGAACCGTGGATGGAAAGTGGCTCATGAAGCAGCAACCATATCTGGTCGTTTATTTGCATTAAGTTGGATTGCTATTGTATTAGCAATTATTTGGCTTTCCCATGTTACAGGACAATGGCAGCTATCGTCAGCTTTAAAGGACGGGAGTTTAGCCCACCTTGATTCTTGGGAGAAAACAGGGATTAATCTGTTGCTCATACTAGGGGTAATGATTCCAGCAGCACAATGGCCGTTCCAACGGTGGTTGTTAGAGTCTGTTGTTGCTCCGACTCCTGTTTCGGCGATTATGCACGCTGGTTTAGTAAATGCAGGTGGTATTGTTCTAACTAGATTTTCACCGATATTTAATGGTGATATAGCGCAAATAATCTTACTAATTCTGGCAAGTATTTCGGTATTGATTGGAACTGGAATCAGTTTAGTCCAGGTGGACTATAAACGACAGTTAGTAGGATCAACCATTGCACAAATGGGATTTATGCTGATTCAGTGCGCATTAGGTGCCTATTCAGCAGCTATTTTTCACCTTGTATTTCATGGTTTGTTCAAAGCTACGCTATTTTTACAGGCAGGTTCGTTAGTGCCGCGTTTGGAAAAATCAACACATGGTCGGAAAAACATATCCTATTCATGGACCGTGGTTGGGTATATTTTAGCTATCCTTGTTGGTGCTTCTTTTTGGCTTAAGGACATGGGAAATGGATATCAATTGATAAGTGCGCTAATTATAGGGTGGTCTTTATCTGTTTCCTGGAAACAATTAGTAGCTTTTGGAGAGGGAAGCATTGATCGAATTGCTGGATTGTTATTTTTGGGTGGATTTACTATTTTGTACCTTATCATTCATAACTACCTCTATGGTTGGTTGCCTGTAAATGTTTATCATGGAAATCAACTTTCCATGGCTATACTTATCTTTATCATCTGTTTCTTGTTTGTTTGCAGTATTATAGGCAGGTGGGTTGTTCAGCATCGCTCTTCTGTTTACTTCACAGTAATTTATCTTTGGTTGGTACGTTTAGGTGAGGCACAACCAAAAGCAGTGGAAAGTCATCCAAACTACCTTAAGTTTTTATCTCAGGGAGGTAATAAATGATGAGTGTAACATCTGTCATAAATAAAGATGATGTAAAACAGAAAGACGATAATATAGATTTTCAAGAAAGTGACATTCGTGTTTTAGTTGAATCAGCCAGTCGAGTTATTGCACCACTTTGGCCGATTTCTACGTTTGCAGCACGCAGTCCATGGATGGGACTCGAAAAACTTTCTTTTGAACAGGTAGCACGGTGGCTAAAGAATACACGGGATGTTGATATATATCCTAGTGCTTCTATGATCCAATCTGCGAAAAGGAAAGGTGAGATTGATGAGGCTTTTGTAGAAATGGCACTGCAGCGTTGGCTAGATTCTCATTCTTTTCACATATCTCGGCAGGTAGCAGAACGATATTGTCGTGCAGCATTAACATTAGATAAGTTACCCTCTGAGCTTCTCTCATCATCTGAGCTGGAAAAATTGGATGCGGATCTAAAGGAATGGAATACAGAGAGTTCCGAAAAGGCTTTTTTGCAACCATTAAGTATGAATGTAAAACAACAGAGTGGAGAAAAACTGGCAGATATTCTTGATTATTACATGATCAAGTGGTGTAAGTTATATCTTGATGAATCCCAGGCAACTTGGACAATGCCGAATCGTGAGGACGGGTTCTATCCAGCATGGCGACAGCTTATTCCGTATGATCCTGCCATCAGTAAAAGTCTGCGCAAAAGTCTAAAGGATTGGCCAAAAGATGCAAATACTGCTTTAGAAGTAGCGCTGTCCGCGCTAGAAATCCCAAAACAAGAGATTCAACATTATCTTGAAGGTCATTTACTTTCGTTACCTGGCTGGGCAGGAATGCTAATGTGGCGTTCACAACAATCAAGTCAGGAACATGCACTCTTAATAGAATATTTAGCTATCCGAATCTCAATGGAGTGGGCTCTCCTACAACCTTATGTACCTTTGTCCAATCAACAATCAAAGAAAAAGGTTTCGAATGTTTCCCTTATAGCATCTTGGATTCACTGGGGACAGCTTTCTATAGATGAATGGTCACAGATGTCTTTAAAGGATCAGGACGAATATTTAACATTTGCCTATCAGTTTGATGATATGGTTCGTAGGAAAATATGGCTTGAGGCATGGGAACAAACATACAAAGATCAATTAAGTGAGAAGATCCTCTCAACCCATGCTAATCATAAAAAAACTGCATTAGCTCAGCTCGCATTCTGTATAGATGTTCGTTCAGAACGTTTTCGTCGCCATCTTGAAAAAGAAGGTCCGTTTGAAACAATTGGAATTGCTGGCTTTTTTGGGTTACCGATCGCAACTAGTGAACTTGGCAGTAAACATAGCCATCCTTCCCTGCCGGTCATATCTAAGCCGGAACATGCCATAAAAGAGTTGCAAGATGCAAATGAACTCAATCGATACCAACAACGTAAGAATGCGGTAAATTCATTAGGTCATACATTCAAAACAATGAAGCATCATTTACTTGCAAACTTGATTTTACCCGAGGTAAGTGGACCCTTGCTTAGTTTGCAAATGGTAACACGAAGTTTTGTTCCACGAACAGCAGATCGATTTATACGGAACCTCCGTGAAAATTGGGTACGGAAACCCGAAACAAAACTCTCCATTAACCATGTTCATGAAAAAGAAGCGGGGTTACCTGTTGGATTTACGGAAGAAGAAAAGGTAAAATATGCACGTCATGCTCTGAAACTGATGGGATTAACAAACAACCTTTCACCATTAGTTGTTTTTTGCGGGCACGGTAGTCAAAGTATCAATAATCCGTATGCATCCTCTCTTGATTGTGGTGCCTGTGGTGGCGCATCAAGCGGATTCAATGCAAGGGTATTGGCAGAGTTATGCAACCTTCCGGAAGTCCGAGCAGCTCTTTTAGAAGAAGGAATGGAAATCCCTGAAGATACGGTTTTCGTAGCAGCTGAGCATAACACGGCGGTGGAGGAATTGCATTGGATTTATGTACCGGAACTTACAACATCCGCTCAAGTTGCGTTTGATCGATTGGAAGCTATTTTAACGAAAGTAAGCGACAATGCAAATGCGGAACGTTTAACACAATTACCTAATTTCCATTCAAAACATAAAAATCCAACAGATGAGGCACATCGATTTGCTCAGGATTGGAGTGAGATACGTCCGGAATGGGGATTAGCTCGTAATGCCGCTTTAATTATCGGAAAACGTGAACTTACTCAGAACGCTGAATTAGAAGGCAGAGCCTTCCTTCATAATTATGATTGGAAGGAAGATGAAAATGGTGATCTGTTAGCTGGTATTATTGCCGGGGCTGGTACAGTTGCTCAATGGATTAATCTGCAATATTACGCTTCTACCGTAGCTCCTCACTATTACGGCAGTGGAAATAAAACAACCCAAACAATTACAGCTGGTCTCGGCGTCATGCAAGGGAATGCAAGCGATTTGTTAGCCGGATTACCTTGGCAATCCGTCATGCAATCAGATAATGAGTATTTTCATTCTCCGCTTCGTTTGCTGATCGTTATTCAAGCACCTACGGAATATATAAAACGGTTATTAAATAATAACACCGCATTTCAAGAAAAAGTTCAAAATGGATGGGTTAGACTTGCCAGTGTTGATCCAAAAGGTCTGTGGGAAAATTGGTAAAGACTAATTAACTTAGATAACTCAAAAACACCCTGATAATGGTATTGGGGTGTTTTTATTTTGCCAATTATTCAAGATTGCTCTTTTGAGAAAATCATGCTAAAGTTAATTCTGAGTTATTTTATAGGAAATGAGGGAATTGAGATGGGTAGAGAGTTCAATGAGCTTTTTGATGAATGGTCCCATTCTTATGATGAAACTGTTACCGGACATGACCCTGAATATGAAGAAGTTTTTATAGATTATGACAAGATACTTTCAACTGTAGCCGAAAAATCCACAGGTACCGTACTTGAATTTGGAGTAGGTACTGGGAATTTAACAGCAAGGTTAAATAATAAAGGATTAAATGTTTTTGGAATTGAACCATCTGAAGGGATGAGGGCAATTGCAAAACAAAAATTAAAAAACATTACTATTTTAGATGGGGATTTCTTAGAGTTTCCGCAAATAGATGCTAAAATCGATACCATTGTCAGCACCTATGCGTTCCATCATTTAACAGATGAAGAAAAAGATAAGGCAATTCGAAAATATAGTAATTTATTAAATGAAGGCGGCCGCATTCTTTTTGCGGATACCGTTTTCCCGACAGAGGAAGCCAAACAAGAAAAAATCCGGGAATCTTTAAAAAGGAATTTTCATAGACTTGCAGAAGATTTACAGCGGGAATATTATACAACCATTCCTGTTTTGCAACATATATTTGATAAATACGGATTTGAAGTTTCATTTACACGATTAAATCCATTTGTTTGGTTAATGGATGCCAAAAAAGAGAGGAGAAATGATTCATGACAACACAAAAGAAAATGAATGTAGAAAGCTTTAATTTAGATCATACAAAGGTAAAAGCACCATTTGTACGGTTGGCTGGAGTGAAAGAAGGTGTGAACGGTGATGTTATTCATAAATATGACATCCGTTTCTGCCAACCAAATAAAGAACATATGGAAATGCCTGCATTACATTCCTTAGAGCATATGATGGCAGAATTTAGCCGCAATCATACAGATAAAATTGTGGATATCAGCCCTATGGGGTGCCAAACAGGCTTTTATTTATCCGTAATCAATCATGATGATTACGAAGCAGTTCTGGAAATACTTGAAAAAACGTTAAATGATGTTCTAACAGCAACTGAAGTACCTGCATGTAATGAAGTACAGTGCGGATGGGCTGCTAGCCATAGCTTAGAAGGTGCACAAGAGATTGCTAGAAAAATGCTGTCTAAGAGAAACGAATGGAAAGAAATCTTTGCATAAAAAAGAGGTTTTAAAGATGAAATACGCGCGAAATGTGCATGAATTAATAGGCAATACACCATTGGTGGAGATTACAAACTTTACATTGCCAGAGGGTGTACGTTTATTTGCGAAACTTGAATATTTTAATCCTGGTGGTAGTGTAAAGGATCGTTTAGGGCAGTATTTGTTGAAAATAGCCTTTGCGGAAGGAAAGCTGAAAAAAGGCGGAACCATTATTGAGCCGACAGCCGGAAACACGGGAATTGGTCTAGCACTTGCGGCTATTCAATTTGGTGTTCAAGCTATATTTGTGGTACCGGAAAAATTCAGCCTTGAGAAACAAACATTAATGAGGGCGCTTGGGGCAAAAGTCGTAAATACTCCAACTGAACTGGGGATGGAAGGTGCGATTGCCAAAGCGAAGGAATTATTAGAAACGATTCCGGGTGCGTTTTATCCAGGTCAGTTCCAAAACTATGCTAATCCGGATACGTATTATGCAAGTCTTGGACCTGAAATTTATGAAGCACTTGATGGGAATGTTCATATTTTTGTTGCTGGAGCTGGCTCCGGTGGGACATTTATGGGGACCTCTAGATATTTGAAAGAAAAACTCCCAAATGTGAAGACGGTTATAGTAGAGCCTGAAGGGTCGATTTTAAATGGCGGCGAGTCGGGATCGCATCGAACAGAGGGAATTGGGATGGAATTTCTGCCGCCTTTTATGGACCGGAATTATTTTGATGCAATCCATACCATTCCGGATGAAGCGGCATTCACTCGTTTGGCTGAATTGGCAAAACTAGAGGGTCTTTTAGTAGGCAGCTCTTCGGGAGCAGCGTTGGAAGCGTGTCTTCGTGAGGCAGCAATAGCAAAACCTGGAACAAATATAGTAACCATTTTTCCGGATAGCAGCGAACGTTACATTAGTAGCAAAATATATGAAGGCTGATTTCGTATAAATTGTTGTTTTTCGTAAATGTTATAAAATCTTAAACTTATCTCCGGGGCAACTTTTCTTAAAAAGAGTATTCATTCTTAACCCAAATAAGGATTTCTATAAGGTTTTCGTTTACAAAAGCAACATAGTTTAAGAAAGAAGCCTTAGAAAGTAGGAATGAACATGAGGAAAAAAACGAAATTTATTCATGGTGGAATTAGTCGTGATCCTTATACTGGCGCTGTTTCCACACCAATTTATCAAGTAAGTACGTATAAACAAGATGGTGTTGGTAATTTTATATATGAATATTCAAGAACGGGAAACCCTACGCGTGAATCATTGGAAAAGCTAATTGCAGATATTGAAGGCGGTAAGCGGGGATTTGCATTTGGTTCAGGTATGGCAGCCATCACGGCAGTTATCCAATTATTTTCTGCAGGGGACCATATTATTGCGACGGATGATGTGTACGGCGGAACATTCCGTGTTATGACCAAGGTTCTAAACCGCTTTAATCTCGAAGTAACATTCGTTGACACCAGCGATTTAGACACAGTGAAAAATGCGGTAAAACCAAATACAAAAGCGATTTATGTAGAAACCCCAACAAATCCGCTTTTAAAAATTACCGATATTCAGGCTGTAAGTGAAATCGCCAAAGAAAATAACCTTAAACTGATTGTTGACAATACCTTCAGTACTCCGTATTGGCAAAATCCGCTTGAACTTGGAGCAGATATTGTCCTTCACAGTGCAACAAAATATCTTGGCGGTCATAGCGATGTAGTAGCAGGTCTTGTAGTTGTGAATGATGACAAGTTAGCCGAAGATGTTCATTTTATTCAAAATTCAACAGGTGGTATTTTAGGTCCGCAAGATAGCTGGCTATTAATTCGTGGAATTAAGACATTAGGCGTTCGTATGGAAGAGATTGAAGAAAATACGAAAAAGGTTGTTAATTTTCTTCAAGATAATAAACATGTTCAAAAAGTTTATTATCCCGGCTTAGCTAATCATCCGGGCCACGATATCCACAGCAAACAAGCAGATGGTTTTGGAGGGATGATCTCCTTTACAGTGGAATCAGAAGCAAAAGCACTGGATGTATTGAAGAAGGTAAAATACTTTACACTTGCAGAAAGCTTAGGTGCAGTGGAGAGCTTAATTTCTATTCCAGCTTTAATGACACATGCCTCCATTCCAAAAGAACGCCGTCATGAGCTAGGAATAGAGGATGGACTTATCCGCATTTCCGTTGGGATAGAGGATATTGAGGATCTTCTTGAAGATCTTGAGAATGCATTACAAGATGAATAATAAAATTTCTAGTTGACGGACTGTAAAGAATTTAATATTCTATTTATGTTCAATTAAATACCCGAACATGACGGGAGAGGTTCATAGCACAAAACCCTCTATAAAAAACTATGGATACATGACAATTATAGCCATGTCCATAATGGGCATGGCTTTTCTTTTATCCATTTTAATATGTTTGCTATGGAAAATTCCCTCTCTAAAATGTCAAGGTACATCTTAAGGAGGCTTTTTTTATGTCAGGAAGAAAACAGGAAGAAGGGTTAAAGGATTTAACCTTGTTAGGGAATCAAGGTACCAAGTACAAATTTGAGTATTCTCCCGAAATTTTAGAATCCGTAGATAATTTACATTCGAATCGGGATTATTTTGTAAAGTTTAACTGTCCGGAGTTCACATCACTATGTCCCATTACAAGCCAGCCAGACTATGCAACCATGTATATCAGCTACATACCAGATAAAAAGATTGTCGAGAGTAAATCTCTGAAGCTTTATCTATTTAGTTTTAGAAATCATGGAGATTTCCACGAGGATTGTGTGAACATTATTATGAATGATCTTATTAAACTTTTAGATCCGCGTTATATTGAGGTATGGGGGAAATTTACGCCTCGTGGCGGTATTTCTATTGATCCTTATTGCAATTATGGTAGACCGGGAACGAAGTATGAGGAAATGGCCAATTTCCGCTTAATGAATCATGATTTATATCCAGAGAAAGTGGATAACCGATAAGATGTTATTATATTTAAATGGATTATTTGTCGGTTTATTAATTCTGGCAAATATTGTAGCGGTGAAGCTGTTTAGCATTGGCCACCTGGCAGTTTTACCTGCAGCAGTTGTCATCTATATTTTTACCTATCCGATTGTGGATGTCATTGTTGAGGTGTATGGAAAGGAAACAGGGAGAAAAACGGTTCAAGCTGGCCTAATCACACAAGTACTTGCTTTAATCTTTATTTTTATTACAATTCAATTGCCGGCTGCCCCCGTTTTCGGACATCAATCAGAGTTTAAAACCATTTTAGGCGGGAGCTTCAGAGTGATTGTAGCAAGCCTAGCATCGTATGCAGTCAGTCAAAACTTAGATGTTTTTGTTTTTAACAAATTGAAGAAAAAGCATGGTACGAAGAAGCTATGGCTAAGGAACAATGCTTCAACTATGTTAAGTCAGCTAGTGGATACAACTATTTTTATAGCGATTGCATTCATGGGAACAATGCCATTAGCTGTACTCGTAACACTTATTTTTACACAATATGTATTTAAATTCCTTGCTTCCATTGTGGCAACACCAATTGTTTATTTATTGGTGAGTGTGACTCGGAAGCAAGAATCAAAAAATAATGCTCAAGGAAGCTCTGCAGTATCTTAAGTATGGGGATTTCCCTAAATGAACAATCTTAAGCGGACAGAGAATCCGTTATTTTTATAAAATGACCTTAATTTAAGAGTCTAGCGGACACAGGGTACGTTATTTATGAAAAAACACATAGAAATCACTGTTTTTATGCTAAATAACGGATCCTATGTCCGCAAACATTAGAAATACCCCCTTTTTGTCACAGATAACGGATCTGGTGTCCGTACTAAACCACCCAAATATTTCATTATGAATATTTTCTCTTCACAGCGAATACCCATGTATTGATACAATTATACAAGATGGGGAGGGACTTCATATGCAATACTATCAAGGCTACCCATACTATCCTTATCCTCCTGCAATGAGACAGCAACAACCTGTAGGTGGTGAGGATCTTAAGTTTAAACAAACAGGAGTCTATCCACAAAGGCAAATTCTCTCTTTTAATCCTCCAATTGAAGAAAATCCAAATGCAGAATATCCAAAGATTAGTGTTAACGCTGTGGTGGGACCAAATTCGTATATATTCGGAGATGTCCGAGTTGAAGATGATTGTTTTATTGGCTGGAACAATTTGATTCGTGCTGATTCTTCAACGCCTTACTTTATTGGTAAAAAAACAAATATTCAAGATTTTGTCGTTATACATTGTCATCCAAACCAGCACGTAGATGTGAAAGGGAAAAAATATGGTGTGTATATTGGGGATGAGGTGAGTATTTTGCATCATGCCCAGCCGCATGGTCCACTGTATATAGGGAGAAATACCTTCATCGGGGAAGGGGTATCCATTTACGGTGCGACGATTGGAAAGAACTGCGTGATTATGCATGGGGCAACGGTAACAAATGATGTCAAAATATCAGATGGACGTTTCATAGAACCAGGTAAAGCAGTATGGAAACAGGAACAAGCAGACGCATTGCCACCTGTGCCGGAAAAATTTAAAGGACTAAATCAGGAGATTGTTGACCATTATTATCGATTGGGCAAATCGTATCGAAAAAATACACCATTTTTTATATAGACTGCCTAGCCATTAGGCAGAATTTTTTATGGAAGAAGGGAAAAAATGTGTCCCTTGTACTACCGAGATAAATTTAGAGGTAATGGTTAAAAATTTTAAAAATAATATGAAACCAAAGTTCTGGATGCCCCGTAAATATTAGTAGGAAAATAGAGAAAGGAGAAAGACATAAAAATGATGTAAAAGTTCAATCTGAAGGAATGATGAGAATGACGATATTCGGAACACCAATCGAGACCATTTACTTAGTTTTATTAATTGTATCAGGTGTCTTAACCATTCTTTATATTTTTTTCGGTGACGTGCTGCATGGTTTAGGAGAAGGGCTAAACTTTTTACACCCGACTTTAGTGCTATCATTCATCACATTTTTTTCCGCAAGCGGATATATATTAGAGCTTGCAACTTCTATTTCAAGTGCACTTATAATTGCCATATCTGCCATTATCGCACTCGTCTTGGACACATTACTAAACATGTTTGTGCTCATTCCACTATCCTCAGCGGAAGAATCCCTTGCTTACACGGAGGATTCTTTAAAAGGGAGAATCGGAAAGACGATTATTTCCATCCCTGAAGATGGATTTGGCGAAGTTGTGATTGAAAGCAAAAGTGGAACGATTGCCAAACCAGCCGCCAGCGTAAAAAATGCTCCAATAGAAGAAGGCACTCAGGTCCTGGTGATTGAAGTGAAAAATGGTGTACTATATGTAGTTTCATATGAAAATAATCAATTGCATTATGAAGAATAAGAGATAGGGGGAGAAGGTATGTTTGAATCAGGTATGATCGGAATTTGGATTGTTATTGCCATTGTTGTATTCTTATTAATTGCTTTAATTGGTGTATTTATTTCCAAGTATCGCACTGCGAGTCCAGATGAGGCATTAATTGTTACAGGAAGCTATCTTGGCGGAAAAAATGTCCATGTGGATGAAGCAGGAAATAAAATTAAAATTATTCGCGGCGGCGGTACTTTCGTGCTACCCGTTTTCCAACAGTCACAGCCACTAAGCTTATTATCCAGTAAATTAGAGGTTACTACACCTGAAGTGTATACAGAACAAGGTGTGCCGGTCATGGCTGATGGAACAGCGATTATTAAAATTGGAGGCTCCATTGGGGAAATTGCTACTGCAGCAGAACAATTTTTAGGAAAAACAAAACAGGATCGCGAAAACGAAGCGAAGGAAGTACTGGAGGGACATCTCCGTTCCATCCTTGGATCGATGACTGTAGAAGAAATTTATAAAAATAGAGATAAATTCTCTCAAGAGGTTCAACGAGTTGCTTCCCAGGATTTAGCGAAAATGGGGTTAGTAATAGTATCCTTTACCATTAAAGAAGTAAGAGATAAAAATGGATACTTGGAATCTCTAGGTAAACCGCGAATTGCCCAAGTAAAGAGGGATGCAGATATTGCAACAGCCGAAGCGGAAAAAGAAACAAGAATTAAGCGTGCAGAAGCTGCAAAAGACGCACAAAAAGCGGAATTAGAAAGATCGACGGAAATTGCGGAAGCAGAAAAAATGAATCAATTAAAAATTGCAGAGTTCCGCCGTGAACAGGATATTGCAAGAGCGCGAGCAGACCAAGCATATGATTTGGAAACAGCACGTTCCAAACAAGAAGTAACGGAACAGGAAATGCAAATTAAAATCATTGAACGTCAAAAGCAAATTGAACTTGAGGAGAAAGAAATCTTACGTCGTGAGCGTCAATATGATTCGGAAGTGAAGAAAAAAGCGGATGCAGACCGCTATGCTGTTGAGCAGGCTGCAGTGGCTGATAAGGCACGACAAATGGCAGAAGCAGATGCGAACAAATATCGAATTGAATCCATGGCAAAGGCGGAAGCAGAAAAAGTCCGTATCGATGGTTTGGCACATGCAGAAGCCCAAAGAGCACAAGGGGAAACGGAAGCCGAAATCATTCGTTTAAAGGGTCTTGCCGAAGCGGAAGCAAAGAGAAAGATCGCAGAAGCTTTCGAACAATTTGGTCAGGCAGCTGTTATGGACATGATTTTAAAAATGCTTCCTGAATATGCAAAACAAGTTGCTAGCCCGCTTAGCAATATTGATAAGATTACTGTTGTGGATACTGGAGGCGGCAGCGGTGAAGGCGGAGCCAATAAAGTAACTGGCTATGCCACAAGCTTAATGTCAAGCCTGCAAGAATCGCTGAAAGCATCTTCAGGTATCGATGTGAAAGAGCTGCTAGAAAACTTATCCGGAAAATATAATGTTCGTGGAAGTATTGAACATTTGACAGACACCATTTCAGATTCGAATAAAGGAAAAGCAGTAGAACAATAAGTAAAAAGGGAGCGCTTGTGCTGCTCCCTTTTGTCATGCCTGTTGCTCGTATATTTTTAGATACATCCAAAAATAATATCGAAACTCATCAAATAACAAGCGATCATAGCCTTGGAAATCAAAGGTATCAAAGAAGTTTTCCAATGTATACCGGTCAACATGATCCAACAGACCGGAAATTTCGATAGCTGTTTTCATGTTTTTGTAATAACGCTGATATCCATACACATCAAAAGTATCCTCAATTTCATGACTTAACATGTGGTTCACCTGACTTAAGATTATATAGATATCAGTTTTCTCTAACGTACGAAAAATAATTCATTCATATCAAAGAAATCTAGATAACGCTCAGTCAACAGCCCGGAACTGCAGGGGAATGGCCCGAAAATGACATCGAATAGTTCCAAATAGTGCTAAACACCTACAAAAACTTATCTGCTAACACTAAAAAAAGAGCTATCATTAGCTCTTTTTTTAATGTCCTTTATTTCGCCATAGGCTGTAAACGATTAATAAATTTCAATGATTTCCCGGTACCAATTACAACAGATTCCAACGGATTTGATGCTAAATGTACCGGTACAATGATACTTTTAGACAGCCAATCCTGCATACCATTTAGTAGTGCGCCGCCACCTGTTAATATAACCCCACGGTCCACAATATCCCCGCTCAATTCTGCAGGGCAATTTTCTAGTGTCGCACGAATGGATTCTAAAATTTTCAATAAAGATTCTCGCATGGAGTTTTGAATTTCTGTTGATTTTAATGTAACTGTTTTTGGTAATCCGGATACTAGGTCACGTCCGCGAACTTCCATGGAAATTTCATCGTGATCAACTAACGCGTACCCAATTTCCATTTTAATTTGTTCTGCGGTGCGCTCCCCAATTAAGAGATTATAAGTTTTTCTAACATGTTGAATAATATCCTCGTCCATTTTATCGCCGCCGACGCGAATCGTGTTGCTTGTTACAACCCCGCCATAGGAAATGATAGCAACCTCGGTTGTTCCGCCGCCAATGTCCACAATTACATTCGCTACAGGCTCATCTACCGGCAAGTCTGCCCCAATGGCTGCTGCAACAGGCTCTTCAATTAAATGAACATTCTTGGCACCGCTATTTTTTACTGCATCCTGGATTGCTCTTCTTTCTACGGAAGTTGCACCTGAAGGAGTACATACAATTACGTTTGGCTTTCTGACAGACATTCCAAGCTGTTTTCCGATTTTTTTCATAATATGTCTAAGCATCTCTGTAGTGATGTCGAAATCAGCAATTACCCCATCTTTTAAAGGTCGGATAGCTGCAATTTTTTCAGGTGTCTTTCCGATCATACTTTTAGCCTCTAGTCCAACGGCCACGATTTTTTTCGTTTCCGTATTAATGGCAACGACAGATGGCTCATTTAAAATAACACCTTTACTTTTACTAAAAACAAGGGTATTTGCAGTACCTAAATCAATTCCAATATCAGCGTTTGAGAACATAACCTAATATCACCTTTTCCTTTTAAAAATATAATGTGCATGATTGCTTTCTAGTTAACTATAAAATTTAGACCCGTGGATAACCCTTTAAAAATATTGTCTACGTTTAGTGCAACAGCTTCGGTTAGCCGATTTCTACGGGCATCAGGTGAAAATGGAAGTGCCAATTTCACTAGCTTGTGAGCTACCTCAGTACGGTTTCCGTTGGTCCTGCCTGCTACTTCGAAGCTGAGGAGCTTACGCATTTGTTTTAAAGTCATTGTAGAACAGTGACGAAAGTCTTCGATTTTTGTCATTACATATAATTCTTAGATTAGTATAGATGATTTATGAGGGTAATGCGGCATACAATTTATGCCATGAAATAAATATTACAAATATGAATATGGTGAAAAGAGTTCTTCAGCGCCGTAACCAAAAAGGATTGGGCTATAAGAGAGGATCTCTTTGAGCTTTTGCGTGTCATCTAATCTTAAATGTTTTGTAAAAATGTAATAGGGTATACATGATAGTTGTATACCCTATATTT
Source organism: Heyndrickxia shackletonii (assembly GCF_001420715.1). Lineage (GTDB taxonomy): Bacteria > Bacillota > Bacilli > Bacillales > Bacillaceae_C > Margalitia > Margalitia shackletonii. The sequence continues at coordinate 385,904 of NZ_LJJC01000015.1, read as the reverse complement.
AAAATATATTAAGTTCTGCTAGAATTTAATCCACTTTTTTGTCCAGTATCAGAGCTTATCGACTAGCCGAATTTTCGGAGGCTCTTTTCTATGATAAGCGGGCATCAGGTAAGGTTACATTTCAAATTTTACTCGGTGAAATCTAAAGTGCCAATTTCACTAGCTCCTGAACTACCTCCCTATGTCAAAGCCCCTCTAATTGAAATTTGCACTTCAATTTCAAGAGTCCGTAGGTCGATGAGCAATTCACCTTCCCTTTTTCTAATTTAATAGTTCCGGTAAACATATTGGTCTTTCGGAACTGGAATTTGCTTCACCTTTTCCACTTTTAACACTGGAATAGTCTTTTTAAATGGCTGATAGTATTCGGAGGTTAATGTTCCAGTAACTTGCAGCCAATCATCATTATGATAGTGAACACCCTTAGGGAATTCAACCAGCATACCGAATACACCGGAGTCAGCTACACAATGGATGATACCGAATCGGAAAATAAACAATTGATTTGCTGCTAGATTTTTTTCATTATAAGCAAATCCTCGGAAACTAACGGTCTTACCCATGAAATCTCCAGGGAATCGATAGATGGTCTCCATTCCTTGCAGCCAATTCTCATCACTTAATGCGACATTGTTGCCTAATTTGCTGAACTTTTTCTTGGATTTCCCCATCAATTCATCATAGCCGTCTGTACCATAATAAACGCTCGAGTCAGGCTGTAGAAACTCATGGATTGCAGATGTGTCTTTGTCATTATACACATTAAAGTTAAATCCCTTTGCTTTTACAATATTGGAGTCAAGCGTTGCCACCGGTAAACACAATACCGAAAAGATTGGAAATATGAGAACCGGCAGCATCACATAATCCTTCCAGGTTTTCTTATGATGATGATGGTGGTCACATCCACAATCACAGCCATCTTCTGTTTCTTTATCGCCTTTAATATAAAAATATAACTGGACAATAGTTAGGAAAAAGAGCACAAAGATGGTGATAAAAGAAATATAAGAGTATTTCATATTAATGTATTTACTAATGGACCCGGTCGCATGCAAATGTAAAAAGAGAAAAGAGAAACCAAGTAAAATAAAAAATCTTATCATGCTTCACATTTTCCTTTCTAAAAAGTAATCACTATGAAATTTGTGCAATAAACATCGATCCTAAAAATACGAATAACGCAACGTATACAAATAAGTAAAAAATAAACTTAGGCTTAAATGCTTGGAACATCATTAATGTATTCTTAATATCAAACATTGCTCCAAAGACAAGGAACGCAACGATCGAGCTGAGCGAGAATGTACTTTGGAAGGATGACGCAACAAAAGCATCTGCTTCTGAACAAATCGATAACACATATCCAAGACCCATCATCACAAGATGAGAAGAAAATGGTCCATGTCCAATTGCTGTTAAGGTGGATGTTTTTACATAGGTTTGCATAGCAGCTGCGATCAGAGCACCTACTATTAAAAATTTCCCAACAGAGAAGAATTCATCAATTGTATGCTGAATGGTTCCCTTTATTTTCCCCTTCAAACCATTTCCATGGTGATGATGATGATCATGGGAAGCGGATTCTCTTAGCTGTGATGTTTTAAATTGATAGGAAATAATAAATCCCACAATCACCGAAACAACAAAGGAAAGTCCGGCGCGGTAAAGCACCATTCTCCAGCTGTTTCCAAAAGCAATATAAGTTGAGAACAATACGATTGGATTGATGATTGGCCCAGTTAACATGAAGCTGATAGCAGCATGGAGCGGAACCCCTTTTGCCATCAAACGTCTAGATATCGGAACAATTCCACATTCACAGGCTGGGAAGAGTGCCCCCATCACTGTTGCAACTAGAACTGCCAAGAAGCGATTTTTCGGCAAAATCTTGGATATCATTTCTTCTGTAACAAACATTTGAATGATTCCCGAAACCAAAACACCCAATAACACAAATGGCAATGATTCTATTAGAATACTGATAAAAATCGTATTCATTTGTAAAAAGGATTGACTCGTCATTACTTTGTCTCCTTTTCTAGAATTATAAAACTAAATTAGTTTGTTATTATATAACTTATTTAATAGATCTAGCAATTCGTTGTTCGGTTCAGCGCCTATCGACTAGCGGATTTCCGAGTCTCCTAGCGGCATAAGGACATCAAGTAGAATTTGAAGTGCCATTTCCCTAGCCTATGAACTGCCTCGCTGTATTTCCTGAATCCTGTGTCGAAGCCGTCTATTACGTACGTTGATAAGTAAGGCGCATCCACTTTTCTCATAAAATGCTATCCTGTATTATAGACCACATTGAATCCTTTGCCAAACGAAATACCTAAAATAAGGAAATGGAAGTTACTTGATTAAATAGCAGATATACTCATAAAAAAATAAAACACTCCACACGAAAAATGTGGGGTGTTATTCTTTAGCGTTTAATGGATTACTTTTTTAAAAAATGGTTTAACGGATTTTTCTGCGGGTAAGGCATTAGCTCGTAATGTTTCCGTTGGTTGCGATGCGTACCAATAGTTTCTTATTTACCTTTTGTGAAATAACGTGCTAAATCTTCACTTTCTTTTTTTCTTACTTTCCGGTGTTCTGCTCTCTTGATAGCTGTTTCATTCAACCATTTTTCCTCGTCTGTTTCAGGGATAACGGCCGGTATTCTAGTAGGTTTTCCATTTTCATCTAGGGCAACAAAGGTTAAAAACGAAAGAGCTGCAATGGACTTTGTCCTTGTTAAAAGATCTTCCGATGTAATTTTTATAAAAATCTCCATAGAACTTCTGCCTGTCCAAGAAACCATCGCTTCAATATCGACAACATCTCCAACACGAATAGGCTTAATAAAATCGACAGAATCCGTAGAGGCAGTCACAACTGGGCCTCTTGCTAATTTTGTCGCAGCAATGGCTGCAGTCTCATCAATATATGCCATTAATTTACCGCCAAATAAAGTTCCATGATGATTCGTATCCGGAGGAAACACTTGTCTTGATTGAACCGTTAATGTCTCCCGCATAGCCATTGTTTGTTGTTCATTCATTTTACGTCACTCCAATAGTTTAATTAACCTTTAGTATGTGCAAAGGAAGATACATTATTTAGAATCTCCCCTTTCCTATACTAACACAGTAATATAATATCTTGTTAAAATATGGAACATTTTTAATTGACAAACTACTTAGCGAAATCGTATTCTGTTATTAGGAAATGATAATTTTTATCATGAAAAGGTGAGTACGTATGAGAATACACTTCCGTTTAAAAAAAGAAGTAATAAAAGGCTTGATCACAAACTAACAAATTGTGATCAAGCCTTTTTTCTTTAGCGTGCTACTATATCAAACATAAAGAGGAGATGCAATAAAATGGAACTTACAGGAAATACATTAACACTTAAATCAGTCAATGAGGTTTTATACAATAATGAATTTGTGAGTGTCTCCAGTGAGAGCATGGAACGAGTACAAAAAAGCCATGAAGCAGTAAAGAAAATTGTTGAGGAAAAAAGAGTGGTATATGGAATCACAACAGGTTTTGGAAAATTCAGCGACGTATACATTGATTCAGAGAATGTGGAAGAGCTTCAACTAAACTTAATCCACTCCCATGCGTGCGGTGTTGGTGAACCTTTTCCAGAGGTTGTCTCTAGAGCGATGCTTTTATTACGGGCAAATGCCTTAGTAAAAGGCTTCTCCGGAGTACGCCCAGTAGTTATCAACCGTCTATTAGATTTACTGAATGCACATATTCATCCTGTTATTCCTCAGCAAGGTTCATTAGGAGCGAGTGGAGATTTAGCACCGCTTTCCCATTTAGCGTTAACTTTAATGGGAGAAGGGGAGGTTTATTATAAGGGAGAACGCACAAATACATGGACAGCATTAGAAAAAGAAGGTATTCTCCCGATTACCCTACAAGCAAAAGAAGGATTAGCGTTAATAAATGGGACCCAAGCAATGACAGCGATGGGAGTGGTAGCATTTTTAGAAGCGGAAAAATTAGCAAAACAAAGTGAGCTGATTGCTTCTGTTACCATCGAGGCATTACAAGGGATCATCGATGCATTTGATGAAGATGTTCATGTAGCCCGCGGTTATTATCAACAAGTAGATGTGGCTAGAAGAATTCGTGAATATTTAGCGGATAGCCAGCTTACAACAAGACAAGGGGAGATTAGGGTTCAAGATGCCTATTCTTTACGCTGTATCCCGCAAGTTCATGGAGCTTCATGGCAAGCGTTAGATTACGTAAGAGAGAAGCTTGAAATTGAAATGAATGCAGCTACCGATAATCCGCTTATCTTTAATGATGGGGAAAAGGTTATTTCAGGCGGAAACTTCCATGGGCAGCCGATTGCTCTTGCCATGGACTTTATGAAAATTGCCATCGCAGAATTGGCTAATATATCGGAAAGACGTATTGAAAGATTGGTAAATCCGCAATTAAATGATTTGCCTGGGTTCTTGAGTCCTGAACCTGGTTTGCAATCTGGAGCGATGATTATGCAATACGCAGCTGCATCATTAGTTTCTGAGAACAAAACACTTGCACATCCTGCCAGTGTTGATTCCATCCCTTCATCAGCAAATCAGGAAGATCATGTAAGTATGGGAACGATTGCTGCAAGACATGCTTATCAAATTCTGCAAAATACAAGAAGGGTATTGGCAATTGAAATGATCTGCGCGATGCAAGGGGCTGAATACCGCGGTGTTGAAAAAATGGCACATGCTACTAAAGGCTTTTATGATAAAGGACGCAAAATTGTCCCAAGTATAATAAAGGATCGTATCTTCTCTAAAGATATTGAAGCGATGTCAGCTTGGTTAAAAGAATCGGATGAATCCTCCTTGGTTGATACAAGACAAGGTTCTAAAGTGCAATAATGTAAAAACAGGTGCCGTATAGGGCACCTGTTTTGAATTAGTTTGGGATACGAAATCCGTACGCCGATGAGCAAGGCGCTTGCGCTTTTCTTATTGAATCTTTAATGTCGCGGATCACTATCGTCATTTTCATCCTCGACATACGGATCATGCTCATACCTTGGCAAATCTCCAAATGTCGTCATGATATTTTCCTCTTCCAGCACATCATTGTATTTCTCATACTGTTCATTCCGATAAATATATCGATAATTTCCTTCTATATCGGTTCCGACAAAGTTTTCGTAGTCTTCCACGTATCCAACATTTTCATCCGAATCAATATACATTTCATTATAGTGATCCGGTGGGTTCACAAAATCGGACGGTGATTCCGAGGTTCCCCATTTCGCAACATCCTGCCACGAATCTTCTGCATCATAAGCTTCTGACTCATCAAGGCTGTCATCAAAATTAAATTTTCCCCATGGAGGCATAAGGACGCCTTCTTCTATTGGACGATTAGTCGAAACTGTCTTATCTGGTGTATGGTCAATACAATAGAGTGTCTGTGGGATGGCTTCCAATCGTTCTAATGGGATTTCTTTTCCACAAACTATACATTTGCCATAGGTGCCATTTTGAATGGCATCAAGGGCACGCTCTATATTTTTTAATTCGTACTCACTATGTTCATTTAGGGCAATATCTTTTTCACGCTCATATAATTCTGTTCCTTCATCACCTGGATGATTATCATAGCTGGATAATTCGCCTACTGCATCATGAGGGTGACCATCCTCTAAGCCATAATTATCATTTAGTTGAAACTGATGTTCAAGTTCTTCTTTTGCCTTTTGTAGTTCAGATTGGAAGTGAGATAACTGTTGTGAAGTAAGAATAACAATCACTTCTTTCCTTTAAATTCTTCATCTGACTGTATTATTTAACAAAACAAAAGAAAACATGACTGTCAAAAAGTTCATATAAGAAATACGCTAGCCGATGCTGAAGCTAGACCGAGAATACACCTGTTCAATAATTTTTATAATATAAAAAAGGAAAGCATTTTAAATTTGCTTTCCTCTTTGCATCTCAAATTTCCGAAATACAACTAAATAAATTCCAGCTGCAACAATAGCTAATAATGCTAATACAATAAACGTACTATAATATCCTATCCAAGAAGCAAGCGGAATCGAGATTGGAGCAATCGTTCGCCCGATGGTATAACGCAAGCTTGCTGCTGCAAAATATTGACCGCGCATTTCTTCAGGCGCTAATTTCGAGATAAACGTTTGCTGGATACCGGCAACCATTAGTTCGGCAAACGAGAAAATGGCCATGGCAATGATGAATCCCCAGACAAACGGAAATTGTCCGAAGAAATAAATGGATATAGCATAGGCAAAGCACGATAAGATAAATACATTTTTTTCCTTATACACATTCATCCACCTTGTTACAAATACAGTCAAAAGTGCCACAAGCAATCCATTTTCAGACAGGATCAGTCCAAATGTTTGCTCTCCAGTTATAGATATATGCATAGACCCAAAGTGGAACAGGGTTGCCAGCTTAACCGTTTCTTTTGTAAAAACAGGTAAAAGAAGATCCAATTGCATAAAGGTCTGCGAGATTAGAATACCAGCAATAATAAACAGTAAAAAAATACGATCCTTTACAATGATGCTGTAAGAATGCAGCTGAGAAAGAAGGACTTGATACCAATTTTTCTCTTTATTGCTTTGTTCACTTATCTTGACCGGTGAAGTTTCGCGAGTATATTTTAATAAAAGCAATCCTAAAAAAATACAAACTGCTCCTGCAATAACAAGCAGCTCGAATCGGTAATTATTAAAAAAGATACCACCCAATATCGGACCAATTACGACTGAAATATTGGTAGATGTATAAAAAATCGCAAAAACATCACTGCGGTCTTTTTCCTTCACAACATCCGCAACCATTGCCTGACTTGCCGGATAATAAAAAGACCCAAAAACACTTGCAACAGTAAAACAAATAAAGCCGATACTAGCGGATTCAAACCAAGGGGAGTTAGAAAATCCAAAGATTAAAAAGGCAACCCCTTGTCCAATGGAAGAAAGAACCATCATTTTCTTTCTTCCAAAACGGTCTGCATAATAGCCGCCAAGTAAATTCGCTATCACCGAAAATATTTGTGAAATAATTAAGAGCCATCCTGCAGTGTTTTTTCCAAAGTTTTCCGTAAAATAAATCGTCAAAAACGGAAAGAACATCCAGAAGGTTAGATTCATCATGGATTCTCCGATAAGACGAATTTTCAAGTTTTGATCCCAATCACGTATTCTCATAGCTGTTACCTCTAAAATAATCTGTTAAGACAATATCATAAACGAAACAATATTGGAAAACAATAGAAAGGTATCAAAATTTACTATTGTCGGAATAGTGGAAAAGATAAACGAAAAACTTCTACTGAAATTCAGTAGAAGTATAAGACATACCTTGATTAAAATGCCCAATCCCCATTGCGGAAAATAGGTTCTGCTGTTCCATCCTCTTTAATGCCATCGATATTCATTTGGGCGGAGCCTACCATGAAATCGACGTGAGTAATACTTTGATTCAAGCCATGTTTTTCAAGCTCTTCTTTGGACATTTTCTTACCGCCTTCAATACAGAACGCATATGCACTTCCAATTGCAAAGTGATTAGAAGCATTTTCGTCAAATAATGTATTGAAGAAAAGAATATTGGATTGTGAAATTGGCGAATTATGAGGAACTAGGGCCATTTCACCTAAATAATGAGAGCCTTCATCTGTTTCCACTAATTGCTTTAAGATTTCTTCGCCTTCTTTTGCTTTTACATCGACAATGCGGCCTTTTTCAAAGGTAATCGTAAATTCGTCGATAATATTGCCACCGTAGCTTAAAGGCTTTGTACTTGAAACATATCCATCTACCGCATCTTTTTGAGGAACTGTAAATACTTCTTCTGTGGGCATATTTGCCATAAATTCGTTGCCTTGTTCATTGATGCTTCCGGCACCAACCCATAAGTGTCCATCTGGAAGACCAATTGTTAAGTCAGTACCAGGTGCAGTATAGTGAAGCTTTTTATATCTTTTTTCGTTTAAGTAATCCACTTTTTTATGAAGAGTTTTATCATGTTCCTTCCATGCTTGTACAGGATCCTCTGTATCTACGCGGGTAGCTTTGAAAATAGCATCCCAAAGCAATTGTACACTTTCTTCTACAGTTGGAGCTTGTGGAAATACCTTCGCAGCCCATGCTTTTGATGGTGCAGCAATAACCGTCCAGCTCACCTTATCAGATTGTGTATATTGACGGTATTTTTCAAGCGCTTGTCCGGCTGCTTTCTGGAAATTCGCAATACGTGCCGGTTCGACCCCTTTTAACAAATCAGGACTAGCAGAAACAATACCCATAAATGCAGCCCCATTTTCCGCTAATTCTATTGTTTCCTTCGCCCGCCATTTTGGATATTCAGTGAAAGCTTCATCCGGTGCTAAATCATATTTAATACGGGAAACAGTATCGTCACTCCAATTAACGACTACATTTTTTGCGCCAACTTCATAAGCTTTTTTTACAACTAGGCGCACAAATTCTGCCGCTTCAATGGAAGTATTAACGACTAGAGTTTGTCCCTTTTGGACATTCACACCAACCTTAACCGCTAATTCTGCATATTTCTCAAGATATTCTTGAAATTTATTCATATATGTATTCTCCTTTTTCCTCTTTTCAGAATGTTCTATTCTATTTTAGCAATCCCGCGTTATGATAACAAGTAAGTGCGAGGAAGAGTTTTTTCTGTTTTTTCAAACTGGATGATAAAATATGGTTATGAAAAAAAGCTAACAAATAGGAGCATGAACATGTTTAAAATAAAGCGAATTTACGATGAGTATAGTAGTGATGATGGAATACGAATTTTGGTTGATAGATTGTGGCCACGAGGGATTTCAAAGGAAAAAGCAAAGCTTGATCATTGGTTCAAAAATGTTGCACCAAGTACGGAGCTTAGAAAATGGTTTCATCATGAACCGGATAAGTTTCAGGAATTTATTTTGAAATATAGGCATGAACTTGATGAAAATAATCCAGTTGAATTGCAGGAGCTTATTAAATTAGGTAAGGACCATGTTGTCACACTTTTGTATTCTGCTAAGGATGAAGAACATAATCAAGCGAATGTGCTGATTGATTATTTACAAGATAGATTTTAAATGAGAAAAAAGGCACTATTTTGTGCCTTTTTCAAAAAGTTGCCGATAAACTAAAGGGTTATGAACAATATCTGCTAATGTATATCCGTCCAAAACCTCAAAATAAGCAGAAAGAGCCTTATGAAGCATATGCTTAAGACCGCATATTGGGGTTAATATACACGCCCCTCCATCGAAACACTCTACCACTTTAAAATCATCTTCCGTTTTGCGGACAATAGAGCCAATATTAATTTCGTTTGGCGGATGTGCTAATTTAATCCCGCCATTTCTTCCTCTAATCGTTTCAATTACTCCCATTTTCCCGAGATCATGGGTCACTTTCATCAAATGATTTTTGGAAATCCCATATACTTCTGCAATCTCTTTAATATTAGAAAGCTTGGAAGGCTCTTGGGAAGCTAAATATATTAAAACACGTAACGAATAGTCTGTGTAATTGGTTAATCTCATATACATCACCTGTTCATTGAAGGCTGTTTTCATATAAATTGTTGCTATCATGATGGTTTTAAATCCTAAAATACTCTTCGTTCTTAAAAGGATATCAAATTTTAAGCCGAATGAAGAGGTTCATAAGATTTTATTTTACAAAAGTGACAATAAAGAAAAGAGCCTTATTTAATGGTAATATTATAACTTTTTGTTCAATAACTGTCCAAAATTGTGACAACTTATTAAAAGATGTATTTGAAATATTGCTTTTAGGCTTGGAACGATGTAATTTAAAAACGTAGATTAAAAATGTATTTTAAATATATCTTTTTAATAAGGAGAGATAACCATGTTATCACAAAAAACAATCGATTTAGTAAAGTCTACGGTTCCAGCTTTAGAAGCAAACGGAACTACAGTAACTTCCACTTTCTATAAAATGATGTTTGCCGCACATCCTGAACTATTAAATATTTTTAATCATGTTAATCAGGCGCAAGGCCGTCAACAAACTGCATTGGCAAATACAGTACTAGCGGCCGCAAAGTATATCGATAAACTAGAAACAATCGTACCGGTTGTAAACCAAATTGCTCACAAACATCGTGGATTGGGAATTAAACCAGAGCATTATCCAATTGTAGGAGAGTTTTTACTTAAGGCAATTAAAGAGGTAATGGGTGATGCTGCAACAGATGAAATTATCAATGCATGGGCGGAAAGCTATGGTGCGATTGCACAAGTATTTATTGATATCGAACATAATATGTATGAAAGCGCAGAAAAACAAGAAAACGGCTGGTTGGATTTTAAAGAATTTGAAGTTGTGAAGAAAGTAAAAGAAAGCAATGTCATTACATCTTTCTATTTAAAAGCAAAGGATGGAAAGGGAGTACCGACATTCATTCCTGGACAGTATATTACGGTAAAGGTGAAGATACCTACTGAAACATATATATTAAACCGTCAATACAGCTTATCCTGTGCCCCTGGACATGACTATTTCCGTATATCTGTTAAGAGAGAAGCAGATCATGATCCAAATGGTAAAGTCTCTAATTATCTTCATGACTTTATTAATGAAGGGGATACACTTGAAATCAGTGCTCCAGCTGGAGAATTTACTTTAAATGAAAGAGAAGATGCACCAATAGCACTTATTAGTGGCGGTGTTGGTTTGACACCGATGATGAGTATGCTAGAAGCACTTGCAAATAGTGGATCCAAACGTGAAGTTTCTTATATTCATTCAGCGCGTAGTGAGGAATTCCATGCATTTAAAGATGCCGTATTAGAAAATATCAGTAAATTGGAAAACGGCCGTGTATTCTTTGGCTATGACAAACCTTTAAATAAAGAAGGAAATCATCATTTTGAAGGATATATCACAAAATCATTCTTACAAAATATTGTAGATGAAAACACGGTTTGCTATATTTGCGGTCCTGTTCCGTTCTTAAAAAATATTGTAACAATTCTTCAAGAAATCGGATTAAAAGATGAAAATATCCGCTATGAATTCTTCGGACCTGCTATGAATTTAACTGCAGAAACTGCTGCAACGAAGTAATGTAAAAAAGCTTGAACACCCTTATTGATGGGATGTTCAAGCTTTTCTCATTCTAAGCCTTCTTTTATTGGCGGATTGCTAGTCACATATGTAATAACATTAAAAATAACCTAAGCATGTCTAAAACAAAAAACACCCATTCAAAATGGGGAAAAGTATCATGGTTTACTCTTCTTCCACACGATTTTTAAACGCTTCTTGGGTCACGATAAATTCCTCATCTTCAATTCTTTCCTTCTGATGCTTTTCAGCGATAGAATTTTGCGGGAAATTACCGGGATAACTTTTTTTCTTATGATGAAAAGCATTACCGCGAGCCATATTTCTCCTCCTTCACTCATCTTTCAACATTAGGTTCTCCTCCAAAGGTTGATTTATCCGAGTAACGAAATCTAAATGTTGGAATATTGTCAATTTTTATCTTGTTTAAGATGATTCAATGTATTCCTTTCCGATATAATAAAGATATACCATGTCGGAAAGGAGAAAAAACGTATGGATTTTTTTAGAATAACCGAGCATCGAATTAAAGAAGCCTATAAGAACGGTGAATTAGATAATCTCCCTGGAATGGGGAAGCCTCTGCCCGAGGATGAATTTGCACATCTTCCTGAGGATTTAAGAATGGCTTATCGGATAATGAAAAATGCCGGCTTCACACAGGAAGAAACTGCGTTAAAAAAAGAAATGACATCGATCCAAGATTTAATCCGACAATGTGGAAATGATAAAGAGCAAGAAGAATTAAAAAATGAGCTTAATGAAAAATTGCTTAAATATAACGGGATGTTATCAAAACGAGGAGTGAAAACGAATTCCTCCTTATTTAAAAATTATGAACGGAAAATTGAAAATAAACTTTTGAAATAAGCACAAATGCGCGGTGCGCTTCAGATTTCGTAGTCACTGGGGAGACCAATTGAAACAATTTAAAACTGTGCATCCGCTAGCCGTTGGATGTTTGTGTAGATACAGACAGTTCACAGGGTTGAATTTTATAATTTCCATATTAATAATGCAGAGAGACAGGACTCCACCAAAAGTCCTGTTTTTTTATGTTTTTAAAGAAATCCTGGATATAACGAAGGATTTGTCGAACTTTCACAGAAAATCTCTTAAAAAAATACTTAGTCAGCCGATATAAAGGGAGAAGTGAATAAATTATAGGGTGAATAATATGGACAAAACATCGGTTATTGGAGTTATATTAGGTTTTATTGCTGTCGGAGTAGGAATGGTGTTAAAAGGAGTAAATCCTTCTGTCATCATCAATCCTGCAGCACTATTAATTATTATTGCAGGTACTATTGCATCTGTAATCATTGCGTTTCCGTTAAGTGAAATTAAGAAGGTTCCTAAACTATTTAAAATCATTTTTAAAGAACAAAAATTGCTCGATGCTAAATCGATTATTACGTTATTTTCTGATTTAGCACAGCTGGCACGTAAAGAGGGATTACTGGCATTAGAAGGGAAGCTGTTGGAAGTAGAAGATCCATTTTTGAAAAATGGATTAAGTCTTGCTGTCGATGGTCAGAGCGCTGAATATATTCGTGATGTATTAAGCGAAGAGATTGATGCTATGGAAGAAAGGCATCAGGCTGGAGCAGCGATATTTTCACAAGCTGGCACATATGCTCCTACATTAGGGGTTTTAGGGGCCGTATTAGGATTAATTGCTGCCTTAGGAAATATGGATAATACCGATGAATTAGGGCATGCAATTTCTGCTGCTTTTGTGGCAACTATGTTAGGGATATTTACTGGATATGTCTTATGGAATCCATTTGCAAATAAGTTAAAGCAAAAATCGAAACAAGAAGTGAAAGTGAAAGAAATGATGTTGGAAGGAATCCTGTCCATTTTAGAGGGTGAAGCACCACGAGTCATCGAACAAAAGCTTGCATCCTATTTACCTGCAGAAGAACGTAAAAAGATTATGGCAGAAGGCAGTGAGTTCGCTAATGAGTAGGAGAAAAAAGAAGAATCACGACGATTCTCATATCGATGAGGCATGGCTGCTCCCTTACGCAGATATTTTAACCTTGCTGTTAGCATTATTTATTGTTCTTTTTGCCATAAGTTCGGTAGATGCACAAAAGATGCAAAAGCTTTCAAAAGTGTTTAACGGCATTTTTGTAAGCGGCGTTGGCGTGCTGGATTACACAAAGCCTGCTCCGCAGGATAGTATCAAATCAAATGACGGGATGAAAAACCAGGTTACTGCTCCTAAAACTAAACAAAATATTGATCAATTAAAAAAATTGCAGGATCAGGACAAAGAGGAACTGAAGGAACTACAAGCAAAAGTTAATGCATATATTAAGGAAAAGAAAATGGAGGGAAAATTCGCCACTTCCTTAACAGATGAGGGTTTATTATTAACGATTAGGGATAATGTTCTCTTTGAATCAGGACGAGCCGATATACGACCTAAGGATGTTCATACAGCGAAAGAGCTATCGAATCTACTTGTGATGAACCCACCGCGCAATATTATGATCAGCGGGCATACGGATAACGTTCCTATACATAATGCTAATTTTCAGTCTAATTGGGAATTAAGTGTTATGAGAGCCTTGAATTTTATGAAAATTATTTTAGAAAATAAACAACTGGACCCTAAAAATTTCAGCATAAAAGGCTATGGAGAATTTAAACCGATTGCTAGTAACAGTACTGATGAAGGCAGAGCGAAGAACCGGCGTGTTGAAGTTCTAATTATGCCACGGGTAAAAATGACTAAACAATAAAGGCTTTTTGTACAAGTAGGTACAGAAAGCTTTTTTCTTTGGATGTGAAAGATTAAAGCTTAATGGAGAGTGATAATAACACAAGCGGCAGCACATAAGTGAAGTAATTCCACTAATCGACAAGATGTTATTATTTGCGGAATTATCAAATAATTTAACTTGATTTCTCGGGAAATAAATAGATTTTTGTCATTTGAAGTGAATTGTTTTGTCACGGAGTTATTTTAGCGATATGATGGTTGTGGTAAGTTCACATTAAATTGGGAATGACATACATATAGATAGGTAGGGCTGGTTCGGAATAATTGTCGTTACTCGTTTTGGTTAAAAAATCTTTGGCAGGGTTGGTTTCTGAATAATTTTTTACCATAATTAGAATTACGTATAAAAAGCAATAAAGTTAAGAAAAGAGCCATAGGTAAAGAAGTGAAAGGAAGATTAACATGATAACATTAAAATCACAGCGGGAAATAGATATGATGAAAAAAGCAGGAGAATTATTAGCAAGGACGCATAAAGAAATAGCAAAAATGATTAAACCAGGAGTAACTACTTGGGAAATTGATGAATTTGTAGATCATTTTCTAGCCGAAAATGGAGCGACTCCAGAACAAAAAGGATACAAAGGATATGAGTATGCGACATGCGCCAGTATTAATGACGAAATATGCCATGGTTTTCCAAGGAAACAGCCTCTCCAAGAGGGAGATATCGTAACGATTGACATGGTTGTCAATTTGAATGGTGCTTTAGCTGATTCAGCGTGGAGCTACGCAGTTGGGAATGTAAATCCGCTTACCCAAAAACTCTTAGATGTGACGAAGGAATCCTTATATAAGGGTATTGAACAGGTGAAGGTTGGTAATAGGATTGGAGATATCGGTCATGCTATTCAAACGTATGTAGAAGCGCAAGGATTCTCTGTTGTCCGAAACTTTATCGGTCATGGAATTGGACCAACGATCCATGAAAAGCCAGAAGTTCCTCACTATGGTCTACCTGGAAAAGGACCACGTATTAAAGAAGGAATGGTATTTACTATCGAACCAATGGTCAATATTGGCGGCTTCGATACGAAAATGGATAACAATGGCTGGACAGCCCGTACAAGAGACGGTTCCCTTTCTGCACAATATGAGCACACCATTGCGGTAACGAATAATGGAATTGTGATTCTTACAGATCAAGAAGATTAAATAAATAATATAAAAAACGGCATCTGAATTTAAAGATGCCGTTTTCATATTGCTTACTTGCGTATATTACCTAATTCCTCTACAATTGCTTGCATTTCATTCGGACTGAATGTGTTTTTCTTCATAACCATTTCATAAATATCGCGTAAATCATCGTACATTTCTTCTGTGTAATTAGCAGCTTTGATTGCTTCTGCATTAACCATTTTCAATTTTGTCGTTATTTGTGTAATCATGTATTCAATGTTTTCAGTCGTTTTATCAGTAAGATTCATGGCAAGCATCCTTTCGTGTCGTTTAGGAAATTTTCCTCCGTTTAGCTACAAGCGCTACGTCTCCTCCCTGTCGGTCAGGGCATCAGTTGAAAATGGAAGTACAATTTTCACTTGGTCAAAATTACATTTTAAATTATACCCGTTGAAAATTGAACTGCCTCGCCGTGTTTCCTTTATCTTAGTCGAAGATTCCGAAATTCAAGCAAGGCGCTTTCTCACTTGTTTTTAAAGGCTAATACTATATTTTCACGAAAAGAAACAGGTGTCAATTGGAATTTATCAGGATTATTTAATGGAATCATGTTTTTTCTATCTTGAACAAGGGAAAATAATGAACAAGCATGGTTACATAGTTGAGGTGAAAAAATGGGGAAAGGTTTTAATATTATTAAAAATGGATTATGGTTTGTTAAAGGCCTTGTGAAAAGAATTGATGGGAACGATATTAATGGTGTGGCGGCACAGTTAGCATATTTTTTTCTTTTATCCCTGTTCCCGCTTTTATTATTTATGGTTTCTTTACTTTCATTCCTTCCGATAACAACGGAAGATTTACTAAATGTAATCCGTGACTTCGCCCCTAAACAAACCACCGCCATGATTGAAGCAAATCTTCAAGAAATATTAAGTAACCGAAACGGGGGATGGTTGTCATTTGGAATCATTGCAGCACTATGGTCTGCTTCCCTAGGAATGAATGCCATTATTAGTGCAATGAATCGAGCATATGATGTAAAGGAAACGAGGCCCTTTTATATCACGAGAGGTTTATCTATTCTGCTAACGATTGCGATGATTCTTGTTTTATTAATTGCCTTAATCATCCCTGTATTTGGAGAAATCTTTGGGATCTATATTTTTTCTTATTTCGGTATATCTGAACAATTTATAAGTATATGGAATGGATTAAGATGGTTAATCAGTATTGTTATTTTATTTGTTGTATTTATGTGTCTATACTTCATTACACCAAATAAAAAGATAAAATGTTTAACTGTGATCCCAGGTGCTTTTATCGCCACAATAGGATGGGCGTTTGTTTCCTTTGCTTTCTCTTATTATGTTGGGCATTTCGGTCATTACTCCACAACATATGGAAGTTTAGGGGGAATAATTGTATTAATCCTTTGGTTTTATCTGACAGGCTTTATTTTAATGATTGGCGGAGAAGTGAATGCGATGCTTTCGGATAAACAAAAGCCTTGTTAAAAAGTCTCTTTCAAAAATCTAACAAGAAAAGATGCCCCGAAACCAAGCTTAATAAAAAAGAATAACTTAACAAAAGATACCACGAAAGCTTTTTATGTTAAGGAAGAAACTAATGATGCAAGTTCATTTCCGATGAAAAGAGGGATACGAATGGGCAAAACGAAGCAAAACAAAAAACAAAAGCCTAAGGGAAAAACATCCGGTTCAGCAAATGGGCAAAACGGGTACCACTAAAAATTAGGACAGTAAAAAGGGTGGCGAATCGGCCACCCTTTTATTAAAAGAGGAGAGAAGCGGGCATCGACTCGTCTCTTACTATAAACTGAAATAGGAACTCCACGTCTCGCTTATCCTTACACCGACGGGCAAGGCATTTTGGCTTTCTTATTTCTGTCTAACGGTGACAAGTGATTTATGCCCAAAGGTGAGAATAGTAAGAAAGACTACAAAAAGTATAGTACTAATAATATGGAAATAACTGATATTCCGGAAAAATTGAATAAATAAACCGCCGATAAATGGTCCGCCTAGGCTTCCCAGACTATAAAATATCCCACACATTAAATTTCCGGTGGGCAGTAAGTTCTTTGGCATTAAGTCTGCCATATAAGAAATTCCAAGTGAAAAAGTGGAACCTACCAACATTCCGGCAATAAACAGGCAGAGAAAAAGGGCTGTTATCGAACCTTCTACAAAGCTTGCCGTTGTAAAGCAAATACTTCCAAAAAGCAGAATGAAGATTAAGATGTTCCGCCTTCCATACTTATCACTCATCATGCCAAGCGGAAGCTGGAAGACAATAGCTCCAATTGCAAAGGCTGCCAAAAGGATGGATACATTTTTTACATCAATACCATTTCGGAGTGCATAGACCGGAAAACTGCCGTTTAAGGATGACTCTAAAAATCCATATCCTAAAGGCGGCAAAAAGGCAACCCAACCATATTTAAGGGCAGATGAAAACCGTTTGATAGTTTTTAAAAATGAATTTACTTCGATATCTTGATCCGGAAATTCATTTTTTAAGGTAAAAACAAATAACCAGCCGATTAAGCATAGTAACGATGAAATGATAAACGGCAATGCTTGATTGACTTTTACTAAAGGTGTCATCAAAGGACCTACCGCAAATCCAATTCCAAAGAACAACCCATATAATGAAATATTTCTTCCTAATTTTTTGGGGGAAGAAAAGGATGTAATCCATGTCTGAGTGGCAAAATGCAATGCATGATCGCCAATCCCAATAAGCAGACGTAAGAAAAACCAAAACCAAAATGTTTTCCATAAAGGAAAAGAGATTAAGGAGACAACGACTGCTAAACCACCAAAAATAATAATGGGTTTATAACCGAACCTTCTCAGCGGCTGTTCCATGAAAGGAGAGGCAACTAGTGTTCCAATATATAAGGCAGTTGCATTAATCCCATTCAAGGAGGATGGCAAACCGCTATTTTCAAATATGACAGAGATTAAAGGAAGCAGCATTCCTTGTGAAAATCCAGAAATCGAAACAATACTAACTAATATCCAAAATCTAAAATTATTTTTCCCCATATGTATTCCCTCGGTGATTATTTTTTTCTAACTATCATAATACCTAATTGTGGCAACTATTGAAATGCAATTTAACAAAATTCTTATTATTACAATTTATTGGCATAATTTTTTGTGGTGTTTTACATATCATTAAAGAAAGAATGTTTTCGTACAACTAGTTGTTTAGCTCTCTTTGAGATTTTCGGGGCATCTTTCGTAAAACATAACTGCTTTTCCAAGCCCAATTGAGAAATGATTAAAGAACGATAAAAAGAGCAGAATATCTTTCCTGCGTTTTCGTTTTTAGAAGGGGTTAACATAATAGAAGGCGGTGTTCGTACAGATTATAGCTTTTCGCTCTTTGTGCAAAATAATAAAAACAGTATAGTTTCGCGGGATCTTTTCTAAAAAAAAGCTTCGATTTTAAAATAAGCAGAGAAATGATTGCAAAAAGCAACAAAAGTTAAGAAAAGAGCCTTAGAAAGCAGCAAATTTTTTAGGAGGCTATTATGAATAAAGTCTTTGCAATAATGGTTTTCATTGGGGTACCAATATCAGTTATTGGAGCAATTTTTCATTGGCCAAGTGTCATCATGTTTATTATATATTGTTTAACGATCATTGCTTTAGCAAGCTTTATGGGAAGAGCTACTGAAAGTTTAGCTATTGTAGCGGGGCCGAGGATTGGCGGTTTATTGAACGCAACGTTTGGCAATGCGGTGGAGTTAATTATATCCATCTTTGCTATCCGAGCGGGGTTAAACGAAGTAGTTCTCGCTTCCTTAACAGGTTCTGTATTAGGAAATCTGCTTTTAGTAGCAGGTATGTCTTTTCTTGTAGGCGGACTTAAATTTAAACGTCAAAAGTTTAATGTTTATGATGCTCGGCACAATTCCGGATTATTGATTTTTGCAGTCCTCGTCGCTTTCGTTATTCCGGAAGTTTTCTCCATGAACCTAAATTTATCGAACACCATCCATCTTAGTGTTGGGGTAGCGATTATCTTAATTTTGCTTTACCTTGCCGCATTATTCTTTAAACTAGTAACGCATCGAGGAATATATCAAGATCCTTCAGTTAGTGAGGATGATGAGCAGGAGGAACCGGAATGGAAAAAAGGAAAAGCCATTACAATTCTTTTTTTGGCAACCATTGCAGTAGCTTATATCTCGGAAAATCTTGTTCATACTTTTGAGTCTGTAGCAAGAAGCTTCGGGTGGAGCGAACTATTTATCGGTATTATCATTGTTGCAATCGTTGGAAATGCAGCAGAACACGCATCTGCGATCTTAATGGCTTATAAAAATAAAATGGATGTTGCGGTGGAGATCGCTTTTGGCTCAACTTTGCAAATATCCATGTTTGTAGCACCATTACTTGTCATTTTATCGCTATTTTTCAATCATCCAATGCCGCTTGTGTTTACAATGCCGGAATTAGTTGCAATGGCAACCGCGGTTATGTTATCCATCATTTTAGCAAATGACGGGGAGACGAATTGGTTCGAGGGCGCTACCTTATTGGCAGCATATATTATTATGGGAATCGGGTTTTACTTACTTTAATGCTCAAGCTTCCGTTCTATTTTATATGAAAATGCGACCACTTAGTCCACATTACTAAGTGGTTTTTTCATCCGCGTAATATGAAATTTTGTGGATAAGAAATAATCCGACTGGAAAAATTAAAAACAAATGATTACTTATTTTTTGAAGGGAGTCTCTCACTATGAAATGGCAAAGGCTTTTACTTGTGTTTTTATTAATTTTTCTATCTGCAACGCCTAGCGCATTCGCAAATAAAGTAAGCCCACCACCTGCAGGGATGAAGAAAATGACGATTCCTTCTTCTGTGTTAGATATTACGAAGGAAAATACGTATCCAAACCCAACGCAGGATCTTCCATATTTGCAACCAAGTGAGTTTACCAAAAAGGTTTTAAAAACATCTAAAGTAAAGATTGATAATCCAAATTTAATAAGAATGTTAAATGAATCGTCTATTAATAATTCACCTTTATCCATTGGCCTAAGAGCCACTATTTATTTGGGAGAATGGCCGCTGAATTATGAATCAATGGAAACATCCCCAAATTGGCAATATCAAAAGATCAATACCAATTATTTTGACAATCGCGGTGGGAATTCCAATTACCAAATCCATTATGTGCAAGAAACTCAAAAAGTGGTGAGAGGCGGATTGACTGCAAAAGTAGACAAAGCAGAGGATGTTAAGAAAATGATGCTTTTAAAAGCAATGAACACCACAAATCTACCTCTTTCCTTTGAAACCATCATTGGCGGAGGTACAAAGAAAGACCGTGTTTATAATATTCCTCCGAAAAGACTTGGTTACCTTTATGCATATGCGCCTGCCATCAACGAAAAAGGCAAGGTTACTTATGGAGAAGTATATTTAGTATTAAAAGGAAAACAGAAAAAAATCATGGTTAAAAACGTAACATCCCAAGGAATAGGCGCTTGGATTCCGGTACAAGATCATATTTCTTTTGGGTTTTTGGCGAGCGATCATCCACGGTAAAAATGTAGTAAACTGCACCCCGCGAAGGTGCAGTTTTTCGCTTGAATAAGGTGGTAGTCTAGGCGGCTAAAACTTTAACCGGACAGAGGTTCCGTTATCTGTGACAAAAAGGGGGTTTTTTGGGAATTAGCGGACACACGATCCGTTATGGAGGCAAAAGGTAGCTATTTTCCAATGATTTTCATCCAATAACGGAATGAGAGTCCTCTAACATGATAAAAAAGCTGTTTTTGAAAGGAATAACGGAACGTGTGTCCGGAAAAATGCAGATAGCGGTAAAGGATAAGATAGCTAAACCACCGTCCGGACAGAGTTTCCGTTATCTGTGACAAAATTTGTACGTTTCACTGAATGTAAAATGCCTTATTCCAAAAATTCCACGAAAAATCTTGCATTTCTCCAAATAGATAATATAAATCCTTATTAAAAAGTCAAAAATAGAAATAAGTTGTCCTTTAACAATTGCACATCTAACAATTTTTGTTATTATATAAGTGGGTCTACAGAAACGTACTAGTTAAAAATCTATTAAGGGATGGTTTCGAGGCATTTTTTCTTAAAGGAATATCTATTTCTAAAGCCAACCTAAGGAATAAAGATTTTCGATTAAAAACATCAATGCATAAAAAACAGCCTTAGAAAGGAGAGACATCATGGGAAATGCCGTTCATGATAAAGAATCACAAGTAGAATATTTGAAACACCGTTTAAATATGTTCTTAGAGGTTATTGACTCCATGGATCCGGAAAAAACGGATCTTGAAGATATCGATCGTTTAATACAGATGATAGATGACTTAGAACTTAAATGCGAACAATTTAATAAGTAATGAAAAAGGTCAGCCTGAAAATGGTTTGGCCTTTTTTTCATGATAAAAGTTTAGCTACAGCGCCTATCGGCAAGCTTTCGTCTCTTCCCAGCGGATAAAAAATCAACGCGTGAACTACTTCACTGTGTTTTCGTTGATCCCGCCTGCAACTACGAAATCCGTACGATAGAACTGCGGCGCTTTGGAAAAATCTCTTCTTTAATAAATCCATTGATAGGAGTATAATTGGAGGCGGAAATATACATATAAAAGAACTAAGCTGCAAGGGAGAGAAGAAAATGAACGTAGAAAAGTTCCAAGAGAGCATGTACCAATTAATTGTGGAAACGTCTACAAACTTGCCTAAGGACGTCCGCAGAGCTGTAAAAAAAGCAAAGGAAAGTGAAAGTGCCGGCACTCGTGCAGCATTAAGCTTAGGAACCATTACAAATAACATTCAAATGGCAGACGAAAATATCTCACCAATTTGTCAAGATACTGGTCTTCCGACATTTAAAATCAAAACTCCAGTTGGGGTAAATCAAATAAAAATAAAAGAAGCAATCTACAATGCCATTGAACAAGCAACAAATGATGCCAAGCTCCGTCCAAATTCTGTTGATTCTTTAACAGGAAAAAACAGCGGGAATAATCTCGGCGGCGGAACACCGGTTATCAAATTTGATCAATGGGAAAAGGATTATATCGATGTGCGTCTTATTTTAAAAGGCGGCGGCTGCGAGAATAAAAATATTCAATACAGCTTGCCTTGTGAATTAGAAGGTTTAGGACGTGCTGGACGCGACTTAGATGGAATTCGTAAATGTATCCTTCATTCTGTGTACCAAGCTCAAGGTCAAGGCTGCAGTGCCGGCTTTATTGGGGTTGGAATCGGCGGGGACAGATCTTCCGGATACGATCTTGCAAAAGAACAATTATTCCGTTCCGTGGAAGATGTCAATCCAAACGAAGATCTTCGCAAACTCGAAGACTACATCATGGAAAACGCTAATAAGCTTGGTATCGGTACAATGGGATTCGGCGGCGAAACTACCCTTTTAGGCTGTAAAATTGGCGTTATGAACCGTATTCCGGCTAGTTTCTTTGTATCTGTAGCATACAATTGCTGGGCATTCCGTCGTCTCGGCGTAACTGTTGATCCTGAAACAGGCGATATTCAAGAATGGTTATATCAAGATGGTGAAAAAATTGAATTCCAAAATGATGCAGAAAAAGAAACTGCTGCAGCTTCAGAAGAACAAACAAAAGTAGTATCGCTAAAAGCTCCTATTACAGAAGAGCAAATCCGTGAATTAAAAGTAGGAGATGTTGTTCGTATCGATGGCCGTATGTATACAGGCCGTGACGCGATTCATAAATACTTAATGGACAATGATGCACCGGTGGATCTTAACGGACAAGTCATCTATCATTGCGGACCAGTTATGGCAAAAGATGAAGAAGGAAACTGGACAGTGAAAGCTGCTGGACCAACTACATCTATTCGTGAGGAGCCTTATCAAGGCGATATCATGAAGAAATTTGGTATCCGCGCTGTAATCGGTAAAGGCGGTATGGGTCCAAAAACACTTGCTGCGCTTAAAGAGCATGGCGGTGTATACTTAAACGCAATTGGCGGGGCAGCACAATATTATGCAGACTGTATCAAAAAAGTCGATGGTGTGGATTTAACACAATTCGGTATTCCAGAAGCAATGTGGCACTTAAATGTAGAAGGCTTCACTGCCGTAGTTACAATGGATTCTCATGGTAACAGCTTGCATGCTGATGTAGATAAATCATCATTAGAAAAATTAGCACAATTTAAAGAGCCAGTTTTTAAATAATAATTAAAACGAAACGCTTGGAGCCAATTACCTCCAAGCGTTTTCTTAATACCCACGCGGTTTATAATTCAACTTTCTCAAAAGAGTATTGGTTTCCCCTTCAAATAGAAAAAGATGGGTTCTATTTTTTTCATCCATTACTAAATAAAACGGGTGTTCTTTTGGTGGAAAAACAAGAATTACCTGATTCAATCTACCGTGCAGCCATTGATTTCGTATCTCCACAGCAGGCTCCAGCGGAACTTTTATCATAAAACCTCTGCTCGGAATAGGTTTTACTTTCGGATAAACACTTGTTGTTCGCTCTAAAAATCGTTTCACATCTTCTTGAATATCAGCAGACATAGGGACTTTCTTTACTACCCTTTCCTTGCCTATATCATAAATTTCAATTTGTTTATTGGTTTGTGCTGAGGCGTTTGTAGTCGTCAAAAAAAGGAGCAGAAAACTAAAAAACAGTTTTTTTATCATGGATTTCACCTCATTTTTAGTGATTCCCCAAACAATAGAATGTATTTTGCAACAAATCCCCCAATAACGGCAAATTATATAATTTTTATCCACAATCTTTCAACTATCCACAACAAATTTTTTGACAAATGGAAAGTTTTCCACTTTTCATTCGAAATAATCCACAAACTCTGAATAACTTTATTTTCTATCCACAATTTTGGCAATTATTAACCGGAATAGTTTTATTTCGGAAGTAAAAAAATATAGAAAAAGAGAGGTGCCAAAATGAAAAAGTGGTTTATGATTCCCATAGCAATTTCATTATTATTAGCTATCACCTATCCTACCTATGCCATTTCAAATCGAGCTGTCCATTGGGGCTTTACAAAAGGGAAGAACGAACAACAAGCAGATGCCGGGAAGGAATATGATGAACTGTTAAAAAAGCATCATGCTGTCTATAAAGGAAATCCACAAGACAAAATCTTGTATTTAACTTTTGATAATGGCTATGAAAATGGGTATACAGAAGCCATTTTAGATGTGTTAAAAAAGGAAAAGGTACCCGCTACTTTTTTTGTGACAGGTCATTATTTAAAATCACAGCCTAATCTAGTGAAAAGAATGGTAAAAGAAGGCCATATCATTGGTAACCATTCCTGGAGTCACCCTGATATGACGCAAATATCGGATGAAAAAATAAGAGAAGAATTACGAAAGGTAAAGGAAGAAACGGCACGCATTACGAAGCAAAAAGAAATGCACTATTTACGTCCTCCAAGGGGAATATTAAGCGAGCGCACAATGGAGATTGCTAATCAGGAAGGGTATACACATGTGTTATGGTCACTCGCCTTTTTAGATTGGAGAATCAATCAACAAAAGGGCTGGAAATATTCCTATGATAATATCATGGCTCAAGTCCATCCTGGAGCTATTATGCTTTTGCATACCGTATCAAGAGATAACGCTGAAGCACTTGAAAAGTCCATTAAGGATTTAAAAGGGCGCGGCTATCGTTTTGAAAGCTTAGACTACTTTATGATGAAGGAAAAAGTAAAAAGTCCGCTGCCCGGATCCTAAGGCAAAAAAATAAAGGCCTGTTGTTGGGACAGGTCTTTTCTTAGTTGTTTTTATTTTGTTCCATATCTTCCTTCGTTGCAATACGGAAAATCATGTCTAATCTTATTTCGCTCTCAGTAACTCCATATTCATGGCAAATACTGTCCCTGAATTTTTTGTTAAACTTAATCATCATTTGAAGGTCGTTTTCACACGCAACTCCAAATACATCTTTAATAACGTCTCCATACCGCAATTGTGTTTCCGTTGCAATAGTGGTGATATTTCTCTCTGGGTTATTTAAAAAGTATAAAGTCTCTATAGCTGTTGCCAATCATATCACCCTTTCATTTTAGATAAATTGTGGATTTGAATAATGAATAACCATATTAAATTCACATGGTTCCTCTTTTAGATTCCGATACATTTGATCAACGTCAGTGGAAAAGGAAATCGCATCCCCTTTTTCTAGTGTGTACTCTTCGTCCCCAATTTCAATCGATAAGCTCCCGGTATAAACGGTAACAATTTTAATAACGCCTATTCCTTTCGCTTCTGAATGATGAGTGCATCCTGGCATCATCCGAATATGATAGTTTTCTAAAGGAATTCCCGGAGAAGCGAATGTATTATATGTCTCAAACAGATCATTGTCTTCCTTTAAAAATGGCTGATCCTTCATCGGAAGATATTTAATGGACGGATTTTGCATTAAAAAGGAAGCAATTGGCACCTGCAAACCAGCTGCAATTTTCCAAAGCACCGCAACGGTTGGATTTGATGTACCGCGTTCAATTTGACCGAGCATTGGTTTGCTGACTCCCGTAATCTCTGCAACCTCATCCAAAGAAAGCTTTCGTTGCTGCCTGTAAAAGCGTAAACGCTGACCAATTTGTACAGATAAGAAGTTTTTGTCCATAACGCTCCTTTTGATGTGTATGCTATATTATTTCTTTATTTATATTATAACATTTTTTGCTCGCAATTGGGTGAATGGTGCATATTGGTAAAGATTATTGCTGTTTAACATTGTGGTATAATACAGAAAACTAAAATGCGAATTACATATGAAACATGGACAGGCGGAGTGATTATTGTTGAAAAACGAGAAAACATTATTGATAAAAGAAAAACAACAATTCCCTTTAACAATCAAACGATTAGGAATTAACGGAGAAGGGGTTGGCTACTTTAAAAAACAAGTCGTCTTCGTACCGGGTGCTCTTCCAGGTGAAGAGGTCGTAGTAGAGGTAACAAAAGCTCATCCCAAATATGCAGAGGCAATTGTGAAAAAGGTGCGAAAACGTTCTGAGCACAGAGTAAAAGCACCGTGCATCGTCTATGAACAATGCGGAGGATGTCAGCTTCAACATTTAGAATATGGCCAACAACTGAAAGAAAAGCGAGACATTTTGATTCAGGCGCTAGAAAGACATACCCGTTTTCATTTAGAGGAGATGGATATCCGAGAAACAATCGGAATGGACAACCCCTGGCATTATCGCAACAAGAGCCAGTTCCAGCTTGGAGAGGACCACGGAAAAGTCATCGCTGGAATGTACAGTATTGATTCCCATAGATTAATCAACATTCCAGAATGCATCGTCCAGCAACCAGTTACCAATAAAGTAACTAATGTCGTAAAACAAATCTTAGCTGATTTCAAAATCCCTATTTATAATGAAAAAACAAGAAAAGGTATTGTCCGGACGATCGTAACACGTGTAGGTATCGAAACAGGCCAAGTTCAAGTTATGCTTGTCACAGCTAAAAAAGAATTGCCACGTAAAGAAATGATCATTTCTGAAATTAAAAAGCGATTACCTGAAGTTGTGTCCATCATGCAAAACGTAAATCCGAAAAAGACGTCGATTATTTTGGGCGATGAAACTATTCATTTAGCCGGTGATAAAATTGTGGAGGAACGTCTTGAAGAATTTACATACGAGTTATCGGCCCGTGCATTCTTCCAGCTCAATCCTGTTCAAACGGTCAAACTATATAACGAAGTAAAAAAAGCGGCCGGACTTACAGGAAAGGAAAAAATCGTGGATGCTTATTGCGGTGTGGGAACTATTGGACTCTGGTTGGCAGACGGTGCCGCTGAAATTCGCGGTATGGATGTCATCCCTGAAGGTATCGAGGATGCTAAGAAAAACGCAAGGAAGCATGGTGTAGAAAATGCCAGCTATTTTACGGGCAAAGCGGAAGAGCTCATGCCGAAATGGGTGAAAGAGGGATGGCGACCAGATGTGGTAGTGGTGGATCCGCCAAGGACAGGCTGTGATGCGAAATTTTTAGATACGATTTTGAAAGTGAAACCGAAGAAGTTTGTATATGTATCGTGTAATCCATCTACGTTGGCTAAGGATCTTCAGGTGTTGAGTTCAAAGTATAAGGTGGAGTATTTGCAGCCTGTGGATATGTTTCCGCAGACGGCGCATGTGGAGTGTGTTGTCTTGATGTCACGGGTGGAGAAATAGCTCTACTAAAAATACTGATAAATAAAGGGTTTCCTGACATTGCATTTTTCGTTCAACTATTTTTACGAAGATGCTGATGCCGGGAAACCCTTATTTTTATTCTACGAGGGAACATATCAACTACCCTGAAAGCGATAGGGTTGAGTTGACAGATTAGATTTTTCGCTGGGGTTGAGGAGATAGGATAGATAACTTTGTGGGTTGAAGAGATAAATTAATATAATTATACGCTAGTACTAGTACGCTCTCATAATGGTATTTGAATTATTCGAAATAATCAAAATAAAATTACCATTTTATGGTTTAGGGGAAATTCTGTTGTACTGAACAGATGGTTAAAAATTATTGCGTAAATATGAAAATATGGCTCTCTAAAAAATTCTCAAATATGCGTAAAGTTTTGATTGTAAATATATGAAATGTGTGATACGATATTTACATACTAACCGAGGATGGGAAGGAGGAGTTAGATGTCTGAAGTAATAGCTCGGAAAATAGAATTTGATGAATTATTTAACTCGACAACTATGTTTTATGTGAATGAGCAATATGAACATGCAATAGAACAGGAAGTGAAAAACAAGGTTGATGAGTTATATCACGAATTGAGTTCCATAGACACAAAAGAAGACTTGAAAAGGTATATAGTAGAATACAAAGATTCACTTGATAACCTGACGAGCCTTATGGAAATCTCTACAGAGAGATTCAAGCGTATGGTATCTATGATAAGAAAAGAACGTGGATTTGTATTTTCTACTGAGTGGGGACTAGGTAAGATACGTACTGCAATGATGGAAAGCCCGGCGATGATGGAAAGTGTGCTAAACCTTATTTGGGCAGGCCGCGATGACGGAAAACTCAGAACCAAGATACCATATTTTTATTTAGAAAACATGGCAATAGATGACACAACACGTAAAAAGCTTACTGATAAAAATTCCATCCGACTCTTTGTTAAAAGGGGTCTGGAGGGAAGGTACAGTAATAATATTGGTGATCTTGTTTTGAACGAAGTAGAAGATAAGTTAAGAGCTGTATGTGCTAAACATGGGATTGAGTATCAGAAGAATGTTAGAGTGCCGATGCTAGACAGAGCAGTAAGTTTTGTTTTGGAAAGTCCTCAGAACCCGAAAATTATCATCGATGTTTCCTATAGTGTGACTACTTCAAGCAGTCAGGGAAGCAAGAAAGAAGCTGCACGTAAAACTGTTGAGGTGTTAAATCTTCAGCGTAAGTCAGGAAACAATATTATTTTTATAAACTTCCTTGATGGTGCTGGTTGGATTGGCAGACAGGCAGATATGAGAGAAATCCATAGATGTTCGGACTATGTTCTAAATTTCAATAATCTAAACTTGTTAGAAGACATTGTTTACAGCTATAGCGCTGAATTTTGAAAATTTGGAGGTTGCATTAATGAATGCTTCAGAAAGAAAAGCAAAGTTACGTGAACTAGTTGCGACCAAGGAACCTTGCCGTACTGGTATTCCGATTATGTATCATGGAGTGAGAAAAGAGTTTGACGCATATGAAATACCGTTAGAATATCTGATTTATAATCCTTATAACGGTCGTATAGGTAGTGTGGTTAAGTCCTATGAAAGACAGCACCACATAATCAATCCAGAAGATCCACAGGATAAGAAACTGATTGAAAAATTTCTTTGGGAATCCAAGGTTGAAGCCAATAAAAAGACGAAAGAACGTCTCCTTCGTGAACACCAGGAAAAGCACGGTATTGTAACTTCGGATGGTATTATTATTGACGGAAATAGAAGGTCGATGTTGTTAAATAATATAATGGCAGATAGCAGTATTCCATTTAATGAAAAGAGTCACTGCCAGTTCTTTATAGCGATAATTCTTCCGGATGACGCAGATAAAAAGGAAATCTTGGCACTTGAAACCACATACCAGATGGGTGAAGATGCAAAGGTTGACTACAATCCAATCGAAAAATATCTAAAATGTAAGGATTTACAGGACGCAGGATTTACAGCTGATGATATTGCTGGAATGATGGATGTAAAACCTGGAGAAGTCAGAACTATGCTTTCAGCATTGCAACTTATGGATGATTATTTGGATGAATATGGCTACTCCGGTATGTATACACAGTTAGATAAGAATGAAGATTCATTCTTGAAACTCGACTCTGCACTAAAAAAATATAAAGCTGGTGTGCCATCAATGTGGGCATATGATCCAGACGCGGATGTTTCCGATTTGAAGCTCATTGCATTTGACTATATACGTGAAGGTTTTGAACAGACCCTTTTCCGTAATATTATATCGGCTCCAAGTGCAAATAAGCCTGCAAGTAGTTTCTTTGCGAAAGAAGAAGTTTGGAAAGATTTTAGAGATAGACATTTTGCTATTACTGATGCTATCGAGGAAACATCTGTCGATGATATTATGGCTACCAATCCTCCTGATCTTGGTCGTGCCTTGAAAGCAAGGGATCAGCAGTGGAAACTTAAAGTTGAGGATGACTTTGAAGAAAACTATACGCGGAGTTTAGATAAATTGAACAACCATGCTGAAGCAGCACGGCCTCTTCAGTTACTTATAAAGGCTTGCCAAGCATTGGAGGTTGTCGATGTAACGCAAGACAGTTTTCAGACAGATGGAAATATTAGAGGTTGTGTAAAGTCACTAGATGAATTTGTGAAAAAATTCAAGAACATCCTCGAAATGTAAAGGAAGAGGTACCCTATGAAAAAACTATGTCTTGAATCCAATGAGAATACATCAAATTTAATCATTACTGGAGACATAGCAGCTATTTTTGACAATAGACGAGCATCGAGGTATCTGAAGGATACTCTGAAATATACTCTCCTAGAGGATAGCATCGTAATTGAAACTGAAGATAATATTAACAAAACGATCGACAGGGTCAAAAAAATCTGCGAATATATTTCAGCCGAATTGGTTTATTCGGGAGGGGTGTCAGAGGCAGTAAACAATTATGCCCTGGAAGAAGAGAAATTTATGGAATTTGCAGAAAAGGCAAGGTTGATTAGAGATAATCAATGTGAGAAGAGTGATTTCTCGGCATTCGTTGACTCGGTAAGTAAGCATCTTACTAACAGAAGCCTATACCAATTACAATTGCTGTCTGCATACCATCTTGCATTTTCACAGAATGGATGCAATTTCTCTGTTCCTGGTGCAGGAAAGACTAGTGTTGTTTACGGTGCTTTTGCTTACTTGTCAAACTTAGATCGCTCTGACAAGAAATTTGTAGATAAGTTGCTAATTATTTCTCCATTAAGCGCTTTTGGACCTTGGGAATTGGAATATGAGGAATGTTTTGGCGTAAAACCATCCTCTAAGAGACTTAATGGAAAAATTCCAGTTGAGGAAAAGAAGCAGTATTTGTATTCCTTGAATCCAGCGAAGATTACATTACTGTCTTATGCATCCGTTCCAGCACTCCGTGAAGAACTAATATATTTTTTAAAGAACAATAAGGTAATGGTCGTCCTTGACGAAGCACATAAGATTAAGAACACTTCTGGTGGAATCACTGCTACCGGTGTTCTTGATATTGCAACATACTGCTCGTCGAGAGTGGTTTTGACAGGTACTCCGGCACCAAATGGATATGAGGATTTATACAACCTTTATAAATTCATTTGGCCGACTCAAAAAATTATACCATATGAAGTATATCAATTAAAAGATATGAGTAAGTCTGATTCTGATGCGCGAGTAAATTCTTTACTTCATGCAATTGAGCCCTTTTTTATCCGTGTAAAAAAGAGTGATTTGGGTATACCTCCTGCTACTGAAAATGCACCAATCATTGTACCTATGGGTGAATCACAGAGAAAAATATATGATGTCATTGAAAAAAAATATATGAGTGACATTGTGTCGACAAAAGACAGCAGTTTTCAGCAGGATTTAGTTAAGGCAAGATTGATTCGAATGATGCAAGCTGCAACAAATCCAGATTTGTTAAGTGTTCCTCTACGTAATTTTGCTTCTTCAGAAGGTTTTGACGCTGAAGCTGTAACAGAAGATACTTCATTTATTAAAGAAGTACTTGAATATTCCGCAAATGAGACTCCTGCCAAGTTTGTGAAAGCTAAAGAGATTATCGAGCAAATTATTTCCAAAGGTGGTAAGGTAGTAGTTTGGTGCATCTATATTAAAAATATATTAGATTTTAAGGAATATTTGCTTACTAATGGCATACCATGTAAGACTTTATATGGAGCTACTCCAGTCGCGACCGGTAATGAGGACGATAACGAAGAGGAAACACGTGAAAAAATTATTGCTGATTTCCATCGACCAGATTCCGACTTCAGCGTGATTATAGCTAACCCGTTTGCTGTGTCAGAGTCGATTTCACTTCATAAAGTTTGTCACAATGCTATTTATATGGAGCGAAGTTTTAATGCTGCACACTTTATACAATCCAAAGATCGTATTCATAGATATGGTCTGAAACCAGGAATAGAGACCAATTATTACTATTTGCTTTCAGAGGATTCAATAGATAGTGCAATCCATGAAAGACTTATTGCAAAGGAAACGAGGTTGCGCGAAATCATCGAAAGTATGCCAATTCCCCTATTTGACAATGCAGAACTTGAAACAGGGGATGATGATATTAAAGCGCTAATTGCAGAATATGTTAATAGAACTAAAGCGATGTAACTCTATCGGGAATATTGATGGGCTGCTTTTTCTGGTTTCAATGCTGTCTAGCAAGAATTCCATAAGTAGAAAAGAAGTTGTAAATCGTTCTTCCTTAGAAAATGGATTAAACATAAATTGTAGCGGAGCTTTAGCATTCCTTGAATACTTAGAATATGTCGAGTTTTCCGAGGATAACATTATAGTAACAGAACGACTCAAAGAACTGAAATTATTAGAAGGGAGTAGTATTATAGATACACTTGTAAGATCCTGCATTTCAAAGCTAATTGATGAAGGAATATTCGATTCGGATAGAACAGGCTTCGATGTAGACAAGGGGCATATAAGCATAAAACGATCAGCATTTCCATTGGCATACGCTGCTATTAGGAACTTTTTGACTATTGCAGGAGCCCTAGATAAAGATGAGAATGGTGACATAGGTATATCTGAAACATATGAGTCTGATTTCTCATCACAAATTAGGAAACGTAAAAGTAAATTTACGTTGGAACAGTTACTTAAACAACAGGAGGAACAAAGCAAGCGTGGTCTTGAAGCAGAGGAGTTTATTTTGGAATTTGAGAGAAAAAGACTCCTGACGAAGGCCTGTAAAATCAAAAGAATTTCTGATATCGATGTTTCTGCTGGATATGATATAGTATCGTTTCAAAGTGATAGTAGTACAACTTATGATAGATTTATAGAGGTTAAATCATATTTGGGAAAACCACATTTTTATTGGTCAGAGAATGAATCTGACACTGCAAGAATAAAAGGTGATAAATATGTTCTTTGCCTCGTGGATTATGCACGAATTACAGAGCCGGGATATAAACCTGAGTTTATTCAAAATCCGCATAAAATTATCTTTGAAGATGACAACTGGCTTGTTAATACTGCGTCTTATAGAATACAAAAAATATAGGGCGTGTTTAATAACATGCCCTATAAAATCAAGCCTTGTACATGTCAGCTAAGCGTTCAGAAATAGCATGAATAACTGGAACACAGACTGTATTACCTAAGAGATCAAACGCTTCGCTCTCTTTTAGAAAAGAAAGGTCATAGTCATCTGGAAAACCAAACAGGCGCTGAATTTCTCGAATAGTTAACCTTCGTAGTCCACCATTGTCGATGACTCCAAGACGTGAAACATCCATAGCTACAAGTGTTGGTGCTAAATCGTTAGGGTCAAGGATTTTGGTGAATTCAAATGACAACTTGCCAGTTACAATGTTATACCCTTTTGGCTTAGTTTCGTCCGGCACTCTTCGATTGTTTTCTCTTTTGCGAGGATATTCCAAAGTAAGATATCCCATTTCAACTAGTTCATCAAGAATTTCACGTAGGTTTTCCTTTGGGTAAAAGGTAGATATTTGTTTCTCAGTGAGAGGCATACCATCCATCCAATCAATGCCGATTTCAGCTGCCCACTTTTTTTTCCTTCGCTCGCGAAGAAGAAGATTGAGAAGTTCTGTTTGTTCATGGGTTGTTTCACCTTTTAGACCAATTTCCCAACTATGAATGTTATCATTACCACCTCTCTTGTCCTTGATTGCTTTACCGATAACTTCTTTTGGAGTGAAGTGCTCAAATAACTTTCTTGTAAAAGTTGAATCTACTGTTGGTAGGTTATGATCCAAGATGTCACCGAGAACGGCTGTGTGTTCTTCAAAATTATCCAATGAGATGTGTGCATCTTTTGTCCCTACAATATAGACTCTTTTTCTCGATTGTGCCAAGCCGAAGTATTTACTATCAATCAATTTGTAGGATACATAATAATTAAGTTTCTTTAGACGGCTTACTATAATCGATAATGTACGCCCATTATCATGTTTAACAAGACCCTCAACATTTTCGAGCAAAAAACCATACGGCTTTTTTGCTTCCAGGATACGTTCTATTTCGAAAAACAATGTTCCACGAGTATCTTCAAAACCAAGTTGCAACCCAGCGGCTGAAAATGGCTGACATGGAAAACCTGCTAATAGAAAATCAAAATCTTCGATATTTTGCGCAGGAATTTTGGTAATGTCTCCCGATACCTCAGTATCCTTAAAATAATTTTTATATGCTTTAATGGCATAATCTTTGAGTTCACTACTAAATACACATTTAGGTTCAAACCCTTTTTCACGAAAAGCATTTTCAAATCCGAGTCTTATACCACCTAATCCGGCAAACAGGTCGATGAACTTAACTTCTTTGTTCTCAGAGCGTTTTCTACGCTCAAGCTGTGTGCTAATTAAATCTATACATTTCTCGGAGAAACTATTACCTTTTGCGTACGTTTCAATATCCTCGTGCTGGGTAGGAGTTATATAAATGGTTTTAGCTATTTTCTTTTGATTTGCAGGCAATGGAGTACGGCCAGAGCCCTCTCGTTTTCCTCCGTGATGCATAGCTTATACTCTCCTTTTCAAATATACACTATGATTATAACACAATCAACTTGATTTTGCAATGCGTAAAATCAAGTTATAAAAATTATTATTTAATATGCTGCTTGACATTATATGGACAGTAATATATAATTAAATTACGCATATTAGCGTAAAAGCGTAAGGAGGGGGAAACATGGCTGGTGAATTTGGAGCTTATATTGCTCAAAAGAGGCTTGAAAAAGATGTAAAATTGAAGCCTATTGCGGAAAAATTAGGTGTTTCTGTAACTTATCTATCGGACATAATTAAGGGAAGAAGAAATCCACCCGATATTGACGGATTAGAGGCTTTAGCTGAAATTCTGGGATTATCTGAGGAAGAGAAAAATGTAATGTTTGATTTGGCAGGACGTGATCGAAAGCAAGTATCGCCTGATTTGCCTGAGTATATTATGGATGAGACACTACCTAATGCTAGGGTAGCGTTAAGAAGGGCACGCAATGCGAAATTAGGAGACGACTTTTGGAAAGAGGTTAATCAAATCATCGATAAAAAAGGAGGCGAATAATGATGAATTATAATATGCGCACCCTGATTCCTATAATCCCGGCATCGGAGTATGATAACGTCGCAAAGGAATTTTTAGAGGATTATTTCCCTGAAGCTTTACTGGAGCCGAGACCTGTTCCCATATTGGATATTGCAAGAAACATGATGGGGTTAGATGTTCAATTTATTTGCCTGTCGGAGGAACTGGATGTTTACGGTATGACAGTGTTTGCCGATGGACTGGTTGAAATATATAACCCCGAAGAAGGGCTGTACGATAGCAAATTTTTCAAGCGAAAGACTATACTAATTGATCCAGAGGCGTATAAAAAGACGAATGTAGGATGTGTGAATAATACTATTGCTCATGAATGTGTCCATTGGTATAAACATCGGATGTACTATCGAATGCAGAACTATGTACTTCCTCGTCAAGCAAAATACTGTAAATGCTATATTGAGCAATTACCATACGCAACGGAGGAAGAAATTATTCTTGAAAACCAGGCTATAGGTATAGCGCCTCGAATATTAATGCCAAAAAGCTCTTTTATAGAAAAGGCATATGAATTTAACGTGGGGTACGGGAAAGATAACAGTTACGCAATTGCTCAATTGGCTAAATTCTTTGAGGTATCAAAACAGTCTGTAACAATACGACTAGAAGAGTGCAGTTTATTATGATTCTTGTTGCAGTTCAAATGCAGCAAGAAAATTTTTTAACTATATATTACGCAAATAAGCGTAAAAGTGTAATTGGGAGGTAGTTAAAATGAGGGATGTATATCATTATAAATGTCCAAATGAATCAACATGCATTGCTCATAAGCATTGCCATGTACTAAAGACTACAGAAAAATTAAAAACTTTAATCTCTGCAGTTGTAAAGTGCCCAGCACAGAAAAATAAGGAGATTATCGTTAAAATTGGAACAGAACAGTGACTATATGATATCAAGAGTGACTCACAGGTAAGCCGCTTGGACGCGCTATGCTGTAGGACTCAACTACAGGGAGAAACCCTTTGTTGATCTTACAGCATGCAATGTCCAAGCGGCTTTATTGTTATAACATTTCGGAACAAAGGAGGAAATCGAGATGAATCAAGTCACAAATCTAAATAAGAAAAGAGTGTGTGATCTGAGTGAGGACAAGCGTGTAGCTGAAATCCGGAAAGGAAATTGTTTGACTAGGATAAAGGCAAACCCAGATGGCACACTTGATATTACTCATCAATGTGATGAAAAAGTTTCATAAAAACAAACAGTAATTTAATAGCTAAATCCGCCAGAACGCAAGACGGCAGTGCGAAATCTTAGTCCTTTTCATAAGGCAAGATTCTACTGCCGTCTTTTTTTGTTTAGTGCGGATTTGGCGGCTCTGGCGGATTTCAGATTTTGAAAACCAAAGGAGCCAGGATATGAAAATTAAAATTATGTACGAAAACAAACCTACCTATTTGGAGGTACCGGACGAGGACTTTACCTTAATGATTGATATGGACTACGAGGACAGGCTATCTTGCGCCGAAGATAAGGAAACCGTTACTCGACGTTCGCCACAGGAGATTATGGACGAGCGTTTTAACAAGCCCGACTACAATAACTGGCGTAAACTTGATCGTCATTCAGCTACTACTACCCCTCCCAAGAAACTTAATGGAAAAAGGGGTTACACAAAAGCCAATGACGATAATGATGGTAAAAACATAAAGGAAAATACAATTGAGTTATTTCCTGACAATTCAAATGAAGAAGTTCGTGAGAAACAAGAAGAGTATGAATACCTCTGTGAAATTATCCGTAAGACCCTCAAGGAAAAACAAGCGGAGCTACTGATTGCTATAGTCTTGGATGGTGTTTCGGTAACAGAGTATGCAGAACGTGAGGGAGTAAGTGTAAGTGCCATTTCCCACCGATTAGATACAGCTAAAAAGAATTTCAAAAAAATCTATCCCAAATCCTCAACTTTCCCCTCTTGCCACGGCTAATAGTTAGAGGGCAGCACATAAACGCTCTCGGAAAGAGGTGAATACATGAAGCACAACTTGAAAATCAGTGTTTCAAAAAAACCACAGACTGGCGGGATTATTTCCTGTCGAAACGTCACCATTAGGGAGCGTTTCCTTCGTTTCTTACTTGGTGATAAGCAGAAACTGACCATCCTTGTTCCGGGTGACACCGTACAGGAACTCGCCATCAGTGAGATTAAGGAAGGAGGAATAAGCCATGAGCAAGATCAAGCTACTCCTTGATGTGGTTTCCGATATGCGCTCTTTGGCAGACAGCATGCAAGCGGTTGCTGATGTAATGGCGGGCAATGAACCTGTCGAAACAAAAGAACCGACTACACCTGTAAAAAAACCTGCGCCAAAGAAAAAGGAAATCACTTTGGAGGAAGTCAGAGCAAAACTCGCTGAAAAGAGTCAAGCCGGTCTTACTGCCCAAGTGAGAGAAATCATCCAAAAATACGGTGGCTCTAAATTAAGTGAAGTTGACCCGAAACATTATGCAGATATGTTGAAAGATGCGGAGGTACTAGGGAATGAGTGATCACGCAGTACTTTCCGCATCGGGGTCCCATAGGTGGCTGAATTGCCTTCCATCTGCAAGATTGGAACTAGAATTTGAAAATAACGAATCCAATGCAGCTGCTGAAGGCACCGCCGCCCATGCTCTTTGTGAACATAAACTTAAAAAAGCACTTCACATGAGAAGTAAGCGTCCTGTTTCAACTTATAACAACGATGAGATGGAAGAACACAGCGATGCTTATGTGGAATTTGTAATGGAGCAGTTTGAACTGGCAAAACAAAGCTGTACGGACCCGTTAATACTTATTGAACAACGTCTTGATTTTTCCTGCTATGTACCACAGGGGTTCGGAACTGGTGACTGCATCATCATTGGCGATAAAAAGCTTCATATTATCGATTTTAAGTATGGCATGGGTGTGTTAGTAGATGCGGTGGATAATCCGCAGATGAAATTGTATGCCCTTGGTGCTTTGGAAATCTACGATAGCCTGTATGATATCGAGGAGGTTTCCATGACCATCTTCCAACCCCGCAGGGAAAATGTCAGTACATGGACAATCCCGGTAAAGGAATTAAAAGACTGGGCAGAAAACGAGCTGAAGCCAAAGGCGAAAAAGGCCTATGAAGGCGAAGGTGACTACCTTCCAGGTGAATGGTGTACATTCTGCCGAGCGGCTGTTAAATGCCGTGCAAGAGCTGAAGAAAAGCTGAAATTAGCACAGATGGAATTTAAACTGCCACCCCTGCTTACAGATTCTGAAATTGAGGAAGTTCTCTCTAAATTGTCCGACCTTACAAAGTGGGCAAATGAAATCATTTCTTATGCTACGGATGCCGCCGTTAATCACGGGAAAGAGTGGCACGGTTTTAAGGTAGTTGAGGGTAGGTCTATCCGTAAATATAAGGACGAAGAGGCTGTGGCTGAAGCAGCCAAGGCAAACGGCTATAAAGATATTTACCGTCAGAGTCTCATTACCCTTACGGAAATGCAGAAGCTGATGGGTAAGTCGAAATTTCAAGAAATCCTCGGTGGTCTCATACATAAACCACCAGGTAAGCCAACGCTGGTTCCACTTTCGGATAAGCGGCCAGCTATGAATATATCAAACGTAAAAAACGAATTTAACGAGATAACGGAGGAATAGGAATATGAATAATCAAAACAGAACGAAGGTTGTTACAAGCGTCAACACACGTCTTAGCTATTTTCACGGCTGGGAACCCGTATCCATCAATGGCGGAGCGGAAAAGTACAGCGTATCTGTATTGATTCCCAAAACAGATAAGGAAACTATCAATGCTATCAATGCAGCAGTAGATGCAGCCATTGAAGAGGGCATTGCAAAGTTTGGTGGTAAAAAGCCGAATAAGGCGGCTATCAAACTGCCACTTCGTGATGGTGATGTAGAACGTGATGATGAGGCTTATAAAGGGCATTATTTTGTAAATGCCAACAGCAAGACTCCACCCCAAATAGTAGATAAAGCAGTCAGACCTATCTTGGATCGCAACGAGGTGTACAGTGGTTGTTATGCAAGAGTATCCCTAAATTTCTACGCTTTTAACTCTAATGGCAATAAGGGTGTAGCTTGTGGTCTTGGCAACATCCAAAAGATAAGAGATGGGGAGCCTTTAGGTGGAAGAACCAATGCAGCTGATGATTTCACAACTATTGAAGATGATGATTTTCTAGCATAAGGAATAAATACAGATGAGGTGGTGGAGGTTGTTCTTCTGCCACCTCGTTTGCATTGGAAAGGGTGGTAATACATGAACTCTATTTCTATTGACATTGAAACATTTAGTGGCGCCAATCTTCAAAAATCTGGAGTTTACCGTTATGCCGAGAGTGATGACTTTGAAATTCTACTATTTGGCTACTCGGTGGATGGCGGTGAAGTACAGGTGGTTGACCTTGCTTGCGGGGAGGAAATCCCCGATGAAATTATAAACGCACTTTTGGATGATTCCGTTACCAAATGGGCTTTTAATGCAATGTTTGAGCGTGTGTGTCTATCAAAATGGCTTAACCTTACAGAATATCTTGACCCCGCATCCTGGAAATGCTCCATGATATGGTCGGCATATATGGGGTTACCACTTTCTTTGGAGGGAGTTGGGGCGGTTCTAGGTTTGGAGAAACAAAAGCTAACAGAGGGTAAAGACCTCATCAAATATTTCTGTACACCTTGCTCCCCTACTAAATCAAATGGTGGTCGAGTTCGTAATCTGCCAGAACATGACATGGATAAATGGGAGCGGTTTAAAGCCTATAATCTTCGGGATGTGGAAGCTGAGATGTCAATACAACAGAGATTTTCTAAGTTTCTGGTGCCGGAAAATATCTGGGAGGAATATCATCTCGACCAGGAAATCAATGATCGCGGCATTGCCATTGACATGACTTTCGTAAAACAGGCTGTTGTGATGGATGAACATTCCCGTGAAAAGTTAATGGCTTTAATGCAAGATATAACCAATTTAGAGAATCCAAACTCTGTACAACAAATGAAAGACTGGCTTGCCGATAATGGGCTAGAAACAGATACCCTTGGTAAAAAAGCAGTTGCTGAGATGCTAAAGACGGCTCCTGAACCACTAGGAACTGTTTTAGAACTCCGTCAGCAGCTTGCAAAATCATCGGTGAAAAAATACACGGCAATGGAAAATGCGGTATGTAGTGACGGTCGTGCAAGAGGAATGTTTCAGTTTTACGGAGCCAACAGAACCGGCAGATTCTCTGGCAGGCTGATTCAGTTGCAAAATCTCCCCCAAAACCATATGCCCGATTTGGAACAGGCTCGTGCTTTAGTTCGAAGCGGAAACTTTGATGCTCTTACTTTACTCTATGATTCAATCCCAGAGGTACTGTCGGAACTTATCCGTACTGCTTTTATACCGCGAGAAGGTATGAAGTTCATTGTGGCAGATTTTTCAGCGATTGAGGCTCGCGTCATTGCTTGGCTTGCAAGTGAAAAATGGAGAATAGATGTATTCCAAAACGGCGGTGACATCTACTGTGCCAGTGCCTCTCAGATGTTTAATGTACCTGTTGAAAAGCATGGTGTGAACGGTCACCTTCGTCAGAAAGGGAAAATAGCCGAACTTGCCCTCGGTTATGGTGGATCTGTTGGAGCATTAAAATCAATGGGTGCTTTGGAGATGGGAATTGAAGAAGAGGAACTTCAGCCCCTTGTAACGGCTTGGAGACAATCCAATCCCAATATCACAAAACTTTGGTGGGATGTTGACCGTGCAGTAAAAACTTGTGTTAAGCAAAAAACTCCTACAGAGACACACGGCATTAAATTTATCTATCAAAGTGGAATGCTCTTTATTGTCCTCCCCTCTGGTAGACGGCTTGCCTATGTGAAACCTCGTATGGGAGAGAATATGTTTGGCGGTGAGTCGGTTACTTACGAAGGGGTCGGTGGGACGAAGAAATGGGAAAGAATCGATAGCTATGGACCCAAATTTGTAGAGAATATTGTTCAGGCAATCAGTCGTGACATTTTGTGTCATGCCATGCAGACATTAAAGAATTGTTCCATTGTGGCTCATGTACACGATGAAATTATCATCGAGGCAGATATGGGAATGTCACTTTCCGCTATCTGTGAACAGATGGCTAGGACACCAACATGGGCAAATGGTCTGTTACTTAGCGCTGATGGCTATGAGTGTCAGTTTTATCAAAAAGATTAAAATAAATTTTTTCAAAATCCTCAACAATCATTACCTCCTGTGGCTATTAGGTAGAGGAACTTTCCTCTGACTATATTGCAGGAGGTAATTCGTATGGACGAATTAGTAAAAATCAATTATGAAAATCAACGACCAACCGTACTCGGTCGTGATTTACATGAAGCCTTGGAAGTAAAGACCGCTTATAAAGATTGGTTTCCAAGAATGTGTGAGTACGGATTTGAGGAAGGGTCAGACTTTAGCTCATTTTTGAGCGAAAGTACTGGAGGCAGACCACGCATAGACCATCAGTTAACAATTGATATGGCAAAAGAGCTATGTATGATACAGCGTACTCCAAAAGGAAAACAATGCCGTCAATACTTTCTTGAAATAGAAAGACGATGGAATTCCCCTGAGGCGATTATGGCAAGGGCATTACAGTTTGCCAATCAACAACTAACTCAAGTAAGGAATCAAAATAAAGTGCTTGAAGGTACGGTTGCTGTTCAGAATCAGCAAATTGCAGAAATGAAACCGAAAGTCTCTTATTACGATGTAGTTTTAAATTGTAAAGACCTCATTTCCACCTCAGCAATTGCCAAAGATTACGGCAAGTCAGCTATTTGGATGAACCGCTATCTTAATAAAAAGGGCATCCAGTTTAAACAAGGCGGCATTTGGCTCTTATATCAGAAGTATGCGGAAAAAGGCTACACCAGTACTAAGACACATAGCTACCTTGGCAGTAACGGTGAACAGCATACAAAGGTCCATACATATTGGACTCAAAAAGGCAGACTCTTCATTTACGAACTGATGAAGGCGGACGGTATTTTGCCTCAGATAGAAATGGAGGGTGTGTAATGGGGATCAACAAATTTAACCATGAAGGATACCATGACCCAACTCCCCATGAAGCACTGACCAACATAATGAGAAAGGAAAAGGCAGAGAAAAAATCTGCCTTTAAGCCACTTGTATATATCTGTTCTCCCTATTCCGGTGATGTAGAAGGAAACATTAAAAAGGCTCGCAGTTTTTGCAGGTTTGCCTTAGACCAAAACTGTATCCCAATTGCTCCCCACCTTATGTTTCCGCAGTTTATGGATGATGAAAACCCAGAGGAACGAGAGCTTGCCATATTTATGGACATCGTTCTTATGGGCAAATGCTCTGAGGTGTGGGTGCTGGGCAATACCATCTCAAGCGGTATGGCAAGGGAGATTGAAGTAGCCAAGAAACGCAGACAAACGGTCAGGTATTTTAGTCCGGAACATGAGGAGGTCGAAAGTTTATGAAAATTGCAGTGGGCAATAGTCGGATGGACAGGAAATGGAAAAACAAAGATATCTCCTGGGGGGATTTTTGCTCCCGTGTAAAGACAACACAACGTACTACAGAAACGGTAGAAGAATATCGGAAACTTAAAAAAGGCCAGCAAGATGATATCAAAGACGTGGGCGGCTTTGTCGGGGGACATTTAAAAGAAGGAAGGCGAAAGAAGGGCAATGTTCTGTGTCGTTCTTTGCTTACCCTTGATATGGATTACGGTAGACCGGATATCTGGGAACAAATCAGCATGCTTTTTGACTTCAAATGTTGCGTTTACTCCACTCATAAGCACACACCAGAAAATCCGAGACTCAGACTTATCGTTCCCCTTGCTCGTGAGATCAGCGAAGAAGAATATGCAGCTGTTGGACGTATGGTGGCAAAAGAAATCGGCATTGACCTTTTCGATGATACGACATATGAAGCCCATCGCCTTATGTATTGGCCATCCACTTCCTCTAATGGTGAATTTGTCTACGAAGAGCAGGATGGAGCATTACTTGACCCGGATATTTATCTTGCAAAATATGAAAACTGGCGAGATACGTCAACTTGGCCAGTATCAAGCAGGCAGTCTGAGGTTATTAATCGCAGTCTTAAAGAACAAGCCGATCCGCTTTTAAAGGAAGGTGTGGTAGGAACTTTCTGTCGTGCCTATTCCGTTCGTGAAGCAATTGATAAATTTTTAGGTGCAGTTTATGCCCCATCTGCTATGGAAGGGCGATATGACTATATTCCAGCTGACAGTAGTGCGGGTGTGATTATCTATGATGATAAATTTGCATACAGCCACCATGCTACTGATCCAGCAAGCGGCCTGCTTCTTAATGCTTTTGATCTCGTTCGTATTCATAAATTCGGCTCTTTAGATGATAGAGCTTCCACTACTACGGCTCCTGGCAGGATGCCGTCTTTTGTGGCAATGTGCGAGTTTGCTATAAAAGATGAAGCGGTAAAAGCCGAGTTCGCAAAGGAAAGACAGGCTCAGGCT
Organism: Heyndrickxia shackletonii; assembly: GCF_001420715.1. Taxonomy (GTDB): domain Bacteria; phylum Bacillota; class Bacilli; order Bacillales; family Bacillaceae_C; genus Margalitia; species Margalitia shackletonii. The sequence continues at coordinate 342,469 of NZ_LJJC01000015.1, read as the reverse complement.
GAAGAGGAGTTTAGTGATGAGGATTGGCAGACAGGTTTGGAACTAGATAAGCAAGGTCGGATAAAAGACACTTTGGATAACATCGTCTTGATTATTCGGCATGATGAGGAATTACAGCATATCGCTTTCAATTGCCACCGTGACGGTATTGATGCCAAAGGTGGTCTGCCTTGGGAACAGATTAAATGTGGTTGGAATGATTCGGACAATGCACTGCTGAAGGTGTACTTAAGCAGCAAATACGGAGTCTATTCTCCTACCAAGACCAAGGATGCTGTGTTGGCGGTAGCGTCAGAACGAGCCTACCATCCTGTTAAGGAGTATCTTGACTCCCTGCCAAAATGGGATGGTATTTGTCGAGTGGAAAATCTACTTATTGATTATTTCGGTGCAACAGAAAATTCCTATACAAAGGCAATTATTCGCAAAACGATGGTTGCGGCGGTAGCCCGTATTTATAGACCAGGCACAAAGTTTGATAGTGTTCTTATCTTAAACGGTCCTCAAGGCATCGGTAAGTCAACTTTCTTTGCCAAACTTGCAGGGGATTGGTTTTCAGACAGTTTAACTCTCACGGACATGAAAGATAAATCTGGGGCTGAAAAACTTCAGGGATATTGGTTGTTGGAACTCGGTGAGCTTGCTGGGATGCGTAAGACGGATGTGGAGATTGTGAAGTCCTTTATTTCGAGGGCGGATGATAAGTACCGTGCCAGTTATGGGGTCAACGTGGAAAGCCATCCCCGTCAATGCGTGATTGTAGGTTCTACCAATGCGGAAAGCGGTTTTCTTCGTGATATTACGGGCAACCGCAGATTTTGGCCAGTCCGCATTAGTGGTAACAGTAGAAAGAAAGCTTGGCAGATGACTAAAGAAGAAGTACAGCAGATTTGGGCAGAGGCACTAGTATTATATGAGAAGGGCGAAAAACTCTACCTTGAAGGTGATGATGTAACCATGGCAACCAGTGAACAGGCAGATGCTATGGAAACAGATGAACGAGAAGGACTGGTTCGTACTTACTTGGATACGCTCTTGCCGGATGATTGGGACACGATGTCTTTGTACGAGCGTAGAAATTTCCTCGGCGGTAGCGAATTTGGTGGCGGCACCCGTGTTGGAACAGTAAAAAGGACTCTTGTCTGCAATATGGAGATTTGGTGTGAATGTTTCGGTAAAGAGGCATCAATGCTAAAGCCTTCAGATTCCTATGCCATCGGTGCCATTATGAGAAAGATCAGTGAGTGGAACAAGTACACTGGGAACAAGAATGGTGTTGTGACGTTTCCTGTCTACGGAAAGCAACGAGCTTATTCCCGAGTCGAGGAACAAAACTAAGTTGTACCTTACCTTGTTCCCATACTGGTTCTTTCCCTAAAGTTAGTAATGATAAGGAAAATCAACGGTTCGGAACAAGTGGAACAAGAAGTATCCTATTTATTTATAAATAGTAAAAAGAAGTAATAGTAGCCTGTGCATACACGCATACGCACGCGTATAGGAAAAATGGGTCAAAGTTGTTTTCTTGTTCCGAGCCTTTTATATGGGAGGTATTTATGCTTGAAAAATATATCGAAAAGAAACTGGTGGCTGAGGTAAAAAAGATGGAAGGCATTGCTGCGAAGTTTGTTAGCCCAGGTTTAGATGGAATGCCAGATCGCCTAGTGCTTTTACCACATGGGAAGATGGCATTTGTGGAATTAAAGGCTCCCGGAAAGAAACCTCGACTATTACAGATTAGAAGAATAAAACAATTACAGAAGCTAGGTTTTACCTGTTATGTCATTGATGATGTTAAGCAGATTGGAGTGATACTGGGTGAAATACAATCCTCATAAATATCAGACTTATGCAACGAACTTCATACTTGAGCATCCCATCGCTGCGGTGTTTTTAGAAATGGGTCTTGGCAAAAGTGTCATTACTCTAACGGCTATATTTGACCTATGTCTTGATCGTTTTGAAATTGGAAAGGTTCTGGTCATTGCTCCACTTCGGGTAGCGAGGGATACTTGGCCAGCTGAGATAAATAAGTGGGAGCATTTAAAAGGACTGGAGTTTTCGGTAGCCATCGGAACAGAACAGGAGCGGTTGGCAGCTCTTAGGAAACCTGCAAGTGTCTATCTTATAAACAGAGAAAATGTTGACTGGTTAGTAAATAAAAGTGGCATCCCTTTTGATTATGACATGGTGGTCATCGATGAACTATCATCCTTTAAGTCCTATGGTGCCAAAAGATTTAAAAGTCTACTAAAAGTCAGACCAAGGGCAAAACGGATTGTGGGTCTTACGGGTACACCATCGAGTAATGGATTAATGGATTTGTGGGCAGAGTTTCGTATTCTTGACATGGGTAAAAGACTCGGCAGGTACATAACTCACTACCGCAATTCCTTCTTTACACCAGATAAACGTAATCAGCAAATCATATTTTCATATAAACCATTGCCAGGTGCTGAAGATGCCATATATCGGCTCATTTCGGATATTACCATTTCCATGAAATCAGTGGACTTTCTGAAAATGCCAGAGTGCGTGATCAATGAAGTGCCTGTGTATCTAAATGACAAAGAACAATCCGTATATGATCACTTTCGTGAAGAGATGGTGCTTGAATTTGCTGATGAAGAAATAGATGCCATGAATGCAGCAGTCCTTTCAGGTAAACTCCTGCAAATGGCAAATGGTGCTATCTATGATGATGATAAAAACCCCCATATTATCCACGGACGCAAGCTAGATGCTCTTGAGGATTTAATTGAAGGTGCTAACGGAAATCCTGTCCTTATTGCCTATTGGTATAATCACGATTTAGAGCGTATTAAGGCAAAATTCAATGTCAGAGAAATTAAAACTTCTAAGGATATCAAGGATTGGAACAACGGCGATATTTCTGTGGGGGTTATCCATCCTGCATCAGCGGGACATGGTCTCAATTTACAAAGTGGTGGTTCAACGCTTATCTGGTTTGGACTTACTTGGAGTCTAGAACTCTATCAACAAACAAATGCGAGACTTTGGAGACAAGGACAAAATGAGACAGTGATTATCCATCACATTATTACTAAAGGCACAATTGATGAAGATGTGATGAGGGCTTTGAAACGAAAGGAAAAGACACAATCCGATCTTATCAATGCGGTCAAAGCAAATCTTGGGAAAGCGAGGGATGCTGTATGATGGACGCTTTTGAAAAACTAGCAAATGCCATTATTCTACAGGCGGTCAAGGATTATCGTTTTGCTTTGAAAAGATTAGCAAAACACCCTCGCAATGATTCTGCTTTATATACAAAACGTGAGGTGGAGTGCTTCTTTCATTCTGGATTGTTCAATGTCCTCACCTCCCTAAACCCTGACATGTTAATTCAACAGCTACAAGAGGAGGTGGTGCGATGATGACAGCTAAGGAATTCTTAAAGCAGGCTTATCGCTTGAATGAATTGATTAATTCCGACCTTGAAGAGTTACAAAACTTAAGGGAACTATCAAGAAGTGTTTCATCCCCCGTTCTTGAGGAAAAAGTCAGTCGAACCAAGTGTACTGACCCACCCTTTGAAAAATATGTGATTAGAATAGTAGATTTGGAGCAACAGATACAACAAGAGGTGGAACGATTAATAAAACTGAAATCAGATATCCGTGAAGCGATTAACCAGATGGAAAATGTGGATGAGAAGCTACTTCTTCGCTACCGATACATTAACTTTCTTAACTGGGAAGAAATCTGTGTTAACCTTAATGTTTCCATGAGAACCGTACACAGACTCCACTCATCCGCTTTGCAACATTTAAAAGTTCCAAAATAAAAAGGAAAACAGTTGTGGATAGGGTAAAAAATTAATACCAAATTTTAAATAAGGAAAAGGCATTACATATTTATACTGCTAATATGCAATGCCTTTTTTGCTCAACTAATTGTCCTAAACAGACAAATCTCTAGTTTTTCCATTTGCTATAGCTCCCGATAATCCATCTAAAACTCCACCAGCAGTTCTATTCAAAAGATATTTATTATCAAATTGATTAATTAATTTATCTTCGAGGCGATAAGTGTTAGATGTTAAATATACAAATATCCTTGTAGTATCTAAAGCCCTAAAGCTATTTATGGATAAAATTGAATTTTCTTTAGTGCCAAATATCATTCGATCAAAAAACATTTGCATACGCCAATGTTGTTGTATTCGCTTTTTGATGTCACGACTTGTACCAATATAAACTTGAGCATATTCGTCTAACACCATAATGTAATATCCAGATTTACCATCTACAGAAGTTAAGTCTGTAATTTCCTTAAAGTTCATATTTTCACGGATGAAATTTTCTAACTCTTTATTAAAATCTTCATGAGATAATGAATGAAAATAGTTCATATTCTTATCGTAATTATATAAACAAGCTTCTGTGTGGCTATTTATAATTGAATCAGTATAGAGTTTCTTTAAATGTGAATCTTTAAAAGTTACTTTCTCTATATAATTTTCTCTTGTTAATTTTAATCCACTAGGTTTTTCAACTACATTTACCCCAAAATGTTTAACGAACGGCATCTCTTCCCCCCCTCATATACATTTTACCAAGAATTACAACTCCTTTGTTAAGTTATTCTGTTACGCTAACATCAAAAGCTATAGTTCCAGACGATAATCTATAAAGTTGGCACACTTTGGCACAGTTTGGCATACGCTGACACTGTTTGTCCGTAGTGAAAGTTATATAATGGTAGTGTGGAGTATTAATAAACAGAAGCCTTCACGGGAGCATTTCTCCTGCGAGGGCTTTTTCTATGGGAAAAAGGAGGTGCAGTATGCCAAAGAAACCTAAGCGACCGTGCTCTTACCCTGGTTGCCCAGAGCTAACCGACAAGCGCTTTTGTGAAGAGCATAGCAAGAAGGAAGCCGCACGGTATGAAAAGTATGACCGTGACCCAGCAACACGTAAGCGTTATGGTCGTGCTTGGAAAAGGATACGTGACCGCTACATTGCAGCTCATCCTCTTTGTGAGGAATGCAAACGACAAGGAAAGCTGACCCCAGCAAATGAAGTCCATCACATTCTTCCTCTTGCAAGAGGAGGGACTCACGATAGAAGTAATCTGATGGCTCTTTGTACTCCTTGCCACTCTGCTATCACAGCAAGAGATGGAGACCGTTGGGGAACCCGGTAGGGGGAGTCAAATCTCCACAGCTTTTCATTTGTGTAACGGGCGTGGGGTAACGCGTGAAAATTCGCGGTTTCAAACGGGGTAATAGGTCCATCGATGAAAAGAGGTGAGTGAATGGCCAAAGACGGAACAAACCGAGGCGGCGCCCGTATAGGCTCCGGTCAAAAGAAAAAACCACTTGCTGACAAAATTGCAGAGGGAAATCCCGGTAAAAGAAAGCTTGAGGTCGTCGAGTTCAAGAATACTGCTGACCTGAAGGGGCAGGAAATGCCAAAGCCAAGGGCCATGCTCTCCGCAGTGCAAAAGGATGGGAAAACCTTAGAAGCGAGTGAAATCTATGAAATTACATGGAAATGGCTTGAGGAGCGAGAATGTGCCCATTTGGTACTTCCACAGCTTCTAGAACGGTATGCCATGAGTGCGGCCAGATGGATACAGTGTGAGGAAGCGGTAACCGAGTTTGGTTTTCTAGCAAAGCATCCAACTACCGGCAATGCAATTCAAAGTCCTTATGTAGCGATGAGCCAGAGCTTTATGAGTCAGACAAACAGGCTATGGATGGAGATATATCAAATCGTTAGGGAGAACTGTGCTACAGAGTACTCTGGTTTAAACCCACAGGACGATGTGATGGAGCGATTGCTATCTGCCCGCAGAGGAAAATAAAGATGAGGAGATACGGTGTAATGAGTAAGAGATATTTAACAGCAGAAAGTGTATGTGCTGGACATCCTGATAAACTATGCGACATTATTGCAGATAGCATTTTGGAAGCATGCCTACGTAAAGATAAGGCATCACGTGTCGCTTGTGAGGTAATGGCAACTAAGGGGAAAATTATCGTGGCGGGCGAGATCTCCTGCAGCGAGAAAGTAAATATTAGAGACATTGTAAAAACTGTACTGAAGGATGTGGGATACAATCCTCTAAAATTTTTGATTTATGTATATGTACATAATCAAAGTGTAGATATTGCGGCTGGTGTGAACACCGCACTGGAAGCACGAAATGGGATAAACGAACAGTACGGTTCTATCGGTGCTGGAGACCAGGGAACTATGTATGGTTATGCTACAAAGGAAACAAGAGAAATGCTTCCCATGCCCCTTGTACTTTCCCACAGAATCGTAAAGAGACTGGATGATTGTCGCAAAGGAAAACTGATAAAAGGGATTCTTCCTGATGGTAAAGCACAGGTAACAGTGGAGTATGAAGATGACACTCCAGTAAGAATAAAGACGATTGTGATTTCGGTACAGCATGATAAGAATAAAACACAGGAAGAACTTAAGGCGGATATCCTTAATAATGTCTTATGGCAGTGCTTTGAGGACTTCCCTTTTGATGATGAAACCGAACTTCTCATCAATCCGTCAGGGCAGTTTGTTCTTGGTGGTCCCGCTGCTGATACAGGTTTGACTGGAAGAAAAATCATGGTCGATACCTATGGAGGGCTTGCATCCCATGGGGGTGGTGCTCTTTGTGGCAAAGACCCAACCAAAGTTGACCGAAGCGGTGCTTACATGGCTCGGTATATTGCTAAACATATCGTTTGGTGTGGTTATGCCAAGAAATGTGAAGTGAGTATTTCCTATGCCATTGGTAAGGCAAATCCTGTAGCCTTTACTGTAAATACCCTTGGCACTGGAACTGTTTCTGATGAAGTATTAACTCTGGCTGCTCAGGAGACTTTCAACTTAAGACCTGCGGCCATCATTGAAAAGCTGCGTCTAAGAAATGTGATTTATTCTGATACAGCGGTTTATGGTCACTTTAATAGCTGTCTGTTCCCATGGGAGGATGTAAATAAATACGGTGAGTTTAGAAAGGCGGTGGAAAAGTATGTTGATTGAAAAGATTAAAACAAAACAACTCATCCCCGCTGACTATAACCCAAGGAAGGATTTAAAACCAGGTGATCCAGAGTACGAGAAACTTAAACGTTCCCTTGAGGAATTTGGGTATGTAGAACCCGTTATATGGAATAAGACCACAGGCAGAGTTATCGGAGGTCATCAACGCTTGAAAGTCCTGCTGAGTATGGGCATGGATGAAATAGAATGCGTAGTAGTTGAAATGGATGAGCAAAAGGAAAAGGCCCTGAACATTGCACTAAATAAAATAAGTGGTGATTGGGATAAAGATAAATTGGCGCAACTTATCACAGACTTAAATGCTTCTGACTTTGATGTATCTCTAACAGGTTTTGACCCAGGAGAGTTGGATGATCTTTTTAAGGATTCCCTTAAGGATAATATAAAAGAAGATGATTTCGATGTAGATAGCGAGCTGAAAAAGCCCGCTATTTCACATTTAGGGGATGTTTGGATACTTGGACAGCATCGATTGGTCTGCGGAGACAGTACAAGGAAAGACACCTTTGATGTCTTGATGGATGGGAAAGCTGCCAATCTAGTAGTTACAGACCCTCCATATAACGTCAACTATGAAGGTTCTGCTGGAAAAATAAAAAATGACAATATGGGTAATGAAGCGTTCTATGATTTCCTGCTTGCAGCATTTCAAAATACTGAAGCAGCGATGGCAAAGGACGCTTCTATTTATGTATTTCATGCCGATACGGAAGGACTCAATTTTAGAAGAGCGTTCTCCGATGCAGGATTTTATCTTTCCGGTACTTGTATTTGGAAGAAACAGTCCCTTGTTCTCGGCCGATCCCCTTATCAATGGCAACATGAACCAGTACTTTTTGGATGGAAAAAGAAAGGCAAGCATCTCTGGTATTCAGACCGCAAGCAGACCACCATCTGGGAGTTTGAGAAACCAAAGAAAAATGGCGACCATCCAACCATGAAACCATTGGCACTTGTAGCATACCCCATTATGAATTCGAGCCTTAGTAACTGTATCGTGCTTGATCCCTTTGGTGGTTCAGGAAGTACACTGATTGCTTGTGAGCAGACCGATAGAATTTGCTACACCATTGAACTAGATGAAAAGTACTGTGATGTCATTGTGAAAAGGTATATTGAGCAAGTCGGAAACTCGGATGGTGTGTTTCTTTTAAGAGATGGTTCGAAATTCAGATATGGTGACCTGCCGGAGGTGAATGCAGATGAGTAAATTGACACTCGGTTCCCTCTTTGATGGCAGTGGTGGTTTTCCTCTAGGTGCTTTGCTTTGTGGCATTGAGCCGTTATGGGCTTCTGAAATTGAACCGTTTCCTATAAGGGTTACGACTAAACGCATCCCACAGATGAAGCATTATGGAGATATAAACAAATTAAATGGTGCGGAGCTTCCGCCTGTAGATATCATAACCTTCGGTTCTCCATGCACGGATATGAGTGTGGCGGGTAAAAGAGCTGGTTTGGACGGAGAGCAATCCGTCCTTTTTTATGAAGCAATCCGAATTATTAAGGAAATGAGGTGTAAGACCAATGGACAATATCCAAGGTACGCAGTCTGGGAAAATGTCCCCGGTGCATTCTCGTCGAATAAAGGAGAAGACTTCAAAGCAGTCCTCGAAACGGTCATCAGTGTCAAAGAACCGAATACCTCGGTGCCTTTACCTGAAAAAGGACGATGGCCATACGCTGACATCTATATGGGAGACGGATGGAGCGTGGCTTACCGAACTATCGATGCGCAATATTTCGGAGTCCCCCAACGTCGTCGTAGAATCTACCTTGTCGCAGATTTTGCAGACGGATGTGCCGGAGAAATACTATTTGAGTCCGAAGGCTTGTCAAGGGATTTTACGCCGAGCGGCAGCCCGTGGCAAAGAACTGCCGGAAATGCTAAAAACCGCTCTGGAAAAACAGGCGATAGCATAATTTGCCTAAATGACCAAGGCGGAAGAGTGATGTCTGTTTCGAAGGATATTACAGCAACACTTCGAGCAGAGGAACATGGACATCAGCCTTGCGTAATGCAGTCAAGCGGATTTTGTACTGAACACAGTGCCAAGAGCAGAAGTGTAGGATATGAGGAAGAACGTTCCCCTACACTTAGAACAGGTGTTGTCCCAGGTGCAGTCATGTCCTTTGAACCGGGTGCTGCTTCTCGAGTTGGTGGCCATACTGACGAAAACTTAAGTGGATCACTTCGTGCAAACATGGGAGATAATCAAACAGCTGTTGTAATAGAAAACCATCCAACCGATAGCCGTGTGAAACTCTCGGAGGATAATAAAATACAGACGCTAACCTCTCGGATGGGAACTGGTGGCGGGAATGTACCCCTTATTATGAACACTCCTAAAACGTTAAAAATCCGCTCTGGCTGTGAAGGCGGTGGTAAGGGTGCATTGATACAAGATGATAAGTCTGCAACTCTTGGATGCAATAATGATCAAACCGTTTTTGTGCCTACCGCATATGGCATATGTTCTGATAAAAGCAATTCCATGCAGTCAAGCAATCCACATAGCGGTATATATGAAGCGGATACTTCTAGAACTATTGATGCCAATGGAGGAAATCCGGGGTGTAATCAAGGTGGTATTGCAGTAGTTGCTCTGCAAGGCTCGATGATTGGTAGAGAGGATAAAAACGGTCCCCAAGGAAGCGGTATAGATGAAGAGGTTTCTTTTACGCTTAATACCGCTGATCGTCATGCTGTTGCCTATGCCATGACTACCGGAGCCTATGCACAGGTTGAAGAAGATAAAGCACCTACTCTATTGTCGAGAGATTATAAGGATGCTCCTGTTGTGACTCAGCCTTCTTACGGTATTGATCGGGCGGCTTTTAATCAAGGACAGAACGCTCTTTATAAACCGACTATAGATGAAGAACAGCAACCTACGCTTACAGCAAAAGGTCCTGGAGCAGTGGCACAACCAGCATCATTTTATCCTCAGATGAAAGCTGAAAGTCAATGCTACAGACAGGACGGTACATCAAATACGATTATCAATGGCACCAATCCAGGCTATCAAAATGGATTGGTTGAACCGGACTATATTGTTCGAAGGCTTACACCAACGGAATGTGCAAGATTGCAAGGCTTCCCCGATGATTGGTGTGATGACCTTGGTACGGAAAATCCTACAGAAGATGAAATTTCATTCTGGACGGAGGTTTGGGAAACCCACCGCAAAATTATAGGTAAAAGTAAAAAGCCAAAAACAAGAAATCAGATTATAAAATGGCTTAACAATCCTCATTCTGATTCAGCTGAATACAAAATGTGGGGTAATGGTGTAGCACTTCCATGCGTTTGTTTTGTGCTGACTGGCATTGTGTTATCTACACAAAATACCGCCGATTAATGGAATCCTATTTTCTACAGAAAGATGCTCTAAATGACTTGATAATAACAGCTTTTAGAGTGATATATGTACGTACCGAAAGTAGAAAGGCGGTATGAAAATGCAGATTAACTATAATGTTACAGGACCAAAAAGAAAAGCACTGGTTAACGCAATCAGCCAAGAACTAAATGCCCCTGTAAAATATCTCGGAGCACCTACATTTGCATATGAGGTGGCAGACTACAATGTTAACAAAAACGGAGTTCTAAGTGGACCAGACAATAAGGAACTGGTCGATGATCTATTGAGATTTCACGATCTCAAAGCAATTTCAGAAGAATTTGACACACCACTTCCGAAAGCAGAAGTAAATGAAAGGGAAGAATCTATCAATCTGATAATTCAAATGCCACGGGCGGATTTTACCGACACGGCAATCGAGAACCTAAAAGGATTAGTAGAAAGTAAAGCTACTCTTATAAAGAAAGCACTTGATACGGACTCCATTCCCATCATTGAAGATGAGGAATATGTCACCTTCCCTTGGTTTCAAGGTAAGTGCGCCTCAGAGGAGGTTAAGGCATACACCCATTTTGTCACGGCACTTTGCGAAATGGCGAAAAAACAGACCCGTGTCAACTCCACCGAGAAATCAGTAGAGAATGAAAAGTACGCTTTCCGTTGCTTCCTGCTAAGGCTCGGCTTTATCGGACCAGAATATAAGATGGGACGAAAGATTCTCCTCTCGAAGCTTTCAGGTAGCTCCGCTTTCAAAAGCGGAACGTTCAAGCAGGAGGTGAGTGAACAATGAATATCATTCACCCTGAAATGCTAAAGCAACTTAGAAGCTATTACACTCCAGGAACACGTGTGATGCTACTTAAAATGAACGACCCTTATACTAAACTTCAGCCTGGATCTAAAGGTACGGTTACTAGTGTTGATGACATAGGAACAATTCATGTCAGTTGGGATTCGGGTGGTTCCCTTGGAGTAGCCTTTGGTGAGGATTTATGCAAGAGAATCGAAGAGTAAACATGAATCGGGGGAGGTAATCAATGAATGAGATAATCAAAGAACAAATCCTTTCCATCCGAGAAAGTGGAGTCACAAATATGTTTGATGCAAATCGAGTCCAGTATGAAGCAAATGAACGAGGGTTTTATGAATTGGTAGTCTATTTAATAGACCATAAAACGGAATATGCTCATTTCATACTGACGGGGGAAGTGGATGAAAAGAAGTAAATAAAATTTAACTAGGATAAGGAGAAGGGCTTCATCTATAGGATTGAGGCTCTTTTCTTTTGTCCTTTTTCATAAAAGGGGCGGTGTTTATGCGGAAACTAAAGAAATATAAGCCGACCGCCTTTATAGCTGATGGGTCATATTACGATAAGGATGCTGCTGATTACGCTGTAGCTTTTATCGAAGCACTCTCCCATACGAAAGGTTTATGGGCAGGTAAGCCTTTTGAACTTATCGATTGGCAGGAGCAAATAATCCGTGATTTATTCGGAATTTTAAAGCCAGATGGATATCGGCAGTTTAACACTGCTTATGTAGAGATACCTAAAAAGATGGGAAAAAGCGAGCTTGCCGCAGCAATTGCGCTTCTCCTCACTTGCGGTGATGGTGAAGAACGGGCAGAGGTGTACGGTTGTGCCGCTGACCGCCAGCAGGCATCAATTGTATTTGAAGTAGCAGCCGATATGGTGCGGATGTGTCCAGCGCTGAATAAACGAGTAAAGTTGCTTGCTTCAACTAAGCGATTGGTGTACCTGCCGACCAACAGCTTCTATCAGGTATTGTCGGCTGAAGCCTACTCCAAACACGGCTTCAATATACATGGTGTTGTTTTTGATGAACTTCATACTCAGCCAAATCGGAAACTATTTGATGTTATGACGAAAGGATCTGGGGATGCAAGGACCCAACCGCTGTATTTTCTTATCACCACTGCGGGGACGGATACTCAGAGTATCTGCTACGAAACACACCAAAAAGCGGTTGATATTATTGAGGGCAGAAAATACGATCCTACCTTTTATCCCGTAATCTATGGCGCCAAAGAAGAGGATGATTGGACAAATCCAAAAGTTTGGAAGAAAGCAAATCCAAGCTTGGGAATTACGGTGGGGATTGACAAGGTAAGGGCTGCTTGTGAAAGTGCAAAGCAAAACCCTGCTGAAGAGAACAGCTTCAGGCAGTTAAGATTGAATCAGTGGGTTAAACAGTCTGTCCGTTGGATGCCAATGGCAAAGTGGGATGCCTGTGCATTTCCAGTTATACCAGAAAGTCTTGAAAGGCGGGTATGTTATGGGGGTCTTGACCTATCTTCTACAACAGACATTACAGCCTTTGTGTTGGTGTTCCCACCAGAGGATGAAACAGATAAATACATTGTTCTTCCGTATTTTTGGATGCCAGAGGACAACATTGACCTCCGAGTCCGAAGAGACCATGTGCAATACGATCTTTGGGAGAAGCAAGGGTATATTCTAACCACAGAAGGCAATGTAGTGCATTACGGCTACATTGAGCGGTTTATTGAAGAACTGGGCGAAAAGTATAACATTCGAGAAATTGCGTTTGACCGTTGGGGAGCTGTTCAAATGGTTCAGAACCTTGAAGGATTAGGCTTTACTGTCGTTCCTTTCGGTCAAGGCTTTAAAGATATGTCACCACCAACCAAAGAACTGATGAAATTGACATTAGAAGAAAGAATAGCACACGGTGGGCATCCAGTGCTTCGTTGGATGATGGACAACATCTTTATAAAAACTGATCCGGCGGGCAACGTGAAGCCGGATAAAGAAAAAAGTACAGAAAAAATAGATGGCGCGGTGGCAACTATCATGGCACTTGATCGTGCTATTCGTTGTGGCTCAGGTAATAGTGGAGATTCGGTGTATGACGAGCGAGGTTTGATTGTCTTTTAAACCTTAATGGTTAGCACAATGTTTATATTCGGAGGTGATGCCTATGAATCTAATAAAAGGACTGTTTCGTTCAAGAGACAAACCGCAAAATCGTGTGGGTAGTGCGTTCTCCTTCCTGTTTGGCGGTACATCATCTGGCAAAATGGTTAATGAACGTACTGCAATGCAGGCAACAGCAGTGTATGCCTGCGTAAGGATATTAGCTGAAGCGATTGCCGGACTGCCACTTCATGTATATAGATATCGTTCTGATGGAGGTAAAGAAAGGATTCCTTTCCACCCGCTGTATTACCTTCTTCATGATGAACCAAATCCAGAGATGACTTCATTCGTGTTTCGAGAAACACTGATGAGTCATCTTTTACTTTGGGGAAATGCCTATGCACAGGTGGTCAGAAACGGTCGTGGGCAGGCAGTTGCACTTTATCCCCTACTTCCTAACAAGATGGAAGTTAGTCGAGCAACAAACGGAGAGCTGGTCTATACCTACTATCGTGATACTGATGAAAGTGGCCTAAACCCAAAAGGTGGCTATGTCACACTCCGTAAAGATGAAGTTCTACACATACCTGGCTTAGGTTTTGATGGACTCATTGGCTATAGCCCAATCGCTATGGCGAAAAATGCAATCGGTATGTCACTTGCTACTGAAGAGTACGGTGCGGCATTCTTTGCCAATGGTGCTAATCCCGGAGGTGTGCTGGAACACCCAGGAGTAATCAAAGATATACAGAGGGTCAAGGATAGTTGGAATAGTGCCTACCAAGGCACAGGCAATGCTCACAAAATTGCTGTGTTGGAAGAGGGCATGAAGTTCCAAGCCATTGGTATCCCGCCTGAACAGGCACAATTCCTAGAAACACGGAAATTCCAAATTAATGAGATTGCGAGGATTTTCCGAGTACCGCCCCATATGGTGGGAGATTTAGAGAAATCCAGTTTCTCCAATATTGAGCAGCAGTCTTTGGAGTTTGTAAAATACACCCTCGATCCTTGGGTGGTGCGATGGGAACAAAGTCTCCAGCAATCGCTTATTTTGCCTTCTGAGAAAACTTCACTGTTTATCAAGTTCAATTTGGACGGTCTGCTTCGTGGTGATTACCAAAGTCGTATGAATGGCTACGCTACAGGTCGTCAAAATGGCTGGATGTCAGCCAACGATATCCGTGAACTGGAGGACATGAACAGAATACCGGCTGAGGAAGGCGGCGATTTATATCTGGTTAACGGAAATATGACAAAACTGGCTGACGCAGGTGCGTTTGCCAAAACCGAAGGAGGTCAGTAAATGAGGAAGTTTTGGAACTGGGTGCGAGATTCTGATGAAGAACGTACCCTCTATTTAAATGGAGTGATATCCGAAGAAACGTGGTGGGGCGATGAGGTCACACCTAAGATTTTTAAAGATGAATTGCTGGCAGGCACCGGCGATATTACGGTGTGGATTAATTCCCCTGGTGGTGATGTGTTCGCAGCAGCCCAGATTTATAACATGCTGATGGAGTATACCGGAAAAGTCACTGTAAAGATTGATGGGCTTGCGGCAAGTGCGGCATCCGTTATTGCAATGGCAGGTGGGGATGTGTATATGTCCCCAGTTTCCATGCTGATGATCCATAATCCATCAACCATTGCTATCGGTGACAGTGAGGAAATGATGCGAGCAAAGGTTTTATTGGATGAGGTTAAGGAAAGCATTATTAATGCCTATGAGTTAAAGACAGGTCTTTCTCGAACAAAACTCTCCCATCTGATGGATGCAGAGTCCTGGATGAATGCCAATAAAGCGATTGAACTTGGTTTTGCAGATAAGATCATGTTCATGGAAAGTGAAACACCGGATTTGACAGATAGTCTTATCTTTAGCAGGATGGCGGTTACTAACTCGCTTATCAGCAAACTGCCAAAACAACCAAAACAACCAAAACAGAAAACAGGTACACCCATTGAGTCGCTGGATAAGCGGCTTTCTTTAATTTCGCACTAATTTTAAGGAGGAAATAACAATGAGTAAAATTCTTGAATTGCGTGAGAAACGCGCTAAAGCTTGGGACGCAGCAAAGGCATTCCTTGATTCAAAACGTGGCGGTGATGGACTGTTATCCGCTGAGGACACGACAACCTATGAAAAAATGGAAGCCGATGTGGTGGCTCTTGGTAAGGAAATTGAGCGTTTAGAACGTCAAGCATCTATCGACTTGGAACTGTCGAAAGCAACCAGTAACCCAATTACGAACGAACCTACTAGAACTGGAGAGGAAAAGACTGGTCGCGCAAGTGCTGAATACAAAAAAGCTTTCTGGAATGCGATGCGTGATAATGTCAGCTATGAAGTAAGGAACGCTTTAAAGATTGGCACTGATTCCGAAGGCGGATTCCTCGTGCCAGATGAGTTTGAGCGTACGCTTGTAGAAGCTCTAGAGGAAGAAAATATCTTCCGTAGGTTGGCCAATGTAATCACTACATCTTCTGGTGACCGCAAGATTCCTGTTGTTGCAAGCAAAGGCACTGCAAGTTGGATCGATGAAGAGGGAGCTATACCAGAGAGTGATGACAGCTTCGGTCAAGTATCGATTGGTGCTTATAAACTAGCAACGATGATCAAAGTCTCTGAGGAACTGCTAAATGATTCCGTGTTTAATCTCGAAAGCTACATCACAAGAGAATTCGCCCGTCGCATTGGTAACAAGGAGGAGGAAGCCTTCTTCATAGGTGACGGTACAGGAAAGCCAACAGGAATTCTGAATGCTACTGGTGGTGGTCAAGTTGGGGTTACTGCGGCAAGTGCCACTGCCATCACTTTGGATGAGGTATTAGATTTATTCTACAGCTTAAAAGCACCGTATCGAAATAAGGCAGTATTCGTAATGAATGACGCCACTATAAAAGCTATCCGTAAATTAAAGGACGGAAACGGACAGTACTTATGGCAACCTTCTGTCCAAGCGGGGACACCTGATACGATTCTTAACCGCCCGCTGTACACCTCATCATATGTACCTACTATTGAAGCAGGTGCAAAGACTATGGTATTCGGTGATTTTAGTTATTACTGGGTGGCAGACCGTCAAGGACGCGTATTCAAACGATTAAATGAACTCTATGCTGTTACAGGTCAAGTAGGATTTATTGCGACTCAGCGAGTTGATGGAAAGCTGATCTTACCGGAGGCCGTTAAGGTACTCCAACAGAAAGCCTAACGGAGGTGCTTTATGAGTTATAACACGAAGAATTATACCGAACAAGGCGGAGAAAAAACTGTCATCGGAGGTGTTTTAGAAATTAAAGAAGGGGCCTCGGTTATGGGGCTTCCTGTTGCTGTAAACCAGGCAGACAGCACCGCCACCGATGTTGCTGGTCTAGTTACGGACTTCAATGCCCTGCTTGCCAAACTAAAAGCAGCTGGGCTTATGGAGGCTGACTAAGGTGGAATGTAAAGGAGGTTGGTGGTATGGCAGTGGCAGATAATCTCTTGCCTAAAGTTAAAGCGAACTTAATTTTAGCACATGATCAGGATGATGCCCTCCTTATTGGATTTATCACTGCTGCAGTCTCCTATGCACAAAGCTATCAGCACGTTCCTGAAAACTATTATGAAACACATGCCATGCCTCCAACAACAGAACAAGCAGTGATCATGTTGTCGAGTCATTTCTATGAAAGTAGAGATGGCTCGACGGCAGGTTTCTTTGCTGACAGTGTACAGGCGGGGCAACAAGTATGGAACACAGTGAACCTGCTTTTACGGCTTGACCGAGAGTGGGGTGTTTAGCATGAGTTTTGGAAAGATGAACACATTCATAGATATCATCAGTACGGTACCAATAAAGGATGAGGAAGGCTTCTCCAAAAAAGGTGACAATATACTCGTTAGTGTACTTGCTTACAAGGAAGATCGTCATGGCAGTGAGCGGTGGACGAATATGGCATCATTTTCATCTGCAACTTCTTTGTTTCGGTTTAGGAAAATTTATGGACTTAAGGTGACGAATGAAATGGTCATCGTCTGTGATGATGGCAGATATCAGATTTTAAGTGTTGAGGATGTAAGAAACCGAGGGATGTATGTCGAGGTTTTAGCCGAAAAGCTAGAACCAACTGTGAGGTGATGGATATGGCAAAAGCGAATATAAAGATGCCAGAAGAATTCCTTTTAAAGGTATCTCGATTAGCTGACCAGACCGATGTGATTCTTCCTAAGGTTTTGGAAGTTGGCGGTGAAGTGGTGCTGGATAAAGTTAAGGGAAATTTGAGCAAGGTGGTTGGCAAGGACACGAAATATCCATCCAAAAGCACTGGTGAGTTGCTATCTTCACTGGGCCTTTCTGGTGCAAAACAGGATAGAAACGGAAACTTCAATGTAAAAGTCGGCTTTGCTGAGCCGCGCTCTGATGGTGAGAGCAATGCTAAACTTGCCAGCATTATCGAATATGGCAAACATGGTCAGCCTGCAAAACCCTTCCTAAAGCCTGCGAGGAATGCATCTAGGAAACCTTGCATCAATGCAATGGTCGCCAAGCTGGAGGAGGAAATCGAGAAGATATGAATATCTTAGAGGAATTGAATACACTTGTGACCGCTATACCGCTCCCCGTGGAAACCGGGGTTTTTTCAGGTTTGGCACCAGATGAGTATGTCGTGATTCTCCCTCTTTCGGATATTTTTGAAGTTCATGCGGATAACCGTCCAGGCTTTGATGTGCAGGAAGCGAGGATATCACTGTTCTCAAAAAATAACTACCTAGAGCGGAAAAGACAGCTCACAACGGCTTTAATAAATGCAGATTTTACTGTGACCGAACGAAGATATATCGGTCACGAGGATGATACTGGATATCATCATTACGCCATCGATGTGGCGAAAAACTATAGATTGGAGGATTAACACATGGCAACGATTGGTCTTGATAGACTGTACTATTCAAAAATAACCGAGGACGCTAACGGTGAGGAAACTTATGCCCAACCTTCTGTGCTGGCAAAAGCCATCACTGCTGAACTTTCGGTAGAACTGGTGGAAGCAATTCTGTATGCTGACGATGGTGCGGCTGAGGTTGTGAAAGACTTTAACAGTGGTACTCTCACTCTCGGTGTTGACGACATTGGTCCGACAGTTGCAGCGGATTTAACTGGTGCTTCTACAGATGACAACGGAGTATTAATCTCAGCCAGTGAAAATGTGGGTACACCAGTTGCAGTAGGGTTTCGTGCACAAAGGGCTAATGGAACATACCGCTATTTTTGGCTGTATCGCGTTAAGTTTGGACTACCAGCTACCAACTTACAGACAAAGGCTGATTCCATTACCTTTTCAACACCCACCATTGAAGGAACTGTTATGCGTAGAAATAAGCTGGATGGATTGGGCAAGCACCCATGGAAAGCGGAAGTTACAGAAGGTGATCCGGGTGTTTCATCGACCACCATAACAGGCTGGTTCACTGAGGTCTATGAACCTGTATATACACCTGAACCATAGGAGGAGAAATAATGGATAATGAAAGAAGTGCCTCAATCAACATAGGTGACAAAGAGTATGAACTGGTTTTAACTACACGTGCAACAAAGGCCATTGCCGGTCGTTACGGTGGTCTTGAAAACCTTGGAGAAAAACTGATGAAATCAGAAAACTTCGAGATGGCACTGGACGAGATTGTTTGGCTAATCACGCTGCTTGCAAACCAGTCCAT
This sequence comes from Heyndrickxia shackletonii, assembly GCF_001420715.1. GTDB lineage: Bacteria > Bacillota > Bacilli > Bacillales > Bacillaceae_C > Margalitia > Margalitia shackletonii. The sequence goes on along the minus strand of NZ_LJJC01000015.1, from coordinate 323,455 downwards.
TTTGATTCGCAATCTTAAGAATAAGAACGCACCAGAAGAATTGTTGACAGAGGAAGAAGTGGAGCTTCTTACCTCACCGCTTGACTTAGCGGCATATAAAACTGCAATTACCGAGGCGATGTTCAAAGGTACAAAGAGAAATGTAGAAAGTGAGGAGGAAACTCCAAAAAACGTGGAAGTCGGGTAACGGACGCTGAGGTCTTTACCCGGCTTCTTTATTATGGAACGGTTCAGATGGGCATGGAAGCAGAGGAATTCTGGCTTATGCCAATTGGGCTGTTTTTTGATTTATGGACTTGCCACAAGCAATGGCATGGTATTGAAAAACCAAAGAAAACTCGGACAATTGACGATATTATCCCACTAGGCATATAGGAGGAGGTGAAGGGATGGCGGACAATTTTGGATTAAAAATAGGTGTCGAGGGTGAGCGAGAATTTAAGAAGGCACTCTCGGAAATTAATCAATCATTTAAGGTACTAGGTAGTGAAATGGCCCTTGTAACCAGTCAATTTGATAAGAATGATAAATCCATTCAATCGATCACGGCACGAAATGCCGTTTTAAATAAAGAAATTGACGCACAGAAAGAAAAGATTTCAACCCTTAAGGCTGCCCTTGACAATGCCTCCTCCTCTTTCGGTGAAAATGACCGCCGCACCCAAAACTGGCAGATCCAATTAAATAGGGCTCAGGCAGAACTGAACCTTATGGAACGTGAACTTGAGGAGTCTACAATTGAAGCGGATAATCTCGGTGAAGAGTTAGAGGATTCCGGTAAAAGTGCAGAGGATGCTGGTGGCAGGTTTGAAAAGCTTGGCGGTGTACTCAAGGGAATTGGTGTGGCGATGGGTGCGGTTGCCGTTGCCGCTGGAGCCGCGGCTATTAAGTTAGGTAAAGAGGTAGTTACTCAGTTCGGAGAATTAGAACAAAACCTAGGTGGATCGGAGGCGGTTTTTGGAGCATATGCTGCATCGATTCAGAAAACTGGTGAGGAAGCCTATAAAAATCTAGGTGTTTCCCAAAGTGAGTACCTTGCAACTGCTAACAAAATGGGCGCGTTATTCCAAGGTTCTGGTATACAGCAACAGAGAAGTCTTGAGCTAACTGAAAAGGCCATGCAACGTGCGGCAGACATGGCATCTGTTATGGGTATTGATATGTCCTCGGCATTGGAGGCAGTCACTGGGGCGGCAAAGGGTAACTTTGATATGATGGATAACTTAGGTGTTGCGATGAACGCTACAAACATCGAAGCCTATGCTCTCGCAAAGGGTCTGGATTTCACTTGGAATACTGCAACACAAGCGGAAAAAGCCGAAGTAGCAATGCAAATGTTCTTTGAGAACACAGAGCAGTATGCAGGTAACTTTGCAAAAGAATCAACCGAGACAATCTCCGGTTCTATTGGGTTACTACAGGCCGCACTTGGTTCATTTACAGCTGAACTCGGTAATGCCAATGCTGATATGACGAATCTGACTGAGAATCTTGTTGATGCTTTCGAGGCGGTTGTCACTAATATTGTACCGGTTTTAGAAAATATCGTAGCCGCCTTGCCAACAGCGACAGGCGCAATATTAGCGGCGGTTGCAGACTTGCTACCAATGCTTCTTGAATTGGTTACAAATATATTTGCGCAAGTACTGGAAACAATTTTAAATCTTTTACCAGAACTTATCCCAGCAGCAGTAAGTGCTCTAATGACGATTGTTGGAGCGTTAATTGATAACCTTCCGCTACTGATAAATGCAGCAATCGAACTAGTAACAGCACTAGTGGAGGGGATCGGCATCGCTTTACCACAACTCATCCCTGCGGCAGTTTCTGCTGTTATGCAGATTGTCCAAGGATTGATGGATAACCTACCACTCATTTTGAATGCCGCTTTGCAGTTGATTATAGGGTTAGCACAGGGATTGGTAGAGGCAATACCTCAGCTTACTTCTGCCTTACCGGTCATCATCAAAGCAATAGTGGATTTTATCATTAAATCTATTCCGCAGATTATTGAAGCGGGTATTCAATTATTGTCCTCACTGGTTACAGCTTTGCCTACCATTATTACAGCAGTTGTGGAAGCAATCCCGCAAATTATCGACAGTATCATCAGTGCTGTTATTGGTTCAATCCCTTTGATTATTGATGCAGGTATCCGGCTTTTGGTATCTCTCATTCAAGCATTGCCACAGATTATTACTACTGTTGTAGGTGCTATTCCCAAGATTGTTACCTCGCTGGTCAATGCCATTATTGGTAACATCGATAAGGTTATTTTAGCGGGTGTTCAACTGTTTGTGGCACTGATTGCAAATCTGCCAAGGATAATCGTAGAGATTGTTAAAGCAGTACCGCAGATCATCTCTGGACTGGTCAGAGCCTTTACTGGTTATATCGGTCAAATGGCTCAAGTGGGTGGCAATTTGATTAAAGGTCTATGGCAAGGTATATCAGATGCAGGTGCATGGCTATGGAGTAAAATATCTGGATTTTTCGGAAATGTTGTATCGAAGATTAAAGACTTCTTTGGTATCCGCTCCCCTTCAACTCTATTTGCTGGAATTGGCCGCAACATGGGTGAAGGTATCGGTGTGGGGTTTGAGGATGCAATGACAGCAGTTTCAAGGGATATGCAAAATGCAGTACCAACCAGCTTTGATTTTAATTACAGAGGTATATCTGGGCAAGGCAATGCCACTGGTGCAAGTATCACTCAAAACATCTCGGTAGTGACACCTAAGGCTCTATCAGAAAAAGAACTAGCACGGCAGTTTAAGAACTTATCCCGTAAACTGGCACTTGAATTGTAAAGGAGGTACGGAAATGGAGCTAACATACACCAATAGAGATGGAGAGAGCATTACGCTTAAGCAAAGCCGACCGTATTTTCTTATGAAGATAGATGGTACTGGCAACATCCGTCAAACTGTCAACACTTTCAAGGCACCAGACCAAGATGGCGCTTTTTATATTTCCTCCACACTAGATATGCGAAACATAACGATTGAAGGTACGGTTGTTGCTGATACTCCCGATGAGGCGTATAAAAGGAGACAACGCTTCCTTCAAATATTTAGTCCAAAGCTATTAGGGACGCTTCAATACCGCGAGCGACAGATATCCTGTGTTGTGGAGGAGGCAGGTTTTAGTGTTTCTAATCGGCAACGAATACCAAACTTCTTTGTCAGTCTGCTCTGCCCATCCCCTTTCTTTGAGACATTAAATGAAGTGCGAGAGGAACTAGCATCATGGATACCGCTATTTGAGTTTGAATTGGAAATTCCAATGACTGGGATGGAGTTCGGAATGCGTCAACCTAGCCAAATCATTACGGTGGAAAATATAGGGGATGTATCTTGTGGATGCGAGATAGTGTTTAGGGCCTTAGGTACTGTGTCGAACCCTGAACTATTAAACATAGACACGGGAGAATATATCCGACTTCTCACTACAATGAGCGCTGGGGATGAACTTCGTGTATATACCCATTTCGCTGGTAAGCGTGTAGTCCAGATTGATGGGTCAACGGTTACAAATGCATTTTCACTGTTAGATACGAATTCGGTGTTCTTTCAACTAGCGGCGGGTCTTAATACACTGCGTTACGATGCTTCTGTCAATATGGAACTGTTAGAGGTTAGTATTTACTTTCGTCCGCAGTTTCTGGGGGTGTGAAAATGGAACTGTATATCTACAATTCAAACCGAGAGCTTGCGGGCATTGTGGAATCTTTCGAGTACTTACGCTGGACGAGACGCTATTCCCAGTGTGGCTCATTTGAGTTAAAGGCGATAGCAACTCCAGAGAATACAGAACTCTTAAAGGAAGGGAATATCATCTGGAAAAATGATGATGAGGAAGCCGGGATCATTGAGCATCTGGAACTTTCTCAAACCGAGCATGAAATTATTACTGCAAGTGGTCGTTTTGCAACTTCCTTCCTCTCCCGCCGCATTGTTTGGCAAACGGAGAAACTGTCTGGTGACATTTCTACTTGTGTAGAGCAACTTTTAAATAATAATCTTATCAATCCTTCTGATACAGCAAGGAAGATTTCAAACATAACCTTTTCTGCTCCAAACTTAAATGTTCCCATCAGCACACAAATATCGTATAGAAATTTGATGGATGCGGTGACAGGACTATGTGTTGCCTCAGATATTGGCATTAAGACCGTGTTCTCTCCTGCGACAGGGGGATTTACCATATCGTTGTATAGAGGAAAGGAATCACAAGCAGTATTTTCTAAGGAATATGAAAATCTTACGGAACAGATTTATACAATAAGTGCAGGAGATTATGCCAACACTGCCCTTGTTGCTGGTGAAGGAGAAGGCACAGAGCGAACCTTTATTTCGATTACAGGTGGCTCAGGTGAGACAAGACATGAAATTTTTGTGGATGCTAAGGATTTGCGGGCGGAAGACTTTGGTTCGGATTACATTGATACACTAATCTTTCGAGGTCAAAGTAAGCTTAGTGAGCAGGCAATACGCTATTCATTTGATACATCTGTCAATCCACACGGTAATTTGTCATATAAGATAGACTTCGATCTTGGGCAAACCGTCAAAGTTATTTCCAAAGCATGGGGTGTATCCATGACGACACGTATCACCGAAGTCGAGGAAACCTATGACGCAGACGGCCAGAGCATCAGTGTAGTGTTTGGAAAAGCGGAGTTAACGATAGCACAAAAAATCCGCTCTGACTTAAGCGAGGTTAAAACAGCGATATTTGCTCCAACGGGCATATCCGAAATTGCACAGGCTATAGGGACCGTGGAGGAAACGTTGGGAATTGTGGAGGAAACCTTAGGTGACTTGACTGAGGTAGATTCAGAGATTCAAGGAGACAGCGTAGCATCTACTATCAATAATCTGTATGGTAAACTACCAGCACTCGAAATCAATGTGGGCGGAGGTACTATATCCATTGGACAATATGCGTTGTACCATATGAACTCTGGGGATGCCTTTTATTTCACCTCATGGAGTGGCAATAAGTTTAGTGACCAGCCAAGTGATGACGGTCATGTCTTTTTGGTAAAGCATAACGGGGATAACACGGGGAATGGCTATCAGCGGGCAATGGGTTTCTTTATTTCTCGTAATACCATGACATTTTATGTGATTTCTGTTTTCGTATTTAACAACCCTTCTGTTCAAGCAAACTGGCTTAATATCAATAACGAACCTGTAACTACTGCAAGGATTGCCAATGGAGCAGTCACTGGCTTGAAAATTACAGACCGTACAATTACAGCCACTAAACTGGCTTCTTCCTTTAGCGACTATTCAACTACAGAACAAAACACAGGGCGGCTATGGATAGATGGCAAGACGATTTATCGTAAAGAGATAAATCTCGGTTCGCTTACGGATACAACACCAAAACATGTACCTCATGGTATAGCAAACCTCAGCACTGTTGTCAGTTTAACCGGTTTTGTCACGAATGGGAGTGTTTTCTTGCCACTGCCCCTTGCTCGTTACAACAACTTTGCATCTCAAATCGGACTCTTCGTGAATATGACCGACATTGTAGTCGAACCAGGCAATGATAGAACTGCATATACAGGCTATGTAGTTATAGAGTACACAAAAACCGTTTAGTAAGGAGGGAATAGTTTATGGAGAAAAGTGGATTTTTCAACTCATCTGATGGAGATAGAATCTATGACGCAACAGATTTCGCTGCATATTTTGGAAGCCTTGTCTCGAATGGTGTATTTTATTCTACACCAACAAACCTTCTGGTGTCTCCAGGGATTGGGTTGGTAGTGAGCATAGCAGCGGGCAGTGCGTGGATTAATGGTTATCGATATGAAAATACGGATGTTTTAAACAAACCACTTTCTACAGCAGACGGAAGCAATCCTCGCATAGACCGGGTTGTGGTTCGCTTAAGTCAAATTACGAGGAGCATTCAGCTTGCCATTGTCACGGGTACTCCCGCAGCAACACCCATAGCTCCAGAGTTGACAAGAACAAGCGATGTCTATGAACTTGGCATCGCTGATGTTTTAGTACCTTCGGCTGCCACATCGATTTCAGCAAATAACATTATAGATACCCGATTGAATACTAGCCTTTGTGGGCTGGTAAACTCGCTAGTTTCGGCTGTTTATGAATAGGAGGAGGTGAATGTAAGTGGCGGATATTAATGGCATCACTCTGCAGGCGGGTTCTAGCCCGACCGTCCATTACACAATTACTTATACCAAAAGCCGTCTAAATAATAGTCAGATGAGATACAATTTCACCATATCCGCTGCGTTGGGTTCATCAGGTTCCTTTATCCGTAGTGGTTATGCATTGCTTTGCACTATGACTGTAAATGGATCTTCTTCACAGGTACGTATTAAAGCGGCGGATGGAGATAACTGGGAAGGGACCACACCAAGGCTCAGATATGTTTCGGTAACCTGCGCTTCTACTACAGGTAATGCAACCCAGCCAGTCACATTCAAAGTGGTATCTGATGGACGATTGCCATTATCCTCTGGTGTAATTACCAATTCAAGCTATACGGTACTAAGTGCTCCATTGCTTACTACAGCTTGTGGAGCCCCAACATCTTGTACTGTTTCTCCAACACTTGCAGAAGGGAATGTGACTCTTTCTTGGAGTGGGGCTTCTGGAGGTATTAATAATGCGATTTCCAGTTATGAGATTCAATATAGTGAATCTACCGATAACGTCACATGGGGAGCATGGACTGCCTTGACCACGCTGACCACCACAGCAACAAGTGGTAATGTATCCGTTGCGCCACCTCCTACCCGAGGTAATTACCGTAGATTTCGGGTGCGAACCCGTGGTTCAGCAGGTGCTAGTTATTACTCTGGCTGGAAAGTATCCACAAACAGCGTCCGCAGAAACACTGTACCAAAGCCAGCAACGACCGCTATTGCATCCCCTGCAGCATATAGTGATGAAACGATTACACTGACTTGGAGTGGGGCATCAAGCGGTACGAGTCCAATTAAGGGATATCAAATTGCCAGTCGTACTTCAACGGATAATAGTACTTGGGGTGCGTGGAATGTGTTGACTACGTTGACATTGGCGGCAAGCGGTGGCAGTTATAATCCAATAGTATCGAGGACTCCAGGAACATATACACAATTTGGTATTTGGACAATTGATTCATTGGATGTTTATTCAATAGAGAAAGTCAGCAATAGCATTTATTGTAACGTGACAGCTTGTACAGCACCGACCCTTTGCACGGTAAGTGCAACATTATCCGAAGGAAATGTTACTCTCTCGTGGAGTGGAGCATTTGGTGGTGCAGGTAATGCCATCACATCCTACGAAATACAATATAGTGAGTCGCCTGATAATAGCAACTGGGGTGCTTGGTTGGCATTGGCTATCGTCAATACTTCAGCAACAAGCAGTATTTTAAATGTCAGTCCACCTACCACACGTGGTCATTATCGTCGGTTCCGAATAAGAACCCGTGGTACGGCTGGAGAAGATTTTTACTCAGACTGGGCTATATCTAGCAACACTGTTCGTAAAAATATACTGCCGATCCCACCGACTATTTTTGCCGCAAACCCTCCAATATATGAAGCTAATACAATAAATCTTTCATGGAGTGGGACGGTACCTGGAACCAGTGCGATTAAGCAGTATGTCATACAACAGTCTACATCGACAGATGGTGTGAATTGGTCGGCATACGTAGCACTGACGACTATTATTTCAAGCAATACCTCAGGTAGCCTTCAGGTAAATGCTTCACAAATAGCTGGTCGGTATACCCGTTATCGAATCAGTGTTACAGATGCACTTGATGCAGTTTCTGCCTTTGTAGTTAGCAACATGGTAAAGAAAAACAGCCCACCTGCATCACCAGTAGTGGACTGTCCAATGTCTGGCAATTTTACTTATAACTCTACACCACGTTTTATGATTACAACAGGAATTGAACCAGATGGACAAACACAAATAGTGGAGGTAAGGATTGATTCTGGTCCATGGCAAAATAGCGTGGACAATCCTGAGCGGTTTTCTGTAAGCGGCTATCTTGGTAATGGTGTCAAGACGGTTTACCAAGCAGAACCTCTTTCTGTAGGAAATCATACGGTTACTTTTCGTTGCCTTGACAGTGATATCGAGTCAGCAAGCACAGAAGTTGTTCGTACCTTCACGATTTTAGCATTACCTTTTGAAATCATCACCGCTAATGTGACTCATGTAAAGGCAGCGCATATTAAGACGCTTCGAACTGCTATAAACAGGGTACGTAGCTATTACAATATGTCCCCTGCAACTTGGAAAGAGGAGATCATCGCAAGAAAGACCACTGTTAAGAATTGGCCATTCCATATCGTTGAAATGCGTAAAGCTATTGATGCGATTACTATGATAATTAATAGTTTTGATTCTTCCCATGCATTCGATATACCATCTGTCACATGGCTACCTATTGGTACAGGAAGACCTAGGGCAGATGTGATGCAACAAATTCATGACCTAATAAAAATAATGTAAAAATAAAATTCAGCGCTCTTGTCATTTGCAGGGGCGCTTTTCTATATGGAAATACACGAAACGGAGGTGTCTTTAATGAAAGAAATTTGGAATTGGATACAGCTAGCTATTGCCGCAGTCGGTGGATTTCTTGGGTGGTTTCTCGGCGGTTATGACGGATTTCTCTATGCACTGGTAGCCTTTGTGATCATTGACTACCTGACAGGTGTCTTTTGTGCAATTGCAAACAAAAAACTGTGTAGCGAAATCGGTGCTAAGGGGATTTTCAAAAAGGTACTCATCTTTATAATGGTAGGCATCGCTCATATTATCGATACACAAATTTTGGTTAGTATTGGAGAAAATAGTGGGATTTTACGAACTGCAGTAATCTTTTTCTACCTAAGTAATGAAGGAGTATCCATTTTAGAGAACGCTGGACATATAGGACTGCCTATTCCAGAAAACCTAAAATCTGTTCTACAGCAACTACATGGACGTGATGGGGAACCGCCTAAGCCTGGTGGTGGAAGATGATTGACTTAATATTTGATTAGAGGTGATTTTAATGAAGTTACGCAAACTATTACTTACGAACAATGCCTGCTATAAAGCGGGTAAAACCATAACACCAAAGGGTATTATGGTTCACTCGACTGGTGCAAACAACCCATGGTTGAAGCGCTACGTTGGCCCAGACGATGGCTTGCTAGGAAAGAACCAGTATAACAACCATTGGAATCAAGACAAACCTGGAGGGCGTAAAGTCTGTGTCCATGCCTTCATTGGTAAATTAGCAGATGGTTCCATTGCTACCTATCAAACATTACCTTGGAATCACCGAGGTTGGCATGCTGGAGGAGCCGCTAATAATTCTCATATTGGTTTTGAAATTTGCGAGGACGGATTGACCGATGCCTCGTATTTTTCTGCTGTTTACAAGGAAGCTGTGGAGCTTTGTGTACATCTTTGCAAACTCTATGGGTTTAGTGAAAAAGATATCATCTGTCATAGCGAAGGTTATAAACGAGGCATTGCCAGTAATCATGCAGATGTGATGCATTGGTTTCCTAAGCATGGGAAGAGTATGGACACCTTTCGAGCGGATGTAAAGAAACTATTAAATGCTGAAAATAAAACAGTTGAGCTGGTGAATAAGAAATATTACCGTGTGCAAATTGGTGCTTATTCTGATAAAGCAAATGCGAATGCACAGCTAGCCAAAGCTAAAAAGGCAGGCTTTACGGATGCATTTATTAAGTATGATTAATCAAAAGGGCGAGTTTAAAACGGTGTTTCTTGATTTTCACAAAGTCTCTCAAATAAATTATTATTAAACAATTAATTTATCTAGCCTGTGGGGGTTCTTCCCTTGCAGGCTCTTTTTTTATGCCTTGATTCTAATTAAATTTTACAAATCCTCAACTTCGACCTGTTCCTACGGCTATTAGGTAGGAGGTGATTCCTAGTGAATCAGCACGAGGATAAAAAAGTTACGAAGATTTCGGATGAGGTTATAGACAAAAGCACCACCGCACTTAAGAGAGTTTCACAGGAACAGTTACAATGTGAGTTTGATTATATCCAGGCAGAAAAGATGCTGAGAAAGATGCTCGAAAAAGGCTTAATAACTGAAGTGGAATTTAACAAGATAGACGCATTAAACCGCCAAACTTTCTCCCCTTTTTTAGCTGAGATAATGCCCTGGAATCGTTGATATATAAGGGTTTCAGAGGTAATATGTGACCTACCAAGAAGGAGGTGAGAGGATGAAAAAGATAACGAAAATAGAAGGAAATCTAGCCAACTCTTTTATTAAGCCAAAAACCCGAGTAGTTGCCTACTGCCGTGTTTCAACAGATAGTAATGAACAGCTAGTCAGCTTGCAAGCACAAAAGGCCCATTATGAGACCTACATAAAGGCGAATCCAGAATGGGAATATGCAGGCCTATATTATGATGAGGGAATCAGTGGCACGAAAAAGGAGAATCGCTCTGGCTTACTTAGGATGTTATCAGACTGTGAAACTGGGAGAATTGACCTAATCATTACAAAGTCCATCAGCCGATTTGCGAGAAATACTACAGACTGCTTGGAGATGGTTCGAAAACTGATAGACCTTGGGGTTCATATCTATTTTGAGAAGGAAAACATCAATACAGGTTCAATGGAAAGTGAATTGATGCTCTCCATTTTAAGTGGGCTTGCAGAAAGTGAGTCAATTTCCATTTCAGAGAATACGAAGTGGGCCATTCAAAGACGATTTCAAAACGGAACCTTTAAAATTTCCTACCCACCATATGGGTATCAAAACATTGATGGTCAAATGAAAGTAATCCCTAAGCAGGCTGAAATTGTGAAGTATATTTTTGCAGAAGTATTATCGGGCAAAGGTACACAGAAAGTTGCAAATAATCTTAATCAAAAGGGTATCCCATCAAAAAGAGGTGGCCGTTGGACGGCTACTACCATTCGAGGGATTCTGACCAACGAAAAATATACTGGCGATGTTATTTTGCAAAAGACTTATACGGACAGCCATTTTAACAGGCACACCAATTACGGTGAGAATAATATGTATCTAATAGAAAACCATCATGAGGCAATTATTAGCCATGAGGATTTTGAAGCTGTAGATGCCATTCTTAATCAGAGAGCAAAAGAAAAAGGCATCGAAAAACGCAACAGCAAATATCTAAACCGATATTCTTTCTCCAGTAAAATTATTTGCTCTGAATGTGGCAGTACCTTTAAAAGACGGATTCATTCATCTGGAAGAAAATACATCGCTTGGTGCTGCAGTAAGCATATAAGCAATATAACGGAATGTTCTATGCAGTTCATACGAGATGATGATATAAAGACTGCATTTGTTACGATGATGAATAAACTCATATTCGGTCAGAAATTCATATTAAGACCACTTTTGAATGGATTACGTAACCAGAACAATGTGGCAAGTTTCAGCAGAATTGAAGAATTGGAAACTAAGATTGAAAATAACATGGAGCAGAGCCAGATGCTGACGGGTTTAATGGCCAAAGCGTATCTGGAACCTGCCCTGTTTAATAAAGAAAAGAATTCACTGGAAGCAGAAAGAGAAAGGCTTCTTGCTGAAAAGGATCAACTTACTCGTTCCGTCAATGGCAATTTTGCAAAAGTAGACGAAGTTGCCCGTTTACTTAAGTTTGCCACTAAGTCCAAAATGCTCACAGCCTATGAGGATGAGCTGTTTGAAAATTACGTAGAAAAGATTATTGTTTTTTCACGAGAGGAAGTCGGATTTGAATTAAAATGTGGAATCACATTGAAGGAGAGGTTGGTGAATTAGATGGGTCACACACCCTATGGATATAGAATTGAAGATGGAAAGGCTGTTGTGGATGATATAGCAGCAGAAAAAGTAAGAGAATTATTTTCAGGGTACTTGGCAGGACTTTCTTTGAAGGGGGCTGCTAAAAAAGCCGGGATAGACTGCTACCATGCCACAGCAAGTAAGATGTTGCAGAACAAGCATTACTTGGGCGATGAATTCTACCCTCCAATTATTGATGAAGAGACCTTTGAAAAAGCCAGAGTAGAAAAACGAAAACGAGCAGAAAAGCTCGGAAGGATATGGGAGCCTAAAGATGAACCGGTAAGGGATTACCCTGTAAAGTTCAAAGTAAAACCTCTGGTGCAAAAATATGAAGATCCATACAAGCAGGCGGAATATGCTTACAGTCTGATAGAAAGTGAGGTGTAACAAGTGGCGGTAAGTAGGAATGTAACAGTGATTCCGGCAATTAAACGGGTTGGAAATAATAAAAATAGTGAAAGCAAACCCAAAATACGAGTGGCTGCTTACTGTCGTGTTTCAACGGATAGTGAAGAGCAGACTTCAAGTTATGAAATTCAGATCGAGCATTATACAAAATATATTAAGAAGAACAAGGAATGGGAACTGGCAGGTATTTTTGCAGATGACGGCATCACAGGTACAAATACCAAGAAGCGTGAAGAGTTCAACCGCATGATTGAAGAATGTATGGCAGGAAAAATTGACATGATTATCACAAAATCCATCAGCCGATTTGCCAGAAACACGTTGGATTGCCTTAAATACATCCGTCAGTTAAAGGATAAAAACATAGCGGTATTCTTCGAGAAAGAGAATATCAACACCATGGATTCTAAGGGTGAAGTATTACTGACTATCATGGCATCCCTTGCCCAACAAGAAAGCCAATCCTTAAGCCAGAACGTTAAGCTAGGTATTCAGTATCGATATCAGCAAGGTGAAGTACAGGTCAACCACAAGCGTTTTCTCGGATATACTAAAGATGAAAACAAGCAACTGGTGATTGACCCAGAGGGTGCAGAGGTTGTTAAACGAATTTACAGAGAGTACCTTGAGGGTGCTAGCCTTTTACAGATAGCAAGAGGGTTAGAAGCAGATGGTATTCTAACAGCGGCAGGCAAAGCCAAATGGAGACCAGAAACATTGAAAAAGATACTGCAGAACGAAAAATATATTGGTGATGCACTTCTACAAAAAACATATACGGTTGATTTCCTTTCTAAAAAGCGAGTAAAGAATAACGGCATCGTTCCCCAGTATTATGTGGAAAATAGCCATGAGCCTATCATTCCACGTGAGCTTTTTATGCAAGTTCAAGAAGAGATGGTTCGAAGAGCAAATCTTCGCAGCGGCAAGGGTGGTAGAAAGCGAGTTTACAGCAGTAAGTATGCTTTATCGAGTATTGTTTACTGCGGACACTGTGGCGATATTTACCGACGGGTACATTGGAATAACCGAGGTTACAAGTCAATCGTTTGGAGATGCGTTAGTCGATTGGAGGAAAAGGGCTCTGAATGTACTGCACCTACCATAAACGAGGAAACGTTGCAGACAGCAGTGGTCAAGGCTATTAACGACCTTTTGGCTAACAAAGAACCCTTCATCCAGGCGCTACAGAAAAACATAGCTACTGTATTTAATGAAGAAAATGATAATGCCACTGATGACCTTGATAGCAAATTGGAAGAATTGCAACAACAGCTTCTTATCCAAGCAAAGTCCAAGAATGACTATGAAGATGTCGCTGATGAAATTTACCGCCTTCGAGAATTAAAGCAAAATGCACTAGTTGAAAATGCAGAGCGAGAAGGAAAAAGGCAACGAATCGTTGAAATGACTGATTTCTTGAATGAGCAATCCTGCGAGCTGGAGGAATATGATGAGCAGTTAGTAAGACGGCTTATTGAGAAAGTAACAATTTACAACAGCGATTTAACTATTGAATTTAAATCAGGAATTGAGAGACAAATAGAAATGTGAAATATAAATCTACCCAAGCCCATGTTAATGCATACATGGGCTTATTTGAGTATCAAATTGACTGAAAACTTTTGTAGATATAAAATGAAGCAAAGGATAAAGAGAGGGAAAATCATGCTATCAATCTCGAGAAAAGATTTATATGAAAAGCTATGGACTATTGGTACCACTAAAACAGCTAAAGAGTTAAATGTACCCTATAATAAATTGAAAAATACATGTACTAGCAATGATATTCCATTACCTACAGCATCTTATTGGAGCAGTTTACATATGGGGAATGAGAAGCCAGTCCAATCACCACTACCAAATCCAAATGATAACCGAATAGTTGTCATTGAAACAGCTAAAAAACAAATTGCAAAGGTACCTAAAAAAATAACAGTTGCAGTAAATAAAGAAAAGTCCAGTAGCCCTCCTACAGAAAAGAGCGTCGCTTCACCTACAAAGAAGATAGAAAAGGAAAAACCGTCCTATTTTCCTGACCTAGAATCTGACCAAGAAAAATTAACTAAAATATACAACTCATTAAAGGTTAATAAGACTTTATCCAATAAACCCCATAAAGAAATAGTGGGATACCGTAGAAAAACGCAATCATATAGAGAGGATAAATTAAGAATTAATTCTGCTTCGGGTGAAATCATTCCAGAAGTTTTACCTTTCATTGATAGCTTATTTAAAGCGCTTGAAATGGCTGGAGCAAAAATCGTTAGTAAATATGATGAAACACAAGTATTGTATAAAAAGTATACATTCAGTTTGAAATTTAGACTTCCTTGTAAAAAAGTCACATTATCCCCAGAGGATAAAGACTATTCACGTTACAACACATTTAAATATGAAACAATAGGAAAAATAAATGTTGAAGTAGGTTATAAGTTGTATTGGCGTAAATGGGGCAAGCATGAAAAATTAATAAAACAAACGCAAACTATGACAACTGAAGATTTATTAAGAAAGGTGTTCTTATACATATTTTCGCTTCCGCCAATTATGGATGAAGAAGAAAAGGCGCATATCCTAGAGGAAGAAAAAAGATTGATAGAAGAACGGGAGAGGGAATTACTTAGAGAACGGAGAGAAAAAGAGCGTAAAAAAACTGAGGATTTGCTGACTAACTCGATAAACTATTTTTACTCGAAACTAATAAAGGAATATATTTCTGCTGAGCTGGATGAAACAACAGATGAATATGAATGGGCTATGGATAAGGCTAATTGGATTCAGGATTCTAGTAAATATCCGGATGATTTGTTAACAGAAAAAGACAAAGAAGAATTATTTAATATAAAAACGACGAGTAAATACTTTTTATAAAAGAAGATCAGTGAAGAACTGTGACTTTTATAAATGTGATAGAGGTGAATGATTTGCTTGATTATGAATATTACATGAAGAGCAGACCACATGTAGTTCTACTGGGCGCAGGTGCGAGTTGTGCGGCTATCCCAAACGGCGATAACAATGGTAGGAAAATATCCGCAATGAATGGTTTCATTGAAAAACTTGGATTGACAGATATACTAGAAAAAATAACGCTACATACTTCTTCTGACAATTTAGAAGATATTTATATGGAACTTGATGAGCGCAGTAAAGCAGAACCCAATTGCATGGATGCCAAGCAAAAGTTAGAGGCAGTCATCCGTGACTACATGTTAAACTTCAAGTTACCTGATAGTCCTACGGTTTATGATTATTTGATTATGGGACTAACTTCAAAGGATTTAATTGCTACCTTTAATTGGGATCCACTATTAGTGCAGGCTTATGCACGTGCTATGGCTTATACTACCAATTTGCCACAGTTAGCTTTTTTACATGGAAATGTTGCAGTGGGATATTGTTCAGAGGATAATGTCATGGGTAATGTAGGAATGCCGTGTAGATGTGGTGAACCCCTCGCTCCCACAAAACTCTTATTTCCAATAAAGAATAAAGATTATGCTAGTGATACAGCTATATCAAAGTCATGGAAATCATTAAATAATGCTTTAGAGGTAGCATATATGGTTACTATTTTTGGATATAGCGCACCAAAGAGTGATGTTGAAGCTATTGCCATGCTGAAAAAAGCATGGGGTGCGGTGAAAGATAGAAATCTTGAAGAAATAGAAATAGTTGATTTGCGTGATGAAGATGAGGTTATCCAATCGTGGGATGATTTTATTCATACGCATCATTATTCATACCATTCCAATTTTTTCACAACAACAATAGGAAGATGTCCTAGAAGAAGTTGTGAAGCAACGTTTGACAGATTGATGATGAATCATTGGTTAAAACCAGATAAAGGGTTTAAACCAGATATGGATTTTAGTGATATAGATAAATTGACTTGTGATTTAATAATTGATGAGGAAAATAAAAAAGGGACAAAGAAACTCCTTTTAGATCCATATGTGTAGATGTATTAAATCGCGAAATGAAAGTTACCTGTTAAATAACTGATAAATAGGAATTTGTATATGAGGAGGGTGATATAATATGATGCGGTTTTCCAAGGACTTTTATATAAAATGCAATAAATGTGGTCATGTAACATTGGTTGAGACAGATAGTCTAGAGTGTGACACTTCAACGTATGATCGAGCTATGGGAGAAGAAATAGAGTATAATTTTTATGGTGAAATATGTTGTGAAAAATGTAATACATGGATAGATTTTAGTATTAGAGGCTATGAATATCCCGTTGGAGCATTCAATTTTTCAGATTCTGATTGTAACGGAGGGGGATTTGTAAAAGAACCAACATTGGAAATAGAGTATGAATTTGATGATGGCTATAGTAATTATGCATATGAAGAATATATTGAAGCTGAATCTATATTAGATTATTATAAAGAACAGATAAAAAACATGTCTCCAAGAGATTTTGAATTTTTTGTTGGTGACATATTTGAAAAGTTAGGATTTAGTGTGAAAATTACGAAGGCGACGCGAGATGGTGGACGAGACATTATTGCAACGAAAGCAGAGCCAATTCCGTTTACATTAATTGTTGAATGTAAACATTGGGGAGCGAAGCATAAAGTAGATGTAAGTGTAGTTAGAAGTATATATGGAGTCCAAACTGCTATGCAAGCAAATCAATCGATGGTTGTGACTTCTTCAAAATTTACGAAGGATGCGAGAAAATTTGCAGAGGAACGTAAAACTTTAATGGCACTATGGGATATCGATGATTTGATAAAACTTATTGAATAATAATTGTATATAGAAAAATTCAGCTTGTCAGGTAGATTGGCAAATTGACAAATTCTAATTTTTCGATGAATTTATGAGCATAATGTGTTTTGTTACGGATATAGTGGATATGTTCCCTTCTACCGATAGTGCTAAAATCGTAGTGGATATGTTTCCGAGAACGAACATACTCAAATGACATTCATTCTGTCCTCTCGAGCCATGTGGAGTGCTGTGCGTTGATAAAATTAAAAGTGTAAACCCAAAATAATCTCCTGACATATAAAACAAACCATTGCCACAATCAAAACAAAGTTCTGATATGCTTGTGGAAAACGTGTGGGTAAATGCAGGAAGAAAAGGAAAGATAGGAAGGGTGGGAACAGAAATCCCATCCTTTTTGATTCAGGGAAAAGATTAGAGGGAAAGAAGGGGAACCCTTGTCCTATCAGCGTTTGAATAACTGTGTGAGGGGTTCTTACGAACCCCAAAAGTATGAAAGAGAGAAGGGAAAAATCCCCCTAAATCCTGTTCCCTGTCCTATGACTTTATTTTAAAAAATAATAAAGTTGTGGGAGAAAAAAGGGAGAAGGAAATCGGAAAAATGCGGGAAGTGTGCAGAATGGGATAAATTAGGTAACGTAGGAATGCGGTTGGAGAGGGATGGAGTAGCAGGACTATTTTTTCACTGAACAAAAAGAATAAATAGTTTAAATTATGCGGATGGGGCAGTCGGTTTTTTAAATCGATAATGAACGGTGGCAGTTCCATCTGCATAAACTTCAATTTTATCAACCGCGTATGAAGCATTTCTGGGGTAAGAGTTTTACTTTTTATGAACTTATCCAAGTTCTTCTTAAAATTTGTTAATTCTTTTTCAACATTTTGATGCTCTAATTCTTTTGTGAGATGAATGAAAAAGGTTAATTTTATTTTGTTAATTTGTGTCTTAGGAATAGTACTGTGTTCTTGTGGGCAGAAAAATAGTGAATATAAGGATATTAAACCAGAAAAATCAACAAAAAATTCCCTGGCAGTAGGAACACAAGTAAAAACTGAAAAATTTCAAATCTCAAAGGAAAAAGTCCTTGCCTCAAAATGTTCTTGATAATATGCCGAATTTCAGTCAAGAAGGTACGAATGGAGCGACGCTATACCTTTGGAGTAAAAATGAACCTAACAGTGATAACTTTATTCATAAAATTGAAGTAACTTTCAATAAAAATGGATTTAAAATGTATCATTACAAGAACTACTCTTTCGCTGTAACAAAGAATAAGGTTTCAAAAGCTGTTGCTGAAAAAATGGTTGAAAATTTTGCAAAAGATTTTATTAGTGATGGGGAACAATTATCTTTTGTACATAAACCTGCGTATGATAGTCTTTATGAGAAAGGCGTAGTTGAAAGCTGGGTAGCAGAACAAAACAACACAGTTTACATTGTAATGGTGAACTTGAGATATGGTTATGTTGAGTTTTTTACAAAAGAAGAAAAATTAAATTGAATGCAAAAAGTTAGGGCGGGGAACTTAATCCTAGACTAAAAAGTAAATAATGAAGATATCAGTGTTACAAAAATATTAATTAGTTGAAAAGATATTAAAGAAAATATAGAAAATTACAATGAAACAAAACCTGATAATAAAAAACTGAAAGTGTATAGTAAAAAAACTGCCTCAAATAAAATAAGAAACGCAAATATTTCCTTATTAAATAAGGATTTTTAGAGAAGTGGAAGAAACCTCAAAGGAAAATTGTATTAAAATAGATCAAGGGGAAATATACCCTCTATTGGGAAATTAGGGAAAAGTTATTACACTTGACTAGAAAAGTAATGAGGAATTAATACTTCCATTTCATGATAAAAAATAAAACAAATACAAGATTGTTTTTACTAATAAACAATTATCCCGATCAATTAGCCTTTAAACACCTTAAAGACTTGGAAACTCATAAGGTCGATCAATATTAGAACTTTTCATATATTACAGAAATAGTTTATTAAAGTTTTCAGGCATATTATAAAAGTGTAGCTTTAGTATAATTGGAAGGTTTACTCTATCAATCTAGTTTAAAGTGAGTAAAATAAAAACGTACCTTGACTGTACGTTTTTATTTTGGAATAAAGGATTGGTAAGCCCCAATGAAACAACGTATATAAACGCACAGCGCCTCCTGGTACTTTGAATGTATCAATTTAGGGGAGGTGCTTTTAATTTGCCGCAACAAAAACTTACAATCGTCCCCGTTACATTATATTCCGAAAATAAAGTTTCACATACAACCTCGTCATCACCAATCACTTCCAATAACGCTTGCACGATCAAAGCGGCCATCAAGCAGCAAAATTAACCATTATATAAATAAATACTTTTGTATATAAGTATTTGAAAAAATAAATAGTCCTATAGCCGAAAAAAACGCCAAACGCTTTGCGGTAAATTGCAACATGATTTACAGTGAATTTTAGTAGGAGTTATGTGAGAATCATAATGTAAGGGAATAAAAACGGGAAGAAAGATAAGGGGGCTGATGTAGCAGGAATCTTATTAGTGGGAGTTTCTCTCTCTGTGTTTCATCTATGTTTCTACTTGAGAGGGGGGGAAAGCTAAACTATTGGAACAAAATGGGCTATTTCAAATCTTTCGCAGAGCGAAATTGGCAAAAAAGACTTGATAACTAGGAAGGCCAGAAATCCACTGCTCAAGTTGACTTAGAATTAACATTTTGATTTTCTTATTTGTCTGTTTTAGAGCATCTTGAAGAAGCTTGATTAACTGCTGCAAAGCGAATACCCAAGCAAGTTCATTTACTTCATCGCACAATTCGTAAAACATTCCGCCAATTGTGAGTTGATCAGTGTTACAACGATTTTGCCATGACAGAACGATAAAACGGCCAAACACAATAGTTGGATGGCTAATAGGCGCTTCATATGAACGGCTCTGAAACTCTTATTCGAGTTTTAAAAAAAAATTATCAAAAAAATCTCAATCAGTATTTTATTGTTTCTATTATTCCATTTGTTATATTTTCTCTCCTATCAATCATAGGAATTTGGGGAAACAATAGCGTAATTAATTTAGAAAACGAAAAAACATTTGCAATTTACTATATGCTAGGTTTGAGTAACAGAAAATGTGCATTTATTGAAGGGATTCGTGGTTTTACAGTAATTATTTTTTCTTTTGCTGCTATGTTAGTTCTCTATAATTTACCTTTAATACACAACCTTTTTGGGTTAGATCCGACTACTACTGTCAATTGGTTAACCTTTACATTCATTGGTTTATACTTAACAATAATCTATTGTGTAACTTCAGTCGGATTTATTATAAAAATGGAAAAAAGTAATTTAATAGATTTATATAGAAACCGAGATTAATAGGAGAGATGTTGTGTGGCACTAATTGAGATTAGGGGAGCAGTAAAAAAATATAAAATAGGTAC
The DNA here is from genome assembly GCF_001420715.1 of Heyndrickxia shackletonii. Classification (GTDB taxonomy): domain Bacteria; phylum Bacillota; class Bacilli; order Bacillales; family Bacillaceae_C; genus Margalitia; species Margalitia shackletonii. The sequence continues at coordinate 303,009 of NZ_LJJC01000015.1, read as the reverse complement.
CAGTGCGGAGTCTATTGCATTAGATGGCGTAGATTTGACAGTTGAATCAGGGGAACTAGTAGCAATAAAAGGTGCGTCTGGTGCTGGTAAGTCTACTCTAATGAATATAATTGGTTGTACTGATATAACTACATCGATATCTTACTTGCTTAATGGTGAAGATATATCGAATCGAAAAACAAGTTCCATGACGGAACTTAGAAATAAGTCCTTTGGCTTTGTAATGCAAGATTTTGGTCTCATTAATAACCAAAGTGCGATTAATAATGTAGGTTTACCGCTAATGTTTAATAAAACTCCACTGAGAAAAATTCGCGCAAAAGCTTTAGAGCAACTTAAAGAGCTAAATATTGAACATCTTGCAGAAAGGCGAGTTTCTGAACTTTCTGGAGGGGAAAAACAGAGAGTGGCTATAGCAAGGTCATTAATCAATAATCCAGCAGTTATTCTAGCAGACGAGCCTACGGGTTCACTTGACACAAAGAATACTGAATTGATTATGTCTATTTTTGAAGAGCTTAATGCTAGTGGAAAAACGATTATAGTTATTACACATGAAGAAAGTGTAGCTCGTCGGTGTAATCGAATTATCTCTATGAGTGATGGGCGGATCATTTCAGATGTTTTAACAACATAGACAATGTAAAAAAAGAGAGTGTCTGCCCCCCACGCCACTGAAAAAGTCCTTTTCTGCTAATAAAGTGATTTCCTGAAAACTGAATCCCCAAAAATTGCGTTTTTCACCATCAAAGTAAGGGGGAATGGTTTTTTCAGGGAATCACCTTATGCAAAATATCTTGGACTTTTTGAGTGGTCTCTCTGCTCTCTCGGTAGTTTTCCTCGTCTACCTGTCCGAAGTGTCACTGAAATATTGCATAGCTGTATTCATTTATATAATTTTAAGTGTAAAATGATCCCCATCTGGTTGACAGGTGGGCTACTTACGCTTACTTTAATAGATTTCTTTCAGTTAAGCAATGTTCTCCAGCGTTACGGGATTAACAACAATAAGGCGATTCCAATTATACACACCATAAACCTACGAACTATTACGGTTAAATTATCTACTGAAGAATGAGTTGAGAAATCTGTTATTCTAGTAATAATTACCGACAGGAAATCTATCTTTTATATTTGCCAGTGGCACTGAGGGTGACTGATAATCACTTGCCGCGGCAATGCCCCTGGCGATTAATCCGACATCGAATGTGTCTGCGGACACCATGTTTTTCCGGGAACTTTGACCAATATCTAAAGAGTAGGGCGTCCGTTTCATTATAATGAAAAAATTGTTTTACAAAGCTATTACTCCATATCAATTTAACCTTAAATGGCAGGAAATTCGTACCCATAGATGAACCAAGTCAAGTCCTTAACCACTTATTTTGACACTCATATGCATAAAGGTAAAATGTGCATTCTACCAATTTTTTTTGATGATGCTGTAGATAAAGATCGTTTTAGTTTAACAAGAAATATGTGTTAAAAGCATTTGAGAATTGTCTCTTTTTTTCAAAGCTTAAAAAGGTATTCTTTTATTTAGATATGCTTTTTTTATAAAAAAATAAAAGGATGGAGGGCTTCCTTTCGTATTGTCTTTTATCCAAAAAATGTTTTCATACAAAAAATGAATCTTTTTTTATTTACTTTCTCTAATTAATAAAGGGGGAATTAGCGATATGGTTGCCCGTTGTCCATACACTATAAAAATAGTCTAATAAATATTATTAAAAAACCTCTACACATAATAAAATGTATAGGTTTTTAGTTACATGAGTCCAAAAAAATTCGTTTCTATTCTTCTTTTGATTGAATATACTTCTGAGTGAGTATTCCAGTATTAAAAACGGATACAATTGTAATCAATATAAAAAGATTTACTATTAGATTACTAATTTGATATGAATTGTTAAAGTTCATGAAGGTAAAAACAATAAAGAGCAAAGAAGTTATAACTGAGAGGATTAATTGATTTTTTACCGATTTGATCATCCTATTTCCTCCTTATTTGTTAACTCGATCTAAATAAATGTTAACATATAATATGCTGTAATTAAATAAATTTTACCAAAAATAATCCCCGAAACACTAATTTATTAGCAAAGGTTCGTTTTCGTGAGTATTTAACACCTTTTTTAATTTAGATTTATTAAAACCTAGAATGATTGTCTTCTCAACGGTTGTTAAGTTACTAATAATAATCAATGGTACAGAATCATAACCTAACGAAACTAATTCGTCAAAGTTTGATTTTTCCTGTATATTTTTTTCTGTAAATTCAATGGAATTCCTTTTTAACCATGATTTAAGTTGAATGCAGTACAGGCAGCTTTCTTTTGAATATAAAACTATTTTATAATTTTCCATATTTAATAGACCTCCCTAATAGGTATTATTTATATATTTTAACTAAATCACTATAATAAAATGTATAGTGTTGCTGTTTTTCCTTAGAGAAAACTATTAAATACCCTTTATCAGTTAACCCTACAAATTCACAATTAATGATTTCCCCGCTTTTTAATTTTCCAATAAAATGGTGAACGCTATGTTTTGAAAACTCTTCATTTATAAAATTAAATCCTGATGATTCATACCTAAGAATATTTTCTGTAAATTGTTTAATGATGTTAGAGCATATTTGTTCGCGAGAAAGGTCATTCCCGGATTCGATTTTTAATGAAGTAGCTATTTCGCTTATACTTAGCGGTAGGCTTTCATTATTTACATTCAATCCTACTCCAATAATAAGAAAGCTTTTATTTTTTGTAAGTTTAAATTCTTCTATTAAAACTCCACATATTTTTTTTGTTCCCAAGTAGATATCATTGGGGAATTTTATTTTTATGTTTAGCTTGGTCACTTTTTTAATGGCACTTGCGATAGAAATAGCCATGATTAATTTGGTGTGCTGCATGATATTAAGAATGTTCTTTTTGGGAATGGCAATAGAAAAATATAGTCCATTTCCTTTTGAAGTAATAAATTCCCTCGCATATTGTCCTCTAGCTTTTGTCATATCCTCCGCTCCAATTAAAGTGTGAAACTCATTAGTCTCCAAAATTTTTGATTTCATAACATCCTGACTTGATTCAATCTCGTCATACCATTTGACCTTTTTTATAAAGGTTTCATCACCTAGTAATTTAAGAAATAACGGTTTGTTAAAAGTCATCTGAAAACCTCCATTTTATTTTTGTTCCGTTCTATTAATAAAAGTGAAAAGTTTTTAAAAAAATAAATTCATTTAAGGTTTATTTTTAATTTTTAATCTCTCTTTATTAAGTAGAAAGGGGGAAATAACAAAATGACTAAAACAATTAATGAGATTACAAAGTCAGTTGTTAGCCAAAGTCTTGTGCGAAATGCACAGGAAAGATTTATGAAAGATGTTAGTAAAAAAGGGGGTGTCCACACACAATCTCTAAATTTCGATTTAGAAAAGGCAACGCTTAAAGAAATGGATTTTACCCATACTGAGGATTTGAAAGAATTGGGTGTTGTTCATCATCTGGAGATTCCAACTAATGATGGAAGAATCATATATTCATTTAATGATTCAGCTCATAGCGTACAAACTTATAAAAATGATGAAAACAAAAAAGAAGTATTGCTCGATCTGTTGAAAAATAATAAAGATTTTAATACCATTGTTGAATATGTCACTATCAATGGCGGGGTATTGGATTATGATTCAGCAGAAGCAACGAATTATAAGAGAGAATTATCTGATTCTGATCAAGTGACAGAATTTAATGTTTTAACAACTATTGTACGTGATACGAATACAAATGAACCTATTGGTCAAATCCAATACAATGATAATGGAGATAGAATCACCCTATACTTAGGGGAAGAAGAAGTCTCTGTTTCAGAAGGTGAAATGGAAGTCAATGCTGCTGCCTCGTGTTTAGTAAAGTGGATGAACTGTATGTTGAATTGTTTATGTGGTTCCACCGTCGGTTCATGTGCTATCGCCATTTCGGGTTGTATAGGTGCATGTTGTGGTTGTTCAGGAGTGGTTGGTTGCCTTCCTTGTGCCGGGTGTATGGCCGGTGTAGGTGCGTGTGGAGCCAAATGCGGCCCATCTGGTGGTGGAAAATAAACCATCTTTAAGTCCAACAGGATAAAGGATTAATAAAATGCAACAAGCTGGCTAAAAAGACTATCTCTTTTTGGTCAGCTTTTTTGTTTTTATAGGAACTAAGACTTTTTCTTTAATTAAATATTTTAGTATTGAAACGAGAGCGAGAGCTGATTACGGCCAGCTAAATGTACCACTAATGACATTGTTTGTACCAAGGAATGACAGGAATCTTACCACTAATTTACATGCTGTTTACCAAACCTACTTATCTTGGTTATATAAGACTCCAGTGGAAAAGGCAAGTGGAGCTATCCCTGATACAGAGAGAGTGGATACGATAGGCTGTCCGGCTGGCAGCCCCCAAGCGACCCACGGGAGTATCCCAAGAGGGGGATCTTGGCAAGGGCTGCCACACCACACCATATCCGCCGGGGGCTCAGTGTCAAGGTGCCTTGGAACGACCGGTAGAAGGGATTCCCCCCGCCTTTGAAATTGACGAAGTGTTTTTTATGGTAAATGGGGGGCAACGACTGGTAAATTTTTTGTCAATGAGTGGTACAAATGATGGCAAAGGTGGTAAATTACTACGGCCGTAACTGTGTACTATTATGCTGCAAAGAGGTATTAAAACGTAAAAAAAACGATGTCTTTTTTAAATAGACATCGGTTTAATTAGATTCTACATGCTTCGGTTTTATGCAACTTTCTAAAAATTCTTCTAAAGTTGGTGCCGTTATGGAGTTGATTTTTTCGGTTTTCTCTACTATTTTTAATTTGATATGTTGCTCTAAATCTTCTCTGTTTTGAGGGGTGGTTTGGAATAATTCTCTTTTAATCTTTGGTTCTAGCTGGATTAATAATTCTTCAACCGGCAATATGCAGTCGAACATATTATTCTTTACCTCCCTTACTAATACTATTTTGTAATTTCTTAATTGTCTTTTTTCGAATTTGAGATACATTTTGGGGAGTTGTGTTATAATACTCAGCTATTTCTAAATTGTTTTTTGAATGAATAAAATACATTTCCAGAATATTTATTTGCTTTGGTGTAAGAGACTTAATTGCTTTTAATAAATTTCTATTTGTAATTAAAGAATCTAAATTATCGCTTAGTGATAAATCTGTATGTTCCATCGAAGGTTCATCATTATTAAAGGAATCGGTTAAAATAAACCGGTTTGAATATTTCCGTGATTTTTTATCATAGTCAATTGCAATTCCTCTAATTAACTTTGACATATAATTTATCCTTTTGACATTTGTATAGTAATTCTTAAAACGCTCATTTAATAATGAGATATTGTAATCAGGTTCTTTTTCTGAGTTTTGAAGTAGGTGAGCATGTTCTTCCATGCTAAAAAAGCCTTTGATGATGGGATTCTCTAATATTTCTTTATTGGTTGTAATAAAATCAAAAATCATCATTTATCCTCCTTTAGAACATAAAGAAAGATAAATGATGATAATTACAACCCCTATACCTATAAAAATTTTGGTAGGAGCAGGAGAAGAGAAGTGAATATTAGGAAGGTATCCTTGAAGGTCCATTTTAGATTGTTAAATTGAATTTCTTTTGGATTAAGATTATACCCGCGTAAATCCATAGTAAGAGCAAGTTTTTCGGACCGTTCTATAGTATTAAGAATAATTGGCAAAATGATTGAGTAAACAATGATAGGGAATTTTTTGATACTTATTTTTCCGCCCCTTATTAATTGAGCATTCCATATTTTAATGGCCTCGTCATATATAACAGGGATGAATGTAATTGTGATCGAAATGGAAGTAGCAATATCTTTTACAGGTAGTCCCACGTATTTTAAGGGATATAGAAAAAACTTTAGTCCTTCGGTTAAGTCTGTAGGTTTAGTACAGTTCGTAATAAAGGTAGCTAATAACAAAACGGTTAGAATTTTAGTCATATATATGGTTCCAGATTCAAGACCTTCTATATATATATTTAGAAAAGAATATGAATACAATATTTCTCCTTTACCATAAAAAAATACCTGTAACAAAAAAGACCCTATCTACCTTTGGTGTTAAAAATAGGTTGTAAAACTTTATTGGTTGGATTATTTACATATTATGTCATAAAAATGAAAGGGTGAAAAATGCGAACGATAAATATGGGGAAAATATTAAAAGTATTTTGTGCTATTCTCTATTATTACTAAAATCTTGAAGGTACTCTATAAAAAATCTTAATAAATCTTGAATTCAGGTTGTTTATGGCAATCTTTATATTTCTTTATATAATAAAATATGGTGGTATAGCCAAGTGGTTAAGGCGAAGGTCTGCAAAACCTTTATCCACGGTTCGAATCCGTGTACCACCTGCTCTTCATTAATTTAGCTATTATCGCTTTTCCCTTATTTAAGACTTGTAAAATGATTTTTAAGGATTACAAGAAAAATCACCCAAATTTTAAACTGGTATAAGTCCTAAATTTGTTAGTTTCGTCATAACTGTTGTTCAATTCGAATTGAGATTTTAATTATTTCATCGTTGTCTAACATAAAGAATGCTGGAAAAAATCGATTTGCAATTCCTTTATAAAGTTATCTTTTAAAGGAGTATTTGAAAATATTGGTAAATCAAAGAAAGATATTCTTTTGCTTTATTATCATCTTCATGTAAAAAACGTAATAGTCTCTATGAGAAATCATTTTAGAACTTATACTAAAAACTCCTTAAATGGTTTTGGAATTTTTATAGTTTAACAACCCGAAATTTTCTTTTAAGTTTATACTAAAGTAATAGCGGTGTTTGTCAATATAGTTGTCGTATTTAATTACTTTAGTATTTTAATAGAATGTTATCAATCTCCGAGTTCAGTCAAGGCTACCGCGCTGCGCTTACTGGCCTGGTGAATATTATGATTTCCTCCATACCTCGGTTTGGCCCCCATCTCTCATTGGATTGAGCGCTACTTGTTCATTCGGTGCCCAATTTCTTGTGCCTTTTGACCATCGTTCTGGATGTCTAGCCTTCGCTTCTTTGTATACATTTTTCCGCTTTTCCAATATGGCTACGTGTTCCCCGGTATGACACTGTACAGGCGTCACAAAATTTAGTCCACTATGCAGGTGAATCTCGTTGTACCAATAGACAAATTGCTGTGCCCATTTTCGTGCTTCTTCGAGTGACGCAAAGCCTTTGTGTGGGAAATCTGGTCGATATTTTAGTGTCCGAAACATCGCTTTTTCGGTACGGGTCTTTTCGTAAGTGGGCGCTGATCAACCTTCACATTACCCTCTGCCACCCAACGTTCATAGGTCCGAACGCTGAGATGAAGTTCCTCACATGCCTTCGCTAATCGCGCACCATTTTGATTGGCTTCTTGGATAAGTTCGACTGCTAATGCGCGATTTGACGGGCTAATCATTCTTCCTCGTCGTCCCCCCAAATCGCTTGGGCCTTTTTTCGCAAAAGTAATAAAGCTGCAGCTTCGGCTAGTGCCTTTTCTTTCTTTTGTAGCTCCTTTTCTAATTGCTTGGCACGCTTCTGTTCTTCCTTCAAGGCACCATTCAGCTGTTTTACTTGGTCGAACAACTGACCATTTGCCTGAAGGCATACACTTTTCCATGCTTCAATCTGTTCACGGTAAAGCCCCCTTTTTACGACAATACTCGGCAAGCTCCGATTCGTTCATCGCAAACGTCTCCATCACGATTAAAAACTTGTCTTGGCTACTCCATTTGTCGCTTGTTTGTCCATTGCCGGGCGTAGCAATACCAGCCGCGCGAGCTTCTTTACGCCACTTGTACAACGTAACATCTGAGATGCCTTCTTCTTTCGAAATCTTCGTCACGGATTCATTATTTGGGGGCATCATGCGTTTGGTAATCGCCTCTTTTTGTTCTTGCGAATATCGTAGTCCATTTTTTCCTGTCATATTGATCAACCTCCGTGTTATTTACTTAACTATAACACTAAAGTATCATACGACATCTATCCTAACAGAGGGGGACACTTGAAAGTTTCAAAGAGGTTATAGAAAGAATGTTGGAACTTGAAAAAGCAAAACGCACTAAACAATCAGGCGTTTCTTTTGATGAAATCTCATTAATAATGAAAATTGGTATACTCGAAAATACACTTGAATACATAAATGAATTTGAAAAAAATATGTTGCATGAAAAATTCGAAAGGGAATTAGAACTCTATACTAGCTTTTATGTTAAAGATAAATAAAATCTAATATTCAAACCTTATTAGTTAAATCTAATATTATCCCCATATTGAAAGCCCCTCTGATGATTGAGGAGAACCATGGTGTTGGTCGTTCAGGAACGGAATTGGATAGAATGTCACTGTTATTTCTAGAGTCAATGGTATGTGGTATTATGTGAATATAAATACCTTAATCGGCGGTGATAAAATGAATAAGGTTATGTCTTCAGATGAACTTATGAAATACATTAATAATATGGATAGTGAAAATTCCGTAATTCAATTTTCTATTCCAGGTAAAGGGAGGTTTACTCTTGTTCTTCAAGAGGAAGACAATCAATCAATAGAAGCTGACATAAAGAAAAATCCGCAACTTGAAATGATGTTTAAAGAAAGTGCAGAACAATACAAGAATGGACATGGAGTTACCACTTCCGACCTTTTAAAGTCACTTTCGGTGAAGAATTTTAGCTAATGGAAACCCGTAATGTGATTTGGACTCCCGCTGTGAGACAGAAACTCATTAATTTAGAAGTTCAAGATTTACACCAGAAGAAACTCTCGATTTTATTTCTCAACTTGTATTAGAAACACAGGATTTTTTAAAAAATCCTCTTATTGGAAAAGCCTATACTGAGGAATTCGGAAAATACAAAGGAATTTCAAGAATTGTTATTAAGAAGTTCCAAATTTATTTCAAACAAGTTAATAATGATATTGTTATTATTCAATTTTGTTTCCTGGCGAAAATAAATAGCCATAATTTCAAATAAAACCGAAAAAATTCTTATTAAAGCTTAATCCGAGTCAAATCAATAGCATTTTCGCTGATTAGTAACGACATAATATTTGAATACTCACCAGCATCCCCTGTGTTGCCACATACACTCCGCGCATGTTGAGTGCGTAGCGTTGATAGAGTTAAAATAGCGTGATACCAATAGGTTGTCGATTTTTAGTTGAATATTGAAGTGTGTCATGTTCCCTTGGACTAATGGTTCAGGGGATTTTTTGACCCCTGAGGTCTAGCTTTTACAAGCAATAGACTATAGTTTAATAAATATGGTATTTTTGCGTAAAAGTATATTAGGATTTTAATACGATGCAGACTTGTTATTTTTAAATTGATTTTGTTCGCAATTAGGATATTTTTATAGTAAATGATTGGAAGAAGTTTTTTTCATGGATTATAATGTCTACCAAAAGAACTGCCTTAAAATGAAGAATATCAAAGTGAAGAGTTCAAACACTCTGTGCTAAAGATAGAATCAAAGGAGTTTCCACGGTTGGAATGGTTTGGGTAAAACTCAATGACGCTTAGGTACCAGAAGATGGAAGTGTTAAAAAGGTTGATGAGGTAGTAGAAAAATAAGAGTATTCATATTATGAAGGTAGTCAGAAAAAAATAAATGATATTGTGAATTTTTTTATTTTATTTAGTGGGGGATATATGTGGCAGTTGTTAATACCATTTTATTATGGCTTGTTTTAACAACCGTTTTTAATGCATATTTAATGACATTACCAAGGTTAGATTTAAAAAAGGGAGAGTTTCCAGAGAAATTTCAGATTTATGCAAAAAATAGAATCGATATACAAGAAAACTTTGAATGTGCAGCATTTTCTACTGCTTATGTTTTACGTCATTTTGGAATAGAAGCAGATGGGTTTGAAATATATGATAACTTTCCCAGTAAACTGAAAACAGGGTATGTGTATCCTAAAGGTATTCGAACTTATTTAAAGCAAAAAGGGTTTAAAACGATTTATTATAAAGGTAATATAAGTACATTAAAAAGGCAGATTAGTAAAGGAAATCCCGTTATTGTTTTTATTAAAGTACATAAAAAGAGTAATAATTTACACTTTGTTCCGGTAATAGGATATGATAAGGACTATTTATACATTGCAGAATCCTTGGATTATCTTGTGAATTGTAAAGATGATAATAATATTTATAATCGCAAAGTATCAATTGATGAATTCAAGAAATTGTGGAATATAAAAAATTTGCGAATCCCTTTTTATAGTAACACCTATATAACCATAGAAGGGTAATAGATTTAATATAAGAGAGACAAAAAGAATACAAATAAAATAGTTGAAATACGAAAAAGATTAACGATTTAAGAGGATCAGTGCCTGATCGTTGGTTAAAGTAAACAAAACCTTAATATGTCTTCAAACATCGGTTTCCGGAAAAAATACCAAAAAACGATTTATATGTTTCCGCAAACCTAGGTTTTTAAAATTATCAAATACTTCAACATTTTATACCGCCATTCTACATTGAACTAGACCAGGCATCTCTGTCCTTTGTCGAAAAGGAAAAGCCATATTCCCTAAAGAAGTCGAGATATATTTGAAGCTATCTGACAAGACGGTAAAAAGTACTTTCTCAACTAGTTGATAAAAAGATGTTGATTCCCGTTCTGATGCTGTATTCCCACTCCTTAATAAGTATGCTCATATTCCAATTTGCGGGGCAATTTCTTCCTATAATAATGTAAATATTGATATGGGTCCGCGTGTTCAAACTTATCTCATAAAAACTAGTGCGCTTATGAAAGGTTTCACACTTGGAGATTACTCTAATCGATTTAAAGAAGGTGGCGCAGCACTAGTCGCATGGTTAAACGAGGGGAAAACTTAAATATGAGGAAACCATTACAGAAGGATTCGACCATATTATTGATGCCTTTCTTGACCTATTTAAAGGAGCAAATCTTGGAAAGTCGCTCGTCAAAGTAGCGGATATTATGTAAAGGTGTGCACGTCTCTACAACAGTGAGTGTCAAAAATTTTGACTTTTTAGAAATAGATAAATAAAAATGACGTGTCTTTTTGACACGTCATTTTTGTTTAGGAAAACCCTAATACGCTTTTGTAGGATTGGCAAACCATTCTGCAATTTTATCCGCAATTACTTGGTCTTGGGCACCTTGAAGTAACAATTGAACAACATGATCGGGCAATGGTTTTGTCATGGAATTCGTTTACTTCTTTTCATATTGTTTTATTCGCTTCCAATAAGTCTCTCCTAGTTTTATTTCTCATTTAGAATTTTTGTGTTCCATAAGGGTTTCAAACAATTGTTCAGCTCAATATGAAGATAGGTTACAACCTTGACCTGCAATGGAATCGTTTTTTTAAAAAACACTATCTCCGCAGCCAACGAAAAGTTATTTTTATCAAGCAATACTGCTCCGAATAACGGGTGTAATAGCAGTTTGAAGAAAGCTATTTTCATCATCCAAAGCAAACTGTTCTTTATCGATTCTTCCGATTCTGGAAAACTGTTAAACTGTACTTTTCTTCTTAGAGGTAAAACTCTTCTGCCTATTTTATGCCTTTTCAATCCCCTCTTCCTATTTAGAAATTTGGTATTCCAATCGGAAAATTATCCTAGAATTCAATATAATTTTAACCCTTTTATTTAAGTAAGCCGGATGAGTTATTTGTCTACTTGAAAAATACAATTGAACTTTTTTACAGAATAATATTATAATTGAATAATAATTCAGATGAATAGATAGGCACAACAAGGGGGAAACAAAGTGGAAAAGGAAGAATTAAAGAGAGGCTTAAAATCGAGACATATTCAGATGATTGCGTTGGGTGGTACCATTGGTGTTGGTTTATTTATGGGTTCAGCAAGTACCATTCAATGGACTGGTCCATCTGTACTGCTTGCGTATATGCTGGCAGGAATTTTTATCTTTTTTATTATGAGGGCAATGGGAGAAATGTTATATGTGGAGCCAAGCACAGGTTCCTTCGCAACATTTGGTTATAAGTATATCCATCCGCTGGCAGGGTACTTAACGGCATGGAGCAACTGGTTTCAATGGGTAATTGTCGGTATGTCGGAAATTATTGCGGTTGGGACATACATGCAGTATTGGTTCCCTCATCTGCCCGCTTGGATTCCTGGGTTAGTTGCTTTTGTAATCCTTGGGGCAGCCAACCTTATTTCGGTTAAATCATTTGGTGAGTTTGAATTTTGGTTTTCTTTAATAAAAATCGTCACTATTTTAGTTATGATTGTTGCGGGGGTTGGACTCATTTTCTTCGGATTTGGCAATGGAGGAACCCCAACTGGGCTCGCAAATCTTTGGAAACATGGCGGCTTCTTTACAGGCGGCTGGTCAGGATTTTTCTTTGCTCTGTCACTTGTTATGGGGGCGTATCAGGGCGTTGAATTAATCGGGATTACAGCCGGAGAAGCAAAAGATCCACAAAAAACGTTAACAAAAGCGACCCAAAGCATTATTTGGCGGATTTTAATTTTTTATATCGGGGCCATCTTTGTGATTGTGACAGTTTATCCATGGAACCAGCTGAATTCAATTGGCAGTCCTTTCGTTGCCACATTTGCAAAGTTTGGAATTACTGCGGCAGCCGGTATTATTAACTTTGTTGTCATCACTTCGGCAATGTCCGGATGTAACAGCGGGATTTATAGTGCAGGCCGGATGCTTTACACATTGGGCGTAAATGGACAAGCACCAAAAATCTTTACAAAACTTTCTTCAAATGGAGTGCCCCTTTTAAGTACGATTGGTGTACTGATTGGTTTAGCAGTGGGAATTATTTTAAGTTATATTGCACCTAAAAATTTATTCGTCTACGTATATAGTGCCAGTGTACTTCCAGGGATGATTCCGTGGTTTGTTATTCTGATTAGCCAGATTCAATTCAGAAAAGCAAAAGGTGATAAAATGGCAAATCATCCATTTAAAATGCCTTTTACCCCAATTTCTAACTATCTGACTATCGTTTTTCTGGTTCTAGTATTAATAGCTATGTTGTTTAATAAAGATACCCGTGTATCGCTTATTGTGGGGATTGTTTTTCTGGCACTGGTTTCCATCAGTTATTACGCCTTTGGCATCGGAAAGCGTGTAGTAGGGAACGATTGAAACTAAAAAGGTCTTTTTTTTAAAATATCAATATTCTTACCGGGTACTTTCCTACAAAAACTGATTAGGGTTTATTTCGCTAAACCGTATTATAAGTAATTAAAGTTTTTAACAATTTTATAACAACAAGAAAAGCCTGTCCCTTCCAATAAACACGGTGGGGACAGTTTTTTTATTTAGTCTTTTTAAACCACAGGCTCTGCCTGTGTGCAAACGAAACTTGTAGAGTTGTATCAGAAAAAAAACTCCAATCGTTATAATAGAAGATGGCCGTCAAACCAACTTCAAATAACGAGAGGAGTCCTGCTCATGTCGAGCGACAATAGTTTATCACATACAAGGTGGAATTGTAAGTACCATATCGTATTTATTCCAAAGTATAGAAGAAAGATTGTGTACGGGAAATTAAGAAGAGATATAGGTGCCATATTAAGAAGATTGTGTGATATGAAGGATGTAGAAATTATCGAAGCGCATGCAATGCCAGACCATATACACATGTTAGTTAAAATCCCCCCAAAAATGTCCGTATCGTATTTTATGGGATATTTAAAAGGTAAAAGCTCTTTAATGATCCACGATAGGCATGCAAACTTAAAATATAATCATGGCAATCGTACATTCTGGGCAAAAGGCTATTATGTAAGTACGGTTGGCTTAAACGAAAAGACAATAGCAAAATATTTTCGAGAGCAAGAAGCAGAGGATCGTTTGCGAGACAACATGACCAAGCGAGAATATGTTGATCCATTCAAAGATAAATAGGAAAGTAAACGGTTGACGGTCAATTCGGAGGTCCCTTTAGGGACTTCGTTGGTAAAGTGCCCTTATAGGACGAAACTAAAACCGCCGGTTCTACCGGCGGATACTTACTTAACAGTAACCAAAGATGGATATAATCAAAACTTCGTAAAACATTAATTGGGAAAATTGCTGGAAATACTCTAAGAAAAATAATAGGTATGGGATTGTCACTAGTTCCAACTCTTTAAGTATAAGAGGATGTTGTTCAATGAAAAAAATCATTCCATTGTCATTTTAACTATAATAGAGAAATGGCAGAAAAAATGGACAATTAAGTTTGAACTGAACTTAAAACAGTGATTGTAACCGCCCGTATTTTATCGAATTTATTGGCAATATTCGGAGGAGTGACAACACTTTTCTAAAAAGTATTTGTCAAAATATTAGATAAACTATTGTTGACAAAATTAGGATTTCTTTTAAACTAAAAGTAGTTCCATCCCCAATAACTTCGACTAACAAAAATACTCATTTTTCCGTCCTTACTTATACCTGCTTCATGAAAAAACTTCTTTTACTCTGACAAAAACTTTACCTTCTCAGTTTAATTTCCTTTTAAAAAAACATATTAATCCCAAAAAAATTAATATAGGAGATGATAAATCTGTGGCATCGAATATTTATGCGACAAAATGCCCGTGTTGTGGACGTTCAGCTATAGAGGATTATTATTACAAAACGGGTGAACAATATACCTATTGCATGCGTTGTGGTTATAATTATTCAAAAACAATTGAAAAATGTACGACTGAATGCCTTGAATACAAAGAGGAAAAGAATGATGGAAATGGTGTAGTAGTTTTAGAAAAAAAAGACGGAAGCCGTAAAAAAATATTGTTGGATAGTGCTGTTACGGATGAGCAATTGGAAAACGATAAAACATCCTTTTTGGCTGATAATATCGATCAGAATAAAAGCTACTTAGTTTTATTTAGAGACGGAGTTTTCACAGTTCTTTTAGGGAATCCCCCTGAAAAATTCTATTTGTCCTTTGAAGAATATAAGGAAAAAATGTTTGCTAAGTATGGCGTTCCTGACTATGATTTCATGGTTCCTATTGAAGAATAGTTAGTTGATTTTAAAGGAAAATAAAAATTGTTTAGTCGAAGTTATGAATTCAATCCGGCACATTATCATTCATATCAAATTTCCCCGAGTCAACCTTTGCATGGAAAGAATACAAAAGACATCATTTAGTAGAGCTATTCCCGAGAATCTCATATTGATATATAGGCTATAAAGGGTGCTGTAATAGACTAGACCATTGGAGAGGAGCAGGGATACTGTGGGATTTGAAGAAGAATACCAGGCTTTTTTGAATATTCACTTGCAGGCAAGAACCGGTGAAAGGTTGCGGCGCTTGCAAGAAGGTCACAATCAAGCTGAAATGTTGTTTTTGAAGCAAGTGTGGTGGCCTTTATTTCACCATTTTCGATATCTTCATCCAGAATATGAAGTCGATGATTTCAAGGATGGCAAAAGGTATTTGGATTTTGCTTATATTCGACCCACCATCCAAATTTGCCTTGAAGTCGACGGGTATGGCCCACACCTAAGGAATATTAGCAGATGGCAATTTTCCGATAGCCTGGAACGTCAAAACCAGTTGGTGATTGATGGATGGACCGTGATCCGATTTTCATATGATCAAGTTAATGAGAAGCCTCGTCGATGCCAACAGATTGTTCAGCAAGTGATTGGCCAATGGCTGGGTGATGAACTGGATCAAACCTCTCTTTCCATTGTCGAAAAGGAAGTGCTGCGGCTAGCGATTCGAAAAGGAGAAGCCATATCCCCTGTTGAAGTCGAGAAATATTTGAAGCTAAGTGACAAGACAGTAAAAAAAGTACTTTCTCAACTAGTGGATAAAAAGATGCTGATTCCCGCATCTGGACTCAAAAGGATCCGCTCTTATCGATTGGGGGATCAGGTTAAAGGACCAATCTGAAAAATAGACGGAGAAATTCCGCTTATGTATTAATTAAAACAAAAAATATACTGAATAGACGGAGAAATTCCGCCTATTGACTCGGAAAACGCAAAAATGGCAGATTTTGCTTTACATAGTCGGAATTTCTCCGCTTATTTACTGCGAAATATGCTCCATTTTGCAGTTAGCCGGAATATCTCCGCTTATTTTTTTCGCTAGTTAGTTAAAAGGAAGTGAGATGAACGGGTTTCGTTAATTTTCATTTCTGTTCTTTAATTTTACTAACCAAAATAACTCATAACAAATAAGTGCCTATCATTATCCCATATTTACACGGGTAGTGGCACAACATCTATAGTGAGATTTAGAAAACAGGAATTGTATCAATCAATTGAAAAAGCTTTGATTCCAAAAAGGCGCGATCATCTCACGCCTATTAATCCATCTGTTCAGGAAGCAAACGGGCAGTATCCCCACGTGTTTCCTCGTTTTCAGTTCTGTTTTTAAAGGCTTCCCTGGTTACAAGGAATTCTTCGTCACCAAGCTCCTCTTTCGATGTTTTTTCTGCTGGTCCTGCATGTTTCGGAAAATCTCCGGGATGATTTTTATTTTTATGATTAAAATGTTTTCCTCGAGCCAAAATCGACACTCCTTTCATTTTCAACAGTAGCATTCCCGAAAAAAAGCGAAATAATTACCGAAGGGTTTCAACAATTATTTGGGTGGAATGTGGGTTTGAAGGGTGTCTCAGAAGAATTTATTTTGGTAGGTAGCCAAGGTTTGATTATAGAAGAATACATACTTATTTTCCCAATATACTTAAAACAGGAATTATTGATATTGGGTACCAAACAATTGCAAAGAACACTGGTCGAATAGTATCATCAAAAGATATTATATAAAAATATTATTAGGAGGCTGCTATGCTTACTATTGGTTATATTGGAAATGGGAAAAGCACGAACAGATATCATCTGCCGTTCGTACTGCAAAGAGAGAATATCAAGGTGAAAACAATTTATCAAAGAAATCCTAAGAATGAAAGTTGGGATAGGATTGCAGGAGTAAATTATACTTCTGATTTAGATGAACTATTAAATGACAAGGACATTCAACTGATTGTAGTTTGCACAAGAACGGACAGTCATTATGAATACGCAAAATTAGTATTAGAACATAATAAACACTGTTTGGTTGAAAAGCCATTTATGGAAACCTCAGAACAGGCTAAAGAAATATTTGCTATGGCAAAAGAGAAAGGCTTAATTGTTCAAGCGTATCAAAATAGACGTTTCGATAGTGATTTTTTAACGGTTCAAAAGGTCATTGCAGAAGGGAAAATAGGGGACTTACTGGAAGTGGAAATGCATTATGATTATTATCGTCCCGAAGTACCAGAGTCTGTACATGAATTTAACCCGATTGAGTCGTTTTTGTATGGACATGCGTGCCATACACTGGATCAGGTCATCAGCTATTTTGGCAAGCCGGATCATATCCATTATGATGTAAGGCAATTATTGGGCCAAGGAAGAATGAATGATTATTTTGATTTAGATTTATATTATGGTGTGTTAAAAGTTTCTGTAAAATCCAGTTATTTTAGACTCAAAGAAAGACCTAGCTTTGTTGTTTACGGTAAAAAGGGATGCTTTGTGAAAGAAACAAAAGATCGCCAGGAAGAGCATTTAAAGTTATTTTACATGCCTGATAACAAAGATTTTGGGATTGATACAATAAAACATTATGGTGTACTGACATATATGGATGAAGAAGGTACAATCCACGAAGAAAAAGTGAAATCCGTAAATGGTGATTATGGAAGAGTATATGATGATTTATATGAAGCCATCATAAATGGTAAAGATAAAACCATTACTGACGAACAGACGCTGTTGCAAATGGAAATATTAGAAACTGGAGTTAAAAACTTGAAGTAGCATAGTTAAACATGAATGGGGAACCTCGACAAATGAAGGTTCCCCTAATACTATATACAAATCAACATTTAGATTTAACAAGCTTGTACTTGTCCCAAGTATTTTTTGCTTAAAATACTAAAACGACGTATAATCATTTTTATTATAGAAAGAAATGGAGCACATCAAATGGTTCAATCAATCAATACAAAAGTCGATTTAGTTATGGATGCAACTGCGCATACAGGTCTTACAGATTATGGTAAAATCATGATTGGAGACAAAGGATTTGAATTCTACAATAATCGTGATGCTCGTAAATTTATTCAAATTCCTTGGGAAGAAGTTGATTACGTAATCGCTTCTGTCATGTTTAAAGGGAAATGGATCCCACGTTTTGCTATCCAAACTAAGCGAAATGGGACGTATACATTTTCTTCTAAAGACACGAAAAAAGTGTTGCGGGCAATTCGTGAATACGTTGATCCGAATCATATGGTCCAATCATTAAGTTTCTTTGATGTTATCAAACGAAGCTTCAAGAAAAATATTAATAAGTAATAGATACAAGACAGGTTGGAACTTGTCTTTTTTTGTTAGGACAATTCCAACATCGCTAAAGATAAACGGTTACAAAATTAAAGTAATTTAATAGCATCCCTCTTGAAAGAGGAATATCCGGTGTGCTATAATCTCCTATGGTAGCTCAATAAAGTGTTGCAGAAAACATTGAAATAGATTTTATTTGATGCAGGAGCTGTTTATTTTACACATCATGTACAGCGCTTGCAAAATAAATTTAAATAGCCATTATTTTTTACGTGTTACTGATTCGATCAGGCATGAGTGAAAAGTATTGATTGGAATGAAGCGTAAGGGGCATTCTATACCCAAATCTTCATTTAATCGACTTTTTGCTCATGCCTTTTTTGTTGTTTTTGTTGAAACTGTAACCGCTTTAGATGAGCTGGAAAAATACAGCTGAGAAAATACCGTTGGAAATTTTTATCCTGTTAATTGGCTGTAACAATAATAATAGAGGAGGTAAAAAAGATGGTAGGAATTATCATTGCTAGTCACGGTGAATTTGCCAACGGCATCTTGCAATCCGGAGAGATGATCTTTGGAAAACAAGAAAATGTAAAAGCCGTTACATTGATGCCGAGCGAAGGACCTGACGATGTAAAGGCAAAAATGAAAGAAGCAATCGCCTCTTTCGACAACCAAGACGAAGTATTATTCTTAGTCGATCTTTGGGGTGGAACTCCTTTCAACCAAGCCAATAGCTTGTTTGAAGAACACAAAGACAAATGGGCAATCGTTGCTGGTATGAATTTACCAATGTTGATTGAAGCTTTTGCATCGCGCTTCTCCATGAACACAGCGCATGAAATTGCCGCGAATATTTTGAGTCCAGCTAAAGAAGGGGTTAAAGTAAGACCTGAAGAATTGGAACCCAAAACAGCATCTGCTACAGTTGCTGCCGGTCCATCGAATGCAGGAGCTCCTGGTAAATTTGAATACGTGTTAGCACGTATCGACTCACGACTTCTTCACGGACAAGTAGCGACTGCTTGGACAAAAGCTACACAGCCTACACGTATCATCGTGGTATCTGACGCAGTAGCTAAGGATGAACTTCGTAAGAAATTGATCCAACAGGCTGCTCCTCCAGGTGTAAAGGCACACGTTGTGCCTATCCATAAAATGATTGAACTTGCAAAAGATGACCAACACTTCGGCGGTCAGCGCGCGCTACTTCTTTTCGAAAACCCGCAAGATGCACTTAGAGCGGTTGAAGGCGGCGTTCCATTGAAGACGATCAACGTTGGTTCTATGGCACACTCACCTGGTAAAGTTCAACCAAATAAAGTGCTAGCCTTTAACCAAGATGATATTGATACTTTCGCTAAGTTAAAAGAACTTGGTTTGAACTTCGATGTACGTAAAGTTCCGAACGATTCAAAAGGCGACATGGCCGAAATTATCAAGAAGGCTCAAGAGGAGTTAAACAGACAAAAATAACCTGACTATCAGGAGAAAAGGGAGGATTCATCATCATGGATTTGAATGTAATTCAAATAATATTAGTCTTTATCGTAGCATTTTTAGCCGGTATGGAAGGAATTTTGGATGAATTCCAATTCCACCAACCACTCGTTGCTTGTACGTTAATCGGCTTAGTTACTGGAAACTTAGTACCATGTCTTATCTTAGGTGGTACTCTTCAACTGATCGCTTTAGGTTGGGCAAACATTGGAGCTGCCGTAGCACCGGATGCTGCGTTAGCATCAGTTGCCTCTGCCATTATTTTAGTTTTAGGTGGACAAGGTAAAGCTGGTGTGTCTTCGGCAATCGCGATCGCTGTTCCGCTAGCAGTTGCCGGCTTATTATTAACCATCATCGTTCGTACGATTGCAACTGGATTGGCGCATCTTATGGATGCTGCAGCAAAAGAAGGTAACATCGGAAAAGTTCAATTTTGGCACATCGTCGCTATCTGTTTGCAGGGGTTACGTATTGCCATCCCAGCGTTATTAATCGTAGCAATTGGTGCTGGCCCAGTTAGAGACTTACTGACCTCTATGCCAGCTTGGTTGACTGACGGTTTAGCAATCGGTGGGGGAATGGTCGTAGCAGTTGGTTATGCAATGGTTATTAACATGATGGCTACAAAAGAAGTATGGCCATTCTTTGCGATTGGTTTCGTATTAGCGACTGTTTCACAAATTACACTTATCGGTCTTGGTGCTATCGGTGTGGCTCTTGCACTTATCTATATAACCCTTTCCAAACGAGGCGGTTCAGGTAATGGCGGAAACGGTAACACTGGTGATCCATTAGGCGATATTATTGATAATTACTAAGAAGGGGGAGGACATAAAAATGGAAAAAGAATTGAGATTATCAAAAAAAGATCGTATTTCTGTTTGGTGGCGTTCCACTTTCATCCAAGGTTCTTGGAACTATGAACGTATGCAAAACGGCGGTTGGGCATTTTCAATGATTCCCGCAATCAAAAAATTATATAAAACAAAAGAAGATCGTGCTGCTGCACTAAAACGTCACTTAGAGTTCTTTAATACACACCCATATGTTGCTTCACCTATTATTGGTGTAACTTTAGCGCTTGAAGAAGAACGTGCAAACGGTGCGCCGGTTGACGATACTGCCATTCAAGGGGTTAAAGTCGGTATGATGGGGCCTTTAGCAGGTATCGGGGATCCAGTTTTCTGGTTCACTGTTAGACCAATCCTAGGTGCGTTAGGGGCTTCTCTTGCGTTGACTGGTAACATCCTTGGGCCGATTATTTTCTTCGTTTTATGGAATCTGATTCGTATGGGATTCACTTGGTATACACAAGAATTTGGTTATAAAGCTGGTTCGAAAATTACGGACGACCTATCTGGAGGATTACTTCAAGATATTACGAAAGGTGCATCCATCCTGGGGATGTTCATCCTTGGTGCATTAGTTAACCGTTGGGTATCTGTAAAATTCACGCCAATTGTATCTTCCGTTAAACTTAGCAAAGGTGCTTATATTGACTGGGATAAACTGCCTTCTGGAGCGCAAGGAATTAAAACTGCGTTGGAACAGCAAGCTAGTGGTCTTTCATTAGAGCCTGTCAAAATAACTACTTTACAAAACAACTTGGATAGCTTAATTCCTGGTTTAGCTGGGTTGGCGATAACATTTTTATGCATGTGGTTGCTTAAGAAGAAAGTTTCTCCAATCGTAATGATTCTTGGGTTGTTCGTGGTTGGTATCGTCTTCCACTTAATACACTTAATGTAATATAATTTAGATTAGCACCTCCTGGTAGGATAAACCTATCGATTAAGGAGGTGCTTTTCATATGTCAAAACAAAATCTTACCATTGTCCCATATTGAAAAACATAAATACTTCTGCAAAATTTCCAGCAGTGTTTTCCCTGCCAATAATTTTTTTCACAAATTTAGGCAGGGACGAAGGGACAAGTATGTGATATGCCGATATCTAATGATTAGAGAGTTTCCAATAATATGTAGTAGAAACATGGACTGTATCTGTCCCTGTTATTTGTTAATATTAAAGGATATAGTAAGCAAAATATATTTTACTTTGATAAAAGTGCTTAAGCATGGTATAAGTGTAAAAGAAGCAGGGACATCTTTGCTTGATATTTTGGGGACAAGGGTTTGACCTGATGTCCCATAGTGAGAGGGATTGAAAATGAAAGATAATTTTTGGCGTGATTTACCACGACCATTTTTTATACTTGCACCAATGGAAGATGTAACGGATGTTGTTTTTCGCCATGTCGTGAGTAAAGCAGCCAGACCTGATGTGTTTTTCACGGAGTTTACAAACACGGTGAGTTATTGTCATCCTGAGGGGAACCAGAGTGTGCGTGGGCGTTTAACTTTTACAGAAGATGAACAACCGATGGTGGCACATATATGGGGGGATCAGCCCGAATATTTTAAGCAAACGAGTATTGGTGTGGCGAAACTTGGATTTCGAGGTGTGGATATCAATATGGGCTGTCCTGTGCACAATGTGGCAGCCAAAGGGAAGGGAAGCGGCCTTATCCTCCGTCCAGAAGTCGCTGCGGAAATCATACAAGCAGCAAAAGCTGGGGGATTGCCTGTAAGTGTGAAGACAAGGCTTGGTTACACGTATGTAGATGAATGGCGGGACTGGCTAACACATATATTGAAACAAGACATCGCTAATCTTTCTATTCATCTGCGTACAAGAAAGGAAATGAGCAAAGTAGATGCTCATTGGGAGCTGATTCCGGAGATTAAGAAACTTCGTGATCAGGTGGCACCAGATACACTTTTAACGATCAATGGGGATATTCCGGACCGTCAAACTGGCTTGAAGCTTGCTCATGAATATGGTGTCGATGGAATTATGATTGGGCGTGGTATTTTTACAAATCCATTTGCCTTTGAAAAAGAGCCGAAAGAACATAGCAGTGAGGAATTGCTGGATCTCTTAAGATTGCAGCTTGATCTTCATGATAAATATTCAAAAGAATTTGAGCCGCGTCCATTCAAACACCTTCTTCGCTTTTTTAAGATATATGTCAAAGGGTTTCGAGGTGCGAGTGAATTAAGAAATCAATTGATGGGCACAAAATCAACAGATGAAGTGCGTGCAATGCTTGATAACTTTAAAGAATGTTGACGGGACAAGGGGTCGGGAGGACATTTCAAGAAAAGAGCAAAGTGACTGTTAAAACTTTCTCTTTTCCTGTTTAATTGCTGTTTTTTTTTAAAATTAGCAAAAGCAAGAGAGGAGGACACAAGAGTTCTTTCTCTCTTTTCTTTTTTCCTCTATTCTTTCGCAAAACTATTTCTAAAATCCCAAACTTGTCCTATTTTGAGGAGCTGAATCCTGGTCCTTCATTGATTTTTATCTCCCCTTTAGCTAAGGTTTAATTAGCTAAGACCTAATCGCGGTGTATTTCAGTGTTGTGCAACCAGATTTGATGATTATATGTGATTTAGATGACCATTTGGATGAGAGGGACTATTACACGGGTGTACCAGCTCTTGTTGTGGAAGTGTTATCAGAAAGTACGCGAAGTAAAGATATCGTGAAAAAATTGGATCTGTACATGGAATCCGGTGTCAGTGAATATTGGATTGTCAATCCATTTAATAAGGAGATTACTATTTATCACTTCGAGCATCGTGATGTGAAAAGTGTCAGCACCTATAAACAGAATGAAACTGCACCGTCCTCCTATTTCGACGAACTTGAAATAGAAATGAATCGGATTTTTAAGTAGATAGATATATAGGGACGGATCCCATATTTCTTTTTTTGGAAACATGAGATCCGTCCTTATTGTTTCTTGAAAGTTCATAAAAGTTAATAAATAGGGGACTTCCAGTATTGCCAGTAACTTCCTCCTTCTATATCATAGTGTATAAAGAATATGCAAATAAGGGGGGAGGAAATTTATGATCACAGCAAAAATAGAATCCAATTCAATCACTTTGATAAGAGAAAAAAACGTGGAATCCGCCGTCGATTGGTTCAATCAGCATAAACAATCGTTCTATATTCTAGGTTGGTGTTATTTTAGGAATCAGCATCAAATAGAAGAGCTTTTTTACCGGTCCATTATAAAAGTGAACGAGGAGTTGCCTCGATTTAAAAATAAAACATCATACGAAACATGGATTACATCCATTTTTATACAAACCAGCCGGGAGCTTTCGGATGATAGAAGTTTACAAGTTTCGGAGGAAAGTGAACTACATAAGGATTTATTTAAAGCACTTAATCCGTTGAAACAGCTTGAAAAAGAAGCGGTTATTCTTACATATATATTAGGAATTTCTAAGCAAGAAACTGCACATCTTCTTAAGATTTCCGTGGAAGAGTTAAAAGATCATTTGTTTTCCGGAATCCAGTCACTAAAAAAAGGAATGGGGTATGAGTCAAGCTTTAATGGCTGTAAAGAATATCATAAGAATTACATCGATTACTTAGAAAAAACTCTGGATCGGTCGAAAAAGATTGATTTAGAGAAACATATTTACCATTGTCAAGAATGTCAGGATGATTTAAGTACCTTTCAGGATATCATGTTAACCATATTAAATTTTACTGAAAGGATGGACTACGTGCCATCTGGTTTTATGGAGAATGTCAAAGATAGGCTGGCAGAAAAGGAAAAGCATAGACAACGGAAGAGTAAAAAACGTAAAAAAATAGGACTTGTTTTTGCTAGTGTTTTCGTATTAGTAATGAGTATAGGGTTTTTTACAGGCTCGTTTACTGACCTCTACTATACATGGACAATAAAAGATCAGCAATTACGAGCCCTTTTGCAACACAACCTGGGTGAAAAGCTGAACTTGGTAGCGGAAAGTAATGGGGTAAAAATTAGAATTACAGGTGCGATTGCCGATGATGTTCAGACACTTGTATTTTATGAAATAGAAGATACAGCTGATGATAATCAATATGTGATAGGTTATGATGACGATGGTGTTGTTGTGGAGAACAAAAGTGAAATCATGAATCCTGAAACATATCCAAGGTACCATCCTCCTGACCTTAAATCGGATATAAACAATAAGGAAAAGAACGTGTATCACGGAAAGATGAGTCTGCAGCCGCTGACAAAGGATAAAGGGACCATCAAACTTACGATCACAAAACTTCAGAAAATTGTTCGTGATTCCTCTGACCGTAAACGTATTATTCCTTATGAGGACACGGGATATGAAACAGGGGAGTGGAACTTCGATATACCTGTAACAAAAAGTCCCTCTAAAGAATATGCATTGGCTGGAAAAACAAAAGTCGAGGGGGTGCCGGTTAGGTTTGAGAAACTAACCATTGCTCCAACGGCAACAATTTTGCAATTAGATGTTAATAATGGCCAGCCACAAAAGCGGATAGATTTTCTTAATGTTGATAATCTAGAAGTGAACAATAAAAAAGTGAAAACTGATATATATGGCAGCTCTTTTGCAAGTAATTACATGGATTGGAGTACTTTTCAGATACTCTTTGATCCACTTTTTGGAGAAAAACCAAAAGAGATTAACGTTCAATTCAATTCTGTTCATTTAACGATACAAGACGAAAAAACCATCAAATTGGATGCTTCAAAAGGTTATCCTCAGACCTTTGAATATGCTGGCAGCACCATTTCAATCGACAAGGTGGAAGTTGGACAGCCTGCCAATGTTGTGATAAGCAATCGTGAAATCAAGAATCGAGCATATGATTCACTTCAATTGGAGGTTGTGGGGAATGAGGAAAATGAGATTAATTCAAGAGAGATGAATTCTGAAGGAGTACTCATTGATAAAAACGGGGTCGAATATGATATAAATGATGTCTCTACTGTTTATGAGGAAATCGAGCAGCCTCGCTATTTGGCTACTGTTCAAAACATAATGTTGGAAAGTAACAACACTGGAGAGAAGGTAATTCCTAAAAAACTGGTGATTCATGGATATAATACAACAAAATATTTAGATGATGTTGTGAAGCTTTCGTTGAAACATAATTGAATTAAAAAATTCACCGGTGCCACATATTAACTGGACATTTTTAAGGCGCAATTATGATCATATCTTAACCCCCGATTACCGGGGGTCTTGATTTTTTATTCGGTAGCGACACCAAGCTTATTAAGAATAAATGCATAGCAAGCGGCAGCTTCCTTTAAGTGGTTGAAACGACCTGATGCGCCGAAATGACCCGCTCCCATATTCGTTTTGAGCACTAGGACATTGTCATCGGTTTTTACGGCTCTAAGGCGTGCAACCCATTTGGCCGGTTCCCAATAAGCGACCCTTGGATCGTTCAAACCAGTTGTGACATACATATGCGGATAGTCTTTCGCTTCTACATTGTCGTATGGGCTATATGACTTCATATAGAAATAGTCATCTCTATTTTGCGGATTGCCCCATTCATCCCATTCAAGGGTGGTAAGGGGAATCGTGGCATCGAGCATTGTCGTGACTACATCGACGAACGGTACTGCCGGAACAATGACCTGAAACAGTTCACCGGCCATGTTGGCCACTGCGCCGACTAGCAAACCTCCCGCACTGCCTCCGCGGGCAGCCATTTTACTTGAGGTTGTGTAGCCCTGCTCAATAAGATATTTCGCTGCAGCGATAAAATCGGTGAATGTGTTTCTTTTATTCTGCATTTTTCCGTCTTCATACCAGCTGCGTCCCATTTCGGAACCGCCACGCACTTGTACAGTAACCCATATAATTCCTTTTTCCAATAACGGAATACGATACGGGTCAAAATGTGGATCGCTGTTTGCACCATACGATCCATACGCGTACAAAATTAACGGCGCAGGCCCAGACCTAAGCGCTCCTTCTTGATAGACGATGTTCATCGGCACTTTGGCTCCATCCTCGGCTATCGCCCACAACTGCTCTTGACGAAAACGGGAACGATCATATTCTCCGCTGACAGGAGCAACTTGCAAAAGTTGCTTCTCTCCAGTAAGGAGATTCAGCCCGTAAGTTGTTTTAGGTGTGAGCAAGGATTCATATTGGATTAATACTTCCGCTGTCTCATAGCTTTGATCGGATAAAATCGACACGGTGTAAAGAGGTTCATCCCATTCAATTCGCTGTAACTCTCCTTCACGAAGTACCCAGATTTGCGTCAACCCGTTCTCGCGTCCAAAGATAAGCAATGCATCTCGAAAAGGGTACATGGCTTGAAGATAGTGATCTTCGTTATACGGGGCGACTTTTACCCGTGAATCGAGGTCACCTAGAGGGCAACGGAGTAACTGAAAGTTCGGTGCCCCTTCGTTTGTCAGGATGAGCAGTTCATCTCCCCAATGCTCGACATCATATTCTAATCCCTCTCGCCGTCCATCTAATAGCTGTAAAGGTGATAACGGGGAATCAGCATCTATCATGCGAATCTCGCTCGTCGTTTTCGATCTTGAATGTACAAAAATAAATTTACCACTTAATGATTTATACATACTTAAGGTAAAAGTAATATCTTTTTCTTCAAAAATCAGCTGATCATTTTCCACATCACTGCCTAAACGATGGCGCCACAACTGGTATGGGCGTTGACTTTTATCAACGGTAATGTAAAAAATGTATTCCCCGCACCTGCTCCATTCCATACTGCCATATAAAAAGACATCTGGAATTCGGTCGGACAGAAGCTCGCCAGTTTTCATGTCCTTGACATGGATGGTATATCGGTCCGTGCCATCCCGATTCTCCAAATAAGCGAGGCGGTTATGATCGGTACTCATACGCTGCATCGTTACGCTTAAATATTCACCATCTTTGGCTAATTCATTTAGATCAAGCACTACTTCCTCTGGCACTTTTGGCAAAAGATCTCGGCTTGTCGCCTGCTTACGTGCATAGATTGGATATTGCTTGTTTTTGTCCAAACGGGAATAGTAGAAGTATGGTCCATGCTGCACCGGCACTTTCACTTCTGAATCGGGAACACGGTCAAGCATGCTTTGATAAATTAGTTCGGTTTGTTTCTCCAATGGGCGCATGATTTCATCGTAATACCGATTTTCTTCCTCTAAATAATGGATGACCTCCGGATTGGTGCGATCCCTGAGCCAATAAAAGTCGTCTTCGCGTACATCGCCATGCAATTCATGGGGATGAGGAATGCGTTTTGCTATAGGTGGTTTCATAAAATCCTCCTTTCGTTATAGGTAATATTTCGTGAAATGGTAGGTGAATTCCTCTTTTTTCGACTTAATACTATTGGTGAGTAGAAAATGAAACTTCATTAGTAATTACAGCTGAAAAAATGTAAGCGAGTTTTTGTTTCCCAGGCTAAGAGTTTGGGGAATTCCCTGTTAAATGGTCTTGCAACTTTACTCAGATTTGTTCTTGTGTATGCTGACATAGGCACTCTGCCAAACCAACTATCATTCTACCTTTCATACTCCTAATTAAATGGTAAAGTCCCCTATTTCTATTATTAGGTTTTATAAGCAACGACAATTGCAATAGAAAATTCCATTCATTTAACAACATATTATTAATGTCATACGATTCATTCTACCTATTACAGCAAGTTTTATAGGATTTTATTGCTATTATTTTAAAAATTAAAATAATTCTAAGTATTCATGTAAATTATTTTCCTATTATTTATAATTATGGTGAGTAAAATAAAGGGGGAATAGAGTTGAAGAAAAAGTTTATTGTACCTGTAGCTCTGTCGTCAGTGATTTTGGTAGGTTCTATCCCATTAAGTGGTGTATTTGCGAAGCCTATTGATTCGAAGGTGGTTAGTAGTGTACAAGTTGCTAAAAAGTGGAATGAGAAAGCAAGTGTTCCTTTTTTTGTGAAGGATCGATTTACAGAGAAATTCTCTTCTAGCACTTCTTCCAATGCATTAAATTATTTGAAGAAAAACGAAGATAAAACCGGAATAAAACATCCAGATAAAAATCTTAAAGTAAAAAGTACAGAAAAAGATAAACTTGGTATGACGCATGTCCGTTTCAATCAGACAATAAATGGACTTAATGTAGAAGGATCAGAAGTTATTGTTCATTTTAATAAGAATAATGAAGTAGTATCCGTCAATGGACGAATCAATCAGACGATTGACGATGGTACTGTGGACACTACTGCTTCTTTAAGTAGTGATGATGCACTAAAGACCGCATTAACCTCTGTTAATGCTCCTGACGAACTGACATATGAACCAACTTCTGAGCTTGTGGTTTATCCTTTTGAAGGGGAAAATCATACAGCTTATAAAGTGAATGTTAACTTCATGGGGGATGAACCTGGTAATTGGTTTGTCTATGTGGATGCAAAAACGGGAGAAGTCATTGATAAGTATAACGGTATAATGGATTTTGATGAATTCAAACCACAAAATGGTGTTGGAAAAGGTGTGCATGGGGCTCACAGGGATTTACATATCTCCCAAGTGAAGGAACCGAAATCTGGAACAAAGTTTGCTTTAGCAGATTTGGCACATGAGAATCTTGGAGGTATATTTACGTTCGATTCTAAAAATGACACGAATACTAAAAATGATACTCTTTATGTTGGGAATTCTGCTGCATTTATCGGTGATTATGATCGAGCTGCAGTGGATGCACACTATAATTCAGAGAAGGTATATGAATACTATCTGAAGGAACATGGCCGAAATTCCCTTGATGGGAAAGGGATGGCTATTAACTCCTATGTTCACTATGATAAAAACTATAATAATGCTTTCTGGAATGGTGCTTGGATGACCTATGGTGATGGAGACGGTGAGTTCTTTATTTCACTATCTGCAGGTCTTGACGTTGCTGCCCACGAGATGACTCATGGTGTTATTTCCCATACCGCAAACTTAGTATATCGCAATCAACCTGGAGCGCTTAATGAATCCTTTACAGACGTCTTTGGTGCACTCGTTGACGATAAAGATTGGGAAATAGGCGAGGAGATTATGGCACCGGCTGCTAAAGCCAATGGTGTAACGAGATTGCGCAGTATGAGTGATCCAAATAGTGTTGTAGTTAGTAATGCACAAAGAGCTGCATATGGCAGCGGAGTTTATCCGGCACATATGAAGGAATATTATAATATGCCGCAATCAGTAGATAACGGCGGTGTCCATGTGAACTCCTCGATTACGAACCATGCCGCATACTTAATTGGTCAGGAAATTGGAAGAAAGAAATTAGGACAAATTTATTATCGAGCAATATCCGTTTATTTAACTCCAAATTCCAATTTTAGTGACGCACGTAAGGCTATTGTTCAGTCTGCAATTGATTTATATGGGGAAGGAAGTGCAGAAGAAGCTGCTGCAAATTCTGGATTTGATGCAGTGGGAATTTACTAAGTAAAGTTTCTGTTTCAAAACAAGGAAAAAAATAAGGTTATGTAAAAAAAACGGAATTAAAACAGGTGCTATCCAGGAAGTAAGAAAATCTTACTATTTGGATAGCACCTTTATCTTTTCCATCTACTTCCGTTTTTTAAAATTCCAATTATATGGATTTACGTTATTCTATGAGTCTAATTATTGTATGATAGAGTATGAACTTATGAGCGAAAGAAGTAAGGACAATGTCCTAATAAGAATAGATATAGGTATAACTACCTTTCTTATAAGTAGTAAATGACAAGGTGAAGCAAATGACAACAACGAAAACGTATATAAAAGAATGGCAGAACGCACTGCAACATGAGATTAATCACTTAAAAAAATTTGGCGGAAGCCGCTATTCTGTTACAAATGGAAGGCTGTTATCAAATGACGGCCCTTATAGCTATTATTTTGATACAGCTATCTCATTAAGGATACCGGTTGGTTCATCCATAAAATTGGAATGGGGAACGATGAAAAGTAGTGGAAAGATACTTTCCTCAGAAGGCAGGGGAGTTATTCTTGAGTTAGAACAAAACTTTGGCGATCTCATCCCGGATGCAAATCTGCTGCATGACCCTTGGGAATTGCTAGAACAATTAATAGAGCGCTTGGATGAAATCAAGAAAAGCAAACAAAAGCGGCTGCGAGTGAAGAGATTGATGAATCCTTCCATGGAAACTAAACATCCTAAGGCGAAGATCAAGAGTAATGTCCATGAATTGATTTTGAGGTCTAAATACAATCCTGCCACGTTCGTCTGGGGGCCTCCAGGTACCGGAAAGACCTACACCTTGGCAAGAACTGCAGCAAACAAATATTTTCAGAAGAAAAAAGTGTTGATTTTATCGCATAGCAATCAAGCTGTCGACGTTTTGATGGGTGAACTGACAGATTTTATTAAAAAGAAAAAAAGATTCCGAGAAGGGGATGTGCTTCGCTACGGCGGAAACATCGGGGAAACGTTATCTGCCCATCACGAAATTACCGCAAATCTGCTTATTGAAAAGCAGGACCCCCTACTTGCACAGGATAGAGAGAGACTAGGTGAAGAAAGACGTCACTTAAAGCAAGACTTGGCCAATTCTTTCAGTAAACGAGATTCGGAACATCTGCTGGAACTAGAAACAAAGTTTTCTAGGATACTGGAAAAAATTCGGAAGAAAGAAGTCCAATTAGTTAAAGATGCGTTCATAGTAGGAACGACGCTGGCAAAGGCGGCAAGTGACAGCGCTGTTTATGAACCGGATTATGACATCGTCATCCTCGATGAAGCAAGTATGGCCTATGTGCCACAGGCAGCTTTTGCCGCGGCCTTAGGAAAGCGGGTCATTATTTGCGGTGACTTCAAGCAATTGCCTCCGATTGCTTCAAGCAGGAATCCGCTTGTTTCCGAATGGCTAAAAGAGGATGTGTTCCATAAGGCAGGTGTGGTGGAATGGTTGAATGAAGGGAAGCTTCACCCTCAGCTCTTTTTATTAAAAGAACAGCGGAGGATGCACCCGGATATTTCAGCTTTTACCAATCGATACATCTACCATTCTCTTGTTGGAGATCACGAAAGTGTTTCTAAAAGCAGAAATAGCGTTACTCGTCTCGCTCCTTTTAAAGATCAAGCTGCTGTGCTTATAGATACAAGTTTCACGGGCTTGCATTGTGTAAGTGATAAAACAACTAATTCCAGATTTAATCTATGGCAACTATTGCTGTCTTTTCAATTGATTCATGAGTCATATTTGGGTGGGGCAAAATCAATTGGGTATGTGACACCTTACCGTGCACAGGCGAATCTTATGGAAATGCTTCTTGAGGAGATATATGAGAAAGAGCGCAGCGGGGCGGATATTATTGCTGCTACTGTCCACCGATTCCAGGGGAGTGAACGGGATGTGATGATATTTGATACGGTCGATAGTACCCCGCAAGATCGAGCCGGTATGCTAGTCACCGGCAAGGACAGTGAACGATTGATTAACGTAGCGATTACGAGAACGAAAGGGAAATTTCTGCACGTTAGCAACAGAAATTTTATCGAAAGCCACCTATATAAAGGAAAAACACTTCGAAAACTTGTTGACCATCAGGTTCGGAACAAACAAACGGTCACAACGAAAGAAATAGGTTCATGGATTCGAAATCAACACCAAAAATTAAGGTGGATTCATGCGCGAAAAGTGGAAGCGGTTTTTCAAGACCTGAGATCGGCAACGTCATCGATTACCATCTCCCTTCCAGAGGGTACCAAGTTATCCGAAGAATGGAATAGACAGTTAATAAATAGAGGAAAACAAATTAAATTGACCGTTATTTCCAATCAAAAGTGGAGAAGCTGTGATGTCTGGATTGACCAAAGATTTCCGTTTCCTTTTGTGATTATTGACGATAAAATTTTATGGCTGGGACTTCCGCTCGAAGGCGCAAAAGGAGTACAGCCCCCTTTTGTGGCAGCTAGACTTCGTTCGAATAACGTATGTGAATATTTATTAAAACAGATTTAGCTAAGTGGTTTTCCGATAAAATATTTTAATGTGTCATCATTATAAAAACAGCAATTATTAGCTTTGATTTAATAGTATTAAATATTTCCAAACTGAGTGCTACGGCATTTCAGGAAATATCCTAAATGACCCAAAATTAGGAATTTGAATTCGTTTGCAGAAAAGAAAGTATAAGAATAAAAAGTATGTTATAATTTGTCGAAGAAGATGAAATTTTGATATTAAAGTGACAAATTTTTTAAACAGGAAGGAATGTTGAAGAATGAGCAATGGAATTTTCAAAATCCCAACACCTAAAAATGAGCCTGGCAATACTTATGCTCCAGGTACAAAAGAAAGAGAAACATTAAAAGCAGAATTAAAACGCCAATCTGATATTGTAGTAGATATCCCTGTGATTATAAATGGAGAAAATATAAAGACAGATACAGTGAAGCAAGTCGTTATGCCGCATGATCATAAACATGTTCTAGCAAACTATTCACAAGCTGGTGAAAAAGAATTGCGTGAGTCGATCGAAGCTGCAATGGCTGCGAAAGAAGCATGGGCAAATATGCCATGGGAACACCGTGCATCTATTTTCTTAAAGGCTGCTGATTTAATCTCTGGCCCTTACCGTGATCTAATTAATGCTTCTACTATGTTAGGACAATCTAAAACAGCTTATCAATCAGAAATTGATGCTGCTCAAGAATTAGTAGATTTCTTACGTTATGACGTTGATTGTGCTAATCAAATTTATCAAATTCAACCAAGCAGTGCGAAGAATATCTGGAACCGTACAGATTACCGTCCATTAGATGGTTTTGTATTGGCAATTTCTCCATTCAACTTCACATCCATTGGTGCGAACTTACCGGTAGCACCCGCAATTATGGGGAACGTAGTCGTTTGGAAACCAGCAACAACTTCTTTACTATCAAACTACTACTTTATGCGTGTATTAGAAGAAGCAGGATTACCAAAAGGAGTAATCAACTTTGTACCTTCTCGTGGTTCACAAGTATCAGAAGTAGTATTAACAGACCCTCGTATGTCTGGATTCCACTTTACGGGATCAACAAGTACGTTCCAAACAATTTGGAAAACAGTAGGAGAAAACATTGCTAACTATCAATCTTATCCTCGTTTAATTGGGGAAACAGGCGGAAAAGACTTTGTATTTGTTCATGAAACTGCACAAGTAGATAAAGTGGTAGCGAACCTTGTTCGTGGCGCTTTTGAATACCAAGGTCAAAAATGTTCAGCAGCTTCCCGCGCTTACATTCCAGCTAGTCTTTGGGAAGAAGTGAAATCTGGATTAGTAGAGGAAACTGCGAAACTTAAAGTAGGCGATATCCAAGACTTTAGAAACTTTATGGGTGCTGTCATTGATAAAGCTGCTTTTGATTCCATTACAAGCTATATTGATTTTGCTGCAGCTTCTGAAGAGGCAGAAATTATTGCTGGTGGTACGTATGATGATTCTGTTGGATATTTTGTTCAACCTACCATCATTGTGACAACAAATCCAAACTTTAAAACAATGGTAGAAGAAATTTTTGGACCGGTCTTAACGATTTATGTATATGAAAATGATAAATTAGAAGAAACATTGGAAGCAGTAGATACAGCGTCTATCTATGCATTAACAGGTGCAATCTTTGCTCAAGACCGTGAAGCGATTATTCACTTAGAACGCCGCTTATCCGGTGCAGCTGGAAACTTCTATATCAATGATAAACCAACTGGTGCAATGATTGACCAACAACCATTTGGCGGTTCCCGTGGTTCTGGTACAAACGATAAAGCAGGTTCCGTATTTAACATGGTTCGTTGGACAAGTCCTCGTGTTATCAAAGAAAACTTTGCTCCAACTGCAGAAGTTGCATATCCGTTTATGGATGCAGAATAATTCTTTTAAAAAAGAGGTTGAAATGTTTTGGTTTCAACCTCTTTTATTTTTAAAATGAAGTAGATAATTGAATCACCCTTCCCTTATAGGAAGGCAAGACTTGGAAGATTGTTAGCTGAATAAAAAAGGTAAAACAGCTTTCAAATTAATTAACTATTTATACTCCTGCAGTAATTCCTCCATCTGCAATAATCGGAGAGCCTGTCAAAGCAGAAGAATCATCTGATGCTAAAAATGTTGCTACTTTAGCGATTTCAATAGGTTCGATAGGTCTGCCGATAGGTTGAATAGAATCAATATCTTTAAGAATGGCTTCTCTTCCACCAAATAAATCAGCATGTGCATCGTTGAATGTTGTATCTACCCAGCCAGGACAGATACAATTTACCCGAATATTATCTTTTGCATAATCTAGAGCCATTGCTCTTGTCAGCATAAGAATGGCACCCTTAGAAGAAACATAAGCTGAAAGGCGTGGTTCTGCAACGAAACTATTTGCGGAAGCGGTATTGATAATAGAACCTCCACCAGATTGTTGCATTATCGGAATGACATGTTTTGATACTAAAAATTGGGATTTGACGTTTACATCCATTGTTCTATCCCAAATATCTTCTGTTAATTCGGTCACGGAACCAGGAATGTTAATAGCTGCATTGTTGCATAAGATATTAATTTTGCCAAATTTTTCGACGGTAAATGCTACAAGTTCTTTTACATTCTGCTCGGAGGATACATCTGTTTTAAAAAAATAAACATTATGCCCTTCATTCTGTAATTCAGATGCAAGAGCTTGTCCTTCCTTCTCTAAAATATCGGAAATAATGACACTTGCTCCCTCATTTACAAAATCTCTTACCATCGCTTCGCCAATTCCTCGTGCACTACCCGTGACAATTGCTACTTTATTTTTTAATCTCATTAAAAATTCCTCCTCGTATAGATGTTGTTTTCTATTAATTTATATTTCTGTGGAAAGGATAATTTACGTTTTCCTGAAATAGCATATTACATTTTATAATTTTCCATGGATGGACCAGCCTGTTTGTAACCTTTTGATTTAATAAATCCAATTACTCCACCAACGAAAATCCAAGAAATTCCTACCAATTTTGTTTTCATATCGAACCCTGACCAAACAAAGGCACAAACTGCAAATCCGATGAATGGGAATAAAAGGTGATAGAAAAAACCTTTGATTCCACGTTCTTTCCTTTTAAAGAAGAAATAAACAATCACAGAAAAGTTAAGAACAGTGAATGCTGTAACTGCACCAAAGTTTACGAACATTAAAATAGTTTCAATAGGTACTGATAAAATTAGGACAACGGATATTATCATGGATAAAAGAATTGCATTCGCTGGTGTCCTGAATTTAGGTTGAATATGTTTTAACCATTGTGAACCAGGAAGAAAATTATCTCTACCCATTGCAAATAAAACACGGGCAACTGCTGATTGAACATTTAGCGTTACAGCAAGTCCGACTGCTACAACATTAATAATGATCATAGCAATATAGAAATAATAACCGCCAATTTCTTTGGAAATATCAAATAATGCCATGTCTGGATTTAAATTCATATACTTTGAATGAGCTAAAGAAGCCAAATAGGTTTGAATTAAGAACAGCATGGCTGTTGTGACTAATGCCACTACGGTTGCTTTACCGACCGTCTTTTTAGGTTCGGTTACTTCTTCTGCTAATGTACTAATACCGTCAAATCCCACGAATCCCAGCAATATGATGGAAGTAGCAGTTGCAATGAATTTCCAAGAAATGTGTTCAGGTTGTAAAATTGGAGCTAACGAGAAGCCGCCCATTCCTAAACCTTCGATAAAGACAAATTTGATTGCAAATCCTAAAAAGATAATTAGTGCAGCAATTTGAACCCAAAATAAAAATGAGTTTACTTTCGCATTTAATTCTATTCCACGAATATTGATCAATCCTGTAAGAATAATGAAGACAATGGCTAAAAATTTTGTATTAACCCCTGGAAAAATACCTGTTAGCCACAAACCAGAAAATAAACACATTAGTGCCGGACATAAAATATAATCGGATAAAATAGTCCATCCAGCCAAAAAACCAACATGCGGATTCAACCCTTTTCCTACGTATGAATATACAGATCCTGCATATGGAAACTCTCTGCTAAACCTGGCATAACTCAAAGCAGTAAAAAACATCAGAATGGCACCAATTAAATATACTAACGGAACCATTCCGTAACTAGCTTGGGCTACTGATCCGAATACCTGATAAGGAGCAAGCGGAGACATTGTAATCATCCCGAAGATGATTAAGTTCCTCATGGAAAGACTCCTTTTTAATTCTTGTTTTTCTGCTTGCAAAAATATGACCTCCTCTAGTTGAATTACCTACGGGATATAGGTGAATGGTCTTATGGATATTTATAACAATTATGAATTTGGGGTTTAGTCGAAAGATTGAGAAAATTGTTATAAATATACGAATATATTACCATTGGTAATCATTTTTTACCATATATTTTGACAAAAAAGGATAGGACTTGTGTTTCACTCAATGGGAAGAAAAAAGGCAGGTAGACATAGCAGTAGATTACGTCTGAGAAATAAGCGTAAAAATTGGGAATATGAATGAATGCAGGTAAGAGTATTAATAATCAGCAGTTATAGAATCTAGCACAAAAAGAGACGGAAAATGCCTTCAAATCATGTCAGATTGTTTCTCCTTTTTGAAAGTTTGCAAAAGAAATCAGTAACATGAAAGGTTATAATTATTTTAGGATACCTTCATGTTGATGAGTAAGGGGGGATGCTGCATGAAAACGAAAAAACGTTCACTTCAGACAAAAATTTTCGGGTTGGTATTATTATTGGGATTATTGTTAATCATGCTGCTGACTGTATTCTACAGTTTTATGGAGAGTAAGCAAATCGAAGAAAACAAAGGCAGAATGGCGCTGCAGATTTCAAAAACGGTATCGGTTATTCCAACTATTATTTCTGCATTTCAAACAGATGACCCATCCAAAATGATACAGCCGATTGCGGAAAGGATTCGTAAAGAAACTGGTGCAGAATTTGTGGTTATTGGGAATAAAGACGGAATAAGATATTCGCATCCGGTAAAATCGATGATTGGAAAGAAAATGCGTGGCGGAGATAACGAAAGGGCTCTTCATAATGGAGAATATTATGTTTCGAAGGCGAAGGGGTCACTTGGACCTTCTATACGAGGGAAATCTCCTATTTTAAATAAAAAGGGAGAAGTGATTGGAATCGTTTCCGTTGGATTTCTGCTCGAGGATATCCAACATCAAATATTGAAAAATGTTTCGAAGGTCATTTTTGTTTCCCTCTTTGCACTTTTGATTTCATTAATTGGCAGTATTCTGCTGGCTCGGAATATCCGCAAAGATACAATGGGCCTTGAACCATATCAAATAGCAACACTTTATAAAGAAAAGAATGCGGTGCTTCATGGAGTAAAAGAGGGGATATTAGCGATTGATCAAGATGGGTATATTACGGCGATGAATCAGCCTGCAAAAAAACTATTACATATTAAAGGTTCTGTCCGCCATTTAAAAGTAGACGGACTGTTTCCTTCTAACTATTTATATCAAGTATTAAGATCAGGTACTCCCCTAATTGACAAAGAAATGGTCTGGAAAGACAAAACCGTTATCGTCAATTGCACGCCACTTTTTGAAGAGAGTGGTATAAGTGGAGTAGTTGCTTCTTTTCGTGATAAGACAGAGATTGAGGATATGTTAAACACCATTTCAGAGGTAAAACGATACTCGGAAGATCTTCGGGCGCAAACC
Organism: Heyndrickxia shackletonii; assembly: GCF_001420715.1. Lineage (GTDB taxonomy): Bacteria > Bacillota > Bacilli > Bacillales > Bacillaceae_C > Margalitia > Margalitia shackletonii. The sequence continues at coordinate 264,574 of NZ_LJJC01000015.1, read as the reverse complement.
CATGAATTTACAAATAAATTATATGTGTTATTAGGATTGCTTCAATTAGGCGAATATGAACAGGCAGTTGAAATGATCCAAACGGAGACACGAACATTACAAATCCAGAATTCGATTGTTTTTAACCAAATTAAAGATACGAAAATCCAGGCCATCCTATTAGGAAAATTGGGTAAAGCATCGGAAAAGAAAATTAATTTTGAGATTGTGGTAGATAGCTATTTAGAGGTATTACCGCCTCATATTAAGCTATCAAATCTAATATTGATTATTGGAAATCTTATTGACAATGCTTTTGAGGCTGTCTATGATGCGAAATTCCCAACGGTAAAATTTTTTGCTACTGATCTTGGAAGTGATATCATCTTTGAAATTTCCGATAATGGGAAGGGGATTGGGGAAAAAGAGATTCCTCATCTATTTGATAAGGGATTTACAACAAAATCTGGGAATGAACCAAGAGGGTTTGGCCTTTCCAATGCAGAAGAAGCTGTTCAAGAGTTGAATGGGATGATAGAGGTGCAAAGTAGCCAAGAAAGCGGAACCATTTTTACGGTGTATCTTCCTAAAACAAACGAAAGGAATGAAAGTCTTGAATAAGATCAAAGCGGTAATCGCAGAAGACGACTTTCGAATAGCCGATATCCATGAGAAATTTTTACAAAAGTTCGAGGAAATAGAGGTAGTTGGGAAATCATTGAATGGTGAACAAACGCTGAATTTATTAGAGGAAAATAACCCAGACTTATTGTTGCTGGATGTTTATATGCCAGATTTATTAGGTTCTGATTTACTTCCACTCGTCCGGGAACGTTTTCCGAAGGTAAGTATCATTATGATCACCGCGGCAACCGATAAGGTTTTTCTTGAGAAAGCATTAAACTATGGGGTTGAGAACTATTTAATTAAACCTGTAGATAGGGATAGGTTTAATGAAGTTATCTATGAATATATCAAAAAGCACTCCCTTCTATTATCAAACCAAGAAGTAAATCAGAATTATGCTGATCTTCTTTTTGGTAAAAAAGTAGATGAGACAGGAGGAAAGGGGAAGGGATTGCCAAAAGGAATTGATGAAATTACTCTTGGAAAGGTGAAAAACGTCCTACAGATAAAAAACATGGGTCTTTCCGCTGAAGAGGTTGGAAAAGAAATAGGCGCATCCAGGATTACGGCCCGGCGATATTTGGAATATCTATCCTCGATTAAAGAAGCAAGAACGGAAGTGGTTTACGGAATTGTGGGGCGGCCGGAAAGGAAATATTATCCCATTTAAGGATGACAGCAGGAATTGCAGTCATCCTTTTTTTTGTGCTCACTTTTTTCTTGTGAACAAAATGAACAAAATACCATTTTATTTACGATATTAACTTTATTTTGAAAACGTTTTCACGACAAAAAGTTTCGATTATTATTAATTTACTTACAAAAGGGGTGAAGACTATGTTAGCTATATTAGGATTTTTAATGATTATTATTTTCATGATATTAATTATGACCAAACGTCTATCCGCTATGATTGCACTGATGGTGGTCCCTGTCGTTTTTGCATTAATAGGTGGTTTTGGCAGTAAAATTGGTCCCATGGCGCTTGAAGGGATAAAAAGTGTTGCTCCTACTGGAATCATGATATTATTTGCGATTCTATTTTTTGGTATTATGATTGATGCCGGCGTTTTTGATCCAATTATTTCAAAAATCTTGAAAGTTGTTAAAGGTGATCCAGTAAAGATTGCGATTGGTACTGCGGTTCTAGCGTTATTAATCTCTCTTGATGGTGATGGAACAACAACCTATATGATTACGATTTCCGCTATGCTTCCTTTGTATAAACGCATTGGCATGAAACCATTAGTTCTAGCGGGAATTGCTGTATCTGCGTCTGGTGTTATGAATCTTCTTCCTTGGGGAGGACCTACTGCCCGAGCAATGACAGCGCTTCATCTTGAGATGGGTGATATTTTTACCCCTGTTATTCCTAGTATGATTGGGGGAGTATTATTTGTATTGTTCATGGCTTATTGCCTCGGAAGGAAAGAGCGTAAACGGATTGGTGTTGCGGAAATAGATTATAGTACAATGTCCATGGTGGCTGCTACATCAGAAACAGCGTACCTTAAACGTCCAAAATTAATTCTTGTAAACTATTTATTAACTATTCTTTTATTAGTGGCTCTAATTAAAGAAGTGCTGCCAGCAACTGTCTTGTTTATGATTGGATTTGCCATTGCGATTACAATCAACTATCCAAATCTAAAAGAACAAAAAGAACGGATTATGCACTATGCGGATAATGCATTATCAGTTGTTTCCATGGTTTTTGCGGCGGGTATATTTACTGGTATTCTTTCAGGAACAAAAATGGTGGATGCCATGGCAAATACGGTTATTACTCATATACCAACTGCCCTCGGCTCACACTTTGCGCTCATTACAGCAATTTTAAGTGCTCCATTTACATTTTTTATGTCAAATGATGCATTTTACTACGGAGTTCTCCCTTTGTTGGCGAAAGCGGCAAGCGGGTTTGGAATTGACCCGGCAGCAATTGGACGCGCTTCACTTTTAGGGTTGCCAGTTCATTTATTAAGTCCTTTAGTTCCTTCTACTTATTTGTTAGTTGGAATGGTGGGAGAAGATTTTGGAGATTTACAACGCTCATTTCTAAAATGGGCATGTGGATCAGCGATAGTAATGATTTTAGTTGCACTTATTTTGACTATTATTCCATTTTAAATGAATTATAGATTAGGAAAAATTTTATAAAGTAAAGTCCAAAGATTCCAATTTTCGAATTTTTGGGCTTTATTTAGTGGAAAGGTATTTGGAACAATATGAGTGTATTTTTACTGATCGGATTAAATGTCATTTTACCAGTATTTATCTTAATAGGTGCAGGTGTATTTCTACATCGGAAATTTAAGTTTGATATGAACACTTTATCAAAATTAAATACTTTTTTTCTTATGCCTGCTGTTAGTTTTGTAAATATTTATCAAAATAATGTTGGCGGAAAAACACTTTTACATATTCTTGGATTTTTAATTCTACAATGTGTTTGCTTAATGTCTCTAAGTGCAATCATCTCAAAAGCAGCAAAATTTGAAAGCAGTCTTGCGTCAACTTTTAAAAATAGTATCGTACTAAATAATTCGGGTAATTTCGGGTTGCCTGTAAGTCAGCTTGTTTTTCAACACAGCCCATTGGGGGCATCTATTCAGATTGTTGTAATGATTTTTCAAAATTTACTTACCTATACATATGGTTTATTTAATTCCGTTTCCGTCGATCACAGTGGATTTAAAGCCATAAAGCAATTCCTAAAAAATCCTGTCATTTATGCCTTTTTATTAGGATTAATTCTTCATACTTGTGATATTAAAATCCCGGGTTTTTTATGGACTCCCATAAAAAATAGTTCAAATGCTTTTTTGGCAATAGCCCTAATTACGCTTGGTGCACAAAGTGCGTATATAAAATTAAGGCGCTTTTCCTTACCCTTAATCCTAAGTTTAATCGGTCGTTTAATTCTTTCTCCATCCATTGCATTGCTTATCATTTTCCTTTTAAAATTGGACGGAACTACTGCACAAGCTCTGTTTATAGCAAGTTCTTTTCCAACTTCAAGAAACAGTGCGCTGTTTGCTTTAGAGTATGATAATCATCCGGAATATGCAGCACAGGTAGTATTAATGTCAACATTATTTAGCATGATTACGGTTACTACAGTTGTATTTTTGTCGACCATTATATTTTAATTTCAAAGGGTAAACAAAATTGTAATCATTATTAGGGAATTTAGCATTTATCGACGTAACTAAGTCATTTTCCTTGGTGTACACATTAAAAGTGTGTGTTATGGAGTTCGTCAGAAAAAAAAAGATGGCGGTTAAAGAATCTTAGAAGTTTCTATAACTGCTATCTTCTTTATCATAACTAGAAATAGTGACACATTTCGTACCGCTAATTTTTTTTAGATGTTGTTATAGGGGATATAGCATTAGCCAACTTTTCGTAAACAGGTAAGGTTGGAGCAATAATGACCTTTCCGGTACCTCTAAATGTTTGAAGCAATCCTTCCCCGGAAGCAACAGAACCGAAAATGCTTTTTGTAGACTTTTCAACGGTAAAATCAATGTTGCCAACTCGGAAAAGTGTAAAGTTTCCATCAACCTGAACCATTTCATTTTGAATTTCAAATTCCACAAGCTCTTCTTCAGGAACAGGTATCTCAAATACACAATATCCGCTTCCAGAAACTTTTGTTTGAAAGAGTCCTTCCCCACCGACTATGGCGGAAGAGATATTTTTCATTGCCTGAACAGAAACGGAAACAGTGGATTCACAGCAATAAAAAAGACCTTTATCCGCAACAATTTCTTCGTTGTTAAGTTCAACAATAATGTAGTGCTTGAAACTAGGCTCCAGATAAATGACCCCGCTGCCTTTGTATTGCGGTTTGATAGCAGATTCATTCGTTAAAACGCTGGAGGCAATTCCTTTTAAAAATCCTTTGGCTCCCGTTCCCCCTAAGCTTTTTAATGTAATATCCCCTTTCATAAACTGTAGAGCACCGGATTCCGCTGTTAAAGAACTATTTTTTAGTGTAATCCTGACTTGTCTTAATTTGATATTGGACTTTTGAGCAAAATACAATTTTTCAGCAATAGAAAAATTATCATTGCCACCTAAATGCTGATATTCTAAAATCTCAATTTTCATGTTTTGATTTTCAACAAAACTAATAACTTGATAGGCTTCTGACATTAAACTTCCTCTTTTCAATTTTATTTAAATAAAATACAAAACAATAAAGATTTGTGATAGATAAATGTGGAAAATTTCTTCTTTGTTGATAATTATATATCATTTGTTCTAGTCATTGGAATAATATTCCTGTATTAATAGTTCTAATTTATCGTTTGGGGAAAGTATAATATAGATTTATTTCATAGGAAGGAGGTAGTTAATATTGCTGATATATTGACAAACAAAATAGTTTAATAAGCAAAATTCTTTTCGGACCATTAAGTTTAAAGACATACGCCAAACCAAACAAGAAAAAAATGGTTCCCGAAGAATCTCGAAAGATTCTTCTTGGAAACCATCTTCTTGACAAAAAAGTATAGATTAGATCGAGGTCTTTGTTAAAGTATGAAATTAAAATCAAAGGTACACAGAAACGCATGGGAATTGCGTTTTAATTAATGGTATCTAATTACGTTCACTTGGCTATGCATAGTTTCAATTGTTTCCACACTTTGCGGACACAGATTCCGTTATTTTCATAAAAAGTGCTATTTTCGGTTTGTTTGCGGACACAGATTCCGCTAAATGCCATAAATTACATCAAATTGACATACTTTTAGCTAATTAGCGGAACGTATGTCCGTTAAAAATGCAAAATCACCATTTTTGTCACAAATAACGGAATGTATGTCCACTCAGGTTTCAATATTTTTGCCGTTACTTTATACTAATAGCCAACTTCTACTGATGCCACAACAATGTACATCTTATCATTTTTATCGCCTTTTTCCTCAATAACAATTCCGCTAGTTGTCAGCATGCCTCCGTCCATCACTTCTACTGATACTTTTCCAAAAGGTATCGCCTCTTTTACCGTATCAATATCCAGTTTATCCTTATCGCAAGGGACGGCTAATTTTACATTTACAACCATATTGTCCAAGCTGTTTCCGGGCAATACAGAGCGGATACCCGGCATCGAATTAAAGTGAATGGCATTCTTTATAGCACGGACAGCTGCTTTCGTAATATCTTGCCCGTGAACATCAATACCCATCCCGGTTTCAATAAACATTAGTTTTTCCATCATTCATACACCTCACTGTTGACATTGATTCTATTTTATCAAAAATACCTCATTATGCATCCGATTAGTTCTAGGTTTTCCTGTTTTACTCCAATAAGCTAAATAAAATATAATTTATATAAAGCATACAAAGAGAAGAAGGGTATAATATGTGTTTGACATTAACCATTTCAAATTGTTTTATAGATTACTTTTAATAAAGGAATGATCGCGTGAAAAAAATAATATTAATCCTCTTAACTGCAGCTATGATAATGGTTGTTTTCATATTAAATAATACTATTGCAGAACAGGATAAGCCTATATACGTAGCTTTAAATGGAAATGATCATAATGATGGTTCAAAGTCAAAGCCCTTTCGCACGCTAGAAAAAGCAGCTGAAGAAGCAACAGCAGGGACAACAGTTTTTATTAGAGAAGGTACCTACAATGAAAAGCTTGCCGTTAAGCATAGTGGAACAAAATCAAAACCAATTATTTTTAAAGCCTATAAAAAGGAAAAGGTTGTTCTCAGTGGTGAGCATCTAAAGGGTGTGGAAGGGGATACCTCCTTAGTTACGATAAATAATAAAAACTATGTTACGATTAGCGGATTAACGATCCAGGATTTATCTACTAAATTAACAGATGAAACGGTAATGGGAATCTATGTTACGGGATCTAGCAGTCATATTGTATTAGAAAATAACCATGTAAAGCGGATTGAAACTTATGCAAAGGATGGAAATGGGCATGGAATCGCTGTATATGGATCTGGCCCAATGAAAGACATAAATATTGTAAATAATACGGTGGAGGATTTAAAACTCGGTTCAAGTGAATCTCTTGTACTGAATGGGAATATTGACGGTTTCAAGGTGGAAAATAACATTGTTCGCCGAAGTGATAATATCGGGATTGATCTAATTGGTTATGAAGGTGTTTCTAATAATAAAAGTGTTGACTATGTTCGTAATGGTGCAGTAAAAAATAACAAAGTTTATGAAATCTCCTCTTACGGCAATCCAGCTTATGGGGAGGATTATAGTGCAGACGGTATTTACGTAGACGGCGGGAAAAAGATAACCATTGAAAAGAATACCGTTTATCAATGTGATATCGGAATAGAAGCAACCTCGGAGCATGCCGGAAAATATGCTGAAAAAATTAATATAAATAACAATACCATATATAACAACTTTTACACAGGGATTTCGATTGGTGGATATGATAAAGATCGGGGAGGCACTCTAAATTCTACGATTTCCCAAAATATCATTTACCGAAACGACACGAAGGGATTAGACGGCGGACAGATTTTGCTACAGCATGATACAAAAAATAATGTAATCGAAAGAAATATTTTGACTGCCGGACCATCACGCATATTTATTGCCAATTATTTTAAAAGCAATAAAAATACTAAATTGCAAAAGAATATATTCCATAAAGAAAATAAAAAAACTGGTATTTGGGTATGGAAGGATGAAGAATATACGTCGTTTGCGAAGTTCAAAAATGCTTCAAAAAGTGACCGGAAATCCAGTTATTTAGATCCAAAATACGAAAATGCAAACCATGATGAATTTAAATTGAAAAAGAATTCACCTGCGAAGAAAATTGTAGAATAAATTTGATCATCCTCTTTCCGTTTAAAGATATAGATACAATAGTGTAATGAACGTACCAACTTTAACTCCTGAAACTCTATGAATCTTAACAGATTCTAAATATGGCGAAAGGAACAATTTAGATATGAAACATATTATATTCGGTGCATCAGCATCTGGTAGTTTAAAATTCGTTTTAAGAGAAATGGGGCTTAATAAAGAAGAAGTTATCGCTTTTTGGGACACATTCTCCATTGGTCCGATTTGGAAGTTACATGAGGAAAATGGAGTGAAATCAAGATTTGAATGGATGAAGAAATGTATAAGTGACGAATATGATGAATTCCCTGATTATAAGAAAAGGTTTAGAAAGACAATCAATGAAATAGCCTCCATCCCTGAAGGTACGCAAATAACCATTTGGACTTCTGATAACGCCCACGAACAGATTGGTATGCGAATGGCTATGTATCTTTTAAAGGAAAAAAATATGGATATCAGCATTATCAACACAACAGAAGAATATGAACAGAAATTTAGAATAAAAAAGATGAAGTATTCGCTCCTTCATTCAGGTGAAATTCCCCTTGAAAAGTTCCAATTTATATATGAGCATGGTCATAGAATACGGATTACAGACCATGATCGAGAGAAATTGGAAAATGAATGGATTTCTCTTTCAGATAATAAGGAAACGTTAAGAATATGGCAAAATGGAAGGATACAAATAGTACCTGAAGACTTTTTTGACGATTTTATAATAAAAAAAGCAAAAAAATTACATGGTAATAAAAAACAAAAGGACTTTATGAAATCTGCAAGATTAATAGGGGAAGTGCTGGGTCATTTAGAACAATATGTAGGGGATGAATTTCTTGAATATCGGCTAAAAAAGCTGATTGAAGCGGGAATTTTTGAGGCGGAAGGCAGTCTTGCAGCCATGCGTTTTTATAATGTGAGGTTAGTAGGCAAAGTTCCAAACTGACGCCTAAACGGTATAAGCAGCATCATACAAGTTGGTGTTTCCCTTCCGACCGCTGGTTTTAGCATTGAAAAGATAAAAATAAGTGCCTAATGCTCCGTACTTTAAGGTATACATAGTAGGAGGACAGGCACTATTTTTTGATTAGTTGGTATTATTATTAGTCAATTGTGTTAAACGTGTATTGGTAAACCACCCTTTATTCCGGAAAGTAATTATCCCGCACCATTAATTCAATTAAACGATCCATAAATTCGTCCCTAGTATTTGTACCAAAAAGATAATTAATATTATATGGTTCAGCAGCCAATTCAATAATTCGCGGGAAAATCTTGTTAAATGTATATGAGTCATCCTTGTTGACGGCAATCCCAATAATTAGTTTCACTTTAATACTATCCCACTCAACTTGGCTGACAGGTTTTAAAATCATTAATCCCGTCCTTATTGCTTCAAACTTCATTGTGTGGGGAATGGCGACACCGCTTGGATAAGCGGTTGAAGAAACCTTTTCCCGTTCATTCAATTTCTTCAAGTAGTCATTATCTACATAACCATTCTGTTGAAAAACATCAGCAATGGTCTCCATTATTTCCTCTTTTGAGGAATCATCACTAATGTTGATGAAAAAATTCTCTCTAAATAATTCTGGGATCTTTTCTTTAAGAAAGTTTAGGTAATTGTTATGTTTGATGCTTTCAATAGCACGGCTGATCAAAGCAATATCGTGTTTCGTTATAAATTCATGTATACTCACTATTTCCGTATGAACGGGTGCTAAATGATTTCTTAACTGTTCAGAGTTTTGCGTTGTGATGACTAATTCATTGGAAGTGAATGAATTCAAATCACTGATGTCTTCATAAATCCCTCTTATCACCAATTCATCATCAAAATGTTTTTGAATACACTCTTCAATTTCTGATTGCTGACCTAGATATGCCGGAGTAATAATAACTGTATTAATTTTGTTATTATCATCATGTTGACTGTTTAAAAATGATCCAATGTGTAATGCAATAAAGGCAATTTCATCATCATTAATCTCAACATTTAAATCATTCGACAGCACCGAAGCCAAATATACAGCAATATCAAAAATGATTGGGTATTTAATTCGAATGTTCAATACACTCATGTTTCTTGTATATTTATTTTGCATTAGCCGATTGTACAAGTTTTGCACATGCACTAATAGACGGGTTTTAAAATTTTGATCATCAAAATCAAGCATGTAGACTTCGCTTATTTCCTGAATGGCATGTTCTAATGCTTTCGAAACTTTGCTGTTTGCATAATCATCCATGGAAATCTCATCATCTTTTAGCTGGCCGGTAAATAAGATGGCCAATTCGTCTTTATCCGCTTGAGAAAACTGTATGTGGTACATTTTATATAGTTTATCTGTTATATCATTTACGATTTTAAAACTGGTTGTATTACGATTATGGATTGGAGATGAGCTCTGTTCTAGCTGTTCATTATCCGTTGCTCGTTCAACCGCAATTGCTAAATGCAAGATGAAATTTTTAAAGAAGTAAGTGTTTCGATGAACATGATACTTTTCAAAAATGGTCCTGCTTAATTTCATCAGCTCATGAAGGGATATTTTTCCTAAAAATCTCTGCACTTCTTCTTCAAGAGATGTTTTGGTTGGTTTCGATAAGTCAATTAAATCAATCATCAATTTTCTGCGGCTTTTCTCATCGCCAGTAAGGACATACCGATTATGCTGTTGAATGATTTGTAAGCCATGTTTCGTCACAAAACGATTGAGGTATATCATATCAGAACGGATTGTAGCGTCTGAGACGTATAAAGTATCTGCTAAATCGAATAAATCCAAGCCACGGTCAGAACTCTTAATAAGCCGTCTGAGAATATAAAAACGTCGATTATCAATATGATCATTATTTTCTGGATATTTAATAATATTGGAAGTATTATTACTTAACCTATAGCCTACTCTGCTCGATTCTATAAGATTAGGGTGTTTATCATTAATTGACTTAACGTAATGACGAATAGTTCGGTCGGTTACGCCTAATGAATCAGCTAATGTTTTAGCAGATATAAAGTCTCTTCCTGCATGTTTTTTAAGATAATCGAGTAACATATCCGTATTATTCATCAAATCAGTCCTTGTATAGTAAAAAGAGGAAGGTCAACTGCCATCTTCCCCTTTTTAGTATGTTAAATTTCTGAACCATTAGTTGATATGACTTGCTTATACCAATAAAAACTATCTTTCTTCAATCGTTTTGCAGAACCTTTGCCTTCGTCGTCTAAATCAACATATATAAAACCGTAACGTTTGGTCATTTGTTGGGAAGAACAACTAACAATATCAATTGGTCCCCAAGCGCAATAAGCTATGATATCAGCACCATCATATATTGCGCGACCAACCTGTTCGATATGATCACTTAAGTAGGATATACGATAATCATCATGGACCTTTCCGTCTTCAAGCGTATCATACATACCGAATCCATTTTCGGCAATTATGATTGGTTTCTGATAACGATCCCAATATTGAGAAAGCGTATTATATAATCCTTGTGGATCTACATTCCAGCCCCATGGATTAGCATCTAAATTAGGATTTACCGAAGTTGAATCAGCTTTATTCACATTTCTTGTTGAATCAACCATCTGGGAGAAATAATAGGAGATAGCAAGATAATCCATCGTATTTTCTTCTAACACCTTTATTTCTTCCTCTGTAATATCAAGATGAATATTGTTTTCCTTGAAATAATTGACAGCATATCTTGGGTATTCACCACGAAACTGAACATCTGTAAAGAAATATTGCATGCGATTATGCTGCATAGCTAATACAACGTCATCTGGCTTACATGAAAATGGATATACTGTCATGTCAGCAACCATGGTCCCAATCTCTAAATCATAATGTAATGTTTTGGCATATTTTTGAATTTTAGCAGAGGCTACCATTTGATTATGAACGGCCTGATATTCAGCCTCTTCAATATTGTCATATTGATCTCTGCATATACCTAAAGACAAGAATGGTTCGATTTGAACCATGTTGATTTGGTTAACAACAATCCAATACTTCACTCGATTTCCGAAGCGATCTAAAAGTACCTTTCCATAACGTTCAAACATATCAATGACTGTTTTATTTTTCCAACCGCCATACTGTAATGTGATGTTAATTGGTGTTTCATAATGTAACATCGTAATGATTGGTTCGATTCCAAGAGACTTCATCTTATCAATCATTTTGTCATAGTGATTTAAGGCTGCTTCGTTAGGTTCGGTTTCATCCCCGTTAGGAAATACTCGTGACCAATCTATAGAAGTTCTAAAAGTTTTAAAGCCCATTTCGGCTAGTAATTCTAAGTCACTTTCATAAGTGTGATAAAAATCAATACCGTGACGTTTAGGAAAGTAATGGGTTGTATCAGTAAGATTCTTTTTCACTTCATCTAACGTCATCCCTTGCTTTTCTAACTCTTGAATTTCTTCGTTGGACATTCCTTTGAGATATGGTTGAACATCAGATGAATTGGGTTGTTTTCCATCTTCATTAAAAGCACCGTCAGCTTGGCTTGCGGCAATTGCGCCGCCCCATAAGAAATCCTTTGGAAAACTTGCATATTTATTTTGTCTCATTTATGTTATTCTCCTTCCTCTGCTAATTCTGCATCTTGTTTAACCGCTTGCTTGTCATAAATTTTGAAAAATGGGTAATAGACAATCCATGAAATGACAAATAGTACAATGAAGTAAATCACCCCAGCGATGGATGCAGTAATAATCCAATTTTGGATCGGTGAGGGGATATACCAAAGTTGAAATGGTTGATGCGGAATTGGTACTAATCCAACTTTCATGACAAACCAAGTTAGAATAGGCCCTACCAATCCATTAATCCACATTGGTATCATCAAAATCGGGTTGAATGCGATTGGTGCACCAAACACGATTGGTTCGTTAATATTAAATATGGATGGAATTAGGGATGCTTTTCCTATCATTCTTAACCGTTGTGATTTCGCCATAAATGCTAGCATAATACATAGTGCCAGTGTTGCACCACCGCCACCGATAAGAAATAAAGATGCTGACTCGACCGTAAAAATATTCGTTACTGCTTTTCCTGCTTCAAAGTTTGCTTGGTTTTGTGCAATAGCCGGCAAGGCAATTGCAGTTTCAACTGGATAGATAACCCAACTTGAAATCCCGAAAGTATATAAGAATCCAAAACCAAGGAAGAGAATCAATACAAATCCCCAGAAACTTTGACCGAGATGAATCAATGGTGAAAAGATGGAATTTACAACATTATATAAGTTGATGTGCATTTCAAATGTAAAAATCCAACCAATGAGTAATATCACAATAATTGGAATTAACGTGTTAAACCAAACAGCAACAAAATCCGGAATCGCAGAATCTTCCCCAATAAATTTCCATTTTGAGAAAAGGTTCATCATAAAGCCAACAAACAATCCGGCAATTAAAGCAGCAATCATACCACCGGTACCAAATGTATTTAGGTCAAACTTTATATGGCCATCTGCAGTAATTTGTGGATATACCAATATTAAGAAAAATGCTAAGCCAGCAAGACCTGCTTGTTTGGAAACACCCTTATGGCCTTTATGGTTCATTATTGATTCTGGTATTAAATAAGCTAAAAATAACGAGAATAAACCAAATGAAAAAGTGCTGAGTAAAGAAAAGTCAGGAAAGCCCTTCCAAAAATCTTTAACGATTGACAAAATGGTTGCAAACGAACCGATAAAAATCATTGGCATGGCGGTCAAGATAGCGTCTTGAATGGATGCAACCCAAGCGTTTTTAGCTATCTTATTAACCTTTGGAGCAAAACTATCCGTCATCCAGGACATAAATTTATCCATCATTTTTACCCCCTTTAGATTTTTTTGTAAAGTTTTATAATCTCCCTCATAATGTTCATTTCTGATTTAACGGTCATTAATGTATCTTGAGCATGTCCAAATAATGGCGAATACGGAATCTCAATCCCTTCCGCTTCTTGTTGCAGAGTATTTGTTTGAACTTTATGAGCGATAACGATCTCGTCATCTGCTTTTTTCATTAGCTCATCTGCTTGATTGAAATCTCCATTAGAAGCCTTGTCTACTGCCTGAAAAACATAATCGCGTGCGTTACCAGCATGTAAAATTACATTCATTGAAATTAATGCTAGTTCTTCTTTATTTATTTGTTCCATTATTGATCTCCACCTTGTAAACAATCTTCGGCAACCTTAACTAATCCTTGACCATCTAAAGAACCATATACTTTTTGGGGAATGATACCGTATTTAACACCTGCTTTTTCACATGCGCTTTTTACATCGTCAATCATGTATTTCAAATGCGGTGCAACCAATAGAAGGTCAATGTCATTTAAATGTTCACCGATTTCTGATTCACTTTTTGCTTTAAATTCGATATCTACCCCTAATTTTTTGGTAGCTTTTCGGGCTGCTGCCGCCATAAAACCAGATGATGCTCCTGCTCCACAAACTAATAAAACTTTTTTTGCCATAATGTTTCCCTCCTTGTTATTTGCTTAAATCATAACAACAAAATAAAGCCCTTACATTTATTTTTCTTTCCTAGTACTAGGAAATTAGTCCGTCCTAATTAAAACGGATATTTGTAATAACCGAAATGACTTCGAAACCCAAAATGATTACAATGTTTGAGATTTTCCATATTTGTACTATGATAAAATTAATTCCACCGTTTGAGTTGAACTAGGGAAAGGAATAGTGACCTAACTCATATATAAGTGAGTGAACTTTTTATAAAAGGAGACGTTAAAATGGCACGTGTTTTATTTATTAATGGTGGATCAGAAGGGCATGTGAATCCAACAATTGGAGTTGTGCAAGAGCTTATTTCGCGAGGAGAAGAAGTAGTGTATTTTACTATTGAAGATTTTCGTGAACGTATTGAGGAGACAGGTGCAACCGTAAAAACCTTCGATGTTCAAAAATTTATAAATGCTTTTATTTCAGGAGGCAGAAATAATTTACTGGAAAGAATTAATGGTCTATTACATACGGCTGATATCATGATTCCTAGTGTTCTGGAGCAAATCAAAGGAGAGCATTTTGATTATCTCATCCACGATTCGATGTTTGGCTGCGGTCATTTGATTGCCCAAATCCTTAAGCTTCCGGCAATCAATTCGTGCACTACATTTGCGCAGACCAATGAATCGTTTGATAAAATGTTTGAACAGCTTTCTAAAAAAATCCCTGAAGAAACTTTCGATGAATTTCAAAGACTGACTGGAGTGGTGAAGGAAAAGTTTGGTGTCGAGATTCGTACCCCTTACGAAGTTTATTGTAATCCTGCCCCGCTTACAATTGTTTATACAACGAAGGAATTTCAGCCAAATGGTGAAGCATTCGACCAAACTTACAAATTTGTAGGTCCATCTATTTCTTCGCGATTAACGCAAGAAAACTTCGACCTTACTGCCATCGAGGGAAAAAGCACAATTTATATTTCACTTGGTACTGTCATGAATCAAGCAATTGATTTCTATAAGCTTTGTCTTGATGCATTTGGCAGCACTGATCACACCGTTGTTATGTCGATTGGCGAAAAAACGCAATTTACTGAACTGGGTGATATACCTGAAAATTTTATAGTGAAAAATTATGTTCCACAAACCGAGGTTCTCAAATACTCTAAATTATTTATCACACATGGTGGAATGAACAGTACTCATGAAGGTCTTTATTATGGAGTGCCGCTAATTGTAATCCCACTAAGTGCGGATCAGCCGATTATTGCCGGGCAAGTTGCTAGTATCGGAGCTGGAATAGCATTACAAATGAACAGCCTGTCTGCAAATCAATTGCGTGAAGCCGCAGACTATGTTCTAAACCAGCCGTCTTTCCACGAAGCCGTTACAAATATTAGGGAATCTTTTCAAAAATCGGGTGGGTATCAGAAGGCAGTTGATGAGATATTTAAATTAAAGAATCAGTATCATATCTAAATGAATACATTATCCGGAGGCTGATGAAGTTTATTGATAAAAAGGTGCAATATTAATTAAGTATATTAGAGATACATGTATATGAAATAAAATTGGTGAAAATTAATTAATTGACATATCTATTTCATTAAAGATATTATAGACTCATTAAGTCTTTAATTGGAGGTGAGAAAAATGAAGTATTCCAAAGCAACTAATTATGCCCTTCACACCATTGTTTATTTAGGGCTTTTGCCACCAGGAAAAACAATAGGTGTAAAGCCTTTGGCTGAAGTACAGAAAGTGTCACCAACGTATCTTTCCAAAGTATTAACTACTTTAGTGAAAGCTGGTTTTATTGAATCCGTTACAGGAGTTAATGGAGGATACAAGTTAATTAAAGATGTAAAGGATATTACATTCTTAGAAGTAATACAGGCAATAGAGGGAACAACTTCATTTTTTCATTGTAGTTTAGAAAATAATATACACGATAGACAAAATTGCTTTATTGAAAAAGTAATGAATGAAGCTGAGCAAAAAATGGAGGATTATCTAAGATCTCAAACGATTGAACATGTATTACAAAAGGTAAATGAAAATATGGTAAATCATATCAATTCAATTGCCAATTAATTTTTTTTATATTAATTATAGACTATAAATATCTTTAATATCGATAATGGGGTGAAAAAATGATTTTGGATTGTGCAATTATAGGTGGCGGGCCAGCTGGTCTGAATGCTGCTCTCGTGTTAGGTAGGGCTAGGAGAAATGTTATTCTTTTTGACAATAGTCGTTCAAGAAATGCTGTTACACAGGAGTCGCACGGATTTATTACGAGAGATGGTGTTGATCCAAGTGAGTTCAGAAACTTGGCACATCAAGATATAAGTAAATATCCGTCTGTAAAAATAAAAGACTCTAAAATTCAAGAAGTAAAAAGGGAAAGTCCCTCTCTATTTCAACTAATAACACAAGAAGGGCACTCATACTTAAGTAGGAAAATTTTGATTGCATCTGGACTTAAAGAAAGCTTACCTAATGTAAATAACATTAAGGATTATTATGGGAAAAGCATTTTCAGCTGTCCATATTGCGACGGCTGGGAATTAAGAGAACAACCTTTGGTTATAATCTCTGAAAACCAACATGCCTCACATTTGGCAAAAATGGTGTATCAATGGAGTAAAGACTTAATTGTTTGTACGAATGGGCATAAAATCCTCTCAGAATCAGAGGAGATGTTATTGAAGAAAAAAGGTATTAGGATTATGGAAGAACGAATCGTAAATTTAATTGGTTCAGATGGAAAATTAGAAAAGGTAGTGTTTGAGGACGGAACAGAAGTGAACCGAACTGGTGGTTTTGTTACGACAGATCTTGTGCAACCAAATGAGTTTGCTATTTCACTGGGGTGTAAATTGAATAAAAGTGGCGGGATTATTGTTGACGCCTTAGGCAGAACGAATGTAGAAGGTGTGTATGCTGCTGGAGATACAACTTTAAACGGCCCTTCACAGTTAATAATCTCTGCTGCTGAGGGGTCCCGTGCTGCAATGGGAATAAATTATGAGTTTACAATGGAAGAATTTAAATAATAGCAGTAGTAATGATCAGTTACGAAGAGGTTACACATGGAAAAGGGAAAAATTAGTTCAAAGAAAATGGAACATTTGGAAAGAAAAACAGAGCTTTTAGATAGTCCTAAAAAAAGGGAAATTCTGCTGATGGTCCACCGAGAATTTCCGCATCAATGATGGAACAGGAATTAATAAATGCCGGATTCAGTGTACTGCAAAAATTATTTCCAACAGACTCGTTATACGTTGTTATTGCTAAAAAGGGGCATTAAGGGCTACAGTTATATGTTAATCAACAAATTTAAATCAACAATTTAGAGAAAATAGAACCTTGCGATTGTTCGCATACAGGATCCAAAGTTTAATGGTGAAAAGAAATATCATATCTCAGGTCATGTGGTATCGGCCTATCCAAAGAATCCAGAAATGAGACGGTCTCCATAAGGTTTCTCAAGAATAAATTAGCCAATTCCATGGTGAATCCATTTCGAATCACAACACGCATAATCGTGACATTTTCCATATCCGGTGGTAAAGGATACGCGGGCACTTGCCAGCCAAGTGTTCTCAACCTGCGGGATAAGTCGTAAAGATTCCAGTTTGATGTGTATCCTTCTCTCAGGCGCCATGAAAATACCGGAAGATCCGATCCATCTGCAAATAGTTCAAATGGTCCTATTGTCTGAATGGCCTTGCTAAGGTATTGCGCCACTGATTGAGAGACCTTCTGTACTTCATAGTATCCCGCTTTGCCTAAACGAAGAAAATTGTAATATTGCAAGATGACTTGTGCGCTAGGGCGGGAGAAACTCAGGGCAAATGTTGGCATATTCCCTCCTAAATAGGATACCCGAAAGATGAGATCCTCGGGGAGATCTTCGGCCTCGCGCCATACAATCCATCCAACGCCCGGGTACACTAATCCATATTTATGTCCGGAAACATTGATGGATTTCACCCTGGCCAACTGAAAATCCCATACTAATTCTGGCTGCAGGAATGGAGCTATAAATCCTCCTGAAGCGGCATCCACATGTATTGGAATATCAAGACCTATTCTGATTTGAAGCTCGTCCAAGGCATTCGAAATTGCGGCGACCGGTTCGTAAAGGCCTGTATAAGTAACCCCAAGATTTGTTACTACACCGATTGTGTTTTCGTCTACAGCAGCAAGAACACCCTCGGGATCCATAGTAAGACGATCTGGGGTTATATTCACATAACGTGGTTCAACGTCCCAATAGTTCGCGAATTTTTTCCAAACGACCTGTACAGCGGAACTAAATACGATATTTGGGTGGTCAATTGGTTTTCCCTGTTTCCTGCGCTTGATTTGCCAACGCCGTTTTAATGCAAGGCCACCAAGCATGCACGCTTCCGACGATCCCGTTGTAGAAACCCCTATCGTTTCATGTGGACTTGGCGAATGCCAGAGATCTGCTAAAATTCTTACACACCGCTTCTCTATTTCCGCTGTCCTTGGGTATGCATCCTTATCAATCAAATTTTTATTGAATGATTCTGCATATAAGCGACCTGCGATAGGCTCCATCCAAGTAGTAACAAATGTTGCAAGATTAAGATAGGCATTGCCATCTAGGGCAACTTTATTGTGGACTTTTTTGTATGCCATTTCAGGTAACATGCCTTGGTTAGGCATTTGAAAAAGTGGAACAGACTCTTCACCTTTGCTTGGTGGGTATAGAGTATTTAAAGAAAATTCTCCTGGAGGCATCAATTGTTCACGGCGGCGGGAATACCGATTTAGGCTGCCTCTTTTTGCTGGTTTATACGGATTGTAATAAGAATCATATAATGGATTCCATAAGGTTGCTGGCTGTAAAGACTTACCGGGAGCCAGCTGTGATAGGGGTGAAGGCTGGTAGCTCCTATAAAAATTAGGGAAGCAAGAATATGTTTCGCTCTTTATTGGCAGGTAAGGATCAAAACGGGATAAATAGGGTCGATAGGTTTTATAATGAGTAATCATCAAGATCCTCCTTATTCAACAATTAGTTAATAAGTATGAGAATCCATCTTGATCTAGAAGTTAAAAAATACTGAACTCTTGCCCAAAGAGGGATAAGGGAAATCATATGGAATAATCTCAAAATAGGCTTCATTAACATTCATGAATAAGATTTTTCCATTTAGATGATTCATGTTGATAAAAGTACTGCAGCAAGAATTATTTATATATAAATTTACTAATCTTGATAAGAAACTTATGATAGAAGAAACGAATTAATCAAAGGACGTAGGAATTATTGCCGTTTTAGAATAATTCCGAATAGAAAAGAGAATGTTTTAAATATTTTTGTTTGAAAACTTAACTTTTACAGAAAGAGGAGGTCGAATTGAAGATGTATAAAAGACTATTCTTTATTTTACTTGGTTTAGTATTAATTGCATTGATTTATTTTACGGTAATAAGTCCTGCTACCACTCCAAAAGAAAGATCAAGTACCACTGAAAAAAATAATTCTGCAATTGAAGCAAGTCCTACCAAATATGAAGATAAATTTTGCGCGCAGTTGTCAGGTCAATCGGATGTTCCTGCCAAGATCGATTTTATTGATGTAAAGTCAAACTTAGTTTTTTGTAAGAATGATTTAGGAGTAATGCCCATACTTACCAATAAAGAGTTTACTGATGTAAAGAAAGCCTTTCATGCTTTGAATTTCGCTGAGTTTAAAGAGGAATTAGTGGAAAGAGGATATATTACTTGGCAAGCTGATAATTTTCCGAAAGAGAAATTTTCGATGATAAGCGGATTTGCTACTGACAAAGTAAAGACCATCATCATAAATAGTGAAGATAATATACAGCCAAATAAATTTTTCATTGGTGATAACGTGTGGTTTTGGTATGTTACTTTCCATAAAGATAAAGTAAATATGCCAATAAAAGTAACATCTTATGATGCAAAGGGGCATAATCTTACTGATGTAGATGAATAAACAATGTGAGATAGTTGGCTAAAAGGAATATCCTTTTTATTAGGAGAAATTTGAAAGATTGATAAAGTAATATAAAGAAAAAAGTTGATTATCTTGGATCACCTTTATCAGGTTACTAGTGCGATTGTTCATTAAGAGCAGTCGCATTTTTAATTACGTGGTGGAAAGAAAACAAAATAAACCAAGTTATTCTTAACATTTTTGGAAGGGGTGTGCACTTCTTTTGCTGAAATATTAAAGGAATAAAATGGTGAAATGTAGAAAATGGAACTAGAAGATTTTTACTGATCATTAAAGGAGAACCCTATGAAAATTGACGTACAATTAACAGATAAAAAGGAAGCATATATTATAAAAAACTTATATCCTTTGTATCTATATGATTTATCTGGTCATTATGGAAATCTTCCCAATAAACATGGAATTTACGAAGAAAGTGCTTCTAAATGATTTTTGGAAACATAAGCGGTCTTATCCTTAATTTAGTAACCAGTGATATTTAAAATAAGCGGAGAATTTCCGATTAAGCAAAGCAAATTTACCCATTTTTACGTTTTTCGAGACAATAGTCGGAATTCCTCCGTCTATTTAAGCCATTTTCAGTGCTATTTCCTCATTAAGAGAAATTTCTCCGCTTATTTATCAAACTCGCTTCAGCGTCAGATGAACTGGGCGCTTTAGTGAATAAAAGAAAAGTCAAAAAGGCTTAGAGATTTGCATCTCTAAGCCTTTTTGACTGTGCAATATACTGTGAATTGTGTTGTGAAATTTATGAGGTTTGCGATGGATTTAGGTTGTTTTACCTTTTTGTACCTGACAAGTAAACCCGTTAATGTGTGAACGGGTCGTTTTTTTTCTCAAAACGAAAATGTTAAAGACAAATCATTTTTATTGTGGTATCTTATATATAAGAACAAATGTTCTGTTGAACTTCTAATCACATGCTCTGCTAATCCTTTTCCTCAAATTAGAATTTTGGCAGGTTCAGTTCAATTTATTAGGACTGTATATTTTTCCAAATTCTTTTCGATAATAGAGAGGGATTTAAAAGCGAAAACCAGAATAAATGATGGAACATATTTTATATTCATATTAGGAGGAAATCATGGGAAGATTAGTGCATTTTGAAATTCACGTGGATGATATGGAACGTGCGAAAAAGTTTTATGGAGAGGTTTTCGGCTGGTCCTTTCAAGATTGGAGTGAGTATGCAGGAATGCCTTATTTTGGGGCTGTGACCGGAGATGAAAATGAACTTGGAATCAATGGTGCCTTGATGCAGCGTCAAAGTGCTCCGCCGGAAGCAAACCAAGCTTTAAACGGATATGCTTGTACAATGGAAGTAGAAAATTACGATGAAACAGAGGCCAAAATTATTGAAAATGGCGGTAAGGTTTCCCTTCCTAAATACGCTTTGCCCGGAATGGCGTGGCAAGGATATTATATGGATACCGAAGGAAATATATTCGGGATTCATCAACCTGATAAAAATGCAAAATAAAATGATGATAGGTGAATAAAAACATGGAATCTCAAGACACGGTTGGCATGCTAGAGAATTTACGCAATATCTGTCTTGCACTTCCCGAAGCCGTCGAACATATCGACGGTTTCGGTCACCATACTTTTAAAATCAATGGAAAATCTTTCGTGATTTCCGGTGAAAGCGACAAAGGGTTCCGCTTATCGTTCAAGTCAGATCGGGAAACCCAAGAAATATTGATACAGAAAGATCATTTTTTCAAAGCTCCTTATATAGGGCATCATGGCTGGGTCTCTATTCAAAATCCAAACGAGGAAAACTGGTATGAGTTGAATGATCTCATTCAAGAGGCATATTTGCATGCAGCGCCGAAGCGTTTGGTTAAGAAATGGAAAGAAGAGAGTTAAAAAAAGGATGAAAGGCTGAATGTGCTGCCTTTCTTTTTTTATTTGTAAATTGCTAACTTTTCTAAGCTAAGATAAAACTGATTTTAGAAAGGGTTTTTTAGGAATGGAAGAAAAGATTAAGGAACTTACTCTGTTATTGCTATATTTAACATCATGGAAAGAAAATGACCTTCCCGGTGAGATGAGAAGAAGTTGGAAGGGGTATCCCTTTGAAGTTTTAAATGAACTTACGGATGAGGATATGATTCGCGGGAGTATACGATCTAAATCTGTATATTTGACAGAGGCTGGTATAAAAGAGGCTAAAGAATTAGTGAGAAAGTATGTTGGGAATATAGATCAGGTAATGTAAGTATATTTTTAAGCTTGTCGGTATTTGAATGGGTGTCAATCACATTTTACCTTAATAATTAATTTGCTTACCCCATGGAAGTTAATTTCCGTGGGGTATTTTTATTACTGCCCTTCTGATTCCGGTTCCACCATTCCATATAACCCGTTCATCGCTTGATCCTCAATATCAACATCATTGACAGGATTACTTTGATAACTGTTTACATTTTCATTATTAGTTGCTACTTCCGAATTTTGCTTTTTCATGATATTCACCTCTTCATATAGAATGTCTAATTTGGGGTGAAATATGTAGCCCTGTATGAAAGGAATTCAAAGAATCATCTCGAATTTTACACATTAAATGAGGAGTTGATTCGATGAATTTGGAACAGCGAAAGGCTTGGAACGCAAACCATAAGTTATTGCGGGAAATATATTAAAACCAGATCAATATGCTCAGACGATTGAATTATTTATAACTAATCATGCATTCATTCATCTAACATTGGAAATGGAAGTATCCATTCCCTTGAGGATTTGCTTTTAGAGAATTTGGAGGAAGTTACGTTCAGAAGGTATCCGATAAACGCACCTGATACCAATTCAAGATTTGTTGAATATAGACGAATATCTTTAATGTCGCTGTTGACACATTATCTTAACTTGATTGAGAGTGGAAGAAGAAAAAAATGCATCCTATTTAGAATACATTTTTTCCGGAGCTTATCCTTTTAGGTCGATAGAGTTACCTAAAGTTGGATGTGGAGCTTGAAGCATTTCAATCATTTGGGCTGCATTTTGCTGCGTATTATCCAAAGACATTTTAGTTAAAGCTATGCTTACACTTTGACCGAGTGAAGCTTGGTGCATACTAACTGATAAAGCTGCAATATCCAAGAAACTCACCTCCCTTATTATTATCGGCAAAGTGTTAAAAATCTAAATTACTGAAAATAAGGGAATGACTTGTTCATTTGACTTATTTCCTGGAAGTAAAGTTTACAGAGGCGATAACGTTAGTTTCCCTGGTGTTATTGATAATAAACAAGAAAGAAGGGTTAAAGTCTATACATCTTAAAATCGTGCCGAGACATTGAAAAATATGCTTACATTTGCTGAAAAAGCAAAAATCGAAATATAGATTAATACGCATAACTAAGATTATGAGTCACATTGACCAGGAGAGAGGAAACATAGACTTGAGAAAGGGTTACATTAAACTGGTTCGAGGGAGCGAAAAAACGGTCAAGGCAAATAAAAGATTATATGTAATATAGAAACATGTTCGTTATGGAACAAGAGCGGCAATTTTGTTCAAGAAGGATAGATAGCAATCTATTGTGAACACTAGACCAAAATAGTAAGAAAAGTGCAGAGCAGATCAGGAAGCGCCGCTTTTTATACTTTCTTATCTTTTAAAAAAGGGTAGCTTCATATTCCCTCCTAATTTCTTTAGAAAATAATTTTGTTTTGGTCAACTCCATATCCTACTAGTTTGTGAAAAAAGTGTACTTAAAGTTAGCCCTTCTATTTTTGAGAAGGGCATTTTGAAATTGATTTAAAAAATACGCCTTCTAAATCGAAATGAAAAGACGAAAATAACAGCTGCAAATGGTACAAATCTTCTTCTGAAACCTGAGACCAAAAAGAAACCTCCTGGAGGTGGGTCTCCGCCAATTACTCCCCGAACTACTCTTCCGTCCCGCATCCTTACTTCAACTGGTTCGCCACGGTATCTCATCATAGGATTCATTTTACCACTTCCTTTCTTTTGGATTAATGAAAAGGGCAGAATTATCTGCCCTTTGAAAGATGCTCACTCTTTTATGACCAAAAAGATGTTCCTACAATGATAAGCAGAATAAACAATACAACGATTAGTACGAAGGAACTACCGCCATATGATGTTCCGCCATAACTATAACCGCCTGTTCCACACCACATATATATTCACCTCCATATAATGATTTAGAGTTCAATTTTACATAAGAATGGTTTTACGGTATTAATAATTAGTAACCGCCTCCAACAAAAGAAGTTCCTACTATAATAAGCAGAATGAATAATACTACAATCAAAGCAAATCCCATTCCCATTCCATGTCCATAATCTGACATACTTATCACCTCCTGCATTTAAACTGGATACCATCATCTATCCACTATTAAATTATGAAAATCCAAATTTATACGAAATGGACAAACGTATAAAAAATAGAAAATCCATATTTGTCTAATAGATTTAAATCCTATGAGAAAAAGCGTATGTACATAGACATACGCTTTTTTGGAGGTGCTCTTTATGGTGCCAGTGGAGGATACGGCTAATATAAACTATGTGAAAGTTAATAATCTGTTTGGACGAGTGTATTAGTATTAATAGATTTTTAAAAAATATATCATTGTTCCTAGTGAAAATATACTCATTAATTAGTCCTGTTTTATCTAGATAGGAACTTTACAGGTGTTATATCGACTAAAATTGCGGCTAAATCAACGATTGGTTCAAGTGGAGATGTGCACACTTACTGAAACCAATATAAACAATACTGTTAATAACCAAGCATACTGGATCAAACAATATTAGGAAATAATAAAAAATATCCCTCTCGAAGAATGAGAAGGGCTTTTATATTAAACTACCATGAAAATAAACTACCTCATAAACTTCAAAAAGACATTACTTTAGAGGCCCCCCCTTCACTGTAAAAAAAAGAGGAGCTAGATAATAATAAAGTTTTAAAGTGTCGATTGGATTAAGGTCTCTATATCAGTATTGACATTTCTGACCAATTTTCATTCTCTGTGGTGCAGGACTGTTTTTTGTTCTGCATGGTTGGCTAACGGGGCAGTTTAGTGAAAGAAGGGAAAATTCCTTTAAGTGCAGAATTAATATCTTTTAGAAATAAAGATTTACTGCATTCTATTAATTAGGGAGATTAAATATGGATATACCTTAAATACAATCCCAATGCACTATTCTTGGGTGTAATCATAAAAGAAAAAACAAGTTGCCCTGTATGTAAGAAAGAACGTGAATATATGTATGAGGGTCCTTTTTATGCAGAGGACAATGTTGAGGGAATTTGCCCTTGGTGTATCTTAGATGGTTCGGCTACCAAAAAGTATGATGGTGAATTCCAAGATGTTGATAGTTGTGAAGAGGTAGATAAGCAAGAATACATTGATGAATTAATACATAGAACTCCAGGATATGTGGGATGGCAGCAGGAGTATTGGTTGAGTCATTGTGGAGATTTTTGTGCGATAGTACAATATGTTGGTTGGGAAGAAATTAAACATTTTGAGAATGAATTAGCTGAAGATATTAAAAAAATTTGTACTGAATATGGTCTAACAAAACAAGGATTTCAAAATGGTTTAAAAAATGAAGGAAATCTTCAAGGTTATTTATTTGAGTGCATTTATTGTGGTAAACATCGTTTACTCGTCGATTCTAATTAAAGATGGATACTTTATTTGATATCGTCAATGGCGATCTTTTTTATCCGATTAATATTGTGAAGAAATGTACTTAAACAGCATTAATCGAAGAAGGATTAATGCTGTTTTTGTTGAAGTTATTAAGCTAACGGGGCAGATCTGTTATAGAATGAAATTAATTTTAAGTATGGAAATAATGGAGATAATTTAAGTTTTTTTCGATACTAAAATTGAAACATTTTTTATAAAATTATATTTATTTTTTACTAACAAGTGAAATAAATTGTTTCTCGTGAGAATATCTTGACTTGAAAAGGAGGTTATAAAATGACAAATAGATTCCCGGCAATGAATTTTGAAATAATAACTGAACGGCTTTACTTGAGTATGTGGGAGGAATCAGATGCATCCTGGTATAGGGAACTTGTTGGGGAACGGGGCGTTGCTAAGCCAACTCTTGAAACTGCTCTCAAAAATGTTATCAGTTTACGCGAAAGAGCACTGGAAAGTGGGATAAGTCTACTCACAATCAGACGCAAAGATGAAGGAGATATTATTGGATATTGCGGGTTAATTATCGGTCGTTCTACTATTGAAGAGCCGGAAATTGCTTATGAACTGTTCCAAAGAGTCCACGGAAATGGTTATGCAACTGAAGCCGCATCGGCAATTATAGAAGCTGCTGTCGCCACTGGACGGCGACGTCTGTGGGCTACTGTGGGTTCTTGGAATATTGCTTCCTTTCGAGTTCTTGAAAAGATTGGTTTCATTCGCCACCATAGTACCTGGAAAGAGAATGGAGAAGAAGTTGTTTGGAACATGCGTGATCTTTAGATAACAAAGGTTTCTTTTGTGAATAAACACCATTCGACCATGAAGATTACATATATAGAATACTGAAATCCAAAAGTGAAAGAAGACTGACAGCAGTATGTAATATTAGAAACACTTGAATGAGTTAGCTTTTTTATTTTGTTAGAAATATGCACATTAATTAACAGATGCTTTCCTTAAATAATAAGGGTGGTCTTTTTTTTTGTACAAAAAGTTGTTTTTTTAAATAACCATGAGAACTTTTTCTTATTATATAAACGGTGAGTTTAGTTGAAAAAAAGGGAATTGACTTTTCAAATCGAAACTATGAAGTTGGAGAGATGCTTTGTGCAATTAAATAAATAAGATAGTTATAACAACTATCTTGGAGGAGAATTGATGAAACGATTAATCATGTTATTACTATTAGTTGGTTTGATTGTAGGAGGATTCGTTCTAAATAGCGTGAAGGGAACGCTCACCTTACATGATCCAAAAATGGAGGCTGCCCTACAAACCATCGCCCGCGATAAAGTAAGCGTGCTTCAAACGAACAAACTTGGTGACAAATCAGCGATCGCCTTCTTTAGCGTCAAAAGTGAAAAATACGGAGAGATGTACGGATTTGCATTGCTAGAGAAAAAATGGAACGGGAAGTATCGGATACCGCCCATCACAGAAAAAAACGATTGGATGGTCCAGTGGGGGACAAATAATCTGACCGCAAGTGTCATCGAAACAAAAGATGGTTTAAGTGAAATCCTATACGGAAAACGAATCAATGATTTATACGGGAATGTACCCATTGCAAGCGTCGTGTTACAAGCACAACAATTCTCCGTTACCAAACAAAAACATGTTACATCACACATCAAAACAACCGTTTCCATACCAAAGAACAAAGACGCTTTCTTCATCGCTAAACCAGTCCCAAAAGACCTGTCACTACCATACTACAAAGGCGACAGAGCCAATCAAATCGGTTTGACGTTTAAGTTATTCGATGAAAGCGGTAAAGAAATCAACGTAAGGTAAGAACTGGTTTATTTCTACCTTGTTTGATCACTAAATGGAGGTAGGAAATTTAAAGTGATTTAACTTCTTCAACTAACGGGTGCAAGAGTTTAAGATCCAGCTGCCAATTTGGTGGCTTTTTCTTATTCGACTAACGGGGCAGTTTAGTTGAACAATTGTCAGTAGCTTTTTTTCAACAATCTGGCGCTTTTCTTTAATAAGAAGGCGTCCTTTTAGAAAAACACCTCATAAACTAGCATTTTAGAATAAATAAAAGAATCCATTTTGAAAAAAGATTTATCAAAATGGATTGATCTTTTATAAAAAAGTTTAATCTTTTCAATTAAAGCTAAGGATTGTTGAAAAGTAATAGTCTAACTATTTGCTAAAATCGAATTCTGCATTGAATTTCCCAACTATTGGAGTATAATTCTCTGTAAAGTTCTATCCAAAACGCTTACCAAGCGTATACCTCAGGCGTCTCTCCCCCAGGTCCTGGAAAAATTTCATTCAACTCGCGGAGTAATTCTTCTTCCAAACTAATTTCAACCGCTTTGATGACGTCCCGTAACTGCTCTATCGTTCTCGGTCCAATAATTGGGGCTGTTAAAACTGGATTTGCAAGGACCCACGCTAAAGCGACGTTGGCTTCTTTTTCCCCTAGTTCCTTGCATAAAGCCGAAAATCTCTCAAGCTGCGAACGGTACTTTTTAATTAAATCGGCTCTTTTAACCGTTCGAGTTCCGACATCATCTTTCAAGGCATGACCACCTAGAAGCCCTCCTGCAATGGGGCTCCACGCAACTACACCTAAACCTAGATCTCGTGCAGCCGGTAACACCTCCATCTCAGCTGTTCGCTCTAATAAACTATACTTATGCTGTTCAGTGACAATTCCCATAAAATTCCGTTTCTCAGCTGCAGCCTGTGCCTTTACTAAGTGCCAGCCTGCAAAGTTGCTCGATCCAATATAGTCGACTTTACCTGTTCGAACCTGAGTCTCGAAAGCTTCCCATATCTCATCCCATGGTGTCCGCCGATCTATATGATGCATTTGATACAATTCTACATGATCAGTCTGTAACCGTTGAAGTGACCCTTCTAGATGGCGTCTGATTTTGTAAAGTGACAAACCTCTCACATCGTTTGGTCCATCATTTCGATCAGAAATTGGCTCGTAAACTTTAGTTGCTAAAACGATTTTCTCTCTGCGTTGTCCCCCTTGCGAAAACCATTTTCCAATTATGCTCTCTGTCACTCCTGCATTCTCTCCCCAGCCATAGATGTTGGCAGTATCGAAAAAATTAATTCCTGCATCGAGAGCTTCATCCATAATACGGAACGCGGTCTTTTCATCTGTATCAACTCCAAAATTCATCGTACCCAAACACAAACGGCTAACCCGCAATCCAGTTCTTCCTAAAAAGGTATATTCCAAAATAAACTCCTCCATTTTTGTTTTAGTAACAGATGCAAATATAGTTGATTATCTTACTTAACATTTTGTCTTTTACTTACGAAAACAAATTGTTCAACTATCTTCTAACTTTCTGTTACTATAAAAAGGACGAAATAAACTTAAAATGGACGCAAAATTATAAAAAAATTAAGAGGAGAATATCTCAAATGGATGTAGAGTATCTTTGGGATAAATTTCACCAACCATTAAAAAAATTTATATCGATTAGAGTTCATGATCAATCTATAGTTGATGATATAATACAGGACGTATTTATGAAAATACAAGTTCATCTCCCAAATCTAATTGATGAACAAAAAATTCATGGTTGGATTTATCAGATTACCCGAAATACCATTATTGATTTTTATCGAAAAGAAAAATCAAATGAAAAATTTCTTAATCATATTCATTTCTACGACGATACCGCCGAGGAAAATTTTACAAAAGAAGCAGCTGCGTGTATTCAGTCAACTATTAAAAGATTACCGGGAATGTATCGCGAAGCTCTCGAACTCACTGAAATCCAAGGGTTGTCACAAAAGGAATTATGCGAAAAACTAGGCATATCTTATTCAGGAGCAAAATCAAGGGTTCAACGTGGTCGCGAAAAATTAAAACAACTGCTGGTTGGGTGCTGTCATATTGAATCAGATCGTTATGGAAATATCATCAACTTTCGTGTTTTAAAAAAATAATTGCAAAGTTCGTTACTATATGTAAAAGAAACGGTTTAACTTTTTATAAACGATTCTTCTTTTTTTCAAAACGGTACATCTTTATCTCAGATGTACATTTTATGGATTATGATATTAAAAGAAATGTTTACGGTAACAAGCCTAATGAAATTGTCTTCGGTGGTAGAAGAGGACTTGATGAGTGGGGCTATGATGAGATACTTCCGTTGAGTAGAAGGAAATTACAACATGAATTTCTTTTACATTCACAAACGAAAATACTTATTCATTACTCGGATATAAATATTAGAAAAATAAAAGCTTAGAAAATAAGATGTTCTTCTTCAACTATAGGGTGCTTTAGTTCAATAAGAAATAATCAAACTTTATTATAAACAATTTATATTTAATCAAATGGAAAACCGTCATTTTGCACAATCTTTTTTCGAAATAACGGTTTTCTATTTGTTGTTGTACATGGGGATGTATAAGTGCTGTGGGCATAGCAATAGTAAGTAACGGTACTCCTCTTACTAAATTATTAACTTCTATTAATCGTCGAACAATAATTTCAAAAGCAAAGGAGGAATTTATTGGAGTTTATTGAAATTGTTATTTTGCGGAACAGTTGAAAAATTTATTTATAGGAGTGGAGAAAAGGTGGAAGGATTGCAGTTGAGCCATTTACAGGTAAACACGGCAAATGGGAGTTTAAAAATACCTGTA
The DNA here is from genome assembly GCF_001420715.1 of Heyndrickxia shackletonii. Lineage (GTDB taxonomy): Bacteria > Bacillota > Bacilli > Bacillales > Bacillaceae_C > Margalitia > Margalitia shackletonii. The sequence continues at coordinate 234,264 of NZ_LJJC01000015.1, read as the reverse complement.
TAAAAGATCTTGATGGATACAATATCGTATTAGGTTCAATGCGAGAAATTCAGCAGTAATCTTAAATTTGTTTGCACATATCTAATAGGAAATCATTTATCTTGTTCGACTTAGGGTGCATTTGCGGCCGAGCTTAGATCGTATCATATAACGGGTGGGATTTCCGTCGAGTAGAACTGGTCATTCGCTCGTAGCGAGTCTTGGAGGGCTAAAGGTCACTTTAGTCCTTTAAGCGTAGACAGTTAGGTGATGGGCCGAAAGCAAAATGGTTGAAGGGATTGAGCTCCATATTGTTAGTAAACCGATACGGATGATGCTTTAAGCGCAGCAAAAAGCTACAAAAATGCTAACAATAGCAGAATTAGCAAAATCTGAACCTAAAGGATAGTGGAAAAAGATTTGATCTAATCTAAAAGAGAATTGGATATTTATGTTATATATAGAGTATTAGAATTATATAATTAGGGGGATGTATTCCTTAAATATTTGATAAAAGGAGGTTTTATTATGCTTCACAAGTGGTCAAAATGGGGCTTGAAATTATTATGGGTTGTAGGTTTATTTGGATTAATACTCATCGTTTACCATTTTGAACTGACAATAAAACAAACCGTTGATGAAACTTATAATGTATTGCCTCTAGTTTGGTTTGATTCCATTGTACCCTTTTTATTTGGAGTTTACATTTCTCTACTTTTCGTAAAAGAATGGTCTTTTAAAATCAATAAATCATTATTACTTTGCATCACTCTTCCTTGTTTAATTATTTCATTTTTTATTCCAATCGTATTTACCTTGGTTTCTAATACGACTTTCTCTTCTTACTTTAGTAATGAACCACTCCCGTTTTGGCTGTTTAAATTAAATTCCTCCAGAATCACCCCAATTGTGGCTAGTTTGACCTTAATCGTGGGTTTGTTCCAGAATACTCAACCATCAAAAAATTAATACTGATTTAAACTTACGGTGATTTCATAAAAAAACGAAGAATAAATGAAGAATGGCTCGAATCCAAAACTGTACTTTATTTGTAATGTACTGTGATTTCCTTTTCCATATTTGGTGATCTGGATTTTACTTGCGATATACTGTTTTACACATTACAAGTGAACCCGTTAGGATTACACATAAATGTTTATTATGAAGTTTGTGAAAAAGTGTACTTAAGTAACGGGTGCAGGAGTTAAAGTTCAGCTGCCAATTTGGCGGCTTTTCATTTAACTGTTTAGTAAGAAAACACTCTGAAACTATTGTATCTTGTACTCGTATAATATATTAGTTCGTTTATATATCATGCAGATGATTAGCAGAAAACCACTTAATTTTATTCTAATTTTACAACTAATTACGAGTACCTTATCTGAAGCATCCGAGGAAGGTGATATTGTGAAGGTATTACTTCATATGGGTTATTTCATTGCCCTTATTGTTCTCTCTTTTATTTCCTTTTTTACGTTATTTGGGACAGGATTTGTGGATGGGATTAACGCAATTGTATTATTTATTCCTTTAGTTTTTAGTGTGGTGTGGCTAAGTGATTACACATGGCGTTTTTTTAGTGTAAATTCATCTCCAGATAAGGTACAGCTGTTTCGTCCGACTAAAAATTGGACATTTATCAGTTTATTCCTTGCTGGTATTTTTACAGTGTATAGTTTATTTCTAACAACTTTGATTCCCTTTCCTGCAGCATTTGCTCCACCTTGGGTATTTCTTGGAACACCTCTAGTTTTGTTGCTTATTTGGTACTGGCTACTATATAGTTATACAAAGAATTATAAACAAAAGAGAACAAAGTCCGTAGTGTTGAATACGCTTCTTCTATTCCTTTCTTTGATATACACCTATCAAATATGCAGTATTTATATCAATGACTTTTGAATATTTGACTACTGGGTGCAAGGGTTTAAGATCCAGCTGCATTTCGGCGGCTTTCTTCGGGGGAGATTTGTTTAACAAAGCAAAAATAAAAATTAGAAGACAGTGTCTAATAAAGAGGCAAAAAGAAATTAATAAAATTAAATTTAAGCTTAACAAATATAGCACCGCCTTTTGACAGGGGTGCTAAAAATAAAATTATTTACTTTTATAATTGTTTAAGCATACACAATTTAAATATATGAATTTATGTTTTTAGCTTCTTCAATAATATTCTTTATTAACGATTTAACGGTTTGACTTTTGGCTAATCTTGGACTTTGACCAGACCAAAGTGACATAAAGTCTTGGTTGTTTTGTGTACTAGAAGCCTTTCTTATATCCTGGGTTAGTGTGTTTTGAACAGGATAATCTGGTAAAAGATTTTCTTTATCCTGCATTTCTATAATAAATTTATTTTTTATTCCTCTTGCCCATTTTCCAGAAAATGATCGAGTTAAGTCAGTTTGATCTTCGTTAGCATTAAGAATAGCTTCTTTGTGTACCTTATGTGCTCCACTTTCAACGCAAGTTAAGAAAGCTGTACCCATTTGTACACCCTTTGCTCCTAAACAAATCGAAGCCATTAACCCTCTCCCATCCATTATTCCTCCCGCAGCAACAACAGGAATGTTTACGGTGTCAACAACCTGTGGGATTAGGGACATTAACCCAACTAAACTCTGCTGATACTCATCGATAAAGCTCCCACGATGTCCGCCAGCTTCACTACCTTGGACAACAACAATATCTATGCCTGCTTTTTCATTTTCAACTGCTTCTCTAACGGTTGTAGCAGTTCCTATTAGAATAATGTTAGATTGTTTTAATTCTGCAATCACTTCTTTAGAAGGAATGCCAAATGTAAAAGAGCATACAGGCACCTTTTCTTCCATTACAATCTTTATTTGTTCCATAAATGTTTCAAAAACATCATTAAATCTAGGAATCTCAAAGCTATCTTTTTCTTGTAAATTCAATTGCTGACGAATTGGGTTTAAGAACTGGTTTGCTGAATGAACTTCCTTCTCTGTAACCATAAATTCTTTAGGAACAAATAGGTTAATACCAAAAGGATGTGATGTAAGCTGCTTTATTTCCTTAATTTGTTCCCGTGTTTGAACTGGTGTCAAGTACCCAGCTCCAATCATTCCTAACCCCCCAGAATTTGAAACCTCTGCCACTAATGTAGAAGTTGTTATTCCACCAGCCATAGGAGCTTGAATAATCGGATACTTAACTTTCAACAGCTCTGTCATTTTATTGTTTAACATAATTTACACCTCGTAATTTTTTTTACTTAATATTCCTTGAGATTTCCTCTCAAATTGAATTCCATTTAAAAGCATCCCTGCCCCAATTAAAACGACACTAGATGCTCCTATCAAAGCAGTATTAAAATTATGAGTGAATGATGATAAGACTCCAGCAAGGATTGGTCCGATCAACTGCCCAATAGCATAAATAGCAGTCAAAATACCGATTGTTCTATTACTATTAGTTGGATTCATTTGCCGTCCCAGTGTGGTAGCGAGCGTTGTGATTCCCATAAACGTAGCTCCAAATAATAAAGCACTTATGATAAAACTTGATTTCGAAATCCACAAGGCTGGCATCGCCATACCCAAAGATTGCAAGACCATTGCAAGTACTAAGGATTTCACGTATCCCCATTTCTTAGCTAGTATAGACCAGATGAGACAGGAAGGAATTGCTGCCAATCCAACCATCATCCAAACTAGAGTGGCACTTCTATGAAAGAATGTAGTCTTGTCAGCAATAGATACGATAAACGTACCGGTAACAATGTAACCCAATCCTTCTAATCCATATGCAATGATCAACCATAGCAGCCATTTAGTAGGGGGGGATTTTGCAGAAATTTCTTGTGTAGCTTTTATCTCGCCAGCGTTTGAATGATCATCTAGCCAGATCCATACAAAGAAAACTAGGATTCCACTAACAACAGCTAGTCCTATCCAAGTTCCTTCCCACTGAAATAATCGGTTTAATCTCGGGATACATAGACTGGATAAACAGATTCCCAAACCCACCCCTCCATAAAATAAACCAGACCAACTGGTTTTGTTTAGAACAGCAAGCCTATCTAACACGATACCGGAGGCCAGGACCAACACAAAAGCACTCGAAACCCCCGATAGAAATCGAAGAACATACCAAAGCGAATGCGAGTATGTTAGCCCCATTACGGCAGTGGTTAAGATACTGACGAGAAGACATATTCTCAAGAAAATCGTTCTATGCTGTTTTAGGGGAATTGCACCTGCTAAAACTGCTCCAAGCAAATATCCTGTGTAATTACTTGAGGCAATATAACCAGCAACAGTATTTGAAAAAGAAAGATCCTTTTGCATAAGTGGCAGAATGGGGGTATAAGCAAATCTTCCAATCCCCATGGCAATGATTAAAGACAATATTCCCCCTATTAAAAAAAGATAAGGTTGCTTCTTCAAATTAAAACCTCCAAATAGTAAAGAAAACTTTATTAGCTATAATGAACCAGTTAGAAATTGTGCTTCTCCCAGTCCAAAACTCCAGTCGGCATCGCTGTTTTCTGTTATAGAAACAATCAAATCTTGTGGGGAAATACCGCACTCAGCTTCAAGGTTACGGGCAAGAAGTGAGTACAAAGTTTCTTTCTGCTTAACGGTTCTTTTTTTACTTACAATACTAATAATTACTAGGTCTTTGCTTCTTTTATAACCCAGTCCTGTATCCTCAATGATGAGCTCATGCGGCGGGTGTTGATGAACTATTTGATAACGGTCACTTTCAGGCACTTGGAAAGCTTCCACCATCGCACGGTGAGCCGAATCCAATAATTTTTTTAGCGTTTCTTCGTTTCTGCCTTCTATTAAATCAAAGCGTAATAATGGCATTTTGTCTATCTCCCTTCAAATTGTAATGATGTTTTTAGAATGTGTGCTTTTTACAAAGATTAATCCCCAGTTAGGATAATTAAAGCATATCGCTTTTTTGTTATATGGTATAATACTTAAAAATGATATTTGGTATCACTATAATTGATGGCTGAAGGATATATCAAATGAAGGAGTGATTATTTTGGATTTGCATACTTTAAAAATTTTCCGCACCGTGGCAAAGTTGGGAAGTATTTCACAGGCAGCAAGAGAACTTCAATATGCACAATCGAATATCACGATGAAAATTCAGCAGTTGGAATCGGATCTGCAAACTACCTTATTTTATAGGCATAATCGTGGAACTGCTTTAACAGCCAAGGGGAGCATATTATTAACATACACGGAAAAAATATTTGATCTTATAGAAGAAACAAAAAGTGTGATGAGCGATGATCAAACACCAAATGGTCCGTTAATTATTGGGTCGATGGAAACAACTGCAGCAGTTCGTTTACCAGACCTGCTTGCAAAGTATCATAAAGACTTTCCAGATGTTGATTTAACGTTAAAAACGGGCTCTACTGAACAAAATATTCAAGGAGTTTTGCAGTATGAACTTGATGGAGCATTTGTGGCAGGACCTATCGAACACCCAGAGCTAAATGAAAAGGAATTAATCGAAGAGGAATTGGTAATCATTACCGATACTATTCATCCCCCTATTTCTTCTTTTAAAGATATTCAAACAAGGACGCTGCTTGTATTTCATGCTGGATGTTCTTATCGAGAAAAACTTGAACAATGGTTACATCAAGAGAAGGTAATTCCCAATAAAATAATGGAATTTGGCACCCTAGACGCGATTATCGGCTGTGTAGCAGCTGGTCTTGGTATAAGTATGCTTCCACAAAGTGTTGTTTCAAAGCATGTACAAGACGGAATCCTTAGACAACATTCCATTCCGAATCCATATGGAAAAGTCAAAACAGTATTCATTTATCGAAAAGATAAGTATGTACCTACTTCTTTAAAAAAATTTATCCATTTGATAAGTGATTAGGTGAGTTTTTTTAAAAAAAGAGTTTAATGAAAAGGGTGAAATATCGCACTTAGATGGGGATTAGGATAGTATCTATTCACTTTTTTAATTGTGCTGACTAACGTAGAAGATGAGTTTTAACTAAAAAATGAAGTTAATTAGCCTAAAACGTTTTATAAAAAATCGATATTTATATTACCCGACCACGTCCCCTTTTCAGCTATCACATTATCAGATAGCAATTATCTATTTTACATATTTTACGATAAGCATTTCTGGAGTTATGATTTATATATCAAAGTCTTAAGTGGCGGAATGTAGACCCTATACTTACATAAATTAAAGAGGCTATGCCTTAATAAGTAGAATTTTTCCAGCGAACATTAATTCAGCAACCAAATGATATACTAACAAATTTACTTAAATAGTGACTTATTATTAATTGAAAGGAGTACAAGTAATGATACAACCCTTTGATGCACTAGTTGTAAATAAACGAGAAGACCAATTTTCTGTAAAGATTCAAAAGCTAACGATTCAAGATTTACCAGATGGAGAAGTATTGATTGACGTCCAATATTCTGGTATCAACTATAAAGATAGTCTCGCTACAATTCCTAATGGTAACATCGTCAAGACTTATCCATTTGTCCCTGGAATTGATTTAGCAGGGGTCGTTGTATCATCAGAAGATCCTCGATTTCAAGAAGGTGACGAAGTTATCGCGACTAGCTATGAGATTGGTGTTTCCCATTTTGGAGGCTATAGTGAGTATGCTCGTATTCCAGCAAAATGGGTTGTTCCCCTACCAAAAGGTCTTACGTTAAAGGAAGCAATGATTATCGGAACAGCTGGTTTTACAGCGGCATTGTCGGTCCAACGACTAGAAGAAAATGGTGTTTCTCCCGAAAAGGGAAGGGTGCTTGTGACAGGAGCTACTGGTGGTGTAGGTAGCTTTTCTGTCTCTATTCTCTCAACTCGTGGGTATCAAGTGGAAGCAAGCACGGGTAAAGAATCTGAACAGGAGTATTTAGAGAAACTTGGAGCAGCCTCCATTGTTACTAGAAAAGAAGTATTTGATGGGAAAATCAAAGCATTAGGTAAACAAAAATGGGCTGCTGCCGTAGATCCTGTTGGTGGTGAACCACTTGCATCCCTATTAAGTCAAATTCAATACGGCGGCTCTGTTGCTGTAAGTGGTTTAACAGCGGGAACAAAACTTCCGACCACAGTCTTCCCTTTTATCCTAAGGGGGGTAAATTTACTAGGAATTGATTCTGTGTATTGCCCAATGGAAGTACGATTGAAAGTATGGAATAGATTGGCAACGGATCTTAAGCCAGTAAACTTAGAACAATTTATTCAACAAGAAATAACCATTCAGCAACTTCCAGAAGTCTTACCTACACTACTTAAAGGGCAAGCGCGAGGGAGAACACTTGTAAAAATATGATAAGAAATGACGAGATACATAATTTCTCGTCATTTTTCAATGTTAGCTAATATAAATTTGCTTTTTATCCTAAAATGTCCCGAACGATGTTCATGTTTGAAAAAATGGAAAGTGGAGGACTTAAGGGTGGTATCAATATCTGCTGAGTCCTTTTTGTTCATTAGTTCTTCATCCTCTTTCTACCAAGGAGTCAATTGCCATCCAAATTATTGTGTTTTACGCACTCACTTAATAGAACCAAGAGTTTATAGTTATCTTTAGCTTGTTTTTCCCAGAAGTAAATAAAATGGGTTTGACACAACAACTATTTTGTAATACTATATAGTTGTATTAAGTATTACTAAGTAGGAAGCGTTTCAATCTTAATGGTGTTGTATAGCCGTTAATATTGGTATCGAATTTTTTAAATAAATATAGTTGACACTCATCACTAATCAGTGTTACTATATACACGTAATAAGTAATACTAAATAGAGGGATTTTCTCAAAAGCTATTTGGAAATTATTCATCACAGTACTAAGTTATACTGAATATAAGTCAGACAGAATAGAGGTGGCTCTAAACATGGAAAATTTAACTGAAATGCTGAAGGGTTCACTGGAAGGCTGCGTACTTGAAATCATCAGCCGCCATGAAACCTATGGCTACGAGATTACACGCCGCCTGAACGAACTTGGGTTTACCGAAGTCGTGGAGGGGACGGTCTACACGATCCTCATGCGACTAGAAAAGAAAAAACTGGTGAGCATAGAAAAAAAACCGTCAGATATGGGGCCGCCCCGCAAGTTTTACACGCTTAATGAGGCTGGTCGCAAGGAACTTGAATTGTTTTGGAAAAAATGGGACTTTGTATCATCAAAAATTAACGTTTTGAAGTCAACATAGCTGCATAAGATATTCCATCCGATAATCTTGGATTATTCCTACAACTTGGTTGAGATTGGTCTTCAACAGATTAGATCAGAGTTACCGGCAACGACGGAGCAGCTTTCCGTGGTGCTCTCGTCATTGATGCAAAATAGTGGGTTGATAAGCAACGTCATAACGATGCGATTAAATAATAGAACTTTGCTGAACAGCTTAGTATCTTAAAGGAGGAGACTATAATGAACTTTTTAGAAAAAATCACCGGAAGTGATATGACTAAAGAAATGAAAGGATTTGAAGCACGAGCAAAAGCCTTGCCAGCGGAATATCAAACTGCTTGGAAAGAAATTACAAGTAATATCTGGATTCACGGCGATTTCACTGGTCGTAATCTGATGCCGATTCTTGACAGTGCTCTTGAACTGCTTGAAGTTACATCAGCAGACGGCCAAAGCATTGAAGAAGTACTAGGAGAAGATATCAAAGGCTTCTGCGCAGCGCTTGTCGGTGACGAAGGAGCAAAAACTTATAGAGATAAGTGGCGTAACCAACTTAACAAGAATGTTGCAAGAAAGTTAGGAGGATTGAAATGAGCATCAAAAAAATCATCGAAGGCAAAAAAGAATGGAGAGCCCATGTTTCGCGTGTCAAAGCACTTCCACAAGATTACCAAATTGTCTATAAAGAGATCCAAAAATATCTCTTCAAAGTCGGTCCTGTAGAGCTTAACGAAGGTATCGGACTGCTCTCGGAAATTGTAAGCTTCTTTGAAGAAGGCGCAGCTGCTAGGAAAGGTGTGCTTGAAGTTACAGGAACAGATGTTGCTGCTTTCTGTGATGCGCTGATGGAAGATTCAAAAACTTATGCTGACCTCTATCAAGAATCGGTCAATCAAAAAGTCGATAAGGCTATGAAAAAATAGAAAATTAAAAGATAAAATGGAATGTGAATAAATACAATTAAACGGGAGTTAGTATAGTGAGATGGAAATTTGATAACGGATCAAAAAAGAAAGTTAGGGGGTTAAGAAGAAGATACAATACTTTTGTAGAGGATTTAACTGACTTAACCAAAACTATGCCTAATCCTGATGATTATGGTTTAGGCTATTGGCACTTACACTTACCTTTTAGCCAAGAATATATTGATTCGAAAAAAACTCCTAACAAATTAAGACGAGAAATTATGCAAGAATTAATTGAACGGGTAAATCATTTAATAAATATAAAGTCAAAGGAACAGAGGGATTATTGCATCTATGCAATTATTTCATTGCCAAATTTATTTGACTCACAAATTGTAGTAATACCAGATAAAAGTTGGTTTGATGGTTTTTTCGAGAGAAACTCGGCAGAACAAAAATGGATACCTCTAGAAAGCGAAAGAAATTTAATAAAAGAGTGGAATCTTGTATTAATATCTGATTTAAAAGTCCGAGGTTTCAAGGAGATAATTTCGGATGATGACTTCAACTATGAAGGCGAAATCTGGTTTATTGGTGAATTAACTTAGAATAATGAGATTCTGTAAATCGGTGCCATTTCTTCAATCCAAGCAAGTTTATACTTTATAAGTTTGTGAAATGTTGTACTAAAACAATCGGGGGTAAGAGGTAAAAATCCAACTGCCAATTTGGTGGCTTTTTCTTATTCAGCTAACGAAAAAGTCTACTATATTTCCATTTCCGCCCAATAAAGGGGTTGTTATGTTAAAATTAAAAAAGACAATGGATAATCCTAATAGGTGGGAGGAGGAATTTAATTATGGTTGTTGGCTTAATTGTCTTGGGAATTATTTTATTACTTTTAGGATTTTTAACGCCTATTGCTTCGGGAACAACAATTTTAATTTCTGTAATTTTATTTGTTATTGCAATTGTGCTCTCATTCAAACAAAGACGGGGGTCAAATACCTGATTAAACTAAACTGTGTTTTCGTTGAACAGATGGTTGCTAGGGCAGCCATTTTTTTATTGAACTTAAAGGAAAAGTTACTTGAAGAAGAATGGTAATATAAAAAGTAATGAAAATTTATATAACGGGGTGAGAAGATGAGCCTTGGAATGGTATTAACTGGTACAAGAGTTAAAGATCCAGCTGCAGCTGCCAATTCGAATAACGAGGCAGGATACTATAAGAACAATGATACCTTTAGATTAACAAAAAAGGGAATGAAATGATTCATCCCTTTTGTTGCAGCTAGACTTTATTATTATTCTGAATCCATTTCTAAAACCTCTTCCTCAAATTTTTGATAGGCATTTTGGACACCCATAATAACTTTTTTAATTTTAAAGTAACCATTAGAATAGGCATATGTATCTCGTATTTCTTCCCACATAAAATGATACATTTTTAAATCTGATGTTTCACATAGAATAAAATCGGTGTAGGTACCGTCTCCAAATGCATCAGCGTCAAAAAATTTTACCTTAACGTGTTCGTTGTATTTTCTAATTATTGAATATAAATCCTCTGCAAGCTCTCTTCTTTTTTCACGAGGTAAAGCTAACCAAGATGGATAAAACTCTAATAAAACTATAATACCGTGATTTAAATTGGTTTTAGTCATTCCGTTGCCTCCTTTTAATTTACTTAAACACCATTTGATTATACTAATTTTCGGTAATTTTTGATAATAAGGCATTCCTTTAACAATGGATGTATTTTTTTATTGTAGTGGATAGTTGAATAAAAGCGGATAAATAACGTAGTAATGTTATACTTTCAAAAAGGGGGAATTTCGTTGATTTTGGAAGCTGTTTTACTGCAAGTTAAAAAAGGTATGGAAACAGAATATGAAGAAGCATTCCGTGGTGCATCGAAAATTATATCCTCTATGAAAGGTTACATATCTCACGAATTACAGCGTTGTATTGAGGTTGAGGGGAAATATTTACTACTGGTAAAGTGGGAAACATTAGAAGACCATACAGTTGGATTTAGACAATCTAACGAGTATCAAGAGTGGAAAAAACAATTACATCATTTTTATAACCCCTTTCCTACAGTTGAACATTTTGAGAAAGTGAAGCTTTAATATTGTTCTTAAACTGTCTTGTACGCTTCTTCAATAACGAAGGGTCGTTTTTTTTTTTTTTATTGAAGTAAAGGGTGGTATGTTTAACAAGGGTTTGAAAGATTCAAAAAAAGCTCTGATTTCATTCAAACAGAGCTTTTTAAATCTTTCTGCAAGCAATCAATGTATAAACTCTTCAAGAGAAAGACTCCATTGTCCACTTTGGAAAGGACTAGACCATGATCCATTAGCTTGCCAGGGAGGTATTGGTCTTTTGACTATAAATCTCCCACGATATTCTTCAGGGGGAAGAAAATGAATTCCAGAATATACACCTGCTAATGTAAACTCGGTATATCCATTATAATGAACAAATCCTGTGGTTCTTCTACCACCTATAAAGCCTGAAATACGACCAGTCCAGATATCAATAAACACTGAAATTGGAGATACAGTACCATTGTGTTGTTTAAATAGAGTCCCTGTAAACCTTCCGTTGTAAGGGTAAGAGGGGTCTTGTTGCCGTTTTATTGGTTCAATCTCTAAATGTTCATTCATAAATATCCTCCTATTTTAAAATCTATGCTTGATACCAATATATGGGTTTCGTGATAAATTGTTCGTTTAATAGCAAAAAAACAGGATATGAATCTTTAACATATTTAAAAGTCGGTGTTACGTATAATATACTTAAACTATGGGGTGCGATAGTCCAAGCAGGATTATCGCTTATTTTCGTTTAAGTTATTAAGCTAACGGAGTAGGATAGTGACAAAGAAAAGAAGGAGTTTGTAGTAAAAAAGATGAATATATTTTAGAATAATTAGATTGAGAGGAATTTTGAGGTACTTTTTAATTGGCTTTATCGTGATATTTATTTTTCTTATCTTATTACAAGTGCAACTCAACAAAGGTACTAACAATACTATTTGAAATGAGGGGACAGATTTGATAATTAGACAAATGGAACCCCAAGAGTTACCGGTTGTCGCAAAAATCTATGTAGATAGTATGAAGGCAACCCATAAGGGGATTGTGTCAGAAAAGTTTATGGAGTCAATATCGAACGAAAGTACAGTTGAAAGATTCAAGGAGATTTTGGAGAATAGCAATCTACAATCATTTTGTTATGTAGCTGTAAAACAAGATAAAATTATAGGATTTTCAATGGGCTCCTTACCTGATCATGCACCTCAAGGGTATCAAGGCGAGTTAAACACGCTTTATATTTCGCCTCATTATCAACGTAGTGGTGTGGGAAAAAAGTTGTTACATGCCGTTACTAATCACTTTAAACAGAATGAGATAAGGTCAATGTTTTTGGGAGTCTTTAAGGACAACTCTTCCGCAAGAAAGTTTTATGAGTCTGTTGGGGGTATCAAAATTGGTGAATTCCTTGATGAGCGTCTTAGTAAAATTAACGGACATGATCTAGTCATAGCTTTCTATGGGTGGAGGAGTATATAATTTTATGACTATACCATATTTAGAATGTATAGCGTCCATCCATCTTCTCAATAGATTTCAGGAGAGATGAAGTTAAAAGTTTTCTGAGGATGCAGGATTAATAGAGAGTGTTTTAGGAGCTCGAAAACGTGTTGGAAAGGTGAAGCCTATGCCGAATTCTTCTCCCAAACTTCCTTTAACGGAGGAAGAAAGAGCCAAATTAAGAACTTGTAAAATTAAAAGATATTTCGCATATTGGTACAGTGGAACTTTCTCAATGCTTGGGAATATCCAGTGATAGATCCAAATATCTGCGTGCTAAAGGGGGCAAGAGTTAAAGATCCAGCTGCCAATTTGTTGGCTTTTCTTATTCGACTAAAGGGGTACTATGGTAAAAAAAGGAATACCGAGGAATACTGTAAAAAGAAAATAAACCATTAGACTGTAGACTGAGAAAATGTTGAGTGATTAAAAAGATGTTTACTTACAAATAAAGTCGTTTATTTTACAATAAAGTTGTTTATAAACTTTAACGTCTTATTCCATTAAAGAGAGCAATTTAAATTGAACATTGCCTATTGGGGTAGCGTCCCGAAATAGAAAATGTATTAATGTGAAAAAATGAGGAGATAAATATGAAACATGGCAGAATTATTATAATTACTGGTTCACCAGGGACTGGTAAAAGTACAACGGCATCTATTGTTGCTAAAGAGTCTAATTTATCAAAGTCGGTACATATGCACACAGATGATTTTTATGACTATATTCAAAAGGGGGCAATACTTCCATTTTTACCGGAATCACAAGAACAAAACTTAATTGTTATTGAAGCTTTTTTGGAAGCTGCAAAACGTTTTGCACGTGGTGGGTACGATGTGATTATAGATGGAATTGTTGGTCCTTGGTTCTTAAAGCCGTGGCTAAAAGTCGTACAAGATAATTATGAAGTACATTACATTATCTTAAGAGCGACTAAAGAAGAAACGATGAAAAGAGCAATCAATCGTACCAAATTAGACGAAGATACCAACATTGAATTGGTAGAAAAAATGTGGGAACAATTTAACAATTTAGGCATCTATGAATCCAATATTATTGACACAACAAATCAATCAACAGAACAAAGTGTTTCAACAATAAAAGCTGTGATTGAAAAGAAATCTTCTTTACTTACTATATGATGTGATACAAAAGTTAAACAAACGGGCTCTATTGTTGAATTAAACTCCCAGATTTAAACGACTTTATTGTAAGAAAATATAATATTAGACTCGGAACGGCATTAAGCTACCGGGAGTATAACTGGTTCGCGAAAAATAATAATGACTACTGATAGGCGCAAAAAGGTAGCGCCTATTTTTAATTTAGGGTAACAAAAACTACCGTATTTACAATCATTCATTGTTCCACTAAAGGGGTAGTTTAGTTCAACAAGAAACCGATATATAATAGAGGGATTAAAGGGTTATGAGGTGGATAAACAATGATTGGCTCTCCTGAAATAAATAAAGTAATTAGACAAATTTTATCTCCTACATTAAAAGAAAATGGATTTGACAAAGTGAATACAAGACATAATTGGGGTTGGCATAATCACTGTACTTGGGTATTTGACATTACTGCTGTTGGGAAGAATTTTTCAGATATAACAGGATGGTCTCCTATGTCTGTTTACGTGGATTTAGGGATATTCTATGATTTTGTTCCACCTAAAGATGGTGAAATAAAAATTGGTACTAAAAATGAATTAATACCTAAACCACATCAATGCCAGTTACAAAAACAGCTCCATTGCAGGGTTGACCAATCTATTTATACTAATAAACTTGATAATCCTGCTGAAAAAAAGCGAAATGATATTTGGTGGATAGAACCCAATGGCTCCAATATCGAGGAAGTTATAAACGATATAAAACAATCTTTCTTGAGTGATGGATTAGAGTGGCTATTGAAAAATACAGATTTGGAGACGGCATTTAAAGAAATTGAAAGTGAGCACGATTCTTTTAACAAATTCTACAAGGCAAGATGTTTTGCAGAGCATTTAAATGATAATTTTAAGTTTGAAGAGTACAGTGAATTATTAGAAAAAGAGCAAAAAAGAATTGATGGCTTGTTCAGCTAACACGTGCAATAGTTTAAGATCCAGCCGCCATTTCGGCGGGCTTTTCTTATTAAACAAAAGGGCAGGTTAGTTGAGGAGTGTCGTTTAACTAAATTACACAATCGTGCGATTTTCTGAGATAATATTTGATAAATAAATTCGGTAGTTTAGGGAGAATTTTTACAATGAAGTATTTTGTAGATGATGACCATTGGGATGTAATGGGCTATTCAAAAGAGTTAAAAAAACTATTATCCAGATTTAATAAAGAGACATCCAATTTTTTGAAAAACCATTCATTTCATGATGGTAAGGTTGTTTCTCTTACGGTTTTGAATCAAGAAAATGGGAGAACAAAGGATCCGACCACAATTAAAATGGTGATTGAGCAATATGAAGAAGATGCGGGGATATATGAAATACAATGGTTAAACGTTCGTAAGTTTTTAATGGATTATGATATTAAAAGAAATGTTTACGGTAACAAGCCTAATGAAATTGTCTTCGGTGGTAGAAGAGGACTTGATGAGTGGGGCTATGATGAGATACTTCCGTTGAGTAGAAGGAAATTACAACATGAAATTCTTTTACATTCACAAACGAAAATACTTATTCATTCCTCGGATATAAAGATTAGAAAAATAAAAGCTTAGAAAATAAGATGTTCTTCTTCAACCATCGGGTGCAATAGTTTAAGATCCAGCTGCCATTTCGGTGGCTTTTCTTATTGAACAAAAGTGGCAGTTTAGTAAAAATTCATTGTGGACAATAGAATAACTTGTTGAGGACTCCTTTAAATATTTAGAATCAATTTTATGGTAAAATTATGATTATTTTTTTGAACTAACTAACGTTCCGTGTAAAGCTTTAAATGCTTTGATGTTGAAGGGGTGGTAAACAATGAAAATGAGAGAGGAAGCTATTGATTACTGTCTGAAGTTAGAAGAAACGTATGAAGATTATCCGTTTCGTGATAAGAATTGGACATTGATGCGGCATAAAAAAAACGAGAAAGTGTTTGCCTGGATATTTGAAAAAGATGACCACATCTGGGTCAATGTGAAGTGCGAACCAGGTTCGCTGGATTTCTGGCGTAAACTTTATCCTTCTGTAGTTCCAGCATACCATCTTAATAAAGAGCACTGGAATTCTATTATTCTTGACAGTACTATTCCAGAGGAAGAGATTTACGAAATGATAAGAGAAAGTTATCATTTAACAAAAGCAAAAAACTAAAGATTCTAACAGTGGTAAAAGGATTCAGCTGTTCAGGCAATATTATCGGAGAACGAGCCCGCTGATAACTTTTTAATAATTTATTGAATGTTATCTGAACCATCAAATAATAGTTGCTACTGCGAACCCTTTTTCTTGTTGCACTAATGGGGCAGTTTAGTTTAATAAGGGATATTAAAGTCTTTCGAAGAATATAGTTTTTTAGTTATATTGAAGGAGTGAAGGCGTGTGGAAGATATAATTAATGCAATAAACTATTGGATGCAAACATTACCAAAGGTATATAACTCAATGGCAGAAACAGAAATATCAAATCGCCCATTACCAAATAAATGGTCCCAAAAAGAGATTTTAGGGCATCTATGCGATTCTGCATTAAATAATATTAATAGGTTTATAAAGATTCAGTACGAAGAACAACCATTTGTTATCCAATCATATAATCAAGACCAATGGGTAATACTTCAGAATTATCAAGAAAGACCACTTGAGGAGATAGTAAATCTTTTTTTATCATTAAATGAGCAAATCATAAATATTATATCAAATATTCCAAAAGAGGGATTATCATATCTTTGTGATATAGGAAATAAACAAGAAACATTAGAGTGGCTCCTAAAAGATTATCTTAATCATATGGAACATCATATTAACAACCAAATTCTTAATAAAAATAAAGCGTAATATAGATATTCTCTTTAACTATCGGGTGCAAGAGTTAAAGATCCAGCTACCAATTTGGTGGCTTTATCTTATTCGACTAAAGGGGCAGTTTAGCTTAATAAGTTTTTTATACACACAACCTAGATAATGGGCTTATAATTAAGTGATTTGGATTATACAAGGAGCAACTTTATGCGTATTTCACATTTAGCAATTTCCCCTATATATATCATTGTACTAATAATGTGTATCGGATTTTTGTTATTCTTTCGTAAAGACAAAGGATTTTTTATGTTTATGGGAAAAATTTATGCTTACCTTCATATTGTTGTTTATTTTATTTCCTTTTATTTTTATCTTTATAAAGGCATATAGTTATTCCTCTTTTTCTTAAAAGGTATCATTAGTATCCCTTTTAAGAATGGGTGCTCTTTTCTTATTGCGGTAAGGAGCAGGTTAATAGGGAAAAACATATTTACAGTAAGATGTAGTGTTGAGGTGGGTATATGATAATAATTTCAATATTGAAGTGGATATTTTTCCTGCTTTTTATATGTTTTGGTATTTTATTTTTAATTGAATTCATAAAACTGTGGGTTTGGACAAGTAAAAAGAAAGAAAAATGGATAACAAGGAATGAATACTTAGTTAAATCTTTTAGATTCAGTATTTATTTCATAATTTCTGGATTAGCTGGTTTTTTTTTATAAATTTTTAAAAAGTCTTTTGTGAAACTTTTCTTCTTCAACTAGCGGGGGCAAGAGTTTTAGATCCAGCTGCCAATTTTGGTGGCTCTTTCTTATTCGACTTAAGGGGCAGTTTAATTCAAGAAGGATTAATGCTTTTTTGTTGAAGTTTCTTATTGTGCTAAAAAAGCAGGGTAGTTGAAAAAATATAATGAAATGGAATAAAATTACTCTTTAACAAGGGGTGTTTATTATGGAGACTTGGAAATTAACCGAAAAATTATGGGGACTTAGCGATAAAGTACCTTTTTACTTTTTTAGTTTATTATTTTCTAGTATCTCTTCTTCAATTATGATGATTGTCTGTTTCTTAGGACTATCTTGGCTTACGTTACTTGCCATTATTATGTATTCTGTCTTTGTTTTTATTTCTTATTTACTTTTTGCTATGCCTTTACAAATAATTTTAAATATACGTCCACATAAATATAGTGGATTATATCTTATAATTTATACGTTCGTTTTTTTTGTCGCGGTATTGTTGGTTAATATAATAATTGATAATACACCATTATATTTAATTAAAACCCCAACATATTGTGCTTTAAGTATTATATTTGCAGTTATATATTGGTTATGGGATTCTGTCCTTTTGCAAAAGCGAGTAAATGCTCGAGATGAAAAAGGAGCTACGTTTGAAGCTAAAGAGCGGTGAAGAAGGGAAAAGAGTTAATGTAGATGAGGTCGCTTTAAGTGCTCTTTTTTTGTTCCACTAAAGGGGAGGTTAGTTTAACAATAACAGCTGATAAAATAGAAATAAAAGATTCCCAAAAGGGGGTTGGATTATGGAGAATTTTCCGTTGCTTATTGATGTTTTACCAACACTCTCAAACAGAATAAAAGACTACTTTATTAGTAAATCGGAATTTGAATTAGCAAATCAGGTTGATAATCTGCAAATAAAAGGACTTTGCGAGTGTGGTGACCCAGATTGTGGTTCATTTTATCTTTCTCAGAATGTTGATAATGAGGATAAACTTGAATTCTTTTCATTTGAAGGGATAGGAACAATCGAAGTTTATAAAGGTAAAATCGGTTTTATTGAAGTTTTCCCAAGTAGTGAAGGTTATCAAATACGTTCAATATTAAAAAAAGAGGGTTTCTCTTATTAAGCTAAAGGGGCAGGTTAGTTTAACAAGGATTTAGATTAAAATATGGAAGATAGTACAGTAGAGTTGAGATTTTATTAGTGTTAGTAATTTTTATAAGATTAAATATTATTATAGGATTTCTCAAATTAACGGAGGCTCCAAATGGATAGCAAATTATTAAATAATATTATTAACAAAGGATCACTTATACTACTACTTTTAATTACTTTTCCGTTTGGTCTTGCTAACATTGTTAATTTTTTCATCCCTATTGAAGTGGTTTTTAACTCACTGCTTATTTTAGCTGCTGAGTTAGTGCTGATATTCACGACTGTTTATATCAAATTTTCAAAAAGAGAGAGAAGTATAGAGAAAGCGTTCTGGTTTTATATATTCTTTAACTTATTAACAAATATATTGTTTATTATTTGGGGAATATTTTACTTAGGTTCTGGTTTATCGATATAAAATAACTAATTTCATTATTAGACAATAATGGCTAGTGCTGATCAACCAAAAGTTAATCAGCTTTTTCTTTTTGCACTAAAGGTGCAGTTTAGTTTAAGGAGAATTAGGGTTATCGTATCAATGGGGAGTTAAAAAGATAGAATACATTATGCAAAATTCAAACCTTATATTTAGGAGAACAACAGAATGAGAATGAAAAAATTTCGAGGATTAAAAAGAAGAATTAGAAAGTTTTACAATGATTTTGAAGAAGAGACCAGAATTTTCCCAACAGACTTTGAAGGATATTATGAATACCATCTTCCTGATAATGGAGCATATTGGTTAAATTCCTCAAAAGTTTCAAATAAATTAAAATCCGAGTGTTTCCAGTTTTTGATTAACAGCACTAAACAATTAATTGATTTAAAACCAACTAAATTAGCGGATGCAAAAGTTGTTTTAATGATTGATTTTCATTATTGGTATGCCACAAAAATCTATATTTTTAATGAACCCAAAGAAGCTGAACTTGTGTGGAACGATGGAAATGTTTCGGTAGAAAAGTTAGAGGATTTTCGGGACTTTGCTAAAGAATGGAATGTGGAAATTCCTTCCGGACTAAGTGTTATCGGAACTAAATCCAAAGTGATAAATAGGGACTTTAATTCTGTTTTATATGGCGGTGAAACTTGGTATATTGGACAACTTTAATATTGAACCAACGGGTGCAAGAGCTGAAGATAAATACAGTCTCCTGCTCTTTCCTTATTGCGCTAACGGGGCAGATTACTTTAAAAACATATGGTAAGATTAGTGAATTATATTCTAGCTTTAAACGCTAATTTATCTATGAATACTAAATTTTGGAGGATCCAATGGTGGTAAACTTTTTTAAGTCTCAGGCTTTTGGAGGAATTATTTTAATACTTTTTGGTTTTGTATTCTTTTGGGGAATGAGAGGAATTACAAAAGATGTTTTTTTAAATACTGATAAATTTGAAGGCTTTAAAAAGTTCACGCCATTACCACCAATTATTAATTTTTATCTTATCCAAACAATATTAGGTCTAGGAGCAATGATAAGTATTTGTGGTGGGATATTTATTATTCGACCACTATTCAATATTTAGATAGATATAAAAAAATAGCTTCTTAATCAGCTAACGGGGCAGTTAGTGGAATAAAAAAGTAAAAGATGGTCAACCTAACAACTTTAATTATAATAAGAAGGAAATCATTTTTATGAAAAAAACAATACTAATATACATAGTAGGATTATTAATTTATCTTATACCGATTGGCGTTTATGAATCTTATAATAATAATTCATCACAAATCATTAATGTTCTAAGTTTTATATTTTCTTTATTTATCATAGCAGTGTTAAAGAGGATATTTTCAAAAGATCGAAAATGACTTCGTTAAACTAACGTGATATAGCTGATAATCTAAACGATTGTCGGCTCTTTTTAAACTAAAGGGGCAGTTTAGTTGAATAAGTGATGTTATAATATTATTAAAATTTTAAAAAATGTAGGAAATCTGTCTCAATAGACTTTACCTTATTGGAATTATGAATTGATACAATTAAGCAACTGAAAACCACAAGGGGATTAGCCCCAAAATAAAGGAGTTTTATATGAGTACAAAGCGTAAAAAAATATTTTGGGGATAGGTTTAGGAACATTCATTATAGTTATTATAATTTTTATTTCTATAATGACTTGGTATTATCCGTTATCGCCCTTTAGTGTCAATCATAGTTTTACTTATCATCCTGGTTGGGAAACACATAATGGTAAAACCTATAAAGAAGAGCTTAACGAGTTTAAAGGTACCTATGAAAAGGATTTAAAAGAGAGTTCAGCAAGTGATAATATCAATTTCACAGTAGAGCGAACCCGATATATTCTTCCGATTTTTGAACAGAACTGGCTTATTGGCACGGATCCCAAATCAATGGATAAAGATAAACTGAGTAGAATGCTTTTTGATGTAGAACAGGCAAGGAACACCCTGTTAGATCTTGTTTCTGAAGGAGATTATAACAAGGAAGAAAAAGAATACTTGGTTGACACTATAAAGAGTTTCTTAAGCTTAGAAGAAAGCATTAGACAGATAAAAGATGGAAAATACTTCTCGAGAAGCGATTTAGAAACTTTGTTTGGTAATTTACGTGGAGCTTTTAGAAGTGAATTTAATCTCTATACTACTAACTTTTATGATAGGTCTAACAAATAAGAGTTGCGAAACAATCAGGTGCGGTTGTTGAGTATCCGTCACTTTTCTTATTGAACAAAAGGGGCAGTATAATTTAATAAGAATTATAGTCACTTGTGGTAAAATAATGCAAAATTCATGCTAAGAATTAGGGGAGAATTATGTCTTATAATTTTGTTAGCCATTGTTGCAGGTGTTTTAACATATATTATTATGAGTACACCAATAAACCCAATTTTAATAACAAATATATTATTAGGACTCATAGCAGGACTACTGATAGACAGAAAGAAATCTTAAACTTTGGGTGCGTTAATCGAAGAAGGATTAACGCTTTTTTTGTTGAAGTTATTAATCTAAAGAAGCAGGATGTTAAAAGAATAAAACAAAGATTTTTTTAGGGTAGGGTTGAAATGAACCTTAATAATAAAGAAGAGAAGGAAATAGAAATAAAAAAGTTATATAAAGCTCAAAAAATAGCATTGTACTGGCTGTTAGCACTTATATATTTATCGTTTATAGGGTTACAGCTTGGAAGAATTCAATCTATTGCGAATTTCAATTATAGTCTCCACGAAATAATGAATTTACCTTTTATTATAGCTATATTTGTAGTACCTGTCTTATCTCTTATTTATATCTTCCTTTACATTAAATATTTACGAAAGAGAGGAAGAAAAAAGACGGATATAAAATCAATTATTCAATCAATATTGATAATATCTTCTATCGTAATCTTTATTACAATTACGGACTACCAATTCAATGAAGTATCGACTACTGGTATATTTAAAGTTGAACAGAAACTACATGATGACAGTAAATATTATTTGCTAGTCAATGATAAAAAGGTTTGGGTTTCTTATAATGAATTTCAATTAGTTCAAGAAAATCATCAGTATTTAATTAGCTTTCTATGGAATAAAAGAAATCCAGACAAAGGGAAACTCAAAAGTATTAAGCCATTAGATTAAAATAGTACAATATTATTTGCTTATTTCACTATGGGGAAGTAATAGTACAAGAAGGGATCGCTAATGGTGGTCCTGTTTTTTGTTGAACTAACGGGGAGTTGAACAATCTTCATTAGCGTTAATTCAACAATCGGGCCAGATAATTGAATAAACGTTTGCGTAAAATAGGGAAATTTGAAATAATTAGTATTTAATTAAGAACATTGAATAAAGAATAGTAACAAGAGAGATGGGGTATTTATGAAAGAGAAAAAACGCTTTTTTAGGACAAAGTTAATAATGACTCTAGTTTTAACCTGTATTTTTATTACTTATTACATTTGGAATACAGGGGCTAGTCACATTTCAATACCACAACTGTTGTTTATTCCTGGTATATTTATTTTGTTTTTTTTAGTTGAAATTGCGTTAATTAGATATTATGGAGAAGATAAAGGCGACTAAATTCAAAAAGGGTTTATGACACAATCGGGCCATTTAATTGAATGTGGGGTGTAGAAATTCTTGAAAAAGAAGCTGTTGTTTTTGGGTGTTTTCATGGTTTTATTATCCGCTGAGTGGTACGTTTGTGGGCACGTTAACCACTTTGTATTCGCACACATTTTGACAGGTCCTAGTTTTGCATTCGATTTCATAACAGTTTTATTTTACTTTCTAGTTGTCATTCCACTCCCGGGTTATTTATCGCAGAAAATCATCAATGGTGCATCTGCAAAAGAAAGGCTTTTATTTATTTCTTGAATGATGTTGTTCCAGAATCGGGCGCGATTGTTGAGTAAGCGTCACTTTTCTTGTTCAACAAAAGGGGGCTTTACTTCAATAGGGGTAAGGCATTTTTCCTGTTCAACTAAAAGGGCAGGTTAGTGTAATAAGGAAAGATTAAACTACTCCATTATTAAGTTAATTGTATCATTTGCTATTCCTTCACCTAATGCTTGTATATGTAAGTGGTCAAGAATGGATAGACGGTCAATATTCCAAGTAAATGTAAACAGATTATCCTTATCATCTTCTTTAATGTCATAGCCAAGGAGTTTTCTTTGATGCCAGGTTTGAGTACCAGTGGGCATTAACCAAAGCAAGACAGTTTCAGTGCTTTCGGCTTTCAATTTAAATGTAATCTTCTTTGTTCCTTTTGGTATTTGAACCCAGGCTCCTTTTTTTGGGAAATCAGTGTCAATGCTAATTATGTTAGGCGGGGCTGGAACAACCTTTTGATTACCCACAGGTTGTAATGGTGTTAAAAGACTTAAAACAAGACACGACTTCAAAATCAACAACAATTTGACTCATCTCAAAATTAGTGTTTCCCTTTTCAACATTAATATTTGCTTGTTCCACTAACGGGTGCAAGAGTTAAGATCCAGCTGCCAATTTGGTGGCTTTTTCTTATTTGACAAACTTGCCAAGATTCTTATGTAAGAAGTTGCAATTACACTTTCAAAATAATTATATAAAAATAATTCATTGTTCCTCTAGTAAAAGGAGTGACATCCTTATAGGTAAATCTACTTAAGATTCACCTTCTCCTTTTTTTATGAACTGCAAAATAGTCCAAAATAAGGATTTTTAAATATATATTGGATTTTCATGAAGAATATAAATACTATATAATTTAGATTATTTAGACAATAAAAAAGGGGAGTTTAAGAATGATTATTTTTTTTCGAGTGCTTTTTACTCTTATGATTTTATGTCAAATAATTGGGCTTATTTACTTGCACTTAAATAAATTTAAGTCTAAAGCAGTATATTTTTTAACCGATTCACCTTTAGAAGAAATAGATTCAGAAAAAATGGATCATGTACGTAGATTAAAAGTTAAAAGCGCTGTAACTATACAATCACTGATATTCATATTAATATCAGTCCTTTATATGATTGACTTTAAAGAACACGGTTCAGATATTAGAATTGCTTTGATATTTGCGTTTTTTATTGTTAGATATGGCTTTAAACACATAGTAAACATTATTATAAAATCAATATAAAAAGTCAAAAAATACATTAGTGAAGCATATGCAGTAGTGGTATAGGAAAAGACTCATCTGGTCCAGAAAGTATACCAAATTTTAAAGGTGAGCCTATACACCTATTACAACTAAATTAAACAAATTAGTTCAGATAAGGTGAAAAATTGTACTTAAAAAAAGGGGCAGGTTAGCGTAACAAGAACATAACTAATTGTTGGAAATTAATGAAACCTAATCAATTATAAAACGTAAAATGATTAAAGTATGGAGGGAGTTGGATATGGTTGTTCCAGGTGTTTCTCATTATCGGTTTA
This sequence comes from Heyndrickxia shackletonii, assembly GCF_001420715.1. Lineage (GTDB taxonomy): Bacteria > Bacillota > Bacilli > Bacillales > Bacillaceae_C > Margalitia > Margalitia shackletonii. The sequence goes on along the minus strand of NZ_LJJC01000015.1, from coordinate 209,864 downwards.
TTGGGTATCGCTTTATCAGGAATTTTCTTAGGAGCTTGGACAGATGGACAACAGCAAAGAGCAAACTTTTTTTCAGAAACGGTACAACATAGAAAGTTCAGAACAAAAATCGCATTATACTCTGGTCTTCTAGGAGTAATCTCACTAGGAATAGCTGGTTTGATTTATATGTTTTGAATTGCTATCTTCGGACAGCTTTTCTTCTGTAACTACTATGAAAGTACAAAACAGTGAATATCTAAAAAAGACAATGCTAAAGTAGACCCAGCAATTTAAATTTTAAAAAAAGCTGAGCCTAAAATTAGACCTCATGTCGCAATATCAGTATTACCACAAAAACTCTACTTTCGTTCTTTGTGGTAAAGCGATGATTTTTTCGATTCATGGGTGGCTATAGGGACAGTTTAGTGGAACAATCCTCATTAACTTTTATTCAAAAATCGGGCGCAAGAACTGAACAATAATGGACTGTTACAGCGGTCCATTTTTTTGTGTCTTTATTTAGTAAATGGTAAGAAAAACACATCTGACAAGCAATGCTAAATTAACCAATATCGGAATAAGTATTTAATAAAGTCTAAGATGGGTAGGTGTTATATATTGTTTAAAAGGGTAAATATTCCAATAAAAGTTGTTTTAACCTTATCCATTGTAAGTGTATTGTTTTTTTCTCTTATGGCTCGAAAGGTTTAGTATCTACAAATGCGTCTGTTGAACAAAATGTGGGTGGCGTTAAGGATAATTTAATTATGGATATTTTTACACCAGAAATTTTGAAGGCTATAAAACAGCACTATAAAATGGCAGAAGATAGTTCGGTTGGATACGGAATAGAAAATTTTGAAGTTTCCAAGAGGAAAAAAGGCGACTATGTAAGTTATCATGTTTTGTTTAATATTGAAGTGCTGGATCACGATGTTAGTAAAAATAAATCAAAGATTTTGGGAAATGATACTTTAAAATTCGTTTTAGGATTTGATAAAAACATTCAAATAGACTTAATTAGCTATTCTCAAAATGATGAATAGAGATAAACGTTTATTTTCATTCTTCAACGGGTGCGTATCTTCAATAAGAAAACATAAATCATCTTCCACAATCGGGCGCGATTGTTGAGTAATCGTCACTTTTCTTGTTCAACTAAAGGGTGCTTTAGTTAAACAAGAATAAATAATAAAGACATACAAAAAACACCGTACTAATTTCGGTGTTTTTTGTATGAGATTTAACTTGTTATTACCCCATATAAATTTAGTTTTATACTTCAAAACTGAACTCGTTAACATGACTGTGGCTTTATCTATCGCCTCTAATTTAGTTTTCAAAGGCTATAAATTGGGAGCTTGTAATAAGGTTTTAAATTAAAAATAAACTTGAAATATTAAAACCATCCTTAGGGGCTTTTTAAAATTATGGATTAATTAGGGGGGCAATGGACAGATGTAAACGAATATTTTTGTACAGCAATTTTTCAATGATATTAAATGATTAGAGTTAGTGGACTCATGCTACCCGGATCAAAGCCACCAAATCTCGAAGTTTATAAACTACGTTTAGGTAATCTAAGGTAAATTAAATACAGATTGTTAAAAATTGTACTTACGCTAACTGGAGTTTAGTTTAATAAATATCATTAAAATAGAACATTTTCTATAACGATTAATTACAGAAAAAAATCCTCCATCCAATATGGATGAAGGATTCATAGAAGGAGATTTAATAACTAATTGGAGGAATTGGTCATCGACCATCCATTACTAAAGATGGTTATCGGTAACAGGTAAGAATGTAATTGGTAATTGGATTATTGGTTTTACCGTTTGCAATTACAATTGTACTTGAGTACACAAAAACATCTCCTTCTATGCCTTGAAGTGGAGTCTCACCGCTTCAAGGTTTTAGAAATATTTTTCACTATCAAAATTTAATTCTATGGAATAGTTTTTGGCATTAATTAAATTAGACAGTCGATTAGCTTGGCGTTCAATTTCTAAACCTTGTAACCGATACATTTCTGGATCAAACATCGCAACTTTAAGAAGAGATACACCCTCACAATAAGAATAAGGAAACTCCTCTTTAGGTGCTGTGCCGTATACCTTATATTTCCGAGCTTTAGCACGTAACTGGGTAGCAAGTTCTATTGCTTCAACAATCGTAAATAATTGATCATTAAAAGCAATTTCGTTTTCGATATTCGCTTTATACATGAGTTTGTCAAGTAAACGAAAATCTTTTCGGACTTCTTCTAAATCTAGTTCGACATCAGTTAAAGTACGAACTTGTTTCGGAACTTTACTTCCTTTTTCAATTTCTATAAACGCTACACGATCCATTTCTTCTTCTAATTCATGTATTCTTTTGGATAATAAGCTCTTTAATTTTACAGCTTCAGCAAGAGAAATATTAGGCATGGCATTAGCTCCTTATATAAATATACATATACTGTGTTTTGAGATTATCATTCTATCAAAAATCTTTCAACAGTAAGAAAAGAAGGACATAACATATTAGTCATATAAAATATGTTATGTCCTTTATTGATTTACCTTTTTTTTGCATTTAAGTCTTGGTTTTATTTTTCTTATCTAAAGTGGATATCTCCTTTACTTTATATTTTCTAACTTCTTACATTTAACAATATTAAACTCCCCAGGAAGCATAAAAATTTTCCTGCACTTCGATGATGTTGTATTAATGATAAAAAAGTAATTTTTGATTTTGGTGCATTACAGTAGTAAAATTTGATAATCAATACTTGAAATTTTCAGGATATATAATGTCTAGGGGTGAATGTAATGATTAATTTCCAGAGTGACTATTTAGAAGGATGCCATCCGAAAATTTTAGATAAATTAATAGATACAAATTTTAGGCAATCTTCAGGATATGGGAATGATGAGTATTCTAAGAATGCCATTGAAAAAATAAAAAAAGCCTGTAAAAAAGAGGATATAGATGTTCATTTTCTTGTAGGTGGAACGCAAACCAATTCTATTGTTATTGCATCTGTATTACGACCGCATCAAGGGGTAGTGAGTGCAACTTCCGGGCATATAGCTACGCATGAAGCAGGCGCAATAGAGGCTACTGGACATCAAGTACTGACACTTCCTAGTGAGGATGGGAAAATTCAGGCCGAACAGGTAAAAGAAATGTACGATGAGCATTGGAATAATCCAATGCATGAATCAGCTGTCCAACCAGGGATGGTATATATCTCTAATCCTACCGAAAATGGTACTCTTTATTCGAAAGCAGAATTAGAATCATTAAGCAAGGTTTGTCGTGAACTTGGCCTTCCATTATTTTTAGATGGAGCAAGATTGGGGTATGCTTTGACAAGCCCAAATAATGATTTGACACTTGAGGATATTGCAAATTTATGTGATGTCTTTTATATTGGCGGCACAAAATGTGGAGCTCTGTTTGGAGAAGCAGTTGTCATATGTTCGGATCCATTAAAAAGAGATTTTAGGTACATCATGAAACAACGTGGTGGGTTGCTTGCAAAAGGCAGGCTATTAGGTATCCAGTTTGCTGTCCTCTTTGAAGACGATTTATATTTTGACATTTGCGGAAGCGCAGTAAACTATGCATTACAATTAAAACATGCATTTGAGGAAAAAGGGATCAAATTATATGGAGAGTCGTTTACGAACCAACAATTTCCTATTCTTACAAATACACAACTGGATTATTTGAGTAAGAAATACGGTTTTGAGTTTTGGAGTAAGATTAATGAAAGAGAAACGGTAGTTCGATTCTGTACAAGCTGGGCAACAAAAAAAGAAGATATCGATGCACTAATTGATGATATAAGGCTAATGTGATTGGAATTAAATGGGTTTCTAATGATCGATTCTGATTAGTATTAACATAAATAGTGCAGAAGTGGTGGTGAATGAAAATGGGGTAACGGTAAAAGATTTGCTGCAATTGCCATCCTTTAGGGGTGCAGAGGTGCTGACTGGTAAAAATAATCTTAATCGAACCGTGTCATCTTTATCTGTGTTAGAAGTTTCGAATGTAGATTTTTTCTCTAACATCATCCAAACGGTTCAAGAAGAGTGGTATGCGGAAGAGCTTGTCATTAGCTCTTTTTATTCCATTAGAGATAGTATACAAAAACAATGCGAGACCATTCAACACTTACATGATTTAGGGGAATTAGGTCTCATTTTATATTATGTGGGAATTGTTTTGCCGGAGATACCAGAGGAGGTACTGCAATTAGCAGACTCTCAAGACTTTATTATCATTTGTATGCCTAAAAACGATTATTCTCTTCGTTATAATGAAGTAATCTATGAAGTGATGGAAGCGATTGTGAGTAATCAGACCGTTAATGATAGCTTTGTTAAGGAGACGTTAGAAAAGGTTTCCTTATTGCCAGAACATCTGCAGAGTGTGGAAATTACTCTTAAAATGTTATCTGATCGCCTGAAAGCAAATATTCTTTTGACGAATACACATTACGAGATTGTGAACCAAGTAATGTGGCCGCGCAATTCATCTTTAGATGTTTCGAAAGTTATCGAGGAATTTTTGCAATCCAATCTGAATAATAGAAGGGAGTACCAAAAATTAGATAGAAGTGCTCCAGCTTGTTTCATTGAGTACAAGAGTATTCACCAAAAAAACGGAGAGCTCCTTTATTTGTTTCTGATTAAGGAGAATTCAAAATTGCCGGCTAAGACCATTGAAAAAGTTAGTGAAGTGGTACAAGTCGCGATTAATCTATGGGGAGACAAGCATGATGAAGTTAGTGAATATGCTTTAGTAAAAGCGATTATAAATGATGAAAGCGAAAAAATGCGCAGATTAGGTAATTTGCTTCACATCGATGTCTCTGCTATTCAAATGATGTGGATGGTTTATATTAACGATCTCTCAGAAGAAAAGGCAATAAGAGAAGAATTAGAAGAGCAGCTTTCGAAGTATTATAACACTAGAGTGATTCAAATCATTGATGATTGCATTATTGTTCTTTTGGGGAATTGTTTATATAAATACCACGAGTTTGAGATAGCTAACGAGTTTATTGAAACGACGAATTATATCTCTCATATATCCGAAATTGTTTATTCTCCGAAAATGAAAAACACGCAAGATGTACGTCGCATGTATCAATTGGTCAATAATGTAGGGGGGAAAGTCCACCTAATCTATCCAATGCGTAAATTATATACGGCAGCTGAAATCAGGTCGATGAAGCGCGCCATTGATTTGAGTAAACAAGGAGAAGAAATGATTGAAGAATGCTTTTCCGTCATTGCTCCCATTTTAAATGATAAAGAGTCATTAAGGACTTTAATGACTTTTCTCTTGGATGCGAATGGGGATTTCGACAAGTGTGGGAAACTCCTTTTTATTCACAAAAATACCGTGAAGTATCGAATCAATAAGATTAGTGAACTGATTGGAAATGATGTAACGGTTTTTTCTGAATTCTACGATGTGTATATAGCTTGTATGATTTATCGATTAATTACTGGTTAGAATCATCCGCTGTTTTGTCGGAAATGACAAAATTGCGGATTTTTTTTTCATTTTAGAAAAAGACTTGCGTCCATACCTTCTTTTATAATAAGGAAAATCAAGAACTAAGGAGGGGCAATATGAGAAAAAATGGAGAGAATCAGTCGTGGTATAGTCTGGGGATTATCTGGGCTGGAGCGATGATTTGCATACCGAGTCTTTTAGTAGGGAATACGCTTATTTCTGGTATGAGCCTATCTAAGTCATTATTCGTAGCTTTTGTAGGGTATTCCATAGTAGTACTCCTCATGATTTTGCAAGGGATTCAAAGCAGTGATTTAGGAAAGCCAACCGTTCAAGTTGCAGGACAAGTGTTTGGTAACAAAGGATCTCGGACGATAATATCGATTATTCTGGCGGTTGCTTGCTTAGGCTGGTTTGGAATTCAGGCCAATGTTTGTGGTGCTGCGGTAGCAAATTTGTTAGCCGTGTACCACATGAATATGCCCGTTCCGTTAGCTTCTTTCTTAAGTGGCTTGGTGATGGTTATTTCAGCAATTTACGGTATTAAAGTGCTGCGTGTATTAAGTTATATTGCCGTTCCTTTATTAGTTGTAATTTGTGCATTTGGGTTAATTCAAACATTGACTGGAGATCATTTACAAATTATCCAGAACTACAAGCCTAAAGGGAATATGAGTTTTATGAATGGGCTGGCAGTAACGATTGGATCATTTGCATTAGGTGCAGTTATAGCGGGTGATTATTCACAATTTTCCAACAAGCGTTCAGATGTTTTGAAGGCAGCAATCTTTGGAATTATACCAGCTGGTGTATTTATGATTGGCATCGGTGCTGTTTTATCAATCGCCTATAAAACAAGTGATATTACTGCTGTCTTTATGGATATAGCCACACCATTTATTGGTGGTATTGCTTTGATTTTAGCTACATGGAAAACAAATTTGGTGAATGCGATCTCAGGTGGATTTGCGCTCATAAATGTTTTTAACATTTCCAAGCAAAAAGAAAAAATGGCGGTTGGAATTGCTGGTATGGTTGGGACATTGCTTGCTGTAGTAGGCATATTAAATTACTTTACACCGATTATGTCGATTTTATCAGCCATGATTCCACCAGTCGCAGGTGTCATGATTGCCTCTTATTGGGTGATGAACAAAGGGGATAAAAATAGTTGGAGAGAAGTGGAAGGCGTAAACCGCTTAGGTATTTATTCTTGGCTTGTTGGTGCTGTTATTGCTAGTATTCCAGTTGTTTTCTCTTTATTCCCTAGTTTGCCGCAAATACCTAACCAGCCCTTGATTGGGATTGTCATTTCATTTGTTATTTATTATTTCGGACATCGTATATCTGTACAAAAAACAATTATGTTGGAGGAAAATAGATGAGATATTTAGATAAAGAAGCTATAGAAAATATTGCGATAGGAGCAGCCTTCCTAGGGACAGGCGGAGGAGGAGATCCTTATATAGGAAAGTTGATGGCTCTTTCAGCCATTGAAAAAAATGGACCAGTTAAATTGTATTCAGTAGATGAAATAGAAGATGAAGACTTTTTTATTCCAGCTGCAATGATGGGGGCACCTTCTGTATTAATAGAAAAATTCCCACGTGGAGACGAGTTTGTTAAAGTTTTTCAAAAGCTGGCTAAGTATTTAGGAAAAGAAAAGATCACAGGAACGTACCCAATGGAAGCTGGCGGGGTTAATTCGATGATTCCGATTGTGGTAGCGGCCCAACTGGATTTACCACTCATTGACTGTGACGGTATGGGAAGAGCCTTCCCGGAATTACAAATGGTGACATTCAACTTGGATGGTATTTCGGCAACACCGATGGCGATTACGGATGAAAAAGGCAACATCGGGATTTTCGAAACGATTGATAATAAATGGACGGAACGCTTAGCCAGGACAGCAACGGTTGAGATGGGGGCCAGTTCTTTAGTTAGTTTGTATCCTACAACCGGCGTACAGATCAAGAAGAGTGGAGTCCATAATATCATTACGCTTTCTGAAAAAATCGGTAAAATTATTGCATCAAAAGATAAAGACGCGAACGAGAAACTTCAAGAATTACTAAATTTAGTTTCTGGATATGAATTATTCCAAGGGAAAATTGTCGATGTTATTCGAGAAACGAGGGGTGGATTTAACCTTGGGAAAATGAATCTGGAAGGAATTGAAATAAATAAAGACGAAAATATGAAGGTCCATTTTCAAAATGAAAATCTTATCGCAGAAAAAAATGATCAAGTTGTCGGTATGACCCCGGATTTGATTTGTCTAGTAGATTATGAAACTTTATTACCTGTTACAACAGAAAGTTTAAAATATGGAAAACGCGTTCGAGTGCTAGGATTGCCAGCTCATGAAAAATGGAGAACGGACAAAGGAATCGAAACAGCAGGTCCAAAATACTTTGGGTATGATTATGATTATGTTCCAATTGAGGAATTGGTTAAAAAGGTGGTAGTTGAAAATGTATAAGATTGGAATTGACGTTGGTGGAACGAATACAGATGCGATTATTTTAGATGAAAATCACAATCTGATTCATAATGTTAAATCACCAACAAGTTTAGATATTAAAACGGGCATTGAAACAGCTTTACGAAACTTATTAAAAGAAGCAGATATCGATAAGACGAAAATCACTCATGCGATGTTAGGGACAACTCAGTGTACAAACGCTATAGTAGAACGTAAAAAACTAGCTCAAGTTGGTGTGATCCGTCTAGGATATCCTGCTACTGCTTCTGTTCTTCCATATACAGCTTGGCCGAAAGATATGATTGAAAAGTTATCAGGGAATTATGCTCTGGTACATGGCGGGTATGAGTACGATGGGCAAATATTGAGTGAACTTGACGAACAGGAAATTAAAACAATTCTAGGTGAATGGCAAGATAAAGTGGAATCGATAGCTATCGTCGGAGTGTTTTCCTCCATCAAAAATGATCAAGAACTCATGGTTCGAGATATGATACATGAAGTATATGGAGAAGAATTTCCGGTATCTTGTTCTTCATTAATTGGTTCTGTTGGTTTAATTGAACGTGAAAATGCGACTATATTAAATGCGGCCTTATGCAAGGTAATTGAAACGACAACAAATGGGTTTGTGCAGGCGTTAGAAGAAGAAGGAATTTTTGATGCGGAAGTATATTTATGCCAGAACGATGGCACCTTGATGTCCATCGAATATGCTAAACAATTTCCTATTTTAACGATTGCATGCGGTCCAACTAATAGTATACGTGGTGCTTCCTATTTAGCATCAATCAAAAATACCATGGTTCTTGATGTTGGTGGTACGACCTCCGATATTGGAGTCTTACAAGACGGTTTTCCAAGAGAGTCATCTGTAGCAGTTGAAGTCGGCGATATTCGCACAAATTTTAGAATGCCGGATATTATTTCTGTTGGTCTAGGCGGCGGAAGCATTGTTCGAGCAGATAATGGCAGGATCACGGTTGGCCCAGATAGCGTTGGATACATGATTGGGCAGGAAGCGCTTGTCTTTGGTGGGAAAACCCTTACTACAACAGATATTGCTGTTCGTTTAGGCATGGCTGATGTAGGGGATAAGAGTTTAGTATCACATATAGAAGAACAGTTCGCCAAAGATGTACTATCAGTAATTTCTTCTTTAGTGGAGCAAGCCATTGATAAAATGAAAACTTCATCAGAAGACATTCAGCTCGTTCTAGTAGGTGGCGGAAGTATCATCATTCCGGATACTATACGCGGAGTATCCCAAATTATTAAACCTGAAAATGGGGATGTAGCAAATGCAATTGGTGCATCCATTGCTCAAATCAGCGGGCAATATGAACAGATTTATATCTATTCTAAAGAACCACGCGAGGATTCATTAAAAGACGCTCAAGACAAAGCGGTGAAACAATCCGTATTAGCTGGAGCGGTTTCTGAAACGATTGAATTAGTGGAAGTGGAAGAAACTCCGCTTGCCTATCATCCGGAAAATGCAACAAGATTAAGAGTGAAAGTAGTAGGGAAAATGAAATAAAACAAAGGGACGTTCCTTGTGTTTTCAAAAAACACAAGGAACGTCCCTTTGTTTATCTGTTTGGAGTAAAATGAATTTAGTAATAGGTTGCAAACAAATCTTTTTCAAGGAGGATAAAGATGAATACTAAATTATTTCATTCATTAGAAGGGGAAAAGATTTATTTCAAAGCTTTAAGCACAGAGGATGCACAAGAGATACATAGCTATGCATCAGATCCTGAAGTGTCTATATTTATCGGTTGGAATTTAATGAATTCATTGGATGAAACTCGCGAGTACATTGAATTAATGTTAAATCGTGAAGCGGAAGGTACCCATCTGTATGCATCTATTGTTCTAAAATCCACTAATGAAATTATCGGAACAGCCATGATCTTCAATTTTGACAAAGAAGCAAACAAAGCCGAAATCGGTTATATGCTTCACAGAGATCATTGGGGGAAGGGGTATGGGACAGAAATTGTTGCATTGATGACTGATTTTGCATTTCAATCACTTCATCTTCACAAGCTATATGCATATGTAGTGGATGCAAATATTGGTTCAGCTCGTATTCTTGAAAAGAACGGATATGAGTTAGAAGGTAGATTAAAAGATAACTATTTTATAGAAGATAAATATTACGATGCTCTGTTCTTTGGAAAAATTACAAATCAGTAAAAACAAAGGGACAACCATCTTGTTTCTAAATTGACAATTTAGGAATTTATCGATGATAATAACGCTTTAGGTAACAGTTACACCAATTCTGGTAGTGATCCTAATTATCAAGCATTGAAGCAAACGATTAATCAATTATCCACTTCATTAAACCAGATAACACCTCAATGGATACACGAGTAGACTACAGCATATTCTTAATGATGCGCTTTAAGGAATATCCGCATCTCTCACCTAAAGAGGCAATTGTGTTAGCATCTAAGCACACAGGTGGAGTCATTATATCAGCAGTCATCATACTGGGCGGTACCTTTGCGACCCTGATGCCTGCTGGAATAGTACCTTTATCTGAATTGTCTATAGCTGTCATTACTGGTCTGATAGTCCTTTGCTTTGTACTGCTTCCTATCTTTATTCCGGCATTAATTGCACTTCCGGATGCATTGGCAAATGTAATGACTAGAAAAAAAGGAAGAAGTTTTAAAAGTGGCGGAAGAATAATTAGTTTTCTTACCTCAAGGAATAAAATGTCCTTGGGGTTTTTTTTATTGCTTTATTGTGCTTGATGTTTCAAACATAAAGGATAAAAAAGTAACGAGTAATTAGATAAACACAGTTTACTTGTGAGGTGGAAAACGGTAAATCGAATCAAATAAATTTCACACTCCAATTCATTGTTATTGCACAGTCTAAAAAAGACTTATCTCTAAGTAACGGGTTCTGTTTTGAAGTACAAAAACATAATTCGCACCTTATTTCACACGTTAAATAACATTGAAAATCGCAGTAAAATAATATTAGAAGAAGCACAGTGATTTGTTCACTGTGCTTCTTTATATGGGGGTTTGAATTTTTAGAATGTTTTATGGAGATTTGTATTGAACTTGAAACAAGAAGTTGGTGAAGATTTACACTTAACGGAGGTTAATTAAACAAGGAATAATAAATTTATATAAATAATACCTTGTATTATAGAGTACATTGTAATATATTTTATTTATATGGAGGTGTAAATTTTGGAAGTTAATAAAGAGGTTTTAAAAGGGCATATAGATACTTTGATTTTATCCCTTTTACATAAAAAAGATATGTACGGTTATGAGCTAGCTAAATTTGTTAGGGATAAAAGTGAAGAACAATTCGAAATAAAGGAAGGCACACTCTATCTTTCTTTGAAAAGATTGGAAAAAAACGAATGGATTGAATCATATTGGGGTGCTGAACAAGGACCAGGGGGGAGAAGAAAATATTATAAACTTACCTCACTTGGAGAAACGTGTTTTGAAGAAAAACGTTCAGAATGGCGTTTTGTAAAAAAAATAATGGATTCTTTTTTGGAAGGAGGAACCGAAATTGAGACAAATTGATGTATTTATAGATTCAGTTTATCAAAATTTTGACGGAAATAAAGAAGATATAAACGAATTAAAAATAGAAATGAAGAACCATTTATTAGAGGCTGTACACGAATTAAAATTAGAAGGCAAAACAGAAACAGACGCAGTGAAGATTGCGATTGAACGTTTCGGTGGAGAAAAAGAAATTCAAACAGTTATTGGTCAATTATTTGTTGCACAAAAACTATTTGCAAGAAGATTACTCTATTGTGCATTATTTTTTCTTGTTTTGAGCCTCCTTATATTTGGTACCATTATGTCTATTGAAAAAATCAATCAGAATGAACGACATAAAATAAACAATGATATTTCTATGATTTTAAGCGACGTTAACAGTACCATTTCAAAGGAAAAGCAAGATAAAATTAAGTCTTTGATTCAAGGAACAGACCAGGTTTCGAAAGTTGAAATTTACAATATAGAGAATATAGCAGACAGATTTAATTATCCCGGTACAGCAAAACCAGAGTTTAAATACGAAAGAAAAATATGGGCACCAAAAACCCGGTTCATTGACTTAAATCGAGAAGGTAATGGGGATGATAAATGGTTTATCTTTATTACTTATAGGAGTATTGATAATTTAGCAGTTTTATCCCTATTGGGTATTGTTTTTTCTATTCCTTTATTTTTAATATGGGGAATTATAAATGTTTATCATAGAAGGAGTGTCATATTTAAATCGTAAAAGTCGTTGTTGAACGAACGGGTTGCTTTAGTTGAAGATGACATAAATTAGAAAACCGGCTCGAACTAAAATTTGAGTCGGTCTTGTTTGTTAATCCAGATTCAGTTCAGTTGTTTGCCAGTGTTTTTTTTCTATCCACCTAGATATTCTTTTGTGTCCCTTTTATCGTTTGTATATAATGTCTTCCCACTTATATACCTTGTTTGCGATTCCTAAATGTTGTGCCGGAGTCTTTTCCAAATTTCCGATTTTAACGGGTTGACAAAAGTTATAAAAGGTACGGAGAATCGTAATGCTCATTTGTGCATACTTTGGATTGAAGTTACTGTAAATATAGGATTTCCCGTCACCACGAGAAGTCACTAATGGTCTTTCTAATACAGACAGGCACCTTCTTATTTCCTGCAAAAAGGCATTAACGGAGTTGTCGTTAACTTTATCAACAAACTGTGCAAGGATTCGAGTTGGTAAATGTGTCATATCAGTTAAGCAATCGATTATTCTTTTCCCTCTATCTTTCATACCAAGTGGATGTTCAATCGGATTTTTGATGTAACAGTTGTAGGTATCACCATTTGAAGTGAAATTCTCCTTATGGAATTTGTGTGTCTTAAGTTGTTCCTCTAAGAAGTAATATGCTAAAAGCTGTACATCTTTTTCTTCAATACCTTTTAATTTTCCCCATTCCCTTAAGTCTCTAATTGATTGAATATATTCAGTAAACGCGTCAGTTCGTGAAAGAGTCTTATTTACTCTGCAAATAAATAAATAAGCATATTTTTTCTTTATTTCTTCCGTAAAGATACGATTTATAGAAGTAATCAATGAATTATCGTCATCCGTAATAAAACGCCACTTCGGAGAATTAATTATTTGTTTAATTAGCCAGAGGTGTCCCATTGTTGTATAAGTCTGATTAACGTGTAATCCATCAACATATACAAACCTCTTATTGTATTCCTCTAGCTGCCGGAAATACTCTTGCGTTGTTTGAGTATCATTTTGAGTAGGCTTTATTGGATGTATCCCATATTGATTAAAACGAGCATTTTTACTTAAAAAGTCATTTAAATGATCGTCTTTGTAAAATAAGGTATCGTCTAAAATTTGTTGTTTTGTGATTTCCCAATCAAAACCAACATCGGCTCTAAAAACATACCGTGAATGATGTTCACTACTAATCACGACTTGGGTTGGCAATTGTTTTTCCGCTGAAGAAGGCTTGGATTTAATGGATTCGCCCTTTTTTCTAACATTGTTTAATACATACATCATCTTATCTGTATTTACCCATATTTCATCGAACGCCTTCTTCTCAAAAGCTCTCTTTTCTCTGGTCTCTAAGAATTCTAGGCAACATCGATATAACCACTCAAGTTTAGAATAATAAGTACCTCGACCCATCTTTAATAAATGGCAAGTTCTTGATACAGCAACGTGATTAACCAAGTGATCTGCAAATTTAACTAATACATCATTTCTTTGCTGGTGATACCCTGTATTACGTTTCTTATCTGGTAATACATTAGTTAATTTTTTACAAGTTTTACACTGATATCGTTGTGAATTCGAGGTACTGGTTCCCCTTTTGTAAAAGTCTTTTGGATTTGAAAAAGGCGTTGTCTTTAAAGGGCAAGTTTCTTTATGAAAAACATAGTCAGGTTCAATTGGTACAACATTGTTAATTCTGTTTAATCGTTCAATTTCAGTAGCCACTGACCAATTTGACATAGTACGTGTTGTACAATTCAGTGACGGAATTCCACCTGGATCTCGATTATCATTTCCGCAAATGATAACCTTATCAGCATCGTTACCCGACAATTTATACCTCTTAGCTTTTCCTTTGTAATTCATTTGTTCCAAGCCATAATGTTTGCAAAATGGATTCGCACAGTGATTCACTTGTATTGTGTATGTCTTCCCATTTAACTCGAGTTTAACAGGTTGAAAAATTCCTTTACTAAAGCGTGCTCTGAATTGTTTCGGTGACAGTTCATCATATAAACTGTTTCTGTCGTATAATTCATCTTCCGAAAAAGGGCTATCAATCTGCAATAGTGCATCATTTGCAGTGGCCAATCTCTTCATCTTACTCATTAGCTAAACCAAACTCCTTCTTAATTCGGATATTGTTTCTTAAAGAATTAATGTGTTCAATAAATCCTTCATCCTCCAATAAATTTTGAAGGAATTCTTCTAACACTTGGCTATCTGTCAGGCCGGTATAAATTGCATAGTAATTAACGAGTTTACGGGTTTTTTCAGATAGCCTATATTCAATGGGTTCTACTTTAGAGTATTTAGGTTCTATAAATTTCACTGATTTCACTTCCTTTAAAAGTAAATTAACACAACGGTCAATTCGAGTGGAAAAAAGATAATGTATTAGCAGCGTTACAGAACTTTCTGTAACATCCATTTTTTATGTGCGATTTGGTATACCAAATCGCACCCCAATTATTAAAAAATCCATTTATATCAATAAAAAAAGGGTATCCAAATCGTTGCGATTTGATACCCTTTTTCATATACTTTTTAGGATTTTGTACTCGAAAACAGAACCCGTTAATCTCTAAGCCTTTTTTTTTATTTTTTTTACTAAAGCAACCGTAAGTTGTACAAGTTCATTAGACGCTAAAGCGAGTTTGATAAATAAGCGGAGAAATTTCTCTTATTGAGGAAATAACACTGAAAATACCTTAAATAGACGGAAGGATTCCGATTATTGACTCGAAAAATGTGAAAATGGGTGATTTTGCTTTGCTTAATCGGAAAACCTCCGCTTATTTATCCCGAACCGAGTTCTATTCTGCAGTCTAACCGGAAAATTTCCGCTTATTTTAAATATCTCTCACCTCTAAAGTAAACCGTTATAAATAGATACGATTCTTTTTTTGTTTAAACCAATTTTGATGAAAAGGATTGACAAATAAAATGGTAAATTTTATTATATCAATTAATGATATATCCATTATGGATATAAACTAAAAAGTACGGAAGGTGTTTTTTTTGTCCAGAACAAATTCGATGGAAATGAACCAGTTAACCGATCCGGCTTATTACATTATGCTATCAGTGCTGGAGGCAAAGCATGGATATGCCATTATGAAATATATAGAAGAACTTACAAATGGTGATTTTACGATTGGGCCGGCAACTCTATATACCTTACTGAAGAAACTTCAAAACGCCGGTTTCATTGTCCAGGATGAAACGGACGATGACCGTCGAAAAACATATACAGCAACGGAAAAAGGAAAGGCACTTTTGTGCAGCGAGATTAAAAGGAGAAAGCAAATGGTGGAACATGGTATAGAAGCGTTTAAATCTTTAAAGGGGGCTGGTGAACATGATATGGAAAGATAAACGTTTCATTATTGGAAGAGGGTTAGCCTTTTCCGAAACAAAGGAAATGCAACATCTAAGTAAACTGGCAGAGGAAGGTTGGTTTCTGGAATCTCCAGCATTTTGCGGTTTTGGGTATAAATTATGCAGAGGAGAAAAACAAGAGCTTCAATATTGCATCGATTATCAAAAACTGACAAAAGAAGAAAGTATTGATTATTTTGATATGTTTGCAGCAGCTGGGTGGAATCATGTTATGACAGTAGGGAATGTTATTCACTATTTTACTGCTGCTCCTGGGACGAAACCTATTTATTCCGACCAGACAACTTTATTGGAAAAGTATAAACAAGGGAAAGTGAATTTAGGTTTTACAAGCATTATCTTTGTCTTTCTTACGATTCTCATGAACCTGATGGGGCGATTGGTTGAGATAGAAAAGGTTCAGCAGATATTCCAGGGCTTGTTTCATATTTTCCTTGTAGTCACGATTCCGGTATTGATGACGTACTCTGCTTTCCTATTAAAATTATGGAGATTAAGACAGTCAAATTATCATTACTGAAATCTAGTTTTTAAGAAATAAATAAAGGGGAGAATCAATTAAATGGGGTTAAACATTTATCAATTAAGTAAATCCTTCGGGGAAACAAAAGCAGTTCAAAACTTAAACATTTCCTTAGAGAAAGGGCATGTACTCGGTCTTCTTGGAAGAAATGGTGCAGGAAAAACAACTACTATAAAAATGCTGCTAGGTTTGTTAACGCCAGATCAAGGTGAGATTACATGGGAAGATGGGCGACTTGACCGATCCAAGGTTTCCATCGGCTATCTTCCTGAAGAGCGTGGACTGTATTTAAAAAGTAAAATAAACGAACAACTTCGCTATTTTGGTGAACTTGAAGGAATGAGCCGTAAACAAGCCGATGATGCAATTGACTATTGGCTGGATAAACTTGATATAGCTAAATATAAAACCAAAAAGGCTAGTGAATTATCAAAAGGGAACCAACAAAAAATTCAATTAATCGCAACATTAATGCATAATCCGGAATTGATAATTTTAGATGAACCATTTAGTGGGTTAGATCCTGTGAATGCTAATTTATTGTCTTCCATCATAGAAGAGCAAATCACAGCTGGAAAAACAGTGATCCTGTCCAGTCATCGCATGGAGCAAATTGAAAGTTTTTGTGAACAAATTTGTTTAATGAAAGAGGGAGAGGTCATCGTTAAAGGGCGATTGGATGACATTAAACAAAATTATGGGTATCGCAATCTATCACTATCAAGCAATAAAACTATTGAAACTGCACTTAATGAATGGAATATACCTTTTGAAACAAAACAAGCAGATATCGTTATTAGAGTTAGGAATGATAAAGAAGCAATTCAGCTTTTGAACCGATTCGAAGTTCATTCGATTCCAATTCGTAACTTTAAAATGCTGGAGCCTACATTAAACGAAATCTTTATTGAGAGGGTGGGGTAATATGGGGAAATTTATGACGGTTTTTAAGTTTCACTTGAGAGAGGCCATAACATCAAAGTCTTTTATCATTGGCAATCTAATTACGCTGATTATCATAGTTGGTATTTTCGGCTTTAGCCATTTCTCCTCGAAGGAGTCAAAGGATAAAGTGGCGTTCATCAATTCAACTACCTATCAAACTAATATTAAACAGTTAAACAAAGGATTGGATTCTGTAAAACTTGTTTCTGGGGAAAAAAGTAGTATCGGGAAATTAAAGCAACAAGTGAAAGCTGGAGACCTTGATGGCATTGTGGAAGTAAAAGAAAAGAACGGTTCACCTGCCCTCTCGTATACGTATAAATCTTTTGCTGATCAGGAATTAGTTGCGATTTTAACACAGAAAGTCCAGCATATCGGCATCAATAAAACAATTACAGATTCAAAGGTAGACCCAAATGTTGCAACAAAACTCCTAGCACCAATTCCTGTAGAAAGTATTGCCTTAAAAGATACGACTGGAACGGTTGGAATTGTTTATATTTTTGTGTTCCTAATGTACTTGCTAATCCTTGGCAGAGGTCAAATGATTGCCAATACTATTACCGCGGAGAAAGCTTCTCGTGTTATGGAGATCATGATTCCGAAAGTGAAGCCTATCTACATGATGTATGGAAAAATATTGGTGCAGTTAGTGATCGGATTAGCGGACATTGTTGTGATGATCCTTGGGTTTCTTATTAGTTACTCTTTAGGTTGGTTTAACGGAAAACAATTTTCATTGCTAGGCTTTCATATCGATTTAAGTAATTTAACGCCATTTATCATCGTATGCTTTATTATTTACTTCATATTAGGATTTTTACTGTATGCGATTGGCTATGCCGCAGTTGGAGCGGTTGTAAGCAGAACGGAAGACTTAAGCTCGGTTTCTTTCCCGATTATTTTATGTATTATGGCAGCTTTTTTTGTCGGAATGACGTCCATCTTTTCTCCGGAATCGACACTTGTTACTGTATGTTCCTACATTCCGATTACATCACCGATTGTAACATTTTCAAGAATATTATCAGGTGAAGCAGGCTACATGGAGATGGGCATTACCATTGTAATTCTTTTAGCCAGCATTGCACTCCTTAACTACGCAGCAAATCGAATTTACTTGAATGGGGTTATGAATTACAGTGGAAAAGTAAAATTTAAGGATGTTGTCCAAATGGCGCAAAAACATTAGATGAAAGTGCTTGACCCCCGGTGCGTAAATACTTTTATTACCGGGAACCAAGCACTTTTTTTAGTTTTTTATGAAAAATTTTGGATGTTATTAAAACTATTAGTCTATCTTTTACGAATATATAACTGAGAGGATAAATCTACTAGGATGAGGATCAGAGATATGAGTAATGAAGGGAAATGGATAAAACAGATTCAAAAGAAATTGGATGAGAGTGCCTCCAATAATCTAGTTGCATTGATAATTTGAGGTAAATTACATCAGAAATTAACAGAGAATAAACTTCACCGAGATTTGGACCGTGTCATTATGTCGCCTTTCATGAACTTTCAATTCTGAAAATGATATATAATAAAAGAAAAGACAAAGGGAGAGTAACTATTATAACGTACTATATCATAGGGGTGGTACTCTTAATCGTAAAGTGTGGTGGAGAACAGTGAAAACTTTCTTAAAGCGTTTATCACAACGAAGAGATCAATTAAGTCAATTAGAGAAACAAGTTTTGGACTATATTTTAGTCAATCCCAATCGTGTCGTTCAGTCCAATGTAAATGAGCTTGCAAAAGAATTGTTTGTTTCTACTGCAACAATTAGTAGAACCTGTAAGCAATTAGGTTACGATGGTTTTCAAGATTTAAAATATACATTGAGTAGATATGTAGAACAGGATACAGAAGATGAAAATTATGTTGCGTCCAATTCGTTATTAACTCATATAGACCGTGTGAGAAAGGAAATGGAGCAAACACTGAATCATCTAAGTGAAGAAAAAATACAAAGAGCGTCAGTTTTAATAAAAGAAAGTCGATTTGTTGAGTTTTTTGGAGTGGGAGCTTCACTTCCAGTTTGTGTCGAGGCTGCTAGAAAGCTCACCTTTTCAGGACGAATTTCCAGTGCACGCGAGGATTGGGATGAGCTCAGAAGTGTGGCCCATGCCTTATCCTCCAATGATTTAGCTATTTTAGTATCCTACAGTGGTGAAACCTTACATATCCTCGAGTATGCAAATATTTTAAAAGAGCGAAACGTAAAAACCATTGCTGTGGTAGGAAGACAAAATAGTAGGTTACAACAAGAAGTAGATCTTACCTTTCATGCATTCATTGCAAATGGATATTATGGAGAGTTAGATATGAGTTCTAGATTTCCATTAAGTATTATCTTGGATTTTATTATTTTGGCCTATATGCAACAATAGTAGAAAAGAGGTTCTGGTTAAACTAGAACCTCTTTTTTTCTGGAAATCAGGGTGGAAATCTCGAATTACTTGGTTATGAATGTAAGCACGGTACAAAAAATGTAGGCGTATACAATAAGTATGAAAGCGATTGCTCCTGCATTTTAATCAAGTTATGCTATTCCTATAAGTTGATAGAATACGAACAGACAAGAATACGATGGAAATGATACGTTCCACTTTCTAGATAGTTAATCATGAATGTGGTGCATACGGGAATGAATCAATAGAAGACAACCCACATTTCCATAAAAAAGGAGAGTAGAACGGCATGAATAAGAAAAGCAAGAAATCACATTTTTGGGAGTTTTTTCAAGGATTGGGGAAAACTTTTATGCTCCCAGTAGCGTTATTAGCATTCATGGGCTTACTTTTAGGAATTGGAAGTGCTTTTACAAGTCCCTCAACGATTGAAGTTATCCCCTTTTTAGGAAATCCTGTTTTACAAATTATCTTTAGTTTTATGTCTACTATTGGTGGCTTTGCCTTTACCTATTTACCTGTAATGTTCGCAATAGCTATTCCGCTGGGACTTGTCAGATTTGAAAAAGGTGTGGCTGCCTTTTCTGGATTTGTTGGTTATGTAGTTATGCAATTATCAATTAATTTTTATTTAACACAAACGCATCAACTTGCTCCAGCGGATAAATTACGTGAGGCTGGACAAGGAATGGTCATGGGGATTCAAACCTTAGAAATGGGTGTCCTTGGTGGTATTATTGTTGGGATTATTGTTTATCTATTGCATAATAAATTTTACGACATTCAGTTACCAGATGCTTTCGCCTTCTTTGGTGGAGCACGATTCGTCCCGATTATTTCTGCGATCACCCTATCGATTGTGGGGATTCTCATACCTATAATTTGGCCAATTTTTGCATTAGCAATAGCTGGAATTGGAACAATCATTCAAAAATCGGGCGCATTTGGCCCCTTCCTGTTCGGTGCCGGAGAGCGATTGTTACTACCATTCGGGTTACACCATATTCTTGTTGCCATGATTCGTTTTACACAAGCGGGAGGAACACAAGTGGTAGATGGTCAAACCGTATCCGGTGCATTGAATATATTCTACGCACAATTAAAAAGTGGGGGGCAAATTAGCCCTTCCGTAACAGCCTTTTTATCGCAAGGTAAAATGCCATCGTTTATGTTTGGATTACCCGCAGTTGCATTAGCAATCTATCATACAGCACGACCTGAAAATCGTAAGAAAATAAAGGGTCTCTTAATTTCTGGTGTAATTGCTTCTGCTGTAACTGGAATTACCGAACCGATAGAGTTTCTATTTTTGTTTATATCTCCAGTGTTATACGGAATCCATGTTGTATTGACAGGATTAGGTTTTATGGTGATGTCTTTACTTGGAGTCACGATTGGAAATACAGATGGAGGTGTGTTAGACTTTATCATCTTTGGGGTTCTACAAGGAGCCTATACAAAATGGTATCTTGTTCTTCTAGTAGGGGTGATCTGGTTTGCCATCTACTACAGTGTTTTCCGGTTTGCAATTACCAAATTTAATTTGAAAACACCTGGACGTGAAAAAATTGCTGAAGATATCGGTGAGGGAGAAATCGCCTACAAGAAAAAAGGAAAATATGATGTGGAAAGAATTTTAGGCGCAATAGGCGGAAAAGAAAATATCGAATCATTAGATAACTGTGTTACACGCCTACGTCTTGTTGTGGATGATATGAGTAAGGTAAATCAACCTGTCTTAAAAGAGTGCGGAGCCCTTGGAGTAGTTGTACTTGATGAACACAATGTACAAGTCATTATTGGAACGCAGGTAGCTTCTGTTAAAACTCAATTAGACAAATTGGTATTATAAAGAAGGTTTGAATAACATGAAATATATATTTGATGAAGTAGTAAATCGGCTAGATACCTATTGTACGCAATGGGATTATATTGAGGATCGATTTGGAGAAAAGGATCTTTTACCATTCTCGATATCAGATACGGATTTTCTCTGCCCCCCCGAAATACTTTCAGCATTAAAGAAACGTATTGAACATGGAATCTTTGGATATACAAGGTGGAATCATAAGGAGTTTAAGGGTGCCATTCAACAATGGTATCGAAACAGATTTTCTACATCGATTCACGATAATTGGATTGTCTATAGTCCAACAGTTATTTATACTGTTTCAAAGCTTATTGAACAGTTATCAGAAGAGGGAGATCATGTTGTTATCCATACTCCTGCATATGATGCTTTTTATAAAGTGGTAATGGATAATAACCGTGTTTTTTCAGAAAGTAAGCTACTATATGAAAATCACGCCTACTCTATTGATTTTGAGGATTTAGAGGAAAAGCTGGCACATCCTCGTTCCAAAGTTTTTCTATTATGCAGTCCTCATAATCCGACCGGGCGTGTTTGGACGAAAGCAGAATTGAAAGAAATGATTACTCTATGTAAAAAACATCAGGTCTATGTGATTTCGGATGAAATTCATATGGATATTGTTCGCAAACCTCATGTGCATGTTCCGATAGTGAAGGTTGCAGAAGATCTAGATTTTGTATGCATTTGCACGTCAGCTAGTAAAACATTTAATGTTCCAGGATTAGGAGGATCGTATGCGATTATTCCAAATCAAAATATAAAGGAGAAGTTCTTAATTACCTTAAAGAACAAAGATGGACTTTCTTCAACAAGTACTTTAGGTGCTATTGCATTGATGACTGCTTATCAGGAAAATAGTCAATGGGTGGATGAAATGAATCAATATATTGAAAAAAACATGGAATTGATAAAGGAATTCCTAGATAGGTATATCCCTGCAGCACATTTAAAGATTCCAGAATCTACCTACTTAGCGTGGATTGACATTTCCCAGCTCCCCTATACTGATGAACAACTACAAGATGCACTGATTCACCATGGTAAAGTAGCGATTATGCCGGGGGAAGTATACGGAACAGAAGGGAAAGGTTTCCTGCGAATGAATGTAGGCTGTCCATCATCAAAGGTTATCGACGGACTCCAACGATTCAAAATGGCAATTGATTTTCTTGGGTAAAATAAAGCATGTTGAAGCAAGGGGACAATTCTCTTGCTTCTTTTGTGATATCTGGGGGAGAAATTTCGTAAAATAGTGAGATCCATGTTTAATGGTGACGAGATGATTCCGGTAAAAAAAATAGCAGCTAGTCCTACAGAAAACTGGCCAAAAAAATATTCATAAATCCCTAGAAAATATAGAAACCAGCCGGTTAGCGTTGAAACCATAATAGAGATTTTTCTACTCATCCCTTGTTGTTTATTCTTCCATAGAAAATGTCCAATAACAGGCACACATGCTGTGAAAAATGAACCAAATAAAAAATAAGTCAAGTTTGGAAAAGGAACTTTGAGTTTAAAAAAGGTTGTCAGTAATATGAAGGATATTTTTCAAGCGGAACTTTTCAAACATTCAGTTTTCTTGTACAATGTAAATATTAGTTTCGGAATACGAAATATTTTTCGGTAGCCAATTTGAAAAGGGGTATGTATATGACAGCTGTAAAAAACAAAACGTTGACTCGTTCTGAGGTTCCTTTGGAAAAAACCTGGGACTTGAGTGATTTATTTAAAACGGATGAGGATTGGAAAAAGGAATTAGAATCGATAGAAAACGATATCCACACAGTTACTCGATACAAAGGACGTCTTGCAGAAAATGCAAAAACTTTATTAGATTGTCTGCTTGCTAGAGATTCGTTATTAGAGCGGATGGTTCGTGTGATGACTTTTGCCAGCTTGCGTCAATCAGCAGATGGAACTGATTCTATGAATCAAGCAAATGCTGCACTTGCTGCCTCGATGTCTTCTAACGTTAGTGCAAGTATGTCATTCATTAATTCAGAAATTCTTGCAATATCGGAAGAAACGATAAAAGAGTATATAGAGCAAGAGGAAGGGTTAAAGGAATTTACCAAAACATTAATGGATTTATTGGAATTAAAAGACCATATGTTATCTCCTGATACGGAGGAAGTTTTAGCTGCTTTTGGAGAAGTATTGGATTCCCCGTATATGATTTATGAAAGAAGCAAAACATCTGATATGAAGTTCTCCTCCTTTAAGACAGATACTGGAGAGGAATACCCTTTAACTTTTAATTCTTACCCAAAATTTGAGGAATCATCTAATACAGAGCTCCGCAGAAAAGCATATGAGTCTTTTGTGAATACCCTTAATCAATACAAAAATACATATGCAGCTACGTATGCAACTGAGATAAAGAGACAAGTAATTGAAGCGAGATTGCGTAAATATGAATCCGTTACAGATATGCTATTGCATAGTCAACAAGTGACAAAAGAAATGTATCACAATCAATTAAATACGATACTAGAAGAACTTGCACCGCATATGCGCCGTTTCGCAAAGTTAAAACAGCGAGTATTAGGCTTGGATAAATTTTATTATAGTGATTTAAAAGCACCGCTTGATCCGGAATATGACCCTGAAATTACCTATGAAGAAGCATCTAAGCTCGTATTGGAAGCATTGGAAGTAATGGGGCCAGAATATATAGAAATTATGGAGCAGGGCTTGCGGAATCGCTGGGTTGATCGTGCAGACAATGTGGGAAAAAGATCCGGAGCATTTTGCTCAAGTCCTTACGGGGCACATCCATATATTATGATGACTTGGAGCAATTCCATGCGAAACGTGTTTACTCTCGCCCATGAATTAGGTCATGCTGGTCACTTCGTATTGGCTGGTCGAAACCAAACGATTTCCAATACTCGTCCTTCCAGATACTTTGTGGAAGCACCATCGACAATGAATGAAATGCTATTAAGCAAACATATTTTAAAACAGTCTGATGATGAAAATATGCGTCGTTGGGTTATTCTTCAATCATTAGGTACTTACTATCATAATTTCGTAACTCATTTACTTGAAGGAGAACTGCAACGCCGAGTGTATGATTTAGCTGAAAAAGGAACTCCGATAACAGCGAAAATTCTCTGCGAACAGAATCTAGAACTGTTAGCAAATTTCTGGGGAGATAGTGTCGAACTGGATGAAGGTGCAGGATTAACTTGGATGCGTCAGCCACATTATTATATGGGTCTATATCCATATACGTATTCAGCTGGTTTAACGGCATCTACTGCTGCAGCACAAATGATAGAGGAAGAAGGTCAGCCTGCAGTGGATCGTTGGATTTCCGTATTAAAAGCCGGTGGAACATTAAAACCGCTGGAGCTGATGAAATTAGCAAATGTGGATATGTCCACACCTGATCCGATTCGAAAAGCTGTCGCATATGTTGGATCTTTAATTGATGAATTGGAAAGAGCATTCTAATTGTATAAATCCAAGGAACATTTTCTAGTTTGGTGTTCGTTTTATAAAAAATATTGATAATATAAAGTTAGATTAAAATCCTGTTTTTGCAGGATTTTTTTTGTAACTATAGGGGGAGTATAGCTTCATAATGTGGACCAGTTTTACTTCGCAATTGCACCATGATGTGAAATTAATAGTGATAAATGTAGATGGATATTTTCTAATTCATATAGAGAAATTTTCTACCAATAAAAAGCATGTTTGAAATTTTCAAAATCAGCTTTTTTAACACCTATGAAAATAGCTAACTCCTAAGATTTTTACGCTCTCGTTTTTCTATGCTTTCTCTCTTTTTAGGATGAGGATTCCTCGTATAATTGCAAGTATTCCATTAATTATGGCACAAATAAGAATTATATAAGTAGTTGGTGCAATTTTTCCATCACCAATTGGACCAACTTTTGGAACAAAGAAAGTATAATAGCTACATCCTAGAGCAAATAATATAAGCGCGCTGCCAAGGATAATTAAAGCTTTTGCTTGCAAATATTTTCCCCCGTTCTTTAAAATTATTATTAATAATACTTACTCTATTACAAATTTTCTATTCAAAAAGTTTCAACTTACTCAGTTATTTCCTTAAAAAGTTCAGTATCTTGGATGTATAAACAAATAAAGGAACCTAAAATACTGCGTGTTAGAAGAAAATGCATAATAATAGATTCACATTTGATATACATTGCGAAGATACTGCAATTAACCCCGTTCTTGCACCAAAGGGGCAGGTTACAGAAGGATAACGTCGAAAGTAGACTTGGAGGCGGATTGTGTGTTTCAAATGAACCTAATAAAGAATTTAAAAGTTTCTTATGAAATAGTGCTATCGAATGACAAGAAGTTATTATGTCATACAATGGGGGGAAAAACAGTCATATTTGATACAGAAACTTGGGAAAAAGTTATAGAATTGAAAAAACCAAACAATCCGAGCCATCTTCGCTTTTCCCAAAATGATGAAATGTTGTACATAAAAAACACTGTCGGAACATTTTGTGTTTATGACACTAAGGAGTTTCAACTTATTAAGACAATTAAATCTGGAAAGTCTTTTCAAATAGTGGAAGGGAACTTTGCACTGCTTGAAAATCCATTTACTGTTCTTGATGTTCTTAAAATCAATGAGAAGAAACAGATTTGTACACTTAACATTGAAACAGGGAATTATCAGATATTAACTGAACTTGAAGGGACGCATATTGAATTTAATCAGTTTATCCCATACGATAATTCCTATTTATTTACGTTAAGTTATTTGGAAGGGGTAAAAGGTTATTTACGATATAATTTAATTAAGGTTGTAGACCCTTTAGTAAAACCATCTTATTCTATTGTAGAAAATTTAGGAATAACAAATTGGGTTTTGGTTTGTTATGTGCCCGTTCATCAAGTTTACATTTTTGTTCATCAAGACTATGAATTAACCATTATGGACGCTGAATTAAAAACCGTCTTAAAGAAATCAAATTTAACCGAAAATGGAGTTCAAAGTACCGATGAGTATTTTGTCCATCTAGCTGCTTCTTACGATGGCAGTTACATTGTTCTCACTTCAAGTAATAGGGTCTTTATATTAGGATTTGAAGACTTAACTCCTATTCAAATTGAAGAACTGGAATACGCCTGTTTTGCAGAATTTAGCAAAGATGATACTTATTTTCTTGTTGGTACTTGGTCAAAAGGCTTTGTATTAGAGAATAATCTTAAGGAATTAAACTTTAACACATCCTTATTTAACTAAAGGGTGCAAGAGTAAAAGAAGATGAGGTCGCTGCGGCGATCTATTTTGTTCTACTAAAGTGGAGTTTAATTAAAGGAATGGAATTAACTCCAATCAATAATATGGTAACTTCACCTCTGAATTTTTCGAATATTAATACAAGAGTATATACACTCGTGTTAATATATAGTAAAAAGTGAGGGAAATACATGATAGCGAAAAGTGACAAAGAACTTTTATTACATAATAGCGATAAAAATTTTAAATCATTGTTTGAAATAATTGAATCTGTACCAAGCAGAAAAAGGGGTATTTCTACTGAAACTGGGGAAAGAGATAAGAATTTTCGGGATGTATTAATGCATCTGTATGAATGGCATGCAATGCTTGAGAGATGGTATAGAGAAGGTATGGATGGAGATATTCCTTTTATGCCAGCACCTGGTTATAAATGGAGTACTATCAAGCTACTTAATATGCAGATTTGGGAAAACTATCAAGATGTAACATTAAATCAAGCCATAAAAAAATTGAAGTTAAGTCATGAAAGAGTAATGGAGCTAATTAAATTACACACCGATGAAGAACTCATAACAAAAAAATACTATAAATGGACAAAAACAAGTAATTTATATAGCTATTTCGCAGCAAACACTTCACATCATTACATTTGGGCAATAAAAAAATGTGAAGTAATTGCAAAGTATATACAGGACGGCGAAAAAGACAAGTATGTGAAATAATATCAGGTGCAGTAGTTGACCGCCACCTACATAATGTATAACTTGCGTGAATACAGTTTTGGTAAAAGAGTCGGTATTCTCACGCTAAGGATTACCGACTCTTTATGGTTTTTATATTCAGCTATCGTTTTCCGTTAGCCCACGGGTCTGCATGGTACAGATGATGCGAATAAGTTAACAGGTTTACTGCTAGTTATACTTACAGTAACGGATCATTGGCGTCCTTTGGCCAGGATTCGGAACGTAACACCGAATTTATCCGTAATATTACCGTAAGCGGGGCTAAAAAAGCTTGCTTGCATCGGATTGTTCACTTGACCGCCCTGCTTCAATGCTTCAAAATATTGGGTTGCCTTGGCTTTGTCATTCGTTTGAACAACGATGGTCACTTGCGTTCCCTTTTGGTAGCTGCTGCCGGTAACATTGTCGGTCAAATGAAGCTCTGATTCACCGATTTTCAAAACTGCGAAGCTTACCAAATCTCTTTTTTCCGGAGACAGCTCCTGATTTCCAGGTGAATCACCGAATCGCAGCGTATAAACAACCTTGGCATCCAGCGCTTTCACGTAAAAATCTATCGCTTCATTAGCGTTTCCGTTCATTTCAAGAAAAGGTATCAAACTCGTACTCATAACAAACATCTCCTTAGATTTAAATATTTTTTCTTGCTGGACAATGGTATCCACTTCTTTCTTTGTGGTCGGTTTTCCCTTGTCACTAACTATGTCGGAAGTCAACGAGGAAACGTGACCGATTGGTGAAAAAATTTTTTAGGATAAGAAACTTAAGAAAAGAATAATAGTTTACCTACTTGTGGTCACATCTGCTTAGTTTAGCTCGACATATAAGTAAAGAGGAAACGAAAGAAGGTATATGACATATGAACGATAATAATTGGCTTGTGGAACAATTCGAGGAATATCGGCAACACCTTCAGGCGGTGGCATACCGGATGCTCGGATCTCTGAGCGAAGCTGATGATGCTGTACAGGAGTCATGGATACGATTTAGCCGCTCCGATATTAGTGGAGTTGAAAATATAGGCGGATGGTTGACAACGATAGTCTCGAGGGTGTGTCTTGATATGCTGCGATCTCGCAAAACGCGGCGTGAGGAGCTTACAATGGAGAGTTTACCCGAGCCGGTAACTAGTCGCCAAGATGGAAGTGACCCTGAGCATGAAGCGCTGTTGGCCGATTCTGTTGGTCTTGCAATGCTCGTCGTCTTGAATAATTTAAATCCCGCCGAACGTATTTCATTTGTGCTGCATGATATTTTTGCCCTGTCCTTTTCGGAGATCGCTCCTATTATAGGGCGTAACGAGGTCGCAGCAAGAAAGCTTGCCAGCCGCGCACGCCGTCGGGTTCATGGTGCAAAAAAGACTGTGGATTCAGAAGAGCTGGATAGAAAGCGGAAACTTGTTGATGCTTTCCTGACTGCGTCGCGTACAGGAGACTTTGATAAACTTCTCGCGGTATTAGCCCCCGATGTCGTACTCAGAAACGACCCAGCATTTGCACCCGTTTCCACATCTACGTTGGTTCACGGTTCGCAAGCAGTCGCCAAACAATTCGCTGGTCGTGCTCAGGGTGCACGACCGATGCTTGTAAACGGATCTATAGGCGTTGTCGTAGCTCCTCTAGGTCGATTACTTTTCGTACTCGAACTGACGGTTGCGGATGGCAAAATCACCGAGATCGACATGATTGCCGATCAAGAGCGCATTAACCAGCTAGACTTAGCTGTTTTGAACAATTGAACAAAAGTATAAGAAATGCATTGTTGCTGTAGAGGATAATGCGTTTTATTCAAAAGATATGAGATATGATTTATTCGGTCTCAAAGGTATCCCTTTCGCGAACGGGCAGGTAACGGAGTCTATACAGAAATATTTTGAATGTAGTTATATGGGTTGATGATTTTAAAAAAAGATTGTTAATTGATAATAAAGTTTGATTAAAATCCTGTTTTGCAGGATTTTTTTCTTTAACTATGGGATGTTGAATAATATGGAAAAATCATACATTTAGGAGGGTTTTCAATAATAAAGAGAGAGTAGATAATTATTAGGATAATAACTGGGAGTTGATTTAACGAATGAAATCTAATTCAAAAGGTGAATGGAAGAGTTGGGGTAAAGCGTTGTTTCTTGCTTTAGGAATTGCTATTGTTGTAAGAACATTTCTATTTTCACCTTATGTAGTAGACGGTGAGTCTATGGAACCAACACTACATGATCACGAAAAAATGTTCGTAAACAAATTAAATTTAACCAATAGATTAAGTAGGGGAGAAATCGTAGTTATAAAAGGTAAAGAAGAATATTATGTTAAAAGAATTATTGGTCTACCTGGGGATACAATTTTAATGAAAAATGATAATTTATTTATTAATGGTGTTTTGGTTAAAGAACCTTATCTTTCTCATAATCTTAAATTAGCTAAACAAATGGGAAGTAAATTAACAGATGATTTTGGACCAATTACAGTTCCTAAAGATAAGTACTTTGTTATGGGTAATAACAGACTATATAGTAAAGATAGTCGTAATGGATTAGGGTATTTCTCTAAAGAACAAATAGTAGGTGAAAGCGAATTTGTTTTTTACCCTTTCTCACAATTAAGAAATACTAAGTAATTTCTATTCATTATTTAATTAGCGTGGGACAAGAGCTGGAGTTCATTTGACTATCAACTCTTGTTTGTATTGGAGTTAATCTCTTATGATAATTTTTTTGATAGTATATAATTTTGGAGAAACTAGTGGGCTAAGAAATTATTCCTTTTCGAAATAGCTCCCCTACCGCATGTGAGCGATTCTTAGCGCCAAGTTTTTTGATAGCTGACTTTACATACTGATTAACCGTTAAGTCACTAATGTCCATATAGTCAGCCATTTCCTTCGTGCTTTCTCCTGATGCGATTCTCCTCATCACTTCTAGCTCTCTTTTACTAAGTTGGTGTGTAACATCCTCTTTCCCTGCAAAGTTTATGACTTTTCCAACTAATTTTCCATACAAGGTAAAGGCAGAGAGCAGTTGTTCATCGATGATGGCATCCTCTTCGAATTCCGTACTGCATATATATCCAAAAACAAATGAATCAAAACATAAAGGTACAATGACAATAGAATTGTTGTCAGAAGGGATGGAATATTTGCTGCTCATTTGTTTAAGATATTCAAGGCCTGTACAATATTTAGCTTTCTTTTCGCTAATGGCGGAAAAGATAATGGGAAATGAACGAATATCGTCTCGAATTTCTCCAATATGAACCCCACCGGAAGAATGAAGGGAAATTACCCCTTCTGCAACAAAGCCAATTGGAGAGTATCTTAACAAAAAAGAATTAAGGACGGGGAAGATACTCAAATAAACCTCTAAAATATTTAATAGTTGCTCCTCATGACTTAAACTGGACTTCAGTCTTTGAATGGATCGTTCTATGGTATAGTTAGAGATCATTCTTTTACCCCTTTTTTAGGTATATAATACTCTAAAAATATGGAATATTCAAATCATTCCAAAGGGTCTATTCTTTAATTAGGAACATGAAACAACTGTTTCATGAAAGGAGGGAGATTCCTAATCGATGAAGTTGAATAGAATAGATTCATTATTATCCTAATTAAGGGAGGTATCAAGAAGATGACATCCAATCAAAAAGATAGCTTGGATGCAGTTGTCGTAGGTGCAGGATTTGCTGGATTATATATGCTTTATCGGTTGCGTGAGGCAGGGTTCACCACTCGTGTGTATGAAGCTGGGGAAAGTGTCGGCGGTGTTTGGTATTGGAATCGTTACCCTGGTGCCCGCTGTGATATAGAAAGTATCTATTATAATTACACCTTTTCAAAAGAACTCTATCAAGAATGGACTTGGACATCTAAATACCCGGAACAACCTGAAATATTGAGATACCTTAATTTTGTAGCAGATAAGTTCCATTTGCGTCAGGATATTCAGTTTAATACACGAATAACCGCTGCACACTATGAATCGGAAAGTAATAGATGGAAGATTTATATGAACGATGATGAAACCGTGTATGCAAAGTATTTTATCACTGGGATTGGCTGTCTGTCCGCTACTAATATTCCACATTTTAAAGGGCTGGATAGCTTTGAAGGTGAATGGTATCATACCGGACGATGGCCTCATGAAAAGGTGGATTTTAAAGGGAAGAAAGTTGGAATCATCGGTACTGGTTCAAGCGGTGTTCAGGCAATTCCTGTTATTGCAAAAGAAGCGGAACATCTAACTGTTTTTCAAAGAACACCACAATATACGGTACCAGCGAGAAATCATCTTTACGATCCTGAATATATAAAGCGGTCAAAAGAAAACTTCGAAATGATTCGAAAACAAATGCGAGAATCTACAAGCGGAAACGGATTTATATCTCGGGATCGTTCAGCATTGGATGATTCGCAGGAACAACGTTATCAAGTATATGAAAATGCTTGGAACGAAGGAGGATATGCATTCACGTCGACGTATAAAGACCTTTTTGTTAATGAAGAAGCAAATAAAACAGCGGCTGAATTTATCCGTACAAAAATTAAGGAGATCGTTTGTGACCCTAAGGTAGCGGAAAAATTATTGCCAAATTACTATTATGGTACGAAACGTCCAATCTTAGATACCAATTATTATGAGACTTTTAACCGAAAGAACGTTACTTTAATTGATGTAAAAAATGCACCGATTGAAAAGCTCACCCCAAAGGGACTTCGAACAGCGGACGCAGAATATGAGTTAGATATTCTTGTTTTTGCCACTGGCTATGATGGAATGACTGGTCCATTATTTAATATTGATATTCGTGGTAAGAATGGAGTCAAGCTGAAAGAAAAATGGGAAGATGGTTCAAAAGTAAGAACTTATCTTGGTCTTTCCACTGCAGGCTTCCCAAACTTTTTTACGATTACAGGTCCGGAGAGTCCTTCCGTATTGGTAAATATGCCTGCAGCAATTGAGCAGCATGTGGAATGGATAGCGGATTGTATCAGCTACCTCCAAGAGAATAACGTAGAAACAATTGAAGCAACAATCGAAGCAGAACAGAAATGGAGCAATCATTGCAGGGAAGTCGCGGAAATGACACTTTATGTTAAAACGGATTCCTGGTACACCGGTGCGAATATCGTCGGTAAACCACGCAGTTTTCTTATTTATCTTGGAGGGTTTGACGTATACAGAAAAATATGTGATGAGGTTGCATCGAATGGTTATAATGGGTTTCATTTATCTTCTTTAAAGATACAACATTAATGAAAATAGAAATTCAAAAAACTAGCAATTAATGGAGGGGTAAAATGTCTTTAACGCATGATGTAGCAGTAATTACTGGTGCTGGCAGTGGAATAGGAAGAGCTGTCTCATTAAAATTGGCGGATAGTGGAATGCATGTTGTAATGGTAGATTTAGATGAAAAAGGGGGAGAAGAAACACTGCGTCTTGTTAAAGAAAGAGGCGGGGAAGGTATATTTGTACAAGCAAATGTTTCGAGTAATTCGGATGTGGAGAAATACGTAGCAACTGCCATGGATGTGTTTGGAAGAATCGATGTATTTTTTAATAATGCCGGCATTTTAGGTGCGCCGGCTCGTTTAGCAGATTATAGTGAAGAGAATTTCGACCGGATTATCTCCGTTAATTTAAAAGGAGCATTTTTGGGACTTAAACATGTTTTAAAGGTAATGGAAAAACAGAAATCAGGGGTTATTATTAATACGGCTTCATCTGCTGGAGTTCATAGCACGCCATTTTTAGGAGGGTATTCTGCGAGCAAGCATGGTATCGTGGGGCTGACCAAAACTGCTGCGGTAGAATATGGACCAGAAGGAATACGGATCAATGCAATATGTCCAGGAGGGGTAACTACAAATATGACGAAAGGTATGGAAATGAATAACCCAGAGCAGAATGGCCCTCTGCAAAGACCAGCATCTCCTGAAGAGATTGCGAATGTGGTAAGTTTCCTGGCATCAAATGAGGCAAGCTACATGAATGGTTCTATTGTGACCATTGACGGTGGGTTAACAGCATAACAACTATTAACAGGATTAGTAACGTTTAAGCTAGATTATATGGGTGCAACAAAATGGAAACGCATACAATTCTAAATAGGATAATAGAATAGTAAAAAATAATGAATAAACTTGGTGAAGGAGAATGGATTGTGAAAAATAGAATTAATCCTGAATTGAAAGAAACACTAGAATTATTTCCACCACTTGATTTAGACAATGTCGAGGCTACCAGAAAAGCAATGGCTGAAAGCGCCGAAGCTTTTCCTATCCCCATAGATGAATCTGTTGCTATTTCAAACAGAATGGTACCCGGACCAGAAGACAATCCCTTTGTTCGCGTACGAATCTATGAACCGAAGAAAAAAAGAGAAACCTTACCGGGGTTACTATGGATTCACGGTGGGGGCTATGTCCTTGGAAATCCGGAAGGGGATGATGTATTATGTCAACGCTTTGTGAAAGAGGCGAATTGTGTCGTTGTTTCGGTTGATTACCGCCTTGCCCCGGAACACCGCTATCCAGCAGCGATAGAGGATTGTTATGCGGTGCTTAAATGGTTTTCCGAACATGCAGCAGAAGAATTAGGAGTAGACTCATCCAGAATTGGGGTTGGCGGGCAAAGCGCTGGAGGTGGCTTAACAGCGGCACTTGCATTATTAGCCAGGGATAGGAAAGGTCCGAATCTATGTTTCCAAATGCCGCTATACCCAATGATTGATGATCGCAATCAAACACCTTCAAGTTTGGAAATAACAGGACATATGATTTGGAATCATGATTTAAATCAAAAGGGATGGACCATGTACTTGGATGGGAAAAATGGAACAGAAGATGTATCCCAGTATGCTGCTCCAGCACGAGCGACAGATTTATCAAGCCTTCCTTACACCTATACATGTATAGGACAATTAGATCCATTTCGCGATGAAACACTGGAATACGTAACGCGCCTTTGCCGTGCAGGTGTTGATGTGGAATTCCATCTTTATCCTGGCTGTTACCATGGGTTTGAAGGTGTTGCACCTACTGCAGCAATTAGTCAGCGAGCTATTTCGGAATATGTTAATGCTGTTAAATATGTATTACATCATGCTCAGCCTGTTGGAAATAGTGCAGGTTAAAAAAAACATGACCTGATAAAGCAATTTAGCAAAATCCCACAAACAATTGTTTGTGGGATTTTGCTTTGAAAGTTCGTGCAACCTAAGATACAAGAAGAATATTGTGGAGCTTTAACATGGTGAAAATATTTATGTGAAAAAAATATGACACATTGTCATTTTAAGATTGACATGTGACATCGTGTCATATATAATTTTAATTTGTAATCACACATGACACGCTGTCACAAATCGAGGTGAGAGAGTAACGATGCCAAAACAAACGTTTTTTCATTTACCTAAAGATAAACAGGACACATTAATTCAATCTGCTAAAGAGGAATTTTCCAGAGTTCCATTACATGAGGCTTCTATCGCAAATATAATCAAGAATGCCTGTATTCCAAGAGGAAGCTTCTATCAATATTTTGAGGATAAAGAGGATCTATATTTTTACTTGTTAAATCAACTTTCACAAAAAAATGCGGAAAGATTCATTTCCGTTTTAAAGGAAAAGAATGGTGATATTTTTGAGACATTTTTTGAGTCCTTTCAATTCTCGATAAAGGTTCATAAAAACCCTGAACATAAAAGCTTTTTTAAAAATACCTTTTTAAATATGAATTATAAGCTTGAAAACACATTAGTGAATAATGTTTACGAGCAGAGTCAAAAAAAGCAGTATTTCGATATCATTAACTTAATCAATACCAAAAATTTAAACATAAAGGACGAAAAGGATCTGCACAATGTAATGAAAATTATGTTGGCAGTAACCTTCCATAATCTTGTTCAAATGTTCGGCAAGGAATTATCGGATGAAGAAGCATTAAAAAATTATATTGATCAAATGGAACTTATAAAAAGAGGCTTGTATAAGGAAGAGAACGAATGACCCTTGAAGAAAAGAAAAAGAAGAAAATGAATTTAAAAAAGATTGCAGAAAAACTTCAAGAAAAAGGTATCAACGTTCAGATTTGCAAACGACCTAGTTTTAAATGGATTAGCACGAAAAATGCCTAGGTAGACTCAAAAGCAATATCCATTAAAAAAATGACAGAATAAGGAGATACAAAAATATGGATTCAGCAATACAACAAAAAAAACCACCGTATTTAATGCTTGCGATTTTATTTGTAGGAGCATTTGTTTCTTTTTTAAATAACTCGCTCTTAAATGTCGCACTGCCGTCTATTATGGTGGACTTAAAAATTAAAGATTATTCAACCGTACAGTGGCTTGCTACAGGTTATATGCTTGTCAGCGGTGTTTTAATTCCAGCGTCGGCCTATTTGATTACACGCTTTTCAAACCGCAGTTTATTTATTACAGCAATGACGATTTTTACATTAGGTACTGCAACAGCAGCTTTTGCTCCAAACTTTGGGGTACTGCTTACTGGACGTATGATCCAAGCTGCAGGCTCTTCTGTAATGGGACCTTTGTTAATGAATATCATGTTAGTTAGCTTCCCGCGTGAAAAACGTGGTACAGCAATGGGTGTTTTCGGACTAGTAATGATCACAGCTCCTGCAATTGGACCAACATTATCTGGTTATATTGTAGAGTATTAT
The DNA here is from genome assembly GCF_001420715.1 of Heyndrickxia shackletonii. Classification (GTDB taxonomy): domain Bacteria; phylum Bacillota; class Bacilli; order Bacillales; family Bacillaceae_C; genus Margalitia; species Margalitia shackletonii. Next base: position 173,768 of record NZ_LJJC01000015.1, on the reverse strand, counting down.
GATTGGCGTTTGCTTTTTGAAATGATTTTACCGTTAGCAGTGATTAGTTTAGTGTTAGGAATTTGGAAATCGAAGAATGTAATGGCACAAAATAAAAATGCAACGATTGATTATTTATCTGTTATTTTGTCATGTATCGGATTTGGCGGGCTCCTATATGGTTTCAGTTCTGCAAGTTCAGATGGCTGGACAGATAAAATTGTCTTGATAACATTAATTGTCGGAGCTATTGCCTTAGTTGCATTTATCGTTCGTCAATTAAAAATGAAAGAACCACTTTTAGATTTACGTGTATATAAGTACCCAATGTTTGCACTTGCATCTATCATTGCGATTGTAAACGCAGTAGCCATGTTCTCAGGTATGATTCTAACACCAGCATATGTACAAAGCGTCAGAGGTATCTCACCGCTTCATTCAGGTTTAATGATGCTTCCAGGTGCTATTATCATGGGGATTATGTCGCCGATTACAGGAAAACTGTTTGATAAATTTGGTCCGCGTATGCTTGCCGTGGTAGGACTTCTGGTAACAGCAGTTTCAACATTCATGTTAGCACACTTACAAGTTGACTCAAGTTACACCTATATTATACTTGTTTACACTCTTCGTATGTTTGGTATGTCCATGGTAATGATGCCAATTATGACAAACGGTCTAAATCAATTGCCAAACCGTTTAAATCCACACGGTACAGCAATTAACAATACAGCTCAACAAGTATCCGGTTCCATTGGTACAGCAGTTCTTGTAACAATCATGAACTCTGTTACAAAATCAAAAGCGGAAGACTTATTGGCAGCTGTTGACCCAGCAACCTTTACGAAAGCTACACAGGCATTGTTAACACAAAAAGCTTTATTAGCTGGAATTCAATACTCATTCTATGTAGCACTTGGCATTAATATTGTTGCTCTAATTTTAGCTTTATTTGTGAAACGTGTTGATGTAAGTAAGGAGGCTGTCAATAAGTTAAATCAACAAGAAAATACGAAAATGAAGCCAGAGACAATTTAATGAGAATTTATTAGTTTAATAGAAGTTATTGTGTGTGAGAGGGGAAAATTTCCTCTCTTTTTTTAATATATTCAAGAAGTTTCGGAAAAATAGTATAACAGGTAATACTTTAGGGGTTGCGTAGATTACTCTTTTTTTGTATAAAAAGAAGTGCTCTTAAACTTTAAGAACACTTCCGACAAAGAATTGTTACGCCGCAGATATGCGTTACGCCAATCCTATAAATAGGTTAAATTATGAAACTGGTTTCAGAGCAAGAAAAAGTTAATATCTTTTTTTATACTGAAAGTGCTCTTTACTAATTTTGGGAATGTTACAATGAATAATGAGATATATAAGTTTTTTAAAGGTGATAGCATGACAAATATTAAAGAACTGGCAAAAATGGCTGGCGTATCGGTCACGACCGTTTCCCGAGTATTGAATAATCACCCATATGTGAGTATAGAAAAACGGAAGGCCGTGTTAGAAGCAATTGAGAAAAGCAATTATCAAAAAAATATTAATGCTGTTCATTTAAGCACAGGAAGAACACAGCTTATAGGTGTTGTTTTACCATTCTCTGATCACCCATATTTCGCTCTGTTATTAAAGGGAATAGCCAAAAAAGCATTGGAAAACAATTATAAATTGGTCTTATTTCAAACGGAATATTTGGAAAGCAGGGAACTGGAAGCTTTACAAATGTTGAAACAAAAGCAAATCGATTCCTTAATCATTTGCTCGAGAGCTTGTGATTTATCTGTGATTGAAGAGCATTTACTATTCGGTCCAATTGTTCTTTGCGAAAATATTAAAAGTGAAAAGATTTCTACTACCTTTGTTAACCACTATAAAATTTTTCAAGAGGCATTAGAATATTTATATCAAAAGGGTCATAGGGAAATTGGTTACTGCATTGGCAGATTGACAGGAACTAGCAGCTATAAACGGGAAAGGGCATACAGAGATTTCCTTGAAAAATATGGCTTACCGTATCACTCTGAATATATTATGGATAAATGCCTCTATTTCGAGGATGGAGAAAAAGTCATCAATCAAATAAAACAAATGGATACTCCTCCTACAGCACTTTTGGTCACAAATGATCAGGTTGCTGCCGGAATTGTGATTTGTTGTCAAAAACAGCATATCTCCATTCCGGATGAAATTTCTATTATTGGTTTTGATAATGAACCAATAGCAAAAATGATGAATATTACTTCCATTGAAATTCCTCTTGTTGAAATGGGAATGAATCTATTTTTACAAGCAGTTAGCAGTGATATATCCAATAAGGAGTGGTCTGTTAAACTAATGGAAAGAGAGACAGTTTGATTTCATTTCGAGTTATAATATATGTTACATTACGCTAGAAAAGGTGAATTATGATTTATACTATCGTTTTATTTATCCTTGCCGGAATCGCAGAAATCGGTGGCGGGTACTTGATATGGCAATGGTTGCGCGAAGAAAAGCCATATTGGTACGGAATCATTGGCGGTATCATTTTGGTGCTTTACGGAATCATCCCTACCCTGCAAAAATTTCCTTCATTCGGAAGAGTATATGCAGCTTATGGCGGAGTTTTTATTATTTTGTCTGTTTTATGGGGATGGGGAGTGGATCGAAAAGCACCGGATACCTACGATTGGATAGGAGCAATCATTTGTTTAATCGGGGTATCCATTATGCTTTGGGGACCGCGGCATTGATTTATAAAGTTAAAGTGATGTTGGTGTTCGTGAATGGATAAAAACAGGAAAGATAAACGCATAAGTACTTATACTGGATTTTACTATTGGGATGGTATTTGCTTGTTAATATTATTGCTACAACATACTGGAAGCATTTTGGCTGGTGGTTTTTAGTAGTATGCTTTGTCGCGCTGATTATAGGACTTGGCCCAATTGAAAAAAGATTATCACGACTAGAGGAAAAGCGGTCACAGGAGAAGATTTTAAGCAGATATCCATTCGTCAAAGAATTACAAAATGGCCAAGTAATGACCATTGAAATGAAGAATGGAGAGAGGTTAGAAAATGTTGTTCTGCTCACTCGTGTGGAATCTGAATTATTGATAGTATCAAAAAGTGAAAAGGATCGAGATGTTGATGAAAAGAAAATTCAGACAATAAAGCTTAAACGTGTAAAGTCAATAAAGGTGCATTAATGTCAAAACCCATAGAATCTTTTCAGATCTTATGGGTTTTTTGATTTTTCTTTCGGTATATCGGATGAAACACTTCGAATCTGGAAAAAAATTCAAAATACATATAAGGAAAGTTATTGGATATTTTAACAAGAAAGAGAAGCTAGTTAAAGTGAAAAGGATGTCCAATTTATGTCAATGAAAATGCGAATATTCCTGAATATTGCGATGGTATTATTATCATGGTCAACACTGCCCTTTTATGGGTTACAAAATATGAAAAGATTTTTCCCAGTTTCCCTCCTAATAGGAGTTATAGAAGCAGTAAATGTTTTAATCGGGAAAAAGCGTAAATGGTGGGTTTTCTATCATAAACCAAACTCTTACTTGTTTAATGAATTCCCTTTTAATATTGGTCCTTTTTTAATCGGGTCCATGTGGATTCTGAAGTGGACATATGGGAAATTCTTTCGCTTTGTCTTACTAAATGCGATTGTTAATGCGTTCTTTGCATTTCCGTTTTCTGTTTTATCAAAGAAGATACGATATTATACATTGGTCCGTTTTAACCACTTTCAATTTTTTCTTTATTTCTTTTTAAAAGCATTTGTATTTTATTGGCTGCAATATCTTTATGAGAAAAAAACCACCAAACTCAGAGTAATTGCGATTACAAAAAAGACTTGTTAGAATAGTTAAAGGGAAGTATACTCCCTTTTTTAAATTCAAAGGAGTCCTTTTCTATGATTATTCAATTCATTCGTTATAGATAAAGAGAGGTATAGACATTCACGAGCCCGATTCATATTTTTTTGAGCATGATGATGAGGGTTTATTTGTCTATGCCTTTTTCATTTATCAAAACGAATGAATGAGGTGTCTTCTTTGAATCAATTGAATAAAAGAATACTAAGCGCAAAGCATGTAAGCAATTTTGAAAACATGTTCAAATGTCCAATATGTGGTTCTTCGATAAAGGTATTTGAATATAGAAGTTTGGTTTGTATTAATCGTCATACATTTGATTTTACTAAATATGGATATATCAATTTATTTCCTCGTCCAATCAAGACAAAATACAGTAAAGAGCTTTTCGAGGCTAGAAAACGAATTACTGAAAATGGTTTTTTTGGTCTTCTAACAGAAACCGTTGCTGAAAGTATAAAAAATCATGTTAAGAAAAAAGACGTGACAATACTTGATATGGGATGTGGGGAAGGGTCTCATCTTTCTCAACTTTGTGACAATATTGGTTCACACGTAACAGGATTTGGAATTGATATTGCGAAAGAGGGAGTTTTAATAGCATCAAAGTATCATTCGAATCAAATTTGGGCAGTCGCTGATTTAGCGAATACCCCGTTTCAGGATAAGCAGTTTGACGTTGTATTGAATATACTATCGCCATCCAATTATGCGGAATTTAAAAGAATAATAAAATGTGATGGTTTGGTAGTAAAGGTTGTTCCTCAAAATAACTATTTAAAGGAACTAAGAGAATTTTATTTTGATGATCCTGAAAAACAGTCTTATTCAAATACAGAAACAATCGATCGGTTCTGTGAGAGTTTTCAGCTCATTAACCGATCAAGGTTATGTTATTCGGTAAAACTAGAAAAGCCATTCCTGCCATCATTAATTCAAATGACACCTTTAACTTGGGGTGTTACAGAAGAGCGGGTGAATACTGTTTTACAGAAGGAGACCGTTACTATCACTGTCGATTTGGAGATACTGATTGGAAAGACATTTTAGAGTAAGTTGGAGAACGGATCCTATAATGGATTCGTTCTTATTGTGCGCCCGGCATGGGTGTAGTCTCTAGGGTGAAAGTCCCGAACTGTGAAGGCAGAAGTAGCAGTTAGCTTAACGCAAGGGTGTCCGTGGTGACGCGGAATCTGAAGGAAGCGAGCGGCAAACTTCCGGTCTGAGGAACACGAACTTCATACAAGGCTAGGTATCATTGGATGAGTTTGCAATACAAAACAAAGTCCTTTCTGCCGAAGGTGATACAAAGTAAATGAAGCAGATAGATGGAAGGAAAGATTGCACTCTTACCCGGGGAGGTCTGGTTGATACGCCAAGTACACTTGGTAACCTATCTAGTAATGGATAGCTGAACAATCAGAAGTCAGCCGAAGTCGTAGTACTTGGTTTGCTCGAGAGAATCAAGGAAGGACTGAACCATTTTAGGAGAACAAACACTCGGCAAACGGTTCTTTATGTATGAAAGCAGAAAATTCTTACGGAACCTACCTGAAAGGAAGAAATGGTGAATTCCATGGGGGACTTCGGGAGGGCTTAGTAAAGAACCCACTTAATGAGAATGTATTGTTCACGTAGAAAGGATAAATCTCAATGTTAATGGAACGAATGCTGTCACGGGAAAATCTTTTACTGGCATTAAAGCGAGTAGAAAAGAACAAAGGAAGTCATGGAGTAGACAATATGTCCGTAAAAGACCTACGAAGACATATTCTCGAAACGTGGGATACACTTAAAACATCCTTAATGGAGGGTACTTATCAACCTTCTCCTGTCCGTCGGGTTGAAATCCCAAAACCGAACGGTGGAGTAAGGTTATTAGGTATCCCAACCGTGACAGACCGTTTCATCCAACAGGCGATTACTCAGATTTTAACCCCTATCTTCGACCCGACTTTTTCAACACAGAGCTATGGTTTTCGACCAAACAAACGAGGTCATGACGGTGTTAGACAAGCGAAGAAATATATCGAAGAGGGATACCGATGGGTAGTCGACATGGACTTGGAGAAATTCTTTGATAAAGTCAATCATGATAGATTAATGCGGACTCTATCCAAAAGGATTCAAGACAGAACGCTCCTATCACTAATTCGGAAGTATCTACAGTCTGGCATTATGATTAATGGAGTCATAACGAAATCCGAGGAGGGTACGCCCCAAGGTGGACCATTAAGTCCTTTACTCTCCAATATCGTTCTAGATGAACTAGACAAAGAGTTAGAAAAGAGAGGGCACAAGTTTGTCCGATACGCAGATGATTGTAATATCTACGTAAAATCGAGAAGAGCCGGAGAGCGAGTAATGGACTCGATTACTACTTTCATTGAATTTACTCTAAAACTAAAGGTGAATCGAGAAAAGTCAGCTGTAGACAGACCTTGGAAAAGAAAGTTTTTAGGTTTTAGCTTCACATTTCATAAGAAACCGAAGGTGCGGATGTCAAACCAAAGTATTCAACGTGTCAAGAAACGGATACGAGAATTAACTTCAAGGTCAAAACCAATTCCAATGGATTATAGAATAGAGAAGCTGAATCAATATTTGATTGGCTGGTGCGGATATTATGCATTAGCAGATACACCCACTATTTTCAAAGAATTAGACGAATGGATTAGAAGGCGTCTCAGAATGTGCCAATGGAAAGAATGGAAGAAACCAAAAACCAAAGTAAGAAAACTCATTGGATTAGGGATTCCAAAAGAGAAGGCATACGAATGGGGAAACTCTAGAAAGAAATATTGGAGAATAGCCAGAAGCCCAATCCTACAGAAAACCCTCACAAACTCCTATTGGGAGATGCGAGGGCTGAAGAGTCTTTATGTGAGATATTCTCAACTACGTCAGACATAAATGGAACCGCCGTATACGGAACCGTACGTACGGTGGTGTGAGAGGTCGGGGGTTAGTCACCTCCTCCTACTCGATTAATAAATTTAATGGTTTTCAGCATGTTAATATAATTACTTAAATCCGCTATCCCTGCAAACTGTATTTGAAGTTTTTCATTCAGATTCCCCAATGCAAGAGTATAAGCTTGTTCAATCTTCTCCAAATTTTGTGTATCAAGCTCTTCCAACAATTCTCGCATATTTTCGATATAGTATATCGTTTTTCTTAAACTGCTAATAAGAAGAATTTTTCGTAATTCCGTTACGGAAAATATTCTGTATCCACTGTTCTTATCCCTTTTTGAACGGATTAGGCCCTCATTTTCCCAATGACGGATTGCTGAAGTATTGACCCTTGCTATCGCAGCAACTTCGCCAATACTCATATTATCTTTTACTTTTTCATGAATGGTGAAATCCGCGTTCTTTACCATAGTTAATATCTTTTCTACACGTTTCTTTTCTTTTTCCATTTCATACTGTTGTTCATTGATTAGCCAAAGAGCAGTATTAATATCTCGAGCTTTTATTTTCCTCATAACCTCGTAAACAATAGGAATTTCATAACCTTGAAGCAATGCTCGGACCGTTATAAATGCCTGAAAATGGAGCTTAGTGTAATATCTGTGGTTACTTTCCGTTCGGGGAACATCCGGAATTAGCCCTTGTTCTTCATACCTTCTTAAAGTGGTGGTGCTCACATTGAGAAATTCTGCAATTTGTTTCGGCGAATAGGTCATAGAACCATCACTCCACTCTTCCATCTTTAAAGTAAAACCTTCAAGTGCTACGTTAACATAACAACTCAAGAATAGCATTATTTCAGGACAAAAATAATGTAAAACTGAAAGATTGCATGAATGTTGTATAGTGAAAATATAAAGCGTTAGGAGGGGTTTTTCATTGAAAAAGATGGTGAGATTATCTAATGGTTCTGAAATGGAAGTAGGGTTAACCGGAAAAGAAGATGGTAGCGTAATCATGTTGCCAATAGCGAAAAAATCTGTTTATGGTCAAGAGGCAGAGACTCTTAAAATGTGGGGTGTTGATCCTGAATTAGGTGAACATTTTGTTGATGGGTTAGCAGATAATTTTAAAGTGTTATATTTTGATTATGAAGGCCATCTTTTAAGAACACCGAATTTTGACTATCTTACTCCTGAGCATATAACTAAAGATTTTTTGCTGATTGCAGATGAAATGAACGTTGATCAATTTAGTTATTATGGTTATTCTTGGTTAGCCTTAGCAGGTCTGCAATTGGCTATTCGCACAAATCGATTAGAGAGCTTCATTATGGGTGGATTTCCACCGCTTGACGGCCCATATAAAGAAATGCTGATTGTGACAGAAAAAACATACCAGCAGGCATTGGATAATCAGAATCTCTCTAATTCTGCAAGAGTTAAAAACGATGTGCCGGACACACCCGATGAAATTGATTGGGAGAATGTTCAAGTGGAATTAGATCCCAATCAGACGAAACAATTCGTAACCATGTATCAAAACTTAATGAATTTCGATGACAAATCGATTCAAAAACAATTAACCATACCTAGACTAGCTTTTGCTGGAGAAATGGATACCATCGTTTACGGAGAGAATTTTGGAAATGTAACGGTTGATATTGTGGGATTACTTACAAAAAATAAAAAAGAACTAAAACAGTTAGGATGGGATGTTGAAGTTTTAAAAGGCGAGGGGATGGATCATACAAAAGCCATGCAGCCGATTAATGTTTTACCGCTAATAAAGCCGTGGTTAGTAGAAAAGTTAATGTAAGGAGGATTGATCAATTTGAGTTTGGCGGACTCTCGTTCCGTTATCTGTGACAAAATGGGTTCAATTCGTATATTTGCGGACATTGGTTCCGTTATTTGGTGAAAAAGTAGTAGTTTTCTTATGTTTTTGCATTGATAACGGAATCAGTGTCCGCTAAGTAATTAAAATAGGGCTATTTTATGGAAATAGCGGATTCTGTGTCCGCTAAATTTACCGTTATTATTTCTTTGGATGAAATTTGGAAAAACTTTTTGACTATTCATTTTTAAAACTGCTAACATATTATCAGGTGGAATGAAAAAACACGATTCGGTTGGTAGTCCGGATGCATCCATTCTTTTGGATGTCAGTAACCTTCCCCTCCTCGGGATGTCCGTCATTCCATGAATTCAAGAGTAAGAGGAGGGAATCGTCATGAAATTGACGGTTTATTTTGATGGTCAGTTCTGGATTGGAGTCATTGAAATTCAGGAAAACAAAAGATTAAAAGCTTTTCGTTTTGTATTCGGTGCAGAGCCCAGTGATGTTGAGATTTTAGAATTTATCCATACCCGTTTACTACCTATCATGCAAAATAGTAAGCTTGCTGGGGTCAAAGCAAGCAGGATGATGAAGAAGGAGATTAATCCAAAACGTATACAGCGGCAAGTAGCCAAAGAAATGAAGAAAAAAGGGATATCGACAAAAGCTCAAGAAGCTATAAAGGATGATATCAAACAGCGGAAAGCGGAAGGGAAAAAGCTGAAAAAACAGCAAAAGGACGCTTTTCAACAAAAAAAGTGGGAACTCAAAAAACAAAAGGCAAAGCAAAAACATAAAGGACGATAAATGCTTTCTACTATTTTTGATGACTCATAAATCTTAAGCTAACACCTAAAAATTGAGATCAAGTCTAAGCAGGACATGATCTCCTTTTTTATGAAGGCATTTTTCTTAGCTTTTGTATACGAAAAGTTCTTGGTTACAACCTTATTTGCGTTAAAAATGAATAAACTAGTAAGAAAAGTGCCCAGAAAACAAACATGTTTGGGTTTATAACAACTGAGGAAAAGCAACAAAGAATACGAAAACAGCCATTATAAAACTTGAAGAGCAATCCGAGTTCAAGTGGTCTTTATAAGGTATCAAAAGCCCAACATGATGAAGAATCCGAATCCCAATGGTCTTTATAAGGAATCAAAAGCCCAATGTGAGGAAAAATCCGGATCCCAACGGTCTTTAGAAGGTATCAAAAGCCTAACGTGAGGAAGAATCCGAATCCCAATGGTCTTTATAAGGCAACAAAAGTCCAACGTGAGGAAGAATCCGAATCCCAATGGTCTTTATAAGGTATCAAAAGCCCAATGTGAGGAAGAATCCGAGTTCAAATGGTCTTTATAAAGTATCAAAAGCCCAACGTGAGAAAGAATCTGAATCCCAATGGTCTTTATAAGGAATCAAAAGCCCAATGTGAGGAAAAATCCGAATCCCAATGGTCTTTAGAAGGTATCAAAAGCCCGATGTGAGGAAGAATCTGAGTCAGAATGGTCTTTATAATGCAACAAAAGCCCTACTGTCAATATTAACATACCTCATTATAAGGGTTTACAGAACAATTAGGTGAATAGTCAACATTAATCTCTGATTGAATGAACGATAAAACGGGTTGGAAACCGGCAAAACAAGTCAAAAATTTAAAGACGATTGGAGGGTCCACATTATGAGAAGTGAAATCGAAATGATGAATATGCTTGTTGATTTTGCCAGAAAGGATGACAGAATTCGATTGGCAACACTAGAAGGATCACGCACAAACAAAAACATACCCCGTGATTCATTTCAAGATTATGATATTTCCTATTTTGTTACAGATATGGATTCCTTCAAAGAAAATGATCAATGGCTCGATGTATTCGGGGAGCGTCTAATGATGCAAAAGCCTGAAGATATGGAGCTTTTTCCACCGGAGTTAGGGAATTGGTTTTCTTATCTTATTCTATTTAAAGACGGAAATAAATTGGACTTGACCCTTATTCCCATTAACGAAGTAAACGAATATTTTTCTAATAGTGATGGTCTGGTAGAAGTGTTGCTTGATAAGGACTCTCTTATCAAAAATCGAGTGATTGCCAGCGATCGTCAATATTGGATAAAAAGGCCCACTGCAAGGGAATTTGATGATTGCTGCAATGAATTTTGGATGGTTTCTACGTATGTAGTAAAGGGATTAGCAAGGGAAGAAATCCTTTTTGCTATTGATCATTTAAACGAGATTGCCAGGCCTAATCTGTTACGGATGATGACTTGGCAAATAGGCTTAAAGCATGGTTATTCTTTTAGTGTAGGGGAAAATTACAAATTTATTAAACAATATCTATCAACAGAAGACTGGGAAGCATTACTATCCACTTATTCAGAAAGTAGCTATACAAAGATGTGGGAAGCATTATTCACTTGCTATAAGCTATTTAGAAAATACTCTAAATCTGTAGCAGAAGGTCTCGGCTATCAGTATCCGGAATATGATAGCGCTATTACGGAATACACGCAAAATATTTATAACTCACATAGTAATAAGTCATAAGAAGAGGGAATCAACGAAGACATGGTTGAATTCAATCTCGTTTTTGAGAAGCAATTGTTTATGAAATGTGAGTGGAATAAGATAGGTTTAACGGATTACCGGGAAGGACTCATTAAGGTGAGTCCGTTTGAAATTAAAACTTATACGAAAGCAATCTCATCATATTTCGGAAGCTTGGAATGAAGCCCATTGCAGCATAAAGGTAACGTTCTTTTAATGGGAGTTTATGAATGTATCTCGATTTAAATATGGACACAGCGGCATTCCTTTTGAGTTTTGAATTTAGCTGATCAACTTGACGAACATCATCCACCATCCATTTGTGCTCAGCTCCAGTCGTTTCTTTCAGACTTTCTTTTCCAGATTGGATGGCAAATGAATTCATGACATCAAAAGCAATCTGTCCATGTGGAAAAAAGCTAGTTATACGGTTAAGAAGCTCTTTTACTTCCGATTCTGTAAGATATTCCAAAACTCCTTCTGCAATGACCATTACTGGATTAGTTCTTGGAATTTGTTCCAACCAATCTAATTCTGTGATGGAGGAGGATATCATTTCATAACCATTTTGATTCGAATAAAAATGCTTGCGTATTTCCATTACTTCAGGAAAATCAACATCATACCAGCGGACAGTAGACGGCGGTATTATTCTGGAAACTCTTGTGTCGAGACCGCAACCAAGATTAAGTACAGTAGCATTAGGGTACCGTTCAAGAAATTCCTCTAACCATGTATCTAACTGTTTAGCCCGAATAACCATAAGATTGTTTCCAAAGCCATTCACTTTTTCAAAGTCATAATCAATTAAACTAGCTATTTCCGCTGCTTTTTTATCATGAAGAATGGTATTTTTAGAACGGCTGTCTAAGGCTTTAGCGTGCAAAGTGATTAAAAGGGTTTCCATTTCTTTTTCTAAAAACACTTTATGAGGTTTAGGTGTTACCATCATTAACCCTCCTTTAACAATCAGCTATCTTTGTTAACAATACATTAACCTTGTGCAGGGCAAATTTTAAATCTAATTGCTCTTCATCGCTTAACTTAGAAATGCTGTCAGTAAACTTTTGATAGATCTTCGTCCACTTTTTATCCTGAATATCCTGACCATTTTGAGTCAGAGAAACTAATACGGCACGCTTATCTTTAACGTCAGGCACCTTACTTACATATCCGCTAGCTTCTAAATCCTTAATGATATTGGTTAGTTGTTGCTTTGCAATATTTAAACCATTACTAATTTCTTTAAGATTCAATGCCCGTTGCTGCATGTATATATACTCTATAACATGATTCTGCATATGGGATAGTTCTACCGAATGCTTATTTAACTCACTAAAACTGCTGAATAAATTTGGAATTAAGGTGATGTATTCTTTCGCTATTTCATCAATCATTTTTTATTCTCCTTATGATTTAGTAAATATTATATTACCATTTTCGATTATAATCAAACTCAATATTGATATTTGGTAAAAAAATATTTACTAATATGAAAAGAGATCGGTTAGCCTCAGAAAAATGTTAAAAAGGGTTATATTTTATTCTTTGATGCAATCTCTGAAATGGAAATAATTTTGCAAACAAAAATGATAGGCAGTTGTTGGAAAATTTCTGTCATTTTATATAAAAAGATGATGCATCTATAATCTCTATATTCGGCCATCCTTTAATATCCTCCATTAATTTAAACAACGCCTTATCTTTCTGCTTGGCTTCAATCATACAATCAATTTGTGGAACGCTACCTTTGATTTGATTTAGAAATGTAAAAAACATAGTGGGATCTACATAATCTGAATGGTAACGGAATTCCTTTTCACTTTTTGGACTGGAAATATGCATTTTAATTGGAAGAGGCGAGCTTTCCCATGTTTTTACTACTCTGCTCCAGTTATCCTCCCAATGGATATGATGATGGTGGGCAAGATGGTGATGATAATCGAACACCAAGGGAATTCCTATTTTTTCACATAGATAAAGTGTATCGCCCAGAGTAAATGAAGTATCATCGTTTTCAAGCATAATTATATTTTGAATAGACTTCGGAACAAGCCCCCAATTGTCTACAAATCTTTCGAGTGACTTTTCTGTTTCTTTATAATTTCCCCCAACATGCAACACACAGCGATGGGTTGTATCAATGCCCATATTTTTTAAAAGTAAATAATGAAGCTTTAACGTCATGATGGAATTTTGAAAAATGCTTTTCTTTGGGGAGTTAATTAATACAAAATGATCTGGGTGAAAGTCTAATCGCATCTTGTTTTCTTTGGCATAGTCTCCAACCTCACGCAAAGATGGAAGTAACGGTTTCATATAATCCCAATCTAAAAGTTCTTCGTGATTTGCAAGTGGAATGAGACGGGAGGTTAGACGATAAAAGTGGATGTCGGAAGCGGCATTGTGCTTTAGCAATCTAAGTGTATTGTTTAAATTTATAAGGGCAATGCGCTCTAATTTACGAAGTGCTGCTTCCCGGTCCTTTATTTTTTGAAATTGAGAGAAAGTCATTGTTTTCGATGGGGAAGCATTTTTTAACTCCATGCTCATTGCGACATAGCCTAAACGTACAATCGTCATTATTTCACCTCTTTTTACATGTTATTCTCCTATATCATTTGAAATAGTTCAGATTGTATGTACCTAACTAATCTAAAAACACCATTCCCTCTGTAAATTCATACAGATATATAGGTTAGGGGAGGTGCCTATAATGGAAAAACACTCAATTGAAATTTTTATGTGGGTTACAGCTATATTTGTGGCAAGCTTATTAACTTTTCATTCTATTCTTCTATTATTTGCTTTTGTATTTGGGATGGCTGCATGCCAAGTTTACTTAAAAACAGGCATTCCTTCACCATCAAAAATCACCCAGCAGAAAGAGGGTGATCTTTGATTTAACACTATTGTTTCAATTGATTCAGTTCTTCTATACATTCTTGTACAAGTGTGACAGCCTGACTCATGGAAGCACCTCCGCCAAAAGCAGCAGTAACGCCTATGGCTTCAAAAATTTCCTCCTCTGTACATCCTTGATCTAAACAACCTTTTGTATGATAGATAATGCAGTATTCATCCTGGGAGTATAAGCTAATTCCTAATGCAATCAATTGTTTTTGCTTTTGGGATAAAACGCCCTCTTTAAAGCATTCTTGTGTAAATGCATTATAATGTTCGGCGAGTTTTGGCATTTTTTTCGTAAAAGTTCCTAATCCAACCTTATACTGATATAATGCTTCTTCTGTTGAATTCCTTGCTTCAAATTCCATTTAACATTCATCTCCCATGTTTTTGTCGTCCAAATTATTATGAACACAAAAGTTTGTTTAATTCCCATTTATAAAATTTCTTCCTATAAGCGTGGAATATTTTGCGAATGAATGCACACTATACTATTAAATTTTGAGGGAGAGAGGTTCGGTGTATGCAATTTTTGCTTATCTTTTTAAGCATCATTATTCCATTAGGAATGTATGCTCTCCAATTAAAATGGACAATCCTGCGATTCCTTTATAATATACTTGCGATTATTTGTTCTCTTTTATTTGGTAATATTGCTTCGCTAGCAATACTTGAAGTTATTAGAAATAACACGGTATTTATGACAACTATCCATGCTGTTTTCCTAAACATCGCTTTTTTAATAACAGGCGCCTATTTGGGAGTGTATCTGCTTTATCAGCTAATCCATGTGACAATCGCTCAAAGAAAGTAAAAAAAGAGGCATTGCCTCTTTTGATCGATTCATATTTCATTATTTAGATTCCGCCGTTAAAGAGGATTCATCCGGTCTTGCACCATTCTGTAAATCGGCAATGGACAAGCCAAAATCCATTTGCAGATGGGGATAATCTTTAAATTTAACCCAGTCCCCGCCCCAGGTGAAGCCTAAATTTTTCGCTAAATCTACAACCTCGTACCAGTCTGATTTTCCATTCTTATTACCATCATATTGCATATCCCAAATAATTTTCCCGGAAGGAGTTTTTAACGCGAAATCAACAGCAAGCCCATAATTATGATAGGATTCCCCGCCTTTTGCATTGGTCACAATATTTCCGCTGACCGTTCGCCCTTTTTTATAAAGTTGATCTTGATCTGCAGCACTTCGAAAACCATCTGTAATAACGACCGCGATTCCTTTTTTTGCTGCTTGTTGAATTAATTGATTCATCCTCTTTTTTACAACTGGATTTAACTCCGTTGGAAAAGAATCGGAATGGTTTTGTTTTTTGGGATTATCATGTTCTTGGCTGGATTGTATATAAAAGATCAATATTAACACGAGAGGAATAATGAATAAGAAATTTCCAATTCGTTTTTTCTGTTTTTTCAAAGCTAGTATTCCTTTCCGAACTTCAATTATATCGTTATCAGTGACGAAAATGGTAGTTTAATTGTTTCATGAATTTTAAGGGAATACAAGAATATGATTATTCCAAATCGTTATAGTATAAATTACTTGTTAAATTGGGACTTTTTTCTTATCTGTATTATATGATATTATTATTTTGTCTTTTCAGTATTTTCAATAATATTATGGGTGGGAGAACAAATGGCACATTACAAATTCGAAACAAAGTGGGTATTTGATGCGTCAAGTAGTGCAACAATGGATCAGGTGTGGGATGTTCTTCGCTCACATGAATATGAAAAATGGTGGGAGGGAGTTAAAGCAAAGGTTCTTGAGTCTGGGGATGAAAGTGGCATTGGAGAATTGCGGGAAAGCTTTTTTAAGACTAAATTACCGTATACTCTTTCCTTTAAAAATCGATTAACTGCATTGGAAAAGCCTCATTTAATTCAATTAGAGGCTTATGGGGAATTAGAGGGGACAGGTACTTACCACATTTCAAAGTCCAATAAGTTAATAGAAGTAATATATATTTGGGATGTTATTACTACAAAACATTGGATGAATATTATGGCACCTATTATGAGGCCAATGTTTAAGTGGAATCATGATCAGGTGATGCATCAAGGGGCTGTTGGGTTAGCAAAGCACTTAAATATGAAACTGGTGCAGGGATAATGGTAATTGTTGTAATCAGGAAAATGATATAAAAAAGAAGGGCAAGAAATAGGTTCATTTTTCTTGCCCAATAATTTTTAGAAGACTAAATTGCCCAGTCTCCATTTCGGAAAATCGGAACTACAGTGCCATCTTGTTTAATACCGTCAATATCCATTTTGTCAGAACCAATCATAAAGTCCACATGAACAGTAGAAGTGTTCATACCATTTTTCAGAAGTTCTTCCTCGCTCATTTTTGTTCCACCTTGAATGGTGGTTGGATATGCTGCCCCAATAGCCAAATGATTCGATGCATTTTCATCAAATAAGGTATTAAAGAAAATGACATTTGACTGGGAAATTGGAGATGGGTCTGGTACTAAAGCAACTTCTCCCAAACCTGTTCCACCTTCGTTGTCAAAAACCAATTTCTTAATAGCTTCATCGCCCTTTTCTGCGGAGATATCCACGATCTTTCCATCTTTAAAATGAACTTCAATGCCTTCAATCAAAGTTCCTGCATAGCTTAATGGTTTTGTACTGCGGACTACGCCGTCCATGCGGTGGGTATCAGGAGCGGTGAATACTTCCTCTGTTGGCATGTTTGCGATAAATTCTTCCCCTTTTGGATTATAGCTTTCCGCACTTGCCCATATATGGTTTTTAGGTAAGCCCAAGGTTAAATCTGTTCCTGGAGCTGTATAGTGCAATGCATCAAATTGGATTTCATTTAATTTTGCTGCTTTTTCATTCAATGTCTTTTTATGATTATCCCAGGCAGCAACAGGGTCTTCCTCATAGACTCGACAGACCTTGAAGATTTGATCCCATAGGGCATCCACTTGTTCTTCAGAAGTAGAAAGATTAGGGAATACATGTGCAGCCCATCCAGCGCCAGCAGCAGCTGCTACGGTCCATTTCAAATCATCATTTTGAGTAGCAACACGTTGAGCTTTGAATGCTTTACCAGCAACATTTTGATAAGCAGCTACTTTTGCAGGATCCGCTTCATTAAGTAAACCCGGATCACTTGACACAATGGATAGACGGCTTACACGGTGATTCAATACATGGTCTTCTGATTCCTCAATTTCATATTTAGGAATATTTGTTAAAACCTCTGTTGGTTGATGTAAATAATGCAGTTTACTGATTTCATCATCTGACCATTTCACAATGACTTTTTCCGCACCTAAACTATAAGCTTCCTTTGTGATTAATCTTGCCAAAGGAGCTTGATCAACCGTAATCGTCATCTTTACCCAATCTCCGGGCTGAACATTAATACCTTTTGCAACTAAAAGTCTGGCATACTTTTGTAAGTTTTCTTCAAAATTAGGTAGAACCATTTTTTTTACCCTCCACTTAGGAACAGGTCACTGTCCATTTTAATCAGAATATCATTCTCGTTAGTTTAACCGTGATATCAGTTTGATATTATACTCTATCTTTGTGTTTGAGTGTACTAATTTGTTTGAGAATTTCCTTTTTTCATTCAGTAAAAACTTTTTTAAATAAGAGCGGGAAAATACATAATGACTAATTTTTATGTATTAGGTAATTATACTACTGGATTAATATGCTTATGAATCTTTAATCTTTACCGAAAAGAGGGCGATGATGATGGAAAAAGACTTATCAAAAAATCAAACGAATATGGAAGATGATGGTACGCTTACTAACCGGCAGGGACACCCAATTACAAATAATCAAAACATCAGAACCGTTAGCAATCGAGGGCCAGCAACACTCGAGAATTATGATTTTATTGAAAAAATCAGCCATTTTGATAGAGAAAAAGTACCGGAACGTATAGTACATGCTCGCGGTGCAGGTGCTCATGGATATTTTGAGACTTATGGATCGGTTGGAGATGAACCTGTTTCAAAATATACCCGTGCAAAAGTGTTTCAGGAAAAAGGAAAACAAACTCCAGTATTTGTCCGTTTTTCTACTGTTGTGAATGGTTTACACTCTCCAGAAACGGTTCGTGATCCTCGTGGATTTGCTATTAAATTTTATACGGAGGATGGGAATTGGGATTTAGTCGGTAATAATTTGAAGATCTTTTTTATTCGAGATGCGATGAATTTCCCTGATATGATCCATGCATTTAGACCTGATCCCGTTACTAATATTCAAGATCCACGCAGGTTTTTTGACTTTTGTGCTAATTCACCAGAATCCTTCCACATGGTAACGTTCGTTTATTCCCCATGGGGAATTCCAGCAAATTATCGGATGATGCAGGGATCCGGGGTTAATACATACAAATTGGTAAACAACGAGGGAAAAGCTGTCCTTGTAAAATACCATTGGGAACCAAAACAAGGCATAAAAAATTTAACCGTTAAGGAAGCGGAAGAAATCCAGGGTAAAAACTTCAGTCATGCGACGCAAGATTTATATGAAGCAATTGAACGTGGAGATTATCCTGAATGGGAATTGTTTGTGCAAATTATGGAGGATGGGCCGCATCCTGAACTGGATTTTGATCCTCTTGATGATACAAAGCTTTGGCCAGAAGATCAATTTCCATGGAAACCTGTAGGCCGTATGGTGTTAAACAAAAATCCGGAAAACTTCTTTAATGAAGTGGAACAAGTAGCATTTGGGACAGGTGTCCTTGTGGATGGTTTAGATTTTTCCGATGATAAGATGCTGCAGGGAAGAACATTCTCTTATTCAGATACACAGCGTTATCGGATTGGGGCAAACTATTTGCAGCTTCCAATTAATGCGGCGAAAAAACGCGTTGCCACCAATCAGGAGGGCGGACAACTTCGTTATTTTAATGATAAAGCGCCTGGACAGAACCCGCATGTCAATTATGAACCATCCAGCATGGGCGGTTTGAAAGAAGCGGAGCAGGTAGGTAAAGAGTTCACCCCTCATGTAGAAGGGAATCTAGTCCGTGAATCAATTGATCGAAATGATAATACAAAGCAAGCCGGTGAAACTTACCGTCAATTTGAAGACTGGGAAAAAGATGAATTAATCAATAACCTAGTCAATGATCTCGCCATTTGTCCTAAAGATATACAGGATAAAATGATTGCACTGGCTGAGCAAGCAGATGATGAATATGGCAGACGCCTTAGAGAAGGTCTCTCTGAGAAAGCCAAAGAAATGAATAGCATGAAGATGGAGATTGGAGTGGAGATGCGTCCGCTTGGTTTCAAAAATGCTCACAAAGCAGTGCAAAAAGCAGTAGAAGAAGGACATGAGGCAGATCCGTATTAAGCGTGAAGTGGCTATGAGGATTTTTTCCTTGTAGCGGCTAATGCAGTTAGACAAGTTGTTATTTTTAAGTGGATTGAAGAAAGTCTTGCCATATATGGCAGGGCTTTTTAATTTGAGCTAAAGGCCTTTTTATCTACCGTGTTTACAATCGCAGTAATTTTTTCTTTGTATTGGAAAGGGTATTTCGTTAAAATAACAAAAAGGAAAGATGATTCCGACTTTTAGGATATTTCCACTAAATAACGGCAGTTGGATAGGGAATTATCAATGGGGGAAAAAGAATGAAGATAGTTCAAACAAGTGAAATACCAAAACATATTGTAACGGAATTTTTTATAAAACATTGGGGCAGTCCTAAGATGGTAATATCCAGCGGTACTTATCAATGTGATGAATTAGATGGATATGCCGTTTTAGATGAAAATGAAAGAATAATAGGGTTAATAACATATATTATCTTTAAAAATGAATGTGAAATTATCTCATTAGACAGTACGGTTGAGAATAAAGGCATCGGCACAACATTAATTCAGAAAGTAGAAGAGGCAGTTAAACAAAAACAATGTAATCAAATAAAATTAGTGACAACCAATGATAATTTACATGCCCTGGGATTTTATCAAAGAAAGGGTTATAGATTAACTGAATTATATGTAGATGCGGTTGAGATTGCTAGAAAAAGGAAGCCAGAGATCCCCCTTGTAGCGGAAAATGGTATTCCTATTAGGGATGAAATATTACTGGTAAAAAAGTTGATATAATCGTCCATTTAAATTTAATGCTACATATTTTATAAATCTAAACTACTAAATATAAATGAAAGGCAGTGATAGTATGTCCAAAACAATTTATCTTGTCCGGCATTGTAAGGCAGAGGGGCAAGCATTTGATGCGAAGCTAACGCCAACAGGAATGAAGCAGTCAGAGCTATTAACTGAATTTCTTTACGATAAACAAATTAATTCCATCGTTTCCAGTCCGTATAAAAGGGCGGTAGATTCCATTAAACCCTTGGCAAAAAGATTAAACTTACCTATTAATGAAGACAATCGTCTAGGGGAAAGGGTTTTAAGTTCCCTTGAACGGGACGATTATCTTGAAATGCTTGAAAACTCATTTAAAGATTTGGATATTTGCTACGAGGGTGGAGAATCAAGCAGACAAGCAATGAATCGTGCCATCGGAGTAATAGAGGATGTTTTAAAGGGCTCTGCTAATAATATTGTAATTGCAACGCACGGAAATTTGATGTCCTTGATCTTAAAGCATTATGAACCATCCTTTGGGTTTAAAGAGTGGAAATCTCTATCCAATCCAGATGTATATTGTTTGAAATTTGAGGGTGATTCACCACAAATTGTCCGGATTTGGCAAGAAACTATTGCTCTACCACTTTCGGAGGTGTTTTATGGAAATTAAATTAGATGACTTAACAGGTACTGAAATAGCTGGTTTAATAATGGAGCATCTTCAAGGGATGGCATTAAATTCCCCGCCGGAAAGTATACATGCACTGAATCTTGAACAATTACAAAAACCGGAAATTACCTTTTGGAGTGCATGGGAAGGAAATGAATTGACAGGATGTGGGGCACTGAAAGAGCTTGATCGCCATCATGGAGAGGTAAAATCCATGAGAACAGCCCAAGCACATATGCGGAAGGGTGTTGCAAAAAAAATGCTCCAACATATCATTGAGGAAGCCAAAAGGCGGGGATATGCTCGTCTTAGTTTGGAAACAGGCTCAATGGAGGCATTTGAACCAGCTAGAAAGCTTTATGCAAGTTTTGGATTTAAATATTGCAAGCCATTTGCAGATTATGTAGAGGACCCAAATAGTGTATTTATGACATTGGAGTTATGAATAATAGATGGATTTTACAAAATAGAATCAAGTAGGTAATTCCGCATGTTGGAATTACCTTTCTTTTTTTTCTCTCTATTTGATGTAATTTACTATACAAAAAAATAGTTTACTATTAAACTAAAAATAGTTTAATAGTAAACTACTTTTAGGAGTGTTAAAAATGGGAAAATTACAAGACAAGGTAGTCATTATTACCGGCGGTGCCGGTGGTATAGGCAGTGGAATGGCTAAGGCAATGGTAAAAGAAGGTGCAATCGTTGCAATCGTAGATTTGAATGAAGAAACTGGTAAAACAATGGAGAAGGAATTACAAGCGATTTCTCCAAAATCAATGTTTCTTCAAGCAAATTTAATGGATCGGGAAAATCTTGGACAAATTATTAAAAAAGTTGTTGATAAATACGGTAAACTAGATGTATTAGTAAATAATGCGCATGCTTCCAAACAGAAAACTATTGAGGAAACGACCCAAGAAGATTTAGATTTTTCATTCGGGACTGGATTTTATCCAACATTCTACCTAATGAAAGCCGCACTTCCTTATTTAAAAGAAACAAAAGGAAATGTGATTAACTTTGCTTCTGGTGCAGGTCTTGAAGGGCATACAACACAAGGTGCATATGCCGCAGCGAAAGAAGCAATTCGCGGTCTTTCACGTGTTGCCGCAAATGAATGGGGCAAATTTGGCATTAATGTAAATATCATTAGTCCACTTGCGAACTCACCAGGTGTACAAGCATGGGCAAAAGCACAACCTGAATATTATGAAGATGTAAAAAGTAAAATTCCAATGGGCCGTTTCGGTGATGTAGAAGAAGATATCGGCCGTGTAGCTGTCTTCTTAGCTTCAGAAGACTCTCAATATATTACGGGACAAACTATCATGGTTGACGGTGGCTCAATAATGCTTCATTAATATTCTCGGTTACTCGAGGAGGATTTATTTGCAACAAACAAGTATTTTTAAACTCATTCATGCAATCGAATTTATGAATAATGAAAACATTAAGCGATTTACAAAAGCCTTTCCTTATCCGCTTGGTATTTCTCCCATTTTAGTATTAGGGGAACTCCAAACGAAGGGTCCACAAAAACAAGTTGAACTTGCAGAGACGGTAGGATACACAAAGGGTGCGATGACCAGTATCGCTTCTAAGCTTGTAAACTTAGGGCTTGTGGAAAGATTGTATGATGAAAATGATCATCGCACTATTCGGCTAAACATAACAGCTGAAGGTGAAAAAGCATTAATAATAGCCCATGAAATTGGCAAAAAGGTCTTTATGGAGCTTTTTGAAGTATTGAGTGAAGAAGAGATAAATCAATATTTACGCATTCAAGAAAAATTAGTGAATGGTATTCAAAGCAGAAAATAGGTTCAATCTAAAAAAGAATGCAACTTACCCCCGGTGTGAATAAAACAGCGGGGGTATTTTCTTATGTAATTATCTTTCATACACGTGATGAAGGACACTGCATTCTAATATCCCGTTTAGGTTGTCCTTCATTGAGTACATGAAGGACATCACAATCGAAAATACGCATAGATATGTCCTTCATGGAGCATATGAAGGACAAGGCAACCGCAAATACTCATGGACCTGTCCTTCATGGAGCATATGAAGGACAAGACAACCAAAAATGTCCATGGATATGTCCTTCATGGAGCATATGAAGGACAATACAACCAAAAATGTCCATGGATATGTCCTTCATGGAGCATATGAAGGACAAGGCAACCGAAAATACTCATGGCCATGTCCTTCATGGAGCATATGAAGGACAAGACAACCGAAAATACTCATGGACCTGTCCTTCATGGAGCATATGAAGGACAACACAACCGCAAATGCCCTTGGACCTGTCCTTCATGGAGCATATGAAGGACAACACAGTCAAGTCCATTTAATTGTGTAAAAGTGTTAACAATATTTTCGAGTTAATTCAACTTGTGTAATGAACTATATTATTTCGAATTTACTTTGAGGGTGGGCATGATAGCCTGGAGGGTAAGCCAGGTGTTGTAAACTCCTGGCTTCCTGGCTTTTTATCATGCCTACTGGAGGCTCAAAGTCAATTCGAAATTAGGCTTTTACACTCTGTATGATAGAGTTAATTATCTTTTGATTTTTTTAAATATGGGTAATCCTTTGACGTCCATTCTTCATTAATATCCATCAATACTGAGCCAATAATCCTTATGGCAGACTGATCATTGGTAAAAATACGAATGACTCTTTCTCTTCTAC
>NZ_LJJC01000015.1:74778-149643 GCF_001420715.1 Heyndrickxia shackletonii | reverse complement strand
ATTAATTCACGCTCATAATAACCATTTCGATACCCTCTACGTTCTTCTGTTCTTTCATGGGAAAGAGCATTGATATATTCGTCTCTTTCTTTCTCCATCAAAGAATTTAAAATTAATGTCAAAGAGGCTTTTACGGGTGATTCAAGTGAGCTTTTTTCAATTTTTTCTTTGAGATCTTCTAAATTTATAGTAATATTTATTTGGGTCATCATCATGTCCTCCGTAAATGGTTTCTTGGTCGAAAACATTGTAACACGGGTCATGATGATGACCTATTCTTTTTACACAATTATATGGACTTAATCGACAACACAACCGCAAATGCCCTTGGACATGTCCTTCATGGAGTTTATAAAGGACAACATAATTGAAAATCCTGTACTGTCATGAAATTTGTGTATTTATTTTATAGGGGCCAAGGAACTGTCCTTTAAGCGGGTTATAAAGACCAAAGGAATCAAATATTTTAAAGGAATGGTCCTTTAAGCGGGTTATAAAGACCAAAGGAATCAAATATTTTAAAGGAACTGTCCTTTAAGCGGGTTATAAAGACCAAAGGAATCAAATATTTTAAAGGAATGGTCCTTTAAGCGGGTTATAAAGACCAAAGGAATCAAATATTTTAAAGGAACTGTCCTTTAAGCGGGTCATAAAGACCAAAGCAATCAAATATTTCAAAGGGATTGTCCTTTATCCGGGTTATAAAGACCAAAGCAATCAAATATTTCAAAGGTATTGTCCTTTATCCGGGTCATAAAGACCAAAGCAATCAAATATTTTAAAGGAACTGTCCTTTATAGGGGTTATAAAGACCAAAGCAATTTAAATATTAATATAAGGTCACTTCAAATCTAATGACTAAATTACATATTGTATTTGCTAACTAATTTATGTAGGTCTGTTCAAGATGAAGTAAACTAATGGAGAACTATTAGCTTGTGGAATATGTTTAAAATCGAGATTACTAGAAAAAATTTCTTCATGTATGATATTTACAATGGATGATTATGTTAAAGTTGTAGAATGAGCTGACAAAATGGTTACGTTATAATCTCAAAGATGCACAAATAAATTTAAGTAGGTGAATATAAGTGTTGGCTAAAGAACAAAGTTCCGTTGAAAGTTTTATAGATTCACCCGAAAGTCTAAAAAAAATATATAAGCGTGTATTGTTCGTTGTGTGTCTATCACAGATTTTCGGTGGTGCTGGTCTAGCAGCAGGAGTGACTGTAGGGGCACTTTTGGCACAACAAATGCTTGGAACGGATGCCTATGCAGGAATTCCTACAGCTTTAATTACTTTAGGATCAGCAGGAGCAGCTATAACTGTTGGCAGAATTTCTCAACGTTACGGACGTCGTACAGGTCTTGCCACTGGTTTCATTGTAGGTGGAATCGGTGCAATTGGAGTTATTATTGCAGCCATGATAAATAGTGTAATTCTTTTATTTCCTTCTTTGCTGATTTACGGTTCAGGCACAGCAACAAATTTACAAGCTCGTTATGCAGGGACTGACTTAGCAAATAAAAAACAACGAGCAACTGCTATTAGTATTACGATGGTTATGACAACATTTGGTGCTGTTGCTGGCCCAAATTTAGTAGAAATTATGGGAAAATTCGCTCTACATATTGGTGTTCCGTCACTTGCTGGTCCATTCATTTTATCAGCTACAGCATTTATCTTAGCTGGTATTGTACTTTTTATTATGTTGCGTCCTGATCCATTAGATATTGCCAAAAAGATAGCAGTTTATAAACAGGAAAAAGAGAATGGAAATAAAGCAGATACCGTAAATATAGTAAGAAATAAAAGCGGTCTTATGGTCGGTGCAACAGTCATGGTTCTAACTCAAATTGTGATGGTTGCTATTATGACGATGACACCAGTCCATACGAAACATCATGGGCATGGTTTATCTGAAGTAGGTATTGTTATAGGATTTCATGTGGGTTCAATGTATCTGCCTTCACTTGTAACTGGCCTTCTTGTTGATAAAATTGGTCGAACAGCAATGAGTATAGCTTCGGGTATTACATTGCTGTTTGCTGGCTTACTAGCAGCATTAGCACCAAGCGATTCAATGGTTCTGTTAGTAGTTGCTCTTTCCTTACTTGGATTGGGATGGAACTTTGGTTTAATCAGTGGAACTGCACAAATAGTGGATTCTACAGAGCCGGCCACACGTGCAAAAATTCAGGGAACACTCGATGTTTTTATTGCATTAGCAGGAGCTTCTGGTGGTGCTCTTTCGGGAATGGTGGTAGCTAATGCAAGTTATGCTGCATTATCTTTGAGTGGGGGGCTTTTATCATTACTTCTTTTACCTATTGTGATATGGTCTCGGAGGGGGAGATATAACAGAGTTTCTGAAAAAATTTAGCAGAATTTATAATTAAATTAAATTGAAAGCCTGTAATAAGGCTTTTTATTTTTAAACTTATAAATATGTATCTAGCACGTTAATAACTTTCATAACCGCTTGAAAACTTGGATGGAACGTTTCCAAGGAGTTGCAACAAAATATCTTGATAACTAAAAGTTTATCTTTAGGTCATTGATGTTTATCCCATACAAAAGGAGTTTAACATATTAAATATATAAAATATGTTAAACTTTTGTCATCAAATAATGCTGATTATGGCAGTTGTTTTATGATAAAAAAAACTGAAAAGCAAGTAAATGCATAAAAACTTCCATATTTTTGGCTCTTTATTTTTTCCTTATTGTGTTAAAGTACCGGTTAATTGAGTAAGGAGTTGTATTGGAATACCTTCGTTATGTAGTTAATTACTAATAAAAACTACAGGGAAACAAGCAAAAGGTTCACCATTCTTGATAATCTAAAGTTTTGGTTAGTTCAATTTTCGTGCAAACTATGCCACACACTTTTAAAATATTGGGATAATACGCCTTCCCCTTGAAATCTATCTTCAAGAACATTTTGTACCTGATAAAATTCTTCCTTAAGTTTTTCCTGAGTATTAGGGGAGTTCCCTAAGTACGAATATCTATACACTGGTTCATTTGGGCATAGTTCATAAGCACGTTTTAACATTGAAATACCTTTTTCTTCCCAATGTTCGCAGTCACCGAAGTAATGCGGGAACAGTGAAATCATATAACCAAAACACCAAAGAAAATCCTCATTTGTCATAAAATTAGCTAATCCAAATTGGGTAACTTCATATAACACAGTCTCTAACTCATTAAAATCTACGTCTTTAATCCCCAGCCACCCATCTTCGACTAAGACATACCAGCAAAAGAAACCAAGTCGGATAACAACTTTTAAGTCTCTGGGGTGTTGCTTCCAATTTTTTATTAGGAATGATTTTGCTTCATTCCATCTTTCTTGGCTTTCTAATATATCAAGTTCCTTCCATCGCCAGTCAATCACAGTGATTCACCACCTATCCTGAATATTACTAGTCTAAAATCAAGTTGAGCAAATGCTTATTTCAGCGTGTCAAAAATCGAATTATACAACTGTTGAAATGCTAAGAAGTGCATAATATAAAAGATCTCAAATTAGAGGTCAAAAAAATAAAATCGTTTCAATATTATCGTTGATTTTTAGACTTATTATTTCGTAATATGACTCCGACTATAATGAGTGCGATTATTACAATAGCTGATATGAAATAGAAGTTAGAGATTACATTCATTATGTGAAAAGGTGCTTTATGAACATAAACAGCCTTTACCCAATGGTTATCTTCTTTTACTGCGATTGTAGTGGAAGTTGATGTCCCTTTTATTTCATAATACTTTGTTCCTTTTGGATAATAGTTTGAAGCATCCCCGTAATAATTTCCAGTCATATCATTTGGTTTGGTCTTTACTTCCCCTATGACTTTACCAATCTCACTGTCTTTAATTATTTCTTCTTGTTTAACTTCATAAACCTTTCCATTCCAAACAACAAAAGGATAAGCCCAAGACAATGCTTGCACAGAGGAAGAAATCATAAATATTAATAA
The DNA here is from genome assembly GCF_001420715.1 of Heyndrickxia shackletonii. Classification (GTDB taxonomy): domain Bacteria; phylum Bacillota; class Bacilli; order Bacillales; family Bacillaceae_C; genus Margalitia; species Margalitia shackletonii. The sequence goes on along the minus strand of NZ_LJJC01000015.1, from coordinate 145,659 downwards.
TAGCGATAACAATGTTATTCTTTTCATAAGTAACTCCCAATGGTTAACTATTTTACTTCATATAACAGAAAATTCTGGAAATGATAAATGAAACTAAAAACAATAATCTTTTAGAAAAGAGCCTTTCTTAATGAATAATTAATATTTAGATTTTTTTTAGATAATTGGAATTTTTAGTGCTATAATATGTAAAAAAAGGAATAAATACCATTATAATATTTTGACTAAGATTTTAAAAAGGAGTTTTTTTAATGCCACCGAAATTAAGCTATTTAGTTAATTTAGTAGTAACAGTAGTTTGTATAGTGATTTTTCCTATGTTTATATTAAAAAGTCATCCAATAATTGCGTTTATTTTAGGAGTAATTATAGCTACTATAATAAATTCAATATTAGGAGCAAGATGGAGGCCGTGGAAAACGATTAAATCAAATTAAATCGATTTTATCTTTAATAAGACATTCTTAAGTCAACAGATATACTGTTGGCTTTTTATTATGTGGGTATTTAGAAGTTAGGATCATTACTTTAATCGCGAACAGAAAAAATCACCATGTGGAAGATACTTTCCGATTACTTCGCTGTAAGGATGGCGGCAAGCTTCTCGAATACACTCTATCCTATGCACGCTTTTCCAAATCACGTGCCGTTTCACTCTTTGGAACGGCTTGGTGATCTTTATAGGTCCCAAAAACTTTATCAAAAGTCGGGCTTGTGACACCGTACCAGTAGTTTTCGTTTTTATAGTGATGCCATAGGTGGATTTTCTTCATGCGTTTGCCCCATGATGTTTTTGGGACGTATTCCTTATGAGCTATATAATGTGTCCATTCATAATACAAAAGGAAAGTGGAAATGCCAACAGCAAAAGCGACTGTTAAGATTACGTTTTGAATAACGAAAAAAGCTAGGAGAGAAATGATAACAATGTTTGGTAGGCTATACCATACAGGTAAAAACAATAATTTTAAATTACGAGGGTCAACATGATGATCATAATGAATTCTTTTGATGAATTTTAACATTAATGTGCTTTTAGGCGGCTTCATATGAAAAATAAAGCGGTGGATTAAATATTCCGCGAAGGCATAGCCAGCCATACCGATAACGATTGCCAACCACGTTGCCCATTCACCAAAACTCCTTGCGATAAAAATGATTCCGATTAAAACTAGCACACTCATTATTCGAACATGAATATCACCAAAAAACTCCTTTACATATTGTTTCATGCCCATTTCTCCTTTCTATTTGAAATAGCTTCAATAAGCAGGTTGTGCATTAGTAAAGCAACTGTTTTTTCTGATTAAATGTCTGTTCGTCCTCAAACAATTCACAGATGTTATAATAAAATAATAGTATTGGTGAAGGGAAAGTATGCAATGAAGGTAAGGAAAGATTTTTTTATCCGCAAGAAGAATGAAATAGGAGTGTCTCTGAATGAAGTGCAGAGAAGTGCGGTGCTGCAAACAGAAGGGCCGCTGTTACTATTGGCATCCCCTGGGTCAGGGAAAACCACTACGATTATTATGCGGATTGGATATTTAATAGAAGAAAAACAGATAGACCCTGCAAGAATTAAGGCGGTTACTTTTAGCAAGGCATCTGCTAATGATATGAAGGAGCGTTTCAAACGCTTTTTTCCTCATCTTCCACCTGTTGATTTTTCTACTATTCACAGTTTTGCTTTTGAGGTGGTACGGGATCATTTCCGCAAAACAGGGGTTTCTTATCAAATTATTGAAGGGGATTTGAAAGAACTGGGAGCGGGAGATTTCAAGGATTCTCCATTACATAAGAAAATTATTCTTCGGAATATATTCAAATCTATTGTTGGCGAAAATATCACGGATGATCAATTAGACGAACTGACAACCTACATCAGTTTTATCAAAAATAAAATGATTCCCCTAAATAAATGGGAACAGGTGAAAGTGGATGTTCCAGAAGCAGAGAAGATCTTTCGGGAATATGAAGCATTCAAGAAATCGGGGTATCATAAGCTACTGCTCGATTATGATGATATGCTTGCCAATGCAGAGCATGTTTTGGAAATAAACGAGGAAATCCTACAATCTTATCAAGATCGTTATGATTATGTTTTGACTGATGAAAGTCAAGATACTTCGTTGGTTCAGCATGCTATTATTGAAAAATTAGTTAGGAAGCATCAGAATCTTTGTGTAGTTGCCGATGACGACCAGTCCATCTACAGCTGGCGTGGTGCGGAACCATCTTATCTTTTAAACTTCAAGCAAGTGTATCCAAATGCGAATATTCTTTTCATGGAACAAAATTATCGTTCAACAAAGGACATAGTAGATGTAGCAAATCAGTTTATTAAGCAAAACAAGAATCGTTATAACAAAAATATGTTTACCCAAAATTCTTCGCATCATCCGATCGAGATTAAAAGTTTTCCGAACTACTTAAATCAAGCAAAGTATTTAGTAGAGGAGATACGGAAGGCTGACAATCTTGCAGAGGTAGCGGTGTTATACCGAAATAATTCATCCTCCATTGCACTGATGAATGAGTTTGAACGTGCGGGAATCCCTTTTTACATGAAGGATGCGGATAATCGATTCTTTTCACATTGGGTTGTGGACGATATTTTAAATTTCATGCGAATGACGTTTACTGATAAGCGGACGGATATCTTAGAGAAAATTCATTTGAAATTTAACGGATATATCAGCAGAAAACAAATGGAGAAATTAAAAGAAATCCATAATAATGAATCCGTTTTTGATAATTTATTAAAATTTGTTCCGCTTCAAGAATACCAGGTGAAGCTGTTAACCGAAAGCAAAGAAACGTTTCAGGAAATGAAAGGGATGCCACCGCTGCATGCTATCAGAGTTATTCGGGAACGTTTGGGTTATGAGAAATCGATTGAAAAAATGTGTGAGCGACTGGGGTTTCGCAAAGAATATTTACTTGGAATCCTGAACACATTGGAGGAAATTGCCATTGGATTAGAGACGATGGAGGAGTTCGCCAGCCGTCTTAAGTATTTGGAGTCTGTTCTGAAAAATGCTAGGTTCAAAAAGGGGCAAAATGTAGTAACGTTCTCTACATTTCATAGTTCAAAGGGTTTGGAATTCGAGAGAGTGTATATGATTGACCTAATCGACGGAATTATTCCTACTTCTGACGACTTAAAAAATGGAGCAGCGGGAGAGGATGCCATGGAAGAGGCAGTCCGTTTGTTCTATGTTGGGATGACCAGAGCGAAAAAACATCTGGAACTCATCAGCTATAAAGAAAGAGATGGGAAAATGGTTCAGGAATCTCCATTCGTATTACAGGTAAGAAAAATTATTAATCCGGAATACGAAATCATGATTCAAGAAGATACAACTTCTTCAAAAACGAAAAGAGCAATAAAAGTAGGGAAGACAACCATTCCATATAATCCTAATGCAATCCGGGATCAAAAGGATATAACATCAGGAATGGATATCAAGCACAGGGTCTTCGGGCACGGAGTCATTATAAAATCAGACGGAGAAATGATTGAGGTTCGCTTTGCATCGGGTGTTAAAAATCTTGCATTAAAGACATGCTTGGAGATGGGGTTGTTAGAGCAAGTTTAAATAAATGGATTATTGTAGATAAAAAGGACTCAGTTGAATTGGGTCCTTTTATTATTCTTCATTTATTAATCAGTCTCTGAGTAAAAGATAATTTTCTTTACGGTTAATATTATTTCATATTGATTTTATATATTACAATAAGAATTTATTTGCCAGCAGTAGGTTTACAACTAAACAAGTTAAATGAAATTATTAAAGTGAGGGATTTTTCTAAAATACTAATTATTGTGAAATGACAGGTGAGATGACAAAGATGAGAAATGATAAAAAGATAGTTATTACTTTCATCATTATTATTTTATTAGCAGGTGCAGGGGGATACGGATTTATGAGTCATGCAAATGCTGTTAACGCGAATGAGCAGAAATTAATAGAAGAAATGAATACACAACGAATTCAAGCTGCCAAAGAAGAAATAATTAAATTATATGCAAATCCCAAAAAAGAGGCATTAGCCGCTGATTTATCAAAAAAAAAAATAGACAATGCTTTGGAAAAAGTAAAATTAGTAAAAGACATCAAGCTAAAATCCTCAATGGAAAATGAACTTAGTAAAATTCTATTTCTTTTTAATTTCCAAAAGGAGATACGCGAGTTATTGGAAAAAGGAGTAATTGCAAATGATGTTAAATTAACACAAATAACAACGATGAATAATAATTTTGACCAAGTAAAGGTAATAAATTCTAGAATTGCAGATACATATAAAAGTAATGTTCAAATAATAAATTCCCAGTTTAACGCAATCCAGGCCGCAAATAAAAAGGTACAATCCCTTTTTTCGGATTATAAAACTTTAACCGTTAAAGGAAGTGTTTCTAAAGTTCAATATTCGGATGCAATGAAGATGGTCGATTCAATTAAGAATACGAAGGCAAAAAATGATCTTAAAAATCTATTGGAAAAAGTAAACACTGTTTTAGTATCGAAAGAAAGAAAAGATGCTGTTAAGGATAATATAAGTAAGCAGAATCCTTCTATAAAAGAAAAACAACAAGGCCCTAGCAATTCTTCAACAAAGGGCAAACAGCAAAAGACTGCTTCCATCTCTTCTACAAGCAGCAAAGTGATAAAAAAAGAAACAGGACTTGCTGCTATAGTGGCACGAAGTCAGACGGCAAAAAAGACAAATCAGATCGTTACAGTAGTAGCCAGTGGAACGAATGCTCAAGTGACACTTCTAGAAAAAAGGAATGGAACATGGGAAAAAGTAATAACAACAAGCGGGCACGTTGGGAGCCAAGGGGTAGGAACCGCTAGTGAAAGCCTTAGTAGAACGCCAAAGGGGAGTTACAGCCTTGGATTTGCTTTCGGAACGAGCAATCCCGGTACCCAATTACCATTTAGAAAAATTACTCCAAAAAGTTATTGGATTTCAAACGTAAAGGATCCTCACTATAATTCTTGGCAAGAGAGAACATCATCCAGTACATATGATGAACATTTAGCCGATTATCCTATTCAATATCATTATGCAATAGTTATTAACTATCATAATGGTGTCGGGGGAGGTTCCGGGTTTTTCTTGCATTGTGATAATGGACGTCCTACAGCTGGATGCGTATCCGTACCTACAAGTGTTATGGCACAATTTATGAAGAGAATTCACTCTGGTGCCTATATTATTAATGTAACAAGTGAGAGCAATTTAGCTAACTACTAATAATCTAAATATCGGGATATGATTTTGCCCAAAACAATAGAAGTAATTATAGAGAGAAGTAGGTAAAAATCCTGTTTCTCTTTTTTTGCTAGACATATTTAGCCTGGAGAAATGTATGCAAGTTAATATGAATACAATTGATTCATCAGATATTAGCATTAATTAAGCCAATAGAAGAATTTTGAGGTAACGGGTACCAGCGGGAACAAAAATGGGACGATTCCCACTTCAAGGAGTCGTCCCATTAAGATTGACTGGGTATTTTTAAAAGAAAAGTCGTCCCTTTTCCTTTTTGACTATCGATTTCAATCGTCCCATTTACTTTATTGATGGTGCTGTATACCATGAGCATACCGAGTCCTGTTCCTTTTTCCTTCGTAGAATAATATGGTTTGCCTAAACGAGAAATTTGCTCTCGAGTCATGCCAATGCCCGTATCTTGAATTTTGATGATAATATGATGCTTTATTTCCGAGACATCAATCAGTAAAGTGCCGCCACCGGTGTCCTTCATCGCTTCAATTCCATTTTTATATAAATTAATTAAGCATTGTTGGATTTGATTTTGATCATATCTTGTATTAAGCGTGTTATTAAAATGAAATTGGACTTCCACTTGGTGCATACTAGCATATGGAATGATCAGATCTTTGGCATATTCAGTTTCTGCAAAGAAGTTCGAATAGACCATATTTTCGGATTGGGGTTTAGCAAAGGAAAGATAATTACTCACAATTTTCTCCGCTCGATTTAATTCTTGTAGAGATAATTCAATATATTTCCTTTCCTCCTGAGTGATGGTTTTTGATTTTTTTAAAAGCTGCAAAAATCCACTCGTAACCGTAAGCGGATTTCTAATTTCATGAGAAACGCTCGCTGACAACTCACTCACGACATTTAATCTCTCCGAGTGTATAAACTGTTCACGATTTTTCATATTCGTAATAATTTTCTCGATTAACACCATAATAACCAGCATTGCCCCTACGTTGGTTGTTATGGTTGAAATGGTTATATACCAGAAATCTCGATTTAGTTTTTCAAAAAATATACTTAAGGTGATCAAGTAAAATGCCACATTAAAAAAACATACAGCCCCCGCAAATAATACTCTACTTTTCGAATTCAATGGAACAAATTTACGATTTAATAATGGTATAATAAGGAAGACAACAGTCGAAAAGATCAAAGAATTAAGTGTCCCTTCTCCTCCGATGTAGGTTCGATATATATTTAATACGATATAGAGGGGAAAAGCATATTTGTAACCACCATAAAGGGCCATAATAATAAATGGGATGTATCGTAAATCAATAATAAAGCCAATGCTTAATTTAATAGGCACGGTGATACATAGAATCATTGTCGCCGCTGATAATAAAATTAGAATGATTTTATTATAAGAGTGTGGCCTATGCTCAAAAAATATTAAAAAGATTAAAACCGGAAACAGTAAAAATAAAAAGTTCAACAGTAAAGTTTCAAACAATGGAGTGTGCTTCCTTTCGGATCATATTCACCACTTCTATCTTACCAGAATTCGAAATTAACGTTAAGAAAGACAAGGGGTTAGATTTTCTGTTCGATTACCGCAACCTAATCCAAAGTGTTAGAAAATTAAAATTAGTGCATATAAAGGAAGGTAGGATACTGCTAATAGCAGGAATTAAAGGCAAAATGGTTATGCGTATTTTTAAAAGATTTGCTGCTTTTGTATCAAATCTTGGATTGAAAACAGGGATGGGGAAAAGGATAGTGTATCAAACGATAAAAACATATTTTGAAAAATTAAGTGATCCAAATAAATACGTTCAAGACGAAGCATTCCAATATATTCTTTCTGTTACAGAGAAAGAAGTGAATTGGGCGTACGAGGTTTGGGTGGTACTTTACAAAAGGAGATAGTAACGTTGCATCTGGTAAACAGATTTATTTCCTGTAAATCTGAACAGAACTATACTTTAATACGCTGTGACATCATTCAAGGACTTAGGAAATTATATGACCATGTTCAAGACGAAATCATAAAAGATGCGGGATTAAGACTAATAGAGAGTGAAGAAATCCTAGAATATCGAAAAAAATACGCCGCTGAATGGAAAAATGTTTAAGAAAAAATGTAAAGGTGGAATAACAAATGAATCATGAAGCACAAATGTATTGGGATCATTTTTGGGGAAACAGGATAAAACCTCAATCTGTGAGTGCATGGCAATTTGGAGCAGATCCAGATAATCTTGCGCAATTGGTGGTAGAAGGAATTAAAACAGCCACATGTTCTGCCCATATCTTTTATGAATTGGAAAATGAACCACTTCCGACAACAGATGATTATAGCATTATATTAAACAGTCAGGATAAACCGGTAGCCATTATTAAAACAATAGATGTTAAGGTTTTACCAATGAATGAAGTCCCGGAAGAATTCGCTGTTGCAGAAGGTGAAGGGGATCGAACTTATCGATACTGGAAAGAGGCGCACGAAAAATTCTTTCAATCTGAACTAAAGAAAATAGGAAAAGAATTCCGAGAAGATATGTTGCTGGTTTGCGAGCGTTTTGAGGTAGTAGATATTAAATGATAGAAAGCGAGGAATTGATGATAAAAACCATAATGAAGTCCCCCGAAAGTATTTATTTGGATATAAAAGATACTATAGAAAATTTATTTGGTTTGCACATATATACACGGGCGCAGTTCAGTTTGGGGTTACTAAATCTGAAGTGGAAAGTAGAGACCGAAGAAGGAATATTTGTTATTAAGCAGTTTAGTAAGGAACGATATGAGAAGTATGACCTAAAACAAGTTTCTTCAGAACAAAATATAGCCATTCAGGAACAATTAAGGCAATACGAAAATGGAACACCTTGTCCTAAAGTTTTAACACATAATGGAAATGTTATACACACCTCCACTAGTGGTGAACGATTTATCATTATGGAACATATGACTGGAGATAACATGCTGCCGGGAACGTTAAATGAAAATCAAATGTATAGCCTGGGGAAAATAACTGGGCAAATGCACAATGTTTTTAACGATGGTACACACGGAGTTGCAAAAACTCCTAAATTTATTCCTCCAAGCCGTCAACAACGATTAGAACATTGGAAAACACTCTATCAAAGAGTGCAAGAAAACAATCCATTAACGAGATTAGTAGAAATGCAAATCAGAGCAACAGAACATTTTGATTTGGAATGGATTAGTTCTTGTGATCCAGGCTGGGGACATAGAGACTTGTGGGTAGACAATCTATTATTTAATGGGGATCATCTATCAGCCATTCTCGATTTTGACCGTTTTGCATTCGATTATCCTGAATTGGATATTGCAAGAGCCATAATGTCTGGTGTATTGAAAGATAAGCAGTTTCATGGAAATTCCGCCATTGCGTTCATAGATGGCTATAAAACAAAACGTAAACTTAAGAGCGGAACTGTGGTTCGTTCTCTTCAATTATTGTGGTATTTAGAAAGTGTTTGGTGGGTTACACCTCAATTAAATCAAGAAAGGTATCAAGAGGTTCAATTTCAAAATGAAATGACATGGTTAGCAGAAAATCTTTTGGAATTGTCTGAGATGTTTGGGGATATTTAAGTGGTTCATAAGAACGAATTTATTAAAGTGAGGTAGTCTGATGATAACACTCTATATAACAAGACACGGTGAAACAGAATGGAATACGCAAAATAGAATGCAAGGATGGAAGGATTCCAACTTAACAGAGAACGGGATTAAAAACGCTATAGAATTAGGAGAAAGACTCAAGGATACATCTTTTTCCGCCATTTATTCTAGCCCCAGCGGAAGGACTGTAACAACAACTAAAATGATTTGTGGCGATAGAAATATTCCTATTATTTATGAGGATAATTTAAAGGAAATATTTCTTGGGGAATGGGAAGGAAAAACGAAAGAAAGCATTAAAGAAAACTATCCAAATGACTACAATGCTTTTTGGAATTGCCCTCATCTGTATACCCCTGCACAAGGAGAAAGTATTGCTGATGTTAAAGAAAGGGTATTAAAAGTATTAGAACGTATCCAAAAGGAGCATTCATCGGGAAACATATTAATCGTTACCCATTCCATTGTTATTAAATGTTTATTACTGATTTTTAAAGGTCTTTCAATCGAAAGACTTTGGAATCCACCATTTATTCATGATACTAGTTTGACCATAGTGGAACTAGATAAGGAGAATATTAGACTTGTCCTAGAAGGGGATATATCTCATAGAAGTGCTATAGCTACGAATTAGATGAAATAGAATAAGTAAATACTTAGAGGTGACCCAAAATTAATACCTTTTTAACCATATATAAAAATAAAATCGAGATTCAACAAAAAGGATATAGCGGAACACCAATTATCATTCTTACAGGGATGGGTTGTTCATTTGATGAATGGCATGAGATTACGGAAACATTAAGTAAAACGAACAGAGTTTTTATGTTTCATAGACCAGGACTTGGCGAAAGTGAAATTGGTAATGAGGTACGTAATACGGAAGCGGTAGTAAATGAAATGCAGGAAATGATGAGGCTTCTTGAAATCGATGAACAGATACTATTGGTTGGGCATTCATATGGCGGATTATGTGCACAGCATTTTGTCCAATTACATCCTGAAAATGTTAAAGGAATCGTTTTAGTCGATTCAACATCCGTTGATTTAAGAATCTTAGACGAATTAGATTTACCTGTTTTAAATGAGGATTCGGATGAGAAGTGGATGGAAAAGTGTCTATTATATTCAAATATGAACCAAGAAGAATTAAGAAAGATGATTAACCCGTCCCTTTCGGAAAAACAAAAGCTTTTTCCATTACAAATTCAACATCGCTTGATGGATTTTCAAACAAATCCTAATTTGTATAAGGCAATGTATTCTGAGATTTCTAATTGGAAAAATGATGCTGAAATCATAAAGAATATAGGAGACTTTCCTGATAAACCCTTAATCATCATCGGAAGGGATAAGGAATTTAACATTCAATTAGGAGTTCAAGATGGATTGCCAGAATGGGAAATAAGATTACTTGAAGAAAAATGGCAAGAACTTATATTGGAACAGGAAAAACTTACAAATGTTAGTGAATTGGTTTTTGCGAAAAGATCTAGCCATTCTGTCCATATGGATAGACCAGACGTAATTATTGATGCAATAAAAAGGATTCAAAGCAGATTATAATGTGAAAGTTTACTAAATTAGTGGAAATCGCAGTACTTTCCCCAGAAGGGATGAGTCTAATGCTTAATAAGTCTATTCCTTATTTTAATGTCATTATGAAAAGACGTTCGGGTATGAAAATACCCAAATCCCCCTTGCTGCCACCAGGTTTCTCCTTCGTATTTTTTTCTGAAGGAAAAGAAGAGAAGTGGGCAGAGATCGAAGCATCCGTTGGAGAGTTTTCTACAATTAAAGAAGGATTAAACTATTTTCAGGCAAACTATTTGCCGTTTTTGGACGATCTGAAAAAAAGGTTGCTGTTCGTACAGAATGAGAACGGGGAGGAAATTGGTACGATAACAAGTTGGTGGAATATGTCAGCAAATGATCGGGTTCCATCCATCCATTGGTTTGCAGTGAAGGAAAATTACCAGGGTTTAGGGATTGGGAAGGCGCTGGTCTTTGAGTCAATTAAAACACTTTCCATTCTTGAAGGAAACAAAGATATCTATTTGCATACACAAACTTGGAGTTATAAAGCAATTGGGTTATACCAAAAGTTTGGATTTGAAATCGTAAGCGATGAAAGCTTTGGACATTATAAAAATGATTATGAATCAGCGATGCCCATTTTAAGAGAACTATTTAATGATAAATCCAATTAACAGTTAAACTTTACATTATTTATGGAATTTTTCTAGAAAGAACAAACTAATCACGGAAAAGGAGAATATATTTTCAGATAAAACTCCAATACTGGGTGTATTCCCACGGGTTTTTGTAGAAAACATAAATGGACATGAAGGCGGCTTCCCTGGAGTTAGTAATTGGTTAGACAAATATCTCAATGAAAACTATATTTTTATCGTTCTTGCAAATGACGATAATCGTAGGACAGTATTAACAAAAATAAGAAAACTATTAACCGCCACTTAAGAGATAGGTAGGGAGGACAGGTACCTCGTCCTTCTTTTTTTTATGGATTTTGATCTATAAAACTCTCATGTTTATACTTAATCCATCGCACAAGAAAGTTTTACCCTCTATCAGTCATTCTTCCTAAAAAATATGCATTTCTAATTTAATTTAAAAACCTTGGGAAAAGGGACCTAACTATCCATCCTGATACAGATCCAATGACCTATCTTAATTTTCAGATTCAGTTCCAAAACACAACTTTCGTCATAATTCAAACTATTTATAATATTTATAAAATTCTGTTGACCATCTTTCCGTAACTTTGTATAATATTTTTAATGTTAATCAATCTTACATATGTATTGGGAACTAGAATATTTAAGACATAATTGCATATGTGTAAGGTTCATTAACGTATTTTTATGTTAGGAATGCTTAAACTCTATGAAAATCCAATTTTCACCATCATATGAGTGACTGCATCCTATTATTCTACTTTTTAGACAAGCTTTAGCACTTTAAACTAAGGGGGAGTATGATGAGAAAGGCATGGATTAGTAGCGTTTCATTGGTTGTATTGCTAACACTCATACTGAGTGGATGTGGTGGTTTTACGTCCAGTAATGGAAATGGCGGCACTGAAAAAGCAAAAGATAGTGTTTTAAATTTAGCATTAGAATCTGATATTCCGGATTTGAACCAAGTGAAAACAACGGATGGAACCTCCTTCACTATTTTAAATAATACGCTGGAAGGTCTATATCGTTTGGATCAAGATAACCAGCCACAGCCGGCTATGGCAAAAAGCGTCGATATTTCAGATGATAAGCTTACGTATACTTTCCACCTAAGAGACGGAATTAAATGGAGCAATGGTGATCCTGTAACTGCAGCCGATTTTAAATATTCTTGGCTTAAAGCCTTGGATCCGAATACAGCCAGCCAGTATGCATTTATCATCGCTCAATTTGTAAAAGGTGCAGCGGATTATAATGCTGGAAAAGCGGATGCTTCAGCAGTCGCTGTTGAAGCAAAAGATGATAAAACACTTGTAGTCACATTAAATCAGCCAACACCTTTCTTCCTAAGTTTAACTGCATTTGTCACGTATTTTCCCTTGAATCAAAAATTTGTTGAAAAAGTTGGATTTGACAAATTCGCACTTACAGCAGACAGCATCCTCTACAATGGTCCTTATGTTATAACCTCTTATGATCAAGCAAAAGGTGTCACTTTAAAGAAAAACGATAAATATTGGGATAAAAAGAATGTCCAAGTCCAGACAGTGAATATGGATGTTCTTAAGGAAGCAAGCACTGCCTTAAATCTATATGAATCAGGTAAGTTGGATAAGGTATATCTTCAATCTTCAGATGTTAATTCTTATAAAGATAAAGAAGGTTTTGGTACGGAAACTATGTTCCGAACTTATTTCACACAAGCGAACCTTAAGAAAAAGCCTTTTGATAATCAAAAAATTAGAAAAGCCTTTCAATTGGCAGTGGAACCGAAAATTTTAACGGATACCATTCTAAATAACGGATCATTGCCTGGAACGGGACTTGTTCCAGCAGGTATGAATGGTACGGATGGTAAAACCTACCGTGAACTTGCAGGGGATGTATTTAAACCAGATGTTGCAAAGGCAAAAGAATTATTAGCCGAAGGAATTAAAGAAAGCGGTAAATTACCGAAGATTGAGCTATTAGTATCAGACGATTCAGTATCAAAAGATACAGCTACCTTCCTTCAAAGCGAATATAAGAAAAATCTTGGAGTTGACGTATCCATCGTAACGAAGCCTTTCAGCGGAAGATTAGAAGCAATGCGTAATGGAGACTTTACGCTAGCCGTGAACAGATGGGGTGCAGATTATAATGACCCATTAACCTTCATGTACGAATGGGTAGATCCAAAAACGCAATCTCGAGGTAATTATAACAACAAGGAATATAATGCTTTAGTCGATGGAGCACAGGTTGAAAAAGATGAGAACAAGCGTATAGATATGTTTGTTCAAGCTGAGAAACTATTAATCGAAGATGGTAACATGACTCCGCTTTATTTTGATGGAAGAGCCTATATGATTAATCCAAAAGTCAAAGGATTAAAGATTGCTCCAGGAGCAACGCTAGAACTTAAATATGTAAAAATAGATAAATAACTCCGATTAGGAGGGGATCCTTCTATCCCCTCCTAATCTATTTCTATTAACAACATATGACTCCAGCAGATTAGGAGAAACTTTTACATTAATTGATTTTCTACCTTAAATGGAAAGATGAGGTGTTTTCATGAAAAAGTTTATCGGGATTAAAATCGTGAATATTATCGTCACGTTATGGATAATTGCAACCATCACATTTTTCTTAATGAAGATGCTTCCAGGCTCCCCTTTTAATGAGGAAAAGCTGGCCACTCTTTCACAGGAGCAACGAATTGAATTTTTGGCAAAGTACGGGCTAGATAAACCAGTATATGTTCAATACGGAAGGTATCTAGAAAACTTAGTCAAAGGTGATCTTGGAGTTTCCTATTATTATAAAGGACAATCCGTAAACGAATTGCTTGCCAAACGTATTGTTCCGTCTGCTTTATTAGGAGCACAAGCAGTTATTCTTGGATTGTCGATAGGACTTATTTTAGGGATGGTCGCTGCATTAAAGCATAATTCATTTTGGGATTATTTGACCATGTTTATTGCGGTAATAGGGGTTTCGATTCCGAATTTTGTTTTTGCAGCATTACTGCAATATTATGTTGGTTTGAAGTGGGGAATCCTGCCCGTTGCCTTTTGGGAAGGCTATGATAGCTCGATACTGCCAACCATTGCGCTATCCTTAATGATTGTCGCTTTAATTGCTCGTTTCATGAGAACGGAAATGATAGATGTCCTTCAGCAAGACTATATTTTAACAGCGAAATCAAAGGGACTAAGCGCATGGACAGTCATTATCAAACATGCTGTTCGTAATGCGATGATACCGGTTATCACCATTTTGGGTCCTGTGGCGGTAAGCATTTTAACTGGCTCATTAGTAATTGAAAGTATCTTCAGTATCCCTGGAATTGGTAGTTTGTTCGTTGATTCCATTAAGTTTAATGATTATACAACCATCATGGGTGTAACCCTTTTCTACAGCGCGTTTTTCATTTTAACCATGCTCGTAATAGACCTTCTATATAGTGTTATTGATCCAAGGATTCGAATTAGTGGAGCAAAGGGGTGAGATAAATGGCGGAAGCAAACCGAAAAATGGATTCCCTGCCTGATGAATTGTTTCAAGTAGTCGGCAGGAAACATGAGGATATTGAAAAAATTTCGAGGCCATCCTTATCCTTTATGAAGGATAGCTGGATTCGGCTTAAAAAAAATAAGGCTGCAATTGTCAGCATAGTTATTTTAGCCCTCATTATTATATTGGCTATTGTGGGTCCATATATGAATCACTATAACTATTATCAAACGGACTATTCTAAAACCTATCAGTCTCCTAATAGTAATCACTGGCTTGGAACGGATAAATTTGGACGGGATCAATGGACACGGATATGGGACGGGACAAGAATTTCACTTTATATTGCTTTTTTAGCAAGTATTTTAGATTTAACGATTGGTGTTACCTTTGGAGCAGTATCCGCTTTATTTGGCGGAAAAGTAGATAGCTTTATGCAAAGAGTGATTGAAGTTTTAGTAGGAATTCCTCACCTTGTCATCGTGATTCTATTAATTATGATGATGAAACCAGGGATCATCACCATTACAGTCGCGATGGTTATCACAGGTTGGGTCAATATGGCGAGGCTTGTTCGTGCCCAGATTTTTAAGTATAAAAATCAGGAATTTATCCTCGCATCTCGCTCATTAGGGGCAGGCAATAAACGAATTATTATGAATCATATGATTCCGAATACGATTGGATTAATCATTATTAATATGATGTTTACAATTCCTAGTGCGATTTTTACCGAAGCGTTTCTTAGCTTCATTGGACTTGGTTTGCAAGAGCCTGCAGCCTCCTTGGGGGTACTGATTAACGATGGTTTTAGAGCGATGCGGAATCAATTTTATCTTTTATTATATCCAGCGATTATCATTACGGCATTAATGGTGTGTTTTAACTTATTGGCGGACGGATTAAGAGATGCCTTTGATCCAAAAATGCGGAAATAGATATGAAAGCCTATCATAATGAGAGTTTTTAGGGAGGCACAAAGTATGGAAAACATTTTAGAAGTGAAGGATCTCCATGTTTCTTTTAAAACATATGCCGGGACGGTCCGCGCTATTCGAGGTGTTAATTTTACCTTGAAAAAAGGGGAAACATTAGCAATCGTTGGCGAATCAGGATCGGGAAAATCCGTTACCTCCAGGGCTATTATGCGATTATTGCCGGAAGGAATTTCCTCTATCGATCAAGGGGAGATTTGGTTTAATAGGCAAAATTTAGTGCAGTTGTCCGAAAGAAAAATGCAGAGTATTCGCGGTTCAGAGATTTCTATGATTTTCCAAGACCCGATGACAGCTCTTAATCCAACGATGAAGGTTGGAAAACAAGTTGCGGAAAGTGTTATCAAGCATCAAAAATTAAGTAAAAGTAAAGCAAAAGAAATCGCAATGGAACTCTTTCAATTAGTCGGAATCCCCAATGCAGAAATGAGATTTAACCAATATCCCCATCAATTTTCAGGCGGTATGCGTCAACGTATTATGATTGCCCTTGCCTTGGCATGTAATCCGAAAATTTTAATAGCTGATGAACCGACAACTGCCTTAGATGTTACCATTCAGGCACAGATTTTAGATCTATTAAAGGATATTCAGAAAAAGACGGGAACTGCGATTATCTTAATTACACATGACTTGGGGGTAGTAGCGAATATTGCAGATTCCGTAGCCATTATGTATGCAGGGAAAATTGTTGAAAAAGGCACTGTGGATGATGTTTTTTACGATCCAAAGCATCCATATAATTGGGGACTGCTTAGTTCTATGCCAAGTTTAGATACCACAGGCGAATTAATTTCCATACCTGGTTCTCCGCCGGACTTAATGGATCCGCCAAAAGGCGATCCGTTTGCTCCAAGGAACGAATATGCATTGGCTATTGATTATGAGCTAGAGCCTCCGATGTATAAGGTTTCTGAAACCCACTATGCAGCAAGCTGGCTGCTCCATGAGAAAGCGCCTAAAGTTACTCCTCCTATTACGGTGAATGAAAAAGGCATTACATTGGTTAAAAAAGATGAATCATCCGTTGCGTTAATGGAACGTCATCCATCCAATGAACCAATTATGGAAGTGAAAAACTTAACGAAGTATTTTACATTAGGTGGACAAATTACGTTAAAGGCTGTAGATAATGTTAGTTTTCAAATTATGAAGGGGGAAACATTCGGACTTGTAGGAGAATCAGGATGCGGCAAATCTACAACTGGTCGAACGATTCTAAAGCTATATGAAGCTACAGGTGGAGAGGTAATTTTTAATCAGCAGCCGATACATGGTAGTTTAAACAATACAGAAAAAAATCGCGTTCATCGGAAAATGCAGATGGTGTTTCAGGATCCTTATGCATCCTTGGATCCACGTAAAACGGTGGAAGATATTATTGCAGAAGGGATGGATATTCATCATTTATATGAAACCAAGAAAGAAAGAGCGGATAAGGTTCAGCAATTGTTGGAACTGGTAGGACTTCAAAAAGAGCATGCGAGCAGATATCCGCATGAGTTCTCAGGAGGACAGCGTCAACGTATTGGGATTGCCAGGGCCCTTGCGGTGCAGCCGGAGTTCATGATTCTTGATGAACCGATTTCCGCACTGGATGTTTCCATTCAAGCGCAGGTAGTAAATCTTTTAAAGAAGCTACAAAAAGAAAAGGGGTTAACCTACCTGTTTATTGCCCATGATTTATCGATGGTAAAATACATCAGCGACCGTATTGGTGTAATGTATTTAGGAAATATAGTGGAAATGGCCCCATCAGAAGAACTATATCGTGAACCATTACATCCTTACACACAAGCGCTACTGTCGGCTATTCCAATACCAAATCCAAAGGTAGAACGCCGCAGGGAACGGATTGTCCTAAACAGTGATCTGCCAAGTGCAATCGATCCACCATCCGGCTGCCGATTCCGCACACGCTGTCCAATCGCCACCGAAAAATGCAAAGAAGTTCCAGAATGGCGCGAAGTCCGCGAAGGCC
Organism: Heyndrickxia shackletonii; assembly: GCF_001420715.1. Classification (GTDB taxonomy): domain Bacteria; phylum Bacillota; class Bacilli; order Bacillales; family Bacillaceae_C; genus Margalitia; species Margalitia shackletonii. The sequence continues at coordinate 128,092 of NZ_LJJC01000015.1, read as the reverse complement.
GCTGGGTCGCATGCCATTTCAGCGAAACCCTAATGAAATGACGTCGGAGAGATAGGTCCATCATCCGCTTTTTTAACAAGTGCGGAAATGGAGCGAAATGTTTTAAGTCCCGTTCCTTGAGTGCAATACAATATTATCAATTTATCGAAAAAAATCTCTATCCTCCGATAGAGATTTTATTTTCGCATTCTATCTTAAGGTAGATGATTATTGGAGGTTTTCAAGGTAAGATAGTAACAACAAAAATATTTGTTTAAAAATGGAGGGTACGATGAATCAGCATTCATACAATATTATTTTTATTATCGCTTTAATTTTATGGATTATTTATAGACGTGTACGACGAAATATTGGGTGGCAACATTTGAATCAGGGGAAAATGTTATTTAGAATGATTTTATTTTTTATTATTGGACTAATATTTTTCGCAGCCGGGATTGCCCATCCAGTCAGCTTAATATCTGACATTGTCGGAATTATTTTAGGAATTATTCTTGCTTATTATGGTTCATCCATAACTAGTTTTGAGCAAAGAGAAGATCGTTTATATTACCGTCCTAATATTTGGATTGGGAGCATTGTTACTTTTCTATTTCTTGCTCGATTTGTTTATCGATTTTACGGAATATTCGTAGGCGGAACCTATGCAAAGTTACAACAAGGGCAACCGAATGATTTTCAAAATATCGGTTACTCTGTAGGCAATTCCTGGACTTCAGGGCTAATGCTAATCATGTTTGCTTATTATATTGTCTACTATATGATTTTGCTAAGAAAACAGAAACAGATCCCCCATTTAGAAGGAAAATAATACAGAATTGAGAATCCGACTAATGAGTAGTTGTCATAAGCAGTAATTGTCAACGAATCATTATGGGAAAGCATTGGTTCTTATGAGGTTGTCCCCGTCCTATTTGGACGGGGAACTTTTTTACGTTAAAGTTTTTTGCATTTTCCACAACTAAAAGTTCTGTTTTTATCGAAGAGACATAATTAGATGAATAAAAACGTTTATAAAGAGAGGAGTATCATTCATTAAATCGAAGGTTATTAAATGATAACTCCAAAAGTTATGATTATTTGCGCTATACAATTTCGGAACTCTCAGATAAAATAAAAACTATATAGTCGGTTTTTTTAGAAATTTAAAAACAAATATTAAAAAGGAGTGGAGTATATGGTGGCTAATAATACTCAAATTCGGTATGAAAAATGTTCAGCTGTAGAGGATCGTTTTATTTTTCAAGCGTTTATGGATGGCTTTTCTGATTACATAGTAAAATTTCAATTTACAATGGAAAGTTTTCTTAGTCGTTTTTTTGGCCCAGAAGGTAACAGTCGAGAAATTTCCTTTATTGCTTTTGATCAGGAACAACCAGTAGGGGTTATACTTGGTGGGATTAAAAATTATGAGTCAATAAAAACGCTGAGATGTGGGGCTCTGGCTATTCACCCTAATTACAGAGGGAAAAAAATCAGCCAAAAATTAATGGAACTCCACGAGGAAGCAGCAATCCAACAGGGATGTAAACAATTATTTCTTGAAGTGATTGTAGGTAATGACCGTGCAATAAATTTTTATCAAAAATTAGGTTATGAAAAAATATATGACATTGTCTATTATACGAATACCGAAGCGAAGCAATTAAATACACATTCTGTTTTCAATGTGGAAAAAATAGATTTTGCGGAGTTTAAGAAAAATATACAAGAATGGAATTATCATATTAATTGGCAAAATGACCTAGAATTTATTGTTCAAATTCCAACTAACCACTATTATGCTGTCTTTGAAAATGGAAGAACTGCAGGTGCTCTCTCGATAGGAGAAAGCGGAAATATTAACTTTTTAATGGTGGATAAGGGCTTTAGAGGAAAAGGTATTGGAACAAAACTTTTACAAGAGGCAGTTAAAGACCTTCAATTAACCAAAATGTCAGCTGGATTTCCAAATAACAGTCTGCTTGAAGGTTTCTTTAAAAAGCATGGTTTTACGAAAGGGTCTTTACAACAGTATGAAATGTATAAGTTGATTTAAAAATATGATATTTCCTTAGTAGCGGAAATCATTTCTTAGAAAAAGAAACTCCTTTAGTCATAGATTCTTCTGGAATTCATGTAAATATAAAGGAAAATGATGATTAGAAAAAAATGATGCATTTTAACCTAAAAATACATTAAATGGTTTTCAGTACTTGATTAGGAGATGGTTAAATGCCAAAGGTTTCTGAGTCTTATAAAGAAAAAAAGAGACAGTTAATTATGGAAAATGCATTAATTTTATTTGGAGAAAAAGGGTATGAATTAACGACAATAGATGATATTGGATTAAAATCCGGAATTAGTAAAGGAATGGTTTATACTTATTTTAAGAGTAAGGAAGATCTATATATTACTTCCATGCAACAAAGGACAAACCATACATTTAGTAAGTTGCAAGAACGGTTTAAAAAATTTAGTTCAGCTGATGAGAAAATTGTTGAGCTATTACGTGTCTATAGAGAAGCTGTTACTACAACTGAGGGATGGACTAACATTATTCGAGTTGACCTAGAATTTTGGATTAATTCATCAAGATATGATCATTTAAGAAATATTATGAAAGAGCATTTTAAAAATCAAATGCTACATTTCCTGATCCAAATAATTCAAGAAGGCCAGAAAAATGGAGAATTCAAAAGAGAGGTAGAAACTGAAACGTTTGCAAGTTTATTTTGGGCAATGCTTGATGGTATTTGCTTACATTATGCTGTAATAGATAAGGAATATGATTATAGAGGTAATTTTTTACTTGCAGAAAAAATGATTCTGCAATATTTAAAATGATTATAAAAAATATTTACTATCAATATTTCGTATGGAGAAGGGTACTGTTCTATTCCTGCTGTAGAACGGTACCCATTCTTTAGTAAAACCGATAAAGTCCTCAAAAATTAATTGTAAAAAGAGGATATCCTATCCAACCTCTAGCTTCTTCTAAAAAATTGAAACAATCTTCCTAAATATCACGTAATATAGTACAAACGATTTTTGAGGTGTTCGGGTGATTCAACATTCTATGATAGGCAATGGTTCTAGTGGCTATGGCAGTGAATTAAAGAATATTCGCTTGATGTATACAGAAAAAAGGGGATTGCAACGAATATCATTATAGAGTTGGAAAAAGCAGCTTTACAAAAGGGGGCTAATACGATCGGTATTGGTGTAGGTCTTTTTAAGGACTACGGAAGTGCACAGAGACTATATACGAAATTGGGATATATTCCAGATGGGAATGGAATTCAATATGATGGTAAACCAGTTCAGAAGGGTACATATGTTTTTGTAGATGATGATTTAGTTTTATATTATACGAAAAAATTGGTTTGAGTTTATATATTGGAAAATGAATGGTTTCTTTTATACTTTAAGTATTTAAAAAAAAGGGTGAGCTACAAATGAATTTATCCATACGTGATGCAAATGAAGAGGATATTCAGGATATTATCCATCTTAGAAGACAGCTGGATGATTATCATGTTAAGTTGAGACCGGATGTATTTATTAATGAAAATTTATATGATGAAAAAGACGTTAAGCAATATTTCCAGGCAAAAAAGTCAAAAGTTATCGTGGTGGAAGATCTAATGACGAAAGAAATAATTGGTTATTCCGTTTTAAACGCTGAGAATGTAGAAAAAAAGTCTATTTTAATAATAGATCCTTCCTTTATGTAAACGAGATTTCTAAAAGAAAGGATAGGAGAGGGAAAGGTATCGGTAAATTCGTTTTTGAATATATTATTGATTATGCAAAAAACATGGGCGTTGAATCGATAGAATTAGATGTTTATGAATGTAATGAGACTGCTGTGCATTTATATAAATCAATGGGAATGAATAATAGATATAGTCGGATGGAATTAAAGCTATAATTCTTATTACAAGAAAAATTTGGACGTGTTTTAGGGGGGCTTTCATGCAACTTTTGACATTTAGTGTGGAAGAAGCAAAAAATTTTTCTGAACAAGGATGTATGGAGGAATGGGTACATATTTTCCTTAAAACTGTTGGAGAAAATAAGGAATTTTCAAACGGATTAAAACTAGAAAGACGATATTGGCTAGGTCCAATATTGATTTCGTTGAACGAAATCAATAGGTGCTGTGGGCCAGAGGGAAACATGGAATATCAAGTTCCAAATACAGAATGGGAAAATCAGATAAAGAAATTTTGTGAAATGCTGGAGAAAGGGTGGGAGTGCCCGCCTTTAATCGTCCAGCATCAATCAGGAAAATTAATCATCAATGATGGAAACCATCGTTATGAAGCAATGAAAAGGCTAGGATTTAAAGAGTGTTGGGTAATTTTATGGGATACAAAAACACCTGAGTATATTAATAAATATGTTAATGACTCCTATTGTCGAAAAAAGGTTTGAAATATTAACAACGGATCGCAGTCAATGTAAGATTCTAGTGAATATGAATCTATAATAATAAATTTTTCTTTTAATAATATAATCATTTTTCAACACGAGTAAAACAAAGATATATATCTAGTTTTTCTTGTGTTTTTTTATTATAGACATTTTGTCTCTTTATATATGAAGTCTTGTTTGTTTGAAAATGCTTTATCCTGAATCTTTTTACGATGTGAAACGTATTTATTGTTAGAAGGAGGGATGCGCATGAAAAAATATATATTATTTTTTGGAGTGTTTGTGTCTGTATTTCTGGTATTGCAGATTTTTTCCGGAATGCTGCTAACATTGTTTTACACACCAAGTATATCTTTGGATGGCAATGCAGCATTATCATCCACTGTAGAATTTGGTAATATTAACATTATTCCAACCATTATCTTTGCGTTTATCGCATTAGCAGCATCATTTATAAGTACCAAACTTCTAAGCAAAAAGATGGGATAGAGGGACAGTTCCCTCGTCCCATTTTTTCTAAAGGGTCTTAAAATGATTCGACCATGAAAGGAGACATATATGCACGGTCATTTAAATACTGGGGATATTATTTTTCAATTATTTACGTTTTGTATCCCAATTGTTTTTTTAGTTTTTATTATTAGTTTTATTGTTTCTAATAAAAATAGGAAAAAGCAATTAAAACGGATAGAGGAAAAATTAGATTTACTGCAAAATAAGGATAGTTTGGAATAGGGGACAAGTCTAGGTCCAAGTTCCTCTCTACTCATATTCATACGTAAATGAGTTGGGACAACGAACCTGTCCCTTCAGACCATTCTGAAGAGCCTGTTTTGAAATTCAGGCCCTAAAAATGGTCATACAGCTAATTTGTATCAGGGTTATTATTCATATTTTTTTAATAGGATAGCCGAGTTATGTCCGCCAAATCCAAAAGAGTTGGACAATCCTATGTTCAATGTCATTTTCCTTGCACCCTCTGGAACATAGTCCAAGTCACAATCCGGGTCTGGATTTTCCAAATTAATAGTTGGTGGAACAATATCTTCCCTTAAGCTTTTGACTAGGGCAATTGCTTCGACTCCTCCAGATGCTCCAAACATATGCCCAATCATCGATTTGTTGGCCGTAACAGGAATGCGATAAGCATTATCTCCGAACAACTTCTTAATAGCGAGTGTTTCGGAATAATCGCCCACCTGTGTACTTGTTGCATGTGCGCTAATTACATCAATTGATTCCGGTGATAAATTAGCTTTTCTTAATGCACTTTTCATTGCCATATAGGCACCAGTTCCTTCTGGATGTGAAGCTACCATGTGGTAGGCATCTGAACTCGCCCCATATCCAATCACTTCACATAAAATAGGTGCATTTCTTCGCATGGCATGCTCTAACGATTCAAGAACTAATATTCCCGCACCTTCACTCATAACAAAACCATCTCTTTTTGCATCGAAAGGCCGACTAGCCAAAGCAGGTTCTTCATTCTTTGTTGATAAAGCTTTCGCATTTCCAAAGCTTGCTAATGACAAAGTGGTAATGGCTGCCTCTGCACCGCCTGCAATCATTACATCAGCATCCCCCATACGAATGAGGTTGAATGCCTCACCAATAGATGTGTTTCCTATCGAACATGCTGTAACTGGGGACAAAGATGGACCAAGTGCACCAAATTTAATACTGATTTGGGCTGCTGCCGCATTTGGAATCATCATTGGTACTAAAGTAGGGCTTACCCTATTAGGGCCTCTTTCGTTTAGAATATTTACATTATCGATTAAGGTTTGGATTCCTCCGATTCCAGAACCAACATATACCCCAAATCTTTCACGATCTAATTGATCCAGATTTAATTGAGAACTACTGATTGCTTCTTCTGCTGCTGCAAGGGCAAACTGACTAAAGCGATCTAAGTGTCTTGCTTCTTTTGCTCCCCATCTTTCTTTGGCATCGAAGTTACGAACAATTCCTCCGATTTTTGTTTTAGAATTAGAAACATCAAAAGTATCAATGGTAGATATTCCTGATTTGCCATTTAATAAATTTCCCCAGAAGGTTTCAACATCATTTCCTAATGGAGAGACTACACCCATTCCTGTAATTACAACTCTTTTCATTGTAATACCTCCTAATTTTTCCTTTTTCTTTATTTTAACTCGCCATTATCCTATTACAAGTTGTGGTTTATCCTAGTATAATAAGTACTAGGAAAGGTTAGGTGGGTTGAATTGAATAGGGAAACAAGATTGCAGGCACTCTCTGATTTTTTAAAAACAAAGCGTTCCAAAATTAATCCTCAAATGGTTGGACTACCAACCGGTACCCGTAGACGAACACCTGGTCTAAGAAGAGAGGAAGTAGCGCAAATTGCGGGTGTCAGTACAACATGGTACACATGGTTAGAACAAGGAAGAGATATTCATGTATCGACATCTGTTTTAGATGCTATTTCGGATGCATTGCTTTTAAATAAAGATGAAAAGAAGTATTTGTATGCATTAGCTTTTGAAGAGATTGCCGATTCTGAGTTTACTTTGGAACAGGAGACACTTATCAGCCCCTCTTTAAAAAAAATATTAAGGGAGCTTCGAAATTGTCCTACGATTATCACGGATAGAAGATGCCAAATAGTCGGATGGAACGAGTCGGCAGCTCATGTTTTTTTAAATTTTGAAATCATTCCGCCTGAAGAGAGAAATTTAATAAAGTTGTTATTTTCGAGAAGAGAATTAAAGAGTTTGGCAGTGAATTGGGATCATTTTGTAAAAGGGTTTATCGCTATTTTCCGTACATACTATGGCAAATATGTTGCAGACGAATGGTATTCTAGTTTTATCTCAGACATGGAACAAGCTTATCCTGAATTTCAGCAGTTTTGGAATGAAAGTGAAGTAAGTTCAGCTCCAGAATTGTTAATTGAATTTCGACATGCGAAGGCAGGAAAGATGGTGTTTAATCTTACATCTCTGCAAGTACAAGGAAATAATGATTTAAGATGCAGTGTATATACTCCAGTCGAAAATTCTGGAACAGAAGAGAAGTTAAAACGTTTAATGGAAATTTTTGAGTATAATGATTATGACTTTGAAGACAATGGATCAAGAAATTGATCTGTGTCTTTTTTTATACAAAAATATTGATTAAAGCAATATAACTTTTCTATTTTTCGAATTACATAACCGATAGAAAAGTTTAATGCTTTTTTTTGAACTAAAGCCCCCTTTACTTTAAGTACAATACTTCACAAACTATAGAAATTTATTACAGGAATGCTGCCCCTTTAGTCGAATAAAAAAAAGCCACCAAATTGGCAGCTGAATCTTTAACATTCTTGCCCACGTTAGTTCAATGTCTTCAGGAGAACAAACAACAAAACTATCGGGTTGTCTCTAAAGCCATTAATAGACAATCCCACACGCTGCCAGTTTACGGCGCAGAAATGTAGGTGGATAGATAAATACATTATTTATTTCATTTTGCTAACAGGGACTTTAAATAGTAATAACAATCCTACAATTATTAGTACTGAAAGACCGTAGGCTAATAATGGCTTTTTATAATGGAGCCGTATAAAAGGCACTTGAACAAGATAAAAAATTACAGACCACCCGAAATTCCAACCATTATGGTAACTCATTAAACCCATTTTGTAGTTTACTAACTCCACGACAGATAAAAGGGTTACCCAGAAAATGATCCAGGCAACCTGTTTTGCCCATCCAATTGGATATCGTCCTAAATATATAAATACAATGGACGGATAAGAAAGAAAAGTTACAAGCAGATTGTTAATAGTATGATTCGGAATAATATCAGTAGGGTTATATTCCCACATCGGATAATTATAAGTAAGAAAGTTATATAACAAGTCAAGTAGAATAACAAAGAGAAAGGTGGACTGATACTTCTTCCAATTCCTCCAATCTCCCCAACGCCATGCCGCAAGAATCCATAACATCATGCGAAAAATAATGTACATTTGCACCATCCTATTTCTAATAAAAACTAGCCGTTATATTATGGCTTATTTTTATTAGAAATATTAGTTCCGATTGTTGTACTAAATTGAACCTTTTGTTCAATAAGAAAAGCCGCTTAAATGGCAGCTTGATGCTTAAACTCTTGCCCCCGTTATTTGAAGAAATACTACCACATCGGATCATCCTTATTACTTAACTTATATAGAAATGGCATCCAAATAAGTACTAAAGCAAATGCAACTAATTCAAAAGTTAATATAAAGTATTTAGATATGCCAAATGATACTAACGGTACAATCAATAAAGGTATAAATACAACAAATAAGCTTAATTGATTTCTTGATTTTTTTGAAACGTATTGGAATGAATCGCAGGATGGACACCTTAACTTGTTTTTAAAATTAAACATTTTTACAAAAGTTTCTTTCCAACTCCACTTATAGCCACATTGCTGACAGATCGGTATTTGAAACAACCCCTTTCAAGCAACCTTATATTATAAATTATAACATTCCTTTCTGACTAACCTAAAAAAAATTAGCATAAATATCCATTTATTTTGAAAATGAGTTACTCCACAAAACGCTAGATTGTTTAAATTAGTTAATGACGATTGTTCAAGTAAACTGGTAGATGATCTTTTACTCTAGCTCCCTTTAGTACAATAATAACTTCAATAAAAAAGGCATTAATCCTTGGATTAATGCCCTCATTCGTTTTAATAAGAACCTACAAAGTACCAATGTTTGTCTAATTTTTTTATTTCTTTAAAGTCTCCATCAAAAACCGTTTTTAAAGGTTTTTGGTCATTGGTTGAATAAACAAATCCTGAAAAACTATCTAAAATTCCTCGAAAGGTAAAGAAAAGGATGGTAAAGCTATCACCAGTTTTCACTGCAATAACATCTCCGCCACCTTTGGAAAGATGGGTGTATTGTTTAGGTAAGTGGATAAGTGATGGACTGTCTGGAACATTATACTTATACTTTCCACTTACCACCTTATCTACAACTTCTTCTCTTTCAGATTTATGCATTTTAAAATCTAAATCAAGCATAGTCTGCGTAAAAGGAAAGTAAAACAAGATAATGATAGTGACAGCTTGGATTACGAATGGCTTCCAATTTTTATATTTGAACAGTTGCACTATGGCTAGAACGGTAATCACAATAAAAAAAACGAAAAGCACTAACCAAAATGGGAACATTAAGAAGGGCGTTATTATTTCAACAATACTCCATTGGAAAAAGCCATTTAAAATAACTAAGAAACTACTAAATAACGATAAAAGTAATAATTTTCTTTGACGTTGCAATTTTTTCCCTCTTCCGATTTAATATATCTGCAGGTTCATTTTATAGATAAAAGAAATTATAATCTAATGGAATATTAAGGAATACCTCATTAAACTAACAGCAACCAAATTGGCAGCTGGATCTTTAACTCTTGCCCCTTTAACTGGAACAAGCAATCTATCTTGGTCTCCTTCTATTTAATAATTCAAGACTCTAGTTAAGCTAACCAGAAAATCTTATAGATAAGTGAGAATAAAAACAAACTTTATTATCAATCCTTTTTATAAAAATGCAAATATTCATCTGTATTAATGTCCAATAAGGACTTTCTTCCTATTATTGGATTTTTATGAAACCATTTTAGATCAGGAGCGTACATATAAATGATCACATAAGGGGGGAATAAACTTTTTATGAAAAAGTTAGTAATGAGTTTTGTTTCGATTTTGTTGTTATTTAGTTTAGCTGCTTGTGGACAGCAGACTGCCGATCCAGTCGATTCAAAGACCAAAAAGAAGGAAAGTCTAACACTTGCACAGGTGTTTGCAAAAACAACGGAAGCATCTAAAGATTTAAAAAGTGTTCATTCTGAAATGGAAATTGATCAAAATATGAATATTCCTGGTCAAGATTCAACAATGGACACTCATTCAAATTTATCCGTTGATATCGTTTTAAATCCAATGGCAATGCATCAAAAAATGAAAATGGATATCAAAGGCGGGGATGCATCTGTTCAGGACCAAGGGATGGATGTTGAAGCATATTTAGCGAAAGAAGGTTTCTTTCTCTATGATCCGACAACAAAACAATGGATGAAAATGCCGGAAGAGCTTTCTAAGCAAATTTTACAAATGCCTGAACAGCAAGCTAACCCTGCTGAGCAACTAAAACAATTACAGAAATTCACAGATGACTTCTCCTTTAAACAAAACGATACTCAATTTATTTTGAATCTGAAAGCATCGGGTGAAAAGTTCGACCAATTTTTAAAAGAAAATGCCAAAAAGTTAATGCCTGATGCACTCAAACAAAGTGCAGATGCCTTTAACAATATCAAGTTTAAAAATGTAAATTACGAAATTTTCATCGATAAAAAGACATTTAATATCACAGCATTAAATATGAAACAAGAAATGGAAATGGCAATGGAAGGTCAAAAATTGACACTCAAACAAGAAATGAAAGGCACATACTCTAACTACAATCAACTGAGTGAAATTAAAGTACCTCAGGAAGTTATTGATAATGCCAAAGAAATGAATTAAGCAAGGTAATATCCAGTAACCGCAGTGGTTACTGGATTTTTTAGTGGAACGGAGGAATGTTATTCTTTTCCTAATTCTCTCTCTATTTATAGCAAGAATTATTATTGTGACTTTAAAAATAAACGATTCTTACGGTAAGCTTTTGCTTATTGGAGCCCTAGCTGTATATGGAGTTCAGTTTGCTACTAATATTCTCATGGTCATTGGCTTATTCCCACTGACTGGTATTTCTCTTCCATTTATCAGCTATGGTTTGATGCCGATTTTACTAAATGCTGTTTTAATAGGAATTGTTTTAAGTGTATATCGGAGAAAAGATTTAATCATATATCGAAAATACTAACGATCATAAGGACACTGGAAATGTTTGCGCATTAACAATGTCCTTTTTGTTTTGTCCGGTTTCAAATTGAGTTTAGGATTATTACCTAAGTTGGAAATACTGAAAATGAATGATAGAAATACTCTTTGAATACTAATAATGGAAAAAAGAGGAAACAAATGAAAATTCGCTTTGGATATGTAGCAAATGCTTTAGGTCTATGGAATGCCAGCCCGTCAAAATCACTAACATTTTCACGCTTTTCCGCTTTACCTAAGAATGAGCGCTTGGATAAGTTAAAAGAAGTTACTGCACAAAATTTACAACATACCAAAAGAATACTGCATTATAATATTGCACATGAAATTGAACTGTATCGATTCTCCAGTTCCCTTGTTCCTTTAGCTACCCATCCGGAAGTATTATGGGATTATATTACCCCGTTTAAAAACGAGTGGGAGGAGCTTGGACAATTGATCCATCAATTTCAAATGCGTCCAAGCTTCCATCCAAATCAATTCACGCTTTTTACTAGTCCAAAAGTGGAAGTAACACAAAATGCAGTGAAGGATATGGAATTTCACTATTCTATGCTTCAAGCGATGAATGCACTCGAGAGAGGGGTTATTAATATCCATATTGGTGGCGCATATGGGGATAAAAGGGTGGCCATAGAACGATTCCATCATAATTTAAAGAGCTTACCGTATGAAATAAAAAAAGTAATGACACTCGAAAATGATGATAAAACTTATGATGTAAAAGAAACTTTGGAAGCGTGTGAAAAAGAAAACATCCCAATGATTTTAGATTATCATCATTATATGGCGAATAAGGGTGAAGTAGATCTAGCTTATTATTTATCACGCATTTTTAGAACGTGGGAAGCTCGTAATATGGTTCCAAAAGTCCACCTCTCTTCTCCGAAGGCGGAGAATGCATTTCGTTCACATGCTGATTTTGTTTCTCTGGAATTTGTGCTTCCATTTTTTAAAATAGCTAAAGAAAGGAATCAAGACTTTGATGTTATGATAGAAGCTAAACAAAAAGATAAGGCAATGCTAAAACTAGTTGAAGACATTGGAGCTATACGAGGAGTTAAACGAATAAGTAGTTCAGTTGTAGAATGGTAATAGAAAAGGGGACCAATTTGTCCCCTATTGGTTTTAAGTAAAATATTCAATCTTCGCATCGGGAAAATATTTATGAATATAACCACCTAATGTATCTTTTATGTCCTCTTGTTCTTCATTTGTGTAGACATATTTTCCGATACCGTATTTACCCCATTTCCATTTTCGCTTTGATTCATCCAGTTCGAGCTTTGTCATTGGATAATTCTCTTGGATAACACGCTTAGCCGGCTTGGTAAATCGATGTTGGATCATTTCAAAGGTTAAATCCTTTCTTGCATTGGATGGTAATGCTGCATCCAGTTTTTCAAATAATTCTTGATAGCCCTTTTTCCAATCATCATGTATGTAAATTGGAGCAACGATAAACCCTAATGGGTAGTCTGCATCTGCCACTTTGACTGCTGCCTCAATCCTTTCATCAAGTCTAGAGGTACCCGGTTCAAAGTATTTTATAATATAGTCATCATTCACACTAAACCGAAATCGTGTTTTGCCATTATGTTTTGCATCTAATAAATGGTCAACATGGGCAAATTTAGTAACAAATCGAAGCTTGCCATATTCAGATGCTCCGAAAAACTCAATGGCTCTTTTTAAAGAATGAGTAAGATGATCTAATCCTACAATATCGGATGTACAGGAAGCCTCAAAACGAGTCATTTCCGGTGCTCTTTCTTTCATATATTCTTCTGCAGCATTAAAAATTTCGTCCACATTTACATACGTTCGAATATATGGCTTGCTTCCCATAGTCGTTTGTAAATAACAATAATGACAGTGCCCCATACAGCCAGTTGCTAAAGGAATAGCATATTCTGCAGAAGGCTTGGAGGTATCAAATTTCAATGTTTTCCTCAACCCAATGACAAGGGTGGACTTGGCAATTCGATATTTTTGAAAATGATTCTCTCCAGGCAAGTTGCGAATTTGATTATGGGAGGTTGTTTGTCGTATTTCAATTCCCATTGATTCAAATTTAGAAACCAGTTCTTTTCCAAGAGGATATACAAGAGCTTGTGGTTCTACATATACAAGCTGCGGCACAAAAGGCTTAACCATAAAACTCCTCCGGGTATCCAAATGCTTCGTGATATGCTTGTTCTGCATCCGCTTCCGATTGAAATACGGCAAATTCATCTGATAACGGATAATATGTTTCGTGTAAAAATAATGCTAGTTGATTGGGGTCCTCTGGATTTTGTACAACTGCAGCTTGTTGCACATTGGCAACGTCTTGTGCATGGGGATTACGAATAATCACATAAACAACTTCACCTGGTCTGATTGTCTGATTGTCTGCCATTTTATCACCTATTTTCTCATTTAAATTCATTGAAAGTATTCCATACTGCTGTAAATTTATGTGGGAACAGTTAGGATATTTTTGTACATAATGAACAAAATAGTTTTCATAAGGTGGTGATTTTTTTATGAAAAATGATAAGAAACAACAAAACCAATCCAACCATTCACAAGAAGGCGCGGGGTCTACATATCATAAAAATCATGCAGGACATTTACCGGACTACGGGGCGAATGATATCGACCCCAATGCCAGTAATGCCAAACGAAATGAGAATGCACAATAAAAAAATGCTTGAAAGTTGTCAATTAAGATTGGTCTGAAGGCAAAAAACACAGAGGAAGATGTTCTTCATGAAGGTAATGAAGGCCCAAAGGAAGAAGGATCTTGAAGAAAATGTCCTTCATAAAGGTTATGAAGACCAAAAGCAAGAAGGAGCCGGAGGAAGAAGTCCTTCATAAGAGTTATGACGGCCAAAAGCAAAAAGGAACCGGAGGAAACTGTCCTTCATAAACCAGTCTGATGGGTAAATTCCTTCAAAATAACTCTAATAAAAACCAAAACTCTTGAAACAATAAGGAAAAAAGTAAAGCGAGGATTTTTATGAAAAAAATTGCGATATTTTCTTTCTTCCTTTTTGTATTATTTCTATCAAATCCAGTTTCTGCAGCTAAAAAAGTTCCTATATTGATTTACCATTCCATTGATGAATTTCATGATCATGGTTCAAAAGAGTTATATGTAACTCCGGAAAATTTTGAGGATCAAATGAAATATTTACGAGACCATGGCTTTACATTATTAACCTTTGAACGTTGGAATGAGATTTATAACGTAAGAAAACCAATTTTTATTACATTAGATGATGGGTATAAAAATAATCTAAACGCCTTCACTATTTTTCAAAAGTTGCAAACACAAAACTTTAAACCTACTGCTACATTTTTTGTTATTTCTGATTTTGTTGGCAGATCAAATCGATTGTCTGAATCTGATTTAAAAAAGCTGGCTGATTCGGGACTAATCTCCATCCAGTCACATACCGCTACACATCCTGATTTAACAAAAGTCACTGACTATCCATATCAACTTAAGAGTTCTAAAGATAAAATTCAGAACATAACAGGGAAACCGGTTATCGCTCTAAGCTATCCCTATGGAAGTTATAATCCAAAAGTTTTAGATGAAACGAAAAAGTACTATCAATATGGACTTACAACCATCCCTGAACTTTATTCACAAAGAAAATTAAAGGATGAAGCTTATCTCTTGCCTAGAATTTATATTAAATATTCTACTGATTTAGAGGAGTTTGCAGAGATTGTGGAAGGGGGAAATAGAGTTCGATAAAACTAAAAAAGGTCTTCCTGTTTAATAGTGGGAATGTGTTTTGGAAGTTATATTAACGTTATGAAAAGATAAATGAAAAGGAGAGGAACATTCATCATCAAGATGATTTATTCTTCTCCTTTTTTGCTAATCTTTGTTTTTGAAATAAATATTCCTTTTGAAATCTTTTGGATAAAACCAATGACTAAGCCAATTCCAGTAAATATATATATTATTGTAAAAATCTTTCCGAGTGTCGTTTCGGGTGAAAAATAAGGATGTCCAATTGTAGTAAGGGTAACGATGCTAAAATATAATGAATCAATAATCGATAAGTGTTCCACCTCGTGATAAAATATCGTTCCGGACAAGATAATGGCAATAGTTAGTATAAGCAATACCTTAAATTCTTTATCGTGGAAAGTATGGATAATCCCTTTAATAAGGCGGGATAAAGTTAAGAAGAAGGAAATCAATGAATATCACCTCCGTATGTTGTTAGACTAGTTTCACCATAAAAATTCAATCTATTGATAAGTAATTCAATAAGATTATCATGCCCAAATAGGAAAACAACTTTACAGAGGAAGTATTGTGCCCTAAATCAAGAGTGACCAGGGAAAATGGGAAAAATAGAAGAAGAATCGTGCCCAGAATCGGGAGAGTGCAAGGAAAATGGGAACGATAGAGTAAGAATCGTTTCCGAAATCGGGAGAGTGCAAGAAAATGGGAACGATAGAGGAAGAATCGTGCCCAGAATCGGGAGAGTGCAAGGAAAATGGGAACGATAGAGGAAGAATCGTTCCCGAAATCGGGAGAGTGCAAGAAAATGGGAACGATAGAGGAAGAATCGTGCCCGGAATCGGGAGAGTGCAAGGAAAATGGGAACGATAAAGGGAGTATTGTGCCCGAAATCGAGAGTACACCAGGGAAAATGGGAAAAATAGAGGGAGTATCGTGCCCAAAATCCAGAGCGCCCTGACAAAATGGGAACAATATATTTTTTATCTAGGGATCAAGGAAAGATTTAATAAGAATGGACATAAAAAACAGGCATCTACAGAAAGATACCTGTAATATTTCTTAAAATGAAGATGATACGTGATAAGAAAGGAAATTCACATTAAAAAGGTGGGACCAAGCTAACCGATTTCTACTTCTAAATCCTCGATGCGTTTTTCTACATATTTTGTGTCTTTGTGGGCGTGGAAGCTTTCTGCCTTTTCGACAATGACTGCCGCGTTATATTCTGGGATGCCGGCATATTTTTCATATACTCCTTTTGGAATCAAGACGTTTCCCTCTGGCCAAAAGACAAGAAGGTTGCTGCGTTGAGTTTCTGCATATTTGGCACGGCCGTGAAAATAGCCAAATTTGTTGTATACGACGATTGCTTCTCCCTCAGCGATGTTTAATTCTTTGGCATCCTCTTCATTGATAAGGACATCGTAGCGATCGGCATTGTTAAATGCGTCTGTCTCATCATAAATCATGGAATTGAATTGCTTTCCTCTTCGGGTCGTGACATAGAAATGGCCCTCTGGCTTACGCAGCTCAGGAAGTTCGATAGCCAACAGGTTGCCCCGACCATCCTCGGTTGGACATATTCCATCCTCACATAGCCATGCACCGCCCCATTGAAAGACATCGCCTTTTTTATTTAAATACTGAATCCCATCGTAATTTGGATTTGCAATGGCAATCTCCTTGCGAATTTGCGAAGCATCGGTGAAATTCATGAGTTCTTTGGCTTCCGGTTTCACTCGTGCAGCCAAATCCACATAAATTTCCCACTCAGACCTTGCTTCCTCAATGCGAGGCCCTTTAATTTCCGGTGAAAAATATACCATTCTCTCTGTAGAGGTAGATGTTCCGCCGCCAGGCTGTTCATAACGTGTCATAGCTGGCAAGACGATCACTTCCTCTTTTGCATCTACAAGAGTGGATGTGTTGAAAATGATATCCTGATGAACACGTAGTTCAACGTTTTCCAAGCATTCCTTGATAAAGTTTGGATCAGGCATTGTTTCTAAGAAATTGCCTCCGGATGTATAAAAGACCTTCAATTTTCGTTCATGATCATTTGGGAGCATGGCGTTTTCTATGGAAACTCCAACAATATCCCCTTGCCATCTAGGAATCTCAAATCCCCAAATTTGTTCCATTCGAGCGATGTTATCCTCTTGAAAATCACCGCCTGGTAAAACAAATGGGTCAGCGCCCATTTCACCAGAGCCCTGTACACCGGAATGTCCGCGTATCGGCATCACTCCGCAGTGTTCTCGGCCAATAAATCCGCGTAGCATCGCCAAATTCGCTACTTGGGAAATATTATCGGTTCCAAATCGATGCTGAGTTAGTCCCATGGACCATACAAACACTGCGCTTTTGGCAGAGGCTAGTAATTCAGCAAACTCTGCCATCCGTTCTTTTGTGAGTCCCGAAGACTTCTCTAATATATCCCAGTCCTGCTTCTTTACATGCTCCTGCAATTGATTAAAGCCATTCGTATGTGCTTCCACAAAATTATAATCAATAGCTGAGCCCTTTTCCTTTTCCTCCATTTCAAACCATTGCTTCATCACACCATTCATAAAAGCAATATCTCCGCCAATATTCACTTGGTAAAAATCATCTGCTATTTTGGTTCCGAATAGAGCTGAATCAGGAATCGACGGCACCCAATAACCGTCCATCGCCGGCTCACGGTAAGGATTGATGACAATAATTTTTGTTCCTTTTCGTTTTGCCGCATACATGTATTTCGTGGAAACCGGCTGATTATTAGCCGCAACCGAGCCCCAGAAAACAAGGACATCCGTTCCAATCCAATCCATGTAATTACAGCTCGACGCCCCGATTCCAAGAGAACGCTTTAATGCGGTTTTGCTTGGAGAGTGACAAATGCGGGAGGCATTATCGATATTATTTGTCCCTAAGAATCGTGCTAGTTTAGCAGCAGTATAGTACACTTCATTTGTAATTCCACGGGAAGTTAAATAGAAAGCTAGTTGTTTCGGATCAATAGATTTTATTTTTTTTGCAATCCGATTCAAAGCCTCATCCCACGTTATTCTTGTAAAAGTACGCTCTCCTTTTTTCCTGGATAGGGGGTAGGGGATGCGTCCTAGCTTACGCAATTCTGTACTATTATATTTTCTTAGATCCTCAATATCACTGTGGAGAATTTCTTCTTTGATGGCAGGCATCGTATTCAATCTCAGCACATTTAATCGTGTTGTACACAGATGCGGCCCAGTTAGAGTTTGATCATGTAATCCAGCGACTCCAAGTGCACATCCGTCACAAACACCCTGAGTTAATATTCTGGCAGCATAAGGAAGATTGTCGCGATTATCCCAGACAACCTTTAACGTATCACGAATATGCTTTGGTTTTACCTTTCCAAGCCCAAACGGTACTGGGCTTACCCAATGCTTTGGTGCAGGTGTTATTGGTAATTTTATCGGTCCTTGATGTTTTGTTTTTCCCATTTTGACCACCTTTGCTTCATTTTCATTATAAAATTTCCGCGGGAATATGCTATAAATTAACTGGTTTTCCGGTGGAGCCTTGCACTGCTTGATTTTCTTTTAGTTTCCGAATATCCACACGTATGACCAAAGAGATAATGAGCGATACAATAAAGAATCCAGCAAAGAAGGTTAAGCTATTTGCATAGCTTCCTGTTGTATCCTTAATCCAAGCAGCGAATAGAGGCCCGACAAGTCCAGCGGCTGCCCATGCTGTCAAAATATATCCATGAATGGCTCCCAGCTGTTTCGTGCCAAATAGATCGCCGATATAAGCCGGAATTGTGGCAAACCCGCCGCCATAACAAGTGTAAACAATAGCTAACATAATTTGGAATAAAATAGATATCGTGGTGTGCGGTAATAAGGCGAATAAGATAATTTGTAAAACGAAAAAGGTTGTATAGGTATTAGGACGGCCGAAATAATCGGAAATAGAGGCCCATCCTAATCGGCCGAATCCGTTAAACAATCCAAGTACGCCGACAAGTGCTGCAGCTTCTGTCGTGGTCAAACCAATACTCTCTTGTGCGAGTGGCTTTGCCGCAGATAAAATGGCAATTCCACATGTTGTGTTAATAAATAACATGATCCATAGGTAATAAAAACGTGATGTTTTGATAGCTTCATTTGCTGTTAATTGTGATAAATCGGTAGCGAGTCGCGTATTATTTTTCATAGTTGCTTCATTAAAGCCTTTAGGTTTCCAATTTTCTGCAGGTTTTTCTAAGTATAATGCCGATATGGTCATGACAACAAAATAGGCAATTCCCAAGGAAAAGAAAGCGTTTGCAGTTCCGAACGATTTAATCAAAGCATCCATAATCGGACTGCTGATGGCTGCTGCAAAGCCAAATCCCATAATGGCTAAACCTGTTGCAAGTCCGCGCCTATCCGGAAACCATTTTACCAATGTGGACACTGGTGCAATATATCCGACACCTAAACCAATTCCACCAAACACTCCATAGAAAATGTACAATAATGGCAATGAACCAAAATGAACAGCAATGCCTGATCCGAAAACTCCGACTCCAAAGAAAATAGCTGCTAGTAAACCTGCTTTTCTTGGTCCGTGTTTTTCCACAAAATGTCCTAAAAATGCTGCAGAAAGTCCCAGGAATAGAATAGCAATACTAAATGTCATTTGTACTTGACTTGCTGACCACCCAAACTGGCTAATAAGAGGGTTTGTAAAATTACTCCATGCGTACACGGACCCGATACAAATGTGGATACCGACTCCTGACAATGCAATCAACCAACGATTTTTTGCCTTTTTCAAACAATTTCCTCTCCCTTATTCGACTTATTTTGTGTGAAAAAAGGGTTGGTCTTTCTACTTTTAGAAGTTTTAAGAAAAAGGATTAATGAACAGATAAAGTAAATCGGCCAACATTTACTTACTGTGAATGGAGTGGACTACATATGTGTTAGTTCTAAAATTTCGAAATATTTTCACACAATTACATTATATCACTTGACAATTGAAAACATGAACAGTATCTTTGTGAATTTCTGCAATTTTAATAGAATATGAGAGTTTATTAATATAATTACTGCCTTGATTCGACTGGTGTCCATCTTCATAAATGAATAAGGAATCATGGAAACTTTTCAAATAATAACACTTTAAAGCATAAATCTGATATATAATGGTAGGTAATGAAAAAATTAAGGGGTAACATCTATGAATCAAACATATAACAATAAAGAAAAAATTAAACAAATTTTCATCTTATTAATCCCGATTTTAATCACACAACTGGGTATGTTCTCAATGGTGTTCTTCAATAATATTATGTCAGGCAGGTACAATTCTTCCGATTTGGCAGCTGTTGCAATCGGCTCCTCCATTTGGAATCCTGTTTTCACTGGATTAAGTGGGATATTGCTTGCGGTGTCTCCAATCGCTGCTCAGCAGCTGGGGGAAAAGAAAAATAAGGATGTATCATCTACCGTGGCTAATGGAATCTATCTTTCTGTTATTATTGGACTCTTAGTAATTCTGCTAGGCTTTTTTTTGTTGAACCCAATTTTACACATGATGCATTTAACTGACAAAGTAGAGGAAACAGCACGTGATTATTTGATTGGCCTTGGCTTTGGAGTTGTACCTTTATTCATTTTTAATGTATTACGGTCTTTTATTTATGCATTAGGGAAAACACGCATAGTGATGGTGATATTACTAATTTCACTGCCCATAAATTTCTTTTTTAATTTTGTGCTTATTTTTGGGAAATGGGGCTTTCCTGAGCTTGGCGGTGCAGGAGCAGGATATGCGACATCTATCACTTATTGGTTTATAGCGGGGATAACGGCATTTATTATAAAATCACAGCGACCGTTTTCCTTGTATAAGGTTTTTCCAAAGATAAAAATGTTTTCGGCAAATATGTGCAAAGAAATTTTAAAAATTGGGGTTCCAATGGGATTGTCTACCTTTTTTGAAACAAGCATGTTTGCAGTGGTAACCATCTTAATCAGTAAATTTAGCATCACAACGATTGCGGCCTATCAATCGGCGCTTAATATTGTTTCTTTCCTTTATATGATTCCCGTCAGCATTTCATTGGCAATTACCGTTTTGGTGGGATACGAAGTAGGAGCAAAAAGATACAAAGATGCACGGGCCTACAGCTGGCTTGGAGTTTGTTTATCCATTGTTATGGCGCTTTTTACCGGACTCCTTGTTGTCATATTTAGATATCAAGTCGCTGGTTTCTATTCCAATGAAACAGCTGTTATTAACTTGACTGCACACTTTTTAATTTTCGCCTTGTTTTTCCAAATCTCTGATGCGATTCAGGCTACCGCTCAAGCAGCCTTAAGGGGATATAAGGATGTGAATCTATCGTTTATTTTGACGCTCATTGCTTATTGGTTCATTTGTTTGCCGGCGGGATATGTGTTAGCCAATTTTACAGGTCTTGAAGCGAGGGGATTTTGGATCGGATTAACAATAGGATTGCTTGCAGCAGGCATATGTTTATCCATTAGGCTTTTGTATATTCAAAAAAAGAAATTTGCCAGTTTCCAAAATAAAAATGTGCTTGATGTAATGGCAAAGGATTTTTAAATAAGTGAGACTTTATATGTCGGTAAGTAGAAAAAAAGGCGGTTTGGGGGAATAATGAATGTTAAGCAAAAAACAATTAGGGGAAATCAAACAGCTGCAGCTAGCTTGTGAACAGGAAGAAGCCATTCATTTAAAATTAAATTGGGATATGCTGGAGCTGCGAAATGATCAGGAGCTGACAGATTTTTTTCATTATGAAAATGAAAAACTTGTTGGATTTTTAGGGATGTACAGTTTTGGCAATAAAGTAGAGGTTTGCGGAATGGTTCATCCGCACTATCGTCGTAAAGGAATTTTTACAAGATTATTGAAAGAAGCATTGGCAGAAATTAAAAAGCAAGAGGTAGAAGTTGTTTTATTAAATGCCCCGGCTAATTCTTATTCGGCGCAATGCTTTTTACGCACAGTTCCATGTCAATTATCTTTTTCAGAGTATCAAATGAAATGGACAGAGATTGATTTGGGCAATGAGCAACAGATTGTAATTAGAAAATCTACAGACAACGATCTGGAAACTGAAATTCAATTGGATGTGGAATGTTTCGGTTTTAAAGAAGAGGAAGCACGAAACCATAGCAAGCGTATTAGAAAGGAAAACACGCAAAGTTACTACATTATAGAAGAAGACCAGCAACCAGTTGGGAAAATCCGCGTGCAGCATTTGAATGGAGAAGCATGGATATATGGCTTCGCTATTTTTCAAAAATATCAAGGAAAAGGAATTGGAAGAAAGGCTTTGAAAAGAATTATTCGTGAACAGCATGCATTAGGTTATCCGATTTTTCTCGAGGTAGAGACGGAGAATGAAAATGCCCTAAAATTATATCAGTCATGTGGATTTAAAACGGTGGATGGGCAGGATTATTATCAATTAAATTAGGAATTTAATGAGATTTAAATCAATTTATGAAAATTATATGAGGATCTATAGAACAGTATTTAGTGGTACTGTTCTTTTTTGTTTAGAATCAGGTAACCGATGATTTGCCAGTTGCTGAATATATTTACTTGGCAATAACATATGGAAAAAGTTTTTTCAAAAAAATATTTAAATGATATTGAAGGTGATGATTTTAGGGTCATACTAAATGTAAATAATTTGAATTTGGAACTATTTATATGTTAAACGAGGTGGACCAATGATTGCCATATACGGTCTAATATGGTTAGCTGCAGGGTGGAAGTGGGGAGATTGGAGAAATTGGAAAAAGTATTATTCAACGATTTTATATTTTATTTTGGGAGATTTCATCTATCAATATTTTTTATATGACAACTACCCAATGTGGATATATACTTCTCAAGGTATCGATAAGCATGCGGGGCTAACACATACGCATATATTTTTAATCATAATGATAATCAAATATCCTGCAACAGCACTTATTTATTTATCAAAATTTCCTTTACATAGCCGATTAAAGCAATTATTGCATATTATTGTTTGGATAGTGATCTATGCTATTAATGAACAAATCGATATTTACAACCATTTTATTAAATATGAAAATGGCTGGAGCTTTTGGTGGTCTGTATTTTTTAATACGGTCATGTTTATTCTATTATGGGTTCACTACCGCAAGCCCCTTCTTGCATGGGGGCTATCCATTGTATTTATCGTATTTCTCTGGCAAGTCTTTAACGTGCCTTCTACTGTGTTTAGGTAAGTTTCAGAAGTTAAATATATGTGCGCCATATATGGAGGGCTAATTTAAAGCATATATTTTTCAAAATATAGAGAGTGAGACCGAAGTACGGATTTTCAAAAGAGTAGTCGTTGCTTACTGGACCTTAGAATACGGTTCATAAAAGCTTATATTGAGGACAGAAACATAGAAAATGTAGGGTAACGTTGGATTAAATAATGATCACGACAAATTATTGAACTTAACGGTGGATTTCCTTTAGTAGGGGATGCTTTTATTGAAGTAAAGGGAAGTTAAGTAAACGAAGAATGAATTAAACGGTTTTGGGGTTAATAGTGGCTTTTATATTGCTTCCCCTATTTTATATACTTATTTTTATAATTACATATTTAAAATTGCTTCTTGTGTTGTCCATGTAGCACTGCTGAAAACTCGGTAGTTTGTAATGGCAGCTTGAAAATCGTTTTCGCTAATCGTAGCAGTAGCATCGTAAACAACTGCTGTCTTGAAACCATTCTCAATTAAATCTCTCATATGTGATTCTACACAAACATTTGATAATACCCCTGCTAAAATCACTTGTTCTTTTCTGCGTTGTCTTAATTGATATACAAGATCATTCGTCTGGGGACTGGCCACCTTGTGTGGTGTTGCAATGACAGTTGTTTTGTCCCATATATAAGGGGCTAAAGATGGGACATAATCAGCTTCCGGAGTAGGAGGAGTATATTGGTTTAATTTTTGATAGACACGAAAATTAATCAACATTTCTTGTTCGTTACCTGTAAACTGCCAATCGTAGTCATGTGGATATAAAAAATGTGGAGAAACAAAGAGTTGATAACCTTTACTATGAGCTACACTTAAAAGGAGTTCCAAATTGGATAATGTATTATTTTGTTTAATGTTAGCTTTCGTCAAATGATAACCTCTGCCTCCAGGAGACAAAAAGTCATTTTGAGGGTCTGTAATAACAATTGCGGTGTTCACAGGGGTTGGTTTAAACATAAAGCTGTTCACCACCTTTTAATTATTTTCTTTAAAAGAATATATGAAATAAATCGCTAAAGCATTCACTGAAATTCAGCGTTTTTAAATTCTTGTCTAACACGAAAGATTGTGAAATATTAAAGTGGAGTTAATGGAAGAGGAAGGTTTAATTTAAGTACATTTCTTCACTAGTTATAAAGGAAAGCCGAAATACCATTTTGTATATTCGGCTTTTTCTATGTTTACATTTCCATTTAATATCGACATCAATCTGTTTTGTCGATCATGTCATTGTTTTATTTGTTATATGAATAATTTACCATTGGATGCAGTAAGAGTGATTCTAAGCTGGCTACTCTTTTTGACGAATGGACATCAGGTGCTCGTTATTCACTCATCTTATGAAAATGGATGTTGCAGATAATCTACATTTAGGATTACTAAAATGATATTCAATACAGCAAACATAAGGGCTGGTGCTGTTTTTCCAAACGAATCTTTGACCCTAATATGTGCAAAGCATGCCAATATCATTGTAATTCCAAGCCAGATACCTGCCCATGCTATAGGACCACCAACCCAGTAACCGATGATAAGTAGGAGTGCTCCTATTAATTGAACAAAACCTGTTACGACACGAAACCATTGAGGTAGTTGAATTTGATTAAAGATATCAACCCAATATTTGGCCCCTATGATTTTAGCAACACCTGAAAAAGCATAGTATAAAACCAACAAACTTTGAAGAATCACGGAAAATATAAACATATTGATTTCCTCCCCTAATGGTAAATAATATTTGTGTTACAGCTCAGTTAACACTTGTTCGAGTTTACCACCCATTAATACCCATCCTTGTTTGGCACCATGGTACGCATGCCCTTCCTTTTCGAATCCAGTTTGCTCAAGATGCAAATGCGTCGTTTTATCTACTTCTTTCAACGTCCAAGTAACAGTAGTACTTTCTCCTGCGGTAATCCAAGTGTAAGATAGTTTATTTGGCTGATCCACAACAAGTACTTCGGAATCGACAATGCCATCCCACACTTTATTCGGCTTGGTTCTGAATTGAAATTTATGACCAACAATCGGTTTAAAATCATTATCCATAACCCATTTTGCAAGTATTTTTGAGTCTGTTAAAGCCAGCCATACACGTTCAATGGAACTGTTAAATTGAAAATCTAATGAAACTTTAGGCATTTCTTCTTCCTCCTGTAATAGTTGATGTAAAAGCATTATTTTTTCATTCCAAAACTTTGTGTAATAAGTTACCCAATCTTGAATTTCCTGAAGAGGTGCCGCATTTAGACGATATCTGGTTTCCCTGCCAACTTTTCGGCTGATGACAAGTCCAGCATCCTTGAGAATGGTCAAATGTTTAGAAACTGCCGTGCGGCCAATTTGAAAATGAACAGTTAATTCATGAAGTGGCATTTCAGCTACATTTGCTAACAAATCCAGGATCTTGCGTCTCGTAGGATCAGCAACAGCGTCATAAACATCTCTCGTTGTATTTTTCTCTTTCAATACACCCTCCTCCTAGTTTTAAGGTGCTTAATACGCCACCATTAGGTGTCTTAATTTCTAATTCAATAATAAGACACCAAACAGTGTCCTGTCAAAATAATTTTTGTAAGAATATACTACATTTTTCGACAAATTTATTTGGATTACAATTCATAGCAACTAAGGAGTGATTCTTTAATATGTTTTAGGTGGCGTTAATTGCAGGATTCACGCTTTTTTTGTTGAAGTTAAGTAAGAATGTAGTCATCTTGCCTTTTATGTGGTGAAGTTCTGCTTCATGGATGGCTATTCAGACAGTCTAATTAATGAAGGAAGTATAATTAAAAGTGTTGAAACATAAAGAGGGGTGAAGAATAAAGATGCATCAAATGGGGTTATATGGCGAGTATTTTGAAGCAATCAAAAAAGGGAAGAAAAAGGTTGAAGTACGCTTAAATGACGAAAAAAGAAGAAAAATTAAAATAGGGGATACGATTAAATTTATTAAGGTTCCTGAACAAGATGAAACCTTGCAAGTTCAAGTAACAGAACTCAGAACATACAATACATTTAAAGAAATGTATGAGTCTATTCCTTTTGAAGATTTTGATTGTGAAGGTTGGTCAATGGAGGAAATGGTTAACGGAACCTATGATATTTACACACCAGAACAAGAAAGAGAATGGGGATCATTAGCGATTACAATTAAATACTAATCCGATGTTACTCTGCTAAATGACAGGATTGTTCCCACATTTCCGAAGAATTTTCGAGAATAAAATAGACTTAATCACTTTTCAATTTGACAGATGGCGGGAGTTTTGTAATTGAAATTGGAATTTGTTCTCCAGAAGAAATTACCCATCACTTGGGAGAAAAAGTTCCTCCCAATAGAGTCACGGCACACGATTTAAATCCTGATAGAAGGTAAGGTTAAAGGGGAATGTTGGCGAATGGTTTAGGTACGACGTAAACAACTTATTTGGAGATATTTACGAAAAGCTTGCTAATAAAGTGTGGACTCAACTAAAGAAGGCTGAAGAACATTCGAAAATAATCACATGAATATAAGATGATTGAGTTATACAGTGGGATTGCTGCGGTAATCCCATTTTTAAACAGGGAGATTAGTTGTGTTGACACAAACTACTACAAATGGACTCAAGACTTGCCAGCCATTACTATACCAATGATTATAAGGAGTAATCCAATTAGAATTGCCCCACTTCCAATAGAAAATATGAAATCAAGTATAAATGAAATAGTACCCAATGTTTTATTTTTATATGATTTAGCTACAAAAACAAAATAAAAGATAGCTGAAATAATAAGAACCAATCCTAATAAAGAAAGTAAAAGCCAAGTCATACACGAACAACTCCAATAAATTTGTACTTCTTACATTTTAGCATTTTTTAATGGTAAAAAATCAATTATGGAACAGTACGAAGAATATGTGTCACATAGACCGGGAGAGAGGGCACATAGACTTGAGAAAGGGTCACATTAAATTGGATGGAGGGAGTGAAAACCAGTGGGGGTACACAAAAAAGAATATGTGTCACATTGACCGGGAGAGAGGGAACATAAACTTGAGAAAGGGTTACATTAAATTGGATGGAGGGAGTGAAAAACTGGTCGGGGTACATAAAAAAGAGCATGTGTCTCATTCACGCGGAAAGAGGGCACATAGACTTGAGAAAGGGTAGCATTAAATTGGGTGGAGGGAGTGAAAAACCAGTGGGGGCACACAAAAAAGAATATGTGTCACATTGACCGGGAGAGGGGGCACATAGATATGCGAAAGGGTCATATTAAATTGGCTGGAGGGAGTGAAAAACCAGTCGGGGTACATATAAAAAAATGTGGGTCACATTGACTCGGGAGAGAAGGCACATAGATTTACGGAAGGGTTACATTGATTTATCGGTATTTACTAAATAGGAGTGGTTTATTGAAAAAATTTATATTTCTCATTTGTTTCTCACTAATTTTTTTAGCAAGTTGTTCTCAAGTAGTTGGTATGCATAACAAAGGATTAGAGAAATCTATTAATTCTACTTTGGAGAAAGAAAACGTGACGGAATTAAATTTTATTTCTCTAACGGAATTCGATTGGGATAAAGCATACCTAATAACCCCTTACTCTGATCAACAAACCATAAATAAGCAACTGGGGGTTAAATTTAAAGATCCAGCTAATATGAATTATCGAGATGATATATATTTGTTTGTATTTCTAAATAAGAATAAAGTAGTTCAGTATGTTGAAATACCAACTAAATATGGACAGCTGATGCTTGGAAGTAAAGATGGTTTTACGCCGTCAAATGCAATCATAAAGATTCAAAAAAAATAGTAATTTGAAAACTAAATGTACATCGTAATAAGATGTCTCTTAATATTTACTTCATATCAATAGAAAGATTGTGAAAAAATGTATTTAAAGTAACGGGTAGCGTTAATCAAAGGATTAACGTTTTTTTTGTGAAGTTAAGTAAGAATGTAGTCATCTTGCATTTTTTGTGGTGAAGCTTTGCTTTAAAGAATACCATGTTAATTCGAAGAAATTGGTCTCAGTAGATTCTTTAATGCACTGAAGTTTTCTTAGTCCGTATAACTAGGATTCCAAGCATTATCGTACACACTCTATGAATTGTGAGTATATTACTAAAATTGAAAATGAGATTTTAGACTTATTTACAGTTCATTGATATTGGGTTAATTTGGAAAAGCGGAAAAATTTTATTTTGGCGACAAAAGCAAATTATCTCCCAAGTTGGAATATTCATAAAAATCGTAGTTCCCCTGCCAATTTAAAATTAATTAGGATATTTTTAAAAGGGAAGGAAGGTAAATGAATTTGAAAAAAGCAGGTAGTACAAAATTTAAAAAAGCACTGATATCTTTCGTATCATTGGTTGTGCTTTCAGTTTTTACCCTATCGAGCGCTTCTGCTTCAGTAATTGGAAATGACTATCCTTACAAAGGTAAAAGTGGAGTCGATCCATGGGGATTCTATAAGGGAGAGTGTACCTCATTTGTTGCTTGGCGAATGAATCATTTGGGTGCAAAATTCTCTAATAACATGAAAGGCGGCCATTTTGATAACGCAAAATATTGGGCAGGAAATGCAAAAAGAATCGGTTTTAAAGTTGATCATAAACCGAATGTTGGGGCGATTGCCCAATTCACCGGAGGAAAGTATGGTCATGTTGCTTATGTAGCTGAAGTAAAAAATAATGGCAAAACCATTAAGATTGAAGAATATAACCATGTATATAGGCATGGCTACAGTGTCCGGACAATTTCGGTATCCAGCGTTAGTAACTTTATTCACGTTCCTCTATCAAACACTAAGCCTACTAAGGCACCACCATTCCCGGGCACTCAGTACTTTAAGCCTGGCGCAAATAACAAATATGTCACAATGCTTGGCCAACAACTTGTAAAAAAAGGATATGGCAAATACTATAAGTCTGGTCCTGGCCCTAAGTGGAGTGATGCAGACCGACAAGCAGTTGCAGCATTCCAGAGAGCACAAGGTTGGACCGGTAAGGATGCAGATGGTTATCCTGGGCCTGAGACTTGGAAAAGGCTTTTTAAATAATGATGATGTTGTACTAGGTTAAAAACTCCTTTCAAATTATTTGGAAGGAGTTTTTTTATTTAAGGAAATTCGCAACCCCAATGGACTGTTTCTCATTTATTGTTTATAAAAAAAGCCGGCTCAAGCCACAGTTTAGATACTTTCTAAGTCCGTTTTGATTTAATTCATTTTAGGGTTAAAGTCACAGCTGTCCTGACACCATATGTATTTTTATAAAAATTTCTCCAATTTGTGATTTATATTACGGTGGTGGATAAGTAATTAAGTATATAATAGAGACACAATCACTTTTGGAGGAATCAATCATGGAGCCTCGGTTACAAACACTTTATGAGCAAATTGGCGGGGAGACGATTGAAAGATTGGTAAAGTCATTCTATCCTAAGGTTTATGCCGATCCAGATTTAAGTCCTATATTTCAAGGGGATATGAATGAAATAATGCGAAAGCAAAGGATGTTTTTGACACAGTTCACAGGCGGCCCTACATTATACAGTCAGGAATTTGGTCCTCCTGCCATGAGGCAGCGTCATTTGCCGCATGAAATTACCCCAAAGCGCGCGCAGTGTTGGCTGAGATGCATGTGGGCCGCTTTTCAAGATGTAGGCTTAGATAAGCATCCTACTGGTCTATTTTTCTTTGATAGATTGAAACAAGTTGCCGCCATTATGATAAATACAGAGGATACAGATGCTTGAGAAGGGGAGCGTTTTAAAAGGCTTCTCTTATTTTTGTTTTCTTATAGATGGATTTCATACTTCCAAAAATAGATGTTGGAAAGGAGGGAACCGGTTTGTTCACATTATATAAAATACTTGTTTTTATACATATTTTTTCTGCCATACTTGGTATGGGACCTGGGTTTATTTTAAGCAGACTTGTAAAATCTGCTAGGAATATGACTGAACTAAGGCATGCATATGCGATAAAACATAATCTGCATATTTTTGTTATGATAGGTGGTACTTCTCTGCTCATAACAGGGTTATTAATGGGTGCGATCAATCCTTCACTTTTCCAAGCCGGATGGTATTGGACTAGTTTAATTCTTTTTTTTATTGCGCTTGCAATGGGACCAATTGTTTTAAAACCGAAGTCAAAGCCTATTAAAAGTCTATTAGAAAAAACAAGCGGTGAAGAAATTCCAAAGGAATATTATCCGTTATCGAAGGTTCTTTTTTCACTTGAACGTCTTATCAATATTCTCTTTTTAGTGATTATTGCATTGATGATATTGAAGCCATTTTAAAGGTAAGAATCGCCTTTTTTGTTGATATACGCGGAATAATTGCGTAGTTGAATTTTTATCCCCTAGAGGACGCTTATATAACCTTTGCACAAAGGGAGGAGCTTAGAAAATGGGGAAATCTTCATCACCATTGGCTCATATGGCGGAAGAAAGACAACAGCTTAGTATGAAATTTAGTGTATGAAATAAACGTGGAGGCAAGAAATGTTTTCTTTGCCTCCACGTTACTATTATAAGGACTGAAGAATATTCTTTTGTATGGTTCTAATAACATCCCCGCGACTTATGACACCAACAACTTTATGCTCATTATTAATAACCGGGATTTTTTTGAAATGGTGTTTTGCTAAAAGATTTAAGACAGTTTCTATCTCATCATTTTCTTTTACAGTAATTAGCCCCTGTTTTTTGGCTAGCTTAAAAAGTGGTTCATCCTTTAGGTTAGCAAGAATATTTTCTAATTTTCCTTTTTCTAATGTATAAGTCATAAGGTTATAAAAATCGTATACAACGGTATCCTTTGGCTTAATACTTCTCAAAACATCACCGTCACTAATCATACCAACTAATTTTCCATCTAAATCAACAACTGGAACTCCGCCGATTTTATATTTAACCAACGTATTTAACAGGTGTTTAATGCTATCGTCCTTCCTGACGGTAATGACATCATGAATCATAAAGTCTTTAACCTTCATTTTGTGGACCTTCTTTCAACATTATGTTAGTAATAAGTCTTTACAGTTTAATTATAAATCTTTAGAGCAATTTTCACACTTATTTATCTCCTACAATATGTACGTCAAGATTAATTGGTTCTGATAAAAACTCCTTTGAAGCTTGTATAAAGTGAACAAAATGTTCACTGTTCTTATGGCTTTCTACCGCTTCTTTATTCCTCCATTTTTCTAAGGTAAGAAATGTATTTGGCTCATCAGTTGCTTCAAATAGACGATATTCAAGATTGCCTTCTTCTGCTTTTGACTGCTCTACAGCTTGTCCTGCCTCTTCCAAAAAGGCAGCCCTGTATTCTGGTTTTATTTTTAAAAAACCATGAATGATAATCATTGAAAATTTCCTCCTTATGACATCTATTTTGTCTTTACATTTTCCTTAACGGGGAAAATATATTCGAAAAGATACTTTAGATTACTCTAAGAGGAACTGCTTCCGGATATAACTCATCACATAAAAGTTCCGCACCCAAATTTGGTGCGGAATTATATTTGTTAAAATAAGAAGCCTGATGTACGTCTTCTACTAGAACGTCTACTGCTAGAACGTCTTCTACTAGAACGTCTTCTACTAGAACGTCTTCTACTAGAACGTCTACTGCTAGAACGTCTTCTACTAGAACGTCTACTGCTGGAACGTCTTCTACTAGAGCGTCTACTGCTAGAGCGTCTACTGCTAGAACGCCTACTGCTAGAGCGTCTTCTACTAGAACGCCTACTGCTAGAACTGCTGCTGCTGGAACGTCTTCTACTAGAACGTCTTGAAGAGCTTCTCCTGCGACGCCTTGAAGTAGGTCCAGCAAACATTTCGTTATTACCTTCTGGGAATTCAGTCATGAACTTTGTTAATTCTGGATCAAGGTTACTATATACTTCTTGAATCTCTTCTTGGTTTAGCATTTCCACCTGTATACCCCTTTCTTTGCATTGTTAATTTGATACCTTCGTTTGGTCCGAATGCTGAAGGTACTTGTCATTCAATAAATGAATGGAGTGAACACTACATGTTATGCTATGAGATTAATCATGGTTTTAGGCATTCATAACTTATTTTTAAAAATTCCGCTCTAGTACAAGTTTTAAGTGGAAAAAGTAAAATCAGAAGAAGTAAGAAATTATTTTTAGGAAGGGGCGAAGACATAAGGGAAGAGAAGGAACGTTATATTAGTAAAAACAAAAACATCCCCTTATACAGAGAATTTGTTCTGTAAAGGGAATGTTTTTTTATTTATTCGTATTATTCTTCTGTAGAATCCTGATTTTCGGAAACGAAATCTTTATCTTCTATGTTTGTCAATGTTTTATTGTCAGTAGCTTCATCATTATCATCGGAAACAACACCGGCTTGATCAGAATCATTTTTGTCTTCGTAAACTACTCCGGCACGCTCAGCGTCATCATTGTCTTCATCAACAATACGGGATTGCTCATCATTTTTGTCTTCGGAAACAACACCGGATTGCTCATCATCCTTGTCTTCAGAAACAACACCGGTTTGCTTATCATCCTTGTCTTTGGAAACAACACCTGTGTGGTCAGAATCCTCTTTGTCTTCAGAAACAAGATCAGATTGTTCATCATCCTTATCTTCAGAAACAACACCTTTTACGTTCTCGTCGGAAACTACGGTTTTATCGTCATTGCTGTTTTTGTCTTCAGATTTGCTATCCGTTTTTTGATCTTCTGATACTTCAGAGGAATGATCCATTTCTTCATCGGTTGCAAGAACTGCAGAGTTAGGTGCTGCGTGTAATTTTGCGTTTTCACTAGCATGCTCAGCTGCTTGAGAGTGGATTTTATTTGCATGAGATTTGTTTTCTTTATGCTTTGTTTTAGACTCCACTTCCTTAGTCTTTTGAGCTTTATCCGCATCTCTATGGTGTTTTGCAGTTTCCATGACAGTGTTGTCTGTAGGAGAATCCTGTTGAGCACCTTGTCCAGATTTAGCTTGTTCCACGGCATGAACAGCCGAATTAGCTGCTGCATGCAATTTTGCCATTTCGCTTGCATGTTCAGCTGCTTGAGAGTGAATTTTATTAGCAATAGATTTATTTTCTTTTACTAAAGGTTTTTCACTGCGCTCCTTCATTGCCTTAGGATGTTCTGCATGATGATGTTTCTTCGGTTTATCTATTTTTACTACATCCACATCTACTTTAGCTTTCACTTTTGCATGATGTGCAAAACCTTTTTCATGTAAAGAAATGGCTGCTTCCCTTTTTACATGGTGGTTATCATGTTTGCTGAAGCCTGCTGCTTCACTATTATGTCCTCCGATCAATACACCGATAGATAAAGCTCCAGCTAATGCCATTGATTTAATTACAGTTGAACTTTTAATATTTACTTTCATTTTTATTTCGCTCCTTTTTTATGCTTTACTGTTATTTTTACTTATCCATTCAGTATGCTTATAAAAAAGGAACTATTTAGGCGGCTGGACTGGCGGAGCATTTGTCCATTGGTTACATAACTCATGTGAGCGGGAAATAAATAACCGATCAAAGCTAGGCAATTTATAATGTCCCCATTCAAACCATCCTGCAATACTCATTGTGCTGGTCCCTATATTATACCTGTCATTAGAGCCGCCAGTTGAATTATTGCCTCCAAGTGTTGTTGTGGTAATAATCTGAATATCTTGAGGCAGTTTTTTAACTGGGACAGGTGAATCTTTTTTAGGTTTGGAAACCAAATTACTTGAATCAGAGATTCTTGTGGATAGATACTTTTTAGGTTTCACTGTTTTCCTAATACTTGAAACAGAATCAGGTTTCTTTATTATCGTGACCTGTTTTTCCATATGTGGTTTCAAGTTAGGAACAGACTTTTTCTTTACATCCATTTCTGGTTTTTCTGTCTTGACCCGATGAATCATTCCGGAAACAGATGAATTTTTATTTTTAATAGTCTTGAAATGTCCCTTTTTAAGACCTGGATTTTTCTGTTTTTGCTTATCTTTGGCATGGATGATGTTTCTAGCATGCCCGTTTTTTAATCCGTTGACTGCCTTTTTAGCGACATTTGGTAAAGATTTATGGACCAGGTTAACCTGGTGATGATCCTTTTTTTGCTTTTTCTTGAGATGTTCTTTGGAACTGTTTAGATTATTCCCAAATCCATTACCCTTAAGACTGGATACGACCGGAATCGTCTTTTTGTCATTAGAAGCAGGGGCATGATCATTTTTGTCCGCCAGTACAACACTGGGGAAACATAGGGCCGCACCAATAATTAAACCTTTTAATACAAATCTCGGGAAGTGCATCCTTTCACCTCCTTTCAGAGAATCTAGACTGAAACTACTCTTCATTAGGATTTCTTACGAAAGACAATAATCTTTATGGAATGCTTTTATAAAGAATTACTAAAAAGCTTGTCACTTTTTGTCCGTTTTCAATATAAATAGATCTATTTACCTGTATTTTGATAAGAAAATGACATTTTAATAGATATATTGTGATTATTGTTAAAAAAAAAAGGACCCTAAGATCCTTTTTGAAATTCATTTATCTTTTTGATCGGATTTACCTGGAAGCTCAAAAAGAAACCGTTTAAATGTTATTAAGAAGAGGAAAGGATATATGAAAGGTGGTTCCTTTATTCAATTCACTTTCCACCATAATGGTTCCACGATGATTTTCAATAATTTTATAGCTGACCATTAACCCTAACCCATTTCCATTTTCCTTTAATGTGTAGAAGGGTTCTCCTATTTTAACGACTTGTTCAGGTAACATCCCAATTCCGTTATCTTGTATGGAAATCATTACATTTTCCTCGTCCAATGAGCTGAAGATCTTAATTTTGCCTCCATTAGGTAATGCATCAATAGCGTTTTTAAGCATATTCAGAAATACTTGAGCTAATTGATTTCTTTCTCCGTAGATGAGAATGTCGTTATCGTGATATGCTTCGGTAATTTCAACATTTTTCATAGCGGCTTCCGCGTTGAGTAAATGAACGACATTCCTTATGATATCGACTAGGTTGCAATTATTAAATTCAACAGTATGCGGTTTCGCGAACACCATGAATTCGTTCACAATAAAATTAATGCGGTCAATTTCCTCTAATATCGTTTTAGAATAAAGATATTTCTTCTCATCTGAAAAATGGTCAAGAATTTGAACAAAACCGCGAATGGTAGTGAGAGGATTGCGGATTTCATGTGCAATCCCAGCTGCCAGTTCACCTACCAACGATAACTTCTCGGTCTTGCGAAGCATTTCTTCGGTATTTTTTTGCTCTGTAATATCATGTTGAATGGAAAAATGCTGAAACGTGTTCCCGTTGCGATCTTTAAACGGCACTATAGTGCAATCAACCCAATATAGACTGCCATCTTTTGCTTTGTTACAAATTTCTCCTTTCCAAACCTTGCCTTGTTTTATATATTCTCGTATTTCTTGAAAAAATTCTTCCGTGTGATAGCCGGAGTTTAAAAGATTGTGATGGTTTTGCCCTATTAGTTCTTCTTCCTTGTATTTCGTTATGTCGCAAAATTTTTGATTAGCATATTTAATAGCATCCTCCTTATCCGTAATAACAAGGATCGTTGCCTCTTTCAATGCATTTTTTAGATCATTCAGTTCACGCAGGGTGATATTTTCTTCTGCCAAAGATGAGGCATATTGACGCAATTCTTTTATGATGATCGGATTCATTTGGTTTGAAAAAATAGTAGATGCTTGCTGTATAAAAGAATCTATTTTTTTCATTACTTGAAATAGAACCTGTGGAGAGATGCTGCAGTTGTTTATCTCTTCTTCTAAAAAGTCCATAATCACCGATTTATAATGATGGCTCGGAAAAAGATATTGCTTTTGAAGTCGTGTATGAAATATGTACGTTTTTTCTAGTAACAATCTTGCCCATTTATTCATCATGAAATGAGTGGATTCTATATTCTGGGAAAGAGAATTACCAAGACAATGAAAAAACACTTCTTGGATAGATGTAAGATTTTGGAGTAAATGAAAATGTGGATCATTGCTTTGTTTTTCCTGTAGATTTTTCGCTAATAGGTGGCAATGATCCATTAACTTTTGACCAATCCGTTTCAATTCCTTATCCATACCCTCCACCTCTTTCAACAATAGTCTCTTTGTACCATTAAATTTTGACAACAAACCACAAAATCCCTTTTTTTTGTGCCTGTTACCACAAATGGATGTTAAGGGTGTCAGGGACCACTTGTGTACAATTATACGATGGACGCGCAACACTGTTTAATTGCTTTACATATTGAATTCTGCGGGATATGATAAGTACAAAGAATAAAAGTTTTAAAGACTACTAGGGGTGCCCTAATTTGGGCTGAGAGAAAAACAGGATGTTTTTTAACCCTTTGGACCTGATCTGGTTAATACCAGCGGAGGAAAGTAGTGGAGTGAAAAATGTTTTTTCTCTTACTAATGATGCCAGGTCCTAAAGAAGGAGCTGGCTTTTTTGTATTTCCCCCAGGAACACGACCCAGAATATGACTTTGAGGAGGATGAAAAATGGATAAGGTATTAATTGGAGACATTTTACACAAGGTGAGGAAGGAAAATCCGCTTGTTCATAATATTACGAATGTGGTAGTGACAAATTTTACGGCCAACGGACTTTTGGCATTAGGGGCGTCTCCTGTAATGGCATATGCTCCTGAAGAGGTGGGGGACATGGCTAAGATTGCCGGTGCGCTAGTTTTAAATATGGGAACGTTAAATTCAGCAACGGTAGAATCGATGATTATTGCAGGAAAGTCCGCTAATGACCACGGGGTTCCGGTCATTTTTGATCCGGTTGGAGCAGGCGCAACACCGTATCGAACCGAGATGGCAGGTAGGATTATGAGAGAAGTAAAGATTTCCATTATAAGAGGAAATGCAGGGGAGATTGCTAATATCGCAGGTTTTCAGGCAGAGGTGAAGGGAGTAGATGCAGGGAATGTCCAAGGAAATCAAATAGATCTTGCTATCACCGCTGCTCGTAAACTGCAAACGATTATCGTAGTAACTGGAAAAGAGGATGTAATTACGGATGGTATCACAACCTTTGTGGGTCGAAACGGTCATCCGATATTAACGAAAGTAACAGGCACAGGTTGTTTGTTAACTTCTGTAATTGGTGCTTTTGCTGCTGTTGAAAAAAATCTATTGGCTGCAGCTGCCTCTGCCGTTACAGCATATGGAATTGCTGCTGAATTGGCAGCAGAAAGAACAGCTTCCAAAGGACCGGGAAACTTTCAAATGGAGTTTCTAGATCAGCTTGCATCTGTTTCAGGTCAACATGTAATCGAAAAAGCTTTCATTGAACAAAGAGAAGGGGAGGTGCCGGAAAATGAGAAAAGCATTAACAATAGCAGGCTCCGATAGTGGTGGAGGAGCAGGTATTCAGGCGGATTTAAAAACGTTCCAAGAGCTTGAGGTATATGGAATGTCAGCCATCACAGCAATAACCGCCCAAAATACATTAGGAGTTCAAGCAGTTTATCCCTTATCGGTGGAGGCGGTAGTAGAGCAAATTCGTTCCATAGCAGATGATATTGGGGTGGATGCCCTAAAGACAGGAATGCTGTTCAACGCTGATATAATCCAAGCGGTTTCTGAGCAAATCATCTTAAATAACTGGAAAAATATCGTTATAGACCCTGTGATGATTGCGAAAGGAGGAGCCTCTCTATTGCAGCAAGAAGCAGTATCCGCATTGAAAAAGAAGCTTATCCCGTTATCATTGATTATCACTCCGAATATTCCGGAAGCGGAAGTGATTATTGATATGGAAATAAAATCAATAAAAGATAAAGAAGAAGCAGCGAAAAGATTCATTGAATTAGGTGTAAAAAATGTTGTTATTAAAGGCGGACATGACACGGATCCGTTAGAGACAATGGATCTTTTTTACGATGGATATGAATTTGCTTATTTAAAGTCAAAAAGAATCAATACGGAAAACACTCATGGAACT
This sequence comes from Heyndrickxia shackletonii, assembly GCF_001420715.1. GTDB lineage: Bacteria > Bacillota > Bacilli > Bacillales > Bacillaceae_C > Margalitia > Margalitia shackletonii. The sequence goes on along the minus strand of NZ_LJJC01000015.1, from coordinate 89,730 downwards.
GGTTGTACCTTTTCGGCAGCTATTACGGCAGAACTTGCCAAAGGCAAAAAGGTGTATGATGCGGTTGTAACTGCAAAAGATTTTATCCAAGCGGCAATTGAAGAAAATATTCCACTTGGAAACGGACATGGTCCAACGAATCATTGGGCATATAAAAAAAGGAGCAGTTTGATAAAATGACGAGAATCGATTCGGATAGTTTAAGAGATATATTAAAATTATATTTTATTATGGGCAGTACAAATTGCTATAAAAGTCCTGCAAGTGTACTGAAGGATGCTATTGCTGGCGGGATCACCTTATTTCAATTTCGCGAAAAAGGAATAGACGCTTTAACGGGCGACGCGAAATTTGCACTTGCCGAGGAGCTACAGACCATCTGCAAAGAACATGGGATCCCATTTATTGTGAATGATGATATTGACTTAGCCATTTCCTTAGAGGCTGACGGGGTACATATTGGCCAAGAGGATGCACCGGTGGATGAGGTTCGTAAAAGGATTGGAGATAAAATTCTAGGAGTTTCCGTTCATACGATGGAAGAAGCATTGACAGCAATGGAAGCTGGTGCAGATTATTTTGGTGTCGGCCCGATTTTTCCTACTAAAACAAAGGAAGATGCGAAACCAGTCCAAGGCGTTCAGCATATTCAACATTTCCGGGAAAAAGGTATCACTATTCCTATGGTAGGAATCGGCGGTATTACAATGGAAAACGCACTTAAAGTTATGAAAGCAGGTGCAGATGGGGTTTCTGTCATCACCGCGATTAGTAAGGCCACCGATATTACCAAGGCAGCACAGAGGTTAAGAGAACAAGTAGAGTACTAGAGAGCGGGTACCCCTGCTCTTTTTTGCTATAATAAAGGAAAAGAAGTTGGTGAAGGGGGAGAGATTCTTGGAGTACAAATATACCATTTGTTTTATCAAAAAAGGAGAGCAAATTCTTATGCTCAACCGCATTAAATCACCCTGGATGGGGATATGGAACGGTGTCGGCGGGAAGATTGAGAAAGGCGAAGAACCGAAAGAGAGTGTTTTAAGGGAAATAATGGAGGAAACAGGTATTCCGTTAAGTGATGTTGAATACAAAGGAGTTGTCACTTGGATGGTAGATGGTTTGATAACCGGGGGGATGCATGCATTTCTGGCGGAAGTTCCGAAAGATTTTGAGTACCATACTCCGATTAGTACGGATGAAGGTATACTTGATTGGAAGAAAATATCGTGGATTCTGCACCCAGATAATCTGGGTATGGCAAATTTAAAATATTTTTTACTGAAAATGTTAGAGGATTCGAATACATATAATCATAAATTTGTATATGAAAATGGGAATGTCGCGGATTATTCGGCTGAACCAATGGAGGAATTTGTAAACGTCTAAAGATAAAATAAAAAGCGGAGATTTACTCCGCTTCTGCTATTTTCCTCGCTGTGTTTTTCCCATTCATGATGCAATCGGCAATTCCTACCCCATAGTAAGAACAACCTGCAAGGATGATATTAGGGTACTCAGCGGCTAATTTGCCATTTAATGCCTCGATGGTTTTGCGATGGTTTAAATGATATTTCGGCATTTTATCCAGCCATTTGGTTACCTCGACACTAATCGGTTTTCCTGTAATCCCTAGACTTTTCTCCACATCCTTCAGTGCAACCTGAACCAAATCTTCCTCGCTAAGGGTGCTGATATGTTCAAACACTTCCGGATTCGTATTTTTATAAAATAGTCTCAACAATAAGTTGTGATTTTTAGAAGTGTGTTCCCACTTCCGACTTGTCCAAGTACAGGCATTGCAGGTTAAATCACTGTTTTCCGGAACGATAAAACCAGTCCCGTCAGCAGGGAGCTTTTCATCCGGAATATCAAATCCTAAATAAACACTTATTAGGGAAGAACTTATTAGCTCATCAAAAATTGAATTTAATTCCTCATTTTTTAAAAGAGATTGTGCTACCAAATGCGGCGTACTTAATACTACATAATCAGCTTCTATTTGTTCATGATTGGAAAATTGTATAAAGTATTGTTCTTGATCTCTTACAACCGCAGTTGTCGGTACCCCTTTTAAAATTTCCACATCCTTTAGTTCTGATTCCATTTTGTCAATTAATGTGGAAAGCCCATTTTTGAACGATACAAATTTCTTATTGTCCGATGATTGAAATCTTGCTTTATTTTCTGAGAGCCCACGAATAATGCTGCCGTATTGATTTTTATAGTCAAGAAGATATGGCAGGGTAGTCGCAATTGTCAGCTCATTTAATTTACCAGAATATACGCCGGATAAAACGGGGGCAATTTGATTTTCAACCATTTCTTTTCCTAAGAAGCTTTCAAGAAACAAACCTATAGAGCTATCTTTCGTAAAAGTTGTGTTTTCCGTTGTAAAATCCTTTAAAGCCTCATTTTTCCCATCTTCGGAGATCAATTCACTGCTGAACAATGCTTCCTTGCTCATTGGAATTCCAAAAACAGTATCATCCGGAATCGGTTTTAATTCATTATGATGATAGATATAAGATTTTCCAGTAGAGTTATGAACGATTTCATCGTGCAGATCTAGTTCATCCAGTAAAGCAGCTGCTCCTTCTTTACGGGCAACAATAGAATCTGCGCCGGTCTCCATAATGAATTCACCATTTTTTATGGACCTGATTTTTCCACCTAATGTGGAATTTGCTTCTATCAATGTTAATTTCATATCTAATTGTAAGGATCTTTTTAATTGTTGCAGATAGTACATGGTGGAAAGTCCGGTGATTCCACCGCCAATGACAACGACTTTTTTCAAGTTGTTCACTCCTAGAATGCTACAAACCTATAAATACTTTTTTATTTAAAAAATTATTTAATCGATCTAGTCTCTGTCTAGCTCCAGCGCCTATCGGCTAGCGGATTTCTCCGTCTCCTCCCTACGATAAGTCAACATCAGCTCGTGGACTACCTCACTGTGTTTCCTTTATCTCAGTCGAAGACTACGAAATCCGTACGCCGATGAGCAAGGCGCTTACGCTTTTCTTAATTATAGTCCACTTTTAGCGCTTTTCCAAAATGTGAATTTGTACACAATGTGAAATATCATCTTTTCAGGTTAAATGCAGGAATTCATACTTCATTTGCAAAATATATAAACTAATAGTTTTGGTGACAAAGGAGGAGACCTCATGCCTATCTTTTTTAATAAGCACTCAAAAGAATTTCATTTGCAAGGAAAGGATAATAGCTATATTTTTACGATTTTAAAAAATAACCAGCTAGGGTCTTTGTATTATGGGAAAAGAGTTAGGCAGCGTGAGTCGTTTGAACATTTATTGCGAATGGAAAAACGAGGGATGACTGCCTATGTTTTTGAAGGGGATTCCACTTTTTCATTAGACATCGTTAAGCAGGAATATCCTGCATATGGAACTACTGATTTCCGAGAACCTGCTTATCAAATCCTTCAGGAGGATGGAAGCAGGATAACTAATTTTGAATATAGGTCCCATAAAATATATGAAGGCAAGCCGAAGCTTAAAGGACTTCCCGCAACCTATGTTAACAAGGATGAAGAAGCGGCAACATTAGAAATTACTCTTTACGATGAGCTGATCCACGTAGAATTGAAATTACTCTATACCGTTTTTGAACATTTGAATGTGATTACACGAAGTGCAGCTTTTATCAATCATGGAAATGAAAACATCCATATTACAAGAGCGATGAGTGCCAGTGTTGATCTTTTTGATGCCGATTTTGAGATGATCCAGTTGTCAGGTGCTTGGGCGAGGGAAAGGCATGTGTTTAGGAGAAGACTTGCTCCCGGTATTCAGAGTATTTCCAGTACAAGGGGGACAAGCAGTGCACAGCAGAATCCTTTCCTTGCTTTAAAAAGAATGGATGCAAATGAATTTCAGGGGGAAGTTTTTGGATTCAGCCTAGTGTATAGTGGGAATTTCCTTGCCCAGGTTGAAGTGGACTCCTACGATGTGACTAGAGTAACGATGGGAATTAATCCGTTTGATTTTGGATGGCTTTTAAAAAAAGGTGAGTGTTTTCAAACACCAGAGGTCGTTATGGTTTATTCGGATCAAGGACTAAATGGGATGAGTCAAACTTACCACCAATTGTACCGAAAAAATCTTGTAAGAGGTGTCTGGAGAGATAAAGTAAGACCAGTATTAATCAATAATTGGGAAGCAACGTATTTCAAGTTTAATGAGGAAAAAATTTTAGATATTGCAAAAACCGCGAAAAAACTTGGAATCGAGCTGTTTGTTCTGGATGATGGCTGGTTTGGAAAAAGAAATAATGATAAAACTTCCCTTGGAGACTGGTTTGTAAATAAGGAGAAGCTCCCGAATGGAATAAGCGGATTAGCCAAAAAAATAAAGAAACTTGGAATGGATTTTGGCCTATGGTTCGAGCCTGAAATGGTTTCAAAGGAAAGCCAGCTATATCATCAGCATCCTGATTGGTTAATCCATGTACCAAATCGTCGGCTTTCCCATGGAAGAAACCAATTTGTTCTCGATTTTTCAAGGAGTGATGTGGTAGATCACCTTTACAATGCCATGTCGAAAATTTTAAGAGAAGCGCGGGTATCCTATGTGAAATGGGATATGAACAGAAATATGACGGAAATTGGTTCGGCTGTGCTGCCTGCGGAAAGAAGCATGGAGGTTGCACATCGTTATATTTTAGGAGTCTATGATTTATATGAAAGACTGATAAATGAATTTCCGCATATACTATTCGAATCCTGCGCCAGCGGGGGTGCCCGATTTGATCCGGGGATGCTTTATTATGCACCGCAAACATGGACAAGTGATGATACCGATGCTATTGAAAGGCTGAAAATTCAATATGGAACATCATTTGTTTATCCTCTAAGCAGCATGGGGGCACATGTTTCTGCGGTTCCAAATCATCAGGTGCATCGTTACACGAGTCTTAAGACAAGGGCAGACGTTGCTTACTTTGGAGTTTTTGGATATGAATTAGACATCACCAAATTATCACATGAGGAAAAAGAAGAAATCAAAAAGCAAGTAGCTTTTTATAAAGGAAATCGCGAGCTCTTGTTAAACGGAACTTTCTATCGATTAATAAGTCCATTTGAAGGTGATGGAAATGTAACAAGCTGGATGGTGGTTTCTGAAGATAAGAAAGAGGCGATTGCTGCATATTATCAAGTTCTAAACCAACCCAATTCTGGATTTAAAAGAATCTATTTTGAGGGATTAGATAAGGATCTGGAGTATCGAATTGAAGGTTTGCCAAGAACTTATTATGGAGACGAGTTAATGTATATTGGATTGGATATTGAAAAGAAGAATGCAAGGAAAGAGGAGTTATTAGACTTTCAATCTTGGATTTATAAAATAAAGGCTGTTCATTAAATTTTTTTACTGGTATACCCAGATGTAGGACATTTTTCTTGGTAAGCAGTTGGGATTTGTCCTTCATAATGCAGATGAAGGACATTTCTCTTGGTAAGCAGTCGGGATTTGTCCTTCATAATGCAGATGAAGGACATTTCTCTTGGTAAGTCGTCGGGATTTGTCCTTCATAATGCAGATGAAGGACATTTCTCTTGGTAAGTGGGCGGGAAATGTCGTTCATAATGCGGATGAAGGACATTTCTCTTGGTAAGTCGGTGGAAAATGTCCTTCATACCCCAGATGAAGGGTGTTTTCTATTTATTCTTAAACGGGCATGGTTTGTCTTTCATCCTTAATGTTCAAAAGACCAACTTGGAGAAAAATCCGGTTCCCACTGGTCTTTATAAGAGATCAAAAGACCAACACGAGGAAAAATCCGAGAGCCACTGGTCTTTATAAGCATACAAAAGACCAACTCAAGGAAAAATCCGGATCCCACTGGTCTTTACATGTATAAATATCTTATTACTAGAATCCAAGGTGACATCCAATGTCTTCCTTAGATATTTATTGCAATAATGAAAACGCTATCTTATAATTATTAGAAATATTCTGTTTATTACATAGAGGAGGTCTTTCGCATGGATGTCACCGGAATTCAGCAAGTCGTCTCAAATAGTAAACTCGTATTTCCGAAAAAGGAGAAAGAACAGTCAACGGCACTTGGAAGTTCTAAAGCTTTTGAAGAGCTATTAAAGCAATCTCAAGAAAATCCTGTGCAGTTTTGGGATAAGGTTGCGAAGGAGTTAATGTGGTATGAGCCATGGGAGGAGACGATTACCGGTGAGCTGCCCGATTTTCGCTTTTTTAAGGGTGGAATAAGTAATCCTTGTTATAATCTGCTTGATAGACATATAGAAAACGGTGCTGCAAACCGGACAGCCCTTATTTGGGAAGGGGAAAACGGTGACACGAAATTTTTTACCTATCAAATGCTTCTAGCAGAAGTGAACCGTTTCGCAAATACTTTAAAAACTTTTGGTGTTGGCAAAGGAGATGCTGTTGCTGTCTATCTTCCAAATTTAGCAGAGGCATTTATTGCCATTCTTGCTTGTTTCCGCATTGGAGCTGTATATAATGCCATTTTCTCCGGATTTTCGGAGAAGTCATTGAAGGATCGACTTGTTCATTTTAAACCGAAAGTGATTGTTACAGCTGATGCGGGCCTTAGGCGCGGAAAACAGATTCCTTTGAAAGAAAAGGTTGATAATGTCATAGCTGATATGAGCTACGTTAATGCGGTGATTGTCGTGGATCGCTTAGGAACCGAGCAAAAGATGGTGCCGGGCAGGGATTATTCGTGGCATGAAATAAGAAAAACGGCTAGCATCATTTGTGAACCGGAACGTATTGAGGCGAATGAGCCAGGGATTGTCTTTTATACAAGTGGGACAACCGGCAAGCCAAAAGGTGTTGTCCACTCCGGAATGGCATTCGTCGTACAAAACTATATATACGCTAAATATCATATGGATCATCGCCACGATGATGTTTTCTGGTGTTCCGCAGATATCGGTTGGCTGACCATGCATATATGGGGGATTGCTGGTGCATTAGCTAATGGTGTTACGACTTTAGTATATGAAGGGGCGCCGGATTATCCGGAGCGGGATCGATTCTATCAAATTATCGATAAATATCGTGTCAATAAGTTGTTTACCGCACCGACAGCTCTAAGGATGCTGAAAAGTCTAGGAGAAAAGGCGGTGGAGCCTTATCATCTTGAATGCCTCGATGTTATTTCTCTTGTTGGGGAACCTTTTGACCCAGAGACGTGGCAATGGACTCATGACGTGTTAGGAAAAGGGGATATTTGCGTCAATAATACATGGGGGCAAACCGAGACGGCGGGTTGTCCGTTGGCTGGAGCGGCATGGCTGACACCAATGAAGCCTGGATCCGCAGGGGTTCAATTCCTGGGGGCAGACGTTGATGTGGTGGATAATGACGGCAATTCTGTACCGCCTGGCGTTTTAGGTAATTTGGTTATTAAAAAACCATTTCCAATGTTATGCAGAACATTATGGAAGGAGCCCGAGCGCTACTATAATGCCTATTTTAGTCAAGTAGAAGGCTGTTATTTTGCCAGTGATCTTGCCTTGAAGGATGAGGACGGTTATTTTTGGGTGGTCGGACGTTCCGATGATGCTTTTAATGTTGCCGGACACCGATTAAGCACCATGGAAATGGAAAGTGCCGTTCTGGAATGCAAAGGCGTATCTGAAGTCGCTGTGATCGGTGTTCCTGATAAAATTAAAGGTGAGGTTCCTCTCGTATTTGTTAAATTGTCTGAAGGAGCTAATGGTAGTGATGAGTTAAAGAACCAAATTAGTGAGAGCATTGTTAGTAGCATTGGTCAAATTGCCAGACCTAAGCAGATTTTATTTACCGAGACATTACCGAAAACAGTCAGTGGAAAAATCATGCGTAGATTATTAAAAGAAATCATCTTAAAAGGCAGTGTAGCAGGGGATGTAACAGGTCTTGAAGATCCATCTACAGTAGAGCATATTAAGGAGCTTGTCGCTGCAAAGGTTACAAGAGAATAGAAAAAAAGGCTGTTATTATGAGAAAGCATAGTAACAGCCTTTTTGCAGAAAGAATTCGGTAAACTGGCCGACTTCCTCCCCTCAAAATTTTTATCTAACTGCATCAAAATCGTTAATCTGCCATTTCCCTCTCACTTTAACAAAGGTTACATTTTGCTTAAAAGTTTCTACAATTTTATTATCAATCGGAACTGGAACGGTAAATTGATATAAGCGTACATCCTTTCGTTGATATATCAACTTTGCTTTTGCGTTCTTCCAATCTGCTAAACTGCCGCCATCGGCATCAGGCTGTGCCATTTTTCCTTTATATACTATAAAATGATACTTTTTAAATGCTTTATCAATGGCATTTAAAGTGAAAACTTCATTCATGTAATTCACAAGCTTGATTTTCGTGTCGAATTCACTGCAAAAATAACGATAGTATTGGCCTTTATATTGAAAAGATCTTGAAGAACAAAAGTAATTTTCCGCCTTAACATTGTGGCCCCCCATGACACTCCAAAAATGTTCCCGTGCACTAAGAGCAAGTTTCATTGCTTTAGAGCTTGTTAGATCCCCAGAGGTTGTTTGGGCTGATGCTCCAATACTGAAAGCAAATAATGCAATGGATGTTATGAACACCATAAATATTCTTTTCACTTTTTCTTCCCCCTTTTTATTTTTTCATTAAATAAAACGGTCCACTGATAGTAAAAGTTACAGTGGAAGCTATTTTTTTATAAAAGAAAAAACGCCATAAATCGTGACGTTTCTTCATTATTTCATTAAAGCTGTTTTGGCTATGTTTAATGCATCGTTTTCATTTAGTGCAGCTAAATCAAAATGCAAATCATACGCTATTTTTTTCTCCGGAAGCATATAAAGAATATGAATTTCCTTTGCATTTTCTCCATTTGTTGTATCTCTTTGCAGAATAACGGAATAAGTTTTAAATGATAAATCCGCTATCTTCTTTTTCTGGATAATAGTACTTTGATTTGGCAGGAGACTTTCAATGGAATCACTAAACCCTAGCCCATCCAATCCCCCAATTAATTTTCCGTTTGTTTGAAAGGAGGTAGAATCCAGTCCATTTTGAATGCTCCAGCTTTTTGGCAAGGATAAAATAATATGATCCAATTCTAGTTTTTGCATCTCAGAATTACTCTGAGCTGGCTGTTTTCCTTTAGAAGTTGAGGTTGTAGCTTTTACAGCTGTCTCTTTTGTAAGTGGTTTCGCCACTTCTTTGTTAGAGCTTGAACAACCTGCAAGGGGTAAAAGTATTGTGAGCATTATAATCATTAATCTTTTTCTCATATTCCTATTCCTTTTCTATTTAAATTGTAAATCCATTTGATAAAGACTGAAATGATTGCCTGTCTCTTGTTGCGTATTCCGAGAAAAAACAATGCTTTTCCCATCTTTAGACCAATTTGGCTGCCAATCACTGTACAAACCACTGGAAACGTATTGAATAGGTGTTTTAGGCGGATTAGCTTTCACTTCTTTTCTCCACACGGCTAATTGTGCCTCATCTATTTTCCCTTTTGTCAGCTGGGAACGTTTATGTGTATTTACATGAATGGCCCAAATTTCTCTTAATGAGGTTTGAATGGTTGCAAGACTGTTAATTTTTTCTGTAATTTTGTCATATTTACTGTATACAATAAACTGCCCATCAGGGGACCAGCTTGATTCCATCCCATTTGTCAGTTTCTTTGCAGCCGATCCATCAACAGCAATCGTCCACACTTCATCGTTATTTTTTGTAAAAGAAAGCATTTTTCCATCAGGCGACCAGCTGGGATCTTTCCCATTTGTCAGTTTCTTTGCATTTGTCCCATCTTGATTAATGATCCAAATTTCTTGTTTTGAAATGTCAAAACCGTGTGGTGATCTCGGTTTGGTCACTGTTTTAGTAAAAGCAAGCTGTTTTCCATCAGGTGACCAAGCAGGTGTGTCATCATTTTCATTCCTATTGGATGGAATAATCACTTTTTGAATATTGGACCCATCCTTATGCATCTTCCAAATTCCAGCAGTTTCATTTTTATAACCGGAAAAAGCAATCATTGAATCGTCTGGTGACCAAGCAGGATCTCGCATATATAGAAATGAACCTATTGAGAATGCTTTTTTTTCATTTGTTTTTGGATTCCAAATCCAAATCTTTTCGTTATTACCAAAGCCGATAAGAGAATGGTTATGAATATAACTTGGATTTTCTACTTCATTTTGTCCTAGAGGAATTAATTCTTTAGTATTAACAACTGATATTTCATTTGCACTTACAAAAGAATGAGAGAATTGCTGCCATACTATGCCAATAATCAATAAAAGCGTTGCTGCAAGCGGGAACCATCTGGATAATCCCCATTTATTCACTTTTTTCCTTAAGGGCATTGGCTGTTCGATTGATCTAATTTTTAAAGCTACACTTTCAATAAAATCATCAGAGGGCAACTCCACTTCCTGTAATCGCTTTATTTGATTTACCGTATCAAATAATTCATCCATATCTTCTTCATGATTATGTGAATAATTTTGAGTATTGTTAATCGCATCGATATATTCAGAAAGACTATCCGTTTTGCTGGAATAGCTCATTTACAATACCTCCAATCATCATTTTTAAGTTGGTTGCGAATAAATTCAATGGCGCGAAATTGATTTACCTTAATATAGGATTCGGTCTTTCGTAGTAATTCAGCGGTTTTTTTGATGGAATAGCCTTGTAGAATTCGATACTTAATGATCTGCTGTTGATCTTCATTTAATAAGGATAATGCATATCTTACCTCGTCTTTGTCTGATATAAGTTCCTCAGGACCCTTTTCATCACTTTCGAACATTATGTGGGGTTCCATTTGTGTAGTGATGGGGCGTTTTTGTTTATTTCTCCAGCGATCAATCATTAAATTTCGGGCAATTGTTTTCAATAAGGCAATCACCGTCACATCTTGATCCTTGTAACGATGTTCGGAACGTATTGCTTTCATAAATGTTTCCTGCGCTATATCCTCTGCTTCCTCTTTATTGTTAGTTCGATAATAAATATAGAGATAGATTTCCTTCCAATGTTCTCTCCAAATTGTCTCCCAGTTCAAATCAAACGAACCCCTTTTGTATCAAAATCAAATCCTTCTAATGTCTCTACATGTTAAACGATATGAAAAAGTAAAAGTTACATAACAATAAAGATTTTCATTACTAGTTATCCAAAACTGATTATTAGTCTTTTTTGTTGCCTTTTGTTACAGAAAATGGGGAAATTTTATAAAAAAACATGAATCGGATTCCTATATTTTTCAAATAAATAAATTATTGGAATACAAAGTAGGAATTTCCTTCACAAAATTGTTGCGAAATAATTAGATTTTTATGATAATATAAAACATGCTAGCGTAATAGTTTTCAGATTATTTAAATTAATTTTTATATTGAGGTGCAGCATGGAAAGACATAAACTTTTTAGAAGAAAATCGATTTCAGAGTTAATTGCTCATTCGGAAAAGCCAGGATCAACTTTAAAAAAATCTCTTGGGGCTTTCGACTTGACGATGCTTGGGGTTGGAGCAGTAGTCGGGGCAGGTATCTTTGTATTACCAGGCAAGGTTGCATCGGAATATACGGGACCTTCCATCATCATATCATTTATCATTGCCGGAATTGCATGTGCTTTAGCAGCACTTTGTTATTCGGAATTTGCTTCTTCCGTACCTGTCGCAGGCAGTGCATATACTTACAGCTATGCAGTGTTTGGTGAATTAATAGCATGGGTATTAGGATGGGCATTATTATTGGAATATGGACTTGCTTCAGCGTCCGTTGCGAGTGGTTGGTCCTCTTATTTGCAAGGTCTGCTTGCGGGCTTTAATATTCATTTGCCGCATGCTTTATCAGGTGCTTTTAATCCCGCAAAAGGGACATTCATTGATTTGCCAGCAGTTCTCATTGTACTCATTATTGCTTTTCTCTTAACTTGGGGAATCCGTGAATCAGCAAAGGTAAATGCTGTAATGGTTCTTGTTAAAATTGCGGTCGTTGTTTTATTTATTGTCGTTGGTATTTGGTATGTGAAGCCGGTAAACTGGACACCTTTTGCTCCATTTGGCTTTCACGGAATTGTAACAGGAGCAGCTACCGTATTTTTTGCCTATATTGGATTTGATGCAGTATCGACTGCGGCTGAGGAAGTCAAAAATCCAAAGCGAAATATGCCAATTGGAATTATTGCGTCACTTTTAATTTGTACTCTGCTTTACATTATTCTTTCTAGTGTACTAACTGGTATTGTACCTTACACTAAATTACTTGGTGTTGGAAACCCGGTAGCGTTTGGCTTGGAGTTTATTCATCAAAATTGGGTAGCAGGATTTTTATCATTAGGTGCGATTGTCGGAATGACAACGGTTATTCTGGTTATGACCTATGGGGGAACACGCTTAGTGTATGCGATGAGCCGCGATGGTTTATTGCCAAAAGGATTGTCAAAGGTTAACAAAAAGACTAAAACACCGGTGGTTAATACTTGGGTATTTTGTATCATTATTGCCTTTTTCGGCGGATTTATTTCCTTGGACAAGCTTGCGGAAATGGTGAACATCGGTACTTTGTTTGCCTTTACGATGGTATCATTAGGCATCTTCTTCCTAAGACATATGAAGGAAAAACCGAAATCTGCATTTAAGGTTCCTTTGTATCCAATTTTACCAGCAGCATCATTCGTATTATGCCTTTATTTAATTTTTAACTTACAATGGATTACTTGGTTATCCTTTGGAATTTGGCTGGTAATTGGTTTAATCATTTATGGTTTTTATGGATCTAGAAACAGTACACTCCGAAATGAATAGAGATAATTAATTGTCAGCAGATTGTATTTAGTAAATACAATCTGCTTTTTTTATTGTTTGCCCTCCGCTGGCGAGCGATCTCTAATGGAAAATTAAATGTAAAAAAAGAAATTCCATGTAGAAGTTCATATTCAGTTCATAAACAATTTATATAATCCGTATATCAAATGTTGAAAGGATTAGATACAGATGGAAAGTATTACAAAATATAAAGAACCAGTTTTAGCTAAAAAGAGTAATAAAATTCTTGTTATGGTTGGCTTAATAATTGGGCTAATTTTTTCTGAGTTGGATGAAACTGTTGTTAATACAGCGATGCCGACAATCATTCGCGATCTTGGCGGATTAGCAATGTATGGCTGGGTTGGCGGTGTGTATATGTTAACCATGGCAGCATTCATGCCCATATTAGGGAAATTAGCGGATTTAATGGGGCGCAAAAAAATTTATTTAACGAGTATGGCCTTTTTCATAGGTGGATCGATTGTCTGCGGATTATCACATTCTATGACGCTTCTTCTAATTGGACGCGGGATTCAAGGATTGGGTGCAGGAGGCTTAATGCCGCTTGCTATGACGATTTCAAGTGATCTTTTTCCGGTTGAACAGCGGGCAAAGGTACAAGGCTTTATGGGCCCGATTATGTTTATTCCAATGTTATTAGGGCCATTAATGGGCGGCTATTTTGTGGATCAAGTGAGCTGGCATTGGATTTTCTTTGTTAATATCCCTGTGGGTATTATAGCAGCACTTCTTTTAGCAGGAGGATTACGTGAATCGACTATTAAGAAAAAAGTGGTTATTGATTGGGGAGGGGCACTTCTGTTAATTTCCTCCATCGTTTCCTTGTTGATTACACCTGTCCTAATTGAAAATAATGGTTGCACCTGGGGGTCACCATTAATTATTGGCTTATTATGCTTGGGAGCAGTTCTAATTGGAATCTTTATTTGGGTTGAATCAAGAGTAAAAGAACCAATCGTTCCTTTGCATTTATTTAAAAACCGAAACATTCTTGTATTGTCTTTGATCGTTTTTACCGTAGGAATCGGCCTAATGGGATCCTTTTCTTCTTTCCCGTATTTTGCACAAAATGTGCTGGGACTTACTCCGACAGAGGCTGGTTATTTGACATTGCCAATGATGGTGGGGGCAGTTGGGTCCGCTATGATTAGTGGATTTTTACTAACTAAAGTACGATATCGTGAACTGTTTGGAATTGCATTTATCATGCCAATAATAGGTTTCTATTTATTTTCGCATATGAGTATCCATACAACCATCATTCAAATTATTATTTTCTTTTTCATTACAGGACTAGGATTAGGAGTTTTATTTGGAGGGGATAACCTCATTGTTCAGGAGTCTGTTGATAAAGAAAACAAAGGTATTGCGCTTGCCACTGTTCCATTGTTTCAAACGATAGGAGCAACAATAGGTGTAAGTATCTTTGGAAATTTGTTATCGTCAACTCTCACAACCAAATTACAAGGCTTAGGGGATAAGCTTCCGGAAAGTATGGCAGCAAATATGAAAAGCTTAGCTGCAGCAGGCGTGCCACATGGATTGCCGAAAGGACTCTTAACACAAATTAAAACATTGTTCATTGAGTCATTTCAGCATATTTACATGTATTCATTTGTGATTGCGATCATTGCGTTTGGCTTGAGTTGGTTTTTGAAGAAAGAGGTACTATCTCCGAAATCAGATGAAGAAAATTTGATGGAAGAATAGTCATCGAAGTTTGTTTGCCTGAATTATGTAGAGAAGTGCCTGAATTATATTGAACGACTTTTTAGCCCCCTTAATCATTTAGACACGATAATACCTTAGGTTTACACTTAATGTATAACATACAAAATGATTCATAGGGAGGTGAAGACCCATGCCTGGAAAGAAAATTGATGTAATTGAAGATGTAAAAAAGAAATATGTTCGGCTTGCGTTAGAAACGGGTAACCATTCTTCTATTGCCCGAAAGGCGGGAATATCAAGAGATACCTTTAGAAGGTGGATGAATGAATATAAAGATGAAATGCTTGATCTAATGGAAAATGAGGGTACAACCATATTATCTGATAACCCCACTAAAGGCGAACTACTAGAAAAGTATGAACAAGCGATGAAATTGCT
>NZ_LJJC01000015.1:1622-74087 GCF_001420715.1 Heyndrickxia shackletonii | reverse complement strand
TATAATCACCGAAGATATCATGGGAGTCTTCATTATCTTTCCCCTACTCAGTTCCATAAGAAATTTAACGAGGTAGGTAGTATGGAAGAAATGGTTATTAATTTGTAGTGAGAATAGGATGAGAGGAAATTGGCCCCTTATTTGGTATAAAAGCAGAACGAATTAGGAGCACGACTTGATATGGAGCAGCGCATGATAACCTAGTTGGTGAATACAGCTTCTTAAGAGGCTGGGTTCCTGGATAGAGAATCATGCGCGAAGAGGCTCCATGTCAAGTCGATATGATACTATCACAAAATTAGGCAAGACAGAGGGGGCAATTTCCATCTTAAACAAAAAAATAAAATACTGCGAAAAAGAAAGATAATAGGAGTATGTGTCTAAAATAAGGGGGCCAACCCGACGATGCCTGAATTGTTGTTCACACAGCTGAATAGTTACACTAGCAGCATAAAATGAAGCCCTTGCTCGGGAATATGGAGCAAGGGCAATTATTTATAAAGAATGGGATGATGAAATAGATTCAGAGATTTCTTTAGGGAAATTTTCTAAAAAAACAACTCCATGATTTACAGGCTTTAGCACATTGTAATGGTATTGCGGAAATTCCTCTGCAAAAAGCTTGGCAAAACCTTCTCCGCTATTTTTAGGAACAATGCTTATAATAGTGGGGCCCGCACCGCTTAATGCAGTTCCGAAGACTCCAATTGACCTGCCGAATGAAGTAATTTTAGGTAAGTCCGGAATAAGTGATTCCCGATACGGCTGATGAAAAAGATCACTTTCCATCATTTTTCCCGCTAACTGCCAATCATTCTGCAAAATCGCTGCAACCAACAGATTTCCAACACTGCTTCCTTTTATGGCTTCGGAAAAAGGCAGATGCTTGGGCAAAACTTGTCTTGATTTTTTTGTTTCCAGTTCGGTTTCCGGTATCATGGCAATTAGCTCAATGCTTGATGCGTCACAAACCAATGTGTCTGTTTCTGTATCCGAATGAGTGGAAATGGTAACCCCTCCATAAAAAGAGGCGGTGGTATTATCCGGATGGCCTTCCAGTAAACTTGCAATATGAGCTTTTTGTCGTTTTGAGAGGTGAAGCTGTAAAACAACATCCGCTATTTCAATCCCTGCAACAATTGCCGCAGCGCTGCTTCCTAATCCGCGGGCAAGGGGGATTTCACTATGCATTTCTATTTTTAACGGAGTCAACTCTTTTTTGAAAAGCTTGCTTGTATGAATAGCAGCAATATATATTAAATTTTCTTTGTAGTTTGGAAGCAAATCTGGCTGATTGATGAATTGGATACTCCATTCTTTGGCTTCCTTAAAAGATAGATATAAATAACGATTGACGGCCATTCCGATAGAGTCAAATCCTGGACCAAGATTGGAAGTACTCCCAGGAACTTTCAGGTAATATGTCATGACCTCACCTGAAGATGATGCAATAATTCTTCCTTCCCATTCGGGAGGAGAACAGGCTGAATATTTAATTGGTCCATCGCAGCAGCTGGGTCTTTTAGCCCATTTCCCGTTAAAACAGCTACAATTTTGCTGCCTTTTTGGATTTCACCTGTTTGTAATTGCTTTTTAATCCCGGCAATAGATGCACAGGAGGCGGGTTCTGCAAAAATTCCTTCCGATCTGGCAAGATCCTTGAAAGTTTCAAGAATCTCGTCATCCGATACATAGTCAATTTTTCCATTAGATTCATCCGCTGCGTTAACGGCTAATTGCCAGCTGGCAGGATTTCCAATCCGAATGGCGGTTGCAATCGTTTCCGGCTCTTTTATGACAGTATTTTTAGCTATGGCAGCAGAGCCTTCTGCTTCAAACCCATGCATTTGCGGCAAAGCAAATCCATGTAAATGATGATATTCTTTAAACCCTTTCCAATAAGCAGATATATTACCAGCATTGCCGACAGGAATAGCAAGAACATCTGGAGCCCCTCCCAATTGCTCACATATTTCAAAGGCTGCTGTCTTTTGTCCTTCAAGCCGATAAGGATTAACGGAATTAACTAAAGTATAACGGGAATGTTTAGAGGTATGTATGACTGTTTCAAGTGCATCATCGAAATTTCCGTCAATTTCATAGATTTGGGCACCATACATAACAGCCTGAGCTAGCTTACCTAATGCAATTTTTCCTTTTGGGATAACAATCAAACAATCAATTCCCGCACGTGCACAATAAGCGGCAGCAGCAGCAGCAGTATTTCCAGTTGAGGCACAGATCACTCCAGTGCTTCCATTTTCAATTGCCTTTGCAACGGCTAATACCATTCCGCGGTCCTTAAAGCTGCCCGTTGGATTTGCTCCTTCCACCTTAACAAATAATTCAACCTGCAAACGATTCGAAAGATTATTCAATCTTACTAAAGGTGTGTTTCCCTCCATTAAGCTAAGGAGGGGAGTATTCTCACTGATAGGCAATAACTCTTTATAATAATCTAGTAATCCCGACCATTTCATTTTTTTCATCCTTCCACACGATAATAGTTTTTCACATCATATACGACATCTAAATCTTTTAATTGCTGATAGGTTTGTTTGAAGATCCTTTCTTCAATTGCATGGGTAATAATGACTACTTCAGCAAGCTGTTGTTTGGGAATAGGCTCTTGGATAATTTGTTTGAGGCTTATTCTCCGTTCGTTTAAGAGACTAGTAATTTTTGAAAAAGCACCCGGCTGATCCTGCACATGCATACGAAAGAAATATTGATTTTTCATAGAATCCGGGGATTTACATTTCTTTTCATTTTTAGGTAGAAAAATATGGTGTCCATTTACACCAAGATTCATATTTTTTACAACAGAAATTAAATCGGACACAACCGCAATGGCTGTTGGCAATTCACCCGCACCAGGTCCGTAAAACATGGTTTCGCCAACCGATTTTCCATATACATAGACAGCGTTAAATTCGTTTTCTACGGCCGCGAGCGGATGATTAGAGGATAGTAGAGTCGGGCTGACCCTAATATCAATATACGGATCATCCAGTTCAGAAATACCGACGAGCTTCATCGTATAGCCTAATTTTTTGCTATAGTGAATGTCCTCTTGAGAGATTTCAGTAATTCCCTCGACACGCACATCTTCCAATGTAACGGGAACAGAATAGGCCAAGTGACTTAGAATGACCATTTTCCTAGCTGCATCTAGCCCTTCCACGTCCGATGTTGGATCTGCCTCGGCAAAACCTAAAACCTGCGCTTCTTGTAAAACCTCTTCATAACTGACAGATTCCCGATTCATTTTGCTCAATATGTAGTTCGTTGTCCCGTTGACAATTCCCATTATTTTTTGAATGCGGTCTGCAGAAAGACCATCTGTTAAAGTACGTAAAATCGGTATCGCTCCCGCAACACTTGCTTCATAATACAAATCACATTGGTAATCAGCGGCAGTTTCCAAAAGTTGAGTTCCATGTACGGCCATTAAATCCTTATTCGCAGTGATAACATGCTTTCGATTCTTTAATGCTTTGAAAATATAATTTTTTGCATCCTCAATTCCTCCCATTACTTCTATCACAATATCAATTTTAGGATTATCAAGAATATCATCAGGATCTAAAGTTAACCGATTATCGGCAAAGTTTATTTTTCTGGTTTTATCGATATCGCGGACAAGAACTTTTTCAATATGAATATTACTACCGGACTGTTGTTGCAGTTTTTCTTGTTCTTGTGTTAACAAATGGACAACACCAGTTCCGACAGTACCGAAACCTAATATTCCGACAGAAACTGAATTCATTATTTATCACTCCTGAGTTGTTCTTTTTAGAAAGACAATTGTATTTATATAATGGACATTATAAGCTGAAAATTATTTGTTTCACAACCCTTTTTTTACTAATCTTGCTGAAAAAGAAAAAATGAAAAAATTTTTTTTATGTAACAAATCGAATAGCATCAATGATGGAAGCGTTTACAAATTAACAGTTTAATCGGAATAGTCAAAAAACTTATCAAAAAGGGGTTGACCCTTAATTTTAAAAGGCGTATCATGGTCATCAATTAAATAATTTTCATAAAATTCTATTTAATGATCTTGCTCTTATTTTTAAAGAAAAAATTTAATTAGAAAGGGGACTTTGAGTGAAATGTCAGAGCAGTGGATTTTTCTAAATAACCGTTTTGTCAAAAAAGAAGAAGCCGTCGTTTCGGTTTATGACCATGGCTTTTTGTATGGCGATGGGGTGTTCGAAGGCATTCGCATGTATAACGGAAATGTTTTTCGACTTGATGATCACATGAAGCGGTTATATGAGTCAGCTCACTCAATCATGCTCCAAATACCATTTGAAAAAGAAGAACTTACGGAACTTGTAGTTGAGACATGCAGAAAAAACGGGCTGCAGGATGCATACATTCGTTTAGTCATCTCCAGAGGTGTCGGCGATTTAGGGCTTAACCCATATACTTGTAAAGAAGCCGGCGTCATTATTATTGCGGAGCCACTTGCCTTATTTCCGAAACGGTTGTATGAAACAGGAATTGAAGTGGTGACAGTACCGAGCCGAAGAAATCGTGCAGACGTACTAAGCCCAAAAGTAAAATCACTCAACTATTTAAATAATATTCTCGTAAAAATAGAAGCCAGTCTTGCCGGTGTCAATGAGGCTTTGATGATGAATGATCAAGGGTATGTTGCAGAGGCCTCCGGAGAAAACATTTTTATTGTCAAAGATGGGGTCATTAAAACACCGCCGGGATATGTCGGGGCGTTGGAAGGTATAACTAGAAACGCGATTATCGAACTGGCGAAAAATGCTCAGCTTGATATTCGTGAAGATGTTTTCACAAGACATGATGTGTATACAGCAGATGAAGTATTTCTAACCGGAACTGCGGCGGAGGTCATTGCTGTAGTGAAAGTGGATGGAAGACAAATTGGAAACGGAAAACCAGGGGAGATTACAAACCAATTACTTGCCCTATTCCGTGAAGCTGTTTCAGTTGATGGTACAAAGGTTTATCCACATAGTGAAGTTCAAGTTAGTTAATAAGGCTCTTTTCGTAAAAGTTGTCACTTACAGATGAATCTATTGTAAATAACAATTAAGCCGATACGAAAAGATGCCCCGACCCCCATTGAAGAATTTGTACAAAAAACAACAGTAAATGCGGGGAGAAAATTAGGAGTGATTGCATGAGAAGCGACATGATAAAAAAAGGGATAGATCGGGCTCCTCATCGAAGTCTCTTGCATGCAGCAGGAGTCAAAACGAAGGATTTGCATAAGCCGTTCATTGGTGTATGCAACTCCTACATCGATATTATCCCAGGTCACAAACATTTAAATACATTTGCGGAAGTGGTAAAAGAAGCGATATGGGAAGCAGGCGGTGTTCCATTTGAATTCAACACAATCGGGGTGGATGACGGAATCGCGATGGGGCATATCGGGATGCGATATTCTCTGCCGAGCCGCGAACTGATTGCAGATAGTGCCGAAACTGTTATTAACGCCCATTGGTTCGACGGGGTTTTCTATATTCCTAACTGTGACAAGATTACCCCGGGAATGCTGATGGCAGCGGCAAGGACGAATGTTCCAGCTGTTTTTGTATCAGGCGGACCGATGGAAGCAGGAAAATCAGAGGATGGAAAAACATTGTCACTTGTTTCCGTCTTTGAAGGAGTAGGGGCATACAAGACGGGAAAAATGAGTGCTGAAGAATTATTAGCTCTCGAAACAACTGCTTGTCCTACCTGCGGGTCATGCTCGGGGATGTTTACAGCAAACTCGATGAACTCTTTGATGGAAATTCTAGGAGTAACACCTCCAGGCAATGCAACGATTGTCGCAACATCTGATGAAAGACATCGCCTTATTAAAGAAGCAGTGGGTTATTTAATGAACTGTATTGAGAAGGATATTAGGCCAAGAGACATTATCACGAAGGATGCCATTGATGATGCATTCGCCTTAGATATGGCAATGGGCGGAAGCACCAACACCGTTTTACATACACTGGCCATTGCGTACGAAGCAGGAGTTGACTATGACTTAGAAAGAATTAATGAGATTGCAAAGCGGGTTCCTTATTTAGCAAAAATAAGTCCGGCCTCCGAGTACTCTATGCAAGATGTTCATGCAGCAGGTGGAGTCAGCGCAATCATTAAAGAACTTTGCAATGTAGAAGGAGCCATTCATCGGGATCGCCTAACCGTTTCGGGAAAAAGCGTCTACGAAAATGTAGAGGATGCAGAAATTCTTAACGATCAAGTCATAAGACGTGTTGAAAATGCGTATAGCCCTGTCGGCGGTTTATCTATTCTTTACGGAAATCTGGCTCCAGATGGCGGAGTCATAAAAGTAGGTGCCGTTGATCCAACTATCAAAACCTTCTTAGGTGAAGCAATTGTCTTTGAATCACAGGAAGAAGCTCAACACGGAATTGATAGCGGCTTAGTAAAAGAGGGGCATGTTGTAGTAATAAGGTATGAAGGACCAAAAGGCGGACCAGGAATGCCTGAAATGCTATCGCCTACTTCCTCCATTGCCGGGAGAGGGTTATCAACAAGTGTAGCACTCATTACAGATGGCCGTTTCTCTGGAGCAACAAGAGGTATTTCCGTAGGGCATATTTCCCCAGAAGCAGCGGAAGGCGGTCCAATAGCATTTGTAGAAAACGGGGATCAAATTTTTATTGATTTACCTAATCGAACTATTCAGCTTATGGTATCTGATGAAGAGCTTGAAGCTAGAAGACAAAATTGGATTCAGCCGGAACCGAAAATTACTAGCGGTTATTTAGCAAGATATGCAGCATTAGTGACTTCAGCCAATACTGGCGGAGTTTTGAAAATTGAATCATCGAATAAATCGTTGACGAGGATAAAGTGATAAGATCAGGTAATTCACAGAGAGTCGGGATGGTGGAAACCGATAATACTCCTTATCATGACATCGCCTCCGAGTGCTTATTTGAACATTGCAGTAGGATAAGCCGAGTGTTTCTACAGGAACACTTGTTAAAAAAAGAACAATTCATTTTGTTCATGAGGTGGCATTTGCAAGAATGTCATAAAGTTGGGTGGTACCATGGAAAGCAGCCTTTTCATCCCATGATTTTTGGTTAATTACAATACCATTATTCAGGATGAAAAGGCTTTTTTCTTTGGAAAAAAATATAAATTATTTTTTGAAAACAAAGGGATGATCACCATGGGAGCGGGAAAAATCCATTTGAAAATTGTATTAGCGTGATGCTTTCGCAGAATGCAAATCACCAAGCTATCATCAACTTTTACGCTATAAGTTTTGGAAACCCGCGGGTTCAATCAGCAAAGCTGGGATATGTTAGCAAATTGATAGGAGGGGAAGAAGTGAGTTCTAAAGCAAGAACGGAAGGCTATGTTGAAACAGCAGAAGTAAATGGTGCTGATCTTTTGATTCAATTAATTCAGGATCAAGGGGTCGATGTCATATTCGGATACCCGGGAGGAGCCGTTTTACCAATTTATGATGCACTCTACGGAAAATCCTTGAAACATGTATTGGCCAGACATGAGCAAGGGGCTATTCATGCGGCGGAAGGATATGCGAGAGTTACAGGCAAGCCAGGTGTCGTCATCGCTACTTCAGGACCCGGAGCAACAAATCTAGTAACAGGAATTACGGATGCCATGATGGATTCATTACCGCTGGTTGTTTTTACAGGACAGGTAGCTGGTTCTGTTATTGGTACTGATGCTTTTCAAGAGGCTGATGTAATAGGGATTACAACACCGATAACAAAGCATAACTATCAGGTTCGTGATGTGAATGATCTGCCAAGAATGGTGAAGGAAGCATTTCATATTGCTGTTACAGGTCGACCAGGTCCTGTTCTGATTGATATTCCTAAAGATGTATGTTCACAAAAATTGGGGCAGTCATCAGAGGCAGAGGTTAACTTACCTGGTTATCAGCCTAACTATTATCCGAATCCGCTCCAAATTAAGAAATTATCAGAAGCAATTTCACGTTCAGAGAAGCCGGTTATTTTAGCAGGAGCAGGTGTCCTTCATTCGGGAGCAGCTGAGTACCTTTTAGAATTTGCTGCAACTAATAACATTCCGGTAACTAATACATTACTAGGACTTGGAGGATTTCCGGCAAATCATCCGCTTTTTCTGGGCATGGCGGGAATGCATGGTACCTACGCAGCTAACATGGCACTATATGAATGCGATTTGCTAATAAATATTGGCGCACGTTTTGACGACCGATTAACTGGAAATCTTGCGCATTTCGCACCTAAGGCAAAGATTGCCCATATTGATATTGACTCTGCGGAAATTGGCAAAAACGTAGACACTCATATTCCAATTGTTGCGGATGCAAAGATGACCTTAATCAAACTTTTAGAAGAAGAGGGAGAACCTTCGAATACAGAAAAATGGTGCGAGAAATTAACGGACTATTCGGTGAACAACCCACTTTGGTACAGCAAGGATAATGAATACCTCATCCCGCAGCGTGTGATTGAGCTCATCCACCACTATACACAAGGTGATGCTATTGTAACGACAGATGTCGGCCAACACCAAATGTGGGCAGCACAATACTATCAATTTACCGAGCCGAATAATTGGGTAACCTCCGGTGGGCTTGGAACGATGGGATTTGGCTTCCCGGCAGCGATCGGTGCCCAATTAGCCAAACCGGATAAAAAAGTGGTAGCGATTGTCGGAGATGGAGGCTTCCAAATGACATTGCAGGAGTTATCCGTGGTGAAGGAGTTAAACCTTCCGATAAAAATTGTCATTTTAAATAATCAAGCATTGGGAATGGTGAGACAGTGGCAAGAAACATTTTATGAGGAACGATATTCTCACTCACTAATCCCTGTTCAACCGGATTTTGTAAAGCTTGCTGAAAGCTACGGCATACGTGGTGTTCGAGTGGAAAACGAAGAGGAGACAAAGGAATTACTGTCACGAGTATTAACAGATGATGAGCCAATTCTAATCGATGCCCGGGTGAAACAGCTTGAGAATGTATATCCAATGATTGCACCTGGTAAAGGCCTTCATGAAATGATAGGGGTGAAGCCATGAGAAGAATTGTTACAGCTACCGTGAGAAATCAGAGTGGTGTATTGAATCGAATAACAGGTGTTTTATCCAAAAGACAATTCAACATCGACAGTATCACGGTAGGTAGAACCGAAAACGAAGGTATATCGAAAATGACATTTGTTGTCCATGTGGATGATGACAGACAAGCGGAGCAGCTTACTAAACAATTAAACAAATTAATTGATGTAATCAAAGTGTCCGATATAACGGACCAGGCGATAGTTGCTCGTGAACTTGTTTTGATTAAAGTTTTGAGTAACGCACAAACAAGAAGCGAAATAGGTGGCATTGTTGAACCGTTCCGGGCTTCCATTATTGATGTTAGCCGGGAGAGCATTACCATCCAAGTAACTGGAGATACCGAAAAAATTGAAGCACTGATTGATTTGTTAAAACCATACGGAATAAAGGAAATTGCTCGTACAGGGTTAACAGCGTTTTTACGGGGATCACAAAAGGAAGTTACTAATCTATCTTCTTATTCCCTATTAAAATAGGGAACTGGGTAGATGTTGAAAATTGAATTCGTACCGATGAAAAATTCAGGGAATTGTGTAGAAAAAAAGGATAGAACTGATGAAAATCTCAGGAAAAACTTTAAAAAAAGTTAGCAAGCTGTTGAACCCGTTAAAAGTTGAGGAACATTCGAGGTAAATCGTGGAAAAAACGAGTGAAAACGCGGAACTTTTTCCGGAAAATGCGGAAAAAACAGTCAAACCGCTGAACCCAGTAAAAATCGCAGAACTAAGAATATACAACAAATAATATTGAAAAAAGGAGCAGATGAAAAATGGCTAAAGTTTATTATGATCACGATATTCAAGAGGAAGTACTAAGAGGAAAGAAAGTAGCGATTGTTGGCTACGGCTCACAAGGTCATGCACATGCACAAAATCTTCGCGACAGTGGTTATGACGTTGTAATTGGGTTAAGAGAGGGAAACTCCTGGAATCAAGCGGTTCAAGATGGTTTCCAAGTTAAATCAGTAAAAGAGGCTAGTGAAGAAGCTGATCTTATCATGGTTCTTCTGCCAGATGAAAAACAAACAAAAGTATACAACGAAGAAATTAAACCGGGACTTTATCCGGGAAAAGCTTTAGTTTTTGCACATGGCTTCAATATTCATTTCCATCAGATCGTTCCACCGGAAAATGTAGATGTATTCTTAGTAGCACCTAAAGGACCAGGACATCTTGTACGCAGAACCTACACAGAAAATGCTGGTGTCCCTGCGCTAATTGCAGTACACCAAGATGTTACCGGGGATGCTAGAGATCTAGCCTTTGCATATGCAAAAGCTATTGGCGGTTCGCGAGCCGGTGTTCTAGAAACTACTTTTAAAGAAGAAACCGAAACCGATCTATTCGGGGAACAAGCTGTACTTTGCGGAGGATTAACTTCTCTTGTTAAAGCAGGGTTTGAAACATTAACAGAAGCAGGCTATCAACCAGAAGTTGCTTATTTTGAGTGTCTTCACGAAATGAAATTAATTGTAGATCTCATGTATGAAGATGGGTTAAAAGGAATGCGCTACTCGATTTCGGATACAGCACAATGGGGAGATTTTGTATCCGGACCACGAGTAGTGAATGAAGAAACAAAAGAACGCATGAAAGAATTGCTGAAAGAAATACAAACTGGTCAATTTGCAAAAGCCTGGATCCTTGAGAATCAAGCAAACCGCCCTGTTTTCAATGCAATCAATGAAAGCGAAAAGCAACACCCAATTGAAGTAGTAGGGGAGGAATTAAGGAAGCTCATGCCTTTTGTAAGCAGCAAAAAGGAACAGAAAGAGGCTGTTGCAAATGCGAAAAATTAATATATTTGATACGACGTTGCGTGATGGAGAACAGTCAGCCGGAGTTAATCTAAATGCCATTGAAAAGCTGGAAATTGCGAAACAGTTGGAAAGAATGGGAGTGGATATTATGGAAGCGGGATTTCCTGCTTCCTCCCAAGGTGATTTTCAAGCGGTAAAAACGATCGCATCCACTATTAAAAATTCATCTGTAACAGGTTTGGCCAGAGCAAACAAAAAAGATATTGACATAGCTTGGGATGCACTTAAATCCTCACAAGAACCGAGGATTCATATTTTCCTAGCAACTTCTCCGATACACATGACGTATAAACTTCGTAAAACACCGGATGAAGTTTTAGAAGCGGCAGTATCCGCTGTAAAATATGCGAAACAAAAATTTGCACATGTGCAATGGTCGGCGGAGGATGCCACCAGATCAGATAAATGGTTTCTGGTCAAAATCATAACGGAGGTCATTAAAGTAGGTGCAACCGTCATTAATATTCCGGATACTGTTGGATATATTACACCAAAAGAATATGGTGAACTTTTCACCTTTTTAAGAGAAAATGTTCCGAACATTTCCCAAGCTACTTTGTCCGCCCATTGCCACGATGATCTCGGAATGGCAACAGCGAATTCACTTTCTGCCATTGAGCATGGAGTAGGGCAAATTGAGGGAACCATTAATGGAATCGGGGAGCGTGCCGGTAATGCAGCGCTTGAAGAAATTGCGGTCGCACTTTATATTCGCCAGGATTATTACAAGGCGAAAACCACTCTAAAATTAGATGAGATCAAACATACGAGCCAGCTTATCAGTAAATTAACAGGTATGGCGGTACCTGCTAATAAAGCAGTAGTTGGTGCCAATGCCTTTGCTCATGAATCAGGAATTCATCAAGATGGTGTGTTAAAAGAAAAAACAACCTATGAAATTATTACTCCAGAACTAATAGGTGTTTCGTCAAACCGATTAGTGCTTGGTAAGCATTCAGGACGCCATGCTTTTAAGCAAAAAGCTATTGAACTAGGTTTTGATCTATCAGCTGAAAAACTGAAAGAGGTATTTGACGCTTTCAAAGCATTAACAGATAAAAAGAAAGAAGTTACAGATGATGATATCTTCGCTCTGCTAGCAGATAAACAAACAGAACCGGATGATGCGAAAAAATATGAGTTACAAAATGTTCAAGTGCAATACGGGACATCCAATATTCCAACCGCAACGGTTGTTGTCACAAATCCGGATGGACATTGCATTGAAGATGCATCAACAGGTTCTGGTAGTGTTGAAGCGATTTACAATACTTTAGGAAGAATGGTAGACGGTCAGGTAACTTTGGTAGATTATAAGCTTCAATCCGTCGGTTCAGGAAAGGATGCTTTAGCGGATGCCTTTGTTAAAGTTGTCTACCAAGGGGTGGAGTCCGGAGGCAGAGGCTCAGCCCAAGACGTGTTAGAGGCTTCAGCTAAGGCATATCTAAATGCAATCAACAGGGTAATCGTCCATAGTTTACAGGAAAAATACGAAATGAGTGTGAAAGGATAATTTTAAAGGCTCTTTTCTTAAACTTTGTTGCTATTGAAATATAAGTAAAAATCCGCAGTAGGATTTTTACGGTAATTTTCTGCTATCAAATGAAAAACGGAATGTAGAAAAGAGCGCGAATCCTATCCATTTCAAGGATTATATGCTTATTCGAAAAGCAACAATTTTTGCGAAAACAGCCATTCTAAAAACAGAGGGAGAGAGCTTCATGACAAAACGAATCGCAGTGTTGCCAGGTGATGGAATCGGGAAAGAAGTTGCAAAGGGAACCGTTCAAATACTGGAGGCTGTATTTGAATGCTTCCACCATGATTATTCCTTTGAAGAAGCTTTAATAGGGGGTGCTGCCATTGATGCGGAAGGGACACCACTTCCTGAAAAGACTTTGAAACTTTGCTTGGAAAGCGATGCGGTTCTCCTTGGAGCTGTTGGGGGACCTAAGTGGGATCAAAATCCGCCGGAGCTTCGTCCGGAAAAAGGCTTGCTTGGACTCAGAAAAGCACTTGGGTTATTCGCAAATTTACGTCCGGTAACAACCTATCCATCACTTCTGCATGCATCCCCTCTAAAAAAAGAGGTAGTGGATGGAGTGGATATGCTTATTGTTAGGGAACTGACAGGCGGAATTTATTTTGGCAATCCAAGCGGAAGAAGAGGAGAGCAAAACGAGGTAGCCGTTGATACTCTTGAGTACAGCAAGTCAGAGATTGAAAGAATCGTAGACAAAGCTTTTCAATTTGCTAGAAATCGCCGTAAAAAATTAACTTCTGTTGATAAGGCAAATGTTTTGGAATCAAGCAGAATGTGGCGTGAAATTGTCAATAAAACCGTGGAAAAATATCCGGATGTACAGGTAGAACATATGCTGGTCGATTCGGCAGCGATGCAATTAATTGCTAGACCTAATCATTTTGATGTCATCGTCACAGAAAACATGTTTGGAGATATTTTAAGTGATGAAGCTTCGATGATTACTGGATCTTTAGGAATGCTGCCTTCTGCAAGCTTAAGAGAAGATAATGTAGGTCTTTATGAACCAGTTCACGGATCGGCGCCAGATATTGCCGGTCAGGATAAAGCAAATCCGCTCGGAATGATTTTATCAGCTGCCATGATGCTCCGTTATTCCTTCCAGCTTGAAAAAGAGGCATCCATTCTGGAAGAAGCCGTTGCCAAAGTTTTAAAGGCAGGATATTACACAGATGACTTAAGGGTTCAAGGAGGAAAACGGGTCGGTACAAAGGAAATGATCGAGAAGGTGCTGGATGCAATCAATGAAAATCAGGCAATTTCAGGAATCTTAACTGCTTATATCTAAAGTAGTTTTTCATAAATTTAGAACGGAGGTATCAATATATGGCGAAAACTATTATTGAAAAGATTTGGGAACAGCATTTGATTCATCGTGAGGAGGGAAAGCCGGATTTATTATATATTGACCTCCATTTAGTACACGAAGTAACGTCACCGCAAGCGTTTGAAGGCTTAAGAATGAACAATCGCAAAGTAAGGCGGCCAGACCTCACGTTTGCCACCGTTGATCATAATGTTTCTACACTAAAAAGCAGGGTATCTACTGACCCTGTTTCCGTAAAACAAATGACAACACTTGAAAAAAATTGTGAGGAATTCGGTATTCCGCTTGCAGGAATCCATCATCCGGATCAAGGAATTGTCCATGTTATTGGTCCGGAGCTTGGCCTTACACAACCGGGCAAAACGATTGTATGCGGAGATAGCCACACCTCCACACATGGGGCATTCGGGGCAATTGCCTTTGGAATTGGAACAAGCGAGGTTGAACATGTATTAGCTACCCAAACCCTTTGGCAAAAACCGCCGAAAACCCTGCAAATCAAAGTGAATGGCAAACTTGGACTTGGTGTGACAGCGAAGGATCTTATTTTAGCCATCATAGCTAAATTCGGTGTCGATGTTGGAACTGGATATATTGCAGAGTATACGGGTGAGGCGATTCGAGAAATGTCGATGGAAGAACGGATGACTGTTTGCAATATGTCCATTGAAGCCGGGGCAAGAGCAGGCTTAATTAGTCCAGATGAAACAACAATTGCCTATTTAAAAGGAAGAAAGTACGCACCTAATGAAGATTTTGAAGAAGTAGCACAATCTTGGCTATCCTTGGCAACAGATGAAGGGGCTGAATATGATCGAACCATTGAAATTGATGCAGAATCGATTGAGCCCCAAGTAACATGGGGAACAAATCCTTCGATGTGTCTTTCCATCAATGATCACTTACCTGTACCAGAACAATTAGAAAATCTGGAGGAAAGCAAAGCGGCTGAAAAAGCTCTGCAATATATGGGTCTAGAGGGCGGTGCTCCAATTAGCGAAATTCCGGTAGACTATGTATTTATCGGATCTTGCACAAATTCTAGATTAAAAGATTTAAGGGATGCCGCCCAAGTGATTAAAGGTCATCATGTTCATGAAAATGTTACAGCGTTAGTCGTTCCCGGCTCTTTTCAAGTAAAAGCCCAAGCTGAATCGGAAGGGCTGGATAAAATCTTCATTGAAGCAGGGTTTGAGTGGAGAGAATCAGGTTGCAGTATGTGTCTTGCGATGAATGACGATGTGGTTCCTGCCGGCAAACGTTGTGCTTCCACTTCCAATCGCAATTTTGAAGGACGACAAGGTTCCGGGGCTAGAACCCATCTTGTAAGTCCTGCAATGGCAGCTGCTGCAGCAATATTTGGGAAGTTTGTTGATGTACGAAAGCTGGAGGAAAAAGTATTAGTCTAAGAAATAGGTGAAGGAGGTCGAAAATCTTGGAACCCTTTAAAAAAATGGATGGTCTAGTGTTCCCGTTAAACCGCAGTAATGTGGATACAGATCAAATTATTCCAAAACAATTTTTGAAAAGAATCGAGCGAAAAGGATTTGGAGAGTGCCTCTTTTATCATTGGCGGTTTGATGATAACGGTCAGAAAAAGTCGGACTTTCCATTAAATAACCCAAAATATGAAGGTGCCTCCATCCTTATTGCAGGTCCTAATTTTGGATGCGGTTCATCACGAGAACATGCGCCTTGGGCATTGCAGGATTATGGTTTTAAAGTAATTTTTGCGCCTAGCTTTGCAGACATCTTTTTTAACAACTGTTTAAAAAATGGAATTCTAGCAGTTACTTTACCTGAAACGGTAATCGCAAGTTTACTAGATACGGCAGAGAAGGAACAACTGCATCTTACGATCGACCTTGAAGAACAGCTTATTTATAATCAACAATTATCGATTGACTTTGAGATTGACGAATATCAAAAGCATATGCTGATCAATGGTCTTGATGAAATCGGGCTAACATTAGTCCATGAAGATAAAATTAAAAACTATGAATTAACAACAGGAAGGTGAATGAATTGGGGATTACTTGCAGACTAACCAAATAATTGAGGCATTTGAACATTTAATGAGTGTTGTCCACCGCACGCCTTTAAATGAATCGAAAACCTTCAATGAATTAACAGGATCAAAGCTTTATTTGAAAATGGAAAACTTGCAGCGTACAGGTTCATTTAAAATTCGGGGTGCCTTGAATAAAGTACTTTCCTTGAGCGATATAGCTGCTTCCAGAGGGGTTATTGCAGCTTCAGCGGGAAATCACGCCCAAGGTGTCGCATATTCAGCAGCCAAAAGAGGAATGAAAGCAAAAATCTTTATGCCGGAGGGTACACCTATCGCGAAGGTGAAAGCAACACAAGCTTATGGTGCGGAAGTAGTAATAACAGGAGAGTCTTACCAGGAAGCATACGAGGCTGCAGTTCTCACACAACAAAAGAACGGTGCGACCTTCGTCCATGCATTTGACGATTATGAGGTAATAGCTGGCCAAGGAACCATTGCACTTGAAATGGTCCAGCAATGTTCAGAATTGGATGCTATCGTTGTTCCAGTTGGGGGTGGAGGATTAATTTCCGGTGTCGCTACCCTCATTAAAAACTTATATCCAACGATCAAGATCATTGGTGTTCAATCGACCGGAGCTTTGGCAACCTATAACTGTTACCATGGAGTTGGGAAAACCCGGCTATTAAAAGTGGGGGGAATTGCAGATGGTATCCTGGTCAAGGAACCTGGGGAATTAACATTTCCTATCATACACCGATATGTTGATAATATTGTTTCCGTAACGGATGAGGAAATTGCGCAAGCCATGATTATGATGCTGGAAAGAGAAAAAATGTTTGTAGAAGGCGCCGGAGCAGCTGCATTAGCAGCCGTAATTTCTGGGAAGGTAAGAATGGCAGGTAAGCATGTTGGTATTATCATTAGCGGTGGCAACGCTGATTTGGAAAAAATGCCACTCTTTACAAGTCTGGCAAATTCGATTCAATCCACCAGTAAAGTGGGATGAGGGACGGTTCCCTTGTCCCATTTTTTGATGCGATGATGGAAAAGTTCCTTTTCCCTTTTTTTCAAAATCTAACGTGTAATACACTTTACTGTGATAAACTAGTGAGATATAAGTGTGATAGGAGGATTCGTCGTTGGTTCAAACTATTTTATTTGATGTTGATGGTGTTTTATTGAGTGAAGAACGTTATTTTGATGCGTCTGCCCTAACGGTTTGGGAGCTTTTGTATAGTGAAAATTATTTAGGGATAGCTCCGGAAAAATTTAAAACAAGTTATTCTGATGAAGAAATCGCGAGCATTAGAAAACAGGTTTTTGAAGAAGCAGATCAGGTTTTGAAATTTTTTAAATCAAGAGGCTTAAATGCCAATTGGGATATGATTTATATCGCATTCAGTTATCAACTCATCCATCTTTTATCACAAATCAAGGATCAAGAACATTCACAAATAGTGAATTGGTTTAAAAATGAAATGGATAGAAAAACGTTGCTGGAAATAAAAGATGTTTTAAAACGATACAAGCTAGAGATCGATTTTAGTAAATTATTAGAGGATTTCAAAAAGTTCCCTCAAGCTAAACGAGAATTATTTATTGTTCTGGATAAGCTTGCCGAAGAGAAGCTAAGGGTCCAATCAGAGATTTTTAAACAAAAGGGATCGCTTTGGTCTATTTGCGAGCATTGTTCGCAGGAATGGTATGTTGGGGATAAGAATATTTTAGCCTCCACCGGGAGAGCATCTGTCCAAACCGGTAAAAAAGGATTTTTAGATGATGAAAAAGTGCTGGCAAAACCTGAGGAAATTGCAGATTTATTTCAATTCTTAAGAGAATCAGGCATTTCGATAGGAATTGGCACCGGGAGACCGGAATTAGAAACGATTGAACCATTTGCAGCATTAGGATGGCTGGATCAATTTGACGTTCAGCATATTGTAACAGCGGACGATGTATTAAAGGCGGAAAATACAAGGGGCAGTGGTATTTCATTGTCCAAACCGCATCCTTTTACTTATTTAATGGCACTGAAGGGGAAAGGTGCAAAAGTAGACGAGATTTTAAATCAAAAACTTCCTATTGAATATGGCAATGAAGTATTAGTTGTCGGAGACTCTCTTGCTGATTTATTGGCTGCACAAAAAATGGGATGTCGATTTGCTGCAGTCTTAACAGGACTCTCTGGAAAGGATGCGCGGACCGAATTTGAAGAACACAACGCGGAATTTATCCTAGACTCGGTACTAGATATTAAGAAACTGATAACAAGCATATGTAAATAATAAAAAATACAATCTGGTGCCTGACACCAGATTGTATTTTTTCTACATTAAAGAGTTGCTTCTTCCAGGGTATATCCGGAAGTTAGTTCAAGGATTTGGATGTCTTTGATGCCTTTTAAAGATTGGATTTCAATGGCCACCGGTCCATCTATTTTCTTATCTAAAGTGAGGATCATAATAGCCTCGCCACCCACAGCAGATCTGCCCACTTGCATAGTTCCAATATTTACGTTATTGTTACCTAGGATGGATCCCACACGGCCAATCATTCCCGGTATATCATGGTGTTTAATGTAGAGCAGATGTGTTTCCGGTTTTACATCAATTCGATAGTCATCAATTTTCACGATTCTTGCCCCTAGACCGATTAAGACAGTTGCGGCAACACTCACCTTTTCTCCATTTCTATATAAGGTTAGCTCAATATAATTGGAAAATCCTTTATTCGAAGCCTCTTTTTGAATTTGATAATGAACGCCTTGCTCTCTTAATAGATGAAATGCGTTAATAAGATTTACAGAATCGCTTAGGTGATGGGATAAAACTCCTTTGATAATGGAACGCGTCAGAAGGCTCGTATCCTCATCCAATAGCTCCCCGAAATAGGCAATTTGAATTTTCTCTGGTGCGGTTTTTAATAACTGTATCGCGATTCCAGCCATTTGCTCTCCGATTTGTAAGTAAGGCTGCATTCTTGCCTGAGATTCGCTTGTAATTTGTGGCATATTGACGGCAGAACGAATCGATTGGTATTCACATATATTGATGATTTCAGCACTAACCTCCAAAGCAACCTTTTCCTGCGCTTCTTCTGTAGATGCTCCGAGATGCGGAGTTACAATAACATTAGGATGTTTTAGTAATTCGAAATTTGCCGGCGGCTCTTGTTCAAATACATCGAGTGCAGCCCCTGCAACTTTCTCTGAATGTAAGCCTTCAAGTAAGGCACTTTCATCGATAATCCCGCCGCGCGCGCAATTAATGATTCGGACACCTTTTTTCATTTTCTGAATATAAGATTCATTCACGAGATCTTTCGTCTCTTTTATTAGTGGTGTATGAATGGTGATAAAATCAGAACGCTCGGCTATTTCATCTAAATTTGCTTTTGTAATCCCGAGTTTTTTTGCTCTCTCCTCGGTAAGGTAAGGATCATATCCTAAAATATTCATCTGAAAGCTTTTTGCACGCTTCGCAACCTCTGTACCGATTTTCCCCATACCGATAATGCCAAGCGTTTTTTCGTACAACTCAATCCCTTGATATTTTTTTCGTTCCCAATTTCCATTGACGGTAGATTGATGAGCATGAGGAATTTTTCTTGCCAAAGATAAAAGCATTGCCATGGTATGTTCTGTTGCGGCTATGGTATTCCCACCTGGAGCATTAATGACAATAATTCCTTTTTTAGTTGCAGCTTCTACATCGATATTATCAACGCCAACACCGGCTCGTGCGATAATTCTTAAGCGAGGTGCAACATCCATTAATTCCTTTGTTACATTTGTTTGGCTGCGTACAATGAGAACATCATAGTTTCCTATAATGGAAAATAGTTTATTCGGCTGCAGCTGATCATAACGATCGACCTCAAAATTCGGATGTTCATATAACGGAGTGAGCCCGCTCTCACTTATAGCATCAGTCACTAGCACTTTATACATTTTTACTCCAAACCTCCTCTGCTTTAGCTGTAGCCTTACCTAAAATATTCCTTCCCAACAGGCTCGATTGAATCATTTCCAATCCTGTCAGAACTCTTAAAATATCAAATGGAGTGCAATATCCCATATGGCCAATTCGCAGGATTTTTCCCTTCAAATGTTTTTGGCCACCTGCAATGACAATTCCAAACCTTTCCTGTAAGCCTTGCTTAATTGGAGCAATAGAATTTTCATTTGGTTTAATAGACGTTACCGTCGGAGAGGCAATATCATCTGCAACAAAAAGCGGAATATCCAGCTCTTGAAGCCCGCTGCGAAGCATTGACTTCAATAACTGATGGCGTGAAATTACATTTTCCAAACCTTCCTGTTCTACTAAGTTACATACCTCACGCATCCCCGCAATCAAAGACACAGCCGGTGTAAATGGAGTGGAGGTTTCTTCATAATAAGAAGTTAAGTACCTGTTTAAATCGAAATAAAAGCGCTTCGTCCTACAGTTTTTAACAACTTCCCGAGCCCTTTGATTTAAAGCAATAAAAGCTAATCCAGGCGGGAGCATAAGTGCTTTTTGCGATCCGGAAACAAGAATATCTATCTGCCAATCTTCCATATCGACCGGAACAGCTCCAATACAGCTGACACCATCAACAATAAAAAGGGCATCTGTATGCAGTTTTGTTATTGTTCCTAAATCTTTTATTGGATTTAATACTCCGGTAGATGTTTCGCAATAGGTGGCAAAAACAGCTTTAATTGGAACATCCAAAGATTTCAAATAGTTTTCTAATTGATCTGGCTCACATGCTTTTCCCCATTCAATATTTAAGCGGTGGACGCTCGCCCCAAACGCTTGGCAAATGTTTGCAAACCGATCGCCAAAAGCCCCAGTAACAATCACAACAACATGGTCACCATCTTCTACAATATTACATGCCGCTGCCTCCAATGCAGATGTACCAGTACCTGCCACTAGTAGAACAGGATCTTTTGCCCCAAAGATGGGCATAAGTCTTTTGGAAACATCCTCGAGTAAATGCGAAAATGCCTTACTACGATGGGCAATCATCGGCTCATTCATAGCCAGTTTCACACGCTCTGGTATTGGCGTAGGGCCTGGCGTGAACAAAAATTGCTGATTAAAAAGCATCCATTCATCATCCTTTCCTAAAAAATAAAAACGCCCCTCATAACAGACATTCCTGCCTATTATAAGGGGCGTGGGGAAACGCGGTACCACCCTCAATTTGTTACTTTATTTGTAAAGTAACCTCATAAAATAACGACATTCCTGCCGTTCTGACCTACTGTTATTTCAGCCAGCCGGTTCCGAAGTGCTCGGCATTTGAAGAAAAAGCATCGGTTCACAGCATCCACCGACTCTCTTTAGTCATTTTCTCCATACCATCTTCATCATTACCTTTTGCGTATATTAGACTGTTTAGAATATTCTATCCAAATGCTTTAGTTTTGTAAAGAGGTAAAATATTTTTTTTTGAAAAAGCTCTGTTAATCTTTAATGTTGCTTTTCCTATAAAAAAATTTATTTTAAAATTTTACAGAAAATTTAGATAAAATGAATGTATATATTTTTTAAGCGTGTTACATTCGAAATGTAACTAACAATCCATAAAGAAAGGAAGAAAAAACATATGAAATTCAAAGTAGAAATACTTCCAAACTATCGCATTGCTTATATGCGACGAGTTGGTCCTTATGGTCCTGCAAATATTGAGGTAATGGAGAAATTAAAAAAATGGGCTCATGAGAAAAAACTTCTTGAATCTGCCATTCTATTTGCAATTCCACAAGATAATCCAGAAACAACACCTCCAGATCATTGTAGATTTGATGCTTGTATTGTGATACCAAGTGATTATCAAGTCGATGATTCCGTTGTTCAAGGTGAAATTTCTGGCGGACAATATCTTATTTATGAGGTTAAACATACAGCAGAAGATATTCAAAAAGCATATTCTTATATTTTTTCATCTCTACAAAACAAGGAATATCAATTGGACAACAGACCAATTATGGAAAAATATATTGGTGATAGGATTAACAACCCATATTGCGAAATATGTGTACCCATAAAATCATTATAGTTTGCTTAGCTTGATCAGAGAAAAAATACAATGGAGAAGAACAAGAAGTTATCTACTGGTAACTTCTTGTTCGCATTTTGTATTTGAAAAGACACATATGACAGTTCGCGATTGTACAAGCTCAAAGTTCTGTGATTACTTGGCTAACAGATCATTTTAAATATCAAATTTTCCTTTAACAGAGCCTTTAGAACAGCCGTTGATGTAAAGGCAAAAAGATAAGTAAGTGAACGTTTACACATACAGTGATTGGAACATCAAATATTCATTTTCAGAACTATTGACAAAATAGAATAAACCAATTATTATATCGTTAACCGATATATCGTTCTACGGAATATCAGCTGTCGATATAATTTGGAGGCTTTATGATGTTAAGTGAAAAATTAATAAAGAAGTACCTTCCGCTTACTCATACCACTTACTATATTTTAGTTTCCCTTACCTCGCCGCTTCATGGGTATGGAATTATGCAAAAGGTGGAGGAACTTAGTGAGGGAGAGGTAAATTTAGGTCCTGGAACGCTTTATGGTGCGCTCAGTAAGTTGGAAAAGGATGGGTTAATCAAAAAATTAGCGGAAGAAGAAAATGATAGAAGGAAAAGTTATGTCTTAACGGATATGGGAAGGGAAATTAGCAGACGTGAATTTGAACGATTAAAAGCACTAGTAAAACAAACAGAACCATTTTTTACGAGTGAGGGTAAAGAGCAATGAGGAAACGGGTATTTAAATTATTTTTGGCATGGCAGGATGATCAGGAGAACAAATGGCTGGAAAAAATGGCAGAAGAGGGCTGGAAGCTTATAAAATATAATTTTTTAGTTTATACCTTTGAAAAAATGGAGCCTAAAAAATATATTTATAAGACAGATTTCAAAGCCAATCAAAAACATGATTTAACAGAATACTTGGCAATATTTGAAGATGCTGGCTGGGAGCATGTAACGGAATATGCAGGTTGGCACTATTTTAGGACGGAACCAGGAAAAGCGAAGACGTTAGATATTTATTCGGATACGAATTCAAAAATGGACATGTTTAAGAGGTTGCTTTACTTTTTATTAATGCCATTGATTGGGATTCTGCTCATTTCTTTTACGATTGTATTTAATTCAGGCTACTCTCATATAAAATTTATGATAGTTCTTAGAGTAGTGTATGTGATGTTAATATTTCTGCTAGGTTATTCTGTTCTAAACATTTTATATAAAATGAAACGGTTAAAAAATTGATTTAATAGGGAGTTAGATTAATATGAACTTGACCCAGCAGCAACAGACCGTATTGCTAGCATTAACCACTGAGTGGCAATCACCAAGGCAAATCTCTGAGCAACTTTCGCATGAAAATGGAGACCTATCTACTGTGAATCAATCACTTAAAGAATTAATGCGTGAAGGATTGGTGCAGACTAATCCACTTTTGTTCGGATTGTATCGATTAACTGCGCAAGGTGTGGATACTAAAGAAGAATTGGATAAGGATCAATGAGCTAGAAACGCTTAGGTTAACCTAAGCGTTTATTATATATTATTTAGCTCTAAATGACTTCAATCGCTTTTCGATAACGCAAATACATATAGGATCCAATGAAAATACATGGCAGTGCAACCACAGACATTCCTCCGAAAGCAAGGCCAGGGGAGTGGCTATAAAGGAAACCTCCTAAATATGTAAATATTCCAACGATAAATCCCATCCCAAGGGACGTGTAGACAGCTTGTGCCGCTGGGATGTCCTGTTGCTGCAGCTCTTCGTTTATTAAGCGAATAAAGGTATAGTGTGTTAATCCAAATGTGAGGGAATGAAAAAGCTGCATTACTATAAATACAATAGCAGATGGAAAAGCAAAAATCACAAGCCATCTTATCATGCAGGCGATACTCGCAATGATAAACATAACCGGTGTTGGCACTTTCCGAAAAATTCGATCTGCAAAAGAAAAGAAGAGTATTTCAGCCAAAACGGCGATATTCAAAATAAATCCGATATAAAATTTGCTGACATGCAGATCCTGTAAGTAAAGAAAACCATAATTGTTATAAGAAGCATGTGTACCTTGCAATAAAATAGCGATGACAAGTCCTAATAAGAATCTTTTCGACTTCAACAATCCACGATAAGAACTGCTCTTACTTCCGATTCTTTTCTGAATGGAAGGCGGAGATTTTACATTCGCCGTTGCCAGCATGACCAGCATCCCAAATGCCATAATAAAAAAGATGGCATGATCACTAAAAATAGATGTAATGATGCCTACCACAATCAGAGCGACCGTATAACCTATCGATCCCCAGCGCCTGCTTTTCCCATAATGGATGCCATCTGCTTTTACCATCATCGTTCCCGTGCTTTCCATTAAAGGAAGGATAAGCGGATATAAAATAGTGAAAATAACCATTACAGCGATAAGAATTTTCGGCGATGTAAAAGGCAAAAATAAGAATAATAGAATGGTAGAAATGAATGGAAACATTCTTAATAATAATGCAATCGACCGGTGGCGGCAAAATGCAGGAAATACCACTAAGGTTGAGATCGACCGTGAAATAAAGCCAGCACCTATAACGGCACTAGCGGCTTGAATCGTTAACCCCTTACTATCAACAAGCCATCCAGTCCAAAAAGGCATAAATACTCCCCAGGTAAAGAAAAAGGCAAAATAGTTAAGCGATAACCATGTTTGATTTTTCATACGGTCCCCTTTCTTTCTGCATTCGAGTAAGTAACGTTTAAGTCAATAACATGATACCACACCGTTTTTTTAGAAAATACAAATATTTGCATTTTGTTTTCATTGTTGAATGACAATAAAGTTGGTTAAAAACTTCAAACGTTTTATTCTATTAAAAAAAACATATTGTGGAAAAAGGAATCTTCGTACAAAAGTCGAAGTTATGATCTTACACACATTATTTTACGTCATCAAAAACGTTATATAGTAGAGAGGATTTAATTAAGTTTATCAATCACCCAAGAATGGATTTAAAAACTAAGGGTTATATAAATCCTAAGGATTATTGAGAAGCTATGGGGGCTTGAGTGACGTAAGGTTGAAGCGTATAATATATTACGAATTGAGCGAATATATAAAGATAAAAAAATCTTTAAAAGGAATTAGAGGGTTTTCTAATGAAAAAGAATTTTTTTACAGTTAAAGATGTGATACGGATAACAGGTGTCACTGCTAGAACATTACATTTCTACGATAATATAGATTTATTAAAACCAATTCGCTTGTCTAATAATGGTTATCGAGCATATAGCAGAGAAGATTTGGACAGCCTTCGAACGATTTTATTTTTAAAAGAAATGGGTATTTCATTAAAAAAAATATCAGATATTATGCAACTAACGAAGCAAGAACAACTACAAATTTTAAAAATGCAATATCAAAAACTGCTCGCAAAACAACAACGCTTAGGTGAAATTGTTAGTGCCTTAGAGGATTACGTATCAGGAAAAGATATATTTAATTTGAATATCTTTAATAACTCACCAATTTTGCCACTACAAGAACAATATAGCCGTGAAGCCAAAGCGGTATTTGGTGAAACAGAAAAATACAAAGAGTATGAAAAGAATATAGAAAAACTATCTGATCGGGAAAAAGAAGATGTATATTACGAGTTTGGAAAAAACATGGAAAAAGTATTTAAGAAATTAGCAGAACAAATCCACAAACTTCCTTCCTCTAAGGATGTACAAAAACTAATAGTAGAATGGAAAAGTTACCTTGAACAAAATATGACTTGTGATACAGAAATTTTGATATGTATTGCTGAAACCTATACATCTGATGAGAGATGGAAAAAATATATCAACCAATTCAGTGATGAAGATTTGAGTGAATTTATTTATCAGGCAATTATGTATTATTGTAAAACGAGTAGGTAGTAATAAAGCATGCTGCAGATTCAGCACACTTTATTACATTAATTTAGTCTTCAAAATAGCCAGATGCCTTTATAACTTCATCTCCATCCATAACCGTAGCCTTTTCTATTGAAATACCTGTCTTTTTTAGATATGCCTGTATAGCATAATATCCTACAGCATAGCCTCCACAGAAAGGCATTCCAAAGTCTTGAGTCTCTGGCATCATTGGGTGCTTTCCAAATATATATTTACGAACTTCCATAAACCCTCTGACGTCTAGTGATTTTGAAATTATTCTTCTTGCGGTTTCCAAATCCGCTCCTTGTACAAGTCCATCTGTTACCCATGGGCCAATAAACTCTTCTCCAAACATACTTGCTGCAAAGCTTTCAGCCAAGCCTTCAATAGCAATGTATCTTCCAACTGTTACGTCAGTCATAAAATTCCACTTTGTATTATGGAAAAGCACATTGTGATGAAACTCATGAGTAATACATGCATTCAGCTTTGGCAGGTTCTTTTCGTTCGGATCTATCATTATTAATATATAGCCAGGTATAGAGCCCATACCCGTGTATCCTTGAAACATTGATAAGTATTCTGGGTTTCCTAAGAAGATCCCTACTACAACTTTTTCCGGTAATGGAATGCTGGCTTTTTCAAAGCGGGCGGCTGCAGCTTCAATTGTCCTTTTTGCATTATTCCAAGCATCAGTCTTTTCCAGTCTTTCTAACATTTCTATCATCTTTGATTCCTGGCCGGATAGCTGTATACACCCCATGGCTTCAGGTGTCTTAGGCATATGCATTATTTCAAACATCCGATTAAAAGGTTTTAATAACTCTCCGCTAAAAAATTCACTTCTCTCCCCTTCTGGCAAATTAAGCATTTCTTTATATAAATTTAATGTATCTTGTATGATTATTTCCATTAAAATCATCTCCTTATTATTCAATTGAAATAGTGACATCACTTAGAACAATTTCGATTATAGGCTATGACGTTACGTCAATGTCAACAAGATAATTAATAATCTATTATTGCACTTTGAAGAACCCTTTAATGGAGTAAGAGAAAAAGGCTTTTTCAATTAAAGTATCCGGTTGTGAAAATAAACTCCCAGATTTAAACGACTTTATTGTTACTTATTTAAAGAGTTATTCGGTAATTAATCCAAAAATTAAATAACTTTATTCTCCCCCTTCCATTTTAATGGACGGGGTAATGCGCATTTGGCGGTTTAAAATCAAACAACTTTATTGTAATTCATCATTCATTTCCGAAATTTCCTCCGTATATTTTCCTTTTCATGGATAAAAATATAAAGATAGCATCCATTATGAATTAAAGGTGAATGATTAGATGGCAATATCAACTTTTGAATTTTTAAAATTACAGCTAAGCGGAAGTGCCGATGCGAAGATTCAGCCATTAATGAAAAGTAATCAGCAGATTTTTTTGATATATTTAAAAAGCTTAAGTGATGGGGACAAAATCCAACAATTAGTGGTAAAGCCATATTTTGAAATGCAATCTATGGAGGATTATTGCTATTATTTGCAGTCGCTTGCAGACTATAAGGAATTTAAAGGTAATGATGCAGCGTTAAAGGATATTTTTCATGGAGGAGTAGCCGTTATCCTTCCTGGTCAAGTCGTTATATTAGACTTGAAATTTCAAACGAATAAAGAAGTTCTCGATGCTAGTGTAGAAACCACCATTCATGGGCCGCAAAAGGCTTTAAGTGAAAACTTAGAAGTGAATCTTAATTTAATTAGACAGCGCTACCATTCGAGTACCTTAATGGTCGAGTTAATGGGGGAAATCGGGTATAAAAGTAAAGTGCAATTAGCCCTCATTTACGATGAATCATTGATTAGAAAAGAAACCCTGGAAGAAATACGTAAGAAAATTAATGAAATTGATCGGTCAGTCATTCAAACCACGGGACAGCTGATGCGAAATTTTACTAAAAGAAGAACCTTATTCCCGACCTATCTTGTCACAGAGCGACCTGATCGTATTGCTTATAATCTGGCACTTGGGAAATTTGTTATTACCATTCAGGGGACCCCATTTACATTAATTGGACCAGCAGTTTTCTATGATTTTTTAAGTTCCATGGAAGACTTATATATGCCTTATTGGATTACCAAGTTTCTGGTAACCATTCGATACATCGGCCTTTTTATCAGTACACTGCTTCCTGCCGTCTATGTAGGGGTTACATCCTATAACCCCGAATTATTTCGGGTCCAGCTGGCGCTCACAATTGCTGGCAGCCGGGCAACCGTTCCTTTTCCATCATACTTAGAAGTATTATTTATGCTTTTAATGATGGAATTATTAGTGGAGGCAAGTATCAGGCTTCCAAAAGCAATTGGACCAACCGCAACAACCGTTGGCGGACTTATTTTGGGTACTGCAGCGACGGAGGCTGGTTTGGTTTCCAGCATTATGATTATTATTGTTTCCGCAGTGGCGATTTCAAACTTTGTTATTCCTATTAATGAAATGGGCTTTGCTATGAGAAATGTGAAATATGTTTTGTTATTTTTTGCGTCTATTAGCGGACTAATTGGTGTCATTGTAGGCTTGATTGGACTTCTCTTTTTCTTGGTCAATATTAACAGTCTTGGCGAGCCTTATTTGAAGGCATTTTACAGTGAACGAACGCGCAAAAAGCAAGTTTAAAAAGGAAGTCATATCGATGAACCGATACTTTTATTATTTGATCATTGTGAATATGATTACGAATGTCTTAACCTTTATTCCAAGGATTTTGTTGAACGAGCGTTTATCGGGAGGACTGCTCGCGATACCGATTGGAACCATAGTTGGGACGGGTTTAATGTATCTTTTTATAAAACAGATATCCCATTTTCCCGAAATGGGATTACCGGAAATATTAGAGAAATATCTCTCTAAATGGTTTAAAAACATTTATATATTCTTTAATGGTTTTATGTGGTTTCATGCGGGGCTCTTTACCTTGCTTTCCTTTATAACTATTACAAAAGTTTTTATCAGTCCGGATATGTCAGGTTTTCTTATTACTGGCATGTTTTTATTATTAATATGCTTTTCTATATTAATGCCTTCAAAAAAAGTTCTGTATGCAACAGAGTTATTGATTTTATTGAATATCCCGTTTATTTTACTAATTTTAATAAAAGCGATTTTTAATGATTATTTTAGCTGGGATTCTGTTCGTATTTTATTTACTCATTATCGGGAGATACCTACATGGTCCTCCATTTCTGCGGCCAGTTTTATCTACTTTGGTTTTGCTAATTTAATCATTTTCAATCGGGATTTTCAAAAAGTGAGTTTAAAGTGGATTTGGTTAATCATGCTGTTTGGACTGCAGGTACTGCTTGTTACAATGCTCGGTCCCATCGGATTTCATGGTGCGGTAAAAGGTGTTGAAAGTTATGTGTTTCCCTGGGTTAGCACAGCTGATTCTATGCGGATGGAGCTCGGTTTTGTGGAAAGGGTTCTCTTTATTTTTTTATTGCTGCATATAAATGTTTCATTAGTCAGCATTACCATTCATTGGCATGTGAGTATTGAATTATTTAAAAGCATTTTTCCAAAATTCAAATGGAAAGGGAAATACATTACAGGCTATATTATTTCGGCAATCTTTGCGGTACTCACCTTTATATTAGATGGGTTTTCGACGGAAGATACTAATTTTACGATTATGAAATCGTGGATAAATGGTTTAATCCCTGCC
The DNA here is from genome assembly GCF_001420715.1 of Heyndrickxia shackletonii. Classification (GTDB taxonomy): domain Bacteria; phylum Bacillota; class Bacilli; order Bacillales; family Bacillaceae_C; genus Margalitia; species Margalitia shackletonii. The sequence continues at coordinate 44,599 of NZ_LJJC01000015.1, read as the reverse complement.
GCCATATTTATGAATTTTATCTTACTATTAGCTATTCGGAGGAAGAAAAAGAATGAATAGAAAATGGCTTCTTATTCCTTTAATAGTATTTGCCGTATTACTTGGTGGCTGTGGATTTAAGGATATTGATAAAAGATTTTTTGCGGTATCCATTGGGGTCGATAAAGGGGAAAAGAAAAGATATAGGGTTTCTGTGGAACTTGCTATTCCAAGCGGAGATCCGAAACAGCCCGGAGACAGCATTGTCTTCACAGAGGAGGCAGATTCCATTGCTGCGGCTATTGGCATTATAAAAGCAAATGCCGATAAAGAACTTGATTTTGGACATATGAACGTAATCATTATCGGAAAGGATTTAGCGAAGGAGAATTTATTTACGACGGTCGATTGGTTTTCAAGGAGAAGAGATATTCAAGAAATTGCCTGGGTAAGTATTTCTGCCTCGAAGGCGAAGGATATTTTAGAATATCATCCGAAGGGAGAATACATACCGAGTAATAATCTTCTTTTGCTTTTTGGTAATGAGGGTACGGAAACCCCTTATGTTATATCAGAATATCTTTTTAGCTTTTGGAGAGATTTAGCTGAGCCAGGAATTGATCCTGTCTTGCCAATCATCAAATATATAAAAGGTGAGAACACATTGGAAGTTCAAACAAGCGGGGTGATTCGAAATAAACATTTGGCTCTTGTGTTGAACAAGGATGAAACGATGCTTCTTAATCTATTCATCAAGCAAAAAGTAAAATCAGAACTTAATGTTACATCAAAGAAATACAATTTTACTATTGCCTCCAGTAAAGCAAAGGTAAAATATAAAATGAACACATCCGGTTCAGCCCCCATCATCGATATATTTGTATCGTTGAAAGGAAATCTGGAAGAAAAACATCGAGAGCATCAGAATGTAAATTTACATGTATATGAAAAAATAACGAATCAGCATTATAAAAAGAAATTTGAAAAACTCTTAACCAAATTGCAGAAGGAAAAAGTAGACCCAGTTGGCTTTGGGATGCGCTATGAAGCAACCCACCTAGGAGATGAGAAGGTGAAAATTTCCGAATGGAAGAGACTGTATCCACAAGCAAAGTTTAATGTTCACGTTACAACGAAAATAGATGGGACAGGCATTATTAAATAAGAACCTGTCCTATATGTATTTGCTCCCTTCTCTAATGCTTAGTTCTGGCAATGTATGGGACTGAATAAAATTTCTGACCGATTCAGGATTTGTTTTCGAATATTCTCTTAGTGCCCAGCCAATGGCCTTTTGGATGAAAAATTCTTTGCTGTCGGCATTGACTAAACAGTAACGGTAAAGAAGATCTGCATTTGTATTTGATTTATATTTTAGCTGAAAAAGAATAGCTGATCTTTTTAACCACATATTTTCATCAGTTGCCCAATTATCTATGTATTGCGGTATAATCTTAAGAAACCTGCTGGCAATTTCCCCGATGATGTGCGGTGCAATCGTATCGACTGTATCCCACCATGAATTCGTAGTAATAAGCTTTTGAAAAAATGGAATATGCTCGCTTGTAAATACTTTTTTATATTTTTGACAGTAACTAAGAGCTGCATAATGATATTCCCTTTCTTTAAAACTCCATAGTTGTTTTACAAAGTCTGGTGAAAATGGCATCTTATTTATTTCGGTTTCTGAAAAAAACTCCTTTAAAAGTTGATTTCGTTCGGGGGTCTTGATGCCCAGAAACGGTAAATGGTTCTTCATATAGCTTGCCATTGGAATGGCTTGCTCTGGATCCGCATGTTTTTCGAACTTGTCTACTAAGATTTTTATCTCCTGCATCGTTTTGAACTCCTGTTTTTTTCTTTCATCATACCGAAATATAGAAAATTAGCAAAATGCTTTTTTATTGGCTTGCCACTTTCTGTGTGAGAATTATAGCGTCCACAATTGAGCTTTTAAAACCGAAAACTTCTTCAATTTTTAAAACGGAATCGTTTAAAACGATGACGTCAAAGGAAAGTCCTAGTCGCTTCGCAGTTTCTAATTCTGCTGCGTTCGTTAAAAATCCTCCATCTCCTGTCAGACAAATAACCTGGTGATCCGGACAGGCTAATTTTGCTCCAATTGCACCGGGAAGGGAGATACCGATAGATGCTAATCCATTGGAGATAATTAATCTATTGGGGTTCTTTGGCTGAAAGGTGCGTGCCACTGAAACTTTATGGGAACCGACATCTGATATTATGATGGTTTTGTCAGTAGCGGCCATTTCCATAACATGCAATATATTCTCAATTGTAAGAGACAATGAAGCATAATTGGTATGATTCCAGCTTATATTGTAGGTTTTTTCCACGTGCATCTTTAAATTTCCAGACGGCATCCAGGTTTTAGAAGGGAGTTGGTAGGACTGAAAACTTTTCAACGTTTCCTTGATATTCCCGACTAATTCCAATTGAACGGGATAATATTCATCTACCTCTGCAGGTTCTGAATCGATATGAAGAATGGCGATCTTTTTTCTGTTCCATTCTTTTGGCAACCTTTCGTGTTGATCATATCCAATTACAATAAGCAGATCTGCTTCCTGTAACCCCGGTAAAATTTCATCCTTTTCCATAAAACCAAATGTAAAATAATTTTGTTCATGTTCTTTCGGTAAAATTCCTTTAGCCGTAAAACTATGTGCCACAGTTGCTTGCAAAGTTTCGGCAAATGCTAAAAATTCATCTGCAGCGCCGCCTCGAATGACACCATTTCCAACCAGGATAAAAGGCTTTTTGGATTGTTGGATGACTTGATGAGCGGATAAAAATACTTCATTACTTGGGATGAAAATAGGCTCAGGCGAAACGGGAAGCTGAACTGGCGGGATGGATTGAATGGCTAAATTTTCCGGGAGTTCAATTGCAACTGCACCGGGTTTTTCCAACTTTGCAATACGAAAAGCTTTGCGGATAATTTCAGGAATGGCGGAAGCTTCCTTAATTTGTACTGCCCATTTTGTAACGGAATCCATTATCTGTATGACATCAAGATATTGGTGGGAATGCTTATGCTGCCTCTCTAACCCTGCTTGACCTGTGATAGCAACTACCGGGGAATGATCAAGTGTTGCGCTTGCAAGTCCCGTTATTAAATTGGTTGCACCCGGTCCAAGTGTTGCGAGGCATACACCTGCTTTCCCCGATAATCTACCGTAAACATCCGCCATAAACGCTGCACCTTGTTCATGGCGAACGGTTATGTATTGAATTTGCTTGGAACGTGACAATGAATCCGCTAAATCTAATGTCTCATTGCCGACGATTCCAAATATATATTCCACTCCTTCATTTTCTAAACATTGAACAAAAACATCCGTTGCTTTCATGCGGTACCCCCTTGATAAATTTGGTCCCGGATAGTTTTTGATATTTGCAGAAAATTATAAGCACATCTAAAAGGAAAAAGCCCACAAAATTTGTGGACTTTGTACTATTTGTAAAGGAAGTATAAAATTTTCTAACCGATGCAATGAACGTTTCTACGCCAACATCAAGTAAAATTACATTTCAAATTTAACTCATCCGTACGCTAAAGCTGCGGGTTTCCGCATTTTTAATCTTCACCAATAATTTTTACTTCTCTTTCTAATTCTACATTGAATTTTTCTTTCACTGTTTTTTGGACATGGCGTATTAACGCAATATATTCTGAAGCGGTGGCATTATTTTTATTGACAATAAAGCCCGCATGCTTAGTGGAAACCTCAGCTCCCCCGATGCTTGTTCCTTGCAGTCCGCTATCTTGAATCAGTTTACCGGCAAAATAACCCGGTGGCCTTTTGAAGACACTTCCACATGAAGGATATTCAAGTGGCTGTTTGGATTCACGGCGAAACGTGAGATCATCCATAACTGCTTTAATATCTTCGTAATTGCCCGGTTTAAGTTGAAATACTGCCTCCATGACAATGTCGCGGTTTGCTGCAATATTACTTGTTCGATAATCAAGCTCTAAATCAGCAGCTGTTCTTTTTTGGATATCGCCATTTCGATCCACTACGATAGCGTAGTCGAGAACGTCTTTTATTTCTCCGCCATATGCTCCGGCATTCATAAACAATGCTCCGCCGACTGTTCCCGGTATACCGCAGGCAAATTCAAGACCGGTTAATTTTGCATCTAATGCTTTACGGGATGCTTCAATAATGGCAGCTCCGCTTTCCGCAATTAATTTATCCCCGTCCACTTTAATGTTTTTAAAACGATTCAAAAGAATCACGATGCCGCGAATTCCGCCGTCCTTCACAATTAAATTAGAGCCATTCCCTAATAAGGTAAAAGGAATTTGTTCCTTATTCGAGAACTTAATGATGTTTTGTAATTCCACATAGGTGGAAGGTGTGACAAGAAAATCCGCTTTACCGCCAAGCTTCGTATAAGTATGATTTTTTAAATATTCATCCACTAATATGTTTTCTTTTTCTACAATTTCAAGTAAGTTATTATAAATTTGATGAGACTCTATCATGATAATCATTCCTTTGACGTAATTTTCGAATAATCTATCTATATAAAGTAAGAAATTTTTTACCCCTTAAACAAGCATTATAACAGTTTTCCATCACAAATTTTAGTCCTACAACACAAATTCAAACATACTGTAATATTATATAGGCAAATGCTCATTTGGTGTCAGGCACCGCAAATGGACAAATCGATATTTTGTCCTTCTATAGTGGACAATAGTTCTAAAAATATTAGTAGAATAAAATTTCTTTCTCCTCTTGACATTCTATTTTGAACGTAATAATATAATTAACAATAAATTTAAAAAAACTGAAAATTATGCAGCGTTGAAGAAGAAGAGTAATCCTTATGGACACTTTAGAGAGCTGGTGGTTGGTGTGAACCAGTGTGAATGTATGGATGAATGGGCTTCTGAGCTTCCAAACCGAAACTAAAATTTGAGCAGTAGGCTTTGGCGAATGTCTCGTCGTTACAAGAGACGGATATTACGATCTTTCTATTAGATCTTGATATTGTCAAAGTGAGCTGTTTTGTTCAGCTAATAAAGGTGGTACCACGGGTCCTCTCGTCCTTTTCGGATGGGGGACCCTTTTGTTGTTTCTGTAAAAAAACTAAATATAGCGAACTCTATGATTAAGAGGAGTATGTTTTATAAAAATCGTTGCAGAGAGCCGGTGATGGTGCGAATCCGGTACGATGGGTAAGACAGAATGGACTTATGAGAGGTTTCTTGAACGAAAGTAGGGAAACACGGAATTCCACCGTTAAAAGGATAGGGTATCGGAAAGAACAAATGCGTAAGCGCCTTGCTCAGCGGCTTATGGATTTCGTAGTCGCAGGCTCGAGATAAAGGAAACACAGTGAGGTAGTTCACGAACAAGTGAAAATAGCACTACCATTTTCAACTGATGTTGACTTATCGTAGGGAGAAGACGGAGAAATCCACTAGCCGCTAGGCGCTGAAGCTAGACGAAAACAATCCCGTACCCGAAAAAGCGGAAGGAGTGTATTCTCCTTCAACATGAGGTGGCACCGCGGTATGAATCGTCCTCTATAAACTCAGGCAAATTGCGCTTGAGCTTATAGAGGACTTTTTTATTTTCATGACAAAACCCATTTTAAAAATTAGGAGGTTCCCAGCTTTGAATCCAAATTACAAAATCACGACATTTAACGGTGATACCCTAACACCAATCGCCATTTACAATCGCCTGAATGGAAAAAAGAAATTTCTGCTTGAGAGCTCACTTCAACATGATGAAAAGGGCAGGTACTCCTTTATCGGTATGAACCCATACCTTGAGTATAAAGCGGCTCATGACCAAATAACGATTATTTCAAAGCAGCAAACTCTAAGAGAACAGGGGAAACCACTAGAAGTATTGAAAAAATACATTCCCAAACTAGAGGCAGAAATACCCTTTCCATTCTATGGCGGAGGTGTTGGGTATATAGGTTACGATACCATCCGTCAATACGAAAAGATTGGGGAAATAGCAAACGATACTATGAAAATGCCGGATATCCACCTCATGTTTTATCAGGAGGCAATCGTTTTCGATCACGTTTCTCAAACCGTTTCGATCATTTTATTAAATGCAGATCAAAAACGAACGGATGATGAGCTCACACAAATAACAGAGCAATTGAAGTTAACCATATTCACTGCCAACGACATTGTGGAAACATCAACATCTCCTGCCAAAATGAATTTTACACCAACCAAGACAAAAGAAGAATTCATGGAAATGGTTGAAAGTGCAAAGAAACATATTCAGCAAGGGGATATTTTTCAGGTTGTATTATCTCAAGCCTTAGAAGGGGAGGTAACAGTAGAACCCTTTCAGTTTTATCGAAAACTGCGAAACGCAAATCCATCACCATATATGTTTTACATCGACTTCGATGACTACATTCTTTTAGGCGCCTCACCTGAAAGCTTGATAAAAACTAAGAGCGGGGAATTATCAACCAATCCAATTGCTGGAACCAGACCGCGCGGAAAATCTAAATTAGAGGACCGCCAGTTAGAACAAGAACTTCTTTCAGATGAAAAAGAACTGGCAGAACATAAAATGCTCGTGGATTTAAGCCGTAATGATGTGGGGCGCGTATGCGAAGCCGGCTCCATCACGATTCCAAAGTTTATGGAAATTGAACGGTACCAGCATGTTATGCATATCGTCTCTGAAGTAAAGGGCCGGCTAAAACCAAACTTATCCGGAATCGATGCTCTTGTTTCCTGCCTTCCAGCGGGAACGGTATCTGGGGCTCCGAAAATTCGCGCGATGCAAATCATCAATGAACTTGAAAAAAGAAAGCGCGGAGTGTATGCAGGAGCAGTAGGCTACATCAATGTGAACGGTGATATCGATTTTGCATTAGCCATTCGCTCCTTAGTGATAAAAGATAAAAAGGCCATTTTACAAACCGGTGCGGGGATTGTGTATGACTCTATTCCGGAAAAAGAATATGAAGAAACCATGAATAAAGCAAAGTCCCTATTGGAGGTAAACAGCTATGATCTTGTTAATCGATAACTATGATTCCTTCACTTATAACCTATATCAATATTTTCTGGAATTAGGTGAAGATGTTCAGGTAGTACGGAATGATCAAATAACGGTGGAGGATATCGAAGCACTCCAGCCGGAAGCGATTATTTTATCTCCTGGCCCAGGTGTACCGGAAAATGCCGGGATATGCATGGAGCTGATAAAAGCCTGTTATCGGGAAATTCCGATATTAGGAATTTGTTTAGGCCATCAGGCAATTGGGGCAGCCTTTGGAGCAGCAATCGTGCAGGCGGAAAATATTAAGCATGGGAAAACATCGATGATTTTACATTCCGGGCAAGGCTTATTCGAATATATGTCACAGCCGCTCGAAGTGATGCGCTACCACTCACTGGTGATTGAGGAGCAAAGCTTGCCTTTAGAAATCGAAGTGGTAGCAAATTCAATGGACGATAACGAAGTAATGGGAATCAAACATATTCGCTACCCATTGTACGGGCTTCAGTTTCACCCGGAATCCATTGGCACAAAATGCGGAAAAGCACTTATTCAAAATTTTTTACATGTTGTAAGGGGGCAAAGAAATGAGATCGTATCTTGAAAAAGTAATGGAGCACCAAAGCTTGTCTTATGAAGAAATGACAATGGCAGCTAATCAATTATTTTCAACGGATATATCGGATTCAGAAATGGGAGCCTTCTTAGCTGCTTTAAAAATAAAGGGGGAAACAGCTGAAGAAATTGCCGGTTTAGTAGAAGTCATCCGCGAAAAATCGCTGCAAATCGAACTGCCATTTCCATCCGTTATGGACAATTGCGGAACAGGTGGCGATGGATCAGGGAGCTTTAATATTAGTACAACATCTGCTTTTGTCATCGCTGGTGCGGGAATCAAAATTGCCAAGCATGGAAACCGCAGTGTCTCCAGTAAAACCGGCAGTGCGGATGTACTCGAACATTTAGGGGTGTCCTTAAACTTTGACCGTCATCAAATTGCGGAAATTCTTGATAAGAATGGAATTGCCTTTCTTTTTGCACCTAAGGTACATCCAAACATTAAGAGAATCATGAAGGTAAGGAAGGATTTAAAAATCCCGACGATCTTTAACTTAATTGGCCCTCTTACAAACCCTATTTCATTAGACACTCAGCTTCTCGGCATTTATCGAAGGGATATGCTCGAAATGATGGCACAGGTTTTACACCAATTAGGAAGAAAAAGAGCGGTTGTTTTAAATGGGGCAGGGTTTATGGATGAGGCTTCATTATCTGGTGAAAATCATCTCGTATTATTAAAGGAAGGAAAAATAACAAGCTTCACCTTAAATCCAAGTGATGTCGGTTTACCCGAATATGAAAATGAAGCAATTCGCGGCGGAAATTCAAAAGATAATGCCGATATTCTTCTTCAAGTTTTAAAAGGTGTAAAAGGAGCATATCGCGATACCGTGCTTCTTAACGCCGGGTTAGGTATTTTCGCAAATGGTTTGGCATCTTCCATTGAAGACGGAATTGCCTTAGCTGAAAAAAGTATCGATTCCGGAGCTGCTCTGCAAAAATTAGATTATTTAATCGAGTACAGCAAACATTTCGCAAAAGAGGTGATTTAAATGTCGTTTTTATCCAATATTTTAATCGAAAAAGAAAAAGAGGTTCAGTTACTAAAACAGCAATATCAACAGCACGGCCGAAGAAAAACTGAGCAGGAGAAATCAATGTATCAAACCTTCATGGAATCGAAGACCATGAATATAATTGCAGAAATAAAACGGGCATCGCCTTCCAAAGGGGAAATAAATGTAGGAATTAATCCTGTGGAACAGGCACAAGCATATGCCAAGTACGGTGCAAAAGCCATTTCCGTCTTAACAGATTCCGCCTTTTTTAAGGGCTCTATCGAGGATTTGGGTGCTGTAAGAAATGCTGTCGACTTCCCGATATTGTGTAAAGATTTTATTATTGAAGAAATTCAAATAGACCGGGCGAAAGAATATGGTGCAAATGTGATTCTTCTCATCGCTGCGGCGTTACCGAAGCATCGATTAAGTGAGCTTTATGAATACGCCTATTCGAAAGATTTGGAGGTTCTTTTAGAGGTTCACAATGAAACGGAGCTGATGATTGCTTTAGAAATAGGAGCTAATATCATTGGAATAAATAATAGGGATTTAAAAACATTTACCGTTGATTTAAGCGTAACAGAAAGGTTAGCAAAATTGGTGGACAGGGACGACATTCTTCTGATTGGGGAAAGTGGGATCCGAAATAGGGAGGATGTCGAAAGGATGATGCATGCTGGGGTAAAAGGAGTTTTAGTCGGAGAGACCTTAATGCGCTCGGATAATTTGAAAGATACATTAGCGGATTTAAAAATAGCATTCAACTAAGGGGCGTGTTTCTTTGGGAGTGAAAATTTGTGGAATTAAAACGATGGAAGCAGCAAAAGCAGCGGTTGATGCAGGTGCGGACTTTATCGGATTTGTTTTTGCGGAAAGTAAAAGACGAATATCGCCTGAGCAAGCGAAAAAAATGGCAGCTCACATTCCAAGCCATGTGAAAAAAGTCGGAGTATTTGTCAATGAAGATCAATCTACCATTCGCAAAATAGTTGCGCAAGTTGGTCTTGACTACATTCAGCTTCATGGAAATGAATCGCCGCAATTTGCTGAAAGTCTGCAATATCCAATCATTAAAGCATTTTCTTGTAAAAATTTTACACAAATAAATAACTATAGCTGTGATTATTATCTGATCGACGGTCCGAAAGCCGGCAGCGGGGAAACTTTCGACTGGACGGATCTCGAAATACTCGATTTGCCAAAAGATAAACTTATACTAGCAGGCGGTCTTACCGTCCACAACGTAAAGAACGCTATTTTAACTGTACATCCGGCAGCAGTGGATGTATCAAGTGGTGTTGAAACAAATCATGAAAAAGATCCAGAAAAAATAAAATCTTTTGTTCGAAATGCTACATTAGCATATCAACAATTAAAGGAGAGAAAAGAATGATTTCGAAAACATATCCAAATGAAAATGGCCGCTACGGTGAGTTTGGCGGAAGATTTGTACCAGAAACATTAATGACTGCAATACTGGATCTCGAACTAGCATATAAAGAGGCAATGGAGGATCCAGCATTTACGAAGGAGTTAGAATACTATCTTACTCAATATGTCGGCCGCGAAACACCTCTCTATTATGCTGAAAATTTATCAAAACGATTAGGCGGTCCGAAAATCTTTTTAAAAAGAGAAGACCTGAATCATACAGGTGCCCATAAAATTAATAATGCTATCGGGCAGGCATTATTAACAAAAAGAATGGGGAAAAGGAAGGTTGTTGCGGAAACCGGTGCGGGCCAGCATGGGGTGGCAACTGCGACAGCATGTGCATTGCTTGGGTTGGAATGTATTGTCTTTATGGGTGCAGAGGATATTCGCAGACAAAAGCTGAATGTATTTCGAATGGAATTGCTCGGTGCAAAAGTCGTAAGTGTTAACCAAGGAAGCAGTACTTTAAAGGATGCGGTGAACGAAGCATTTCGCTACTGGGTAAGTAATGTTGCAGATACTCATTATATTATTGGTTCTGTTGTAGGACCGCACCCATTTCCGCAAATTGTCCGCGATTTTCAAAGTGTCATTGGATCCGAGACGAAGAAACAAATCGTGGAACAAACCGGGAAATTACCAGATGCGGTGGTAGCATGTGTCGGCGGCGGAAGTAATTCGATGGGGATGTTCTATCCATTTGTAAAAGATACAGAGGTTAAGCTATTTGGTGTAGAAGCAGGCGGAGATGGAATTGAAACAGGCAAACATGCGGCGGCATTAACCGACGGGGAAAAAGGAATTTTACATGGAACAATGACATACTTGCTTCAGGATAAGGACGGACAGGTGAAGGAAGCCCATTCTATTTCGGCAGGCCTTGATTATCCTGGTGTTGGACCAGAACATAGCTATTTAAAAGAAATTGGTCGAGTTACTTATACATCCATCACAGATAAGGAAGCATTAGAGGCATTTGAAATCCTCTCCAGGACGGAAGGAATTATTCCGGCGCTGGAGAGCTCCCATGCGGTTGCTTACAGTATAAAGCTCGCTAAAGAAATGACGGAAGAAGAGACACTTGTTATTTGTCTATCAGGTCGCGGGGATAAAGATGTAGAAACCATTAAGAGTTTAATAGGAGGAGAGTAATATGGGGAAAAAGAAATTGTCGGATGCTTTCGCAAAGGTAAAGGAAAATAGTGATAAAGCATTTGTACCATATATTATGGCTGGTGATGGCGGTTTAAGCATTTTAGAAGAAAGGATTAACCTGTTAGAAAAACTAGGGGCAACAGCAATAGAACTAGGAATTCCGTTTTCCGATCCGGTTGCCGATGGGCCTACGATTCAAGCTGCAGGCATTCGCGCACTGAAGGAAGAAGTTACATTGTCTTCTATTTTACTAGAGCTGCAAAAGCTTAAAGGAACATATAATATCCCAATTGTAATCATGACATATTTAAATCCTATCTTTGCTTATGGAGTAAAGCGCTTTGCTGAGGATTGTACCAAAGCAGGTGTGGATGGGATTATCATTCCCGATTTGCCGTTAGAAGAGGAAGAGCTTGTGTCCTCGGAACTCGAAAAAGAGGAAATTGCCTTTATTAGGCTGGTCTCTATTACAAGCACGGAGGAGAGAAAAACAGAACTAGCAAACAAAACAGAAGGTTTTCTCTATGCTGTCACGGTTGCTGGAATTACAGGGACAAGGGATTCCTATCAGAATGATATTGGAGAATATTTATCCTCTCTAAAAGCAATTTCTAAATCTCCTGTGTTGGCCGGATTTGGCGTCGCTACTCCAGAGCATGTAAAACAATTAGGTCAGTATTGTGATGGGGTAGTAGTCGGAAGCAAGATCATTGATTTATTTCAGCATCATGATCTTGGAGGGATTCAAAAGCTGATTCAGGCTTCGAAATGCAATCCGGTTGTGGGATAAAAAAGGGTGCATGTCAGCTCCGACATGCACCCTTTTTTTTAGTAAATTACCGTAAGTACCATCAGCTAGCGGGGATAACTACCACGCTGTGACGACGAAATCCTTACGCTAGAGCTTCGGCCCTAGCGTATTTGTTCTTTTTATGCATTAATAATGAATCGAGTTTTGACAGGTGGTGGAAAGATAGGAGGGAAGCTCTCTCCCTCAGCTAATTTATGGACAGAATTTACATTTTTTCCTCCATTAATAGGTTCTGCAAATGAATGTGCTTTTCCATTTACAAACAGACCTCCAACAACTAAAGAAAATGTTAATGTACAACCAACTAATGCCTTTTTCAAATTCATCTCGGATTCCTCCTAAAAATTAATTATTTTTTCATATGCTGAATTTGCAATAGCAAAAGATGTAGCGGCTGATTTGTACTCATTTCTTTCTTGATAGTAGTCTCCTAATGTTTTTGCAAGAAGTACAATTCTTTGATACATTTTGATAGATTCGAAATATGGAATGGCCTCATTCAAAATAAAATCTTCGAAGCCAGGCGGATAATCATTTACTATATATTGATAAAACCTCAATTCAATCATTTGCTCTTTATATATTTCGGTAAATTGTTCATTGGATTGAAGTAAGTCCAGCCCTTCATGGAGCCACTTCTCAACTTGTTCCTTAAAGCCAATTTTATGGTATTCTTTGATTATATTAATGATTGTATTAATTTTATCTTCATTTATAGAAGGATTACTTTGCTCAAAGCTCTTCAGATAATGATCAATTGCTTCCTCTGATTTACCTAGCTTCGCTTTTAAATATCCTAAGTTATTTTCAACCTTAATGAGGATATCTATATAATTGGATGAAATAGCAAGCTGTCTGGCAAAATTATAATGTTTTTCAGCTTCCTTATAGTCTTGCATTCGGCGGTATATTACCCCGAGCATTAAGTGGCAATCGGTACATCTTCTCATTTGATAGCATTGTTGAAATATGGACAATGCTTCATCCATATGAAAGATAGATAGAGTGTTTTTATTAAGTCTGCCGAGTGTAAGGCCATACATGTAAAAAAGGTCAGCCTTTTCAATGTTGTAAAGTTCTTTTACTGATATTAAATAGTTTTTCGCATCCTTAAAGAATGGTTCTGCTTCAAGATATTGCCCTTTTAGATAGAAATAATTCCCCCGATATTTTTGATAGGAGAACTTTAAAATATCAGGCATATCATTTTGCAATGGAATAAAGAAATCAATGATTGTTTTTGCCGCTTCCAGGTCGTTATGAATTAAATGGTAGCGAATCAGATAAATATTATAGGTCATCACCACAAAAATATCATTGCTATCAGATATTCTTTCTTTAATTCTTTGATAATAAGCGTCTGAGTTCTGTGTGTCGTTTAGCAATAGGTAACGATTCCATTCCTCAAAAAGCTGTGCTAGATCATTATTTTGATAAGTCATAAACGGGATTTCTAGTTTGTCGCAAAGTTGGCTTAATAGTTCAATTGGTGGAGTATGATCGTTGTTTTCTATAGATGAAAGGTAAGGAACAGTAGTAATATCTTTGGCTAATTCTTCTAAGGACAAATTCTTTTGTAGACGGTAATAACGGATTCGAGTTCCAATGCTCATAAATTTTAACTCCCAGCTTCACTATATTTACATTATAACCCTAATATACGAAAAAATGGAATAATTCTTTTGTCCTAAAATATTGAAATTTGCAAATTTTTGTTACGAATCATACAGTAAATAGAAATATTCCATCTCTTTTTGTTCTATTATGATAGATTCTGTCTAATTCTTCAAGAAATTCGTAGGGATTTTATGCCATTTTTTGAATTTTATTTTCAAGATATATCCACGAAGTTTCTTTCCGAGAATTTAATTTACTTTTCTACAATTGAGTTATTTATCCATAATTTATACACAAGACTATTCATAATTCAGAAAAGGAGGAGGAACTTAGTCATTATCGCCACAAATCACCTTTTTTCAGTGAATTATTCGATTTAATTCCCTAAATTCCTCTTTCCGTTTTACAAAAACTTATTAAATGTAATCTTGGTCCGTTTAATAGGTAAAAGCTTCTGCTTTTTCTTCTCCAGTTATCATATCTTTAACTTTATATTGATTTCTTTGCACTTCTGCTTCTCCAATAATAATAACTTTCCGTATTTTATCTCTATTTGCTTTGTCCAATGCTTTTCCAATTTTTTTGTTGCCCATTTCCACTTCAACCTTAAAGCCTTTATTTCTTAAATCCCTCGCGACTAATAATGACTCCTTCCATGCATTAAGCGGAATGACATAATAATCGACAGAAGAAGCATTCTTTTTTATTTCGTCCGCTTGTAATAGGGCAGTGTAAATAACATCTAAACCAAATGAAATTCCAACGGTTGAAACCTTTTCGTTTGTTCCTAATAATCCACCTATTGCGTTATCGTATCTTCCTCCGCTGCCAATGCTGGATTTTAAAGTTTTATCCGTCATGAAAATTTCATAGATGGTACCTGTATATATTTCCAAGCCCCTTGCTAAAAATGGGTTAAAGATGCATTTGCTCGTAACCTTTAAATAGTCTAGATACGTTTCAAGCTCCTTTAGCTCATCTATTCCTGATTGAATGAGCGGATTCAATTCAGCAAACTTCTCAAAATAGGAATAGTCCGTATTATTTTCATTTGTTAAAAACCCTTTGATCGACTGAACCGTTTCGGTGGGCAGCCCTTGAGCAGCCAGCTCAGAGACAACGGCTTCCAAACCAACCTTTTCAAGCTTATCAAGGATTAATACTACTCGATTGATTTGATTAAAAGGTGTCTTAAAAGCTTGGAGCACACCGGTTAATAGCTTGCGATTATTGTATTGAATCGTAACATCCATATTTAATCTATCAAAAGCATCCAGTGCCATTATCATTAGCTCTGCTTCTGCTACCTGTGTCTGAACTCCCACAATATCTACATCACATTGTGTAAATTCCCGAAGCCTTCCAGTCTTAATTGGACCATCCCTAAATACTTTGCCAATCTCATATCTTTTAAAGGGCATTTTAATAGTTGGATTCATTGCTACTACTTTTGCGAATGGTATTGTTAAATCATACCTTAATGCTAAGTCCCTATTCCCTCTATCTGATAATGTATACATTTCCTCCAATATTTCAGCCCCGCCGCCATATTTAGAAGCAAGCAGCTCCTCATAATTTAATATTGGCGTTTCTAACGGTTGACACCCATATTGAATGAAGACATCCTCCAGATTCCTTCTAATCTTGCGACGAACCTCTTCCGCCACTGGTAAATAATCCTGTGTTCCCTTTACATTTTGATAATCCATTTTTTTCATTTTTCCAGCCTCCAATAATGTAGAAATAAATAAAAAAACCGCACAAGATTTAAGTGTTTATACTTAATCCATGCGGTTTAATGAGAAATAGCCTTCCTATTTGCGATTATTAAAAAATTCGAATAGCAAGGCTAATTGATATGATGATGGAATTGTGAAAATGCAATACTATTTTTGAAAATCAGCATTTTATTTCACCTCGAATTTCCCATTACTTTATCATACCTGCATTTAGATATCAATAATGATGTTGAGAAATTTTTATTACTTACTTAACCTTAAAAGTAAGTATTTTAGTCATTACTTTTTTTGTTCCTTTTTGGCGAACATCTACTGCGACTTTATTATATGGAATTCCACTATACGTTTTCTTGCTTGAATAATTTTGAACTGTGTCCCAATAAAATTCATTGTAAACTCGTAACTCCCTTTTCCTTTTGCAGTAAAATGGATTTTCGCCAGATTTTTAGGGATTATCATTTGTTAGCCAAAGTTTTTCTTATTAATAACGATTGATAAATTCCGTTAAAAACATATCTATTCATTATTAGGTGCTTATTTATTGATTCAGATGGTAATAGGTCAACTTATACTTCTTTTAAGAAAAATTAAAGGCAAGTGGTATTACAATGGCGATGATATTATCAAACATAACATTTCAATTGCTTGAAAACATTATTTAAATTTATATTGACCTTTATAATGCCTCGTGGGATTAAAAGGGTCAATATAAACTTCATAATTATTATCTTGATGGGAAAATATATGCTCTTGTGCAATTTGGAAATATACATTATGGAGGAATTTTTACGAAGAAAATTATAATTTTTGGCATTTTAGCATCCTCTGCTTATTTATAATTAAATGACCAGTTCTTCAACTAAACGCAAAGACAAATCAATTTTTGACAAAGAACGTCACTGCTAAAATCACCAATTATTTTTAAATAAGATGTGTTGTCCTTAAACGAAGTAAGCTAGAAAAAGGAAAATAAGCGGAAATCTTCCTGTTAAATGCAGAAGGAAGATCGTTTTTGAGTAAATAAGAGGAGATTTTCCGATAATGCAAAGTAAAATCTCCTAATTTGGCATTTTTCGAGACAATAAGCGGAATCTCTCCGTCTAATTATGCCTTTTTTTTTAATAATTACGATTTAAGCGGAATTTTTCCGTCTATTTATTGGATGGGGTGCTTGACCTGTTCCCTAACATAAACATAGATAAATCTAATAATTGATTACATAATTTGCAACGTTTTGGGTGTGACCAATAGCTATTGCCCACTTGTTAAAACCTGTGCTACATCTGTCGTATTTAAACTTAATAATCCTTGTCATAATAAGAAAAAGAAGCAAGCGGATTTAAATGCTAATCCGCTTGCTAAAAACTCTTGTTCTTTTTTATTTTTCTACCTCTAAACCGAACTATACTACTTAGAGAAATTTCCTACACTTTAACTTTTTACTTATTACGTTTATTATTCATTCTCACACGCTGATTAGCAGCATTAGCGCGAGCCTGTGCTTCTAAATCAGCTTGATCTGCTAATTCTTGAGAAAATTCTACATCGTTGCCGTCTGATTTTAAATTCTTTGGTACTTGTGGAAGTGAAGCTTTGTTTTTATCACGTGTTTTATGACCATGCGAGCGACCCATGTAGTTTTCCCCTTTCAAAAATGGGAGTTACGGAATCATCCGTTCATAGATAGAATGTGCATAATCATTCGGATTCAAACAGGAAGTTATTTACGGTTTTCTTCAAATCCACCAGCACGATCTGCTTTCCGAAATTCACGGGAATAAGTAACAGCCTGCATGCTTGAAAGATTGCTTTTCGTTTTAATCTTTTTATCCTTTGCCACATTTCTCATCCTTTCGGGTATAGTTTCAGTACTATTATTTCCTTAATTTAGGTAAAAATACTGTGAGTTGTAGAGGAAAGTGATAAAATAGGATTAACATTTAAAAAAACAATCTATCCATATAAGGAAGGTTGAGATAAACATGCCAATCATAACAAAAATTACAGTTCAAAAAAATCTTTCAGACCGATATAACATTTATCTTGATGAACACTATGCTTTTAGCGTTGATGAAGATGTATTGACTAGGTTTCAATTAAGAAAAGGGAAAGAGTTATCGGAATTAGATTTAACAGAAATTCACTATGAAGATGAAATAAGAAAAGGGGTTAACAGTGCCATCCAGTATCTTTCCTTCCGAATGAGGTCGGAAAAAGAAGTGGAGGAGCATTTAAAGAAAAAAGAATTTAATGAAGAAATTATTAAAGAAGTAATACATGCTTTATATAAAATGAATTATTTAAATGACTTAGAATTTGCTGTGGCATATGTACGGACACAAATGAATACCACTAAGAAAGGTCCGGAGGTAATCAAATTAGAGTTAAAAAATAAGGGAATAACAAATGACATGATCGAAACCGCTATTTTGGAATTTAAGGATGATCACGTCTTAAGCTCTGCTATTTCACTTGCTGAAAAAACGGTGAAACAAAATAAAAAGATTCCTGAAAAATTATTACGTCAAAAAGTGGAACAAGCTTTAATAAGAAAAGGGTATACAAAAGAAATAATAAAGGAAGCAATGACACAAATAACTTTTGAACAGGATGAGGATGCAGAACGGGAGATTTTAGAAAGTCATTGGTCCAAAGCACACAGAAAATACGAGCACTTGGAAGGGTTTGAGTACGAACAGAAAATCAAACAAGCTCTTTACCGTAAAGGTTTTCAAATAGAACAGATAGAGAGATTTTTAAGTGAAAAGGAGTTATAATGTTACAATAAGCATGTTGTTTGGTTAGGTGAAAAATCAACACTCTATAATATATATAGCAACATTGTTTTAACCAAAACTTAAGGTGGTAAGTCAATAAAATGGAAACTGAAAAAAGATACAGCGAGATGTCCGAATTTGAATTAAAGACAGAAATCGCCAGGCTAACGGAAAAGGCTAGAAAAGCAGAGCAGCTTGGAATTGTGAATGAATATGCGGTTTTAGAACGGAAAATAACAATGGCAAAAGCGTATCTTCTCAATCCAGAGGATTTTAAAGCTGGTGACGTGTATCAAATTGAAGGTGATCCGGGAGTTTATTTTAAAATCGATTATATAGATGGTGTTTTTGCTTGGGGATATCGTATGAGCGGGGGAAAGCAGCAAGAAGCATTACCAATTTCACTTCTTACACCATTAAAATAAAGAGCCAAAAGGCTCTTTATTTTTGGGCTTATGACTGTTTTCGCGTCTGATGCTCTAAAATAATTAAATCCTGTGACATCTTTGTTTCCCCATTTATTTGAGAATGGGCATGTTTTGGGGTATACCACCCGCGATTAAATGGACTAGCGGTTCGATTACGGTGAGTATTCAGCGATTTTCCCATTGCAAAAGCCCCTTTCCATTTTTCGCATTTTCTTCAACTGTTTATTCCGATTGAAACACCAGCTCTAAAAATGGTCATATCTAGCTACAGCGCCTATCGGCTAGTGAATTTCTCCGTCTCCTCCCTACGATAAGTCAACATCAAGTGAAATTTGAAGTGCCAATTTCACCAGCTCGTGAACTACCTCACTGTGTTTCCTTTATCTCGAGCCTGCGACTACGAAATCCATACGCTAGAGCTGCGGCGCTTTCGCTTTTAAATGGAATCAGATTTGCGATTACCTGACGCATGCATTCGCTCTTGTGGATGGGTATTGATCGTACCATCCGCGCGTGTAGATGCAAATTCTGCTTTTGCCCTAGGTTCACCCTCGAATTTATTATCATTTCCATATGGAAAACCTTTCGCTTTGTTTCGCATAAAAAGTTCCTCCTATATGTTAGTCCAGTACGTGAAAGAATCCAATCACGCATTAATAGTATGACTGATTTTTCATGAACATATGATAAAGAACCTGTTGAAATAGATGGAAGCTAGTGCGGAGCAACATCTAATTTTTTTCTTAATTTGTCCTTATTATAAATCCAGCCGGTGTAGGAACCTGTAATATTTAAATCCTCATCTAATTGGACGATTGCTACAAACGGATAGTGCCCTTTGCTTCGATAGCGTAAATCAATAAAGCGAACCTCATAAGAATGATCGTTTTTCTCCTTAACCTCCCATCTGAAAATAGGGGAGAAGGATAAGAAAGCAGAAAGGTTTTTATCCTTTTTGGCGGCTTCAATTTCTGGTGTTTGCGGCACAGGAATCTTTTTATACGTATCCAAAATCGTAATATCACGTTTGTAGGCTTTCCCTACATAAAAGCTATCATCGGTCTCCACAACAACTCTCCATTTATAATAACGCATGGTGGAAGCGACGATTATTTTCTTTGCATCTGGAATTTTCGCCTTTACCGCTTGCCGAACGGATCTTTGTTCTTGGAACCGAAGCAAATAATAAAAGAGAATGATGATATACATGGTTAAAAAGGTATATCCTGGGTGAAGACCAAATCCCCATAAAATGAGTCCGACTACATGGATACCAAAAATAAATGGATCAAATGTATTAATCATACCAAATGCCACCCATTTCATGGACAGGGGACGAACTGCCTGGGTACCATAGGCATTAAAGATATCTACAAAAACATGGAGGAATACAGCAAGAAAGGTCCAAAGCCACAAATGAAGCATATTGGCCCCCGGAATGAAGAGATGAACCAGTAAGGAAACTAAAAGCGGCCATAAAATAACCGCAGGAATAGAATGCGTAACTCCTCGATGATTACGTATATATACTGCATTGTTTTTAAATTTTAAAACGGTATCGATATCAGGTATTTGCGAGCCAATTATGGTTGCCAATAGAACACTATGTGTATTAACAGCATCTCCGGCAACGACGGGGTCTAAGGTGGCTAAGCCGCCTAAGGCAAACCCCATAACAAGGTGTGTTCCTGTATCCAATTCTATTTCCTCCTTAAGAAGGCGTAAAAAAGAGCTTTCTGTCGTTTGCAAAATTTTAAATTTAACTATGTGGATGACTTTTTTTAAAATTATTTAATAAGTATAGACTCTGTCTAGCTCCAGCGCCTATCGGCTAGCGGATTTCTCCGTCTCCTCCCTACGATAAGTCAACATCAGTTCGTGAACTACCTCACTGTGTTTCCTTTATCTCGAGCCTGCGACTACGAAATCCGTACGCCGATGAGCAAGGCGCTTTCGCTTTTCTTATAATGACTTTTCGCTTTTCTTAAAACATGATATGGTAGTAACGGTACAAAGGTAATGGAAAAACTGATATATCTGTATAATTGATAAAAACGACTAGATTAATGCTTTTCTTTGAAGAAAAGTTTCTTATCATTTAATTATTTGAGTTTAGTCTTGTCTGGCGTAAGTAGCCATCAGCTAGCGGGATTCTACGTCTTCTGAAGAACAACGCCGTGTTTGCGTTTGTCTCGTCGAAAACTACCAAATCTGTACGCTATCTTATTTAAATTGGACAACCTGTCCTTATTATATTCCTTTTTAGAAAGTGGTTTAACCCTTATGAGTGAAACTTTAAAAAATCTTAAGAATATGAACGTAAAATCATTTCAGGATGATTTAATAAGCTGGTTTGAAAGAGAGCAAAGAGATCTTCCTTGGAGAAAGGATCAAGATCCTTATAAAGTTTGGGTTTCTGAAATAATGCTGCAACAAACAAAGGTAGATACAGTTATTCCGTATTTCTTGAATTTTATTGAACAATTTCCCACACTTGATGAGCTTGCAGCTGCAGATGAAGAAAAAGTTTTAAAGGCATGGGAAGGCTTAGGTTATTATTCCCGTGTACGCAATCTTCACTCAGCGGTCAAAGAAGTGAAAGAAAAATATGAGAGCAAGGTTCCTGATAATCCAAAAGGAATATCCAGTCTTAAAGGTGTTGGGCCATATACGGCCGGAGCAATTTTAAGTATTGCATATGGAAAGCCGGAGCCTGCCGTTGACGGAAATGTCATGCGTGTGCTGTCAAGGATATTATCGATATGGGAAGATATTGCAAAACCATCCACTCGGAAAGTGTTTGAAGAAGCAGTTCGTCAGTTAATTTCAGAGGAAAATCCCTCCTATTTTAATCAAGCATTGATGGAATTAGGAGCGCTGATCTGTACTCCGACATCACCTTCATGCTTACTTTGCCCAGTTCGCGAGCATTGTTGCGCTTTTGAAGAAGGGACTCAAGGTGAGCTGCCGGTTAAAACAAAGAAGAAAAGTGTAAAGCACGTCGATCTTATTGCGGGGCTTTTAATAAATGAAGAAGGCAAAATCCTCATTCATAAAAGACCGAACAAAGGACTTTTAGCTGATTTATGGGAGTTCCCTAATGTTGAAAAAAGCCAAATCGTCCATCCAAGACGGGTTTTGGAGGACTTTCTTTTAGATGAATATAAAGTAAAAGGTGAAATTCAAACAAGATCCTTTGTGAAAATAGATCACGTATTTTCCCATTTAACCTGGGAAATTGAAGTATTTGCGGGTGAAATCATAGGAAAAGTAAATGAAACCGCGACATTAAAATTAGTGACAGCAGAAGAATTGGCCGAGTACGCGTTTCCTGTGTCACACCAGAAAATATGGAAAGAGTATCAAAATACAATAGAAAAATAGCAGGCAACCGTTGCTGGTATTAAGGAATGCTCTTTTCTTAAACTTTGTTGCTTTTATGTTGATGACGGCTTTATAGTCCCTAACTTAATAAGAAAGGTCTTTTCCCTTTACTTTGAATCACAGGCAGATTACCTGTGATTTTTTTAATGACCAAAAAATTCATAAGTATAGAAGGGAAAATTTGGGCCGAGGTGTAATAAAGATAGTAGAACATCAAGTAAAACACTGTATTCTCGTTATTTATATAACATGAAGGAGGGATTTTAATATGCAATATGGACCTGATCCTAATGCAATCTACCCCAATGAAGCAATTAAAAGTATATGCTATATTAAAAACGTTGTAACACGCTCGAATATTATTGTCGGTGACTACACATATTATGACGATATAGACGGTGCTGAAAAGTTTGAAGAGCATGTCACACATCACTATGACTTTATTGGAGATAAACTGATTATCGGAAAATTTTGCGCAATAGCAAAGGGCATTGAATTTGTGATGAATGGTGCAAACCATAGAATGCACAGTGTCACTACCTATCCATTTAACATTATGGGCAATGGTTGGGAGAAATCGACTCCAACACTGGCAGACTTACCCCTTAAAGGTGATACTATCATTGGAAACGATGTGTGGATCGGTCAAAATGTCACTGTAATGCCCGGTGTGCATATTGGTGATGGAGCAATCATTGCGGCCAATTCTGTCGTTGTAAAAGATGTTCCTTCTTACCATATTGCTGGTGGTAATCCCTGCAAAATAATGAAAAAAAGATTTGATGATGAACTCATTGACTATCTCCTTACTATTAAATGGTGGGATTGGCCCGCTCGTAAAATTTTTGATAATCTTGAAGCTTTATGCAGTGGGGATTTAACAAAAATGAAGGAAATTTAAGAGTTCACTATAAGCAAAATGGGAAGTCGAGAATAAGAATTCTTGGCTTCCCATTTTGCTTTTATTAACTATACAAATAACGATTTATTTCCTGCGCTGCTTTTTTTCCTTCTTGCATGGCCCAAACAATCAAGCTTTGCCCTCGTCTTGCATCACCTGCTGTATAAATTCCGTCATGATTTGTTTTAAAATCAACATCATTTGCGGATATTTTGTTTTGTTTTTTCTCGATATTGGGAAAGGTATCAGTTACACCATCAAAACCGATAGCAATAAGTACTAGATCTGCCTCCCAAAAACGGCTTTCCGTCTGATCATCCACTAGAAAAGAGGTTGTTTCTAGGCTTTTTACATTTCCATTCTTGTCGCCATGAAATGCTTTTGTTTGGATAAAATACTGTCTTGGGTCCATTCCAAACTTGCTTTGTGCTTCTTCGTATGCATAATCCAATGTAAATACTTGAGGATTCTCCGGCCATGGATTTGTTTTGGAACGAGCGGGTGGAAGCTTCCCATGCTTCCCGAACTGAACAACACTTTTACAGCCTTGGCGAATAGCAGTTGCAACGCAGTCAGCACCTGTATCCCCGCCGCCGATTACAATAACCTTTTTATCTTTGGCGTTAATACTAGGAATATATTGTTTATTAAGATGATGCTTTGTACTTTCCTTTAAGTATTCCATTGCAGGATGGATACCAGCTAGCTGCCGGCCGGTGATATCAAGTTCACGAGGTTTGTCAGCACCAGTACAAATTAAAACGGCATCATAATCCTTCCTTAATTCTTCTAAGGAAATATCAACTCCAATATGAGTATTTCCTTTAAATACGATTCCTTCCTTGCGAAGCAGCTCAATTCTGCGTTCAACATATTTTTTATCTATTTTCATATTTGGAATGCCATACATCAGCAGGCCGCCAAAGCGATCATCTTTTTCGAATACAGTGACATTATGTCCTAACTGATTTAAATCATCTGCCGCAGTAAGCCCGGCAGGACCTGATCCAATTATTGCAATTTTTTTAGTGGTTCTTTTACTCGGTTGTTTTACGTTTACCCAGCCTTCTTGAAAAGCCCGGTCAATAATGGCTTTTTCGATGCTCTTAATCGTAACAGGCTGACCTGGCAGACCGGCAGTGCAAGAACCTTCACATGGAGCTGGACAAGCCCTTGAAGTAAACTCAGGAAAATTATTTGTCTTTGCCAGCCGTTGATAGGCCTCCAGCCATTTTCCTTGATAGGCAAGCTCATTCCATTCTGGTATTAAGTTATATAATGGGCATCCGCTGGTGCTTGAATTAATAAGAGACCCGATTTGACAAAAGGGAGTCCCACAATCCATACAACGAGAGGCTTGTAGTTTTATAGCATCCTCCGAAAGCGGTTTTTGATACTCTTGCCAGTGCTTAATCCTCTCTAGTGGATGCTGTTCAGCAGGGTTTTCTCTTTGGATGTCGATGAATCCTGTTAAATGCCCCATAAATAATTCACTCCCACGAAAATTTTTAAAGGCTCTTTTCTTAAACTTTGTATTGAAAAGAAGCCTAGAATTCAAAACAAATTCCGAAAAGCTACGAAGCTGCCTTTTGAAAAGAAATCGGCAATATTGCCGATTTCTCCCGTTATTTCTAAAAAGGCTAAATAGTTTGGCTGTCTTGCAATGGAGATGAAAGTGCTTCAAGTTCATTCAATGTTTCCAGTAATTTTCCTTCTTTATTAATATTAAAAGCGGTAAGTCTTGCATCGACATACGATAATCCTCGATTTTGCAGATCATCAATCATCGCAGTCATATTTTTATATTCATGTGGGATAATCTTCACAAACTGTTTTTTCAGCTGTTTCCAATGTTTTAAAATCGTTTTTGCCTTTGGACTTCCAGTGTACAGGTAATGCTTGGAAATCATTTGATGAAGCTCTATTAGTTCATTTTCGAATGTAACCTGTTCTACATCCACAAGCTCTTGGTTAATATGTGGCAAGATGTCTTCATTAGCAGAAAAACCCTTGAAGATATAAGCGATTCCGCCGGACATTCCTGCAGCAAAGTTTTTTCCGATTGTTCCAAGAATGACTACCGTTCCGCCAGTCATATATTCACAGCCGTGGTCTCCAACTCCTTCTACTACAGCTTTAACACCGCTGTTCCGGACAGCAAATCGCTGACCTGCTACACCGCGAATGTATGCTTCACCGGAGGTTGCGCCAAATAAAGCGGTATTGCCGATAATGGCATCTACTTGTGGAATGCTCCAATTGTTATCTGGTTTAATGATCAGTTTGCCGCCAGACAATCCTTTTCCGACATAATCATTTGCATCACCCTCTAAGGTGATCGATAAACCTTTCGGGATAAAAGCACCAAGACTTTGCCCGGCAGAACCTTTTAATTGGATGTGAATTTGATCCTCTGGCAAGCCTTCCGCACCGTAATGCACAGATATTAAATTTCCTAAACTCGTTCCTACAGCACGGTCCGTGTTTTTAATATAGGATTGCAAAAAGGCTTTCTCGCCATTTCCAATAGCAGTATTTAATGCAGGAATAAGGAGACGCTGGTCAAAACGTTTTTCCAATTCGTGATCCTGTGTTTGTTGGATAGAAGTCTCCTTTTTATCGGACATTTTGTATAAAAGGTCGCTTAAATCAAGATGCTTTGCTTTCCAATGGGTGGTTACTTCCTCTTTTACGGTTAAAAGATTCGTCCTGCCGACTATTTCATCAAGGCTTCGATACCCGCATTTTGCTAAAATTTCGCGGACATCCTCAGCAATAAAATGCATATAGTTCACAATATGATCAGGGCTTCCTGCAAATTTTTCACGAAGCAATGGATTTTGCGTAGCGATTCCAACAGGGCAAGTATCTAAGTGGCATGCTCTCATCATGATGCACCCAAGAACAACTAGCGGGGCAGTGGCAAACCCGAATTCCTGCGCACCAAAGCATGCTGCAACTACAACATCCTTTCCTGTCATTAATTTTCCATCTACCTCTAAGGTTACTTTCTCTCTCAACCCGTTGAGTTGTAGGGTTTGATGTGCTTCTGATAATCCGATTTCCCAAGGGACACCTGTATGTTTAATGCTTGTTCTAGGTGAGGCGCCTGTTCCGCCGTCATGGCCGCTGATTAGGATGGTATCTGCTAATCCTTTCGCAACACCAGCTGCAATGGTTCCAACTCCAGCTTTTGCAACAAGCTTCACACTGATTTTTGCTTTCGGATTAGCGCTTTTTAAATCATAAATCAATTGGGCAAGATCTTCGATGGAATATATATCATGATGCGGAGGAGGGGAGATTAATCCTACCCCAGGCGTGGATCCTCTAACCTCAGCAATCCACGGATAAACCTTTTGGCCAGGCAGCTGTCCGCCTTCACCGGGTTTTGCTCCTTGTGCCATTTTGATTTGAATTTCGTCTGCATTTGTTAAGTAATAGCTTGTTACGCCAAATCTTCCCGAAGCAACCTGTTTAATGGCACTTCTGCGGGAGTCTCCGTTTGCATCTGTTTGGAATCGTTCAATTTCCTCGCCGCCTTCACCGCTATTGCTTTTGCCGCCGATTCGATTCATCGCAATTGCGAGCGCCTCATGTGCTTCTTTGCTAAGGGAGCCGTAAGACATTGCTCCGGTTTTAAACTTTCGCAAAATATTTTCGGCTGGCTCGACTTCATCAAGTGGAATAGGGGAGCGATCGCTTTCTATTTTTAAGAGACTGCGTATGGTTGTAAAAGGACCATCGTCATTCATGCTGACAAATTTTTTATAAACATCCTTATTATTTGTTCTTGCTGCCCTCTGAAGGGTGTGGATGCTTAATGGGTTAAACTGATGAACTTCCCCACCTTTGCGCCATTGTAATTCGCTTCCTGAATCTAATGTTTGATCATAATGTTCTATTTCGTCTGCAGCTTTTTTATGACGCATTAAGGTTTCACGGGCAATCTCCGGTAAACCAATTCCGCCAATTTGTGAAACTGTTCCGGTAAAGTATTGGTCCAGTACCTGCTGCGAAATTCCTAATGCTTCGAAGGCTTGAGCGCCGCGATAGCTTTGGATTGCGGATATCCCAACCTTGGACATAATTTTTATGACACCATTCAATAATGCGTGAAGATAATTTTGAACTGCCTGTTCGATGTTTAACGAAATATGTTGCTCTTCACATAGGTGGTAGATTGTTTCGTATGCAAGATATGGATGGATGGCATCAGCCCCATATCCAAGTAACATAGCCATATGATGGGAATCTCGCGCTTCACCCGTATCAACAATAATGCTTGCTTTCGAGCGGCAGCCATTTTTAATTAAATGATGATGGATGCTTGAAGTTGCAAGCAGGGAAGGAATGGCCGCATGTCTATCGTCTACTTTTTGATCGGATAAAATAATTAGTTCGTGTCCTGCTTGAATAGCTTGATCAACCTTAGAAAAAATCCTTTCCAAAGCCGATGCTAATCCATTTTCACCGCTTTCTGCAGGGAAAATAGTATCAATCTTTACTGCGTTCCAACTGGAATTTGTTAAAGTCCTAAACTGTGAAAAAGTTAAGAATGGATGATCCAGCTTCAGTTTACGCTTATCTTTTTTATAGCTTTCAAGCGGGTTAGAGCTTTCTCCTAACCAGGAAATCGTGGAAATAACACATTCCTCCCTGATTGCATCAATTGGCGGATTGGTTACTTGCGAAAATCCTTGTTTAAAATAATGGAATAAAAGCTGCGGTCTATCTGAAAGAACAGCAAGCGGTGTATCAATTCCCATTGCACCAGTTGCTTCCTTCGCTTCTGTTGCCATTGGCTTGAGCATTTTCATTAACTCTTCATACGTATAACCAAACACCTTTTGGTGAAAAAGAAGCTCTTTGCCAGTAAAGCTAGAAGTTAAATCAAAACGATCATCGTGTAATTCTTTAACAGTTTCCTTTAAATAGCTGCTATAAGGCTCTTCAAGACTAATCGTCTTTTTCAATTCATCATTTGGAATAATTCGTCCTTGTGACGTATCGACTAATAGTAACTCCCCAGGCTTTAAATGCTTTCGTTCTAATATCATGTCATTGTCAACGTCCACAACACCGACTTCAGAAGCAAATATGATCCGATCATCTCTCGTTATATAGTAACGGCCAGGACGTAACCCATTCCTGTCGAGGATAGCGCCAATCTGTATTCCGTCCGTAAATCCAAGTGCCATTGGGCCATCCCAAGGCTCCATGCACTGACTTTGGTATTCATAAAACGCTTTTAAGTAAGATGGCATTTCTTCATTTTGCTCCCATGGCTCAGGCACCATCATCATCACTGCTTTTGGGAGTGAAACACCTTTTAACAGTAAATACTCCAAAACATTATCGAAGATCGCCGAATCACTTCCAGATGGGTTGATCACTTCTAAACCAGAACTATTTTTAGCATTAAACCAGTTCATGTTCCCTTTAATGGTATTGATTTCTCCATTATGTGCGATGACACGGTTAGGATGTGCTCTTTCCCAGCTCGGAAAGGTGTTAGTGCTGTAGCGTGAATGGATAAGCGCTAGGGATGATGTAAATTTTTCGTCACGTAAATCAGAGAAATAAAGGGATAATTCTTCTGCAAGCAACATTCCTTTATAAACTACGGTACGATTTGATAAGCTAGGAATATACATTTCAGATTTATACTTTTGTTCTATTTGTTTTCTTAAAGAATACAACCTGGCAGGAAATTCCTCCAATTGCGTCGAGATTTGCGTGATAAAGATTTGCTTAATGCTTGGCTCTGATTTTCTCGCTTGTTCGCTTATTCGATCGGAAGACACGGGGACAGATCTGACTCCAAGAACAGATAATCCGTGTTTTGAAGATTCTTTATAAAATTCATTAAGTATTTCTTCGCTAACTGCATGATCTTGTGGTAAGAAGAGCATGCCAACTGCATACTCGCCTTGATTTGGAAGATCAAATGGGCATACTGAAGAAAAAAAGTCATGTGGAATTTGCAGCATGATTCCTGTTCCATCACTTGTTGATTTATCCGCGCTTTTCCCTGCACGGTGATCAAGTCGTTTCAACATCTCTAAAGAAGTGGACACTACTTCATGTGATGGGCGACCTTTTATATCTGCATAAAAACCGATACCACAGGCATCATGTTCGAATTCACTGCGATAAAGACCAGTAGTTTTTATAGGAGAACGAAACGTTTTCATAAGTTAACATTCCTTCCGTATTAAAAATGCCGAAGTGTTTGATAATTAAAAATTTTACTTTAAAATGATTCATCTATACAATATATAGTTAAGAATGAAATAATCTCAAAATGAGAATGGTTGTGATGAACGTGGAATTAAGACAGTTAATTTACTTTAACGAGGTCGCAAAAAATGAACATGTAACGAAAGCCGCAGATGAATTGCATGTTGCTCAATCAGCCATCAGTAGACAAATCAGCCTATTAGAAGCGGAATTGGGGGTAACATTATTTTTAAGAGAAGGAAGAAACGTCCGGTTAACTTCTATAGGAAAGATATTTTTGGAGCATGTCGAAAAAATTTTAAATGAAGTGGAAAAAACAAAAGAAAAAGTGGAAGATTATTTAAATCCTGAGAAAGGAGTCATTCGCTTAGGCTTTTCCACAGGATTATCCGTTCATACCTTTACTATGGTATTCACCCAGTTCCGAGAGTTGCATCCAAAATTGCATTTTCAATTATTACAAGGTACCACCCCATATTTAATGGATTTAATGGAAAAAGGTGAAATTGATATTGCCTTTGTTGCGCCTGTCCCAACCGACCATCCCATCGTGAAAGGGGATATTTTTTTCACAGAAAAAATGCTGTTATTGTTGCCAGAGCACCACGAGCTGGCCCATCTAAAAACAATTCGGATCAATCAGCTTGAACAGGAACGGTTTGTAACATTTCGCTCAGGGCTTCCGATTCGGGAAATGATTTTTAAAGCGTGCCAAAAAGCCGGGTTTGTCCCAACAATCGCTTTCGAAGGGGAAGATATGGATACAATTAAAGGACTTGTTTCAGCTGGGATCGGCATCGCCATATTACCGGAATTGGCTTTGTCCTATAACGTGCCAAAGGATGTTGTTGCGGTTGAATTAAATGGATCCGAGTTCTTTAGGCCAGTTGGCGTGATTACACCGAAGAAGAGAGAGCTTGCCCCATCAGAACAGCTCTTATACAAATTTTTAAAGTCTTTTTATGATCGGTTATATCGGTTTCAGATGTGAAAGTGCAATAGCTGATCTTGGCGTGCGGACACCAAATCCGTTATCTGTGACAAAATGGGGTATTTCCTTAATCTCGCGGACAATGGTTCCGTTATTCTATGAAAAAGTGGTGATTTCCATGTAATTTTTCATGAATAACGGAACTCATGTCCGCTTAGCTCATAAAATATGTTCATTTGATGAAAATAGCGGAACCAATGTCCGCATAATTTGATGTTGTATTCTATCTTTACCTGCTATCCGCGATGGGTTATTTCTTCTACTATTTCCCGATGGATTGTTAGGCCTTCCGAGTTTAAATACGGTGCTATTTGCTGCAGGGATTGATGAAAGTGTGAAAGCTCTTCATCTGTCCATTCCGTTTTTGATATCATTGACAATTGTGTCATGTCACGAATATTTTCCATCCATAAACACCCCTTATGCTTTTGAATATCCATAGTTTTCTTTGCTGGTTAGTTTGTTATTCATCTTTGGATAAATTGAACGATTTTTTGAAGATAATGTATACAAGCATTTTGTGCAGGATCCTTGTTTTTCATCGGTTTGTGCCAAAATATTAACCCCAACAAATTGAAAGGAGCGAAATCATAAATAAACGGACGGGCTTATATGATAAACAGCTTGAAAACTGTGTTGAATGGACTGAAATTGCCATCTAACGAACCGA
The DNA here is from genome assembly GCF_001420715.1 of Heyndrickxia shackletonii. GTDB lineage: Bacteria > Bacillota > Bacilli > Bacillales > Bacillaceae_C > Margalitia > Margalitia shackletonii. The sequence goes on along the minus strand of NZ_LJJC01000015.1, from coordinate 13,823 downwards.
TTTGGGACCTTTTGACTACCGGTACTGTCTTCGAACAAAGAATGTTTAAATTCCAGTGAGCAAACCAAGCTATATATACAAAGCTGATGGGAGGCACATGACAGAAGCGTAAACACTAAAAATCTAATGACGAGAACGAATCATAAGAAATTTTTTCGCAAAAATTACATAACAACCATTCTGATTGGTTACATTAATGAGCGTGGAGGTGATAATCATGGCAAAGCAAACAAACAAAACACAATCTGGTACTAACGCTCAAGAAGTTAAACAACAAAATGCACAATCTGCACAAGGATCTCAAGGTTCTTTCGGAACTGAGTTCGGTAGCGAAACAGATGTGCAATCTGTAAGAAAAGCTAACCAACAAGCTGAATCTCGTAAAGCACAAAATTCTGGCAATGCTGGTCAACAATAATACAAAGTAAAGGGGCATCCAAATCGTGGATGTCCCTTACTCTTTTAAATTTAAGCTTGTGGATGAGTTTTTCTACAATTGTCTAGTCTAGCTCAAGCACCCATTTTGGGTTTTCTTCCGGTTAAATCGGGGCCATAAGAAATTAATTAAAAGCCTAACTTGAGGTGGAAATTCAGTCTAAGTGGTCTTTATGAGGAAACAAAAGGCCAACTGGAGGTGGAATCGGAAAGCGAATGGCCTTTATAAGCAATCAAAAGCCCAACCTAAGGAAAACCCCAAATCCAAATGGTCTTTTATAAGGAAACAAAAGCCCAACTTTCAACATTACCCCACCGACTTACCCAGTATTTAAAGAACAAACAGGTGAAAAATCAACAGTATCAATCTCAGGCGTAAACAACCATTTTTTATTCGACAAAACTGATTGGAAAGCGACATAACTAGTCAAAGGAATTCTTTTCATATAAAGCGAAATACATAATGAAGAGGAATGAATGAAAAGGATGGTGCGCAATATGAGTAACTTCAATCAAATTATTTCTGAACAGATGAAAACGATGGAGCAATTATTATATTTACAATCCGAAATAGAAAGATGCCAAGAGCTTGAGGAAGAGCTGATAGAATTACAGAAGGAAGCAGAGCTTGAAAGCATAAAAAAAGAAATAGCTGATATGAAATGTGAATTGCGCAAAATCCAAAAAATATTTGAATCACAAACAGATGAAGTGATTCGTACATATCAAGAAACCAAAATCTTTGCATGAGGGTGACATCAATAATCGTCACTCTCTTTTTGTTTTAAATTTTCCAAAAAACCGTTATAATAATAAGAAAATCATTTTTAGGTATCGGTAAATACATATAACTTCGGAGTTTATTGACATCATTTTAAGATAATTATTTCTAAACAGAAAGGATGTATGGACTATTCATAAGACTACGACGAAAGAAGGGAGAATAATGAGGATTCCCACAGAAGGAGAAACCATTCAAATTCACAGCTACAAGCATAATGGTTTCATTCACAGGATTTGGGACGAAACAACGGTTCTAAAGGGAACAAAATCTCTCGTTATCGGTGGGAATGATCGAACCATTGTGACAGAATCAGACGGAAGAACCTGGGTTACCAGGGAACCGGCTATATGTTACTTCCATTCGGATCATTGGTTTAATATAATCGGAATGATTCGGGAGGATGGGATTTATTATTACTGTAATCTTGGATCGCCATTTGTGTATGACAGTGAAGCTTTAAAATATATTGATTATGATTTGGATATTAAGGTATTTCCTGATATGACCTATACTCTCTTAGATGAGGATGAGTATGAATACCACCGGAAACAAATGGGGTATCCGGATGTTATTGATCATATTTTGAAACGAAATGTGGACAACCTTGTTCGCTGGATTAGACAGCGCAAAGGTCCATTTTCACCAGACTTTATTGATGTTTGGTATGAAAGATATTTGACTTATCGCTCATAATTAAGGTTCTTTTTTTAACTTTGGGAAAATGACCCGAAATTGAGTTTTATAAGAAAACAACCTAAACAAATTAATAATTGACGCCGAAAAGGAGCACTATTCTAGTAGTGCTTTTTATTTTTGCGGTAAAATAGTATGGTCAAAAAAATACGGAGGGTTAAAGTGAGTAGTATTAAAAGATATTTAAAATTTGTTAAGCCATATAAGTTTCAAATCATCGGCACATTTATCATTGGAATTATAAAATTTGTTATCCCATTACTTATTCCTTTATTCATTAAATATGTCATCGATGATGTGATTGGAAGTCATACACTAAATACGCATGAGAAAACGTCAAAGCTCATTTTTTGGCTGTCAATCATGTTAGGAATTTTTATTTTTGCTCGTCCTCCCGTGGAGTATTATCGCCAATATTTTGCTCAATGGACAGCTAGTAAAATTCTGTATGATATTCGCGATCGATTATTTACGCATCTGCAAAAACTCAGCTTTAAATATTATTCGAATACACGAGGCGGGGAAGTTATTTCAAGAGTTATCAATGATGTGGAACAAACGAAAGACTTTGTTATAACAGGCTTGATGAATGTTTGGTTAGATACTTCTACTATCATCATTGCCATTTCCATCATGTTTAAGATGGATGTAAAGTTGACGCTTGTTTCTTTAATTGTTTTCCCGTTTTATATTGCATCGGTCAAATATTTCTTTGGGAACCTTCGAAAACTGACCCGCAATCGATCACAAGCATTAGCGGAGGTTCAAGGTTATTTGCATGAGAGGGTGCAAGGGATGGCTGTTATTAAAAGCTTTGCCATCGAAGACCATGAGCAAAAGCAATTCGCCAAGCGCAATTCCAACTTTTTGGACAAAGCATTAACCCATACAAGATGGACAGCAAAATCGTTTGCGGTAGTGAATACTATTACAGATATTGCACCATTGATTATTATTGGTTTTGCCGGTTATCAAGTTATCCAGGGTCATTTAACAGTAGGAACAATGGCTGCCTTTATTGCTTATATTGACAATTTGTACAGTCCATTACGCCGTCTAGTCAATTCTGGGACAACTTTAACACAAGCATTCGCATCCATGGACAGGGTTTTTGAACTGATAGATCAAAAATATGATATAGATGATCGTCCCGATGCTATTGAATGTAAAAATGTCCTTGGAAATATTAAATTTGACCATGTTAGCTTTGCTTATGACCAAAAAGAAGAGCCGGTTTTAAAAGACATCGACCTTGATATTCAAGTGGGAGAAACCGTCGCATTGGTAGGGATGAGCGGTGGAGGAAAGTCTTCTTTAGTAAGTTTAATACCAAGATTTTATGATGTCACAGAGGGGGCAATACTTCTTGACGGGACTGATATTCGCAGGTTTAAGGTCAGAAGCCTGCGAGACAAAATAGGAATGGTGCTGCAGGACAGTATCCTTTTCAGTGAGTCTATACAAGCGAATATTTTATTAGGAAAACCGGGAGCAACGACAGAAGAAGTGTATGAAGCTGCCAAAGCTGCAAATGCACATGACTTTATTTTAAACTTACCTAATGGGTATGATACGCAGGTCGGGGAACGCGGAGTGAAGCTTTCCGGCGGTCAAAAGCAGAGGATTGCCATTGCCAGAGTCTTTTTGAAAAATCCGCCAATATTAGTACTGGATGAGGCAACATCAGCATTAGACTTGGAAAGTGAGCATCTCATCCAAGAAGCACTGGATAAACTTGCGAAGGATCGAACCACTTTCATTGTTGCCCACCGCTTATCAACTATTACTCATGCAGACCGGATTATTCTTATCGAGCATGGACGAATCGTGGAAATGGGAACACATGAAGAGTTAATGGCAAAAAGGGGCCATTACTTTGATTTATTCCAAGTCCAACAATTGGATGCATAGAAAAGCGAAAACGACGGAAAAACCAATCTGGTGTTTATATGATACTGAAAAGCCGGCAAAAAGTTTGCCGGCTTAATCTTCATTTATTTCCTCTACCGTTACTTCATTTTTATCCTTATGAAAGGATTGAAAGCTATCGATAAGCTTTTCAAAATGCTCTAATTGCTCTTGATATTCAACGATAGCGGATAAAAGTCGCATAACATGGAACTTCTGTACTTGAGACAGACAATTCTCAGCCTCAATATCTTCTAGAAAAAGCTCCATTAATTGATTTCTTTGTTCTTCCAAAAGTTGAACAGATTCAATTTCAGAGTCCTTACGTATTTTTCCTAAGAATTTCAAAATTAATTTTTCATGATCACTCATGATAGCATCCAGTAATTCTTGTAATTGTTCATTAACCGATTCAGGAAGCTGGCGCAAATCCTGTTCGTACCGGTGGAGAATTTTTAATATATCAAAACTGCTTTGTAAAAGTATAACCATTTGTCGATAAACAACTGCTTTGCGTTGTTTATCAATGGTGGATTTTTTGAAATAGCTTCTCTCTTCCTTGTACATCGACAAAAAATCATTTACCCTAAGCATTCTTTCTTTTAATACCGTAATATCTTTTTTTAATAACTGATGTTCTGCTGCATGTCTGCTTGTTAATCTTACCCATCTTAGTACATCTTCCGTTACATTGGAGATACTATTATATAATTTTGTTTCATATTTTGGCGGCAAAAAGATTAAATTTACGATAAAAGCCGATAAAATTCCAAGCAATAAAGTGGAAAAGCGAATTCCAGCAAATTGCAAGAAATGTTCTCCAGGTGTTTCCATTAAGGCAATCATCGTTACAAGTGCAAGACTGACATTATTCTCCAGTTTAAGCTTTAACATAATGATGATAGTAATAATAGCACCGAGTCCAACAACGAGCACATTATTATTAAATATCATAACTAATACGACCCCAATAATCGCTCCAATCAGGTTTCCCTGAAGCTGTTCAATAATCGATAAATAGGATCGATATATAGTTGGCTTTATCGCGAAAATGGCTGCAATCCCGGCAAATACCGCGTTAGGCATATGTAACAATCGCGCTAAAAATAAAGCCAGTACAATAGCTATTCCCGTTTTAAAAATGCGGGCCCCAAGCTTCATGACAAAATAATTCCCCTTTAAATGCAAATAATAGTTTTTTTATTAGTGTATGTTGCTGTTATTATCAGTCATAGGGTTACATCAAGCAAAACCACTCCAATGACCAGATATTTCATTTTCATTTACAACATCTACGTAATATACATTGGAAAGGTGAGAATATCAAGAGAAAAATTTAATAATTTTATTAATATCATACCCAACTACTATATATTTTGCTAAAAATACAAATCTTGTCCATGTTTTCGTGATAAAGAATGATATGTGAGGAAGAGGGGAAGTATGCCGAGAATATAAAAAAACCTAAAAGCAAAGCCTTTAGGTTCTTCTTTATTATAGTTGGGAGAAGGCGTAATCAACTGCCTTAATAGTTTCTTTTATATCTTCTTCCGTATGAGCGGTTGTAATAAACCAAGCTTCATATTTAGAAGGAGCAAGATTAATTCCTTGATGCAACATCAGCTTGAAGAACTTCGCAAACATTTCTCCGTCTGTAGCCTCCGCTTGTTTATAATTTTCTACTTTTTCCTTTGTGAAATATACGGTTAATGCACCTTTTAAACGGTTAATAGTAATTGGTGTATTGTATTTCTTAGCAGCTTCTAATATTCCTTCTTCTAGCATAGCACCTAAGAAATCTAATTGTTCATATACACCTTTTTCTTTTAAAACCTCTAAGCATGCGATACCAGCCAGCATCGATGCAGGATTTCCTGCCATTGTTCCCGCTTGATAAGCAGGTCCTAGCGGTGCTACCTTTTCCATAATTTCTTTGCGGCCGCCATATGCACCAATCGGTAATCCGCCACCAATGATTTTTCCCATCGCTGTTAAATCTGGTGTTACCCCAAGTAAGTTTTGTGCGCCGCCATACATAAAGCGAAAGGCTGTGATAACTTCATCATAAATGACAAGGGCACCGGCATTATGAGTTAGCTCATTCACTTGCTCTAAGAATCCTGGTTTCGGCTCAACAATTCCAAAATTGCCCACGATTGGTTCGACAAGTACAGCTGCAACCTCATCTCCCCATGTATTTAATGCTTCTTTAAAAGGTTCGATGTCATTGAAAGGAACCGTAATAACTTCTTTCGCAATATTTTTTGTTACACCAGCAGAATCTGGCATTCCAAGCTGAGAAGGACCGGAACCGGCTGCAACAAGAACAAGATCAGAATGACCATGATAACAGCCTTCGAATTTGATGATTTTGTCGCGTCCAGTATATGCGCGGGCAACACGAATAGTGGTCATTACTGCCTCTGTTCCTGAATTCACAAACCGTACCTTATCTAATGCCGGCATTGCTTCTTTCAGCATTTTTGCAAAGGTTACTTCGAAAGGGGTAGGTGTTCCATATAAAACACCATTTTCAGCAGCTGTTTTAATCGCTTCCGTAATATGTGGATGGGCATGGCCTGTAATAATCGGACCATATGCCGCAAGATAATCAATATAACGGTTATCGTCCACATCCCAGAAGTATGCTCCTTGCGCTCTTTTCATTGCAACAGGTGAGCCGCCGCCAACTGCTTTATAAGATCTCGAAGGACTGTTCACACCTCCGACAATATGCTGTAATGCTTCACTATGTAAAAGTTCAGATTGAGTAAAATTCATATGTATTCCTCCAATTATTAAATCCATTCTCCATTTTAGACCTTTAAGAAAATAGTGTCCAATTAAAGTTTTCATTCATAAATGTATTCGACGGTACAATAAAATAGACTGACAAGCAGTTTTGAACAAGAATATGTCAGCTTGATGTTCTTACCTCTAATTTGCGTAAAATAAAAGGAGCTATTTAAATGTATAATCTCCTCATCATATTAGTCATTCTGTGTATTTGCATGAGCCTGCGAACATTGTTTTTCTCGCATAAATTAAAAAATAAACAAATCTCTTTTGACAACTTTTTGTTCCTTGCTTTTGCCTATTGTGTCCTAATGATTGGGTTCGGCCTTATTTACCTGTTGCTTGAAATAAAGGGATATCACATCATCATCGATCATGGTGCAGACCTGACAGGTTCTTATTTTCATAAGCTGTATACCTCCCTTTATTTAAGTGCAGTAACATTATTTTCTGTTGGCTTTGGAGATGTGGTTCCTTTAGGAATCGGCAGAGCCATTGTCATAATAGAAGCACTGATTGGATATACCATTCCGGCTGCATTTGTCGTGAAAAGTGTACTTGACCATGATCAGGTAAGCTTCAGAAAAAAGTAGATGGTTTGCGTTAAAAGTTACATTTCGATAAGCTGAAGATAAGGTGATACTGCCATTTGGTAGTTGAGAACAACTGCCCGTTAATACGGGATAAATATTTAGTAGGAGTTGAATTATATGACCATTGAAATAGGAGCAAAAGCACCAGACTTCGAATTGCATGCAAATAACGGTGAGACGGTAAAACTATCTGATTTCGAGGGTAAAAAGCATATTGTATTGTATTTTTATCCAAAGGATATGACACCTGGTTGTACAACGGAAGCATGTGACTTCCGCGATGCATATAAGGAATTTGCGGATTTAGATGCTGTTATTTTAGGCATTAGTCCAGATGAGGTAAATTCCCATCAAAAATTCATTAATAAATACAGCTTACCATTTCTTCTGTTAGCAGATGTTGACCATAAGGTTGCAGATGACTATGAAGTGTGGAAGCTGAAAAAGAATTTTGGAAAAGAGTATATGGGAATCGAAAGAAGTACATTCATTATCGATAAACAAGGGAACGTTGCGAAGGAATGGCGCAAGGTGAAAGTGGATGGACATGTCCAAGAAGCACTGGCTTTTATAAAAGAAAATCTTTCTTAAGAGGTAAAAAAATTTATAGACGCTGTCTAACTCCAAGTGCCAATTTCATCAGCTCGTGAACTACCTCGCTGTGTTTCCTTTATCTCGAGCCTGCGACTACGAAATTCGTACGCCGATGAACAAGGCGCTTCCGCTTTTCTTATTTGCCTATTTTAGTAAGATAGCGGCATTTGTCCACTCAAAACATGACAACGCACATACAGTATAGTAGGGCATACCTCCTCAGATAGTCTTTTAGGGTCGATTCATTCGGCCCCTTTTTTATGTTTTCTAGAGCGGGTCAATTTTCACACATACATGGTACAATTAAATAAAATATTGAAGAAAAGGGGAAAACCATGAAAACGATCTTTACTTTTACACCGCCGGCTGAATTGATACAAGACCTAACCGAATGTTTTCCTAGCGAGGATTTTTCCTTTTATCCCGATATTCAACATGCAGAGAAGGAGCTTTCGAATGCGGAGGTCCTGGTGACTTATGGTGAGGATTTAACCGAAACACATATTCAACTAGCGGATCAGCTAAAATGGATAATGGTCACATCGGCTGGTCTTGAAAAAATGCCTTTGCAAGCGATAAAAGAGAAGGGGATTCTTGTTACGAATGCACGAGGGATACATAAAATTCCGATGGCAGAATTTACTCTGGGGCTTATGCTGCAATATGCCAAACAATTTCCTGTCATGCAAAAACAGCAGAAGGAGCATGTATGGAAAAAGGGACTGCCAATTTTTGAACTATCCGGACAAACAATATTGATTGTCGGAGCGGGGGCAATTGGAAGTGAGATAGCAAGATTAGCAAAAGCATTTGGAATGAAAACAATCGGTGTGAATAGCAGCGGAGAAAAACGAGATTATTTTGATGAAATGCAAACATTAGATTCCATGTATGAAGGGTTAGGTGCCTCTGATTTTATAGTGAATATTTTACCAAGCACATCAGAAACAAAGCATTTTTATCAAAAACATCATTTTAAAAGTATGAAAAATACAGCTGTTTTTATCAATATTGGCAGAGGGGATGCAGTAAAAACGAAAGTATTAATGGAAGTTCTGCAAGAAAAAATGATATCGCATGCGATTTTAGATGTATTGGAGGAAGAACCGCTGCCGGAGGAGCATCCAATTTGGAGCATGGATAATGTAACGATCACTCCGCATATTTCCAGCAATACAAATCTTTATCTTCCAAGAGTATTTGAAATATTAAAGCATAACTATCGTACATATACTAATAAACAAGAAGACTTTTTGAACGTGATCGATGTAGAAAAGGGGTATTAATGTGAAAATTTATACGAAAACCGGTGATAAAGGAACGACATCATTAGTTTATGGAACAAGAATCGCGAAAAACGATATGCGCGTGGAGGCATATGGGACTTGTGATGAAGCAAATTCAGCGATTGGTCAGGCAATAAGCTTTTTAAAGAAAGAAGATTTTCCGGAAAAAATGGAGGCGGAGGAAGTATTTCATAAAGTGCAAACTGCTCTCTTTCATGTCGGGGCGGAATTATCGACTCCGGCAAATAAAGAAGTAAAGTGGAAAATAAAACAAGAAGATATTGAGGAATTGGAGCATACTATTGATAAATGGGACTCGGCATTGCCGCCATTGAATAATTTCATTTTACCGGGCGGGCATCCGGCTGGTGCAGGCCTGCATTTCGCCAGAACTGTTGTAAGAAGAGCGGAAAGATGTGCTGTGTCATTAGAGGATGTAAATCCGTTGGTGCTCTCCTATCTAAATCGTTTGTCCGATTTTTTATTCGTAGCAGCTCGATTTGTGAATATGCGTCTTAATGAAAATGAAAAAACCCTTCATCAGTCCTGAAAACATTGACAGAAGTGCCTTTTACTTAGTACACTAATTATAGATATTATAAAGTAATAATAAATTCTTTTTAGGAAAGAGGTGCATGACGGTGTCTGAACATCAAATGAAGGAAGCCATTGAAACGTTAAAAGAAACGGGAGTAAGAATCACTCCTCAACGTCATGCGATATTAGAGTATTTAATTCAATCAATGACACATCCTACCGCGGATGAAATTTATAAGGCGCTTGAAGGGAAATTCCCAAATATGAGTGTTGCTACTGTATATAATAACTTGCGAGTATTTCGCGAGGTTGGTTTAGTAAAGGAACTAACATATGGAGATTCATCAAGCCGATTTGATTTTGTTACAACAAATCATTATCACATCATCTGCGAAGACTGTGGAAAGATTGTAGACTTCCACTATCCTGGACTGGATGAAGTGGAGCAGCTTGCTTCACATGTTACAGGGTTTAAGGTAAGTCATCATCGCATGGAAATTTACGGCACTTGTCCTGATTGCATGAAGAAACAAAATGTACATTAAAAAAGAATGGTTCGAGCCTTTACTCGAAACCATTCTTTTTTTGTTTTAGGAATGTTAATTTTTTCACGTTAAATTCTTAATGCTTACATTTTTGTTGTCTGGGATTTTCGATTGTAGTTTTCATCGAATTCTTTTCCTTCTAAATTCGGGTCTAAGGTTAAAGGCTCACGGCAATGCATGCACATATCGACGCGTCCCAAAATTTTTGTTGGCTTGTTACAGTTCGGACAAACAACCTGCACCGCCTTTGTAGACAGCATTCCGATCCAAAAATACACGACAGTACTAGCAATGATCGACAACAATCCAAGAAGCATAAATATAGACATAACTAGGAAATGAGTTCTGAAAAAGATTCCGAAATACATGATGATAAATCCAACAAATATCAAACTTAACGCAAATGTGCGAATCTTATTGATTTTACTAGAGTATTTTGCCATGCTTGTCCCTCCTAAATGCTACTATATCATAAAATAAGGAAAGATGTAGACTTACAATTGGACATAATTAGTACTTTTAAAATAGCAGGAAATTTATTATCATTGTCGAAGTATAAAGAAAAGCAAAAAAGCATTTTGTTTCCCAACTTACGGTAGAAACACAGAGATCAGGCATACTGATATTCCTAAAAACAGATAGACTGAAACTAACTGACATTTAAGCTATTAAATTCATGATACATAAAAATATACTTTCTTATACCCTATAAAGGATTTTGGAGGAATTAAATATGGAGGACATCCTTCGACCGATATATCAAGAAAGAGCAAGCCAAACAAATACACTCGGTGTTCTAATTATTGAAAAAGTACAGAATACGAGTGCAGTTACGGATACATTTGATGCAGTTTTATTAATTGTTGTGAAAGATGTGGAAACACCTGTCTTTATAAAGCACTATACTTATGAGGACAAAAAAGCCTCTTTGCATATTGTCAGAGAAGATCAACTGCGGGAATGGTTGCTTCTCGGGACGAATCGGAAAATAGTAGAGTGGATCCTGCACGGAAAAATATTATTTGACCGCAATGAGTATATGAACAACTTAAGAGATGAGCTTCAGGATTTTCCTTTTTATAATCGAAAAGTCAAAATCGGTCTTGAATTTGCGAAGCTGGTTCGCAGATATATGGAAGGAAAGGCGTTTTTTGATAACAGTCAGTACTTAGATGCCTATAATCATGTAGCACATTCCCTGCATCATTTGGCACGTCTTGCTGTAATTGAAAAAGGCTTTCATCCTGAAATAACGGTATGGAATCAAGTAAAACAAATGGAACCGGAAATATTTAAGCTTTATGAGGAATTGGTTACGAGTGATGAGCCTATAGAAAAGAGATTAGAGCTTTTGTTTATAGCAAGTGAATTTTTAATTCATTCCAGAACACGATTTGGTGCCTCACATTTAATTGAAATTATGAAGACGAAAGATGAATGGACGATTAATGATCTTATTTCACATCCGGAATTAGAACATTATGATGTAGATTTAAGCATGCTATTAGAATTTCTACTAGAGAAGCATTTTATTGATGAAGTTAGAATTCAAACAAAAGGATATGATATATATCACCGTCATTACTGTGTTTCAAAAAAATTATTGTAAAATATTAATTTATGTATTGACGATTGATTTTATTCTTGGTATATTAATAAACGTCGCTGCAAGATGTTGAAAAACGCAGCGGCGAAGAAAATAAAAAAAGTGTTGACAAGAAATAAACACTTTGATAAGATAATAAAGTCGCTGTCACGAAAGAGTGACGGAAATTGATCTTTGAAAACTGAACAGAACGAAACGTCAATGTTTTGAAATTCATGAGCTATATCAAACACTTTTTTGGAGAGTTTGATCCTGGCTCAGGACGAACGCTGGCGGCGTGCCTAATACATGCAAGTCGAGCGGACTTTTAAAAGCTTGCTTTTAAAAGTTAGCGGCGGACGGGTGAGTAACACGTGGGTAACCTGCCTGTAAGACTGGGATAACTCCGGGAAACCGGGGCTAATACCGGATAACTTCTTTCCTC
>NZ_LJJC01000015.1:0-389 GCF_001420715.1 Heyndrickxia shackletonii | reverse complement strand
TGTACACACCGCCCGTCACACCACGAGAGTTTGTAACACCCGAAGTCGGTGAGGTAACCTTTTGGAGCCAGCCGCCGAAGGTGGGACAGATGATTGGGGTGAAGTCGTAACAAGGTAGCCGTATCGGAAGGTGCGGCTGGATCACCTCCTTTCTAAGGATAATGGAATACCACTTACGTGGTTATAAGAAGACGTTTATAAGTTCTGTTCAGTTTTGAAAGGTCAATCCTTTCAAATATATTGTTATTATTAGAAATTATTAAGAAACGCTTTTTCTGATTCTAACAAAGTTTTTTGCTCCTGCGGCAAAGCTATTCGAGGATGATTAGGTTCACCTCGGAGCAAGGCAGCATGTAGCAAATTCTCTGACGTTTAATCATGATGTGATT
>NZ_LJJC01000006.1:672154-725460 GCF_001420715.1 Heyndrickxia shackletonii | reverse complement strand
TTAAAAGTCCGCTCGACTTGCATGTATTAGGCACGCCGCCAGCGTTCGTCCTGAGCCAGGATCAAACTCTCCAAAAAGATGTTTGATTGCTCATAAAATGTCTTAAATAAAAGACTATAATTAACGTTGACGTTTCTGTTTTGTTTAGTTTTCAAAGAACTATTTTTTGTGACAGGATTATATCCTATCATTTTTTTCTTCTGTCGTCAATTACTTTTTTGAAATAATTTTTCTTATCAGCGACAGTAACTAATTATACTGACATCAAACTATTTTGTCAACAACTTTTTAATGATTAGAAGTTTAATATGTTGGTAACTCTTAACGACATTTATTATATTACTATTATTCTTTAATAAGGTCAATAGATTTTTTCATTAAATATAATTAAACTTTTGCTCATAACTTATTTCTCAAATAACAATACACTTAAATAGGATACAAAAGTTATGCTGCATCATTATATCCTTTCAATATCCTTTAATAGAAAAAATGATTATCCTAATACTTCCTTAAGTATAATCGTGCTATTTTTATTCAATATGGTACATAATACTTATTTTCGTAAGATACCATTAGTTAAATGAAACTGAAATAAATTGTAATTCGTACTCTACGTTGGTAAACATATAGATAGAAAGAATAGCAAATAAAATCCAAAGAAGATGAATGACGATCCCAATAATGCTACAAATAAACCCGGACGTTGCAAGTCCCCTTCCATTTTCATTCGTCTCCTTAATTTCTTTTATTCCTATTCTTGAAAATACTATTCCGATAATACCAAGTATTACTCCAATAAAAGGTATTACAATGGAGAGAATTCCAAGCGTTAAGGAAATTACTGATTTGCTATTTGTCTTACCTCTTTCAACCATACACATATCCCCCTTTCCTCTATTATCGTTTTTATTCTTAAGGTAAATGTAAAAAAAAGACATTGTTACTGAATTTTCTCCAATGCATCTTTGATAAGTCCAATACAAATTATGTTTATTTTTAAACTGCCCCATTAGAACCTCTCACCATACTCTTCAAAAAATATTTCTGTTATTTGCATTCAGATGTGTTTACCATTCGATTATTTGCTTCTAATGATCATTTTTCAAAGGTATACACTTTTCCATTTTGCGGGTTTCTATATTTTTCTCCCGTGAAGCCCCTATTATCCGCTTTCCTATAAAATCATTAAGGTACCATGACTTACAATCTTTCCTAATGCTATATTGCTTTGTTTTTAGTCCCGCAGATGAATTGTCTTTGGTCAAATTTCTACGGGATGCAAGCACTTTTTCTCGTCTTAAATGGATGCAAAAAAATAGTTTATCCTTTAAATACTACGCAAAGCGTCAATCGGGTTAAGTTTTGAAGCTTTTCTTGCTGGTGCAATTCCAAAAATAATACCAATTGCTGCTGAAAACCCAAAGGCTAATAATATAGTTGTCGCTGAAAGTGCAAAACTGGCACCTATTAACGTGCAAACACCAAATGCGATTAATGCTCCTAGCAATAAGCCGATAGTACCTCCAAAAAGGGAAAGGAAAACTGCCTCGAGGAGAAATTGCTGTTGTATTTGTTTAGGCTCTGCCCCAAGAGCCTTTCTTAAACCTATTTCTGTCGTTCTTTCCGTTACGGAAACAAGCATCATATTCATAATTCCAATTCCACCAACAACCAATGATATTGATGCAATCCCTCCTAGCATAAGGGATAACATCGTTGTAATCTTTTTAAACGATGAAATCATATCTTGCATATTCATGACCGTGAAACTGTTATCTTTATAATTGAACGCCTGGTTTAGGATCGATTCGATATCCTCCGTTATTTTTTCGGATTCATTGGCATTGCTCATATACACATCTACATTTGACATATATCCAGTGCCAAGTAACCCCATTGAGGTGGTATAAGGAATAATGACCGCATCATTATTTGAGGAATCTGAAAAACTATTCGACTTCTGTAATGTCCCTACCACGGTATATGTCACACCAGCTATAAGAAGCTTTTTATTAATCGGATCTTCTTCCCAAAACAAATCGTCTGCAATATTAGAACCAATGAGACAAACTTGATTCTTATTTTGGATGTCAAGAATATTAAGACCTCTGCCGGTTTCTATTAAATCCTTTGTCTTTGAAAAATACACATCATTTTTACCTTGTACCGTAACATCCTTTTTCTCCTTCCCGTTATAAACGACTGTTGTTTTTCCAGAAAGGGTTGGAGATACTCCTGCTACTTGATCAATTTTTGTAAGGCTTTGTATGTCACTGTCCACTAGCCCCTTCTTGAGTGGTGTCCCCATTGCCTGAATGGTTATTTTATCCGTCCCAAACGAGGAGAATTCACTCGTCATTCCGTTCATTGCGCCTTCAACGATAGTAATTAAAGCTATAATCGAAGCCACACCTATAACAATCCCCAGCATCGTTAAAAAGGAACGCATTTTATTATGGATCAGATTCATCCATGCCATCTTGATATTTTCCTTAAACATGTGCGAACTCCTCTCTAAGGTTTCCGTCTAAAATATTTACAATTCTGCTCGCATGATTAGCTATTTCAATATCATGAGTAATCATAATAATGGTCTTTCCTTCTTGGTGAATCTCATGAAAGAGCTCCATTATTTGAAAACCTGTTTTTTGATCCAATGCTCCAGTTGGTTCATCAGCTAGTAGAATGGTTGGCTCTGTCACCATCGCTCTGGCGATCGCCACTCTTTGCTGCTGACCTCCCGAAAGCTGATTAGGCCGATTGTGTAATTTTTCTTCAAGACCAACTCGAACGAGCATGTCGGCAGCCCTTTGTTTGCGTACCTTTTCAGTGACACCCGCATATACAAGTGGAAGCTCTACGTTCTGCACTGCACTGAGCCTGGGAAGAAGTTGGAATTGCTGAAACACAAAACCAACCTCCTTGTTACGAATCGCAGCAAGGTCGGCTTCATCAAGCTCATCAACCTTTTGATTAGATAAGAAATAGTCACCGCTTGTTGGTGAATCAAGGCAGCCAATTATATTCATGAGTGTTGATTTTCCTGATCCTGATGGCCCCAAGATAGCAACAAAATCTCCTCTATTTACTGTAATATTGATATTATTTAAAACCACTTGTTCCTCATCGCCCATATGGTAAGTTTTCTTGATTTGATTCATATTGAGAATTTGTTCTCTCATTATTAGTTACCTCCATGCATCATCATTGAAGGAGAATTATCTTTACTGGAGATCATCACCACATCACCAGCCTCCACTCCGCTTTTTATCTCCACTATGGTCCCATCGTTGATACCCGTCTGAATATATTTTTTGGTTGTCATTCCTTTTTCTGAGGGAATTAAAACATACGGTTTATTTTGACTATCAAATTTGATTGCTTTCATCGAAAGGGTAGTTACACCATTAGCGTTTTGCTTCAATATTTTTGCCTCCGTACTCATACCAACTCTCATCGCTTGATCTTTATTAAGGTCAACCGTTGCAGTAAAATAAGATACACCGTTTTCATTTGTTGCTTCCTTAGATATGGCTGAAACCGTTCCTTGTATTTCCTTTTCAAGCGCATTAATCGTTACCTTCACCTTTTCGCCAACTTTTAAATATTTCAGGTCGTACTCGTCAACCTTTACATTTGTTTGTAAGGCAGAATAATCTACTATATCGACAAGCTGTGCTCCTGACATGATTTCTGCGTTTTCTTCTACATAGATTTTGGAGATTTCCCCTTTGAATGGAGCCTTAATTTTCTCCCCCTGGTTCGTCACCATCACAACTTCGCCGCTCTTGACTTTATCTCCAGGCCTCACTTTCATTTCTTTTATCTGCATTGGAGCTTCACTAATAATAGTCTTCCTGTTTTTTGCTTCTACTGCACCTGAAAAGCTGTAGTACGTAGTTATGTTGCCAGTTTGTGCTTTTTCCTCTTCAAAATCGCCAGAACCTTTAGGTTGAAACAACACCACTGAAACTATGGTAACGATGATAATCCCTACAAGGCTCCAGATCACTATCTTCTTTTTACTTTTCTTCTTTTGCTTTGTATTCATTTTCTTCCCTCCATTGTTTGATGTAACCTCATCTTTTTCTATCAATCTTTTAGAAGCTGAAAACTTTCTACATGTCAGATAATTACTAGATGGTTTCATTGTATGATTTTTCAATTTCTTAAAAACCGCACACATTTTGAGTAATCCCGCAAGAATTTGTGGTATCTCCGCATGATTTTATAGAATAGATCGATGTTATCTTCTTAAAAAGAAATACCCTAACACAGTGTGTTAAGGTATTTGTACAATAATCTTTATACATTTTGAATTTGTGCTTTAGGCTTCATCAATTGTTTTCTTCCTGAATTAATAAATAATATTCCGATAAAGATAACAATAACGATCTTTCTTATGAAAGTCGTATTACATTAGTTGAATAATCATTTGCATCAACGGCAAATGATTTGTTTGATTCTATTAGCAATTCTTCGATAAAAGGAAGACCAGGTGCATAAATAAAGCTTCCTCCAAGCTTTAATGAATGTAATATTTCCATATACTTATGTGCATAACTTTCGAAATTACCATCCACCTTTAAATGATGATGAGTAAAATGATTCGAAAAAGCCATATGGGATATAACCGTTCCCCAATTGTTGGATTTAAAGGCACACTCAAGCCAATTCATTTTTAATAAATGATCACATGGGTTTACATTTCTATCCATCCCAAAAGCTTGGATTCCATTCTTTCTTAAGAAATGAACTAAATGAGCTTGTGGACCGCACCCAATATCTAAAACAGGTTGTTTAATGGTATCAAGATTGATTTTTAATAATTTCAATTGAAACTCAGGAGTATATTCGGCACACTCTACCTTGAACAACACTGGTGATTCTTTGTACTTTTTTAATATTTCGGCACCATTTGATTCTAATAAAAATGCCTGTAGTTTTTTATAGTGATTAGAGAACAAATGATCAAGTTCTATCTGAGTTATTTCTTTTTGATCCCCAAGCACACAAATGGATTCAAATAAATCCTTATAGATATTTTGGAGTCTATCATAATTCTCACTATTAAAATCTAAGTATTGATTAACTTCAACAAATAAATTCATGGATTGATCGGCAATAAACTGTAGTAATTGTTGATAAGTCCCCACCACTTTTGTATCTTCAATAAATTTTGAAATCTCCTGCGCTTTTTGGACAATTAGTTGAATAGTTTCCCTAGAAGGATTTATGACCATTTTCCCATTTGCCAATTCATAAAATAGACTCTTATCATGATTATGAATCAACTGTTGTTCGACCGTCTTTTTAAAGTCATCTAAAGTGAACATTATTCTTCTTCCCCTCTAAGAACATTTCTATCAGACATATTTTTTGCAATGTCACTGAATGTGGAAACTTGATTTCTCATCATCTTTTCCAACCTACTGAAAAGACATACCAATCCCTATCGTTTATTTAATTCTCATTCTATCCTTGCATTCGCAGAAGCATTATTGTTGGTTCTGTCGCTTATAGATGCTGACAAATTTTTTACTGCATAACCCACTAATGCAAAATAAATGATAAGTAATATTAACTCCATATAAAAAGTGGGACCTTCGTATATTTTTTGTTGTAAAAAACACACAGAATCTTTGCGGATTACCGGTATAATTCTGTACTAGTGAAGTATGTTTTTTAAAAAAGCTGATATTATTTGCTAATTCTTAAGCAATACATCACTGACAAAGAGTTAATAACTCTTTTGCATTCCTGAAACAAGCTTTAATTCATCACTCTTAGGAGTATTTTGCTTCGAGTAAAGCTCCTTATAATAGCCTTGTCTCTTTAGAAGGCTTTGGTGGCTGCCGCTTTCTATAATTTCTCCATTCTTCATCACAAAAATAGTGTCAGCATTCACAATGGTTGAAAGTCTATGTGCAATCATAATAACCGTCTTATTATTATCAAAACGATTAATGGATTCTTGCACTAGTTTTTCACTTTCATTATCCAGTGCACTAGTAGCTTCATCTAAAATAATAAGTGACGGATTTTTTAAAAATACACGAGCTAAGGCAATACGCTGCTTCTGACCGCCTGAAAGCTTGATACCTCTTTCTCCTACTTCTGTATCGTATCCATTTGGCAAAGCAGTGATAAAATCATGAGCAAAAGCCTTCTTTGCTGCAGCAATCATTTCTTCTTCACTGGCATCAAGTTTTGCGAGCTTAATATTGTCCCTAATGGACGTGCTGTATAAGAAATTTTCCTGTGTTACAATCCCCATATGTTCTCGGAGACTTGAAAGAGAATAATCTTTGATATTTTTCCCATCAATTAATACTTCCCCATTTGTTACATCATACATTCTTAACAAAAGCTGTAAGATTGTGCTCTTTCCTCCACCGCTTTCCCCGACGAATGCATACGTTTTTCCCTTTTCCATTGTTAACGACACATTCCTAATCACTTTTTCCTTACCATTGTAGGCAAAAGAGACATTCTTGAGTTTTATAGAATCATTGAATTTGTTTAATTCAAGCGGATTTGCTTTTTCTTTAATCGTGGAAGGTGTATTGAAAAAGTCGAAAATCCGTTGTAAAGCAACTTTTCCCTCGGTGATAGCAGGATAAGCATTAACCAAAGCCGCAACTGGGCTCCTCATTTTATCCACATATGCAAAAAATGCGATTAAACTCCCGGCCGTTAAATCTCCATTCAAAACAAATAAGCTAGCAATAATCGCTACTATAAAAGGAGTCATATCACTTAATACGTTAACGAATGCAAGCATTAATGCATTTATCTTCGCATGCTTATCTGTCAGTCGATCAAAATGTGTTAAATGCTGATCCAATTCTTCCTTGTCGCGTTTCTCAGAAGCAAATAGCTTCGACACAAACGCCCCTTGAATTTTTTCGAAAATAAAACCACTCATAACAGATCGGTACTTCATCATATTTCGCGTTGATATTTTAAAGCGTTTAGATAGAATATGAGCGAGAATAAACTGAAAACTTACAAGTCCTACTGAAAGCAATGCTAACTTTATATTCATCGTAAACATCACGACCACAACAAACAACAGGACGATCATTTCAATCCAAATGTTCCCAAAAACTGCCATTAAATAACCTCTTACCTTTTCAATATCATCAAAAAAACGTGTGCCAATTTCCCCGCTTTTATTATCCGCAAAATACTTAGCATCGAGCGCATGAACTTTTTTAAAAGCGTCCTTACGAAGATTCTTAATAATATTGTTATTCGCTTTATGAATGCAAAACTGTCTTACATATTCCATTGGTGTACGAACAAATAAGAAAACCGCAAGCATAGAGGTAGCAATGAAACCTAATTTTTCTAACTTATCCACGCTGGACAATGCTTCATTTTGAAGCAAGCTATCAAAAATATATTTTAAAATCAGAGGAACAAACAGCGGAATTAAGAAACGAAATAAACTCCCCATAAATCCGATCATATACAATTTGCTCACTCTTCTCACATAAGGTAAAAATTGTTTAAAATCATTCAATTTGAGTACCCCCTTATAATTTGAATTGTGTTACCTGTTGTGATTGCCTAGAATATAGCTTCCGCCCCCACGCATAGAAACCGATGCTGAATAAAGAAACCAAAGCAAATGTTAAAAACATCGTCCTTCCGCCATAAGAAACCAATACTATTCCACCAAGCCATGGCCCAATAAAATTGCCGAAATCACTAAATCCCTGGGCTCCGTAATACATACCACGCATCCCCCTTGGTGTGATTTCATCAAGCTGGGCATATTCAGATGGAATGATCAGAATCTCCCCCAAGGTGAAAAGGACCATAGACAAAATGAAACCGCATGATTCTTGTGAAAAAGCAAAGCCAATTTCTCCAATCGAAAATAATAAACTTCCAAGAACAATCCTGCTGAAAAGTCTAAATCTCTCAGACCATCTTGTTATGAACACTTGTGTCGCAATCACGGTTATCCCATTGATGCTCATTAAATAACCAAATAGCTTTAAGCCATGATGAGGATTGGTTTTGTTTAAATATTGGGAAAGGGTGACAGACATTTCACCGTGAACAGCTGTGAGTAAAATACTTCCGCATATAAAAAGAAGTAATACCTTATCCCGTAAAAACACCTTCCATGACTGTGATATCGTTACCTTTTCGACCACTTCGGCTTCCGTCATACTAGTTGCATTCTTATATTGAAGTAAAAATCCCATTATTAAAAAATATCCAGCATAAATCAGTGAAGTAAAAAGAAATGCCGTTTTGTTCCCCGCAATCCCAAAGTAGGTTCCAATAATCGGACCGACTGCATAACCAATATTCCCCGCTATATATCGGTAGGAAAACACCCTGGTCCTCTTTTCCTTCTTAGTCAAATCTGCAATTAATGCCTTCGAGATTGTTACGAAAAATGAAGAGAAAAGACCGCGAAGAATATTTAATAAACAAAGAAGCATCGAGTTACTCGTTAAAAGAAATCCACTAAATACAGCTCCTAAAATGAGTAATGAGAATAACATCAATCGATTTCTGCCTAAAAAATCGGAAAGAGTACCTCCCAGAAACCCGCCAATGGTCGCCGTTAAAGCACCTGCTCCGACAATCATCCCAATCGTAACCGGTTCTAAGTGTGCTGAATTCATTAAATAAATTGGCAAAAACACTAAACTAATGGAGGTCGTTAAACTGCTGAATACTGTACCTACTATTAATAGAGGAACAATTGGATGATATCCCATTAAGTTAGTTAAGATTCGATTCATCTTCCTCACCCTGCTAAAGTTGACTTGTTTTTCTATGTCTCATTGTACGGTGACTTTAAGTCACTTCACCCGCATACTTTTTGAGTAGCTCCGCATGATTTTGTCGTATGCCCGCATGGACTTTCACAAGTAAAACACCCTAAAGAACAGTTGATTTCCTATATAAAGGCATAAAAAAAGAGCTTGAAATGAAGTTTCAAACTCTTTTTTTACTATTTAACTTCTTTTTTCCCTAATATAAGTCTTCCGCTGGCAGTATTCCTAAACTTTTTGCTTTTTTAATTGCCTCTACCCTTGAATTAACACCAAGCTTTTGAAAAAGCTCAGTTAAACTATATTCCAGCGAGCGTTGGCTAATTATTAATGTTTTGGAGATCTCTTTATTGCTATGTCCTTTTGCCAATTCTCTAAGAAGATTTTCTTCTTTGTTGCTGATTATTGCCGATTCATTACTTTTATCACTCTGCACCACTATTTCTTGACGTCTTAACTGCTTCAATAACTGCATCGGGATAATAGCCTCTTTTCTAGCCGCACTTCGTATAGCTTGAATCAATTGATCTCTAGTTGACGTTTTGGAAATAAAGCCAGAGACACCGGATTCCATTAGTAAATTAAAGTGAGGCGCTATATCAAATCCGGAATATATAAGAATGATGGCATCTGGAACAAGCCCGAGGACTTGCTTCGCCAAATCTGCACCATTAATATTAGGCATGTAGAGATCAAACAAAATAACATCAAAATGATGGAGGCGGACTAAATCAGAAACACAATATACATCTGTTTCTATCGTCACATTCATATCTGACTCAGATTCTATTAACATTTTAGTCCCTTCAACAACCGATCGATGATCATCAACTAGTAATATTTCCATTGTATTCCCCTTTTTGCTGTATAGTGGCAGGAATATAAACATCTACATGAAAGCCCTTTTGTGGGGCCGAATTCATATACATATCACCCTCTAAGCTTAAAATCCGGTTTTCAATACCTGCTAACCCCATATGGTTAAATGACCCTTCCACAAGCGATATATCTGCCCCTATTCCATTATCTCTATAACAAAAATGAATCTTATCCTTATAATAGCCAAGTTTCATTGTTACCTTTGAAGCCTTTGAGTGCTTAGATGCGTTATTCAATAGCTCCTGAACAATTCGGTAGAGTCCTAGAATCTGGTCTTCATTTAGCACTATTTCTTTCTCACTAGTTAAAAACTCAATCTCATAATTGGAGAACATTCTGGTGTAAGAAAACAGACTTTTTAAGGATTCTACCAACCCCATTTTCAGAAGAAATGGTGGTCTTAGTTCATTGCAGGTGATACGAATTTGATGAATGGCATCGAGCAACCCTTCTTCAATTTGAAATAGTTCACCCTTAACCTCCTCACTGAAAAGCGCGGATGAACGTAAAGATTCGAGCTTCCGATACCAAATAATCAAGTCCTGCAAAACAGAATCATGTAAATCACTTGATAGAGATGCTCTTTCCTTTTCAGAAAGTCTAAATAAAAGCCGTAACATCCATTTTGGTGTCTCGTCATTCGTTACCATTTCTTCTACACGATTCATTAAATCCTCAATTAACTGCAGGTTATCATAAAGTATAGTGACATAGTGAATGGCTGTTTCAAGCCATTCCTTCTCCATCTTAAGCAGGGTTTGGTTTAATTCTATTCTTAAATAGACCTGCTGTTCCTTCTCGCCTATTTTTAACCATATTTCGTTAATACTTCTAAATGTAGGATTCTCACATCTCAGCACTTCTTCTATTGACACATTTTTCACTGGTAAAACATTTTTGACTTCTTCCACTAACCGATTTTCTAATTCTGTTACCTTCATAACATTAGCCAAGTCATTAGAAAAACGGTTAATGCTTCGCTGAAGAAACTTATATCTCTTTTGACTATAGATTAACTCTTGCTCTCCCTTTTTACGCTCGGTAATATCCTTTACAATCCCATGGACCCCATTAAGTTCCCCAAAAAGAAAAATTGGCACAAAGGTTATATTGACAATCCGCAAACCACTACCATTTCCAGTGATACGACATTCAACATCTCTTGGTTCTCTCTTTTTCATCACCTCAGACAGCATTTCATAAACAGGAATATGATCTTCATCAAAAATTAATCCTATAAAACAACGGTCAGATAGCTTATCTTTTTCGAGACCAGTAATTTTTTCAAATGAATGATTAGCATTTACAAAATTACCTTTTAAATCGATGGAAAAAACACCGTCCAAATTGTTTTCAAATAATGATTTGTATTTTTGTTCACTTTCCTCAATTGCCAGCTCTGAGCGTTTCTTTTCGGTAATGTCCAGCAAAATTCCATCTAACCTTTCAATTGCACCATTGCTGTCCAAGAACGGATGGATAATCATCCTCACCCATTTTATTTCGTTATCAACGTGGATAAACCGAATGATTTTATTCACTGGTATTCCCATATCCAGGGTATTCTTTGTTTCCCCCATTAGCATTTCATTATCATCAGGATGAATATGATCATGTATCCGTATCGGGTTATTGATTATTTCACGCCTCGGGATCCCCGTTATTTTCTCAATGCTTTCCGAACAAAAGGAGTATTGATGAAAGTCCTTATCGCCCGACATAACAGCTGCGTTTACACCTTCAAGGATATTTTCCAGCAACTGCTCTGTCTTTTTCCGCTTTGTAATATCTCGAACTGCAGCAACGACGTATTTAACATCACCGAATTCGTCTAAAACCGGTTTTACCCGTGTCTCTACATAGAGGAGGGAGCCCTGTGAATGGAATATACGGTAATCTAGTTCCACTGATGTTTTTGATTGGATAACTTGTTGATGAGATAATCGAACACGTTCCTGGTCTTGAGGATGAATAATAGTAAATGCATCCATCCCTTCGTACTGTTCAACCGTATAACCTAAAGTTAAGTGGATAGAAGGAGATACATATCGTACAATTGCATCATTATCAACCAGAACAATGATATCTAATGTGTTTTCTGCCACTATTTTGTAAATCTCATACTCCTTTTGCGCATCCTCCATTTTCAGTACAACTCCTTTCTTATTTGTCTTTTAAATCGATACTTTTGTGACTATTATATAGAAGGCAGCAAGCTTTCATCACGCAAAAATATGGCGAATGTCCGCAAGACTTTTCTATGTTTTAAATCCTTTTTATGGATTGGAAATTTTCTTTCAAAGAATAAAACAATAAGAAAAACCGGGAAAAACATTGCCCGGTTCTATTAATTTAGTTATGAATATCCATTTGCTTATACTGTTTGCCTTGGACTTCTTTATAATATTCCTTATACATTTTTGCTTCATGTTTTTTTACATGAAAATATCATAGGAGTTGTAGGTACTCCATCAAGTTTTAATAACTTAACGTTCTGCATTTAAAGCTTTAATGATCACTGGCAGCTCACCTAAATCATGAATGGTGAAATCCGCTTCTATATTACCCTCGCTGCAATTCTTCTTCCAAATTCCAATCATTCCGACATTTCGCGAAGCTTTCACATCATTTTCAGGATGATCCCCCACAAATATGCTTTCCTTAGGTGAAACATTCAGTTGTGCTAGGGCTTTTTTAAATATTTGCGGATCGGGTTTCTTTATTCCCTCCCACTCTGATATTAAAATGGTGTCAAAATACTTCTCAATAACAAGCGCCTTAATATTCCCTAACTGAAATTGCCCTTTTCCGTTTGTGATCATGCCAAATTTAAGATCCATCCTCTTTAAATTTTCTAACATACTGATGAGATTAGGAAATGATACACAATGATGTTTAAAAGTACAAATGTAATCATAAAGTAGTTCTTCCCATGATATCTCTGTAATCTTATATTCATCTACTAGTTGTTGATATACCTTATCTTTCCACACATATCCATGATTATCTAATTCCAAAAATCTAGTAATGTATATCTCTTTCGGAATATGACCTAATATTTTCTTAAACTTATTATATTGTGAATGGATGAACATTTTTACCGATTCATCCCTGTTTAACAAAGTTCCATCTAAATCAAATATAGCTGCTTTGACCAATTTTATTTCGACTCTCCCTATTATTTTATGCTCCTTCTCCTATTCGGTTTCATTAATGGGATTTCCTTCTTAGCGATACAAAATAAAAACCGCCCTTTTTGGACGGTTCTTTCTAATTATATACCTTTGTCGATTAGCTCATTAAAGTAAACAATATTTGTATCAAAATCTGGGACTGATTTTTCTTGTTCAGCTTTATGAACAAGTTCCACTAGTAAATCGTTGAATGGGGTTGAAATTCCTACTTCTTTCCCCTTCGAAGATACAACACCATTTATATAATCAATTTCACACTTTTTCCCTTTTTCAAGATCTTGAAGCATGCTTGCCTTTAGTAAAGCTTGCGGTTGAAAGGCAACCTTAGCGTATTCAGCGGCTTCATTTAAGTTGCTTCGATCTTTATTCAGATTGAACTTTTCAATTTCAAGACCGCCCATTTTTACAAACTTGACACCAATGGAATGCCCTACTTTAATGGTTTCATCCGCTAATCGAATAGCGGTTTCTAATGCCGTTTCATTGTTTAAAACATCTCCATATGTGCATCCGAAAACAGCTGAAGTACCACTCATTGCAATATTTATCATGAGTTTAGACCATTTTGTTCCTACAAGGTTGGTAGATATTTTCGTCCCACCTACAAGGTCTAATACTTCTTTAATCTTTTGAACTCGTTCCGTAATCGTTCCATCCAACTCGCCAATTTGAAAAGCATTAGCCTTAAAGGCAGGTTCGGCGGAAGTTAATTCAGAAACACCAGGTTTAACCCATGTCGCACCGAATTCCACAGAACCGCCGATCACTTTATCTTTGCCAATAATTGCAGAAACGGCTTCTTCCGGAACACCGTTTTGAAGTGAAAGTAATACACCATTTTTACTTAGGTATGGTTTAATATTCTCTAAAACTTGCTTATTAAAAATTTGTTTGGTTAATAGAAGGACAAGATCGTAACTGCCGCTCATTTCTTCCGGAGTGATGGCTTTAACAGGTACGTTTTCATTAACTGTACCAACAATAGTTGCACCTGAACTATTTAAAGTATTGATATGTTCTTGATTTACATCAATCAGTTCAACATTTTGATTGCCTTTAGAAAGATAAGCACCTACGATGGTTCCTAATGAACCTGCACCATATATTGCAATTCTCATATGAATTCCTCCTAGATGACGGTTCCAAGATGTTTTAATATACACTTTTATTACCATGAAATCCGTCGGTTTATTTCAAATTTCATTAAAACCTTTACTTTTCAGCTAAATAATCATATATAACTGTTGGAGATGCTAAAGACAGCTCTGTTAAGATGTGCGAAGCCGAAACGACTTCAAGAACTGGTAAATCAGCCATCGGCGCAAGAGCGTGTGCAAACAGTTCCAGTCTTGCTGGACCGGACCAAGCACCGAGTATTTTGATATCGGTAATTTGACTTCGTACTAATTCACAAATTCTTGGATACCCGTCATAACCAGGCATTTTTTTCAACATATAATTTGGTTTAACAATCTCTTTTAATGCCTCCGAATGATCCAGCGGGAAATGCTTATAGCCCATGGTAGCTGTTGCTACTCGTAAAGTACCATAATCCAAGATTCCCACTAAGGTATCAGAATCCACATACAAACTTGGCTTGCCAAGTTTCTTAGGATAAGCCGCAATTTCCCGGCCTGAAGCGATGGCAGGAAAACTATCTACATACATTGCATGGAGATAATCACCTTCCTCTCCTTCAAAGCTGACAGGTATTACTTGTCCGCATTCTGTATAAGATCCTAGCCCTGTTACATCCGGCATTTTCATAATTTCAAATCTTACAAGAGGATCTTTAACCTCTAATGGTTCTGGAACGACCTTTCTCAAGCTTTCAAGGTCGGTTCTATATAAAATGTTCAGGTATTCGCGATTATAAAAACGATACGGCCCCAAAGGATACGCGCCTGCATCTAATGGAGTCGTAAACTGCTTAACCACATCTTCCTTTTTCATCCGAATGACACCTTCCTTTTTTACTTTGGTACAGTAATTTACATTATGGTAATTAGCATTTCCTCTTTTACCAACTACCTCTAATATCATCTTAAACCTGAATTTACATTTAATATAAATATATTTATTAAAATAAATGAGGTGCACTAATAAATGGAGTTGCTTCAATTAAAATACTTTCAGACAGTAGCCTATACAGAGCATATTTCTAAGGCAGCAAAACAACTGAATATCGCACAGCCTTCATTAAGTCTAACGATAAAAAGACTCGAAGATGAATTAGGTACAACCTTATTTGACAGGAAAGGGAGAAATATCCGGTTGAGTTCGACAGGAAAAATTCTTTTGAAACATGTGAACAAGATTTTTACCGAAATTGAAAATGCAAAAATGGAAATTCAATCTCAGGATCAGGACAATTCCAGTACCATTAAAATATCGATTTCCAACCCAAGATTCCTAAAAGGATTAATTAGTGAATATATTACCCGGTATCCTAATACGAAAATACAACAGGGGATAGGAGTAAAAAGTGAGATACTGACAAGCTTGAAAAAAGGAGACATTGATTTAGGGATAGCATGTCCTCCCATAACGGACGAAGCGATAGCAAGTTGTGTGCTTGTTGACGAAGATATCGTGCTTGTCTTACCTTTAAATCACAAGCTTGCAGCTAAGTCGGAGATTTTGTTAAGCGAAGTTGCTAATGAATCTTTTATTTCTTTGGCCAATCACAAAGAGTACATCAGTTTTACAACGGAGTTATGTCAAAAAGCTGGTTTCACACCAAACAATATTTTTGAAGTAGACGGGGATCTTTTGTTAGAAATAATCAAACTCGATCAAGGTGTAGCACTTCTTCCGATTTCAGTCTGCAAAAAGTTTAATTTACATTATATAAAAATTGCCGATATGGATTCTGCCTTTACTGTCGGGCTTTCCTGGTCGAATGATAAAATATTATCCTCTACGGTAAGAAACTTCCGTGATTTCATTATTTCTTACTTTAAAGAGAACGATGAAAAGTTCAAAGTTGAATGAAAGAATTTGCAAAAGATTCCTGTTTCTTCAAACTAGTACGATTTATAATATGTATTTGTTAAACTTTATCGTTTATTTTCCATTTAAATATTTTCTTTTCAATCAGTAGGCAGTTCTCTACGATCATCCGCTACAGGTAGTTTTTCAAACCAGCCATTTTTAATAACAATTTTCCCGTAATTAGGCAAAAGCTTGAATACTCCTAAAATGGCTTCCTCACAATACCCAACTACATCCATTCGCAAGCTTGAAACTAAAGCTGTTCCGTAATACGACGTGGAAGCTCCTAAAAGAAATCCAGCATTAATCATGATTAATTTATCTGAAAATGGTGCAACCTTTGAATTTGTAATA
This sequence comes from Heyndrickxia shackletonii, assembly GCF_001420715.1. GTDB lineage: Bacteria > Bacillota > Bacilli > Bacillales > Bacillaceae_C > Margalitia > Margalitia shackletonii. The sequence goes on along the minus strand of NZ_LJJC01000006.1, from coordinate 709,232 downwards.
TGAGTGTCCAAAAGACTCGGAATATGAAGATTCTCTTCTCTTAACAGTGTAGAAAAAGTTCCATAGTTTTTATTAATCGTGATTAAACCTTTCTCAAGATGTTTACGAACTTCCTTGTTTTTTGCAACTTGGCTGAATCCGAGACATATCCCCTTTGCTAAACGAGTCTTTGTCAAATTTAAAAAAATATTCCCAGCTTCTGCTGAATTCAATGGCCTTTTCTTTCCAATTACATCTAATGCGTAACCTATGTTTGTAATATATTCAACTTTTTGCGGGGTAGAGAAATTAGGAGGATGTTCATATAACCCTTTAGATAAAAGAATATCCACGGATTGGTTATATACTTCCATAGCATCCATATTACATTGAAAATAATAATCTCGAATGTCTCTCCTTGAAGAAGTTCCAAAGCAAAGACTATATCCAGTCAAACCATGATTCGTCATCGTATGTAAGTAATGTAACCAAAAAACATCCGAAAATAGGGGTGGAGCCTCCAGATTTACATCTTTATCCGTAAGTCCATTTGGCAAAGGGAATTTTTCTAATGCAAAAAATTCTTTTATTCTTTCCTTGTGTTTTTCTGACAAGCTTAAAGTAAATTCAAACAAGGCGTGTATTTCAGGATCCTTCACCGTTAATAAAACATGCTTACAAATACAAATGGACATTGTTTCCTGAATATATTGGATAAACAAATTTGTAATTTCCGTTGATGTCAATCGAATGGTATCCTCGCCCAATTTTACATACCTCCAAAATTGATACTAAAAAATCATCCTCAACATTTTCCACTGTATTAAAAGGTATTTTTCCCGACTTTATTTCTTATATGTGTTCATGAAAAAGCCTCTATTACTAGCTTTATGAAGTAAGAAGCTGAGATGTATTTTCTATACATCATCAATGAATTCCCCCAACACGATCACCATCACATTAACCAAATAACTGATTACTTAAGTAAAAAAGCTTAGTTTCCAGTTTAGTCAAACAAATAAATAAGAGCTGTCGATTTCGTTGATCTTCAGCTCTTTTACCTTTATATATCTACACCCAGTTATCATCTGAATTGTCATCCCATCCGCCAAAATCATTGTTATCTTGTTGGTCATTGGGATTGTAATCAACACTGTCAAAATTACGGTCCCCATTATCCTGATTCCAATCATCCTGTGGCTCCCGATCCATTCCCTCCCGCAGTTGATTGATTTCATCCTGCTGTAAGATATTTTGGTCTTCTAATTCTCGCAATAGTTCATGATCCTCGAGATTCTGCAACGATTGGTACTGATCAAATCCAATTCTGCCCTGTTCTAATAAATAGGTCAGTAAAGCACCCGCTGCCAACCCACCTGCAAAAGTGCCGAATCGTCCCATCCCTATGCCTCCTGTGTTCCAGGAATTAGCCGGCCCATAATAATCCGGACGCTCATTATATATATTTCTTCTCGGTTCGTAAACTTGCGGCCGGTTACGCAGCATCAATGGACGAATGATAAAAAAATGGATCAACAAAATGATGATAATAATCGCAATGAATAAAAACATCCTGCCTGAACCCCCTTTCAAACTAAGAATCATTTTTTCCTTCTTATTTTATACTGTTCTCCTACTTTTAATAATGAAACATTTTCATAAGGCTGTTTTCGTAAAAATATTTGCTTTTCGATTTTAGTGTAAAACTGAAATAATATCGTTTCGGGGTATCTACTGTTCCAAGCTAAACGGAGAATTTTATTATGTTATTGATGAAAAGGCAACAAAGTTTAAGAAAAGAGCCTTTATCAAAGAATAATTATTCCGCATTTGTTAAAATAAATATGTAACTTCTTATCGGTGGCTACTTTATGCTATCGTCTACTAGACGGTTTTGCACGCAAAACCTGATAGTATCCCGTATATATTCGTTAAAAGGAGGAATTTTTGATGGATATTAATCAATATTTACAACGGTTTCGTGTCGAAGATGTAAAAGAAATAAGTCTGGAGACACTAAATCAACTTCAACATATGCTTCATGTCCCTTTCGAAAATCTCGACGTAATCCATCGCATTCCAATAACATTAAACTTGGAAGCTTTTTATAATAAAATTGTTTTAAACAATCGCGGCGGTTTTTGTTATGAATTAAACGGATTATTCAACTGGCTGTTACAAAGCCTTGGTTTTAACAGTTACCTTATTTCAGGCACAATCAATCGCCCCGACGGATCCTGGGCTTTGAAAGGAAGCCATGCTTGTCTCATTGTCGAAATAGATCAACCGTATCTGGTAGATGTAGGGTTTGGCGATTCCGTAAGAGGACCGATGCCATTGACTGGAGAAACAAAAGAGGATGTTAGTGGAATATATCGAGTTGTAAAGGTAGAAGACACTTTTTACGATTTACAAAGAAAAAACAATCAGGATTGGGATACGTTATATCGTCTCGACATAAGCCCCCGGGAGCTGAATGAGTTTAAGGATGCCTGCTATTTTAATCAGACTTCACCGAAATCTCATTTCACACAAAAGCAAATCGTATCTCTGGCAGCCGAGTATGGAAGATATACACTTTCAGGAAATTCATTCATCGTCACGCGTTTACAGGAAAAACAAAAGATGGATGTCGTTATTGAAGAAATACCTTACATCTTGAATAAATATTTTCACATTAAAAACATTTAATCGGTTAAATAGTATTTATTCCCTCGTCTACAAAATGTATCTATGTGATGGAACTTACATGTTCTATTTTAAAAACAAGGTAAATATTTTTTTGGATAGGAAAGTTAGGATTCCCTTAGAAAATGTATCTAAGGTTTTTTCTTTTTTAACTGGTGCTATTGTGTCCAAAGTGTCTGGTTCTTATGTGGGCAGATATTCACTTTACTTTTTAAGTTTTAAAAATAAGGTTAGTATGGATACCTGACCTTAAGGTTTTCGAATAGTAAGCATCGATCTATTTGAACTAAAAATTCACTGTCGTTTCATGTATACTTAAAATTGGTTATTTATTACTAATCCTTTTGCTAAAAATATTTTTAACGAATGCCTCTTTATATTTGGTATATGCATTAATTCCGCTGGTTTGTTTTTTAAAATAATCCAATTTTATGTCTAAGTATTCGTTCCGCGCATGTTCATTATCATTTAAATAATCTCTGAAAAAAATAAAGTTTTTCCATAACTCTTTCTCATATTCTACAAGGTGAATGAAATGTGTTTTTACAAGGTAAGTGTTATCCGTAAATTTTGCAAAAACGATTTCATTGGGTCTCTCTACTTTCAAACGCAGGAAACCAATAGTTTTAAGACCTTTTATTACTGAATTATCTACGTTTAATATATCATCAACAGCGACTAATATATCCAATATAGGTTTAGCCATCATATTCTTAATTGCTGTACTTCCAATATGTTCAATACGATTCTTACTAATATTAGTATTTTCATGTATCTCTTTCTTTATTTTCAGAAATTCATCGTTCCATTCTTCTGTATATGGTACAACCTTCACTTCATCCCCGTTTAATCCTAAGTTCATTTTGGAGCTCCTCTCAACTCTACTTTTAAATATTTTTGATAAAATTCATTAACAACTGTCTTTTTCCGATGAATTAAATTAACTTTATTCTTTACTACAGCGGCGTAGTCCATTTCAAAGAAATACATGGCTTTACTAAGATTATCATAGAAAAAGGGAACAAATTCTAAATCATTGAATACATATACATCTATTTGTTTGTCTCCACTTTTAAATGCTTCGTTTATCCGGTGGTTCCCATTTATACAAAATGGTTATTATTTGTTAAGTAGGAGCTCTGAACTACCATGACATAGGATTTTTGTGATTGTATTTTATAAGTTTAGGATCTTCGTTAATGTTACCTTGATCTACCGATGAGATACAGTCTGATGGTGTAAAGTTTACTGGATTCATATTTTTACTTTTAATAAGTGAAGCGGCTCCATCTATGTCTAGAGTATACTCAAAGATTCCTAAAGGGTACTCTACATACAACGAAAAGGTTTCTTGCCCGATAGGATGATTTACAGGATATGTTTCGTGCATAAAATATTCTTCAACCATTTTAAGCCACTTCTTTGCTATACTGGCTCCCAAGACAGATATACTTTTCATTTCTTCCATGCGTGACTTAAAATGCAGTAATGGATTAAATAGCTTTGATTGTTTTTCAAATAACTCCATTTTGCTCTCCATTTATAAACACCACTTCTCTAAAATGAGTTCTACATACATTTAAAAATTCCCCGAAATTCAAAACATCTATTTTACTTAATAAATCCCCACACTGTCCTGCTCTCCCCCTACCTAATAACTAGGTGATACACCAACAACCGGAATTATTAATAGTGTACAAATTCAATATTTCTAGCTGTTCTTTCAGAAATAGTTTTCCCCATTATTTGGCTAACAAGATATAGCGCCATATTAATTCCGGAAGAAACTCCACCAGAAGAAATTAGGTTACTATCATGTACGACTTTGACATCTGAAACAACTCTAATTTCAGGGTATTTTTTTTGCATTATTTTTAATGCTAGATGGTGAGTTGTTCCCTTCTTTCCATTTAACAAACCAGTTTCACCTAATATAAATGCTCCTGTACAGACTGAGCATATGTATTCAATGTTATTATGTTTTTTAATCCAATCTTGGATCCTTAAATTTTTTGCCACAGCTTGTACTGCCCTTAAGGGGCCACCTGGAATAATTAAAATATCTAATTCAGGACAATTTTCAAAGCTAAAATCAGGTTCCACTTTTATACCTGAATGGGTCTTTATTTGCATCCCTGTATCTGTAATTGTAAAAACATCAAATGGTCTTGTAGCTAATAACTGCTTTTTGTAAAGCGTAAACGTTTCTTCAACTCTGTTTTTCGCAGTTAACGATAATACTTCTGCTGGACCGGCAAAATCTAAAATATCAACAAAATCATAAAGCAAAATCCCCACATTTCTCTTTTTCATCTTTTCTCCTCAATCAATCTATTAAATTGGATTCACTAAATCGTAACTTTATATCAACCTGTTTCTCCTATCTACTCTCCTAAATTTCAGGACTTCTTTCTTATATACATGATAAATGTAATTTCTTCAGAAGTTAACTTCTACAAATACTAACTAATATCCTTTTGAATCAAACTACTTTACTTAATAACATGAGCCCATGTTCAGAGAATACGTACACAAACACATACACATTTATAAAAAAGAGCGCTGAAAAAATCTCAGCGCCTGTATCCAATGCTCTATTTACATTTTCAAAACCGGAATCCAAATTTCACATTTCACAGTTGGCGATGTAATATCTTTGCTTTTGATAGACAAAATTTCTGGTCCTTCTGTTTGTTGATAGCTTGAGGATGGAAACCATTCAGAATATATACGTCCCCATGTTTCCTGCAGTGTATTCGGAAAAGGTCCATCTGACTCGAATACAGCCCAAGTAAATGCTGGAACTTTTAGTACAGAAAAATCTTCAGAATACTCATGAGTGGTTGCTACACCAATATAATGATCAAGAACTCCTTTTTCCTCCATACGACCTTCCGAAAAATTAGTGGATGCTTGAATAATCCCTTTTGGTTCCACATTAGATAGTTCATAGAGTTTATTTATCTTCTCTGTATTCAATGATTTCCACATAGCAGTGATTTCTGGATTTTCACCATGGAAAACAATTGGCACCCTTTTCATGATACCAACTATGTGAAATGCCTCTTTTTCTTCTATTCGGTAATTCATTTCATTTCCTCCTTTAATGGATAGTTGGAAAGTCATTCGTGGATATGCCTTTAATGCCTGACCATAATTTCTAGCCTCTGTAGGAGTCACCCCATGCAAAGTCTGAAATGCTCTGGCAAAAGAATCTGGTGAGCTATATCCGTATTTAATAGCAATATCAATAATCCTTAAGTTGCTATTATTTAAATCAAATGCTGCAAGAGTAAGGCGTCTTCTGCGGATATATTCTGACAGCGGAATACCTGCAAGAAAAGAAAACATTCTTTTAAAATGATATTCGGAACAAAACGCTAATCGTGCCACCACTTTAAAATCGATATCATTCGTAAGGTTTTCTTCAATATATTGCAATGCATCATTCATGTTCTTAAGCAAATCCATTTTATGACCTCCCTAATCAAAAGATTAACAAAAACAAAATGTATCCTTCCGACAATTCATGCACAATAATGTAGGGTTACTATAAGTTGTATTTTCATAGTAAAGTTTCTTTACCTTTGTCTTCAATAAAAAAACGCTACTTCAGTAGCGTTTTTAAAGAATATCAGATTTTATTCGTGCTCCATTCTCTTCTTCAAATCACCCCAAGCTTCCGGTTTATTTAATGATCTGTATATTTAATTATTTTCCTAATTATTAAACCAACAGCTACTCCCGGTATAACACACAGTATTGGAAGCCATACTGGTCCAAATAATATTCCAAATATCCTTAATTTTGAAGAATAAATACAACCAACCGTTACAAAATAGGCAGAAAATAAAAACGGAAGAAAATCATACTTTTCTTTTCCTCCCCCTGCGTCTTTCCAAGCATCCCACATTGAATAGAAATACAAACATGGATAAAACATTAACCATTGATAATTTGCTTGTATAATTGCATTTTCGATATTACCATGAAAACTTAAAATAATGATTTCATTAAAATTCGCTTGAAGATTAACGACAAATTCTAATATTAACAGAACAGTTCCTTTGAAAAATTTCCCGTTTAAATACTGTCCAAATCCTGGGAGTGCAATACTCCACATTAATGCTTCTTTTTTGTTTGTCACATTGTTCTAATCCTTTACCATATTAAATTCAAATTTACTTTGGTTGTTTGATAAGCGCTTGACGGTCATCTGCTTGTGGCGGTTCCTCTAACCAAGCGTGTCTAATCATAATATTTGCACCGTCTTCCGCATATAAGGTAATTTCCGCTGAAAGCCTTGTATAGGTAGCACTTAAATCCATTCTCTCACAAGTACCCGCTGCTGTTCCATAATTTCCAATTCCGGTTGCTATCATAGCAGTAGTTAGAAACATCATTAATTTATCGGAAAATGGTGCAACCGTACTATCTAAAACATGTGAATCCCAAGACATAGGGGCAGGTAAATCTCCATCCGCAAGGAAAGAACTAAATTTTTTTAGATGTTTATTAGCAATTCCTTTTCCCTCTATAAAGAATTCCTTTACATCTTCACCTTTACAGACTTGCGCAAAAGCCATCATCATGGCTTTTCCCATTGAATTTGTTTGAATATTGATAAATAAATGTGTAATTTCAATTGCGGTTAACGGACGTTTTCTTTTACCGAAAAAGTCAAATAAAAACCTTTGCTTTGATACGAAATGAACCTTATCAGGGTTAGAAATGTAAGGTGGCCTAATATATGTTCCCTTTGACAAATTAACTTTCCTACACATATCGTGTAAAGTTTTTGCTTCTTCTAGTGTCTTTTGAAAGAATTTACTTACATCTTCTCTTGACGAAACACCTATTGCTACTCCTGCACCTGCCATTGCAATAATCGCTAAATTTTGTAAAAAATATAGCTTGAATATATCGGTAAATAATTTTGGTGCATTAATATTTACATCTTCATCAGTAAATCCAACAGGTATAGGAATTTTTTCATTAGTGAAAATGCCCGTAAGTTCCTGAATGTTCTTTTCAGTTACATCTAAAGAGTATTCAATAATTGGTAATATCTCCTTATCCTCACATTTGTTCTTAAAGTATTTCAAAACGCATCTTGTTAAAGTATCATTTTCGTATTGTGTCCAAAGAAAACCCATTTCGGAAGCGGTTAGACGAATATTATGTTCAGTCATTACTTTTCCATCATCAATCATTTCGAGGATCCCCCTTAAATAAGCGCATTAGCCTTCATATTTTTAGAATGAAATATTCGACTAAAATTATTCCTTATGGGAAGCTTTTTATTTCAGGATAAATAAGGAAACAGAAATCCCGCCGATTAAATCAGAAAAATCACTTTTTAAATGAAACGGATAATAGACAGCTTTGTCTAACTTATAAGGAGGGGGATAAGGGTGTCAATTAAAAAAGACGATGAATCAACATAAAAATTATTTAAAGCGCTTAATTAATACATCGTTTACACAATTTTTTACTTTTTACTTATCAGTTAAATGATTTAAAAAATACCAAACACTATTAGAAAGACGTTCCGCCGGGCGTGTTATAATATTTATTGCAATAGGGCTAGATTCATATCCATTCCAATACTTTAATTTCCCGCAAGATACTTCTAACTCAACAGCAGATTTTAATACTACACCATACCCTATTCCTTCTATTACATATTGCTTTACCGCCTCAGTTGAAAAAATGCTTTTGGCTTTCCCCTTTATTTGCCCATTTATGGATAAAGGAATGTCAGAAGGAACCCATACTGTCGTTGAATCGATTGGAAACGGAGGCTGAACCCCTATTAAATGGTCATTGGAGATTTTCCTTATTCTTAAAGAAAAATGATCCTCTGGAGGTGTTAATGTTATACCTATATCTACACTTCCGGATCGTACTAAATTTTCAATCTCCTGATCTGCCACTATTTTTAAATCGACCGTGACATTGGGATGCTTCTGATTAAAAGTTAGTATAATCCTTGGTAATAAATAGGTACCTAATACTGGAGAAGTGCCCACGATAATTCTTCCCCGACTGCCTTGTTGAAACTCTTCCATTGCCCGATATACTTGCTCTTCTAAAGATAGAATGGATTCTGCATATTCCATTAAAGTCAAACCAGCATCTGTTGCCGTTATATTTCTCCCCACTACTGTATATAAGGAAACTCCTACATCCTGCTCCAATCTTTTGACCATCATCGAGATAGCTGGTTGACTGACATGGATTTCTTTTGCAACCTGACTAATACTACCTGTTTCTATAACTTTCTTGAATACAGATAAATGATTCGTATTCATCCAAAACCACATCCATAACTTTTTAGTTATAATATTATAAAGATAATTATATTTGTATTATATCCTTTTCGCTGTCAAAATAAAGTTATGGATCTACTTTTAGAGTGAAAGGGGTAAAAAAGGATGAACTTAAATGAAATAAAAACTTATTTCCCAATTTTGACTCAATCTGTGAATGGGCACCCTCTCGTTTATTTAGATAACGCCGCGACCTCACAAAAGCCGAAAGTTGTAATAGATACGTTAGAAGCTTATTATCAAACCTACAATGCAAATCCCCACAGAGGGGTACATACTCTGGGAGTAAAAGCAACAGATGCCTACGAAGCTGCAAGAGAGAAAGTAAAAACTTTTATTAACGCAAAGGAAACAGCAGAAATTATTTTCACACGAGGAACTACCTCATCCTTAAATTTAGTTGCTCAAAGTTACGTAGGGCAATTTCTCAAAGAGGGTGATGAAATTTTGATTACCCAGATGGAACACCATAGTAATCTTATACCTTGGCAGCAGGCTGCAAAAAAAATTGGCGCGATTTTAAAGTACATTCCTTTATCGCCAAACGGAACAATTGATTTGGATAATGTGAAGGAATCGATGACCGCCAATACGAAATTTATTTCCATCACTCATGTTTCTAATGTATTGGGAACTATTAATCCTATAAATGAAATTGTAAAGTTGGCACATAAACAAGGAGCAGTAGTTTGTGTAGATGCCGCTCAAAGTGTTTCCCACTTTAAAGTAGATGTTCAGGACCTTGCCTGTGATTTTCTGGCGTTTTCCGGTCACAAAATGATGGGGCCAACCGGAATCGGAGTTTTATATGGTAAAAAACAAATATTAGAACATATGCCTCCTATTGAATATGGCGGAGAAATGATTGATTTTGTTGGTTTATATGATTCAACATGGAAAGAGCTTCCGTGGAAGTTTGAAGGTGGTACACCGATCGTTGCAGGTGCAATAGGGCTTGGCACTGCCATCGATTTTTTGGAGCAAATTGGACTGGAAACCATTCGCCTTCATGAGAAAAAACTGGCTAACTTTGCATTGGAACAGCTATCTGCCATTAAAGGGATTTCCATTTATGGACCAAAAAACCCTGAACAAAGAGGTGGAGTAATTACATTTAATATTGATAATGTTCATCCACATGATTTGGCAACCTTTTTAGATCAGGAAGGAATAGCTATTAGGGCTGGACACCATTGCTGTCAACCATTAATGAAGTGGTTAAATGTATCGGCAACTGCACGTGCCAGTTTTTATCTCTACAATACAGAAGAAGACATTGAGTTCCTTATCAATGGAATTAAAAAAGCGAAAGTATACTTTGAGGATGCATTTGCAATATAACTTACAGCTTACCGATTTATAATCCGGTAAATTTTCACACAAATTCAATGACCGCAAAATTGCGGTCATTTTCATTATTTCCCTTTTTTCAAAATAAAAAGCATAAGTAATTCAATCATAAAAGTCACCTCTTATGAAATACGTTAGGCAACTATTAAAGTTTCATTTCCTATCGATAGGTTCAACATAATATCCTTCATCTCAAGCGTCGTTTAGAAATCTTCCACTCGAATTCTCATTTCAATCAAATATTCTGCTTGCAAATTTGGGGAATAATGAATATATGTTAAAAATTCATATATATCACTAATAACCGTTAATTGATGATCTTTTGTATACTGAATTAGTTTTTGTAAGTTCAAAAAGTAATCTTCTAAAGATGAAGATTCAAATGTAATACAAACGTATTTACCTTGTGAAATGGTGACGACTTCCATATCGTTCGTTAATGATGAAATCTGTTTCTTTGTTAGAACAGGAGTAAATAAATATTGATAAGTAACTTCATCGATATTTCTATATGGCTTATACGGAATTATCGTACCATAACCATTGTTTCTAAATCCTTCCGTCGTTACAGCAAATTTCTTCAGCTTACTGTAAGAAGCATTTAAAATATTTTCTGGATCGATTCCTTCAGCCTTTATTTGGATAATCTGTATTTCCTCTTCATTGGAAAGATAGACTTCACCAAGTGCAGGGTATTTGTTTTGCTTTTGCATCCCCTTTTTGACATTCGCAATGATTTGTTCAATTTCTAATAATGAATCGATTTTTTGTCTTATTATCTCTTCTTGTTCTGTTAAAAAAGTTAAAAAATCATTTGCCTGCAGCTCCTGTACCTTTTTTATTTCTTCTAATGGGGTACCAATATATTTTAGTGATTTAATTAAATCCAGACGGTGAATTTGTGAGTCCTTATAATAGCGATAGTTCGTATCCGGGTCAATATACGCTGGTTTAAATAAATTAATTCTATCGTAATAACGCAGCGCTTTTATCGAAAGATTAACCAGTTTAGAGACTTCTCCGATGGTATAAAGCTTTTCTACCATTTCAATCACTTCCTTACCTCTATATTGTAAAAAAGCGTATTCTCAGCGGCAACTAGGAATACGCTTTGAAATCTTTAAGTTGTACGATATGCCTTAGCTTTCCAAGCAAACGAAATCGCAATTCCGACTACTAATAAGACGGCTGAAAAGTAAAATGGATAATTTAAATTGATATCAAATAACATCCCGCCAATAATTGGTCCAATGACATTACCAATACTAGTGAACATAGAGTTCATACCACCAACAAATCCTTGTTCATCGCCGGCAATTTTTGATAAATACGTTGTAACCGCCGGTCGTATCAAGTCAAATCCAACAAATACGATTGCCGTAACCAGTAAAATGGTAAAATAAGTATTTACAATCGTTACCAAAAATACAAGTATTGCTGAGAAAATCAAACAATAACGAATTAAACGAATTTCTCCCAGCCAATTCGTTAAGCGATCAAATAAACCTACTTGAAAAATCGCCCCAAATACTCCACCAGCTGTTATTGCAATCGCAATATCCTTCGGCAAAAAGCCGAATTTATGGTCTGCAAATAAGGAAAATAACGATTCAAAGGCTGCTAAACCGAATGAAAAAATAAAAATAATCATAAAGGATATAAAATACATCGGTACAAAAATACGTTTCCATCCTGTTTTTTCCCCTATAATTTCTTCCTTTTCAAGATTTCGTTCCGGTTCATGAAGGATAGTAATCGATATTATAGCAGTAATTAATGCAATAACGGCTGCAAAGAAGAATGGCAAGCGAGAATTAATTTCTCCTAAAAAACCGCCAAATCCTGGTCCAACAATAAAACCTGTTGAAATGGCTGCCGACATATATCCCATTGCTTTTGGACGTCTCTTAACCGTTGTAATATCAGCAATAAATGCTGTAACAGCCGGCATAATAAACGCTGCACTAACACCGCCAAGCATACGCGAAATAAAAAGCACCACAACCGTTTTTCCAATTCCGAATAAAAACTCCGACAATCCAAAAATGATTAGACCAATAATAATCATTCTTTTCCGTCCAAATCTGTCAACCCAACGGCCGGAAATCGGCGACAAAATTAACTGTGTAAGCGCGAAAAACGCCACCATATACCCGACAACAGATCCGGATATATGTAATTCATCCATGATAGTAGGAGTGACCGGAATAACAAGGCCTATTCCTAAAAAGACAATGAATATATTGATTAATAATATAACTAACATCATGTTTTTATTTTGCATATATTTATACTCCTTGAACTTAAAATATCTTGTTTAAAACATTCTCCAGGTTTGAATTTTATAAAAATAAATATGATTTTAAGACCATTTTGAAAAACTCCTTTATCGCTGTCTTACCGTGCAACATTATTTCTATAATTAGTATTGTATCCCAGGACTATTTAAAACCTTACAAGGCATAATTTAAATCCTACCCTAAGGGGAGAGTCAAGTTTTTTCTCTTTTCTCCGCTATTTTTTCACAATCGAAAGTAAATAGTAAATTGGAATGAGAAAATACGTTTCTATATTTAAAAAGGACATCTCGTAAATGCACAATGAGTGGGTCTGTGGTCAGATACTTATAAAATGGAAGGATAAATATTAAAAGATTTATGGAGGTTTTTTAAGTGGAACATAGTTGGGCTTACATTAGCAGAAATAGCATATCTTTAGACTCTAATATGACTAATTCATGATCAATTTGTATCCCTCCCCCACTTTTTTCATACAAAAAGGGCAACAGTCCAACTGAATAAGCTTAGAAAACCTTCCGTTTCATATTTCCAGATGTAAACATTGTTTAAGTCATCTATTAAAATGGCTCTTCTTTTTCGACCAATTTCTCCTTTTCTTAATCCTAATCAAACGTTTGATTAGATTTTAGATAATACTTATTCTTATGGGATTTTCTTTGTTACATCTATAAAAAAGATATCGAAATTTCTTATAAGAAAATATAAAAACCTATTTTATTTACAGGTTTTTCATCGTATTTTTGAACCTAAATACGGAATATTTGGAAGTACTTTGATCTAAATAAAATAAAAACAAGGGCTGTAATCGTATGGTGATTATATGAATCTTGCCACTAAAGGACTATTTACATGAGATTTACCCTCCAATAAAATAAATGATAATTACAATTAGCGTAAATATTTAATAATATCACTTATTAGGAAGTGGAATTGTTGAAAAGGAGAATCTGCATTATTGGTAGTGGCGAAGCTGGACTACATCTAGCCTATGCTCTAAAGGACGACTTTGATATCACTGTCATGGAACGCAAATCACCAGATCAGTTTAAAAAAGGTCGCATCATGTCTACACAGGTTCATTTTGGACCAACAAGGAAACGTGAAAAGCGATTTAAAATGCCAAATTGGGAAGATCAACCTCTTATTGAAAGTATCCATATTACAATTGGAAATGAAAAACTATTTGTAGGAATGCTGCAAGAGCCAGCATTATCAGTTGATCAACGTTTATATTATTCGTATTCTATTAATGATCTTATAGAAAATGGCGTTTCCTTCCGGTTTGAAAAAGTAGATAAAGAAGATTTGGACATATTACTAGAAAAGTATGATTTAATTATTGATTGTACAGGAAAAATGGACCTCTTTTTCCTTTCCCTACCGAGGAAAGTCTAACTCCTTTTCAAACTCCTCAGCGAAAATGTATCGTAGGTTATTTCGAAGGTATAAAAGCAAATAATCCCTTAGGAGTAAGTGTAACGGTTCTTCCAGAACTAGGTGAAATGTTTGAGATCCCCGCTCTAACAGAACAAGGTCCTGTTACAATTCTGTTCGTTATGGTAGTACCAAAAAGTGATTTAGATGTATTTAAAGGGATAAAGTATGCAGAAGATTTTACACTTAAAATGAGAAATACAGTTCAACATTTCTTCCCGGAAATTCACACTAGAATAGATGAAGAAAATTTTGCTTTAACCGATGATAATGCCTTTCTTCAAACTGCTATTGCACCAGTTATTCGAAAGCCGTATTCCTTGGTAAAAAATAAGCTTGTTGTTGGCTGCGGAGATAGTGTTTTTCTGAACGATCCCATTACAGGTCAAGGTTGTAATCTCTCTTCATATTGTGCAGAACAATTGTATGAAACCCTTATGAAATACAAAGATTCTAAGTGGGACATAGAAGCAGGGGAGTATTACTGGAATAGAACAAAACAATATGTAACAGAAGTAACGGGATGGACAAATGCCATGACAAAGCCATTACCGAATCATGTTGTTCAACTATTGCTTCAGGGTGCACAAGACCAAGCAAAGGCGGATGAAATTGCGGAGTGGTTTGCAAATCCTACTAAAGCATATGAAGCATTTTTTCTAAATAATATAAATTAATCATTAAAGGTAGTGGGATATGCCACTACCTTTGTATTATGCATTCTCTATTTCCGTTTTTCTGACAATATTTGGTCTAGTCAAAGAAAATATTGCACAAAGTAGGGAGATGATGACAATAGTGCCACCAACCCAAGCCATGTGGGACACATTACTAGTTTGTTTTAAAGCAATACCACCAATAGCAGAGCCGAGTGATATGCCGATTTGTAATGCGGAATTATTGAAGCTTTGTTGGATATCAGATGTAATTGGATCTGCTTGAATCAAGTAACTTTGTTGCGGTGGTGCAAGACTCCAGCTCAATGCAGCCCAAATCATCATCATTGGTATAAATATCACAAGTGAAAATGTTGTGAAAGGAAGCAAAAACAGTACTACGGCAAATGAGCTAATCACAATGATAATACTCTTATTAGCACCAATCTTATCGGAAAGTGTTCCTCCAAAAGCTCCCCCACTTACTGCTGCTACACCAAATATAAAATAACATACACTAATCCAAAAAGAGTTAAGATGGAGATTTGTTTCCAAAAACGGTGTAAAATAAGCATACAGTGTATAGTGTCCTGCTAGCATAAACATAGTAGCAAGATGCGCACTGCCTATTTTTGCACTGCCAATTGCTTTAATTTGTACGGAGAGTGGAATAGTTTTTTCACCAGGTATCTGCTCTAAAAACATGGAAATGAGTATTATCGATCCAATCGACAATATGGCTATACATAGGAATATAACTCTCCATCCAAATGTATTGGAAATTAAAATGCCCAAAGGAACTCCTAAAACAAGAGAGGAACTAATCCCCATATAAATAAGCCCCAACGCCTTTGCCCGATGGGATGGTTTGACAATTTTTGCTGCAATGGTCAATGAAAGAACGACAATTAACGCTGTACTCATTGCTGTCAATATTCTAGAAATCATCATAAAAGTGAAGTTTGGGCTGATATACGTAATGACGTTACCTATTAAAAATATAAATAAGGAAATAAGATATAATTTCTTACGTTCAATTTTGCTGGTTAATACAAGTAAAACAGGTCCGGCAATCGCATATATGAGTGCAAACACTGTTATTAACTGTCCAGCAGTACTTAGTGAAATATGAAAATCATCTGCGATGGCGGGTAATATGCCGCCCACAATTAATTCCACCAGTCCAACTGCAACCGTTGATAATGCTAAAATAAAAATTCTAAAATTCATATTAAAAACATTGTCTCCTCTCCTATTTTATAACGATATAAACTTATTTTTTCCCAAAAAAAATAAAATCCCAACTACAAAATGTTATTGCATTTTTGTAGTCAGGATTTTTCGGTTCCTGGTAGAAACCCTCAAGCCATATTCTCGAGGTTATACATCGTTATTGTTTATGTAGTTTAAGAATCTAATAGAAAATTCTACTACGTTATAATATATTTTTCAAGTTCAATTTTTTCAATGGAATAACAAAAGTGACAAATTGGGCTATCTTCCCCATCCTCTAGTAAAGGTGGATACTAGATTTTAATTTTATTCTTTTATGCACCACTATGCCGCCCAATAGAGTGGAACAAACATGAATTATCCTCTTAGCCTTGTAAATTAACGTTTACCGGTGAGCCCTTCATTGTCTTTGCTCAATTGACTCATGACTTGAATGAATTCTTTTGTTGCAGGTGTGACTTCATCAAAGGAGTGTGTAATGATACCAATAACTCGGTTTATCTTTGGATGAATATCTTTTATGGTGAGATTGTGAGAAACAGAAGATAGTGTAAAATTCGAAATAATGCCTATGCCCAAGTTCTTTTTAACCATATTTATTAAAGTATCGGCAGTTTGGACGGTCAAGTTCTCTTTAAACGCAATATTGTGTTCTTGAAGTATGGTAGATATAACGGTCTCATGTCCTCCTTTACAAAATATAATTTCATTCTGATATTCCTCAAAATCAATTTTCTTTTTATTCATTGATGGATGATGTTCCGAAATGATTGCGACCATGTAATCATGGATTAAAATTTTATATTCATAGTTATCAAAGGGGGACGTAACGATCCCCATATCAACCGTTCGATCCTTTACCCATTCTTTGATTTGATTTGAGGTTCCTTCGAATAGTTCTATACTAACGAGCGGATATTTTGACCTGAATAAGGCGATTGTTTCCGGCAGTAGATTCGTTGATGCTGCAGGAAATGACCCCACTTTTACCTTACCACTTAGAAGTTTATTCTCCCGGCTAGCAATTTGGTATATTTTGTTTTCGATCACCTTCATCTGCCTGGCAAGTACCAGAATTTCTTTCCCCACATCGGTGAGCAGTAATCCATTGTGTTTATCCCGAATAAACAATTTGATATTCAACGATGTTTCTAGATTTTTAACCGCCTTGCTAACTGCCGGCTGCGAAATAAACAATGCTTTGGAAGCTTCTGTAATATTCATTTTCTCTGCCACTTCCATAAATATTCTGAGATTGTTTACGTTTATACCCATAACCAATAAGTTATCTCCCCTATTCAAAAAATGTATTTCAGTTATACAAAAATATACCATATAATATCAACCATCAGTCAATGCCTCAGAAGAAAATTCATCAGCAATAACTCATTCTTGATTCCAAGGATGGACACTTTTAACTATGAAGGAGGAAATGTTTTATGAGTATCCACGCTAAAGAAACCGCCCTTTCAAAGTCGTCTACAGTCCGATCACCTCGTTCCTGGAGGATATGGGCAACCGCCTGGATGGTAACGGCAGTCTTCATGCTTTCGAATTCTGCTACCCCGCTCTATGTTTACTGGCAGCGAAATATAGGCTTTTCTAACGGGACGCTTACTCTGGTCTTTGCGGCTTATATCGTGGGACTTCTCCTGACGCTTCTTTTCGCCGGCCAGCTCTCTGACCGGTTCGGACGTAAAACAGTACTGTTCCCGGGTCTGACTGCAGCCGTTCTTGCTTGCCTATTGTTCGCTACTGCGTCCTCCGTGACAGTTCTTCTCACTGCCCGTTTTCTATCAGGCATTGCTGTCGGCGTAATCGTCTCAGCGGGCATGGCGTCGGTCGTGGATGTCGGAATTCCCAATCGGAGACAGTTGGCTTCGCTTGCTGCATCTGTAGCCATGGTACTGGGCGCGGGTCTCGGACCGCTGCTAGCGGGGGTCTTGGCTGTGGCACTGTCACAACCGGTGGTTCCAATCTTTGCAGTCGAACTTGCTGTATTGGCGACTGCTTTTGTCGTTGCAGGAACACTACCAAAGAGACGTATTCACTCCCGTCAACAGAACAACTGGCGTCTGCACTTGCCAAGTGTACCCAAAGTAAATCAACTGGACCTAGCATTCGGAATCGCCATTTTCGCACCTGGCATTACAGCTACATCCTTCGTATTATCGCTTGGTCCCTCGCTTCTGGCAAAGCTTCTACACGTCACCAGCCCTCTTATCGCGGGAGGCATGGCCTGTATCATGTTCCTGACGGCAACAGGCGTACAGTTCGCGGTCAAGAAACTACACGTCCGAACAATTTTCCTGACCGGTGCTTCTGCCATTATCCTGTCTATGATCAGTGTTGCGGTGGCCATCAATGCCTCTGTTGCCTCGCTGATTGTGATCTCCGCCGTTCTAGCCGGTGCTGGTCAAGGCCTCGGACAACTCGGGGGTCTGACGCTAATTAGCCTTCATGTCCCAGAACATCGCAGGGCAGAAGCGAACGCAGTACTCAACATTGGCGGCTATATCCCAGCCGCTATCTTACCCGTTTGCACGGGCTACCTTATCGATGTCATGGGTCTGACAATCGGCGCAACTGCCTTCGCAGTAATCCTGTCTGTGGTAGCCGTTTCTGCATCACTTTTTGTTCGCACACGACTTCAAAAGGAGTGAAAATACGTATATTAAATCCACTAATAGGGTATGTTGTATCCTCATCCTAAATAAATGGGCCGGTTATGAATAAACAAGGTTTTAATGTTGCGTCTTCTATATGATGGAAGACGCGGATTTTCCTGGCTTAAAACCAATTGAAGGATGGCATTTTTCATAAAACCGGTTTTCAAAAAATATGTGACAATAAAAATGGCTTGCAAACAGACAACAGTTTCCGCAAGCATTATCTTATTTATTATTCCGTTAAATAGGCGATTGTTGAACCTCGTCTTCAAATTTTACCCAAGTCCAATCTTGAGAATTCCATGGACTCGTAACGTCGTATATTCTCTCCTTGTACTGTCCCGAAAAAGGCTGGTCTATTATTTCAGCATTGGTTATCACTGTGTTTCCTCCAAATAGGGTAATTTCCATAAATATTCAATATTGTTTTTCAATATCCTTCTTCCAGTAACCTGACCCTTTAATCGAATAAAAAAGCCACCAAATTGGCAGCTGGATCTTAAACATGAGCACAAGTTTATGAAATAAGCAACTTAGTTCTTAACTTCATGCCAGGCAAGTTTAGGTCTTGTATCAGGGTACACGAATTGCTGGCGATATTCTTTTCGTGCTTCTGTAAAATCAAACCAACATTTATTACTTTCTGGATTATTGGCATGATGGACCACGCAACGAAAAGCATCTTCTAAACAGGGATCTTCCCAGTATCCACACTTCTCTTCCCAACAATTAATGAGATCAGAACCATCCATGTTCTTTATTTCTTCAAGCGAATAGTAACCTAAATCTACTATACGTTGGGCAACTTTTGGGCCAATCGAGGGAACCGTTTGAAATATAGCTAAAGCCCGCAGATATTTGGATCTATCACTGGATATTCCCAAGCATTGAGAAAGTTCCAATGTACTAATATGCGAAATATCGTTTAATTTAATTTTACAAGTTCTTAATTTGGCTCTTTCTTCCTCGGTTAAAGGAAGTTTGGGAGAAGAATTCGGCATAGGCTTCACCTTTCCAACACGTTTTTCGAGCTTCTAAAACACCCTCTACTAATCCAGCATCCTCAGAAAACTTTTAACTTCATCTCTCCTGAAATCTATTGAGAAGATGGATTGACGCTATACATTCTAAATATGGAATAGTCATAAAATTATATACGCCTCCATCCATAGAAGGCTATGACTAGATCATGTCCGTTAATTTTACTAAGACGCTCATCAAGGAATTCACCAATTTTGATACCCCCAACAGACTCATAAAACTTTCTTGCGGAAGAGTTGCCCTTAAAGACTCCTAAAAACATCGACCTTATTCCATTCTGTTTAAAGTGATTAGTAACGGCATTTAACAACTTTTTTCCCATACCAGTACGTTGATAATGAGGTGAAATATAAAGCGTGTTTAACTCACCATGATACCCTTGAGGTGCATGATCAGGTATGGAGCCCATTGAAAATCCTATAATTTCATCTTGTCTTACAGCTACATAACAAAATGATTGAAGATTGCTATTTTCCAAAATCCCCTTGAATCTTTCAACTGTACTTTCGTTCGATATTGACTCCATAAACTTTTCTGACACAATCCCCTGATGGGTTGCCTTCATACTATCTACATAGATTTTTGCGACAATCGGTAACTCTTGGGGTTCCATTTGTCTAATTATCAAATCTGTCCCCTCATTTCAAATAGTATTGTTGGTACCTTTGTTGAGTTGCACTTGTAATAAGATAAGAAAAATTAATATCACGATAAAGCCAATTAAAGAGTACCTCAAAATTCCTCTCAATCTAATTATTCTAAAATATATTCATCTTTTTTACTACAAACTCCTTCTTTTCTTTGTCACTATCCTTCCCCTTTTCTTCAATAAGAAAAGAACATTCCTTATAAAAGGAATGCCTCCGTTAGTTGCAAAACTTATTATTTTATTACAAGGCTTTGTTAATTCTCAATGTTGATTTTCAGCCAAAATATAACCTACCCATTAAGGGCGGTTTATTAATCTATCGTTCTCCATTAGCGGAACACCTTGTATGGCTATTTCTCCAACTCATAGCGGGCCGTGATAATGCCCGACTTGAGTGTTCGACTGGACAGTAGCTTGAGCCTGATTTTCTCGCTGCCGTCGAATACCGATTTTCCGCCGCCTAGGACGACTGGACAAATTGTAAGCAGGAATTCGTCGATCAGGCCGAGCTTAAGAAGCGTCTTCGCCGCTCCCGGGCTGCCGAAGATAACGAGATTTTTGCCGGGCTGCTCTTTGAGTACCTTGATTTCCTCTGCGATATTGTCCTTGATCAGCATCGTATTGTTCCATTCCACCTTGTCCATTGTGCCGGAAATGACGATTTTCTTAACATCCTGCAGCCATTTGGCATGCTCCATATCGTGCCTTGACGCATTCGGATTGTCCAGCTGAGTTGGCCAGTAGCTCTCCATCATGCGATACGTCGTCCGTCCGTAAACGGGAGCTCCGACATCGGCTACGACCTCCTCGGCGTATTTCTCTAATTCCTCGTTGTACGGAATCCAATCGAGTCCTCCGTTCGAGTCCGACGCATACCCGTCCAGCGATACATGCATGAACAATACGAGTTTTCTCATGTCCGTTTCTCCTCAGATTTCGAATTTACTTTGTTCGATTTATTTGGCCGTTGGCTGCGTTTCATCCTGCTGTTACGTTCATTATAAATCATTACGTTATGTAAGGCTCAAGTGGAAGTCTGAATTTTTCGAAGAAAACAATGTTGCGTAATTCTGCCCCTTTTGTTCAATAAAAATTCCAACAAAAATAGGCATTAACCCTTCTTGGATTAACGTACCCGTTACTTTAAGTACAGCAATTCACAAACTTATAGAGTAAATAATTTTCAAGGCCTTTTTGGTTGAGCAAAAAACATAACAGATAAAAATACAATGATGAAATTACCAATAAAAATAATGGTTTTATCATCTGTTAATAGATTTAAAATGGTTGTTAGTATAGCTGCTATTAGCCCAGAGAAAAATACCCTATATATTTTTTTCATATGCCCCTCCATGATCAATTTTTGCCAGAACATTAAATTTCGTTTGTTTAATGCAGATTAAGCAAACGATTTGAACTAATTCCTATCTTTTTTATTGCTATCTCCTGTTTCTATCAAATTGCTTTTTAGTATATGAAGACACATAAATTATCTATGGTAATAAAGTAATTAAATGTATCAACTATATAAATAATATTTACCAAAAATGGATCCTATTTATTTGTACGGAATATTTTTCAAAAAGTTTCAGTGTTCGATAATCTTTGTTCAACTAATCTGCCCCGTTTGTCGAATAAGAAAAAGCCACCAAATTGGCAGCTGGATTTTTAACTCTTGCACCCTTTAAGTACATAATTTCACAAAGTTTTATTTTAGAGACAATCTTAAAGAAAATTAGTGTTTATTATTCTTTCCAGTTTATCTTTTCTTTTCATAGTTAACTTTACATAGCTACTTGTTCGGTCATTAATCCCCTGGTTATTAAATAAAGCAATAATCCCTCTTGTAAACCATAAGGTAAAGTTTTCTTTAAGAATTTTCCAATTAAATGTGTCAAAATTTGATATATATCCGTTCCTAAAATCGGTTAAAGATGTAATTAACTCATTTTCATCTTTATTCCAGTCAATAGTTGATGAAATAACTGCACTCATGTCAAAATGGTTATTCCCTTTTCTTACTTCACCAAAGTCAATAATATAAATTTGGCTATGATTAAATAAAAGATTCCAAACACCTAAGTCTCCATGTATATAGCAGTTGTTTTTAAAATTGTAATCTATACATTTCTCTATCAAGGTTACTAATTGACTTTTATATTCTAATTTATTGAATTCCTTCATTTGAAAGAGATCCATCCACATCTTATCCAACGAAAAACGGTCATTTTGCTCGTAAATACCTGTAATACTCTTGGTTTTAGAATGAAAAAGAGATATTGTTTGGCCTAAATTATAAAAATTGATTTCTTTGCTTTTATCCTTATCGTTTTCAACATAGATCTGTAGATTATATACATCTTCATTATTTTTAATATAAGGTTGTTTTTTATTACTTAACAAGATTTTCGGAGAAATGTTCTGTTTTAATAGTGCTTTTGATATTAAAAATTCAGTGATCGCTTGTGTGCTATCTTTTAGCTTTCTCAAAATATATTTTCCATCTACTGTGACTACCATTTTAGCATTGGAGGTATTTCCTTAACCTCAATAACCGGACTAATTGGATAGCAATTGGAAACTCTGCTTAAATCAAACAATTCCATTCATCCCCTTCTTAATACTGTACAAGTAACCGACCAGCCTTTTCCTATTGGTGTATTCTTTAAGTGTGTGTAAAATTCCTTGTTCAGCTAATGTACCCTTTTGTTCAAGTTCTTCATAATCCTTTTTACCTTTGTAAAATCTAATCCCTTAATGTGTAGGGGCATAAAAAAAAGACGCCTTGTTACTAAAGAAAAGCACCTTTTTATGGAATAACTAAAATATAGCGTTTTTCCTGAAACCACTAAATTTATCCTCTTTATTAAAGGTAAGTCTTTACAGTAGGTCGCTCATATGTAAAAAATTTATCAATTAACGCTTTAGGGTTTGAATCTAATATTGCCATGGAACGATATTTTTCCTGCAAAAATTGGTGCTCAACCATATGGTCAAGCAATTAAACAAGAGGTTTATAATATTCATTAATGTTAAGAAGCCCACATGGCTTTTAGTGCAAACCAATTTGAGACCATGTAAAGATTTCAAAAAACTCTTCCAATGTTCCCGAACCTCCTGGTAATGCAATAAATCCATCTGCTAAATCTGCCATTTTGGCTTTTCTTTCATCCATTGTATCTACGATATATAGTTCTATTAAATGTTGGTGATGAATTTCTCACTCTTTTAAAATCTATCATTTTCATTACAGAGGTTTTCCTGATAAGCTAAAAGGGCTATAGTCGAGGGAGGTAAATATCATTGAATGTTAATGAGTTTCAAGAATGGGTAAGGTCATATTATGAAAAAAGAGGATGGTCCGAATTAGACATTTTTATTCGAATTGGTTTTTTAGCCGAGGAAACAGGAGAAGTCGCTAGAGCAATTAGAGCTCTTGAAATTGGTAGAGATAGACCAGATGAAAATAATGGAACATTAGCACAACAAAAACAAGAATTAGTAGAGGAACTTGGGGATGTTTTAGGAAACCTTATTGTGATTGCTAACAAATATGATATTGCTCTTGAAGACATCTTTCAGTCGCATCGTGACAAATTAGTCAAACGTTATACAACATCAAAGTAAGGTTTTAAAGGGGCTTTTCTTTAGCATTTTAGAATTTTACTTTTTTCTTGTGCTAAACTGCCCCTTTAGCTCGTCAGTTGAAGAAGAGATAAGTTATTTTTTTAATATCTAAATCCCTAAATGATAAATTTTATGACCATGTTTTTCGACTTCAATAATAAAAGCGATTAAAGCATCTAATTGTTCAAGAACTTCATCTTTATCAAAAATATTTTTCTCATACTCTCCATCTTCTTGATCATCACTTAAAATATACATTCCTGTCAAAGTTATTTCTTTTGGAGCACTTGCAAATATCATTCTCCATCCAAGAAGTACGTCTTTTAAAGTAGTTGTAGAGTCTTCATCAAGAATTGTCATAGCGTAATAATCTAGACCCATTTCATTAAATCGTTTTGTAAAGGGCGTGCATTTTGATGGTACCCATTTTAGCGTATCATTCATATACAGAATAAGGTCATCATGTATTTTGACATTCCCTACTGCGGACTCTTTTATAGAATCCATGTAACTTACTATATCCTTGTTCAGCATTACGTCTTTCGGTACTAAATAAAAATCATGAATTAATGCCATTAATTTTCACCTTAACATTTCTTTTTATTTGTTAATTACCAATTGAATTTAAAATCCTTATAGGAAGCCCCCATTAGTTCAAAAAAATTATTCTTTACTCTTATTTATAATCCATTCAACAGCTTCTAATAAATAGGTTGTCAGCAATAAAATCTGGCTCTATTCCCCCCCATTTATCTCTGTGCGTGGCTTTGGAATAAAGATTGATTAAAAAAATATCCCTCAATTCTTATCTAACGGCAACTCCAAAACTCCATTTTGAAAAAAGATTGATCAAAATGGAGTTACTCTTTTTAAATAATTATGAGATTTTTATAAAAAAGATTGATCATTTTCTACCTGTATTACTCCATTTTTTACTAAACGAACGAAATTCGCTAACTGATTTTGCTTTCCCACTTATCCAACTTTTTACTAATTAACTCGTGTAATTCCTTATCGTTCTCGGACAATTTGTAAAACATAGCTAATGCTACTAAAATAACATCAATACATTCTTCTTTTACATCTCCGATTCCTAATTGTTTGTACTCACTTCCACTAGCTTTTATGTATGATAATACAGCTTGAGAGGTTTCGCCAACTTCCTCTGATAGCTTTAATGCCATTTGCTCTAACGTTTTTGGTTCTTTTTCACTGAGTATCTTAATTTCTTTTAGCAGCTGTTCCAAGATTTCTTCCTCTTTCTTTGATTATTTCCGATGTTATTTTAAGGGTCCACCAGCAAGTGCAATTACTCTCTGTCGTTTATCTAAACTTTCTCCCCAATAAGCATAACCTATGAATGACCATTGAATATGAAAATGAAGCCTTCCAAGTTTGAAGTTTTCTTTATTATCCTCACTAAACTGACCTAAATAAATATGTATGTCAGCTTTTGAAGTAGATACGGCACCAATTACATGACCTAGTTCATGTAATAAGACAAAGATTGGCACAACCAAAATAAACAACAAAAAAGTCAACAGATTATTCTCCTCCTTTATTTTAATCTAGGTAAGGATTCCCCCATTAATTAGCCCAATTTCTGAACAAAAATCAACCCAGGGATTATTCAGGAATGCTGCCCCTTTAAGAACAAACTAAACAACAGATTTAAATATGTGAACAATGATTGGGAAGTTTGATGGATAAAGCGCAATAATGCCTCGAGATCCTCCCGGTTTCTATGGTCCTCTCGAAAGATGCTCAATGTGGTCCTCAGCCTTTCGAATTCGGCTTTCACGGCTAACAACTTTTCCTTCATGTCGCACCCATAATCAGAATCGTCTTCCCTTGCAGTTTCTTTTTTAATTTTTCTTTGTTGAAGGCTACTGTGACAAACAGAAATTTTTCCAGCTTATAGTTACGTGTCTTGATTATTCCTTATTTTAACATGACAAATCCGCTATTTTTCCGTTAACCTCCTTCAAAAATATTCTCAACTGAAAAAACCTTTATATATCAATATTTTATAAGCATTTGAAATTTAATTTCGGAATTTTTTCTTTATTTTTAAAATTATGTTTCGTAAAATTAAACCATATGCTTTAAATATTTTCAGAGGAGGAATGCTAGTTGAAAAGGAAAGGCTATTTTTCACTGCTCACCATTATTGTTTTGCTGTTGTCCATGCTCCCCGCGGCCACAAGTTTTGCCAAGACCAGCACGCGACTGATTGTTCACTACCACAACAAGACCGGCATTTATAAAGGAAATTTGGAAGCGTTTCCTTTAGAGTCCACTGCTACAGGAACCGTTTCCGAAAAAACAACGGATGACTATGGACTCAAAATGACCTTTACTTTCCCCGACACCCGTGACAATGCTTACATAGGCCTTGTGGCAAAAGAAGACAGCAAATTTCCGAAAGATAAACGGTATGTAAGACTGAAGAACGGCACAGCCGAAATCTGGTTACTTGACGGCGACCCTCGTGTATACAATGAACCGCAGCTGATTGATCCCTCCATCATTCTGAAGAAAGACAATAAGGCCTATGCAGCCGTAGAGGATTTAAAAGATCTTTTAAATCTGACGTATAAATACGGAAAGAATACGTATAAATTTGATGGGGCAGCAGTTGGAACCGCCGACATTTTAACGATTTACCATGACCGCGATTATTTTGAAATCAACGTGAATACTAACCGAATCGGCTCCAATGTGACAAGCAATATGCTGAACGAATACACGGAACTAGTTTTTAACGATGTCGACGGGTTCAAGCAAAACGGCAACTACTATTTGTCAGTTGGCTACATTGAAAGATTGTTTCAGGTAGGCTCACTCGCGAAGGATGGGCAGGTGTTTTTGATGAAGCAGCAAGACGTTGCCTATGACCAATTATCCTATGCCAAAACTCCGGAAGAAGTTGGTTTTTCCTCGGAAAAGCTGGCGAAAATTGATGACTATATTAACAAGCAGGTTCAGGATGGCTTTCCATCTGCAGCCGTCATCGTCGTGAAGGACGGAAAAATTGTCAAAGAATCGGCATATGGTTATTTGAAAAAGTACGATACACCGCTTGTAGACGGGCAATATCAACCGGCGCAGCTGCTGCCGCGATCGGAATGGGAACCGGCAACGGTCAACTCATTATACGATTTAGCTTCGAATACGAAAATGTATGCAACCAACTATGCGATTCAGCAATTAGTCTCTGAAGGCAAGCTTGATTTGGATCAGCCGCTTTGTTCATTCCCAGGTTGGGAAAATTATCGCGACAGCTACACGGTCTATACCGGAAAGTGGACACTTGGCGGACCCGGCGGACTCAACAAAACGCCGCGCACTGGAAAAGAAACGGTCACCATCCGGGATATTCTGCACCACTACGGCGGATTGATTCCCGACCCGGAATACCCGAATAAAACTTCTGCCGGAGCCCTTTGGTATCAAAACAATGACCCGACGAACCGTGCCGGAATCATTGACATCATTTGCAAAACCCCGCTGATGTACACACCACGGACCACTTTTGCTTACAGCGATGTCGACTTTATGATTCTAGGCTTGTTGGTTGAGCAGATTACTGGAATGCCATTGGATCAGTATGTTGAAAAAAATATTTACAAAAAACTCGGTTTAACTCACACTGTTTTCAATCCGCTCCAAAAAGGCTTTGCCAAATCGCAGATTGCCGCAACAGAATTAAACGGCAACACGAGGGATGGCAATATCAGCTTCGGACAAATGGAGGACGGTACTCCAGTGAATATCCGCAAATATACACTGCAGGGGGAAGTCCACGATGAGAAGGCTTTTTATTCGATGGGCGGGGTATCCGGTCATGCCGGGCTCTTCTCCACAGTTGGCGACATGGGCGTATTGACGCAGCTGATGCTTAACGGCGGAATTTATAATGGAACACAATTTTTCACGAAAGAAGTGGCTGACGAATTTACAACTCCATATGATCCCGATCCGAAAAAAGTCGATTCGTCCACGATTGGCTTGGGATGGCGTGTTCATTCAAAGAGCTCCTCGGCCTACTATTATTTTAACTGGGGGCCGAGCCGCAGTACGTATGGCCACCAAGGCTGGACCGGAACGTTGACGGTTATTGATCCGGTTTATCATATGACGATCACCATCCTGACCAATTTAAGGCACTCACCGGTTGTCAGCCCGCCGAACGGTTTTGCCGGTTCGAATTATCCGATCGCCGATTTAGCACCGATTTCCGGACTTGTTTACAATGCTTTAAATGATGAAAAACTGCAATACAGCCCTGATGCCCCAGCTTCGGTGTCAGCAAAAGGAACCGGCACAAGGACAATCGACTTGAATTGGAATAGCGTTAATGGGGCGGACAGCTACAATGTCTACCGTTCCACTTCGTCGGATGGCTCCTATGAGAAAATAAATGTTTCTCCGGTTACGGCAAATTCTTTCAGTGACACAGGCCTGCAACCTGGAACTAAATATTTTTATAAAGTTACATCCATCAATAGTGTCGGTGAATCGGCACCTTCCACTCCTGCTGAGGCAACGACTGTATCAGTTCCGGAAGTTTACGATGCAATTGGCCAATTGATTGAAAAATATTCGTCTACAGGGGATTTGAATGGCTCATTAGAAGTCCAGCTGACCAACAGTTTGAAGCAGTCACAAGATCAATACAGGAAAGGGCACCGTGCGCAGGCCATCAAGAGTGCGAAGGATTTCTTGAAACATCTTGAGAATCAAGGATTAGCTGATCAGATTACGGCCGAGGCAAAGCGGGCATTGAGCAATGAGATTGATATTTTAATAGATGCATTGATGGATTAATAGGTAATAATTAACCGCTCGGTAGGCCGCAGCGGTTTATTTTTTTTCGTTAGTAGATACACTGTATGCGTTTAACGGGCTCTCTTGAAGGGGACAAAATAAGTAAATCGTACACTTACTCGTATTGTTTGAGTAGGTGTTTTTGTTAATGCTAAGCAATTTATTATTAAAATCGTACCCGATTTAGCATTGAATTAACCTTGTACATTAACTGTTGTACAATGCTATTTTTCTACGATTTTGATTACTGATTTTATGTTCATTTTTTATATCAGAGTCTCTATTATTTTTCATTGTTGATTTTCGTTAAGGTATGAGAATTGATAGGCGGAGATTTTCCGGCTATTGTATATAAGGGATGCTTAAGAAGTAGATATAAGCGGAAATATTCCGATTAACTGCCCTAAATGGGACAAAATCTAAGGATTTCGATAAGATAAACGGAAAACCTCCCTTATTTTTAAGGAAATAGGAGTATTTCCAAATTTAAATGGAATTTATCCGTTTATTTTTCAAACACGGTAAAATCAACATTTTAGTTATAAGAGAGCCTACCAGATATTCAACCTATTTTAGGGTTGAACTATTCAGCTTTTCCGAGTAGTTGGTGTTTAATAATCACACGGTAAACAGTTGATAAATAACGTAAAAAAACTGCGATTTTTATAAAAAATGCATTTTTTTCTTTGCAAATTTATTGTGATTTCATATGTTATTTTAGTTCTTTGTCCCCCAGAAAAGAACCCCTTAGTATGCGTTTGTCGGTCTTTTAATCTTAACTTGGCTCTAAATGGAGACCCAATTCTACTTTCTAATCCATTAAATCGTTTCTTATGGTTGAAAAAAATCTAGTTACTTATGGCAAAAATGTTCGTACTATGTATATTACCTTTTCTTTTACAATTTTTTCACTCCTGGATATTCCTCCTATTTACTTCGCATTTATTCGTAAAAATACTTAAGAAGTTCACTTTCGTTGACCGATATACTTTTCTTTAAATCTTTCGTTCTCAATACAAACTCTTTTACTCCTATAAATTCTGATTCGGCAATCAAGTAAAATTGTGTTCCTTTTTTATATCCATTGAATTGCTTTTTAAGTGTATATAACTTCATTGATAACCTCTGATGGTAAATTAAAATGATTTTTGGTTGTGTTTTTCGGATATCTGCGTAAACTTTGTTGCGCTCTGTACTATTTGTGTGAATTCGAACATGTTGAGTGAATCTAAAAAAAGACTACTATTAAATAAACAACAATAACGGCGAATACAGCCTTTTTTTATATACGGAATTATACCATTAATAATAGCTGTGGAATCGTAAACTTTTCTTCAATTAAATGGCCCTTTTAGTTTAATAATAAAGTCCCAATTTTTGGAGCAACAGGATTACAACTTTCATCCGAATATTCTGCTCCAAACCATTTACAAATACCCTATGTATTCCTTGTGCTAGTTATTCAACAGATATAACAATCGGTATAAACCTTGTCACTAATTTCCGAATCATATTTGTCTTCTGGTGCGTGCGGTAATAAATTAATGAGGTCCCATTCGTCAAAGGAAAAATTTTAATCAAACTTTATTAATACTAATTAATATTTATTTTAAAAATCGAACTTTGTTTTAAATGACCAATCTTTTTATTAAAATACAATAAAAAAACAGCGGAATGAACACTCACTCCACTGTCAAACTTTTAGCCAAATTCCTTGGTCTATCCACGTTATATCCACGAACAGTTCCTGCATAATATGCCAATAATTGAAGAGGTATGGCAGCAATGATTGGCATCAAGAACGGATGAACCTCAGGTATATACATCACTTCGTCGACGATTTCACTGACATCATCATCCCCAATAGTTGTGACGCCAACTACAAAGGCATCACGGGCTTTGATTTCCTTTATGTTGCTGATGGTTTTATCGCGAAGATGCTTTTGGGTGGAAAGTGCAATCACAGGAACACCCGGAGTAATCAATGCCATCGTTCCGTGTTTCATCTCTCCCGCTGCATAGGCATCGGCATGTAAATAGGCGACTTCTTGAAGCTTAAGCGCCCCTTCTAATGCGAGAACATAATCAAGTCCGCGTCCAATTAAAAATAGACGGTATTGATCCTCTGTCACCTGTGCAAATTGGTCTATAGCATCCTGTGTCATGATAAGCGTTTTTTCCACTTCTTCCGGTAGCTGGTGCAATTCTTTCAACATTTCCGGGATTCTGTCTAGCCCATGACCTTTTGTTTTCTCCGTTAAGGCAATGGCTAAAAGGTATAAAGCGGTTATCTGCGTTGTATATGCTTTTGTGGCTGGAACGGCTAGTTCTGGTCCGGCATTCGTACATATCGTATAGTCCGCTTTGCGAGCGATATTGCCTCGCCTTTTATTTGTTATTGCTATCGTCTTGCAGCCATATTGTTTTGCTTCTCTTAAAGCAGACAATGTATCAGCTGTTTCACCGGACTGACTGATGACGATAACCAAATTTTTTTCACTGAGGGGTCCATGCTCATAGCGAAATTCAGATGAAATAGAAACTTCAACAGGAATGTCCAGCAACGTTTCCATCACTTTTTTTCCAATCATGCCTGAATGATAAGAAGTTCCATTCGCTACGATATCAATTTTTCGATACTCAAAACTTTCCTTTAAAAAAGGCTCCAGTTCCGGAATATTCACTCCGTTTTCCGTCAGCCGCCCCTCCAACGTATTTTTTATCGCCTTGGGCTGTTCCATAATTTCCTTCAGCATATAATGCTCATACCCTTGGAGGCTAAAATCATCTTCCGTCCATTCGATGATTCTTTTTTCAGGTTTTATGGTTTCTCCCTCAATGGTTTGCACTTTGATTTCATTTGCTTTTAAAATGGCTATTTCTCCATTTTTGATAGGATATATTTCTTTCGCATAGGAAAGCAGCGCCGAAATATCGGAGGATAAAAATGCTTCGTTCTGTCCAAATCCGATGATTAATGGATTTTCCTGGGATATCCCAATAATTGTATCAGGTTGATGTTTAGACATAATCGCAAGTGCAAAGGAGCCCTTTAACAAAGGTAATACTTTTCGGACTGTTTCTTCAAAATTCCCGGTATCATGTTGTACAAGCAGATGCGGGATTACTTCTGTATCGGTATCTGTACAAAATACATGACCCTTTGTGATTAACTCATTTTTCAATTGCCGATAATTTTCAATAATTCCATTATGCACTACATAAAACTGAGATTGATCATCACTTAAAGGATGGGCATTGGAGATGGTTGGCGATCCATGTGAGGCCCATCTTGTATGACCAATTCCAATATTGCCTCCTGTAATAGGCTCCATTTCCAGCAATGTTTTTAAATCTTCAATCCTGCCAATCTCTTTTCTGATCTCAATTTTTTCCTGATTAGAAATGGCTATACCTGCAGAATCGTAGCCTCGATAATCTAAATGAGTCAAACAGTCTAAAAGAATGGACTCTGCTGAAGATTTCCCTATGTAACCAACGATTCCACTCATTGTCTCACCTCAAATTCAGATGGTAAATTTATTATATAGGATAACATATTCCCCGAACCTGATGGCAATAAATAAATTATTGCTGCAACTCATCCAATGACGCCTCTGTTTTGAAAATAATTTTATTTTCCTTTTTGTCATAATAATAGACTTTCACCATTTCACTCCCACTAGAGGTAGCATCACCAGTTAATACCCCAAAGTTTCCATCTCCTAAATCTACCATATTACTATAGGAAAAATGAGGAAATATTTGCTCAGAGCCATTTAAATTATCAACATGTACTGTACGTTCTCCACCCGAAAACAGAAGAATAATTGTCAAAATCACAAGTGTGATTCTAATATTTCTCAATTCTCTTGCAGTGTCTTCCAACATTTCAACACTCCCCAAATTTTTTATCCATTATTTCTCACCATATTTTCCATCTCTGATGGCTTTTCGAAACCAGCCATCCTGTCTTGAATGGCAATAGCTTCACCCGTACCTATCCCTTTAATCGAATAATACTTCGTTCCCTTTTTATATTTATTGGAGAAATTTCCGTTGTATGTTCCTTCCTGATCAGAATACTTTGTTACCTTAACTATTTCTTCATCCGCTTCTTTTACAATTCATCACTAATTTCGTAAACATAACCTTTCCAAACGACAAAGGGGTCTTCATTACACACTCCCCTTTTTTACGATATTGAATAAGAATGGTTTCAATATTTTTACATTCTTATGTTAGCAATCTGCTTTTTCATACAAAAAAAAACGATCTTATATTGAGAAAGACCGCATCAGCTATTCAGGGACATCATCCCATTTATTCAGTTTTTCTTTATTATCGATCAAAGTGGAATTTTTATTTAGCGTAAAAGGATAAAATCAAGAATCGTACAAAAGATAGATTAAGCCTTTTGTGGTAACATTCCATACAAATTTAATAATAAAGATGATTAGAGGGATAAGTGTGTTCCATCCGAGAATTAATCTTGAAGAGATATTTACAATATGAACTGCACCGTAATTATTACATCTAATAGAAACAATTTATATAATTCCTTCCATGTAAATGGATTGGAATAGCTTTTACATTTCTTTCATATGTCTATTGAAAAAGCAAGAAAATTCCCTTCATCTATACACTCTTAACAAGTACTCTTTACAAATTCCTGAAATTTCTCTTCTTCCTCCGAAAAGGGGTTATGATTACTTTCTTCAAAAATAGTAAAAGACGCATTTGGCATTAACTCTGCTATTTCGATACCGTATTTCATTGGACATTGAGAGTCATATTTTCCCGAATAGATATAGCTGGGTACAGTTACATGTTTCAACTCTTCTCTTATATCAAATGTGGGATACTCTACTTTTCTAAAATAAATTAACCGTTCTCCAACAGTTTTTCCGCTGTTTGGCTTTTTCAACGCGTCCTTTAGCTTTTCCTCTGAGTAAAATGACATTAAAGCCCATTCATAACTAAGTTTTCTTCGCATTTCAATCGGTGTTGCTGGATCATTTAATTGGTCCATAATTTCTACTATGTGATTGAAATTTGGATTTTTAGAACAGTAAATGGAATCCGGGTCTGCACCGTATTCATAGCTGGACGCTGCTCCGCCAGCAATAATTTTTGTTAAAGATTGAGGACAAATAATAGCATATTTTAATGCAAGCATTCCTCCTGCAGAATGGCCTGCGAATGCCCATTGATCCAGCCCAATCGCGTCACGAATAGCCTCTAAATCTCGAATGGATTCTTCCATACTGTATTCATGATTATTATTTGCTTTTACGGAGTTACCTGCTCCCTTAAGATTAATTAGGTAAACTTTATATAGTTTTGTAAAAGGATTTGCAAATGTGTTCCCCCGCTCATTAAAAGCACTATAAAGATGGGTGACGGCCATCGGTTCACCCTCACCTTTTACAAAAATCTCAAATATTCCTCTGTCCGTTTCAATATATCGTTGAATCCACATGAGAAAAAAAACTCCTTTCATTCTCCATATTGCTGCAAGAGACAGGAAAATGCGCCTATTGAACGTATGTCAGTTAAAACTCAAAATCCATTTCCCCACATTGCATTTAAAAACAGCATATAGAATGTAAAAAGAGCTGTTAATATTGTAAAAACGATCGGAACCATCTTAAGTCTTTTGCTTTTCCCCATCGTTATGATAAAAATAGCAACGGAAAGGACTGCAACAACATAGTACAGATAAATCACCCAAAAATGTGTTAGCGGTCCTAAAAATAATCCAAATACGGAAAATTGGAGTAAAAAAGCTAATATAGAAACAGCAATCCACTTTTGTTCATTTTTGATAGATACAATATTTTTAATGGATAATAGTACTGAAACAATAACCAACGCAGCAAGCAACCATTCATACAAGAAAAAAAGCTCTTCTTTTTGAACAGCAAAATAATATCCCAGTGCGGACAACGGTATGATTGCAAGCAGTAAATAAACATTTAGTTTAAGATTACTGGTTTCTCGCATTCTTCCCTTTTCCCCTTTCCGTTTAAAAAATACCTAAATGAAAGCTCACTTAATGTTGAGTACCTTCTAATTTTCCAAAATAATCGATTCAGAACTCATCTTTACTTTAACATAATTATCCATTTCACACTATAAATAGTTTAAATACGCTAAAAACATCTACAATTATTTTTAGAAATTCTGCTGCTATTATTTTTTATGGAAATGGGGGTGAAGTACTACGGGTAAGAATGGAGTTGAATATTAGAGTGGCTTACGAATAAAATTCCCCCATCTCCTTGAAATCAATAGAGATGGGGGAGTTTTTTTCTTAAAACAATGTTGAGTAGAAATTTTCATACCAATCTATAAAATGATTTTTCCTTACAACATTTAATACACATGGTACCCCTTCTTGGTTCTCTAATTTTCTATGTTCTTTCGGAAACTCTTTCTCTACACCAATACTCATATACGGTAGCTTTATTTGTGCTTTTTGGGAGCGAATATTTACTTTTCTGGCTCCTGCAAAAACATATTCAAGGCCTAAATGATGAAATGCAATATAAAGCATCTCGGCTTTTACCAATTGATTATAACCTTGTCCCCAATACGGGCTGCCAATCCAAGTTCCAATATGGCTTGTTTTCTTCTCGGAATCTAGTTCCTTTAGGGTGATAACCCCAATTAACTTCTCATCTTCATTCATAATTACTCTGGAATATTGCTTGCCGCTCTTTTCTTCATCTTGTATGAATCGTATAAAATCAATAGTTCCTACAAGTGATGTCTGTTTATCACTTAATCCGAGAGCTTCTTTCACTTGAGACGCTGAAGACAATTGAGACATTTGTTCCGCGTACTCTACTTTATGTGGAACTAACTTTATTTTTTTCAATAGTATCCCACCTAATATACGAAATTCTGCAGCTTACCACTCTCTGAAAGTTTTTCTGAAACCAAAAAAGCTTCTAAACTTGATATTTTCATAGTATGTAACTGAAGTTTTCGAAGCCAGCAGATCAATACGAGTTTTTGGATAATGTTGATGAACATATCTCAATAAGCTGGTACCTATTCCAAACCCCTGGTATTTCTTGGTTATCAATAGTTCACAAACATATAAAGTGATGTGTTCATCCGTGATTCCCCTAATATAACCTATGATTTGGTTATTAATACAGGCAACAAACTTCACATTTGATTTACTCCAAGCCTGCATTGTATCTTCCTTTTTTTCAACAAGATTATTCCATTGCTCTTGCATGTTTAATTGATGGATATATGGAAAATCTTCTTCTTCATATGGCCGGAAGCTAATCGTTTCACCGTTTTTTAAAATATACCCCATATTTCTCCACACCTTAACTTTAATAATCTTGTCAATTTTCCTTTTGCTTATTTTCATTTGAAATGCATGTAGGAATCACATTTCTCGTCTTTCCTCTTTTTGTTACGGACAGTTAAAGGTATTTTTTTCTACGTCTTGTTGTTTAGTTTATTATGGATACCCTTCTTTTTTCCTTGTGAATTTTCCTTGAGATTCCCTGTAAAGGACATCCTGTTTCTTTTTTACACGTGGTTTGTCCTTTTTATTTCCTCTAAAGGACATCCTGCTTCTTTTTTCCTCGTGACTTGGCCTTTTGACTCCCTCTAATGCTCGACATAATTTTTTCGCCTCATTGTCCTTCATCTCGCTTATGAAGGTCATCTCAACCAAGTTTTTCCGCCTCAATGTCCTTCATCCCACTCATGAAGGTCATCTCGACCAAGTTTTTCCGCCTCAATGTCCTTCATCCCGCTTATGAAGGTCATCTCAACCAAGTTTTTCCGCCTCAATGTAGTCAAGTCCATTTAATTGTGTAAAAGTGTTAACAATATTTTCGAGTTAATTCAACTTGTGTAATGAACTATATTATTTCGAATTTACTTTGAGGGGTGGGCATGATAGCCTGGAGGGTAAACCAGGTGTTGTAAACTCCTGGCTTCCTGGCTTTTTATCATGCCTACTGGAGGCTCAAAGTCAATTCGAAATTAGGCTTTTACACTCTGTATGATAGAGTTAATTATCTTTTGATTTTTTTAAATATGGGTAATCCTTTGACGTCCATTCTTCATTAATATCCATCAATACTGAGCCAATAATCCTTATGGCAGACTGATCATTGGTAAAAATACGAATGACTCTTTCTCTTCTACGGACCTCTTGGTTTAATCGTTCTAGCATGTTGGTTGTACGTAAACTTATATGATACTCAACCGGGTGTGCAAGAAACTGGATTGCATCTTCAAAACCACTGTCTAA
>NZ_LJJC01000006.1:608651-671583 GCF_001420715.1 Heyndrickxia shackletonii | reverse complement strand
ATTAATTCACGCTCATAATAACCATTTCGATACCCTCTACGTTCTTCTGTTCTTTCATGGGAAAGAGCATTGATATATTCGTCTCTTTCTTTCTCCATCAAAGAATTTAAAATTAATGTCAAAGAGGCTTTTACGGGTGATTCAAGTGAGCTTTTTTCAATTTTTTCTTTGAGATCTTCTAAATTTATAGTAATATTTATTTGGGTCATCATCATGTCCTCCGTAAATGGTTTCTTGGTCGAAAACATTGTAACACGGGTCATGATGATGACCTATTCTTTTTACACAATTATATGGACTTAATCCTCAATGTCCTTCATCCCACTCATGAAGGTCATCTTGACTTAGTTTTCCGTCGCACTGTCCTTCATCCTACTTATGAAGGTCATCCTGACTCAGTTTTTCCGCCTCATTGTCCTTCATCCCGCTTATGAAGGTCCATTTGGGTCAGGATTTGCCCCCCTGTTGGCCTTTTGAAACCTTCTAAAGGACACTTGGTTCCGGATTTGGCCCCCTGTTGGTCTTTTGAAACCTTCTAAAGGTCATCTCGACCAAGTTTTTTCGCCACCCTATCCTTCATCCAACTTATAAAAGACATCTTCAAGCAAATACTTCCCAATCTGGTCATTTAAACGAATACATTGCTATTTCCTTACCGGTCGCTCGAGTGTTACGATTTCCTCTTCCAGCGATAAAAACTGTTGCTCAACTACATGTTTAGCGTCTTGAATAGCAGCATTATAAAAATGCGGTGCAAGTGACTCTTTAAAGAAGTTTAATACAGATTCAGCTGCAAACTCTGTTATTT
Source organism: Heyndrickxia shackletonii (assembly GCF_001420715.1). Classification (GTDB taxonomy): domain Bacteria; phylum Bacillota; class Bacilli; order Bacillales; family Bacillaceae_C; genus Margalitia; species Margalitia shackletonii. The sequence goes on along the minus strand of NZ_LJJC01000006.1, from coordinate 670,775 downwards.
CTTCATCTCTTTCTTGTAAAAAAAAGTCTTGAATATCTGCTATCATCATTTGCCTTTGTTCTTTGGTCAGTTTGAGAAACAAAATAATACACTCCTTCAAAATTTATTAGTTGTACTATACTATCGTTTACCTAACAAATAAAGCCTTTATTTTTTCAAAGTAATATGTACATATAGAAGAAAAACCCGGCAGTATGCCGAGTCACGATGTTTTCGTTACACCAAGTGCGTTGTGGTCCCATAAGATTCCTTCAACAAGCTCTGATTGATTAGTTTCACATTCTATGATCAGAACAACCTCTGTAGGCATCTCCTTTTGAAACCATTTACTTCGATAAATAATAAGGGAAATAATAACACCTAAAAGGGCTCCGAATATCAATCCAATCAGTGACCATAGAATAGGGCCCCAAGTCCATATAAAGCCATATATACCACCAAGAAGCATAAAAATAGCTCCCAAGAAAAACGACAATTCGTATTTACTGGCACCTTCCTTATGATTTTTTCGAACCTTATGAAATTTCGGGGAGAATTTTTCTAAAGAAGCAACGAAAATATTTTCCCTTGGTATTCCCCGTAGTTCCAAATCACTCAATGCAAGTTCTAATAAGGCATTATGTCGAAAGGTTGAAATGATATGCATAAAATCCCTCTTTTTAGTCTTTTGGGGCATTTTAAAATGTTCCGGCTGATAATTCTCCTTTAAAAATCTGGATTGTTCTAGTTTGAATAATTTATTGGTAATGAATATATCTTCATAAGAACTGCTTATACTAAAAAGTAAAATGGATGGCAAATTTAAAAACCATTGAATATCAATGATAGAACCTGCCAGTTCCGTCTTTCCTAAAAACGTCAATTGAATAGCAGGTAATACATTCGATTTATACGCCGTAAAAATAAAACAAATGAGAATAAAAAAACCTGTTGGAAGCCTATTGCTATAAATGGAACCTAATCCTGGACTAAAAAAGGACCAAAAAGCCCCATTCCATGGATTTCGATAATCAAGGAAATTTACTTCTATTGCACTAATTTTAAATGGCCTAATTCTCGATTCGGAACGATTAGCTAATCGAGCATATTTATTTAAATCAATTGTGATACTGTAACAATCCCACATAGCAAAGACAAAAACAGCCGAATATAGAAGAAACCACCTGGTATCAATCGTCATTTTAGCAAGCTCGAACTTTCCAATCATAGAATAGTATATAGCCTCATTGATATGGGCCTTGACGTTAATAACAATCTCCCAAAACATCAGCAATATCCCAGAAAAATATTTGCACAGAAGCATATGACCAGCACCTGGAAAGGCGGCAGACCACCAAACAATATTCCAAGGATTACGTTCTACAATATAATTTACTAAGAATGGAGAAAGATAAGCCTTTGGGCGGCGCAATTGATTTGGGAAGGACTTTTTCAACATTTCTACCTCGCGGGATAAATTTTAAACCGTTATCAAGTAATATTATCCCTAATCAAACGAAGAAGTATTCCCATTTAATATCCAATTCGTTTTCAGAACTATTTCAAGTCCTTTATTCCATTATAAAACGCTTGGAATAATGCACTACGGTGGTTACCCCTAAAAGTTAGAGTTTTATTATGCAGCTGATTGGCTGGATTGAGTTCGGTATTCAACTGGACTCATTCCAGCCAATTTTTCTTTTGAACGTTCATTGTTATACCAGTAGATATATTCTTCTATTCTTCTTTTTAATTCTTCATAGCTTACTAGAATCTCCCCATAATACATTTCTTGTTTTAAAATGCCGAAGAAATTCTCCATCGAAGCGTTGTCTGCGCAGGTTGCTTTACGTGACATGCTTTGGAATATTTTATTTTCTTTTAACGTTCTGACCCATTGGTTGTGTTGATAATGCCAGCCTTGATCGGAATGGATAGTGGTGCGATAGGTCGCATGATTCTTTAATATCTCTATTGTTTCTTTTAAAGGTTTCATGACAAGATCTAACGTTGGACGTTTCCTAATTTCAAACGCAACAATTTCTACGTTATAAAGGTCAAGAATCGGATTTAAATATAACTTCTCATCGCCTAGACATTTGAATTCTGTAATGTCTGTTACTAATTTTTGAAGAGGGATAGGTGTGGAAAAACGCCGGGATAAACGGTTTTTCGCTACCTTCCCAACCTTCCCCTTATAGGAATTGTATTTACGGGATTTCCGCATAAATTTTACACATTTCAATCCTATTTCTCGCATAAGTCGATACACTTTTTTATGGTTAACACGATGTCCTAACTTCTTTAATTCCTTTGTGATGCGTTTATAACCGTAACGTTCATGGAACTTCTTAAACAGGTCGGTAATGAGTTCTTTTAGCTCTCTATTCGTATCTTTATTCCCAAAGTTTTTTACATGATAGTGATAGGTTGCCTCAGGAATACCGACCACAAGGAAAATATCCTTTAATCGGAATCCTTCTTCTTTGAGTTCGAATGCCAATTTAGCTTGTGCTTTTCGAGGAAGGCATTCTGATTTGCCCGAAAAGCTCTCAGCTTTTTTAGGTACGCATTTTCTAGCTTTAGTAGTTCATTCTCACGTTCCAACTCTTCTTCACGTGTTAACTTTTTTTCTTCCTTATTCTTTTGTTTATTGGGTTTCTTAGACACAGAAGACCGCCCCTTTGGTTTTGGAATCAGGCCTTCTACTCCTTGTTCATAAAATTCTTTCGTCCAGCGAATAATCAAGGAAGGGTTGTTCAAATTAAAATGAACAGCAGTTTCTAAATAAGAAGCACCTGTGTTTAACATAAATTGTATCGTATCCATTTTAAATTGAACAGAATACTCCTTTTTCGTTTTCCTACGATTTAACCCATCCATCCCTTGAGACTTATATACATTCACCCATTCACGTATTGAGGTCTGGCTGCCCATATTATATTTTTTTGCCAATGATCCATACCCAATATTGCCCTCTAAATACTCGGTGACAAGCCTTATTTTGAATTCTTCACTATATTTTGCCATAAAAACACCCCCGAAAGTTAGATTTATTACTCTAACTTTCGGGGGTCGGTACCTACTCCAAGCGTTTCAACTTTTTATACCGGGATGAGGAACCTATCCTTCATCCCACCAAATGCTTTTTATTGGGTACGAAAGACCAGTTGCTTTATTCCACCTGACTTTCTACTTTATCTAAAACTTTATGCCCTTCCCATTTTGAGATGACAATCGCTGCAAGGGAGTTCCCTACTATATTAACTGCTGTACGAGCCATGTCCAGAATTCGGTCAATTCCTGCAATTAATGCGAGGCCTTCAACAGGGAGACCAACACTTCCTAATGTTGCAAGCAGTACGACGAATGAAACTCCTGGAACGCCCGCAATTCCTTTAGAAGTAATCATCAAGACCAGTACCAGTGTGATTTGGTGTCCAATACTCATATGAATTCCATAAATTTGGGCGATAAATAGAGCAGCAATGGATTGATAAAGCGTGGATCCATCTAGGTTAAATGAATACCCAGCCGGGATTACAAACGATGTAATGGCTTTTGGACATCCAAGCTTCTCCATTTTCTCCATAATTCTTGGAAGTACTGTTTCAGAACTTGATGTGGAGTAGCCCAAGATTAACTCATCTTTTAAATATCGTAAAAACTTAAAGATGTTGACTTTTGCAATTCTGGCTACGATTCCCAATACGACTATAATGAAAAAGATCATAGAACCGTACACAACGGCAACTAATTTAACAAGCGGGAATAAGGATGATAGCCCGAATGTCGATACTGTAACACCAATTAAGGCAAATACACCGATTGGCGCTACTTTCATTACCTGGTTCGTTACGTAGAACATCGAATCTGCCACACCTTTAAAGAAGTCTATGACAGGTTTTCCTCTTTCCCCAATAGCAGCAACTCCTAATCCAAAAAGAACAGAGAAAAAGATGATTGCTAACATATCGCCATTTGCTAGAGCCTGAATTGGGTTTGCAGGTACAATATTAACAATAGTATCTATGAAAGAATGACTCTTGGTCGATTCTGTTGTGCTTACATAACTAGAAATATCTGTTTTTGCTAAATGAGTTCTATCTACTCCTGTACCTGGATGAAAGATGTTTGCAGCAAGTAAACCTACAACTATCGCAATTGTTGTAATTATTTCAAAATAGAGAATGGTTTTTCCCCCGATTTTCCCAAGAGACTTCATATCTCCGACACCGGATACCCCAATGATCAAACTTGATACAACGATCGGTACCACAATCATTTTAATTAATCGAAGAAATATATCGCCAACTGGCTTTAATATCTTTGGTAAAGTTGGATTCTCAAAAAAAATTGCCCCAATTACAATACCAAGAGCAAGTCCAATTAGAATTTGCCAACCTAAGCTGAGTTTTTTCATGCTGTGATTCTCCTTTACACTAGTTTTCACGTAGAGAGGGATAAAATACTGGTCTTTTCATAATGAAAGGGCTTTTATTTCTATATTACTATAATATATTTAATTAATCATATTAACAATATATAATTAACATATAATTTATATCAAATCGAGATAGAAGGGAAACTTATGGAATTAAGACAATTGCTATACTTTTTAGAGGTTGCCAGAAAAGAGCATATGTCTCTTGCAGCAGATAACTTACACATTGCACAATCCGCAGTAAGCAGGCAAATTTCCAATTTAGAAGAGGAGCTAGGAGTTCAGCTTTTTGAAAGGGAAGGGAGAAATATCAAATTAACCTATATTGGAAGAATGTTCGCAGAAAAAGCTTCCATTGCGATTAATGCTCTTGGTGATGCTAAACAATTAATTAATGAATATTTGGATCCAGAACGAGGCTCCATCAGAATCGGTTTCCCCTCAAGTTTAGCTAGTAATACACTACCGCAGATTATTAACGCTTTTAAAAAAGAGCATCAAGATGTCCGTTTTCATTTAAGACAGGGTTCGTATGATTATTTAATAGAGGGAATTAAAAGAAGAGAAATTGACCTTGCCTTTATCGGTCCTGTCCCAACCCATGATCCTGATATCCATACTGACATTTTATTTATGGAGTATTTTGTCGCTCTATTACCCAAAGAGCATCCTTTGGCAGCCGCAGAAAGCATCGTCCTACGCCAGTTAGAAAATGAATCATTTGTCTTCTTTCCAAAAGGATATATTCTTCGTAAAATTGCAGAGGATGCATGCCTCCAATCAGGTTTTCGGCCGAAAATACCTTATGAAGGAGAAGATTTAGATGCCATTAAAGGCTTAGTTTCATCGGGGATGGCAGTTACATTATTACCAGAAATCACTCTTTTGGATAATATCCCTAATGATACATTAGTGAAACGAGTTACACAGCCTGAAATTCGGAGAACCGTCGGAATCATTAGCCCAAAAAACCGTGACTTATCGCCTTCGGAAAAATTATTTTATGATTTTGTGATACGTTACTACTCGATACTTTCAAGACAGCAAGAGTTTGATTAAGACTTATAAAGATGACCTCCTAGGTGAGGTCCTATTTTTTTCCGATACGTTTTTATACTTGTTTTAATGGGTAGAGGAATAAAAGAGCTGAGAAAGGAAAAGAACAATAGGAGACCCATTAAAACAGAGGTGTAAATCATTGTTAAATATCTTCTTAATATTACTGTTGCAACTGATATATGTCCCTATCTACACACTGCGAACCATTTTTCTTGTGAAAAATGTCACCATATTGGCGTCCATACTTGGGATTGTAGAAATGTTGATATATGTATTCGGGCTTTCCTTGGTTTTTGGCGGGGATAAAAACCTCCTTGCCATGGTGGTCTATTCCGTTGGTTTTGGCATCGGAATTATACTTGGAACGAAAATTGAACAGAAACTGGCAATAGGATTTATTAATGTTACTGTAAATACACAATCGAAAAACAACGATCTAATAGATACATTACGTCGAAATGGATTCGGTGTTACGGTTTATTCCGGTGAAGGACGAGACAGTGAAAGGTATAGATTAGAAATCTTAACTAAAAGAAATAGAGAAAACGAATTATTCGCTACGATTGAACATTTTGAACCGAGAGCTTTTATTATTTCTTATGAACCAAGGAAATTTAAAGGTGGATATTTGTTGGATAGGATTAAATAGTTTTATCGGGGAATGGAAATCAGAAATTCCCACACTGCCCAGGTTCATAGAATACAAAAACACATGAAGAAATGAATCCCCATGTGTCCTGACAAAAATATTACTTTTTCAACTGTTCGTAATGACGTAAAACTTCTTTCGTAATCTCATTATTTTCAGCAAGCCCGCTTACTTCTTTCAATGCGTGCTGAACACCATATTCGCTAATCATTTGTTGTAATTTTACAGCTTCTTCATCTTCCTTAAAATCAAAGAGCAATGCAGAGGCAATTGCTCTGGCAAGATTTGTGTAGGAAAGCCCTGCTTTCTGAGCTTCCGTTGCCGGGCGGACAAGGCGGTCGTTTGGTCCAAGCTTGCGGATTGGCGAGCGGCCCACCCTTGTTACTGCATCATTTAAGTAAGCATTTTTAAAGCGATGAATAATTTTATCAATATATTGTTGATGTTCTTCTGAACTTAAGTCGTATTGCTTAATCAAATAAGCACCTGTTTCGCCTAGTGTCGCTTTTACTTGTCTTTCTATTTCTTCATCTGCAAGTGTTTGATCAATAGTGGCTTTATTGCCTAAGTATCCAAGATACGCAATGACAGCATGACCAGTATTAACTGTAAATAGTTTCCGTTCAATAAACGGAGCAAGATCCGCGACAATTTTCATTCCCTCAACAGGAGGAATATCTTCTGTTGTTTCCACTACCCATTCATAATATGGTTCTACCAATACATCCAATGAACCATTGTTGTTTTGAATCGGTACAATACGGTCTACTGCAGAATTGAAAAAGTACACTTTTCCTTCTAATGTCGCTTTTGTGTCTTCATCAAGGCTTTCTAATATATAACCCTTCAACAAGTCCGTTGCTGAAATTTGATTTTCACAGGCAATTACATACAATTTTTCATCCGTTGATTTTACTCTTTCTGCTAAACCTTTTGCAATTAAAGGAGCAATTCTCGGCAGAATGGTTGGACCAATTGCGGTAGTTAAAAAGGTTGCATTTTTAATAGCTTCGACTACTTCGTTTTCTTGCTTCATATTATTTAAACCAGAAACATTTGTAATGGTCATGGATTCCTGCGCGTCAGTCGCTAATTTTACCTGATATTGCCCTTTTTCATTCAACTGATCAATAACTTGATCGGCAATATCTACAAAAGTTACATGATAACCAGATTGTGAAAAAAGAGCACCAATAAATCCTCTTCCTATGTTCCCAGCACCAAAATGTACTACTTGTTTCATTTCAATCATTCCTTTATCCAATTTGTTTGAAGATACTCTAAAAAGATAGATTCCAGCTTTTCGCGAACAGCATCTTCATTTCCTGATGAAAAAATCATGATAGATTCTTTTGATTCGATTAAACTTGTACTAAGCAAACTGATGATTTCTTGTTCCCTCGTGCTTAAATTCTCGGGAGCCAGCATTAGCAAAAGATTTTTCATGGGCATCTCATTCCCATCCATTCCTTTTACCATAAAAGGCTTATCTAAATGGGAAATCTGAAACAGGAGCTGATGCACATGTTTACTCCGACAATGGAAAAGTCCCATTCCAGTATCAGGGATTCCGAGACCGCCTTTTTCTTCTCTATCTAGCAATGTTTCCATTACATTTTCAACATTACCAATGAGATTTTCCATTTCTGCAATTCTTAGCATTTCTCTCATCGTATCTTTGTATCCATCCTGTCTGAGGTTACGATAGATACGAAAATGCTGGATAATCGATTCGATACTTGATTCAATATCCTTTAATTCTTGCAATAAGTCCGATAGTGTTGGATTTGCTTTTCTTGATACTAGTGGACCCGTTTTACCCGTGTATTTTTTATTTTTGGTTAAGTTCCCGATATTTTTTTGCAAAAAGCTTCTGATTGCAGATATATCTTCATCACTTAAGAGAGGATTCACCAAAATATATTCCGTACGAATAAATGGGAGCCGGACGGTGGAAATAACGACATCAAATGATTGTAAGCTCTCCTGGCTTTGAATTTCCTTTATCGATTTAATTTCAACCGAATCAATTTCCAGTATCTCTTTCTTTATTCGGCTCGCAAGCATTTTCGAGGTACCAATACCAGTTGGACAAACCACTACTGCTTTAATCTTCATTTCTTCTTCCCGCAGTACCAGAGCAGATCCAAAATGAAGTACAATAAAAGCAATTTCATCCTCAGGAAAATCCTCAATATCTTTAAATTCTTTTACAACACTATTTTTTACGGCAAGAAACAGAACCGGGTATTTTCGTTTTATCTCTTCGGTTAATGGGTTGAATAGCCCCATATTCTGCTTAATTCGAAAAAGCGACGGCTCCAGATGGGAAACGAGTCCCTGAAACAGGGAAAAATCCCTTGTTAAATCAACATGAAGTTGGGTAGATACATATTGGATCATATTTTTAATCATTTGCCCCAACACTACACTGTCATACGGAACAGTTTCTACTTCCTGTAGCTTGGACCCTTTTAAAATAGATGCTAAAAAGCGTACGTCAGCATATGTAAACTGAAGGGACAGAGATTCTTCCACCGTCTGGCAAATTTTCTCCATCAGGATGTATTCCTCTGAATGTTCATTGAAAAAACTGCTCTCACTTTGCATTAGAAAACCGTCTTTTATCCTTTGCACCGTAATGCATATTTGGATAATTAGTCCGATATAATCACTGTCAGCCAGCCGCGAGTGACGGTTAATTAACGTATCATTTACAATCCTGTCTATTTCCAATAAATACATTGGATCAAGATAATATAAAATTTTCTCCTGTGTGCTCTTTCCTTTTTCTAATAAAAATAAGCTTTCAATCATATCTTCATTAAAATAAAGCAAAAAGTAACTTGCTAGTGCTTTGCGCTTATTTTCTTCTGTTCCATGAAATTCAACCCCAACACCACGTTTTCGGGTGAGTTCAAGATTAAAATTTTTCAGCCACTCCGTTAATTCATCGAGATAGATAGTCAAAGTTGTAACACTGACTCCTAATTCTGTTGCTAAAGCTTGAATTTTAAAGGATTCCACATCTTTCAACAATGTTAAAAGCAACAACAGTTTCCTTTCCTGAGGTGTTTGGTCCACAGGATGACTGCCGGTAAGATGCTGAACTAAACGAAAAATTTGTTGATTTTTCCCTTCAATAACCAAACCTTCATTTGAATTTCTCACTAATTGAAGGTGGAAATATTCTAATATTTTTTCGATTGTTTTTAAATCACGTTGAATCGTTCGCACACTTACATTTAAAAATGTCGCAATAGAAAAAGCGGTGTGTTTCCCGGATGTTTTGATAATCAATTCGATGATTGCTTTTTCCCTTGAGGTAATAAACATTCCACACCCTCATTTCAGGAAATCTATTTTTTAACTAGATGTCCACTCCAAGCGGACAGTTTCGCAATTTGTCCATGAATGGTGCCTGACACCCAAATGAATAGAAAAGCGACAGGGTACCTGCGCTTTTCTATGTTGTAAGGTCATTATTTTTTGTCGTTGATAATATCCATGATTTCTTTTGCTGATTTGGCGGCAACCATTTTCTCGATATTTTCCATATCGGAACAAGTAACTGCGATTCCAGATAGGATTTCTAGATGTGTGCCATCCTTTCCCGCAATACCGAAAATCAAACGTACTTTATTGCCATCAAAATCAACGCCATTTGGTACTTGCAATACGGTGAATCCTGATTGAAGTACATCTTTTTTCGCTTCTTCTGTACCATGTGGAATGGCTACATCATTTCCCATATACGTAGAAGTCATTGCATCGCGAGCAATCATTGCTTCAATATAGCTTTCCTTCACGTATCCAGATTCCACTAATGCTCTACCTGCAAAACGAATTGCTTCTTCCTTATTTGCGAATTGTTGATTTAGGAAGATATTTTTTTCTAATAACAATCCGTCATTGCTATCAGGCGTATCTTCAGGACTCGGAGCATTTGCTTCTGCGTCCTCTACAACCTCGTTTAATTCGTTAGTATCGCCATTTTTTAGCTGATCAATTAATTTATCATATTCCGGACTTGATAAGAAATTATCTACCGATACATGATAAGCGTTTGGAAGTTTATTTTTCGCTCTAGGCGTTAATTCTTCCTGCGTCACAACAATTTGTGCATCAGAAGGTAAGTTGCTAATAGCTGTATTCGTTACATTTATATTTAATCCCGCTTCTTTTACCTTTTTACGAAGAAGGGATGCTCCCATTGCACTGGATCCCATTCCTGCATCACAAGCAAATACAATCTTGCTTACGTGCTCAGGCATTTTTCCGTTGTTTTCCGCAAATACACCTGCAACAGAGCTTTTTTTGCCTTTCATTTCTTGCATTTTTCTTGCTGCTTCTTCAATATCTTCATCCTTTTGTTTACCTGTTTTTAGAATAAAGGCTGAAACAACAAAGGATACAATAGCCGCTACAAGAACCCCTGCAATGTTAGCAATATAAGCGCCTGCACTATGTGGAGTAACTGCTAGAACAGCAATAATACTTCCTGGTGATGCTGGAGCTAATAAACCGCCGCCTAAAAGAACTAATGTTAATACCCCACTCATACCACCAAGGATAACAGCGATGAATAACATCGGACGCATTAGTACATATGGGAAGTAAATTTCATGAATACCCCCAAAGAATTGAATAAGGGCAGCACCTGGTGCAGATCTTTTGGCTGTTCCTTTTCCAAATATACAATATGCTAACAATAGACCAATACCTGGTCCAGGATTTGCTTCAAGTAAGAATAGAACAGATTTACCTGCAGTTTTCGCTTGTTCAATACCAATTGGTGATAATACACCATGATTAATAGCGTTGTTTAAGAACAAGATTTTGGCAGGTTCGATTATGATACTTGTTAAAGGTAAAAGATTTGTTGCTACAAGCCAATCTACACCATTAACCAGCCATCCTGTTAACACCTTTACCGCAGGACCGATCGCCCAGAATGCGAGGATAGCTAAAGCCCCACCTAAAATACCACCGGAGAAGTTGTTAACAAGCATTTCAAAACCGGCTTTAATTTTTCCTTCGATTAATTGATCGAATTTCTTGATTACATAACCGCCAAGTGGTCCCATGATCATTGCACCAAGGAACATTGGAACTGTCGGTTCCCCTACAATAACCCCCATTGTGGCAATTGCACCGACAACGGCACCACGTTGATCATGAACGAGCTTACCGCCTGTATAACCAATTAGTAGTGGCAACAGATAGGTAAGTATCGGACTAACCATTTTGGCAAGGCTTTCATTTGGAGTGAAACCAGTAGGAATAAAGAATGCTGTAATCAGACCCCAAGCAATGAAAGCAGAAATATTAGGCATAACCATAGAGCTCAAAAAGTTACCAAACTTTTGAACCGCTACTTTTATATTTGATTGAGCCATTCGCTCTCTTCCTTTCATTAAGATAGTACATTAATAATGTTATGACACTAAAACACCACCTTCAACAAAAAGGAAACCTAACTTTGTCGCACAAACTTTGACAAAACTATTGTTTCTCAAAAAATACGCCATCATTCACAATCACTATATGGTGTCGGGCACCGAGTGAAATTCGCACTTTAAATTTCACCACAAACGGACAATCCGCCAATTGGTTCACTCACAATAGACACACCAATTTGACAACTTTTACTTCCAATAAGATTAAAAATTATTAGAGTGTCTGCGATTAATTTTGATTTGACTATTAATCTCTATAAAAAAAATCTAGAGATGCAATCCTCTAGATTTTTTGATCATTCACTTTTTTAATTTATTCTTCATAAATCATCTTAATGGTCATTCCACCATCAATGACAATATTTTGGCCAGTGACAAAGTCATTTTCCGGATCTGTTAAATAAAAGCAGCCTTTTGCAATATCTAATGGTTTTCCAACTCGTTTTGCAGGGTGCTGGGCATGATCAACGGCGCTTAATTGCGCATAGTTATTCGTTTCTATCCAACCCGGACTGATTGCATTCACACGAATTCCTTTTTCACCTAATGAAACAGCCATAGCATGTGTTAGTGCAACAATACCACCTTTTGTCGCTGCATAGCCTTCTGAATTAGGCTCAGACATTAAGGCACGTGTCGACGCGATATTCACGACCGCACCGCCGTTTTTCATATATTTTGCTGCCTCACGCGTACATAAGAAGACACTGCGAAGATTTGTATTAATGATGTCATCCCACTCCTCCACTGTTAACTCTAGTGGGTCCTTCCATCTGGACACACCAGCATTATTAATGACAATATCAACGCTTCCACATTCCCTGGCTGCAGCAGAAAATAAATCTTCAATTTCCTCGGGATTTCTTACATCTGTTTTGATAAAAATAGCATTGCCACCATCTTGATTGATTTGATCAGACGTTCGCTGTCCAGCTTCTCGTTCTACCTCCGCAACTACCACTTTTGCACCTTTCTTCGCATATTCAATGGCGACCGTCTTTCCAATCCCATTTCCTGCACCTGTAACTACTACGACTTTACCCGAAAAGTTCATGGAAATTCTTCCCCTTTTCTAAAATAATTTGCTATACCTATTTTACCTTTAAAACTTCCAGTAATTAAATTTTTCTATCTTTTTTTACATAAAAAACCTAACTCGTTATTAATAACCTAGAGTTTCATAAAACTAATAATTATGTATAATAAATGTATAATAATGCAGGGGAGAAATGATTAATGGTAAATTCCGATCGTCTTTGGACAAGAATTCAAGAACTTTCACTCATCGGGCAAACTTCCGATAATGGTGTTACCCGTTTTGCTTATACAGACATTGAAAAAGAGGCGTATGAAAAAGTCAAACACTACATGCAAGAAGCTGGACTGCAAGTTACCTATGATTCTATCGGAAATTTAATAGGAACTTTACCTGGGGCAGATAATCTCCCCACTATCCTATTGGGATCACATATTGATACAGTACCAAATGGTGGTAAATTTGATGGAAGTCTTGGAGTATTAACAGCTATTGAGGTGTTACAGTCCCTTCAAGAACAAAATATTAAATTAAACCATCCGGTAAAGGTGATTGCTTTTAAAGATGAAGAAGGTTCCAGATTTGGATTTGGTATGATTGGAAGCCTAGCCGTAGCAGGTAATCTGAAAGCGGATCATTTACAATGGAAAGATGCAAATGGCATATCTGTACACGATGCCATGGTGAAGCATGGATATGATCCGAACAAAATTCAAGAGGCTAAAATGGATAATATAAAGCTTTACTTAGAATTACATATCGAACAAGGGAAAGTTTTAGAGAAGGAGAATGTTCCTGTTGGAGTTGTAACGGGTATTGCTGGGCCACTATGGCTGAAGTTTTCTTTAAAAGGTGAAGCAGAGCATGCTGGAGCAACACCAATGAACCAACGGAAGGACCCTTTGGTTGCTGCCAGTTTGATTATTTCAGAAACGGAGAAATTGGCTAAGAAATATGAACATGCAGTAGCAACAGTTGGGACGTTATCCCTTACTCCAGGTGGTGTTAATGTCATTCCGGGAAGCGTGGAATTCACGATTGACATTCGGGATATTAACGAAGAAATACTTGACCAGTTAGAAAAGGAAATCAGGGACTACGCATCAAAGGTTGTGGAAGAACGCGGAATACATATGTCTATTGTGGAACTTCAAAAAATTGCTCCTGTATTATGTTCTAGTACCATTCAAGAAACTATTCAAGAGAGTATCGCTGAACTGCGCTTTCCTGTTATTTCTCTGCCAAGTGGCGCTGGTCATGATGGAATGCAATTTAAAGACAGCTTTCCAATAGGAATGATTTTTGTTCGTTCCCAAGACGGCATTAGTCACAATCCTAAGGAGTTCACCTCAAAGGAAGATGTAAAAATCGGTGCCGAAACAATGTTGCTTACACTTTCCAAGTTAGACCAGAGATAGTTCCATTTCACTTGATGTCTAGCCCAACCAGTGCTTAACTGTACATCACCGGTAGATACGTGACATTCGGGATGGAAAAATGGCATGCACAGCTAGTTTAATAGATTGTGCATGCCACTTTTGTTTGTTATCCCAAATCATGACCCGTAACGATGATATAACCTACCAAGAATACATTCAAGACAATAATGACGGCTGTGCATAGCCAAGCTAGAACTTTTACCCACATTTTATTTGCAAACTCACCCATTTTCTTTTTGTCACTCGTAAACACTACCAATGGTACAACCGCAAATGGGAGCTGTAAGCTTAGAATCACTTGACTCCATAAAAGAAGTTCCCCAGTTCCTCTTGAGCCAGCTATCCAAGTGACAATAAAGGCCGGTATAACAGCTAATAATCTAGTAATGAGGCGGCGCAGCCATGGTCTGATTCTTAAATTCATAAACCCTTCCATTACGATTTGTCCAGACAGAGTGCCAGTAATGGTTGAATTTTGTCCGGATGCAAGCAGTGCAACAGCAAATAAGGTACTTGCAATCCCTACACCTAAAGTCGGGCTCAGCATCTCATAAGCCGCTTCAATTTCCGAAACATCTACACCACTTCCATGGAATGCTGCTGCTCCAAGAATTAAGATAGCGGAGTTAATCAAAAATGCTACAGTTAACGAAAGAGCTGAATCCCATAATGAAAATTTAAGAGCCTCCCTCTTTCCCTCTCTATTACGTTTATACTGCCTTGTTTGGACGATGGAAGAGTGTAAATAAAGATTATGAGGCATAACAGTCGCCCCTAAAATACCTAGTGAAATAAATAGCATTTGCGGATTCGTTACAATCTCCGGCTTTGGTATATAGCCACTTAATAAAGAGGACACTTCTGGTTTGGAAATAATCACTTCATATGCAAAAACAGCAAAAATTGTTGTCATCAATACAATCACAATGGACTCAATAATTCGGAATCCTTTCTGCTGTAACAGCAATAAGAGCACTACATCCAGAGTAGTAATTAAAATACCGATTAACAAAGGAATACCAAATAATAAATTTAAGGCTATAGCCGAACCGATGACCTCTGCCAAATCCGTTGCGATAATGGCAAGCTCAGATAATATCCAGAGACAGAACGCTGTCTTTTTCCCTGTTGCATCCCGAGTCGCTTGTGCCAAGTCTCTTCCTGTTACAACCCCGAGTTTCGCTGATAAAGCTTGAAGTAATATAGCCATTAAATTGGATATTAATATGACAGATAACAACGTATAGCCGAAACGTGCACCGCCAGCAATGGAGGTTGCCCAGTTGCCCGGGTCAACATATCCAACAGCCACCAATGATCCCGGTCCAACGAAGGCAAGAAATTTCCGCCAAGTACCTGCCTTTTTAGGTATTTTCACCGAATTGTTTACTTCTTCCAGACTTACACTAGAACTTCTTTTTAACCATCCACGTTCTTCATTTGTTCGTTCAAGTTGAATGCCCACCGTAGCTCCTCCTCCTTATTTGGACGGGGAAAAATAATTTTCCCTCGCGCAAAAATTAGTCTAAAAAAATTTATATCGATCATTTGTATATCAAAATCATATCACTATTTATTTGCCTTGTAAATAAATTTTTCCTTTGTGCAACTTTTTGTTATTAAGACAACTTACTATCCAAAATAATCCTATACTAGAAAGGGATCAAGCAATGTTTTCCCCTCCTAATAAAAGATTAACAGTTTTTTCTAACATATTTTCTACTGGGTAGATTGGTGAATAATATTTGATGCTGGCACTCCAAATAGACAAACTGCTTATTTGTTCTTATATGTGTACACTAACTCACCTTCGAAACCAATCAGCTCCTTCATCCATATGGACAAATGGTATGTCCGTATCTATTTCACCTTTTATTTTATCTAACCCCAAATTTTCTCCGTTTAGCCATCGGGCAAAATCAAATTGTATTGGCTCTTGATTACCGCCCAAGGCAATCCAAGCCTTCATTTCCCTTGGCAAATAGGCAGATGTATGGATGGTTCCCGCCCAGCTGCCATATAACTTTGAAAAGATTCCTTTGTCAGCGTCATTTAATAATCGAAATGCATCTTGTGCATCCACAAGATTTTCTCGGTTTTTCACCATAATTTCTAATCTTCGCTTAGAATCGACCAAATGATTACGATTCTCTTGTGTCATGATTTCAAAATGGTTCGTACATGCATTTGACCTGCGAACTTCCACCCTTCGCGGGGAGGTTTCCACTATATATGTCTCTCCACTGACATCATAGACAATATAACTGAAGGAATGGCGATGCGGTATTTCTTTTAACATTGCGACCGCGTCGTCAACATTAGCACAAGCTTCTAATATTATTCTCCCTATCATACAACAAATAAAGCCATCTCCCGGATTCTTGCGATGCATAAAGTTATAGCCAAGAGCTAATCCTTTTTCGTTCATGCCATCCATTCTTCCAGTCACACGCTGGCTTGGTCCCACACTGGCGTATCCTTGATCCGTCGGTTTGAAAAAGACATATCTCCCTTCATACGTTTTCGGATGATAGTCATAATTGCGAATTAAATAGTAATCCCCCGTTAAAATGGAACATCCTGAACGGACATAATCTAACCGGTATCCCCCAAATTCCATCAGAACGCGCTCCATTGGCCATTGTAAGGCCGCTTGCAATCCAAGCAATTCCTCCCATACTCCCGGTGCAAATCTAGTAATCGCTTGTTTGACTTCCTCTACTTCAATCGTAAATCTAGGCTTTCGCACCTTCCATTGATTCTCGCGATTTTTAACCGTAATAGAATCCCTTAGTTTTTCTCCTTGCAAAAAGCCGAAATCATAATGCGAGCCACGAAATTGAATTATTTCACTATATATTTGCTTCAAGTTGTATCCCTCTCTCATACGAACATCTCCTTTAAGAATAAAGGATTTTATATGAGAAAAAAAGGAAATAGACGTGGATATCCGTCTTCTATTTGTTTTGAGTATTCCGATTCCTTTTCTCATCTATTTTTAATAATTCCTTAAGCAGAAATTAAGTAAAACGTTATAAAGTAACTAAGTTAAAGAAAAGGGTAAAGAAAATTGCCATCTTAATTTTATACATGGTAAAAAACCCTTTTTTCTTAACCACTTAAGAAGAAAATAATGCCGATAGTACGTCGTTAAACAGTTATTTATATAGATTGATAAAACTGCTCTAATTAGTGCTTTTATTAACGAAAGGGGAGTTTTATGAAGAATATCAGGAACTTAGTATTCCATTACTTTCGAGAACAGCCACTAGCGGCCGCTTTAGCTTTATTAATTGTACTTCCACCGATTGGGATCTTGTATATGCTTACCCTTGGGGCAATGGAAATGTTTCGGGTGATAAAAGGAACGAGAGAAATTCCCTTGGATATTATTACCATACTATTTTCTATTCTATTTTTATCCACGATTGGGGCAGCAATCCAGCAGCAGCAATGGAGCTATCTCTCCGTTTCTCTAAGCATAATAGGTTTTTATGGAGTATATTTGTTTAGTATGAATCTGAATAAAGTGACTCAGATGAGACACTTTAGCTGGGTGATTATATTTGGCGGCATTTACCAGTACTTGTTTGGTACCTTTTGTTTGATGCTATTTCGAACAGGCTGGACCAATAAACTGTTCGGATATTTAACTGGGAGTGAATTATTAGGCTTTTTAAGTCATAAACGTTTATATGGATCAGCCTATAACCCTAATTACTCAGCCTTTTTATTAGTGTTTGCAATGGGGTTTTTACTGGCCGAGCTTTTAAAAGCTATAAAGATGAAGGTTTATAAGCGAATCGTTCTTTATTGTACCTTCTTGGTGTTTCTTGTTGCTGGTATTATTGAGACAGGATCACGTTCAGGGTTCGGAGTAATGCTAATTTTATTCGGGATATTTTTATTAAGATTGAGTTGGAAATGGTCGCTATTTACCGCGAGCATTCTAATAGCGAACGGATTTTGGCTTTACCGCTTTATTCCAAGAAGTTATGACATATTCAAAAATTTTGAAACTCGTCTCTTTATATGGAAAAACAGTATTAATTTAATTAAAGAATATCCTAGTTTTGGTTTGACACCACTTGGATTTCCGACCGAATATTTCAATCTAACCGGACACCAGGCAGCACATGCCCATAATATCTTCTTAGCCTTTTTTACAGATTTCGGGATACTTGCAGGGGTTGTATTTGTTGGAATAACCATTATCTTTATGTTTCAATTTCTAAAAATGCTGAAATATAATCACAGCAAAAGTATTTTTGACTGGTTCCTATTCTCGTTGCCGATTCTTGGCTTAACCGGGATTTTAGATTTTCCATTATCCTCGCCACAGATTGCTTTACCAGCCATTATTATAGTAAGCAAGTGGCAGCAGTACACGTTGCGAGCTAATCAGTCATTTAAAAACAGACAAACTGCTTTACTTCAAAATAAATAAGCACCAGGCTTCTCTCTTATGCCTGGTGCTTTTTTTACACATAAAAATCTTCCATTATAAAACCTACCTTTCTACACAAAATATAGAAACAAGGAAAGGGGGGCCATACATGACAAACAAAAATGATAACCGTGAACGCAAAAACAAGTATCCCAACAATAAACAAAATACCGAATTCTCAAAGGACATAAATATCCGCAGCGAGATCACAAAAAAAGATCACAAAAAATAAATAAGGTGTCAGGCACCACTCATGGACGCTGTCCACGGAGGGTGCCTGACACCCGATAACTATTTTTTAATTTTTACTTCTGCGTTCATACCAGGCAGCACTTTTGATGATGGTTGATCGATAGAGATTTTCACAGGGACCTTTTGAGTTACTTTTGTATAATTACCGGTTGAATCGGATGGTAGTACAGAAAATACAGAGTTTGTTGCATATCCAATTTCATCCACATTGCCTTTAAATACAACTCCTGAGTCGCCATCTACCGAAACATCCACACTATCGCCTTCTTCAATGTCTTTTAAGTCTGTTTCCTTGATATTCGCAATAATGTATAGATGGTCCATATCTGCTTCTTGAGCAAGAACCTGTCCTGCTTGAACTAATTGATTTTTTCTAGCTTCATTTTTAATAATTTTGCCATCCATTCTGGCATCAACTGGAACGGAATTTTTACCATCAAAAATATTCCCTACATTTTCCTTGTTAGAAATATCTTCTCCATTTGATACACTCCAGTCTGTTAAGACACCGGATTTCGATGCTACCACTGGCATCATATCAGCAGAAACGACAGCATCATTTGTTTTTAAATAATGCTCATGTTCATAGTAGAAATAAGCACCTGCTGCTACTAACAGAAATACTACGATAACTCCTATAATATTGGCCAAAATTAATCGACGAGCCATAACTTTTCTCCTCTCAAAGTCAAATTTATTTTTAACATTTAGGCAGTTGGTTCTGTAATTTTTTTATCTGACCTTTTAACCTTCTTCTCTTTTTTTACAAGCCCAATTCCTTTACCTGTCGCCATTTTAACAATCGATGCGGCGAGCATAATTACACCGACCCCAAACATGATTGTAAAAAGATTATGATATGCCATCAAAATGGCTGATTTTTTCGTGTTTGCTATTAATTCATATGAAGTCATACTTTGGGCATCCTTAACAGGCAGTCCCATACTTACGAATCGACGAGTCAAATTGACAAGTTCCGCATTCGTTTCGGAGTCAAATTCTCCTAAATGCCCTCTAATATTTTCATATTGAATATGATTTTGCGTTGAAATAAACCAGGCAACAATTGGCGTAACCACTGCCCCTGTAAAGTTCCGGATTGTATGCAGAGTACCTGAACGCATTGATGCAAAATGTAAGTTTCCTGCAAAGGCTGTCCCTAATGCACCACTAACGAGTACCATACTAACACCTGCTCCCAGAAGCGCGATTTCAACGTATAGCACTGGCAAGGAAACAGCAGGCGTCATCGTTCTCCATTTCCAGCTGACAAACATAACGGCTAGAGAGCCGATGATCCCTAATTTTCCAGCACCTAACGCACCATAGAATAGTGTTTTAAAAATAGCTGTAAACACGATTCCTACAAAAAAACAGCAATAGAAAATTAATAAATAATGAACTGGAAGATCTTTATTATGCCGTAAAAATCCGTTAATCCCAGCAAGAGCTAACACAAGTAAAATATGTGATGCTACCGCCATTACAGTTCCCGAAATTGGTTTGGCTGCCTTCAACGTTCTAAAAGGTACTATTGGGGTTTCTGCTTTTACGTCCACTAATATAAATAAAACTAATAATATCATTGCAATAACCAAAAAAGGCCAAACATAATAAGAGGTAAAACCTTTATTCATTAAGTTGCAAAGTGGAATGGAAAGTACTATCATAAGCAAAATCAATAAAAATAAACCCGTTTTATCAATTGGGGGATGCTCATGCTCTTCCACTATTTTTGGCAATGCAAAAAATCCGATGATTAAGCACAACAATGCTGATATAACATTTAACAAAAACAACCAGCGCCATGCATCCACATCTAATGAAAGTGAACCGAAAAATGCTCCTGCAGCTGTAGCACCGAATAATCCAGTTATAATAAAGAATAAATACGTATTTCGGATATTATTAGGAAATGATTTTAAGCTGACAGGCAGCATCGTTAAAAACAGAATTCCTGCACTGACACTCTGAATGATTCGGCCTATCACAAGGATCACTAAATTAGGTGCAAAAAGATTAATAAGCGAACCACATAGAAACAGTAATATAAAGGTTAAGTAATTTTTCCTTACCCCAAGAGCTCTAGTAATCACGGGACCGAGAGGAACCCCAAGTGCAAAAGCGATATTTGAAAGTGTTGACGGAATAAGTAATTGTTGCGACCCAAGACTGAGGCCATTTTGAACAATTTCTTGGTTCATTGTGTAGGACAAATTTGCAAAATATTGCGGTCCAATGGCGAAAATGGTCAAAAAAGAAATGATTAAAAAGCTAGGAATTTTCATAATTCCCTTTGAGTTTTGTGTATTTTCTTGCTCCATTCCATTTCCTCCTTTCATGAAAATAAATGATGAAAGACTTTGTTGTTTAGAAGATATATCAATCCTTGTCTACAACGTAGCCTTATGGAAAGAATGCAGGATGAAAAGTGTCCTGCATATTTTGTAGAATCAAATAAAAAGAATTTCCACTAAAGGAAATTCACAACACGTACAATAACTTGTATTATGCAATATGTATTATACAACTTTAAAAACTAAAATTGCAATCTTTTATTTATCACTTCCTGTAGTTCCCATATGGTCGTACGCGTGAATCAATAGTACCTTTTCCGAGCATTCCCCCAAAAAACTACTAAATAATATTGTGGATTGAGGTAATTCCTCATTCATTCGTACATCTTCCTTGGATAACAAGGATTAATAAAAAAATACTGTCCATCGTAATGGAGACAGCATTTTATTTACGCCATGATTTAAAATCCTGATTTAAGCGAGAAAGGTTCCCTTCCAATTGTTTCAACTGATCTTCGGACCAATCATGTAGCATTTCTTTATAGGCAGCGTATCGCGCTTGCTGAACCTTATGAAGAATTTCTTTCCCTTCATCCGTCAATTCAACAAGGCTGATTCTTCCATTTTGTGAATCAGGAAATCGTCTAATATATTTTTTAGATTCCAAAGCTGCAACCTGTCTACTTGCAGTAGAAAGATTCAGCAATAATTTATCTGCAAGCGCATTGATTGCTAACGGGCTCTTTTTCTCTAGCTCACTTAACAATAAATACTCGGACCGGTCCAAACTCCCTAGCTTTGGACTATGCGCTGTTGTTAGCCTGACAAGAAGCGCAATTTCATACTCGATCAACTGAAGAACATCCTCTTTCAAACCTGACTCACCCCTAATACAAAAAAACATACAACCAAAACCTTTTCTTGTAGTATAACACAAAAGGTGTCCGGCACCACATAAAGACAACAGTCCACTAGCGGTGCCTGATACTGCATCTGGAAGGTTGTTTTCCACCCCTTCACTGTTCGACATTTTCATAAGAATTTAGTAGGAAGAACACTTTCTTTGCCGAAGAGATACTTGTTTTGTCACATGGAAAGGAATCTGAATTTTTAAGGAGAATAACTCTTATAAAGAAATGGCTAATAGTAATCGAAATTGGATAATAGCAGGAAAATTCACGTACCTGCGATATCAATCAGCCGAATGAAAAGGGGGAAATCACTTGAATACGGCAACTGCAGCAAAGCTACTAGGTATTTCACAAAGTACATTAAAACGCTGGATTAAAGAATTAGACCTTGATATGAACAGAAATGAACTCGGACATTATGATATTCAAGATGAAGATATTTCTGTTTTGAAACAGGTTAAAAAGCAAATTCAAAACGGAACATTTCTGCAAGATGTCACTATCTCCCGAAATAAAGTCCGAAAAGGAAAAACAGCAATTCTTTTAAAGGAATCTACTGCCGATATACTCGTTCAAAGAATGAATGATCTGGAAAAAAAACTGAATGAGAAGGCCGACAAGGTTGTTTCTTACCAATTATTAACCCACAGAAAAGAGATTGAGGATTTGGAAAATGAAATCAATCGCCTCAACACCCACGTTGAGCTCTTAGAGAAAAAACTAGCTGAAACGGAATCGAAGGACATCTCTAACAACAATGCCAACTCCTATAAAATAAACAAAAAAAGAAATTTATTTTCAACGTTATTTAATTTCTAATATAGCTTTGTAAAACCTGCTTCTAAGAATCTTACTTAAAAGGTGTTGATAGGATGGCTGTTTAATGGATTGCCACGTATAAGCTTCATCAAAACTCCTTACATTTTGAAGTCGCAGCAAAAGTGGATCCTGTTCACTTGCCAATCAACAAAAACTAAATCATTAATAATATAGAATATCGGTGTTTTTTTATAAAAATGATGTGTGAAACTATTAAGTAAAATAAAAAGCAGGTGTTCTATCCTTTTCCAAGGTTTAACATCTGCTTCTGGTAATTATTTTCATTCCTCGTGATTATCGAGCCATTCCTGCGAAGCTTCCTCAATTATCGTCGAATGACCATCGCCTTTTCTCGCTACATAAATTTTCGGCTCTTCTGTTTCTGTAGCAACAACAAACGGAAACTCCACATTTGTCGCAACTCCCCATTCCCCCTTCGTATTCATACAAATCAGTGACATGGCGCCAGCTTTTCCTTTTCGTTTCGTTAATTTATCGTGAAATTCGTACACTGCTTTATCTGCTGCTTGTTGTGGTGTAAGTCCCTCTCCCATCAGTCGGACAATTTCGTAGCTAAGGCAGCCTTTCATCAGGTCTTCTCCCAAACCAGTAGCAGAGGCTCCCCCAATCTCACTATCTACGTAAAATCCCGAACCAGATAAAGGGGAATCTCCAACACGACCTTGCATTTTCATAAATAACCCTGAAGTAGAGGTCCCAGCTGCCATCGAGTTTTTGGCATCTAAACAAACAACCCCTACTGTGTCATGCCCATCATATGGACTTAATTCGCTTTTTTTCATCTCTTCTATGCGCTTTTCCCAACTTGATTTTGCGGATTCCGTCAGCATATTCACTCGTTCAAAGCCATTTTTTTGCGCATAGGCAGTCGCCCCATCTCCAACCAGAAAACGATTGAATTGTTGTTCACTTAATTTACGAGCTACAGAGATTGGATTTTTTACGTCCTGCATCCCGGCAACCGCACCAATATTAAAATTATCCCCATCCATGAAGGCTGCATCCAATTCTACGATTCCTTGTTCATTTGGAAGACCGCCGTATCCAACTGATTTATAGAATGGATGATTTTCTACTTCCTTAATGGCAATTTCCAAAGCATCTGCAGCACTTATGTTATTTTTCAATTCCCCGGAAGCTTTTTTAACACCATCGTAGGCCATGGCCCATGTTGCAATCATTCCCCACTTCAATCCTGCTTGTTCCACTAAAGTTCCTCCCCAGTTATGTGGCTTTTATGTATTCTTAGACACTAGTTATAAAATGAGTATATCCTATATCGACAATGGATGGTTATAGGAAAATTGTTCATTTGATAAGCGACCATTTTATCACTATTGTTCCCGTTTTCCTTGCCTTCTCTTGTTTTCGGGAACAATACTGTCATAATTGTTCCCATTTCTCTTGTATCCTCTTAATTTCGGGAACGATTCTATTACTATTGTTCCCGTTTTCCTTGCCTTCTCTTGTTTTCGGGAACAATACTGTCATAATTGTTCCCATTTCTCTTGTATCCTCTTAATTTCGGGAACGATTCTATTACTATTGTTCCCGTTTTCCTTGCCTTCTCTTGTTTTCGGGAACAATACTGTCATAATTGTTCCCATTTCTCTTGTATCCTCTTAATTTCGGGAACGATTCTATTACTATTGTTCCCGTTTTCCTTGCCTTCTCTTGTTTTCGGGAACAATACTGTCATAATTGTTCCCATTTCTCTTGTATCCTCTTAATTTCGGGAACGATTCTATTACTATTGTTCCCGTTTTCCTTGCCTTCTCTTAATTTCGGGAACAATACTATCACGATTGTTCCCGTTTTCCTTGCCTTCTCTTAATTTCGGGAACAATACTATCACGATTGTTCCCATTTTCCTTGCATCCTCTTAATTTTAGGAACAATACCAGCCCTTTTGTTCCCATTTCCGCTGCACCTCCATATTTCCGGGTACTATCTTCCTTCTATAGATACCATTTTTCTCACGCTCTACCTATTCATTACCGTTTTCCAATCAGCAAAACATTAAAAAAAGGCCACCAATCCAATGATGAACGTCACTTTTTTCCTTTAATTTCATCAACCGATTCTCTCAATAATTGTCGCATTCGCCATTCCATGGCCTTCGCACATGGTTTGCAATCCATATCTGCCACCAGTCCGTTCCAGTTCGTGAAGCATCGTGACCATGAGACGCGCTCCGCTTCCTCCTAATGGATGTCCTAATGCAATTGCCCCGCCATTTGGATTTAATTTCCTTGGATCTGCGCCTGTCTCTTTTAACCATGCAAGCGGAATAGGTGCAAAAGCTTCATTTACTTCAAAAATATCTATGTCATCGATATTTAGACCAGCCTTCTTCAACGCTTTTTCCGTTGCAGCAATAGGACCTGTCAACATCAAAGTAGGATCAGAACCAACTACTACCCGGGTGTGAATACGAAACTTCGGTTTATAGCCTAATTGTTCCGCTTTTTCCCGGGACATCAATAATAAGACGGCAGCACCATCACTAATTTGGCTGGAGTTTCCGGCATGAATAACACCATTTTCTATAAAAGCTGGCTTTAAGTTCCCTAACGCTTCCAGGTTGGTTGCTTTTCGCGGACCCGAGTCTTCCTTAAATATCTCCTTAGTGCCGTCCTCTAATGTTACTTCAAGTGGCATAATTTCTTTTGTAAAATATCCATTCTCCTGTGCGTACAATGCTTTCTGATGACTTTCAAATGAAAATTGATCTAATTCTTCCCTTGTAAAGCCATATTTTTCTGCAATTCGTTCCGCAGATAAACCCTGATGGATGATTTCATATTTCTCTTTCAGTCTTGCGCTAAATGGGGCTCCCTGATAGCTAGAGCCAATTGGAATGCGAGACATATTTTCCACTCCGCCTGCAACAACTATATCCATGTCCCCTGATAGAATTGCTTGCGCGGCAAAGTGAACAGCCTGTTGGCTTGAACCGCATTGCCGATCAATGGTCACCCCAGGCACCTCCATTGGATACCCGGCGATAAGTGCTGCCACTCTGGCGATATCTCCAGTTTGTTCCCCAATTTGGGATACACATCCTAAGATCACGTCTTCAACCAGGCTTGGATCCAACCCAGCTCGATTCACAAGCTCTTTTAAAACCTCGCCTGCTAAATCATCCGGGCGATAATCCTTTAAAAATCCATTTCTTTTTCCGACTGCTGTACGCACTGCCTCTACAATAACGACATCCCGCATCTTTTTCTTCCCTTCTCCATTTATAATAGGCATTACCCTATAAAAAGCCTTATACAAGTTTTCATCCATTTAAAGCCCCAAGTTCTTCGCAATAATCGTTTTCATGATTTCATTCGTCCCTGCATAAATACTTGCTACTGGTATATCACGATAACGTCTGGCAATCTCGTATTCTTCCATATAGCCGTAACCGCCATGTAATTGCATACATTCTGTCGCAATTCTTCTAGCTGTGTCGGTTAGCTTCCATTTTGCCATTGAAACCTTCGTTACAATATTTTCTCCTTGCAGGTGATCAGCTATCAGTTGGTCCAAAAAGGTACGCCCCATTTCAATATCTGTCGCCATTTCCACCATTTTAAACTGTGTATTTTGAAAAGAGCTAACCGGTTTTCCAAACACATCCCTACTCTTCACATAATCCATGGTGATACGCAGCATCTCTTCCGATGCAATTTGAGCGGCAATCGCAACAATCAGTCTTTCCTGTTGAAGTTTTTCCATTAAATAGCGAAAACCCTTTCCTTCCACACCAAGTAAATTTCCCTTAGGAACCTTGCAATCCTCAAAAATCAACTCTGCTGTATCCTGAGCATGCAGCCCTACCTTATGAAGCTTTCTCCCGCGCGAAAAACCAGGGGTATCGCACTCCACAACTAAAAGGCTGATTCCCTTATGCCTAGGTACTGCATGAAGGTCAGTTTTACAAGCTACCACTACTAAATCCGCCGCAATTCCATTTGTAATAAATGTCTTTTGCCCATTTAATAAATAGTAATCACCTTCCAGCTTTGCGGTTGTTTGAATATTGGAAAGATCAGAACCAGTACCAGGCTCGGTCATCGCAATCGCCGTAATGAGTTCACCAGATGCACATTTCGGCAGCCATTTTTGCTTCTGTTCCTCTGTTCCGTATGAGTTAATATAAGGAACCACAATGTCATTATGGAGCCCAATGCCAATCAAACTGGAGCCAACCCGTTCCAGTTCCTCATTTATCACGACTGAAAAGCCCCAATCTACTCCACTGCCCCCATACTCCTCATCGATATCGGGGCAAAGATACCCCTGCTCCCCCATCTTTCTCCAAAAGGAACGCGGAATCATTCGATCCTCTTCCCATTTTTCGTAAAATGGATAGGCCTCTTTCTCTAAAAATTTCCTCAATGATTTTCGAAAAATATCATGATCTTCCGTTAAATAAGGATGAGCCATTATGAATCTCTCCTAATCTCCTATTTTTCACTTTGTCCGAGGTCCATCTTGAAATCGTTTATTTCATATATATGCAATAAACATACTGTTTTGCTAAGCGGAAAACTTAGATAAGCTCCAATCAGCCTTTTTCACATATTTTTCCGTATAAAACTGGCAGCTTCACATGACTAGGATATTTTGAATCATGAAAAACTCTTTGTGTGACAACCAATTGCTCTGAATCTTCATATGGATTTCCGCCTGTATTATTATTCGGAAATGCTACAAATTTACTTGATGAGGTTATCGAAAATCGAATTCGATGTCCTTTAGGAAAAGTATGGGCAATATTTTGCATAAAGATTGAATACTTTTCCACTTCTCCTGGAATAAGAAGCTGTGGCGCATCATAACCGTTCCGATATTTAGCTCTTATAATATAGTTGGACAATAAAATAGAATTCCCCTTTTCATCAACATCGCTTAAATTCACAACCCAATCCGTGTCAAATCCAGTACTACCAGCATAAATTTCCGCAGAGAGTTCCCCTGCAATCGCTAAATCTTCCTTTAGTACATTACTTGTATATACGAGAATATCATTTCTTATTTCATATTTTCTTACATTCTCCGGTTCCCTTTCCCCGCAAAAATGGAATGGTTCATCCGGATTGTAAATAAAAGTATCGTTTGGTGATGGTTCGCAAGGTTCATGCAACAGAACACCATCCCCAAGACTTGAATTAGCACGCCCTTTGCTGCCTAAGTAAAAGTTTGTAATCGTTGCTTCTGATGGTGTCCAATCATCTGAGGTTTTCCACTTATTTTCACCGACAAGATAATACGTTGCTCTCGGTTCTTCCTCAATCCCATTAGGTATATTTTTAAGGAAACGGTCAAACCATTTTAAAATTTTCACATCATAATCATATACAACCGCATCATTGCTAAAACGTACTCCTTGGAAATCCCTTGCCCGGTTCGGATTATGTTCCCATGGTCCAAGCCAAATTTTTCGATTCGGCACATTATGCTCTGTAAGCATTCTCCAAGTCTCAGATACGCCTGGACTGTCGCCATCATACCAGCCTGAAATGACAAACATAGGTGCTTTTACATTAGCTCCGCGCTCTGAAAAAGTACAATTTCCCAAAAATCATCATATTCCGGATGATGGCTCCAAAGTGTCCAAGGTCCCGATTCCCGTCCTATGATTTGCTTGGGGATGTCTTTGATTGGCCTTGCATCAACCGCTTCTTCCACGCTCACGGTAAGTCCTGCAAAAATATCAAAATCGGTACGATTTCCAACTGATTGCGCGAGTGTCCAGCTAAGCAATGGCCAGGAGCATACGGTTCCGCCTCTTCTTACCGTATCAATAAAAGGAGATCCAACATTTACTTCATCCACAACCGCCTTCAAATTAGGATGACCACTTGTCGCGGCTGCCACAACTACATAACCCAAATAAGAAGCTCCCCACATTCCTACATTGCCGTCAGACCATTCCTGTGAGATTATCCAATCAATCGTGTCATATCCGTCATCTCTTTCATAATAAAAAGGAACTAATTCACCTTCTGAATCTGCGCGTCCTCTTACATCTTGAGAAACGACTGCATATCCTTTATTCACCCATCTTATAAGGGATTCCTTTTTTCGATTGCGGTCATAGCAAGTTCTTACCAAAATGGCTGGTACCTTCTGCCCCTTCTCCAGACCCTCTGGTAAAAATACATCTGTCGCTAATTTAACTCCGTCTCTCATCGGTATTAAGTATGTTCCTAAATTATTGATGCCATATTCTGATTTGGAAAGAAGAGGGTCATCATAGACTACTAGCGGGGTTAGCTTTTCATATCCTTCCTTGACTATAACCTCCATTCCATTTCGATTTTGGCATACAAAAGCAATGACTTCTTCACCAACTGTAACAATATCTAATGCTGTATCATTTCGAAGAGCCCAAACCTGTGATATACGCTCCTTCCCATTTACCACTCCTCGATATTGCACATGCCTTTGATAAAAATCCCCATTTTCAAGACAAACCCGTTCTCCTGACCATTCCTGATTTGAATAAAAGGCTAGGTTTTTATGTATTTTTTGAAAAGGAATGTTCGCCTTTACATCAGATGAAAGGACATTTTCCTGCATTTGTGTTCTTCTACGCATGTCTACCTTACTATGCATAATTTGATTTTCTTTAAACTGAATCTTGCCTTCATATACACCTGCACAATAATAATGGAAAACGGTTTGATTTAAATAATTTCTCATATGTTACTCCTCCTTTCACATTGAAATGAATGTCCCTTTCTTTGATTTGACTCCCTCATGATAGATAAAATTTGCAGCAGCTAGATCCTCTATCGCCAATCCAAGAGATTCAAAAATAGTAATCTCCGAATTGGATTGCCGCCCATGTACTTTTTTGGTCAATACCTCCCCAATCTCCCCTACAATATGATTGGAATCAATCACCCCTTTTTTTAAAGGGAAAAGGTAATCTCCTGACTCATTCAAAGCCGATTCCACTCTATCTACATAAAATAACGACTTTCTCACAAGTTCTGAATCTAGTTCCCGATCTGCTGCTTTGCAAGCGCCAACGGCGTTTATATGTGCACCTTCCTTTACCCATTCCCCACATAAAATTGGTTCCGTGGATGCAGTCAAAGTACAGATAATATCTGCCTCTCGAACAGCACCTTTAACTGTTTCAAATACATGAATAGATACCGGATATTTTTGCTCCATCTCTGCCTTCCATTCTTTTGCCTTTTCCATGTTTCTGCTCCATATGTTCACCAGTTTAATAGGTCGAACTAAAAGAATTGCCTCTAAATGAGTTCTCGCCTGTTCCCCTGACCCTAATAAACTAAGAACCTCAGCATCCTTTTTTGATAAAGCTTTAGTCGCAACGGCGCTAACAGCCGCAGTGCGGATTGCTGTAATTTTCGTTCCATCCATGACTGCTTTTAAACTCCCATCCTTCGCATCATTGAGTAGAACAACCCCTTGATGTGACGGTTGGCCATGTTGATGATTCTCAGGATAAATCGTAATTACCTTAGCACCAATTACTTCCTCTTTCCGCAAATATCCTGGCATAAGACCCATTAAATTATTCTTTTCTATCGGCACAACCGACCTTAGGTGTTGAATCGCCTCTCCCGCTGCCAATTCCTTTAATACATCCTCCATCACCTGAATACATGCTTTCATTGTTAAAATATCTTCTACTTGTTTTTGATTTATAACAAGCATTACGTCACCCCTGTCAGTGAAAAAATGAAAATGTAAAAAGTCTCTTTTTTATTAATTAAATTTTCTATATAATGCAAATTATACATTACTATGGGGGGCGATTCTTCTGAAAATCACCAAAATCCACAAAAAACAATACAAGGATGCCTTACGTTTATCTTCCTACGCCTTTCAATATGACTATTCTGAGCGAGAATTAGAAAAGAAAATAAAATCATATGAAGACCAGGATTTATATGGCATTTTCGATGGGGACCAGTTAGCGGCAAAGCTTCATATCCGCCCTTTTCATATTTGGCTGGAACAACAACAAGTTAAAATGGGAGGAATTTCAAGTGTGGCAACCTACCCGGAGTACCGCCGGAAAGGTTATGTCCGAGAGCTGCTAATACACTCCTTATCTGAAATGAGGAGAAACGGGCAAACCGTCTCCTTTCTACATCCCTTTTCCATCCCTTTTTACCGTAAATTTGGCTGGGAGGTTTTCTCCGAGTTCCTTACTCTATCTTTGACAAAAGCAGATCTTATCCGACAGCCGCAACAAAACGGATATATTAAAAGATTTTCAAGGGACTCCAACATAGAAGATTTAAAAACTATTTATCCTCAATTTGCTGATAAATTTATTGGAATGATGACGAGGGACCGTATTTGGTGGAAGGAAAATGTCATTCAAAAATCGCAAGTTGCCATTTATTATGATCAACATCATACCCCGCTAGGTTATATGCTTTATGACATTTCAAAGAAAGAAATGGAAATCAGAGAGTTTGTACCGTTAAATCATGAAGCTCGAATCGGACTATGGAACTTCATTTGCCAGCACGACTCGATGGTAAACAAAGTAGAAATGTATACGTATGTGTCTGATCCGCTCCCTTTTACCCTTTTTAATCCTGATATAAAAACGGAACGAAAAACATTTGGGATGGCTAGAATCGTGGATGTAAAAGAATTTTGTGAAATTTACCCTTTCCAATGGTCGGATCAAAGCTCTGTTACCTTTCAAATCGTGGATGAACATGCTCCTTGGAACACAGGAACATATACATTGAACAAAGACATGGGGCTATCCTTTTCACCAGAATTAAGACAAAACACAGGGCTTTCCTTTACCATTAATCATTTTACCGCACTGCTGCTTGGGTTTAAAACCGCACAGCAATTATCCGATGCAGGAGCAATCAAAGGAAGTAAAAGCGAGATGGAAGCTCTGCAAAGTATATTGCTTCAGAAAGAACCAAGCTTGTTTGATGGGTTTTAGAGATTTTTTGATAGAAAATGAGAGCAGATAGGAAGGAGAGAGATTCTTTATTAAACACTATTAAAGCAGTAGTAATCTAGATCATTATAGGGAAACAATTGCTTGGACAGTAGTTTACGTGGGGCAAATCAGCCCCTTTAATTACCAGTTCACTCCATTGAATGGATTTTTGGGCACCTATTCTTCTTTTTGATGACCGCTTCCTTCTTCCTACAGTCTTTTTTGGTACTTATCCATCGTCAATAAAAAGAACCCCTATTCTAATTAGAGAGGGGTTCCTTTTAAACGATTACTTCTTACTCACTTTTTCTCTTAACAATTCAAACACTTTCGCTAATTTTTCTTTCGGAACCTTTTCATACTGATCCCCGATACTTACCTCATAACTACAGGAATTTTCATCAGTCTCTTGCAAATAGCCTGTTAGACCTACAGAGGTTTCCTTATATATCTCTATTAAAATAGGCTCAAGAGCTCCTTTAGCAACATCAAAATGAACGTGGAACATATTCGAAACCGGCACTAATGGCTTCGTCTGAACGGAATCACACTGATTATAAAACGCAGCAAGCTCCTTTGCCTCCTCATAATATTGCTCCATTTTCGGAATCCTCCGATCAAAATAATAATCCGAACTTACAATATAAGGATATAAACTTATGAGATCCCCGCCGTGGCGACGTTTCCAAACCTTTGATTTCTCGATAAAATCTTTGTCACCGACCAAAATAGCTCCAGCGATTCCACCAATCCCTTTATAAAAGGAAACATATACACTATCAAAAAGCGCACAAACCTCAGCAGCAGTCTTTTGATAATAGGGAAGAATTTCAAAAAGTCGAGCGCCATCCAAATCGAGCTTAATCCCTTTTTCACGGCAATAGGAAGAAATCGACACGAGCGTATCATAATCCGGTAATACCCCGCCAATTTCCCGTTGCGGCAGCTCAAGCAATAAACAAGCAATCTCCTGATCTAAATCTACTACATCTTTCAACTCTATTACTCTATTTTTATCCGCAAGCAAAACAGGTTCAATATGATGTAATTCTTTTAGACCGTCCTCCTCATGTATTTCCAAATGGCAAAGCGGGTGATACGCCACCTTTTTCAATCCCTTTTCATCACACCAAATTCTTAAAGCAATTTGCTGTGCCATTGTACCACTTGGAAAAAACACTGCCGTTTCTTTTCCTAAAAATTCTGCAATTTTCGTTTGAAATTCTTCTATTACTTTCCCTTTTCCATACATATCACTTTCAAATTCACCATCTACTTCAGCAAACGCATCTTTCAAAACTTGCACATTTCTTTTTCCATTGCCTGCAACCTGATAGTTTGTTTGTTTAAAAGCTTCCAATAAAGGATTTTGTTTGCTCATCACTTAGACTCCTATTCAAAATATTATCTATATATAGATAATAAAGCATTCCATGTCACCAGTCTAATCGATAGATTAAAAACCTCTCATTAGGATTATGTTCGATTAAATCACGTAATGGAACCTCCTGCTTCAACACAAAAGCAGTTTGATTTTCTAAAAAATACATATATTCATTTGCTGGATAATATAAAATCAATTCAACATCCCGCTTCACTTTTTCAACAGATTGCAGGATATGGTTAACTACTTTCATAAATATTTGCACGGAGAATGGGTTAAAAAAGTAAAAACGATTATCTTTCGGATCTATCTCATAATCCTCCGCTATACAGCAATGAAAATAAATCTTATCTGCCCCATGATGATTCTTTTTCAAATAATTTTCCCGATTTGCCATTGCATCCCGGAAAAATTGTTCATTCATTTCTATCCCTACCGCCGTTGCATGGAAGAAGTGATGTATGTAAAAGTTTAGTCTCCCTTTTCCACAGCCAAAATCAACTATCCTATCCTTGCTTGTTAGCTCATATTCGTCAAATAGAGTCTCTAGTGCATGATAAGGTGTCGGCTCATAGCGATGATAATGTATAGACTTCAGAAAGCCTTTTTGTTCTTCTCTTGTTTTAATATTTAATAGTGCATCAAAATACTTTTCGTTCATTGGAAGCTCCTTTAGTTAATCCCTTTATAAAATAATATTATGGATGTACATGCCGCCTAATGCTTACAGTTCCGAATAAAACCACATCATATGTATACAACAATGCCTGAAATCGCAATATTCACTGTTATAGCTTAGATAAAAAGACACTCGAAAAATCGAGTGTCTTACAATTATCATACCATCACTTTACAAATATCATTCGTAAATTCAACCGGGTCACCAATTGGTAAGCCTTCAATTAACAGTGCTTGGTTGTATAGTAAGTTCGTATATAATTTTAGCTTATCCTTATCGTTTTCAAATGCATTTTTCAAAGATTGGAATACTTCGTGATTTACGTTAATTTCCAATACTTTTTCCGCCTTAATATTTTGGTTGTTCGGCATTGCATTAAGAACTTTTTCCATTTCAATAGATAAGTCGCCTTCAGCTGTTAGACATACCGGATGCGTTCTTAAACGCTTAGAAACTTTTACATCCTTCACCTTATCTGCTAGGACCTCTTTCATGAAGTCAAACAGATCTTTGTTTTCCTTTTGTTCGGACTCTGTAGTTTCTTTGTTATCTTCCTCAATTCCAAGATCACCGCTTGATACGGATTTAAATTCCTTCTCTTTGTAGTTCATCAGCATTTTAATGGCGAACTCATCAATATCATCCGTGAAATACAGAATTTCATATCCTTTATCTGCTACAAGTTCTGTTTGTGGCAGTTTCTCAATCCGTTCATTAGTTTCACCAGTGGCATAGTAAATATATTTTTGCTCTTCCGGCATTCTGGATACATATTCGTCCAATGTCACTAATTTCTTTTCCTTCGATGAATAGAACATCAATAAATCCTGGAGCACATCTTTATCTTGTCCAAAGTCACTGTATACACCGAACTTTAACTGTCTGCCAAAGGAGTCATAGAACTTTTCATATTTCTCACGATCATTTTTAAGCATGCCTTCTAATTCACGTTTAATTTTGCTCTTAATGTTTTTGGCAATAAACTTCAATTGTTTATCCTGTTGCAGAATTTCCCTTGAGATGTTCAGCGATAAGTCTTCCGAATCGACCATCCCTTTAACAAAGCTGAAATAGTCAGGAAGCAAATCAGCGCATTTTTCCATGATTAAAACGCCGCTGGAATAAAGCTCTAGTCCCTTTTCAAATTCTTTTGAATAGTAATCAAATGGAATATTCTCCGGAATGTAAAGAATCGCATTATATCTCACCGTACCATCCACACTGATATGGATATGTTTTAGCGGTTTATCAAAGCCGTAACGCTTTTCTTGATAAAAATTCTCGTAATCTTCGTCTGTTAACTCACTTTTATTTTTTCTCCAAATCGGAACCATACTATTAATGACTTGTTCCTCTTTGTAATCCTCAAACTCGTTTTCGCTTCCCTCTTTTGGTCTTCTTCCTGTGACCTCCATTTTAATTGGGTAGCGGATGAAATCAGAATACTTTTTAATAATCGATTTTAAACGGTACTCTTC
Source organism: Heyndrickxia shackletonii (assembly GCF_001420715.1). Lineage (GTDB taxonomy): Bacteria > Bacillota > Bacilli > Bacillales > Bacillaceae_C > Margalitia > Margalitia shackletonii. The sequence goes on along the minus strand of NZ_LJJC01000006.1, from coordinate 635,466 downwards.
TAAATATTCATCATAAGATTCATCTTCAGTGTTTTCTTTGATTTTTAAAATTATCTCTGTACCTACAGAGTCTTTTTCGCATGGCTCGATACTGTAACCATCAGCACCGGTAGATTCCCACTTGTATGCTTCCTCACTGCCTAATGCCTTGCTGATAACCGTCACAACGTCCGCAACCATGAAGGCGGAATAGAAACCAACACCGAACTGACCAATGATATCATGTCCGTCCTTTAATTCATTTTCATTTTTAAACGCAAGGGAACCGCTTTTTGCAATTGTCCCAAGATGGTTCTCAAGTTCTTCCTTCGTCATCCCGATTCCAGTATCGGAAATCTTCAATAAGCGGTTATCCTTATCCGCTTCAATTTTTATATAATAATCATCTTTATTAAAGGTTAACGTATCATCGGTTAACTTTTTGTAGTAGATTTTATCAATCGCATCACTAGAATTGGAAATTAACTCTCGTAAAAAAATCTCCTTCTGAGAATAGATAGAGTTAATCATCATTTCAAGCAGTCTTTTCGATTCAGCTTTGAACTCTTTCTTTGCCATTATGATATCTCCCTTCCATATAAATAGTTTCTATTCATCATTTTAGCACTCTCACTTTACGAGTGCTAATCATTTATTTATTATCATAAAAAAATTGCTTCCGTCAACTGTCTAAACGAACTGTTTTGATCAATCGAAATAATTGATTAGAGATACATTTTAAATTTTCATAAGTCTTGTTTGTATTCATGGCTTGTTCGAGTGCCATCGGCTCATTCATAATCGAAAAATACGATGTTATACCGAGATCGTTTAAAGCAGAGGAATCAGCAGTGACACCTCCAGCCAATGCAATAACTGGAACATGATACTTGCCTGCTAATTGGGCAATTCCAGACGGAGCCTTCCCCATAGCCGTTTGACCATCTAATCTACCTTCACCGGTAATGACAAAGTCTGCTGCTTTCAAATATTTCTCTATCTGAAGCACATCCAGAATGAGCCGGGTTCCTGATTGAAGCTTACCATCTAAAAATCCAACAAATGCCCCTCCAAGTCCGCCAGCTGCTCCAGCTCCTGGAAAATGATGAATATCCACATCTAATTGTTTCTTAAGCACCTTACTAAAATGCCGAAGACCTTCGTCGAGTTCCTGAACTATCTTCTGATCAGCACCTTTTTGAGGGCCAAAAATATATGCGGCACCGTTAGGCCCATATAAAGGATTATTCACATCACAGGCAATATAAAATTCGCAATTTTTCAGATCCGGGTGAACATCATCCATCTTAATTTTTTCAATAGCTTTTAATGATTGTCCATTACTTCCTACTGATTGATTTCGATTGTTTAGAAAATGAAATCCTAACGCTTGAAGCATTCCAATACCTGCATCATTTGTAGCACTGCCGCCAAGGCCGATAATAAATTGGCGACACCCCTTATGAATGGCATCCAAAATGAGCTCCCCGACTCCATAGGAAGTGGTCAATAGCGGGTTTCTTTTTGCCAAAGGAACAAGAGTCAAACCGCATGCCGCAGCAACTTCAATCACTGCAGTTTTTCCATCGCCCATAATACCGTATCTAGATTGTATTTTTTCATTTAGCGGTCCGGTTACAGGCAAATCGATAAAGATTCCGTTTGTTGCATGGATTAGTGCATCTACGGTTCCTTCGCCTCCATCCGCAAGTGGAATTGTGACAATATCCGCATCCGGAAACACTGGTAAAATCCCTTCCGCAATCGCTTTCCCGCCTTCAATGGAGGAAATACTGCCTTTAAACGAATCTATTGCTATTAATACCTTCACGATCGATACCCCTTTTGGCTTCTATCTTCATTATAAAACTATCGTTACAGTCGTATTTGGGGATTATCACTATACCCCCATCCACCTTAATCCTTTTGGAAAGTGATTTTTCAATACTCCGTCTGCAAGCTTTCCCCATCCTATTGAATAGCCGTCTACTTCTACCAAATACCATCCTTTTGGACCTTCTGCTTTTATCGATTCCCCTTTTAAATAAGCGAGAATCTCGGGAGAATTTTTATCCAAATTCCATTTGTTTTTCACTTCATCCCCTTTTAAGGAGAGAGCTAACGCATGGGATGGTTCGAAGCGATTTTTCTTGATCGTGCCTAAATGCCATCCCGGACGAATTACCTTTAAATTTTTCAAAGATAGCATTTCGTCCGGCAGTAAGTATAACTGATCACCAAAGATAATAAATTCTCCTTTTGGTGTGTATGTCAGAGTTTCCTTCGCAAATTGGAAAAAATCCTTGAGCTGTTTTTGATCTTTTAAGCCGTCCTCATATTTCCATTTAGTTGGTTCTTCGCTCTCCGCTTTTCGCAGAACGGCGATGTAGTGACCCTCGCCACGCACTTGCTGCGGCCAAATTCGAATGGTCTTCTCAATATTTTCTGCTCCATTTGAAACCCATTCTTCCCTTCCATGATCAAAGCCTTCGTACACATGGATTTCTTCTATTTCAAATCGGGAATCTTGATTTAAAAATTGGCTAATAACCCCTTCATTTTCTTCCGGAGAAAAGGTGCAGGTTGAATAAACGAGCCTCCCTCCTGGACGAAGCATCATTGCTGCGTACCGGAGAATTTCCGACTGACGCTCCGCACATGCTGCTACATTCTCTAAGCTCCATTCTTCCCTTGCTCCAGGGTCTTTACGAAACATCCCTTCTCCTGAGCATGGTGCATCAACCAAGATCCGATCAAAAAAGTTCGGAAATCGTTCCGCTAATTTCGATGGAGCCTCATTGGTAACAACAGCATTTTTGATTCCCATTCTTTCCACATTTTGCGAGAGAATTTTTGCCCGGGCCGGATACAGTTCATTTGTCAGCAAAAGCCCCTGCTGTTTCATTTTGGCTGCCATATGGGTGGATTTACCTCCGGGTGCCGCACATAAATCCAGTACTTTCTCTCCTGGTTGCGGATCTACCATTTCGGAGGCAGCCATCGCACTCGGCTCCTGTATATAATACAAACCTGCCTCATGATATGGATGCTTTCCGGGGCGATCCTCCTCTTGATAAAAAAAGCCCCCATTTACCCACGGAATCCTCTCTAATTGAAATGGATTTATGTTCAAAAACTCTTCTATCGACACCTTTAACGTGTTCACTCGCAAGCCTTGAATTTTCGGTTCCTCATAGCTTCGTAAAAAATCATCATATTCATCTTTTAATAAGTCTTTCATTTTAGAAAGAAATTCTTTTGGTAACTCCATTGTTTATTCACCTCAAAAAAGGAAATCTTCTCTCCTTATATTACAATAACTATTTAGGGAAATGCGAAGTTCGGAAGGAAATCAGTGTTGGGTGCCGAAAAAAAATAGGGCAGCGCTGAAATGTATGGGAAAGATACTGTGCTTTTTGGGGATTTTTGAAATTCTGGTGGAAGTGCTGAACTTTTTGTTGGAGGTGCTGAACTTCGTGTTGAAAACGCGGAACTTTTTGTTGAGATTGCTTAACTTTACAGGGAAATTACCGAACTTCTGTCAGACCGAGGAACTTCGACGTGAAAACACGGAACTTTTCGTAGAAAGTGCTGAACCTTGAGGGGAAATCGATGAACTTTTGAGCAAAAATGCTAAACCCCCTACCCAAAACAATGCGAAATCCCAATCTTATGATAAAATACAACTTAAAAAGGAGGTCATACCAATGCAAAAACTCCAATTCGAATCAGCATGGGACAAAACGATATCAGAAAATGATCGGGAACGTATCCAACAGGTTTTTCTTGAAACAAGCTCTTCCCAGAATAAAGACATCGAATTCACGCCCTTATGGGAAGCAATGAATCACAAAGGAGAATTGCTCATAACGGTGCTTGTACAAAATTTCAGCGAACAAAAGATTTCTTTTCACAACGAAAAGCTTCAGTACTGGGAGGACGAGAATATCGTTGCTGAACATTCCTTTACTCTCCCAGCACTGATGATTGAACCATCAACCAGTATGCCATGGACCTTTATTTTTCCAACAGATAGCTTTTACAGCCACCCCTTATTAAGAAACGGAAAAATAACATTTGCCGAGATAAATAGTTAAAATCTGTATCCATTATTATAATCGGAACAGCCGTCAGCAATCGCCTCCGAATCCTCGGGGTTGTCAAAATAAGAAAACAGGTATTTCCAATGGAAGGCTCCTGAATATACTTGATACATCCCGGCGGAAATTCTTAACACTTTGCAGCTAAAACCTGCTGCTGCCCCCATATAACCAAAATGGTGGTTACCGATATATTCCCCGTTTTTTTCCTTCCCTTGGAAAGTATAGATTGTCTTATCTCCAATGAATCGCTTTAAATCCCATATTCCGTATGACCTAGTTATATAGTAAAACACGCCAAGTCGATACGTATTAGCAAATGCATCTCCCCTTGACTTCACATATTTCTCATAATTTCTTTTTATATCTTTCGCGAACCGAATGTTCAGCTGATAGGTTCTCGCAATCATGAAAGTGGTTAATTCTTTTTGAGCCTGATTTAAAATGGGATCTTCCGCTAAAGTTATGCCACTCCATCGTCTATTTACTTCTCTTTCAATCATCTTTACTTCATCATTAATAATTTGTTCTAACTCCTCTTTATCCTTTTTGCTTAAGGAGGTTTTGTGCATTAAAAGAGCAGAAAGAAAAAAACATACTGCTGGTATATAAACAAGGTACATAATAGTTAATACCCTTGGGGAGGTTACAAATATAGGTATGCATAATAAGAAAGCGAGCCACATTAAATAGTTCTTTTGAAAAATGGCTGCAATAAGTGCGATAGAACAAGGCAAAAATAAAAACATAGAATATTCAATTTTTGCGTAATACTCCCATTTCCCGGAATTACCTCCGTCATGTGAGAGAAAAGAATCTAGCCAAATAGATAGTCCAATTATTGCTCCAGCTATTCCAATAATCATCCCAATATAGTTTCTGTAATTCTTTGTTGGGTAGTAACGAAAGAAAAAAACAAGGCGATTCCATTTCATTTCCCACACTCCTCTGCCCTTTCATCAATATAGTGTATGCATCCGTGCTTCGCGGGGTAGCCATCATTAAAAGGAAAAACTACTATTTGCAGTATCCATTTCTCCAATTTCAACACTATTGCCACGTCTATTCGCACTAACAAGTAAAGACAGCTGGGTGTGTTTAATGTCTTGCCCATTTTGCGAAAATAGGTATAAATGCAGTTTCAGTTAAGTGCCAACTCCATAAACATAAAGAGAAAAATCATATTTATAAATGGTTACTTTACAAAATGGTATTTTAGGAACGTTTCTCTTCTTGAGCTGCCCAAATTTAACGTTTCTTAATATGAGGTAAAGGAAACAAACCGAAAGAGGGTTAAATGGTCCGTATGAAAAAGAAAGGGGCTTTTTATTAGCAAAAAGGTCATGGCCCCCGTTGCCGTCAGAGGTTGAAAAATATAATCAATATGAGATGCAGCGTTTACTTGTACGCCCAGGTTGTACTGGATTATCACAGGTAAGCGGCAGAAGTAATCTTAGTTTTCACAAAATGGTTGAACTGGATTTAGCCTATATTCATAATCAGTCCATCATTCAAGATATTAAAATTATGCTCAAAACCTTTTTGCTGTTAGTCCGTTCTAGTGGAGCCTATTAATGGTCAATCAGCTTCCAATCCTTTTTTTACATGATGAGGTAGTACGGATAAAGCATGAGGAAAGGATATAATAAGCTGTTCTTTTATCTCATTATGCTTTATCCACAGGTGAATGGATGTAATTAAAATCATCATTCCATTAAATAAGTATCTTCATGTTAATAATACAATAATGGGTCTGCATCAATAATCTCTACAGTAAGATAATCTGCTGCTGCCAGATCAATTTCATATGGTTTGATCTCCTGTCCTTCTTCATCTTTAATTATCCTTATTTGAGGTCGCCCAGCTGAATGAAAGTTATAGTTTGATACTATCCCAGTTTTTCCATCATTTAATTTAACCGTCATACCCTGTGGATAGATTGCAATACATTTTTTAAATAATTCTACCTGTTTACGGTCAAATTGCGTATCAACACCAGCATAAAGAAGCTCTAGACCTTTATGTGGCAACAACGCAGGACGATACACGCGATGGCTGGTCACTGCATCAAAAACATCCGCAACACTCAATATCTTAGCATATTTATGGATTTCTTCTCCCTGCAGGCCTCTGGGATATCCAGTTCCATCAATTCTTTCATGATGCTGAAAAGCACAATGGGCTACCGTTAAAGGAATTTCATGCACCTTCCGAAGTATATCAAATCCAATTTGGCAATGTGATTTCATTTGATGGAATTCATCCTGTGTGAGCTTTCCTGGTTTATTTAAAATCTCTGGCGATATATACATTTTTCCTATGTCATGCAACATGGCTCCTAATCCGATATCCTCAATACTTTTAAGAGGCAAGCCATTCTCAATAGCCAGCTGACAAGCATAGATGGCTACATTTAAACTATGAGTGTAAACATGATTATCATGTATTTTTGTTGTTGCCAATAAATTCAAAGCTGTTGGATTATCTTTTAAAGATACTAAGATGTCTCTAAAAATTTTTTGAAAACTTCTTATTACTCTTCCTGATTTCATCATTCCATGAAAGTTTGAATGGTTGGTATTTAACTCGACAATATTAGTTATTCCATGTGTTATGACTTCCATCGCTTCCATAAGTACTGGTTCCGGTAATGATTCCACAATCTCTATTCCCTCGGATTGTTCATCTTCTATGTAAATAGTATAAATGTGAAATCTCTTTAAACTAGCAATTAAACTATTAGTTAGTTTTGTTCCTTTCGTTAATAAGACTTTTCCATTACCATGGTATATAGATTTACCTAATATAACACCTGGCTGACATCTATCTAACGGCAGTAAACGCACGACCTTCTATCTCCCCAATCTTCCCTAGTCTCTCTATATCCATTTAATAAAATGTACTACGCTTATTTATGTGAAGGCACTTTTATGACAAAAGCCTTACACTCCGACTATTTCCTTATTAAATAAATTTTAAGATATTAAATAAAAAATCTCTATCCTAATTTGTCGATTTTTGCTAATATTGTCGAATTTTTTATTAATATCATATATATAGACATGGGTAAGGGAATCTCTATTGCTATTGGATTTTTTACACATATGAAAGGAGCTTATCTGTATCTAAAAAAGAAACTGGCATTTTCTCATCCAATGAAGAAAATGCCAGTTAATGTTGTTTGAATGGAAAAAATCAAAGATTCATTTCAGAATTTTTCTAAAAATTTACTTGCCTTTCTTTTTCTTAGACATTCTTCCCAATACAAATGCTCCTGCAGCTAATCCAATCATCGTATTTGTCTTTTTGTTAAATACCTGTTTCACTACAAGATTTAGGTTTTGCGGTCTTTCCGCAAGTCTTCTCATGAAATAGCCGTACCAGTCTTTTCCAAATGGCACATACGTACAGAAATTATAGCCTTCTTTTGCAAGTTCCAATTGCATGTCTCTTCTAAAGCCATAAAGCATTTGGAATTCGAATTTATTATTCGGAATATTATGTGCTTTTACAAACTTTTTGACATGATTAATGACATGGTGATCATGTGTTGCAATAGAAGTAAATTTTCCGTTTAATAGATGCCATTCTATTAATTTAATAAAATTAGAATCGATTTCTTTTTTCTCTTGGAAAGCATATTCTTTTGGCTCTTTATAAGCGCCTTTAACAATACGCAAACGATAGTTTTTATATTTTTCAAGATTTTCTTGTGCATTATAGAAGTAAGCCTGAATTACGGTGCCTACATTATCATATTCACGAGATAAATCATCTAAAATATCAAAAGACGGCTGTAAATGGCCATAGTCTTCCATATCGATATTCACATGGATATCATAACGGCTGGCACGGTCCACAATTTCTCTTAAATTATCTAAACAAAAAGTATAGTCGATATCCAACCCTAATTGTGTTGGCTTTAAAGAAATATGTGCGTCTACTCCATTTTCATGAATCGCTTCGATGACTTCAAGAATTTGTTCTTTTGCCTCGGTAGCCTCTTCTTCTTTATATACAAACTCTCCTAAGTTATCGACTGTACAAGCAATGCCGTGGGAGTTTAGTTCTTTTATACTTTGAATTGTTTCCGCTATATTTGTTCCAGCTACAACATTTTGAGCCCCTAATTTTAAGCCATATTTTTTGGCTGCTGTATTAAGAAATTGGTTCTTGGATAGGCCCATAAAAAGATCTTTCAACATCGCAATTACTCCTTAGCTGTGTATTTATTTTTACTTTCATTATAGCACAACTTTTTGAATACGCTATCAATCTTCGAAAATTGTTGAACTTTGTCAAAAGGAGCAATTCTTCAAATTAAAAGAAAGACAGTTCCATTAAAAACTGTCCACTCCACATGTACAAACTCATTCATTTGTCCTTGATTGGTGCCTGACACCAATTTTGGTACCAGTTATAAACAGCGCCGATTAGATTTGCATCGTTTTTGTATTTGCAAATGGCGATTTCAGGAATAAAAGGAGCAATCTCCACTTGTTTTATGATTCTATCCAATCTCTTATTTAACTCGGGTATTAAATCCTCCTTGCTTGAAATACCGCCGCCAATAATGATTTTTTCAGGGTCGAAACTATATTGAAGATTATAGATTCCCTGAGCTAAATAATGATAGAATGTTTCCACTTCTTCCTCGGCAATCAAATCACCATTCTTGGCCATTTCAAATACTTCTTCCCCGCTTAACTCATTTTCCGAAATATTTTTGCGTTTCGCTACCCGTTTAGCCATATTCACAGCAGTTCCTAATTCACTGAAGATTGCATTATCCTTTAGAAGCATGTATCCGAATTCTCCTCCAAAAAGATGCTTCCCGTGCCACACTTTCCCGTCTATAATAACTGCTCCGCCAATGCCTGTGCCTACAACCACAAACAACACATTTTTGAGTCCTTTTGCCTCCCCTTTCCAAATTTCCGCCAGCGCTGCACAGTTTGCGTCATTTTCAATAGAGACGGGACATTGAAATAATTCAGTGAGCTCTGCAAATATTGGAAAGTGGTGTAAATAAGGTACAGCACTTGATCCCTCGACAACCCCTTTATTTTGGTTCACCGCTCCAGGGGAACTGATCGCCACACCGCTAATTTTTGTCCCTTCTCCCAAGCTATTCTTTAATACCATAAATTCTGTTTTCATTTCATCCCAAGTCGCTGGGGTTCTAAAAGAACCTTTATTACCTAATTTCTCATCATTCCATATCCCATGTTTTACAGAAGTTCCTCCAATATCAACTGCCAATAGTGCCATTTTCTATCTCCCTATTAATATCAAATATTTAAGAATTCTTAATTACTATTATATTGGATTTACCTTACATTATCATTTACAAAAGAGTTGCTGATAGAAAATTCTTATAATATTTATTACAACTTCCGAATAGTAAAAAATTTCCTCAACAACCATACACCAGGAGTAAATCCAAGTGATAATTGCCATGCACCTATGGCTTGGAGACCATAGTTTCGGACCAGTTGCATTTTTGCGCTCATACTCCTTACGTCTTCAAACCAGACTTCATGTGTCAATCCATTTTGATCCCTATATCTATAATATGGAGATTGGTATTCTTCAGAGTATTGTATAGGTGATTGATATCGCATGGCCGTTTCAATTGCATTTTGATTGGATACACCTGGTGCTATTCTTCCGGGGCTATAAGGGATAATCCAATCATATCCATACAACGGAACGCCAAGAATAATTTTCCTGCTTGGAACTGTTTTTATAGCAAATTCAATGGATTTTCTAACTTCAGTTATTGGTGCAACAGGACCAGGCTCACTTCCGGAATGATGCCAGTCATAAGCCATAATAAACATATAATCTACTACTGCACCGATTCCTCCGTAATCATATCCCCTTAACCAAGAAATATCTTCACTTGTCTTTGCAGGGACCGCAACTGTTACAGCCAGTCTATCTTGTCTCAAGCGGTCCTTCAGTTCCCGTAAAAATCCCGTAAAAAGATCTCTATCCGCCGCTTTAACAAGTTCAAAATCGATATTTACTCCACCATAGCCGTGTCTTTTTGTTAAATAAGCAATATTGTTGACTAGTTTGGTTCGTGCCGTAGGATTATTCAAAACAGCACTTGCAAGATCAGAGCTAAAACCTTGAGAGGTAAGATTGGTTATCGTTATTAATGGAGTAACGCGATGCTGCCAAGTAGTGCGGACAGCTACCGCATCATTAAGCGTATTTACGATATCTCCGTTTCTGGCGAAGTGATACTCAAAAATAGCGATTGACGACGAATAAGGGGCAAATTGACTAATTAATTCTGCATCCTGTTCCGGACTCCGAACTTGATAATATTGCAACGTACCGGCAAGGTAATTCGATATATTTGGTATTTTAATCTCCATTCCAGGTTGTATTGCAGCAGGCTGTATAGAAGGATTTGCATGTCTTAATTGTTCTTCCGTTACCATCGCCTTTTTGGCAATTTCGAAAAAAGAGTCTCCCGGCTGTACTATATAAGTATATTTAGGAACAAGTACCGCTTGCCCAACAACAAGATTAGAATCCCCAAAACCATTTGCCAATCTTAACCTTTCAACTGGGATTTGGTACATTCTGCTTAATTTAAATAAAGTGTCTCCTTGTCGAACTATATGAATAAACATTACACTCCCCTCCCGTTTACTAAATAAGCACCACTATATATATACGGGAATACAGAGGAGGGACATCCCTAATAAATTTATTTTCATGTAAAAACTGTAATCAATGGAGAACATTATTTATCAAGTAGTAGTTTAAAAATTTTAGGAAGGTAAAATTCCCCCCATCATTTGAATTAAAGTGAAAAAATTCTTATAAAGTATCGACTGTCTTTGGCTGGGTTTCAAAAGAAGCAGGATCAGACATATTAATCGGATACAAATTCCCTTCCAACGCAAAAGAAATTTTGCCCGTTTCTTCCGACACAACAAGTGCCAATGCATCACTTAGCTCAGTCACTCCAAGTGCAGCCCGGTGTCGTGTTCCGACTTTTTCCTTTCCAATTTTTCTTTTTGTTAGAGGAAGGACATTTGAAGCGGAAACGACAACATTCCCTCGAATTAAAACAGCCCCATCGTGAAGAGGATTTCCAGGGTAAAAGATTGCCTCTAATAATTTGGGAGTTACTACTGCCTCCATTGGGGTTCCTTTTTGAATAACGGAATCTAATGAATGGCTTCTCTCAACGACAATCAATGCACCATGTCTTTTTTTCGAAAGATGCTGAATAGATGTAGATAAATCTTCATATGTATCCGTGAAGGACGATAAATAGCAATTTAAATAAAAGGAGGCTGCCATTGCTTCAATATCCGCTAACTGATTTTTGGCATCTTCCAGACAATTTAATAAGCAATATTCTTCTCCACCGAGCTTGGATAAATTTGACTGAAGGTGGGCAATTAAATCTTGAAGCCCTTGTATTAACTGTTGTTTCATAGGGGAAAAATCACAGTTTTTATTATCCATGTTCGTTTCCCTCCCATTATATATAAGTTTTCACAGCAATCTTCCTAGTGGGAACATTTAAGATTTATTGTTACGACTTCAAGAAACCACATTGTTTAATCTTAGTATTGGTTAATTCGTGTATTGAAATCCCTTCCCTTTATAGAGCTAAATACTCAAGTATAAAAAATTTTTTTATTTAGTATCTGCATCTACCTTAAAAATAAAATGGCATAATTTACATATCGAATGACACTGAAATAAAAAAGTTGATTGTTCACAGATAAATGAACTATCAACCTCTCTTTTTACAGATAAATCTATTCCGATTTGGCAGTTACAATTTTCCCCTTCACAATCTCCTTCTCTCTCCATTCAGGATGTGCTTTTCGAACCACGGATGGTCTTATAAGAATTGTAACGACCCCAATTAGGACGGAAGCGGATATTATCAATATCCATCCGGCGGGGATGAAATCGTATAAAAAGCCGTATATAACCATTGCCAATGGTGACAGGGCCTGAGCCATCGTTTCGATGATAGAAAACACACGCCCTTTATAATCATCATCAATTTGCTTTTGCAGCATTACTTGAATAGGAGTGTTAACAATAATTATCAATGCTCCGAAACCAAACATTAATATCATGTAAAAGACAATAATCGAAGCATAAGTCATCTTAATAAAAAGTGGTAAAGCAATTCCACTCATAATTAATCCTAACGCAATAATGCCACGTTTTGATGAAAGAAGCGGAAACTTCACTTCCTTGCGTACAGATAAATAAAAAGAAAGCACGAGCATTCCTACTGCAAACGCCCCTTCTGTCAGTCCAAAATGCTGAGATTCTACTTTTAATTTATCTATTAGAACAAAGGAATACCCCACTTGTTGTGCACCAAAGAAAAAGTTTACTAATAATGCGACCCAGATGATTGTTGTAATGAGAGGATTTAATTTTAAATAAGCAATTCCTGCTTTCATACTATCCCATATTGGCTCCTTTGTTTTACCTTCCCCATTAGTCTTTCGATTAGCAAACAACTTGAAATTCATCGTTGACTCAAGAATAACTGCTATAACAGATGCGGTCATATATAGGATAAGAAATACTGGAATCGAAACAGTACCATACAATAAACCGCCTACCACTGGGCTCCCTATGGCTGCGAATGAAATGGACATTTGATTTAATGACATTGCTTTCTGTATTCTTGCTTCGTCAATCAGCCCAGTAATAGAGGAGGTAAAATTTACTCCTGAAAATGTGGATGTTAGAGACAATATACAGGTTGCTATATAAATAGCTGGAAGGGAAAGACCCGAAGTTAAACTAGTTGTAAGGAGCCCGCCAATTGCTAAAGTCTGTGCAATCTGTGATGTGATGGCAATTGTTTTTCTAGGAAAATTATCTGCTACATATCCGGCAAAAGGACCTGCCAGTGTACGAGGAAGAATACTGCACAAGAGATTAGCGGCAAAATTAGTTGCCGATCCTGTTAACTGTAAAATGTAAAAACTAATAGCAAAGGAATACACTTGTGATCCAAAAGAACCAATGAGCTTGCTAATCGTAAATGTCCAAAGATGATAAGTTGCCTTTTTTAACTTTAATTCGCTATCCATAATAATCCCCATCCCCATTTTCAAAAAAGTTTAATTTAATTAAACAAATCATATCACGCTGATATTTCCTTTTCAAGCAAAAGTTTAATATAATTAAACTATTCACAGGGATTAGGAGTGTGTCTATTTATCATGCTTGGAGAGCGAATACGAAAATTAAGAAAACAAAAGAAGATGACCCTAGAAGCACTTGCAGGAGAAGAACTCACTAAGGGAATGCTAAGCCTGATTGAAAATAATAAGGCCAAACCTTCCATGGAAAGCTTAGCCTACATTGCTAAACAACTCGAAGTAGATGTTGCGGATCTTTTAGAAGAAATCAGTTCACAGGAATTAAGGGAGATTCTTGAAAAGGCTGAAAACCTATTTAATGCGAACCTCAAAGAGAACCCAATAAAATATGAACAAGTAATTACTTTAATAGAACCAATTATTGATAAGCTCATGCAAGGGTATGAATCTGCCAGACTTTTAGACATTTACAGCCGCTGCCTCTATTACGAAAAAAAGAACGACTGGCAGGATTATTTGGAGCGCGCTGCAATCATATATGACCAAATAAATCTTACTTCCAACCGTGCATCGATTGGAATTTTCCGTTCAATGGTAAAATTCACAGATCATGACTATTCGTTTGCTTTAAATTCACTATTAGAAGAACGATCACATATAGAGGCAAACCATGCCTATATAGACCCAATAACCCGTGTAAATCTTGATTATCATGAATCCATTTTGCATTTTGCCGTGGGGGATAATCAATCAGCTGAAAAAGTGATGGAAAACGCCATTCACTTTTCAAAGGAAAATCGGATCTTTTACCTTACCGATGATTTGTACAGACTGGCTGCCGCCAATGCACTGATGTTTAAAAATGAAGAAAAAAAATCGTATTATTTACAAAAAATTAAGCAATACGGGGAATTTGCAGAGGATATACAATCTATCCTATTTTATAAGCTTTTTGACGTTATGTCCCTTAATGAAGACAAAAAGGATTACTCTAAGGCACTGAAAGAAATAGATGAGTTTTTTTCCGAACCGGATACATCAAATATTTTTATACATTGGTTCCACCTTGAAAAAGGAAAAGCTTTATATGGACTTGGTCTCTTTGAAGAAGCAATCTCTAGTCTAGAGAAGGTTGAAATCCCATCCTTCGCCTGTCATCCCTTTGATTTATCACTATTTTATGTGATGGATTCATATAAAGCACTTTGCCATTTGAAACTGGGACATACAAGCAATGCTCTTCACTTTGCCAATATAGCAGTAGAGAACTTTGCACCGCTTCCGCAAACACCATATAAAGATTTCAGTCAAGAAACGTACGATATGATTAAACACAAAATGTAAGTGGTGTCAGGCACCTCTCGTAGACATTTCGTCACACTGTACACCCGACACGGACAAAAATAAATAGAGGTCTATAACCAAAGAGTTATAGGCCTCCATTCATTTTCTTTCTATTCTAATTGCCTGCAAATATCAAGCGCTCAAACAACCAATTCCTCATCTGTCTTCGCCAAAAACTTCCTCATCTCTTCTTGATTCACAGGAGGACTAAATAAATAACCTTGGATCTCGTCGCAGCCCATTTGCAGCAATAAGTCCCTTTCCATTACACTTTCCACTCCTTCTGCTACGACATTAAGGTGTAATCCGTGAGCAATATCAAGAACAGAATTCACCAAAAGAGCCTTCTTTTCGTCTTGGTGGATGTCTGTAATGAACTGCCGGTCAATCTTAATCTCGTCGAAAGGCAGCTGCAGCAATTGATACATAGAAGAATAGCCTGTCCCAAAGTCATCAATCGAGATATGAACTCCTAATTTTTTCAACTTATAAATAACATCTGCTACCTGCATCGGATCTTTAATAAATACACTTTCGGTAATCTCTAATTTTAAATACTTCGATTCCATACCTGATAAATCTAAAGCCTTTTTAATTAAAGGGATTAACGAATCCTGTTGAAAATGTTTTGCTGATATATTGACGGATATAGGAACCTGGAGTAAACCTTCATCCTGCCATTTTTTATTTTGTCTGCAAGCCTGCAATAAGGACCATTCATCTATTTGCAAAATCAGCCCAATTTCCTCTGCAATCGGAATAAAGGTTGCCGGTGAAACAAAACCAAGCTGTGGATCCCTCCAGCGCAATAATGCTTCCATGCTTGTTACCTTGTCCATCTTCGTTTTCGGCTGATAATAAAGCTCGAAGCCTCCCTTATCTACAGCCGTTCGTAAAGCATTTTCCACCAGCAAATGTTCATGAAATTTATTTCTCATTGACTCATTAAAAAATTGGACTCGATTGCCGCCTTTTTCCTTCGAAATATACATGGCAATGTCAGCACATTTGACAAGTGTATCTAAATCCTTTCCATCCTCAGGATATATACTTACCCCAATACTAGCTGTAACATAAAACATATGTCCCTGAACCGGGAAGGAAGACGAAAACGCATCAAGAATTTGCTCCAATGAATGTTGCAATCCATCACCCCCCACATTTTGTACGATCACAAATTCATCCCCGCTAAGGCGAAAAACCTCCCTATGATCATTTTGCAATCCTCTCAGTTTTTTAGCGATTAATTGAAGCAATGCATCTCCCGCATCATGCCCTAATGTGTCATTGATTTGCTTAAATTGATTGATATCGATAAAAATGATTGCCACCCTTTTAGTTGAAGGATTTTTAATTAAATTTTTCACAAAGGCCTGAAAGTGAAGTCTATTAGGTAATCCCGTTAAGACATCAAAAAATGCAAGATGATGCAATTGGTCCTCTGATTCCTTTAATTTTTCCGTTTGTTCCGTTAGCTTCCTATTCATATCATTGCTTTCCTGGAACAATTCTTTAATCTTTTCAGCCATCATTTTCAAATTTTGCGTAAGCAATCGAAGCTCAGCTACATAGCTTTGTGGCCACACTACTTTCTCCAAATTAATAAGCTTCTGCGGCAAGCCAGTTGTTGCAATGGTCAATTGCTTTAGATTATTGATAAAAATCCGGCTAACAACCTGGACAAGAATTACAAGTAAAATCGCAAACAGAATCGAATACTTTAACTGATCTAAAAAATTTTCATATATTTTTTCCTGATATCGAGAGATAGGAAACTGAATCATCATGTTCATGGATAAAGCATCTATTTTTTTCGAATAAACATAGATTCCTAATCCCCATTTCATAATAGGCATTACTTTTGTCGGTTCCTTTGGTAATGCCTCATAAAAGTTATTTGATAGCTTTTTCCATTCATACTGCTGCTGCCAATCATACTTTTGGTCTACTTTAATCCCGTGTAAACTAGTAGCAATCACTTTATGATCAAAATCCGTGATAATAATATCGTATTCCTGTTCTTTATTTTCCTTTATCGTTTCATTTAAACGGCTCGCTGGAGAAGGGTCATACAATTTATGCAAATCGTCTTTATACCATAAAACAACAGACTTTTCCATCCGATTTACACTATTTGCTGCCTGTCTCTCTGAATCCTTTACAATATAATCATGGACATTCGTGGAGTTTGTTGCAATATTCAGGAAAAATGGGAAAAGAATCGAAATGAACGTTATATGGGACAGAAATTGATGAAAAGAAACATTGTTTTTATTCACTTTCAGTATTTTATAAAAAGGAACATATGCAAGCAGCATATCTGCCATTAGAACATTAAAACAGCCGTTAATGATATCCTTTGACACTTTAAAATACAGGGCGTTCCCCGTCAAAGGCTTCCAGTTTAAAAATAGGACTCCTATAAGTCCAAACGTGAACCAAAATAAAGCGTCCACATAGAACATTTTTGCCCTTCTTCCTTTATAAAAAAAAGCACCAACAAATAAAAGTTCTATTATGGAAAGACAGCCGTAACCGAAACCATAAAAACTATGTTGAACGAAAAAAAGGCCTATAATTCCTGCAAAAACCGCACTAGGAAGCCCTATCAGTCTAAATATCAAAAATAAAAAAATACTTGAAAAGGAAAAAGTAATTCCATAAGCAAACGTCAATTTATAACTTGAAAAAACAAGGAATAATCCTGTGAAAACAAGAAATAAAAATGGTTCGCGTTTCCATCTTGATAAAAATGGTTTGAAAGCGCGCATATGTATCTCCTAATCTTTAAAGGAATTAAGTAGTTTTATCGTAATTATGCGTTTAAATTAGGTTCTACTAAATATCTTATCACAAGGATTTTCGCTTGAATATAATGGAATAAATCATGATTTTGATGCCGTGCATCAAGGAATTTTGGCACTTAGCTGGCGAACTAGTTTGGTGCTTTGCTTTTTCTATACTAAAAAACAAATTTCGACTGTATTCTACGTGTTCCCTTATTAATCAAACGTTTGATTAAAATAAGCAAGTAACTGAAATTTACAACCTTTTATCCCATTGTACTAAGAAAAAAATGGCGAATTAGGCAGTGGAAAATATTAAATTAAAAGAAAAGCAGCCCCCCACTTTCTAATTAAAGCGCAGGAACCGCCCCTCCTTCTTACCTATTTCGCAAGAGATCCCATTGGATCCCAAGGTTTTAAAGGAATAGGATCCTGTTCCCATGCCTTTTTCAACTCATCGGAAAGGTACTTCTTGTTTATGACAATTTGATAGGTATATTCATCCATCCACTTGTCACTCATAACAAAATACCCTTTGTTACCAACTTTTTCACCCCAGCTGTTTTCCACTTTCCATCTGTTTGGTTTGCCTTCTACAAGATTCACACCGGTCAGAACCATGGCATGCGTCATGACGCTACCCTTATAATCTAGTCTTTGTGCTTTCGTCATCGAAAATTGGATGCCTAAAGTCGTTTCATAATCATAAAGGTCTAAATCCATAATACCGTGATCTTTATTGGAAGACTTGCCTACATCGCACCCAAACCAAACACTTTCATTATCTTGGATTTGCTTGATGGCAAGTTCCTTCATCGTTTCCATATCAACATTAAGGTATTTAATTTGCTTTCCTTCTACAACGTTTCCAAGGAATTGAACCGTATAGGTTTTTCCATATGGTTTATCTTGAGTCGGTGCGTTGATAATGCTCACATAATCATCTAAATTAAGTCCAATATATTTTTCATAGAACTGATGTGGAGTAATACTCAAGTCTCTATGAAACTCTTTTTCTTTATTCCTATACTCAAAATTAAATGTTTTTGGCGGCTCGCCTAATGAGAGAGTTAGAATTTTATAGATTTCAGATAGCATTTCTTCCTTTGCCTGGTTTAAGGCAGCGGCTGCTTCCCCTTTCCTGTGCAAATCTCTAAGCTTTACTGCATCTTCCCGCAATTTCGTATTCAAAATAGCATTTAGTCGCATAGAACTGCTGCTTTGGAAAGTTTCCGGCATTGCTTGTTTTGGCACTACTCCATACTTCTTAACCAATGAAACAAACATATCCCATTGTCCGCCATCCTGTTGAGGTGTAGCCAAGATCCAAGAAACTAGCCTGCCGTCTAAAGGTTCGTTTGCCGTTTCGAGCACGCTTTCAAGAAAATAATTTGCCTTTTCAAACTTATCCCAGAAGTTAATGTAATTTTGGGATAGCTCGAAATCTTTTAATTGAAACTCACGATTCATTTTGTGATGAAACGTATTTAGTGCCGCAAACATCCAACATCTTCCGCTTTGTTTTTGATTAGATACTTTTCCTGTTTCGATCTCATCAGAGAAGACATGATTCATAGCTACAACCGCATCACTATTTTCAGCAACTGCATCAATACCGTTTCTGATCACGGCATTTTTCACTATCCTTTCAGGCAGTGAATCATTCACCTTTTCCGAAAACTTCTCTACCATTTTTGCAGAAATTTCATTTGCCATTTGATTTCCCCCTTATGCGCATCTTCCTTTCATTATATTCTTAATTATCAAAATAAGAAGAGTAAAAAAGGACGATCCCTCTTAAATAGAAGAACCGTCCTATTGTATTGTTTAGGAATTTTAAAATTTATACCTTTGGATATCCATTTAATAATATTGCCTACGTCTAGCTCCAGAGCCTATCGGCTAACGCATTTGTGCTCCATCATCCTGTCACGACTCTCTCTTTCGGATAATGATATTTCGCTTTCTTATTATTGTCTCCTCCTATTATATATAGGAATGAGGTTAATCCTATCCTTCCAACAAACATAAGAATCATCAGAATACATTTAGAAAGAATGCTCAGGTCAGGAGTGATTCCCATGGACAGACCCACTGTACCAAAGGCAGAGCAAACTTCAAATAATATAGAAATAAGCTCCTGCTGCTTATCAGAAATACTTATTGTTACTACGGAAATACAACACATCATAATCGCTAATATGGTTATTGCCAATGACTTCATAACATCATCTTGATGGAGTTCCCGTTTAAAGATTTTAATCTCACGGTTTCCCTTTGCAAAATGATAGACAAACAACATATTTAATGCAAAGGTTGTTGTGCGAATTCCCCCTCCTACAGAATTAGGTGATCCGCCAATAAACATAAATACACTCATTATCAATAAAGTTGGAACGGAAAATTCGGTAATATTCATGGTCGTAAGTCCCGCACTTCTCGTTGTTGCTGCTTGAAAAAGCGCATAGAAAAAACTTTGATGCCACGTTAAACTCTTAAAATAGTGCTGCCATTCTAATAATAAAATCAAGATAGTACCAGTAATAAATAGAATTCCATAAGTAAAGGTCGTTATCTTTGTAAATAAGGAAAAGCGAAATGGATGCTCCAGCTTTTTCTTTCTGCTTGAAAAATACGTCTTTACTTCAATTAATACAGGAAATCCTATTGCACCAAAAATTATCAGGATGATCGTTATGATTTGCACAAAATAGTCCCCGGCAAATGGAGTAAGAGACTCTCCGGTTATATCCATACCAGCATTAGTGGTAGCACTTACGGATGCAAATAACCCTTGCAGAAATGCTTCCTTCCATGTAGGGAAATACTTCAAAAAATGAAATCCGAAAATAACTGCCCCTATTAGTTCTGTCCAAAGAACCATTTTTAGTATTTCTTTCACTAACTGTACTAGACCCGATAATGCAAACTGATTATTGTCTACCATGATTAAACGGCGTTCACGTAAGCCAATTCTCCTCCCTAAAAGGAGCCAAAAGAAAGTACTCATCGCCATTATCCCAATGCCGCCAAATTGTAAAACAATCATAATGACAAAATATCCAAATAAACTATAGTTCTCCGAAATGTTAAACACCGTCAATCCAGTATCACTAACAACGCTGACCGCTGTAAAAACAGTGTCAATAAAACTTATATGAACCCCAGGTTTATGCACCGCTGGGAGACTGAATAATAAAATGGATACCACTACCGCCAGTAAATAATAACCTACAATAACTTGGACCGGTGAGCGTCTTTCCAGCCACACACGCATCTTACCAAACATGAATTCTTTATCCCCCATTTTTTCCATTTCTCTTATCATAAAGAATCTTAGTTATATTTGGAAGGGATATTGGAAAATCTTCAAGTTTATTGCACACGCTTTACTTTTTTATACATCTTTCACAGACAACTGTTGTTTATATTATTTCCAATACAACATTTACTATATCGATATAATATATATAGATGAATGATCCTACCCCTTGAGTAGGATTAAAAACCTTCATTAATTTTATGTTCATAACTGAGCATAAAAATTTCCAAGATTATGTACTCTGTAACAAAACCTTCACAAAACCTTATAAAACAAGATAAAGCGCTTACTATTCACCTTTAATAATATAAACAGAATAATCGGAATCGAATATTTTTTTAACTGGTAAAAATATATAGTTATTGCATATTTTTACTTGTAAGTGGAATATTTGCATCCAAGTTTGAACTTTCTCTGACACTTGCATTTATTCTACTAATATAGATATTCAATTAAAAATTAATCTGCTATAGTTGTATTGTTTTTTAATAAATAGAATCTAATCTCAAACGAAAGGGGAATTACCATTGAGAAAATGGACCAAATATGCTAAATATTCCTTTTTAGCTCTTCTCGGCATGGTCCTTTTGGCTGGCTGTGATCGAAGCAAATACATTGTCCTAAATCCAGAAGGCCCTGTTGGCCATGAAGAGTTACGTTTAATTATCATTTCGGTAATTTTGTGTGCAGTTGTCATTATTCCTGTTATAGGTATTTTCGTTTATATTGCTATTCGATACCGTGATACACCGGATAACAAAGCACCATATCAGCCTGAATGGGCAGATAGTAAGGTGTTGGAGGTAATTTGGTGGGGAATTCCTGTTGTTATCGTTGCAATACTTGGTGTCTTTACAGCGAAAACAACAATGAACTTAACAAAACCACCTGTGAAAGATGTTAAGCCTATTGTCATTCAAGTAACATCCTTAGATTGGAAATGGATGTTTACGTATCCTGACAAGAAAATTGCTACTGTGAATTACGCAGAAATTCCAGCTGGTGTTCCAGTTCAATTCGTTCTAACTTCTTCTGGAACAATGAATTCATTCTGGGTTCCACAGCTAGGTGGACAAGAATATACAATGCCAGGTATGTCAATGGGATTATGGCTTCAAGCTGATAAAACTGGTGAATATTTTGGCTCAGGGGCTAACTTCACTGGTAAAGGATTTGCTCACATGCAATTTAGAGTGAAATCTGTTACACAAGAAAACTTCAATAAGTGGGCAGATAAAGTGAAAAAGAACTCTCCTGCCTTAACAAATGCAGGATATAAAAACTTAGAAAAACCAGGCTTAGAAAAAGAATTAAGCTTTTCATCCTATCCAAAAGGTCTATATGAAGGCATTGTGAATAAAAACGGCGGAGAATATATGAAACATATGAATCATATGGGCGACGGCAAGTCGATGGACGGAATGGATATGAGTGGTAGTCATTCAATGGATGGAATGGATATGAAAAAATAATAAATAAGGAGGAGATCCGTTTTGGATACATCGCATTTCTTTGTCACCGGCGATCCAATGATCTATGGAGCCGATGTTTCGATTGTATTAGCAGTGGTTGCGATTGTTTTTTGCCTCACCTATTTTAAAAAATGGGGTTGGATATGGAGAGAATGGATCACAACCGTTGATCATAAAAAAATTGGTATTATGTATCTTTTAGCCGCTTTACTAATGCTCTTCCGCGGTGGAGTGGATGCCCTTTTAATGCGGGCACAGCTCGCTGTTCCAAATGCTCACTTTTTAGAGTCAGAGCATTATAATGAGATTTTTACGACTCATGGTACTATTATGATTCTATTTATGGCAATGCCATTTATGTTTGCTTTATTTAACATGGTTGTTCCTTTACAAATTGGAGCAAGAGATGTTGCTTTCCCAGCTTTAAATGCTATTAGTTTCTGGCTATTTTTCATCGGAGCAATGCTCTTTAATCTTTCGTTCGTTATTGGTGGTTCACCAAATGCTGGTTGGCTTTCTTATCCACCATTATCAGAAAGTGCATTTAGTCCAGGTCCAGGTCAAAACTACTGGATATGGGGCATTCAGATATCCGGTATCGGAAGTTTAGCGACCGGAATTAACTTTGTCGTTACGATTTTAAAAATGCGTACGCCATCTATGCGATTACGTGACATGCCACTTTTCACATGGTCTACATTGGCATCTTCTATCGCTATTTTAGGTGCGTTCCCTATTCTTACAGTAACATTAGCTATGTTAACAATTGACCGTTTATTAGGCGGACATTTCTTCACATCAACAGCTGGCGGAAATCCAATGATGTACGTCAACTTAATTTGGATGTGGGGTCACCCTGAAGTATATATCGTTGTCTTACCTGCATTCGGAGTGTTCTCTGAAGTAGTAGCAACCTTCTCGAAAAAACGTATCTTCGGTTATAGTTCCATGGTATTTTCTATGATTGCCATAAGTGTTGTTTCTTATTACACTTGGGTACACCATTTCTTTACAATGGGTGCCGGAGCCGATGTAAACATTGTCTTTGCTATTTGTACGATGATCATCGCAATTCCTACCGGAGTAAAGATATTTAACTGGCTCTTTACGATGTTTCGAGGAAGGGTGCGCATTACTCAACCGATGCTTTGGTTTTATGCATTCGTTCCGTGTTTCCTTGTCGGAGGAGCAACAGGCGTTATGCTTGCCGCAGCACCAGCGGATTATCAATATCACAACAGCTATTTCTTAATCGCCCACTTCCACCAAGTATTAATCGGTGGGGTTGTATTCGGATATTTAGCAGGTATGTATTATTGGTTCCCTAAAATCTTTGGAATTAAGTTAAATGATCGTCTTGGAAAATGGGCATTCTGGTTATGGCAAATTGGTTTCTATGTTTGCTTCATGCCTCAATATGCCCTTGGTTTCATGGGAATGACTCGTCGTATTTATACCTATAATGCTTCTGCAGGATGGGATATGGGTTGGGCACCGCTCAACATGATATCTACGGTCGGAGCATTCTTAATGGGTATCGGATTCATCTTCCAAGTATGGCAAATTGTTTATAGTATTAAACACGGTGAACGTGATGTAACCGGTGATGCTTGGGATGGTCGTACACTAGAATGGTCTATCCCGTCTCCTGCACCTGTATACAACTTTGCAATTCTACCTGAAGTAAAAGGTCGTGATGCATGGTGGTATAAAAAACAAGAAATGAAAAATGGAGACTATCAAGAAAAACCGGTTAAATACGAGCCAATTCATATGCCGAAAAACACTGGTGTTCCATTCATCATGGCATGCTTCTTCTTTATTGCCGGATTCGGATTTACATTTGAATGGATGTGGATGGGAGTTGCTGGCTTAATCGGTGTTGTAGTTACTTTATTCGTACGTTCATTCCAATATGACACAGATTACTATATTCCTGTGGAAGAGATAGAGCGAACTGAAAATGAATATAGAAATCGTGTTCTTTCAGCTCAACAAACTGCAAATTAGGAGGTTTTAAACATGCAACAAAGCGTTTCTGCTCATGTTTCTAACCACGATCATGGTCATGTAGACCAGGAAGGGTTAAAAATATTAGGTTTTTGGATTTTCCTTGTAACCGACTGTCTCCTTTTCGCGACTCTATTTGCAGCTTATGCTGTTTTGCATACTCACACAAATGGAGGATTTACAGGGAAGGAATTTGATAAACCTGGTTTTATCATTGAAACCTTTATCTTATTAATAAGTTCGTTTACAAGTGGTATAGCTGTTTTATTCATGCACAAAGGAAATAAAAAAGCACTATTGGGCTGGCTTATCGTTACAGCTGCCCTTGGTGCAGTGTTTGTGGGACTTGAAATCAACGAGTTCACTAATATGGTTCATGAAGGTGCAACTATCTCTAAGAGTGCTTTCCTTACTTCTTTCTTTACATTAGTAGGAACACACGGATTGCACGTTACCGTAGGTATCTTCTGGATGATCGGATTAATGATTCAACTATCTCGTAAAGGGATTACAACTGTAACGAAAAGAAAGATCTCTGTAATAAGTCTTTACTGGCACTTCTTAGATGCCGTTTGGATCTTCATCCTTACTGTTGTTTATTTAATGGGGGTGATGTAAATGTCAAATCATGAACATACTGCATCCATTAAAGCTTATGTAATTGGATTTATCCTATCTATTATTTTGACAATCATCCCGCTTGTACTTGTGTTAAATCATATGCTTGCAAAATCAGTGCTTTTACCTGTTATTTTAATAGCAGCCGTATTACAATTTGTTATTCAGCTCTTCTTCTTCATGCATATTCGTGATGGAGAAGGACCTCGTTACAATGTAATGGCATTAGTTTTAGGATTGATTTTCGTAGTAACAATTGTCGTAGGTGCAATCTGGATCATGTCATTTAATTCAGTTGTTCAATAAGACAAGCGGAAGTGCCTTGCACATCGGCGTACAATGGTAAATTTATTACCTGCGGGAATGACACGTGGAAATCCGCTAGCCGGTGGCTGCTTGCGCTAGACAAATACAAAACAAACACAACTTTGAAGAATGCTTCTCTTAGTGCGTCACATTGGTATCTAAGAGAAGTTCTTTCTTTATACATTGTTCAATACTGAACAAGATCATTAGACCTTATAAAGAAGGTGTAATCATGAAATTTTTTTGGCTTGCAGTTAGTTCAGCTGTATTGCTATTTATAGTAAATATTATCGGCTTTGTTGATACGATGACCAATTCTGCAATGGGGTGCGGAAGTGGTTACCCACTTTGTAATGGAAGTATATTTCCGGACTTTTCCGATTACCATTCCGTTATTGAGTATACACATCGAATAGTAGTTGGCCTTGCGAGTCTCTTATTATTTGTAGTTTCAGCAATTGCTTGGTTCCGATATAAATCTAAATCCCCTAAAATAAAATGGCTTGTGTTGTTTGCCGTAATAGGCATTCTCGGAGAATCGACTTTAGGGGCATTAACTGTTATGGTCTCCCTTTCACCATTGCTTTTGGCCGCACACTTAGGGATTGCCCTTATTTCCTTTTCTGCGGTAGTAAATATTGCATATGTTATTTTTCAGAGTGAAAGAAAGACACAGGACCATGGAAAATTACCGCTTTCCTTTACCGTTTTTTCTTGGTTCATTTTTATTTTTTCATATGCAGCAATTTACTTTGGCGGGTATGTTTCCAAAACGGGATCTGGAGCTTCTTTTCGAGGTTTTCCTTTTCCGACCGAACATGCATCGGAAGTCGGAATGGCTTTTTGGGTAGATGTCATTCATCGATCATTTGCGCTTGGATTAATCATTCTTTTTCTTATACTTATATGGAGAGCGAAAAAATTCAGCGCTATTCGGCCAGACATTTACCGTTTGAGTATTACTTGTTTTATACTTATTCTCCTTCAAGGATTAAGCGGAGCATTATTGATATACACTCATCTTAGTTTAGGTGCGGTCCTTATCCATGTTTCCATCATATCCTTACTTGTTGGTACTCTAAGCATTATTGGCTTCCATAGCAGATAAAAAATCCTAAATATAATGTTTAGGATTTTTTATTTTGTATTTGTTTTATTCTAATGTATGTTACCATCTCTATTATCACAGAACAAATCATAAAAATAAGAATTATTCCACCCCTATTTGTTAATTTTTTCGAAAAAATATTTGACAATTTTGTGATTATTGGTAGAATATTCAGTAAGGGAGATGGTATTAATGCATGAAAAAAGTCTAAAAGCTATTAAAGGATCCATTTGTGGAGTCTGTTTAGGAGTACTTATTTTTATTGCAAGTTTCTTTGTAAGCGCTGCCAGTGGTGGATATTTTTATACGGCAACAGGTGTAGGTGTTGTCATCGCTTCATTAATCACCCTTATTTTTAGTATGTCCATCATGTTGATGGAGGAAGTTACTTCAAAAGATAATAAAAATATTAAGTCTACATGACATACGTTTTTAAATCGAGTAGGAGGAGGTGACTAACCCCCGACCTCTCACACCACCGTACGTACGGTTCCGTATACGGCGGTTCCATTTATGTCTGACGTAGTTGAGAATATCTCACATAAAGACTCTTCAGCCCTCGCATCTCCCAATAGGAGTTTGTGAGGGTTTTCTGTAGGATTGGGCTTCTGGCTATTCTCCAATATTTCTTTCTAGAGTTTCCCCATTCGTATG
>NZ_LJJC01000006.1:515475-607478 GCF_001420715.1 Heyndrickxia shackletonii | reverse complement strand
TCCATCTATCTGCTTCATTTACTTTGTATCACCTTCGGCAGAAAGGACTTTGTTTTGTATTGCAAACTCATCCAATGATACCTAGCCTTGTATGAAGTTCGTGTTCCTCAGACCGGAAGTTTGCCGCTCGCTTCCTTCAGATTCCGCGTCACCACGGACACCCTTGCGTTAAGCTAACTGCTACTTCTGCCTTCACAGTTCGGGACTTTCACCCTAGAGACTACACCCATGCCGGGCGCACAATAAAGAAAGGATGGAATTCGAAAATTCCATCCTTTTATTTTTTATAAAGTTGATGATTATAAAGTTAATCCGCCGTCTACAACGACAACAGAACCAGTCATATAGCTAGCTTTATCGGAAGCCAAAAATGCAACCATTTCTGCAAGCTCTTCTGGCTGTGCATAACGTCCCATTCTCATGTTTGGTATTTCTTCTGGTACATAACCAGATTGAACAAACATTTGTTCAACGCTATTTGTTAAAGCGGTCTTCACTCCACCAGGGCAGATCGCATTCACACGAATGCCTTTTTTCACATATTCTAGAGAAGCGGATTTTGTAAGCCCTATTACTGCATGTTTGCTTGCAGAGTATACAGAAGTACTATGTTCACTTCGAACGCCTGCTGTAGAAGCTGTATTAATAATCGAACCGCATCCTTGATTTTCCATAACCTTTAATACATATTTCAAGCCTAGGAATACACCTTTAACGTTTACAGACATGATCCGATCGAATTCCGTTTCCTCAACCTCTGTAAGCGGAGCAAACTTCTGAATAATTCCTGCATTATTAAAGAACACATCAATGCGTCCAAATGTATCTACCGCTGTTTGAACATATCTTTGAACATCCTCGTCTTTCGATACATCCGCTTGTACGAAGACACCTTCTCCGCCTTGTTCTTTCACCATTTTTAATGTTTCTTCGCCTGTTTCTTGATTAAAATCCACCAGTACAACTTTTGCACCTTGTTTTGCCATCAGCAAGCTGCTTGCTCGACCAATTCCGCTTCCAGCACCAGTTATTAAGGCAATTTTATCTTTTAAATCCATCGTTCATTCCTCCTTGAACTTTGAGTTTCCATCCTTATTTTATTGCTTGTTCAAGTGTATTTATTGTACTATTCTACGGTAAATAGTACTTTTTTATCTTATTAAAATAAAAGTTGAATACGCTCTCAATTTTCTTTTAAGGGAGGCCATGGCATGAATGGTAGGATAGAAAATATTCATTACATATGTCAATTAATTTTTGAAGCTCACCATCTATCCGTTTTTTACATCAATCAATACGGAGAATTTGAATTCGAATGTTCTCCAAGTCAATTTCAAACAAGTCCCTATTACGATTCTTTGAAATTCCGTATGATGGAATATACAGCTCAACAGGAAACAATAGAAATACCCATTTTCTTTTCTTATTCCAATTTGCAATTCTTCTCTATTCATTTGAACCAAACATCTGGAGTAATCATTGTAGGTCCTTGCATTCATACAGAAATAACCGAAGAAAAAATGAATGCAATCATGGATTCATATAAAGAATTGCCTCATAAAAGAGCGCTTTTCGATTTTTATCAAGCACTCCCTGTAATAACTAGTGAACAATTTCTTACGATTGGATTGTTAACATTCTCTTTGTTCTATGAGCAGTTATTAGATAAATCGTATGTATTGAAAAAAAACAAAGAACTGGATTCCACCTTAAAATTGTCGGATCACCCTGATTTGGAGCTATCCAAGGGAAGACGGAATTTTTCCTTCTATTCGAATCTTTCCCATGAGCGTGTCTTACTTCATTATGTAAAAAACGGACAAATAGAAAAATTATCGGATATCGTCAATTATTCCATCTTTTCCGAAGACGAACTTGGTGTTTTATCTAAACGAAGTCGTATTAGAAGTGAGAAAAATTTGATGATAACAGGAGTTGCCCTTATTTGCAGGGCCGCCGTAGAAGGTGGATTAAATGAAGAAACAGCATTTACGTTAAGTGATTTCTATATTCAGCAGCTGGAGGAGCAAGATAATCTCAAAGCAATCCAAGCCATTATGTCGGAAGTTCTTTATGATTTCACCAATCGGGTACATCAAGCAAAAGAAAATAAATACTCTAGAACCATTACATCGTGTCTGCACTATATTTATAATCATCTTTACGAAGACATTACATTAGAGATGTTGGCAGAGCTTACACATTTAAGTCCTAATTACCTATCCAGCCTCTTTAAAAAAGAAATGGGGACATCTATAAGTCATTACATTCAAAGCCAGCGCATTGAAGAAGCGAAAAAATTACTATCCTTAACGAAATATCCAATCTCAGATATCGGCTCTTGGCTTAATTTTAACGATCAAAGTTATTTCATTAGAGTATTTAAAAAGCATACGGGAATGACTCCGAAAAAATATCGGGATAGTTTTCAAGAATAGGTCAAAGATATATATTTATTCAAAAAGCTTTATCTTAGGGCAACTCAAATATGAAAGTTGCCCCATTACATTGAAGAAAGTTACTGAACATTTAATACTATTTTCCCCTTATTTAATCTTTTTTCCATTAGATCATGGGCCTTTGCAGCATCACAAAGAGAATATTCATGTCCGATTTTTATTTCCAACTGCTTATTAACTAGATACGGAAAGACTTGTTGAGCTGTTTCCTTTAATAATTCCGGTCTCAATTTCCGCGTCGTTCCAAGGCTAAAACCTAAAACAGCTCTGCAGCTTGAATGTAAATCGACCGTTTTTATGTTTCCGTCCGCACCGCTTGAATTACCAAAGTGCACTAGCCTCCCATAAGGTGCTAAGCAATTTAAACTATTCTCTGTGACGGAGCCGGAAACGGAATCCAGAATAATGTCTACACCATTACCATTTGTTATTTCATTTACTTGTTCTGCAAAGTTTTCCTCTTCATAACAAATGACGTAATCGGCTCCACTTTCTTTAGCTGTTTTCATTTTTTCTTTACTGCCAACTGTTCCGATTACTTTACCAGCCCCCATAATTTTCGCTAATTGGATAGCCGTAGTCCCTACTCCTCCGGCTGCTGCATGAACTAATACTGATTCACCTTCCTGAATCCTTGCAACATTTTGGAGTAATCGATGGGATAGGAAGGAAACAACGGGACAAGCTGCAGCTGTTTGAAAGTCTAGTTCATCCGGTATCGGAAACACTAATTTTTCTGATGCAACAACGTATTGCGCGTATGATCCGTTTTTAGGAAATGCGATGACTCTTTGTCCTTCTTTTAAACTGGTAACTTGCGAACCTATTTTTTCAATATATCCTGCAGCATCTAAACCAGGTATAAACGGTATCTTTCCGCCTTTTTTTCCATATCTCGATTTAATATCTGCAAAATTCACACTCGTTTTAACGACTCTTATTAACACCTCATCCATTTCAATAGTTGGGATCTCAACATCCTCATATTGTAAAAACTCGGTGCCGCCAAATTGAGTAACCAATACTGCTTTCATTGTTCTACCACCCCTTTTACTTAATACTATGATAGAGCGTAGGAAAAGAATAGATTTAAAAATTTATATAATGCAATAAGAAATACTTATATGAATAAAAGTAATAGAGGGTGAATTTGGACACCCTCTATTTCTTCATTTCTTCTTATAAGTACCTTAACAGTGAATGGTTCCAGCTTTTTATCCGAAAAAAAGAGCAACAGCCCTATTTGGCGTTGCTCTCTTTGTTATTATTGCATCCCCACCTCGTGAAGAATGTCATTTAATGCTTTCCCTTTGTATTTCGTTTCTGGTTTTGGAGCTTTATCCAACATCCATGGATTTTGCATTAAAAAGTTGTTTACTACATATTGCATGTCTTTTTCATCTACCACTCCATCAAAATTGATATCCGCTTCACGTTTGTTTGTTTTCCAATTGGATTGAATATAAAGCGCATCTTTAATATCGATAACATTATCCTTGTTCACATCTCCTGCAGGTGAATGTTCGTAATAAAGTGCTTTCGAGTAAGGTTTAACCTCTCCATTTTCTTTCAACCCGATCGTAAAGGTTTTCTTTACAATGAAATGTCCCGGCATATCTACTTCTAATGTAAATGGTTTATCCGTCAGCGGTAGGTAAGATGATAGATGCCAAGAAAACGATGAATCACCGCCCAACGTGGTTGAATATTCTTTTCCTGTATCATCTGTCACTTTGACTTTTGCGCCTGCCTTTACATAATCCAAATCCGAAGATGGTTCATCAAGATATGGCAGCATAAATGCCTCTGCATAGACATACGATTTCATAAAAGAGTATGTTCGTTCTACTTGAAATGGAATACTAATACCAAATGCGGATTTCGCCATGCCATCCGTACTTGTATATGATACATTGAATTGTGGTAAAGATAGGGTTCCACTATTAGAATCACTTTTCACTTTATATGTGATATCTACCATTGGAACTTTTCCAGATACTCCGTTTTTTGCTGTATCACCAGTCAATGTTGCAGTAATTTTCGTTACCAAGCTTGGCTCGGTTCCTTCTTTCTGTATTTTAAGATCCTCTTTGCCGTCCAATGTCGCATGAGGCTTAATACTCACCACATCAACATTCTTCGCTTCTATATAGGAAAACTGAGCTTCTTTCATGCTTGTCATATTATTCATGGAAAGAGTAACCGTCACTGTATCGCCTGCTTTTACTGTCTGTTTATCGGCAATAGCTGCTCCATACGGAGTTCCTTGTTTCACATAGTAGAGAAATTTATTACTATAATAGTTCCTTACTGTCGCCTTATTTTCTGCATATATTTGCACTTTGAACGGTTGTATATTCGGAT
This sequence comes from Heyndrickxia shackletonii, assembly GCF_001420715.1. GTDB lineage: Bacteria > Bacillota > Bacilli > Bacillales > Bacillaceae_C > Margalitia > Margalitia shackletonii. Next base: position 602,655 of record NZ_LJJC01000006.1, on the reverse strand, counting down.
TCAACGGGATTTGTGCAGTGAATTTACCGTTAGAGTCTACTGGAACCGATACGCTCTTTGTTCCTCCACCAAGTCCGCCGCCGCTTCCCGGTACTGTATAGACAACTTTATTATCAGCTTGAGAGACATTCATGCCGCCAGCCTTCATCTCAGCGACACCAGGATCATAGACAGAACCTGTTAACGATACGTTTTGTTGATCCGGGCTATATTCATATACTCCAGATTCCGCACTGAGATTGAGTGTTGGCTGCGTAACGCTATAGTACACCGGAGCATCTGCACTAAAGGTTTTGCCCTGATCATTTGTCCCTACTAGCCTGATTTTGTACAACCCTGGTTTGGTTTGTTCATGATCATAGGCAATCGGGTGATCCGAATTTCCTGTTAAAGGATAATAATACCCTTCGTTCATCAAGCCTCTTAGATAGTATTCAATATTTTCATCTGCACCAGTGCCGTCCAATGTACCAAGGAATCCTATTTCTTGGTTCGTTTTCGGGTCTACAAGGAACAGATCCATCGTGCGCATATGAGATTTCAATTGGAAAAGAAGACCAACTGACCATCTTATGCCATTATATCCTGCCTCAACCGCCGTCGTAAATGCAGGTGGATCTACTGCGATATGATCGATTCCTTCTTTCACTGTATGAATCGCAAACGGAACTTGGTATGTTTCTTCTTGGTTATCCTTGTTTGTGTACGTGATATACCCTTCATACGTGCCTAATGCAGCCGTTTTCGGAACATCAATAAAAACATTGGTATTCTGTTTCGAATTTGCTTTTACTGTAATTTCCTTATCCTCTGAGATTTGAACACCATTTACAGTTGCATCCTTAGAACCTCTTCGGTCGGTCTGGAACTGAACGTCCACTTTAAATGTTTTTTCCTGCTCACTATTGTTATAGATAACTAGAGTGCGCTTATCTTTCACATTTTTGCCGTTAGGCGCAATAGTACCAAAGCTAAGTGCACCGGTATTGTTTTTAATCGTTTTAATTCCTTTACTAGCCAGAGTAGTAATGTCATCTGTATTTCCTGAGGTTTTGCCCAGTGTTTCCGTCCTATCTTCCACTTGGATCTCGGTTTGGGTGTGAACTGCCTCGTATGGGTTGACACGCCCTGCCCCTACCTCGAATACGCTATAATCACCATTTAATGGATCTGCCGTGTTCATGAGTGTTGTTTTGATATCAGCAGGTGTCATCTTTGGATGAGCTTGCTTTAAAAGTGCTGCTACTCCCGAAACATTTGGAGTCGCCATAGATGTGCCTGATAAGCGTTCATATGCATATTGATATTTCCCGACTTGGTCCTGGCCATGCATATAGGAAGGCACTGTTGAGAAGATTGAAACCCCTGGTGCGGTTACTTCCGGTTTAATATCATAAAGGACACGAGATGGGCCGCGAGAACTGAAATCTGCCAGCTTATCTCCTTGGGTTACCTCTTGGCTCATATCATCAAAAGAGAAGGTTGCGTTTCCAGAAGCTAGCTTTTCCTTCATCACATTCCCTTGTTCATTACTTAAAGAAAATATCGGAATATAGTTAAACCCTTCTCCTAAATATACATCCTGTAATGGCGGGTTTGTATTGTATAAAAGAACTGCCTTTGCTCCATTTTGTTTTGCTGTATTCATAATATTGTTAATGTCGAGAGTTCCTCGAGCCACAAGGACAAGTTTTCCCTTTACATCTTTGTTTTTATAAAAAGTTGCACCACCAGGTCCCACATCTATGATTGGCAAGTTTTGTCCCTTAAAATCCTCTATTTTATCACTAAACCCACTGGATACCAGTTTCAAATCAGTTGATACATCCGAGTCTGCATGCAAAGTCCCTTTATATGTCGGAACCGTGACAGGTGTATCGCTTGCTCCGACAGTGATTGCTAACGGAGAAGTGCCTGGAGCACCTAGTGTATACATGTTATTACCTGAGTTTCCTGCAGCAACAACCGTTGTAACTCCTGCTAGTACGGCATTATTAACGGCAATGCTTGTCACATACAACGGATCGTTATAATTAGCGCCAAGAGACATACTAATTATGTCCATACCGTCCGTAACTGCTTTATCAATCCCTGCTAAAATAGCGGATGATGAACCGGAGCCATATGGACCTAACACCCGATAGGAATAGATATCGGCATCCGGTGCAATTCCTTCTACTGCATAATCGGTATTATTTTTTCCTTGACCGGCAATAATTCCAGCCACATGTGTCCCATGCTCGGTATAGTAAGTTTCACCGTTAGCTATTTCCAGCTGCCCAGACTTCAACCAATCATCATATGTCGTTTCCATCGGATCATTATCATTATCAACGAAATCATATCCCCCTTTATAAGCTCCTTGTAAATCTGGATGATTGTAGTCGATTCCTGTATCAAGAATACCAATCTTTACACCTTTTCCGGTGAATCCCTCTTGATGAAGTTTTTCGATGCCAGGAAAGGTTACCATCGTATGAGTCTCTGCCTGGTTCTTTGATTCCTGCTCCGTAACTGGCGGTTCTATCTGTACTTGCATGTCACTCCATACAGTCTTTACTACTTTGGATTGAAGCAATGCCTTTGCCTTGTTAGCGGGAAGTGTCATAGCAACACCATTAAATGCATGCTTGTATTCTCGCCTAATCGTGTAAGGGTTCTTCTTTACTTTCAACTCATTTTTGAAAATCGTTTTTAAATTGTTTTGAAATGTTTCATGTGCTGTATCTACTCTCTGCTTTGCCTTAGCAGAAGAAAGAGTTTTGCCTTCTGCTTGGGCTTCTAACACTGCGGTTATTTCGGGCTTGTCCTTAAATTCTACAATGACGGAAACGGGAGCATCACTTTTTAGATTAATCTCAGGAGATAATTGAAGGCCTCCTTGGTCGCTCGTTTTAAGTTGTTTAATAGCTTCTCTTTGAGCAGGCGTTAAGTTTGATAATACTTGTTCAATTGATGGTGATGATTTTGCTAGTACTGAAGAATGGATGCTGATATTTGGTAAAGTGCCACCAAACAGAACTCCTGTGCTAAGCGCAAATATAGCCGTACTCTTTAAAAACTTCCTCCTCATATCTATTTCCCCTCTTCCTGTGTTAGTTACATCCTCATTTTATATAAGGTTGATGGAATTTTATTTTTTGAAAAATTCTATCAACACTATTTTTTTAAGTAAACAGGAATTTTAAATGGAGTTAATCTATGACACATATAATTCTTGCCTTCTTTAATAGAACCTATTTATAAGCGCAGCAAAATACACCGTGTCACTTTGTAAGTTTATTTGGAAGTATTTCATTAAACTCATCTATACTTAATAATTTTTTATATCTTTCCGCATGTTCAACTGTCGCAAAAAATCTGTATTCCCAATAGATAAGAAGACATTGTTTAAATCTTTCTGTAATACCGATTTCCTTTGCGGCATAAGCTACATCCAACACCTCGTCCAACCCTTCCGAATACCTTTTGCAGGCAAAATAGTACATGGCATAGGCATAACGAAAACGTAGGTACATTTGCTTCTGATGGGGATGATTATTTGCGGCCCAGTCTTTGATAATCTCTTGAAATCTATCCAACAATTGCTCAACATCCTCTAATCTATGCAGATGGACATATGCCTCCAACACTCGCGGTAAACCGGCAAACATATCATCCCTGCCTTCTAACCAGCTTAAATACTTATCAGCATAGTCGAAATGACCAAAATCTAAAAAAGCACAAAATCGATTTCCTATAGCGGCATCTGCATAATATTCACTAACTTTCTCATATCGTTTTATTAGATTTAATACTTCTTCTAATGTTCCTCCAAGGCGTGGCAATGCAAGGCTCTGATACACAAGGGCTCTTCCATAATGTTCTCCTTCTTTAGCCATTTTTTCTAATTTACGAGCATAGTAGAAAGTCTTTTTCCATTCCTGCTGCAGATAAAACGTAGCAGTAATCCAAACATAGGATAATATCTGAAATTCCTCTGGCATATAAGCTATATGCTCTAACAAATGCCCTAGGGCGTATTGTCCTTCTTCGGTTAAACGAACTATATAAAACCTTCTAAAATAACAAATTGCTACTTCTTGCGAAAAGTGATCAGGCATGTTCTCTATGATAAATTCATACAGTGACAATGCCTGTTCTTCCATTCCTTCTACAAAAAGCTGCTCTGCCACAGAAAAAATGCGAACGAAGTTTTTGTTTCGGATCGTTTTTGATCTCTCCTCCAATACTGCATCCAAAATAAAGTGAAGTTGTTCTCTATACCCCATAACAGCACATTTATATAAGAATTGCTCACTTTTTCGTTTATCCAAATTTCTGCTTTCATTAAAGCATTCCTCAACATAATAAGGATATAAAGCACCTTCATTAAGTCTTAATGCAAGAGTGATTTTGTCCAAATTGTGCAAGGAAAGTGACTGTTTATGATGGAAAATACGACTTAATTCACTTATATGGATATTCGATTCTTTTGCTAGTTGAGTCATATTCCTGTTTTGCTCCTGCATATGGTGCAAAATATTATGTAACAAAGTTATATTCAATTTACATACCTTCTTTTTTCTTAGATTAAATAGAGGGAAAATCCTATCAATACATAGGAGAATGCTAGAAAGAAAAGATTGATCCGTATTTATTATCTACTTTTCTTTTGAATATAATTTTTAAATATTCTGCCATCAAGAGTACATTGTAGTATATCTGACTTACGCGCTTAATTTTAGGAAATTCTTTATATAGAGAAAATAAACAATGTAATTGCGATCGCAAAAGAAATTTATTACATGTGCTATAATTCTCGGCACTTAATAACCAGATTACTAACGCTTTAAGAGAAGCACTGGTCAATCAAATTATGCTATGATAGGAATAAAAGACAAGAATAGGTGAACACGACAATGGAAGATGTACTGGAAATCATCGTCCGCTCTACTGAAATCGATGTGAACGGACATGTGAACAATGCTAAGTATTTAGAATATCTTGAATGGGGCCGTGAAAATTGGTATGAGAATGCCGGTCTTCCGTATGATCGGTTTCTTGAAATGGGAATCCAAACGGTAACGGTGAACATTAACATCAATTACCGGAAAGAATGCAGACAAAATGATAGGCTTTCGATTCATACGAAGCCTGAAAAGATCGGCGGAAGCAGTTATGTATTACGTCAGGAAATTTACAATCAACATGGTGAAAAGTGTGCCGATGCACTTGTAACAAGCGTAGCTATGGATGCAGCAACACGAAAAAGCAGGGAAGTTCCGGATGAATTACGGTCATTATTTGTAAAGCCATAAAAGAATTTGGCACCCTTTCTATAAGGGTGTCAAACTTTTAAACGATATATAATAGGACAATAACAAGTGAAAACAGTAATCTGATTATATGATGTTTTATATTTATTTTTCCGTAAAGATGATTTCCATTTGCGATAGATAATATATGCAGCAGGACAAAACAAAAGATTAGTATAATAATTGAATTTGGAATAATATTTACAAATATTGAACTAACCATAACGATTATACCTACGATTGTCATTCCAATCGCCGACCATGTTGGAATATTTCTTTTTCGACATTGCAAGGAGCCGGCTAATGTGGATAATGCACCATATCCAAAAGTTAACACCTTTGCTATCCATAACAAAATCATACTCACATACCCCCTATCTTTTTACATTTTCATTAAAATATGCGGGGTTAACCCCATGTCAACAACCTTTTTAGGATGTGATAAAAATGAGAATTGGAGAATTTATTGCTTATTTAAATACAACAAAAGATACTGTGAGACATTATGAAGATTTGCAGTTACTGACCCCAAAATGGAAAGGCAGCATGAAAGATTATGGAGAAAAAGAAATTCAAGATTATCAGGTTATTAAGGAGTTTAAAAGCTTGGGGTTGAGTCTTAAAGAAATTCAATTGTTATTCAAGTTGAAACATTCATTTGGATGTGGAGATTCCCAGTTTATTAACGAAGTTGTCATACAGTTAACGAACCATTTAGAAGTACTTCGTCAGGAAGAAGAAGAAATTAAAAACAGAAGAATTCAGCTAGAAAAACAGTTGGATGAAATAAAGGAATTATTATAAATATTAAAGTATAATGTGCAAATTGAATTTGTTTAATAAAAATTCATACCAATGCTGAAATTTATAAACACTAACAAAATATATCAATCATTGCAGATACTGTTTGCTTCAAGTTAGGAGGATTTAAAATGAAATTAATCGCTATTGATTTGGACGGAACTTTGTTATCAGAGGACGGGACTATTAGCTCTACAAATGCCGAGGCCATTCGTGATGTTCAAAAACAGGGGGACATCATAACCATTTGTTCAGGAAGGTCTCTTCATGATACGCAAGCGATTCTTGAAAATGCTGGTATTGATTGCCCTGTTATTACCGGAAATGGCGCGATTGCTTATCATGGAAATGAGATTATCCGAAAACTGATTATACCTGATAATGTTATATTAGAGCTTATTCCTTTTTTAGAATCAGAAGGCTTTTACTTTGAGTTATATACAAACCAAGGAATTCATCTTTTAACAAAAGGAAAAGAACAGTTGGATGAAGAAATTCGCTCACTACTCGAAAAAGATGCGAATTTTCCTTTCGAGTGGGCAAACAAAGAAAGAGATATTCAATTTCAGCAATTCGGTTTACACTACATAAATGATTACAAGGATATCAATATTCCCGAATTAGAAGTATATAAAATTTTTGTGTTGTCTTTTAATCGAGAAAAACTAGTACAACTTGAAAATAATTTAAGAAACCGCCAAGATATATCCCTTACTTCTTCTGGTAGCACTAAGTTAGAAATTGCTCACGCAGAGGTAAGCAAAGGAAATGCATTAACCTATATGGCAAACTTTTTAAACATCCCTCTAAAAGATACAGTGGCAATAGGTGACAATTTAAACGATATTTCTATGTTCAAGGTTGCAGGAATGAGCATTGCCATGGGAAATGCCGTTGAAGAGGCGAAAAAGATTAGCACCTATACTACTAAGAAATTTAATGAAGACGGAGTAGCCTACGCTTTGCGGAATTATGTAATGGAAACTTAAGTAGGAAAAGTAACGGAGATTTTACTAAGGTTTTTTTTCTGGAGGACAAAAAACTAAAATAACATTTGAAATCACAATAAATTTGCAAAGAAAAAAACTGCAGTTTTTATAAAAATCGCAGTTTTTTTCTTTATTTATCAACTGTTTACCGTGTGATTATTAAACACCAACTATTCGGAAAAGCTGAATAGTTCAACCCTAAATAGGTTGAATATCTGGTAGAAATATCTTTTAATATGGTTCTGTTATAACTAAAATATAGATTTTACCTTGTTTGAAAAATAAACGGAAAAATTCCGTTTAAATTTGGAAATACTCCTATTTCCTTAAAAATAAGAGGAGGTTTTCCGTTTATCTTATCGAAATCCTTAGATTTTGTCCTATTTAGAGCAGTTAATCGGAATATTTCCGCTTATATCTACTTCTTTAGCCTCCCTTATATACAATAGCCGGAAAATCTCCGCCTATCAATTCTCATACCTTAACGAAAATCAACAATGAAAAATAATAGAGACTCTGATATAAAAAATGAACATAAAATCAGTAATCAAAATCGCAGAAAAATAGCATTGTACAACAGTTAATGTACAAGGTGTAATTCAATGCTAAATCGGGTACGATTTTAATAATAAATGGCTTAGCATTAACAAAAAAACACCTACTCAAACAATACGAGTAAGTGTACGATTTACTTATTTTGTTCCCTTCAAGAGAACCCGTTATGATTTTACCGTTGCCTTATTCATCTTTATTTTATTTTTTCAAAACAGGAAGATGCGCTTGCTTGAATAACTTTATTTAATGCATCAATATTTGCTTTCCCTTGTGTTTGCAACCATTCTCTAGCTTTTTCTACACCCTCATTGGCGTAAACCTGCACTCCATCCTTCCAGGTAGCTCTGCCACATAGAACTCCATTAAAATCGGAACCTGCTTCATTAGCAAAACGTAATGTTTCTTGGAACATTTCCGCACTTACTCCGGCACTTAGGAAGATAAATGGTAAATCCGTTGATTCACTTTGCTTTTTGAAATATTGCTGTGCTTCTTCCTTTGTGTATACTGCTTCTGTTCCGTAACCTTCCACATAGTCCATATTGACAGGCACTTCTACCTTTAATACATCTACATTATATTTTGGTTTAGAGAATTCTACCATCATATCATTTACTTTATGAGGTTTCACTTTTGCATACTCTTTGATTTTTACATCCTCGATTTTACTGTCATAGGACACTAATTCCAAAAAGAATGGGATGTCTTCCGCTGCACATTCAGAACCAATCCTTTCAACAAATGCATGCTTTTGGTCATTAATTTCCGCTGGTTCGTCGATATCGTAGTAAAGTAAGAATTTCACAGCGTCTGCTCCCTCTTCTTTGATTCTTCGAGCAGACCAAATTGGTAAAAGATCAGGGAATCTTCCCGGTTTTGTTGCATCGTAGCCAGTTTTTTCATATGCGATGAGCAATCCTGCATTCGCATCCCGCTTTTTCGCTGCAGGTAAACCATATTCCGGATCTAATAGAATGGAAGATGCATAGGGTGTTAAAATTTCCGATACAAGCTCTTTAAATTCTTCCATTGCTGCTTGTGTTCCTTTTTCCCCCATCATTTTCTTTAACGCACCTCGTTGATCAATAGCAAGAGCACTGATGATTCCTTGATCGTTCATTAAATTTTGCAAAGCTTTTCTTTTATTCTCGCTAACTATTCTCATTTTCTAGCTCTCCTTTTATTGCAATTTTTCTGTAAACATTTGATAGATTTCTTCAGAACTGTTAGCCTGATGTAATTGATCGATAAATTCTTGATGAATTAATAGCTTTGAAACCTCTGATAAATAGCGTAAGTGATCATTGCCTTTGCCCTTAGGAATAAACATGGCAATGACGATATTCGTTGGATGACCATCAAGAGCATTCCAATCAACGCCTTCATTTAATTTCAAAATCACAATGCTCGCTTTCCGAATACTATCAAGCTCGGTATGCGGAATAGCAATACCTTGCTCCATCCCGGTTGTGCTTAATTTTTCTCTTGCCATGAATCCTTCTACAACTGCTTTTGAATCACTGCTGATATGATTTGCCACAGAGATTTCTGCTAATTTTTCAAACACTTCATGTTGAGATACTGCTTGAACATTACAATGAATATTTCGAATTTCTAGTACAGAATCTAAGCTCTTCGATTCATTTACTTCTTGTGTTACTTGATCAGATTGCTTATCTTTTGCCACTGTTCTTTTTTGATCCCAAGCCATTAAGAGTCCACTTACGAGAGAACCAATTAAAATAGCTAGAACCCATAGGAACGCATGAGTAACGATTGGTAATACGATAAATCCGCCATGCGGTGCAGGAACTTGCACTTTAAAAAGATAAGTTAAGATAGCTGCAATCGAAGAACCTAGCATAAGGATTGGGATTACTTTAATAGGTTTCTTTGCCGCAAATGGAATGGCTCCTTCTGTAATATGAGTAGAACCAAGAAGGAAATTCACATATCCTGCACTGCGGTCACTTGCTGAATAGGCTTTTCCGCCAAATAGGACTGCAAAACCAGTAGCTAATGGTGGTGCAATACATGCTGCTGAAACACCAGCCATAAAGAAGTAATTTCCTTGCGCTAACAAAGCTGTACCTGTAACATATGCTGCTTTATTAACAGGACCACCCATATCAAATGCACTCATACAGCCAACAATTAATCCTAATAGGATTGGGCTTGAATTTTGAAAACCACTTAAGAAGGACATCATTCCTTTATTTATTGCTTCCATTGGAGAGGATAGGAACCACATGGCAAAGCCGGCAATAAAGATTCCCAACACCGGGAAAAGGAAAATGGCTTTTAAACCATCCAGTTGCTTAGGCAATCCTTTGAGGACATGCGCTAACCCAAGCATGATATACCCAGTTAGAAAACCTCCGACAATACCGCCCAAAAATCCAGTACCATTCATATAGGCAATCATTCCGACAATAAAACCGATAATAAGACCCGGTCTTTTCGCAATAGATTCCGCAATATACGCACATAGAATAGGTACCATTAAATTCATGGAAACCCCGCCGATTGTTTTTAAGTAATAGGCGAATTGGTTATATTCAGGACTTTTCGGGTCTGCAGAATTAATTCCGAACATAAAAGATATAGCTACCATAACACCTCCGGCTACTACAAGAGGAAGCATATGGGATACACCGTTCATAAGAGAAACATAGAGGCTATGCCAAAGTGATGTTTTTTGGCTGCCTTGCCCCGATTGATTCTGAGTTCTAGCTTGACCATCTTTATATTTTGGAACATTACCAGATAAAATTTCGTCAATTAATTTATCAGGCTCTTTAATTCCTTTACTTACAGAAACATTGATTACAGGCTTGCCAATAAATCGATCTGCATGGACATCTTTATCGGCTGCAATAATGACTCCATCAGCATCCTCTATCTCCGCATCTGTTAACGCATTTTTTATTCCTTCTTGACCATGTGTTTCTACTTTAATCGTTATGCCTCTTTTTTTCGCAGCTTCTTCTAATGCCTCTTGTGCCATATAAGTGTGAGCAATTCCTGTAGGACATCCCGTAGCGGCGATAATCTTATATGTTTTCATTTATACAACCTCCTTTTTTAATTGAATTTGCTCTTTTAGCAGTGGTATATCTTCCAAATTGCTTAAACCTGCTGTAAAAGCGGTAGAGGATCCGGCAGCTGTGGCGCTAATTAATGCATCCTCTAAATCACCGGTTTGTAACATCTTCCCTACAAATACGGCAAGCATTGTATCCCCGGCACAAGCGGTATTCACCACTTTTCCACGTGGTGCCGTAGTAAATAAAACATTCTCTTTATCAACATACAAAGCACCTTTTTCACCGCGAGAAACCAATACTCTCATAGCTCCTTTATCTAAGAGTTTTTGTGCGGCATTCACAAGCTCCTGTTCTGTTTCTAGCTTTGGAACTCCTAATAAATGAGCTAATTCTTCATCATTCGGTTTGATTAAATATGGATGGTACGGTAAACAATCTATTAATCTATCGGAACTGATATCCAGAATTAAGGAAAAACCCTGTTCCTGAGAGAGTTTTGCGATCGTTACAAAAATTTCATCCTTTATTCCTTTAGGCAGGCTTCCAGAAACGAATAGCATGTCTTCACTCGTGAAAGTTTTTATATATTGAAGCAGCTCTTCCTGTGCTTTTAGGCTAATTTCAGGGCCCTTATTGACTGCTTTATATTCCAATTCCCCTGACCTAATAAAGGTGTTTATTCTCGTGATTCCATCTACTTTAATAAAATTTACATCAATAGAATGTTTGATTAGTTCCTGTTCGATATATTTTCCGGTGAACCCGCCTAAAAATCCAGTGGCAGTACTATCAATATTCAACTTTTTTAACATAAAAGAAATATTAATTGCCTTCCCATTCGCTTGATAATCTTCGAATTTACTGCGATTTACTACAAAGGGAGAAAACTGTTCAAACTCTGTAAATAAATCAATGGCTGGGTTCATCGTACAAGTATAAATCATGTCTGTTCCCTTCTTTCCTTGCTGCCCTAATGATTCACTTTATACTCTAATTGTGGCACAATAAGTTATGTAAATGTTTACAATATTAAACGTTTTCATTGTAAAACTTTTCATTATGGAGATGGTAGCTGTGTCACAGACATTTTTAAATAGAGCGAAGAACCAATACAACACTCTAAGTGAAACCGAACGATATTTAGTCGATTATATTAAGCAGCATTTAGATACCATTCCACAAATCTCCATTGTAAAACTAAGCGAACAGGCAAATGTGTCAACCGCTACGATTGTTCGTACGATGCAAAAATTAGGGTATAGCGGTTTTACTGCCTTTAAAATACATTTAAAGGATGATTTTGATTCTAGTACGGAGTTTTCCATTGTGGAAAAGATCGATAAAAAGATTCAAGAAGCTATATTAAAAAATGAACAAGAAGTTGTAAAAACGATTCAGTTACTGGATAGCGGAACCATTGAGGATGCTCTTCAAAAGATCATTCATTCTAGGAAAATAATCCTTTTTGCCCGCGGCTTCTCGGAGTTGATTGCAAAGGAAATGATGGTGAAATTTCAGCTCCTGGGTAAAAGCTGTGAGCTGCATGATGATCCGAATATTATAAGAACAATCAGCAAGAAAATCGATAAAAAAGATATTGTTATTTTTGTTTCACTAAATGGAAAAACAGAGGAATTGGTAGAGGCTGCCCGTAACTGTCAAGAAAATGGTGTAAGCACCCTTCTTCTAACATGTAATCAAAACAGTCCTTTATATGAGCTTTGTGAAATCTCTCTCGTTGGCTTTAAGTCGGAGATCTCCTACTTTCCGGAATATGAGGTGCGATCACGTTTACCTATTCAAGTAATGGCCCGTATCATTTTAGATGCTTATGCGATTCGGACAGAGGGAAAGATTAGCTAAAGGAATGATGTTTCCACTCAAAAAAGCAACTTCCAACATAATGGTTAGTTGCTTTTTTTCAGAAAGTTTAACGTCCAAACTAAGCTATTTTTCATTTTCGTTTTCCGACTCAGCCATTTTCTCTTCAATATTTACCTTTTCTTCTTTCCACCAAATTGCCTCATGAGGATTCTCTAAAATCTCTGCAATTTCATGTTTTTCCTCGACTGCCGGTGCCGAGCCCCGCAGCGCTTTTCCGGTAGTTTCCTTCACAAAAAACATGGTGACTAAACCAATTAGGCAAGCAGCCATAATATAATATGCTGGAACCATCTTGTTATCTGTCACTTTAATAAGCCACGCCAAAACCAATGGGGTTGTTCCACCAAATAAAGAAACGGAAATATTAAACGTAATGGCCAGTGCAACATATCTTACTTGTGTAAAAAACAAAGAAGGCAGCATGGACGGCATTGTTGCTTCAAAGGTAGCTAATAGAATAGCCAAAATCATCAGGCCCAAAAAAACTGTCAAATTACTTCCACTTTCAATCATCTTAAACGATGGAATGGACAGAAGAATTACCCCTATCAAACCTCCTAAAATAATGCGCTTATTTCCAATCCGATCACTAAAATAACCCATAAGTAAAACAATCGGAATCATAATAAACATAACAATTAGAATCAACAAAAGACCCTTTGTTTCTTCATAACCGAGGACTACATTTAAATAAGATGGCATATACGATAACAACATATAGTCCACAACATTAAAAAATAAAACTAATACCATTCCTTTAAGCAGCTGCGGCCAATGAAAAACAAACACTTTTTTTATTAACCCTTTTTCATTTTCTTTGTTTTTTTCTTCATTCATTGCTTCGAAGACAGGAGTCTCCTCCAAGTTATTTCTCAAATATAGACCAATAAGACCTATCGGTGCCGCAATGAAAAACGGAATACGCCATCCCCAATCCAGCATTTTATCCGGTCCAAGCAAAAAACTCAGAAGCGTCACCACGGCGGAACCCGCAATATATCCAACTAATGTTCCCACTTCTAACCCGCTCGATAAAAAACCTCTTTTCTTGTCGGGTGAAGATTCCGCGATAAACGTCATGGCACCAGAATATTCACCGCCTGCGGAAAATCCCTGAACTAATCTGGCTAAAAGCAAGAGGATAGGAGCCAGATTTCCAATCTTTGCATAGCTCGGAATCAATCCTATACATAATGTAGCTAAAGACATTAACACTAATGTGATGGTTAATATTTTTTTCCGACCTAATTTATCACCCAACATACCAAAAAACATTCCGCCTAGAGGACGAACGATAAACGCCACGGCAAAAGTAGCAAACGAATAAACTATTTGGAGTGGCCCAGTCACACCTGAAAAGAACACCTTTCCTATCGTTACAGCCAAATAAGAGTAAATTCCAAAATCAAACCACTCCATTGTATTTCCAAGTGCTGTTGCTATTACTGCCTTTTTTGCTGCATCTGTATCTACAATGGTAATATCATCTTTTTTTAATCTTCTTTTTGACTTTTTTCTAGATCCCGGCCATTTTTCCACATTATCAACCAATTGTCTCACCTAAATTCCTTTTGAAAATCAAATCATAATGTTATTTTGAGCTGGCTTCACCATTGCTATTCAGAAAAGAAATCTTCATCATGTTTTTTAATTTAAGCTAATACTTCTTTACCTTTTCCTATATTGATTAAGTCAGGAACTGTTATACCCTGATTAAATCTATTGATTTAAAAACCGTCCAGACGGTACAATAAAATAAAAAGTGTTCATTTTATCTGGAGGGTTTCAGGTGGATTCCAAAGCAGAATTGAAGCGTCAACTTATTTTAGACACTGCCAAACAAATTATTCTTGATCACGACTTTCACGCTTTAACATTAGATGCTGTTGCAAAACAAGCTGGTATTAGCAAAGGCGGATTGCTATATCATTTTCCCAATAAAGATGCCTTAATAAAGGGGTTGGCTGCATATATTTTTGAGGAGGTTTGCGTGAACTTCCATAAATATGCTGAGAACGATTCAAATAAAAAGGGAAAATGGACTCGTGCATTTATCGAAGCCTCAAAACATGACTTAGAGCATAATGCTGCATTAAATATCGGCGTTTTTGCTGCTTCATTATTAGACCCTGAAGTATCTAAAAATATATCCGACGGCTACCAATCCATCCTTGCTAGACTGGAACAAGATGGCATCAATCCTTTAACTGCGACTATTATTCGCTTGGCATTAGATGGACTTTATTACTCACAAATGTTACATATAGCTCCTTTGGATAAAGAGCGGCAAAATGAAGTAATTCAGCAATTAGTTCGTATGACAAGGGAGGATTCATGATGTATGCTTATGGACTTTTGCTCCTGGCGATTCTAAGTGAAGTATTCGGAAGCTCTATGCTGAAAGCAACAAATGGTTTTAAAAAACTTTTACCTTCTATAGGAGTTGTATTAGGATATGGAATTGCATTTTTCACTTTATCTTTAAGTCTAAAATCATTGCCGCTTGGAACGGCTTATGCTATTTGGGCTGGAGTAGGAACAGCATTAACGGCAATAGTAGGTACAGTCGTGTATAAAGAAAGATTTAATCTAAAAAAAGTATTTGGGCTGCTATTCATTATCTCTGGAGTTGTTTTATTAAATTTCAGCGGTGCCCATTCATAATAAATGAAAAGGAGAAATCTCAGATGAATGGTTATATTACTTTGGCTATTTCTATTATCAGTGAAGTATTTGCCACCACCATGCTCAAAATGTCTGATGGATTTACCATATTATTACCCTCAATAGGAGTAATTGTCGGGTATGCACTTTCATTTTATTCGATAAGTATTTCCCTTAAAACGATTCCACTAAGTTTGGCTTATGCCATTTGGTCAGGAGTAGGAACAGCACTAACTGCATTAATTGGGGTATTAATATGGGGTGAACTTTTTAACACGCTTATGCTATCTGGAATTATCTTAATTATTGGTGGCGTTATACTATTGAATACCTCTAACAAAACGGAAACAGCAAAAGAAACTTCTAAGTAATGGGTTCCTTGCTGTTTCCCTTTTCTAAATAAACATTGTATATAGTATCGTCCTACCCTATGAAAACAACTGCATCCTTTCGCTGAAATGCCTGTGGGAGTTTTTCTTGTATTCCCTGTATTCTTTCTAACATTTTTTCTCTTGCTTCCTTGTCTACTAAATTTATTTCCGCCCATCTTTTTATTTGCATAAGTTCCTCCACGATAGTAGAGACATCCTCCTCTTCAACCTCAACACCTACTACAAAGAGGTCTGTCCATTGTAAGCCTAGTGATTCTATAGCAGGTATCCAAAATTCTTTAAAAAAGGACTCTGTTGCAACTGGAATGTAAAAATACTTTTCAACATCATTTTGTGGCTCAAGTATAAATGCACCAATCGTCATAATCTAATTTCCTCCGAATCATATAACAGATTCATTTTACATACATGTATTACTTTTTTTCCTGAGCAACCTTCCAGCCATTCAATCGAATCCAATCTAAACGGTACGTTGGCTCATTCAGTTCAGTCATATTGTACATAAATTTTACCATAAGAATTTTTTATTAAGAAAAATATCCCTTAATAATAGACAGATTACTCGCTTACTATTAGGGATATTTCGAATAAACCACGGCAATTATTTTACGACGAGAACATCCATCTCCGCATTTTTCATGATCGTTTCACTTACACTGCCTACCAAAAGTTTTTTCAAAAGACCTTTTCCACTGTTCCCAACAATAATTAAGTCAACATGCTGCTCTAAGGCAAAATCACATATATCTGTACTAGGCTTGCCATCTAGTGTTTTAAATTCCGCTGGAACACCCTGATGATTTAAAAAAGACCTCGCGTGATTCATAATTTCCTCAGTGGAATCATATATAATCTCCTCTGTATTTTGGGAAAGCTCATCCTCCCGGAACATAATTCGAGCAGGATAAACACCTCCGTCTGGTCTAGGACCAATCGGATAATTTAAATGATAATGATCAAAACTTAGTTCATTTGTATATTCTTGAATGACATGCGCTACCGTAATCTTACAGTCAGAATCCATGGAATAAATTTGTGCAGCTCTTTCTAATGCTTTCATACTGTCCTTAGAATCATCAAAACCAATAAGGATATGCTTATACATTTTTATCTCCCTTTCATTTTCTGACTTTCTAACTTTATACCCGTATTTCTTGTATAAAAACATAATAGAATCGAACTAGTATTTGTAAGTATCATTCGACCGGAATACATTACTGGAGCAGGAAATTAGGTAAGTTCCCAAAAATAAAAAGAGATCGAATCCCAAAAATAGGACCCGATCATCACGAGCTTAGCAATTCTTTTATTCATCCAAAATGGATGTTCTTTTCTTTTTTATTTGTTTCGATTTTCTGTTGCAAGTGCCTCAGCAGCAATGCAAAGATAATAGGATAACCCCTTTTGCTGTTGCTCGAGCATAGTCCGATGAAAGTCATCCGCTAGAAAAAAGCGGGCTTGCTCCGCAAAAATGGAGGTATCCATTTTATGACCATGATGATTTAAAAAATCTAGATGCTGCAAAATAAGCTGTTGCACCTTCTTATCATCAAACCTTAACCCTTCCCTGAGTGCGCTCGCCATGTTATCCATAAAATACTTTGCTTCAATTGCTGATTCATTCATATCATTCACATCTATTGAATTTCCCTCAAGGACATCATAGTTGTATTTTTCCTTAAGATACTCCCTTTGTTCTAATAAAGCATTTTCCCATTCTTTTTCAGTGTTAAACCCTTTAAACATTTCTTGCTGGTCCATTGCTTCTCCTTTCCTGGCATGTGCAATCGATTGATCAAGTGTTTGCATGAGCTCTTCTAATCTTTCTTTGCGAGCAGCAATTAATTGTCTTTGCTCAAACAAGATCGATAATCGATCAGGCTCATCGTCCAATATTTGCTTTATTTTTTTGAGAGGAAAATCCAGTTCACGATAAAATAGAATTTGCTGCAATCTTTCCAGTTCTTTCATCCCATAAAGGCGATAGCCGGCTTCACTCACCTCACATGGTAATAAAAGTCCTATCTTGTGATAATAGTGCAGTGTTTTGATTGTCACTTTTGCCAAATCTGATAATTCTTTTACCGTGTACATTATATCCACCTCACTTATAACTTTAAGGGCTCCTCTTTGAGGAGGGTCAATAGTATTTTGTAACTTTTTACGTTATTTTCGAGAAACTGAAAGAAGTAGATCCCTGTCTATTTTTTTCCTTAATTAAAAGTCCTAATTCCTTTATTAAAAAGTACTAATATCGCAATGAAAACAATGGCGGAACTAAAGGCAATTAATGTTGTAATTTCCCCAATGCCTTCCGCTACCCAGCCTGTTAACAGATAACCAGCCGGCAACAATGCAACGGTACCTAACATATCCAAACTTGCGACTCTACCAAATTTCTCTTCCGGAACAAGTTCCTGAAGACTTGTTTCCCAAATGAGACCGCCAAGCATATTGCAGGCTCCAATTAAAAACATCAGCAGCATGAGAAAAGGAACACTTGCAAAAACAGGTAAAAGCAGAAGAGATAGACCGCTTATCGCGACACTGGAATAGGTAAGAACCCCTCTTTTATTCCACTTTTTGCGCAATCCAAACATGATCCCACAGACAATCGCCCCAGCCCCAGATGCTGAAATCACCAGCCCAAACACAGTAGGCTCAAATTTGTAATGGACATTGATCAACCATGGAAGTAAAACCTTCATAATGCCACCCCAAAAAATGTTAATCAAAGAAAAAACAAGAATAGAGATCCACAGCCATGTCTGTTGCTTTACCACTTCAATTCCTTCAAAAAAGTCTTTTTTTAATGAACTTTTAGCAGTCGGTTGAATCACATCACTTTGAAAACTTAACCTTCTCAGCGTTAATAAAAAAAGGAATGAAATAATGTAAGTAACTGCATCTATTCCAAATCCCCAGGCTGCAGAGAATGCAGAAACGATAATTCCTCCGAGGATGGGACCAAATATTTTCAATCCTTGCATCATTACTTGAGTCAGGGAATTTGCCGCATTGCGGATTTCTTTTGTAAAAACCTTTGCCCTTACCCCTGAATAGGAAGGCTGAAAAAAACTCTCCATGACTCCCATAAAAAACATGATGATAAATAAAGACATCATATTTAATTGATTCAAAAACGTAATAATGGAAAGAGTCAGCATTAAAGCGAATCTTACAAAGTCTACAATAAGCATCACTTTCACTTTATTCATTTTATCAACCAATACACCCGAAATTGGCAAGAGCAAAATAATTGGCACCATATAAATGGCCATGACCGTTCCCATCATGGCCGCAGATTTTGATTCCCGTAAGACCACAATTGGCAATATTACATTCGTAATGGAACTCCCTAACAATGAAAAAATTTGTCCAAATAACAAGGCGGTAAACTGTGGCGACTGTTGAAAAAGTTGAAAAAATGTTACTTTTCTATTCCTTTGCTGCACTTTAACAAACCCCATCCTACCCTCTCCTTCCGCTTTAAAATGACAATGTACCGGCCGGTTACTAAAATATAGAATATTTTTTAAATTAAATATAGACTTATAATATTTTTTCATTTATACTATTAATATGAAAAATAAGGTATTTACCTTTTTTATTTACAGAACGCATAAAGAGAACATATGTTCTATATAAAAAAGACGCTCTAAAAAAAGAGCGTCTTTTTTGATAAAAGTACAACTTCGGATTTTTCTCAGGTTTAACATACTGTCATTTATACACTTTAAATAACCAATCTTACATGAAACTTACTTATATCCATTAACGAAGTATCCAATCGTTTCGAGCTCTTCCTCGTTTAAACATCTTTGCAACTGTACAGACATGTCATCAGCAATCGCTTCCCCGTCACCCTTATACTTTCCTGTAAGAAGAGCCGTGTTTTTGAGAAATTGGAGGTGTAATTGAAATTCTTCTTTCGTTAATGGGGCATTATGATGGGATAAGAAAATAAACTCCGCGTCGTCATATTTTTCAATGCTATCAACAAGCTGAAGGGTTTTCTCCATGGTATAATTCCATTCATCCGCATATAAATTTGCATACAAACAATCCCCTAAAAATAGAACCTTTTCTTCGGGAATATAGATAATGCTAGAATCATCGGCATGGTCTCCGCCTACATGTTCGATGGTACAAGTCACTCCGCCTAAATGGATTGTCATTCGATGATGGAATGTAAGATCAGGAAGAGGAAGAACGATATCCCGCTGATTCCCAAGCTCTTTCTTCATCGCATTGGCACAAAATGGAATTTCTGTTCCTTCTTTTACACGTTTATCAAGATCTCTATCCTCCCAAGATAGAGTTTGTAATTCTTTAATTTTGTTATATGTTTCTTCATGGCAAATCTTCGGCATATGCATTTCGCGCATTCCAAATACATGATCCCAGTGCCAATGTGTGAGGACAAGCCAGTCTCCCCTCATCTGATATTCCTCTAGTTGTTCAAGAAACAACCTGGCATGAGTGGAGGAGTTTCCTGCATCAATAAGAAGTGTTTTCTCATCTCCCTTTACAGCAAGTAGAATGGGACGATCTGTTTCCTGGTAAGGTGGTAGATATACAAGGCGATTTGAAATTCGTATTAATTTCTGCAAATCTTTGTCTCCTAACTCGAGTGTTTTTCTCTAACTAAAAGCGCAACTGCCTCACAGTGCATCGTCTGCGGAAACATGTCCACTGGCTGCACTTCAACTGTTGTATATCCTCCATCCTCCAATATCCTTAAATCCCTTGCCAATGTAGCAGGATTACAAGATACATAAACGACCTTTTCCGGCTTCATTTCCATGATGGTTTGGAGCAATGTTTCGTCACAGCCTTTTCGTGGCGGGTCGACCACAAGAACGTCTGCTATTACTCCATCCTCGTACCATTTTGGAATGACTTTTTCAGCTTCCCCAACTGCAAATTCCACATTTTCAATTCCGTTTAGTTTGGCATTTCGCTTTGCATCTTCAATTGCCTCTGGTACGATTTCAACTCCGTATACTTTCTTGGCTTTTTGAGCTAAGAAAAGGGATATAGTACCGATTCCGCAATACGCATCAATGACGGTTTCTTCCCCATTTAATCCTGCATATTTTAGTGCTTGATCGTAAAGGACCTTTGTTTGCTCAGGATTAACCTGGTAAAAAGAGCGGGCTGAGATGGCAAACTTTATGTTACCAATATAATCGTAGATGAATTCGTCTCCCCAAAGGACTTTTGTTTCATCTCCAAAAATTACATTTGTTCTCTTTGGATTGATATTTTGAACAATTGATTTTATATCGGGATTAGAATCGATTATTTCTTGTATTAATTGGTTTTGATTTGGGAGATTAGGGGTACGAGTAATCAGTACAACCATGATTTCACCTGTTTTGATCCCGTAACGTGCCATGATATGACGTAAAGTCCCTTTGTGAGTTTGTTCATTGTATGCTTGAACCCCATACTTTTCACAAATACGTTTGACACTTTGAATGACTTTATCATTTTTTTCCTGCTGAATGAGGCAGGCTTCCATATCAATAATATCGTGGCTTCGTTTTTGATAAAATCCTGCGATTAATCCGCCCTCTCGTTCACCGACTGGAACTTGTGCTTTATTCCGATATTTCCAAGGATCTTCCATTCCCAGGACAGGATGAACAACGACATTTTCCAGTTTTCCGATACGAGTCAGCACTTCCTTGACTTGTTTATGCTTTGCTTTTAGCTGGCCGGGATAGCTTAAATGTTGAAGCTGGCAGCCACCGCATTCCTTATAGATTGGACAATCAGGTTCTACACGATCCGGACTTTTTTCATATAGATCTATGAGGCGGCCAAAACCATAGCCTTTATTTACTTTCACTACTTTAATTTTTGCTTTTTCACCGGGTAAGCAATTGGGAACAAAGAGCGGATATCCGTCTACCTTTGCTACTCCATTTCCTTCGTGGGTTAAATCTTCAAACTTTACATCTATATATTCGTTTTTTTGAACTGGAACTTGATTGGTCATAGATTGTCTTCCTTTAATTTTTGATGAAATGATTGTACCATAACAAAGAGTTCATTGCTAAATTGAGAAGTTTTTGGTATCTTTTCTACCTATCTCATCGTTTCACTTAAAATAAATTATATAGACAGTTTGCAAAACTTTAGATTCTACATATACTAATGGATTGCAACAGGAATAATGTATAACCTAATCCCAAACTAGAAAATATAAGTATTTTAAATCAAATTCCTTTAAATCAACTATTCAATGAAAGGGAATATAACATGAAAACTTATTTAACGAAAATTTTAGTAATAGTAAGCACTCTTTTTCTAATAACAGGGTGTGGAATGAAAAACGAAAAACCAATAAAAAATAATGCAGATCCCGTTCAAGAAGAACTTAATAGATTGTCTTTATCTGAAAAGATTGGACAGATGATTATTGGCGGATTTGAGGGGACTAGCGTAACGACTGATGCTGCCGATCTCATAAAAGAATACAAATTAGGTGGGCTAATCCTTTTTGGTACAAATATAAAAAGCGAGACCCAATTGGTGAACTTAACAAATGCGCTGAAAACAGCTAATTCCAATAATAAGGTACCTCTTTTTATCTCCACTGACCAGGAAGGCGGGAGAGTTAACCGTATGCCTGCATCAATAATAAACACCCCACGCGCAAGATCAATCGGAGAAACAAATAATGAAAAATATGCGTATAATATCGGAAACGTAATTGCAAATGAGTTAACATCTTTTGGGTTCAACGTCGATTTTGCTCCTGTGCTAGACATACAGAGTAATCCTAAAAACACCGTAATTGGCGATCGTTCATTTGGTTCCAATTCAAATATTGTCTCTAAACAGGGAGCAGCTATGATGAAGGGAATTCGTTCTGGAAACATCATTCCGGTAGTCAAGCATTTTCCCGGACACGGAGATACTTCTATTGACTCTCATTTAGCGCTTCCAGTAGTGAATAAAGATTTAGCTAGTTTAAATAAATTGGAACTAATACCGTTCCGAAATGCCTTTAAAAACAATGCAGATATGGTAATGGTTGCCCATATATTGATGAAAAAATTAGATTCTAAGTATCCAGCTTCTATGTCTAAAACGGTTATTACAGGGCTTTTACGAAAGCAACTAGGTTTCGATGGAGTTGTTATAACAGACGACATGACAATGGGAGCGATTGCTAAACACTATAATCTAAAAGATGCAGCTGTGAAGGCAGTAAATGCCGGAAGTGATATGATTCTAGTTGGACACGGAAAAGAAAATGTTAGTACTGTATACAACAGTCTATACAAAGCGGCCAAAAATCACACCATTTCCGAAAGCACCATTAATAAGAGTGTCTACAGGATTTTATCCCTTAAGCGAAAATATAAACTTACGAATAATAAAGTTCCATCTGTCAATATAACGAAGCTGAATGCACAAATTAAGAAAGCTATTTCAACTGGTTCCTCTACAACTGGTTCAACAAAAAATATTCTTCTCCATGATATTGCTTCGAAAGCGAAAAAGAGAGAAATCATAAATGCTGAGTTTCACCTTGGAAGCACAATAGATACCGTTAGAAAAGAATGGGGAGAAGAGGAAAAACGCGATTATGTAGCAGCAGCTAAAGGGACGTACAGCACTTACAGCAAAAAACATGTAGTCGTTGCATATAATAAAGAGCGACTATTATTTGAAATCCGGTCCTTTGATCCCAAGTTGAAAAATTTAACCCTTATTGATATAAAAAATTACTTTGGTTCACCAATCTCAGATGTTACAACTGAAAATAGCGAAGAAATACTCAGCTATTCGCATGGTGCTTATGCGTTGAAATTTGTCTTTTCTATTAACAGTCAAAACGCAGTATTAGATCACTACTCTGTTTACAGTCCGCCTAAATAGCGTAAAACATCGAATGACTTACAGCCATAAAATAGAGACGAATTCATCTGGAATTTGTCTCTATTTGTACTGTTTTTTAATCAATTGTTATTGCTTCATAATCTCCTGTTTCAAATAATAAAATGCCTCCTCTGCACTCATAGAGCTTTGGCTCTTGTCTATTCGATTTCTGATGGCGACTGATTGATTTTCAACCTCTTTGTCTCCTACCACAAGCATATAAGGGATTTTTTGTTTTTCGGCTTCCCTTATTTTTAAGCCTATTTTTTCATCCCTTTCGTCAACGTCTACTCGTACACCCGCTAATTCCAGCATTGATTTAATGGAATAAGCGTAGTCCTTATGAGGTTCAGCGATTGGAAGTACTTTCACTTGAACTGGTGCAAGCCAGAGCGGGAAATCACCTGCAAAGTGTTCTATCAAAATGGCCATAAACCGCTCAATGGAGCCATAGATCGCTCGATGGATCAATACAGGACGATGCAGTTTGCCATCTTCCCCGACATAGGAACAATTAAATTTTTCCGGCATTTGAAAATCTAGCTGTACTGTTCCGCATTGCCAGCTTCGTCCAAGTGAATCTAATATATGGAAGTCAATTTTCGGGCCATAAAAGGCACCATCCCCTGGATTAACTTGATAGTTTAGTTCTTTTTCTTTTAAAACAGACTCCAATGCCAGTTCTGCTTGATCCCACATCTCTATAGAGCCCATAAACTCATCCGGACGAGTAGAAAGCTCTATTTTATACTCAAAACCAAAATGGGAGTATATCTCATCAATTAAATCTAAAACCTTTCCAATTTCCGCTTCGATTTGATTGTTTCTAACAAAGATATGGGCGTCATCCTGAGTAAAGGACCGAACTCTTAGCAAACCATTTAATGAACCAGATAATTCATGACGGTGAACCAAACCTAATTCTGCGTAACGGATAGGCAGTTCACGGTAGCTTCTTTTTTTATGATTAAAAATTAAAATAGCCCCCGGACAGTTCATCGGTTTTATAGCATAGCGCTGCTGGTCTACATCGGAAAAATACATATTTTCATGATAATGATCCCAATGACCTGACTGCTCCCAGAGCTCCTGCTTCATCATAATCGGTGTTTTGATTTCTTGATAGCCAGCTTTTTGATGCTTTTTCCTCCAATAATTTTCTAACTCGTTGCGAAGTACCATCCCGTTTGGTAAAAGAAATGGCATTCCCGGAGCCTCTTCCATGGATGCAAACAGTTCTAACTCTTGACCTAATTTGCGATGATTTCTCTTTTCCACTTCAATCTGCATTGACATTTTCATTCCTCCTAAAAGTTTATATAAAAAAAAACACACTTCATCCTCTAAAGGGACGAGTGTGTCGTGGTTCCACCCTAATTCCATAAAACACATTAAATATGCTTTATGCTTAAGTAAAAATAACGGTTCTCCCGATGATGGTTATTCTGCTCCCCGCATTTCCCCATCATTGCTCCAAGGTGGTAAATCATCCTCTTTTCTTCGGGGCTTTCAGCCGGTGACCCCGTTCTCTTGTAAAGAAACATTAAGAATGATTCATGTCCTCTTCTTCGCATAAACTATATTAAATAAAAAACGCACCCATCCCCTACAAGGGACGAGTGCGGTCGTGATTCCACCCTAATTCCATATGCCCAAAATTGTACATATGCTCAAATAAATAACGGTTTCTCCGATGATGGATATTCTGCTTTTCACATTTCCCCATCATTGCTCCAAGGTGGTAAACCATTCTCTTTCTTACAGGGCTTTCAGCCGGTGGCCCTGTTCTCTTGTAAAGAAATTTTATGAATGATTCATGTCCTCTTCATTGCGTAAAATTATGTTATTGTTAATTGAAATGTATCTTAGCACAAGGATCCATAATATGCAAGAGTCAATTCTCAAAAAATTTATTCTTTTATATTTTTTATTGACGAAATTATATTTTAATCAAACGTTTGAATAAAAAATTTTTCTATCTGCTAATGTTTCGCCAGTCGGTTCCGATCATCGGAAAGCGGAGGTTCTTCCAGCCACCCGTTTTTAATCATTAATTTTGCCCCGTCTTCGGCATAGGTCCCGATTTCTGCAGAAAGCCTTACATAATGCAGCGACAAATCCTTCCTGAAGGATGTTGCCATACTAGTCGCATAAAATCCTATGCTTAATCCTATTAATGCCGTCGTAATAAACATCATCATTTTGTCTGAAAAAGGAGCAATTTGTGAAGAGGTGATACCGGTTTCCCACCCCATTGGAACTGGAAGATCACTTTCTTTTAAAGCCTCTCCGAATACATTAATATGTTTTTCCGCAATTTGCTTGCCTCTTAACATAAACTCGCGTACCTCTTTGGAATTTGCAACTTGACTGAATCCAATCATCGTTGCTTTCCCTAATGCATTTCTTTGCATATTCACCACTAAATTTGAAATTTCCATTACGGTTAATGTTTTTCTTCTTCCAAACCATCCTCCTAAAAAGTGCTCATTTTTTACAAAATGCACTTTTTCGGAAGGGTTAATGTGTGGGGATCGTATATATAATCCTTTAGATAACAGCAAGTTAGTAGCCAACGTATCGTATTCATCCAGTTCATGCAAGCATGTGGAGAAATATTCCTGGGTATCTGCACGGGAACAAATAGTTTTTCCTATTGGGTAAAATCCTAAGGCCATTTCACCCATGTGATGAATGAAATAAAGGATAAAAGGGTCTGAAAATAATCTCGGCGCTTGAAGATTCACATCTTCTTTAACATTAAACCCACATGGAACTGGATACCCTTCATTCGTAAAAATGGTATTCAATTTCTGAAGATGCTCTCGGGAAAGAAGCATACCTTTTTCAACAAGGGCTTTAATCTGTGTATCCTCTACAATTTCAATAAAATACGTAAACAGACAATTACATAAGCTGCTATTCATATAGCCTGACCACAACTGGGCAACTTCACTGGAAGTTAACTTAATATTATGTTCCGTCTGCATAACCCTTTGTCCCCTTTCTTATACATAACGTTATTCTGTCACCAATTAGGGGGAATATACATGATGCAATTGGTGGCTGAGATACTTAAATACTGACTTAATTAACCATGAAATGAAAACAAATTATATTTTGAAAATATTATTTTCAAAAATTAATTCAGGACTATTTAATCAGCATCAATATGACATTTTTCCTATTAAAAAAATATTACTATAATTTTGCGCCAGTAAATGATAGACTATTCCCAATAATGCAACATGAGGAGATGATCATATGACACAGGAAACTTACAAGTTGATTGCCATCGGGCTATATATGCTGATGATGCTTTTAGTTGGATGGTACGCATTTCGTAAAACAAGTAATTTAACGGACTATATGTTAGGCGGCAGATCATTAGGTCCCGCCGTAACGGCATTAAGCGCTGGTGCTGCTGATATGAGTGGTTGGCTTTTAATGGGATTGCCAGGGGGGATTTATCTGTCAGGCCTCGCTGATGCCTGGATTGCGATTGGGCTTACCATTGGTGCTTATTTAAACTGGGTTCTCATTGCGCCAAGACTACGTTCCTATACACAGGTTGCTAATGATTCTATAACCATTCCATCCTTTTTCGAAAACCGCTTCAAAGATAAAACGAAGCTTTTGCGAATTGTTTCATCTCTTGTTATTTTAGTTTTTTTCACCTTTTATGTATCATCCGGAATGGTCTCAGGAGCAGTCTTTTTTGAGAGCTCCTTCCATCTAAATTACCGTACAGGTCTGTTCATTGTGGCAGGGGTTGTAGTTGCCTATACATTATTTGGCGGATTTCTTGCCGTTAGTTGGACTGATTTTATTCAAGGTCTTATCATGGTTATTGCTTTATTGCTTGTTCCTGCGATGGGCTTTTTCAAAACAGGAGGACCAATTGAAACATTCCATACTATAAAATCAATTGACCCAACACTTTTAGACTTTTTTAAAGGAACAACAATTTTGGGATTAATCTCTTCGTTGGCTTGGGGACTTGGTTATGTAGGTCAGCCGCATATTATCGTGCGCTTTATGGCGATTAAAACCATCAAGGAGACAAAGAGTGCCAGACGGATTGGGATGAGTTGGATGATTCTATCCCTTCTTGGAACATCCTTAACTGCTTTAATTGGAATTGCCTACTTCCATAATCATACAAATGTTAAGTTAAGTGATTCTGAGGCGGTATTTATTCAGTTGGGGCAAATCTTGTTCCACCCACTTGTAGCTGGTTTTGTACTAGCAGCTGTACTTGCTGCCATTATGAGTACTATTTCATCACAATTAATTGTCACATCCAGTGCTTTAACAGAGGATCTTTATAAATTAGTTTTCCGTAAAGAAGCATCAGATAAAGAGCTAGTTTTCTTTGGAAGAATGGCTGTCTTAGCCGTGGCGGTAATTGCGGCGATCCTTGCATTTGATAAAAATGCAACGATTTTGGAGTTGGTTGCGTACGCATGGGCAGGATTTGGCGCATCGTTCGGACCGGTTGTATTCCTAAGTCTATATTGGAAAAAGATGAACCACTGGGGAGCGCTTTTTGGAATGATTGTCGGTGCCATTACCGTCATCGTCTGGAAAAATACAGGGCTTGGCAATACCCTTTACGAAATTGTTCCCGGCTTTGTTGCCAACCTAATTGTCAGTGTTATTGTAAGCCTAGCTACCCATAAACATAATGAGGAGATTGAGAAAGAGTTTCAGGAGAGTGTTTCCCTGTTGAAACATGGGTAAGTTGAGCCAATCGTATTTCGGCGGAATTATTGTTAAGTTCCGCTGAATTAACTTTAAAATGTTGAAATTAAGGCACCGTTTCAAAAGCTAATCTCCAAAACTTCTGGAGTTACCCTTTGAAATACCAGATGTCATTAATTGATCTTTCAAAAACTAACAACTTTGCAACCAAAAAACGTTTACCCCAATGGTAAACGTTTTTTCTTATGATTCCACCATATCCTGCGGACGAATTTTATCAATCGGTACAAAAACTTCTAAATGGCGATATAAATTTTCAAATTCTGTTGGAACCAGTCCGCCAAATTCGCCATCAATATTGAGCTGCATTTTCTCACTAGAGCTCACCTTTATTCTGTTTGCGGAAGCATAAATTACGTTCGGATCATTTACATGCTCTCCGCGAATCGCCAAGGTAACCACCCGAATAAATTCAGCAAGATTTGTTTTCTTTAAAATCATCAGCGTAAACAAGCCATCATTGATAGAGGAATCAGGTGCTAGTTTTTCAAAACCGCCAATAGAGTTCGTTAATCCGACCAAAAATAACATGGCCTCTCCTTCAAAAAGCTTTCCGTCATACTCAATGCGCATATCGGTGGCACGAATCGAAGGCAACATTTCAATACCTTTTAAATAATATGCCAACTGGCCAATCATTGTTTTTAACTTGCTGGGTACCTCATAGGTTAGCTCGGTAATTCTTCCTCCACCGGCAATATTGACAAAATATCCGTCATTATATTTTCCGATATCGACGGGAATTGTATCCCCTTTGACAATAATATCCGCTGCAACCTCTATGTCACGAGGTATATGCAATGCCCTAGCAAAGTCATTCGTAGTTCCAACTGGAATGACTCCAAGTTTTGGACGATAATCTTGCTCCGCGAGTCCATTCACAACCTCATTGATGGTACCGTCCCCGCCAGCCGCAACAACTAAATCATATTGGCGTGCAACCGCTATTTTTGCTGCTTCAACAGCGTCCCCTGCACCAGTTGTCGCATGGCAGGATGTTTCATATCCAGCCATTTCAAGCTTTTGCAATACAGTTGCAAGATGCTTTTTAAAAAGCTCACGACCGGAAGTTGGATTATATATAATTCTTGCTCTTTTCATGTTCATCATCCTAATCTAAAATCTTTTACGATGAATTTTTGTATGTATTTTTTCATGGGGAGGGTAATATTGATCCGTAAATTTAAGCTTCGTTTCCCTAATGAAGTATCTCTCTAGCGCAAGCTGCCTATCGGTTATCAGATAAGCAAGGCGCATTCGCTTTTCTAAATTGCAAAGAAAAACTGGCCATAAGCCAGATTCAAAATTGTCTCTCGAATATCATAACTCTTTTTAATGTAAAAATCTAGTGAACAGATGTCCATCTCTTATGGCAAGTGTGTGACTGAAATGGCGGACGATTTCGTTATTACGATATGATGTGTTCCATCCCCAAATGTCATTTTTCCACTTTTCTTCTCAATATCACCATTATGGCCTTTTTCCTTCATTTCTATCCAGCTATCCCCTGACAGCTGATCAGCTTGATTTGCATCTACCAAAAGATCCGGCTTACCCATTACTTGAATAGTAACATCTGATAAACTGTTCAAATACCAATTATTTGATAGATTTCTTACTTTTAATGTAATAGGATTAAAACTCCCCTCGACTTCCAGCCTTACATTTTCAGGGATCAGAACTGTTGCAGAAACTTGAGTCCCATTAGAAAAAGGATCATGCTGATTTGGTCCATCTTTCAATTTTAAATAGACGGTATCTCCCTTTTCCTCCAACATTAAATAATCATCCACCGTCTTAATGGCAGAATGGTTCTCTACCGTTTCCGCTGTATACGTTCCAAAGGCTGAGATAGATTTTTCCTTCGTGGACTCAATTGTTACCGGCTGATTTTGCGTTTCCACCACAATTCTTTTAATATGATTATCCATCGTTTTATTATATTTCGGTAAATCTAGCGTTTTTGTTTCAGCAGCCATTGCATAGGTAACCTTATTTAAAATTCCTGTAGAACTGAATATGGTAAAAGCAATCCCGCACATGCCAATGATGCCGATGAAAAAGATGCTGAGGATATCATATTTTACAATAGGCTTATCATGCTTCGAAAAATACAAGGAAAGTAAAATTTCTATTCCTAATATTATCAACAGAAGCGGCCACCAAGCTATTAATACATTAGCTATATTCCAATGAAGCACTTGCGACAATAACAGGAACATCCCTAGAAAAACTAGAGCTGCTCCCATTGATATACTCCCGACTCTCCATGATTTCATATATTTTTTTCTTCTCCTTTCTTCTTTGTGCCAAACATAAGTTTTATCCCTCCGCCAATTAGGAGAATACAAACAAATACTGTTTGGAAGTAATTACTGAACCAGTAGCTTATATCAATATGAATAGCGCTGTATATCATCGGAGAAACAACTGGTAGAACAATATTAGAAATCAAATAATAGAGACCAAGAATGACTAGTCCAATCCCTACCCATTTTTGATGGTTGATTAAATAAGAAATCACCGGTTTATCCTCCATTTCTTCCTTTCCGTACTTTGATGCCTTTTGCAGGCCATCAAAAAAGCTGTAAAACCAAATAATCGGAACTAAGAATAGGAATATTCCCAATCTCAAAATATCCAATATATAGATAGAGAAAAGGAATGCTGCCATTAATTGAATACCGCGTTTTTGCATACCTAAATATAGATGTCCCGCTCCTGGAAAGATGGATAGGAAGGTTGCAATTGACTTGCTCTTTTTCCCATCTTCTCGTCTCATCTCAAACTCCTCGAAAATCGAGCGATCTACTAATTCCTCGCCGTTTTGTTTTTTTGACAGCTGACGGGTCGCATCGAAAAAACCATAAACCCAAATAATCGGCAAGAAAGCAAGGAAAACCATAAATTCGGCACGATGCGTAAGAGCTGTAATAAAGACAACCATTACTCCCATTCCGAGAAAGGATGTCAGAATGGTAAGTCCACGGTTCATTAAGCCTAGCTGGAAATGGCCTAGTCCTGGAATGAAGGATAGTAGTATTGTGTAAAAACGTTCAGAATCGTGATTTTTTGTATACGCTGCACCTACTTCCTCCTTTGTTTGCTGAAGTTTTGATGCACTTACTAATGTAGCTATAATACTGATAACGTAAATGCCAAATCCAATAATCGTAGCAAAAAAAGCCGGGAAGCCTGCATGCCCTATAAACGCAGCAAACATAGCAAAAAAAGCAAGACCGCAAACAGATACCGTATAAAATAAGCCAAATGCCTTCCCTAAATAAATCAACCCGATACCCGGAAAAAACCCGAGCAAAAACGCTGTTATAGGATTCTTGTTGTTATTCATTATTTATTTCCCTCCTTAGATTCTTTTTCAACCTTATCAATTAATGAAACCGATTTATTCATAAGACCCATAACAAAGGATGGCTCTTTCTTTTTATTCGTTTCAAAATCATTGAACGCATTTGTCAGATGGGAAAATACACCCGAAGTCATTAAAATAACAGTCATGGCCGCAGCCACGAAATAATGAAAGATGGCTTTTTGATAAAAGCTTTGTTTTGGTGATTTCGTGATCGTTTTCTTCTTTTGTCCTTCCAATCGCTGCATTACCATATCCGTGAATATGTCCTCGTTGCTCATGATTGGCAGCGCCTGCTCCATTGCTTCGACCGCCTCCAAGTAAATGGACAAGCATTGGTCACAGCCATATAAATGATCATCATACTGCTTTTCGGTAGCGGAATCTAATTCACCTCTCACATACTGAAGCCATTTTTCATAAGAAATATGATTCACCTGAAATCGTCCTCCTTCCAATGCTTTTTCATCCACTGTCTTGCACGATAAAGCTTTGTTTCAATAGTTTTCACTTGAACCTGCTGCTCTTCTGCCAATTCATGATAAGACTTTTCTTTTATATAAAATCCTTCAATGACATCGCGATAATTGTCTGGTATTTCTCCTAAACGTTTTTCAAAAAATATCTTTTGTTCCTTTTTTAAAACAATGACCTCTGCTGTTTCTGCTTTTCCTGCATGATGGAATTCAGGCTGAAACTCTATCACTGCTTCTTCTTGTCTTCTAGTCTTCTTCCTTTTCATATCAATCGCATGATTGACTGAAATTCTTGTTATCCATGTTTTAAAACCTTGATTCTCGTATTGGGGGAGAGAAGCATAGATTTTCAAAAACACTTCTTGGGCTGCATCTTCAGCGTCTTGCTGATTGCGAAGAATCGCGAATACGGTGTGGAAGACATGCATACGATATTTTTCAACCAACAGTCGAAACGCATGTTCATTTCCGGTTTTCGCTTTTTCAATTAATGCTGCATCCAAGTGCGCTCTCCCCCCTTTCTATTCCATTCACCCTTTATAAACGATATTAGGATGAAATACCCCTACAGTAATTTTATAAAAAATATATTGTTAACCAATTTTTAATCTTAGTTGACAATAAGAACAAAAGATTTATAGAATGTTTATGTTCTAATCTATTTTACTATAAAATAAAAAAGGAGAATCGATGATGAAAATCAGAGATATGGTTTTTGTAGCACTTTTTACAGCAATTATGGCTGCTTTAGGCTTTGTTCCACCTATCTTTTTATCGTTTACACCAGTCCCAATTACTCTGCAGACATTGGGAGTTATGCTGTCTGGAAGTATATTAGGAGCTAGACTGGGAGGATTAAGTCAGTTAGTATTTTTACTCCTTGTAGCAGCAGGTGCACCAATCCTTTCTGGAGGCAGAGGCGGATTAAGTGTTTTAGTAGGACCAAGTGCAGGGTTTATTTTTAGTTATACAATCGCGGCTTTTATCATTGGCTGGGGGATTATGAAGTTCAGAAAACCGACATTCGCAAAGATTTTAACAGTAAACATTATTGGTGGAATAATCCTTGTTTATTGCGTCGGTATTCCGGTTCAAGCTCTTGTAATGAAAATCAAACTTATACAGGCGGCAAAGCTTGGACTTGTCTACATTCCAGGCGACATTGTAAAAGCAGTTCTTGCTTCCCTGTTGACGCTTAGTATAAGAAGGCGGCTGCCAAGAAGATTGCTTCCATATTCCATTGAAAAATAAATTGATAGGACGGGGAAAATCATGACCATTACAGATACATATTATTTACATGCTAAGCATTCACCAAATCGCATTGCCATCAAGACAAAGAATGAACTAATAACTTACGAGCAGTGGTTTCGGCTTGTTTCACTCACTTGCAGCTGGCTCCAAGCACAGCCTGCTAAAACAAAACGAATAGGCATTTTGTTGCCAAATGGTTTATCCTTTCTTCAAGTTTTTACTGGAGCTGCACATGCGGGATGGACTGCAGTTCCTCTCGATGTTAAATGGAGTCTATCAGAATTACAGGATAGAATTGAAATATGTAAGCCGGATATTATTATCATTTCCGATCAACGCTTTGAAAGTTTAGCCCAAACAAATCACCATGTTCTTCATATTGACGAGTTTCATGAGGCGCTTCATGAAGTCGTGCCCAATTTTACTCAGCCTGTGGTCAGCGAGGAAGAGCCTTTTTATATGGGCTTTACGTCCGGCTCAACAGGAAAACCGAAGGCATTTATTCGATCTCATCGTTCATGGGTTAAGAGCTTTGATTGCAACATAGTGGATTTTCATATGAAGGAAGAGGAACATGTTCTGGTGCCGGGAGCTCTTATTCACTCTCATTTTTTATACGGAGCTATCAGTACCCTATTTTTAGGAGGAACTGTACATCTTTTAGAAAGCTTTAATCCCTCGATGACGCTAAATATTTTAGAAAGCGAACCAATTTCGGTCTTGTATTCGGTTCCTACTATGGTAGAGGCTATATTAAAAGAGGAGAAAAGGATCACAAGACCATTCAAAATTTTTTCCTCCGGTGCAAAATGGGAAAAGGAATCAAAAGCAAAATTACAATTACTCTTTCCATCAGCAATGCTTTACGAATTTTACGGGGCGTCTGAATTAAGCTTTGTATCGGTTTTAACACAAAAAGACTTTAGCAG
The DNA here is from genome assembly GCF_001420715.1 of Heyndrickxia shackletonii. Classification (GTDB taxonomy): domain Bacteria; phylum Bacillota; class Bacilli; order Bacillales; family Bacillaceae_C; genus Margalitia; species Margalitia shackletonii. The sequence goes on along the minus strand of NZ_LJJC01000006.1, from coordinate 568,334 downwards.
GAAATCAACTTCCGTTGGAAAACCGTGCCATAATGTAGAGATTAAGGTCGTAATAAATGAAGAAGAAGTTGCAGCGCCAAATGAGATCGGAAAAATATTCGTCAAAAGCGAGATGATTTTTATCGGTTATTTAACAAGTCCAGATGAAATGCCCCCACAAAGGACGGAGGAATGGATGTCAGTCGGGGATATGGGATATCTTGATGAAGATGGATTTTTATACATTATGGGAAGGGAAAATTCGATGATTCTTTATGGCGGGATTAATATTTTTCCCGAAGAAGTAGAATCCGTCCTCCATTCCCACTCTAAGGTTGAAGAAGTTGCAGTAATTGGGACACCGGATCCATATTGGGGAGAAATCGTAACAGCAGTAATTAAGGGAACAAGTGAACAACGCGAATTAAGGAGATATTGCAAGGGGAAATTAGCCAATTATAAAATTCCTCGTAAGTGGATCTTCGTCGATGAGTTGCCGCATACAACCGGCGGAAAAATTGCACGCGTAGAAGTAAGGAAAATGCTTGCCGATGGAGTCGTGAAGAAATGAGCAAAGCAGTCATCGTGAGAGCGAAACGAAGTGCGATTGGGAAAGAGAACGGCTATTTCAAAAACGTAGAGGTCCAACATTTATTAGCCCCCCTTCTAAAGCATTTGAGCGAAGGATTAGAAGAGCATTTGAACGATGTCATTATAGGCAATATTGTCGGTCCGGGCGGAAACATTGCTAGATTGTCCAGCTTACAAGCAGGTCTTCCAATCCAAGTACCCGGATTAACCATCGACAGACAATGCAGTGCGGGGTTGGAGGCGATTAGACTTGCTTGCTACCTTGTAGAGGCAGGGGCAGGTGATTGTTATATTGCGGGTGGAGTTGAAAGCGTTAGTACATCTCCTTTTGAAAAAAGAGCACGATTTTCCCCTGATGAAATCGGCGATCCCGATATGGGCGTGGCAGCGGAACATGTAGCAAATAAATACCAAATTACCCGTGAAGAGCAAGATGCATATGCAAGCCTAAGCTTTGAACGAACTTGGGAAGCATTTGAAAAAGGAATGTATAAACCAGAAATCCTTCCGATTGAAGGACATTTTATCGATGAAGTATTCATCCGAAAAAGAGATATGACACGTCTCTTATCTCGATCCGCTCCTATATTTGTAAAAAACGGTACTGTAACTGCAGCAAATAGCTGCAGCATCAATGATGGTGCATGTGCTGTGGTAGTGATGAGTGAGGATAAGGCGAGAAGTCTCACTTTACAACCTATATTGCGCTTTGTTGATAGTGAAGTAACTGGAGTGCATCCTTTTTATCCAGGAATTGCCCCTGTATTTGCAATTAGAAGTCTATTAGAAAAGAGAAATTTAGATATTCGTGATGTCGATTTATTTGAAATTAACGAGGCTTTCGCTTCAAAGGTCGTCGCTTGCGCAAAAGAACTTGATATACCCTATGAAAAATTGAATACAAGAGGAGGGAGTATTATAATAGGGCATCCCTATAGCGCCTCGGGGAGCATATTGATCACTCGTTTATTTTATGAAGTCCAGCGCAGGAAAGATTGCAGGTATGTAATAGCCGCCATTGGAAGTGGTGGAGGAATCGGCTTAGCTATGATGTTTGAGGTGATTTCTTAGCCCATCCTTAGCCTCCACAGCTTCGCTTTCTCATCTAGTTCTTTTACTAAAGCATCTTTTCCCAAAATATATTGGTCTATGTCTGCTGGAAATTGCTTAGCAAGTGACTGTTTGAGCTCACTATATAATATTGCATCCTCGGGATGTGCCGTTAAGTAATCCCGAAATTGTAAATGCCGTGCGATTTCCGGATTTCCCGTTTGATAAATATGGACATGATGCGTTCGGTTATCTCCTCCCTTGGAGAAATACCGTCTATTTGGAATACCGTTTTCTCCTTTAGGGTCATAGCCCAATTCGATCATTTCGACATTATACAAATCTACCTTTTCAATGGAATTAACTTCAACTAAAATATCAATCACCGGCTTAGCGGACATGCCGGGTATGGATGTACTGCCCATATGTTCAATTTCCACCACAATTTCATTCATGATCGTTTTTATTTTTCCAGCTTCTTGTTCAAATATTTGCGGCCATTGATGATTGTATGGGACCACCTCTACTTTGCGCATACAGTACTCCTTGATTTTTCATATATTTTCATTAAAGGCTCATTCCTTGATTTTAAGCTATTAATTATTTGATTTGTAACATCCTGTACCTTTAACACTTGTTCCTGTGTAATTCTTTCTTTAAGAAGAGCTTCCTGAAGCTCATCCTCATCCAAAATAAATATTTCGCCACTTGGTAAATAAACGACATCAAGATACGCATCCAAAAACCACGGACTATTGCGTTCCTTATCAAATCCTTGATCTAAACATAAATCATAATAATATTGAACAATTTCTTCACTGTTATTTTCAACAATGGTAAGGGTATATGAAAGATCTTCCTGAAAAACTTGAAACCACTTATACTCATTATCCGCTATGCAGTGCAGTTTTTCATATGTAACTAATAACGGCTCACGTACTTTATGAATACTTAAGCATGTGACAGTGCCTTGTTGCACTCTTTGTATCTGAAAATTTCTTTCCGTTACTCTTTTCCAATGAAGGCGATCCGCATATTTTTTCTCCATCATGCTCCTCCAAATAAATGAACCCCACGTGTTTCCAAAAAACCAATCGATTCTATTAAGGAGGTTTCATCAATTTGATAGACTTCCTGAACAAGCTTTAACCATTTGTTCCTATCTTTTAGTTGAATTTCTCTTATATTTCGATAGGTCATCACTTTAATGGTACGATCACGAAGAAAATAGCATTCATGCCCATTAAAACGGACCGCCGTGATGCGCCTCATCGTTGTATTGTGGTCATGGTCAAAATAAGAGGAATCAATATCTTCTGTAATATCTTCCTCTGTTAGAGGAATCCATTCAATTTCCTTACGAACAAATGATTTTCCATTAGAACGACGATCGATTTCGAAGCGATCCGATGTTCTCTTTTCGAAAATAATCTCTTCACCGAATCCATGGAGAACATGCCTCCTTTTCGAATCCAGCTCAACAGGCTTCATAATCGGCGAACCGTAGCCAACATCCACATAAAATTTTCGACCATCAATAGTCACCATAATAGCCACGTGCCCGGGTATTACCCTTACTAATGAGCATTCAAAGCCCAAAGAAGATAGAAGTCTCGAAAAATTGATATTCAATGTGTAGCACGTTCCGCCCCATCCTCTTTCCACCAGGTTTTCTACAAATGTCTCTAATGATGGAACAAAGTTCATTTTTTCTTGAAAGTAATGAAATTTACTAAAGGTTTCATAAGGAATCATGGATAAGTGATGATGAATTAATCGCTGTAAATAGTTTAACGACGGTGTTTCTCTTTCTATTTTTAAATATTTTAAGTATGTCAGAATTGTTTCCAAAGTTGATCCATCCTTCCTCATTAAAGGACCATTCTTGCTTTATTATTAAAAATTATATCATTTTGGTAATATTTTGTTATAAGAAATATAGCAATTAAACTAGATTTAATTATTTTGTATTAAAAATGAAAAGTAGAACTCTGAATGCGATCGTTCCTCTGCTTTTCTTGCTTCAACGGGCACGTTATGACTATTTAGTAACCATTTTTTTGCTGAGCCAACGAGAATAACCACCTCTGCGAAAAAATAAAAAGGGTTCACGTCATAGACGCAAACCTCGTTTGGATTACAACACCGTATTCAATGTTGATTTTAAGCTGCTATATATTGTTTCCCAGACAGAAGTATCTTGTGTAAATGCAGCTTGCAGCTTTGCGTATACTTCTTTTTGTTTTTCATCGAAGCTTGGATCTTCTTTTGGCGGTAACCCAGAGCGCATTTCTGTCACCATCTCTTGAACTTTCGGTGCGCGAGGGCCCCATTTTGCTACTTCTACACCCTTTTTATCAATAAAAATAAAAATTGGAATCGAACGAGCTGTTCCATTAGTTAAATATTGATCCATCAGTTCTAAATTTTGATCTCTTAATACCATATGTACATCAATATTTGTTGCTTCCGCAAGTCTTAAAAGAATTGGTGTATTTACCATTGCATCTCCGCACCAATCCTCTGTAATAACAATGGCTCTTAAACCTTTTTCACTGAGTGCTTTGAAAAAAGGCTCATCTTCCTTAGGCAGACGGAAGCCCTCATAAATAGATAATAAATTTTCTTTGTGCACCTTCATAGATTCGATATATTCCTTGGAGGTCATTCCTTTTTCAAACCATTCATTTAAACTAGTCATGTCGATCACTCCTTTTTTTCATTATAATAGACAATTGCAGAAATTTCACTTTTCATTTATAGACGAATTTAATTTGCTTTATTATATTGAATCATGTTTTGACTTTTCACTTTTAAATAATGCTCTTTACAGAAGTAACCAAGTAGCTTGTCACTTTTCCAGTCATAAACAGGTAATACAAAATCAATTCCCTCACCTGTTTTTCTCAAACAATATGCGCATGTTTGGGTAAAATTAAATTGACCTTTACACATTGTTTGTACTCACACCCTTAAATTTATTTACATCTTCTTTTTACCACTTGAAGATTAAAATTAACTTAGAAGTGCATGACTAATTTTCGACAAAATTCTGTTACTATTGGGATATTGTCGAAGTTCAGCGGTTTCCTTATCAACTTTTCTATACGTTAAACGAGGTAGATTCCTTGGAATCTACCTCGCATTATACCTATCGTTTATTCAATTCCTGCACCAATAATTTATTTACCATTGGCGGGTTCGCTTGACCTTTAGTTGCTTTCATTACTTGACCAACCAGGTAACCAACTGCTTTCGCTTTACCGTTCTTATAATCATCAATAGATTGCTGATTCGAATCTAAAATTTCCGTAATGATTTTCAAAAGGGCACCTTCGTCAGAGATTTGAACAAGTCCCTTTTCCTTTACGATTTGTGCTGGATCTCCACCGTTTTCCACCAGTTCCTTGAATACGGTCTTCGCAATTTTCGAAGAGATCGTTCCATTTTCAATAAGCTTAATCATACCTGCAAGACTTTCCGGTGTCAGTGGTATTTCATGAAGCTCTTTTTGCTCTGCGTTCAAATAAGCAGATAGTTCACCCATCATCCAGTTTGATGCTTGTTTTGCTTCACTTCCTGCTGCAACGGTCGCTTCGAAGAAATCAGCCATTTCCTTTGTCACCGTTAAAACACCCGCATCATAAGCAGGCAAACCAAGCTCTTCTACATAGCGCTTTTTGCGCTCGTCCGGAAGCTCTGGTATTTCTGCACGAACTCTATTTTTCCACTCTTCATCGATAAAAATTGGGACTAAGTCCGGCTCTGGGAAATAGCGATAATCGTCAGAACCCTCTTTAACTCGCATCAATAGAGTATGGCCCGTTGCTTCGTCAAAACGGCGTGTTTCTTGTTCAATCACACCGCCGGAACGAAGAACTTCCTCTTGGCGTTGTTGTTCAAACTCTAATCCTTTCCGAACAAAGTTGAAGGAGTTTAAGTTTTTCAATTCTGTTTTTGTTCCAAACTCCGCCTGTCCCTCTGGTCGTAAGGAAATATTCGCATCACAACGTAAAGAGCCTTCTTCCATCTTACAATCTGAAACACCAGTATATTGTATGATAGATTTCAACTTTTCCAGGTAGGCATATGCTTCATTCGGTGTGCGGATATCTGGTTCAGATACAATCTCAATTAATGGTGTTCCTTGTCGGTTATAATCTACAAGGGAATATCCATCACCAGTATGCATTAGCTTTCCTGCATCCTCTTCTAAATGAATGCGGGTAATACCAATTTTCTTTTTATACCCATCGACTTCAATTTCAATCCAACCATGCTCCCCGATTGGATGATCAAATTGGGAAATTTGGTATGCCTTTGGATTATCCGGATAAAAATAGTTTTTGCGATCAAATTTTGTTTCCGTTGCAATTTGGCAGTTTAACGCCATCGCAGCTTTCATACCAAATTCAATTGCACGTTTATTCAATACCGGTAAAACACCTGGATAACCAAGGTCAACAACCGTCGTATTTGTATTTGGCTCCGCACCAAAATGAGCTGGTGCTGAAGAAAAGATCTTTGAATTTGTTTTCAATTCCACATGGACTTCGAGTCCGATTACCGTTTCATAGTTCATTTTTTTCACCCCTTACAGCTGCGGTTTTTGTGTATGATAAGTCGTTGCTTGCTCAAAAGCATGGGCAACACGATAGACAGTGCTTTCATCAAAATGTTTTCCAATGATTTGCAAGCCCATTGGCAAGCCGTTCGCAAATCCGCATGGAATAGAAATTCCCGGAACACCGGCAAGATTCACAGGGATGGTTAATAAATCCTCTGCGTACATCGTTAAAGGATCATCAATTTTTTCCCCAATTTTAAAGGCAGGAGTTGGAGCTGTTGGTCCTATGATGACATCGTATTTTGCAAAAACATCATCAAAATCCTTTTTAATCAATGTACGAACCTGTTGTGCTTTTTTATAGTAAGCATCATAGTAGCCAGAGCTTAAAGCAAAGGTTCCAAGCATAATCCGGCGTTTTACTTCCTCCCCAAAGCCTTCAGAACGCGTCTTTTTATAAAGCTCCATTAAGTTCTCGGCATTTGGAGTTCGGTATCCGTAACGCACCCCGTCAAAACGAGACAAGTTAGAAGATGCTTCGGATGAAGATAAAAGGTAATATGCTGCTACTCCATATTTAGAATGAGGCAGGGATACTTCTTCCCATGTTGCCCCAAGGCCTTCAAGAACCTTTAAAGAAGCCAGCACAGATTCCCGAACCTCTGGGCTTACTCCCTCATTTAAATACTCCTTCGGTACCGCGATTTTCAACCCTTTTACATCACCAGTAAGAGCTTGAAGGTAATTTGGCACCTCTACATTTGCAGATGTAGCATCATGCGGATCAACACCAGAAATGGCTTGTAAAAGATATGCATTGTCTTCCACTGTTCTCGTAATAGGTCCAATTTGATCAAATGATGATGCAAAGGCAACAAGACCAAAACGTGAAACACGTCCGTATGTAGGCTTTAATCCTACTACCCCACAAAAAGCTGCCGGCTGGCGAATGGATCCCCCAGTATCAGACCCTAATGAAAATGGAACCTCACCCGCAGCAACCGCCGCCGCCGAACCACCGGAGGAGCCACCTGGTACTGCATCTAAATTCCATGGATTAAATGTTTTATGGAAGCCCGAGTTTTCTGTTGACGACCCCATTGCAAACTCGTCCATATTCAATTTTCCAATCGTAATAGTTCCGCTTTTATGTAACTTACCTATAACAGTCGCATCATAAATAGGATCGAAGTTTTCAAGAATTTTACTCGCACAGGTTGTGCGCAATCCCTTCGTGACAATATTGTCTTTAATACCAATCGGCAATCCAAATAGTGGATGGTTGGATTCTTCTGTACCAATTTTGTCATCTAATTGTTTCGCTTTTTCTCGTGCATTTTCCTCATCTAATGTTAAAAATGCTTGGACCTTTTCTTCTACTTCCCCAATTCGTTTAAACGATTCATCTACCAATTCGGAGATTTTGACTTCTTTTTTATGTATAAATTCATGCAGCTCAGAAATCTTATGTTCAAAAAGAGACACACTATTCCCCTCCTTATTCAATTATAGATGGCACTCGTATTTGACCATCCTTATGATCCGGTGCATTCTTCAATACTTCCTCGCGCGGCAAACCTTCTTCTGCCACATCTTCGCGCATTACGTTTTGAATATTTAATACGTGAGAGGTTGGTTTGATATTCGATGTATCCACTTCATTCAGCAATTCTGCCAGATTAATAATATCATCTAATTGCTTTGTGAATTTTTCTGCTTCCTGATCATTTATCTCCAGTCGCGCTAAATTTGCAACATGATAAACCTGTTCCTTTGAAATCCTTGACATCGTGGCGTCACCTCGCGATAATAATTTAATTTGCTTTAAAAAGATAAAATTTCACAATATGGATAACCTTTTATAAAAGCTGTCTATGTCTAGCTACAGCGCCTATCGGCTAGCGGATTTCTACGTCTCCTCCCTACGGTAAGTCAACATCTACTCTTCCCTCGCCGTGTTTCCTAAATCTTGCGTCGAAGACTACGAAATCCGTACGCTAGAACTACGGCGCTTCCGCTTTTGTACTGATAATAGCAGAATCGTGCGCAAATAGGCAAGGACAAGTCTTTTCGACTTGTCCCTTCTACCCTTAACTATTTTCTAATTTTACCTTCGTCTTAATTGTTTTTATCGGGAGCAATGTCCCTATTAAAGCAAGTGTTGCACAGCCAATGAAAATACCGATTAACCCTTTTATCGCAATGGCGGAAATAATTCCAAAAACAATCAAATCACAAACTGAATCTAAGATTGAAAGCAAAGATATCGTTGTTGCCCTTACCTCGGACGGAATAATATCGTTACTTAACTGTGAATAAATAGGGTATCTGACCGCGCGAACCAATTTTAAAATAAAGAATGCTCCCAAAACAATCCAAAGTGTTTGACCGTATATTGCAGATAATAATAGACCAACTACTGCTAACGCTCCAGTAATATTCAGCAATAGGATTCTGGAAAATCGCTCACAAAGCCAACCAACAGAATTAGAGGCAAAATAGCCAACAATCGCAGCAATCGCGTACACAATTCCGATTAGATATACCGGTAAGCCAGCGTGCGTAAACAATGGCTGATTGAAATTCTCATACACTGCACTTGCTGGAATAAACACCAACGTCACATTTAAAAACATGCTTAACAGCTGGGGGGCTTCTTTAATTACTTTTAAACCTTCCGTTACTTGTTGAAAAGGGTTTTCTCTGTATGCCGTAAAAGAGCTCGGATTCTTAATCCAAAATAGTAAAAACAGCTGAATGGTATAGAAGACAATGCCTAAAGCTATTAAAAGCTGGAACTGGGCTTCTTTTAAATCCTTGGCAATATATGCTCCGAAAAGGACAGCCATCATTGCGGAAATAAATCCTGCAGACTGAATTTTCCCCATTGCACGATCCATTAAATGCTGTTCATCACTTTCCTTTAAGGATTCATAAATCAACGCCTCATCTGCTCCCGAAAAGAAAGTAACAGAAAAGCCATTTAACGCACTATATAAAAAGAAAACCCATGGCTCATGTGCAAAAAACAATAAACTATAGCTTGCAATGTTAATTAGCGCACCAGTTAAAAAGGACTTCTTTGCCCCGAAGCGATCCGCAAAAACACCGGAAGGCACTTCACCGAGCATAACAGCCCCGCTCCAGCACATTAACACAATCAAAATCTCTTTTTCACTAAGCCCTCTTTCCATATAAAAAAGCGTCAATACAGGCTGTAAAAAACTCATTGTTGAAAAGAACTGAGCCCAAAATAAAACCTTTATATTATGCTTTGCAATTGTATTCTTTTTCATTATTTTCTCCCACTTCAATCAAAATTTGTTTGTTTTTGATGAAGAAGAAGCAGGAGTGTTTATTATTCAATTAAAAATGATTCACTCCCGCTTCTTGATTTAGTAATCTTGTTTGATTTTTTGACATTTACTTTTCCTCCTCGAATATTGTTAGAAATATTATAACAAATTAAAATACGTCGGCAATTAAATATTTTCTATTAAATAGTTTTATAATTTTTTCTTATTGTAATATCATACTTGTAAACGATTTCTATAGGTTCTATGCAAAATTTAGGGGTTGAAAAACTATTAGAAAATAATATAATGACTATATTACAATTAATTCTGATTTTTATAACATCAATGACGAGAAGAGTAGTACGTATGTCTTGCACTAAAGAGAGTCGGCGGGTGGTGAAAGCCGATGTCAGGATACGGGTGAAAATCATCTCTGAGATGCAAAGCTGAAAAATACAAATGCGCAAGCCGATAGGCGCTGCTGCTAGATGTGGACAATATTTTTTAAAGGGTTACCCCTCGGTCTAAATTCTATTGTTCACCAAACACCAAAGTAAGCTTTTGCCGGAAAAGTCCACCGTTAACATGGACCGCGTATGATAGTACGTTGATCGAGAGCCGTATAGGTTTTTGCCTATTTCGGAAGTAGGGTGGTAACGCGAGCTAGCTCGTCCCTTCATTGGGGGCGGGCTTTTTTATTTTCCACTCTGGGAAGTATGCTATTTGCAATAACATATTGAAATCAGAGCAATTCTTGTAAACATCATAGAGAACAGGAGAGATATTATGAACAAGAAGGATACTTTTTTCGTAGGACTAATGCTTTTTTCGATGTTTTTCGGAGCTGGTAATCTTATCTTCCCACCGTATTTAGGAATGGGGGCAGGAACATCCTTTTGGCCCGCTATTATTGGCTTCATTCTAACTGGAGTAGGATTGCCGCTTATTGTTCTGATTGCAATCGCAAGAGTCAAGGATGGTGTGAATACGCTAGGCAGTCGCGTCCATCCGTGGTTCGGGGTCATTTTTACCATTGTAGTTTATTTATCCATCGGGCCTTTCTTCGGCATCCCCCGAAATGCCAATGTGGCATTTGAAATGGGTATTAAACCCTTTATTGGAAGTGTATCTTTAAACCAATCTATTCTTTTATTCGGATTTACCTTTGTATTCTTTTTATTAGTCTATTTACTAAGCTTAAATCCAACCAAAGTGGTAGATTACATGGGACGTATTATTACCCCTGTTCTTTTAGTATCCATCGTTGTCCTTTGTGTAACTGGATTCGTAAAACTTAATCAGCCATTAAAGGCACCGACTGAAAATTATCAATCTGCTTCGTTATTTAAAGGATTTATAGATGGCTATTCTACGATGGATGCACTGGCAGCACTTGCGTTTGGAATTGTTATTTTAACCACTTTAAAACAAAAAGGAGTACAGGATAAAAGGAAATTAACCCAATATACGATTAAAGCCGGTTTTGTTGCTGGAATAGCTCTCGCCCTAGTCTATGTTACGATTGGCTTTCTGGGGGCAAAAATGGCAGGCTACGGAACGTTTGATAATGGTACTGCTATTTTATCAAAGGCTTCTACCATTCTATTAGGCAATGCCGGTAAAGTTCTACTTGGCGGTATTTTCACCCTTGCCTGCTTTACCACTTGTGTAGGATTAACCATTGCATGCGGACAGTATTTTTCCAAAATTGTATCTAAAGTCAGTTACCGAGTTGTCGTTACCCTTACTACACTAGTAAGCTTCCTGATAGCAAATCTAGGATTAAACGAAATCATTTCTGTGTCCGTTCCATTTCTTGTCATGGCTTACCCGTTAACGATCGTACTTGTTACTTTGGCATTCTTCCATCGTTTCTTTGGAGGGTCTCGTAAAGTTTATGCAGGCGCCATGCTTCTAACTGGGATTGTAAGCGTGAATGATGGACTACAAATGTTTGGCCTAAAATGGAGCCTTATTGAATCATTTTTTGGGCATTTTCCTTTAGCATCTGTGGGACTAGGCTGGGTTATTCCCGCGATTGCAGGAGGAGTGGCAGGATTTATAGTGGAAAAAGTAAGTCGACCATCATCTACACCGGAAAAAGTTAAGACCAATGAAATGTGAGTACTAAGTAATAATAAGATGGACGCCTCTTTTTTAAGAGGCTGTTTTTGTACACATTGTTGCTTTTCGTTCATTGTGCAAAATACTAAAACGGTATAGTTTCCGACATCCTTACTTAATATTGCATCCATTAAAAATTAATTGGGATTTTCATAAAAAACACACCAATGTTTAAGAAAAGGGCCTTTTAAAAAGAAGGTTCTTTCCTTAATTACCCCTTAAATAAAATAAAAGAAAAGAAACAGCTCCTAAAAATCAGTAAGCTGTTTAAAAATGATTATTGTTCTCTCCATTGATAGATTCCATGTCCGGCTTTTGTGATTTCGGAATATTTGTCCATTAAATTTTTTAATAAAACGGTTGTGTTTTTAACATTTAAGGAATGTTCACTTAAGAGCTCTTTAATTTCCGAGCTTCTTAGCTTTCTTTTTAATTTTAAATGAGACAAAATAAGGTAATCCTTATAATTCGACTTTTCTTTACTTGGCGGTTTATTTAAAATTTCCGCTGCAGTTACCCTTTTCTTAAGCACTTTTGAGGAGAAGTTGATTTTCGTTGCTGCAACCTCCTCTTGAACCATAGAGGCATCTTGTTTTTGTCCATTTATATTAGATAACGAACCTTGACCGCTTATACTTCTTTTTATTTCTTCAATTCTAGAGAAGATGTCGTCGTCATTCTTGTTCATCTTTAATTCCAATTGAGGTTCCTTGTCTTTTGAAAAAATATTATTCATTTTTTCGTTTTCCTGAAAATTTGAGACTGTTTTTTCCTGAGAATCTAATTCTCGCAACCGATTAAATAATCTTTCATATTCCGCACGAATAGCCTGTGAATCCTCTTGCAACTGGAGCATTCGTAATTGAATCGCCTTTCTCTCATTCCAGTCATTCTCTAAATTCAAATAGTCCACCTCTTTTCAATTTCTGTATTTTATCTCCTATTTTACAAGGATTAGTTTCCTATTGCTAGAAAATATTAAAAAATTATGTATATTTACTCTCTTAACTATTTTGCATGTTTAAAAGAAAAAATTCATCCTGCTAAAGGATGAATTTTTTAAGATTATAGACTTGAAAACTGTTCTTCCTCGGTTGACCCTTTTAGTGCCGTTGTGGAAGACTCTCCTCCAGAAATTATGATGGACACTTCATCGAAATATCCGGTACCCACTTCTCTTTGATGACGCGTCGCAGTGTACCCGAATCGTTCATTAGAGAATTCCGCTTGTTGAAGCTCCGAATATGCCGACATCCCTCTTTCTTTATATCCTTTCGCAAGTTCGAACATGCTATTGTTCAAGGCATGGAATCCTGCTAAAGTGACAAATTGGAATTTGTAGCCCATTTTTCCGAGTTCTGTTTGGAAAGATGCAATCGTTTCTTCGCTTAATTTCTTTTTCCAGTTGAAAGACGGTGAACAATTATAGGCTAATAGTTTTTCTGGAAACTTTTCATGAATTGCCTCCGCAAATCGCTTCGCTTCTGCAAGGTTCGGCTCCGATGTTTCACACCAAATAAGATCCGCATAAGGGGCGTAAGCTAATCCCCTGGAAATCGCTTGGTCAATCCCTGCCCTTGTACGGTAAAAACCTTCAGGTGTTCTTTCACCAGTAATAAAGCGTGCGTCATATGGGTCCACATCACTCGTAATTAAGTCGGCGGCATTTGCATCTGTCCGTGCAATTAATACCGTTGGAACACCCATCACATCTGCAGCAAGGCGAGCAGAAATTAGGTTTCGAATGGCTGTTTGTGTCGGAAGTAAAACCTTTCCGCCTAGATGACCGCATTTCTTCTCAGAGGAAAGTTGGTCCTCAAAATGAACCCCTGCTGCACCCGCTTCAATCATCGCTTTCATTAATTCAAACACATTTAACTGACCGCCAAATCCTGCTTCCGCATCGGCAACAATCGGGACAAACCAATCCATTTTCGTGTTGCCCTCTACGTGCTCAATTTGATCTGCACGTTGCAGCGCCTGATTGATCCGCTTTACCACATGTGGGACGCTATTTGCTGGATATAGACTTTGATCCGGATACATATGACCTGCTAAGTTTGCATCAGCTGCCACCTGCCAGCCGCTAAGATAAATTGCTTTAAGCCCAGCCTTTACCTGCTGAACCGCCTGATTACCCGTTAAAGCGCCTAGTGCAGGAACATAATCCTCCGTATGCAGTATTTCCCACAGTTTTTCCGAACCGCGCCGTGCCAAAGTATACTCAATATCGATGGAGCCCCTTAACTTAATGACCTCTTCAGCACTATAAGTTCTAGTAACACCCTTCCATCTCTCTGCTAATTCCCATTCGTTTTGCAGCTTCATTACTCTCTCTTTCATTCTTAACCATCCTCCTCACAAAATCTCGTAACCTGGTAATGTTAAAAACTCTATAAAATTCCCATCCTGGATTAGCCTATCAAATAAATGCACAGCTTCTTCATATCGTCTAGTTCTATACTCTTTTTCACCAACAACACAGTGAATTTTTTCTAACTCTTCTGCTTTTAATTCCTGATACATTTCCATCGTTATTTTCCGTCCATCCTCTAAAACACCTTTCGGATGACGTATCCATTGCCAAACTTGTGCTCGGGAAATTTCTGCTGTTGCCGCATCCTCCATTAAATGGTCAAGAGGTGCCGCGCCCTTTCCACTCAACCATGATTCGATATATCGAATTCCGACACTTATGTTTTGCCTTACTCCCTCCTCTGTAATGACTCCACCAGGAATTTCTAATAAATCAGATTCTTTGATTTGAATATGCTGCTGTTTCGATGTATGGATCTGGTTTGGTGTCGGCATTTCGCGATTGAAGACTTCCATTGCAATAGGTACTAGCCCCGGATGTGCCACCCAAGTTCCGTCGTGACCGTCGCGTGCTTCTCTTTCTTTATCCGCTCTTACCTTTGCAAATGCTTCCTCATTTTTCCTCTGATCATTTTTCACCGGAATTTGCGCTGCCATTCCGCCAATAGCAGGTGCTTTCCTGCGATGACAGGTTTGAATGGTTAATAGTGAATACGACCTCATAAACGGAACGGTCATGGTTACAAAATATCGATCCGGTAAAATCACATTTTCATGATTCCGCAGTCTCTTGATAAAACTGAAAATATAGTCCCAACGCCCGCAATTTAAACCCGCTGAATGATCCTTCAATTCATATAAAATCTCATCCATTTCAAATGCAGCCATAATGGTTTCAATTAATACAGTCGCTTTAATCGTTCCTTTTGGAATTCCAATATATTTTTGCGAAAAGGAGAAAATATCATTCCAAAGCCTTGCTTCGAGGTGACCTTCCAGTTTTGGTAAATAAAAATATGGCCCCGTTCCATTTTGTGTCAGACGGGCAGCATTATGAAAAAAATATAAACCAAAGTCAAAAAGACTTGCGGAAATCGGCTTTCCATCGATTAGCACATGTTTTTCCTCCAGATGCCATCCGCGCGGTCGAACTACTAATACAGCTATTTTCTTATTCAATTCATATTTTTTCCCATTTTGACCTTCATAGGATATCGTCTTATTTACAGCATCATTTAAATTAATTTGTCCTTCAACTACATTGTCCCAAGTAGGTGATGTTGCATCTTCAAAGCATGCCATGAATACATTCGCTCCGGAGTTTAGTGCATTAATAACCATTTTACGGTCAACAGGGCCGGTAATTTCCACGCGGCGATCTCGCAAATCATCTGGCAATGGCGAAATTGTCCATTCCCCCTCACGAATATGCTTTGTTTCCGGCAAAAAGTGAGGAAGGGTTCCTTGATCGATTTCCTTTTGTCTTTGTATTCTGTACTGTAACAGTCTCCTTCTTTTTTCACCAAAATGTCTTTCAAGCTGTTCAATAAAATGCAATGCTGCCGGAGTAAGTATTTGTTCAAACCCAGGCTTCATTTGCCCTATTACTGTTATTCCGCTTGTTTGTGTGCTCATTTCATCACCTCTTACATGTTATAATACAGACTATTAAACTTAAATGTATTATATAACAGAAAATCAAAAAAGGAACCTTTATTTCTATATTTTCGCTCGTGTTCTTTCGACATTTATCGAGATTACTAAACGGCCAAGTTCCTTTACAATTGATAAGCGAAACTGCTCGCTTAATTTAACATTCCATCACAGTAAATCCCCCCTGATTTAGGCACAAATCCCTCTTGATTCCCTTTCAACACACAATGTTTTCCCTAGACAATAATAAAAGCTGCCGACAATTTATTGTCAGCAGCTTTCTTACTAATCGTAAATATGAACAAATGGTTCTTTCTCACCCGGTTCTCGGACAATAAGTGCTTTTGGACCATTTACGGAAGTTACACTAATCTCTAAAGATATATGATCTGGAAAGTCACTTACTATTCCAGCAACATACTGGGTAAAGCCAACTACTTCAGATTGTCCGTAAAACTGCATCGGGATTTCGATGTTTAATTTCGTTAATTGCCCATCTTCATACAGTCCACGGCCAACTACACCATTATAATTTGGAAAGTATTTTTCCACATCGTCTTTAAAATTACTAAATGATTGAGAGTCATCACGATAATCCTTCGTCGCTTGATCTGATGGAAACAAGTAATACTTTTCATTTACCGTTTTCCAATTATCGATAGATGTGCTTCCATTAGATACCGTTGTATAGGCAAAAAAGTTCCCAGGAACGACAGAATCTGTTCCCTTTTGCTCATATAGAGCAATTGTAATTGGTACATTTTTCAATCCACTAATATTGCGAAGCCTTTTAATTACTTCCTGAGCAATACTTTTTCCATGACTCGCTACTTGCGCATGGCTAATCGTTTTATCATAAGTAGCACCATATTGCTGTTTTTGATAATAGTAGACAGAATTCAAGGCAAGTCCAATTACTACTCCACCAAGCTTAACTGTATTTTTATTACTCTTAATTAAATAATCCTGTTCTAAAATATGTGCTAAGTAAATTGGTGTACTTGCAGCATCCTTGCCGCTTGCAACTGGATTTAATCCAAGATTATCGGCCGGCTTTAATTTTTGCGCTTTTAATTGACTAGCTGTATATTTCCGATTAAGCCAAGAAACAACTGTATTCTTATCTAAATATTGGCCTTCCTGAAACAAATAATCATTTGGTGAATATTGTTTCTGAGCCACACGCATTAGACCTGTTTCAAACTCATCTATATCATAGCGAGTATTTAAATTGCTTACCGTTAGTCCTCTTGATTTACTTGGCTTAAATGGAAGAATAGTTCGGTAATATTGATTGGAAATTTGATAATTTGGAACTATCGCTGTTTCCTTTTTATCGTTTTTCTTTTGTACAATTTGATCCTGCTTACTAAAATGGGGCGCACAACCCGCCGTTAAAATGACAGTTAGGAGCACCGGTAACCACTTTTTCATGAAAATGCCACCTTTATTTCATAAATAAGTGCCCGTTCACACTTATTTTCTATTTTGCAAAGTAGTATAAAACTATTTAGAAATCCGCTAGCCATAGGCGCTATTGAAATGGAAGTGCAAATTTCACCTAGAGCTAGACATAGACTTAACTTGTTAAATATCTTATATGATTAAAAATTTTATACTTTCTTATCCTCTTATTAAGACTACTTTAGCATAAGAAATGTTTCAACTCACTGCCCAAATTCTTGCAGCATTTTTTCTTCGTCCCAAATTTCTATACCAAGTTCCTCTGCCTTCGCTAATTTTGACCCGGCATCAACGCCTGCGATAACAATATCCGTTTTCTTGCTGACACTTCCAGTAACACTGGCACCCAGGGCTTCAAGCTTTTCCTTCGCTTCATTACGGTTCATCTTTTCCAGTTTTCCGGTTAATACGACCGTTTTTCCCGCTAAACTGGAATCAATATTTTTAGCATCAACTGGTTTTGGCCCTAGATAGGTCATATTTAAACCAGCAGCCTTTAATTCATCTATTAATTCACGAGCATCCTCGTTTTCAAAATACGTGTAGATGGAGTCAGCCATTTTTTCTCCGATATCCTGAACACCTGTCAGTTCTTCCTTGGTTGCAGACATTAATTGATCCAACGTATCAAAACGCTGGGCCAGTGTTTTAGCAGCTTTTGCTCCAACATGGCGAATCCCCAATCCAAATAACAGTCTTTCCAATGAATTTTCTTTGGACTTTTCAATCGCATCAAGTAGGTTTGTAACGGATTTCTCTCCCATTCTTTCTAATGCAAGGAGCTGATCCTTTTGTAAACCATAAATATCTGCCACGTCCTGAATTAATTCATGGCTAAATAACTGACTAATAACCTTTTCCCCTAATCCATCTATGTTCATTGCATCTCGTGAAACAAAATGAATTAGGCCTTCCCGGATTTGAGCAGGACACTTCGGATTAATGCAGCGTAATGCCACTTCTCCTTCTAAACGCACTAACTCACTTTCACATTCCGGACAATGTGTTGGCATAGAAAACTGCCTTTCCTCACCTGTTCTGCGTTCTGCTAGAACATTCACTACTTCAGGGATGATATCGCCTGCTTTTTTGACCACAACATGATCGCCGAGCATGATATCTTTTTCACGAATTAAATCTTCATTATGAAGAGATGCGCGTTTTACCGTTGTTCCTGCTACTTTCACTGGCTCAAGAATCGCTGTTGGTGTAATAACACCGGTTCTTCCCACACTTAATTCTATATCGAGCAGCTTTGTTACTACTTCTTCAGCTGGGAATTTGTAGGCAATTGCCCATCTCGGACTTTTTGCAGTAGTTCCAAGCTCTTGCTGCTGTTCTAGAGAGTTTACTTTGATAACAATTCCATCAATTTCATACGGAAGATTAGGACGCCTTTCTGTCCACTTTTTCACATATTCGATGACCTCATCAATATTGGAACACTTTTCTCGTTCTTTATTCACTTTGAACCCAAGCTTCTCCAAAAGATCCAACCCATTGCTATGAGTTGTCACACCTGTTTCTGTGAAATCGCCAATTGCATATAAGAAAATATCTAAATTTCTTGATGCTGCTATTTTCGGATCAAGTTGCCTTAAAGAACCTGCTGCTGCATTTCTTGGGTTTGCAAATGGCTCTTCTCCGTTCTCTTCCTTTTGTCGATTTAAATTTTCAAAGGATTTCTTTGGCATATATGCCTCACCACGAACTTCAATCGACATTGGTTCATGAAGACGGAGAGGAATCGAGCGTATCGTTCTAAGATTGGAAGTAATATCCTCTCCTATCGTTCCATCGCCCCTTGTAGACCCTTGACGAAATAAGCCTTGTTCATACCTAAGAGAAATAGCCAGCCCATCGATTTTCAATTCACATACATACTCCACATCGTCCCCAACGGTTTGTTTTACACGGCGGTCAAAGTCACGGAGATCCCCCTCATTAAAGGCATTTCCAAGACTTAGCATCGGGATTTGATGTACTACCTTATCAAAGGCGGAAAGAATCTCACCACCTACCCGCTGTGAAGGCGAATCAGGAGTTACTAAATCAGGGAACGCTTTTTCAATTTCAAGCAGTTCTCTCATAAGACGATCATATTCCGCATCAGGAACTGATGGGTTGTCCAACACATGATACTCATAATTATATTGAGTTAAGAGACGATGAAGTTCCTTTACCTGCTGCTCCGCAGTTTGTTTATCCATAGCTACAGCCCCTTGTCATCATTCCAATATTATACTTTTTGAATTGGCGCAAATTCTGCGAGTAATCGTTTGATACCGACAGGACTCGGAAAAGCAATATCAAGCTCTATCGATTTATCTTTGCCTTTCACACTGACAACCGTTCCAATTCCCCATTTCTTATGCTCAGCCTTATCGCCAACCTTCCATTCCAAATCATTTGCACCAGTACTTGTTGGAATTGGTCGTGACACCGGACGACTGACAGGTCTTTTTTGCCCGGAGCCGAATGGGCTAGTTTGTGGTTTTACTTCTTTATTCAAGCCTTCAAGAAGATCTTCCGGAATTTCGTTAATAAATCGGGAAACAGGGTTCATATTTGTCCGGCCAAACAATGTTCGCATAGCGGCATTGGTTAAAAATAATTCTTGTTCTGCACGGGTAATTCCTACATAAGCAAGGCGTCTTTCCTCTTCCATCTCAGCCTCTTCCATTAAAGAACGGCTATGCGGAAAAACCCCTTCCTCGAGTCCAATTAAAAAGACAACTGGGAATTCCAATCCCTTTGCTGAATGTAATGTCATTAAAACAATCGCATCATTGTTGTTTTCTTCTTTTTCATCTAACCGATCAATATCTGCCACTAATGCAAGATCTGTTAAAAAAGCAACTAAGCTTTTATCCTCACTGCCTTCCTCAAAGCTTTTGGTAACGGATAAAAATTCATCGATATTTTCAAGTCTGCTTTGTGCTTCTAATGATTTTTCCGCTTTTAGCATTTCGCGGTAGCCAGATTTATCTAAAATTTCGTCTACAAGTTCCGTAACCGATAAATATTCCTGCATTTGAGTATAGTTTCTGATTAATTCATAGAACTCATATGCAGCTTTGGCAATTTTCGGGCTTACGCCTATAAAATCAATTTCCTTCAATGCTGCATAAATAGAAATATCATTATCTGCAGCATAACGAGCAATTTTATCTAGTGAGGTAGAACCAATTCCGCGCTTTGGTACATTGATGACCCGCTGTAAGCTAATATCATCATCTGGGTTAGCCACTAGACGCAAGTAAGCAAGAATATCCTTAATCTCTTTACGATCATAGAATTTAATTCCGCCAACAATGTGATAATCAATATTAGATTTCAGTAAAACCTCTTCCATTACACGTGATTGGGCGTTTGTACGGTAAAGAATCGCGATGTCGGAGAATTTACGATCTCCTGAATCCACCATTTCTTTAATTTTCCCCGCCACAAATTGTGCTTCGGATTGTTCACTGTCTGCTCGGTAATAGCTGATTTTTTGCCCTTCGGCGTTTTCCGTCCATAATTTTTTCGGTTTTCTGTTTGCATTATTTTTAATTACTTCATTTGCTGCATGAAGAATTCTCTTGGTAGAACGGTAATTTTGCTCAAGCATGATAACCTTTGCACGAGGATAATCTTTCTCAAAAGAGAGGATATTCGCGATGTCTGCACCGCGCCAGCGATAGATGGATTGGTCTGAATCCCCAACGACACAAATGTTTTGGAATCGGGATGCGAGCATTTTAACAAGCATATATTGAGCCCTATTTGTATCTTGATACTCATCTACATGAATGTATTGAAATTTTCTCTGATAAAATTCCAATGTTTCCGGCACACGCTGAAATAGATGAATCGTCATCATAATGAGATCATCAAAGTCAAGCGCTTGATTTTTGCGGAGACGTCTTTGATACTCTTCGTAAACGTCACTCACAACTTGTTCGTAAAAACCCCCAACAAGCTTCGAATACTCCTCAGGAGTTACTAATTCATTTTTTGCACTGCTTATGGTACCAAGAATAGCCCGAGGCTCGAATTTTTTCGGATCAATATTTTTATCCTTCAAAATCCCCTTAATAACTGATTGCTGATCGGTAGGATCTAAAATGGTAAAATTGCGATTTATCCCAATCCGATCAATATCTCGTCTCAGAATTCTTACACACATAGAGTGAAAAGTGGATATCCAAACTTCTTCTGCTGCACCACCCATAATTTTTTCAATCCGTTCCTTCATCTCACGTGCAGCCTTATTGGTGAAGGTAATAGCCAAGATATTATAAGGATTGACTCCCTTTTCCACCATTAAATAAGCGACACGATGAGTTAACACACGTGTTTTACCACTTCCCGCACCTGCCATAATTAAAAGGGGGCCGTCCGTTGTTTTCACCGCTTCTTGTTGCTCAGGATTTAATCCAGAAAGCAGGCGATCTTTTAGAAATTGCATTGCTTATTCACCACCAGAACATTTGTTCTTATTATATATTTTTTAAACCAATAAAGTCTATATTTCATTTACTACTTGCACTGTTCTTAAAGCTTGATTTAAATCCTCATAAATAATATTACCAACTACAATGACATCTGCATACTTGCTCATTTCTTTAGCTTGCTCCTCGGACACAATACCGCCGCCATAAAACAATTTAGTATTTGTTAAGTGGCCTTTTGCGGCTTTTACTACCTCTACATCTCCGTAAGAACCGCTATATTCTAAATAGAAGATAGGCATCTTAAATAAATTTTCTGCCATCATAGCATATCCTTCTACGTCTTCTACACTTAAATTTGTATTCGATTGCGTGAGCTTTGCAGCTTTACAGTCACTGTTTAAAATACAATAGCCTTCTACCAATATCTCGTCCCAGTTCATTAACTCTCCGTATTCCTTCACTGCTTCGTGATGCAAACCAGTTACCCATTTCACATTTTCACTATTTAGGACGGATGGGATAAAATATAGGTCAAAACCAGGTGTAATAGATTCAAAGTTAGAAATTTCCAACACACATGGAACTGTGTATCTCCGCACTCGCGCCATTAAATGTAGAACATTTTCCAATGTTACACCATCTGTTCCTCCAATAATAACGGCATTTGTACCGGATTCACATATTTTTTCTAAATCTTTATCGGAAATTTCCTTATTAGGATCCAACTTAAAGGCGTGTCGCCATTCGCGAACGTCGTACATCGAGCGTATCCTCCATTCCTATATTCCATACAACATTATAGCATTTGTTATATGCTACAAAAAAGATTTTCCGCAAGACATTTGGGCTACGCCATTTATTGAAAAATGCAAAAATATATACGACCGAAGTTACAGTTGCATTAATTTTTTTACACTTTCATTAAATCATAGGAAAAATGTCATCTATTTTCTTGATTTTTGTGTTTCATTTAGGAAAACTTGAAAGAAAATGAGTATTTTTTGCTCTATATTTCATGTTATTTTCCCAAGTTAATTGTCCTATAAAGTGTGTTATGATAACAATAAGAAGTTATACCCAGCAAAAAAATTTGTAAGGAGGAGTTATAATGCGTAAGAAAAAGACCCCAACGAAGATTACAAAAAGAGACATTGATTCCTTAATTTACAAAATTGATATTCTGCTGAATGATAAAAAAGATTCAAATCTTCAAAAAGTGAAAGTATCAGTATGACCTTTGACACAGACTAAATTACTTATCATTAATAGAAACAATCTTCTCATATGCAGGGAATAATATCATTCCCTGCATAGCATTTAAATGAAAAATAAATAATTTCTCTCGGGAATTTTCTTATTATTACCACTTTAAATAATATTTAAGCTATAATATATTCTAGGTGGTTAATATATGAACATTGGTGCAATTATTAAATTGAATCGAATCAAACAAAACTTGACGCAAGAAGAGCTAGCCGAAGGAATCATATCAATTTCATACCTATCAAAAATTGAAAACGGTAAAATCGAACCAAACGACGAAGTCATCAAACTCCTTTGCCTAAGGCTGGGCATAGAAATTAACAGACAAATCGATGACGAAACAAAAGCACTATGTCACGAATGGTTTCGATTGCTATTGTCATGTACTGATGTTGAGAAGTTAAAAGAGAAGTATAACATTATAAATGAATTAACTAATACTATAGAAGATGTTGAATTGCAAATTCTATTAAAAATTCATTTGATAAGATACTATTTAAAACTAGGAAAACTAGATCCTGCATTTGAACAAATTAATCATTTAAAAGATTTCAGCAATACTTTTACAACTGAGCAAAAGTATTTTTGGAATAAATTTAATGGGAACTACTATTATTTAAAAGAAGATTATAATGAGGCTCTTAAATTTTATACTTTATCTGAAGATTTTATAGCACATCTTGATGTTTCCGAAGAAGAAAATGCTGATTTGGAATACTCATTAGCACTAACATATAGTAAGTTAAGGATTACATCGTTAGCATTAAGAGCCGCATATAAAGCTTTGGACTTATATAGACAGATTTATCATTTTTCACGTTGTGCAGAATGCCATTTGATACTGGGTATTTCCTATAGACGCATTCACAATCATGAAAAGGCAATAAAAAATTACCAATTAGCTAAACAATTAGCTGAGCATACAAATAATAAAGATATTATTCAATTAACACACTTAAATCTTGGCTATTTGTATTCCGTACAAGGTGATACTAATTTAGCAATTGATCATTTAGATATGATTATCAATGAAGACGAATCATTATTAGAAGACCGTCTTTCGGCCCTAACTACTATAGTTAAAGAATATTACCAAAATGGTTATTTTAAAGAAGCTAAACAAAGAATTTCTGAAGGTCTCAAATGGATTGATTTAGATGGTAAAGATAAACATGTAATGTTTTATCACGAAATAAGAGCATTTTTATATATGATTGAAGAACAACACGAAAAATTTGAGAAAATGATGGTCGAAGAATTTATTCCCTATTTAGAGGAACAAAAGGATTATGCAAAGTTGACAGTATATGCAGAGTTTTTAGCAAGCCATTTTGAAAATTTACATAAATATAAAAATGCTACCAAATATTATAAGCTTGTCAACTTCTCATATAAACAAATCACGCATATTTAGGAGGGTAAATCATGAAAAAAATTATATTATCATTAGGGATAGGTGCATTACTTATGAGTGGAGCATTCGTTACATCTCAAACTTTGCAAAATAATAATGATAAGAGTTCAGATACTAAAAATGTAGCAATCGGTGAAAAAGAACCACGTCTTTTCTCTACTTATAGTGCCTCCGCTTTTTCAGTTGAACTATGATTAATAAAAAAAGATAACTTCATGGTTATCTTTTTTTATTATCCAAAATCTTTAAAATCTTATCCACAAACTCCCCCATCGACCCGCAAAATATCTGCACTTCCGGTAAATGATAAAACGTCGTTGCTAAACTGTCCTTTTTATTTTCAGAATGCGGAGCAAATATGTAGATACTCTTTACACCAGAGCCCAAGGCAATTCCCAACTCTGTATGACTTCCCTTCCCGCCCGGCAAAAGGAGAATAAAGAGTTCACATTCCATAACAGCTTCTTTCTCTTTTATCGCAATTTCCTTAAGTTCTTCTATTCCTACAGATTTTTCATTTTGGGTCCAATCATAAGTTTGCTGGAAACCATTTTCGACAAGTTTACTAGAAAGGGCATTTACCGTCTCTACATTTTGAAAACTTGAAGCTATATAAAATTTCATTTAAATTCTCCCTATAATCGTGTTTCGTAGTACTTCTCTTTCTCCAACAACCCCTTCTTCACACCTGGCCATTCCTCCGCAGTAATGGAATATACACATGCATTTCTAATATATCCATTTTCTAAAATTCTTTCGTTACGCAGAATCCCTTCCTTTTTGGCCCCTATTCTTTCAATAGCTTTTTGGGATCGTACATTTCGTTCATCGGTTTTGAGCTGTACCCGGATCATGTTAAGTTCTTCAAAGCAAAATTGGAACAGGGTTAGTTTACACGCTGTGTTAACAAAGCTTCTTTGAAATTCAGGTGCATACCAGGTTGATCCTATTTCACAGGAACGATTCTGAAAATCCAATCCATAAATTCGAGTCGTCCCTACGATTTTTCCAGTTTCCTTCAACTGTACAACATAAGGTAAAATTTGGTTATGTACTTTTCCCGTCAATGCAGCATGGACCCAATTTTGCATCTTTTCAAGAGTATCCACTTGCAGCAGCATATAATTCCATACACTCGGATCATTAATATCAAACAAATCCTTTACATGCACTTCCTCCATCGGTAATAACCTCAATTGTTTGTGGTCTAATACTGGTTGCTTTTCAAATAGGTTATTCATCAGCATGTTCCACCTTTTCGCTTTAATATTTCTTTCCATTCACTCCATGCTTTTAAGTACATAGGTAAATCATTCGGATGATAGGCTACGCATCTTGAAATACGAATATATAATCCAATCATCACTTCTTTAATCAAATTCTCTTCCATAATCGGAAATTTTAATTCCTCTGCTGCTTCTGTTATCGTTTCCCAAGATAAATCAATTGGTGAGGAGCAAAAAGCAAAAACTAAATCGTAAATAGGCATACCTATAATCGGAGTCGGGTCAATTACTCCAATTAAGTTACTATTTTTAAATAAAAAATTATGAACTCCACAATCACCATGAAGCAAATAAGGAGTGTCCAATTCATTTCGATTAGAATTCATAACGAAAGACTTAATAAGACGATAATCCTCTTTGCTTAATATAGCGGACAGTCGTTCATCCGCAACCTCTACCTCCGCTGAAAGAAAATCCTGCCACGAACTAACAGGCTCCTCCATCAATCCCCAAATATTATGGGTTTCTGCCGGTTTGTAATGGTTAATAACCTTATGAACTAAATCCTTTAATGCATCTTTTCTTTGAAAGTCTCCAGACATCTCTCCCTCAACATATGTGTACAAAATATATTTAAATGCTGGATCTGCATAAATAATTTTTGGGAAAAGAGAAACGTCTTGATAAAAATTCAAAAAGTAGATTTCTGCCTCTAAAACTTTCGGTACATTAGACTTCACCACAATTTTTTTGCCATCCTCCATCCGAAGGCAGCCTATTTGACTGGATGTTCCGCCATTAAAAAGCTTAAAATCTAAAACATTTTTATCAATAATTCCTTTTTTAATCAATTCTTTTATAATCGATTCCACCCTACACCTCTGCATTAATAAAATAGGAATCTGTTAAAATAGGAACATTCTTAAAAGCATCTATCTGAGCAGCATGGAGAACATCTTTTTCAAAGCCCTTTAATCTTAATTCCCTTCCACTTCCACAATCCCAAATGAGATCTTGCACTCTTTCTTCAACACTTTTAAAAGCACTTGCACAAAGCTCAGCCTCTGGAGATTTCTCTCCATTTAGTTTAGATAAAATAGCCCCTGCCCCTAAATAATCCTCCATAGCAGGCCGCAGCTTATTTTCCCTATCGAAAACATCTTCCCACTGCTCTCCACATGAGATTACTGTAATATCCGTATTAGTTTGTGATTGTAGCTTACTAGCGTAAGTCGCGACGGAGGAGGCATTCAATAGGCTGCCAATTAAGAGCGCAGGAACTTTCGCGGCAACCCATGAGCAAAGAGCACCATTCAAAGAACATAAAACATATTTTTTGTGTTTGTGAGTTTGATTGAAGGTAACAGGTGAAAGGGTTGGATTACCAAGCTTCACCGATTCCGTTCTGCCGCTTCTCTTGCACCTCGTGCGCCCCATTCCATCCTACATTGAAAAGGAGATTGATCAAACAAATGATTTCACCTCACTCAATATCTAAGTCTTTTAAAAATTATACCATTTCTATAAAATGCGGAATCGAAAAAAATAAAAAATGTTACGCACAAAAAAATTATGGGTATTATCAATAAATGAACTATTTTTTCAACTACAAATTTCATTTTCGAATCATATTTTGATTACAAGCTTAATAAATATATAGGAGGTCAACCCCTATCTTTATTAAGTCTTTATACTTACAATTAATATTTGTTTATAATTATTTTAAATAAATATTGATTTTTAATTTATTATAGTTATAATGATAGTAAGCTATAAAAATCTGAAGAGGTGATTTTAACATGAGTACAAATAAACTTACTACTAGTTGGGGAGCACCGGTTGGAGATAATCAAAATTCATTGACCGCTGGATCACGTGGGCCAACATTAATACAGGATGTTCATTTACTTGAGAAACTTGCCCATTTTAACAGAGAAAGGGTACCTGAGCGAGTTGTTCATGCAAAAGGTGCAGGGGCACACGGATATTTTGAAGTAACCAATGATGTAACGAAATACACAAAGGCAAAGTTTTTATCAAAAGTAGGGAAAAAGACTCCACTATTTATTCGCTTTTCTACTGTTGCGGGTGAAAATGGATCTGCCGATACTGTACGTGATCCTCGTGGATTTGCAGTGAAGTTTTATACTGAAGATGGAAACTATGACATTGTCGGAAACAATACACCTGTATTCTTCATTCGTGATGCAATTAAGTTTCCTGATTTCATTCATACACAAAAAAGACATCCTGCTACACACTTAAAGAACCCAGATGCTGTTTGGGACTTCTGGTCATTATCACCTGAGTCCTTGCATCAGGTTACGATTTTAATGAGTGACCGTGGTATTCCAGCAACTTTCCGTCATATGCACGGATATGGAAGTCATACATTTAAATGGGTAAATGCAGATGGTGATGGTGTTTGGATTAAATACCATTTCAAAACAGAACAAGGTGTGAAGAACTTGGCAGTAGACGTTGCCTCAAAACTTGCAGGAGAAAATCCTGACTATCATACAGAGGATCTCTATAATGCGATTGAAAAAGGCGATTTCCCTGCATGGAAGCTTTATGTTCAAATCATGCCTTTAGAAGATGTCAATACGTACCGTTTTGATCCATTTGATGTGACAAAGGTTTGGTCTCAAAAGGATTATCCATTAATTGAAGTAGGTCGGATGGTATTGAACAAAAATCCTGAAAACTACTTTGCTGAAGTGGAGCAAGCTACCTTCTCACCAGGAACATTAGTGCCGGGCATTGATGTCTCCCCTGACAAAATGCTGCAAGGACGTTTATTTGCTTATCACGATGCACATAGATATCGTGTTGGAGCTAATCATCAGTTACTACCGATTAACCGTGCCCGAAATGAGGTAAATAATTATCAACGTGATGGACAAATGCGTTTTGATAATAATGGCGGCGGTTCCGTTTACTATGAACCAAATAGTTTTGGCGGCCCTAAAGAATCTGCAGAAGATAAGCAAGCTGCCTACACTGTTTCAGGGGTTGCGGATAGTGTAGCGTATGACCATAATGATCATTATACACAAGCTGGCGATCTATACCGTTTATTAAGTAAGGACGAAAAAACAAGACTTGTTAAAAATATCGTGGAAGCAATGAAGCCAGTAACAAAAGATGAAATTAAACTTCGTCAAATAGCACATTTCTATAAAGCTGACCCTGAATATGGTACTCGTATCGCAGAGGGTCTCGGATTGTCAGTACCACAACTAGTTTGATATATTTTGAAAGGTATCCACATTTGAATGCGGATACCTTTTCATTTTGTCGAAAAATTATTTAATTCATTGGTCAATAAATTCCCTTTTTTGCAGGCATTATTGCTCGGGAAATGTTTTATATACAATGTTTTTTTAGTTTTAATCAAACGTTTGATAAAAACTTTCCATGTTGAAATTTGTAAATTGTTATATTTTTTTCGATGGGTTGCTTTATTTATCCGTCAATATTTAACATCTCTTGCGCTGCATAATTACTATAAATCTAGTGAGTTATTAGGTTTTCGGTAATTTAAACAAACGTTTGATTAAACTATTAATTGGTAAAATATTATCGAAATTTAAAGAGATTCGTCCGAATTCCTCCTTTCTCATTTATGGTTGCGAATTATCAATAATTATTACTGTTTTATTGTTCCGTTGATTCATTATCAGGCACTTTTATCCACTGTTTGTTACCGTTCCCGTGTTCCTTGCCCATTTTCGGGTACATTCAGCCCCTGATCGTTACCGTTCTCGCAATCCATTCTCATTTTCCGGCACGATTCACCTCAATGGCAACTGTACTACCTTCTTTCCCCTTGCTCTTGCATCAACCTTGCTACACGATACTACAAAACAAAATTAGGCACCCAACGAAGGATGCCTTAATTCGAATTTCTATTCTAACCCTTTCGCAGCTTCTTTCACCATTTCAGATACAGATTCTAATCCTCCGCCTGATAAATACCAGTAGCCTGGGTCAAGGTAAATGATTTTGCCATTTTTATATGCTTTTGTTTTCTTCACTAAACTATTTTCAATTACTTCTTTCGCATTATTTCCCTCACCAATGGCAGCGTCACGGTCAATAACGTAAAGAATGTCAGGGTTTTTCTCTAAAATGAACTCCATTGAAATATTTTGTCCGTGCACAGGGTCAGCTTTAAGGTCAGCTGTTGATGCTTTAATCCCAAATACATCGTGAATTAACCCGAATCTTGAGGCTGGTCCATATGCAGTAACCTTTCCACCAGTTGTTAACGTAATTAAAGCCTTCGCATCACTTGTATTTGCCTTTTCTTTTAAGCTAGCAATATCGTTATCAATATTTGTTAGTTCTTGTTTCACTTGATTTTCTTTCCCAAATATTTTACCAATAGTTGTTACGTTTTCTTTGAATGACTCCATATATTTTTTATTGTCGACTCCCAAGAAAATAGTTGGGGCAATTTCTTGGAACTTATCATATGAATCTTGCTGTCTTCCAGAAATAATAATTAAATCTGGCTTAATGGCATTCACTGCTTCAAAATCAGGTTCTTTCAAGGTTCCTACATTTTTATACTTGGAGCTTTTATATTTTTTTAGATAAGATGGGATACTGTCTTGTGGAACTCCTGCTACTCGATCCCCTAGACCTAGTTTATCCAATGTATCTAATGTTCCCATATCAAATACAACTACTTTTTTCGGATTTTTCGTTACTTTAGATTCTCCTAATTGATGTTTAATCACCATCACATCTTCTTTACTGACCGTTTTCTTTTCTGCATTATTAGAACCACATGCTGCCGCAAATATGGCAAACATAGAGATTATAAAAAGTAAGATTGATTTTCTTTTCATTATGATTACCCCTCTTTTATTAAAATTTATTTATTTAATTGTGACCGCTATTTAGATGATATTGAAATTCATTCTCAATACGAGGTGTGATAACAGAACACGGGCACCTTCCGCTCATTCTGTTATCTTTGATTAGCATCATCACAAAGTATATCCTAAAATTTCAAAACTACTTCTTTATGCATAGTAAACACAAATTTTATTTTCATTAATTTCTTGAATCGCAATATCAATTTCATAAATATCGCCTAAGACAGACGAATCAATTATATTCTCTGTTGGTCCATCTTGAACTACGGTTCCATCTTTAAGAGCAACGACATGATCGGAATAACAGGAAGCAAAATTGATATCATGGATAACAATAACAACTGTTTTTCCTAACTCATCCGTTAATCTTCTTAACACCTTCATAATTTGTACAGAATGCTTCATATCCAAATTATTTAGTGGTTCATCCAGTAAAATATATTCCGTGTTCTGTGCAATGACCATGGCAATATATGCCCTTTGCTGCTGTCCGCCGCTTAGCTGATCCAAAAATTTGTCTTGGATGGATTCAAGCTCCATATAGGTAATTGCCTCGTCTACATATTTCCAGTCTTCCTTTGTTAATTTCCCTTTTGAATAAGGAAAACGCCCAAAAGAAACGAGTTCTCTTACGGTCAAACGAATATTGATATGATTGGATTGCTTTAAGATAGAAAGTTTTTTGGCAAGCTCATTTGGCTTCCATTTACTAATTTCTTTGCCATCTACTATAATTTCACCCGAATCTTTTGGAATAAGACGACTCACCATGGACAAAAGAGTACTCTTTCCCGCTCCATTAGGTCCAATAAAAGAGGTAATTTTACCTTCTTCGATCGTTAAATTAACATCGTTTACTACACTTTTATTCCCGTACCTTTTAGAAACATTTTGGATTGTAATCACGCCTTACTCCCCCTTAACAGTAAATAGATAAAATAAACACCGCCGATAAAATTAATGATCACACTCAAAGTGGTTGAAAATGTAAATACTCTCTCTACAATCAACAAACCGCCTACCAGTGCAATAATACTAATAAAAACTGCACCCGTTATTAAGTAAGAATGACGATAAGTATTTAAAAATTGGTAGGATACATTCGCAACAAGCAACCCTAAAAAGGTAATTGGTCCAACTAATGCAGTGGAAATGGAAATTAGAATTGCAACAATGATTAAGAGTCTTTTCACAACATAATCATAGTCAACCCCGAGATTAATCGCTTCTTCTCTTCCTAGCGAGAGCACATCAAGATATTTAATAAATTTCACAAAGTAGATGGAAATGATTGCAATTAATACGATAGACAACGTTAATAAATCCGTATTAATATTATTGAAGCTTGCAAACATTCGATCCTGAATGACCATATAATCATTTGGGTCAATAATGACTTGCATAAAGGATGAGAAGCTTTGGAATAAAGTTCCCATTACCAATCCAACTAGCAGGAGAAAATAAATATTCTTACCTTCTTTTTTAAAAAGAAACTTATATAGAAGCCCTGCAAATAAGATCATTAATACTACACAAATAAGGAAGTTAAGATTTTTATTCATGACGATTCCGCTTGTTGCACCAAATACAAATATTAAAAAGGTTTGGATTAACATATAAAGAGAATCCAGCCCAATAATACTCGGCGTCAGAATTCTGTTATTCGTGATTGTTTGAAAAACAACTGTTGAAAACGCAATGGAAGCACCTGTTAAAATAATTGCCAGTATCTTAATTGCCCGCCTCGGCACCACATACTCCCAATAGTTTCCGATATCTGTAAACAAAAAGATCAAAATTAAAGCAATAGTAATTGCGGCTAATATAGTTAATTTAATTTTATTACGCATAAGCCCTTCTCCTTATTAATAAGTAAAGGAAAATAGCGCTTCCTATTACTCCTACTGTTAAGCCGATTGGAATTTCGTATGGATAAATAATGATACGGCCTAATATATCGCAAAACAGCAAGAAGTCCGCTCCAAGTAAGGCGGTTTGAAATAAGTTTTTTTTCAGGTTATCACCATTGTATAGGGAGACAATGTTTGGAACGATTAAACCAAGAAAAGGAATGGTTCCTACCGTAAGTAAAACAGCAGCTGTGGACAACGCAACGATGATTAATCCAATATTTACGACAAGTCGGTAATTTAAACCCAGATTAGTAGAGAAATCTTCTCCCATTCCTGCAAGGGTAAATTTGTTCGCAAAAAGATAGGCAATGATGACAAGCGGAACACTAATATAGATCATTTCATATCTTCCTGACATCACCATGGAAAAATCGCCTTGAAGCCAGGCTGAGATGCTTTGAATCAAATCATGTTTATAAGCGAAAAAGGTAGTGATGGAACTAATAATATTTCCGAACATCAAACCTACTAAAGGAATAAAAATCGCATCCTTGAACTTAATATTGTCTAATATCTTCATAAACAAGAAAGTTCCAACTAAAGCAAATATCGATGCAATGATGATTTTCGTAAGCATGGTTGCAGAGGAAAATAAAATTAGAGAAACAAGAATTCCTAATCTTGCCGAATCCATTGTCCCCGCAGTTGTCGGTGACACAAATTTATTGCGGGAAAGCTGCTGCATGATAAGCCCGCATATACTCATGCTTACACCTGCGATAATAATACTTATTAATCGAGGGAACCTGCTAATAAAAAATATATCTTGTTGTTCCTCATTTAGATGAAAGAGTTCAAAGGGTGTAATACCCTTTACTCCAACAAATAAGGAAACGATAGATAATACAACAAATAAGATAATTAAAACTATCTTTTTCATATAAAAAACCTACTTTTCTCTTTTTGAAGATGATTAGAGTTATGTAGACAAATTATGATAATGAGATTCATTATCAACTATAATTATTAAAAAAATGAATACCTCAAAATTGGATTCACTCTTCCAGTCTTATTGATATTGAGATTCATTTTCAATTATATTATTAACTATTTAAAGTATTTATGTCAACTTTTTTTTGATATGAAAGTCCCTTTCAAATATTTAAGGCTGTAAAAGCAAGATCCGGATGAAATAAGGGATAATATTAAATCCAAATAAAAAAGGAGTGACATAGCATCCACTCCTTCTCATAAGCTATTATTCATTTACTGTGAAACATCTGATTCCTTTTCTTTAATCCTATCTAACACCATTTGATAGGAATCATTTCCATAATTCAAGCATCTTTTTACACGTGAAATGGTTGCTGTACTGGCACCAGTTTCTTTTTCAATTACATGATACGTCTTTTTTTCCTGAAGCATTCTTGCAACTTCCAGGCGTTGTGCAAGTGCTTGAATTTCATTTATCGTACAAAGATCATCAAAAAATCGATAACATTCTTCGACATCTTTTAATGATAATATGGATTGAAATAATTGATCTAACGCTTTTCCCCTTAATTTTTCAATTTGCATATTGTAATCTCCTTCTATCTATTACTTGTCAATTCCAACTATATTTAAGTTCGGCACAATATTAATCCATGTTTTTCCTGGTACAAATTTCACTTTTTCACCATTCTCAAATGGAAGAATACGACCATCTATATTTCGCCATTCTACCTCACGATACTTTCCCTTTTGGAATAGATACGCTTTACCGCCAGATGTTAGGTTTATATCGCGGCGTCCTTTTCCATCAATAACCTTGTGTTTTGTTTCCACAATAAATAAATTATCTAAAAGTACGGGTCTTTTTGATTCGAGGTCAGCCGTTTGCTCGCCTCCGGAAAACCGCTTATATTTTTCTGAATCTGCATTGTACTCATATTCCACATTAAATAATGGTTCATGCGAATAGTGAATTCTAACGTTTTTGGCATCCTGTCCATGTACTTGCATTGTTTCAGCAGCATTCATAAAGTCCAAGCCACTCGGTGGAGTGTTCATCTGGTAATGCTTTAACTTAGCACCTTTTAAAATATTCTCATAAGAGATATAAGAATTATGCGGCGGTTTCCGGTCACTAGAACGTTTAAATAGTGTTCCATCATATTGCATCCCATTAATATTATCGATATATCCAGAGGAAAGCATTTTACGTGCCTCCGGACTATATCCATGAGCAATATAAAGACTGCTATACCCTTTTGCCAAATGGATAAAATAATCCCTGGCACTTCTGACTGGGCCGATTCTTTTCGGCTTTTCGCTTTGATAGATAGCCAAAAATCTTGTAATATCGCCTTCTGCCAATACTTCATACACAATATCCGCTTCTGCCAGTCCTGATTGTGGTCTTGCTGCCGGGTAATTATTAATCATGACCGCTACAGAACGATTTTCAGAAGGCTCTTTTGCTTCTGCTCCAGTTAACGGGTAGGAATACTTTGGCAATGATTCCTTTTCATTTTCGGAAACTTCCCCGCTTTCAGGAGGTTTATTGGGCTCATTATGGACCGTTTTTTCCTTATGAGCACATCCTGATAGAGCTAATAACAATATAACAGCAAACATATACAACTTTTTGTGCATTATTCTATGCCCAACCCCTTTGGTATATAAGACTGTTTTCGTTAAATAGTTGCTTTTCGTATTTTAAAACCGTATTAAAGTTACGTTTCGGGGCATCTTTGCTTAAAAAAGATATCGTGCTTGAATAAAATAAGAAAACCCTCAAGATTCTCAATAAGAAAATAGCCTTATGACAATCACTTTAATATTTTAACGCATTATAGTCGGAAAGAGTACTGTTTTATTCATCACGTCGTAAATGCCTTGTTGTGTAATTCGGATATACGGCAAATGCGTAGCTGAAAAAAACAGTAATGAATAGACTGGATCCCCAAAAGGATATCCGCGTTCCTTAAGCAGATTTTTTAATTGCTTTTCTTCTTCAATAAGTGTTTCCATATCCTTATCAGACATTACCCCTGCTAATGTCAATGGGATTTCGTGAATCACTTCTCCATTTTCAACTAACACAATTCCCCCGCCAATTTCCTTCATGCGATTAAAGGCAATAGCCATATCCTCTTTATTTTTCCCGATTAATATGATGTCGCCTGTATTAGAAAACGATGAGGCAAATCCCATAACTTTATCGGCAAAGCCTTTTACTATGGTGTTAGTTCTCCATTCTCCTTTACGATCAAGCAGGACGAGAAAACTTTCGTTATGGTCAGTGGGTAGCTCATCTACTGACACATCATATGTTACAGAATAAGGCTTTGTTATTACATCATTCACCATTTCAATACCAAAAGGCATCGAAAATTGTAAATCATCATGATCTAATTTCCAATTTAACTCTAACGGTGGAAAACCTGCCTCATCCCAATTAATATATTGATCCTGTACGGTGGCCGCCCCATCTTTTTTCAGCCATATTCCTTTTGAAAGAACATGAATCGGTGTAGGATTCATTTCACTTTCAAGAAAATTAATGCTAGCAACCCTACCCGTTGCAATCATGCCGTGTAAATGCTCAATATTATAATATCTGGCTACATTATAAGAAGCCATGTGATAAGCATCAATTGTCGGGATTCCATTCTCTAAAGCCATGCGAATCGTCATATCAAGGATGCCGTCTTCATAAAATGCCGGTGTTGACCCATCCGTATTAAAAAACATCGATTGATATTGGTTAATTCCAAGCTCATTCATTTCTTTTAAAAGCACTGGAAGATCCGGTCTGATAGAGGAATGTCTTAAAGAAACTGTAAAACCTTGTAATAAACGATCATACACTTCTTTACCCGTCATTGCTTCATGATCACAATCAGCACCAAATAACATCATTTTAGCAAGTGTTTTTTCTGAAGCACCAGGAAAATGACCTTCAATTCTTTTCCTCATTCTTTTCGCTTCTTGTATCCAGTGGAGGATTAAATCATCCCCATCTAAAAGCTTTGGCCATCCTGTCAATTCTCCCCCTTGAAGAACTGCATCATGTTCTAACCATGATTTCACTTCACTGTGGGAAAATACCGTTTCCTCTTCGCGCAATTCCGTTTGAGAATCAAAACGACTCCACCAATACATGGAAACTGGTGAATGTCTCAATTGTTTCAATAAAGAAAACGCTTTCTTTTTTCCTGATAATAAAACTAACATAATATTATCATTAATAATTGTGGTTGTCCCTGTTTGAGATGCATACCTCGCAAATGTTTGGGGATTATATAATTGAAACGGATGAACATGTGGTTCTATATATCCTGGAACTAGTGTAAGTCCTTTGCAGTCCATTACTTCACAATCATGAATATTATCAGGCATTTTATCTCCTGCATATACAATACGGTCATCGTGAATCCATATGTTTCCTACTATCCATTTACGAAGAATGGAATGAAGAAAACGAGCATTTTTTAAAAGCAATGTCGGTGATTTGTGTCCGCTTACAATTGCAACATGGTCACGAATCTGCTTGTTTTTCCATCGATAACGTTGATCTAACATCAAGTATTCCTCCCTAGGGAGATCGTCTCTCTATTTGTTAATATGTTAACATATTAAACCGTTTAACGCATTAAAGTTTTGAAAAAAAATGTAAAAAATTTGTGAAGGTGTGTGAATGATGAAAACTTCTCCTAATATTGGAATCATTAACGCTCTAATTCGTATAACCTGCGGGCTTACGATGGTTGCCTTTTTTACAGCAAAATTATCCAGAAAACCTTGGTGTAACTCCTATTTAATTATGATTATTATAGGAGCTATGAAGGTTGCAGAAGGAATTGTACGCTATTGCCCTGTTACCGAACTGTTTCAGAAGGGGCAAGGGATGATGGGACAGGCTAACGGCCAGCAACAAAATGTGCAGCCTTCACAAAATAAACAGGAAAATAAAAAGCAGGATCAGCCAAATATTCCACCGGAACTTGCTGATTCATTAAAGAATGCATTAGAGTAAAAACTTTCTCTAAAATATAGTTAGAAATAAACCGGGTGACTTATTTTACCCGGTTTTTATAGGATTGGCAACTTTAGTAAAACCTTTGTTCCTACGCCTTGCCTGCTGTCTATTTTTATTTCGCCCTTCATACTATCGACAATCCTATAGACAACCATAAGTCCAAGCCCAGTACCCCTACTTGTTGTTGTGAAGTAAGGTTCTCCAAGCCTTTTCTGCAACGCTTTATCCATTCCGATTCCATTATCTATTATGTAAATATAGCATTCTTTATTTTTTACCTTCACCTTTAATTCGATATTGCCCCCTTTTTTTACTGCGTTAATGCTATTTTTTAATAGGTTTACAAGTGCTTGAACTAATTGCTTCGGATCCCCCATTAAGCAGCAGGCTGGAGTATCACCCATTACTATCAATGCATCTTCCATCTCCGCTAAAGGCCTTACAATATTAATGGAATTATGCAGTACTTCGTCCAGTTGAAATACCTCATTTGTTGTGGGATACGGCCTCGCATAAGTCAAATAATCTTTTATTATATGGTTCACTTTATCCACTTCCTCTAATGCCAACTGTAAAAAGGTTTGCTCCTTTTCTACTGTAAGGCCGGGGTCCTCTTTAACAAGTTGAATCAGTCCCCGAATAGTCGTTAAAGGGTTGTTGATTTCATGATTAACCGCAGCTGCTAGGTGACCTACCACATCTAATTTATCAGCATAGATCACCTTCATTCGCCATTCATAATTGCTTTGAATCATTTCAACTGATAGGCTGACCAGTATGATTCCAATTGCATTGATGATTAAAAATTCGAACCAATAATCTATTTTAAATGAATCATGATGAAGAAAAGTGAACGCTATTAAAACAAGGAATGAAAAGAAAATATTCATAAATGTACTTAAAACTATTTTCTTATAGGTTCCTAAACGAAAATATAATGGAGTAATCATAACAGTCGAAAAAAACATCAGTGCGGTGTTCATAATCGATGAATATACATCTGTTCCACCTTGTATGAATCGAATAACACTAGTAAGTACTAAAAGAACAAATCCAACAATTGGTCCCCCATAAATAGTACCGAACCATAATGGTATCCGTCGCAAATCATAGCGCACACCTTCATATTCGTAAAAAGAAAACACCATACAAATAAAAATTGCTAATCCGGATGTGACTAAAATGGAATATTTTATGACAAGCTTACAATTTGGTTTACTTTCAATCCAAAATTGGTGCACAATCATCGTGATAAGAATCACCAGTAAGTTAAATAGTAAATCACTTGCTACAGCTAACAATGTAATCTACCCCTTTAGTCACAGTAGTTTGAATATTACAAAAGTATGATTGTTATAATTGTAATGTTTTAATAACCTATTGTCTATTAGTGGAGAATGGGAGAATAAAAATTAATTATCAATACAAAAAACCCCCACAAGGAAAGGGGAAAGCACGTCCAGTTTTAAAATTTATATCATTACCTCTAACCATTTCTTTTCTAACAAGTATTTTTTATCTCCTATGAAAAAATTAAAACACTCCAAACGATAGGAAGTTTACTTGAATAGAAGAAAAACACCGGACAACAACCTTGTCCGGCATTTTTGTGTAAGTCCTTCAATGAACCGCGTGAATTCATACTTAAACAGTTCGAAAGTTCACTTAAATAGTGTAAAACAGGACTTTACCTATAAAATTGCTTTATTGCCAATATCTTTTCGATAGAAAAATTCGCTAGATTGCAGTTTATCCATTTCAGCATAAACTGTTCTTATTGCTTCTCTCAACGAATTACCTTTACATGCTACTAATAGAACACGTCCGCCATTAGAAACAAATTGATTCCCAGCTTTATCCGTTCCCGCATGAAATACAGAGGTTCCTTCAGAAAGCATCTCTAATTCGGGAAGCACAACTCCTTTTTTGTACTGCTCTGGATAGCCATTTGATGCAAGCACTACTCCCACAATCGAATCGTTATTCCATACTATTTCTGGTTCTTTTTTATCTAACAGATCTAAAATAATACTTACAAAATCTGATTGTAAACGAGATAATACAACCTGCGTTTCAGGGTCGCCAAAACGCGCATTAAATTCAATTACTTTCGGACCTTTATCTGTTAAAATTAGCCCCGCATATAATACACCGCAAAAGCTTCTGTTTTCTTCCACTAGCGCCTTTGCAGTAGGAAGTAAAATCTCCTGGACAGCACGTTCCACTTCTTGTTCAGGAATATGCGGAACCGGAGAATAAGCACCCATACCGCCTGTATTAGGTCCTTTATCTCCATCAAATGCTCTCTTATGATCCTGTGCAATGACCATTGGGTAAACATCTGTGCCATTCACAAATGCCATTAAAGAAAATTCTTCCCCTTGCAGGAATTCTTCAATCACTACACTAGCAGATGCCTCCCCGAATTTTTCATCTAACATCATTTCTTTCAAGGCTGCTAATGCTTCCTGTTCCGTCATTGCAACAACAACACCTTTACCAGCGGCAAGTCCATCTGCTTTTATTACAATTGGCGCACCAGTATTTTCGATGTATGCTTTTGCAGCTCCATAGTCTTGGAAGGTTTGATAGACGGCAGTTGGAATATTGTATTTTTGCATTAAATCCTTCGCAAATGCTTTACTTCCTTCTATAATGGCCGCTTCTTTTTTTGGCCCAAAAATCTTCAGACCAGCTTCTTGAAACTCATTTACGATTCCTGCTGTTAATGGATCTTCCGGACCTACAATTGTTAAGTCAATTTGATTTTCTTTGGCAAAAGAAATTAAATCAGAAAATTGATGTTCTGAAATTGGAACAATCTCTGCATCCTCGCTGATTCCCCCATTACCGGGAGCGCAGTATACTTTTGTGACTTGTCTGCTTTCCTTTACTTTTTTACAAATGGCATGCTCCCTGCCGCCTCTTCCGATTACTAATACCTTCATATGCTCCGCCTTTCCGGTTCAAATCTTAGTGTTGAACAACAATGCAAGGGGTATCATTAACTATATTTAATAAATTTGCCGGACACTAGTTCCGTTATCTGTGACAAATCGGGCTATTTACCTATGTTTGCGGACACAGATTCCGTTATTTTGCAAAAAGCAGTGAATTCTTCATGTTTTTTCTCAAATAACGGAATCTGTGTCCCCTAAACCTTTAAATGATGGTCATTTTATTAAAATAACGGATTCTCTGTCCGCTTATTTGTATTCACGCAACTGCTTAATGTTTAAAATGTCGAATCCCTGTAAAGACCATTGCTATACCGTATTCGTCCGCCTTTTTGATAGAATCGGCATCTTTAATAGAACCACCCGGTTGAATGATTGCCGTGATTCCCGCTTTGGCCGCTGCCTCAACCGTATCATCCATTGGGAAGAAAGCATCTGAAGCAAGTGCAGCACCTTCTGCTCTAGCTCCCGCTTGTTCAAGTGCAATTTTCGCCGCTCCCACGCGGTTCATTTGACCTGCACCAATCCCTAAAGTCATATCGGAATTCGTTACAACAATCGCATTGGATTTCACATGTTTCACAACTTTCCAGCCAAGCTTCAATGCTTCCCATTCAGCATCTGTAGGTTTTCGTTTCGTTGGAATGGTGATGTCGGCATACTCTAATGTATAAGTATCTAAATCTTGCGTTAGTAATCCGCCTTCTACGGAGGTCATTACTTTTTCCTGTTTGTTCTTTTCACTTGTTTCCACTGCTAATAAACGAATATTTTTCTTAGAAGTCAAAATAGATAATGCTTCTTCAGAAAAGGAAGGAGCAATGATAATTTCAAGGAATATTTCATGTAATAGCTTTGCGGTTTCTGCATCAACCTCGCGATTAAAAGCGACAATGCCGCCAAAAATGGAAGTAGAATCCGCTTCATATGCCTTTTTATATGCTTCTAAAATAGTGTTTCCTGTTCCCACACCACAAGGGTTCATATGCTTAACCGCTACCGCCACTGGTTCTGAAAAATCTTTCACGATTTGCAATGCTGCGTCTGCATCGCGAATATTATTGTAGGAAAGCTCTTTACCATGTAATTGCTTACCATGTGCAATGGAGAAAGTAGAGCCAAGTGGATTGACATAAAAAGTTGCTTGTTGATGTGGATTTTCACCATAACGAAGCGATTGCTTACGTTCATAAGTAAACGTCACTCGCTCAGGATTTTCTTCACCAACCAAAGTTGTCATGTAATCCGCAATAATTGCATCGTAAGAAGCAGTATGGCGATATACTTTCGCAGCTAGTTTTTTCTTTGTTAGTGTTGTAACATCTCCAAACTCCGTTAACTCTGAAAGCACCGTATCATAATCATTCGCATCTACTACCACGGTAACATACGCATGATTTTTCGCTGCAGAACGCAGCATGGATGGTCCGCCGATATCAATATTTTCAATCGCTTCCGCTTCCGTAACATCCGGCTTGGAAATGGTCTGCTGAAACGGATATAAAT
Organism: Heyndrickxia shackletonii; assembly: GCF_001420715.1. Classification (GTDB taxonomy): domain Bacteria; phylum Bacillota; class Bacilli; order Bacillales; family Bacillaceae_C; genus Margalitia; species Margalitia shackletonii. The sequence continues at coordinate 526,721 of NZ_LJJC01000006.1, read as the reverse complement.
TAACACAAACTAAATCAATTGGATGAATGCCTTGATCTGCGATTTGTTTCAGATGATCCGGAGTTCTCTTTGCAAGTAAACCGCCATGAACATTAGGATGCAGAGTTTTCACTCGACCCTCCAGCATTTCGGGAAATCCGGTAATATCATCAATTCCAATGACAGCTAAACCTGCTTCCTCCAATGCTTTTTTTGTACCGCCTGTCGAAATGATCTCAAATCCAACTTCTACTAACCCTTTTGCAAATTCCACTACACCTGTCTTATCTGAAACACTAATGAGCGCTCTTTTCATGGTGCCTGACACCTCCACGGTTAAATATAGTTTGTAATGTTATTGGATATAAGCGATGTTCTATTTCGTGAATTCTTTCCGCTAGCGTTTCTGCTGTATCATGCTCCGTAATAGTTAAAGACTCTTGGGCAATAATAGGTCCTGTATCCATGCCTTCGTCTACGTAATGAATCGTTACTCCCGTCAGACTTACACCTGCGGCAATAGCCTGACCAATTGCATCCTTTCCGGGAAACATCGGGAGCAAGGATGGATGTATATTAATGATTCGATTTTCAAATTCACGGAGAAGCGTTGGGCCAATCAGCCTCATATATCCTGCTAAGATCAGATATTCAATTCCTCTCTTTTGGAGCTCTAGTGCAATTTTCTTTTCATATTCCGTTTTTGATTGGTATTCCTTGGGGTTAAAAACAAATGCCTCAATCCCATTTTGTTCGGCTCTTTCAATCACATAAGCATTTGATTTATCACACACTAGGAGTTCCACTGACGCATCTAACTGACCAGATTGAACGGAATCCACGATAGATTGAAAGTTGCTGCCGCTCCCAGAAGCAAATACTGCTATTTTCACCATTACCATGACCCCTTACCTGTAAAACGTACTCCAGGCTCTTTTGTAACTTGGCCAATTCGATAAGCAGACTCGCCATTCTTATTAAAAAATTCAACAACAGTGTCGGCAATGGATTTATCCACTGCTACCACAAAGCCAATCCCCATGTTAAAAATATTAAACATTTCCGCGTGGGGAATTCCTCCATACTTCTCCAGTACCTCGAATATTGGCAAGATTGGCCAAGTACCTTGCTCTATCTCTACACCTAAATCTCCGTTAAGCATTCTCGGGATATTTTCAACGAACCCGCCGCCTGTAATATGTGCCATTCCCTTTATTTCGAACTCTCTAATCGCTTTTAAAACAGGCTTGACATAAATTTTAGTTGGTACCAGCAACTCTTCCCCAAGTGGACGGTTAAGTTCTGGTAGGCGTTCTTCTAATGAGAAAGTGTGATCTTCAAAGAAGATTTTCCTAACCAAAGAATAGCCATTACTATGAATTCCACTGGAGGAAAGTCCTATAAGGACATCTCCTTCTTGAATGGTTTCACCAGTTATTAGCTCGCTTTTTTCGCATGCACCAACAGAAAAGCCTGCCAAGTCATATTCCTCTTCTTGATACAATCCTGGCATTTCTGCTGTTTCTCCTCCGATTAATGCACAGCCTGCTTGCTCACAGCCATCGGCAATCCCTTTCACAATTTGCTCTATTTTTACGGGGCTCGCTTTTCCGCATGCGATATAGTCAAGAAAATACAGCGGTTCAGCTCCTTGCACCACGATATCATTGACACACATCGCGACACAGTCAATCCCGATTGAGTCATGTTTATCCATTAAAAAAGCCAGCTTTAGCTTCGTTCCAACTCCATCCGTTCCAGAAACAAGAACAGGCTGCCTCATATTTAAAGCAGAAAGATCAAACACTCCTCCAAAGCTGCCAAGCTGACCTAAAACCCCAGGCCGCTTTGTCCTGTCTGCATGTTTTTTTATTCTTTCTACTGCTTCATATCCTGCCTCGATATCTACTCCCGCTTGTCGATATGCATTTGCCATTTGCTAAGCCCCCTAGCGCACAAGTTCTTTCTCATGAGGTAATACTGTATCCGGGTAAATTTCAGTAGGATATTTTCCCGTAAAGCAAGCCAAACATTGACCGCAGCTTTCATTCATCTTTGGTCTGCCAATCGCTTCTAACATTCCTTCGACACTTAAGAAGGTTAAGGAATCTGCACCAATTAACTCGCGAATCTCCTCAACACTATGCGTGGACGCAATCAGTTCTTCATGTGTGGAAGTGTCAATTCCATAAAAGCAAGGATTCTTCATAGGAGGTGAACTGATGCAAACATGAACTTCCGTTGCCCCGGCTTCCTTTAGCATGGAGACAATTCGTCTGCTTGTGGTTCCCCTGACGATCGAATCATCCACCATTACTACCCGTTTGCCTTCCACGACTTTTCTTACAGCCGAAAGCTTCATTTTTACGCCTTGTTCCCTTAACGATTGAGATGGTTGAATAAACGTTCTTCCTACATAACGATTTTTAATTAGTCCCATTTCATATGGAATACCTGCCGCCTCCGCATATCCAATCGCTGCGGAAATACTGGAGTCCGGTACACCTGTCACTACATCTGCTTCTATAAGCGCTTCCGCAGCAAGGCGTTTTCCCATATTTTTACGAGCCGTATGCACATTAATTCCGTGTATATTGCTATCCGGTCTTGAAAAATAAACATATTCCATCGTGCAAATAGCACTGTTGGTGGAAAGAGTAAATGGTTCCGAGTGAAGGCCATTATCATTAATGGTCAGTAATTCTCCCGGCATCACATCTCTTACAAACTTAGCCCCGATAATATCAAAGGCACAAGTCTCAGACGCCACACAATATGCGTCCCCAACACGACCAATCGATAGTGGGCGCAATCCGTTTGGATCCAGTGCCACCATTAATTCCGTTTCTGTCATTAAAAGAAATGCATATGCACCTTTTACCATCGTTAGTGCATTTTTCATTTTATCCGAAAGAGAAATGTACCCGCTTCTTTTTATAAGATGTGCGAACACCTCTGTATCTGAGCTAGTTTGAAAAATACTGCCTTGTGCTTCAAGCTGATGTTTAAGACCGTTCGCATTGACTAAATTTCCATTATGGGCAAGCGCCATGCTGCCTGTTTGCGAATGGAAGAGAAGCGGTTGAACATTTTCAATCCCGCCTCCGCCAGCTGTTGCATACCGAACATGACCAATCGCTGAATATCCTTGTAAATTTTCTAGTTTACCTTCATTAAATACTTCCGTGAGCAGCCCTTCTCCCCTTATACCGTACAAGCTCTCACCATTTGTAACGACAATTCCCGCACCTTCTTGACCACGATGTTGCAAACTGTGTAACCCATAATACGTGATTTTCGCTGCATCCGGATGTCCCCAAATTCCAAATACACCGCATTCCTCGTTCAATCCCCTTATTTCAGCAAGCATGAAATCGCTCCTCTCCAAGCTTCTTCACATTCTTGCACGTTCGTTTGAATGATTATTTCTCCTTGCTCATCCTTTATGAAAAGTTCTCCCGTGTTCGTAACCGTCCCTATGAATCTTGCATCCTCAACTATGTTTTCAAATTCCTCTCTAAACTCCGGACGAATTGAAACAATAAAACGTGATTGTGTTTCACTGAATAAAGCGACTGTTGCATCCCCTTGTAAAAGTACATCCGCCCCAAGATTGTCTGTACCAAATAGACCTTCTGCCAGCGCCACTGCTGTTCCGCCTTCCGCAATATCGTGTGCAGAAGAAACCAAGCCTTGTTTAATGACGGCTAATAATTGTTTCTGTCTTTTAAGTTCTTTATCTAAGTTCAATTCTGGTGCTCTACCAAAAATCTTGCCGTTTTGATATTTTTGGAGTTCGCTTCCCCCGAACTCAGGATTTGTTTCCCCTATGACATAAATCAAATCTCCTGCTTTCTTGAAGCTTTGAGTAGTAATATGATCAAGGTCCTCGATTAAACCAACCATCCCCACTACAGGTGTTGGATAAATAGCCGTACCTTTTGTCTCATTGTAAAGGGAAACGTTCCCTCCAATGACAGGACTGTTTAACACTCGGCATGCCTCGCTCATACCGTCTACTGCTTTTTCAATTTGCCAGAAGATTTCTGGCTTCTCAGGATTTCCGAAGTTCAAGCAATCCGTAATGGCTAATGGCTCGGCACCAGAGCAAACAATATTACGTGCTGCTTCTGCCACAGCAATTTTTCCGCCTGTTTCAGGATCTAGATATAAGTAACGTGAATTACAATCGGTTGTCATCGCTAATGCTTTACGTGTTCCACGGATTCTTACCACTGCTGCATCCGATCCCGGTGTTACAACCGTATTTGTTCGAACTTGGTAATCGTACTGGCCATACACCCATTCCTTACTTGCAATGGTTGGTTGCTGCAACAACTGAAGCAATGTTTCCTTAAAATCTGCCACACTTGGAATCTCATTTTCTATGGATTGAAATTCACGGAAATAAGCAGGCTCTACAGATGGTTTATGATAAACAGGTGCGTCCTCTGCAAGTGCATCCACCGGAACATCTGCCACTACTTCTCCATGATGTAAAAGACGCAATTGCTTATCGTCCGTAACCTTTCCTACCGCTACAGCTTCTAATCCATACTTTAAGAAGAGATCCATTATTTCTTGTTCTCTTCCCTTTTTCACTACAATTAACATTCTTTCCTGTGATTCAGAAAGCATCATTTCATATGCGGTCATCCCTAATTCACGCTGTGGAATTAGATCAAGGTTCATTTCGATTCCTGATCCCGCTTTACTTGCCATTTCAGCTGAAGAACTGGTTAATCCGGCCGCACCCATATCTTGAATACCAACAAGGGCATCATTTTGAACTAATTCCAAGCATGCTTCTAATAAAAGCTTCTCCATAAATGGATCGCCTACCTGAACAGCTGGACGCTTTTCATCAGATTTCTCACTTAGTTCCTCTGAAGCAAAGGTTGCACCGTGTATACCGTCACGACCCGTTTTCGCTCCAACATACATGACAGTATTCCCAATCCCTTTTGCTTGCCCTTTTTGAATATCTTTATGGTCAATCAAGCCAACACACATTGCGTTCACAAGTGGGTTTCCATCATAAGAAGGATCAAATTGGATTTCTCCGCCTACCGTTGGAATACCAATACAATTTCCATATCCGGCAATTCCCGCTACGACTTCTTTAAACAAATACTTCACTCTTGGAGAATCAAGCTCCCCAAATCGTAACGAATTTAGAAGAGCAATTGGTCTCGCTCCCATTGAAAATACATCACGAATAATTCCGCCTACACCTGTTGCGGCACCTTGATAAGGCTCAATTGCAGATGGATGGTTATGGCTTTCAATTTTAAATACGACCGCCTGCTCATCACCGATATCTACAATACCCGCACCTTCACCCGGCCCTTGTAGTACTTTCTCACCTGATGTCGGAAATCTCTTTAGGACTGGCTTAGAATTTTTATAACTGCAGTGCTCAGACCACATAACAGAGAATAACCCTGTTTCTGTATAGTTAGGAATTCTTCCTAATATGTTTTCAATCATGGAAAATTCTTGATCGGTTAAACCTAATTCACGGTAAAGCTTTTCTTCTTTAATTTGGATTGGATTTGGTTCAAGCATTAACGACATGTGCTTCCCTCCAGTTTCTTACGATCGCTTGGAAAAGTTTTAATCCGTCAGCACTACCTAAAAGTTCATCCACTGCACGTTCAGGGTGCGGCATCATACCAAGGACATTTCCTTTTTCATTGATAATCCCTGCAATATCTGACACGCTTCCGTTAGGATTATTTTTATATGTGAAAACAATTTGATTATTATCCATTAATTGTTGAAGTGTAGCTTCATCACAATAATAATTTCCTTCACCATGTGCAATTGGGATACGAATAATATCACCTTGGTTTAAAGAAGAGGTAAACATGGTGTTGTTGTTTTCTACTTTTAGTTCAACCGTACGGCACATAAATTGCAGGCTTTCATTGCGGCGCATTGCCCCCGGCAGTAACCCGGATTCGAGTAAAATCTGAAATCCATTGCAAACACCAAGCACAGGTTTGCCAGCCTCGGCAGCTTTTACTACTTCCTGCATTACATTGGAGAAACGAGCAATGGCTCCTGATCGTAAGTAGTCACCGTAAGAGAAACCACCTGGCAGTAAAATCCCATCGAATTCATCAAGATTATCAGCATCATGCCATACATACTCTACTTCTTCGCCCAGTTCATCTTTTATTGCGTGGTACATATCAACATCACAATTAGATCCTGGAAAGACGATTACCGCGAATTTCACTGAGCAACACACTCCTCAATTTCATATCGATAATCCTCAATTACGGGATTTGCAAGGAGGCGAGTGCAAAGTTCATTTACAACCTCTTCAATATTACGATCTGCTTTTTCAATCGTTAATTCCATATACTTGCCGATTCGAACATCTTGAACTTCTTGATAATTCATTGTGTGTAGTGATTGCTTAACAGCCGTTCCTTGAGGATCCAAAACGCTTTCCCTTAGTGTTACGTAAACTTTTACTTTATACATGTGCTGTTTCCCCTTTCAAGCGGTTTAAAATTTCTGTATAAACAGTTGTCAGATCACCTAAATCTCTGCGAAATACATCTTTATCAAGCTTCTCGTTGGTATTTACGTCCCATAAGCGACAAGTATCTGGAGAGATTTCATCCGCAAGTAAAATTTCGCCATTTGCATCTTTTCCAAACTCAAGCTTAAAGTCTACTAAGCGAATACCAAGCTGTAAAAACAAATCCGATAACACTTCATTAATTTTAAGAGCTTTATTTCTTAATAGATTTACTTCTTCTAAACTAGCAATTTCTAATATTCCAATATGATCCTCTGTAATGAGGGGATCGCCTAGATCATCATTTTTATAATAAAATTCTACAACTGGTTTTTTTAAAGGTGTGCCTTCTTCTATTCCAAGCCGTTTTGCTAAACTGCCTGCAATGACATTTCTAGTAACAACTTCTAAAGGTATAATGGAAACCTGCTTTACGAGTTGTTCCGTTTCCGAAATTTTACGGATAAAGTGACTTTCAATCCCCATTTCCTGAAGATTGGCAAAAATCAGGCTAGAAATCTCGTTATTTAAAATGCCTTTCCCTGTTATTTCGGATTTTTTCACCCCATTAAAAGCAGTGGCAGAATCTTTGTACTCTACCCATAAAACGCCTGTTTCATCTGTTGCATATATTCTTTTTGCTTTCCCTTCATACAGTAGCTCATTCTTTTCCATGTCTTCACACCTCACCAGTTGATTTAAGAAGTTTGTTCAGAAGAGCAGTCTCTTCTGAACAAACTTTCTTTAAGATAAGAAAGTATAAGTTTCTAATTTCAAACATTATTAGTAAGATATACTCTGTCTAGCTCCAGCACCTATCGGCTAGCGGATTTCTCCGTCTCCTCCCTACGATAAGTCAACATCAGTTCGTGAACTACCTCACTGTGTTTCCTTTATCTCGAGCCTGCGACTACGAAATCCGTGCGCCGATGGGCAAGGTGCTTCCGCCTTTCTTATTTCAAACCTAGTCTTTCAAATATGGTGTCTACATTTTTCAAATGATAATTATAGTCGAAGCAATCATCAATTTCTTCTTTCGTTAATTTGCTTTGGATAATTGGGTCAGCTTCGATTAATTGTCTGAATGGCACTTGTTTCTCCCATGCTTCCATTGCCTTTGGCTGAACAGTATCATATGCTGCTTCGCGGACCATTCCTTTATCAATTAGCGCTAATAATACTCGTTGTGAATAGATTAACCCTAAAGTACGATCCATATTTCGCTTCATGTTTTCTGGGAATACCGTTAAGTTTTTCACGATATTACCGAAGCGATTAAGCATATAGTTAATAGCAATCGTTGCATCCGGAAGTATGATTCGCTCTGCGGAAGAATGAGAAATATCTCTTTCATGCCATAGCGGAACATTTTCGTATGCCGTTAACATATAACCGCGAATAACTCTTGCCATTCCTGTCATGTTTTCCGAACCAATTGGATTCCTCTTATGCGGCATCGCTGATGAACCTTTTTGACCTTTTGCAAAAAATTCTTCTACTTCACGTGTTTCACTCTTTTGCAGCCCGCGAACCTCTACTGCAAATTTTTCAATAGAAGTAGCAATTAATGCAATGGTAGCCATGTATTGTGCATGGCGATCTCGCTGTAATGTTTGCGTTGAAATTGGAGCTGGCTGCAATCCTAATTTTTCACATACATATTTTTCAACGAATGGGTCGATATTAGCATAAGTACCGACCGCTCCGGAAATCTTTCCAAACTCCACTCCTGCTGCAGCTTGTTTAAAGCGTTCCAAATTGCGTTTCATTTCTTCATACCAAAGTGCCATTTTTAATCCGAATGTCGTTGGTTCTGCATGCACTCCATGGGTTCTCCCCATCATAACGGTATATTTATGTTCTTTCGCTTTTTCTTTTAATATGTCAATAAAATTTTCAAGGTCTCGTAAAATAATCTCATTTGCTTGCTTCAATATATAGGAAAGGGCTGTATCAACAACATCTGTCGACGTTAAACCATAATGCACCCATTTTCTTTCTTCCCCAAGAGATTCTGAAACTGCTCTTGTAAAAGCAACAACATCATGTCTCGTTTCTTCTTCAATTTCCTTAATACGCTCCACCTTGAAGGTTGCATTTTCGCGTATTTTTTGGACATCCTCTTTCGGAATATCGCCAAGCTCCGCCCATGCCTCACATGCTAAGATTTCAACCTCCAGCCATGCTTGAAAACGATTTTCCTCTGTCCAAATTGCGCCCATTTCTGGTCGTGTATAACGTTCGATCATGAATGTTTTCCTCCGATTCTATTTCCAAATATTACTTTGCTCTAATTCCAGCAATGTGCTTTCTACATCTTCTGTTAAAACAGTCACATGACCCATTTTTCTTTGATATTTAGGTTCTTCTTTCCCATATAGATGAATGGACCACTTCGGCTGTTGCGGAATTTGCTCCAACACCTTATCAACATGCTGCCCTAAAATATTTACCATAATCACTGGACTTAATAGGCGTGGCTCTCTTAATGGCCAGTTACATATCGCCCGAACATGCTGAGCAAATTGGGAAATTTCACAAGCCTCGATAGAATAGTGTCCCGAATTATGAGGTCTTGGCGCCAGTTCATTAACGAATAACTCACCATCGCGAGTTAAAAACATTTCAACAGCTAAAGTACCGACCAGATTCAGATGTTCTGCTATTTTTTTCGCTAATGTATAGGCATTTTTCATTACTTCATCTGTTGTTCTTGCAGGAACAATCGTTTCATGCAAAATATTGTTCACATGAATATTTTCACCAATTGGGAAACATTTCATTTCACCAGAAACATTTCTTGTGACAATAACAGAAACTTCTTTTTCAAATGGAACCCATGACTCTAATACACAGTTTCCGTGTTGAAGTAATGCCGATGCTTCCTCTATATCCTCTTCGTCTTTTAAAATAAATTGACCCTTTCCATCATAGCCTCCGCGAGCTGTTTTTAATACACATGGAAACCCAAGCTGTTCGGCACCATTTTGGAGATCTTCAACGGTTTCAATCACCCAGTATGGTGCGACTTTCACACCTGAATGATCTAAAGCGTTCTTTTCCAAAATCCGGTCCTGTGTAATTCTGATGATTTCTGCACCTTGTGGAACGTACGCTATTTCAGTTAACCACTGTAATGCATCATAATCAATATTTTCAAATTCAAAAGTGATCACATCACTATTTTCCGATAATTGAAGCAGTGCTTGTTTATCATCATAGTCGGCAGTTAATTGAATATCTGCTACCTGGCCACAAGGACAATTCTTCGTTGGATCAAGCACGGCAACTCTATATCCAGCCTCTTTAGCGGCTAGAGCCATCATTCTTCCAAGCTGGCCACCGCCAATAATTCCAATGGTTTTTCCTGGTTGTATGAATGTTTTATCCAAGTTGATCACTGCTTTCGATTACTTGTTTTTTTAGAGCTTCTCTTCTTTCTTCTAATCTAATAGCGATTGTTTCATTATTTGTAGATAATATTTGAGCTGCCAACAGTCCTGCATTTGTTGCTCCTGCTTTCCCTATGGCAACTGTTGCAACTGGTACACCGCCAGGCATCTGGACGATAGATAGTAAGGAGTCAAGGCCATTCAACGCTTTTGATTGTACTGGTACACCAATTACGGGAAGCGTGGTTTTGGCTGCTACCATTCCCGGCAAATGGGCTGCACCCCCAGCACCTGCGATGATGACCTTTATCCCTCTTTCTCTGGCATTCTCGGCATATTCAAACATCAAATCAGGTGTTCTATGTGCTGATACTACTTTTTTTTCAAAAGGAATCTTTAATTCTTTTAAAATATCACATGCGAATTTCATTGTATCCCAATCAGATGTACTTCCCATGATTACTCCGACTTCAATCGACATCATCTCAGTCCGCCTTTTTAACTTTTATAAAATAAAAACCCAGGTAAACTGCACCCTCAGTATGAGAGAAAGCAGTTTATCTGGGTGATAAAACCGGATCCATAAAAACAAAAATAAATAAAAAATCCCCAATATATCCACTTTCCCTCATAGTCCAAACATTTACGGTGTCTGGGTAGAGACGTATGGGCCATATTCCCATTATATATGAGGTACTATACTATTCATCTTTGACACTTACATCTTAACAGGTTATGTAATAAGAGTCAACACAATAATCGAACATTGATATTAAATATAATATTAACGTTCGGATTTTAGTCGATTTTCCGCCCCTCGAAGATTATTTTCCTTCCTGCTGGCTCGTAATCTACCTTTCCATTCCGGGAAACCTCTTTAAAAATTGGTTTTTCTAATCTTCTTACAGGACGATATCCTTCTTGCTCCATACGATTTAGACAGGTTTCTATTGATTCGTTTTCTTGGACTTCGAATTGTTTTTTAGTGTTAGGCATTGATGATATATTCCTTCCTTAATAAACTTTACCCTTGATTAACTTATTAAGCTGATCTTTACATCAATTTTTATTTTTATTATATAATCTTCCCATCATTTTAACATAAAAGGTTCAATTGTCATTAGTTCTTATGAATTTTCTTTAATCCCTTCTACTCAACTCATATTATTTCATTCAACTTTAAATAGAACCGCACGAAAAATAGCAAAAACTGAATAAATCCTAACGGGAACTGCACGAAAATTAAAGTAAATTGCACGAAGTCGGTTTAACCCCTTAATTTTGGACACTTACTTTGGAATTCTCTGTTTTTCTTAGTTTTCCATTTTATCTACCGCGCT
>NZ_LJJC01000006.1:136547-514545 GCF_001420715.1 Heyndrickxia shackletonii | reverse complement strand
GAAGGACTCGAACCTTCGACCCTCTGATTAAAAGTCAGATGCTCTACCGACTGAGCTAATGGCTCTTATTTTTAGTTTTAAAAACGGATTTTATATTGCTTTCTACTATAGTGCATCTACGACGTCCAGCTTTCAGTAAGCCTATTCAAGTAGCAGTTCAAGCTGTACGCTGGTGCGTCGCTTCGTAGCTTACTCGATCGTGCTCTACCGACTGAGCTAATGGCTCGGAAATGGTGCCGGCCAGAGGACTTGAACCCCCAACCTACTGATTACAAGTCAGTTGCTCTACCAATTGAGCTAGGCCGGCATTTTATATGGTGGAGGATGACGGGATCGAACCGCCGACCCCCTGCTTGTAAGGCAGGTGCTCTCCCAGCTGAGCTAATCCTCCATTATGTAAGCCTGGCAACGTCCTACTCTTGCAGGGGGAGAGCCCCCAACTACCATCGGCGCTGAGAAGCTTAACTTCCGTGTTCGGGATGGGAACGGGTGTGACCTTCTCGCCATAATTACCAGACTATATGAGGTTTGTTCCCTCAAAACTAAATACTGCAGAAGAAGAAGTAAAACTGAGTTTCGCTTTTTTCAATCCAGCTCCAGCGCCTATCGGCTAGTGAATTTCTCCGTCTCCTCCCTACGATAAGTCAACATCAGTTCGTGAACTACCTCACTGTGTTTCCTTTATCTCAGTCGAAGACTACGAAATTCATACGCCGATGAGCAAGGCGCTTCCGCTTTATATTTTGGTTAAGTCCTCGATCGATTAGTATTCGTCAGCTCCATGTGTCGCCACACTTCCACCTCGAACCTATCAACCTGATCATCTTTCAGGGATCTTACTAGCTTGCGCTATGGGAAATCTCATCTTGAGGGGGGCTTCATGCTTAGATGCTTTCAGCACTTATCCCTTCCGCACATAGCTACCCAGCGATGCCTTTGGCAAGACAACTGGTACACCAGCGGTGCGTCCATCCCGGTCCTCTCGTACTAAGGACAGCTCCTCTCAAATTTCCTACGCCCACGACGGATAGGGACCGAACTGTCTCACGACGTTCTGAACCCAGCTCGCGTACCGCTTTAATGGGCGAACAGCCCAACCCTTGGGACCGACTACAGCCCCAGGATGCGATGAGCCGACATCGAGGTGCCAAACCTCCCCGTCGATGTGGACTCTTGGGGGAGATAAGCCTGTTATCCCCGGGGTAGCTTTTATCCGTTGAGCGATGGCCCTTCCATGCGGAACCACCGGATCACTAAGCCCGACTTTCGTCCCTGCTCGACTTGTAGGTCTCGCAGTCAAGCTCCCTTGTGCCTTTACACTCTACGAATGATTTCCAACCATTCTGAGGGAACCTTTGGGCGCCTCCGTTACTCTTTAGGAGGCGACCGCCCCAGTCAAACTGCCTGCCTGACACTGTCTCCCACCCCGATCAGGGGTGCGGGTTAGAATTTCAATACAGCCAGGGTAGTATCCCACCGACGCCTCCACCGAAGCTGGCGCTCCGGCTTCAAAGGCTCCTACCTATCCTGTACAAGCTGTACCAAAATTCAATATCAGGCTGCAGTAAAGCTCCACGGGGTCTTTCCGTCCTGTCGCGGGTAACCTGCATCTTCACAGGTACTATAATTTCACCGAGTCTCTCGTTGAGACAGTGCCCAGATCGTTACGCCTTTCGTGCGGGTCAGAACTTACCTGACAAGGAATTTCGCTACCTTAGGACCGTTATAGTTACGGCCGCCGTTTACTGGGGCTTCAATTCAGAGCTTCGCTTACGCTAACCCCTCCTCTTAACCTTCCAGCACCGGGCAGGCGTCAGCCCCTATACTTCGCCTTGCGGCTTCGCAGAGACCTGTGTTTTTGCTAAACAGTCGCCTGGGCCTATTCACTGCGGCTCTCTCGGGCTTGCACCCTACCAGAGCACCCCTTCTCCCGAAGTTACGGGGTCATTTTGCCGAGTTCCTTAACGAGAGTTCTCTCGCTCACCTTAGGATTCTCTCCTCGCCTACCTGTGTCGGTTTGCGGTACGGGCACCTTTCACCTCACTAGAGGATTTTCTTGGCAGTGTGGAATCAGGAACTTCGGTACTATATTTCCCTCGCTATCACAGCTCCGCCTTCACGGTTACGGGATTTGCCTCGTAACCAGCCTAACTGCTTAGACGCACATAACCAGCAGTGCGCTTACCCTATCCTCCTGCGTCCCCCCATCGTTCAAACGGTGAAGAGGTGGTACAGGAATATCAACCTGTTGTCCATCGCCTACGCCTTTCGGCCTCGGCTTAGGTCCCGACTAACCCTGAGCGGACGAGCCTTCCTCAGGAAACCTTAGGCATTCGGTGGAAGGGATTCTCACCCTTCTTTCGCTACTCATACCGGCATTCTCACTTCTAAGCGCTCCACTAGTCCTTCCGGTCTAGCTTCACCGCCCTTAGAACGCTCTCCTACCACGGACACCTGCCAGGTGTCCATCCACAGCTTCGGTGATACGTTTAGCCCCGGTACATTTTCGGCGCAGAGTCACTCGACCAGTGAGCTATTACGCACTCTTTAAATGGTGGCTGCTTCTAAGCCAACATCCTGGTTGTCTAAGCAACTCCACATCCTTTTCCACTTAACGTATACTTTGGGACCTTAGCTGGTGGTCTGGGCTGTTTCCCTTTTGACTACGGATCTTATCACTCGCAGTCTGACTCCCAAGCATAAGTATTTGGCATTCGGAGTTTGTCTGAATTCGGTAACCCGATGAGGGCCCCTAGTCCAAACAGTGCTCTACCTCCAATACTCTTCATCTTGAGGCTAGCCCTAAAGCTATTTCGGAGAGAACCAGCTATCTCCAAGTTCGATTGGAATTTCTCCGCTACCCACACCTCATCCCCGCACTTTTCAACGTGCGTGGGTTCGGGCCTCCAGTAAGTGTTACCTTACCTTCACCCTGGACATGGGTAGATCACCTGGTTTCGGGTCTACGACCTCATACTTATTCGCCCTATTCAGACTCGCTTTCGCTGCGGCTCCGCTTCATCAGCTTAACCTTGCATGAAATCGTAACTCGCCGGTTCATTCTACAAAAGGCACGCTATCACCCATTAACGGGCTCTAACTACTTGTAGGCACACGGTTTCAGGTTCTCTTTCACTCCCCTCCCGGGGTGCTTTTCACCTTTCCCTCACGGTACTGGTTCACTATCGGTCACTAGGGAGTATTTAGCCTTGGGAGATGGTCCTCCCTGCTTCCGACGGGATTTCACGTGTCCCGCCGTACTCAGGATCCACTCTGGAGGGAACGAAGTTTCAACTACAGGGTTGTTACCTTCTTTGACGGGCCTTTCCAGACCTCTTCATCTACTCCGTTCCTTTGTAACTCCGTATAGAGTGTCCTACAACCCCAAGAGGCAAGCCTCTTGGTTTGGGCTTCTTCCGTTTCGCTCGCCGCTACTCAGGAAATCGCGTTTGCTTTCTCTTCCTCCGGGTACTTAGATGTTTCAGTTCCCCGGGTCTGCCTTCATTACCCTATGTATTCAGGTAAAGATACTGCTCCATTACGAGCAGTGGGTTCCCCCATTCGGAAATCTCCGGATCAAAGCTTGCTTACAGCTCCCCGAAGCATATCGGTGTTAGTCCCGTCCTTCATCGGCTCCTAGTGCCAAGGCATCCACCGTGCGCCCTTACTAACTTAACCTATAAGGTTATTACTACTTTAAAATGGATGAAATCCATAAAGTGGCGATTCTCGGTTTTACTTGGTTTCTTCTATCAGTATCTAGTTTTCAAGGAACAAATTATCCTGGATGAATTGATCATCCAAAACTGAACAGAACTTAAAAACGTCTTCTTATAACCACGTAAGTGGTTTTCCATTATCCTTAGAAAGGAGGTGATCCAGCCGCACCTTCCGATACGGCTACCTTGTTACGACTTCACCCCAATCATCTGTCCCACCTTCGGCGGCTGGCTCCAAAAGGTTACCTCACCGACTTCGGGTGTTACAAACTCTCGTGGTGTGACGGGCGGTGTGTACAAGGCCCGGGAACGTATTCACCGCGGCATGCTGATCCGCGATTACTAGCGATTCCGGCTTCATGCAGGCGAGTTGCAGCCTGCAATCCGAACTGAGAATGGTTTTATGGGATTGGCTTAACCTCGCGGTCTCGCAGCCCTTTGTACCATCCATTGTAGCACGTGTGTAGCCCAGGTCATAAGGGGCATGATGATTTGACGTCATCCCCACCTTCCTCCGGTTTGTCACCGGCAGTCACCTTAGAGTGCCCAACTGAATGCTGGCAACTAAGGTCAAGGGTTGCGCTCGTTGCGGGACTTAACCCAACATCTCACGACACGAGCTGACGACAACCATGCACCACCTGTCACTCTGTCCCCCGAAGGGGAACGCCCTATCTCTAGGGTTGTCAGAGGATGTCAAGACCTGGTAAGGTTCTTCGCGTTGCTTCGAATTAAACCACATGCTCCACCGCTTGTGCGGGCCCCCGTCAATTCCTTTGAGTTTCAGCCTTGCGGCCGTACTCCCCAGGCGGAGTGCTTAATGCGTTAGCTGCAGCACTAAAGGGCGGAAACCCTCTAACACTTAGCACTCATCGTTTACGGCGTGGACTACCAGGGTATCTAATCCTGTTCGCTCCCCACGCTTTCGCGCCTCAGCGTCAGTTACAGACCAGAGAGTCGCCTTCGCCACTGGTGTTCCTCCACATCTCTACGCATTTCACCGCTACACGTGGAATTCCACTCTCCTCTTCTGCACTCAAGTCTCCCAGTTTCCAATGACCCTCCACGGTTGAGCCGTGGGCTTTCACATCAGACTTAAGAAACCGCCTGCGCGCGCTTTACGCCCAATAATTCCGGACAACGCTTGCCACCTACGTATTACCGCGGCTGCTGGCACGTAGTTAGCCGTGGCTTTCTGGTTAGGTACCGTCAAGGTACCGCCCTATTCGAACGATACTTGTTCTTCCCTAACAACAGAGTTTTACGATCCGAAAACCTTCATCACTCACGCGGCGTTGCTCCGTCAGACTTTCGTCCATTGCGGAAGATTCCCTACTGCTGCCTCCCGTAGGAGTCTGGGCCGTGTCTCAGTCCCAGTGTGGCCGATCACCCTCTCAGGTCGGCTACGCATCGTTGCCTTGGTGAGCCGTTACCTCACCAACTAGCTAATGCGCCGCGGGTCCATCTGTAAGTGATAGCCGAAGCCATCTTTCAATCTTTCCTCATGCGAGGAAAGAAGTTATCCGGTATTAGCCCCGGTTTCCCGGAGTTATCCCAGTCTTACAGGCAGGTTACCCACGTGTTACTCACCCGTCCGCCGCTAACTTTTAAAAGCAAGCTTTTAAAAGTCCGCTCGACTTGCATGTATTAGGCACGCCGCCAGCGTTCGTCCTGAGCCAGGATCAAACTCTCCAAAAAAGTGTTTGATATAGCTCATTATTTAAAACATTGACGTTTCGTTCTGTTCAGTTTTCAAAGATCAATTTCGTTCATCAGCGACTTTTCTATATTATCAAATCTCAATGCTGATGTCAACATGTTTTTTTGTTTTTCTTTTTCCTCGTTGCCCTTTCTTACCGGACAACGAATATAAATATACCACCATTTTCACTAATATGCAATAGCTTTTTAAAATTTTATTCCCTTAATTAATATATTAATATAACAAAATCCATCCTCGAAAAATGATAGACGATATATTATTACTTTAAATATACTAAAAGCCCCCTATTCGGGAGCTTTTAAAAATAATTTATTCCTTGTTTTTCATTAACGGGAATAACAATACATCTCTAATAGAAGCTGAATTTGTTAATAGCATTACTAAACGATCTACACCTATACCTAATCCACCTGTAGGAGGCATACCATATTCTAACGCTTCCACAAAGTCGTCATCCATCATATGTGCTTCATCATTACCTTGTTCACGTTCTTTTAATTGATTCTCAAAACGTTGACGTTGATCAATAGGGTCATTTAATTCTGTAAAGGCATTCGCGTGCTCACGACCCACAATAAATAACTCAAAGCGATCCGTAAAACGTGGATCATCATCATTCTTCTTCGCAAGTGGAGAAATTTCTACTGGATGCCCATAAATAAAAGTAGGTTGAATAAGTGTTTCTTCCACTTTTTGCTCAAAGAATTCATTCACTATATGGCCAAATTCCATATGATCCGTGATTTCAATTCCGTGTTCTTTTGCTAATGAGCGAGCTTCCTCAACAGACATCTCTTTCCAGAAGTCAACACCAGTAACTTCCTTCACTGCATCTACCATATGCAATCTGCGCCATTCAGGTTCAAGATTAACCTCATATTCGCCATATTGAATACTGGTAGTTCCTAGTACTTCTTTCGCAATATGAGCAACTAAATTTTCTGTCAAACTCATAATATCCCGATAATCTGCATAAGCTTCATATAATTCAATCATTGTAAATTCAGGATTATGTCTAGTAGAAACACCTTCATTACGGAATACACGACCAATTTCATATACTTTTTCTAATCCGCCGACAATTAGTCTTTTTAAATGCAACTCGATTGCAATACGCATATAGAGCGGAATATCTAATGCATTATGATGAGTAATAAAAGGACGGGCAGCCGCACCGCCTGCTATTGCATGCATCATTGGTGTTTCAACTTCTAAATATCCGTGATTATCCAAATATCTGCGCATAGATTGGATAATCAAGCTGCGAGTAATAAACGTCTTTTTACTCTCATCACTCATAATTAAATCAAGATAGCGTTGCCGATAACGTTGTTCAACATCCTTTAGCCCGTGAAATTTATCAGGTAATGGACGTAGTGATTTTGTTAATAAAACAAAATCCGTTACTTTAATAGACAGCTCTCCAACCTTTGTTTTAAAAACGGTTCCTGTAACACCAATAATATCCCCTAAGTCTAATGTATCAAATAAATCGTAACTTTCATCACCAATAGTATCTTTACGAACATATACCTGAATTTGCCCTTGCAAGTCTTGAATATGAGCAAATCCAGCTTTTCCTTTTCCACGTTTTGTCATGATACGACCAGCGATGGTTACTTGAACGTCTTTTTCTTCTAACTCTTCTTTCGTCATTCCTTCGTAAAGATCTTTAATCTGTTTAGTATTATGCGTTCTATCAAAACGTTTTCCAAACGGATCAATTCCACTCTCACGGATAGACTGCATTTTTTCACGTCTTACTAGCACTTGATCATTTAATTCTTCATTACTCACTTTTGCCACTCCAATCTATTAGTTAGACTCTCTTCATTTAAAAGCCATTTTATAAATGCTCGTATGCCTATAATGAATATACTTTATTATTGTACACAATCTTAAGAATTCAGACATCCATTAAGTATAGATTTTAATAATTAGTGAAAAAACTGCCAGACTTACTGGCAGTTTGGCAATCAGTTAACCCACTTTTACTTCCTCGTTAGCTTCCATTTCTTCCACATAATTTGTTAAAATTTCTACTAATTCAGCACGTGTATTACATTGATAAATGCCGGTTCTTACTTTTGCATTTCCGTTCATGCCCTTTAATCCTTCATACATTTGATCACGAGTTCTACCATGTAAAAAAACGTCTGCTTCCACTAATGTTTCCTTTTCCTCACCGAAGATTTGCAAACTGAATGGTTTTTACGTTCATCTATATATAAAAGGTTCATTGTCTTCTCGTTTATAAAAACAATACCCTTGTCACTGATTTCATTTCAGCACATACTAAACCAGCACCAAATTCTTTACCGTTAAGCGGAAAGCTGTATTACAAATACGGGCCATCGGAGCCTAAAACTACTTGGTTTTTCATTGCATTTTTATCAATTTCAAATGCCGGTTCTCCCCCTATATATTATTATTCTTTATCCTCAGGAGGGGTAAGCTCATCCACTTTAATTTCAAGCAAACCAGCTACATCATTTAAAAAGCTATCAGTAGGCAAACGGCTTCCTCTTTCAATTTCTCCTAATATCGACACAGAAACTTTTAGATTTTTTGCTAACTCCTCTTGCGTATATCCTTTTAATTTTCGAAAAGCGCGAATGCGTCTTCCCCATTTATCTGTTTCCATAAGCGAACTCCTTCTTTATCAGGTATTCCGTTTAGAACTTCATTTAAAGGGGCTTTCAAGGTTGGCAGCTGTACGTCTGGGTCTATTTCCATTAATGGTACAAGCACAAATGCTCTCTCATGCATCCTTGGGTGCGGAATAATTAGTTTCTCTGATTTTATATTTTCGTTATTAAACAATAAAATGTCAAGGTCTACCGTCCTTGGCCCCCACCTAATATCCCTAATTCTCCCCAATTCCTTTTCCGTATGGAGACATATTTCAAGCAGTTGTTCTGCAGAAAATGATGTCTTTAACTTCACGACCATATTCAAAAAATTACCTTGATCCGAATATCCAACCGGTTCGGTTTCGTAAATAGAAGATGTATTAATAAATTCAATTTCAGGATAATTCACTAACTGCGTTATTGCGTCTTTCAAAAATCCTTCCCTATTACCGAGATTAGAACCTAGAGATAGATAAACTATGTTTGTCATTTTGTCAGACTCCTTGTTATTTCCACTGCCACGGATTGGTAATGGCCTGGAATTGGCGGGTCAGGTTTAATTACTTTTACAGTAGTCTGAACAATAAGCGGAAAATGATTTAATATAGTGTAAGCAATCTTATCTGCAACAGCCTCCAACAAACGATATGGTTTTCCTCCCACTATTTCTTTGCAAATTTCATATATTTCCGCGTAGCTGACTGTATCATTCAAATCATCGCTCTTACCCGCTTTCGCTAAATCAAGTTCAAGCACTAATGAAACACGAAATCTTTGGCCCAGTCGATTTTCCTCTGGTAAAACACCGTGATATCCGTAAAACTCTAACTCATTTAAATATATTTTATCCATCATACTCTCCCTTACCAGCAAGAATATCCATTACTTTTGCCATTCTGCTCATTTCTTTCACATCATGTACTCTGATAAGTTGACACCCTTTATCAATACCATAACAAATAGTTGCACCTGTTCCTTCCATTCTTTCATGGGGAGGCAGATTTAAGATTTGTCCAATCATTGTTTTTCTTGATGTAGCCAATAAAACGGGATAGCCTAATCCAACAAGCTTGTCCAAGTTTTTCATCATTTCAATATTTTCCTTTACATCTTTGGCAAAACCAATCCCTGGATCTAAAATAATATTTTCATCCCTGACGCCCGCTTTTTTTGCAATAGAAATACTTTCATACACATCATTTAATACATCGCGAATAAAATTCGTGTAATCTCTGTTTTCTCTATTATGCATTAGTATGATTGGAACATCATGTTCGGCGGCTACATCGGCAATTTCGGGATCCTTTTTCGCCCCCCAAACATCGTTGATAATATGCGCTCCCGCCTCTAATGCTTTTTGTGCAGTTTCAGCTTTATATGTATCGATAGAAATAGGTATGGATATTTCCTTGGAAAGTGCTGAAATGATCGGGAAAATCCTCGCAATTTCTTCTTTTGCACTAACAGGTTCATGTCCAGGACGCGTGGACTCCCCGCCTATATCGATAATATCTGCCCCGTCGCGAACCATTTCCTTTGCATGAAATAGAGCTTTTTCTTTATCAATGAATTTTCCTCCATCCGAAAAAGAGTCTGGAGTCACATTTAGAATTCCCATAATCAAGGTCTTCTGCTGATAATCTAATTGGTATGGCCCGCATTGAATTACATGGTCCATTTATTTAACTCCTTTCACACTTACCTATTTATAGTCTAAACCTTTTTCAAGCCATTTCTCAACCCATATTCGTAAACTTAAAGAGGCAATCGGATGAACCGATTGCCTCTTTTGCTAAATCTTAATCCTCAAATTGATATAGTGCAGTACTTAAATATCGTTCACCATTATCCGGAATGATTGCTAAAACTTTTTTCCCTTTTCCTAATGTTTTTGCTACCTTTAATGCTGCATGAATGGCAGCCCCTCCGGAAATTCCACCAAGAATTCCTTCCAGTTTTGCTACTTTCCTGGATGCCTCAAAAGCTTCTTCTGTATGAACGTGAATAATCTCATCATATATTTCTTGATTCAATGTATCCGGAATAAAATTTGCTCCAAGTCCTTGAAGTTTATGCGGACCCGGTTTGCCCCCTGCCAGAATTGGAGAGTCTGCGGGCTCAACCGCAATAATTTTAATATTTGGGTATGTTTCTTTTAGGACTTTACCAGCACCGCTTATCGTTCCACCCGTACCAATACCAGCTACAAATGCATCTAGTTGATCTCCCATTTGTTCAACAATTTCCTTACCTGTTGTCAAACGATGGATCTCCGGATTAGCCTCATTTTGGAATTGCTGCGGCATAAAATAACCGTTCTCTTTTACTAGCTCTTCCGCTTTATTGACAGCGCCTCTCATTCCTTCAGACCCAGGTGTTAAAACAAGCTGCGCACCGTACGCGCGAAGCAGATTTCTGCGTTCTAAACTCATTGTATCCGGCATAACAAGAACGGCATTATATCCTTTTGCTGCAGCCACCATCGCTAATCCAATACCTGTGTTTCCGCTGGTTGGTTCCACAATTGTATCACCAGGTTTAATTTTCCCGGCATTTTCAGCTGCTTCAATCATCGCTAATGCAATTCGATCTTTTACACTGCTTCCAGGGTTCATATACTCCAGTTTAAGATAAAGTTCCGCATCATTTTCTCCAGTTAAACGAGTTGCTTTTACAACTGGTGTTTCTCCAATTAATTCCGTTACAGATTTTACATTTCGAGCCATGACTAATCACCCCAAATTCCGAGTATTTTTATTGGTTTAATAACTAAAAATTAACATTTGGATATAGGAAAGTCAATGAAAAAGAATCGACATATTTTAAAGAAAAGCGAAAGCGCCTTGCTCATCGACATACGGATGAGTGAAAATATCACTTCCATTTTCAACTGATGCCCTTACCCGCAGGGCGGAGACGGAGAATATTGCTAGCTGATAGGCACTGGAACTAGAAAAAATCATATTAGTTATCATTTTTATTTGATAAAATATTTATACTTTTTTAGCATAAAAAGACACAAGTACTTAGCTTGTGCCTTTCACTTTTCATTTTCGTAAAACCATTTTACATGATATTCCTTCCAAAATGATTCTGGTGTAACGGAATTCTCTATAGAGTTTAAAGCTACTTGCCTTCTAATTTGATCTTTTACTTCATTATATGAATAGACTTTGCCATTAATTCGATCCGTAACTTGCACAACCACAAAATTTCCTTTATACGGAATAGGATTACTATATTGATCCACTTTAAGATGTTCAATAGTTTGTAAAAATTCTTTTGAATATTCCTTGGAATCCTCAGAAATATAACCAATATTTCCTCCTTGAGGACTTGAAGCCGGATCAATGGATGCCTCCATTGCTAATGCATCGAAGCTGGAACCATTTTTTAAATCCCGAATAATTTGTTCCGCTTCACCTTTTGTTTTCACCTCTATTAGTGAGATCTTATAAGAAGTAGGAATGTGATAAAAGTACTGATTATCCCGATAATATTTTTTTAATTGTTCTTCCGTTACTTTGACATCTTTCGTGATCAATTTATCAAATAATAAATTTGCTTTAACTTCATTTTTTAACAAGTCATCATTTTGCAGTACACCATCTGAATCCTGAATGGATTTGGCAATGGCCATTTCCTGATTTAATTCCTTATCGCTTACCGATATACCGTATTTTTTTGCCATTTTTTCTATTAGTTTTTGATCAATCAAATTTCTTAGTGTGTCTTTTCCACTTTGTTGTTCCATTGCTAACAGCCAGTCTTGTCTTGTAATCTTCTCGCCATCTACACTTGCAACGGTTTCGTTTAAGTTATTATTTGCAAACGCACTTTGATTCCCGTAATCCTTAAAAGTAAAAAAGAAGATGGTACAAATATTAAGTAAGACTAATCCACCAATAATGTACAAAAATTGCTTCTTCCCCAAGGTTCTCTCTCCCTATTTTGCTTCTTCTGCTAACTCCTCAAGCTCTTCTTTCGAAAAAAGATATTTTGAATTACAAAAATGGCATTGCGTCTCCGCTTGTCCATCATCATGAATCATATCTTCAATCTCTGTTTTTCCTAAGCTGATAATGGCAGCAGCAAATCTTTCCTTCGAACAATTACATTTGAATTGAATTGGCATTTGCTCTAATACTTTTACATTTCCTTCGCCTAATAAACTGATTAATATTTCTTCCGGACTTAATCCTTGTTGAATAAGCTTTGAAATAGGAGGGCTAGCCTGAATTCTTTTTTCTATATCCTCTATTACTTCTTCATTTGTACCCGGAAGCAGCTGAATAATAAACCCTCCTGCAGCTAATATACTGTTATCTGGATTTACTAATACTCCAACCCCCACAGAAGATGGGACTTGTTCAGAGGCAACGAAATAATAGGTGAAGTCCTCCCCTAATTCCCCCGATACAATCGGTACTTGACCGGAAAAATGCTCACGTAACCCTAAATCTTTTACGACTGTTAGTGTACCATCAGTTCCAACTGCACGACGGACGTCTAATTTTCCATGTTCGTTTAGATCAAAATGAGTTTGCGGATTCGTTACATAGCCACGCACATCCCCTTTAGCGTTACTATCTACAATGATCACACCAACAGGACCATGCCCTTCAATCTTAACCGTTAATTTTTCCTCACCCTTTAACATGGCGCCCATCATTACCCCAGCAGTCATGGCACGTCCTAATGCGGCAGAAGCAGTTGGCCAAGTATAATGACGTCTCTGCGCCTCGCCTACCGTCTCTGTACTTTTCGCTGCATATGCGCGAACTTGTCCATTATAAGCTAAAGCCTTAATCAAATAATCTCCCAATCGAAAAGCCTCCTCATTACTCACTTGTATTCCTTTTATAAATAAGACTTAAACCTTTTAAAGTCAAAAAAGGATCTACAATATCAATTAATTTTGATTCGCTTGCTATTAAGCTGGAGTGTCCTCCTGTCGCAATAACAATCGGTTCCTTTTTACTTTTTGCTTTCATCCTAGTAACAATACCTTCAACTTGACCTACATATCCATATACAATGCCTGCCTGCATTGCAGCTACAGTATTTTTCCCTACTATTCCATCAGGGCGGGTAATTTCAATACGCGGCAATTTAGAAGCCCTGGAATATAAAGCTTCTGCGGATATACCGATTCCTGGTGCTATAGCTCCTCCTAAATATTGGCCTTCTTCATTAATATAGCAATAAGTTGTAGCTGTTCCAAAATCCACTATAATAAGCGGGCTTCCATATTCATGTATCCCCGCAACTGCATTGACAATTCTGTCGGCACCCACTTCTTTTGGGTTATCATATTTAATGTCCAATCCTGTTTTGACACCAGGACCAACAATTAAAGGTTTAACATTGAAGTATTTATTGCACATACGTTCTAGAGCATAGTTTATAGGAGGAACAACGGAAGAAATGATAACACCGTTTATATCCTTGAAATGTATTCCCACATGCTGAAATAAGGCATTTATAATCATTGCATATTCATCTTCAGATTTAAAACGGTCTGTTTCCACTCTCCAATGATGCTTTAGTTTTTCATCATCATATATGCCTAAAACAATATTTGTATTCCCTACGTCTAAAACAAATAACATACTATCACCACTCTAATTAGTCTAATTGCATGCCAACATCATACCATATTTCCATCATAAAATAGGAACGGTTTTATCTAAAAAAAGATATGTTCGTGTTTATAGTTGATATATAGCCTTTCAGAGCATTGGAAATGTGTATGGATTATTCAAGTGATATCCTCCATCAACACTTACGGAAATAAACTCGATATCATATAATTACACAAAAATAAAAGGGACATCGGAATTAGGAATACGATGCCCCTTTCGTCTAACCTTATTCTTTTGGTTCTTCAGGATTATCTTCGGTCTTTGTATTGGTTGGACCAAACTTTTCTGGTCTAGAAGTTTCATCCTTTTTCTCAGCAAACTCTTCTGATTTCTTTTGGATATTAACCTTTAAATCAGAATCCGCCTCGGACTTTTTACTTTCTATATATGCTACAGAACTGCGATCTGGCAAAGTGCCATTCTCGTATAACGAACGAATTTGTTCCGCATCTAATGTTTCCACTTTTAACAATGTCTGAGCAATAATTTCAAGTTTGTCACGATTTTCGGTAAGGATTTTTTTAGCACGCTCATAGCATTCTTTAATAATGCTTTGAATCTCCCGGTCAATTTCATAAGCAATTTCATCTGAATAATTTTGTTCATTATTCAGATCTCTTCCTAAAAAGACTTGACCGCCTTGAGCTTGACCAAACTGTAATGGACCAAGCTTATCACTCATACCAAATTCCGTTACCATTTTCCGTGCAATATTAGTTGCACGTTGGAAGTCGTTTGAAGCACCTGTAGATACTTCACCAAATGTAATTTCCTCAGCAACACGGCCTCCTAATAGACCGGTAATCTTATCCAGCAACTCAGGTTTTGTCATAAAATAACGGTCTTCCTTCGGTAGCATAACAGCATATCCACCCGCTTGACCACGTGGTACGATCGTTACTTTATGAACCATTTCTGCCTCATCTAAAACTAAACCGATAACAGTATGACCGCCTTCATGATAGGCAACAATATTTCGTTCCTTTTGGGAAATAACACGACTTTTCTTCGCGGGCCCCGCAATAACACGATCTGTTGCTTCATCGACATCTTCCATATCGATTTTTTTCTTATCCTGTCTTGCTGCAACCAGCGCAGCTTCATTTAGTAAGTTTTCAAGGTCTGCACCTGAAAATCCAGGCGTTCTTGAAGCAATTGCTTTTAAATCAACTGTAGGATCTAATGGCTTGTTACGAGCATGAACTCTTAACACTGCTTCACGCCCGTTCACGTCAGGACGGTCAACAGTAATTTGTCTGTCAAATCGACCTGGACGTAATAATGCCGGGTCTAAAATATCAGGGCGGTTTGTTGCTGCTATGATAATGATTCCTTCATTAGCGCCAAACCCGTCCATTTCAACAAGCAATTGGTTTAATGTTTGTTCACGTTCATCATGTCCACCGCCTAAACCGGCACCACGCTGACGACCAACTGCATCAATTTCATCGATAAATATGATACACGGAGCATTTTTCTTCGCATTTTCAAATAAATCACGAACACGGGAAGCACCGACACCGACAAACATTTCAACAAAATCAGAACCACTTATAGAGAAGAACGGCACTCCTGCTTCACCAGCAACTGCACGAGCTAATAAAGTTTTACCAGTACCTGGAGGTCCAACAAGAAGTACCCCTTTAGGAATCCTTGCACCAAGCTCCGCAAATTTTCTAGGGTCTTTTAAGAATTCTACTACTTCTACAAGTTCTTGCTTTTCCTCATCTGCACCAGCTACATCACGGAAACGAACTTTTTTCTTATCATCATTGTAAAGCTTTGCTTTGCTTTTCCCAAAGTTCATTACACGACCGCCGCCGCCTTGAGCTTGGTTTAGCAAGAAGAAGAAGAGAATAAAGATAATGACAAACGGTATGATGGAGGTGAAAAAGGATACCCAACCGCTTGTTTCTTTTGCCATCATTACATTAACTTTTGTTTTTGCAGCAGCTTTATCAATACGATCAAGCGCTGCCTGACTATTCATTACATATGTAAGGAATTGTTCTTTGTTATTCAATTCTCCTCTAACTTCATACACGCCTCTTTCAGGCTGCATAGAGAAGTTTTTTACTTCCCCCTTATCTAAGGAAGAAACAAATTGATCATATGATATATTCTTCGTAGGCTCATTGTTATTGTTAAAGTAACTTACGATACCAATAAGAACGAGGAATAATAATACATAAAAGATTGTATTTCTAAATATTCTGCTCATTCCTTACCTCCTCCCACGTTCAGAAAACTATAATAAATAGTATCATAGAGAATCTTGACATTTCAACAATTTGCACTTGCAATAAAAGCTTTTTTGAAAGCATTTTCTAAACGTCACATTGTTAGTGTAGACTTATTCACTTTTCGTATACACTTCCGGTTTCAAAACTCCGATATAAGGAAGATTTCGATACCTTTCAGCGTAATCTAATCCATAACCGACAACAAAGGCGTCAGGAACAATAAAGCCTACATAATCAGCCTCTATATTAGCCTTTCGACCGGTTGGCTTATCAAGCAATGTCACAATTTTGATGGATTTTGCTTTTCTATAACGGAACAACTCCACTAAATAGCTTAAAGTGAGCCCGCTGTCGATGATGTCTTCGATAATAAGAATGTCTCTTCCCTCAACGGAGGTATCAAGATCCTTTAAAATTTTGACTTCCCCGGAGGAAACAGTGGATTTGCCATAGCTCGAAACATCCATGAAATCCATTTCCAAATAAGTGTCTATCCGCTTCACCAAGTCAGCCATAAACAATGTCGCACCTTTTAAAACTCCAATGGCTAGCGGAAAGCGTCCGTCATAATCTTTTGTAAGTTGTTCTGCTAAGTCTTTCGTCTTTTTTTGTATTTCTTCTTCTGAAATTAACACTTTTTCAATATCTTGTTTCATTAACTTTGTTGCCCCCTAGAAGATGATTGTTTGCAGTATTGTAAAATATAATAAGCTTCATTAGGTACGGGCGGCTTGTCATAACATGATTTCTTTAACCCGGGAATCCATAAAATAATTCCATCATGGTCTGTTACAATCGGCCATAATTCCCTTTCGTCTATCGGAACTTTTTTATCAATAAATATATCCTTCACTTTTTTCGTTCCATTTAATCCTTTTACTTTCATTCTGTCACCATTACGTTTTGTGCGAACAGTGATAGGAAATTTAATATCATTTGCATGTATACAGATAATATTATTCCCTTCGTTCATGGGTAGATGCTTCCCTTTTTTTATTTGAATCAGATATCCATTTGGAAGATTTACCTTGGCTCCATCCTCTAGTATAAATTCATATGCAAAAGATTGTTTCGCGCGAGCAAAAGCGAAACGGCATCTTTCATAAGAACGGATAACCGTTAAACCCAGTGGTAAATCTAGCTTTCCAGATGGATGGTGAAGATTCGCTATTAACTCCAGAACAGCATCAATATGAACGGATAAAAAAGTACCAGGATTTTCTTTATAGAGATAGTTTAATATTAGTTGAATCCCTCTTCTTTGTAAAGGCAAAGGCATTATAGAAAAGGTCTTAATGTTAATGGTAATCTCATCATCTGTTTTATTCCATACTTTATTCATTTCTTTCTCTGTTAATGCCTGCAAAAATGATTCATCCTCCAACAATTCCTCACTGAACCGCTGAAAGTGTTCATGTACATGACTATTTTCTTTTTTTAAAAACGGAAGTATTTCCATTCGGAAGCGATTCCTAGTATATTCAGCAGATTGATTACTAGGGTCTTTACGGGGCTTTAATTGATAATAATTGCAGTATTCTTCTATCTCCTTTTTGGTTATACAAAGGAGAGGTCTGATTAACTCGCCACCCTCTACCTTTCTTCGAAGTGGAATGCCCGCTCGTCCTTTTCCAGAACTACCGCGTGTCAACCTCATCAAAATTGTCTCTATTTGGTCATCTCCATGATGTCCCAGGACGAGCTTATTCAGACCAAATTTCTTCATGGTTTCGTCATAAAATTGATAGCGATATTTTCTTGCTGTTTCTTCAAAACCATTTCCTTCAATATGTACTTTTTCTTCTATATTGATTCTTGCAGCTGTGATATGAACACCGAGCTGATGGCAAAATTCCTCCACAAACAATAAATCCTCGTAGGACTCCTGCCCGCGCAGCATATGATCAACATGCGCTACAGTCAGAGAGATAGAGAAATAGTCCTTCTTATGGAATAAATAATGAACTAAAGCCAATGAGTCCGGTCCCCCGGATACTCCGACCAATACGGAATCTCCCTTTTCCAATAATCGATGCTTTTTGATAAATTCAGTTACTTTCACTTCAAATGACAGCATATCGTTATTCTTTCCTTTAAATTATAAAATACCTTAAGGTTATAGTACCAAATAAAGATTTTTCAATCGAAAATAAAGCATTAAAAATTTGAAATTTATAATGTTAAGAAAAGATAAGCGCCGCAGTTATAGCGTTGAAGTACTAATTTCACCTTCGTCGTCACAGGCGTGAACAGCGAAAAAATATTTCGAGATAATTCACGAGCTAGTGAAAACTGGTACTTCAAATTCAACGAGTATAATTTTTAAAAGTAATTTTACCTGAAGTCCTTACTCCCAGGAAGGAGGGAGAAATCTTCGGGCCGATAATATGTTAATAAACTTATACGTTCTTATTTAAAAAAAGGGAGTCATACAAAATATGGCCCCCTTCCTACAGTAAATGTCCATATACATATAGAATATATAGAAATGATATTACTAATATAATCATCATTGTTTCTAAAAAGCCAACAATTTTATTATGCCTTCTCCTTCTTACTCTTGAAGCGGTTCCCTTTTTTGGTTTGGTTGAATTTACTTTCATGGTGGAGCTATTTTGAGTATTACCAGAATCGCTAGACAGTATTTTTAATAAATCCTTCCGCATTTCTAATGCAGCACTATATTTACCAGTGATGGCCTTCCATAAAATATCACGACGCTCTGCTAATTCCGGCTTAGCCTGAATAGCTTTTTTCAGCTGCTCAAGCCCCTCCCTTTGTTTGGTAAATCTTTTGGGATAGGATAAATTGATCATTACCATTGCTGTCGCAAATAAATCATAGCTAGGATCTGCTTTTCTAGAACCAGCTCCCCAATAACCCCTATCAAAGAACTCTGTATACTCCTTGATGGCTCGTCCTATCATAGTTGTTCCACCAACATCAATACAACGTATTCGTGTCGGAGGACCTGTCACAATTAAATTTTCCGGTTTTAGATCTCCAAAAACCCATCCTTCATGATGCAGACGATCCAAATCATTTAAAAGTTGCAAAATTAATACATCCGACCATCCATGGCCTTTCTTTTGCACAAAGGCTAATAAATCCGGTCCATGTATATATTCCATCACATAGAAGGGAATCCTTTTGTTATGTGTTTCCCAATCATCAATTTCTAGCAAAGAAGGCCCGAGGGTATTCCCTTGGACCTTTGAAAATGATTTTAGGACATTTACCTCAGAGGTAATAGATATCGAATTATCACTCATTTTTAGTGCCACATAACCTTGTTTTCCTTCTGCCAGGTAAACCATTCCGTTGGCACCATATCCCAGCTCCTTAACAAGGGTATAATGGTTTTTATTCCATTTACCATATATGACAGTGCCTGATTGAAATTTATATTGACTCTTCAAAGTATTGTTCATCATCACGAGATAACAATCCCCTTAAAGAACGTTTTTTATTAAAATATGCAATCGCTTCTTTAATAGCTGGACCAGTTGGCGTAATACCGCCTACGCTTAATTTTGAAAAAACAGTAGTAAGTGATTCCAATCTTGGTGTCCAATCCAGCAATTTTTCGACATCTTTCCTTTTCCCGGGAAATACAAAAACGGAGAATTGGTTATTTCCCATTCTGGCATTTAAGCTTAATGATAGGTCCAGTAAGGCCTCCTTTACGGTTGGAAGCTTATGCTTCATACTTGCACTTGTATCGACAAGAATCAACACGTCCAAGTCTACTGTTTCACCAAGCTCATCCACTACTTCCATTACCTCTCCCCTTTGCTCAGGCGGGAGTTCTTCCATTGATGTATTGCGACCCAAGATATGCTTTAACTCACGATTTACTACACCTTGTAATGTTTGAGTCATTGCCTTTCGCGTTACCATCTGGACAGTTTGCGACAAGCTTTGGGCATATACAATCTGACTGACACCACCACCCGACATAGATATTCCCTCAATTTCTTGCATTCCCTTCTCATCAATTACATCATTTTCCATTACACCAATAACATTAATGGTGATACCTTGTTCTTTTGCCAAGGCAGCCATTGCTATTGGATCGCCTCCTTGATTTGAACAACCATCAGTAATAAGCAAAATTTGCTTTAATGTTCCTGTTTTCAAAGATTTCCCCTCCAAATCGTCATTCTTTTGAATAAAATAAAAAGAAGCTTTTGTTAATAACCATCTTCGACGATTTGAAGGGGTTTTATACTTTTTATGTTTACTATTTTTTTAGTTTTGGATGTATCGTGATTATTGATGATGGACAATATATGCACTGGAACATACTCTATTCAATACAAAACCTGGAGAAGCATGTACATATATGGCGTATAAAAGCATCATTATTAGCAGATCCCTAGTTTTAATAAACTGTTTCTAAGATATTAATGCTTTTCGTTTACTCACCGGAATAGCCGCCCATTTTGGGGTATTGTGTTCAATTTTGGCTACAACAATCGTCATATCATCGTCTATTACTCCTGATCTTGTCCGAATGACCTCCTCCATAATTAAATCGGCTATTTCCTGGGGATCTTCCGTTTGCAATTCCCGTATTTTTCGTTTCATCCATAAGTCATAATTTTCTACATGCTTTGGCCCTTCAAAAATACCATCGCTCATCATCACAAGCAGATCTCCGGCCTTCAACTGATCGGAAACGACATCTACATCAAATTCCTGAATCATTCCCATCGGTAAATTACTAGATTCTACTTTCAATACTTTATTAGCCCTCTTAATAAAGCTTGGAGTAGAGCCTATCTTTAAAAACTTTGCACTCGCGTCCTGCAAATCAATCATTGCCAAGTCTAGTGTGGAAAAAATTTCATCTGTTGTTCTTAAGGAGAGAATGGAATTTACAGATTTAATAGCCACTTTCTCTTCTATTCCGGACTGTAAAATTTTCTGGAGCAATTTAAGCGTTTCGTTACTCTCATGATGTGCTCTTTCTCCATTCCCCATCCCGTCACTGATGGCAATAGCATATTTTCTTGCCCCAAGTTCAATCATGGAATAACTATCCCCCGAGATGAACCCCCCTCCTTTTGCTGCGTGGGCGACACCTGTTTTTACAACATATGCCTTGTCCGACCTAAAGGTTACATAAGTAAATCCATTAGGGTAAGCTACATATTCCGCTTTTTTAACAACGATGGTTTCTCCTAAAATATCAGATAACAAGGGCGCAATAATTTTTTCGCATTCCCCGTGGCTATTATTAGTAGGAATGGTCATATCGATATCAATATTTCCATCCTCCAGACTATATATTTCTACCTGTTCAATTTCTAATCCAAAATCCTGTAAGGCATCTAAAATCATTTCCTCCTGTTTTTGATGATTCTCCCTTTCTCTTTTTATTTCATTTGCAAAATCGCCCATTACTTCCGAAACACCTAATAATTGCTCTGCAACTAATTTTCGGCTTTCTTTTACCTGTTGCCTTAGCTTTTGATTTGCATAATAAAAGGTTAACTCTTGATAGATTGCATCTTCCACTTTCTTTGTTTTCACACAATGCTTTTCTAATTCCCGATGTGTACGCTGCGGTAATACTCCATCCCCGTGATCGTATTCATTCATCACCTTTTTCATTAATTCATATGTTTTATCAAAATTCTTTGCCCAGCACTGCTCTTTTTTGAAACAGGACTGACAAGTTTTTTCCGTCACATTACTTAAAAAATAATCAAACTCCTGATCCTCTTGATCCCCTTCCCGCCACTGATCATATTGGGAGAAACTATTGGAGAGCGCTTGAAAGACAGAGGAAAATTGTTCAACTCGGTGAACGGTGATGTCTCTGATTTTTCTCATGTATTGCTGCTGTTCCTGAGCAAATTCTGATGTTCCCGGAATATGCTTTGCCATTTTCATTGTCAACTGCTGCGGCGTTAAAATAAGCAGCATTATGGCAATACAGGATTCATAAATATTTTGAAGTAAAGGAGTTTGGGCATCTCCATACATTCCTATTAATAAGGTGGCAATTAATAAACCAATGGAAGTGCCGACTTTCCTCCCTTCTTTTAAAAGCCCTCCTAACAATCCCGAAAAAGCCAATAAACTCATTTGATAGAAACTAGATACATTTGCTAAGCTAAAAATGAGACCTGTGACGACTCCTACTGTTGATCCAACCGTTGCACCTCCAACAAATGCAAAAAGAAGAACCAGATACCTCGATAAAATATGCTCTATGGATAAATTATAGATGGACCACCCAATGGTTCCTGTAAGCACAGAAGCCAGCATAATTATTAGACTGACAACCTCTTCTGTTTTGAAACTTTTTTTTCTTTTTTTAAGTGATAAGAGTGGAATGCTCTGCATAAATATAAGTGTGAGGATAAAAGTGAGACATGCCTCCACCCCAGCCATCATACCATCATATAAGGTAATGGTTTCATGATGTTGAATATAAAGAAAGGCACATCTTGCAGCAAAAGAAGTAAAAAATACATAGTATGGCAGAGCCTTTATTTCATCCTTATGAAATCTGGCAAACAGCCGGAAAGCTACTAAAAAAATGACCGCACACGAAAAAGTATAGACAGTACTGGCGATTGATAAGGTAAAAGCACCTGCAAGCAGTCCCAATAAAACTAACGGCGCTTTTTTTCTCCTCATCATATACACGGAAACAAAGAACGGCAGTGAAAATGGTGATAAATGTGATAATATTAAGGCTCGTCCAAGTAAAAAACCGATAATAATGAGAGCTACACCTTTTTGGAGAAAGAATTGGTCTAGCTTTACTTGAAGACTGGTTAATCTTCTGGAAACTTCAAGCTTTGTTTCCTCTAAGTTACTTCCTTGATCCATAAAGCTATGTTCCGCCTTTTCCATTTTTATACACCCCTCTAGCGTAGTAGTTGCAAATCATTATATATTGGACAAGTCTAGAAGTTTGTCAAAATTGAGAGATGAATAGAAAGAAAAGTTCGACTTCTTTCAGCGAAAAGATGGATGGTCTTCCATGTTTCTCGTCAAATAACGAGATAATAAACAGGAGATTTTTATCTTTATTAAGAGAATACCGTATGCATACTGAGATTGAAGGCACATTCGACAGTATTTTGTAAAGACGGTCCATCTTATGCCATTAGCCTAGGAAACTCACAAAAAATGTTTCCCACACAAATTGATTTAAAAAATAGTAAAAGTATATTGACAAAGAACCAATCCGTAGGTAATATAGAACTTGTGCTTTTGAAATATCTTTTAAATATGGCGGCGTAGCTCAGCTGGCTAGAGCGTACGGTTCATACCCGTGAGGTCGTGGGTTCGATCCCCTCCGCCGCTACCAATTTAATATGGCCCGTTGGTCAAGCGGTTAAGACACCGCCCTTTCACGGCGGTAACACGGGTTCGAATCCCGTACGGGTCATTACAAAACACAAAAGGCGCCTTGCTAAGCAAGGCGCTTTTTTCTGGCTGCATAAATACTAACCTTTTTTTGTTAAACAAAAAAGACATTCTTCTTAAAAAGAATGCCTTTTTTATTTATGAAGATTACCTTCACCTGCTATATGTGAATAGACAGCAAGTTAGCCTCGTCTAGCACCACGGCCGCCGCGTTTCGATTCTGTATGGCGTTTTAATGAAGATAGACGATCTTCACTATCCTTTAAAAAACGAGCCATTTTTTGCTCGAAGTTTTCTTTTGGACGTTGATTATGACTTGGTTTATTATGACGAGGTTTCTGAGTTGGTGCCTGTTCTTTTGCTTTTCGAATCGATAAACCAATTTTGCCGTCTTTCTCAACATTAATGACTTTTACTTGGACCTCATCGCCCACTTTCAAATGTTCATTAATATCCTTCACATAGTTATCCGCTACTTCACTAATGTGAACAAGACCTGTTGAGCCTTCAGGCAATTCAACAAACGCTCCAAAATTAGTGATCCCTGTTACTTTCCCTTGTAACTTGCTGCCTACTTCGATCGACATAAAAAATAATTTCCTCCTTAAAAGATAAAAGATAAAGCTTATTATATATTATATCGGACGTTAAAAAAGAGTGTCAATAAGACACATCTTTATCCTCGTCCTTCTTCTTCTTGTCGTCAGGAATGTTAAAAATAATTTCTCCCTTTTCAGAAAGGAAATATTCACTTCTTGCCAGCTTTGCAATATAGTTATCATCGTTTAATTTTACTACCTCATCTTGAAGGTAGGTCTTTTTTTTCTTCAGATCAGCAAGTTTTTTCTCTAGCTTTGCCTTTTCTGCTTGTTTTACCTCAAGCTGGTGGTTTCTTAAGATGAGTGTGGAAACCAACAAATATACCGATGCCAATGCGATAATACTAAAAACCGCTAATCTGCGGAAAAGTAATTTTTTCCTTCTCGCCATTACTTTCTCTTTCATCATTTGCTGTTTTGTATATGCATTTTCCATCGGCGTAATATTTTTTTCTTTCCGGACACCCATCTCTAAACCTCCTATCTTGATTCCTATAAAACCCTACTTTTTATAAAAAATACTGCTTATAAATTTCCACGCATACATAACTTTATTCTTAGTTTTTTCCAAAATCCCTGCAAATCCAGAATAGAATTTTTCGACTGATTTTTTAATAAATCCAGGAACTAATTTCCATAATAAACTTAGAATCCATTTAATTGGATAAAATATAACCTTTAACACCCATAATAACATCTTTATAATCATTTTTACAAGGGACAATAGTACCTTTCCTAATGTAATGGATAGCGTAATGATTGCCAAAACAATCCATTTAATTGGATGAAAAATCAGCGACATAAATAATCGTAGTATAAATTGATAGATTGATATTACGGCATTAATTATTGCCTCAAGTAATTTAACATAAATATTTTTCATTAAAGCTTGATATGCCGCAAAACCACAAACTAATGCAATAAATATATAAAAACGGATTTCCCCATAGTTGACTAAGAACAAAATATAGAAGATGGCTAGTCCCTGTATCAGCCAAAACATCACATCATTGATGAATACAATCCACTTTTTTCTCTTACCTCTTTGAAGGAAACGGTTATACGTATCAAGGGAGGCACCAAAAATGCTTCCCATAGCGATCATGGCAAGCATCGTGTAAAACTGGGTGGTTAGGCTCATCGGAATAGCTTGCTAAAGAAGCCTTTAGCTTTCTCCCCATGATGTTCATCTAAGTATACCAAATCAAAGACCTTCCCCTTGATGGAAACAATCCCTTTTTCTACATCGAGATTTTTCATTTGCAGGTTTTGTCCTCGAATAGCTAAAAAGCCCATCACCGTTTCCAATAGGAACTCTTCATTGTCAAAGCTATCAACTTGTTTTACACCCGTAATGTCTAAAAGCTTCCTCCCTCTCATAATCACATCATGTTCTTGATTTACATTTTTCCCACTAGAAGGTGTATCATAATACTGACTCAACTTAATCCCCCGCTTTCCGTATTCCTGCCATACATATGCTTTCAGCTATCTTTCAACTAGTCCAAGCTATATAATCATGTGTATGTCAAGGTTCGGAAAAAAAGAACAAGCCTGTTTCAATACAATAAAAAAACTCCCTATAAAAGGGAGTGACTATTCTTGATTAATCCGTTCGTCTTTCAGTACCGAATACATACCGGCCGCGTCCTCTTTACGAGTGTTTTCTTGCAGATTTTCTACCTTCACCGTTACTAGTCTTTGACCGAATCGAACCACCAGCTCATCACCAATTTTCACATTTGAGCTTGCTTTTGCCTGCTGACCATTAATCGTGATTCTTCCTTGATCTGCTACTTCCTTTGCAAGAGTTCTCCTTTTGATTAATCTGGAAACCTTTAAAAATTTATCTAATCTCATCGTTGTCATAATTTTCACCTCTATAATCCTGCTTTTTTTGCCTGATCCCAAAATTCATCTAGCTCGGCTAATGTAAATTCCGAAAATGATTTTCCGCTTGATTCTACTTGTTCTTCAATAAATTGGAATCTTCTTTTAAATTTCTGATTTGTTCTTTCAAGGGCTTCTTCCGGATAAATGGATAATAAGCGCCCAACATTAACCATAGCAAAAAGAAGATCTCCAAACTCTGAAATCTGCTTCTGTTTATCCTTTTTCGTTATTTCCGCCTGAAATTCCTTCATTTCCTCCAGAACTTTTTTCCATGCTTCTTCCGCCTGATCCCAATCAAATCCAAGCTTGGACGCGCACTTTTGATATTCAAACGCACGAATTAGTGCAGGCAATCCCTTTCCTACCTTATCCAATACAGATTTTTTCGCTTCATGCCCTTTTTCTTGTCCTTTTATTTCACTCCAATTTTTCAATACATCTTCCACATTATTTGCGACTACCTCACCGAAAACATGCGGGTGTCTCCGAATCATTTTATCAGAAATGCCTTCTATTACATCTTCAATGGAAAACATACCTTCGTCTTCCCCAATTTGTGCATGCAGCATAACTTGAAGAAGAACGTCTCCAAGCTCTTCAATAATATGGTCTATATCATCTTCATCTATTGCCTCTAATAATTCATATGCCTCTTCTAATAAATATTTTTTCAAGGTAAGATGTGTTTGTTCCTTATCCCACGGACACCCATTCGGGCCTCTCAAGTCAGCAATGATAGACCGTAATGCAGTAAACTCTTTTAGGGATGTTTCCTTCATTGGAGCAACATAAACACTTGTCAGATTATTGATTTCAACTTGGCGATCCAGTTCATAAAGTGGGATGGTTTTAACCCTTTCCTCCTTTGAGCCTGCTGCTGTTACTATAGAAATCAAATAATCATCTGGATATTTTTCCATTAACGTTAATTTCACATTAGAGGCACTGAATGCATCATATACCTGTCCAATAATGAGATGTTGATTTGTCCGGATATCATCTCTATGTAGATCTGTTCCATCTAAAAGTTGAAATCCCTCAATCGGATCTGCCTTTACAGCTGCAAATAAAGGGTCAATAAAGCTTTGCCCCCCAGCTATGACAATATCAATATTTTCCGCTTTCCCTCTTTCCAGTAATAATTGAACGGTCCTTTCTGCAACCAGCGGATGCCCCGGTACTGCATAAGTAATATCCTCA
The DNA here is from genome assembly GCF_001420715.1 of Heyndrickxia shackletonii. Lineage (GTDB taxonomy): Bacteria > Bacillota > Bacilli > Bacillales > Bacillaceae_C > Margalitia > Margalitia shackletonii. The sequence continues at coordinate 487,498 of NZ_LJJC01000006.1, read as the reverse complement.
TTACGTGCGGCAGCTAGCAAGTGTTTTGTAATTTCCTCATACACCATCTCAAATTGGTCATTTTGTTCATATACATCATCAAAGCTGGTAAAATGGATCCCTTCTTCTTCCAATTCCCTTACTACAGGGTGTTCTTTCGTTCTTAAAAAAAGCACTTTAGCGCTTTTGACTATTTTATATATTCCTAAAGGAAGCTGATTAATGTCACCCGCTCCCAATCCAATTACCGTTATTTGATTACTCATTCGATCTTATCTCTCCTTATTTGTAAAAATTCGAAAAAGCTTGTCGCCAAATGGAAGAAATGGTACATCCTCTTTCGTAAAAAGTTTGAAGCACGTAATGGAAATGAGATATGCTGCTCCACCAACGATCACTCCTGATAATGCGAGAAAAACACTTGAAGTTCGACTTAAAGAAATGTAATTTTCCCAGCATGTAACCCAAATTTGCAGAACTGCCGTCATGATCAGCGCTGAAACTAGCACCTTTATATAAAATAAAAATGGTAAACGTCCTAATTTTAGTTTATTAAGCTCCTTCATAAAAAGACAGGATATGATTCCAAGAGATAGGACAGTTGCTAATGAAGCACCCAAAGTTCCTAATTTGGGAACGAACATTTGATTAGCAAAAAACTTTAATATAACACCGATTATCATATACACGGCTGGAATATAAACACGCCCGATACCTTGTAAAATTCCAGTTACCGTTAATATGATGGAACTAAAAAGAATGGATATAGAAAATACGGCTAATACTAGGGAGCCATAATCGTTTTTAAAAAGCATGATATTGGTTGGCTGAATAATATTGATTAATCCAACGGTGGAACCTATTCCGACAATAAAGCTAATTTTTATGGCGATACTTACCTTTTCCTTTAAAATAGATAAATCCCCGTTTTTATATGCTCCAGAAATTACCGGCACTAATGTTAAGGAAAGGGATGTCGCAACAATCGTTCCTAATTGTAATAATGGCTGCCCACGGTCATATATCCCTTTTAACGTCTTGGCATCACCAAAGGATACGCCTGACTTTGTTAATAGGGCATAAATATTTAAGGAATCAACTAATTGAAATAAAACAAGTAGCATTCCACTTATACAAATCGCCAAGCCTTGCAGTAAGAAGGTTTTTCCTAATTTGACTTGTGTGTTCCCAACTCGCAGTGGATGCTTATTTTTATATCGAAACAGGAGCAAGACTAGTAATAATAAAGATACCACTCCACCCGCTATCGACCCAATTAGTGCTCCTTCACCTGCAACATAAAGGGAATATCCTCTTCTTACTAAAAAAAAGGTCAGAAGTAAAATAGACGTTACCCTAATAAATTGTTCCGTTACTTGTGATACTGCAGTAGGAAGCATATTTCCTCTCCCCTGAAAAAAGCCTCTTATAACAGAGATAAACGGCACTAGCAAAAAGGAAAAAGCAATGATTTTTATTAAAGAACTTAATTTTGGATCACCCATTAAATCTGCAAAAAATGATGCACCTATGAAAAAAAGCAAAAATAAAATAATTCCCAGGAAACTTAACAATATGAAAATGGACCGCATCATTTGCTTAACGCTAATATTATTTGAAGCTTCACCTTCGGCAACAAATTTTGAAATAATCACAGGAAACCCATAGGTTGCTAATGCAATCGCGACTCCATAAATTGGATATATTTGTTGATATATGTAAAAACCTACATCTCCTACTATATTTTGAAATGGAACTCGATAAACAGCACTTAGAATTTTTGTGATTGCTGCTGCAATAGTTAAAATAAAAGCTCCTTTAAATAATTTCTTAGAATCCTCTTGAGGCAAATTCTTCTACCTTCCTATACTAAAATATGTCGTATTATAGCATATCATATGGAAGGGGAAAAATAACAAGAGTTGTTTTCGGATCGCTTTTCGTCATTTGTGATGGCTTTTTCTTAAACTTTATTGCTTTTGTAAAAGAAAAATCTTATAAACTTCTTCATCCACTTAAGAATAGGTACCCTTTTTCCAAAAAAAGAAGAAGCAGGATATCTTTACCTGCTTCCAACATTTTGCAGAGTTTTATTGCTCCATTTGTCTTGCTAGGAATCCTGCAGCAGTCTCTGTTGCTTTTTGTTCCACTTCACCCATTGTGCGTTCTTTCGAGAAAATAACTACCGCACCAATCGGATCGCCATTTGCAACAATTGGAGAAATAGTGTAGGACGAAAGCTCTTCTTCGTAACCATCTACGAGTGATGCTTGTCCCTTATTGGTAACAAGTACAGGGTTACGATCCTCCATGGCCTTTTCAATAACTTCCCCAATATTTTTATTTAAGTAGTCCTTTTTGGATCCACCTGCCACTGCAATCACAGCATCTCTGTCACAAATTAAAACTTGGCTAGTTAAGCTGTCATACAATGCCTCTGCATATTCCTTCGCAAAATCGCTTAACTCACTGATTGGAGAATATTTTTTTAATATGACTTCTCCATCCCGATCAACAAAAATCTCCAAAGGATCCCCTTCACGAATACGTAACGTTCTGCGAATTTCTTTTGGAATTACAACTCTTCCTAAATCATCAATACGACGAACTATTCCAGTTGCTTTCATCTTATGTTGCCTCACTTTCATCAGATGATTTTAATCGGCATTTTACTGCCTGATTTGTAAATGAATGAATCTTTTACCAACGTTGTCATTAGTATCTTTCATCTAGGAAGTTCTATACATATGAGTTATTTTTTCTTACAATGTATCTTTACCTCCATAAAATAGAAAATAAACCATCAAGTTGGATAAAAAAGGGAAAACACCACAACTTATAGGCTGTGATGTTCTCCAAACATTGTTATCCGACATGTTCTGTTTGCTTACTTGCATATTTCAATTCTTTTACAATATCCATAATAATGGAAAGCCATTTTTCTTCTGGGATTCCTTTGATATTCAAAGTAATTTTTAATTTATTTCCGTCCATTCCAAAGCCTACCGCACGGCCAAATCTATTACAAACCTCTACAACCCTTGGTCCATCTATATTCTGTGTTCCTTTTTCCGAAACAAGGACGGATATTGTCTGTTTGGCTTGCTTAACTGAATCTAGACTAGCCTCTATTGCAAATACCTTCATTTCAGAAATCATAAACAAATATTCGACCTGAACAGGATACTCTCCATAACGATCGATCATTTCTTCTTTTAATTCCTCTAATTCGTCTAACGATTCAATAGCTCTAAATCGTTTATACATTTCAATTTTTTGATGACCGTCTGCAATATACGTATCTGGAATATAAGCATCTATTTCTAAATCAATCTCAAAAGGTACTTTCTTGTCTTGATCCTCCGTACCCCTTCTTTCTTCAATCGCTTCTTTTAACATTTGTGAATATAAATCAAAGCCAACGGAGTCAATAAATCCATGTTGTTGAGCGCCGAGGATATTCCCTGCCCCTCTTATCGATAAATCACGCATGGCAATTTTGAAACCAGAACCGAGTTCCGTAAACTCCTTGATTGCTTGAAGTCTCTTTTCCGAAACCTCCGTTAGCACTTTATCTTTACGATAGGTGAAATAAGCATATGCAACACGATTAGATCGTCCAACACGTCCGCGCAGCTGGTATAATTGGGACAATCCCATACGGTCAGCATCATACACAATTAATGTATTAACATTTGGAATATCTACACCAGTTTCGATAATAGTAGTTGTAACAAGAACATCATATTCTCCTTCTAAAAAGCTTAAAATAACAGATTCCAGTTCACTCTCTGTCATTTGGCCATGTGCATAGGTTACACGGGCATCCGGGACAAGGGTTGATATTTCCTCTGCTTTTCTTTCAATATCCTCTACACGGTTATATAAGAAATAAACCTGACCATTTCTGGCTAATTCCCTCTCAATTGCCTCTCGCACAAGATGCCCATTATATTCCATGACATACGTTTGAACAGGGAAACGATTTTCAGGCGGAGTCTCAATAACGGATAAATCCCTAACCCCTAGCATGGACATATGTAATGTCCTAGGGATCGGAGTTGCAGTCAACGTTAAAACATCCACATTTGTTTTCATTTGTTTAATTTTTTCTTTATGTGTAACTCCAAATCTTTGTTCTTCGTCAATAATTAACAAGCCAAGATTATGAAACTGTACATCCTTCGATAAAATGCGATGGGTACCAACAACAATGTCTACTGTTCCATTTTTCAAGCCTTTGGTGGTTTCTGTTTGTTGTTTTTTTGTTCTAAATCGACTCAATAACCCTACGGAGACGGGATAATCCTGAAAACGTTCCTTCATCGTCTCATAATGCTGTTGAGCCAATATAGTCGTTGGAACAAGAAAGGCTACCTGTTTTCCATCCATAATGGCTTTGAATGCAGCCCGAATAGCAACCTCTGTTTTTCCGTAGCCAACATCTCCGCACAATAAACGATCCATCGGACGTTCTCTTTCCATATCGCGTTTGATTTCCAGAATAGAACGCAGTTGATCCTCTGTCTCTTGATATGGGAAGGCTGCTTCAAACTCTCTTTGCATATCACCATCAGGCGAAAAGGCATATCCCTTCGCTGCTTCTCGTTCTGCGTACAGTTTAATTAAATCATCTGCAATGTCTTGAACAGAGGATTGGACCTTTTTCTTAACCTTCTTCCACTCCGTACCACCCAATTTATATACTTTAGGCTCTTTCCCTTCGGAACCTACATATTTTTGTACAAGATCAATTTGTTCGACAGGAACATAAAGCTTATCGGTCCCTTGATATTTAATATGTAAATAATCTTTATGGACCCCATTAATGACAAGCGTCTCAATTCCTAAATATTTTCCAATACCATGATTGACGTGAACAACATAGTCACCTATTTTTAATTCTGAATAGCTTTTAATTCTCTCCGCATTTGATAGCTTTTGTTTCCGAGGAGCTTTTTTTGTCTTTTTATTGAAAAGCTCTTCTTCAGTAATCACTGCAAGCCTCTGCATCGCAAGCTCAAATCCGGTGTTAAGGTTTCCTTGAATAACTTGAACATGGCCCGGTAATAGCTTGTTAGAATCTTCTACTACTGCCGCTTCGATCTCATAATCCTCTAACACACTATGTAACTTTGAAATGCGTCCTTCATCTGTTGCTAGAAAGACGACGGTAAAGTTCCCCTTCCTCCAGCGCTCCATTTCAGTCTTTAACACATGCATTTGACCATGAAAGTTTTGCATTTGCTTACAAGTTATATTCACAATGTTTTGCGGATTTGTATTCGGAATATGTCGTAAAAACAAGGATAAGTATAGTCTTGGCAAGTTTGCTTGAATTAATAGCTTTGTTAAATTGTGGGATACTTCCAATCCGTGCACAATTTGACCTTCCTCTAAAAGGGAAGTAAACCATTCCGCCTCCTCATTCTCTAAGCGGTCATTCATTTCCTGAATACGACTATATTCATCTAGTATGACAAGTCCTTTTCCATCTAAATAATCTAGTAAACTTGCAGGTTTCATGTATGCTAATGAGAGAAATTTAAAGAATTGTTCAGGTTTTTGTGCATTTTTTAAGGTTTCAATTGCATATCCAATATTTTGTGTTAAAAGCTCCTTTGAATTTGCACTTTTCACCTTTTTGAGAGTTTTAGAGAGCTCCTTTTCCAGTCGGTCTGCCATTATTACTAATGTATCCGAGTCAATAGGCGTTTCTGTTGCAGGTCCAATTAAAATATCATTCCTTTTCTCAATAGACCGCTGATCTTCTACAGAAAAAGTCCTTATCGAATCCACTTCGGTATCAAATAATTCAATACGAATTGGGTTTTGCTCTGTTAAAGGATAGATATCTAAAATACCCCCGCGTAAGCTAAAATCCCCCGGGGCACCAACCATATCATTCCTATCATATCCCATTGCAATAAGAGATTCTAAAATAGATTCAAGGTCTATATCCTTTCCAACTTCAAAAGCTAGCTGATACTTTTTCCAAAGGTCTACTGAAGGCAGAACTTTCCGCAATCCTGCCATAGGAACAATAATAATCCCCTTTTTCTTCGATACAAGAAAATTTAGAGTTTCGATGCGCTGGGCCATTAATTCTGGGCTTGCTATTCCTATTTCTGCAGCAATGAGTTCATTTGCGGCATATAAATATACGAGATCTTCATCGACTAATTGTGATAAATCATCATATAATTTCTGAGCTTGCAAAAGATTATATGTCACAATTACAATGGATTGATTCGACTTTTCAAAGATAGATGAAATAAAGACGGTCCTGGAGGATCCGGACAAACCCGCTACCAGTTGTTCCTTTAAATTCCCTTCAATACCAGTAATGACCGATTGAACTTCATCCTGTTGCAAAATAATTTGCTTTAATCCCTTCAATCAATAGCCCTCCTTTCTTAAATAACTATTATGGACTATATGAAACAATTACTTTTTTTATAAAGAATGTTTTGATATAAGTGCAGAAGCATCTTTTTACAAAACTCGATATTAATTTAGATTTACTATACTATTAAAAACAACATAGTTTATGCCAGGAACCCTATAAAAACAAGAAACAGAAAAATGCTTTGGATTCTCTTCCAAAGCGGACTAGTGAATCAAATAATCATATGCATGTAATTCAGGATTACTTGTAAGTGCTTCTTGGCAATCCTCACAAATCGATTTTATATGAATGTTACCATTTGATTCATAGGAAATCATGTCTTGGCGTTCCTCATTTGTTAATGTATTTAAACCAAGATGGTCTGCATGGATGGACAAATTATCTAAGATCCCCATGTTGGTTCCACAATGACGGCAAAAATAATGTATCGCCATTCTTTTGCCTCCTTATCATAGCTTTTTTAATAGTATGAACCGGTTGATAAGGAGTTATTCGTGCGAAATTAATTATTGCTGTTTTCTCATTAATTATTGCTTTACGTCATCTGTAATAAATCCTAATCAGGCTTGGCTTTGGGGCATCTTTTCTTATAAGTTTTAATTCCAACCAAAATAAAGTTGTAACTGCGTGCTTTCGTATACAAAAGCAACAGGTTAAAATCAGCTATTGGATTTTATACAAAGTTTAAGAAAAGAGCCTTAATTAAATTGATTCATTACTTCTATAAATGGTTTTTCCAGCCATTGTTCACATGCATCTGCTGATTTTTCAATAGCTATTTGAAGGGTCGGCCATTCCTCTTTTTTAAATTTACTTAACACATAATCCGGAACGGACATTCCATTTTCTGGACGACTTATTCCAATACGTATACGATTAAAGGTTTGAGTGCCAACATGTGCAATAGTAGACTTAATTCCGTTATGGCCTCCGGCACTTCCTTTTTGACGTAAGCGGATTTTTCCAGCAGGAAGATCAAGATCATCGTAGATAACCAATAAATCTTCAAGATCAATATCGTAATAATCCATTATCGGTCTAATACATTCTCCCGATAAGTTCATATAAGTTAACGGTTTTAATAGCATAAATTTTTGACCATTTTTATGGATGATGGTATACAGTCCATTAAATTTCGATTGATTTAAGGTGGCACCATACCGATTAGATAATTCATCAATTACCTCAAAGCCAATATTATGCTTTGTTTTATCAAATTGTGACCCGGGATTACCTAAGCCTACGATTAATTTCATTATTTACACCTCAAATTAAATATAACATAAAAAGGACCCTTGCCTTTTTACGTTTAGATTTCATATTTAATATTATACATGGGGATATTTTTTGGAACAAATTTGAAAAGCGAAAGCACCAGTAACACTGGCGTACATGATTTCGTAGTCTTTATCCGAGATAAAGGAAACCATGCTGACGTAGTTCAGGAGCTTGTAAAGTTGGCACTGTAATTAGACAGAGAAACAGGTTCGAAAAGTAAAAGGATTATCCCCACTTATGAAGATAATCCCTTTATGAATGCTATTCGCCTTCCGTTTCCGTTGTTTCTCTTCCTTCAAGGTTTTCCGGCATACCGGATTCCTGCTGTTCTCCAGTACTAATTTCCTCTTCTTGTCTTGGTGGCAAGATGGAGGCGATGGTTTCCTCATCTTCATGATTAATACTAAATGGATAATTACCTCTTATATCAGCAACGGTAATCGTTTCTCCAACTTGAAGGTTGGCCACATCCACTCTTATTGCATCAGGTATATCATTGGGCTTAGCGGTTACCGAAAGTTCGTGAACAGGTTGCTGCAGAACACCGCCATCCTTAACACCAGCACTTTCTCCCACTATTTCAATCCGGACATTTGCTTCTATTTCAGCAGATAAATCGACTGCCAGAAAATCAATATGAACAATGTTTTTCTTTAAGGAATCTTCCTGATACTCGTTTAAAATAACATTTTGCTTCTGTCCCTCGAGATTTAACGATATAACTCCATTTCTTCCTGCTTCTCTAATAGTCTTTGTAAATTCAGCCTCATTAACATAAATAGGTGTATTCTCTATCTTATAGCCATACACAACAGCAGGAATATTACCATTATTTCGAAGCTGCTGAAGCTCTGAATGTTGTTTATTATTTCTTTTTTTTGCTTCCAATACCGCGACCATCCTCTATTCCTCCTATTCTTATGTAAAGAAATCTCCTTATATAAATTCCCTAAATAAATGAAATCTAAACATAGAAATGCAAAAAGCACCTGCCCATCGACGTACTTCCCCTCAAGCTCGACGCAACATTTAGGAAATGCAGCAAGGCAGTTCACGAGCCGGTGAATTTGGCACTTTAACCCTTTAAAACAAGAAGAGAGCCCGCATTTTTTGCAGGCTCTCTAATATTATATTAATCAAATAATGTACTTACAGATTGATTTTCATGAACGCGAATAATCGCTTCACCAAGTAGAGGTGCAACCGATAATTCGACTACTTTATCAATCTTCTTTTCTTCTGGAAGGGTGATGGAATTTGTCACCACTAATTCTTTAATTTTTGAATTTTCAATTCTTTCTATAGCAGGTCCAGATAATACCGGATGTGTACAGCTTGCATACACTTCTTTGGCGCCATTTTCAATTAAAGCATTTGCTGCTAGTGTAATGGTTCCCGCTGTATCAATAATATCGTCGATTAAAATAGCAATTTTTCCTTCAATATTCCCTACGATATTCATTACTTCTGCAACATTTGGACGCGGACGTCGCTTATCAATTATAGCAATCGGTGCTTTTAAACGATCTGCCATTTTACGGGCACGTGTAACACCGCCGTGATCTGGAGAAACAATGACAATCTCATCGTTGAATTTTTTACTCTTGAAATAGTCAGCTAAAATCGGAACACCCATTAAATGATCAATTGGAATGTCGAAGAAGCCTTGAATTTGCGGAGCATGTAAATCTAAAGTAATTACCCTTGTAGCACCAGCTGTTTCAATTAAATTTGCAACTAATTTCGCCGTAATTGGTTCCCGTGCACGAGCTTTTCGATCCTGACGGGCATATCCGTAATAAGGCATTACAATATTAATCGTCTTAGCTGATGCACGTTTAAGAGCATCGATCATAATTAGAAGTTCCATCAATCTTTCGTTAACAGGTGAGCTAGTTGCCTGCACAACATATACATCACACCCGCGAATACTTTCTTCAATGTTAATTTGAATCTCACCATCACTAAAACGGGTTACGGAACATTTACCAAGTTCCACACCGACTACTTGTGCAATTTCTTCCGCCAACTGGACATTTGAGTTTAATGTAAAAATCTTAAGATTTGGGTCAAGATATTGGTTAGACATGATGGACCTCCAATTATTGATTGTGTTTTAGTTTGCTTACATAATTTTCTTTATTTACTTGTCTTGCACGCGCAATAGATAAGCTTTCAGCCGGAATATCATCTGTTATGGTGGAACCTGCTGCAATATAGGCATTTTTCCCAATTGTTACAGGTGCTACCAAGTTCGAATTACAGCCAACAAATACACCATCTTCAATTTTTGTCAAAAATTTATTTTTGCCGTCGTAATTTACAGTGATAGATCCACAGCCAATGTTTACATCGGCACCGACTTCAGCATTCCCAATATAGCTTAAATGAGAGGCTTTGCTTCCTTTACCGAATTTGGCCTTTTTAATCTCCACAAAATTACCTATTTTTACATTTTCCTCTATTAAAGATTCCGGACGAATATGTGCGAATGGACCAATGTTAACATGAGACCCAATTGAACTTTGTTGAGCCACTGATTGTTTAATATTTGAACCATTTCCAACTTCGCAATCCTTAATCTCTGAATTCGGTCCTATAATACAGTCCTCACCAATAACCGTTTTTCCGGAAAGAATACTCCCAGGCTGTATAATAGTATCCGCGCCAATTACCACATCCGATTCAATATATGTGTTATCAGGATCAATAATGGTAACACCATTACGCATATGAGTTTCATTGATTCTTCTTCTCATTATCCGCTCCGCACTGGCTAATGCAATACGATCATTTACTCCTAATGTTTCATCCATATCATCGGTTTGGTAAGCAGATACTATTTCACCTTGTGATTTTAAGATTTCAATCACGTCCGGTAAATAATATTCATTTTGAGCATTATCGTTTTTTACTTGTTTTAATGCTTCAAAAAGTTTTTGATTGTCAAAGCAAAATACGCCCGTATTTATTTCTTTCACTTTCCGCTCTTCATCGGATGCATCCTTATGCTCAACAATTTTCTCTACATATCCTGCATCATTTCTTATGATGCGTCCATAACCGTCTGGTTTTTCTGTATATGCTGTTAAAATGGTAGCCTTTGCATTTTGCTCCTCATGATGCTTTAATAAAGCCTCAATCGTTTCCGCTTTGATAAGCGGAGTATCTCCACAAACTACAACAGTTGTTCCATTTTCTTTAGATAAATCTTGTTCCGCTTGCATAACAGCATGGGCAGTACCCAATTGTTCTTCTTGAAGGGCATAAAGTGTTTTACCATCTAGCTTTGACTTTACCAAATCTGCTCCATGTCCAATAATGGTGACCATTTTATTAACATTTAGCTTTGATATTTGGTCAACAACATGTTCCACCATTGGTTTTCCGCAGACAGGGTGAAGTACCTTATAAAGCTTCGATTTCATTCTCGTCCCTTGTCCTGCCGCTAAAATAACAGCAAATCGATTTGTCATATTTGGTCCCCCAATAAACCTATTTATCCATAAAAAATATATCTTAAAAAGGAGCGTATTTCAAGGAATCTTCGTGAAGTACATATTATTGTTAAAAAATGAGGAAAGTGGAATCTCAAGATTTGATATTTGAGAATAGAGGCTAGACTTGAGGAAAGGATTGCCGATACCATAATTTTTTCTATTTAATTCTAACAAAAATATATAATAGGCAGAAAAAGAGCCTTACTATTTATTAAGTAGGCTCTAGTTGCTTTATTTCAATTTAAGAAGCACCTGCTTCTTCGAATTCAACTTCCTCTAACTCACCCAATCTATTGTACTCCGTTAATACAGCTTCTTGAATTTTACTGCGCGTATTGGAGTTAATTGGATGTGCAATATCACGAAATTCTCCATCTGGAGTACGTTTGCTTGGCATTGCTACAAACAAACCGTTATTTCCATCAATGACACGGATATCATGAACAACAAATTCATTGTCCAGAGTAATAGAGGCAATCGCTCTCATTCTTCCTTCCGTATTAACCCGGCGCAATCTAACGTCTGTTACTTCCATCCTGTTCACCACCTTTTTCCCTAGATAGAATCTAGTTAATGTATTCAACAGATTTTAGAAAACTCCTTCTTTAATTGTATAATTTTTTAAAAAATTTCATGAGTTCCAGTTTTGTAAAAAAACTAATAGCTTATTGTCCAACATACTAGGACAATATGGACAACAAACTTATAATTTATACGAAAGTTTTCCTTAAAAGTTTCAAAAAGATAGAAAAGCGTAAGCGCAGCAGCTCTTAGCTTACAGATATCGGAATCTCCGACGGAAGATTTAAGAAACACGGCGAGGTAGTTCATGAGTCAATGCCCGCTTATCGTTGGGTGAAAACGTAGAAATCCGTTCGGCGATAGACAAAGATCAAACTTGTGAAATAATTTATGTGATACAAACCTTTTAAATTGTTTATACCAAAAAAAAACAAACCGAATACGGTTTGTTTCAGATTGTAGACAAAAGGGGTTCGGAATGGTCACATTCCGAACCCCTTTTGATTTTGTTCTTACTTTTTTACCTTTTTGGGTGTATGCTGACCTCTCTCATCCTCATCTACTAGGCCATTTCCGGACCTTTCCATATCCAGTTGGCCATTTTCTTCAAATTCATGGCAGCGAAAGTAAGCATCGCCTGCATCGACAATTTTTTAAGTCCCCTTAACGTTGTCCAACGCATACCATGCTTTTCTTTTGCGTCTGCAAATACACGCTCAATCGTTTCTTTGCGTTTCGCATATATCGTTTTTACCTCTTTGTGATGACGAAGATGATCTGCTTCCTCAAGGTACTCTTGCCAAATATGACGAGTCACTACTTTTTGATGATCCTTACTCTCCGTACATTGCGATAAAAATGGACAATTAGCGCAAATATGCTTAGAAGATTTGTATTCACGATACCCTTCTTTTGTCGTGGTAGAGTAATTCAATATCTCCCCTGATGGGCATATGTAACAATCATAGTATTCATCATATACGTACTCGTGTTTTCGGAAGAAACCTTCTTTTGTACGTGGTCTTGTATAAGGTAAAGCAGGTGTCATTTCGTTTTCGATTAAGTATTTCGTGATGGCCGGTGTTTTATAAGCTGCATCTGCCGCAACGGCATCGGGCTTTCCTACAATATCCATTACTTGTTCTACTAATGGTTCTAGGATTACGCTATCGTGGGTATTTCCTGGTGTCACCATATTTCCTAAAACAAATCCTTTGCGGTCAGAAGCTGCATGAAAAGAATAGGCGAACTGTTTAGTCCGTTCGTCTTTCACATAGTAACCACTCTCAGGATCTGTGGTACTTTCTTTTATTTCTTTTGTATCTTCTTTTTCAAATTTATCTGGTGGAAATGGCTTTTTTCCATGATCTTCCCGGTCTTGATTGATTTCTTCTTGGAGCTGTTCTTGATAGGCACGTGTTTCTTTTCGGACCACCTTTTTTTCGAATTTACGTTTATTCGCACTCGCTTTTACATGAGTGGAGTCGATAAAAACATGTTCTGCACTTATCAAATTCTTTTCCGCTGCTGTTTTTAGAATTCGATAGAAAATCTGTTCAAACAAATCGGTATCTTTAAAACGACGCTCATAGTTTTTTCCAAAGGTAGAGAAATGAGGGACTCTATCATAGAAACCATAACCAAGAAACCAGCGATAGGCCATATTCGTTTTTAATTCTTCAATCGTTTGACGCATCGAACGAATGCCAAATGTATATTGAATAAAGGTAAGTTTAATCAAGATCACGGGATCAATACTTGGGCGTCCAACTGCGGAATATGTTTCTTCCACTAAATCATAAATGAAAGATAAATCAATCGCTGCCTCCATTTTTCGGACTAAATGATTTTCGGGAACCAACTGGTCTAAAGCGATCATTTCTACTTGATCACGTTGAATGGAATTATGTTTTGAAAGCATCTTCATCACCCCAAGTATTATTTCTATTTATATTTTAAAACAAAAAAGACTGTAGGCAAGCTCGATCTTCATCGAGTTTGTCTACAGTCTGAAACAAACCGAATACGGTTTGTTTTCCTGGAATTTATTTAACTAGTGCTACTACTTCGATCTCTATTAAAGCATCTTTCGGCAATCTAGCAACCTCTACACATGAACGCGCAGGCTTATGTTCGGAAAAATATTCTCCATATATTTCATTTATGGCCGCGAAATCATCCATATTTTTAATAAAAACGGTTGCTTTTACAACTGTTTCTAAAGAAGCTCCTGCTTCTTTTAATACTGCTTGAAGATTGCGAAATACTTGATGTGTTTGTTCTTTAATATCACTCGATATCATTACACCTTCAGTAGTTAACGGAATTTGTCCAGAGCTAAAAAATAGATTATTAACAACAATTCCTTGTGAATATGGACCTATAGCCGCTGGTGCTTCATTGGTAGCAATTACCTTCATTCTATTTCCCCCTCAAAAATAGTTTACTTTAAAGTTCCTGAAGTATTGTTTTCGTATACAGATACAATAAAGTATAAGAAAAGAACTTTAAGTAAAATAATTTCCCTCAACAACTTTAATTCTTTTCTCTTTCATGTCTACATCCATAAGCTTTACTAGAGAAACATAGTCGTCCACTAATCTTTCCTGTGCATCCTCGGATTCAACCAAAACAGCAATTCCTGCAACGAAAGCCTTGAACTCTTCTAAGAGATTCATCATCCCCGTAATCGTTCCTCCTGCTTTCATAAAATCATCTACGATTAATACTTTTGCACCTTCATTCAAGCTTCTCTTGGAAAGAACCATCGTTTGGATACGTTTTGTAGATCCTGAAACATAGTTAATGCTGACTGTAGACCCTTCCGTTACCTTACTATCCCCTCTGACAATAACGAACGGTACATTTAAGTGCTCTGAAATCGCATGGGCAATTGGAATTCCCTTTGTTGCTACCGTCATAATAACATCAATGTCGGTATCAGCAAAAGCGGAAGCTAGCAGTTTTCCTACTTTGTTCATAATTTGCGGCGTCCCTAACAAATCAGTCAAATACAGATAGCCTCCAGGAAGCAGGCGGTCAGCGCTGGCAATAAGTTCACAAAGCTCGCCAATAAATTCCTTTGCTTCTTTTGTACTCGCTTTTGAAATATATTTTACCCCGCCGGCAGCACCCGGTACAGTTTGAAGGGTCCCGATTCCTTGCTTTTCAAACGTTTCTTTGATAATGGCAAGATCTTCGCTTATAGAAGATTTGGCAGAGCCATATCTTTCCGAAAAGAATGTCAATGAAACAAGTTCCTTCGGCCGTTCTAATAAATAATGCGTCATATCGATTAGGCGCTCACTACGACGAAACTTCATATAACAAGCCTCCGTTAAAATCCGAATAATATAGGTTAAATATAGCACCAATATACGGAATTTGTCTATAACTGTTAATGATTAATTATTTAGGCTGCTTTCGTATAAATTATTATTTTTCATAAGCTGGGATTAAACCTAATCTAAACTTAGTTTAGGACAGCTTTACTTATTTCCCTTTTTTCATTGAAATTTGGAAATAAAAAAGATATTTAAATATAGAAAAGCGAAAAGAGCCATTATTAAGAAGGAAAACGCTCGCCTAACAACCTTACCGCAAACACTTGATCACAAAATCCACGTAGCCCATTATAAATTCTTTGAAGCCGTGAATCGTATTGTACAAGACCAAATACAGTTGGTCCGCTCCCGCTCATTAGCACAGTATCCGCTCCAAACCTCTCCATTTGTTCTTTGATTTGATATACCTCTGGATGGAGCTTCAAAGTTACGCTTTCTAGTACATTTCCAGTCTCCCTGCATACACCTTCATAATTCTTTTGCTGGATGGCATGAATCATTGCCGCTGTATTAGGATGTTTAACGCTGGATAGATCCAAATTATTATACACATCTGCTGTCGATACACCTATAGAAGGCTTGGCCAAAATGACCCAGCAATTTGGCGGTGCAGGCAATTCCAATATCTTTTCTCCACGGCCTTTTGCCAATGCGGTTCCTCCATACACACAAAAAGACACATCCGACCCAATCTCTGCACCTATTTCAGCAAGCTGATCTATCGATAATCCAAGATTCCAAAGCTGATTTAATCCTCTTAATGTTGCAGCAGCATCACTGCTTCCACCTGCAAGCCCCGCTGCAACAGGAATCATTTTATCAATAGCAATCGAAACGCCTTGTTTGATTTGAAATTTTTCCTTCAAAAGCTTTGCCGCCTGATAGGCTAAATTGCGCTGATCATCTGGTACGAAACGGCTTTGTGAAATAATAAATATCTCACTATCTGTTCTCTCTGAAAGTTCGATACGATCTGATAAATCAATGGTAGTCATTACCATTTCAACTTCATGATAACCATCTTCACGTTTTTTTAAGACATCTAATGATAAATTTATCTTGGCCGGAGCTTTTACTAAAAGCTTCACTATATACACCTACTTTAAATCCTGCTTAACAAACATTTTCCGATTTCAATTAAACAAAAGCTTATTTGTCCTATTTTAACATAAATAGATATGTACATGACAATCTCCACAAATACTGTATTTTATCATGATTAAACAAAAGTCGAAAGTATTATTTTTTTATTGTATAATCGTTATCCTTATTTGTGGACAAAATAGCGTTCTCTTAATCAATTTGGGGGATATGCATCGTTAATTTCAACAATTAAAGTAGTCAGCCAGACTGTATTTTTCTCACACAAAAAGACCGAGTTAAACTCGGTCAGACGGTATGTTCTAGTTATTCGCTTTGTGAGCTTCATTTGTATTCATTATATTTGATTCTTATTAGCTAGTTGTTGTTGTGCAATTTCAATGGCTTTTTTCACCATATTACCTGCATCCCTTGCCTTAATGCCGCCCCATCCTTCTTGTTGGACAACATCATAAAAGCCCAACTCCTTGGCCAACTCTTGCTTCATCTCATCAGACATAATGCCTCTTCTTCTGCCCATTACGATTTCCCCCTTTAACATACCGCATTATTAGTATATACTTGGGGGCCGCAAATATTTTGGATGAAATTTACAACATTATTATTTCAGAAAAAAGCCTTATTTATCATTTTTCTACTTTCCAATGAAGAATTAGTTTTCAAAGGAAGGAATAATGTTGAAATTTGTCTATTATTATATGCAGCTCTAATTAATTCCCATTAAAAAGACCTTATCTAGAAGAACGCTCAAAGACAAAATAAAAAGCAGTAAACATAATGTCTACTGCTAGCTATTTTATATTTCTTGATGTTTTTCAAAGAAGGTAAGTTGTACTGTTTCAGTAAGTACATCTGCATAGCTATAGGAAACACGCTCAAAAGCATTTTCCTCTTGATCTAATTCGATGACAAAAACTGATGGATAAGTTTCTGCCAAAACACCAGAACGTTCAATCGTTTTTCTTCGACCGCCATTAGCTTTTAACATTAATCGTTTACCCAGATTAGAATCAAGGGATTTTTTAATGTCAGTTAATGTTTTTGGCATTTTGCTCCACCTCACTATGTATTAGTGTAACACAGCTTCAAAAAAAGGTCAAACATAAATTATTTATTTTATCAATGAAACAAAGTCAATGTCAATATTTTTTCATCAACAAAATGATTGTTTTTTTTACATTTACTAGTATTTCCAACTTAAAGTTTATTATGTAAAAATAATAATTAATAAGAAAAGCGCAAGTACTTTAGCTCAATCCTGGGGACTTCAACACAAGATTTAGGAAACACAGTGAAGGACAGTTGGTGTTAAACATGGGGAGAAAATGTAGAGATTTGCTAGCAAATAATTGAATGATAATAAACCTATATTTACTTATTCCTTCAAAAAAAAACAAAAGCTCTAATAATTTCATTAGCGGCTTTTGTTTTAGTCTTCAATTGGTTTGTATGGCATCCCCGTCCGCAGTACTCCTTTTGTTTCTACTCCACCAATCCCCTTTTCACCTGTCAAGGTATTACGTAAAACATCCCATACATTAATTTGTTCCATGAATGGTGTATAACAAATTTTGGCTACGATATAAACCGGGTCTAGCGCATGAATATTTACTCTTAACGGAGAACTTGCAAAATTCGCACCGGCATAAATGAGTGATTCAAAGTGCGATTGGCATGCACCCGCAAAAATAACTAATTGATCCAAGTGGGGAACCTTTCTTCTAGCCTCACTTACTGTTTTAACAAAGTATTTAGAATGACGATAAGCATTAATATCCGATTTCTTCCCTTTTGCTTTAGAGTAGGCATCGTGCCCTGTAATAACAAGAATATCCGGACGGTATTGATCAATTAAATGAGATATTTGATTTGGCATTTCCTTCTCATTGCAATGTACACCGTAAACCGTTAGTCCTATCTTTTCATATAAATCTAAACATTTTTGCAAATAGGAGGGGTCTCCATCAATATGAAGAACACGTCCGGGAATTTGAAAGAAATTAAAATCGTGATTATAGCTATTTGTTACTCGGTATTCTTGCCTCTGTCTTAGTAACTCCATTTCCTGCTGAAATAATTTAAAGGATTGAGCTTCAAGGTTTCGATATTCCCGAGATATTTTTGAACGTTCATCCGAATTGATTGAAATTAAATCGTCCACGGGAGCATCTGCAATTAATCGAAAGTCTTCTCCATAAAGAATAGCCGTTTTCTTACCATTGATTTCTTTTATATCAATTACTTTAAAAAGAAGATCACATTCATAAGACAGACGCCCAACAATTGAATTTACCTGAACATTCACCATTTTCAACTCCACTGGTCAGATTACTCATTGATACTTCTTTTATAGGCTATGCGAAGATGAAAAAGGTGTGATAAGAAAAACGAAAGCGCCGCAAGTCTAGCGTAAGGATGAGTGAAATTCGAAGTGTAATTAGCTTTTCAAAATTTCACCTTCGTAGTCTTCGACGCAAGATTCAGGAAACACGGCGAAGACGTAGAAGTCCGCTAGCCTATAGGCGCAGGAGCTAGACAATAATTATACTTGTCAAATAGTTATTTATTTAAGTTAGGAAGGGTTCTCAGTAAAACATCGCTTAATGCAGCAAATTCCTGAATAGACAATGTTTCTCCTCGTCTGGAAGGATCAATGTTTGCCTTTTCAAGTGAGGATAAAATCAAGTCTTTATTTTCCTTTCCGTTTGGTAATGCACTTGTTAGGTTATTTAAAATGGTTTTTCTTCGCTGTGCAAAGGAAGCACGAGTAATTTGAAAGAAAAATGCTTCGTCTTCCACCTCTACAATTGGCTTATCTCGCTTCATTAAACGGATAACTGCCGAATCAACATTAGGCTGCGGGTTAAATACCGTCTTCGGAACAATCATAACGGTTTCTGCCTTTGTATAATACTGTATAGCAATCGATAATGAGCCATATTCTTTTGTTCCGGGATTTGCAGAGACACGGTCTGCCACTTCCTTCTGTAGCATGACAACGATTCCCTTAAGAGGCAGCTGCTCCGTCAATAATTTTAATAATATTGGAGTAGTAACATAATACGGAAGGTTTGCAACTACCATAATATCTTTGATTCCGCTGAATTCCTTTTCTATAACATCTTGTACATTTGCTTTTAAAATATCTTGATGAATAATTTGTATATTATCGTATGGTGATAAAGTGTCTTCTAAGATTGGCAAAAGGCGCTGATCAATTTCAAACGCAACCACCTTTTTACTTGTTCTTGCTAAATGCTCGGTTAACGCACCAATACCAGGGCCAATTTCAATAACGCCTGTTTCCTTTGTTAAATCTGCAAACTCAGTTATTTTTCTTAATATATTGGTGTCTACAAGAAAATTTTGTCCTAAGCTCTTTTTAAAAGAAAAACCATACTTATGTAGAATTTCTTTCGTTCTTAATGGAGTAGCAATATCCTTATGCATCCTCTTCCTCCTGCAATACTATTGTTAAAGCATCTGCAAACGCCTCTTTTGTGATTTGGAACATCATCAGCCGCTTATGCAGTTGCTTGCCGTTCGTATAACCAATTTTCAAAAGTTCACCCAAGCGTTCTCTTCTTCTTTTGGACTTTTGTCCTCCTATTAGCCCTGCAGTAAGCAAGTCCTCCTGGGTAATCCATTCCACCATTTCTGTTTCCATTGTATGAGCTTCCATCAGTGCTTCTCTTATTGCTTCCGGGCTTGCATATTCAACACCAATTCCCCTGCCTGAAGAAGGCTTTGCATCCTGTTTTTTCAGAAACGCATGCTTACAGTCAGGGATTTTACTTGCAATGGTTTTTCTGATTTTTTCTCCTGGAAAATCGGGATCCGTGAAAATAATAACGCCTCTTTTTTCTTGAGCCAATCGAATTTTTTCTATTGTTTCCTCAGAAATAGCAGAGCCATTTGTCTCAATCGTATCAGCATCAATCGCCCGTCTAATGGCCGTTGTATCATCACGGCCTTCTACCACAATAATTTCTTTAATCTTCATTTTTCCTCCAAAATAATGAAACATTTTTGAAACAATTTCGTCTAATTATATAAAAGCAGTTTCGTATAGATTGTTGCTTTTCGTAAGCGATCGTAAATCCTAATATTGTCTTAATTTCGGGACATCTTTTCTTAAAAAGACTATTCGTTCTTATCCTTAAGAATAATTAATCAGTTATCGTCTACAAAAGCAACAAAGTTTTAGCAAAGAGCCTTAATAAATATACTTTTCATATTATATAACATGTTTTCAATAAAAGAAAAAACAGAGGGCAATCCCTCTGTTTGCATTACTTCAGTATGCGAATTTTCACATAGCGTCTGCCCCATCGATAAGCATCGGATGTACTTGAAAAGTATACGTCAATCATGTTTCCTCTAATGGCACCGCCGGTATCACCAGCGATTGCATATCCATAACCTTCTACATAAACCTTTGAACCAAGTGGAATAACTCGCGGATCCACTGCTATCAGCTTAATACCTGGATTTGCATTTAGATTAATACCTGTTGCAGTGCGGCTGGAGCAGCCGTTGCAATTTGCCGTATATGCAGTAGAGTTTACATATAGCTCCCGTGCTGTATCCATGTTTCCTCTTGATACTTGATTCGTAAGGCTTTTGGAACCAACCGCAACAACTTTTGATTTACTATCTTTTAAGATATTTTTTCTAACAAGACTTCTGCTTACTTCTTTACCATTTTCTTTTATTACTTCGTACAATTTTTGAACAAGACCGTTTTGACCATGCTGGATAACCTTCTTTTCTCCCATTGATAGATTAGAATCCTTTTGGGTTACTACAGCGTATTCAAGTGGTTCTTCCACTACATCGGTGACCTTTTTAACTCGAATCACTTTTATTACATCATTTGGCTTTACTTTTTGATTTGTCTCGGGATTTGTGCGATCCAATTCTTCTAGTACAATACCCTGCTGCTTTAAAAAGTCACCGACAGTAGTCGAAGTAGACCATACCTTTTTCTTCTTTCCTCCGTTATTAAGAGTAACTGGGAAAGCCTTCTTTATGACAATATTCATATCTTTATAGATTTTAGTGTCTTTATTAGGTTCAACTTGATCATATTGATGAAGACCGAAATCCCCTTCCTTTACAAATTCCTGAATCGTACCGGCTGTGGTCCAGACCTCTTCTTTCTTCCCATCCACTGTCACCGTTACCTTTTTAGCAGGCATCCACTCAACCGTTAATTGATCCTTTACTTTGGTTTCAACAGGTAAAGATAGATAGTCATGATTGTGTAGGTTTATATTCATGTCTGCTAGTATTTCCCCTACTGTATCGGCATGTGTCTTAATTACCTTTCGTTTCCCATCAATCGTCATAGCCACTGTTTTTTTAGTTGTTTCGAAAGTAATAAAGCAAATGGCAGCTGCAAAGACTAGGAAACTAGCAATAAAAATAGTCCACCTTTTCTTACTCATAGTCCTGGATAACAGGTTTTTCATGTTATTCACTAGCATGAAAATAACTCGCCTCCTTCTCATTGGTGAGATTACATAGACTATTACGCCGCTGTTCGCCCTTCGATGTTTTACGTAAATTAGTTTCTATTATGCAAAACTATATTATTTTTTGAAAGGGAGACTTATCGACATGAATATCCTATGTAGGAGGAGAGACATGTAGAACCATTAAGAATTTTAAAATATCTGGACAAGCTCCCTTATCATTCGACACATTTTACTATCAATTTATGCCGAATAATCTTTTGGCATTTTGATAAGTTTGTGCAACCACTTCTTCGTAGGTTATCTCTTTTATTTCGGCAATTTGTTCTGCAACTAGCTTTACATAAGCGGGTTCATTTCTTTTTCCTCTGTATGGATGCGGGGCTAAATAAGGACAATCTGTTTCAATTAATAAATGGTTTAATGGAATTTCTTTTGCAACTTCCTTTGGTTTTTTTGCATTTTTAAATGTAACAGGTCCTCCTAGTGAAATAAAAAAGTTCATGTTTATGCATTCCTTAGCGGTATCAACGCTTCCACTAAAACAATGCATAATCCCCCCTACTTCACTTGCCTTCTCTTCTTTTAAAATTTCTACTATGTCTTGGGTAGCTTCACGATTATGTATAATGATTGGAAGGTTTACCTTTTTAGCTAAACGGATTTGTTTACGGAAAACTTCCTTCTGAATATCCTTTGGTGATTTGTCCCAGTGGTAATCTAATCCCATTTCACCTAATGCAACTACCTTTGGATGAGAAGATAATTCTTCAATCCATTGCAAATCATTTTCCGTCATATCAATTGCATCAACTGGATGCCAACCAATACTTGCGTATAAAAAATCATACTCTTCGATCAAGGCCATTGCCTTTGTTATGGTCGGCCGGTCAAAACCGACTACAACCATTTTTTCAACACCAGTATTTAAAGCATTTTGTATAACTTCCTTTAAGTCTTGATCATATTGTTCATCGTTCAGATGAACATGTGTATCAAATAACATCTTGATTCTCCTTATCCATCTATAGTTTAATATAAAAATCCTACACAAGCTTTGCATTCACTTAACATTTACTTTACACATAAAATAGGTCATAAATAGCTCAAAACTGGAAATTTACAGTATATATTTTACTCTATAATTCCTGCCTTATTTCGACATCATCAAAATAGCATTTTTCCTAAAAATGATAAAAGTAATAAAACAGTCAATATTTAAAAAGCAAAGCGCATATAAAAATAGCATAGAGAATCACGTCGAAAAATGTTCCACGTGAAACATTCTATGCTATTTTTCTTTTAATGATTGGAAAAAGTAACTAAAAGAATATTACAATTACTTTACAAGAGCTCCATTTGGAAGACTTTGGTCTACACTAGCCAGTGAAAGCACACCGTCTTTTTTACCTGCTAAAATCATTCCTTGTGAAAGCTCCCCTCTGAGTTTTACAGGTTTCAGGTTTGCAACACAGATCAATTTTCGGCCAATTAATTCCTCTGGTTTATAAAACTCAGCGATTCCAGATACAACCTGTCTCTTTTCATAACCTAAATCCAATTGTAGCTTCAGTAGTTTATCCGCCTTTTTCACCGGTTCCGCATGAAGCACCTGTGCTACACGAAGTTCAACTTTCATAAAATCATCAATTGTGATTTCTTGCTTTTGATCAACTATTTCTTCCTTTTTATCCGATGGTTCTTCTACTTTCGGAGCAGAGCTGCCCATCTTTTCTTTGATAAAGTTTACTTCCTCTTCCATTTCTAGTCTCGGAAATATAGGATCGCCTTTTTCCACTACTTTAGTCCCTTCTGGGATGTTTCCAAATGACTCAAGGCTTTCCCAAGTTTTCAAATCATTATTTAGAAGAGCTAGTTGTTCAAAAATCTTTTCTGGTGTTTTAGTTAAAAATGGTTGCAATAACACGGCAATTCTTCGCAGTGATTCCGCTAAGTGAACCATTACATTAGCGAGTTCCTCTCTTTTTGAATCGTCTTTAGCCAAGTTCCAAGGTGTTGTTTCATCAATATATTTATTAGAACGGCTAATCAGCTCCCAAATAGCCGATAAGGCAACAGAGAATTCCATCTTTTCCATTGCATCTTCATACTTTTTCACTGCCGCTTCATTTACTTGGATTAATTGTTGATCAAACTCACTAATAGAACCTTTATATGCTGGAATTTTACCATCAAAATACTTATTAATCATAGCAATGGTTCTATTTAATAAGTTCCCTAAATCATTTGCCAAGTCAAAATTGATTCTTTCCACAAATCCTTCCGGCGTAAAAACTCCGTCAGCTCCAAACGGTACCTCGCGCAATAAATAGTATCTGAGTGAATCTAATCCATAACGATCTATTAATGTTACAGGATCTACAACGTTTCCTTTTGATTTGGACATTTTCCCATCTTTCATTAATAACCAGCCGTGTGCAAAAACTTTTTTCGGAAGTGGAAGATCCAACGCCATTAACATGATTGGCCAATAAATAGTATGGAATCGAACAATTTCCTTTCCTACTAAATGTACATCCGCAGGCCAATACTTTTGGTATCTCGAGTCATCGTCTGTTCCATATCCTAAAGCTGTAATATAGTTGGAAAGTGCATCGATCCAAACATAAATAACATGTTTTGGATCTCCTGGAACCTTTACCCCCCAGTCAAAGGTCGTACGCGATACTGCTAAATCTTCAAGCCCAGGCTTAATAAAATTGTTAATCATTTCGTTCTTTCGTGATTCAGGCTGGATAAAGTCAGGGTTCTCTTCATAATATTGAAGAAGACGGTCGACATATTTCCCCATTTTAAAGAAATAAGACTCTTCTTTTACCCATTCTACTGGATGACCGCTATCCGGGCTCTTGCCCCCTACTACTTTTCCATTCTCTGTAATTGGATCTACAAGTTGGTGTTCTGTGTAGAAGGTTTCATCCGGAACGGAGTACCAGCCCTCGTATTGATCTAAGTAAATATCACCTTGATCTAAAAGTCTTTTAAAAATTTTTTCAACCACTTTTTTATGTCTTTCTTCTGTAGTACGAATAAAATCGTTATAAGAAATATCCAATTTATCCCAAAGAACACGTATCCCGCTTACAATATCGTCCACGTATTGTTGCGGTGTAACCTTTTTTTCTTCCGCCTTTCGTTGTATTTTCTGGCCATGTTCATCTGTTCCAGTTAAATACATAACATCAAAACCGCGCATTCTCTTATAACGCGCCATTGCATCACCTGCTACCGTGGTATAGGCATGTCCAATATGTAAATTTCCGCTTGGATAATAAATAGGTGTCGTAATGTAAAATGTTTTCGACCTTTCGCTCAACTTAAGTTCCCACCTTTTTATAAAGTAATATTCTTATACAAATACGATCAAATGCGTACGCCGATGGCGCTGTAGATAGACGTAAACTATTTTTAAAAGGTTTCCACAGGATTATCCTAATCGACAAAAAACTCTCACCCAAAGGACGAGAGCTCTTTAATGCCATTTTGGGGCAATTCTTAGATACCTTTTATATTTCATATACATCATAACCTCTTATATCATCAAAATATACATAAAAAGTATGCATCCTGCAACTTTTGACTGTCTTTTTTCTATTATTTCTTACTCTTTATTTTAATGAATTCAACAGATTTTGTCGAAAAATATTTGTGAATTAATTTTACATTTTTTTACGATTATGATACTTTTTATACAATTTCACATCATTATTATACAATCATTACCTTAATAATTACCTTTATATCAATGTTTTTACGAGTTTTTTAAATTCCTATTTTATACAAAATAATTATTGACGGATATGGGAATGCTTGGTATGATATAAACAGTTATAAAAAATATGTCGAAAATCGTCGACAAAATAACCGGAGAAAATGAGAGGAGAAACAAAATGAAATCTACTGGTATTGTACGTAAGGTTGATGAATTAGGTCGTGTAGTTATTCCTATTGAGCTTCGCCGTACACTTGGAATTGCAGAAAAAGATGCATTAGAAATTTACGTAGATGATGAAAAAATTATCCTTAAAAAATATAAACCTAGCATGACTTGCCATATTACTGGTGAAGTTTCTGATAATAATGTTCAATTAGCAGGCGGAAAATTAGTTCTTAGCCGTGAAGGTGCCGAATTATTATTACAAGAAATTCAAAACGCATTTCAATCTGCGAAGTAATAAGAGATCCGACAGGCATGAGCTTGACATAAAAAAGGATGACTGTATAAATAACAGTCATCCTTTTTCTTATTCAACATGATACTCTTGATAAACATCCCTTTTAGGGATTCCCCGATCCTTAGCTGTCTGTTTGATAGCATCCTTTGAACTTAATCTTTCTTGATTAATATAGGTATTTACATGTTCGATAACGGAAAGGGATTCCCACCATTTTTGTTCTTCATCTAACTCTTCACTTTCATTTCCTTGAACAATAATACAAAATTCACCGCGTATATCATTCTGCTCAGACCATTCCAATATTTCCTCTATTGTGCCTCGAATAAATTCCTCAAACTTCTTTGTTAATTCTCTGCACAACGTTATATTCCTGTTTCCTAATACACTATTCATTGCTATTAGCGTATCTTTCAAACGATGTGGAGCTTCATATAAAATAAAAGTGGATGTTTGTTTTTTTAAAATCTCCAATTCCTCGATTCTTTCTTTCTTCCCTCTAGGAAGGAACCCATAAAAATAAAAAGGCTGCGGTTTTAACCCGGAGGCAATTAATGCTGTTAATGCAGCATTGGCCCCTGGTAAAGGAACAACAGAAATCTGTTCCTCAATGGCCGCTACTACTAGCTCATAGCCTGGGTCTGAAATGGATGGCATTCCCGCATCACTAACAAGTGCCACCTTTTCTCCGTCTAACAACCGTGAAATTAATAGTTTAGAGCTTGTCTCTTTATTATGCTCGTGATAGCTAGTAATAGGAGTGGATATATCAAAGTAGTTACACAGCTTTTTTGTGTTTCTTGTGTCTTCTGCAGCAATAATAGATGCCTCTTTCAATATTCTAATCGCCCTAAATGTCATATCTTCTAAATTTCCAATCGGAGTTGGCACAAGGTATAATATTCCTTTATTTTCTTCATTCATAAAACTTTTTTGTTGCTGCATTTGATCGACCAGCCTTTTCAAAAATTGTTCTCTCTCGGTCTAGTGAGTTTTTTAAAAGTATGTTCAGGACGCATAGCTTCCTAATATGTAACAAACTCCTCATCATATAATAATCTAACCAGATTCCTAAATTTTATATACTTTGCACCTTTTCGTGTTGCTTATGCTCCTTCAAACTTCTAGTTAAATTAGTTATATAAACGCTATAAAATATGCTTATTCCGCTTTTCCATATAATATTTCTTCAATCTCATCTGTATATTGGTTATTATCTTTATACACAATCTGTGGTGGAAGGACTTTTAAATCTCGATTGCCGTCTTTTATTCCTTCAATTAGAATAGTATTCGCCTCTTTCCCTAATTTCGGATATACAAATTGAAGGCGCTTTGGCTCTAGTCGATATTTTTGCATCAAGGTTAATATATCCACCAATCTTCCTGGCCTATGGACAAAAGCTGCCTTCCCGCCTTGTTTTAATAATAAGCTGCTTGTTTTTACGACATCCTCTAGCGTACACATTATTTCATGTCTTGCAATCGCTAAATGTTCATTTTCATTAATAATCCCTTTAGGCGGAGTAACAAAATACGGAGGGTTACAGGTAACAACATCAAATTTACCTATTCCCAATTCCTTTGGCATATCCTTTAAATCGCCATTTATCATATGTATTTGATTTGTTAATTGGTTGTACTCTACACTTCTTACCGCCATACTATAAAGTCTTTCTTGAATTTCTACCCCTGTAATCATCCCTTTTGTGCGTGTACTTAATAATAGCGGGATTACGCCATTTCCCGTACACAAATCGATGATGTTTCCCTTTTGGATTGGAAGATAGGCAAATCTGGCTAATAGTACAGCATCTAGAGAGAAAGAAAATACAGATGGGCTCTGAATAATTCTTAAATTTTCTGCAAGTAAATAATCCAGTCTTTCATCGCCTATTAGCAAGCTAGTCAACCTCCGTTAAAAAGGAGGTTGTCCCAAAAGCAAATTGACCGCCACTTATGGAACAACCTCTATATACATTTTATTTCTTATTTAAAAACGACAGACAAAATAAACAATCTTCATCTTTTCGAGGACTTCCAAAATGAACATTACAAATGTGAAATCCTTCTTGATACAATCTCGCAAGATTATCGTAGCCTTCACCAATATCTATTTCTTTATCGGCTTTATCAGGGTAATCTTTTCTATCCCTACCGGAAAATGAAATACTCTCGTTGTTTATGGATTTTCCTCTGTTATCCAGCCGCCTTCGTAAATGTTCATTTTCTATTCTTAATGCATTATTTTCTTCTATCATCTTGGCTAAATACTTTTTTAATTCACCCAGCTGCTGATACAAATCACCAATTTGTATTTCCATGTTGCTGACTGAATCGAAGAATTCGTTTTTATCCATAAACTCCACCTCATTATTCCGTGGCTTGGATTGATATGGCATCTTCATTCAGGATTTCATCCATCGTAAATTCCAATATCCGTTCTTGCCCAGCTAATTCTATTTGTAAAACTCTCTCCAAAATATTTAATCCAATAACTTTACCCATTCCATTAGGTGTCTGTATCATTTCACCGATATCGGGTAAGCTTTCCTTCGCTGCTTCGTATTCATCATTTTCATATTTTAAGCAGCACATTAAACGTCCGCATAAGCCAGAAATCTTAGTAGGATTCAGCGATAAATTCTGATCCTTGGCCATTTTGATGGAAACTGGCTCGAAATCTCCCAAAAAGGTAGAGCAACAAAGCATTCGTCCACATGGGCCAATTCCGCCTAGCATCTTCGCTTCATCTCTCACACCAATTTGCCTTAATTCAATCCTGGTTCGGAAAATAGCTGCCAAATCTTTTACAAGCTCACGAAAATCGACACGGCCATCAGCGGTAAAATAAAAAATTACTTTATTTCGGTCAAAGGTATACTCCACATCCACTAGCTTCATATCAAGCTGATGCTCTGCAACCTTTTCACAACAAACCTCATATGCTTCCTTTGCTGCATCTTTATTTTCGCTAACTATCAATTGATCCTTTTCATTTGCAATTCGAATGACCTTTTTTAATGGCAAGACAACATCGTTTTCATCGACTGACTTACGATCTGTTACCACTTTACCAAATTCTATTCCCCGAACTGTTTCTACAATTACAGAGTCATTTTTTTGAATAAAGAGATCACCCGGATCAAAGTAATATATTTTTCCGGCCTTTTTAAATCTAACTCCTACAACATCAAACAAAGGTAGATCCCCCCTGCAATTTTAAAACAAGTTGTTCCATTAATAATTGAGGATTCATATTCGCGTTTAACTTACGTTTTGCCTCTAAAATGGAAGTCATTTTATCTGTTAAAGAACGAGTGGATAATTGTAATGCATCAGCCTCGAATGAACCACGATAATTTGGATATAGAAGATGTTTATCCTTACCTATCCGTAATGAAATAAGATCTTTATATACAAAAAGCAATAGATCCAGCCCGCGATCTATTTGACTTTTTTCTTTGAAATGAGAAAACCAGTCCTCTTGGAGTGCAACCATAGCAGAGGCTGCACTTTTCTTAAGGGCCTCATATAATTTTAACACTAATTTTCTAGCTTGTGCAAACCACTCATCATTATTTAACTCAAGAGCCTCTTGAATATTATTGGTAATACTAGCTAATATGAATGCATTAGAAGGAGAAACACCCATTTCTAATAATTTATTGACTAAGATATCAGTTGGGAATGTTCTAAATGTAATAACCTGACATCTTGAAATGATGGTAGGCAAAATTTGTTGAATTTGCTCCGTAATTAATATTGCAGTAGTACCTTCATTCGGCTCCTCCAGAAACTTTAGCAAACTATTAGCCGCATTTACCGTCATCTTATCCGCATGGACAATCGTATATAATTTCCTCTTAGACTCTACACCTGATTTGCTAAACTCTTGCTGTAAATTCTTAATTTGGTCCTTTTTAATAGACAGACCATCAGGTTCAACTAAATGAACATCAGGATGACTTCCGTTATTTATTCTCTTGCAATTAATACATTCTTCACAAGGTTTAAATTGATCTTGTAAATCCAGACAAAGCAATGTCTTTGCAATTAAAAAGCTTGCATCCTTTTTGCCTGTTCCACGCTCTCCCTCAAGCAGATATGCGTGCGCAATTCTATTTTTTTGGATACTATTTTTTAATATCTTTGCCGCAAGAGGTTGAACCTTTTCTAGTTCATCCCATGTTACTGCCAAACTGCATCACTCTCTTACGTATATAAATTAATTAATAATCCTTTTATTTCGCCAATTTTCCCTAATATATCAATGGATGGTCTTTCTTTTTTTATATAATCATTGGTAAGCTCTACAAGCTGCTTATCTACTGTTTCAATGATATTCAGCTTTCTGCCTTCTCCGAATTGATTCCAAGTATGTGATTGCTTTAAATTCATTCCAAAATCAACGGTTTCACGTATAAATCGCTTCACCAACGTTTTATATTTTGCTAAGTCCTTAAAAGTGCGGGATTTAGCAAGCTTTTCTCCAGCGCTTTCAATTTCAGATAATAATTTGTTTAGTTGGTCCATCTGAAGCTTTTCATCTTGTTTTTGAACAATAGCGGAAAACTTTGTTCCACTATTCGTGACTTGTTTCGAATCCTGACGGGATTTTTCAAGACCAACTCTTATATCTTGATTAATTTTCACTTTATTCTCCTCTTTAAAGGCCGTTTCGTTTTTTCGTTCTTTTTCAAAATAATGTATTGTTTAACTTTGAGGAATTTTTTCCTTCAAAAATAACATAGTGTAACTTTATGAGAGTTAAGAATTGTTACTGATTAAAAATGATGAAATTGCTCAACTGGAAGTACAAATACCGTTGCTCCTCCAACTTCTACTTCTACAGGATATGGAATATATGAATCTGCATTTCCACCCATTGGTGATACTGGTGCCATTAGCTGTTCACGTGACTTACAATTATCCTTGATTACTTGAAGGGCTTTCTCCACTCTGATGTCTTCTGTTCCAATCATAAATGTCGTGTTACCAGACTTTAAAAAACCACCTGTACTTGCAAGTTTTGTAACCCTAAAATTATGATCGACCATCGCATTCATTAATCGAGCACTATCCTGATCTTGTACAACCGCTAATATAAGTTTCATAATACTCCCCTCCTAAAATATTGTTTGATAGATTATCTATTCATTCCGCGTTAAAACTTTTTTCTATTATACCATTTATTATTATATATGTATTTGCGTTCATACCGTAATAATCCTCTTTATTCACAAAAAACCTTGAAGAAATAATTTCCTCCAAGGTCACTTTTGCAAAAATTCACTTCATTTCCATTGTGTAAATTTGCATTACTTTTTCCTTCACCATTTGATATACCTCATTTATTTCTTTACTTGCATCAATTTCATGAAATCTTTTTGGGAATCTTTCCTTCAATAATGTAAACCCTTCATGAACCCTTTTATGAAAATCAAGCTCCTCCAGGTCTAATCTATTTACTTCTCTCCCCTTATTATCTTGAATTCTTTTCAGACCAATTTCCACTGGTACATCAAAATAAATAGTGGCATCCGGCATTACATCCTCAATAGCAAATTGATTAATGGAAAACACTTCGTCAATCCCTATGCCTCTTGCAAAACCTTGATACGCAAGGGAGCTATCAATAAAACGATCACAAAGCACGATGGACCCCTTTTTTAAAGCGGGCAATACTCTTTCCACTAAATGCTGTCTTCTGGCAGCAGCATATAATAATGCTTCTGTGCGGGAATCCATTTCGGTATTATTTTTATTTAAAATAACTTCACGAATTTGTTCCGCAATCCTGATACCGCCTGGTTCCCTAGTCATGACAATATCTAGACCATTTTGCTGCAGTTCCTTTCCTAATTTTTGCAGAATGGTTGTTTTTCCAGCCCCCTCAGGCCCCTCAAATGTGATAAATAAACCTTTCATAAGATGTCCTCCGATATTCGACAGAATATAGCTTTTCTACAATTACCTATCTTTAAATACAGATATGTTTCCTTTATATAAAGGAGAAATATCACCTTGAAATTTAGCGTTCAATGCAAGTAACTGCTCTAGTCTTTCAATCTGCTCTTTTTTTATTTTTTCGCCAGGTAGTAGTAATGGTATTCCTGGCGGATAAGGAGTAACCATTTTTGCAGCAACACGATTAATTGCATTCTTTATTTCTACATACTCCACTTCATTATGTTCCATTTCTTCATATGTCATGGACAATGAGGTAAGCTCCCCCTTATTTTTATACAGCATTTTTTCCACTTGTATAGAGGGAGTCCATTTTTCAAGCGAAGTCTTTATTCTTTTCACAGTGTCACCATACGGGTATGTGAAACCTTGCTTGAGTAACGGAAGAACGAAAACAACATGGTATTGATCTGCTAATTCGGTAAAAATGGCTTGTTCCTCTAAAATTTCCTGCAGCTCAAACCCTGAATAACCTTCATAAGAAACAATCACCTTAAGTGGATCCTGCTCTTTTCTTGTTTTTACAGATAACCCGTCAATTAGTGACAACTGTGAAATAAATCGATTTCGATGTGACAGAGTGAATTCCAAATCCTCTTTTGTAAAGTTCGCTAAGTAATGACGAGCAATATCCAAGGAAACCATTATTGGATAAGATGGACTACTTGATTGAAGCATCCCCAGATAATATTTAATCCGTTCATTCGAAACACGTTCACTGTTTATATGTAAATAAGAACCCATCGTCATAGCCGGGAGCATTTTATGTGCGGAATGAATGACTATATCAGCTCCTAATGTGACCCCCGAATCTGGAAAGGGACTACCTATTAGAAAATGTGGTCCATGTGCTTCATCGACGATTACCAAACCATTGTTTTGATGTACAATTTCAATAATATCTTTTAAATTGTACGTAAAACCATAATAATTAGGATACGTCAGGATGCATCCTTTAAGATTAGGGTAGCGTTTAAAAGCATCCCTTACCAGTGACGGTTCTATTTCCATCGGTATACATAATTCATTATCCACTTTTGGGGAAAGAAATATTGGATTTACATTCGCCATAAAAAGTGCATTTAGAACAGACTTATGGCAATTTCGCTGGACAAGGACATAGTCCCCCTTTGTAAAAGATGCTAAAATGCTTGCCACGTTCCCTACGGTACTCCCATTTACAAGAAAATAACTGTTTCTTGACCCATACAATGAACTCAGTAATTTTTGTGCATCAAATATTGGTCCTTCTGGTGCATGTAAATCATCCAGACCTCTTAGCTCTGTTACATCATATTGAAGAAATTTTGCCCACTCAGGGTTTACTTCCTTATATACAAGTCCGTTTTTATGTCCTGGGACATGATAGGATATAGGATGTTTTTCTTTAAAATTATTTAAAGCCTCATATAAGGGAATTCTTTTTTGATTCACTTTTAATGATTACCTTTCCTTCTTTAGCTTATCTTATTGTACTATACGTATCCATAAAGGGGAAACCTTCATATGAAATGATTGAATGACGCTCAAAAAAATAAAAACCAAGCTCCGTTTATATGGCTTGGTTAGGAAATATTTTGTTTGTACGTAATCATTTTTAGTCGTTCAATATAATACTTGTATTTGGGATCATTTGTATCCGTTAAAACCATATCTTTTTCACAATCTTCACAAATAAAGGAAGTATATAGATGGATCCCTTTTTCTTTATTCTGTTCACAAACGATACACGTTTCCCCTGTCTTTCCTATTGCTGAAGAGCTCATGCCTCTCCACCTCCATACCATTCATTATTCCCAACAATTATTTTAATATACAATATTCTAAATATTAGTTCAGGGAATATGAGTACATTTACTATTGTATGTTTTTTAGGTATTCCTTGTGTATGTCTATAACATTATTCCTTTTTTGTTTTGTTAAAGTAAATACTCTCGTGATACATTAGCATAATCTCGCGAAAATGGCACTTAATCTCGTCAATTTAGCAGTTAATCGCGCAAATCGGGACTATAGAACTATTTTTACCATACAAAAAAGCCACAGACCAATATCTGTGACTTTCTCCGATTGCCTGGCAACGTCCTACTCTTGCAGGGGGAGAGCCCCCAACTACCATCGGCGCTGAGAAGCTTAACTTCCGTGTTCGGGATGGGAACGGGTGTGACCTTCTCGCCATAATTACCAGACCTTAGTTTTTTGCCAAAGGCAAAATAACTTTTTTTGTTGTGAGGTTTGTTCCCTCAAAACTAAATACTGTAGAAGAAGAAGTAAAGAGAATCGCTCTATTTTGGTTAAGTCCTCGATCGATTAGTATTCGTCAGCTCCATGTGTCGCCACACTTCCACCTCGAACCTATCAACCTGATCATCTTTCAGGGATCTTACTAGCTTGCGCTATGGGAAATCTCATCTTGAGGGGGGCTTCATGCTTAGATGCTTTCAGCACTTATCCCTTCCGCACATAGCTACCCAGCGATGCCTTTGGCAAGACAACTGGTACACCAGCGGTGCGTCCATCCCGGTCCTCTCGTACTAAGGACAGCTCCTCTCAAATTTCCTACGCCCACGACGGATAGGGACCGAACTGTCTCACGACGTTCTGAACCCAGCTCGCGTACCGCTTTAATGGGCGAACAGCCCAACCCTTGGGACCGACTACAGCCCCAGGATGCGATGAGCCGACATCGAGGTGCCAAACCTCCCCGTCGATGTGGACTCTTGGGGGAGATAAGCCTGTTATCCCCGGGGTAGCTTTTATCCGTTGAGCGATGGCCCTTCCATGCGGAACCACCGGATCACTAAGCCCGACTTTCGTCCCTGCTCGACTTGTAGGTCTCGCAGTCAAGCTCCCTTGTGCCTTTACACTCTACGAATGATTTCCAACCATTCTGAGGGAACCTTTGGGCGCCTCCGTTACTCTTTAGGAGGCGACCGCCCCAGTCAAACTGCCTGCCTGACACTGTCTCCCACCCCGATCAGGGGTGCGGGTTAGAATTTCAATACAGCCAGGGTAGTATCCCACCGACGCCTCCACCGAAGCTGGCGCTCCGGCTTCAAAGGCTCCTACCTATCCTGTACAAGCTGTACCAAAATTCAATATCAGGCTGCAGTAAAGCTCCACGGGGTCTTTCCGTCCTGTCGCGGGTAACCTGCATCTTCACAGGTACTATAATTTCACCGAGTCTCTCGTTGAGACAGTGCCCAGATCGTTACGCCTTTCGTGCGGGTCAGAACTTACCTGACAAGGAATTTCGCTACCTTAGGACCGTTATAGTTACGGCCGCCGTTTACTGGGGCTTCAATTCAGAGCTTCGCTTACGCTAACCCCTCCTCTTAACCTTCCAGCACCGGGCAGGCGTCAGCCCCTATACTTCGCCTTGCGGCTTCGCAGAGACCTGTGTTTTTGCTAAACAGTCGCCTGGGCCTATTCACTGCGGCTCTCTCGGGCTTGCACCCTACCAGAGCACCCCTTCTCCCGAAGTTACGGGGTCATTTTGCCGAGTTCCTTAACGAGAGTTCTCTCGCTCACCTTAGGATTCTCTCCTCGCCTACCTGTGTCGGTTTGCGGTACGGGCACCTTTCACCTCACTAGAGGATTTTCTTGGCAGTGTGGAATCAGGAACTTCGGTACTATATTTCCCTCGCTATCACAGCTCCGCCTTCACGGTTACGGGATTTGCCTCGTAACCAGCCTAACTGCTTAGACGCACATAACCAGCAGTGCGCTTACCCTATCCTCCTGCGTCCCCCCATCGTTCAAACGGTGAAGAGGTGGTACAGGAATATCAACCTGTTGTCCATCGCCTACGCCTTTCGGCCTCGGCTTAGGTCCCGACTAACCCTGAGCGGACGAGCCTTCCTCAGGAAACCTTAGGCATTCGGTGGAAGGGATTCTCACCCTTCTTTCGCTACTCATACCGGCATTCTCACTTCTAAGCGCTCCACTAGTCCTTCCGGTCTAGCTTCACCGCCCTTAGAACGCTCTCCTACCACGGACACCTGTCAGGTGTCCATCCACAGCTTCGGTGATACGTTTAGCCCCGGTACATTTTCGGCGCAGAGTCACTCGACCAGTGAGCTATTACGCACTCTTTAAATGGTGGCTGCTTCTAAGCCAACATCCTGGTTGTCTAAGCAACTCCACATCCTTTTCCACTTAACGTATACTTTGGGACCTTAGCTGGTGGTCTGGGCTGTTTCCCTTTTGACTACGGATCTTATCACTCGCAGTCTGACTCCCAAGCATAAGTATTTGGCATTCGGAGTTTGTCTGAATTCGGTAACCCGATGAGGGCCCCTAGTCCAAACAGTGCTCTACCTCCAATACTCTTCATCTTGAGGCTAGCCCTAAAGCTATTTCGGAGAGAACCAGCTATCTCCAAGTTCGATTGGAATTTCTCCGCTACCCACACCTCATCCCCGCACTTTTCAACGTGCGTGGGTTCGGGCCTCCAGTAAGTGTTACCTTACCTTCACCCTGGACATGGGTAGATCACCTGGTTTCGGGTCTACGACCTCATACTTATTCGCCCTATTCAGACTCGCTTTCGCTGCGGCTCCGCTTCATCAGCTTAACCTTGCATGAAATCGTAACTCGCCGGTTCATTCTACAAAAGGCACGCTATCACCCATTAACGGGCTCTAACTACTTGTAGGCACACGGTTTCAGGTTCTCTTTCACTCCCCTCCCGGGGTGCTTTTCACCTTTCCCTCACGGTACTGGTTCACTATCGGTCACTAGGGAGTATTTAGCCTTGGGAGATGGTCCTCCCTGCTTCCGACGGGATTTCACGTGTCCCGCCGTACTCAGGATCCACTCTGGAGGGAACGAAGTTTCAACTACAGGGTTGTTACCTTCTTTGACGGGCCTTTCCAGACCTCTTCATCTACTCCGTTCCTTTGTAACTCCGTATAGAGTGTCCTACAACCCCAAGAGGCAAGCCTCTTGGTTTGGGCTTCTTCCGTTTCGCTCGCCGCTACTCAGGAAATCGCGTTTGCTTTCTCTTCCTCCGGGTACTTAGATGTTTCAGTTCCCCGGGTCTGCCTTCATTACCCTATGTATTCAGGTAAAGATACTGCTCCATTACGAGCAGTGGGTTCCCCCATTCGGAAATCTCCGGATCAAAGCTTGCTTACAGCTCCCCGAAGCATATCGGTGTTAGTCCCGTCCTTCATCGGCTCCTAGTGCCAAGGCATCCACCGTGCGCCCTTACTAACTTAACCTATAAGGTTATTACTACTTTAAAATGGATGAAATCCATAAAGTGGCGATTCTCGGTTTTACTTGGTTTCTTCTATCAGTATCTAGTTTTCAAGGAACAAAAATTGGTGGAGCCTAGCGGGATCGAACCGCTGACCTCCTGCGTGCAAAGCAGGCGCTCTCCCAGCTGAGCTAAGGCCCCATAATGAAATATGCAATTATAATGGTGGGCCTAAATGGACTCGAACCATCGACCTCACGCTTATCAGGCGTGCGCTCTAACCAGCTGAGCTATAGGCCCATCTTTCTTTCTCATAGAAAGATTGCTCTTTCAAAACTAAACAGAACGAAAACGTCTCTTCGTAACCACGAAAGTGGTTTTCCATTATCCTTAGAAAGGAGGTGATCCAGCCGCACCTTCCGATACGGCTACCTTGTTACGACTTCACCCCAATCATCTGTCCCACCTTCGGCGGCTGGCTCCAAAAGGTTACCTCACCGACTTCGGGTGTTACAAACTCTCGTGGTGTGACGGGCGGTGTGTACAAGGCCCGGGAACGTATTCACCGCGGCATGCTGATCCGCGATTACTAGCGATTCCGGCTTCATGCAGGCGAGTTGCAGCCTGCAATCCGAACTGAGAATGGTTTTATGGGATTGGCTTAACCTCGCGGTCTCGCAGCCCTTTGTACCATCCATTGTAGCACGTGTGTAGCCCAGGTCATAAGGGGCATGATGATTTGACGTCATCCCCACCTTCCTCCGGTTTGTCACCGGCAGTCACCTTAGAGTGCCCAACTGAATGCTGGCAACTAAGGTCAAGGGTTGCGCTCGTTGCGGGACTTAACCCAACATCTCACGACACGAGCTGACGACAACCATGCACCACCTGTCACTCTGTCCCCCGAAGGGGAACGCCCTATCTCTAGGGTTGTCAGAGGATGTCAAGACCTGGTAAGGTTCTTCGCGTTGCTTCGAATTAAACCACATGCTCCACCGCTTGTGCGGGCCCCCGTCAATTCCTTTGAGTTTCAGCCTTGCGGCCGTACTCCCCAGGCGGAGTGCTTAATGCGTTAGCTGCAGCACTAAAGGGCGGAAACCCTCTAACACTTAGCACTCATCGTTTACGGCGTGGACTACCAGGGTATCTAATCCTGTTCGCTCCCCACGCTTTCGCGCCTCAGCGTCAGTTACAGACCAGAGAGTCGCCTTCGCCACTGGTGTTCCTCCACATCTCTACGCATTTCACCGCTACACGTGGAATTCCACTCTCCTCTTCTGCACTCAAGTCTCCCAGTTTCCAATGACCCTCCACGGTTGAGCCGTGGGCTTTCACATCAGACTTAAGAAACCGCCTGCGCGCGCTTTACGCCCAATAATTCCGGACAACGCTTGCCACCTACGTATTACCGCGGCTGCTGGCACGTAGTTAGCCGTGGCTTTCTGGTTAGGTACCGTCAAGGTACCGCCCTATTCGAACGATACTTGTTCTTCCCTAACAACAGAGTTTTACGATCCGAAAACCTTCATCACTCACGCGGCGTTGCTCCGTCAGACTTTCGTCCATTGCGGAAGATTCCCTACTGCTGCCTCCCGTAGGAGTCTGGGCCGTGTCTCAGTCCCAGTGTGGCCGATCACCCTCTCAGGTCGGCTACGCATCGTTGCCTTGGTGAGCCGTTACCTCACCAACTAGCTAATGCGCCGCGGGTCCATCTGTAAGTGATAGCCGAAGCCATCTTTCAATCTTTCCTCATGCGAGGAAAGAAGTTATCCGGTATTAGCCCCGGTTTCCCGGAGTTATCCCAGTCTTACAGGCAGGTTACCCACGTGTTACTCACCCGTCCGCCGCTAACTTTTAAAAGCAAGCTTTTAAAAGTCCGCTCGACTTGCATGTATTAGGCACGCCGCCAGCGTTCGTCCTGAGCCAGGATCAAACTCTCCAAAAAAGTGTTTGATGTAGCTCATTATTTAAAACATTGACGTTTTGTTCTGTTTAGTTTTCAAAGATCAATCATTGTTGCTTTTTTAATGAAGCAACTTTTATATAATATCACTTTTAAATCCCTTTGTCAAATGTTTTTTTCTTATTATTTGACTGAAGTATTTCAGCGACGTTTTATATATTATCATCTATTATATCCAAAGTCAATAAAAACATTAAAAATTCCTCAAAAGAGGAATTTTTAATGAAGAATCCAAGTTTGAATAATGGTTAAACCTATTACACCGGGGATTCCTAACAAACCTGATATGGCAGTTGTTATGAAATTAATTGGAACATGAAGACCATAGTGACTTCCTATAGTATTTAAAAAGAACAAAAATACGGCTCCTATTATAAACTTTATAAGCAATTGACCAAACCATTTCACTGGTTTTCCCAATGTCCCTGCAGCTAACAATAGTAAAATCAAAACAATAATAATGGATACTATGATAACTGGGCTCAATTTCTCCACTCCTTATTTCTGCATATTTACTATCCATTTTATGAACAGATTGTCCAAAAAGAACTTTTATGCAGAAATAATCAATGGATTCTATACTTTTATTCTTAAATTTCGTTTTTTAGCTTCTCTGAAGAGAAAGAAATATTTCGCTTCAGCCGTCATTTTATAATAATTAAGCTCTTCATCATATTCAAAACTCATATCAACCAAGGATTTTTGATGTATCCAATCTTTTCTTGCGGTTGTCATTAGATTGATCAGCTTTTGATCATATTCTTCTCGCAGCTTTTGTTTTCGTCCAAACAAGAGAGTTCACCCCGCTTATACTTCTCTTCTTCCCTCAAGTGCCTTGGATAAAGTAACTTCATCCGCATATTCTAAATCTCCACCAACAGGTAAACCATGAGCAATACGAGTAATTTTGATACCAGATGGTTTCAATAATCTAGAGATATACATTGCGGTTGCTTCTCCTTCAATATTCGGATTCGTGGCTA
The DNA here is from genome assembly GCF_001420715.1 of Heyndrickxia shackletonii. Taxonomy (GTDB): domain Bacteria; phylum Bacillota; class Bacilli; order Bacillales; family Bacillaceae_C; genus Margalitia; species Margalitia shackletonii. The sequence goes on along the minus strand of NZ_LJJC01000006.1, from coordinate 447,574 downwards.
ATATTACTTCTTGAACTGTTTCATCCTGAAGCCTTTTTAATAAATCGGGTACATTAATATCCTCCGGGCCAATCCCATCCATCGGAGAAATCGCCCCATGTAGAACGTGATATAATCCATTAAATTCCTTCATTTTTTCCATTGCTATAACATCCTTAGGATCTTGCACTACACAAATGACACTTCTGTCTCTTCTTTGATCAGTACAAATATAGCAAGGATCTTGATCGGTTATATGACCGCAAACCGAACAATAGCCTAGATTTCGTTTTGCATCTACAAGTGCTTTTGCAAAGTCAAGCACTATGTCTTCTTTCATGGTTAACACAAAAAACGCCAGTCTTGAAGCCGTCTTTGGGCCAATCCCTGGCAGTTTCATAAAGCTATCCATGAGCTTTGTAATCGGTTCAGGATAATGCATTCTTTATTTCCCCTTAAAAACCTGGTAGATTTAGTCCTTTTGTAAATTGTCCCATTGTTTGGTTCGTTAGTTCATCTGCCTTTTTCAATGCATCATTTGTAGCAGCCAAAACAAGATCTTGAAGCATTTCAATATCTTCAGGATCTACAACCTCTTCTTTAATATTTACTTCTAACACTTCTTTATGCCCGGAAACAATTACTGATACCATTCCTCCGCCGGCAGTACCTTCAATACGTTGTTCCCCCAATTGTTCCTGTGCTTCTGCCATTTTTTTTTGCATTTTTTGCATTTGTTTCATCATATTTTGCATATTACCCATGCCACGCATTTTCATCATCCTCCAAATTCATTAATCCTGTATTTCAATTAAATCTATACCAACTAATTTCTTAGCTTCTGCAATAATTGGATCATCCTCAGCTTCTTCTTGCGCATCCCCAGATGAATCCATATTATTTTTCAAAAAATCTTCCCTAACTTCATTCCATTGATTCTCCGGAATGCCAACAGCTTGATAATGGATTCCTGTTATCTCCTGAAGAATAGAAGAAATAGCTTCTAGAAATTTATTATTTTCCATGGCCATTTGGCAATGAATTTCATATTTAAACTTCAATACAAACGCATTGTTCGAGGCCGCAACAGGCTCTGCCTCATTCAGTAATGCCGCCTGGGATCGCATTTGGCGATTATTTAGCATCTCCAGCATATCGCCCCATCGGCTTTTAATGAGTTGTAAATCCTGTTTGGTTGCCCCTTTTAATATATCATGAATTCTTCCCGTTTGTACCTTATATCCTTTCCCAGTTCGAGGAGCTCTTTTAGCAGCTTGAGGCTTTTCCTCTTGAGAAACGGTTACACCATTTTCTTTAAGAGCTTGTATTTCCTTTTCAAGCCTTTCTATTTTACCAAGCAAATTTTGAACATCGTCACTATGATGTACAGTTGCCACCTTTGTTTCACATAAACGTATTAAGGCAACTTCGATATACATTTTTGCTATATTGGAAAATTTCATTTCTTGCTGTGTCCTATTTAATATATCAATGTATTCATAAATTTGCTCGTTGGTTATAGTTTGCGCAAGGTTTTGGAAATCTGTGTCAACCATAACGCGCTCAATAGACTCCTCAAGATTTGGTGCCGTTTTATATAACAGCATATCCCGAAAATAAAGAATCAAATCCTCGATAAACCTTGTTTCGTCTTTTCCCTGATATAACAGATCCTCCAACGTTTTCAATGCGAGAGCTACATTATTTTCCTTTATCGATAAAGCCAATTGATTTAAATACTCTTGAGAAATAGCACCTGTTACAGTTAGTGCATCATTCACTGTAACGACTTCATCACTAAATGAAACAGCTTGATCGAGTAAGCTTAAAGCATCCCGAAGTCCGCCCTCTGCCGCACGTGCAATTATTTCAAAAGCTTTTTCCTCGAATTGTATCCCAGACCCATTTGCAATATGCACCATTCTTTTCATAATATCTTTTGCTGTGATCCTTTTAAAATCAAAGCGCTGGCACCTAGAAATAATGGTTAACGGTATTTTATGAGGTTCTGTCGTCGCCAAAATGAAGATGACATGTTGAGGAGGCTCCTCCAATGTTTTTAAAAGCGCATTAAATGCCCCAATGGAAAGCATATGAACTTCATCAATAATATAGACCTTATACGGTACAGCATTTGGCGCAAATTTCACTTTATCACGGATATCCCTAATTTCCTCAACGCCATTATTGGAGGCTGCATCAATTTCAATAACATCTGGAATAGATCCGTCGGTTATACCTCGACACGCTGCACATTCATTGCATGGTTCTGCTACTGGGGCTTTTTCACAATTTATTGCTTTAGCCAAAATTTTTGCAGCACTTGTTTTACCAGTTCCTCTTGGCCCGGAAAATAAATAAGCATGTGAAATCTTTTGCTGCAGGAGGGCATTCTGAAGTGTCTTCGTTACATGCTCTTGTCCCGCAACATCTTCAAATGATTGCGGTCGCCACACTCTATATAATGCTTGATATGCCATGTCCCTCCCACCTTCTTTATAAAATATTTTATATCCATTTAAGTTCTAATAATATTGCTTTTCCCTATTATACATTATACAGTCGCAATTTCCCATTTATAAAGGGGAAACTATTTTAATTTCAAATAATGCAAAAAACCCATCCAAATTGGATGAGTTAGTATGTAGAAGTAACTGCCGTGCACCTTCCCTCGACTAGCTCCCATAAGCGTTACTTAAGCAGTTAGCTCGGCTCAGGCTGCCCTGCGGCACATGGAAGAGTCCACTTAATGCTGCTTCCTTCCGGACCTGACATGGTTCATGGATTTCCATTGCGCAGGACCCAAGCGTCAACACCACTTACTTAAGGCAGACCCTACAGGAAACTAGCCTCAAGAAGGGATTCAGTCCCGCTAGAGCGGATTGCGGGTACAGGGCACCGCTACCTCCCCACCTAGCACGGCAAAGTTGATACCATATTAAGTTGCGTTTAATTAACGCTAAACATAGTATACTAGTGTTTGAACAAAAAATCAATGAATAGTGCGTTGTTAATTATTGGCCGCATTGCCACTCAACTTTTCCTGCTTTTTTTTATGGCGAATTTCCCGAAAAAATGTACTTAACATTTCTCCACATTCTTTTCCTAAAACATCACTGGTTACTTCACATTGATGGTTGAACCTTTCATCTTCTAATAAATTCATCAAACTGCCTGCGCAACCTGCTTTAGGATCATACGCACCAAATACAACTCTCTTTATTCTTGAAAGAATAATTGCCCCGCTGCACATAGGGCAAGGCTCTAAAGTGACATAAAGAACAGCATTCTCCAGCCGCCATGAACCAATACGATTACATGCTTCTTGAATCGCTAGTATTTCTGCATGTGTTGTAGCATTTTGAGTTGTTTCTCGTAGGTTGTGGGCAGATGCCACTACTTCGTTGTCCAAAACAATAACAGCCCCAATCGGAACCTCATTTATTTCCGCAGCCTTTTTAGCCTCTTCCAAAGCCAGACTCATAAAATGTCTATCATCTAAACCTGTATCTAATGTCATCATTATAACCTCTGTTTATTAAGTACGAATTTCTTCGCCTATTATAACCAATTAGTAAATGAATTTATAGGATTTATCGTCATTACTCAAAACATAACATTTTTTTTCATAGGAGACATAGAATGTTTAAGAGTTATATTTGCTTTTTATCACATATACATTTTATTTTAAATAGAGGAGGGTTTGCATTGCAAATACATGTGGTTAAACCAAATGAAACAGTTGCGGGGATAGCAAGATTGTACCAAGTTTCAGCAAATGAGCTTACGTCCGCTAATGAACTTCCAAACCCAGATCATTTAGTGGAAGGGCAAGCCTTAGTAATCCCCATTATCGGAAGCTTTTATTGGGTGCAACGCGGTGACAGTCTAACCTCCATTGCCCGTAAATTCCATACCACTCCAGCTGAACTCGCGAGGATCAATGGTATTTCAATCAACCAACCATTACATGTAGGAATGAAATTATATATATCCCAACAAAGAAAAGTGAATGCTGAATTTAATGCTTATGTAGAACCGTTTGGAAATACTGTATCTACCGCTTTAGAAAACAGTTCTCGTGAGGCGGCACCATACTTAACTTACTTATCTCCCTTTGCATTTCGAGTAAATCGTGATGGATCATTAATAGCCCCCCCTTTAGGAAACCTGCCTGAGATTGCAAGAAGAAACAAAAACGTCTTAGTTATGGCTATAAATAACCAAGAGCAAGGGCAATTTAGCGATGAATTAGGAAGAATTTTATTAACGGATCAAGCCATCCAAAACACATTTTTAAATAATATTGTTTCCACTGCTAAAAGGTACGGTTTCCGTGATATTCATATTGATTTTGAGTATTTACGTCCGCAAGATAAAGATGCCTATAATCAATTTTTACGAAAAGCAAAAAATCTCTTTTCGAAGGAAGGTTGGTTTTTGTCCACTGCTTTAGCACCAAAAATAAGCTCAACACAGAAAGGTCGCTGGTATGAAGCTCATGATTATAAAGCTCATGGTGAAATTGTAGATTTTGTCGTTATTATGACATATGAATGGGGCTATAGCGGCGGGCCACCAATGGCCGTATCTCCCATTAATCAAGTTAGGAAAGTGTTAGAATACGCTGTAAAGGAAATACCTTCCAAGAAAATTTTGATGGGACAGAATCTCTATGGGTATGACTGGACACTTCCTTTTACTCCCGGAAAAGATATTGCCAAAGCAATAAGCCCCCAACAAGCTATTAAAATTGCTGCCAATCACAATGTCCCTATTAAATATGATTCCGCGGCTCAAGCTCCAAATATTGACTATGTTGACGATTCCGGTAAAAAACATAAGGTTTGGTTTGAAGATGCAAGATCGATTCAAGCGAAATTTAATCTTCTCAAAGAACTAAATTTACGTGGTATGAGCTATTGGAAATTAGGTTTATCTTTTCCGCAAAATTGGCTGTTAATTGTAGAAAATTTCAATGTAGAAAAAAAGTGATTCAAAATTTCCCCTTTTACGCATAAAGGGGGATTTTTGATTTAAAAACATATAATATCTGACTAACGCAGTGCCTATCGGCTAGCGGATTTCTCCGTCTCCTCCCCACGATAATTGACATCAAGCAAAATTTGAAGTACAAATTTCACTCATCCGTACGCCGATGAGCAAGGCGCCTAACGCTTCCCTTTTTAGAATTATATTCCGTACCACACCTTTTTAACATGTGCTAAAATATGTATTAGTGTGCTTTTTACGACGTTTTATTCATTTTCCATATGGAAAGATGACTACTTGAGGAGGACAGTAAATGGAAACTCTACCGTTTATAACGGTTGAAGGGCCAATTGGTATAGGCAAAACCTCTCTCGCAAAGGCAATTTCTTCCCACTTACACTATCATCTGTTAAAAGAAATTGTAGACGAGAACCCATTTCTTGAAAAATTCTACGATAATATTGAGGAATGGAGTTTTCAACTAGAGATGTTTTTCCTTTGTAATCGCTACAAACAACTAGAGGATATTAACACTGACTATCTCCTAAAAAACAAGCCAGTTGTGTCTGATTATCATATTTTTAAAAACTTAATATTTGCCAGGAGAACGTTAAAAACAGACCAATATCAAAAATACCTGCAAATATACAACATTTTAATAAAAGATATGCCTCAGCCTAATTTAGTTATTTACTTAAATGCTAGTTTAGATACTGTCATGAAAAGAATCAAAATGAGAGGCAGAGATTTTGAAAAGAATATAAGTGCGGATTATTTAAAACAATTATCAGCAGACTATGACCTTTTTATGGATAATTTTGAACGTACTCATCCAAGCATCCCTGTATTGCGATTTAATGGAGACGACCTTGATTTTATCCAATACGAAGGTGATCTTCAATATATTTTGGATCAATTATCCTTAACTTTACAAAAAGGGGCACAGTGCTATGGAACTTCGCAATAAATACGGTATCCCCAACAATACAGTTATCACAATTGCCGGAACTGTTGGAGTGGGAAAATCCACGATGACGAAAACATTAGCTAAAGCGTTAAATTTTCGTACATCCTTTGAAAAAGTAGATTCCAATCCATATTTGGACAAGTTTTATAATGACTTTAAAAGATGGAGTTTTCATTTACAAATCTATTTTTTAGGGGAACGCTTTAAAGAACAAAAGAGAATTTTCGAGTATGGTGGAGGATTCATTCAAGATCGATCGATTTACGAAGATACTGGGATTTTTGCCAAAATGCATTATGAAAAAGGGAACATGTCTGAAGTAGATTATGAGACATATAAAAATTTATTTGATGCTATGGTAATGACACCTTATTTCCCTCATCCGGACTTATTGATTTATTTAGATGGATCTATCGAAGATATTTTGGAAAGAATTCAAAAGCGCGGCAGACCTATGGAACAAAAGACGCCTATTGAATACTGGATTGAGATGCATAAACGCTATGAGGATTGGATTAATTCTTTCAATGCTTGTCCTGTTCTCCGTTTGAATATTAACGATTATGATTTATTAAATGATGAAGAAAGCATTGAACCAATTATTGAAAGAATAAGCTATTTTCTTAAACAAACACAATTGTTAAGAAATAAATAAGATATACTCTAGTTCCAACTTCACCCTCAATCTCAGGCGGGACCAGAGGTAATTCACGAGCTAGTGAAAAGTAGTTCGAATTTCACCTTTATATCACAAACTTCCTTATCATATTAAAAGAAGTCGCCTAAAAAGCGGCTTCTTTTATTTCCTCTATAAAACAAAAGATTCGTTACAAAAAGTAACGAATCTCAAATCTCCAATATTTTATGCGTGTTATTATTCAATATGGCGGAGGAAGAGGGATTCGAACCCCCGCGCGGTTTAACCCGCCTGTCGGTTTTCAAGACCGATCCCTTCAGCCGGACTTGGGTATTCCTCCGTATCGACAAGTAATAATATAACAAACAAAAAACAGCTTGTCAACACTATTTATAAGTTATTTTTTATCTTCTTTTTCCCGATTGATATTTGTGTTTATTATTAACTTTTGCCTAATGCGTACACGTGTACAGTTATATCGAGAGAAAACCTAGTAAACATGTACGCATAAAGGCATTTAGATTACATAAATTTATTTTGCTTTAATAACATCCACATTTCTCATATATGGACGCAACACTTCTGGAATTATTACACTGCCATCTTCTTGTTGGTAGTTCTCCAAAATAGCAGCGACTGTACGTCCGATTGCCAAGCCTGAACCATTTAGTGTATGAACATGTTCTGGCTTCCCATTAAGTTCGCGGCGGAAACGAATATTTGCCCTGCGTGCTTGAAATGCCTCAAAGTTACTGCAAGAAGAAATCTCGCGATAAGCATTATAGCTTGGGATCCATACTTCGATATCGTATTTTTTAGCAGCTGTAAATCCTAAATCTGCTGTACACATACTTAAAACACGGTATGGCAATCCAAGTAATTGAAGTACTTTTTCTGCATGACCTGTTAATTTTTCAAGCTCCTCATAAGAATCTTCCGGTTTCACAAACTTCACCAGCTCTACCTTGTTAAATTGATGTTGGCGAATGAGTCCCCTAGTATCACGACCTGCAGAACCTGCCTCAGAACGGAAACATGCACTAAATGCTGCATAATTGATAGGAAGCTGATCCCCGTCTAAAATTTCATCTCGGTGTAAATTTGTCACCGGTACTTCTGCTGTAGGGATTAAGAAGTAATCTTCACTCTCTACTAAAAATGCATCTTCCTCGAACTTAGGCAGCTGGCCAGTACCTGTCATACTTGCACGATTCACTAAATATGGCGGTAATACTTCTTCATAACCATGCTCTTCTACATGCAGGTCTAACATAAAGTTAAATAAAGCCCGTTCTAGCCTGGCACCTAACCCTTTGTAAAATACAAAACGGCTTCCTGTTACTTTCGCTGCGCGTTCAAAATCTAATATACTTAAATTTGTCGCAATATCCCAATGCGGCTTAGCTTCAAAATCAAACTCTCTTACCTCTCCCCATTTACGGATTTCGACATTATCATCTTCTGATTCTCCAATTGGAGTACTTTCATGAGGAATATTAGGAATAGACATGAGGATGCGATCCAATGTTTCTTCCACCTGACGCAATTCATCGTCATATAGTTTTATTTTTTCTCCAACTTCACGCATTTCGGTGATCAAGTTGTCAGCATCTTGCTTTTCCCTTTTCAATTGCGCTATTTTTTGACTTACTTCATTGCGTTTGCTTTTTAAATCTTCTGTAACAACAATAAGTTCCCGTCTTTTTATATCCAATTCCTCAAACTTTTCAAAGTCGGTCAAATCTTCCCCGCGATGCTGCAATTTTTCCTTTACTTTATCGAAGTTTGCTCTTAAATATTTAATATCAAGCATGCTATTTTCCTCCTTATTCTTAATAAAAACAAAAAACTCCCGTCCCCTATAAAGGGACGAGAGTTACCCGCGTTGCCACCCAGATTGAAAGCAAATTAGATTTGCTTTCCACTTTAATCGATAACGGTTTTACCCGAAAGTACTTACTAGTTTAAAAAACATTCGGTACTTCGCTCAAGGATGGATTCGCAAATTTCCTTTATCGGTTTACACCGGCCACCGACTCTCTAAAAAAGAATAACTTGCTACTATTTCCTGTCAATGCTTTAAATTGATATTAAAAAATAATTTACTACAATTTTTACCTAAATGCAACTGCTTTTATGCATTTTCTTTTGATTTTTTGACCATATCCACAAAATATTCTGTTAGTCTGCTGTCATCTGTTAATTCCGGATGGAAGGAGCAGCCTAAAAACTGTCCTTCTCGAGCTGCTACTATTCTTCCATTATGTTTGGCAAGTACTTCAACGTTCTCGCCAGCTTCAACGATATGTGGCGCACGTATAAATACTGCCGGAAAATGGTCAGCTACACCAGCTATATCTAAATCAGTTTCAAAGCTTTCCTTTTGTCGACCAAATGAATTTCTTTCAACCTTTACATCTAACACTCCAATATGCGGTTGATCATATCCTACAATCGATTTAGCCAGTAATATTAAGCCAGCACAAGTGCCGAACATCGGCTTACCTTGTTTTCCAAAGTTCTTAAGCTCATCTAAAAAGTCATACTTATCTATGAGCTTCCTCATTGTTGTGCTCTCACCACCGGGTAGAATCAACCCATCCAGCTCATTTAATTGCTCCTTGTGCTTTACTACAACTGCATTAGCACCACATTTCTCTATTGCATTAACATGTTCTCTTACAGCCCCTTGAAGGCCTAGTACACCGATTTTAACCATTAGACGATACTCCTTACCAGCCTCGTTCTTGCATACGAGATTCTGGTGATAATGAAGATATTTCAATTCCTTTCATTGCTGTTCCTAGGTTTTTGGAAATATGAGCAATAAGCTCATAGTCTTGATAATGTGTTGTTGCTTCTACAATAGCTTTAGCAAATTTTGCAGGGTTTTCTGATTTGAATATACCCGAACCAACAAAAACACCATCTGCTCCTAATTGCATCATAAGTGCTGCATCAGCTGGAGTTGCAACCCCACCAGCAGCAAAGTTAACGACTGGCAAACCGCCATGCCTTTTAATTTCAAGCAATACTTCGTATGGCGCCCCTAGAATTTTGGCTTCAGTCATTAATTCATCTTCATTCATGCTGATGACTTTTCTTACCTGTGCATTTACTTTTCGTATATGTCTAACTGCTTCTACAATATTTCCTGTACCTGGTTCACCTTTTGTGCGCAGCATTGAAGCACCTTCACCGATTCGGCGTGCTGCCTCCCCTAAATCACGACAGCCACAAACAAATGGAACAGTATATTCCTTTTTATTTAAATGGTATTCTTCATCAGCTGGAGTTAATACTTCACTTTCATCAATATAATCTACTCCCATTGCCTCAAGAACACGTGCCTCAACAATATGGCCAATTCTTGCTTTAGCCATTACAGGGATTGTCACAGCATTCATCACTTCTTCCACAATACGTGGATCAGCCATTCTTGCTACACCACCAGCTTTTCGTATATCTGAAGGTACGCGTTCTAATGCCATAACAGCAACTGCTCCAGCATCTTCTGCAATTTTTGCTTGTTCCGCATTTATAACGTCCATAATTACCCCGCCTTTTTGCATTTCTGCCATGCCGCGCTTAACTCTATCAGTTCCTGTTTTCACGAACACTACCCCTTTTTTCTGAAAATATTTAATTCCCATAAAGTTCCTAAGATTAATAAACAGCAAAAAAGACACCTTGTCAAGAAGGTGCCTTTAAAATGCTTTATTTGTATAGTATTAATTTTAGAACCAACCTTTAACTGTAGATGTTATTCCGCCCCAAATATTAGCAAAAAAGTGGCCCACGCCTCTCATCATAAGAACAAACCAATTTGCCTTATCGACATTATTTGCAGTTACAACATAAACACTAGCAGATTTTTGGCCATATAAATATCCATAATCCTTTGAACCTTTATATTCTGCTACAAGTTTTCCCACTGCTTCGTTCTTTTTCACAGGTGCTAAAAGATTGCCATCTTTGTCGAGCTTTTTCTTATCTAACACTAAAACAGGTTTAAAAGCTTTATCCTCACCATTTTTTACAACTAAACGAAGAGGCTCTTTTGTGGAAATCTTTACATTTTTTTCTTTCCCTTTTAACACTGGAAGAGTTTTATGTTTACTAATTTCATAGTTTTTAGGATAAACCTCTTTAACGGAAAAATTACTGAACGCATAATCCATCATTTTTTTCGTTTCATCAAATCGTGCGCTGTATCCGCCTTGACCTTTTGCATTTGTTGCATTTAATACAACCGTAATAACCCGCATTCCATTTCGTTGAGCAGTACCCGTAAAGCAATAGCCTGCAAAATCTGTAGTACCTGTTTTCAAACCATCCACACCATTATCCTTTGAACCATAGACTAATGATGGCAGCATCCAATTCCAGTTTTCCATTTTAACATCTTCATCTGGAGTAAAGCCTGCATGAAACACCATTTTTGGAATACTTGATGTTTTCAACATTTCAGGATAGTCATTTACTAAGTGGTAGGCAAGTTTTGCCGTTGCTCTTGCTGACATTATATTTTCATCATCAGGTCCTCCAAATTTCTTTGGATACATACCTTGTAAATCTGAGTTGTTTAAACCCGTACAGTTTACAAATTTGTAATCTTTTAACCCGAGTTTCTTTGCTTCTTCATTCATCATCTTTACGAAATTTGTTTCCGAACCTGCAATCGTTTCAGCAATCGCAATTGTCGCTGCATTTGCTGAATATATTGCCATAGCATGATATAAATCAATAATTTTGTATTTCTTATCTTTTCTCAATGGAACATTTGAAAGTTTTGTATTATGAGAGATTTTATAAACATAATCACTAGGCGTATATTCCTGATCCCATTTTACTTTTCCCTTTTTAACGGACTCCAATAAAATATACTCTGTCATCATTTTTGACATGGATGCAACACCCAGTGCAGTGTCTGCATTTTTTTCATAAAGCACTTTTCCAGTACTTGCTTCGATTGCAATAGCCCCATCAGCATGCACATCTAAAATATCATCGGCCGCAAATGCATTTTTTGGTAATTGCAACAAACTCACTATTAATATAAATGCCAGTGCACTGGCAAGACACTTCTTTAACTTATTTTTAGCTTTCACTCATAACCCTCCATCACGATGAACTACACTTTCGTTATTGTATCATAGTTCGAATCTATTGAGTAGACGGAGGATATACCTAAGTAAAACAAAAAATGGTAGAATTCTGTATCATAGATACGGAATTCTACCATTTTTTTATAAAATATTTCCTAAATTGTGAACACCTTATGACAATGAGTAATTTGGTGCCTCTTTGGTTATTTGAACATCATGCGGATGGCTTTCTTTTAATCCGGCTCCAGTCATACGAATAAATTGTGCCTCTTCACGTAGAGCTTGTAAATCCTTCGATCCACAATACCCCATTCCAGATCGCAATCCACCTAATAATTGGTAAATAACTTCTTCTACTGAGCCTTTATATGGAATTCTTCCTTCAATACCTTCTGGAACAAATTTTTTCGCATCTTCCTGAAAATATCGGTCTTTTGATCCTTGTTCCATTGCCGCAACAGAACCCATTCCACGATATACTTTAAAACGGCGACCTTGGAAAATTTCTGTTTCTCCAGGACTTTCAGTTGTACCTGCTAATAAACTTCCAAGCATAACAGCATGACCACCAGCAGCCAATGCTTTTACGATATCACCAGAATACTTAATTCCACCATCTGCAATAATGGCTTTACCTTGTTTTCGTGCTTCAGTAGCACAATCATATATAGCGGTAATTTGAGGAACACCAACTCCTGCAACAACCCGTGTAGTACAAATGGAACCTGGTCCAATTCCTACTTTTACCACATCTGCACCGGCATTAAATAATTCGCGCGTTGCTTCTGCTGTCGCAACATTTCCAGCAATAATATTTAAGTTTGGATATGCAGCCCTAATTTCACGTACAGTATTTAAAACGCCATAAGAATGCCCATGGGCTGTATCAATAACAATCGCATCAACATTGGCTTTTACAAGCTGTTCTACCCGTTTTAAGGTATCTTTTGTTACCCCGACTGCTGCTCCGACCAAAAGTCTACCATGTATATCTTTTGAAGAATTTGGAAATTCAATAACTTTTTCAATATCTTTTATAGTAATTAGCCCTTTAAGAACTCCGTTATTATCAACTAAAGGAAGCTTTTCAATTTTACGCCTTTGAAGAATTTGTTCAGCTTCTTTTAATGTAGTGCCTACTGGAGCAGTTACTAAATTTTCTTTTGTCATTACATCTGAAATGGGAATAGAGAAGTCCTGAATAAAACGAAGATCACGATTTGTAATAATACCGACTAATTTTTGTTCTTCTTCATTGTTTACAATAGGTACACCAGAAATTCGATACTTACCCATTAAATGTTCTGCGGAAAATACTTGATGCTCAGGAGTTAAAAAGAAAGGATCTGTAATAACGCCGCTTTCTGAGCGTTTTACTTTATCAACTTGTTCTGCCTGTTGTTCAATACTCATATTCTTATGAATGATTCCAAGTCCACCTTGACGTGCCATCGAAATCGCCATTTCTGCTTCTGTTACAGTATCCATGCCAGCACTAATAATCGGCATATTTAATTTCAGCGTTTCTGTTAATGATACACTTAAGCTTACATCCTTAGGTAATACGTCCGATTTTGCTGGAATTAATAAGACATCATCAAAGGTTAGTCCTTCTTTAACAAATTTTGTTTCCCACATAATTTTCCCTCCTGCACCCAAAAAAATATTATTAGTAGGTTATCAATTGGATAAACTACTGTCAAGTACATACAAATATGTTCCACTTTTCTAACAATTTGGAGGTTCTACTTTTGAAGAAAATATGGGAGCAATTAGATTATTTTCAATCTGCAGTCTACACGCAAGAATATTTAAAAGAGTGTTATAAAAAATTATCACCTGATATAGATTCTAGTAAACTGGGGTATGATAATTGCTTTTCCTTTATGTATTATTTGGATCACGGGAAATTATATTATACTCAGGCGGAGATTACTCCGCTTGCAATTAAACCAGTTCTTCTCTTTTATGGCCTGGTTCATTTAATTAAGGCATGTATTTTAACGGTTGATCCGAATTATCCAGAAACAACTTCCGTGTTGGCGCATGGCGTTACATCGCGTAAAAAGAAAAAACAGCAATATCAATTTATTCATGATGAGGTCAAAGTCCAAAAGCTCGGTTTATTCACTCATTTTTCTAAGCATATGTTTCACGTGGAACATTTAGATGGAGAGAAATTTGTCATGAAGGATCTTTTAACCCAATTGCCGGAGCTTGATGATTGCCTTGATTTTTTTAAAATCTCAAATTTTTATCCTGTATATCAAAATGACAATACATATAGTTTACCAATTAGAGTTTTGGATTATTATCATAAAACTTTTGATTCATTCAAGGAGTATATTAATGCAAAAAGCAATTCCGAAATTCTATGGGAGAAACCCACAAAAGATAATATTTATTTTACTTGTGATAGTACACTCCCTCTTCCTTTTCGCTACCATATTGATAAAAACATCTATTGTCTTCCCCTTGAGAAGAATAGATTAGGAATGATTCCAGAATTAATTATTTATTATTTGCTTTTATATAATCTAAGTATGATAGCAAGATATGAAACAGAATGGTGGTCAGAACTATTAAAAACAACACCTACAAATGACTATCCTATAATTACTAACTTTTTATCAATATCTATGTATAAGACAACTTATTTAGTTCTTCAATATCTTTTGAATAAATAAGAACAACATGGATGCTGCAAGGCAGATTATTGGTATAAACGATTATGTCTTCAAAAGAGAGTTTTGAAGAAAAAAGTAAGGCAAACGATACTGCCAATATTCCGAGGCAAAAAATTAATCTCGTGATTCTTTAGCATAATCTCGTGATTTATTACAATAATCTCGCGAAAATGGCACTTAATCTCGTCAATTTAGCAGTTAATCGCGCAAATCGGGACTATAGAACTATTTTTACCATACAAAAAAGCCACAGACCAATATCTGTGACTTTCTCCGATTGCCTGGCAACGTCCTACTCTTGCAGGGGGAGAGCCCCCAACTACCATCGGCGCTGAGAAGCTTAACTTCCGTGTTCGGGATGGGAACGGGTGTGACCTTCTCGCCATAATTACCAGACAATATGAGGTTATTCCCTCAAAACTAAATACTTGTAGAAGAAGAAGTAAAGAGAATCGCTCTATCTTGGTTAAGTCCTCGATCGATTAGTATTCGTCAGCTCCATGTGTCGCCACACTTCCACCTCGAACCTATCAACCTGATCATCTTTCAGGGATCTTACTAGCTTGCGCTATGGGAAATCTCATCTTGAGGGGGGCTTCATGCTTAGATGCTTTCAGCACTTATCCCTTCCGCACATAGCTACCCAGCGATGCCTTTGGCAAGACAACTGGTACACCAGCGGTGCGTCCATCCCGGTCCTCTCGTACTAAGGACAGCTCCTCTCAAATTTCCTACGCCCACGACGGATAGGGACCGAACTGTCTCACGACGTTCTGAACCCAGCTCGCGTACCGCTTTAATGGGCGAACAGCCCAACCCTTGGGACCGACTACAGCCCCAGGATGCGATGAGCCGACATCGAGGTGCCAAACCTCCCCGTCGATGTGGACTCTTGGGGGAGATAAGCCTGTTATCCCCGGGGTAGCTTTTATCCGTTGAGCGATGGCCCTTCCATGCGGAACCACCGGATCACTAAGCCCGACTTTCGTCCCTGCTCGACTTGTAGGTCTCGCAGTCAAGCTCCCTTGTGCCTTTACACTCTACGAATGATTTCCAACCATTCTGAGGGAACCTTTGGGCGCCTCCGTTACTCTTTAGGAGGCGACCGCCCCAGTCAAACTGCCTGCCTGACACTGTCTCCCACCCCGATCAGGGGTGCGGGTTAGAATTTCAATACAGCCAGGGTAGTATCCCACCGACGCCTCCACCGAAGCTGGCGCTCCGGCTTCAAAGGCTCCTACCTATCCTGTACAAGCTGTACCAAAATTCAATATCAGGCTGCAGTAAAGCTCCACGGGGTCTTTCCGTCCTGTCGCGGGTAACCTGCATCTTCACAGGTACTATAATTTCACCGAGTCTCTCGTTGAGACAGTGCCCAGATCGTTACGCCTTTCGTGCGGGTCAGAACTTACCTGACAAGGAATTTCGCTACCTTAGGACCGTTATAGTTACGGCCGCCGTTTACTGGGGCTTCAATTCAGAGCTTCGCTTACGCTAACCCCTCCTCTTAACCTTCCAGCACCGGGCAGGCGTCAGCCCCTATACTTCGCCTTGCGGCTTCGCAGAGACCTGTGTTTTTGCTAAACAGTCGCCTGGGCCTATTCACTGCGGCTCTCTCGGGCTTGCACCCTACCAGAGCACCCCTTCTCCCGAAGTTACGGGGTCATTTTGCCGAGTTCCTTAACGAGAGTTCTCTCGCTCACCTTAGGATTCTCTCCTCGCCTACCTGTGTCGGTTTGCGGTACGGGCACCTTTCACCTCACTAGAGGATTTTCTTGGCAGTGTGGAATCAGGAACTTCGGTACTATATTTCCCTCGCTATCACAGCTCCGCCTTCACGGTTACGGGATTTGCCTCGTAACCAGCCTAACTGCTTAGACGCACATAACCAGCAGTGCGCTTACCCTATCCTCCTGCGTCCCCCCATCGTTCAAACGGTGAAGAGGTGGTACAGGAATATCAACCTGTTGTCCATCGCCTACGCCTTTCGGCCTCGGCTTAGGTCCCGACTAACCCTGAGCGGACGAGCCTTCCTCAGGAAACCTTAGGCATTCGGTGGAAGGGATTCTCACCCTTCTTTCGCTACTCATACCGGCATTCTCACTTCTAAGCGCTCCACTAGTCCTTCCGGTCTAGCTTCACCGCCCTTAGAACGCTCTCCTACCACGGACACCTGTCAGGTGTCCATCCACAGCTTCGGTGATACGTTTAGCCCCGGTACATTTTCGGCGCAGAGTCACTCGACCAGTGAGCTATTACGCACTCTTTAAATGGTGGCTGCTTCTAAGCCAACATCCTGGTTGTCTAAGCAACTCCACATCCTTTTCCACTTAACGTATACTTTGGGACCTTAGCTGGTGGTCTGGGCTGTTTCCCTTTTGACTACGGATCTTATCACTCGCAGTCTGACTCCCAAGCATAAGTATTTGGCATTCGGAGTTTGTCTGAATTCGGTAACCCGATGAGGGCCCCTAGTCCAAACAGTGCTCTACCTCCAATACTCTTCATCTTGAGGCTAGCCCTAAAGCTATTTCGGAGAGAACCAGCTATCTCCAAGTTCGATTGGAATTTCTCCGCTACCCACACCTCATCCCCGCACTTTTCAACGTGCGTGGGTTCGGGCCTCCAGTAAGTGTTACCTTACCTTCACCCTGGACATGGGTAGATCACCTGGTTTCGGGTCTACGACCTCATACTTATTCGCCCTATTCAGACTCGCTTTCGCTGCGGCTCCGCTTCATCAGCTTAACCTTGCATGAAATCGTAACTCGCCGGTTCATTCTACAAAAGGCACGCTATCACCCATTAACGGGCTCTAACTACTTGTAGGCACACGGTTTCAGGTTCTCTTTCACTCCCCTCCCGGGGTGCTTTTCACCTTTCCCTCACGGTACTGGTTCACTATCGGTCACTAGGGAGTATTTAGCCTTGGGAGATGGTCCTCCCTGCTTCCGACGGGATTTCACGTGTCCCGCCGTACTCAGGATCCACTCTGGAGGGAACGAAGTTTCAACTACAGGGTTGTTACCTTCTTTGACGGGCCTTTCCAGACCTCTTCATCTACTCCGTTCCTTTGTAACTCCGTATAGAGTGTCCTACAACCCCAAGAGGCAAGCCTCTTGGTTTGGGCTTCTTCCGTTTCGCTCGCCGCTACTCAGGAAATCGCGTTTGCTTTCTCTTCCTCCGGGTACTTAGATGTTTCAGTTCCCCGGGTCTGCCTTCATTACCCTATGTATTCAGGTAAAGATACTGCTCCATTACGAGCAGTGGGTTCCCCCATTCGGAAATCTCCGGATCAAAGCTTGCTTACAGCTCCCCGAAGCATATCGGTGTTAGTCCCGTCCTTCATCGGCTCCTAGTGCCAAGGCATCCACCGTGCGCCCTTACTAACTTAACCTATAAGGTTATTACTACTTTAAAATGGATGAAATCCATAAAGTGGCGATTCTCGGTTTTACTTGGTTTCTTCTATCAGTATCTAGTTTTCAAGGAACAAGGCTACTGACTTCAATCACATCATGATTAAACGTCAGAGAATTTGCTACATGCTGACTTGCTCCGAGGTGAACCTAATCATCCTCGAATACGCTTTGCCGCAGGAGCAAAATACTTCGTTAGAATTAGAAAAAGTTTCTTAATAATTTCTAATAATAACAATATATTTGAAAGGATTGACCTTTCAAAACTGAACAGAACTTATAAACGTCTTCTTATAACCACGTAAGTGGTTTTCCATTATCCTTAGAAAGGAGGTGATCCAGCCGCACCTTCCGATACGGCTACCTTGTTACGACTTCACCCCAATCATCTGTCCCACCTTCGGCGGCTGGCTCCAAAAGGTTACCTCACCGACTTCGGGTGTTACAAACTCTCGTGGTGTGACGGGCGGTGTGTACAAGGCCCGGGAACGTATTCACCGCGGCATGCTGATCCGCGATTACTAGCGATTCCGGCTTCATGCAGGCGAGTTGCAGCCTGCAATCCGAACTGAGAATGGTTTTATGGGATTGGCTTAACCTCGCGGTCTCGCAGCCCTTTGTACCATCCATTGTAGCACGTGTGTAGCCCAGGTCATAAGGGGCATGATGATTTGACGTCATCCCCACCTTCCTCCGGTTTGTCACCGGCAGTCACCTTAGAGTGCCCAACTGAATGCTGGCAACTAAGGTCAAGGGTTGCGCTCGTTGCGGGACTTAACCCAACATCTCACGACACGAGCTGACGACAACCATGCACCACCTGTCACTCTGTCCCCCGAAGGGGAACGCCCTATCTCTAGGGTTGTCAGAGGATGTCAAGACCTGGTAAGGTTCTTCGCGTTGCTTCGAATTAAACCACATGCTCCACCGCTTGTGCGGGCCCCCGTCAATTCCTTTGAGTTTCAGCCTTGCGGCCGTACTCCCCAGGCGGAGTGCTTAATGCGTTAGCTGCAGCACTAAAGGGCGGAAACCCTCTAACACTTAGCACTCATCGTTTACGGCGTGGACTACCAGGGTATCTAATCCTGTTCGCTCCCCACGCTTTCGCGCCTCAGCGTCAGTTACAGACCAGAGAGTCGCCTTCGCCACTGGTGTTCCTCCACATCTCTACGCATTTCACCGCTACACGTGGAATTCCACTCTCCTCTTCTGCACTCAAGTCTCCCAGTTTCCAATGACCCTCCACGGTTGAGCCGTGGGCTTTCACATCAGACTTAAGAAACCGCCTGCGCGCGCTTTACGCCCAATAATTCCGGACAACGCTTGCCACCTACGTATTACCGCGGCTGCTGGCACGTAGTTAGCCGTGGCTTTCTGGTTAGGTACCGTCAAGGTACCGCCCTATTCGAACGATACTTGTTCTTCCCTAACAACAGAGTTTTACGATCCGAAAACCTTCATCACTCACGCGGCGTTGCTCCGTCAGACTTTCGTCCATTGCGGAAGATTCCCTACTGCTGCCTCCCGTAGGAGTCTGGGCCGTGTCTCAGTCCCAGTGTGGCCGATCACCCTCTCAGGTCGGCTACGCATCGTTGCCTTGGTGAGCCGTTACCTCACCAACTAGCTAATGCGCCGCGGGTCCATCTGTAAGTGATAGCCGAAGCCATCTTTCAATCTTTCCTCATGCGAGGAAAGAAGTTATCCGGTATTAGCCCCGGTTTCCCGGAGTTATCCCAGTCTTACAGGCAGGTTACCCACGTGTTACTCACCCGTCCGCCGCTAACTTTTAAAAGCAAGCTTTTAAAAGTCCGCTCGACTTGCATGTATTAGGCACGCCGCCAGCGTTCGTCCTGAGCCAGGATCAAACTCTCCAAAAAAGTGTTTGATATAGCTCATCATTTAAAACATTGACGTTTTGTTCTGTTTAGTTTTCAAAGACCAATCATCTTAACGACTTTAATAGTTTATCACAGATAATCTATTTAGTCAAATGTTTTTAAAATATTATTTTTGAAGCATTTTGTTGTTTTTTTAAACCAACGAATATTATTCTATCAACTTTTTCTATGAAATGCAATACTTTTTTAGAATAAAAAAGGAGATAATTAAACTATCTCCTCAATACAGATATCTCTTCTTTTCTCCAAATCAATAATATCACTGCTGTTTAACATTTTTATTAACGGTCTTGTTAAAGCTGAACTTTTTGTAAACATAATTTCGCCTAATTGATTATTCGATAATTTCACCTTTGTTCCGATAACTAAATGAACGGAAATCATATTTAGTAAAACATTTATTACAGATATGTCAAATTGTCCAAAGCAATCAGAGATTAATATTTCAATCGCCTTAAATACTGATACATTTTCATGGTATAACCGATCACTTATAAGAGCATGAAATACATCTGCAACTGCCACAATTCTGGATAGGGAATGAATTTTATTTCCTTTCAATTTCAGCGGATAGCCGGATCCATCCAGACGTTCATGATGTTGAAAAATGGCCAGCTTCGTTTCAGATTTCAATAAAGGAGTATTTTGCACCATTTTAAGGCTTTGAACAACATGCTCCTGCACCTCATTCATCTCGCCACTTATCAGAGTGCTTTTTTTCTTAATAATATATGGTGAAACCTTTGACATACCAGCATTAGCCAAGCAACCAGCTAATGCTGCCTGAAAATATTCCCCTTTGGAATAGTTCATTTTTTTAGCTATTATCCCGCTGAGAATTCCTACAGCTATAGAATGATGATAAATATAATCTTCTTTATTAGAATAATGATGGAGCGATAAAATCTGTCTATTCACATCATCCTCTATTTTTTCAAGCAAAGGATATAAATATTCTTTTACATTTGCAACATTAATCACTGCTCCTGATTGCCAATTTTTAAAATCAGTTTTATATTTTAGGACCGCTTCATTATATTGTTCTTGAAAGGAAGATTTGAGTTTATTTTTCACTGTACTCTCTGTTGATAGTTTCTGTTCACTATTTTGTGTCTTCAAACTCGTTCCATCAGCCATTTTATTTTCAACATTCACTTCATTTATTTTAAAGGCTAATAAAATATTAATATAATTTTTGTCTATTATTGTTTTCTTCGGAATAATAGGGAAGCTAGTCATTCCCATAACATCTTCCTCAAGGATACAACCTTCTCTTAGACTTTCTACCTTTATTTTCATAACCTTCCCCCTGGTGCAAATGTCAGAACTTTCCCTAATTATATATTTTACCAAAAAAGAGACATCAAAACGATGCCTCTTTTAAAATTATTCATTGCTATCTTCCAGTTTTTCTTCCGGTTCTTCTGTTTCTTCTTCTGATTCTTTTTCTACTTTTGCAACCGTTGCAACATATTCATCTTCTCCAAGTTTTATTAACTTGACACCTTGTGTATTTCTTCCAAGAAGAGAAATATCACTAACAGCCATTCTGATTAAGACCCCGCCAGCCGTAATAAGCATTAAATCTTCTTCACCAGTAACTGTTTTAACTGAGACAAGTGAGCCGTTCTTCTCGGTAATATTACATGTTTTAATTCCTTTTCCGCCACGGCTTTGGATGCGATATTCAGACGCAGGTGTACGCTTTCCATATCCGTTTAAGGTTACAATGAGAACCTCATTATTTTCATCTAAGATTTCCATTCCAACGACATCATCTTCACCAGACAATGTAATACCTTTTACCCCAGTTGCAGTTCTTCCCATTGAACGTACATCCGTTTCCGGAAAGCGAATAAGCATACCATTTTTTGTACCGATAATAATATCTTTATTTCCATCTGTTAGTTTAACAGAAATTAACTCATCTTCTTCGCGTAGATGAATCGCAATTAAGCCATTGGTTCGAATATTAGCAAAATCAGATAATGGTGTACGTTTTGATATTCCCTTTTTCGTTGTAAAGAATAAATATGAATCCTCTACGAATTCTTCTACTCGAATGATTGTATTGATCCATTCATCCTTCTCAATTCCCAATAGGTTAATGATTGGTAGTCCCTTCGCTGTACGGCTATACTCAGGAATTTCGTAGCCTTTGGCTCTATAGACCTTCCCTTTATTGGTGAAGAATAGAATCGTATCGTGAGTAGAAGTAGTTAGAAGATGTTCAACAAAGTCATCTTCATTTGTTCCCATCCCTTGTACACCTCTGCCGCCTCGTTTTTGGCTGCGATATGTTGAAATTGGCAAACGTTTAATATAGCCATTATGAGTTAATGTCACTACTATATTTTCTTGAGGAATCAAATCTTCATCTTCAATTTGCTCAATTCCGCCGGAAACAATTTCCGTTCTTCTTGTATCATTAAATCGTTCTTTAATTTCCAGCAACTCTTCACGGATAATATGAAGAACCTTTTCCTCATCCGCTAAGATTGCTTTCAATTCAGCAATTAGTTTAATTAATTCTTGATATTCTTCTTCTATTTTTTCACGTTCTAATCCTGTTAAACGTTGGAGTCGCATATCAAGAATTGCTTGTGCTTGCTTTTCAGATAATGAAAATTGCTCCATTAAACCATTTCTTGCTATATCCGTTGTTTGTGATGAACGAATTAAGCTAATAATTTCATCTATATGATCTAAAGCAATTCTTAATCCTTCTAAAATATGGGCGCGTGCTTCCGCTTTTTTTAATTCAAATTCTGTTCTGCGTCGAATGATAACCTTTTGATGCTCTAAATAATGATATAGACATTCTTTTAAATTTAATACTTTAGGCTGACCCTTAACTAGTGCTAGAAGGTTAATTCCAAAAGTAGTTTGTAACGCAGTATGCTTAAATAAATTATTTAGCAGTACATTTGCGTTTGCATCTTTACGAACTTCAATTACAACGCGCATCCCTGTCCGATCGGATTCGTCACGTAAATCTGTAATCCCATCAATTTTCTTATCTCTTACTAACTCAGCAATTCTTTCTACTAATTTAGCTTTATTAACTTGATAAGGAATTTCCTTAACGATGATCATTTCTTTTCCGCTTGCTTTTTGCTCAATTTCAACGCGGGCTCTTAACGTGATCGAACCTTTTCCTGTTTCATAGGCTCTGCGTATACCGCTTCTTCCTACAATTAATCCGGCTGTAGGAAAATCTGGACCTGGGATATATTCCATTAGCTCCTGAATAGTGATATCAGGTTCCTTACTTAATGCAAGTACACCATCAATGACCTCACCAAGTTGATGAGGTGGGATATTTGTTGCCATCCCTACGGCGATACCAGATGTACCATTGACTAATAAATTTGGAAATCTAGAAGGCAAGACTACTGGCTCTTTTTCTGAACCATCATAGTTATCCTGATAATCTATTGTGTCTTTATTAATATCACGGAGCAGTTCCATAGATATTTTTGACATACGGGCTTCTGTATAACGCATCGCTGCTGCGGAGTCTCCGTCTACAGAACCGAAGTTGCCGTGTCCATCAACAAGCATATAACGATAGCTAAAATCTTGGGCCATACGAACCATTGTTTCATAAACAGCAGAATCACCATGTGGATGATACTTTCCGATTACTTCACCAACGATACGGGCTGACTTTTTATAAGCCTTATCGGATGTCATTCCTAAATCATTCATTGCATAAAGAATTCTGCGATGCACAGGCTTTAATCCGTCACGTACGTCTGGAAGTGCACGAGCAACAATAACACTCATCGCATAATCTAGGAAGGAAGTACGCATTTCTTTACTTATATTTACTTCTTTTATATTTGCATTCGGTGTTTCAGCCAAGCTAGAGAACCTCCTTTAAGAGAATCAAGCAATCAGCATTAACTGATTGCTTTATTTAAAATAATAAGAAGTATAATTTTATTTCGTGAGATTCGCCTTTGACTAGCCCCATTGCCTATCGGATAGGAAATAACCAAGGCGCTTGCAAATTTCTTATTATCAAAATTAGATGTCTAGATTTTTTACATAGATGGCATTTTCTTCGATAAAATTTCGACGTGGTTCTACCTTATCTCCCATAAGCATTTCAAATGTTTCATCCGCTTCAATAGCATCTTCGAGATTTACTTGCAATAAAGTTCGATTGGAAGGATCCATCGTTGTTTCCCAAAGCTGTTCTGGATTCATTTCTCCGAGACCTTTGTATCTTTGAATTCCCGGCTTAGGCTGCTGAGGCATTTGGCTTAAGGCAACCTCAAGCTCACGATCGCTGTATACATATTCCACTCTTTTTCCTTGGGAAATTTTATATAAAGGCGGTTGGGCAATATAAACATATCCCGCTTCTAAAATTTGTCTCATATAACGATAGAAAAAGGTTAATAATAAGGTTCTTATATGTGCGCCGTCCACATCGGCATCAGTCATGATAACCACTTTATGATAACGTGCCTTTGAAATTTCAAAATCTTCACTAATGCCTGTACCCAGTGCCGTAATGATGGTACGAATTTCATTATTGGATAAAATTTTATCTAAACGAGCCTTTTCAACGTTTAAAATTTTACCTCTTAACGGCAAAATCGCCTGAAAATGTCTATCCCTGCCTTGTTTTGCAGACCCGCCTGCAGAATCACCCTCTACTATAAATAACTCACTAATTTGTGGGTCCCTAGATGAACAGTCAGCTAGTTTACCTGGCAAACTTGAAACCTCTAGTGCGCTTTTACGACGGGTTAATTCACGGGCTTTTTTGGCAGCCAATCGTGCTCGGGCAGCCATTAATCCTTTTTCAACAATTTTTCTTGCAACGGTAGGGTTTTCAAGCATGAATTTTTCAAAGTGCTCAGAGAATACTGCATCTGTAATAGTTCTTGCTTCCGAGTTTCCAAGCTTTGTTTTCGTTTGACCTTCAAACTGCGGGTCAGGATGTTTGATGGAAACAATCGCAGTTAATCCTTCACGAACATCTTCACCTGAAAGATTAGAATCGTTTTCCTTTATCAAACCATTTTTTCTGGCATAGTCATTTATCACCCTTGTTAAAGCAGTTTTAAATCCAAATTCATGTGTACCGCCTTCATAAGTATGGATATTATTTGTGAAGGAGTAAATATTCCCTGTGAAGCCATCGTTGTATTGAATGGAAACTTCTACTAAAACTCCATCCTTTTCCCCTTCAACATAAATTGGATCCTCGTGAAGGACTTCCTTCGATCTATTTAAATGTTCAACGTAAGATTTAATACCGCCTTCATAATGGAATTCTTGTTTCTTAGGCGGTTCTACCCTCATATCCTCAATGGTAATTTTGATTCCTCTATTTAAAAACGCTAGTTCGCGTATACGTGTAGCTAAAATGTCATATTCATACTCAGTTGTTTCTGTAAATATTTCCGGATCTGGCTTAAAACGAGTTGTGGTTCCGGTATGATCGGTTTCCCCTACAATTTTCAAATCAAAGCAAGGTACTCCACGTTCATACTTCTGGTAATGGATTTTCCCATCGCGATGAACATAGACTTCCATTTCGCTTGATAGGGCATTCACTACCGAAGCACCAACCCCATGTAAACCTCCGGAAACCTTATATCCGCCGCCGCCAAATTTACCGCCTGCATGCAGGACTGTATGGATAACCTCAACGGCTGGACGGCCCATTTTCTCATGGATCCCAACAGGAATACCACGTCCATTATCAATTACTTTGATACTATTGTCTTTCTCGATAATAACATCAATTTGATCACAAAAACCGGCTAAAGCCTCGTCAATACTATTATCCACAATTTCCCATACAAGATGATGAAGCCCTTTTGAACTCGTTGATCCAATATACATACCAGGGCGTTTTCTAACTGCTTCTAATCCCTCAAGAACTTGTATCTGATTCTCATCATATGATTGATTTTGCAATTGTTCTTGTTCCATTGGCAATGAATTTCACCTACACTTCCTAATAAATAAACTGCTAAAAGGTCAATAAAAAATCTATTTATAAGTCCGCACTATAATTCAATTAAAAAAAGATGAATAAAATATATAATGTATTTTTAAGAAATCTGCTGATTCTCGTATTTTGTACGTTTATTAAGCGTACTTGAGGCTAATGGTGAGAGATATACTTGATGACAGGTAATAATAATAGATTTGAATTCACCCTTTGATAAATTGATAATTTCCTTCGTTCTTGTTTGCAAAAATTCTTGCGTAATGGGGGAATCTTGTACCGATTCTTTATCAAGGATAGCAATTATTTCATTGCTCCCGACCAACACATCTTCACCTATATGAATATACACATTTCCACCTCATTTTCCGCTGGAAATACAACCCTCTGTAACAAAAAAGGTTGATGCTTCTTTTAAAGTTTGATGATCAATTCCCTCAATGCTTGTTGTTGTAACAAACGTTTGGACCCTTCCTTGAATCGTGTTTAACAAATGAGATTGTCTGTAATCATCTAATTCAGAAAGTACATCATCTAAAAGAAGAATAGGATATTCACCAATCTCAGAGTGAATTAACTCTATTTCAGCCAGTTTTAAAGATAACGCAGTTGTACGCTGTTGACCTTGAGAGCCAAATGTTTGTACATCGCGATCGTTTACATTAAAGGTCATATCATCCCTGTGAGGCCCAACTAAGGTTACACCACGTTCAATCTCCCTATTTCGGATTGAGGAAAATTTTTCCTCATATATCTTTATCATGGTTGACGAATCCAGCTCTTCTGATACATCTAATGAGGGTTTATAGTTAATTTTTAGCGATTCTAGTCCTCTAGAAATACCAGTGTGAATAGGACTTGCCCATTCCTGCAGCATTTTAATAAAGTCAAACCTTTTTATAATAATTTTTACAGCAATTTGAATGAATTGTTCTGTTAGAACATCCAACATCGTTTCGTCCGTTTGTTTTTTTATTTGAAGTTGTTTCAAATAATGGTTTCGCTGCTGTAATATTTTTTGATATTGGCCAATATCGTGTAAATAAACAGGAGAAACCTGACCAATTTCCATATCAATAAAACGCCGCCTTACTTGAGGGCTCCCTTTTACAAGATTTAAATCCTCAGGAGCAAACATGACGACATTCATATTTCCTATATATTGACTTAGCTTCCGTTGCTCAATATGGTTAAACTTTGCCTTTTTTCCCTTTTTGGAAATAATCAGCTCTAACGGAAAAGAACCGCTTCCTTTTTTTATCCTCCCATTTATTTTAGCATATTCCGCGTCCCAACGTATCAAATCTTTATCATTTGTTGTCCGGTGGGATTTGGCCATTGCTAAAACATAAAGGGATTCCATTACATTCGTTTTCCCTTGAGCATTTTCCCCGAGAATGACATTTACTTTATCTTGAAACTCAATTGAAAGCTTTTCATAATTGCGATAATTACGTAACTCCAGTTCCTCTATATACATTTCGTAACATCCTTTATTCCATGTACGGATAATAATATGGACGATCAGAACTTGGCCTATTTTATTTAGTTATCATAAACTGGCCAATTCCCGGTATCTCTACCTTATCACCTTCGACCAGCTTTTTTCCTCTTCTTTGGTCCTGTATTCCGTTCACATATACTTCGTATTCACTTAAAAACCATTTCGCCATTCCACCACTTTGAATAACATCGGCTAATTTAAGAAATTGCCCTAAAGTAATGAATTCCGTTTCAATTTTTACATTTTTATCCAAATTATTCAACATCCTCATCTAAGTATCTAATTTATAATTTTACTAAATATTTTTAATGAATACAAAGCATCTTTACATGTAAGAATTTTCATATTCGAAAAAATAGACGTTATCCACATGTTAATAACTTTTTTCAAAAGAACTTTTACCTAAAGGAGCCTATTTACGGGTGAAAAATGGACGGAGGGGGAGTAAAAAATAAATCGGTGAGCTTAAATGTTCACCGATTTATCCTTTATTAAATTTAATACGTTCTTACTGGCAGGATAAGCTGTATAATGGATTCGTCATTCATCGGATGGATGATAAACGGACGCATTGCACCTGTAAAATTAATTTTTATTTCAAGTCCTTCAAGCGCTTTAAGTGCATCCATCATATATTTAGCACTAAAGGAAATTTTCAAATCTTCTCCCTCGATTGAATTACTTTGAACTTGTTCCACTACTTTACCAACTTCAGGAGTATTGGAAGATATTTCAATAACACCTGAGGAAAGGGTAGAAAGTTTAACCACATTAGGGTTACGGCCCTCTCTGGCAAGCAATGAAGCACGATCAATTGCTTGTAAAAATTCTTTTGTGTTAATAATTAATTCCGTCTTACTTTCAGAAGGAATTAATCGGGAAGTATCTGGATAATTTCCTTCCAATAATCGTGAAAAGAACAATAGATGTTTTGCTTTAAATAAGATTTGATTTTGAGTAATAACAATTTCAACCGGTTCATTTGTATCATCTAAAATCTTACTTAATTCATTTAAACTTTTTCCAGGAATAACGATGTTGTATTGTAAATCACCAGTTGTTTCTACCTCTGCGCTTCGTTTTGCCAACCGATGACTATCTGTTGCAATACAAGAAATTTTATTACCTTCTAGTTGCCAGTTTACACCTGTCAAGATTGGGCGTGTTTCTGAAGCAGACACAGCAAATACAGTTTGGCGTATAACATTTTTTAATATATCGGTTGGAATTCTAATAATATTTTCTTCAGATATTTGCGGTAAGTGTGGATATTCCTCTGGATCCAGTCCATTTAAGTTGAATTCTGCTTTACCTGAACGAATAACTGTTTGAAATTGATTAATAACTTCCATTTCGACAGTATCCATTGGCAGTTTTTTGACAATTTCACCGAAAAACTTTGCCTGCAAAACAATTCCACCAGTAGAATGAATCTCTACTAATTCATCTCCATCTTCTTCTTTCGGTATAAAAGATTCGATGGAAACATCTGAATCACTTCCTGTTAAAGTTACACCTTCATTTGTTGCCACAATTTTTATACCAGTCAAAATTGGAATAGTAGTTCTTGTACTAATTGCTTTCATAACGTCTTGTACACTTTGAATAAGACGATCTCGTTGAATTGAAAATTTCATTATTCAGCCCCCGGATTATTATTAATAATTCTTTTAAAAAACCGTAGTAATAGTAATAGGGGATGTGGATTTGTGGATAACGTCAAATTTGAAAGGAAAGAAAGTCTATCCACATGTGGATAGACTGTGTATATCTTTAGTAATGTTATTCACAATATCCCCTAAAGAAAAAACATTAGCTTTTTAGGATACTTTGAATTTCTTCAATTTTTTTCTGTAATTGTCCGTCACTTTGGATCATTTTAGATATTTTTTCGTGAGCATGGATTACAGTAGTATGGTCTCTGCCTCCAAATTCCTCTCCGATTTTAGGAAGAGAAAAATCTGTTAGTTCTCTGGCCAAATACATTGCAATTTGCCGAGGGAATGCTACAGATTGTGTTCGTTTTTTCGCTTTGAAATCTTCCAGCTTTACATTATACTGTTCCCCGACCTTTTTTTGAATATCTAGTATCGTAATAACCTTTGGTTTGGAGCTAGGAATAATATCCTTTAATGCTTCAGCTGCTAAATCTGCATTGATATCCTTATTAATTAAAGAGGAATAAGCAACAACGCGTATTAATGCACCTTCAAGCTCACGAATATTGGAATCAATTTGATTAGCTATATAGAGCATTACTTCATTTGGAATATCAAGACCATCTGCTTTCGCTTTTTTACGAAGGATGGCAATTCTTGTCTCTAAATCAGGCGGTGTAATATCTGTAATTAGACCCCATTCAAATCGTGATCTAAGGCGATCCTCAAGTGTCGGTATTTCCTTTGGAGGTCTATCACTGGAAATCACAATTTGCTTGCTTTCCTCATGTAATGCATTAAAAGTATGGAAAAATTCCTCTTGAGTTGATTCTTTTCCTGCAAGGAATTGAATATCATCTATTAATAGAATATCAACGTTACGGTATTTATTCCGGAAATACTCTGCCTTGTTATCTCGAATAGAATTAATAAATTCATTTGTAAACTTTTCAGATGAGAGATACACAACCTTCGCTGTAGGATTATGTTCAATAACATAATGGCCAATAGCGTGCATTAAATGGGTTTTCCCTAATCCTACACCACCATAAATAAAAAAAGGATTATATGCTTTTGCCGGAGCTTCAGCAACTGCTAAAGAGGCAGCATGTGCAAAACGATTTCCGGATCCAATGACAAATGTGTCAAATGTATACTTTGGATTCAGCATATTTTGGTTTGATTCAGTGGGTTCTTCATTTATTAATTTCTTTTGCTTAGAAATAGGAATTTGGAAATCTTGATCCTCTTGGTTTTGCGGAATAATAAATTTTACAGAAAGCTCTTCACCAGTAATATCATATAGAACTCCTGAAATTAGAGGTACATATCTTCCTTCAAGCCAATCCCTGGCAAAGTCATTTGGTACAGAGACAATAAATGTATCACCCTTTAATGAATGAGCCTTCGTTGATTTTAGCCAAGTTTCAAAACTAGGCTTACTGATCTTTTCTTCAATAATCGACAATGCTTTATTCCAAAGATCAGTTATATTTTCCAACACCATACCCTCCCTTAACTACTAATTTTGTTATTACAATGCTTGCATGGCCTGTCTCATGTAAATCTACTTTTCTTATTTCTTATCGAACGTAACACTGTTTTATTATAAAAATAATAGATTAATAATTATGCAACTGTATTCATTGTGGAAAAACATATAATAAGGAAAGAAAAACAGATTTCGACATTATTCACTGTTTGTGGACAAGTTTATTCAAGCGTTGTATATAAACTATCCACAAGTTATTCACATCTGTGGATAAATGTATTTTAATAAAAGATGTATTCAGAGTAAAAACACATTTATCATATCAAATAATGATTGATGGCGCAATGCTATTTGTAAATTATCCACAACACCAAGACTATGTGGAAAAAATTTATTAACAAGAAAATAATTTGTTCAAAACATGTCAATAAATGTTGTGGATAAGAAAAAATGTCGAAAATTTTATCCACAACACTATTGTTTTACGAAAAAAGGGATAAAATTTGGTAATGGAACAACCAGTTGACAATTGCTCTACTTCATCTTTATAATTGTAAGGACTGTCTTTTACTGAAATAAATGTTATCCTCGAAGGAGGTGTCATAGAATGAAAAGAACATATCAACCAAATGCACGTAAAAGAAGCAAAGTTCACGGATTCCGTGCACGAATGAGCTCAAAAAATGGACGTAAAGTCTTAGCTAGCCGTCGTCGTAAAGGAAGAAAAGTATTATCAGCTTAGACCACTGAAACGTCTCAGTGGTTTTTTTTTAAATAAAAAACGAAAAGCGGAAGCGCCTTGATCATCGACGTACAAACTGTAGGGCTTCTACTGAGATAAAGGAAACACAGGGAGGTAGTCCACGAGCTGATGTTGACTTATCGTAGGGAGGAGACCGGAAGTTTGCAAGTCGATAGGCGCTGAAGCTAGACAAAACGAAAAGCGGAAGTGTAATTTCCTTTGAAATGCAGGTGATGAAAATGAACAAAGCGCATCGGATAAAAAAGAACATAGAGTTTCAATATGTGTTTAAAAAAGGAAAATCATTTGCTAATAGGCAATTTGTTATTTACATATTAAAGAAGGAAAATCAAAAAAACTTCCGAATAGGTTTATCAGTAAGTAAAAAAATTGGCAAGGCAGTAAAACGAGTTGAAATAAAGAGATATATTCGCCAGGCATTTCACGAGATGTACCCATACATAGAGAGCGAATATGATTATGTGATTATCGCTAGGAAACCAGCGGCCGAAATGAATTTCCATGAAGTGAAAAAAAGCTTAGAACATGTACTAAAAATAGCAAAAGTAATTAAGGGAGAATATTTTAAGAAAAATAGGGGGGAACTGTTGGATTGAAGAAGAAATTATTCCTTGCAGCTTTACTTATCGGGTTAATTTCAGTTTTAGCAGGGTGTACAGAATTTAATAAGGA
The DNA here is from genome assembly GCF_001420715.1 of Heyndrickxia shackletonii. Lineage (GTDB taxonomy): Bacteria > Bacillota > Bacilli > Bacillales > Bacillaceae_C > Margalitia > Margalitia shackletonii. The sequence continues at coordinate 415,821 of NZ_LJJC01000006.1, read as the reverse complement.
TATCACTCCAGAGAGTAAGGGGCTCTGGAATGAGTATATTGTTTATCCGTTATCCCTGCTTATTATAAAGGTAGCCCATTTATTTGGAAATAGCTTTGGATTATCGATTATTGTTGTTACTATTTTAATTCGTCTTGTTATTTTACCTTTAATGATTAAGCAAACGAAAAGCTCTAAAGCAATGCAAATTCTTCAACCAGAATTACAGGAATTAAGAAAAAAGTATAGTTCAAAGGATGCCACAACACAACAAAAGCTCCAGCAAGAAACCATGCAGCTTTTTCAAAAGTATAAGGTCAACCCTTTAGCTGGATGTCTGCCATTGGTTATTCAAATGCCTATTTTATACGGATTTTATCATGCTATTAATCGTACACCTGATATTAGGGATTCTTCTTTCCTTTGGTTTGATTTAGGAGCAAATGATTATGTATTGGCTATTCTGGCAGGTATCACCACTTTTATTCAGCAAAAGATCATGATGGCCGGACCGCAAACTCAAAATCCTCAAATGGCGGTTATGTTGTGGGTAATGCCTGTCATGATTATTGTAATAGCTTGGAATCTTCCATCGGCATTGCCATTGTATTGGATTGTCGGGAACATTTTTATGATCATTCAGACCTATTTTATAAAAGGTCCAGAAATGAAAAAGGAAGTAGCGACTATTGGGAAATCGGGGGGAGCTAAAAGGTGAAAGAAGTTACTGCTACAGGACAAAGTGTCGAAGAAGCAGTCGAGTCAGCTCTTAGAGAATTAAACACAACAAAAGATCGCATTCATGTCCGTGTCATTGATGAAGGAAAAAAAGGGTTATTTGGATTATTTGGTGCAAAACCGGCTACTGTACATGTTCAAGTGAAACCGGATCCGATTGAAGAGGCAAAAAAATATTTGCTTGCTGTAACAAAGGAATTAGGAGTCCATCCAAAGATAGAGGTTGTACAAGATGGACGATTAGTTGAATTTAAATTATCTGGAGAGAAAATGGCCTTGCTTATTGGAAAAAGGGGGCAGACATTAAATTCTCTTCAATATTTAACCCAGCTTGTTTCAAACCGATATACAAATCAATATTTTACGATTACCTTAAATGTGGAGGATTATCGTGAAAGGCGCGAACAGGCACTTATTCAACTGGCCGGGAAGTTATCTTACAAAGCGCTTCGTACAAAACGCCCAATAAAATTAGAACCAATGCCTTCATTTGAAAGGAAAATTATTCATAGCCATTTAGCAAATAATGATCAAATAGAAACCTATTCTGAAGGTGTTGAGCCGAACAGATATCTGGTTATATCTCCAAAGTAAAAAGCTCTTTGCTGCTTGGGCAGCATAGAGCTTTTTTTTGTACCATAAAACTGGTAGGTTTCTACATCTTGCGTCGAAGCCCTCCTGTTTGTACGTCGATGAACAGACGTTTCCGCTTTTCGTATAGATTTATTGTTATTCACATGTGGATAAGTTAAAATAGAAATCATTGAATTCTTTTTTTGTGGATAAATACGAACGCACTCCATTCTTTAAATATATAGGTATAAAATTCTTTTGAAATGAGGTGAAGGTGAATGGAGCTAGATACAATTACAGCTATATCGACTCCGATGGGAGAAGGAGCTATTGCAATTGTTCGGTTAAGCGGTGATGATGCCATCATGATCGCTGATAAAGTATTTAGAGGTGTTAACGGAAAAAGGCTTAAGGATGTTCCTTCCCATACTATCCATTACGGTCACATAGTGGATTCGAGAACAGATGAAGTAATTGAAGAAGTCATGGTCAGTGTGATGCGGGCACCAAAAACCTTTACAAGGGAAAATGTAGTGGAAATTAATTGTCATGGCGGCCTTGTGTCTGTAAATCGGGTTTTACAACTAATATTATATTCTGGTGCAAGACTTGCAGAACCAGGTGAGTTTACGAAGAGAGCCTTTTTAAATGGACGGATTGATTTATCACAGGCTGAGGCAGTAATGGACTTAATAAGAGCGAAGACCGATCGGGCAATGAATGTGGCCATTGGGCAAATGGAAGGAAGATTATCAAAGCTCATTAAAAAGCTGCGTCAAGAAATATTAGAAGTAGTCGCACATGTAGAGGTTAATATCGACTATCCGGAGTATGATGATGTAGAAGAAATGACACACAAAATGTTAAAGGAAAAAGCACATTATATTCGGGACGAGTTAAAAAAATTATTACAAACTTCCCATCAGGGGAAAATATTGCGAGAAGGGCTTTCTACTGTTATTATTGGTAGGCCAAATGTAGGGAAGTCATCCTTATTAAATAGTTTTGTTCAGGAAAATAAAGCAATTGTAACGGATATTCCCGGTACAACACGTGATGTGATAGAAGAGTATGTAAATGTACGTGGTGTCCCGCTCCGATTAGTGGATACAGCTGGAATTCGCGAAACAGAGGATATTGTAGAGCGAATTGGTGTAGAGCGATCCAGAAAAGTGTTAAAAGAGGCCGATTTAATTCTCCTCGTCTTAAATTTCGCGGATGAATTAACAAAAGAGGATGAGCAGCTTTTTGAAGCCGTTCAAGGGATGGACGTTATTGTTATTATTAATAAGACAGATTTAGAGCAAAAGATAGATATGGAAAAGGTAAAGGAACTTGCAAAGGACCATAGGATTGTTACTACATCCTTATTAGAGGATAAGGGTGTGGATGAGCTGGAAGAGGCAATTGCTGCTATGTATTTTCAAGGATCTATCGAAGCACAGGATATGACCTATGTTTCTAACAGTCGTCACATTGCGTTAATTAGCCAGGCACTACAAGCTATTGAAGATGTAATCAATGGAATCGAAATCGGAACTCCAATTGATATTATTCAAATTGATTTAACACGTACATGGGATTTACTTGGTGAAATAATAGGCGATAGTGTTCAAGATGGCTTAATAAATCAGCTTTTTTCACAATTTTGTTTAGGAAAATAGAGATGGATGATGTAAGGAGGGAAATCCATTATGCAACAGTATGAAGCAGGACAATATGATGTCATTGTCGTCGGTGCCGGACATGCAGGATGTGAAGCGGGATTAGCATCTGCAAGAATTGGCGCCAAAACATTAATGATTACGATTAATCTTGACATGGTTGCCTATATGCCTTGTAACCCATCGATTGGCGGACCTGCCAAAGGTGTCGTCGTAAGAGAAATCGATGCATTAGGCGGCGAAATGGGAAGAAATATTGATAAAACATATATTCAAATGAGAATGTTAAATACAGGTAAAGGCCCAGCGGTTCAAGCATTACGCGCCCAAGCGGATAAGCATCAATATCAACACGAAATGAAAAAAACATTAGAGAATGAACCAAATCTAACATTAATGCAAGGTATGGTTGAAGAATTAGTGGTGGAAGATGGTGCTTGTAAAGGGGTTATCACCAAAACTGGTGCTGTATACCGTTCTAACACTGTTGTTCTTACAACTGGTACATTCTTACGCGGTGAGATTATTATCGGCGACTTGAAATATTCCAGTGGTCCAAATAATCAACAACCTTCGATAAAATTATCGGAAAACCTTGAAAGCCTAGGATTTGATCTTGTTCGTTTTAAAACTGGAACACCTCCAAGGGTTAACAGCCATACGATTGATTATAGTAAAACAGAGATTCAACCTGGTGATGAGGAACCTAGAGCGTTCAGCTATGAAACAACAAAGTATATAACAGATCAATTGCCTTGCTGGCTGACCTATACGAATGAACATACCCATCAAATTATAGATGCAAATCTTCATCGCTCTCCGATGTTTTCAGGTATGGTGAAAGGTACAGGTGCACGCTATTGTCCATCCATTGAAGATAAAGTTGTCCGTTTTAGCGATAAACCAAGGCATCAAATTTTCCTAGAACCGGAAGGCCGTAATACAGAGGAAGTATATGTCCAAGGCTTATCAACTAGTTTACCGGAAGAGGTTCAACATAAAATCTTGGCAACTGTTCCAGGGCTTGAAAATGCACAAATGATGAGAGCGGGATATGCGATTGAGTACGATGCAGTTATTCCATCACAACTATGGCCAACTTTAGAAACAAAAGCTGTTCAAAATCTTTTTACTGCAGGTCAAATCAACGGTACATCAGGATATGAAGAAGCGGCTGGTCAAGGAATAATGGCTGGAATTAATGCGGCAAGGAAGGCATTAGGAAAAGAAGGAATTATTTTAAGCAGATCAGATGCTTATATTGGGGTATTATTAGACGATTTAGTAACAAAAGGCACAAATGAACCATATCGATTATTAACATCGAGGGCCGAGTATCGATTACTGCTTCGTCATGATAATGCAGATTTGCGATTAACGGAAATTGGATATAAAGTAGGACTCATTTCCGAGGAAAGATATCAAAAATTCTTGGCGAAAAAAGAGGCGATTGAGGAAGAAAAAGAACGCCTTCGCTCGATTATTATCAAACCAAATGAAGAGACACAAAGCCTTATCCGTGAAGTGGGAGGCAGCGAATTAAAGGACGGTATTCGTGCATCAGACCTTCTGAAGCGCCCGGAAATGAATTATCAGCATATAAAAATGCTCGTTCCTTCTGAAAAAGAGTTACCGAAGGAAATAGAGGAACAAGTAGAAATTCAAATCAAGTATGAAGGTTATATTGAGAAATCATTACAGCAAGTGGAACGCTTGAAGAAGCTGGAGGATAAGAAAATACCGGAAAATATTGATTATGATGATATCAATGGTATTGCTACAGAAGCACGTCAAAAGCTCAATAAAATACGACCAATCTCCATTGCACAGGCTTCCAGAATATCCGGAGTGAACCCTTCTGATATTTCTATTTTATTGGTTTATATCGAACACGGAAAAATTGCAAAGGTATCAGGAGATAACGAATAAGGAATGATTCATACATGAATGTGGAACAATTTGTTCAAAAACTAGAGGAAAAGGGGATTTCCCTTTCCTCCAATCAATTACACCAATTTGAACGTTATTTTGAGTTATTAGTGGAATGGAACGAAAAAATGAATTTAACGGCTATTACAGATAAGGAAGATGTATATTTAAAACATTTTTTCGATTCTATTTCTGCTGCCTTTTTTGTCAATCTAAATCAGCCCATTCATCTATGTGATGTAGGTGCTGGAGCAGGTTTCCCGAGTATTCCTTTAAAAATTTGCTTCCCGGATTTAAAGGTTTCTATTGTAGATTCTTTACAAAAGCGAATTACGTTTTTAGACAATCTAGCAAAGGAATTAAAACTAGAGCATACCTTTTTTTATCATGACAGGGCTGAAACCTTTGCAAAAAATAAGGAACATCGTGAAAAATATGATATGGTTACTGCAAGAGCAGTTGCCAGAATGTCGGTTCTCTGTGAACTATGTTTACCTTTGGTTAAGGTAGGTGGAACATTTGTTGCGATGAAAGCAGCAAATGCTAAGGAGGAACTGGAGACTGCACAGAAAGGCATTAAAATTCTTGGCGGAAAGCTGCAAGAGGTCCATTCCTTTACGTTACCGTTCGAGGAAAGTGAGCGGAACATTATTATCGTAAAAAAAGATAAATCGACACCAACAAAGTATCCTCGTAAACCAGGGACACCTAATAAACTTCCCTTGGAATAATAGTGGTGGGTACATAGTACGATAGAAGTTTCATATTATGTTGGAAAAACTCGAAAAATATCCCGCGAAAATGCAGGAACTTGTCTTATAATAGAGAATAAGTAGGTAGGGAGTTTCTTAAAGGTGGTGTAGGAAAATGAAGCATCCTTTTTCTCGTTTTTTTGGTGTAAGCGAAAAGGAAGAAGAAGTAGAGATAGAATTTGAGACGGAAATAGAAAATGATAAAGAGGAAGTTCGAAAAATTCCTATCTCAAATATTGTTCCTAATCGATTCCAGCCAAGGACGATTTTTAACGAGGAAAAAATTCAGGAATTAGCACGTACCATTCATACTCATGGCATTATTCAACCGATAGTTGTACGTGAATACGAGCCTGAGCAATTCGAAATTATTGCTGGTGAGCGCAGATTCAGAGCAATGCAATTGCTTGAATGGGATACAGTTCCAGCAATCGTAAAAAATTTGAATGATACCGAAACAGCTTCCGTTGCTTTAATCGAAAATTTACAACGCGAAGAACTTTCGCCGATTGAAGAAGCAATCGCATATGGGAAGCTTTTGGATCTACATAATCTAACTCAGGAAGCATTAGCGCAAAGACTTGGCAAAGGGCAATCGACAGTTGCCAATAAGCTGCGTCTATTAAAGCTCCCACAAGAAATTCAAGATGCATTATTACAAAAGTTAATTACAGAAAGACATGCAAGAGCACTTATTCCTTTAAAAGACCCAGAAAAACAAATACGGGTATTAAACGATATTATTGCCAAAAATTTAAATGTAAAGCAAACGGAGGATGCTGTCGTAAGGCTACTAAATAAGCCAGAGAAAAAACCAAAGCCGAGAAGACAAGCCTTCAGTAAAGATATGAGAATTGCAGTTAATACCATTCGTCAATCATTATCAATGGTGACTGATAACGGAATAAAGCTTGATTCAGAAGAAGAAGAGTTTGATGAATTTTATCAAATAACCATAAAGATCCCAAAAAGTAATAAATAAATTTATCAGATTAGTAGAAGCTTATGATGTAAGTTTCTCTTTTTTTTTACATGAATATTAGGTCTATTTATCTCCGCAAACACGTACCTTTAGGGTCTAATTCTTAAATAATTTTAAAAATATGAATTTGGAAATATATTTTTTTCACGAAAAACGAACTATTAGAGGAAATTTTGTTAAAATAGATAATATGATTGTAATTTAATAGGAAGTTGAAGGTAGGTGACATCCGTTGGGCAAAATTATTTCCGTTGCCAACCAAAAAGGTGGCGTTGGTAAGACGACTACCTCTGTCAACCTAGGTGCCTGCTTAGCATACATCGGGAAGAAAGTATTACTTGTAGATACAGATCCACAAGGCAATGCAACGAGTGGGGCAGGTATTGATAAGGGTGATGTCCAGCAATGTATTTATGATGTTCTAGTGGACGATGTTGAAATAAAAGACGTAGTAAAACCGACAGCAGTAGAAGGATTGTTTTCTGTGCCTGCAACTATTCAATTAGCCGGTGCGGAAATTGAATTAGTTCCGACCATTTCAAGAGAAGTTCGCTTAAAACGTGCCTTAGCAGAGGTAAAAGATGATTATGATTTCATCATTATTGATTGTCCTCCATCATTAGGTCTATTAACAATAAACGCTTTAACAGCCTCTGATACTGTTTTGATTCCTGTTCAATGTGAATATTATGCACTTGAAGGTTTAAGCCAGCTTTTAAGTACAGTACGCCTTGTACAAAAGCATTTAAATCACGATTTAATGATTGAAGGTGTGCTTCTAACAATGTTAGATGCCAGAACTAACTTAGGAATTCAAGTAATAGAAGAGGTTAAAAAATATTTTCAAGATAAAGTTTATCGAACTATAATTCCTCGTAATGTTCGTTTAAGTGAAGCACCTAGCCATGGTGAACCAATTATAGTGTATGATCCTAAATCAAGGGGAGCAGAAGTCTACTTAGATTTGGCAAAGGAAGTGGCGATGAATGGCTAAAGGACTTGGAAAAGGAATTAATGCATTATTTGCGAATGTTAATGTCGAAAATGATGATGCTGTTCAAGAAGTAAAATTGAAAGAGCTAAGGCCAAATCCGTATCAGCCTCGAAAAATATTTCAGCCGGAGGCAATTGAAGAATTAAAAGAATCGATTCTACAACATGGAATTTTACAGCCAATCATCGTAAGAAAAAGCATTAAGGGCTATGAAATTGTTGTAGGTGAAAGACGGTACCGTGCTGCAAAAGAAGCAAAATTGGATAAAGTTCCAGTTGTCGTACGTGATCTCGATGAACAACAAATGATGGAACTTGCTGTTTTGGAGAATTTACAGCGGGAGGATTTGACTCCAATTGAAGAAGCAACTGCCTATCATACACTAATGGAGCGTCTAAATCTTACACAAGAGCAATTAGCAAAACGTCTTGGTAAAAGCAGACCTCATATTGCGAATCACTTAAGGCTGTTAGTTCTCCCTAAGAAGATACAAGATCTTATTTCAAATGGCGAGATATCGATGGGGCATGGCCGAGCTCTTCTAGGATTAAAGAATAAGGACAAGCTTCATGCAGTAGTAGAAGAAGTTATAAAGAACGGATTAAATGTTCGCCAGCTAGAAAAATTGGTACAGCAGATAAATGAAAATGTTTCACGTGAAACAAAGAAACCAAAGGCAGAAAAAAACATTTTCATTCGGGAACAAGAAACATTTTTAAGAGAAAGATTTGGAACAACTGTTACCATTAAACAGTCAAAGAAAAAGGGCAAAATTGAAATTGAATTTTTTTCACAAGATGACCTGCAAAGAATTCTAGATTTATTAGACAACTCAAATGAAAAAGAAACCATCTAACGGATGGTTTCTTTCTGTATCAAAGGCTCTTTTCTAAAACATTGTTGCTTTTGTCAAAAAATCTTATAAACTTCTTCAGTCGTCTTAAGAATGGGTATCCTTTTTAAGAAAAGGTGCCCCGAAACTAATCTAATTTAAGATTTAAAATAAATTAAACAATTTATATGAAAGCAGCCATGCAGAAGAGGGTGAGGGTATGGTATTATTAGGAACCATTGTGAATGGGGTTTGCATAATCGTCGGATCGTTGTTAGGTAAGCTATTACATAGAATCCCGGAAAAATTAAAAGGGACTGTCCTGCATGCAATTGGTTTAGCGGTAATGGTATTAGGTTTACAAATGGGATTTAAAAGCGGAAATTTTTTAATCGTAATCTTAAGTCTAGTATTTGGTGCTGTTATAGGAGAATTATTGGCGTTGGAGGATAAATTAAATCAACTTGGAAAATGGCTGGAAAGGAAAATAGGCTCCAGTAACCAGGGAAGTATTGCAGATGGATTTGTCAATGCAACTTTAATATTTGTTATTGGTGCAATGGCGATTATTGGTGCATTAGATAGCGGCATTCGCGGCGATCATGATGTTTTATATACTAAGGCAATCATTGATGGTTTTACTGCGCTTATTCTTACGACCACTTTAGGAATAGGTGTTATTTTTTCCGTAATCCCAGTTGTTATATATGAGGGAATTATTGCACTTTTCGCTACTCAAATAGATCACTTTGTTCCAAAGGAAATAATGGACTCATTTATTAAAGAGATGACGGCAACTGGTGGAATTATGATTTTTGCCATCGGGTTGAATATCACGGGAATTACGAAAATCCGCGTAGCAAATTTATTGCCCGGAATCCTTGTAGTAGCAATTATTGTAACTATTATCCATTTTTATCATTTATTTTTTTAAAGGGGGAATTTTTTTCTCCCCTTTTTTATATTGTCTAGCGCAAGCAGCCATCAGGTAGCGGATTTTCTACTTCTTCTCCCTATCATCAGTCAGCATCCTTATTTTCCTGAATTTGGCGTCCAAAACTGCTAAGGTGAAATTGCAATGCTAATTTTCACTCATTCGTACACCGATGAGCTTTTATCTATTCGGAGTTATTAAATTCACTGACAATGAATGAGAGCCACCGGAATCCACCTTTCCAGAGAAATATTGTGCTGTATTTTTATATTAATATTTTTATAGTTTATTTTCTATTGGAAATTTTACAAAAAAAGAAGATGGATTAAATTAAATAAACCATCTTCTAAGTATCTTTTTATAGATAAAAATCAAATAGTATTTTCTTGATTTTCACTCCATTTTAACTTTAATAAGGAATGTTGATATCGATAGGAAAGACTGGCTCGGTAAATTCCGTCCGCGATGGTTTTAGCCATGTTTAAAACCAAATGTAAGCGGGTATTCTGTAGTACAAAAAATTCCATGAACCCACTCACATTCACAATGCCAGTGATATGCATGTTTCCAACAAAAGGTAATTCCTTTTTTACGCCTGCACCGGGTTTCACCGGTCCATCACCAATTTGAATCATACCAACGCTTTTTAGCTTTCCTAAACATGCATCAATCCCAATAATAAAAGGGTGATCATATGTATTATTAATGGTCTGAAGTTTTTCTTCTAAATTAACGGCATGAATGGGGTCCTCAAGTGTACCATATATATGAAATGGAAACTTTCCTTTTTCCTTAAGAAATGTACCAATAAGTGGTCCTAAAGAATCTCCTGTTGAACGGTCGGTTCCAATGCAAACAATAATTATTGGAACATCTATTTCTTCCGGCAGCATGGATAATAAATGCCTGGCAACAGTTCCTTTGGCAGTAATATCATCATATGGAATTTTTACTTCTTCTATTTTTCGATCAAATAGGCCTTTGCCAATATTCATACTATCCACCCCTTGTTAATGGTAGGCTGTTTTCGAATAAATTGTTGCTTTTCGGAAGGATTTTAAGTCTAAAAACAGATTGGTGACGTGTTCTTTTCCGAATTTAAAAAGCCTTAGACAAAAATACCAGCGATAAAATTTAACCATAAAAAACAACAAAGTTTACGAAAAGAGCCTAATGGTATTAACAGTATACGGAGGAAAGTATTTTTCTATACATAGAGTATGGGAAATATGGAAAAATAATATATTTATACGTATTGTTAGTAATGAGATATTTGAGTTTAATGAGTAAAGAAATCTACTTTTATATCACAATAATAATATGTAGTTGGATAAATAAGTCTCTTCCATACAAAAATAAGTGAAATGCTGATAAAATAATAATATTTGGAGAGTAAACAGGAGGATGTGGTCTCTTGAATTATTTTGAAAAAGTGTTAACTAGCGCTACAGCTAAATTGCTTAATCAGGATTTATGGGTCCACATAGGAGAAACTATTTTAAAAATCATCATCGTTCTTGTAGTTGCCCAGATTTTCATTAAAATTGCAAAGGCAGCAATACGGAATATTTTTAGAGTACGATCAAAATCGCCTCTCCGTATTTCAGAGAGAAGAGAAAATACCCTGCATAAACTACTTGAAAATATAGTAACCTATGTCGTTTATTTCGTAGCATTAATTACCATTCTTTCATTATTAACAATTGATGTAAAAGGATTATTGGCTGGGGCAGGTATCGTAGGATTGGCAGTTGGATTTGGGGCACAAAGTCTTGTGCGCGATATTATTTCCGGCTTCTTTATTATTTTTGAAGATCAATTTTCTGTAGGAGATTATGTTGGAATTGGAAAATACGTTGGAACTGTTGAAGAAATTGGGCTGCGAATAACGAAGATTAAAAGCTGGACCGGGGAATTGCATATTCTACCTAATGGAAGAATTACAGAGGTTACTAACTACTCCATTCATAATAGTATTGCGGTAGTAGATATAAATATCCCATATGATGGCAATATTGAAAAAGCCGAAAAAGTCATAGAGGATTTATTGCCAATTATGTCAAATAAGTATGAGGAAATAGTTAATCCACCTGAATTGTTAGGTGTTCAACAATTAGGCACTTCCGATATAATGTTAAGAGTTATTGCAGAAACGGAGCCAATGAGACATTGGTATATTGCAAGAATGCTGCGGAAGGAAATAAAGATGGCATTGGATAATAACGGAATTAAAGCGCCTTTTCCAAAGCTTGTTATGTATTCTCGAAATGAAGATGCTGACCATTATAATCATCGGGTTCATAGGGGGGAATAGAATATGGAGCAAAAAGAATTTGGGCTGAATGATATAGTCGAGATGAAAAAACAACACCCATGTGGAACAAATCGCTGGAAAATCATTCGAATGGGGATGGACATCCGGATCAAATGTGAAGGCTGTGGTCATAGTGTCATGATCCCACGTAAGGAATTCTCTAGAAAAATGAAGAAAGTTTTAGTAAAGCATGAAGAGTGATTCATGCTTTTTATTATTTTGGAAGGGATGAAATGAAAAATAGTCAACGTCTAGCTACTGCGCTTATCGGCTAGTGGATTTCTCCTTTTCCTCCCTTAGATAAGTCAACATCGACTCGTCCCTCGCCGTGTTTCCTAAATCTTGTGTCAAAGACTACGAAATCCATACGTTGATGGACAAGGCGCTTGCGCTTTTCTTCTATTATCCATATAATTGTGAAAGGTTTATTTTTCGAAGAGACTAGAGGAATGTATGAACTAATAAATAGATTTTAGGGGAGTGACCAAGTATGGCGCTTACAGCGGGTATTGTAGGGTTACCGAATGTTGGAAAGTCTACATTATTTAATGCAATTACAAAAGCTGGGGCAGAATCTGCAAACTATCCATTTTGTACGATTGATCCTAATGTTGGAATTGTTGAGGTTCCAGATGAACGTTTAAATAAATTAACAGAGCTTGTTCAACCGAAAAAGACGGTCCCAACTGCATTTGAATTTACAGATATTGCAGGAATTGTAAAGGGAGCAAGCAAAGGGGAAGGGTTAGGAAACAAATTCCTTTCCCATATTCGCCAAGTAGATGCTATTTGTCATGTAGTACGTTGTTTTGCTGATGGAAATATTACTCACGTGTCAGGAAAAGTTGACCCAATTGATGATATTACAACGATTAATCTTGAATTAATTCTTGCTGATCTTGAATCTGTGGAAAAAAGAATCGGCAGGGTAGAGAAGTTAGCAAAACAAAAAGACAAAGATGCAGTAGCAGAATATGAAATTTTAGTGAAATTGAAAGAAGCATTTGAGGCTGATAAACCAGCACGTTCGGTAGAATTTACGGAAGAGCAATTGAAACTTGTAAAAGGATTGCATCTTTTAACAAGTAAACCTGTATTATATGTTGCGAACGTTGGGGAAGATGAAGTTGCGGATCCGACAAATAATGAATATGTTCAAAGGGTAAAAGAATTTGCTAAAGAGGAAAATGCTGAAGTAATCGTTATTTGTGCAAAAATCGAAGAGGAAATCGCTGAGCTTGAGGATGATGAAAAAGCTATGTTTTTAGCGGAACTAGGCATTGAGGAATCAGGTCTGGATCAGTTAATTAAAGCGGCTTACAGCTTACTTGGACTAGCTACTTATTTTACGGCAGGGGTTCAGGAAGTCCGTGCTTGGACATTCAGAAAAGGGATGAAAGCACCACAATGTGCCGGAATAATTCATTCCGATTTTGAAAAAGGATTTATTCGAGCAGAAACTGTTTCTTATGATGATTTAATGGCGGCAGGGTCTATGACAGCTGCTAAAGAAGCCGGGAAAGTTCGCCTCGAAGGAAAAGAGTACTTCGTACAAGACGGAGATGTTATGCATTTTAGGTTTAATGTTTAATGGAATGGGCAGTGCAATTGCACTGCCTTTTTATAGTTTTCGCATAAAGCAGTTCATTAGGGGACTGGAATCCTCGAAACCAAGTTATTATCAAAATACATAAGTTGTAAATAAATATTGGGAAAATTCAATAAATAATATTTACAAGAACATGTGTTTGTTATAAAATAAAGACATGTACAAAGATAATAATTCTTATCCAAGAGTGAGAGCGGAACAATCATTGCATTTAGGTCATTGTTATGCTATAATTTGTACTTGTGAGTAATGAACGTATAAATACATTGCTCCTTGCCCTTTTAAAAAGGGCCGCATAGTCCATAAGGAGGTGACAGAAAGATGAAAAAGTACGAAATTATGTACATTATCCGTCCAAATATTGAGGATGAAGCAAAAAAGGCTTTAGTTGAGCGTTTTGATAACGTATTGACAACTCAAGGTGCGGAAATCATCGAATCTAAAGACTGGGGCAAGCGCCGTCTTGCATACGAAATTGAGGACTTCCGTGATGGTTTCTACCGTCTAGTGAAAGTAAACTCAAACCCAGAAGCGGTTCAAGAATTTGACCGTCTTGCTAAGATTAGCGGAGATATTATCCGCCACATCGTTGTTAAAGAAGAAGAATAATTTTAGTTGAAATTTTATATAAAAGACTTTTGTTTCACGTGAAACAGGAGCTAAAGGGAAGGGGTTGATTCTGATGATGAACCGCGTAGTTTTAGTGGGTCGATTAACTAAAGACCCTGATTTACGATACACTCCAAGTGGAGTACCAGTTGCCACATTTACACTTGCTGTAAATCGCACTTTTACGAATCAGCAAGGTGAAAGGGAAGCAGATTTTATTAATTGTGTAGTTTGGCGAAAACCAGCGGAAAATGTAGCTAACTTTCTTAAAAAAGGTAGTCTAGCTGGCGTTGATGGTCGTTTGCAAACACGTAATTATGAAGGACAAGATGGCAAACGTGTGTATGTCACAGAGGTAGTGGCAGAAAGTGTTCAATTCTTAGAGCCTAGAAATGCATCGCCTGAACGTGGTGGCAACAATGATTTTTATGGCGGTGGCCAAAGAAATCAAGGCAACTCATTTGGTAATCAGAATCAACAGCGTAACCAAGGCTATACTCGCGTGGATGAAGATCCATTCTCCAATGATGGTCAACCGATTGACATCTCTGATGATGATCTTCCATTCTAATATGAACTTTCTTAGATAAAAGGAGGGAAATAAAATGGCAGCAGGTGGACGCAGAGGCGGACGTAAACGCCGTAAAGTGTGCTATTTCACAGCAAATGGAATTACACACATCGATTATAAAGATGTAGATTTACTAAAAAAATTCATCTCTGAACGTGGAAAAATTCTTCCTCGTCGTGTAACTGGTACAAGCGCTAAATACCAACGTAAATTAACGATTGCTATTAAACGTGCTCGTACAATGGCATTACTACCATATGTTTCAGGTGAATAATTTTTAAATATAAACACAACAAGCTTTAAAACTTGTTGTGTTTTTTATTGTTTTTTAATTTAATTTTAAGGTTTGCTTGTTATATTAAGGATGTAAGGACAATGTATAGCAGTAGGCAAACAGCATAGCCTTTCTTTTTTACCCCCTTTTATATAGTTACCCGGCGATGAGCCGGGTACTTTTTATTTTCACTATAACTATTTGATAGTGTCTGGAGAATTTACAAAATTTGAAATGCATTACAACATTTTATTGCTTTTTTCGGTAAGAATAAAAAGAAAAGTAGATAATGTTTTGAATAAAACTTGAGCTTTTTATTAATCCACTATCTTATGGTAAAATATAGCCAAGCTTGTCGGTTTATAGGTAATTTGAAAGGGGTAAGTAGGGAAAAAGTGAAAAATGTCAGAGTAATAACGGAAGGGGCTCTGCTCCTTGCAGTATATACGGTCCTGTTTTTAATTTATTTGTATATTCCTGTCTTATTCATAATAGCTACAATGTTTCTTGTCCTTCCATTTCTTCTATATAGTGCAAAACATCCTTTAAAATATTCCATTGTCTTTTTTATTGCCAGTATCTTGATTTCTGCGCTAATGGGTACGGTATTATCGATTCCTAAAGCAATTATCTTTGGAGCGACTGGAATCGTTATGGGATACCTTGTACAGATGAATAAATCGAAATTTATTATTTATATTGCTTCGAGCTTAACCTTTTTATTATTTAATATCCTAGGCTATATTGTGTCGGTAAAACTTTTCAATATTAACTATTTGCAACAAATATCTGAACAGCTTCAGGAGTCATTTCATCGATCTGCCGATATATTAAAGGCTATTGGTCAAGGACAAACTGACCAAACATTAGAAAATATACAAAATGCAATATCTTTATTAACAACTTTATTTCCTGCTATGCTAGTTATCATCTCATTTATGATGGTATGGCTATTTATTATTATTAACTTCCCTATTGCCAAACGATTTCGTGTAAATGTACCTAAATGGGAGCCCTTTCATAAAATACAACTACCAAAAAGTGTGTTGTGGTATTATTTAATTACCATGCTTTTATCTTTAGTTATTCACCCTAAAACGGGTAGTTATGTAGCAACAGCATTGATGAATTTAGCAGTTATTTTTCAAATTTTTATGTTGATTCAAGGTTTTTCTTTGGTATTTTATTTCGGGCATCTGCAAAAATGGTCAAAAGGTATATATACCTTGATTGTAATCTTTTCGTTCTTTTTTCCGCCAGCTATGTTTGTTATCCTGATATTAGGTATAATCGATTTAGGTATGGACATAAGAAGTAAACTAAAAGGATTATGATTCACTTAAAGGAGCTGATTACATGCCTTCATATTTTAGTAAGCGAATGGTTCGATATCCGTTATATGGCTTAATCGCGATATCATTAGCCCTTTTAGGTGTTGTAGCGATTTTCTATTGGTGGATTTCTGTAATTGCAATTATTTTATTAGGAATTTTATTTTATTTTGCTTTTCTATTTGAACAAAAATCCCATGAGGATATTGAAGAATATATTTCCACTCTCTCCTACCGGGTTAAGCGAGTCGGGGAAGAGGCTTTAATGGAAATGCCGATAGGGATTATGCTGATAAATGATGATTATTTTATTGAATGGACAAATCAATTCATGGCTTCCTGCTTTAATGAGGATACGCTTGTAGGTAGGTCACTTTATGATGTGGCAGAAACATTGGTTCCTTTGATTAAACAGGAAATGGATTCTGAGACGGTTACCATTAATGATCGCAAGTATCAGGTGATTCTAAAATTAGAAGAAAAGCTCTTATACTTCTTTGATGTTACAGAGCAAATGGAAATTGAGAAACACTATTTGGATGAACGTTCTGTTATATCCATAATCTTTTTAGATAACTATGATGAACTGACACAAGGCATGGATGATCAAACTCGCAGCAGTCTAAATAGTTTAGTCACCTCGATTCTTAATAAATGGGCAACCGTGTATGGCATCTTTTTAAAAAGGATTTCCTCTGAACGGTTTATCGCTATTTTTAATGAAAAAATATTACGGGAGTTAGAAAAGGATAAATTCTCCATTTTAGATGAGGTTCGGGAAACAACAGCAAAACAAAATGTCCCACTAACATTAAGTATTGGGATTGGTTCCGGAATTTCCATATTACCTGATCTAGGCGCACTTGCCCAGTCGAGCTTAGATATTGCTCTGGGGCGTGGTGGGGATCAGGTAGCGATGAAGCAACTAAATGGCAAAGTAAAATTTTATGGCGGTAAAACAAACCCTGTAGAAAAGCGAACAAGGGTGAGGGCACGCGTCATTTCGCATGCATTAAGGGAATTAATGCTGGAAAGTGATAAAGTTATTGTAATGGGTCATAAGTATCCGGACATGGATGCGGTTGGGGCAGCAATTGGAATACGTAAAGTGGCCCAGATGAACCAAAAGGAAGCATATATTGTTATTAATGAATCTGAAATTGACACAGGGGTCAAACGGTTAATTGAAGAAGTAAAACAGCATCCAGATACGCTTACTCGTTTTATATCTCCTGAAGAGGCTTTAGAAATGGCCACAGAGGAATCATTATTAGTAATCGTCGATACGCATAAGCCATCTTTTGTCATTGAAGAAAAATTAATCAAAAAGATTGAAAATATTGTGGTGATCGACCACCATCGCAGAGGGGAAGATTTTATAAAAAATCCTTTGCTGGTTTATATGGAGCCATATGCTTCTTCCACCTCAGAATTAGTAACGGAACTGCTTGAGTATCAGCCTAAAAATGAAAAGGTAAATATGTTGGAAGCGACTGCACTTCTTGCGGGAATTATTGTAGATACGAAAAGCTTTACATTAAGAACCGGTTCGAGAACCTTTGATGCAGCATCCTATTTAAGAGCTTTAGGTGCGGATACTGTCTTAGTTCAAAAGTTTTTGAAGGAAGATATTAATACGTATGTAAAAAGAGCAAAGCTTATTGAAACGGTAAAATTTTATTCAAAAGGTATTGCGATAGCAAAAGGTGACAATGAACAAAAAACGGATCCCGTTGTTACTGCACAAGCTGCGGATACATTATTAACGATGGACGGAGTAACTGCCTCGTTTGTGATTACAAAGAGAGCAGAAAATGAAATAGGAATCAGTGCACGTTCCTTGGGAAATGTGAATGTTCAAGTTATAATGGAAGCATTAGGGGGTGGCGGCCATTTATCCAATGCTGCTACCCAATTAAAAGATGTGACAATTGAAGAAGCCGAGCAAATGTTAAAGACGGCAATTGATGAATATATAGAAGGGAGCACCAAATCATGAAAGTAATCTTTTTAAAAGATGTAAAAGGCAAAGGAAAAAAAGGTGAAACAAAAAATGTAGCAGATGGCTATGCTCACAATTTCCTGATAAAGCAAGGACTAGCTGTTGAAGCTACAAATGCTAATTTAAAGGGATTGGAAGCACAAAAGAAGAAAGAACAACAACTGGCAAAAGAAGAATTAGAAGAAGCCAAAAAACTAAAAGAGGTTTTAGAAAAAATTACAGTTGAACTTAAAGCAAAATCCGGTAATGGCGGAAGATTATTCGGTTCCATCACAAGTAAGCAAATTTCAGAAGAGCTTAAGAAAACGCATAAAATACAAATTGATAAGCGTAAAATGGAATTAAATGATGCCATTCGTGCGTTGGGATACACAAAAGTACCTGTAAAATTGCATTCCGATGTAACAGCTACATTAAATGTGCATGTTACAGAAGAAAGTTAAAATTGCCAGCTACAAAAATATCAGTTCATGATAAAATAGAATAGTCGTATGAATGGAAGAACCATTCAACATGTGATTTTTATAAATGTGGTCTTGTTATTTGATCACATTTTTTTGTTTAGTGTGTGCAGGGCTTTTTTATTATAAAATTATCTAACAAATATAGATTCTGTCTAGCTCCAGCGCCTATCGGCGTACGGATTTCTACGTCTCCTCCCTAAGATAAGTCAACATCAGCTGGTGAACTACCTCAGCGCGGTTTCCTTTATCTCGAGGGGAGCGACTACGAAATCCGTACGCCGATGGGCAAGGCGCTTGCGCTTTTATTATTCCGTAGATGATTAGGGGGTTAGGATATATGAGTGATTTATTTGCGGATCGTATGCCGCCTCAGAATATTGAAGCGGAACAAGCAGTTTTAGGTGCTGTATTTCTTGAACCATCTTCACTTATTACAGCTTCGGAAATTTTAATTCCAGAGGACTTTTATCGAAATGCCCATCAAATAATTTTCAACATTTTCTTAAAGCTTAATGATGCGGGGAAAGCAGTTGACTTAGTAACGGTTGCGGAAGAATTAGCCGCGTCCAAACAACTGGAGGATGTCGGGGGTATCAGTTATTTAAGTGAATTAGCAGGTTCTGTTCCTACGGCTGCAAATATTGAGTATTATGCTAGAATCGTAGGGGAAAAATCACTACTAAGAAGATTAATTAGGACAGCAACAACCATTGCTACAGATGGCTATACTAGAGAAGATGAAGTAGATGAATTGCTCAGTGAAGCCGAAAGAAGCATTATGGAGGTTGCTAACCGCAAAAATGCCGGAGCATTCCATAATATTAAAGATGTTCTTGTCCGTACTTATGATAATATTGAGCTTCTTCATAATCGAAAGGGCGATATTACCGGTATTCCAACTGGGTTTACAGAGCTTGATAGCATGACTGCTGGTTTTCAGCGAAATGATTTGATCATTGTGGCAGCCCGTCCATCTGTGGGGAAAACAGCCTTTGCTTTAAATATTGCTCAAAATGTAGGAACAAAGGCTGGAGAAAATGTAGCGATTTTTAGTCTCGAGATGGGTGCAGAGCAGCTCGTGATGCGTATGCTTTGTGCAGAAGGAAATATAAATGCCCAAAATTTAAGAACTGGTTCCTTAACAGATGAGGATTGGCGGAAACTAACCATGGCAATGGGAAGTTTATCTAACTCAGGTATTTTTATCGATGATACGCCGGGGATCCGAATAAATGAAATACGTTCTAAATGCCGCAGATTGAAGCAAGAACATGGTCTGGGAATGATTTTGATTGATTATTTGCAATTAATTCAAGGAAGCGGAAGATCAAATGAAAACCGGCAACAAGAGGTTTCCGAAATATCCCGTTCTTTAAAAGCTTTGGCACGTGAATTAGAAGTACCTGTTATTGCATTGTCACAGTTATCTCGTGGTGTAGAACAGCGTCAAGATAAACGTCCAATGATGTCTGATATTCGTGAATCGGGAAGTATCGAGCAGGATGCGGATATCGTTGCCTTCCTATATCGTGATGATTACTATGATAAAGAATCGGAGAATAAAAATATCATAGAAATTATTATTGCGAAGCAACGTAACGGCCCGGTTGGAACAGTTTCTTTAGCGTTTGTGAAGGAATATAATAAATTTGTTAATTTAGAAAGAAGATTTGATGATGCAGGAATTCCTGCTGGTGCATAAGAGGAAATTGGTATATTGCCAGTTTCCTTTTTTTATAGGCAAATTTCAACAAATATACGAATAAATTTAGAATATTAATCTATTATTGTTCGTGTTTTGGTTGACTTTTTTATTGTAATTGATAAAATAGGTATGTTGTTACATGAAGACCGTGAATAATTAAATTTTCGGAGGTGTTCAAGAATGTCTTCAGTAGTTGTAGTAGGTAGTCAATGGGGAGATGAAGGAAAAGGAAAAATTACCGATTTCCTTTCTGAGAATGCAGAGGTTATTGCCCGTTATCAAGGTGGTAATAATGCTGGACATACTATTCGTTTCGATGGCGAAACCTATAAGCTTCATCTAATTCCATCTGGAATTTTTTATAAAGAAAAAATAAGTGTGATTGGAAATGGAATGGTTGTCGATCCAAAAGCACTTGTAGAAGAATTAAAGTACCTACATGATAGAGGCATCGCGACAGATAACCTTCGTATAAGTAATCGTGCACATGTCATTCTTCCTTATCATTTGAAACTGGATGAGGTTGATGAAGAACGTAAAGGTGCAAATAAAATCGGCACAACGAAAAAGGGTATTGGACCTGCTTACATGGATAAAGCTGCAAGAGTTGGTATCCGTATTGCTGATTTATTAGATCGTGAAGTATTTGAAGAAAAGCTTGCACGTAATCTAGAGGAAAAAAACCGTTTACTTGAACGAATTTATGAAACAGAAGGATTTAAATTAGAAGATATATTAGATGAGTATTATGAATATGGCCAACAATTTAAGCAGTATGTTTGTGATACATCTGTAGTTTTAAATGATGCATTAGATGATGCGAAAAGAGTGCTATTTGAAGGGGCACAAGGTGTAATGCTTGATATTGATCAAGGGACATATCCTTTTGTTACTTCTTCCAACCCAATTGCGGGCGGTGTTACAATCGGCTCAGGTGTTGGGCCAACTAAAATAACACATGTTGTTGGTGTAGCAAAAGCTTATACTTCTCGTGTGGGAGACGGACCTTTTCCAACGGAATTAAAGGATGAGATAGGTAATCAAATCCGTGAGGTAGGACGTGAATATGGAACAACAACGGGACGTCCACGCCGTGTAGGCTGGTTTGATAGCGTTGTTGTAAGACATGCTAGAAGAGTGAGCGGCCTCACTGATCTTTCCTTGAACTCTATAGATGTTTTAACAGGTCTTGAGACGGTGAAAATCTGTGTCGCTTATAAATATAATGGAGAAGTTTTAGAAGAATTTCCAGCAAGCCTAAAAGTCTTAGAGCAATGTGAACCAGTATATGAAGAACTTCCAGGTTGGACAGAGGATATCACTGGCTGCAAAACATTAGATGAGCTTCCTGCAAATGCACGTCATTACTTAGAGCGTGTTTCTCAACTAACAGGTATCCCATTATCCATTTTCTCTGTAGGTCCTGATCGTTCCCAGACAAATGTAATTTATAGTGTGTGGAGATAATAGAAATCCACAAGTTGATTATTGCATTACTGGATAAATAAAGAGCTGATTTCCAAGTGAAATCAGCTCTAAAATTTTTTTGAAAAAATTTTGTCGAAATGTGTTGCCATAAATGAAATCTATATGGTAATATAGAACATGTTGTTGCGATAAATGAAAACAAAGTAATACGAGCCATTAGCTCAGTCGGTAGAGCACGATGAATAATCTTCGAAGCGAAACATCCAGCGTACAGCTTGAGCCACAACTTGAATAAGCTTACTGAAAGCTGGACGAAGCGAACGCAATCTTGTAATAGAATGAAGAACAAGTACGGCTTTCATCAGCGTACCAATCGAGCTGCTACTTGAATAATCTTTCTGAGATTGGGACGTCGTAGATGCGCTCAGGAAGAAAGCATCATGAAATCTTTTTTTCTACAATCTTAATTACGAGCCATTAGCTCAGTCGGTAGAGCATCTGACTTTTAATCAGAGGGTCGAAGGTTCGAGTCCTTCATGGCTCACCATTTAAAATATTTATTTTCAAGTAAACTTGAAAACTATGGTCCGGTAGTTCAGCTGGTTAGAATGCCTGCCTGTCACGCAGGAGGTCGCGGGTTCGAGTCCCGTCCGGACCGCCATTTATACTACATAAATTCTGAATAGTTTGTAATGGAATCTGCTACTTGTAAGAGCTTTCCGAAAGTGACCTCAAACTATATTTAGGAACTTAATATTATTACGGCTCGGTAGCTCAGTCGGTAGAGCAAAGGACTGAAAATCCTTGTGTCGGCGGTTCGATTCCGTCCCGAGCCATCTACCAAAAAGCACTGCGATGACAAAGACTCTCGCGGTGCTTTTTTATTTCTTTTCTGCTTGTAATCATTTTGTAATATTGTTAGTAATATTTTACTATAATAAATCCTCTGTATACCATATGAAATCCTCCCGTTCATCCCTTGATATATCTCCTTTTTTCGACAAAATAATCCAAAGTTATATTTTTATTGTCAAAAAAGTTAGGTTTATTTTGTAACTATTTATACAATTATGTTACATTGTGAGAAAAATACCCTATAAATATATGATTTTATGATATCTTATAAAAGTGCAAAAATATTTGAATATTTTTACCTAGTATAAAAGATGGAAAGGTATCATATATAGGAGGGTTACCAATGGATTGGAAAAGGAGAAATCTAAGATTTACTTCCAATTTTCCAAAACTAAATAAAGCAAAAGCCAAGAATCTATTTAAGATAGCAGCGATAGCATCACTATTTATTTTAACTCTATCCTTCACGAATATTCCTACGAATGCGGAAACAGAAATTAAAACTGTTTATCATGTCTATATAAATCAACAATACATTGGTACGGTTTCAGATAAAGAAATCATTGAAAAATTAGCAGATGAGAAAATACATAATGCTCAAAATCAATATGGAAATGACCAAATAGATATCAGTAATGATATTACATACATTCCAGAACAAGTCTTTCGTCCTGTAACTGATAATAATGATGCTGTACAAAAGGCATTAGATATACTTACTGTAAAAGCGGAAGCTGCTGGTATCTTTATAAATGATAAGCCGATTGTGTATGTTCAAAATGAACAGGATGCTAACAATGTAATCGAGAATTTAAAGCTGCACTATGTATCGAGAAAAGATCTTGCTGCAATCAAATTACAACAGCCGTTACCACCATTGAAAAAGAACCAATCACGTATTTTAGACGTTTCTCTTGGTGAAAAAGTTTCAATTCAAAATGAAGAAGTCGATCCGAATGAAATTTTAACCGTAGATCAAGCAGTGGATTACTTATTAAAAGGTACTCTAATGGAAAAAAAATATACGGTTAAAGATGGTGATGTATTAGGGCAGATTGCGGAAGATCATCATTTAAAACAAAAGCAGTTATTAAAGATGAATCCCGGCATTAAAGAGGATTCATTAAAAATTGGCCAGAAATTAAAAGTGACAGCATATAATCCTTTAGTCCATGTCATCGTACAAAGAGAATCCTACAAGGTCGAAAAAGTTCCATATAAAAAGGAAGTAATCCAAGATAAATCAATGTTTAAGGGCGATACAAAGGTTAAACAAAAAGGGCATAACGGAAAAAGTGCCATTACTTATGTTGTAACCGAAGAAAATGGAAATGTTACTAAGAAAGATGTTAAGAAGGAAGATGTCATTCAAAAACCCGTAACAAATATTGTAGTAAAAGGAACAAAAGTAGTTCCTTCCCGAGGATCTGGCACTTTTGCTTGGCCAACCAATGGGGGATACATTTCCAGTACAATGGGGTACCGTTGGGGTCAGCTCCATAAAGGAATTGATATTGCCAGGCCGAGTGACCGTACTATTAAAGCTGCAGATAACGGAGTAGTCGTGTCTGCAGGATGGGATAATGGCGGTTATGGAAATATGATAGAGATTGATCATCGTAACGGGTATGTTACTATATATGGCCATCTAAGCTCGATTAATGTCTCTGTTGGACAAACAGTTTCAAAGGGAGCCAATATTGGGGTTATGGGTGCCACTGGGGATTCTACTGGGATTCATCTTCACTTTGAAGTTCATAAAAATGGAAGCTTAAAAAATCCCCTTGATTATTTAAGGTAAATGTATTGATACCTCTAGGTTATCTAGGGGTATTTTTATTACTCGTTTTTTTAGCAAAAATCCTCTGGTGAATTTTAAAGTCGTCTATTAATTTTAGAAATGACCCTCAACTTGGTTATACACTTTCCGTATTTTATATAATGTGCGCTATACATGTTACAATGTGCCTATTCTTTTTATATGGTCCTGATTCTACGATAGAAAGTGCCCTCTACACAATTCTTTTTACACTTCATCCAAGTGATGGGTTAACTGGAAAAAGCATTTATAGCGAAATAGATGAATAAAAGATGATAACATGATACATTAAAATAGAGGAATTGTAGCAAAAATATAGAAAGAATATTGTTAGGCAGATAAATTTTGAATTAAAGATTTTTTCGGGAAGGAATTTCATGGATAAAGATTTCTTCCAGCGAGTTGGATATATAGATTACGTTTATTATTTTATCTTGAGGAGAGTACGAAAATGGAAAAGACGATATTAGTGGTTGACGATGAAAAGCCGATTGCAGATATATTGCAATTTAATCTTCAAAAGGAAGGATACACAATTTATTGTGCATATGACGGAGAAGAAGCATTAAGGATGGTAGAAGAGGTTCAGCCAGATCTTCTTATCCTGGATATCATGCTTCCTAAACGCGATGGTATGGAAGTATGTAGAGAGGTTAGAAAGAAATATGAAATGCCGATTATTATGTTAACGGCGAAGGATTCTGAAATTGATAAGGTTTTAGGATTGGAATTAGGTGCAGATGACTATGTAACAAAGCCCTTTAGTACTAGAGAATTAATTGCTCGTGTTAAGGCAAATCTACGCCGTCATCAAGCAGTTGCTTCTTCAGAGGACGAGGAAGAAAATAGTGAAATCACTATTGGGTCCCTTGTTATTCATCCAGATGCATATGTCGTATCTAAACGCGGTGAAACCATCGAATTGACCCACCGTGAATTTGAACTTCTATATTATTTAGCTAAGCATATTGGTCAAGTAATGACACGTGAACATTTGCTTCAAACAGTTTGGGGCTATGACTATTATGGCGATGTCAGAACAGTGGATGTAACGGTGCGACGTCTTCGCGAAAAAGTGGAGGATAATCCGAGCCATCCAGCGTGGATCGTAACAAGAAGGGGAGTAGGTTACTACTTGCGCAATCCTGAACAGGAGTAATGTAATGAAAAAAGTAAGCTTTTTGCAGTCTATTCATGTAAAGTTTGTATTGATTTATCTATTATTAATCTTATTTGCGATGGAAATTATCGGTGTTTACTTCGTAAATAAACTCGAGGACAAGCTTGTAAAAAACTTTAAAGATTCAATTGAGCTTCGTACCAAAACGATGCAGTACAGTCTTTTAGAAGTATTAATGGATAAGGAAGATCAAGAAACCCCATTAAAGATAAAAAAGGTTTTATCTGGATATAACAGCAGTGATATTGCTGAGGTAAGATTGGTTAATAATCGCAGTGTCATTTTAGGTACTTCGGATTCGGATAACCAAGGATTAGTTGGGCAAAAAATGACCAATGACTTGGTGAAACTATCCATTAATACAGAGGAACTACAGGATAAGGTTTATTTTGACCCTTCCACACATAAAAGAATATATGTGCTTGCGTCTCCGCTTAAAAATAATGGAAAGATTTATGGTTATCTATATTTAGTGACAAAAATTGAATCGGTATACAATCAGTTAGATGAAATTAATAATATCTTTACAACTGGTACCGCTATTGCGATGGTACTGACAGCTATACTTGGGATTGTTTTGGCTCAGACAATAACAAGGCCAATTGCAGACATGAGAAGGCAAGCATTGGCGATGGCAAAAGGAAACTTCTCCCGAAAGGTTAAAGTATATGGGAATGATGAAATTGGACAGTTGGCTTATTCGTTCAACCATATGACCAAAAAACTACAAGAAGCCCAAGCAACGACAGAAGGGGAACGAAGGAAATTAACTTCTGTTTTATCCAATATGACGGATGGAGTTATTGCAACGGACCGTAGGGGAAGGGTTATCCTGATTAATGATGCAGCTACAGAAATGATCGATGTTTCACGTGAAACAATTCTCTCACAAAACATTGTAACAGCTTTAGGAATTGAAAGAGATCATTCCTTTAATGACTTATTAAATGAAAAGGAATCGATTATTCTCGATTTTAGCACGGACGAGGAACCGTATATTTTAAGAGGAAATATCTCTGTTATTCAAGGTGAAACTGGTTTTGTTAGCGGCCTTATTATTGTTCTGCATGATATTACAGAGCAAGAAAAGATTGAAATGGAGCGGCGGGAATTTGTAGCAAATGTCTCTCATGAATTACGGACCCCATTGACAACAATGAGAAGCTACCTGGAAGCTTTAGCGGATGGTGCATGGCAGGACAAAGAAATAGCACCACGGTTTTTAAGTGTTACTCAAAATGAAACTGAGCGAATGATTCGTATGGTAAATGACTTATTTAAGCTATCCAAAATGGATAGAGCGGATGATCCGTTAAATAAAGATTGGATAAACTTTATCGAATTCTTCCATCATATTATTGATCGTTTTGAAATGACAAAGCCGGAATATATTTCTTTTAAACGTAAACTTCCTAATGAAGCACTGTTTGTTGAAGTTGATGAAGATAAAATGACTCAAATCCTGGATAATATCATTTCAAATGCGATTAAGTATTCACCGGAGGGCGGTCAAATTACCTTTAGGGTAAAAGCACAAGAAGATTCGATAGAAGTAAGTATTTCTGATCAAGGGCTAGGTATACCGAAGGATAAATTGAAGAAGATATTTGAACGATTCTATCGTGTTGACAAGGCACGTACCCGTCAAATGGGTGGAACAGGTTTAGGACTTGCTATTGCCAAGGAAATGGTGGAAGCGCATGGTGGTACCATTTCTGCAAAAAGTGTTGAAGGAAAAGGGACGACTATTAGTATATCCCTTCCATTCGACCGTTCACTAGAGGATGATTGGTCATGAAGTTTGAAACAATAAAAACCATTATTCTAACACTATTAGTCGCGGGCAGTATTTATTTAACATGGTCTGTTTGGACATACAAACCTAGCTACCATGAACTCAATCAGGATGTAACTAATACGCCAATTTCAGCTGCTAAGAAAATTCCAGATTTGATAAAGCCTAATAAAATTGTGCTCCATCAAAATCATACCCATTTGGGAACAGTGGAAGTGACGGAAATAGACCGTGTAATCAACGAAATGCAAGAATGGCATTTCTTTGATATAGGAACCCAAAAAACATTAACGGATAACGAACTTCGTTATTTTATTCAAGAAAATAATCATATGGAGATTGATTTTCCTAGCAGAGTCCCATTTGAAGTCTATAAAGGAATTCTGCAAATCAATAAAAAACAAACATCAAATATATACTTTGACAAAATTGTAATTGATTTTGAAAAAGGGGCGCAGAAAGAAAAAAATATTTATTTTATCGATACAGAGAACCGTAAAATGGCAAGTTCATCTGTAAGTAATAATGAAATTCAAGCCTTTTTAAATAGAACGAAGCAAAAACAAAAAAGTGTATATTCCCCATATGAGTTTGTTGAGCTAGGGAACAATCACTACACATTTTTGCCAAAGTCTACTACCTCTATTTCGCAATATGAATATACAATTAAGGATAAAGATGAATTGGAAAGCTTTAAAAAGATATTATTTAATGATCCTAATTCTATACAAAAAAGTGAATCAAAAGATAAAATTGAATACTTCAGCAGTACCAGCTTGATGAAAATTGATTTAAAGAATAATATGTTATCGTTTGTCAACCCTGCGGAGAATCTAAGTTATAAATCTGATCCAAGAACTTTATTAAATCAAAGTATAAATTTTGTGAATGAACATGGTGGCTGGACAGGTGAATATCGATTTTTTAATTTAGATAATAATAGTCACCAGGTTATTTTTCGATTATTTATGGATGGATATCCTGTTTTTAACTCAAATGATATGGCGGAAATTCAGCAAATTTGGGGAGAAAATGATGAGATTTACGAATATCGACGTCCATATGTAGCTTTAGAAACGCAATGGAACTATTCTAAAAAGACCCTTCCATCTGGAAAGCAGGTCTTAAAAGACCTATTAGCAAACCCACATATTCAAAAGAATAGTATTCAGGATCTCGAAATCGGTTATACCATGCAAATGGATCCGGATACTTCAGAAGCTTTTTCTTTTGAACCAAAATGGTATTGCTTATATGAAGGTACTTGGTCCCCAGCGTTAGAAATAGGGAGGGGTCAAAATGGAATGGAGTAAGACAAAAACCATGTTTATTATTGTATTCCTGATCCTGGACTTATTTTTGGCAACACAGCTTTTCAATAAATATTCCAAGGGCCAAATAGATGTCATTCAAAACACTTCTGATGAAGAAAGGTTAAAAGCGGATGAAATAACGTACGATCAACTCCCAAGTGATAACACTACCAGTCAGTATGTGAAGGGAAAATCTAAAATATTTACAAATAAAGATATAAAGAGTATTGGGAAAAACCAATCCGCCTTAATTACGAAGGATGGGACAGGTATTACTTCGTATTTTAACAAACCTATTGTAGTTTCAGGACAAATAAATCAGGATTCGATGGAACAGGTGGTCAAGAAAAATATTCTCTATGGAGACCAGTATACCTTTTGGAAATATGATAAAGATATGAAACAAATTATATATAGCCAAACATATAAAGGTAAAAAAATATATCAAAATATTAATGGTCAAATTATCTTTTATTTGAATGATAAAAATGAAATCGTTTCGTATGATCAAACATTACTGAAATTTGGTGAAGATAGCGAATTAAAAGAGGGGGATGTTCTGGCACCAATTAAGGCGATTGATACCCTTCATAATAAAGGGATGCTAAAACGCAAAAGTCATATAAAGACACCAGATTTAGGCTACTATACAAGGATCCAATCCTCTGACTTGCAATTATTAGTGCCAACTTGGCATTTTACTGTTGTTCATGACGGCAAAACCGAGGATTTTTTCGTAAATGCATTTGAGGGTGAAGTCTTCAATATGAATAATAGTAGTAGTATAAATGATCCAAATTCAAATTCAAAAAATGATTCACCAATACAGGATAAATTGGACTTAAAAGAAAAACAAAAAGAACCAGGAGATTATTAATACAGGAGTGAACGTAATGTCCTTGCATTTTAGTGTGCTTGCAAGTGGAAGCACAGGAAATGCGATATATGTTGAAACAGATGAACATTCATTTTTAGTAGATGCTGGTTTTAGCGGGCGTCAAATGGAAGCCTTGTTTCAAAAAATTGATCGCAAAATAGAAAATTTAAACGGAATACTTGTTACACATGAGCATAGCGACCATATTAAAGGGGTAGGGGTTTTAGCAAGAAAATATGATTTGCCTGTCTATGCAAATCAGAAAACCTGGTCTGCAATGGAAGGATTAATTGGCGAAATTCCTACAGAGCAAAAGTTTACCTTTGATATGGAAACCGTTAAGTCGTTTGGCGGGTTAAGCATTGAATCATTTGGTGTTTCCCATGATGCTGCGGAACCAATGTTTTACGTTTTCCATCAAGATAATAAGAAGATTGTTTTAATTACAGATACAGGATATGTAAGCGACCGCATGAAGGGCATTATTTCGAATGCAAATGTATATATATTTGAGAGTAATCACGACGTGCAAATGCTTAGGATGGGTCGATATCCTTGGAATATAAAACGACGTATATTAAGTGATGTCGGCCATGTTTCCAATGAGGATGCAGCAGTTGCGATGAGCGATGTGATAGGAGATCAGACAAAGAGAATCTATTTAGCTCACTTAAGTCTGGACAATAATTTAAAAGACTTAGCTCGAATGAGTGTCACGCAAACATTACAATCAAGAGGCTTGATAGTTGGAGAATCTTTTGATCTTTATGATACAGATCCGAAGATTCCCACCCCATTAACAGCAGTTTAGAAAAATAGGTTTACAAGAATAGTAGTTTCGGGAATAAAAGTGGAGACAGGAAAACATCGTTTTTTTTGCTCCACTTTTTTTAATAAAAATGGTTACAACGATGAGAAATAACCTTCCGTAGAACAATAAATACGCACACCTGTCAAGAGCTTAGCTTATTATGTATTAAATATTAAAAAAAATTAAAAATGGTAATTCTTATGAGGTTTTAATTAATTTTTAATAAATGCTGATTATAATAATAGCATATATAGGCAAAATAATATGAGCTTACCTTTTGAGAAAGGAATGATTGCTATGGGTTATTATGATCAAGATGATCAAGGACAAAGCCGTTATCGAAAAGAAAAAGGAAAAGGTGGGTATCTACTATCAAGTTTAGTTGGTGTAATCATTGGTGCTCTTATCGTATTGCTAGTTGTCCCGAATATTGGTGGTATTTTATCCAAAAACACAACACAAGATAAACAAGAAACAGCTACTGCTATTCCTAATAAAAATAATGTGCAAGGGAAAAATGTTTCTCTTAATGTAACAACAGATGTTACGAATGCAGTAAGTAAAGCAGAAAAAGCAGTTGTGGGGATTGCAAACATACAATCTCAAGGCTTTTGGTCACAGGATGGCATAAGCGGCAGCCAAGGAAAAGGTCGATCAACTGAACAAGAAACAGGGTCAGGTTCAGGAGTTATTTATAAGAAAGCTAACGGAAAAGCCTATATAGTAACCAATAACCACGTGGTAGAAGGTGCAGATCAGCTAGAAGTAACTTTATCGAACGGCACAAAACTTCCAGCAAAATTATTAGGCAGTGATATATGGACAGACTTAGCAGTAGTGGAAGTGGACGGTTCGAAAGTATCAACGATCGCACAATTTGGAGATTCTAGTAAATTGAAGCTGGGTGAACCCGTTATTGCAATTGGTAACCCACTAGGCGAACAGTTTGCTGGATCTGTAACACAGGGTATTGTTTCTGGTATCAATCGTACTGTACCAGTGGACATTAATAACGATGGTGTAGAGGATTGGCAAGCGGAAGTAATTCAAACCGATGCTGCTATCAATCCTGGTAATAGTGGTGGAGCACTCATTAATATTGACGGTCAAGTAGTTGGTATAAATTCCATGAAAATTGCTCAAGAAGCCGTTGAGGGAATTGGATTTTCTATCCCAATTAATTATGTAGAACCAATTATTACAAAGCTTGAGAAGTTCGGAAAGATTACAAGACCATCTATGGGTGTAACTTTACAGAATGTTAGTGACATACCGGCATATCACCAACAAGAAACATTACACTTACCAAAGGATGTTACAGACGGTGTTATGATTGAATCTGTTGACCCTAAATCACCAGCTGAAAATGCAGGTTTAAAAGAACTTGATGTAATTATAAAATTAGATGGACATAAAGTTAGCGATGTCCTTGAATTAAGAAAGTATTTATACGATAAGAAAAAACCTGGTGATACAATGAAGGTTACATTCTATCGTAATGGTAACTTAAAAGAAGTTACTGTAAAATTGTCTAATGAGTCAAGAATGTAATCACATGTGAATAAAAAAAATGCAGGGGATAAATGACCCCTGTATTTTTTTTGTGGATAAAAAACTATGGTATGATGGAATGTGGATAATATGGAATACAATCAAATTTTTAGGTAAAAAGCAGGAAAATTATTATGCAAATATGACCGTTGATTGGGTCTTAAGCACTTATCCACAAGTGTGAATAGAATAATATATATTGTGGAGAACAAATATTCCTATACAAAATGTGGATAGATAATGTGGATATGTGGATAAGTTCTGTGGATATCTTGTTTGTAATCTGTTTGTAAAGTGGGGATGAATTGTGAATATCTCAATTATCGCAGTTGGAAAACTAAAAGAAAAATACTTAAAACAAGGAATAGACGAATATTTAAAAAGATTAACCGCCTATGCAAAAGTAGAAATCATCGAAGTGCCAGACGAAAAAGCACCGGAAATTCTAAGCGAAACCGAAATGGAACAAGTCAAACAAAAAGAAGGAGAACGAATCCTAGCGAAAATCAGCCAGGATACACATGTGATCGCTCTGGCAATTGAGGGTAAAATGAAAACTTCAGAAGAACTTGCAGATGGATTAGACAAGCTCGCGACATATGGGAAAAGTAAAATTGCATTTGTGATTGGTGGCTCGCTTGGATTAAGCTCGGAAGTTATGCAGCGAGCGAATGAAAGTTTATCCTTTTCGAAGATGACGTTTCCGCATCAGCTGATGAGATTGGTGTTGGTGGAGCAGGTGTATCGGGCGTTTCGGATTATTCGGGGGGAACCGTATCATAAGTAAATGAGGTTTTAGAAAACGGGGGAATTTCATCATTTTATTAATAAAAGTAGTTTAATAGGTGAAGTCCAGTTAGCTTAGTTATATAAATATATCGCAGATAAAGGTAGTTTTTTATTGGGTCATTGTAAAATTTTCTCTGAATAAGAGTTTAAATGGATTTTTAAGTATGTGGTTGACAAAGTAATGAACTACTACTAAAATTAAAAATTATTTAGCAATAATTAATAGAATTTAATCATTAGCAGGCTATGATTGCTATGGATCACACTATAGCAGGAGCAGCTTCTGGAGAGATCGCAAGAATTTTGCGGCGCCGAAGGGTTCACAATCTCAGGCAAAAGGACAGAAGAGTACTGAATATTTATTTTTTGTGCTGATTATATTTAGCATAACAAATATTATTTATTATTCTTTTGGAAAAGAGATTGGATATCCTCCAATCTCTTTTTTTATTGGTTTAACTAAAATATTTAATTAGGGGGAGTCAGGATTGGCACAACAAGAATTAAAGAGGGGTTTATCAAATCGTCATGTTCAACTAATCGCAATTGGCGGCACCATTGGTACGGGATTATTCTTAGGATCCGGTAAAGCCATACAATTGGCAGGCCCTTCTATCATCCTTGCTTATTTAATCGTAGGAATCGCCGTTTTTTTTGTTATGAGGGCGCTTGGAGAACTCCTGTTGTCTAAAGCGGGATATCAATCGATTACAGACATTGCTGAAGACTATCTTGGACCTCGGTTTGCGTTTGTAACCGGATGGACCTATTGGTTTTGTTGGATTATGACTGCTATGGGTGATGTGATAGCAGTAGGTGTTTATGTACAATATTGGTTCCATATTCCGCAATGGATACCAGCGCTCGTCAGTTTGATGATTTTACTGGGACTCAATCTACTAACTGTAAAGATTTTTGGAGAATTGGAGTTTTGGTTTGCTTTAATAAAGGTAATCACGATTCTTGTATTAATTGTCATTGGGATTATATTACTGGTGATGGGATTCAAGACAACTCAAGGCATGGTTACGTTTAAAAATATTTGGGAACATGGGGGACTTTTTCCAAACGGAATCACGGGTTTCTTACTTTCGTTCCAAATGGTTGTATTTGCATTTGTCGGTGTGGAATTAGTAGGTGTATCGGCAGCGGAAACATCCAATCCAGAAAAAAATATTCCATCGGCTATAAATAAAATTCCTTTAAGGATTCTATTTTTCTACGTTGGCGCGCTTATTGTCCTTTTATGTATTAACCCATGGACGGAATTAAATGCAGCAGAAAGTCCTTTTGTTAAAACGTTTAGTTTAGTCGGGGTACCGATTGCAGCAGGAATCATTAATTTTGTCGTATTGACTTCAGCCGCTTCTGCTTGTAATAGCGGAATGTTTTCAACAAGCCGTATCCTATATAGTTTAAGCAATCATAACCAGGGGCCATCTAATTTTGCAAAACTAAATAAAAATCATGTCCCAGGTAACGCGTTATGGATCTCTACGCTTGTTCTATCGGTGGGAGCTATTTTGACCAAACTTATTCCGGAACAAGCTTTTGGAATCGTGACAACCATTAGTGCTATTTGTTTTATTTGGGTTTGGGGCGTCATTCTAGTTTGTCATTTAAGATATAAGAAAAAACGTTCAGAATTACAGGCAAAATCAAATTTTAAAGCGCCATTAACACCATTTATTAACTACGTTGTCCTAATCTTGTTTGCCATCATTCTTATTATTATGCTGTTTGCTGAAGCTACACGGTCTGCCCTTTTGTTAACACCTCTATGGTTTATACTATTATTTATTTGGTATTCATATAGAAGAAAGAAGAAAAAAATATTACATTATCAGCATAGAATCAACCATTAAATTATATCTGAGCCCTTATATAGTAATGCTTACGGGATGCAGAACCGTACCATAAGTAAATCAGGTTTTTGAGATAAAAGTAGCAGCACCTCTAATTTGGTGGAGAGGTGCTTACTTCTAAAACTAAAACGAGTCACCTAAAATAAATTAATGAAAGTCTCCTTAAAGTTTTGTGCAGTTTTGGACAAGAATTGATTTTCTATCCATATAAGTGCAGTATCGGATTTAATTTTAGGTATGATTTCCGCATATGATAATGATTCTTTCAGTCCTAATTGCACCGCTATTTTAGGAACAATGGCGATTCCTATCCCTGAATCCGCTAATTTCATTAGTGTTGTTACATCTGGGCTTTCGCAAATAATCTTTGGATTAAATTCGTGGATGTTACATGTCTCAACAAACTTATGAAAAACACTATAATCGCCTTGCCCATGCAGTACCAAAAGAGGATATTTCTCTAATTCTTCAATTGAAATGGTTTTTCCCTTAAAGATATTCCAATTAGCTGGTTGGATGGCTACAAGTGGGTCGGATTGCAACGGATAGATGGAAATGTTATTAACATTTTGGGACTGTAAAGGTAATCTTATAATCCCTAGTTCAATTTCTTTACTTTGCAGAAGATCCTCTACTCTTTGGGAATCTTCCTCAAAAAGTTGAAAAGAAACGTCAGGATACTTTTCTTGGAAAACTTTTAAAACCGGAGGAAGGTAAGGTACACAAGACATAACAGTCCCAATAGATAATTTTCCTCTAATACCTGCTTGCTCCTCCTTTACCTCTGTTACCATTTCATTAATAGAATTTAAAACCTCTTTAGCTCTTTTATAAAAAGTCAGTCCAGCAGGTGTTAATTCAAATGCAAATCCCCCTTTATCGCGTTTAATTAATATGACACCCAATTCTTCCTCTAAAGATTTCAACTGCATACTTAGAGGAGGTTGAGCAATATGTAAGCGCTTCGCAGCACGAGTGATTTGTCCTTCTTCAGCAATTGTAACGAAATAGACAAGCTTTTTTAAGTCCATTATTTTAGCACCTTTTTCAATTATATATTTTATATATATTTACCTATTATTATATATATTTTACATACATTCAAACCTAGCAATAAAATAAATAGGTGAAGATAATGAGCGAAAATTATTTAAGGAGGGAAATATTTATGAAGCCAATTAAAAGTTTTCGGGAGTATGTGCAAATTTTAAAGGAATACAACGAGGTAGTTGCTATTAATCAAGAAGTAGATTGGAATTTAGAAATGAGTGCTATCATTCGTCGCGCTTATGAATTACCTGCTCCAGCACCACTTTTCAAAAGTATTAAAGATAGTACACTCGGCTTTGAAGTGTTAGGAGCACCAGTAGGAATGAGCCCCAATAAGGAACATCCATTTATACGAGTAGCTCTCTCCCTGGGATTACCAATAAATACTCCTGCCCCTGAGTTAGTTGAAGCATGGTCTCATCTTCCCGATGTTACTCCCATTTCACCCCGCTTAGTTACAGATGGTGAGTGTAAGGAAAATAAATTGTTTGATGATGAGATTGACCTTACTAAATTGCCTACACCATATATTCATGTTGGAGATGGAGGACGTTATATTAATACTTACGGTATTCTTATCGTCCGTACACCTGATGGCTCTTGGGTGAACTGGTCCATTTCACGTGTTATGCTCGAGGGACCCCGTACAATGGCTGGTGTTGTTATCGCATCACAGCATCTTGGGAAAATATATAAAGAATGGAAAGCAATCGGTAAGGAGATGCCGTTTGCCCTGTGTCTAGGTGTAGATCCTGGTATTGCGATGATAGCAGGATATCCGCTTCCTGATAATGTGAATGAAGGTGAAATGATAGGAGGATGGTATGGTGAACCAATTGATGTTGTCAAATGCGAGACAAGTGATTTAGAGGTACCTGCTACAAGTGAGATTGTGATTGAAGGAACCGCCTCCTTAGAAGAGATGATTCCTGAAGGTCCAATGGGTGAATATGCTGGTTATACATGGGTTGGACATGAAAAACCAGTACCACGCTTTCACGTAACCGCCATGACACATCGAAATAATCCAATCATGCCAGTATGTGCAGCAGGTATTCCACCTGAAGAAAATCACACCAATTGGGGAGTGGCTATTGCAGCAAGCATTCAAAATGAGCTGCGAAAAAAAGGATTACCTATTAAGGAATGCTTTATTCCATTAGAATCAGCTGTGCATTGGCTTGTAGTCACTGTAGATCGTCGTCAACAAAGAGATGATAATGAAGAATTGGCTCATGAAATTGGTAAAACCGTTTTTGCTACTAGAGGTGGTTCTTACGTCCCTAAAGTAATTGTTGTAGATGACGACATTGATCCAAGTGACATTAATCAAGTAGTGTGGGCTTTAGCTACTCGCCATCATCCAGATAAAAGAAAAGCTATGAAGGATCAAAATGTCTTACCTCTTGTTGCTTACCTAGATGCAAAGGAAAAAAGAGGAGGGCAAACAACAAAGATCGTTTATAACTGTTTATTGCCTTTAAAAAAATGGACTGATAAGAGCCCTCTTGAGGCATCGTTTAGGGGTTACCCCGAAGAATTACGTAATCACATCATTGAAAACTGGGAAAAGTACGGGTATTAATTCCGTTTCATAGAAAAGCATTTATACCTTCATAGGAATTAGAATTTTTTTAGTAAGTGGAAGAAGGGATATATAAGGATGAAGTTAATTTTAGGAATAACCGGTGCAACAGGAGCCATGTTTGGTGTTCGTCTTTTACAGTTTCTCAAGGATACGAGTATTGAAACACATCTCATTATGTCTTCATGGGCTACTGTAACCATCCAGGATGAAACTCCTTATACCGCGAAAGAAGTTTCACAGCTGGCAGATTACTCGTACTCAAATAAAGATTTAGCGGCCAAGATTTCCAGTGGTTCATTTCAAGTTGATGGTATGATCATTGCCCCTTGCACAATGAAAACATTAGCTTCCATTCGTGTAGGTCTTGGTGATAATTTAATTACTCGCGCAGCAGATGTCATTTTAAAAGAACGCAAAAAGTTGGTATTGGTGACACGGGAAACACCGCTCAATGATATTCATCTTGAGAATATGTTAGCTTTATCTCGTATGGGAACCGTTATACTCCCTCCAATGCCAGCATTTTATAACCACCCTGAATCGCTAGATGACATAATTAACCATATTGTATTTCGAACACTTGATCAGTTCAACATACATCTGCCCGAAGCGGAAGAAAAACGTTGGAATGGTTTTATCAAAAAAGAGAATAGCAATGATCAAGGAAACACTTTTTGATTAAAGAAGTAAATAAGTCTATTGTTCATGAATTGCTTCTTAACTGAGGACAGTACCACAATAGTGGTAAAGCGTGTAGTGGATGAAATGGTTACTCTGAAAGATTGTGTTAAGTAAATAAAATCAAAACGACCGGAAAAGTGTTCCCCGGTCATTTTTTTTGAGATGCCTTTAAGTTGGTTAAATAGAATGACCGACAAATGTCTGCATTCTTGCAAGAACCCTTTTTTCACCCATTACTTTCATAATATCGTACAAATCAGGTGTAGTAGTTCTGTTAGTTAGAGCGACCCTAATTACCATCGCTACATCACCAACATGCCCTTTGTAATGGTTAGGGTTAGCTTTAAATTGCTTCATATCCTTTGCAAATCCGAGTTTCCCAGCAAGTTCTTTTATTTCATGGAACCAAGCATCCTTTTCATTATTAAACCTATAAGTTTTGCTGAAACCTAGTACAATTTCTTTCGCAACATTAAAACTTACATTTGTAGGTAACTTATAGTCGCCCAATACATCCTTTTCAAACCATTCGTCATAAAAGTAAGCAATCATTGGCTTCACATCGGACCACTTTGCATAATCTTTTCTTGGTTTCTTCATTGTTCGGCCTATATCTAGAATGTTTACAGTATATTCCTTATTCTTGTCAATTAAACTATAAAGCTCAGAATCAAATTCCTTTGACCAAGTATATAAATGGTCAAATACTTGCTTACTGGTGAGCTTAGAGATAACATCCTTGCTGATGTCATTTAGTTTATTCATGTCTAATAAAGCACCACTGACATTCATTTTATCCGTATGGATAAAAAAGTCTCTAAATGATTGATGGGAGTTTGCCATCCTCCATTCTTCAAAGTCAGAGTTGATGAGATTCATGAAGTATTCACTTATAGCCAATCCTGGGTATCCTTGTTCTTTGTAATACTCAGCGGTGCCATCAAGATCCTTCCGTTTACTAAATTTCCGTTTAGAAGCTCCGACTTGCTTCATGATTGGAGCGATATGTCCGTATTCTGGTATTTTAAAACCTAAGGTTTCAAACAACTGAATATGGATAGGCACGGAAGAAAGCCATTCATCGCCTCTAATGACATGGGTTGTACCCATCAGATGATCATCTATGGCATGAGCAAAGTGATAGGTTGGTAAACCATCCGTTTTCATAATAACAATATCTTGGTCATTTTCCGGTAACTCTATCGGACCTTTCACCAAATCATGGTATGTTATTCTCCTATCTGCTGACCCTAAAGATTTAAGTCTAATAACAAACGGTTTGCCATTTAAAATCTCTTCCTTGGCTTGTTGAAAAGAAATATCTCGATGTTTAGCCCACTTGCCATAATAACCTGTTCTTATTTTTAAGTTCTGCTGACGTATTCTTATCTTTTGTAAATCGTCCGCATCACAGAAGCAAGGATAAGCTAATCCATTTCGGACTAAATGCTTAATAAATACCTTATAAATTTGTATTCGTGAGCTTTGTTTATAGGGTCTATAGGTCCCCTTTTCGTCACCTGAAAGGAGAGGTCCCTCATCGAAATCAATCCCGAAGTATGACAATGAGTGGATAATATTTCCGATGCTGCCTGTTACTTCACGTTTTTTATCTGTGTCTTCAATACGCAGGAAAAAGACTCCGTTGCTTTGGTGAGCTAATCTTTCCGAAATTAAAGTTGCGTAAAGTCCGCCAATATTCAATGAACCCGTTGGGCTCGGCGCAAAACGTGTTACCAAAGCAGACGAAGACAAATTTCTTGGCGGATATAGTGAATAAATATCAGCCGGTATCTGCCTAACATCCGGAAATAACAGTTCTGCCATGTTCTCATTTGACATAATAATATCCCCCTATACGTTCAAAATAAAAAAAGCCCTTCGTCCTATTAAAGGACGAAAGGCTTGCTTCCGCGTTACCACCTAAATTGGTTAAAACCCGCTCATAATGCAGCAATTCATTATTCTGCTGCACATTTCTTTAACGGGAAATCCCCGGTAGACTTACTCCAATTTTTTAGTCACTGCTCCAAGGCTTCTTTCATTAAGCTCGAATACCCAATTTCACCGGCATGGGCTCTCTAAGATTCGAGTGATTAATTACTCTTCCTCTTCATTACATTTTACAATTGTGGATATAATTAGTGATACGATAATACATTATAACCAAACTGTCAACAATCAAATTTGGACTTTAAGGATGATAGTCTATTAGCTGGCGCCCTTTGCTCGTTAAAGTCGGGACTAACGGGACTAAAAGAAATGAGTGAAGAGAGGAGAACCGTTTCAGAAGTAAATGAGGTTGTTAGATGATCAATAGAAACTACACTTTGTTTTTTTCAATAAAACTTAGAATTTCACGGAGAGATTGATTATGCTTTTCTGTTGTTAACGTCTTAAACAAATCCCCTTTTTCCTCTATCCTTCTCCTTATATTTAAAATAGTAAATTCTGTAGGTTGTATACCTCCTTCTAATTCAGACCAGGTCAGCGGGGTCGCAACGGTTGCATGTCTTTTGGCTCTTGGCGAGTATACGACTGGCATGGTTCTTCCTCTCCATAACTGTAAGTAATCAAAATATAGTTTGTTTCCTCTTTTTGAAACTACTCTTTCAATGGTAATCTGCTTCGGCATTTGTTCTTGAAAATAATTTGCGATAAAGGTCGTTATTCTTCTTGTTTGTTCGAATGTATAAATGGGTTCAATTGGTACAAATACTTGAAGCCCTGATGAACCTGATGTTCTTGGTACAGATAGCAGACCGAGGGATTGAAGAAGTTCCTTCAGTTTCAAAGCCACTTCTACTACCAAATGAAAGCTTGTATCATTTGGAGGATCTAAATCAAATACCATTTCCATAGGGAAATCGGGCTTATCATGGCAATCAAACGGAACGTGAAATTCAATTGCACCGTAGTTTGCAGCCCAAGCCAGTGTCGCAGTGTCATTTAATAGCATTCGCTCTTTGTTTTTATAGAAAATTCGGCTGATCCATTCTGGTGCAGACTCAGGAACCGACCTTTTTTCGATTTTCTTGCCAGCTATTCCATGCGGGTAAAGCCAAACCATTAATAGTCTGTCCTTTGCATGTTCAATCAGATAGTGCGATACATTTATTAAATAGTGAATATAGTCGATCTTTGTTATCCCTTGCGACTCCCAAATCATTTTGTCCGGGTGTGTAATTTCAATCCGTCTGCCATCAACAACAATTTCCTCCACCAGAAAGGCCTCCTGCTTTTTCTCTATATTTTCAATCCATGTTGTTAAAACTATGTACTATTAAAGGCTCTTTTCTTAAACTTAATTGCTTTTTGTGATGAAAACCTTATATCCATCCTTACTTTGGTTAAGAATCCATCATCATCTTAAGAAAAGATGCCCCGAAACCAAGTCTATATTAGGATGGGGGACAATAAACGAAAAACAACAATATATGTAAAATAGCCTATCTAAAAATTGGAGTGATAAATCTGGAACCTATTTTACCGATGGAGCCGGTTCCTAGTAGTACCATCCCAACGGGAGAGGAATGGATTGCTCAAGTGAAATGGGATGGTGTCCGGGTTCTTACCTATGCAGATAATGGCGGAGTACGGCTGTATAATCGTAAAAAAAATGAGCGGACAATGCACTATCCTGAGATTACAAACATTAGTGAATATTGCACCAGTCGTTCCATCATTTTAGATGGGGAAGTGATTTCTTTAGGTGAAAACGGTAAGCCTTCTTTTCAACGGGTGATGAGGCGAGATGGTTTGAGAAATATGGATCGTATAAAGATAGCAGCTGAAACTGTACCGATTATCTATATGATTTTTGACATTGTCTATTTAAATGGAATGTGGATTAATGACAGGCCCTTTCATGAAAGAAACGAGATGCTGTCTCATATCATTACACCTAATAAACATATACAGCTGGTTCCATTAGTAAGCCAAACCCAAGGCTTATTTGACGCAGTTAAGGAACAAGAGATGGAAGGCATTGTGCTTAAAAGGGTGAACTCCCCCTATGCAATTGGGAAGAAAAGGGAAGATTGGCTCAAGGTGAAAAATTTCCAGGATATCATCGCCGTCATTGGGGGCTTTACTCTAAGACATAACACTGTTACTTCCATTTTGCTCGGGTTATATGATTCTGAAAGAAGACTGCATTATGTGGGACACACAGGGACGGGGAAAATGACAGTAAACGACTGGAGAGAGCTAACCAAAGAATTAAAAGAGATTGTAACCGAGCATCCCCCTTTCCATAAGATACCGCAACGCCATGCGGATGCCGTTTGGGTACGGCCAGAAAAGACAGTAAAGATAAAATTTGCCGAATGGACAGAAGGTGGAGCACTGAGGCAGCCTAGTATTGAGGGATTCATTGAAATTCCACCGGAAGAGTGTTTGCTTGAAGGAATCTAAGAAGAAACTAAATGTCCTACCATGTAAAAGAATATCCCAATGTAAAAAGAAGACAATAAAAACGGAAAGGAGGGAAAAATAAATGAAGAGCCAAAGAATTCCGGAACATAAACTTAATACTACTACCACTGCAGGACAGATGATTGAGGAGATGGCAAATAAAGAATCATCGATGCCAAGTCCATCTGGCTCGATTGAAACAAAGGAAACCCATACAAACGAGGCGAAGTAAGTTCTTTCGAAATACCTGAACCCACGCTAATTTTTTGGTTTTATTAATCATGGTCCTTACAAAAAACAGCAATAAAATAACGCTATTAAACATAGCTAAAAAATGGATGATCCATTGGAGCAGCAGGTCATTCAACAGCAGAATAAAACAAAAGAATACAGCTTATTAGGGTTTAATTGTCCTCATCATTAAAGGCTTTCAGCAACTGGGCTGAGGGTCTTTTTACTTTTTCGATATATTTACAAATCTATAAAAATAGATATAATGTTGTTATGGAACCTTCACTAATCTATAAAGCATTATCAAATGAAACGAGACAACAAATTCTATTATGGTTAAAGAATCCAGAAAAATATTTTGATGAAGAGCCTTATTTACAACAAGGGATTAGTTTTCAAGTTGGGGTATGTGTAGGGGAGATTCAATTGAAAACTGGACTGGCACAGTCTGTTATTTCTAGTTATTTATTGACGATGAAAAAGGCTGGATTATTAGAATCCGAACGAATTGGAAAATGGACGTATTATCGTCGAAATGAAAAAACAATACAAGAATTCGCCGAGTACGTTCAAAAGGAATTATAAATAGAGAGGAGGATTTCTTTTTTTTAAACAACATATCTACTTATATAGATATCTGATATTATATGTACATAAAAAGTACGATGCGACTATTTTTTGTCACGTGAAATATTTAGACTTTTAAAATCACTATAAGAATGGAGATTTCATAAATGAAAAAAGTAAGCCCTCTGCTTATTATTATACTGGCATTAGGTGTATTTGGAATTATTACAACAGAAATGAGTATTGTCGGGGTATTACCACAAATAGCGCAAAAATTTGCGATTTCAACTTCACAAGCGGGCTTATTAGTAAGTATATTTGCTCTTGTTGTTGCTATCTCTGGACCATTT
Organism: Heyndrickxia shackletonii; assembly: GCF_001420715.1. Classification (GTDB taxonomy): domain Bacteria; phylum Bacillota; class Bacilli; order Bacillales; family Bacillaceae_C; genus Margalitia; species Margalitia shackletonii. Next base: position 372,399 of record NZ_LJJC01000006.1, on the reverse strand, counting down.
TTAATATTACTAGTAACTGGGATAAATCGTAAGCTACTTTTATTAACAGCAATATTTATGTTTGTTATTTCAAATATTATTTATGCTTTTACAACGCATTTTGAGGTTATGCTTATTTTTCGTATTCTTCCTGCAGCGCTTCACCCGCTCTTCTTTTCAATAGCGCTTGTAACTGCAGCTTCATTTGTACCGCCAGAGAAAAGCGGTCAAGCAGTTACGAAGGTTTTCATGGGAATTACAGTTGGATTTGCTTTAGGTGTACCATTGACTTCTTATCTTGCAGAACGATTTTCATTAGAAATTGCTTTCTTGTTTGGAGCGATTGTAAATGCTATTGCCTTTATAGGAATATTTATTTTGCTTCCTTCAATGCCCGTTAAAGAAAGAATGACCTTTGGTAAGCAAATTAGTATATTACGTAAACCAGGATTATGGCTAAATATTGCAACGGTAGTGTTTATTTTTGCAGCTATGTTTTCGGTATATAGTTACTTTGCTGAGTACCTTGCAAAAGTAACCTCCATGAATGGCTCTCTCATCAGTGTCATGTTACTAATATTTGGTGTAATTATGATCGTAGGAAATAATTTGTTTGGAGTGTTTTTACAGAAAAGCATTGTAAAAACCATAATATCATTTCTAATTTTATATTTAATCGTTTATTTGTTGGTATATTATTTAGGCTTTTATTTCGTTCCAATGATTTTTATGGTATTTATTTGGGGAATTGTACATTCCGGTGGATTAATAGTTAGTCAGGCGTGGTTAATAAGTGAGGCAAAAGAAGCTCCTGAATTTGGCAATAGCTTATTCGTCTCGTTCTCAAATCTTGGAATTACTTTAGGAACCTCTATTGGCGGCTTGTTTATTTCGCAATTAGGAATTCACCAACTTATCTGGAGTGGCTTTCTATTCACACTGCTTTCTTTTTTATTGATCATAATAAAAATCAAATTTTTTAAATCTAGTACTCATCCATCGCCATTAAATTAACATTACTTATATCTAAAACTAGAGAAGGTTTATAAAGAAATACTTAAACCTCATTTAGTTTTACGACGGAAAATCGAATCGTTAAATAAATGAGGTTTTCGTATATCAGCAAATATTAATAGTAGAGATTTCCACGTTTTTGTAAAATCCTAGCTAAAAGAATTAAATAGAAACTACAATTTCTTTTCTAACTTCCAGTTTTCTATATACAAGCGCAAGTACCATCGCTGGAATCGTACAAACAATCATTCCAATAAAGGCATATCTTGGCTCAATTTCGTATAAGTAGCCGCCGAAAATCGTAAATACGGCAGTGCTCCAGCTAAGAGCCAATGCTGAATATATTCCTTGTGCTTTCGGAATCTGAGCAGGTGAAATGTTTTTGATTAGGTATTTCATAAAGGCATAATGTCCCATAGCAAATGAGCATGCATGCAAGGTTTGCGCAATACAGAAAATGATTACATTAGGAAAGGCAAATACTAGTATCCAACGTACAGTTGATCCAAGTGCTGCCAGTGCCAGCAAGGAGCCTGCTGAAAACTTATGAAATTTCCGATCTGCTATTGAAAAGAAGATGATTTCTGCGACCACAGCAATATTAATAATGGCACCTATTAAATATTTTGGTGCATGGATTTCTTGTAAAAAGAGATAACCATAATTGTAATAGGAAGCATGTGCTGCTTGCAGTAAGATTACGATAATGAGTACCAAACTAAAGTGTTTGATATGGAATAATTTTAATATACCTCCTTTTTGTATTTTATCTGCTGGTGGCTTTTTAGATAAAATAACAGGTGCACGCATGAAACCAAGACATACTAATACCACTGTACCAAGTAAAAACGCCCATAAAATCACTTTATCTCCAAGCATTCCTGTAAAGACAGATAGAATCATGCCGGCCAAGATGAAACCAATGGATCCCCACTGACGGCTTTTCCCATAATGTCTTAATTCGTTACTTTGTACGAGGACGCCAGCAGCGCTGTCCAAGGTAGGCATCAATGCTGGGTAAAAAAAGTGAAATACTAATGTGACTATAAGTAAGCTGTTAAAGGAACCTGACGGAATATAAAACAAAATAGCAATTAACGTACCAATTCCCGCTCCATTTAATAAGGTTTTACTACTAAATTTCCCTGATAAATATGGGAAGGCAAATAATGTGGAAAGGCCCCTTGCAACTAAGCCAAGGCTCATAATCAAGCTTGCTTGTGGAACCGTAATCCCTTTAGCATGAATAATCCATCCTGTCCAATAAGGCAGAAAAATACCCCATGTCATAAAAAAACTAAAAAATTGCATACTCATCCATCGATGTGTGTTCATTTTATTTCCCTCCATTGTTTGCATGTTATCATGGAGATACGAGAAAATAATATGAGATATCTCATATTTTTGAGGTGGATGATGGAAATCTACAAAGGTGAGAAAAAGCGACTGCAGATGGAGAAGAACTCTATTGCGCATTTATTTTCTTTTCCAGTGGAAGAGTTTATGGAAGTGCACGAGTATCAACGGGATGAATGGATTATCCAAGAAGGCACAAGAACCAACTTTCTATTTTATGTTATTGAAGGAAAGGCAAAAATTTATGTAACACATCAAAATGGGAAGGTTTCTTTAATTAATTTTATCAACGCAAATGATTACATCGGGGAAATGGAATTATTAAATGAGGTGTACTATACGAAAGGAATTCAAGCTTTAACAAAGACCATTTGTTTCGCACTTCCTATTCATCGTTGTCGTACACAATTGATGGAGGATGCAAAATTCTTACGTGAATTAACCAAGTTTTTAAGCATAAAGGCAACACTTATGGCTGCAAAGTATTCACAAAGCCTTGCCTTTCCGCTTGAAAACCGGCTTGCGGATTTTATCTTGCAAACAGCTGATGAAGGAATTTATAAGGAGAAGCACGTAACGGTTTGTGATTATTTAGGCGTATCCTACCGTCACTTATTGCATGTACTAACACAATTTTGTGATAAAGGGTACTTACAGAAGGCAGGACGGTATTATCATATTAAACAATACCACTCTTTATATGACCTTGCAGAGATGTTGAAGAATAGGTAACTGTTTAGGATAGAAGAACGTTCTAATGTTACCAAATGTAGTGGAGGGAACCCTGTTGAAATCAATGTCAAAAAAGAATAAGATACTTATTTTATTATTCATAATAATACTTTTATGTATTGCTGGTCTATTCGATATTAAATATAAAGGCTTTTTCTATCGATTATTACCTAATTCCATTCAATCCTATTTAGCTGATATCTTTTAATTATATGACCTCTTGTCTTTTCTCGAACGATCACACTATTTATTTCACATAAATTATCCTGGACAGTTATAAATTGATTAATAGGTTAACTTGATGGCAGGAAATGGTTAAGTATTCCAGCATAGACTCGCTATCGATAACCCATTGATTTGTACGCAGGATTTCGTAAATGAAAGGGTGTGATAGTAATGAGCAAAGGGAAGAAGCCAATCCGTGGAGAAAAAGAACCTGAACTAACTGGCCGCATTGTTGTTCCTGGTGACAAGGAATATAATGCAGCTCGAAGGGAATTTAACACTTTTTTTAATAAATTTCCTCTGGTCATCGTTTTTGCCCAGAATACTCAAGATGTATCCAATGCGGTGCACTGGGCCCGATACCATGATGTTCCGATTCGTATACGATCAGGCCGTCATAGTTACGAGGGGTTATCAGTGGTTAACGCAGGCATTGTAATCGATGTTAGTGAGATGAACCGGATAGATATTGATCACAAACGCGGAACCGTCACTGTGCAGACTGGCTTAAGGGATATTGTTATATATGAAACTCTTGGATCTGAAGGATTAATGGTACCAGGGGGTCTTTGCCCTACCACCGGCATCGCTGGGCTCACTCTTGGTGGTGGCCAGAGTATTGCAGCCCGTACGCTCGGGCTTACTTGTGATAGCCTGCTTGAGTTGGAGATGGTCAATGCTAATGGGGAAGTTCTCCATGCCAATGCTGATCACAATGCTGATCTTTATTGGGCATCGCGTGGTGGAGGTGGCGGTAATTTTGGGATCTGTACCTCTTTTCGCTTCCGTACTTATAAGATTGAAACAGTCGCGTATGCTAATATTAGCTGGGATTTGCGGTACCTGAAGCCTGTACTGCGAATTTGGCAGGAATATACAGAGCCCGGAGTTGATGAAAGACTTACACCACTACTTACCATCGCCTCAGGATTACAGTCAACTCTGCTTATGCAGGGGGTGTTCTTTGGTTCGGCCGAAAAACTCCGCAAGTTGTTGCAGCCGCTGCTTATAGCTGGTCCTCCGCAACAGGTGTTCATCGAAGAGATTCCATGGCTTCAAGCGGTGGAACGAATAGCAGCCACCCAGCCAGGATCTCCCGAGCCCTTTAAGAGTGTAGGTCCCTTCGTAGAACGATTGCTCCCAGAGGAAGCAATCGACTTAATATCTAACTTTATTAATGAACCACCAACTTCTTCGGTCTCAGTCTTTTTTCATGGTCTTAACGGAGCTGTCTCTAAAGTATCGAGTAGGGCAACAGCATATTACTATCGCAAGGCTCTTTCAAACATGTCGATATTTGCCACATGGAACAAAAAAGCTGGGGCGGCTTTGGGTATACGTTGGGTAGAGGACTTCTATAAAGCGATGCGCCCATTTACCCGAGGCGTATATGTTAATACCCCTGACTTATCAATTGAAAACTGGCCTAAGGCTTACTATGGAAGTAACTTTGAACGTCTTACTAGGGTTAAGGCTAAATATGATCCAGATAATGTTTTCAATTTTCCTCAGAGCATTCCGCCTGCCCGCTAATAGAGTAAACAATTTTTCTGCTTTTTTGCTGATCTTTCGCCATAAAACTAATCATGTTTACTAGTGTTATACCAGATCCTTAAGTTTATAGAGGTAAAGTAGAAGCAGGACAATGTTCTCCTGCTTCCTTTTTCCGTTGAGTCTGAAGAAGAGAGGCATCACATGTTTCATTGCTTTCCGAAAAGATAAAAGTTAAACTTTCTTGTATATTATGATGTTGAGCAGGTGCGAAAGGATGAATAGTAGGCATAAGGATTTATTGAAGATTTTGCTCGTTCATGAGGATGGGGCATTACATATAAAGGATTTGGCACGGGAAGTAAATTGTTCGGAGAAAACTGTACGGTTTTTGGTTCCAATCATGTTATATATTTTTTAAATGAAATCTATCGTTTTCAATTAAAACTACCTTACAATGCTCCGGAATAAATTAGAGTAGCATTTAATTGATATTTTACCATTTTTATATTAACCAAATATCACCCAAAATTTATTTTTTGGTAGTATAATGAAAGCGGTATATAATCTTTGTTAAGGAAAAATTCCCAACATTGATTTACGAATTAATCTATCAATCCGGGAATATTGGTTACAACATGAAAGGTCACTTGATTCAGCAGAATTTGACCTCTTATTGTAAACTAGTAACAAGGATAAGGGAGTTAGCTATAACTGTCTTATTATGGATGATGCCTATTTATGAGCATTGCCTTAGGAAAAGGTGACAAAAATGCATAAAGGAGAAAAACAATGGCTTTTAATAATTTGGTAGCACGTGTCGAATTAAAAAATATTTCATTTGGTGAAGTTGCCTCTGTTATAGGAAAAGCAGGAGGAGATATTATATCCATTGATGTTATTAGTTCCAGTGGGGAATCTTCCGTACGTGACATCACAATTGAAGTAAGTGATAAGCACGAGGAACAAGTTCTTGAACATCTAAGATCTACCTCAGGTGTAAAAATAATTAACGTATCAGATCGGACATTTCTTGCGCATTTAGGTGGAAAAATCTCGATTAAATCAAAGATACCTATCAAAAATAGAGATGATTTATCAAGGGTTTATACTCCAGGAGTTGCTCGTGTTTGTTCCGCTATTCATGAAGATCCGAAGAAAGCTTACTCTTTGACGATTAAACGAAATACTGTCGCAGTAATTTCAGATGGCAGTGCTGTACTCGGTCTTGGAGATATAGGACCGCTTGCATCGGCACCTGTTATGGAAGGTAAGGCGATGTTATTTAAGCAATTAGCGGATGTTGATGCCTTTCCAATCTGCTTGGATACACAGGATACAGAAGAGATCATTCAAACAATAAAAAATATAGCACCTATTTTTGGCGGGATTAATTTAGAAGATATTAGTTCACCACGTTGTTTCGAAATTGAAAAGCGTTTGACGGAAGAATTAGATATTCCAGTTTTTCATGATGATCAACATGGAACCGCAGTGGTTGTCGTTGCAGGTCTTTTAAATGCCTTAAAAGTTGTGGGTAAAAAGATGGAAGACGTTCGTGTGGTTGTGAATGGAATCGGAGCTGCCGGAGTAGCCATTTGTAAAATGCTTATTAATGCGGGTGTAAAACGTCTCGTTCCTGTGGACCGTGATGGGGCAATCGTAAATGGTGGAACCTATCCTTATCCAATGTGGCAATGGCTAGCGGAACAAGATCAAGTTGAAAAGCAAGAAGGAACGTTGAAAGACGTTATTAAGGATGCGGATGTTTTTATTGGCGTATCAAGAGGCGGTATTTTATCAGCTGCAGATGTTCAGAAAATGGCTGAAGATCCAATCGTTTTTGCGATGGCTAACCCTAATCCTGAAATTTCACCTGAGGAAGCTCAGGATCATGTAAGAGTATTTGCTACAGGACGCAGTGACTACCCTAACCAAATCAATAATGTGTTAGCGTTTCCTGGTATATATCGTGGAGCTCTCGACTGTCGGGCAACTTTAATTAATGAGCCAATGAAGCTTGCTGCTGCTCGGGCGATCGCATCGGTTGTTACGGAAAAAGAACTGAACGAGCAATATATAATTCCTAGTATTTTTAACGAACATGTCGTTTCGAAAGTACGTCAAGCTGTTGTACAAGCAGCAATCTTAACAGGAGTGAACCGTCGAATTCCTAAGGATTTTAGATAGTAAGAAAAGCGGAAGCGCCGCAGCTCTAGCGTACGGATTTCGTAGTCTTCGACCGATATAAAGGAAACCGTGCTGAGGTAATTCACTCGCTATTGAAAAATAGCTCTTCCATTTTTACCTGATGTTGACTTATCGACCGGAGGAGACGGAGAAATCCGCTAGCTGCTTGCGCTAGACAGTGTCTATTTTTTATTTTTCTTTAATATGGACAGCTATTGGACTTTACTAAATAGGAGAGCGAAAAATATGTCAATCACACAAAGTCAAATGCGTACTGAAAAGGATTTTTTAGGATCAAAGGAAGTTCCTGCTGAAGCTTATTATGGGATTCAGACACTCCGGGCAGTTGAGAATTTTCCAATCACTGGGTATCATATCCATGGAGAATTAATAAAGGGTATGGCAATCGTGAAAAAGGCAGCTGCACTTGCAAATATGGATGTTAAGCGTCTCTACTCCGAACTTGGAGAAGCAATTGTTAAGGCAGCAGATGAAATGATAGAAGGCAAATGGCATGATCAAATAATAGTTGACCCGATTCAAGGCGGAGCAGGAACATCGATTAACATGAATGTGAATGAAGTCCTTGCCAACCGTGCTCTCGAATTGCTTGGGAAAGAAAAAGGGGACTATTTCCATTGCAGCCCCAATACTCATGTTAATATGTCCCAATCCACAAATGATGCATTTCCTTCGGCGATTCATATTGCCGTGTTAAATCTTTTGGAAAACTTATTGGCTACCATGGAAGAAATGCGTGCAGTTTTTGAGGAGAAGGCTCAGGAATTTAACCATGTCATTAAAATGGGGCGCACACACCTTCAGGATGCTGTGCCGATTCGGCTTGGACAGGAATTTGAAGCTTATAGCCGCGTTATCGGTCGCGATATCAAACGAATTCAACAATCACGTCAGCATTTATATGAATTGAACATGGGGGCAACAGCAGTTGGAACCGGATTAAATGCTTATCCGCGGTACATTGAATTGGTAGTAAAACATCTGGCAGAGATTAGCGGCTTACCGTTAATCGGTGCTGAGCATCTTGTTGATGCCACCCAAAATACAGATGCTTACACAGAAGTATCAGCAGCATTGAAGGTTTGTATGATGAATATGTCAAAAATCGCCAATGACTTGCGTTTAATGGCGTCAGGACCAAGAGCCGGATTAGGTGAAATCACACTGCCTGCAAGACAGCCGGGTTCTTCCATTATGCCTGGTAAAGTAAATCCTGTGATGGCAGAAGTAATTAATCAGGTGGCATTCCAAGTTATTGGCAATGACCATACAATCTGTCTGGCATCCGAAGCAGGCCAGCTTGAGTTAAATGTTATGGAGCCTGTTCTTGTATTTAATTTGCTGCAATCCATCAGCATCATGAATAATGCTTTCCGCACTTTTACTGACAATTGCTTAAAAGGCATACAAGCTAATGAAGAAAGAATGAAAGAGTATGTTGAGAAGAGTGCAGGACTCATTACTGCAGTAAATCCCCATATTGGGTATGAAGCGGCAGCTCGTATTGCCCGCGAGGCAATCTTAAGCGGTGCACCAATCCGGGATCTATGTTTGAAATATGATGTATTAACAGAAGAAGAGCTAAATTTGATATTAGATCCGTATGAAATGACACATCCAGGAATTGCTGGTGCTGAATTACTCGAACGAGATTAATACTTTAATAGGGAATTCCTAAATAAAAATTTGGATTTTTTAGGTGTCTTAGTTCATTAACTTGTCCTTCAACTTGGGTCCATTTAAGGCTGGATAATTTATAACTTTTTAATTACAGCCTCTTAAGTTGATATAAGAAACTGCAAACCAAAGCCTCAACCTTTTCGAGAAACTGTTAAGGCTTTGGTTTTTGTGTGCGCAAACGTATGGGTGCAAATACCCACTTTTTACTAGATTTTCAAATAGCTTATAATTATCAAATAATCCTAGTTATTTTAAACTAGAAATAATAGTGATATAATATAAGAAGGAAAAAATTGATGCAGAAATGGTGTGACTAGGTCGCGCCATGGCTTGCTGTGACGCTTTAGCAGGATAGCCTACATCCTTTCTGCAAATATAGGGAATAAGGATGAAAAAAATGAGCAACCGTGATACTAGAACAGACGTTATTTTAATTGGTGCCGGAATCATGAGTGCGACTTTGGGAACACTCTTGAAAGAACTAGTTCCGGATTGGAATATTACTGTTTTTGAGAAGCTCGAATGGGCAGGAGAGGAAAGCTCTAACGAATGGAATAATGCGGGAACAGGGCATTCTGCACTTTGTGAGCTTAACTACACCGTAGAAAAACCGGATGGATCCATAGATATTAGTAAAGCGATAAATATTAATGAACAGTTCCAGGTTTCAAGACAATTTTGGTCTTATCTTGTAAACAGTAATTTAATCAGTAATCCTCATGACTTTATTATGCCATTGCCTCATATGAGTTTAGTACAAGGGGAAAAAAATGTAGAGTTCTTGAAAAAACGTTTTGAAGCGCTTTCGAACAATCCTCTTTTCCAAGGGATGGAATTTTCTGATGATCCGGAAACATTGAAGGAATGGATTCCGCTTATTATGGATGGCCGTACATCGAAGGAACCTATAGCTGCAACCAAAATTGACACAGGAACGGATGTCAACTTTGGTGCTTTAACACGCATGTTGTTCGACCACTTAGAGAGTAAAAACGTTCATATCAAATTTAAACATAAGGTTAATGATATTAAACGTACTGCCGATGGCGCTTGGGAATTAAAAGTAAGGAACGATAGAGGCATTGTCGAACGCCATACTGCAAAATTCGTCTTTATTGGTGCCGGTGGCGGAAGCTTGCATTTACTACAAAAAACAGGTATTCCTGAAAGTAAACATATTGGAGGATTCCCAGTAAGCGGATTATTCCTAGTATGTAACAATCAAGAGGTTGTAGAGCAACATCATGCAAAAGTATACGGAAAAGCTGCAGTTGGTGCTCCTCCAATGTCTGTGCCGCATCTTGATACACGATATATCGACAACAAAAAATCATTGCTATTCGGACCGTTTGCCGGCTTCTCACCAAAATTCTTAAAAACGGGTTCTAATATGGATTTAATCGCATCTGTAAAACCGAATAATGTCTTTACGATGTTAGCAGCAGGTGCAAAAAACATTCCTTTAACAAAATATCTCGTTCAACAACTTATGTTATCGAAGGAACAACGTATCGAAGAGCTACGAGAATTTGTTCCTAACGCTAAAATTGAAGATTGGGATATCGTGGTAGCAGGCCAACGTGTTCAAGTTATTAAAGATACGGAGGCTGGAGGCAAAGGAACGCTTCAATTTGGTACGGAAGTTATTACAGGTGCTAATGGCACCATCGCTGCATTGCTTGGCGCTTCTCCAGGTGCTTCTACCGCTGTTCAGGTTATGCTTGATGTAATAAACAAATGCTTCCCGCAACATATGAAGGAATGGGAACCGAAAATTAAAGAAATGATTCCTTCTTATGGCTTGTCACTAAGGGAGCATCCAGAGCTTATCGAGGAGATTCATACTTCAACAGCACAGGCGCTTGGCTTAAACGAAAACGTTCAGTTACAGGATTCAAACAAGTCAGGTAACGTAGAGAGAGATACTGCAACTGTTTAATATTGTTAGAAAAGCATTTTTAAATTAAGTAGTGCTGATACTGTGGTGAAATTTAGAAATCACAGTAACATAAGCAATAGAAATAGTGCACATAAACGCATGGATATGGTGGTTACCCCTAAAAGTTAGAGTTTTATTATGCAGCTGATTGGCTGGATTGAGTTCGGTATTCAACTGGCCTCATTCCAGCCAATTTTTCTTTTGAACGTTCATTGTTATACCAGTAGATATATTCTTCTATTCTTCTTTTTAATTCTTCATAGCTTACTAGAATCTCCCCATAATACATTTCTTGTTTTAAAATGCCGAAGAAATTCTCCATCGAAGCGTTGTCTGCGCAGGTTGCTTTACGTGACATGCTTTGGAATATTTTATTTTCTTTTAACGTTCTGACCCATTGGTTGTGTTGATAATGCCAGCCTTGATCGGAATGGATAGTGGTGCGATAGGTCGCATGATTCTTTAATATCTCTATTGTTTCTTTTAAAGGTTTCATGACAAGATCTAACGTTGGACGTTTCCTAATTTCAAACGCAACAATTTCTACGTTATAAAGGTCAAGAATCGGATTTAAATATAACTTCTCATCGCCTAGACATTTGAATTCTGTAATGTCTGTTACTAATTTTTGAAGAGGGATAGGTGTGGAAAAACGCCGGGATAAACGGTTTTTCGCTACCTTCCCAACCTTCCCCTTATAGGAATTGTATTTACGGGATTTCCGCATAAATTTTACACATTTCAATCCTATTTCTCGCATAAGTCGATACACTTTTTTATGGTTAACACGATGTCCTAACTTCTTTAATTCCTTTGTGATGCGTTTATAACCGTAACGTTCATGGAACTTCTTAAACAGGTCGGTAATGAGTTCTTTTAGCTCTCTATTCGTATCTTTATTCCCAAAGTTTTTTACATGATAGTGATAGGTTGCCTCAGGAATACCGACCACAAGGAAAATATCCTTTAATCGGAATCCTTCTTCTTTGAGTTCGAATGCCAATTTAGCTTGTGCTTTTCGAGGAAGGCATTCTGATTTGCCCGAAAAGCTCTCAGCTTTTTTAGGTACGCATTTTCTAGCTTTAGTAGTTCATTCTCACGTTCCAACTCTTCTTCACGTGTTAACTTTTTTTCTTCCTTATTCTTTTGTTTATTGGGTTTCTTAGACACAGAAGACCGCCCCTTTGGTTTTGGAATCAGGCCTTCTACTCCTTGTTCATAAAATTCTTTCGTCCAGCGAATAATCAAGGAAGGGTTGTTCAAATTAAAATGAACAGCAGTTTCTAAATAAGAAGCACCTGTGTTTAACATAAATTGTATCGTATCCATTTTAAATTGAACAGAATACTCCTTTTTCGTTTTCCTACGATTTAACCCATCCATCCCTTGAGACTTATATACATTCACCCATTCACGTATTGAGGTCTGGCTGCCCATATTATATTTTTTTGCCAATGATCCATACCCAATATTGCCCTCTAAATACTCGGTGACAAGCCTTATTTTGAATTCTTCACTATATTTTGCCATAAAAACACCCCCGAAAGTTAGATTTATTACTCTAACTTTCGGGGGTCGGTACCTATTAGCCAAATCCATGCGTTTTTAGTTAATTTGTCTTTTAACCCCTTACCGGACACTGAGTACGTTATTTTCATAAATAATGCTATTTTTGAGGAATTACCGGACACTGAGTACGCTATTTGCCAAAAAACATGTAAAAATGATGGCTTTTTGGCTAAAGAGCGGAACGTATGTCCGATAAAAACACGGAATTACCATTTTTGCCATAGATAACGGAACGTATGTCCTCACAATTCCACGTATCGATTCACAAGAAGCAATTGTCCCGTCCAGATATGCAAGCGTTAGATTAGGGTCACTATTATTTTAAGCTTCCCGTATAATCGGTAGAGTGCAACAACGAAAGGATCCGCCGGATTTAATGATTTCTGTGATATCCACTTCAATAACTTGAAAGCCATGGTCACGAAGTTGCTGGTTTACCTTTTTGTTGACAGGCAAACTCAATAATCGCTTGTTTCCAATACTTAACACATTTGTACCCAATTGAAATTGTTCTTCTTCCGACACTTCAATTAACTCATAGCGAGAAGCAAAATAATCGATGTATTTTTTCGTTAATGCATTTGGATAGATAAGTGCAATATCAGGTGAAACGACATTAAATATACAATCCAAATGTAAGTATTTATCTTTAAATGGGATGGGAACCACATTAAATTGATTCAGAAGGCGCTGTAACTGATCTGCTGCTTTTTGATCTGTGCGGTTGCTCAGCCCCACATAAATGGTTTCCTGGTCAATCACAACATCTCCGCCTTCGATTCGTTCCTCGACTAAATTATAATAAGAAATTTCTTCCTCCTCCAACCATTGCTTTAAAACGTCTTCCTCTCCTGCACGGACTTCTGTCGCCATCTTAGCAACAAAGATGGTTTGTCCCAGTGTAAAACCAATATCCCTAGTAAAGACTTGTTCAGGATATTTTTTATGATAAGGCAATAAAATAACCTCGATGTCATTATCCTTTAGTGTTTTGACCAATTCCCCGTGCTGCTCGAGCGCTCGTTCAATATGGATACCTTCATTCTTAAAATGCTCCTGGGTTTCATTAATAACTTCGCGGATTGTCATATATTGAGGCTGACAAAGGATTACTCGTTTTAATATGTCATACTCACTCATGCAAAAAGTCTTGCTGTTTGTCGTAGGGCTTTTTGCCATTTAATTGCCCTCCAGTCTACCTTTTTACATTAGGATTTCCTAAACTAACGTTATTATTTAGAAAATCTCATCCAAGTCGCTTTAATGAAAGAAACAAAAAGTAAAGGAGAGCAATGAACGTAATCAGCTCTCCTTTTCTTATATATTCATGTTATATTTAATTTCGAATGAGATAATCAAATGCGCCTAAAGCGGCAGTAGCACCTGAACCCATCGAAATAATGATTTGTTTATACGCGCTATCTGTACAGTCACCTGCAGCAAATACGCCTGGGATGCTTGTCGCTCCATGCTTATCTACAATGATTTCACCAAAGCGAGTGCGCTCAAGAGTTCCCTCTAACCAGTCGGTATTTGGCACAAGACCAATTTGAACAAAGACACCTTGCAATTCAATATGATGTTCTTCGCCTGTTTCACGGTCAACGTACGAAATACCGTTTACTTTGTCGGTACCCGTAATTTCTTTTGTTTGCGCGTTCTTGATGACTGTTACATTTGGAAGGCTGTATAGACGATCTTGTAATACAGAATCTGCCTTAAGCTCTGGTGCAAACTCAAGAACTGTTACATGTTTTACAATTCCTGCAAGGTCAATAGCCGCTTCAATACCGGAATTACCACCGCCGATAACAGCAACGTCTTTTCCCTCAAATAATGGACCATCACAATGTGGACAGTAGGCTACGCCTTTGTTTTTAAACTCAGCTTCACCTGGGACTCCAATATTGCGCCAGCGTGCACCAGTTGAAAGGATAACCGTTTTACCCTTTAGAACAGCTCCATTTTCTAACTCCACTTCAATGAAGTCTTTCTTTTCTAGACGTTTAGCACGTTGTACATTTATCACATCAACATCATAATGTTTTACATGTTCCTCTAGACTTGCTGCGAGTTTAGGGCCTTCTGTGTATTTTACGCTGATAAAGTTCTCGATGCCTAGTGTATCCATAATTTGGCCGCCGAAGCGTTCAGCGACAATACCTGTTCGAATGCCTTTACGGGCTGCATAGATTGCTGCACTGGCTCCGGCAGGGCCACCGCCAACTACAAGCACGTCATATGGTTCTTTATCAGAAAGATCGGAGGCATCTGTAGTATTTCCCATCTTAGCAAGAATTTCTTCCAGTGTCATACGGCCACTGCCAAATGATTCTCCATTTAGGAAAACAGTTGGTACAGCCATAATGCCTTTGCTTTCTACTTCTTCCTTGAAAGCTGCGCCATCAATCATGGTGTGACTAATACCTGGATTAAGAACACTCATGATGTTCAGTGCCTGCACAACATCAGGACAGTTGTGGCAGGTTAGACTTACGTAAGTTACAAAGTGATATTCACCTGAAATGCTTTTTATTTGATCGATTACTTTTTGTTCGATCTTTGGTGGTCTGCCGCTCACCTGAAGCAGAGCCAGCACGAAAGAAGTAAACTCATGTCCAAGAGGAATTCCAGCAAAAGAGATTCCTGAATCCTCCCCGACACGGTTTACACTAAAGCTTGGTGTTCTCTCCAATGTTGTTTTTTCTACTTTAATTTTAGATGACATGGTCGCTAGCTCATCCATTAGAGCTAGCATGTCACCGGATAATGAATCGGAGCCTGCACTGACTTTAAGCAGCACATCGTTCTCCAATAATTGAAGGTATTGATTTAGTTGTGCCTTAATATCTGCATCAAGTATCATTTGAAGCACTCTCCTTAAATTTTGCCTACAAGGTCTAGGCTTGGCTTAAGTGTTTCAGCGCCTTCTTTCCATTTTGCTGGGCAAACTTCACCTGGATTGTTGCGAACATATTGTGCTGCTTTAATTTTGTTAATAAGGGTGCTTGCGTCACGGCCAATGCCATCTGCGTTAATTTCAATAGCTTGAATAATACCATCAGGGTCAATAATGAAAGTACCGCGGTCAGCTTGTCCTAATTCTTCAATGAACACATCAAAGTTGCGGGAAAGAACATGTGCAGGGTCACCTATCATTGTATAAGTAATTTTACCAATTGCTTCTGATGTATCGTGCCATGCTTTATGTGTAAAATGAGAATCTCTTGAAACAGAGAATACTTCAACGCCAAGTTCTTGAAGGGCAGGGTATTGATCTTGAAGATCCTCAAGCTCTGTTGGGCAAACAAATGTAAAGTCTGCTGGGTAGAAGCAAACAACACTCCAGTGACCTTTCATATCTTGTTCAGTTACTTCTAAAAATTCACCGTTTCTGTAAGCTTGTGCTGTGAATGGTAGTACTTCTTTTCCGATTAAAGACATAATGTATATTCCTCCTAATATTTTGATGATTTATTAGTAATAACGAATAATAATTTGCTTTTAATTATGATTCGTTATTTATAATAATTTTAATACAAAAACTATTATTATATACTTTTTGTTGTTTTGTCAAGAAGAATGATTCTTATTCGAAATAACTATTTTTTGTTATGGTTGCTTTATTTACATAAATAAATGAGATTACGGCACATTTTCAATTGATATTCCAATTTCTCAATTAAAAGGTATATTAGGATAAATAATTGAGGTTCAACTAAATATATTGATAATAAACAAGAGGTTATCCATTATAGATAAGCCTATTAAGATGAACTACGGGGTATTTTGGATAAATTAGGGTAAAAAAGCTGCATCCATAATAGGTACGATAACATTTATGTCAGACGGTTTCTAAGCAGAAATTCGATTTTGTTCTGCTGCCTTTTTGGTACGTCCGATTGCCCATCCCTACGTAAGATCGTTTCCTGATCAAATACAAAATAACCGCCTACCATTCGTTTCTCGACTAAGTAATAGATATAAATGGGGAAATATTTAAAAACAAGAGGTGCTGTCAATTGATGCACCTCTTGTTTTTAAATATATATCATTCTGAAATGATTAGATTTGTCGGAGACTTTTTAAATTGATTGATCAAAACTTGATTTATGTTTTGATCTGTAATAATATAATCAATTTTTTCAAGTGGAGCTATTCCAATGGTAACATTCTTCCCAAATTTTGAACTATCAGATGCAACATAGATTTCATTAGATAATTCAATCATTTTCTTTCGAGTAATGGCTTCTTCAATATTGTAGTCAGAAATCCCTTTTTCGATTGTAATGCCACTGGCACAAATAAACGCCTTTTGAATGTTTAATTGATTAAAATTAAATAAATATTCATAGGTGACGACGGATTGTTCGTTTTTTCTTATTTTTCCACCTATGATAATCAGTTCGACATCACTATTCATTAGTTCAAGAATGATCGGGATGGAATTGGTTATTACTGTAAGGTTCTTTTTATTTTTAATATATTTTGCAATTTGAAAGGTAGTGGAGCCGCTATCTAGATAAATACAATCCCCATCGTTGATATATTCACTGCATTTTTGTGCGATGCTATTCTTTTCCTCTAGATGGCTGATCATGCGTTCATCTATAGTAGATTCTCCAAATTGCGATTCTATTAATTTAATTCCACCATAAATTTTCTTGATTTTCCCTTCCTTCGTAAGCTGGTTTATGTCTCTGCGCAATGTATCAACAGACACTTCCAATTCTTTCGTTAACTCCGTTATCTTCAATACTTTTTTTATTGTTAATAGATCCATAATTTTTTTTTGTCTTTCAAGAGGAAACATCTTCTTCACCCATTTTTAGTTAGCATTTTAATTTAAAGTGTACTGATTACTCATTCTGTTTTCAATATATTTACAAAAACAACATTAAATATTTAGCATATGTTAAATAAAATTTAGTCATAAATTGCGCATGATTTACTTAAAATTTATGCACAATTTACATACTATTTACATAATCATTAATTGAAATTTACATATAGTTTTTATACTTAAAATGTACTCAAGGAGGTGAACAGTTTGCTGAAATTGCAATACATAGGCAAACAATACAATCAAAAGGTCATTTTAGAAAATATCAATCTTGAAATTAACACAGGAGAAATCGTTTCACTATTAGGGCCAAGTGGCAGCGGTAAAACGACGTTATTAAATATTATCCTGGGCTTAACTAAAATGGATCAGGGGAAAATCATTTTTAATGATACGGATTTGAGTAATGTACCAATGAAGAAGCGAGGATTCAATATTGTCTTTCAAGATTATGCCCTTTTTCCTCACTTAAATGCATATGAAAATATTGTATATGGCTTAAGAAATAAAAAGGGATTAGTGTCAGAGAGAGAAATTCAGGAATATATCGAGTTTCTAGAGTTAGAACCTCATTTGAAAAAGAAAATAGGGGAATTATCAGGCGGTCAGAAACAAAGGGTTGCGCTTGCAAGAACATTAGTGACAAAACCGAAAATATTATTGTTAGATGAGCCTTTAAGTGCATTGGATGGGGTCATTAAAGAATCGATTAAGGAACGTATTAAGTCTATTGCGAAGGAATTTAAGCTTACAACTATTATTGTCACACATGACCCAGAGGAAGCATTAACATTATCAGATAAAATTCTCATTATTAATAATGGGAGCATTTCGCAGTTTGGAACACCTTATGAAATTATGAATCAACCAAGTAATGATTTTGTGAAGGAATTTATTCTCAAGCAATTACAGATTAAAAGACAAAACATTTATAACTTATTTGGTGAAAAGTATGCTTAATGTAAAACATGAAATGCGGATCTTTTTTTTCATTGTAATATGTGTATTTGCGGCCTTTCTTGTATTGCCTTTAATCAGTTTATTTGTTCGTTCCTTTGAAACAAATCACGGATTTGGAATCTCAAATTATGTTTCTATTATGTCTAACAAAGAACTAATAGAGTCGATTGGAAACAGCATAAAAATTTCTAGTATTACTGCTGTAATTACTACTATTTTAGCATTTGTTTTAGCCTATACCATCCATTGCACGAGAATCTACCGTCCGTTAAAAGCTGTCATTAAAACGGGTATTCTTATCCCTATGTTGCTGCCAACAATTACATATGGATTTGCTATAATGTATTCTTTTGGAAACCAGGGATTAATCACCAAACTTTTCGGGAGAAATTTATTTGAGATTTACGGATTTAAAGGGTTATTAATCGGCTACGTGATTTATACATTACCGCCTGTGTTTCTGCTTATTAATAATTCCTTTACGTATATGGATAAAAAATTCTTTATCGTATCAAAGCTGATGGGGGATGGAGCGGTAAGAAGTTTTAGGAATACAATCATTCGTCCATTATTGGGAACTATAGGTGGAGCCTTCATTCTCTCCTTTATCTTGAGCTTTACGGATTTTGGGATACCTGCTTCAGTTGGGGGAATATATAATGTTGTTGCAACAGAGCTTTACCAAGTTATGCTCGGTTCTATTCCAGATTTTAATAATGGTGCAGCCATAGCGGTACTGATGTTATTTCCAGCTATGTTTGGGGTTTTACTGTTAACTTATCTTGATAGATATAATTTTCATTACGATAAATTTGCTGATATAGAGTTAGTTCAGAATAAAAGTAGAGACATTTTCTTAGGATTGATATCTTCTCTTATGTTAATTGGAATGGTTGCTATTTTTGTCGTCATGTTTGTAGCACCGTTGGTAGTTAGTTATCCATACAATCTTATTTTTACATGGAAGCATTTTTCTGATGTTTTTCAATCGAGCGATTTAGTAAATGTTTATAAAAATTCATTATTAGTAGCGGTCTGTACTGCCATATTTGGTACGGTTATTGCCTATTGTTCAGCTCTTTTGAATGTACGCACAACTATTAAAGGTAAATCAGTAATGGATATTATTTCAATGATTACAAATACAGTACCGGGTATGGTATTAGGCTTATCTTATTTATTTCTTTTTAATAACAGCAGTTTAAAAGGGACATTTTTCATCATTATCCTATGTACCATTGTTCACTACTTTACGACGCCTTATTTAATGGCGAAAAATTCCCTAGCTAAAATGAATCCATCTTGGGAAACGACTGGAGAACTATTGGGTGATAGCTGGTTATCAACAATCCTACGTGTCATCATTCCCAATTCGGTATTAACCGTAATCGAGATGTTTAGATACTATTTTATCAATGCAATGGTAACCATCAGTGGAATTATCTTTTTGGTTACAGCCCAAACTTCAGTAGTAGCAAGCAAAATTAAGGAATTGCAGCATTTTGCTAAATTCAATGAAATCTTTGTTTTATCTATACTCATCTTTTGTACAAATTTATTGGTTAAATTGCTTTGTGATTTTTTTCAAAAACGACAATTAGTGGATCGTTAATGAGTGATTTTTTAATAAAAAAATTAAAAGTGAGGGATAGTGTATGTTTAAAAAGCTTAAGGGAATATTGCTGTTTCTTGTTGTAGTAGGTTTAGTAATTTCATTAGTTGGCTGTAATAATTCAACAGATGCAGCAAATGCTGAAGTAAAGAAAGTGGTTATTTTAACGAATGGTGATGACGAAGCAGTTGCAGCGATGGAAAATGCATTAAAAGGAGCAGGGTATGAAGGAAAATATGTAGTTCAATCTTTGGGTACTTCTGAATTAGGAGGAAAGCTAATGGCAGAGGGAGATAAGATTGATGCTAATTTAGTTACCATGAGCTCTTATTTTGTACAAAGTGCTCAAGAAAAGCACAATATGTTTAAAGATTTATCATTCACAACCAATGCGTTAGAAAAATATCCGTCTTATTATACGCCGATTTTAGCTAATACCGGTTCCATTTTCATCAATACAGAAGTCATCAAAGAAAAGGGATTACCAATGCCAACTTCTATTAAGGATTTAACGAAACCGGAATTTAAAGGCCTAGTGTCAATTCCAAATATTATGGACTCTTCAACAGGTTGGTTATTAGTCCAAGCCATTATTACTCAATATGGAGAAAAAGCAGGGAAGACCATTCTACATAAATTAATTGCAAATGTTGGTCCACATCTTGAAAGCTCTGGTTCAGGTCCTATTAAGAAAGTACAAGCAGGAGAAGTTGCCGCAGGTTTTGGACTTCGTCATCAAGCGGTATTAGCGAAGGAACAAGGTGCACCAATTGATTATATTGATCCAAGGGAAGGTAATTTCTCTCTTACGGAATCCATTGCAGTTGTGAAAAAAGATGATGCAACTACAAAACTAGCAATGAAAATGGCCGAGGTTATCATTAAAAATGGCAGAAAAGAGCTATTAGACTATTATCCAGTTGCCTTGTATAAGGGAGAAACAATTAGTGACGTTCATAAGCCTGCTCATACTAAAAAATTTGAAAAGCCATTAACCGTTGATCTATTACAGCAGCACCAACAGTTTTTTAATTCAGCAAAATAAAGGGATGAAGGAGCGTAGGGAACATGAATAACTATAAACTTTTGACACCAGGTCCATTGACTACTACTAAATCTGTTAAAGAGGAGATGCTTTTTGATCGTTGTACTTGGGATCAAGACTATAAAGATATTACGCAAAAAATAAGATCACAACTTCTTGCACTTGCAGGTGCTACGAACGAAGAGTATACCGTTGTATTAATGCAAGGAAGTGGTACCTTCGCCGTTGAATCTGTAATGAATACTGCTATAACGGATCATGACAAGTCATTAATCATTACAAACGGTGCATATGGTGAACGAATTGTAAAAATGGCGAAATACATTGGTCTTACATTCAGAGAGTATAGTATTCCATATAATGAATATCCAAATGAAGCGGAATTAAGGAGTATTTTAGATGAAGACCAAGAAATTACACATATAATTATGGTTCATTGTGAAACAACGACAGGGATATTAAATCCGATTGAAGTGGTTGCAAACCTGTCCAAGAGTTATGGTAAAACACTAATCATTGATGCAATGAGCAGTTTCGGTGGAATGGAAATCAATGTTCCTGCCCTTGGAATTGATTATTTAATAAGCAGTGCCAATAAATGTATTCAAGGTGTGCCAGGATTTGGTTTTGTCATTGCAAAACTGGAGAAACTATTAACTTGTGAAGGGAATTCTCGAAGTTTATCACTAGATTTATATGATCAATGGAAGGAAATGGAGAACGACGGGAAATGGAGGTACACTTCACCAACACATGTAGTTGCGGCTTTTTCAAAAGCAATGGATGAATTAATAGAAGAGGGCGGCATTCCAGCTAGACATGCGCGCTACCAAAATAATAATCGAATTTTAAGAGAAAGACTTGAAAAAGTAGGAATTCATGCCTATATCGCGGAAGAAAAACAATCACCGATTATCACTACCTTTCTTTTTCCAAACGAACAATTCAATTTTGAAGACTTTTATTCCTATGTAAAAGAGAGAGGTTTTGTCCTCTACCCAGGAAAGTTAACGGATGTAGATACATTCCGTATTGGGAATATTGGTGAAATTCATGAGGAAGATATACAAACATTATGTAATATTATTGAAGAATATATGGGAGTGATGGCCAAATGATTAAGATTGAAGGAGTCATTTTGGATTGGGCAGGGACAACAGTTGATTTTGGTTGTTTTGCACCTGTAAATGTTTTTATGGATATATTTAAAAAAGCAGGTATTGATGTAACAATGGAGGAAGCAAGAGCACCCATGGGAATGCTTAAGATAGACCATATTCGCGCCATGTTGTCGATGCCTAGAATTTCTGCTTTATGGAGTGAAAAATTTGGAAGAGAGTTCAATGAAAAAGATGTTGAGAACTTATATGCTGAATTCGAACCTTCACTCATGTCTTCTTTAATAGATTATACAGATCCAATTCCAGAGGTTATAGAGACTGTACAAACATTAAGAAGCCAAGGTTTGAAAATCGGTTCAACAACAGGATATACACAAACGATGATGGATGTTGTTGTTCCAAATGCATGGAAAAAAGGTTATAGTCCAGATTTTTATATTACTCCTGATGAAACAAATTCTCTAGGTAGACCATATCCATATATGATTTATCGAAACATAGAAGCATTGAATTTATCGGCATCATGGAAGGTAGTAAAAGTCGGAGATACAATCTCAGATATAAAAGAGGCGGTTAATGCAGGAGTTTGGTCAGTAGGTGTTATTATTGGCAGCTCCGAAATGGGACTAAGCATAGATGAATTTAATGCTCTATCCGAATCAGCTCAAGAGAAAGTCATCTTGAAAACGGAACAAACCTTTTTACAAAATGGGGCTGATTTTACAATCAGGTCAATGAGCGAACTGCCTCCATTAATTGAAAGAATTAATCGCCTTATTTCAGAAGGTAAGTGGCCATATGTTAAAATGATGTAAATAAAGCTTTATGTGGTATAGAAGCTTTATCTTTTCGTTGATATTCGAAATACTCACTTCTATAATGAAATGGTTAACCATTATAGAAACGAGTGTGGAATGGCGATGGCTATTTTAAAAAATGATTGGGCACCTTTACTTGAAGAAGAGTTTGAGAAACCGTATTATCAACATTTAAGGAAGCATTTGCACGAAGAATATCAAACGAGAGTGATTTATCCGGACCGTTATGATATATTTAACGCGCTTCATTTAACTTCGTATAACGATACGAAAGTCGTCATTATTGGCCAAGATCCTTATCATGGTCCGGGACAGGCCCACGGATTAAGTTTTTCTGTTAAACCTGGAGTTAAAATTCCTCCATCATTACAAAATATTTATAAGGAACTGCATACTGATTTGGGATGCTATATCCCCAATAATGGTTACCTTGTAAAGTGGGCCGAGCAAGGAGTTTTAATGCTTAATGCAGTTTTAACCGTCCGGGCGGGAACCCCAAACTCTCATAAAGGTCTTGGTTGGGACATTTTTACTGACAAAGTTATTGAAACATTGAATCAAAGGGAGACACCAGTTGTGTTTATCCTTTGGGGGAATTTTGCTCAGGCAAAACAACAATTGATTACTTCATCCAGGCATTTCATTATTAAGTCTCCTCATCCAAGCCCGTTTTCAGTCAATCGAGGATTTTTTGGCAGCAGACCATTTTCCCGGACAAATGCTATTTTACGGGAAATTGGGATGGAGGAGATTGATTGGCAAATACCAAATTTATAGATTGTTGTTTTTTGAGCAGGTAGATTCCTGATAAATGAAAAAATAATTCCCATGCTTACAACAAGTAAGGGAATTATTTTTTTTCATCTATTTATTAACATTAACGGTTTTTAACAGGCTCTGCGTATATGATATATAGCCATGGAGCATTCCCTACAAACAAAAAGGGATAACAAGTTGCAAGCAATAAACTATCCTCTTAACATCAAGTTTAATAATCGAATGTTGATTTTATCGTTTTATCTTCAAAATGTACCATAATTCATCTTCATTTATTTCCTATCCATTTAATTACCTGTTTATTTCTATCTTCGAATTTATTATAAATATTTTAAAAGATTTTACTCATTACTAATTTACAAATGTAGGAGATAAATATTATCCTTTCTACTATGTGTCCCTATATTATTGTGAGGGAAAATTAATGAAGGCAAAAATAGGGGCAACCGGTGTGACCTAATTTCTACTTGTTTCGTTTACAGATAAGATTAATGGAAAGTTTTTGAAAAAGATGCAAGAAATTGTAGATTATTGTATAGCATAATTAATTTGTAGGATATAAACCGTGAAACAAGATAGACAATAGAAACAAAAATATGAAATAGTAATCTAGTTATTGCTAACTAAAGAAAAAAAATTTCTATTTGAGGGTAAGTTACAAAAGGAGAAGCAGAGGGAGATTATTTTATTGAAATAATGTTTAGTTACACTAATTTGGATACATTTGGTTTGTAATATTTTTATGGATTGGAATACCCTTCTATCTGGATTGAAAACTTTGACAATGCATCAAGTATATGAAAAACTGATTATCTTAAAGGAGTGGAAAACAATCATCATGGAAGGAAGTTATAACATTTATATCGTTATACTATCTATAGTTATTGCGATATTAGCATCGTTTTCAGCTTTAAATATAGCGGCAAAAATTTCGCATGCAAATGGGAAGAGCCGATGGTTTTGGCTTATAGCAGGTGCGTTGGTTATGGGAAGCGGCGTTTGGTCCATGCATTTTGTTGGAATGCTAGCTTTCCATTTAAATGCTCCTGTAAAATATGACGTTGGATTTACTTTGCTCTCTATGTTAGCAAGTGTCATTTCCTCTTTTATTGCATTTTATATCACTATGCCAAAAGACATTAACAGGTATCAA
Organism: Heyndrickxia shackletonii; assembly: GCF_001420715.1. Taxonomy (GTDB): domain Bacteria; phylum Bacillota; class Bacilli; order Bacillales; family Bacillaceae_C; genus Margalitia; species Margalitia shackletonii. Next base: position 347,874 of record NZ_LJJC01000006.1, on the reverse strand, counting down.
CTGGTTATTGGCGGATTTATTATGGGAAGCGGTATCGTAACGATGCATTATGTAGGAATGAAAGCAATGATTATGCCAATGGGGCTTAGTTATGATAAAACTTTGTGGATATTATCGGCAATAATCGCTTTTGTTGCTTCTTATGCTGCGCTATTTTTATTTCTTCGATTTCGAAATCAATCCTCATCCAGCTGGCTGAAGTGGTTGTCTGCCGTCGTTATGGGCTTTGCTATTTGTGGTATGCACTATACTGGAATGAAGGCTGCAAGATTTCATCATATTTCGGGTATGATGATGGAACAAAACCATTCAATGGATTTTTTTCTTTTATATGGCGTTACAGTAATGATTTTTCTTATTTTATTCATTTCATGGGGTGCAATGTTTTTTGATCGGCATGTGCTGGAGAAGCTCGCTTATCAAGATTCCATTACAGGCTTGCCCAATCGTAATGAAATGAACCGCTTTTTTAATACATATGTCGGAACGGAAACGATTGGCGTTTTGTTTTTGGATTTGGATCAGTTCAAAGCTATTAACGATACACTTGGTCATGATGTTGGAGATTTACTTGTACATGAAGTAGGGAATCGCTTGCGGAAATTCATTCGAAGGGATCAGCAAGCATTTCGCATTGGAGGGGATGAATTCTTAATTATTTTAAAAGATTGTAGTTTGGAAAAAGCCGAAAAGCTGGCAAAACAGGTGTTGCAAAGTATTAAAGAGGTTTATCGGATTAACGGAAATGAGTTATATGTGACGGGGAGTATCGGCATAAGCATCGGTTCGATTCAGGAATTAAATCGTTCAGAATTGTTAAAATCAGCTGACACAGCCATGTATAAGGCAAAGGGATTAGGAAAGAACCAGTATTGTGTTTATACCAATGAAATGGGGATTCAAGAAGTCAGGAAAATGGAATTAGAAAAGGATTTGCAAAATGCACTCGAGCATAACCAATTCTACATCGTTTATCAACCGAAATGGAACGTCAAAACCAATAAGTTATTTGGATTTGAAGCGTTAATCCGGTGGAATCATCCTAGATTGGGAGTCGTTTCACCTGGAGAATTTATTCCGATTGCGGAAGAGACCGGACAAATTATTCCAATTACTAGGTGGATAATAGAAGAGGCCTGTATGCAATGCAAATCTTGGCAATCTCAAGGACTAGTACAGCCTGTTTCTGTCAATTTGTCCGTTCGTCTTTTTGAAACGGATCAATTAACAGAATTAATCGGGAATTTATTAGAAAAGGTAGACTTGGACCCGCATTTTCTTGAACTTGAAATCACGGAATCTATGGTTTTTTACGACATAAATGATATTATTCGACAACTGGAAATTATTCGTGATATGGGAGTTAAAGTATCAATGGATGACTTCGGAACAGGATATTCTTCAATCGGATTATTAGATAAGATACCTATGGATGCCATTAAATTAGATCGGTTATTTACATTTGATTTAGACAATCCAAGCAAACGCGCGATCATCCAAGCGATTATCTTGATGGCTGAAAATCTTCACTTAGAAGTAATTGCAGAAGGTGTTGAACAGCAGGAACATATTGATTTGTTGACTCAGCTTGGATGTTACGTTATGCAAGGTTTTTTCTATGGAAGACCGATGGAGAATAAAGAGATTTCAAAATATGTGAAAAGAGATGTTACGGTTTAAGTAACACCTCTTTTTTTAAATTAGAGTTTACCTATATAAGTTAATGATTTTAAATCCGCAGAATCAGCCCCACCATCTAATATTTTGCGAACATCATTTAAGGTAGTATTAATATCTACTGATTCTCCTTTTATTCCGGAGTAAGTTTCTGCTACATAAAAAGGCTGGGTAAAATATGCTTCTAATCGTTCTCCTCTATGGTAGGTTTCTTTTTCAGCTGTTGGAATTGCCTCAAGTCCTCTTACATTCACTAACGAGCGTAGTTCTCGGTAGCGACGCAACAGTTTTTGTGCTCTTTGTTGAATAAAAAGATGGTTTTGGTCCAGATGTGCCCCCTCCAAAACGGATGATGTGGAGTAAATTGGGTTTATGGCCGGGAAACTATGTCGGGCTGCGAGGTCTGCGTCAAAATACAATAATGTTTCCAAAGGACCATAAGGAAGATCTTCATCAACCACCGCCCCTTTTAAATCAAGCAGAAATGTGGTTACTGTTTGAATATTTGCAGTATGTAATTGGTCTTGGAGATTAAATATTTCCCCTGTCAGTACATGAGAGCGATCCGCGGTAAAAATAATATCTTGATTTGCACCTAAGGTGATGATTTGCTCATAAGCTTTTTCGATAGAGTCCACTACGACATCCGCATATTCCGTAATATCATTTAATTCAGGATGGTTTTCTTCGGGTTTTAGTAAAATAACGGAATACCCATCGTTCTTGAGTCTATAGAATAATTCTCCAAGTAATACCAGCTGTCCCATGCCAGGACGAGCTACTAATCCGACTGTTCCTCCCTTGGCAATAGGTGCAAATAAATCTAATGTTTTAATTTTAGTTTCAATCATCTCGACAGACTCTCCTCTTAATATCAACTCATCTAAACTGCATTGGGCTAATGATGCGAGGGCAACTAATGTCCGTACTTCAGCACGTTCAATTGGAATTTTCCCGGTACACAGATTGGATACAGTGGCTGGACGTAAGCCCATTGATTTAGCTGCACTCGTAAGGTTTGGAACTCTCCTTCGCAATAATGAAACGTTTAACCTTAAATTATCCAATATTTACACCTTTTTACTTTATATGGTAATATATATTACTCTGAGGAGCAACAAATTGTTACTTTATAGAGTAACTTTTTTTACTGTAAATAAGATTGTTTAAAAATGAAGTCGTAAGTGTAATAAAAAACGGGACAGAATTCTGTCCCGTTAGCAATGTGGATTAAAGTGCTCCTTTAATCACCTTTTTATAATAGAGAACTGATAGTACCCCGAAAATGGAGTATAAGACAGTGTATAGAAGCATGACCGCAATCATTGGTGTCCAGAGTTCGGTGCCAAATAGGAACCAGCCGGATTTTACAGCAAAATAACTATGGAGAAGTCCGATGGCTAAAGGGATACCAAAATTAAAGATTTGCTTTGCTTGAATACCTTTTAATAAATCTCCTTGAGTGAAACCAAGTTTTCTCAGAATGGTATAGTTTGGCCTTTCGTCTTCACTTTCATCCATTTGTTTAAAATAAAGAATGCATCCAGATGTGATTAAAAAGGTTAATCCAAGGAAACCAACGATAAACATAGCGAGTCCCATGATTTGTTTCTGGCTGTTGCTTATTTCATAACGAGATAGATTATCGGACTTCTCATTGAGGCGCAACTTATTGAAAATGTTATCTGCCTTTTCAATATTGTCTCTATCCTTTATATCAATTCCAATATAAAGAGATTTTTTTTGAATCTTAGGATTAAGATCTGTCTTTAATTGCTCAAAAACGGTTTTGTCTACAACGGCTACTGGTAAACTTCCACTCGTGAAATTGTATGGAAGAATCGATTCGTCTATTATTCCTGAATATTTCAGAGTATAGGTCTGGCTTTTTCCACGTAGTTTAATATGTCCGGAATCTTTGAAGGATATCACTTTTCCAAGTACACCGCTATTCCCCATAAAGATGGATTCATCCTTTGACAAATGGAGGTTGGATACCGCTTCGTCACTGATGACAGCTAGAGTCATAACATTCGGATCAAAGTTAAGTTCTTTTAAACTTGTCTCCATGATATCCTTAACATTAATATCAGCATAAAGGACAGGGATCCTTTTTTCATTATAAGGAATATTCTTTGCCGATAAAGCGTCCTCGAACTGTTTAGCATCCTTGCTGGTTGTCATGGAAAAATTGGCCGGAGCATTGTTTTTGGCGCTTTTCTCTGCTGAATAGTAAGAAATATAGCTTAATGATAAAAGACCAATGGCAAGCGCAGACACGGTTGTAATAATTGTTAATAATAAGGCGTTTGATTTCATCCGAAACATAATGGATGATAACGATAATACCTCATTAATATTTAAATAACCACCTTTACTTTTCCTAACCATATTGGTGATGAATGTAACAGAGCCTTTATAAAATAGATAGGTACCAATAATAACGGAACCAAGAATAAAAATCATGGCGATAAATAATTCATTTATAGTTGTAAAGTTACCGCCGAATAATTTCGATGAGACATAATAGCCCGAAACGATGAAAACAATGCCGATTACCCCGATAATCATTTGAAAAACGCTTATCTTTTTAACTTTTCCTTCTGTTGAGGAAATTACCCTGAATAAGGACAGGATTGTTTGTCTTTTAATATAAACATAGTTTATCAACAAGATAACCAAGTAAATGACACTGAAGACGATAAGAGTTTGAATCATTGCCTCAATGGAAAAATGAAGGGTTGCATTCGTTCTTACACCCGTAATTTTAAATAATATCATCATGACTAATTTCGAACAGGAAAACCCTATAAAAGTTCCAATTATTAGGGAGCCGTAATAAAGAAGGAAGTTTTCGGCACTCATAAGGCGGAATATTCCAGTCTTTGTCATTCCAATCAACTGAAATAAACCAATTTCTTTGCTGCGGCGTTTCATAAAAAGCTTATTTGCATATAAAAGAAAGATAGCAACAATTGCAACTAGCAGAATGGATGCTGCTTTCAATGCTGCAGCTCCTTTAACCGAACCTTTTGCTTCATCCATAGATGGATCATATTGCAGTGTGACAAATGCGAAATACAGGGCGACACTAAAAATTAAAGCAAAGACATAGAGATAATAATTCTTAACATTCTTTTTTAGGTTGCGAAGCATGAGCTGATTAATACTCATTTTGTACACCACCTAATACAGCCTGTGTTTTCATGATGTCATTAAAGAATTGTTGTCTAGTTTCTTCCCCTTTATTTAGCTGTGTGAAGATTTTTCCATCTTTAATAAAAATAACTCTGCTGCAATAGCTCGCCGCGACTGGATCGTGTGTAACCATGAGAATCGTAGCTTTACGCTTCTCATTTAAGCTACTAAGCTTATTTAATAAGTCAGAAGCAGATTTTGAATCGAGTGCACCGGTTGGTTCGTCCGCAAAAATAATGCTTGGTTCATGAATAAACGATCTAGCAGCAGAGGTGCGTTGTTTCTGACCGCCGGAAATTTCGTTTGGATATTTATCTTTGATTTCATAAATACCGAGATCAGTCGCTACCTCTTTAAATTTTTGTTCTGCTTCTTTTTTCGGTACCTTTGTAATGGATAAAGGTAAAAGGATATTTTCTTTGACGGTCAGAGTATCTAGTAAATTATAATCTTGAAAGATAAAGCCCAAATGATTTTTTCTGAATCCGGCTAATTGTTTTTCTTTCATCTGAGTCATATCTTTTCCTTCAATTCTAATGGTTCCATTACTCACTCGATCGATGGAGGAAAGGACATTAAGTAAGGTAGTTTTTCCAGAACCGGACGGGCCCATGATACTGACAAACTCCCCTTTGTATACACTAATATCGATACCCTTTAATACTTCCTGTTTATTGAATTTATTTCCGTAGATTTTATATATGTTCGTTGCATCTAATATTTTCATATTGACTCGCTCCTTGGATTTGATAGTTCTATTATAAAAGAGCCTTTATTTTGTTATCCTTCGATTGAACGAACAAATGAGAAAAGCATGTGACATTTTTGTCACATGCATGAAATTTGGTGAAACTCATTTTTTCTTGGGAAGGCTAATATAAAAGTCGTTCCTGTTCCTGGTTTTGACTCCACATTTATAGAAATGGACAGGGATTTCGCCGCTTTTTTTGCTAAATAGAGTCCCATGCCTGTTGCAGCATGATCTTGATGGTCAGTAGTGGAGGTAAAGCCTTTTTCAAATATCCGCGGTAAGTCCTTTGGGTCAATGCCGCGTCCAAAATCTTCGACCTCCAGATATACCTGTTTATTAATTTCATAGGTTTTAATGTAAATATCGGATGCATCGCTGTATTTTATAGCATTTGTTAATAGTTGTCTAATGATAAAGGCTACCCATTTTCCATCACTAATCACTTCGGGAACTTTTAAATCCATATCAAATCCAATGCCTTTTTGCATACACCATGATTGCAATGTTTTTATTTCCTTAACCAATATTGAGTGTAAATCCACTTTTTCGATATATAAATCGTTCTTCATAAATGGAATACGCTTTTGATGAAGCTGAGTGTCAAGCAGCAAATGGATACGCAGCCATTCATGGGTTAATTGCGCTTTTAGCTTTTCATCTTCTATTCGATCTATAATTAAATTCATTGCGGTTAAGGGTGTTTTTACTTCGTGAATCCAAGATAATAATTCATCTTTTTCTTTTTCCAATGACATTAGATGCAGGGAGGCATTCTTTTTCAGCTGTTCGGTTTGGTTTGTCATACTATCTTCGATTATTTTTTCAAAGGGGCTTTCTGCTGCGGTTATTCTAGATAGATCGAGATCAGCCTCCCACTCATCCATGCTCTTATAGAACTTCGTTTCCTTTTGGTAGCGCATGACAATGAATAGGATAAAAATGATAAAAGATAAAAAGACCATATATAGAATGGACGTTAGCGGGATTGCCGAATCAATAAAAGCGACAAAGACAAATAGTAATTGCAAAAAGAGAAAGAGAGAAATCCAGCTCCATCTTTCGATTAAATATTTTCTAAGCATATGAAATTCCCTCTTCAATTGCTATATAGCCTTGACCAACCTTTGTTTCAATATAGCGTCCTAAGCCAAGCTCATCTAATTTTTTCCGCAAACGGTTTACATTCACTGTTAAAGTATTATCACTAACAAAACGCTCATCTTCCCATAAGCTTTTTATTAGTGCCTCTCTGCTAACAATTTTATTTTTTTGTTCAATCAACTGTTTTAATATGAATATTTCATTCTTTGTCAGCTCTATAGATCCCAGTTCATTGGCGACTAAGTTTTTTTCGTAATCAATCGCAGCCCCGCACCAGGTTTTAAGGGAAACCTCTTCTGTATTGTAATTATATACACGACGGAGGATTGCCTGGATTTTTGCAATGAGTACATCAAAATGGAAAGGTTTTTGGATAAAATCATCCGCTCCGAGCTGCATAGACATGACCATATCAGTAGGATGATCACGTGAAGATAAAAAAACGATGGGAACCTTCGAATGGGCACGAATCATTCGGCACCAATGAAAGCCGTCAAATTTGGGCAATTGGATATCAATAATGACTAAATCCGGTTTTATTGCTGTAAATTCCTGCATAACATTACTAAAATCCATTATTCCATATACTTCATAAGACCAACTGGATAATCGATCTTTGATTTCCTGAAAAAGAGTAGCATCATCTTCAATTAGTAAAAGTTTAAACACTAATATCACCACACGATTTGTATTTCTTTAAAAATATTGTATAGTAAATCCTAATTTGGTGCTATTAGGGTTTTCATTAATGTCGTTAGTAGGAGGCATGTGAAGAGATCGATGTTCCATACAGCAATTGTAAAGGAAGAAAGGTGAGTGATAAAAAAAGTCAAATTCTATTTGGAAGCGTAATGCAATGAAGGACAATTAAATGTCTTTGATGAAGAGAAATGTCCTTCATAGAGTGAATGAAGGACAGTCTGATGGTTTAAAGGAAAGTATTTGTCATTCATAAAGCATATGAAGGACATTTTGCGGAATTAAAAAGAAGTATTTGTCCTTCATAAGTCCGATGAAAGACGTCCCAAAGATTTATAAGCAAATTTTGTCATTCATAACTTGTTAAAGTTAGCCTGTTTACAAGTTAATTGAGCTCCAGCTACTCCTGGAAAAGTCTTTATTTCACAGTCTCCCTCTATTAGCAATAGCAACAATATCAATTCCTCTCATTTCACACCATTCCCGCACTTCTCCCGTAATAACAAGAGGGAAAGCACATAATTCCTCCATGTTTCGGGCTCCTAACATCGTACAAATCGTTTTCATCTGTTCATGCCAGTTGATTAGTTCCTCTATTGCTCGTTCCGTCCCCTCATTTTGAAGAACACGTAAGATTGGACTTGCTAAGCCGATTGCTTTTGCCCCGAGAGATAAGCATTTTACCGCATCTAACGGGTTTCGGATCCCGCCTGATGCGAATATCATCATATCATTCATATATTCTTGAGCTTCTAATAAAGAAATAGGAGTCGTCTGCCCCCATCCTCTTAAATAGTCATATTCCTGTTTTTCTCTCCGACGATTTTCAATTCCAATAAAATTCGTTCCTCCGCGCCCGCTTATGTCCACATATTGAACACCAATCTCTTTTAACAATCGAAGTGTATTTCTACTCATCCCAAATCCGACTTCTTTTACGATAACAGGGATTTTTACGTGTTTTATGATTTTCTCAATTTGAGAAAGCCAGCCTGTAAAATCACGTTCTCCTTCCGGCATGATCAGTTCTTGCGGCGCATTCAAATGAATTTGTAAAGCGTTGGCTTCTAACATCTCAATAGCATTCAAGGCAAAGTCAAGTAAGACATCGGCCCCAACATTAGCAAAAATAGTTCCTTCAGGGTTATTCCTGCGTACAATTCGATAGGTGTCTGCAAGTGATTCATTACGTAAGCCTGCATGCTGAGAACCAACACCCATCGCTATACCTGTTGCTTTAGCTATTATTGCAAGCTCGGCATTGATTTTCCCTGTTTTTTCACTACCACCTGTCATTGCATTTATATATAGAGGACTTTTCAAATCCAAGTCAGGTAAGACTACATGAAGATTAATATCGCTCCATCCTATATTGGGAAGGGAATGGTGAACAAAGGTAAGATGGTCAAAATGTGAAGGTGGGAGGCGGTCATCTAATAGAGCAAGCTGCACATGTTCATCTTTTCTTTTTTCACGTTCCTTATTCTCATCAAATTCCATTAACAATGTCCTCCTTTGTTCCAGTAGCATACTATTAGTATGGGATAAGGAAAAACACCTTACCCATTTTTTCTAGTTAGAAAAGGACAGAGGTTATGATAGTAACATACATTTTTACAAAAAAACAAATAAAACTGCGACAAATATGCCGCAGCTTTATACGTTTAAGCTGATTTATTTTTTGCAAGAAGCTCAGCTTCAATATGAGAGTTCTTGGATGATTCACTCATCCGCCAATATGTGATTAGACTTATGAAGATACATGCTGCAACATAGTAGAAGAAGACAGATTCGACTCCTGCATTCTTCAACCACAATGCAACGAACTCGGCAGTTCCGCCAAATATTGCAACAGTAAGGGAATAAGGAAAACCTACACCAAGCGCACGTATTTCAGTAGGAAATAACTCTGCTTTTACAATGGCATTAATCGAAGTATAACCGGTTACAATAGCAAGACCGATCATCATTAGAATAAAAGCAAAGATTGGGTTTTGTGTTTGTTTCATTAGTAAAAATAATGGGACGGTAAGTAATGTTCCCAGGATGCCAAAGCCCAGTAATAGCGGCTTACGGCCAATCTTGTCTGATAGTTTTCCTGCCAGTGGTTGAAGAATAACAAATATAAGTAATGCAATAAAGTTAATCCAGCTGACTGATTCTTTATCAATTCCAACTGTATTAATCATAAATTTTTGTAAATAGGTTGTATAAGTATAAAATGCAACGGTTCCTCCAAGTGTTAAACCAACAACGGTTAGAACTGCTTTTGGATATTTCATTAAGACTTTAATTGTCCCGGCATTTTTACGAGTTTCTTTATTCATTTCAGAAAATTGATCAGATTCGTCCATTGTTCGACGTAACCATAGGACAACTAAAGCTCCAATTGCTCCAATGACAAAAGGGATTCTCCAGCCCCAGGAAATCATTTCATTTTCATTCAATACTTGTTGTAGAATAATTTGAACCCCAAGAGCTAATAATTGTCCAGCCACAAGTGTAACGTATTGGAAACTAGAGTAGAATCCGCGCTTTCCACTGCTGGACATTTCGGATAAATAAGTAGCGGAAGTTCCATACTCTCCACCTAACGAGATTCCCTGAATCAGCCTGGCGACAATTAAAATAATAGGTGAGATAGCTCCAATGCTATTGTATCCAGGAGTACAGGCAATAACTAAGGAACCTAGGGCCATAATGGTGACAGAAAGTGTTAATGCGGCTCGGCGGCCGTATCGGTCAGCATAGCGTCCCATTATCAGGCTTCCTATTGGGCGCATAAGGAATCCAATAGCGAAAACGCCCGCTGTGTTTAATAACTGAATAGTAGGATTTCCTTTTGGAAAAAACTCAGCTGAAAAATAAACGGCAAATGCGGAATAAACGTACCAATCATACCATTCAATCAGGTTCCCAAGCGATCCTTTAAAAATGTTGGTCGTAATGCGTTTTGTTGCAGCACGATCATTGGCTTGCTTCATTTTAATTCCCCCTTTTATTTAAGTGATCATTTTACCTTTTGATTGTTTATCCAACCCTTTGTTGGTTGTAAACGGATTCAAAATAAAGAATGCTAAGTATTTTCACTCGTATGTATTCTTTATGCAAGTTTCGTGCCAAGTCATTGTTTTAAAGTTTATAAGGATTGTGTAGGGATGAAAATAAAAGAAACCGGCAAAAATATCCGTATTGTAACGGAAACTTTTGCCGGTTAACCTTTCTGGAAATCTACTTATCATACAATTCCTCAAAGTATTTTTTTGCTCCCGGATGGAGAGGAACAACAAGACCTTTCCCTGCGTCGATTCTATTAATACTGTTCGCTGCTTGATGTGCCATTTGCAATACATCCAGATTTTCAAAGAAAATTTTCGTCATTTTATAGACTTGATTCTTTGATAAATCGGATCGCACCAAGAGTATGTTACGGATGGCAACTGTTGGAATGGGATGTTTATTTTGATAGACGCCAGCAGGTATCTCTGACTTCTCAAAAAAAGGGAATTGTTTCGTTAGATGATTGATATCAGAAGACTTGATAGGCACAATCATGACTTCTTTTGAGCTTTGCAACTTTAAAACCGCATTATTAGGAAGACCAGATGTAACAAACGCTGCATCGATTTTTTTGCTTTTTAATTGTTCAATTGCTTCTTCATAAGAAAGATATTCAGGTTTTATATCATTATAGGTGATTCCTTGTTCATTTAGAATGATGCGTGCGTTTGCTTCTACTCCACTATTGGGGGCGCCAACGCCGACTCGCTTTCCTTTTAAATCAGACACGGATTTAATCTTATTAGCGCTCAGTGTTACAATTTGCACATAGTTGGGATATAGCCCTGCCATTGCTTTAAAGCCTTGAGTGGATCCATCTTTCAATTTGCCCAGTTCATTAAGTACGGAAGAAGCTGCATCAGACATGACAAATGCCAAGTCTGCCTTGTGATTTTCCAATAGCTTTATATTTTCAACGGATCCATCTGTTGATTGAATCGCGGTTTTGTAGTGAAGTTTCTTTTTATATACTTTCGCCAGTGCCTCGCCGATAGTGAAATAGGGGCCGGAAGTATCACCAGTTGCAATGGTTATGAATTTTTGTTCGGGATTAGGAGTGCTTACTCCTTTGTTCGAGGCTTTCGTACAACCAGCTGTCCCTAAAATTAAGAGTAGTATTATCATAAGTGAAAGGATCTTTTTCATTTTGATTCCCTCAAATACTGCTTTAGTTTTTCACGTAATCCTCGTTCACTTATGGCTAATTGCTTGGCGGTATTGGTTCGATGGCCGTTGTTTTTTTCTAAAGTATAAAGGATATACTCCTTATTAACCTCCGCAAGTGTTCGTCCTTCCGCTATAAATAGACCGCTTTCTTTTGCAGGTGCAAAAGTAAATTCCTTGTTAAAGACCTCATTGGGAAGATCTGATGCTTCTATGATATCCATATCTGAAAGTGCCATTGCATATTCTAAAATGTTCGATAGTTCCCGTACATTACCTGGATATGGATATTGATATAAAGTTTTTTTGGCTTCCATACTGCATTTTTTGGGCGGAATGTTCATGCTTGCAGAATATAGATTCAAAAAATGCTGGATCAGCAGAGGTATATCCTCCTTTCGTTCACGTAAAGGGGGAACGTGGATAGGAATCACGTTTAGACGATAATAAAGATCTTCACGGAAATTTCCTTTTGCTACTTCTTCTAAAAGATTTCGATGGGTAGCGGAAATGATTCGAACATCCACTTTCTTTGTCTGGTCAGAACCAAGCGGAGTAACCACTTTTTCCTGAATAACCCTTAAAATCTTAGCTTGGAGGGTTAACGGCATCTCTCCAATTTCATCAAGGAAAATTGTTCCACCATTAGAACGTTCAAAGAGTCCTTGTTTTCGTTCGAATGCGCCGGTGAATGCACCCTTTTCATGCCCAAACAGTTCACTTTCAAGCAATGTTTCAGGAATCGCAGCACAATTGATGACAGAAAACGCACTTTTTTGGCGATTTCCTTGAAAATGAATGGCACGGGCCACCAGTTCTTTTCCAGTTCCGCTTTCTCCCATAATCAGAATATTGGAGGGAATATCCTTTACCTTTTCAATCAATTGGAATACCTTCTGCATGCTCTCACATTTACCAATTAAACCTGCATAGGTTTCTTGCTGACGAACTGCTTGACTTAACACTTGGACTTGATGGTGCAGGTGTTGAAAAGTAAGAGCTTTTGTTAAAAGGAGTTTTACCTCCTCGAGATTCAGCGGTTTGGTCAGATAATGATAGGCACCTGCTTTAACTGCCTCAACAGTAGATTCAATCGTTCCATAAGCGGTCATGATAATCACAACTGTTTCTGGCTTCTTTTCTTTTATGTTTTTGAGGAGGTCAATTCCATTTGTCTTACCTAGATTAAGATCTAGTAAAATACCATCTATATTCTCGGTTTCTAGTATTTTTAAACCCTTTTCAGGATCCGTTTCAGTCCAAATCCTGTATTCATCCTCAAGAGCGAATGAAAGAGAGGAACATATTGCCTTTTCATCATCAATGATAAGAATATTCTTCATGATGCATCTCCTCCGTTAATAAAAAATAGGGTAAAAGTGGTACCTTTATATTTCGTACTATTTACTTTTATATGTCCGCCATGCTCTTGCATAATTTTTTGACATATATATAGACCTAAACCAATCCCTTGACTCTTTGTGGTATAAAATGGTTGGAATAAATGGGGAATGTCCTGTTCTTTTATTCCAACTCCAGAATCAGTAATATCAACCTGAATTAATTGTTTATTTATTGCTGCATGAAATCTCAATTGCTTTTTCTTCGATTCTTTCATTGCCTGGGTGGCATTTAGAACCAGATTGATAAGAACTTGTTTGATACGATTTGGATCCATTAACACATTTATGGTCGTAGGGATATGAATCTCTGTCTCTATCCCTTCATTATGGAACTGCTTCTTAAACAGCCCTGTAATGGATTGAACCAACTCGTTAAGATTTATCCATTCCAGATTCATAGATTTTTCCCTTGAATAATCCAGTAAATCCTCGATAATTCGGTTCATCCTCTCCACTTCCTCAGGTACATGCTGGACAAGCTCAGACTGGAAGCGTGGGTCATTAATTTTTCTTGGAAGCATTTCCGTAAAGGTTTTTATAGCAGTAAGCGGATTGCGGATTTCATGGGCAATACCGGCGACAAGTTGGCCGAGTGCCCGCATTTTTTCCTGTGCAATTAGCCGCGCCTGCAAGTGTTTTTGTTCCGTTCGGTCTTGTATGCAAAGTATGCCTCCCACTATTTCTCCAATTCCGTTTTGTAAGGAAGCAATATAATATTGAAGAATACGATCTGTACCATCATCAAGATGAATCTCTCCATGAAGCATACGCTGTTCACCTATTTCCATCACCTTTTGCAGAGGGAGCTGAGGCAGAAAATCAAAGATGTTTGTTTCCGAAGGGTTTCCTCTAATTCCTAACAGGTTACTGGCAATATGATTGATTAGGATAATACTACCTCTAGGATTAAAGGAAAGAATTCCATTATCTACACTATCTAACACCTTTGATTGAAAAGCATAACTATCTGCCAATGCAGCTGTCTGCCTGTTAACTTCCTTTTTTAAACGTTTATTCCAATAAAAAATTCCTACTAGAATAGCAAAAATCACTCCTGTTAGGATAAGCAATATGTAGACTAATTTTCGCCACCAGCCAATTTCCAACGCACCGTATGGCTCTAGATATTGGGAATATAAGCGTTCATAAGTACCGTTACGATGAAGCGCTGCCAATCCATTATTTAAATCTTTTAATAGTTTATAATTTCCTTCACGTACAGCAAAGGCATAATCCGATGGCGGGATTAATCCTGTACGAACTCTATAATTCATTCGGTTTTTGGTGTGCTGAAGGATATACTCAACTGTCGGGCGGTTTCCTAAAAATACATCTGCTCTACCTAGAAACAGCATGTCCATTGCGTCCAATTGGTTAAAGGACTCCAGCATTTCACTTCCTCTAATATTCTCGAGTTGGGAAATAACAGTGTCATCTCGCTGAACCGCTACAACTTTGCCCTTCAAATCATTTACACTTGAAATGTCCCGAATAGAGGATGGGATGACCACTGTTTTTGGTATTGTCAGGTAAGTGTCACTGAAATCAAAAAACGTGTCGCGAGTACTTGTATATTCTAATCCGGCTATTAAATCAAGTTTTCCTTCTTTTAACATTTCGATGGCATCATCCAATTCAAGGGGAAAAAACTTAATCTTGTATCCTTGTTGCGTGGCAATATTCTGAATAAGTTCGATTTCGAATCCCGATGCTTCCCCTTTTGGGCCTAAGTAGGAAAGGGGAGGAGCATCCTTGTCAAAGCCGACACGAATAACATGAACCTCTTTTGCTTTTGCATCGAGAGAAAAGCTTGGGAAAAGAAGTACTGTAATAAAAAGCAAAATTAAACATAAATATCGCAAAAAAGGGACCTCCCATTTCAAATGGAAAACCTATTGAAAATACTATAAATTTATATTTTTAGAATAGTCATACCCTATATTTTAACATGCTTCTCGGAAATCAAACAGGGTTGGGACGGTAGGGTAAACGGAGGTGACATTCATGTTTACCTAAAAAACAACTTAATTGGAAAATACGCCCACCCCTAAATGGGTTTGTGTGCATCTAATATTAAGAAGAATGATGGAGTGGAGTTGAGGATGATGACACGCAAGCTCGAAAAATTTGTTGATCAGCTTCCTGCTATTAATACAATTAAGCCTTTAGAGGTGAAAAATAAAAGAGCTTTTTATGAGATTAAAATGGAGGAATTTACGCAGAAGCTTCATAGGGACCTGGAACCGACTCGTTTATGGGGATATAATCGTCAATTTCCGGGCCCGATGTTTGATGTTAACAAAGGAGAACCAATAGACGTAAAATGGATGAATAACCTTCCAGGAAAACATTTGCTTCCGCTTGATGAATCAATTATCCACCATGAGCCGGAGGTAAGAACGGTGACTCATCTGCATGGAAGTGAGACAAGGTCGGACAGTGATGGTTATCCGGAGGCTTGGTTTACGAAGGATTTTAAGCAAGTGGGTCCATTTTTTAAAAGAGAAATTTACCATTATCCCAATCGACAGCGTGCTGCAACTTTATGGTATCACGATCATGCTATGGGGATTACACGCCTCAACGTATATGCCGGACTTGTTGGGATGTATATTATTCGCGATCAGGAGGAGCGGAGACTAAAGCTGCCAACAGGGGATTATGAAATTCCACTCATTATTGCCGATCGCTCTTTTAATGAGGATGGTTCCTTATTTTACCCTAGTCAGCCCAATAATCCTTCAAGGAATCTGCCAAATCCGTCGATCGTTCCATTTTTTTTGGGAGACACCATTTTAGTAAACGGTAAAGTATGGCCATATATGGAAGTGGAACCTAAAAAGTATCGGTTTCGTGTCTTGAACGCGTCTAATACAAGAGGATATCAATTATACCTTGATTCAGGTCAATCCTTTTATCAGATTGGAACAGACGGAGGATTATTGCCTAGGACGGTAAAATTAGACAAATTGGTAATGGAACCGGCGGAACGAGCGGATTTAATTATTGATTTCTCGAAATATGAAGGAAAATCAATTATATTAAAAAATGATCTAGGATCTAATCCAGATCCGAATGATGAAACGTTTGATGTTATGCAGTTTCGAGTTACTAAAACACTCACCAAGGAAGATACAAGTAAAATTCCTAAACGATTGAGTACAATTCCTTCATTAAAAACGGGCATGGTAGCGGGGTACCGGAATTTAAAACTGATTGAATCTAATGATCCATTAGGGCGTCCTATGCCATTATTAAATAATAAAAAATGGGAAGATCCTGTGACGGAAAAACCTAGGTTAGGTACAACAGAAATTTGGTCTTTCATTAATACCATGCCATTTACTCATCCCATTCATATTCATTTAATCCAGTTTCAAATATTAGACCGGCGTCCATTTGATTTGGATTTTTATAATAAAACAGGACAGATCCGATATACAGGTCCTGCAAGACCGCCGGAACCAAATGAAAGAGGGCTAAAAGATACAGTGGCTGCACCAGCCGGGGAAGTGACCCGTGTAATAGTCCGTTTCGGTCCTTATTCAGGCCAATATGTTTGGCATTGTCACATTTTAGAGCATGAAGATCACGATATGATGCGTCCGTTTATTGTTAGGGAATAGGGGATAGGTCTTCTCCCACTTTAGTGGGAAATGGGACCTGTCCCTCTGTTTGTTTTTTCTAAATTATCTTAACTTTATAGTTGGTTTTTGTTATGATTAAATCGTAAGTAGTAAGTAATAAGTAGTTAGTAAAATTTAATCCAGGAGGGTCAAGTTATGAAGGAACTTAGTTTTGCTCAAAACTTTTCTTTGATAGCACTTAACGCTCAGGAAAGTACCCGTTTAACTAATTCAAAGAAGGTGTCCTTGCGTTGTATGGCTGCTGCTGCATTATTAGAAATTTATTTGGATAAGGGTCTAAGTGAAAAGGGAGAAAACCTTACTTTTGAATTAGAGACCTTGAATAATACTTCGATGCCTTTATATCAACAAACTGTCCTTAAAATCTTGCTTAGCAGAGATAAATCCTTATGTGAGACACTCCCGAAATATCTATTAAAGGTTCTTAAATTTTCTAGCAAACAATTAAAGGAAGTGGAGGATGCTTTTGCCTTTACATTAACAAGGGAAAATGTAATGGAGGAAATTCCTGCTCTCTTAAACAGTGATTTGGAGTTTGTCACAGCAGGTAT
The DNA here is from genome assembly GCF_001420715.1 of Heyndrickxia shackletonii. Lineage (GTDB taxonomy): Bacteria > Bacillota > Bacilli > Bacillales > Bacillaceae_C > Margalitia > Margalitia shackletonii. Next base: position 330,623 of record NZ_LJJC01000006.1, on the reverse strand, counting down.
TGAAATGAGAGAATACCGCAGTAATGCAGAAATATTCACAAGACTGACGGAAAGTATTCGTGCTGAGATTTTAGAAGATGGGCCAATAACAGATGAGGCCATCATTATGATTTGGTTATTGAGGGAAAGCGGTTGTATATACGACCTTTTCTCAAAAGAAGAGTTAAAACATGTAGCTGCTCGCATTTATGAATTATATGATAATACCTCTTTAGGAAGAGTAATTTTCCCAATTAATATTCATAAAACAGTCGAATATGCAGTGAAAAATTTCCTAAAGATGAAAAAGGAAATGATGTCTACTCCATCAGGATCAGGAATTAACTTTGTTTTTCCGATTATCGAGAGATCCCAGTCCATTTTTATCGATACGGAGTCCTACTTTTCTAACAAGGAGGACCGTTTACGTGATGTAAAGCAGAGACTGGAAAGTAATGGCCACAACATTACAGTCATTCGTGAGGGAGAAATTCCGCTTATTAAAATAGATAATGTTCTATACGAAGCGGTCCCTCATGCAAAGCAGTATAGATTTCCTGTTCATGGTGTTCGTTTGATAAAATATCCATTATCTTTATAGTAAGGAGGAAAGGAATTGTCCCGTCAACGTTCTATGGATAAAATACGTGCATCTGATTTCGTATCGATTGGGGAATTGGTACGTCTAACTGGATCCCGTTATAGTACTCTAAAATTCTATACAGAAGAAGGGATGCTTCCTTTTGAGCAAGAGGAGGAAAATAGAACAAGGAGATTTCCCAGAGAAAAGGCGATTTCCAGAATAAATGAAATAAAGGACTTGAAAAAACAGGGGCTTAGCATTCCAGAAATAAAAGAAAGATTAACTAGCAAGGATTGAAATTAGGGAACAAACCCCTTGTCCCACTTTAGTAGGATAAGGGATCTGTTCCTTTGTGCCATTTTTAAAAGCTGTTTTTAATATTTTCTGCGCTATTTGCGGTATCTTGAATATAGGCAGCGATGGAGTGATTATCCTCGGTCATGCTTTCTATAGAGGCACTGACTTGTTGTATGCTGGCAGTTGCTTCTTCGATAATTGCAGCAAATTCCGTTGTGGAGGATTCTACATTTACGCTGTTTTTTCCAACTTCATTAGAGTGATCTTCAAATTTCTTGAATTGAGTATTTAACTTTTTCAGCATAATATCAAGTTGGGTAAAGTAAGAATGCACTTCTTTTGTCGTATTAACACTTTGATCTAAACTATCACTGCTTGTTTGCATATTAGCTTGTGCTAATTCATTGGAAGTATTTACTTGACTTAAGTTGTCCGTAATTTTCGTTGTGATATCTTTAGTTAGATCAGCTAATTTTCTAATTTCCTCTGCCACAACGGAGAATCCTTTGCCTGCTTCACCAGCACGAGCAGCTTCAATAGAGGCGTTTAAAGCTAGTAGATTGGTCTGCTCTGTAATTTGTTTAATATCATTAGCAAACTGATTTGTTTCTTCAATTTTTTGCGTTAAGACGGTAAAGTTTTCATTGAGCTTCGCAATCACATTTTGAAGGTGGTCCATTTCATTCGTAAGGTCCATTGCCTTCGCTTGCCCTTCGCTTGCAAGAGAACTAGACTTTATGGAATCCTCTATTAATTCCTTCGTTATTTTATTCATCTCATTTATTACAAGTAAATTTCTTTGTGCATTTTCAGCAATTCCAGATATTTGTTCACTTTGCACTTGACTCCCTGCCGAGACTTCACTCATGGCTATTTTCATTTCCTCTTGTGAAGTAAGGCTAAATTGTACTTTTTCGCTAATTTTCGTAATACTCTCGGCAATATTGGCTATTTCCATTTCAAGGCGATTCTTTTGCTTTTCTTTTGTTTTATTATCCTCTTCCGCAAGATGGATATATTCTTGCAGTTTTTTATATTGCTTTTGATTCAAAAATATAAGCATCCCTAATATAACGCCAGAGAATAAGTAGATAATAACAAAGGAACTTAGCTCTTCTGTTAAATATGCGTATCCTTTTGCCGGATATAGATTATTCATAATAAGAGTTATAAAGCCTAAAACATAACCAATGCCAAATATTCTTCCATTAAACTGTACGGCAGAAAAAACAGAAAAGAAAAAAATAGTCATAGCCGTGGATAATGAACCACCGTCTTTCCATAATAAACTTAAGTTAAATAGATTCATTACAATGACTATTGTATATGGGAAGATAATTTCTTTTTTATACTTATGTGCTAAAAAGAATACTAAAGGGTAGAAAATGATTTGAAAGATGTAGAAATAAATACTCCAGGTATTTTGCCCAGAGGTTAGTAAGCTGATGGAACCTAAAATAGTCGTAATTAAATACATAATAAGCATTAGTTTATTTCTGTTTCTCATATCTAAAACTTTTAATTGCTGAATTGCCGTCATGGTGTCCTCCTATAGTCATTAGTTTTTACTATTTATATCGGTAGAAATAATTGATTTTTAAAATTTTTTGAAAAAACGTTCTTAGTTATTTATATCTAGTAAACTGGCAGCTTGACAGGTCTATTAACCTATGGTAAAAAGAAAGTAATCGTTTACATGAATGGATTGTTACTGCTCGGCAGGCAAAACCTAAATTTGTAAAGGGAGTATCTTATGGTATTCTATGTACAAATTTAGGTTTTTTTATTTGGTTTTAGGAAGATTTACAAAATACTTCAATCAAGGGCGAGTGGAAATGGAGATTAAAAAGATATTAAACAATAATGTTGTCGTATCAACAAATGAATTAAATCAGGAAATAGTTGTAATGGGGAGAGGGCTTGCTTTTCAAAAGAAGGTCGGCGAGTCCATTGATGAATCTAAGATTGAGAAAACCTTTGTGCTAGAGACCCGTGGAATATCTGAAAAGCTTGCAAAATTATTAAGAGATACTTCCGAGGTATATTTGAACATTTCCGCCAAAATTTTGGATTATGCACAAACCCATCTGCCATTTAAATTAGATGAATATCTTTATGTCGCATTAACAGATCACATCAGTTTTGCGATTAGCAGGCATAAGCAGGGTATCCATTTAACAAATCCACTATTATGGGAGATCAGGAAATATTATAAGCAGGAATTTCAAGTTGCCCTCAAGGCTCTTGCCATTATTGAAAAGGAAACAGGAATCGCCCTTGGGGAGGATGAAGCAGCCTCCATTGCATTGCATCTAGTAAATAGCCAGATTTCCGGCGAGAATATGGCAGCTGCTGTGCAAATCACAGAGATGGTAAATACTATTTTGAATATAGTTAAATACCATTTTAAAATGGAGTTGGATGAGAACTCAGTTAATTACGAAAGGTTTCTAACACATCTTCGTTTTTTTGCTGTCCGCTTTGTTCGCAAGGAAAAACTAGAGGAAACGGTGGATCAGTTTTTTATTGAACAGATTCAGCTAAAGTATCCTGAGGCATATTCATGTACCCAAAAGATTGCAACTTATTTAGAAAATCAATTTAATTGGGGTGTGACAAAGGACGAGGAAATATATTTAACTGTCCATATCCATCGCGTTACAAATCGCCATAAAATGAAGTAATTTTTGCAAAAAATCCCATTAAGAAAGCGTTGACAATTCATGAAAGCGCATGCTAAAGTAAAAATACAAAATTCAATATTGAATTCATTAGGATTGTTACTGATTACTCAGGCAAAACCTAAATTGTATTGTCAAACTTCTTGGCATGCAGTTTAGGTTTTTTTGTTTTTATAAGGAATTAAATAGGATTGTGAAGGAATGTTACCTTTTTGGGCATAACCTGAACTGATCTGTACGAGGCTCTATTTTTACCTGTACAGATTGGCTCAGGTTTTTTTATTACAAAAATAAATAAAGGAAAGAAGGGGTAAGGGTATGAAGTACGAACAGCTCGCAAAAGACATTATTAAAAATGTTGGTGGCAAGGAAAACGTTAACAGTGTTGTACATTGTATTACTCGCTTACGCTTTAAGCTAAAAGACGAGAGCAAGGCTAATACCGATGTATTAAAAAATATGGATGGTGTCGTAACCGTTATGAAAAGCGGGGGTCAGTACCAAGTGGTTATCGGTAACCATGTGCCTGATGTCTATAAAGATGTAGTGACAATTGGTGGGTTTCAATCCGAATCACCTGTAGACGAAGAAGAAGACGGAAAAAAACAAAATTTATTTAATAGATTCATTGATATGATTTCCGGTATTTTTGCGCCGACACTTGGTGTATTAGCCGCAACAGGTATGATTAAAGGCTTTAACGCCTTATTTATGGCATTAGGCTGGTATTCAGATAAAACCGGGACTTATCAAATCTTAAATGCTATAGGGGACTGCTTGTTCTATTTCTTCCCAATCTTTTTAGGGTTCACAGCTGCTAAGAAATTTAAAGGAAATCAATTTATAGGAATGGCTATTGGTGCTGCATTAGTGTATCCAACACTATCCGGTTTAACGGCAGGTAAGCCGCTATATACCTTATTTGCAGGAACAATGTTTGAATCGCCTGTCCATATTACCTTTTTGGGAATTCCAGTAATATTAATGACCTATTCTTCATCGGTTATTCCAATTGTGATTGCCGCATGGGTTGGTGCGAAATTAGAAAAATGGTTTACAAAAGTAATTCCAGATGTAGTGAAGACATTCTTAGTTCCATTCTTTACATTGCTTGTTACTGTGCCACTTACATTTATTGTAATTGGACCGATTGCTACATGGGCAGGACAGCTTTTAGGACAACTAACTCTTTGGTTAATCAGTTTAAGTCCGATCGTTGCTGGTATCTTCCTTGGCGCGTTATGGCAAGTCTTTGTTATCTTCGGGCTGCACTGGGGGCTTATTCCGATTGCGATTAATAATATTGTCGTGATGCATTCAGACCCAATTCTAGCACTGATTTTTGCCGCATCTTTTGCCCAAACAGGTGCCGTGCTTGGTGTTTGGCTTAAAACGAAAGACAAAAAGTTAAAATCATTAAGTATTCCAGCGTTTATATCCGGTATTTTCGGGGTTACTGAGCCGGCCATTTACGGGATTACCCTTCCGAAGAAAAAACCATTTATTATCAGCTGTATTGCAGCTGCAATTGGCGGAGGCCTTCTCGGTGTATTCGGTTCAAAAATTTATATGATGGGGGGACTTGGCGTTTTTGGTTTCCCAAGCATGATTGATCCAAAGGCCGGAATAAATATAGGGTTCTGGGGCGCAATCATCGCTGTTGTCACTGCTTTCATCCTTGGCTTTATCTTAACTTATTTATTTGGCGGAGCAGGAAAAGAGAATAAGAATGCAGATGCATCTGAGACTAAAATTCCGGAACAAAAGCAAACGGATGTGAATGTAAAAAGCGAAGTTATTTCAAGCCCATTTACAGGGGAAATAAAGTCTTTATCCGAATTGAAAGATGCCGCGTTTGCATCCGGTGCACTTGGCAAGGGTGTGGCAATTGAGCCATCAGAAGGAAAGCTTTATTCTCCGGTGTCAGGGACTGTTTCTGCATTATTCCCAACACATCATGCTATTGGGATTACATCTGATCAAGGTGCTGAAATATTAATCCATATTGGTATGGACACAGTTCAGTTAGAGGGTAACTATTTCTCTGCTCATACAACACAAGGTGCACGCGTAGAAAAAGGGCAGTTATTAATAGAATTTAATATAGAAGGAATTAAATCAGCTGGTTATGTGGTGACAACACCAGTGGTTGTAACAAATCATGAGAAATATACACTCGTTCCAACAGAAGAACAAAATATCCAAGCGGTCGAGCGTTTAATCGAGTTACAAGTTAAATCAAATTCAGTGGCTGTTTAAATTAATCTAAAGAATGTTGAAGAAGGGAATCCAATATTTTTCCTTCTTCAACTACATTAGAAAGGGAGAGGTTAATATGAAGAAGTTTTCATTTCCTGAAGGTTTTTTATGGGGTGGCGCTATTGCTGCCAACCAATCAGAAGGTGCATATTTAGAAGGTGGAAAAGGATTAACAACGGTAGACTTAATGCCAACTGGTAAAAATAGATGGGATATAGCGACAGGGACAGTTGATTCCTTTAAACCAAAGGAAGAAGAATTTTATCCATCCCACGAGGCAATAGATTTTTATCATCGTTATAAAGAGGATATTGCTCTATTTGCGGAGATGGGGTTTAAAGCACTGCGTATTTCAATTTCTTGGGCGAGGATATTCCCTAATGGGGATGACGAACAACCGAATGAGGCAGGGTTAAAGTTTTACGACGATTTATTTGATGAGCTTTTAAAACATGGGATTCAGCCGGTAGTGACCATTGCCCATTTTGATGTTCCTGTACATTTGGTTGAAAAGTATGGAAGCTGGAGAAACCGCAAACTTGTACACTTTTTTGAAACCTATGCAAAAACGATTTTCAAACGTTACAAAGATAAAGTCAAATATTGGATGACGTTTAATGAAATCAATATGCTTTTACACCTGCCGTTTGTAGGTGCTGGTCTTGTTTTTAAAGAAGGGGAAAATAAGCTGCAAATTCAGTATCAAGCAGCACATCATCAGCTTGTTGCAAGTGCATTGGCAGTAAAAGCATGCCATGAGATTATTCCTGATGCAAAAATTGGCTGTATGTTGGCAGCTGGTATGACCTATCCTTATACGTGCAATCCGGATGATGTTTATAAAGCAATGGAAAAAGATCGTGAATCGTTCTTCTTTATCGATGTGCAGTCACGAGGAGCATATCCGGGGTATGCAATTCGATTCTTTAAAGACAATCAATTATCCATCGACATGGAAGACGGCGATGAGGAACTTTTGAAAAATGGAACTGTTGATTATATCGGTTTCAGCTATTATGGCAGCCGGGCGACAAGTACCGATCCTGAAATATTAAAGCAAATTGGAAGCGGAAATGTATTTGCTTCTGTTGAGAATCCATATTTAGAGAAATCTGAATGGGGCTGGCCAATTGATGCCAAGGGCTTCCGAATTACTGCTAATCAGCTGTATGACCGTTATCAAAAACCATTGTTTGTTGTGGAAAATGGGCTTGGTGCAGTGGACGAGGTTACTCCTGAAGGGGAGATTAACGACGACTACCGAATTGATTACCTCAGAAAACATGTCGCTGCAATGGGAGAAGCCATTCAAGATGGTGTAGAAATTCTCGGCTATACAAGCTGGGGGCCAATCGATATTATTAGCGCCTCTACAGGTGAGATGAAAAAACGATATGGTTATATTTATGTTGATAAAGATAACGAAGGACATGGAACACTGAGCAGAATGAAAAAGAAAAGTTTTTACTGGTATAAGGAAGTGATTGCGTCAAATGGGGGAAACCTTGACTAGTAGAGCGATGGTATCCAAAACATGATCAGATAGAAATAGTTAATAGATGGAGATGGATGAAATGAAAAAGCTTCTGGCTGCATGTGTATCCTTAATGGTTATCCTATCATTGGCAGCTTGTAATCAATCAAAAACTTCTAGCGAAACAACCGTGAACAAGGGTAAGGATAAGACAGTTACCTTTTATATAACACGACACGGGAAAACAATTTTTAATACCAATGACCGAGTTCAAGGCTGGTCTGATACACCATTGACAGAGGATGGGGTTAAGGTAGCCGAGAATTTAGGTAAAGGTTTAAAAACAGACAAGGTAAAATTTAATGCTGCATATAGCAGTGATAGTGGAAGAGCAATTGAAACGGCAAATCTAGTATTAAAAAATAGTGGTCAACAAAATCTAGTGCTAAATCAAGATAAAAATTTGCGGGAAGTGTACTTTGGCAAATTTGAAGGCGATTTAAATGAAAATATGTGGGGCCAAGTAATGAAATCATTGAACATGAATTCAATGGATAACCTAATGAAATTGGGGCTGCCGAAATTAATAGATACCATTTCCAGTATTGATAATACTAAACAAGCGGAAAATTGGGACCAAGTTTCTAACCGTGTTAAATCTGCAATAGATAAAATTGCAAAAAAACAAGCAAAACAAGGAGGCAATGTTCTCATTGTAAGTCATGGCATGACAATTGACGCCTTTCTTTCCATCATTGCACCGGATCAGCCACTGGTTCAATTAGATAATGCAAGTGTTACTAAGGTAGAGTACCGTGACGGGAAATATAAAGTAAAATCAGTGAATGACTTGAGCTATGTTAAAAAAGGGGAAAAAGAAGATTAAGCTTTTTTCCGTGTCTTACTTACTCGAAAAATCTTTGGCGGTTATTTTTATAACTGCCATTTACTTTTAATAAATTTTTACGGAGGTAATCTGAATGGCAAACACAAGTAAAAGATTCCCACAAGGCTTTTTATGGGGAGGGGCTACGGCTGCGAACCAATTAGAAGGCGGTTTTCATGAAGGAAATAAAGGATTAAACATTGCCGATGTTCTGCCTGGAGGAAAAGAACGTCTGAAAATTTTACAATCACCAGGCTTTGATTTTGAAATTCACGAAGATAAATATACTTATCCTAATCATGAAGCAATTGATTTTTATCATCGCTATAAGGAAGATATCGCCTTATTTGCAGAAATGGGTTTCAAGTGCTACCGTATGTCCATCGCTTGGACAAGGATTTTTCCTAACGGAGATGAGTTGGAACCAAATGAAGAAGGTTTAGCATTTTATGATAGAGTGTTCGATGAATTGCATAAGCATGGAATTGAACCGGTAGTTACGATTTCTCATTATGAAATGCCCGTATACCTTGTAAAAAATTATGGTGGTTGGAGAAGCCGCGAGGTAGTTGCATTCTTTGAAAAATACGTAAAAGCGATTTTTTCACGCTATAAGGATAAAGTGAAATATTGGTTAACTTTCAATGAAATTAATTCTGGTCTTGCCATGCCAATTATGGGTCTTGGTTTTTCCATTTATAATGAGGAAGATAAATACCAAGGGACATTCCAGGCATACCATCATCAATTTATTGCAAGCAGTTTAGCGGTGAAAGCTTGCCACGAAATGATTCCTGATGCAAAAATCGGCTGTATGATTCTTTATGCACCAACCTATTCTTATGATTGTAACCCTGAAAATGTCATGTATGCCCTTCAAGAGGGACGTATTTTTAATAATTTCTGCGCGGATGTTCAAGTAAGAGGGGAATATCCTACCTTCATTAAGCGTTATTTTAAAGAACATAATATTAATCTTGATATTCAACCGGGTGATTTAGAATTGATTAAACAGTATCCGGTCGATTTTATCAGCTTTAGTTACTACATGTCCCGTACTGAAAAGAAACACAAAACAGCGGCTGAGCAAGGGGACGGAAATATTATTGGAGGAATAAAAAATCCATTCCTTAAAGCAAGTGAATGGGGATGGGAAATTGATCCTATCGGTTTAAGAATTACATTAAACGAATTCTATGATCGCTACCGTAAACCACTTTTTATTGTGGAGAATGGTTTAGGAGCGAAGGATACGGTAGAAGCAGATGGCTCCATTAACGATGATTATCGAATTGAATATTTACGTGAGCATATAGAACAAATGCGCGAAGCTATTGAAGATGGCGTTGAATTGATGGGTTATACGCCTTGGGGATGCATCGACTTAGTTAGTGCGTCCACAGGAGAAATGTCGAAGCGCTACGGATTCATTTACGTTGATAAACATGACGATGGCAGCGGAACGTTAGAACGGAAGAAGAAAAAATCCTTCTATTGGTATAAAGAAGTAATTGCTACAAATGGAGAAAAATTATAAATAAAAATAGGGAACATGATCCTTTTCATCATGAGACAAGAGACATTGCGATTATCGGGCAATGTCTCTTAATTTTTAGTAGAAAAGCGGAAGGATTTCCTAAATCAGGTAAATTTCATTGAAACTTTTTGGAACTTTCACTTATAAATCCTCTAATTAGCAATAAATAATAGATTTCCATATTTAAATATAGTCCAACAATTAAAATAGTTTAATAGATTGGCTATTGAATAGTATATACAAAATGGTATATACTATTTTTAATTTCAGAATAAAGGGGAGTTAGTATGGATGAGATGAACTTATTTGCCTTTCAACTTATTTCCAAGGCAGGAGATAGTTTTTCTATGATGATGGAGGGGCTAGAAAATGCAAAGGCCGGAAATATTGTAGAGGCTAAAAAATTGATGAAAGATGCAAAAGATACTTTAAATGAAGCTCATAAAATTCATACTGAATTATTAGTGAAAGAAGCTCAAGGTGAAACTATTACATACTCACCAATTCTGGTACACGCTCAAGATCATATGACAAAAGCATCTTTGGCGGATATTTTTATAAATGAGCAGATCAATCTTTATCAAATAATATTTGAAATGAAGGAGGGAAAAGTCGTTTGAAGTGGGGAATCATTGCAACTTGGCGTATGGCATATGAAGGAATAATGGGTGCAGCCGAAGACTTAAGCCAAGGCTTAAGTGCAAAGGATGCATTAGAGAATACAATCAAAGCGGTAGAAGATTACCCTTTTTATAAGTCGGTCGGATATGGCGGATTGCCAAATGAGCAAGGAATTGTGGAATTAGATGCAGCTTATATGGACGGTGATAATTTTAATATTGGCGCAGTCGCAGGAATACAAGATGTGAAAAATCCAATTTCAGTTGCCCGAAAATTAAGCAACAATCGTTTTAATAGTTTCCTTGTTGGAAGTGGAGCTACTGCATATGCGCAAAAAAACAATTTTGAAAGAATCAATATGCTTACGGAGCGTGCCAAAAAGATTTGGGAGAACCGTTTAGAGGAAATGAAAAATAGCAATTTAAGCCCTTATGATGGACATGATACAGTTGGAGCTGTTTGCTTAGACAAGAATAAATCGATGGTTGCTGGTACATCGAGCTCAGGTTTATTTATGAAAAAGCAAGGACGTGTTGGTGACTCACCATTATCCGGTTCCGGCTTTTATGTAGACAGTGAAATCGGTGGTGCTACAGCAACCGGATTAGGTGAAGATTTGATGAAAGGCTGTTTGAGCTATGAAATTGTTCGTCTAATGGGTGAAGGGCTGTCACCGCAAGCCGCTGCTGACAAAGCGGTTTATGAGTTCCATGATAAATTAGCGAAACGCAAAGGAAAAGCAGGAGCATTTTCATTGGTCTGTATGAATAATAAAGGGGAATGGGGCGTTGCAACAAATGTAGAATTTTCTTTTGTTGTAGCTACTGATAAGGAATCACCAAAGATTTATTTAGCGAATAAAGGCGAAGGCCATACAACAATTATAGAAGAAGCATCACAAGAATGGCTTGATGCATATGAAGAAAGAATTAAAAGACCCATTCAATAATAATAAGGTCTTTAAAACTAGGAGAGAAAAGAGATGACGATGCCGAAAGCAGTTTATTTAGAAGTGGCAGAACGTTTAATAGAAGAAATTGAAAAAGGAAAGTATGGTGTGCATCAAAAATTGCCGTCTGAATATGAGCTTGCCAAGAAATATGATGTAAGCCGGCTTACTGTTCGAAAATCAATTGATCATCTGGCTCAATTAAATTATGTCGTAAAGCAAAAAAATAAGGGTACCTATGTCATGGCTAAAGCGAAAATCTTAAGCGGTGGATCAGGATTGGTTGGTTTTTCCGAGGCTGCAAAACTTTATGGTATGCAAACCAAGACAAAGGTAATTGACCTGACGGAAACCAGCAATTATTCAGATGCTGTAAGAAGTTCCCTGCATTTAGAAAAAGATGCACCAATACACCATATAGAGCGGATTCGCTATGCAGATAATGAGCCGATGACGTATGAAGAAATTTATTTGAATAAATCAGTTGTCAGTGAAATAACAAAAGAAGAAGTGGAAACATCTTTATTTGAGGCGATAGAAAAACATATAAAAATTGGCTATTCTCATCAGGATATCGAGGCAGTTCTTATTGATGAAAGGTTGAGTGAACTGTTACAGGTACCTATTGGCAACCCTGTTTTTTTAGTTCATTCTGTTACCTTCTCTATTGATGGGTATCCAATATTATTTGACACCTCTTATTATCGAGCAGACAAATACAAATTTAAAAATATCTTAAATCGTAATCAATAATAAGATTGCACTTATAAGTGAAAAGCCCTTTTTAAAGGTTTTCCTGTATAAATAATTAACAGAAACTTTCCAAATGATTAAAAATATGAATGCACCTGAAATGGAGGAAGCAAAAATGGGAAAAAAGAAAATCTATTTGTTTTGTGATGCAGGGATGTCAACTAGCATAATGGTAAATCAAATGCAGGGAATAGCAGACAAGCACAATATGCCGCTTGAGATATCCGCTTATCCGATTGCTAGAGCACAAGAAACGGTAGAAAAAGAGAAACCAATCTGTATCTTACTTGGGCCACAGGTCAAATTCTTGTTGAAATCAACACAGGAAACATTCGAGCCGATGGGTATCCCAGTTGCGGCAATTGCACCGGAAATCTATGGAGCTATGGATGGGGAAAAGGCATTAAAAGAGGCGTTAAAATTAATCAAAAATAAAAAATAGGTTAATGGACAGCAGGAAGGGAGAAACGATCAACGTGAAAAAATTCATGAGCCTAATGGAAAAATTCTTAATGCCGCTTGCTAAGGCGATTGGGGAAAATAAATATTTAATTGCCATCAGAGATGGCTTTTTAATCTCAACACCAATGTTGATAATAGGTTCTACTTTTCTATTAATTGCAAACTTCCCAATTCCAATTTGGAATACGTGGATGACTCATCTTTTAGGTGATGATTGGGCGACCAAAATGAGTATGCCTGCCTCAGCAAGCTTTGATGTCATGACAATACTTGCTGTTGTAGGGATAGCCTATAGCTTAGGAAGGCTATTAGAAATTGACGCAATAGCAGCAGGGGTTATGTCGCTTGTGTTATTTTTTATCGTGACACCATTAACGATTGATTTCACACCGGAAGGAACAGATAAACTCTATCATGTTGCCGGACTGCCAATGCAGTGGATGGGATCAAGAGGTTTATTTTTAGGAATTATTGTAGCTCTTTTAGGGACAAGACTTTTCGCTATTTTTGTAAAAAAGGGTTGGGTTATCAAAATGCCTGCGGGAGTTCCGCCAACTGTAGTGAAATCCTTTGAATCTCTTATTCCGGGATTCTTAGTGATTACGATTTTCTTTATCATCAGCTGGCTCTTTTCCATTACTCCATTTGGCAGTGTACAAGAATTTATTTATCAATTTTTGCAATATCCATTAGTAAAACTGGGAAATACTCTTGGAGCTATGATCGTAGCTTATTTATTCTTACACTTTTTCTGGTTTTTTGGTATCAACGGATCCAGTGTAGTAGGGGCTGTATTTAACCCAGTTCTCCGAGCTCTATCATTGGAAAATTTAGATGCTTTTAAACATGGGGAAAAACTGCCAAATATCATTACCGGTGATTTTCAAGATATGTTTGCAACATTTGGCGGTGCGGGTTCTACTCTTTCCCTTATTGTTGTAATGCTAATTGTTTGCAAGAGTCAAAGAACAAAAAAATTATCTCAGCTCTCTTTAGTTCCTGGAATATTTGGTATTAATGAACCGATTATTTTCGGTCTGCCAATTGTATTAAATCCAATTATTTTAATACCTTTTGTCATTGTTCCGACCATCAATATTATTATTACTTATTTTGCCATGGATTGGGGTCTTGTTCCGTTTACAAATGGCATTCAGCTACCTTGGACAACGCCAATAATTATTTCAGGTCTTCTCGTCAGCGGTTGGCAAGGAGCGGTTTTACAAGCAATCTTATTTGTTTTAGGAATGTTCATTTATTATCCATTTATAAAGGTGCTTGATAAACAATATTTAGAAGAAGAGAAAAAAGCAAACGAAAAAGAGGATGAAGATATTTCCTTTGATGATATCGATTTTGAAAGCCTATAGGAGATGGGGTAATGAGAAAGATTATATTAGTTCTAAATCATGTACAAGCAGGCTTTGGCAGTGATGAGAACGCGATGCTGCAACCGGGTGGAAAAAAGTCGGCAATTGGTCCTGGAAAAACACTAGAACCATTTCTTGCAGAGCTGGACGCAAAAATAATTGCAACACTCTATTGCGGTGATCAATATTTTGCTTCCAGTCCTTTAGAAGTCCAAAAGAAATTTGTTGGTTTTGCGAAAAAGTTCGAAGCAGATGCTGTTCTTTGCGGTCCAGCCATGCACTATCCTCTATTTGGAGAAATGTGCGGTAGCTTAGCAAAAGCATTTAATGAACAAGGAATCCCGGCTATCGCAGCAATGTCCTTGGAAAATCCGGCAACGGAAAAATACAGCAAAGATTTTCCGGTTGAGAAAATGCCAAAAAAAGGTGGAATTGGATTGAACGATTCCCTTCAGAATATGGCAAAATTAGTAGTTGAGAAAGCAAATGACCATGATACAAAAGAGCTGGAAGAAAAAATATGCTTCTAAATAAGCGGGGTGTTCCTTCATGCATGAAAAGATAATAGATGCAGTTAAGGCAAATAAAGAGATTTTCCTGTCTGGACTTCGACAAATCATGCAGATTGAAAGTGTGGAAGAAAAGCCAAAGCCAGAAGCCCCATTCGGTGAAGGGCCAAAGCAGGCACTGAACCAAGTATTATTGCTCGCTGAAAATATGGGCTTTCAAACAGGAGTAGTAAATCATGCAGTTGGTTATGCGCAGCTTGGTGAGAACAATCAAGACTATATCGGTGTACTGGGACATCTGGATGTTGTTCCGGCAGGTGACGGTTGGAATTATCCGCCCTTCGATTTAACGTTTGAAAATGGAAACCTATATGGTCGTGGCATATTAGACAATAAAGGTCCAATCATCAGTTGTTTGTATGCGCTTTATACATTGAAAATGCTAAATATTCCACTTTCAAAAACGATACGGGTTATGTTTGGAACAAATGAGGAAAGCGGATGCCATGATATTCCCCTTTATCTTGAAAAGGAACATCCGCCTTTATATGGTTTTACACCTGACTGCAAATATCCAGCTGTATATGGGGAACGAGGCTTAATCGATGTTACAATCAAAACGTGCATAACAGATGGTTCACATGCTTCAATTGAAAAAATCGAAGCGGATTTTACAAAAAGCAGTGTACCGGATCATATGAAGATACAATTTTCAGATGGTCAATGGAAAGAACTATTCGGTAAAAGATCTCCAAGCAATGCACCTGAATTAGGGGAAAATGTCATTACAATATTTGCTAGAGAAGCAGGAGTATTTAATGGCCAATTTGCCTATTATCTAAACTGGCTGGAACAAGGATTTCATCTTAAGCATAATGGTGAAGGGCTGAATTTGGAGTACGCTGATGAAGCTTCGGGCAAGCTATTGCTTACCCCCTATAAATTGGAGATAGAAGACGAAGCGGTGCTCCTATCTGTTTCCATGAGGTATCCGATTTCCATAAAAGAAGAAACGATCCTACAAACACTAAAAGCAAATCTGCCTGATAACAGTAAGATTATTATTAATCGAAGAATGCCATCTACCCAATTTGATTTAAATCATCCTATGTTATCGGTGATGAAGAATATTTATGAAAAATGTACTGGAATGGACGGTACCCCTGTTACAACAACAGGAGCCACATATGCCCGGTTTATGCCAAATACGATTGCATTTGGACCGTCATTTCCTGGACAAAAGGGGATTGCCCATAATAAGGACGAGTATATGTCTCTTAGTGATTTAATGAAAAATATGGAGATTTATGCTCTTACCATATATGAGCTTGCCAAATAAAGTCCCTTCAAAAATGGTAAACTTGTAATAAATGGTCAGTGAGTATAGTAAGATTTTCTCACTGATCCTTTTTTGTTAGGAGGATAGAAGATGATTAAAGAGGTTTGCGTAGAAAATTTTACGGTTGTTCCCGAGGCCATTGCAAGAGGGGCTAATCGCATTGAGTTGTGTGACAATCTGTCAGTCGGGGGAACCACAGTCAGTCATGGTGTTCTTGTTAAAACGATTATATATTGCAAAAGCAAAAACGTAAAAGTAATGACTATTATTAGACCTCGTGGAGGAAACTTTATCTACAATCAAGAAGAATTGGATATGATGTACGAGGACATCATCCATTGCAAACAATTAGGAGGAGATGGGGTTGTAATCGGATGTTTAGATGAGAATGGCTGGATAGATGAGATTGCAATGAAACTCCTACTAGATGCGGCAAAAGGTATGGACATTACCTTCCATATGGCATTTGACCACATAAAAAGTGAATCCCAATTTCGTGCTATTGATTGGTTGGCAAAGCATAATGTTCATCGTATTTTGACACATGGAGGACCGAGTCATACATCAATTGAAGGCAATTTAAATAGGTTAAAAGAATACGTTGATTATGCTGGAAATCGAATTATTATTCTGCCTGGCGGTGGAATCACGGATCAAAACTCTGCCTTCATCTCAAGCACATTAGGTGTAAAGGAAGTACACGGAACCAAAATAGTGGGAAGTTTTGAACGGGTATAACATAATGAGGGGATAGTTTCCTTTTCCCACTTAAGTGAAAAGGAACTTGTCCCCCCGCCCATTTTAATATACTTTATCCCCATTAAATATAGAGTTTTTTACAATGACATAATCCACATTACGAATCGCATCTAATTTATTGCCGCCTGCGTAAGAAATAGAGGATTGAAGGTCTTGCTCCATTTCGATTAAGGTATCGATTAAATGGCCTTTGTGCTCTACAAGCATTTTTTTGCCTTCTACATTTTTTCTTTCCCCTTTTTGAAATTCAGAAGCGGAACCGAAATATTCTTTAAATAGCTTTCCATCCCTTTCAATCGTTTCCCCAGGTGATTCTTCATGTCCGGCAAATAAGGATCCAATCATGACCATTGTTGCACCAAATCGAATTGATTTTGCGATATCACCATGTGTGCGAATGCCACCATCGGCAATGATTGGCTTGCTTGCGGCTTTAGCACACCAGCGAAGAGCAGCTAGCTGCCAACCGCCTGTCCCAAATCCAGTTTTAATTTTCGTGATACATACTTTTCCTGGTCCGATACCGACCTTTGTTGCATCTGCACCGGCATTTTCTAATTCTCTTACAGCCTCAGGAGTACCAACGTTTCCTGCAATAACAAAGCTTTTAGGTAAATGCTTTTTAATATGCTGAATCATGTTGATTACTGCATTAGAATGACCGTGTGCAATATCAATCGTAATAAATTCCGGTACTAGATTTTGTTGCGCCAATTCCTCAATGAATTGATACTCTTCCTCTTTCACGCCAACGCTGATGGATGCAATTAATCCTCGGGACTTCATATCCTTAATAAAGGCAATTCGCTTCTCTGGTTGGAAACGGTGCATAATATAAAAGTAACCGTTTTCTGCTAGGAAAATGGAGTTTTTCTCATCCATAATGGTCTGCATATTTGCGGGTACAACAGGCAATTTAAAAGTGTGCCCTCCCAAAGTTACAGTTGTATCACATTCAGAACGGCTATTAACAATACATTTATTAGGAATTAATTGAATATCTTCGTAATCAAATACATTTTCCATGGATTTCACCTCAAAACACGAATATTTAGCGTGTGTTATTTTTAAACGTTCGTATATTGTTAATTTACCTTATTTTATTCATTATGTCAAAGTTTTAAAAAATTTATGTGAAGCACAAAAATCCATGGTTCATGTAGTAAACGAATTATTTACCAAAAAAGCCTTTCCAGAATACATTCAATATATTTGTAGCTGTTTCCTCGGCAGTTGCAAAAAAACGAGTTCCATCCGATTGTTTATAATTCCCCACTTTAACTAATGCAATGTAAGAATGAGCGGCGAATTTTGCGTTAATACTGGGTATCTCTTTAGCTTTTCCAGCAGCTATAAATGCATCTTCAATGCTGCTATACATTTTTTCTTCGGCTATTTTCATTGCCTGTATTTGTTCATCGGATAAAGAAGATCTGGATTCTCTCATAAATCCATCTAAATCAAAGGAGGTTGTCGCTTGTAAATGGGCGATGGTAACATCAAATAGCCTTTCATATAATGGTTTATCTATGCTAAGTATTTGAATTATTCGTTCGCGTATTCTACCCATCAGTGAAACGATCGTTTCTTTAAAAAGCTCTGCTTTTGTATCGAAGTAGTAGTAAACAGTTGCCTTTGTCATTCCAGCCTCAGAGGCAATATCGTCAACAGATACCTTTTGAAATCCATTTTCAAAAAATAGACGTGTCGCTGCTTGTAAAATAACGTCCCTTGTGGGTAATGTTTTGCCTTTACTTTTTGGTCTGCCAAGTGTTCGACCTTGTTTTTGCTCTGCCATCTGTATCTTCTCCCTGTTAAAAGTTCAAAATAATTTCTTTTGAAAATTAACTAACCAGTATATATAATTAATTTTATTGTATATATATTTTAAATCAAAGTTGGTATGTATTTTCAAGGGGGGAGAGCAATGAAGTTTCTCGTTCGTTTTATAGAAGCAACCTCAAGCCGAAAAGGGAGATGGATAACACTTCTTATATGGGTTGTTTTAGTCGGCCTTCTTTCTTCTATTTTCCCAAACGTAAATAAAATGGCGGATAATGGGGCAACTAATTTGCCTAAGAATACAATGTCCGTCCAGGCAGAACAAGTGGCGAAAAAACAGTTTCCGAATAATTCAGGAACACCGTTGCTGTTAGTTTGGTTTCGAGAGGATGGTTTGACAAACCAGGATTTACAACAAGTAACAAAATTATATAAGCATTTAAAAACTAGCCCTTTGCCGGAACAAAGCTTTATTCCTCCTTTGGGAAATCTTCCGGCAGAAGCTTTAAAGTCTTCTGTTTCAGAAGACGGCACATCCCTTGTAACACCGATCTTTTTGGATGAAAAGGCTAGTTCCGACGATATAGCAGAAAATTTATCAAAGCTTAAAAGTTATATGGGTAAAGAAATATCGAAGGATCTTTTGGATAAAAAGATTAATGAATCCGGATTACATGTGCGTTTTACCGGACCAGCGGGAATTTCAACGGATGCTGCCGCGCTATTTAGTAAAGCAGATATTACATTGTTAATTTCGACGATTCTTTTGGTGTTAATTTTGTTAATCGTGTTATACCGTTCACCGATTCTCGCAATTGTGCCCCTTATCGGCGTTGGATTTGCGTACGGGTTAACAGGACCTATTCTTGGATTTTTAGCGAAGAAAGGCATTATCACCGTAGATTCTCAAGCTATCTCGATTATGACTGTATTGTTATTTGGTGCAGGAACCGATTATTGTTTATTTTTAGTCTCTAAATACAGGGAGTACTTATTAGAAGAGCCCGATAAATTCACGGCATTGAAAAAAGCGGTGAAGCATTCTGGAGGGGCAATATTCGTAAGTGCCATTACCGTTGTTTTGAGTTTAAGCACATTGTTATTAGCACATTACGGATCTTTTCAGCGGTTTGCCATCCCTTTTAGTTTAGTTATTCTTATTATGGGAATCGCTGCATTAACCTTGCTTCCAGCATTACTTGCGATTTTCGGGAGGATATCATTCTTTCCATTTGTCCCTAGAACAGAGGAAATGGTAAAAGAATTAGAATGGAAAAAGGGAAAGAAAATTCGCCGGCCATCTGGAAATTGGAGCAAAAGGTTTGGCAATTTTGTAGTTGGAAAACCCTGGACTGTCATTATATTAAGTGTTGTTTTACTAGTCGGGCTAGCAGCCTTTTCACCTCGAATCCAATATACACAAAATTTAATTGATTCGTTTCCAAAGGATATGCCATCACGAGAAGGATTTACGATAATGGCAGATCATTTCTCAGCGGGTGAACTTGCACCTATGAAATTGATAGTAAACAGTGAAGGAAAGGATCTTCCAATAAAAGAGCAATTAAGTAAACGCTCTTTTGTAGAAAGTGTTTCAGAACCAACAAAAGGGAAGAATGAAAACTATTTATCATATAATGTTATTTTAAAAGGAAATCCATACAGCACCCAATCAGTAGAATCAGTACCTAAAGTTACCAAAGAAGTTTCCGGAATTTTACATGACGCAGGGATTAAAGCAAAGGGGCATTATTGGATTGGCGGGGAAACCTCGAAGCTTTATGATACGGAAAATATAACGGATCGTGATACCAAAGTAATTGTTCCAGTAGTGATAGCAATTATAGCAGCACTTTTACTTTTATATTTACGTTCCATTGTAGCTACTATTTATCTAATCATAACAGTGTTGCTTTCCTATTTTTCTGCTTTAGGCGCAAGCTGGCTTCTGATTCATTACGGAATGGATATTCCGGCGATTTCCGGATTGATTCCGTTATATTCCTTTGTTTTCTTAGTGGCCCTCGGTGAGGATTATAATATCTTTATGATCTCAAGCATTTGGAAAAACAGGCGAACCCAGCCGCACCGTCTTGCAATCGCAAATGGAGTTAGTGAAACGAGCAGTGTTATCACCTCTGCAGGTCTTATATTAGCGGGTACATTTGCAGTATTAGCTACCTTGCCGATTCAAGTATTATTACAGTTCGGTATTGTTACAGCAATAGGTGTTTTACTAGATACATTTATCGTTCGGCCACTATTGGTTCCTGCAATCACTACTGTGCTTGGCCGCTATGCCTTTTGGCCGGGGAAATTGTGGAAGACAGATAAATGGGAAAAGGAAAAGATAGACTCATAGGTTTAATCAGAAGACCAAATCATATTTTTGATTTGGTCTTCAAATATATCAAATTGTTGGAACTTGGCGGACACTAAATCCGTTATTTGTGACAAAATGGGCTTTTTCCTCTTTTTTGCGGACTGAGGTTCCGCTATTTTGTATATAAGTTGTGATTTCCACCTATTTTTTCATAAATAACGGAATAAGTGTCCGTTAAACTCTTAAATTAGGGGCATTTTATAGAAATAACGGATCCTAGGTCCGCTTAAATTGATTGTCTTGTGAAAGCAGCCCCCGGCTAGCCTAGTGAATATCCATATCATAAATAGGCATCATACTTCACTGTTCTTCCTAAATCTTGCGTCGAAGTCATGAAACCCGTACGTTAGAGCTTCGTCACTTGCGCTTTTCTAAATTATTCAACCTTCACACGTATACAATCCGCTGCATTATATCCATACCCCTTTCGATTCCAAAAAGGGCTCATTGGCTGAGTTTGGTGATACGAATCGGTAGCCTTTGACATAATGGTATATTCACCTTTTTCCGATACAACCCATTCATAGGACCAAGAAACCCATTCATACTGGGACCGGTGATCACTTTTGATAGTAGCATAAGACCATGTTTGCCCATTATCTGTACTAATTTCAACCCTCTGTATTGTACCCTTTCCAGTCCAGGCAATTCCTTTAATAGTATGTCTTCCTGCATTTAGAATTTGCATATTATTTGGTTTTTGGATGGTTGAGTTCACGTTTATGTTGGTGACAGGAAAAGAATCATTATTGTTATCTTTATGTGGGTAATAAACATAATCAATAGACTGAAATGGACCATTGAAATGCGAATCAATTACGGTTATTTGTCTAACCCATTTTACTGATGCCATAGCATACCAACCCGGAACAATCAGTCTTAAAGGATACCCATGCTTAAACGGAATCGGTTGATGATTATATTCATAGGCAATAATGGTATCAGGATGGAGTGCTTTTTCAAGCGGGAGGCTTCTGGCAAACCTATGGATACCATCGATACCAGGTTGTTTGCCATAGTCGTAACCTTCTACTATAACCTCCTTTGCATCATCCTTTAATCCGGTTTGTTCAAGTAGTGCTTTTAAAGGTACACCCTTCCAATAACCTTGACTTATTCCACCATTACCCCACTGTTCTCCATATACTTTTGGCTCAAAAAAGCTTCGTTTATCTCCTGCACATTCAAGGACTACTTTTAACTTCTTTGCAGGAAACTGAATGAGTTCCTGCATCGAAAAGAGTTTAGGCTCTTTGACAGCGCCATTTATAGGGAGCCAATAGAAGGAGGAAGAGAGCATTGGATAGGGAAAATGATTGCGTCTATAAAATAATGGATTTTCCACAATATCTTTTTTTATAAAAGCTATAGGTGTTTCCTGATTTTCAGGCATTAAACTATGTGTTTTCAAGTATGGCTTTATATCAGGGAATCGTTGATTGTACATAATTACCTCCTATAACAAAGTAGGTAATAATAAATATGTTCATGAAAGTTCGATTAGAAATATTGTTGAACGGTTATTTTTGATGTATATTTATAAAATATAATAAATATTTAACAATTTGTATAAAAATACAGGAGGATCATGAAAATGAAGGACCTTTTAAAAACATATGTACAATCGATACAAAGCAAGCTTTGGGAGATGAGCGATTATTTATACCATCATCCAGAGTTAGGTGACCAAGAATATAATTCTATGAAACTATTAGTGGAGTTTTTGGAAGAACATGATTTTACGGTCGAAACAGGGATTGTCGGCAGACCTACTGCATTTAAGGCAGTATACGATAGTAAAAAGCCTGGACCGACCATTGCATATTTATCCGAGTATGATGCATTGCCGGGAATCGGGCATGGATGCGGCCATAATATGATCGGTACAATGGGCGCTGGAGCAGGGGTATTGTTAAGTAAAGTGCTGGATGAAATTGGCGGCCGAGTTGTCGTGCTGGGAACACCAGCAGAAGAAACCAATGGTGCAAAGGTTCCGATGGCAGAGCAAGGTATTTTTGAAGATATTGATGCTGCGATGATTTTGCATCCTTCTGATGAATCCTATGAAAGCGGTGAATCATTAGCAATGGATGCGATTCAGTTTGACTTTAGAGGTAAATCCAGCCATGCCGCTGCTTCTCCTGAAAAAGGCATTAACGCACTGGATACAGCAATTCAGCTATTCAATGGGATTAACGCTCTCCGTCAGCATGTTACTTCTGACGTTCGCATTCACGGGATTATTAAAGAAGGCGGGCTAGCCGCTAATATTGTGCCTGATAAAGCAGTTGCGCAATTTTATGTGCGTGCAAAGGACCGCAATAATTTAAATGAGGTAGTGGAAAAGGTAAAAAATATTGCAAAAGGTGCGGCATTAATGACAGGTGCGCAAATTTATATCGATAATTATGAACTAAGCTATGATAATATGGTCACTAATCAAACATTATCAAATCTTTTCACGAATAATCTTTTATCGACTGGTATAGCGGAAATTAAAAAATCAAAAGAATCCTATGGTTCAATTGATATGGGGAATGTAAGTCATGTTGTCCCTGCCATTCATCCATATATTGGC
Organism: Heyndrickxia shackletonii; assembly: GCF_001420715.1. GTDB lineage: Bacteria > Bacillota > Bacilli > Bacillales > Bacillaceae_C > Margalitia > Margalitia shackletonii. Next base: position 307,422 of record NZ_LJJC01000006.1, on the reverse strand, counting down.
CTTGATTCCCCTGGTTTAACCGCCCATACACAGGAATTTGCAGATACCACTATTACGGAAAACTCTCATAATATCCTGGCAAAAGGTGCTTTGGCTCTTGCTCAAACTGGTTATGATTTAATTACGAATAAAGAAGTCTTTGAAAAAATGAAAGAAGAATTTTATGAAAAAGTAAATGCTTAATATCCAGAGGAAGCACCCCTTATTCATAGGGGTGTTTCTTTATGAATGTATAAAAATGCTTTTTTAAAGGTGAAAAATTAATAAAAATACACTTTGCAAGATTAATTATATGTGTTAAAATGCATTATGTTGAATAAAAATACAAATCTATTAATAATAATGAATTCAAATATACAACAAATGGAGGCAAAGACATGAAGAAATACATGTTATTATTTGTAGTTATTATCACAGCAGTATTTATGGGAGCTTGTGGCCAAAGCAAAGCGAATGGAAGCAATGGCGATGACTCCAAAAAAGGGAAAGTTTTAATCATGGGGACCTCAGCTGACTTTCCGCCATTTGAAACAAGAGATACAGCAGGGAATGTAGTAGGATTTGATGTTGATCTCGGTAATTATATTGCGAAAAAGCTAGGGTATAAGCTTGAGATAAAAGATATGAAGTTTGATGGATTAATAGGTGCTTTACAATCCAAACGTGTCGATATGGTGCTTTCCGGAATGTCCGCTACAGAAGAAAGAAAGAAGAACGTAGACTTTTCTACTCCATATCATCATTCAGGTGAAATGTTTGTTACAAAAAAAGGTTCTTCGATTAATACGGTTGATGATTTAAAAGGCAAAACAATAGGTGTTCAACTAGGTTCGATTCAAGAAGAAGGGGCCAAAAACCTTCAAAAAACGGTTAAATTTGATACAAAGGCGATGGATGACTCCACAACGCTGATTCAAGAACTATTATCTAGTCGGATTCAGGCAGCATATTTAGATAAATCCGTAGCAGAAGGCTATATTAAAAATCAAGGATTAACAGGCTTTGATGATCCAACAACTAGCTCTCCGGGAATGGGAATCGCGTTCCCTAAAGGTAGCAATCTTGTAGACAAAGTCGACAAAATTTTAAAAGAAATGCAAGATAACGGAAAAATGGATGAATTGAAGGCAAAGTGGATTAAAAAATAATGAATGTATATGTAATGAAGAATTACCTTCCAAGATAATTATTGAAAAGAGGTGTAAGGCATGAATTTGGACTTTAGCCAAATTGTGCCTTATATTCCTTTTATAATAAAAGGAATATGGGCTACGTTAAAATTTGTTATTGTTTCTATTATTTTTGGGTTTGCATTAGGTACATGTTTAGCATTATTTAAGATTTCCAGAATAAAAGTTTTAAAATGGTTTGCAGATTTTTATACGTCTATTTTTCGTGGGACCCCATTAATATTGCAATTAATGATTATTTATTTTGCAGTTCCACAATTAACAGGATATGATATCTCCACATTTTTATCGGCAATTTTAGCCTTTGGCTTAAACTCTTCTGCATATGTTTCAGAGATTATTAGAGCAGGAATTCAAGCGGTTGATAAAGGACAAACAGAGGCGGCTCAAGCATTAGGCATCCCGTATCGTTTAATGATGAAGGATCTTATCATGCCCCAAGCCCTTAAAAATATATTACCCGCATTAATGAATGAGTTCATTTCTTTAACGAAAGAATCTGCTATCGTATCAACCATTGGATATTTAGATCTAATGCGCCGAGCTACGGTAGTTGGTTCAAAAATCTACCGAAATTTTGAACCGTTAATTTTCGTTGGTTTAATCTATTGGGCAATGGTTTTAATTTTAACGCTGCTAGGTAAGCTGCTAGAAAGGAGAATGAAATACAGTGATTAAAGTAGAAAACCTTTCTAAAACATTTGGGAAAAACGAGGTATTGAAAAATATTTCTACGAGTATTAATACTGGAGAAGTAGTCTCTATCATTGGGCCATCCGGATCGGGAAAGTCTACTTTACTTCGCTGTATTAATCTTTTAGAAAAGCCGACAAAAGGCAGAGTTCTTGTATATGATCAGGATATAACGGATCCTAAGACAAATATAAATAAAGTCCGTGAGCAAATCGGAATGGTTTTTCAGCATTTTCATTTATTCCCGCATATGACGGTATTGGATAACTTAACCTATGCACCGATGAAAGTAAAAGGTGAATCTCGTCAAGTTGCAGAAAAGAAGGCTAGGGAATTACTGTCGCGAGTAGGTTTAACAGAAAAAGAGAATGCCTATCCCAATAATCTTTCGGGTGGCCAGAAACAGCGTGTTGCCATCGCTCGCGCTCTGGCGATGGAACCGAAGCTAATGCTGTTTGATGAACCGACATCAGCACTGGACCCGGAGATGGTCAAGGAAGTACTGAATGTTATGAAGGATCTCGCCCAATCTGGGATGACGATGGCGATTGTGACACATGAAATGGGATTTGCGAAGGAAGTGGCGGATCGCGTTCTGTTTCTCGATGATGGGGTACTTCTGGAAGAAGGAAAACCAGAGGAATTTTTTAATTCCCCTCGGACAAGCAGAGCGAAAGACTTTTTGGAGAAGGTTTTATAGAGATAAATATGATGAGTGTGTGCACAAAGTCCTGATTCGCGAGATTAAGGATAAAATTGACGAGATTAAGTTCGATTTTCGCGTGATTAAGCACAAAATTGACGAGATTATGCTTCATTTTTTCGATGTTAAAAACCGCAGGATTATAAATCTGAAATAAATAACAAAAAACAGTGGTTTGGAAGCTCCAAGCCACTGTTTTTAACCCGCATCAATTTGTTTTTGTATATCATTTAAAATACTTTCCAGTGAATAGACAACCCCTTTATCATCTTTATACATAATATTTTTTGGTGAGAAATGAACAGGTGATTCCAGTCCTGCAGCTGCTGAAATTCGGAACAATCCTTTTCTTAATGTGATTAGATAGTTTGCTACTCGATATTTTTTCTCATCAATTACTAGGGCTTTTTGTAAAGCAGGATCGGTCGTAGCAACCCCAACAGGACATGTATTGGATTGACATTTTAACGTTTGGATGCACCCGACTGATATCATGAATCCTCGTGCGATATTAATAAGATCTGCCCCCATTGCCAGTGCAATTGCTACCCGATCTGGAGTGAACAGCTTTCCGGAGGCAATAATTTTAACCCGATCACGGACTCCATATTTTTTTAGGGTAGACACAAGGATGGGAAGCCCGGACCTTATCGGCAATCCGACACTGTCCATTAATTCTTGGTAGGAAGCACCGGTTCCGCCTTCACCTCCATCTACCGTAATAAAGTCTGGACCTTTACCGGTTTCTTTCATGTACTTTGCCAATTCCTCCGCACTGTCATTGCCTCCAACCACCATCTTCAATCCAACTGGTTTGCCGGTAGCTTCCCGAATTTTCTCCATAAATTCACACATTGCAGGCACATCACTGAATTGTTTAAAACGGTTTGGGCTGTCTACTGATTTATATGGTTCCACCTTACGAATTTCTGCGATTTCCGGATTAACCTTTTCCGCATCAATATGACCACCGCGTGCTTTTGCACCTTGGGCAAGTTTGATTTCGAACGCTTTTATTTGAGGAATTTCGCTTTTCCTTTTTAGCTCGTCCCAATCGACGTCCCCTTCTTTATTGCGAATTCCAAATAAGGCAGGACCGATTTGCATAATAATATCCACTCCACCCTCTAAATGGTAAGGGGAAAGCCCGCCTTCTCCTGTATTCATCCATGTTCCTTTTGCTATACCTAATCCTTTCGATAATGCGGTAATCGCATTTTTTCCTAGTGCACCATAACTCATGGCGGACATTCCAATCAGTCCTTTTAGAACGAAGGGATGTCTTGTATTTGGTCCAATCACAATGGCATCGTCATCGTGAAGCAAGTAGGCAGATGACTCATCCTCTTCGAGTTTTTCTTCTCTTTGGGAAAAAAGCGGATCCTTAATAAGTAAGTATCTTTGAGTTAACGCCATTGTTTCCATGTCAACTTTCAACTCTTCTGTTAGCTTTGGAAACATATCATTACGGACATAGTACCCTTCCCCTTCGAAATCACGTTTTGAACCAAAGCCAATAACATCACGTTTATATTTGGCGCTTCTTACAATATGTTCGTAATCATCCCTTGAAAAAGGTTTTCCTTCTGTATCGCTATTAAACCAATATTGACGCATTTCTGGCCCGATTTTTTCAAAGAAGTAACGGACCCTTCCAAGAGCAGGATAATTTCGCAAAATAGAATGCATCTTTTGGTTACGGTCAAAAATTAATAGATAAATGATGAAAATAGCAAGGATGATGATTACTAATGCGATGAAAATAAACCCGATGATGATTAAGAGATTTGCGGCAAAATTCATGGCTTTCCTCCTATTAAAAAAGCGTAAGCTCCTTGCTCATCCGCTAGCCTAAGGCTGCTTGCGCTAATCATGGTTTAACTTTTATTTGATGCGAAACTTATAAATCCTTATATAAAAATTGTCTACGGATAATATAAGCAGACTAATACAAATTTATACAGTAGTCATGGTTAGTCTCCAATTTATACATAATTTCCTTTTGCATCGGAAAACTAGAACGAGCAAAGCAAACAAAGATCATCTAAATAAAAGAGATATGTATAAAGGAGGGAATAGTTTCTTGAAAGCTTCTGATTTATTCGTGCAATGTTTGGAAAATGAGGGAGTGGAATATATATTTGGTATTCCCGGTGAGGAAAATACAGATTTAATTGATTCCTTAATCGGCTCCAAAATTGAATTTGTATTAGTTCATCACGAACAAGCAGCTGCATTCATGGCAGATGTGTATGGTCGATTAACGGGGAAACCCGGAGTCTGTCTTGCTACTCTTGGCCCAGGAGCAACTAATTTATTGACCGGAATTGGTGATGCCTACTTAGATCGTTCCCCAGTTGTAGCGATAACTGGGCAGGCGGGGCTTGATAGAATTCATAAGGAGTCTCATCAATATGTAGATATTATCGGCGTGTTTGAGAAAGTTACAAAATGGAACCAGCAAATACGAGTGCCGAAAACCATTCCGGAAATAATAAGGAAGGCTTTTAAAGTAGCTGTTTCCGAGAAACCGGGTGCTGTTCATATTGAGCTTCCAGAAGATATTGCGATGGCAGATACAGAAGGGAAGCCATTACAAGTGACACCTATCCCGCTTTCATGTCCGGACGAAGCGGAAATCAAAAAAGCGGCTGAGATTATTAATCGTGCTTCTAAACCAATTATTTTAGCAGGAAATGGAGTTATACGTGATAAGGCGAGTGAAAGCTTACGCAAATTTGCGGAAGAGAAGAATATTCCGGTTGTGAACACATTTATGTCAAAGGGTGTATTGCCTTCCGACCATCCATTAACCCTTTTCACGGTTGGCATGCAGGCAAAAGACTATGTTTTATGTGGATTTGATCAAGCGGATCTCATTATAACAATTGGGTACGATTTTGTAGAGTATCTGCCTAAATACTGGAATGATGAAGCAATGAATCTAATTGTTCATATTGATAGTCTTTCAGCGGAAGTGGATGAATATTATCCGCTTGCGGCTGAATTAGTCGGAAATGTTGGAAGGGCAGTTGAACTCCTTAGTCCTCATGTGGAGAAGAAAGAGCTTTGGCCGGGAGTAAAAAAATTAAAAGCCCAGTTAGATGAAAAACTGCATGCAGACGATGAAGTTTCTGGAAGCCCGGTCAAGCCGCAGCACATATTAGCGGATATAAAAAAGGCAGGGAAAGAGGAAGCGATTATCATTTCAGATGTTGGGGCCCATAAAGTCTGGGTCGCCCGCATGTATCAGCCTGATCAGCCGAACCATACCATCATTTCAAATGGATGGGCATCAATGGGAATTGCCGTTCCAGGTGCCATTGCAGCAAAGCTTGCCCATCCAGATAAACCGGTTATAGCAGTAACTGGTGATGGAGGATTTCTGATGAATGGAGTGGAATTAGCAACGGCGAAACGATTAGGACTTGCCTTTGTTGTTGTGATTTTCCATGATTCTAAATTCGGTTTAATTGAGTGGAAACAGTTAAATAAATTTAATCGAACAAATGATATTCAATTCAAGGACCCTGATTTTATGGAATTTGCCGAAAGCTTTGGAGCTAAAGGGGTAAAGGTAAAGCATTCCGACGAATTGTTGCCTGCATTGAAAGATGCCCTTAATAGCAAAGAGATTGTCCTCATTGATGTGGATGTCGATTATTCAGAAAATGTAAAGCTTTCTAAAACGCTAGGCGATTATATTTGTAAATTATAATACATTAGGAGGAGCGATAATGAAGAAAAAGTGGCAATTATGGATTGGCGGGAAGTGGAGAGAGGCTAAAACTTATGAGCCTTTGTATAATCCGCATACAGAGGAGGAAATAGCTCAAATCGGACAAGCAGAGCCCGAGGATGCGGTGGAGGCAGTTGTGGAAGCCCATGCTGCATTCCAAAAGTTTCGCCATTATCCGGCACATGCCCGTGCCAAAATATTAGCTCGTGTTGCTACGATTATGGAGGAGCGTGGAGAGGAATGCGCCATGATAATGGCAACGGAAGCAGCCAAATCCATAAGGAATGCTCGGGAAGAGGTAAGTCGTACGGTTCAAACCTACCGTTTTGCAGCAGAAGCAGCAAAAAGTAATTATGGTACACAAATCCCAATGGATGCAGCAGAAGGAGGAGAAAAACGTTTTGGTTTTACCGTTCGTAGCCCGATCGGGGTAGTTACGGCCATCACTCCTTTTAATTTTCCTTTTAATCTTGTTGCGCATAAGGTTGGCCCTGCAATCGCTGCCGGAAATTCAATCGTGTTAAAACCGGCAGAACAAACACCGTTAAGCTCACTCTTTTTAGCGGAGGTTTTTAAAGAGGCCGGACTTCCGGATGGGGTCTTAAATATTATTCCCGGCAAAGGAGATGTCTTGAGCGAGGTTTTAACAACTCACCCACATGTGAAAAAGGTTACCTTTACTGGAAGTGTGGAGGTAGGGCATATTATTCAGCAGCAGGCAGGTTTTCGTAAGCTGACGCTCGAGCTCGGCTCGAATTCTCCTTTCATTATAGATGAAGGAGTAGATATTGATAAAGTGATTGACCGGAGTGTACAAGGTGCGTTTTCTTACAATGGGCAAATATGTATTTCCATTCAGCGTATTTATGTACATAAATCCCTCTATGAGCAATTTTTAGCACGATTTGTTACACGGACTAATCAGTTGGTCATCGGCTCACCTTTTGATGAAAAAACGAATATTACAGCGGTAATTAACAAGAAATCCTTGGAACGGATCAAAAGCTGGATTGATGAGGCGGTTCAAGAGGGAGCTAAGATTGAGTGCGGCGGTAAGGTAGAGGGAAATGTGTTAACACCGACCGTATTAACGAATGTAAATCGAGAATCTAAGGTATTCCGTTTCGAGATTTTCGGGCCAGTTGTTTGTATTTTTCCATTTGATACATTAGACAACGCCATTAAAGATGCAAATGATTCCCGATATGGATTAAATTCCGGAATTATAACCCCAAGCCTGGAGCGGGCATTCTATGCTTCGGAGCGTCTAGAAACGGGTGGCGTTATTGTCAACGATATCCCAACCTTCCGAATTGACAATATGCCTTATGGCGGATGGAAAGATAGCGGTGTAGGCAGGGAAGGGGTTAAATATGCAATGGATGAAATGATGGAGCAGAAGTTTATTAGCTTTAAGATTGGAGATGAGTAAATGAGAAAGGTGCCAGGCAAATTCCTGGCACCTTTTTTAAGAATTAAAAGGTCTGTCTAGTGCAAGCGGCTGCCTTCTCCTGATTAATTAAGGCGTTTGGGATATTATTACTGTGGGAGTTGGACATGTCTGGCACAGGAGGATGTAGGTAAAAAGAACTGAATCATGCCGTTCATAGGCAGTTTCGTGCGATTGACCCTCTATTTTGTGCCATTTATTCAAAAAGTCGTGCTGTTCACCTTATATTTCGTGCGGTTTAGCAAATTTAGCTTTGAAAAAATTCTTCCCTTTTCATTTAACATGAAACTTTGGGAGAATCTTATCGTAAGTATAGATATAAATACCAAAGGGGGAAAACCGATGAAGCGAACAGCCGAGATTACATTAACGATTATTGGAGTTATTATTAATGCACTTGTAGGGGGCAGTGTGCTATTAATAGCCTCATTATTTAAGAATGAGACTTTTCAAGAACAAGTAAAAAATGAACTTGCCAACGACCAAAAGTTAAATACAGTGGATCCATCAGAGGTTTTAAATGCTATTGGTAATGGAAGCTGGTGGGTTGTTATAGCTTCATTGATTGGACTAGTATTAGGAATTATCGCAGCTGTTTGCCTTAAAGGAAATAACAAACCGAAGCTTGCAGGTATTTTATTAATCATTGCAGCGGTTGTATCCGTTCTATTATCAGTGGGTGTTGACTGGCTGCCAGGTATATTGTTCTTGGTTGCAGGTATTTTAAGCTTGGCTCGTAAACCTAAAAAAGAAATAATGGATTGATAGGGACTTGTCTTATTGGCAAGTCTTTTTATATTTCTAAAATTAGTGGAGAGATAAAAACGCTGTAATAAAATAACCATTTAGCGAATATTTTTCTTTGATATATTCGCTGTTTTTAAGAAAAAATAACCATTTATGTATTGACAACTGAAAAAATCGTTGTATGATACAATCATAAGGTTGTATTATGCAATTAATTTTTTGAGGAGGGAAGACTGCTTTAAAAGTAAGAAATTTATGGGGGGCTGAATTTGCAAGCGTATGAAATCATGATTAACCAAGTTTATAAGGTGAAAGAAAATGACACTGTCCGTTCCGTTATTGAAAAGTTTATCGAACATGGTATTAGCGGTCTCCCGGTGGTAAACGACAGAAATGAAATTGTCGCTTATATCAGTGATGGAGATATCATGCGTTATATTGGCAAGACAAAGGACATAGTGGTGGATTCCTTTTATTATATCAATGTGATAAAAGGAGAAGAATTTGAAGAAAGAGTAGAGCAAATTCTTGACTTGAATGTTATGAAGATTTCGAAAAATAAAGTAATAAAAGTCGCTTGGAATGCAGAAATTGAAAAAATTGCAGGGATATTAGGAAAGAAACAAATTAAAAAGCTGCCGGTAGAACGAAATGGTGTTTTAGTTGGAATCATTAGCCGCGGAGATGTAATTCGAAATATATTTAAATCCATTCTTTAATTTGCTTCCTGAAATTGCACTTATATTAGATTCATATTCTCCCTCGAAAAGAAAATCAAAAACAACAGAATAGGAGTTTTGCATAAAATGTCATCTGTATCACAAAAAGCAGTATCCGTTAGCGCCCCTTCACTACAGCCGGAACCTAGTCTTCTTAAACAGCCAAAGGCAGTTTGGGCAGTCTTTTTCGCGTGTATTATTGCCTTCATGGGGCTTGGTCTTGTTGACCCAATTTTGCCGGCTATTGCTAAAAATATGAATGCTACACCCAGTCAAGTAACATTGCTTTTTACAAGCTATAATGCCGTAATGGCCATAGCCATGCTCATAACGGGGTCCATATCCTCCAGACTTGGAATTAAGTGGACATTATTATTAGGTATTGTCGTAATTGCTGTATTTTCAGCGTTAGGTGGAGCTTCAAATAATATTTGGGCACTTGTTGGTTTACGAGGTGGCTGGGGGCTTGGAAATGCATTGTTTGTAGCCACAGCATTAGCTGCTATTGTATCCCTTTCAAATAGCGGCACAGCAAAAGCAATTATTCTATATGAAGCTGCCATAGGTCTTGGAATTTCGGTAGGACCATTACTTGGAGGATGGTTAGGCGGTATGTCATGGAGAGGTCCATTCTTTGGTGTTGCTACCTTGATGGTAGTAGCCTTTATTGGTCTAATATCTTTAATGCCTAAACAACATTCAGGTGGTCAAACAAAAGGTAAGAAAAAAACATCCTTATTAGATCCATTCCGGGCGTTGAAACACTATTCTCTTTTAGTTTTCGGTATTGCTGCCGCTCTATATAACTTTGGATTTTTTACCTTATTGGCATATGCTCCTTTCGTTATGGGATTAGACGAACATGGATTAGGGTTTGTCTTCTTAGGCTGGGGGATTCTTCTTGCCATTACTTCCGTTTTCATGGCTCCAAAGCTTCAACAATCGTTTGGTACCGTTAAATCAATGTGCTTGATGTTATTCTTGTTTGCCATTGTACTATTAGCGATGGGAATTTGGACATCAACACAATGGGTGATTATTGCAGCTGTTATTTTCGCAGGTGCATTACTTGGAAACAACAATACATTGATCACAACAGCTGTCATGAATGCAACAAATGTAGAACGATCAACAGCTTCTGCTGCTTATAGCTTTTTACGCTTCTTAGGAGGAGCAATAGCACCATATATGGCTGGTAAGCTTGCAGAATTATATAATCCACATGTTCCATTTATAGTAGGGGCAGGATTTGTTCTAGTTTCTGTATTGTTTATTTTGGCTAATGCAAAGCATGTGAAGCATGTTGACGATGTAGAAGCAGGGCATTAAGAAGATAGAAATTAATATAGACTGTACTAACTTAATTGTAAAAGGTTAGTACAGTCTTTTTTCATTTCCTCATTATTTTACTGTCAAAAAGCAATATAAAACCGTTTTAATATCCTAAATTTCCCCTTGCTCCTATAGTTTTTCCTGCTATTTCAATAGAGTTAAAGTGCGTTTTTTGTTTCTTTGTGTCGAGCAGTTTAGCCATTTTTGTAGAAATTTCCCGAGAAATAGATTTGTAGTGATTTAAAAAAATAATTCTATAACTCTAATTAATGATTACTAAGCTATTGGTGGAGATCCTTAAATAGAAAAGTAGGGTGGAACTGGTTCATTAGGAAGTACAGAAAATTATTTAGTGTTTTTTCACAAATGTTATGATGTAATCTAATTTCAATAAAGTACTCTAAATTTCTTATATCCCTTTAACACATCTTTCACTTCAATATGAAGGTCTTTTATTTTTACAAAAGGATTTAATTCCTTTTTCAAGCTTTGGATAAAAATATTTAATTGCTCACTTGTACCCTCCGCCTCTATTTCTACGGAGCCATCTTCCAGATTTTTGACCCAACCGGTAATTTCAAAGGATATCGCTTTTTGCTGGACGGTAAAGCGAAACCCGACTCCTTGCACTTTACCAGTGGCAATTATATGCGCAATCATTATGTAGCCTCCATTTGCATAAATACAATAATAAGTTTGTTTATTCCATCATACAACATATTGATATGTTATACTATTCTGAAAAGGGGAGGGGATTTAATGGAAGAAATAGTAGTGAAGGCTATTCAGGATGATTATCCTGATGATTTTGCATGGTGTTATGGATGTGGTCGTCTCAATGAGGAGGGCCATCACTTTCGAACAGGCTGGAATGGAGAAAATACACTAACGGTTTACACACCACGACCAGAGCATACAGCTTTACCGGGATTTGTGTATGGTGGTTTGATTGCCTCCTTAATTGATTGCCATGGAACCGGTTCGGCTGCATTAGCATTACATCGAAAAAATGGGAATGTGCCAGGTGAAGGGGCTGAGCCTCCGCGTTTTGTTACGGGCTCTTTAAAAGTAGATTTTATAAAGCCTACTCCTCATGGGGTTCCGTTAAAAGCAGTTGGAAAAGTCGAAGAAATTCACCCTAAAAAATGGAAGGTAGATACTGAAGTGTATGCTGGCGATACACTTTGTGCTCGCGGTGAAGTGATAGCCGTTGTGATGCCAAGTACATTCTTGAAAAAAGAATAGATTCTAGAAAAAGCAGGGGAGGCTCCTGCTTTTTTTATAGGGGATTTTTAAGGGTAGCAGCTCTTGTATACAATTTGTATTCAATTGTTTACAAAAACGTACACATGTTTACAAAAATGTATACATGTGTACAAATGCGTGTACTTACTTATTTAGCAGTGTTTATCTACAATGTCCAGCTCCAGCGCCTATCGGCTAGCGGATTTCGTTATTGTTTACGGATTTGTATACAGGATTACAAATTCATGTCTATTGATAAGTATTCATGAAAGATTCCTTAACTCCATTGACCAAGCCTTGTGGTTTCTATAACCTTTTACACATCAATAGTGAAAGGGATGATTTTTTTTGACAAACTCACGTATTGCAGCAATTGATGTAGGTAATGACTCCCTTAAAGGGATTTTTGGAGAAATGGAATACGACATGAATATTCCAAATGTCATTGCCAGAGATATAGAAGACCGTCCTATCATAGGATTAGAGGAATTAAATCAACAAAATCCAATTGACGGCATACATATTCGGGTTCATTCCCCTATATTAAAAGATAATAATTCTATTTACCGTGTAGGTCATTTAGCAACCAAAAGTACTAATTCGACCGAATTAGATCCAGGTAGCAGCAAGTCTGAGGAAGACCAGACTCTTATCATGTTATTTGCAAGCTTGGCCTTAGATGCAGTAAGAGACGAAAATAAGCAAATGTTTAAACGTTCTAATAACGTAATAGAAGCAACCTATACATTAGGAACAGGCCTCCCGCTAAGAGAAGTAAAGGAAGGCAAGGATGTTGGCTTCCGTTCGAGATTGCTTGGATCCGTTCATCAAGTAGAGTTTTTAGTAACACCAAAATATCAGGGTCAAAAGGTAAACATTCGATTTGATGAGGTAAAAGTGTATCCCGAGGGCTTCGCAGCATTCATTAACTTAGTCATGGATAAGAATTTAAATATCATCAATAAAGAATTAATCGATAAACGCATTATTATCCAAGATATCGGCGGTTTATCAACAGATATTGCAGTCATCAAGAATCGTAAAGTAGATGATGACAAGGCACAAGGATTTAACCTGGGTGTTTCAGAGTCCCTTGAAAATATAAGAGAAGAAATTCGCTCCAAGCATGGAGTGGAGCTAGATAGTAGACGCGATGTGGTGGAAATTATTACGAAGAAAAATGATCGTAATCATATTATGGTAAAAGGAAGTAGGACAAGCGTTCACGATATTGTAGATAGAACTCTATTTGAGCTGGCAAAAAAACAATATCGAATTCTTCGTAATATTTGGCAGAAGAACTCGCAAACGGAGATTTGTTATTTTATCGGCGGCGGTTCGATTATTTTAAAGGATTATCTTAAAACAATGAATAATAACCTTGATGGATTCAATATTGACTTCTTTGAGGATGAGAGAGAAAGTATCTGGATGATGGTTAATGCTTACTATAAATTGATAACTGATTTTAACAGAAGGAATAAGAAAGATAAGCAAATAGAAGAGCAAAAACTGGTTAAAAACAAATAAGGTGATTAGATGGAAAAATCAGAGATAAATAGGGGAAAACCCATTACATTTCGCATTCCTTCGGATACCCCTGATCATATTTTGCAATATTTAGGAAAGCTGAAGGAAACAGAAAGGCGAAATTTTTCCAGCAAAATTGCCGAATATGTCATAAATGGTGTTGGACAATCTATATCCAAGAAACGGGAAACTCTAACGATTCCTCTTCCAAAAGGATTGGATAAAACGCAGCGAAATTGGCTTAAACATGAGCAATCACTAGCTTTATTAGGGAGCATTGTCTATCAATTATTAACAGACCCTGTTAAAACAGCTTCCCTTATAGCCTCTTTGAATACAAGTATGGTAGATGTGGAGGATTATCCGTATCCGTTGGAGGAGCCAACCCAAGATGATAATGTAGACTTGATTTATCCTGATACTGACCCAATAAAAGAGGATGAAAGTCACAATACAAGAACAGATCAAGTTGATGATCTTGATAACTTCGATTGGGAGTTGCCTATTCCAGATGAAAATTCCGATGATGAGAAAGAAGAAAGTATGGAGGATCTATTAGGAGATTTTCTGGCACAGATGAATAAGTGATTATAATAAGGATACCCTTGCTTGCAAAGGTATCCTTACATTTCTATTACACTACTACTTCACTCATCAGACTAAGGATGTTGTCCTCCGTGTCTTTGAAAAACACCATCCAAGTTTCTACCTGTCCCATTTTTGCTACTACATGGGGCTCATCAATAAATTGTACTCCTTTGTCGAGGAGTTGGTTATAATGTTCCTTAATATCCTCGACCTGATAATAAATCACAGAACTTGTCTTCGCGAACTCTTCCGATTCAGGCAGGCTAAGCAGGAGTCTAACTCCATTACAATCAAAAAATGCTAATGAATCTGTATTAAATAATAGTGGTAATTCTAAAACATCCTTATAAAATTGTACCGCTCTCTCGAAATCTTTTGCATTTACCCCAATTTGCCCAATTTTTTGGATTCCCATCACGTATCACTCCACTCCAAATGTTTCAATTACAATTATTATACATATATTTCTAAAGATTTTGGTATTTATATAGAAAAATATCAGAATAGGGGGAGAACTGACAGTTTTTTTCAGCTTAAACATTTCAAAATAAAAAGCCATGATTTATAGAAAATCATGACTGAATTACGTATTAATTATGCTGGTTATTTGGAAGTTGTTTATCAGGGTGTCCTTTGCCTTGCTTCTCTTTATTCTCTTTATCCTTCTTTTGTGTATCGTGAAGCTTTTCTACAAATTCATGTGTGTTTTCCAATCTGTTTCCTCCTTGTAATGGGACTTCGGTTGTACTTTTTCCATTCAAGAAAGAAATAATACATTAAAAACTAGGCACTTCGAAAAGATCTATCCAATTTTCTTGCTTGCTGCAATATCATTTTTTTCGTTTGGCACTTTTATGAGAATAATCGCGCCAATAATAAATAGAAGGATAAGACTAAATACTCCGCTGTTTGATTTCCCAGTAATTTGTGCAGTAACTCCTACTAAAAGAGGTCCCATGATGGAGGCAAAATTGCCAAATATATTGTAGAATCCAAAAAATTCGTTGGCATTTTGTTTCGGAACAAGCTTTGCGAAATAGGATCGACTTAATGCTTGAATTCCCCCTTGGGACGATGCAACAAGCATAGCTAATATCCAGAAATCTAAGGTTGTTTTTAAAAAGTAGGCATACGTACAAACAATCATATAGACAATAATGCCGACAAACAGCATCGTTTTACCTGAGAATTTCTCTGCCAATTTCCCATATAAAATAGCAAACGGTGCTGCGACTACTTGGGTGACAAACAAAATAATTAATAGACTTTGAGAGCTTATGCCTAAATCTGTTCCATAGGCAGTCGACATTGTTATAACAGTGCCAACCCCGTCGATATAGAAAAAATAAGCCAGCAGGAATAGGAACAATGAGCGGTATTTACGAATTTCTTTTATCGTCTTTCCTAAACGCCTAAAGCTATTCACAACGGGATTTGGTTCACGTTCAATATAATAACGTTGAAAAACGTTTCGAAACATTGGGATGGAAAAGGATGCCCACCAAATTGCGGTGATTAGGAATGCGATCTTGCTTGCAAGTGTTACAGAGATAGGCAGGATCTCTTTCTGGGCTAAAATAATGATCGCAATACTGATGATAAAGGGAATCGTGCTGCCGATGTATCCAAAGCCGAAGCCGCGAGCGGAAACCTGATTCATTCGTTTTTCTGTTGTGACATCTACGATAAAGGCATCATAAAATACGTTTGCCCCTGAGGCTCCAACGGCAGCAATCGTATAAGCAATTAATAAAAGCAGCCACTGATCACTGGGGATGAATGCCAGAAGCGCAGTAAAGGATACCCCGATAGTAAAAAAGAAAGTAAAAAAGCGTTTTTTAAATCCTTGATAATCGGCAATGGTTCCTAAGACAGGACCGAGTATGGCTAAAATAAATGTAGCAATGGCGACCGTATACCCTAGATAGGCGGTAGAGTTAGCGGCACTTATACCGGCTTTTGTTGCTGCGGCTTTATAAAATAGCGGAAAAACGGCAGTCGAAATAATAATAGAGTATGCAGAATTAGCCCAATCATAAAAAACCCAACTATTCTCTTCCTTCGTAAAACGTTTCATTCTCTAAAACCCCCCTTTTGTAATTTTAATCAAATTAACATTTCTCGTATGATTCTGCCGTCTGTATCTCCAAGATCTAGACCGAGCAATCTTGCAAATGTCGGTCCTTCATCGACAAGATGCATGGACGGGATTATTGCGTTTGAACGAATTCCTTTTCCGGAGGCGATTAGAACAGTGGTGTAATTCTTTTTGTCCGGAGAGTAGCCGTGTGAGGCAACCGTGTATTTTTTGGATTTGACATCCTTGGCTGTAATGGTATCTATTAGTTCTCCATTTAATCCCTCGGTAAAGTAATAACCTTGGTGAGCTTCCACCATGAGGTAGGCATTGGGGTCTGCCCCCTTAGGACAAAGTTCTTCGTTTGTTAACAGCTTCTCAATGCCATTTCGGTCATCCTTTGTTAACTCGTCGAGAAGCTTTTTTAAAATGGACTTGGTTTCGTGGTCATTATCATTCTTTACATAAAGATAAGCGGAGCCGTCACAGCTTTTACAATATGCCTTCCAATCAACTACCTTTCCACGTTTATTTACTTTTATCAACCCAGTTTTTCGAAGTAACACATTTAACTTGATGGCTTTGGACTCATCCAAGGCGCTATGGTCACCTAATACAATAACGGTGGAGTTATTATATATTCCACTCTGTTTTAAAGCTCCGATGATCCGACCAAGACGTTCATCATGCCGCCGTAGTGCCTCATGTGCTTGCACTGATGAGAATCCGTAGAGGTGGCGTTGTGTATCAAGATCCGTAAAATGGACAAGCAATAGGTTAGGCTTTTTCGATTGTATCGTTTGAACGGTGGATTCCAGCACGAAGTCATCTAGCTCGGGCTGGCTTAACCCTTTCCGAATGTTGCCAAAACGGCGATTCATGTCTAATTGATAAAGAGGACTGCCGCTTAGTAAAGAGACGGTAACTTGATTTTGCCAAGGGCGATTTGCAAAAATCTCGGGCATGTTGTAATCGATATTTGCTTTAGCGGTAACCGGCCATAATAATGCAGCTGTAGTTAAGTTGGCTTTTTTTGCTTCATCATAAAGGGTAGTTCCTTTTACATAACGACGGTACCAATACCAATCCGGTGATGGATTCCCGGGCTGCAACAATGTATTATTAATAACACCATGCCGATTTGGAAGTTTTCCGGTTACAATGGTTGCATGGCATGGGTATGTTACGGACGGATAAATCGTTTTAACATTTTTACAATAAGCTTTATGGTTCAAGAGCTCTTGAAAATGCGGAAGCTCCACAAGTGTGGGAAAATCCAGTGAAGATAAACAGTCAAATGATATGACAATTAAGTGGTCTGTCAAGCGTTCCATAACGACCTCCTTTAAATGAGCCGTATAGTATTAAATATAATGGAAAATTTAGAATTTAGGAACATTTATTTACATTAGTAAATGGTAGTTTTATGTAAAAGGAAAAGACAGGTATATCATCAAATATACCTGTCTCTTTTAAAGGATATGAAAGTAAAATAAATTATTTATCCGTTATAGTTCTGTCTAGCTCCTGCGCATATCGGATTTCTTATTAGGACTGGCTTCGCAGGAAATTCCTTATATCACGATTTCCAATGAATTTTTTTGACTGCTCATCCCATAGCTTGAAGGTCAAGGATTTTAAACTTGTCCAAAGTGTTAAGGTTGGAACTTCTTGAAGGCGTATATCACTTTTATGTGCCTTTTCAAGTTGATAATTTGGAACATTGGAATTTAAGTGATGAACATGGTGATACCCAATATTACCGGAAAACCATTGCAATATCTTCGGAAGCTTATAGAAAGAACTTCCTTTTAATGCAGCTTCAACATAATTCCAGTTGTCGCCATTTTCAAAATAACCATCTTCAAACTGATGTTGTACATAAAATAACCAAACACCAGACAATGCGGCAATATAGAAGAGGGGTAATTCAACTAAAAGAAATGCCTTCCAGCCAAGGGTGAATCCTAATAATAAAACGATGGAAGTTAATATAATATTCGTCATCCAAACATGTCTTTTTTCTTTTTTTGTAGCATTTTTTCTATTAAAACGATAAGAAATTAAGAAAATATATAATGGTCCAAATATAAACATGACTATCGGATTTCTGTATGTCCGGTATAATAATCGTTTGATCCAAGAGGCTTGTGCGTATTCCTGCAAAGTTAACGTCCAAATATCACCATCACCGCGTTTTTCTAAATTTCCGTTTGTTGCATGGTGGAGATTATGTTCATTTTTCCACTGTTCATAGGAACAAAAGGTAAGAATTCCCGTAATCATACCGACAATCTTATTGGCTTTTCTGTTTTTGAAAAAGGAATGGTGTGTACAATCATGGAAAATAATAAATGTCCTTACTAAAAATCCGGCAGCAGGTATGACGCATAATAATGTTAACCAAAAGGAGACTCGAAGACTAAAATAAGCTAAAACCCATAATAGTAAAAATGGTCCTACGGAATTAATAAGCTGTCTTACACTAGCTGAGATACGTGGTTTTTCAAATGTTTTTAATTTTTCTTTCCACTCGCGAATACTATTTTTGGATTGTTTTTCCATTGTACCTTCACCTCGTTTTGATTTTAACGGACGATTCTTTTCTTTTAAAATAGTAATAATACATGCTTAAGGGCCACCATAATACTGCAAAAATGGGGTACACTGCCCAAATTTCGTTTGGGGAAGACACCATGTTTACAATGATAAAAAATACACTTATAAACAAGCTTGATGAGATTGAAAATTGAAAAAACTTTTTATGTTTTGCATGATATAAAGCCAAAGGCCACCATAACACTATAAAAGCAGGGTATATTGCCCAAGGATAGCCGGACGAAATAACTAAGTTCAAAATGGAATAATACACAATCGTGATGAAACTCCCTATGAGACCTAAGGAAATGGTTTTTCTAGCATTCTCAAATATCACCATAATTGGCCACCAAATGATTGGGTAGAATGCGTATAATGCCCAAGGATGGCTAGGGGAGTATAGAAAATTTGTTAAAAACAGGTACAAGATTATGATGATACTAATACAGAGAGAATGAATTTTATACTCCCTTTTTTTTATAAAATAAACGCTAACCGGCCATAAAAGGAGAAAAAAGACTGGATAGATAAACCAAATATGACTAGGACTTGTTAAGTAATTTACAAGAATAAAGAATAGTATGCTAATAAGGCTACCTATGGAGGCAAAAATCAGATCATACTTATGCATAGAAATCCTCCTTTATTTTTGACGTATACGCAGCCATCTGTAGAACATGCATAGAGGCCACCATAATACACCAAAGGTTGGATATACGAACCAAATAATGTGAGGGGTGTAGTAAAAATTAATAAACACTACTAATGCAATGATTAAGGCACTGCCCCAAATGGAAAAGCCTAAATCTATTTTTGACATATTTTTCTTCTTAGGTGAAGGCAGTTTTACTCCAAGTTCTTTTTCTATCTCATCAATATCCCCAAAATCGACAATTGCTTTATTAATTGCATCCTCTTCTTCTTTTCCTTGTGCCATTAAATCAAAGACCTTTTCCTCGAGATTTTCTACAATCTCTTGCTTAATCTGTTCCTTTTGTTCGCTGTCTGGAACATTTTTAAATAAGTCATCTACATGGTTTTTAATCTTCTTCATTCTAATTCCTCCATAAATAGATCAATTATTTCTTTTGTTTCTTTCCATTCTTTTACGGTTTCCTTTAAGTAAGCTTTTCCCAAGGTAGTGATTCTGTAGTATTTTCTTTTCCCACCATGAGAAATTTCTCCAAAATAGGATTCAATCAATTCCTTTTTCTCCAGCCTCTGAAAGACTGCATAAAGGGTAGCTTCTTTTATCTGAAACCGATTATCTGTCCGCAAGCTAATTTGTTTCGAAATTTCGTATCCATATTGATCCTTATCCAGTATCAATCGCAGAATAATCGAATCTAAATGCCCGCGGATAATATCACTTCTTATCATGGATTCACCTTCCATAACCGATTATTCTATCTGATAGAGTAATATTAACGCAGATTACTCTATCTGTCAAAGTAATTTTTTGATTTTATTTGTTTTGCCTGAATTTTTGTGTGAAATGCCTGAATTATTTTCTAATTTGCCTGAATTAAATTGTGATGACGAAAATGTAAGGTGTTTTGTGGAGAGAACCACCGACAAATTCAAAAGAACCAAAAAAAACGAACCCGAAAATCTCGGATTCGTTCATTTTCCACCGTATTAAGCTCTTTCCTCAAACAATTTTACAATTTCAATCACAACATTTGTTGCCTTGATCATATTATCCACGGAAATGTATTCGTATTTACCATGGAAGTTTTCTCCGCCTGTAAAGATGTTTGGAGTCGGCAGTCCCATGTAAGAAAGCTGAGAACCGTCTGTACCGCCGCGAATTGGGGCGATGATTGGTTCAATGTCTAAGTTTTTCATTGCTTGATATGCGATATCGACAATTTCTTTAACGGGCTCGATTTTTTCCTTCATGTTGTAATATTGATCGTTCATTTCTAGAATTATGTTGTCTTTGCCATATTTGTCTTGTAATTCATGAACGATTTTTTCAAGATTAACCTTTTTGGCATTAAATTTTTCTCTGTCATGATCTCTGATGATATAGGCAAGCTTTGTAAGCTCAACATCCCCATTCATGGAGAGAAGATGGTAGAAGCCATCATAGCCATCTGTATATTCAGGAGCTTCCTCAGCTGGAAGTTTCCCTTGTAATTCCATCGCAATTTTCAAAGAATTAATCATTTTGCCTTTTGCTGAGCCTGGATGAATATTGTTTCCTTTTATAGTGATTTTTGCGCCGGCAGCGTTAAAGCTTTCGTATTCTAATTCGCCAAGCGGTCCGCCATCTACTGTATAAGCGAATTTTGCATTAAACGCAGAAACATCAAATTTATGAGGGCCTCTGCCGATTTCCTCATCAGGAGTGAAGGCAACTCTTACTTTTCCATGCTTAATTTCCGGATGTTTGATTAAATATGCCATTGCTGTCATGATTTCTGTAACACCGGCTTTGTTATCAGCCCCAAGAAGAGTGGTACCGTCTGTAGTTACTAAGGTATGTCCTTTATATTGCTCAAGGCTTGGGAAATCCTTTGGTGATAATACAATATGTAAGGCATCATTCAATACAATATCGCTTCCATCATAGTTCTCTACGATTTGCGGTTTTACGTTTTTGCCTGTAAAATCAGTAGCTGTATCAACGTGAGCTAAAAATCCAATAGTTGGTACATCCTTATCTGTGTTGGAAGGAAGGCTGGCCATAACATATCCATTTTCATCGATTGTTACTTCTTCC
The DNA here is from genome assembly GCF_001420715.1 of Heyndrickxia shackletonii. GTDB lineage: Bacteria > Bacillota > Bacilli > Bacillales > Bacillaceae_C > Margalitia > Margalitia shackletonii. The sequence continues at coordinate 286,083 of NZ_LJJC01000006.1, read as the reverse complement.
ATTCCGATAGACTTTAATTCCTCTACGAGCATGTTGAGAAGTGTCATCTGACCAGGTGTAGAAGGACATGTGTTGCTTTCCTCATTTGATTGAGTATCCACCTTGACATAAGAAGTAAATCTTTCAATGATTTCATTTTTCATGAATTCCAACTCCTTTTTTATATTTATCATACCATTAAAAAAAGACTCCCACACGTTTTAAGAATGGGAGTCTAAGAAAATCCTACGCACTGATTCTTACTTTTCCTAATCGTTCCCAAGGCTTTGTCGTCCAGCGTTTAAGTGCGAAACAGCCGCGCAGCCATTCATCCGCACCTTGGGCTATCCATACACCTAATAAGCCAAGCTCAAAATGAACACCAAGTAAATAGCTGAGGGATACGGCAACTCCCCACATCGAAATAATTCCGATGATGACAGGGAAACGGACATCTCCTGCAGATTTTAGGGAACTCATTAAAACTATATTCATTGCTCTACCGGGTTCGATAAATACGATGGCCCAAAGCACAGGCAACCCGATTGCTATAATACTAGGATCATTGGTGAATATTTTTAAAATAGGGGAGCCGACTAAAGCAATGATTAACGATGTAATAAAGGAAGCACACATCGATATTTTAAGTGTTCGAATGCCGCGATGTAGTGCTCGGTCATACTGTTTGCCGCCAATATAACGCGCGACAAGCAACTGTGTTCCTTGTGCAATAGCAAGCGTAAACAAATAACAAATCATATTTATATTTAAAATATAGACTCTTGCTGCTAAGGCGGAAACGCCGATCGTTGCTATAAAACCTGTAATGATAAGCTGTGAAAATTGATAGGACAGGTTTTCGCCGGCTGACGGTATTCCGATGGACAATAGTCCGCGAATATCGTCTCTTTTTAGTTTAAATATATCGCTTATTTTTAATTTCAATGAAAGTCTATGATAGACTAACAGCAATAGTGCCGAGACGCTGAATACACGAGCAACAACCATTGCCCATGATACTCCTGTTACCCCTGTAATCGGCAAACCGAAGATGCCGGAAATGGCAATCACATTTCCTCCGACACTAATAATATCCATAATAATGGTTACAACCATTGACTCCTTTGTATATCCGTGGCTGCGCAGGACAGCACTTAAGGCGAGTGCAATGGACTCTAGAAATAGAGATATTCCGCATATATGAACATAGGTAAGGCCGTAACGAAATACATCTCCATGAATGTCAAACATGCCTAGAAGATATTTTCCGAATAAAGCAATGAAAAGGGCTATTCCGACCCCAAACCAAAAGTTTAATCCGAAAGCCGAACGGGCAAGCTGCCTTGCATGTTTAAATTGGCCGGCACCAAGCTTCTGACCAATTAAAATAGTTGCACCAACAGAGGTGACATTGAAAATTAAAATAAACATGTTTAACAATTGATTGGCGACGCCAACTCCTGCAGCTGCATCATCAGAATAATGACTGAGCATAAGAGTTGCAATAATCCCCATTCCCATATGCAGAGCCAGCTCGATAAAAAGCGGCCATGATATATTAAAAAGCGTTTGCTCCTGATATTTATTTGTATTTGTGTCCACGAAAATATCCCCTTCATAAAAATAATACAAATTCCATTGTAAACCTATGCGAATGAGAAAGAAATTAGAAATTCCTTCACGACATGAATTATTTTGTTAATAGTTCTCCATAAAAAAAGGAGCAAGCTATATATGCTTACTCTAAAATAGAATGAAGGATGCTGATAATTTTTTTTACACAAAATTTAATGATGACAAATGTCCGTTTTATTTTCCAATCAATCGTTTACGTATTGAATTTCAATCTATACACTTTAAACAACTGGGGATGTTTATGGAATTTTATCTGGGAAGAAAATAAATAAGCAATTTACTAAAATAAAAAAACCCAAGTTAAAGATCAAACGATCATTAACGTTTGGGTTTGAGGAATTAAGGTTGATAAAAAAGTACGTACTTTCCTGGACCGATCATTGCTACACCGATTGTTACTGCTATCAATACAAAACAATATTCAAATCCATTTTTCTCAACCCAATATCCATTTTTAATATGTACAGAAAAAATAGCATCAATCATAATAATGACGATTAAACCGGCTCCGATTGGAGTAAAAACACCTGCTGCGAAAAGCAGTCCTCCAACCAATTCAAATAATCCCGCACAAATTGCCCATATTTTACCGCCTGGGCGTATTCCAATGGATTCAAGCCATTCTCCAAAATTACTTGCACCTGGACCGCCAAACCATCCAAATAATTTTTGGGCGCCATGTCCGATAAAGGTAAGGCCAATTACAAGCCGGATAATTAATAGCCCAAGGTCTGCCAACATTTGTATCCCTACTCTCGCAAAAGTAAATCGCATAGATAAGCTTAGTATAAGCTTATGTACATATTTTATACCTCTTACCGCTTTCTACCTATAGTAAAAATGGATTATTATAGCATTAAAAAACACCCGATATGGGTGCTTTTGGATTACATATTGACGGATTCTGGAATTTTAGAGGCGGTAGTTCTTCCAGTTAGAGCAATAAGAACCTCCACTACAAACAGAATTACCACTATATATGGGCCTATTGAAAGAACAAAACTTTTCGTATTCACAAAATGCGTTAAGATGCCTTGTTTGGGTAAATGCATAGAAAAGGCTAGAAGCATTCCAAACGTAAAGTTTCTTGCCCATTGACTGGTATCATAAATCCACATGCCCTCTTTCCAGCCATATCTTTTAATTCTTTGCATGGATCTCGCTATTTCGATACCTTCCACAATACAAAATGCTATCATAACCCAAATCCACACCATAACAAGTATAGCAGGTGAAACCACATCCATTGTTGCACCAACTAAACCGCTGATTGACATGGCTCCATGGATGATGCAATTTGTATTCTTCCAATTTTGCGCAAGATTTCTATCTTCAGAACGAATATATCGATTTAGGATTAGAACAAAACCCAGACCATATAAAAGACATCCAGTCCACCATAGCCATGTTCCAAATACGGCAACAAAAGGTTTTCCAAATACTGATTGGCCGGCTGCAATAATGGATTGGATGGCAACAGATGCCAATAACAGGATTCCATGGACTTTTTTTCGAAGCCGTGACCCATTTGATTTAAATAAAAGTATATAATTACGAACAATGATTGCTATATAACTAATTGTCAGTATACAGTTCAAAAGAAATAGAATGAGTGCAATTGGTCTTAAGAATAGCGCAAAGTTCATGATCACCAATATGGAGACGGATGTTGCCGCAATCCAGGTTCCAACTCCGAAACTTGATATTGGATCACAAAAATGACGTTCCCACATGACACCAAGAATCATATCGCGCACGAAAGCTATATATACAATAAATAATAATAAGAGTACTAGTGTAGTAGAAATAATTGCTAATTCTTTATGCTGAAAAACAACCTTTTGCATAGCACCTAAGAGTAATATACCGGTTGCCATTACAATAGCGCCTGCAGAGGTTGGTACTTGTTGTTTAAGAACACGTGACAGCATTGTAATCCCTTCTTTATACTTTCTTCATACTATCCGAGTATAAAATTAATGATAGTTGAAGTAAACCAAAAGTTATTTCCTGTTTTATGGTATATGTATTTGAAAAGGGGAAAGCATTGCTTCTCATCAATGGTAATGGATAATTCCAATTGAAAATGCGTGGTAGGAATAGGTAGAAATTGACGGCTGCAATCCCCTCGTTTTTTCTAAATAATGTAACAATTCGCTTGATAAAAATATCCATTCACCATATAATCCAATTATATTTTCAGGTAGGTTGTTTTCGCGATAAGTATTGCTTTTCGTCATGGACTATAATTCTAGGGGGTTATTCACTTTTAACCCAAATAAGCTTTTTATTTCGTATTCAAAAGCAACAAAGTTCAAGAAAAGAGCCTTCAGATAAGGAGTTTTTTATGATTCGACGTTTTTTTTCTTACTATGTTCCACATAAAAGGCTATTTATGATGGACTTTAGCAGTGCGGTTGTAGTTGCCATTTTAGAATTAGCTTTTCCGCTTGCAGTTCAGTGGTTTATTGATTCGTTATTGCCAACCAAAAACTGGTCCTCTATCGTGTCAGTCAGCATTGGATTATTATGTCTTTATTTGATAAGTACATTTTTGCAATACATTGTAAACTATTGGGGACATAAACTTGGGATTAATATTGAAACGGATATGCGCCAGCAACTGTTCCAGCATGTGCAAAAGCAATCGTTTCGTTTTTTTGACAATACGAAAACAGGCCATGTTATGAGTCGCATCACGAATGATTTATTTGATATTGGGGAGCTTGCCCATCATGGACCGGAAGATTTATTCATTGCAGTGATGACATTTTTCGGAGCATTCCTAATTATGTTTACGGTTAATATAAAATTAGCCCTTCTTACCATAGTGATCGTTCCATTTTTAATTTGGTTAATTATTGTTTGTAATTTAAAAATGAATCGAGCATGGAAACAGATGTATAGTGATATTGCAGATGTAAATGCCCGTGTAGAGGATAGTGTCTCCGGTGTAAGGGTAGTTCAATCCTTTACAAATGAAGAATATGAGATTAATAGATTCAGAACGAATAATCGAAAATTCAGATCTGCAAAGCTTGGCGGATACAAGGTCATGTCCTTTAGTAATTCAGGAATTTATATGATGACCCGTTTTATTACCCTGGCTGTTCTGATTTACGGTGCTTGGCTATGCTTTAATAATCAGCTTACAAACGGTGAGCTTGTTGGATTCGTACTTTATATCAATGTGTTGTTTAAGCCGATTGATAAAATTAGTGCGTTAATGGAGCTTTATCCGAAAGGGATGGCCGGTTTCAAAAGATTTACGGAACTAATCGATACAGCACCAGATGTTGTGGATGTAGAGGATGCGGTAGAGGTTCCCTTCCTGAAAGGAGACATCCAATTTAAGAATGTTACTTTCGGATACGACGAGCATAAGTTAGTGCTAGAAGATGTTGACTTAAAAATTAAAGCTGGAGAAACAGTAGCGTTTGTTGGTCCTTCCGGTGCGGGTAAAACCACTATTTGCTCCTTGATTCCAAGGTTTTATGATGTGGATAGCGGAAGTATTACGATCGATGGCATAGATATTCGGCAAATGACCAAGAGCTCCCTAAGATCCCAAATTGGAATTGTGCAACAGGATGTCTTTCTTTTTACGGGAACATTGCGGGAAAATATTGCATATGGGAATCTCCATGCGACAGAGGAAGAAATACAAGAAGCTGCTAAACGGGCTCATCTTGAAGATTTTATTGCTTCACTCCCTTTTGGATACGAAACACAAATTGGGGAAAGGGGCTTGAAGCTTTCCGGAGGACAAAAACAAAGGATCGCTATTGCGAGAATGTTCCTTAAAAATCCGCCGATTTTAATTTTGGATGAAGCGACTTCTGCATTAGATACAGAAACAGAAATGATCATTCAACATGCATTGTCGGAGCTTGCGAAAGACCGAACAACCTTAATTATTGCCCACCGCTTAGCAACGATTCGTAATGCAGATCGAATTGTTGTTGTAAATGAAACCGGGATAGCAGAAGAAGGAAAGCATGATGAATTGCTGCAAAAAGACGGTATCTTTGCGAGACTGCATCGCGTTCAATACCAAAGATGAAACAACTTGGCGGACACGAGTTCCGTTATTTGTGACAAAATGGCTTAATTTCCTATGTTTGCGGACAGAGGATCCGTTATCTTGCAAAAAAGCAGTGATTTCCTAGTGCTTTTGCGTGAATAACGGATCCTGTGTCCGCTTAGTCCTTAAATTAAGGTCGTTTAATCAAAATAACGGATTCTCTGTCCGCTTAGGATATGAATTTTTATTTTCCCCCGCTTAATCCAACCCTATATTCCGATTTCAACATCGAATAAACCACGGTATCATAAAACCTTTCGCCATCAAAATCTGTCTCACGAAGAACTCCATCTTTATGAAAACCAAACTTCTCCATTAACCTTTTCGAACCTTCATTATCTGCAAAAATATCGCCAACGATGCGATTTAATCCAAGGGTGTTAAATCCGAATTCCAGTATTTCCGGTAAAATTTCCGTCATTACTCCTTTTTTCTGAAAATCCTTATGGATGACGACACCCATTTCCACTTTTTGGTGCCATGTATGTAATTTGTGAAATCGAAACATCCCTACAACTTGGTTATTTTGCTTATGAACAATAGACCAGGGAATCTCCTTTTTTTGTTTGAAATTCTCCAAGTTCCTTAATATAGACGCTTCCAATTCCTTAATGGTTCTCACTGGATGAGGAGTAATATACTTCATGGTTTCATGGTCACTCATGAAAGGAAACATATTTGCTGCATCTTCCAATGTCAATCCCCGGAGGTAATAATTATCTGTTTCAATGACAGGAATCTCCGTAAGTTCTAATACATTACTCATTTTTTTCACCTCTGCGAAAGGTATTCGCGCCAACCCGAATAAAACCCTTTAGAAAATATTTAGGAAAGCGAAAAAAATAGTGACTATTTTGAATATGGATAGTATCTTTGAATTAGTAAATTCGCATTGCGAAATAAATGTCAAGGATGGAAATTAGGATGAGCTTCTTAAAAAAATACGCGAAAAAATACTGGCTGCCTTTTTTAATAGGGGTTATATTTGTCGCCATTGAAGCGATTTGCGACCTTATGCAGCCTACCATTATGTCCAAAATAGTGGATATTGGGGTAGCTAATAAAGACATGAATTATGTTATGCAAAAAGGGGGGCTAATGCTTCTTATTACAGCCTTCGGGGCGATAGCCGCCTCCACTCGGAATATTGTATCCAGCATGGTATCGCAAAACTTCGGTGCGGAGCTTAGGTCTGACTTATTTAAAAAAATTCAGGGTTTAACCTTTGAGAAAATTGATAAGTTTGATCGTGCGTCCTTAATTACCCGGTTAACGAACGATGTCACACAAGTTCAGACGTTTATGAACGGGTTAATGAGAATATTTGCGAAGGCGCCAATTCTGTGTGTCGGCGGTCTAATTATGGCTACACGCTTAAATCTTCACTTAGCCGTTGTACTAGCCGTTGTGGTGCCAATGGTGGCGATTTTAATCGTGATGAACATGAAGTTCGGCTTCCCTTTATTCATTAAAGTACAAAAAGCGCTTGACCGTGTGAATGGGGTAATGAGGGAATATTTATCCGGAGTTCGGGTTGTTAAGGCATTTAATCGGTTTGATTATGAGATGACGAAATTTAATGTCGCTAACGAGGAGTTCCAGGCTAAATCAATGTCTGCCATAAGGTTAATGTCCGTTTTCAGCCCTGCAATTATGCTGACCGTTAATTTAGGTATTATCGCGGTGCTTTGGTTAGGGGGAAATGGGGTTGAATCAGGAAATATTCAAGTCGGCCATGTAATTGCATTTATCAATTATATGACGCAAATCCTTTTTTCCTTAATGACGATTTCCATGGTTTTTAATATGTTTGTAAGGGCTCGTGCTTCCGCGGGTCGTATAGGGGAAGTATTTGCAGAAGAGAACGAAGTCACTTGGAAAGAGGGTGCAGTGGGAGACGCCAATATAAAAGGAAGAATTGACTTCGAAAATGTTTGTTTTTCCTATAAAGGAGCATCCGGAGAGCCTGTTTTGAAAAATATTAATCTTACATGTCTACCTGGAGAAACAGTAGGGATCATTGGATCAACAGGTTCGGGAAAAAGCAGTCTTGTTGGACTGATCCCGCGCTTTTATGAAGTCACATCAGGCTGTATAAAAGTAGACGGTGAGGACATTCGTAATATTGATCCAAAAAAGTTAAGAGAGAAAATCGCGATTGTCCCGCAAAAAACAACTCTATTTACCGGTACAGTGGTGGAAAATATTCGTTGGGGAAAAGAGGATGCGACCATTGAAGAGATCGAAAAATCAGCGACAATGGCAGGGGCACATGACTTTATATCAGCTTCACCGGAAGGATACTATACCCGTATAGGGCAGGGCGGAGTGAATTTTTCCGGGGGTCAAAAACAACGTGTTTCCATCGCAAGGGCGTTGGTGAAGAACCCAGAAATCCTTATTTTAGATGATAGTACAAGTGCTGTTGACGTGGGGACGGAAGCTAGAATTAAAGAATCACTGAAAAAGTATGCAAAAGGCTTAACATGTCTTTTAATCGCACAAAGAATTACGTCCATTATGGATGCTGATAAAATTATTGTTTTAGACAATGGGGAAATAGCGGGAATTGGCAAGCATGAGGAATTAATGAAAACATGCAGGGTCTACCAAGAAATCTTCCAATCGCAAGTGGGCAAGGAGGTGCGTTAGAATGTCGCAGGAAAGAAATGAAAATAGAGGACAGCAGGCACCGCCTCTTAGGCCGGGAGGAAATTTCAGACGCGGGAGAGGAGCACCGGTAGTAAAGCCGAAGAATTTTAAAGGAACCCTGAAAAGATTATGGTTTTATATTGGGAAGGAACGAAAACTATTATCAACGGTATTTCTGTTTATTATTATTGATTCCGCCCTTACACTGTCGGCTCCGTATCTGCTTGGAAAATCAATTGATGCTATGTCCGCAAAAGGTGGTAAGGTTGATTTTGGACTGCTGGAGATTATGATTCTCGTTCTATTGGTTACGTATATTGCAGATGGTGTTCTTACCTTTTTGCAAAGCTGGCTAATGGCCGGGGTGTCCCAACGAATTGTAAAAGGCTTAAGGAGATCTTTATTTGAAAAACTGCAGAAACTCCCAGTTGCGTTTTTTGATAATCGTACGCATGGGGAATTAATGAGCAGACTCTCGAATGATATAGATAATGTAAGCAATACCATTTCTCAGTCAACAACTCAATTAATGTCCGGTTCCATTGTTATTTTGGGTTCTTTCATTATGATGCTTGTATTGAGTCCCATTTTGACAATAGCCAGTCTTATTACCGTGCCATTAGTCTATTTATTAACCAGGTCTATTGCTAAAAGGACAAGTATCTTGTTTAAAAATCAGCAAGCACAGCTTGGAAAATTAAACGGTCATATAGAAGAAACTATTTCCGGTATTCAAGTAGTAAAAGCATTTAACCATGAAGAAAAGGCAATAGAGGAATTCGAGGAAGTAAATACAGCGTTACGAAAAGTTGGTCTGAAGGCACAAATTTTTTCGGGATTTTTAATGCCAATCATGAACGTAATTAATAATATTGGATTTGCTGCGGTTGCCATTGTCGGCGGTATTTTAGCGGTGAAAAGCATGATCACAGTAGGGGTAATTGCCAGCTTCTTAAGCTATTCCAGACAGTTTGTCAGACCGCTTAATGATCTTGCTAATATTTTTAACGTGTTGCAATCAGGTGTTGCCGGCGCAGAACGAGTTTTTGAAATTTTAGATGAACAAGAGGAACCGGAGGATTTACCGAATGCAGTCGAATTAAAAAATCCAAAGGGTCATGTTGTATTTAAGGATGTCAGCTTCGGTTACAGACCTGATGTGCCTATTCTAAAAAATATTAATTTCGAGTCCCAAGTGGGCACTAGCACCGCGTTAGTTGGCCCAACTGGAGCCGGTAAAACCACCGTTATAAATCTTTTAACCAGATTTTACGATGTGACGAGCGGGAGTATTTACATTGATGGCCGTGATATAAGGGAGTACACAAGAGACAGTTTAAGAAGATGCTTTGGTATTGTTCTCCAGGATACGTACTTGTTTTCAGGAACGATTAAAGAAAATATTATGTATGGAAACCCGGATGCTACCGATGAGGAAGTGGAAAGGGCAGCAGCAATGGCGAATGCCGATCTTTTTATTAACAGGCTACCATTGAAGTATGACACGATGTTATCAGAGAATGGGGGAAATTTAAGCCAAGGTCAGCGGCAGCTGCTCGCGATTGCAAGGGTTATTTTATCTAAACCTTCATTGCTTATTTTAGATGAAGCGACAAGCAGTATTGATACTCGGACAGAGCTCCATATTCAAGAGGCATTATTGAATATCATGCAGGGTCGTACGAGCTTCATTATCGCCCATCGTTTGAATACGATTAGGGATGCGGACACCATTATGGTCGTGGATCATGGGGAAATTATGGAGAAAGGAAACCATGATCAGCTGATGGAGAAGCAAGGAAGATATTATAGTATGTTTTTTAATCAATTTAAAAATATGGAGAATGCGATCGAATCATAAAATATAATCTCCTGGAAAGGGTGCAATATTACTTTCCGGGAGATTTTTTTGTTTTGAGGCGCTTCATTAAAATGAGTAGTTTTTAGGCATTCTACAAAACTTTCTAGCGAAAAGGGACCTTTTACTTATGCCTAACAGGACCTTGGAATGAGATTGATAGAAATAGGTCAAATACTATCGAATCATTTTCTTCTTGTGACAAAATTCGATGAAGGATTTTTTCTCATAAATTCTGAATTGTATAACATATAAAAATTATTTTTTGACGGAGCATTGGAGGGATGTTCAGATCCGTCTGGGACGATTATTTTTAGAGTTAAAAAAGTATAAGTTTTTTATTTCAAAGATCATTTAACAAGTCTAGACTCTGTCTAGCTTCAGCGCCTATCGGCTAGCGGATTTCTCCGTCTCCTCCCTACGATAAGTCAACATCAGCTCGTGAACTACCTCGCTGTGTTTCCTTTATCTCAGTCGAAGACTACGAAATCCGTACGCCGATGAGCAAGGCGCTTGCGCTTTTATTATTATCATGATGGGGGGAAGTAGTTTTGGGAGACTGGAAGAAGAAATTAAGTGTTCCATTGTTATCAGCAGGGCTTGTAATTAGTTCATTTGCTGTAGGAATCCATGCGGAAAAGGCAGCAGCACCAAATGTAAAAAGTTCTGTGGCTAGTGATGTAGCGCCGATTGATTTAGGAGTTGCCAATAGTGATCGTCTAATTGAGATGCTAAAGAAAAATGGCACTATTGCAAAGGATGCATCACCTGCGGAAGAAGATAAGGCACTGCAGAAGTATTTGCATAATATGGCGTTAGCTGCAGGTTCTTCGAAGGAAACAAATTCGTTTGCCAGAAATGCTGCAGCTGTTAAAGAAGCAATGAAGCAAAAAATGGATAGTAATGGGATTTATAAAGGGAAGGGAAATAAAAACGGGCAGGCAAAACAATCGGTTGTAGCACCTGTTCAACCAGAAAAATGGGACGGGAAAGAAAGAAAGGATGAAGTTCTCGTTCTATTAATCGATTTTCCTGATTTACCGCATGGGCAATTAACGCCGGAAGAAACGGATATGTATTATAGCGGGCAGGATGCATATTCGCATCAGCATTATCAGGATATGATATTCGGCGACAATGGTTATGTAGGACCAGATGGTAAAACGAAAATTTCTATGAAGCAATTTTATGAGCAGCAATCAGGCGGCAGCTATACGGTGGATGGAGCGGTTGCAGGTTGGTATACTGCGAAATATCCAGCAGCTTACTATGGCAAACATAGCGCATCTGGTGGTAATGATGCTAATCCTAGGGCTTTAATTAGAGAAGCATTAGCTGCAGCTGCAAAAGATCCTGCAATAGGTGATTTGAGCAAATTCGATAAAGAAGATCCATATGATCTAGATGGTGATGGGAACACAAGAGAGCCAGATGGTATTATTGATCACTTAATGGTCATTCACTCTGGTGTTGGGGAAGAAGCCGGCGGAGGGAAAATTGGTGGAGATGCGATTTGGTCTCATAGCTGGGATCTAGGCGGTGTTTCTCCGATTCCAAATACAAAAACGGATGTGCCATATTGGGGCGGACAATTAGCTGGATATGCCTATACTGTGCAACCGGAAGATGGGGCAGCAGGCGTTTTCGCTCATGAATTCGGACATAACCTAGGCTTACCGGATGAATATGATACTTTATACAGCGGTTCGGGTGAGCCTGTCAGCAACTGGTCTATCATGTCAAGCGGAAGCTGGACCGGTGCAATTCCAGGTACAGAGCCTTCAGGATTTAGCCCGTATGATAAGGAATATTTACAGACTTCCATGACAACTCCTGATTTTACGCCAAACTGGCAAACAGGAACAGAGATGGATTTCAAAGATGTAACTTCAAAAGGTACGGAGCTTCTTCTCGATGAAGCAAGTTCAAAAGGTACAAATAACGATGTAGTGAAGATTAATCTGCCTGATAAAAAGCAAGCGATTAACAAACCTACAAGCGGAGCAGCGGAGTATTTTGGTGGAAGTGATAATAATCTGGATACGAAGATGACCGCAACAGTTGATTTAACCAATGCCAAAAGTGCCGAATTATCCTTTAAAACATGGTACTCTATTGAACAGGATTTTGATTATGCCTATGTAGAAGTGAACGGAAAGGGTGTAGAGGTTCCTTCCATTTCAACAAAGTCTAACCCTAATGGGGCAAATCTAGGCAATGGAATTACTGGTGATTCTAACGGATGGAAAGATGCGAAAGTCGATTTAACTTCTTATGTCGGACAAAAAGTTCAAATAAGCTTCCATTATAAATCCGATCAATATGTAGCTGAACCAGGGTTTTTTGAGGATGATATCAATGTTACGGCGGACGGGAAAAATATATTATCAGATGATGCTGAAGGAACACCGAAATTTGATTTAAGTGGCGGCTTTAAAAAGTCAGACGGTAATAAATATACGAAACATTATTATTTGCTTGAGTGGAGAACACATAACGGTTCCGACTCCGGTCTTGCACATATTAACAAACGAGGAACCATGCTTTCGTTTGATCCAGGTTTAGTGGTTTGGTATGTAGATAATGCATTCGATAACAACTGGACAGGACCGGGTTACCATCCTGGCGATGGATTCCTTGGTGTTGTAGATGCCGATCAGCATAATAACGTGTGGCATGATAAATTGGGGACAGTTTGCGACGCGAATAAATGCTTAGCTTCCAATAGCTATCAGGTTCATGACGCAGCATTTAATACAGAGAAGGGAACTGATGTGACAATTGGTGATAAATCATTCTATCTAAAGGACAACTTCACTCAAAAGAATGCTATATTTGATGACAGTCAAAATTATTCGAATCCGGAAAATCCTGATGTTGGACGAAATATTACAAGCTATGGCTTGAAGGTCCGTGTTACGGGGCAAAGTTCGGATGGAACTGTTGGTAAGATATTAGTTTATAAATAAGATTTTTAACCCTCCTCAGTGCCTGATGAGGGTTTTTGTCTGATAAAGGAATAATCCTTCTTCTGTAATGAGAGGATAATACCTAGAAAAGGAGGCTTAATTAAAATGAATAGACAACGTGCTCAAGAAATAGCAAGTTCCCCCGTGATGGCAAATGTTACATATAATGGAACCCCAGTCTATATCCAAAATGTCGATGAAAAGGGGGAAACCGCCCGAATTTATCCCCTCGATCAGCCTGAGAATGAACAAGAGGTTTCTGTAAATGAATTAATAGAGCATTAGAAAGGAAGAGGATCAGTTCTTTTTTAAGAGCTGATCTTTTTTCTTTAATAAATTCGAACAGATAAATGTTACTATATAGTAAATAAGTTTTGTTAGGCAAGTATTGAACTATGTGGAGTCTTGCCAATGACGATGCGGGGATCGTTTACAAAACGAATGCACTTTTATCTAAAAAGGTAAGGATTGTTACGACTGTTTGCAGGAATCGTGAAAAATATTAAGCATTATGAACAAGTTTGACTATCTATAAGAATCTGGAAGTGTTGAGAAAATATAGGTTTAAAGGATTGTAGAGAATGGTCCATGATTTTTGGTCACCAGTTAAAGTATCCATTGAGGTAGCAATTATATCTGGAATCATCGTCCTTATAGTTGGAGTATGCTTGGGAGCTATGATGGCGGGTAAAAAGTTCAAGGGGAAGAGTGTGGTGGAAACGTTGTTTTTGCTGCCGCTAGTTTTACCGCCATCCGTAGTGGGATTTTTATTAATTGTCACTTTTGGCAAAAATAGTCCTATCGGAAAGCTTTATGAGTGGGTTTTTCACCAGTCTCTTATATTCACATTCAGTGCGGCAGTGATTGCAGCAGCGGTTGTGGCGTTTCCGCTCATGTATCAATCCGCTAAAACGGGATTTGAAGCAATTGATTCGGACATTGTGGGAGCCGCGAAAGTAGATGGGGCAAATAGAAGAGTTATTTTTTTGTTTGTTTTGCTTCCGCTTGCATTTAAATCCATTATTTCCGGAGGAATTCTTAGCTTCGCACGCGCACTTGGAGAGTTCGGAGCTACCTTAATGTTTGCTGGGAATATTCCCGGCAAAACCCAAACGCTTCCAACGGCAGTTTATCTTGCTATTGATGCGGGGAATATGAAGCTTGCCTGGGCATGGGTTGGATGTATAATCGTGATTTCCTTTTTTATGTTAATGATCATTAATATAAATAGGAAATCGGAAAAATAATGTTGTAGATTGGACGGTTTTCATGAATAGAGAGGTAAGCGTACAAGTAAAAGCAAAATATGTAAATCAATATAAAAAAGGATATCCGCTCATTATAAAAGATTCATTGGCAAATATTAGTGGATTAGATAACGAAGGGATTATCATTAAACTGGTAGATGAGCGCAAACAGTTTATTGCGAAGGGGTATGTTGGACGGCAGAACAAAGGATATGGATGGGTACTAACGCAAAAAGAAAAAGAGGAAATAAACGAGAGTTTTTTTGAGAAGAAATTAAGTGCCGCATTTAAGAAAAGGGAGCATTTCTTCGAAGATTCCGAGACGACTGCATTCCGAGTCTTTAATGGCGAGGGCGATGGAATAGGCGGTCTGATTATCGATTATTACGATGGCTATTATGTGATTAATTGGTATAGTAAAGGAATCTATCATTTTAAGACATTCGTTCTACAGGTATTGGAGAAACTTGTTGAATTTAAAGGTGTTTATGAAAAAAAGCGCTTTGACACAAAAGGTCAATACATAGAAGATGATGATTTTGTCATGGGGGAACGGGGCAATTTTCCAATCTTAGTAAAAGAAAATGGGGTCAACTTTGCGATCTATTTGAACGAGGGTGCAATGGTTGGGGTATTTTTGGATCAGCGTGAGGTTCGAAAAACCATTCGTGATCAATATGCTAAGAATAGGACGGTCCTTAATCTCTTTTCCTATACAGGAGCATTTTCTGTGTTTGCTGCTGTGGGCGGTGCTTCAAAAACAACTAGTGTTGATGTTGCGAATCGAAGTAAAGCGAAAACCACTGAGCAGTTTACAATAAACGGAATCGATGCTGAAAAGCAAGATATTATAGTGGAAGATGTTTTTCATTATTTTAAGTATGCGGTTAGGAAAGGATTGCAATTTGATATGGTAATCCTTGACCCTCCAAGCTTCGCTAAATCAAAAAAACATACATTTAGTGCCGCAAAGGATTACAAAAATCTATTAAAAGATGCGATTTCGATTACAGAAGACAAGGGAATCATTGTGGCATCAACGAATTGCAGTACGTTTGATATGAGGAAATTTAAGGGATTTATCGATGCAGCTTTCAAGGAATCTGGTGTGAAATATAAGTTGAGAGAGGAATTCTCTTTGCCGGAAGATTTTCGGACAATACCGGAGTTTAAAGAGGGTAACTATTTGAAAGTTGTATTTATAGAAAAGTTAGGATAAAGTAAAACCCCTTATGTTAGAATAATTCAACGTAAGGGGTTTATCATTTGGTTCAGTTTTTCATTATTCGTATAGGTATATAGTCCTGTTTCGGTCCATTCGAGGGTAATTTCGGTCCGTTCGAGCAACATTTCGGGCTATTCCGATAAAAATTCGGTCCATTCAGGAAAAAACACTGCTCTAAGCTCGTTCGAATCCCTCTTCATGTAAGTATTCTGCTGCCTCCCCATAGGAATTAAACGTCCCATCAAGGTTCAACCCCGCATAGACATTCCACATATCATCCTCATTTACGAGGATTAATGTATGTCCTTCATCATTTTTCCACTTTTCTTCAGGATAATCCTCCACAATCGCAGCTTCCTCGAGCGTTCTGGACAAGGACAAAATGGACTTTTCAATGATAGTCCGCAGCTCATCTTCGGAAAAATCTCGAATATTAACCATTCCTCGTTCATCAGTGTCATATTCGCTTAAAAATTCCCCATATACAAATCCATTTCCGTTTGGATGAAGATGATAGACAACATTTTTCTTATCGGAAACACTTTCTTCATAGTGAAAATTCACTCGTCCCAAGGACACGTTCTTTCTTTGTAATTCTGGAAATGATTCCGCAATCGCTAGTTTTTCTTCAAAAGTTAACATTATTCCTCCATCTTTTTTAGGCAAATTTGTAAAATACATTGTATCATATAATCAATGAAGAATTCATTTCGTGAAAAGTTAAGGAGAATTTAAATGGATACGTATTCAACTTATGATGGATTAGGATTAGCAAATTTAATAAAAACTAAACAAGTTTCTCCACAGGAATTAATAGATGCGGCATTTAAACGCTTGGAAGAGGTGAACCCGACATTAAATAGTGTGATTCGTACGAGGAAAGAAAAAGTAATGAAAGAGGCGGAAACCGTTTCAATTGAAGATCAGCCTTTTGCTGGGGTGCCAATCGTACTCAAAGATATCTCTCAAGCAATCGAAGGAGAACCTTTAACAGCAGGCGCAAAGCTCTTAATGCAAAATATCGCAAAACGTGATTCCAATTTTGTATCACGTCTCCGTAAAGCAGGATTCTTATTTATTGGACAAACCAACACACCAGAGTACGGGCTTAAAAATATTACAGAGCCGGCTGTATATGGACCAACAAGAAATCCTTGGAATACGGATTACTCTGCGGGTGGCTCGAGCGGCGGCTCAGCGGCAAGTGTAGCGTCAGGGGTAGTTCCAATAGCAGGTGCAAGTGATGGAGGTGGCTCTATCCGAATACCGGCATCCTTCACAAGCCTTTTCGGATTGAAGCCTACGAGAGGCCGAACTCCGGTCGGCCCGGGTGTAGGCCGACAATGGCAAGGGGCATCCATTGATTTTTGCTTATCAAGAACGGTCAGGGACAGTGCGGCGATGCTCGACCTTTTACAAACAATCCAGCCGGAAGCTGCCTTTCAGGTGCCATTGTTTCCGGGAAGCTATCTGGAAGAAATACAAAAAAATCATAATCGAAAATTCAAGATTGCATTTACGACGGAATCTCCTGTCGGCACACCGGTGAGCGATGAAGCGATGCAGGCTGTCCACAATGTTGCAAAATGGCTTGAAGAACAAGGGCACGCTGTCGTGGAACAATCCAATTCAGTGGACGGCATCCGCTTAATGGAAAACTATTATTTAATGAACAACGGAGAAATCTCCGCTATGGTTATTGATATGGAAAAAGCTCTTGGCAGACCGATTACAGCAAATGACATGGAAATTGTCTCATGGGTTATTAATGTTGCAGGTAAATCTGTCACTGCAGCGGAATTTACTAATAGTTTAGCAGAATGGGATATTGCAGCTGCCCAGATGGCTAAGTTCCATGAAAACTATGATTTTTATATAACACCAGCAACAGCGTTTCCTGCTCCAAAAGTGGGTGAGCTTACTCAAAATCAGCAAGAAATAGAAGAGCTAATGAAAGTTACAGACCTTATCAAAACAGAACAGCAAAAACTTGTTTATGATATGTTTTTACCAAGCTTAACTTATACACCGTTTACGCAATTAGCTAATTTAACCGGGCAGCCGGCTATAAGTGTGCCAACGCATCTTACTTCTAATGGTCTTCCTCTTGGTGTGCAATTTATCGCGCCTAAAGGGAGGGAGGATTGGCTACTCTGGATGGCAGCACAATTAGAACAGTCTGATTTGTGGGTAGGTATGGAAGGGAATCCATTGTTTAAATAATAAGTTAAACTTAAAAAAGTAACAAAGGATGTGTAACCTTGAAAAAAATCGGATATATTTTTATTGCCTTTTTCCTTTGTTTTGCCGGAGTCGCTGGATGTTCGAACAAAACAAGTGAAGAAAAGCCACAAAAAGAGTCCGGAATTGTTGTATTAGATAAAGATACAATAAACCAATTTAAAATGGGTACAATTAAAGGAATCCCCTTTAAACAAGACGACCGCACTCCTATTGATGAAATAACAAAAAATTGGGGAAAGCCAGATAAAATTATCGACAACGAAGACATCAAAGATTACGTGTATGTTAAAAAAGGACAAAAAATCACCTTTGTCGTAGATGAAACCAATATCGCCTATATCACTTTGGTTGAATTAAATATGTCTATAAAAGAAGCGAATAAAAGGCTGGGCAATCTTCACAAGGTAAAAATGACGACGAAGATTCTCCAATATCCAGAGGGTAACTATATCGTTCAAATTGAGTCCCTATCTAATAACAAAATTTGGCTAAGCTTGCGAAAAAAATAAAGGGAAAACCGTTTCTATTGGCAATATCATTAGAAACGGTTTTTTTTTGCAACTATTTCCTATTATGAAAGTCGTCTTAGTGGTTATCATTTGGGCAGTCAACTAATACTCTTTAATAAAATATGATAAAAAATTAGCACAAAAATACCTTTCTGGAGGGAAATACAATGGAAAGCCTCAAGGTAATGGATATTATAACACCTACTAATAAGGGATATAATGTTAAAAAGGTAATAAGTAGAGGTGCTGCTATGGATCGTGATGAACGTTACAATAAATCTGACAATTTATTTTCTGATGAATTATTTGTTGCATCTAACAGAAAAAAAGAACCTGAAGTCCATGATTGCATCGTTGTTGGCGGCGGAATTGCGGGACTGCAAGCGGCTATTCAATTGGGAAGGTATTGTCACAATGTGCTTGTGATTGATTCCAATTACGGACGGTCCAATCTGTGCCATGCTTATCACAATATTTTAGGTTGGCCAGATGGTGTAAGCGGACGAATTCTTAGAGAAACAGGAAAATCACAGGCGGAACAGTTAGACGTTCAATTCATCGAAGAAGAAGTTGTAGAGATTGAAAAACAGGGCGGGCAATTTATTCTTTACTCTAAAGCTAGCAAACCCTTTTATGGAAAGAGAGTATTGATCGCAACAGGAGTAATGGACAGGCTGCCGCCATTTCCAAATTTGTATCCTTGTCTTGGAATCAGTGTCTATGTATGCCCGGATTGCGATGGTTATGAAGTGAAGAATAAGCGTGCACTTGTCCTGGGTTCGGGAAATGTAGGAGCAAACATGGCGCTAACGCTAACCTATTGGACAGACGAACTCATCTATATTAATCATGAAAAGAAAGCAATAGATGCAAATATATTGCAACAATTAAAGGATAAGAAAATTGAATTATATCAAGAAGAAATAAAAGAAATCATTGCAGATGGTTCCGCCATACAAGGAGTTCATTTAGAAAATGGTAAAAAAATAGCGGCAAATCGGGCGTTTGTTGCATTCGGAGGTAATGCAGTCCATTCTTCTATTGCAGAAAAATTAGGTGTGGAGCTTCACAAAAACAAGCATATTCTAGTTGACCCTAGAACGAAAATGACGAATATTGAACATGTATGGGCGGCTGGTGACGTGGTGGCGCACTCTGAGCAAGTAACGATTGCAATGGGGGAAGGCCTGCAAGCGGCGATTTGGATACATAAGAGTCTATTAAAGGATAAGGGAATTTAGAAGAGCTATAAGGCTCTTCTTTTTTTGACATAAATTCTTAGACCATAACAGCAAGAATGAGGACGAAATGAATGTAAATTCCTTGTTAAAATGGGGTACAACAAAAGTATGGGGCAATCCCTTATAACAATAGGATGAAGTATAATGGAAAAAGAACATTTGCCTTGAAATGAGGTCAGAAAGGAGTTTGGATAGTGGAAACCATCAATCTTTCTTTTGATGAAATGTGGGAAAAAATCATGGAATGTGATTATAAATACGATGGATTATTTTTTACCGCGGTTAAGACAACGAAAATATACTGCAGACCATCTTGTCGATCAAGAAAGCCGAAAAAAGTGAATGTGGAATTCTATCAAAACATCGAGGATGTTGAGAAAGCTGGGTTCCGGGCTTGCAAGCGATGCCAGCCAGAAGTGGAACATTCCCCGCATATCGGCCTTGTCAGAAATGTTATATCTTTCTTGATTAATCACTATAAGCAAAAAATCTTGCTGCAGGATATTGCAGACCATGTTGGGGTTAGCCCGTATTATCTTGAGCGTCTCTTTAAACAGGAAACATCAGAAACCCCACGAACGTATCTAGAAAAGATAAGAGTAGATAAAGCAGCACATTTACTAAAAAATACGAAGCTCACAAATCTTGAGATTTGTTATGAAGTTGGATTTCAAAGCCCATCTAATTTTTACAAGGTGTTCCGTAATGTAAAGCAATGTTCACCTAGTGAGTATCGAAATAGGGAGCTTCAATATGAGATGGGTTGATCAAGAAACTCACCTCGATATTTTCCCTCCTAAGGAATTTAACTATGAGGAGTGTCTAGTGTTTTTGGGGAGATCGGAACAAGAAGTGCTGCATCAAATACAGGGTCAGCATGTTTTTAAGCTACTCAAGATAGAGGAAGAACTGATTTTGTTTAAAATAGGTGGCAACTCGCGCTCACTCCGAATTGAATTTCCTAATGGAGTTCCTTCTAAAAATATCCGTGAACAAGTTGCCATATTCGTATGGGAATGGTTTGATTTAGATAAAGATCTAACGCACTTTTATAAAATGTCACAAACAGATAAAATTCTAGAGCCGATTGTTCAGAAGTATAGCGGTTTGCGTATTATGGGCATACCAGACTTATTTGAAGCATTAGTTTGGGCTATTATCGGACAGCAAATCAATCTAACCTTTGCCTATACATTAAAGAAACGATTTGTGGAGCAGTTTGGAGAAAGCATTATCTTTGAAGGGGAGACCTTCTGGGTCCATCCACCTTTTCAAAAAATTGCTTCTTTAGAAGTAGAGGATCTTAGAAAACTGCAGTTCACCATGAGAAAAGCAGAATATGTAATTGGTATTGCCGAAGCGATGGCCAGTGATGAATTGAGCAAGGAAGCATTGCTTAAGGAGCAGGATTTTCAAGAAATGCACAAATCTTTAACAGCGATTCGCGGAGTGGGTGCATGGACGGCAGATTATGTTATTATGAAATGTCTGCATCATCCAGCTGCCTTTCCAATCGCAGATGTTGGGCTTCATAATGCATTAAAACTTCAATTAGGATTAGATCGGAAACCATCCATTGAGGAAATCAAAGAATTGGCAGTAAACTGGGAAGGCTGGCAAGCGTATGCCACTTTCTATTTATGGAGGTCTTTATATGAACAAGCTATATAAATTGGAGTATCCTTCACCCCTTGGAGTCCTTGAAATAGCAGGAACGGAAGAAGCTATTTATTCGATTTTATTTCTGGAACAAGATAATGTTGTTCATAAACTTCAAGAAGACACACCAGAATTATTAAAGGAATGTTATACACAGCTTGATGAATATTTTAAAGGGACACGTCAGGAATTCAATATTCCATATATCTTTGAAGGAACGGATTTTCAAAAAACAGTTTGGAATGCTTTAACGCAAATCCCTTTTGCAAAAACAGGTTCTTATAAGGATATCGCTGTTTCAATAGGGAATGAAAAGGCAGTTCGAGCAGTAGGCAGTGCAAACGGAAAAAATAAGTTAAGTATTATTGTTCCTTGCCACCGGATTGTCGGGTCAAATGGTACTTTAACTGGCTATGCGGGCGGATTATGGCGTAAAGAGTGGCTTTTAAAGCATGAAAAAGCTTTAGAAAATAAATAGATGTAATGAAGAGGCCATTTTTTTGAGGAATGGTCTTTCGTTTTGTATAAGTCAAATTGCGAAACGGCTTGACTTCTGCGACCAACGGCCCGAAATCAACAAAAACGACCTGTTTTAGGTAAAAATACCTATATGAATGTAAATACCACTCTCCCCAAAGTGTCATATTTCTCTCATCATCCTTTAATCATCCTATGATAAAATTTTTAACAAGACTAAAAATAAAAGGAACTTCCGCATAATTGCACGAATGTATTAAACAGGTATCGTATACCCTTTTAAAAAGGCTATTTTAGCAGTGAATTTTGCTTTCCGTAATTGTTGTAAAACCTAAGCAGACTTGGTTTAGGGGCATATTTTCTTACTAATTAAAGCAACAAGTTTTAGAAAAGAGCCTTTGAAAGAGACAGAAATTTTAACTAGAAAGGAACGTACAATGAACAAATCCCTAAAAAGAAAATCAACACTTGCGTTTTTTATCATTATTATCGTACTTATTATTGGTTTATTTATTCCAACGCCATATTACTTAGAGCAACCTGGCTCTGTTGAGAAATTGTCTCCGCGGGTAACTGTTCAGGATGGGCATAAGGATGAGAAAGGAAATCTATATTTAACTACTGTTCTTTCCACAAAGGCAACAAATGTATATATCTATTTATATGGACTAATGGCTCCTCATACGCAAATGGAAAAAGCACAGGATGTAAAAGGCGATATGAGTGATGCCGAATATGATCGTTTATTAGAGCATATGATGAGTTCATCTCAACAAAATGCCATTACTTCAGGCCTAAAAGCAGCTGGCCAAAAGGTGAACGTTCAGAATAACGGGGTATTCGTATATGCGGTGCTTCCAGACTCGAAAGCAAAAGGAACTATAAAGGTCGGAGATATCATTCATTCAGTAGATGGGCACCCAGTCAAAAAATCCGTGGACTTCATTCATTATTTGTCTAACAAAAAAGCTGGAGATACAGTCCAACTGGGATGGACACATGACGGGAAGAATGAAACAACAACCATTCCACTAGTAACACTTGATAAGAAAACAAAGAGAGCTGGAATAGGGATTGTCCCAGAAGACGAATTTACCATTCAGCCATCGAAAAAAATCAATATTAATGCATCAGATATTGGCGGTCCATCTGCCGGTCTTATGTTTTCATTAGAGATTTATAACCAAATAGTTCCTGGGGACTTGACGAAAGGATATCAAATTGCGGGAACAGGAACGATAGATCAGAATGGAAATGTAGGGCAAATTGGAGGTATCCGCGATAAAATTGTCGCCGCACACAAAGCGGGTATTGATATCTTCTTCTGTCCGGCAGATATACAAAAAGGCGATACAAATGAGAAGGATATTAAGGATGAAGCGCATAAGCTGGGATATAAAATTAAGATTGTACCAGTAAAAACAATGAAGGATGCCATTCATTACTTAGAAAAATTACCTCCAAAAAAATAAGAGAAGCAAAAAGGGCCTCGGGGCCCTTTTTGATTTGTAAATTTATGTAGTTCATATTCAGTTCACATAAAAATCATATACTCAATATACAGAAAAAACGTAAAGGGTGTATTGATAATGAAAAAAGGTGAAAAGGAAAAGAGGGTCGATTGGAGACCATTTATACAACTTATTTCTCAGGCTAAACCATCAAAGATAGTTCTCTTCATTGCATTATTATTAAGTGTCAGCACAACGGTTGCAGGATTGGTTGTGCCGCTTTTTACAAAAAATTTGATCAATCATTTTTCCTTCCATTCAATGGGAACCGGAAAAATAGCTTTGCTTGTTGGAGCCATTATTGTTCAGGCTATAGCCGGCGGAGTTTCAGTCTACTTATTAAATCATGTTGGTCAAACCGTTGTTGCAGGAATAAGGGAAAGACTATGGAAAAAACTTCTCGTTCTTCCGGTTTCTTATTACGATGAGCACCAGTCAGGGGATACGGTAAGCAGAATGACCAATGATACTGCGGTTGTGAAAAGTTTGATTACAGACCATCTAACTGGTTTTTTGACTGGGATTATTTCTATTGTAGGTTCCATGATCGTGTTATTTCTTTTGGATTGGAGAATGACATTGCTTATTTTCATTGCTGTTCCTCTGGCGCTTGCAGTATTAATGCCTCTTGGAGGGAAAATGCATAAGATTTCTAAAGGAATGCAGGATGAAACGGCTCGTTTTACGTCCATATTAAATCAAGTTTTATCCGAGGTTCGACTTGTAAAAGCCTCAAATGCTGAAAATAAAGAATATAAAAGTGGAAAAAAGGGGATTGTCCAATTGCTTCAATTTGGACTTAAAGAAGCCAAAATCCAAGCATTGATTACACCGCTTGTTTCCTTAGTGGTTATGGTTTTACTTGTTGTCATACTTGGTTATGGGGGCATGAGAGTATCATCAGGTGCATTAACGGCAGGGGATTTGGTTGCCTTTATTATGTATCTTTTTCAAATTGTCATGCCAATGGGACAATTAACCATGTTCTTTACCCAATTTCAAAAAGCATTGGGGGCGACTGAACGGATTATCTCTATTTTAAACGAAGAAGAGGAAGAAGATGTATCCAGCCAAACAGTGCAAAATGTGGATCAATCAATTAAAGTAAACAATATACAGTTTTCTTATAAAGAAGGGGAAGAAGTTTTAAAAGATATAACGTTTGAAGTAGAGGCCGGGAAAGTCACAGCGATAGTAGGACCTAGCGGAAGCGGGAAAACAACGCTGTTTTCGTTATTAGAAAGATTTTATCGGCCACAAAAGGGGTCGATAACACTTGGAAACCAATCTATTAATGATTTTTCGCTGCAATCATGGCGGAGTCAAATCGGCTATGTTTCACAGGAAAGTTCACTTATTTCAGGAACAATTCGCGACAATATATGTTACGGATTAGGTAGAGAAGTCAGTGAGGAAGAATTAAAAAATGCTGCAAGAATGGCCTATGCAGATCAATTTATAGAAGAACTACCAGCCGGATTTGATACCGAGGTAGGAGAAAGAGGAATCAAGCTATCGGGAGGTCAGCGGCAAAGAATCGCGATTGCGAGAGCACTTCTCCGTAACCCCAATATACTAATGCTGGATGAGGCAACCTCAAGCTTGGATAGCAAATCAGAAATTGTGGTTCAAAAGGCTTTGCAAAATTTAATGAGCGGCAGAACTACGCTTATTATTGCGCATCGTCTTTCAACAGTAGTCGATGCAGATAAAATATTGTTTTTTGAAAAAGGTAGAATCACGGGCAGCGGTACTCATGATGAACTTTTCAGGACTCATAATATGTATCGTGAATTTGCCAAACAGCAATTGAGAATTCATGAACCCAGTGTAAATATCTAAAAGGGGAGGGATATAGATAAAATGGCGAAGATAATGGTAGTAGATGACGACTCACATATTCGTGAATTAGTAGCGTTATTTTTAAAAAAAGAAGGCTTGGAAATCTATGAAGCTTCGGATGGATTGGAAGCTCTCAAAATCCTAGAAACGGTGAAAATCGAATTAGTAGTTCTGGATATCATGATGCCCAATATGGATGGCTGGCAGGTATGTAGGGAGCTTCGAGAATTTTATGATATCCCTGTTCTGATGTTAACAGCAAAAGGTGAGACCACCCAAAAGGTGAAGGGCTTTGACCTTGGAGCGGATGATTATTTAGTGAAGCCGTTCGAGCCGATAGAGCTGGTAGCAAGGGTGAAAGCATTGCTTAAACGTTACCACATCTCATTATCGCAAACAATTGAAATAGGTAACTTGAAATTAAACCGAAAAACTTATGAAGCAATAGTTGACGAAAACAGCTTAACATTGCCGCTTAAGGAGTTTGATCTTCTTTTCAAATTAGCAAGCTACCCTGGTAAAACATTTTCCAGAGAACAGCTAATTGAAGAAATATGGGGATATGATTATGAAGGGGATGAACGTACGGTAGATGTTCATATTAAAAGATTACGCGAAAAGTTTCCAGAAAATCAAAATGGATTTAAAATCAAAACCATTCGCGGCCTTGGTTATCGCTTAGAGGTTCAATCATGAGACAACCGAGAGTGTGGGAAATTATATTATTTATTCTCGGTATGTTTGCAATGGTAATGGTCATGAATTCGGCTGCCTATTTCATCACTTTATATTTTTTTCGTATGCAGCATATTCGGCCATCCGGATATTTGTTCCAATTGGTAACCGATATAATAGGTATTGTACTGTTTACGATAACAGTGTATATCATTTCAAGAGCGACGAGAAAAAGACATCTTGTCTTATGGGAAGCAATTATTGATGCATTGAGAAAAATTGCAAGGGGAGAATTTAACATCCATTTAAATTTTGAAAAAGGAGATCATCAATTTTTAAGCCTCGTTGAAAATATAAATCATATGGCAAAGCAGCTCCAACAAATGGAAGAGATGCGTCAGGAATTTATTTCGAATGTCTCCCACGAGATCCAGTCACCGCTAACGTCCATTAGTGGCTTTGCCCGTGCTTTGCAGGAGGAAGATTTAACCCGGGCAGAACGACTTCATTATTTAGAGATTATCGAAGGGGAGAGTAATCGGCTTTCTAAAATAAGTGATAATTTATTGAAGTTAACCTCATTGGAATCGCAGAATCATCCCTTTGAACAGAGAAACTTTCGACTGGATAAACAAATTAGAAAGATAGTACTAGCCAGTGAACCGCAATGGACAGAAAAAGAATTGGAAATGGACGTCTCATTAGAGGAAGTTACTATCTTTGCGGATGAGGATCTGCTAAGCCAAGTATGGATTAACTTAATTCATAACAGTATCAAGTTTACACCTTCAAAGGGTAAGATTCGTATTCAGTTAACTAAAAAGCAGGACCATCTCTTTGTTCATATTTCAGATTCGGGTATTGGTATTTCTGCCGAAGACCAAATGCATATCTTTGAACGTTTTTATAAAGCGGATAAATCAAGAACAAGAACGGCGGGTGGCAGCGGGCTTGGACTTTCCATTGTCAAAAAAATAATTGAGCTCCATAAAGGGGAAATATCAGTTAAAAGCCAAGTTGGGAAAGGAACTACTTTTACCGTCACATTTCCTGTATTAAAAGATAAAACATAAGTGTCCGAGGTAATCGGGCATTTTTTATTGCACATAAATACAAAAACAAAATCTTAATCATTCATAAATATTTCCTTAATATTGATAGTTTTAAATAGATTGTAATAGTTCAAAAGACACATAATGAGATCGTGAATTTATGATGAGAGAGTGAATCGGGATGAGAAAACAAAGGGGTTTTGATTTGAAAAATATGAAACTGCGATCCATTTTAATTTTACCAATTATAGCAGTCATTATTTTGTCTTCCTCTGTTATTGCATTCGTAAGCTATGAAAAAAACAAACAATTAAAACAGCAAGCAATCGAGCGGCAATTGATTTCATCTGCAGAGGTCATGACGGAAAAAGTGACCATGTTAAAAGCAACGGTACCGAAGGGGGATTTTGATCGAAAGCTTGCTTATGCCTTAACATTAACACGAAATAATTATAAAGATAGCGATCTAACACCTATTCAATTTAAACTTACAAATACGGATGAGGTAGAAAATTTCAGTGGCTTTAAAAACGATATTCCCAAACTTCCTGAAATGGTTAAAAAGCAAATACATAAGCAAGGAAAAGGAATATATCATTATAAGGGTTTAACATTAGCTATTGCGAATCAAGTGGAATTAGATGATGCAATATATATCATTGCTTTAAAAGATAAAGAGTATTTACAGCCGGTTACTCAGTACAGGAATTTGTTATTCGTCATTACCTTTATTACCATTTTTCTTGCCAGTACTGTTGGATTTTTTACCATTCGAAATGTCACAAATCCCATCATTAAATTAAAAGAAACAATGGAGGATGTATCAAAAGGAAATTTGCATATTAGGTTGGAAAAAACACCTATAAGCAAAGAGCTACAAGCACTCACCTATGGTTTTAATCAAATGATTCATAGTGTGAATACATTAATTGCACATATTGAAGAGAGTGCTAAGCATATCACTCTTTCTTCTGAAAAATTAAGTGTCACATCCTTATCGACTAAAGATGCTTCCGAACAAATTACATTAGCCATTAGTCAGGTAGCTAGCGGTACTGATGTACAGGTGGAAGCTGCTTCTCAGGCATCTACGAACGTTTTAAGGATATCGGAAGGGATGGAGATGGTAGGGAGGTCCATTGAAAAAGTAGAAAAATCCTTGGATAGGGCTAGTGAAAAGGCAAAGACAGGAAATGAATGGATAGAGGAAACTGTTGCACAAATGGGGCTCGTACAGAAATCAATTGGTGAAACATCCGAAAGAATTGATGCATTAGATCAAATTTCTAAACATATCGACCAAATCGTAAATATGATTAGCGAGATTGCTCATCACACGAATTTACTATCCTTAAACGCTACTATTGAGGCTGCCCACGCTGGCGAACATGGGAAAGGATTTGCTGTTGTGGCGGGTGAGATTAGGAAATTGGCTGATCAGTCAGGAAATGCGGCAATGAGCATTAAAGAACATACCGACGAGATTCGAAAAGTAATCATTCAAGCAATTGATTCTATGACAAATGGAGGAATTGTATTAAAGGAAGGTATGTTAAAGGTTCAAGAAACGGAAAATGCTTTTGCGGAAATTGTACATGCAATTTCAGATGTATTTAATGAGTCTAAAGGGGTATCAGACATTGCAATAGACGTAAGAGAGCAGATGAAAACGATGATTGAAAACATGAATCAAATTTCAGATACCTCCGAACAATTTGCTGCAAGCATGCAACATATTAAGGCGGCCGCTGAGCATCAGAAAATTTCAATGGATGATGTGGCGATGGAAGCAGAAGCATTTCATAATCTAGCGATGGATTTGGTGAAGGTCATAAAAATGGTAAAGGTATAATATTAAGGAGCTTATTAGATTCAAAGCTCCTTTTCTACTCTATCAATGTGAAGACAATACTATACAAGACGTTTCAGAACACTTAACATTTCTGAAAGATTTCCTACAATAACATCTGCATCAGAAGGTTTGCTAATTTCATGAGGATCAATCAAAAGAGTTTTACAACCTAACTCTTGTGCTGGAAGTATTTCATTAATCGCATTATCCCCTATACATAAAATATTTTCGTAACCTAATTTATATTTTTCTTGTATTTGCTGGATATGCTGTTTGGTTTGAATAGGCTTTTGACCATTGAAAATTTTATCGGTGAAAAAATGGGAACAACCTAGTTTCGTTAGAATAACTTCGCTGTCCTTTTTGGGAGAATTGGTTAACAGCACCAGCTTTTTATTTAGAGATAATTCTTCCAGTGTCTCCTTAAAACCATTTAATTCATCCAATTTATATTCTGGAGTCATCATGTATTCACGTGTTTCGAGAAAAGATTGCTCTGCCATTTCATTAGATAATCCATAATGTCTCGCAACCGCAGCAGGCACCCACCAAAGATCTCCGATATGAAGGAGAGAATGGAAATCATCTTGAAGGGAATGGTTGTTTTGGTTAGCTAGCTTCGTGCCGTCCCATTGGTATGTTTCTATTATTTTTCCATCACGGTGCTTTAAAATCACATCATTCACAACATCATAAGCCATTCCCATTTTCAAAGGATGTTCTCCATTTAATATTGCTTTATAATCGGCTGTAAATGCTTCTTGTTTATATGATGGCAATTTCTCGCAAAGTTTTGTTGCGTAAAAATCAAAATGATGAGTATCCTCATAGAGTGTACCATCGAGGTCAAAAATAAGTACTTCTATATCCTTATACAATACAAAAATCCCTTTCTATTTAACTATTATTTAAAATCTGGTACAAGGGACCCGTCCCCCAAGCCTTTCATGATAGCCTTTTCTTTATACATTTCCTTATCAGCATAATTGATTATTTCCTGGAGGGAAATGCTTTGGGCAGAGTTGTAATAGAACAATCCATGGCTGACAGAAATACTATATGGCTTTATTTTCTTAGAGTTTTCCTCTTCTAATAATGCTACTATTTCACTCCAAATTCTTTCTGCATGATTCGTGTGTTTATCTAAAAAGGCGATAATAAATTCGTCACCGCCATATCGAAAAATAATGTCTTGGTTATCTAATCTGGACTTAATTACATGGCACACTGTTTTAACAAGATAGTCTCCTTCTGGATGTCCATAGTGGTCATTAACCTGTTTTAAGTTATTAATATCGATAAATAATAATACGAATGGAATGGTCGATGTTTCTGTGATTTCCTGTAAAATTTCCATGCCTTTTCTTCTATTTAAAACGCCCGTTAACATATCGGTCGTTGCATACATTTCAAGCTCCGCTTCAATTTTTTTAAGATCCGTTATATCGGTTGTCCCTGTAAGGACGCATTTTTGATCCATATAATCTATCAATTTATAATTAACCAGGACCCACTTTTTCGAACCATCAGATGTTTTTTGTTCCAATACATAGTTATCTAAATGTCCGTGCGTTCTTAATTCCTCCATAATGGAAGTCCTTTCTTCCTTATTTGTATAAAAATGATTTACGTCCAATGAGGCCACATTCTCTGTTGTAACATGATAAAATTCAAGTGCTTTATTATTAGCCAGTAATATTTTTCCGTTATCTAAACTAGTCAGAATAAGAGGATATGGATTGACATTAAAGAGATGAAGCAGATTTTGCTCACTATTTTTTATTATTAGCTGATTTCGAAAGTCTCTTTTTCGAAAAGAATATAAAACGAAACAAATGATAAAGGAAATAACTGCTGTCCCTGTAGAGTTAATCTGATTAGAAATGAAATCATACTTATTACCATCGCTAAAATAATATAGTCCGACAAGAAAAATAATGTGGGTAAAGAAAAGAATAAAAAAGAAATGCCTTGGGCGCACAGGGAAAAGAGAAACTACACCAATTAGAATGACGATGTATGCATAAATATTACCGTTTAACTGTTGGCTATTTATGGATGCCAATGCACCACCCATAACATAGGTGAAAATATAAAAGTTAATGGTAACCGTTGGCCATACGGTATGATAAATGGTGTCATGTTTAAACAACTTATGTATAAATAAAAAGGCGATAGAGGCAGTGAAACCAAGTAAATGGATGCACGTTAAAATGAGTCGATAGCTGTTTTCCGGTATGCCTTTATATAAATAAAAATCTGCATAAAAACAATAAATATAGAGGAAAAGTAAAATGATAGAAGCATACCTTATTCTAGTCAGTAAAAGAATGTTATTGGACGTGGTGAATTCAATATTATTATTATTAACATGTATATTTAATATCTCTCGAAAATTACTCCACAAAAATTTCCCCAACTACGTTCCATCCCTTATCTTTTTATCAAATGTAGTTCATGTTGTCCCAAGCATAGTATATGTAACTGTTTTTGGAAAAGCAATTTATTTAATAGTGAGTAAACCATGGAGTTTTTTTCATTTTACAATATTTCTGAAATAGGAAAATGAAAAATTTTTAAGTCCATGAATATTGCAAGAAGCCACGCTTTGAGGCATTAATCTGGGAAGAGGGGCCTTTCCTCTCTACCCACTAATGTACATTTTGTGACAAAAGTTTAATTTTAAAAAATATATCTTAATTTATTCTTAAAATGAATGAACTTTTTTAATGATTTTTTCATCCTTTTTTCATGAAACTATTTTATGATGAATTACGTCTAAAAGATGTTGTAAAAAAACTGTAATACAAAATTACAGTTACTTACAAATTTATTTGACACTTATCTGGATATCATAAATAATGATTTATCTAGGTTGGGTATATTAAGCACGAAAGGGTGCCTTTTTATGAAAAAGCAAGACAAGAAGATAAAAAATCCAGTGGCATGGTGGAGTCTTCGTACTTTTTATTATTTGCTCATTCTGATTTTGCTAGTATTAATTTACGGATTTCATGATATGAGTGCAGGGCCATTTATTTATAGTGAGTTTTAATGATCAGGAGGAGTAATCATGAATTTAATAAAATCAATGGAACAGTTGGCTGCAAACGATCCAAATCGAGTTTCCTTTAAAAATCGTGATGATTCCATCACATATGGGGATTTATGGAGCCAGTCCAATCGGTTAGCATCCTATATTGAAAATAATTCAGAGAAGCAGCACTCTCCTATTATCGTTTATGGTCATATGGCTCCTGAAATGGTTGTTTCTTTTTTAGGAAGTGTAAAAGCAGGGCATCCATATATCCCAGTGGATGTTTCGATTCCAATAGATCGTATTAAAAGAATTATAGAGAGTTCGAAAGCGGAATTTTTCTTTGCGACTGAGGAAATGGATGTTAGCCATTTTGAAAACTACCCAATCAAAATGGTTCAAAGTGAAGAGCTTTATCATATTCGAAGCTCCCATGAAGATGTAGCCTCTGAAGAAAAGTGGGTAAAGGAGGAGGATACCTTCTACATTATCTATACTTCGGGTAGTACAGGAAATCCAAAAGGCGTGCAGATTACAGCAAATAATCTTCAAAGCTATGTGAGTTGGATGCTTTCGGATTTTCCAATTGAGAAACAACAGATCTTCTTAAATCAAGCGCCTTTTTCGTTTGATTTATCTGTAATGGATCTTTATCCATCCCTCTGTACAGGTGGGACTTTGTTTGCCATTACAAAGGATATGATTGCGAATCCAAAAATGCTTTTTGCGGAATTAAGTGAATCTAATATTCAAGTTTGGACATCGACCCCATCATTTGCGCAAATGTGTTTAATGGAACCGTCCTTTTCGAAGGAAATGCTTCCTAATCTTGAAGTATTCCTGTTTTGCGGGGAAGTGCTTTCTGCCGATGTAGCTCGTCAGTTAAAGGAACGGTTTCCGGGTGCAAGAGTATTTAATTTGTACGGACCAACAGAAGCAACTGTTGCGATCACGATGGTTGAGGTTACAAATGAACTATTAGCAGCACATTCTATTTTGCCAATTGGATATTGTAAAGATGATACACAGTTATTAATTGTGGATGAAAATGGTAATCAACTTCCGGATGGAGAAAAAGGGGAGATGATAATCGTTGGACCAAGTGTAAGTAAAGGGTATTTAGGAGAAAAAGAGCTAACGGATAAGTCTTTCTTTGTAAAAGATGGAGAAAGAGCCTATCGAACAGGTGATGCAGGATATAGGAAAAATGGATTGCTGTACTATCAGGGTCGCCTTGATTTCCAAGTAAAGGTACACGGATACCGGATGGAACTTGAGGAGATTGAGTACAACATTGCAAAGTCCCAATACGTGGATGCATGTGTGGTTGTACCTGTCTATAAAGATGGGAAAATCGATTATTTATCTGCGTTCATTGTGCCGGCTAAGCATTCCTTTGAAAAACAGTATCAATTAACAGGTGCGATAAAGAAAGAACTATCGGAACTTCTGCCATCCTATATGATTCCAAGGAAGTTTTCCTATACTGAAACTCTGCCTATGACACCTAATGGTAAGGTTGATCGTAAGAGATTATCTGCTGAGGTAATGGCATGATACCGTACGAAAAATTTATCTTTTTCTTGATTATAGCTATTCTTTTACTACCTACGATTATTCTTGGACTTAGAGGCAGACTATCGAAAACCTATAATATGATTATTACGGTAATCATGTTAGCCATTATTTTTGCCCACAGCATTATGGGAGTTGTCTCCCTCATTGTATTTACAATATGGCAGTTACTATTAGTCAAAGGCTATGCAATATATAGGCAAAAAGAAAATAAAACATCCATCTTTGTATGGGCTGTGGTAGCATCCATCCTACCACTAGCCCTTGTTAAAATTTTCCCCTTTTTAGGGATTAATCATTTGATTGGTTTCTTAGGAATTTCTTATTTAACCTTTAAAGCAGTTCAAATGATTATGGAGACTAGAGACGGACTTATAAAAAACGATATCCCAATAATAGAATTTCTCTACTTTCTATTATTCTTTCCAACCATCTCATCTGGTCCAATTGATCGCTGGCGCAGATTTGAAAAGGATAGTAACGTTGTTCCAACAAAGGAGCAATATGTGGAGTATTTATATTTAGGGATAAATAAGATATTTAAAGGATTCCTATATAAATTTATTATTGCTTATTTACTTCACCATTACTTTATTGCGTATTTGCCAAGAAATCCTTATGTGTATATACCACCTTCCTTGGCAAATTTAATGTATATGTATTCTTACAGTTTGTACCTGTTCTTTGATTTTGCAGGATACAGTGCATTTGCAATTGGAGTAAGTTATTTTATGGGAATCAAAACTCCGGAAAACTTTAATGCTCCATTCATAAGTCGAAATATAAAGGATTTCTGGAATCGTTGGCATATGACATTGTCGTTTTGGTTTAGGGATTATATTTACATGCGTTTTGTTTTATGGATGACTAAGAAGAAATGGATTAAAGATCGTTACACCGTTTCCAATATTGGTTATTTATTATTATTTTTAATTATGGGTTTCTGGCATGGAATTGCCCTACAATATATTGTTTATGGTTTATACATGGCAGCTTTAATGATTGGGTATGACTTTTTCGATAGGTGGAATAGACAGCATAAATTTTGGCCGAAAAACAAGTTTACACATGTAGTTTCCGTGATCATAACATTTCACTTTGTTTGTTTCGGTTTATATATCTTTTCAGGACAAATATTTCGTTAAAGGCTCTTTTCTTAAACTAAGCAGTTTATGATGAAGGAATAGCCTTTTAAGAAATGTAACACCTATACGAAAAATACTATTAAAGGAGAATGATTATTATGGAAAAACAAGATATTATCAATTTATTAGCAGAGATTTGTCAGGATGATGTTGTAAAGGAAGATCCTAATATTGATCTTTTCGAAACAGGGCTATTAGATTCATTTGGTACTATTAACTTTTTAGTTGAGGTGGATGAGCGTTTCGGTATTAATATACCGATTACAGAATTTAATCGTGAGGAGTGGAATACTCCGAATAATATAGCTGAGAAATTAGCTGAACATCAATGAAAAAGTACACTTTTGGTCCACTTATTTTAGCGATTGTGCTATTTTTAGTGTTTTTATTTATCCCGAATGCTTGGATAGGACATTTAATTTCTAATAAGAAGATTGAAAAGGATGCTACAAGTCTAAGTCCATTAATGTTCCAAGGAGACTATATACAAAGCAGGATGTTGGATAACAAAAAGTATTTCCCTATGTATGGGTCATCAGAATTATCAAGGTTTGATCCTTTTCATCCATCTAATTATTTTAAAGCAAATCCACAGGGATTTACTCCCTTTTTAGTGGGTCGCGGCGGTACGCAATCTTTAATTGAGTTTATGAACTTGGCAGCACATTCCAATCAATTAAAGGGGAGGAAAATGGTTTTAATTATTTCTCCCCAATGGTTTCACAAGAAAGGAATTAATAGCGTCCATTTTGATCCAAACTATTCAATGTTACAGGCATATGATCTCGCATTTAACCATAACATTGATCCAAAGTTAAAGAAGGAAGCTATTCATAGGCTGTTAAAGTTTGATGTTGTAAAAAGGGATTATATGCTTTCGACTATGTATCGTTCGGAAATTGGTCGTGCCAATCCATTAAAGGCAACTATCATAAGACCACTAGCGTTTTTGAATTGGAAGCTGCTTGAAAAGAAAGATTTGTATTATTCTCTTTACAATGGTTATCCACGTAAACGATATGAAAATCCTTCGCTAGTTAAAGGCAAATCGTGGGAAGAATTGAAACGTAATGCCAGCAATTATGGGAGGAAAGATGCAAAGAGAAACCCTTTTTATATTTCACATAGTGTTTATAAAAAGAAAATCCGTCCAATTGAACATAAGATGAAGAATTATAATGTAAACGGATCCTATGGTAAATCTGTAGAGTATAAAGATTTACAGATGATTTTAGATCTTTTGAAGGAAAAAGGTGCCGAGCCATTATTTGTTTCGATTCCTGTTAACGGAAGATGGTACGATTACACTGGATTTCCAAGAGAAGGACGCGAAGTTTATTATAAGAAGCTACATCAGCAAATAAGAGCTGCCGGATTTCCAATCGCCGATCTATCTGGCCACGAATATGACCCTTACTTTTTAAAAGACACCTTGCATATAGCTTGGAAAGGGTGGGTCTATGTAGACAAAGCGATGGAACAACACTGGAAGACTAAAAACCCACACGTCGATTGACTTGTGGGTTTTCTTCGTCATAAATTACTAAAATTTCACTTATTTGAACGCTAGAACTGCGGTGCTAGCAGATTTGTTCCTATCTACCAAACTTCATTAAGTTTACTTATATTTACCACTGATGTTTTATCGTATTATCACTTTACCAAAGTAGAGAATTGAAGTATGCTTAACCCATGAACTCAATGATTGGCTCTATTAAATATATTGTTGATTAGTTTAAAACTCCTTTGGCGTGCATGGTCATTAGCTTATTTCATAGAATAATCTATTCGCATGACATACCAAAGTCAAAATCAACAACGAACATAAAGATTGCCTAGCGATTAAATGATGACATCTCAGGAAAAGGTGATATAGGATGGAAACGAAAAAATGGGGGTTATGGATTTTAACCACATTTGTAATTGGTAATATGGTAGGCGGCGGTATTTTTATGCTTCCAGCTAATCTAGCACATGTAGCTAGTCCAACTGGGTCTACACTTGCATGGTTAGCAACTGGACTTGGTGTATTTATGATTGCACTAGTATTCGGTAATCTAGCAACGAGAAAACCGGAGTTAAAGGCGGGGCCGCAAAGCTATGCTCAAAACTTATTTCCTTCTCCAAAGGCTGGAAAAGTAGCTGGATACAGTATGGCATGGGGATATTGGGCGGCTAATTGGGCAGCAACGGCATCCGTTATCATTTCATTTGCAGGGTATTTAACAACATTTTTTCCTATAATGCAAAGCAAGAAAATCCTATTTTCAATCGGAAACTTTCAATTAGAGTTTGGTAAATGCCTAACTTTCATAATATGTACTATCATGCTATGGGGAATTCAATTCATTCTATCTAAAAGTTTCAATGCAGCCGGAAAATTAAATCTTACGGCTACTATTACAAAGGTAATTGGTTTTCTGCTATTTGTCATTGTAACAGTATTTGTGTTTGATGTAGCAAATTTAGGAAATGCAAAGGCATTTGTGGATGCAACAGGTAACAAAGTTGGTCTTGGGGGACAAGTGAATGCAGGGGCGATTTCTACGCTTTGGGCGTTCATCGGAATAGAATCGGCGGTTATGCTATCCAATCGTGCTAAGTCACAAGGCGATGTAAAGAAAGCAACAATGATTGGTTTAGTCATTTCTCTATTAATCTATGTGGGTATTACTTTGTTAACGATGGGGGCACTTCCGCAAGATCAGCTCAAGGAATCACAAAAGCCCCTAGTTGATGCATTAGGTATGGTTATTGGGCACAGCGGAACTTATATTATGGCATTATTAGCACTTATTTCTTTATTCGGTTCTACAGTAGGTTGGATTGTCGTAAGCTCTGAAGTGCCATATCAAGCTGCGAAGGTAGGACTATTCCCGAAATTCTTTGCTAAAACAAATAAATCCGGCAGTCCGATTAAATCATTATCCATTACAAATATAATGACGCAAGTATTTCTTTTTTCTACCATTTCAGGTACAGTGACACAAGCATACAATTTTGCTATTGTAGTTGCGACCTTAGCCTATTTAATTCCATATCTAGTTTCTGCTTTGTATCAATTAAAACTAGTTATAACCGGTGAAACATATGACAAGGTAAAAGGGTCAAGAAAACTTGACGGCATCATAACTACGCTAGCCATTGTTTACTCTGTTTGGGTCATTAAAACGGGTACAGCTGATATGAAAACATTTTTCTTAGGAATTGGCTTATTTGTAGTAGGTTTAGTTTTCTATCCGTTTATTATGAGGAAAAAGTTTATAGAAAGAGATTTGGAGAAAGAATCTACAACAATATATCCACAAAAAAGCCAAGTTTGATGCTTGGCTTTTTTGTTTGTGTAATAAGGTGTAGATTCAGTTTATCTAAACCATGTTATGAAGGGTAAAACAAAGTAGAACGGATTATTTTAAGGATTTTTGAGAATAAATAAGGAGGTATTCTACCTTCTATTGCATTTGTAATTGAAGTTGATATTTTTTTTGTTTTATAAGAACCTTTAAGCCGAATTGAACGTCTATTATATTGGTAAGAAAAGATTGATATTAAGAATTGTTTAGACTAAGTATTTTACCTATATGAGGAGCGAGAATATGCATAATAATTCCAGATATAAATCAAGACATAGAGGAAAGAATTCCTTGCGAATTCCTGTACTTATTTGTCTGATATTCTTGGTTGTGGCAGGGGCTTTTTTTCACTATCGTTCTTCTTTCCGATTTTTATATACGACGGATCCCCAGACTGTAAAGAGCGTTTTAACTTCTGGGAAAAAATATAGTCCTCCCAAAAGGATTCCTAGTGAAGGTGTTTCAACTGATAAAAAAATAGATCATTATCTGAAAAAGATTCATTTTAACGGAACTGCCCTAATTGTGAAAAATGGGAAGGTGATAATAAATAAGGGGTATGGGTTTGCTAACCAAAGTAAGAAAGTGCCAAATAATCCTG
The DNA here is from genome assembly GCF_001420715.1 of Heyndrickxia shackletonii. Lineage (GTDB taxonomy): Bacteria > Bacillota > Bacilli > Bacillales > Bacillaceae_C > Margalitia > Margalitia shackletonii. The sequence goes on along the minus strand of NZ_LJJC01000006.1, from coordinate 247,661 downwards.
ATACTGCTTACTATATCGGCTCTATAACTAAATCCTTTGTTGCTACAGCCTTTTTACAACTGCAGGAAGCGGGGAAAGTGAATATTAATGAACCATTGTCAGATTATCTTCCCAATTTCCCGCATGCAAAGGAAATAAAATTATATCACTTACTGACTCATACTTCTGGTATTCCCGTTCGTAATGAGTCTGGTGGAAAAGTATCAAGAGAAGAGTTAATGCAAAGTATTGGGGAAACAGCGGTGCATCTTAAATCTATACCTGGAACTAAATGGGGATACTCAGATGCAAATTATTCCCTTCTCGGATATGTAATTGAAAAGGCAAGCGGAATGCCTTTACATGAATATATTAAAGAACACATTTTTAATGTAGCAGGGATGACTCATTCAGGCTTTGGAAGTGATTTGAAGAAGGAAAAATATCCTTCCATTGGCTATAAATTAAAAATGGGGATGATCTATATTCCGAAGATGCAAGATTTTTCGCAAGTGTTTGGCTGTGGAGATATTTATTCTACTCCATATGATTTATATAAATTTGATCATGCTTTACAAGCTGGGAAACTGATTTCCCAAGAAAGCTATAAGCAGATGTTTACGCCCCATAACATAGCAAGATATGGATATGGATGGTATATTAATCGAAAAGGCTGGTCTGTTCCACCGGGAAACTATTCAAGCCATGGTGTATTGCCAGGTTGGAATGGTATGAATAGTTTTTCAAAAGGAGGAAATGCTTACGTCGTGTTAATTTCCAATATACAAAACAGTGTAAAATCCTATGCGCCAATTAGTAAAAAGATTTATAATCAACTAGCTAATATTTAATAAAAATAATCTCGGGCTTTTTTTCCTGAGATTATTTCTTTTTTGAAGGTATTTTTTTAAAATCAAAATACTACTTTCACTTACTAATGAATTTAATAAAAAATGCCTCGAACCTATGTCTATCCTAGGATTTAAAATAAGTTACGAAAACACTCTTTATGAAATCTTATTTATTGACGATAAACCGTTAAGAAAATATAATTAGTTTACTTAATTATTTATTAACTAAACTAATAAAAATGGAGGTGGGAACAGTGGACAAAAACGATCTAATTGCTAAAGAACTTTTTCATTCATTGATGCAATTTCGAAGTCATTTTCGACCGAAAGCATATAAAGGGGTAAAACCCGGTGAATATAAACTGTTGTTCACGATTAAATCGGCGAAGAAGCATCATGGAGTTGACTTAACAGTATCCTGTCTAAGTAAGTATCTTCAGGTTACTGCACCCTCTGTTACTCAATTAATTAACCGTTTAGAGGCAGATGGGTTAGTTGAGCGTCGTATAGATCCCAATGATAGAAGATCTGTCAAGGTAATGCTAACGGAGAAAGGCGAACAGGTAACCGAAAAAGTGGTGGATGCCTATTTACAAAAACTTCATGGATTAATTGGCCACTTAGGGGAGGAAAAAAGTAAGCAATTTGCAGAGTTACTTTCCGAGACGATTGAGTATTTTGCAGAAAATGATGTTAGTTCTAAACGGGATGAATGGAGATGATGATGTAATATGATACGTTTGTTCAGACATTTGAAGCCATATCGATTATTAATTGGCCTCGTGATCATTTTAGTTTTCCTCCGCTCCCTTTCCGACCTATATTTGCCTTCTTTAATGGGTGATATTGTTGATAAAGGTGTTGTCCGGGGGGATGAGCCTTATATTTTAAAAATTGGCGGATGGATGCTGTTAATAGCAGGCATCGGGGCTGTTTGTTCTATTGCTGCAAGCTTTTACTCTTCTAAAGTAGCGTCGAGTTTTGGTAAGAACCTTCGTACAAAGGTTTTTTCTCATGTTGAAAGCTTTTCACTTAATGAATTTGATCAAATTGGAACAGCTTCCCTTATTACAAGAACTACGAATGATATTAATCAGGTCCAGCAAGTACTCATTATGATGCTGAGGATGATGGTTATGGCACCGTTAATGTGTATCGGTGGGATTATTATGGCCGTTTCAAGGGATGCAAAGCTTTCGTTGGTTCTTGTTGTTTCATTGCCAGTTTTATTTATTGCTATTCTCCTTGTTCAACGAAAAGGAATTCCATTATTTAAAGCAATGCAGAAAAAGTTGGATAAATTGAATCTTGTATTGCGTGAAAATCTAACTGGTATTCGAGTGATCCGTTCGTTTAACCGCATCGACTACGAAAAGAAACGCTTTGAAGAAGCAAATGCTGATTTAACTCAAACAGCCATTAAAGTAAATAAAATTATGGCCACCTTAATGCCAGTTATGATGCTTATTATGAACTTCTCGACCATTGCAATTATATGGTTTGGCGGGATCCGAATTGATCACCAAAATATGCAGGTTGGGGATCTTATGGCATTTATCCAATATGCAATGCAAATTATGTTTTCTCTCATCATGCTATCAATGATGTTTATCATGATACCCCGTGCATCTGTTTCAGCAGTACGTATTAATGAAGTTTTAGATATTAAACCAAATATTAAAGATGCTGAAAATGTTCAAAAAGCAACGGATAAAAGCGGATATATTGAATTTAAAAATGTTACCTTCAGCTATCCGGGTGCGGAAAACCCTGCTATTTCGAATATATCCTTTAAAGCTAATCCCGGAAAGGTGACAGCTATCATTGGCGGTACAGGTTCCGGAAAGTCAACGCTTATTAGCTTAATACCAAGGTTTTATGATGTTAGCAGCGGGGAAGTCCTGGTCGATGGTGTTGATGTACGTAGTATGTCACAGGAGCATCTTAGGGAAAAAATCGGATTCGTTCCGCAAAAGGCAGTTCTTTTTACCGGAACGATTACAGATAATATTAGTTATGGAAATGAAAAAGCAACAGTCGAGGACGTCAAACATGCCGCGGAAATTGCGCAAGCTACTGAATTTATCTCTGAATTAAAAGATGGATATGATTCGGTTATCGCACAAGGTGGTACGAATGTATCGGGGGGACAAAAGCAAAGGCTTTCCATTGCAAGAGCACTTGTGCGAAAACCGGAAATTTATATATTTGATGATAGTTTTTCAGCACTTGATTTTAAAACGGATGCTAAATTGCGTGCCGAGTTGAAAAAGGAAACAGGGGATTCGACTGTTTTGATTGTGGCTCAAAGGGTTAGTACGGTTATGGATGCTGACCAAATTATAGTACTAGATCAAGGAAAAACGGCCGGAATTGGCACTCACAAGGAATTAATGGAAACATGTGAAGTATATCGTGAAATTGTATCCTCACAGTTATCAGAGGAGGAGATTGCATGAGCGAAAGAGATAATCGAAATGTCCATCAAGCCAGAAGAGGACCAATGCGAGGGCCAGGACATGGGCACGGATTTGGAATGCCTGTTCAAAAGGCAAAAAACTTTAAAGGTACGTTTAAAAGGTTAATCGGATATTTAAAGCCGCATCGAGTACGATTAACGGCAGTATTTTTGATGGCAATTTTAAGTACTGTTTTTACTATTATTGGCCCGAAATTAATGGGGAATGCTACGACCAAGTTATTCGAAGGCATGATGATGAAAATAAAAGGTGTGCCTGGTGCAAAGGTTGATTTTGATTATATTTTACACATCCTAATAGTTTTAGCAGGGCTTTATATTTTCAGCTCCTTATTTAGTTATTTTCAGCAATATGTAATGGCAGGGGTGGCTCAGAAAACAGTTTATGATTTACGGAAAGAAGTAAACGAAAAATTGACGAGGCTGCCACTGAAATTTTATGATTCCCGTACACATGGGGAAGTATTAAGCCGAGTTGTGAATGATATGGATAATATTAGCAATACTTTGCAGCAAAGCTTAACACAGCTGATTACGTCGATTGTTACACTGGTTGGTGTAATTGTGATGATGCTTACAATAAGTCCTTTGATGACATTGATTGTTATTTTAACTTTGCCTTTAAGTATTTTGGCAACAGCCGGAATTGCAAAGAAATCCCAAAAGTTTTTCATGGGACAGCAAAAGGCACTTGGGGAATTGAATGGACATGTGGAGGAAATGTATACTGGTCATCAGATTGTGAAAGCGTTTGGCAGGGAAGAGAAATCGATTTCCGATTTTAACACCATTAATGAGCGCCTTTATGAATCCGGAAGGAAAGCACAATTTATTTCCGGTATTATTATGCCTTTAATGGCTTTCATAAATAATATAGGCTATGTGCTTGTATCGGTTGTTGGTGGAATTCTTGTAACAAAAAGAGCCATTACGATAGGAGATATTCAAGCGTTTATCCAATACGCAAGGCAATTTTCACAGCCAATCACGCAAACAGCCCAAATTGCAAATATCATTCAATCAACCATTGCATCCGCAGAGCGTGTGTTTGAACTTTTAGATGAGGAAGAAGAAGTACCGGAAGTGGTTGATGCAAAGGTAATCAAACTACCTAAAGGTGACGTTGCATTTGAAAATGTGGTCTTTGGCTACAAGGAGAATGAGACGATTATAAAAGGAATGAATATCGATGTGAAAAAGGGGCAAACCATTGCAATTGTTGGTCCTACCGGAGCAGGTAAAACAACTCTTATTAATTTGTTGATGAGATTTTACGAAATTAATGAAGGGAAAATTACCATTGATGGCGTTGATATTACCGAGCTAAAAAGAGGAAATTTACGCAGTATGTTCGGGATGGTTTTGCAGGATACATGGCTTTTTAACGGAACGATCAAGGATAATATTGCATATGGACGTGAAAATGCTACAGACGAAGAAATTATACGGGCTGCAAAAGCGGCAAGGGCTGATCATTTTATCCGGACGCTTCCGGATGGATATGAGACCATTTTGAATGAGGAAGCATCGAATATTTCGCAAGGCCAAAAACAATTGCTTACAATCGCCCGTGCCATCCTGGCAGATCCAACTATCCTTATTTTGGATGAAGCAACAAGCAGTGTGGATACAAGAACCGAAGTCCTTATTCAACAAGCAATGAACGAATTGATGAAAGGAAGAACAAGCTTTGTCATCGCACACCGTCTATCAACGATCCGTGATGCGGATTTAATTCTAGTTATGAATCATGGAGATGTAGTAGAAAAAGGAAATCATGAAGAGCTCCTTGCTAAAGGCGGCTTTTATGCGGATCTTTATAATAGTCAATTTGCACAGAATAAGGGGAATGCAGAAGTTATTTAGCTTCTGCATTTTTTTATTATTTTGTTGATAAGATCCAAACACTAATGCTGTGGTGCCTCGCGTTTTTCTTATGACTGAATTATTCTATGTAGCTTTTTAGCCCCCTTAATCATTTAGACACGATAATACCTTAGGTTTACACTTAATGTATAACATACAAAATGATTCATAGGGAGGTGAAGACCCATGCCTGGAAAGAAAATTGATGTAATTGAAGATGTAAAAAAGAAATATGTTCGGCTTGCGTTAGAAACGGGTAACCATTCTTCTATTGCCCGAAAGGCGGGAATATCAAGAGATACCTTTAGAAGGTGGATGAATGAATATAAAGATGAAATGCTTGATCTAATGGAAAATGAGGGTACAACCATATTATCTGATAACCCCACTAAAGGCGAACTACTAGAAAAGTATGAACAAGCGATGAAATTGCTTGGAGAAAAAGAACTGGAAGTTGCCATGTTAAAGAATTTAATAAAAAAAAACGAATCTCTATAAATTCAAAATTAGATGAAGTGAATCTTTGGGTTGCGGAAGGTTTTCCTGTAAAACAAACGATGAAGGCATTGGAGGTGAGTCGCTCTTTGTACTACTATCATCAGGATATTGAAACAAATGAAAAAATAGTAACGAAGCGAGGGCGTCCTAGTCCAGGTTATTCATTAAGAAAAGATGGATCTATGGTTTCCGACGAACAAATTGAAGAGCTTTTAATGGAAGGCATAGAAGGAGAAGAAGGAATCTATGGTTATCGTAAGTTAACCAATTATTTAAGGGTGGAACATAATCTAGTGATTAACTTTAAAAAAGTGTACCGATTATGTGATAAGTTAGGCATTCTACTGCCAAAGCGCAACGTTTCTCCTTCCTATCCAAGACGACTAGCTAAGCAGCACTCAATTACCGGACCCAACCAATTATGGCAAGTAGATATTAAATATGGTTCGATAGAAGACAGTGGCCGGTTCTTTTTTCTGGCAAGTGCCATAGATGTATTCGACCGTTGTATTGTAGGTTATTATCGAGGATCAACATGTAAAGCCGAGAACATTAATACAATGCTTCAAGAAGCCATTATACGGCGTCAGGTTCATTTGCCACAAGATGAAAAGGAATATAGTATCATTATTCGAACCGATAATGGTCCACAATTTGTAAGTAAAGACTTTGGGGAATTTTGTGAACTCCATAAAATTTATCATGAACGTATTCCCCCAAAATCACCCAATTTAAATGCGTATATAGAATCATTTCACAGTATCATCGAACGGGAGTGTTACCAACGGTACACCTTTGAGTGTTTTGATGAAGCGTATTACCGAATAGATGAGTATATGGAATTTTATAATCACCGAAGATATCATGGGAGTCTTCATTATCTTTCCCCTACTCAGTTCCATAAGAAATTTAACGAGGTAGGTAGTATGGAAGAAATGGTTATTAATTTGTAGTGAGAATAGGATGAGAGGAAATTGGCCCCTTATTTGGTATAAAAGCAGAACGAATTAGGAGCACGACTTGATATGGAGCAGCGCATGATAACCTAGTTGGTGAATACAGCTTCTTAAGAGGCTGGGTTCCTGGATAGAGAATCATGCGCGAAGAGGCTCCATGTCAAGTCGATATGATACTATCACAAAATTAGGCAAGACAGAGGGGGCAATTTCCATCTTAAACAAAAAAATAAAATACTGCGAAAAAGAAAGATAATAGGAGTATGTGTCTAAAATAAGGGGGCCAACTCGGTAGTGACCGAATTATTTGTAGTAGCGACTGAATTATTTCTCCAAACGCCTGAATTATGTCTGAAACTGCCTGAATTATTTATTTCAGAAGCAGGATTTCTACCTTTGAGGGTTATTATTAGACTTAGAACTTCCAAATTCAGGTACGACAAAAGGGAATCATTCCGTGACAAAGGTATACATTATCCACGGGGCCTCGTTTTTACTTGTAAAAAACTGTATAGTAGCATTAAGAGGGCTCTTTTCATAAACTTTGTTGCTTTTATATACAAAAATTTAGGTAACAGCCGTTAAAAAGTAGTAAATCTTATAAGAAAAAATGCTCCCAAACCAAGCTCGCTTATGATTTACATCAAATGGCGAAAGGTAATAATTAATTCAAAAAACAGCATTAAAAAAAAGGTATTGATAAATAGCTTGTCTTTCTTTTAAGATGATATAGGATTTCTTGAATATGAACCGTATAGGAGTAAAAAATGGAACAGGAAAATAGCAAAACATATAAAATTGTGGAAGTATGTTTACTTGCGGGTAAAATCATGCTGCAAAGCGGCGGAGAGACATACCGTGTAGAAGATACAATGACCAGAATTGCAAACGCATTTGGCATTTATGGTTCCCATTGTTTCGTAACACCGACCGGTATTATTTTTTCCATTGATGGTGTAGAACCAACGAAGCTTGTGAGGATTGTAGAACGATCCACAGACTTAAAAAAGGTTACGGTAGTCAATAGTATATCACGGAAAATAGCGAGCGGTGAATTAGAGCTGGATGAAGCCTATCAAAGGCTAAAAGCGGCGGAAAAGGCGGATTATAAATTTCCGATTTGGATTCAAATTGCGGCTGCCTCTCTGGCAAGCGGTTGTTTCCTTATCATGTTTCAAGGACAGTGGAAGGATTTCATCCCGGCGATGATTACAGGTGGAATAGGCTATCCTTGTCTGTTGTATTTTGACAAGCTTGCCAGAGTTCGTTTTTTTGCTGAATTTTTATCTTCCTTTATCATGGGATTGATTGCGGCCTTATTAATAAAAATAGGCATAGGTACCGAATTGGATAAAATCATTATCGGTTCTGTAATGCCATTGGTACCGGGGTTATTAATAACGAATGCTGTTAGGGATTTAATGGCGGGACATCTTGTTGCAGGTTTGTCAAAAGGAGCAGAAGCTTTTTTAACTGCATTTGCAATAGGGGCGGGAATTGCCGTCATACTTTCCTTTAGGTAGAGTTGTTTAGTTTAGACTAGAGAGGAGTGAATAGCTTTGATGATGATGCTTGGGCAGCTTATAACCAGTTTTATTTCTACCGCAGCGTTCGGAGTTATTTTTAATGTGCCGCGGAGCAAGCTTTTGTTATGCGGGCTAGTTGGGATGCTTGGATGGATTGTATATATTGCTTTTTCTGTAAACCTCCATACAGATTCCGTCATTGCAACGTTTATTGCGGCTTTTATAGTAGGAATAATTAGCCAAACTTTTGCACGTATATATAAGGAGCCGATTATTATTTTTAGTGTGTCGGGTATTATCCCAATGGTCCCCGGCGGACTAGCCTATGATGCAATGAGGCACTTTGTAGAAAATGACTATAATTCGGCTATTCAATTAGCAGCAAAAGCTTTTATGCTATCGGGAGCCATTGCAATCGGCATTGTTTTTTCAGAGGTAGTGAAGCAATTAATTAGAAAACCGAAGTCTACATCAAATTAGTAAACACCCTTCTCCTAAGTGGGTGTTTTTTGTTTGAAAGTTTGTGGGTATAAAGATCTAAAACGAGCTGTTTAAATCCAATTTCGTGCCGCTTCCCTTTCTTTTCCTCTCAGGGACAACTTTCAATCTGGGCTACCCGCCCATATGATAAGTATGGTTTTTCAAAAGATAATTGGAAGGATGGTCCTTTATGTGTGGTATTACTGGATGGATTGATTATCGAGATGATTTAAGCAACAAACACACTATTTTAAACAAAATGACAGAAACATTGGCAAAGCGTGGTCCTGATGACACGAATATATGGGTAACGCCACATGCAGCATTTGGACATAAGCGATTGGTTGTTGTGGATCCTGAAGGGGGCATTCAACCTATGACGCGTATAAAAGGAGACCACTCCTATACGATTTGCTATAATGGGGAACTTTATAATACAGAGGATATAAGGAAAGAGCTTATTAAGAGAGGTTATCCATTTCAAGGGCATTCTGATACGGAAGTGCTGCTTACATCCTATATGGAATGGAAAGAAGACTGTGTTCAATACTTAAATGGTATTTACGCATTTGGAATTTGGGATGAAGAAAGACAGCAATTATTTATGGCACGTGACCGTATGGGGGTGAAGCCATTATTTTATTCTGAACAAAATGGGAGATTTCTATTTAGCTCAGAAATAAAGGCCATTTTGGCACATCCAGCCATGAAAGCAGAGATTGGCATGGATGGATTGGCGGAGGTGTTGGGACTTGGTCCGTCCAGAACCCCTGGGCATGGGATTTTTATAGGGATCCATGAAGTTCGGCCTGCCCATGCTTTAACTTATTCAAAAGACGGATTGAACATTTGGAGATATTGGAATGTGAAAAGTGAACAACACACAGATAGTGTGGATGAAACGGCGGAAAAAGTGAAATCCTTATTTACGGATGCTGTAACAAGACAATTAGTTTCAGATGTTCCTGTATGTACCTTTTTATCAGGCGGTATTGATTCTAGTGCCATCACTGCTATTGCATCGAATCATTTTAAAACAGAAGGGAAAGGGCCGCTGCACACCTATTCCATCGATTATGAGGGAAATGACCAGTATTTTAAATCAAATGATTTTCAACCTAATGCGGATGGACATTGGATTGACCTTATGACAAAAACATACGGAACCATCCACCATCATTGTGTCATCAGCCAGGAAGACCTTGCCGAATATTTAAAGGAAGCAGTTCTCGTTAGGGATACACCTGGGATGGCAGATGTAGATTCATCCCTATTATGGTTCTGTAGAGAAATTAAAAATGATTTTGTCGTAAGTTTATCTGGAGAGTGTGCAGATGAAATCTTTGGCGGCTATCCTTGGTTCCATCGTAAAGACGACCTAGAGCGAAATGGATTTCCTTGGATGCGTTCCTTGGATGAACGAGTAAGTCTTTTAAAGGATAATTGGAACGAAAGACTTCATTTAAAGGATTATGTTATGACTCAATATGAAAACACCATCCAAGAAACTCCAGTGTTAGAAGGTGAAAGTCCTTTAGAAGCTAAAAGACGGCAATTGTTTTATCTAAATCTAACATGGTTCATGACGACTTTATTAGATCGCAAGGATAGAATGAGCATGGGAGCAAGCCTGGAAGTTCGTGTCCCATTCGCAGATCATCGTCTAGTAGAATATGTGTGGAACATTCCGTGGGAAGTCAAAATGTATGAAGGTCGTGAGAAAGGTATTTTGCGTAAAGCTTTGGAAGGAACATTACCTAATGAAGTTTTATATAGAAAGAAAAGTCCATACCCGAAAACACATAACCCTGTATACACAAAAGTAGTGAAAAACTGGTTAAATGAAATATTAGAAAATAGAAGCTCTATTCTTTATGACCTGTTTAAAACAGAAAAATTGCAGGATATCATCGAGTCAGAGGGGAAAGCTTTTCAAGTACCTTGGTTTGGTCAATTAATGACAGGACCACAATTACTTGCCTACCTTGCCCAAATTCATTATTGGTTTGAAGAATATGGGATTAATATAAAAGCATAGAGAATCTTTGGAGAGATCGCTCATTATTGGAGCAATCTCTTTTTGTTTTTTTTGACAAATAACAAGAAAGTTTTATTAAAAAGGAAATGATATGATATAAGCAAGAATTATTTAAGGGTGTGAACGAGTTGTCAGATTTTGTAAAGCTAGGTGTGAGTTCGAATCTTAACCAGGTTCTGCGTTCCTTTGGGATTTTGGAACCTACTCCTATTCAGGAAAAAACCATTCCCCTCCTTCTTGAAGGAAAGGATATGGTTGCACAAGCAAAAACAGGTACAGGAAAGACATTCGCTTTTATATTACCAATACTTGAAAAGGTAAATGCAGAAAGTCCTTATATTCAAGCATTGATTGTTTCTCCTACGAGGGAATTGGCTCTCCAAATTACAACAGAATTAAAGAAACTAGCGGAAAAACTAGAGGGGGTCCATGTGTTAGCTATATATGGTGGACAAGATGTGGAGCAGCAATTGAGGAAATTAAAAGGGGCTATCCACATTGTCGTAGCAACCCCAGGAAGGCTGCTCGATCATATGCGTCGCGGTACAATTGAGCTATCAAATGTTTCAATGTTAGTTCTTGATGAGGCAGATCAAATGCTCCATATGGGGTTTTTACCTGAAATAGAGGACATTATTGGGGCGTTATCTACGAATAGGCAAACCATGTTATTTTCAGCGACGATGCCAAAGAAAATTAGGTCTATTGCAAAAGATTACATGAAAGATCCAATTGACATACAGGTAAAAAGCCCAAGAATAACGGTAGATGATATTAAGCAACTTGTAATAGAAACAACCGATCGTGCAAAACAAGACACGGTTTGCCAGTTGATCGATCAGTATCGCCCATTTCTTGCGATTATATTTTGCAGGACGAAAAGAAGAGCAAGCAAATTAAACAACGCATTAAAGGAACGTGGATATTTGTCAGAGGAGCTTCATGGAGATCTTTCGCAAGCAAAGCGTGAGAAGGTGATGAAACTATTTAGAGATGCAAAAATTCAATTATTGGTGGCAACAGATGTTGCTGCGCGTGGGATTGATGTGGAAGGGGTAACACATGTTTTTAATTATGACATCCCAGAAGATGTGGAAAGTTATATTCACCGAATTGGTCGAACAGGAAGAGCAGGAGGAACTGGCCTGGCACTAACACTAGTAGCACCAAAGGATCGTTCTTATCTGGAGATGATTGAGAAAGGAATTCATCTTCAAATTGAAAAAAAGGTGTTACATGCTCAAAAGAAGCCTTCGAATCCATCTCCTAACAATAAACTGAAGGAGATGAAAAAGGAGCATATTTCATCTGCTGAAAAGAGGAAAAGTAACCATAGGCGGAAAAGGCAGAAATCGAAAAATGCTTATAAAAGGTAGTTCCCTTGTATAATAATTTGTATTTTCATCAAACTACAAAATGAAGCCGATGAAAAAGAGGGGTGAAGGTTGTGGGAAGAACAAAACACGGAAATGCGAATGCACAGCGAAACAATAATGTAAAATCACAAAATGTTATGAGCGATGAATTAGTTGAATTTAATACTCATAAAAGAATCCAAAAGGGAAATGAATCTGGTAAAAAATAAGGCTGGCGTATGCCAGCCTTTCATTATTTTACATATGGGAAAAATTACATACCATACTATTTAATAAACTAAGTATATTTAAGAGTTTTATTATATAATAAATTTAGAAACATTTTCGTCACAAAATTGAAATTAAATAAAATCTTAACTTGAGTTTACTAGAGTTCTTTAGTAAATTTAATGTTGTAAATTGTTGTTTTTTGTATTTTTTTCTTTAGCTTCCATTAAAATAGATAAAAAATTGGGATGACACCCCCACCGTAGCAACATGCTTAGTGGGGGTTTACTGCCCATCACGGTCAAACAATAACTTTAAGAGAAGGGGAAATCAAGAGGAAATGATAGAATTTAAAAATGTTTCAAAGGTATATCCGAATGGGACAAAGGGCCTTAAAAATGTAAACCTTAAAATAAATAAGGGAGATTTTGTTGTTATTGTAGGACTTTCTGGTGCTGGTAAGTCTACGCTTCTTCGTTCTATTAATAGACTTCATGAGATTTCAGAAGGCGAAATAATGATTGATGGTAAATCTATCACTGCAGCTAAAGGAAAATCGCTTCGTCATATTCGTAGGGACATTGGTATGATATTCCAGAATTTTAACCTTGTTAAACGTTCAAGCGTTATTCGGAATGTTTTATCTGGAAGGGTAGCTTATCATTCCACTATTCGTACATTGCTTGGATTATTTCCAAAGCAGGATGTTGAATTAGCGTTAAATGCTTTAGGGCGTGTAAATATTCAAGAGAAAGCGTATTCACGTGCCGATGAGTTGTCGGGTGGGCAACAGCAGCGTGTATCCATCGCTCGTGCTTTAGCACAGGAGGCAAAAATCATTCTTGCCGACGAGCCGGTAGCGTCCCTTGACCCATTTACAACAAGACAAGTAATGGATGATTTAAAGAGGATTAACCAGGAGCTTGGAATTACAACGATTGTCAATCTTCACTTTGTGGATTTAGCTAGACAATATGCTACTAGAATCATTGGTATTCGTGCAGGAGAGGTTGTATACGACGGTCCTGTTGAAGAGGCTACAGATGAAGTTTTCTCTCAAATTTACGGACGTGAAATCAAGAAGGACGAGCTGTTAGGAGAGACGGAATAATGGAAACAGTAAAACCGAAGAAAACAAAAATCAAACCTCTCTTAACGATAGTTTTAATTATTGCAATTATTTGGGCGAGTATTATTAATACAGGTATCTCTTTTACTACTCTTTGGCAGGGGTTTCCTAATATTATTGAGCTGATAAAAGAAATGTTCCCGCCGGATTGGAGTTATTTCGGCTCCATTACAGATCAAATGCTTGAAACGATTAGGATGGCAGTATTAGGAACAACTTTAGGAGGAATTGTTGCTATTCCGTTTGCACTTTTATCTTCTAGTAATGTGGTGAAAATTCCAGTAGTATACCAAATTTTTAGATTCATAATGAACTTAATTCGTACGATTCCAGAGCTTTTATTGGCCGCACTCTTTGTACCTGTGTTTGGAATTGGGGAACTACCAGGTATTTTCGCAATCGCTGTATTCTCTTTTGGAATAATTGCAAAGCTTTTCTATGAAGCGATTGAAGCGATTGACCCTGGTCCGCTTGAAGCGATGACAGCCGTAGGTGCAAATAAGATTCAGTGGATATTCTTTGGTGTTATTCCGCAAGTTACCGCGCATTATATGTCCTTTTTCTTATATAGCTTTGAAATCAATATTCGAGCAGCAGCTATTTTGGGATATGTAGGTGCGGGTGGTGTTGGACTAGTACTTAATACTGCGTTAGGTTTCTTCCAATACGATCGTGTACTTACAATCATTATTTACACATTGGTTGTGGTTGTCATTGTGGATGCCGTTAGTAATAAGATACGGGAGAAGTTGCTATGAACCAAATAACAATAAAAAAGCCATTAAGAAAACGTTTGATGAAATGGGTTATTCTTGCGATAGTGGTAGCCATTTATGTATGGGCATTTTGGGGTGCACCGCATTTAGAAATTAAGGATTCTGCCAAACAAGCTATTAAAGGTATACTAAATGGTTTTGCACATCCGGATTGGGGATATGTATATGATCCAGAAGGTGAGGACTTATTAAGATCCTTACTTGAAACATTAGCAATTGCCGTTTTGGGAACGTTCATTTCGGCAGTATTATGTGTACCATTTGCCTTCTGGGGTGCACGTAATATGAGTAAGAATCGTGCTATTTCGAGCGTTGGTAAATTTGTTCTAAGTTGTATTCGAGTATTTCCGGAGCTCATCATGGCGTTAATCTTTATTAAAGCTGTTGGTTTAGGACCATTTGCTGGGATTCTTGCTTTAGGATTTCACTCCATAGGAATGCTGGGGAAACTCTTTGGAGAATCTATTGAAAATACGGAATTTAGCGCTAGAGAAGCATTAATTGCTTCTGGAGCAAATAAACTTCAAACATTGTGGTTTGCCATTATACCGGAAGTAATGCCGGCGTTTTTATCCTATACTCTGTATCGCTTTGAAATTAGCGTCCGTTCTGCGACCATTCTTGGTATCGTAGGTGCGGGGGGAATCGGTGCTCCGTTAGTCTTTGCTTTAAATGGACATTCATGGAGCCGTGTTGGTATTATTTTATACGGAATCATTATTATGGTTACGATTATAGATATTATTTCGGCACAGATTCGAAAAAGAATTGTCTAAATTAAAAGAGGAATGGAGAATCTCAAGGTTCTCCATTCCTCTTTTAGATTATATAAAAATGAAAGCACCGCTATTTTGCGGTGCTTTCTACAGAATTATTTACTTACCAATCTTATCTACTTGTTCTTGATATTTACGCACTGTATCAAAGTTAGAATCCTTAGATTTTACATAACCTTCATGTGTGTAGATAGATTCAATGATTTTCTTACCTTCTGAATCTTTACCGATTTTAATGAATGCATTAGCAATTTTATCTGCCCAATCTTTTGAAATATCAGGACGAATACTAATGGTATCATTAGGGATTTTTTCTGTTAAGAATAGATAATGTGTATCTTTATAAATGTTAGGATATTCTTTTGCAACGATATTACGAGCATCTACGAATACTGCTGCCGCATCAATGCTTTTATCCATAACACCCATAACGCCTTTGTCATGTCCTTGAAGTGTAACAGGTGTAACATCTTTTAGAGCATCAATGCCATGCTCTTTTAAGTATACTGCAGGCCATACAAAACCAGCTGATGATGTAGGTGCTTGATAGCCGATTTTCTTACCTTTTAAATCATCTACGGTTTTAATGCCAGAATCATTTCTTACAAGAACACCAGAATAATAGTAATCAACTAGATCGCTAGTTTGTTTACCAGTTTCAGGGTCAACACCGTAGCGTTGCGCTTGAAGAAGTACATTTGCAGCTTTTTGTTTATGTGCAAGAACGTAATCTGTTGGTGGTAAGAAACCGATTTCTAGTTGTTTAGATTTCATTGCTTCCACAACAGCGTTATAGTCAGTTGTTACAGTAACTTTAACTTTAATACCAAGTTCTTTTTTTAGTAATCCTTCTAAAGGCTTCGCTCTTGCTTCCAATGTTTCAGCATTTTGAGACGGTACGAAACCGATTCTTAATTCTTTTAAATCACCATTTCCATCTTTTGCTTTATTGGAGCTTCCACATCCAGCCAATGCAACAGCAGCAAGAGAGAGCGCTAACAATAATACAGCAAACTTTTTAAGCATACTTTTACCCCCGTGTTTATATTTTTTAGAACACGAAATAAGCATATAATATTTTTCTGTGAAAATAAACAAAAAATTTGCATTCTGGTAAAATATTTTGAAGGTATTTGACAATTATTAAGAGGGTATTAATAAAGGTTTAAAAGCTTGTTAAAACCGTGTAAATATTCTTTATACTGAAATAGGTTTTTCAGTATCTATCTTCAATTTTGATGGTAGTTTGAAAGTGGTTTGTGTAAAATATAGGTTAGAATAGTTTATAGAATAGTTCGTCTAGAAAGGAATTTTATAATGGATAAAATGGAACTGGTCATCCTTGAAACGAGTGATGTTCATGGAAATATATTTCCTATCAATTACGGAAATAATAAACCCTTTGATGTTGGACTTGGAAAGGTAGCAACTTTAATAAAAAAGGAAAAGGCAAAGCATGCACATGTATTATTAGTAGAAAATGGCGACCTCATTCAGGGAACACCTCTGACGTACCACTATGCACGGATCCAATCTGAACGCCCAAATCCGATGATTATTTTAGCCAATGAACTGAACTATGATGCTGCGGTTTTCGGAAATCATGAGTTTAATTACGGAAAAGAGCTGTTAGCATCGGCAGTGAATGAATCTAGTTTTCCATGGCTTTCAGCGAATATTATAAGTAAGGAGACCGGAGAACCATACTTTGGAAAGCCTTATATCATTAAAGAATTAGATTCAAACTTGCGAGTTGGTATTTTGGGCCTCACGACTCCTTATATCCCAAATTGGGAGCAGCCGCAGCATATTGAAGGAATGGAGTTCGAGGATGCTGTTGTGACAGCAAAGAAATGGGTTAGCCTATTAAAAACGGAAGAAAAGGTAGATATTGTTGTGGTTGCTTATCATGGCGGCTTTGAATGTGATTTAGAGACCGGAGAACCGACTGAAACATTGACTGGAGAAAATCAAGGGTACCAGCTTTGTATGGAGGTAGAAGGAATCGATGTTCTTTTAACCGGGCATCAACACCGTCAGATTGCCGGGAATATGATTAACGGTGTTATCGTTGTTCAGCCAGGCAACAATGGAATTGCTCTAGGAAAGGTAACATTAAAGTTAGAAAAAGATGAAAACGGATGGAATTGTGTTGGGAAGTCTTCCGAATTACTATCCGTAGCAGATGTAGAAGCTGATAAGGCTCTACTAGAAAAGGTAATGGAATATGAAAACGATACACAGGAATGGTTGGATCAGCCAATTGGAAAAATTGAAGGGGATATGCTCGTACGGAACCCGATGGAAATTAGAACAAAGGATAATGCATTGATCGAGTTTATTAATCGTGTTCAGATGGAAGTAGCTGGAGTAGATATTTCTAATACTGCTTTATTTGATAATATATCACCAGGATTTCCAGAAAATGTGACGATGAGAGATGTTGTATCCAATTATATTTATCCGAATACCTTAAAGGTTATCCGAATAACTGGACAAGATATGAAAGATGCATTAGAAAGGTCCGCTTCCTATTTTAAACAATATGAAGGTGGGGAAATAGAAGTGAATCCTGCCTTTTCAACACCAAAACCGCAGCACTATAATTATGATATGTGGGAAGGTATTGACTATTTGATTGATATTTCAAAGCCAATTGGCGAAAGGATTGTCAAATTGGAATATAAGGGACAGCCAGTTCGTTTCGAGCAGGAATATGACGTGGTGATGAATAATTATCGCGCTGGTGGCGGCGGAGATTACTTCATGTATAAAAACAAGCCGGTGATAAAAGATATTCCGACGGATGTATCGGAATTTATTGCAAACTATATTTTAGAGAAAAAGAGAGTCAAAGCAACGGTTAATCATAATTGGAAGGTTATTTATTAAGGATGGGATAAATCAGTCTTGAGGGCTGATTTTTTTCTTTTTATATTTAATCATTATCTGAAATCCGCATTCATATAATAAAGTGTTAATCCGACTTGACTGATTGGATTAATTATATTATAGTATGAACTTGTATTTCTTATTAATTTTTAGGGGGAAAAACAGTGAACTCGTTACTTATTATTATTAATATAGTTGTTTTGCTTTTACTCATTGTCGGTTTGGCTGTGATGCAGAAAAAGCATGTTTCTTTTTCAAAGCGTGTCTTTACTGGTCTTGGGTTAGGTATCGTATTTGGCTTGTTAATACATATCATCTACGGTACTGCCTCATCCATTACTACACATACTATTGATTGGTTTAGTATTGTTGGTAGTGGATATGTGAAATTATTGCAAATGATTGTTATGCCTTTAGTGTTTATTTCTATTGTAGGGGCATTTACTAAGCTAAATCTGACTAAAAATATCGGGAAAATTAGCTTCTTAGTTATTGGTATTTTACTAGGAACTACAGCAATTGCTGCGGCTATTGGGATTGGATCTGCTTTAAGCTTCCATCTTGACGGTGTGCATTTAGTTCAAGGGGATATGGAAAAAGCCCGAAACGCAGAATTAGCACAAACAGTTGGTACGGTAAAAGATGCTACGATACCACAGCAAATACTTCAGTTATTCCCAAGCAATCCATTCCAAGATTTAACAGGATCTCGCCCAACTTCTACGATTGCTGTTGTTATTTTCTCAGCTATTGTAGGGATTGCTTATCTTGGGGTTAAACGAAAAAATCCTGAGCAAGGTGAATTTTTTGCAAAGATTATAGATACGTTATACGCCATTGTTATGAGGGTGGTTTCTCTTGTTCTCCGCCTTACACCGTATGGAATTTTAGCTCTAATTACAAAAGTAGCTGCAACAAGTGATTATGGTGCTATTGTAAAACTTGGAAAGTTTGTTATTGCTTCTTATGTGGCATTAATTATTATGTTTATTATTCATTTAATTCTAATATCACTTGCAAAACTGAGCCCTGTTCAATATGTACGCAAGGCATTGCCAACTTTATCCTTTGCCTTTACATCCAGAACAAGCGCAGGGACATTGCCATTAAATATCAAAACACAAACAGAGGATTTTGGAGTTTCAGAAGGCATTGCCAACTTTGCTGCTTCTTTTGGATTATCCATCGGTCAAAATGGCTGTGCGGGAATTTACCCAGCGATGTTAGCCGTTATGGTAGCACCGGCTGCAGGAATTGATCCAACATCTCCAACCTTTATTATTACACTGATATTAACAGTGGCTATTAGCTCGTTTGGTGTTGCAGGTGTTGGCGGTGGTGCAACATTTGCTGCCTTAATTGTATTGTCAACTTTAAATCTGCCAATCGCGATTGTCGGTTTACTTATTTCTGTTGAACCATTAATTGATATGGGCCGTACTGCATTGAATGTAAGCGGCAGTATGACAGCAGGAGTTTTAACTGGTAAGATAACGAAAGAAATTGATACGAATGTATTTCATGAACCAAAACAACAGGCGGTAGAAGCTTAATTATAAAACCCATCAGCAGGGAAATAGGCAATAAAGTTAGTGGAAACAGCTTATCTTATTTAGATAGGCTGTTTTTTGATTTTAGCATCAATTTTCTAATGCTATAATTCTGGTAATTAATCATTTGGAAATGGGGTTTGGGGGATGAAAATTAGGATTGGAACAATAGAAGATATAAAGGGGTTGGCAAGGGTTCATTATGAAAGCTGGAAGACAACCTATTCCGGTATATTTTCAGAAGAAACTCTAACAAATCGAACATATGAAAAAGTGTTAAGCAACTGGAGACCGCGTCTTGAGAATAGGAATGAAAAATACCAATGCTATTTAGCGGAAACGGAGGAAGGGGAAATCGTTGCATTTGCTGAATGCGGTGTCGAACGAACAAACAATTTCCAAATCGAGGGGGAATTATACACTCTTTATATTTTGGAATCGTTTCAGAGAAAAGGAATCGGTACGTTGCTTTTTAAAAAAGTAATAGAGCATCTATCAAACCATAATATCCACTCTGTAATGGCATGGGTTATTAAAGACAATGAATCTAGAAAATTTTATGAGCGTCATGGCGGCGAGGTTATTGGAGAGCAATTGATAGGAGATACTGGTATACTAGAAGTGGCATATGCGTGGAAAAATTTAAATGATTTTATTTGAGGTGTAAAAAAGTGAATCGAAAAGAACTTGAATATAAGATAGAAGATCTAAAGGCAGACTATGTAAGGCTGCAACATGATTTAGAAAAGCTGGAGTTTGTGAAAGGAAATCTATCTCCATTAGAAAAGCAACTGGAAGATATTGAAAAGGAATTAAGCAAGCTTAATAAACAATTGGACGAACTAGAAAAGTAACAATAAGCGGGGAATTGTCTCCGCTTATTTTTTTGGAAGATAAGTGTATAAAAGTGGGGCACTACCTCACTGTGTTTCCTTTATCTCGAGGTGAGCGACTACGAAATCCGTGCGCCGATGGGCAAGGCGCTTCCGTATTTCTTAATATCCCCACAAAAACTCCCCAATATATTGATCCACTATCGGGTGTTCATGTAAGCCGCTATGCGTTGCATGAGGATCGTAGATGATTTTTTTGTGAAAATTGCTATTTGGAACTATATCTTGAAGTCCTAGTGCACTATTTAAAGAAACAACACCATCCCCATCTTCAGGATCTTTTGCTACCCCTGCAATGGATAGAACCTGAATATGTCGGTTAAAAGTATTCCTATTGGAAACAAGAGATTGGAGAAATGGTGAATGGGACTTCAAATCGAAAATAGCAGGACCTGTATTATGGACATTTTGATAGTAAGTTTCTTTTTGAATCCCCTTAAAAGGGCTGCCTATGGTAATAAGCTTTTGCACTTCCGGATATTGCCCATTAGACTGCTCAATGAAATTAGTTAAAACAAGTCCACCCATGGAATGCCCAACCACATAGATTTCCTTTACATTATACCTTTGATTCAAGACGGTCATAATTTCCTTTAACCAATTGGTCGTATCCTGAATGCTGGCACGATTATTTTTAAACACAACTTGGATAAAAGGGTTTTTGGAATAGGTAGGTATTCCACCGTAAATATGGAGATGACCATTTTTATCCACCTCACAAACCATCGTCTTCTTGCCCCAATGGTACTGATTCTGAAATCGCTCAAGCATGAAATTAAAGGATCTTGGGCCACCCTTAAAACCATGCACAAACAGGGTTGGTGTCGATTGAGTATTATGCTGAGATTTCGTTGTATCCGGTTTGATAAATAAAAATATGAATAGCGCAAAGGCGACTATAACAATCGAAAAATAGAGCATCTTTTTCTTTTTTGTGTTCACTTTCTTTTTCCCCCTATAAATCTTCCACCTATAGTATAGGCCAATAAACATTGTACTATCAATGAATCTAATACAGTATTGGGCTAAGTAACCAATTTTTCAAAGTTGCATAGGCTAATGTGTAGTTATTTCTGATTTTAATCCGATTACTGTAAGAGGAGTGTAAAGGTATGACAGGAAAGGTTCTAAATTATTATGCAGGCGGAAATACCGGCAGAGGATTTTATAATTTATTCGATTCGAATTTAAAAGGCCTTGATCGTCTCTATATTCTTAAAGGCGGACCCGGAACAGGAAAATCCAGCTTAATGAAAAGACTTGCAGCAGAGTGGGGAGAAAAGGGGTATTCCATAGAGTTAATTCATTGTTCATCCGATAATAATTCGATTGATGGTGTCATTATTCCATCGTTGAAAGTGGGAGTTGTCGATGGAACAGCACCCCATGTCATTGAACCATTAGCTCCAGGAGCGATAGAGGAATACATTAATTTAGGTCGTGCGTGGAATAGCGCTTATCTTATGCAACACAAAGAGGAAATTGTAGACATTCAAAAGGAAATTAGCGGTAAATTCCAATCCGCTTATGATTCATTTTCACAAGGATTGCGGGAACACGATGATTTAGAGGAAATTTATATTAAAGAAATGAATTTTGAAAAAGCAAATCAGTTAACTATGGAACTAGTCGATAAAATTTTTTCAGACCATATAGGAGATAAAGAAGCCATTGTTCGCGATCGCTTCCTAGGAGCAGCGACACCAAAAGGGGCTGTAGATTTTATTGCAAATTTAACGGAAGGTTTAACGAAGAGATATTTTATTAAAGGTCGTGCTGGAACAGGAAAATCAACTCTATTGAAAAAAATCGCTGCGGTTTCGGAAGAAAGAGGGTTCGATACGGAAATCTACCACTGTGGATTTGATCCTCACAGTTTAGACATGGTGATTATAAGAGAATTAGGAGTTGCTATCTTTGACAGTACAGACCCTCATGAGTATTTCCCAGATCGCGAAGGGGATGAAATTGTTGATTTATATTTAGCAGCAGTAACCCCGGGAACGGACGAAAAATACGCGATAGAAATAAAAGATGTGCATAAACGATATAAAGATAAAATGAAAGAAGGTACTGCTTATTTAGCACAAGCAAAGGCCCTCCACGATGAACTGGAAAAATATTATATCGAGGCTATGGATTATTCTATAGTTGAAGAGATTTATGAAGAAATAAATGCTGGAATTCAAATGCTTGAATAATAATTGAGACAAGAGTGACTCTAGTTCGAGTCACTCTTGTTTTTGCCTTATGTGTACACAAAATAAACGGTAAGAGAGCCAACAATTAAAGTGGGTTTTTACTAGTGACTGAATTAATTCTCGAACTGCCTGAATTATTTATTTTGGAAGCAAACGGGTGTCCACTGTCCACAATGTTTTCATTTACCGATGGAGAAAACAAGAAGGAAATGGAATTGTCCGCAATGTGGCCACTTTTCCAAAATTGCGCTTACAGAAACATTAAAAGACTTTTATCTATTATTCCAACCGAACATTACCAATAAAGAGGCGAGGGAATTCTTACAGATTTCTTCAGAATCAACCATTCGTCGATTATTGCTAGACTTAGGGATTCCGAATTCCGGCACAACAAAAGGAAGTATATATGTGCTTCCGTTTGATGATTGTGACTAAAAAAAAGAAAAAAAACTCATCGGCATTCAAGTAATTAAATATTTTTAAATAAGTTCATCGAGAGGTTTCAAAATTCACACAACTATATTAAAGTAGAGGTAATGAAGACAAAGTATAGGAGGAACAAGAGTGAATTGGAATGATTGCATCGAGAGAACGAACACCCATTCAGTAAAATGGTCAATGGCAGATGATGAAGTAATTCCAATGTGTATTGCAGATATGGATTTTCAAGTGGCCCCGGAAATTATTGAAGCCATGGAAAAGAAGGCAAAACACGGAATTTACGGATATACAACTTTTTGTGAAAATTATTATACATCTATCATAAAGTGGTGGAAAAAGCGATTTCAATTGCAAATTGAAAGGGACTGGATTTGTTTCAGCCCGGGAATTATACCCGGAATGAATCTGCTTCTTCAAGTATTAACGAAGCCTGGAGATAAAGTAATCGTCCAGGAGCCGGTATACTATCCTTTTTATAGCAGTATTGAAAACCATCAATGTGAAATCGTTACAAATTCACTTCTGTTTGTAGATGGGCACTATGAAATTGATTTTGCTGATCTCGAAGAAAAAGCTAGTGATCCATTGGCAAAGGCAATGATTTTATGCAGTCCGCATAATCCGGTAGGACGAGTATGGACCGAAGAAGAATTAAAAAAGATAGCAGAAATCTGTTTAAAACATGATGTCTGGATTATCTCGGATGAAATGCACGGAGATCTTGTCTATAAAGGAAACCGCCATTTGCCCTTATTTAGCGTGAATCCTGATATTCAAAACCGGAGCATTCTATGTGCAGCTCCTAGTAAAACCTTTAATATCGCTGGATTACAAACATCTATCATCATGATCCCTAACGACAAATTAAGGGAACAATATCAAAAGAAACTTTTTCAATTTGGAATGATGAGGCCGAATGTGTTTGGAGTAGAAGCAACTGTCGCAGCATACACATCCTGTGAATATTGGCTGGAAGACCTATTAAGATATTTAGAAGGGAATTTAACGTTTGTCGAAGAGTATTTCAAGACCAATATCCCGGAAATATCGCTTATTCATCCAGAAGCTACCCATCTCATATGGATGGACTGCTCGAAATTAGGACTTAAAGGTGAACAATTATTCCAATACTTTTTAAAAGAAGCTAAAGTTAAATTTGATGAGGGCTACAAATTCGGAAAAAGCGGAGAATCCTTTCTCCGCATGAACATTGCCTGTCCGAGGGACCGTCTGAAGCTTGCGGTCGAGAGGATTCGAGAAGCGGTTCGGGAGATGCAGATAAAAGAACAAAGTTATCGATAATAACGTAGAGTAAATGATATAATCCCACTAGAGTAATCAAATCGGAAGAACCATTTGATCTACTTTAGTGGGTATTTTTTAAGGATAAGAAAGTATAAAATTTTTCAACATCTAAATAATTTAAGAAGTTTAATCTTGTCTAGCTCCAGCGCCTATCGGCTAGCGGATTTCTCCGTCTCCTCCCTACGATAAGTCAACATCAGTTCGTGAACTACCTCACTGTGTTTCCTTTATCTCAGTCGAAGACTACGAAATCCGTACGCCGATGAGCAAGGCGCTTGCGCTTTTCTTATGAAAAATGTTTTATTACGGGGGTTGCACCAATGAATTCATTGCTAACGAAAATAGAGAATCAATTAAATCAACTTACGGAAGCAGAGAGACAAATAGGTAAATTTATTATAGAAAATGCAAAATTAGTTCCTAATATGACAACAAAGGATCTATCTGAAAAAACGGGAGTAAGTGAGGCAAGTGTAGTACGATTTTGTAAATCAATTGGAATGAAAAGCTTTAAATCTTTTAAGCTAGAACTAGTGAAAGATTTAACTTTGTCCGAAACAGACATTACAGACTTCTCCATTTTACAAAAAAAAGACTCTCCATATGATTTGTTTCATAAAGTAACCTATGTAAATAAACATGCTATTGAGTCCACATTAGCATCCTTAGATAAAAATGAATTAAACAAAGCAGTAGAATCCATCAAAGGTGCAAATAAAATTATCTTTTTTGGTGTAGGAGGTTCCGCTACAGCTGCATTCGATGGCCATTATAAATTCACAAGACTTGGTTTCCATTCGATTATGACTCATGATTTTCATTATCTAATTACGTTGATTCCTTACTTATCAAAGGGAGATATTTTTGTAGCAATTAGTATGTCTGGAAAAACGAAAGACGTAATAGAGCTTGCGCAATTTGCAAAGAAAAATGGTGCAACGTTAATTGCCATTACAAACATTGATAAGTCACCGCTTTATAAAGAAGCTGATATTCGCTTATGTACTCCAAATGTTGAACAGGATTTTCGAATAGGAACGATCGCCTCCCGGATGACGCAATTAAACATCATTGATACATTATATTTGAGTGTATTTAATAGTATTGGGGAGAAGTTAGTGAATCGTTATCATATGGCGAGGGAAGAAGCTGTTCGTCTCAGAAGGTAGCCCTTCATACAAAGGAGTTACATTTATTTTCCGATAAATGAAATTTTGATTCACGATAAATGAAAATTTCGTTGACATTTTATTTCGGTGCTATAAAATAAAAGTGTGAAATAAAATTTTAAAGGATGGTTTTATGCTTGAAAAACTGACAACAGAAAAGCGTAACAGTAGCACCATGGATCTTGATGTCATGTCGATTCATGAAATTTTGGAAGCGATGAATCGGGAAGACGTAACAGTACCTCAAGCAGTTGCTATGGAACTTCATAGTATTGAAGAAGCCGTTCAAAATGTAATCCAGTCTTTTCAAGAAGGAGGTCGATTAATTTATATTGGTGCTGGTACAAGTGGCAGACTAGGGATTTTAGATGCGGTTGAATGTAAACCTACATTCGGTTCACCATCTGAAATGGTTCAAGGTTTTATTGCCGGCGGCATGAAAGCGTTTACAGAAGCGGTTGAAGGTGCGGAGGATAATGAAGATTTAGGAGAAAGCGATTTAAAGAGTATTCATGTTTCAGAGAAAGATACTGTAATTGGAATTGCTGCGAGCGGACGTACTCCATATGTTATTGGAGCTCTTAAATACGCTGGTCATGTGGGGGCAAATACAGTAAGTATAAGCTGTAATAAGAACTCCGAAATTAGTAAATTTGCAAATGTAAAAATTGAAGTGGAAACAGGTCCGGAGGTTTTAACCGGGTCTACTAGATTAAAAGCAGGAACAGCGCAAAAGCTGATTTTAAACATGATTTCCACTGCGTCAATGATAGGGATTGGGAAAGTGTATAAGAATTTAATGGTGGATGTCCAATCTACCAATTACAAGCTAGTGGAGCGATCTAAGCGGATTATTATGCAGGCTGCGGATGTTGATTATGATACAGCTGAAAAGTATTTTGAAGATGCACAACATAATGTAAAAGCGGCGATTATCATGATTTTACTTCAATGTTCTTATAAGGAAGCATTAGAGAAATTAAAACTCTCAAATGGATTTATAAGAAAAGCTTTATAAGCAAGGGGGAGAGAGTATGAAGAAAGAACAACAAATTGCTGAAGGAATTTTAGAGCATGTAGGAGGAAAGGAAAACATAAGAAAGATCGCCTACTGCATGACACGTGTTCGTTTGGATCTTAAAAATGAGGGTAAAGCCGATATTCAGGGTCTGAAAAAGATAGACGGGGTTATGGGAGTAATAGAAGACGAGACTTTACAAATAGTTGTCGGACCCGGAACGGTAAATAAAGTATCGGATGTTTTAAGTAATATGACAGGATTAGCAATTGGCGAAGTAGCAGCTGCCAGTGACATGACGCTTGAAGAAAGAGCGCAAATAAATAAGGCTAGCATTAAGAAAAAAAATAATACTCCAGTTAAAAATTTATTGCGTAAAATAGGAAACATCTTTATCCCACTAATTCCAGGACTAGTAGCATCAGGTATTGTAAATGGTATTGCTAACTTTGCTAAAAATGCAGGGGTAGATCCGACTGCTACTTGGATGCAAATTCTCTTACTTCTCGGTAGCTGTATTTTTACTTATTTAGCAGTTCTAGTAGGATGGAATACAGCCAAAGAATTCGGCGGTACACCGGTTCTTGGTGCTATTGCAGGTATGTTGCTATTCAATCCGGGATTAGTAGATATTCATATTTTTGGTCATGCCTTAATAGTTGGCCGTGGAGGATTAATCGGAGTTATTTTTGCAGCATGGCTTATGACATTTGTGGAAAAACAAGTAAGAAAGATTATGCCTAATTCAATCGATATTATTTTCACACCGCTTATTACTATTCTGGTTGTAGCAATTTTATCATTATTTGTCGTAATGCCTATAGCGGGTGTAATATCAGACGGAATTACTAGTGCAATTAATGCTATCTTAGATTTTGGCGGAGTTGTAGCGGGAGCCATACTATCTGGTTTCTTCCTGCCGCTTGTTATGGTTGGTTTACATCAGGGATTAACGCCAATTCATATGGAATTAATTCAAAAGACAGGAAGTACAGCACTTTTACCGGTATTAGCAATGGCTGGTGCAGGTCAAGTAGGTGCAGCGCTTGCTATCTTTGTTAAAACAAAGAATCGTAAATTGAAAAACATCATTAAAGGTGGTCTTCCAGCAGGAATACTTGGTATCGGTGAACCGTTGTTATATGGTGTCACTTTACCGCTTGGTCGACCTTTCATTACCGCTTGTCTTGGTGCCGCAGTCGGTGGTGCATTCCAAGCAGTGGTGAAAACAGCTGCTGGTGGTATTGGGGTATCGGGTATTTCCCTCACGATGCTAATTGTCGATAATAAATACTTGTTGTATATAATAGGATTATTGATTGCATATGCATTTGGTTTCTTATTTACTTACCTATTTGGATTCAAAGAAGAAATGGCAGATGAGATTTAAAAACAATGAAAGGGGGGAGTAATCCTCCCTTTTTGTCTATGAAAGGAATGGTATAAAATGTTGGGGCTTTCCGTTTATCTCTCCGAACCTATTGAAAATCAAAGAGAGTATATTCTTCAACTATATGAAAGAGGATTTCAGTCTATTTTTACTTCCTTACATATCCCGGAAGATAACCCTTCTGTTTATAAAGAGAGATTATTAGAACTGGGGAGTATTGCGAAAAGTAAGGGTATGGAACTTATTGCAGATATTTCTCCTAAATCTATGGATTATTTAGGATACACTTGGGATTCCGCCCATGAGCTTCTTAATTGGGGATTAACGGGTTTACGAGTTGATTATGGTATTAGCGAAAAGGATATTGTTGATTTATCTAAAAAAATGAAGGTAGCTTTAAATGCAAGCACCTTAACAAAGGAATCTTTAGCACGATTAAAATCATTGGATTTAAATATTGATTCTGTTGAAGCGTGGCATAATTATTACCCTCGCCCCGAAACCGGACTCGATCGTTTAGAATTTAGAGAAAAAAACCAATGGCTGAAATTGGAAGGGATAAAAACAATGGCATTTATACCTGGAGATGGAAAGCTTAGAGGACCGCTTTATAAGGGGCTTCCTACTTTAGAGGAACATAGATATCAAACTCCATTTTCAGCCTTTTTGGATTTAAAAGAAAATGAAAATATGGATAAAATATTAGTAGGTGATTTTGAATTAAGTGAAAAATCACTAGAACAGTTTCAGTCATACTGCAACGATGGATATTTGTTGTTACGCGCTAATGCTAATACATCAGATGAAAAAATTCTACATTCCTTAGAATCAGTGCACACAAATCGCTGGGATTCAGCAAGAGATTGTATAAGGTCAATGGAATCCCGTGAATATGGTTTAATTGGCACGGAATCGCTTGAGCCATTCAATACGATTAAACGTGAATTAGGGTCTATAACAATAGATAACGTAAACTACGGGCGTTATAAAGGGGAAATTCAAATAACAAAACGTAGTTTACATGCTGACGAGAAAGTAAATGTTATCGGGAAAATCATATCGGAGGACTTAGTTTTATTGCCTTTTATGAAAGGTGGTACGAAATTTAAGATTCTATGGCAATAATGTATTAGAAATTATTCTTTCATTTTAATGAGAGGATAATTTTTTTTGTTTTTTAATACAACAAAGGAAATAATAAAAATAAACAATGGAAGAAAAATATTGTCCTCCACATATAAACAAAAATAAACTTTTGTGATAAAGTATATATACAAAGCATTATAAGATAAGTAAATGTCCACCTGAAATGGACAGTTGTGTATAAAACGCTTACATTTTCCAATGGAGGGATAACGAATGTCCAGCAATACATTAGATCATTTTTTAACAGAAAATCTTGAGGATTTAAGGGGCAAGGGTCTTTATAATGAAATCGATGTAGTGGAAAGTGCAAATGGTCCGGTTATAAAAATAAAAGGGAAAGAACTGATTAATCTTTCTTCTAATAACTATCTAGGCTTAGCAACGGACGAACGGTTAAAAGAGGTTGCAATCAACGCCATTAAAGAATATGGGGTTGGCGCGGGAGCTGTACGTACGATCAATGGTACATTGGATCTTCATATTAAGTTAGAAGAAACTTTAGCGAAGTTTAAAGGTACCGAGGCTGCGATTGCGTATCAATCAGGGTTTAATTGTAATATGGCAGCTATTTCTGCTGTAATGGATAAAAATGATGCGATTCTTTCTGACGAATTGAATCATGCATCTATTATTGACGGATGCCGTCTTTCCAAAGCTAAAATCATTCGCTTCAACCACTCTGACATGGAGGATTTACGCAAAAAGGCAAAAGAAGCAAAGGAATCCGGCCAATACAATAAAATCATGGTGATTACAGATGGTGTATTTTCTATGGATGGGGATATTGCGAACCTGCCGGGAATCATAGAAATTGCAGAAGAATTTGATTTAATTACGTATGTGGATGACGCTCATGGTTCTGGTGTAACCGGTAAAGGAGCAGGGACTGTTAAGCAATTCGGACTTGCAGACAAGGTTGATTTCCAAATTGGAACGCTATCAAAAGCCATTGGTGTTGTTGGTGGTTATGTAGCAGGGAAGAAAAACTTAATTGATTGGTTAAAGGTTCGTTCACGTCCATTTTTATTTTCAACTGCTTTAACTCCAGCAGATGTTGTGGCTGCAACAAAGGCGGTTGAGCTATTAATGAGCAGCACAGAGCTTAATGACCGTCTATGGGAAAACGGAAACTATTTGAAAAAAGGCTTGAAAGATCTTGGCTTTAATATCGGTGATAGTGAAACTCCAATCACTCCTTGCATTATCGGGGAGGAAAAAGCAACTCAAGAGTTTAGTAAACGACTTTACGAAGAAGGCGTTTATGCGAAATCCATCGTCTTCCCTACCGTTCCACAAGGCACCGGCCGTGTAAGAAACATGCCAACAGCCGCACATACAAAGGAAATGCTGGATAAAGCAATTTCGATATATGAAAAAGTAGGCAAAGAAATGGGCTTGATTTAAAAAATAATCGTACATTTGATCATACAACTAGATGAGCTATAGGTACAGGGGGATTCCATCGTGAAAAAAATACTTGTGACCGGATCATTAGGTCAAATTGGAACTGAATTAGTAACGAAAATGCGCGGTATTTACGGTGCGGATAATGTTATTGCAACAGATATCCGCGATAACGGCAGCGATGTTGTAAAAGCAGGACCGTTCGAAATTCTAGATGTAACAGATGCAGGTAAAATGCATGAGCTGGCAAGTAAATATAAGGTGGACACCATTGTCCATCTGGCTGCCTTATTATCAGCGACAGCCGAGAAAAATCCGTTATTAGCTTGGAATTTGAATATGGGTGGACTAGTTAATGCTTTAGAAACGGCAAGAGAATTAAAATGTCAATTTTTCACTCCAAGTTCCATCGGTGCTTTCGGTCCAACGACTCCAAAAGATCAAACACCTCAAGATACGATTCAACGTCCTACAACTATGTATGGGGTGAACAAGGTATCCGGTGAGTTATTATGTGATTACTATTTTTATAAATTTGGTGTAGACACAAGAGGAGTACGCTTTCCAGGATTGATTTCCTATGTGGCAGAACCAGGCGGCGGAACTACTGACTATGCGGTAGAAATCTACTATGAAGCAATTAGAAATGGACGATATACATCATACATCGGAGAAGGAACAAAAATGGATATGATGTATATGCCGGATGCATTAAATGCTATTATTAACTTAATGGAAGCAGATTCTGCAAAGCTAAAACATCGTAATGCATTTAATATTACAGCAATGAGCTTTGCTCCAGAGGAAATCGCTGCAGAAATTAAAAAGCATATTCCTCATTTTGAAATGAGCTATGATGTCGATCCAGCAAGACAAACCATTGCAGATAGCTGGCCAAATTCCATCGATCCGACTGCCGCAATGGAAGAATGGGGCTTCAAAGCGGAATATGATTTAGAAAAAATGACAGTAGATATGCTGGATAAACTAAAAACGAAATTAAAATAATGATAAAAATGACGTTCAGACGATAGCGAACGTCATTTTTTTTCGAAATAGAAAACTTATTTTCTACTTATATCTTTATGGTAGAATGAAATTCATAGGGTATATAAAAAAGGGACAGGAACTTTTTATGGGGAATCATAGAATAATTAACTTTAACACTTTTTGGGGAATATATCTGTTTATTTTATTTATTGATTTAGGTTGTCAAATAATCTTTTCTATTTTTTACCGAAATACTAATTGGTTTATAGAAGTTACGATATTTTTATTATGTCTTTTGCTAGGAATGGTATTGTTTTTGATATATCGGTACCTTTTTCTTTATAAAAAATATTGCAATCTTGAAGAGGAAGAAGAAAAGTGGTCTATCTTGATGCAGGCTACTCCTGATTTTATTTGTTTTAAAGATGGGGAGTCCAGATGGAGAAAAGTAAACGAGTTTGGTAGGAAGCTATATCATTTAGAGAATATCGATTATTATGGAAAATCAGATTTGGAGCTGGCAGAATTAGTACCTTTTTTCAAGGAAGGCTTTAAAACCTGCTACCTATCGGATGAAGAAGTATGGAATGCTGGAAAATTAACAAGATTAGAAGAATCCTTTGTTGTGCCTTCCGGAGAGCTTAAAAGCTTTGATGTTATCAAAATTCCGCTTTATTATGAAAATGGATCAAGAAAAGGACTATTAACGATCGGCAGAGATATTACTCAGCAAAAAGTAACCGAATCAATATTAATTAAGAGGGAAAAACTCTCAGTAGTCGGGGAGCTTGCCGCAGGGATTGCCCATGAGATTCGCAATCCGTTAACGAGTATAAAGGGACTTACCCAATTAATGCATGAATCTGGAAATGTAACACAAGAATATGCCAAAGTTATGGTATCTGAAATAGACCGAATTAATCAAATTGCTGGTGGACTGCTAGCACTGTCCAAACCGCAAAGCAGGGAAATGTCCACCATTATTTTAAACGAGATCCTGCAGTATGCTATTAATATTATGCGTTCGGAAGCTTTATTAAAGGATGTTCAAATTGTCATGGCAGCAAATGACCAATACAAAATTGAAGGAGATCGTAATAGCCTTATTCAAGTATTTATTAATCTCTTAAAAAATGCAATGGATGCAATGCCAAGTGGTGGGTTAATTAATATATCATGTCAAAAGGTAATGGACAAAATTCAGGTGATTGTCTCTGATCAAGGAATGGGAATTCCCCCTGAAAGATTGAAGAAAATCGGTGAGCCATTTTTTACCTTAAAAGAGAAAGGTATGGGGCTCGGCCTTACGATTAGCTGTAAAATTATACAGGACCATAAAGGTTCTTTCGAGTTTCGCAGCCAAGAGGGACTAGGAACAGATGTTGTCATTAAACTTCCTTGTGGAATTCTCTAAAATATAAGGGTGACCATTTCATCACTCTTATATTTTTTTGTAAAGTGAAAAAATCGTTTATTTTTTCTAGCAATTTATAAAACCATTTAATATAATCTAATTAACTTCCTTATCTTCATCGTCCCACCTTATCCTTCTAAAAAAAATCCTCGAAAGGAGCCATCATATTGTTATCAAAAGCAAAAGACATTCTTCAATCCTACTATGGTTATACTGAATTTAGGAAAGGCCAAGAGACTATTATTGATCAAGTTCTGCACGGAAAGGATACCGTCGCCATTATGCCAACAGGCGGTGGAAAATCCATTTGCTATCAAATTCCCGCGTTAATATTTCCAGGTGTATCAATTGTTATTTCTCCTCTCATTTCCTTGATGAAGGATCAAGTCGACGCCCTAACAAATGCAGGTATTCCCGCCACGTTTATCAACAGCTCTATAACCGGAAGTGAAATGGATGAACGTTTACAAGGGATGGAAGCAGGGAAATATAAACTAGTCTATATTGCTCCGGAAAGATTAGAAGCACCGGCATTTATTGAACTTCTCAATAGAGTAAATGTGTCTTTGCTGGCTATCGATGAGGCCCACTGTATATCGCAATGGGGACATGATTTCCGCCCAAGCTATTTACTTATTAAAAAACTAATCCAGCAAATCTATCCGAAACCAATTATTTTAGCTCTAACTGCTACGGCTACACCGAACGTGAAGGAGGATATTTGTGATTTATTAAATATTCCTTTATCTAACGTTATTTTAACGGGATTCGGAAGAGAGAATTTAGCATTTCAAGTGATTAAAGGGCAGGATCGGGATCTGTTTTTAAAAGAGTATATTCAAAAAAATGAGGACCAGGCAGGTATTGTGTATGCTGCAACACGAAAAGAAGTGGAGCGGTTATACCATCAATTAAATAATCTTGGCATTCGGGTTGGGAAATATCATGCAGGCATGTCAGAGACAGAGCGAAACCGAAATCAAGAGGAATTTATATATGATGATATTACCGTTATGGTTGCAACAAGTGCATTTGGCATGGGGATCAATAAATCGAATGTTAGATACGTGATCCATTATCATATTCCAAAGAATATGGAATCGTATTATCAGGAGGCTGGCCGTGCAGGTCGAGATGGTTCGGAGAGCGAGTGCATTCTTTTATTTGCTCCTCAGGATGTTCATATTCAAAAGTTTTTTATTGACCAATCTGATATGAATATAGAGAGGAAGGAATATGAATATTCCAAGCTGCGCAAGATGATTTCCTATTGTCATACGGAGACCTGCTTCCAGCAATATATTTTGCAATATTTCGGAGAAGTAAACGCTTGTAATTGCGGGAAATGCGGAAATTGCACAGATGATCGTAAGCAAGTAGATGTGACAGAAGATGCGCAAATGGTTCTATCCTGTATAAAGCGAATGAATGAGCGATTTGGAAAAACCTTTATTACAAAGGTTTTAACAGGCTCCAATGATAAGAAAATTAATAGCTTCGGTTTCCATCAGCTTTCCACATACGGCATCATGAGGGAAAAAACGCAAAAAGATGTTAATGAGTTTATTGATTATTTAACAGCGGAAGGATATTTACGGCCAACAGATGGTGCTTATCCGGTTTTAATGATCACAAATAAAGGGATTAATGTTTTAATCGGCGGGGAGAAGGTGTTTAAGAAGGAAAAGATTCAAGTGAAACGGCTGGCTCAAGATAATCCATTGTTTGAGGATTTAAGGCAGTTAAGAAGAGAGATTGCTTCAATTGAAAAAATTCCTCCGTACATTATCTTCTCTGACCAAACCTTGCAGGAGATGAGTATAAGAATGCCTACTACCGACAATGAATTACTGCAAATAAAAGGGGTAGGGGAAAGAAAGCTTGAGCAATATGGCAGTGCCTTTTTAACGGTTATTTTAGCTTATCGCGAACAAAATGGGATTAAGGATAGTTTTAAATTTAATGCGGAAAGTTCAAGGCCAAGTTCTGTTTCTGAGGAAGGAAAGCAAAAGGAGAAAAGTCACCACGCAACATACGCCCTTTTACAGGAAGGGTTAAATATTGAGGAGATCGCGGAAAGACGTGGGATGTCGACGAGGACGATTGAAAGTCATCTTGTTAAATGTTCTGACGAAGGGTTTGCTATTGATTGGGACCAATTTATCCCATCCGAATTTGTATCTATTATTGCGGAAGCCGTTGCAAAGGCCGATACTGATAGACTTACACCAATCAAAGAGCTTCTGCCTGATGAAGTGAGCTTTTTTATGATACGGGCTTTTTTACAGAAAAACCAGTAGATTGTGGGGAAATGAGACAAAGTGTTACGGCTTGTCCATTTCCTCCTTTTGTTTATTGTGGCGTTGCAAGTATTCTTGCGAAGCCCTCCAATGACATTCCTGGGAATATCCGTATTCGGTGAAGAGAATACATTCCTTGGTCACGGAAAGCATCTCCAGGCTCAGTTGTCACAGCCATTTTATACCCTGCTGATTGGGCAAGTTTTAATGTTTCCTCATTATAGACTCCAGCAGGATAACAAAGAAAGATCGTATTTTGATGGAGCATCTTATCCAATAGTTCCTTGGAGCGTTTCATTTCGCTAGTTTGTTGGTCAGCAGATAATTGATTAAGGTTGAGATGATGAATGGTATGGCTTTCAACGGAAAATCCATTTCTTGAAAGCTCCAGCATTTGTTTAGCAGTTAAGTGATTCTTTTTATTGATGGACCTTCCAATCATAAATATGGTAGCCTTCATACCGAATTGTTTAAGAATAGGATATGCTTTGGTATAGTTATCTTCGTAACCATCATCGAAAGTGATTAAGACACAATTTTCGCGAGGTTTTATATCTTTTGTTAAGACCAAATAAGCCTCCTCTGGGGAAAGGGTATAATATCCATTCTCCTTTAACCATTTCATTTGGGAAAAAAATTCATTTTCCGGAACGCACAAGCCATTACCTATGGATATACTATGATACATAAGAATGGGAATATGAACGGTTCCTTTAACAGGAATCCATTTCGAGGTATTTATACTTGCGTTTGTAGGCTTAATATTAAAATGATTAGTCCTTTCAAAATTTGATGGTTTCATTTTGGGACTTTGAGTATTTATTTTCATTGGTTCTTTATTTTTTTCAGCTTGATCGGAAGTATTGTTTCGGCACCCCGCAAATGCAACTGAAAGTAGAAGAATTAGTATAACTACCTTTTTACCCATTATGCTCCATCCTACTTTCTACTAATCTTTTAATCTATATATCCGAAGTTATTTATTTGAAGCAGAATATTCTTCAAAAGAATACCGGTATGAGCTATATAAGATTAGTTTGAATCGAATAAAAGTTTTTATTCGCTAGTAAATATTTACCAATATTTGTTGTTACGGGATATGTACTGTAAGAAGTTTGTTTTTGTATATAGTTTGTATCCCTATGTTGACAAATGGTACAATATTGAAGTTGATGAGGTTCGTGCAACTAGAAAGGATGGTGCTTAATGATTCGATGTATTGCATCAGATATGGACGGCACTTTGCTGAATTCGCTGCAAGAAATTAGTGAATTAAACCGGAAGGCGCTTCTTTATGCAAAAGAGCAGGGAATCGAGGTTGTGATTGCAACGGGGCGTTCTTATGATGAAGCACATACTCTTCTGAAAGATGCGGGAATTAAATGCCCACTAATAGCGGTAAATGGTGCGGAAATCCGAAATGAATCTGGTGAAATTGTTGGCTCAACCGGTTTAAATGGGGAGCAAGCTGCCGCCATAGCCAAGATTTTAAATGAGATTGGGGTTTATTTTGAAATCTACACGAATAAAGGCAAGTTTACCGAGGATTATGATAAAAGCATAAGTGTCATTGTCGATATATACAAAACTGCCAATCCAGAACGCCCAACTGAAGAAATTCGCAAAATGGTAGAGGATCGTTTTACTAAGGGATTCATTCAAACAATTAATGACTATGAAGTCCTTTTTAATAATCCCGGGTACATTTTTTATAAGTTCATCGTTTTTTCAAGTGACGAGGAACTATTGAAAAAGGCAAGTATAGCGTTGCATGAAGTAGAAGGGCTGAAAGTTACATCCTCTGGTCACAATAATTTGGAAGTAAACCATATTAATGCCCAAAAGGGAATTGCCTTAGAAGCATTTGTAAAAGAAAGAGGCATCGATTTAAAGGACACCATGGCAATTGGAGATAACTTAAATGATCTTTCTATGTTAAAAAGAGTCGGATACTCTTTTGCAATGGGGAACGCAGAAGAAGAGGTTAAACAACTTTGCAAATATCAGGCCGATTTAAACATTAATGATGGTGTAGGTAAGGCGGTTGCGCAATTGTTGAATGTAACATTATAAGATTTTGGACGATGTGGGAAAGGTGTTTTCGCATCGTTTTTTTATGTCTTTGTAAGTCTAAAGTCATGATTTACGCTGTTTGATTGCATTTTCGCGCCGTTGAATGGAAAATCGCACTGTTTATAGTTGAAGAAAATAAAAAAGAGCTATCCAAAAAGATAACTCGTAAAAAGATCACTTTGGATCCGGACTCAATCCCTTTACAACGAATCGAATCGTTCGTTCCATTTCTTGTTCATCATCCCATTCAGATTCGGGAACTAATAAGGTTCTAGCTAAAATAAAGCCAATGATGGCGGAAGCAGATAGCCGCATGACCGATGTTGGCGGAATATCAATAATTTGCCCCTTTTTTTGATAGCTTTCCACGATGTATTTAAAGCGACCAATTAGTTTATTAAAAACATGCTCGATAAATTGATTTTTTAATTCGGGATGAAATGGAATTTCTTGCAGACAAATTTTAAGTATTGGCATATGTTTCTTGGCGAATTCCATTCTATTAATAATGACAGCTCTTAAAAAGTCCTCAAAATCACCATAATCATTTAACAACACTTTATTGAAGTCCCGAATAAAAAATGGTGCTAATAGTTTTGCCATTGTTGGTGCTACAATGGAAAGCAGCAAATCTTTTTTTGTTTTATAGTGACGGAAGATGGTTCCTTCTGCAACACCAGCCTTCTTAGCAATTTCGCTTGTGGAAGTTGCGGCATACCCTTTTTCAGAAAAGGTTTCCACCGCTGCTTCAAGTATTTTCTTTTGCTTTTCTGTCATATTCTCATGATTTTCCAAAAGAATATCCAGAAAATCGCTTTGTTCAGACATTGTATTCTCTCCAGTCTACTTCATTCCATTTAGAGTTCTTTTTAAAAGAAAGATAAGTTTAATTACAGTCTAGCTTCAACGCCTATCGGCTAGCGGATTTCTCCGTCTTCTGTAGGCAAGGGCAATCGTCCCTCGCCCGTGAAGATTACGAAATCCATACGCCAGTGCTGCAGCGTCTATGCTTTTCTTATATTTTACGATATTTTTTCAATGCCGCAATGTTTACGATAATAAAGAACGCCGAAAAGACGAGTAACATTAAGATATCGAATAGTGTATCTTGAAAATGTGCTCCACGAATCATAATGTCTCTTAACGCATCCGCCGCGTAATATAATGGTGTAATAGGACCAATCCAGCTTAACCAATCTGGAATGGTATCCAGATTGAATAAACCTGAAAAAAAGATTTGTGGGACAACTACAATGGGAATAAATTGCATCATTTGTAGCTCTGTTCTTGCAAAGGCGGAAAGCAGCATACCTAGTGTAAGTGCGGTAAAAGACAAAAGCAAGATTACCAACAAACTAGTTAAAAAGGATCCGACCATCATTAATTTTAGAATATAAACAGCATAAGAGGTTATTAATGCGGATTGAATAATCGTAAATATTCCAAATCCTATGACATAGCCAAATACCATATGGGAAACTTTGATTGGACTCGCCATTAATCTTTCTAACGTTCCGGATGTACGTTCCCGCAAAAAGGAAACCCCGCTAATAAGAAAAACAAAGAAAAAGACAAAAAAACCGAGTAATACAGGTCCAAAATAGTCAAAGGATTTCATATCCTTATTGCCATGTAAATATTCTATTTCTATAGGAGATTGTTTGCTTTGGAAAAGGGACTGTACTTTCTGAATAACGGCTTTATTTACATTAGGATCGCTTCCTTCCAACACGAGAGAAGGAGATGGAGCAATAGTAAGGTAGCCGTCAATTTTACTTTCCTTTAAGGCCTTTCTTGCTGACGATTCATTTTTATAATGATGAAAAGAGCTTCCTAATTTAATCGGAGCCGTTTGTTGTGCTGTTGGTTCAACATACCCAATCTTCGGCTTATAATCTTTCCCGTTAAAAACAGCCCATAGCATGGTTAGCACTAAAATAGGGGCAAGAATCATCAGTGCAAGTGTTCTTTTATCCCGCATGAACTGACGAAGGATACGGATAATAAACGCTTTAATGGTCATGTGCCGCACCCCCTACCGCCAAAAAGATTTCCTCTAATGTATTTACTCTATACATTTCCTTCATTTTCTCCGGAGTATCATTCACAATCAGTTTCCCGCTTTGGATAAGGCCCAATCTGTCGCATTTTTCGGCTTCATCCATTACATGGGTTGTAAGGAAGATGGTCGTTCCTTGTTTAGTAAGTGTTTGAAATTGACCCCAGATGGATTTTCTTAATACAGGGTCAATGCCCACTGTAGGTTCATCTAAGATTAATAGTTTTGGTTCATGTAAAAGCGAGATGGCAAGCGATAATCTTCGCTTCATGCCTCCAGAATATTGGTGGAGTGTCTTATGCAAGTGGTTTTGTAAATCAACCATTTCCATTACTAATTGAAT
Source organism: Heyndrickxia shackletonii (assembly GCF_001420715.1). GTDB lineage: Bacteria > Bacillota > Bacilli > Bacillales > Bacillaceae_C > Margalitia > Margalitia shackletonii. The sequence continues at coordinate 208,136 of NZ_LJJC01000006.1, read as the reverse complement.
GCGCTCTTTTAGCTTTTTTCCCTTTAATCCGTATAGGGAACCAAAGAATTCGAGATTTTCCTTTGCTGTTAAATCTAGATATAGTGCATCGGATTGCGCCATATATCCAATTATTTTTTTTGCTTCGAATGAGGGTATCTCCAATCCCGCAATACTTATGTTTCCAGAATTAATGGACTCAATACCCATCATCATTTTTACCAGTGTTGTTTTACCGGAGCCAGATGGACCTAATAAGCCAAAAATTTCACCAGTACCAACTGTTAGAGAAACATCCTCTAAAATTTGTTGGTTACCGAAGCTTTTACTCACATTAGTAATGGATACAATAGCACTGTTCATATTTCCCCCTCCTTGAAATGGAAGTGAGTAATCACTCATTGTTAATAGTGTAAAATGATTTTAATCATTTGTAAAGTGAGTAATCACTCACAATAAAAATATATTATTAAACAGCGGTGTAATAAATTCAAAAAATTCGTTCATTACGTGATATATTTTTATTTAGAAAGCGTGGGAGGAGAGAGTCATTTGGAACCAGTAGAGAATAGAGAAACAAAGTGGAATACTGTTGCCCCTTACCGAAGAAGATTATACGCTTTTTTAATAGATTATTTGGTGATTATTGGATATGGCTTGATTTTAGTTTTACTGTCCTTTGTTTTACGTTCTTTTTTCCAATCGTTGTTTTTAAAAAATTCATTTGTAGCTGAGCTTGCGGGATTTTGTTTCATTACCTTACCTGTTATGCTGTATTTCATTTTCATGGAGGCATCGAGAAAAGGAGGTACTTTAGGGAAGAGGATGCAAAACATCCGGGTTGTGAAACAAGATGGGAAAAGGATTGGATTGGGAAGAGCTGCTTTCCGTTCCATCATTAAATTTCTACCTTGGGAAATTTCCCATTTCTCTATATGGAATATGGTGAGACCGTCTGACTTTCCTGACAGTTTCATAACTTCTATTTTAATTACCGTAAATATCTTGGCATTTCTTTATATTTTCTTTCCATTAACGAACAAACAGAGAAAAAATGTATATGATTGGATTGCGGGTACAACTGTTGTTTCTTATAAAAAATAAAAAAAATAAGTCCGATATTCGAACTTATTCTACCTTGTCATTGTCCCATGGATAAGACCAAAATCTTTCTGTTTGGAGCCACGCTAATGTTTCTGGGTCTTTTTCTGCTACTTTCTTTTCTCTTTCTTCCATCATCCAACCAGTTTGGGAAATATGTGCTTTCATCGCTCCAATTTTTTGATCAATAACGTCACTCACATCATTTGCGATATCCGGTTTTCCAATTTCCTCTTCATGTCCTTTGGAGAAAGCAACACAATGAACTTTTGGACGTGCTTCAATAGGGATTTTTCTAACCGCCCGAATTACTGCTCTTCCTGTAGCATCGTGGTCCGGGTGTACAGAATACCCCGGATAGAAAGTGATGATGAGCGAAGGATTTAATTCCTCTATTAAATCAGTAATCATGTTGGTCATTTTTTCGTCATCTTCAAATTCAACGGTTTTATCACGTAATCCCATCATTCGAAGATCTTGAATTCCCATTACTTCTGCGGCGTTTTGTAATTCCCTTCTTCGAATATTCGGAAGGGATTCTCTTGTCGCGAAAGGAGGATTTCCTAAGTTTCTGCCCATTTGTCCCAGGGTTAAGCAGGCATAAGTAACAGGAGTCCCGTTTTTTACATGAGTAGAAATCGTGCCGGAAACACCAAATGCTTCATCATCCGGATGTGGAAATACGACTAAGACTTGACGTTCTTTTTCCATATAAAAAAACTCCTAACTAAAAAATTATATTTCAAACGGGTTTTTGCTAATTTCTAACGCAACTGCGAGTTTACCATCATAACCATGACCGGCAAGCAATAAACGATTTTGTTCATCTACTTCGAAATGGGTAATGCCTTCTGCATAAATCCAACCGATTTCCATTTTTATCCCAACTCGGAAAGGACCATCACCAGTAATTTTTCCATGCTCATATTTCACTTTTGCATTCCGAATATAAGCGCCCGCAGAAAAAAATGATTCATTAAAATGGGAAGCATAGGCTCCATTTGTTGTTTCAAGATGTATGTAAACCTCTTGATTAGCAAATTCATTTATTTTTTCTTGTACTTTTGACATGTTAATTGGCTCCATGGAAAATTCCCCTCCTTTTCATTAAAAAATTAATGATTGTATAAGTTTTATTATTTAATTTATTTATTAACTCTAGTCTTGTCTAGTACCTACGCCTAACGGCAAGCGGATTTCTACGTCTCCCCCTGCGATAAACGGGCATCAGGTGAAATTTGAAATGCTAATCTCATTCATTCGTACGCAGATGGGCATGGCACTACCACTTTTCTAAGTATGTGAACATTTTACTAAAAATAGTAACAGAATGCTAAAATTTAGCTTCAATAAAAGGCTCTTTTCTTAAACGATGATCCATAATAAATCAATAACCTTATAAAATTCTCTGTTCAGCATAGAATTAAATTTTTTGAAAAAAGATGCGCCGAAACTTACAGCATCTTCTTACACAAAGAGAGAAAAACAATTTATACGAAAACAAAAAAAGCGGGTGTCATTCCACCCGCGGTATATTTTTTACTTTGTCGAAACAAAGCGAGTATAGGCTCCGTGCATAACTGGACCAACGTATTGGTTAAGCTTAAAGCCGTGTTCGATAGCTGCAGTCACAAATTCTTTTGCAGTAGTTACAGCATCTTTAACAGATGCACCTTTTGCAAGCTCTGCCGTAATGGCAGCCGCAAATGTACAGCCTGCACCATGATTATAAGTTGTTTCTAATTTTTCCTTCTCAAGAAGAGTGAATTCTGTTCCATCATAGAATAAGTCTACAGCTTTATCATGATTTAGTTGTTTGCCGCCTTTAATGACAACATTTTTTGCACCCAACTCATGAATTTTAACAGCTGCTTCTTTCATATCATCAATGGTTTTAATAGGACCTGTTTTGGCTAATTGCCATGCTTCAAAAAGATTAGGAGTTACAACAGTAGCACGTGGTAATAACAGATCGCGCATTGCTTCTGTGTTTTCTGGTTGTAATACCTCATCTTCCCCTTTACAAACCATAACAGGGTCAATGACCACTTTATCCAGTTTATGCTCATCAATTTTTTTTGCTGCAAGTTCGATAATGTCAACAGAACCAAGCATACCGGTTTTCATTGCATCGATGCCAACAGACAAAATGGTTTCTAATTGTGGTTCAACGGTTTTTACATCAATAGGAAAAACATTATGATGCCAATCATTTTTAGGATCCATTGTTACAATCGATGTAATGGCAGTCATACCATAAACGCCTAATTCTTGGAATGTTTTCAAATCAGCTTGGAGCCCTGCACCACCGCTTGAATCAGATCCAGCAAGAGTAAAGGTCTTTTTCAATGTCATATTACGATTCCTCCTCCATTACCAATGATGAAATACTATTTGAATGAATAATATGTACTATCTACATTAGAATAAACCAAAATTTTTTGAAAAACAATGGAAACAAGAAAAGCGGAAGCGCTGGTGAAATTTGAAGTTCCAATTTCACTTGGAGATGGACAGGGATCAAAAGAGATAAATAATTGGGCAAAAAAAAGAGGGTGTCCTTTTATAAAGGTCACTCTCCACAAGAGGGGGTTTCATCGTCTATCACCATTATGGACAATGATTTAGCAAACTATACATCTAGTAAAAAATTATTTTTATTTTTCGAAAATGACTTTACTTTCTTAAATGAAACGTTTACAATATGCTTGTAAATCAAACATTTTCCAAAGGAGGTATGTATTATGAACGCAAATGTATATATGACGAATCAATTTAATTTCATAATGCAGTCCATGGAAAATGTAATGTGTACGAATAAGCGTTAGGCAACATATTATTCATGTTATTTAACCATGGGCTGTCACTTAAAGGCTCATGGTTTTTATATTATTAGGGTGTAATATACCCTTTTTTCAACAAAACCGTGTTCACACGGTTTATTTTTTTTACCTAAGGCTCTTTTCTTAAACTTTATTGCTTTTGTATACGAAATTCTAAGTAACAGCCTTATTTAAGTTAAAAATCAATAAAATTGGTAAGAAAAGATGCCCCGAAACCAAGCCTACTTAGGATTTATAACTAATGACGAAAGCAACAAATATTGTGAAAACAGCCTTATTATAAAAAACGGAGGAATCACATTTGAATTTAAAAACATTAGGTTGGAATGAATTTTTTGAAGAGGAATTTTTGCAGTTTAAGGAACAAGGATATGAGGTTGGCAGAATCGCGCTTGAACATAAAAAAATTTACAGGGTATTAACGGAATATGGAGAGCTTTTAGGTGAAATTTCTGGAAAAATGCGTTTTAATGCGCTGGATCGTGGAGATTATCCTGCTGTAGGGGATTGGGTTGTAATTTCAGCACGTCCGGAAGAACAGAAGGCTACGATTCATGCTGTCCTGCCTCGCAAAAGTAAATTCTCCAGAAAGGTTGCCGGTCAGACAACAGAAGAACAAATTGTAGCATCAAATGTTGATACAATCTTTTTAGTAAATGCTTTAAATGCAGATTTCAATGTGCGACGAATTGAACGCTATATTTTGTCTGCCTGGGAAAGTGGTGCAAATCCCGTTATTATTTTGAGTAAAGCTGATTTATGTGAGGATATAGATGAAAAGATTGCTGAAGTAGAAACCGTGGCATTCGGAATTCCAATTCTTCCGATCAGCGCGGAAAAAAATATTGGGATAGACCAGCTTTCTCCGTATCTTCATGAGGGGCAAACGATTGCTTTACTTGGATCCTCGGGTGTTGGAAAATCGACGTTGACCAATACATTGATCGGTCACCATAAACAACAGGTAAAAGAGGTTCGGGAAGGTGATGATCGTGGGCGTCATACGACAACTCATCGGGAATTAATCGTTCTTGAACATGGTGGTATATTAATCGATACTCCAGGGATGCGAGAATTGCAGCTTTGGGAAGCGGATGAGGGTCTAAGCCAAAGCTTCTCGGATGTAGAATCTTTAGCGGAGCATTGTAAATTTAGAGATTGTAAACATAAAAAGGAACCTGGGTGTGCTATCCAACAAGCGATTTCTGACGGAACTTTGGATATTGACCGATATAATAGCTATGTAAAACTGCAAAAAGAGCTTGCTTATATAGAAAGAAAAGAAAATCAGCGGGCGGCGTTAGCGGAAAAAGCAAAATGGAAACAAATCTCTAATGGTCAGAAGAAGATAAAGTATTAATGGATGTATAAAAAAGCTTAGTATGCTGCTAAGCTTTTTTCTCTTTAGGATAACCATTATTAATGGATGACTTTGTGCACAAATACAAGTCTATAACAGAGAATCGGAAACAGTAGAAGAAGTATCGTGCCCAAAACCAGATCGAGAAGGAAAGCGGGAACAAAAACGTGTGGAACTTGCATGAAATAATGGTTACATTAAAAGCACTAAATTCAGAACTCTGTAAAAGTTAAATGAAAGGAAGGTACTATTCCTCTCACTATAGAAATAAATAATAGTTAATATTGTAAAGGGGAAAATATGATGCTTCACCATATCGAAATATATGTATCGGATCTCAATAAAACAATAAAATTTTGGGATTGGCTTTTAACGAAATTAGATTACCAGGTCTATCAAAAGTGGGACAAGGGGATTAGTTGGAAGGCTACGTCCACATATATCGTATTTGTTCAGGCCGATGAAAAGTATCTGGATATCCCATATCATCGCTCGAGGGTTGGGCTAAATCATCTTGCTTTTTGTGCAAAATCAAGGCAACAGGTCGATGATATTACATTGGAGCTACAGGAAAGAGGGATAAACATTCTGTATTCGGATCGCCATCCGTTTGCAGGAGGGCCATCCCATTATGCCTTGTATTTTGAGGATCCGGACCGTATTAAGGTGGAATTAGTGGCACCTGTGGAAGGGGAGTAATTTAGATGAAAACCATTATTTTAGCCGGTGGAAAATCCAGCAGAATGGGGAAAAATAAAGCGTTACTTCCTATAGGGGGAAAAAGTATTATTAAGAGAATAGCAGAGGAATTTACTCCTATTTCAGAAGAAATCATTATTATTGCGAATATACCTGAAATATATAATGAACTGGATCTTTCTATATTTCCGGATGTGCCGGAATTTAGGGGTGAGGGTCCTTTGGCAGGTATTTATACAGGTATAGATGTAGCTGATGAAGACTTTTGTTTATTTATAGCCTGTGATATGCCGTTCGTATCTCGAAAAATAGGAGAATATTTAATAAGAGAATTAAAGAATAGCGGAGTGGACGCTGTTATTCCTTCACATCAAGGAAGAGTTCATCCTCTATTTGGAGCCTACCATAAAAGAATTCAGCCCTTCATTAAAGAAAATCTTTTAAATGGAAAGCGAAAAATGTCACATCTTTTAAATGAAGTGAATGCTAAAATTATAGAAAAACAAGATATTCCGGAAGAATTGCAGGTTGAGTGGGAATATTGCTTATGGAATTTGAATACATTGGAAGATTATCAAAAAGCTTTAGAATTTTATCAGAATATCAACAAGCTCTAGAGGTGATAGAATGAATTTTCAAATCACGAAGGATCCAATTGAGATAGAAAAAATAGTGCAAAAAGTGGTACGAAGGGAAGCTGGGGCTATCACTACTTTTATAGGGACTGTCCGGGAACTTACTCACGGCAGACGTACTTTATATCTTGAATATGAAGCATATGAATCGATGGCACTCAAAAAACTTGAGGAAATTGGAAACGAAATAGCTGAAAAATGGCCAGGGACGAAAACAGCAATCACACATCGTATCGGCAGATTAAAGATTACCGATATTGCCGTGGTCATTGCCGTTTCTACTCCTCATCGAGCAGAAAGCTATGAGGCAAATAGATACGCGATTGAACGAATAAAGGAAATCGTTCCTATTTGGAAAAAAGAACATTGGGATGATGGGGAAGAGTGGGTAGGCAACCAATTAGGAACAAAAAAATATACAGATGGAAAGCCAGGAGAGGATGAACTCCATGATTAAACTGCTACTTTTTGCAAAGCTTCGTGATCAAGCGGGGAAGCAAGAAATAAATGTTGATATAGAAGGTAAATCGGTAAAAGAATTAAAAAGAGTTTTAAAGGAATCTTATTCTTTCGATGAATTAGATAGCATTATGGTCGCAATTAATGAAGAATTCGTAAATGATGAAGAGATTATCCGTAAAGGTGATGTTGTCGCTCTGATCCCGCCAGTCAGCGGGGGTTGAAAGGAAGTACGCTTATGAATCGATATTCACGGCAAACTTTGTTTTCTCCTATTGGAATTGATGGACAGGAAAAGATAAGAAAGAAGCATGTATTAATTGTAGGGATGGGCGCGCTAGGATCTGCTATTGCTGAAACTTTGACCAGAGCGGGTGTTGGAAAATTAACCATCATTGACCGGGATTATGTGGAGGAAAGCAATTTACAACGTCAGCTTTTGTACTCGGAAAGAGATGCACAGGAACGAGTACCGAAGGCAGAAGCGGCAAAAAAAAGACTTAATGAAATTAACCAAGATGTGGATGTCGGGTCCATTGTAGGGGAAGCGGACGCACAGCTATTAGAAAGTGTAGCTCCTGATATGGATTTAATCATGGATGGTACAGACAACTTTGAGACACGTTTTATCATGAATGATATCGCCCATAAGTTTCGCATTCCTTGGATATTTGGTTCATGTGTGGGAAGCTTTGGCTCTGCTTTTACCATCATTCCGGGAGAGACTCCATGTTTGCAATGTTTAATGAAGAAATTGCCGATGAATGGACAAACATGTGATACAGTTGGCATTATAGCGCCTACCGTACAAATGGTTACGGCATATCAAACTGCTGAAGCGTTAAAAATTTTATCGGAAAATAATAATGCGTTGAGAAATACCTATGTAACTTTTGACTTGTGGCAAAATCAGACTCTTTCTATTAAAGCAGATGCAACCAAAAATCCCGATTGTTATACATGTGGACATCATCCAACCTATCCAAACCTTCATTATGAGGTAGCCACAAAAACAGCCGTTTTATGCGGAAGAAATACGGTTCAAATTAGGCCATCTGGCTGTTCGAATATTTCTATAGAGGGTCTTACGATTCAATGGAGAAAAGCTGGATATGAGGTTAGTGGGAATCCTTATCTTGTATCGGTGTTGAAGGGAGATTACAGAATGGTTTTGTTTAAGGATGGAAGGGCCTTAATTCATGGAACAAATGATGTGGCAATGGCGAAGAAAGTGTACCACTCTTTAATAGGATAAGTGTATAGCGGTCCTGCTGAAAGGACCGCTAATTTTTAATACTAACCAGAAAGTATAAGCCTATTATCAAATAAATAATTTTACAAGTTTTTGTCTAGCTCCAGCATCGGATTTCCCTGTCTTCTCCCTGCGGGTAAGGGATATTAGGTTTTAAGAGATAATTTCACAATCTAGTGAACTACCTCAGCTCTATGACTATAAAATTCGTACGTAAAGCTGCGACGCCCCGCGCTTTTCTAATTAAATTATAGTATAAGGAGGTTCATCTAAACGCTCTTCAGAAGCAATGACAACTAATTTCCCTTCGTCGAGCACTTCCTCATATTTTTCCGCCTCCATTTTACTTAATCCAAGTGAATGCATTTTGGAACGGAGCTCATCCCCACGTTTTTTAAACACATTTCCAAAGGAATCTAGAACGCCTTGTTCCTCGATACCGACGCTTCCTGTATGCGTAGCATCTGTTAAATCCTTCGAGCGCCCTTTTTCATGAGCAAAAATATAAACATCTTCTTTTTGGTATCCTTGGTTTTGCAATTCACTCACTAGGTTGGATGCGGCAAGTCCATTTTCTGCAACTTTTACTGTATACATAAAATCTCCTCCTTTGTGAGGTGCTTGTCACCTCGAATTATTATGTATATAACCTGTTTACCATATGGATAAACATATATTTTTTAAAACGACAATTATTAACATGTTTCACGTGAAACATGTCGAATTTAGAGAGAGAAGAGGAAATATGGTAAGATGAGAGTAATATACAGGTAAGGAGATAATGAAAGTGACAATCTCAAATCATTCTCTTTTGAAAAAAATAGAAGAAGAAGTTCTGAAAGCAAAACAACTGCATGATTCCAGCAAGCAAAAACAGCATGTATATACGATCAAGACATTATGTGAATTAATTCTGGAACAGGGAGCCGAAACTGCAGCGGATATTTCTCACCATGTAAATCCTGCACCAACAACTACTCTAACGTATGAAAAATCGCAGCCTTTAAAGACTGATGACGGTTCAAATGGGGATTCTATTTTTGATTTTTAATACGGCTTCTCTTACAATAAATGAAGAATAAATAGAGAGATAAGGAGTGTTAACATGAAAGCCTTTGTTATTATAGGAGCTATTAATGCCTTTTTAGCGGTTGCATTAGGTGCGTTCGGAGCACATGGATTGGAAGGGAAAATTCCGGAGAAATATTTAGAGGTTTGGAAAACAGGTGTTACCTACCAAATGTTCCATGCTCTCGGATTGATTGCAATTGGACTCATTGCGAAACATATTCAATCATCTTCTCTTTTGTCATGGTCTGGATGGTTAATGTTTGTCGGAATCATCCTGTTCTCAGGAAGTCTATACATATTAAGTGTAACGAGAATAAGTATTCTAGGCGCCATAACTCCTTTCGGCGGTGTAGCATTCCTTGTTTCGTGGGTATTGCTGATCATTGCTGCAGCAAAATATTATTAATAAAGGCTCTTTTCTTTGACTATGTTGCTCTAGAAGATGGCAACCTTATAAATGCTCTTAAATGGCTTAGGAATGAGAAAGCACTTAAAGGAAATGGTGACCCGAAACTAAGTCTACATTAGCAACTATTTACGATAAGTAAAAATCTATAACAATCTTAATAAAAACAGCTCTTTCATTAGAAAGGGCTGTTTTTGTCTAAAAAGCTAACTGCTTACCTTGATAACAAATTCTATACTGTTAGTCCTTTTCTAGCTCCACGCCTTTTGGCAAGCGGATTTCTAATTATCTTGTTGGATAAGTTGCCATCTGCTGAGCCGATCCAAAAGGATATTCGTACTCTACTTCTTCTGTAAATGTAATATAATCTACATACACCATTGGAATAAGATTACGTTCACCTGTTTGCGGATCACTGATAATGACATGGTCCCGGCCTGCTGCCTCTATAATTCCGGTAAATTGCTTCTCTCTTTTATTTTCGAATGTTGCATAAAGATGAATTAATTTTCCTTTGTTCAAACGTAAAATATTTTCGATGTAGGACTGTTCTGCAGGCAGCATTCCTGGTATATTAGGTCCCTGCGTTGTAGGTCCGCTAGCAGTTAAAGGCGGTGTCCCGAATTGCTGTGGCATATTTCCTCCATAATATGGTGGTTGCGATGCTTGCCTATAAGGATAGCCGTATGCATTTGGATTGACATAGGAATTTGACAATATTCTCCCTCCTTGATACACCCTAGTTAGAAATGGATAAGTTATTAATCAATACATAAAGGATTTTAATCCGCAAAGCGAAAAAATAATCATGAATTTTTACAGCACTTTTACTTAGATTATTTTTTTCTGTAAGCTTTACACCTCTCTTCAAGGAAGCCAGACTTGTACGGATGGTGAAAGGATTTATTTGATATTTTCACTATTTCATATGTATGTAAGTGAAGAAGGGGATATGCATGGAAATTTTTTTGTGGATTTTTAAGGAATAAAAGAGCCCCTAAAATGTAGGGGCTAATAATTTATTGATATCTAACTACAGCGCCTATTGGCTAGTGGATTTCTACGTCTTCTTCCAACGATAAATGGTTTCCTTTATCTCGCCTGTGACTACGAAATCCATATGCTAGAGCTGCGGCGCTTCCGCTTTTGTTTTAAACATGTAAAAACTTCGCAATTTTCTCTTCTTCTAATAGATTCCCAACAAAGAAGGAACCGAATTCGCCGTAACGTGCACTTACTTCATCAAAGCGCATCTCATAGACAAGCTTCTTAAATTGCAGAACATCATCTGAAAATAGGGTGACGCCCCATTCATAATCATCGAAGCCGACGGAACCGGTAATAATTTGTTTTACTTTGCCAGCATATTTACGCCCAATCATTCCATGACTACGCATCATTTCACGACGTTCTTCCATGGATAGCATGTACCAATTGTCATTGCCTTCACGTCGCTTGTCCATAGGATAGAAGCAAATATATTTGGATTTTGGTAGTTCAGGATACAGACGTGATTTCACATACGGGTTTTGGTATGGATCTTCGTCAGAATTACCGCCGCCAACATAATTACTTAATTCTACAACAGATACATAAGAGTATGTAGGAATCGTATATTCAGCTATTGTAAGCTTATTAAATTCATTTTCAAGCTCATTTAGCTCCTCCATAGTAGGACGAAGCATCCAAAGGATAAAATCTGCCTTTTGGCCAACGATTGTGTATAATGCATGACTGCCTTGTTTTTCACTTTGTGTTTTATTTAATTTATTGATAAATTGTTGAAATTCGTAAATAGCTGTTTGGCGTTCATCGCTTGAAAGAGCTTTCCAAGCTGGCCAATTCATTGCTCTTAAATCATGCAAAGAATACCAGCCATCTAATGTTTGAGCTGCCTCACTCATTTTGATCACCTCGAGTTTGTTTTGTCTATCCATACTATAGCATAGTTTTTCCAATCATAAAAAATCCAACACACAATTGTAAAAAAACGATCAAGAAAAGGAAACACTATATTCACAAAATATAAACATTTGGCCAAAAAGCCTAAACGATTCATTCTTCTTAAAAAAGTTTGCTATAGTTTGGGTAGGATAAAATATAAAGGAGGAAAATATATGACTGATTTATTCTCAGCAATTAAAGATAAGGTTTCTAATAAAAATTTGAAAATTGTTTTTCCTGAAGGATTGGATGAGCGAATTTTATCTGCGGCGAGCCGTCTTGCAACAGAACGAATTTTAACTCCAATTTTAATAGGTAATAAGGAAGAAATTGAAGCGAAGGCTAAAGAGCTTCAATTGGAGTTAGAAGGGGCGGTCATTTATGAACCTGCTCAATATGAAGGGTTTTCTGAAATGGTGGATTCTTTTGTAGCGAGAAGAAATGGGAAGGCAACAAAAGAAGAAGCAGAGAAGATTCTATTAGACGAAAACTACTTTGGAACAATGCTTGTTTACATGAATCATGCCGATGGGTTAGTAAGCGGTGCGGCACATTCAACGGCAGATACTGTTCGACCTGCCTTGCAAATCATTAAAACAAAGCAAGGTGTTAAAAAAACATCCGGAGTTTTTATTATGGTACGGGAAGAAGAAAAATACGTGTTTGCTGATTGTGCCATTAATATTACGCCAGACAGTCAGGATTTAGCAGAAATAGCTATTGAAAGTGCGAAAACGGCAGAGATGTTTGATCTTGAGCCAAGAATAGCTATGCTAAGCTTTTCGACAAAGGGGTCTGCCGTGTCACCGGAAACAGAAAAAGTAACGGAAGCAGTTCGGATTGCGAAGGAACGAGCACCAGAGCTTGTATTAGACGGAGAATTTCAATTTGATGCTGCTTTTGTTCCTTCCGTTGCAAAGAAAAAAGCTCCGGATTCTGTATTGAAGGGCGATGCAAATGTATTTATTTTTCCGAGCCTTGAAGCAGGAAATATTGGATATAAAATCGCACAAAGGCTGGGGAATTTTGAAGCAGTCGGGCCAATATTACAAGGCTTAAATGCTCCAGTAAATGATCTATCTCGTGGCTGTAATGAAGAAGATGTATATAAGTTAGCTCTTATCACGGCTGCGCAAGCGTTGTAATATAGTTATAGTTGATTAGAAAGGCTGTTTTCGTATCAATTGTTGCTTTAAATCCCTACTTCGACTAGCCTCGGGGGATCTTTTCTTAAAAAAGATCCCTATTCTTAAGACGAATGGAGAAGGCTATAAGATTTCCTTTTACAAAGCAACAAAGTTGAAGAAAAGAGCCATTGAAAAGCGAGATGAGGAACGGTGGAAACAAATCTATCATTATTACAGCAAGATAAATGGAGAATTATTGATCAATCAAGCTTAGGACCGATGTTCGAGGCACTGCAGTCCTTTGCTATGGATGATACATTATGTACTTCAGTGGGAGCAGGGGTTTCACCTGCCACGGCCAGGTCTTGGGTACATCATCAAACTATTGTGTTGGGAATACAAGATACAAAGCTGCCTTTCTTAGAAGATGGATTGGCCTATTTAAAAAAACAAGGATTCCGGTTCATTGTCAGAAATTCCGGGGGATTAGCAGTTGTTCTGGATAGTGGAGTGTTAAATTTGTCCCTCATTTTCCCGGATACGGAAAAGGGAATCGATATTAATCGCGGTTACGATGCGATGTGGGCGTTAATTAAGGAAATGTTCTCAGATTTTAATGCTGAGATTGAGGCGAGAGAAATTGAGGGATCTTATTGTCCCGGCAGCTATGATTTAAGTATTAACGGGAAAAAGTTTGCAGGGATTTCCCAACGAAGAATCCGAAAAGGGGTCGCAGTCCAAATTTATTTATGTGTATCTGGCAGCGGACAAAATCGGGCGAAACTCATTCAGGAATTTTATCAAGTAGCTAAAAAGGACCAGGAAACCAAATTCACCTATCCTACTATTCATCCGGAAGTAATGGCATCCTTATCCGAGTTGCTTCATACAGAATTAACGATACAAGATGTTATGCTGCGATTTTTAAATGTACTAAAAGATAGGAGCGGCAAACTATATGGAGAACCATTATCTGGACAAGAATTAGAATGGTATGAGGTTAATTACCAAAGAATAGTGGAACGAAACGAAAAAATAAAGGTGGATTTTTAAATCAAGGGGAAATCCTTGATTTTTTTTTACATGAATAAAGCCTTGTGGAGCTAGTGGTTTACGGGTAAAACCCAAGAACGGAAGGGAGAGCCCTAATTCACAGGATACAACATACCTAGTGAAGTTTTTGTAAATTTGTTAAATTAGGAATTGACATATAATTTTGAGGATGATATTCTAACTAAGAATCTAAAATTACCAATTAAAAGCAAAGGAGGTTAACGTGATGAAATTAAATGTACTCTTAAACAAAAACAATGATACAAACAAAAATAATTTCATATATCGCGTAACCTGTCCTTATGCATTATTGATCGTGTAAAAAGAATTAAAAAATACGAATCAAGCACAGGATACGTATCGGTGAAATTTGAAGTGCTAATTTCACTCGTTTCCTGTGCTTTTTTGTGGGCAGCTGCCACTTGCGCAGTCTGTCCTTTTTTGTGCCTTGAGAAAAATATAAGTTAAGACACATAGGCTTGTTTAGCTGTCCAGCTTCAGTGCCTATCGGCTAGTGGATTTCTCCGTTTCCTCCCTAAGATAATTCAACATCAGCTCGTGAACCTCGCTGTGTTTCCTTTATCTCGAGGTGAGCGACTACGAAATCCATACGCCGATGGGCAAGGCACTTACGCATTTAGAATAGGGGGGTGGGATCACCTATGCTTTGGAAATTAAGGTGGTTTTTTAAGGAAAATTGGAAACGTTATTTGGTTGCTGTTCTATTTTTAATTATTGTCGGGGTATTGGATGTCATACCGCCTAGATTAGTAGGAATGGCAATCGATGATATTCAGCTCGGTAGCCTAACATGGTCAGGTGTATACCAATATCTTTTATATTTAATCGGAATCGGAGTAATTTCATACGGTATTACGTATGTTTGGATGTACCAATTATTTGGCGGTGCCTTTGTCCTTGAGAGAAAGCTGCGTTCACGATTAATGGGGCATTTTTTCAAAATGACACCGGCGTTTTATGAACGTAACCGTACGGGTGACCTTATGGCGAGGGCAACGAATGACCTGAAAGCAATATCTGTAACGGCTGGGTTTGGTATTTTAACTCTGACAGATTCGACTATTTTCATGTCTACCATCCTGTTAACGATGGGGATTCTTGTCAGTTGGAAATTAACGTTTGCGGCTATTTTGCCTTTCCCAATAATGGCCGTTTTAATCACAATCTACGGAAAGAAAATTCATGAACGTTTTATTAAGGCCCAGGATTCATTTGGGGATTTAAATGATCGTGTTTTGGAATCAATAGCTGGTGTACGTGTTATTCGTGCCTACGTGCAGGAGAGAGCGGATGAAAAGCTCTTCAGTGATATGACAGAAGACGTATTTAAAAAGAACATGGATGTTGTCAAAATTGACTCTTTGTTTGACCCGACCATCAAAATTTTAACAGGCGTTAGTTATCTTATTGGATTGGGTTATGGTGCATATCTTGTATTTCACCAACAAATTACCTTGGGTGATTTAGTTTCTTTTAATGTGTACCTGGGAATGATGATTTGGCCAATGTTTGCCATTGGGGAATTAATGAACTTAATGAAACGCGGAAGTGCTTCCCTTGACCGGGTAGAGGAAACATTAAACCAGAAGGAAGATGTCTTAAATCCGGAAGTGCCTTCTTTAGTGGATACACCAGAAAACATCCAGTTCGAGCAATATACATTCCAATATCCATCGTCTAATACTCCAAACCTGAGTAATTTACGATTGTCATTTGAAAGGGGTCAGACATTAGGGATTGTTGGAAAAACAGGCAGTGGAAAAACAACGTTTGTGAAGCAACTTTTACGTGAGTATAAAGAAGGTACTGGTGACTTTTCGATTTCCAATGTTGAGATTGCCAAGCAAACGAAAGAACAGGTTCGTAATTGGATTGGCTATGTGCCGCAAGACCATGTTCTATTTTCCAGATCAATAAAAGAAAATATTTTGTTTGGACATCCGGACGCAAAGGATGAGGATATTGAAAAAGCCATAGAGTTAGCTTCCTTCCGCAAAGATTTAGAGCTGTTGCCGGAAGGATTGCAAACTCTTGTGGGGGAAAAAGGTGTGTCGTTATCCGGGGGTCAAAAGCAGCGGATATCCATCGCTCGTGCCTTAATCAAAAATCCGGAGATTCTTATCTTAGATGATTCTTTATCCGCTGTTGATGCAAAGACAGAAACAA
Organism: Heyndrickxia shackletonii; assembly: GCF_001420715.1. Lineage (GTDB taxonomy): Bacteria > Bacillota > Bacilli > Bacillales > Bacillaceae_C > Margalitia > Margalitia shackletonii. The sequence continues at coordinate 192,020 of NZ_LJJC01000006.1, read as the reverse complement.
GAATTATTGAAAATATCCAAAGAGAGCGAAACGGGAAAACAACGATTATTACGACGCATCGGTTATCAGCCGTCGAGCATGCTGATTGGATTATTGTCCTCAACGATGGTGCCATTGCGGAAGAAGGAACCCACGAGCAATTAATCGGGCAAGAAGGCTGGTACCGTGAGCAATTTTTAAGACAACAAATGGAAGAATCGAAGGAAGAGGAGGTGGTATCATGAAGGCAGGAAAGCAGCTATTTCAATATGCATTAGAATTTAAAAAGATTATTATTGTTGCTTTAATTATGCTGGGTTTATCAGTCGGAGCAGAATTAACAGGCCCTTTCATCGCCAAAAAGATGATCGACGCTCATATCCTCGGCATTGAATCATCCTGGTTTGAAGCTGCAAAGGGGAAGGATGCCGTTAAATTTGATGGCCATTATTATAAACGCGGCGCTTATTTTGGGAAGGGAGAAGCAAAAGGAAAGGAAGTAAGGATTATTCAAATAGGCAAAGACTTTTATTTCATTCCTGAAGCTATTCCTTTCGATGGAAAAAGAACCTATCATAATGGGCAGGTAACGATTAAAAAAGGCGATCAGTCGAAAATCTTTCAAGCTAAAAAAATCAAAGCGAATCAGCTTCTCCAATTTTATCAGCCGGAGATTCCTAGAATGATCAAGCTTATACTCTTTTATTTTAGCTTATTGTTAGGGGCTTCCGTCTTTCAATATGGACAGCACTATTATTTACAAAAGGCATCTAACCGGATTATTCAAAAAATGCGCAATGATATTTTTCAGCATATTCAAAGATTGCCGATTCGCTATTTTGATAATTTGCCTGCCGGTAAGGTCGTTTCACGAATTACGAATGATACAGAAGCAATACGGGATCTATATGTTGCCGTATTAGCAAATTTTTTTACAAGTACGATTTATATCACGGGAATTTTTATTTCTTTGTTTATTTTAAATGCAAAGCTTGCAGCTATTTGTTTACTGCTAATACCAATCTTGTATGCGTGGATGATTATTTACCGGAAATATGCTTCGAAATATAATCAGGTCATTCGAACAAAAATTAGTGAGATCAATGCTTCTATAAATGAATCCATACAGGGAATGAATATTATTCAAGCGTTCCGGCGCGAGTATCAGATGAAGGAAGAGTTCGAGCAATTGAACGAAACTCATTTTAAATATCAAAATAAACAGCTCAATTTAAATGCCTTAACTTCTCATAATTTAGTAGGGATTTTAAGAACGATTACTTTTGTAGCGTTTATTTGGTACTTCGGCGGCGGCTCTGTTGGTGTAGGTTCCTTTGTTTCTTTAGGTGTCTTATATGCCTTTGTTGATTATATTAACCGGCTTTTCCAACCAGTCACCGGAATCGTGAATCAGTTTGCAAATCTGGAGCAAGCACGTGTAGCGGGGGAAAGAGTGTTTGAATTATTAGCGGAAACAGGTACCCCGGTTAATGATACTAAAATGGAGCGTTATCAAGGAAATGTTACCTTCGATAAAGTTACCTTTGGATACAAGGAAAATCATGATGTACTAAAAGACATTTCCTTTGATGCAAAAATGGGTGAAACCATTGCACTGGTTGGTCATACCGGTTCTGGGAAAAGCTCGATTATGAATCTTTTATTCCGTTTCTATGATTGTCTGAATGGATCCATTAAAATTGATGGGAAAAATATTAATGAGATTCCCGTACAGGCATTACGTGAGCATATGGCGATTGTGCTTCAGGATCCTTATTTATTTACTGGAACCATCGCTTCGAATGTCAGTTTAAATGATCCAAGGATTACTCGAGAAATGGTAGAAAAGGCATTAAAGGATGTTGGGGCAGATAAAGTGCTGAAAAACTTGGAAAAAGGTATTGATGAGCCTGTGATTGAAAAGGGAAGCACCCTTTCGTCCGGCCAACGGCAATTGATTTCTTTTGCCAGAGCACTGGCTTTCAATCCGGCTATCCTAATATTGGATGAAGCTACATCCAATATCGATACCGAAACAGAATCTATTATTCAAGATGCCATGGAAGTATTGAAAAAAGGAAGAACGACCTTTATCATTGCGCATCGGCTATCTACCATCCGTAATGCTGACCAAATTTTGGTTTTAGATAAAGGCAGAATCGTTGAAAAGGGAAATCATGAAGAACTGCTCGCGCTTAGGGGCAAATATTATCAGATGCATCAACTGCAGCATATTAAGAGTGCTGGGTAGTAGATAAGTGGTACGAACGGCCCGAAATTAGAACCGAAACTACCAATAGACCGAGTTGGGTCAATAGGCCAACCTAATTAAAAAGAACCCTGTTCCACATTATTGGAACAGGGTTCTTCTTATTCAGCCAACTTCTCTAAATTACCATTCCGGTCCATTTTAAAAGTCGAAGTGGATGGCTCATCTTCATCAAATAAGACAAGCTTTCTTGCACGATTCATGATCTTCATCAATGTTTCGTAATCTTCCTGCATGGTAACAGAATTTTGCTCTAACTCATTAATTCGTTTTTGCAGTTCTTCATTTTTGCGTTTCACATCGGATAATTCGTGCTTTAATCTTGCATTCTCACTTTTTAAAATGGTTGACTGAAATTGCGTATTATTTAAGTATTGTAAATATCCAATGACTTTTGATAAACTCATTTCTTCATTGTTTTTATTTAGTACAGGTAAAGAAGGTGTATTGGTTGTTGTAATTGGTGTTAATTCCTCTGCAAGTTCTTCCTGCTCCAATACAACCGCTTGTAACGGAATTTCTATGTCCTCCACATCCTCAAGCGTAGGGGTAGGCGGTTGATAGAGTAGTTTTTTCTTGCCACCTTGATCTTTTCCTAAAAGTCGCTGTCTTTGCTTTCTTTGTTTTTTTGCTAGTTGAAGAGCTTGTTCATAATTATGGCGAACGACCGCATTCCAACGAAAACCGCAAGCAGCGGATGTTCTATTTAACCTATCTCCAACCTCTTCAAAGGCATTTAATTGAGTACTGCCTTCCCGAACGTGGCGCAATACCGTTTCAGCTAAAATTAAATCATTTTCATCTGTCCAAGCATCTTGGCGAGACTTCATTATTCTCAACTCCCAATTGAAAAAATTTGATTTTCCTTGTTAATCAAAGCATGGACATATTTACTGACTTTTATACCAATATTGTAAAAAAGATGATAGTTTCGCAATTTTCGGGCCTGCTTATTCCAAATCTTTCAATATGAAAGCAAACTCGTTATAATAAAATTATGATAGACATGGAGGGTTATTAAGTGGAATATTCCAAACGAAAATTAAGCGAGGAAAAAGTATTTAAAGACCCTGTTCATCGATATGTTCATGTAAGTGATCAAGTTATTTGGGATTTAATTGGAACGAAGGAATTCCAAAGATTACGGAGAATTCGTCAATTGGGTACTACCTATTTTACTTTTCACGGTGCAGAACATAGCCGCTTTAATCATTCCTTAGGTGTTTATGAAATTGTACGGAGAATTATTGATGATGTATTCGAGGGACACCCGGAGTGGAATGATGATGAACGTCTGCTTTCTTTATGTGCTGCGCTATTACATGACTTGGGCCATGGTCCGTTCTCCCATTCATTTGAAAAGGTGTTTACACTGGACCATGAAGAATTTACACAGCAAATCATTGTTGGGAATACCGAAGTAAATGCTGTTTTAAGTAAAGTAGGACCTGATTTTCCCAAGAAAGTCGCGGAAGTCATTGCAAAAACATATGAAAATAAACTGGTTATTAGTTTAATTTCCAGTCAGCTCGATGCCGATCGCATGGATTACTTACTTCGTGATGCTTATTTCACTGGTGTAAGCTATGGGAATTTTGATATGGAGAGGCTTTTGCGGGTAATGAGGCCACGCGAAGATCAAGTAGTATTTAAATACAGCGGGATGCATGCGGTAGAGGACTATATTATGAGCCGTTATCAAATGTATTGGCAGGTATATTTCCATCCGGTAACAAGAAGCTCTGAGGTAATCTTGACGAAAATTTTACACCGGGCAAAATCTCTGCATGAAGAATTCTACTCATTTAAACATCATCCCATCCATTTCTATTCCCTTTTTGAGGATGAAATGACATTAGAAGACTATTTAAAATTAGATGAATCTGTCATATTATATTATTTTCAGATGTGGCAAGAAGAGGACGACCCCATTTTAAAAGATTTATGTACAAGGTTTATGAACCGGAATTTATTTAAATATGTCGAGTTCGACCCGGCTAAGCAGTTTAAGGTACATAGTCAATTAGAGAAATTATTTGCAAGTGCCGGTATTGACCCCAATTATTATTTAGTGGTGGATTCATCCTCCGATCTCCCTTACGATTTTTACCGCCCGGGTGAAGAGGAAGAACGGCTGCCGATTTATTTATTGATGCGTAACGGGGAACTTCGAGAGCTATCGAGGGAATCAGACATTGTGGATGCCATCTCAGGAAAGCGACGTACAGACCATAAATTGTACTATCCAAAAGATTTTATTTATGATGAGTCGAACCAGAGTGATGTTATACAACAAATTCGTTCTATACTTGAGGGATTGAAATAGTTATTTGAAGCAGGAGATGAAGTTCTTTGTTAAAGGATCATGTAAGAATAATAAGTGCACTTTCAGCTTCGGGCGAGGTTGTTGGCCGCAAAAAGCTGCAAAAAATGATTTATATTGCAAAAAAATTATCCTTTCCATTTCAAGAAAAGTTCCAGTTTCATTTCTATGGGCCATACTCAGAGGAATTAACATTAAGAGTGGAAGAGCTCTATAACTTAGGTTTTATTGAAGAAATAAAAGAAAAAAAAGGCGGGTATTATCAATACCGATATTCGGTTACAGAAAATGGGAAGGAGTTTCTGCATTTATATGAAACCGAGATGCCACATTTGAAAGAATGCTTAGCTAGTATGAATGAACAGAATGCCCGTTATCTCGAGCTCGTCTCTACTGTTTTATATTTTGACAATTTACCAAAGACAGAGGTAGTCGAGAAAATTAATAAAGTAAAAGCAAAGCAGCGGTATACAGAGGAAGAAATAGACCAAGCATATGAATATATCGAAGAACTGAAAAAAATAGCCAAGCCGAATTAAGGGAGACTTGGCTATTTTTATAGAAATTGAGTTTAGCGAAATGAGTTTAACAAAAAATAAATGATGTAAACAGTTCGTAGTCCTCAGATATGTACAAAATTATTGGTCGCTATGACGTTTTCCGCCAACAGCATAATGGTTTTTGGACATTTCTTCAATAAATACAACGATATTTTCCTTAGGGGCATTTGCTGTTTCACTTACAGCTTGTGTTACCTTTTCAACTAGTGCCTTTTTTTGCTCTTCTGTGCGTCCTTCTAACATTTTTACAGTTACATATGGCATAATGGACAGCTCCTTTCTTATATAAGAAAAGTGTATGTTTTTTGCAAAACGAAAGCAAGCAGATTATAGTTATATAAAGGTATTTCAGACTAATGCATTGTATAATAATGAATAAGAAGGAAATGAACGATAAAAAACTAAAGGGGTTAGAGTGTGGGTTTTCTAAGATATTCCATTCAAGAGATTCCGTTTGTTATAATTACATTACTTATTGCATTTACGGTCCATGAATTTGCTCATGCATATACAGCGTATAAATTTGGTGATCCAACTGCAAAAAAGCAGGGGAGATTATCATTAAACCCGATCCATCATCTTGATCCGCTGGGGACCATCCTTATTCTTGTTGCAGGATTCGGTTGGGCACGTCCTGTTCCGGTGAATCGGAATTACTTTAAAAATCCGAGAGCTGCCGGTGTATTAGTGTCCATTATGGGACCGTTAAGCAACCTGGTCATGGCATTTATCGGGTATGGTTTTTGGTATTTTCTTGCAACAAGAAATGGTGGACTAGGTGGCGGACCTGCTTTTTTCATGGATTTTTTTAATTACTTTACAGGTATAAATTTAGTACTAATGATATTTAATTTAATTCCTTTGCCGCCATTGGATGGCTACCGTATCATTGAGGATCTTGTCAGCCCATCCATTAGGGCAAAATTAACGCAGTATGAACAATATAGTATTATCATTTTTCTTATCATCTTAGTAACGCCGCTAGATCGATATACTATTACACCATTAATCCAAAATGTTTCGCATTTTTTTCTTGAACGTTTTAATGCGATATTTTCAATGTTTTTATAGTGTATCAATTCAAAAGCGGACACACATTCCGTTATTTGGCCCAACGGCGCTTATTTTTCCATGATTTTTATGAAATAGCGGAATCTCTGTCCGGAAACATAAGAAATTAGCCCGTTTTTTCACAGATAACGGAACCAGTGTCCGCAAAAGTACTACATAGAAGGAGGCTATTTACAATGGAACCGGGAAAAAAGAAACTTGAATTTAACATCGTAAAAAAAGATCCAAGAGATGACCATAAAGGCTTTGGTATGGGCTCTCTCAGCCTAGACAATGTTTCTCCCGTTATTATTGATATAGAAGAAGGGGACGCTGTTGTTGATATTGGTGCGATGCACGGGAAAAGTGCAGTGGAGAAAAGAGTTAAATTCCTTCCAAACAAGGATGAGGTTCCTGCTGGAGCAAAACCGTATTGGTTGGTTTGGGTAACAATGGAACGTAAAGAGGATGGTTTATATTACGCCGGTGTAACGGCATGCGAAATGACGGTTAATAAGGAAGCAAGACGCGGTTATAAATCCTTGCCTGAACATGTGAATCGATTAGATAAATCCTTGAAACGGCAAATTATTGTAGATCATATGGATGCTAAATCGAAAAAGGTATTAGCCGATTTTCTCAAAAATCATGATGAAAACATGTGGAATCGTTCCAGTGATAAACTGAAAAATGATTTAGAAACAGAGTAAATCTTATTTTAAGAAAGAAGAAAGTATAAGTTTTTTATCTTAAAAATAATAGTATAAGTCTAGCACCAGCGCCGAAGTACAAGGCACTGGTGCTTTCTTAAAATAATTTACGAAATTGTGAACAAATTGTGACAGTTAAACAAACCTAAATAAGTCGACTTGCTGATTTCCATAAATATCAGTAAACTTAAAACTATGGTTGCACTTACCAATCTAGGACATAAAAAACCCGGGCCGCACACCCGGGTTTTTTAATTTCTATCTAGTTTTGACGCCTGCGCTTATTTTTGCAGGAAAATAGTCTTGAAACGCGAGATTAAAAGCCAATTTCTCGAGAATAGCACCGAATTTCTGATTACTTATAGCCATTTAAATAACTTATGCAGCCATCCATCCTGTTTTTGTTTGTCTTTATGCTTTCGTATAGTTTTTCCTTCTTTACCATGTAAATCACAGTAATCTGATGGCTCCGACCCCTTAACAAAATACATTTCGCGGGAGACCGGACAATCCTTAGTAGCAATTTTTCCGCTTTGAGGATCAATTGGTACGGAAACAACGCCTTTTGGTGCCTTGAAAGTTTTAATTGGCTCTCCTTTAAGAGCTCTTTCCATAAAACGGGCCCAAATTGTTTTGGCATATCGTTTATCTGCTGAAAGGGTAATTTCATTTCCTTTGTCATACCCAGTCCAAACACCAGCCGTTAGCTGAGGAGAGAAGCCAATCATCCAGCTATCTGTATTTGTTGAACCTGACTTTCCTGCATATTGGCGAGTTAATTGATTGATAATGGTAGACCCTGTAACAGGTGCATAACCATTTAGCTTTTTATCGAACATTCCTGTCATCATTTGTGTCATGACATAAGCAAGATCAGGCTGTAAGACTTGTTCTTTTTGAGGCATGTAATCATATAATACTTTCCCCTGATAATCTTCCACTCTGGTTATAAAAACAGGCTCCACCTTATTTCCACCGTTTGCAAGCATGCTGTAGGCACGGACCATATCAATCACATGAACGCCGGATGTTCCAAGAGCAAGAGAGGGGACCTTTGCCATTTTGGTTGTGATTCCAAAGTCTTTTGCCGTTTTGACAAGTGTATTTTCCCCTAAAAATAAATGTGTTTTGACCGCATACACATTATCAGACAAAGCCAACGCTTGAGCCATTGTTATTTCTCCATCTGCATACTCGTTGTTAAAATTATGCGGCGTATATTCCGCTCTTCCATTATCAAACTTAAAGGTTGTTGGTTCACTTCGCATCATCGTTGTTGGTGTAAATCCTTTTTCCAAAGCAGCATAGTATAGCAACGGCTTGATAGTGGAACCTGGTTGCCTGGTTGCCTGCACAGCTCGGTCATACGGACTGTCACTATAATTCCTTCCCCCAACTAGGGCTGTCACAAATCCTGTTTTTGGATTCATTGCCGTAAAGCCCACTTGTATATCTGAGTCTTCCGAAATACTTTCTTTAATAACCTCATCAGCTATTTTTTGTTGTTTCGTGTCCAATGTTGTATATACTCGAAGACCCCCTAAGTTGATGGTTCGGTCACTTAAGCCTAACGCTGTTTTTAGTTGATGCTTTACGATATCTTGAAAGTAAGGAGCTAAATCGGAACGGTGGTAGGCGTGTTTGCCGATAATCGTCAATTTTTCTAATGCAGCTGATTTTGCCTCGCCATCGGTAATATATCCATTTTCCCGCATTGATTTTAAAACGAGAAGCTGTCTTTTTTTCGCCTTCTCAAAGGAATTAATAGGTGAATAAATGCTAGGGCCCTTTGGAATTCCAACCAGCATAGATGCCTCTGCAAGATCTAACTTATTTGCATTTTTCCCGAAATAATATTGACTTGCCGCCTGAATGCCATATGCACCATGCCCATAATTAATCGTATTGATATATCCTTCTAAAATTTGCTTTTTGCTATAGTTCATTTCTAATCGAATGGTATACAAGGCTTCCGAAATTTTGCGTGTCCATGTTTTATCCATTGTAAGAAATAGGTTTTTAGCATATTGTTGAGTGATGGTGCTGGCACCTTGAACCTTATGCATAGCAATGGCATCAGCCAAAAGAGCACCGCCAATACGCTTTATATCAAAGCCATGGTGATGGTAGAAATTTCTATCCTCAATGGAAATGGTAGCATCTACAACATCCTGGGAAACACTATTTAAAGGTACCCAGTAGCGTTTCTGGCCACTATTGCTTTCTCCGATAATGGCTCCATCGTTCGAATAGTAAAGGGTAGACTGTGGAACTGCCAATGGTGGTGGTCCAAGAATTTTGGCATACATATAAACTGCTAAGGCAAATAGAGACAAACCAGCAGCAATAAAGAGAATAGCAAATAGTAGGAAGCGAAAGTATTTCTTGCTCTTTTGGATTCTAGGGTTTGTTATTGTCTCCATGACCATCACCTCACCTGTTAAAATCTATTAATCAGTATGAAGTAACGAATCATGTTTTAAACATGCAAAAATGGATAAAATTTTTCTTGCTTTTTTAGAAGAATTCTCTATACTTTTTCTCATGTTTGTATTTATATTGATTAAGGGAATAGTATAAGAAAAGCGGAAGCGCCTTGTACAAAAGAAATCCAAATACAGAAAGGAAGAATACAATGGCAGGACTTTGGTTTACTGAGAATCAAACAGAAAATTACGGAATTACAATGAAAATTAATAAAACTTTACATACGGAACAAACGGAATTTCAAAAACTAGATATGGTAGAAACAGCTGAATGGGGAAATATGCTTCTTTTAGATGGAATGGTCATGACTACCGAAAAAGATGAGTTTGTTTATCACGAAATGGTTGCACATGTGCCTTTATTCACTCATCCAAATCCTGAATATGTTCTTGTTGTCGGTGGCGGAGACGGTGGAGTTATCCGCGAGATTTTAAAGCACCCAAGCGTAAAAAAAGCAACATTAGTAGATATTGACGGAAAAGTAATCGAGTACTCTAAAAAGTTTTTGCCTAGCATTGCAGGTGAATTGGAAAATCCTCGTGTAGATGTTCGTGTGGATGACGGATTTATGCATATTGCTAAAAGTGAAAATGAATATGATGTTATCATGGTAGACTCTACAGAACCAGTGGGTCCTGCCGTAAATCTATTTACAAAAGGCTTTTATGCTGGAATTGCAAAAGCGTTAAAAGAAGATGGAATCTTTGTTGCCCAAACAGATAATCCATGGTTCAAAGCTGATTTAATTCGCGAGGTTCAAAAAGATGTGAAGGAAATCTTCCCAATCACTCGTTTATATACAGCAAACGTTCCAACTTATCCAAGCGGTATGTGGACATTTACGTTAGGTTCCAAAAAATACGATCCATTAGAAGTAAGTGAAGACAGATTCCATGAAATCGAAACAAAATACTATACGAAAGAGCTCCAAAAAGCTGCTTTTGTTCTGCCAAAGTTTGTTCAAGATTTAACTCGCTAAGGAGGGGATAACATTGCGCTTTGATGAAGCTTATTCCGGAAATGTGTTTATTCGCAGTCATCAAAATTATGAAGAAAGCCAAGCGGTAATCTATGGAATGCCGATGGATTGGACGGTAAGCTATCGCCCGGGCTCCCGTTTTGGCCCTGCACGTATTCGTGAGGTGTCTATTGGCTTAGAAGAATACAGTCCGTATTTAGATCGAGAATTAGAAGAAGTTAAATACTTCGATGCGGGAGATATTCCGTTGCCATTCGGAAATCCACAAAGAAGTATTGATATGATTGAAGATTATATTGACTCTCTTTTAAAAGATAATAAATTCCCAATCGGAATGGGTGGGGAGCATCTAGTATCTTGGCCGGTTATTAAAGCGATGTATAAAAAATATCCGGATTTAGCAGTGATTCATATGGATGCTCATACTGACCTTCGTTCTGAATATGAAGGTGAACCTCTTTCTCATTCAACGCCAATTCGCAAAGCTGCCGAGTTAATGGGTGGAGAAAATGTGTTTTCGTTTGGTATTCGTTCCGGAATGAAGGAAGAATTCCAATGGGCAAAGGATAATGGAATGTTCATTGCAAAATTCGAGGTATTAGAACCATTGAAAGAAATTTTGCCGAAGCTGGCAGGTCGCCCAGTATATGTGACGATTGATATTGATGTCCTTGATCCTGCACATGCTCCTGGGACAGGTACTGTGGATTGTGGAGGTATTACTTCTAAAGAATTACTTGCATCCATTCATGAGATTGCCCGTTCAAATGTGAATGTTGTTGGATGCGACTTAGTGGAGGTTGCTCCAATCTATGATCCGTCTGAGCAAACGGCTAACACTGCTAGTAAGTTAATCCGTGAGATGATTCTTGGTTGGGTGAAATAAATGATAATGAACAAGTCGGTATTTTGAGTACTGGCTTGTTTTTTTATAAGTTCGGTTATTTGGAACTTATTTGGTAGTAACCATTCCGTACTCACATCACTCCAAAAAATTGCTAATTTCGTTTATACTAAAATAACATTAAACAATTTGGAGTGACACCATTGGCTATTATGATAACAATGCTTGCTTTGGGAGCTATTTTAGGTTTCATCGGAGCAGGCGGGGCCGGATTTATCATTGCAATATTAACATTGGTTTTTAAAGTACCTATTCATACTGCACTGGGAACATCACTTACGGCGATGGCTTTCACCAGCCTTTCTGGTGCATTTAGTCATTATCGGGAAGGAAATATGGCAGTGAAAGCGGGCATCATCGTAGGATTATTTGGGGCTGCGGGATCTTATGTGGGCTCAAAAATCGCAGCCCTCATCCCAACGGATTACATGCACTTTTTTACTGCAGGCATGCTATTTCTATCAGCACTGTTACTTGTTGTAAGGTTATTTTTACTTAAGGAAAAAACAGCAAGAGATGAAAACCAACAAATTAATGCAGTATTTGTACTAAAGGCTGCAATATTAGGAATCATCGTTGGAACTCTTTCCGGAACCTTTGGAATTGGTTCAACACCATTTATTCAATTAGGGCTACTAACATTTTTAGGACTTACTCTTCGTCAATCTGTAGGTACGACTATGCTCGTCATTGTCCCTATTGCAATCGGAGGCGGGATTGGCTTTACTTCAGAGGGTTATTTAGATTTTGTTTTATTACTGCAGGTTCTTATTGGAACAATGTTAGGGGCGTATATCGGAGCAAAATTCACAAATCTTGTACCAAAAGTGATTTTAAAAACGGCGATGATTTTAACCCCAGCTGTTTCCGCGCTAATACTTACACTATAAGGATGCTTATGAAAATAAGTATCTTTTTTTAGCGAGAATTAACTTTATATGCGGCGGGAAAATGCCGCATATTACAATTTATATCAGAGATGAAGGACAGTTGGTCTTTTTTTTAATCCTGAAATGTCTTTCATACCTAAGATGAAGGACGGTTAGCATCTTTTTTATCTCGGAATGTCCTTCATCACCTCTTTGAAGGACAATTACCAACTTATCGCACCCTGTAATGTCCTTCAAAGTTTTAAATTGATTTTCCATCTATTTATTTTTATACTAAAAAGGTTATACTGATGAAATGTAAAGGATGTGAATGGTTTGACAGTTGAAACTAGGACAAGTATACCTGTCAAAATTCACTTGAAAACCACCATTGATCATGGTGAGGAAGCAGAAACGTACGAGCTTACTTTATTCGGAGAATATTATCAAAAAGAGCAAGCTGCTTTTTTAAAATATGAAGAGCTTTTACAAGAAGGCTCCATTCAAACGGTAGTAAAAGTGAAGGAACAGGAAGCATTAATTTTGCGGAGCGGTTCCATAAAAATGCGCTTAGCATTTGATCTGGAGAACGAAAAAGCCGGTTCCTATGAAGGGGAATATGGTACATTATTATTAACAACCAAAACAAAAAGTTTAGAGAACAGAAAAAATGACTCGGGCCGATTATCCGGGAAGTTCATTCTAAAGTATGACTTAAAAATGCAAGGTTCCATTGTTGGTACATATGAGATGGTTTTAGAGTATAAGGAGGTAAGCGAATGAATATAGCAGAACAAATTCAAGCAAATTTGAAAAATGAAATTAAAGCCGCTGTTATAAAAGCCGGATTAGCGACAGAGGAACAGATTCCGGATATTATTCTTGAGACACCGAAGGATAAAGCCCACGGAGACTATGCAACGAACGCGGCTATGCAGTTAGCTCGTGTGGCAAAAAAGGCACCAAAAATGATTGCTGAAGAGATTATCCATCATTTTGACAGATCCAAAGCTTCTATTGAAAAAATAGAGCTTGCAGGACCGGGATTTATTAACTTTTATATGGATAACAGCTATTTAACGGACTTGATTCCTACCATTTTATCGGAAGGAAGCGAATATGGCCGTTCGAATGCAGGGAAGGGACAAAAGATACAAGTTGAGTTTGTATCGGCTAATCCAACAGGAGATTTGCATCTTGGACATGCGCGCGGTGCAGCTGTAGGGGATTCGCTTTGTAATGTATTAGACAAAGCCGGTTATGAAGTAAGCCGTGAGTATTATATTAATGATGCCGGAAATCAAATCCATAATCTTGCTTTGTCTGTGGAGGCTCGTTATTTCCAAGCGCTTGGGCTGGATAAAGAAATGCCAGAAGACGGTTACCATGGTCAGGATATTGTTGGGATTGGTAAAAAGTTAGCGGAACAATACGGTGATAAGTATGCACAAGCAGATGAGCAGGAACGCTATGAATTTTTCCGCCAGTACGGTCTTGATTATGAAATGGCAAAATTAAAAACAGACCTAGAAAACTTCCGTGTACCATTTGATGTTTGGTATTCTGAGACATCTCTTTATAAAAATGGAAAAATTGATGAAACATTAAATGAGCTTCGTGAAAGAGGTCAAGTTTACGAAGAAGACGGTGCAACATGGTTTAGATCGACAACCTTTGGAGACGATAAGAACCGTGTCTTAATTAAAAATGATGGATCTTATACTTACTTAACTCCGGACATCGCGTATCATAAAGATAAATTTGACCGCGGCTTTGAAAAGCTGATCAATATTTGGGGTGCGGACCATCATGGCTATATTCCACGTATGAAAGCAGCGATGGAAGCATTGGGATTTGATCCGAATAATTTAGAAGTAGAAGTTATTCAGCTTGTTCATTTATATAAAAATGGCGAGAAAATGAAGATGAGTAAACGTACGGGTAAAGCTGTTACAATGCGTGATTTAATTGAAGAGGTAGGATTGGATGCTGTTCGCTATTTCTTTGCAATGAGAAGTGCCGATACACATATGGATTTTGACCTTGATTTAGCTGTTTCCCAATCGAACGAAAACCCTGTATATTATGCGCAATATGCACATGCACGTATTTGCAGTATTTTACGACAAGGGGAAGAGCTAGGCTTCTCCGTAAATGAAAAAGCCGATGTGAAGTTAATTCAAGCTGAGAAGGAAATTGATTTGTTAAAGAAAATGGGTGACTTCCCATCTGCGATTGCAGAAGCAGCAGAAAAACGGATTCCACATCGTATTACAAATTATATTAATGATTTAGCCCAAGCATTCCATAGCTTTTACAATGCGGAAAAGGTATTGGATAAAGAAAATGAAGAGCTTACAAATGCTCGATTAGCATTAATTAAATCTGTTCAAATTACGATGAAAAATGCATTAGCTCTTATCGGGGTTTCCGCTCCGGAGAGAATGTAATTTTGAAGACAGGTATCAATTTGGTACCTGTTTTTTTTTGCAATTAAAAAATTTTCCCTGCGAAAAGGGGCAATAGCTTACGTTTGTCCTTTATAAGAGTTCAAAAGACCAATCTAAGGAAGAAACCGAGAGTCGATGGTCTTTATAAGGGTTCAAAAGACCAATGGAAGGAAAAAACCGAGCACCAATGGTCTTTATGAATGTTCAAAGATCAACTTTCAATAATTAACCGCATAACATGCCCATTAAAAGGTAATTGTAAAAAATCAATATTATTAATCATTGGCCTATATTTTGATGCTGTCGAAATTTAGAGTTTGAAATATATTCTTAAAATATTTAATATATTTGTAACATTTGGTAAAATACTATTGTCAATACATTTGGAAAGGGGCTTGGATAATGAAATTATTCATCAGTGAAGAAAAATGAAAGTGAAAATATGGATGATTGTAGCAATTTTTCTTATGAGCTGGGTCATCAGCGGGTGCAAGCAAGGCACTAATGAAAATACTACTTTAAAAAGTACTAAACAAAAAGTTGTTCAACCGGCCAAAAAGCAAAAGACTTCTTCAGAAACCGCTAATTCCAAAATAACCTCCAATGTTTCTACAACGACTCCAAAGAATCAATTTTCTCAACTTTTTATGGCTAATAATAAAACTGGTTTTGCATCAACTGGACAAAAAATATTTTCTAGGAACCAGGATAAATGGGTAGAAGTTACCCCTCACAAAGCTTCCGAGGGACAAAATGAATTTTTAACTCTATATGCATTTAATGAGAAATTAGTTTGGACAGCAGATAGAGCAAATTTATATAAATCAACGGATGGCGGAAAGACATGGAATTCGTCCTTAGTCCCAAAATTAAGAAAGGATGGTAAAGCGGATATCTCTAGTTTTTCCTTCATAAGTTCAACAACAGGATGGATGTTGGTACATCGTGGAAATGGTTTGGGTCACAGCCCCTTTGATATTTATCAAACAAGGAATCAAGGAACCTCATGGGATTTAGTCTATCATGTAGGTGATGATACGACGAAAGGTATTCCGGATACAAAAGATCCAAAATCTATCATATTCATTGATGAAAACCATGGATTTTTAACAGGATACGGAAATGACCCGCATGAAGTCATTTTTTATAAAACGAATGATGGTGGCCGGACATGGAATCAATTAAATATCCCTCTGCCGAAATTGGATGCAGACGATTTAATAAGTTATAGTGAGCCTCAGTTCTTTGACCAATCTAATGCGCTGCTTACCGTTACGATAGAGGGGATGAAAAAGTACACAACCCTCATTTACTATAGCCGAGACCAAGGTAACCATTGGAAGCTGTTAACTAAGCTAGATGGAATGGGGGAAGTAACGTTTTTAAATAACAAAATCGGCTGGGCAAATGTTAAGTATTCGATTAATAATGATGCCTCCGTTCTTTACCAAACGAAAGATGGCGGGAAAACGTGGAAAAAAATAGCCTTGTTAACCTATACCTTGCAGAACCTGAGATTTACGTCTACACAAGTTGGATGGGGAATAAATGTGAAATCCGCACAGATCATGAAATCAAATGATGGTGGGAAAACTTGGAGTCTATTCAGTGAAACATCAAAGACTCAAAAAAAAGAATCAGCAATAATTCAGCTTACCGATGCAAAAGGCGATAAATTTCCCGTTACTATTAGCTCGGTTCCGATATATGAAAAATATTTAAATGATCAACCTGATAAAAAGCTCGAAATCGATAGGAGCTCAGCTAGTTACCTAAATCTCAAGAGTTTAGATGGAAGTTTTTATAACATTTTAAAGTTTAACTGCGGAAATACGTTATGCTCCAGCCTCCTTATAAAGATATCAGCAGATAAAAAAATCATATCAAGTATAGAACTTGGATATGGAATCTTAATAGATATGAAGCAGTCTCCGAATCAAGAAAATGTTGTTTTTCACTTTGGAGTTAACGAAGGTAATGTTGTAATGAGAAATAATATTATACCTATTGATTTGAAGGACATGAATCTAATGCAGCCGAAAAGTGAAAAACATTCCAAAGAGTTCATAGAAAAAGCAACATGGCCCATAACGGAATATAAGTGGATAAGTAATAATAACGTTTTAATCCAAACCGCGGATATTCAAAATGCAGATTATGATTCACTTTTGAACTGGTATAAAAGTTCAAAACGTACAAAGAAAATTACCGTGATTTTTAAAGAAGATTAATTAGGGAGCATTTATTCAATGAAAAAAGGCTTATTGTCTCTCTACCCTTACAGCATCTTGTTTATCTTTTACTGCCTGTAATACAAACCACAGCCTACTATTAATAATGGATAGTACATTGTTACGGTATAGAGGTTACTCAAAAATAACCTCTATTTTTTCCTACTTTTTTAAATAAGGGATCGACGGCAACTCAGAATATTTCCACTGTTATGGACAATAATCCCGCGAAAATTTGAGTTAATCCCGCCAAATCCAGTAATAATCCGGCGAAATCTTCCAATAATCCCGCCAAACCAAAAATGTCCCTACTGCATCACTGCATTTGGGACATTTCTATAAAAAATCTTCGACTGCTTTAGCTCCAACTTCCTTCAACTTTGTAGCGAATGTAGTATTTTTCAATTCCTCCATCGAAAGACGATGAGAGTCACAAATATCCTTTTCGACGACTGTAAGTATTTTTTGAATAAAATCCTGATCATAAATATAACAATTAATTTCAAGGTTTAAATATATACTTCTCCGATCAAAATTCGCCGTTCCGATTTGGCATATTTCTTCATCCACAATAATTATTTTCGCATGGTAAAATCCATTTAAATATTGATATACTTCTGCCCCCAACCCAATTAAGGCCCTAAGATAAAAAAAGGAAGCCTCTTTTACTAAGAAGTGGTCTGCTTTTTTGGGGACAATAATTCGAACTTTTACTCCTCTTTTCAAAGCATCCATTAATTTCCCTAAAATAGTCTTAGAGGGAATAAAATAGGGGGTGCCAATACATATTGATTCCTTTGCAGCTTCAATTAATTCACATACTGTATGTTCTAAGCGCAAGCCTTCTGTCGGTAAAAATTGATGTTGCATTTCCCCTGTTGGAAGTGCTGAGAAATATTTATCGTCTTTTTCAATAGGATTTTTTGTTGAGCGATTCCAATCTATTAGAAACTCATTTTGTAAATCATGAACGCTCTCACCGAAAATACGTAGGTGATAATCCCTCCATGGAGATAAAACAGGATCCTCATCGGTGTATTCCTTCCCAACATTATACCCGCCAACATATCCAATTTTACCGTCAATGACGGAAATTTTCCGATGGTTCCGTTGTTGCAGGGAGAAGAAGGGATATGGGAATTTCAACCGATTACTATAGGCAACATGTCCGCCTGCGTTTCTTATTTCCTTTATCAAAGATTTAGGGGTATTGTGGCTCCCCAGCCAATCTATCAACAGGCGAACTTCAACACCTTGCTTTGCTTTTTGTATCAGCAGCTGTAAAAAATTCTTACTGAACTGATCATCTTTTACAATATAAAATAAAATATGAATGCTTGATTGTGCATCATTTATATCAGCAAACAATAATGAGAAAAGATCTTTCCCATGTGTAATAAGATGTATATCACCTTTTCGTTTGGAATAGTCTCTAGAAGGGCTATTCTGGTGAAAATTTCTTCGGCCCATTTTATAATCCAGAATGCAGTACGCAACGATTAGAATAATGAATAAAATCAAAATAGAAACCCATATCATCATACTCTCTCCTCGGGGAGTCATAAAGTCTTACTATTATAGCCTAAAAGCGTGAGAATCATGAGGTAGATAGTATTTTCAAAAAGGGGAAAAAACATAATAGTATTTGCTATTATAAATTTTTAAAAAATATCGTAGAAACCTGTTGACTGAATGCTCATTCATTATATAATGTAAGTAAGCAACATTCAGAAAATTTTGGTGTTTCGAAGGGGTATTTCACCTTAGAGGGGAGTGTTTTCACAAAGATGAGTTGGTTATTGTGGGTGAATTGGATTGCATTTCTTTTTGTAACCGTTTACGCGATATCCTTGTTTGTGTATGTGGTCAAAACGAGGGTTCAATATATCAAACTAGGAAAAAAAGTAGAGTTTGATAAACGCATGAAGGAACGGATGCAAAAGATTTGGATCAACGTATTTGGTCAGAAAAAGCTTTTAAAGGATAAAAAAAGCGGGGCCATCCATGTAATGTTCTTCTACGGCTTTATTTTGGTGCAATTTGGAGCCATCGACTTTATTTGGAGAGGGTTAGCACCCGATTCTCATCTACCGCTTGGACCAATATATCCTGGCTTTACGTTTTTCCAAGAAATTGTTACGTTAGTTATTTTAGTAGCAACCATCTGGGCATTTTATCGCCGTTATATCGAAAAATTAGTGCGATTGAAACGCGGGTTTAAATCAGGACTTGTCTTATTATTTATCGGTGGATTAATGATATCTGTTTTAGTTGGAAGCGGAATGGGCATCATTTGGCATGGTGAAGAATTGTCATGGACGGAGCCAATTGCATCCTGTATCGCTGCAGCGTTTGGATGGATTGGTGAAACAGCATCCATCATTATCTTCTATATTGCATGGTGGATTCATTTGATTTTCTTATTATCATTCCTAGTCTATGTTCCACAATCAAAACATGCACACTTAATTGCAGGACCGGCAAATGTATTCTTAAACCGTTTGGATGGTGTTGGAAAACTCAGTCCTATTAACTTTGAAGATGAATCCCAGGAATCGTTTGGGGTTGGAAAGATTGAGGATTTCAAACAACATCAACTAGTGGATTTATATGCTTGTGTGGAATGCGGTCGTTGTACTAATATGTGTCCTGCAACAGGGACAGGAAAAATGTTGTCTCCGATGGATTTAATCGTAAAGCTGAGAGACCATTTAACAAACTATGGAGCTGCAGTTACATCCAAGCAGCCGTGGGTACCGACTTTTGCTTTTTCTCATACAAAAGGAAATCAAATTGCATTAGCTAGTGGAGGCCAAGGAGCGGAGGAGTCTGCAGCAGCATTAAGCTACAGTCCAAGCCTAATTGGCGATATTATTACAGAAGAAGAAATCTGGGCTTGTACAACATGCCGTAACTGTGAAGATCAATGTCCAGTAATGAACGAGCATGTGGACAAAATCATCGACCTGCGTCGTTATCTTGTTTTAACAGAAGGAAAGATGAATCCGGATGCACAAAGAGCCATGCAAAACATTGAACGCCAAGGAAATCCATGGGGATTAAATCGCAAGGAACGTGAGAATTGGCGAGAAGCAAGAGAAGATGTACATGTTCCTACAGTGAAGGAAATGAAAAAAGCAGGCGAGGAATTTGAATATTTATTCTGGGTTGGCTCTATGGGATCCTTTGATAACAGAAGTCAAAAGATTGCTTTATCATTTGCAAAGCTGATGAACGAAGCGGGCGTGAAGTTCGCCATTTTAGGAAATAAAGAGAAAAACTCAGGAGATACGGCGCGCCGCTTAGGAAATGAGTTTTTATTCCAAGAACTTGCTGGGCAAAATATTGATGAGTTCCAGAAAAATGATGTGAAGAAAATTGTTACGATTGACCCTCATGCATATAACATTTTCAAGAAGGAATATCCTGATTTTGGTTTGGAAGCAGAGGTATATCATCATACAGAGCTTCTTCATCAATTATTGCAGGATGGCCGCCTTGTATCAAAATATGAGGTAAAGGAAACCATCACCTTCCACGATTCTTGTTATTTAGGTCGCTATAATGATGTGTATGATCCGCCTCGTGAAATTCTAAAATCATTGCCGGGAGTTAAGCTTGTGGAAATGGAACGCAATCGCGAAACAGGAATGTGCTGCGGCGCAGGCGGGGGATTAATGTGGATGGAAGAGGACACAGGTCATCGTATTAATGTTGCAAGGACAGAGCAAGCATTGGCGGTGAATCCATCTGTCATCAGCTCTGGATGTCCGTACTGTTTGACAATGCTATCAGATGGTACAAAAGCAAAAGAAGTCGAAGATACCGTCAAAACATATGACGTGGCAGAGCTTCTTGAAAAGGCCGTTTGCGGTGAACCTGAACAAACAACCGTAGCCTCATAAATAATTTCGCAAAATTTTATTAAAATATTTCAACTTTTACTATTAATCATATATTATAGAATTATAAAAAATGTTAAAGGGACTTTCGATGTCCCTTTTCTATTCATTCTTTGCCGAGCGAGCGTTCAGTCAATATGACGAAAGCGATTTTAAGCAAATCGATGCTTCGTATTTCACAAGATGAAAGCGGTTACTATCGTGAATCTCAAAGTAATATAAAATTCGAAGTGAAGTTAGGAGCTGTCTAGCTCCAGCACCTACGCTTTTCTATTAGGAGGAGATTAAAGTGACAAGAACAGTGATTCTAAGCGGCGCGAGAACACCTTTTGGCAAGTTTGGTGGCGGTTTAAGTTCCTTAACAGCTACGCAATTAGGTGGTATAGCAGTTAAGGAAGCATTACAACGGGCTAATGTTCAACCGGAAGAAGTGCAAGAAGTCATTTTAGGTACTGTTTTACAAGGCGGTCAAGGGCAAATCCCTTCAAGACAGGCTGCAAGAGAAGCCGGAATACCTTGGGAAGTAAAGACGGAAACCATTAATAAGGTTTGTGCATCAGGAATGAGAAGTGTCACTCTAGCGGATCAAATTATCCGTGCCGGGGATGAGGAGTTAATAGTTGCCGGTGGAATGGAATCGATGTCGAATGCGCCATATATTCTTCCAAAAGCACGATGGGGAATGAGAATGGGGGATGCAGCACTTCAGGATTTAATGCTTCATGATGGTTTAACATGTAGTTTCAGCGGGGTTCATATGGGGACCTACGGAAACAATACAGCGGAAGAATTCGAGATTACGAGAGAAGAACAGGATAAGTGGGCGTATAGGAGTCATCAACGGGCCGTTACAGCGATTGAAAAAGGGGTATTTGCTGAAGAAATCATACCTGTAACCATCCATGGGCGCAAAGGGGACCCGATTGTTGTTAAGGATGATGAAGCACCTAGAAAAGATACCTCGGTTGAGAAACTGGCCAAATTATCTCCAGCTTTTGATAAGAATGGAACGATAACGGCAGGAAATGCACCTGGTGTCAATGATGGAGCTGCAGCACTGGTGTTAATGAGTGAGGAAAGAGCACAGAAAGAGGGACGGGAACCACTTGCTTATATCTTAGGTCACACTGCTATTGCGACGGAAGCGAAGGATTTTCCGCAAACACCTGGATTAGTCATTAACGCGCTTTTAAAGAAAACAGGTAAAACAGTGGATGAAATTGATTTGTTTGAAATTAATGAAGCATTTGCCGCGGTTTCATTGGCAAGCAGTAAAATTGCGAATATCGATTCGGAAAAGGTAAATGTTAATGGCGGAGCCGTTGCACTTGGGCATCCGATTGGTGCAAGCGGTGCAAGAATTATTTTAACACTCGCGTACGAGTTAAAAAGACGCGGCGGTGGAATTGGAATAGCTGCCATTTGCTCCGGAGGCGGTCAAGGCGACGCTATTATGATAGAGGTTAAGTAGAGGGAGGTCCTACAATGAATATTAAAACAGTAATGGTAATTGGTGCCGGACAAATGGGATCAGGAATTGCCCAGGTTTGTGCGCAGGCCGGATATAAAGTCATTTTAAATGATTTAAAGGATGAATTTGTGGAAAAAGGTTTAGGTGTTATTTCTAAAAATCTCTCCCATCAGGTGCAGAAAGAAAGAATGACGGAGGACGAAAAAAATAACATTCTATCTAATCTGGTAAAATCTACGAATCTAGGAGATGCGAAAGAAGCAGATATTGTGATTGAAGCAGCAGTCGAAAACATGAATATCAAAGCAAAAATTTTCGCCGACTTGGATCAAATTGCACCAGAGCATACGATTTTGGCTTCTAACACTTCATCACTGCCAATTACCGAAATTGCTGCCGCGACAAAGCGTCCGGAAAAAGTAATTGGTATGCATTTCATGAATCCAGTGCCTGTCATGAAGCTGGTGGAAATCATCCGTGGGCTTGCAACAGCAGATGAAGTATATCAAGTTATTGAAGATATGACAAAGACACTGAACAAGGTACCGGTCGAGGTTAATGATTTTCCGGGCTTCGTTTCCAATCGTGTCCTCATGCCAATGATCAATGAAGCAATTTATACATTATACGAAGGAGTAGCTACCAAGGAAGCAATCGACGAGGTCATGAAGCTTGGGATGAACCATCCGATGGGACCGCTTACTCTTGCTGACTTCATTGGGCTGGATACATGTCTTTATATTATGGAGACCCTGCATGAAGGGTTTGGGGATGATAAATACAGACCTTGTCCACTTTTAAGAAAATACGTTAAAGCAGGTTGGTTAGGCAAGAAAACAGGACGCGGATTTTATATTTATGACTAATGAAGAGATTGATAGGTGTAATACCGAACAAAGGGGTGACAGGGATGGATTTGCATTTTACAGAAGAGCAAATCATGATGAGAAACATGGTTCGTGATTTTGCCGAAGACGAAATTGTCCCTTTTATTGAAAGAATGGAAAGTGGTGATTTCCCGAGAGAAATCCTCCGTAAAATGGGGGAACTTGGTTTGATGGGGATTATCGTGCCAGAAGAGTATGGCGGATCAGGCATGGATTATATGTCATATATTATTGCGTTACATGAGATTTCCAAAGTTAGTGCAACAATAGGGGTTATTCTTTCCGTACACACATCTGTGGGCACAAGCCCAATCCTTTATTTTGGTACGGAGGAGCAGAAGCAAAAATATGTTCCGAAGCTTGCATCGGGGGAATATCTTGGGGCATTTTGCTTAACAGAGGCAAATGCAGGTTCGGATGCTAGAAGCCTTCGAACAAAAGCGGTCAAACAAGGGGATTATTATATATTAAATGGCTCGAAAATGTTTATTACTAATGGCGGTGAGGCAGATATCTACATTGTGTTTGCTAAAACCGGTCAGACGGAAGTCACTGCTTTTATTGTGGAAAAGGATACTCCAGGGCTAATTATCGGAAAAGATGAGCATAAAATGGGGCTATCTGGATCAAGAACGGTACAACTCACTTTTGAGGACATGAAAGTTCCTGTAGAGAATCGATTAGGCGAAGAGGGGCAAGGCTATAAAATTGCCATGTACAACCTGGATAGTGGCCGTATTGGAATCGCTACCCAAGCTCTTGGGATAGCTGATGCAGCATTTGAAAAGGCAGTTGAATATGCCAAGGAGCGCAAACAATTTGGTAAGCCAATTGCTGCTCAACAAGGAGTTGGCTTTAAGCTGGCGGATATGGCAACAAGTGTAGAGGCAGCGAAATTACTCGTATATCGGGCTGCAAATCTTCGGACAGAAGGACTTCCTTGTGGAAAGGAAGCATCCATCGCAAAGTTATTTGCCTCGCGTACCGCTGTAGAAGTAACAACAGAAGCAATCCAAGTGTTTGGAGGCTACGGATATACAAAGGATTATCCTGTAGAAAGGCTTTTCCGGGATGCAAAAATCACCGAGATATATGAAGGTACAAGTGAAATTCAACGCATTGTTATTAGCAAATATTTAGTCTAGGAGGAATACAAGGTGAATTTTAAACTATCTGAAGAACATGAAATGATTCGAAAAATGGTCCGTGATTTTGCAGAAAACGAAGTAGCTCCAACAGCTGCAGAACGTGATGAAGAGGAACGCTTTGATCGTGAAATCTTCGATAAAATGGCGGAATTAGGACTAACAGGTATTCCTTGGCCGGAGGAGTATGGCGGTATTGGCAGTGATTATTTGGCTTATTGTATTGCGGTAGAAGAGTTATCAAGAGTCTGTGCATCAACTGGTGTAACACTTTCCGCTCATACCTCCTTGGCAGGCTGGCCAATTTTCAAATTTGGATCGGAAGAACAAAAGCAAAAATATTTGCGTCCAATGGCAGAAGGCAAGAAAATCGGCGGTTATGGCTTAACGGAACCGGGATCAGGATCTGATGCTGGCGGCATGAGAACGACAGCACGTCTGGAAGGGGATCATTATGTACTGAACGGTTCAAAAATCTTCATTACCAATGGCGGGGTTGCAGATATCTATGTTGTATTTGCGTTAACAGATCCATCCTCTAAGCATAAAGGTACCAGTGCCTTTATTATCGAATCCGATTTCAAAGGTTTCTCCGTGGGAAAGAAAGAGAAGAAACTAGGAATTCGTTCATCGCCAACAACAGAAATTATTTTTGAAGATTGTATTGTACCAAAGGAAAACCTTCTAGGAGAAGAGGGAGATGGGTTTAAGATAGCGATGATGACCTTAGATGGCGGACGGAATGGTATTGCTGCTCAAGCAGTAGGTATTGCACAAGGGGCACTAGATGCAGCAGTTGCTTATGCAAAGGAACGCCATCAATTTGGCAAACCAATTGTTGCGAATCAAGGGGTATCTTTTAAACTAGCAGATATGGCAACAAATGTGGAAGCATCTCGTTTATTAACCTATCAAGCTGCATGGTTAGAATCGAATGGATTACCATATGGAAAAGAATCGGCAATGTCGAAGCTTTTTGCGGGGGATACAGCAATGAAAGTGACAACAGAAGCCGTTCAGGTATTTGGCGGATATGGTTATACAAAAGACTATCCAGTAGAAAGATTTATGCGTGATGCGAAAATTACTCAAATCTATGAAGGTACACAAGAGATTCAAAGATTAGTTATTTCACGAATGCTAACAAAGTAATGGGGAGATTTACTTTTTCACGGTCAAAAAGGGGATTTTAATATATTACGAAGATTATCTTAAGTATGGATTTTGTCTAGTTCCAGGTGAAATTTGCGCTTCAATTTCAATAACGCCTATCGGCTAGTGGATTTCTCCGTCTTCTCCCTACGATAAGTCAACATCAGGTGAAATTTGCACTTCAAATTTTACTCGGTGAAAATGGTAGTTCAATTTTCAATAGCTCGTGAACTACCTCAGCACGGTTTCCTTTATCTCAGTCGAAGACTACGAAATCCATACGCCGATGGTCAAGGCGCTTACACTTTTCTAAAAAGGAGGCGGGTTAATGGTAGTGAATAAAAAACGAACGGTCCATGCCTCTGTGAAAGACGAACGTTTAGTAAAAATGCGTAGAAATCAAATGATTCGAGGGGCAGTAGCTCTTTTTAAACAAAAGGGCTTCCACCGAACCACAACACGGGAAATTGCCCAAGCTGCGGGATTCAGCATTGGAACATTATATGAATATATTCGAACAAAAGAGGATGTTTTATATTTAGTTTGTGATAGCATCTATGACCAGGTACGGGAGCGTTTGCAGGGAATGGATGTAGACAAGGGGACATTGGAAAGTCTGAAACTGGGGATTGCTCATTATTTTAAAATCATGGATGAAATGCAGGATGAAGTTCTCGTTATGTATCAGGAAGCAAAGTCATTATCCAAGGATGCACTTCCATATGTTTTAAAAAAGGAATTGGAAATGGTCGGGATGTTTGAAACGATTATTAGACGCTGCATTGACAATGGCGAGCTTGTAATGGATGACGAACATATCGATTTATTGTCCCATAATATCTTTGTGCAAGGGCAAATGTGGGGTTTCAGAAGATGGGCATTAGCAAAAAATTATACCATTGATGATTATATTAAAGTGCAAACAGATTTGCTTTTTACAGGTATTGAACAATATCAAACACAACTGTGAACAGGGGGATGAAAATGAGCACAGTTCAAATTTATCGGCCAAAACATGCGGTTCGTTTTGTTACAGCATCAAGCCTTTTCGATGGTCATGATGCCTCCATCAATATCATGCGGAGAATTTTGCAGTCAAGCGGAGCAGAGGTTATCCATCTTGGCCATAACCGATCTGTAGAAGAGGTCGTAAATGCCGCAATCCAAGAGGATGTTCAAGGAATTGCGATTTCTTCGTATCAAGGGGGACATGTCGAATATTTTAAATACATGTATGATTTATTGAAAGAAAGAGGAGCTTCCCATATCCGTATTTATGGCGGCGGAGGCGGGGTTATTATTCCACGTGAAATAAAAGAATTACATGATTATGGAATCTCCTGGATTTTTTCTCCCGATGATGGAAGGAAATATGGCCTTCAAGGGATGATTAATATCATGCTGGAGGAATGCGACCATCCTACTCTAACCGGTTCTTTACAGGAAGAGATAGAAAAGCTGCAAGCCGGAAATATCAATGCGGTCGCGAAGCTTATCACTATTGCTGAAAATCAATTAGATTTAAAAGATGAGGCTGCAACAGCTGTTGAAAGTGCTCTTCTTGAATTGAAAAATGTTTCGTCCAAGTCTCCGGTAATCGGAATAACCGGTACAGGGGGAGCGGGTAAGAGCTCTTTGACGGATGAATTAATTCGTCGTTTCCTAAACGAAATACCTGAAAAAAGAGTTGCGATTCTATCTATTGATCCGACAAAACAAAAAACGGGTGGCGCATTACTAGGGGATAGAATTCGTATGAATGCTATTTTTAACTCACGTGTATATATGAGAAGCTTGGCAACCCGCGGTTCAAGAACCGAGCTATCCCTTGCAATAAAGGATGCCATTAATATAGTAAAAGCGGCAGGATTTGACCTTATCATCGTGGAAACAAGTGGAATCGGGCAAGGTGATGCTGAAATTACGGAGATTTGCGATATCTCGATGTATGTCATGACTAGTGAGTTTGGAGCCCCTTCCCAATTGGAAAAAATCGATATGATTGATTATGCCGATCTTATCGTCATTAATAAATTTGAACGCCAAGGATCAGAAGATGCTAGAAGCCAGGTTCGCAAGCAGTATCAACGCAGTCATCTGCTATTTGATCAAGAACTGAAAAAGATGCCTGTCTACGGTACCATTGCAAGTCAATTTAATGATCCGGGAACGAATGCGCTTTTTGCCGCACTTATTGAAAAAGTAAATGAAAAAATGGGCTTTAATTGGGAAGTGTCATTTTCAAAGGATGCAAAGGTTGAAAAGCAAAATGTCATTATTCCGAATAGCAGAAGATATTATTTAAGGGAGATTTCTGATACCGTAAGAAATTATCATAAAAAAGCGAAAGAGCAAGTCCAGTTTGCAAGGAAGTTATTCCAATTAGAGGGTGCAATTGCAGCAGCAAAAGAAACCGGATTAAATCAAGAAATTATTTCACCGCTTGAAGTATTAAA
The DNA here is from genome assembly GCF_001420715.1 of Heyndrickxia shackletonii. GTDB lineage: Bacteria > Bacillota > Bacilli > Bacillales > Bacillaceae_C > Margalitia > Margalitia shackletonii. Next base: position 164,196 of record NZ_LJJC01000006.1, on the reverse strand, counting down.
ACAGGATACTGAAGAAAAACTCACGACGGAATCAAAAAAAATATTAAAAAACTGGCAGGAACTTAAAGAAAAATATGCAGGTGATCAATTTATCACGAGAATACGTGATAAAGAAATTGTAACAGAACTAAAAACAACCAGCTTATCTGGTCTTAAAATTCCTAAGGTAGCCCTGCCAAAATACGAGGATTACGGAGAAATTTTAGGCTGGGTGTATAGAGAAAATGTTCCTGGTTCCTTTCCTTTTACAGCAGGAGTATTTCCGTTTAAGCGTGAAGGCGAGGATCCAAAAAGGCAATTTGCTGGAGAAGGAACTCCGGAAAGAACAAACCGAAGATTTCATTACTTATCTAAGGATGACTCTGCAAAACGTTTAAGTACAGCATTTGACTCTGTTACTTTATATGGGGAAGATCCTGATTATCGTCCAGACATTTATGGAAAAGTTGGAGAATCAGGGGTAAGTATTTGTACACTGGATGATATGAAGAAGCTGTATGCTGGATTTGATCTTTGTCACCCATCCACATCGGTTTCTATGACGATTAATGGACCTGCGCCAATCATTTTAGCAATGTTTATGAATACTGCCATCGACCAACAAGTGAAAAGAAAAGAAGAGGAACTTGGCCGGTTAGTGACACCCCAAGAATTTGCTGAAATAAAAGAGCAGACATTACAGGTAGTACGAGGAACGGTGCAAGCGGATATTTTAAAAGAAGATCAAGGGCAAAATACATGTATTTTTTCTACTGAATTTGCCCTAAGAATGATGGGTGATATTCAGCAATACTTTATTGATCATAAAGTACGCAACTATTATTCCGTCTCGATCTCTGGTTACCATATCGCGGAAGCTGGAGCTAATCCAATTTCACAGCTTGCTTTTACATTGGCAAATGGCTTTACCTATGTAGAATATTATTTAAGTCGCGGTATGAATATTAACGACTTTGCACCAAATCTATCTTTCTTTTTCTCCAATGGTCTGGACCCAGAGTACTCCGTGATTGGAAGGGTAGCAAGGAGAATTTGGGCAATCGTTATGAGAGATAAATATGGAGCAAATGAGCGCAGCCAGAAATTGAAATATCATATTCAAACCTCCGGCCGGTCCTTACATGCTCAGGAGATTGATTTTAATGATATTCGTACAACGCTGCAAGCATTAATGGCTATCCATGATAATTGTAATTCTCTTCATACAAATGCATATGATGAAGCCATTACGACACCGACTGAGGAATCGGTAAGACGGGCAATGGCCATTCAAATGATTATTACAAAGGAACACGGTTTAACGAAAAATGAAAATCCATTACAAGGTTCCTTTATTATTGAAGAATTAACAGACCTAGTAGAAGAAGCCGTCCTTCAAGAATTTGAGAGAATTAATGATCGCGGCGGAGTTCTTGGCGCTATGGAAACCCAATATCAACGTGGCAAGATCCAGGAAGAATCCATGTTTTATGAAATGAAGAAACACACTGGCGAGCTGCCAATTATTGGGGTTAATACTTATTTAAATCCAAACCCTCCTTCCGAGGAAGAGATGAATAATATTGAACTTGCCCGTGCAACTACCGAAGAAAAAGAAACACAAATCCGCAACCTTCATGATTTCCAAGAACGGAATAATGACAAAGTAGAGGATGCGTTAAAGAAACTAAAACAAACAGCAGTGAATAACGGTAACATCTTTACAGAATTAATGGAAACGGTAAAAGTGGCAAGTCTTGGACAAATTACCCAAGCGCTTTACGAAGTTGGCGGACAGTATAGAAGAAATATGTAGGTAAGTATCAAAATAGCTCTGATTAAAAAGACAGGGCTATTTTGTTTCTAAAAAAAATTGCCTACGTCTAGAGCAAGCAGCCATCGGCTAGCGGATTTCTACGTCTCCTCGCCACGATAAGTCAACATCACCTCAGCACGGTTTCCTTTATCTCGAGGTGAGCGACTACGAAATCCGTACGCCGATGAGCAAGGCGCTTTCGCATTTGTATATTGCATATGACTAAAAAACAGGTAAAATGAATATTGAATTATTATATAGACTAATGAATATTAATCGTGTACATACATACTCTTAGAGGAAAAAAGATTACCAAATGACATGGAAAGGGCAGCCTAGCTAGCATAATTGTTATAAATTTGTTTATAATGGTAAATATGTATTTTGCCCTAATGATGTTTTTTGCCTTTTTTCACTCTAATGAGTGTAAATATAGAAAGGGAGTGCGAAGTTGAGTTTACAGCAATTATCTAAAGAAGATTTAAAAGAAATGTCTCTTATCGAGCTTGCCTACCAGCTAATGGAGGAAAAAAAACAAGCCTATGCATTTTCAGATTTAATAGAAGAAATAGCAACTCTGCTTGAATTATCACAAGATGAAATTCGTTCACGTATGGTTCAGTTTTACACAGATTTAAATATTGACGGTCGTTTTCTTAGCTTAGGTGAAAATCGTTGGGGATTAAGAATTTGGTATCCATATGATCAAATTGATGAAGAAATAGCACCGGCTGTTAAGTCTAAAAAGAAAAAGGCTAAAAAGGCTTATGAAGAAGACGATGATGATCTTGAATTAATGGATGATGATCTAGACTACGATGATTTAGATGATTTTGAAGACGAAGATTTAATCGATGATGAGGATGAAGACGAAGAAGATGATGACTTCGTGGATCTAGACGAAGAAGATGATGATGCATTTGAAGAAGATGAAGATTTAATCGGTGAGGATGAATACGACCTTGATGTCGACGATGATGATATAGATGAGGAAGAAGAGGAAGAGGAAGAAGAATTTGATGAGGAAGAAGAAGATAAATAATCCACTTGACTTCTTTCAATTAGACAGGTAGTATTTTATTTGGGCTCCTTACAAAAGGAACTGAAAATATATAAACTATGCTCCCCTTGCATTTATTGCGATAGGGGGCTTTTTTTGTTTTTATGAAGGTTTTGCTCGTAAGCACACTCCTTTACTCACTTTAATTGTGCGAAAATGAGGAAGGAAAAGTATCAAAATTATTACATGAGGAACAATAATTTTTGACCAGAAGGGGGAAAAATTGTGACAAAATACATCTTTGTAACAGGCGGTGTCGTTTCTTCTTTAGGAAAAGGAATCACTGCAGCATCATTAGGAAGGCTACTTAAAAATCGGGGTTTAACCGTAACCATTCAAAAATTTGACCCCTATATTAATGTTGACCCTGGAACCATGAGCCCTTATCAACATGGGGAAGTCTTTGTAACGGATGATGGTGCGGAAACAGATTTGGATTTAGGGCACTATGAGCGTTTTATCGATATTAACGTTACAAAATATAGCAGTGTAACAACAGGTAAGGTATACTCCGAAGTTTTGAGAAAAGAGAGACGTGGAGAATATTTAGGTGGGACGGTTCAAGTTATCCCTCATATAACTAACGAAATTAAAAGCAGAGTATTTCGTGCAGGTGAAGTTACGAATGCTGATGTGGTTATTACTGAAATTGGCGGTACTGTTGGCGATATCGAATCACTGCCATTCCTTGAAGCAATTCGCCAAATTAAAAGTGATATCGGCCGTGAAAATGTAATGTATATCCATTGTACATTGGTACCATTCATCAAAGCAGCTGGTGAGATGAAGACAAAGCCTACCCAACACAGTGTAAAAGAACTGCGTAGCTTAGGGATCCAACCAAATATTATAGTTGTAAGAACGGAAATGCCAATTTCACAGGATATGAAAGATAAAATTGCCTTGTTCTGTGATATTGATCCAAAGGCTGTTATCGAATGTCGAGATGCCGATACATTATACTCCATTCCACTAGCCCTGCAAGACCAAAAACTGGATCAAATTGTTTGCGATCATTTGAAGATTCAATGTCCGGAAGCTGATATGACCGAATGGATTCAGCTAGTTGAAAGAGTACGAAACTTAAAGAAATCAACAAGAATCGCTTTGGTCGGAAAATATGTTGAGTTGCAGGATGCTTATCTTTCAGTGGTGGAAGCATTAAAGCATGCAGGTTACACGTATGATGCGGATGTTGACATTGATTGGATTAATGCCGAGCATGTAACCGCAGAAAATGTAAATGAATTACTAAAAGATGCAGATGGAGTATTAGTGCCTGGCGGTTTTGGTGATCGTGGAGTGGAAGGGAAAATCCTTGCGATTCAATTTGCTCGAGAAAATAAAGTTCCTTTCCTAGGTATTTGTTTAGGTATGCAGCTTGCTTCCATTGAATTTGCGCGTAACGTACTTGGATTAAAAGGAGCACATTCTGCAGAAATTGATCCAACAACAAAATATCCAATTATCGATCTATTGCCTGAGCAAAAGGAAATTGAAGATCTAGGCGGTACATTAAGATTAGGCTTATATCCATGCAGAATAGAAAAGGATACAAAGGCATTTGATGTATATGGAAATGAAATTGTCTACGAAAGACATCGTCATCGTTATGAATTTAATAATCATTACCGTCAAGCTATGGAGGATGAAGGTTTTGTATTCTCAGGAACAAGCCCAAATGGACGTTTAATTGAAATTATCGAATTAAAAGACCATCCATGGTTCGTTGCTTCACAATTTCATCCGGAATTTACATCAAGACCAACAAGACCACAACCATTGTTCCGCGGATTTATCGAAGCTACACTAAATAATAAGTAGCACGAAAAGGATAGGAAAATCTATTTCCTATCCTTTTTTTCCTTAAATACTATCTTCCAGGTACTCAGACATAATCTCATCTAATTGAAATTTTATACAATGATAAATAAAAAGCCCTGCTAATGCAGATGGAAATCCGACTCGATCACCAGTTTCTGAAGGCAGCATTGGTTTTAGTAAATTCGTATTGATATGCACATCTGCCAGGTCTGCTAAATCTTCTGTATCACTTTTTACCTTACCTGCAACGGATGCAAATGGAATATCTTTTTCTTTTAATTCTTTCCCCAGTAAAATTGCCTCTTCATCGGTTGTAAAACGTGAAATGATCAATACACGGTCAGCATCTGTTAAGTCTTTTGCATGTTGAAAAGGGGTGGCATAATTTAAAGGCTCGGCTCCAAAAAATGCTTCCTTGCAAACCGCTTCCATTTCGTTAAAACCTTTTAAATAAATTTTCCCTTCACCTATGGCTGCTTGAGCCAAAAGCCTTGCAGTATCCTCGATAGTTTCTTCTTCTTTTTCAAATATTCTTTGCTGTAATCCATTTAATTGCGTTAAAAACATTTTCAACAAGGTTTAAACACACCTTTCTAATGGGTATAAATCAATGGTTTTTCCAAATGTTGAGCGCAGGTTTTTTCTGCTTATCCACCAACATTTTTTACGTTTTTTATATATTTAAGTCGATTTTCGTAGAGATTGTTGCTTTCACTCTTTATGCAAATACTAAAACAGTATAGATTCTCGGGTTCTCTACTGAAAAAAGGAAATATAAGCAGGAAAATTTATGTGGTTTTTACTAAAAAAAGCAACAATTTTTAGGAAATTAGTTTAATCCAAATATAGATTGAATAGCATTTAAGATTTAGCAGGAATAATCCATATTTAAATAGAACTATACTTAGAAGAATAATACAATTAATATCATAAGACAAAGTGAAATATTTAAATTAAGAGTGGGGGGAGAGTTAATTAGGCTTTAAATAAAACGATATACATATGTTGAACAGCGAAATACCGGGTGAAAATAGCCAAGGCTTAAGAAAACAATTAAGGAAGACCATACATATTTTTAACAGGAATAACAGGGGGTAAGAAAATGGGTGAAGGGAAAGAAAAAATACTGATTGTAGATGACCAGTTCGGCATTCGTATTCTGCTTAATGAAGTCCTGCAAAAGGAAGGTTATCGTACATTCCAAGCAGCCAATGGTGTACAAGCACTAGATATAACGGAAAAACATTCGCCTGACCTTGTGCTTTTGGATATGAAAATCCCTGGAATGGATGGTATTGAAATCTTAAAAAGAATGAGAAAAATTGATCCAGATATAAGAGTCATCATTATGACCGCCTACGGAGAATTAGACATGATTCAAGAGGCAAGGGACTTAGGTGCACTTACGCATTTTGCTAAGCCATTTGATATTGATGATATTCGTTCGGCTGTAAGGAATTACCTGCCATTAAAAAAATAAAAAGGTGAACTATTGATTGCGCATTTGTTTTATGTAACAAAAGTAAATATTTTAAATTTTACTTCTTCAAAAATTGAGTATTGCCTATTGGTAAAAAATGCGGTAGTTTGATATGATGAAATTGCCGTATAAACCTGTATGAAGTCAAAATGTTTGTGAATGATAATGATGAGAACATATACTTACACATTTTGATAAATCTGAAGGAGGAAATCATTATGCCATTAGTTTCTATGAAAGAAATGCTTATTAAAGCAAAAGATGGCCATTATGCAGTTGGTCAATTTAATATTAATAACTTAGAGTTTACTCAGGCTATTCTTTTGGCTGCCCAAGAAGAAAATTCACCAGTAATCCTTGGCGTTTCAGAAGGTGCTGGTAAATATATCGGAGGGTTTAAAACAGTTGTAAAAATGGTCGAAGGTTTAATGGAAGACTATAAAATTACTGTCCCTGTTGCGATTCACTTAGATCATGGTTCTAGCTTTGATAAATGTAAAGAAGCAATCGATGCTGGTTTTACTTCTGTCATGATTGATGCTTCACACCATCCGTTTGATGAAAATGTAGAGATTACTTCTAAGGTAGTGGAATACGCTCATTCAAAAGGTGTTTCTGTTGAGGCAGAGCTTGGAACTGTAGGTGGACAAGAAGATGATGTAGTAGGTGGAATCATCTATGCTGATCCTAAAGAATGTCAAGAGTTAGTACAACGAACTGGTATTGATACTCTTGCTCCTGCTCTTGGATCCGTTCATGGTCCTTATAAAGGGGAACCAAACCTAGGATTTAAAGAAATGGAAGAAATCGGTGCAGCAACTGGCCTTCCACTAGTTCTTCATGGTGGAACTGGAATTCCTACAAAAGATATTCAAAAAGCAATTTCTTTAGGAACTGCAAAAATTAACGTTAATACTGAAAACCAAATTGCTTCTGCAAAACGTGTTCGTGAAGTATTAGCCGCAGATACGGAAATGTATGATCCACGTAAATACTTAGGACCTGCACGTGATGCAATTAAAGAAACAGTTATCGGTAAAATTCGTGAATTTGGTTCATCTAACAAAGCATAATAAAATTTTTAACATAAACTATACAGCAGCAGAATAAACATCAATGAGAAACCGCCTTTATAAAAGGGCGGTTTCCGTTTATTATTAGAAAAGCGAAAGCGCTTTTGTCATCTGTGTATGGATGAGTGAAATTCGCACTTCAAATTTCACCTACGCAGTCGCAGGCTCAAGATAAAGGAAACATTACGAGGGAAGAGTCGATGTTGACTTATCGTAGGGAGAAACCGTAGAAATCCACTAGATGATAGGCGCTGTAGCTAGACAATAGAAAAGTAAAAAATAAGGAGTGATAAAAATGAAGTTTTTCATCGATACAGCAAATATGAAAGAAATTGAAATGGCATATGAATTGGGAATTATTGCAGGAGTTACTACCAATCCCTCTTTAGTCGCAAAAGAAAATGTCTCGTTTGAAGATAGGTTGAGGGAAATTACAGCGTTGGTTTCAGGCTCTGTTAGCGCTGAGGTTATTGCGCTTGATGCAGAAGGGATGATTAAAGAGGGAAGAGAGCTTGCAAAAATTGCACCAAATATAACAATTAAAGTTCCAATGACACCTGAAGGCTTAAAAGCAGTACATACCTTTTCTAAAGAAGGTATTAAAACAAATGTTACCTTAATTTTCAGTGCTAACCAAGCATTAATGGCTGCTAGAGCGGGTGCATCCTATGTCTCACCATTTCTTGGCCGCTTAGATGATATAGGTCAAAGTGGTGTTGAGCTAGTTGGTGCCATTGCGGAAATTTTTGCAATTCATGATATAAATACAGAAATTATCGCCGCTTCTATTCGTCATCCACAACACATAACAGAAGCTGCTTTAGCAGGTGCTCATATTGCGACAGTACCTTATAAAGTAATTATGCAGATGTTTCACCATCCATTAACTGATAAGGGGATTGAATCCTTTTTAAACGATTGGAATAATCGTACATAAACCAAGCTCCTTTTCAAAAATTGGAAAGTGTTAGAAAATACCAAATAAATATCAAAAATTTTTTACATGTTTTTCGAAAATTAGTTTATACTAACAACGATACTGTCTTTTTATTGAAAATATTATTGGAAATAAAATCCATTTATTAATAAAAACCATGGAAGGGAGTTTAAAATGGAAAAGCTTAAAATTGCAGGGGGATACCCACTAAAAGGAACGATAAAGGTTAGTGGGGCAAAAAATAGTGCAGTTGCCTTAATACCTGCTACTATTTTGGCGGAATCCCCTGTAACGATCGAAGGACTACCCGATATTTCTGATGTACAAATTTTAAAGTCACTATTAGAAGAAATTGGTGGGAACGTAACATTTGAAAATGGCGACATGATGGTAGATCCACGTTCTATGGTTTCCATGCCGCTTCCAAATGGTAAAGTAAAAAAATTACGTGCTTCTTATTATTTAATGGGTGCGATGCTTGGCAGATTTAAAAAGGCGGTTATTGGGCTGCCTGGAGGATGCCATTTGGGCCCACGGCCAATTGACCAGCATATTAAGGGATTTGAAGCCCTAGGAGCAAAAATCACCAATGAACAAGGTGCTATTTATTTGCGTGCGGATGAATTGAGAGGTGCCCGCATTTATTTGGATGTTGTCAGTGTAGGTGCAACGATTAATATCATGCTGGCTGCTGTTAAAGCAAAAGGAAAGACCATTATTGAAAATGCGGCAAAGGAACCTGAAATTATTGATGTGGCAACCCTTTTGACCAATATGGGAGCAAAGATCAAAGGTGCAGGTACAGATGTCATCCGTATTGAAGGGGTAGAAAGTCTTACTGGCTGCAAACACACTATTATTCCTGATCGTATCGAAGCCGGTACATATATGATTTTAGGTGCTGCTGTTGGAGAAGGAGTCTTAATAGATAATGTGATTCCACATCATATGGAGTCATTAATTGCAAAATTAAGAGAGATAGGTATACCTATAGAAACTGGCGACGAACAAATTTACATTGGAAAAGGGGAACAATTAAAGGCTGTTGATATAAAAACATTAGTCTACCCTGGATTTCCAACTGATTTACAGCAGCCATTTACTTCTTTGTTAACAAGAGCAGAAGGATCAGCGGTTGTCACCGATACCATTTATTCGGCTAGATTTAAACATATTGATGAATTAAGAAGAATGAATGCGAATATTAAAGTCGAAGGCAGAGCAGCCATTGTGAATGGCCCCGTTACCTTACAAGGAGCAAAAGTGAAGGCCAGCGATCTGCGTGCAGGTGCAGCACTCGTAATTGCTGGGCTGATGGCAGAGGGAATAACCGAGGTTACCGGACTTGAACATATTGATAGAGGATATAGCAATCTAGTTGAAAAGTTAAATGGTTTAGGCGCTACCATTTGGCGCGAGAAAATGACAGAAGAAGAAATTGAACAGCTTAAAAATTAATGATGGATTAACCCCTACTATTTAGGTTAAATGGTATAACACATTCAGGGATTATTGTGATATAATAAATAAGTGAATGTGATATACTATTTATCGAATTAAAAATAATAATAATAATAATAAATCTTTTTATGTAGTAGGGGGAAAAATCGATGGAACGAAGTTTATCTATGGAACTTGTTCGTGTAACAGAAGCAGCCGCACTTGCCTCTGCAAGATGGATGGGCCGCGGCAAAAAGCCTGAAGCTGACGATGCAGCAACAAGCGCGATGAGGGATGTATTTGATACAATTCCGATGAAGGGGACAGTTGTCATTGGAGAAGGAGAAATGGACGAGGCTCCAATGCTATATATTGGTGAGAAACTAGGTACCGGTTACGGTCCGCGTGTGGATGTGGCAGTTGACCCACTAGAAGGAACAAATATTGTGGCTTCAGGTGGATGGAATGCATTAGCGGTATTAGCGGTTGCAGACCATGGAAACTTACTTCACGCACCAGATATGTATATGGAAAAGATAGCTGTTGGGCCTGAAGCGGTTGGCCAAATTGATATTAATGCTCCTATTATCGATAATTTGAAAGCAGTTGCAAAAGCGAAAAATAAAGATATTGAAGATGTAGTGGCAACAGTATTAAACCGTCCAAGACATGAACATATCATTGCCCAGCTGCGTGAGGCGGGTGCAAGAATTAAATTGATTAATGATGGGGATGTAGCTGGTGCTATCAATACTGCGTTTGATCATACAGGTGTAGACATATTATTTGGTTCAGGTGGAGCACCAGAAGGAGTTATTGCTGCGGTAGCATTGAAATGTCTCGGCGGTGAAATCCAAGGCAGACTTCTTCCGCAAAATGACACTGAAGTAGAACGTTGTAAAGGCATGGGGCTAGATATTCATAAGGTTTTAAGAATGAATGATTTAGTTCGTGGAGATGATGCCATTTTTTCAGCTACAGGTGTAACGGATGGAGAGTTACTCCGCGGTGTACAGTTTAAAGGTTCTTATGGGTCTACCCATTCCATCGTAATGCGTGCCAAATCAGGAACTGTTCGTTTTATTGAGGGCCAGCATAGCTTAAAGAAAAAGCCCAACCTTGTCATCAAACCATAAATTCTAATGCAGACTTAGTTTCGGGTATCCTTTCTGAATGTTAAGAGTTTTGGTTTATAAAAAAGCAGGCATTATTTAAGAAAAGGAACTATAAGTGAAATCTGAAAGGTGGTTTCACATTGGGAGGCCACCTTTAAAAATTTCCCGCCTAAATCAATTACCAGTTAGAGAGAGGATTTTTACTCTATTCCTTTCATTTTCAACTCAGGTTTCTCCTTTCATTTTTGTTTTCGTATTTTGTATAAAATCCTAATGAATATTAGTTTTAGAGCATCTTTTTATAACAAGAACAAAGTTCCAAGCTAATTAAATAAATTTAGAAGATTTTAGATTCTAATGCATTAAAGTTTAAGAAAAGAGCCTTTCATATTGATTCTTTTCGATAAATATGGTTAAAATAGATATTGTTTTAAAATTTTTTTTCGTAAAAATTATTTCTTTTCGTACATTGTTCAACCTACTGAAAGTGTTTAATTTCGGGTCATCTCTTCTTTAAGTTATCCCCGTTCCGAGGAAAATGGAAGAATCGAATAGATTTCCGATTAAAGAAGTAGTAAAGTTTAAGAAAAGAGTCTTTGTTAAAATGAAATAGTAAGAAATCAATTTATGCACTTCATAAACTTCTTAATATTCAGTCTCTTCTAACAATGCGATAAAGATTTATTCCTACCAACAAAAATTTCAAAAAATATAAAAGTGTGGTGTATATATGGAAGGTTTATCAATTACAAGTCTTGAGAATATGACATTAAAAGAGCTATATTCTTTAGCTCGTGAATATAAAATTTCTTATTATAGCAAATTGACAAAGAAAGAGCTTATTTTTGCTATATTAAAAGCTAGGGCTGAGCAAGAAGGTTACTTTTTCATGGAAGGTGTTTTGGAAATTATCCAATCGGAAGGATTTGGATTTCTTAGACCGATCAACTACTCCCCAAGCTCAGAGGATATTTACATTTCAGCATCACAAATTCGTAGGTTTGATTTGCGTAACGGGGATAAAGTATCTGGAAAAGTTCGTCCTCCAAAAGAAAATGAACGCTATTACGGATTATTACATGTGGAGGCTGTAAATGGTGATAATCCTGAATCAGCAAAAGAACGTGTTCACTTCCCTGCCTTGACGCCACTATACCCTAATCGTCAAATTAACTTAGAAACAACTCCGACAAAGCTATCTACGAGAATTATGGACCTAATTGCTCCAGTTGGTTTTGGACAGCGTGGATTAATTGTTGCACCTCCAAAAGCAGGAAAAACGATTCTTTTAAAAGAAATTGCCAATTCTATCACTGAGAACCATCCTGAGGCTGAACTAATTGTTTTATTAATCGATGAACGTCCAGAGGAAGTAACTGATATTGAACGTTCCGTTGCTGCGGAAGTTGTTAGTTCAACCTTTGATGAGGTTCCGGAAAATCATATTAAAGTAGCTGAATTAGTGCTTGAACGGGCTATGAGACTTGTAGAGCATAAGAGGGACGTTATCATACTTATGGATAGTATTACCCGTTTGGCTCGTGCATACAATTTAGTTATTCCTCCAAGCGGAAGAACTTTATCTGGTGGTATTGACCCTGCTGCATTTCATAGACCAAAGCGGTTTTTCGGAGCTGCACGTAATATTGAAGAGGGCGGCAGCTTAACGATTTTAGCAACTGCATTAGTGGATACCGGTTCAAGAATGGACGATGTGATTTACGAAGAATTCAAAGGAACAGGAAACATGGAGCTTCACTTAGATCGCTCATTAGCAGAAAAACGAATCTTCCCTGCAATTGATATTCGTCGTTCTGGAACTCGTAAAGAGGAATTATTGATTCCTAAAGACCATTTGGACAAGTTATGGGCAATCCGCAAGTCGATGACAGACACACCGGATTTTGCAGAAAAGCTTTTACGTAAGCTTAGACAAACAAAGACGAATCAGGAATTTTTCGATCTATTGTCGGTAGAACAGAAGAGAACCACTTCCGGAAACGGAAAAAGAACAGTTTAAAGAAAAAAATACATGAATTCTATCTAATAGATGCTAGTGTTTTACAAAGAATGGATAACATGACAATGTATTATTCTGGATATCTATGTAAGAAAATTGGAAATGATTTATTGTATTGAATAGTTGCATTTCAATAGAGTGCTTGCTATAATTAATTCATGTGTTTATAAGAATTCTTGCGGAAATCCCGCAAAGGAATATATAACTCTGTCTCGAAATGATTCAGGGCAAAGGAGATGAAAAGAATGAAAGCAGGTATTCATCCTGATTACAAAAAAGCTTTAGTTAAATGTGCTTGTGGTAATGAATTTGAAAGTGGTTCAGTTAAGAGCGAAATCCGCGTAGAGGTATGCTCTGAATGCCATCCATTCTATACTGGACGTCAAAAATTTGCTTCTGCAGATGGACGTGTTGACCGCTTCAATAAAAAATACGGTCTTAAATAAGAAAAGCTTAAATGCTATATGCATGAAGCTGAATAAGTTAAAAAACAGGCAAGAATGCTTGCCTGTTTTTTATTTCGCGTATTTTTAATATAATGGACGATAATTAGATAGATCAGGGGAGGATGAACGGAAAAAATGTATATTTTGAATCATCATTCTGGCTGGATTGAGGTCATTTGCGGAAGTATGTTTTCTGGTAAATCGGAAGAATTGATTAGACGCATTCGTCGCGCACAATTTGCAAAACAAGAGATCCTTGTTTTTAAGCCGAAAATAGACAATCGTTATAGTGAAGAATCGGTTGTATCACATAATGGGACATCAGTTATTGCCCATCCGATTGAAGTGGCTAAGGATATTTTTAACTTTATTCAGGAAAAAGTTGATGTTATTGCAATTGATGAGGCACAATTTTTTGATCATGAAATTATTGAAGTGGTACAAGCGTTGGCAAATAAAGGGCATCGTGTAATTCTGGCCGGTCTTGATCAAGATTTTCGCGGAGAGCCTTTTGGACCAATGCCACAATTAATGTCTATAGCTGAACAAGTAACAAAGTTACAAGCAGTTTGTACTATTTGCGGCTCCCCTGCAAGTAGGACACAAAGATTAATTAACGGCAATCCAGCTTGTTATGAAGACCCTGTTATCTTAGTTGGCGCATCGGAGGCATATGAAGCTCGCTGCCGTCATCATCATGAAGTACCATCTGGAAAGAGCATTCAAATAGAACAAATGGTGAAAACAAACTAAACCTACTAGTCAGGTTTAGTTTTTTTGTACTTTAGAAAATTTATCACTGTTGATAACTATTTTTGCAAAAAAATCAAGGTCTAGCTTCAGCGTCTATAGGCTAAAGTAATTGTTTTTACTTGCTACAGTTTCGGATAATTTATAAATAAGTTTTCATAATAAGCATATGGAGGTGTTTTTTTATGTGGAAACCAATCATATGCTTTGTATTATGTTTATTGATACTTGTTGGATGCAGCTTCCCGCATAAAGAAAAGAAAGCTGAAAATAATGGAACGGACCAAGTGAAATATCAACGATTAAGCACGGAGTCGCCAAACAAAAGTCAGCAAAAGGTAGATTTAACGGGTCAAACGGAAACAGTAGGCACAGAAATAAATATCGCCAAAAAGATTATTAGATCTTATAAAGAGTATAAACTCGTTTCTGTCTCTATAAACGGAAATAATATGTGGGTTACAGCCCATACAAGAAACCGAATGGGTGTACATGAAAGAATGAGAAGAGAAGCAGAAGTGCATAAAAACCTAAAAAATGCACTCCCGCAGTATAAAATAAATGTGAAGCTGGAAGAAAAATAATGTAGGGATGAAAAGAGTATATATTTATTTTTGTCTGGCTCAGCGCCTATCGTCTAGCGGATTTCTCCGTCTCCTCCCTACGATAAGTCAACATCAGTTGAAAATTTGAAGTGCTATTTTCACTTGTTCGTGAACTACCTCACTGTGTTTCCTATATCTCGAGGTGAGCGACTACGAAATCCGTACGCTAGAGCTGCGGCGCTTCCGCTTTTCCTTATAGTAGCTTTACGGTATTTCCTGAGTATTATATAATAGTACCAGTGTGAAAAATATGTACGTAAAGCAATAGCCCTTATCATCTTAGGGCTATATGATAGAGGTGAATGCCATGTTTGATCGATTACAAGCAGTTGAGGATCGCTATGAAAAGTTAAATGAGCTTTTAAGTGACCCTGAAGTTATAAATGATACAAAAAAGTTAAGAGAATATTCAAAGGAACAATCGGATATTCAAGAAACCGTGCAAGCATACCGAGAGTATAAAGATGTAAGTCAGCAATATAAGGATGCTAAAGCGATGCTGGAAGATAAGCTTGATCCGGAAATGCGCGAAATGGTAAAGGAAGAAATTAGTGAACTCGAGGAGCAAATTCAGAGTCTTGAAGAACGGATGAAGATTCTTCTTATTCCAAAAGATCCTAACGATGACAAGAACGTTATTATGGAGATCCGCGGAGCTGCTGGAGGAGATGAAGCTGCTCTATTTGCTGGGGACTTGTATCGTATGTACAGCCGCTATGCGGAATCGCAACGCTGGAAAATTGAGGTTATTGAAGCTAGTTCGACAGGAGTTGGCGGATATAAGGAAATCATTTTTATGATTAATGGCCATGGGGCATATTCAAAATTAAAATTTGAAAATGGTGCCCATCGTGTTCAGCGTGTTCCTGAAACGGAATCAGGCGGCAGGATTCATACTTCCACTGCAACAGTAGCGGTTCTTCCGGAAGCAGAGGAAGTAGAGGTGGAAATCCATGAAAAGGATATTCGCGTTGATACGTTCGCTTCCAGTGGTCCTGGCGGTCAAAGTGTTAATACAACGATGTCTGCAGTTCGTTTGACACACTTGCCTACAGGAATAGTTGTTTCATGTCAGGATGAAAAATCGCAAATTAAAAATAAGGAAAAAGCGATGAAGGTTCTGCGAGCACGTGTTTACGATAAATTCCAGCAAGAAGCACAAGCAGAATACGATGCGAATCGTAAATCTGCTGTTGGAACTGGAGATCGCTCTGAACGGATTCGTACTTACAATTTTCCGCAAAATCGTGTTACAGACCACCGTATTGGTTTGACGATTCAAAAGCTAGACCAAATTCTTCAAGGGAAGCTTGATGAAATTATTGATGCATTAATTTTAGAAGACCAATCCAGTAAACTAGAAAGTGTGGAGGAATAATGGTCGGGCACCTTAAAGTGTTTGAAGCCCTTAAATGGGCTTCTTCTTTTTTACAAGAAAATGACCGCGATGCAAATGCAGGAGAAATCCTCCTTTGCCATTTATTCAATAAAACGCGAGCTCAACTTTATGCAGATATGAGAATGGAGCTTCCCGAGGATATTCAGTTGAAATTTGAACAGGCAGTAAAAGAGCATGTTGGAGGAGTACCTATTCAGCATATCATTGGATATGAGGAGTTTTACGGCAGGAAATTTCAAGTGAATGAACATGTTCTAATACCAAGACCAGAAACAGAAGAGTTGGTCGTTGGAGCCATTCAAAGAATCAAGAAGCATTTCGGTGAGCAGAGAGAGTTAAAAATGATTGATGTAGGCACTGGAAGTGGTGCCATTGCTGTTACCATGAAGCTTGAGTGTCCATTTTTATCTGTCACTGCAACGGATATTTCTCCCTTGGCTTTAAATGTGGCAAGGGAAAATGCTAGGTTGGCAGAAGCGGAAATTGACTTCAAACAGGGAAATTTGCTCCAACCGCTTATAGAAGGCGGAGGAAAGGTAGATATTGTATTATCAAATCCGCCATATATTCCAAATCGAGACAAAGATGTACTTTCAGTTGTAGTAAAAGACCATGAACCTCATCTTGCATTATTCGGAGGAGAAGAAGGGCTGGACTTCTATATTCGTTTTATGAAGGAGCTCCCATTAGTCATTAATAACAGGGCTTTAATAGGCTTTGAAATTGGAGCTGGTCAAGGAGAGCAAGTGGCGAAGTTATTAAAGGAAACCTTTGCCGAGAGTAAGGTAGAAATCGTGAATGATATAAATGGGAAAGAACGAATGGTGTTTTGCAGAGTACCGGGTTCTGAGTAACCCGGTTCTTTAATATTAACAATTCTATATAAATTTTTTTAGTTTACTAGTTTAAGATTCCTGCTTATTGTCCACACTATTTTTAGAAGGATGGTGTGGGGAAAATGAAAAACAAATCTATCGCATGGATTTATATAGTAGTTTTATCACTTAGTACGATATTAAGTTTATATATACCGAAGCAAGAGACTGCTGCAAAGGATACGATTATCATTCCTAAGGAAGCAATTCGGCTGCGCATATTGGCAAACAGCGACACTCCGGAGGATCAGGCATTAAAGAGAAAAGTAAGAGATGAGGTAAATAAAAATATTACAAAATGGGTGAAAGACATTGATTCTATTAAGACCGCCCGTAAAGTAATTAAATCTCATCTGCCAGATCTTGAACAAATTGCTGAAAAAGTAGTCAAAGAGGAAAATAGCCATCAATCTGTCAGAGTACAATTCAGCCGTGTTCAGTTTCCTACAAAGCTATATGGACAGTATTTATATCCTGCCGGAAAATATGAAGCCATCTTAATCACCCTTGGTAAGGGTGAGGGAGCAAATTGGTGGTGCGTCTTATATCCACCGCTATGTTTTTTGGATTTTTCAAATGGGGTTGCCGTAAGTCCAGGGATTGATGAGAGTCATCGTACCAAAATAGAGACAAAGTCAAAAAGCAAGGAAAAGCCGAAAGCGGATGCTGAAGTAAATAAAGATACTGAAGTAAAAGAAGATAAGAAAAAGCAAAATAAAACAGATTCATCCACAACAGAGAATCAAGCAGATACGACGGAAAGTGATTCCAAATCCCCTGTTTTTACAGCGGAAAAAGATGATGATGTACAAGTCAAGTTTTTCATTGTAGAACTGTTTAAAAAAATATTTTAGGAAAGCTCCTTAGTGGGCTTTCCTATTTTTGTTTTGGAAATTATAAAATTAGAACCTGGGGATAATTTTCTTATATTTTCACTATTTTGTTCTAATTTATTCCTCTTCACATATGGATGGAGTATAGAAGTTTACTAGATTCTATCAATAAGTTAGGAGAGGAATTAGAAAATGGTAGAAATTATACGTCAAGCAGAAAGTATGGATGTGGATAAAATCATTTCTTTTTTAACGGATGCTAAGCTAAACTGTGATGGAATAAAAGAAATGATAGACTATTTTGTTTTAAGTGAGGATGAAGAGGGAAATATAACAGCGGTATTGGGAATTGAGCCTGTTCAGGGCATTGGAGTTCTTCGTTCGCTTGCAATCCGTTCCACCGTTAAAGAGGAGGGGCTTGTCCAACTTTTTCAACATGTGTATAACTTGGCAAAAAGTAAAAAGTTGCCCACATTAATGTTAATTACAAATAAAGAGGCCTTTATCCCGCTGCTTCAATTCATGGGTTTTGAACGGATTGCAAACAATGCTATTCCGAAAGAGCTGGAATATTCCACACATGTGAAGCAAATAAGTGGTTTAGACGGAGTATTTTTTATGAAAAGGGCTATTTAATGGATATAATTTATTCACACAATTCCCAATAGTTATCCACCGTTAAGGACGATTTATCCACAATATGTGGATAATGGTTGTTCATTTCTATTGTATTCAGTATAATTTTTACAATAATGGTCTAGACAATTCGACAAATATCTACTTTTTCTTCTAAAATAAAAGTAGATGCGTCAAAAATAGAAAAGGTGAACATGAATGAAAACATTGGAATGGAATGTGGATAACCATGTGGATAATTTGAAAAATAATCCACAGATTGTGGAAGCAGCAAATTTGTTAAAACAAAATGAAATTATTGCTTTCCCGACTGAAACAGTGTATGGATTGGGAGCAAATGCTACATCAGATGAAGCAATTGCAAAGGTTTATGAAGCGAAAGGACGTCCAAGTGATAACCCGCTCATTGTGCATATCGCTAATTTTTCTCAATTGCATGCTTTAGTTTTAGAAATTCCGGAAAAGGCAGAGAAATTAATGAAGGAATTTTGGCCGGGACCTTTAACGATTATTTTCAAAGTAAGACCTGGGTTCCTTTCCAAAAAGGTGACAGCCGGTTTAGATACAGTGGGTATTAGAATGCCTGATCATCCCTTAGCATTGTCTCTTATAAAAGCAGCGAATTTGCCGGTTGCCGCGCCAAGTGCAAATAGCTCAGGAAAGCCAAGTCCCACAACAGCTAAGCATGTACACGAAGATTTATTTGGACAAATAGCCGGTATTCTGGATGGCGGTGAAACTGGGATAGGGGTTGAATCAACGGTTGTTGATTGCACAGTAGAGGTACCGATTATTTTACGCCCGGGCGGTGTGACGAAGGAAGCGATGGAAAGTGTAATCGGGAAAGTAGAAATAGATCCTGCCCTAAATGAGAACTTAAAGTCAAAGCCAAAAGCTCCGGGCATGAAATATACACACTATGCACCCAATGCACCAGTTTATTTAGTAAATGGAACACCGGAATTTATTCAAGTGCTGGTCAAGAAAAGCCGCGAGGAAGGCTTGGTGGTTGGAGTTATTGCAACAGATGAAACGGCTGACCTGTACGACGCGGATTATGTAAGAGCTTGTGGAAGCCGTCAAGATTTATCAACAGTAGCAAATAGGCTATATGATACTTTGAGATCATTTAATAGCAAAAATGTAGATATTATCTATTCTGAGGTATTTTCAACAGAAGGTGTTGGACTTGCCGTTATGAATAGACTGGAGAAAGCTGCTGGCCACAAATGGATTTATGAAAATGATTTAACTAAATAAAATACGATTTTAAACGGATTTTACTATCGATGATTCTAAACCGACTTCGGCATGCATAAGTATTCAATAGGCATGTCCGAAGGAGGAAAAAATATATGACAGGAGTCATCGCAGAAGTATTCACATTAATGTTAATGGCATTTGCACTTGGTATGGATGCATTTTCAGTTGGAATTGGATTGGGAATGTTTCAGCTTCGCTATAAACAAATTTTCTATATAGGATTAACTATCGGCTTTTTTCATGTCTGGATGCCTCTAATTGGGATGCTCGCAGGACATTTTCTTTCTGATACATTCGGAACCATTACGAAATATATTGGCGGAATATTAATCATTGTGCTCGGCATCCAAATGATCCTTTCAAGTTTTAAAAAAGAGGAGCGAAATTTGATAAAGCCTGAGGGATGGGGGCTAATAATATTTGCATTTAGTGTAAGTTTGGACAGCTTTTCAGTTGGTTTATCTCTGGGAATATTTGGAGCACGGGCGGCTGCAGTTGTCCTTTGTTTTGGCATTGCTGCAACGATCCTTACATGGGCAGGGCTCATCATTGGTCGAAAAGCACAAGGCCTGCTTGGTACATATAGTGAAGTTTTAGGTGGAAGCATCCTTTTTGCCTTTGGTATTAAATTGCTTTTACCTTAAGGAGACACACTTGTAGAAGTGTGTTTTTTTCATACACCAGAAAGTTTAAGTAGTTAATTTAGATAAAAGGTTTAGTCTATGTCTTTCTGCAAGAGCCTATCAGCAAGCGGATGAGCATGACGCCTACGTTTTTTCTAATATTTTCACAAAGTTTTATCATTTCCCTTATTATATTGACTATGGAAACTAGGACTTTTCCACTATAATAAAAGCAAAACTTTAAAACAATATCCTCAAAGTTTGGAGGTTACAACACTTTGAACATTTTATTTATTTGCACAGGGAATACATGCAGGAGTCCGATGGCAGAAGCAATTTTAAAAAATGAAAATTTGGACGATATAAAGGTTAGATCAGCAGGGATTTTTGCCTCTAACGGGAGTAATGCAGCGGCTAATGCCTTAAAGGTGCTGGAGGAAAACAATATTTTTCATCAGCATTCATCTAAATTACTGACAAATGAGGATGTTGAATGGGCGCATTATATTTTTACCATGACGGAAGGACATAAGGAATCGCTTATCTATCAATACCCTTCTGCTGCAGATAAAACCTTTACACTAAAGGAATTTGTCTATGACTCAAAAGCTGACATGGATGTTCATGATCCTTATGGAGGGAGTCTTGATATATATAGAAAAACTTACAAAGAGTTGGAAAAGCTTATTAAAGAAATGATAAAAAAAATATGAAAGAGGTATTCCGATGGGGAGAAAGAGGTATAAATTCAGTTTACGGAAAAAGCTTGTCTTGTTTGTGACCATTTTGGCGATTATTACATACTCCACTAGTATGTTTTGTTTGGATTTTGTTTACGGCCATTTCGCCAATAAAATAAATGAATCATTATTTACCATTATAACATTATTGTTAGGAATTATTTGGACAGGTATTTTAGCGTTTTTGGTGGCAGGTTTTATTACAAAGCCGCTGCAGCGTTTAGAAAAAGCAGCCATTAACGCTAGTCAGGGGGAAATACATACGGATGTTATATTGCCAAAAACAGACGATGAAATTCGTTCTTTAGGTGTGGCTTTTAATATTATGTTAAAGAATTTAAGAGAAATGGTACAAAGCATTGAAGATAATTTTCAACAAACAAATGAAAATGTTATCTCTATTTCTGAAAAAGCTTCAAGTGCTACTGCACAAGCAGAAGGGATTGCTCAAACCATAAGTGAAATCGCTGCCGGAGCAGAAAGTTCTGCTATTGCCATCCAGTCAACGGCAGAATCCGCCCAGGATATGATTCGAATTGCAGAGCAGGTTCAGGATAATGCAAGATCATCGGAAAAAGTGTCGACGGAAATGCTGGATGAATTAAAGGAAAGTCAAGAAGTTGTTTTTTCTCTAGTCAATGGAATCGAAAGACTGGCAAAAGAAAATCACGAATCTTTACAAGCTGTTAAAAGGCTTGAGGATAATGCAAAAGAGGTTGAACAGATTATTTTACTTGTTGGAGATATTGCTGCTCAGACAAATCTTTTAGCTTTGAATGCATCTATTGAGGCTGCACGTGCAGGGGAACATGGTAAGGGATTTGCAGTAGTGGCGGAAGAGGTTCGGAAATTAGCAGATGAAAGTGCTAAAGCAGTACAAGGAATTACGGAATTAATTCACCGAATTCAGCAAGAAGTGGAAAGTGTTGTTAAACATATTTCTAGTCAAGTAGAGACCGCTAATCAAGAAGCAGCAAAAGGGACAAAAACGAATCAAGTAATTGAAAAAATGACAGAAATTATTCATGAGGTTGCGGAAAAAGTAAAAGGCATCTCTGGTTTAGTGGATAGGCAAATGGAAAGTATCCAGCTTACATCCCAACAATCACAAGAAGTAGCGGCAATTGCAGAGGAAACTTCAGCTGGTGCAGAGGAAGTAACAGAAGCAACGAAAGAGCAAGCTGACGTCATGGAAACGATTGATCAATTAGTCCTTGAATTAAAAGGTCATGCAGATAGATTAAAAGGAACAATTTCACGTTTTCATTTATAGGCCAAGACACAATGTCTTGGTATTTTTTTATTTTTGCGGGGAGCTTTCTTATTTATATTTTCGCTGGTTTATGTGAAAATTATTGTAGAAAAAAGAAAGGGGATATCACAATGAAAGTAGCATTGGCATCTGATCACGGCGGCATCCATATTCGTGAGGAAATAAAAGGATTATTAGAGGAAATGGGTCTTGAATACGAGGATTTTGGCTGTGACTGCGAGGAATCAGTAGATTATCCTGATTATGCACTTCCTGTTGCGGAAAAGGTAGCAAAAGGGGAATTTGATAGAGGTATTTTAATTTGTGGAACCGGCATTGGCATGAGTATTTCTGCGAATAAAGTAAAAGGAATTCGATGTGCATTAGTACATGACGTATTCAGCGCGAAGGCAACTCGTCAGCATAATGATAGTAATATGTTAGCGATGGGAGAAAGAGTTATTGGCCCGGGGCTTGCTAGAGAAATCGCAAAAGTATGGCTTACAACAGATTTTGAAGGTGGACGCCATTCACGCCGTATTGAAAAGTTAACGAATTACGAAGAAAAACACGAAAAGTAGAAGCGCCTTGTCCAGCGGATTTCGTAGTCTTCTACTTCAGATTTAGGAAACAAGTTTAGGGAGCAGATGTAAAAATCCGCTAGCAGAAAGGCACTGAAACTATAAAGAGATTCTAATAAAAAACATCATGATTTCTTAGCTTTTAAATAAGGGAGGTTTCCCGTTTTGACAAGTGATCTAATCCATATAGAGAAACAGTTACAAACGATATTATCGGATTTTTCATCCCAAGTTACTTTTAAAAAAGATCAGGTTTTGGTAATTGGCTGTTCTACTTCGGAAGTAATGGGGGAAAGAATAGGCACCTCGGGAACCTTAGAGGTAGCCTCCTTAATATACGATAACCTTCATTCTTTTGCTGATAAGCATAGGGTTCATCTTGCATTTCAGTGCTGTGAACATTTAAACCGTGCGCTTGTTGTAGATAGAAAAGTAGCCGAGGATAGAGGCTGGGAAGAGGTAGCTGTCATTCCCGTGAGAAAAGCAGGAGGAGCAATGGCGACCTATGCATATGAACATTTGGCAGACCCTGTCTTGGTAGAGTTTATCAAAGCAGATTTAGGTATTGATATCGGGGATACTTTTATCGGAATGCATTTAAAACATGTTGCGGTCCCTGTCCGCGCTTCCCTAAATCAAATAGGGTCTGCCCATGTCACCTTAGCTAAAACGCGTCCAAAGTTAATCGGCGGTGCACGGGCAGTATATGAATAATCGATAGGAGAAGGGGATTTTGCTATTATGTAAAGTCTCCTTTTTGCTATTCTGTGAATCGGTGAGTTAAGCTCATGACTTTATGCATTAATCTCGATAATTTAGTGCTTAATCGCTGAATTAAGAGTTTAGACCTATTAAGTTTCATACCATATAGTCTCGTATAAAGGCGGGATTTTTACCGAATAATGAAACATTCCAAAATCATCGCCATCTTTCAAAAGATTATGTTAGAATAAAAAAGTATTTTCATACTGATATTTGCACAAGGGGGATTATCATGAGTAACATTGCCCAGCAAGATAAAGCAGTGTACCAAGCTATTTGTGACGAACTTGGTCGTCAACGGTCAAAAATTGAATTAATCGCATCTGAAAACTTTGTTAGTGAAGCAGTCATGGAAGCGCAAGGATCAGTTTTAACGAATAAATACGCTGAAGGTTATCCTGGTCGCCGTTATTATGGTGGCTGTGAATATGTAGATGTTGTGGAAGATCTTGCGCGTGATCGTGCGAAGCAAATTTTCGGAGCAGAGCATGTCAATGTACAGCCTCATTCAGGCGCACAGGCAAATATGGCAGTTTATTTTACCATTCTTGAACAAGGGGATACTGTTCTTGGAATGAACTTATCACATGGCGGTCATTTAACACATGGAAGCCCTGTAAACTTTAGTGGTATTCAATATAATTTTGTTGAATATGGTGTAGATGAAAAAACACACTATATTAATTACGATGATGTTTTGGAAAAAGCACGTACACATAAGCCAAAATTAATAGTAGCTGGTGCAAGTGCTTATCCACGTGAAATAGATTTTAAAAAATTCCGTGAGATTGCTGATGAAGTTGGAGCATATTTGATGGTGGATATGGCACATATTGCAGGACTTGTTGCGGCGGGAATTCACCCAAGCCCAGTACCATATGCAGATTTTGTTACAACCACTACTCACAAAACATTACGTGGCCCGCGCGGCGGAATGATTCTATGTAAAGAAGAATATGCAAAGAAAATTGACAAGTCTATTTTCCCTGGTATCCAAGGTGGTCCATTAATGCATGTCATTGCTGCAAAAGCAGTTGCATTTGGCGAAGCACTTCAAGATAGCTTTAAAGAATATGCCGGAAAAGTGGTAGAGAATGCTAAGCGTTTAGCGGAATCTTTAAAGAGTGAAGGCTTAGACCTTGTTTCCGGAGGAACGGATAATCACCTATTATTAGTAGATGTTCGTTCTTTAAACATCACAGGTAAAGTTGCGGAAAAAGTGTTGGATGAAATTGGAGTTACGGTAAACAAAAATACCATTCCTTTCGAAACAGAAAGTCCATTTGTAACAAGCGGTATTCGTATTGGTACTGCTGCAGTTACATCAAGAGGATTTGGTCTTGAAGAAATGGATGAAATCGCATCTTTAATCGCATTTACCTTAAAAAATCATGATAATGAGGAAAAATTGGAAGAGGCACGTACACGAGTTGCTGAACTTACAAGCAAGTTTCCTCTTTATCCTAGTAAATAATAACAAAATAAAAAAGTTTGGAGTTAGGTCAAAAGGTCAACCCTTGAGGTCTAACTCCTTTTTCGTGTAAAATTGGTTTGGTAATAAATAAAACAATCTTATTTGATAGAAGCTGTTTCGCATAAATTGCTGCATTTCCATCTATTTATAAAATACTGAAACAGTATAGTTTCGGGGCCTCTTTTCTTAAATACTACTTCCAGTTCAAAGTTGTTCAAAGAAATTTATATGGATATTGATTAAATTTGAAACAAAGTTTAAGAAATGAGCCTTGATAAAAGACAAGTCGTTAAAAATATGGGACTAAAATACATAAAAAAGGAGAATTATTCATGAGTAATGTATATGTAATTGATCACCCGCTTATTCAACACAAATTAACCATCATCCGCGATAAAAATACGGGAACGAAAGAATTTCGTGAGCTAGTTGACGAGGTTGCTACGCTTATGGCATTTGAGATTACAAGAGATATGCCTCTTGAAGAAATCGAGATTGATACACCGGTATGCAAGGCAAAAGCCAAAGTTCTTTCAGGGAAGAAGATTGGACTTGTGCCCATTTTACGTGCTGGACTTGGAATGGTAGATGGAGTATTGAAGCTCATCCCTGCTGCTAAGGTAGGGCATGTTGGTCTTTATCGTGACCCAGAAACATTAAAGCCAATTGAATATTATGTAAAATTGCCAAATGATGTGGAAGAACGTGATTTTATTCTTGTTGATCCAATGCTGGCAACAGGTGGATCAGCGGTTGAGGCGATTAACTCATTGAAAAAGCGCGGTGCAAAAAGTATTAAATTTATGTGCTTAATTGCTGCCCCGGAAGGCGTAAAGGCAATTCAAGATGCACATGATGATGTAGATATTTATATTGCTGGCTTAGATGAAAAACTTAATGATCATGGCTATATAGTACCAGGTTTAGGTGATGCAGGGGACCGTCTATACGGCACCAAATAAAACCGGTTTAATTTAGGGATTTGTTAAAGATTTGCACGTGATTTTTGAGCAAACGTTTAGCTGTATTGTGTTTGGCGGTAGACAAATAGAACGCAGTATTACATGGCCAAGAAAAAACCTTTTTAAGGGAGAATATACGTATGAATAAACGAATCAAAGTCATGACTATTTTTGGAACAAGACCTGAGGCAATAAAAATGGCGCCATTAGTTCTTGAACTACAAAAATATCCGGATGAGTTTGAATCCATTGTCACTGTAACTGCACAACATCGGGAGATGCTAGATCAGGTCTTAGCTATTTTTCAAATAATACCTGATTTTGATTTAAATATTATGAAGGACCGTCAAACATTAATTGATATTACAACAAGAGGACTTGAGGGCCTTGACAGGGTAATGAAAGAGGTAAAACCGGATATTGTACTTGTTCACGGTGACACCACTACAACCTTTGTGGCAAGTTTAGCTGCCTATTACAATCAAATTGTTGTCGGGCATGTTGAAGCCGGGTTACGTACGTGGAATAAATATTCACCGTATCCGGAGGAAATGAACCGTCAATTGACTGGGGTTCTCGCCGATCTTCATTTTGCTCCAACCGAGAAATCAGCTCAAAATCTCCTTTCGGAAAACAAGAAGAAAGAAAGTATTTTTGTTACAGGGAATACAGCAATCGACGCACTTCAAACGACGGTAAAATCTGAATATACCCATGAAATACTTGAAAAGGTAGGAGATGACCGTCTCATCCTGCTTACGGCTCATCGTCGTGAAAATCATGGGGAACCGATGAGAAATATGTTCCGCGCTATCAAGCGTATCGTGAATGAACACCCGAATGTTCAAGTTGTATATCCTGTTCATTTAAACCCGGTTGTCCGTGAATTAGCGGATGAAATATTGGGAAACGATGAGAGGATACATTTAATCGAGCCATTAGATGTTATAGACTTTCATAATTTTGCTAATCACGCTTATTTAATTTTAACGGATTCAGGTGGTGTTCAAGAAGAAGCACCTTCCTTAGGAGTTCCGGTCTTAGTACTTCGTAATACCACAGAACGGCCAGAAGGAATCGAGGCAGGAACATTGAAGCTTGCTGGTACTGAGGAAGAAACTATTTATCGATTAGCGACCGAATTACTTACTGATCAACAGGCTCATGATAAAATGACAAAAGCATCCAATCCATATGGTGATGGACAAGCTTCACGTCGTATTGTAGATACTATTCGAGAGTATTTTAAAGAAGAAGCTAGATAATACATTAAATAGTTTGATACCAAAAACGCATGGGGAAGGTACCGACCCCCGAAAGTTAGAGTAATAAATCTAACTTTCGGGGGTGTTTTTATGGCAAAATATAGTGAAGAATTCAAAATAAGGCTTGTCACCGAGTATTTAGAGGGCAATATTGGGTATGGATCATTGGCAAAAAAATATAATATGGGCAGCCAGACCTCAATACGTGAATGGGTGAATGTATATAAGTCTCAAGGGATGGATGGGTTAAATCGTAGGAAAACGAAAAAGGAGTATTCTGTTCAATTTAAAATGGATACGATACAATTTATGTTAAACACAGGTGCTTCTTATTTAGAAACTGCTGTTCATTTTAATTTGAACAACCCTTCCTTGATTATTCGCTGGACGAAAGAATTTTATGAACAAGGAGTAGAAGGCCTGATTCCAAAACCAAAGG
>NZ_LJJC01000006.1:50000-135993 GCF_001420715.1 Heyndrickxia shackletonii | reverse complement strand
TCAAGGCTGGCATTATCAACACAACCAATGGGTCAGAACGTTAAAAGAAAATAAAATATTCCAAAGCATGTCACGTAAAGCAACCTGCGCAGACAACGCTTCGATGGAGAATTTCTTCGGCATTTTAAAACAAGAAATGTATTATGGGGAGATTCTAGTAAGCTATGAAGAATTAAAAAGAAGAATAGAAGAATATATCTACTGGTATAACAATGAACGTTCAAAAGAAAAATTGGCTGGAATGAGTCCAGTTGAATACCGAACTCAATCCAGCCAATCAGCTGCATAATAAAACTCTAACTTTTAGGGGTAACCACCGAAAGTAAAACCATGCGTTTTTGGTAACCTTTCGCGGACACTAAGTACGTTATTTTCATAAATAAGGTATTTTTGAGGGTGTTTGCGGACACTGAGTACGTTATTTGCTGAAAAATACTCAAAAATGACTGCTTTTTAGCTAATAACGGAACGTCTGTCCGCTCAGATCCTGTACTGTATTCTTAGTGAGAGTTTTTTCCTAAGAAATTAATTACTTCACTATTATTTTTTGTCCGGGATAAATAATGTCCGATTTTAATTTGTTCAAGGATTTTAATTTTTTTACGGTTGTTTTATTTTTCTTCGCAATCTCCCATAATGTGTCCCCTTTAACGACCTTGTGGTATTTTGCCGCTATAGTAGTTTTTTGGCCTTTAGCTTGAATTTTTATTGTTTGCCTAACGCGAATGAAGTTAACATTTTTTATTTTATTTAATGACTTTAGCTTAGAAACGGTCGTGTGAAATTTTTGGGCAATACCACTTAATGTATCACCTTTTTTTACCTTGTAAGTTGTTGTTAATGCTGTGGAGGGTTTTGTTGTAAGTTTACTATTCTGAAGATTAATTTTAGCGGGTTTTGCACCAGCCTTCAGTTTGGCAAGCAGGGCAAGATTCTGGGCTGCAGTACCATTATAATCCGCAATTCCATATTTAGAGGCTAGTTTTTGCCGTGCCTTAAAGGAGGAATCCATTTTTTTTGATTTTAAGTAATCTACGATAGATATAGGCTTGATAGTTCCTACATGATGAATAACCTTCTGGGTAGACTTGGTTTTTGTACTGTATTTGCCTGCGTAATCCTCTGACACGTCGAAATATCCATAGCTGCTCATTCCGATAAATTGATAGTCTTCCGCCCACTGCCATGCACCTTTACCATTTGAGAATTGTGCTGTGGGATTTCCTCTTTGTGGATATTTAGGATAGGACGCGATCCAAGGTTTATCAATGATTAATGTTCCAGGTTTTAAATGATGGTTATAAAAATAAGATCCTGAATATAGGTCCACCCGTGTATATCCAAGCTTCTTCATTTCAGAAATAAAAGTATTTGTATAGTGTGTAAGATTACTGGAACTATTTGATAAATTATCAGCTTCTACGTCAACAACAACATATCCATCTTTCTCTTTGTTAAACCCAACCAACTTCAGTTTCTTATCAAACCATTGTGCTTCCGCTTTTGCGCTTGTATTGCTTGTAAAACGCGCATAATGATAAGCGCTGACAATTAATCCAGCCTGTCTTGCATTGGCTATATTTACACTTGCAGCGGGGTCTACAAAATACCTATCTTCTGAAACTTTAACTACTACACCTTTCACGCCGCTTGCTTTTATAGTTTGAAAGAATGCAAGTGGTAATCCCAGTTCACGGTTATGATGAGAAACATCGATGAAATCTACATCAGGCTCTTCTGCGAATGAGCTTACTCCGAAAGAAAAAAATAGCCCGATAGAAAGGATGAGTAATCCAATCCATTTCGTTACTTTTTTCAAATTAATACACCACCTTCCATGAAGATGTTTTGATCTTGTTGTAAA
The DNA here is from genome assembly GCF_001420715.1 of Heyndrickxia shackletonii. GTDB lineage: Bacteria > Bacillota > Bacilli > Bacillales > Bacillaceae_C > Margalitia > Margalitia shackletonii. Next base: position 134,129 of record NZ_LJJC01000006.1, on the reverse strand, counting down.
AAGGACTCTTTAACAGATGGAATGGTAAAATCAAAACTTTGCACGTGTACGTATTTTGTTGATACTTTCTGATAACCGTTTTAAGCTTTTACAAAACTGATAAAAATGCCCATTTTTTGAAAGGGGCATTACCGTTAATACATGAAAGGAAGGATATTAATGTTGAATATTCCATTTCATTAAAGAAAAGCTAAGGAAAAAAGGGAAGATAATATGAAAAAAATATGGGTATTCGTTGTATCAGCCTATTTGTGTATAGGAATGCTGCACTCTAGCAATGCACAAGTCTGGAAGATACCTCCTCTTCCTAAGCCATCTTCAAATGAAGAAATGATCATGATTTTTTCTACAACCGAGCCTCCGAAAGAAGAAGTCATTAAAGAATTCCTTTCAGGTTTTCAAACATTGAAAATCAGGTATCTTTTCACGGAGGCATTTAACGGCTTTTCGTTAAAAGGAGAAAAGGAGGAATTAGAACGATTTGCAAAAAGCTTTAATAAAGTATCAGCTATATTCGAATCAAACGTATATACAACAGATTTTATGAACAGCGAAAGTAACCAATTGATAGGGATGGAAAATGCAAGGGGAATTTTTGATCAATATGGAAATCGTTTAACTGGGAAAGGAGTAAAAGTAGGTGTAATTGATACGGGTCTCGATTACACTCATCCAGATTTAATTGGAAGTTATAAAGGTGGATTTGATTTTGTCGATGGGGATCATAATCCAATGGAGGCCATGGATCAAAAAGGGATGACGATTCATGGAACTCATGTTGCCGGTATTATAGCCGCTAATGGTAAGATGCGGGGGGTGGCACCAGAGGTTGATCTATATTCCTACCGGGTTTTAGGTCCTGGAGGAAAAGGGACAACGGACCAGGTTTTAGCAGCAATTGATCAAAGTATAAAGGATAAAATGGATATCATAAATCTTTCTTTAGGGACAAATATTAATGGACCTGATTTACCTGTTAGTATGGCTTTAAATAAAGCAGTTGCAAAAGGAGTCGTTGCAGTTACATCAAATGGAAATTCAGGTCCAAATATGTGGACGGTTGGTTCTCCCGGCACATCGTCAAGCGCAATTTCCGTGGGTGCTTCTACCCCACCCTTGTATACTCCATATTTGTCTATCCCTACTATAAAAGTAAACATGCCTCTTTCTCTTTTACATGGGAGTAAAGATTGGAGCTTTGACCGGTCCGTTCTTATTGTAGATGGAGGACTCGGAAATAGGGGGGAAATAAAAGATGCAAATGGAAAGCTCGTATTAATAAAAAGAGGGGGGATCTCTTTTACAGAGAAAGTGATAAATGCGGCAGAAGCAGGAGCAGTTGGGGTAATTATGTTCAATAATACAGATGGTGATTTTGCCGGAATAATTGATAAGAAATGTCCTATTCCAGCAGCAACAATACCGAGGGATTCTGGTGAGCTGATACGATCTGAAGCAAAGCAAAAATCACTATTAGCTTCAACTATTTATAAAAAGGAAGAAGATTATCTAGCCGATTTTAGTTCTCGTGGTCCGGTAACTGTTAATTGGTCCGTTAAACCGGATGTAACGGCGCCGGGAGTAGCGATAAACAGTACCATTCCTAAAGGGAGTTATACGATGTTGCAAGGAACGAGTATGTCTGCCCCGTTTGTTACCGGCGCGGCGGCAATAATTAAACAAGCGCATCCGACGTGGAAACCGGAAGAAATTAAATCCGCCTTAATGAATACGGCAAAACCCCTCTTTGATCAACAGGAAAAGCAGTATAAAGTATTTGAACAAGGAGCTGGAAGAATTCAAGTAGAACAAGCCGTTAAAACTCAATCATTAATTATTCCGGGAAGTCTTTCTTTCGGGATATTGGCGGAGGATAAAAATAATCGGACAAAATATATAACGGTTAAAAACATATCGAATAAAACACTTAACTATTCCTTTAATCTAAATAAATTTAATCCGAATATAAGATGGGAATTACCTCAGTCTTTTTCTCTTCAGCCAAAGGAGGAGAAAAGCATCCCTATTAGAGCCATCTTAACAAGGGAATTTAATAAAACAAAAGAAATGATTGATGGGCGCTTAATACTCGAGGCTGGCAGTCAAAGGATTGAAATTCCATATTTATTTGCTGTTAAAGAACCGAGTTATCCACGGATAATGGGATTTTCCGTAGTACCTGGAGACAAAAGGGGGTATATAAGATACGAAGCATATTTACCTATGGGTGCTGAGGAATTTGGAATTGCTCTTTTCGATTCAGAAACGATGTCTTTTATTGGTTTTTTAGATATTAAGAATCACATAGGTGCCGGGATGGTAAATAATCAGCTTCTATTACCAAAACAAACTCATCTAAGGAGGATAACTGCAGTTGCATTCGCTAAAAATAAAGGGGAAGAGGATTTTGAAGAATGGTCTATTCCGTTAAGAAAGGAGGAAGCGCTTTGGTCATCCTCTATCAAATAGGCGATAGATAAAATCATTATACCTTCTTATATTTTTAAAATGCCGAAGATACTTATTAAAGAACCAACCCAGAAATGGAAAAAATAAGGTCTAGATAAATTTGCAAATTTCTCCTAAAATGAGCTTTGATAGATAGAAGGTTCACACCTAATTTTTAGTTATAAAAAAATAATTAAAAATTTGATGATTTTGTGACAATTTCCATTCTGTATGGGATGACAACACCGTTTTTCAAAGAAACACATTGACATTAAATTTCCCCTATTGTATGCTAACAGAGGGTGCAGAATGATAGGGTTTTCACTGGTTTTCATAGAAGTGAAAATTTCCATTCTATCATTTGCAAAACAAGAATATTTTATGACAAATGTTCTTGGAAAGTGGAGATGTGATGATGGGAAAAAAGGATAAAAATCCTTTGAATGCAATGACCTTATATGCCACAATCCTTTCCCAATTAGTAGGTTCTATTTTAGTTGGGATATTTGCTGGAAAATGGTTAGACGGTTATTTCCATACGGAACCACTATTTTTAATAATCGGACTACTTCTTGGCCTCGCAACAGGTATTTGGGCCATGCTTCACACAGTCCGACATTTCTTTTAGGAGATAGAAAGACATGCCGGAACTCCAACAACTATTTAACAGGCATCGCAAGTTTATGCTGTTTCTGTTATCCCTCCTCGTTTTAGGTTGGGGCTTTACCCCCTATCATTCCATATTTTTAGGTTTGATTCTCGGTACATCTGTTAGTCTATATAATCACTGGCTGACAATGAGGAAAACAAAACGTTTCAGCGATGCTGTTGTTAGCGAAAAGCGCCCAGCTAAGTCTTTGGGGACTTTAATAAGAATGGGTACTGCTGTCATCAGTGTGTTAATTGCTTTACGCTATCCGGATACGTTTAATGTTTTTAGTGTTATCTTGGGATTAATGACCTCTCACGTCGTCATTATGATAGATTTTATTTTCCTAACTATCCAATCACACAAAAGCGGAAAGTGAGGTGAGCACGCTTGGAACATAAAGCACCTGTGGTGGAGTTTTTAGGACTTTACTTTAATTTAGCAAACGTCCTGATGATAACAGTTGCAACTGTCATTGTACTTATTATAGCCATCGTTTCCACAAGAAGATTAGCTATGAAGCCCACTGGAATGCAAAATTTCATGGAATGGGTAATGGACTTTGTTAAAAATATTATTAAAAGCAATATGGATTGGAAAACTGGCGGATCATTCCACATCTTAGGGATTACAATTATCATGTACATCTTTGTATCTAATATGCTCGGTCTCCCATTTAATATCGTCATTGATGATACACTATGGTGGAAGTCACCGACAGCTGATCCAGTCATCACATTAACTTTGGCCGTAATGATTGTAGGTTTAACACATTATTATGGTGTGAAGCGAAATGGTTTATCTGGTTATGTTAAAGGATTCTTTTCACCAATTCCATTTTTATTCCCACTGAAAATTATCGAAGAATTTGCAAATACATTAACACTAGGTTTGCGTCTTTACGGTAATATTTATGCGGGTGAAATTTTGTTAGGGCTTCTATCGGCAGGTCTTGCATCTTCTGTAGGAGGCACTATCGGGGCAATTATCCCGACACTTGCATGGCAAGGATTTTCAATTTTCGTAGGTTCCATTCAAGCATTTATCTTCACCATGTTAACAATGGTTTATATGGCTCATAAAGTTAGCCACGACCATTAATATAATCCTGTAAAAAAATACAGGGGTAAAATATCAAAACTATAAATTTTTTATACATTTAAAGGAGGAACTTTATAATGAGTTTGGGTGTACTTGCAGCAGCAGTTGCAATCGGTTTAGCCGCTATCGGTGCCGGTATTGGTAACGGTCTTATCGTAGGTCGTACAGTTGAGGGGATTGCTCGTCAACCAGAAGCACGTGGAATGCTTCAAACAACTATGTTCATCGGTATTGCGCTAGTAGAGGCGATTCCTATTATCGCGGTTGTTATTGGTTTCATGGTTGTTAATAGATAGTATTTACATTTTCAAAATGGCGAAGATTACTGGAGAATCCTTCGCCATTCCTTTATGTAGAGTAAAAAATAAGGATAATAAGTATAGATATATCGGGTAAAAACCCGAAAAATACCTTGGATAATCAGGGGCAAAAAGAAATACTTAGTTTTATGAACCACCCATTATTGGGAATAGGATCAATAACTCTGGAAGGAGTGAATAATAGGTGTTAACGAGTGGCTTTGTACTTGGATTGGCTGCACATGGACATTTGAATACAGGCGATATCCTTTTCCAGCTAATCATGTTTATTATTTTGCTAGTATTGCTTAAGATCTTTGCTTGGAAGCCGTTAATGGGCATCATGAAACAACGTGAAGACCATATTGCGAATGAAATTGAAGCGGCTGAAAAAAGCCGAGTTGAAGCAAATAAATTATTAGAAGAACAACGCTCTATTTTAAAAGAAGCTCGTCAAGAAGCACAAACAATGATAGAAAATGCGAAGAAGCAAGGGGATATTCAACGCGAAGAAATTATTGCCATTGCCCGCGGGGAATCTGAACGCATTAAAGAAGCAGCGAAACTTGAAATTGAACAACAAAAAGAAAAAGCTGTTGCTGCGTTGAGAGAACAAGTAGCATCTCTATCTGTGCTAATTGCTTCTAAAGTAATTGAGAAGGAATTAAGTGCTGCTGATCAAGAAAAACTTATTAGCGATTATATTCAAGAGGCAGGAGAAAAACGATGAGTGCAGTAGCAAAACGTTATGCATTGGCGCTTTTTCAATTGGCTAAAGAAAATAATCAGCTTGAGCAGTATGAATCAGAACTTCGTGAAGTGAAAAAAGCACTTGCGGATAACGCAGATTTTAAAAATCTATTAAAATTGCCAAAGCTTCCTTCTGAAAAGAAGAAGGAAATTTTAACGCAAGTGTTCTCTAAAACTTCCACTTATGTTTTAAACACTCTAATGCTACTTTGCGATGCTCATCGTGAAGAGGAAATGGAAGCAGTAGCAGAGAGCTTTATTGAATTAGTAAATAATGAACGTGGAATTGCAGAAGCTGTCGTGTACTCGACTCGCCCGCTATCAGCAAGTGAAAGCGAAGCAATTTCCTCTGTATTTGCTAAAAAAGTTGGAAAAACATCTTTAAATATCGAAAATATTATTGATTCAAATATACTTGGTGGCGTTAAGGTCCGCATAGGCAACCGTATTTTTGACGGAAGCTTACAAGGAAAACTTGACCGTCTAAAACGTGAGTTAATCAGTTAAGAAATGAGGGGTGACATTCATGAGCATTAAGGCTGAAGAAATCAGCGCGCTGATAAGAAAACAAATTGAAAATTATCAGTCTGAAATGAAAGTTAGCGATGTTGGTACCGTTATATCTGTTGGGGACGGTATTGCTCGTGCTCATGGTCTCGATAATGCCATGGCTGGAGAGCTATTAGAGTTTTCAAACGGTGTTATGGGTCTTGCTCAAAACCTGGAAGAAAACAATGTCGGTATCGTAATATTAGGACCATTCCGCGATATTAAAGAAGGTGACGAGGTTCGCCGCACTGGACGTATCATGGAGGTACCTGTTGGGGAAGAATTAATCGGACGTGTAGTAAACCCACTAGGACAACCGGTGGATGGTCTTGGACCAATCAATACAACAAAAACAAGACCGATTGAAAGTAAAGCTCCTGGTGTAATGGATCGTAAATCTGTACATGAACCATTACAAACAGGTATTAAAGCGATTGATGCTCTTGTACCTATTGGACGCGGCCAACGTGAGTTAATTATCGGTGACCGCCAAACAGGTAAAACAACAGTAGCAATCGATACAATCTTAAACCAAGCAGATCAAAATATGATTTGTATCTATGTTGCGATTGGACAAAAAGAATCTACTGTACGCGGTGCAGTTGAGACTCTTCGCAAGCATGGCGCATTAGATTATACAATCGTAGTAACGGCGTCAGCTGCACAACCGGCTCCTTTATTATACCTTGCTCCATATGCTGGTGTAACAATGGGAGAAGAATTTATGTATAACGGTAAGCATGTATTGGTTGTTTATGATGATTTGTCTAAACAAGCTGCTGCATATCGTGAGCTTTCTCTATTATTACGTCGTCCTCCAGGTCGTGAGGCATTCCCTGGGGATGTATTCTATTTACATTCACGCTTATTGGAACGTGCAGCTAAGCTTAGTGACGCACTTGGTGGCGGTTCTATCACTGCATTACCATTTGTTGAAACACAAGCAGGGGATATCTCCGCTTACATTCCAACAAACGTAATCTCCATCACAGATGGACAAATTTTCTTACAATCGGATTTATTCTTCTCTGGTGTACGTCCAGCGATTAATGCGGGTCTATCCGTATCTCGTGTTGGGGGTTCTGCCCAAATTAAAGCGATGAGAAAGGTTGCCGGAACACTTCGTCTAGACCTAGCGTCATTCCGTGAACTTGAATCATTTGCTCAATTCGGTTCAGATCTTGATAAAGCTACACAAGCAAAACTAGCTCGTGGTGCTCGTACAGTAGAAGTATTAAAGCAAGATTTAAATAAACCTATTAAAGTGGAAAAGCAAGTTATGATTCTTTATGCCTTAACAAAAGGTTTCCTAGATGATATTCCTGTTCAAGACATCGTTCGTTTTGAAGGAGAATTCTATTCTTGGCTAGATCATAATCGTGCTGCGTTATTAGAACAAATTAGAACAACAGGTCAGCTAGCTGAAGATGAAGATATGACTTCTGCTATTAATGACTTTAAAAAGACTTTTGCTAAGTCTGAGTAAGTAATAGAAAATTAGAACTGTCCCAATGTAAGGATTGACACCACACTTCGCATAAAAGCTGCTCTTATTTTTTATGCTTGACGCAAGTGGTGTCAGACACTTATGGGACCTCTTTACTTAAAACGAGGGTGGTGAGACTTAGTGGCATCCTTACGCGATTTAAAATCTCGTATTAATTCAACGAAAAAAACCAGCCAAATTACAAAGGCGATGCAAATGGTTTCCGCTTCTGCCTTAAGCAGAGCCGAAATGAATGCGAAATCATTTGTACCATATATGGAGAAAATCCAAGATGTTGTAGCAAATGTTGCACTTGGAAGTAATATCGCTCATCCAATGTTAGTAACGAGACCTGTTAAGAAGACCGGTTATTTAGTTATTACATCTGATAGAGGATTAGCTGGGGCATATAATAGCAGTGTTTTACGTTTAGTATCTAATACTATTAAAGAGCGTCACAAATCAAAAGATGAGTATGCGATTATTGCAATTGGTAGAGTTGGTTACGAATTTTTCAAGAAACGCGATGAAAATATTGTGTTGAATATTGTAGGATTACCGGATCAACCATCATTTGCTGACATTATGAAGATATCTAGTAAAACAGTTCAGATGTTTGCCGACCAAACATTTGATGAATTGTATATGTATTACAATCATTTTGTTAATGCTATCCAACAAGATGTTACGGAGAAAAAGCTGCTTCCTTTAACGGATATTGGTGCTTCCGGAAAGAAGCTTACTTCCTATGAATTTGAGCCATCTCCTGAAGAAATCCTAGAGGTACTTCTTCCACAATATGCTGAAAGTTTAATTTATGGTGCTCTATTAGACGGTAAGGCAAGTGAACATGCCGCACGTATGACGGCAATGAAGAATGCAACGGATAATGCAAAAGAGCTTATTGACTCTTATACACTACAATTTAACCGTGCACGTCAAGCAGCAATTACGCAAGAAATTACGGAAATTGTCGGTGGTGCAGCTGCACTAGAATAGACCAAATGCGCAAGCGCCTTGCTCATCCACTAGCCGATAGACGCTGGTGAAATTTGAAGTACCAATTTCACTTGGAGCTAGACGTGGACAATTTTTCGCAGGGTTATTCACGGACTAAATGAGAAATAGAAGATTCAGGCGGGGCTTACTTCGCCTTAATGCAAGATAGGAGGTAAAATGATGAACAAAGGACACGTTCTACAAGTAATGGGTCCAGTTGTTGACGTTAAGTTTGAAAATGGTCAACTACCTGATATATATAATGCGTTAAAAGTTCAATATAAAGCGCAATCAGCTACTGAAGTCGACATCGATTTAACTTTGGAAGTTGCTCTTCACTTAGGTGATGATTCTGTACGTACGATTGCGATGGCTTCTACCGACGGTGTACAACGTGGTATGGATGCAATTGACCTTGGTGAGCCAATTTCAGTTCCTGTTGGTGACGTAACATTAGGCCGTGTATTTAATGTACTTGGTGATGCAATTGACTTGGACGGAGAACTTCCTGGGGGAATTCGCCGTGACCCAATCCATCGTACTGCACCAACATTTGAACAACTTTCTACAGAAGTAGAAATACTTGAAACTGGTATTAAGGTTGTTGACTTGCTTGCCCCTTATATTAAAGGTGGTAAAATCGGCTTATTCGGTGGTGCCGGAGTTGGTAAAACCGTACTAATTCAAGAATTGATTAATAATATCGCTCAAGAGCATGGTGGTATTTCTGTATTCGCGGGTGTTGGGGAACGTACTCGTGAAGGAAATGACCTTTACCATGAAATGAAAGATTCCGGCGTTATTAAGAAAACTGCCATGGTATTCGGGCAAATGAACGAGCCTCCAGGTGCACGTATGCGTGTTGCCTTAACAGGTTTGACTATGGCTGAATATTTCCGTGATGAACAAGGACAGGACGTATTGTTCTTTATCGATAATATTTTCCGTTTCACACAAGCAGGTTCTGAGGTATCAGCCCTTCTAGGACGTATGCCATCAGCCGTTGGTTATCAACCGACACTTGCTACTGAAATGGGTCAATTACAGGAACGTATTACATCTACAAATGTTGGTTCCGTTACATCTATCCAAGCGATTTATGTACCAGCCGATGACTATACTGACCCTGCACCTGCAACAACATTTGCGCACTTAGATGCAACAACAAACTTAGAGCGTAAACTTTCAGAGATGGGTATTTATCCGGCAGTGGATCCACTTGCTTCAACATCCCGTGCACTTTCTCCTGAAATTGTTGGGGAAGAGCATTATACTGTGGCACGTAAAGTACAACAAACCCTACAACGCTACAGAGAATTACAAGATATTATTGCGATTCTAGGTATGGACGAACTTAGCGATGAAGATAAATTAGTCGTTGCCCGTGCTCGTCGTATTCAATTCTTCTTATCACAAAACTTCCACGTGGCTGAGCAGTTTACTGGTCAAAAGGGTTCTTATGTACCAGTAAAAGAAACAGTTCGCGGATTCAAGGAAGTATTAGAGGGTAAATACGATCATCTGCCAGAAGATGCATTCCGTCTTGTAGGTCCAATTGAGGATGTAGTGAAACAAGCTAAAGAGATGGGCGTAGAGGTATAATAAGGGACCAGGAGGATCAAAGATGAAGACATTGAAAGTCAGTATTGTCACTCCAGACGGCCCAGTGTATAGTTCAGATGTGGAAATGGTGATTACAAAGGCGCAAAGCGGTGAACTGGGTATTTTACCTGGACACATTCCTACCGTAGCTCCACTTCAAATTGGCGCTGTTCGGTTAAAAAAAGGCGGCGACACTGAGCTTGTAGCAGTAAGTGGCGGTTTTCTAGAAGTGCGACCTGAACAAGTAACCATTTTAGCTCAAACAGCTGAAAAATCAGAAAGCATTGATATCGAACGTGCAAAACATGCAAGAGTTCGTGCCGAACAGAGAATAGAAGCTAAGACAGATGATATTGATCTTGTTCGTGCAGAACTTGCTCTTAAACGTGCGATAAATCGTATAAATGTTGCTGAACACCGCTTCTAATATAAGAGAACACCTTCTGTTTTACAGAGGGTGTTTTTTATCAATGAACTTTGTTAGAGACCCACTTGAGTGAGAGTTACCAAAAAATAAAAATTGCCTTGCGCAAAATTAGTCCATCCGGCAATTGAATTAAGGATTAAAATAAAAGGGGTGCAAAATATGGTAGCTGATTTCGGACAACAAGCTTTAATCAGTATAATCGTACATATATTTTTCTTTGCGATTACGTTTTGGTCATTACAAGCACTAAATTATGAAAAGCTTTTAAAACCAAATCGTGTATTTCAAGCAAGGCTGTTGATGATTATATTAACCATTGCCATCGGATCATCCATAAGTAATTTTTTTCTCAATTACCTTCTATGGTCACAACAACTTCCTCTTATATTTCAATAAAGGCTCTTTTCTTAAAATACGACACCTTAAAAATCTAATATCCAATATTTTTTTATTGTTTTTAATTATGAAAATAAATGAGAAAAGGTGCCCAAAACAGGAACTTCTTAGAAAGTTATAATGGAATAAAAGCAATAATTCTTAGAAACAGCTCATAATGTCATCATTTTGTTAAAAATAGGACTTCTTAAGTGTTTTCAAACGAACTATAATTCATTATGATGTAATATGAATTTAACTTTTGTGTAAAATAGTTGTAACATTACAAGTAGATAATCCGTCTACTTTAATGTGGTTTTTTATACCAAAGTTTTGCAAAACAACTGTCAAAAGATGACGACTTTTCCCAAGTATGTGTTGGCCCTTTCTGGTAAACACTTTTACTAAGGGAGAGGATACTTTTGAAACAGAAAATGATTTTTTTAATCTTTGTCATTATCACTTGTTTTATGTTCGCAAATTTTGGGAATAAAACCAATGCAGCTCTTTATACCACAGATTTAGACAAAATAGCTGAAATGGTCAAGAAGCAAAATGGGAGTATCAATGAATGGTCTTTATATGCAAGAGAATCCATTGAGATTCAATCAATGAATGATTGGGATAAGAAAGTAAAATCCCTCAAAAAGCAATATCCTTTTATGGATTGGAAGGTCGATCGCAAATCGGGGCTCGCAATAGGTATGAAAAACCACAAAGAATTTGTCGAAACAATAAAAGTTATGTCGACCCCTACAAAATTTTCTGCATCATCGTATTTATTATATGAGATTAAAGGTCGCAGTTGGAATTCTACTTTTGCGATGAAAATCGATCAAATCCTACCAAAAAAATTGGATGTTCTTTACAGGGATAAACCAACAATTTTCTCTTGTATCAAAGGCGAATTCAATGATAAAATTGAAAATGTTTTATTGACTGAAAAAGAGCAATTGTTGCAAGGATTTAACGCAAAGGAATTGGAATCTTTAAAGGAAAAAGACTTTTACTCAATTTCAGCGTTTTCGCCTTTATTTTCCGAGTCCATTCCAACAAAAAATAATAAAATGAATTTGCAAATTGGACTGAGAAAAAATGGATTGGGCGCTAAAACGACCTTCGTTATTGGCACACCTATCATAACGATTGAATATTAATATAGAGAAAATGGACGCGGAGGGGAATACTCTTGGAAAAAATCATCGTCCGCGGCGGAAAAAGGTTAAATGGTACGGTACAAGTTGAAGGTGCTAAAAATGCCGTATTGCCTGTTATCGCTGCATCATTGTTAGCTAGTGAAGGAAAAAGTGTTATACGTGATGTACCAACACTCTCCGATGTATATACAATTAGTGAAGTGTTACGCCATTTAAATGCAAATGTAACCTTTCAAGATAATGAAATCACTGTAGATGCATCAAGAGAGTTATTAATTGAAGCTCCATTTGAATATGTACGAAAAATGCGTGCTTCTGTACTTGTGATGGGACCATTATTAGCCCGTGTGGGAAAAGCTCGTGTTGCTCTTCCTGGCGGTTGTGCAATTGGTTCAAGACCGATCGACTTGCATCTTAAAGGATTTGAAGCGATGGGTGCCAAAGTAAAAGTAGGAAATGGATTTATTGAAGCAGAATCAGAAGGACGTTTAAAAGGTTCGAAAATCTATTTAGACTTTCCAAGTGTTGGAGCAACGCAAAATATTATGATGGCTGCAACATTGGCGGAAGGTATGACTGTGATTGAAAACTGTGCCAAGGAACCGGAAATTGTCGACCTGGCAAACTTCTTGAATAAAATGGGTGCCATTGTAAAAGGTGCAGGAACTGGAACAATTCGTATTGAAGGTGTAGAAAGTCTATTTGCAACGGAACATACGATTATTCCAGACCGAATTGAAGCCGGTACATTTATGATTGCAGCAGCAATAACCGGTGGAGATGTCCTTGTAAAAGGTGCAGTCCCTGAACATCTTACATCATTAGTAGCAAAGCTGGAAGAGATGGGTGTTCTTATTATCGAAGAACCACAAGGTTTAAGGGTTATCGGTCCAGAAAGGCTAAAGGCTGTTGATATTAAGACTATGCCTCATCCAGGCTTTCCAACAGATATGCAATCGCAAATGATGGCTCTTCTTGTTTGTGCAGAAGGGACAGGAGTTATTACAGAAACAGTATTTGAAAATCGTTTTATGCACGTGGAAGAATTCCGCAGAATGAATGCAGATATAAAAATCGAAGGGCGTTCAGTTATCATTAATGGTCCTAGCGAGCTGCAAGGTGCTGAGGTTTCAGCAACAGACCTTAGAGCTGCAGCGGCCTTAATCATTGCTGGTTTAAAAGCGGACGGTTATACACGTGTTACGGAATTAAAACATCTGGACCGTGGATACTTAAACTTCCATCTAAAATTAGCAAGCCTTGGTGCTGACATTGAACGAATTAATGATGAAGTGGAAATTGTAACCAAGGTTAACGAATATGTATCTGACGTAAATGTATGAAAATGAAGGAAAACCCGTACAATGTTTTGTAGGGGTTTTTTTATTTTGCAAAAATGCCATTCGTATAAGTCTTTTAAAAAAATCTCTTACCCAACTCTATCATCCCTTTTTTACTAGTACATATATTTTTCATAGAAATAATCATAAAAGCATGCTTCTCACCATAATTATGAGTAGTTGGGTTTATCAAGGCTATTTTCTTAATCTTTGTTGCTTTTATATATTAGAAAACTATAAGAATAAGTATCTTTTTTAAGAAAAGATGCGCCAAATCTAAGTCCAATTTAGGATTTAAAACAAATTACGAAAAGCAACAATTTATAAGAAAACAGCCCATCCTAAATACATTATGGAGGCATCAAGCATGAAACAAATAAAACCAGTCCTGCTAATTCTCTCTCTAGTAATTGCCGTATCCTTTCTTGTACCTACCTTACTCGTCCTACCTTTTTCATCCGAAAAAGTGAGTGGAAAGCTTGATGAAAAATTACAAAAACCAAAAACTACAGAACCTGCAATTGAGGTTGCGGTATATCGAACAAAAACAAAGGAAATTGAAAAGCCGGATCTAGAAGATTATGTCGTAGGAGTAGTTGCATCTGAAATGCCCGCCACATTTCAGAAAGAGGCTTTAAAAGCGCAAGCACTAACGGCCCGCACCTTTATTGTGAAACAGTTAATGTATGGCGGCAATAGCAGCCTTCCAAAAGGCGCTATGGTAGAAGACACAACGAACTTTCAAGTCTATCAAAATATGGATGAATTAAAAAAAGAATGGAAAGATAAGTACAACCAAAACATAAAAAAAATTCGCGATGCTGTTGAAGCAACCGCAGGCCAAATTTTGACCTACAATGGAAGTCCTATTACAGCATCATTCTTTTCCACTAGTAACGGCTATACCGAAAACTCGGAAGATTACTGGGATCAACCAGTCCCTTATTTAAAGAGTGTAAAAAGCCCTTGGGATATATCATCCCCGAAATTCAATTTTAAAGAAGAGATTCCTGTTTCTGAATTTGAAAATAAACTTGGAGTTCAGTTACCCAATACAGGAAACGTTGGAACGATTACATCACGGACTCATGGGAATCGGGTTGGAACAGTTAAGATTGGCGGTAAACAGTTTACCGGACGAGAGATTAGAGAAAAACTTAACTTACGTTCAGCAGATTTTAGCTGGGTGCGTCAAGGCGACCAAATAATTGTTACGACGAAAGGCTATGGTCATGGGATTGGAATGAGTCAATATGGGGCTAATGAAATGGCGAAGAAAGGAAAGAGCTATAAAGACATTGTTAAATATTATTATCAAGGTGTTCAAATTACCAACACAGATCAATTCTTAAATAAGGCAACAGCGAAAAAATAAGCTTCTCAATCATTGAGGGCTTATTTCTTTTTGAAAATTCTGTTCAAAGATGCGAAAAAATTAATGAAAAAAATCATACATAATATCGTCATAAATGCTAAATAATAAGAATTTAAAAATTTTTTCAAAATAGATGTATATATTTCCCTGTATCTGTTCAAAATGGATGCAGAGGTGATGAAAATGAGAGAGGAAGAAAAGAAATTATCTTCTCAAAAAAAACGCGGAAAAAGCATATTTAAAAAACGTTGGGTATATCCGGCAATTTATCTTGTATGTGCTGCATTACTTATTTCGGGAATTTTCTGGTATCAGTCTAAAGGCAATGAATCTGCTAAAAAGAACTTTAGTTACCGTGGGGATAACTTAGTTGGAAAAAAAGAGTATGATAACCCTGCCACAGAGGTTAGTAAAACACTAGAAAATTTCAAATGGCCAGTAAAAAATAAAGATGCAGCAAAAATCGTAAAGGACTTCTATGATTCGAAAGCTTCAGCGGAAAAACAAGAAGCAGCTATCTTAGTATATAACGGCAACCAATTCCGACCTAATCGCGGGGTTGATATTGCGATGAAGGATGGAAAAGAATTTGACGTTGTAGCAGCTATGAGCGGTACTGTAATTAAGGTAAATGAAAATGACTCCTTACTTGGCAACGTTATTGAAATTGAACACACTAAAGGCGTTGTAACTGAGTATCAGTCTGTAAAAGATATTCAAGTTAAAGTTGGGGATATTGTAAAGCAAAATCAAATCATTGCTAAAGCAGGTACAAGTCAGTTAAATGAAAAAGCTGGAACACATGTACACTTTGAGATTCGCAAAGATAATCAAGCTTTAAACCCAAACACTTATTTTAATAAGTCCATATCAGCACTTGAAAATGTAAAAGCAGAAAGTAAATCCTCTGCCAGTGATCAAATGAATAGTGATGATCAATCAAGTAATTCAAAAGATGATAATGCAGCAGAGAGTAACGACGGTACCGACAATTCAAGTGATAATAGCAATTCACAAAATACAGATGATAGTCAAGGCTAATCTAATGTAATAAGAGTTAAGAGCGGAATTTCAAAGCATTCCGCTCTTTTTATCATTTTGTGATAAAAATGATCAATAGCAAAAAAGCAGTAAAGCCGTAATTAGGAATAATCGTTCAAACTTATAATTTTATTAGAGAATCAATGACTAAGTTAACGAATTTTCGGAAAATTATCCATACACCTTGTCCTTATTATGGTTTTTGTGCATATATTTTTACCCAAGCTAATACAATGTTACAAACCTGACAAAAACAAAGAGAGTGTTTGAGGTGAGTAATCGTAAAGTATTACTATATATAGTTGCGGTCATGAAGAATTTCTAGAAGGGGAGAGCATGATTGTTTGCTCTCTTGCGCATAAAAGGTAAAGGAAAAGCAGCGAAAGCCTTTTTCTTATGCGTTGCTACAGTATACTCCGTGGAAAGGGAAAGCGAGTCTCATTTCACACTTCTCTCATCCAATTTGGGGAGGGCGAGCGGTGTGCACGATTACATCAAAGAGAGAACTATCAAGATTGGAAAGTATATCGTGGAGACGAGAAAAACGGTTCGTGTAATTGCGAAAGAGTTTGGCGTGTCCAAAAGTACTGTCCACAAAGATTTAACAGAAAGATTACCGGAAATTAATCCTGAACTAGCAAATGAAGTGAAAGAAATATTAGATTATCATAAATCCATCCGGCATTTACGTGGCGGAGAAGCAACAAAACAAAAGTATAAAAAAGAAGAATTTCAAAATAACTAATGATAAAAAGAAGCAATTGACAAATTGATTGCTTCTTTTTCATTATGTCTGCCGCAAGGAGCCTATTGGTTAGCGGATACCTACATCTTCTCCCTGCGATAAGCCGGCATCGAATCGTTCCTCGCGTGTTTGTTGTATGTTGCGTCAAATGAGATTTGAAGTGTGAATTCACTCAAGCGTTAGCCGGAGGTGCGGCACTTGCGCTTTTCTTATTTCCTATTTTTTTACTAATTTTTAAAAGATTTTTTGACAATGAATGCCTAAACTCGACAAAAATATGTTAAAATATAAAATTAGGGAAATAGGGACTTTTGACATAAATAAAATTTACATAGATTGCCCTTTATTAACGTTCAAGCTAGTTTGCCCACTATGAAAGGAGTAACGTACATGTTTGCAAAGGATATAGGAATAGACTTAGGTACTGCTAACGTATTAATTCATGTAAAAGGACAAGGAATCGTTTTAAACGAGCCATCTGTTGTGGCTATTGATAAAAATGCTAATAGGGTTTTAGCTGTTGGGGAGGAAGCCCGTCGAATGGTGGGAAGAACACCAGGAAATATCGTAGCTATTCGTCCGTTGAAAGACGGAGTAATTGCTGATTTTGACGTAACAGAAACAATGCTAAAGCATTTTATCAATAAATTAAACGTAAAAGGATTTTTATCAAAGCCAAGAATCCTAATTTGTTGTCCTACTAATATTACAAGTGTAGAACAAAAGGCCATTCGAGAAGCTGCTGAAAAAAGCGGCGGTAAAAAAGTATATTTGGAAGAGGAGCCAAAGGTCGCAGCGATTGGTGCAGGAATGGATATTTTCCAGCCTAGCGGAAATATGGTAGTGGATATTGGCGGCGGTACAACCGATATCGCAGTTCTTTCCATGGGTGATATTGTAACTTCTGCTTCCATCAAAATGGCAGGAGATAAATTTGATAATGAAATCCTTCAATATATTAAAAAAGAATATAAATTGTTAATTGGTGAACGTACAGCGGAAAGCATCAAAATTAACATTGGCACTGTATTCCCTGGTTCTCGTAAGGAAGAAATGGAAATTCGCGGCCGCGATATGGTTACCGGATTACCAAGAACCATATCGGTAAATTCTAAAGAAGTTGAACAAGCTCTTAAAGAATCTGTGTCCGTTATTGTCCAAGCAGCTAAAAATGTATTGGAAAAAACTCCGCCTGAATTATCTGCAGACATTATTGACCGCGGTGTAATCTTGACTGGCGGTGGTGCATTGTTACATGGTATCGATCAATTATTGGCAGAAGAATTAAAGGTACCAGTATTAGTAGCGGAAAATCCAATGGATTCTGTTGCGATTGGTACAGGTATTATGCTTGAAAACATGGATAAAATTGCAAACCGTCGTTTAGTGTAATGAACTCACATTTGGGGGAATGAAAAATGCTTAGAGGATTCTATACGGCTGCAGCGGGAATGGTTGCACAACAACGCAAAACAGATCTTTTAACCAATAATATGGCTAATTCGAATACCCCTGGATTTAAAGCGGATCAATCGTCTTTAAGGGCATTTCCTGAGCTTCTTTTACAGCGCATGGGTAAGCAGACGGTTCCAGTTGAGAACGCATTTTCAATTCCTTCCTCTTCCATGGTTGGAGCTGTAAATACTGGTGTATACATGCAAGAGGTTCTTCCCAAGTTTCTTCAAGGAGATTTGCAAGAAACACAAAATAAAACGGATTTGGCCCTTCAGGATTTGAATCCAAATTCCACAAGCGCTGTATTTTTTTCCGTTCAGGATAAAGATGGCAATGTGAAATATACGCGTAACGGAAACTTTACCTTGGACGGAGAAGGCTACTTAACAACTGCAAATGGTCTTTATGTTTTAGACCGGGGTGGGAATAGAATTCGTTTAAACAGTGTGGACTTTACTGTGGACAGTAGTGGTCAGATAAGCGAACAAGGCAGACAGGCAGGAACTTTAGGGATTGCGATTGCGGCAAATTCCAATAGCTTGATAAAAGAAGGCAATGGATTATATCGAATGGATAATAACTCCGCGCTTCCTCAAGCCCCTGGTGCAAGTTTTCAGGTAAAGCAAGGATGTTTGGAACGTTCCAATGTGGATGTATCGCAAACCATGACAGATATGCTATCGGCTTACCGAAGCTTCGAAGCAAACCAAAAAGTGTTGCAGGCATATGACCACAGTATGGATAAGGCGGTTAATGAAGTTGGACGAGTAAATGGCTAGGAAGGTGAGGGGTTTTTCTAATGAATAGATCTATGATTGTAGCATCCAATACATTGAATCAACTGCAAAAACAACTCGATATTATTAGTAATAATATGGCCAATATTGACACAAATGGTTTTAAAAAAAGAGAAGCAACCTTTTCAGACCTTCTTTTTCAACAATTCAATAATCAGCTGGATACCAAGAAAGAAATCGGCAGAAATACGGCACTCGGCATTCGTCTAGGTACTGGTGCAAAAATTGCTCAATCACAAATGCTTTTAACCCAAGGCAATGTAAAGGAAACAAAACGTCCGTTAGATATTGCATTTACTACTGAGAACCAATTTTTAAAGGTATTAACGAATGAAAATGGACAAAGTGAAGTCCGTTATACAAGAGATGGAAATTTATCGCTTTCCCCGGTAGGAAACAACGAAGTGATGCTTGTAAATAGTTCTGGATATCCGATTTTGGACGAAAATAATAAAATGATTACCTTCCCGAAAAATGCGGAAAGCTATACAATAACTAGCCAAGGTAACCTGCAAGTAAAGTTAGACAATGGACAAACAAGGTCCTTTAATCTTGGTGTGATAACTGTAAACAAGCCGCAGTTTTTTGAACAATATGGTGATAATTTGATTGGCTTACCGAACAATGGCGTCACTGGCACAAATGTATTTACTAATATGGTCGGGCAATCAAGGAATAACATTTCCATTCAGCAAGGTGCATTAGAAGGTTCAAATGTGAATTTAGGCCAAGAGATGACGGAGCTAATCAATGTCCAGCGAAATTATCAATTTCAATCAAGGGCTATCACGATTTCAGATCAAATGATGGGGTTAGTAAACGGTCTTCGCTAAAGGGGATATTAGAATGACAGAAAAGGAAATCCAGCCAAAATCAGAATCACGTTCGCAATATAAAAAGAGAAAAAAAATAGAGGAAAGACGAACAGCCAGAAGAGAAAAAATCCGTGTTCGACTTATTCCCATTTGGCTGAGAGTCGTTCTTGTATTGGTTGCAATTGTGATTAGTGTTTTATCCGGCCTTATAGTTGGATATGGCGTTATTGGCGATGGAAATCCTTTTGATGCATTATCGAAATCGACTTGGACTCATATTGTAGACCTTGTAAATAAAAAATAAGGGGGAAGGATTATCCTTTCCTTTTTTCGTGATATAAGAATTCGGCGCTTACGCATTCAAATACAGGAGGTTAAGAATATGTTAGATATTCAACAAATTAAAGAAATTATCCCGCATCGTTACCCGTTTTTACTCATTGATAAAATCACAGAGGTAGAAGAAGGAAAAAGAGCGGTAGGGATAAAAAATGTGTCAGGAAATGAGGAGTTCTTTAACGGACACTTTCCAGATTTCCCAGTTATGCCAGGAGTATTAATTGTCGAGGCATTGGCGCAGGTAGGGGCCGTTGCTATGCTTAAAAAAGAAGAAAACCGCGGCAAACTTGCCCTTTTTGCAGGAATTGATAACTGTCGATTTAAACGTCAAGTTAGACCTGGCGATCAATTGGTATTAGAAGTTGAGATATTGCGTTTAAAAGGTCCAGTAGGTAAAGGAAAAGGCGTTGCAAAGGTAGACGGCGAAATTGCATGTGAGACAGAGTTAATGTTTGCTATTGGAAAATGATGCCGTATCTACGCTTTTTGGAAGGACCAGTTTAAATTTAGTTATAGAATAGATTCTCAAAGGCTCCTTAGTTTTTCGTATGTTTTCAGCGGGGAAGGGGAAAGTTATCCATAGAGCACACCTCGAAAGGAGAAGTCTTCATGAATCGAAAAATGCTTAGATGGGTTTTAAGTTTTTCCCTGATCGCTATTTTGTTGACAGGATGTAATACGAAAAAACAAGAGCCACCACCGCCGAGTTTAAATAATGGTGTTAACGAAAATAGAAACATGAATAATGTAGATAAAGATAAATTTAATAAGAGCAATAATAAACAAATGAATACGGATAAGAACTTTAAGAATGTGAACGATATTAACGAAAATGATAATGAATATAATAAAGACCTCAAAAATGAAGACTATAAAAAGAGTAAAAAGTAAAATAAGCAGGAAGTAACCTGCTTATTTTGTCGTTACCCATGTTCATTAGTTGAAATGAAAGAAACAACATAGATTAAAAAAAGAGACTTAGTTGAAGTTTCTTGGTTTTTAGAGTAAAATTCAACAATAGTAGAGAATAGGTATAATAATATATCTAAATAGCTATTTATTTAGGGGGTTCTTTAAATAGATGTTTAATGAGCTATCACCAGGAATCAAAATAAGTATTAGTCGTTCCATTTCGACTGTATTTGAGCAATATATGGAAAATATCAAATGGGACGAAAATAAATATAATCTCGAGGATTTTATGAAAGAGTGGAGAGAATATATTAATAATCACGCCTCCTGGTTTGGACAGGTAAGCGATGATATTAAGAAAGATCCAAGGTTTCATGAAGATGTTGCCAAAAAAATCAATGAAACCATTGAGAAGATTTTAACTGAAGTTCCTACTCCGGATCAGGTAGAAAAAATAAATCAGCTACAAAAAGAGCTGAAAAAAGATTACTCCTACTCATGTAAGGCAGAAGCAAAATATTTAATTCAATCTTTAACAAGTCAAGTGAATTAGGCTCCTGAATATAACAGGAGCTTTTTATCTTTCGTTTATTCTTGAACCTTTTTAGAAGCTACATATTTAATTCGCTTTTTCATTCTATTTTTAAATTCCTCAATTAGTTCTTCGCCTGTAAATCCTTCCCTTACTATATCGCTCAGAAGAAGCTCTGCATAATTGCTCCTTTTCACCTTTAAAAAGCCTTCCAATAAAACGCTAATGTGATTTTCAAATTGTTTAATTCCCCGTATGTGCGTACTAAAAGGTGCAGGGTCGTTTGATTCGTGTGTAATAACTACTTGAACATTCAAATCATCCGGACTTTGTTGTGCCGTGCGGAAAAAGTCGTAATACTCCTTACTGATGTAAGCCTCAATTAGCCAAGTCTTTTTTCCATCCTCTTTATTAATAATCAGGCCATCCTCTAATACAATATCCTTAATGTTCCCATCACTTAAGATAACCTGTAAGGACACAATCTTAAAAGATTTCATAAATCGATAACCTCCATTTCCTATCCGTTCATTTGGAGCAAGATGCATTATGTGTAAAAATTATAGCATACAACTGGGGGGCAGGTCCCTTGTCCAGTCTTTTAAGAAAAAAACTAAAATGAGTTAAGTGGACAGTCCTCTTATCCCAGTTTCATTAAACAAAAAAAGATTAATTTTTATTATAAACCTAATTCTTTACAACTTTTCATGCGAAAACAAGTTTTTTCCCATAGGAAAGTACCGTTATCTACAGAAAATGAAAGGGTGAATTGCTAATTTCCTAATTTTACTATTTGGATTAGGTTGTATATGATGTATTTACATTATAAGAGAAAGGAGTGAATACATGTTTTGATTAACCAGGTGATGCTTGTAGGCAGACTGACAAAGGATCCTGAACTGCGGCATACGATGGATGGAAAAGCGGTATTAAATGCCACCATAGCACTAAATCGAAACTTTCGGAATAGCTATGGAGAATTTGAAGCGGATTTCGTTCAATGTACATTATGGAACAGAACGGCTGAAAATACCGCTAAATATTGTGCAAAGGGTTCTGTTATTGGTGTAGTGGGACGTATCCAAACAAGAAGTTATGAAAATCAAGAAGGGAAAAAAGTATATGTGACAGAAGTCGTGGCGGAAACAGTGAAGTTTTTAGGAAGAAAACCGACGGAAGACCGTGAGCTACAAGCAGTGAATAATGAATAAAGGAGAAGTGAATTGGAAAATATTGATCAAAGATTAGAAGGGTTAGAAAAATTGGTGGAAGACCTTATTTTAAAGCTTGGAAGGGCAAACCATCGAATTTTTATACTCACCAAACGACTAGACTCCTTAGAACAAAACCCTCTGCCATTACCGCAAAATCATTATCATTCAAAAGTGGTTTCTCTATAAGAATTTGTATCTTCCCCAACATTCCTCATCAGAAATTGTCATGCAGCCTCATATATCTTCAAAAATTTGGACCAGTTTATCTCTAAGCTGGTCATTTTTTCGTTTAGGAAATACCATGTGGATAATTTATCCAAAAAGTTGTTACGTCAAGCTACAGCGTCTATCGGCTAGCGGATAAGCAAGGCGCTTATACATTTGTTCTTTGAGATAAAAGATATTAACCTGCATACAATTTTCCAGTTATCAAAATATAAAACTAAAATAATTTGAGGTGATTTATATTGCGTGTATTTCTTATTATGGTACTTCTATTTACTCCAATACATCCCATTCATGCCGCAAAATCCTCAACAAAGCCCAAAAATGTTATTTTTATGGTGATGGATGGTACAAATTCAGATGTTTTAACCTTAACACGGTGGTATAAAGGGAAATCCCTTGCACTTGATGGGATTCTTGTTGGCGGTGTTAAAACTTATTCTTTGCAATCAGGTATTACTGATTCTGCAGCAGCAGGAACAGCTATGGCAACGGGGTTTAAAACTTCGGTAGATATGATCGGCATAGTTCCGCAACTAAAGGGCGGAAAGGTTGAAGCAATTCGCCCCGCTGTCAGCATTTTGGAAGCAGCAAAACTGCACGGACTTTCAACAGGAATAGTAACAACCTCTCCAGTACAGCATGCCACCCCTGCAGCTTTTACAGCCCATACAATCAGCCGCAATGGGTATGATGATATTGCCGAGCAGCAGGTGTATCAAGGATTGGATGTGGTCCTTGGCGGCGGTATGGTTTCTTTACTATCGAAAAAAAACACGAATCCATATTCAGCACCAAAAGGTATAGGCTCTAATATGCCTTCCTACCGAAAAGATGGGGAGAACCTGCTAGAAGAAATAAAAAATAACGGATATTCTTTTGTGAAAGCAAAATCAGAGCTTGATGCGGTAAAAAAAACGAAAGTATGGGGAAGTTTTGCAGATATTGATATCGCTTATGAATTCGACCGTCCTACTCTTGCTCCTAAACAACCATCACTAGCGGAAATGACAAAAAAGGCCATTCACTTACTCGACAAGAAGCAAACGGGTTTTTTCCTCTTTGTCGAAGGTAGCAAAATCGATTGGGCAGCCCATAAAAATGATCCAGTTGGAATGATAAGCGAAATCTTGTCATTCGACTCAGCAGTAAAAGAGCCGCTATATTTCGCAAAGAAAAATCCAAATACTTTGTTGATAGCTGTAACCGATCATGGAAACAGCGGACTTACAATGGGGAATCATAACACTAATAAGTCCTATTTCAAAACACCAGTTCATCAATTTATCGATCCATTAAGAAAAGCAAAGCTAACCGCTACAGGTGCTGCCGCCTTACTGAAAAAGGACCGCTCGAACATTAAGGAAATTGCCAAGTATTATGGGTTGTCTCCTCTACCGGAAAAGGAGTTAAAACGTCTAAAAGCTGCAAGTAATGTAGAATTAGAATTAGCTAAACAAATGGCTGAACGAGCAAATTTAGGCTTTACCACCCTAGGCCATTCGGGGGAGGATGTCTTTTTATATGCGTATGGTCCGGGGAAACCGACGGGACTAATCAATAATACTGATTTTCCATCATATATATCTAAGTTTTTAGGCATAACTTCATTAGACCGATTTAATCAATCTTTATTTGTGAATGCAACCGATTATTACGACAAAAAGGGTTACAAAACAAAAATTGATCTCTCTAATCCTCACAATCCATTGTTTATTGCCCAAAAAAATGAGGAAAAAATAGAGTATCCGATAAATAAAAACTATAAAATCGTAAACGGAAAAAGAAAGAAACTGTCCGGGGTCAATATATATGTGAATCATCAATTTTGGATTAGTAAAAAATAATAATGATGGTGAGGTATTGCAGCCTCACTTTCTTCATTTTATCGTAGAACCTTTGCCTAACCTTTTCTAAAATCATTTATTCCATTAAAATAGAAGTAGTGCCTTTTTTTCAAAAGATAAACGATTAGTTTAATAAAATATAAATTATTTAACAAGTTTTAAATCCTGTCTGGCGCAAGAGCCGTTGGCTAGGGGACCTTGCGCTTTTCTTACAACCCGGAGGTGATATTCAAAATGAAAGCCCAACTTCAAGCGTATGCAGAAAAACTCCAAACTTATTTAGATCCCACAAGTGACACTCACCAAAAGCTTGTTCAAAAAGGCTTGCTTTTATATCGCCAGCAGCTCGTTTCCAAAAAGAATTTTTCCTCTCCCATTTTTACAGCCAAGGTACAGGATGTAACACCTGTTCAGGTTACGTTGGATTTGGAAAATCCTGAAAACAATCATTGTTCATGTCCGCAGGAAGGTATCTGCCGCCACCAAATGGCGTTATTTTTCTCAGTTTATAACCAAATAGGAAGTGTATTTGATTGGGTACAAGAATGGAAAAAAAACGATTCTACCTTTGCTGTATTAAAGAATATGAAGCGTGGAAGTGATTTACTGGAGGAACAAACTTCTGCACCGTTAACCGGTCACGATGCATGGATAAATCGCTTTAAAAAATCCTTTCATAATATTGATATACCAAATGAATATGTTTTCGAAGAAAGATTAAAATCAGTATACTATCGTCTAATTGAATTCTCACCTGTTGAAAGGGAATGGAAACCGCTTTATCAATTATTCGTTGCTTATTATTCGATAAAAGCAGCGAATGAGCTAAGTATCAATCGGAATTTTCAAACACAGGATTCCTTCTTTTCCTTTATGATGCAAGAAGTAGAAGATGCATTAAAGAAATTATCTATCTCCGTTCAGCCATTTGCCTTTGACCCGTATATTGCTTTTTTGCGAAATGATTGTACGGCATTACTTACCTTAAACACCTACCATTCATCCGAAATGGTGGAACTATATATGATTCTTTGGTCGCACCTTTTCAAACAAACAATATGGCGTAAGCTGGAATTAGAGAGGCTGGAGTCTGACTCTGATCAAAACGACAGAATCCTGCTAGCCAGAATTCATTTAGCTATTCTATGTGGAAAAGACGAGATTGCATTACAGACACTGAAAGGGCTAAATAGAAACATTATTTACTTTTCGCAATATTGGTTTCAACATTTGCAATCGCAAAAGGCGTACAGCCGGCTTAGCAAATATATTACTGCCATGATACCTTTTATATCGGATTATTTATCTACACTGGAAAGTAATTTTGACCGTTATGCCTTTATGAGAATGTTTTTTAGAACAGTCGATGATTCTGCGTTATCTGATCATAATCCTGTCTTAATGGAAAAAATATATATGAAATTTCTTCCATATAGCTACACCCAATATAATGAATATCTCATCATAAAGCAAAAGTATCGATCATGGGTTGAACTTCAGCATCTAACAGGCAAAGACATCGATTCTATTGATAAGTTGAAACTGGAAACTGTTGCGAAGGCAGATCCGCAGCTTGCTATGCCGCTTTACCATGATTCAATTGAAAATCTATTAGAAAATCGTAATCGTGATGCTTACAAGAAATCCGTAAAATACTTAAAAAAACTGCGTGTTTTATATAAAAAACAGAAAAAAATGCAAATGTGGGAATCCTATTTTAATGACTTACTTCTAAAGACAAAAAGACTTCGTGCATTTCACGAGGAGTGTAGAAGGGGAAAGCTAATCGATGCTTAAATCTATCTTATTAAAGATTTATACTGAATATATGGGAAATGGAGTTTTTTTTATTTATGCCGAGGATCCACAAGGAAGGGAAATCAATCCGTCTGATTGGAAACGTCAATTATTTATTTGGCATGAAGAAAGCTTCTTTGGCTCTTCCCTTCCTATTTCAACCTATAAGACGCATTCAGGTGTAAAGGTAGATAGCTGGTCATTACTGTCTCTCTTTGCAAACGAAAGCTTCAGTTCATTGCTGGATTGGGAATGGGATTCAAACGGACAATTATTCCTATCAAGCGCTTCCATCATGTATGAAGCTATTATGGAAGGTGTAGGGGTTCCGCGCTTTAATGAAACGGAAGACCATGTATTCGAGTGGAAGCTGCCGCAAATGGTATTGGATGAATTTGAACCAGAATTTTGGGAACAACCTATTCTTGACACTACAACGAAGGCATTTTTAGAAGAATGGTATGATTATGCTATTACTTCTTTCCTGAACAAAAAGGAAGGAATAAAGGAAAAAATAGATAACTTGAAGAAAACTTCCCTTACAACGGAAGAATTTACTTCCTATTTTGATGCAAAACGTTTTCGTGAGTGGATGGAAGGGGAAGACGAGCGTCCTTTTACCATCGGACTTCGTATTTCAGAACCGATGGAAGATGATGAACCATGGATTCTCGAAACCGTTTTAAGGGATAAAAGAAACCCAGAAAAACTGCTTACTACAACTCCCTCAAAAAATGTTCCGGTAAAATGGAGACAATATCTAGATGATGTAATGGAAGAACAAGAACGTTGGGTAAAACTCTTTCCCTGGTTAGGAGATAGTGATGGGCTAAAAAGGGAATTAGATGAGCTTTTAGCTTGGGATTTTTTAACGATTGCAAGTGAAAAGCTACTCTTGCTCGGAGTAGAAATTTTACTGCCATCTTGGTGGGTTGCGATGCGTGATGCGCAATTAACCGTGAAGGCAAGAATAAAGCAAACGAGTACAAACTACCGGCCATCCTTTGTCGGATTAAATGCCTTGCTTGACTTTGATTGGCGATTGTCCATGAATGGCGCTGAAATTTCCGAAGAGGAATTTAATCATCTCGTTGATCATCAGCGAAGACTGATTAAAGTAAATGGGCAATGGGTCAAATTAGATCCCAAAATGATTCGGCAGCTGCAAGACTTAATGAAACGGGCAAAGAAGGAAGGGTTGCGTCTTCAAGACATTATGGAGCAAGAATTAGTTCCAAGAGAAGAAATGGATATGGAGGAGTTAGAAGACTTTAATCCACGTGCCTTTGCAAACATTCAAATCGAGCTAAACCGTTCCTTAAAAAAGCTATTTCATGAATTAAGGGATACTTCCAATATCCCAGCCGTTCCGGTACCGCCGCAGTTTGACGGAAGTCTTCGCCCCTATCAACAGCATGGTTTCGATTGGCTTGTGTTTTTGAGACAATTTCATTTCGGTGCTGTTTTAGCCGATGATATGGGGCTTGGTAAAACCATTCAGCTCATTACGTACTTATTGCATGTAAAACATACAGAGGGAAATCCTGCACCGGCTTTAATTATCTGTCCGACATCCGTACTTGGGAATTGGCAAAAGGAAATCGAACGCTTTGCCCCGGAATTGTCCGTTAAACTGCATTATGGAGCAAATCGTTACAAAGGAGATCACTTTGAAGAAAATTTGAAAGGAACAGATATTGTATTAACAAGCTACGGGCTTTCCCATCTAGATTTTGACGAGCTTTCTTCCATTGAATGGGGAACGATTGCCCTAGATGAAGCCCAAAATATTAAAAATTCCCAAACCAAACAATCAAGGGCAATTCGCAAATTAAAAGGATTACATCATATCGCCCTTACTGGAACACCAATGGAGAATCGATTATCAGAACTATGGTCTATTTTTGATTTTACCAATCACGGGTATTTAGGTACCTATACACAATTTCAAAAGCGATTTATTCTGCCTATTGAAAAGGAAGAGGAACAAGCAAAAATCGGGGAGCTTCAGTCACTGATTCGTCCATTTTTGCTCCGTCGTACGAAGAAGGACCCTGAGGTAGAATTAAACTTGCCGGATAAGCTTGAGCAAAAGGAATATTGCCCATTAACATCGGAACAAGCCTCTTTATATGAACAGCTTATTCGTGAAACCTTTAATCAAATGGATGAGCTGACAGCAATTGAGCGTAAAGGAATGATCCTCCAAATGTTGAACCGTCTCAAACAGTTATGCAATCATCCGGCATTATATCTTAAAGAGGAACATCCGGATAATGTGGAACAACGCTCTCATAAGATGGAGAAGCTATTGGAATTGGTGGAATCCATTTTGGATGCTAAGGAAGCGTGTCTCGTTTTTACCCAATATATTGGAATGGGCGAGATGATTCAAAAGCTTTTATACGAACGTTTCGGTCTTTCTGTTCCTTTTTTAAACGGAAGTATGCCTAAAGCAAAAAGAGATGAATATGTTGGGCGTTTCCAGGATGGGGAATTCCCAGTGTTCCTCCTTTCTTTAAAAGCAGGTGGAACAGGGCTTAACCTAACGGCCGCAAATCACGTTATCCACTATGATCGCTGGTGGAATCCCGCAGTAGAAAACCAGGCTACTGATCGTGCTTACCGAATTGGTCAAAGTCGTTTTGTCCATGTTCACAAGCTGATTACAACCGGCACATTAGAGGAAAAAATTGATGCTATGCTTGAGAAAAAACAAGCATTAAATGATGAAATTATTAATAGTGACAACTGGATTACAGAGCTATCTGATCAGGAATTGCATCATTTGCTTATGTTATCTTAAAAACAGGATCAGCCTGAATATAGGCTGATCCTGTTTGCGTAAAATCAGACTATTGTGACTATATTACTAGGACTAAATAATCTAGTTTATCTCTCAATTACTATGTTAATTTATAAGTGTCTGAATTTTTTGTCACTAAGAGATTCAGAATTTTTTTTCGGGGGAGGTCTCTATTTAATCTATTAATCTATTTTTAAAAACTACTAATAGGGGGACAATAAATGCTGAAGCGAAGTCTTGCAATTTTACTTATTTTATTATTAGCTTGCAGTAGTGCAGTATTTGGGACAGGAAGTTCCCATGCTGTAAATCTAGACAAGGCAAACAAAGTAAAACCAACCAAGGTTCAGCCGAATGTAGATCCGAACAAAGATGTTCGTGTCTTTGTTGAGATGACGGGTGATCCAACCATTGAATATGCGAAGCAAAAAGGTGTTAAATACAATAAACTTAGTAAACAAGAAAGAAAAGGCTTGGAAGACAAAGCACTTGATGAACAAAAAACAGTTAAAGGCAAAATAAAGGACAAGAAAATAAAAACCAAGTTTATTAATGATGTAACAACTATCGTAAACGGTTTCAGCGCCGACATAAAATATGGCGATATTGACCAAATTAAAGCGATTGATGGTGTTAAGTCTGTACAGGTTGTAAACGAATACAAGAGGCCACAAGAAACACCTGATATGATTTATAGCAAGGAGCTGGTACAAGCACAAGAGGCTTGGAGAAACTACGGCTATAAAGGGGAAGGAATGGTTGTCGGTATCATTGATACTGGAATTGACTATGATCATAAGGATATGAAATTAACGGATCCTTCTAAGGAAAAGTTAACAAAATCGAAAATAAATGAGCTAGTTGCAGACAATGGTCTGCCAGGTAAATTTTATACAGATAAAGTTCCTTATGGATATAATTACTATGATAAAAATGATATTGTAAAAGATTTGGGAGCTGGTGCATCGATGCATGGTATGCACGTAGCTGGTACGGTCGGTGCAAACGGAGACGAAAACAATGGAGGCATTAAAGGAATCGCACCAGAAGCACAATTACTGGCGCTTAAAGTATTCAGTAATGACCAATCCAATAAATCAACATATGGAGATATTTATGTTAAAGCCATTGATGATGCGATTAAGCTTGGAGCGGATGTTCTGAACATGAGTTTAGGTTCACCATCCGGATTTGTTAACGCTGATTCACCTGAGCAGCAAGCGGTAAAACGTGCAACAGAGAATGGCATTGTTATGTCCATCTCTGCTGGGAACTCTGCTTATTTTGGAAATGGATACTATTATCCACTTACATCTAACCCTGATTATGGTGTAGTCGGGTCACCGAGTGTTTCGAATGAATCAATTTCTGTTGCATCATTTGAAAATACGAATATGGTAACGGATGGATTGAATTATACGATTGATGGAATTGCTGGAAACGCACCATTTTTATCTGCTGGACAAACACACCCGAATAGTGTTGAGCAAAAAACGTTTGAAGTTTTAGCTGCAGGATTAGGGGGACCAAATGATTTTGCCGGCAAAGACTTTAAAGGAAAATATGCTCTTGTCCAACGTGGAACCTATAACTTTGTAGACAAAGCCCTTAATGCTCAAAAAGCTGGAGCGGCAGGAGTTATTGTTTACAACAACCAAGAAGGTATTGTTAATATGGCATCTGATCCGGCTATCACGATTCCTCAGCTATTTATGCTAAAAGGTGATGGTGATAAACTGAGAGCTGCATTAGATAGCAGCAAACCGGTAACTATTACGTTTAATGGCGGTAAACTGGGTATCCCAAATCCAGATGCGGGAAAAATGAGTGCGTTCTCTTCTTGGGGTGTAGCACCGAGCTTAGATTTTAAGCCGGAAATTACAGCACCAGGCGGACAAATTTATTCCACACTTAATGATAATAAGTATGGTTTAATGAGCGGTACCTCTATGGCAGCACCACATGTTTCAGGTGGATCCGCTTTAGTGTTGGAACGCGTTGATAAAGATTTTGGTTTGGATAGCAGTGACCGCGTATTATTAGCGAAAAATTTACTAATGAATACAGCAAAACCAGTTGTATTTGATGGTAATTTCGTTTCTCCTCGCCGTCAAGGTGCAGGATTAATGCAAATTAACTCAGCTTTAACAACACCTGTAATTGTTACAGAATCAAAATCAAATGTAGGAAAAGTTGCTTTAAAAGAAATTAAAACGGGTAAGGTAACATTCCAATTAACGGCGAAAAACTTAACAAATAAACCAGCAACCTATAATTTGTCCATTAATGCGCAAACAGATACAGCTTTACAAAACGGCAGCGATTTAATTAACGCGCCAAACCTTGTTGGAGCAACTGATTTAAATGGACTTGTTGACTTCAAAATCAATGGCAAAGCAAAGGACCAAGTAGTTGTACCTGCAAAAGGTGATGTGAAAATTAATATTACGATGGATGCAAGAGCGGCTGAAAAGGAGTTAGCTTCTGCATATCCAAACGGATTCTGGTTGGAAGGATTTATTCAATTAACAGATCCATCTGATAACAATCCAACATTAACAGTTCCATATGTAGGATTTGATGGTCAATGGGATAAAGCGCCAATTTTTGATAAACCAATGTGGGATGCAAGCTCCTATTATGGTTACACAGGAGTAGTAACTTCTCAAGGTGGAGACTATGCTTTCCTTGGCGGAGATGTAAAAACGGGGGATATCGATCCTGCAAAAATTGCTTTCTCGCCAAATGGCGACGGGGTTCAAGATGATGCATTGCCAATCTTATCATTCATACGAAATGCAAAAAATGTAACTCTTTATGTGCTAGATAGCAAGAAGCATAGAGTAGCAACGATTGTAAATGAAGGAAACATGTATAAAGACGCTTATGATAGCGGAAATGGTTCTAAGTATACTTTAGATCCAAACTTTGTATGGGACGGAAAGATCAATGGAAAAACAGCACCGGAAGGTCAATACTACCTTCAAGTAGCAGGTGTCGTTGATTATCAAGCTGCGAAACCTCAAACCATTGAATTACCTATTAAACTAGATGTAACAAAACCAAAACTTGATGTAAGCTACGATAAAGTATCCAAGAATCTTACTGTACATGCTTCCGATGAGAAAAACGGCAGCGGACTTTCATACTGGGATGTTATCGTTGACGGTAAATCCGTCACAAATAAAGCTTACTATTCTGAAGCAGATACTAGCTTCAATGTAGGAGACATTAGCGGACATACAGTACTGGTTGTAGCATATGATAATGCTGGTAATACAACTGTTGTGCCTGTGAAATAATAACTTAAAAGATAGCTGCCAGTGCATTTCTGGCAGCTATCTTTTTTTCTTTATTATTCAGTTAGATTGATTCCTAGATCAAAACCTAATTCGTGCCGTTCAACAACGATTTCGTGCGGTTCATTTTTCCATTATTAAAAATAAGGTATATTAATGTCGCACCATATACTATTCAAACCACGCTTACTCAGGATATTAGAAAGGTTGTAAATTTCCAACCTAAAGGAAAACAATGCAGTAAAACAACGTAACAGCATATCATTGTATGCTGTTATTTTTTATGCCACAAGACCTTGATAAATCAACATTTAGTAATTTTTTTGAAAAAGGGCTTTGCAAACGTAACAGTGTTATGTTACATTATTTTGTGAAAGGAGACGAATACGATGAGTGAAGAATTAATATCTAAAAAAGATTTATTAGAGCTTACCAATATTTCTTATGGGCAGTTATATAGATGGAAACGAAAAAACCTAATACCGGAAGAATGGTTCATTAGGAAATCTACCTTTACAGGTCAGGAGACATTTTTTCCGAAAGAAAAGATTTTAGAACGAATTGAAAAAATCCAGACAATGAAAGAAAATCTTTCCCTTGACGAGCTGGCAGATGTATTTTCTCCCAATTTGTCAGAGCTTAGCCTAGAGGAAGAGGAAATTATCCAAAAAGGAATTGCTTCGCAGCCTGTGTTAAATATTTTTAAGGAATTGAATCAAGAAATGAAAAAGTTCTCATTTGAACAAATGCTTTCTATTTATATTCTTGAAAAGCTATTGCGCTCAGGTGACATTAATTTGGACGAAGGAAAAATGGTATTGCATGTGATGAATGATAATTATCATTCCATTAAAAGCGGGGAGTTGTTTTTCATCCGAAAGCTTGGAATATCCTCCTGTTTTGTCGTTTCTAGTGTGGATGACATTTATTTTGAAAAATCAACAAAAATTGTGACTCGGGTTTCTTTAACAAACTGTATGGAAGAACTGAAATCAAAATTATTGTAAGGGAGAAATGATGAACATGAATAAAAATCGGGATTTGATCATAAATGGATTTGGTAGTTCCAGTGGCGGTGAATTTGAGCTTGCTTCGATAAACGGAAAAGGCAAGGTGCATGGGGATATAGATTGCAAACATTATGATTGCAACGGATTTGGAACGGTGAACGGCAATATTAAAGCGGAAACGGTAAAAATTAATGGTAAATCGACAATCAATGGCAATGTTGATGCAGACAGCATTACTATTGATGGGCACTCTTCCATGAGCGGGGAAGTGAATACGGAAAAAATAAGAATATCCGGGAGTGGTTCCATTGGCGGATCTTTACGTGGAGAGCACATAAAAATTAACGGGAAAGCCTCCATTGGGGGGGATTGCGAAGCGGAGGAATTTGATTCTGAAGGGTTATTTACAATCGGTGGATTACTAAACGCGGAAAATATCGATATTCTTCTATACGGCGACTGTAAAGCCAAGGAGATTGGCGGACAGACCATTCGCATTAAGCAGAGGATTCATGGTTTTATGAAAATCGTCAAATCTATTTACCCAACTAGATTAGTAACGGATGTTATTGAAGGGGATGATCTTTACCTCGAAGGTGTAAAAGCAAAAATTATCCGAGGTAACAATGTTACGATTGGGAAGAACTGTGAAATTGATTTGTTGGAATATAAAGGAGCCATTGAGGTTGATAAATCTTCCAAAGTGATGAAAACCAACCAACTCTAATATTAAAGGAGGTTATCGTATGGAAAAAAGGAATTTAAATATATTTGGTTCTGGTAGCTCTGGGGGCGGAGAGTTCAACAAAATAAAGATTAGCGGTGATGGAACCATTACGGATGCCCTCACCTGCCAAGTATTTAAGGTATACGGAACAGGAGTTGCTATGGGCGATGTGAAAGCAGAATCGCTTGATATTTACGGAACGATTGATATACATGAAAATGTAAAATCAGGAAGCATTAAGATTTACGGAACAATGAGTGCAAATAAAGACGTAGCTGGAAAAGAAATGAAAATTCGGGGTGCCATGGATGTAGGCGGGAATGTCTCAGGGGAGGATATAAATTTGAAAGGAAGCCTTTCTGTAAAAGGTGATTGCGAAGTGGAAAACTTCATTTCAGATGGTTCCTTTGAAATTGGTGGCTTATTAAACGCTGGTAAGGTAAACATTGAATTGAAATATGGAAACAGCTCTGTGAAGGAAATAGGCGGGGAGGAGATACAGGTAAAAAGGAAATCCTCCTTTCTAGGTATAAATAAACAAAATGGAAGCCTAGATGTAGATACAATTGAAGGTGACCATATTTATGTTGAATATACGAAAGCATCTGTAATTAGAGGCAAAAAAGTTGAGATAGGACCTGGTTGCGATATTGGCTTAGTGGAATATAATGAACAGTTCCATTGTGCAAAAAATTCAAATGTAAAAAGACAGATAAAAATATAGGGTATGTTAGGGAGTTGAATGAATGGCTACAAAAAATAGCAAGTTAGGCTGGGTTGTTGCGGGATTATTATTAGGGATTTTGATGGCATCTATGGATAATACCATCGTTGTGACGGCTATGGGAACAATTGTTGCAGATTTAGGAGGGATTGATAGTTTTATTTGGGTAGTTTCTGCTTATATGGTAGCAGAAATGGCGGGAATGCCGATCTTCGGGAAGTTATCTGATATGTTTGGTAGAAAGCGATTTTTTATGTTTGGTTTATTACTATTTATGATTGGCTCCATTTTATGCGGAACTGCTGAAACCATTACACAATTGAGTATATGTCGTGCCATACAAGGAATCGGTGGTGGAGCCCTAATTCCAATTGCCTTTACGATAGTATTTGATATTTTTCCTCCTGAAAAGCGAGGGAAGATGGGTGGATTATTTGGGGCAGTATTTGGTTTATCAAGTATTTTTGGTCCGCTATTAGGTGCCTATATTACCGATCATATTAGCTGGCATTGGATATTTTATATTAATCTGCCGCTTGGCGTTGTAGCGCTGCTATTAATTACACTCTTTTATCATGAGTCTCGTATACATGAAAAACAAAAAATTGATTGGTTTGGTGCAATTACCTTAGTAGGATCCGTTGTATGCTTGATGTTTGCTTTAGAACTCGGCGGGGCGAAATATGCATGGGATTCTAGTATTATTCTAGGATTGTTTGCCGGTTTTGCCGTTCTATTTATTCTCTTTATCTTGATTGAGAGAGTTGTATCAGCGCCCATTATTTCTTTCAAAATGTTTAAAGAAAGATTATTTGCCGGGAGTACGATTGTATCTCTCTTCTATGGTGCAGCTTTTACGGGGGCAACCGTTTACATTCCTATATTTGTGCAAGGGGTTTACGGCGGAACGGCTACTAATTCAGGGTTAATCCTGCTTCCAATGATGCTTGGCTCAGTTGTGTCTGCACAAGTTGGCGGGTTTTTAACTACGAAATTAAGCTATCGAAATATCATGTTTATTTCCGGGATTATTACGATTATCGGAATCTATTTGTTAACTACTATAAATCCAGATACTGCTCGCTTTGTTTTAACGATTTATATGATTATTACCGGCTTTGGGGTTGGATTTTCGTTTTCTGTGCTTGGTATGGCTACTATTCATAATTTCGGTATGGATCAAAGAGGATCAGCAAGCTCGACAAGCAACTTTGTTCGTTCACTGGGCATGACAATTGGAATTACAGTGTTTGGAATGATTCAAAAGAATGCATTTTCTGATCAATTGAAGAAGGTTTTCGCTGGAATGGGACAGATGCCGCAAAATGGCTCCTATAATCCAAATGCAATTCTAAAGGAAAGTGCACGCTCACACATTCCTGTACAGGTTTTAAGCAAAATTACAGACGCATTATCCACTTCGATTGTCCATACTTTCTTATGGGGATTAGTTCCCGCTGGATTAGCTTTCTTGTTTATTTTTGTGATGAGCAATGAGAAAATGGCATTCCAAAAAGCCGATGGCAAATAGTTGTGAAAGGAATGTTAAAAATTTTCAAAATCAATATACAGACTTTGGATAATAGGGTAAAATAATAGAGAGTCGTAAATCAAAAGAGGTGATCTATCTTGAAAAGAAAAGATCATGATCAACTAAAAAAAGTAATGGCTAACTTAGCGGGTATCGGGGTAAAAATAACGAAAACGAAATCTCGCCGGGAGCTTTTTAAAGTGCTGGAGGATGTCAAATTAATCCCCAAATATCCAAAACTACATCATTAGTCATAAATAAGTCAGATGTGCTAAGCGCAACTGGCTTATTTTTTTGCAGGTGAATTTATGAAACCTTCCATTGTTATTTTCGTCTGCAAAAGCAGCTGCATATTTAATTTTTAACTACGGAATAGGTTAAAAGTCTAAATTCATATCCGTCTAGAGATGGAAAACATTAGAACTTAGAAGTGTATAATAAAGATAGAAAATTCTGATTAGGGGTGTGGAGATGGAGTATATCATAGACATACAAGGGATAAAGAAAAGCTATAAAAAAAGAAAATCGAAGGAAATAATTCAAGCAGTCAAAGGTGTCTCATTCCAAGTGAAAAGAGGAGAGGTTGTAGGACTGCTTGGACCAAACGGGGCCGGAAAAACAACCACTATTAAAATGATGTGCGGCTTGCTGCTTCCTAATGAAGGAACGATAAAAATAAATGGCATCGACATTGGAAAGCAGCGTCTAAAAGCACTTCGACATATTAGTACCGTTTTAGAGGGAAATCGAAACCTTTATTGGAGATTAACAGTGCGGGAAAACTTGGAGTATTTCTCGGGAAATCGAGGTTTGTCGAAAAAGGCAGTATCGGCTCAAATTGATGAATTATTAGAGCGGCTAAATCTGACACATAAAGCAAATGAAATGGTTAATTCCTTGTCACGAGGAATGCAGCAGAAGGTTTCCATAGCGGTTGCCTTATTATCCAATACGGAGATTATTTTTCTTGATGAACCAACATTGGGGCTCGATATTGAAACAAGCTATGAAGTTCGCAAATTATTAAAGGATATAGCGAAGGAGTACAATAAAACGATTTTACTAAGCTCTCATGATATGCCTGTTGTCCAAGAAATTTGCGAGCGGGTGATCATTATTAATGAAGGAAGAATTGTATCGGACGAGCGGGTTAGTGATTTGCTTGAATTGTTTGATACGAAGGCATATTCCTTTACGGTTAATTCAGTGCTTTCAGATAAGAATTTAAAAGAAATTCAAAATCATTTTATGGCTGAGTTAGAGCTTAATGACGGAATGCAATCCGTCATTACCGTTACGATTACGCATAGCGAAGATTTTTATAAAGTAATCAATTTGTTTGAGGAAATGAATATTGAAATCGATAAAGTAGATCGTTCTATTATTGATTTTGAACAAGTATTTTTGAAAATTGTAAAGGGGGAAATGAAACGTGAAATTGCTGCAACTGTTTAA
The DNA here is from genome assembly GCF_001420715.1 of Heyndrickxia shackletonii. Taxonomy (GTDB): domain Bacteria; phylum Bacillota; class Bacilli; order Bacillales; family Bacillaceae_C; genus Margalitia; species Margalitia shackletonii. The sequence continues at coordinate 96,301 of NZ_LJJC01000006.1, read as the reverse complement.
GGCGAATTTTCGCAGGGAATTTATCCTGCTGAAGAGATATCTTCCCAATACAATTAGCGAACTGATAACTTTCTTTTGTATTTTTTTAGCCATGTTTTTTGGGATAAAAGTGGTCGGTGATCCATCCTCGATGGAAACAAATATTCAATATACTATTGTCAGCTACGTATTTTGGTTCTTGTCCATGGGTGCCATGCAGGGAATAGGGTGGAGTATTATGAGTGAAGCACAGCTTGGAACACTAGAGCAAATGTATATGTCTCCAATGGGGGCTTGGAGGATATTATTAGCGAGAATTGTTTCAACCACCCTGCAGCAGCTAATTATTTTAGCTGTCTTATTGTACTTGTCTATGCTGGTAACTGGCACCTGGTTAAATATAGATGTGGTTTCCATTTTACCTGTATTAATTTTCACCATTATTAGTATGTTTGGCATTAGCTTTATGATTGCTGGAATGGCTATTATTATTAAACAAATTAATGCCTTTTTACAGGTTTTGCAGTTCATCTTAATGGGACTAACTTTCTTTCCTATGTCTATTTCGCCTCTTTTAGCTGTCTTACCAGTTGTAAAAGGTGTAGATATGATAAGGGGAATTATGATTCAAAATCAAACACTTCTTGATTTTCATTGGGCAGATTACGCCAGTTTAATTGCAAATGCTATCATTTATCTTGTTTTGGGAATACTTGTCTTTAAAAGATGTGAGCGCACTGCGATGACTAAAGGAGTATTGGGGCAATATTAGAAATTTTCCTGAAAATGCTGTTGCCTTTTTACTTATTATCTGTATAATACTTAATAATAATGAAAACTCGAGGATGAAGAGAGTAATCTATATGGGGAAAAATAGAGAGTCGGGGATGGTGGAAGCCTGGCACAGAACCAATGGATGAAGCGCACTTCGGAGAGATGAATCTGAACTACAGTAGGATGAATCGGGAACTCCCGTTACAAGGTAAAGTGGTCATTAACCTGAACAATTAGAGTGGTACCGCGGGCTAGCTCGTCTCTTTATATAAGAGATGGGCTTTTTTTAATTAGATTAGGAGGGAAAATAATGGATTTAAAACAAGTCTTGGCAGTATGCCTAAAAGATTATCTGCACGGGGTGTTAACTCAGGAAAAAATATATAATTTAATCGAAATTCCGAAGAATCCCGAGCATGGAGATTTAGCTTTTCCTTGTTTTCAACTTGCAAAGCTTTTGAAAAAGTCACCGGTAGAAATTGCAACGGAGCTTTCTGAGGAGTTAGGGAAAAGTAATCATTTTTCTAAAGTAAACCCAATTGGTCCTTATTTAAATGTATTCTTTTCTTCAAAAGAAATTGGGAAGAAGGTTGTCACAGAAGTATTAAAAGACGGGCATGCATTCGGAAAGGGTTCAATAGGTGAAAACAAAACGGTTGTATTGGATATGTCATCTCCCAATATTGCAAGACCGTTCTCAATGGGGCATTTACGATCTACTGTTATCGGAAACGCATTAGCAAATCTCGCTGACAAATGCGGATATAAAACGGTAAAAATAAATCATTTAGGAGATTGGGGAACCCAATTTGGAAAGCTTATTACTGCCTATAAGAAATGGGGCGATGAAGAAAAGGTCAAAGCTAATCCTATCCAAGAACTATCGAAGTTATATGTTAAATTTCATGAAGAAGCTGAAATAAACCATAATCTTGAAGCAGAAGCACGCGCAGCATTTAAAAGCTTAGAAGACGGGGATAAAGAAAATTTACAATTATGGCAATGGTTTCGGGATGAGTCTTTAAAAGCATTTATGGGAATTTATGATTTATTAGGTGTTTCATTTGATTCGTATAATGGTGAAGCATTTTATAACGATAAAATGGATGAGGTTGTCGACTTACTGAAGGAACGAAAATTATTGGAGACTTCAGACGGGGCAGAAGTTGTCAAGCTAGATAATAACCAGTTACCGCCATGTTTAATTAAAAAATCAGATGGAGCTACTCTCTACGCTACACGGGATTTGGCTGCCGCAATATATCGACAAAAAACTTATCAGTTTGATACCGCCCTATATGTTGTTGGTCAGGAGCAAACCGTTCATTTCAAACAGGTAAAAGGTGTATTAGAAAAATTAGATTTCGGGTGGGCAGATGGAATGCATCATATTCCTTTTGGGCTGTATTTAAAGGATGGAAAAAGAATGTCAACTCGGAAAGGACGGGTTATTCTTTTAGAAGAAGTTTTAAGAGAAGCCATCCAACTTGCTGAAAAGAATATTAAAGATAAAAATCCAACCTTGGTGAATGCAAATCAAGTGGCAGAATCTGTTGGAGTAGGCGCAATTATTTTCCATGACTTAAAAAATGACCGAATGAATAATATTGAATTTTCCTTAAAAGATATGCTTACATTTGAAGGAGAAACAGGGCCATATGTTCAATATACACATGCTCGAGCGATGTCTATTTTACAAAAAGCGGAAATCGATGAATATGAATTTCACGGCCTAAATGATCAAGGAAGCTGGGAAATCATTAAGCACTTAAATCATTTCCCTGATATAATCGAAAATGCGTACAACCAGTTTTCCCCATCTGTGTTGGCAAAGTATTTAATTCATCTTAGTCAGTCCTTCAATAAGTACTATGCAAAAGTACGGATAATTGAAAAGGATGAAGAGCTATTATCAAGACTTTCGTTAGTAAAGGCTGTCACTATTGTACTGAAGGAAGGATTAAGAATTCTTGGTGTTAAGGCTCCGAATGAAATGTAAGAAAAAAAGCAGTGGTATGAAACTCTACATCCGTACAGAAACAGAATTCGTTGCTCTTAAGCGGACACAGGATCCCTTATTTTGATAAAACAGTCCTAATCTAAGGGTGTTTCGGACACAGAATCCGTTATTAATGGAAAACTACAATGAAATCACTGCTTTTTTGCAAAATAACGGAACCTCTGTCCGCAAAAATGAAGAATAACCTCATTTTGTCACAGATAGCGGATCCTATGTCCAGTATCACATCCATACTAGTTAAAAAGACCAAATCAATAGGATTTGGTCTTTTAACTAGTAATCTTTTTAAATCGCCTCCGAATTGGTAAGCGCAATATTATGTTTCACTTTTATTTCTTGAGTGCTTTTTTTCTTTACCTCAATATACTTAACGTGAAGGTCTTCTATTTCCTTAATAATAAATTCAAAATCCTCAAATTCGATAATATCGCCTTGCTTGGCCTCGTAATTTTCGGATAACACCCAACCTCCGAGTGTGTCGATATCCTCTTCTTGAATATCAATTCCTAATAAGTCGTTTACTTCACTTAAAAGTACTTTAGAATCGATAATAAAATGATTTTCTTTTACTTTCCGAATCAATGGAACTTCATCCATATCAAATTCGTCGCGGATTTCTCCGACAATTTCCTCTAATATATCTTCAACCGTAACAAGACCGGAAGTACCGCCATACTCGTCAATTAATACAGCCATATGGATTCGTTCCTTTTGCATCATGACCAATAAATCATGAATAGGAATCGAATCAATCACACGAATAATTGGTCGTATATAATCTTCTAAAGATAATGCTTCAATCTCTTTGTCATGGATTATGTCCGTAAGCACTTCTTTTACATTCACAATTCCGATGATATGGTCTTTATCTCCGTCAATGATTGGATAACGGGTAAAGCGCTCTTCTTTCGCAATATCTAAGAATGTTTGAAGATCATCTTCTTTCGATAAAGAAATAATCTCGGTACGAGGTACCATTATTTCTTTGGCAATTCGGTTATCAAATTCAAAGATGTTATTTACATATTTAAACTCTGATTGATTGATTTCTCCACTTTTATAGCTTTCTGATAAAATAATTCGCAATTCCTCTTCCGAATGGGCAATGTCATTTTCACTTGCAGGCTTGAGACCAAAAACCTTTGTTACGAGACGTGCTGATGTGTTTAATACCCAAATAAACGGGAACATTAAACGGTAAAAGAAAATCAAAGGTTTTGCATGAAATAAACTTAAAGCTTCTGCTTTTTGAATGGCCAGTGTTTTTGGTGCTAATTCACCAACTACCACATGTATGAAAGTAATAGTTGCAAATGAGAGTGCCAATGAAATCACATTTGAAATGGAAACTGGAATATGGATTAAATCAAACAATGGATGCAACAATTTGGATACTACCGACTCCCCGATCCATCCTAAAACCAATGATGCGATGGTAATTCCGAGCTGACAGGCAGATAAATACTCATCCAAGTTGGTAATAATTTTTTTCACAGCCAGCGCACTTCTATTTCCTTCTTCAATGAGCTGGTCGATACGTGAGCTCCGCACCCTTATAATTGCAAACTCCGAAGCAACAAAAAATGCGGAAAGTGCTATTAGGAAAAAAACAAGCACTAGTTTAAATATGTCCAAATAAGTTTTCCTACCCCGTGAAATACAGGATAGGAGTCACCTCCTATTTTGTTAAAAAGTGTAGCGATTGCAATAATGCAACGCTCTCCAATGTTAGCCTTTTGAAAATAGCCTCTTTTTGCTTTGTGTTAAGCACTTCTAATACTGGTGCCAAATCGGATAGTTCCATATTAAGTTGTTTTATATGCTCTGAAACAGTTTCAATATGCTGTTCCACAATGGATTCGTTCATTTCATGGCATTTCTTCATTTCCATTTTTCTGCGAATAGTCTCAAGTGATATCCCAAGCTTTTTATATCTTTCAATGAATTTAAGATCTTCTAAAGCTTCTGAAGCATATATACGATAATTTGATTTAGAACGATTAGCATGCAAGAGACCCAAACTCGTATAGTAATCTATCGTTCTCTTAGATACATTTGCTAAGGTTGCTAACTCCCCAATACGGTATACGACCCCATCCTATCACCACCCTTAAAGGAAAATGGTTGTTGCCATTTTTCGATAAAATATTATTAATATTATAAAAAAAACAAACCGTACAGTCAAACGTGATGCTTTTTATTAACTAAAGGCTCTTTTCTTAAAACTTGTTGTTTTAACAACTAAAGCCTAAACAATTTTTTAATCGGATATAAAAGAGATAACCTGAAGCTAAAGTACTTAAGGGTATTTAACAAAGAACGACAAGCAAAAATATATTCGAAATTAACCTTATTATTTTACAATATGGAAATTTATTGTCCAGTATTCTTTGTTCAAGACCGTTTTTTCAAAAGATTAATGATTTTTACTACTTGTTATGCAATTGCTACATATAAAAACGATCAGATGAAGTCGAAAACATATACTCTTTATGATAAAAACGAATGCTAAAAATAACTCCTAATGCAAGCATATTTCCCATTAATGAACTGCCTCCGTAGCTAATAAATGGTAAAGGAATACCTGTAATTGGCAGAACCTGTATTGTCATTCCGATATTTTGAAAGACGTGAAAGGTAATCATGGAGATGACTCCAGCACACACATATGTATTAAACTTTTCCTTTGTTAAAATGGCTGTCTTTGTTAAGTGATACACAAGAACGAAAAATAAACAGATAACTAAGCTGGATCCGATAAAACCATATTCCTCTCCAATCACGCTAAAAATAAAATCAGTATGCCTCTCAGGGAGATACACCTGTTTTCCCATAAACCCTTTTCCAAAAACTTCTCCTGACCCTATCGACATGATAGAACTGCGCAATTGCCGACCTTCATCTGGATAACTTTCCGGGTCAATCCATGTATTTATTCTGTCAAATTGATATGCAGGAACCTCCAAATATTTAATTAAAATTTCCGGTTTATAAATGGCTAAGGATAATATCGTTCCACCAATTATACTTAATGAAATAAACAATGGTGCGATTATTTTCCAAGTAATTCCTGACACAAGTGTCATTCCGGCTACAATCACTAAAATAACCAGGCTTGTTCCTAAATCTGGCTGCATCATGATCAACCCTAGTGGAATAATGGCAATGACTGCAATTTTCACTAAAAGGAGAAAATCACTCTTAAAAGTTTTTAAGCGGACTTTTTCGTGGTGAGATGAAATAACTCTACTTATCGCTAATATAATGAATGGTTTCATAAATTCAGAAGGCTGTATTTGACCTGCCCCAGGCAAGATATACCAGCTGATTGCACCATTTTTTCTCGGGACAAGACATCCTGTTTCAACGCAATGAGGAGCAACGATTAGTCCTATGAGTAAAATAATACCAAACCCATATAAGTAATAGGAAAGTTTATTATATTGACTTGGTTCCAATAAAAGGGAAAACCCAATGATGACGATTCCGATTCCGTACCAGAAAGCTTGCCGAATGACAAAATTCATTCCATATTGATCAGATGTCTGTGCACTTGATATCGATATGCAGCTTACAAGGAAAAACAAAAATATGATTAAAACAAGTGTCCAATCTATCTTATCAATTATCTTATGTTCTTTTTCCATATTTTTCACCTAATTCCTATCTTTATCCATAATATTAAGACGAAGGAAACAGAGAAAAGTTTCCGATATATTAAACTTAAGATAATTTCAACTGAAAAATGCATACAAAAAAAAAGCCTCTTATTCCTCAGAGACTTTTTGAGTGATTGTCTTTTTCTTTACTTCCACATAAAGGACATGAGACTCTTCCATTTCGGATACGATAAACTCACAAGTTGCCGTTTCTATTTTATCCCCTTGTTTTAAATCATATTTTTGGGTGAGCAGCCAACCTCCGATGGTATCTACCTCTTCCTCTGATATTTCAATTCCCAATAAATCATTTACATCTTCAATCAGTACCTTCCCGTCGAAAATGTAATGGTTATCCTCAACTTTTCGGACAAGCGGAATTTCATCCGCATCAAATTCATCGCGAATTTCTCCAACAATCTCCTCTAAAATATCTTCGACTGTAACCATCCCTGCTGTTCCTCCGTATTCATCTAAAAGAATGGCCATATGTGTTCGATCCTTTTGCATTTTCGCTAATAGGTCCTGTATCGGCACTGTTTCGATAAAACGAAGGATGGGGCTAATGTATTTATCGACAGGATCATCCTCCTGGCACTCATTGTATATGCAGTCGGTTAATAATTCTTTTATATTAATAAGGCCAATAATACTGTCTTTATCTCCATTTGTAACTGGGTAACGCGTATATTTCTCAATCCGGACAATTTCCATAATTTCTTCGAGGGTAGCGTTTTTATCGATACTGACGATTTCCGTTCTCGGAACCATGATTTCCTTTGCAATTCGATTGTCAAATTCAAATATATTGTTTACATATTTATATTCTGATTGATTAATTTCTCCGCTTTTTAAGCTCTCGGAGAGTATGATACGCAGCTCTTCCTCAGAATGTGCCATCTCGTGATCCGGAATGGGCTCAAAGCCGAATAATTTCGTGACAAGACGGGATGACCTATTTAATACCCATATAAAAGGGAACATAATTCTGCTAAACCAAACTAATGGTGTTGCAAATGATAAAGCTATCGACTCCGCGTTTTGTATTGCAATGGTTTTAGGAGCTAACTCACCTAACACAACATTTAAAAATGTAATAATTGCGAAGGAAATAATAAATGATAATATATCTTCTACTGAAGTAGGAAGATGTACCATGTGAAATAGTGGCTTTAAAATCTGCTTTATCGTAGGTTCCCCGAGCCAGCCTAATATTAAGGAAACAACGGTAATTCCTAACTGAATAGCTGAAAGAAATCCATCTAGTTTCGATAAAATTTTTTTTACAACCGATGCTTTTTTATGACCTTCCGCAATTAATTGATCAATCCTTGAAGAGCGGACTCTAACATAGGCAAATTCTGCTGAGACAAAAAAAGCGGTGAGAGCAACTAATATAAAGATGATAACGAGTTTAAAAATAGGCATCTTATTGTCCTATATAAGGCTCTTTTCATAAACAATGTGGCTTTTGCAGACGAAAACCTTATTTCGGCTTCTCTTTAAGAAAAAATACGCCGAAACTAAGTCTGCATAAGGGTTTTATATGAAAACTACCTTATCCAAAAAGGACAAGCACCTCCTAACATCTAACACATATAATGTTACTTTACCCGAAAAAGGAATCCAAATACCGTTATCTATGATAATAAGTAAATTTATCTCGAGTACATCAGTATAAGAATTTCTTTGTCAATAAGCTGTAATTTTAATGTAATACAAATAAAAAATTAATTTAGGCAAAAATTAATAAGGAAAATTAAAATAAATTTGGTAAAATAAATTGAAACTTAGATTCGAATAATACAGTTTCTTTTGGAAGCTGTTTTTTTTAGGCGTAGCAATTGCGTCTTCGTTTTGGAATTAGGGTTAGAGCTAATCGGAGGGACCTCAATTGAAAAATCATACAGGGAATCGTGACATTATCTATATACATGTGAATTACCCGGATCATTATGCAATATCCGCGGGAATAGAGTTTAAAGAATTTATGGCAGCCATCCCCGAAATATCAAATATGTTACTTCTTCGTCATCAATTTGAGGATGGGAATTATAATTTACATACTTTCTTTGATTATGTGGATAATGAAACGATTCCAAAGCTTGTCAATGATGATGTATATAGATATGGTGATTTTTGTTGGATTGATTTTGAAAATGAAGAAGCATTAAACCTATTAGAGGGCCAGGAGATCGCTGAGCTTTTATATTTGAGTCATTTGAAAAACCACCTTCGCCTGCCTTTTTATCGGAAACTGGATAATCATTTTGCTTATTTAGCACAAGAGGATGGGGTATTTAACAAGACATATTACCGATCATTTGAAGATTTCTATCGTGTACTGGGCACCTCCATTATGAACAAAATGAGCGATAAAACGGAAAAAACGATGTTTGGAAGAAGAAAAAAACAGGAATTTTCCAATGTACCTGTGGAAATTCTCTATCCGTTTATTGAGAACATGAAGGAAGGGATGGTCGTATCCCTGGAAAGAGCAAAATATTCCCGATCTCAAATTGAAATACCAATATGGGTGATTGGTGACTACTATTATATGGATGAAATGCAAGAAGAATATGCAGCTATTGGAAACCGACCAGTTGATGGCAAAATTGTGTATGATCGAAAATTGAAGGAATGGAAATGCTTTATAAAATAGAAACAGCGAAAACTCGTGCAGCTCTAGCGCACGGATAAGTAAAACCGTCTTCGACTGAGATAAAGAAAACCCGCTTTTAAGTAAGAGCGGGTTATTATTTAGAAAACTTTTTCTGTGCCCATGCATCCAATTTCTTAACTTCCTTTTTTCCGAACGTAAATCCATAAATAAGCAGCACCACAATAATTATCGTGAAGATGTCTAGCTTTCTTGTATGGATAAAATTAATAATCCCCATTATTACTTGAGGAATTACTCCAGTAACAGCAAATAAAACGCTGGCAACTTTAAACCAAAAAGTAGATTTCATGCCGTATCTGGCATAAAAAAGAAAAAAGGTGGATGCCCAAGCTAAAACTTCAAGAGACACTAGGATAATCCACTTATACTCTAATATAAAATTCATGATTTTTCCTCCTTTAAAAAAGCCTGAGAAATATATCGTTCCACATAAAAACGATATATCTCCCAGGCTTTTTCCCTTCCGTGTTACAAGCTTTCCCTCGGACCAGCTAGTTAAACATAATACTACGGAACCCAAGAAAGCCTTCTATGAATGGAACAACAGTTTACCAAAAGTATTCCAAAAAATCCAGAAAAGAAATTGGAAACAATTTCGCCTAGAACAAAAGGATGAAATCAAGGAAAAGAGGATGAAATACGACCTCATATAGGTTAATATTAATACCGAAGAAGGAGTCGTAATGGAAGATTTCACCGAAGTGTACATTTTTACATATGATATTTCTAGGCAAATGTCATGACTTTTAAAATATAAAGCGAGAGAATAACTGGAGGATTTTTATGAAAACAAAGCTTTGTTTATTATATGGAGGAAAATCCGCTGAACATCAAGTTTCTTTACAAACAGCTAAGGCTGTTATTCAAGCATTAAGCTTAGAAAAATATGAAATCCATCCTATTTATATAACGACAGATGGACAATGGGTGAAAGGACCCATATTAACACAAGCTGTGGAAAGTGTGCAGGCATTACAATTCACAAAGGGTGATGAAATTGTTCCTAATGCCATGATGTCAGCTTTAACCCCTAATGAGAATACTGGATATGATGTTGTATTTCCACTTTTGCATGGACCAAATGGAGAAGATGGAACCGTTCAGGGGATGCTGGAATTATTGAATCTTCCATATGTAGGAAACGGTGTTCTTGCATCAGCCGCTGGAATGGATAAAGTGATCATGAAAAATATTTTTGCACAGGCTGGTCTTCCGCAAGTGAAGTATGTTTGGTCATTAAGAAGTACATGGGAAGCTGATCCTCATTCTGCTTACCGATATGTGGAGGAGGAACTCGGATACCCATGCTTCGTCAAACCCGCTAATCTTGGATCGAGTGTAGGAATTAGTAAATGCACAAACAGAGAAGAATTGGAAGCGGCTTATAAGGAAGCATTCCAATTTGACCGCAAAATTATTATAGAGGAAGGTATTATCGCCCGTGAAATTGAGATTGGTGTTCTAGGAAATGACCATCCAGAATGCTCAGTAGCAGGTGAAATTTTACCAAAAACAGCGTTTTATGACTATAAAGCGAAATATGAAGATGGAGATACGGCTTTGATTATCCCTGCTGAAATTTCGGAAACGGTATATGCAAAGATGTCTGATATAGCGAAAATGGCTTTTAAGGCACTCGACTGTTCCGGTTTAGTTCGTGCTGATTTTTTTGTTTCAGACGAGGGAAAAGTGTTAATAAATGAAGTAAACACGATGCCAGGCTTTACTCCAGTAAGTATGTTTCCACTTCTATGGAAGCATAGTGGTGTAGAATATCCAGAACTAATTGAGCGTCTTATCCAATTAGCTCTGGAACGTTACGAAGAAAAGCAAAAAATAAAGTATACTTTTTAAAATTATTCAGTCTAGGTCAGCTACAGCGCTTATCGGCAAGCCGATGAACAAGGCGCTTGCGCTTTTCAAGCAGGGATCACGTTTTCGTGATTCCCATTACTTTAAATCGTGGTGGAAAGATCAAATTGGAGGCACGCAATAATGATGAAGCGTACAGTCAAGCAAATAGCAAATATGATAAAAATAGAAAATGATATAACCGATTTTCAAGATAAAGTAATTATCGGTGCTTGCATCGATACAAGAGCCATTCAAAAGGGAAACTTATATGTACCGTTGAAAGGAAGATTTGTGGATGGACACCAATTTGTAGAAACAGCTATCCAAAATGGGGCAGGAGCTTCCTTTTGGCAAAAAGATATGCCTAATCCGCCTGAAGGCTTGCCTCTTTTAGTAGTAGAGGATGTTTTAACAGCTCTTCAAGAATTAGCTCGTGTTTACCTGCAGGAATTAAATATAAAAGTAGTTGGCGTTACCGGAAGCAATGGGAAAACGACCACAAAAGATATGGTTGCCAGTGTTTTAAGTCAAAAGTTTAAAGTACAAAAAACAATTGGAAATTATAATGGACGCGAAGGCTTGCCGCTAACTGTTTTATCCTTAAAGGAAGATACAGAGGTAGCAGTTCTTGAAATGGGCATGAGTGCTAGAGGAGAAATTGAATTTTTAACGAAGCTTGCCCGCCCGGATATTGCCATCATTACTAATATTGGAGAAGCACATTTGCAGGATTTGGGTTCACGGGAAGCAATAGCAGATGCAAAAATGGAGATTGTTCAAGGCTTGTCACCGGACGGATTATTTATCTATATGGGAGACGAGCCATTATTGAAGGAAAGGGTACAAGACCATACGCATCTGCGCATGCAAACATTTGGTAAAAATAATGAAAACGACATTTACCCTATTGCGATAAACCAAGAAGAAACAGGGAGTACTTATTCTGTTAATTTAGCCCCAGATCAGCCATTATATATACCGGTTTTAGGAGAGTACAATGTGCTGAATTCCCTAGCTGCCATCCTTACTGGCAAGGAACTTGGATTAACCATAGAAGAAATAAAAGCTGGTTTATCTTCTGTAAAGCTAACAGCAATGAGGATGGAAATGCTGGATGGAATGAATGGGATTAAAGTTATTAATGATGCATACAATGCAAGCCCAACTTCTATGAAAGCGGCCTTAAATTTGATAATGGATCTTGATAAAAAAAGAGAAAAAATCGTTGTGCTTGGAGATATGTTGGAGCTGGGAGAGGAAGAAAAGGAATTTCACCAAGAAATTGGACGCTTCCTTCAGTCTTCCAAAATTAAATATGTTTTTACTTATGGTGAACTTGGGTATTATATTGCAGAGGAAGCACATAAACAATTTGGCGCTGATCGGGTGTTTTCGTTTACAGATAAAAAAGAATTAATTCAATCTATAATATCCCATATAAAAGGGAACGAACTTGTTCTTGTGAAAGCTTCTAGAGGAATGCAATTGGAAGAAGTGGTTACTGCCTTAACGTAAGAAAAGCGGAATTGCTTTAGTCATCTGCTAGCCTATAGGTGCTTGAGCTAAGCAGAGATTAAACTTAATAAATAATTTATTTTGGCAATAAACTTTCACTTCCAACCCAGATCCTCTAAAGGTATACGAATGGATTGATTTTGTTAAACTAAAAATAATTGCCCCCTCTTTAAAATGGTTAAGGAAGAACGATGAATTGGCAAAAGGAGTAAGTCAAGACTGCTTCTTATGGGTTCCATTGACATTGAAATCTCTATTTATTAATGGTACCATATATAGTATCGTTTACACTTTTTGCCGTAAAACAAAAGAGATAGAAATGTCTTTTTTTTTGAAAATAGAATCGGGTGTAACCCGAGGGGGTTAATATGGCCCTGTTAAGTGTCTAGAAGGAGAATGAGAAGCATTGACGAAGTTTTCAGAATTAGAGTTAAGCCCATCACTAATAAAATCAGTGAGAAGAATGGGTTTTGAAGAAGCAACACCGATACAAGCGAAAACAATTCCACTAAGCTTAAAAGGTATCGATATTATCGGTCAAGCACAAACGGGAACCGGAAAAACAGCAGCATTTGGAATCCCGCTCATCGAAAAAATTGATACCAAAAACCCTAATATTCAAGGAATTATTATTGCTCCAACACGTGAACTTGCAATTCAAGTATCCGAAGAACTATATAAAATTGGTTATGATACTAGAACACGTGTATTAGCTGTTTATGGTGGTCAGGATATCGGTAGACAGATAAAAGCGTTGAAGAAGGGACCACATATTATTGTTGGAACACCTGGAAGAATTCTTGATCATATTAATCGCCGTACATTGAAATTGGACCAAGTTCATACATTGATTCTTGATGAGGCAGATGAAATGTTGAATATGGGATTCATCGATGATATTGAAGCTATTCTTTCAAGTGTACCAGAAGATCGACAAACACTGCTTTTTTCTGCTACAATGCCAGATCCAATTCGCAGAATAGCTGAAAGATTTATGAAAAACCCTGAAACAATTAGAGTAAAAACAAAAGAGATGACTGTACCGCTTATTGAACAATATTTTGTAAAGGTTTATGAGCGGGAAAAATTTGATGTGCTTTCACGTCTAATTGATGTGCAATCACCAGAGCTTGCTATTGTATTCGGTCGTACAAAAAGACGAGTGGATGAATTAGCAAATGCCCTAAATCTTCGAGGTTATATTGCAGAAGGTATTCATGGTGATTTAAGCCAAGCAAAACGTCTTTCTGTATTAAGAAAGTTTAAAGAAGGTAAAGTAGATGTGTTGGTAGCAACGGATGTAGCAGCTAGAGGGCTTGATATTTCCGGTGTTACACATGTATACAATTATGATATTCCTCAAGATCCGGAGTCTTACGTACATCGTATTGGCCGAACTGGCCGGGCAGGCAAAGAAGGTATGGCTATTACTTTTGTTAGTCCTCGTGAAATGGGATATTTGAAAACGGTAGAGCAAACAACGAAAAAACGCATGATGCCTATGCGTCCGCCATCCATTGACGAAGCATTTGAAGGACAACAACGTGTTTCCATGGATAAAATTAATGAAATATTAAGAGAGGGCAGTCTTGATCAATATGTTAACGTTGCGAAAGAGTTACTGGAAGGAAATGATCCAGTAATGGTTACTGCAGCAGCTTTAAAACTTATGACAAAAGAGCCTGATAATACACCAGTTCATATTACGGAAGAACGTCCTTTGCCAATGAAAAAAGATTCCCAAAAATCTTCTTATCGCAGAGGGAAACAGTCATCTTCTTCCTATGCTAATAAAAACAGAAAGCCAAAAAGGGCTGGAAGACGACCATAATATTATTGAAATAGTAAATTTAAATTAACCAGAACGGGGCCTAAAAAAGGGTAAGCGATCGGATAAACTGGTTAGAACAAATGCGAAAAGGGGCTATTCATCAACGTACAAACTGTAGGGATTCGACTAAGATAAAAAAACACAGCAAGTGTTCACGAGCTGATGTTGACCTTATTATAGGCGGAAAACCGGAAGTTTGTACATCGATAGCCACTGAAGCTAAACATAGCAACAATATCGAAATAGGTTATCATTGAATAAATACTCCTTATTTAGTATAAGGGGTATTTTTTTATTGAGAAGTTTTCTTCTAACAGTACTGGTAATTTTTTCGACATAATTTTCATAAATACAATAACAAATTATTTTCTTTGAATAATAACTAATTCGAATATTCCTACTATTAAATGATAAAAAATTATTCTGATAATTATGAATCCGAAAAAATAAATGCCATTAATTTAAGTCCACCAAGGAGTCCGACCTAAAAAGCAAAATTAAAAATTATATAAAAAAAATAATTGTATTGACTATTCAAATATATCAATCTATACTTTGAAATATAAACTTAATGAAATTTTAACGAAATTCAACAAATTTCGACATATAGGTTTCTTAGTAAGGGGGATTCATATTGGGTAATCAACCACTTTTACAAGTTGAAGATTTACGTACTTCATTTCGAATACAAGACGATTACCATGCTGCGGTAGATGGTGTTACTTTAACGGTTAATGAAAATGAAGTCGTTGCAATTGTAGGTGAGTCAGGATGCGGCAAGAGTGCATTTGCTCTTTCGGTTATGGGACTGCATCCGGAAGGAAGAACAAAGCTAGAGGGAAATGTTAACTTCAATGGACGAAACCTGCTTTCGTTGTCAACAGCAGAAATGAATAAGGTGCGCGGAAAGGATATTGGGATGATCTTTCAGGATCCTCTTACTGCCCTAAATCCATTAATGACTTGCGGAAAGCAAATTGAAGAAAGCATGAACTATCATACAAAACTATCATCCTCAGAAATTAAAGCAAAGGCATTGGAACTCCTAAAAAAAGTTGGGATTCCTAATCCCGAACGAACTTATAAGCAATATCCTCACGAATTATCAGGTGGAATGCGTCAACGTGTTGTTATTGCAATTGCAATTGCATGTGATCCGTCTCTCGTCATTGCGGATGAACCGACTACCGCACTGGATGTAACTATTCAAGCCCAAATAATGGACTTGTTAAAGGACCTTCAGAAGCAAATGAAAACTGGAATCATCCTTATTACACATGATCTTGGGGTTGTCGCCGAAATGGCGGATCGAGTTGCTGTTATGTATGCTGGGGAAATTGTGGAACTGGCGGATGTAAAGACATTATTTAAAAATCCACTTCATCCATATACACGTTCCTTATTAAATTCTATCCCATCCACAACTTCAGGGAATGATCGCTTACATGTTATTAAAGGTATCGTTCCATCATTACAAAAACTTCCGAGACAAGGCTGCCGTTTTAAAGCCCGTATAGATTGGGTAGATGAGCATGAACATGAAGAAAATCCAATTTTGCGAGAAGTTGAACCAAATCATTTTGTTCGCTGCACATGTTATAAAAATTTTCACTTTCCAGAAAATATAGGGGACATGAACAATGACATTTCTTAAAGTTAATAATCTCAAAGTCTATTATCCAATTCGAGGTGGTTTTTTCAGAAGAGTCGTTGACCATGTGAAAGCGGTAGACGATATTAGTTTTGAATTAAAACCCGGAGAGACATATGGACTCGTTGGAGAGTCAGGATGCGGGAAAACAACAACCGGACGAACTCTTATTGGGCTTAATAAAGCGACATCCGGTGAAATTCTTTTTGAAAATAAAGATCTTACAAAATTAAGCAGAAAAGAATTTCATAATATACGCCGTGATGTTCAAATGATTTTCCAGGATCCTTATTCTTCCTTAAATCCAAGAAAACGTGTTTTGGATATTATTGCAGAGCCATTACGTAATTTTGAAAAATTATCAAAAGCAGATGAAAAGGACAAAGTAGCGTACTACATTGAAAAAGTTGGTTTGAACGCAGAATCCATTTATAAGTATCCTCATGAGTTCTCAGGTGGACAACGACAGCGGATTGGGATTGCAAGAGCTTTAACTCTAAAACCAAAACTAATTATTGCCGATGAGCCTGTTTCAGCACTGGACGTTTCCGTACAAGCACAGGTGTTGAACTTTATGCAGGATATCCAAAAGGAATTTAATTTAACATACTTATTTATCAGTCATGACTTAGGAATCATTCAACATATGTGTGATCGTATTGGCATTATGTATCGCGGTCAATTTGTGGAAGAAGGAACAAGTAGTGAAATCTATGCAAATCCGCAACATATTTATACGAAACGTTTGATTTCTGCTATACCGGATATTAATCCTGAAAACAGAGAAAGACAAACAGAGCTTCGCCAGGAAGTAAATGCAGAGTATAAGAATTCGTATGATAAATATTTTAATGCTGAGGGCAAAGTACACAAACTGAAAGCTATTTCTGATACACACTTTGTTGCACTGCCATAAAGAGAGGGGACCCGTAAAAAATGTTGAAGTTTATATTACGAAGAGTTTTAATCATGATCCCTCAGTTATTTATTTTAAGTATTCTCATCTTTGCATTAGCGAAGGCTATGCCGGGAGATGCGTTAACAGGACAATTGGCAAGTAATCCAAAAATGGACGCACAAACTTTGCATGAATTGAAGGATAAGCTAGGTTTGCTTGATCCTCCGTATGTCCAATATGGAAGATGGATTAAAGGATTATTGCATGGGGATCTAGGTATGTCTGTTATGCACCAAGTGCCGGTAACAGAATTAATAGCAGGGAGAATATGGAATACCATTCTTTTATCTGCTGCAATTTTAATTCTGAGTTACCTCATAGCAATCCCACTAGGAATTGTTGGCGGTAGATGGACTGACTCATGGGCAGACAAAGCGATTGTTGGTTATAATTACTTAACTTATGCGACACCGTTATTTATTTTTGGCTTACTTGTACTATTTGTGTTTGGGTTTGTACTCGGATGGTTTCCGACAAGTGGAAGTGTAGATATCCGGGTGGAGAATGGTACGTTTGCTTATTGGATGAGTAAGTTAAATCATATTATTTTACCTGCTTTCTCAGGAGCAATAATTAGTACAGGTGTTACCATTCAATACTTGCGTAATGAAATTATTGATACAAAAATTAAGGACTTTGTGAAAACTGCAAGAGCAAAAGGGGTTAATGAATCGAAAGTTTATTCACGTCATATTTTAAGAAATTCCTTATTACCGATTGCAGCATTTCTAGGATATGAAATTACTGGTTTAATCGGCGGTTCTGTATTTTTGGAGTCCATTTACGGCTATCCTGGAATTGGACAGTTATTTATAGCCTCTATCTCACAACGTGATTTCAGTGTTGTTACAGCTCTTGTTATGATATCTGGACTAGCTACATTAATCGGAACCTTACTTTCAGATATTATTTTAAGTGCTGTAGATCCACGTATCAGAATTGATTAACAAGTGAGAGGGGAGGAAAATCATGAAAGCGGAAGCTATTAATCCAACAGAAGTAAAAGTAAAGAAGACTAAAAAAATTAGTGCTTTGTCCATTATGATGAGAGAAATCGTAAAGGATAAACTTGCTCTTTTTTCATTAATTTTATTAGCTGTCATCTTAATTATTGTATATGGTGCAGCACTTCTACTAGATCAAGATAAAATCGTAACCGTTGATTTATTATCGATTTATTCACCTCCATCTGCTGAACATTTATTAGGTACAGATTATGGAGGCAGAGATATATTAGGGCAACTAATTATTGGGGCCAAAAACTCATTTACTATTGGTTTATGTATAACATTGTTAACTGGTATCATCGGACTTTGTGTCGGTCTATGTGCAGGTTATTTCGGTGGGAAAGTTGATAATATTATTATGCGTATTATTGATTTTATTATTATCTTGCCTACATTAATGTTAATTATCGTCTTTGTTACTATCGCACCAAAATATAATGTTTACACATTTGTATTAATAATGAGTGCTTTTTATTGGACAGGAAAAGCAAGATTAATTCGTTCCAAAACTCTTGCTGAACGCGAGCTTGATTATGTTCAAGCTTCGAAAACATTGGGAACACCAAACTGGAAAATTATTTTCCGTGAAGTGCTGCCAAACTTAAGCTCTATCATTATCGTTAACTTAACTTTAAACCTTGCTGGAAACATTGGAATCGAGTCAGGTTTAACTTATCTAGGATTTGGTTTGCCTGAAAGTACACCAAGTTTGGGTACTCTTGTAAGCTACGCGTCCAATCCGGATGTTCTACAAAATAAATGGTGGATTTGGTTACCCGCATCAATACTAATTCTAGTTATGATGCTGTGTATAAATTTCATCGGTCAAGCGTTAAAGCGTGCAGCCGATGCAAGACAAAGATTAGGTTAAAAAGGGAGGAAAATAAGGATGAAGAAACAGAAACATCTATTCAAGTTCATGAGTCTTATCGTTGTCCTTGGTTTGCTGTTATCTGCGTGTGGCAGTAAATCAAGCAGCGGGGGCTCATCGGGATCTTCTTCTAAGCCAAAGGAAGACATCAGCAAATTCCCGTTGGTAGTAAAGAATGACAAGAGTGCAGTGGCTGATGGAAGCCTAAATTATGCATTAGTTTCAGATACTCCATTTGAAGGTACTCTGAACCGTGCATTTTATCAAGGTAATCCAGACGCAGAAGTAATGCAATTCTTTGATGAACCATTATTCTCAAATAACGGTGACTATGAGTATACAAATGATGGTGCTGCATCATATGAACTGTCAAATGAAAATAAAACCATCACTGTAACAATTAAAGACAATGTTAACTGGTCTGATGGAAAACCTGTTACTGCTGAAGACTACAAATATTCTTTCTTAGTAATCGGCAGCAAAGATTACACTGGTGTTCGCTACGGTGACGCTATCATCCAAAGCATCGTTGGTATGAAAGATTACCATGCTGGAAAAGCAAAAGATATTTCTGGTATTAAAATTCTTGGTGAGAAAAAGCTTTCTATCACATTTACAGAAGCTAACCCATCTTTATTGACTGGTCTATGGCCATATGCAATGCCTAAGCATTACCTTGGCGATGTTCCTATTAAAGATCTTGCAAAATCTGATAAAATTCATAAAAATCCAATTGGTTTTGGACCGTTCAAAATTAAAAAGATTGTACCAGGTGAATCTGTAGAGTTCGTTCGTAACGATGATTACTATGCAGGAAAACCTAAGTTACAGAGCTTGGTTCTAAAAGTAGTTAACCCTAAAGTTATCTTGCAATCACTTAAAAAAGGCGATGTTGATATTGCAGAATTCCCTGTAGATCAATATCCTGCAGCAAAAGGATCTAAAAACTTTCAATTCGTTGGTACAGTTGATTTAGCTTATAGCTACATTGGATTCAAATTAGGACATTGGGATGCTAAAAAAGGTGTTAACGTAATGGATAACCCTAAATTTGCTGACAAGCGTTTACGCCAAGCTATGGCATATGCTTTAGACGAAAAATCTGTTGGAGAAAAAATTTACAATGGATTACGTTTTCCAGCTACTGGTTTAATCCCACCTTCATTTGCTAGCTGGTACAGCAAGGATACAAATCCAGTTGGATTTGATCCGGCAAAAGCGAAAAAATTACTAGACGAAGCTGGCTACAAAGATGTTGATGGCGATGGTCTTCGTGAAGATCCAAAAGGAAAGAAATTCCATATTAATTTCTTATCTATGAGTGGTGGAGATACCGCTGAACCACTTGCAAAATTCTATATGCAATGCTGGAAAAATGTTGGTTTAGATGTTTCTCTTGTTGATGGACGTCTAGCAGAATTCAACTCATTCTATAAAATGGTTCAAGAAGATGATCCAAAAGTAGATGTGTTCGCAGCTGCTTGGGGTACTGGTACTGACGTAGATCCGTACGGATTATACGGAAGAGATGTTCCATTTAACTACTCTCACTTTGTAAGCGAGAAAAACGATCAATTATTAGCGGATGGTCATTCAGTAAAAGCATTTGATCATGATTATCGCCAAAAAGTTTATGTTGAATGGCAAAAATATATGAATGATGAAATGCCAGTAATCCCTACACTATTCCGTTCTGCCATTACTGCAGCTAATAATCGAGTAGTAGGATATTCAGTTGATCCAGCTGCACAACACGTTTGGATGAATGTAGGCGTATCAAGCAAAACACCAGATGTTGAATAATCGTAGGACAAAGGAAGATCCCAAGTTGGGGTCTTCTTTTTTTGTGCTTTTATAAAGAACAATATTTACATTTTAAATATAGAGGATATGTGGGTTTTTAAAATTCTACTAGTTTGAAATTGTAGTGTTCGTTATAAAAAATATTAGTCTCGCATAGCACTTTATAGAAAATTTAAATTATTTAAGAGGAAAGTACTACTGATTAATTAGTAAAAATCCATATTTATCAACGGGCCATAGGGTGTATAGGTAAAAATACTCAGTAAAAAAGTTTAATTTGAAAATTATATAAATAAAAAAACTATATTGACTATTCAAATATATCAATCTATAATTTGGTTAATGAATTTAATCAAATTTTAATAAAATTTTAAATTTTGACATCAAGGTTTTATTGTTAAGGGGGATTAATATTGGAGAATCAACCACTTTTGCAATTACAAAACCTACGTACTTCCTTTCGTATACAAGATGAATATTTTGCTGCAGTGGATGACGTTACATTAACGGTCAATGAAAACGAAGTGGTTGCAATTGTAGGGGAGTCCGGATGCGGAAAAAGTGCACTAGCTCTGTCAGTCATGGGATTACATCCAGCTGGAAGAACGAAATTAGAAGGTAATGTTAACTTTAATGGTCGAAATCTTCTTTCATTGTCAACGGGGGAAATGAATAAGATTCGGGGAAAGGATATTGGCATGATCTTTCAGGATCCGCTTACTGCCCTAAATCCATTAATGACCTGCGGAAAACAAATTGAAGAGAGTATGACTTACCATACAAAACTTTCAAGCTCGGAAATTAAAGCAAGAGCGCTTGAACTTTTAAAAAAAGTCGGAATTCCTAATCCGGAAAGAACATACAAACAATATCCTCACGAGTTATCTGGCGGGATGCGTCAACGTGTTGTTATAGCAATTGCTATTTCGTGTGATCCATCACTGGTCATTGCAGATGAACCGACTACAGCATTGGATGTTACGATACAAGCCCAAATAATGGACTTATTGAAAGAGCTTCAAAAACAAATGAAGACAGGTATTATTCTTATCACCCATGACCTTGGGGTTGTTGCAGAAATGGCAGACAAAGTGGCAGTTATGTATGCTGGTGAAGTGGTGGAATTGGCTGATGTAAATACGTTGTTTAAGAACCCTTTACATCCTTATACAAGATCACTGCTTAACTCTATTCCATCTACTACCACTGCAAAGGGTAGATTGCATGTGATTCAAGGGATTGTACCATCTCTGCAAAAATTGCCAAGACAAGGCTGCCGATTTAAAGGACGTATTCAGTGGATGCCTGACCATGAGCATGAAGAAAATCCTGTTTTGCGTGAAGTAGAACCAAATCATTTTGTGCGCTGCACATGTTATAAGAACTTTGACTTTCCGCAAAACGACATAGGAGATCTTAACTATGACATTTCTTAAAATTAATAATCTAAAAGTTTATTATCCAATCCGCGGGGGATTCTTTCGAAGAGTAGTCGATCATGTAAAAGCGGTTGACGATGTCAGCTTCGAATTAAAACAAGGAGAAACATACGGATTGGTTGGAGAATCAGGATGTGGGAAAACAACAACGGGCCGTACTATTATTGGGCTAAATAAAGCTACCTCCGGTGAAATAATTTTCGAGGGTCAAGATTTGACAAAGCTTAGTCGTCGAGCCTTTCATAATCATCGCCAAGATATACAAATGATTTTTCAAGATCCTTATTCTTCATTGAATCCGAGAAAACGGGTATTAGATATCGTCGCGGAGCCGTTGCGGAATTTTGAGAAATTATCGGCTGCGGAAGAGAAAGAAAAGGTTGAGTATTATATTGAAAAAGTAGGGTTAAACCCTGAATCCATTTATAAATATCCTCATGAGTTTTCTGGAGGGCAACGGCAAAGGATTGGGATTGCCCGCGCGCTGACGTTAAAACCAAAACTAATTATCGCAGACGAGCCTGTATCTGCATTGGATGTTTCCGTCCAAGCGCAAGTGTTGAACTTTATGCAGGATATTCAAAAAGAATTTAATTTAACATACTTATTTATCAGTCATGATTTAGGAATTATTCAACATATGTGTGACCGGATTGGAATTATGTATCACGGACAATTTGTGGAGGAAGGAACTAGTGAAGAAATTTACTCGAACCCACAGCATATTTATACAAAACGATTAATATCTGCAATTCCAGATATTAATCCGGAAAATAGAGAAAAACAAGTCGAACTTCGCCGAGAAGTGAATGCAGAGTATAAAAATTCATATGATAAATATTTTAATGCCGAGGGTAAAGTACACAAGCTAAAAGCAATTTCCGATACCCACTCAGTGGCACTACCGTAGAGAGGGGACCAATCAAAAAATGTTGAAATTTATATTGCGAAGATTCTTAATTATGATCCCTCAATTATTTATTTTAAGTATTCTTATTTTTGCTTTGGCAAAGGCGATGCCTGGTGATGCGTTAACAGGACAATTAGCAAGCAGTCCAAAAATGGACCCGCAAACCTTACATGAATTGAAGGAGAAGCTGGGATTGCTTGATCCTCCATATGTCCAATACGGAAGATGGATGAAAGGATTAGTACAAGGGGATCTGGGAATGTCTATTATCCATCAAGTTCCTGTAACACAATTATTAGAAGGAAGAATCTGGAACACAATTCTTTTATCGGCTGGAGTGCTAATTTTAAGTTATCTTATCTCCATCCCTCTTGGAATTGTAGGAGGAAGATGGACAGATTCATGGGCTGATAAACTAATTGTCGGTTATAACTATTTAACTTTTGCCACACCACTTTTCATTTTTGCATTATTGGTATTATTCATATTTGGTTTTGTCCTCGGATGGTTTCCGACAAGTGGAAGTGTAGATATCCGAGTGGAAAATGGTACATTTGCCTATTGGATGAGTAAGTTAAATCATCTTATTCTACCATCTTTTTCAGGAGCCATAATTAGTACAACCGTAACGATTCAATATTTACGAAATGAAATCATTGATACGAAAATCAAGGATTTTGTAAAAACCGCTAGAGCAAAAGGAGTTCATGAATCAAAGGTTTATACGAACCATATTTTAAGGAATTCCCTCCTACCTATAGCGGCGTTTCTAGGATATGAAATTACGGGATTAATTAGCGGATCCGTCTTCTTGGAATCTATTTTTGGTTATCCGGGGATTGGGCAATTATTTGTTTCCTCTATCTCGCAGCGTGATTTCAGTGTCGTCACAGCTCTCGTTATGATATCTGGATTTGCTACCTTAGTAGGTACATTATTGTCAGATATTATCTTAAGTGCTGTAG
Organism: Heyndrickxia shackletonii; assembly: GCF_001420715.1. Taxonomy (GTDB): domain Bacteria; phylum Bacillota; class Bacilli; order Bacillales; family Bacillaceae_C; genus Margalitia; species Margalitia shackletonii. The sequence goes on along the minus strand of NZ_LJJC01000006.1, from coordinate 72,382 downwards.
ACCCACGAATCAGAATTGAGTAACAGGTATGGAGGGAGACAAATATGAAAGCTGAGATTGTTAATCCGAAGCTGAAAATAGGGAAGCCGAAAAATGTTGGGGTTTTATCCGTCATGTGGCGGGAAATCATCAAAGATAAAATTGCGTTAGCTTCACTAATTCTACTAGGAATTATTGTAATTATCGTTTATGGAGCAGCGCTCTTATTAAATCAAGATAAAATTGTTACAGTCGATTTACTATCCATATACTCTCCTCCATCAGCAGAACATTTATTAGGAACTGATTATGGTGGCAGGGATATATTAGGACAATTAATTATCGGAGCCAAAAACTCCTTTACCATTGGATTATGCATCACATTATTAACAGGAATTATCGGCCTTTGTGTAGGATTATGTGCAGGCTATTTCGGCGGTAAGGTTGATAATATTATTATGCGGATTATTGATTTTATCATAATCTTGCCAACATTAATGTTAATTATCGTATTTGTAACAATCGCACCAAAATATAATGTTTACACTTTTATTTTGATAATGAGTGCTTTTTATTGGACTGGAAAAGCAAGGTTAATTCGTTCGAAAACCCTTGCTGAACGAGAGCTTGATTATGTTCATGCTTCCAGAACATTGGGAACACCACATCGGAAAATTATTTTTCGCGAAATATTGCCAAATTTAAGCTCTATTATCATTGTTAACTTAACATTGAACCTTGCTGGAAACATTGGAATCGAGTCAGGTTTAACCTATTTAGGATTTGGATTGCCGGAAAGCACCCCAAGCTTGGGTACTCTCGTCAGTTACGCATCCAATCCAGATGTGCTTCAAAATAAATGGTGGATTTGGTTACCTGCTTCATTACTAATTCTAGTAATGATGCTGTGTATAAATTTTATCGGTCAAGCGCTAAAGCGTGCAGCCGATGCAAGACAAAGATTAGGATAATAAAAGGGGGAAAAGTAAGGATGAAGAAGAAACATCTATTTAAGTTTTTCAGCCTCATCGTCGTCCTGGGACTACTGTTATCTGCTTGTAGCAGTTCGACGGGTGGAGGAAAGAAGAATGAAGGAAAGCCATCAAAGCCTGGTAAGGAAGTAGTGGATACTAGTAAATTTCCGTTGGAGGTAAAAAATAACAAGGATGCTATTCAAGACGGAACTTTGAATTATGCATTAGTTTCCAATACTCCGTTTGAAGGTACTTTGGACTATGCATTCTACACAGGATCTCCAGATTCCAAAGTATTACAATTCTTTTCAGAACCATTATTCTGGACAAATGAAGATTATGAATATACAAATGATGGTCCAGCAAGTTATACATTGTCAGACGATAAAAAAACGTTCACTGTAAAAATTAAAGATAACGTTAATTGGTCAGACGGAAAACCAGTTACTGCAGAAGATTATAAGTATTCTTTCTTAGTAATTGGAAGCAAGGACTATACTGGAGTACGTTATGGTGACGATCTAATCCAAAGCATCGTTGGTATGGATGACTACCATAAAGGAAAAGCAAAAGATATTTCCGGTATTAAGATCATTGATGAAAAAACAGTTTCTTTCACATTTACAAAAGCTAGCCCAGCATTACTAACTGGTTTCTGGCCATATGCAATGCCTAAGCATTACTTAGGTGATATTCCGATTAAAGATCTTGCAAAATCTGATAAAATTCATAAGACTCCAATTGGTTTCGGAGCATTCAAAATTAAAAAGATTGTTCCTGGAGAATCTGTTGAGTTTGAACGCAATGATGATTACTTTGCAGGTAAGCCGAAGCTAAAAACCATTATCTTAAAGGTAGTTAATCCTAAAGTTATTTTACAAGCACTTAAAAAGGGCGAAGTGGATATTGCAGATTTACCTGCAGATCAATACCCAGCTGCAAAAAATGCTAAAGCATTCCAATTCGTAGGTAAGATTGATTTAGCCTACAACTATATTGGCTTCAAGTTGGGTCATTGGGATGCGAAAAAAGGCGAAAACATCATGGATAATCCTAAATTTGCGGATAAGAAATTGCGCCAAGCGATGGCTGCTGCTATAGACTTTAAATCAGTAGGAGAAAAAATCTTCTATGGATTGAAATTCCCAGCTACTGGATTAATCCCACCATCATTCCCGACTTGGTATAATAAGGACTCAAATCCAGTAAAATTTGACCCTGAGCACGCGAAAAAATTATTGGATGAAGCAGGTTACAAGGATAAAGATGGTGACGGACTCCGTGAAGATCCAAACGGTAAGAAGTTCCACATTAATTTCTTAGCAATGAGTGGATCCGACACTGCGGAACCACTTGCAAAATACTATATTCAGTCTTGGAAAAATATTGGTTTAGATGTTTCTCTAGTAGATGGACGTTTAGCTGAATTCAACTCATTCTATAAAATGGTTGAAGAAGATGATCCAAAGGTTGATGTTTATGCAGGTGGATGGGGAACAGGTAGTGACGTAGATCCTTATGGATTATATGGTAGAAATGTACCATTTAACTATCCACACTTTGTAAGCGAGAAAAACGATCAATTGTTAGCTGATGGGCATTCTGAAAAAGCATTTGATAAAGATTACCGTAAGAAAGTGTACGATGAGTGGCAAACTTACATGAATGATGAATTACCTGTAATTCCAACATTATATAGTTATGCACTTAAGGCGGTTAATAACCGTGTGAAAGATTACTCACTTGATGTGATAAAAGGAAATACTACGTGGAGAGACGTATCTGTAACAAGCAACACTCCAGATGTAGAATAATAAATCGAAAAGGGATGGCCATACGTATAGGTCATCCCTTTTTATTATTATTATTAACATGTAAACTGAAACAAAATAGAATCGGCATTCGTAATATAATAAGTTTGTATCAGAAAAAAATATGGAAGCAATGGAGGTGGAAAGATGGATTTCCCAGTACCGCAAAAGAGAATTTCTAAAAGGGCATTACCAGTTTGGAGAATTTCAGGAATTATTTCTTCTCTAATCGTTATTGGTATATTAGCGACCATTCTATTTATTATTCATTTTTTCCTTAATCTTTCGGAATGGTGGTATGTGTTAGGAGTAATTGTTGCTGTACTTTATTTCATTTTAAAGGTGGTTGTTATTCCGAATATTAGATGGAAGATTTGGAGATACGAAGTGAGAGAAAAAGAAGTGGAGCTGCAGCATGGGGTTTTTGTCATTAGTCGTACCTTGATTCCGATGGTTAGGGTTCAACATGTGGACACAGTTCAAGGTCCGTTGCTAAGAAGATATCGTTTAGCTAGTTTATTAATTTCTACCGCTGCAACGGTTCATCATATACCTGCCATCGATATTGATGAAGCGGATCAGCTAAGACATTCCATTTCCTCTTTAGCAAAGGTGGACGAAGAAGATGTCTGAACGAAAGAGATTACATCCAATTACGTGCATAACAAATGTATTAAAGCAAATAAGAGGCATGATCATTCCTCTTATTGGGATATTTATGATTGGACATAAAAGCGATTCTGATGCGGACTGGATTTCCCTTATAACAACCGGTGTTGCTATAATTATTGTATTATTTTCCGGAATAGCAAAGTGGCTTAGGTTCACTTATAGAATTGAGGAAGGAGAACTACGTATTGAGTATGGACTCTTTGTAAAGAAGAAACGGTATATTCCATTAGAAAGAATTCAAAGCCTTAGTTTTTCTGAGGGGATTTTACATAGGCCATTTGGATTGGTAAAAGTAGTAGTGGAAACAGCCAGCTCTAATCTTCATGAAGCAGAAGCAGAACTGACAGCTATCAAAAGGTCGGATGCGGCTGATCTAGAGAAAAAGATAAATGCATCAAAAGGTAAACAGGAAATAATGGAAGAGGAAATGAAGGAAAAGGAAATACAACATTATCATATTACGTCTAAAGAATTACTTATTATGTCTGCTACCTCGGGTGGAATAGGGGTAATATTTTCCGCAATCCTTGCATTTCTATCGCAGTTGGATAATTTAATTCCGTACAAAAAATTATTTAATGAAGCTGGTGCTTTCATACAGGGCGGCATTTTCTTCGTTATAAGTATGATCTTTCTTGGACTTTTAATTGCATGGGTGATCTCCGTCCTCATTACTTTCTTAAAGTATAGCGATTTTACTGTATCAGAAATAGAGAAAGATATCATTATTTCAAGAGGACTGTTAGAAAAGAGAAAGATTACTATTCCTTTAAATCGCATTCAAGCAATCAGAGTATCTGAAAACCCAATTCGTGGTCTATTAGGATATACGTCTGTGTTCATTGAAAGTGCTGGAGGAAATGTAGAAGACAAGGAAAGCAGAAATATTTTATTATTGCCGATGGTAAAAAAAGAGTCATTCGCCGAGATACTGCATCGTTTTTTAAAAGATTACCACTTTTCCGTGAAGTTTAAAAAACCTCCATTACAAGCAAGAGTGAACTATTTAATGAGAGAAATAATCAAGGTTGCTCCTATTATCGTGATACTAATTATTATTTTTAAGACTTACGGACTATTTAGTCTCTTCCTGTTACTATATCCGATTATCATCGGTCATTTTCGTTACCATTCATCGGGGTGGCATATTTATGAGCAGCAATTAACCTTAAGATATCGCGTCTTTCTAAAACATTCCATTTATATGAGAAAAAATCGGATTCAATCATTGGAAGCATCCTCAACATGGTTTCAAAAAAGGAAGCAATTATCATCTATCCATTCCACAGTGAAATCCACTGGTTTAGGCATGAAAACGAATGTCCGTTATTTATCCGAATCAGATGTGGAAACTATTTTTAAATGGTATTTTCCGAAATAATCCATGTATAAATCATTTGTTTTTTAAAAACAACCATCCGCATAATAGGCCGGTGAATAGACCCGCGGTATGAGCGGTTACGTTTATATCTGTTTTAAAAATGGTCATAAAAGCGGATATACCTAATATAAGCAATAGGATCACCTGATTTTGTTTAGAAACATAAAACTTTTTTTTCAAAACAAATAGAATAAAGCAGCCTAGAAGTCCGAATATAGCACCGCTCGACCCTGCATGTGTATATGTTAGTGGAAGAAAAATAAAAGTAGCAGAATTACCTGCTAATCCTGAAAGAAGATATAATAATGCAAATTTCCATTTTCCTAGAATACTTTCAATCAAAGGCCCCATGATTACAATGGATAATGTGTTGTAAAAAAAATGGGCAAAATTAAGATGTATGAACATAGGGGTCAATAGTCTCCATACATCTCCTTCAGATATATATAAATTAACTCCAACTAAATTTTTATAAAGAGATTGGTGTGGAATAAACGGCATTGACAATATGATATATAAACATAGATGAACCAATACAATGGAACATGTGATAGGGTAGGATTTTATAAATATGGAAAATGAACGGTTATATCGGGAATACATAAGCTTGCTCCTTTTCTAAAGGATTGTACAATATATGTATGCCATAGAAATGTGTGATAGAAGGGATTTTACATATGATAAAAGGAATAGGAATAGATATTGTAGAAATGGAAAGAGTTCAAAAAGTATGTGAAAGACAAGAGAGATTTTCGGAGAGGGTTCTTGTGGAAAGTGAGCTGCAAGTCTATAAAACATTAAATGGAAAGCGGAAAATAGAATTTTTAGCGGGTAGATTTGCTGCAAAAGAAGCTTATGCTAAGGCTAACGGAACAGGTTTTGGAAAAGAACTATCCTTTACAGATATTGAAATTTCCGTTGATCGAAACGGAAAGCCTTATATAACGAAACCAAAAGAGCTAGGGGTCCACCTTTCCATCACACATAGTGAACACTATGCGGTAGCGCAAGTCATAATAGAAGAATAAATCTTTGTAGATCAAATTATAGAATTTTAAAGAGAGTTATACATCCTTTGCATATTCCTGAAGGTTGTCTCATATATTCATAGTGCGATAGGAGAGACAAGGCTCAGGAAAAAATAGCTTCAAAGTTCACTTCAAGCAGAACTTTTGGTTATCGATTAATTTGAATGGCCTTTCTCTTCACCAACGAATAAATGAGTGATGAAGGGGTTGAAGGGATGAAGAAAAAGTTTTGGATACTTGCAGTGGTATTTGCAGCAATTCTTGCACTATCAGCTTGTGGATCCAAGTCGCAAGAGGATGTTGTCCAAGATTTAAATGGAAAGCTCGAAAAATTATCAGGATACAAGGCAACAGCAGAAATGACTTTGAAAATGGGAACGGAACCGCAGAACTACGATATTGAAGTTTGGCATAACAAACCGGATTATTATCGAGTTCAATTGAAAAACTCGAAAAAGGATCAAAGCCAAATGATTCTACGTAACAATGACGGTGTGTTTGTATTAACTCCAACCTTAAACAAAAGCTATAAATTCCAAAGTGATTGGCCAAAAAATAGTAGCCAAGCCTATTTATATGAATCTTTAGTAAAAGATATTTTACAAGATAAAAGCGCAAAATTTAAAGTAACCAAAAATGCGTATGTATTTGAAACAAAAACACGTTATCAAAATAATAAAATGCTTCCATATCAAGAAATTTCATTTGATAAAAGGACATTAACACCGAAAAGCGTGAAAGTAATGGATACAAATAAAAACACATTAGTTTCCGTTAAATTTACAAAGGTACAATTTAATGCAAAGTTTGATAAAAATGCATTTGATACGAAAAAGAATTTAACGAGTGCTAGTTTTGAAAAAGCTCCAAAGGATGTAAAGGTAAGTGGCACAGAATTCTCAGTTAAATATCCGGAAGCGAAAGTTGGTAAGCTGTATGAGGAAAAACAAATAAATACAGCAAATGGCAAACGAGTTATTATAACTTATACTGGTGATAAACCATTTACATTGATACAAGAAAAGGCAACTGTATCTTCTAACAAAGCAATGGAAGTCACTGCAATGAGTGGAGATATGGTGGATTTAGGATTTGTTGTTGGAGAAATTACGAAAAACTCCATATCTTGGACTCAAGATGGAGTTAATTACATGATTGCTTCTAATAAATTATCCCAGGATGAAATGATTGAAATTGCTGAATCAGTGCAAGGACAGCCGGTTAAATAGTTAGAAAAGCGAAAGCACACTTGCTCATCGACGGAAAAATCCGCTAGCCGCTGAATCCTGACAAGAATACACGGATATATAATATATATGTTAAAATTACTTTTACTCCCTATAGTAAAGGCAGGTTACTCTGGTAACCTGTTTTTTATCGTCTAGGAATTATTAAATTTAACCCTGCGAATAACATTTTTTAAAAGTTGGCTACGTCTAGCTACAGCGCCTATTGGCTAGCGAATTTCTACGTCTTCTCCCTTCGATAAGTCAACATCAGCTCGTGAACTACCTCACTGTGTTTCCTATATCTCAGTCGAAGACTCCGGAATCCGTACGCCGATGGACAAGTCGCTTGCGCAATTGTTCTTATGAATGAATCATGAAATAGTTGACATTACGAAATAAGAGATAAATAATCAATACAATTATTACTTTTAATTTTTTCAGGGATGTGTTTTTAGATGAATTCACCATTTTATCGTGATACTTGGGCGGAGATACAGTTAGATTATTTAAAGGAAAATGTGCTGTCTGTAAGAGAACATTTACCAAAGGACGTCGAAATATTTGCTGTTGTAAAGGCTAATGGATATGGACATGGAGATGTACAAGTTGCGAAGGCCGCATTGGAAGCAGGTGCTCACGGTTTGGCAGTGGCTTTTTTAGATGAAGCGTTGGTTCTCAGAAAAAATGGAATTGATGTCCCAGTTCTTGTATTGGGAGCTACTCGTCATGAAGATGCAATTATAGCTGCAAAAAATAAAATTTCACTAACTGTTTTTCAAAAGGAATGGCTGGAAAAAGCTATGTTAACATTAGGTAATGACATGCTTTCTGTTCATGTGAAATGTGATACAGGTATGGGCAGAATAGGAATAAGAAACAGAAGTGAACTAAAGGACATCGTAAATGTTATCGAAAATAGCCATAATCTTATATTCGAAGGGATTTTTACTCATTTCGCAACGGCTGATGAGCTAAATACGGATTATTATGAAACACAATTACATCGATTTATGGAAATGGTCAACGCTTTGGATATAAAACCGCGTTATATTCATTGTGCAAATAGTGCTGCAACCTTGCGTTTTCCTCAATCAGGGTTTAATGCCGTTCGATTAGGTATAGCTATGTATGGCTTATCCCCTTCGGATGAAATGAAAAATCTAGTTCCTTTTCCATTAAAAGAGGTTTTTTCTCTGCATACAAAGATTGTCCATGTGAAAAGGCTGTCCCCAGGTGAGAGTATTAGCTATGGTGCAACCTATCAGACAAAAGAAGAGGAGTGGATAGCAACTCTTCCAATTGGATATGCTGATGGGTGGATTCGAAAATTACAAGGGCAAGTTGTTTTAGTGGAAGGAAAAGAAGCTCCTATAGTCGGTAGAATATGTATGGATCAATGTATGATTAGGCTCCCATACTATATGCCTGTTGGAACGAATGTTACATTAATAGGAGAACAAGAGGGTCATTTTATTTCCATAAATGACATTGCTTATAAATTGGAAACGATAAACTATGAGATTCCGTGTACTATATCTAAAAGAGTTCCGAGAGTTTATATAAAAAACGGCGAAGTAGCTGAAATTAGAAATGGATTATTAGACTCCTGAAAAATATTGTTGATGTTAAAGTTATATTAGGTGATTTCGATTGACTTATAGCCTTATGTGTTTACGTGAACGGGTTTTATTTGGGGTGAATGACTTTAGTGAATGTGTATGCAAAAGACGGTATGAATGTTAACTAAACGATATAACCAGACAAATTTTAAAATTAAATGCTATTAAAAAACATTTTGGAGATACTGTTAAATGGTATAGTATTTTCAAGGAAAATATGGATTTGAATGATGCACAGCCTATATATATGCATAAATGGTTGATTTTTTTGCCGATAATAGAGAGGAATGACTAATTAGTCTTTGCATATAGTTAATTTGGTGGTATTATTAAATTGGTATTTAAGAATCGGTGTGTAGTGATTGGTGGAGGTGTCGTTTGTGTCTGAATCCAGCGCAACAACAGAAATATTAATTAGATTACCGCAACAGCTATTATCAGAACTTGATGGATTTGCTGAACAAGAAAATGTGAATCGTAATGAGTTTATTTATCGTGCTACAAAAATGTATCTTCGTGAAAGAAGAAAACGTCAAATTCGTGAATCCATGAGACGTGGCTATATGGAAATGGCTAAAATAAATTTAGCGATAGCATCGGAAGCGATTCAGGCAGAATACGAAGCAGAACATACAGTAGAACGCTTGGTTAGCGGGGGTTAGTCCTTTGATTGTTAAGCGTGGTGACGTGTACTTTGCTGACCTTTCCCCAGTGGTTGGATCGGAACAAGGTGGAGTCCGACCGGTACTAGTTATACAAAATGATATTGGGAATAGGTTTAGTCCGACTGTAATTGTTGCTGCTATTACAGCGCAAATCCAAAAAGCAAAACTGCCTACACATGTTGAAATTGATGCAAAGCGTTACGGCTTTGAACGCGATTCTGTTATTTTGCTTGAACAAATTCGCACAATTGACAAACAACGCTTAACGGACAAAATCACGCATCTTGACGAAGAAATGATGGAAAAAGTAGATGATGCCTTGCAAATAAGCTTAGGACTCATAGAATTTTAAACGTCTCTCCAAAGAGAGCGTTTTTTTATTTTACAAGTAGTCTGAACATTCGGTAATATTACAGGGAATAAGAATTATTTGTTTTCCATAAAAGGCAAAAGAATTTTTTCAATATTAATAATTTGTTACCATTAATATAATAACAAAAGTGGAAACTTCAGCTTATCTAAGGATGTAGGTTAAATGATAATTATAAGAATGGAGAGGTCCTATGCAGAACTTTTTGAAAGACTTTTTGACCAACAATAAAGAAGCTATTTTAACGGAATGGATGAAGAGAATGCAGGAGGAAGGAGATGAACGGGTTACAAAAACAGTTTCAGAAACTGTGTATGTTAACCTGAGTACAGAATTTGTTGAGGTTATTTTTGCAAGAATGAAAAAATCCAATCAGGAATATACGGAAAAACTCGAGGAATTTTCCGAAAGAATTGTCCGCTTAGGCTGGCCGTTGACTTACGTTTCATTAGGTTTAACAACTTTAGGGCGCATTATATATTCGGAAATTTTTAATAAAGAGTTAATCCCATCAGAAAAAGTAAAGGAATTTGCAACCGTTTATGATCAATGGATGACACCTGTGCTTCAGGAAATTATTCATGCGTATACCGCATCGTGGGAACGGACGGTTTCATTGCAAAAAATTGCTCTTCAAGAACTTTCGGCACCGTTAATTCCAGTGTTTGAAAAAATATCTGTTATGCCATTGGTGGGAACGATTGATACAGAAAGAGCTAAATTAATTATGGAAAATCTCTTGAGTGGAGTGGTAAAACACCGATCTGAGGTGGTGTTAATCGATATTACTGGTGTTCCTGTTGTAGACACTATGGTTGCTCACCATATTATTCAGGCTGCGGATGCAGTTCGATTAGTAGGTGCTAAGTGTATGTTAGTAGGAATTAGACCAGAGATTGCACAAACGATTGTTAATTTAGGAATAAATTTAAATCAAGTCATTACTACTAGCACTTTGCGTATTGGCATAGAAAAGGCATTAGAGATGACCAATCGAAAAATTGTAAAAATGGAGGCATAGGTAGTGAGAATACCAATATTAAAGTTATATGAATGTCTACTTGTTTCCATTCAATGGGAGCTTGATGACCAAACTGCACTGCAATTTCAAGAAGATTTATTACATAAAATACATGAAACGAATGCCAGGGGTGTTGTTATTGATATAACATCGATTGATTTTATCGATTCATTTATAGCGAAAGTTCTTGGGGATGTAATTGAAATGTCAAAGCTAATGGGTGCAAAGGTTGTTGTAACAGGGATACGCCCTGCTGTCGCCATTACACTCATCGAACTCGGAATTCGTTTAGAGGATGTATCGACCGCACTTGATTTAGAAAAAGGTTTGGAGAAATTACAACAGGAACTGGGGGATTGACTTTATGGAGTTCCAATCCAGCGTAAAGATTTTAACCGAATGGGACATCGTTGCTGTCCGCCAGTTAGGAAGAAATATTGCAAAAGAACTCAACTTCGGCACTGTAGATCAAGCAAGAATTACGACAGCAATTAGTGAACTTGCTAGGAATATCTTTCTATACGCGAAACAAGGTCAAATAACAATTAAAAAAGTCTTTGACGATGGGAAATGGGGCTTGCAAATTATTGCCGAAGACGATGGACCTGGGATTCAAGATATTCGCAAAGCAATGGAAGATGGGTACTCAACCTCAGGTGGATTAGGAGCGGGGCTGCCCGGGGTAAAACGATTAATGGATACATTTGATATTGATTCTAAACCGAATCAGGGAACCATTATTACAGCGACAAAATGGCTCCGATAGGGGGAGTTACCTGATGACATTTAAAAATAGGATGGAAACAAAGTATAGAAATATTTTATTGAATTATCTGCAGCACCAAAGTGAACAAGTTTTATATCAAGGCCAGAAGTTCAGCCGGAAATTGATTGAACATCAAATATCACCAGAAGAAATGATTAGTTTACATCGTTCGATATTGTTAGAAATTGAACCAAATATGAATGAAAATGTGCTTCATTCCTTTGATGTGCTATTAGAAATTATGATGGGCTATGGTTTAGCCTACAGGGAACACCAAAGTCTCCGTGATCAGCAAATTGAATTGAAGAACGAGATTGAAGTAGCGGCCAATATGCAAAAAACATTACTTGGAACGAAAATCCCTAAAACAGCATATTTAGACATCGGGGCAATTAGTGTGCCAGCGAAAAAAATGAGCGGTGATTATTTCCACTTTATTGAAGATGAGCAAAACCGCATTGGGGTGGCTATTGCTGATATCATAGGAAAAGGGGTCCCTGCGGCTCTTTGCATGTCCATGATCAAATATGCGATGGATAGCTTAACGGATATCCAGCATCAACCAAGCCGATTGCTTGAGGATTTAAATCGCGTCGTGGAGCAAAATGTGGATCCAAGTATGTTTATTACCATGTTTTATGGGATGTATGACCCTAATGCACAGCAATTTCATTATGCATCAGCAGGGCATGAGCCGGGATTTTTCTATGATGCAAGCAAGGGCCGATTTTTAGATCTGGAAGCAGAAGGTTTGCTTCTTGGAGTAAATAAAAAAACTCGTTACCAGGGATATTCCAAAAAACTGCAAATTGGAGATATGATTGTTCTTTTATCTGATGGTGTTACAGAGTGCAGAACGGACACGGGATTTATTGAAAGAGAAGCCATCGTTTCATACATACGAAAAAACATTGATTTACCAGCTAGTGAAATAGTGAATACCGTATATAAAGAATTGGAAAGGCTGCAAGCATTCCAGCTGCGTGATGATTTTACGTTGATTATTTTAAAAAGAGTAAAATAAAAGGTTTGACTGAATGGTAAACAGGGTAAAGAGTAAAAGCAAACATGGTAAAGGGGTGGAGTTATGAATTTGACTACAAACATACGAGAAACAGATAACCAAGTGCAAATGGATGTGAACGGTGAGATAGATGCATATACAGCACCGAAGCTTAGGGAGGCATTGAAACCGTTTGAAGGAAAAAAGTCTATACATGTGATGGTTGACCTTTCAGATGTCACTTATATGGATAGTACAGGCTTGGGAGTGTTTGTAGGACTATTTAAACTGTTAAGAGAAAATGAAGGGAGCTTAAAATTGACAGGCTTGTCACCGCGTCTTAAACGTTTATTTCAGATAACTGGTTTAGCAGAGATTATGGACATTAATACCGAGGCAGAGGGTGTGTAAAAAAATGGGGGCATTTGAATACATCGAGATGAAAATACCTGCAAAACCTGAATATGTTGGTATTATTCGCTTAACACTTTCGGGTATTGCCAGTCGCATGGGATTTGATTACGAAAATATTGAGGATTTGAAAATTGCCGTAAGCGAGGCAATTACAAATGCCATTCAGCACGGATATAAAGGGAGTAAGGAAGGGCAAATTTCCATTACCTTTGGGATTTATTCCGACCGATTAGAAGTTGTGGTAGTTGATTCAGGAAAAAGCTTTGATTTTGAAAAAGTAAAAGGAATGATAGGTCCATACCATGAAAGGAACCAAACGGATCTATTGAATGAAGGGGGATTGGGTCTGTACTTAATTAAGAGTCTCATGGATGAAGTAGAAATTCTTCAAAACGAAGGGGTAACTGTCGTCATGACAAAGTACCTTGAAGGAGAGCAGGTGGAGACCGATGGGAAAATTGTCTCAACCTAAATATATGGAATCAAATCAGGTGACCAACTTGATTAAATCATTTCAAAAGGATGGGGACGAAGAGATACAAGAAAAACTTGTAAAACATTTTGAGAGGCTAGTTGATTCGATTGCGCGAAAATATTCAAAGGGAAATCATTATCATGAGGATATTTTTCAGGTTGGAATTATCGGTTTGCTAGGAGCATTGAAAAGATATGATGAATCATTTGGGAAGGGCTTTGAAGCTTTTGCTGTTCCAACTATCATTGGGGAAATAAAACGATTTTTACGTGATAAAACATGGAGTGTGCATGTCCCAAGAAGAATTAAAGAGCTTGGTCCGAAAATTAAAAAGGCCGCGGAGGAATTAACAGTAGAATTGCAGCGGTCACCTAAAATTGCAGAAATTGCCTTAAGAATAGATGTATCCGAGGAAGATGTTCTTGAGGCAATGGAAATGGGGAAAAGCTACCAATCTCTGTCTGTAGATCATTCCATTGAAGCGGATTCAGATGGAAGCACTGTCACGTTATTAGATATAGTAGGAAATGTAGATGAAGGATATGAAAAGGTAGATCAGCGCTTAGTTGTCGATAAGGCATTACACGTACTAAGTGATCAAGAACGCCAAATTATCCAATATACTTATTTGGAAAATAAAAGCCAAAAAGAAACAGGTTTGAAGCTTGGGATATCCCAAATGCATGTATCAAGACTACAGCGTCGTGCTATAAAAAAATTACGTGAAGCCATTTTTGAGGAAGATACAATAGATTCGGAGAAATACTTATCATGATGCAAATTCAACATAATTTGATGGAAGCAATTGCTTTTCAAACAGCAAAAGAAGGAAAGGATTATTGTGGAGATAGCTTTTTTATGACCGTAAAGAATGACATATTTTTATGTATATTAGCTGATGGACTTGGAAGCGGGAAAGCCGCTTTTGAGGCATCCTCATCTGTTGTAGATTTTGTAAAGGAACACCTGGAATTAGATGTGGAAACACTCATACAAGAATGCAATAAGTTACTAGTAAATAAAAGAGGAGCAGCCGTTTCGATAATGAAAATCGATTTACGGAAGCGTGAATTTATTTATAGCTGCGTCGGGAATATTCGTTTTTTTTTATACACACCTTCCGGGAAAACAACGTATCCTCTACCGGTGACAGGCTATTTATCGGGAAGACCACAAATTTACCGGACACATCGTTTTTCTTATGAAACGAATTCTCGTTTTTTGTTACATTCGGATGGATTAAAGCTTTCTAATTCAAAAACATTTATTCAAAGCGGACGTCCTCTTGAGGCGATCGCTAATGAAATAGAACGAGACCATATTCGGAAGACGGATGACTCTACTTTTATCCTTGGAAGCTTGCTATAGGTTGCAGGCTTTTTCACTGCTTAGGAATTTATAAAATTGAACCTTTTGGATAACTTTTTAAAAAGTTGTCTACGTCTAGCTTCAGCGCCTATCGGCTAGTGGATTTCTCCGTCTCCTCCCTACGATAAGTCAACATCAGTTCGTGAACTACCTCACTGTGTTTCCTTTATCTCAGTCGAAGACTACGAAATCCATACGCCGATGGGCAAGGCGCTTGCGCATTTGTTCCTTTTTTATAGAAAATGGTAAAATAATAAGGGTCTCACAATAATTCAATAATGGTGGAAATGGGTGAATTGAATGGTTGAACAAACAGTAGCAACAAGAGATGAACAATTAAAAAAGCAATTAGCTGTGGAATTGAAATTTTCCTCTAAACAGATAAATACAGTCATTTCTTTACTTGATGAAGGAAATACCGTTCCGTTCATTGCAAGATATCGAAAAGAGATGACGGGAGCGTTGGATGAGGTTCAAATCAGAGCTATTATGGAGCGATGGACCTATATTCAAAATTTGGAACAAAGAAAAGAAGAGGTTATTAGATTAATTGGAGAGCAGGGAAAGCTTACAGATGAGCTGCAACAAAAAATAATTGCTGCAGATAAGCTTCAAACGATAGAGGACTTGTATCGACCATATAAGCAAAAACGTCGTACAAAAGCAACCATTGCAAAAGAGAAAGGATTAGAACCGCTAGCGGAATGGATGATGACCTTTCCGACAACCGGTAATGTAGAAGAGAAAGCTGCACAATTTATTTCGGAAGAGAAGGAAGTACATACAACAGAAGAAGCTATAATTGGCGCGAAGGATATTATTGCAGAATGGGTGTCGGATGAGGCTTCCCATCGGGAGTGGATTCGACGTGATACATATAAAACCGGAATCATTTCCTCCTCTGTGAAAAAAGCAGAAAATGATGAGAAAAAGGTTTTTGAAATGTACTATGAATACGAAGAACCGATTAGGAAAATTGTTCCCCACCGAATTTTAGCCTTAAATCGCGGTGAAAAAGAAGATATATTGCGTGTATCCATACAGCCAGAAATAGAAAGAATTATCGATCAGCTTTCTAAAAAGGTAATAAAAACGTCTCATTCTATTACTGCTATTTATGTTCAACAAGCAGTTGAAGATGCTTATAAACGATTGATCCAGCCGGCAATCGAAAGGGAAATTCGTAATGAGCTAACGGAAAAGGGTGAAGATCAAGCGATCCATATCTTTTCCGAAAATTTACGAAACCTTTTATTACAGCCACCATTAAAAGGGAAAATGGTATTGGGGGTAGACCCCGCTTATCGAACCGGCTGCAAATTGGCAGTAGTAAATGAAACAGGAAAAGTATTGTACATAGGTGTCATTTACCCACATCCACCAAAAGCAAAGCCAGAAGAAGCGAAAGAAAAAATTATCAAGATCTTAGAAGAGTACCATATTGAAATCATTGCGATCGGTAATGGAACTGCTTCTCAGGAAACAGAGCAATTTGTAGCAGGAATTCTGAAAGAGGTAAAAAACGATATATCTTATATTATTGTTAATGAAGCGGGTGCAAGCGTTTATTCTGCATCTGATCTAGCGCGGGAGGAGTTTCCGGACTTGCAGGTCGAGGAAAGAAGTGCGGTATCTATTGCAAGAAGACTTCAAGATCCTCTAGCGGAATTAGTAAAAATTGATCCAAAATCCGTAGGGGTCGGCCAATATCAACATGATGTTTCGCAAAAGAAATTAAATGATTCTTTAACATTTGTGGTGGAAACCGCTGTAAACCAAGTTGGGGTGAATGTAAATACAGCTTCACCTTCACTTCTACAATATGTAGCTGGTTTAAGTAAAACTGTAGCTGGAAACATTGTTAAAGTTCGGAATGAGAGTGGTCGGTTCGTTAATCGAAGGCAATTAAAGGACATTCCTCGTTTAGGAGCAAAAACGTATGAGCAATGTATCGGGTTTCTGAGGGTAACAGATGGGGACGAGCCGCTTGATAAAACCTCTATTCACCCTGAAAGATATGAAGAAGTAAAAGCATTGTTGAAAAAGTTGAATTTTACCACTGCAGATATTGGTTCTGAAAAATTAAAGGCTGCAATTGAAGCTCTGTCTATTCAAGAGATTTCGAATGAATTAGGAATAGGAGAGCTTACCTTACGAGATATTATAGATGCATTAAATAAACCGGGACGTGACCCGAGGGATGAATTACCTAAACCACTATTGAAGAAAGATATTTTAAAACTAGAAGACTTAAAGCCTGGAATGGAAATGCAAGGTACAGTAAGAAATGTTGTTGACTTTGGAGCATTTGTGGATGTAGGAGTAAAAGAAGATGGACTAGTCCACATTTCAAAATTAAGCAATCAATTTGTCAAACATCCGCTTGATGTTGTATCTGTTGGGGATATTGTTACTGTGTGGGTTGAAAACGTTGATACTCAAAAAGGAAGATTATCCCTTACAATGCTGAAAAAATAAGTAAGACTGCAATAGGTCTGTTACTTTGGAGAACATTGTGTGAAAAAAAACGACCGAAACGCGTACATGTTTGGTCGTTTTTTGAATTTAGCGGACAGAGGTTCCGTTATCTGCGAGAAAATGGGTTGTTTCCTTCGATTTGCGGACACAGGTTCCGTTATTTAGCAAAATATCAGTAATTTCAATGTGTTTTTTCGCGAATAACGGAACCTCTGTCCGCTTAGTCATGAAATTGAGGTCATTTTATCAAAATAACGGATTCTCTGTCCTCTAATATTATATAGATAGATCGGTAAGACCATGAAATATCAATTGGATTTTTCATTGTTCTGGTTTGTGTAAAAAAACCAGCATTGATTTAATAGTTTAATTTGATATCGATTTTTTTCATTAAACGCCCTTCGCATTTGATTCTGAAACCAGATTGGCATATCGAAACCTCCTTGATTGATAAGTAGGTTAATACCTAGTATATGTTATAATGGGTTGTCATGTTCATTTTGAGTTGTTTAAAAAGGGGAGTTTAAGATTGGACAATCTAAAGCTTCAAAAACTTGTTGAGGATATTTCAATCACTTTTTTTGGAAAGCCATTTAAACATTATGCGTTATTCAATCCGAGATTGCGAACAACTGGTGGACGCTATTTATTGAAGAGCCATAATATTGAGCTTAATTATAAGTATTTTGAGGAGCATGGAATGACGGAACTCATTGCAATCATTAAGCATGAATTATGTCATTATCATCTTCATATAGAAGGAAGAGGCTATCAGCATAAGGATTATGATTTTAAGGCATTGTTAAAACAAGTTGGAGGTTCGAGATTTTGTACGCCTCTTAAAAATGTAAAAACAAAAAGAGTGACTGTTCTTCATTTGTATGAATGTACGAACTGTAAAACCCTGTATAAAAGAAAGAGAAAAGTGGATACGACTCGTTATGTATGTGGAAAATGCGGAGGAAAGCTAAATAAAGCAAAATAATAGTGTCGTAAAAAAGTTTTTTTGAAATTGGGTTGACACATGGCCTGTTCCTCATTATAATTTTAAGAGTCGAGATTGAAATAATATTCCGCAGTAGCTCAGTGGTAGAGCTATCGGCTGTTAACCGATCGGTCGTAGGTTCGAATCCTACCTGCGGAGCCAATATGGGGAAGTACTCAAGTGGCTGAAGAGGCGCCCCTGCTAAGGGTGTAGGTCGCGTAAGCGGCGCGAGGGTTCAAATCCCTCCTTCTCCGCCATAATTCATTAGTTGTTATGGCCCGTTGGTCAAGCGGTTAAGACACCGCCCTTTCACGGCGGTAACACGGGTTCGAATCCCGTACGGGTCATTAGAAATTCATAATATTGGTCTGGTAGTTCAGCTGGTTAGAATGCCTGCCTGTCACGCAGGAGGTCGCGGGTTCGAGTCCCGTCCAGACCGCCATTTTTAAT
Organism: Heyndrickxia shackletonii; assembly: GCF_001420715.1. Classification (GTDB taxonomy): domain Bacteria; phylum Bacillota; class Bacilli; order Bacillales; family Bacillaceae_C; genus Margalitia; species Margalitia shackletonii. The sequence goes on along the minus strand of NZ_LJJC01000006.1, from coordinate 53,694 downwards.
GGGGTTTGAAATTTGTTTTAGTATATGCTATGATGAATTTCCTTTCTTTTAAAATCAATATTGGGCTATAGCCAAGTGGTAAGGCAACGGACTTTGACTCCGTCATTCGCTGGTTCGAATCCAGCTAGCCCAGCCATTTTTTTATTTTTGAAAACTTTAACGAGCCATTAGCTCAGTCGGTAGAGCATCTGACTTTTAATCAGAGGGTCGAAGGTTCGAGTCCTTCATGGCTCACCATTTTAACGTGGATTTTCTTTCTGTAACGCGGGTGTGGCGGAATTGGCAGACGCACCAGACTTAGGATCTGGCGCCGCAAGGCGTGGGGGTTCGACTCCCTTCACCCGCACCAAAATTTACTATTGAAATTTATCTAGCTGTTTGTTATAATGTTTTTTGTCACTTTTAATAAATGCGGTCGTGGCGGAATGGCAGACGCGCTAGGTTGAGGGCCTAGTGGGGGCAACCCCGTGGAGGTTCAAGTCCTCTCGGCCGCACCAAAGTTTTTTGCACAGCAAATTAACTTTCTATAAATAATTTCACTATAATGCGCCCATAGCTCAATTGGATAGAGCGTTTGACTACGGATCAAAAGGTTAGGGGTTCGACTCCTCTTGGGCGCGCCATAAAAAAACTATTCAAGCGAGTATATTATTGTTTTGTATACTTACTTCAATCGGGAAGTAGCTCAGCTTGGTAGAGCACATGGTTTGGGACCATGGGGTCGCAGGTTCGAATCCTGTCTTCCCGACCATTATGAAATTTAAATATGCGGGTGTAGTTTAGTGGTAAAACTACAGCCTTCCAAGCTGTTGTCGTGGGTTCGATTCCCATCACCCGCTCCAAAAAAAGATTTTAAAAAGTTGTTGACATCTTCTTCTGGAGATGATAAACTATAAAAGTTGCTTCACAAGAAGCGGCAAATAATTGATCTTTGAAAACTGAACAGAACGAAACGTCAATGTTTTAAATAATGAGCTATATCAAACACTTTTTTGGAGAGTTTGATCCTGGCTCAGGACGAACGCTGGCGGCGTGCCTAATACATGCAAGTCGAGCGGACTTTTAAAAGCTTGCTTTTAAAAGTTAGCGGCGGACGGGTGAGTAACACGTGGGTAACCTGCCTGTAAGACTGGGATAACTCCGGGAAACCGGGGCTAATACCGGATAACTTCTTTCCTCGCATGAGGAAAGATTGAAAGATGGCTTCGGCTATCACTTACAGATGGACCCGCGGCGCATTAGCTAGTTGGTGAGGTAACGGCTCACCAAGGCAACGATGCGTAGCCGACCTGAGAGGGTGATCGGCCACACTGGGACTGAGACACGGCCCAGACTCCTACGGGAGGCAGCAGTAGGGAATCTTCCGCAATGGACGAAAGTCTGACGGAGCAACGCCGCGTGAGTGATGAAGGTTTTCGGATCGTAAAACTCTGTTGTTAGGGAAGAACAAGTATCGTTCGAATAGGGCGGTACCTTGACGGTACCTAACCAGAAAGCCACGGCTAACTACGTGCCAGCAGCCGCGGTAATACGTAGGTGGCAAGCGTTGTCCGGAATTATTGGGCGTAAAGCGCGCGCAGGCGGTTTCTTAAGTCTGATGTGAAAGCCCACGGCTCAACCGTGGAGGGTCATTGGAAACTGGGAGACTTGAGTGCAGAAGAGGAGAGTGGAATTCCACGTGTAGCGGTGAAATGCGTAGAGATGTGGAGGAACACCAGTGGCGAAGGCGACTCTCTGGTCTGTAACTGACGCTGAGGCGCGAAAGCGTGGGGAGCGAACAGGATTAGATACCCTGGTAGTCCACGCCGTAAACGATGAGTGCTAAGTGTTAGAGGGTTTCCGCCCTTTAGTGCTGCAGCTAACGCATTAAGCACTCCGCCTGGGGAGTACGGCCGCAAGGCTGAAACTCAAAGGAATTGACGGGGGCCCGCACAAGCGGTGGAGCATGTGGTTTAATTCGAAGCAACGCGAAGAACCTTACCAGGTCTTGACATCCTCTGACAACCCTAGAGATAGGGCGTTCCCCTTCGGGGGACAGAGTGACAGGTGGTGCATGGTTGTCGTCAGCTCGTGTCGTGAGATGTTGGGTTAAGTCCCGCAACGAGCGCAACCCTTGACCTTAGTTGCCAGCATTCAGTTGGGCACTCTAAGGTGACTGCCGGTGACAAACCGGAGGAAGGTGGGGATGACGTCAAATCATCATGCCCCTTATGACCTGGGCTACACACGTGCTACAATGGATGGTACAAAGGGCTGCGAGACCGCGAGGTTAAGCCAATCCCATAAAACCATTCTCAGTTCGGATTGCAGGCTGCAACTCGCCTGCATGAAGCCGGAATCGCTAGTAATCGCGGATCAGCATGCCGCGGTGAATACGTTCCCGGGCCTTGTACACACCGCCCGTCACACCACGAGAGTTTGTAACACCCGAAGTCGGTGAGGTAACCTTTAGGAGCCAGCCGCCGAAGGTGGGACAGATGATTGGGGTGAAGTCGTAACAAGGTAGCCGTATCGGAAGGTGCGGCTGGATCACCTCCTTTCTAAGGATAATGGAAAACCACTTACGTGGTTACAAGAAGACGTTTATAAGTTCTGTTCAGTTTTGAAAGGTCAATCCTTTCAAATATATTGTTATAAATTAGAAACTATTAAGAAACTTTTTCTAATTCTAACAAAGTTTTTTGCTCCTGCGGCAAAGCATATTCGAGGATGATTAGGTTCACCTCGGAGCAAGTCAGCATGTAGCAAATTCTCTGACGTTTAATCATGATGTGATTGAAGTCAGTAGCCTTGTTCCTTGAAAACTAGATACTGATAGAAGAAACCAAGTAAAACCGAGAATCGCCACTTTATGGATTTCATCCAATTTAAAGTAGTAATAACCTTATAGGTTAAGTTAGTAAGGGCGCACGGTGGATGCCTTGGCACTAGGAGCCGATGAAGGACGGGACTAACACCGATATGCTTCGGGGAGCTGTAAGCAAGCTTTGATCCGGAGATTTCCGAATGGGGGAACCCACTGCTCGTAATGGAGCAGTATCTTTACCTGAATACATAGGGTAATGAAGGCAGACCCGGGGAACTGAAACATCTAAGTACCCGGAGGAAGAGAAAGCAAACGCGATTTCCTGAGTAGCGGCGAGCGAAACGGAAGAAGCCCAAACCAAGAGGCTTGCCTCTTGGGGTTGTAGGACACTCTATACGGAGTTACAAAGGAACGGAGTAAATGAAGAGGTCTGGAAAGGCCCGTCAAAGAAGGTAACAACCCTGTAGTTGAAACTTCGTTCCCTCCAGAGTGGATCCTGAGTACGGCGGGACACGTGAAATCCCGTCGGAAGCAGGGAGGACCATCTCCCAAGGCTAAATACTCCCTAGTGACCGATAGTGAACCAGTACCGTGAGGGAAAGGTGAAAAGCACCCCGGGAGGGGAGTGAAAGAGAACCTGAAACCGTGTGCCTACAAGTAGTTAGAGCCCGTTAATGGGTGATAGCGTGCCTTTTGTAGAATGAACCGGCGAGTTACGATTTCATGCAAGGTTAAGCTGATGAAGCGGAGCCGCAGCGAAAGCGAGTCTGAATAGGGCGAATAAGTATGAGGTCGTAGACCCGAAACCAGGTGATCTACCCATGTCCAGGGTGAAGGTAAGGTAACACTTACTGGAGGCCCGAACCCACGCACGTTGAAAAGTGCGGG
>NZ_LJJC01000006.1:0-47500 GCF_001420715.1 Heyndrickxia shackletonii | reverse complement strand
GATTTTATGGCAATGGAGGAATAAACTTATGCTTCATATAAGGGATGCCGCTGTAACAGATTTAGCAGCAATGCTAGAAATTTACAATGAAGCAATACGAAATCTTTCTGCAACGTTTGACCTAGTTGAACAAACAATAGAACAACGGATGGTTTGGTATAAGGAGCATAGCGGAAAATACCCGTTCATTGTTGCTGAAATGGATGGGAAAGTTGTAGGCTATAGTTGTTTAAGTAAATTTAGGGATAAAGAAGCGTACTCCCAAACAACAGAACTATCCATATACCTTTCATCTGATTGCAGAGGAAAAGGTGTCGGAAGCGTGTTAATGCAAGAAATTCTGATTCGGGCCGCAAAAGATGGATATCATACTATCATTAGCGGGATTACTGGCGGTAATGAGGCAAGTGTAAAGCTCCATGAAAAGTTTGGATTTGAATTTGTGGGCTGTTTTAAAGAAGTGGGATATAAATTTAATGAATGGCAGGATGTTCATTTTTATCAACTTATTCTTTAAGATATGTGTACGACTGTTGGGACCCCAGCAGTTTTTCTTTTGAATTATGGTTAAAAGTTAAAAAGACTTGTACGCTTTGCTCATTTATTGGTATTGAGGTAAACTAGCAGTATAATGATTTCCTTAGGACGTATAATCCTAAGGCTTTTTAATAAGTCTTTTATTATTTTATATAAATTTTTTAGCTAAAACGCTACTTTTTAGAGGAGATCGGTATGCAGGTTTATGAATGGATTTCAAATGGACCAGAAGAAACGTTTGTATTTGCTAAGAAATTAGCATCAATGCTTCAAGAAAATGATTTGATATTATTAGAAGGTGACTTAGGGGCAGGAAAAACGACTTTTACCAAAGGAATTGCTGCTGGTTTGGGAATACGCAGAACTGTAAATAGTCCTACCTTTACCATCATAAAGGAATATCACGGCAGACTTCCTCTGTTTCATATGGATGTATATCGTATACAGGATTCCTATGAGGATCTGGGGTTTGATGAATATTTTGAAGGTGGAGGAGTGACCATAGTTGAATGGTCCAAGATGATTCAGGAGCAACTGCCGCCTGATTATTTGGAAGTCACCATCACACATCAAGGTGATCAAATAAGAAAATTGGAATTTAATCCAAAGGGACAGCGATATGAGTCTTTGTGTAAGGAGTTATTTAAATGAAGGTACTAGCAATTGATACATCGAACCAAGTACTGGGGATTGCCCTTCTAGAGGAAGGAAAGGTTATTGGTGAGTATATAACAAATTTGAAAAAAAATCATAGTATTAGAGTAATGCCGGCTATTCAACATTTGCTTCAGGATTGTGATACATTGCCGAAGGAGTTGGAGAAAATTGTTGTGGCAAAAGGACCGGGTTCCTATACGGGGGTAAGGATTGGTGTAACGATTGCGAAATCATTGGCATGGAGCTTAAAGATACCGCTTGTAGGCGTGTCTAGCTTAGCATTAATGACCGGTGTCGGTCGTTATTTCGATGGATATTTATCGCCGTTGTTTGATGCAAGAAGGGGACAGCTATACACAGGCTTGTATAGATATCATGAAAATAAACTGGAAACAGTGAAGAATGATTGCAATATATTAGCGGTTAATTGGGCGGAAGAACTAAAGAGATTAAACAAAAAAATATTATTTATTGGTCAGGATGCTGCACTTCATCAATCAGTGTTAAGAGATGTACTAGGAAACTATGCGGTATTTGCGGAAATAACAGAAAACAATCCTCGTCCTAGCGAATTAGGTCTTTTAGGGATGGATATGCCAGGTGAAGATATCCATACCTTTGTACCAAATTATATAAGGTTAGTGGAAGCTGAGGCAAAGTGGTTAGAGGCACATAAAAATGATGATGTTGGGTCAGGGGATTAACATGTCACATATTACATTTCGCAAAGCAACTCTGGATGATTTAGATGGAATTATCAAGGTGGAGTTGGAATCATTCACCCTTCCATGGTCCCGGGAAGCTTTTTACAATGAGTTCGTGAATAACCAATTTGCACATTATTTTATCTTAGAACATAATGGCAACATAATTGGCTATTGTGGGGTATGGATTGTCGTGGATGAGGCACATATCACAAATATCGCTATATCGCCGGAATATCGCGGTTTAAAATTGGGTAAAAGTTTGATGAAAAAAATGATGGAATTTGCAAGACTTCATCGTGCCCACTCTATGACCTTAGAGGTTCGGGTTACCAATCATATAGCACAATCATTATACCGAAAGCTTGGCTTCCAGGATGGAGGCATTCGAAAAGGCTATTATACGGATAATCATGAAGATGCTTTAGTAATGTGGGTGAAATTATAATGGAAAAAGATCTTATCGTACTAGGGATAGAAACAAGCTGTGATGAAACGGCAGCATCCGTTATCAAAAATGGGACGATTATTTTATCAAATGTTGTTGCTTCTCAAATTGAAAGCCACAAACGGTTTGGCGGTGTTGTGCCGGAACTGGCATCCAGGCATCATGTTGAACAAATAACAATTGTGATAGAAGAGGCATTAAAGGAAGCTGGGATTACACTAGCAGAATTAGATGCAATTGCTGTAACGGAGGGGCCAGGATTAGTTGGAGCATTATTAGTTGGGGTCAATGCTGCAAAGGCAATAGCTTTCGCTAACAATATCCCATTGGTAAGTGTTCACCATATAGCTGGTCATATTTATGCAAATAGACTAATAAAGGAAATGACTTTTCCATTATTGTCACTTGTTGTTTCGGGAGGTCATACCGAAATAGTCTATATGGAGGAGCATGGAGAGTTTAAGGTAATAGGGGAAACAAGGGACGATGCTGCTGGGGAAGCCTATGACAAAGTAGCCAGAACATTGAACTTGCCATATCCAGGTGGTCCGCATATTGACCGCCTTGCTCATGAGGGGACACCAACTATTGATTTGCCGCGTGCATGGTTGGAAGAAGACTCCTATGATTTTAGTTTTAGCGGCTTAAAATCTGCGGTTATAAACACTTTGCACAATGCCGCCCAAAAAGGGATATCGATTGATTCAAAGGATTTGGCAGCAAGCTTTCAAGATAGCGTTATTGATGTACTTGTTACAAAAACTGTACGTGCTGCAAAAGAATATAACGTAAAGCAAGTTCTATTATCAGGTGGTGTCGCCGCGAATAAGGGCCTGCGAAAAGCTTTGGAAGAGGCATTTAAGCAATTGCCATCTATAGAACTAGTAATCCCGCCATTAAACTTATGCACAGATAATGCTGCCATGATTGCTGCTGCTGGAAGTGTGTTATTTGAAAAAGGGAAAAGAAGCAGCCTTGCTTTAAATGCGAATCCGGGATTAGATATTGAGAGTTTTTAATCAACAAAAAAAGCATTCAGTGATAACTGAATGCTTTTTTTGTGAAGAGATAACGGAGAATTTTATACAAAAATCGTCCTTATTATAACTTATTCATAAGTCTGTGGATAACATATTTAATGAAAAAATCCACAAACTTATGTCAGATAAGAAATGGTTAAAAAGGGACGAACAGATGTTGTTGTGCACAGGTTGTGGATAAGTTGTTAATAACTTTAAGATGATGTGTATAAACAGTAACTATTACTCTCTGCTTTCTGTGTATAAAGTGGATAACTTTGTTGATAAATGTGTATAATGTGGAAAACTTGAAAATAACTTAAAAGATCAGGCATTGTATTGTGAATAAAATTGTGGGAAAGTGAAAAGCGAAATCGCCTTGCTTATTGGCGTACGAATTTCGTAGTCTTCGATGCAAAATATAGAGAACACGGCACAGGGATTAGTAGATTCCTTACCCTCTTGGAGATGATGTAGAAATAGCTAGACAAGGACCAAACTCGTGGAATAAAATCTGCGATACAAAACTTATAATGGTTATATAATAAAAAAATAGCTGGGGTCATTCCCCAGCTATTAAAGGAGTTCGGCAATTTCCGACCATTCTTCCATTAAATCATTAATAAAAGATTTTTTCTTCTCAATCTCCTCATGTAAATTGGCAAGACGGACATGATCTTGATAAATTTCCGGATCACTTAATAAAGCTTCTTTTTCTTGAACCTCTGACTCTAATGCTTCTACGGTTTCTTCTATCTCTTGAATCCGTCTTTTTCGCTGTCGTTCCACTTTCTTTGCTTCTTTATCCATTTGATAAGCTTGCTTGGAAGTGGTTTCAGGTATTGCCTTTGTTATTTTAGTTTGTTCTTCAAGTTTTTGAAGCTCTTCTAATTCTTGCTTTTTTTCCACATAATAATCATAATCACCAAGAAATTCCTTTGTTCCTCGTTTCGAAAGCTCTATGACCTTCGTTGCAATCCTGTTGATAAAATAGCGGTCATGGGAAACAAACAGAATGGTACCTGGATAATCAATTAATGCATTTTCTAAAACTTCCTTACTATCAATATCTAGATGGTTTGTTGGCTCATCTAAAATGAGAAAGTTCGCATTTTGAAGCATGAGCTTTGAAAGGGCAAGCCTTGCCTTTTCTCCACCGCTTAAGGTAGAAACAATTTTAGATACATCATCGCCGGAAAAGAGGAAGTTGCCTAGTACAGTCCGAATTTCCTTCTCGCTTTTTAAAGGATAGTCATCCCATAATTCTTGGAGTACCGTTTTATTGGATGATAATTCGGCTTGTTCCTGATCATAATAACCTATCATTACATTCGAACCATATTCTATCGTCCCGTTAAATAATGAAAGCTTTTTAATAATTGTTTTTAAGAGGGTAGATTTTCCTATACCATTCGGGCCGACTAAAGCAATGCTGTCTCCCTTTTTGATGGAAATATCAATGTTTTCGGCAATAACTTGGTTGTTATAGCCAATAGCAGCATTACGTATATTCATAACATCATTTCCGCTTTGACGTTCAATGTCAAAGGAGAAATTAGCGGATTTCTCATCTCCATTAGGCCGGTCCATTAATGTCATTTTTTCCAGTTTTTTTCGACGACTTTGTGCTCTTTTCGTTGTCGATGCCCTTGCAAGATTACGCTGAATAAAGTCTTGAAGCTTTGCTACTTCCTCTTGTTGCTTTTCATATAGCTTCATATCTTGCTCATACTGTTCGGCCTTTTTTACTAAATAGTCACTATAATTCCCTATATATTTTTGAATCATATGACGGGAAATTTCATACACTTGGTTAACCACTTTATCGAGAAAATATCGATCATGAGAAACAATAAGAATAGCACCTTCATATCCTTGTAAATATTGTTCTAACCAGGATAATGTATCAATGTCCAAGTGGTTAGTAGGCTCATCCAAAATTAAAATATCAGGTTTTGTGAGCAAAAGCTTAGCCAGAGCAAGTCTTGTTTTTTGTCCTCCGCTTAATGTTTTAATCAGTGTATTATAATCATAATCACCAAACCGTAAGCCGTGAAGAACGGAGCGAATATCGGCTTCGTATTGATAACCTCCGGAATCTTTGAACCGTATTTGCAGTTCATCGTACTCTTTTAGGAGTCTCTCATATTGATCGGCTTTATCATAAATAGATGGGTCTGACATTTGATGTTCGAGTGAACGAAGTTTCTTTTCCATTTCCTTTAAATCATGGAACACTGTAAGCATTTCATCCCAAATGGATAATTCTGATTCTAATCCGGTATTTTGAGCTAAATATCCAATAGACACATCTTTTGGTTTGATGATTTCACCAGTATCGTGAGACATCTGCCCAGATATGATTTTTAACAAAGTAGATTTCCCGGCACCGTTTCGGCCAACTAGAGCAATTCTATTTTTTGTTTGGATTTCTAATTTTATATTCGATAAAATAAGTTCAGCACCAAAATATTTTGATAGTTGTTGAACTTGCAATAATATCATTTTTATCACCTCAGATTATTAATGTTAGTGTAACGTATATCGGCATAGTTCGGCAATAATCCTGAATAGGATAGAATAAATGATAGGGATATAAATTTTTCCCATTTCATTGAGGCGATGACATTGACAATGAAAAGGTGTATGATGGAAAAAAGAGGTGAATGCAGGTTGTCGGATTTCACTCATTTTAATGAACAAGGACGGGCAAAAATGGTAGATGTAAGCGCTAAACCGGAAACTATTCGTACCGCAATAGCTGAATCTAGCATCGAACTTAATGCCCAGGTGTATGAACATATTAGTGAGAATAAAATCAAAAAAGGCGATGTATTGGCAGTCGCTCAAATCGCCGGGATAATGGCAGCCAAAAAAACATGGGATATTATTCCGATGTGCCACCCGATTCCTTTAAACGGTATTAATATCGAATTCACTTGGAAAAAGAATGAAGATCAATTTGTGCTTTGTATACGGACAACAGTTAAAACAAAAGGAAGCACCGGTGTGGAAATGGAAGCATTGACTGCCAGCTCTATAGCAGCGCTAACGGTGTATGATATGTGCAAAGCTGTTGATAAAGGAATGGTGATCGGTCCTACTTACTTAGTAGAAAAGACCGGCGGAGTATCTAGTAAGGATTTTAAAAGGGAAGCATAGTATATTTGGGGGAAAGCAAATGAATGAAGACACGCTAAAAATACCTCAGGCAACAGCAAAAAGATTGCCTCTTTACTATCGTTTTTTGCAAAACTTGCATAATGCAGGCAAGCAGAGAGTATCATCAGCGGAACTTAGTGAAGCGGTAAAAGTAGATTCTGCAACAATCAGAAGAGATTTTTCCTATTTTGGAGCCCTAGGTAAAAAAGGGTATGGATATAATGTTAACTATCTTTTAAGCTTTTTTCGAAAAACACTGGACCAGGACGAAGTAACAAAAGTAGCATTAATCGGTGTTGGAAATTTAGGTACCGCCTTTTTAAATTATAATTTTTTAAAAAACAATAATACTAAGATTGAAATTGCTTTTGATATAGATAAAAATAAAATTGGGAAAAAAATCGGACAAGTACATGTCTATGAATTTTCAGAACTGCAAAGCCGTTTAGTAGAAGAAAATATTTCTATTGCTATTTTAACTGTTCCTGCTGAAGTGGCTCAATCTATTACAGATAGCATCTTAGAGACGAATGTTAAAGGTATATTAAATTTTACACCGGCTAGACTAAATGTACCGAGTTCTATTAGAGTGCATCATATCGATTTAGCTGTTGAGCTGCAAGCACTTGTGTATTTTTTGAAGCATTATCCAAATGACACGGAAAATTCACAAGAGGAAACAAATTCATAATAAAAGAATAGTTGATTTCTGCTATCATATCATTATAAGGAGGTGGGCACTGATGAGACCAGGTATTGGAAGTCTTATTATTATTGTAATTGTAGCTTTATTAGTGTTTGGTCCGAAAAAGTTGCCTCAATTAGGGAAAGCTGCTGGTAGTACATTACGTGAATTCAAGAATGCTACAAAAGGTTTGGCAGACGATGATGACGATGAACAAGCGAAAAACACAAAAGTTGATATAACAAAAGACGAAACAGCAAAGGATACAAAAGTTAACATAACAAAAGAGGACGTTAAATAAGGCTTTTTTATCATGCTATGCTGCTTTGAAATGAAATTATTTATTTTGAAGAAGAATATTTCTAATAAAAATACCCGGACTAATTGTTTTGGAGTTTTCATACAGTACGAATAGTGAAATTTACAGTAAAACAGTATACATGTAAATGATAGGATGAAAATAAATGAGTCAAAAAGATATGACGATATTTGAACATTTATCCGAGCTAAGAAAACGACTGTTCGTAATAGTCGTTTTCTTTATCTTGGCTTGTATTGTAAGTATGTTTATTTCCCAGCCGATCATTCGGTATTTGCAAAATGCGGAGATAGCGAAAGATTTGACGATGAATGCTTTTCGTTTGACCGATCCTTTCAAAGTGTATTGGGAGGTTACCGTATATTTAGCCTTAATCATGATACTGCCAGTTATTTTATATCAATTATGGGCATTTATAAGCCCTGGTTTATATGAAAAAGAGCGCAGAGTCACATTAAGCTACATTCCGGTTACACTACTATTATTTATCGGTGGACTTGCCTTTTCTTACTTCATCCTGTTCCCGATAATTATAAACTTCATGCTGAAGTTATCGAATCAACTGGATATTCATGCGGTAATTGGGATAAATGAATACTTCCAATTCTTATTTCAAATTACGCTTCCATTTGGCTTCTTGTTTGAATTGCCGGTAGTGGTATTATTCTTAACGAGATTGGGAATCATTACTCCAATGTTTTTAGGGAAAATCCGTAAATATGCTTACTTTGTCATAACAGTTGTTTCGGCTTTTATTACCCCGCCGGATGTTATGTCACAAATTGCGGTAGGAATTCCACTTATCATTTTATATGAGGTCAGTATTTGGATTTCCAAAATTGGCTATCGAAAAGTAAAAGCTGCGGAAGCGCAGCTCGAATTGGAAAGCCAAAATCAAATGGAATAAGAAAAGCGGAAGCCTTTCTCATCCGCTAGCCGATAGGCGCAATTGAAATTGAAGTGCAAATTTCACCTGTAGCTAGACAAAGTCTAACAGAAAAAAACCTTCCTCAATAAAGGAAGGTTTATTTATTATTACGGCTTGATATTTTAAAATACAGTAAAATCAATCGAATACCTGCACCAAAATCTAATGTGGCTAAAAGAATGAGTACGTATGTAAAAGCTCCCCATCCGCTAATAGCCACTCTTTGTATAGCCATATATGTAAACATTACTCCTAAAAGGCAATAAACAATGCCAGAAAAAATAGCTCTCATCCAAAAAATCCTCCAATAAAGCTATGTACTTTGTCATAATTTTCTATGATCTTTTGTATATTTTCGCGATTTAAGATCTGTACGGTGACAACAATTGTATTCATCATTACATGAGCAATAATGGAGACCATAATTCTTTTTGTTTTATAATAAAGAAACGCGAAGGTAAACCCCATAGCAGAATACAAAATAAGATGGACGGGCTCAAGATGAGCTAATCCAAAAATAATTGAACTAATAACAGCTGAAAAAAAGAAAGAAAAACGCTTATTCAGTGTTCCAAAGATGATTTTCCGAAATACAATTTCCTCTAAAATTGGTCCGACAATGGAACTCACAATTACTACTAACGGGAAGTTTTCGATCAAATCAATGATTCTTTGCGTATTCTCAGAACCCGCTTTAACCCCAAGTAAATGTTCAATAATTGCTGCAATATATTGTGCAAAAAAAGCGAGGAAAATTCCTCCAATAGCCCATCCTATCGATTTTCCTAATGGAAGCGGGATTGTCCGGTCGTCCCGTCGATTATATTCTGCCTTTTTCAAAATCAATAGCACGATGATAAGGGCAGCAATGAAGCTTATGATAATCCAGTACGGAGAGGCAAGCAATTTCATTTGATTATATGGGATATGAAACGCCTTGATTCCTAACATAAGGACAAGTGGAACACCAATTATTCCAGAAAGCTGCATTACAATATAGGTAATTAATATATAGCCATATTCTTTTTTCAATGTAATAAATTCCTTCCTCACCTATAATAGCATATGTTCATTCTACTATTGATAATGGTGGTATTCAACAGAGAACCCTTTCTTATAACGGTAAAATCCTTATACTCCAAAATTTATATTGGAAAATTGCCGAAAACTTTGGCGTATCCTCTACAATTATTTTATGTATGAAAGATAGATAATTATGAATACAATGAACAGGATTGGAAATGATTATTACAGTGTGTATTTTTCCCTTTTTAAAAAAATAATGTACAATACTTGCAAAATTGAAATGAATTATTTATTATAATAATTGTGTTAGCACTCGAGAGTGATGAGTGCTAATAATAAAAAATTTACATATTCAATTTCAAGGAGGTCGTTTCACTTGTTAAAACCACTAGGTGATCGAGTCGTAATTGAGCTAGTAGAAACTGAAGAAAAAACTGCGAGCGGTATCGTGTTACCTGACTCTGCTAAAGAAAAGCCACAAGAAGGCAAGGTTGTCGCTGTAGGTACTGGACGTGTTTTAGATAGCGGTGAGCGTGTTGCACTTGAGGTATCTGAGGGCGATCGTATCATCTTTTCAAAATATGCTGGTACAGAAGTGAAATACCAAGGTAATGAATATTTAATTCTTCGTGAGAGTGACATCTTAGCTGTTATCGGTTAATGATTAACAAAGTATGATAGATTTAGTGAAATTTTGAAGAATGACGAGGAGGTCGTAAAGGAATGGCAAAAGAAATTAAATTCAGTGAAGAAGCACGTCGTGCAATGCTTCGCGGTGTTGATAAATTAGCAGATGCTGTAAAAGTTACATTAGGACCAAAAGGCCGTAACGTAGTTCTTGAGAAAAAATTCGGTTCTCCACTTATCACAAATGATGGTGTAACAATTGCTAAGGAAATCGAATTAGAAGATGCTTTCGAAAACATGGGTGCAAAACTAGTATCTGAAGTTGCAAGCAAAACAAACGATGTTGCTGGTGACGGTACTACTACTGCAACAGTACTTGCTCAAGCAATGATTCGTGAAGGTTTGAAAAACGTAACAGCTGGTGCTAACCCTGTAGGTATCCGTAAAGGTATGGAAAAAGCTGTTCAAGTTGCTATTGAAGAACTTCATGCTATTTCTAAGCCAATCGAAGGAAAAGAATCTATCGCACAAGTTGCTGCTATTTCTTCTGCTGATGAAGAAGTTGGCCGTTTGATTGCAGAAGCAATGGAACGTGTTGGTAACGATGGCGTTATTACAATCGAAGAATCTAAAGGATTCTCTACTGAATTAGATGTAGTAGAAGGTATGCAATTTGATCGTGGATATGCTTCTCCTTATATGGTAACAGACTCTGATAAAATGGAAGCTGTCCTTGAAAATCCATATATCTTAATTACAGATAAGAAAGTTTCTAGCATTCAAGAAATCTTACCTGTTCTTGAACAAGTGGTACAACAAGGCAAGCCATTATTATTAATTTCTGAAGATGTTGAAGGTGAAGTTCTTCCAACATTAGTATTAAATAAACTTCGTGGAACATTCAATGCAGTAGCAGTTAAAGCTCCTGGCTTCGGTGACCGCCGTAAAGCAATGTTAGAAGATATCGCTGCACTAACTGGCGGCCAAGTAATCACGGAAGATCTTGGTCTTGAATTGAAATCTGCTACAATTGAACATTTAGGCCGTGCTGCAAAAGTTGTTGTAACAAAAGAAAATACAACAATTGTAGAGGGTGCTGGAGAACCAGCTACTATCTCAGCTCGTGTAAATCAAATCCGCGTTCAATTAGAAGAAACAACTTCTGAATTTGACCGTGAAAAATTACAAGAACGCCTTGCTAAGCTTGCAGGTGGAGTTGCCGTTATCAAAGTTGGTGCTGCAACAGAAACAGAATTGAAAGAACGCAAACTTCGCATTGAAGATGCTTTGAACTCAACTCGTGCAGCAGTTGAAGAAGGTCTTGTATCCGGTGGTGGTACAGCACTTGTAAATGTATATAATAAAGTAGCGGAAATTTCAGCTGAAGGTGATGTTGCAACTGGTATTAACATCGTACTTCGTGCATTAGAAGAGCCAGTTCGTCAAATTGCTCACAATGCAGGCCTTGAAGGATCTGTTGTTGTAGATCGCTTGAAAAAAGAACAAATTGGCGTTGGCTTCAATGCAGCTACAGGTGAATGGGTAAATATGTTTGATGCAGGTATCGTGGATCCAACTAAAGTTACACGCTCTGCTCTTCAAAATGCAGCATCTGTTGCAGCTATGTTATTAACTACTGAAGCAGTAGTTGCAGATAAGCCAGAACCAGCTGGTGCAGCTGGTGCCGGAATGCCAGATATGGGTGGCATGGGCGGCATGGGAATGATGTAATCCCAAGCAACTAATGCTTGAAAATCCCCTTGGACTATTAGTCTGAGGGGATTTTTTTTGAATTAGTAACGGTCCCTTGTCCCGAAGGTGTTCTCAAGTAATGCTAAAAAACACCTATAAATGAAATATCGATCCACAAAACAGTGCTAATTAGTATTGAAAATTTCCCCTTTTGTCGAAAAGCTAGTTCTATTGTTTACGTAACTAGGACTTTTAAAAAAGGTTAAAAAGTCCTATTAATTGTAATATTTGAAATATAATAATGATTATTTTACAAATAACGACAAAATTCCCCATCTCTTTACTAATAAAAATTTCCCACAGAAAGACTATTTACCTAGAAAATTATTTTGGTTTCAAAATAAATGCAGGAAAAAGGTACCATACATAATTCGACAATTTTTACACATTGTTGACCAAATTGTTAACGGATGGTATTTATCAATATAGGGATATTTTTGTATAAATTATGCTATTAATCTCATAAATTGGTATTTAAAGTATAAAAGTTAAATGCGAGAAATATATTGTACTTATCCAACCAGTTGTACTTTAGTCACGGAAATGAGGTAGTAGAATGTTAGAGTCGAAGAGACGAGCAATGATATTTTTGCTCTTGGCATTTATATTGGCAGCTATTGCTGGGTATTTGGTGTTTGATAAGGTTAAAACACTAAATTCGCAATTAGGGGGGATGACAAAAATATATGTGGCTGCGGGTGATATTCCCTCCCGCACACTGATTACAGAAAACCAGATTAAAACGATAGAGATGCCTAATCGATATGTATCCAAGTCATATGTTACGAATAAAAATAAGCTTGTTAATCAGGTGGTTGTTGTCCCTTTAAATAAAGACGATATTATCACAAACAATATGCTTAAGCCTGCAACAGAACTTAGGAAAGCAAACGACCGGTTAGTTGCGATGTATCGTTCTGACAAAATTCAATTTGACCAGGTGGTAGCCACAAATGATCGGGTAGATATTATCGTTTCAACCGAGGAAAATGGCCAAAAGAAAACAGAGATCTTTATGAGAGATGTTCCTGTTGCATGGGCCCAAGGTGAAGGCAGTAAATTTGTCGGTGCCGCATTAGAAGTAAGCCTGGAGAATGCCCCGAAATTGATTAATATGGAGAATTATGCAGATCATATCAGGGTGTTGAAAGCAAATGTAGGTAAGGAAGAGGATAATCCAGCAAAAGAGACACAAGTAGTAACAGAGCAGCAAACAAATCAAAATGCGGCTAATACCTCTGATAATAAAAATCAAGCTACGGATACAAATAATAAGGAAAACAATAAGCAAAAATCGGAAGGAAAAAGCGAACAAAAAAAAGGTAATACATCAAATAAAAAGTAAGCTTTTTAAGGTGGAGAGGAATGTAACGTGGAAACGAATTTAAAGCTCTTATTAGTAAGTGATGATGAAGTACTACATAATCAATTACTGAATGTCATTGAAGATAATATCCATGTCCAAGTTGTAAATCCAATGGATGTGGTGCGTGAAATTAATCGGGATGTACCGGACATCGTCTTATACATTCAGCCAGCAAGTGATATAGCGGTTGAGAATATCCAATACATAAAGTCAGCTAACCCTGCTACGCTTGTAATCTTTATAGCAAAAAGCTCCGACTTTACCTTATTGAGGAATATTACGAAAGCAGGGGCAACAGAATTCTTTGTATTTCCAGAGGAGCAAGGAACATTTGCCGCCAGACTTCCTACAATTATTAAAAACTATGAACTAAATAAAGAAACTAATAATACTTCGTTTTCTACTTTTGTAAGGGGGAGAGGGCAAATCGTTTCCTTCTTTAGCGGCAGCGGTGGATCAGGTAAAACGATTTTAGCTTCTACCTTTGCACAAACATTGAAATTGGAATCAACCGCTGAGGTGATTCTAATTGATCTGAATTTACAATTCGGAGGAATAGAAACCATTGTCTCTATTAACTCTAATCGCTCTATTGCAGACCTTACACCAGTTATAAGGGAATTAAATGAAAGTCATATTCGAAATGTTTCACAAACTGAAAACTATTCAAAAATGGATGTTTTAATCAGTCCTTGTGATGCAGAAGTAGCAGAGACATTGTCAGAGGAGTTCATTGCAAAGCTACTTAGGACCTGTAGACGGAGCTTTGATTTTGTGATTATTGATCTTCCTTCTTTTATCAACAACCAAGTAGTGACAGCTTTAGAGGAATCTGACCAAATATACTATGTATTATCTCCTGATACACCATCGTTAAAGGTTTTAAAGCAATTCGAAGAACTATCCGCAAGGCTCGGCATTGAATTGAAGTCTAGAATGAAGATCATTTTAAATCATGTGGGAAAAGAAAATGAAGTGCAGGAAAAGGATTTGAAGGACATTGTTCGTTTCCCTATTGAGGCAAGAATTCGTAGAGATTTAAAAGGGTTGCAGCCTTTTATTAATAAGGGTGAACCGGTACGTAAAACATTGAAAGAGAGAAGACTTATTCCTTTTGCAAAGGATGTTAGAAAATGGGCGCATTCGGTATTGAAATAGGGGGTTAAAGGAATGTCATCTTTATTTGAAAAGCGTAAGCAGAAGCTGAATGCCAAACCCAGTATCGGGTCGTACCAATATGAAAATCGTTTCGTGGATGAACTAGTTGAACATTATAAGGCAAGACTACTAAGGGACACGAATCTTGAATCACTTACCCAGCTTTCACAAGGCGAGATGCGACTCCGAATTGAACAAATCGTCAGCCAGTTCATGTCGGAAGAGAAAGTCATCATTTCAAGACAGGATAAAGAAATACTGATCACTCGGATTTTAGACGAATCAGTTGGATTTGGCCCATTAGAGCCTCTAATAAATGATTCGACTATAACGGAAATACTTATCAACGGTTTTAATGAAGTGTATGTAGAACGCTTAGGAAAGCTTGAACAGACAGAAGTGAAGTTTCGAAATGACGAACATGTCCGTCATATTGTCGATAGAATTGTCTCCCCTTTAGGAAGAAGGATTGATGAGAGCTCACCAATGGTTGATGCGCGTTTACCAGATGGAAGCCGCGTGAATGCAGTTATATCACCAATTAGTTTAAACGGCACATTAGTTTCAATTCGAAAGTTTAGAAAAGAACCGTTTAAAATGGATGATCTATTAAACTTCCATACTCTTAATTCAGCAATGGCGCAATTTTTAGATGGAGTCGTCAGGGCAAAGATGAATACTCTTATATCTGGAGGGACGGGTAGTGGAAAGACAACACTATTAAATGTTATTGCTGATTCTATCCCGCACGGAGAAAGGGTCATTACAATTGAAGACTCCGCTGAGCTTAGGTTAGACCGTCCAAATGTAGTCGGTATGGAAGCGCGTCCTGCCAATGTGGAGGGCCGCGGGGAGATTACCATTAGGCAACTTGTAAAAAACGCACTAAGGATGCGCCCCGACCGCATTATCGTCGGTGAGGTTCGAAGTGGCGAAGCATTTGATATGCTTCAGGCAATGAACACAGGTCATGAAGGGTCTATCACAACGGTCCACGCCAATTCCCCTGATGATGCATTGCGAAGGGTGGAAGCAATGGTGGTAATGGCAGGAATGGAGCTTCCAAGCCACATTATTAGGGAGTATATTGTAGGTGCTCTCGATATTATTATCCAAGCATCCAGATTAACAGACGGAACAAGGAAAATTGTCTCCATTTCCGAAGTAATGAAGAAAGCGGATGGGTCTCATTCTGTAAAGGAAATTTATCATTTTAAAAGAATCGGAATGCGCCGGGATGGAAGTATTGAAGGCTATTTTACACCAACAGGATATGTTCCCCAGTGTTTAGAACGACTTAAAGTCTTCGGTATAGACATTCCAAAGGCAGCATTCACACCAATCGAAAGGGAGGTGTTAACTTGAATTACGGTCTCGTCACTACACTAGCAGTATTTGTATTCATCATTGCCTTTTACTTTTATTTGGATTATCGAAAAGAGAAAAGAGAATGGAAGAAAAATGTAGATCACTTTTATAATGACGGGGTTAAAAGAAAAAGCTTTATTGTGTTATTGGGAGATCGTTTTGATAAAACGGAAACAGCAAAACCAATACGCGAAAGATTGGAAGCATCCAATATTCCATTTACGCCATCGGAATATATTGGTGCATTAATAGTAGCATATTTGGGTATTAATATTTTTCTTCATAATATTTTTAGTATTAAATTTCCGATGGCCTTGTTCATATCAGCTCTAGTTCTTGAGGGGTCAAGAAGATTAATCTTTTTAATGAGGAAAGGGAAGCTTAAGCAAAAAATAGTTCAGCAGCTACCGGAAATATGCAGAACATTAGCTAATGCAACCCGCTCAGGAATGACTCTCAATCAAGGGATCCAGCTTGTAGCACAAGAAATTAGTATGCCTGCTAAAGCAGAGTTTAAGAGATTAGCATACGAATTATCGCTTGGAGTTGATTTTAATGCTGCATTAAGACAAATGGAAAAAAGACTTGATATACGGGAGTTTCAACTTTTTGTTGCTACCCTGCTTATTCAAAAAAGAGCAGGTGGAAATTTATATGCGGTATTAGATGAAATGAGTCAAACGTTGGAAGAAAGAAATCTTCTCCAACAGGAAATTAAAACGATGACCGCAGAACAGCGATATGTTGCATACATTGTTCCTATCATTCCTATTTTTCTCGTTCTGATGATGAACAATGTTGTAGATGGATTTTTAGACCCATTATTCTCAGGGATTGGTGTAATCTTACTTGTTTTGTTTTTAGCAGGAACCATTGGGACCTTTCTTCTCGTTAGAAAGATTACCAATATAAAGGTGTGAAAATATGGATGGATTAATTGTTATTTTTATCATTATGGCATTAGGATTTTTCGCCCTTTGTTTAAGAAGCTTTTATATATATTTAGTAGAAAAGCAGAAGCTAAAAGAGGAAATAAAGGAAAAAACCTTTATCCAGCATTCATATGAAAGAAAGCTAACTAGAAAAGAAAAAGTAATCTCAAGAATGTTTAAGTTTGCGGATGACTTTTCAGACCTAGGTCAAAGAATTAATTTTTTCAGTGAGAATGAGGAT
This sequence comes from Heyndrickxia shackletonii, assembly GCF_001420715.1. GTDB lineage: Bacteria > Bacillota > Bacilli > Bacillales > Bacillaceae_C > Margalitia > Margalitia shackletonii. The sequence goes on along the minus strand of NZ_LJJC01000006.1, from coordinate 30,571 downwards.
GTAAAAAAGCTATTAACACAAGCGGGTTTCCCTTATCAATTGACCATTGAGAGATTTCAAGGATTGAAAATATTTCTGCTAATAATAGGGTTTTTCATTGGCGCAATCTTACTTTTGTTAAGATTTCCTTTTTCACAGTTTATGGTTATCCTACTACCTGTTATCGGATATATGGGAACAATTTTATGGTTGAAAAGTAAGGCAAAGAGCAGACAAGAAGAACTATCCTACCAGCTACCCGATTTTTTAGACACAATGAGCGTTACATTACAAGCGGGTGTTGGCTTAGATCACGCTTTAAGAGAAATTGTACCCTACTTCGAAGGTCCGATAAAAGAGGAATTTGGGAGATTTATACAAGAAATTGACGTTGGTGTTCCAAGGCCAGAAGCATACAAGTCGTTGCTAGAACGAAACGAAAGCAAGGATTTTCAACTGCTTATTCGATCCTTAATTCAAGGAGAGAAGCTAGGGGTGCCAATCTCGAACACCTTTAAGCAAATATCAGAGGAAATGCGAAAAATTAAAAAAGAAAAAATCAAAGAAAAAGCTGCAAAAGCGTCACCGAAGATTACTCTAGTTACAACATTTTTGGTTATGCCATCAGCCCTCATTCTTATCGGAGGATTGATGATTATGAATATGTTTTCACAAAACAAAAATTTATTTATGTTTTTCAAGTAAAAAAAATAAGGAGAGATGCAAAAATGAAGAAAAAATTATTGGGATTGTATGTAAGATTTATGAATCCGGTGAAAAACGAAAGAGGAGCTCAGTCTTTGGAATGGTTGGGATTGGCTGCATTGTTGATTTTGATCATTGCGATTATATCTAAGGCGCTTGATACACAAAAAGAGTCAATAGGAGGCATTATATCAAAAATTATTGATAAGATTTCTAAAATGGTAGGGGATTGAACGTTTGGCTTTCTAGGATAGAATATATGTATGAATAAAGGATGGAAAAAAATTGAAGTTAATATTAAAGAATGTATTCTTTATATCTATGATATTTTTATTATTATGCTCTTGTAGTAGCAATAATAAAAATGAAGGTGTCGTAAAAGAGAATAATACTGCGAATAAACAAGTAAAACATAATGATCATAAAGCGTCTAGCCAAAACAATAATAACAATAACAATGATGACTTTAATCTAGATCCATTACCCACTACTTATGAAGAATTGGCAAAGTTACCAATGGGCAAACATGATGATATAGATATTTTAGGAAGTGAAGCTGATAAAGAGATTTTGAGGATTTTTGGAAGTTTGCCTCATATTTCTGACAATCCAAGTAAGAAAGAGTTGGATTTATATTATAGTGATTTGTTAAAAAATTTACAACAAAATTATGAAGGTCCAGAGAATATTATTAGAAGGCTCAAATTTAGCTTATTAGGAAGTCCTCTATCCGATAATGATCGATATCAGTTTAAGGAGCATTTAAATGTTGAATTTATAATAGATGCATCGGGAAGTATGGCACAATTGATAGATGGTAAGTCGAAAATGCAAGCTGCTAAAGAATCTATCATAAAGTTTGTAAGTAAGCTCCCAAAAGATGCAAAAGTAGGTATAAGGATATATGGACATAAAGGAAGTGGCTCCGATTCTGATAAAATTCTTTCCTGCAAAAGTAGTGAAATTGTCTATTCTATTTCAAATTACGATGAGGGAAAGTTTAAATCAGCTTTAAATAAATTTTCCCCAAAAGGTTGGACACCTATTGGATTAGCACTCGCTGAGGCAAAGAAAGATTTATCTATTTATGATGGAAAAAACAATACGAATATTGTTTATTTAGTAAGCGATGGTGTAGACACTTGTAACGATGATCCTATTAATAAAGCAAAGGAACTATACTCATCTAATATTTCACCTATTATTAATGTAATTGGTTTTGATGTTGACAATGAGGGACAAAATCAATTAAAAGAAATTGCTGATGCGACCAAAGGGATATATGAAAATGTTAATGATGAAGGGGAATTACAAAGTGAGTTAGATAAAATCAATGATTTAGCAAATCAGTGGAAAACATGGAAAGAGAATGGTATGAAACAACTTGAAATAAATAAAATCAATAACAACCTAGACATATTTTCTTATATTGCAAGGGAAGAATCAAAAGCGGTTAAAGAAAGAACGAAAATTGAACATATATTGTATGTATTGTACCAGGCGAAAATGTTTGATAAGGATTCTTTTGACTATTTGGATAAGAAGGATTCAGAATATCATAAGTGGATTCAGGAAGAAATAAATAAATTTAACCAAGAATTAAAAGCATTAAATGAGAATAACTACCAAGAAGCTATTAAACAATTAGAAGAAAAATATAATGAAAATACCCAATAGATTGGGGTGATTTTATTTGAGGGGAAGGAAAAATCAAAGATTTATAAGTTTCTTGCTAGTTACCATCCTTACCTTCTGGATGGTTTTCCCGGTTGTTGGTTATGCAGCGTTTATTACACCGGGGACACCGATTACACCGGGAAAAGCTATTACTCCTGGTACTCCTATTAAGGGAGGGAGCTTTATAATACCCGGAAAAGTCTATGATCCTGGTAATCCTATTAAGGGTGGTAGTGTAAGCGGTACTGGAAGCTTGATTTCTGGTCAGCCGATTATCTCAGGGAATGGCTTAACGTTAGGAGCCTTCATTATTCCAAACGCTCCTCCAGTAATAGGAAATCCGCTAAATGGAATTGGCAATTTAAATGGAGGAACAGCAATCCAAGGAGGTCAAGGCCCGAATGGCGGAAACGCAGCCCAAGGAGGTCAAGGCCCGAATGGCGGAACTGCAGCCCAAGGAGGTCAAGGTCCGAATGGAGGAACAGCAGTTCAAGGAGGTCAAGGCCCGAATGGAGGAACAGCAGTTCAAGGAGGTCAAGGCCCGAATGGTGGAACTGCAGCCCAAGGAGGCCAAGGTCCGAATGGTGGAACTGCAGCCCAAGGAGGCCAAGGTCCGAATGGTGGAACTACAGCCCAAGGAGGCCAAGGTCCGAATGGTGGAACTACAGCTCAAGGTGGCCATGGCCCAAATGGATGGAATGTATCACAAGGCAGCGGTGGACAGTCTGGCTCAGGGGTATCCAGTGGTGATAGCGAAAATCCATCCTTTGTTAACCTGTTATTCAAATCAACAGATACTAAGAGAGGGATTTTTGGACAAATAATTGGAGCGGTAAGAGATTACAAGACATATATATTAGGATTTGCAGATAAAGTTGCCCAAGCAGGAGCAGCTGGATATGCTGGCTTTGGTTTCAATGATAAAGGGAATTCCAAATATGGAGTTACAGGGAAAAATAAATTAGATAATAAAGTAGCCAACTGGTTTTATGAAAGATACAAGGGTTATAAGCATAATGGTGAAGAAACCAATTTTGGCCCCAAGTCAAGACATATAGGACAGCAAAGGGTAGACTCATTTTTTAAATCCAAAAAAATCGGAAATGTATGGTCAAGTATAAAGGGTTCTGTTAAGGAATCATGGAATATATTTTCCAAAGATGCTTATAAGATGAAGAATTTAGTTAAGTTAAATGGACCAGTGAATGTCCTATTGTCTTCTGCAAATAATTTAATCGATTATTCGAAGTGGGGAAGCAAAAGTAAACTAGGGTATGCTTCAACAGACTTTGCCGCGGATATGACGGTTGACACAGCTATTGGTGTTGGATCAACAGCTCTTGGAAGTTTAGCATCAAGTGCACTTGCAGGCGCAGTAGCGGGTTCTACTGTTCCGGTTGTTGGAACAATTGTTGGGGCTGCAGCAGGATTAGCAACAGGAATTGTAGTGACTTATTTGATTAACGGTACTGCTACAGGAAGAAAAATAAAAGGCGCAATTAGAGATGGTGTGAAGTTTGCTTACGATGGTATAGCTACTGGTTTGAAGAAGGGCTATGAAAAAGCAAAACAAATTGGTAATAAAATAAGCAAAGGTTTTTCCTCAACATTTAAAAAGTTAGGTGGTCTATTTGGCGGCTAATCAACAAATTGTCAGTTTCAAAAAGAGCAGAATCATCCAATCTTATATTTTACTAGCATTCTTTGGGTTTATAATAAGTTTCGTTCCTTTTGAATTTTGGTCTTTAGCGTTATTTAATGAAATTCTTGCTTTATTGGCAGTGCCATTGTTTTTCCTCTTTTTGAGGAAAAATAGGCACACCAGTAAGCGTTATTTTTCATTATTATCTTTTGTCTTAATGATGGAGATGGCAATTTTTTTTGTGGAACCTATTCTAAGGATATTCTATGGAAGCATCCTCTTTTGGTTTGAGCTATTGGTTCTAATCTTCTTAGGAATATTATCTTACCGTATTGCTGAAAACACTGCTCAAGGTTTTTTAAAGCCTGGTTCCAAATTTGGACTTATTATATACGCAGTATGTGGCGTCATTATCGGTTTAGGAACAATTGTTTATCGAGTTACATTGGCAGCCGAAATTCCGGATGCATTTCCAATAGCGATTATTTTGTATATATTTTCACTAATGTTTTTATTTATATGCCCAATTATGTTAATTCGACCAGAAAGAGTGGAAGATCTGAAAAAAGGTAGATATACGGCTTCCCGAAAATAATGGAGGAACTGATACATGTTTAGCTTAAAAGGGTTATTAAGCACGCTAGGAATCGCACTAATATGTACTGTAGTAGTGTCCTTTTTGATAGGATTACTCAATATAAAATATGAATTTTTAGGTGTTTCTATTATCTTCCTTATTTCGTATGTTGTAACAGGAATAACCGCACCGCTATGGAATCCTAAGACACCTTACTTTTCCAGTTATTTATCCAGCCTGTTTTTAACTATTTTAAACTTTTTTGCAGCTCTTTATGTTTTAGATGTAAATGTGCTCTTTAATCCTGATGGTGTTAATAATAGTTTAGTTTTGAGCTCGATGACATCATTAATTACAACCTTTATAGTTGTGCAGATTATGAAACGAAAACAGGTGAACAAATATGATTAGGGATACCATTGATATTTATAATCGAAACATTATAAATATCTTAATCGCTTCGATACTTCTTGTCATACCCGTAACGTTTTTTTTATTACTTGCTAGTGAGTATGTATATCAACTCGATATTGATCATCCGAACATTCCGATATTTTTCTTTGTTATTTTGAATTTTACCGTTCTTTTTCCACCCTTTTTTATCGTTGCCTGGAAAGACCAAAACGATCAAGCATACAGATGGGTTGATATGCTAAAGGCTTTCTTAAAACAATTCGGATATGTCCTAGTATTTACTTTAATATTTTATATCATCGCCGTTTATGGCGCTGTTCTACTATTGATTCCTACGTTTATCGGTCTTTCTATGATACTGTTATTGCCTTTATTTGTTAATAAAGCAACTATTCGGGATTCCTTATCTTCTGCATGGAATATCTTAAAAGAAGAAAACATATTTATTTTGATTGATTTGTTAATTATTATCTCACTAAACCTATTCGTTTGGTCTGGAGCGCTCTACATTGTAAAAGGGTTTGAAAATAATATGTTTTTCTTCATTATTTTACGATGCATTATCAATGCATTAGTATTTCCAGTTATCTATATCTACTTAACAATTAAATATCAACGCAATGATACAAATGCATTGAAGGGGCAGTGATATGGGGCTTAAATCTGCAAATTCAGAGGATAAAGTGTTTAAAAAGGTAAATATTATTTTAGTCATTTTCCTATCCATCATAACTGTTGGGATATATATTGGCTACTGGTTCTTAAACAGAAAAAAAGATATTAAACAGTTGCGTGAACAAAATTATATCCCTTTTAAATGGTGGTACGTATTCACAATCTTTCTTAGTGTCTCCTTACTTTATCAAATTTTTGGAGGGGTATTTTTAACAGAATTAGGTTTGAGTTTTTTCGATTCACTGGATGTTATCTTTTCATTCTTCTTTTTAGCTATACTCTATTATTCTGTTTTTAGATTGAGAGATTTGCTGGAAGATGAATTTGATGAAGAAAACTTCAATTTTATTTTGTTAGTACTGTTTCATATTTGGTATATGCAATATAAAATCAATCGTTTAGATAAAGCTGGGAGAGCTTTGTTATGAAAATGAAAAAACTATTGAAAAATGAAGATGGTGCTTTAAGTTTTGAATTTTTAGGGATTCTTCCGTTTTATTTTATACTGTTTTTGTTACTTTGGCAGGTTGTTGCTTCTGGGTATGCATTAATGACAGCAAAGGCCGCAGCAAATGAAGCGGCAAAGGTATATGCATTAGAGGAAGATTCCGTTAAAGCGAAAGATAAGGCATTGGAAGTGATCGGGAAAAGCTCAATACTATCTTTGGCAGATTTCCAAGTGGTTTCAGTCGACAGCAGTGGTGTTGAAAATCCTTCCATGCCGATTAATACAGATTTTGAAGTAAAGCTGGATTTAAAGCATCAACTCGTTTTTGTCCCTGATAAATGGAAAAAGGCAACATCCATCGATTTTAATGAAAAAACGAGCAGCCGGGTGATGAGATGAAAAAATATTTAGACCAGACTGGAAATGCTACATTCTATTTGATTTGGATTATTTTTATCATGGGACTCATGATGGTTCTTATTTTAAATATCAGTGGAGTTTTTGCTGCAAAACAACAGGCTTCAAATGCGGCTGACCAGGCAAGTATTGCGGCAACAGATGTGTTATATGATGGCATTAGAGGTGCTGTAAGTGATTATGACCAGTATCAAATCAAGAAATTTGAAGGGGAAACATTCCTTGAAAAGGATATGCTTTCTTTTAGGATTTCTGAGGAAGAAAAAAAATTATTGGCACGGGGCTATTCACGTAACGAGGCAAAGATTCAAGCTATTGATAATATAGTAGAATCCACATTACCAGGAACAGATGAAAAGTTGGAAAAATTCGTATCTGATGCAATAGGTGCAAAATTGGTGGAAATGAAAAAGGCAGCTACAGATGTCATCCAAAGAAATGAAGGGGACCCAAGTAAATCGGTAATGACTGTTTTTAAAAATGAACGTGTTCAAGTAAAAGCGGTAGTGCATTTTAAGGGCCAAGAACGAGAGAAGTTCTTGGAGAAAATAGAGAAAGATATTCCTCAAAAGGGAAGCGGACCAAAGATAGACTTTATTCATCGATTAGGTTGGGGAGAAGAGACATATTCATTGGAGTAAGTAAGGAGGGGAAATATGAGGAAATACTTTAGAAAAGCATTAATTATTTTTGTTATTTTCTATGCATTGTTTTTTTCGATGTCCTATTATGTATTGGCAATTACACCAGGAAAAGCAATGACCCCAGGAACTCCTCTTACACCAGGCACCCCTATTAATCCAGGAACTCCAATCGTTCCAGGAAGTCCCATGTATCCTGGTGATTCAATAACATCAGGAGATCAAAGTGGTGGTGGAAACAAAAATGGTGTTCAAACAAATGGACCTGCCAATCCTACACAGATGCCTGACGGTACCGTTATTATTCCCAATGGAGATGGAACATTTACCATATATAAGCCCAATAAAGACGGAACCTACACATCCATCCAACCCAACTCACAACAATATGAATCCATCATAGATACATATAAAAATAGTCAAAACTCATCCCATTCAGACGGAAAAGCGCCTAACCAAATTTCTGGTGATAACGGGGCAAACAAAAATAATCAGAGTGGGAATGATAAGAACAATGCCAATAAAGATAATGAAGCAAAAATTGATCCGTGGGAACTAGGTAAATTTGCAATAAAAGATGTTGGAGTTAATACAGCGAAATACGTGAATAATTTAATTAAATTAGAGCAAACAAACGAATCAATATCAACAAGAGATTTTTTGAAGGAAAATGGAAAGTATAAGTGGAATTTAACTTCCGCCACCTATAAACTAGCAACTAAGGGAACCTTCTTTGAGGATATTAATAAAGAATATGACAAATATAAAGGCATCTATGATAATGGTAAATTAGGTGTTGATACAACTAAGAAATCTTTCAAGCTATTAAATTATTACAAAATCTCCAAAAACGCAAGCTTGCAAGGCGGGATTGTAGACGCTCGATCAGTACTTAATCTTGGCCCTGTCTCAAAGTTTAATGCGGGTGTAGCTGCGGTAGGAGTTGTAACATCTGGTATTGATATGGGAATTAATATCAATAAAGCCATTCATGCTAAACCTGGTGAAGAAAGGAAAAATGCTATTGCCGATAGTGTAGGCAGTCTTGGAGATATGCTTATGAGCGGTGGAACCATAGTTACTGCATCTGGAGCTGGAGCGGCTGTTGGGATCGGTATGATTGTGATTGGAGGAGCATTAAAATTAGGAAGTGTAGTATACAAAAACAGGAAAAAGATTGCAGAGTTTTTCAAAAATCCAAAGAAAACTATCAGTAATGCAGTAAAAACAACAGTTGATAAAGTAAAGACATTTGGCAGTAAGCTTAAAAAATTCTTTTCGTGGGGATAAAAAATGCAAACAATACTATCTCAAAAAGTAGAACAACAAATAAAAAAACACAAAAAAATGTTTGAGAAATATCAGTGTTTTAACTATATTTTTCGTTATAGAAATAACGATTATCACTATGTGGCATATTATACCTCGCAAAATAGTGTAAAGGGTATTCTAATCGTCACAAAGGATGGAATAATTGTTGAGCGGAATGAAGCAATCAAAATATGTAGAAAGATTAATAATTACAATAATGTAATTGTATCTGCATCACGTAAAATAAAGGATGAAATAAATCGGCCAACCGAAGTTATGCATCATATTAAAGGATGGTTAGATCTTTATTTAAAAGAAGTCCGATTCGATATTGATCCTATAAAGCAAGATATTGAAAAAATATATTCTATGGCAGATACGTTTATAGAAGGTCAAAAGGAATTGATAGATATTGAAGATTTTTTAATTAAATCTGATACAGATGTCCGACTAACCAATCATATTTTAACGGAAGAACATGCGAAGGAAGCTGAACAGATACTTTCAAAATATTCATTAGTTATTCACAAACAGGGGATAACACAATGGGAAACGTTCGACTCCATTCAAAAGGTACTTCAATATTTGGAGGAGCATGAAAATAACCCAAAGAAAAAAGAGTACCAGAGTTTAAGAAAACAATTATCCAATTATACGAATCCAAGAAATGTAAAAAGATTGCAAAAGTCTCTAGATAATTATATCGATAAAAGGGTTGGAAGTGTTTTTGATCTACCGAAAGGAGAAGCAGGGATTGAAGCTTTCAAAGAATTGGATCAAAAGGAAACGGAATACTGTTTCCAACACGATATATTACCGCTTTTAAGAAACTAATTTTTATTGGAGTGAATGATGAAAACTATTATTGAAGGATTTTCAATATACAATAGAAATTTTTACTCTATCCTCATACTGTCCTTAACCATAACACTACCTTTTCTAGTTATTCACAATATTATTTCGGGAGCTGTGTATCAAATCGCTTCGATTACTGGCGCTGATTTTGTAGCAGACTTTACGAATCTATTTTTTATGTTATTTTTACTAATTATTGTTCAAGTGCCATTTATTCAATTAGTCAAAAGTGATATAGAGGGAGAGGAAAAGCCGTTAAGTAAGGCATATGTATCATTTCTAAAATATGGATCAGCTGTTTTTCTTTTTAGTATTATTTTTTCGATAGCTGTTGTGTTTGGCCTTTTATTGTTAATCATTCCTGGAATTTTGTTGATGGTTTGGTTCTACTTAACACCACAAATCATGATATTTGAGGAAAAAACAATGTCAAGAAGCTTAAAAAAAGCGGGGAAAATAGGGAAAAAGTACTTTTTCCCCTTAATAGCTATCATTATTTTTGCAAGTTTCATTGATGCATGCGCCGGATACTTAGGATTATTCGCAATATCTGCCGTAACAAATAGTTATTTCCCCATTGTCTTATTCCAGATGCTAATAAATATGATTGTTTTCCCGTTTAATGTAATACTTGTAAGTTTATTTACATCCAAATGGAATCAGGAATTAGAAACAGATCCGTCGGCCGTTACATGCAAAAAATATTTAGCGTAAATGATCCTATTTTGTTTTTTCTTTAGGTTAAAAATTAACCAAAGTAAATGAGTAATAAGAGAGTGCCAATGTTGAAAAGAGAGAAAAGATGGAGAAAATTTTACCTCATTTTGTTCCAGTTTCAGTGTTGGAGCGGCTTATTGTAGACGGGAAATTTCCTCTTACCGCTATTGTGGTTTGTCTCTGGTGTACCTTATTATTTTTTTGTTTTTTTAAAAGATCAAAGATGCATACTTGGGAATATTGGGATTAATCTACGAGATTTAGATTTTCCAAGAAGGATGTGAAGGGATTGAAGGTCAGAACATTTTTGATTCTAGTAATTATTGCAGTAGTTTTAATAGGTTGTGAGAATACAAAGAGTAAAGTGGAGGTTCAAGATTCCCACGAAAATACAACAACCGAAACAAATGCTAGTAAAGAAGTATCTTCAAGCAATCCGGAGAATGAGGAACATAGTAAAATCGGGGTTCCCCCTCTGCCATCCACCTATCAAGAATTATCCAATCTGCCAGCAGGGGAATTGGCAGGATTTAAACATGAATTAGATAATGATGAAGAGCTTTTAAATCAGTTGAAAGATTTGCCGAATATTTCTTCGAAACCAACACATGATGAATTGGATCTATTTTATACCAAATTACTGGAAAAAGTACAGCAAGGATTTCAAGGACCTGAAGAAGCTATCAATCAATTAAAGTTTCAATCTATAGGTGACCCGAATATAAAAGACCCAAGGTATCAATTTAAAGACAACCTAAATGTTGAAATTTTATTGGATGCTTCCGGCAGCATGGCAGAAATTATTGATGGGAAATCAAAAATGGATATCGCTAAAGAGTCGATTCTTTCTTTTGTCAGTGAACTCCCTAAGCAAGCTAGAGTTGGGCTGAGAGTTTATGGCCATAAAGGCAGCGGTGCGGACTCGGATAAAAGTCTGTCCTGTGGCAGCAGTGAGATTGTCTATTCAATGTCTAATTATAGTGATCAACCTTTTAAACAGGCTTTAAATAAATTTTCACCAAAGGGTTGGACACCAACAGGTTTAGCGTTAAATGAGGCCAAAAAGGACTTAGAAAAATTCAATGGGGAAAATAATACGAATATTGTCTATTTGGTGAGTGACGGAATATCAACCTGTAATGATGACCCAATTGGGGCGGCAAAGGATTTATATGATTCAAATGTGTCCCCTATTATCAATGTGATTGGTTTTGATGTTGATAGTAAAGGACAAAACGAATTAAAGCAAATTGCAAATGCCACAAAAGGAATTTATGAAACGGTGAAAAATCAGGGTGAACTTCAAAAGCAGCTAGATAATATTAAAAATGTAGCAGAACAGTGGAAGGAATGGAAAGCGCACGGAGAACAAGAACTTAGAATAAAAAAGGTGAAAAATGAGTTATCCATTTTCGGATATGTTACGGAAGAAGAAAGAAAAGAAGTAGACGAAAAAACGGATATTAGCTTCCTATTAAGTAAGTTTTATCAAAACAAGCTAATGGATAATGAAGCATTCGATTATTTAAATAACAAAAATAATGAGTATCATCAATGGATTAAAACGGAAATTGATCAGTTTAATCAGGAGTTAAAGGCATTAAATGAGAAGAGCTATGGAGAGGCATTAAAAGTACTAGAAGACAAATACAATGTGAATACCCAATAGATTGGGGTGATTTTATTTGAGGGGAAGGAAAATTGAAAGATTTATAGGTTTACTGCTAGTTTTTGTCCTTACATTTTGGATAGTCTCCCCTGCTGTCAGTTTTGCAGCATTTATTTCACCGGGAACGCCGATTACACCCGGAAAGGCTATCAATCCAGGTGCTCCAATTAAAGGAGGAAACTAGCTCAAAGAGGTCAAAGTCCGAATGGTGGCAATGCCGCGCAAGGGAGCCAAGGTCAGACAGGCACGGGTTCATCTGGTGAAGGAAATGAAAATCCATCTTTCCTTAATCTATTATTTAAGTCATCGGATCCAAGCATGGGATGCTTGGGCACATAATCGGAGGTATTCGGGATTATAAAACATATAAATTAGGATTTGCAGATAAAGTAGCACAAGCGGGAGCTGCAGGATATGCCGGCTTCGGGTTTAATTATAAAGGTAATTCCAGATATGGAGTTACAGGGAAAAATAGTAACCTATTTAATAAGTGGTACCGCTACAGGAAGAAAAATAAAAGGAGCGGTCAGAGACGGAGTAAAATATGGATATGATGGGATTGCCTCTGGTGCGAAGAAAGGCTATGAAAAGGCAAAACAAATTGGCAGTAAAATAAGCAAAGGATTTTCATCAACATTTAAAAAGTTAGGTGGTCTATTTGGCGGCTTATCAACAAATTGTTAATTTCAAAAAGAGCAGGGTTATCCAAACTTATATATTGTTGGCCTTTCTTGGGTTTATAACAAGCTTTGTTCCAAAAGAGTCATGCCCATTAGCGATAGTGAATGAAATCCTTGCATTGCTGGCAGTGCCTATGTTTCTCGTCTTTTTAGGGAGACATAAGCACGCTAGCAAGCGTTACTTTTCTTTATTATCATTTGTCATGATGATAGAGATGGCGATCTTTTTTGTAGAACCCATTCTAAGGATATTTTATGGAAGCATCTTCTTTTGGATAGAGATAGTGGTTCTAATCTTTTTAGGAATAGTATCTTATCGTATTGCTGAAAATGTTGCGCTAGGTTTTATAAAGCCTGGATCAAAATTTGGACTGATTATATATGCAGTATGCGGCGCCATTATTGGTTTAGGGGCTATTGTATATCGCATTACATTAGGAGCCGAAGTACCGGATGCATTTCCGATTGCGATTATTTTGTATCTATTTTCATTAATGTTTTTATTTATATGCCCGATCATGTTAATCCGCCCGGCAAGAGTCGAGGAATTGAGTCAAGGAGATAATAAACATAAGGGAGTTAATTGAATTTAGATTGGTGAAGGTATTAAAATTTAAACTGATTCTTGTAATATACGCTTATATTTTAATACTTTTATTCTGTTCAAAATGGGAACCTCCATACTTTGCTCTTTTTTCGAAGAATTTAAAGATAATCCCGCCAATTTCCTCAACAATCCCGCGAAAATTTGAATTAATTCGGCCAAATTCTCGGTTAATCCCGCGAGAATCCTTAATAATCCCGCCAATTTAAAAATAATGAAAAAACCGGCACACGGCCGGCACAATAAAGGAGGTACTAGACATCTTTTTTGGGGGGAAGAGTCTAGTTAGTATTTTGCTGCTGCTTGTCTGTAAGACTAAATACATCATAATACGTGAATCCTAAAGTTTCATGAAAGGAAAATGATAATTTAATGAGAAACAAAATGTTCACAAATACAAAAAGCGAAAGCACCTGTCCATCGACGTACAAACTGTAGGGCTTCGACTGAGATAAAGGAAACACAGCGAGGTAGTTCAGGAGCTGATGTTAACTTATCGTAGGGATGAGACCGGAAGTTTGCTAGTCGATAGGCGCTGTAGCTAGACAATACGAAAAGCGAAAAATGCCTTGATCACATAAAAAAGAAGAGCAAGCCCATGCTCTTCTCTAATAACTACTTGTTTATCTCAAATTCACATTTCTCCAAAGGAACGACCTTTGTTTTCTTTATAAATTTATAGCCGAACCACATTACTAAAAATAATGGAATACCAAGATAAGCTGCAACGGCACCCATCCAATCGATTTTATTACCTAAAAATGCTTGGTAGTCTTGGGCTAGAACGACAATTAAACACACAATAAAAGCAAAAATTGGTCCGAATGGGTAGAGCTTCGCACGATATGGCAGCTCATCTAATGAATGGCCTTGTGCTACGAAAGCCTTCCTAAATCGATAATGACTGACGGCAATTCCTAGCCAGAAAATAAATCCTGTTACACCTGCTGCATTCAGGAGCCACATATAAATGGCGCCGTCACCATAAATCGAAGCAAGAAAAGCGAGCATTCCCACGATTGTTGTAATGATAAGTGCCGGAACGGGAATTCCTCGTTTATTTAACTTACCTAAGAAGCGAGGGGCTTGACCTTCGCGAGCCATTGCATACAAAATTCGGGTAGATGCATAAAGGCTGGAGTTTCCAGCTGATAAAACGGCTGTTAAAATGACCGCATTCATAACAGAGGCTGCAAATGCTAGGCCTGCTTTTTTAAATACTAAAGTAAATGGACTTACCATGATATTATCACTTTGCAAACTTGCTGTAGTGTAAGGAATAATAAGCCCGATAACAAATATAGCTAGTACATAAAATAATAGAATGCGCCAGAAAATACTGCGCGTAGCCTTTGGAACACTTACGCTAGGATTTTCACTTTCCCCAGCCGCAACTCCAATGATTTCCGTACCTTGGAAGGAGAATCCTGCTGTTAGGAAAACTCCCAGTACTGCTAAAAATCCACCATGGAATGGTGCGTCCTTTACTGTAAAGTTCTTAAATCCAATAGCATGTCCACCATTCATAATGCCGAAAATCATCAAAAGACCTACAACAATAAAGATAATTATCGTTGCTACTTTAATAAAAGAGAACCAGTATTCTCCTTCTCCATAACCTTTTACGGATAAAATATTTAACCCAAAAATGATAATAATGAAAATTCCGCTCCATAACCATGAGGGGCTATTTGGAAACCAGAATTTCATTACAAGTGTGGAAGCCGATAATTCAGCAGCAAGAGTAATTGCCCAGCTATACCAGTAATTCCATCCTAATGCAAATCCTAATGCTGGATCGATAAATTTGGTAGCGTAAGTGCTGAATGCTCCGCTTGTCGGCATGAATGCTGCAAGTTCTGCGAGACCAGTCATAATAAAATAAACCATGACACCGATAATAATATATGCTAACAATGCGCCACCGGGTCCAGCGGAGTAAATGGCGGATCCACTTCCTAAAAATAATCCTGTCCCGATGGAACCACCAAGAGAAATCATCGTTAAATGCCTTGTTTTTAGGCCACGTTTTAATTCATTTTGTTTAGCACCAGATTTTTGATTGGTGGGTTGATAACTCAACATCCACACCCCCTGAGATGATTAAATAATATAAGTGCTGAATATTTATGCAAACAATCATTTTCTATCATAAACCCAAATGTAACTATTGAAAAGGGGAAATTCCTTACAGTTAAGAGAAAGTATTAAGTTTTTGCCATATACATTATTTAACAAGATTTAACACTGTCTAGCTCCAGCGCCTATCGGCTAGCGGATTTCTCCGTCTCCTCCCTACGATAAGTCAACATCAGTTCGTGAACTACCTCACTGTGTTTCCTTTATCTCAGTCGAAGACTACGAAATCCGTACGCCGATGAGCAAGGCACTTCCGCTTTTCTTATGTTGTCAGTAATTTCGGATATTATTAACATTTTTATAGGCTTGGTTAATGACTCTTTCCTAAAGTTTATTAGGTTATAAAGCTTCGCTGTGGGCAGCTTTGAAAAACTTCTAGCTCCAGCGCCTCAAATGCCTCACTGTGTCTCCTCAATCTAGCCTGTAACTACAAAATCTGTAAGCAGTTGGACAAAGCACTTTCACATTTGTTCTTTTCATCATATAGTGTAAAATGGTAGTGCAAGTTCTTATTAATCCGTTTGGGGGTCGGGAGAATATGTTCAAAAGGGCGCTTATCAATATTGACTATACATATGATTTTGTTGCAGATGCAGGGAAACTTACATGCGGAAAACCAGGACAGGATATAGAAAAAGAAATTGTGAAATTGACGCAGGAGTTTCTTGAGCAGAATGAATATGTTGTGTTTGCTGTTGATTGCCATAAGGAAGGGGATACCCTTCACCCGGAGACAAAACTTTTTCCACCGCATAATATAGAGGGAACAAGTGGCCGTGATTTTTATGGGTCCTTACAAACTATATACAATCAACATAAAAATAATGAGAATGTGCACTATATGGATAAAACGAGATATAGTGCTTTTGCTGGAACGGATTTAGAAATAAAATTACGAGAACGTGGCATAGAAGAACTGCATTTATGCGGGGTATGTACGGATATTTGTATCCTTCACACAGCTGTAGATGCTTACAATAAAGGCTTCCGGCTAGTAATCCATTCAGGTGCTGTAGCAAGCTTTAACGCAATCGGCCATGAATGGGCACTTGAACATTTTAAAAACACATTAGGAGCTAAAGTCCTTTAAATAAATAAGAAAAGTGCATTCGCTAGACAAAGATTAATCTTATGAAATAATTTATATGATAAAAAACATAGATTTTCTTATTATATTCAAAAGGCGCCTTAGCAAAATAAGGAGTGGGGTTTGATGGTTCGGCTCTATAATGATGATAGCTTAAACCTTCATACAGATTTATATCAAATTAATATGGCCAAAACCTATTGGCAGGATGGAATACATGAAAGAAAGGCAGTTTTCGAAGTATTTTTTCGAAAGCTTCCATTT
Organism: Heyndrickxia shackletonii; assembly: GCF_001420715.1. Classification (GTDB taxonomy): domain Bacteria; phylum Bacillota; class Bacilli; order Bacillales; family Bacillaceae_C; genus Margalitia; species Margalitia shackletonii. The sequence goes on along the minus strand of NZ_LJJC01000006.1, from coordinate 14,070 downwards.
GATAATGGGTATGCCATTTTTGCAGGGCTGGAAAGAATTACGGAATATTTAAGAGATTTTCGATTTTCCAAAGAAGATATTCAATATTTGCGCAATGAGTTAGGGTACGAAGAGGAATTTTTACAATACTTAAGCGATCTTCGTTTTACGGGGACCGTGCGTGCTATGCATGAAGGTGAGATAGTATTTGGAAATGAGCCGATGATTCAGGTGGAAGCACCCCTTGCTCAGGCGCAGATTGTGGAAACTGCTTTGCTTAACATTGTGAATTTCCAAACATTAATTGCCACGAAAGCATCCAGAATTAAGCATGTCGTTGGTGATGAAACAGTCATGGAATTCGGTTCAAGACGTGCACACGAACTGGATGCTGCTATTTGGGGGACAAGGGCAGCATTTATTGGAGGCTTTGATGCTACCAGTAATGTGAGGGCAGGAAAGCGGTTTGGAATTCCTGTCTCGGGGACACATGCACATGCCATGGTCCAAGCATACCGTGACGATTATACGGCTTTTAAAAAATACGCAGAAAGTCACCGTGACTGTGTATTTCTTGTGGATACGTATGATACGTTGAAATCTGGTGTTCCTAGTGCCATTAAAGTGGCAAAGGAATTCGGAAATAAAATTAATTTCATTGGTATTCGTTTAGACAGTGGAGATATGGCATTTTTATCAAAGGCAGCTAGAAAAATGCTGGATAAAGCTGGCTTCCCAAATGCAAAAATTGTGGCTTCTAGTGACCTGGACGAATATACAATTTTACATTTAAAATCACAAGGGGCAAAAATAGATGTTTGGGGAGTTGGAACCAAACTAATTACTGCCTATGACCAGCCGGCATTAGGGGCTGTCTATAAAATGGTCTCAATTGAAGACGAAAATGGGAATATGCAGGATACCATTAAGATTTCGAGTAACGCCCATAAGGTAACCACTCCTGGGTTAAAAAACGTGTACAGGATTATTAATATGGAAACTAATAAGTCTGAAGGCGATTATATTGCGATGCGGGACGAGGATGTTCAGTCACAAAAAGAATTAAAAATGTTTCATCCTGTTCATACGTATATCAGCAAAGTAGTTACACATTTTGAGGCTAGGAATTTACTTCATGACATATTTGTTAATGGAGAATTCGTGTATAAATTGCCATCCCTTCACGAAATCCAAGGGTATTCACGAGAAAGCTTGGCATTTCTTTGGGAAGAATATAAACGATCTTTAAATCCTCATGAATATCCGGTGGACTTGAGTCAGAAATGCTGGGATAATAAAATTAAAAATATTGAAGAAGTTAAGCAGCATGTAAAAAGCTTATCGGAATAAATTCGAAGCACCGGGAGGTTTTTTTTAATGAAAGATCTGCGAAACCAAATCTTAGAGGAAATGAAAGTAAAGCCAACTATTAATCCACAAGAGGAAATACGCATCAGCGTCGACTTTTTGAAAGATTATTTAAAAAAATATCCGTTTATTAAGGGCTTTGTACTTGGCCAGTCGGGTGGGCAAGACTCAACATTGACAGGAAAACTTGCCCAGCTTGCAATTAACGAGCTGAAAGAAGAGACAGGCAATCAAGAGTATAAATTTATTGCTGTACGTCTTCCTTACGGGGTACAAAAAGATGCAAGTGATGTAGAAGATGCCATTCAATTTATTCAGCCGGACAAGGATGTTACGGTGAATATTAAACCAGCAGTGGATGCCATGGCAGCATCGTTAAAAGAAGCAGGAATCGTGCTTTCGGATTTTGAAAAAGGAAATGTAAAAGCTCGCGAGCGGATGGTCGTGCAGTACGGCATTGCTGCGATGGAAAACTGCGTGGTGCTTGGAACCGATCATTCAGCAGAATCGATTACTGGTTTTTATACAAAATACGGTGATGGCGGAGCAGATCTTATACCGATCTTCCGTCTAAATAAGCGCCAGGGAAAAATGTTATTAAAAGAATTAGGCTGTCCGGAGCATTTATACTTAAAAACTCCGACTGCAGACCTTGAAGATGAACGCCCGCAATTACCGGATGAAAGTGCACTCGGTGTTTCCTATGATGATATTGATGATTATTTAGAAGGAAAAGAGGTTTCCAAACAAACACAGGAAACGATTGAAGCTCTTTATAAAAAATCGGAGCATAAACGCCATTTACCGATAACGGTATATGATGACTTTTGGAGGTAAGATGACGGAGGGAGTTCTCATGAACTCTCTCTTTTGTTTTACTAGGGTAGTCTCTGTCTAGCTCCAAGTGAAATTTGAAGTGCAATTTCAATAGCTCGTGAACTACCTCTCTGTGTTTCCTATATCTCAGTCGAAGACTACGAAACCCGTACGCCGATGAGCAAGGCGCTTCCACTTTTCTTAATAGAATTCCATTTTACCGCTTTTTCTCCTAGGCATTTCATAGTATGCTATAAGTAGAACGTAAATATTAGGAATTTTCCAAAGTATTTCACATTTCTCACAGACCCAGGAGGTAAAAAATGACTGCAAATCATATACATCCTAAGCTTAAACAAGTGTTGAGCAATATTGAAAAAGTAATGATAGGAAAAACAAATGTTGCAGAGCTCAGCCTAGTTGCTTTGCTGGCAGAAGGGCATGTTCTTCTGGAAGATGTTCCGGGAGTCGGAAAAACAATGATGGTTCGTGCCTTAGCAAAATCAGTAAATGCGTCCTTTAAGAGAATTCAATTTACACCAGATTTATTACCGTCCGATGTAATCGGTGTTTCCATATTTAATCCGAAAGATTTAGAGTTTCAATTTAGACCGGGACCAATTATGGGAAATATTATTCTGGCAGATGAGATTAATCGTACATCTCCTAAGACACAATCTGCTCTTTTAGAGGGGATGGAAGAAAGCAGTGTTACTGTGGATGGTGTTACACGCTATCTGGATAAGCCGTTTTTTGTTATGGCTACACAAAATCCTATTGAATATGAGGGTACTTACCCCTTGCCTGAAGCACAGCTGGATCGCTTTTTATTAAAAATGAAAATGGGTTATCCGGAAGTAGCTGAAGAGGTTGAGATATTAAGTAGAGCGGAAAAACAAGCACCAATTGAAAGCCTGGAATCGGTTATTACCCTTCATGAATTACGAGAATTGCAAAATGAAGTAAAGGAAGTTTATGTAGATCATAGTTTAAAACAATATATTGTTAGTATTGCACATCAAACCAGGATTCATGGAAATGTGTATCTAGGGGTAAGCCCGCGTGGTTCGATTGCATTAATGAAAGCGGCACAGGCCTATGCCTTTTTACATGGAAGGGATTTTGTCATACCTGATGATGTTCAATATTTAGCGCCGTATGTATTTTCGCACCGCATTATATTGAAATCTGAAGTGAAATATGGAGGTCAGTCACCAGAGGATATTGTGCATGAAGTAATCCGATATATCCGTGTACCCGTGCAAAAGGTAGTGAAGTAAATGAAAAAGAAATGGAAAATGAAAACATGGATGAAAATAGTACTCCTTTTTTTAACGCTGGGAATTGTCTTTTCTTATGCAATGTTCCAGGGGGGCTTTGTAAGCTGGTTTTTATTCTATAGCTTTACACCGTTTGCTTTATACGCATTGCTCGTAGCATTTTATCCATTGAGTGACTTTAAGGTAGAAAGAACCTTTAATGGCGATAGTTATAGTGTTGGTGATGAGTTAAAAATTACGATTTCGCTTGAAAGAAAGTTTCCGTTTCCACTATTCTTTCTTATTATTCGAAATGATACTAGTTTCGCAGATAAAGGAGAGGAATTAATCCTTTATCCATGGTTTAAGAGAAGAATTAGTGTGGTTTATACGGTTGCTAACTTGCAAAGAGGTGAACACTTTTTTAGGGATATTACGTTAAAAAGCGGGGATTTTCTAGGACTTTTCTTGAAAGACCAAGTTATATCCGATTCCAAAACTATTCTTGTTTATCCATCTTACATAGATATGATTTATAGATCTATTGAAAGTCGCTATGAACAAGGTGCTTCTGCATCTCAGATTAGACTTCAAAATGATTCAACAATGGTAACAGGTGTGAGAGAATATCAGCCCGGTGATCGCTTTACTTGGATTGACTGGAAATCCACTGCCAAAAAGAATGAAATGCAAACGAAGGAATTTGAGGAACGCCAGTCCCATGACATTTCCGTTATTTTAGATCGGATACCGTCAAAGGGCTTCGAATCAATGGTTAAGTTTTCGGCTTCTCTTATTAGGACCATCATTAGGCATGGAGGACAAATCGGCCTTTATTCTGTCGGTAAGGACCATTCCATTTTTCCTATTCGGGGTGGGGAGGAACATCAGCACCAGCTTTTTTACCATTTAGCAAAGGTACAGCCTGATAGTGGAGTACCTGTTCATGCTATTCTTTCCGGTGATAAGGTATTCTATCAACAAGCAGCATCCATCATGATTGTTACTTCCGCGCTTTCCCAGCCATTAGTTGATAGTGCACACATGTTTACAAGAAACACAGGTGCAGTTGTTATTTTTGTTATTAAAGAGACGGGAGACAGAATTACAAATGAAGAAAATGCATTAAATGAGCAGGCCTTAAGAAACGGGACATATGTTCGTTTTCTATATGAAGAAGGTTTTCGCTCTGCCTTATTGGGGGTGAAGCAAAGATGAGACAAACGAAACGAGATAATAAAAGTTTTATCATCATTTTATACATCTTTAGTTTCTTTCTCTTATGGGAGTGGATCAGACCTTTAGAGAGCATAACGGATACCGGTAATTCCTATTTATTCGTTCTGTTTATTCTAATGTCCTTTGCATTGTATATTATTAATATAAGAAAAGGCATTGATATTGTTCTTAAGGTTATCTTTATCTTATTTTCTCTTCACCATTTGTTTTATCACCAGCATTTGCTTGAATTAACCTGGATATTCGATTTCTTTGGAAACCTATTTCATAATCTTAAAAGATTATTTGCCGGCCATTGGGATCTTTTATCAGGAGAGTTCCGCAGTCTTTTATTTTTTATTTTGCTTTGGCTTATTACCTACCTTTTAAAATATTGGCTTACGGTTAGAAGAAATGTCTTTATTTTCTTTTTAATGACCGTTATGTATATCACCGTATTAGATACATTTACACCTTACCACGGAGAGTGGCCAATCGTACGTACGATATTTATTGGCTTTGCTTTACTCGGGGTTCTTTCCTTTAAAAGGCTAGCCGAGCAAAACCGACTGGCAATTTCAAAAAACAATTGGATAAGGTGGACAGTACCACTGGCCATCATCATTTGCGGATGTACTCTTTTTGCGTTGGTAGCTCCGAAAGCAAATGCTATTTGGCCGGACCCGGTGCCTTATATTAAGGCGCATGTAGGAAAGGATAAACAAAATGGCAGAGGTTCTGGTGGAAGGGGGACGGTAGGATATCGTTCGGATGATTCCCATTTAGGCGGACCATTTAAGGGGGATAACACGGTTGTTTTTAGAGTAAAGGCTCCATCAAGACAATATTGGCGAGTGGAGACAAGGGATACGTATACAGGAAAGGGATGGATTAATACTGAGAATGTTTCTACCAATGTTTTTTCTTCGGGATCCCTTGCAAGTACTTCTGTCACTAACAACATGGTAGAAGGTGTAAAAGAGGAAAAGGCTGTTATCCATTTTAATAGGAATAATTATACTGTAGTATATCCATACGGACTTTTAAAGATAGTTGGGAAGAGTGGACTGGAGAAATTTATCGCTAATATTGCAACTGATAAGGTGGAGGTTTTTAGTGAGAGTCCTAATAAGGAGCTAAATGATTATACAACTGTATATATTGCCCCACAGTATAGCGTTAAAGAATTAAAAAAACCGCCGCAACATGGATTTGCGTACCCAAGTGATTCTTTACAGCTGCCAGATACATTACCGCAGCGAGTACGAGATTTGGCAGAAAAAATTACAGCGGGTAAAACGAATGAATATGATAAGGCAAAGGCAATTGAACAATATTTCCAAATGAATGGCTTCGTCTACGACCAAAAAAATGTTGCTGTTCCAAAGAAGAACCAGGATTACGTAGACCAATTTTTATTTGAAACCAAAAGAGGTTATTGCGATAATTTTTCTACTTCGATGGTTGCCTTATTAAGGTCGGTAGGGATTCCTTCACGATGGGTAAAAGGATATTCTGGCGGAAACTATGTGGATACAGTAGATGATACGTATAAATTGTACGATATCACGAATAATAATGCGCATTCATGGGTAGAGGTTCTGTTTCCAAATGTGGGTTGGGTACCTTTTGAACCAACAATTGGCTTCTCCAATAATGCTATTTTCAAGGATGATGAAAGTAACAAAGCTGTAAATTCTACATCTCCTGATGATGAAATGAAAAAGAACCAGCCGCAGAAGAAACCAACTGAGCAAGCTACACAGCAAAATACATCGACAACGGAAAAGTTTTCACTTAAAGCGGAGTGGAACAAAGTTTGGAATTATATGAAGCTGCATTGGTTGCGATTTGTAATCATTCTATTGGTAATTCTTTTAGCGGTTTGGTATATCTATTGGAAACGGGGGAAATGGATGCCATTTTATTTGGTGTATCATTATCGTAGAAAGACCGATCCGGATACTTTTTCTAAGGCATACCTATCGCTATTGAAACAATTAGAACGATACGGAATTCGAAAACAAAACGGTCAAACATTAAGGGAGTTTGCCAAGTACGTAGATACTTTCTTTGAAACAAATGCAATGAAACAACTAACGGAGCATTATGAAAGAATTATTTATAGAGGACGAAAGACAGGTGTCAAGTGGGAAGAGACGCGCGAATTATGGGAAAATTTAATTAAAAAAACAAGCGGTTGACCCAAACCACAATCAAGTATACAATGGTACAAAATATAGGTTGCACTTCATATAATTTTGAAAATATGGTTCAAAAGTCTCTACAAATCACCGTAAATGATTTACTATGAAGGCAGTTTTATTCTACCGTTTTTGTGTTAAGGGAGTTGCAATTTGCATACAGCCTTAGTGTTTTTTTGCTATTTTACAAAAACTAGAATTCTGCCTTCTATTGTTGTTTAAGGCGGGAATTCTAGTTTTTTTTATTTTCTAATAATGGAGGATGTCCAATGACAGAAAATGTAAGCATGCAAAATCAAGAAATGATCGTTGTATTAGATTTTGGTAGTCAATACAATCAATTAATCACAAGAAGAATTCGTGAGTTCGGTGTATATAGTGAGCTTCATCCTCATACATTAACTGCAGAGCAAATTAAAGCAATGAATCCAAAAGGGATTATTTTTTCTGGTGGTCCTAACAGTGTTTATGATGAAAATGCATTCCACTGTGATGATGCTATTTTCGATTTAGGCATTCCGGTTTTAGGTATTTGTTACGGGATGCAATTGATGACCCAACATTTTGGTGGAAAAGTAGAGCCTGCGCAGCACCGTGAATACGGAAAAGCTAAAATTGAGGTCAAATCACCATCGAAGCTTTTTGAAAATCTGCCAGATGAGCAAGTAGTATGGATGAGCCATGGTGATTTAGTAACAGCAACACCTGAAGGGTTTGCTATAAATGCAACTAGTTCTTCATGTCCCATTGCATCGATGAGTGATCCATCCAGAAACCTATATGCGGTTCAATTCCATCCAGAAGTGCAGCATTCTGTTTATGGAAACGACATGCTAAAGAATTTCGTATTCCATGTGTGTGAATGCGAAGCAAATTGGTCTATGGAGAATTTCATAGAGCTAGAAATGCAAAAAATCCGTGAAACGGTAGGGAACAAAAAAGTTCTTTGTGCTTTAAGCGGCGGTGTTGATTCCTCTGTTGTAGCTGTGTTAATTCACAAAGCAATTGGGGATCAATTAACATGTATCTTTGTTGATCACGGATTGCTTCGTAAAGGAGAAGCAGAAAGTGTCATGAAGACATTTGCGGAAGGTTTCCATATGAATGTCATCAAAGTAGATGCGAAAGATCGGTTCTTAAACAAGCTTGAGGGAGTTTCAGATCCTGAGAAAAAACGTAAAATTATCGGAAATGAATTCATCTATGTATTTGATGACGAGGCTACAAAGCTTGAAGGCATTGATTTTCTAGCTCAGGGTACTCTTTATACAGACATTATTGAAAGCGGTACTGCAACTGCACAAACAATTAAGTCACATCATAATGTCGGTGGATTACCAGAAGACATGCAATTCACATTAATTGAGCCGTTAAATACTTTGTTCAAGGATGAAGTAAGAGCTTTAGGTACGGAACTTGGAATTCCAGATGAAATTGTGTGGAGACAGCCATTCCCTGGACCGGGATTAGGTATTCGTGTTCTTGGTGCCATCTCTGAAGATAAATTAGAGATCGTTCGGGAATCAGATTATATTTTGCGAGAAGAGATTAAAAAAGCTGGACTTGATCGTGAAATCTGGCAATACTTCACCGTGCTTCCTGATATTAGAAGTGTTGGTGTAATGGGAGATGCCCGTACCTATGATTACACAGTAGGTATACGTGCCGTAACATCTATTGATGGTATGACATCTGATTGGGCAAGAATTCCGTGGGATGTTCTAGAAGTTATCTCTACTAGAATTGTCAACGAAGTAGCACATGTCAACCGTGTCGTGTATGACATTACAAGCAAGCCACCAGCAACTATTGAGTGGGAATAAATCAAATTCCTTGAATGGGATGGGGGACTGGTCCCCCATCCCATTATTATTTGTTGATCAACAAACAGCGTTAATAAAGACAAATAAAAACGTAATTTAACAAAAATAGCATAAATACGAACGTAAGTATAAAAAAATATAAAAACGTTCGTATTTTTTATTGACAGAATGAATAGCCGTTGGTATGATACAAATGTACTAATTAATCATTAATATTGTGTCGTATAATGTTGGGAATATGGCCCAAGAGTTTCTACCGAGCTACCGTAAATGGCTTGACTACGAGGCAATTGTGATAGGGGATTTTTTCTTTCTATCTATACATATGCCTATAGTCAAACGCTTCGGTGGATACCGAAGCGTTTTTTTAGTTCAGCATAGTTAAATGAAAAATTATAGGGGGAAATACACATGCAAAAGTATTTTCAGTTCAGGGAACTGGGAACAAGTTATCGTCAAGAATTTTTGGGCGGTTTAACAACTTTTTTAGCAATGGCATATATTCTAGTCATCAATCCATTAACATTATCTCTTTCTAGTATTAAAGATTTGCCGGATGCGATGCGAATGGATCAAGGTTCTGTATTCGTAGCAACAGCCATTGCATCAGCTGTCGGTTCTATTATTATGGGACTTTTAGCGAAATATCCTTTAGCTTTAGCGCCTGGAATGGGATTAAATGCATTTTTCGCTTACAGTGTTGTGTTAGGAAGCCATATTCCATGGCAGCATGCACTTGGAGCAGTTCTTATTTCCGGAGTTTTCTTCTTCCTATTAACACTTACAGGATTACGTGAAAAAATTATCAACGCGATTCCTGTTCAATTAAAGCATGCGGTTGGTGCAGGTATTGGTTTGTTTATAACTTTCCTCGGATTGCAAAATGCTAAAATTATTGTAAATAATGATGCAACCCTTGTTGGATTAGGGGACCTAACCAATGGTGATACATTACTTGCGATTTTCGGGATTTTTATTACCGTCATTCTCATGACAAGAAATATAAAAGGCGCAGTCTTTTATGGAATGATTATTACAGCTATAGTAGGAATGATTTTTGGCTTAATCGATGTACCTCATAAAGTAGTAGATAAGGTTCCAAGTGTGAGCCCTACGTTTGGTGCGGTGTTCTCCTCCTTTGGAGATAGTTCGTTTTGGTCAACAAGCATGATCGGCGTGGTTTTAACGTTTTTATTTGTTGATTTCTTTGATAACGCCGGAACACTCGTTGCGGTTGCGAACCAAGCTGGTTTAATGAAGGATAATAAGCTTCCGAACGCAGGAAAAGCTTTAGTATCTGATTCCATTGCAACGATGGTGGGAGCGGTTCTAGGAACATCCACTACAACATCTTTTGTTGAGTCAACATCTGGAGTAGCTGCCGGTGCAAGAACAGGATTTGCTTCATTGGTAACAGCGGCATTCTTTATACTTGCTTTATTCTTCTTTCCGTTATTATCGGTAGTAACAGCACCAGTAACGGCACCTGCTCTTATCATTGTTGGAGTACTAATGGTTTCTTCCTTAAGACATATTGAATGGGATAAATTTGAAATTGCAGTACCTGCTTTCTTGACAATGATAGCAATGCCATTATCTTATAGTATCGCAACCGGAATTGCGATTGGCTTTATTTTTTACCCAATTACGATGATTGTAAAAGGAAGAATCAAAGAAATTCATCCTATTATGTACTTCTTCTTTGTTATCTTCTTGCTCTACTTTATTTTCTTGAAATAATAATAGAAAAGGGAGTCGCGGATCATTCCGCGGCTCTATTTTGTCTCTGAATGAAGTAATCAAAATTGATTACAGTGAAATTTTTCGATACACTTAGGCTACTATTGTAGTTTTCGGTAAAACTGCTGGGGAGATAAGAAGAATGGAAGCATTTACTATAAAAAAGGCATTAAATAATAACGTATTGATTGTAACGCATCCAATATATGATGAGGTTGTGCTTATTGGCAAGGGAATTGGTTTTAACCGTAAAAAGGGCGACCATATTTCTAAAGAGTCAGTAGAAAAGATGTTTGTTTTAACAAATGAAAAGGAACAGGAACAATATAAGAAACTGTTGCCTTATATTGACGAAGATATGCTCGGCGTAATTATTTCAGCCATTGAGTTAATACGAAAACGAACAGCTTCTATTTTAAATGAACATATCCATGTCGCCTTAACCGATCATATCCTATTTTCTATTAATCGTTTAATGAGTGGGTTATCGATTAAAAACCCGTTTCTAGCAGAAACGAAAGTGATGTATCCTGCAGAGTATGCAATTGCGGAAGAAGTAATTGATTTTATCAATGACGCCGTAAATATTACACTGCCTGAAGGAGAAATAGGTTTTATTGCCTTGCATATTCATAGTGCAGTAACGAATAAGGACTTATCGGAAGTGAATCAATACTCTCAGTTAGTGGCGAAATTGATTCAAATTATTGAAGAGCAATTTCAAATGAAGTTAAATAAGGAAGATATTCACTATATGAGACTTGTTCGTCATCTACGTTATGCCATAGAAAGGGTTATTAAGGGTGAAAAAATTAATGAACCGGATAAAATCACACTATTCTTGAAACAAGAATATCCCTTAAGCTATAATCTTGCTTGGAAGATAATCAAGATCATGCAACAAACGCTGAAAAAGCCAGTGTATGATGCAGAAGCAGTATATTTAACAATGCATCTACAAAGGATTCAAAATAAGTTGAAGTAGTTATGCTGTAAAATGTAACCACTTCCAAGAACTAATCTAATATAATACGTGTTACTGATTCAATCAGGCATGAGAAAAGAACTAATGAAATTGGGATACAGGCGTAATCTAACTCTATTTTCACTCTTCTTTTTTCATGCGTTTTTTGCTTTCTTATATAATTTTCAATAAATAATGGAGATTTCACTTATGTTTAAGAAGATCTTTGGTGTTTTGCAAAAAGTCGGTAAAGCATTAATGCTACCAGTAGCGATTTTGCCGGCTGCCGGTATTTTGTTAGCTGTTGGTACAGCATTAACAAACCCGACTCTTTTAAATGTAGCTCCCTTATTAGATGTAGCATGGGTAAAGCATATTGCAGATGTAATGGCCAATGCTGGGAATATAATCTTCAGTAACTTAGCGTTGCTATTTGCAGTTGGGGTTGCCATTGGATTATCCGGTGGAGAAGGTGTAGCTGGATTAGCAGCAATCGTAGGATATTTAATTATGAATGTTACGATGGGTGTAGCAAAGGGGCTTTCTCTTGGAGATGTTACCGGTGACCACGTGAATCCTGCAAATGCATTAGTACTAGGTATTCCCACACTTCAAACAGGTGTGTTTGGAGGGATTATTGTTGGTCTAATTGCTGCCTATATGTATAGTAAGTTCTTTGAAATTGAATTGCCATCTTATTTAGGATTCTTTGCAGGTAAACGGTTTGTGCCAATTGCTACGGCAGGTTCTGCTGTTGTTTTAGGATTAATCATGTTAGTTGTTTGGCCGCCTATCCAAGTAGGGCTTAACCATTTCTCTAACTTTATGTTAAATTCACAGCCAACTTTGGCGGCGTTTATCTTCGGATTAATTGAACGCTCATTGGTTCCATTTGGTTTACATCATATTTGGTATTCGCCCTTCTGGTTTGAGTTTGGTTCCTATACACCACATGGTGCATCAACTCCTGTACATGGTGATCAAGCTATCTTTATGGCAGAAATTAAAGATAGGGTTCAACATTTAACAGCTGGTACGTTCCAAACAGGAAAATATCCATTCATGATGTTTGGTCTTCCTGCAGCTGCATTAGCGATCTATCACGAAGCACGTCCAGAACATAAAAAATTTATAGCAGGAATTATGGGTTCTGCAGCCTTAACTTCCTTTTTAACAGGTATTACAGAACCTATTGAGTTTTCCTTCTTGTTTGTTGCACCTGTATTATTTGGTATCCACGCGGTATTCGCTGGTTTATCCTTTATGGTGATGCAATTATTAAATGTAAAAATTGGGATGACTTTCTCTGGAGGATTAATTGACTTTGTTTTATTTGGAGTCTTGAATAAACAAACACACTGGTGGTGGGTTATTCCAGTAGGTTTAGTGTTTGCAGTCATATATTACTTTGGTTTCCGTTTCGCAATACGCAAGTTCAATCTAAAAACACCTGGACGTGAAGATGAAGAAGAGGATACAGAAGAAACTACAATTGGGACAACGTCTGACTTACCATACGATATATTACAAGCAATGGGTGGGAAAGAAAATATTATAAACCTAGATGCTTGTATTACAAGATTGCGTGTTCAAGTAGTGAATGTAAAAAAAGTAAATAAGAATCGATTAAAAAGATTAGGTGCAGCTGGTGTTCTTGAGGTAGGAAATAATATTCAAACTATTTTTGGCCCGCAATCAGATACCCTAAAATCGCAAATGAAGGATATTATTTCTGGCAAAAGACCTCGTAAAATAGAAACAAACCCTGATTCAGTTGTAAAACAGCAAATGGAAGAGGTGCAACCGAGAGTTCTTCGATTTGAGGGTAAACAGATTCATGAATCATTTATATCTCCAGCTAAAGGTGAAATCAAGCCTATTACTGAGGTACCCGATCAACTGTTCTCAGAAAAAACGATGGGTGATGGATTTGCTGTTCTTCTGGAAGAAGGTGTTATCACTTCACCGGTAGACGGAAAAATTGTCATTGTCTTCCCGACTAAGCATGCAATTGGATTAATGTCAGATGCCGGAAGAGAGATTTTAATTCATGTAGGTATTGATACTGTTAACTTAAAAGGTGAGGGCTTTGAGATACTAGTGAGTGAAGGTGAGCGAGTAGAAGCTGGACAACAACTAATGAAAGTAGACCTCGATTTCTTGAAAGAAAGAGTACCGTCAATCATAACTCCGATTGTCTTTACTAATTTAAAAGAAGGCGAAACGGTAGTAATTGAAAAAGAAGGTCTTGTTGAATTGAAAGAAGCTAATATTATTTCTATTAAATAAGTGATGTTTTTCCGATCCTATTATGGGGATCGGATTTTTTATTTAAAGTGGATGAATGGATTTATTTACCATGTATATTTTGTTGACCGAATGTTAGATAGGTGTTATTATATAAAAACCGGCAAGAGAAACGGCCGGAGAAAAATAAAAGTTAAAAAGCTGTTGACAATATGTTTCTGAAGTGATAAGATATTAAATGTCGCTTCTGATGAAATGAAAAAAGTTGTTGACACGAAAGATTTAAAATGATATTATATAAAAGTTGCTTCTTAAAAAAAGTAACTGAGAATTGATCTTTGAAAACTGAACAGAACGAAACGTCAATGTTTTAATTAATGAGCTATATCAAACACTTTTTTGGAGAGTTTGATCCTGGCTCAGGACGAACGCTGGCGGCGTGCCTAATACAT
>NZ_LJJC01000004.1:3553739-3831633 GCF_001420715.1 Heyndrickxia shackletonii | reverse complement strand
GGAACCGCCGTATACGGAACCGTACGTACGGTGGTGTGAGAGGTCGGGGGTTAGTCACCTCCTCCTACTCGATTTCTTCCCCACTACTGGAATTTGCTAAATTCGTGTGCATCGAATCTTATGCATAGGGGAGATATGATGGCAAGAAAAGGACAACTTTCAGATTAAGAATTGAGAATTGTTAGTCGAAAATTACTGACGAGGAAGCATTTAAAAAGTTTGAACGTGACTGTCTTTTAAGAAACCTCAGACCTGCAACAATTAAGTACTACAGACATGAATTGGCTGCAACGAAAAACTGTCTACTTGAAATAGGTATAGACAAAGAAGTTGTAGAACTTGACCAGGAAGACATTGAGTCTCTGATACTTTTTCTAAAGGACAAAATCAAAGTTGTAAGTATTAATACGAGACTTCGAGCTATAAAATCATTCTTTAACTATCTAGAGAAAAATAAGCTTCTTTACTCCAAAAATCCAACTAGGAATATAAGGCAGCTTCGGGATCGTCAATAGATAATGGAAACTTTAGATGACGACGAAATAGTTGAAGTGGCCAGACATATTAAGAATCAGAAAAGCTTTGTTGGTTACAGAGACTATGAAATTTTATGCTAATGATTGATACTGGAATAAGACTCTCAAAATGCATTGGCATTAAGACAGACGATGTTAGAGGGAACAAAATCATTATCAGAAATACAAAAAACTTAAAAGAACGGACTGTATATCCTACTGCAAAAACTCAAGATGCTATTACAAAGTACATGAGGCTTAGAAAATAACTTCATCATAAGTTTTTGTTCATTAACAGTGACAATGTACCTTTACAGAGAAGAAGCGTACAAGGTGGTTTGAGAAGTATAAAGAAGTATTGAAATTCAAGAAACAGCTTAGTCCTCACGTTTTCAGACATACATATGCGACGAGGTCAATTATGTCTGGAATGGATGCATTTACTATTGCAGCTTTGCCCCTTCAATCTTTTCTTCTTCATAATGCAACAACACTTTCCAACCAAATTAAATATCATAAAGTTCAGGTAATTCCTCTTTCATTGCTACTTCTATTATGACAAGACAGCTCAGCTCATAAATTCACTCCTTTTCTTTTAATTATGGACTGATATGAAAACGGTTTAAATATGTACAATGTATGAATTTAAAAATGTTTATAGTTTGTTTTTTAAGATATAGATACTATGTAAGATGAAAACTAACTTGGAGGTCATATCATGGAACAAAACATTGAACAATTAAATCTAATTTATACTCGTCTAATTAAAAAGAAGAAAGATATTGAGGCTCAAATCTCTTCTGTTCAACTTCAAATAGCTGTTCTTTTTGAACTAATAAGGAAGAGACAACTAGAAAATCAAGGGGAATGGGAAATTGAGATGTTTAAATCTAGAGAAAAAGATGGTGGATTTGTAAGTGATTTAGCCTTCTATCCTACTTATGGATTTCCAAAAAGTCGAGCTTAGTCAAAAAAGACTATTTCACCCCAAAAATACACCTATATATTGATATTTTATTGTAAAAAATCTCCTGAAAACACATACATATTGACGAGTTTTTTTATTTCGTTTATTTTCAGTCCAGATGAATAGTTATTAAGGTCAGAGTAAAAATAACGAAGATTATTATAAAATCAATATTTTATTAATAGAAAAACAAAAAGGACCTAATGGGTCCTTTTTACGCTACATCAAGGTTAAATTAATTTTTAATCTTTCTCTTGTAAATTTTGCTTTAATCCTTTAAGGTAGAAATGCTAATTTAAATATGTACAATCGTGCTTGAATAAAGATGTACAAAATGGATTGCTCATTTCATACTAATCTTGGGGTGATTAGTATGTATATGGCGCTAAATGTTGAAACCAATTTTGAGATTACTAGTCTTTCAGACTTACCAAAATTCAAACAACTAATGGAGCATTTAAAAATGAAAATCAATAAGAGTAAATTAGCAGAAGAGTTAGGTGTAGATCGTAGGACAATTGACAAATACCTAAAGGGATTTGTGCCGAAACGGAAGAGAGAAAAGCCATCCAAAATAGATGAGTATTATGAGATCATTGCAGCTCTCCTCTCCGAGGATTCTAAACAAGTTTTCTATTACCGACGGGTACTTTGGCAGTATTTAAAAGATAATCATGGGTTACAATGTTCTGACTCTGCATTTCGTGCTTATATTGCACGTACACCAGAATTTAAAGCTTATTTTGAGGAAGATAAACGGATTGCCTCACCTAAAGGAGTGGTTCGATATGAAACACCACCAGGAAAACAAGCCCAGTTGGATTGGAAAGAAAGTATCCTATTTGAAACAAAGGATGGGGAACAAGTAGAGGTGAATGTGGCAGTTTTTCTTCTCTCTTATTCGCGATTCCGTGCTTTTCATTTAAGTGTCTCAAAATCTCAACGTGTGCTTCTATCATTTCTAACGGATGCATTTGAAACATTTGGGGGAGTACCTGATGAAATTGTGACGGATAACATGAAAACCGTAATGGATGAAGCACGAACAGAGTATTTCGCTGGAAAAGTAAATCCTAAGTTCGCTCAATTTGCGAAAGACTTTGGCTTTAAAGTGAGACCATGTATAGCTGGTCGACCAAGAACAAAAGGAAAAGTAGAAACAACAATGAAGCTACTGGATGAAATCCATGCTTATCAGGGACAGCTAACCCTCGAAGAGTTACATCAGTTTGTGCAAGATTTAAGTAATCGGATAAATCATGAAATGCATCAAGGTACGGGGAAGATTCCTATTTTTGAATTTAAAAAAGAAAAGAACCTCTTACACCAGCTACCAACTGAGAAAGTAAGAGATTCTTATCGCATCAAACATACGCTTGTCAAAGTCAATGCCTCAAACATGATTTCCTACAAATCGAATCAATACTCGGTACCCGCAAAGTACCAAGGAAAGAAAGTAGGCTTACAAGTGTATGATGATCAATTATGGATTTATTATAACACAGAGCTGATCGCCCAACACCCTATAAGTAACAAGAAGCTAAATTATCAGGAGGCTCATTATCAAGAAGCACTTGGTGTATCTATGCCTTATTTTCCAGATATAAATGATTTGGCCAAACGAAATTTAGCGGCGATTGGAGAGGTGTATAAAAAATGAATCCAATGACAACGAATTACCAACGACTCCTACAAAATTTAGAGTATTTAAAGTTAAAGCAAATGACATTGCATTTAAACGAAGTCATCGATTTCAGCGTGAATAATCAAATGTCGTTCATTGATACACTTATCAAATTAACGAATTATGAGATCGATGTACGCGAGCAAAATATGATTCAATCGATGGTCAAAGTGGGTGCGTTTCCGCACTTAAAAGAAATAAAGGATTTTGATTTTAGTTTTCAAACGTCCGTCAATCAGCAACAGATTTTAGACTTTTTAACGCTTCGCTTTATTGAAAAGAATGAGAATATCGTTTTTCTAGGTCCAAGTGGCGTCGGGAAAACCCATTTGGCCACTTCCATCGGAATTACGGCAGCAAAGAAACGAACTAGTACTTATTTTATAAAGTGTCATGACCTCATTCAAAATCTAAAGAGAGCACGCCTAGAAAATCGATTAGAAGCCCGTTTAAAGCATTATACAAAATACAAGCTGCTTATAATTGATGAAATAGGTTATTTACCTATTGATGCCGAAGATGCGAAGCTCTTTTTCCAGCTCATAGACATGCGTTATGAAAAACGAAGTACCATATTGACAACGAATGTGAACTTTAAATCATGGGATGAAATCTTTCAAGAGCCGAAGTTAGCAAACGCGATTCTAGATCGAATTTTACATCACGCGACTGTCGTTACAATCGTGGGAGAATCGTATCGCTTAAAAGATCATTTAGCGAAAGAAAATGAGTAATTTTGTACATTCTTATACAAGCGAAAGTGTACATATTTGTGTTGACATTTATATTTAAGGTAGCGCTTTACAGTATCTGTCTTTTTATTCCCGATTTTCTGGTCAAGGATATTGAGTTTCTCTGCAATATTAAGATAATAGTCTACCCAGGTAAAAAGAATTTCATTTCTTAGCTTGATTTGTTCTAATCTTAATTCACTACGGTTTCAAACTCTTGTTTGCTAAGACTATTAGCAATATCTTGAGAATAACTTTTATAATTTATTGATGAAATTGCAAATAATGGGTTGTTTTTGAACTCTTCATTTAGCCGTTTAACTAGGGACTCTAATTCCCTATCATATTGAGTCCATTCCTGAATATCTATTTTGTCCTCTATATCTAGGTTAAGCAAAATAGCCTAGTCTTTTCACAACAATTATCTAATAAAAAGGTCTGGTCCATATTGATAGTCTGGATAAGGAACTCTTCCCAATAAGTCCATTAAGAATGATAGATATTTTTTAACCTGATTTCTGAAGGTATTAAAATCGTCAATTTCCCTATCCTTGTAAGCATGAATCGCGTTTCTTTTTGCCTGTATTTCTTTAAGCCAGTCATTCTTATCTTGGCGCTCAGTATCAATCCAAACACTTTTTTCAAAGAAGGTTCTTAAGCCATCAAACATTGCTCCATCGGGATCAACTTGTTGTCCTCTTCTCTTCATTGCATTAATGTCATTCTTGTAGTCCTCATAGAAAACAGAAAGAAAAAATTTCATACTTCCTTCAACTAATGTTCCAAGATTGGCCCATGCTAAAATTAAATCTCCATACTCAGCTTCATTTTGAGGATTGATTTCCCATTTATACAAAGAGTAACTTAAAGATACCAACCAATCTAATCTGGATTTACTAAGTAAATCTGCTGCATCAATTGGTGCCCAACCATGAGCATTAGACCAAAAACTTCGAATATGCTTATTAAGTTCAACAATTTTATCCACAGTTTCTTTATAGGATAAGTCCTCGATTGTTCTACGGTTAAACATATGTAAACCCTCTTTCGTAATATTCCTAATAAATAGAATACCATTGTTTGCTAATAGAATAAATTGCTTTTTATGTAGTATATAAAATTCTCATTTTATAATAAAAACTTTCTTCGATTGATTTACGTTTTTCATACCGCAGATATATTGCATATGTGGGAAAATAAGGTATTGTGGGAATTTTCATTAAAGAAAAAATTGAATTTAGGTTTCGAAGAATCGACAAGTTGGAAAATGAACTTTGCTCAAATATCCAATAATGTATTTTGTCTTTTAAAAGGAAAAGCAACTGCTTATATGGTCTACAGTTATTTGAATCATCGATATAATGCGAGTATGAATTTTGCCCTTCCTTCAATAAGTACAATTCAATAAGATTTAGGTATTGGGAGCAATAAAACAGTTGTTAAGGCAATTGAAATTTTAGAAGAAGAGGGTCTAATAAAGGTCCTACTAGAAAAGACAAGTGCTAATAAAAATGCAGTAAATAAATATGTGGTTTATTATCCGGTCGAAGTAAATACTTTAACTAAAGAAGAAGAAGAGCTTGCACCAGAAGAATTTTAAAAATGGTTGCTTTATAGGCGACCTTTTATTTATTCAATTTGAGTAGTGTAATAAGTGCACTTTAATTGTGTAAAAAATACACTCTAATAATATTTAAATAATAATATTTAATTTTAAAAATTTATTTATGCAAGAAAAACAAGTTTTTCTTGCAATGAATTTCTTTTTAAACAACATTGAAGTCAATCGGTGTTGATGAAGTTAGTTATAGATTTGTTAGAAACTTTTGTTAGGACTTGTAAGTATCGCCTATACTGCCAAACATAAAGCCTTCGAAAGAGAAAATAAACGCGGGAGATCCACTTTTAACGACTGTACATATTAATGAACCTTGTGAAAATAGAAGAAAGGAATTATTTTATGAACATTAAACCAGCTTATTTGAAGCAAGATAGTAAACTATACCGACAGAAACAGAATGAAAAACAGAAGCAAGAAATGAAAGAGCAATTCAAGCAGTCGAATTGACCCCACCAAAGCACTTCCATTTACGAAACGAACTTGTGATCGTATTCACCTTTCGAACCTTGAGAAGCTTTCCCTAAACGTTTATTTGAAAGATATTGACACATTTTCCTTGGTCTCTATTGCAAATACGATTGACTTGCTAAGTGAGATTGAAAGAGATTTTCAAGGGAATGGGACTACGACTATTGGTAAAGACAATCAAGGAAACAAGAAAATAATTGCAAGTCCATTAGTACCAATGGGAAATACGACCTTGAATACATCGAATCAACAGTTAAAGAACTTACAATTAGACCCTTCTTCAAGACTAATGCTAACAAGCTCAGTTCTTAACGATGTGAATATGTTCGAAACAGACTTTGATTCGATTGAAGATGATGAAGACATTCAAAGCATAATTGCTAAAGCAGTTGGAGGTAAGTAATATGATTTTAGACTTGATAAATATACTAAATGGAACAGTAGAATCTGAGACATTCGATAAATCTCGGGAGTATCTATCAAATGCCAGGAAATACAGTCCAGAACAAGCTATGAGTTTACTGTTGAAAAAACCAACTGTTTTCTTAGCTCCAGTTACTTTCATTATGTTCAGAGCAGATACTGGACTTAATATTTCTATTAAAGACTTTGCAAGGATTATCATGAAGCAAGCTAGGAAAAAGAACAATCAAAAGCTGTTTGAAGCAGCAAAGGCAACATATGAAATTGGAAAGAAAGCTGACTTTTAGCAGCACTGGTCATTATATTAATTGGTACTGCCCTTGTTTTCTTATTTATGATTCAATTTTTTAATTGGTTTCAATCCTTCAATTTCTCCAATCCTTCACTTAAACTTTTTGTAGCACTGAAAAATTTAAAAAGGCGGTCCTCGTGTAAAGCAAGTTTTTTATTTGTGTTTCTTTAAAATAATTTAATTCTTGTAAAGCTTCTTGTTGTTGCAATAGTAATTCTTCTAAAACAGTTTCAATATAAGATATCTGTACAATCTTTGGTATCTCAATTAAAAACTCTTAGTCTTCTATTTTTCATTGGTATGCCTCCATTCAAGCACATTTTACTACAAGTCAACTAAAAACAGCTCTTTTTTATACATGTCCTTCAAAATTTAATGTTTTTGTAGTAAAATTAGGAAAAAAGTGTTTTTAATCAAAGGGTGTATCTATGAATAGGGACTTCTATTTTTCGTATATTGCAGAAAAAATTGAATTGCTTTGTTATAGAATTAAGAGTATGGGAAAATTAAATATATTGAATCTTAACATCCACGCAGAGTTTTTTTATAGAGATTTATGCAATAAAGTGTATGGTTACAACTTACAAAATGCAAATGTTGAAAGCCAAAATATTGCAGCAATTGATTTGTTGGATAATAGTAATAAAATCCTAATCCAGGTATCTTCAACGTGTACTAAACAAAAGATAAACAGTACTCTTTCTAAGAAAAATTTACTAGAATTTAAGAAACAAGGTTATTGTTTAAAATTCCTGTTTTTTTCAGATGCCAGTAATTTAAGAGATAAGGAATATGAGAATATACACGAAATAAAATTCAATCCTCAACAGGATATCTTAGATAAGGATACTCTACTAAATAGTATCTTAGAGTGTGAAGTTGAAAAACAAAGGGAAATATACGAATTAGTTAGGGATGAACTAGGGGAGAAGCCTGATCCATCAAGGATATCATCTAATTTAGCGGAATTAATTAATTTACTTTCAGAAGAAGACTTAGGAGAAGCTCCAAAAGAAACAAATTTACATGAATATAATATTGATAATAAAATAACATTTAATAGTTTAAAAAAAGTAAAAGGTATAATAACTCAGTATAAAATATACTATCCAAAGATAAACAGCATATATATGGAATTTGATAAGCAAGGAATAAATAAAAGTCTCTCTGTATTTAATAAACTAACACGATTTTATACTGAAGAACTCATGAATGATGATACAAATGAAAATCAAAAGTTTTTCAATATAATTAATAAAACCATCGCTCACATCCGTCAAAGCTACAACTATAATGTATTACCCGATGAAGAACTTGAACAATGTGTTTCAATTATAGTTGTTGATGCATTCATAAGATGTAAAATCTTTGAGAATCCGGAGGGCTATATTCATGTTATTGCCTAGAGATATTAATCCTGAATTAAGCATATATTACAATGGAGCCATTATCTTACAGCAGCTTATAAAAGAAGATAATGTAGATATAATTAATTTATACAGAAATGTGAAGAATGAGAGCAACATGTCTCTAAACACATATATGCTTTCATTGGATTGGCTATTTTTATCAGATATTGCGGTTGTTAATGAAAGTGGTGAAGTTAAGTTGTGTTCATAAAGTACCTTAATATTGAAGATATAAATGGAATAGTTAGAGATATTCAGTTCCATAAGGGAATAAATTTAATTGTTGATGAAACTGTGAATGTTACGGAGAAAGAAACGGGAAACAATGTTGGAAAAACAACTGTGTTAAAATTAATAGATTTTTGTCTTGGTGCAGATCCTAAAATAATTTATACAGATAATGAAAATAAAAAAGAAATCGAGATAGTTAAAAAATATTTAATTGAAAATCAGGTTTTAGTTACACTAGTATTATGTCAAGATCTGGATGATGAGAAGTCACCAGAAATAGTTATTGAAAGAAATTTTTTAAGTCGTAATAAAAAAATAATGCGCATTAATGGAGAAAATTTAACTAAAAATGATGGGAAAGATTTTGAAAATAAACTCGACACCCTAATAATTGGTGAAAGAAGTGAGACGAAACCCTCTTTCAGGCAAATCATATCTCATAGTATTAGATATACCGATGAACGGATAAATAATACACTAAAAGTTTTATCAGCATATACGTCCTATGCCGAATATGAAACTTTGTACTTATATCTTTTTGGAATTTCAATAGCGGATAGATCAAAAATACTTAAAAAGATAAAAACTGAAAAAGACTTTAAAAAGAGAATAGAGAAAAAGCAAAGTAAGACTGAATTAGAACTATCTCTTGCTATGATAGAAGATACTATTTCAAATCTAGAGCAAAAGAAAAGAACTTTAAATATTAATTATAATTACGATCAAGATTTAAGTGGCTTAAATGAAACTAAGTATCATATAAGCAGAATTAGTTCTAAGATTAGTGAATTGACTCTTAGAAAGAAAATTATAAGTGAAGCCGAAAAGGAGCTATTACAGAATAAGTCTAATATTGATTTGCAGCAATTAAAAAGAATTTATAGCCAAGCAAAAGAAAACATGGGTATAATACAGAAAACTTTTGAGGATTTAGTCCACTATCATAATAATATGATAGTGGAAAAAATTAGATTTATTACCCAAGACATTCCAGAAATCGAATCTGAAATTTCGAGTTTAGAGAATAGTTTAAAGGATTTATTATCAAAAGAAAAAGAGTTATCACTAAAAATTTCTAAGAGTGACACTTTTCAAGATCTAGAAATAATTATTACTGAACTGAATGAAGTATATCAGCGTAAGGGAGAAATAGAAAATACACTATCCCAAATTAAAGATGTCGATAGTAAAATTTCTTCTTTAGAGGAAGAACTTTCTGAAATTGATGAAGGCTTATTCTCTGATAAATTCCAAGAGAAGTTAAAAAAACAGCTGATGCAGTTTAATAAGCACTACTTCTCTGAAGTATCAAATGAATTATATGGTGAGCAGTATGGAATTTCTTACAGAGTTAATGTAGATAAAAAGACTGGCAAGAGTGTGTATGTATTTGATTCGTTTAACGCTAATAGCAGTTCAGGAAAAAAGCAAGGTGAAATCTTATGCTTTGATTTATCATATGTTTTATTTGCTGATGACGAGGAAATACCCGTTTTACACTTTGTCCTCAATGACAAAAAAGAACTTATGCATAGTAATCAATTAATCAAGGTAGCTGACTATATTAAAGATAAAAATATTCAGTTGGTATTTTCCATTTTAGAGGATAAACTTCCTGAGGAATTAAACAATGAAAAGAATATTATTCTAAAGCTATCTCAAAAGGATAAACTTTTTAGAATTGAAAGCCGCAATTTGAATTAATTTTACTTGTATGAAATAAAAATTTCTTCTATATATACTTTCCATTTCTGATCATGTCGATATAAGGATATCGAGGTGATTTTTAATGCTGCCAGCAACTGATACAACATTTATTAGAAAAAATGACTATTCAAGATATTGCAGAGATTTACGGAACTACTTTTCAGAAGGTAATCCAGCTTATAAAGAAATACAAGCTAAATACTAACGAACTACGAAAAGTGGTTAATTCATTGTTTATGAACATTCTATTGACGATGAGGTTGTTTATGTTGGAAGTGGAGTTTGGTATCGATGCAGAAGGTATACTAATAGAAGAAATACGGTGCATCGAAAGCTCATGAAAGATGGAAAGATTGAATGCTTCGGTTTTAGTTAAATTTGAATGAACTGTTGATATAACTTGTCCGGTGTGGCGGAAACATAAGGTCGTGACTCAAAATCGTGTTCCTTCTGGAGTGTCGGTTCTACCCCGACCACCGGTATCAAAATAGTTGAAGACCATGAAATACATTGAATATAAATGTATTTTATGGTCTTTTTCTTTGTATTACTTTTCAATACAATTCATTAGTGATAAATATTGTAATTGTGAAAAACTAAATACATTTACGTACTGAGTTTTTATACGTGTAAAAATGACCTACGTTGGAGAATGAGAAATTGGAAGCGTATAAATCCGTCCTAGAGAAAATAGGGGACAAGCCAGTTGTTGTTCGTACATTGGAGGGAAAGTGGGACAAAGTGCCTGTCCCTCTGTCCCACTAATTAAAGTTTTTTAGTTAAAGATGATTTTTTAAACTAATGTCGAATAGATTAATAGATAAATATAAATTAGGGGGAAAATGAAATGAATAACAATGAGCAAAGGTATTTAACCATTGAAGAAGTTATATCATTACCTCAATTTAGGGATACAGCTATTTGTCCTGATGGAAAGAAAGTAGCCTATGTTAAGCAAACCTCGGACTGGGATGGTAACTCCTATCCGCAGCATGTTTGGGTTTATGATAGGCAAAAAGAGACACATTACCCTGTAACCGCTGGCAATATTGAAAGTATCCATCCACGGTGGTCCCCGAATTCTCAGCAGCTTGCTTATTTAAGTTTTGTTGGAGAAGGTGATAAAAAAAGAAAACAAATTTTTCTCCACTCGAGTGATCAGGTTGACCGTATCCAAGTTACATATTCAGAAAATAATGTTGATAGTTTTAAATGGTCACCGGATGGAAAAGGAATCTTTTATATTACACAGCGCGGGGAATCAGAGAAACAAAAGAAGCGTAAGGAAATGTATGGTGAATTTAGTTATATAGATGAAGATTTTGAGTACAATATGCTGTATTACTTGGAAGTTGGAAATAGCCAAAATAGAAAGTGGAACCAATATCCAAAAGATTTACGTGAAAAGAATGAAGAAAAAGCCATAGCCCTAATAAGCGATTTAGATGTTCACATTCAGGGGTTTGATGTTTCTCCAGATGGGAAAAGAGTTGTATTTATTGGGACACCTACCCCTCGTATAATAGATCATCTTGAGCAGACCCTTTATATGCTAGATGTGGAGACGAAAGGAATCACCACATTAGATGTATCACCACTACTTGCTGGGAATGTGTTATTTTCACCTGATGGTTCTAAAATTTGTTATACACGTTATTTAGAGGAAAAAGCCTTTTTTAACAACATGATTCTAGAAACCTATCATTTGGAAAGCAAAGAAACGACTCGTCTTGCTAAGAAGATTGATGAGAATATTTTCCCTATTGTGTGGACAAATCTTGGTATTCTAATTTCCTGGCAAGCTAAGACAAATATTTTAGCAGGTCTTGTTTCAGAAGAGGATGAGTTACTTTATCTAGTTGACAAGGAAGACATGGTTGCGACAAGTCCAACGATCACAACGGAGGGGGATGTTTTTGTTTGCGTAAAAGCGACATCCGAACAAGCAGCAGAAGTTTATGTTAATGATCAGAAAATAACGGATCAATATAAGTTATATGAAGGAAAATTGAAAAGTAAGAAAGAAGTAATTGTCTGGAAAACGAAAGATGGGTTAGAAATTGAAGGAGTTCTTTCACTACCTGTCGATTACGATCCTTCTAAGTCCTATCCACTGATCGTTGCTGTCCACGGTGGGCCGACTGGGACATCCTTTGCCACACCGACTACACACAAATATCAACCTATTGAATCATTTGTGGAAAAAGGTTTCTTAGTGCTCGAGCCTAATTACCGAGGCAGTGCAGGATATGGTGAGACGTTCCGAAAAGCGAACATTCGAAAGCTTGGGCTTGGAGACTATGAAGATGTTATATCTGGAGTTGACTACCTCATCGAAACAAGAGGTGTAGACCCTGAGAAAGTTGGTATTTTAGGATGGAGTCAAGGGGGATACATATCTGCATTCTGCGCGACATATAGCAATCGATTTAAGGCAATATCTGTTGGCGCTGGAATTTCCAACTGGATGACTTACTATGTTAATACCGATGTTACCCACTTTACGCGTTTCTATTTAGGATCGGATCCATGGAAGGATGAAGCCATTTATCGAGAAACATCACCGATGACTTATATCAATAATGCCTCCACACCAACTTTAATTCAGCATGGAGAAGTGGACCCGCGAGTTCCTGTTCCCAATGCTTATGAACTATACCGTGGTTTAAAAGACGTGGGTGTTGATACAAAGTTAGTGATATATAAAGGCATGCAGCACGGATCGACGAAACCAGGATTAAATCGAGCAATTCTCAAGCAGAATTTAGATTGGTTCTGTCATTATATTTTAGGAGAACCGCTGGATGAAGAACGGGTATATTAACAAAGGCTCTTTACGTAAACTTTGAATTAAGGTTGAAAAGATATCTGGTGAACAACAAAGTTGCGAAAATAGTTAAAACTAAAAGGATTTTTAGATTTTATGTCGAACAATTGTATAGGATTCTAGAAATGCTTGGGGGACACTCTTTTGTTACTTTACTTTTGATACAAATCATCTGCCTAAAATTCTAAAACAAATTAGGAGATGATATAGTATGATATTTAAAAACTCACTCGAGGGTATATCCTCTAATATGCTTAAAGGTTTCTTTGTAGGCTGGCCTAACCCGCCAAGTCCACAAACACATTTAAACCTCTTAAAAAAAAGTAGTAAAGTGGTTCTTGCGATGGATGATAATACGACTCAAGTAGTTGGATTTATAACCGCTATTAGTGATGGAATTCTTTCGGCTTACATTCCGCTTCTTGAGGTTTTACCAGAATACAAGAATAAAGGTATTGGCAAAGAATTAGTCAAGCAGATGCTAAAAGAACTTGATAACATATATATGATTGATTTATGTTGTGACGATGACTTGGTTCCTTTTTATGAAAAGTTCGGTATGATGAAGGGCAATAGTATGATTTTTAGGAACTATCAAAGGCAATCAGGAAGTTAAAATAAGATTAAAATGAATACATGTAGTGTAACGAGTTCTCTTTTGAAGATAAAAAGTAAAAAAGGTTAAATAAGAAAACAAAAAAGCATGGTAATATAAATTCGCCATGCTTTTTGCGTCTCATTAAACTTGTATAAAACTAATTCAAAAGCAAAATCTTCCGAATAGATATTCTCTATCTAATAATTGAATTGCTAAAAACAGATATTTCATTCATTGATGTGCAAATTTTTTTGCATGGATGTCTGTTATAACAGAATGTTGATTCCACAGTGTTTGAAAAATAAACGGAATAATTCCGCTTAAATTTGGGAAAATACCCATATTTCCTTAAAAATAAAGGAAGTTTTTCCGGTTATGTTATCCAATTCTTTGGATTTCTTCTTATTTAGAGCAGGTTAATCGGAAAATCTCCGCTTATTTCTGCTTCAAAAGCCTCCTATCTATACATTAACCGGAAAATCTCCGCCTAAAAAGCATGCATCTTAAGGAGTTAACTGTTTGAGAACAGCCCTAACGCTTTGTGTAGAGCTGTTTTTTTTATAAAGAAAATCATTTTTCTATTATTTACAAAATAGTCTTAATATATGTATATTTGAATTTAGGGAGGGAGATTTTTGAAAAAAGTCATTACAACGATAATTATTGGGGTATTTTTCTTAACTTTTAGTGTGAATAGTGCATCCGCTCATTCCGGTAGAACAGATAGGTTAGGTGGACATTTTAGGACAAGTGATTGTGTTTATATGTTTCATCATCCGACAAGTAAAGTTTCGGGGAAATCAAAGGCTAAAATTGTTTCTCTTATAAAACAATATAATAGTAACTATAGATGTACTAGAACATTAACAACTAAAAAGGTGTTGTGGAATACAGTAAGACATAAATAGTATTACCCACCATATACGGTGGGTTTTTATGTATTATTAATGATATATAACTAGAATCGTAAATAGGGGATAGAAAACATTGATTATATATGAAGCTACTAAATCTGAATTTATTTCAGACGTTACAAATGAATTATTAGTTGAACGTTTATATACTTCTTATCAAGAAAAGATAGGTCGTACATCTAAGCAGGAAATTTTATCATGGGAGAATTCCCTCCAAAGAATGTCAAACGTTATGCAAGATAAGGATATCCCTCAGGATGCAGCAGTTGCGATAGAATTCAAAATTCCTAACACATCCAAACGCGTAGATTTTATTGTAGCTGGTAATGACGGAAAAAAAGATCATGTGGTGATTATCGAATTAAAACAATGGACAGAAGTAGAAAAAATAACAAGTAAGGATGCTCTAGTTAATACTTACCTCGGAGGTTCTAAAAGGGCTGTTACGCATCCTTCCTATCAGGCATGGTCATATGCCGCATTAATAAATGATTTTAATGAAAATGTTCAGAAACAACAAATAGAGTTAAAGCCGTGTGCATATTTACATAATTATAGAAAAAGTGAAAATGATCCATTAACAGATAAACATTATCAAGAGCATTTGATGAAAGCCCCAGTATTTGCAAAAGGGGAGATTCAGAAATTAAGAGATTTTATTAAAAAATATGTTCGGATAGGTGACCAAAATAAGTTGATTTATCAAATCGAGCACGGTAGAATTCGTCCTTCAAAATCTTTGCAGGATTCCCTTACTCTTATGTTAAAAGGGAATGAAGAATTTATCATGATTGACGAACAAAAAGTGTTCTATGAAGAAGCATTTCATCTGGCAATAGATTGTGTGAAAAATAATAAGAAACAAGTAATGGTCATTGAAGGTGGTCCTGGAACTGGAAAATCAGTAATGGCGGTTAATCTTTTAGTAAATCTGCTTAATCAAGATTTAATGACCTTATATGTTTCAAAAAATTCAGCGCCTAGAGAGGTGTATGCATCGAAATTAAAAGGCACAATCAGAAAAACGGAAATTGATAATTTATTTAAGGGATCGGGAAGTTTTACCGATTCAAAATTAAATGAGTTTGATGTCATTATCGTTGATGAGGCGCATCGCTTAAATGAAAAGTCCGGTTTTTATGGGAACAAGGGAGAAAATCAAGTAAAGGAATTAATTCATGCATCAAAATTTACTATATTTTTTATTGACGAAAACCAAAAGGTAACCTTAAAGGATATTGGTAGTGTGGATCTAATTGAGAAATATGCAAAAGAGTTTGATGCTGATATTATCAGAGGAAAGCTAGTATCACAATTTCGGTGTGACGGATCAGATGCATACATTTCCTGGTTAGATGATGTTCTTCAAATTCGGGAAACAGCAAACAATGATTATTATGGTGTAGACTATGATTTTCGTGTGTACGATAACCCGCATGATATGTTATATGAAATTGAAAAATTAAATAAGGAAAATAATAAATCTCGAATGTTGGCCGGTTACTGTTGGGAATGGCCCACTGCTGAGAGAAATAATACAGAGCATAAAGATATCGTAATTCCAGAATTTGATTTTGAAATAAGCTGGAATCTACAAGATAGTATCTGGGCTATTGATCAGGATTCTGTTAGTGAAGCGGGATGTATTCATACCTCACAAGGTTTAGAGTTTGATTATGTAGGGGTGATCATTGGACCAGACATGAGATTTGAAAATCACGAAGTAATTACAGACTTCACAAAACGTGCAAAAACGGATCAATCTTTAAAAGGGATTAAGAAAATAGAAAAAGAAGATTCAGAACGAGCTAAAGCCATTGCAGATCAAATTATTAGGAATACATATCGAACTCTTATGACACGCGGACAAAAAGGCTGCTTTATCTTTTGTACTGACCCAATGCTGAACAATTACTTCCAAAACCGTCTTATAAAGACATTAGCATATGGTGATTTATCGCCGAGTTTGGTATCTAAAGTAGCAGAGAATACAGAAGGTTATAATTAAAAACATTTATTTAAAATTGATATAGATTATCTATTGGCAACTAAATTGAGAACAATCCCCAAAATTTGGTGTCAACCCCTTAGTAAATTAAGTATAACGCACTAGGGGGAAGGCACCACAATTAAAATATATCCCCGAAAGATACTAGCTTCATCGATACTTTTACTTTACTCTGTTTTAACGTTTGCTTAATGTTTCATTAATATTTAATACTACTGTATAATTGATTAAAATCAATTTATTCAAAAATGAGGTGGTTATAAATGACTGCTGATGAGATCATGAAAGCAATTAAAGAAATGGATAATGGGGAACGGATAAAATTACTCAATATGTTATTTGATAATTACTTTGATAGCAGACCTCCTAAAGAGCAAATAATAAAAGAGAAAGAAGAAATGTTTTGGGGTAAAGAAGATGAGTAAGACAGGCAAACGCGGAGAGGTTTGGACTGTAGAGTTAAATGGAAAAAGAAGACCAGTCGTAATTGTGAGTAATGAAAATGTAATTGTAGAATTAGATCATTTGATTGCGACAGTTACAAGTCAACATGCAAGAAATGAATTTGATGTTATCATAGAATATTGGAAAGAAGCAGGATTAGATAAACCTTCTGTTGTCAGATGTTCAAAATTAAACACGGTACATTTTAAAGAGTTATTATTTAAAATCGGAAAGTTACATGAACATGATTTAGATAGAGTGTTAACCACAATACGAAGCTATTTTTAATTAATGTATTTACAAAATAATTGATGCGGGAAAGTGAGGAATTGCTCTCCCGTTTTTTACGTTGTTTGAAAGTTACATTCCCAAAATGAATATGTCCAATTTACATAAATTGTTATTTCTTTTGAAAGAAAGTCAATCCTTGCTCTATGATAAAATAAAAGTACGTTAGAGGGGGACTAAAGTTTGATAAATAATGCATGGAAAGATTATTTGTATGAATATATTTTATTGAAAAATGAGGAACTTAACTTACTAGATATTAGAGAGAATAATGGAATTATGGATATTCCTGTTGTAAAAAAGACTGCCCGAACTAGAAGGACGGTTGCGATGTTGACGGTGGGGGTTCATAACCAAAATGTTCCACCAGATAATTTGGTTAAAAATTTTACAAGCCCAAAGACAAAGAAACCATTCGAACTTACAAATGAAACGTATGAGTGGATTCGAAACGGGTGGATCATTAGAGAGTATCGCTTGGCAAAAGACGAACGAACTGTTAAAAGTGAACATTATCGAATGGGGTTATCTTTATTCCAGTATAAAAAGCAAATCGAGCATGACCAAGAAACAGAGAAAATGGAATCCATCCTCGAATGGAAAAATCAATGGAATAAAATAAAGAAATCCCCTTCTTCATTTAACCTTAGACGTAAAGAAATACTCAATAGATTAAAAGATATTTTAGATGAAATGGTAACAGCAGATAGAATAAACCACAGTAATTCTACTTGGAGGTTTCAAAAACAACTGTTATTTTTACACTTTTTAGTTGCCTTTTATCAAATTTCAATGGTCGAACATCATTTTGATTGGAAGCAGATTGGAGCAAGGTATTATCGGAAAATTGGGGGCTCAAAGGAATTCGATTCCTATAAAAAGGAATTCATTGAGGGTGCTGAAGAACTGCTTGAGTATCCACTGCATTTACTCGGGCTAAGCAGTTTAGGTACGATTACCCCGATTTATTTTACTGGACCAATGCATGGGGAAAGCGTCTCATACGACTATGGACCAATTCATGCAACAACAGATATAGCGGTTTTTACCGAGGAATTTCAAACAGACGCGCAAGTTTTGTGGTTGGTTGAAAATCGAGGGATTTTAACACGGATGGCATATGAAAAGGACTTTTTATTAGATTCAAAGAGTCTTGTATTAGGAATCGATGGCCAGTTAAGGTCTGCACACCGAAGATTGATTGAACAGCTTGTTTCCAATGTGAAACAAGTGATTATTTGGACGGATGTTGATGAAGCAGGACTCACTATTGCGAAAAATGTAGGAGAAACCGTAGAAAAATGTCAGGTAATAATTAAATGGATTGTTCCTCCATTAGAAGTAGTTGTAAATGTTGAAGAGTTTAAATCACGGTATGAAAAAGCAATACAGGTTCAAAAGGAAGAACAGGAGCAAGAGATTGGGGGAGTAGAACAGTGGAAAAAATGGATAAGTCCTTAATCTCTATTTTTAACATGGATGTGGACAAACCAGAGCTTCTCCAAACGATGCGCGACATGGCTGCATTAGCAGGTGTTTTAAATGATTTAAGTGATAAAGAATCATTTCATGCTCCAAGGAATGTATTACGCTTCATACGAATACTTAATCTCATTAATCAAGAAGCGCTTGGTATGACGGATCCGATTGAAAATGAGGACACACTCTTTTATCGGTATCGCCACACGTATGGCTATGACGAAGAGATGACTATTGAATATGTGAAACATTTAACCTATGTATTAGGGAAGTTTAATTGGATAACGAAGACTGCAAAGCGAATAAAGATGCGAGATCTAGGAAAAAGAATGATGGATGTTTTAATTCGATTGGCCAATGATTCGCTTGCTTATTATATGAATGACGATGTTGCTAGATCCTTGTTCCAAGCAAAGAGAGATGCAGAAATTAGTGAAGCCTATGATGACAAGGGTATTTCAGGTGGAAATAAATTAGCAAGTATGATTAAAAATGTAGAAGAAGCCATTTTGCTGCTTACTGAAAGGGAGTTAGAATATTTAGCTGATCGAAATGCATTGTCCCAAGTAGAAGTAATTCATCAATTGATGAAAGAATTGGAAACGAAAATGGTCGAACGTCTGGCCAAATTTGAAACATTTGATCAGGAATTAGTGTTTGCTTCTATTAAACAAAGAGGTATGACTGCAATTAGTGAAGGAACAAAGATTAGCCTTGGCACCATTAACAAAATTCTGAAGTTCGCACATCTACAAGAGACAGATTTTATTGAAACGATTCAACCAGATTTACTTAGAAACTTTATCGTGCAATCGTTTGATCCGCCAATTGGTTCAGAAATTCCAAATGCCCATCAAATCCTTAGTTTTATGGAACAAGGTCAGTATGAGGGCGAAGAGTTGGATGGCCTTTGGGCACCAGTTAAATTCGCTAGCCCCTTATCTCCGAACGCCATTGATGAGGGAATAGACTATATCGAGAATTATGAACCTGTTACAGATGCAATTGAGGAAGAGGTGGAGGAGGATTTTCAAGAAATAGATGAAATCATGGAGGATCAATTAGAAGAAATAATGGGTGATTCAAAATGGCAAATGACGAAACAAATGATTCATACGGAGCACATTGAAAAATACCTTGATGAGGTAGAAGAAGCGGGATTAGATGAGTTAGTTATTCAAGCTGGGTCTGACAAGTGGAGTGATGTATTAAACGGGTTAATAGGAGTGTCTGCGCTAGTTGCGAATAAAAAGGCAGATATTGATGAAAAAGCAAACCGAAAAATAAAAGGTCATATGGAAGAAAGAGATTGGAGGTGGGCAGATGATAAACAAGGAAGCTATGCAATTAGAAAACGAAGAAAATGAATACATGAACGATAATCCCTTGAGTGCATTACAGTCGATTCAAGGATTTTTAACGAAGGAAGAAGAGCTTACTTTTATGCAAATTTTATTTTCCTCTTCTGCTACGATTCGAATGGGAAACTTTGGGCTTTCCCGCAAAGAAGTGGAGAAATTACTAGGTGTAAATAATGAGGAGGCATTTTTCTCTTTTTTAAAGCGAGTGAATCAAGCTGTTAGCCGTTATTTTAAAGTGATTTATGATGAACGGAGGAATCAAGTAGTGGCACTGATGCGTGTTCCCGCAAAACAGGCCAGAAATGTGTTAAATAAGGAAAGCTTGGCCATTCTTATGTTTATTTTTTATCATCAAGAAGTGCTGCAGAATGAGTATACATTGTTCTCACAATTGATCAATAGTTTTGGTCATGAATCCCTACAGGTAACAAGGAAAATTCAAGTGAATCTTGACCCCTTGAAAAAAATAGGTGCCATTGAAGTCTATGACACCAACTCAGATGAAGAGGCGTATCAGTTAACCGCGATTGGCACCCATCTTTTTTCTGATTCGTTTTTACGGAGGTATGCCGAGTTCAGTCAATCGAATCAGCTTCATATGGAGGATGTTCTACGATTCTTTAAACGCTACAACATGAATGGAGGGGTGACGGATGATTCCTTGGAGGCTTAGATTTTCTGGGATTCGAGATTATGTTCCAACCGTATTAGATTTATCGGAGGAGCATGATCATATTCTTATCTCCGGCCCTAACGGAGCGGGTAAATCGACCGTAACCTTTTGTATGGGTGGGGTTCTTTACTCAAGTAAAGTGGACGTGGAAGGACTAAAATCTAATAATCTACCATCCGACCAGACTTGGCGGGCAAAAATTGATCTTTTATTCAAAAATGCAGGGAAAATGAAGGTGGATGCACCTCAATATGTACAATTCCGCCTGGAAATAGAACAAAAACCTGGTGACCCCATTAAACGAGAGTTTTATATTGAAGAGGGGGATGAAATCGACAAATGGGAGCGTACCACGAAATTTACTAGTGGCGGCAATTTGAATTTTTCGGAGTATAAAAATCAGGTGCTGTATAAGTATGCGGTCGACCCAGATGCATTTTATTTGATTTGGTACCAAAAAGAAGTCAACCAGTTTGCTATCATGCATCCAGAAGAACGTTTTCGGATTTTTAGTGAGATGAACGGCATCGATAAAATCCAGAAAAACTGGGAAGAAAGTAAAGAACTTGTAAAGGAAACGGAGCAAAGCTTGCAAGAAGCAGAAAGTAAACAAGGCCTTAATAAAATGCATTTAAAGCAAAAGAAAATGGAACTTGATCGGTACCATGATCGCAATCGCCGGCGTTAAGAGGGCTTTACTCAATATTACCGAGGATTAAAATGGTTGGAAACATATTACCTAAAACAAATCGATTCCTTAAAAGTACAAATAGAAGAATTGTTAGCAAATAAAAAGGAAAAGATGGATGCCAAAAGAAAGACGAAAATTCATTTCGTGGAGAAAAAGGAAGAACTTGAACAGTTCAGGGTGCTGGTCAGGGAACTTGAAAACCGGGAAGAGGAATTGGAGCTAGAATTACAAGCAATAAATATACAGCTAAAAGAGACGAACGAGAAGATAGATGCAATTTCTGAACAAATTGCCGAGATCACAAAGCAGGTTGACCGTATTGGAATGTCAGAAGATGAAGTAAAGGTAAGGCTAAAGGAAGCGGAAAAGAAATATAATGAGATAGATGCTTCTATAAAGGCAATGGTTACAAAGGCTAATAGTCTATCAAATCGGTTAAACGATCTAATTCCCGAACAGGCGAAATTGTCTCTAGAAATAGATCAGGATAAAGTTCAAGAAAGAAAGTATAAAGATTTAATCGACACGTATCAAAGCAGTAATACCATTCAAGCTGAAATGGATAAAAATAATCTTGAAATCGAGTATAACAAAGATAGATTACGTGATTTGAATGAAAAGGAAAGAAAGATTGAAAAAGTACTGACACTTCTAAAAAATAATAAAGTGTATAATCCGCGTCAGGAGCAGTCTATCCAATTTTTTAAAAAGAATCAAATTGAAGTTTACCCTTTACGTGAGCTTTTGGAATTAGATGAGACAGCGGGGCAGCACGATGAATATTTATTCGATACAATCAAATATACATTATTCGTTAATAAGAAAGTTTTTCAAGCACCTAATGACCTTTATCACGTTTCATTACCTAACCTAATTCCAGACAAAACAATCATGCATTTACCAGACAAGCATCTAAAGGTTAAAGATCATCTGGATGAACGCCTTTATCCATACGCAATAAAAGCACTTTGGTGGGTAGAGTCCTTTTTTAAAGATGAAAAGCCTTTAATTGCTAACGGTCAACTGGTGGATGAAAAAGGAATTCGAGGACCACAAGAGGAAAAGAGAATTATTCTAAGCGAAAAAGTATTGCAATCCCATCAGTTGAAACTGAAAGAAGAGCTAACACAGATAAAGGATGAAAAGGTTCAAGTTGAAAAGGATATTCATGAACGTAACAATCGAAACTCTATCCTATTTAGCAGGAAAGAGTCCCTTAAAGAGGCTGAAGCGTTTTTTACGAAAGAAAATGAAAGAGAATGGCGGCAAAGTCAGCTTGATAAAGTAACGAAAGAGATAGAATCAATTAAAATTGAAATTCAATTGATTCAAGATGAGTTAAACGAACAAAGAACGTCATTAGTTAGGTGGGAACAATCCTTATCAACTTATCAAGAGTATCTAGAAATCTACCAACAATTTCGTAAAGAACAAGCAAAAATAACGGAAGTTCAAAGATTAAAGAGCGTCCTAATAGGGCTTAATCAAAATAAAAAGGAAAAAAACAAGCAATTAGATGAGCTTTCCAATGCGTTAGATGCAAAAAGACGTTCCGAAAAACAACTATCAAGGAAACTAGAAGATGTAGAAAATAATCTTTTTGGTCAGGATCGAGAAATAGAACAAATGGAGCGGCAAATAAAAGCCAAGTCAGAAGAGCGATTATCAAATGAAGAGGGATATTCTCGTACAAGAAAAGAAGTACTAAAGCTTCAAGAAACCGCGAAAGACTTAGTTACTAACTTTAACGATGAGATGAGGCGTTTTTCCGAGTTGACAAAGCGTCAAGCGGAGGACTTATGCAATAATGGAAAAACTACCTTTGAATTTGCGATAAACCAAACTGGTATAGATGAAGCGGCACCTGAAAACTATGCAAAAATGAAGGAAGAATATGATCGGTCAGAGAATGAAGTGAAAAAATCAAAAATCTTACTTGAAGAATACTCAGAACGAATGGAACGGTTTAAAGAAGATTTGGAAGATACCATCAATATGAAGATCATTGGTGTGAACCAGAAATTTGTTAACTATATGTCTTTATTCGGCTTTGAAGGGAAAATTGAATGGGATATGAACACCGATCGGCGAGGCCAAATTCGGTATACACTATTTATTAAAGCAAGAAAAGAAGGTCACCGAGGAAAATTAGAAGATGTTAGTGTGAAAGCACGTGGCGGTAAAGTTGGAAAAGGTGTATCAGGCGGTGAGGAATCACTCAGTTCTTTATTGTTTGCACTGGCATTATTGCAAACAATCGAGGCATCACCAGGATACATTGTACTAGATGAATTTGATAGTGCCCTTGATGAAGGGCGAAAAGAAAAAGTGTTTGGATTATATGAACAAGAATTGCAACGAAAAATGATTATTCTTACTCCAAAATCTCATGAAGAAGAGTACTTGTATCGTTTCTCGAAAGCATATGTCGTGCACCATAATCCAAATATACCTAAAAGTACAGTGTTTAAAGTGAAGCGGGTGTGTAGGGACAAAGAAACAGATTCATAGTATCAAAAGGGACGAAATACCCCGTTTTTTATAATGAAAAAAATTAAATTTGTTATGCGTTCTTGCCTTTGAACTTGGAACTAATTTTATAATATATGGATGGACTCAATCGTGGAGTTTTAGTTCAATACTGGAGAATGTGAAGCAATTCTTATTAAGTATACTGTTAGAACCTATGTATTTATGATTGGCGGGGTTATTCTGGTTTTTCTTGATACTGTCATAGATGTAGTAAAAAAACTTTTGAATATTAGTTGAAGTGAATATTTGAAATAAAGTAGAGCTTAGGGCAGACCTTAAGCTCTTTGTTTTGTGAAATATAATTCTTGCCATTACGAAATGCGATTATCTGTGTTAAGTACCACAGAATGAATTTGTCACAAAATGTTCATAATCCCATAAACAACATAGTGTCCTTTTTCTCCCTAAAACCCTATATCAAATAAGAAGACTATTATATTTGAAGATTGGGGAGTGGAGAAAAATGGCAAAATACAGAATGGTGCGTACTGATTTTTGGAAGAGTCCGATTGTTTTAGAGGAGATGACCCCGGAAGATAAGTATTTCTACCTTTATCTACTTACGAATCCGCATACGACTCAAATTGGAATCTATCGAATTACGAAAAAAAAAATGGCTTTTAATTTGGGATATTCCATTGAAAGTGTTCATTCATTAATGGAGCGTTTCAAGGAACACTTTGAGTTGATTCGTTACAATCCTAAAACAAGGGAACTGGCGATTAAGAACTGGGGGAAAGAGAATCTCCAAAAAGGTGGAAAGCCGGTCATGGATTGTATTATTTCCGAATTGAAAGAGGTTGAGGATCACTCACTTATCCAATATGTTGCAGAATCTATACATAAGGAAGAGATTAGAAGGTTATATGAAGCATTTTATCGTGAAAAAGGGATGCTCATGAATACAGAAGAAAAAGATCCCAGTGAAGAATTGGACGATGCGTTGCCACCTCGTTATACGACAGGTGTTCAAAAAGAAGAGGCTGAAAAAGATCTCTTTATGGAATTGGATGATACGTTTTCGTCTCGTTTTACGACACGTGGGCAAAAAGAAAAACAAAAAGAAAAACAAAAAGAAAAACAACAACAACAAGATCTCTATCCAAGTAAAGAGAATAATCCAGGCATCGTGAGTCCGTCACAGAGTCATCCAAAAACAGATGATGTGAAAGAAATTATCGAGTTTTGGGATGCGAATGGATTTGGTTTTACAAACATAAATGCGAAACAACAGTTGTTGTCATGGTTAGACAATTCTTGTTTTTACAGCCAAAGGAAATGATACTAAAAGCCATGAATATTGCGTGCGCCAATAACAAGCGAAGCTGAGTTATATTACGGGAATCCTGAAAAACTGGGAAAATGAATCTCTACTTACGGTTGAAGAAGTGGATTCGTATGATGAAATCCAAAAGTACTCTAAACCATCAAACGTTTCATTTCCTGCCGGAAGAGCGATACCAAGCGAATTTGTATTTGATCCAACGGCAGGTGAAACGGAATGAGTGTGGTGGAAAAAACGTTCTTAGGAAGCTTCATGAAGGCGGATTATTTACTTCATGATACCTATCATTCAACCCGACCAGCTAGAAAGTGCACGCCTTATGGAATTAATGCGAAAAATGGTGGAGTTAAAGCGTGCTGGTAAGGGGATTGGTTTGCTTACCTTCACCACCTGACCTGACCTGGAATCATTTGGCAGAATTTCTTATCTTACAAATATCGGGTTCGGCAAGGTTTCTGCCACGTAATGCCAAAGAAGCTTATCACCTCACGATTAATGGCTTCAACAGGAGGGTTTAAACGCTCAAAAATGCGGGATCCGAAACGAATGCTAACTCAAAGTCAAAAGAAGAGATGGTCAGATGTCATTGGAGATCTCGATGAAACTGATATGCAAATCTTTGATGGGGCTGGGCAAACAGTAGCTGAAATAAGAGTGAAAACAAGAAAGCTCATGCATGAATTCCCATCCAAGAAACCAGTTGTTTTTATCGATTACTTAACCTTGATCCAATCAAATGAATGTTATGGGGGAATCCCCATTTACAGGTAACGGAAGTATCAAAATCTCTCAAAACGATGGCAAAGGATTTTGATTGCTCCGTCAGTTGTTTGGCACAGCTCAATCGATCAGTGGAAACGAGAGCGAATAAACGGCCGATGATGTCTGATATTCGGGAATCGGGCAGTGTGGAACAGGATGCCGATGTCATTTTGTTCTTATATCGTGAAGCCTATTATGACAAGGATTCCGAGGATCATTTCCTTGAAATGATTGTCTCGGAAAATCGGAATGGTTCAGTTGGAACAATCAGTTTACAGGAGCTATTGAGGACCAAAACGGACAGAATTCGGCTGCCAGTTAACCCATATGCAGCTCTTTATAAGGGGGGGCCATGGTTGATGAAATCTAAAAACTGAGGTCTTATCACATGTTGGTGAGAGAGATGTATGAGAATCTTATTCTTTATGAGGAATCCACATTGGCTCATTCCCTATATTATTTATTAGCGGAGAAGAAAATCTCATTAGATGACGATGTATCCAATATAGACATGAATCGAGTAAATCATGAGAAAATAGTGCAAAAGAATGTATTAGATATTTATAAGATTGGCATCTACTCCCTTAAGATGGACCAGAAAACCTTTATTATTATCTATAACAGGTAGCGAGGAAGAGGCAAGGCAAATACAATTCTATCAGAAATCACTTCGCAAAAAACTATTAAACTGCCACGAATATTCGCTAGATTTTGAGTTTACTAGAGGAAATGTGTAATTTCATTTCGGGTAATGAAGCAGGAATTTGATTGTTTTCATGTGAAGCAGGATATTTTTTGAGGGGGAGTATACAGGAATTGTTCGAGTCTATTCACTAGATTATTATAATCAATAAAACAAAGCCAAATATCCTGAGTTAAGCAATGTATTGTATTTGCCTTTTTGTAAGCATCTGGCAATCATTTCTCGACACAAGTACGGATTTGGGACCTGTGAAAAAATAACTTTAGAGAG
Organism: Heyndrickxia shackletonii; assembly: GCF_001420715.1. GTDB lineage: Bacteria > Bacillota > Bacilli > Bacillales > Bacillaceae_C > Margalitia > Margalitia shackletonii. The sequence continues at coordinate 3,804,750 of NZ_LJJC01000004.1, read as the reverse complement.
CAACTTGGATTTATAATAGATGCAGTTTTATTTAAATAGTAAAGTATAGATATAAGCACCCTATAAGGGCGCTTTTTAACAGCGAGTGTTTTATTAACCAATTCAAAATTTATCCTGATAAGATTAATATATTTACATTATTACAACATATCCGACCTTAAAAATTTAAAATACATTTTTGAGAGTTCCTTATAACTATAATTCTTTAACTCATTAAACGTGTACATTGGATTTATATCTATTAACTTTTTAATGTAATCTTCTTTTTTATAACGATATATTGCATTGTAAATATTCATATTTTTTGATAATGAGATACTAAATAGCCTATGTTTACTTTTATTACTAATATTGAATTTATAGGAATTTAAAATAAACTTTATACTATTTATTTCTGACTTTAGTAGCTCATCTATATATTTTGAGATTCTGATACGTTCATTTTCACTAATCAGGTTATAATTTTCCATAAACCCATAACAAATTTTCTTCTTCCTATATCCAATTTCTTTATTTCTTGAGATAAATTGCTCTTTCTTAATAATAGCATTTTTTTTTGTAAGAAAATCTAATCGATGTATTAAAAGTTCCATGTTACGGTTTTTCTTGAAATCAACAAAACAAAACTTGATTTTTTCAATATACTTTCTGATTTTTTCTTTAGTAATCGAATAGGAAAGTTTTTTATTTTCTATTGTAAATCTATAACCAAGAAAATCAAAACCATATTTATCATCTTTTTTTGGGTTTAGAAGTGGAAATAATGTAAATGAAAACTTACTCTCATTAATTTTTAAGTGATAACGTTTGAAAATAGTGGCGATTTTCTTTTGAATAAGATTGATTTCACTTTGAGTAAGCTTTCCATTGATTATGAGTAGTATGTCATCCACATATCTACAATAATAGTTTAGTCTATTATGGATTTGTTTTAAGTCTTGATCAAAATGTTCTAAATAAATTTCCGATAGAACATTACTAACTGAAACTCCTTGCGGCAGTCCTCTGTGAGATTTTCTAAAAAGTTCTTTTAGAATAAAATATTCGTGAGAAGATAATAAAGATTTTTCTTTTATTTTACTTAACAATATATTGTTGGGTATTGAGTCAAAAAAATGTTTAATATCGAGTCTTATTATATAAAAATCCATTTCAAAATTAAATTTTAATTGGATTGTTTTTATAATATCATCCCTATTTGGAAAGTTTATATGATATTTTTGTTTTATTCTGTCTTTTAAATATTCTATTACAAGTCTATCTCTTATGGTTGGAATAAAAACTTTTCTGTGTGAAGGTAAAATTATTTCCTTTAAATCAGTGAATTTATAACTTTGATTATCAATTTTTTTTAAAATTAAATTAAACTCAGTCTCTTTTATTTTATTAAAATTACTTGGATTAATTCTGTCATTACCTGTTCTTAATTGGTCATAATAAGTTGAAAAGTAATTTCTTAATAATTCTTTTGTTAATTGATATTTCACCATTAGACAGCTCCTATATACATATGGCTAGGCGAACATTTTGGGTTGTGTATATCCAACAAGGTCAGAAATATTAATCGATTATTATTTCTTTTTAACCTGTTAGGCAAATATTTTTTATTTTATGAGTTCAAAATCTTGATGCTATTGAATAGTAGGGCAATAAAAAAGCATTACTCTACTATACTGACGCCTAACCATACAGTATAATATTACCATATTTATTTGTTAGGAGAGAATAATTATTATTAAAAAAAGTAGATTTTTATTGACTGATGTATTGCCCTATGAGCTACCGCTAATATTTTCAAATGATAATCTTTATGAATATTTACAAAATCTAGATCCTAATAAATTAACTTATTGGGAGGAATATTCCATTGATAAGCTTTTTAATAAAAGAATTGAACAAACCGAACCTTTTAACTATGTAATTTACAAAAATGATACTAGTACAAGACTAATCAGCCTTGTTCACCCACTCTCTCAACTTTATATGCTTAAGGTAATTGAGAAATATGATTTAGAAATTGTTAACCATTTAAGACAAAATGCAATTTTTTCAGTAAGATACCCACACATTATTAGTAATAAGTATATTAGTTCATTTGATTCAATATCAAAAAGAATGTTATCAATATTAAATGATGAAAATGAAGAATCAACTACATATCCTAATAGTTACTTTGTAAAGCGAAAGTTTACTAAAATAAATCACTTTTATAAATCAAATTTATTAAGAAATCTTGAGATTAAATATTCAAAGTTGCTAAAGCTAGATTTTCAAAATTGTTTTTATAATATATATACACATTCTTTAGATTGGTCTTATTTGGGAGATATAAAATTAGCTAAAGAACTAAGAAACAGTTTAAGAGTTTCATCCATTTTAGATAAAGTTATGCAATCATCAAACTATGGAGAAACAAATGGTATCGTTGTAGGTCCCGAGTTTTCAAGATATATTGCTGAATTTGTTCTTTGTGAAATTGATAAAACAATATACCATGAGTTGAAAAATAGTAAAATAATTCACAAAGTCGACTATGAGATTGTTAGGTTTATGGACGATATATTTATTTTTTGTAATGAGGATACACATGCTATTCATATTAAAGAGGTAATAGAAAGAATATGTTTTAGATACAGGTTATCTATAAATGAATCAAAGAGTAAACTTGAAGAAAGGCCATTTTTAAAAAGTAATTTGTGGGAAAGTAAATTACGTCTAAAACTTGTTAATTTCAGTAACATGTTAATTGAAAAAAGTGGGGAAAATTATAAAGTTATTGAAAATGTAATTCAGGAATTAACTGATGAAATAAAATCATTGCTAATAAATTTTTCAAGTGAACAACATAAGATAATAGGGTATTCTTTAAAATTTTTTGAAAACAAAATTGATTATATAATAAAACAAATTTCTAATAAAGAAGAGTCGATTAGAAGGTTTACCTTGGCTAAATTAATTGATTTATTTCAATATATCCTCATTTTTTCAATTAACACACCAAATATATTAAAATATATTAAATTAACATTATTTTTATATCTAAATGAAAATGAGAAAAGTGAAGATATTACCGACTTATTATATAAGAAAGCTTTAGAGATACTTAAATTTCACTCTAGAAAAAGAATAGAGGTTTTAAACTTATTTATTTGTTTAAAGTTTATATCAAAGGATTTGCCAGAGAGCTTATTATTAAAATTTCTTAAAGAATATGATGATTACTTTACTTTGGCAACTATTTCTTTTTATCTAGGAACAGAAGATAGAAAATATAAGTATCTGAAAGTAAGAAAATTAATAAATCAAGCGATTGATAAAAAAATACGTAGTATTTTTGAAAATGATATAACAAACAAAAACTATATAAAAAAAATTCTCCTTTCAAAAGAATTCTATTTAATATTTGATTTTTATACTAGTGAAGTCTTGTTTAAAGATACAAAAGATAATTTAACTAAATTCAAGAATATAGTGGATAATATAAATATTGACTGGTCAGAAAAAAACTTATACAATTTTTTTCTGGATTTTATAAAGGGATTTAATAAACCTTTTATTAATTGGCATGCTGGGATAAAGGATATTGTTGAAGTATTAGATAGGAAGTCTGCTAAATTAGATACACGTGCTTCAGATTAGTAGGGTTGAAAATGGGGTAAAAAGTGGAACCAAAAATAAGATTCAATGGTCATCGAGTCAATTCTGCATCAAAAACGAAAATGATAGATCATACTAATAATATTGTACTAGAACTTTAATAACTAAGAAGGTATTAAGGAATACCATAAGGCATAAATAGTATCACCCACCATAAAAGGTGGGTTTTTGTGTATCAGTAATTTAAAATAGGGATGTTAAATAATGGTTATATTTGAAGCCATGAAACTGAATTATTCCCAGATTTCATAAATGAATTATTATCTTGAACGTTTATACACTTCTTATCAAGAATAAATAGTCGTACTACTAAGTAGGACATTTTATCATAGAAGAATTCCCTTTAGGAATGTCGAATGTTATGTAAGATAAGGATATCCCTCATGACGCAAAAGATGCGATAAACAAGTAGCAAAGCAAAGTTAACAAGTAAGGATGCACTACTAGTTAATATATGTCCTGATGGTTCTAAAAGGGCTGTTATGCATCTATCCTATCGAGCACGGTCATATACACCCTTAATTATTTGTATTTCAATAAAATAAAAAAAGAAGAAAATGATCTATTAACAGATGAACATTATCATGAGCATTTGAAGAAAGTCCACAGTATCGCAAAAGGTGAAACTTAAAAATTAAGAGATTTCATTACAAAATATGTTCGGATAGGTGACCAAAATAACTTAATCTATCAAATCGAGCACGGTAGAAATTGTTCTTCAAAACCTTTATAGGATTCACTTATTCTTATGTTAAGAGACAGCAATGCGAATTAAGATGTTCCAAATCATACTTCATTAATCAACCACACGAATATTCATGGCATAATGACTGTTCGGTAAATAGAGAACTTCCAGTCTTTTCCCTTTCATATTTTTTTCAAAATAATCTTGGTGTATCCATAGATGTATAGCTTCAACTGTTACATCTTCAAACATGATCTCATAAACCCTATTCGGTCCAGACTCTGGATTATCATATTCCACCTCTTTCGGGATGCCAACGATCTTTTCGAATTGCTTATTTTCATACGCGACCTTATCGTTATAAATCATTTTCACATCTACCATGAGTGTAGTTGCAGCATAGAAAAAAGCGATTGTTATCAAAACACCTAATAGTTTCCAAATCCAATTACGAGTCATAAAAATTATTGTAATAAAGGCCGAACAGAAAACAAGTGTGAAACAAATCCCACTAATCAACTGAATGATCTCATGAACAATCCAATCATCTTTGAAGAAAAATGAAATTCCATAAATGATAAGCGTCAAAATGAAAAATATGGCGCACACGATCATAAAAAAAGTGCCAATTCGTTCCCCTATGGTTTTTACATTATTGGATTTATATAATCGTTCGATAAACTTTGGTTTCATTGCTTTCACCCTTTCACCAAAAAACTAGTTAATAATTATACGTTAAATATGCAAATAGGTTTTAAAATTTTACGATAAAGACCAGTTGCTTTATGTTTAAAATCCTATTTATTTCCTCAAAATTGAGAAAAAACTATGGTATTTCCTAGTGAAAAGTGTTCCCCATGAAAAAGAGAGTTCGCAATAAAATTAACGGGTTCCATTTTTAAGTGCAAACAAGATAAAACACATCTTGTTTCTCAAAGAAAATCTCAAAGCAATTCATCACATTAGAAAACGCTGTTGATTCCAACATCAACAGCGTTTTTATTTTAACTAAATATATATAAATCAAAATGAATTTCCGCTTGAATTGAACTAGCGAAATCAATAATGACTTTCTGTAAATACATTGCTGGCGATTCATTATTCTCAACTTGAATCACTACCATAAAAAGAAACTCTAAACCATATTTCTCCTTGAGATGTTTTAATTGTTCCGTTTTCCCTTCAAGCGATTTTAGAATTACATTCAACTGATTATTTATATCGTATGATTCTTGGTATCCAGTGCTTAAAGTCCAATCAGTCTCTTTTCTATATCTGATTTTGGTGGATACAAGATTAGGATTATCAGGTCTTTCGATAGCATCTCCTTTTTTATAAGTATTTGTAGGCTCAATACCAAGAGCTTTGGTAACTGCCACCACAGGAAATTCATCACCCACAGCACTAAAATAAGCCTTAACTTTGGTTTTATCCAGATAATTTCCTCCTCCATTTTTAGAATGGTTTTTATGCAAATTCACAACCATTTTCGCACGTAAATTCTTAATGGACAACAAGTGTTGTCACATTGAAAAAAGTCGTTGTGATTTTCTTGCTGTTTTTTCAAGCGATATAGAGAAAATGTTGAAATATAAGAATAATTAAAAGCGTGAATTCGATTGTGAATTCACGCTAAAAACATATTTCGATTTTCTTTTTTGCACCCCGTATCGGAACCCGTTACAATAAAATGCAAACTCTCTTTTTTAGTTGCCCCTGCCAAGGAATTTAATTTTACCATAAACCGATAGAAAAGTTTATAGTGGACTAGGGAATCTTTGTGGAAATAGAAAATCTGATTTCATGAACACAGCTTTGATATCGATTGGCCCAGAATAATTTTCATGCCGGGGTAAAAATGTTCAAATCATGTTCGTTTCTTACTTTACTACCATACCTTCCCGCTTTCTTTTCTCAGCTTCCACATTCTATCTGTCCATTCTTTTACCTTTTTACTAATTTCACTCGCTCTGTCATCGATTTCTTTATATTTTTCTTGACTTAATTGGGAAGCGAAATTTCGTAATTGTTCGTTTCTTTCCGATAACCACTTCCGCAGGGTAGAAGATGTCTCCGAATCAATCCAATGGTTTTCCTCCAGTAACTGGACTGCCTTCGTATACCTGTCATTTTCCCGCGATATCATATTTTTCAGCGGTTCATTTAGTGCATCAAATCGTTTATACTCTGCTAAAACTTCCCATGGATCAGGTGCCTTCGTAAAAGAATAAGCAAGATCGAGCGCGGAAGGAAGCCATTGTTCTTCAATAGTTTTACTTAAATCGTTCGGATTATTAGCGGAATAATACTTGCCGTTCCCCGCGTCCGCCACTTTCTTTAATTGATCTTCCGATTTGGAATCTACATCAAAGCCGATGATGTTTACTTTATACTCATTATTTACAGATGCGAATGCTTCGGCTTCTTTTACTGGATTGCCTCCGCAGGTTTCCGCACCGTCACTGACGATATAAATCGTCGTATCGGCTTCATAGTCTTTTGCCATTTCCTTCGCTTTCTTTATCGCTCCTGCAAGCGGTGTCCACCCTTTCGCTTGAAAGGAGTTTACCGCTTTGACAAACGTATTTTCGTTGTATTTTCCCATTGTATATTTCTCTTCAATTGCGCTGCACGACTTTTTCATATCTTTATCAGCAGAACTTCCGACATGACCATATACAATGAGAGAAACATCACTGGATTGCCCGATTGTTTTCGCAAAACGTTTGACCGCATCTTTGGCAATGGCCATCTTCATTTTGCCTCCAACTTTCTGCAGCATACTGGAGCTCGCATCCAGTAATATGATTGCTTTTGAGCTTTTTGCTTTCCCCTTTTCTGTTTTAGTCATTTTTTCCGGTTCCGGTAAATCCGGTTCTTTAAAGTCAGGTTTAAATGCTTCTGCTGTTTCAATGACATCCTTATAATAGGGACTCCCAAGTAAATAGAGTAATCCTTTTTCAAGCTTTTCCGGGTTCTTCGTTTCCTCGGTTAATGACTTTAATTGTTCTGTCAGCTTACCCTTCAGTTCACTGTCCATATCAGTCGGGAACAATGGGACATCTTTTGTTTCTTGTTCCTTCGTATTATCTTTTACTAATATTCCAGCTTTTTGATCCTTTAAAGCTTCTTTGGTTGAATCCAGCTGGATATCGTTTAGTATTGATTGCCAATTATTCTTCTCTTTCTTTTGCGCCGCTTCCGCCTTTTTTGTTTTTCTGGAATGATCGTTTTCTTTATTGGCGACTTTTTCTCCGTTGCAGCCGACAAGTAGCAAACTAACCGTTAAAAAAATTCCAAACAGTTTTTTCATTTCCCCCACACCCCTTCAAGCAAAAAAATGTGATTTTTGCACTAACAAAATTGTAAATACATACTATATCTTCCAATTATAGCGAAAAGTTTTTGCCTTTTTTCCTTATAATTAAAAATTCCGACTTTATACCTATAAGACTTCTGCTTTACTCTTGATGACAGGGTGTTCTGGAATACAAGTTGTAACGAAAAAAAAAGACTAGGCAGTGTGTTTTCCCTTATTTGCGAGTATAAAAATCATAAATAGGAATTAAATGAAAATATATACCATTCCGAAAAGTCGCTATATAATAGATGTAAGCAGAACACGATCATGTAACTATGGAGATGGTGTTCCACTTTTTTAGATATGAATATGGGGGGAGAAACTTTCGATGTCTGTTGATAATGAGATTTTAATGGATAAAGAAAAACAAAATGAACCAAAGGTGAAAGTGGAAAGAAAAGAGGGAGAACCGACTCCAGCTTTCAAAGGTGCTTCTTGGGCAGCGCTGTTAATAGGTGTTGCTGCTTATCTTATCGGTTTGTTTAATGCAACGATGGAATTGAACGAAAAAGGGTATTACTTTGCGGTTTTAATATTTGGACTCTATTCAGCGGTATCCTTACAAAAAGCGGTCAGAGATAAAGATGAGGGTATACCGGTTACCAATATTTATTATGGCATTAGTTGGATTGCACTTATGATATCCATTTTATTAATGGCCATCGGTTTATACAATGCGGGAAGTATTGTTTTAAGCGAAAAGGGTTTTTATGGCATGGCATTTGTCCTTAGTTTATTTGCGGCCATAACAGTTCAAAAAAATATTAGAGATACACAGAGAGCAAGAGTAAGAGATTGAACACGCGGGGACGGTTCTGCCGTTTCAAACTAACGAGAAAGCGCCACATCCATAAAAAAATAAGATATCTCTAATGAAAAAGAAGCATTCGTCATTTTATGTCGAATGCTTCTTTTCCTATATATAACGATGCATTGGGATTTGCCTAATCATATGCAAACAAAGTAAAAAATTCTAGTTCGACAAAAAATTACAAATAATTTATAATGTAATAGTTCAATATCATCATGAACTTAGTACTGCTTTTTTGTCTAAAATTGAAAAAGGCAAACTTATCGAAAGGTAAGGACGCAAAGCTACGAGTCTAATATCCTCTAGGATAATGATAGTCGGGTTGCCAAGAATAATAAACATGCGATTATTCGATGATTTGGCTGTCCTTATCTGTATCTGGGATAGCTTTTTTTATTGCACTCGTTCGAAAAGAATGTGCAAAGGTTAACAAAGAAGTATAGCAGACTATAGAGAAAAAGGAGATGAAGAGATGATAGTCGTAGATAAAAAGAAATACAAAATGGCAATTAATGAGACCGCGAAGGAAGTTCATGTACAGGTGCATGGGTTAATAAGGGAGGAAGACGCAGAAGGTTATATGAAAGATTTACAGGATACGATTAATAAAGTATCGAGACGTGAGTATACGTTAGTTGTTGATTCAACTCACCAAACACCTGTCCCATCCAAGGTTTTACCGCAGTTGGAGGGAGCGATGCAATTTTATACTACCTTAGGTTTTAAGGATATCCTTGTAGTTAAACCTTCCTCTAAAATTGCTCAAGTGCAAATTAGGAATGTACTTGAAAGAATTGTGTTCACAGGTAAATTAGTCGATAAAATACCTCATTCTATGTAATCAATAGCAAGGGAATTTTTAATCAGAATTTGAAAGGAAGTTCAATCAATGCAAACAACACTAGAATTGTATACATATGAAATTATAACGAAGGAACAAACAGATTTAATAGAGAAAGCAGCTGAATGTCTAGCTCGTACATTTATTGGAGTGGAGGTTGCTGGGAAATGGGTTCAGGAACCGATGGTAGGTCAATTAAATTTAGGCTATGAAGATTTCTATCAGTTTACCAAGGATTATTTAGACTCTACAGTAGACCAGGGATATTGCGTAGTCGCAAAGGATGCTCAGAATAATGTTGTTGGTGTGCTTGCTGGCGATACAAATGCACCAGAAATTATTGGAGAAGATATATTTGAAGGTTCTTTTTCTAACATGAATGTCATTCTGCATGTTTTGGAGGATGTGGATAAACGTTTCATGGAAGATTATCAAAAACGAAACGGAAAAGAAATCGAAGATGGAGAGTTATTACACCTATTCATGATAGGAGTGATAGCAGAACATGGCCGTCACGAAATTATTCAGGAATTAGGAAATAGTTTGATCACAAAAGCGAAGTCACAAGGGTTGAAGGCTGTTTTAGTCGAAGCGACAAACCCGAAATCAGTACGAATATTCGACAAATATCATAATATACAAAAATATAAAGATTTAGAAGGAAATTATATTGTTCATAAATATCAGGAAAATAGTAAATTGAATGGTATTCCTGAAAATGTAGCGGATGGAACATATATTCTATTAAAAGAGCTTTAAAATAATGATCAATAATTAAAAGGAGTTAGGGGATTTATATATCATGGAAGCTATTTTGCTAGGTATTATTGTTATTTTATTGGTGGTATCAGTCTATTTTGCTTACCGGTATTATTCAATAAAACGTCATCAAATTAATAAAGAAATAATAAATGGAATGAAAGAAGTAGCAGCAGGTAATATCATAAATAAAGTGAATGAAAGAAGTTCTGATCATACTGTATTTAATCAATTAATTGAGTTTTTCAGCCGAGTTAGGGAAACGTTTTTTTCCTTTTCAAAAAATGTCAATGATATAGGAGAAAATCTCGCTAAAACGGGTGAATATGCTTCTGAGAAAGCCGATATTGTAAGAGCGGCAATTGATGAGGTAGGCAGAGGCTTACAGAAACAATTAGTCGCCACAGAAGAAAGCGCAGCATCTATGGAAGAAATGGCACAGGCTATCGAAGATCTATCAGTGAGATCCAATCAAATTTCAGAACAATCGAATACTACCTTAGCATTGACGCAAGATGGAAACGAGAAGCTAAAGAATTCCTTAGAAAAGATGGAGCAATTTAATCAAACGATAAATACAACATCTGATGCAATAAATAAACTCGGAGAAAAATCTCACGAAATCGGCACTATTGTAAAAGTGATTACAGGGATTTCAGAACAAATTAATTTATTAGCATTGAATGCAGCAATAGAAGCTGCCCGTGCGGGGGAACATGGTAAAGGATTTGCGGTTGTTGCGGATGAGGTTCGAAAATTGGCCGAACAATCACGCCAGTCTTCTTCTGAAGTATCAAATATTGTAAAGAATATACAAGAAGAAACGGAAATAGTTGTCGAGTCCATGCAACAGGGAACAGAAGAATTTAAAGAAACAAATTCGACTATTGTCGAGGTTGGAGCCATGTTCGAAAAGATACTATCTACTACAAAGATCATTGCTGAAAATAATGAAAATACTTCCGCAAGTACAGAAGAATTATCTTCTGCTACTCAGCAGATAATGACAGCAATTGTGGAGATAGCTTCTATTTCTCGGGAATCTGTTGAAATGTTTGAGGAACTAATTGAAATTAGTGATGATGAACTACATACAATGGAAAAACTTGTAGAGGAAGCAAAAGATCTTGTAGAGTTAAAAAATGATGTAAACAAATTACTTGTATGGAGTAATGGTGTTGAAACTGCTGAAGCTTAAGTAGGACAAGATGGTGAAAATAAGGTCAGTGCAGCAATATAAAGATTTTCACCTTGCTGGCTGATAAGTATATGTTGCTTCTCAGAGGTTTATCCAACTTGTGGGAAGCTTCTTTTTTATGCGTGGGCATGAACGGATATAAAGTGCAAAAGGAGCAAGTTGTTTTATTTTGAAGCAAGCAAATGTGACCACAGAAATTATATTAGGAAAATTTTATCTTTTATTAGGATAATAATAATGGTAAAATAATACTATTAAAAAATGCGTTTATACCAACAATTTCATATTAGTAACTTTTTCAGGGTAAAAAATCATTAGTATTTTGTTTTATTCCTTCGACAATAGCAAACCCATTGAAAGATGGGGACGCAAAGCTACGGGCCTAAAGGAAGATTTCTATGGCAGCCGGGTTGCCGAAAAGGTTGGATATCTACTTATGGAAGCAATGTTTTGCTTTTTTATGTCCACCTGTGTGGGCTTTTTTTGTCGATTTTTATGAAAAATGAGAAGGAATGGTATTCAAAAGGAAAGGGAATAGAATGTCACAACAAGAACAATGGAAATCAAAAATAGGCTTCGTTTTAGCAGCAGCTGGATCAGCGATAGGTTTGGAAGCAATCTGGAAATTCCCTTATGTCGCGGGAACAGGTGGTGGAGGAGCTTTCCTTTTAATATTTTTAGCTTTTACACTAGTCTTAGGGATGCCCTTATTACTAGGAGAATTTATGATTGGGAGAATGGGTCAAAGTGATCCGATTCAAACATATGGCAAACTTGCATCCAATAAGAAGTGGAACTTTATAGGGAAAATCGGTGTTTTTACATGCTTTGTCCTTCTATCGTTCTATAGTGTCGTAGGTGGCTGGATCATTCTGTACATTATGAAAATTTTGAGCGGCGGGTTAGCTGGGTTGACTCAGAATCAGTATGGGCAGTTATTTGGTGAAATTATTTCTAACCCGTATGCCACCATTGCGGCACAGCTTGTATTTATGATCATCACCATTCTTGTCGTTGCCCAAGGGGTTCAAAAAGGAATTGAATTAGCAAGTAAAGTCATGATGCCGGCATTACTTCTTTTATTTATTATTTTAGTCATTCGTTCTTTGAGCCTGGATGGGGCAATCGAGGGTGTGAAATTTTTACTAGTACCAGATTTTTCGAAGCTTACATCTGAAAGTATTTTATTTGCCCTGGGACAAGCATTTTTTACACTGTCATTGGGTGTTTCTGTCATGCTTACATATGCTTCTTATTTACCAAAGACGCAAAATCTACCGCAATCGGCCATTTCTATTATTTTATTAAATATTGTCATTGCTATATTAGCAGGCTTAGCTATTTTCCCAGGAGTTTTTGCCTTTGGACTTAAACCAAACGCAGGGCCGGTCTTAATATTCTCTGTTTTACCTGCAGTATTTGACCATATGCCTTTTGGGATGCTCTTCTTTTTGGCGTTTTTACTATTATTCTTATTCGCTGCTTTAACTTCCGCTTTCTCTATGATTGAAATTATTGTGGCGTCTGTTACGAAGAATGACTCGAGGAAGCGTAAGAAAACCACTTGGGTGACCGGTATTCTTATTTTTATCGTTGGCATCCCAGCCTGTCTTTCTTATGGTGTGCTGGCAGATGTCCAACTCTTTCATAAGACGATCTTTGACTTGATGGATTATGCAGTCAGCAATATTTTGATGCCTTTAGGTGCATTATTCATCGCGATTTTTGTTTCTTGGAAAATTTCAAAACAAGATTTGTTTGCCGAATTAAAACAAGGATCGAATATAGGATACGTATTCTTTTCAATCTGTTATTTTCTCTTAAAATATATTGTTCCAATTGCCATCATCGTCGTTTTTTTAGATGCAGCAGGATTATCCGATTGGATTCTACATTTGTTTAAATAAACTACTGCCAGTAAAAACATCAGGGGGGTAAAACAATGAAGGAAATACAAAAATTATTTCCTAGTATGGACGGAAATGACTTTCAAAGAGAGGAATTATTGTCGTACTTTAAGACGATTTTGACAAAAATAGATGAATTAAAGGATCCTAACAAATTAACGCTGGGAGAAATGCCCGAGTACACAGCGGATTACTATAATCGTGTCATTCAAAACGCTGATGTTCCGGTTAGAGGTGTGGCGATGGAGGAAGTGATTCAAAAGCTTCTAAAATTGGTAGAAGGACACCGGTACGTCAATCGAAATTATGTAGCCAATGCGGCGCCGCTTCCGAATATTGCCAGTATCATCGGGAACTTAGTAATGGTGCTGGTCAATGGGAACAATCTTTGGGATGTAGAAGGCCAAGCAGCTGCTACAGCAGAAATCGAAGTAACTAGTATGCTATCCAAACTGATTGGATATGATGAAAGCATCAGTGCAGGATATACAACTTGGGGAGGACAAGGGGCTGTCTTTAACTCTTTACGTCTTGCCATTGCCCGTTACGCGCCGTTCTCTAATCAACATGGTGTACCGCGAAATCTCTATTGCTTCTGTTCCGAGCTATCCCACTACAGTCTGTATAAATCGGTAGAGGCAACTGGGATTGGTGTAGAAAATATGATTCGCGTGAAAGCGAATGCTGATCATTCTATGAATCTAGAAGATTTAAAAGAAAAAATGGAGCATGTTATTGCCAAAGGCGGCGTTCCTCTTTATGTCCTTGCCACAATGGGAACTACGGATACATTTGGGATTGATGACCTTGTGGGCATTAAGAGGATAGCGGAAGAATTGGAACGAACATACGGGATAAATTCCATCTATATCCATGCAGACTCTGCAATGGGGGGCATGTATACTTTCTTTAATGATTACGACTTTGAAAGCAATCCTCTGCGATTGGAAGAAAACGTACTTGAGGTATTGAAATCCTATCAGCAGAAGTTTAAACATATCAAGCTTGCAGATAGTATGGTTTTTGATTTCCATAAGCTTGGACAAACGCCATATACTACGAGTTTATTTTTAATCAAGAACAGAGAGAATCTTAAGTATGTTGATTTAGATGCAGCGGAAACGCCGTATGTTGGAAATCGCGGTTATGGCAGCTATCATACAGGCTACACGCTCGAATGCTCGCGAATGGGAAGTGCTTTGGCAATCTATGCGTCTTTATTAGCATTTGGAATCGAAGGGTATCAAGAACTTCTAGCCAATTATATTCGTGTCAATATTGCATTTAGAGAGACTTTAACGAAAGAAATTTCGAATGTGGTGGTCACAAATGAGGTTTCACCGATTACAACATTCCGTTTTTATCCTGAAGAGACAAAATGGAATGATGAATGGAACGGACATTTAACCTTAGAAGATATAATGGAAATTAATCAATTTAATGACGAGTTTGCAGAGGTAATTGGTGCCGAACGAGATACCGTCTTCTTTGGAAATACAAAAAAGCAGCGTCTCGTGGAAGCAGCAAACTCAAACAAGCGGATAGCCGTCTATGCACATAAATTTTTTGCAATCTCGCCATACACAACAATAGAAGAGGTCGACCGTTACGTTGGATTTCTAAAAGAACACCTAGAATTTTTCCTGAAAACGAGAAGAAGGGAAAATATCATAATAAGATCCTAAGGTGGTCTTCTAGTATAAAAACTTCTCCTCCTTAACGTGGCTCACAACCCTTGAAAAAGTAGGGGATGTGAGCATTTTTTTATGTTATTGTAATGGTAATTTTGGTGAAGTGCTATTTTCAAAGTTGATAAATCTAGTATTCATCATAGAAAAGCGAACCCACTAAATAAAAATCCCCAATTGCTATCAAAATTGATGAAAAATCAAGTATTACTATTTTCTCGTCCTAACAGTATAATCAGGGATGGGAGATGAGATAAATGAATAAAAAAGACATCGCAAAAATCCGAAATCAATTTAAATTAAATAGCCGATATATGAAAATTCGTGAAATATTCAATGTATATGTAAAGAAAGAATCAGGGGAGATTTATCATCAAGTCAGCCAACCGTTTGAAATGTTAGAACAGGAAGCACAAGAATTGTTTTTAACTAACTTTAAAAAGGTTTTGACAGGGGGGCTTGACTCCAAGCTGTTTGAACTGAAATTTCGACGAGATGTGGAAGAGAGCACACAAATGATTCTTTTCAATGGATTACATGCAGCATCCACGGAAGATTGGAAAGAACATATGCTCCAGATAGTAGCGAAAATGTTTGAACATGCAAAGTATGAATTTGATACAGTCGTAACCTTTATCCGCGGAGAATATCAAAAGGCAACAAGGAAGCGGGATATGGAATCCGAAGAAGGTGGGGATGATGAGGTATACTCCAGTGAGTTTGTCCTTTGCAGTCTTAATAAAACGGATCAGCCGAAAAAAGCCTTGCTGTTTGATTATATTGAGAAAGAATTTAAATCCAATAATGCTGTGGATCCCATTATCAATTTAGCAGCTCCATTAGCCGGTTTTCTGTTTCCTGCCTTTAATGATAACGCAGCAGATGTGAATCATATTCTTTATAATGGCGGAAAAGCGAATCAACCAAGTGAAATCTTTATCGTGGATGTCCTCCAATGTGAAGAGATCATTACAGCGGTAGAAGAAAAGGACAGCTTCGATCAAATTTTGAAAATAGTGGTAGGAGATGAAGTGGATTCCAAGGTCATTTCGAATGTTTATGAGGAAATTGATAAAATGGTGCAGGAGAGTCAAGAAAATGAACAAAATGAAGAAAGTGAACCTCCTAAACTGGATTCCAAGGATATCGAACGAATCTTAGAGGCTAGTGGAGTGGAAGATGTAAACTCAGACAAAGTGGAGCATGCATTCAAAAGTGTTGTCTATGATGAAAAATATGAAATCAAAGCAAGCAGTGTCATTCCGAAATCGATTAAAATCGAAACGAAGATTGCCAATGTAACCATTAACCCGAAAGACCTCAAAAATATTAAGTATATTACTTTTAATGGAAAGAAATGCCTATTATTAGAGGTTGATGAAGAAGTGGTAGTCGAAGGATTTAAATTAGAAGAAGCAGAACTCTAGTGAATTTTGCAGGATAGGGACCATGGTATTTAAATCTTATAACGTGCTCCAATTTTAATTTTATTCCAGAAGCAAAATCCTCCATCAAAAAATGGGGGATTTTTTACCTTTAATAAACACGGGGACGTTTCATTTGTTTCCTTAACTTTCAATGGGAAAGGGTATGATTTTTTGAAACGGTAGGACCATCACTGTGTTTCTTTAAAAATGTATTCATGTAACACAAAACAATAATATACTTATAGTAATATGCTGTATCAAAGGGGGAATAGTATGAAGCAGCTTTATATAAAGCAAAAGGTATTCAGTCTAAGTGGAAAATTTACAGTAAAGGATGAGCAGGAGAAGGACGTTTATTACGTGGAGGGGAGTTTTATGCAAATTCCAAAGACTTTCTCCATTTTAAATACTACAAGGGATGAAGTTGCGCTCATTACGAAAAAGGTGTTCAGCTTTTTGCCGAAGTTTTTTGTTGAGGTGAATGGTCGAGAAGTGTTAACGATTAAGAAGGAGTTATCTTTCTTTAAAGCACGCTATACGATTGATTCTGCAGGCATTGAAGTACATGGTAATTGGTGGGATATGGATTTTCAAGTTTTCCAGCATGGTGAATTGGTCGGTAAAGTGAGCAAGGAATGGTTTACTTGGGGGGATAGCTACAAGGTCCAAATATTGAATGAAGAGATGGAAGCCATCATGATTGCCCTCGTTGTCGCAATTGATTGTGTGAAGGCTGACGATGCAGCTGCCTCCTCAGCAGCAACGACTTAATGTAGGGACGTCCTATATAAATGCTGAAGGGTTATCTTAGAAACTCAAAATTAAAATAACATCAGAAAAGTAGGGAGGTTACGAATAGATTCCCTGCTTCTTATTATGCTCGTGTTTTCTTATTCAAGAAAACGGTCGAGTTTCCGATGCCTTTCTGATGTTTTTATTTATATTCTACTATTCATCAGAGGACGTGATTTTAAAGTTTTTTCATTTGAGATATTTCGAATAGTTAATCATTAAGATTTCAAAAAAAAGATGGACTTTATACCCATCCTTCTTTATTATTTATTTGCTAGAATATACAGGGAGTTTACTCTTTAATCAACTAAAGTGGAACTGCAGAAAATAATGAGGGTGAAAAAATGGATATTCATACATTAAAAAATTGGATTCTTTCTTTTAATTATATAAGCATAATCATTATTGCAGCTGTTGTAATTGGAATGTTAATATTGCGCTGGATTCTTCTTACAGCTTTCAAGAAGCTTCCCAAACATCATGCTGCGTTTAGAAGCATCGTAAATTGGTTTACTTTTTATGGAACCCTGATCTTTTTGCTCCTATACTTTTCAAAAGCAAAATGGATGTTTGCCAAGATATTCAAATTCGGGAAAGTGGATATAACGCTTTTCCTAATTATTGTAGCGGTTTTAATTATTTCTTTAGCTAGCCGACTTTCCAAAATTTCAACTAATGTTTTATTGCCGGGGATATACAATCGATACCATTTAGATAAAGGTACGAGATATACGTTTGACCGAGTTGTGCATTATTCCATTATGATTATTGCGATTATTGTCAGCTTAACAACTGTGGGGATAAACCTAAGTGCATTAACGATGTTTGCTGGCATCATCAGTGTTGGAATTGGGTTTGGACTGCAAAACATTGCTTCCAACTTTATCTCTGGGGTTATTATCTTGTTTGAACGGCCAATAAAAGTCGGAGATCGCGTTCTTATCGATAACATTATTGGAGACGTTGAGAAAATTAATATGCGGGCGACCATCATTAAAACGGTTAACAATGAACATATTATTGTGCCGAATTCATACTTTTTAGGGGAAAAGGTCGTCAATCGTTCGTTTAGTGATCCAAGAATTCGACTAGCCATTCCATTTAGTGTTGCATATGGAACAGATGTAGAAAAAGTAAGAGACATGCTCATGGAGATTACAAGAGAGGAAAGTTTAGTTTCACCAGCAGTTTTATTGGATCCGGAACCATCTGTGAGTTTTGTAGGCTTTGGAGATTTCGGCCTTAATTTCGAATTATCGCTAATGATAGCTGATTATAACCAACTTGGGACCATAAAAAGTAATATAAACTTTAGAATAAATAAGCTATTTCTTGAAAAGAAAATAGAATTTCCGCATCAACAACGGGATTTGTATATAAAAAGTCTTGATAGAGAGGTAGAGAAACAACACATTTTTTAATACACTGGCTTTTAAAAGCCTGCCCCGTTCAAAATAGGATAAAAAAATGAAAAAGTATGCTCCTTTATGGTAATGTTTAATGCAAAATCAAACAAACGCTATAACGGGACATACTTTTTCTTATGAGAAAAAGGAAACGCGAGAACGGTCACAAAGTTTCTCTTCACCCACTGATAAACGAACAAACAAAGGACATACTAAGTGTATATTTAGAGTGGGAGGATATGAAGGTGAGTACAAATGAGAATATCTTATCTTTCTTCGCATTAGGTGGCATAAATGAAATCGGGAAAAATATGTATGCAATCGAGTATGCAAACGATATTGTGATTATCGATTGTGGAAACAAATTTCCAGATGAAAGTTTATTAGGAATTGATTTGATTATTCCTGATATAACTTACTTAATAGAAAATAAAGATAGGGTAAAGGCTTTAATTGTCACACATGGTCATGAAGATCATATCGGAGGGATTCCGTACTTTTTGAAAAAATTAAATGTACCCGTTTATGCTACCCGTTTCACGCTAGGATTAATTGAAATCAAATTAAAAGAACATAAAATTTTACGAGAAAGCAAACTTATTGAAATCAATGCAAACTCAAAATTAGAATTAGGAAAAATAAGTGTAGAATTTTTCAAAGTGACTCATAGCATTCCTGATTGCTTGGGAATCATCTTTCGCACACCGGAGGGCAATGTTGTTCATACCGGGGATTTTAAGTTTGATTTAACTCCTGAGAATATCGAGGAGCGTCCGGAGATTCATAAAATGGCTGATATCGGTAAGGAAGGGGTACTCCTTCTATTGTCCGAGAGTACAAATGCCGAACGTGCCGGTTTGACCCCTTCCGAACAAATGGTAGCAGATCATTTGGAGGTTGCTTTCATGAATGCGGAACGTAAGGTTATTGTTTCCACCTTTGCTTCCAATGTTAGTCGGGTGCAACAGGTTGTAAATGCAGCATATAAAACGAATCGTAAACTTGTCCTGCTTGGAAGAAGTATGCTGAATGTTGTAGAGGTAGCTTTAGACCGGGGTTACTTAAATGTTCCAGATGGGATGATTATTGACCAAAATGAAATGAATGCATTCCCTCCTGAAAAGATAGCGATTTTATGTACTGGTAGCCAAGGAGAACCATTGGCTGCACTTGCCCGCTTGTCGACTGGAAACTTTCGCGGTGTTGAAGTTTTACCAAAAGATACGGTTATTCTTGCTGCCGGCCCAATACCTGGGAATGAAAGAAGTGTCACAAGTATTGTAGACAATTTCTATGCAATTGGAGCCAAGGTGATTTATGGATCCGGAAGTTCATCCGGCATGCATGTTTCAGGTCATGGTTATCAAGAAGATTTAAAACTAATGCTTACCTTAATGAAACCAAAATATTTTATTCCGATTCACGGTGAACTTAGAATGCTGCACCATCACCGTTTATTAGCTGAATCCATTGGAGTGGAAAAAGGCAACACGTTTATTATTAATAATGGCGATGTTGTCGATATTGAACATGGAGTTGCGCGCCAGACCCGCGATATACCTGTTGGGAACACTTATGTAGACGGTGGAGATGTTGGCAATGTAGGGGAATTTGTGTTACGAGACCGTAAACAGTTTTCGGAGGATGGTATGCTCATCGTAGTGTTAACAATAAGTAAATATGACGGAAAACTGCTTTCGGAACCGGAAACTATTTCCCGAGGATTTACGGACGGTACTTTCTCAGAACTTCGAAAAAATGTGAATGAACTTACTGCAAAAACAATTAATGGGCTACAAGAAGAAAATCGAAACGATTGGAAAGTAATAAAAAGAGAAATAAAAAAATCCATTCAGCAGCATGTGTTTCATCAAATGAAGAAAAAGCCAATGATTGTTCCGATAATTATTGAAATATAAAGATGAATAGAAATCAATTAAAATCGGCGCTTTACCAAGAAAAACGTAAAGCGTTGATTTTTAGCCTTTTTAAGAATGGTTTTACTGAGGAAACCAATATTTATTATTATATTCCGTAAAACATTGAAAGAGCTATTTGTACTAACCCTTTATCAATAGCTCTTAATTGAGAAAATTTGACTTATTATTCTAAAATGGAATGAAAGAGAGATTATTTAGATCCAGTGAAAATGGTAAAATCCCGTTAACAATGTTACATTGCAAATTAGCAAAAACCACAATATTACCGATTCTCCAATTTGAAACTATTCAACCTTAATATTGAAACCAATCCCTATTAGTTAGCGTATTTGTATTCAGGGGGTGGTGAATCTGAAAATACGAAACTAGGAATATCATAGATTATTCCTAATGTATTTTGTTATTTTAAGCTAATCGGTTTAATCATTTTTCAAGGATAAATAAAAATGGATTATATCGTTTTCTCTTAATGCTTTTATTTGTATGTGTTGGCAGTTATCAAATATTAAGTGTTTATCACTTTTTAATTAAAAAAGGAGAATCAGGAAAATGAGAAAGGCTTATGATGCAAAGGGTGCAGTGACATCCGGACCATATTCACATGCAGTTGAAGCGGGTGGGACAGTGTATTTATCCGGTCAAACTCCAATTAACCCAGCAACAGGAGAAATGATAAAAGGGGATATTGGAGAACAAACGAGACAATGTTTTCGTAATTTATTTGCGGTTTTAGATGCAGCGGAACTGAATCCCGATCATGTAGTGAAAGTAAACGTGTATCTTACTGATATGAAGAATTTTTCTGCAATGAATGAGGTATATGAAACACAGTTTGCTAAACCATTTCCTGCAAGGACTACTGTAGCTGTTTTAGAGCTTCCACTTGGAGCAGAGGTAGAAATTGAGATGATTGCCAAAAGACCTTAGCAAGGAATTAATGTCCAGAAATATTAAATATGATCATAGGAACTAAATTCCACTAAATATTTTCGAGCAATTCGTATATGAATTATTGTGAAGAAAACCCTAGACCGAGCCTAGCGTTTTCTTTTCACAATAAAAATCCCCCATTCATCTAATGAATGGAGGTATATTATTACCAACTAGCCTTCTTCACTCCGGGAATTTGTCCTTTATAGGCAAGTTCACGGAAGCAAATGCGGCAAAGCTTAAATTTTCGTATGACAGAGTGTGGACGCCCGCAGCGTTCACAACGTGTATATTGTCTAACTGGATATTTTTGTTCTCTGCTCTGTTTGATTAATAAGGCTTGTTTTGCCAATATTATTTCCTCCTTTTAATTTTAGTCGGAGGTAGGAGAGTTAAATAATTATACACCTGCTTGTTCTCATTGTATACAGGTAATTTATGGTCAGGATAAGTTATGGATTATTTGCGTATGTAGTAGATCTATCTGATCAGGAAGGCAAGCAATAAATCCCCAGCAAGAAAGTTCTTACTGGGGAATACAGAAACATTAACATTCCTTACTTGAATAATGGAGCGGAGGAGGGACAAGCCATCCTTTTTCCTTGTTAAGTCGGAGTGCTTTTAAGCCTAAAGCAGCTTTCTGGGCATGGAATTGACCGTACATCATAGCAACATCTTCTCTAATGGACTTACCTATAACCTGGCTGAATGCAACCAAACTTGCTGCAATTCCACCTGAAAGCTGTGCTGCAATTTCTGGGTCTTGAATTCTTGCCCCAGCTGGAATATCTTCTAAGCAAGCTTCTGGGCGTTCTGGAGGAGCTGGTGGCAGCGCAACACCGTTTTCTTTTAACATTTCTTCTACTTGTTTTTTCTCCTGTTTGCAAATATCAATAGCTTCTTGTAAAAGTTTCTTTAAATCCTCGTCACCTGTATGATTTAACATCGTCTGATACCCTGCTATTGCACCATTTCCAACTAATAGGGTAGACCATATATCAAAAACTTCACCATAGTGCAGAGGTTCTTCTTTTGGATTGCCACTAAGAATTCCCATTGCCATCCTCCTTACATAAAATATTCTGTTTTTAGTTAAGTACCATAATCATTAGGCACAAATATAGCTTTTCCATTGTAGTTTTTATTAGCATAAATAAATTTTTCCTTTTATGAAAAAAACACAAAGCTATTCCGAATACATTCCTAATACGAAGCAAAAACTAAGATTATTCCTGTTTTAATGGAAAAAAAACTTATTCCGGATTTCGCTATCTCCCGAAAAATTATTTTGATTTTATTGTAAATGTCTCAGCTTTATGGATAAGCTCGTGTGATTCTCCATCTAATAATGGGGCTGTCTTAAAGTGAATTTCGTTTGGAACGGATGGAAGTTTATCTCCCAAAATTAATCCTATTTCACCATTCCGTAATTCGCCTGGCTGGTAATCGATACGTGAGGCATCGGTTGTCCCCATTAAGGTATCTTCTGAGGAAATAAAGTTTTGGGAAGGAACGTAAAAATAAAAATTGTTCCCAAATACGTTCACCATACTAAAGAATTGTTCTTCGTTTTTATTTTTATTTTTTATTGTGTATGTAATATCTAAATAGCCCACACTTTTATCAATTTTCCATTTGGAACGATCCACAATCTCATTTGCCTCCTGTAAATTATTCGCTTTATATCCTTCATGAAACAGAGATTGAAGAGAGGTTCCAGTATAGGAATAAAGATAATCTTTCGCCTTGTCGGTTAAATCGGTCAATTCTATCCACTTCAATTGTTTTATATATAAGTCCATATTAGAAATGACATAGTGTTTTTGGACGGTGTAAATATTTTTTAATGTAAATGTAGCTCATCCTTTTTGGCGAACTTTTTGTCCTGTATGAACCAATAAGGAGTTGCCATCTTTTGTTGTAACAGGAATAGGTTCTTTCTTCTGAACTGTATGGATAGGATGCTTCTTCTTTTCTATTTGCGGTGTGGACTGTTTTAGTGCAAAAACGAAGCACCCGACGATAAAAAGAAGAAGGATGACAACCATAAATAATATTTTTTTCATTGTTTTTCCTCTTAATCATTCATTAAATAAAAACACAACACGAGGGAATTCAGATAGAAAACCCTCGTGTTTCTTATAACTATCATCTGTCTAATAAATGAATTAACAATAATACGATAATCAGATAACCTGTTTTTATTACTTCTGCCAGCATTTTTTCATTCTGCCTTTCACGTAATTTTACATAAAAGAAGTATAGATGCTTTTAAATGATGTCTTTTTCATACTGACTGAAATCCATTTGTTTGGATGATTGATAAGTTTTCAAGTT
This sequence comes from Heyndrickxia shackletonii, assembly GCF_001420715.1. Classification (GTDB taxonomy): domain Bacteria; phylum Bacillota; class Bacilli; order Bacillales; family Bacillaceae_C; genus Margalitia; species Margalitia shackletonii. The sequence goes on along the minus strand of NZ_LJJC01000004.1, from coordinate 3,781,011 downwards.
ATCTATTGAATGAGAAAGGAGTGAAAAATCGCCCCAATTGTAATGACCAGGAATAACCATTCTAGCATCAGGATACTTATTCATCAAATTTTGTATCGTATATGGCCACGCTTCCATATTTGCCTCATCGATAATACCTACGTTTCGTTGTTCCAGTGCAAAAAACATATCTCCAAATAAAATCTTATATTGAGGCAACCAAACCGTCATATTATCTTTCGTATGTGCCTCACCCGGATAATATGTTTCGACAATCGTTTTTCCAAGTTTCAGGACGGGTTGATTATCCAAGGATGGTTTAGGTGCTGGATAACCGGCAGCTTTTGTCATTTTTGCAACAAGGGATGTGCTTTCAACTGGGATATTAGCCTTCATAAGGGCCCTAATCCCGCCAACTCGGTCAATCTTATGATGGGTAATGATTGCCCCTTTCACTTTTTGGTGGAAATTTTGTTTGATTAATTTTACTAACTCCTTCGCCAATTTATCATTCCAGGTCGCATCGACAAGATAAAGACCTTTGGATGACCGGATAAGCAATCCATTGGCCGGTACCGAATGCCCATCCATTTTCGTATATGTGGTATGTACCCAGACATCATTATTTATTTTCGTTAAATTAACAGAACCATCTTTATTGCTAATGCGTCTTTTATTGGTGCTTCTTATAGCATTTAGAGTTTTTTTACCTTTATTTGCTGCATAAACTTTATACGATATTCCGGAAAATACTAGCGCTCCAACCATCAATATAAAGCTTAATAACAGTAATAAGTCTTTATGATTGAGTACAGTTGTTTGCATGTTCTATTTCCTCCCTTTCCTATGTCATTTTAGAGTGAGAGGCTCCTGTTTTCAATCACATGACGGTAATAAAACAATAACAATTTTGAAATATGGATGTTAGTTGTTCGAAATCACTAACAGTTTGGCGATCATTTGTTTGTTGCATCTTTGCTACGAAATGCGAGATTCGATTACACATGAAAAAATCTAACATTCCTATTACTTCTTAAGAAAAATTTAATAATTATCCTAAGTTTTTTTTAAATGTATAAGGTATTCTAGGTATCTGGTACATCTTAATTTTTTGGAGGAAGTAAAGAATGAAAAAATGGGGTTTTATATTTATTTTGATTATGTGCCTCGTCATTTTTATTATGAAATGGGGACCATTTGATCAAGATAAAAGGGATTCATCTTATCATAATGAATCTATTGAAAAAGGTTCTTCTAATAAGGAAGTTGAAAAAAGTTCTTTTGAACAAATTACTATTACTAAAATACAGGTCTATCGTGGGAATCTATTGTTAGTAAACTCTCAGTATCCTGTTCATAAAGATAGTGTAAAATCAGATATAGTGAAGTTGAATAATCGAAAAGACTTAGTAAATGGATTTGTGCTTAATGGTCCCATTTATTTATCGGAAGGTATCGATCAAAAATTTTCAGAGATGGTCAAAGATGCTGAAAAAGTCGGGGTGAATCACTTTATCATTAATAGTGGTTACCGTGGATTCGATGAGCAGGAATCCCTCTATAAAAGTATGGGATCTGATTATGCTTTACCGGCAGGATATAGTGAACATAATCTCGGCCTTTCTCTTGATGTAGGATCAACGCAGCAAAAGATGGAACAAGCTCCTGAAGGGAAATGGATTCAGGAAAATTCATGGAAATATGGATTTATTTTGCGTTATCCTCCTGATAAAGCAGATATTACAGGTATTCACTATGAACCTTGGCACATCCGTTATGTTGGTCTCCCTCATAGCAAGATTATGTACGAAAAAAACTTTACCCTTGAAGAGTATTTGGCATACATAAAAAAACATAAAGAAATCTCGACATCAGTCGACGGAAAAGAATATACCATATCCTACTATCCTGTTTCTAAGAATATTTCGATTCAAATTCCTAAGAATCACGGCGTAGATATTTCAGGGAACAATGTAGATGGTGTAATTGTGACCATAACAAAATAATGATTGGATATCTTCCTTATAAATCGGTAATACATAGCATTTTAAAAGCTTTCTCCCCAACATATCATAGATTATACTACAATGAGAGTAATATACATTGCTTGTTAGTTTACTAATGCTATAATTAAATACATTTAGATGTATACTATTTTTATAGCTAACTTTTTTGGATAAATTAATTTTCGAGGAGAATACATATGCAAATGCAAGATGTGTATCTTTCAATAAAACGGGGAGAAACAGACGTTGAAAATGATATCATACCACTAAATGATGGTGAAATATTATTAGGTCGCAAATGGGGTGATATCACTCCAGACATCTCTTTTACGAGTCAATATATCTCAAGGAAACATGCCCTAATCGGTGTCGAAAATGAAAAATTTTACATTGTTGATTTAATGAGTAAACACGGAACAAAAATTAATCATATTAGTTTAGAAAAGAATAGGCCTTTCTTTTTGCGTGATGGGGATATTATTAATCTGGCAGAAGGGAATGCCATCCTCGCTTTTCATAATCATTTTGAGAATAATCTTGGAGATACACTTGCATTTCCTTCCATACAAAATGAAAGTTTACATGAGGAGATGGGACTTACGATTAATATTGAGCGAAGAGAGATATTAATTGATGGTGTCCAAATCTATCTTACAAGTAAAGATACCGAATTGTTTCGGGTGTTATATCAAAATAACGGCAGTGCAGTGAGCTATGATGAAATCAAAATAAACGTCTGGCCAGAACGTGTCTCAAATGAAATGGAAATACCCGATGTAGGGCGTGAAGAAATTAATAGCCTTGTATATAGACTGCGCAAAAAATTAGGTAAATATGGGGAATGTATTATTTCTGTTCCGCGTTATGGCTATTTGCTAGATTTGAAAGCTTTGCACTTGTAGACTTTTTCAAAGTGACGGTGTAAATAGCCATGTAAAACAAATAAGGATTGTGTGTTTCGTTTTTTATGACCGAACACGCAATCCTTTTTGATTTGGCTGTGTACCGAACGATTTTCCTTCGTAACTAAGAAAATCAATTTCCTATAAGCCCCATGCTTCTTTTAATAACCGAATTCCTGTATCAATTTCAGATTTTGATAAACCTCCAAAACCCAGTAAGACTCGAGGCAGAACGTTTTCTATAGAATGGTGATAATAGATTGATAACGGATATATTTTTACACCGAAATGTATGGCCTTTTTGATAAGCTCGTTTTCATCCATCCTATTTTTTACTTCCAATACAATATGAAGTCCGGAATTTTCACCGATTACTTGCACATTGTCTCCTAAGTGTTTTTTAATAGATTGCATTAAGGTGGTATGCTTTTTTCGGTAAAGAGTTCTCATTTTATTTAAATGACTTTGCCAATATCCTTCCTTCATAAAATGATAAAGGGTATTCTGATGCAGACGAGATGCTGTTTGCTTATAAATCGTAAAGTGGTCTAAGTATTTCCTCAGCAGTAATGGGGGTAAAACGATATAACTTATACGGATAGAGGGGATCAAAGACTTGGAAAATGTCCCTAAATAGATAACATTCTCGTTATTATCTAACCCTTGTAATGAAGGAATCGGCTTTCCTTTATAGCGATATTCACCGTCATAGTCATCTTCAATGATGTAACCATTCTTTTCCTCAGCCCATTTTAACAATTCTATTCTGCGTGTGATTGGCATTACCATCCCATAAGGGAATTGATGAGATGGAGTCACATAAACAACATTGGCACCACTGTTTTTCAGTTGCTTTATATTAATCCCGTCTTCATCAAGCGGTATAGAAATCGTGTTGGCTCCAAAATCCTGTAAAACGGTTCTTGTTCGATGATATCCGGGATTCTCCAGTGCGTATGATTGTTTTTTTCCAATTAGTAAACACAATAATCCTATAAGCACCTGAGTCCCCGCGCCAATAATGATTTGATTAGCGGAACACTTAACTCCTCTAGAAGCATAAAGATACTTAGCAATTTGTTCTCTAAGAGCTTTTTCCCCCTGGGGATTACCAATATCGAACAACTCTCCTTCCTCTTGAAACAAGGATTGGTGGGTTAATTTTCGCCATGCAGAATAAGGAAAGTGTTCTAAATCGACTTTTCCAGAATTGAAATCAATTTTGGCACTTTCCTCCTCAGGCTCAATGATTGTCTCCATTTTTTGATGATATATATGGTGTGAGATTATATCGTCTTCGATTACCGTAACAAATAGCCCTTTACGAGGCTTGCTTTCTAAGTATCCTTCTGCACATAACTGGTCGTAGGCTGACTGAATGGTATTTAAGCTTAAACCTAGATAATTAGATAATTTCCTTTTTGAGGGTAATTTCTCTGTTGGCTTTATTCTTCCCGATAAGATTTCTTCTTTTATGTAATCGGCTAATTGTATATACATCGGTTTATCATTCCTATAATCCAAAACGGGTGTTAATTCAATCATTCTTTTCCCTCCAAACAACTGGAACCATTAAATTTAATAAATCTGGCACTTTAGATTATACCAGATTGTGATTAAATATTGGTTAAAGGAAACATGAAGGAGATGAAAGTAATGGAAGGTACTACTATAAAGGAATTGAAAAATCAACAGGAATGGAAAGATGCATTTCAAGTTATGAAACAGCTGCGTACTCATTTAGATGAAGAAAGTTTTCTTCAATTGGTTCAGGAAGCAGTAGAAAAAGAAGGATATAAATTAGCAGCTCTTTATGACTATGATAAAATCGTTGCTGTAACAGGATTTATGCCAATGATTACCTTATATAACGGAAAATTTATTTGGGTGTGCGATTTAGTAACGGATTCAGAAAATCGTTCGAAAGGATATGGAGAAGCACTTTTAAGTTATGTACACCATTGGGCAAAGGAAAACTCTTACGATATTGTCTCCCTTTCATCAAACTTACAACGGATCGATGCTCATCGTTTTTATGAAGAAAAGATGGACTATGACAAGGTTAGCTATGTATTTTTAAAAAGGCTTTGAATTAAAATCTTTTGTGCATGAAAGAATGATGGGGCTAACTTCCTTTTTAATCGGGGAAATATCCATATGAGAGCAACTAAAATAGTATTTTTAAAAAAGCAGTAATCACTAGAATAACGGGTTTACATTTGAGGTGCAAACATTATAAAACACATAGCAAAACGCACTTGAATTCACAAAGTGATATTTAAAATAAGCGGAGATTTTCCGGTTAGACTGAAGAAAAGAACTCATTTCGAGGTATATAAGCGGAAATTTTCCGATTAAGCAAAGCAAAATTACCCATTTTCACGTTTTTCGAGTCAATAGTCGGAATCTTTCCGTCTATTTATTCTATTTTCAGTCCTATTTCCCAATTAAGAGAAATTTTTCCGCTTATTTATCAAACTCGCTTTCACTTACAGATGCTTTAGCGAAAAAAAGAAAATTTTAAAAAGGGCTTGGAGATATTTGTATCTCTAAGCCTTTTTGATTCAATATACGGTGAAGTGTGATGTAAAATTTATGTGATTTGTGATTTACCGTTTTGCACCTCACAAGTAAACCCGTTATCACTAGTTTCTCCACTATTAATCACTAGACGAACTTGCTGCAGTAGCCGTAGTTGCTGTAATCGCTGCAATACTGGCAGCCTCCTGAGCTTGTAAAATTGCCTGGATATTTACGGCCATTCCAATCGAGAGGATATCATTATTCTCTATGGTGTCTTGAACATACATTTGAATGGCTAACAGGAAACATAAATCTTTATACCAACGTAATGGCTTCTTTTCTTTTAATAGGGAATAGATCATGAAAATATCGGGAATCGCCGTTTCCGGTTTTTTTAATAAGGCTAACACACCTAAAGCCGGATAATGCATTCCTTTTATTTTAATGGAGTGTTTTTTGAATGCTTCGAATAACTGCGCACAATCCTCTGCTAATGCATCTCGATTATTCTCCTGTCCGTAAGTAAGGATATGGGACAGGAACTGCAAATCATTTCCTCTTTTAAAAGTGTGATTTCCTAAAAATTGATAGTAAAATTCAATATCCTCCATCTGTTCCTCAACATTACGATCCGTTTGTGAAAGTAACACGGCAAGTGGATAGTCGTCGTAGGATGTAAGAAAGAAGTGCTGTTTTTTCATAGCTTTATAGATTTCCATTGCGCCTCTTATTTGATCTGTTTTATTACTTTCTTGATGGTGAGACAGTAAAATATATGCTGCAATATAGGTGTTTGGCCCTTTTTTGAAACCATTGTCCGTAAGTTCTTCATAGCAAACCTTTAATTCGTCAAATGCTTGCAATGGGTCGGAAAACTTATTAATAAGAAGTGCTGCTATAGCATAACGCATTTCTTGACGGACATTGGAAAACCATTTCAATCCTTTTTTAATATAATCGGATACTTCAAGAAATTGTTTTGCATTTAATTCATTTTCACTAGTGATAAATTGTGCTGCAATGCTTAGTCTAATCCGTTTATCAATCCCCCAGCTAATAGCGTTTGTAAGAGCATCAAAATCTGAGAGTAGCCTTTCTATTTTTTGTTCCACCATTTCTTGATTCAACGTAATTCCTCCATTTGTGTTAACTACTTGAAAATACGATTTTAATGAATGAAAAGTTTCAAGATCATCTGGTTTTTACAATATTAAATCGATGGAAGAAATGAGGAAGGAATTATTTTACCTAATCACGAACTATTCCTTATAAAATAGGAGCTAACGGAGGAATTAAATGATTTCGATAACACAGAGGACATTTGATCCACTAACTATATATACGGAAAAAATTAAAAAGGAAATGTATGCATCCGGTACAGCCACAGTGATGATGAAGGATAATAAAATAATCTATGAATACTATTCTGGTACTCATCATTTTGAGCCTGGAGCCAGAATGATTGACGAGTCTTCACAATTTAATGTTTACTCCACCAGGGTTACCTACATTGGATTAGCAGTAGCTATAGCCATTAATGAAGGATATTTTAGCCTTGAGGATAAATTAAGTGCCTATTTGGATCAATTTGATAAAGATATTCTGGGGGAAGCAACGATTCGGCATCTTTTAACTAGATGTACAGGAATAAAATTTGGTAAGGATAAGGCAGACAGAGTGTTTGACTTAGGAATGAATATTGAAGGGAAAAGACCGGACTTGTTAGCATATATTCTTAAAAAGACAACTGGAAAAACGGTTGCCGAAATTCTTAATGAGAAAGTATTTACCCCGTTAAAACTGAAAGAAACGGGGTGGATGTCAGAAGGAAAGGATACTTTAGTATGTGATATACATTCTCCGGATAGTTATCCGACGTTAAGATTAGGGGCAAATACAGGGGAAGAGAGAAATTTATTTGTAAGTGCCAGGGAGTTAGCTTTATGGGGGAACCTGCATCTAAATAACGGTTTAATCGAAGGAAAGCAAATTTTACCGAAAGAGGTATTTCAGCTTGCCACGACCATTCAAAGCCCCACTGCTTTACCTAAACGCTTTCCGAAATTTGGTTTTCTTTGGTGGATAAAAGATCAAAATGTTTCATATGATTATGACGAATTAGGCGAAAAACTGCCAGCAGGCACCTATCAAATTTTCGGTGCTTCAGGCTGTTCCTGTACCGTGATTCCAGCATTAAATGCCGTTGCAGTAAGGATGTACAATAGCTTATACACGGAAGATAGTAATGTTTTTGACTATTTAGGGGACATACGAAAGTTCGGAAGTTTAGTAGTTTCATGTATGGAAGAATATTCAAAGCTACGTAATGGAGTGTGAATAAGATGAGAGACAATGTAAGAAAAGAAATAAAAAGCTGGGGAAAATCACTGCTGATTGCATTAGTGATTGTGTTTGTAATAAGAAGCTTCCTTATTTCTCCATATATTGTAAAAGGAGCATCAATGGAGCCAACACTGCATAATAATGAAAAAGTAATCGTGAACAAATGGAATTTTACAGGAAGGTTTGATAGAGGAGAAATTGTCATTATTAGAGGAAAAGAGAAAAACTATGTTAAAAGAATCATCGGACTTCCTGGTGATAAGATTGTCATCAAAAATGACAGATTGTATATTAATGGGGTTTTTTGCAAGGAGCCTTATCTCTCTGAAAATCGCAAATTGGCCAGACAAATGGGAAGTCGTTTAACAGGCGATTATGGTCCTATTACGGTGCCAAAAAATAAATACTTTGTGATGGGAGATAATAGACTCAGAAGTACGGATAGCCGCAATGGATTAGGTCTTATTCAAAAAGAGAGAATTGTTGGAAAAGGGGAGATTGTTTTTTATCCGGTATCTGATTTTAGAAGTGTTCAATAGTTTTGTTACATGACCGGATGAAATACGGATATTTTGCATAAAGGATGCAGAGGATTGTGCTAATTGTCATGATGACTTAACACAATCCTTTTTTCTTTCGTTTAAATATTGATAAAGTTAGACCCAAAATAGATTATATGAACGACTCATTACAATTATTTTTCAAAAATTTTAAATTTTTTAAAATGAAACCCTTTACATTTTGATTATTCTGATAAATAATATAGTCAAACGTAACCGGTTTCGAAGGAGTAAAGTATATGCTAACAATCTATGATATTGCTAAAAAGGCAGGTGTTTCAGCGGCAACCGTTTCGAAAGTACTAAATGGAAGATCCGATGTGGGGAAAACTACCGCCGAGACTGTTAAACGAATAATTGACGAATTGGGGTACCAGCCTAATTCCATTGCAAGGGGGCTCGCAACAAAGATATCCAAAACAGTAGGTGTCTTTTTTCAAGACCATCTAAACACTGGGTTCCGGCACCATTTTTTGCAAGATATTTTAGCGAGCTTTAAGGATGTGATTGGAGAAAATGGCTATGATCTTGTTTTTTTCGCAAACAATCACCCGGATAACCAGGCTGAAACATTCGAAGCACGTGCAAAAAATCGGAATGTAGATGGATTATTATTGCTTGGCGTTCCGAGGACAGACCCTAATCTTAGCGGAATTGTTCAAAGTGGCATACCATGTATGTCTATTGATTTAGATTTAATAGGTCCCTGTGCAAATTATCTATGCTCAGATAATATTGGCGGAGCAATGATGGCAGTGGATCATTTAGTTGAAATGGGACACAAAAAGATTGCTTTTATATCAGATGTATTTGTCACAAAACCTGGTTCCGATCGGTTAATCGGTTTTAAAAAAGCGATGGAAAAGCATCAACTGCCGATACTGTCCAAATGGATTCTTCCAGGGGATTTCTCTGAGAATGGCGGCTACCTTTCTACTAAACAATTATTAGAAAGCGACCATTTACCTACAGCAATTTTTTGTGCAGGGGACATGATGGCAATTGGTGCAATGGAAGCCATTCGCGAAAAGGGATTCATAGTAGGGAAGGATATTTCATTAATAGGTTTTGATGATATTACTCTTCTAAAATATGTAACTCCAAAATTAACAACAGTAAGGCAAAAGAAAGAAATAATGGGACAATTAGCAGCAAAGGAATTGTTTAAGCTTATGAGTGATTCTAATTACTCGTCTAGTCCGATTACGATTGAAACGGAATTAGTTATTCGTGATACTGTTGCCAATGTAAAAGATGAAAATTAAATTTACAAAAAAATATTAAGGAGGTGGTTTCGTTTTAAAGGAAGGACCCATAAGCACATTCATTGTATCCACCCTTGCTTTTTTAATATCTTCTCCGAAACCGCTTTCGCTATAAAATTATAGGAGGAACGAAAATGAAGATGAAAAGACTGGCATCACTTTTACTTATGAGCTTTTTGGCTCTCACCTTAGTGTTGGCAGGATGTACAGATAAGACTTCTACAAACTCTGGGGGTACAAAAAATACAGGTAACGCTGCTAAGAATCCTAAACCATTAGTTATTGGTTTATCACCAGCCGGCCAGTGGCAAGAAAACTTTAACCCATTTTCAAACACTGCAATGGGTGGAACGAACGGTTTGATTTTCCAGCCTCTTTATTATTTTGACCCTGTCAGTGGGAAGGAAAATCCAATGCTTGCAACAAAATACGAATGGACTAATAACAATAAAACACTCGTTGCTACCCTTCGTGACAATGTAAAATGGTCAGACGGGGAAGCATTTACCGCTGACGATGTTGTGTTTACGTTTGATTTATTGAAAAAAGATCCAGCTGCTGATTCATCTGGTATTTGGAAAGAAATAACTTCCGTTGAAAAACAAGGGGATAATCAGGTTGCATTTAATTTTGATCAAGCAAATGTTCCTTTTCAATCCTATGTCTTAGGTGTAGATATTGTTCCGCAACATATTTGGAAAGACCTTGGTGATCCTTCCAAAGCGAAAATCACGAAAAATCTCGCAATTGGAACAGGTCCATACTTATTAGATTCGTTTACACCGCAACTATATAAAATGAAGGTAAATCCTAAATTTTACGGAGGCGAATATGAAGTTAAGGAGCTTCATTTCCCAGTATACAGCGGCAACGACAGTGAGCAATTAGCCTTAACGAAAGGGGAACTTGATTGGGCAGGTATTTTTATTCCTGATGCAGATAAGGTTTATGTCTCAGCAGATAAGGAGCATAACAAATACTGGTTCCCGCCGAGCAACAACGTTACCCTTTATCCAAATTTGACGAATCCTCTATTGAAAGACATCAATGTACGTAAAGCCATCAGTTTAGCGATTGACCGTAAGAAGCTTTCAGAGCAAGCAGCATCCGGTTATGATCCATTATCCAGCACCACGGCACTAATTCTCCCTAGAGACCAGGCTTGGGTCGATCCAAGTATTCCAAAAGATAAATTAGAGTTTGTTTTTGATAAAGATGCAGCCGCGAAAACATTAGAAGACGCAGGTTATAAAAAAGGCAAGGACGGAATTTTTGTTTCACCGGACGGAAAGAAATTGTCCTTCACCTTACAAACCGTATCTGGTTGGACGGACTGGACTACCATGGCACAGTTAATTTCCCAAGGATTAAAGGATGTTGGGATTGATGTGAAAGTACAACAGCCTGAGTATGCTTCGTATGCGAAAAATGTTACTGGCGGAAATTATGATTTAGCCATTTCATGGACCAACTCCGGACCAGATCCATATAAGCAATATCAAGATATGTTGAACAGCCATGGAGGCTGGAACCTTGAAAAATGGAATGATCCACAGACAGATGCGGCTTTGAAGAAATTCCAAGGAACGACGGACAAAGCAGTACAGAAAGAAGCGATTAATTATCTTCAAAATGTCATGGTTAATCAAATGCCAACCATTCCATTAGTGAATGGCCCGGTTTGGTATGAATACAGGACGGCTAATTATACAGGTTGGCCTACGGAAGATGATCCATATGCGAACCCTGCCCCATTCAACTGGCCAGCACCTGCTATTACATTATCGAAATTAAAACCGAATACTAAATAAACAATGGCTCTTTTCCGAAATGCTAAGCTACAACCTTTTTTAGGCTCATAATGAATCAACTTGGTAAGAAAAGATGCCCAGAAACAAAGCCTACTTAAACAACGACGAAAAGCAACAAGATAAAATCGGCTTTTGGATTTTAAACAATTATTGCGAAACCGGCTTTAAGGAAAAGGGTCTTTGCCCTTTTCCTCTATTTCACTAATATCAGGGGGGTAAAAATGCGTTACGTTATCAATCGCCTCGGTTTTTTTATCCTGTCATTATGGGCTGCCATTACCATCAATTTTATATTGCCGCGCATGATGCCTGGGAGTCCTGCTGATGCCATGTTTGCAAAGTTCCAGGGCCAACTGACACCCGCCGCATTAGATGCCATGAAAAAAGCATATGGGATTGGACAATCTACTTTATGGCAGCAATACATCGATTATTTGCACGGTCTATTTACATTTAATTGGGGCCTTTCTTTTATGCAATACCCCACACCCGTCAGTGATATGATTCGTGGAAGCTTACCTTGGACCATTGGTCTAGTTGGTATTTCCACCTTGCTGTCCGTCTTTATTGGTACAGCACTGGGAGTGTATATTTCCTGGAAAAGAAGAGGGTTTTTAGATAATACTCTGCCTGTTGTTTCCATGATTTTTCAGGCAATGCCATATTTTTGGGTGGCATTATTATTCGTCTTTATTTTTGGTTTTAAGCTTAACTGGTTTCCGATGGCACATGGGTACGACCCTGCCATCACACCGGGATTCAATGGAACTTTTTTTACCAGTATTTTAAATCATGCATTCTTACCCGCTCTCACGTTACTAATTGGCTCACTTAGCGGGTGGATTATTGGAATGCGCAACAATATGATGTATACGCTTGGAGAAGATTACGTCACTTTTGCAGAGGCAAAAGGAGTAAAGACGTCACGTCTAATGTTTTCTTATGCGGCAAGGAATGCGATTTTACCGCAGCTAACCAGTTTTGCGATTGCAATTGGAAATGTTGTTAGCGGCTCTATCTTAACGGAACAGGTTTTTTCCTATCCAGGGATTGGAAATCAATTAACATCAGCCGTACAATCACAGGATTTTCCAATGATTCAAGCATCATTTCTATTAATTGCCGTCGCTGTACTTGTTGCTAACTTGATCGTGGATTTGTTGTACAGTAGGTTAGATCCGCGGATTCGTACTGGAGGGGAGTAGCGAACATGAAGGCTGAAATCACACCAACTTCGCAAATCAACACAAAACAGCAGAACTATTTACTAATGGTGCTAAGACCGTTGAAGCCTTTTTTTAGTAATGGAAAATCGGCAACTGGATTTATCATCTTTTTAATCTTTCTCATCATAGCTATCTTCGCTCCACTGATAGCACCATATTCACCAAGTGCCGCCATTTATGATCCGAATTTGCCGCCAACCGCTGATCATTGGTTCGGAACGACAAATACCGGTCAAGACATCTATTCGCAATTTATTTTCAGTGCGAGAAATACAATGGTTGTCGGATTTGGAGCCGGTATTCTCTCCACCATTATAGGCCTTATATTTGGGGTAATAGCGGGCTACCGTGGTGGTTTGACAGATGCCATCCTTAGCTTTATTATGAATCTCTTTTTGGTAATGCCGGGTCTTGCTTTACTAATTGTTATCGAGGCATATTTGAAGGCTTCTACTCCTTTTGTAAATGGTTTAATCATTGCATTTACGGGATGGGCATGGGGTGCAAGGGTTTTTCGTTCTCAAACAATGACACTGGCAAGGAGAGATTTCATTTCGGCAGCCAAAATGTCTGGAAAATCATCGCTGAGAATCATGATTACCGAAATCTGCCCCAACATGATGTCCCTTATTGCTGGGAATATTATGTTCGCTACCTTAGGCGCCATTCTTGCTGAAGCTGGCCTAGCATTTTTAGGGCTTGAAGATATTAACTCCACCAGCTGGGGGATTATGCTTTACTGGGCAAGCTCGAATGCAGCATTACTACGAGGTGCATGGTGGTGGTTTGTTCCTCCGGGGGTTGGAATCGCATTGGTGGGACTAAGTTTGGTACTAATGAATTTTGCTATCGATCAAATTACCAACCCTCGTTTAAAGACACAAAAAAGGAGGAAGAATCGTGGAAGAAAAGCAGCCCGTGCTTGAATTGCAAAATGTTTCGGTTGGGTATGATTCTCCGGCAGGAATGGTTCAAGCCGTTAATGATATTAATCTCAAAATCTACGAAAATACGATTGTTGGTTTGATAGGGGAATCCGGATCAGGGAAATCAACATTGGGAAATGCCATTATGCGACTGTTAAAGAATAACGCTGTCTTAACCTCCGGGACGATAAAGGTAATGGGAAAAGATATTTATGGTATGAACAAAAATGAATTACGGAAATTCCGCTGGAGCCAAATGTCGATGGTGTTTCAAAGTGCCATGAATGCTTTGAATCCGGTCTTAACCATTGAGGAGCAAATACTAGATGTTTTTCTAAGTCATGATAAAAGCATGTCCAAAACAGAAGCCAAAAAGAAAGCAATCGAATTAATGGATATTGTCAGTATTGATCCAAGATATTTAAAAAGCTATCCCCATGAGCTTTCAGGAGGGATGAGGCAGAGGGTAGTCATCGCCATTGCCATTGCTCTTGATCCGAAGCTCGTTATTATGGATGAGCCCACTACTGCATTAGATGTCGTAGTGCAACGTTCCATTCTGGATAAGATTAAAGAAATTCAAAGAGTTAAAAAGTATGCCATTTTATTTATCAGTCATGACTTTAGCTTGGTTTCTGAGCTTGCTTCAAGGGTTGCAATTATGTATGCAGGGCGTTTTATTGAAGTGACAGATTCGAAATCGCTAGTTCATTCTGAAAGACATCATCCATATACACAAGGTTTGCTTCGAGCGATTCCTCATCTAACGGAGGATGACGTGACGATAGAGGGCATACCAGGGAATCCGCCGAATTTGGTGGATCTTCCAAGCGGATGTGCTTATCATCCACGTTGTCCGTTTGCTTTTGATTTATGTAAGAAAGAACGTCCGGGAATCCGACATGTGGATGGCAGGGAGATTGAATGCCATCTATATGATACCGTTCAGGGAGGTGTGTAATTCTTGAACGAGCAATCAATTGTTTTAGTGAAAGTCGAAGATCTTGTTATTAAATTCCCGGTTCGCGGGGATCGGAAAAAGAAATACATTACTCCCGTTGATAACGTGAATTTGGAGATAAAAAAAGGCGAAGTGCTTGCTTTAGTAGGTGAGTCAGGCAGTGGTAAAACAACAATCGGCCGTGCGTTAGTCCGATTAGTAAAGCCAACCGAAGGAACTATTACGGTTCATGGTAAAAAGGTGAATGAAATAAGAGGAAAGGATTTAAAAGACTACCGGCAAGTGGCACAAATCATTTTTCAAGATCCATTCGGGTCATTAAATCCTGTAAAAACGATTGAGGGTCATTTGCGGTTTCCGTTAAAAAAGCATCAGGGATATAGGGGGAAAGCATTAGATGAAAAAGTGGCAGATTTGCTCCTTCAAGTTGGTTTAACACCAGTTCAGGAAATACGGAAAAAGCATCCCCATGAATTATCAGGCGGGCAGCGGCAACGTCTTGCGATTGCCCGGGCATTGGCTGTTAATCCGCAATTTATTGTAGCGGATGAGCCTACTTCCATGCTGGATGTATCCATCCGAGCTGGTATTCTGCAGCTTATGAATGATTTAAAGAGAGATTTAGGTTTGTCTTATTTATATATAACGCACGACTTAGCATCTGCACGCTATTTTGGCGACCGCATTATGGTTTTATATGGCGGAAAGGTCATGGAAATTGCAGATTCAAAGGAATTAATTAAAAATCCGTTAAACCCTTATACCAGGTTGCTTTTAGCAGCGACACCCGGCAGTGAGTCTCAAATTGATCTTACAGATATGACAAATGATCCTCCAGATTTATCAGAAGATAGAAGAGGCTGTCCATTTGTTCATCGCTGTCCATTAGCAACCGATGTCTGCAGAGAGACGATGCCAGCATTGGAAGAAGCCGCAGAGAATCATTTTGTTGCCTGCCATCATTTAGATAAAAGGGAGCAATGGAATTAGTGGAACCTGAATTTAAAATTAGTCTACACCATAAGTGTGAATAGGAAGGTGGAGAAAATGGAAATATTTCCTGATACTTTTACATGGGGGACCGCTACGGCTTCCTATCAAATTGAGGGTGGCGCACATGAGGAAGGGCGGGGAGAATCGATTTGGGATCGTTTTGCCCGTCAACCAGGAAAGGTTTACAAGCAGCAAAATGGTGAAATAGCCTGTGATCATTTTCACCGCTATCCGGAAGATGTTGAGTTGATGGCCGATCTCGGAATCAGCTCCTATCGCTTTTCTTTTGCATGGCCGCGGCTTTTTCCAGAGGAAGGCAAGTTTAATTCGGAAGGGCTTGCATTTTATACCCGGTTGCTGGATGAGCTGGATGCTAAGGGAATAACACCTGCTGCCACTATTTATCATTGGGATTTGCCAACATGGCTTCAGGATAAAGGCGGCTGGACCAATCGAGAAACCGTTGACCAATTTGTGACTTATGCGAAGACGCTGTTTGATGCATTTGGAAGCCGAATTCCATCATGGATTACTCATAATGAACCTTGGTGTGCCGCTTTTCTGGGTTATGCATTTGGTGTTCATGCTCCCGGGCATACCGATTGGAATGAAGCCTTGATCGCTTCCCATCATTTACTGTTGTCACATGGGAAAGTGGTGGAGTTATACCGTTCCATGGGATTGGCTGGGGAGATTGGGATTACGCTTAATTTATCACCAACTATTCCAGCTTCGGAAGCTGCAGAAGATGTTGCTGCGGCCGAGCGTTCGGACGGTTTTGCCAACAGATGGTTTCTCGATCCTATTTTTAAAGGAAGATATCCGGAAGACATGGTGACCCTTTATAAAAATAGATTTGGACCACTATCCTTTATGAAAGAAGGTGATCTGGATACCATATCCGCTCCAATCGATTTCCTGGGAATTAACTATTATTCTCACAATATCGTAGAGAATGATGAGAAAAATGATATTTTGGGAGCGGGAGTAATCAGTGAAACAGAAAATGTCACGGATATGGGGTGGGGTATCCATCCGGAATCCTTATACGATTTGTTAACGCGAATTAAGTCAGATTATACGGATATTCCGCTTTATATAACGGAAAATGGGGCGGCGTTTCCTGACGTATGGAAGGATGGAAAAATCGAAGATCACGCCCGTATCAAGTATCTCCATGATCATTTTGCAGCAGCACATCGTTTCATAGAAGAAGGCGGAAATTTACAAGGATACTATGTATGGTCGCTTATGGATAATTATGAGTGGTCCTTTGGCTACTCCAAGCGGTTCGGCATTATTTATGTGGACTATGAAACACTGGAGCGCACACCGAAGGAAAGCTATAAATGGTATCAAAAAGTGATCAAAGAGAATGGGATTGAATAGGGAGAAAAACTTACCATAATTAGTTCTTCACGATGGGGATGTATGACATTGTATGGTTAGGAATTTTAATGAGTGTCCTTCATTAGGGAAATGAAAGCCATGCGAGAGCAAGAAATTACGAAAAGTGTCCTTCATCGAGGATATGAAGGCCATGTGATATCAAGAAATTACGATGAGTGTCCTTCATTGGGTAAATGAAAGCCAAGCGACAGCAAGAAATTATCAATAGTGTCCTTCATCAAGGAAATAAAGGCCAAGTGCCAGCAAGAAATCACGATGAGTGTCCTTCATCAAGGATATGAAGGCCAAGTGACAGCAAGAAATTACGAAAAGTGTCCTTCATAAGGTAAATGAAGGCCAAGTGACAGCAAGAAATTACGAAAAGTGTCCTTCATAAGGTAAATGAAAGCCAAGTGACAACAAGAAATTACGATGAGTGTCCTTCATTGGGTAAATGAAGGCCAAGTGACAGCAAAAAATTACGAAAAGTGTCCATCATCGAGGTTATGAAAGCCAAGTGACAGCATGGAATCACGGACAGTGTCCTTCATCAAGATAATGAAAACCATTATACCACTATAAAAAGTATCAATTGTTATCACTGAAATTTTAAAAAAGGAGAAATGAACATGACCAAAATACCAGTTGCACTTCAAATGTATTCTCTTCGAAATGAAGGGGAAAGGGACTTCGTCGGAACGCTTGAAAAGGTAGCAAAGTTAGGTTTTGCTGGAGTAGAATTTGCAGGCTATGGCGGGATGGAAGCAACACAATTAAAAGAGGTATTGGATGATTTAGGACTTAAAGCTGCATCAAGCCATGTTCCGCTTGATGTATTAGAAAATCAGCTTTCAGACGTGATTCGTTACCAGCAAACAATAGAAAATTCTCACATAGTATGCCCATTTTTAATGCCAGACCAGCGTAATCAAGACGCTTATGCTCGGCTGATTCAAACGCTAAACCAAGTTGGGGAAGAATGCTACAAGGAGGGTATCACTTTCTCGTACCATAATCATGATTTTGAATTAGTAACACTTGCAAACGGGTTAAAACCTCTTGAATGGATTCTTAATGAAACAAATCCGGAGTGGGTTAAAGCAGAATTTGATGTGTATTGGCTGACAAAAGCAGGGGAAGAACCTACTGAATGGCTGAAACGTTATAAAGGAAGAACACCGCTTGTTCATCTAAAAGATATGACCAAAGATGAAGAACAATTTTTTGCTGAACTTGGAACTGGAGGAGTTGATATTGAAGCAATTTTAGCTCTTGGGGACGATTGTGATGTGGAATGGTGGATTGTCGAACAAGACGCCAGTAAGCGCTCGCCTCTTGAAAGTATTGAAATGAGCAGTCGTTATCTTAAACAAAAAGGGATTCTATAATATACGGTATAGCGAGGGGAAATCAGTATGGAAAAAATAAAAGTTGGTGTAATTGGCTGCGGTTCTATTGCTAAATATCGTCATTTACCAGAATATGCAGCCAATCCAAACGTTGAAATTGTAGCAGTTTGTGATGTTTTAGAAGAACGGGCAAAGGTTACAGCAGAAAAATATGGTGCTCAAGCTTTTACAGATTATAATCAATTATTAAACACTGTTGATACAGATGTCATCAGTGTTTGCCTCCCAAATTATTTGCATGCACCTGTTTCTATAGCAGCTTTACATGCAGGTAACCACGTCCTTTGTGAAAAACCCATGGCCACGTCACATGAAGAAGCTTTAGCGATGATTAAGGCTGCCAAAGAAAATAGCAAAATATTAATGATTGGCCATAATCAACGATTTGTTGCTTCTCATCAGAAAGTGAAGAAAATGCTTGAAAACGGAGAATTTGGGAAAGTTTATAGCTTTAGAACGACCTTTGGGCATGGCGGGCCGGAAGGTTGGAGCATTGACGGAAGGGAAAGCTGGTTTTTTGATAAAGAGAGGGCCTTTATTGGGGCACTAGGTAATCTAGGTGTTCATAAAGCAGATCTTATACGCTATCTTCTTGGGGAAGTGAAGGAAGTAGGGGCATTTGTGGAAACCAGTGCGAAGAAGGATACGGATGTGGATGACAATGCTGTATGTATATTGAAATTGGAGAATGGGACAATTGGTACATTAACTGCCAGTTGGTCATACGTTGCAGGAGGGGACAATTCGACAGTTATTTATACGGAAAATGCAGTAGTGCGTCTAGAAGATGACCCAACTCATTCTCTCATTATCCATTATAAAAATGGTGAAATCGCCCGATATCAGCTGGATAAAATTCAAACTAATGAAGAGGGCGGCCAGACAACATCGCATGTAATAGACCATTTCATTGATGCGATTCAGAATAATAAGACACCGCTTATTACTGGTGAAGAAGGCATGAAATCATTAGACGTTATTTTAGCAGCTCTTGAGTCCAATGAAAAAGGGAAGTTTGTAAAAATTTAAAGATAACCAGGAAAGGAACGATGCTGAAAACTAGCATCTTCCTTTTTTTATTAATGATTAGAATATCCACAACTTATAAGGTAAAACTATTGGTAAGTATTAAAAGATTAAAAGGAGTTTTAGGGTATGCTAATGAGCAATTCACAATTATCGGCGGCAGAAATGGGAAAGCTCTGGGCTTCCTATATGGGGAATTCAATGGGGAAATGTGTTCTAAGCTATTATCTAAAGCATGTGGATGATCAGGACATTAAAGCCATTTTGGAATTTGCTTTAAACTTAAGTACCACTTTTGCACAAAGAATTGAAGATATTTTTAATCAAGCCGAATTCCCAGTACCAATCGGATATACGGAAGATGATGTAAACTTAGAAGCACCTAGATTATTTCACGATCAGTTTTACCTTCATTACCTGGACTATTTAGGAAAAGCCGGCATGAGTATTTATAGTATAGCCATTCCATTAGTTACAAGAAAAGATATAAGGGATTTTTTTATCGATTGTCTTAGAGAAACAGTTATATTAATGTCAGGTGTGAATGAATTATTGAAAGCAAAAGGTGTAATCATGAATCCACCGCCTATCCCGACACCTAAGAAAGTCGAATATATTCAGAAACAGAGTTTTTTGAATGGTTATTTCGGGGATCTTAGAGCTCTTCATGGACTAGAAATAGCCCACCTTTATGGAAACCTTAATAATGATGTCACAAGTAAAGCTCTAATCATTGGTTTTGCTCAAGGTGCTCAGCTTGAAAAGGTTAGAAAGTATTTAGAACGAGGGAAGAAATTGAATCAAAAACATATTGAAATAATGACAAAGAAGCTTACTGATAATAACCTGCCTGCCCCATCACTTTTGGACCATTTGGTAACTACATCTACCATTACTCCATTTTCGGACAAGCTAAAAGTCGCTCATAAAATTGATATGTTTGCCATGAAAATAAGAGAATATGCGAACGGAGCTTCTTTAAATGGTAGGAGGGATCTGGGTGTAATGTATGCTAAATGTCAAATGGATGTTTCCTTATATGTGGAGGACGGAGCCAATATAATGATTGAGCATGAATGGTTTGAGCGCCCTCCAGAATCAGTGAATCGAAATCATTTGCATGGCAGTTAAATACTATTAAAATTGTTGCAGAAATGGTATCAAAAGGGGAATGTTTTCCCCTTTTGATCAATAGATAACCTCTTCAAGTGAAAGCCAAACTCTTTTATTTTTCTCATCCACTTTTATAGGGACTTGGTAAAAGTCTGAAAGTGTTTCCGAAGTTAGAACTTCTTCTTTTCTCCCTTCTTTAAAAACCTCTCCCTTATTTAGTAACAATACCTTTTTAAAGCATGGAAGAATTTCTTCCACATGATGAGTGACATAAATGATGGTAGGTGCGTCAGGGTGCTCCGTTATTTTTTCAATCATTTGTAATAAATGTTCACGAGCTAATAAATCAAGTCCAGTACATGGTTCGTCTAAAATAAGCAGTTTTGGATCTGCCATTAGCGCTCGTGCTATCAGAATCCGTTGCTTCTCTCCTTGAGAGAGAGTTTGATAGCTTTTATTTTTTAAATGCTCACAGCCGAGCATTGTTAATAATTCTGTTGCTTTTTCATCATCTTCAACATGAATCCGGTCATAAAGACCGATGCTAGCAAATTTGCCGCTTACGACAATGTCTCTAATATTTTCATTTTCATGCAATTGCTGCTGCAAGGAAGAGCTGACCCAGCCGATGGATTTGCGAAGCTCTCGAAGATTAACATGACCAAACTTGTTTCCTAATACGTGAATTTCTCCTTTGGTTGGCCAAATATACCCATTTATCATATTGAGCAGAGTTGTTTTTCCAGAACCATTAAGCCCTAATATACAACAATGCTCCTTCTCTTTGACCTGCCAAGAAATATTTTTAAGAATCCACTCGTTTCCTCTTTGCCATGAAACATTTCTAATATCGATGACCATCTGCGATTTCTCCTTAGATTAACTGATATTTCTGAAATATAAATCAATAATACCACTTTTGATTTTGTTGACAAGCTTTATACTTTTAAAAGAGTATAACTGTCCATCCTAGAAATACAAATTATTGAAATGTCCATTGGTGGTGCCTGACACCACTACTTGAAAGAATATTTCGAAAAACATATAATGAAAGGAAGAGGGACTTTAGAATTAGTAGATTAAAATACGTTGTGGAAGTGTTGGCATGGTAGATTATGACGGTAATAATGCTACGTTGGAAATGATTTATGATTTGTTAAAAAAAATTGGTACTGAACATAAATATATTTCGAAAGAAGATTATTCGGTAATAAAAAGTAAATGCAATGTTAGCAGTCAAGACCAGCTTATGGATCGCATTTTCTTTCAATTGGAAGAAATCCAGAATCAAATGGAGCGTCTAAACTGGTTAAATAGTCACTATCGAATCCTGCATAACTTTGCACAGATATGCAGTAAAACCTTAAGTGAAGAAATTCTTTTTAAGGAAGCATATCAAATGGTGTCACAGGTAATGCCGACCGATTCATTTTATATAGCTACTTATAATGAAGGTGATTCCCATATTCAAGTTCCATTTATGATAGACAAGGGAAAGGAGTACTCTCCTGTTACGATTGAACTTGGAGAAAATCATACTTCTCAGGCAATAATGACAAGGGAAATCATCCATCATAAAGAATCGAGAATGGAAGAGGAATACGATGTTTATTTAGGCGATGAGGAGGCCGGGTTGACTAACTCCTGCCTCTTTGTTCCCGTTTTAATTGATAATCAAGTAAAAGGTGTTATATCTGCTCAATGCTATGCTGAATTTGCCTATCGTAAAGAGCATGAAGAATTGCTGCAAATCATTGGAACACAAGTTTTCAGTTCGATTGACTCCGTTAGGTTATACGAACGTATTTATAAAATGTCGCTGCTCGATGATTTAACAGGTCTAAAAAATTATCGTGCTTTCCACGAAGATTTATTATCTTTAATAAGTGAAAGCAATCACACTATTCAACTTATCATGCTTGATTCCGATTCCTTAAAAAAAGTGAATGATCATTTTGGACATGATGTAGGCGACAAATATTTAAAAGTACTAGCAGATGGTATTAAAAGTATTTGTAATAAAACTATAGAAGGTTACCGTTACGCTGGTGATGAATTCATGATAATTGTAAAATCATCACAGGAAATTATGCCGTTGTTTGAGAAATTAAAGGAATATTATCTACTCCATCCCATTACAATTCGTGGAGAGCAAATATTCATATCCATAAGTACAGGTGTATCCGTTTATCCCAAACATGGTGTAACTGTTGATTCCTTAAAAAAATCGGTAGATACTGCCTTGTATAGTGCGAAAAAACAAGGCGGAAACCAAATTGTGTTTTCTGAATAAATGGTAAGTAATCGGCCTTTCTCTGAATACGAGGGAAGGGCTTTTTTTATACTTATTTAAAATTGTGAAAGAAGATTTTCTTTTACCAGAGATATAAAGACATAGAGAGGTAGAAATATTCATAAGGACATCTTCGGGAAGAAGGTCGTCCGAGATGTTTTTACAAATGGTTTAAAAAAGTCAATTAGGGAAAATCATATCAATTTCTTTTTACATTATGTTTTATTTTTTATCGGAAAATCATCTATAGAAGTATATTAATAAGGAATCCCCATAATATGATAAAAAGGAGGGGATTGTAAATGGCGGTCCATGTAGTGAAAGCTGGAGAAAATTTGTGGGGCATTGCTGAATTGTATGGTGTTTCTATGCAAACACTTATAAATGTGAATGGATTAACAACAACTTCTTTAGTACCTGGACTCGCTCTATATATTCCGGACAATTTATTGCCAATCCGCACCTATCGTATTAAGAAAGGAGATCAATTAAGACTTCTAAGTAAAACATTTAATACAGAGCTTTCCTACATACTTTCATTAAACCCCAACATTAATCCTAATCAGCTTTCAATCGGACAAATCATCCATATTCCGTCCCCTAATAAATTGGAAATAACTACACTCGGTTTTATTTTTCCTTCATCTATAACAACTATTACACCTATCCTTCAATCCCTTGCCGGACAGTTAACATATTTAGCGATTGTTGCCTATTCCTTTACTGAAAAAGGTCTTGCTTTTAATCAAATGGATGATACAGCCATTATCGAGCTATGTCATCAATTAAAGATAAGTCCATTATTAATGATTAGAAATTTTTTAAATGACCAATTTAGTGCGGATCTTGCGGGAGATGTGCTAGGAAATCCAACGTATCGACAAAATCTTGTGACAAGTATTGTGAATCTTACTAGAAATAAAGGCTTTAGCGGAGTCAGTATTGATATTGAGTTTATTCCGCCAGCACGCCGGAATGATTTTATTACCTTTCTGTCATCCTTAAAAAACGCACTAGGAAATCTCTTATTGCATGTGAATGTACATGCTAAAATAGCTGATTTACCAACTAATCGAATAGTAGGTGCCTATGATTATGCAAGAATAGGAAAAATAGCAGATTTTATGGCTGTCATGACCATTGATTATGGCTACCCGGGGGGTCCACCTGATCCTATTTCCCCGATAGGGTGGGTAGAACAGGTTATTAAGTACGCAATATCACAAATGCATCCAGCAAAACTACAAATAGGGATGTCTTTATATGGTTATGATAAAACAGTTTCAAATAATCAAACGAGAGCATTATCTGTGCAAGCCTCGCAAAATCAAGCAATAACAACAGGAACAACTATACAATTTGATAATACTGCATACTCTCCATGGTATAGATATTGGAGAAATACAGCGGAACATATCGTATGGTTCGAAGATATTAGAAGTTATATAGCAAAGTATAGATTAATGGATCTTTACCAAATAGCAGGAACAACCTATTGGCAAGTTAGTCTCCCAGCCCCTCAAAATTGGGAATTTGTAAAGCGAAATATAAAAGTGATAAAAAGATAAGCGTAATTAAATACCCTTATGTAGTTATTCAAAATAAACTGCATAAGGGTATTAATTTTTGTATATGCCTTATAAATATGTCACAGAATTTTATAAATAATGATGCGAATATTTTTTAATCTTTATATGTTTCTATCTCTCTATAGTTTGATTAAAAAATTCCCTCCTCCACCTCTATTAGACAATCCAAGAATAAGACTTTATATGAATGGCCATATGTTTTTGAATAATGTGTATAAAAGGAAAGCATTATATTTGAAACGGTAATATAAAAATGTTTCAATATTTTTAACAAAAATAGATTGGAATTTTTGCCTAATGGTTATAAATAAGGATGATTCATTCTAAGCATGTAGAAAGGAATGGCAGGATGAAAAAATATACAATTACAATCATCTCCATCATTTCTATTTTCTCTGCTCTGCTATTTCTTTTCGGCTTTGGCTGGGTGCTAAAGGATCAATTAGCAGTGGGGCAGGGAAAACAAACGGTTAAAAGGCAGATGACCCCATCAGAAATGACAACTAAGTCAAAAAATAGGCTGCAAATTGCTGCTCTTGGGGATTCTTTAACAAGAGGAACGGGGGATCCTGAGGGAAAGGGGTATATTGGTTACCTAACAGACAGCTTAAAAAAGAAAACAAAAAAATCGATCCTGCTAACAAATAGTGCGATAAAAGGCCAAACATCTTCACAATTAATCACTCAACTAAAAGGACCGGAAATTAAGCGTCAGCTGCAGGCGGCTGATATTATTCTTTTAACCATTGGCGGGAATGATCTCTTTCAAGGTGGAAATGTAATCAATCATCTTGACCCCGCTTATATGAAAAAAGAAGAGAAACCGTATCTTGCAAATTTAAAACAAATATATACTGCCATTCGTTCTATCAATCCGGATGCGACCGTCTTCCATGTAGGCTTATACAATCCTTTTATCGATTTAGAAAAGTCTAAGCTTACATCATCCATTGTCCGCAAGTGGAATTATGATTCCGCGGGTCTTGCTGCAAATTATAAAAAGATTATTTATGTTCCAACCTTTGATCTATTTGAATTACATGTTAACGATTATTTATTCAGTGATAAGTTTCATCCGAATGCTGCCGGTTATAAATTAATCGGGGAACGTGTTGCTTCACTGATAAAGTTTAGCGAGGGGGGAACAAAATGAAGGAAGTTCCGGCACTCGAAGTAAAGGATTTACGGAAAACGATTCGAAAAAAGGAAATCATAAAGGGCTTATCGTTTACCTTATACCGTGGAGAAGTTTTCGGTTTTCTTGGACCAAATGGAGCCGGGAAAACAACAACAATCCGAATGCTTGTCGGATTAATTAAACCAACTTCAGGAACGATTTTAATATCAGGCAAAAATGTTCAAACAGATTTTAAAGAAGCGATGAAAAACCTCGGGTGTATTGTAGAGAACCCGGAACTTTACCCATATTTATCAGGTTGGGAAAATCTTGAATATTTTGCTCGGATGGATCCCTCCATTACACCGAATCGGCTTCATGAAGTGGCGGATTTGGTAGGATTAACCGATCGTATTCATGATCGGGTTGGAACTTATTCGCTAGGGATGAGGCAAAGGCTTGGGATAGCCCAAGCATTATTGGGAAATCCTCACCTGCTTATTTTAGATGAACCAACAAATGGACTAGACCCCGCGGGAATTAGGGAAATGAGGGAATTTATTCGCTTTCTTGCCAAAAATGAGGGATTAAGTGTGCTTGTATCTTCCCATTTATTAAGTGAAATTCAGCTCCTATGTGACAGAGTAGCCATTGTGTTAGATGGTGAAATTATTCGTACCGATACCGTTGAGTCGTTGCTTGCGGAACAGGAACGGGTAATATGGAAAGTGGAGCCATTCCAAGCAGCTAAAAAGCTTTTACAAGAGGAAACAGATGTGAAAGAAGGAGAAGATCATACCTTAATTACTCCTTTTATAGAGGAGAAAGTTGCAGATTGGAACAAAAAACTTGTGAGTGCTGGCATTAAAGTGAAAGAGATGCAGGCGAAGCTTCCGGCTCTTGAAGATCTATTCCTCGAATTAACGGGGGGAAAGCATCATGATTAATCTTGTTTATAATGAACAGTTAAAGATTTTTCGCAAAAAACGTTTATTTGTCATTATTTTAATCATCGCCATTCTCGTTCCAATTATTACGTATGCCCAATATAAACAGGACAAAACAGCAGAAAAGAAACTGGGAACGAGGGATTGGCGTGTTCAGCTCCAACAAGAAATTGTGGATATACAAAATCGCTTGAGTTCGAGCCAACTCCCGGAGGATTTTGCCCAATATTTAAAAATTAAACTGACACAGGAACAATATTATCTGAATCATAATATTAATCCGAATTCCCCAGGAGCACCAACATTCATGAGAATTTTTGCAGAAAATGCAATTGATCTTCTGCTGCCTTTATTAGTCATGGTCGTGGCTGCGGACCTTGTTTCCTCTGAGGCAAGCGGAGGAACGATTAAATTATTGCTGACTCGGCCGGTAAAACGATGGAAAGTATTATTAAGCAAATATCTCGCTTTGTTGCTTGCTATATCCTTTATTGTTTTATGTGTAGCAATCCTTTCCTATGCCATTTCCGGAATTGTGTTTGGATATAAAGGGTGGAATATGCCGATGCTGACGGGGTTTGTAACAAAGGGAGAAGATTTAGTCACAACCCATGTTCATCTGATAGCACAATGGGAATACATATTAATGGAATTCGGTCTTGTTTGGTTTGTTTGTGTGGTCGTGGGCACCCTTACTTTTATGCTGTCCGTTCTAGTTCGTTCAACAGCTGCGGTCATGGGCATTATGCTCGCTGCCTTAATTGCCGGTGCGATTCTGGTCAACATGGTTTCTTCGTGGCAAAGTGCAAAATATTTATTCATGGTAAATTTGCAGTTAACGGATTACGTGAATGGAACGAAACCGCCGATTGAGGGAATGACAATGGGATTTTCCATTACCGTTCTTCTTGTCTGGATGGTAGCAGCTTTAATTGTGTCATTCGTCGTGTTTAATCGAAGGGATGTATATTAAAAGAGGAAGGAGTATGTACTCTTTCCTCTTTCTTTATTAAGCAGAAACAATATGTTCTTTTATTTCTATAATCGGTTCCTCAAGTTTTGCATTTCTGAAGACAGATCTTATTTTTATTGGGAGAACTTTTACAATTTGTTCTCCTTCCTCCATTGAAATTGCTTTTCCCATTACTAAATCTAATTCAAAAATACAGCTAGGATCCTCGTCCTCTTTTTGAGGGGGATTTAAAAAGACACCGCCATTAACTGACCACGCAGATGTGTGCAGCAGCATGGAATGTATCATATTTTGTTCTTTTTCCGTAAATACTTCATTCGTCTTAACGTTAATATAAATGGATGTTATTATGTGATTCTCCACCTTTTCGTTTTAAATTGTCTTCACCATGAAAGAATCGAATTTTGTAAACATAATAATCAACCTCCTTTTGTACATAAATGATTCGACAAATTTTGTATAATTCCTTCCATTTTAGGGAAAATTATTTAATTTTATGTACCGCTGTTTTACTTAATTTACTTATGAGTGGTGAAGGAGTAAGCTGAAAAGGTGAATAAGCGAAGAAAAAATACCATTTTCGTTATGAAAACATTCATTGCAAAAGATAGGAGTTACAATCATGGAGATTACCATAACAGATGAAGCGGTAGTAAAAATAAAGGAAAAGACAGAAGGAAAGAAAGGCTATTTAAAATTGAAGTATAATACGGATGGATGCGGATGCGCTGTAAACGGTGTAATCGAATTATGGTTCGTTTCGGAAATAGAGGATGGTGATATTGCGATTGAAACCAATGAATGGTCCGTGTATATAGAAAAGGCAAAAACAGTATATTTTGACGAGAAAATGAAAATTCACTTTTCTAAAGATGTCAATAGTTTTCAATTAATAAGCCCGCAGCAAATATTAAATGGGTTCATGAACTTTGTAATAAGGTAACGAATTTCACTTTTGGAAGTTAAAAAAACAGGGTGGGCAATAGTAGTACCATTTCCTAATAATCTTTTTTATGGATAAAAATGAATAAACAAAATAATTAATATTTATTCCGAAAATATGCTATAATACTTTCGCTCGTCAAATAAATACAGTTATTTTTTTACCTGTATAGCTAAAAGAGGAGATAACTATGATTACGACAGAAGTAAAAGCACTTCTTAAAGATAAAATGGCGATTCTTTCGCAAGCCGATAAAACAGATATTTGTCTAGTTGGTCCCATTAAGTTGCCTGTTCAACTAGATGACCAGGTTGTCCATTTTAACTGGTATACTTGGTTAGTATTAGATGGCATTTCCTCTGATAAGGAAGCCATTTTAAATGCTTTGCCATCTTTGAATCTAGCATCCTTACAGCAATCCTCCGTTTTAGTATACGGGGATTTCGAACATGATGAACATGCTTTAATTAGAATGCATAGCATTTGCCATACAGGTGATATTTTTGGAAGCAAACGCTGTGATTGTGGATATCAATTACGTCAATCGATGAGAATGATTGTAGAAAATAAATCCGGAGCAATTTTCTATCTTGCTAACCATGAAGGAAGAGGGATTGGCTTATTTTCAAAATCGTTCGCCTATCTGCTTCAACAGGAAGGCTTAGATACAGTGGAAGCAAATCAAGCGTTGGGATTTGCCGATGATATACGCAGTTACGAAGATCCTATCAGGGTTTTACAACATTTACGCTCGAAGCCTGTTACGTTGATAACCAATAATCCGAAGAAACTAACTGCACTTAAGCAACATGGATTATCGGCAGAAGATCACGTTCCGCTATGGGGAGATGTATCTGATTTTAATAAACGGTATCTTGAAACGAAGGTAAATAAATCAGGACATATTCCAGCAAAAAAATTAAGCGGCACAAGTATTTAAAGTTTAAAGTGTTCCATCCGTATACTTAGGATTGGAGCACTTTTTTATATTTTATCGGAATTAGGATAATGAACTGAGAGCAGGTAATTCCGTCTGTATGGGGTATTACTTTGAAAAATAGTAGAATGCCGTGAAATTGGATAGGAACGGCCCGAATATAGATAAGTGCACGAAATGTCCGCACAAAAATAATGATCACTTTATCCGTAAAAATATCCCCTTAGAAAAAAATATAAAAAAACACTTGAAAAACATATAGAAGGCATGTATAATAAAAAAGTCGACAAGAGGTTGTCGAAAAATAATTGAAACCTTTTGCGGGTGTAGTTTAGTGGTAAAACTACAGCCTTCCAAGCTGTTGTCGTGGGTTCGATTCCCATCACCCGCTCCATACATAACATTAGAACCAACGCAGTATTTCGTTTTCCAGAAGAACGGGATATTGCGTTTTTATATTTTAAACTTAAGTGTAAGAAAATGAAATCTAGAATCGAGGTGATGATAATGGACTTTACAAAGTTTAAAAAGGAACTTATTCAATATAGTAAATCGATTGGAATCGACAAAATTGGCTTTACAACTGCAGATCCTTTTACTGAAATGAAAAACAGGCTGATTAAACAACAGGAGCTGCAATACCAATCAGGATTTGAGGAGAAGGACATTGAAAAAAGAACGAATCCTTCCCTGATTTTCGATAAACCTCAATCCATCATTTCGATTGCGCTCGCTTACCCTTCAAAAATGAAGGATGCACCTAAAGGAAAAGCGGGAGAAAGACGGGGAATTTTTGCAAAAGCTTCCTGGGGAGAAGACTATCACCACATTTTAAGAAGGAAACTTACTGAACTAGAAGCTTTCATCATGGATTATTATCCTGAAGCAAGATGCAAATCCATGGTGGATACTGGGGAACTAGTAGACCGAGCCGTTGCCCAGCGAGCCGGTATTGGTTGGAGCGGGAAAAACTGTTCCATTATCACACCGGAATTTGGATCTTATGTATATTTAGGTGAAATGATTACCAATATTCCTTTTGAACCGGACGCACCAATGGAAGATCAGTGCGGAACCTGCACGAAATGCCTAGATGCATGTCCAACAGGAGCTTTAGTACAAGGCGGACAATTGAATGCTCAGCGCTGTATTGCTTTTTTAACACAGACAAAGGGTTTTCTTGCAGAAGAATTTCGCGTAAAACTAGGAAATCGTTTATATGGCTGTGATACATGTCAAAGTGTATGCCCGAAAAACAAGGGGATAGATTTTCATTTCCATGAAGAAATGGAGCCTGATCCGAATCTAGCAAAGCCGGAATTAACCCCACTTCTATCTATCAGTAACCGCGAATTCAATGAAAGCTTTGGAAAAATGTCCGGATCCTGGAGAGGTAAAAAGCCAATTCAGCGAAATGCATTAGTAGCGCTTGCTCATTTTAAAGAAACTTCTGCTGTACCGGAAATTATTACAGTATTAAAAAATGATCCTAGACCGGTATTGCGCGGAACAGCTGCGTGGGCTTTAGGAAAAATCGGCGGAGAAGAGGCGAAGAATGCACTTCTCACAGCGAAAGAAAAAGAATCAGATGAAGAGGTTTTAAAAGAAGTAGAGGATGGCCTATCGAAATTGGGATAGGCCTTTTTTTAATGATAAGATTTCACATGGTCTTTAGAAGGGATCAAAACAGGAGGGAGAATGGTCTTTTGAAAGCATCAAAAGATCCACCAGAGGAAGAATCCGAGAGCCAATGGTCTTTATAAGTGTTCAAAAGACCAACCAGAGGAAGAATCCGAGAGCCAATGGCCTTTATAAGAGTTCAAAAGACCAACACGAGGAAAAATCCGAACCCAAATGGCCTTTAGAAGGTTGGTCGCTTATAAAAGTTTGTTTTGTTTTCCCTTCTTCGTTCATATGTTTGTATTGAGGCTGTTTTCGAATAGATTGTTAAAATCCAAAAGCCGATTTTAACCTGTTGCTTTACGTCATTTGTTTTATAAATCCTAAGTAAACTGGTTTTCGGGGCCTCTTTTCATAAACTAAGGTGGGCAACTAAGTTTAAGAAAAGAGGCCAAGAAGGAGGGAGTTTTCATGAAATCTCAGCTTCAAAAACAATTAGAATCACGTTTAGAGCAATTAGTGAATAAACTTGGCGATGATGAAAAAATAAATAGAAAAAAAGACCTGATGGCAAAGCGCAATGCAGAAATTGTAAAAGTGCAGGCAAGAGCAAAGGTTAAGAATAAAATAGAAAAAGATAATCAAACATTCCTTCATTACCAGATACACTTAAAATATTTAATCAAACAGAAAGAGAAAATGTATATTGAGGAAGAAATCGAAAATCGCAAAGCAACCTTTTATCAAGAACAATTATACAATGATCAAGAAATCGTCCCCGAATTTCATGTTCCAAATGACCAACCGCCATCTTTAATAAATGATGCAAATGACGATCGAAAAAGTTACAACTATGACCGTTTAAAAGCAGTTCAGTATGCGGAAAGATGGTGGAATAGCTACAATCCGAAATATCGAAAATTTACCGATGATTGCACTAATTTTATCTCTCAATGCTTGCATGAAGGCGGAGCACCGATGAGAGGCTACCCTAATAGGGGGCAGGGCTGGTGGATGCAAAATAATAATTACAGTTATAGCTGGGCAACTGCTCACTCTTTAATGCAGTATTTAAGTACTTCAAAAACTGGTTTACGTGCAAAACAGGTTAGCTCCCCGCAAGAATTAAATTTAGGCGACGTCATTTGCCTTGATTTTCAAGGAGATGGCCGTTTTGATCATAATACCATCGTAACGGGGAAGGATGCTTATGGAATGCCGCTTGTTAACGCCCACACGTATAACAGCCGTAATCGGTATTGGGCATATGAAGATTCTTCCGCTTATACCCCAAATATTAAATATAAATTTTTTACGATTGTGGATAACTAATGGTGAATAGAGAGCATGAAAAGTACAAAAGTAAATATGCTATAATGGGAAAGGGAAATAAAGCTGTTTTCGTATAGATTGTTAAAATCCAAAAGCCGATTTTAACTTGTTGCATTTCGTATATATTTAAAATCCTAAGTTTGACCCAGTTTCAGGGCATCTTTACTTTAAAAGATATTCATTTTTACCTTAAATTGGGTGGATTCTACGAAAGCAACAAAGTTTTAGAAAAGAGCCTTAAATAAAGATAGAGGTGACCATTCTTGGCAATTCATGTCGTATTATATCAACCAGAAATTCCAGCAAACACCGGCAATATTGCACGCACATGTGCTGCAACCGATACAAAGCTGCATTTAATCCGCCCGCTTGGATTTTCAACCGATGATAAAATGTTAAAAAGAGCAGGGCTAGATTATTGGCATGCGGTAAATATAACTTATTATGACTCTTTAGATGAATTTTTCTCCAAAAACCAAAATGGTGAATTTTATTATATCGAAACATACGGAGAAAAACCTCATTCATCCTTTGATTTTAGCGATGTGGATAAAGAGCATTACTTTATGTTTGGAAAAGAAACGACAGGACTTCCGAAAGATTTAATGGAAAAAAATAAAGATCATTTTTTAAGAATACCAATGAATGATAATGTCCGCTCCCTGAACCTTTCCAATACAGCAGCGATTCTAGTATACGAAGCATTAAGACAACAAGGCTATCCGAACTTAAAATAAAAAAAATCTTCCGACGGGAAGATTTTTTTTATTCGGGAAATTATTTATTCACACCTGGCTTATCTTCATATCCTGCAGTAAAGATGGCAGCTAGAAATGCAACGCAGCCAAGCAAAATGATTAGTGTTTTCATGAATATGTACGCCTCCTTTGCCCCATGTACATGTACTTTCTGTTATTATAGCCCAATTTAAATAAAATGTGAATGCTCTTTCATTTCAATTCTAACAATTGTTTGACAATCTTTCCTGTAACGTTATCACTATATTTCCATAATATATATATCATTATTCTTGTCTGATTCATTCATGTTCACTTCGCTAAAAGCATAAAGTATATAAATCGTCTCTTAACAAGTGACAAGGGGAGGTCTATATGGATATTTTAAAACGACTTTCACATTACCGTGAAGAGGAAGAGAAGTTATATTGGGAAGGGACATTTGCTGATTATTTGGAGTTGTTGAAGGAAAGACCATGGATTGCTCAGTCGGCTCATTCCCGTGTTTACAATATGATAAATGATGCTGGGGTTGGAGAAGTAAATGGAAAGAAAAAATATGAGTTTTTCAGCCGTCAATTATTCGGTTTAGAGGAAGCATTAGAAAAACTAGTTGAAGAATATTTTCATCCCGCAGCAAGACGTTTAGATGTGCGAAAGCGGGTTTTGCTATTAATGGGGCCGGTCAGCGGTGGTAAATCCACATTAGTAACGATGTTGAAAAGAGGTCTTGAAGCCTATTCGCGTACAGATAAAGGGGCAGTATATGCCATTAAAGGCTGCCCAATGCATGAGGATCCACTGCATTTAATTCCAAGTCATTTAAGACAGGACTTCTATGAAGAATACGGAATTAGGGTAGAAGGAAATCTATCTCCGCTTAATTTGATGAGGCTTGAACAGGAATATGGTGGACGAATCGAAGATGTTATGATTCAACGTATCTTCTTCTCCGAGGATCGCCGTGTTGGAATTGGAACATTCAGCCCATCAGATCCTAAATCTCAAGATATTGCGGATTTAACAGGAAGTATAGATTTTTCCACTATTGCAGAATATGGTTCCGAATCTGATCCGCGCGCCTACCGCTTTGATGGGGAATTAAATAAAGCAAACCGCGGTTTAATGGAATTTCAAGAGATGCTAAAATGTGATGAGAAGTTTTTATGGCATCTATTATCCTTAACACAAGAGGGCAATTTTAAAGCGGGAAGATTTGCTTTAATCAGTGCAGACGAATTAATCGTTGCCCACACAAATGAAACGGAATATCGCTCCTTTATCGCCAATAAGAAAAATGAAGCTTTACATTCTCGGATAATCGTTATGCCTGTTCCGTATAATTTAAAAGTTTCCCAAGAAGAAAAAATTTACGAAAAGATGATTAATGAAAGTGATGTGGCAGATGTTCATATTGCTCCACATACGTTAAAAGTGGCTGCGATGTTTACAATCCTAACTCGTTTAAAAGAGCCAAAGCGCGGCGACATTGATCTTTTAAAGAAAATGAGATTATATGATGGTGAAAATGTCGAAGGATTTAACTCAGCAGATGTAGAGGAGCTGAAAAAAGAATATCCGGAAGAAGGAATGAGCGGCATTGATCCGCGTTATGTCATTAACAGGATTTCCTCCACGATTATTCGCAAGGAAATACAATCCATCAATGCGCTTGATGTTCTCCGCTCTTTAAAAGAAGGTTTGGATCAGCATCCATCTATTACCTCTGAATTGAAGGAGAAATATTTAAACTATATCTCACTAGCGCGCAAGGAATATGATGAATTAGCGAAGAAGGAAGTGCAAAAAGCCTTTGTGTACTCTTATGAAGAATCGGCCAAAACACTTATGGATAATTATTTAGACAATGTCGAGGCATATTGCAATAAAGTAAAACTTCGTGATCCATTAACAGGAGAAGAAATTAATCCGGATGAAAAATTAATGAGATCCATTGAAGAGCAAATTGGCATCTCCGAAAATGCGAAAAAAGCATTCAGGGAAGAAATATTAATCAGAATTTCTGCCTATGCAAGAAAAGGAAAACGGTTTGACTATAATTCACATGACCGTCTTCGTGAAGCAATCCAGAAGAAGCTATTTGCTGACTTAAAAGACGTTGTAAAAATTACTACATCCACCAAAACACCGGATGAAACTCAGTTGAAGAAAATTAATGAAGTAGTAGCCCGTCTCATTGATGAACATGGCTATAATTCTACTTCTGCTAATGATCTGCTTCGTTATGTGGGAAGTTTGTTAAATAGATAATTAGAAAAGCGAAAAGCGCCTTGTTCATTCACTAGTCGATAGGGGCCGGAGCTAGACAGCATAAAAAAGGTAGGAGTTATTCCTACCTTTATCTTTTCTTTAAAAAATAAGCTTGTCCAACATTAGGCACGAGTACATTTCTCGCAATTATTTGTAAATAAATATAAATTTCTGCATAGGATAGAGTATCAATATTTATCTTTTTGGTGATTTTGGTAACCAGAATATTGTATGTCAAAAACGATTCGTTTGTGACACTTTTTTTGAAAAAATTTTATAGGAGGGGAGTATTTCAAATGTCTGAATCAGAACATCAACAATTTGTGATTTCAAGTGAAGATTGGTCCCTCCATCGAAAAGGGCATGATGATCAAAAACGTCATCAGGAAAAGGTCCAGGAAGCAATTCGCAATAATTTGCCTGATCTCATAACAGAAGAAAGCATCATCATGTCAGATGGCCGTGATGTGGTCAAGATTCCAATTCGTTCATTAGATGAATATAAAATACGTTATAACTATGACAAAAACAAACATGTCGGCCAGGGGGACGGCGACAGCAAAGTGGGAGATGTAGTAGCCCGTGATGGTAATCCGCAAAAAGGGCCAGGAAAAGGCCAAGGTGCCGGGGATCAGCCAGGAGAGGATTACTATGAGGCAGAAGTATCCCTAATGGAGTTGGAGGAGGCTTTATTTAAACAGCTGGAGCTTCCGAATCTGCAAAGAAAAGAACAAGATTTTAACACCGTTGAAGATATCGAATTTAATGATATTCGAAAGACAGGTCTGATGGGAAATATTGACAAGAAAAGAACAATGATGTCCGCTTTTAAACGGAACGCCATCAACGGGAAACCGAGCTTTCACCCAATTGTTCCGGAGGACTTAAAGTTCCGGACGTGGAATGAAATTGAAAAGCCAGAATCCAAAGCTGTGGTTCTTGCCATGATGGATACAAGCGGAAGTATGGGAGTCTGGGAAAAATATATCGCAAGAAGCTTTTTCTTCTGGATGACACGTTTCTTAAGAACAAAATACCAATCCGTTGACATTGAATTTATTGCCCATCAT
This sequence comes from Heyndrickxia shackletonii, assembly GCF_001420715.1. Classification (GTDB taxonomy): domain Bacteria; phylum Bacillota; class Bacilli; order Bacillales; family Bacillaceae_C; genus Margalitia; species Margalitia shackletonii. The sequence continues at coordinate 3,744,750 of NZ_LJJC01000004.1, read as the reverse complement.
ACAGAAGCTAAAGTTGTATCAGAGGAAGACTTCTTCTCAAAAGGAGAAAGCGGCGGAACGATTTGTTCATCTGCCTACCGAAAAGCACTTGGATTAATTGAAGAAAAATATGATCCAGCCAGATTCAATATTTACCCATTCCACTTTTCAGACGGTGATAACCTAACTTCCGATAACGCACGATGTGTCAAGCTGGTGGAAGAATTAATGAAGGTTTCAAATATGTTTGGATATGGTGAGGTCAATCAATACAACCGGCATTCCACTCTCATGTCAGCCTATAAAAACGTGAAAGATGAAAAATTTCGTTATTATATTTTAAAGCAAAAATCCGATGTCTTTTTTGCGATGAGAAGCTTTTTTCAGAAGGAAGAGGAAAAAGCATATAGTTAGTTGGGCGGGTTAAATTAAATAGTGAATTAATGATAGGGAATAAATAAATCGTTTTGATTTTGGAATAAAATGTTAATATAATATGAATAATAAAATAATAGCAATGTCCTATGATGAGGAGAAGTAATTCAAATTTAGCTTGAGTTAGGGTGGTTGAGAACCTAGCAAGAAGAAATTTATTGAATGGACCTCGAAGGAATAAGGTGAAATCTATCTAAGTGGTGGGCTGCATCTTATAGCAGATAGAGTATGTCAGTACTTGATAATGAATGGTGTAATATATTTATTATTACACAATTTAGGTAGCAACACGGAAACGATCTCCGTCCTATTAATTAGGGCGGAGTTTTTATTTTTTCTAATAAAAATATTAAAGAGAAAACACGGTTGAATTACAACACCAATATAATAGGTTTATCATGATTGCAGATCAACAAGCCTTAACAGACAATGCAAGAAATCCCGAAAAAATTAGAGAGTGTTGAAGTATTGAAAAAGGGAAGGATAGTTGGGTCGGAGCGGAATGGAATGATTTACCTTAATAGGGGGACAAAAGACCAAGAGGAGGGAAAAACGAAGTCGAGTTGTCCTTTATAAGGGTTCAAAAGACCAAGAGGAGGGAAAAACGAAGTCGAGTTGTCCTTTATAAGGGTTCAAAAGACCAAGAGGAAGGAAAACCGGAAGCGAGATGTCCTTTATAAGGGTTCAAAAGACCAAGAGGAAGGAAAACCGGAAGCGAGATGTCCTTTATAAAGGTTCAAAAGACCAAGAGGAAAGAAAACCGGAAGTGAGATGTCCTTTATAAAGGTTCAAAAGACCAAGAGGAAGGAAAAACGAAGCCGAAGTGTCCTTACTGGGGTACAATGACTTTCCTTTTTTCCGAATGATGATACTTAAAACGGTGAGAATATAGGTTTATAGTTTTTGGGCATATGCCGTTACACAACAATAAAAGTGTACATATTTTATAGATATTAACCCAAGAGGAGAGATGTCTTTCATGTATGCTTATGGAAACTACGATTTACCTCAATATCCGTCTATTTATTATCCATATGTGCAGCTAAATGAAAATGAACTCTACAGACAACAACAATTATCACAATTATTTCAGCTGCCGCAATGGACTCAACTTCAACGCAGAGTTAATCAGCTTGAAAGGCAAAATGATCAACAAGAAAGAGAAATTGACCAGCTTAGACGACGTTTACAGAGAGTGAACCAGCGACTTCGTACAGTCGAAAGAAGACTAAATATTCATATCACTCCTTTTGAAGGAGAATATTAAAAAAGTAGAAAACCGAGCGAATAGTAGCTCGGTTTTTAATAAAACTTCTCCAATCATTTATGTAAAAGGAAATGATCAGGGAAGTTTTTTTATTGCTTGCCTTAATTTATTTCCGCCTATTTTTTCTTAAATAAGCGCCATACTAATAGTATTCCTCCTCTTTAACCTCAACACTGAAGATTTAAATTCTAATATTATATAATTATTCCTATATTTGAATACTAATAAAATTTCACCATATTATAAAAAATACTTTTCAGAAAGTTATCTTTATTGTAAGATTAATTATGTTTTCTTATATTTAATTCTTAAATTAGAATACAAATTTTAGAAAGCGTTTACATATATTACCTTTTATTAGAATAGCTTTACAATGCCACATAACGAACTTAGAAAGGACATGATAGGATGGCTATACCGAAGGAAAAAGTAACTTATTCTACGCCAACAGAACAAGAAGCGCACAAATTAAAGCGAGGATTAAAATCCCGCCATTTAACAATGATCTCAATTGGTGGAGCTATTGGCACCGGTTTATTTCTTGGGAGCGGGGCTGCAATACATACTGCAGGTCCTGGGGGAGCACTCCTAGCTTATGCTCTAGTAGGTGCAATGGTGTTTTTTGTCATGACGAGCTTAGGAGAAATGGCAGCTTTTATGCCGACAAGTGGTGCATTCAGTACGTATGGAACAAAATTTATTGACCCAGCATTTGGATTTGCCTTAGGTTGGACCTACTGGTTTAACTGGGCTATGACTATTGCCGCTGAATTAACGGCATCCACTATGATTATGAAGTTTTGGTTTCCAAATAGTCCATCTCTATTATGGAGTTTATCGTTTTTACTGCTAATCTTTCTATTAAACTATTTATCTGTTAAAGGATATGGTGAAGGAGAATATTGGTTTTCGTTTATTAAAGTTTCAGCAGTTGTCATTTTTATCATTGTGGGTGTTTTGATGATATTTGGGATTATGGGCGGAGAAGTGATTGGTTTTAAAAATTTTACCGTTGATAAAGCCCCATTCCCAGGCGGATTCCTTGGTGTTTTTATTGTATTTATTGCCGCTGGTTTTTCCTTTCAAGGAACAGAAATTGTTGGAGTCGCGGCAGGCGAAAGTGAAGATCCAGCAAAAAATGTACCAAAAGCGATTAAGAGTGTTTTCTGGAGAATTCTCCTATTTTATATATTAGCTATTTTTGTAATCGGTCTCATTATTCCTTATACGAACTCTAATCTAGCAAGTGAAGATGTTATGGTGAGTCCGTTCACACTTGTATTCAAAAAAGCTGGCCTTGCTTTTGCAGCCTCTCTAATGAATGCCGTCATATTAACAGCCGTTTTATCAGCGGGGAATTCCAGTCTTTATGCTTCTACCAGAATGCTGTATTCCATGGCAAAAGAGGGACAGGCACCGCGTATTTTTGCAAAATTGAATAAACGGGGAGTCCCGGTGGCAGCCGTCATATTGACATGCATTGTTGGAATGCTTGCCTTTTTATCATCTATCTTCGGTGACGGAATTGTTTATTTATGGTTAATGAATTCAATCGGAATCACAGGCTTTATTTTCTGGCTCGGTATTTCCATTAGCCACTATCGATTCCGTAAAGCCTTTCTTGCTCAAGGGCATTCACTGGACAAGCTTCCTTACCGTGCAAAATGGTATCCATTCGGACCTATTTTTGCCATTATCATTGGACTAATTGTCATTTTAGCTCAAGACTACCAAGCTTTTCTTTCTGATAAAATTGACTGGGGCAGTGTAATAGCGGCCTATATGGGTATACCTCTATTTCTTTGCCTGTGGTTTGGCTTTAAATTTATAAAGAAAACGAAAGTCGTTCCTTTAGAAGAATGCGAGATTATTTTTGATTACGAAAAAAAATATGATTAGAGAAAAGATATAAAAACCATCAGTAAATAATGTTGAATAACAATTTACTTTTTTAATTAACTATCTGTTGAATTCCGCTTCAGGCAACCACCTTTCCGCGGGAGGCCCAGTGCTTAGGTTTATCTTTGAACACAGAGTCTTACGCTTCAATCAATATTAACAAAGAGCTTTAATCAAGGAAGCTATTCCCCCTGGAATAGCTTCCTTTTTTCTATTCATTAGATAAACTGCTAATGCATTTATAAATCAATTGTCATTGCAGATAAAATCGGCATTAAACATCCAAATAAACCGAAGAATGGCGAACCGTTTGTGATGACAACCATGGACGAACTATGCGAAGAGAAAAATAAGAAATTGGACCTGTAAATTTCATATTCCTATTATTATTTTGGAAAATTTGACCTATTCTCATAACTATTGTTATAAGGTATAGTATTAAACCATAAGTAATGAAATCTTACCAAAAGTTCGCCAGAAACCTAATAAAAGAATACTCCCCTATACTCATGAATCGGAGTGTGAGGTATGATAAGCCGGATTGAAAACTTTAGATTCAAAACAAGGACGATGCTGGAGTCTACTCATCATCTTTGGAAAGAATGGATCCGTAAACATCCGTGGATTTTGCGTATTTATGCCATTTTCTCTTGGGCTTGCTTGATTGTCTTCGTTCTCAGTTTAATTTTCATGAAAGACTCACGAAAAATATTCGTTCAGTTTTTTTGGTCGTTTTATGTGATTTTACAATTTTGGCTTTTATGTCGCAGTAAAACGTTGTCATGGAAACAGTATACATATTTCTTTCTTGCTGGAGCATGGCTGATCGTGCCGCTGAATTCCATTTTAGTAGGTTCAATTACCGCGCTTTTCGGCGGGAAGGCAACAGATGTATGGAGCCAAGCTATTTTAACACCCATTGCGGAGGAAGTGTTGAAATTGATCCCGCTTGGTGTCTATCTTTTTTTGTCACGCCGTGCTTCATCCTTAAGTTTATCAGACTATGCCCTTATTGGAGCTGCATCGGGAGCCGGTTTTCAATTTTTAGAGGAAACAACCCGACGTTTAATATCTGGAGATCATTATGGAGTTTCCTTTCTCTCTGGAAAAGTGCTTCATTGGGATTTGTTTACATTGTTTCCTGGGTATTTTGAGGAAAGTCTTTTGCCCGATAAAATGACCGCTGGGCATTCATTACTCACGGCAATGATTGCATTGGGAATCGGGTTTGCAGTGAGGTATCAAAATCGATTTAAGCGTTATACCTATATCTTTCCCATGTTCCTTTTGGTTTGGTCTATTTTTGATCATGCCATCTGGAATGCTGACTATCATGTTCCGAAATGGCTAGATGGGATACATCATTTGTTCGGAGGCGGCTATGCCTCAAAACCACTATTTTTACTGATGCTCGTCGTTGCTTTACTTATCGATTATTGGCAATTAAACCAATTGAAGAATCGTATTCCGAAACTTGAAGGCGAAAAAAACATTAATCCTGTAACGGAATTATGGAACTTGGCTAAATCTCTCATAAAGGATCGACAGCGGTTTGGTTCTTTGCTTTACTTCTACAGAGAACGAAGGGAACTTGGTTTTACATTCATACATGGGAGTGCTGAAGCGAAGAGCCGTTTGCCGGTGCTAATGGCCAATGTTCAAAAGTATCATCAAGCTTTAACACTAATTGCAGCAGCACTTTTGTTTGTCCTTGTCCTCGTCCATTGGGAAAATTCATATGGTGGTCCGGTAGCTTGTTTTGCCTGTCTGTTTGATAATCTACAAAATTGGTGGGACGGCTTGTCCGGATGGGAGAAGGGAATCATTATTGCCGGAGCATTTACCTTATCAGTGCCTTTTCTTGGAGTCTGGTCGGCTATTGGCGCTGTTTCAGCCGGGGTCGGATTTGCAGCCAGCGGGCATCAAACGGCAGATATGATACGGAATCCTAAAAAATTGCTTACGCCGGAATATGCAGCTGCAGCTATCTTTACTATCGGGTTTAGTCGTTTACCATTTGGAAAAATTGCTGCAGCAAGAGTTTTGAAAACGGCAAAAGGATTTACAAGACATGAATTTACGACTACTGGTGGTCTAACTTATCGTACCATTCATGGAAGTCAAGGTGAACTGCGGTCTGTTTTCGCAAAAATTGAAAAGCGTCATATTAAAAAAGGGACCGATACTAATAATGCGTCCAGAGAATATGTAAGAAATCTTGGGAAACAGACAGATGATGCCGGTCATGGAATAGGTAAAAACCTTGGAGGACTTGGAAGCATCAACTCAGGAAATATCTTCCCACAAAACCTGTCCATTAACAGAGGGAGGTTCAGACAATTTGAAACTATGATTGCAGATGAAGTGAAAGCAGGGAAAACTGTTTTTGTTCGTGTCGTACCCAAATACACTGTCGGTTCCACAAGACCATTTGAGGTTCTATATCAAGTAAGGATCGATGGAGAAACGATCACGAGGATTTTTCCAAACCCTTAAATCAGAATGATTAGTTTTAGGAGACGATATAAGATAAACTAAATTTATACTGAAACGGGAGATGAAAGGAAATGGAGTCTAGTTATATATTAAAAATGGATCCGTCTGATCAGCAACAAAAAGAAAGTGACCAATCATTTATCGGTGGCCATCCTTGTATTCCTGCTTCTATGGAAATTCCAATTTGCCAACTATGCGGTGCTGAGCAAACCTTCTTTTTTCAAGTAGCATTTCCTGAAAGCCATAGATGGCATGATCTATCAATGGCCGTATTTTCATGCACTTCTTGTGCACATGAAGAATACCTTATCCCGGAAATGTTACAAGATTCCCTGCATGGTGTAGATATCCCAAAAGGCTTTTTGGAAACTTATCAGCGTAATTTTAAAATCATTATGTTTGAAACGAGAGCCGGCATTTTGCGAAAGGATTACAAAGAAAAGGTCCAATTTAAACGCTGGAATCTTGCTCCTGTTTCTGAAACTGCTATCAATGAAAATAGAATAGGCGGACAACCGAACTGGTTACTGGAAGATGAAACTCCGGCTTCTTACAATTCAACTGTTCCAATGTTTTTTTTAATGCAACTTATGGAGGAATTTAAATTCGATATCGTACCTGATGCTCCTCCGCAAACAGTAATTAGCTTAAGAGGGAAACCAGAGCCTTCGAAACACCGTTATTACGAACTTTTCCTTGCCAACCAATTATATTTTTTTGGAACGAATAACCGTTCAGAACCGCTCGTTTATATTCTTACACAGGTATAAAGTCAAGTTATATAAAATGGTAAAAATATATAAGCGTATATATGTAGATTACGAGCTGGTAAAAGCATCAATAACACTTCAAAATCCCAATATTACAGCCATCATCAATGAAATAGAAATTTTTAGACTGTATTGGAAAAAAGCAATCTGTTGCAAAAGCTGGTGATGGGAAAAGGGGTTAGGAAAGTGTAGGTGCTCGATTGTTCATTTAAACGTTATTAAATTATAACCGGGGTTATCAAATGTTAAAGTATGCAATAATTGAGGGCTGTTTTGCAATAGGGTTAATTTTATCCGGATGTGGACAGCATATTAGTCAATCCTCAGATAGTAAAAGCAAACTCTCGTAATAATAAATCCTCTTACTAGGCATATGAATATAAAAGTGATTTCATAATGATCACTTACGGGGCTCAGGTTTTTTTTAGCTATTACTGGGGTCAATTTTGTTATGCTATTTTTTGGGTTTTTTACTTTATCTATTTTCATTGGAGTTTTAGTACATTTCTTCACAAGCAAAATTACTATCTTCTATTTTATTAGAATTAAATATTGGGAAAATCATTTTGCTTGAAAATATACAGATTAAAGATTGTTCCATAAATATGATATAATGTAATTAGATGGTAATCGCAAGGGGGGTGTCTATATGGATACAATATTAATTAATGTTGGAATGAGTATTCTGATTGGCATGATCTTTATCATTTGTGGATTAATCTTACTTTATAAGCCCCCAAAGGATATTAATGGACTATATGGCTATCGAACTAAACGGTCCATGAAAAACATGACTCTTTGGCAAGAAGGAAATAAATACAGTGCCAAGCTATTAATTAAATATGGTATTTCAATAATGTTTTTGGGGATTATTATAAGTTTTATTATTACAAAAGTTGAGTATGCTCTTCTTATAATCATTTGCCTGATGATATTAGCATCAATCATTTTGATACTAACTGTGGAAAAGAGACTAAAACAACTAGAGAACATATCTTAATTATAAACTCTCTCTTCATTATATTCACTTGAATTAAGAAATAAACTAACGGAAGAAATCAAAGAATATTTAGTATCAAAGAGTGACCGTGAATCTATAGAAGAACTCGCAGATATCTTGGAGATAATTCATTCCTTGGCAAAAATGCATAATAAATCTTTTGAAGATATTGAGAATGTAAGACGTAAGAAATTCATTGAACGTGGCGGTTTTGATAAGAGGTATTTTTTAGTAAGTACAACCACACTCTCATAAATTTAATCAAGTTGGTTCATGTAGTTTAAAAGAACTCTGTTTTCGTGAAAATTGTTGCTATTTAGATAAATGAGGTAAAATAGAATTACTGTTACTTTACTGAACTACCATGAAAATTAACTTCTGTGGTACCCGGAAAATGGCAATACTTAAATAGACGCAGCTCATTCATCTTTTTTAAAAGGGGAGGAGCGTCTGATCAATGGTGTATTTGTGCTTAAACAATGGATTAGGAAGCTTCTGTTATTGTTACAATGTAACCTAAGTTTTCTAGCCTTCGAACCGAATGGCGTACAATAGATACCTGTCTTTGTTTATCAAAGTAGTCTTCACCTAAGTCAACATACATTTCTTTTCTAGTTAACAAGTAATATGCAATCCGTAAAATTGCATGGGCAACCACAATAGCTGCTCTTTTGTTGCCTTTTCGCCCAGCTGTTCGTCGATACAATGCACCAAGGTAGTTTTTTGAACCCCTGACTGATTGAGCTGCTTCAGTTAAGGCTGATCTTAAATACTTATTTCCTTTTTTGGATCTAGTCGATTTTCTTTTTCCGGCACTTTCGTTATGTCCAGGTACGAGAGCTGCCCACGAACAAAGATGAGCCGCAGTAGGAAATTGTTTTTTAACATCAGTACCGATTTCAGCTAGAATTTGTTCAGCCATTCTTCTTGCGATTCCAGGAATCGAATCCAGTCTTTCAATATCTTCTTCATATGAGTCAACGCGTTGGGCAATCTCTTGGTCTAATATTTCAATTTGCTCGGTTAGAAAATCGATATGACCTAAAATTGTTTTAAGCATTAAACGTTGATGTGAGTTTACATAGCCCTGAAGTGCGAGTTCAAGTTCTTCTTTTTTCTTTTTCATTGTACGACGAGCGAAGCCTGCTAGTTTTTCAGGATCATCCTCGCCATTCGCTATAGCTCGAAGCATATCCTTGGATGAAACCCCCATAATATCAGATACAACAGAACCAAGTTTAATGTTGGCTCCTTCTAAAACCTTTTGAATCCGATTGTGTTGTCTAGCACGTTCTTCAATAATACTACGGCGATAACGTACAAGCTCTCGCAGTTCTCTTTGAATCCGATTCGGAATGTAACTCGCCTTTAGTAAACCATGACGAAGAAGTTGTGCAATCCATTCAGCATCTTTAACGTCGGTCTTACGACCAGGGAGTGCCTTCATGTGTTGAGCGTTTACGACTAAAAACTCAATTCCTTCTGATTCTAGCAGGTTGACAATAGGTTTCCAATAAACACTTGTGCTCTCCATTGCGACATGAGTACAGCGATGTTCCTTGATCCAATCGATTAACTTAAGTAGAAAAACTGTTTTAGTAGAAAAAGTTTGTATCTCCTTTCCGTCAGGTGTCATAATACACGCAGTGATATTGTCCTTATGAACATCCATACCACATGCTCTTTCAATGATTACATCCATTGAAATTCATCCTTTCTAGGCTTGTAAATTGGAGGCTGGTGCAACAATCAGAATAAGGATTAATCTACCATGAGTGCTTCCCGTAAGGGAGCGACAGTTTGTGGTGCACCGTGGTCGTTGGAGTCAGACTATCGGATGGGCTCTAAGGCACCATAGTTCATCGACCTTCCTCTCCAGCCTTAGGAACAAGTATGGACGGATTCAATACATTTTCATTCTTTGTGGTGAAGAGCTGTTTTTTAGCGATTCATGGGTGGCTATCGGGAGTTTAATTGCCATTGTAGAAGTATTTTCAGAAATGGTGGAGTCTCTTCTCATTATCTATTATTTTTACATTTGGAGGCCAAAATAAATGGGTCATACATTAGGACTTCAGTTATTTGAAGGCTTAAAGCCGGAGTTAACATCGTTCTGTTATAGAATGTTAGGATCGATCGATGACGCAGACGATGCCGTTCAAGAAACCTTTATTCGTGTCTGGGAAAATTGGAACTCATTCAGGCAGGAGTCCTCTTACAAAACGTGGGTTTATCGCATTGCATCAAACTTATGCCTGGACAAGCTAAGACAAGCGAAACGCCGCACTCGTCCCGTTGACTTTTCCGATGCCGCTACATCTATTATCGCACCCAGCGAAACGTTACCTGACTCATCCTGGGTATGGCCAGCTCCCGCCGTTTCGGAAAATCCGGAAGATATCCTCATTCGCAAAGAAACGCTTCAACTATGTTTTATAACACTCTTGCAAACCTTGCCTCCACGTCAACGTGCTGTTCTCCTTTTGAAAGACGTATTCGAATGGTCCTCTAAGCAGATTGCAGAAACGTTAAGAATGTCGCCGGCAGCCGTTAACAGCGCCTTGCAAAGGGCTAGAGAGACGATGGATCGTTCGAAACATCGTTCTGAAGAATATAGCTTGATGGATCTCGAGCCTGATCAAGAATTGCTCTCACGGTATGTGGAAGCGTTTGAACAATTTGATATCCATGCACTGGTCGCCTTGTTTCATGAAGAAGGCCATATGTCTATGCCACCTTTCCCAATGTGGGTGTGCGGCAAGGACAATTTGTTCCAGTTTTTCACGCTTATGCGCTGGCATTGCGAAGGATCGCGTTTTTTGCCAACTACGGTGAATGGCGGTTATCCCGCTCTCGCTCAATATATTCCGAGCAACGACAAATCCTGCTTGGTCCCCTGGGGCATTCACGTCATTGTCATGAAAGACAAGAAGATCTTCCACATCCAAAATTTCATTAACGCAAAATTATTTTCCAGATTTGGGCTACCTGAACAATTAGACCGATGAATTTTGCAATCGAATTTCGTCTAAATAAATGAGAATAAAAAAACAATAATCGATTGAGATCATTGTAAAAGGAGGATTTTCATGGATAATAATCTGAATCAAACTTTCGAAATTGCAATTACGCGCGTATTCGATGCCCCTCGCGAACTCTTATTTAAAGTATGGACAGAGCCCGAGCATTTCGCGAAATGGTGGGGACCAAAGAGGTTCACCCTCGAAGTCGTTAAAATGGACGCTCGATCAGGTGGCGAGTTTTTAGGTATTCAAACGTCTCTTGACGGAAAAGAGGTTATGTGGGGAAAATTTGCATACCAAGAGGTTGTTGAACCTGATAAAGTGACTTATATCCGATCCTTTTCTGATGAGCAAGGCAATACGGTCCGAGCTCCTTTTAGCTTGAGCTGGCCTCTTGAAATTATGAATATCATAACGCTAGAAGATGACGAAGGTAAAACTGTTTTAAAATTGAAGGGTTTCCCTGTGAACGCTTCCGCTGAGGAACAAGAAAACTACAAACGTATGGCTCCAAAGCTTCAACAAGATCTTGAGGGTACTTTCGATCAACTTGCCAACTATCTTGTCTCCCTGAATTAGAATGCGATAAAAAACTTAATCACTTTGAATATTACGTTTCAGGTGAGAATTTTGTTCAATAAAATAGGAGCAGTCTAGGATTTTATTTTTATCGTCCATGGCTGCTGCTGTTTCGTTTTTCGCATTAGTCTAATACCTATTTTTTGGGTTTGACGGATTGTATATCGAAAAACTGCACGGATACACATGCAGTCTAATGGGTTTCCGCCATCACAATACCCGTCATGTCATTGAAACTCCATGATTCAAAAGCCTCCATATGAATACTTTTCCAAACCTTAGCGTATCCATTTATGAAGGTATTGCATAGCAGCTAATATTGGTATCGAAAATTTTTTTTAGAAAAATAGTTGACACCCTCGCTACTCGGTGTTACGATATACTTGTAATAAGCAATACTTAATAGCTTCAAGCTATTAAGTAAAAATTTACCTCGGTACTAAGTTATACTGAATATAAGTCATGCAAAATAGAGGTGGCTCTGAACATGGAAAAATAGCCGTAAATATAGGTATTAAACTATTTTTAAGAAAAATAGTTGACATCTCTCACTACTGAGTGATACAATGCACTTGTAATAAGTAATACTTAATAGCATGACTCCCCAAAAACTATCGAGTAAAAATTTTTACCTCGGTACTAAGTTATACTGAATATAAGTCAGACAGAATAGAGGTGATTCTGAACATGGAAAATTTAACTGAAATGCTGAAGGGTTCGCTGGAAGGCTGTGTACTGGAAATTATCAGCCGCCATGAAACATATGGCTACGAGATTACCCGCCGCCTGAACGAACTTGGGTTTACCGAAGTCGTGGAGGGGACGGTCTACACGATCCTCGTGCGATTAGAAAAGAAAAAACTGGTGAGCATACAAAAAAAACCGTCGGATATGGGGCCACCCCGCAAGTTTTACACACTTAATGAGGCTGGCCGCAAGGAGCTTGAATTGTTTTGGAAAAAATGGGATTTTGTATCGTCGAAAATCAATGTCTTAAAGTCAACCTAGCTTCATAAGATATTCTGTCCGATATTTTTGGAGTGTCTTATTCAGCTTTATAAAATAGGAGGAAAAATAACATGATGGAAATGTTCAAAAAAATGATTGGTGATAAAAAAGAATACAAGATGATGATGGCACGGGTAGAAGCTTTACCTGAGGATTACCAGTATGTATTTAAGAAAATTCAAAACTACATGTGGAAATTCACAGCGGGCAACGGAATGGATATGTTGCAAATACAGTATGAATTAATCGATTTATTCGAAGCCGGTGCAGCGGAAGGCAGAGAAGTGCTGGAAATCACTGGGGACGACGTAGCATCCTTTGCCGACGAATTAGTGGCAAACGCTAAAACCTATGTTGCCAAGTATCGTGAAGATTTGAATGAGAGTATCTTGAATCGCTTGGGAAAAAAATAAACTGATTAAATAATGCTGACTGAATAGCTGGTTACTAATATGAATTGCCACCTTTGTTATTCATTTATATTTTTCACTCGGTAATAAGTTGTACAGATTATCAGTGATGCTAAGTAGAAGAGGATAGGCATTCTAGCTCCGAAAGGCGCTTATTATAAGGAGGAAAAAAGGATGAGCAATGCAGCGATTTCTGTAAAAGGATTAAAAAAATCTTTTAAAGACAAGGAAGTCTTAAAAGGGGTAAATTTTGAGGTGCAGCGTGGCGAAATTTTCGCTCTGCTGGGCTCAAATGGAGCGGGCAAGACGACAACGGTCAATATCCTCTCTACACTTATGAAGCCTGATGGCGGTGAAGTAGGTATTTGCGGGTTTGACGTCCAGCGTCAACCGGATCAGGTTCGCCAGAACATCAGCCTGACAGGGCAGTTCGCAGCTATAGACGGAATGCACACTGGGAGGGAAAACCTGATGATGATCGCCAAGTTGCGGGGAGTTTCTAATCCCGCACAAGTCGCCGACAATCTGCTTACAAGATTCAGTCTGACCGATGCGGCCAACCGCAGGGCGGACCAATATTCCGGCGGGATGAAGCGCCGGCTTGACATCGCCATGAGCCTGATCGGGACGCCAGCAATCATTTTTCTCGACGAACCGACGACAGGGCTTGACCCCGAAGCGCGGATTGAAGTCTGGGATACCGTTAAGGAGCTTGCCAACGGAGGCACGACCATCTTGTTGACAACCCAGTACCTGGAGGAAGCCGAACAACTGGCGGACCGCATCGCCATCCTGCATGGCGGAAAAATCATCACGACCGGTACCCTTACCGAACTCAAAGAGATGTTCCCGCCAGCGAAAGTGGAATACATTGAGAAGCAGCCGACTTTGGAGGAAATTTTCCTAGCGATCATCGGCAAAAAGGAGGAAATGTAAATGAAAAGCAAAACAGGTGTATTACTAGGTCGATTAATGCGCAACATCATGCGTAGCCCAGATACGATTATCACGGTGGCGATTACGCCGATTATGATGATGCTGCTGTTTGTCTTCGTGTTTGGCGGTGCCATAAAGACAGGGACAGATAACTATGTCAATTATTTATTGCCGGGAATCTTGCTGATGGCTATCGCATCCGGTGTTGCTTACACTTCCCTGCGGCTGTTTACGGATATAAAAAGCGGTTTGATGGCGCGTTTCATTACCATGCCCATTAAGCGCTCGTCGGTATTGTGGGCTCACGTCTTGACTTCACTTGTTTCCAATGCACTTACTATTGTGGTGGTTTTCCTGGTTGCACTCTTGATTGGCTTCCGTTCCAACGCTGATATTCTGCATTGGCTTGCAGTAGCTGGGATACTTGGGCTATTTACGCTGGCACTGACATGGCTGGCGGTCATTCCCGGATTGACAGCGAAGTCTATGGAAGGGGCGACAGCCTACTCGTACCCTCTGATTTTCCTGCCGTTTATCAGTTCGGCCTTTGTTCCCACCGAATCCATGCCTAAAATTGTCCGTGTGTTCGCTGAGAACCAGCCTGTAACTTCGATCGTGAATACGATTCGTGCTCTCTTGTATGATGGGTCTGTTGGCAACGGTATCTGGATCGCGCTTGCCTGGTGCGTCGGCATCATGATCATCGCTTACTTCTTTGCAAGTAAACAATTTAAACGCCAGTTAGGGTAAGTTCACCATTTAGGATTAGTCACATCAATAACGCCGCTGTGGTCATTTTATGTAGTATTTTAGATCTATATAAAAAAATTAGGGTGTTGATCAAACAGATCTGCACCCTAATTTATTATTTGGACTTATATAAGTAAAGGAGAAGTTTAGCTAAAGAAGGAATTTTTATGGTAATAAAGAATATAACAACAGTGGTTTGGTGCAAATTTTGTTTAAGTCCGCTAACTTTGATACTTCTTATTCAAACGGGTGCAGGCATTAAAGTTTCAGCTGCCAATACGGTGGCTTTTTCTTCTTCAGCTACCGGGAAGATTTGTTTAATAAAATGATTAGAAAATTAGAAATAATAGAGAGGATGTTATTATTGGAAGTAAGACAAATGGCAACTGCATTCTTAATTCATCAAAACAATATGTTAATGATGAAGAAAGAAAAGAGTAAAATCTTCATTTTGAATTTTGGGGTGGTATTGGAGGTCATATGGAATCTACTGAACTTAATTCTCCAATGGAAGCAAGTTACAGAGAAATCGAAGAAGAGACAGGATTTAAAAAAGAAGAAATTAAGAACTTTAGGCTTAAATACATACTGCTTGAGAAAAATAGCGGAGAAATACGTCAACAATATTTCTACTTTGGAGAAACAGAGCATATTAACTTTACTCCTTCTGAAGAAGGAGAATTATTTTGGATTCCTAAGAATGAATTATTAGGCTTATATACCTCAAAAATTATCAAATTAACCCTTAAGCACTATTTGAATGATAAAAATAACAATGATGGTATTTTTGTTGGAACAATGATGACTACCAATGAATCTAACCCCGCAATACAATGGTCAACGATCACAGAGACGGTAGGTTTTTAGTTTTTATCTAACCGGATGAAAGTTTCCAATTCTTTTCGAATCAAATTTCAACTAAATTTAGGGGAATAGTAAGAGTTATTGAAGTAACGGTGTGATGCTTTAAGAATGATTGTCTTTATAGATAGCGAAATATAAAAATCGAGATGTTAGGAAAGGGGGAGTACCTTTGAGTTTTGATTACATTATTATTAATTCCATACCTGATGCTGATGTTTTAAAAGGCATTCTCGAACTTCATGAAGACATTTTTGGTGCTAATGATGATTTATTTAACAAAATGATAAGTAAACCTCAATTGTTAGTTATCATTGCGATGGATGGTAAAAGAGTTATCGGATATAAGATTGGATATGAAATCGACAAAAATATGTTTTATAGTTGGTTAGGTGGAGTAGATATTAATTACAGAAAACAAGGTATTGCCTCAACATTAATGGAGAAGCAACATCAATATTTAAGGAATAATGGTTATAATGTTGTCCAAACAAAAACTATGAATAAATGGCGAAATATGTTGGTATTGAATATTAAAAATGGATTTGACGTCATAGATACTTATATAGATGAAAAAGGATTACATAAAATCGTTCTTGAGAAAAAATTAAACGAGCAATAATGGAAGATCAAGCTGTTATTTAGGCGTTTCTTTTCTTATTAAAGTAAATGGGCAATCTTACTGGATGAAGGATTTGTATAATGTATTGGAGAATAAAACCTCATAAAGGAAAAAATATGGGGGGGGAAATCTTTGAAAAAATTAATTAGGATTACAGTAATATTGGGAATCATTTTTCTTGTGTTACACTCAACTCCAAAACTTGCATTAAGGACTTGTGTATTTTTTATGGGGTATCCAAAAACAGCTTTTATAAGCAACATAGCTGAAGATGGATATCATAATAAAATGGATAAGAATAAATTTGCTAGGTTAAATGCAAAAGCCTACACCCTAACAAAACCACCATTCGAAAAAGCAACTGAAAGTGAGTTAAGGAATTACCTTGTACGGAAGAAAGGCTTTTTATATTTTGCTAAATATTATGGTGAATTATAAATTAACAAGGGCATTCTTTTAACAAAGAGATGAAAAAAATATTATTTCATACAAATCCATAAACCACAGTACCCTTAAAATTATTGACCGTTCAGTAATAGTTAAAGAAATAATATTAAAATATATAGATATAAAGCAAGGGCAACGTTTCAGAGTAATAAAAGCATATGTAAGCAAAACCCCTTCCATTAGATTGAAGGGGTTATTATATTTTATTTTTTCTCGTTAATAACGAATAGAACACCTGTGAGAATTAAGATAGAGCCTATCCAAAACGTTACTCCTATGCTTTCTCCTAAAATAAGCCACCCAAGTAAGGCTCCAACTACGGGTTGAAAGAAGAAAAATAATCCTCCACTTGAGGCATTAAGCATTTGTAACCCACGATTCCAAAGTAAAAATCCACCTGCCGTTGAGACAATACCCAAATACAAGAGTCCACCCCAAATGGTTGGATGAGTCAGTTGTGAGATATTCATTTCATCGTGTAACCGCGGCAATACAAAAGGAGTCAGCACAATTAAAGCTACCAAGATAGAATAGGTGGTCACCACAATTTGTGAATAATTACTGGGCAAAAGCTTTACAAGTACAGACATGAGTGCCCATGTTAAAGCAGCAATAAGTAGGGAAATACCACCGAGTGAACTGGACATATTCACATCACTAATTCCAACAATCAGTATTACTCCAATTGTTGCTAAACCAACGGAGATTCCCTTTTTTAATGTCATCCGTTCTTTAAGGATGAAGCCGGCAAAAATCACCATAAATGCTGGTGTTGATGAAGTGATAATTGCTCCCATTTGTGCTGTGGAAAGCATAGTGCCAGTTTCCTGAGCAACAATTGAAATGGCATTGCCTATGATTCCAATTGCTATGATTATGATGACATAACGTTTTTCAATCCGCCATTTTTGTCTTGTTATCAAGCCGATCACGAGAAGTGTGACAATCGCCACTAAATAACGCAACCACACAAGTTCCAGCGGAGGTATGACAGCTACCACAACTTTAACAACAACGTACATACCGCCCCAAATGCTTGAAGCTAAAATTAAATATAATGAACCTAATAAGGTGTTTTTCATTTTTTGTACCCTCCGTTTTGAAATTAGGTCGACATTTGCCCCTAACGGAGAGATGTAGTCACGCCTTCACTCTACTAAGAGCAGAAGTGTACTACTGGTACATCATTTTCAAATAACGGAGTCCAATACAATATTATCCCTCCTTGTACGTTTCATTTTTTAACTACAATTACATATATTTTATTATAGCAAATACGGTGTTATAAGGGTTTATTAATATATGATAGTAGATGGTAAAAAAGTAACGAGGAGTTTTAGTTAATAATCAAACTTTTATATAAAAGTATCATTCTTCTTTCAAAAAATAAAAGTTAATCTATACAACTGTATTTTAATCGCATGTCAGTCTATAAAAACGTCAAAGACGATAAATTTCGCTATTCTTTTATGCAATGAGAAGCTTTTCCTAGAAGGAAGAAGAGAAGGTGTAAAGCAAACTGCGTTTTGCATGTAATGTTATTGTTTCGCTTTTGTCCACGATTCACAAATAAATCTTGCGTCCGATGTTAACCATTGAATGGCTGCAGGCTTCTCAAAAAGTCTATTGTGTTCTAAAAATATTCGTTTCGCATATGGAAGACGCATTTCTCTTATGGACTGATTCACGAGATTTAATATATTTTTTTCCGCTTGTGTTAATTCGTTAGATCTGCCTGTCACTGCTTCTTCCTGCATGATTTTAAAAATTTGCTTTGCATTGCTGTTTAATAATTGATAATTCTTATATTCATTAAGATATTTCCATTCTTTTTGAATTAAGGAGCGAACCTTTGAATAATTGTTTTCATTCGAATAATGATTAATTAAATTTATGGTAGTTTCGATTCTCACTAACAGATCCCCTTTGTCCCGAATCATTTCATATAAGTAAATATACCTAAATTTTCAGATGGTTGGAATAAGAAAAAAGAACTATAAAAAGGTGATAATCTGTAAAACTGAAAAAATCTAGCCGATGGCTAGATTTCCCAGGTAGAAAGTTTCCTATAAAAGGAGGGATTAATCTTTTATAAAGTTTATTCTAGCTGATAAATGTTAAGAACAGATAAAAATTATAAAACGAATTTATAAATAGTTGATGACATTTTTATTACTTGGACCATTCTTTTTCTTGTTTGAAGAAAGAATTCATCAGAAAGAGATTTTTAAGTAACAAGTTTTCCCTTCTGCTAATTAGCCCCTTTTGTTTTAATAAGGAATACTGCATTATTCCTTTGCCTAATGCAATAAAGGAAAAGATGGTAAATGTTATAAAGATACAAGCGAATATTGGCACCCACGGACAGTTATTTATATCATTAAAGGTGTTGGATAAAAATGTCGGCCAGGCAATCGAAGTATTTTCAATCTTATAAAACGCTATATGTGTCCCAGGAATACCGCCAATTTGAGTTAATTTTTGGGCAACGAAAATATTGAAAAACCCTAATTGTCCAAGTAAAAATAACATGTTTCCCATATGCAGAATAAAATAGGAAAGCCATTGTGAAAAACAACCTGGTACATAATACCATCTCCACAGACCGAAAGTCCTTGTGCCAGATACAATGCCAGCATCGTAATATGCTGTTTGCTGTATTTCCTTTACTGATTTATGTACAAATTCAGCTGCTTTTCCAACCTCTAAAAGGATAATTACACTAATTGTCCAAATAGGTCGCTGCTGAGAAAAGATAAAAAATGGGATCGTTGTCAGTAATACAACGAAGAAAAATACGGGTATTCTAGAAAATAAATAATTCCATCCTTCTAGTATTCTTCTTAAAATTGGTATATGTGCTGATAATATTCCGAATGGAAGAGCCAACAGAATGGTAATAATAGATATTACCCCAATCTCAATGATGGTAGTCCTTGTTCCTAGAATTAATGCACTGTACATATCTCTTCCAGCTGCATCGGACCCCAGTAGATATCGTCCCGATGGTGGGTAAGGCGGGAGAATAAAGTCTAAATTTCCACCTTTGCCTAAAATATAAGATTTTGGGGCTAGTTGACTATCAATCTTTGGCAAATGCGGTCCAAAAATAAAAACAAAAGCAATAATGCTGCATCCTATAATACCAATCCATAATAGAGGAACTTTTCTCATGATTGCTCATCCTTTCGAATTGGAATAAGAAAATGTCTGATAATTTGATTAGCCCATTGAGCCAGCAACAGAATGACCATGAACCCCAAACTAAAGCCAATTACGGTTGGTGTTTCAATTGGAAGAATTGTATCGTTGGAGGCAATCATGTCTTTTACCTTAATCGCTTCCATAAGCCTTGTTCCCATTCCGCGATATAATGTCATATACTCCACTAAAACCATAGAAGATAGTAATGTTAAAATGATAGGCATAAAATGGATAAGAATTTTAGACCAGCAATTTCGTAAGACATGCTTCCAGAGAATGATCCATTCCGGTACTCCTTTTGCTTTAGCCGTAAGAATATAATCATGGCCATCTTCTTCTTTCAATGCTTGAGTAGTATAACTGGCTATTACGGCTGCCGGATACATGGATAAGAATATAATAGGTAAAAAGATATTATACCAATGGGCATACCCATATAGTTGAAGATGCGGAAAAATACGATTGATGGTCATGGAAAAAATTAATTCTATAATGATGATGACAAAGAAATCCGGAATAGATTGTCCTAACCAGGTTGTCCCTTCACCAAAGACTTTCCACAAACCGCCGTTACGACGATAATCAAATACCCCTTTTAAAATTCCAATTAGAAAACTGAAAATCAAAGCTGGAACTAAAATCGCAATACTTCTTATTCCGTAATGCATCAGTTCCCATTCAACCGGCTGTTGATCTATTGCCTTTCCTAAACTCTTATTTTCTTTTACTTCCGAAATAAAATGAGTGATATTATCCTTATAACCTGACCATGTAAAATGGTAGGACATCACATCTGTGACATCGACGCGTTTTACTTCAATTTCCCTTGGCAGTAAAATAATCAAAACTAGAACAACCATCATTACTATCCAAAGAAATAGACTGCTTGATAAACGAAGAAGTAATTTCATGAAGGACTCCTTTCTAAAACAAAGTGAGAGTTAAATTATATCACAAAATAGGGATAATTTTCATATTTTTTAGATAAAAGGTTCTATTCAATTATTTTTCGTAAGTATTTATTATGCAGATGCGACAATACAATTAGGCATAAAATTCCTCCTAAAAATGCTAAAGACATATCCCATTCGGAATCCCACACATCCCCTTGGGTGCCAAGAAAATCCTTAGCCGATCTTCCTAATATCTCAGCTCCCAGCCATTCCATGATTTCATATAAAGCTGAAAGTGCTAGTATAAAGGATAATGTGATAATAATGAGCCATTTTGATGGTCGAAGGAATGACTTTCGTATTAAAATTTCTCTAATGATAATTGCAAAAAAGCCTTTTGCAAAATGGCCAAATCGATCATATTCATTCCTTTGTGTATGAAATTTCTCTTTGAGCCAATTAAATAAAGGAACATCATCATACGTATAATGGCCACCAATAAACATTAGAATCATCAAAATTGTAACGATCAAATAAGAGAGAGTCGTAAAGCGAAATTTCCAATATGTTACAAGTAATAGTAATATGATAAGAACCGCTGGAGAAACCTCTAAAACCCAAGTTAAATAATCCGCTGCTTTTATGGAAGACCAAATAAAAACACAAATAATAATCAAAAGTAAAAGTAAATGAATCCATTTAGATTGTTTAGACATGAAGATATCCTCCTTTTTATGAAATAGTTTTTCCAATATAGTTGAAAAGATAAATAAGAAAAGCGCAAGCCGATAGACTGCTTACGCTAGACAAGATTAAACATGTTAAATTATTTAGATGTTGAAAAATTTTATACTTAACTATCCTTAAAAAAGTATGGATTTGAAAAATTTTAAAAATTATAATTGAATTCAAGATAATTGGAAATATTCTTTAATGGGAGTAAATCAATGAGAAAATTAATAATAGGTATGTGGCACAGTGTAAATGTGGAGGAATGGAATCAACTAAATATGGGGATGATCAACGGTTTGGAAGCATCTCAATATGAAAAAGAAGAGGATTGGAATAAATTAAGAGATTTTTGTAATGAAAATAATATAAGCTATGGCATTCATTCGCCTATTTATGGAAATAAAAAAATGAATTTACCGGAAATTACTTCTAGTGATGCAGAAAAAAGGAGAGAGGCGGAAAAGTGGATCGAAAGGGAAGTGGAATTAGCTTCGAAATTTGGTGCAGACTATATCCTGTTTCATTATCCTTTTCCATCCATTACACCAAGACAGGTTGATTATGAATATTGGCCAAGGAAAGTTGACTTTCCGACCCTTAAGTGGAATGAATTATCGAGAGAAGAGTTTCTGAATCTAAGTCATCATATATTTAAAAGATTAATGGATATCCAGGAAAAATATAAACAAAAAATTGTTCTGGAATACGATTTTTTTGGAGAATATGAAGAGGAATATCTTCAAATAATTGAAATGTATAAAGATATTCAAATCGTCATAGACACTCAAAGATTAGATGTACATAAACGTGCCTTTCCAGGGTTCGATCCCTATCCATTTTTGCGGAAAGCAGCACCATATGTCTATTTGGTTCATCATAGTACCACCCTTTACAGTGAACATTCTAAGCGACATGTTCCAGTAATACGAGAAAGTATAGATGATCCGCAATATGGGGATGCACATCAATACTTAGTTTATCTTTCGAAGTACAATCAAACATTTCATCTTCACTTCGAGCACAATCCGACTCTGGTAACAGAAGATCAATTGAAAGAATGCTATGAATTGGCTAGACAGGTGATGTTCCAAAGAAATAGTTAGGTTAAAGAAAAAAATCCCTCACTTCCGCATGTAAAAAGAGAGGGATTTTTATAATGTTGTATAAATAAGGATTATATTTGCGAATTTGATACAAGCGGATTCAATATTTTCGGATCATTTAGCAGTTCAGTAAGTGCTAATTGTAACGTTCCCTTCGTCATAGCTTTTTCTTTGAAGCTTAGATCATATTTCAACATATTTTTTACAATTTCAGATCGCAATCCTGTAAGAACTGTTTGACATCCCATCATAGAAATGCCATCAATAATCTGAATTAGCTTTTGAATAATTACCGATTCCATTTGTGCAACACCGGAAAGATCAATGATTAAGAATTGAATATGGGTGTCTCCGATGTGATCAATGACTTTATTCCCAATCGTTTCAATCCTTTTTGAATCGATAGCACCAATTAATGGAAGAATGCAAATCGCTTCTGTTATCGGGATAATAGGTACAGATAAATTTTCCACTATTTTCATTTGGGACGAAAGGAGTTCATCTTTGTATTTTGAATAGCTAATGAAGAAGTGGTTTAAAAATTGATCAACCATCGCATTAATATTTTTCTCCATCGAAAAAAAGTCCTCATGGTTAGTCTTATCAATCGTCATGTTTGTATAGTTAAATAGAAATTCCCAAAGTGTTCGGCGAATAGCTTGCACCCACTCTAATTTAAACGCTAAAGTTAAAGAATGCTTGGCCCACGCAATTCCTTCATTTTTGGCAAACTGAATTAATTCATGCTCTCGATTATCCACTATGAATAAGGTAAGCTTGTGAGCATTTTCTATTAGATTAATATTTCCGACTGCCTGTATTTCGGCTATTTTATCTTTAACATTGATGGCCTCACATAATAATTGCTCTTCGAAACTTTGTCTGTTTGTGATGAAAAAATCTCTAATCGAAGTATCTTTTGCACATTCAAGTTTCAATCTGGAAACGCTCCGCTTCGTTATTATATTTTGTATGGGTAAAGTAACTTTAAAGCTAGTCCCGATATTTTCCTCACTATCTACACTGATTTTTCCGCCATGTTGATATACAACAGAAAAAACTTGTGTCAGCCCCATTCCAGTTCCATTTTCCTTTGTAGAATAGAAAGGAGTGCCCAATAATGACAGTTTTTCTTTTGGTATTCCGATTCCAGTGTCACTTATAATAACTGTCGCTTCGTCTTGTGAAGCGAAGTGGGTTATTTTTATGGTGCCAGTTTCAGTAATCGATTCAATGGCATTTTTTATAAGATTGAAGAATACTTTTTTTAATTGATTCTTTCTCCCTGAAATAGGAATATCTGCATTTTGAAAATCGGTAATGATATTAATTTTATATACTTTATCCTGAAATAAGTTTAAGATCGTTTCCAGTTCAACGGCTAAATGAATAGGCTGAAATTCCTCATCTTCAAGATCCGGCTTGGAAACTTGTAATAAATTATTCAAAGTAATTAAGGCATTGTCTAATTCTGACTGTGCGATTTCTATGTATTCTTGTTTTGAATCTTGCTCTAAGAGCTGCAAAAAGCCCTTCACTGCAGTCAAGGGGTTCCGAACTTCATGTGCAATGCCTGCGGCAATTTGGCCAACAGATGCTAATTGACTTAAATGAGCTTCTTCATTTAAGCCATTTTGCCTAGGATGACTTTCCTTCATGCCATACCACTCCTAAAAAAGTATTACAATAGTTTTGAATTATGTAAAAGGTCTTTATTCGAGTAATTTTACTAAATTAAACCAATTTGGTAAATGGATTAGTGTAAAAATTATGAATAACATGACTTTGTTCCTGCAAGTAAAAAAGGAGACAAAATTTATAAATTGTCCCCATTTTATTGAAACATTTGAATAAAATACTTTGCATTTTTGGATAAATATCTATCTTTTTGCCAAATAATAGCTGCCTCAGTTGTGATTGTGGAATCACAGATTTCGAGCACTTTTATATGATCAGACGGAAAGGAAAGAAGAGCATCCCTTGGAATAATCGTTGCTCCGATTCCAGCGGAAACAAGGGATAAAATCATTGAAACATCCGGACATTCACAGACAATTTTCGGTTCAAATCCGTGCCGTCTGCATTCATTTACTACTAGTTCAAATTGCCCAGAACCTTGAATGCGATGGAGCAGCAGCAGCGGCAGATCTTTTAGATCCAACATACTGATTTCGTTTTTAGAAGGCTGTATGTTCATAAATTCGTTTGGAAGAACCGCTACATATGGATCCTTGGATAAGCGAATAAAAGAGAAATCGTTAAGGTCCATTGGAAGCCGAGTAATACCAACTTCTATTTCTCTATTTTTTAAAAGCTCACCAATGACAAAGGTGTCCCCTTCCCTAAGTTGTAGGGTGACTAATGGATATTTTTGGAGATATTCTTTCATTTTTTGGGGCAAGTGGGCAAAGCATGACTTTACGGATCCTATCGATAAGACTCCCCGAAGTCCCTCATTTGATTCACGTACCTCATCTATTGTTTCTTCTAATTGTTTTAGTAAATTTTGTGCGTGCTTATACAGTACCTCGCCAGGTTGTGTGAGCTCTAACTTTCTGCCATTTCTTGCGAATAGTGTAACCCCTAATTCTTCTTCCAAAAGCTTTAGCTGATGACTGAGCGGAGGTTGTGCCATGTGTAGTTTTTTTGCCGCACGGGTTATTTGTCCCTCTTGGACAATAGTGGAAAAATAGCGCAATTGCTTAATATCCATCTTATCTCCTCCCCAAATTATTTTTTGCATACTTTTTTTATATATAAAACAAATATTTTAAATATTTTAAATATAATTTAACATATGATACATTTCGGTTGTAAGGGTTTTCAAAAATGATTTTTTCAATTTAACCAACTTTTGAGGAGTGGAGGAATATGAATCGTTACGAAGAAGCAAAACAAAAATTGCGAGGATCGATAGCCCCAATAATAACCCCATTCAACGAAGATTTTTCGATTGATTATCCGACCTTTGAAAAACTGATTCACTGGCATATAGAAAGTGGAACACATGGGATTTCCGTTACTGGAACAACGGGGGAACCAAGCTCATTAACGGTAGAAGAGCGTGTAAAAGTCATGGAGACTGCGGCAAAAGCAATAAATGGCAGGGTTCCTTTCGTTCCCGGAACAGGCTCCACCAATCATCAAGAAACCTTATACCTCACGAAAAAGGCTCAGGAACTCGGGGCAGACGCGGCACTTGTCATCGTGCCATATTACAATAAACCTTCACAACATGCCTTATACAAACATTTCAAAGCAGTAGCTGACTCAGTGGATATCCCAATTATTGTGTATAACATTCCAGGAAGAACGGCAACCAATTTACATGTCGATACATTGGCAAGACTAGCGAAGGATTGTCCTAATATCATTGGTGTGAAGGAATCCAATAAAGACTTTGAACATGTGAATCGTGTATTGCTTAAATGCGGAAGAGATTTTCTGCTTTATTCCGGTATTGAATTGTTATGCTTTCCAATGCTTGCGATTGGTGGAGCTGGCCATATTAGTGCAACAGCTAACATTACACCAGACAAAGTAGCGGAAATTTATAACGCTTGGGCAGAAGGGGATGTGAAACGAGCTCAGGAACTCCATTATGAACTAATGGAATTAAATGACGTGCTTTTTAAAGATACGAATCCTGCTCCATTAAAGGCTGCATTAGGAATGATGGGGAAAATCAAACCGGTTTTGCGCTTGCCAATGGATTTACCATCAGATGACTTACAAAAAGAAATTCGTTCGGTTTTATCACACTATGTCGAATTACATGATGAGATCGCTTCAAAATAGCAGGAGGGTTTGGAATGGAGAAAATACAAGACGTAAAGCTCTATATCAATGGACAATTTGTGGACGCCCATTCAGGAAAGACATTTGAAAATCTTAATCCGTTTACGAATGAAGTGATAAACAGAGTTGCAGAAGGAGACAAGGAGGATATCGAAGCGGCGGTGGAAGCCGCATACACTGCGTTCAAAGGCGAATGGGGCAATATGAAAGTCAGCGAAAGGCTTAAATATATTCATAGAATTGCAGATTTAATTGATGAACATATCGAAGAAATCGCTCCACTGGAATCACTAGATACAGGGCTTCCCATTAGCCAAACGAAAAACATGGTAGCACGTTCCGCACAAAACTTTCGTTTTTATGCGGAGATGGTTGCGAGTCGTATGGTTGGTGAAGCATACCAAGTGGATGGGGAGTTTTTAAATTATACAATCCGAAAGCCTATTGGTGTTGCTGGATTAATTACTCCTTGGAATGCACCGTTTATGCTTGA
This sequence comes from Heyndrickxia shackletonii, assembly GCF_001420715.1. GTDB lineage: Bacteria > Bacillota > Bacilli > Bacillales > Bacillaceae_C > Margalitia > Margalitia shackletonii. Next base: position 3,718,045 of record NZ_LJJC01000004.1, on the reverse strand, counting down.
AACATGGAAGATTGCCCCCGCTTTGGCAACGGGAAATACAGTTATATTAAAGCCAGGAGAATGGTCGCCGCTGACAGCGAACCGATTAGCGGAAATCATTGATAAGGCAGAGCTTCCAAAAGGTGTGTTCAATGTAGTACACGGATTTGGAGAAACAGCGGGAGCATCATTAGTTGCACATCCGGACGTCAAACTGATCTCTTTTACAGGAGAAACCACAACAGGGTCGGAAATTATTAAAAATGGCGCTGATTCCTTGAAACGTGTTTCGGCTGAATTAGGCGGAAAATCACCGATTATTGTTTTCGAGGACGCAGATTTTGAAAGAGCGCTTGATGCTAGTACATGGGGAATCTTCTCCTTTAATGGGGAAAGATGTACAGCAAACTCAAGACTATTTTTACATGAATCCATCTACGATAAATTCGTTTCTGCCTTAAAGGAACGCATTTCCAATATCGTCATTGGGGATCCGCTACATAAAGATACAGAGGTCGGCCCATTAATTCATGTCGAGCATTTTAACAATGTGAAACGATATTTGGAAATTGCAGTGCAAGAGGGTGCTGAAGTGTATTCCGGTGTAATACCGGAAGAATTTCATAAAGGAAATTTTGTTCCGCCGACATTGCTTTTAAATGTTGAAAATCATATGAGAGTGGCCCAAGAGGAAATCTTCGGACCGGTAATGACTGTTATGAAATTTAAAACAGAAGAGGAAGTCATCGAGCTTGCCAATGATGTAAAATACGGGCTTGCAGGCTATGTATGGACGAAGGATATCATGCGCGGACACAGGGTGGCTCAAGGAATCGACTCTGGAATGATATGGATTAATTCGCAAAATGTTCGGGACCTCCGCATTCCATTTGGCGGAACAAAAGCAAGCGGAATAGGGCGCGAAGGCGGACATTACGCTTTCGATTTTTATACTGAAGTACAGGTTATTCATGTCGCATTAACAGAACATCATATTCCGCAATTTGGGAAACCAAAGGCGTAAATTAGGGTGAACTACATCGTAGCGGTCTTAATAATAAAGGGGGATAAAATATGCCAGCTAAAACAGGAAAAGAATATATCGAACGGTTAAAGAAAGCAAATAACAATGTGTATATACATGGAGAGCGAGTAAGCGATGTAACAGAGCATCCGGCCTTCAAAAATGTAATTCAATCGATGGCTAAATTATATGATCTTCAATATGAAAAGCCAGAGAAAATGCTATATTCGTCTCCAACCACTGGCAATAAGGTTGGGATGACTTTCCTGCAGCCAAAAACGATTGATGATTTAATTGCACGAAGAGAAGCCATCACAGAATGGGCACGAACATCCGGCGGTTTAATGGGTCGTTCCCCGGATTATCTCAATGCCGAAGTAATGGCGATGGGTGTGTCCAATGAATTATTTGCTGAAGCAGACCCAATGTTCGCAGAAAATGCAAAAAAATATTATGAGTATGCCAGAGAGAATGATATTAGCTTAACTCATACATTAATCCATCCTCAGGTGAATCGAGCTAAAGCCCAGCATGAACAGAAGGATGCCAATGTGGCATTGCATCTTGTAGAGAAAAAGAAAGAGGGAATCATTGTCGACGGAATCCGTCTTCTTGCTACACAAGGAGGTATTACGGATGAAATTCTTGTCTTTCCATCCACGGTGAAAAAATCCGGTGAGTTAGATGATCCTTATTCCATCGCATTTGCGATTCCAAACAATACTCCAGGTTTAAAATTCATCAGCCGTGAATCGTTTGATTATGGCAAAAGTGAGTGGGATCATCCACTTTCCTCCAGATTTGAAGAGGGAGATGCAATTGTTTCGTTTGAAAATGTTTTTGTTCCGTGGGAAAGGGTATTTGTTTGCGGTAATTCATCCATCTGTAATCGCACGTTCCGGGAAACAAATGCCGTTGTTCATATGGCTCATCAAGTCCTGGCGAAAAATATTGTCAAAACGGAATTCCTGCTTGGTTTAGCATTAAGTGTAATGGATGCTATTGGAATTGATCAATTCCAGCATGTTCAGGATAAAGGTGCCGAAATAATGATGACCCTTGAAACGATGCGCAGCCACTTATACAGGGCAGAGCATAATGCCAAGCTGGACAAATGGGGGACGATGACACCGGATTATGTTGCTTTAGACACGGCAAGAAACTGGTATCCTCGTGTGTATCCTCGCCTTGTGGAAATTTTACGTGTTTTAGGTGCATCCGGATTAATGGGAATCCCAACCGAAGCAGACTTCCGAAATGAGGACATTGGTGCGATCATTCATCGTGGACTTCAGGGGAAAAATCTCGAAGGCTATGAACGCGTCCAACTGTTCCGATTAGCATGGGATATGACGATGAGCGCCTTTGGAAGCCGTCAAATGCATTATGAATATTATTTCTTCGGTGATCCAATTCGCATGGGGATGGCTTACTTTGATTCTTATGAGAAAGATTCCTATAAAGAGATCATTCGCGAGTTTTTAGGGAAGGTAAACACTAGTAAGCCTAGCTTTGTATGAGGAGGATTGGAGAAATGAATTTTAATATTATTCGTGCCGCCAGAGCCGTTTTCAATGTAACCAATTTAGAGGAGTCCCGAAGGTTTTATATAAATGCACTTGGTTTTGTCGAAACTGCCAGTGATGAAAATCATATTTATTTAAGAGGACTCGAGGAGCATTGCCACCATAGTCTTGTACTGCAAAAGGCGGAAGAACCGAGCGTAGAGGTTATAAGCTATAAGGTTCAATCGGAGGCAGATCTTGATGCATTATCCGCGTTTTTTTCCGAAAAGGGCTCTCAAACGAAATGGATGGAAATAGGTACGCAAAAAGCAATGGGGCGAACTCTGCGTGTTCAAGATATTTCTGGTTTGCCGCTTGAGTTTTTCGCAGAGATGGAGACGGTAGACAGATTGCTGCAGCGCTATGATTTATATAAGGGAGCTCGTGTCCAACGAATTGATCATTTTAACTGTGCTGTGGAAGATGTTGAGAAGGCATATCACTTCTATATCAATGAATTAGGATTTGCCTGCTCTGAATATACTACCTCCAATGATGAACAAATATGGGCTGCATGGCTTCACCGTAAACCAACCGTCCATGATGTTGCCTTTATGAACGGCGTTGGCCCGCGGTTGCATCATGTTGGTTTCTGGCTAAGCGATCCAATGAGTGTCATTAACACATGCGATGTTTTAGCTTCCCTCGGTTACGGTGCAAGCATTGAGCGAGGGCCTGGCCGCCATGGATTATCCAATGCCTTTTTCTTGTATTTACGTGACCCGGACGGTCATCGCATCGAACTGTATAACGGTGATTATTTAACAAGTGATCCAGATTTCAAGCCAATTCGCTGGGATTTGGATGATCCGATGCGCCAAACATTTTGGGGCCATGCCGCACCAGACTGTTGGTTCAATGAAGCTTCCGTTGTGTTGGATGTTCATACAGGAAAAAAAGTCGAAACGAAAGAGCCGAAATTAGAAAAGAAAAAGCCGACGATTATTATTTAATAAGGAGTGACTCTATGCCAAAGGTTACATTTAAATTTCAAGGCTCTCAGCTTTTCCATGATGGGGAAGTAAGGGAAAATACTCTCCATTATAATAGTGAAACCTATGAAATTGGCAAACTTCTATGGGATGCTCCAGTATCAGGAACCATTTATGGCACTTTACTAAATTATAAAGGAGCATTGGAGCAAATGGGGGATTCGGTTCACGATGCCCCCTATAACAAACCGCCGGAAGCTCCCATCCTTTATATAAAGCCTATCAATACCATTACAGGGTATGGGATGCCCATTCCGTTACCGCTAGATTCTAAGGAACTTGAAATAGGAGCTGCTTTGGGAATCGTCATTGGGCGTTCAGCGACACACGTCAGTGAATCAAAAGCATTAGAATATGTGGAAGGCTATACCATTGTGAACGACGTTACTATTCCGCATGAAAGTTTTTATCGTCCCGCAGTCAAACATAAAGCAAGAGACGGATTTTGTCCGGTTGGCCCATGGATTGTCGTTAAGGAAGGAATAAATCCCGATTCTCTTCGTATTAAAGTTTTTATCAACGATGAACTTAAACAAGAGAATACAACTGCAAATTTAATAAGATCTGTCTCAAAATTGATTGCAGAAGTGACGGAATTTATGACTCTGTCAAAAGGGGATGTCTTGCTGGTTGGTGTACCAGAGAATCCGCCGAAAGCCAAGGCTGGAGATCGCGTTCGCATTGAAATTGAAGGAATTGGAAGTTTGGAAAATGTAGTTGTGGATGAAAAGGAATTGGTCGCGGGGGTGAGATTATGAAAAGGGCTCGAGTCGTATACAGCGGGTCCATTCACCACGCTGTTGATCAAGACGGGCGCCTCCTACTCGACAATGGGAAAACCGTCCGGGAAGAGGAGGTTATGTGGCTACCGCCTGTTGAACCTAAAACCGTATTTGCTCTCGGTCTGAATTATGCCGATCATGCTTCTGAACTTTCTTTTCAGACACCGTCGGAACCGCTTGTTTTTCTGAAAGGACCAAACACCTTCATCGGGCATAATGGGCAAACAATAAGACCTGCAGATGCAACCTATATGCATTATGAATGTGAGCTTGCTGTAGTTATAGGAAAAATGGCGAAAAAGGTCAAGGCTGACAATGCCTATGAATACGTCAGCGGCTATACCATTGCAAATGACTATGCCATTCGGGATTATTTAGAGAACTATTACCGACCTAATTTAAGGGTGAAAAATCGCGATACCTGCACACCGATTGGTCCCTGGCTAGTAGATGCAGAAGATGTTGAGGACCCGATGAATTTAACGTTGAAAACGTATGTAAATGGAGAGCTGACACAAGAAGGCAATACAAAGGATATGATTTTTAGCATCCCAGTTTTAATCGAATATTTAAGCAGCTTCATGACATTAAACGCAGACGACATCATTTTAACGGGAACACCAAAAGGATCATTCGATACAGCTGTAGGGGCTGAAGTAATTACCGAAATCGAAGGAATTGGCCGCTTAGTGAACACTATTGTAGATTGAGTGTGGGGAGTGGGATAGGTCCCTCGTCCCTGCTTGTAGGTAGTTCAATAACCTGTCCATAATATGGGGTCAAAAGGCCAAAGTGGTAGGAAAAAGGAAGCGCCAAGTCCTTTATAATCCATAAATAGCCACTTTGCCCGGAATTTCGGAAAGGGAATTAAGAAATAGATAACCGCTAACAAAAAAATGATAGAAAAACCGGATAACTCTAGCGGATCTTGTAGCTAATTCCGCCAAAACGAGCGATAATTCCGCCAAAACAGGAAATAATTCCGCCAAACCAAAAAAGACAAACCTTGTCCCAGAAAGGAAGGGAATCATGCCGCATTTCATTCTTGAATATACCGACAATCTAAAACCAGATGCCAATATTCCGCTGCTGCTTGAAAAAATCAATAATGTTTTAATTTCCTATCAACCTATTTTTCCTATTGGAGGCATCCGGTCAAGAGCAATTGAATTGCAGGATTATAGAGTGGCGGATGGTAAGGAAAATGATGCATTTGTTCATGGAACGTTAAAAATTGGTGCCGGTAGATCCGAAGAGATCAAAAAACAAGTTTGTGATGCATTATTTGCTGTAATAAAAGATCATTTTCAAGATTTGTTTGAAAAGCGTTATCTTGCTCTATCTATGGAACTAATTGAATTCAGTGAAGCGGGAACCTATAAACATAATAATATTCATAATCGATTTAGGAGGTAACGGAACATGAGTGCATTAAAGGAGGCCCACATAATGGATGATCGTACATTTCGCAATGCGATGGGGAAATTTGCAACGGGGGTTACGATTATTACTACTTCAGTGAATAATCAAGTACATGGCATGACTGCAAATGCCTTTATGTCTGTTTCTCTTAACCCAAAGCTTGTTTTAATCTCGATTGGAGAAAAGGCAAATATGAATCAGCGAATTAAGGAATCTGGAAAATTTGGTATTAGTATACTCACAAAAGACCAGCAGGATATGTCCATGTACTTTGCAGGACAATTGAAGGAGCAGCGAATGATTGATTTTGATTGGATGCAGGATATCCCAGTAGTTCCAGGTTCAATCGCGAATATTACTTGCAATGTCCATGCAACACACCAAGCAGGCGATCACACTTTATATATTGGCGAGGTTTTAGACATTGTTGTTAAAGATGGCGATCCACTTACGTTTTTTGAAGGGAAATATAGAAATCTAGTTAATTTGTAAAGGCGTTTTGAAATCAAAAGTCTAAAGACTCTTTATAACATTGTAAATGGATGTATCGAAACTTATTACGAAAGAAGTGATTCGGACTATGAGGGATGAAGAGAAATATGAAAAAATAGCTCAAATGCCGGGCTTTCAACAACTTTTATCGAAAAAAAAGAAATTCATTCTTACATCTACTCTCACCATTTTTATTCTATTTATGGCCCTGCCCGTTTTGACTTCCTATTCAACTATTCTTAATCACTCTATTGTCGGTCCTATTACATGGGCTTGGTTTTGGGCCTTTATGCTATTCGTCATGACCTGGCTCTTCTGTGTCCTCTATACAAAAAAAGCGAATTCATTTGATCGATTAAGTGAAACAATTAAAGAGGGGGCAAATAAAGAATTGGCTGTCAAGGAGGCAAAGGTATGAACTATACAGTCATTAGTCTATTTCTGGTAATCGTTGTTGCTACCCTTGTTATTACCTATTTCGCAGCCAAATTAACCAAAAATACAAATCAATTTTATACAGCCGGAGGGGAATTGAAGGGCTGGCAAAATGGGGTTGCTATTTCCGGTGACTTTATGTCTGCCTCTTCTTTCCTTGGAATTGTAGGTGGAATTGCATTAACTGGATTTGACGGATTATATCTATTGCTAGGTGCATTACTTTCTTACCTGGTTGTTATGTATTTAGTGGCGGAACCTCTTAGAAACTTAGGAAAATACACGTTGGCAGATATGATTACGGCCCGTTTTAAAGCCAATAAAGTACGTGGATTTGCGGCACTTAATACTGTAACCATTTCTGTCTTTTACATGGTCGCTCAATTAGTCGGAGCAGGGGTTCTGATTAAAATGCTCATTGGGATACCTTATGTACCATCCCTAATTATCGTTGGAGTACTCATGACGGTCTACGTTCTGTTTGGAGGGATGACCGCAACAAGCTGGGTACAAATCACAAAAGCATTTTTATTATTAGGCGGTACATTCGTTCTTTTTATTCTTGTTTTAAGCAAATTTCATTTTAATATCATCGATATCTTTGAAAAAGTAAAAAGCGCTACTCCATTTGGAGAAAAATATTTAGAGCCGGGAATTAAAAATAAAAATGGTCTCGACGCCATATCTCTGAACTTTGGATTATTGCTTGGTACAGCAGGTTTGCCACATGTGTTGATACGCTTTTTCACGGTTAAAGATGCGAAGACAGCCCGAAAATCTGTGACTGTTGCTACATGGGTGATTAGCATATTTTATGTTATGGCTATTTTTCTGGGGTTTGGTGCGGCGGCACTAATTGGAACGGATAAAATCATTGCTGAAAATCCCGCCGGTAATATGGCTGCACCAGCATTGGCCCGAATTCTTGGAGGGGATTTCTTATTCGCCTTTATTGCTGCAGTTGCATTTGCGACCATCTTGGCAGTCGTTGCCGGAATTGTATTATCGGGTGCCTCCGCATTTGCACATGACTTTTATAATGGGATCTTGAAGCAAGGCAAAGCAAGTGAGAAGCAGCAATTGAAAGCTGCGCGGATTGCTTCCATTCTCGTACCTGTTATTGCGATTATTATCTCTTTATTTGTACAAAATTTAAATGTTGCCTTTCTTGGATCATTAGCGTTAACCCTTGCTGCCAGTGCTAATCTTCCTGTTATTCTACTAACTATTTACTGGAGAAGATTTAATACCGCAGGGGCGATAACAAGTATGATTGTGGGATTATTTTCAACGATTATTTTCGTTCTCTTAAGTCCAAATGTTTGGGATCCAAGCGGACATGCTATTTTCGTAGGAAAACCAATATTCCCACTTGCCTCACCAGGAATTGTTTCGATTCCTCTTGGATTTATAGGAGGATTCATAGGTACATTACTATCGAAAGAAAAGGATAGAAACTATGAAAAAATCCTTGTCCAATCGAATTTAGGTCAGGATGTTTAGTAAGAAGATTCTTTAGCAATCTTCTTTTTTTTTGGAAATAATTGAATCTTTCCGTTTTTTAAAAGGGATTTTTATTTCGAACGGCGAAGTATAGAGAAAGATAGTCATAAAAGGTTCAGGGGGAATGAGGATGTTAACCATTAAAAAAAGTGATATTGTGGAGGATTTTCATGGCACGAAGGTTCCCGATCCATATCGGTGGCTGGAAGATCCAACCTCACAAGATACGATAGATTGGGGAAAATGGATGTCGGAGCAAGCTGATGCCTATTTTGAACAAATCGGTACACGTGAAAAGGATAGAGAAAGATTAACAGAGCTATTTAATTATCCAAAATATTTCGTTCCGAAAAAAGTAAAGAACCGCCTTTTTTATCAAAAAAATGACGGTCTGCAAAATCAAGCTGTTTTATATATGAAGGAAGGCGAAAAGGAGTCTGTTCTTATTGATCCGAATACGCTAAGTGAAGATGGAACCGTTGCAATGACCAATTACTCCTTCAGCAAGGATGGACATTATATTGCATATGCAACTTCCACTCATGGAAGTGATTGGCAGGAGCTTCATGTAATTGATATTAATAGCGGTGAAAAACTGACTGATCATATCCAACATGTTAAATTTACTGGGATTTCTTGGGCACCTGACACTTCAGGTTTTTATTACAGTCGTTTCCCGGCGCCTGGTTCGGTAAGCAAGGAAGACGAGAGCAACTATAATAAAGTATATTTCCATAAACTAGGGACTGGTCAAAGTGAAGATCAATTAATCCACGAGCAGCCGGAAGAGAAGGAATTAATGTTCAGTGCATTTATAAGTGATGATGAACAATACTTATGCCTCCATGTGAATCTTGGAACAGCAACGGAAAATCGTTTTTACTTGAAAAAGTTAGATTCAAATGATGGTTTTACACGTTTATTAGATAAACAAGATGCGGAGTATTCGTACATCACGAATATCGGCACAACCTTTTATTTTAAAACAAATTTAAAAGCGCCAAATGGCAGAATTATCGCGGTTGATGTGGATAATCCCGATCCGGAAAATTGGACGGAAGTTTTACCGGAACAACAGGATGTAATCGATGTTGTCAAATATGTAAAAGATCGATTTGTGGTTGCAACCCTTCATGATGCCCATCATCAACTTCATGTTTATAAAATGGATGGGACGTATGAAAATGAAATAGCTAATCCAATGATTGGTTCATTAACAAACATAACAGGAAGCAGCGAAGATGATCAAATTTATTTTGGAATGACATCATTTTTAAGTCCAACAACCGTTTATCATTACAATGTTTCTGAAAATCAGCTGGAAACCTTTGCGGAATCCCAATTAGAAATGGACATATCCGCTTATGAAACAAAGCAAATTTTTTATACATCAAAAGACGGCACAAAAGTCCCTATGTTCCTGACTCACCATAAGGAAATCGAACTTAATAGGCAAAACCCTGTGATTTTATACGGTTACGGCGGATTCAATATTAGTATGACTCCATCTTTCAACCCAGCTGTTTTACGTTGGTTGGAAAAAGGCGGTGTCTATGCTGTTGCAAACCTCCGCGGAGGAACCGAGTATGGAGAAGAGTGGCATAAAGCAGGGATGTTGGAAAATAAACAAAATGTCTTTGATGATTTTATTGCGGCTGGTGAGTGGCTAATTAAGAGTGGTTATACAAGCAAGGAAAAACTTTCCATCATGGGTGGTTCAAATGGCGGACTCTTAGTAGCAGCATGTATGGTGCAAAGACCGGATCTGTTTGGCGCAGTGCTTTGCCGTGTACCGGTAATTGATATGCTTCGTTATCATAAGTTCACGATTGGCCGATACTGGATACCGGAGTATGGAAATGCTGAAAATCCGGAACATTTCCCATTTATGTATGCTTATTCTCCACTTCATAATGTGAAAGAAGGGCAAAAATATCCGCCTATATTAATTGCAACAGCGGAAAGTGATGACAGGGTAGTACCTGCCCATGCGAAAAAGTTTGCCGCTACATTGCTGGAGAAAGCAGATAAAGGATCTACCATTCTCCTACGTATCGAATCGAAGGCTGGTCATGGTTTAGGAAAGCCAACATCCAAACTAATTGATGAATGGGTAGACTTTTATGCGTTTTTAGATAAGGAATTACAATAATGGAAGAAAGCCTTGAGTACCGAATAAAGTACTCAAGGCTTTTTTATCGTATAAGAAGTTGTGCTTCACTTTGATTTAGTTGGTCATTGTCTAGTGCAAGCAGCATATCTGCTAGTGGATTCACCTTCTCCATGATTTACCTTGCTGTGTTTCCTTCATCTCGCAAGTGCTACGAAATCCGTATACCAATGGGCAAGGTCAATAAATAAAATATTCCCATTTGGAGAACCTTTACATAGAGAGCAATTATGATGCTGAAAAGAAATAAGGAGAGCTCAGGTGGGGAAAAGATGGGTACTATTTTGCGCATTTATGCAAGAGATATGAAGAATATTATAACAAACTGGGTTGCATTAGTGATTATGTTAGCCCTAATTGTCTTGCCATCCCTGTATGCATGGTTCAACATTAAAGCTTCTTGGAATCCTTATGGAAATACGAGAGGAATTGCCGTTGCAGTTTCCAATCTGGATCAAGGAACCGTTATGAAAGGGAAGCGCATTAATGTAGGCAATGAAGTCGTCCAATCCCTTCACCAAAACAAAAAATTAGGGTGGCAGTTTGTAAGCGAGGATGACGCGCTTGATGGGGTGAAACATGGGAAATACTATGCCAGCATTACAATACCAAAAGATTTTTCCGAGAAAATAACTTCTATTTTAAACGCAAATCCAAAGAAACCTGTCATTGTGTATACAGTAAATGAAAAAATCAATGCTGTTGCTCCGAAAATCACCTCTTCTGGTGCAAGTGGAGTCGTGGATCAAATTAGTAAAAACTTTGTAAAAACTGCCAGTGAAACCATCTTTTCCATATTCCGTGAAATTGGGATTGAATTGGAAAGAGATTTACCTGCAATTGAAAGAGTTAAAGAACTCATTTTTAAAATAGAAGCAGATATTCCGAAAATCAACAGATATGTCAATATAGCTTTAAATGATGCAACAAAAGCTCGCGATATCGTAAGGAATGCTCAGGGAAGTCTTCCGAAAGTGCAAGAAATAACGAAAAATGGAATGGAACTTACTAGCCAACTCTCCAATTTTTTATCTAAGGGTGAAGCTGTTTTAAACAAAATAGAACCTGCTACTAAGGAAAATTTGATTTTGCTTAGTGAAATAGCCAGTACATCTCAAGGAATAGTCTCACATATTCAGAATAATACAGCGTCAAAAGCTGAAATTGAAAAGGCCATCATGAGTTTACAATCCGGTGTGAACATAACCGATACTTTAAATAATACATTAAAACAATTGGATGGTATCAGCGGAAGACAGGAAATGATGCCAATTAGTCAGCAAATCGCAGCTGTAATGAATCAATTTCAACAAGAGATAAATCTTTTAAAGGTAGTCTCAAATGATATTGACAGAGGGCAACAAATCTCTAAAGATGTCATCGATCGTATAAACGGATTATCAAGTACTGCTTCTAATACATTGAATCGATTAGTAACAAATTATGATTCCATTATCGTCCCAAAAGTACAGCATTCCATAGACATTGCTAAGACAAGTGTAAATAATGCAGGTCAAATATTGAATCAAGCAAATAAAGATCTTCCAACTATAAAAAAGCTTTTAAATGATGCTTCCAAAGGAGCTGTAATGGGTATAAACGAAGTTACAAGGCTAAAAAGGGAACTCCCTGGAGCAGAAACACAAATTAAAAAAATTGCAAATCGAATACGTGATTTCGAAAAAAAGGAAAATATTCACGACATTATTCAATTATTGAAGCATGATGTTCAAAAGGAGAGTAATTTTTTTAAGGAACCAGTTTTATTAAAAGAAAGACAGCTGTATCATATTCCTAATTATGGATCTGCCATGTCCCCATTTTTTACGACATTATCTTTATGGGTTGGGGCAATGCTATTAATATCGCTCCTAACTGTAGATGTTGAAGACCTGCATATAAAAAGCTATCAAATATTTTTTGGGCGCTATTTGACATTTTTAACCTTAGGATTATTACAGTCTTTGCTAGTAACGATTGGAGATATTTACTTTCTGCATGCATTTGTTTTGGAAAAACTTTGGTTTATCCTTTTTGGGTTATGGAATAGTGCTGTTTTTATCACAATGGTATATACATTGGTTTCCGTATTTGGTAATATTGGAAAGTCAATTGGAATTGTATTATTAGTTTTACAAATTTCTGGGTCTGGTGGAACTTTTCCTATTCAAGTTACTCCAACCTTTTTTCAAAAATTAAATCCCTTTTTACCCTTTACCTATTCAATTAGCCTGATGAGAGAAGCGGTAGGAGGAATTTTATGGGATATTGTTCAGAAGGATATGTTGATTTTATGCCTTTTTGCGCTATTGTTCTTCCTCATAGGAATTTTTCTAAAACGGCCAATCAACCGAGTTAGCGATAATTTTGTAAAAAAAGCAAAAGAAAGTAAATTAATACACTGAGAAATTATCCTACAAAAATTTAATTTGAATTCGAGGAATAATATACCATGTTAAAAAATTCAAATGTAAATAATGATAAGGCTTCGAAAGATTAATTTTAACTAATCCCTTAATTAAAAAGATTTCCAATTTTTCTTTTTCTAACAAATTTATTGACGATTTAATTGTTAATAAATTATGCTAATTCTATATTAAAATAATTTTTACTATTGAGGGGAGCGAAATTATGGAGGCAACAGTGAATAATCAGCAGGATTCCAATAAATCGCGTAAAAAACACCCACCGGGTCTTTATTTGTTATTCTTAACTGAGATGTGGGAGCGCTTTAGTTATTATGGAATGCGGGCTATCCTAGTCCTTTATTTAACGAAATCGCTTGTTAACGGCGGTTTAGGAATGAATGAAAGTTTTGCCTTAGCACTTTATGGTTTCTTCACAGGAGCTGTATATTTAACACCTTTAATTGGTGGATGGTTATCAGACCGTTTCCTAGGTCAACGCTTGGCAATAACGCTTGGCGGTATTACAATGGCAATTGGAAACCTTGTTTTATTCGGCATCCATAGTGAAGCCGGTGTTTATTTAGGTCTAATTATTCTGATTATTGGGAACGGGTTTTTCAAGCCGAATATCTCTACCATTGTTGGGGAGTTATATGAAAAAGATGATCCAAGACGTGATCCTGCGTTTACAATCTTTTACATGGGGATTAATGTCGGTGCATTCTTTTCACCGCTTATTATTGGTATGATTACAGACAAGCTATTTGCAGTTCATAATAATGGTGTTATTGCCTACGGTTATAAGTATGGTTTCTTGGCGTCTGCAATCGGAATGGTCATCGGTCAAGTTTTATTTAATCTTTTAGGAAATCGTTACCTTGGTGACATTGGTAAAAAACCGGTTGGAAAACCGAAGGAAGCTGCTGGCGGAGAAAAAATAAAAGCGCCATTAACTAAAAAAGAAAAACAAAGAACAGCAGTGGTTGTTATTCTAACTGTATTTGTTATTTTCTTCTGGGCTGGATTTGAACAAGCTGGTGGGGCATTAACTGTTTACACAGATAAATTCGTAAACAGAAATGTATTCGGATTTGGAATTCCAACATCATGGTTCCAATCAGTGAATCCATTATTTATCGTTCTTTTGGCACCTGTTGTTTCTGCATTTTGGATTAAGCTTTCTCATTCAAAACGCGGGGATATGCCTGTACCAACAAAAATGGGACTTGGAATGATCTTGCTAGGTATTGGTTATCTTGTCCTATTATTAGCAATTATGCGTACCGGAAGCAATGAACATGATATTACAGTGAAAGCTAATTTATTGTTCATTGTTGTCACGTATCTATTCCATACAGTAGGGGAACTGTTCCTTTCACCAGTTGGTTTATCCACTGTAAGTAAGATCGCTCCTCTAAAATATGCATCATTATTGATGGGTGTTTGGTTAGCAAGCTCTGGTATTGCAAATATATTAGCAGGTCAATTAGGTAGCTTCACTGAATCATTAGGTTACTTTGAAGTATTTGGCTTAATTGGATGTGTTACGATCGTATTTGGTATTATTTTATTAGGATTTTCCAGAAAACTTGTGAAAATGATGGATTAAGCCGGAGATATATTCTCCGGTTTTTTTTTTAAGTAAAATGGGAAGTTGAATTTTCAGAATCAAATTGACAATTGTGGTTTTAGGTCGTATTCTATAATTAAATATGACGGTAAAATGTATAGACGGAAAAAATACGTCATATTAATGAGTGGGTAAGGAGGAAATATATGATTTTGCATGATATTGAATCTGCCGAAAGAAAATCCATCGAAGATCAGCAGCTTCATGATTTGCAAAAAACGATTGAAAGAGTGTATGAACGTGTTCCATTTTACCGAAATAAGCTTCAAGAAAGTAATGTAAATCCTGATAGCATTCAAACTTTGGATGATATTAAGAAATTGCCTTTCACGACGAAACGTGACCTAAGAGATCATTACCCATTCGGATTATTTGCTTCGGAACAAAAAGATCTTGTCCGTTTGCATGCCTCATCAGGAACTAGTGGAAAACCAACAGTAGTTGGATATACAAAGAAGGATATTAAGGACTGGGCAATCATTGTTGCAAGAGCGATCTCCATTGTCGGTGGCGGACCGGAAGATATTCTGCAAAATGCTTATGGATATGGTTTATTCACGGGCGGGCTGGGGCTTCATTTTGGCGGTGAAGAATTAGGGGTAACGGTTATACCAATATCTGGAGGAAATACAGAACGACAAATTTCCATCCTTGAGGATTTTAAACCTACTATACTTTGTTCTACACCATCCTATGCCTTAAATATAGGAGAAAAGATGCTGGAAATGGGAAAAGACCCGAGGTCAACCACTTTAAAGTACGGTATCTTCGGTGCAGAGCCATGGTCTGAAGAAATGAGAAAGAAATTAGAGGAACTTTTTGATATAAAAGCTTGTGATATATATGGTTTAAGCGAAGTGGTTGGACCCGGAGTCGCAATGGAATGCAGTGTCGGGCAGGACGGTTTACATATAGCAGAAGATCATTTTCTAGTTGAAGTCATAGACCCTATAACATTGGAACCCGTTCAGGAGGGAACAATTGGAGAGCTTGTTTTTACCAGCCTCAAAAAGGAAGCGCTTCCAATTATTCGATATCGAACAGGAGATATAGCATCCATCACCAAAGCCAAATGTATATGTGGAAGAACTACAACACGTATGTCGAGGGTGAAAGGGCGTATTGACGACATGATCATCGTGCGAGGCGTCAATGTTTTTCCATCCGAAATAGAGCACCATCTGATTCAAATGAAAGAATTAGCACCTCATTATCAATTACATCTTCATAGAACATCCTCCTTAGATGAAGTAGAGCTGCATGTTGAAATAACTGGAGAGCTTTATCAAAAAACATCACAGAATCTAAAACACCCAATACTGCAAGCATTAAAAGCCGAAATTCAAGAGAAAATGAAAACCTATTGTTATGTGACCATGAATGTTGTATTGCTGCCACCAAAATGCATTGCACGCTCAGAAGGAAAAGCAGTAAGAATTATCGATCATCGTAAAGAAATAGTAAAAAAATAACACCTTCATAGAGAAAACGGAGAATAGAAAGGGGATCAGATATGAGCACAGTCGATTTTTCTAAATTGACGGAGGAAGAGAAGCTGCAGCAATTTATGGAACGAATTGAAAATGGCGAAAAGATAGAAGCCGACGATTGGATGCCGGATGAATATCGAAAAGTATTAATTAAGCTTATATCTATGCATGGCATCAGTGAAATCATGGGGGCGCTCCCTGAAAAGGAATGGGTTCCAAAGGCACCATCATTACGAAAGAAATTAGGAATTATGGCGAAGGTACAAGATGAAATGGGGCATGGACAGCTCCTTCTCAGGGTTGTGGAGGACCTTCTTGAACCATTGGGAAAAAACAGGGAAGACATCATGGAGGATCTCTTAACTGGAGATTTAAAATTTCATAATGTGTTTCATATGGAAGCTCCAACCTGGGCAGATGCAGGTATTATCGCATGGCTTGTTGACGGAGCCGCAATTATGACACAAACCAATATGCTACAAGCATCATACGGTCCATATTCCCGTGCACTGCATCGTATTTGTGCAGAGGAAGTATTTCATGCCCAACATGGTGAATCCATTATCATGGCATTAGCGGAAGGGTCAGAACAGCAAAGAGCGATGCTGCAAGAGGCGATCAATCGCTGGTGGCAATCCTTACTGATGTTTTTTGGACCAGCAAGTGCTGAGACTACCGGTTCCTCTAAGCAGGATATCACGATCAAATATAAAATACGGACGAAAACAAATGAGCAGCTGCGCCAAGATTTCTTTACAAAATACGTACCACGAGTATTAGCGCTGGGATTTAAGATCCCGGACGATACGATGCATTTTGATGAAGAAAAGGGGAAATGGGTCTATCAGGAGCCGGATTGGTCTGAATTCAAAAAAATAATTGCAGGTCATGGCCCAAAATCACAATCAAGATTACAGCTAAGAAGAATGGCTTTTGAAAATAGCCGCTGGGTCCGTGAAGCCTTAGGAGCGAAGAGTGACGCAATGTAGGGAAAGGAAACTAGCGGACAGAGGAACCGTTATTGTATTGAAAATCAGTGTTTTTAACATGAATTTAAGCAAATAACGGAATGTATGTCCTCTAACTCCATAAAAGTGAAGTTTTTTAGCAAAATAGCGGAACCAGAGTCCGCATAAATGTACACAAGTTAGGCAATCGGACAGGAGAACCGTTATCTGTGACAAAATGGCTAAAATCACAAGTTAAGCGGACAGAGGATCCGTTATTGTATTGGAAATCAGTGTTTTTAACATGAATTTAAGCAAATAACGGAATGTATGTCCTCCAACTCCATAAAAGTGAGGTTTTTCAGCAAAATAGCGGAACCAGAGTCCGCATAAATGTACAAATCCCGATGGAAGGATGAGGTTTTTGCAGAACGAACAATTTTACCATGTGTTTGAAGTATTCAGTAAACGAAATCATAAATCAGATTTCCAGCATCAATTCAGTTTACTTGCTCCGAATCATGAAATGGCATTAGTAATGGCTCAGGAAAATTTCATGAGGCGGGAGCCTGTGGTAGATATATGGGTTGTGAAACGTTCTGATATTACAAAGCTACAACCTGAAGAAAAAAAGGCATTAGAACGGCTCGATAATAAAGAATACCGCCTTACAAAAGGATATGGATATTTGAAAAAGAAATGGCGGAAATACGAGCAGCAAGTGCTGGATGAGAAGGAAATTATGTCATGGGGAGGGCGTCAGAATGGACCAGGCGATTCAAAATAACGAATATAAAACTGCTTTGGTGGAACTTTTATACCAGCTGGCAGACGATGATTTTATCCTTGCTTTTCGTGGTTCAGAATGGCTTGGTTTGGCCCCTCATATTGAGGAGGATATCGCATATGCATCGATAAACCAAGCAACGATGGGGCATGCAGTGATGTACTATGAACTTCTTGAATCGTTGGGGGAAGGTGCAGCAGATGTGCTTGCCCACGAACGAAAAGCATCAGAACGAAAAAATGCTATATTACTAGAGTTAATGAACGGAACAGGCACCTACTTAGAAAATCCAAACTACGATTGGGCTTTCACAGTAGTCAGACATTATTTCTATGATATTTATAAAAAACTAAAACTGGAATCTCTAAAACAATCCTCCTATCTTCCGTTAGCTCAAGCAGCCACCAAAATAAAAATGGAACAATATTACCATGTTATGCATTGGAAGGTTTGGTTCAACCAGCTAATCTTGAGCGGAGGAGAAGCGAAAACACGAATGCAAGCTGCCATTCAAAAAGTTTGGGATGAATTTGCAGATGTCTTATCGTACGGGACTCATAGCCAAGATTTTTCAAAATATAAATTAATAGAGGAAGAAAGCCTCTTTAAGCAAAAATGGGAAGCTGAAATGAAACAAGTTTTTGAAAAGGTAGGCATTGATTATCCAGGATTTCCAACTGCCAAAAAAGGAGATGGACGCTCAGGAATGCATACCGAGGATTTGAATCAAGCATTATCCACCTTAAGTGAAGTATACAATCTCGATCCACAGGCAGCATGGTAGGAAAGGTGAGGGGAGAAGTGGAATCGTTTGAAGCATTACAATTCAACGTTCTGAAAAAATTGGAAGATGTAAAGGATCCTGAAATTCCCTTGGTAAGCGTAATCGATCTTGGGATGATTTCGGATGTGCAATTGGGAAGGGATGGAAGTGTGAAAATTAAAGCGCTTCCTACCTTTGTTGGTTGTCCCGCATTAGAAATTATTAAGAAAAATATTAAAGAAGCTATTCAAATGGTGGAGGGAGTAAAAGATGTTGAGGTGGAATTCGTGTATGACCCTCCTTGGACATCCGACAGAATTTCGGAAAAAGGAAAAGAAAACCTAAAACAATTTGGAATTGCTCCACCGCCAAAATTTATAGAAGAAAAGGAACTATGGGATGTAGAATGTCCGTATTGCGGTTCCCACTATACAACAATGGAGAATCTGTTCGGACCAACAGCATGCAGAAGCATTTTATACTGTAAAAGCTGCAAAAACCCATTTGAGGCTATGAAGCCGATTTCTAATTTAATGTAAATAAGAAGTCGGCGCTAGAGCTAGACAATTGAAACTAAAAAAAAAGAGAGGATGTATGCCCATGTATAAAATGATCGCTTTATTTAAAAAACCGGAGGACACTGAAAAATTTGACCGATATTATTTCGAAACTCATATCCCAATAACAGAAAAAATACCAGGACTTAGGAAAGTAGAAATTACAAAAATGTCGGGGTCAAGCCCATATTATTTAATGTGCGAAATGTATTACGACAGCAAAGAAGCTTTTAAAGAGGCATCAAAAACAGAGGAGTCAAAGGCATCAGGAAAGGATGTTATGGACTTTGCGGGCGATCTTGTGACATTCATGTTTGGTGAAGAAGTCAATGGCTGATTATAAGTACATACAAGTTGAGACGAAAGATCAGCTTGGCTTGGTCATGCTTAATCGTCCTAAGGTACTGAATGCGTTAAATCGCCAAATGGTTTCAGAGATTGTTCAAGCATTAGAAAGCTTCGAACAAAATGACCGTATTCGTGTAATGGTTGTTTACGGTAACGGCAGAGCGTTTGCGGCGGGAGCGGATATTGACGAAATGGCAGTCGATAATCCAGTTAGCCTTGAACTTCTAAACCAATTTACCGAATGGGATCGGCTTTCTTTATTGAAAAAGCCAGTTATTTGTGCAGTGCACGGATTTGCCTTAGGAGGCGGCTTTGAATTAGCATTAGCTTGCGATTTATTGTTTGCAGCGGAGGATACTAAATTTGGCTTTCCTGAGGTCAATTTAGCGGTTATGCCTGGAGCGGGTGGGACGCAAAGGCTCACAAAGTTAATTGGAAAAACGCTAGCCTTAGAATGGCTTTGGTCAGGAGAAATGAGAGAGGCAGGAGAAGCCAGCCGGTTAGGAATTGTAAACAAACTATTTCCTAAAGAAGTGCTAATAGAGGAAACAATTAAATATGCGCAGATGCTTTCTAAGAAGCCACCGCTTTCTCTGCGTCTCATAAAGGAATCGGTTTCAAAGGCAGTGGATTATTCCTTATATGAAGGAATGCAATTTGAAAGGAAAAATTTCTACTTACTATTTGCATCTGAGGATCAAAAAGAAGGTATGAATGCGTTTATCGAGAAGAGAAAGGCAAATTTTAAGGGCAGGTAAAGGTGGGGTATGGATGTTTGATACGATTCTTTATGAAGTAAAAGATCATGTGGCATGGATCACGATGAACCGTCCACAAAACTTAAACGCATTTAACAGCAAGATGAAAGAGGAAATAACGAAGTCTATTAAACTGGCAGCAAATGATAAAGAAGTAAGGGCTATCGTTATTACTGGTGCTGGGAGAGCATTTAGTTCCGGTCAGGACCTGCAGGATGTAGAAGTGGATACCGATTATGGTGAACTAATAAGAAAATACTATAATCCGATGATAAGGCAAATCGCTTCAACAGAAAAGCCGATTATTGCAGCTGTAAATGGAACAGCTGCCGGTGCGGGTATGAGCCTTGCTTTAGCTTGTGACTTTAGATTAGCTTCATCAAAAGCGAGTTTCATAGAAGCCTTTATCCATGTTGGCTTGGTTCCTGATTCCGGCAATTTTTATTACTTGCCAAGGATGGTGGGGCATGCAAAAGCAATGGAATTAGCCATCTTAGGGGAAAAAGTTTCAGCAGAAACGGCAAAAGAATATGGATTGGTTACCAAAGTAATTTCGATTGAAAATTGGGATGAAGAAGTAGAAGCATTTGCCCTAAAGCTAGCAAACATGCCAACGAAAACAATCGGGTTGATAAAGAGATATATGCATCAAAGTTGGGAATCCAATCTTTATGAAATGCTGGAAAAGGAAGCCTATGCCCAAAAAATCGCCGGGCAAACGCTTGATCATAAAGAAGGGATCGCAGCCTTCCTGGAAAAAAGAAAGCCTCATTTTCTAGGAGAATAAGGAGGTAAATCGGTTGATACAAAATATTTCCGTAATCGGCTCTGGTGTAATGGGAAGGGGAATAGCTTATACCGCTGCTATTAGTGGATTTTTCGTGCAGCTATTTGATGTAAATGAAGATGCACTTTCCCATGCC
Source organism: Heyndrickxia shackletonii (assembly GCF_001420715.1). Classification (GTDB taxonomy): domain Bacteria; phylum Bacillota; class Bacilli; order Bacillales; family Bacillaceae_C; genus Margalitia; species Margalitia shackletonii. Next base: position 3,697,070 of record NZ_LJJC01000004.1, on the reverse strand, counting down.
CAGGCAGAAATAGAAGGGATTTTTTCGAAAGGAATCGAGCGGAAGAAAATTACTCCTGACCAAATGACCATGGCAAAAAATAATCTATTATATGTGACAGACTTTAAAAAAGCTCTCGGGTCCGCCGATTTAATCATAGAAGCAGTTCCGGAAAAAATCGAAATTAAGAGACAGGTATTTGAAGAGATGGATGCAAATGCCCCGGAGACTTGTATTTTTGCATCCAATACTTCAACAATGAGTCCAACAGAATTAGGTTCTTTTACAAAGAGACCAAATAAAGTGATTGCCATGCATTTCTTTAATCCCGTTCATAAAATGCCTCTTGTGGAAATTATTAAAGGATTGGAAACAGATGAAGAGACGGCGAATCAAATCAAATCTACTGCTGAGCAAATGGGGAAGGAGACCGTGATCGTAAATGAATTCCCGGGTTTTGTGACAAGCAGAATAAGCGCCTTAGTTGGAAATGAGGCATTTTATATGCTACAGGAAGGAATTGGTTCACCACAGGATATTGATAAAGCGATTAAGCTTGGATTGAATTATCCAATGGGCCCATTTGAATTAGCTGATCTAGTCGGTCTCGATACAAGACTGAACAATCTTCAATATTTACACAAAACACTCGGTGAAAAGTATCGTCCAGCCCCGCTGCTTATTCAGTATGTGAAAGCAGGACGTCTTGGCAGAAAAACTGGCAAAGGGGTATACGATTACACCAATAGGAGTGATGGTTAATGGAAACGATCGTCATTGTAGATGCAGTACGTACTCCGATTGGAAGATACAAGGGCGCTTTAAAAAGCATCCGTCCAGATGATCTGGGTGCCATTGTCATTAAAGCATTGGTTGATAGAAATCCAGGACTTCCTATTCAAGAAATAGAAGAGGTCGTGTTTGGGAATGCGAATCAAGCTGGGGAAGATAATCGCAATGTGGCGAGAATGTCCGCATTACTAGCAGGCTTGCCGGTTGAAACTGCAGCAACCACGATTAATCGTCTTTGCGGATCCGGACTTGATGCGGTTAATTATGCAGCAAGAGCCATTGCCTTAGGAGACGGGGGAATTTTTATTGCAGGCGGTACGGAAAGTATGACAAGGGCACCTTTTGTCATGGGGAAGTCAGAATCCGAGTTCCCGCGAGGTAATACCGAGCTTTTTGATACAACGATTGGCTGGCGTTTTGTGAACCCGCGTATGAAGGAGATGTATGGGACAGATTCGATGCCGGAAACTGCGGAAAATGTCGCCAAAAGGTTTAATATTTCCCGGGAAGAACAAGATTTGTTTGCTTTTGAAAGTCAAATGAAGGCGAAAAAAGCTGTATCCGCAGGGGTGTTATCCCGAGAAATCGTCCCTGTAACTGTATCCGATAAAAGAGGGAATCAGATGGAAGTTTCTTTAGATGAACATCCTCGGCCGACAACAACACTGGAAGCATTAGCAAAACTAAAGCCGTTATTCGCAGGGGGAACCGTAACAGCAGGGAATTCTTCTGGTGTGAATGATGGAGCTTCTGCCCTTTTAATGATGAGTGAAAGAAAGGCAAAAGCTCTTGGCTTTAAACCGTTAGTAAAATTCCGGAATGGTGCAGTGGCAGGACTTGAGCCGGCTGTAATGGGGTTAGGGCCAATTTATGCAACAAGAAAATTGTTAAAAAGAGCAGGTGCTTCTATAAAGGACATTTCATTGGTGGAACTGAATGAGGCATTTGCTTCTCAGTCACTGGAATGTATAAAGCAAATGGAAGTAAATCCGGAGATTGTGAATGTAAATGGCGGTGCCATTGCTTTTGGGCATCCACTAGGTGCCAGTGGAGCAAGAATTTTAACAACATTAATTTATGAAATGAAACGAAGAAATGCAGAATTGGGACTTGCGACGATGTGTATCGGTGTTGGTCAAGGCATCGCAACGCTTGTTGAAAATATATAGCTAGACTCTGTCAAGCTACAAGTGAAATTGGCACTTTAAATTTCACCAGCACCTATCGGCTAGCGGATTTCTCCGTCTTCTCCCAACGATAAGTCAACATCAGTTGAAAATGGAAGTGCTATTTTCACTTGTTCGTGAACTACCTCACTGTGTTTCCTTTATCTCAGTCGAAAACTACGAAATCCGTACGCCGATAGGCAAGGCGCTTCTGCTTTTCTAATTTGCTGTTCATTGTCGAAAAGTTGTGAATTTGATAGAATACAAACACTAACAATTTTGAGACGAAAGCAAATATACAATAAAAAGGTAGTGAAAATATACATGAACAGCAGTTTAAACACAAGATCAATGATATTTACCCTGTATGGTGATTATATTCGGCATTATGGAAATGAAATTTGGATTGGCAGCTTGATCAGGTTATTAAAGGAATTTGGACATAATGAGCAATCTGTCAGGGCTGCCATTTCTAGAATGTACAAACAAGGCTGGGTAGATTCAAGAAAGGAAGGGAATAAAAGCTATTATTTTTTAACTTCACGCGGGATTGATCGGATGGATGAGGCGGCAAAACGTATTTTTAAGCTCAATCCGGAAAAATGGGATGGAAAATGGAGAATGCTGATTTATTCCATTCCCGAGGAAAAAAGAAATATACGTGATGAGCTCCGTAAGGAATTGCTGTGGAGCGGATTTGGTTCCATTGCAAACAGCAGCTTTATTTCCCCTAATGATTTAACGAAGCAAGTTTATATGTTAATAGATAAATATGATATTAAAGAGTATGTCCATTATTTTATAGCAGAATATAGCGGTCCACGGGAAAATCAGACACTTGTTAAAGAGTGCTGGGACTTAAACGACATTAATGAACACTATAAAACATTTATCGATTTTTATTGTAAAAAATTCTCCCAAGATAAAAAGAAAATCGCTAAGAATCAAATGACACAGGCGGAGTGTTTTGTGGAAAGAACAAAGCTTGTCCATGAATACAGAAAGTTTTTATTTATTGATCCGGGATTACCGGAGGAATTGCTTCCTAAAAAGTGGTTAGGAAACAAAGCTGCGGATCTATTTACTGAATATTATCGGGAACTTACAGAACCGGCATGTTACTTTTTTGAAGCTGTTTTTAAAGATGGTAATGAAATAAAAATGAATGAAGAATATGATATGTTTCATCATCCTCTTATTATAGAAGAATAGTAAAGGCGGTTTTCCGTCACTTGGTACAAATTTAATGCAAATTAGGCTACGGGGCATCTTTTCTTATAAAGTTCAAAGCAACAAGGTTAAGAAAAGAGCCATTGTAAAATGAACTTTCGGGGGCAGTCTCATGAATCAAGTAACAACAATTCTCGGTATTGAGAGACCAATTATACAAGGCGGAATGGGGAATATTAGCAATGCTAAACTTACTGCTGCAGTTTCTGAGGCAGGGGGCTTAGGAACCATTGGAACTGGCACAATGAATATAGCAGAAATTGAAAACATTATGGTAGAAACAAAGCATTTAACCAAAAAGCCCTTTGCCGTAAATATTCCCGTTTCCGTTCATCCGGAAGCAGCTAAAATAGTAGAACTTATTATAAAACATGATATTCCAGTAGTATCCTTATCGGCTGGCAACCCAGCACCATTTATTCCACTCTTTCATGATAAGCATGTTAAAGTGATGGTTGTCACAGCTAGTGTGAAACACGCCAAAAAGGCGGAAGAAGCCGGAGCGGATATCATTGTAGCGGAAGGCGTGGAGGCAGCTGGAATAAACTCTCCCTATGAAACAACAACGATGACCTTGATTCCGCAGATTGTTGATTCTGTAGATGTTCCTGTTGTTGCAGCAGGAGGAATTGCAGATGGCAGAGGGATGTTAGCTGCATTTGCGTTAGGAGCACAGGGGGTGCAAATGGGAACAAGATTTGTAGCTACGAAGGAAGCTCCTTTTTCAAAAGAATATAAAAAGAGAATAATAGATGCAACAGACCACAGTACCGTGGTAATAGGGAGATCTTTAGGAAGAGTAAGAAGGGTATTAGATGGGGAGTATGCTAAATCAATTTTATGGAAGGAAAAAAATGGTTTAACGATTGGGGAATATGAAGAACTAACAACGGAAGAATTTCATTGTAACGGAGCTTTAGATGGAAATGAACAAAAGGGATTTATGAATAGCGGTCAGATCGCTGGCTTAATTAGAACAATTCCAACCGTTAAAGATGTAATCGATTCGATGTTGAAGGAATACGAACAGCAGTTGAAGTATTTAACTAACCTAAATGTTCATAAGTAAAAAATATGATAATGGAATTTTTTAAATATTTTAAATTGAATTGACCGAATATAGCATAAAATGTTAATATAACGTTAATTAAACGTTAGCTTTTATTTCGTAATAGGAAAAGCGGAGGCGCCTTGTTCATCGGTGTACGGATTTAGTAGTCGCTCACCTCGAGATAAAGGAAACACAGTGAGGTTGTTTACGAACTGATGTTGACTTATCGTAGGAGGGAGACGGAGAAATCCGCTAGCCGATGGGCGCTGCAGCTAGACAGAGTCTGTACATGATAATAAAAGCTTTTTTAATGCAAACAATCATGAAGAAATGAAACCGTTTTCAGTGGGGGAGGAATGTAAAAAAACTAAGCTTTTATTACAGCTAGGTGTAGTCATTCTTTGTTTATAGGATGAAGGTACAAAAATTTCTAGTCAAATAGGTTTTACATGCAATTCTCATTCAAAAAAATATTTTTAAAGGGGTATTGGAATGATGAAATGGAAAAAAACCGCTGTTGTATTATTAAGTACCATTCTACTAGCTGCTTGTGGTTCCAAAACATCGACGCCTTCATCATCGGGGGGACAAGCAAATAAGGGAGAATCAAAGGAAAAAACATATACCATCGGGGTTACCCAGATTGTCGAACATCCATCACTAGACGCTGCATTTAAAGGTTTTAAAAAGGCAATAGAAGATGGTGGAATAAAAGCCGAATATAAAATACAAAACGCACAAGGCGATAATAGTGCGAATACCTCAATCGCAACAAATTTAGTTAACTCAAAAGTTGATCTCATCTTCGCAAACTCTACACCAAGTGCTCAAGCAGTAGCAAGTCAAACAAAAGATATTCCGATTGTCTTTACTTCTGTCACGGATCCAATAGGGGCAAAGCTTGTTTCTTCTATGGAGAAACCGGGCGGAAATATTACAGGAACAATCGATACCCACCCAGAAGCAATTCCAAATACCTTGAAATTTATGAAAGAAAAGCTAAATATTACGAAAGTTGGTATGGTTTATAATTCCGGTGAACAAAATTCACGTGCACAAGTAGATAACGTAAAGAAATTAGCCGGCGATATCGGCCTGACAATTAAGGAAGCTTCCGTCGCAACTTCTGCTGATGTTAAACAGGCTACCGAATCATTAGTAGGAAAAGTGGATGGATTATATATCATTTCTGATAATACCGTCGTGTCCGCTTTAGAATCGGTTATTTCTGTCGCCAATAAAAATAAGCTTCCAATGATGGCTGCCGAGTTTGATTCCGTTAGAAAAGGGGCTTTTGGGGCATACGGCTTTGAATATTATGATATTGGTTATGAAGCTGGACAAATGGCAGTCAAAATATTAAAGGGTGAAAGCAAGCCTTCAGATATTCCTGTTCAGGTTCCGCAAAACCTTAAGCTAGTCATAAATAAAAAGACAGCAAGCACCATCGGTATTGACATTAAAGATGATTGGAAAGCAGAAACTACTGAATAAATAGGAGATGGTTCAATGTTTGGAACGATCTTTGGATCACTTGAGCAAGGAATCATCTATGCGATTCTAGCACTTGGAGTTTATCTTTCCTTCCGGGTGCTGGATTTTCCTGATTTAACGGTTGATGGAAGCTTTGTAACCGGTGCAGCAGTTGCGGCAACGATGATTACCTTTGGGTATAATCCTATTTTAGCTACTGTTTTGGCCTTAGTTGCCGGTTTTGCTGCAGGATGTATTACCGGACTTCTGCACACAAAAGGAAAAATAAATCCACTCCTTTCAGGAATTTTAATGATGATTGCCCTTTATTCTATCAATTTACGTATTATGGGACTCACTACTGAAACCTCTGTAGGAAGACCCAATATTCCTTTATTAAATTCAGATTCCGTTTTTACAATATTCGGGAAAATATGGGCGCCGCTAGGCATTGATAATTGGCTAAATAATCTTCTTGGAAAAATAGGAGTGCACTATGTTCCATCCACATGGGGGACTCTCGTCCTAATGCTGATTGTAACCTATATAGTAAAAAAGTTTGCCGATTGGTTTTTGCAAACAGAGGTTGGCCTTGCAATAAGGGCTACAGGTGATAATCAGAGAATGATCAGGAGCTTTTCAGCTAATACAGATTGGTATATTGTACTTGGTCTTGGAATCTCCAATGCACTCGTAGCATTTTCGGGTGCTTTGATTGCCCAATATTCGATGTTTTCCGATGTCGGAATGGGAATCGGGATGATCATTGTTGGTCTTGCTTCTGTTATTATCGGCGAAGCAATTTTAGGTACGAAATCAATTATAAGAACGACATTGGCCGTTATTTCTGGTGCCATTATATATCGTATCATACTTGGCGTTGCGCTTAGATGGAATGTTTTGGATACAGGAGATATGAAGCTTATTACTGCAATCATCGTAATTCTGGCATTAATACTGCCGAAGGTTATCGAAGCACAGCGTGAAAAGAGAAGAAAATCGAGGCGTCATGTCCAAAGGTTGGCAGCTTCACAAGCAGATGTAAGGGAAGAGGGGGAGACAAGTGCTACAGCTCAATCAGATTAGCAAGCTATTCAATGAATCTACCCCAGATGAAAAGATTGCCTTAGACCAAATTAATTTAAGTTTAGAAAAAGGGGATTTTGTGACAGTAATCGGAAGTAACGGGGCGGGGAAATCTACTTTGATGAATATGATTTCAGGGGTCCTTACTCCCGATATTGGTACTGTCCATATTGATTCTGAGGATGTTACGAAATTACCGGAATATAGAAGAGCGAGATTAATCGGAAGAGTATTTCAAGATCCAATGGCAGGAACAGCCCCATCTATGACAATTGAAGAGAATTTGGCAATGGCATACTCAAGAAATCAAAAACGAAGACTGCGAAGAGGTGTGGACAAAAAGAGAAGAGATTTCTTTAAAGAATCCCTGGCAATTTTACATTTAAATCTTGAAAATCGGTTAAACGCTAAAGTAGGTTTATTATCCGGAGGTGAAAGGCAGGCTCTTTCATTATTAATGGCCACTTTTACACACCCATCTATTCTTTTATTAGATGAACATACTGCAGCGCTTGATCCTTCAAGAGCGAAGCTAATTACGGAGCTGACTAAAGAGCTTGTTGAAAAAGATAAACTGACGACTATAATGGTGACGCATAATATGCAGCAAGCATTAGATCTTGGCAATCGCTTAATTATGATGGATAAAGGTCAAATAATTCTAGAAGTGAATGAAGAAGAGAAAAGAAACCTTACGATAGATCAATTAATGGCAGAATTCCAGCGGATTCGAGGTGCGAAAATGACCAGTGACAGAGCTCTTTTGTCAGTAGATTAATAGACATAAGGTTTTAGCTGTTAATAAAGAGGTGATGTAATGAAGAAAGGAATGGAAATTGGTCAGACTGCTTCCGTTTCATTTGAAGTAACACCGGATATGTTTGCTCAATTCGAGGGGAATGTAGTCCATAAGGCATATTCAACTGTTTCCATGGTATATCATATGGAATGGGTGTCACGGCAAATCATTCTCCCTTATCTTGAAAACCATGAAGAAGGAATCGGAGGCGCAGTACAAGTAAAACACATTGCCCCGACAACAGAAGGAACGGTTGTGAACGTAAAGGCAACATTAACTGAAGTAATCGATAATGTAATCATTACTAAGACGGAAGCGTGGACAGAAAAAGGGTTAATTGGGAAAGGGGAGGTAAAACAAGTTATCCTGCCTAAAACTCAAATTCAGGAGAGACTAGAAGCTTCAATAATTTGAAATAGCGGTGGCAGAACATGAAATTGGCTATCTGGCCAATTTCTCCCCATCTAACTTCGGACATCTAACTCTCAATCTATAACCTCCAGAAAGGGGAGAATATGAATGGATTTATTTAATGAGATTAAAAGCCATGAACAAGTTGTATTTTGTAATGATGCAAGAACTGGATTAAAGGCAATTATCGCAATACATAACACAACACTTGGACCAGCAACTGGCGGATGCAGAATGTATCCTTATAAATCCTTTGAAGACGCACTAAATGATGCATTGCGGCTTTCAAAAGGAATGACCTATAAATGTGCAGCAGCGGATTTAGATTTTGGAGGAGGGAAAACCGTTATTATCGGTGACCCTGCAAAAGATAAAACACCAGAATTGTTCCGATCCCTTGGCCAATACATTGACTCCTTAAATGGGCGTTATTATACGGGAACGGATATGGGAACAACACCTGAAGATTTTGTTCATGCCATGAAGGAAACAAATTGTATTGTCGGGTTACCGGAAGAATACGGTGGCAGCGGTGATTCCTCCATTCCTACTGCACATGGTGTTATCTATGGTATTAAGGCTACAAATGAGGTGTTAGATGGTTCCCAATCCATTGGAAATAAAACATATGCAATCCAAGGTCTTGGAAAGGTTGGCTTTAAAGTGGCGGAACAATTATTAGCAGAAGGTGCCAACCTGTACGTTTCGGAAATTAATCAGCAGTCGATTGAGGCATTAATTAGACGAGGCAAAGAAATCGGGAATGAATCAATTAGGGTCGTTTCTGGAAGTGATATATATGGAGTAGAAGCAGATATCTTTGTTCCATGTGCGCTAGGCGGAATTATTCATGATGAAACGATTGAACGATTAAAAGTAAAAGCCATTGTCGGATCAGCCAATAACCAATTATTAGACGATCATCATGGTGATGTTTTATTAAAAAAAGGCATCCTTTATGCTCCTGACTATATTGTCAATGCTGGAGGGCTAATTCAAGTATCAGATGAATTATATGGACCAAATAAACAAAGAGTGATGAAAAAAACAAAAGCAATTTATACTTCATTGCTTGAAATATATCGTACTGCTGAAAATGAGCATATTTCTACTGTTCAATCTGCAAACCAATTTTGTGAGCAGCGTTTAGAAGCAAGAAAACACCGCAATAGTTTCTTTTCACATCATAAACGTCCGAAATGGGAAGTAAAGCACTAAGTCTTGTATGGTTAATCCTGCAAAAGAGAGGATGTGTGGGAAGTGAAGGAATTTCAAACAAAGCAATATTTAGATGAAAACGGAAGGATTTTAAATGGGGAATTAAAAGAGTTGATTACAGATGAACTAGCTCGCATCTTATATGAAAAAATGCTATTAGTAAGAACCTTTGACCGCAAAGCAATTAGCCTGCAAAGACAGGGAAGACTCGGAACATATGCCCCTTTCGAAGGGCAGGAAGCAGCTCAAGTTGGAAGTGCATTTGCCTTGCACGAGCAGGATTGGCTTTTCCCTACTTACCGAGACCATGCGGCAAGCATAACCTTTGGTCATTCTTTAACAACTATTTTTCTTTATTGGAATGGAAGGGTGGAGGGATGTGTACCGCCTGATGGAAGAAGGATTTTTCCTCCTGCAGTGCCAATCGCAACACAGCTTTTACACGCCACCGGTGCGGCACTAGCAGAAAAGTGGAAACACACCGAAAATGCTGCAATTGTTTATTTTGGCGATGGGGCAACATCTGAAGGTGATTTCCATGAAGGCTTAAACTTTGCCAGTGTGTTTAAAGCACCAGTTGTGTTTTTTAATCAAAACAATCAATATGCTATATCTGTTCCTATTCACAAACAAATGAATTCGGAAACCATTGCCCAAAAGGCAGTAGCATACGGTATACCAGGTGTCCGAATTGATGGAAATGATGTTTTTTCCGTCTATTTTGAAACGAAAAAAGCATTGGATCGTGCAAGAAATGGGGAAGGACCAACCTTAATCGAGGCTGTCACCTGGAGATATGGTGCCCATACAACCGCAGATGATCCGACCAAATATCGTAACCAAGAGGAAAGCAAAGTAAAACGGGAAACGACAGACCCTATCCTTCGTTTAGAACGTTATCTAAAAAATGAAGGATTATGGGATGAAATCTGGTTAAATCAATTACAGAAAAGAATAGATGATAAAATTGAATCAGCAATCAAAGAAATGGAAGCGTTCCCAAAACCGGATGTAAAGGATTTATTCGATCACGTTTTTGCTGAGCCAACCTGGACCATTCAAAAGCAGAAGGATGAATATTACGAATACTTAAGAGGGGTGAGAAGGTGAGTATAGATGTCATGAAGACCCAAAAGCTCTCTTTAGTGCAGGCGGTTACAGATGGATTACAAACGATGATGCGTGAACGTAAGGAAATAATTGTTATGGGGGAGGATGTTGGCCGTAATGGCGGCGTTTTCCGTGCAACAGATGGACTGGTCGATGAGTTTGGAGAAGAACGAGTTATTGATACACCATTAAGTGAAGCAGGTATTATTGGTACAGCCATTGGACTTGCGATTAATGGTTTTTTGCCTGTCGCGGAAATTCAGTTTCTTGGTTTTATCTATCCGGCATTCGAACAAATCATGACACATGCAACGAGGATACGAATGAGGACGATGAGCAAATTTCATGTGCCACTGGTCATTCGTGCGCCATATGGAGCTGGGGTAAAGGCACCCGAAATACATTCAGACAGTATGGAAGCTCTGTTTACTCATATGCCAGGTATTAAAGTTGTTTGTCCTTCCAATCCATATGATGCTAAAGGTCTCCTTATTTCTAGTATCGAGGATCCGGATCCGGTGCTTTTCTTGGAATCTCTCCGTTCCTATCGAGCTTTTAAAGAAGAGGTGCCAACCGGCAAATATACGGTAGAAATAGGAAAGGCGAATCTTCTAATGGAAGGGGAAGACATTACGATTATTGCTTGGGGTGCAATGGTACCCGTTGCCATGAAGGCTGCTGAAAAAGCAAAGGATGAGGGAATTGGTTGTGATGTCATTGATTTACGTACCTTATATCCGTTAGATCATGAACAGATTAGCGAATCGGTGCAAAAAACAGGCAGAGTGGTAATTGTTCATGAAGCACATGTAACAAGCGGTTTAGGTGCAGAAATTATTTCCGTTATTCAGGAAACTTCGTTTTTATATTTAAGAGCTCCGATTGAAAGGGTTGCCGGCTTCGATGTACCCGTACCTTTTTATTCGTTAGAAAACCACTTTTTACCTAATGAAGGAAGGATTACAAGGGCAATTGAAAAGGTAATGCATTTCTAACTGGAAAGAAGGTGATGATGTTGGTAGAAGTAAAGCTGCATGACATAGGAGAAGGAATGACAGAGGGGGAAGTATTAACCTACTTCGTAAAAAAAGGGGATCGGGTAAAAAGTGATCAACCTCTTGTAGAAGTACAGACGGATAAAATGACGGCTGAGCTTCCTTCTCCTATATCAGGTATCGTTCGAGATATTTTAATAGAAGAAGGAACAAATGTAACAGTTGGGACAACATTATTAATCATTGATACGGAAGAAATACATTCAGATTCTTCACATAGACCGGAAAAACCGTTGCCAAAAAAAAGAATTATCGCGGCACCGCATACAAGAAGAATTGCCAGAGAGCTTGGCGTAGATATAGAACAAGTTGTAGGAAGCGGCCCTATCGGAAGGGTGACGGATGAGGATATTTATAAATTTGTCAGTAAAGCTGAAAATCCTGCACCTCCGCTAGTTGAAGAAATAGAGGAAGCACCGAAACAAATGAAAATATCACCTATAAATCCGGTGGAAATTCCGTTTAAAGGAAGAAGAAAGCAAATTGCTGCCAAAATGACGAAATCACTGTATACGATTCCACACGTTACACATTTCGAGGAAGTCGATGTGACCAACTTACTTTCTTTAAAAAATGAATTAAAGGATGATGGCACAAATATCTCAGTAGCTGCATTTTTTATCAAAGCAATATATTTGGCATTAAAGGATTATCCAATCTTTAATTCAATTTTGGATGAGGAAAAGGAAATTATCCAATTGAAACAGGAATATAACATTGGAGTTGCGGTAGATACAAAAGAAGGGCTAATTGTTCCGGTTATTCATCATGTTGAACAAAAATCGCTTAAAACCATCCACCAAGAAATGAAGGAATATATTCAAAAAGCGCAAGATAATAAACTTACAAGAGAAGACATTACTGGCGGAACGTTCACAATAAGTAATGTTGGCCCGCTTGGGGGAATTGGAGCAACACCAATCATCAATTATCCAGAATCCGCGTTAGTTGCATTTCATAAAACGAAAAAGCGACCAGCAGTAATAAACGATGAAATCGTTATCCGTTCCATTATGAATATATCTATGTCCTTTGATCATCGTGTGGCGGATGGAGCAACAGCTGTTGCGTTTACCAATCGGCTTGTGAGTTTATTAGAGAACCCTTCAAAAATGCTTTTAGAATTGAAGTAAAATAAAACGTTTAAGTTTTTTGTTAATTACTTTCAATTTAAAGGTAGAATCAGGTGAATCAAGAATATAAACGCATTGAAATTTACTGATGAAGTCACAAGAACACTTGCAAAACCTTGATGAAAGACATTATCCATGAAACACAACCAAATTTTGTTCTTCATCGCCCTGATGAAGGACATTCTTTTTGTTAAAGAACTGAGTAATGTCCTTCATAACCATGATGAAAGACATTATCCATGATACACAACCAAATTTTGTCCTTCATTGCCCGGATGAAGGACATTCTTTTTGTTAAAGAACTGAGTAGTGTCCTTCATAACCATGATGAAGGACATCATTTTTGTAAAAAAACAGAGTTTTGTCCTTCATAACATGGTATTTGTATATTAGAACATTAGCTAATTTCAGTACTAATATTAAATTAAAGCTTTACTGGATTTTTATGTTAATACCAAGGAGATACGTTATTAAATAACGAATCAGTTGGGTGGAAGGAGAGGATTGGATGATTAGCGAAATAATAGCGGAGGTAATGTACAAAAAGGGGGATAAAAAGTGGATTTATTGCTTTGGATTACTGTTGGCTTTGTCGCAATCGGATTTGTTGACCTAGCTTTTATAACTAGAAATATGAAAAATAAGTTCCATCAAAGTTTAGCTACCCGATCCATAGTTTGGAGGATAGTGGGGACTACAATTTGGGGGATAGTGAGTATCATTCTTATTGTGTGGTGGTTTCTTGACCACTTTGGATAACGGTTGGTTTCATCTTTATGAGGAAATGTAAACAATTGGTGCTTTACTATAAACAAATGGATTCCTGGATTGTCCCAATGACAGCTCGTAAACCTTCTGGTGACGGAAGTAATGAGGAAGAAAAGAGACGAAAATCAGACTTGAGAGGTTTAGTTCAAGGAACGATGTTGAAATGGTGAAATTTCAAAAAAAATGCTTAGGGCAAAATAGCCCCAACCATTTTTTCTTTTGAATATAAAACTACACTTCAAATTTCACTCACTCGTACACCAGCGGAGTCGCCTACGCTTTTTTATTGAGGAACAAACGCTAGCTGAAGGATAAATAAAACAGCAAATAAATATACAAGCACATGAACATCGCGCCATTTTCCTTTTACAATTTTTAAAATAGGATAAGAAATAAATCCAAGTGCAATACCCGTCGCAATGCTAGATGTTAATGGCATGGTTAATATAATTAAAAACGCAGGAAATGCTTCATCAATTTCTTTCCATTTAATATTGGCAACACTGCCTATCATTAAGCTTCCTACTATAATTAATGCAGGTGCAGTAATAGCTGATAATCCGGATACCGCACTTACTAGTGGACTAAAGAAGGAAGAAATAATAAAAAGTACCGCAACAATGGTTGTAGTTAATCCTGTACGGCCACCGGCAGCAACACCAGATGTCGATTCAATAAATGCGGTTGTTGGACTCGTTCCGAAAACAGCACCAATCGTTGTGCCGATAGAATCTGAAAGTAATGCCCGACGCGCACGCGGCAATTTTTTCCCTTTCATTAGACCAGCTTGTTCGGCAACCCCTACCATCGTTCCAGTTGTATCAAAAATCGTTACAAGCAAAAATGAAAAGACAACGGCATATAAGCTGTGGTGGATAACATCACCAAATGCAGATATTGGGTTATCAATCATAAAATGTGGAAGAGAAGGCTTTCCGACAACGCCTTTATCAAACTTTAATTTCCCAGTGAAAAATGCAATAATTCCAGTAATGATCATGCCAATAAATAAAGCACCAGGAATCTTTCTTGCAAATAAGATTAAAGTAATAGCAAGTCCTACTAATGAAAGGATCGTTAACGGATCATGCAAATCTCCAAGTTTAACTAAATTTTCTTTGTCCCCGATAATAATGCCTGTTTGCTTTAATCCAATAAATGCGATAAAAAGTCCAATACCAGCAGTTATTCCGTGTTTTAAGTTATCCGGAATAGCTTCAATAAGCTTTTGGCGAAAAGGAGTTAACGATAAGATAATAAAAATGATCCCAGCAACAAATACTGCAGAAAAAGCAGTGGTATAAGTTATATGTCCATGATTGCCGACAACGGAATAGGCGAAATACGCATTCATCCCCATCCCAGGAGCAATGGCAATCGGATAATTAGCACATAGCGCCATCCATAATGTCCCTATTACAGTGGCAATAATAGTCGCCATAAATACATCATTAAATGGCACACCCGCATCATGAAGAATAACAGGATTCACTACCACAATATATACCATTGTTAAAAATGTAGTAAAGCCTGCGAGAACTTCCGTTTTCACATCGGTGCCATTTTCTTGTAATTTAAACATAAAATACCTCCAAAACACGAACGATTAAAAAACACAATTTATATATTATTCGTTTTTAATTGAATAGGCAATAGTTTTTATAGTAGTTTTTCCTATTTTCATGAAAAAATGTTCCTTAAAGATGTTGCCATATTTTTAATTTCTAAAGTTAAGATGCGTGCAATTTGGATCGTTCATGTTGCTGATCATAAAAGGTATTCCAAAACAAAAAAAAGGCCCGCATGTGCCTTTTTACATAAAAATATTAAGAATATAATATACAATCGCTGAAAATATGGCGGTAATTGGTAAAGTAATAATCCATGTAAAAACAATTCTTTGGGCAGTATCCCATTTAACCCCTCTTACGCGGTGTGCAGTACCTACTCCAAGAATCGAGGAGGAAATAACATGAGTGCTACTTACAGGAAGGTGAATAAATGTTGCACCAAAAATAATTAAGGCGGAACTTAAATCTGCAGCTACACCATTGATAGGTTTAATCTTCATTATTTTTCCGCCAACTGTTTTAATAATTTTATATCCGCCAATAGATGTTCCTAATCCCATTGCTGTCGCGCAGGCAATTTGGACCCACAAAGGGATACCGGTCCCTTTAATCATATGACTGGAAATTAATGCCAATGTGATAATACCCATTGATTTCTGCGCATCATTTGTCCCGTGGCTATATGATTGAATGGCAGCAGTTAAAATTTGAATTAAGCGGAATTTTTTATTAGTCTTTGCTAAATTTAAGTTTTTAAATGCTACTTTGAAAATACTATAAATGATAAATCCTATAACAAATGCAAGAATAGGTGAAATAATTAAGGCTTCAAGTATTTTAAGAAATCCTTTGTATTTAATAGCAGAAAAGCCTGCAGCTGCAATGGCTGCACCTGCTAAAGCACCTATAATGGCATGGGAGGAACTGCTGGGAATGCCAAAATACCATGTAAGTAAGTTCCAAGCTATCGCAGCTATTAATGCAGCCAGTATGACGATGGCTCCATTATGGATGGTATATGGGTCCACAATATCCTTTGAAATGGTTTGAGCTACCCCTGTGAAAGTCAATGCTCCAAGAAAGTTCATACATGCCGCAAGTATAATAGCATGCCTTGGTTTTAAAGCCTTCGTTGAAACTGAAGTTGCGATCGCATTTGCAGTATCATGAAAACCATTAATAAAATCGAAGCCAAGAGCAAAGATGACTGTTAACAAGGTTATAATAAAGACACTGTCCATTGCGTACGCTCCTTATGCGTTTTTCATAATGATGCTTTCAAGTATGTTTGCGACACTCTGGCAATCATCTGCAATCTCTTCCAAATTTTCATATACCTCTTTGTATTTAATTAAACGGATAGGATCCTTCTCTTTTTGAAAAAGCTCCTTAATAGATTCGCGTAAAATATCATCACATAAGGATTCATATTCCTTGATTTTGATGGCATGCGGACGCATATTAGGCAGTTTTTTGTTGAAAAGAAATTCAATCGCTTTTTCAATTTCTTTCGTACAATTCCGAATTGCTTCTACAAATTTATACATATATTCATCCGCATGTAGGATTACATATACTTCAAATATGTAGGCACAATGTTCGAGTCCGTCCAGGACATCATCCAGAACATTTGTAAGAATAAGCAAATCTTCTCTCTCTATCGGTGTAATGAATGCATCGTTCAGTTCCATAATCATTTCATGAACGTATGAATCCCCTTTTGTTTCATACTCTTTCATTTTTTGCGCAAATTCTTTCAAATCGCTCTCATCATTTAATTTGTAATCAGCGAAATAATTAGCACTTTCATGTAAATTTGCTGCAATGTTTTCCAAAAGAACGGCAAACTTATCCTTTTTATTTTTAAATACCATTACCTAACCTCCTGAAAGCTTGGTTTACCAAACGTATCTATTTTAGCTGATTTTTTAACAAGTTAAAAGAAAAAAGTGCGAGGATTAACTTTTAATATTTATTAGTTTTACTCAGGTAGGGGAAAAATACACTTATTAATTTAAGAGAAGCATAAGAGTTGACGTTATATTTTTTGAAGGTTAAAATTATCTCGAATTCAAGATAATTGGATTATCATGTGAATTTAATAAGCGAAACTTTTTCTTAAATTAAATTTACATCAGCAGGCATAATTAATATCCATTAATAAAATATTAATAATGTTGTATGTCTGCTAATAATTTTTTTATAAAGGAGATTTCAAATGACAAACGTAAAACTAGCCATTATTTACTATAGTTCTACAGGAACGAACTATCAACTTGCCAAATGGGCAGAGGAAGCAGCAAAAGAAGCTGGCGCTGAAGTAAAAGTATTAAAAGTAGAAGAACTTGCACCAGCTGCTGCAATTGAATCCAATCCTGCTTGGAAAAAACATTATGATGAAACACAAAATGTACCAGTTGCAACAGCAGCAGATATTGAATGGGCAGATGCTATTATTTTCAGCGCTCCAACTCGTTTCGGTAATATTCCTTCCCAAATGAAACAATTTTTAGATACATTAGGCGGATTTTGGGCACAAGGAAAAACAGTAAACAAAGTAGTTAGCGCTATGGCTTCAGCTGGAAATTCTAATGGTGGACAAGAGCAAACGATTCATGCCATTTACACTTCTATGATGCATTGGGGTACGATCATTGTTCCTCCTGGATACACTGATCAATCTATTTATGCAGCCGGTGGAAACCCTTATGGTACAACTGTAACACAAGGTCAAGACGGCAAAATGGTAGAAGACGTTCAAGGCGCTGTTAAACACCAGGCAAAGCGCACTGTTCAAGTGGCTGAATGGGTAAAGGCAGGACTACAATAATATAAGCTTTTCGTATGAAAAACTCGCATCTATTTTAGATGCGGGTTTTTTTTATTAGCTCTTTTTGATCTTAAAAGCTTAGGCATAAATTTATAAATGTTCTCGTAAACATAATATTGCAGGAAACTGTTTTTTCAGGATTTTAAAATAGGTCAAGCTAAGCCTTACTAGAATTTCTTAAAGGAGTGATGCTATTTGGCCGGAGCATTAGCTGGAATAAAAGTTTTGGATTTAACAAGGGTACTGGCAGGGCCGCTTTGTACGATGATATTGGGAGATTTAGGAGCAGAAGTAATAAAAATAGAGGCTCCAGGGGGCAGTGATGACACAAGAGATTGGGGACCTCCCTTTCAAAATGGAGTAAGTGCTTATTATTTATGTGCCAATCGGAATAAAAAAAGCCTTACTGTCAACTTAAAAACTGAAAAAGGGCTGGAAATGATTAAAAGGCTAGTTTTGCAAAGTGATGTAGTGATTCACAATTTTAAAACAGGGACAATGGAACGGCTGGGATTAGGGTATGAGACACTGTCGCAGCTAAACCCTAAACTAGTATTTTGTTCTATTACTGGATTTGGGGAAACAGGTCCTTATAAAAATTTAGCGGGATATGATTATATCATTCAAGCAATGTGTGGATTGATGAGTATTACTGGGTCCAGTGATTCCGGACCGCAAAAAGTAGGAATTGCCATCACAGATATTTTAACGGGCCTTTATGCATTAAGTGGTATTCAAGCCGCACTGCTCGAAAGGCAGAAATCAGGATCAGGCCAAAAGTTGGATATTTCCCTATTTGATTCTGGGATTAGTGCACTTGTGAATATTGCCAGTAATTATTTGATGACGGAAAAACTTCCTAGATTGCTAGGAAATTTGCATGCCAATATCGTACCCTATCAAACCTTTGATACAAAAGACGGAAAAATGGTAATAGCTGTCGGTAATGACAGGCAATTCGATAAGCTTTGCCATATTCTCGGCTTAGATCATCTGTGCAATGATTCTAAATTTATGACAAATGCTAGTAGAGTAGAAAATCAGGAAGCATTAATTCCTATTTTACAAAATAGATTGGTTGAACAACCGACTGATTATTGGTTGCAAAAATGCAATGAAAACAGCATACCATGTGGTCCTATCAATAATTTGAAAATGGTTTTTCAAGACCCTCAAGCTATAGCTAGAGACATGTTAATAAAGTTGAATCATCCGACTGCGGGTGAAGTGAAATTAGTAGGAAGCCCTTTAAAATTGTCTAAAACACCGGTTCAGGTCACGGGGCATCCGCCATTACCTGGTGAACATACGAGGGAAATCTTACTATCTCTTGGTTATTCAGAACAAGAAATCACGCATTTGATAGAGGACAAAATTGTTTAGGAGAGTGATAGAAATGAATTTTGATTATACAGAGGAACAGGAATTGCTAAGAAAAACAGTAAGAAGTTTTGTTGATAAAGAAATCCAACCTTTTATCGGGGAATGGGATTCTAAAGGACATTTTGAACCTAGAATTATGGAAAGGTTAGCGGATCTTGGTTTAATGGGAGTTTGTATCCCAGAAAAGTACGGTGGAGCCGGAATGGATTATAATTCGTTAGCCATTGTTTGTGAAGAACTGGAAAGAGGAGACACTGCTTATCGGACTGCAGTTTCTGTACATACTGGTTTGAACAGTATGACACTGCTTCAATGGGGAACAGAGGAGCAAAAGCTGAAATACTTAGTTCCGCAGGCAAGGGGAGAAAAGGTTGGTGCGTTCGGTTTAACAGAGCCGGGTGCCGGGTCAGATGTAGCAGCTATTAATACGACAGCTGTAAAAGATGGTGAATTTTATATTTTAAATGGGCAAAAAACATGGATATCCTTATGTGATGTGGCAGATCATTTTATTGTTTTCGCTTATACGGATAAAAGCAAAAAACATCATGGAATATCCGCTTTTATTGTGGAAAGAACGATGGACGGATTTTCATCAAAAGCTATTAAAGGAAAGCATGGAATACGAGCGGGAAATACGGGTGAAATCTTTTTTGACCATATTAGGGTACCTAAGGAAAATCTATTAGGTCAAGAGGGAGAAGGCTTTAAAATTGCAATGGCAGCCCTTGACAATGGCAGATTTACCGTTGCTGCAGGAGCCTGCGGGCTCATCATGGCATCTTTGGAGGCATCTCTTAAATACTGCCATGAAAGAATGACATTTGGTCGTGAGATAGGGAGACATCAACTTGTTCAGCAGATGATTGCCAATATGGAGGCAGGTTTACAAATTAGCAGGCTTCTCGTATACAGAGCCGGTGAATTGAAGAATCAAGGAAAACGAAATACAAGGGAAACCTCTCTGGCAAAATGGCAATCCTGTGATTTTGCCAATAAGGCAGCAGACGATGCGGTGCAAATTCATGGTGCATACGGATATTCGGATGAATACCCTGTAGCGCGATTCTTAAGGAACTCTAAAGCACCGGTCATTTATGAAGGAACGCGTGAAATTCATACTATCATGCAAGCGGAATATGCACTTGGTTATAGAGTGGATAAACCCCTCAATAAAACACTTCCTTCATGGCCATTTGAGGAGTAATGATTTTGATCAGCATCCATTTTGGGGATTTATAAATAAAGGTGGTAGGTAGAAATGCAATTAGATGGCCAATATGAAAAAAGCATGTATATTAATGGTCTTTGGTGTAATGCAGAAAGCGGAAATCAGGAGCATGTTGTAAATCCTGCAAGCTTGAACAAAATTAAAGCTTTTTCCTATGGAGATGGAGCAGATGCCAAGAAAGCAGTAGAAGCAGCAAAAAAAGCATTTACGGATTGGGCAAATCTTTCTGCCAGAGAGCGCTCCAAATATTTGTATTCTGCTTATACATTAATGATGGAAAAGCAAGAAGAGCTTGCAAGAATTTTAACGACGGAACAGGGAAAGCCGCTTGCTGAGGCAAGAGGAGAAATTGCATCTGCTGCAAGCTACCTGCAATGGTACGCGGAAGAAGGAAATCGTGTGTATGGGGAAATTATTCCTTCATCGAATAAAGGAAAGAGGCTTTTTGTCGTTCCACAGCCAATAGGAGTTGTTGCTGCCATCACACCATGGAATTTTCCATCCTCGATGATTACCAGAAAGCTTGGGCCAGCACTTGCGGCAGGATGTACAGTTGTCTTGAAACCTGCGGAACAAACGCCTCTGTCAGCCATCGAGATTGTGAAGATCTTCGAAGAGGTCAGATTGCCAAAAGGTGTCTTGAATCTAGTAACAGGAGATCCAACCTCGATTGGTCAGGAATTCATGAGCAATCCTGATGTCCGTCTAATTACATTTACTGGATCCACAGAAGTAGGAAAATTGCTCATGAGGGGTAGCGCAGATACTGTGAAAAAACTGTCATTAGAATTGGGCGGTCATGCACCTATCCTTGTGTTTGATGATTCAGATCTTGAACAGGCGGTCAAGATGACCATCATGAGTAAATTTCGAAATTGCGGACAGACATGTATATGTGCCAATCGCATCTATGTGCAGCATTCCATTCAAGAGGAATTTACTGCAAAATTAATGGAACAACTTGAATCAATGAAAATCGGAGAAGGTTTGGATGAACAAGTAAATATTGGTCCATTAATTGATGAAAATGCTTTACTAAAGGTTAAACACCAATATGAAGACGCAATTTCAAAAGGGGCTAGTACAGCATTAGGTGGAAAGGTGTACAAGGAAAAGCTAAATGGGTACTTTTTCGAACCTACCGTTTTAACGAATGTCTCTAATCAAATGAAAGTGATGAATGAAGAAACGTTCGGACCGTTATTACCTATTCAAACCTTTGAAACAGAGGAAGAGGTAATTGAACTAGCGAATCATGACAGATATGGTCTTGCCGCATATTTATTTACAGAAAATCTAAACCGTGCCATTAGAGTAATGGAAAAACTTGAATATGGAATTGTAGGGATAAACGACGTATTCCCTGCAGTAGCAGAAGCCCCATTTGGGGGAATTAAACAGTCCGGTCAGGGTAAAGAAGGCGGTCGCGAGGGAATCATGGAATATTTGGAAATGAAATATGTTTCGATGGGATTGAAGCGGTAAAATTAGAATGGATGTGTGGATCTGAAAAAATCGGCGAATTGGCCGATTTTTTTATGAAATTATTAACCCGGGATCTTATGTAAATTTATTATTTTATACATAGGTAAAAAATGCTGAAAGTGGGAGTGTCCTTTATAAAGCATCAAAAGACCAACTGGTAGAAGAATCCGGTTCTGAGTGGTCTTTATAAGGGATCAAAAGACCAATTGGAGGAAGAATCCGGTTCCGAATGGTCTTTATAAGGAATCAAAAGACCAACTGGAGAAAGAATCCGTTCCCGAAAGGTCTTTATAAGGCACCAAAAGACCAATTGGTGGAAGAATCCGTTCCCGAATGGTCTTTATAAGGGATCAAAAGACCAATTGGTGGAAGAATCCGGTTCCAAATGGTCTTTATAATTCACCAAAAGACCACCTGAAGGAAGAATCAAAGACCAGCTTTTGCTAATAAATAACCTGCCCGAAACGCTCATTATTAGGTAATTTAAAGAAAAATACGTTAAATATTATCGTCATCAATCTAATCACTTTTACAAGAATATCGGTGGCTCATCTAGAAACGGTGCAATACATTCCAGTTTTTTCCCGGTAAATGGATGGGTGAAAGTTAATTTCCGAGCATGGAGTGCCTGCCTTTTAAAAATTGGCTTCCCCCCATATAAAACATCGCCTGCGAGTGGATGCCCTATCGAACTTAGATGAACCCTTATTTGGTGGGTTCTTCCGGTATCGAGAGTACACTCAATCATCGATAGATTTTTAGCTGGAAAGGTTTTTACTAATTTATAATGAGTAACCGCGTTTTGGCCGGTTTTGGAGACTCGTCTTCTTGTTGGATGGTGGCGATCACGACCAATAGGTTGATCAATGACTCCGGAACGATTTTTGAGTATGCCTTGTACAAGCGCTAGGTAAGTACGCTTAATGTCTCTTTCATTTAACATCCGATCAAGTATTGCATGGGAAAATGCATGTTTTGCAAATAAAACTGCTCCTGTTGTATCCTTATCAAGCCGGTGAATATGGCGGACACGGCGCTGTTCGCCTTTTTGTTTTAAATGATAAGCTACTGCATTTGCTAATGTATGTGACTGACCGGGTTCATTTGGATGCGTCTCCATTCCAGCGGGTTTATTGACAACAAGAAGATGCTCATCCTCATACAATAGGTCTATTTCAATCGCATCTGGAAGAACTCCGTAATCTTCTTCCTGAAACAAGGCAATTTGTAAAAAATCACCTGTTTGAAGAGGCCGTTCCCATCTAGCATTTTCTCCATTTACCCTAACACTTTTTTCCATTCGGAAATGATGAATCATTTTTTTAGGGGCTGCCCAAACCTGCCGAAAAAGTTGATCAACCGTAATCTTATCCCATTTTTCTGGTATTTTTAAATCAAACCAACTATCGCTTTTATCCATTTTCATTTTGAAAGTCCTTTCACATGGTCATAATTACCACGGTATTACTGATTTTTTCTATGGTATTCTTAACATAAATACACGAAAGAGAAGTATTTAAAAGGGTGGGTTACAATTGAAAGTTGTTTTTGCATCAACAAAAGAACAGGAAGATAAAATACAAGAACTAGCTGACTATATGTTTACATTTATTTTTCCTAATTATTATGATGATGATGAAATTGCTAATTTTAAAAAAATTAAAGTGTTGCATACATCTAAGCGTCACTTTGAATATTTTAGTACGTTAAAAGAAGCATATCAAGTTATAACATGCCTTCAAACCATCATCTCAATCTTGGAATATAAATTAAAACATCCGAAAGACACTGATTATGAAGAAATTTTTAATCACAATGTTTCTATTTTAGAAGATTATGATGTATTTTTTCCGTTTTATTATTGTCAATTTAATTCTACTGTTAAATCAAAGCTTTCCATGAGTATATATAAAAAAGCAGCAAATGAACTCTTGATTTAAAATCCGCCACACTAGGAGCGGGTTTTTTTATTTTAAAAAACTTTACGATCAATCTCGACATTTTCTTTCATTGAATTAAAAAAATATTTTCATTAGTATAGAAAGTGTCTAGTAAAAACCCTAGAGGGGGATATAAATATGTGGGAAAAATCGTACTTAAAGTGGAAGCAATTTGAAAACTTGGATTCTGATTTGAGTATTCAGTTGCAAGAATTGGAAAAGAATGAAGTTCAATTAGAAGACGCCTTTTATAAAAATTTAGAATTTGGCACCGGAGGAATGCGTGGTGAATTAGGGCCGGGCACCAATCGGATGAATATTTATACGATTCGCAAGGCATCTGAAGGACTTGCACGATTCATAGAAGGCTTTGGAGAGGCAGCAAAGGGACGTGGAGTTGTCATTGCCTATGATTCCCGTCATAAATCTCCGGAGTTCGCCATGGAAGCAGCAAAAACCCTTGCTACACACGGAATTAATACATATGTTTTTGAAGAGCTTCGTCCGACTCCTGAACTGTCTTTTGCTGTCCGATATCTACATGCATTTTCAGGAATAGTGATTACGGCAAGCCATAATCCGCCTGAATATAATGGCTATAAGGTGTATGGAGAGGATGGTGCTCAATTGCCGCCAGCAGCAGCGGATGAGGTCATTGCCAAAGTAAATGAGGTCGAAAATGAGCTGGAAATAAAGGTTGAAACGGAAGCGGATTTAATATCCAGAAGTTTAATTACCATGATTGGAGATAAATTGGATCAAGCTTATTTAAGGCAATTATTCACTATTAGTGAAAATCCGGAGTTGGCAAAGGAATCAAACATTCGAATTGTGTTTACTCCATTACACGGTACGGCAGAAAAACCGGTGAAAAATGCCCTTCAAGCATTTGGTTATCAAAATGTATTTGTCGTCGCTGAACAAGAGAAGCCAGATCCTGAATTTTCAACGGTTGCCTCACCGAATCCTGAAGAAAAAGCAGCGTTTGAGCTTGCGATTGAATATGGAATAAAACAAGATGCGGATATTTTAATCGCCACTGATCCGGACGCAGATCGTTTAGGTGTTGCTGTGAAGGATAAAAATGGTGAATATGTACTGTTGACCGGAAATCAAACCGGTGCGATTTTATTGCATTATCTTTTATCTCAAAAAGCTGAAAAAGGAACTATCCCCGCAAATGGAAAGGTATTTAAAACCATTGTAACATCAGAAATTGGCAGAAAAATCGCAGAGTCTTATAATATCCCTACAGAAGACGTGTTAACTGGCTTTAAATTTATTGGGGAAAAAATTAAACAATATGAGGCAACTGGTGAGTATAAATTTTTATTTGGATATGAAGAATCCTATGGCTATTTAATTGGTGATTTCGCGCGTGATAAAGATGCTGTTCAAGCGGCAATTTTAGCATGTGAGGCTTGTGCCTATTATCAAAAACAAGGAAAAACTTTGTACGATGCACTGCTTGATATATATGAGCAGTTTGGCTATTACAAAGAGGACCTTCAATCATTGACGTTAAAAGGGAAAGAAGGAGCGGAGAAAATCAAACAGTTATTAGAGCATTTCCGCACAGAGCCTCCTGCCCACATAAATAATATGAAATTAACCATCATCGAGGATTATAAAATAAGTAAAAGAATTAATGTTAAGCAAAATATTGAGGAAAATATTAATTTGCCTAAATCGGATGTTTTAAAATTCTATTTGGAGGATGGTTCTTGGATTTGTTTACGTCCTTCAGGAACTGAACCGAAAGTAAAATTCTATTTTAGTGTGTATACTGAAAGTTTAAAGGAAAGCAATGAAAAATTGCAAAGTCTTACAGAAGATTTTATGAAACAAATTCGTTCTCTCATCTAAATGTAATAATTTCAAAAAAACGGCTCTCCAATTTGGAAAGCCGTTTTAAACTGTTACCTCATATATAAAAAAGACTCTTCGATAACAGGTTCAGCCTGTTTTCCCACTTCATTGGCATGATCAATGTACCTTAGAAGGGAATATAGATTTCGTTCTATTACGGAATAATCATGAGAAAAATGATAAGCGTGTAATAATCGTTCTATCCGCTTCGAAAGCATATCATCTTTCGTTCTCACCATTAATATGAGCAAATTATCCCATTGCGACCGGTGGGTATAATAAAGCGCACGATCATAATCAACACTGTTCATTTTATTCCCTCCTATTTAGTCCTTTCTAAAAAAGAACCTGCTATCCAACTTACATCAAATGGGGTTACCAACCCATCAAATGAAAGTACCATTTTAGGAGTTGTTTTTAGTGTATGCAAAAAGTTGAATTAGTGACGCAGTAAAAGTTGGGGATATTGGTTTAGAAAAAGGCATAATATAAAAAAGTGTTGAGAATTATGTATTTGAGTCATGAAAAAACCTAAGAGTAACAATGATTCGTGTGTAGGTCACATAAAAAGGAATTTTGGGAACATAAAAATAGACAAGGGTCCTATTCTGAATGAATTGAGTCACGAAAAAACAAAAGTGTAACAATCCTTCGAGTATAGATCACATAAAAAAGTATCTAAGTCTTTTGGTCCAACAAATTCGGGAACAGGTTATTTAAACTAAATCGAAGAAGAAAAAATATCCTTCATCAAATACCGAATATGTTAAAATAATGAAAAAAGAAGTGAAAGGTGATTAATCCAATGTGATGTTTTTCCTCTAAAAAAGACAAAAGAACAGACTTAAGGAGGAATGGCATTGCGTTCAAAAGCCTTTCGATATTTATGGGTAGGACAGTCCTTTGCAAATGCAGGTGATGTTTTATATATAGTTGCATTAATTGCCGCTATTTATCAAGCAACCGGTTCAGCATTTCAAATGACGTTAGTCCCTTTTATGATAACCTTTTCCAAATTTAGCAGCAGCGTTGTCGCTCCAATACTTTTGGACCGATATACGTTAAAGCATTTATTGGCTACTTCACAAGCATTAAAAACTGTTTTAATGTTTGTTTTGTTCCTAGTCGTTTTAAAAAGTATTTCTTTTATTTGGATCATCTTTTTATTAGCAGCATTGATTGCATTTTTAGATGGATGGGCACTTCCGGCCTCTAATGCACTTGTTCCATCCATCGTAAAAAGAGAAGAATTAATGAAAACAAATGGGTTTTTATCGACATTGGAACAATCGATACAATTTACTGGTTGGGCTGCCGGCGGAATAGTAACTGCAGTGATTCAGCCAACGGGAACTTTATTGATGACTGGAATATTTTATTTGGTAAGTACTATTTTCATGTATAGTATCCCTTTTTATCATGAAAAACATGTACAGAAGACAAGTGAGCGTAAGTTTTCAACCTATGCTGCACAACTTTCAGAAGGCTGGAAGGAAATATGGAAAAATAAAACACTCAGGCAAATTCAATGGATTAGCTGGATAGAAACGATTGCAGGTGTTGTATGGATAGCAGCCATTATGTACCTATTTGTTGACAAACGGCTGCACGCCAGTGAGGAATGGTGGGGATTTATTAACAGTGCTTTTATCGCAGGGCTTTTTATAGCGAGCGTAGTTTTGTTAAAGTTTCATGCCTTTTACCGCACGCATCAAAGCAATATTTTAGTCATATGTGGTTTCGGTACTGCCTGTGCTACCCTTGCATTTGGCTTAAACGAAATACCTATTTTAGCGCTTGTTCTATCCTTGCTATTTGGTGTGTTTGACCAGCAGAAAGCAGTGATATTACAGACCTTGGTTCAAACAAAAACTAATACGGATCGGTTGCCGAAAGTATATGCCACCCAGGGTGCTATTGCTGCTTTTTCATTTGGAATAGCATCATTGCTTTCAGGTACTGTCGTAGAGCTTGTTGGTGTGCGAAATATTTATATTATCGCTTCGATTCTTCTTTTTATAAGCATCGTACCGATTTATTTGTTAAGAAAGAATTTATAAAAAATAGCGAACTGATTGGCCGGAAACCAATCAGTTCGCTATTTTTTGTTTAGTTTTAGATTTTTACCTTACATCAACACTAAGGTTTAACAGAGCCTTTTATATAAGCCGAAAAATAAATAATCCCCGATGCGAAAAATAATGCCATGTTAATCACCATCCAACTAAGCGAGACATCAATGGAAAGATTCATGCGCTTCGCACCAAAAAAATAAACAACTTCTGAAATAACGGCAATCAAAAAAGCAATTCCGAATGGAAGAAATTTTTTCGAACTGTTCTCATTAAATAATTTTATGGAATATCGGCAGCCGATGATAGTTCCAATGATAAGTATGATAAAAACAGCGATTAACAACCACATTTAAATCAACCTCCTTCTTAATAGTAGCATAAAAAATGTACAGATACTGTTAATAAAAAAGTAAATTGCATTACATTTGAAAAGGATTAAAAACAAAATGTACTACATGATTTTCCGCTTTTTCTCATACATTGTTGTATGAGTATGAAATATAACATGTGGAAAAGGGGGAGACGCGGTTGAATATTGAAGAGAAAAAGGACTTGGAGAAAGCGATATCGGAAATAACAGAGATTGCAAGTGGATTTGGTCTTGATTTCTATCCAATGCGCTATGAAATTTGTCCAGCAGATATTATCTACACATTTGGTGCTTATGGTATGCCGACACGCTTTTCCCATTGGAGTTTTGGTAAGCAGTTTTTCAAAATGAAGCTGCATTATGATCTCGGCCTCAGCAAAATTTACGAACTTGTCATTAATTCGGATCCATGCTATGCCTTTTTGCTTGATTCCAACTCATTAATTCAAAATAAACTGATTGTTGCCCATGTTCTCGCGCATTGTGATTTCTTTAAAAATAATGTTCGTTTTCAAAATACAAAACGAGATATGGTCGAAAGCATGGCTGCTACGGCTGAAAGAATTCGTGCTTATGAAATTAAATACGGAAAGAGGGAAGTAGAAAAGTTTATCGACGCGGTTTTATCGATTGAAGAACATATTGACCCTTCTTTAATGAGACCAAAACTTGCTTGGAGTATGGATGATGAGGATGAATGGGAGGAAGAGGAGCATAAAACTGTTACCCCATATGATGATTTATGGTCGATAGATGATCGCAATAAAAAACCAGTGGAGAAAAAGCAAAAAAAGAAATTTCCACCCCAACCAGAAAAGGATATTATGCTATTCATAGAACAGTATAGCCGTGAATTAACCGATTGGCAGCGGGATATTATGACGATGATCAGGGAGGAAATGCTGTATTTTTGGCCACAGCTGGAAACGAAAATCATGAACGAAGGCTGGGCATCTTACTGGCATCAACGGATTCTCCGCGAGATGGACTTGACAAGTGATGAATCCATAGAATTTGCAAAATTAAACGCAGGAGTGGTGGTTCCTTCAAAAACAGGAATCAATCCATATTACCTCGGAGTAAAAATATTTGAGGATATTGAAGAACGCTGGAATAATCCGACGGAGGAAATGATACAACGGGGTGAAAAACCAAATTCCGGGCGGGAAAAGATGTTTGAAGTACGGGAGATAGAGTCCGATATATCTTTTTTAAGGAATTATTTAACAAAAGATCTAGTAATGAGAGAAGATATGTATTTATTCCAAAAGCAGGGTCGTGATTACAAGATTGTCGATAAAGAATGGAAACAGGTGCGGGATCAGCTTGTCGGCATGAGAGTAAATGGCGGATTTCCTTATATTACTGTTAATGACGGAGACTATATGAAAAACGGAGAACTTTACTTAAAGCATTGGTATGAGGGAATTGAATTGGATTTGAAGTACCTGGAAAAAGTATTGCCGTATTTACATCAGCTCTGGGGAAGACCGGTTCATTTGGAGTCGACAGTTGAAGGCAAGGATATGCTGTTTACCTATGATGGACGGAGTGTGCAAAGAAAATATTTATAAATAATCGAGATTGCTGGATTTATTCAGCAATCTTTTTTTTTGCGAAGACCAGTTGTATAGAACACTAGGGTTTAGCTAAATACAAATAGTTTTGTCGAAAATAAATCAAAAAAATTTGATAAATAATACTTGCAAAAATCAAGTAAAAAGAATAAAAATAAATTAAATAAGTCATAAAATAGGAATTAAAAGTTGATTTTTACAACTAATAAGGAGGTATTAATATTGAGGAGATCATTTCAAACGATCACAAGGAGTTTTGGAGTGTTAAATAAAATCTGTTGCTCCGTGGATGGGGTAGATGTATCAGCCATACAAAGTCATATTCTTTATGAAATAGATACAAATGACCAACCTTCCATGCAACAGATCGCAGACCTGCTGGGCATTGACATCGCAACATTCAGCAGGCAAATTCAGACACTTGTCAAAATGGAACTGGTTGAAAAAATTCCATCTAAAGAAGACAAAAGAGCCAGCAACCTTATATTGACGGAAAAAGGGGAGAAAGTAGCAAGGGAAATTGACAAACAAGTGAATGCGTTTCTTGAAGATATTTTCAGCTCCATGACCGATTTTGAGCGTGAAACTGTGCAAGGAGCAGTAAAATTACTTGCTAATGTCATGACAAAATCACCATTGTGCTGCGGGAGCAAAAAAGGAATCTGGTAGTTGTTAAAGGAGGGGGAGGGATGGAGGAATTAAGGATTCGATTGGCAACGCTTCATGATATAGAAGATGTCCTTTCTATTTATAACGAAGGGATTGAGGATCGAGTCGCGACGCTCGAAACAGAAACAAAGGATTTAACGTATATGTTGAATTGGTTCCAAAATCATCAGAACCGCTACCCAGTGATTGTGGCAGAACGATTAGGTGAAATTACCGGATGGGCGAGTTTAAACAAATACAATACCCGAAAAGCCTATGACGGTGTTGCAGATTTATCGGTTTATATCAAAAGAACCCTCCGAGGAAAAGGGATTGGTGGAAAGCTATTATCCGTATTGAAGCACATGCAAAAGAAAATGATTTTTATAAAATTGTTCTTTCAACTTTTCCTTTTAACGAATTAGGGCAAGGACTATATAAGAAAAAAGGATACCGAGAAGTGGGAGTGTTTGAAAACCAAGGGAAGTAAGATGGAGAATTTGTGGATGTCATGGTCATGGAAAAATTAATTATATAGGGGGTAATGGATATGAATGAATTTAATATAAATACTCTTCCAGTTGCAATTATCGGAGGAGGCCCTGTGGGGCTAGCCGCAGCTGCCCATTTAGTGAAAAAAGGTGAGAAGTTTGTAGTGTTTGAAGCAGGAAGCACAGTAGGAGCGAGCATGCTGGAATGGGGACATGTAAAAATGTTTTCCCCGTGGGAATACAACGTGGATAAAGCTGCAAGGGAGTTACTAGAACAAACTGGGTGGACTTCACCGAATAAAGATGTGTTACCGACAGGTCGTGAATTGGTCGAAGAGTATCTTTTGCCGTTAAGTGATCTTCCAGAAATCAAAGACCACATTATATTAAATGCAGAAGTTATGGGTGTCACTAGAAAAGGAATTGACAAGTTAAAGTCAGCTAATCGGGACAACGTTCCTTTCCAGCTTTATGTTGAAGTTAACGGGGAGACGAACGTATTTGAAGCAAAAGCTGTCATCGATTCATCTGGTACTTGGAAAAATCCCAATCCTGCACTTTCGAATGGTATCTGGACGAAGGCGGAAAGAAACCTAAAAGATCAAATTTATTATGGTATCCCAAACGCGAATGAATTAGCAAATCGCTATATAAACAAAAACGTGCTGGTCGTAGGAAGCGGACACTCCGCTATTAATACGCTTCTTGAGCTTGCTGAACTGAAAGAGAAATATTCAGATACATCGATTACTTGGATCCTTCGTAAGAACAATCTTCATGAAGTCTATGGCGGTCAAGAAAATGATGCCCTGCAAGCTAGAGGAGAACTTGGAATCCTACTTCAGAAATTAGTGGAATCAGAACAATTAAAAATTGTTACTCCATATTATATAAACGCTTTAACCGAAGAAAATGGAAACATCAGTATAAAAGGGGATATAAACGGCGAAGAAATGACCATTTATGGAATCGATGAAGTTATCGTCAGCACAGGTTTCAGACCTGACACATCCATTATAAGTGAACTCAGATTAACCATAGATCCTGCGGTCGAAAGTGTTGAAGCACTTGCCCCTTTAATTGATCCTAATATTCATAGCTGCGGAACGGTAAGACCTCATGGTGAGCAGGAATTAAGACATCCTGAAAAGAACTTTTATATTGTAGGAATCAAAAGCTACGGGAGAGCTCCAACGTTCTTACTTGCGACTGGATATGAACAAGTACGTTCTGTTGTAGCGTATTTAACAGGGGATTATGATGGGGCAAAAGAAGTACATTTAGAACTACCTGAAACTGGAGTATGTAAAACGAATTTTACGACCAGTGCAAGTTCTTGTTGCGGACGTCCAGTACCAGTTACATTAGAAGTAAAAAATAGCTCTTGTTGCGGTTGAAAGATAAAAACCAGTCCTAATTTTGGATTGGTTTTTTAAATGCTTGCTCTTATTTTTACAAATTCTTAACGAAGCTTTCTTGAAAAACACATATAAGCAATTTATTATATAAGCAGTTAGTTATATTCGATTTTACATATGGAGGTTTCATATGACAGCAAAAGAAGAATTAAATATTACTACCGCAGCGGGAATTTTAAAACTTTTAGGGGATAAAACTCGCTTATCAATGGTGAAGATCATGTCAGAGCATGAGGTTTGTGTCTGTGAATTGGTTGATTTATTCGAAATAAGCCAACCAGCCATTAGTCAACATGTGAAAAAGCTAAAAGACAATAGACTAATCAAAGAGAGACGAGGAGCACAGTGGATTTATTATTCTTTGAATCCAGAATTTCCTTATTACGATTATCTATTGAATGTTATAAAAGATTTACCTAGTCAAAAGTACAAAATAGAAGAAAGTTGTCAAAATTGTTGTGACTAAACATAGGGGGAAATACATCAGTGGTTATCTTATCAATTATTATTTTTTTACTTACCTTGACGTTGGTCATATGGCAGCCGAAAAATTTATCCATCGGATGGTCTGCTTGCGGAGGTGCCGTCTTAGCTCTATTAGTGGGAGTTGTTGATTTCCATGATGTTATCGAAGTAACGAAAATTGTGTGGAATGCCACCTTTTCTTTTATCGCTATCATTATTATTTCTTTAATCTTAGACGAAATTGGTTTCTTTGAATGGGCAGCTCTCCATATGGCAAGGACGGCAAAAGGAAATGGAATTAAAATGTTTGTGTATGTCAGTATTCTAGGAGCATTGGTTGCAGCATTCTTTGCCAATGACGGGGCAGCACTTATTCTTACGCCGATTGTATTAGCGATGGTACGAAATTTAAACCTGGAAGAAAAAAAGATTTTTCCGTTTATCATTGCAAGTGGATTTATCGCGGATACGACATCTCTTCCACTAGTGGTAAGTAATCTTGTAAATATTGTTTCAGCTGACTTTTTCGGCATTGGATTCGTTCATTTTGCATCTAAAATGATCATCCCTGACTTGTTCTCTTTAGTAGCAAGTATTCTTGTGTTATTTCTTTATTTTAGAAGGAATATGCCGAAGCAATATGATTTATCGAAATTAAAGAGACCAGTTGATGCTATTCAAGATAAGAAGATGTTTCGAATGTCTTGGATTGTGCTAGCGGTATTATTAGCAGGTTATTTTATCAGTCAGACGTTCCACATCCCAGTTTCTATTATTGCAGGAGTTGTCGCCATCTTCTTCTTACTAATGGGAAGGGAAAGCAAGGCGATTGAAATCAAAAAGGTGTTAAATGGTGCACCTTGGGCCATCGTATTTTTCTCGATTGGAATGTATGTAGTCGTTTATGGACTGAGAAATGCTGGGTTAACCACCATATTGGGAGATGTGATTCAAGCGGCTGCCAATCATGGTTTACTAGTTGGAACGGTCTCCATGGGATTTTTGGCGGCATTTCTGTCTTCTGTCATGAATAACATGCCGACCGTCATGATTGATGCTCTTGCGATAAGTGGAACCCATGCGGCAGGAGTAGTGAAAGAGGGACTGATTTATGCGAATGTCATCGGTTCCGATTTAGGACCAAAAATTACGCCAATCGGGTCTTTAGCAACACTTCTATGGCTTCATGTATTAAAAACCAAAGGTGTAAAAATATCATGGGGAACGTATTTTAAAACAGGTATTATTTTAACCATCCCTGTCTTATTGATTACTCTTTTAGGCTTATACTTATGGTTACGGCTTGTTTAATCAAAATGGAATAAGGAGAATAATGATGTCTAAAACGATTTACTTTTTATGTACTGGCAACTCTTGCCGAAGCCAAATGGCAGAAGGATGGGCGAAGAAATACTTAGAGGATGAATGGACTATTAAAAGTGCAGGTATTGAAGCTCATGGATTAAATCCCAATGCCGTAAAAGTAATGAAAGAAGTAGGGATTGATATATCTAATCAAACCTCCGATATTATTGACCCAGAAATATTAAATAATGCAGATCTAGTGGTTACGTTGTGTGGGGATGCAGCAGACAAGTGCTCCGTCACACCACCGAAAGTGAAACGTGTTCACTGGGGTTTTAACGATCCTGCGAATGCCGAAGCAACAGAAGAGGAAAAGTGGGCTTTCTTTGGACGTGTTCGGGATGAGATAGGGGAACGTATTAAACGTTTTGCCAAGACAGGAGAATAAATTTTAGCCAAGAGTTTGATGCTCTTGGCTTTTTGTATGTAACAGCCTTCGTTTTTCCTGTCTCTAACTGACTTAAATATCCCGATGATATTCCTAATGCTTTCGCAAAAGGATTAAGAGAGATTCCTTTTTTTTCGCTCATTAGTCGGATTTTTTGCCCCAAATTCTTCAACATATTATTTCTCTCCATCCTTTATCAATATGCGGTAAAGGCTCTTTATAGAAGTTGAAAAATAGGCTACCGATTCATCAAATTTTTTTTGATAAACGGATTGACAGATGAAAATGTTGGAAGTATGATTGATATATCAAAATTATTTGATTTATAAAGTAGGTGAAATCAATGAATCAAGAAATCCCTTCTCAAGATGTATCCTTGGAGAAAGCTTTTGAGAAATATGAGCAGAAGTTTAAAGCACTTGCGGACAAAAAGAGACTTCAAATTATGAATATATTAACTCAGAAAGGTACGATGTGTGTATGCGATTTAGCTCCAATGATGGAAATGACTCAATCAAAACTGTCTTACCATTTAAAAATCTTATTAGATGCTAATATTATTTTAAAAGAGACCAAGGGTACATGGAGTTATTACACGCTAAATCAGGAAGAGGTTAATCATTTACTTTCACATGAACTTTGTTGTTTATTTAAACCTAGTTGTTGTTAATTTTTTTTTAGATAATAAATCAATTTTTTTTGATTTAATATTTTTTTACATTAAATGATAGGAGGAAGAGCAATGTTTAATGACTATGAAGTATTTCAATGGATTAAATTCCGCCAACAAGAAATGGAAAGAAAAGCAAAAAATGCATGGAAGCAACAAGTGGATCTTAGTGAAGTAAAACCTTCAATAAAACGTAGTTTTTCTTTAAAATCTACTATGCATCAGCCATGTTGTAATTGTGCATAGTACACGTTGGGGGAAGAGGGAATTAATATGACAGTAAATCATGCTGGAGTATTAAGTAAGGACTATTTCATTGCTTACTTGAAATTAATAATGAACGCAAGAGTATGCTCTTTAGAAATGGCAAAAGATATTACATTAGAACTCTTTTTCCATAGCAATTTAAAAGAATATGGAGAAGAAACATCGAAGCGGTTTTTAGAAGCCTACAATGAATTAATGACGGTTATGGATCATTAATTGTTTT
Organism: Heyndrickxia shackletonii; assembly: GCF_001420715.1. Lineage (GTDB taxonomy): Bacteria > Bacillota > Bacilli > Bacillales > Bacillaceae_C > Margalitia > Margalitia shackletonii. Next base: position 3,661,533 of record NZ_LJJC01000004.1, on the reverse strand, counting down.
TAAATCAAAAAAATTGATTTAGAGTGGAGGGGGAAGAATGAAAAGTCAATTATCCAAATTATCCAGCATACTTTCCAAAGATATTGCTTTTTTGACCGCAAGGGAAACAGAGGGCAGAGTTTCGGGATCCGTAGGGGCAAAAGTAGCAGCAAATTACCTGGTTAATCGTTTAGCGGAACTTGGTGCAAAACCAGCTGGAGAGGATGAATATTATACTTATCTCGATGTTTTTGCTGCCAGATTAAAAGGTGAAGTGACTCTTAACATAGGTGGTAAGAAGCTCATTCATCGGAAAGATTTTGGGGAAATATCTAAATACTCTAATCCGAGCGGAAATCACCTAAGGGGAAAATTATTGGTGGTCCGCGATGGGGATGATATGGATCCTGATGAGTTAAAAGGGAAAGTGGTTCTCATACCAGAGATTCCGAAGGATTTTGATTTGCCCGCTACGGTTAAGGCAGCTGAAGAAGTCGGAATTCAAGCGCTTTTAATAAATGGAGGAGAACGGCGCTGGTTTCATAAAACCCTGTTAGCCTCAAGGGAGAATTCCATCCCAGTCTTTCGAATTCACAATCAGAAGGTAAGTGTTCTTGTTGAAAGCGGCGACCATGAAGTGGAAATTCACCTACCTCTTATATCTGAGAGTTTAACGTGCCAAAACGTTTTAGGACTGTTCCCAGGCAAAAATCCATCTAAAACCCTGGTAATCTCAGCACATTATGATCATGTTGGGGATGACCCCAGCGGATTTCGATTCCCTGGAGCAATCGATAATGCATCGGGTGTGGCTATTGTTCTGGAGATTGCAAGAAAATTATCAGGTAGATTTTTCCCGTTTAATATATTAATCGCTTTTTTTACAGGAGAGGAATCAGGATTGATTGGGGCAAAACACTTTGTGAAAAATACAACGTTACCAATTAATGCGGTTATTAATATAGATAGTTTAGGATTTGAACCCTCCTTGGTCCAAATGAGAAATGGGCACGAGGATGCAGGAAATTGGTTAGCGGATTTATCTGCAAAAATCATCCAAAATCATGGTGTCGAGGTAGCATGGATTGCAGGAGGAGAAGACTCTGTTGCTTTCCAAAAGGAAGGAATTACTGCCATAGGATTAGGGCAAAAACCCACTGATCCTGCCCAAAGGGGAATCCATTCCCCAGATGATGATGCTGAAAATTTATATTACCAACCCATTGAGAAGGCATTGGAAATTACTGAAGACATAATCAATCAGTTCATCGAAGATCCAGAAAGATTTTATAAGTTAATTTAGTTTTTAAATCAAATTATTTTGATTTAAAATATAATTTCATTAAGGGAGATGGATGTAATGAATTTTATTCAAAAACAGGAAGGAAACGATCAAGCGAAAGGCTCAAGCTGTTGCGGTCCTGTAAGCAAAGAGGAAGAAAGTAAAGAAGAATCTTGTTGCGGTTCTTCAAGCGAAATAAGCACATCTTGTTGCTCTTAATTAAAAAAAGACATGGAGATATGAGATAGACCTTATTTTATTGGATGTAATGCTACCGGGAATAAGTGGTATTGAAGTATTAAGGAGACTAAGAAAAGAAAAAAGATAACCCCTGTTATTCTTATCTATAGTAAAGAAGGGGAGGGATCAGAGGCAGTATTATCCTTCCCATAAAATCCAACTCAGAAGAGCAAGTGGAGAAAATGACCTAATCCAATATGGATTAGGTCATTTCAATGGATAGAAATAATACGTTAACACTCCTACTAATATCCCTGTTACGGCTCCAAAAAACACTTCAATTGGTTTATGTCCTAACAGTTCTTTTAATTTCTCTCTGTACTCTGCTTTTTTTAAATTAGGATTTTTTAAAGTATCAATTAGTCTATTAAAATCAACTAATAATTTATTCAGAACTTCAGCATGAAAACCAGCATGTCTTCGAACCCCAGTAGCATCGTGCATGACGATTAGGGATACGACAAGAGCGATTGCAAATTCATTTGAATAAATACCAGAAGTTAATCCAATTGCAGTAGTCAAGGCGATAATGGTAGATGTATGAGAACTGGGCATTCCACCAGTACTGAACATTAATTTCCACTTTAATTCCCTTGTTGTTAATAAGTAAATGGGAATTTTTACGAATTGTGCAATTAGCATACCCAGAAGAGCGGCTAAGATGGGATAAGATAAGAACATTTTTCCTCCTAGTGTTTAAGAAAATATCGTATTCAAGGACTTATTCGTGATGGTTTTCCTTATGAAAAAAGATTCATAAACCTGATAAATCCTATATTTATAAAGTAGCAGTGAAGTACTAAGAATCCCTTATCGTTTCATTAAAGTTTGATTAAAAAGAGTTATTTCAAAATAATTGGTGCTAATATTATGAAGCGAATTTCAGAATTAAACCGATAATTGGAAGTATAGGGGAATTAATTTATTTCTTCGGAATGTTATTCCGCTTATAAAATTTCCATCCACTAAAGTTTATTATGATCGCAAAGAGAGGATTACTAGAATATCGAAATATCCTTTGAAAAAAATGCTTCTCTTTGCTTTTGATGGAATCACATCTTTTAGCGTTGACCCGATGAGAACTCTCATTTAAATGATTATTTTTTATAAAAGTGTGGTCTGAAGGCATAAATTTATTTTTATAACCAATTTCAGTGCCCAAAGAAGTGAATTATGGTATCTCAGAGGCACACGCAATTTTTTTGGATTACATTCAGTAATAATGAAAAACAAGGGAGACGCTACTCCCTTGTTTTTCATTGTGCGCCCGGCATGGGTGTAGTCTCTAGGGTGAAAGTCCCGAACTGTGAAGGCAGAAGTAGCAGTTAGCTTAACGCAAGGGTGTCCGTGGTGACGCGGAATCTGAAGGAAGCGAGCGGCAAACTTCCGGTCTGAGGAACACGAACTTCATACAAGGCTAGGTATCATTGGATGAGTTTGCAATACAAAACAAAGTCCTTTCTGCCGAAGGTGATACAAAGTAAATGAAGCAGATAGATGGAAGGAAAGATTGCACTCTTACCCGGGGAGGTCTGGTTGATACGCCAAGTACACTTGGTAACCTATCTAGTAATGGATAGCTGAACAATCAGAAGTCAGCCGAAGTCGTAGTACTTGGTTTGCTCGAGAGAATCAAGGAAGGACTGAACCATTTTAGGAGAACAAACACTCGGCAAACGGTTCTTTATGTATGAAAGCAGAAAATTCTTACGGAACCTACCTGAAAGGAAGAAATGGTGAATTCCATGGGGGACTTCGGGAGGGCTTAGTAAAGAACCCACTTAATGAGAATGTATTGTTCACGTAGAAAGGATAAATCTCAATGTTAATGGAACGAATGCTGTCACGGGAAAATCTTTTACTGGCATTAAAGCGAGTAGAAAAGAACAAAGGAAGTCATGGAGTAGACAATATGTCCGTAAAAGACCTACGAAGACATATTCTCGAAACGTGGGATACACTTAAAACATCCTTAATGGAGGGTACTTATCAACCTTCTCCTGTCCGTCGGGTTGAAATCCCAAAACCGAACGGTGGAGTAAGGTTATTAGGTATCCCAACCGTGACAGACCGTTTCATCCAACAGGCGATTACTCAGATTTTAACCCCTATCTTCGACCCGACTTTTTCAACACAGAGCTATGGTTTTCGACCAAACAAACGAGGTCATGACGGTGTTAGACAAGCGAAGAAATATATCGAAGAGGGATACCGATGGGTAGTCGACATGGACTTGGAGAAATTCTTTGATAAAGTCAATCATGATAGATTAATGCGGACTCTATCCAAAAGGATTCAAGACAGAACGCTCCTATCACTAATTCGGAAGTATCTACAGTCTGGCATTATGATTAATGGAGTCATAACGAAATCCGAGGAGGGTACGCCCCAAGGTGGACCATTAAGTCCTTTACTCTCCAATATCGTTCTAGATGAACTAGACAAAGAGTTAGAAAAGAGAGGGCACAAGTTTGTCCGATACGCAGATGATTGTAATATCTACGTAAAATCGAGAAGAGCCGGAGAGCGAGTAATGGACTCGATTACTACTTTCATTGAATTTACTCTAAAACTAAAGGTGAATCGAGAAAAGTCAGCTGTAGACAGACCTTGGAAAAGAAAGTTTTTAGGTTTTAGCTTCACATTTCATAAGAAACCGAAGGTGCGGATGTCAAACCAAAGTATTCAACGTGTCAAGAAACGGATACGAGAATTAACTTCAAGGTCAAAACCAATTCCAATGGATTATAGAATAGAGAAGCTGAATCAATATTTGATTGGCTGGTGCGGATATTATGCATTAGCAGATACACCCACTATTTTCAAAGAATTAGACGAATGGATTAGAAGGCGTCTCAGAATGTGCCAATGGAAAGAATGGAAGAAACCAAAAACCAAAGTAAGAAAACTCATTGGATTAGGGATTCCAAAAGAGAAGGCATACGAATGGGGAAACTCTAGAAAGAAATATTGGAGAATAGCCAGAAGCCCAATCCTACAGAAAACCCTCACAAACTCCTATTGGGAGATGCGAGGGCTGAAGAGTCTTTATGTGAGATATTCTCAACTACGTCAGACATAAATGGAACCGCCGTATACGGAACCGTACGTACGGTGGTGTGAGAGGTCGGGGGTTAGTCACCTCCTCCTACTCGATTATCGAGCTATGTTTCCTGCATTTGGGTCCACTTTAAATGAAGGCTTAAACCAATCGTATTTCACTTCCATCATCATCCCTGCTGACACATGATGTGGCAATGAAGCATCTAGTTTACCGGGATTGTTTGTTTTAAATGCAACGATGTATTCATCGTCTGGTTTTAGATTAATAATATCCTTTATTACTGGTGAAACGGATAGAGGTACACCATTTTTGCTTAGTATCTGAAAGGTGTAACCGTGAGAGTGCGTTGTGTGGTCAGATGCTTTGGATACTATTCTTAATTTTAACTATCACCATGTCTCCCTTTTTCAGCAGGATTGGGATCTGTTTTAGGGAAAGACTTAGCGTTATTCGTAAATGCCATTCCGTTTTTATTCATACGATCCCCAAGGTTCATTGTGTACTCGATATTATATTTTTGAGTTAAAGGACGTAAAACAACCGATCTTGTATGTGTTGATTTGTTTAATTCAAAAGGAAAAAGGAAAATATGGAATTATTAAATGCACATTTTCTGCAAATTTGTCTGTTATTTTAATAATTCGATAGGAGATTTATTAAATCAAAGGTATTTAAGGAGGAATAATTATGCAAAAAAAAATCGTAATAGGAATTGCTTCGTTCATGCTTATCTTTGCGTTAGCAGCCTGTGGAAAAAGCAATGGCTCCGCAGACCATAAAAATATGGACATGGATTCTAAGTCAGTAAGCAGTATGAACATGGATCATATGGTGCACTCAAGTTCTGGTGAAGTTCCAAAAGTTTTAAAAGTGGCTAAAAACCCAACATATAAAGTAGGAGATAAAGTGATTCTTAAAACAGATCATATGAAGGGAATGATGGATGCTGAAGCAACCATCTCAGGGGCTTTCGATACAACCGCTTGTGTTGTGAACTACACGCCGACAACAGGTGGACCGGAAGTAAAAAATCATAAATGGGTCATCCAGGAAGAAATAAAGGATGCAGGAGATCAAACATTAAAACCTGGTACAAAAGTTACATTGGAGGCAGATCACATGAAAGGAATGCAAGGGGCGAAAGGTGAAATTGTCACTTCAGAAAAAACAACCGTTTACATGGTTGATTATACACCGACAACAGGTGGACCAGTCGTAAAGAATCATAAATGGGTAACCGAGGACGAAGTAACTGCCAAATAAAATAGAGAAAAAGCTAATCCTATAATATGGAATTAGCTTTTTCTTTTTGAATTTCACTTTCTTACCTCTAAATTTTTGTTATTCGCCTTTAGGACTCCATTTATAACCGATGCCCCAAACCGTTTTTAAGTGTTGATTTATTGGAAATCCAACTTGCCGCAATTTATCTCTAATATTACGAATGTGGGAATCTATCGTTCGATCTTCTGTCTCAGCATCAAAGCCCCAAATGGTTGAAAGTAAATGATCCCTGGAAAAGACTTTATTAGGATACTGTAAAAACAGTGATAGAAGCGAGATTTCCTTAGGTGTCATCAATAGTTTTTGGCCTTTATAAAAGACTTCAAATGCATTCTTATCTACGGTTAATCCTTTAAAATGCAGAAGCTCTTCTGTATTATTTTTTGTCCTTCTCATGACCGCCTCGATTCTTGCCAGTAATTCTGCTTCATTAAATGGCTTAGAAACATAATCGTCAGCACCCATCTTTAAGCCTTTGACGATTTCCTCCTTAGCGTCGCGTGCAGTTAACATAATAACAGGAACATCGGATATTTCACGGATTTTTTGGCAGGTTGCCCAACCATCCATTTCAGGCATCATGATATCTAAAAGAACAACTTCTGCTTTTTCCTTTACCAAATAGGCTAATGCTTCCATTCCAGATTTCATCTTAATACAGTGATAACCATTTGGGGTTAGGTATAAGGACAAGAGATCGAGCATTCTCTGTTCATCATCAACCAGTAATACAGTTTTCATTTGAATTCTCCTTTAACAAAATGGTAAAGCAAGTTCCTTTTCCAACTTCACTTTCAACGGTTATTTGTCCTCCTTGAGCTTCCACTAGCTCTTTCACAATGGCAAGTCCAATACCAAAACCTCCAGTAACCCTCGACCGAGATTTTTCTACTCTGTACAATCGGTCAAAGATATAAGGAAGATCTTTTTTGGGAATTCCAATTCCTTCGTCACAAATAGATAAATGGACTATATTATTTTTTAGAAATGCGTTAATATGAGTAGTCGCAGGTTCACTCGAGTATTTTAAAGCATTATCCAATATATTTATCAATACTTGATCAAAACGTGTAGGGTCAATTTCGACAAAAATGGTTTCATCACTTTTTAACGATAACTGAATTCCTTTGTTTTGATAGGCAGGTAAAATTTTTTCATAAATAGATTGCAAAAAGGAGGAGAGATGAACCTTTTCCTTTATAATCGTAAATGTGTTTTGATCAAGCTTCGCCAAATCAAATAATTCTTCTAAAAGATTGTTTATTCTCTCTGCTTCCTCATGAATAATCTCAAGATAATGAATTCGTTCTGCTTCGTCTAATCCCTTTCTTTTTGCAAGGTCGGCATAACCTTTGACATACGTAAGGGGGGTACGGAGTTCATGAGAAATACTAGCTAGAAATTCGTTCCGTTCTTTCTTTAAATAATTTAAGTCATCCGCCAAAGTTTGAATCGATCTTGAAAGTTCACCTAACTCATCTTTTGATGGCTCTGGCAATGTAACGGAAAAATCCCCTTTACTAATTTTCTTTGTGGCTTCTTTCATGGATAACAGTGGTTTTGTCAATGCTCTTGATAAAAAGAAGACCGTAAAAAGCATAAAAAATAAGATTAAAACGGAAGCAAATATAAAATGTTGGTTTAGTTGAGAAATTAATTTCTGAACGTCATCTGTATTTTTAAACATATAAACATACCCTTGATTTTCGTTTCCTATATTAAATGCAGTGACAGTAGAAATATATTGTTCATTTTGCCAATCAGGCTGAATAATTTTTCCGTTCCGAGAAAGGTGTCCTATTGGTTGATGTAAGATATTACGGATACCTTTGTTTATTTTGCTTGAGGAAAGAATAATTTTTCCCTTTGTATTTGTAATGACTACTTCTGTATCTGTATGGGATTCCATCAGCCCGATATGATGGAGAGTGCCAGTATCATAGGAAATTTCCAAAACATCACGATGGCTATTTCCTCGCGCTTGAAGTGACTGTAATTCTTGGCTTACTCGTGAATGAATGACATGGTCGTGCAAATATAACATTGAAATAAATTCTATTAAAACTATGCAAACAAAAAACCATATTCCTAATTTTAATGAAATTTTCATGATATCACCCTTGTATCAAATACCTCTATTTTAAACTTTAAATATCGAGAAAGTATGCAGATTTATTTTCATATTTTATCTTGAAATTTAAAAAAGTAAAAAAATCACTACTATTTATTATCAAAGGAACTTTTTGTAAAGAATGCTACTCATAAACAAAAAAGTGTCTGTAGTTCCATTAATGATATAAGTTATATTAGTGCATAGAATTTCTAGGTATAGGGGTATGGATTGGTTTAATTCTTTTAGGTGTAATTATGAAAAGGCGAAACCAGCATTCGCTCTTATTGTGTATCAGATGCTAAACGTTTGATGAAATCTATCCATCTAAATAGATCTAAAAGTGAAATTGGGTAAATTTTGTAGTAAAGCCCGATAATAAATGTAATGGGATAAAAAAAGAAAGCAACCAGGTTGCTTTTCACTTTTAAACATGTTGTTCTGTTGTTGATCTTAATTTCGCTAACTTTTTCTCTGCTTTTCGCTTTGTTAGATAACGTTGAAGGAAATAGGATCCTAGAACATAAATAACAGCAACAGCTTGTAAGGATAATCCTTCTACATTCGGGAAGACGCAGAACCAAACTCCCATCCAATCTGGGAACTCTACACCAATTGATGTCGTACTCATCCAACCAGCAAGTTGCATTTCCTGAACGGTTTCTCCGACCATTACGGCAAGAACCATCACTAAAAGGACACCGGTAAACACCAACATTTTCTTGTGTGGAAGTTTCTTTTGAAATAAAAATGTAAGGACACCCACAATCATTGTGAGGGATAAACCAATTAATGTCCCTTGAAGGATAATATCTGAACCCACTTTTAATCGAAGATTTTGAAGGAATAAAACAACTTCAAATCCTTCTCGATAAACGGAAGTTAATCCAACAATAAATAAAGACCAAAAAGCGCTTTTCGTTACAACATTGTCCTTACCAATGTATTGTTGTTTCTTACGGTTATGGAGACTAATCCATCCAGTCCAGTATATTTTATGGAAGAACCAATTAAGAATGACTAATAAAACTACCACTGCTAAAATTCCTGTAAATGCTTGAATATCTAATTGAGGTGCATTAACTGAGGAAAGGATAGCAACTACTATAAACCATGTGATAAGAGTAGCTACAAAAGAAACACCAGCTCCTAGTGAAATTGGCTTCCAATAGTTATCCTGTTTCTTGCGAATTAACCCTGAAATAATGGCAGCTAATACTAAAATTGCTTCTAATCCCTCTCGAAAAACTAAAATGGCAGTATTAATAACTGCTGCACCTGGTGTAATATGACTGGCTGTAGGATCGGGATTCCCTTTAAAATAAACTCCTTGCCAGACCAAAACACCTATTAAAACAACGATGGAAAGAGCGATTAGAATCGTTTTCATATTAAACACTCTTTTAAGCATGTTGGATTCCTCCTATGTATGTTCGTGATAATGATAATCGTTATCAATTATTAACTTAATAATAGGGTCTTGTATGGTTATCGTCAATACTAAAAATGCGTTAAAAGTATGGTAAATAAATCAAAATGAGAAATAATAAAAAAGTAAATGCCTATTTTTTATTTTATCGCTTGACATAGGGTAGGGGGGTATTGTATGATGATGACATACCACATACGATAGGGGGGTATAGTAAATAAAGAAAGGAGTTTTATGTATGGAACAAATAACTGAAGTTATTGATGGCAGGCTCGAACATTGCGACAGAAAAAGCCATCATTCTGATACCGTAAAAAAGAATTTAACCACTCGGTTAAACCGAATCGAAGGACAAATTAGAGGCATTAAAGGGTTAATTGAAAGAGACACTTATTGTGATGATGTCATTACCCAAATTGCCGCAACCCAATCGGCACTAAATAGTGTAGCAAAAATCCTTCTGGAAGGTCATTTAAAAGGTTGTGTAGTCGATCGACTTCAAGAAGGGGATATAGATGTTTTAGATGAGTTGTTATTAACAGTCCAAAAATTAATGAAAAAATAAAAAGGAGTGTTTTAAAATGAAAAAACTAACTTTAGAGGTATTGGGAATGTCATGTGGGCATTGTGTTAATTCAATCGAAGGAAGCGTTGGAGCTTTAAATGGAGTAGAGAAGGTAAAAGTACATTTATCAGAAGGACTAGTGGATATCGAATTCAATCCTGAGGCAGTAACTCTTGAACAAATTAAAGAAACCATTGATGATCAAGGGTATGAAGTAAAAGGAGAACGTGCTCATGTCTGATGAGCGCTTTCTTTTTCAAGTAAATATACCCCTGTTAGGTATGTAAAGGAGTGCTTTGTAATGAGTGAAAATAAAAAAGAAATCCATCTTCAAATTGCTGGTATGACTTGTGCTGCATGTGCCAATCGAATCGAAAAGGGTTTATTATCCGATAATACCAGAATCAAAATTCTTTATTTTTTATCTCAAACATGGGGAACGTATTTTAAAACGGGTATTATTTTAACCATCCCTGTCTTATTGATTACCCTTTTAGACTTGTACCTATGGTTACGACTTGTTTAAACAAAGTGGAATAAGGTGAATAATTATGTCTAAAACAATCTACTTTTTATGTACTGGCAACTCCGGCAGAAGCCAAATGGCAGAAGGATGGGCGAAGAAATACTTAGGGGAAGAATGGACTGTTAACTCTTCAATTTCCACATAAGCATAAATGTATACAATCATCTCAACTTTATTTTTAGGATGGAAGTTTAAAGAATAGATTGTCAGGTAAATGAAAATAATGAAATTGAAAATAATAAGAGTAGATAGGAGAACCTTTCATTTTACAAAAAAGTTCACATACAAACTTTTAAAGGGTAGCAATCGGTGTAAATGTGAATGTTAGCATAAGAACAGAAATACACAGAATAAGACTTCAAAATACATAATGAAAAGCAATTAGAAGTGAGGGCTAAATACATGGAAAAAAAGCTTCTTTATGGACTTTTAACCGTTTGTGCTGCTTCAATACCATTCTTATTTAAAGGACCAAAAATGAGAGAAAATCTCGTTATATTCTTCTCCAAAGGAGTATTAGCCACTCTAGTCGATGCCTATGTGGTTGGAACTAAAAGAGTAAAGTATCCAGTTCGTCCATTTAGTAAAATATTTAAGACAAATATTATTTATGATATGTTGTTTTTCCCGCTTTTAAGCGTATTATGGGTTAAACAATCGTATAATGATAAATTAGGCGGAATTATTTTAAAAAGTTTTACATGGAGTATTCCTATGAGTCTTTCCCAATGGTTCCTAGAAAAACGTACCGGTTTATTTAAGTGGTATAAATGGTCCCCTATCCATACCTTTTTAAGTGTCAGTTTTACTTTATTTACAATTAGGGCACTTGTATCATTAATAAAGAAGTTAGATAAAGTAAAGGTAAAAATATGAAAGAATACGAATTAATTGCTTTATACTTTCGGCAATTTTCATTTGAGGAAATAACTGCAAAAAAGGAATTGTATCATATATTATATTTTGCTAATATGAGTTTAGAAACTCAATAGGCGATGGGGTTCGCCAAAAACGCTGAAAAGCTAATGACTCCTACCAGTATAGACACTGGTAGGAGTCTGTTTATTTTTGAGGAAGCTAAAATTATGAGGTGAGTAAATTTGGTTTATTTGTTAGTAGGAATTGCAGGAATTTTTGGCGCATCCTTACGTTATCTAATGGGATTACCGTTTAAAGATACATTGGTATATGGGTTCCCAATTGCTACATTTCTGACAAATATGATTGGATGTTTTGTATTAGGATGGTTTACGACTTTTCTACCAAAAATTAAATTCCTTTCTCCTTCATTCATTACTGCGTTGGGAACGGGATTAGTTGGATCCTTTACAACATTTTCTACATTTAGTGTAGAAACGGTAAGACTAATGATGGAATCCAAATGGAGTATAGCGGTTATTTATATCCTTTTAAGTTTGTGGGGCGGCCTATTATTCTCATTGTTAGGGTACCGTGCAGGAATGCTATATAAAAGGGATGGAGGAATGGAAGAATCATGATGAATATTGCATTGGTAGCGATAGGCGGCTTTTTTGGTGCCATCACTCGTTTCAGTATAAGTAATTGGATGAAAAGTAAAACTTCCTTTGCTTTTCCCATTGCTACCTTAACCGTTAATTTAATCGGCTCCTTTTTATTAGGCATTATTATTGGATCCAATTTGGAGAGGACATGGAGTTTACTGCTGGGAACAGGCTTTATGGGGGCATTTACGACTTTTTCAACATTTAAATTAGAAAGTATAACATTGCTGTCGAAGAAAAGGTGGATAACTTCTTTTTTATACTTAGGGGGAAGTTATACCTTTGGGATTCTATTGGCATTTGTTGGAATAAAAATCGGCATTCGTATTTAAAAACTTATGAAAATAATGGTGGTTGAATCCTATTTGTCTTTATACCTGAAGGAAGCAAGTCAAAATGTTGGGGCAATTAGAGGGGGATTAAGAGACCCCCACTAGTTGCAATTTCACTTTATAAAATGTGAAGAAGAAATTCCAGTGACACAGTCATTGATTATGTTAAAGGATTCATTCTTAATAAGTAATGGAGTGTATAGCTTGTACTTTTTATTACAAACGAAGCTTTAACAATCAAAGAAATCAATGCTGATACTATGCGAATAAGTATATTCACCTTCGATCCCCTCCACATTGAATTTAGTGTTATAAAAATAACACTAAAGATATTTTTTTACAGATAACGATATTTATTCACTTATCATCTATTAATTGCTTACGATCCTCCATTTGCGGCGGTTCCTCAAACCAACCATTTTAATCATGAGTTTAACTCCTTTGTCCATATAAGACTTCAGCATAAAAACTTTCTGAATCTCCATGCTAAAAACGCTTATTGAACTTGTTTAAAGTAACCTTTTACTTTCCTTTGCGTCTATTTTTAAAAAGGGGGATAAAAAAATGAGCAAAAGGTTATTTGTATTTTTTCTGTTTCTTACTCTAACGGCGTGTTCGAAAAATGGAATGGTAGGAGAGGAACCGCCAAAAGCGATGATTCAAGTTGGAAAAGAAACGTATGAAACAAAGCTTGGCTCCTATTGCTGGTCTTCCAATAATCAGGGGAAATGTGTAGATACTGCTGGACCAGTTGAATTATTAAAAGGAAAAAATCCGATTGCAATAAAACCCGGTAAAGCGGTAACCTTTAAAGTGAATTATAGTCCAAAACCAGATGAATTCGATGTAATACAATTTATAAATAATAAGGATACAATAATTCCGTTTGATAACGGGCGGTTTACAGCACCAACTCAAAAAGGCATCTATTATTATTCTGTCATAGCAAGGTGGTTGGATAAGAAGGACAAAAATATATCAAAAGGTGATGCATCATATGTATTTGCTCTGGAGGTAAAATAAAATATCTTAAAAATAAGACAACTATTTAACAAAGAACTAACAATGACACTAATTTGAAATAGTCTGTAAAAATGAATCCGTTTTTTTCCTCATTGGGTTTATTTTCGGTAATTTCCATTTGGAGGATAATATTACCTAAAAGGTGAGGAGGAGTTTTACAGCAAGGGATTGGAAGGAATAATAGTAGATACCAGGTTTTGGATAATGAATAACTATGTTACAACTGATAGCCTAGTAGATAAGGACGAGTACGAAACTACTAGGAGGTTATGTTTATGAAGAAACTTAAAAAACTAGCAGTTGCGGCAGGTTTAATCGTTTCAATGTCTGCCTTTACATTAACTAATCAATCAAATGCAGCAACCATGACCCATAAGGTTCAACAAGGTGAAACATTTTGGAAAATTTCAAATAAATTAGGAGTTCCTGTATCTAGTTTAATGCAAGCAAATCATGCGACAAATTCAAAACTTTATGCAGGTCAAACTATAGTAATCCCTAATTCTACTGTTTCAGCAGCGGATAAAGAGCTTATGGCACGACTTGTACATGCTGAAGCTGGCGGAGAACCATACGCAGGGAAAGTAGCGGTTGCGACCGTTATTTTAAACAGATTAAAGAGCCCTAATTTCCCGAATACAATTAAAGGTGTTATATACCAAGTAGAATCCGGACATTATGCATTTACACCTGTTCAAGATGGAAGGATTAAACTTCCGGCTGATGCCGATTCAAGAAGAGCGGTTAATGAAGCAATCGCTTTTAGTGGAAAAGGCAAAGGTTCGTTATATTTCTATAATCCAAAAACAGCGAAAAGTAAATGGATTTTTTCACGTCATGTGACAGTAACCATTGGACACCATCGCTTTGCAAAATAAATGTAAGAGCACCGATCTTTTTGATTGGCGCTCTTTATTTAATTTAAATTAATTTACCAATACCTTTTCTACTCTGATCTTCATCGCTTTTCAATGAATCCGCAGTATTTTCCACACTTCCCTTCCTATTTTCATTTCCTTTCAAAATAATTCAACTGAATTCTCTAAATAAAAAAGATAGGGATTTGTACATATTTCGGAAAAACGAAGCGTAAAATCTATTGTTCATTTTCAATAAATATAGGGGGTTTTAAGTGATGGCAGATAATGTAAGAGTTGGATTAATTCAAGCTTCCAATGATGTAGATGGAAATGAGCCAGTAGAGTTTCATAAAGAAAAGGCGATCGAAAAGCATCTTAAATTAGTAAGAGAGGCTGCAGCAAAGGGTGCACAAATTATTTGTCTTCAGGAAATATTTTACGGACCTTATTTTTGCTCGGAGCAAAATATAAAATGGTATGATGCTGCAGAAGAGATTCCAAACGGTCCCACAACAAAGCTATTTCAGGAAGTCGCAAAAGAGCTTGGAGTAGTCATTGTTCTTCCTATTTATGAAAGAGAAGGAATAGCAACTTACTACAATACAGCTGCGGTAATTGATGCTGACGGTTCTTATTTAGGGAAATACCGTAAACAGCACATACCGCATGTTGGGGTTGGAAATGACGGTTATGGATTTTGGGAGAAGTTTTACTTTAAACCTGGTAATCTTGGATATCCTGTGTTCGATACGGCATTTGCAAAGATTGGTGTTTATATATGTTATGACCGCCATTTTCCGGAGGGGGCTAGACTTTTAGGGCTAAATGGTGCTGAAATTGTCTTTAATCCATCTGCAACGGTTGCCGGATTATCTGAATACTTATGGAAGCTGGAACAGCCGGCACATGCTGTGGCAAATGGTTACTATTTAGCGGCAATTAACCGTGTCGGATATGAAGCACCATGGAATATGGGGGAGTTTTACGGTCAGTCGTATTTAGTAGATCCTAAAGGGAATTTTGTCGTCATGGCCAGCCGTGATAAAGATGAAGTGATTATTGGGGAAGTAAATAAAAGAATGATTCGAGAGGTTCGCGATACATGGCAGTTTTATCGTGATCGTCGCCCTGAAACATACGGTGATATGACCGCATTACTTCCTTAATTGCTTCGAAAATTGACAGTGAGTCAGAAATACTGACTCTATGAGTCCTGATATTTTTCATGTAGAGGGAAAAGGAGGTTTTCTTTTTGGAAAATGGAAAAAATCAGCGCATCTCTCTTATGAACTTAGAAGATAATTTTCAAGAAGTCAGTCCCGGCCTTACCAACCAAGAAGCGATTGAAGAATCAAACCGATGTTTATACTGTTATGATGCCCCATGCATTAAAGCATGTCCCACTGGAATTGACATCCCAGCATTTATCAAAAAAATAGCCTCAGGAAATTTATTAGGATCTGCAAAAACCATTATGATATCCAACCCTATTGGTGCCAGCTGTGCACGTGTATGTCCAACGGAAGAACTTTGCGAAGGTGCATGTGTTCTAAATCTCTCGACGAAACCGATTATGATCGGAAACTTGCAAAGGTATGCTACTGACTGGGCAATAAAAAATGAACAGTCTCTCTTTAAGCCAGGTACATCGAATGGAAAGAAGGTAGCTATCATAGGCGGCGGTCCTGCTGGATTATCTGCCGCAAGGGAATTAGCGAGATTAGGATATGAAGTCACTATTTATGAAGCCTCTGAAAAATGCGGAGGATTGAATACGTATGGAATTGTTTCTTTTAGACTTCCACAGTCTATTTCCTTTTGGGAAGTAGAGCAAATTGAAAAATTAAATGTAAAAATTATTACCAATACAAAGGTTGGGAGAGATATATCCGCTTATGAGCTGCTGGATAACTTTGACTGTATTATTTTAGCAGCAGGTATGTCCAAGGTTCCGGATTTGAAAATTGAAGGTGAGGATTTGTTAGGTGTCTACGATGCCATCGAATTAGTTAAGGCAACAAAGAGCGGCAGCTTATCAAGAAATTTTATTGGGAAAAAGGTTGCAGTTATTGGTGCCGGAAATACAGCGATAGACGGTGCGACATGCTCTGTTCGCTTAGGAGCAGAAAATGTAAAAATCTTATATCGAAGAACGCAGGAAGAAATGACCGCTTATGATTTTGAATATGAATTTGCCAAAATGGATGGGGTGGAGTTCCGCTTTCTTACTGCACCTAAAAGAATTATAGGAGATGAGAATGGCAGAGTTACAGGAATCGAATGCTACAAAATGGAGTTAGGAGTACCTGACCCAGATGGGCGTCGAAGTGCCAAGCCTATAGAGGGATCAGAATTCATTATTCCGGTTGATGCAGTAATAAAAGCAATCGGACAAACGCGGCATCTTGAATTAATAGAAGCCTTTGGACTTAAACATGCAGATGGAGTTGTTCAAGTAAATCAGGAAACCTATCAGACTTCCAATCCGAAAGTATTCTCATGCGGCGATATTATTTTCGGAAAAGGAAAGGGAGAAGCAATGGTCGTCACAGCCGCAAAGCAAGGGAAAGAAACGGCTTATGCCGTTCATAAGCAGTTAACGTTAGTAGAATCGGTTTAATTTGTGGTGAAAGCGTTTTCTGATTATAAAAAGGGTATAAGTTATTTTTCTAAAAACAAGTAAAGATACTGTCTAGCTACAGCGCCTATCGGCTAGCGGATTTCTCCGTCTCCTCCCTACGATAAGTCAACATCAGCTCGTGAACTACCTCGCTGTGTTTCCTTTATCTCAGTCGAAGACTACGAAATCCGTACGCCGATGAGCAAGGCGCTTTCGCTTTTCTAATAAATTTGAAAAGGGGAGGAAAGGATGGCTGATTTAAGTATAAATCTAGCAGGTATCAAGTCTCCTAATCCGTTCTGGCTGGCATCGGCCCCGCCAACTAATTCAGGGTACCAGGTGCAAAGAGCTTTTGAGGCAGGATGGGGAGGCGCGGTCTGGAAAACCTTAGGGGAACCGATCTTAAATGTTTCTTCTCGATTTGCAGCTGTAAGCTTTAACGGCCAGCGGGTGGCAGGATTTAATAATATAGAACTCATTACGGACAGACCATTAGATATTAATTTAAAAGAAATATATGAAACAAAAAAGCGATTTCCTAACCATGCCATTATTGCTTCCTTAATGGTGGAACCTAAACAGGAAAAATGGCATGAAATTGTAAAAAGGGTAGAGGATGTGGGAGTGGATGGTCTGGAGTTGAATTTTGGCTGTCCGCATGGGATGGCAGAACGTGGAATGGGATCTGCTTCAGGTCAAGTGCCCGCATTAGTAGAAAAGCAAACCTATTGGGTAAAGGAAGTGGCTAAAACACCGGTTATTGTAAAACTAACACCTAATATTACGGATATTACTGCCACAGCTGAAGCAGCGGCAAATGGCGGTGCAGATGCAATCAGTATGATAAATACGATCAATAGTTTAGCAGGGGTGGATCTTGAAACATGGAATACGATTCCTCATGTTGGCGGTAAAGGTGCACATGGAGGATACTGCGGGCCGGCTGTAAAGCCAATCGCTTTAAATATGGTAGCAGAGTGTGCAAGAAATAATCGAATCAATGTTCCTATATCTGGAATCGGAGGAATATCTAATTGGCAGGATGCAGTAGAGTACATGTTAATGGGTGCTACAGGTGTGCAGGTTTGTACAGCAGCCATGCACCATGGCTTTCGAATAATTGAGGATATGGTAGAAGGATTAAATCACTATTTAGATGGCAGAGGGATTAAGTCTGTTTCCGATATTATTGGGAAATCAGTGGAGAGATATTCTGATTGGGGAGAACTGGATCTTAATTATAATATTGTCGCAAAAATAAACACGGATATATGTATTAACTGCAATAAATGCCATATTGCTTGTGAAGATACTTCACATCAATGCATCGATATGCTGACAGATGAAAACGGTAAAAATTACTTAAAAGTTCGGGAAGAGGATTGTGTGGGATGTAATTTATGCTCCATTGTCTGTCCGGTGGATGGTGCCATTGACATGGTGGAGGTGCCAAGTGAGCTTCCGTCAATGACCTGGAACCAACGACAGTCTGCATTGGCATTGGGAGCTCTAAAATCGATGCCGTAAAAAAACGGAGGGGAAATCAGATGAGAAAACTTATAAAAAATGGAACGATTGTAACGGCAGCTGATACATTTCAGGCGGAAATACTAGTGGAAGATGGCAAAATCAGTGCAATCGGTACTAACTTACCATCAGCAGGTGCAGAAGTAATTGATGCAAAAGGCTGCCTAGTATTTCCCGGAGGAGTAGACCCTCATACACATTTAGATATGCCATTTGGAGGGACGGTAACAAAAGATGATTTTGAGACGGGAACTATAGCTGCTGCGTTTGGCGGTACCACTACTGTCATTGATTTTTGTTTAACAGAGAAAGGCCATCCTTTAAAAAAGGCTATCCAAACATGGCATGCTAAATCGAATGAAAAAGCCGTTATTGATTATGGCTTCCACTTAATGGTCAGTGAAATTAATGATGATGTATTGAATGAGCTCCCACAAGTCATAAATGAAGAAGGAATCACCTCTTTTAAAGTATTTATGGCCTATAAAAATGTTTTTCAGGCTGATGATGATACATTATTTCGCACGCTTTTATCTGCTAAAGAATTAGGAGCTCTTGTAATGGTTCATGCGGAGAATGGTGATGTGATTGATTATTTAACGAAAAAGGCTTTGGAAGAAGGAAAAACAGAGCCGATTTATCACGCACTGACCAGGCCTCCAGAATTGGAAGGGGAAGCAACAGGGCGAGCAGCGAAATTAACCGGGCTTGCAGATTCACAGCTATATGTTGTCCATGTATCATGTGCAGATGCTGTAGAAAAAATCGCGGAAGCTCGCAGTAAAGGATTGAATGTATGGGGGGAAACATGTCCTCAATATTTAGTACTGGATATAAGTGATTTAGAAAAGCCGAATTTTGAAGGGGCAAAATATGTTTGGTCACCTCCGCTCAGGGAAAAATGGAATCAAGATGTTTTATGGAATGCCTTGAAGAGCGGGCAGCTGCAAACAATTGGATCGGATCAATGCTCCTTTGATTTTAAAGGACAAAAGGATTTAGGCAAGGATGATTTTTCGAAAATTCCTAACGGAGGTCCAATGATTGAAGACCGAGTCTCCATATTATTTTCAGAAGGAGTAAAGAAAGGACGAATAACCCTTAATCAGTTCGTTGATATTATCTCCACAAGGAGTGCAAAATTATTTGGCTTATTCCCGAAAAAAGGTACTATTGCAGTTGGATCGGATGCAGATATCGTTATTTTTGATCCAACCATCGAGAGAGTAATTTCGGCCGAAACACATCATATGGCCGTAGATTACAATGCTTTTGAAGGAATGAAGGTAACAGGAGAGCCTGTTTCCGTTTTATCTCGCGGGGAATTTGTCGTTCGCGATAAGCAATTTGTAGGGAAGCCAGGAAATGGTAAGTATTTAAAGCGAGAAAAATATAATACTTACACCAAATTGAATCAAAATGAAACGATGTCAATTTAGTTTCAAAAGATAATTGATCAAAACTGTTCATTTTCGGAAAAAGGAAGGCGAGTATATCCTGTCAACGTATAAGTAGGCAAAAGAGAATCTCCTAAAAAGCGAGGCTCCATAATTTTTGTGACAAGGTGTCTAAAAGTAATTTAGGAGATTCTTATAAAAATAACTTTAGCAAGTACTCACCATTTCTCGAACATAGCGACTTCAATGAGAAAGGGGTTATGTTGAATGAAAAAAAATGAAAGTGAAATAGGTGAAAGTTCACTGATTAACCATGATTTAGCACCAACTACTGAGGAACAGCGAACATGGAAAACGGCAAATTTTGTCTCCATGTGGATGGGAGCTCTTAACAATATTCCCACGTATATAACAATCGGTGGTTTGATTGTTTTAGGTTTTTCACCATTGCAAGTTATTGGGATCGTACTAGTGGCTTCTCTCATCCTTTATGCAGCATTAACTCTTAATGGTCACACAGGATCCAAATTCGGGATTCCCTTTCCAATTATAGCAAGAACATCCTATGGTATCAGAGGTGCCAATATCCCTGCCTTATTGCGGGGGTTTGTGGCGATAATGTGGTTAGGTATACAAGCATATGCGGGAAGTACAGCACTAAGAATGGCGATTGCTAGCCTATGG
Organism: Heyndrickxia shackletonii; assembly: GCF_001420715.1. Taxonomy (GTDB): domain Bacteria; phylum Bacillota; class Bacilli; order Bacillales; family Bacillaceae_C; genus Margalitia; species Margalitia shackletonii. The sequence goes on along the minus strand of NZ_LJJC01000004.1, from coordinate 3,641,088 downwards.
CCAGCTTGGAATAACTTAGGAGGGGACATAACAATTTTAGGAATTGACCTTCCAGGGCTTCTTTCCTTTTTGATTTTTTGGTCCTTGCATCTTCTTGTTCTAAAGTCTGGAATGGAATCGCTGAAAAAAGTCCAAAAATGGACTGGGCCCATTGTTGCTGTTGTAATAATTGGAATGTTTATCTGGGCTTTAAAGATTGCCGGAGGGATGGGTAACATTTTTTCACTAGATGGAAAATATGATACGTTTGGAAAAGCATTCTTTCCTTTTCTTGCAGCAGTAACAGGTGTAATCGGTTATTGGTCCACTTTGATTTTAAATGTGCCCGATTTTACCCGGTTTGCCAGATCACAGAAAGATCAGATAAAGGGTCAATTAATTGGTCTACCGGTTATCTTTACGATTTTTGCATTTGCTACAGTAACAATTGTAGGAGCTACTGCAGTGGCCTATCATACACCTATTGCTGACCCAATTGCGACAATGAAACACTTCAACAGCCCTTTTCTTATTGCTGTTTCAGCATTATTGCTTTCCTCTGCAACAGTAACTGTTAATGTTATCGCGAATATGGTATCACCATCTTATGATTTGGCAAATTTGTTTCCAAAGTATATTGATTTTAAACGCGGCTTTTATTTAACAGCTTTCCTTGCTCTATTCACATTTCCATGGGAGATTATGGAAAATTCTGAAACGATTTTCACCATGTTAAATTTGATTGGAGGATTCCTTGGTCCAGTTGCTGGTGTGATGATTGCTTATTACTTTATCATTAATAAGCGCGAGGTCAATATGAAGGACCTCTATAGCTACCAAGGACAGTACATGTATTTTAAAGGATATAACTATCGGGCGTTCCTTGCTACTGTGGTTGGAGCCATCATTGCTCTAATCGGACAGTTCGTACCTGCAATGAAGGGTGTTTATGAAGTATCCTGGTTTGTTGGAGTAATCCTTGCCTTTTTCATTTACATTGCATTGATGCGTATTCATCCCCCTGTTCCGGTTACAAAGCAAGAATTAATAGTAGAAGAACCTCTTTAACAAACAAAAATAAATCTTTCAATTTAAAAGGGAGATAGATTGGGTTCCAAGCAGTGTACCTTTGGAATAATTTTATAAGGAATTGCGAGGAGAAATGACATGTCAGATTATCAGCAATATATCAATGAAAAGGATAATATCGATGATTTTATTCAAAAGGGATTTCTAATTAGCCATGTAAGAGAGAATTTGGACGGAGCATATGTAGAATTTTCTCATCCGGTGGAAGGGAAAAAGGAAACCGTTTTAATAGGAACAGCGAATGCCAGAAAATATTTTTCTAGCATTCTGATTCGACAGAATGGTTAAGAGATGAAATGAATAGAGAAAGAATTGGAAAGTATATGGTTTTCTGTCATATAAATGATATCAAGTCTATTGTCCAGGAAGTTTGGAGAAAAGACTGAAGAGCGCATGAAAATATTTTGTTGATATGGAGGACCAAGGATGAGTGTGACAAGTGATACAAAGGTAATAAAAAATTTAATAAATGGAGAATGGGTTAGCTCAAATAGCAAGGTAACACTTGATATACCAAATCCAGCTACAAATGAAATATTAGCTAAGGTGCCAGTCTCAACGAAAGAGGATGTAGATCAAGCAGTTGCAGCTGCTAAAAGGGCATTAATAGAATGGAAAAAAGTTCCGGTACCAAAGCGGGCAAGAATTTTCTTTAAATATCATTCTTTGTTATCAGAAAACCACGCGGAATTAGCAAAATTGATTGTGTATGAAAATGGGAAGGCGTATAAAGAGGCATACGGAGAAGTCGGGCGCGGGATTGAATGTGTGGAGTTCGCAACGGGAGCACCGACTTTAATGATGGGGGAAACTCTTTCCGGTATTGCGGAAGATATTGATTCTGAAATGTTTCGTTACCCATTAGGTGTTGTGGGAGGAATTACTCCATTTAATTTTCCAATGATGGTACCGCTGTGGATGTTTCCGTTAGCGATTGTTTGCGGGAACACATTTGTATTAAAGCCTTCAGAACGGACCCCGCTGCTTGCAAATAAATTGGCTGAATTATTTACGGAAGCTGGTGCACCTCCGGGAGTACTAAATGTTGTCCATGGCGCCCATGATGTCGTGAATGGATTGCTTGAGCATAAAGACATTGCCGCCATTTCATTTGTCGGCTCACAGCCAGTTGCGAAATATGTCTATGAACGTGCCGCTGCACAGGGCAAGCGAGTGCAGGCTCTCTCAGGAGCTAAAAATCATCATATTGTAATGCCGGATGCAGATATTGAAAAAGCGGTTCAGCATGTGTTAAGTTCGACATTTGGAAGTGCCGGCCAGCGTTGTATGGCATGCAGTGCCGTTGTAGTAGTAGGAGAAAACGATAAATTCATAGATGCATTGAAACAAAAAGCGGATGATCTAAATATTGGGAATGGAATCGATGAAGAAGTATTATTAACACCTGTTATTCGAAAAGAACATCGCCAGAAAATTATCGGTTACATTGAAAAAGGTGTAGCAGAGGGTGCGGAACTAATTAGAGATGGGCGCAAGGAAATGGGGGAACACCCTGCTGGAAATTTTCTTGGACCAACCATTTTCGACCATGTCACACCTGAAATGACAATTGCAAAGGACGAGATTTTTGGACCAGTTTTAAGCTTACTTCGTGCGAAAGATTTAGACGAAGGATTAGAGTATATTAAACGATCACGTTTTGGAAATGGGGCAACCATCTATACCAACAATGCCAAAGCAATCCGTAAGTTTCGCGAGGAAGCGGATGCTGGAATGCTCGGCATTAACATTGGCGTCCCGGCAACAATGGCTTTTTTCCCATTTTCAGGATGGAAGGATTCTTTTTACGGAGATCTTCACGTAAATGGAAAGGACGGTATCAACTTTTACACAAGGAAAAAAATGATTACGTCGAGATTTGATGCATAATAAGCAATACCTTTGCAAGAGGTACGGCAGATTATTAATATATCCTTTCAAAAAAATGAAACAGGAGGAATGAGTAGATGGTGCAAACAAGTCATTCCCACGAGACTTTAATAGGGCAGGATGAAAGATATGTCTGGCACTCTATGAAACCATATAATCCAAAGGCGACGATTGTTGCAGAAAAAGCGGAGGGATCATGGGTTACGGATTCAGATGGAAACCGGTATTTAGATGCGATGGCAGGGTTATGGTGCGTAAATGTAGGTTATGGGAGAAAGGAGCTTGCCGAAGCAGCCTATGAGCAATTAAAGGAAATGGCATACTTTCCGCTTTCGCAAAGCCATATTCCTGCTATTAAGCTGGCAGAAAAACTGAATCAGATGTTAGGAGACGAATATGTAATCTTTTTCTCCAATAGTGGTTCTGAAGCAAATGAAACGGCATTTAAAATTGCTCGCCAATACCACCAGCAAAAAGGGGAATATAATCGTTATAAAATTGTTTCACGCTACCGTGCTTATCACGGAAATACAATGGGAGCTTTGGCAGCGACAGGGCAAGCACAACGAAAATTCAAATATGAACCGCTTGCTCCAGGGTTTATACATGTTTCTCCTCCAGACTCATACAGGGATAAAGAGAATGTTTCGAATCCAGCCGAACTTTCTTCTGTGAAGGAAGTCGACCGTGTCATGACATGGGAAAATAGTGAAACGATTGCTGCGATGATCATGGAACCGATTATTACAGGTGGCGGGGTACTTATTCCTCCTGATGGATATGTGAAAGCGGTAAAGGAGATTTGTGATAAGCATGGGGCGCTTTTAATCGTGGATGAGGTTATTTGCGGTTTTGGGCGAACAGGTAAACCATTTGGCTATATGCATGAAGATATTAAACCGGATATTATTACGATGGCAAAAGGAATCACGAGCGCCTATTTGCCGCTATCTGCGACCGCTGTTCGAAAAGAGATTTATGAATCCTTTAAAGGAACGGAAGAATATGACTATTTCCGCCATGTAAATACCTTCGGCGGAAATCCGGCGGCATGTGCTTTGGCGATAAAGAATTTAGAAATAATGGAAACCGAAAATCTATTTGACCGTTCCCATCATCTCGGTGAAACGTTAAAAAAGGAATTTGCCACCCATCTCAAAAATCACCCGTATGTAGGGGATGTTCGCGGAAGAGGTCTATTAGTTGGGATTGAACTGGTAAAGGATAAGAAAACAAAGGAACCGTTAGAAGTGGACTTGGTGAACCAGGTCATTGCTGCATGTAAACAAAATGGGCTATTGATTGGCAAAAATGGGACAACGGTTGCAGGCTATAATAATGTGCTTACCCTATCACCACCACTAAATATTGAGCGGAACGATTTAGATTTTATTGTAAAAACACTAACGGATAATTTAAATAAACTATAGCAATAAGAAAAAGGTAGGGGAAATCCCTTACCTTTTTAAATCTTCAGTTCTATCAATGGCCGAGTATATTTTTTGATAAAGTAGCTTCCAAGTAATAAACAAATTCCTAATGAGAAGAGCAATAATGTGATGTATTGATCCGAAACTGCATTTAATGTATCGTCAGAAACGAATGTTTCAATGGTTTTAATGATAAATCCGTGTAACAGGTATACGTACAAGGTGCGTTCTCCAATTACCGTCCACTTAAATCCGCCAGATGGAACAATGGATAAAAATCCGTAAATAACAATTGCTGTTAAGAAATACTGTGCAGCACGAATGAATCCATCTGTTATTTCCTTATTCCCCATTCCCGCATAGGAAGTATCTCCAAGCAGCCATGGTACTGCGTCTTTAGGGAAGAATGTTCCGAATAACAGCATTGTTCCAACAAGGACGACAAACCCGATAAGCGTAGAATATTTCACTTTTTTTACAAGTTCTAAATGCTTTCGCTCTAACAGGAATCCAAGGAGGAAGTAAGGGAAAAATACAAAGGTCCTGGAAAGAGAAAGAAAGCTGCCTACATGATCCCAGTATCCAATTCCAATTCCAATCACTACTGAAATTCCTAAACCTACCCATCTTAACTTGGCAAAAACATACAGCAACAGATTCCAACAGAACAGGCTTAATAAAAACCATAATGTCCAATGAGGATGGAGGAGGTCGATATTAAGGCTGGAATCATGGCCGTTCCAATAATAGAAAATAGAATAGATTACTTGAAAAATAACATATGGTACTAAAATCTTCTTAACCGATTTCCAGAGATGCCCTTTCTTATGAAAGCCCTTTGAAAAATATCCGGAAATAAGAATGAATGCCGGCATATGAAATAGAAAGATGACTGAATATAAGGTAAACAAAATATTATCATTACTTTTCAAAGGACTTATGACATGACCGAACACCACTAAAAATATTAAAATGAATTTTGCGTTGTCAAAGTACAGACTCCTACTGGAAGAGGAAGCCATACTTAACACCTCCTGAACTTCATTCTAAACGAAATCAACCCTATACTAGTATAGCTCTTTTAATACCCTTTTCATGATGTTATAAACTAGTTTGAATGTCCCGTTTCAATAAAAATGGGTAATGAAATAAAAGATGTAGCTTCTAGCAATGATTGTCCATTATGCACTAATACTACTGTACGATATTATTGTTACAGAGATATGAAAAAAATTTTAAAATGAAATGAAAATTCGATATCCAATTTGCTATTTTTGAAAAAAAAGATACATTGGAAGGGAGAAACTAGGGGAAATACCAAATATATTAAAAATACATAAAAAAAAAGACACCTTTATCTCAATGGATAAAAATGCCTTTCAAAAACTTTAAACTATTTAACACCTTTCGTCACTGTCTAGGTACACTTTTCCGATTTTTGCGTCTTCTCCGTACGCCGATGAGCAAAGCGCCTACGCTTTTCTTATCAACAGCAGCGATTTACTTTACCGCTTTCATATTTTTCTTTTAATGCAAACATATAATATTCCTTTTCAGACATTATAGGTTCATTTGGATGTTTTCTTTTCTGATGTTCAACGTATTGATCATAATTGGGAAGGCCAAAAATGACCTTAATATTACATTGAATTTTCTTGAAGGTTGCTGCAAGTGAATTCATGATCCTCACCTACTTAACGGTACATTTGGAAACTTTGTTTGAATAAACGGCGTTTCATGCAGCTGAGCTTTTTTCTTCTTAACCAGAATGTTATACCATACTCTTAAGGAATCAATTACCATTAAGAGCACGATGGCAATAAAGACAATCGTTAAAGTAGCATCCAATCGGTCATTAAAGACAATTTGCTTCATGACATCCATGCTCGTTGCTGGACCTACAACCTTTCCGCTGTCGATACCGTCCTGATAAATTTTTGCATGGGCGAAAAATCCAATGGCAGGCACTTTTGAGAATAATTTCATAAATGCTGCTGTAAGTGTAGTGACGGTTAAGAAAACATACGGAATAATTGTCACCCAGGAGTAACGGGCTTTTCCCATTTTAATAATAATGGTAGTTGCAACCGCAAGAGCAATAGCTGCAAGCATTTGATTGGATATTCCAAACAATGCCCATAGGGAGTTGATACCGCCAAATGGGTCAATTGCACCTTGATACGTGATATAGGCCCACCCTAAAGTAATGAGGGCTGAAGCAATAATATTTGCTATAAGATTGTTCGTTTTTGCAAAAGGCTTATAGAAGTTACCAACCAAGTCCTGTAACATAAAACGCCCAATTCTTGTGCCTGCATCTATGGTGGTTAAGATAAATAGTGCCTCAAATAGAATGGCAAAATGATACCAGAATGCTTTCGCTCCAGCTAAAAAGCTTGTGAAAATTTCTGCCATACCTACTGCAAGAGTCGGTGCTCCGCCGGTTCTGGAAAGAATGGAGGCTTCCCCAATATCCTTTGCTGCATTAGTGATATCACTAGCTGAAACTTGGAATCCCCAAGTGGAAATGACGGATGCCGCATTGGCTGCATCTGTACCAATAGCTGCCGCGGGAGCATTCATAGCAAAATATAGCCCTGGATGAAGGGAACATGCAGCAATTAAAGCCATAATAGCGACTCCGGACTCCATTAACATACCGCCATAACCGATAAAACGGGCATGGGACTCTTTTTCTATCATTTTCGGAGTTGTTCCAGAAGACACAAGGGCGTGGAAACCAGAAACAGATCCGCAAGCAATGGTTATAAATAAGAAAGGAAATAAGTTACCGGCAAATACTGGTCCAGTTCCATCAATAAATTTACTGATTTTTGGCATATGCAGATCAGGAAGTACGATTAAAATACCAGCTGCCAATAGAAAGATGACACCAATTTTCAAAAATGAGCTTAAATAATCACGAGGAGCAAGCAATAGCCAAACAGGAAGGATGGATGCCACAAAACCATAAATCCCAATCATAACAGCCAGTTGCCCGCCAGTGAATGTAAACATTTTAGCTAGTTCAGGGTCTGCAGCAATATATTGGCCACCCCAAAGAGCTATCATGAGTAATACAAATCCAATGATAGATCCTTCTAATACTTTACCTGGACGGATGTACCGCATATATATACCCATTAGAATCGCAATCGGTATTGTACATGCGATGGTAAATACACCCCAAGGTGAACCGGCAAGCGCTTTCACCACTACGAGTGCTAAAACAGCAAGTAAGATAATCATAATGGCTAAAATTCCAATAGATGCAATAATCCCACCGAATGGACCTACTTCTTCCTTTGCCATTTGTCCCAGTGACTTACCGTTTCTTCTCATGGATCCCATTAGAATAACACCGTCTTGGACTGCTCCTGCCAAGACAACCCCAATAATAATCCAAAGTGCACCAGGCAAGTATCCCATTTGAGCGGCCAATATTGGACCTACCAGTGGACCTGCACCGGCAATCGCCGCAAAATGATGACCGAATAATACCCATTTATTTGTGGGCACGAAATCTTTCCCATCATCATTTACTTCTGCTGGTGTTGCCCGGTTATCATTTAGCTTGAAAATCTTATAAGCGATAAATTTACTATAAAACCTGTATGCTACTGCATAAGTACAAACAGCGGCAACAACCAGCCATGCAGCTGAAATTGTCTCACCATTGGCTAACCCAAGTAATGCAAAAGCAACAGCGCCAAGAATAGAAATAATAGTCCAAATTAAAATGGAAAGAGGCTTTTTATTCAATTCTCTATACTCCCCTCTACCCAAAATCTATTAGAACAAGAAATATTCGAATAATTTATAGTTAGCCCTCCTAACGAATGATTTTGAATATTCCTAATTCAACAAAAATAATAACCTAGACAACCTGAATTATCAAGTGCAAATTGCGTCTTATCCAATATTTGTTACAAATATTTTCCGACATTATTATTATTTTGATAAAATAAGTATGACAAGGAGGAATATACATTGATTAGAATTGGAAAAAAAAATGAACCTGAAAATTATGTGGAAGAGATAGCAGCTTTAACGTATGAAATTCTGAAGGATTTAGGAATTGACGTTCTTCAGAACCAATCACAAAGGAAAGTAGTGAACTTTCTTAAGGAATTATATAGGAAGGATCATAATCGTTTTAGCTATCATAATACGCTTGTGAAAGAATCAGATGGGCAAATCTTTGGGATAGCTATCATATACCATGGCATGGATGCACAGGAATATGATAAGAATTTTGTTCAACATTTGCAGCAGGAGTTTCATTGTAGCCAAATAGAGCTTTCAAAGGAAACGGAGAAAGATGAGTATTATTTGGATTCATTAGCTGTTTCTCCCAATCATCGTAAAAAGGGAGTAGGCGGTGAACTGTTAAAAGCATTTGAAAATGCTGGGTACGAGAAGGGATTTCATAAATTATCCTTGAACGTGGATGAAGACAATACAAACGCATATCGATTGTATGAGAAAAATGGGTTTGTATATGAGTCTACATTTGACTTATATGGGCATCCTTATTTACATATGGTTAAGTATATTTAAAAGTTATATTATTAACCTATTTTCAAAAACGGGGAGAAAGTTTGATAAGAGCAACATTTTTAGAATAATATCAAACAGTTCACCTCAAATTAAAAGCGTACATATGGGCAAAAATCTTTCTCTAGACCCACCTGATGACGATTTGTTAAGATAACAATGCTGCTTTCTTATAAGTTGTTATCCTCTCATGCGCAGAATCCTAATGAAGTATAGTTTCAGCGCATCTTTTCTTAGAAGAATATCCATTCTAAAGTCGAATGAGTAATTCTATTGGATTTCAACATGTTTAAGAAAAGAGTCGTGACAAAAGACTTTTCAATGAGGTGTTTATACAGTGGGTGCACGTGAATCTTTAGCGAGAAGAGTCGCTTGGATAAGTGTTTGGAGCAATCTTGTCTTAACAATTGGAAAAATTCTAGCCGGGTGGTTTGGACGAAGTGATGCCGTTATGGCAGATGGAATTCATTCCAGCGCGGATGTATTTGCCTCTATCATCGTACTCTTGGTGATTAAAGTTGCCAATAAACCTGCAGATGAAGATCATCCATACGGACATGGAAAGGCAGAGGTAATAGTCTCCGGGGTAGTAGGGATATTGTTATTGCTAATATCCTTTTATATATTATATGAAGGAATAACAGGCTTCTTTCATCCTATTGAACCGCCAAGACTTTTGGCAATGTGGATTGCCATCCTATCATTCGTAATGAAGGAATTATTATACAGATGGTCCTATAAGGTTGCAAAGCAGCATAGCAGCAAGGCAATTGAAGCAATTGCTTTAGACCATAAGGCCGATATTGTGGCTTCGATCGCTGCGGCATTCGGGGTATTCATTTCTTATTTGGGCACTACATTTGACCTTCACATCTTGTTGTATGGTGATAAAGTAGCAAGTATTTTTGTAGCATATTTAATTTTTAAAATATCAAAGGATATGTTAAACGAAGCTTTTCAAATTCTTATTGAGCGAAATATCGATATGGAAATCCTTCAAAGCTATATATCCACCATATCGGAGTTCGCGGAAGTAAGAAGAATTGATAAAATTCGTGCCCGCGAGCATGGAAATTATATTTTAGTTGATTTGCGAATTTCTGTAGATCATTTTAAAACAATAAAGGAAGGACATGATCTTTCCAGGGAAATTAAAGAAAAGCTTATGGAGAAAAATGATAATATAAGGGAAGTCCTTATTCATTTAAATCCATATTTTCCTGAGGAATCGAAAATAGATGAGAAATAAAGAAATACTGCTGAAAAAACATTCAGCAGTATTTCTATTCTACAGACCTAAATCCTCATAAATTTTCTTTCCCATCACATAGTATCCCTCTGGGGTTAAGTGAATGCCGTCATCACTTATTAATTCCTTTAAATCCCCAGCTTTCTTAATAGCCGTACGGACATCAATGCTTAGCACATCCAACTGCTCAATTAATAAAGAAAGGCTGCGATTATACAAACCATGCCAATGCTCGATTCCGCCTACATAACTAATCCAATGGCTAATTGATTTTCCATATTGATTTGCGATGGATCGATAATATCTTACTGGATCTAATGGTGGAAGAGTTAACAATAATGGTTTTATACCTGATGTTTTGAACTTTTCGACCATGTATTTTATGTTCTTTATATAAATTTGGAGTGGAACAATTGGCACATGTTCCGCTTCCGGTTTTTTGGCGACTTCATCCCAATGGAAGTTACAGTCATTACCGCCGACACAAATAATAACAATATCGGGATGCTCCGATATAACATCTTTTTCAATCCTCTTTAATAATAAGTTAGAGTTATCGTTAAATACGCCCTTATTAACGACATCTATAGTAGAATCATTTGCAAAAAATCCCTGCAAAAATGCTGGATAATTTTCTTTTAATATTCTTAATCGGCCTTTAACAAAGGAAACTCCTCTTGTAATACTATCTCCAAAACATACAATCTTCACATTAAATCCTCCAAAAATTGATTGAATACGTGATCTTGTAAATATTTTAGACCTTTAAAGTAAAAAAGTCGATTTATTCAATTTTATCATTGAACCAACCTTTTTTCTTAAAATAAAGCGGAATCCCGATTCCAATCGTAAGCATAATAATCCATACAAATAAATACCCATATTTCCATTTCAATTCTGGCATGTGTACAAAATTCATTCCATACACCCCAACTATGAAAGTAAGAGGCAAAAAGATGGTGCTTAAAATCGTCAATTTAATCATGATTTGATTGCCGTGAAAAGCATTTAGAGATATGTATGAATCTCGAATGTCTGCTGTGAGTTCACGTGAATCTTCCACAATTTCAGATAGCCTCAGCAAATGATCATAAATATCGCTAAAATAGCCGTGGTATTCCTGAAAGTCTGGGATACGACTGGAGTTAATGATTCTATATACTAAATCACGCATAGGGTAAATCGTTCTTCGCAGCCGCAATAGATCACTTCGAATATCAAATACCTCATCCATCAATGCCGTCGTGGATAATCCCTTTGTATTATCTTCCGCATCATTTAGGCGATCCTCCATGGAATAAATGATAGGAAAATATAAATCAACGGCTTCATCCAGAATAGCGTGGAATATCAGTAAAGGTGTATTCAACGCACCTGATTCAATTTTTTTATTAACTTTATCCAGATACATAAGCGATTCAAAGTGAAAGGTAACGATGAAATTTTTCCCCAGGAAACAGTCTATTTCTTTCACCACCGAGGTTTCCGGATTTAAGGCATGAAAAACAAAAAAAGTATAATCTTCATAATGGTCAAGCTTAGGTCTTTGAATATATAAAAGACAGTCTTCAATCGCAAGAGGATGAAAATGAAAAAAAGTAGATAAAAGTGCTGATTCATTCTGCGTTGGGTTTTCAAAATCAACCCAATACCATCTGTATTTATTACCAGATAAGTCGTCTAGACTTATATCTTTATGTAATGTTCCGTCGTGAGCAAGTGCGACAATCCTTAACATTAAACCACCTAGTTCCATAAACTTTTTACATCTATTAATAATATTCATTTAATAATATACCCTTATAGAAAAATGAAATCATTATTTTTAGTAAAAATATCCTTTGTTTTTATGTTTGGTGATGGATGTGAGCGAAGGTTAACCTTTTTAAAGAAAAATAAATTTTAGAAAGATTCATAACATTTGATAGTTATTCCTCCAAATTACGATATAATGAAATCACAACATGAGTTTAATAAAGGGGTGACGATTAGTGAAGCCACTAATAGGAATTACAGCACATGTGGAGTTAGATTCAAAACATACTCTAGCCAATGATTATATTCAAGCAGTCATTAAGGCTGGCGGTATCCCGGTACTTCTACCAATTGGAATTGATGCCGATGTAAGACAATTGGCAAGTAGACTTGATGGTTTAGTTCTGTCAGGAGGTGGTGATATTGATCCCACTCTATTTGGGGAAGAACCTCATCCTAATCTTGGAACCATATCTCCTGGGCGTGATAGCTTAGAGATTGCACTCATCCAAGAAATGCTGGACAGGGATAAACCTATTTTGGCAATTTGCCGAGGTATTCAAATATTGAACATTGCTGCTGGAGGTGATATGTTTCAAGATATCTATAACCAAATAGATACTCCTTTGCTCCAGCATTCACAAAAAGCATCCAGATCTCATTTATCCCACTATGTAAAAGCGGAGCCTAATAGTTTACTAGCTAACATTGCAGGTCAATCTGAATTTAAGGTAAACTCCTTTCATCATCAGGCTGTAAGAAATGTTATCCATCCGCTTGTAATCACGGCACTTGCTTCTGATGGAGTGATTGAGGCAATTGAGAGTGTCCACCACTCATTTGTGGTTGGAGTCCAATGGCATCCAGAACCATTAGCATTAAATGGAGACCATATTTCTATGCAGTTATTTATAAAATTTGTAGAAGCTTGCAAACAATAAAGGCTCTTTTCTTAAACTATGTAGCTTTTGTAGATGAAAGCCTTATAAGCATCTTTATCCGGGATATGAATGAACAGCCATTATGGTAAAACATGCCCCGAAAGTAAATTTGTATCATTTACGAAAAACAACAATCTGTACGAAAACAAGCATATTAATTGAGGTGATAGTAATGAATATTATTGATCTGCACTGTGATGCATTAATGAAACTTGCTGATGCAAAAGGAAAATTAAATTATGCGGATGCCCCTGAATTAGATACAAATAAAATCCGCCTTCAAAAAGGCGGAGTGAAGGTCCAATGTTTTGCTATTTTTATTCATCCTAACATGAAGGCCGAGCAAAAGTTTCAAGCTGCACTTGATCAAGTGGATTATTTCTATAACGAAGTGCTTGCCAAAAATCCTGAAATGAAACAAATCAAGGATTGGAATGACTTTGATCAATTAAATCATGGGGAAATAGGGGCAATGCTCACCCTTGAAGGCGTTGATGCAATTGGAAACGACATGCATAAATTAAGTATACTGTATCAACTAGGTGTTCGTTCGGTTGGCTTAACGTGGAATAATGCAAATTTAGCTGCAGATGGTGCAGGGGAACCGCGCGGAGCTGGATTAACGGCCTTTGGAAAAGAAATTGTCCAATTCAATAATCAGCATCACGTGTTTACGGATGTTTCCCACCTTTGTGAACAAGCGTTTTGGGACGTGATGGAGTATGCAGATTATCCTATTGCTAGTCATTCTAATGCTAGGGCAGTTTGTGATCATGTAAGGAATTTATATGATCAGCAGGCAAAGGCTATGTTTGACCGCGGCGGTTTAATCCATGTGGTATTTTGCCCGCAATTTGTTAAAGCTGGAGGTAAAAATGTAACAATTGCGGATTTAATAAAGCACATAGATCATTTCTGTTCCCTTGGGGGAGTAAATCAAATTGGTTTAGGGTCAGACTTTGATGGAATCGAAACCTATATTCATAATCTTGAAGATTCTTCTATGTATCAAAACCTAATTAATGAACTATTAAAGTATTACTCTGAGGACCAAGTAAAAGGCTTTGCATATCAAAACTTTTTGGATCACCGTCCAAAATAAACAATTTGAAGTGAAAAAAGAATACTGATCAAACAATAACATAACCCTATGTATATCCAAGGTTTTGGGGGAATTGGCTTCTTTTGGGTTGGATAATATTCGATCACTTTTCCCTCAATTTCCTGGATAATTTGCTCTTTCTTGTTTATTACCCGAAAAAAATGCTTGAAACTATGTATAAAGGCGGAAAAGAAGTTGCTCGACCAAACTAAAATAATACTGCCTATTAATAAATAAATTAAGCCCAAGTAGAATAAGGCATTAGTCCACAATAGGAAATTCCATTCATGAAAAACGAGAAATATATACGGAAAAGATAAGATAAGCGATATGCCAGCACTTAAATATACTTTTTTCATATAATATCAACCTTTCTGAAGTAGTAAATATATTTTATCATATTTAATATTTTTGCAATATTTAAATTAGTGTTGAAAGTTATTAAAAAAAGATATAAACTATTTCGTAAATAGAAAAAATTCGATTAATAGGGGGAAGCTCATGAATAGAAAAAAAGTAATACCTTTTATTATTTTTTTTGTAGTTGCTGCTTTAGCACTTTCGGGGTGCGGTTTTAGTGCCAATAAGGAAACGGGATCCAAGGAAACTGAAAAAGGTAATAAAGGAAGTGCAAAACAAGTATTAAATGTAACCGCTTCCGCAGAAATTCCCACTATGGACTCCACGAAAGCACACGATGCAGTTGCATTTACAGTATTAAATAATACAAATGAAGGCTTATACCGACAAGACCAAAATAATCAACCGATTTTAGCTATGGCCGAAAAAGATGATGTAAGTTCTGATGGCCTCGTACATACCTTTACCATTCGGGATGCGAAATGGAGCAATGGCGACCCTGTTACGGCCCATGATTTTGAGTTTGCATGGAAAAGGGTATTAAAGGAAGCGGGACCATACAACTATATGTTTGTAACCGCTGGTGTTAAAAATGCCCAGGCTATCATTGACGGCAAAAAGTCTGCGGATGAATTAGGCGTCAAAGCAATGGATGATAAAACATTGCAAGTTACATTAGAAAATCCTAATCCATTATTAGAAACGTTGCTTACCTTTGGAACATTTCTTCCGCAAAATCAAAAATTTGTAGAGAAATTGGGCGATAAGTACGCTTTGGAAGCAGATAATTTATTATCTAACGGACCTTTCAAATTGGCGGAATGGAAGCATGAATCAAGCTGGAAATATGTTAAAAATCCAACATATTGGGATGCAAAAACCGTTAAGCTGGATGAAATTAATGTGTACGTTGTAAAAGATGATGCAACCGGATTAAACCTTTACGAGAGTAAAAAAGTCGACAGGGTTGGCTTAACGGCTGCTACTGTAGATAATTACCGCGATGATAAAGAATTTAAAACCAACACATTAGCTGGAATTGGTTTTCTGCGATTCAATCTAAATAACCCGATATTAAAAAATAAAAATATCAGAAAAGCAATCAATTTTGCCATTGATAAGAAAGGCTTAACAGATATTGCTTTAAATAATGGTGCCGTGCCATTATATGGAATTGTACCAAAGAATTATTATTTCTCTCCTGATAAAAAAGATTTCAGGGAGCTAAATGGTGATTTATTAAAGGGTACAAAAGAAGAAGCGAAGAAATATTGGCAAGAGGGTTTAAAAGAAGCAGGTGCTAAATCTGTTAAATTATCCATCAATATTTCAGATGCAGAATCAAGTAAACAAATGGCAGAGTTTATTCAATCTCAATTAGAAACAAATCTTCCAGGTTTCAAATTAGAAATTAAAGCTGTACCGTTTGAGCAAAGACTCGAAATTGAAAAATCTATTAAGTATGATATTTCTTTATCGACATGGGGACCTGATTATAGTGATCCAATGACTTATTTAGATATGTGGGTAACTGGAAGCTCATCAAATCGTGAGGATTACTCAAATCCAAAATATGATGCACTTGTTGAAAAGGCACGTCTTGAAACAGACAAAGCAAAACGATATGAAATGTTATTGCAACTTGAAAAAATGTTGTTGGAAGATGATGTAGCAATTGCTCCATTATACCAATCTGGAGAGGCAATATTACAGCACAATAATATTAAAGACCTAGTGGAACATCCGAGTGGAGCAGATTTTAGCTATAAATGGACATATATCGAATAAAACAAACTGCTAAACATGAAAGAGGATGTATCGATTGGTGCATCCTCTTTCATTTTCTAAATATTCGGATAGACAAGCTGTTCATGACAGGTTTATAAATTCAAGTCGGTATATTTGCACAAAATTAACATCTTTGGAGGGCAGTCTCTCATTAGAGCTGTGATAAAGCATCCTAATCGAATTGAGGTGTACTAGTGAAAACGTATATTCTAAAAAGACTTGCTTACATGCTCGTTACTATTTTTATCATTATCACATTTACCTTTTTTTTAATGCATCTTTTACCGGGAACACCGTTTAATAATGCTGAAAAGCTTTCAGACAAGCAACTAAAAATATTAAATGCCAAATATGGATTAGACCAACCTGTCGCACTTCAATATCTTCGTTATTTAGGTAACTTACTGCACGGAGATCTAGGCATGTCTTTCAAATATCCAGGCAGAACAGTAGACGATATGATTTTAAGCCGTATTGGACCTTCTGCTTTGATTGGATTACAGGCAATGATATTTGGAACGATTGTAGGATTATTACTTGGAATTATTGCCGCCCTTAGGCATAATACGATCCTAGACTACGGATCTGTTACATTAGCTGTTCTTGGAATGTCCATACCATCATTCGTATTTGCTGCATTACTTCAATACTATGTTGGCGTTAAGCTTGGCTGGCTTCCACCTGCATTATGGGAGAGCTATAAATACACATTACTCCCGTCATTTGCACTTTCAGTAGGTGTAATAGCCACTGTCTCGCGCTTTATTCGGACAGAAATGCTGGAGGTATTGGGCCATGACTATATTATTACTGCACGGGCAAAAGGTCTTTCGGAGTCGAGGGTAATTTCCAAACATGTTCTGCGTAATGCATTAATCCCCGTTGTCACGATGCTTGGTCCGATTGGGGTAGGAATAATGACTGGAACCTTGGTTATTGAGAAAATATTTGCGGTTCCGGGTTTGGGAGAACAATTTACTTTATCCATATTAGTGAATGATTATAGTGTAATTATGGGAATTACCATTTTTTACAGTGCATTATTTATTTTTGTCGTGTTTCTCGTGGATATCCTATATGGAATTCTTGATCCTCGCATTAATTTTAAGAGAGGGGCAGAAGTATGAATCTAGAAATTAATAATAATAAAACATCCCTCCCGATTGAAAATACAAAACATTTTGGCAATAACTCGATACCAACAGAAATTACGGATGATCTTTTTGTAGCTGCACCTATGGATGTAAATAAGCAGGATGAAATATTATCTCCGCCGGTAACTTTTTGGAAGGAGGCCATGGGCAGGCTTTTAAAAAATAAGGGATCTGTTATTTCTCTTATTATATTAGTCTTAATGATTATGCTGGCTCTTATTGGACCGCAAATTAGCGGTTACACGTATAAACAACAAAATATCGCCCATACAAATTTGCCTCCGAAAATATCTGGATTGGAATGGCTTGGTTTTAACGGTAAAGATGTCCATGGCATTGATCAGTATAAAAAAAGAAATATCAAATCCAACCATTGGTTTGGGACAGATGAATTTGGCAGGGATTTATGGACAAGGGTTTGGAAGGGGACGCAAATATCCTTATTTATCGCGTTAGTAGCTGCCTTACTCGACCTATTTATTGGTGTCTTATATGGAGGAATTTCCGCTTTTTATGGCGGTAAGGTAGATAATTTTATGCAAAGAATTATCGAAGTATTAGTAGGGATCCCGAATTTAATCGTGATTATTCTCTTTATCCTGATACTGGAACCTGGTATCACGTCCATTATTTTAGCAATGATTATCACAGGTTGGGTAGGAATGGCCAGGGTCGTTCGGGGACAAGTTCTACAATTAAAAGGACAGGAATTTGTACTGGCTTCCCGTACATTGGGGGCCTCTAATGGGAGATTAATAGGGAAACATCTGCTTCCAAATGTTATGGGACCTATTATTGTAACCTTGACGTTTACTATTCCTACAGCCATATTTTTTGAGGCGTTTTTAAGCTTCATTGGCCTTGGCTTGCAAGCGCCGCTGGCATCGCTTGGTGTTTTAATTGAAGATGGATATAAAGGGATGCGCTTTTTTACCTACAAGCTTATTTTTCCAGCGGTAGTGATAAGTGCTATCATGATAAGTTTTAATCTTTTAGGGGACGGACTTAGAGATGCGCTGGATCCGAAGATGAGAAAATAGAGGAGGCCATTGTATGAAGGACCATATTTTAGAAGTGGAGGATTTACATGTTTCCTTCCACACGCAAAATGGTGTGGTTAATGCTGTCAGGGGTGTGAATTTCACATTAAATAAAGGCGAAACGTTAGCAATAGTCGGAGAATCTGGATCGGGAAAATCAGTAACAGCAAAAGCTATCATGCGTTTATTACCGAAACAAAATGCAAGAATTACTTCCGGTAAAATCAATTACGAGAATCATGATTTGCTAGATATGCCAATCAGGAAGGTCCAACAAATAAGAGGTTCACAAATTTCCATGGTTTTTCAAGATCCTATGACCGCTCTTAATCCTACAATGAAAATAGGCAAGCAAATTATCGAAGGGCTGAAAAAACATCAGAATCTCACAAACCAACAAGCAAGAATAAAAGCAATTGAAATGCTCAAATTGGTTGGCATTCCAAACGCGGAAGAACGTCTGGATTCTTATCCGCACCAATATTCTGGTGGAATGAGACAACGGGTAGTGATTGCTATGGCTTTAGCTTGCAATCCGAAAATATTAATTGCAGATGAACCGACAACCGCCTTAGATGTAACAATACAAGCACAAATACTAGAATTAATGAAAGCATTGCAGAAAAAAACAGGGGCCTCCATTATTATTATTACCCATGATCTTGGTGTCGTTGCAAATATGGCAGATCGCGTAGCTGTTATGTATGCAGGAGAAATCGTTGAGATGGGGACGGTAGAAGAGATCTTTTATACTCCTCAGCACCCATATACAATGGGCTTACTGCAATCAATGCCAAAGCTTCATGAAGATCGTACGAAACCATTAATTCCGATTCCTGGATCTCCTCCAGATTTAGCAAGTCTTGGAGCGGGATGTCCATTTGCTCCAAGATGCCCTTATACAATGAAGGTATGTCATTATTTTGCACCTGGTACATCGGAGGGAACAAATGGGCACTCTGTTGCATGCTGGCTCCAGGATGAGAGGACACCTAAGGAACTACAGCCTGTAGGCATTGGAGGTACATACTAATGCAAAACTTGAAACCATTAATTGAGGTTGAAAATGTGTCTAAACATTTTTCCATTGGCAAAAACAAAACATTACACGCTGTAGACGAAATTAGTTTCACCATATATAAAGGGGAAACACTGGGATTAGTAGGAGAATCAGGATGCGGGAAGTCCACAGTTGGCAGAACGCTTATCCAGCTCTATACTCCAACTTCCGGCCGAGTTATATTTGCTGGTGAAGAATTGGGGGACAGAAAAGGAAAAGCGGACAAGAAGTTTATCCATAAAAATATGCAAATGATATATCAAGACCCGTATTCCTCGTTAAATCCTCGTATGACTGTATTAGAAATTATTTCTGAAGGGTTGCTTATCCACCATCCAAATATGAGCGGGATGGAACGAAGGACTCGGGTATTAGAGTTATTGGAACTGGTAGGTCTAAATCAGAACCACGCTAATCGATACCCACATGAATTCAGTGGTGGTCAAAGACAACGGGTAGGAATTGCAAGAGCATTAGCAGTCGATCCGCAATTTATTGTTGCAGATGAGCCTATTGCCGCATTAGATGTTTCCATCCAAGCGCAAATTGTTAATTTACTGAAAAACCTGCAAGAAGAAAAAGGATTAACGTACTTATTTATTGCTCATGATTTATCCATGGTAAAACATATTAGTGATAGAATTGCTGTAATGTATTTAGGCCATATAATGGAACTTACGGAAAGTGAGGAATTGTATGATAATCCGCTACACCCATACACCCAAGCACTTTTATCTGCAATCCCGCTTCCTGACCCTAAATTGGAAAGGCAAAGAGAACGGATTATTCTAAAAGGGGATGTACCAAATCCTGTGAATCCTCCGAGCGGATGCAGATTTCGTACTAGATGTCCTAAAGCGATGGATATTTGTTCTATAAAAACACCAAACTGGGTAGAGGCGAAACCAAACCATTTTGTGGCTTGTCATTTATATGAATAATTAGTAAAGGGAGAAACATTGGTAGTTTCTCCTTTTTTATTTTTCCCATTCAGAGTAGATTACCTTATCCGCCTATTTTTATCGAACCCAGTGACCATCCGCTGAAAAATGAATACTAATGAATAAGGATATTTATCATAGTTTTTGTTGGGGGGGGTAATGATGAGGTATCTGGCAATAGGCGATGGTTTATGTTCAGGGATAGGGGCATCATTTTTGTCACCAGGATTTATTCATAGACATGCGAGAATGGCAGAAGAAGTGTTGAAGGAGAGAGTCTCTGTTACTAGTATTGCTCGCTCAACCTATCGTTCTAATGACATCTATACGCTTTTAGAGGAAAAGCGGGTAAAAGATGCAATGAAAGACAGTGGCATCATTGTACTTTCTGCAGGGCATCAAGATTATATCGATGCTATGAATAAGTATAAGGAGAACAAAAATGAGACGGAGTTCTTTCGATCATTAAAGACTTGCAAGAGTAATATTGATGATATTGTTCAAAAGATAAAGGACATGAAATCCGAGCAGAATGACAAATATATGTTGATCATTTTGGGTCTCCATAATCCGTATCCTGAGGATGAAAACGCAGAAAAATGGATTAAAAACTTTAATCGGTATATGGAATCTATGGCAAGAAAACCACCTATATATGCTTTAAATATTCATCAGTATTTTAAAGGTGAGGAAGAAAAGTGGTGCACAAGAGATTTACTCTATCCAAATAATGATGGACATCGAGAGCTTGCAAGAAAAATGCATGAAATTGGTTATGCGGCTATCCACGAAGAAGTGCCTGTCAATAAATAATATTTTTGTCTATAAAATAATCAAAAGCCCATAACAATTGGTTCAATAATGAATAATGTATTTCATTAGAAATATTATTGAACTCCTTTTTAAGGAGGTGATACTTTATGTGTGGATGCGGCGGATATGGATACGGCTATGGATATCCTGGATATGGCTACGGTGTCGGTTTTGGAGCTGGACGTGGATTCGCGTTAATCGTGGTGTTGTTTATTCTTCTTATTATCGTTGGTGCAGCTTATGTATACTAGGTAACCGGAATATCCCTTTTCCACATTTAGCAGGAAAGGGATATTCTTTTTTTAAGAAGGTTAAATGCTTAAATTGTTATTTTAATGAATTATAGTACCCGAAATGAAAAGCGGGACGACCAAGGCAGTTATTTGCTAGAACCTTGTCATAAATTACATAAGAAAATTAAGCGATGGCCCTGTACGATTGTCCATCTCAAAAAATATAAATCTCCATACACTAAAGTGTAGGAATTTAATGGAGGTGAACACAATTGAATTACTATCATATGTGTCAGCGTGGGATCGGAAGACCCGTTGAAATTCGTACAAAAGACGGAAGAATTCATCGGGGAATAATTCATCGAGTAGATAATAGGATGGTATATTTAAGACCTCTTCCAGGAGGATATGGAGGTTACGCATATCCATTTTATGGTGGATATGGTTATCCATATTGGGGCTGGGGCTGGGGTTGGGGCTTCGGTGCAGGAATAGCATTAGGTGCAATTGGAGCCTTGGCCTTTTTACCTTTCTTTTTTTGGTAATATATTGCTGGATTTATATGAACAAAGAAACTCTTCCAATTTCGGGAGAGTTCTTTACTTTAACAGTATGTATATGGATGCTTCTAAAAGTTGTTATGTATGTGGAAGTAGGATCTTAAATACAGTCCATTCATCCGTTGAATGACACGTTAATATTCCGCCATGCTTTTCTATAGTATTTTTGCATACATAAAGCCCTAACCCGGTTCCGCTTTCCTTTTGTGAAACAAATGGTTCAAAAATATGATCTATTAAGCTTTCAGGAATTTTTGGACCATTATTAGCTATTTCTAACGATACAAATGAGTCTTGTTTATCTAATTTAATCCGAATAATTGGGTGTTCTATATTTAATAAAACATCTATCGCATTAAAAATAATATTAACAAGCACCTGTTTGATCTCATCATGATAACCTAAAATGCTATAATTTTCTTTGTATTCCTTTTGTACCTCTACATTCACTTCTAATATTCGAGGATATAAAAATGATAATACTTGTTCAATTAAATCATTGAGCAAAACAGTTGTTTTTTTATTTTCGATAATTTCCTTTTTTGATAGCATCAAAAATTGTGAAATACTAAACTTTAATTGTTCAAGCTCATTGGAAATGATGTCCAAATAAGGAATCTCAGGGTAATCTGCTCTTAATAATTGAACGAAACCGTGAATAGATGTTAGCGGGTTACGGAATTCATGAACAAAACTGGAAGTCATTTGTCCCAGAAGTGTTAACCGATCTTGATGTGTCGAAGAAATATATTGATTTTTTTCTTTAATAATCATATCCTGTGTTTCAGAATACTTGGAAACAGCGTAATAAAGAAATTGATCAAAAGTGTAGTTTACCTTATCTAAGGAAGGCTGCAGTTTATTCCACTCCGTATGCAGGGAGCATAAATTCTTGAAAATGATAGTACGTCCCAAATTAACATTATAAACAAATTCACCAATATTAATATTGGCATTTTTTCTTTCTTCTGCAACTTTTTCTGATAACGGTTTTAATAGCTGATCAATTTGATTTTTTGGCATTGAGATGGCCTTCAAAACAATATCGTACATAAATTGGCCATTTAAAAGCACACCTTCTTTAAAGGGATCTTTTTCGCTTATTAATATTTTGTTATTCCATTGGGATAAGATTCGCTCACGACAATCTTCCAGAAAATCTATAACAACATCTTTTAACGGAATCATTTTGTCACCCCCTAAAAAAACGTTACTTTAGAGAACATAAGTGTTTTATTTTAAATATATCAAAATTATCAAACACTTTCCAAGTTATTTTAATGAATTTACTACTTTTCTTAAATAAATGGAGAATAAAGTAAAAATGATTGTCAAATGTATAGTTTCGTAGTATATTCAAGAAGGTAAAAATGAATATTCCCACAAGGGGAGCCGATATGGCTGAGAGTGAACGACTGAGTTCTGACCCTATGAACCTGTTAGATAATGCTAGCGCAGGGACTGTGGTTTGATGGAATGAGCAATACAAGGACTTCCTAAAAACCGTCCTGTATTGCTTTTTTATTTATAGCAATATAGAGGTTTTATTCATCCCGGTCCCTAATAGGGCAGTCAGTTCATAATGAAGTATTAGGGAATGGGGAGGATGAAAATGAGAACGAAAACGTTATTTCTTGTGGAAGTTGCTGTTTTAGGAGCACTTGCTTATTTGCTTGATCTTGTATCAAGTGTTATTTTTCAAGCGATATGGCCAGAAGGAGGTTCTGTTTCTATCGCGATGGTTCCGGTTTTTATCATGGCATATCGTTGGGGACTAAAAGGCGGACTATTAACCGGATTTATATTGGGATTATTACAATTTATCATTGGATATTCTAAAGTATATGTATTAATACAGCTTATTTTAGATTATTTTGTAGCATTTACAGTATTGGGATTTGCAGGTCTTTTTGCAAATCAAGTGCGTAGTGCTATTCAGGAATCAAAAAAAGGGAAATGGATTACGTTTTCAGTTATAGGAATATTTGTCGGTTGTATATTAAGATTTATCGTTCATTTTTATACAGGAATTGTATTCTTTGGATCTTACGCACCAAAAGGGCAGCCGGTAGCGCTTTATTCATTCTTATATAATGGTACTTATATGTTGCCAAGCTTTATCTTAAGCTCTATTTTGGTTGTATTCATTTTAATAACAGCTCCAAGACTTGTAAAGAATGTAAAAAAATAATAGAAACGAAGAAGGGGAGCTATCCCTTTCTTTTTATATAATCATAAAAAAATAATTAGTAACTAGCTCACGTCAATCAACTAACGGAACCGTTAAAGATAAGTGGGCATCATCTTCTGAACTGCCTCTGGTGCGTTATCTAAATCTTGCGACGAAGCACCTATAGCCCTATGACAATGGTTAGGGGCCACTGTTTTTAAAATTTCCATTGATTTTTTTCAAGTTCCATAATATCCTTTAGCATAGAAATAGAGACAGCTCTATTTTGTAAATATTGGAATGTGATTCCTCCATTCCAAATGAATGATGAAAGCAGGGAACTACATGAAACGGTTACAGCCAGTTTGGGTTGCTGTAAAACGGTTATGGAAGAAAGCACATATGAATCAAATAATCTTGCTGGCACTATCCCTTGTAGTGTTAGGATTTTTGGGATTTTTCACCTATTTTGCCAGTACGGTTAATGTTGGCTCATTGAAAAAAGGATTAGCACAATCCACAGCGATTTACGATAAAGATGGGGATCTTGCAAGTAAAATATCAGCCAATCGAACAGAAGGAGTCTCCATAAAACAAGTGCCGGACAATTTGAAAAATGCAGTTGTTGCAATTGAGGACCATAGATTTTATGATCACGGCGGGTTCGATATCCGCGGAATGACAAGCGCCTTTTTCAAAAACATTGCCGCAGGCGGTGTTACGGCCGGGGGAAGTACGATTACCCAACAGTTAACGAAGAATGCACTTCTTTCCCCGGAAAGAACATATAGACGTAAAATTGAAGAGCTTTTTTTAGCTGTTAAAATTGAAAAATATTATTCTAAAGATGATATTTTACAAATGTATTTAAACCAAATCTTTTTTGGACATGGTGCTTGGGGTGTTCAAAACGCATCTAAGAAATATTTCGGGAAAGATGTCCAGAATGTTGATTTAAGTGAAGCAGCAACATTGGCCGGCATCATTAATGCACCATCTGCACTCGATCCATATAAACATATGGACCGGGCAATTCAGCGCAGAAATGTTGTGTTGGGAGCCATGAAAAAATATGGTTACATTACAAATGATCAGTATAAAAAAGCAGTTAACGAAAAATTAGTTTTAAAAGACACTGGGGGAGATCCTTTAAAAGGAAAATATCCTTATTATGTGGATGCGGTATTAGATGAAGCAATTAATCGTTATGGATTGACACAAGATGAGATTTTAACCAGAGGATATCGCATTTATACAGAGATGGATCAAAACATTCAATCTGGACTTGAACGTGTATACCAAAATGATTATTTATTTCCTTCGGGACGCAGCGGAGATTTAGTACAAAGCGGAGGGATTTTGCTGGATCCAAAATCGGGTGGAGTAAGAGCACTTGTAGGAGGAAGAGGTCAAAAGGTATTCCGGGGATTTAACCGGGCTACCCAGCTGCAAAGACAACCTGGATCAACGATGAAGCCATTAGCGGTGTATACGCCGGCATTAGAAGAAGGTTATACGGCAAATTCCTCCTTGAAGGACGAACAAATGACCTTCGGAAATTACGCTCCTAAAAATTATAATGGACAGTATCTCGGGGAAGTTCCAATGTATAAAGCAGTTGAAGACTCGATTAATTTACCGGCCGTCTGGCTTTTAAATGAAATTGGGATAGATAAAGGAATGGATGCATCCAAA
The DNA here is from genome assembly GCF_001420715.1 of Heyndrickxia shackletonii. Classification (GTDB taxonomy): domain Bacteria; phylum Bacillota; class Bacilli; order Bacillales; family Bacillaceae_C; genus Margalitia; species Margalitia shackletonii. The sequence goes on along the minus strand of NZ_LJJC01000004.1, from coordinate 3,615,282 downwards.
CGATTTGGAATTCCATTAACAAATGAGGATAGAAATCTAGGATTGGCTCTCGGCGGATTGCACAAAGGTGTATCACCGATGCAAATGGCTGATGCATTTTCGGCTTTTGCCAATGACGGAAAACGCTATGATGCCCATATTATCACGAAGATTGTAGGGCCAACTGGCAATATTATTGCTGAGAGAAAACCGAAGGAAACAGATGTAACCAGTAAAAAAGTTGCAGATGAAATGACTTCTATGTTACTGAATGTTGTAGAAACGGGAACTGGGAAAGGTGTAAATGTTCCTGGCTATACCATTGCTGGAAAAACAGGCTCTACACAATCCTCATACAGTTCAAACGGAACAACAGATCAGTGGTTCGTGGGATATACCCCAAATCTTGTTGGTGCTGTCTGGATAGGATATGATAAAACCGATTCACAGCACTATTTAAATGGACTAAGCTCCCAAGGAGTTGTGCCAGTTTTCCAGGCTGTCATGCAAAACACATTGAAATACACGAAACCAGGTCAGTTTGGTGTACAATCTGTCAATGCAACTCTTGCCGGGAAAAAGGATAACCAATCCTTCATTGATAAAGCAGAGGAAATTGATAAAAAATTAAAAGAAGGCGCAAAAAAACTCAAAGATAAGATAGAAGAGCACAAAAGCAAGTGGAAGGATTTAACAGATCAATTAAAGAAAAAATGGAATGAAATTAGAGGACATTAATGATTATGGAAAGGCTCCAAACTGTGTTTGGGGTCTTTTTTTATATGGAATTATAATGTCGGAAACGGGTCACATTCACTCAGAAAGAGGGAACAAAGAAAAACGGAAGGAGCATATTAAATTGGATGGAAGGAGCGAAAAACCGGCAAAGTGACATAAAATGACGCATATACCCCGAAAGAACAATGAAAACTAGAAAAGCCCATAAATCAAACATATATAATTACGAATCTGTTAAGATTAATTTCCGCCTTCAGACCGAGATAAAACCATTCATGAGATAGTCCCGAAACAAATTCCTGCCAAATATAATTAAGGTAACTTAAAAGAATGAGGTATAGGAGAATGAAAAAATTTATTGAGTTATTTAAAAATCGCAGCTTTGCCAAATTGTTTTTTGCAAATTTCACGTCCCAAATGGGATCTGTTATTGGAATGACGGCTTTTACGTTCTACTTGCTTGACCGATTTTCTAATCAGCCTGGATATGCTTCCGCTGCAGAAATGATGTACTCATTGCCGACGCTGGCTATCTTTTTCATTGTTGGGGTTGTAGCGGATCGGATGGATCGTCAAAAGGTTGCTTACTATTGCGACACGATCAGTATTTTTCTCACCGCAGCATTATTTGTTGCCATATACATTGGATGGATGCCATTAGTTTTTGCCGTCCTCTTCCTAAGAAGTGGGGTTCGTAAATTTTTTGCCCCGGCAGAATCTGCTATAATGCAAGGGATTTTAGCAAAAGACGATTACGCAACTGCAGCTGGTTTAAACCAAATGGTATCAAGTATTTTTATGCTTTTCGGAAGCGGTCTCGGTATCATTGCGTATAAGCTTACTGGAGTATATGGCGCCGTTATTATTGATGCAATATCATTTTTCATTAGTGCGATATTAATAAAAGCGAATCGCTTTGAGGAAAAAGTCAGAATGCCGAATGGTAAGCATACATGGAAAGATCTAAATATTTCCCTTGTGTTTAAGGATTTTAAATCTGGTGCTGGGTATATTCTGAATCATAAGCTACTGCGCTCCTTGATTATCGGCTTTATTGTTTTTGGGGTTGCAAATGGAGGATTTTCCGTTATCCCAATTTTTATTCTAAAGTATAAACTAGCACCAAACACTTATGAAGAATATTCGGTGTTAATTGGAATAATATTCGGGTGCGGGGTTTTAATCGGCAGTGTGATTAGTTCTATTTTAGTTCAAAAATATAAGTTCCATCATTTAATTATTATCGGATTACTTATATCTGGAGGATTTGTTGCTCTATCTGGATTTGCAACATCTATCCCAGCATTTTTAAGTCTAACATTTATCTCAGCACTTGCATTGCCGGTCATAAATGTTTCCATTGGCGGCTGGATGCCTAGTATCGTGGACCCTAAGCTAATGGGGAGGGTGCAAGGATGGATTGATCCGTTAATGATGTCATCCCAAACGATTACGTTAGCATTTATTGGAGTAGCTTTTCAAAAGTTCCTTAGTATCGAGGCATTATTCTGCATAGTTGGATTTGCCTTAATGCTGCCTGCTATTTATTATATGATTGTTTTACCTAGATTAGTAAAAGGAAGTACAGTTATTCAGGAAAAATCTCCTGCAATGTGAAGAAAAATAGCTTGAATGGAAAGCGACTTCTAAATCGAAGTTGCTTTTTTAGTTTTTTTTTAGAAATTTATAATAGTTAACTTTAAAAAAAGAGTTCCGTCTACCTCAAAGTGCAAATTTCACCAACACCTATTGGCTAACGGATTTCTCCGTCTCCTTCCTATGATAAGCCAACATTAGCTCTTGAACTACCTCACTGTGTTTCCCTTTTTCTCGCTTGTGACTACGAAATCCCTACGTATTTGTTATAAGCATTCCACATGAACTTTAAAAATAAATATGAGAAAATAAACATGAAAATGGGTCAATTAGGAAACAAATGTATAGTGTATGACGCTTAAGGAGGAATGTATGATGGAATATCGTATTGAAAAAGATACCTTAGGAGAAATGAAAGTTCCAGCAGATAAATATTGGGGGGCTCAAACTCAAAGAAGTAAAGAGAATTTCCCGATTGGTTCTGAAAAAATGCCGATGGAGGTTGTCCGTGCTTTTGCTCAACTTAAAAAAGCCGCAGCCGTTGTAAATCAAAGACTCGGAAAACTATCCGAAACAAAAAGCACTGCGATTGTGAAAGCATGTGAGGAAGTTTTAGAAGGTAGATTTGATGATCATTTTCCACTCGTTGTTTGGCAAACAGGAAGCGGTACACAATCTAATATGAATGTAAATGAAGTGATAGCAAGACGGGCAAATGAAATACTGAAAGGGCAAAATAGTGAGGAAAAAATTCATCCGAATGACGATATTAATATGTCGCAAAGCTCAAATGACACATTTCCGACTGCTATGCATATTGCAGCGTTTCATGAATTACAAACAAGATTATTGCCGTCCATTGAACAATTGAAAAATACTTTAGCGCAAAAAGAACAAGCATTTATGGATATTATTAAAATTGGCCGGACCCATCTTCAGGATGCTACTCCATTAACACTTGGCCAAGAGATCAGCGGCTGGAGAGCAATGCTGGAAAAAAGTGAGCAAATGATCAAAGAAAGCGCGGGTCATATATTAAGTTTGGCAATCGGCGGTACAGCAGTTGGTACTGGGATTAATGCTGACCCGCGTTTTGGTGAAGAGGTAGCAAAACAATTAAATGAGCAAATGGGTTATGCTTTCCGTTCATCCGATAACAAATTCCATGCCTTAACCAGCCATGATGAAATAGTTCATGTACATGGTGCGTTAAAGGGACTTGCAGCAGATTTAATGAAAATTGCAAATGATGTTAGATGGTTAGCAAGTGGACCAAGAAGTGGAATTGGCGAAATTTCCATCCCTGCGAATGAACCAGGAAGTTCCATCATGCCTGGCAAAGTAAATCCGACACAAAGTGAAGCCCTTACGATGGTAGCTGTTCAAGTGTTTGGAAATGATGCAGCTATAGGTTTTGCTGCAAGCCAAGGAAACTTTGAATTAAATGTATTCAAACCAGTTATTATCTATAATTTTCTGCAGTCTTTACATCTACTAGCAGACAGTATCAAATCATTTGATGAAAGATGTGCGGTAGGAATTGAACCGAATAAAGAGGTTATTACTGAAAATGTAAATCGTTCCTTAATGCTGGTGACTGCACTTAACCCGCATATTGGTTATGAAAAAGCAGCTGAAATTGCAAAATTAGCGTTTAAAGAAGGGACCACCTTGAAGGAAGCTGCAATTAAAACAGGGTACTTAACAGAGGAACAATATAATCAATGGATTGATCCAAGTAAAATGGTAAACCTTAAATAAGGTAGAAAAGCGACACTTCTAGGCATATGGATTTCGTAGGCTTCCACTGAGATAATGGGAACACAGTTCACGAGCCGATGTTTTACCCTCAGGGAGAAGAAGGCATAAAAGTAGGTGCTGGTGCCAAAAATTAAAGGGAGACACTCACGGTGTCTCCCAAGCCATTACTATATTTATTTTTGATTATTGATGGAAGCCTCCGCCTAATTGTTGTTCAGCCATTTGAACAAGGCGTTTTGTAATTTCTCCTCCAACAGATCCATTAGCGCGAGAAGTTGTATCTGCACCAAGGTTAACACCAAATTCAGAAGCAATTTCATACTTCATTTGATCAATTGCTTGTTGTGCTCCAGGAGCTACTAATTGGTTAGAATTGTTGTTACGTGCCATAATTCTGTCATCTCCTCGTTGATTTTTTTTGGTTGGGTTAGCTGGACTTGCACCAGCACACAAATTACTTTGTGACCATCTATGGTATAACCCAATGTTGTTTGCTGCTTGTACTAGTATTATGTTTTTTTAAACATAAAATATACAACAAAATAATTAGGAAATTTATTCCGAATCCATGCCATTTGCAGAATGATTTTATAGAAGATTACACACCATAAAAGAAAAGTGGAAGCATCTCAGCTCTAGCATTCGGATGACGGAGAAAACCGCTAGCCGATAGGCGCTGGTGAAATTTGAAGTGCCAATTTCACTTGAAACTACACAGAGTCTTAAAATGGGGGGATTCCATGCAGTGGTGTGAATTATGTAATGGTGTTTCGGAACTGACGATTCCTTGTATTCAGTGCGGAAAGGAGATGGAGGATCAAGGAAGAATTTATGATTATTATGAAAACTACAGTCCGTATATGGAAATTGATTTGATAAAATTAGAGGATGGTGATCCAACAAGTTCAAAACGCCAGGAATGTGTGCATTTATTTAAATGCAGAGAATGCGGGTTTGATTTTCCAAAAACTATAGCTTATCAGCCCCCGAAATAAAAAAGCAATCGGAAAAACCGATTGCAAGAAATATATATAATAAAAGGGTGGTAGCAAATTAGGAATAATTTTATTAACCTAGATTAATTTCTGTTTCCGGATCAAAGAAATGCGCTTTGTTCATATCTAATGCCAGCTCCACTTTATCTCCAATTCGAATCTCTGTACGGGAATCAACTCTGGAGATAAACTCTTGCCCTTCGATTTGAGAATAAAGCATTGTTTCAGCACCAGTTAATTCGGAAACTTCAATTGTAGCAGTAATTTTAGATCCTGGAGATGCATTAAGGAAAATAGGCTCGTCATGGATGTCTTCAGGTCTGATTCCTAATACAATGTTTTTGCCCACAAAGCCTTTTTCACGAAGCACCTTCATTTTTCCATCTGGAACAGCAACTTTTACATTGCCCGAAATAACAAAGTTGCCATCTTCAAGTTTTCCTTTAAAGAAGTTCATTGCAGGGGATCCAATGAATCCAGCAACAAACATATTAACAGGATTATCATATACTTCTTTTGGAGTACCTACTTGTTGGATTACGCCATCTTTCATGATGACAATTCTAGTTGCCATTGTCATTGCTTCTGTTTGATCATGCGTAACGTAAATAGTAGTAGTGTTCAATCTTTGATGTAATTTTACAAGTTCAGCACGCATTTGCACCCTTAATTTTGCATCTAAGTTTGAAAGCGGCTCATCCATAAGGAATACCTTTGCATCACGTACGATTGCACGTCCTAATGCAACACGTTGACGCTGACCGCCTGATAATGCCTTAGGCTTACGAGATAAATATTCTTCAAGTCCAAGAATGCCTGCCGCTTCTTTTACTCGTTGATCAATTTCAGCTTTTGGTACTTTTCTTAGCTTAAGACCAAATGCCATATTATCGTAAACGCTCATATGTGGATATAGCGCATAGTTTTGGAATACCATCGCAATATCACGGTCTTTTGGTGCGACATCGTTTACCCGTTTCTCATCAATGTAAAAATCTCCATCAGAAATTTCCTCTAATCCCGCTATCATTCGAAGTGTAGTAGATTTTCCGCAGCCGGAAGGACCAACAAAAACAATAAATTCCTTATCTTTAATATGTAGATTGAAGTCTTTTACTGCTGTCACTTTATTGTCGTAAACTTTGTAGACATGATCTAATTTTAATTCTGCCAACTGTCATTCCCCCTCGTTCTTTATGTTAATTTTAAAATTTTTTTGCACCTAATATTGGTACAGTTTCATCTCTGTCTAGTTCCAAGTGAAATTGGCACTTCAAATTTCACCAGCGCCTATCGGCTAGCGGATTTCTCCGTCTCCTCCCTACGATAAGTCAACATCAGCTCGTGAACTAGCTCGCTGTGTTTCCTTTATCTCAGTTGAAGACTACGAAATCCGTACGCTAGAGCTGCGGCGCTTGCACTTTTCTTATTATCTTAAGGTAAGACCTTTCATTTAAAAATGGTCAGATTGCACAAAAATTCGGACTAATTTTTCGGCATCTTTTTATTTCCATGTTCCAACCCTTCATAATCTAAGCAAGCTAAGTAGGTGGTCAATGCACCTGAAAAGCTTTTTAAGTCACTTCCAGTCTTTTCAATAAATTTATCAATCTTATATTGCAAGCTGTTTCGGTGCAGGAACAGTTGTTTAGCTGTTTGGCTAGTATTAGAGTGATTTTCTAAATAAAGTTTAATGGTATTCCATAAATCCTTGTCTTCCTCAAATGCTTCAAAAATTCGTGTAAACAAAAGCTTTCTTGAGGTAGAATCAACATTTTTAAGTGAAAATAATGGAAAAACGTTTGCAAAAGTATGAATTCTTTCCTTCGTCATTTCCTGGAGTGCGAATTGAAATAAATTTTGTTCTAATTGGTACAGTCTTTTTAACTGATAATCCAAAGGTCGAAATTGGCCAAGGAAGAAGTGGATTTTAAAGTAAAAATCACTTTCAAACACTTGAATGGCAGAATATAGATCTTGAACCGACAATGAAAGGGGGTGATTTGTTTCTACTATTATCCCTTCTGTTTGGGAGATGAAAATCGGAATAACAGGGTGTGAAAAAATATTATGGAAAGCTTCTTCAATATCCTTTAATTCAAATGCTTCTTTGTACTCGGAAATAGAATATTGAATAATGCGAAACTCGTCATTTTTTGACTCTTCCGGTATCTCGGTATCTGAACCAAGCAGGAATTCATACCATTCCTGTGCCTTTATTCCTTGATTTAAATGTAACGTACGAGAAAATATCGGAAAAAGGGAGTTCAACAATTCTAATTCTGGTTGTGATATATCAGCTTCGGGAATAGCTATGTAAACATTTTCTGTGTCAATATAAAAGCAATAATAGTGATTTAGCTCTGGAAGTGTTGGCTGCACAATGGCATTTGGATAATGCTTTTTCAATTGTTTAATCATATCAATACCTCATTTTGCATGTCTTAAGAAATATTGTATTAGAAAAAGAAGAAGCTTTCAAAAAATTTAATTTACAGAACAAATCTGCCTGCCGATAAGCGATGGGAGTAAGACGTAGACCATTTTTAAATGGATTAATTGTAAAATTTCTCAATGATAAAAAAAACAACCCTGATTTCAGGATTGTTTCAATACCTTTCTTAGAAGACAAGAAAATATAAGTTAATATACTATAAATTATTTAACAAGTTTAATCCTGTCTAGCTCCAGCGCCTATCGGCTAGCGGATTTCTCCGTCTCCTCCCTACGATAAGTCAACATCAGTTCGTGAACTACCTCACTGTGTTTCCTTTATCTCAGTCGAAGACTACGAAATCCGTACGCCGATGAGCAAGGCGCTTCCGCTTTTCTTACTTTACTTCAGTAGGAGGATCTTCCTCGAATAAATCAACTGCTTCTTCAATATTTGTGGAGTCTTGGCGCATATGGACAGAACCGCCGGACATCCCTTCGTTTATCATCCTATCAACATCTAAATATGCTTTATCTTTTCCTTCATAATGTGTGTCCGGAAGAAACTCCGGGTCCTTAAACATTGACAATGCAACCACATCTCCTTATGAAATATTGTTCCTGCTTAGTTTAAGCATCGGACGGATGGTTGCATTCATCCATTATCATGGTAAATTAAGGACGACAGTAGCTAGCGTATTTCTGCGTTTTCTCCCTGATGGTTTGGGCATCGGAAAATCCTCTTCGCGTCTTCTGTATCTCCGGCTCAGACGAAGAAATTCGCACTTTTAGGCAAGGTGCTTGCGTTTTTCTTATTTATCATATACATGAAAAAGCATAATCTCATGGATTTGTTTTTTTATCTCATCTTCATTATCTGGACTAAATCCTTCTGTTTTCCACTCAATTCTTCCATCTGGGTGGTAAATACCGGTAATCATTTGTTTTTGATAATAAAACGAGAAGGACCATCCAGGTAAGTTCTCATTCATGTATAAGGATTTATATTGGAAATGTTGGATCAAAGATACCAGTCCTCCTATTAATTCTTTTATGATAGCTATATTATAACGTATTAAAAATTGGTCAGCTCATAAAAAAGTCGAATTAACTTTGTCATCTTATTTCTTTCTATTTCCAACTCATCAAACTTCATTGGTTTCGCATTTACCTCAAATATCCAAAGCTTTCCGTTCGTATCCATTCCTATATCCATCGAAAATTCTCCGAAAAATCCAAGATCATGCGAAAGTGACTTTCCGCATTCATCGACAATTCTTTTGAAGTCATGAATTAATCTTTTATGAGTCTTAGGCTGAAAGGGAAATATTTCTCCTCCCTTTGAAACATGGGTCGTGATTCCGTCTGTTTTGGCCATCCTAACTCCGATGCCTGTTATTTTGTACTTGTTTTTTTCAAAATGGGAGAGGATACGAAAATCATATTTTTTCCCGTTCATTAAATCACTGTCAATGGCTTCTTGTGCAATATAAGGTTGTTTCAAACAATGATTTTCTAAGTAACGTATGAGAACAGGCAGTGTTGTGAGATATTCAATCTTTGCATTCGTTCGTATTTGAAATCTGTTATCCTTTTCAACCGTTAATAGTTTTATGCCGTTTCCTTGAGAGCTTTTAGTGGGTTTTAAATACAGTCTTTTGTGGGTGTGTATAAACTGCTGGAAGGCATTGCTGTCTTCTCCAACGAAAATAGTGTCTGGCAGCAATGGTTTTAACTGAGTATTTTTCGAAAAAATTTGATGCATCAAAAATTTATCAATAAATCCAGGGTTGAACAAAATAATATCATTTTTCCTGATCCATTCCACGTGCTGAATAAACGATTCCTCTATCTCTTGTTTTCTATATGAAATTCGATTATAAACTAATTGCGGGTAGGGAAAGGCTGCTTGAATCCATCTTTCTTCCTCCGTGCAATAGCAAATGCCATTGATATAATCCTTTCTGCAATCCTCAAGACTATAGAGAAAGGAAAGACCACCCATTTTCTGTAATTCTTTTTGTATACCGATGTATAATTCACTGTCACCGATCACTTCATTGCGGCGATTTCGACTTATTAATATCCCAATTAGTGGTCCAATCCTCATTTTGTTTGTTTTCATTTTAAAAGAAAAGAAAGGTGGAACCTCATCTTCTAGACATGGAAGAAATTCATCATTTTTACCCCAAAAATATGGTCCATTCTCTTTATCTATATGAACAAATATGTTCTTTTTGGGATGAAAATAAATATTCATAGAAACAATTCCTCAGGTTTTTTCATCGCCTTTTCGGTTAAAAAGACTGCAAAGGATAAAGAAAGCTTTCTCGTTAATACATCAAATTCCTTTAAATGTGGATGCTTAAAGATAGATCTTCCTGGTTTAGAATTTGCTTCGAAGAGCCATATTTCCCCGCTTGTGTCGATTCCAAAGTCATACCCAATTTCCCCAATTATACCTTCCATTTGATTTTCAATAATCACAGCAAGATCTAATGCAGCTTTCTCCAGCTTTTGCTTATAGTTTTGGCATTCTTCAGCATTATCGAATACCTCTTCGATTGTTTTAATACTTCCACCGTTTTTTACATGTGTGGTAGGACTTCCGCTACCTGCAACCTTTGCGGCTATGGCGCTTAATTCCCACTCACCGTCCTTATTTTTATTGACATGGACTCGGAAATCAACCGGATGTTGATTATATCGCATAAGTGAGATTCCTTGCTGTACAACCATTCTTTCAAGATTTTTTTTGCCGAATACTTTTTTCATCAATGCCTCTAATGACTTAAATTTAATTAAATGATTCGTTTGATCATGATATCTGCAATAATATGCTTCTTCTTCGCGGTGATAAAGGATTTGATGTACTCCAAGACCTAAGCTGCCATTCATTGGTTTCATATAGACGTGACCATATTTAGAAAGCATTTGCTCAATTTGTGAGAAGGAAGAAAACGGGAATGTTTCTGGTAAATATTTTTCGGCAATATCGCTTTGTAATAATCTTTCATATACATCTAATTTATTGAAAAAACCGGGATTATACCAAGGAATTAAGTAATCTTGGCTCAGTTTTTCTTTTACCATTTTGGAGGCTTGCAGCCTTTCACTTCTTCGATTAGGTAATCGATCATAAACCACATTAGGGAAAGGTACTCTTCTTGTTTCCCAGCCATCTTTTGTGAAGAAATATCCATCAATCATTCCTTGGTCCCAGTCGATATGCTGTTCCCCAAACAAGAAAGGAACAACACCTACGGAAGATTGCACAGAAAGAAGTTTTTCAAATATAGAGGATCGATCCCCGATTGGCTTTATTTGATATGGTGTAAAGCCAGAAGAAAAAATGCCAATGAGGGGACCAAAAACGATGATATCCTCATTTTCAAATAGATAGATTGATTTTACAAATTCCGGAAGCTGGAGTTTTTGGGCTAATCCTTTACTCATGGAAATAACATTTCGTCCATTTGGCTGCTGTTCACATTTTGCTTCGATGATAGTTGAGCCAAATGCAATTCTCTGAGCTGGGTTGTTCAGGTTCATATTAATGGGAAAATAAACCTTTAAACTTGATTGGTCAAAAAATTCTATGTTGTAGCGGGCAGGCATCGTCATACCTCCTAGTAATCTTCAATAGGTGTTTTGATTTTTGAAGCTAAAAACTGACAATATGCAAGGGGAGCTTCATATAATGTTTCCATTCTATCCGGATTTGTTAAACTAATTATTTTTCTACCTGGCTTCGAATTAATATCTAATATCCATATGGATTGATTCTTCGCAATAATGACATCGATGCCAAGCTCAAACAAGGGATGGAACATGGTTTCTAATTGTTGAGGAAGGATGGATAGTAAATCATTTATTTCATTCTTTAAATAGCTGTGGTTGAACTCGGTTGCATTAGAGCACCATGATTCATAGGAATGTACACTGGCACCGGCAGAAATATTGGTCAATAAGCCATCTTTACTTCCGGTACGAATGGCTCTGCCCTTTTCAATCCACATGCCATTTTCGTCCTTTTGTAATAAAAGCCGAAGATCAAAAGGTGCTCCCGTCTTATTTCGATTATCTAATCTGGGCTGAATAAGGAATATTTGCTTTGTAAGTAACTTTTCCAGCCAAATTTTTGCTTGCTCAAAATTAGTAAATGTTTTTTCAATTACTTGCTCTTGCTTGGTCGTTTGGATTTTTATTGTATTATTGACAAGCTTCAAGGCGTAAACGGCATATCCATGTGCCCCGTTAATTGGTTTTAATATAATTTCATTATGCTGCTTGATTTCTGCAATTACCTTTTCCGGACTGGAGGCTTTCTTTGTAGCTGGTAAATAGGGGGCAATTTCCGGACATTTGATTAATGATTCATATAACCTCCATTTATTAGGAAGTCCGTAACCAAGAAACGTAATATCGCTTCTTGATTTTAACCATGAAACAATGGCTCCGGCTTCTGTTGATTTGCGATCTTCCCCGTAAAAGCAGCGATCATAGAGGAATTCGGGAATTGGATACTCTTTATTGCTCCATTTTTGCAGGTCATTGTCAAAATAAAGACCGCTAACAAGTAATGTATTTGGATTTATCGATAAAGGGGAAAATAGAAAAACGTCGATATTGTAGCGATTTGCTCTTTTGGCAATTTCATCGAAATACGAATTTTTTTCATGTGGAATCAGCGTTAAAATCCCCAATGTTATCATCATGGTTACTCCTTTCTTTCCAAGTGTTTTGACAAAATTGAATAATAGCCTTAGCGGAAGGACGGATCTGACTTTTTTCAGTGCTCAATTGTTTGGATGGTTTCGAGTTTACTTCAATTAGCCATGGATTTCCTGTTGAATCTACTCCGATATCAATCCCTAACTCTACAAATATTTCATCAAAGGCGAGATCGATTACTCTTGAAACTTCAAGCGCTAAGTCCTTCATCAACTGATATGTGAGGAGGGCTCTTTCGTATGTGAAGTGGTTGTGTAAAATATCCATAGGGCGCGACAGTTTTCCGCCTTGTGCAATATTAGAGACAAATTGATCTTCCCCCGATATTCTGCCGACTACAGAGGTAATTTTCCATTCATCATTGTTTATCTTATGGCATAAAAAGCGAAAATCAATTTTTTTATTCTCGAGAGTGATGAGGGGGAGGGATTCCTGGATAATAAAAATTTTTTTCTTAATCCACTTTTGAATGTCTGATGCAGCTTGGATAGCTGATGTATATTGCAATTTTGTTCTTTCAGGTGAATTTGAATTTTCGATAATAATATTGTTGTCTTTCTGAAATACATGAATGATTCCACGCCCTTGGCTTCCGTTAATAGGCTTGATAAATAGATCGTTGTATTGAGACAACCATTCTAGAAAGATTGATTTATCATATAAAGTTGTTTTCGGTAAAAATGCTTTAAGTTGTGTGGCATTTTCAAGTTTTTCATGAGCTTCCCATTTCGAAATAAAGCGGGAATTAAAGAGCATGGATTTGCTTTTTGTCCATTCCGTAAAGGTTTGTCTAAATAATTTTCCGTTTTCTGTCCTTCTTGAATGAATGCGATTATAGATAAAATCAGAATGCGGTAATCGCGCTTTCACCCATTCTCCTTCTTTCATGTAATATCCTTCGTGAGGATATTTTGAAAGGGAGGTAATGAAAACAACAGTACCAACTTGCCTGCCATATTGATGCAGCTCGTTGCTAAAGTCGTGAATAGATCCGAAAAAAGGCGGCAGATCCTTTTTAATCTTCATTTCAGTTAAAACAGTTAAGAAAGGGCCTAAACAAAGCTCATGATTTTTGTAGTATGCCTGTATTTCAAATGTTGCCGGAGGAAGTGCTAATTCTTGATATAGAGTTTGATTCATGATAAGGCTTCGTTCTTTCGTTTCTTTTGCCTGGATTGGTATTAAATCTGCTGAAATACATTTGTCTCCAACACGAATGGAAATGCTTTTTTCAATTGGAATATTAAAATGTTCAATGATATAGAAGGAAATTTGGATAATTGGTGTAAGTTCCTCAAAGTAATTCGATTCTTGCACGGAAACCTGTAATATCATCGCCATTACCTCTTACGCATTTGTTTTTTTGGGCTCTTGCTGATATCGTATGATTTTTAATACTAATTGGTTCATTTCTTTTTTATTGGATTGTGGTAGATTTTTAAAATAAAATTGTTGATTCGTATAGTCTATTTATTCATTTCGTTTCCTTATTTAGTCCTTTGTTTCAAATCGATGCCTAAATTGTTTGCGTGTATTGCACGTAAAAAATGGTAGCAGATTGGATAGAATGCCCATACTTTGTTATAGTGGTAAGAGATCTTAGAGGAGGTTTAATAAATGGCATCAAATATTTATGATCTTGCATATGAATTAGAAAACGCATTAAAGAATAGTCAGGAATACAAAACATTACAAGCAAAATATGAGGATATTCGAATGGATCCAGCAGCGAAAAAGTTATTCGATCAATTTCGCAATATTCAAATGAAGCTTCAGGAAAAACAAATGACAGGGCAAAATATATCGCAAAATGAAGTCCAAGAGGCGCAAAGTGTGGCAGCCATGGTACAGCAAAATCCAAAAATCGTTCAATTAATGGATGCAGAACAACATATGAGCATTGCAATTAACGAAGTAAATAAAATTGTTATGAAGCCGCTTGATGAATTATACGGAAAAATGAGTCAATAAACAACAAATGCGAAAAGCTCCTTGCTTATCGACGTACGGACAATTGTAATGGAAGTGCAAATTTCACCTGTTGGCGCTTTGACTGAGATAAAGGAAGCACAGGGAGGTAGTTCAGGAGAAATGCCCGATAGGCGCTGTAGCTAGACGTAAACAATATTGTAAGAAAGTTTCAGTGTTAATTTCTTGAACTTCTAAAACTTCAATCAATAAAGTAACTATAGACAATCGTTTTATGGTTACTTTTCTTTTTGTCCCCTTTTTTTGCATCTTAACTAATCCATTTCATAAAGTTCTATCCTCCTCTAAAAACACATAAGTTTATACAAACAAGTGTTAGTCATAAGTGGTGGATGCTGCAAACTAAGAGGGGGAACATCTATGATTTATAAACTGCTTGCGCTGAATATTGATAATACTATGTTGAACAGCAATGGGCGTTTAAATAAAGCAACAAAAGAAGCAATCGAATATGCGGTTGAAAAAGGTATTTATGTTTCTATTGTTACTTCGAAAAACTTTTCAACGGCAAGTAGACTGGGAAATGCTTTAAAAGTAAATGCACCATTAGTCACACATCAAGGAGCCTTTATTGCTAATGAAAAGAAAAACCCAATATTAGTAAAAAAAATTAGTGAGAATTCAACCATTGACTTGGTTCGCTTTTTAGAAGCATTTCATTGTCAAATCCGTTTAGTCCATGAAGACTTTACCCTTGGGAATAAAGGAAAAGTGCCCAGCAATTTAATGGGGAAAATTGTCTTTCAATCCTCTACCCGTTATTCCTACTCGGAGCAATATGTTGATTCATTGGTGGAAAAATTGAAAGAGTCACCTGTGTCCCCTCCAAAAATAGAAGTAATTTTCAATGATCTTGAAGATTTACACGATGCCAGGAAAGCAATCGGAGAAATGTTTCATGAAGTGGACTGCATTGTAAATGACGATACAAAGATGGAGATTGTTCCTGTAGGTGTTTCGAAACTGAAAGGGCTTTTGTATGTATGTGATCAATTAAATATCGGTCGTGAAGAAGTGGTTGCCATAGGGTCCGGCTTAGATGATAAGCCGTTAATAGAATGGGCAGGTCTCGGAGTTGTTATGGGAAATGCATCTGCAGAGCTGAAAAAATCAGCGGATTGGATTACACGCTCGAATAATGAAAATGGTGTATCCTATATGATAAAAGAACATTTTCGCAAACAACCGCCAATAGAATTTTTGAAGAAAATGAATGTAATTAAATAATTGTTTGCAGGTGAAGGTAGACAGGTGCCAGCGCGGGGACCTGTTTTTTTTTTTTGGTGGAGGAGTGCAAGTTATTTACGAGGGACAGTTTGATTGGAAATTATACAAACTGTGTTAAAGGTCAACTAACCCTGAAAATGCCAGAGAAAAGTCCCTAGCCCCCGTCAAAAGATTATTTCCCCTATTACAACAATTAAAGTGAATGTTTATTATCTACAGATTAATTACAGACTTTTATGAAAATAATATTTACGAATGAATACTCATTCAGTTATCCTATAATTAGGAGGGGATAAACATGGATGCAGTCTATGAAACCGTTGTTGTGAATTTCAACGAAGATACCGCAACGGTTACATTCAATCGTCCGGATTCATTAAATGCACTAAATTCGGTATTAATTAAAGAATTAAATGAAGCCTTAAAGGAACTATCATTAAATGAAGCTATTAAAATCGTAGTGTTAAAAGGGGAAGGACGAGCGTTTTCTTCTGGTGGAGACATCAAAGAAATGCTGCAGTTAAGTGGGAAAGACCAGTTCTTTTCGATTATGGAGCAGATAAATAGTCTTGTTACAACCGTTTACACCATGCCCAAGCTTACGATTGCAGCTGTAAATGGAGCAGCCGCAGGTCTCGGCTTAAGCTTAGCACTTGCTGCAGATTATGTCATTTGCCATGAAGATAGTAAACTAGCGATGAATTTTATTGGAATAGGTTTAGTTCCAGATGGTGGAGGTCATTTTCATCTGGAAAGACGGATTGGGGAAGAAAAGGCAAAGAAGTTAATTTGGGAAGGCAAAGTATTAAACAGCAATGAAGCGAAGAAAATCGACATCATAGATGAAGTGGCAAAGGACATGAATTCAGCAGTACAAAATCAAATCAAGGCTTGGAAAACAAAGCCTATCCTTGCCATGATCGAGACGAAAAAAATATTCACAGCATTAAACAATCAAAAACTAACAACCATTTTAGAATTAGAAACAAACGCCCAATGGAAAATGAGACAAACATATGATCATCAGGAAGGAATTAAGGCATTCGTAGAAAAAAGACAACCCAATTTTTTAGGAAAATAATAAAATCGACCATTAAGGCCGATTTTTAGCGATGGAATAATAACAGCTTTCCTGAAGGTGAGGTGCATCGATGTGTTTTATCGATTGCCCCTTTTTCAATTAAAATGGTTTCCCCAAGTTTTTTTGCTTCAGCATCATTTGCAGCTTCAAACGTTTCATCCAATAATTTTTCTCCATTTTCCTCAAATACTGTTAATTTGTAGTTAGGCATGGTTGCTCCTCCTAATTGGAAACTTTATCATCATTTTAACATAAATTTTATAATTTTTTACCAATTTAAATATTTCGGTTAAGATAGAATTAAATGGAACCTTTACTAGTTCATTACGTAAAGAACAAATGGATAGCTACATAAAGGAGGATTTTTGGTTTGTCATTAAATATAAATCATGTTACAAAAAAGTTTGGCAATTTTACGGCTGTTAATGATCTATCATTAACCATTCCGAAAGGAGAAATATATGGATTTTTAGGGGCCAATGGTGCGGGAAAAACAACAACTTTTCGTATGATATTGGGCATCCTTACTCCGATTAAAGGTGAGATTACATGGAACGGGAAGCAAATTGATGAAACGGCAAGCTCGCTTGTTGGATATTTACCGGAAGAGCGTGGTCTATACCCGAAACAAACAGTAAAAGATCAGCTTATTTATTTAGCTAGATTAAGAGGAATGGACAAACAAAGTGCGGAAAAAGAACTGAAAAATTGGTTGAATCGCTTCCATGTTCCGGAATATGAAAATAAAAAGGTAGAGGAGCTATCCAAAGGGAATCAGCAAAAAATCCAATTTATTGCCTCTGTCATCCATAAACCAAAGCTATTAATTCTGGATGAACCATTCAGCGGCTTAGATCCGGTAAATGTCGAGCTGCTAAAATCGGCTGTTAACGACCTTAAAAATGATGGAACGACCATTGTATTTTCCAGCCACAGAATGGAGCATGTTGAAGAATTATGTGAAAGTCTTTGTATCATGCACCACGGTAGTCCGGTCGTTCATGGCGGTTTAAAAGAAATAAAAAGGGCTTTTGGAAAGAAAAATGTGACTATCCATGCCGATTTTGATCTTAGCTTTTTGAAGGAACTTGACGGAGTCTTAAAATGGAAAAAGACATCACAAGGAGCCCATTTGCAAATAGCATCAGAAGAAGTATCCCAATCAATCTTTTCCGAAATAACTGGTAAAGGGTTTATCCGTAAATTTGAATTGGAGGAACCTTCATTAAACGATATTTTTATAGAAAAGGTAGGTGCTTCCTATGAATAAATTTTGGATTATGCTTTCCCACACCTATTTCACGAGATTAAAATCTAAATCCTTTATTATTACTTCTATTATTTTACTTGTAGGTGTTCTTTTGTTAGGAAATATGAGCAATATTATCAACTTGTTCACTAGCGGTGATATGGAGAAGAAGATTGCCGTTATAGACGAAACTAACGGTGTCTTTCAGCCATTTCAAGAGCAATTAAAAGCGGTGAATAAAGATATTCAATTGGACAAAGTACAAAAATCAGAAGATGCGCTCCAAAAAAATATTAAAAACGGTGAATTTGATGGATATATGGTTTTAACTCTTGATTCCAATCAAATGCCAAGTGCTGTTTACAAAGCAAAAACCATTACGGATTCCAGTACGATAAATGATGTCAAACAAGCGCTGCAAACCGTTAAAACGACGATGGCTGCAACAAGTTTAAAGTTGAACTCAGATAAGCTAGCACTATTAAATAGCCCAATCTCGTTTCAAAAGGTCAGTCTTGGAGATAATGCAAAATCAGAAAAAGAACTTGCACAAGCCCGAGGTCTTGTATATATTCTATTATTTGCAATCTATTTTTCCGTTCTTTTCTATGCCAATATGGTGGGAATGGAGGTAGCAACAGAGAAATCATCGCGAGTAATGGAAATTCTTATTTCAAGTGCATCGCCTACAAAGCAAATGTTTGCTAAAATTTTTGGCGTCGCGTTATTAGGATTAACGCAAATGGTAGTTTTACTTCTTGTAGGGTATTTTTTAATCAAACAAAATTTAAAAAACATGACGGGTGGATTTTTTGAAGCATTTGGATTTTCCAGTACACCAGTGTCGACTATCTTGTATGCAGTGATATTCTTCTTGTTAGGGTATTTACTTTTTGCTACATTGGCTGCTTTTCTCGGATCCCTTGTTAGTCGCATCGAGGATGCACAGCAAATGATGCTGCCGATGACATTTGTAGTCATGATAGGCTTTTTCATTGCAATGTTTGGATTAAACAATCCAGAATCAGGATTTGTTACGGTTACTTCCTTTATTCCATTTTTCACACCGATGATTATGTTCATGAGGGTTGGCATGCTGGATCTTCCTGTTTGGAATGGAATAGCAGGAATCGTTATTCTTGTCTTATCGATTGCTGTTTTAGGAATGATTGGAGCACGGATTTACCGAGGTGGGGTTCTGCTATATGGTAAATCAAACTCATTGAAAAATATCAAGAAAGCATTACAAATGTCTAAAAACCAATAAAATCAGGAAAAAACACCTTTTGTGGTGTTTTTTTTCTATTAATAACCTTTAATAATCTATAAATTTGTTTATAATAAAAAATAGAGAACATATATTCGAAGGAGGCGGACTATCTTGGAAAATATCTCATTTATCCATTGTGCAGACCTTCATTTGGATAGCCCATTTGTTGGTTTGCAATATATGCCGAAAGAAATTTTCAAAAGAATTCAAGAAAGTACTTTCCTTGCTTTTACCAAGGTAGTGGATGCTGCCATTTCGAAGAAGGTTGATTTTATCATCATAAGCGGAGACTTATATGATGGGGAAGACCGCAGTATTAAGGCTCAAGCAAGATTACGCAAACAGATGGAACGGCTTCAAAGTGAAAATATAGAAGTTTTTATTATTCATGGGAACCATGACCACCTAGGAGGTGCATGGACTACCATTGAGATGCCAGATAACGTCCATGTTTTTTCCTCTGATGTAGAGGTAAAGCATTACATAACAAATAAAGGTGTTAAGGTTCACTTATATGGATTTAGTTATCCGGAAAGACATGTAAGAGATAGGAAAGTGGATCTGTATAACAAAACTCCTGGTGCTCATTTGCACATTGGCATTCTACATGGCCATTGTGAGGGTGGGAGTACACATCATCAGCCATATGCCCCTTTTTCTATCCGTGATTTGCTCGAAAAGGAGATGGATTATTGGGCACTTGGCCATATTCATAAGCAGCAAATTTTACATCAGGATCCGTACATTGTTTATCCGGGAAATATTCAAGGTCGGAATTCAAAGGAACAATCCGTTAAAGGATGTTTTGCTGTCACTTTGTCAAAACATGAAACCACATTAGAATTTATTGAAACCTCTGATATTATTTGGGAATCCATCACCGTTTCAGCGAAAGAGTGCAGTTATTTTCATGAACTGTTTTTAAAATGTAAAGAGGCTATGGATAACATTCGCAAACTGAATCAGGCAATTTTGCTGTGCCTGGAAATCGTAGATACAGAGAATTTAGAGATAAATGCACTCGACAAAATCACAAACGGGGAGTTAATAGAAAGTCTTCAGGATGGAGAAGAACAGGAAGAAAATTTTGTTTGGACTTATCAGGTAAAACAAAATAGCGCCGAAAAGGATGCAATTTTTTTAAGTGAATATCAATCTTTTAAAAATGAATTAGATAGAGCATTAATTGTATTGGATGATAATGCTGTTTTTGAAGAAGCAATTGGGGAATTGTATACACATATCAGAAGCAGCAGGTATTTAGACAACTTTTCTGCGGCGGAGAAGACAGAGCTGTTAAACGAAGCGGGGCAAATGCTGTCACAATTGCTAAGTTCAAAATCATAACAAACAGGAGGTGAAAAACATGAAAATGAAAGAAATCTATATATATGGATATGGAAAGCTAATCGATTTTCATTTTCCTTCCGTTACCTCCCTGCAGGTGATATATGGTGAAAATGAGGCTGGTAAGTCAACGCTGATGTCCTTCATTCATAGTATTCTATTTGGGTTTCCGACAAAACAGCAGTCGGAGCTTCGATACGAACCGAAAAGTAGCGGGAAATATGGCGGAAAACTAGTATTGGAAACGAAAGATTACGGAGAGGTTACGATTGAACGGATTCGGGGAAAAGCTGTTGGAGATGTAACGGTTACCTTTGCGAATGGAACCGTTGGTAGTGATGAACTTTTAAGTCAAATTCTAAATGGGATGGACAGGCGTATGTACCAATCCATTTATTCCTTCAATATACACGGAATCCAAGATGTTGGAAGGATGAAGGGAGAGGACATTAGCAGGTATTTATTAGCGGCGGGTACTTTTGGGACAGATACGCTTATGAATTCGGAGCAGCAACTGCAAAAGGAACTGGATTCACTTTTTAAACCAAATGGACGCAAGCCGGAACTTAATCAATTGCTGGATCAGCTAAAGGAAAAGGACGGTGAACTAAAAAAAGGAAAGAAACAAAATGAATCCTATACCCTTTTAAAACAACAAGCTTGGCAAATGCAACAAGAGATAAAGCAGTTACAGGATCAAATACATACCTATCAACAAAATATTCAAACCTTGAATCAGCTTATTCAAGATTGGCCTCTTTATCAAGAAAGAGAACAAATCAATCAGCGTTTGCAAGAGATAGGGGAGGTAACGTTTCCGATTGATGGATTAAGCCGATTAGAGCATCTTGAAGACCAATTACGTTCCGTCACCAGTTATTTGACAACCATTCAGGAACGAAAGACGATGCTTGAAAACCAACTGGAAGCAGTCATTCCCGATTCTAGATTAATGGAAAATGAAACTGCCATACAGATGATCTTAGAGCAATGGCCGCAAGCACAGGAATGGCAAGAACAAATGCAAAGATTAACATTTGAAATAGAAAAAATGGATGAGCAGATGAAGAGACTGGCGAGGGATATTCATTTTACTGAAATGGATATTGATCAGATTGGTTCCATCGATTTGGGAATTGGAATGAAGGAGCGCATAAAAAAAGCAACAAAAGATTATTTCGCTTTAGGCACCCGTGAAAAGGAATTATCAAAGCAAGCTGAGGCAGAGGAAAAGGCTTTAGGGGATATTGAATGGAAAATGGAATCGCTTGAAAATAGGCTTATTCCGGAGGATGAGTTTCGCAGGCTTTTTGAAGAGCAAAAGAAACATAATCGCTTGGAACAATTACAGATTGAATATCAGCATGTGAAAGAACAAATCCACATGTTGAAAATGGCAAAGGGAAATAATCAATCGTTTGTTCGTGGAATTCGTCTAATAGGATTTATCATACTATTAGTATGCTTAATGGTTTACAGTTTTGTATCTAAACAAAGTTTTCTTGCGATTATCTCCTTAATAGGGATTGTCTTTCTATTGGTTTCTTCTTGGTTGGAGAAAGGAAAGAGAAAGAGTTCATCGAGTGAGCTTTCAAAATTAGTAGAAAGAGAAAAAGATTTATTGGAGCAGTTGGATGAACGAGAAAATAATCTTGAACAATCGGAAAAATACGCAGAACAAATAGAGTTAAGACAGGAATGGAAGGATCTGCTTCTTCAGCTTGAAATGCAGCAAAACCGTGTTGAAAGTGTTCATTTAGCTTTAGAACATTGGAAATTAGATTGTAAAGAAAATGAAGAAATTCTTAACAACATTAAAAAAGAACTGCTGCTTCAACATCATTTTGCAACTGATCAGCTCCCGGATGCTTATGACATACTAATGGAACTTTCTAAGGTAATCCAAAATAAATACCAAAAAAGAAAAAATTTCGATATATTAAAAGCAAAATACGAGGAATGGGAAAGAAAAGTAGAAGCACTCACAAAAACCGAAAAGGAGCATTCATTACCAATCAATGAAGCTATTATTCGCCTAAAAAATGATTGGAACAAAGCAAAAGAAAGCCAAGGAAAATATAAAGAAGGATCAGTAAAGCTTGAAGAACTAAAAAATGATGAACGAAAATGGTCAAATGAAAAAACAGCACTGAATAGTGCAATAGAAGAACTGCTACGGGACGCTCATGCGAAAGATAAGGAGGATTTCCGCAAGAAAGCGAAAGTATACACTGAATACCAGGAACTCCAATCTAATCTTGCAATTCTGGAGAAAAAATTCAATCCAAATACTTTTGCCGATGCTGAAATAGGTTCTTTGGATGAGCTTGAAAAGGAAAAGCAAAAATTCGCTGATCTTGTTCAAACAAACTCCAAAAAACTGGATTCCCTTCATAAGGAGTTTGCACAAGTGAATTATGAAATCACCGTTTTAGAAGAAGGCGGAACCTATACAGAAAAACTCCACGAATTTTATCAATTACGGGATCAATTCAATAGTAAAGCAAGACATTGGGCAAAAGTGGCGATTGCGAAACAATTGTTAAAGTTAACGATGGATCGTTTAAAAAAGGAGCGTTTTCCAAAGGTAATGGAAAAGGCGGAGGTATTTATACGACTGCTTACGAATGAGCAGTATATTCATATACATTTACAAGAAGACGGAAATTTTGTTGTGGAAAGAAACGATCGAATGATCTTTGCGCCAGAAGAGCTAAGTCAAGCGACAGCAGAGCAATTATATGTCGCTATTAGATTTGCACTTGTTGATGTACTAAAAGATGATTATCCGTTTCCTATCATCATTGATGACAGCTTCGTAAACTTTGATCAAAAGAGAACGAACAAAGTTATAGAATTACTAAAAGAAATAAGCAGAACGACTCAGGTGCTGTTTTTTACCTGTCATCAGCACCTTCTGCAAGAATTTTCTCATGAAACAATAATAGATTTAAAGGCTTCTCTGCAAAAAGTGGAGACCATTGGATAATTTTTAAAAAGTAATCGTTATGCAATTTATGGTATACTCGGTTTAAACCTTAAGTAAGGCTCTTTTCTTAAATATAGATGCTTTTGCAAAATGAAAATCTTATAAACTTCCTAATTTGGATTAGAAATGAATATCCATTATAAGAAAAGATGCCCCGAAAATAAGTCTAATTTAGGATTTAAAAATAAAATACGAAAGATAAGAATTTATACGAAAACAATCAAAGAAGAGAGAAACGGGGGTATAAAAGATGACCAAAGGACTTATGGAATTTGAAGTCGGGGAACAATTAGAAATGTTTTTGCTGGTAAAAACTTGTACAAAGGGGATTGCGAGTAATGGCAAACCCTTTTTGTCGCTCGTATTGCAGGACCGCTCTGGTGATATAGAGGCAAAGCTCTGGGATACATCTGACCAGGATGAACAAACCTATAAGGCTGAAACAGTTGTGAAGGTAAATGGGGATGTTCAAAATTATCGCGGGCGTCTTCAACTAAGAATACGTCAAATCCGCCCCGCAAATCCGCAGGATAATGTTCAAGTCTCAGATTTCGTAGAAACGGCACCGCTTAGTCAAGATGAGATGATGAGCCAGATAACCCAATATATATTTGAAATGAAAAACCCGAATCTCCAAAGAATTACGAGACACTTATTAAAAAAATATAATAAGGGATTCTTAGTCTATCCAGCGGCAACAAAAAACCATCACGAATTTGTTTCGGGGCTTGCATACCATGTTGTATCTATGTTAAATCTGGCAAAAGCAATTGCTAATTTATACCCATCGTTAGACAAGGACTTATTATATTCCGGCATCATCCTACACGACCTAGGTAAAGTTATGGAGCTTTCCGGTCCGATTTCCACTACTTATACAGTAGAAGGGAATTTGTTAGGACATATAACCATCATGGTCAATGAAATTGGTAAAGCGGCAGAGGAACTCGATATCCATGGTGAGGAAGTAATGGTGCTGCAGCATTTGGTATTAAGCCATCACGGGAAGCTGGAATGGGGCAGTGCAAAGACTCCGATGATCAAGGAAGCTGAGATACTGCACTATATTGATAATGTCGATGCCAAAATGAATATGTTGGACCGTGCATTAAGACATGTGAAGCCAGGGGAATTTTCGGAAAGAATATTTGCTTTGGAAAATCGTTCTTTCTATAAACCTACTTTTCATAATTAAATAACCTTCAATGAAAAACCGAGTAAAAAGCTTCACTCTTGCTTTTTACTCGGTTTCTTTGTGAATAGGGGGTAAGGCGGACACAGAATCCGTTATTTTCAATAAATGCCCCATATATAAGAGTTTACCGGACACTGATTCCGTTATATGCCAAAAACCACAAGGAAATCCCTGCTTATGAAGCGAATAGCGGAACCAAAGTCCGCGAACATCCGAAATTAAGCCGTTTTGTCACAAATAATGGAACTGGTGTCCGCCTAGCTGAGATAACGGTGAAATTCACCAAAGCTTTTACTCAGTATCAATTTTTTTAAGAGAATTATCCAATAACCTAATCCTATATGCATTAAGTGCAGTTTCCCCTAACTGCTCCAATAAATTATAATTAGCATACGCTCCAACCACTGCACCAATTCCCGGTAGAAGCTGCAGCATTTTAACAAAATCAATATGATCACGATATTCTTCTTGCAACGTCCGCCAATCCACATCCATTAAATGCACTTTTTCTTGTTCCCAATTTTCTATAATCGATAATACCTTCTTACGGTGCTCTTCACTTGAAAATGCCAATTGGAATACATTTAAAATGAACAATCTTTCTTCATATCTTGAGGTATCATAACCATGAATAGCAGCTGCTTCAAATAAAAATTTCATTTTAATAGAAAGCAGTAATGGAAAATCAGCAAGGCCAAGTAAAATCCCTCCGGCACCTGTTCCAGCACCTTCCACAGCTGCTGTTTTTCGGTAGACTGCAAGCTTTTCTTTTATTAGCTTTTCTTTTTCTTCCAAGGATAAAGCAGAAGTGTCACGTTTCTTTGTTAAAAAGTCCGAACCGAAAAGCGTTGTTTGAATCATTTTTTTGATGCTTTCAGTGATCAATTGATGTGCTTTTTCCGGAATAAACTGATTCAATTTTCCTTGAGCTTTTTCGGTTATGCGTTTGACCATGCTTGATCTTTTTGTTATTTTCCGTTTCCAATTTTCTACTTCTGAACGGATTTTTGTTTCATAATCCATAAATGATTCTCCTTCAGAATCTAGTATGGTGCCATGTTAAAAATTCGTATCTATTTTTTTTAACCGAGATGGAATATAAATTTTCACTAATAGCAATACAAATACAATGCCAATAAGCAGTACAAGTACTCCATTTACCCACGAGCTGCTTATTAGGGCAAGAATCCCGAATATTAGCGCTTGAAGCATTAATACAGTTGTAATTACCTTTAGAAAAGAGCTTTTTTTCAGTTCCATAGAAACCGGATAGAGATGTAACCATATTTTCAATTCATGGTAACGCACCATTGGGATAAGCTGAAATCCGGTTAAATATAAAAACACTAGGGCTACCCCAATCATTAAGTAGCGCTGATCACTGAAAAGCAAGATTAGTCCCCCGATGATGGTTAATCGAACGAACAATCCAAAATATTCACTTGTTCTGACAAAGGTTCTCGCAAATAAATATCGATACGTATTTTGTTGCCCATATTTTACTCTATTTAGAATAGGATCTAACCATTTGCGGCGTTTTACTTGCCCTTTTAATTTCGGAACATCCGTAAATAGGTTGGCAAAGCGGTAAAATCCTGTCAATCGCTTTTCTTCCTTTTCAATTAACAAATCCCATTTTATTGTTTTTTCCTTCGCCAAACGATGGAAATATTGATATACACCAATATAGAGTACAATTAATACTCCGACGTACCAAAATGGAGCTTTTTCAACGAGCAAAAACACAAATATTGTGTTTAAAGCGAATCGAATAATCCAATCGAAAATTTCTACTTGTGGATCTCTAAATTTTAATACGTCCCAATGCATGAAAAGATTCCAATATTTTAAAATCCACATGATGATTAAATAAAAGAAAAAGGATCGAAAGCTTCCGCCAGTTGAATGTACATACATCGGCATTAAAACGGCGAGCACCATTAATAAAATATATGACTGAATGACAAAGCTTAGTTTTATCGCTTTGCGAAAGTATGATTGCAGCTTTGTTTCAAGCGGAAGTAAGAAAACTTTATCCGCATTTTTCAGTAACGTATAAATCGGACTAATCGTAATGACAAGACCTAAAATAAGCCCCATCACCCATCCTATTGGGAAATGGTGATCTAATGTTTTTACCCACCTGCTATAATAATATGCCCCGCCGCTCAATGCGAAAATTGCCACAAACAATAAATGATCATTAAAAATGTATTTTAAATACTTACGCATTTCGATGGTATATAATTGCAGCCGTTCTTTCCAAAGGTTATCAATTTTCTTCATCTGAATCTTCCTTCGTTAATTGAATATAAATATCATCCAATGTTGCTCCCGGCATATTAAATTGGTCTCTTAATTCTTCCAACGACCCCTTAGCTCTTATCGTCCCGTTATGTAAAATAATGAATCCATCACAATATCGCTCTGCTGTTGCCAATATATGAGTAGACATTAAAATGCCGGCACCGTTTTCTTTCATCTGTTTCATCAGATCAAGCAGGGATTGAATTCCAAGTGGATCAAGTCCAAGAAAAGGTTCATCAATAATATATAGATCAGGTTCTACCAAAAAGGCGCACATAATCATGACCTTTTGCTTCATCCCTTTAGAAAAATGCGCAGGAAACCAATTCAATTTTTTATTGAGTCGAAATTCCTTTAGTAATGGTGTTATACGTTCGTTATATGTATTTTCATCGATTCCATAAGCCATCGCTGTGATTTTTAAATGTTCGTCCAATGTTAATTCATCGTATAGAATTGGCGTCTCAGGAATATAGGAGAATTGCTTCCTGTATTCGTCAGGTTGATCGCGAAGGGCTTTTCCATTAATGTGAATCGATCCTTTTTTAGGCTCCATCAATCCGATGATATGTTTAATGGTTGTACTTTTTCCAGCACCATTTAAGCCAATTAGCCCAATGATTTCTTTCTGGTTGATGGAAAAAGAAATATCCTTTAATACTGGCTTTTTTGTATATCCGCCAATTAAGTTTTTTACTTCAAGTAGAGACATTTTGTACGTCCTTTCATTCATGGATTATGGCTCTTTTCTTATCCTTTGTTGAATCAAAACTTCCATAAATTTCTCTATTCAAATAGACTCAATACATTTTCAGAAAAGATGCCATGAAACTGTACTGTTTCTGTATCTTATACAAAGAGGTAAAACAATAAATTGTATGAAAACAGCATTGATTATTGATATTGTAACATTATCCAACACTTTAATTAAAAAAGAAAACGGTCATTTTGTGAAAAAGTGTATAACTTCCTTATGATTGCACATTCTATTATCGAAGGGGATTTACAAAACTTATAACGGGGTGGTTGTTAAAGACCGAGATCCGTAATATAAGCTGATTAGGGAAAAGTCATAAAATGACAACAACGGATTTTACACCAACATGAAAAATGAGGTGTTTGTCGTAGATCGCTTACTGTTTTAAAAGTCTAAATAAAAACTTTTAAGCAATAAGGGGATGATCACGTTGAACAAAGGTCATTTACTCCACTAGCTTTATAACACATTCATCGAAAAATGAGGTGTTTATCAAAGGCTGAATAGACGAAAACCTATATCTTTAAATACCCCTTCAGGTGGGACGGGATCCATACGGAAATCCCGTCCCTTCTTTATTTCAAAAATATCCTTGTCTAGTTACAGCGCCTATCGGCTAGCGGATTTCTCCGTCTCCTCCCTACGATAAGTCAACATCAGTTGAAAATGGAAGTGCGATTTTCACTTGTTCGTGAACTACCTCACTGTGTTTCCTTTATCTCAGTCGAAGACTACGAAATCCGTACGCCGATGGGCAAGGCGCTTCCGCTTTTCTAACTTCCAACTTCCGCCACTTCCTAGTATAATAAATAAAAAGCAGAAAGGTGGAATTGCTGTGAGTGATTGTATTTTTTGCAAGATAATTAACGGGGAGCTTCCAAGCGCAAAAGTGTATGAGGACGAACATGTCTTTGCTTTTCTTGATTTAAGCCAAGTAACAAAAGGACATACACTTGTTATTCCGAAAATACATAAAAAGAATGTATTTGAATTAACTCCAGAAATCGCAGGAAATGTATTTAAGGCAGTACCGAAAATAGCAAATGCCCTAAATACTGCCTACGAACCAATTGGAATGAATTTATTGCAAAACAATGGTGAATTTGCTGGACAATCTGTTTTCCACTTCCATATACACCTAATTCCTCGTTATGGGAAAGGTGATGGATTTGGCGCTGTTTGGAAATCTCATCAAGATAATTATAGTTCTGACGATCTGCAAAAAATTGCAGGCGAAATATCTAATCATATTCAATAAAAAAAGCCCGAAATCCTGCCTAAATGCAGGATTTTTACTTTTTATTCCCATTAAAATTCTCTTTCCTGCCTGTTAGGTATATGATAAAATACAAATAAACTTTCGCTGCTGGCAGTGAGTGCACAGCAGGAGAGGGATTAGCAGAGAATAGAATGATGAGGAGAGATGAGAAAAATGAATACAAAGTCACTTGTTAGCATGGCCTTGCTCGTCGGCATCGGTACTGTGCTGCACACCATTATTCCTGGGATTATTTTGGATATGAAGCCGGACATGATGTTAACGATGATGTTTCTTGGAATTATGTTATTTCCTGAAAAGAAAAATGTACTGTTATTAGGTGCTTTAACAGGAATTATATCAGGCTTGACTACCAGTTTTCCGGGAGGACTTGTTCCAAATATTATTGATAAATTAATTACATCCTTTATTTTCTTTGGACTTTATATTTTATTATCCAAAAAAAGCTTTTCTGTTATTAAAGCAATCGTATTTACGGTTATTGGAACTATAATCTCAGGTACTGTATTTTTAACTTCAGCATTACTTCTTGTTGGATTACCTGGACCTTTCTTAGTATTATATATAACTGTTTTAGTAGGAGCATTAATGAATGCTGTTGCGATGGCGATTCTTTATCCAATTGTGCAAACAATATTAAGAAGAACGCACGTCATTAAAAATGCTTAAATATAATCAAATGGCCCTAATTTTTAGGGCCATTTTAATTGAAAATCCACATACAAATAAAACCTAATAAACCAAACAGTATGCCTCCAACAGCCATCAATCTAACTCTTTGTTTTAAAACTCTCTTCGGTGGATAAAAGCCCGGCTGTAAATGTTTTAAAATATTATAGATCATACCAGCAAGTAAAAGAATACTAATTATAAAAAAGAAAAAAGTGATGGCAGCCATCTCCTTCCCCCAGATGCCATTAGTAAGTCCTACCACTACAATATGCTTCACAGTTACATGTAATGAATTATATTCCATAAAAAAATGTTTAACCTATGAAGTCTATATCTAGCATTAACACTGTCTACTAGGGACTTATCCGTGCGGTATGTCATCAACTCATGAACTTCTTCGCTGTGTTTCCGTTGGTCTCGCTAGTGACTAAGAAATCCGTATGCTAGAGTATTTTTGTCATATATTAAACATTTGAATAATTTATGATATTTTTTAGAAGTTAGTTTCGAATCTGTTATAATAGGATATAGAAACAAACAGAGGTGAATAGAATGAATAAAAGGTCTCTAGGTTATGGATTTCTTTTTGGCAGTATTGCAGGTGCTATTACTGCGTTATTAGCAGCCCCAACTTCCGGAAAAGAGCTTCGGGTTCAATTAAAAGAAACGGCGGATGATTGGGCAAGTAACTTACAAGATATCAGATTGAATCTTACCCGTTTAAAAAATTCATTTTCCAAATTATCCGGAGAAGGAAAAGAGATAGCCATAGAAATTATTCACGATATTAAAACATCGATAAATGAATGGCAAAAGGAAATCGAGCCAACAAAGCAATCACTTTTCAATGAATTAAAAGAAATTCAAAAAACCATTGAAGAATTAGAAATAAAGACGAATAAAAATGCCTGAAAAACTCCGTTATAAATGGGGTTTTTTTATTATATTTCTCGTTTCAAAAAATTTTGTCAATTTATATCTTTATTAATTTTTGTTTTATTGGCATAATGTTATTAAAGAGATAAAAGTGGGTGAAATAATGACAGGGGATCAATTTTCAATTAAGGAAGCTATGCTTTTTAGCCAAAGAATAGCTCAATTAAGCAAAGCATTGTGGAAGACAATAGAAAAAGACTGGCAACAATGGATTAAGCCCTATGATTTGAATATCAACGAGCACCACATTTTATGGATTGCTTATCATCTTAAAGGTGCTTCTATTTCTGATGTCGCAAAATTTGGGGTAATGCATGTTTCGACCGCTTTCAATTTTTCAAAGAAATTAGAGGAGAGAGGTTTGTTGCAGTTTTCCAAAAAGGAAAATGACAAAAGAAACACGTATATTCAAATTACAGAAGATGGGGAAAAGATATTATTAGAATTAATGGAATCCTTTAATCCATCCACAAATACCATTTTTCAAGGTGCTATGCCAATTCGAAACTTATATGGTAAATTTCCAGAATTTATTGAACTTATGGCGGTAATTCGAAATATTTACGGGGATGACTTTGTGAAAATATTCGAAAAGTCCTTTAATAATATTGAAACAGAGTTCACGGAGGATGATGGGAAAATCAAAAAATTATCCTTGGAAAATGAACATTCTTAAGAAATATTTTTCAATAAGGTATGCATTAATTCCGAATATATTTTTTGATCGATGCATGCCATTATCACTTCGTGAGGGTGCAGTTTAGGATGTAGCCTTTCTTTGAACTTTACATAAAGCGGAGAAAAGTAGACAAAATTTTCCGCTTTTAATTCTTCATATTCTTTGCTCAAACTCTCACAAAGGTCAAAGAACTGTGCTACATCTTCCTCTGTTAATTGTTTTTCTATGATTAATTGATAGAAACCAAAGCCTTCTTTTTTTGACATTTGTAAAAGCAGTGATTGATAATATTCCATTCTTTTCAATCGTTCTTCGAAATTTTCCATTTCCCAACCTCGTTTAATGTTTTCTTTTGTCTGGCTCTAGCGTCAAGCGTCTAGGGGATTGCTCTCATCTTACGATAAAGCGGAAATCGACTCTCTGTTTCCCGAAGTATGCATCGAAGAATACGAAATTCGTCGCCTAAGATCATAGCGTTTCCTTCTTAATATGTTACATCTTAACCAAAAAAATATATACATTTCAAGTATATTTTACAACTAATATTTGTTTTGTTTTATTGTTTTGATAATTAAAAAAATTAATAAGAGTAATATTGCTTCATATGATGAATATAGTGCAAGAACTGCACATAAGCCTATCATAAATCATTTTCCGTTCTTCGATAAGAGCATTTTCATCTATCTTTTTTGATAAACTTTTGATATCCTAATTTATAGGAGATATGGGGAGGGGTTATGGATGATCTCCATTTTTATTATTTTTGCTGTTTTTATTCTGTATTCCTTTAATAGCTTGACCAATTCTCTTTGTATTCAAAAGGAAATTCCAGAAGACCGTCAGCCGAAAGTTTTTATGACGATTAATATTCTCATAACTATATTGCTGGTATCTTCATATGTAGAAATTATTACTGCATAAATACACCGCTTGAAAATGGTGACTAAAAACATATACATTTCCTTTTTTCTTGGGGATAATAACCTTTTGTACATAAAAAAGTCAGGCTTGAATGCCTGACCCTTTTAAATTAATAATAAAAATAACAAATTCCAATAAATATTCAATGAGTTTTTCTTTGACTTAGCTCCAGCGCCTATCGACTAGCGGACTTCCGGGTCTCCTTCCTACGATAAGTTAACATCAGCAGCGAATTACCTTGCTATGTTTTCTTTAACACAGCATGAAGCCCCTCAGTCCGTACGTCGATGATAATGTGCTTCTGCTTACTTATTAATACACCCAAGATGCACCGATAATGATGAGCAGAATAAATAATACTACCAGCAATGCAAAACCAGCTCCGTATGCGCCTCCGGTCATTGTATAACACCTCCTCTAAATTGATCTTTTTTTATATTTCTTATTTCATATCGTTAAGGCATTCGTCTTATTGACGGCTTTTTCTAACAAAGGAAAGCTGCCCCTACAATGATTAGCAGGATAAAAAGCACGACAATTAAAGCGAAACCGCCACCTGCAAAGTTCATATTTGAATACCTCCTTTTTTTCTTTCCCTTTATGTTATGTGCATTTGACTATTTGGTGTAGAACAAATGCCTATTATTAGTATGAAACTCTAATTTAAAAGCGTTGGTACCGTTCACATCACTGTAAAAGCAAAATAGTGAACATTAGATTTCCATTAGAATTCTGATAATATGTTTCTTTTCTGACAAGATTTGTGTTATAGTATGTTTTGTAGATTTTATGAGGGAAATAGTGGAGGAGCTATTAATTCTATTTTAAGAAATGAAATGTATCATAAGTTGTATTGTGCTTGTATACAAAATATATGCATTTGTACTATAGCCCGTATTCCTTCATAAGTATAAGCGGTTGGGATAGGCTCGAAATCCCTTATTAGTTGTATACACAAGATAAATACAGTTGGGAGTTGTTATTGAATGAAGAAATGGATACTATCCTTGACACTTGCAGCAAGTGTGGTTGGACTGGCTGCCTGCGGCAATAGTGGCAGCGGTAAAGATGTAGTAGTAAAAACAAAGGCTGGTAATATTACTCAAGATGAACTTTACACTGCTTTAAAAGATAAATATGGTGAGCAAGTTCTGCAACAACTTATTTTTGAAAAAGTATTATCTAAAAAATATAAAGTTTCCTCTAAGGATGTAGATAAGCAGGTTCAACAGGCTAAGGATCAACTTGGTGCTCAGTTTGATTCCGCTCTTCAACAATATGGTTATAAAGATGAGAAAGATTTCCGAAATACCATTAAAGTAGGACTTCTTGAACAACAAGCTGCTACAAAAGATGTTAAAGTTACAGATAAGGAAATAAAAGACTATTACGATAAAAATATAAAACCAGATATCAAAGCTCGTCATATTTTAGTTAAAGACTTAAAAACGGCGAATGATATTGAAGCAAAGCTTAAAGCAGGTCAAAAATTTGAGGACTTAGCGAAGAAATATTCTACTGATACGGGTTCAGCATCAAAAGGTGGAGATCTTGGCTGGTTTGGTCCAGGTAAAATGGTGCCTGCATTTGAAAATGCTGCATATGCTTTAAAACTAAATGAAATTAGTAAGCCGATTAAGTCTGATTATGGCTACCACATTATTCAATTAACTGGTAAGAAGAAAAAAGCACCACTTGATGATAAAATGAAAAAGCAAATTGAGCAAGATATTAAAACATCAAAAGTGGATAATACAAAAATCGCGAAAGCAATGCAATCGGAACTTAAAGATGCTAATGTGAAAATTGAAGATAAAGACTTAAAGAGTACATTAGATAACGTATTAAATGCTAATCCATCAAGTACCGGAACTTCTACTAAATAACACATAAAAAAGGGACAAGGATTTCACCTTGTCCTTTTTTGTGTGGGTCAGAGGACTTGATTCCTCATCCCACTTCTTGTTTACGGCGTTCTTTTTCTTCTTGCATTCTATCTATATATTCTTTGCCTTCTTTTTCAATCCATTCCATTTCTTGATCTCGATCCTCTTTTGCTGTTTTCACAGCCATGAAAGCACTAATTACAATTCCTGCTATAACAAAGTAAATCCAAATCGGCAATGACATGTGCTATTCTCCTTCCTACTGTTTGTCCATTTCTACATTATATGAATCCATCATTCTTTTATGTATAAGAGAATAAAAAAATCCCCATATTCGGGGAGATTTCTTCAGACAGGAAGGAATGCTATCTTAAAGATAATATTTTCTATCAGCAAATTTAATTTTATGAGCCCAAGCAGCTCTTTGGCTGACGGATTTCTGCGTATCCTCATCTTTTTGATAAGGGCATCAGGTGAAAATGGAAAAGCTATTTTCACTCGGTAAAATTATATTTCAAATTTTACCGAGTAAAATTTAACATGCTAATTTCACGCATCCGTAAGCAAAGCTGTGGCGCACCGAGCTTTGCTTATTTCGCTGCGAATTCTTCACTTTCTTCTTTAGAATCTTCTGTTTGTTGATAATTTAAAGCCGCCGAACCAAGTGTTTTGGCTGCTACTAGCAAGGATTTTTCATTAATATCAAATCTAGGATGATGATGCGGATATGGTGTTTCGGTCGCCTCGGGTTTCGCTCCAGTAAAGAAGAAGGTACCTTTTACATGTTGTAAGTAATAAGCAAAATCTTCTCCGCCCATTTCCGGTTCCGCTTCTTGAATGGAATGAATATCTTTTACAAGTTTCGCAGAGGCAACCAGAAAGTCTGTTTCCTTATCGTGATTGACTACTGCAGGGTATCCGCGGTCGTAAAGATATTCATACGTACAATCTGAAGCAAAACAAGTACCTTTAATTACTTTTTCTATTTCTTTCTCGATAAAGTCACGAACTTCTTCATTAAATGTACGAACCGTTCCAATGATTTTTGCCGAATCCGCAATCACATTAAAAGCGTTATTGGAAACAAAGGATCCAACAGATACGACGGCTGAATCAATCGGATTTACTCTCCGGCTGACAATTTGCTGTAAATTTAAAACTAATTGTGAAGCAATGACAATCGCATCTTTTGTCTTATGTGGTTGTGCTCCGTGCCCGCCAAATCCTTGGATGGTTATTTCGAAACGATCTGCTGCAGCCATAATAGGTCCCTTACGATAAGTGATTTCACCATAAGGAACGGGAGACCATAAATGAGTTCCAAATATTACATCGACACCATCCAAGCAACCATCCTTAATCATGGAAATCGCGCCACCGGGAGCATATTCTTCTGCGTGTTGGTGAATCATCACATATTCTCCTGAAAGGTCGTCTTTTAATTCGTTCAATACCTTTGCTAAAACTAGAAGGGTAGCAGTATGACCGTCATGACCACATGCATGCATCACACCAGGTACTAAAGATTTATAAGGGACTTCATTCTCTTCCTGGATGGGGAGGGCATCGAAATCTGCGCGCAAAGCAACGGTGCTGCCTGGTTTTGCCCCTTTAATTCTTGCGACAACACCATTTCCTCCAACATTTTCTCTTACCTCAATGCCTAAATCCTTATAAAAATTCGCTATGTATTTAGCGGTATTTACCTCTTTAAAAGATAATTCAGGATGTTGGTGCAAGTACCTTCTAATCTCAACCATTTCATTGTAGGATTCATCCAATTTTGTAAAAAGGTTTTCTAAAGTAGTCAAACTTATCAGCCCCTTTTGGAAGTATTTCTACTATTATATCACTTTGTATAAGTAAAAATATTCTATAAACGAAAATTTCAAGTTCAAAGTATTTTCTAATACTTATATAATGTAGATAAGATATTCATGGAAAAAGAGGTTTCCCATGAGTTGAAAATGTACAAACCTTCGGGAAATCCTCTTTTTATAAAGTAAAAAGAAAGTATAAATTTTTTTATCTCTAAAATTATTTAACTAGGATAAAGTCTGTGTAGCTCCAGCGCTTTTCTAAGTTAAATCAGAAAAATCGCCACAATGGTAGTTACGACTAATCCAATTACAACTGGTAAAAGGTTCCTCCTTGCTAAATCAAAAGGATCGACATTACAGATGGCTGCTGCTGGTATGAGCGCCCAAGGAATGATGGTTCCGCCGCCAACCCAGATTGCTGTTATCTGTCCTAATGCTGTTAAGGTTGCTACACCTGATCCTATAGCATGACCAAAAAGGGCAGCAATTGATCCATTCAAGGAAAGTCCGGAAAATCCTGAACCATCTAAACCGGTAATTACCCCGCCAATTGTAGAAGTGATAGCTCCTACTTCTTTTGATAAAGGAACAATACTGGCTAGTGCACCACCTAAATCGTTGACGATTCCTTGGGAGGCTTTCGGCAAATAGTCACCGATTATCGTTTTAAAACCGGCATCACCTAAATAGAAGAAAGCTGCTATGGGAATGACGGGGCCAAATACTTTAAAACCAAATTGCAAGCCTTCTATTAAATATTTGGTCGTTTTTTCTAATGCCTGTTTCTTATGCCCTGCTGCAGTGATCAGTAGCAGGATGAGGATAGCAGTACCACCGACTAGTGCTGTTGCGTCGCCACCTTGGAGGTTAAAGACAACCATTGCAATGATATCGAGGGCAAATAGAATAGGAACTAGAAAAGCAAAGAAGCGTCTGTAGAATACGGATAGTAAATTTGGATTGAACAGTTCATTTTTCTCACCTGTCCCAACAGTTGTGCCGGATTTCAGGATACCTTTTTTCATATCACGTTTTAAAAGGATAAAAGCTGTAACAGTCGTTACGACACCCATAATCACGACAAGCGGAATACTTGCATGAACAACATCTGAAACAGGTATTCCGGCACCATCCGCTGTAAGCTTCGGTGCACCCTGAATGATAAAATCGCCTGATAAGGCTATCCCGTGCCCGAATAAATTCATTGCTACAGCGACCCCAAGCGCCGGCAAACCAACACGAAGAGCAACAGGAAGCAAAACAGCTCCAATTAATGCAACGGCGGGAGATGGCCAGAAAAATAAAGATATGACAAGCATAACAATCCCAATTATCCAATAGGCAAGAGTTGGCGATTTAATTAATTTTGTAAATGGATAAATCATTACGTCATTTATTCCAGTTTCCATGAGGCTCTTACTCATAGAGACAATGATGGAGATGACGAGAATAATGGAGAGTAATTCGGTGATGGCATAGATAAAGCTATTAAAAACACTGCTAATTGAGGCGGTAAGCGAACCGGTAGCGGTTAATGCGATGAGAAAAATACCTGCAATACAAACAATGGTTGTATCGCGTTTAAAAATCATAAAAAGGATGATAAGCACGATGAAAGCCAAGTAAATCCAATGGATGGATGATATATCAATATTCATTCGTGACGCCTCCTTAATGGATACTTGTAAATTGGGCGATTGCCCTATTACCTATATTCAAGATATGTTGAGATACATATTAAGTGCAGAGGAGGCACAGAATTATTTTGTGTAAATGAAAGTAAATATTGGAATTTACTGCAACATACTATCTTGAAATATCCGACTACAGACGGAGACGAGATATATCGGTTGGACCTTTAAAAGGTTAAATACAAGAGAATATAATAATTGTACAGAGAAATAGAGGATTTTTTCATATTTTTCTCGAAATTTATGTATTGAGATTGAAAAGGCGGCGAAGTATTTTGATTTTTTCTGCGATATTACTTGTAATAGGGATTGCCCTTCTTCTAATAAATATTGGTGTCATTTCCTTGGAAATGAAAGAACTATTTGTCATGTTTATACCGATTTTGTTTGTTTTTGCTGGAATACTGTATTTTATCCAGAGCATCCACAGGAAATCGTCCGGATCTATTTTTCTTTCCTTGTTTTTCTTATTATATGGCTCCCTGTTAGAGTTAAATCATTATGGAATGGTTCATTTTACATATGGAGATTGGTGGAAGCTGTGGCCAATTTTCTTTATCTATTTGGCCATTAAAAAGATTTTCTTTAAGGAAAAAGTTAAATTTTCCATCGAAGCAGATTTTGACGATAAGGATATAGAAGATATAAAGAAATACAAAAACAAATATAAGAAGAAGTATAAAAAAAGCTTTACACTTATCGGAGATATGGAGTTTAACACACAAAATTGGCCCTTGAAATCAATGGATTTGCATAATTTAACTGGAGATTATTATTTTGATTTCAATAAAGCCTTCATACCGGAGGAAGAAACGAAAATTACGATAAAGAGCCGAATTGGGGACGTGAAAATGCTTATTCCGGAGGATATTCCAGTTCGGATTGTTACCAAAGTAACATTGGGGGATATACGTCTTTTTGAACAGAATTCTTCAGGGACGAAACCACATTTAGTATTTGAATCTCCAAATTATCATGATTCCATTAAAAAAATTGATATTTTAATTGAAGTTGGTATTGGGGATATAAGAATTGATCGTGTGTAGGAAAGGGGGAGTATGGTGAGAAGGTTTTTGAGCATCCGTTTTTGGTTTATCCAAAACTTTTTAACGATGGCCGTTATTTGCAGCTTAGTCTATTTTGTCGGCCTGCAATTTTACTTATTAGTTCATCATGAGAGTGTACTCGATACAAAAAAAATCCTCTTCCTTTCCATCTTTATGTTTTTAATATTTGCAATATTAAGCGTATACTTTGGTTATCGCAGCGGAAGATTATTTTTGCGAAAATTAGATGATGTGTTATCCTTTGTCTCTATTTTACGGAGCGGTAAATATTCAGCAAGAGTTGAAAATTATGAACAGGATGAAATTGGACTTATTCTTGACGAAATGAACCAGCTTGCGGCGTACATACAAGATCAAGTCCGTTCTTTGCAAAGGCTTGCAGATGAGAAGACAGAGTTAGTAGATCAAGCGCATCAGGCAGCTGTCATGGAAGAGCGGCAAAGACTAGCAAGAGATTTACACGATTCCGTAAGCCAACAGCTATTCGCACTCGGAATGTTATCCTCCGCTGCACTAAGAACGGTTACAAAAGATCCTGCCCAAGCTGAAAATATGTTAAAGCAAGTCGCGGGTATTTCTGCCAAGGCTCAAGGGGAAATGAGGGCGCTGCTACTGCACTTACGGCCAATAGATTTAAAAGGTGATACATTAGAAGAGGGAATCTATAAATTGGTAAGAGAATTAAAGGAAAAAACAAATCTTGATATTGAAAGTTCGATTAAGGAATTGGAAAATTTGTCAAAAGCAATTGAAGAGCATGTATTTCGCATTGTTCAGGAGGCACTTTCCAATATTCTAAGGCATGCACATGCCACAAAGGTTAGAATTACGTTGGAAGTGCTGAAGGACCATTTGCATTTATATATTAGTGATAATGGGAATGGATTTAGTTTAGAAAGGAAGTCTATGACTTCATACGGACTGCAGACGATGCGTGAACGATGTGAGGAACTGGGAGGGGTTTTTCAAATCCGGTCAAAAGAAAATGAGGGAACATATATTAATATTCGGATACCATTGTAGGGATAGCTTTCGT
Source organism: Heyndrickxia shackletonii (assembly GCF_001420715.1). Classification (GTDB taxonomy): domain Bacteria; phylum Bacillota; class Bacilli; order Bacillales; family Bacillaceae_C; genus Margalitia; species Margalitia shackletonii. The sequence goes on along the minus strand of NZ_LJJC01000004.1, from coordinate 3,575,648 downwards.
AATGTGTTTTAAATACCCAATTAGACTTAGTTTCGGGCATTTTTTCTTAAAATCGTTAGGCATTTCTAAGTTGTGTTTTACAAAAACAGAAACAACAAAGTTTAAGAAAAGAGCCTTTCGTAGGGGAGGGGGAAAGTCATGGATAAAGTAAAGGTAATGATAGTGGATGATCATGAAATGGTCAGGCTGGGGATTCGTTCCTATTTATTAACGGAAGAAAAAATTGATCTAGTAGCAGAGGCAAGCTCTGGAAAAGAAGCGGCATTACTTGCCAAAAAACATATGCCACAAGTCATCTTAATGGATTTGCTAATGGAAGAAGGGACTGGTATCGATGCGACGAAGGAAATTTTATCGTTTCTGCCAGACTGTAAAATTATCATTCTCACAAGCTATTATGATGATGAACAAGTTTTCCCGGCAATCGAAGCGGGTGCACATAGCTATTTATTAAAAACCTCTCGTGCGGAAGAGGTTACGGCAGCCATCTTTAAGGCAATCAGAGGAGAGTCTGTAATAGAGCCGAAAGTGGCTCATAAAATGATGAATCGTTTTAGAGGAGCGGCAAAGCTGCCACATGATGAATTAACAGAAAGAGAAATAGAAGTGCTGAAATGCCTGGGGGATGGCATGACCAATCAGGAAATTAGTGATTTCTTATTCATTGGTGTAAAAACAGTGAAAACCCATGTCAGTAATATTTTAAGTAAATTGGGAGTATCTGACCGAACTCAAGCCGCTATTTATGCAAATCGGAATAATATTATATTGGAAAGAAAATAAGAGCCCATTCGGCTCTTTTATCATATCTGGAAGCTTTGTTACTCCTCCTCAGGAATATTATATTGTGTAAAATAGGCAGGACCTGAGAAAATACTTTTGAATTCTGCTTCGGAATCTGCTTTTTGAGCTTCCTCATATGATTTAGAGCGTTTCCAGTCCGAATATGCTTTTTCGTTTTCCCACAAGGTAAATCCCACATAAGTATCCCCTTTTAATGGACGCAGAAGCCGAATGGCTTTGAAGCCAGGGACTTTCTTTACGGATGGAATTCTTGCTTTATAGCGATATTCAAAGACTGGTCTTCCTTCATCTGTTACAGGCACATGGTTAAAAGCAGCCAATCCTTTATTCACTAATTCTCCTAATCCATCAACCACTTCATACTTTCGGGGTACCTCAAATACGGATTTTTCATTTGTTTCATGCAATAATAAAGAATTTTGACCATTCTGCATAAGAATCATATTTTCGTTTGGATATTTTGTTTTAATTTTTTCTAAAAAATCATAGGTTCCAGTCGTAATATAAACATTCATGTTATCACCTCATCATATTTCCTTCACCTGCTTTTCCTATATTATATCCATTCCCTTAGGGAAAAAGTATAAACAAAAGCTTAAGTTTTTATTGTCAAATTTCAGCACCTAACGAAGAACGGAATTCCGGATATCCTCTCTGCGAAAAGACAAAATAATCTCCTGAACTACATTACTGTGTTTCTTTTATCTAAGTCGATGCCCATGAAAGTGAAATTGGCAGTTCTAATTTCACTCATCTGGATGCTAGAACTTTGCGTATCTACTTTTCGGCGAAAAAGTAAAGAATTTATGACAATTATTTCGGTTTACTATACTTTTAGTTATAAAACGTCTATAGTAAAAACAGACTACAAACGGATAATGTTAGAATACATAGAAGAGATTGTACTGCTTGAAAGGTGGGCATTTTGCAGATGACTAAATTAACAAATGATACTCTCATAAAAGCGGCAAGAGGTGAAAAAACGAAGCATGTACCTGTATGGTATATGCGTCAAGCTGGTCGTTCACAGCCTGAATACCGTGCGTTAAAGGAGAAATACTCCTTATTTGAAATTACCCATCAGCCGGAGCTATGCGCTTATGTAACAAGACTTCCTGTGGAACAATACAATGTTGATGCAGCGATTCTTTATAAAGATATCATGTCACCGCTTCCTTCAATAGGTGTAGATGTAGAAATTAAGTCCGGTATTGGACCAGTAATTAATAATCCTATTAGATCCGCCAGCGATGTAGAAAAACTTGGAGAGATTCATCCGGAAGAGGATGTTCCATATGTTTTGGATACTATTAAGCTTTTAACACAAGAGCAATTAACAGTACCGCTAATTGGATTTGCAGGTGCACCATTCACTGTGTCCAGTTATATGATTGAAGGAGGACCTTCAAAAGATTATAAAAAAACAAAAGCATTTATGTATACAGAACCAAAAGCTTGGTTTATGCTAATGGACAAGCTGGCAGAAATGACCATTACATATGTACGTGCACAAATTAAAGCGGGAGCTAGTGCTATTCAAATATTTGATTCATGGGTTGGGGCTTTAAATGTCGAAGATTATCGCACATTTATTAAGCCTGTCATGACAAAAATTTTCTCAGAGTTACGAAAGGAGAATGTTCCTCTCATTATGTTTGGAGTTGGAGCAAGCCATTTGGCATTAGAATGGAATGATCTTCCACTCGATGTTGTCGGACTTGACTGGCGTCTTCCTATCCGTGAAGCCCGTGCCAAAGGAGTAAATAAGGCTGTTCAAGGAAATTTAGATCCGACAGTATTATTAGCGCCTTGGGATGTATTAGAAGAAAGGGTAAAAAGCATTCTGGACCAAGGAATGGAGCTGCCGGGATATATTTTCAATCTTGGGCATGGGGTATTCCCACAAGTGAATCCGGATGTACTTAAACGTTTAACAGCTTTTATTCATGAATACAGTGCAAAGAAAATAAGTGAAATGAGGTAAGAAAGATGGCAAAAAAGAAAATGGGGCTTCTTGTAATGGCGTATGGAACTCCATACAAAGAAGAGGATATTGAACGTTACTATACACATATTCGCCATGGCAGAAAGCCATCTCCCGAAATGTTAGAAGACTTAAGAAGCCGTTACGAAGCTATAGGCGGTATTTCTCCCCTAGCCAAAATAACGGAAGAACAAGCATACGGTTTGCAAAATCGCTTGAATGAAGTTCAAGACGAGGTTGAATTTAAAGCATACATAGGTTTAAAACATATTGAGCCATTTATTGAAGATGCTGTCGGACAAATGCATGAAGATGGAATAGAAGAGGCGGTTTCACTTGTACTGGCTCCTCATTTTTCTACATTTAGTGTGAAATCTTATAATGAAAGAGCGAGTGTTACTGCTGAAAAACTTGGAGGACCAAGTATTACTTCCGTAGAAAGCTGGTACAAAGAACCGAAGTTTATTCAGTATTGGGTTGATAAGGTGAAAGATACTTATCAAAGCATGAGTGAAGAAGAAAGAAATTCAGCTTGTCTAATTGTTTCCGCACATAGCTTGCCGGAAAAAATTCTCCAATACGGGGATCCTTATCCTGAGCAACTGAAAGAAACAGCAAAATTAATTACAGAAAAAGCTGGAATTACGGAATACGCACTTGGCTGGCAAAGTGCCGGAAATACACCGGATCCATGGCTTGGACCTGATGTTCAAGATTTGACGCGCGACCTTTATAAGGAAAAAGGCTATAAAGCCTTCGTATATATTCCGGTTGGGTTTGTAGCGGAACATTTGGAAGTGCTATATGATAATGATTATGAATGCAAAACAGTAACAGAAGAAATAGGTGCAAGCTATTACCGTCCGCCAATGCCGAATGCAAGACCTGAATTTATTGATGTCTTGGCAACCGTTATTTTAAAGCATTTGGAAATGTAAAAAATCACGCTCCCTTTGGGAGCGGATTTTTTATTTCAAAAAAAACATTTCAGTCCCTTGATTCCCTAAATTGGTTGTGCTATATTATTCCTTGTGGAACTAATTGACTGATTCAGTATTTTGGTCATTTCGGAAAAGTGGTGAAATCATTGGCAATTGATCGCAGAAAATTAATTATCGATGCGGCTACTAAATCCTTTTCTTTATTTGGATACAAAGCAACAACCATGGACCAGGTGGCAAAGCTTGCGAATGTTGGAAAGGGAACCATTTATACTTTTTTCAAAAACAAAGAAGAATTATTCTATGAAATCATCACTTCTTTGTTAAAGGAAATGAGAGAGGCTGCGGAACAATTTATGCATTCTGATTTACCGTTTCATGAAAAGGTGGATCACACCCTTTTTAAATTATTGGAATTTCGAAAAGAACATCAACTATACATTAAGCTTTTTCAAGAAGAAAGTGATATAGGAACTCCCGAAGTTCAAGAAGTGATGCTCAAAATTGAAGATTCCATCCTGAATTATATTCAAAATATCATCATGGAAGCAGTTCAGAAAGGAGAAATCAAAGACTGCAATCCGGAGATTACCGCCTTTGTAATCTTAAAATTATATATCTCCTTAATTTTTGACTGGGAAAAGCATCGTGAGCCGCTCGAAAAAGAAGAAATCTCTAAACTATTTAAACTCTACTTATTCCAGGGATTATCAACTTGATGGTCCTAAATTTTTGAAACGTAATGACCAAATGAATATAACGGTCATTAAATACTAATTTTGGAGGTAAAAACGTCATGTTTATTGCTGAATTAAAGAAAATCCTCCGTCATCCAATGCTGTTGATTTCAACTTTAGCTATTACATTTGTACCTATTATGTATGCAGGAATGTTTATATGGTCGTTTTGGGATCCATATGGACACTTGGATCGTTTGCCTGTGGCAGTAGTAAATAACGACAAAGGTGCTGTATTGGACGGAGATCATTTAAAGCTTGGGAAGAAGCTAGCGGATAATCTAAAGGATAGTAAGGATTTTGATTTTCATATTGTAGATAATAAAAATGGATTAAAGGATCTTAAGGATCAAAAATACTACCTTTTAATTGAGATACCGCAAAACTTTTCCAAAAACGCGACTACTTTAATGGATGATCAGCCAAAAAAATTAGAGCTGAACTATATTCCGAATGAAGGGGCCAATTATCTTTCATCAAAAATTGGTGACTCTGCCATGAAAGAAATAAAGCAGTCCGTTTCAAAAGAAGTAACATCTACTTATGCGGAAACATTGTTTAGTAAGATCAAAGAAATGGGAAAAGGATACAACCAAGCATCGAAAGGCGCTTCCTCCTTGTATGATGGAGCAAAAAAACTGGATAACGGATCAAAATCAATCAAAGAAAATCTTGAAACACTAGCATCCAAATCAATAGAATTTCAAAACGGTGTAAATTCAGCTGCCAGTGGTTCTACTGATGTAGCGAATGGTGCATCCGACCTTTCTAAAGGTCTTAGCCAGCTTAAAGACGGAAATGATCAGCTTTTAAAAGGTGTACAGAGCGCAAGTAAAGGTTCTGCTGATCTCGCGGCTGGATCCAAACAACTAACAAGCGGTTTACAAGATGCTGATAACGGTGCAAAAAAACTTGTGTCTAATACAGATAAAATTCATGAAGGCGCTAAAGCTCTTGCGGATAATCTTGGTGCTCTAGGAAATGGAGCAACTAAAACAGCAGATGGAGCAAAACAAGTTCATGATGGAATAACCGCTCTTAAACAGCAATTAGAGCCATTTATGGCGACACTCCCAGATCAACAAAAAACGGTATTGCAAGCAACATTAGATCAATTGGAAAAAGGCAGCAATGATGTAGCAAATGGCGCAGATCAGCTTAGCACATCAACAGGCAAGCTTCAAACTGGTGCAAGTACAATAGCTGATTCGGTTAATAAATTAAACCAAGAAGGAAACAAACCATTGCAAAATGGTTTAGATACCCTTTTAGCAGGTTCCCAGAAGTTAACAGATGGTGCAAATCAATTAAATGCAGGCCAAACCCAGTTGCTTCAAGGAATGACTACATTTAATCAGAAGTTAGCTGATGCCGGCAGCGGTGCAAACGCATTGGCATCCGGAAGTAACCAGCTCAATGCGGGAATTGGGCAATTAGCGGATGGTGCAAACAAAATAAGTGACGGTACATCTAAATTGGCAGATGGATCAAAAGATTTAAACAGTGGTACAAACAAGTTAACGGATGGATCAAAAGAGTTAAAGAATAAACTTCATGACGCCGCAGATAAATCAGGTTCCGTCCATGCTGATCAAAAAACATATGATATGATGGGAAATCCAGTTAAGGTTGATAAAAAAGAAGTCAATAAAGTTCCGAACTATGGTACAGGATTGGCTCCATATTTCTTATCCCTAGGGCTGTTTGTCGGAGCATTATTATTAACGATTGTGTTCAATGTCAAAAACCCTGTTATCGCACCTAAGAATGGATTCCTTATGTTTACTAGTAAATTTGGTGTTATGGCAATAGTGGGTATTATCCAGTCGCTGATCGCAGCAGCTATTGCCATCGGTGGAATCGGTCTTGATGTGAAGAGCATACCAGTATTTATAGGTACTGAAATTGTGACCAGTTTAACCTATATGGCATTGATTCTATGTTTAACCGCTATATTAGGGGATCCTGGGCGATTCTTAGCAATCATTATCTTAATCCTGCAATTAACAAGCAGTGCGGGAACATTCCCACTTGAGTTATTGCCGCCTGCTTTACACCCAGTGCATAATGTATTGCCTATGACATTTTCTTTAAATGCCTTTAAAGCAGTCATTTCATCTGGCGATTATTCAACAGTATGGCATAACTTGGGATTAATGCTTATATACATGATTGCTTTTATGATAATCACCATTGCATACTTCACGGTAAAATATAAAAAATCACATACAGTACAAACAGAAGAAGCAGCATAAAAAAAAGTTAGGGCAGAACGCCCTAACTTTTTTTAATCTAATCCTTTAAGATCTTTTATAATTTCCTCAGCCTGAAAGTCTTTCCCACCTGAATAGTCCTTGATGATTTCCCCTTTTTTGTTTATTAGGTAGAAGCTAGTGCCATGAACAACTTGCGTATCATTTTCAGGCTTCTTTACTAGCTCTTTAAATTTGTCCAATGCAAACTTTTCGACATCTGCCTGTGAATAACCCGTTAACAAATGCCATGTAGAAAAATCAGGCTGAAAATTAGAAGCGTAATTTTTTAAGCGTTTTGGTGTATCTACCTCTGGGTCTACACTAAAAGAAACAAAGTGTACGTCTTTTAAACCCTCTTTCTTCGCTTTTTTCTGAAGCTCGCTCATTTGATAAGTTAATTGCGGACAAATTGTCGTACAGCTTGTAAAAATGAAATTTGCAACCCAAAGCTTCCCTTTCAAGTCCTTCATCCCAAACGGTTTCCCGTTTTCATCGGTGTAGGTGAAGTTTCCGACTGGTTCGCCTTTTTTATTACTTAAAGAACTGCATGCACTAAGACTAATTAAGGAAAAAATCAATAATAACAAAAGAGGTATTCGTAAACGTTTCAATATAGTATCCTCCATCATTTATTTATATGTATTTGACTTCATTATAGATGAAATATAAATTAAAAATTAGTTTATGGTCAAATATTCATGAAATGCTCAAAATTACCCTGACGATTGTTTAGTGAAAAAATTGTCAACACTTATTAACAAAACAGGCACTTTTTATCTCAAATGGAATGTTACCATAAAAATATAGAATTAGGGAGGTATCGTTATGTCTCGAAAAATGCTAATGATTTTATTTACCTGTATTACCGCCATTGCCTTATCTGCCTGCGGAAGCAATCAGTCCAATACATATGAAAAAAAAGTACCGGTAGAATTAAAGGTTGCTTTAAAAGTGCCGGAGAATGCTAATGTCAACGAAAAGGTTCCCTTACAAGCATTGGTAACACAAGGCAAAGAAAAGGTTAAAGATGCAGATGATGTGAAGTATCAAATTTGGGAAGGTGACAATACGAACGATAGTAAATACATAGATGCTAAGAATGATAAGAATGGCAATTATTCTGCCAGCCTTGAATTTGACCATGCAGGGACCTACCAGGTACAAGTTCATGTAACGGCAAGAAATCAACATGTGATGCCGAAAGCGAAAATTACGATAAGTGTAAAATAAGTAAGGGAGGCTGTCTCAATGGTGCCTGACACCTATTAAGACAGTCTTTTTATTTAGACTAAGCGCGGTTATTGTTAATGAAATTAGCCCGAACAAATATGATTTTGTATAAAAGCGTTAAACTGTTTTTCTCATAAGAATTTGGGTAAAATGGAGTATAGTAAAAATTGATAAGAAATGTCTATTGAACTATAATTTTAGGAGGATACATATGAAGTTAACGGTAATAGGTCAGTGGGGTGGGTATCCGAAAGTAAATGAAGCGAGCTCAGGGTATCTACTAGAACATGATCAATATAAATTATTGATTGACTGCGGAAGTGCAGTTCTGTCCAAATTGCAAAATTTTGTACAACCAGAAGACTTAAACGCAGTTATCATTTCTCATTATCATCCAGATCATATTGCTGATATTGGGGTACTGCAACATGCGCTCCTCATCGGAAAATATATGGATAAAAATATACAAACGATTTCTATTTACGGACATCAAGAAGACGAGCATGGCTTCCAAGCTTTAAATTTCCAGGATGTAACGAAAGCTGTGCCATATGATCCGAGCGGGAAGCTGCAAATTGGTCCTTTTTCCATTAGCTTTTTAAAAACAAAGCATCCTGTACCATGTTATGCCATGAGAATAGAGGCGGAGGATCAGGTATTTGTCTATACTGCTGATACATCATATATAGAGTCCTTGAACGCATTTGCGAAAGATGCGGATGTTTTGCTTTGTGAATGTAATTTCTATGGAAACATGGATGGTTCCGGGGCGGGTCATATGACTAGCTATGATGCAGGAGAACTTGCTAATCTTGCCGGTGCTAAGCGATTAGTTTTAACACATTTGCCTCAATACGGTGATTTGGAGCAATTAAAAACGGAGGCAGCCGAGAAGTTTTCAGGTGAGGTGATACTTGCCTATTACGGTCTTGGCATCCAGCTTTAAGAAGATATATTTGAATTTGGAGTGATACATATGTTGTTTATTGATAATAAGGGAATTACTGATCCGCAAATCAATTTAGCCATTGAGGAATACGCATTAAAAAACTTAGATCCAAATGAAACGTATCTTTTATTTTACATAAATCAGCCATCTATTATTATTGGAAAAAACCAAAATACAATAGAGGAAATCAATACAGAATATGTAGATAAAAACGGAATCATCGTTGTTCGCAGGCTGTCAGGCGGAGGAGCTGTTTACCATGATCTTGGCAACCTTAATTTCAGCTTTATCACCAAGGACGATGGAGAGAGTTTCCATAATTTCTTGAAATTTACCGAGCCTGTGATTAACGCATTGAAGAAATTAGGAGTTAATGCAGAGCTCAGCGGCCGAAACGATATTCAAGTTGGTGAAAGAAAGATTTCCGGAAACGCACAATTTTCAACAAGAGGACGCATGTTCAGTCATGGTACATTAATGCTTGACTCCGAGCTTGAAAATGTTGCATCCGCCTTGAAGGTAAAAAAAGACAAAATTGAATCAAAAGGTATTAAATCAGTACGAAGCCGTGTGGCAAATATTTCGGAGTTTTTGGATCAAAAGCTAACGATTGAGAAATTCCGTCAGCTTCTTCTTGAATCTATTTTTGAGGGACAAAATCCAATTCCTGAATATAAGCTTACAGATGAAGACTGGGAAAACATTCACCAGCTTTCTAAAGAAAGATACCAAAATTGGGATTGGAATTATGGCAAATCACCAAAATTCAATCTTCAACATTCTCATCGATTCCCTGTCGGAAGCGTAGATGTCCGCTTAGATGTTAATAAAGGAAAGATTGAAAATTGTAAAATTTATGGGGACTTCTTTGGCGTCGGTGATGTGGAGGACATCGAAAGCAAATTAACAGGAGTTCGCTATGAACGAAACGAAATTGAAAAAGCTCTTGAGGATATCGATGTCAAACATTATTTCGGGAATATAACGAAGGACGAGCTTGTAAATTTAATCTACTAATATTATGACCCTTTCACATTGGTGAGAGGGTTTTTATTTGTTTTTTAGTCCATAACCGTTTTTGTTAAATATAAAAGGGACGCTGTTTCCTAATGTGCAAGTTAGATGTTTATAAAAGCAGCTCTTATGGACAAATTTTTCCGTTTTGGGTTGAAGTATGTACATAAGAAGCGTTCAAAAGAAACACTTTCTCCGGTATGGCGATATATAAAGTCAAATAGTTCTCATGGTGTAATAAGTGAATTAAACTGTGTGCCGATTATCAACAATTAATGCATAAATATGTTCAGGTAAGGCTCCATTCAATTTCAGGATTGGGCCTTTATTTTGTCAAAAGGATTCCATGAATGGCAATGATTTTTTAAAAAGTAATGGATATTTATGCTAAAATGTTGAAAGGATTTAAAATCGTAGTTCTAAAGGAATGAACCACGGAGTGAAAACTATTTTTAGAAAATTAATACAAAATAATCACTAGTGTTTGTAAAATGAAACTTTCATTCGTTGATTGAATTGGGCATGCAAATTTATATAAAAGTATTACAGGAGAGGTGTTGTTTTTAATGCAGAAAACGATATTACTGGTTGAAGATGATCCGGCTATTAGTGATATGGTAAAAAAATATTTAAATAATGAGTCCTTTAGCGTTAAATGTGTTTTTGATGGCGAGGAAGCAGCGAATGCTTTTAAGGATGAGCATTATGATTTAGTTTTGTTAGATTTAATGCTGCCAAAGTTAAATGGTTTGGATTTTCTTCAAATGGTGCGGACAAAGAGTTACATTCCCGTCATTATTATGTCAGCAAAAGATAGCGAAGCGGATAAAGCGTTAGGACTCGGGTTTGGAGCAGATGATTATATTACTAAACCATTTTCGATGGTCGAACTAGCGGCAAGAGTGAAAGCGGCCATAAGAAGATCCACACAGTACATAGTCACTCAAATAGAACGAGATACATCCATAATCAAAGTACATGAGATTGAATTGGATTACGAGAATCATCGCGCGACAAAGAACGGCATGGAGATCAACTTAACATCAAAGGAATGGAAGATTCTTTGTTTGTTTTTTAAAAATCAAAAGAAGGTTTTTACAAAAGAACAGATTTATCGTTCCGTCTGGGAAGATGATTACTATGGTGATGAAAATATTATTAACGTTCACATGAGCCGACTGAGAGAAAAAATCGAGGATACCCCATCGAAACCAGCGTATATCAAAACAATATGGGGGATCGGGTACAAGCTGGGAGAATTTTAAATGATCACTATATTAAGCTGTGTCATTATTGCCCTTCTTATTTGTATAATCTATCAATATCAAACAAAGAAGGGAAGAAACAAGGATCTTGCTTACATAACAAATAAACTTGAACAGTTAAAAGCCTCACAATCAAGGGAGAGAATCCTCCTCACTACTGGTGATAAACAACTCATAGAACTGCTTGATTTGTTAAATCAACTTGTTGATGATCATCAAGAACATGCACGTCAGTATCTGAAAATGAAAGCCTCGATGAAACGAATGTTGGCGAATGTCTCCCATGATCTTAAGACGCCGCTAACAGTGATTGCAGGTTATATTGAGATGCTTCAGAACCAACCTCTAATGAATGAACAAGAAAGAGCGCGTTTGCTGCAACAAGTACATAGTAAAACGTTAGAGCTCATTACATTAATGAATACATTTTTTGACTTGGCTAAGTTAGAGTCAGGAGATCAAGATATTCCGCTTGAAAAAGTGAATGTAACAGAAATCTGTAAAAATAATATTCTATTGTTCTATGAATGGATCCAAAATAAAGGATTAGAGGTGGTTATTGAGATACCTGAAAAGCCTGTTTTTGCTCTCGGTAATGAAGAAGCATTAAACCGTGTATTAACTAACTTGATTTCAAATGGAATTCGCTATGGTGCTGATGGCAAAATGATTGGTTTAAAGGTGTTTTATGATGTAGCGAGGGTCTATGTTGAAGTTTTCGATAAGGGAAAAGGGATCAATGAAATCGAGCAGGAGCGCGTCTTTGAACGAATGTTCACGCTTGAAGAATCAAGAAATAAAGCCTTTCAGGGCAGTGGGCTAGGTTTAACCATTACAAAAAGACTGGTTGAAGAAATGCAAGGAGATATTTCGATACAATCCATCCCATTTGAAAAAACGTCATTTACTTTTTCATTAAAACGTCTTAATAAGTAGCTCACTGTTTTCTTAAGATTTTCGTAAGAATTAAGACAGAAAAAAGCAAGAGTCGATGGCTAGAATGAAAATTGATAGAAAACGAGGAGGGGCATCATGGATTATGTAGTACAGACAAGAAATTTAACAAAGACTTTCCAAGGGCATGATGTTGTGTCCAATGTAACGATGAATATTAGACAAGGTGAGATTTATGGATTTCTTGGACCGAATGGTGCGGGTAAGTCCACAATTATGAAGCTGCTGACCAATATGATTAAGCCTTCACATGGCGAGGTCACCATCTTCGGTGAACCGCTCAAACATGATTCTTTCGATTACTTAAAGAGGATAGGCAGTATGATCGAATACCCTATTTTTTATGAGAAATTGACTGCACGGGAAAATTTAGAGCTGCATTGTGCTTATATGGGATACCATAGCAAACAGGCGATTCGCGATGTTTTGGATCGGGTTGGGCTTGAAAATGTTGAGAATAAGCTGCCAAAAGACTTTTCACTAGGGATGAGACAGCGTCTTTGCGTCGCCAGAGCGATTATCACAAAGCCGGAATTCTTGATTCTAGATGAACCAATTAATGGATTAGATCCTGCTGGGATTAAGGCTATGAGAAAGCTATTTAAAACGCTTAATCAAGAATACGGTATGACCTTACTCATTTCCAGCCACATTATTGGGGAGATTGAGCAGATTGCAGACACGATCGGTGTCATTAAAGGCGGTAAACTGATTGAAGAGGCGTCCATGGAATCGATTAAGGCGAGAAATAAGGAATACATAGAATTGGTGACCAGCAATCAAAAAAAAGCAGCAATGGTGCTACATGATAAATTAGGCATTAATAATTTTAAGGTGGTTGATGATCAAACCATTCGCATCTATGCTGCAGATGTGCCTCAATCAGCCATTTCTAAGACATTAATACTTGAAGACATTAATATTGAGTCTATTGATAAAAAACGTACAACATTAGAAGAGTATTTCGTAAAAAAAGTGGAGTTAGATCAGGTCGTGAGTTAACGTTTTGAGGAAGAGAATAGTATAACGGAGTAATATATTAAGAGGCAAGGAGCCGATCATATTGTTTCATTTAATAAGACTTGAATCAAAAAAGTTTAAATTAGGATGGTTTGTTAAAGGTGCTATTCTTGCAAATATAATCATTCTGAGTATTTTATGTATAATTCCTGTCGTTGAAAAAAGTGAAGGTACCGAAATGTTAAAAGATGTGACAGGAGTTTTTACGATAAGTGGAGCAGGCGTTAGAGGTGTTTTTATCGTATTTGCCGCTGTACTGATTTCAAAAATGATTATTCAAGAGTTTAGGAATCGAACAATGTTTATTATGTTTTCCTATCCAATCAATCGTAAAAAAATCCTGAGTGCAAAATTGATTCTGATCGTTTTGATGACATTCATTGCTATGACAATTTCTCATATAGTGGTGATTTTCAGTTTTATTGGTTTGAATCAAATCTTTCATTTTACTTCTGCAATGAGTTTAACTTCAAGCGATGTTTTGGCGGAGATTATAAAAATCATCATGTTTAGCTTAACGACTGCAGTCGCAGCACTCGTACCGCTATATTTCGGGATGAGAAACTATTCTACACCAGCAACAATTATCTCTTCACTTTTAATTGTTAGTGTGACATGCCAATCGATGGGTCCGAATTTCTCATTAGCAGGTATTATTTATATTCCGCTAGCCTTAGCAATAATTGCTCTTGGTATTGTTGTGTTAGCCATAAGGAAAATTGACCGCATTGATTTAAATTAAGCACTGACTGTTTAGTGGACGGAAGCTTTATTAGAATTACATTGCCCAAGACTGATCAGGAAATTTTTAAAATCAGGCACTATCATTAATTGTAAATAAAACCTTTAAGTAATGTTTTGATTAAACTTTAGACATACATTGATACAAAAAATCGATGGGATGGATGAAAAAGGAGTATAGAAATGGAAATAAGTAGCTTAATCAATATGATATTTGGTGTACTATTGGTAATTATAAGTTTTGTCTCATTGCTTGTAAGTAAACGAAAGGGGAGGAAAAATAAATGGGCAGGATGGGTAATTCTAATTGGTAGCTGTGCAATTATAACGGCTGTCGTTAACTTGGTTGTTCTGCATTAAACTATCAATTTGTATAACCGAATTGCGGATATTATTTTCTTACCTTTCTTAATTAATAAAAATTATACCTTTATAAAGCCGAAATCCATTCTTTCAAAATAAGGATTTCGGTTTTTTTTTAATAAATCAACTTAAATTCAATCGGATAATTTTTGCGCATGACTCGTTTTACTCAAAGAGAATCCCTCCTGCATGACAGTATAGGCTTTCTTACAACAGGAGGGACGCCGATCTTATAATAAGAACAGTGGCTATGGTGGGATAACGTAGCACAAAATGGATCAATCTTTTTTCAAATAGGATTCTATTTAGTTATAGTAATTTTATATGTTTTGAGGTGTTCTAACTATTCTAATACTACACCTCTAAGAGACAGAACGAATGTAAAACTTGGTATTATCCAAAAAAAGAAATCTTTGTTAAAATCAATGAAGGAAAATAGGCGGAGGGGGAATCGATCATGTTTAAAATTTTTATCATTGAAGATGATAAGCAGCTAGTTAGACTTCTTCAGGAGCATTTACATAAATTTGGCTTTGAAACAAAATCAGTTGTGGACTTTGATTCAATTAGATCCGAGTTCGAACAATTTTCACCGCATCTTGTATTGCTGGATGTGAATCTACCTAAATTTGACGGTTATTATTGGTGCAGACAAATTCGTAATATATCAACCTGCCCGATACTGTTTATTTCTGCACGTGATGGAAAGATGGATCAAGTTATGGCTTTGGAAAACGGAGGAGATGATTATATAACAAAGCCATTCGATTACGAAATAGTAATTGCAAAGATTAATAGCCAGCTTCGCCGCGCATATGGCAGCTATGCCGGGTCTCAAAATGAGCGCTCTTTGAGTGTGAATGGATTAAAGCTTGATGTTGAGCGCTTAATACTTTCCGTAGGTGACAACACGGTGGAATTAAGCCATACGGAAGCAAAAATTCTTGATGAATTAATGAAAAAGTCGGAACGAGTGGTAAGCCGTGATCGTTTACTTGAAAAAATATGGGATGACCAAGCATTTGTGGATGATAATACTTTAAATGTCTATATTACTCGTGTAAGAAAGAAATTAGCTTCTTTACAAATTGAAGATGCAATCGAAACGATTCGCGGTCAAGGATATCGGCTTATGCCTAATTGGGGTGAAGCGGAGTGAAACTTTTCTTACGTGAACAGCTCCCGCTTATTCTCTTTTATATCATCCAGCTTTTTATTATCACCATTGTTTATTGGCTTGATGGCTATAGGCATTTAACCATTTCATTATATGCCGCATTACTTAGCGGCTGTTTGCTTATCGGTTATCTTGTATTTCGATACATAACAAACCGTAGTTTCTACCAACGCTTAGAAGATCCGCTTTCCAATATTGATGAATTTATGAATGTCGATCATAGTACTCCATTAGCTGAAAGCCTTCACAATTTGCTTACAAGTCAATTTAGACTTTATAAAACGGACTTGCATGATTATCGGCGGAAGCTTGAGGGACATATTCAATTTATTAACCAATGGGTTCATCAAATGAAAACACCAATTTCGGTTATTCATTTAATGATACAAGATAAAGATGAACCTACCTATACTGCAATAGGGGATGAACTTGACCGATTAAAGAAAGGCCTGGAAATGGTGTTGTATACCTCGCGTCTAGACACGTTTGAGCGGGATTTTTATGTTGAAACACTCCAGCTTGAAAATATTATCCGTTCCGTTACATCCGCACAAAAACGATTATTTATTCGGAGGCATGTCTTTCCAATGATTCAGGTGGATAGTAATCTTCAGGTTGCGACAGATGAAAAATGGCTTTCATTTGTCCTTACTCAGCTTATTACTAATGCAGTGCGCTATACAATGTATGAAAATCGGAAAATCTACTTTCGCGGATATATCCGCGGCATGCATACCATCCTTGAAATACAAGATGAAGGCGTCGGCATCCCCAAAAGTGATTTACCACGTGTCTTTGATCCCTATTTTACCGGCGAAAATGGCCGCAACTTTCAAGAATCAACGGGTATGGGTTTGTATTTAGCAAAGCAAATTTGTGAAAAACTCGGACACCGAATCGAAATTGAATCAACTGTGAACGAAGGCACGACAGTACGAATTATCTTTTAAGTGACAGGCACCATGTGAATATTTCACATGGTGCCTGTCACCACAAATGGACAAATGGCAAGAGTGTCCACACAGGAGAGACACCTTTCTTCAATTTTAAGTTTTTTGTTCTATAAATTATTTTACAAGTATAGTCTTTGTCTAGCTCCAAGTGAAATTGGCACTTCAAATTTCACCAGCGCCTAATCGGCTATCTGATTTCTCCCTCTCCTCCCTACGATAAGTCAACATCAGTTCGTGAACTACCTCACTGTGTTTCCTTTATCTCGAGGTGAGCGACTACGAAATCCGTACGCCGATGGGCAAGGCGCTTCCGCTTTTCTTCTACCTTACAATTTTGTAAGCTAACTGTAAGTTAACGAAATGGTTGTATTTCATGAATCTAGATAAAATGAAGATACAAAATGATACAGGGAGTGATAAGAATGTCGATTCTAGAGGTGAGACATTTAGAGAAGATTTATGAGGGAAAAGTCGCTCATAAAGCATTAAATGATATTAATTTTTCCATTGAAAAAGGGGAGTTTGTCGGGATCATGGGTCCTTCAGGAAGCGGGAAAACAACGCTTCTCAACCTAATTGCAACAATCGACCGCCCGACATCCGGCGAAATCAAGATAAACAGCAAAAATCCGCATGTTTTAAACCGAAAAGATACTGCACTATTTAGAAGACATGAGCTCGGCTTCGTTTTCCAGCACTTTAATTTACTTGATACATTAACGGTGGAAGAAAACATTGTGCTGCCCCTCACACTGGATGGTGAAAGTATTCGAGAAATGAACAAAAAGCTGCAAACTGTCACAAAGAAGCTGGGAATTGACCATATTTTAAAGAAAAGAACTTATGAAATATCTGGAGGACAGATGCAAAGAACGGCAATTGCACGAGCTATCATTCACAATCCCTCTCTTATTTTAGCGGACGAGCCAACTGGTAACTTAGACTCGAAATCAGCGAAGGATGTTATGGAGACTCTAACTGCCATTAATCAAGAAGACGGAGCTACTGCATTAATGGTAACCCACGATGCGGTTGCAGCAAGCTATTGCCACCGTGTGATTTTTATCAAGGACGGCCAATTATACAATGAAATTTACCGCGGGGATAACCGCCAAGCATTCTTCCAAAAGATTATTGATATGCTTGCTTTGCTAGGAGGAGACAGCAGTGACCTTTCCGCAGTTCGTGTATAGAAATGTTGTCCGTAATAAACGGACATACTCTGCCTATTTTCTAAGCAGCGCATTTTCCGTTTTAATTTTCTTTGTGTATGCACTATTTATTTTTCACCCAGATATAAAACAAGGTGTAACTTCTGCTGTTGCAGTTCAGCTAATGACTGCAGCTGAAGTGATTATGTATCTTTTTGCCTTTTTATTCGTCCTATACTCTGTCAGCACATTCCTAAAATCACGGAAGCGTGAATTTGGAATACTAATGATGCATGGCATGACAAGAAGCCAATTAAATCGTATGGTCTTTTTGGAAAATATGCTTATAGGTATTGGGGCAATTATTCTTGGCATTGGTGCAGGTATTATCACTGGAAAATTGTTTTTAATGATCGGATCAAGGATGATTGGGATTGATTCACTATCCTTTTATCTTTCCTTTAAAGCATTATTGCTAACGATATGTGCGTTTTTAATTCTATTCTTTTGTATTTCATTATTTACGACGATTCTTCTAAGAGTAAATAAACTGATAGATTTATTCCAAGCTGGCGAAAAGCCGAAAAAGGAGCCGAAAGCTTCGGTACTACTATCACTGTTTGCAGCTGTTCTGCTGCTCTTAAGTTATTACTTGGCGGCAACAACAACTATGGGGACCATTCTTTTTAGAATTCTCCCAGTCATTGCGATGACTATTGTGGGAACATATTTTTTCTATACACAACTATCCGTATTTGTAATAAAAATGCTGCAAAAAAATCGTTTTTTCTTTTGGAAGAAAACTAATATCATAACGATTTCAAGCCTTGCCTATCGCTTAAAGGATAATGCACGCATGTTCTTTATGGTCACGATCGTTTCAGCGGTTGCGTTTTGCGCGGTAGGAACACTTGCTTCGATGAATATTATGAACAAGCAATTCAAAGATGATTATCCTGCAGCAATCAGCTATACCGCGATGGATGATCAACCAGTACAGCAGCAAAACTTGCAGCAAATCAAAACAGAATTGAACAATAAAGGTATTCCTTATACGACATCAAGCGCTGTAATCAAAAATGTGGAAGTTGCTTCAGAAAATACAGGCTATCGTTATCCAGTCAAGGATATTGATATTATTTCATTCTCTGATTATAAAAATATCGCAAAAAGTGCAGGATTTGATGTTCACGAGAAACCGTTAACTGGAAATGAAGCTTTGGCAATGTTATACTCCCATAATCAAATGGAGTTCAAACCTGTCATGTATACATTGAAACAGGATAAAATTAAACTTAATGCAAAGAAGCTGTCTAAAAATGTGGCGATTCCATTTCGAGCGGGTCTAATAGTCAGTGATGAACTTTATAAAAAACTAAAGCCGGTTAAAACAAATACTTTCACAGGATTCTTTACGAAGGACTTCGAAAAAACGGCTGGCATTGCAAAAAAACTTGCACCAGAGGGCAGCTCTTATTTCTCTGAAAATCATCATTATGAAATACAAGTCAGTGGTACGATGTATCAAAATCAAATGAATATGTTTAAAACGATGTTATTCGTTGCGTTATTAATTGGTGCTGTATTCTTTATTGCAGCCGGCAGTTTCCTGTATTTCCGCCTGTATGCGGATCTGGATTATGACAGACGACAATATTTAACGATTAAAAAGGTAGGATTAACAGATCAGGAATTAAACAAAATTGTTACCCAGCAGCTTGCGTTGCTATTCTTTGTTCCGATTGTCGTAGCATTTGTTCATAGTGCGTTTGCTTTTATGGCATTGCAAAGCTACTACTCATTATCAATTGTTTCTGAGATGGTTATTGTTCTGGCAAGCTTCCTGATTGCTCAATTGATATACTTCTTCCTCATTCGATATCGTTATTTGCGAAACTTGAAGAAGACATTAATTTAGTACTATCGGTCTGTAATTTTGGGGGACAAAAACATTAAATAGAAACCGGAATGGGAATCATTCCGGTTTTTACTTTAAACATAGACTTAAAGAACGCCAGGACCGTTGTGAAAACCACACCTGTAAAAATTTTAATTTGTATAATGTTAGAGGACAGACGTTCCGTTATTGCTGTAAAAAATCGTATTTTCTTCGAATTTGCGGACCTACATTCCGCTATTTGATGAAAATCTTGAAAATTACCAATAAAAATAGCTTATAACGGAACGAGTGTCCGATAATAGCCCAAAACCAAGCAATTTGTCACAGATAAGGGATTTAGAGTCCGCGGAAAGTTCATTGCGGCCCCAGTTTCCCTTATTTACAAAAAATTGTCCGTTTTAACTGCCTTTGCGGCCCCACATTCCGCTATCCAATGAAAATAGCTGTCTTTTGCTTTAACAACGGAATGTGTGTCGGTTCAACTCCCAAAATGCCTTTTTGTCACTGATAACGGAACCACTGTCCGGTCAAAGGCTATTCTACCAATCAAGTTTCGCCTATAAGTTTTTTTATGACATTCCCCCAAGACATCTTGTATCCCTAAAATTCTTTCTATATAATATATTTAGAAAATTAAAATGAATGATTATTCATTCAGAAAGGGGAGGGAATATGGATTTAACAACAAGACTTCACAACACATCAATAGAAAGCGCTGACAAAATTGCTTATTATTTCATGGATCAACCAACTACATATGCCGAGTTGGATGCGGCAGTCACAAAATTTGCAAGCGGGTTGGAACAATTGGGGTTGAAAAAAGGGGACCATATTGCACTTCTTCTTGGTAATTCGCCGCATTTCATTATTGCCCTGTATGGAGCAATGAGACTTGGTGTGACGGTAATTCCGGTTAATCCAATCTATACACCGGAAGAAATAGGCTATATTTTATTGAATGGGGATATAAAAGCAGTAGTAGCACTTGACCTTCTAGTGCCACTTGCTGAAAAAATGGGGGCAATGCTTCCAAAGGTAGAACATTATATTATTTGTGAATCGGATCCGACTAAAAAAGTGGAGCCTCCTGCAAACGATAAATTGAAATCGTTTGCAGAAGTTGTTGCATCAGGGGATTTAGCGTTTCAAGGACCACAAATTTTTGAGGATGATGTTGCTGTCATTCTTTATACATCCGGCACAACCGGAAAACCTAAGGGTGCCATGCTTACTCACAAAAATCTATATTCCAATGCAAGCGACACAGGTATGTATTTAAAAATGAACAATGAGGACCGTGTCATCACTACCTTGCCAATGTTTCATGTTTTCAGCCTTACAGTCGTCGTTAATGCGCCACTTATAAGCGGAGCAACTCTATTAATCGCACCTAAATTTAGTCCAAAAGATATTTTTAGATTAGCAAAAAAATATGAAGCTACTATTTTTGCTGGAGTTCCAACTATGTATAATTTCTTATACCAATATCCAGAAGGAGATCCAAAGGATTTTTCATCCCTGCGCTTATGTATTTCCGGAGGGTCATCACTTCCTGTTGCCTTATTGAAAAACTTTGAAAAGAAATTTAATGTTTTTGTCTCTGAAGGGTATGGTTTATCGGAAGCATCGCCTGTGACAGCCTTTAATCCGCTTGACCGTCCAAGAAAGCCGGGATCCATTGGTACTTCCATCTTAAATGTAAAAAATAAAGTAGTGGATGTGTTAGGGGAGGAAGTTCCGGTTGGGGAAGTTGGAGAGTTGGTAGTTCAAGGACCTAATGTCATGAAGGGCTATTATAAAATGCCGGAGGAAACAGCTGCAACCATTCGTGATGGATGGCTATACACCGGGGATCTTGCAAAAATGGATGAGGAAGGCTATTTCTATATTGTCGATCGTAAAAAGGATATGGTGATAGTAGGAGGGTTTAATGTTTATCCTCGTGAAGTAGAAGAGGTATTATATGATCATCCGGATGTAGTAGAGGCTGCTGTCATTGGTATTCCGGATCCGGAACAAGGAGAAGCAATAAAATGCTTTGTTGTAACTAAAAATAGTGAATTAACTGCACAAGCATTAATGAATTATTGTAAAGAAAGATTAGCAAAATATAAGCTTCCAACAATAATTGAATTTATTGATGAGCTGCCGAAAAATACAACGGGAAAAATATTAAGAAGAGCTTTAAAGGATCAAATCCCATCTAAATAAGGAGAAAAAAATGCAGAATAATAATTCTGCATTCAGACTGTAGACAAACTCGATGAAGATCGAGCTTGCCTACAGTCTTTTTTGTTTTAAAATATAAATAGAAATAATACTTGGGGTGATGAAGATGCTTTCAAAACATAATTCCATTCAACGTGATCAAGTAGAAATGATCGCTTTAGACCAGTTGGTTCCCGAAAATCATTTAGTCCGAAAAATGGAGGCAGTGATTGATTTCTCTTTCATTTTTGATTCAGTGGAAG
>NZ_LJJC01000004.1:3246782-3553013 GCF_001420715.1 Heyndrickxia shackletonii | reverse complement strand
CGTCATATTTGGCAAGAGTACCTTGAGGAAGCAGATCATCTTCGTCATCACAAAGAGGTAAAAACGATATATGCGAAACGCAAAGAAACGATTGAGCGTGTATTTGCAGACGCAAAAGAAAAGCATGGTATGCGTTGGACAACGTTAAGGGGACTTAAAAAATTGTCGATGCAGGCGATGCTTACTTTCGCTGCCATGAATTTGAAGAAAATGGCCAACTGGATATGGAAAGGTCCGGAAATGGCCTAGTAGATGAGGATGAGAGAGGTCAGCATACACCCAAAAAGGTAAAAAAGTAAGAACAAAATCAAAAGGGGTTCGGAATGTGACCATTCCGAACCCCTTTTGTCTACAATCTGAATGCAGAATAATAATTCTGCATTTTTTCATATATTTATTTTGTCCTGTTTTATTGAAAGTCATCTTTATTTGCTGATATAGGAGAACCAGTAGAAGTGTGAGTATTCATCCAATTCAACGATACTTGCGAAACACTGGACCAATTTGGAATTTGGGCTTGATGCTGTTCGACCCAGCTCATGCAATATTGCGGGTCAATACTATATTCCTCGCATCCTGCTAAAAATGCTTGAATAGTCTCTTCCGTACAATTTTGCCAGGAACCACATGTATCAACCCAAACCTTTTCCATTTTAGACTGTACGGTTGGATCATTTACAAAATGACTAAATTGATTTTCATTCGTCATTGATTGTACCTCCTTTTTGAATATGGACAACATCATTAAGTATGTCCAAGGTTCTCTAAATCAAACGATTGAAAAGAAAATAGCACTATCAAAAAGGTTTTTTACAAGAAGTGTTGAAATACATATTTGAGGATCAAAAAAGGGGTGTAGAAATGAGTAATATTGTTTTAGATGTAAAAGACTATATTGGATATGTAACGCTTAATCGGGCGGAAGCGATGAATGCTTTTAATTATGATACTTTATGTGAGCTTGCAAATGTAGTGGAATCTATTAGGTCGAATCCTGAAATCAGGGTAGTAGTTTTTCAAGGGGCTGGCGAAAAAGCATTTAGTGTAGGAGCAGATTTGAAGGAAAGAAAAACACTTTCTGAGCAAGAGGTGCGCCGAAATGTATATAAAATCGGGGAAGTTTTTTCTTCCGTTGAAAAACTGCCGCAGCCTACCATTGCGGCAATGAATGGCTACGCGTTTGGCGGCGGGATGGAGCTTGCGCTTGCCTGTGATTTCCGGATTGCTGTGAGTGATGCAATAATGGGGCTGACGGAAACAAGTCTTGCGATTATCCCTGGTGCAGGCGGAACACAGAGACTCCCACGTTTAATCGGAGAAGCGAAGGCGATGGAGCTTATTCTAACAGCCAAAAGAATGACGGCGGACGAAGCTTATCATTATGGTGTTGTAACAAAAACTGTTGAGCGGGAGCATTTTCATCAAAGTGTGAACGAGTTTGCTAACAAGATTTTGGCTAATGGACCAATCGCTGTTCAACAAGCAAAGTTTGCCATTAAAAACGGAATGAATGCGGATCTTCAGACAGGACTGGAAATAGAAAGAAAAGCATATGAAATAACCATTCCGACGGAAGATAGGATTGAGGCATTACAAGCTTTTTCAGAAAAAAGGAAACCTAATTTTAAAGGGAAATAATCTATTTTCGCGATACTATCAAAAAGTATCGCATTTCTTCTGTTTATAGAAATTTTCCCCTTGTGATTAAAAATAGTCTCAGATAAAGAAGGATTGAATATATAGAAGTATGACTAATTTATCCTGAGGGTGAACAAATGAAGGCAACAACTTTTATACATTCAAATGAATTCTTAAGGTATTGTGCAATAGGTGACTCGCTGACGGTTGGAATAGGCTCTACCTATTTTATAAAAGGGTTTATCACGAAATATTTGTGGCTATTGAGAAGATCGCAGAACTTGCCCATTGTTCCGTATATATACGGGAGAAGCGGAGCAACCACTGCAAATATTTTGAAAATGTTGCAGCATCCTTTTGTTAAGGAAGGAATCATTCGTTCAAACATTATTACGATCACGGCAGGCGGGAATGATCTTATTGATGCTGCACAAGTCTTCTTGAAAAATAAAAATGAAAAGGATTTTTTTCTCGCTGTTGAACATGGAAAAAAGAACCTGGCCACCATCATTGATACGATATTAAAAATGAAGAATGGCGGGGTGCCATTTATCATTCGAATGATGAATCTGTACGATCCATTTGAAAATATCCCTGGGACAGATAAATGGGTGGAAGCTTTTAATCTGGGGATTGAACAGCTTTCTTCTCCACCGGCTATAAAGGTAGCAAATGTACATGACCGTTTTAAAGGAAGGACGAATGAATTATTGGCAAATGACCATGTTCACCCGAATAATAGGGGGTATGAAGTAATCGCTGATGCATTATTTGAGCTCGGGATTGATCCATTATAAGGGCAAGCATATATCTTGTCCTTTTTGCCGTTTTCATAATATCCACATTAAATCCCACATATGTTGGGTATATTTTTACTATAACTTTAAAACTTACTAAAAGCTGTTCTATTCCACGCGATTTTTTCTACATTTATATAAGAGGACAAGAAGGGAGGAGTAGCTAATCATGTTAAGAAAGTGGGCTTTTCGTGCCGTAATCGCTTATTTGCTTTTTGGTATATTGATGTATGTGTATCTATTTTTCATAGCAAATTCTACCATTCCTGCGGATTTAAAAGGGACAAGCGTCGACCCATCTACTTTTTTAAATGGCAGAGAGTTAATGCTTAGTGAGGAATACTCCAAAATAAGGAATTTGTTATTTTTTCTTTCGACTCCATATGAATGGCTCTTTTATTTTCTGGTGCTAATCTTTGGAGTTTCAAGAGGGTTTGAAAGATGGGCAAAAAATACATCCAGATTTCATATTATCCAATCCGCAGTGTTTTTGTTTTTGTTGTATCTTTCAGCTTATCTTGCAACGTTTCCACTGGAGTTTATTTCGTATAAGTTTTCCAAAATGTATCATATCTCTAGGCAAACTTTTACCGGATGGATGAAGGATGAGGTAATTGATTTCTGGGTAAATTTAGCCACTATGTTCATTATTGTGACGGTTCTTTACGCCTTAATGAGAAAATTTAAGAAGAAATGGTGGATTCCGGCATGGCTTTTATCGATTCCATTCACTATCTTTATGATGTTCATCCAGCCGGTTGTGATCGACCCCCTATATAATGATTTTTATCCGCTTAAAAATAAGGAACTGGAGGCAAAGATTCTTGTCTTGGCAGATAAAGCAAATATACCCGCCAAACATGTTTATGAGGTCAATATGTCCGAAAAAACAAATTCCCTTAATGCATACGTGACCGGGATTGGTTCTAACGCCAGGATAGTTTTATGGGATACAACCCTCAATCAATTAAATGATAAAGAAATTCTATTCATTATGGCTCATGAGATGGGGCATTATGTCGAAAAGCATATATATTTTGGGATTGCAGGATATTTATTACTATCCTTAGTTGGGCTATGGCTGACTTCCATCTTGATGAATAAAATTGTGAGTAATAAGGGTGAACAATTAAAAATTAGCGGTGTTTCTGAATTAAGCTCATTGCCTTTGTTCTTACTTATCATTTCCATCTTACTGTTTGCAGTCAGCCCTTTAACAAATTGGGTTTCACGCTATGAGGAAACACGCGCAGATCGCTATGGAATTGAAATGACGCATAATCAAAAAGCGGCTATTCAAGCATTTCAGGATCTGACCAAATCGGGGTTAAGTCAAGTAAATCCACCTTTATTAGTAAAAATTTTTCGTTATGATCATCCGACCATGTTAGAACGGATGGAGATGATTGAACATTATCGGTTTAAAAAGAATCCATAAACACGGCAAACGAAATACCCTCTGGAAATATCGCCAGAGGGTTTTTTCTAAGAAGTTATAAGTTGTTTGTCTTTTAAATTATTTATCGAATATAGACTTTGTCTAGCGCAAGCAGCCATTGGCTAGCGGATTTCTCCGTCTCCCCGTACTTTTCTACGAGCCGAAGCGTTCTTCAAGATCCTTCAATTCATTTGTCAATTTCATAAATTGCTCTTTTTCTTTTTTATCTAATGCATCATCAATTTCGCGAAGGATTTGTTCCTTTTGCCTCTTCAAAATTAATTCGTTTAAAATCATATCTGAGTAAATATGCATCATCCATTTTTCATTTTGTAGCTGTGTCATCGCATAATCCTTCATTAATTCTGTGTAAGATTTCTTTTTTTCCATCGATGATCACCTCTTCTGCTTTTAAATATTATAGCAGAAAAGAATTGGCTAATCAACAGAACAATTGTAATTTTCTGATAAAGGACACTGCAGCTGTCAATTAATAAGAGACATATTTCGGTTAAATTCAACATTTCTCTCTGGAAAGTTCTGATTTTTTAGAAAAAATAAATGACAAAATTGGAAGTACATGCTATTATAGGGTTGTACATGGAAAATATTGTAGAAAGGAAGCGAAATTATGGGAGAGAAAAGTTCATTAATTGAAGAATATGAAATCAATCCTTATACAATGGCGATTATTCCAACACAATATGGATCGCGAACCTATACAGAGGTTTTGGAATCGCAGGATCGTTTTATTTCACCATTTAGACCCATTGACATTGTCAAGAAAAGCTGTGAATACTTCGGGGCGTCCTATTTAGGAAGGAAAGAAGGGACCAAGCGTCTTATAGGTATTACACATAAAGCACCCATCATCGTTGACCCCCATACATCAATTTATCTATTTCCTACGACATCACCGACAAATCCGCATTGTATTTGGATCTCACACGATCATGTAATGAAACAGGATAAGGCAAGCTCTAATTCTACTGTGGTTACATTCCGTAATAAACAGACATTGACTATTCCTGTATCTATTAGTTCCTTTGAAAATCAAATGTACCGAACATCCCTGCTACGTATCAGATTTACCCAGCATATTCAGCATATGGAGAAGAGAATCGGTCAGCCGAAAAGCTTTATCATGCAATTAGAAGCATCTGAAAGAAAGCGAAATTATGAATTAAAAAATGATCATTTGCTGTAAGGAGGAGGAGCAATCAGAGTTAAAGATTGCTCCTTAAGCCTCTTTTGGTGTATTTAGTGAAGGATTTAAAAAGCGTTGATAAAGGTAGTATCTTAGTAATTCTTCCGTACGATTTCTGAGCCTTGGATTAAAATAATTATGATGCTCCTCATATCCTTTGTACAAAAACATATACATAGTAAAGGTATCATCTGATTGGAGCCGCTCTACTTTAATTTGATGCTTTCTCATATATCGTTTAACCTCTGCCAGTTCTTTCTGGATGAATCTCATGGTCTCCTCAATCCATTCAAGATATGGTTTCTTTAATTTAAAAGGACTTTTATCAATTATGGTTAAGTCACGATTTAATACCGTCAAAACCATAGGCAGATAAATTGCCTGTTCGATAATATCACGATCCTGATCAGGTATTTTTGTCATCTATAATCCCTCTTTTCTAATATAGAACACATGTTCTTATTATATATTACTTTATTCCCAGTATGTATTTCAAGTGACACAAAGAATAAAATTTTTTTATTATATATTATTAGTCCAGTGAGGTCTGTCTAGCACAAGCTGCCTATCGGCTAGCGGATTTCTGCCATCAGATAAAATTACAGTTCAAATTTTACTCGGTGAAATTTGAAGTGCGGAGCTCCGCGCTTTTCTAATTTTCCCTTCTTATTTTTAATCCATACAAATCGGTGTAAGTGTTATTTTAGAAATATTTTTAATTTTGGAAGGGAAAATGTTTTGGGTGTCGAAATAAATAACATGGTGATAACATTTGCCGATATTTTGGCGGCAATATTTTTATAGTGGAAGGTGATAGGGAATGGAAAAGAGACAAGGTATTCAAGCACAGGATTTATATGAATTAAAGTCAGTTACCGATCCGCAGCTTTCTTCCAATGGAAAAGATGTTGTATACACACAAACACATATTGATCGGGAAAAAAATGAATATGTATCCAATTTATATTACGTAAATGTGGAGGAAAAACAGCCCGTACAATGGACGTTTGGAAATCATCGCACCAATTCGCCGCGTTGGTCTCCAGATGGAACCAAGCTGGCATTTGTTTCGAATCGTGAAGGCAAACCGCAAATCTTTTGTTTAACAAAGAGTGGCGGGGAAGCAAAACAATTAACTTTATGCAAAAATGGGGCAGGGAGTCCTGTTTGGTCACCATGCGGGGAAAAAATAGCATTCTCGGTAACGCTCGGCAAGGATGAAACGATTCATGATCGCGAAAGTGAAGAAAAGGAAAAGAAAGAATTAAAACCGCTTATCGTAGAAAAAATGAAATATAAATCAGATGCAAGTGGATTTTTAGATTTAGATCAGTATTCACATATCGGTATTGTAAATGTAGAAACAGGAGAAGTGGAGCAACTAACCACTGGCGAGCAGGATTACCACTTAGGTTCATGGTCGCCTAATGGAAAGTATATTACATATTCGGCAGATTTAGCGGAGGACAGAGATTTTTCCTTTAACTCCGACATCTTTTTATACAATATTGCAACAAAAGAAACACAGCAAGTAACAAATAGTACAGGCGGATTTTGGCAAACCTCATGGTCTCCAAACAGCCGATATCTTTCATTCCTTGGAAGTGAACAGGAGTTTAAAAATGCGACGCATTCCAAAGTATGGATTTATGATGTCGAGGAGAAAAGTCTAAATTGCTTTACCAGTGATCTAGATGCGCCGGTTGGTGACTATGTAGCAGGTGATTTCCAGCAAGGAGCGACGATTCCTGGCGTTCAATGGGCGGATGATAATGAAAGCTTTTATTTCATCGTTTCGGACCATGGAAGCACCCATGTCTATTATGGAAATCTTTCAGGTGAAATTTACCCTGCTTTGCATGAAGCTCAACATGTATATGGATTTAGCTTAAATAAACAAACACATCAAGCAGTTGTAGCAATCAGTAAACCGACACTACCCGGTGAACTTTTCTTGGCAAACCTGCAAACAGGAGAAGTGGAGCAGCTGACACATACAAATGATGTATTCTTAAAGGATAGAGAATTATCAGATGCCGAGCCAATTGAATACGAAAGTGCAGAAGGCTGGAAGGTTCATGGCTGGATCATGAAACCTGCAGGCTTTGAAGAAGGCAAAAAGTATCCATTAGTACTTGAAATTCACGGCGGTCCACATGCCATGTACGCGAATACGTACTTTAATGAATTCCAAGTATTGGCGGCTCAAGGATTTGCTGTATTATTTGTGAACCCTCGAGGCAGCCACGGTTATGGCCAAAAATTCGTAGATGCGGTACGCGGTGATTATGGCGGCAATGATTATAATGATTTGATGGCGGCTGTGGATTATGCATTGGAAACATATGATTTCATTGATAAAGAGAGATTAGGGGTAACAGGAGGAAGCTACGGTGGTTTTATGACGAACTGGATTGTGGGACATACAGATCGTTTTAAGGCTGCAGTTACACAACGTTCCATTTCCAACTGGATCAGCTTCTACGGAGTAAGTGATATTGGCTACTATTTCTCTGAGTGGCAAATTCTTGCAGACTTAAATGATATTGAGACACTTTGGAAGCATTCGCCGCTTGCATATGCTAAGGATATTAAAACACCGCTTTTAATCCTCCATAGTGAAAAGGATTATCGTTGTCCGATTGAGCAAGGAGAACAATTATTTATTGCATTAAAACGTCAGGAAAAAACAGCGAAATTTATCCGTTTTCCTGAATCCAATCATGAGCTTTCAAGAAGTGGAAAGCCAGAACTGAGAATAAACCGATTGGAATATATTAGAGATTGGTTCTTGCAATACGTTTAAAATAATGGGTAATAACCGATTCTAAAAAGTAACCTCAGTTTTAACAAGAGGTTACTTTTTTTCTTGGAGTACATAATAAAACTTTTTTGTGTTGGTAATTCCATAGAGGAACCTTTTTACGTGTATAAAACCAGAGATGGAAGAAATCATCCACTCACAAAATGCTACTTATTGCGATTAAGCTTTTTTGGAAAAAGAGCCGTATTCTGCCTAAACTCCGTCATGCTTATATGCTATACTTCACATAGGAAATATTCTGATACATAAAGAATAGGGGAAATCAGATGGATTTTCATACTTTAAAAGATTGGTTCACTGTAGAAAATATTATGCATTTAATGGAACAATATCGCTCGCTAGGTCCATTACCGGGTATTTTATTCATTGTATTAGAGGCGTTTTTCCCCTTTATCCCATTGTTTTTAATCGTCATGGCAAATGCGAATGCTTTTGGATTTTGGCTAGGCTTTCTAATTTCGTGGATTGGCTGCAGTATAGGAGCGATTCTCGTATTTTTAGTCATCCGTAAATTTGGAAAAACGAAAGCACTTGCATTTCTTTATAAAAATCAACAAGTGCAAAAGGTGATGAGCTGGGTAGAAAGACATGGATTTGGTCCCGTATTTTTAATGATGTGTTTTCCGTTTACTCCTTCAGCAGTCGTGAACATAGTGGCAGGTTTATCAAGAATCAGCATTTTACAATATACACTGGCTGTGTTCGCAGGAAAAATGGTAATGGTATTCTTTATCAGCTATGTCGGTTATGATATTTTCTCATTGGTGAAAAAACCTTTAAGAACTGCAATTGTACTTGTTGCAATCTTTATTTTATGGTTAGTTGGAAAAAGAATAGAAAAAAGATTAGCGAGAAAAACGGAAAAGGAACAAAGACAGGCTTAACGATTAACTGCCTCTCTCCCAAATATAAGTTGAAATGTGATAAAATATTTTAAAAAGTCAGTTATTAACTTCGGGGAATAAATAAAATACTATAAGTTTTTATTCTATAATGAAATTACAAGATTAACTTGCCTAGCGCAAGCGGCTGTCGGCTAGTGGATTTCTCCGTCCCCTCCCTGCGATAAGTCAACATTAGTTCGTGAGCAACCTCAACACGGTTGCCTTTATCTCAGTCGAAGACTACGAAATCCATATGCCGATGAGCAAGGCGCATGCGCATTGCTAAACTATCAATGAAAGAGGGGAGGATCATTGAATACGAAACTTACCATCGTAGATACAAAATTGATGCCGCCGCTGATAAAAAAGACCCATATTCGTAAGTCTTGCCTCATGAGAAAACTAAAAACGTCAGTTCAATATTCCTTAACGATTGTTCATTCCGGTGCTGGGTATGGAAAAAGCTCTGCTTTGAGTTTATACATTCATGATGTCAGACAAAATTTTTGCTGGTATACCATATCGGGAAATGATGATGATATTATTCCTTTTGTAACCTATATCGTTTATTCTTTAAGAAAGCGCTATCCTTTTTTGGGTGCAGAATTAATGGAATATATGAATACAATGGATAAATATATTCGAGATGAAGAAATCTATTCCCTTTGTGCTTTGTTCATTAATGAAATATCCCATATTCAGAATGAAACGATTTTAGTCCTCGATGATTTTCATTTAGTAGACCATTCTTTTACTATAAATCAATGGCTTGAAAGGGTAATCGAACATTTACCGGGTTTCTTTCATATTGTCATTTCTACTCGAAATAAACCAAAATGGAATCTATTAACAAAATGGAAAGTATCCGGAAAAGTATTGGAGATTTTGGAAGAAGACTTAACCTTAGATAAGGAAGAGGTTGAACTGCTTTTTCAAGATTTTTATGGGCTGGAAGTGGAGGACACGCAACTTCAATCCATTTTTCAATTAACCGAAGGCTGGGTGATTGCACTTAGCATGATTGCCGAGCAAATAGAAAAAGGCACATCTATCCAAGAAATTTTACATTATCATCATTCTTCCATGGAAGAATTGTTTCACTATTTAGCAATAGAGGTTTTCTCGAAACAATCTCCCATTATTCAAAGCTTCCTTGAACAGACCTCCATCTTCGAAGATATTACACCTCAAGTTTGTGATGAAATTCTGGGAATTCAAGGTTCAGATTTAATGCTGGAACAACTAGCAGAACGAAATGCATTTCTGCATAAAATTTGGGGAAGCAAACAATATCGCTTCCATGCACTATTTAGGGCATCCTTGCAAAAAAAATTAAAAGAAGAGCAGGCAAGCCTTTATCGGCAGCTTCATGAACGCTGTGCTAGATACTATGAAAAAATAAATCTATGGGAACAAGCCGTTTACCATTACGAACAAATACATCTGTTTGAGCCGATTGGCTATTTGTTGGAAAAAAACGCGAATGATATGTTACAAAGCGGACGCTTGGAAAGCTTGTATGAGAAATTAAAAAAATTACCGGATGAGGTTAAGGATCGGTACAAAATATTATGGTTTTACGAAGGAGAGGTTCTTAGGTACCAATCCTTTTATGAGAAAGCGGAGAGATGTTATCAGCATTTAATTAATGCTTCGGTTGGGAATGATCATTTGAACTTAATCGGAAAAGCGTATGAGGGGATTGCCAAAATTTATCTGGACACGATACAACCTGGAAAGGCAGAGAGATTTTTGCAATTAGCCATAGAGGCAACGGAATCTCACCCTGATGCAGAAGAATCAGAGAAGCAGCATTTGTATTTTTTAATGGCTGAAAATTTCGTTAACTCCGGTCAGGCAAGCAAAGCGGAAAAGTATTACGAGAAAGGAAAAATGCAAAACCAGCAGCTTCATGATGGAAATTTGGATGCGCGGCTTTATTTGCGAACGGGCAAGCTGGAAATGGCAAAACGAGTGCTTACAGGACGCCTAAGTACTGAAGTGAGCATCTTGCCAAAATCACATAGAGAAACAGATATTCTGCTTTCTTTCATTGAAGCATGTATGGGAAATGCTGAAAAAGCAAAAGAGTTGGCGCAACGAGGAATCGAAAGGGGTATCCGCTATAAAAGCTCCTTTGTAGAGGCATGCGGCTGGATGAGGATGGGAAGTGCTGTTCAAATACTTGATCAATATGAAATCCAGCTTGCTGAACAATGCTATATGACCTCCTTAAAAATGATGGAGGAAATGAAAATTTCTCGCGGAAAAGCTGAGCCATATATGGGATTATGTATTTTATACAGCCGCATAGGAGAGTATGAGAAGGCAAAAGAATTTGGAAAAATGGCATTGGAGGAGACGGAAAAGGTTTACGATTTATGGTTGTCTTCCTTTATCCAACTATGCATGGGAATAGCCCATTTTTTTAGTGATGAGCTTGATGATGCAAGAAGGTTTTTAAGCGATGCAAAGGAAAACTTCGTGCAATGCGGGGATCCGTATGGGCTGATGCTAACAGAGCTTTGGAATGCATTCCTAACTTTTGAAACGAATGAGGAAGAACAGTTTTATAGTGCTATTTCTTCCTTTCTAAAGGAAGTCCAGCTTGGAAACTATGAATTTATTTTTTTGCGAAAAACCCCGTTTAGCCCAAAAGATTTACAATCTATTATGCCATTACTTATAAAAGCGAAAGAGTTGAATGTACATTCTGCCTTTACATACAGAATTTTAAAGGAAATGGGATATGAAGAATTAGACTCACATCCTGGATATACCTTAAAAGTAGAAACACTTGGAATTTTTAAAGTGTGGCTAGGAGATAGATTGATTGACGAAAAAGACTGGCAACGTGGAAAGGCAAAGGAATTATTTCAATTTTTTCTTACCCATCGCGGGAAGTGGTGGAGTAAGGAGGAAATTTACCAAAAGATTTGGCCGGATGCAGACGATAAAAGCATGGACCAAGAATTTAAAGTACTATTAAATGCATTGAATCGGACCTTAGAACCCCATCGCAAGGCAAGGGCAAATCCATTTTTTATCCACCGCCACAACAATACTTACTGTTTAAATCCGAAAGCGGTTATCGATGTGGATTTCATTCAATTTGAGGAATGGATATATGCTGGATTGGATGAAAAGTATCCCAATAAGGCTAGGAATATATTAAAAAAAGGACTAGAGCTTTATAAAGGGGATTTTTTGTCTGAAAGACGTGATGTTTGGTCCACTACAGAACGGGAAAGGTTACTAACCGTTTTCTTACGAGGGGCTGAAAAAATGGCCCAATTATGTGTGCAAAACAATGATCCGAATGAAGCTATTATTTGGTGTGAGCGAATATTGAAAATGGATTCCACTTGGGAAGAGGCTTACCGGCTTGTTATGTATTGTTATTATCAGAAAAATAACCGGCCACAGGCGATAAAATGGTATAAAAAATGTGAAAGTATTCTAATGAACGAATTAGGGGTAGAGCCAATGGAACCGACAAAAAGGATATTTGAAATGATATTGATAGGTTCTGAAAGTTTTTCAATATAGGTGTACAGTCTGGAAATAATATTTACAAAGGTAAGTCCATTATCAGTAAAATTTTTAATGGGGCTTGAAGTGTGTATAGATCTTTAATTTAGTAGCTGAAAATTTCCACTATATGGTTTAATGGCAATAACAGTATTACAGCAAGGTGAGAAGTGGTAACCTCCAATAATTAAAAAGGGGTGCTACTGTTGATTACTTAAAAACGCACTAAGTTGATGAAAGGATTCAACTCTCTAATCGTTGCAGTAACGCAGTTAGATACACAAAAAAGGCACCCCGACCTTAACCAGATAAGGTAAGGTAGTGAAGTTACTCTTCTAATGCTTGCTGGTAGCTTGAAGGTAGATTACGTACATTAACTAATAAGGTGAACTAAATAATATCATTTTAATTTCTTTCAAAGAATGAAGAAACTGAAGATATAAACAAATATTCTTGATAAGAAAGACAAATCATAATACGTTTCGTAAAAAAATATATACTTACAAATATATTAAAACATACTCCCTCGTGATTCGATTCGGTACCTTTAGTAAATAAAGCCTATTTTATTTAATTTTATAAAAATTTTACCAATTCAGCCAATTTTATGTTAAAATTCAATTATAAATGATAAGGACGGTGATAGATATGTAAATATTAGCTTTGGATCCAATCCCCTTTACCTTCCAAATAAATATATACAAAAGCATTCTTATTTAACTACATAAAAATTCATCCTCTAAGAAAAGAATGATGTTGACTCAATTTTAGACTAAGGTATAAAAACCATTCAGTCAATTGTCGGAAGGTTGCAGTGTAACTGACTATTTTTTTGTAAAAAATCATATGTAAGTGGGGATTCATGAATTATTTAGTTTATGTCTGTGTAATTAGTAGCAATTTCTTTTAGGTACCTTTTTATTTCCTTTCTAATTTTGTTCATCTATTGCCTCTTATAAAATATCTTTTTCAACTTCTAGTCTCTACTAACTTTTCTTGTCATTTACTTTTCGTTCTAGTGAATTAATAGTTCTTATAAACCTATTAATGAAGACAAACTAATAAATATTACTTTATATGTTTAAAAAAAGAGGGAAGATTATAATATGAAAAGACTATTTTATTCAATTTGTGCATTGTTAGTTTTATTTATGCTGTCTTCGTCTTATAATGCTTTTGCCGATGAAAAGAATAACAAATTGAAGAAGGAGAAAGAAATTACAGATATAGATACTCTTTATGAAAGAGCACTTAATGGAATCACAGATAATGAAGAAATTGATGGACAATTAAATTCAACAGTTATACTTTCAGGAGATAAGGGGACTTTTTCTACAAATGATGTATTAAGTACTACACAAAAACTAACATCTGAACAAACAGATGAGAGCTTAGAAGAAAGTTTTGTCACTACATCTTTTGCAACACTAGATTTAAATAATGACGATAATATGTTCAACATTCAAGCTACTGGGGATAAAGGGGATGATAATTTCGACACTCCATCAAAAAGTGTAAAAGCTTATTCACGTATATATTATACTACTAGTACTAAAAATTCATTAACCCATTATGCAATAACTAAAGTTACTGGCGGTTGGACCAGTTATGATCCATATGTATTTTTTTAAAACACCAATGTTACAATTGCACAGCAAGGAAAAACCTTTTATACAGGATGTTCTAAAAATCTTTGCGGCGAACAGATGACAACGAAATCCGTAAGTGGTTCGACATTTTGATACTACGTCAAGAAAATAGACACAGATTTTTCTACCGCGCTTTCGCTTGGTTGCCTTCATAAAAAAGTTTAAATAAAGTGCGATTTAAACTTTTTTATGAAGGTAAAATCAAGCTGCAGATTTTCTATACATTCGCTCAAATTCATTCGGCGTATAGTATCCCAACGTTGAATGGATCCGCTTTGAATTGTAAAAGAACTCGATGTATTCGAACAATGATTTCTTCGCTTCTTCTCTAGTTTTATATTTTATTTGATACACTAGCTCACGTTTAAGAATACCGTGAAAGGACTCGATACAAGCGTTGTCATAACAGTTTCCTTTTCGGCTCATGCTACCAACCATATGGTATTTTTTTAATAGCTTTTGATATTCAGAAGAAGCATATTGAACACCTCTGTCTGAATGATGAATAACACCTTTTCCGGGTTTTTGACGCTTGTAAGCCATCTTTAATGCAGAGATAACCAATTCCTTTGTCATGGTTTTGCCCATTGCCCAACCTATTATTTTACGAGAATATAAATCCATTACACTTGCTAAATACAACCAGCCCTCATTGGTCGGGATATAAGTTATATCCGTTACCCACACTTGGTTTGGTTTACAAGGTTTAAATTGTCGATTTAAGACATTTTCACTTACTGGATGTGCATGTTTCGAATTGGTCGTAGCCTTGTATTTTTTGACTATACAAGACTTCCATTGGTTCTTTGTCATAATACGTGAGACCGTACGCACACTTACTTTTACGCCACGACTATTGAGCGTTTTAGCAATTTTAACACTGCCGTAACGTTGCTTGAATTCTAGGTGGGTCTGTAAAATCTTTTGTGATAATTTCTCGTGTTGTTTCTTCCTGTTACTTATCGGTTGTTTTAACCATTTGAAGTAACCACTTTTAGAAACTCCCAGAACGCTGCACATCTTCTCCACTCGGAATTGGGAGCGATTTTCATGAATGAATTCATATTTTACCGAGGGCTTTTTGCGAAGTAGTGCATCGCCTTTTTTAAAATTTCATTCTCCTCCTGTAGATCACGAATTTCTTTCTGAAGGGCCCTTAATTCAGCTGATTCTGAGGAAAAAGATTTTACAGCTTTAATCTCTGGTTGTTGGCCGTATTTCTTCAACCAGCTATATAAAGTATTTTCATTGACCCCCACTTCTCTAGCAACTTGAGCTACAGACTTATGGTTTTCATTGATATACTTAACTGTTTCAATTTTAAATGCCTCTTCGTATCGATTGCCGTTACCTCTTGCCATCCTGACACACCTCGTTATAGTTGATATTTTTATTATAACAATCTGTGTCTACTATTTAGTCTAGCATCATTTTCATATACATCACCAATGAATAGTTGGATTCCTATTGCTTACCATGCTGATTTATTCAATTTATTTACAAAACAAACAGCAACTCTGTATGACAGCAGTTCATCATGGAATTTTACTTTTGAAAATAGGTTGCCATAAAGATCATTTATTTTAAATAAGACTTTATTTAAAAAAGGGGGAATATTTAATATGAGAAAACTATTTTATTCAATTTGTGCATTGTTAATTTTATTTATATACTCTTCATCTTTTGATACTTTTGCCGTTGAAAAAAGTAATATTTTGAAGAAGGAGAAAGAAATTACAGATCTAGATACACTTTATGAAAAAGCACTTAATGGAATCACAGATAATAAAGAAATTGATGAACAATTAAAGTCAACAGCTATACTTTCAGGAGATAATGGGACCTTTTCAACAAACGATGTATTAATTACTACACAGGAATTAATATCTGAACAAACAGATAAGGGTTTAAAAGAAAGTTATGTTACTACAACCTTTGCTAGTGTAAACCTTGATGAGTTAAGAAAAGAATCTAATATTCAACCCTTTGCCGATAGGGGGAAAGAGGATTACGACCCAACTGGAAGTGTTAAGGCTTATTCACGTATATACTATGACATAACTACTAAAGATGGGCAAACACATTATGCAATAACTAAAGTTACTGGAGGTTGGACCAGTTATGACGCATTTATATCTTTTAAAAACACCAAAGTTAAAATTTCACAGACAGGAGCTACTAAGTACAGTGGGTGTAACGCAGGGTTCTGCGATGATCAAATAGAAACTAAAACTGTAAGTGGATCCACCTTCTCATATACATCTCCAATGACAAGTTGGAAACCAGTTGTTAATACTACTTATACTATGATAGGGGTAAAACAAACAGCAACACTTTATGACAATAGTTCATCATGGAATTTCACTTTTGACAATATATTATTTAGATAAGCCAATATATTTCTTGGGTTTAAATTCTTTAAACGGGGGCCGGGCCAACTATGAATCATCATTCTTTTGAAGTTAAAATGAAGAAGATTTTATTACCGATTGGATGTCTTATATTATTGTTTATACTTGGGGCATGTACGAGCGATAAAAGTTCAAGTCCGTCAGAATTTAAAAAGCAATATTTTGAAGGAAAAAGCAATAATTGGTATGTAAAAATGGAATACGAAACGGATAGTTTTATGCGTTACGTCATCTCTTATATTGGAGAAGGAAAAAAACCAGTAAATTTTAAATATGAAATATATCAACCTCAAAACTTCCCAACTTCCGGGGATGGCGAATTTAAAAACGAAGATGAATTTGAAATTAATGAAAATTGTGGTGGGCAATGTGGTTCACTACCTAAAAGTATTCCGATTCAAATTCAATGGGATGGGAAAAAAGAAAAAGTAGTAATTAAGAATAATAAATAGAATTTACCAATAAGAGCATTTGTCCACTGAAATGTTCATGTTTGGTATTGATCGCAATCACTTACACCTAATCGGGTTTTCTATCTGGAGCTTTTCTAAAGTATGAAAAAAGTCCAATTTCTCTATTTAATACTGGGAAATTGGACTTTTAAATTTTTATTGCCAAAATGGTGTATTTTTGGCATTTCAAACGCTGACACGTCCGGGGTGAGAGTATTTCTATCTATCGTAAGCAACTAGAGGTAAATTTGTATTTTAAATTCACTCATCCTTACGTCAGTGGCGAGATACCACTGCTTTTCTTAATTGTAACTACTGTGTAACTCTCTCCATATACGATGAAATCACGGAAAAAGCTTTATTTTGTAAAAAATACTGGGGGGAGAAATTTGAAAAGGTCAACAAAAAGATTTTCGGTACTAATTAGTATTGTAATAGCTGCTTTATTATTGACGACTGCCTGCAGCTCTAATAAAGCAAGCGGGGGAAAAGATGACAAAGGAACCATTAAGATTGGGGTTCTTGCATCTTTAACAGGCGCCTTAGAATCCTATGGGAAGCAAACGAAAAATGGTTTTGAAATGGGGCTTGATTATGCAACAGATGGAAAACGGGAAATTAATGGGAAGAAAATTAAAGTAGTTTATGAGGACACTGAAACAAAGCCTGAGGTTGCAGTAAAAAAAGCAACAAAGCTGTTAGAAGAAGATAATGTGGATTTTCTTGTCGGATCATCTAGCTCAGCAGATACGTTAGCTGTGCTGCCTTTAGCAGAAGAGTATAAAAAAATCATGATCGTAGAACCAGCTGTTGCAGACAGTATTACAGGAGCAGATTTCAATAAGTATATTTTCCGAACAGCAAGAAACTCCTCCCAAGATGCGGTAGCGGGCGCAGCTGCGATAGCAAAACCAGGCGTGAAAATTGCTACTCTTGCACCTGATTATGCTTTTGGGCGTGACGGTGTTGCTGCTTTTAAGGAAGCGGCTGAAAAACTTGGGGCGAAGGTTATTCGTGAAGAGTATGCAGATCCTGCAGCTACAGATTTCACCTCTAATATTCAAAAAATTATAAATGCAAAACCGGATTACTTATTTGTAGTATGGTCTGGTGCTAATTCACCTTGGAAGCAAATTGCCGATATGAAGGTTCAGGATAAAGGAATTAAGATTTCTACAGGTGCACCAGATATTGCAGCATTATCCACCATGGAACCGCTTGTAGGAATGGAAGGATTCTCCGTTTACTACTATGATCTACCGAATAATAAGATAAATGAATGGCTCGTTAGCGAGAATAAAAAACGATTTAACGGAGAAGTTCCTGATCTTTTCACACCTGGCGGAATGAGTGCAGCCATTTCCATTGTAGAAGCATTAAAGAAAACTGATGGAAACGCAGATAGCGACAAGCTAATCAAAACAATGGAAGGCATGAGTTTTGATACACCTAAAGGAAAAATGACCTTCCGTAAAGAGGATCATCAGGCACTCCAAAGCATGTACGCGATAAAACTAGAGAAAAAGGATAGAGTACCATATCCTGTTCCGGTACTAATCCGTGAGCTATCGCCTGACGAAACAGCGCCTCCCATCAGGGTTAAGAAATAAAAATAACAGGAACTTCGGAAAAAAGTTTCCGGAGTTCTTCTTTTAAAAGATTGGATCTAAAAAGTTCCAAAACGAGGTTATTTTGCGTGTCAATTCGTTAATTATGTCTGCTTCAGCGCCTATGGGCTAGCGGATTTCTTTGAGGACGGTGACAAAAGTGGCAAACATTTTAGAAACAAAGCAGCTAACCATTCAGTTTGGGGGGCACCTTGCAGTGAATGAGGTGGATTTCTGCGTTGCGGAAAAGGAATTTAAATCTATTATTGGACCGAATGGTGCAGGGAAAACAACTTTCTTTAATCTATTAAGCGGACAACTTACTCCAACAAAAGGAAGTATTCACCTTAAAGGAGAGGATATCACCTCTATGCCCCCACCGATGAGAACAAGAAAAGGGATTGGAAGATCCTTTCAGATTACGAATGTATTCCCTAATTTAACGGTGTTAGAGAATGTAAGATTAGCAGTTCAATCGCAAATGGCGATACGGTATCAAATGTTATCTCATTTTAAAAAATATAAAAAAGTAACAGAGAAGTCATATGAATTGCTTAAGCAGGTTCTTTTAGAGGATAAGGCGAACGCATTAGCAACAAATTTAGCCCATGGTGAAAAACGAAAGCTTGAAATCGCCATGCTGTTAGCACTTGAAACGGAAATTTTGCTGCTCGATGAACCAACTGCAGGAATGTCTCTGGAAGAGGTTCCCGCGATTTTGAAGGTAATTCGAAATATTAAGGAGGAAGGGAAAAAAAACATCATTCTAATTGAGCACAAAATGGATATGATTCTCGATCTATCAGATTCGGTGACCGTTCTTTTTAATGGCACACTGCTCGCGGATGGTACTCCTAAGGAAATAATGGAAAATGAGACCGTTCAAACAGCATATTTAGGAGGTATGCACAATGGACACTCTGCTTAAAGTAGAAAATCTCCAAACTTATATTGGACAATATCATATTTTACAAGGGATTTCCTTTGAGGTGAAAAAAGGGGATGTAACGGTTTTATTGGGCAGAAATGGCGCCGGAAAAACGACAACATTACGCAGTATTATGGGGCTGAATCCTCCCTCACAAGGAAAAGTATGTTACAAAGGCAGTGAAATACAGGGATTGTCAACCTATAAAATTGCAAATCTAGGGATTGGTTATGTTCCTGAGGATCAGGGAATTTTCAAGGATTTAACCGTTGAAGAAAATATGAAAGTAGCGATGAAAAAACAGGATACAGAAACGTTGGAAAGACTGGAATGGATCCTTCAGCTATTTCCTGACTTGAAAAAGTTTTGGAAAAAGCCTGGCGGATTATTAAGCGGCGGACAGAAGCAAATGCTATCAATCGCTAGGGCGTATTTAAATAATAATCAACTATTGTTGATTGATGAACCGAGTAAGGGCCTCGCACCGATTATGGTAGAAAAAGTAATGGAATCGATTTTAGAAATGAAAAAGCAAACCACGATTGTATTAGTGGAACAAAATTTTATGATGGCAAGTACACTTGGAAATCGTTTTTTTATTATCGATGATGGCAGGACCGTATATTCGGGAGGGATGTCAGCATTAAAAGAGGATGAGCAGTTAAAAAGAAAATACTTGGGAATTGCATAAACAGGAGGTGAGTCCTTTCATGGCATTGTTTTTGAATTTAATGATTAATGGTCTTGCTACTGGTATGCTTGTGTTTTTACTGGCAGCAGGGCTGACGCTAATTTTTGGTTTAATGGATGTATTAAATTTTGCTCATGGTGGTTTTTTTGCCTGGGGTGCTTTCAGTGCTGTTTGGCTTTATTCCTTATCAGGCAGCTTTTTTGTGGCAATTTTAGGTGCACTTGCGACAGGAATTATTTTGGGAATCATTACGGAAAAAGTCATTATTAAACCTGTTTATGGAAACCATATTCAGCAAATTTTAATAACATTAGGATTTATGCTGGTTCTTACAGAATTCATTAAAGTGGTTTGGGGGCCGAATCAAATGGCTGCAAAAACCCCGCAAGTTTTAACCGGAAGCTGGGAACTGGGGAATGTCATCCTTATTAAATATCGGGTTTTTATTATTATTGTTGCTTTAATTGTGTTTACCTTGGTTCAAGTTGTATTAAAGAAAACAAAAATAGGATTAATCGTTCGTGCGGGAGTTATGGATAAAGAAATGGTGCAGGCACTCGGCATCAATATAAAAAAAGTATTTATGTTTGTATTTATCGTGGGGTCAGCAATGGCTGCTCTTGGTGGTGCTTTAATGGCTCCTTATTCTGGAGTTGTTTATGCAGAAATGGGGATGGAATATGCAATTTTAGCATTTATTGTCGTTGTTATTGGCGGAATGGGAAGTTTTTCAGGTTCATTGTTCGCGGCAATATTAGTCGGCTTATCCGGTTCATTCATGGCATATTTCGTTCCAGATCTTTCTCTTGCCGTTAATATGCTATTGATGGCCATTGTCCTAATCTTTAGACCACAAGGCTTGTTCGTATCTAGGGGGTGAAAAGGATTGAAAAGATTAGGAAGTATCTCACAAATATCCCTCATCATTATCTCTGTTTGTTTAATGGTAATTCCATTTGTTTATGAATCAAGAAGTACGCTGATTTTATTAACACAAATCTTTATTTTTGCTATTTTTGCGATGAGCTATGACATATTGCTTGGATTTACTGGGATTGTTTCATTTGGTCATGCTATGTTTTTCGGAATTGGAGCCTATACAACCGGGATTTTACTCCAGCGAACTGAACCGACAATGGGGCTTTTTCTCCTATCTATAGTCGTTGGAATAGTAATTTCTGCAGTGGTAAGTTATATCGTCGGGCTAATGACACTACGGCTAAAAAGTCATTTTTATGCGATGCTAACCTTGGCTTTTGCCAGTCTTTTTCAGGTTGCTTCCGAAAAATGGCGCACCCTTACATTTGGGAATGATGGATTTACTTTCAGAATTCCGGAAGTACTGATTGACCGAACAACATTTTATCTCATTTGCCTTGTCCTAATGATCATCATTTATTGTGTGCTCCAGCGTTTTACGCATTCTCCAATGGGAAGTGTTTTACTTGCTATCAGGGAAAATGAGCAGCGTGCAGAATCTCTGGGCTATAAAGTGCTTCATTATAAGATAATGGCAAGTATTATTTCAGGCGTTACGGCATGTCTTGCCGGTTCTTTATATACCACATCCTTACGTT
This sequence comes from Heyndrickxia shackletonii, assembly GCF_001420715.1. GTDB lineage: Bacteria > Bacillota > Bacilli > Bacillales > Bacillaceae_C > Margalitia > Margalitia shackletonii. Next base: position 3,531,379 of record NZ_LJJC01000004.1, on the reverse strand, counting down.
TTGTGAATACGAGTGTATTTACAATGGATACTACGTTAGATGCATTATTAATGACCATTATCGGCGGCGTTGGTACATTGCTCGGACCTGTAATCGGTGCGGGATTAATTGAAATTGCCCATCATTGGTTAAGCGGTTTGGCAGAAAAGTACCCAATATTCGAAAGATGGATTATCTTCTTTGGGATTATTTATATATTAGCAGTTATGTTTTTTCCAAAAGGGATTGTTGGGTCCATTCAAGGATGGAAGGCTGAAAAGCGTGTTAAAAGGGGAGCCAATGTGAAACAAGAGAAGAAAATAGCAGGGTAATGCGAGGTGGTAAGAATGAAAATCGGAATATTGAGCACAGGGATTTATATTCCAGAACAGTTTATAACAGGAGAAGAGATTGCAAAACGTGCAGGAATCCCACCAGAAGTGGTAGAAATGAAAATGGGAATCAAAAGGAAGCCTATCCCTGGAGACGAGGATCATACATGTCAAATGGGCATTCTTGCTGCTAAGCAGGCAATTGATAGGGCAGGCATTGATCCTAAAGATATTGATCTCATTATCTATATTGGGGAGGAGCATAAAGAATATCCGTTATGGACTGCTGCAATTAAAATGCAGGAGGAAATAGGAGCTTACCATGCTTGGGCTTTTGATGTGGCTCTGCGCTGCGGAACAACAATCATGGCCATGAAAGTAGCGAAAAGCATGATGATGGCGGATCCTGCTATTCAAACCGTGCTTTTAGCTGGAGGTTATCGTAACGGAGACTTTATCGATTACGGAAATGAGCGTACAAGGTTTATGTTTAATTTAGGTGCCGGCGGCGGGGCAATGCTTTTACAGAAAGGATTAAAGAGAAATATTTTATTAGAATCAGAGATTATGACAGATGGATCTTTTTCGGAAGATGTAGTCGTAACAGCGGGGGGCACAAAGCAGCCAATCACATATGAAGTTTTAGAAAAGGGCCTATACAGGCTTGATGTTCTCGATCCGGAAGGAATGAAACGCAGACTGGAACAAAAATCGATGGATAATTTTTTGAAGGTAGTTCGCGGGAGTCTTTATAAAAGCGGATATACGGAAAAAGATATTAATTATGTCGCTATGCTCCATATGAAGAGATCTGCACATCAATATGTGCTAAAGGAACTTGGATTATCGGAGGACCAGTCTATTTATCTTGAAAATTATGGACATATTGGGCAGATCGATCAAATATTATCTTTAGAGCTGGCAGAAAAGGAAGGAAAACTTCACGGTGGGGATATTGTTGTTTTAGTAAGTGCAGGAATTGGATATGCATGGGGAGCAACTGTTATTAAGTGGGGAAACAGTTTAAATAAGGGGGAATAAGGGATGACTGTTGTGATGAAAAAGGTTGAATTGCCAAATGGAGAAACATTGAGTTACCGGGAACGCTCAGGTGGTGAAGAACTAGTATTACTCATTCATGGGAATATGACCTCCTCCAAGCACTGGGATGTCCTAATCGAGAAAATGGATTCTTCCTATAAGCTTATTGCTTTGGATCTTAGAGGCTTTGGAGATTCAACCTATAATAAACGAATAAATGGCATTAAGGACTTTTCAGACGATGTGAAGCTGTTTGTCGATGCTTTAGGGCTCAGCGATTTTACTATTATAGGATGGTCAACAGGTGGGGCTGTTGGGATGCAATATGCTGCGGACTATCCTGATGATTGTGGGAAGCTTATCTTGTTAGCATCAGCTTCTACACGCGGGTATCCTTTTTTCGGAAAAAAGGAAGATGGAAGCCCGGATTTTGAAAGACGGTTGGTCAACATAGAGGACGTCGAACGAGATCCCGCAACAATTGCTGTTCAAGCTGCATATGACAATAATGATCGTGAATTTTTAAAAGCACTTTGGAATGCATTGATTTATACACATAATCAACCAGATGCATCCTTGTATGAAGAATATGTCGATGATATGAGAACCCAAAGAAACTTAGCAGATGTGTATCACGCCCTGAATACATTTAATATAAGTCCTGTTCACAATGGTTTAATCGAGGGTACCAATAAGGCTGCAGCCATCCAAATCCCAGTTCTTATTTTACGAGGGGAAAGGGATTATGTGGTAAGTGATGAAATGACAAAAGAAATTATTCAGGACATAGGGGATAATGGAAGATTTGTCGAATTAAAGGATTGTGGACATTCTCCATTAATCGATAACTTAGATTTATTAGTGGATACAGTGGAACAGTTTTTACAGGAGTAGGAGGAAATGAATATGCGTTTAAATGAAAAAGTAGCTATCATTACCGGCGCTGCAGGAGGAATTGGTTTTGCTGCAGCGCAAAAATTTGCAAAAGAAGGGGCAAAGGTTGTCATTGCGGATTTTAATGAGGAAGAAGGAAATGCAAGAGTAGAGGAATTAAAGGCTCATGGACTTGAAGTGAAATTTATTCAAGTAGATGTATCAAATCGCGAGAGTGTCAATCAAATGGTATCGGAAGTGCTGGAGACATACGGTAAAATTGATGTTTTAATCAATAACGCGGGTATTACAAGGGACTCTATGCTGGTAAAAATGAAACAAGAGGACTTTCAAAAAGTACTGGATGTTAATTTAACTGGTGTATTCAATTGCACGCAAGCAGTCGTTCCAACTATGATTGAACAAGGAAAAGGGAAAATTATCAGCACATCTTCTGTAAGCGGGGTATACGGGAACATTGGGCAAACTAATTATGCCGCAGCGAAAGCCGCTATTATTGGGATGACAAAGTCATGGGCGAAGGAGCTTGGGCGCAAGGGAATCAATGTGAATGCAGTCGCACCGGGATTTACGGAGACCAATATGGTTGCAACTGTTCCGGAAAAGGTGATTGATTCCATGAAAGCAATGATTCCTTTACAACGTTTAGGGAAACCGGAAGATATCGCAAATGCTTATCTATATTTAGCATCGGATGAATCCGACTATGTTCATGGTACTGTTCTTCATGTGGATGGCGGGATTATGATGTGAAAATGAGGACCAATCTTAAATGATTGGTCCTTAAATATCCTTTTTTACTTTTTATATGGAAGTAGATTTATTAACTTGAGAGCATACCGGACACCTGTTCCGTTATATGTGACAAAACGGGCTAATTCCCTATGTTTGCGGACAGAGGATCCGTTATTTAGCAAAAAAGTAGTTTTTTCCTTGTGTTTTTACATGAATAACGGAACCAGTGTCCCCTTAATCCTTAAAAGTAGGGCATTTAATCAAAATTACGGATTCTGAGTCCGCTTAAAATATTGTAGTTCCATTTTTATAATGTTTTTCTAAAAATTCCTTCAAGATTCCTTTATGACTTCCGATCATTTGAGCTGGTAATTCCTCAGGTTTAAAATATTGAAGCTGTAGGGATTCATTTTGATCCATGGTTATATTTCCTTCCACCTTATTTGTGTAATAAGCAACTGTTACAACATAAAACTCATCACCATTTTCAGCGACGGCAAAGTGGTTTGCACCGGAATATACATTAATCAGGTTTAAATCATGGACTTTTAAGCCTGTCTCTTCCAAAACTTCTCTGCAAGCGGTCTCTTCGACGGACTCTGCCAGCTCCATTAAACCACCGGGAAGTCCCCATACCCCATTCGGATATGTACGCTGCTGCATTAGAATTCTTTTTTGTTCATCTAAAATTATTACCACTGCACCAACAAAAATAAGCGGCCGATGCCCAACAATAGCTCGTAAATCTTCAATATAACCCATTTTATTACTCCTTATTTTCGACTATTTATGATTAGTATCTCATGTTGTAACTACTTTGTAACTCTTCTTTTTACAATAAAAAGAAAGAGAGAAGGGAGAGTCAGCGGTGGAATTGGATTGGATTTCAAGTCGGACACGATTAACGCCTAATAAAATGGCATTAATGGATGTTACTAATGATACATCTTTAACATATAGCGAATTAAATGAAAGAGCAAACAAATGGTCAACCTTTTTTGCGGAAAAAGGGATTGAAAAAGGTGACAGGGTTACATTGCTTGCTTCTAATCAAAAAGAAGTTTTTGAGATTATGTTTGCGTGCGGCAAGCTAGGAGCGATTTTTGTTCCTCTTAACTGGAGATTATCAGTAGATGAATTAAATTATATTCTTGAAGATTGCAATCCTAAACTTCTTCTTTATAACGAAAAATTTTCAGAAACTGTTTCACATTTAAAAAATGTAAAGAACAACTTTGCATTGAGGGATATTATACAATCAGATATAAGAATAAGTCAGCCATTTGACATTTTGCTTACAGAAACAGATCCATGGCTGATGATTTATACAGGGGGAACAACAGGTAAACCAAAAGGGGTTATTTTATCCCACCAATCGATTATTTGGAATGCGATTAACACAATTATCAGCTGGGGATTAACGAGTGAAGAGGTTACCCTTAACTATCTCCCGTTGTTCCATACTGGAGGAATAAATGCCTTATCTGTTCCAATTTTAATGAATGGTGGAACGGTAGTGATCGGCGATCAGTTCCATGCTGAGGAGGCTGTTCATTACTTAAATAAATATAAGTGTACGATAGCATTGTTTGTTCCGACCATGTACCATATGATGGTCGGAACGAAAGGATTCCAAGCATCAACGTTCCCAAGTATGAAGGTCTTTCTTTCCGGAGCAGCCCCATGTCCTTTATCCATCTATGAAAAATTTTTTGCGAAAGGACTGCCATTTAAAGAAGGTTATGGTTTAACAGAAGCAGGGCCGAATAATTTTTTCATTTCTCCTAATGATGCAATATGGAAAAAAGGTTCTGTAGGAAAACCGATGGCGTTTAATCAAATTAAGCTTATAAAGATAGATGGAACGGAAGCAGGTACTGACGAGGTTGGCGAAATTCTTATTAGGGGGAAACATGCTTTCAAGGAATATTGGAATAATCCAATAGAAACAGCGGAAGCCTGGAAGGATAGCTGGCTTTATTCAGGCGATTTAGGAAAAAAAGATAGGGATGGTTATTATTATATTGTCGGCCGTAAAAAGGATATGATTATCACTGGCGGAGAAAATGTGTATCCGCTTGAAATTGAGCACTGGTTATGTGAGCACCCTGATGTGGATGAGGCAAGTGTCGTGGGACTATCAGATGAAAAATGGGGTGAGCGAGTGACTGCATTTATTGTCTTGAAAACTGACCGAATTGGAAAGGAAGAAGAGCTGAAAATTCATTGCTCTCAAAAATTAGCAAAATACAAAATCCCGAAGGAGTTTGTATTTTTGCAGGAATTGCCAAAAACGCATGTCGGGAAAATTGACAAAAAGTATTTAAAGGAACAATACGAACACAATTGGAAGAACGCTTAGTATTAGGCGTTCTTTTTAAAACGTAAGAAAAAATGAAACATTTTCGCCACAAAAACAGTTAACAATATTAGCAATTCCAATCCTCAATATTTTAAAATTATATTATGACCAAGAAAATGGAGGAAAATATATGAACAACCATGAAATTGATTACAAAATTTATGGCGATGATATGCAATTTGTCGAAGTGGAGCTTGATCCCGGGGAAACAGTAGTAGCAGAAGCGGGAAGTTTAATGATGATGGAAGATAATATTCATATGGAAACAATCTTTGGTGACGGCTCCAATAGTTCTTCCGGTTTAATGGGCAAGCTTTTTAGTGCGGGAAAAAGAATGCTGACGGGTGAGAGCTTGTTCATGACAACCTTTACGAACGAAGGATATGGTAAAAACCATGTTTCCTTTGCTGCTCCGTATCCGGGAAAAATCATTCCAATGGATTTAAGTGAATTAGGCGGAAAAATTGTGTGTCAAAAAGATGCTTTTTTAGCGGCAGCTAAAGGAGTATCGGTCGGCATTGAATTTCAAAGAAAGATTGGAACAGGCTTCTTCGGCGGTGAAGGCTTCATCATGCAAAAGCTGGAAGGAGATGGCTTGGCATTTATTCATGCTGGAGGGACGATACATAAAAAAGACTTAGCACCTGGTCAATCGCTGCGTGTTGATACAGGCTGCTTAGTAGCAATGACAAAGGATGTTGATTACAGCATTGAATTTGTGAAGGGAGTAAAAACCGCATTATTCGGAGGCGAAGGACTATTTTTCGCTACCTTAAGAGGACCGGGCACAGTTTGGGTACAATCCCTTCCATTTAGCCGTCTTGCTAGCAGAGTATTTGCAGCAATGCCGCAAGTTGGCGGTTCGAAGGATGAAGGCAGCGTAGCGAAAGGATTATTTAATTTATTTGATGGTGATTGATGAGTAGGGCGATAATAGCCCTATTTTTTTTATGTTTAGGAAATAGAACTTTTGTTCCATTGTATTGCTTCAGATAGTAATAATTGATTTTTCTCTGTCTTTATCCAGTTAGCATAAATACTTCTAGTAATAATTTTTCCATATTTGTTCAAAATACCTCTAAAAGGAGGTTATTTACTTGAATCATGCTAAAGCATTTATCTTAAAATTTATTGCTACATTTGTTGTTTTGTATATTATTCTTGGTGTAGTATACAACATGGCGTTAAGAGATGTTTTCTTTATCTCATTAGTTTTAGGTGTAGTTGCATATATCTTAGGTGATTTGTTTATTTTACCTAGAACAAACAACACAATGGCCACCATATCTGATTTTGTCTTATCTTTAATTGTGATTTGGGTATTAGGTAAGGCTTTAGGATATGACCGAAATTTATTATTAATCTCTTTCATTAGTTCTTTGGTCGTCACTGTATTTGAATTTTTCTTCCATATCTATGTTGCCAAGTTATTTGATACCGGTAGAGAGCGAAGAGATGAAATAAACACAAATCAACGTAATTTGAAATATCAAACAGAGACATCAGAAGAAATTTACCCAGTTAGTCCAAATCAGGATAATGATACAGATAAAGACAGATAAGTAATCCTTCTAATACCCAATTTTATTGGGTATTTTTTATGGAAGTGAAATCGAAGGATTGTCTGAAGAAATTTTAAGCATGGATCCATGTCTTATGATGTTCTGTCCTATTAGAGTCTTGCTGCATCATTTCACAGTGGATAAGGGTATTACTATTTTTGTCAAAGACGACGAAATCTGTACGTTAACGCAGCGTCGTCACGCAAAAAACATCCGATAAAAAATTCCGTAACTCTGGAATAATTCCGGGAATACGGAATAATTGTTCTGTCAAATTTCCGAGTTTTCGGAATCTTTAACGATCCTTTTACCTAATATAATAATTATTCTCATATTTCACCCTGAATTTTACGATTGGCATAAAAATTGCATATTAATTATGAGCTGGGAGTTAAGCAGTGGAGGTGAATGTATCACTGAAATGTAATCGCTTTCTGAAGAGCTGTTAATCACGAATCTTAGGGAAAATTTAACTTAAAAAGGGGATATCTGATGGAAATAATTATTATTCTTTTAGCACTCGGCCTTTTAATGTTTGTTGCGTACCGAGGCTTTTCGGTCATTTTATTTGCTCCGATTTGTGCGTTGTTTGCTGTCTTATTAACGGATCCTAGTCATGTTTTACCGTTCTTTTCTAATGTCTTTATGGAAAAAATGGTTGGGTTTATCAAAAATTATTTTCCTGTCTTTTTACTTGGCGCCATTTTTGGAAAGGTGGTCGAAATGTCCGGACTTGCCGAATCCATTGCAAAAACAATCGTCAAGATCGTTGGAGCAAAAAGAGCTATTTTTGCTATCGTCCTTTTAGGAGCCATTTTAACCTTTAGCGGAGTAAGCTTATTTGTTGCTGTTTTTGCCATCTATCCATTTGCAGCCCATTTATTTCGCGAAGCCAATATTCCGAAGCGCTTAATTCCAGGTACGATCGCACTCGGCTCTTTTGCCTTTACGATGGATGCTTTACCAGGGACACCGCAAATTCAGAATGTTATTCCAACCTCTTTCTTTAAAACCGATATTTATGCGGCGCCAACCCTAGGGATTATTGGATCTATTTTTGTCATAATATTAGGTCTTTTATATTTGGAATCTCGAAGAAAGAAAGCAGAAAAAGCTGGGGAAGGCTATTTAGGTTTTAAGAATGAAGAATTAGCTGCTGCGAAGGAATCTGGTTCTCCTTTAGCATATGAACCTAATTCGATGCCTGATTTACAATCAAACACATCTGTTGCCCGTCAAATACTGGCCTTTGTTCCATTAGTACTAGTAGGAGTTATGAATAAAGTATTTACCATTTTCATTCCAAAATGGTATCCTAATGGTTTTGATTTTTCCGCTATCGGTTTGAAGGCGTTTGGAACGGTTGATGTATCTGCGGTTGCGGCCATTTGGGCGGTAGAAATGGCATTGATCGTTGGGATTATTTCAACCATTCTTTACGATTGGAATAAAGTGAAGACTAATTTTAAAGAAGGACTTAATACCAGCATTGGCGGGGCATTATTAGCAACCATGAACACTGGTGCAGAGTATGGATTTGGCGGAATCATCGCTGCCTTACCGGGATTTACTTTAATCAGCAACGGAATATCACATACTTTTACAAATCCATTAGTGAATGGTGCCGTTACTACGACTACATTAGCAGGTATTACAGGATCCGCTTCCGGAGGGATGGGAATTGCGCTAAGTGCGATGGCAGATAAATATAACGCAGCAATCGCCCATTTTAATATCCCGCCAGAAGTAATGCACCGTGTCATCGCAATGGCATCAGGCGGTATGGATACGCTCCCTCATAACGGAGCAGTTATAACTTTACTAGCCGTAACAGGATTAACACATAAACAATCGTATCGAGATATTTTTGCTATCACGATTATCAAAACACTTGCAGTATTTTTTATTATCGCACTTTATAGTATAACTGGTCTTGTCTAATAGAAAATTTCAAATAAATTAATCATCTTAAGGAGGAGCTACAGTGGAAAATAATTTATCTGGAAGAGTCGCTTTTATAACTGGTTCAGCTAGTGGAATTGGTTTAGAAATTGCGGAAACCTTTGCACGTGAAGGTGCTAAGATTGTTATTTCAGATTTAAATGAAGAAAAGAGCGATACAGCAGTTCAAAAACTTAAAGAGCAAGGATACTACGCCACCTCTTTTCCATGCGATGTAACAAATGAAGAGAAATTAACCGATGCACTTGACCAAACGATAAAGGAATTTGGCAGACTAGACATTCTTGTCAATAATGCCGGCTTACAGCATGTTTCACCGTTAGAAGAGTTTCCTACAGAGAAATTTGAATTAATGATTAAAATAATGTTAACGGCCCCTTTTACAGCTATTAAACATGTATTTCCGATTATGAAAAAGCAAAAATTTGGGCGGATTCTTAATATGGCCTCAATAAATGGATTAATTGGATTCAGCGGTAAAGCAGCATATAATAGTGCGAAGCATGGGGTGATTGGTCTTACGAAGGTAGCAGCGTTGGAGGGAGCGGAATACGGAATTACTGTTAATGCCTTATGTCCCGGTTATGTTGATACCCCGTTGGTTCGCAATCAGCTGCAAGATTTAGCCAATACGAGAAATGTCCCTTTTGAAAGGGTAATTGAAGAAGTAATCTTTCCGCTAGTCCCGCAAAAAAGACTGTTAGACGTTTCTGAAATTGCGGATTATGCAGCCTTTTTGATAAGTGAGAAAGCAAGAGGGGTGACAGGTCAAGCGGTTGTACTAGATGGTGGCTATACGGTACAGTGAAAATTTGAAAAATAAAAAAATTCTCCCCTCCTTTGCTATAATAGTTAATATAAAATCTTGAACGGATGGGGAGAAATACGATGAATTTAGGAATCGGCAGACTTCCATTTAAGTGGCTGGATGAAATCGTCAATCTTGCAGCTGAAAGAATTGTCGTTGTTGATCGCGACGGTATTATTCGTTATATTAATCCAGCTTATTGTGAATTTCTTGGAACAACAGTTGAGAAAGCAACGGATCAACCGGTACAGGATATTATCGAAAACTCACGAATGCATATTGTAGCGAAAACTGGTCAGGCTGAATTAGCCGCAATTCAGCCTATCAATAACAGTGAAATGATTGCAAATCGCTATCCTTTGTATATAGAGGAAGAATTAGTTGGCGCCGTAGGAACTGTAATGTTTAAAAATCCTCAAGAGTGGTGGGAGTATTCGAAGAAAATCCAGCCAATCCTCGATGAACTAAACTATTATAAAAACAATTTTGAAAAAGGGTTAACTAGTAAATATACATTCTCTGATTTAATTGGGACAAGCCCCGAATTTATAAAATCTAAAAAGCTAGCTGAAAAAATATCGGTCAATCATTCAGCTGTATTATTAATAGGAGAATCGGGAACCGGCAAAGAATTATTTGCCCATGCCATACACCAAAATAGTCCAAGGCAGCATTTCCCATTAGTCCGTATTAATTGCGCTTCCATACCTGAACATCTGCTGGAATCAGAATTATTTGGATATGAGGAAGGCGCTTTTACGGGAGCGAAAAGAGGAGGAAAAAAGGGAAAATTTGAATTAGCAAACTATGGAACTATCTTTTTGGACGAAATAGGTGATATGCCATTAGCTATGCAAAGCAAACTGCTTCGGGTTTTACAAGAAAAAGAAATCGAACGGGTAGGCGGGCAAACACCGATATTTATTGATGTAAGAATTATCGCTGCAACTCACCGAAATTTAGAGAAAATGGTAGAAGAGGGTAAATTCCGTCAAGATTTATACTATCGGCTAAATGTGATAAGAATTGAGATTCCGCCTTTAAAAAATCGAAAGGATGATATACCCGCAATCGCAACAAATCTCCTAAGAAAACTAGAAAATAGATTCCATCGGCAAGGGGTGGAAATGTCTTTCGAAGTCTTAAACAAACTTATGAACCATAAATGGCCGGGAAATATACGCGAATTAGAAAATGTGCTGGAACGTGCCATTAATGTTTTAGAGGGTACCAACAAAATAGAAATGAAACATCTCCCATTATATTTACAAGACGATCAAATCTATATGAATGGATATCAGGTTTTACATAATGAAAATAGTCAAAATAATATAGATGGAATCGAAACTGTTCGTCCATTAAAAGAAACACTAGCCTTTGTGGAAAAACAAGCTATTTTAAAAGCCTTGAAAATTACAAACGGAAATAAGCAAAAAGCAGCAAAGCTATTAGGAATCGGAAAAACAAAATTATATGATAAATGTAAATGGTATCAAATTAAGTAGCATGAAAGGTTGTGCTACTTTTTCTTTTTGAAAAAACATTGAATAGGTTAAAGCGATCCTCTTTTTAGCAGCAAAGCAGGTAAATCGATACTTCATGATCGTTCTGTTATTATTGTGGTTTTAAAGGAAAAATAGTAATCTATTAATAAGAATATATGTTCTGATACGTATTATATCCAGTATTTTTCTCAAATATTGGCGGATGATTATATTATAATAGATACATATCTAGGAACGGTTTGTTTTGAGAGGAGATGAGTAAATATGTCTGTTCGTTTTGTGATTGGGCGTACTGGTACGGGAAAGTCGAAGCTTTTTATGGATGAAATAACGGAAAATCTTAAAGAATCCCCTAGTGGAAATCCGCTTATTTATATTGTTCCGGATCAGATGACATTCTTATCGGAATATCGTCTCATTAATACCCCGGGATTAAAGGGGATGATTCGAGCTCAAGTATTTAGTTTAACGAGGTTGGCTTGGCGAATTTTACAAGAAACTGGCGGTATCAGCAGAACGCATATTTCTAGTGCCGGCCTCAATATGCTTATTCGCAAAATAGTGGAGGATAAGAAGGACCACTTGAAGCTTTTTGGACGAGCAGCAGATAAGACAGGTTTCATTGAACATGTAGAAACGATGTTAACGGAATTCAAACGATATTGTATTAAGCCGGAAGAACTTGCAATAGAAAATCAGGAAGCACCTAATTCATTGAAGGATAAATTACATGATTTAGAGTTGATATATCACCATTTTGAAGAAGCATTACAGGGAAAGTATCTAGATACGGAAGACTATATGAGGCTATTAGCGGAATCTATTGAAAAATCTACTTATCTACAAGATGCAGAAATATATATTGATGGTTTTCACAGCTTCACCCCGCAAGAATATATGGTGATTGGCCAATTGATGAGGGTCTGTAAACGGGTTTCTATTGCTTTAACACTTGACCAGTCATTTCGCACGGAGGAACCGGATGAATTACATTTATTCCGTATGTCTGGAGAGGCATATCAAACACTCTATAAAATGGCGCTGGATGTGCAGGCAGGGGTAGAGGATGATGTTCTTCTTACTTATCCACATCGCTATGAAAATAGGAGTATCCAGTACTTAGAATCTGTATTTGAGAAAAGGCCAGCAAGACCATTCTTAGAGGATACAAAGATGCGTATTTTCCATTCTGCTAACCGCCGGGCGGAAATAGAGGGGATTGCACGAGAAATCCGCAGGCTAGTAAGGACAAAAGGCTATCGCTATATGGATTTTGCTATTCTAGTTCGGAACGGACAAGATTACCAGGATGTGATGGAGACGGTTTTCTATGACTATGAAATTCCTTATTTCATTGATCAAAAGAGACCAATGTTTCACCATCCTTTAATAGAATTGATTCGTTCAACTATAGAAACTATTAATAGTAATTGGCGCTATGAGTCCGTGTTTCGCGCAGTAAAAACCGATTTGCTGTTCCCATTAGAAAGTAATCATCATGACCTCCGAGAAAAAATGGACCGTCTTGAAAACTATGTAATTGCTTATGGGATAAAAGGTAATAAGTGGGTAAGCAAGGAAAGATGGGTATACAGAAGAATCAGGGGACTTGAATTAGAAAATGTTCCCCAAACAGATGCGGAAAAACAGATGGAACATGAGCTAAATGAATTGCGTTTATTTATTTCAGCACCTATAAATCGATTATCCAGACGGTTAAAAAATGCGAAAAATGGACAAGAGCTCTGTGAAGCCCTATTTCTCTACTTAGAAGAGCTTGATATCTCTGCTAAACTAGAAAAACTCTGTGTCCTAGCGGAAGAAAAAGGCGATCTCGTATCAGCCAGAGAGCATGATCAAGCTTGGAACGCCGTTATCGATTTAATCGATCAATTTGTTGATATATTCGGAGAGGAAAGCATTTCCCTAAAGGAATTTGCTCTCATAATGGATGCCGGATTAGAGGCTATGAGGTTTTCACTCGTTCCGCCTGCAATTGATCAAGTTCTTGTTGCGAACCTTGAATTATCTCGGCTTTCAGATATAAAAGCAGCATTTGTTATTGGTCTTAATGATGGGGTAATGCCGGCAAGAATGAGTGAAGAAGGAATATTAGCTGACTCAGATCGTGAAGCCTTACTTCAAAATGGAATTAAGATAGCACCTAGCAGCAAAACAAGGCTTCTTGATGAGGAGTTTATTGCCTATAAAGCATTTACGACACCTTCCAATTATTTGTACTTGTCCTATCCCTTAGCAAATGAAGAAGGCAAAGCATTATTGCCATCACCATATTTGAAAAGAATGAAGGAGCTCTTTCCGAATGCACAAGAAACGGTAGTTGTGAATGATCCATCTGAAATAAATTTCTCAGAACAGCTAGAATATGTCTCTCATCCAAATACAGCTATAGCCTTTTTAACTTCACAGCTGCAGCAAAAGAAACGCGGGTACTCTGTACCAGATTTTTGGTGGGATGTTTATAACTACTATATAAAGAGTGCAAAGTGGAAACAGCCAACGGTCCATATCTTATCGAGCCTTTTTTATCAAAATAAAGCTAAGCAGATAACGGAAAAGACATCTAAGGAACTTTATGGTGATAAAATTTTAGCAAGCGTATCAAGGATGGAGCTTTTCCATGGATGTCCGTTCTCACACTTTGCTACACATGGACTGAAACTGAGAGAAAGACAAATATATAAATTGGAAGCACCTGATATCGGTGATTTATTTCACGGTGCATTAAAATGGATATCCGATGAGATTAGGAAGCACGGATTATCATGGTCTTCTTTAACAAAGGATCAATGTAATGCTTTAGCTAAAGAGGCGGTTGCATATTTGGCTCCTAAGCTCCAGCATCAAATCCTTCTTAGCTCTAACCGCCATCATTATATTAAACGAAAGCTTGAGCAAGTAATTGGACGTGCTTCCCTTGTGTTAAGCCAGCAATCGAAGCAAAGCGGCTTTGTACCTATTGGGATGGAGCTTGATTTCGGCGCTAAGTCTGAATTGCCTCCTCTAACCTTTACGCTGAGGAATGGAACAAAAATGGAATTGCAGGGGCGTATTGATCGTGTTGATAAAGCAGAGGATGACAATGGGGTTTATTTAAGAGTAATTGATTATAAGTCAAGCGCTCGAACTCTGGACCTGACAGAAGTGTATTATGGACTGGCATTACAAATGCTTACCTATTTAGATATTGTAGTGACAAACTCCAAAACTTTAGTAGGTACAGATGGTGTACCTGCCGGAGTATTGTATTTCCATCTCCATAATCCGATTGTTAAGAGCAATAAAATTTTAACACTGGAGGAAATAGAAGAAGAGATTTTCAAGAGCTTTAAAATGAAGGGTTTAATGCTAGACGATGCAAACGTGGTTAAATTAATGGATCAATCATTGGAAAGCGGCACCTCAAAAATTGTATCTGCAGAGTTAAAAAAGGATGGAACATTATCAGCTCGATCACAGGTTGCTGGAAAAGAGGATTTTAAAATCCTTCACAACTATGTTCGAAATCTTTATGAAAAATCAGGGAATGCCATTTCTTCCGGTGTTGTGGATATAAATCCATATCAATTGAAAAAACGAACACCTTGTGAATTTTGTTCGTATAAATCCGTTTGCCAATTTGATCAATCTTTAGACGATAACCAATACAGAATTTTAACACCAGAAAAGCCTAATGATTTGCTGAATTTAATTCGAGAGGAGGTTTTGAGTGGTGAAAACAATTATTCCAATTAAGCCTGTAGATTCCACTTGGACGGATGATCAATGGAAGGCCATAATGGCAAAGGATCAAAATATATTAGTTGCCGCTGCAGCCGGATCTGGCAAAACTGCTGTACTAGTGGAAAGAATCATTCAAAAAATCATCGCTAAAGATGATCCGATTGATGTTGATCAATTACTAGTAGTAACGTTCACGAACGCTTCTGCTGCAGAAATGCGTCATCGTATTGGTGAAGCGTTGGAGAAGGAAATAGAAATCGATCCGACCTCAAACAGGTTGAGGAGACAGCTGACATTGTTGAACAGGGCGTCTATTTCCACACTGCATTCGTTTTGTTTGGAGGTTATTCGCAAATATTATTATTTAATAGATATAGACCCGGGTTTTCGAATTGCCGACGAAACAGAAAGAGAGCTGCTTCGGGACGAATGTTTAGACGACTTATTTGAAACGGAGTATGGAAAAGAAAATAATGAGGCTTTCTTCCATCTAGTGGATACTTTTACCAATGACCGCAGTGATGCTGCGTTGCAGGAATTAGTTTGCAAATTGTATGATTTTTCACGGTCTCACCCAAATCCGGATATATGGCTCGATCAATTAGTAGAAATGTATGATGTTTCAGAGGGCATGGATATTGATCAACTTCCGTTTATGGAAGCACTTCGTTTTGATATTTCCTTGCAACTTGAAGGAGCTAAAGGAATGCTCGAGGAAGCATATGAAATGACGAAGCTGCCCGGGGGCCCTGCGCCTAGAGCGGAAAACTATTTGGATGATATTGAAGTCATAAGTAAAATCTTGAAAGTGACTGGCGGTTCTTGGAATCAGCTTTATGAAGCAATGAATAATTGGTCATTCGGGCGGGCAAAGCCATGTAAAGGCGATGAATATAACAAAGACCTAGTAAAAGAAGCGGATGATCTAAGAAAAAAAGCGAAAGAAACAATAGAGAAAATTCGTGATGAACTGTTTTCGCGTAAACCTGAGTATTTCTTAAAAGATATGCGCGAGATGAAAGATGTTATTTTTACCCTCGTTTTGACAGTAAAAGAATTTGCCAAAAAGTTTGAGCAAATGAAAATGGAAAAAGGAATGGTGGATTTTACAGATATAGAGCATTACTGTCTTGGCATATTAGGAAAAATGACAGAAACAGGAGAGACCTTAGAGCCGTCTGAGGCAGCGCTTGATTATCGCAACCAATTTAAAGAAGTGTTAGTGGACGAGTATCAGGATACGAATATGGTACAGGAGACCATTTTGAAACTTGTCACTCGTGTAGGGGACGAAAATGGAAATTTATTTATGGTTGGCGATGTTAAACAATCCATTTATCGCTTTCGATTAGCTGAGCCGAACCTTTTTTTAAATAAATATAACCGATTTTCCCCGTCGGGAGAAAACACAGGATTAAGAATCGATTTGTCCAAAAACTTCAGAAGCAGACAAGAGGTATTGGCAGGAACAAATTATCTCTTTAAACAAATCATGGGGGAAAATGTTGGGGAAATAAATTATGATCCTCAAGCCGAGCTTGTAAAGGGCGCTTCATATCCGGAAGATTCCCAATATCCGATAGAATTGGCTTTTATAGATCTGGAAGATAGTAAAGGCGATGATTCGGAAGAGTACACGGAAATGAATGATGAGTTTGATAAAATAGATTTAGAGAAATCTCAGCTTGAGGCGCGTTTCATGGCGCAGAAAATTAAGAAACTAATAAGTGAACAAAAGGAAGTATTCAATCCTAAAACGGGCACCTATCGACCAATTCAATATCGGGATATTGTTATTTTACTTCGTTCAATGTCGTGGGCCCCAGAAATTATGGAGGAGTTTAAGTTAGCTGGAATCCCGATATATGCAAATCTTTCAACGGGATATTTTGAAGCAACAGAAGTGAGTATTGTTATGTCTTTGTTGAAAGTGATTGATAACCCATTTCAGGACATTCCTCTTGCAGGAGTGTTAAGATCTCCTATTGTTGGGTTAGATGAGGAACAATTAGCAACGATTCGTATTCATTCAAAGCAAGGGACATATTATGAAGCGCTTGTATCATTTTTAAAAGAGAGGCCGACAGAAGAAACGGAAGAGATATATGAAAAGCTCAACCGCTTTACCAAAAAGTTAAGTATTTGGCGAGATAATGCAAGGGTGGGTGCCTTAACTGACTTAATCTGGCAAATATATCGGGATACTCATTTTTATGACTTTGTCGGTGGATTACCTGGAGGGAAGCAACGACAGGCAAATCTGAGATCTTTATATGATCGTGCTAGGCAATATGAGTCAACCTCTTTCAGAGGCTTATTCCGATTTTTGCGGTTTATCGAAAGAATGCAAGAAAAAGGAAATGATCTTGGTGCTGCAAGAGCAATAAGTGAACAGGAGGATGTGGTCCGAATGATGACCATTCACTCCAGTAAAGGATTAGAATTTCCAATTGTCTTTGTTGCCGGTTTATCGCGAAAATTTAACATGATGGATATACAGCATTCGTATTTATTTGATAAAGAATTTGGATTTGCGTGCAAGTATATGAATGTTGAGAAAAGAATTACCTATCCATCATTGCCTCAGCTTGCTTTTAAAAGAAAGAAAAAATTGGAAACTTTATCCGAGGAGATGCGTGTTCTTTATGTCGCATTAACGAGGGCAAAGGAAAAGTTATATTTAGTCAGCACCTTAAAAAGTGCTCAAAAATCGATTGGAAAATGGAAAAAGAATGGATTACATGTTGATTGGCTGTTGAAGGATGACGTAAGAGCAAGAGCAACATCCTATATTGATTGGATAGGACCTGCATTAGTTCGTCATCATGATTCACCACTTGCTGATGGGAAGGAATGTTTGGTAGAGGAAATCTGGAACCATCCATCAAAATGGAAAATTATGATTCATTCAAAAAAAGAATTCATGCAAATGGAAACGGTACAGGCTGAATCGTTGAATTGGAAAGAAACGGTGAAACATGGAGAGGCTATGAGCATACAGACGGAAAATAAAGAACAAATTTACAAAAGGTTGGATTGGTCCTATTTCCATGCTGCTTCCACAATTAGACGTTCGAAACAGTCCGTTTCGGAAGTGAAACGTATGTATGAGGTTCGCGACGATGCTTCTAGTTCGGAAGTAGTGAAAGCTTTTGAAAAGCCAATATCCGGACGTCCGAGATTTATGCGGGAGAAGAAACTTTCTCCAGCTGAAAAGGGGACGGTATTGCACATGGTAATGCAACATGTACCATTACATGAAATGCCGACGATTCATTCCATTGAAATACTACTCGAAGACATGGTGAAAAAGGAGCTTCTCACAAGTGACCAAATTAGTGTGGTGGAGCCGGAAAATGTCGTTCGATTTTTTGAAACAGAGCTAGGACAGCTAATGTTAAAATCGAAAATGGTAAAAAGGGAGGTTCCTTTCAGTTTAGCAGTACCTGCTTCTGAAATGTATCAAGATCATACATTAAAGGATGAGTCTATCCTGATTCAAGGGGTTATCGACTGTTTGATAGAAGAAAAGGACCATATTATTTTGCTTGATTATAAAACAGACGGAATTTATGACCGATTTAAAGGTGGTTTTGAGGAGGCAAAGCCTGTTTTGGAAAAAAGATATAAAACGCAGCTCGATTTTTATGAAAAAGCCCTGCAGGACATTTTACAAAAGTGCGTAAAAGGCAAATATCTTTATTTCTTCGACGGCGGCCATCTCTTACAGTTGGGATAAGGGGACCTGTCCCCCATTCCCACGAAAAAAAAGGCTTTGATCACATGAGGCAAAGCCTTATTAATTATTTCCGATGATCGGTTGATCCAGTACTGAATAATTAAATGTAGTATTTAGGCTGAGAAAATTATTGTTTATGACTATTACTCCTGTTGTAAAAGCTCCTGAACCAGAGGATATTTTTGTATTTGATTTTGGAGAAGTAAAGGCAGAATCTCCGAATTGCGTAACTCCGCCGCTCATATTGACAATCTGTAATGGCCCGATAATTGCAGGCATGAAAAACATCCTTTTTCATTTAGTCTTCATGTTCCACATACTATGCGGAAAGTTTCAAGGACGTTCTCCTTCATGAGTGCTTTTTAGCTGACGAACATGATGTGTTCTTGCTTCTAGATAAGCATCTCCAATAGTGCCTATTTGAAAAAGAGAAGCGGTGGATATACCGATAATTCTTACACGATCAACTTTAATTACTGGGTCAATGTTATAACGGTGAAATTGTATATTTTCGGTAATTGGAGGAATCGGAATCAATTCACTAAAAATAGGGAAGTCCTCAAAGGAAGCTTCAAATCCAAAAAATAATTCTTCCTCGCGTTGGACGGCAAAGGCTCTCGAATTTGCTTTAATATGAGTGGTATCGCCTACATGAACATTCGAGCTAAAAGCGACATCATTAATTTTACATTCCTGAACGACAGAACTTCTAATTCCTTCCATTTCGCTTATCCTCTTGGAACAAATGGCACGAAAGGTCCAATAATAAGCGATTCTGCAGGTGTATCAAATGTGGAGGCCTGCTGAATACTTTCTGCATCTCCGATAATAAAAAGGGAAGAGCTGGCAATCCCGATAATTTCAATATTTTCAACATGTAATTCTCGATTAATAACATTAAGTTCCATTCGAATTTCCTCCATTCAAGTTGTTTGGAAGCTTGGAGATAAACATAAAGACTGCCTGATCTATATCAGCCTTCATTTTTTGATAAACTTGGTTTAATAAATCTTCTTTGGATGTATTACCAAGATTTTGCCCGGCCAGGATATTAAGATAATGATCCACTCTTTGCGGAATTTGTTTCTGGAGATCATCAATAATAAAATCTTGATATTGCTGATCCAGTGTCATTCCTAATTGTTGTTCAGTGTCATTAATAACCATGTGTATATCGTTTCCTGCATAATGATTTAGTTTACTTATTAGTTCTTGTCTAAAATCGGGGTCTGAAACTATTGGTGGGTTATGCGGATTATTTTGAGGTATATCCATATCCTCAATGGTTTCCGTTAAGTCTGCTGGATTTAATCCGATGTTTAAAGTACCATCCAATTTTTCAATTTTTAATTGATCAAATTTATATTCTAATCTTTCCACATTAATGGGAGGCTTTTCTTTTAAAGCTTCCACCTCTTTTTTCAATTCCTTCAGCATTTTTTCAAATCGGGATATTTTTTTTTCTTGATGATGGATATATTGATAAAGTTGTTGTATATATGCATGAATATCTACCATTGTGATAACCTCTCTTTTTATCAATATTTATCCCTTTAAAAAAATAAAGGATGTATAATGAAATCAACCCTAAGACGGTAAGGTGTTTCTATAAGCAATTTTTTATCTAGGCCCTCCGGAAGTTTGAAATGGTACCACAAATGTAGTGGGCTGTCCTCCAGTAGTTGTTGCTGTGCCGGGAGTCGGAGCAGGTCTAATAAAACCTCCAGTATTATATAAATAGGAAGCTGGTTTAATGATCCCTGCACTCCCAATCTGAAAAACGGAAGAATTGGAAATACCTCCGATTTTTATCATGCGAATTTGAATAGTTTGTTGTAAATAAATTTTCATGGGTACCACCTTTTTGTGCAAGTATAGAATTGTATTAAAATGTTTTTATATAAATTATTTGACTAGTGTAGTCTTTATCTAGCTTCGGAGCCTATCGGTTGGCGGATTTCTGCGTCTTCTCCCTACGATAAGTCAACATTGACTCGTGAATTACCTCGCTGTGATTCCCTTGGTCTCGCCTGCGACTACGAAATCTGCACGCCGATGAACAAGGCCCTTACTTTGTGATTAGAAATTCAAATAATTTCCTTGATCTAATCCGTCTATGTCAAATGTATTAGTCGCCGATTGCTGATTTTGAATCGTTAACGTTTCTCCTGTGTTAAATGATCCCGCGCCAGCAAACGTTTTAACAGATGCGTTTGGAATAATTTGAAATACATCACCAATATTAAATACACCGCTCGAACCAATATTCATAATTTGAACGGCACCAACAAATCCAGGCATCACCGTTCACATCCTTTTGATTTAAATTTATTGCGTAGAAATAGGCATTTCACTTATATTCCATATCATATGAGTGATTTAATGAAAGGTGATTAATTAGCCTAAATGTACATCACGTTGTAAAATGGAATGGTGAATAAATAATAATGCATGAGGTAAAAATATGAAGTTGCAAATGGAACCGTTACATAAAGAAAAAAGAATTTCCACTTTAGATGTATTAAGAGGAATCAGTCTTTTGGGAATTGTGATTGTAAATATAATTTCTTTTAATGCGCCTGTCCTATACTATAATCCATATGAATGGTGGAAGGATGGTGATGCAGCGGTTTACAAGTGGGTTGAAATTATATTTCAATCAAGCTTTTATCCCATCTTTGCGATGATGTTTGGATACGGAAGCGGTATTTTACGTGATCGAATAAAGGAGAAAGGACTAACCTTTTCAAAAATATATATAAAAAGGTTACTATTCTTGTTATTGATAGGGTTACTTCATGCCTTTTTAATTTGGTCTGGCGATATATTGGCAAATTACGCAATATACGGAATGCTGTTAATGGTTTTATTAGAATTATCAGGAGAAGTGCTTATGATCAGCGGTATTATGCTTTTTCTGATTCCAAATTTATTGTTCATTTTATACATATTGGTAAATGCGCTAATCGATCCGAATACGACATTAATGTATGCAGATATTGCGAACGTAAATAAAGCTTTCAACGCGTATACCACAGGAAGCTACTGGGAAATCACGAAGCAAAGGGTGGAAGATTGGACAGCTGTAAATGGATCATCTAATCTTTTTTTCTCCGTTTTCTCTATCTTGCCCTTAATGATGATTGGAGCCGGTGCTTCTAAAATGAAATGGCTACAAAATGCAAAAACACATAAGCGGAAATGGTTGTTCCTTTTTATCGTATCTTTTATCGTAGGAATCTTTTTAAAATCCTTGCCAGTAATAATTGATTCTAATCTTGCTTTTAAGCTTGTACAACAATCAATTGGGGGAACGATTTTTAGTTTTGCGATTGTGGCTTTCATTGTTCTGCTGATGACGAATCGTATTTGTGAAAAGATTTTACGGCCAATAGCAGCGGCAGGAAGAATGTCTCTGACGATTTATTTAGTTCAATCGATTGTAGGGTCGCTGATTTTCTATCATTATGGACTTGGCTTGTATGGAGGGCTTACTCTGCTATCCTGTGTAATGATAGGGATATTTATTTATATTATTCAAGTGATTTTAGCGGAAATTTGGTTTATAAAGTTTCAATATGGTCCATTGGAGAAAGTATGGCGTATGGTAACATACGGGAAAAAATAATAGAGGAATTCACTGAAAAAGGCAGAATATTTAACAATAAAATAATAAAATTAAAGGTGGAAATAGTATGAAGCTGTTAACATTTAAAAAAGAAAACAAGGAACAATTTGGAGTGCTGAATGAGAGCACGGGAGATATATTAAATGTTTCTCAGTTAGCATTAAATGGCCATCCATCCTTACCTGCCTCCATACTAGAGGCAATTGAAAAAGGCGACCAATTTATTATGAATATGAAGGAATTAATGGAGAAAGAAGATTTATCCTCTTTTTATGAAAATGTGGATTCCATTGAGTGGCTTTCCCCAATCCCGAAACCTCAAAAAAACATAATGTGTGTAGGGAAAAATTATCGTGATCATGCGATTGAAATGGGGAGTGAGGCAGATATTCCTAAGAATGTCATTGTCTTTACGAAAGCGCCAACTACCGTTACCAGTCATTTATCAGAGGTAGAATCCCATAGTGAAATTACCAATCAATTAGATTATGAAGGTGAGTTAGCTGTCATAATTGGAAAGAAAGGACGAAGTATAAGCAGGGATGAAGCGCTTGAATATGTATTTGGCTACACGATAATTAACGATGTAACTGCACGCGATATTCAAAAGCGTCATAATCAATATTTTATCGGTAAAAGCTTAGATGGAACATGCCCAATGGGACCTTGGATTGTTCATCATTCTGCAATAGAAAACCCGAATCAATTAAATATTGTTACAAAGGTGAATGATGAAGTCCGCCAAAATTCTAATACAAAACATTTCATTTTTCCAGTCGAAGAAATTATCTCTGTACTTTCAAAGGGAATGACGCTGGAACCAGGTGATATTATTGCTACTGGAACGCCAGCAGGTGTAGGAAATGGGTTCAATCCTCCGAAATTTTTAGCATCTGGAGACAGAATCGATATAATAGTTGAAGGAATAGGAACTTTGACAAATGTGGTAAAATAATCTGTAAAATATATCTATTGATCTGGCATTATGATAATATTGGATGAGTCATATAATGCTTATTAATAAAAAAATGTTAGGAGGTTAAAAAATGCTTACTCGTACAGATGCCCATGTCACTACTTGGGTCATTGCGATTATTCTTTTTATCGTGGCATTGCTTTTACATAAGGCTGGTAGAGAAAAGGCAGCAAAAATCGTTCATATGATTGTTCGCCTATTCTACATTTTAGTTATTATTACTGGTGCGTTACTGTTCTTCAATAACCAATCCATAAATCCGGGACTATACGGTGTTAAATTACTTGTTGGATTACTTGTTGTCGTATTAATGGAAATGATTTTAGTAAGAACGGTGAATAAAAAAGGTACCGGACTTTTATGGGTGTTGTTTATCATATTATTTCTAGCTGTACTTTATATTGGATTAAGGTTGCCAATGGGCTGGCATCCATTCGCATAAAGAGGAAGTCGCTCTGGAATGAGCGGCTTTTATTTTTGGGTAAATATCGACAATATATTACAAATATATTACAATAATAATAGTATGAATATTTTAATTATTGTCAAGTCAAGGTGGTGAGCAATTTGGCAAAATCGTTTCAGTCTTTATTCGAAAATCAATCTCAGCTCCAGTCATTTATCGAAGAAAACGAACTTCCGCAGTATCCTGTTTTATGCGTTCACATATCCGCCGGTAAAATGGATTTAACAGAAATCGGGAATCTAATTACATCTATTAAGCATTTACTTCCACAAGCTGTAATTGTGGGATGTAGTTCTGCTGAGAAGATATTACATAATACTATTCTCTCCGATAAGCCTGTGATCACTTTCACCACCTACGAGAAAACAAAAGTCCATTCCGTAATTCTTGAAATGAACAATAAAATAGATTTGCTAGCAATTGTGGAAAAAATAACCGCAGAATATGTAACCTCTGAAACGAAGATGATACAGCTATTTACCAATCAGAAATTAGGGGATATTGACATTATATTAGATGATTTTCACAGGCTGAACCCCGATGTCTTCATCATTGGTTGTAATACCTCTGATCTAATAAAGGATAATTCCTATATATTCACGGATAAAGGAATAGTGAATAATGGAATAGTGTTTCTATTATTTGATAATCAGGATTTGCTAATTGAAACAATGGAAAATGGAGAGTGGTCAGAAATCGGCTTCTCTTTTAAAGTTACAAAAGCTAAAGGAAATTTATTATATGAAATAAACGGAAAGAAGTCTCTACATATATTGAAACAGTACTTGGGGAAACCGTTTATTCAGCGTCTCCCTAGTTCAAGCTTTCATATTCCATTTTTAATCTATCGAAACGAAAGAAAACACATTGCTTTTATTCGTAATGTCTATGAAGCAAGTACGATTGAATTATCTATCCCTGTTATAGAAGGGGACAGGATATCATTTGCGATTCAAAATTTGGAGGAACTATTTTCGACCTCTCAAAAGGGGTTAAAAAGGCTGAAAAAAAAGCCAGCGGACACCATTCTTGCTTTTCATTGTGCTTATAAAATAGATGGCATGGAGCATCTAATTAAGTATAATAGAGAAGTTTTAAAACAGAATGCTCCTGTAACAGATTTTTATTGCTATGATGATATTGGATATCGATCGAAAAATCAGCCTAAACCATTATCACCATCATCTATTTATTTAGCGATATCCGAATCAAATGCAGTGAATAAGCTGATGCCAGAGAATCCATTTATAATACCCGCTGCAACACATTCCATCACAGCATTAACAAATCTTGTCAATGAAACGGCAAAGGATGTTAAAATATACCAAGAGAATTCCAGGAATTTGGAAGCCTACTATCATGCTTTATATGAAAATAATATGGATGTAGCTTACACACTGGATTTAAAGGGTAACTTTACCAGTGTAAATCAATCCTTTGAAAAAGCAATAGGATATACGTCGGCCGAACTAAAGGGAAAAAGTTCAATAAGGCTAGTTACGGATAATGATATCCCAAAGGTAAAACGTCATTTTCGCAGAACAATTAGCGGAAAAATACAATACTATAAGGTAAGTATAAAAACTAAAATGGACAGAATAGAGTCTTTTCATATTAAAAATATCCCAGTTATGGTGAATGGTGAATGTGTAGGTGTATTCGGAATTGGGAGGGACATTAGCGAAAATATAAGATTTGAAGAGAAAATTTCGCAGCTGGCAAACTATGATGAAGGAACAGGATTGCCTAATCGAACAAAATTTAATGAAATTTTGGAAGAAATGCTGCGAAGGGCAAAGAAGAAGCGGCGTGCTCTTGCTATTCTTTTTTTGGATATCGATCGCTTTAAAATGGTGAATGACACATTAGGGCATTATGCAGGGGACTTAATATTAAAAGAACTTGCAATTAGGATGAAGAATGAACTTTCTAATGGTGCTTACCTTGGTAGATTTACTAGTGACAAGTTTAGTATTTTATTAACGAAGGAATCAAATCCGGAAGCGATCATTCAAATCGGAAAACAGTTATTAAAGCTGGTGGAGAAGCCTTTTTCTTATCAAAAGAAAGAATTTTTCCTCAGTGCAAGCATTGGGATTAGCATGTATCCTTATGACGGTGATCAGAGTGAGCATTTATTGAAAAATGCTGATATAGCCTTAAGTCGAGCAAAATTACTAGGTGGAAATGGAATGGTCTTTTTCTCCGATGAAATGAATCAGGAAACACTTCATCGTGTGGAGATGGAGAGTCAATTAAGAAGGGCGATAAAAAATAATGAATTATTTCTTACCTTTCAACCAATTATTGACAGTTCAAGTCATCAAATGAAATCCTGCGAAGCGTTAATTCGGTGGAAGCATCCGGAACGGGGAATTATCCCACCATTTGAATTTATCCCGCTCGCAGAGGAAACTGGACTCATCCATTCAATAGGAAAATGGGTGCTGAAAACAGCTTGCAAACAAATGAAAGAGTGGCATAATGAAGGGTTGACAGATGCTAGTATTTCTATTAATGTTTCCGCTTCGCAATTTCAAAATAGATGGTTCATAGAAGATGTAAAAAATGCTCTGGCTTATTCTGACCTGGATTCCAAATATCTACATCTTGAACTTACTGAGTCTGTAATGTTGAATGATTCCATTAAAACGATTGATACAATGCATGCCCTGCGGAATATTGGGGTAAAAATATCGATTGATGATTTTGGAACTGGATATTCATCCCTAAGTTATTTACGCCATTTGCCAATTCATCTATTAAAAATAGATAAATCATTTATACAAAATTTAGATGTTCAAACCCCGGATTTTGCTATTGTTCATTCTATTATGACGATGGGGCAAGGACTTGGACTCGAGGTTATTGCAGAAGGCGTCGAGACAGATAAGCAGTTTGCTATTTTAAAGAACATGAACTGCCATTATATCCAAGGGTATTTAATTGAAAAACCAATGGATTCTGCCCGAATGAAAGAGTGGCTGCAAAATTATCGTTATATTGGTCAAAAATAGCGAAAACGTCTATCTTGAGATAGACGTTTTTTATAAATTTGAGACTTTTTCAACAATCGTTCTTTTCCCTGTACTTAATGTAAATTCAAAACGATCTTGGCACTCTTGTTCGTATGTAAAATGATGCTGTACATTGCAAATGCATTCTCCATTGTCGAATATCAAAAAATTAACGCCGTTTCGGTTTTCCTCTTCATCAAGATAGGATAATTGATTATGACCATAAATACAATCATAAATGGAGAAGTCCAATAGGTTCAGGTTATAAATAAAATAAAATAGTACATCGTCCGTGAGTTCATTTAATAATATTTCCAAAGCAAACGTAATTTGTTTTCGTATTCTAATTTTCATTTTATCTTGGAGGAAAAGAGTGGAAGTAGGCAAAGTGATTTTTCCATCCTCCTCTAATATACCTCTCAACCACTGATGCCTATGGAAGATTTCTACCTCTTGCAAGGAATATTGCTCCAGCATAAACGCTTCATCAGTTTCTTCATCAAAGAAAACCCACTGATCATTGATGTTCTCAATACTCCCGGTGATAAAGGCACGATTTTGGTTTTTGATTAGATGATTTCTTTGCTGTTGGTCCATCGATTACCCTCCATTCGTCAACCTTGCTATATATTCTTTGTTGACAAAGCGAGGGTAATTCATACCTCTATTTCTCTTGTGGTCAAATAAAAGTCAAAGAATATGTAGATATTTAAGAATTAACTTTAGAATTGTTTGACTATCTGTACTATTAAGGGATAATCTTATTTCATGAGGCTATTTTTTAGGAGGAACGGGGTATGTTGAAAAAGGTTTTAGCATTTTGCATCATTCCGTTGCTCATTTTTTGTGCAGTACCTGCGAATGCTGCGGGAAAAGAGCAACGAGATTGGCAGAGTCAAAATGTGTACTATTTAATCGTCGACCGCTTTAATAATGGGGACGATTCTAATGATTACAACACGAATACAAAAAAAGATTTAAGTTTTCAAGGCGGCGACTTTCAAGGGATTATCGACCGACTCGACTACATAAAAGATTTAGGTTTTACAGCCATTTTACTAAATCCCATTTTCGATAATGACTCAAATGGCTATGCCGGTGATCGAATAACCAACTTCTTTAAAACGGACGAACATTACGGATCCATGAAAAAATTTCAGCAGCTTGTGAAAGAAGCTCATAAGAAAAAGATGAAGGTCATGCTCAATTTTGTAACAAATCAAATAAGTCCTGATCATCCATGGGTTAAGGATCCAACAAAAAGCGATTGGTTAAAAGGTAAAACCAAAGATGGCATGATTGTCTTAAATCAAAATAACCCGGATGTGAACCAATACTTTATTAAAGCAGGAAAATGGTGGGTACAAAAAACGGGCATCGATGGTTATTATTTAAGTAATGTAGAAGATGCACCAATCAGCTTTTGGAAGGATTTCAATTCTGCAGTTAGATCGGTGAACAAAGATTTTTTCTTACTGGGCGATGTCCATACTAATAATGTCAAGACGATCAAAACATACGAACAGGCTGGATTTGATGGTTTTTATGATAATCCTCAGAATCAGCCATTGCGAAATGCATTCTCAAATATTAATGAGTCTGCAACGTCTTTGATGGATATAGTGAAGAAAAACAAACATACATATAATTCAGACACAATAAATGCAATTTATTTTGATAATCCATATATGACGCGCTTTACACGTGACATGGTGAACGCTAATAAATATCCAGGCACAAGATGGAAGCTTGCATTAACGTATATGTATACGCAGCCGGAGATGCCTGTTATGTATTATGGATCAGAAATCGCGATTGATGGCGGAAATGCACCTGAAAATCGCAAAATGATGAATTTCCGCGCGGATAAGGACCTTATGGACTATATGACGCAAATTTCCGATTTAAGGGCGAAAAACCCGGCACTGGTAAAAGGGACATTCACACCGCTTTATGATAAAAATGGAATGACCATTTATAAAAGGGAATATAAGGGCGATATCAACATCGTTGCAATCAATAACACAAATTCCACTCAAGGTATTTCCATTGATGCTTCCCAGTTTAAGGGGGATAAAGAATTGCACGGACTTTTGGAAGGCGGAATTATCCGGACAGATAATGGTAAATTTAAGCTTGTTCTCGAACGGGAAACCTCAGAAATATACAGAGTGGTTGATAAAACGGGAATTAATTTCGGCTTCATCAGCGTATTAGTCATTGTTTGGGTTCTTTTCTTTGCTTTTATTATTGCTGCGAAGAAAAGGGGAAAACGAAATGCCAATTAAATAACAGAAAAAGAGGTTGTCTTCAGTGTTTATACACTTTAAGGGTAACCTCTTTTTCATTCTATATTTTATCCATTTACAATCGTTCCGCCATTCACATGAATCATCTGCCCCGTTACATAGCTGGAATCCTCTGATGCTAAATAAACGTATGCTGGTGCAAGCTCATATGGCTGTCCTGGTCTTCCAAACGGCACATTTCCACCGAATGTTTCGACTTGTTCCTCAGGGAATGTAGAAGGAATAAGCGGGGTCCATATAGGTCCAGGGGCAACACCGTTCACGCGAATTCCTTTTTGTACTAATGAGAGAGCTAATGAGCGGGTAAAGGTAACAATTGCACCTTTTGTAGCCGAATAGTCGATTAACTGCTCATTCCCTTGATATGCTGTAATGGAAGCCGTATTAATGATTGCACTTCCCTTTGAAAAATGGGGAAGGACAGCTTTTGTCATGTAAAAGAA
Source organism: Heyndrickxia shackletonii (assembly GCF_001420715.1). GTDB lineage: Bacteria > Bacillota > Bacilli > Bacillales > Bacillaceae_C > Margalitia > Margalitia shackletonii. The sequence goes on along the minus strand of NZ_LJJC01000004.1, from coordinate 3,501,877 downwards.
TGAAAAAATATTCGTTTGAAAAGTTCTTTGTAATTGATCAGCTGTTATATTCAAAATGCTTTGCTGTGGGTGCTGTTCTGCGGCGTTGTTCACTAGAATATCTACTTTTCCAAACTGATCTACCGCTTTTTTTACTGCATCCATGCAATGCTGTTCATCACCGATATCTCCTGGGATAAGAAGACATTCCCGATTTTCTTTTTGAATCAGCGTTAATGTTTCCTTCGCATCGTCATGTTCGTTTAAATAACAAATGGCAACATCGGCGCCCTCTTTAGCAAAATAGAGTGCAACAGCCTTGCCAATCCCGCTGTCCCCACCTGTAATAATCGCTGTCTTTCCAGCTAATTTTCCGCTCCCCTTATAACCAGGATTCATAGATTTTGGCAAAGGATTCATCTTCGATTCAGTACCCGGCTGTGTATTTTGATGTTGTTTCGGCATCGTTTTTTTCGGCTGATTTTGTCCAGTACTCATCATTTCAACTCCATCCTAGATGTAATCTTCCATTATTCTTTACATATAGGAAATAGTTATGAGTGAATTCTTGCATCAAAAAAACAGGTGGGACCCACCTGTTTCTATCGGTAATTTACAAACTGTACATCTATTGTTAAATCTGCTTCTCTTATTGCTGCAATAATTTTTTGCAAATCATCACGGCTTTTTCCAGTTACACGAACTTGGTCATCCTGTACTTGGCTTTTTACCTTAACTCCGCTGTTTTTAATAATAGTATTAATCTTTTTGGCGTTTTCCTTATCAATGCCTTGAATCAGCTTTGCACGTTGTCTGACAGTTCCTCCTGAAGCATTTTCCACTTTCCCGTAATCCAGATTTTTCACGGGTACACCGCGTTTAATTAATTTGCTGAACAATACATCCTTTACTTGACCCAATTTGTACTCATCATCGGAAACTAGAACAAGTTCTTCTTTATCTAGTTTAATATCACTTTTACTTCCTTTAAAATCATAGCGTGTTTGGATTTCCTTCAACGCTTGCGTTATCGCATTTGTAACCTCCGAAAAATCAACTTGGGACACGATATCAAACGAGCTTTCTTTTGACATAATTAACCTCCACCGTTACGTAATATTAACAATATTATAGACAAACGAATGGAGGGAAACAACTTTTTTGCGGTAATCACGATAAATAAAAAAAGACAAGGAATGTTCCCTGTCTTACAAGTGATTGGTTTTCTTTGAATATTGGTGTTTTCCAGCCTTGCGATTTTTTTCTCGCATCATATTTTTTTCGTGTCTTAGAGCATTGTTGTCTTGTGCTTTTTTATCATTATCAGATGTATGCGACATGAGATGATTTCCCCCTTCAAATTGTACATCCTTAATATGACCAAGGCAGGAGAATTTTATGAGCTAACGGCGCTTATTCAAAAAGAAAACCGCTAATGTTCCAGGTCCAGCATGAGAGCCAACAGCAGACCCAATGATATTGATATAAAACTCTTTTACTCCAAAACGCTCTTCAATTAAATTCTTTAGGTTCAAAGCAGCTTCTTCATCATCCCCATGGCAAATTCCGATACATTGATCCTGTAGTCGCTCGCCTCTTTCCCCCATCAAATCAAGCATCCGCTGAAGTACTTTTTTCTTTCCTCTTAATTTTTCAAGTGGAATAAGCTTTCCGTCCTCCACATGAAGAAGCGGTTTAATATTTAAGAGTCCGCCTAAAAACGCGGAGGCTTTCGATAATCTTCCGCCCTTTGCGAGATAATCTAGATCATCTACTGTAAATAAATGCTCCATATGTTGGCTGTTAAAAATGGAAGCTTCAATAATTTGTTCTTTTGTTGCATTTGCCTTTAACATACTGGCAGCATTCTTTACTACGAGTCCATAGCCGACTGAAGCACACTTGGAATCAATGATCGTTAAATCTAAATCGGGGTACTCCTCTAATAATTGTCCACGCACCATTTCAGCTGTTTGGTAAGTTCCTGATAATGCAGAAGAAAAAGCAATGTATATCCCTGTTTGTTTTGATTTAGCAAGATCAGTAAATACCTGCTCAAATACCTCCGGTGATGGCTGGGAGGTTTTCGGAACCTTACCTGAACGAATTCCATCAAATATCTGTTTCGGATTAATAGTTTTAATATCTAGATATTCCTTGTCATCCATGTAAACATTGAGTGGAATTAAAGTCACATTATTTTCTTCAAAAAATTCGAGTGGTAAATCACATGCACTATCAGCAAACAACTTAATAGCTGTCATTTCATTTTCACCTAAGCTTTCGATTTATATTTCCTTTAATTTTATCTATTTTGCCTAAATTTCACAATCGTTTTGGTATGAACTTCCTCTAATTAGGTGAATAGTAAGAATGAGGAGGATTTTTTTATGAAAAAGGAACTTCTAATAGAACATGGTAAAAAAATAGTTGTCGTTCTAGTAGGTGCTATTTTAAATGCATTTGCCATGAACTATTTTTTAAAACCAGCAAATGTCTACTCCAGTGGGTTTAGTGGAGCTGCACAGCTTTTATCCAATATTTTTAACCAATATACTCCATTACATTTGTCGATGGGATTGCTTTTGTTAATATTAAATATTCCAGTTGCCATCCTTGGATGGCTAAAGGTCGGAAAGTTATTCACATTGTATAGCTTTGTGTCCGTCGTTTTAATGTCTGTCTTTTTAGAGATTATTCCCGTACATAAAGCTTCCGGAGATATTCTGTTGTATGCAGTATTTGGAGGCGTCCTGACTGCAATTGGTGTCGGAATCACATTAAAGTTCGGAGCATCGACAGGTGGCCTCGATATTATTGCTATGGTTTTATCAAGGATGAAAGATAAACCGGTTGGAATTTATTATTTTGCTTTAAATGCAGTCATTATTGTAACAGCGGGATATTTATACGGATGGGATAAAGCACTTTATACGCTTGTCTCATTATATGCATCGACAAGGGTTATTGATGCTATCCATACACGCCATCAAAAATTAACGGTCATGATTATTACGAAAATTCCTACAGAGATGAAGAAGGCCATCCATGCTAAGCTTGTGCGCGGAATTACATTAATTCCTGCTAAAGGAGCGTTTTCAAATGAGGATCGGGAAATGTTAATGATTGTCATTACTCGGTATGAATTATATGAGATGGAACATATCATTAAAGAGGTAGATCCAAATGCATTTACAAATGTTGTGCAAACAGCGGCAGTTTACGGGTTTTTTAGGAAGGATTAATTTCGGAAGGATGGAACATACTATGTGGTGAGATTTTTCCATTTTTGGAAGGGAGATCACCATGAAAAAAATTCTTCGTTTTCTTTGTTTGATGATGTTAGTTTTACCTGAATTTGCGTATGCCACGGGGGAGGATAGTACTTCTATGGTATCATGGGATGCTAAACTAAAGGCCTATGCTGATCATTTGGAAATAAAATTAATTGTTCGGAATAATTCTGATAAGGATGTGAAATTGGAATTTCCGACAAGTAAGCTATACGATTTTTCTATAATGGACGGAAAGAGAGAAGTTTTTCGTTTAAGCAAAGGAAGGTTTTATTTACAAGCATTTCAATATGTAAATATACCAAGCGGAAAGGAAAAAGTCTGGACCATTAATTGGGATTATAAAAGCAATGGACAAAGAATTTCTTCCGGAAAATACACTTTAATAGCAGAATTATTGCCATCTAAAATAAACGGCATTCCTAAATCCACACAATATGTAACGAAACAAGAATTTACGGTGCCTTCTTTGCATGACATCCAAATCGAAGGCAGGGCTGGAAATTACACCATTAAGGGTGTATTAGAGGATTCTAATGAAAAATATTATTATACAGTTGATGATGGGCATCGAATTATATTGAAGAAAAAAGCCATACGAATTTCTGGGGATACAAACACATTTCAAATTACACTTCGTCTTCCACATGAAATTTTTGCACAGAACGAGTCACTGATTTTTTCCATCTTTAATTCAAAAGACGAACCGATTTTTATTCAAAATCTAAAAAAATAGCTGCCAAAAACCGGCAGCTATTTCAATTGTTCTAACTCATTTTGCATTTCACTTAATTGATTTTGCTCGGCAATGGTAGAATTTGCGAATGCGGAGGAAAGTGCATTCTTTGCCTTTTGCATCGCTTGTTCATCATTAGGAGATCCTTTTGCTCTTTCAACAAAAAACTTAGCTTGTTGAAATAACCTATTTGTCATTATTCGACTCCTCCTAATGAAGATTCCTTCATGAACTCTAGCTGACGTTCTTCTGCTTCAGCATATGTGGATCGGTATGGAAAGCGCTCATCATGCTTGGATACTGCATCTTTTCCTTGCTGAACAAAACGTTTCGATTTGTTTCTTTTACCCAAACGAAACACCGTCCTTCGCTAGAATTAAACGAATAAAGATCCGTTCTTTAAATAGTATGGATTTCACACCGCATTCAAATCAGGTAAAAAAATGGAATGATTGTTATTTAAGCTTGAAAAATTCTTCCAAAAATACAGAAACTCCGTCTTCCATATTGCTTGCAGTAACATGATTTGCTAAATCCTTAAGCGGCTTAATGGCATTGCCCATTGCGACGCCAATTCCCGCATATTCAATCATTTCAAAATCATTGTCCTCGTCACCAAAAGCAATAATATTCTCCTTAGGGATGTTGTAATAATTGGCAACTCTTTCAATGCCATTTGCTTTACTCAATCCGTATTTAACAATTTCAATAATATGCCAAGGTGCGCCCCAACGTCTATGGTCAATCACTTCAGCATGAACATCTGACAGAGTCGCGCGAATTTTTGGTACATCTTTTTCTTCAGCATGGATTAATAATGAAGTTGGATTATCCTGTAGGAAGGAAAGTAAATTTCCTGTTGTAACTTTTGGACTTTCATAATGGAATATTTCCAATAACTTTTCATCATGATAGTGCAAATAGACATGGTCCAGTACTTCCGCAATAATATTATGGATATTATATTGATGACAAGTGTCGACGATATCTTTTGCAATATCAATACCAATAGGTTGATGGTACATGCCCCAATCTGCTTCTAATGGATGATGAACAAATGCGCCATTAAAATTGACGATAGGGGATTTCAAGTTTAGTTCCTGATAATATCTTTTACTGGATCTAAATGGTCTCCCGGTTGAAATCATGACAATATGGCCTTGCTCCTGAAGCTTATTTATAGTGCGGGCATTTCTTTCCGAAATGTTTTTGTCATCTGTAAGAAGGGTGCCATCCAAATCTAAAGCAATTAAGTGCGGTCGTTGTGACATTTGATTTCTCCTTTGCTGATTCTTATCTTTGGGAAAATCCAAGTAAATTTGATAAACTGTCTTTGGGAAAGGCTCTTTTCTTAGTGCTGCATGTGTAGAATGAAACTCATTTTTTATAAGTGAATGCCTTTTTAAGAAAAGATGCCCTAAACTAAATATACAATTTAGCCAATCGAAATATTAAAAAAATGTTTGTAGTTTCAATATACTAAATAATAGTAATAATTAGAAGGAATATGTGTCAGAAGGAGCCATCACTGTGATTCAAATACAAAAAGAAATGATAGAAGATATACCAGTTTTACATGTTGGGAAGGATCAGGTTTTTAAAGAAAAAGCCCCTCTTGTAATTTTTATTCATGGGTTTGAATCAGCAAAAGAGCATAATCTTCATTACGCCTATTTATTAGCTGAAAAAGGTTTTAGAGTAGTTTTACCTGAAATTTTGTTTCACGGTGAAAGACAGACAGAATCGTCTCAAATGGAAGTGTTGTTTAAATTTTGGGAGATTATTTTAAAAACAATCCATGAAATTAATGTAATTAAGAATTATTATGTGAAAAGCGGTAATACAGACCCAGATAGAATTGGACTAGTTGGAACGTCCATGGGCGGGATTATTACATCTGGTGCCTTAACAAAATACGATTGGATTAAAGCGGCAGTTATTTTAATGGGAAGTCCAAATTACGAGGCATTTGCTCTTGAACAAATTCAAAAATTAAAGAATAACGGCATCAAAATTCCACTGACCGATAAGGAATTGCAGGACCAAATATCCGCTTTGGAGGAATATGATTTAAGTAAACATTTAGAATTAATTAAGATGCGTCCTATTTTATTCTGGCATGGTGTAAAAGATAACATGGTTCCTTACCAGCCTACATATGATTTTTATAAAAGGATTCAATATTTGTATGCTGAAGCTCCAGAACGATTAGAGTTCATAACAGATAAGAATTCAGGGCATAAGGTTTCTAGAAATGGCTTGTTGAAAACAGTGGATTGGTTTGAAAGATGGCTTTAAAGATGTTTAATTTCTTTTTTTACGTCAAGTTTGCTATGATATGATTAAAGATATGAAGGAGTGAATTAGAATGGATGAGGAACTAAGAGAAAGTATTCTTGGTGCTTTAGAACAAGTAATTGACCCCGAGCTTGGAATAGATATTGTCAATCTTGGGCTTGTATATGATTTAGATTTAGATGATTCTGGGAAATGTACAGTTACTATGACATTAACTGCAATGGGATGCCCGCTAGCTGGTGTTATAGTTGACCAGGTTCAAACGGCACTGCGGGATTTACCTGAAGTGAAGGAAACAGAAGTGAACATTGTCTGGAATCCGCCATGGTCAAAAGACCGCTTGTCTCGTTATGCAAAAATCGCTTTAGGCATTAGCTAAGCCCTTTTCTTAATTTGAAAACTTAAAATAACAGCCTTTTTTGGGTTAAAAATAAATAAAATTTATTCAAAACGATGCCTTGTAATCAATTCGGTTTAGGATTTATTACAAATGAAGAAGGCAAAAACAATGAAAAAAACTGCATAAGCTAAAATGGAAAAAACATACGCTTATGTCCCTTCTGAAATGATGCAAAATAGTATTGACGCTACTTTAAGGAGGGAAAACCGTATGGGACAACGACGCCGATTTCATTCCGGAGATAAAGCTCCTAATAACGGAGTGTATGTGGAAGTTGGAGAAAATGGCAGTATGGTGATTAATCCGAAAAGTATCAGACTAAAAGCGGGAGATCATTTCCCGGAAACCTCAAATGATGAGCGTCATTGGACATATAAGCGCAAACCTTAAGCCATCCTGATTTGGATGGCTTTTTGTATGGACTGATGTGTTTGACTGTATTATTTTGAGTAGTGCTTGAATTATTCGGAGAAGTGCTTGAATTATTCCAGGAAGTGCCTGAATTAATTATATTTCACATAATAAACGAATAATTTTCCGGAAACAATTTGTGAGGTTATTGAAACATTATTGATAATCCATATGTAAAACACATAAGCAACCTACAATTTTGCTCTTTGGTAATATATAGCATAAAATAAACTTAACATTATTCACACTTGGGGTGATGAAAAAGTGGATATAAATAAAATGACATTTTCCGTACAGGAAGGCTTGGCGGAAGCCCAACAAATTACAAATAATCTGCAGAATCCGGAGGTAGATATCGTCCATTTATGGAAAGCACTCGCGGAAAAAACGGATAGCTTGTTGGTTAGTATTTATGAAAGAGCAGGCATCGCCAAACAGGATTTGGAAGCCTTAATAGATGAGATAATAAAGAAAAAACCAAAAGTATCCGGCACTAGTACCGGAGGGCAATATCTATCATCCAATTTACAAAAGCTATTTTTAGATGCCGAAAAGGAAGCAAAACAATTAGAGGATGAGTATCTTTCCGTAGAACATTTAATTCTTGGATTAACGAACCAACAACATAATGAGATATCCAGTTTTTTAATAAAAAAACAAATAACGAGAGATAAATTACTTTCGGAAATCATGCAAATAAGGGGGAATCAAAAGGTGACATCACAAAATCCGGAAAGCTCGTATGATGTTTTGAAAAAATATGGACGAGACTTAGTAGCTGCTGTTAAAGAGGGAAAAATTGACCCTGTAATAGGAAGAGATAGTGAAATACGCAATGTAATCCGAATCTTATCAAGGAAAACGAAAAATAATCCTGTTTTAATTGGCGAGCCTGGTGTCGGAAAAACTGCGATTGTTGAAGGTTTAGCCCAACGTATTGTTAGAAAGGATGTACCGGAAGGGTTAAAGGATAAATCGATTTTTGCCTTAGATATGGGATCTTTAATTGCTGGAGCTAAATTCCGAGGTGAATTTGAGGAGAGACTGAAAGCAGTTCTTCAGGAAATAAAAAAGAGTGAAGGCCGTATTCTTTTATTCATTGATGAATTACATACCATTGTTGGAGCTGGTAAAACGGAAGGTGCGATGGACGCAGGGAATATGTTGAAACCGATGCTTGCAAGGGGAGAACTTCATTGTATTGGTGCGACGACCCTAGATGAATATCGCAAGTATATTGAAAAAGACCCGGCCTTGGAAAGAAGATTTCAACAAGTACTGGTACAGGAGCCAACGGTGGAAGATACTGTTTCTATTTTACGCGGGCTTAAGGAACGGTTCGAAATTCATCACGGTGTAAATATTCATGATCGTGCTTTAGTTGCGGCAGCAACATTATCCAATCGCTATATCACCGATCGCTTTTTGCCAGATAAAGCGATTGATCTTGTTGACGAGGCATGCGCAACGATACGGGTAGAAATAGACTCAATGCCTAGCGAATTAGATGAGGTAACAAGACGTGTGATGCAGTTGGAAATTGAAGAAGCTGCACTGAAGAAGGAATCTGATGAAGCGAGTAAGGAACGTTTAGCAATTTTGCAAAAAGAATTGGCGGATTTCAAAGAAAAAGCGGATGCGATGAAAGCGAAATGGCAAGCTGAAAAAACTGAATTGTCAACAATTCAGGAAAAACGCGAACAGCTTGAAAAACTGAGGAGACAACTGGAGGAAGCAGAGAACGATTACGATTTAAATAAAGCGGCTGAATTACGTCATGGGAAAATACCAGCAGTAGAGAAAGAACTGAAGGAGTTAGAGGGTACACTTGCAGAGCATAAAGGAGAAAATAAGCTTTTACGTGAGGAAGTCACGGAAGAAGAAATTGCTGACATCGTTGCCAGGTGGACGGGAATACCGGTTTCCAAATTAGTGGAAGGGGAAAGAGAGAAACTTTTGAAACTAGAAAGTATCTTACATGAGCGAGTCATTGGACAGGATGAGGCAGTTCGTGCTGTGAGCGATGCAGTGTTGAGAGCTAGAGCTGGGATTAAAGATCCAAATCGGCCAATAGGTTCCTTTATTTTCCTCGGACCTACGGGTGTTGGAAAAACAGAGTTGGCAAAAGCATTGGCACAAGTGCTATTTGATAGCGAAGAGCAAATGATTCGAATCGATATGTCGGAATATATGGAGAAGCATGCTGTATCCAGACTAATTGGGGCGCCTCCAGGATATGTAGGTTATGAGGAAGGCGGCCAATTAACGGAGGCAGTTAGAAGGAAACCTTATTCCGTTATTTTGATGGATGAAATTGAGAAGGCACATCCGGAAGTATTTAATATTTTATTGCAGGCATTAGATGATGGGCGAATTACCGATTCTCAAGGAAGAACGGTCGATTTTAAAAATACCGTAATCATTATGACATCCAACATCGGATCCGCCTTCCTGTTGGAAAGAGAAAATAACGAAAATGAAATTGATGAGGGAACGAAAGAAAAGGTATTAAAACAACTTCGTGCATCCTTTCGACCTGAGTTCTTAAATAGAATCGATGATATTATATTATTTAAGCCATTGAACATGAAAGATATTAAAGGAATAGTTTCGAAGCTAATCGATGAACTTCAAAAGAGATTGAGCGATCAATATATAAATCTTGAAATGACAGATGAAGCAAAAGGCTGGATCGCAACTTCTGCATATGATCCAGTCTATGGTGCCCGTCCATTAAAACGATTCATTCAACAACAAATCGAAACAAAATTAGCTAGGGAAATTATTGCAGGTCATGTTCATCCCCACAATACAATTGAGATAGGATTAAATAATAATCAAATAAAGGTTTTCATAAAAAAATAACCTCGCGATTGCGAGGTTGTTTTTTACTCTTCTGTAGCAGGTGAATTAGGAATAACAGATGACAGGATAAAAATCATAACTGTTACGACTACGCTTAAAATCGACATAGTACCAATAGAATATTGAGTATCAGTCATTGCACTTCCTACATATCCTAACATTTGTACAAGTAGAAATGTCCAGAACAAAGTCCAAAAATATTTCATCTATAACACCTCAAATCTGCTGAAATTTATGTATATGAAAAATATTATTATCCGCTTACATCTTATCATAGCTTCTCACATTTAGAAAGTGAAAATTCTAGGAAGTTTTAAGCTTAATATTTCATGAGTTGCCCTTTGTCTAACACCATAGGCTATCTTCCAGAGGATGAGCAAGGCGCTTTTCTTTTCTTATTTTCTGCCCAATTATGGAATAATTGGGCTTTTCTCCTTACATTTTTTTAACGCTGGGAATACATTGTATTGAAATATGACAAATGCCTTAGAGGAAAAGAGGCAATGTTTTGTATTTACTTTTAAGGAGAAATCTTTATGTTTAATGAAACATTTCAATTCGAACAAGAGTGGTGTATGATTCACTATCCCGAAAAACCAAATGGTTTTGCTATTTTCATTATTGGTGACACTCAGCATTATGTGAATGATGAAACAAGTTTTTGGTTAGAAAACAAAGGCAGGGAAATGATGATAAGTGCATTTACAAACGAAGGATATTTGGTTTACTATTCCAATCTTTTTGGACGTAATTGGGGAAATGATATTGCAGTAAAACATGCTTTTCGATTATATCAATATATAATTCGTCAAGAAATATTAAATAATAAGATTCATGTTTTAGGGGAGGGAATGGGAGCATTGGCGGCAATTAAGCTAATTCCGTTTTTAAAGGAGAATATAAGGTCCCTTGTATTAATCTCTCCTTGTGTATCATTAGAAGCGCATATGAATCAAGAGCAAAGACGAAAGTTTTTTTATAAAAAGTTGCTCAGAGAAGTACAATTTGCCTTTCAACAACAAGGAGAAGGAAATCCGGAAGAGTGGCAAGAAGATATTACAACTAATCTAGTCGAAATGAAGAAAGGCTTGTGTATTTTTCAAAGGATTGATAATAACAGCTATAAAAGTCAAACAGAACGATTAAAGGAAATAATGGAGCAACGAAATAGGAATCATTCTCCATCAACATTCCATTTTGTTTTATCTGATCAGCAAATGAATATGACGAATAAATTGATTTCTTTTCTAAAAGAACAAGAAAACGACTTGTAAATATTCATGAAATAAATATGTGTGCATACGATACATGTATATGAAAGGGGGAACAGGATGGAAAGTACAATCGTTTGTGGTGCAATGCATTTTGTCGGATTTGAAATTTGTAAGGAACTATTAAATCGCGGATGCAGTGTTATTGCGATAGATAATGAAGAGCAGGCAGAAAGATTTCATTTGGAAAAATGGTTGGAAATCGGGAGAAATGCTAATTTAATGCGACTATCAATAGAAGAAATAAGGGATGAAATAGATTCTGAGACAGTTTGTTTTATCCCTTTTATTGATTTTCTACGGTCTTCTGAAAAAATGAATGATTTACTAAATACTGTTGAAAATCTAATTCAAATGGAAAACATTACAGAATATCACATCATTTATCCAAGTCAATATTATCATTCATTTTCAGATATGGATAAAAGAAAATTGCATACAATTTTTCAAAAAAACAATAGAATAAAAAAAGTGGTAGAATATTATGCTCCGACTTTATATGGTCCGTGGCAGCCTAATACTTATTTATTTCAGCAATTGATTGAAGGGAAACCGACAGATGATTATTTAGATGATCAGCGGGATGCTATTTTTATTGAGGATGCTGTAAAAGAAATTGTAGGCAATACGAAAGCAACTGAACATGGGCAAAGCTTATTGCTGAGAAATGTGCAATCTGATACTTGGCGGAATTGTATCCTTTTTCTAAATGAATCCTTTTCAATGCCCGATGAAAAAAAAATGATCGATAATAGTGATATACAAATAATAAATGTTAAAGAACAGCGTTCCTATCAAGAAGGATTAATCATGCAAATGGAGTGTTTTAAACGATTTTATGAATGACACTTCCCAATTTGTGCTTTCAAGGGTAGAATAAAGTGGAAATCTAACCATTCATTCTGATAGAATTTGTAGGTGGAAATTTCTTATTTTTACTTCGGCATAATATTTAGGAAATTAATTTTTTGGACATGGTGAGAATATGTTGCAACATAAATAACTAGCAATATTGTGTGCATATTCATTTGGTCAGCTTATAATGAAATGCAAACAAAAATAAAGCTTATAACAAATGCCGTTAAAAGCTTGAAAAGGGTATTAAAAAGGGAAAACTTCCAAAAGATATGGCAGGAGGAAAAAGCTCAGATGAACCAAGATAAATCATTGGAATTTATGCAAATAGCAATGAAATATTTACCTGAAGCAAAAGCAAAACTTGATGAAGCGGGAATTGAATTATCCTTTGAAATGTTGTCTCCTTTTATGGAACTATTTACAAATGTCATGAATGAAGCGTATGAATTAGGAAAAAAGGATGCATTAGAGGAATAGTGAAAAAGATAAAAATCAGCAAAAGAATGCTGATTTTTATTCTTTTTCTTTCTGTATAAAACTTTGAATCATTGGTGCGACTTTTTTAAACATAGGTTTCAGTTCATTTAAAGAAACAATTAATTGATCTACATGGGTCATTAATTCATCCATATTAACATTGCTCAAATGTTTATTATTAAGAATACTGTTTAACCATCCATCCATCTGAGGTGAATCATTTGTTGCAGGCTGGCTGCGATTTTGCCGGTCATTACGATTTTGGCGGTTTCTATTCCCAAAAAACATTGAATCGAATGGATGTACTGGCCGTGTATTTTGTTCTTGTTCTTGTCCTTGTTGTTGTCCTGTTTCTGCTTTCATTTCTTCACCAGTCTGATTAAGTTCCTCCTCACTCATCAATAGACACCTCCTATCATGATACGATATGCATAAATTTGATTGGGAGAATAGACGATTGACACAGGTAAACTATCAGAGTGACAAAAATGGGTCGTCCTGCTATAATTAGTAGCAGGTCATAATAATTGATACTTAATTTTTTATCGCTTTTGAAGCATCATAAGTACCATTAGGGTTTAGATTATGAACAGTCTTAGAAAAGACGGTTTAATAATATTTTCGCAGAAAGAAGGGAAGGCAACTATGAATGCAGGAATAATTGGCATTGGTAAGTATAGTCCAGAAAAGGTATTAACGAATTTTGATTTGGAAAAAATGATGGACACCTCAGATGAATGGATTCGAACTCGTACTGGTATAGAAGAAAGACGAATTGCGTCTGATGATATAAATACTTCGGATATGGCTTACGAGGCAGCCTTAAAGGCATTGGAAAATGCAAATTTAACAGCTGAAGATATTGATCTCATACTAGTAGCAACAGTAACACCAGATATGCCCTTCCCATCTGTAGCTTGCCTCCTCCAGGATCGTCTCGGTGCAACGAAAGCAGCAGCAATGGATATTAGTGCTGCTTGTTCGGGATTTATGTATGGAGTTGTAACAGCAAAACAGTTTATTGAAACCAATACGTATAAACATGTGTTAGTCATTGGTGTTGAAAAGCTTTCGAAAATCACAAACTGGGAGGACCGAAACACGGCTGTTCTATTTGGAGATGGTGCTGGTGCAGCTATTATTGGACCTGTATCAGAAGGAAGAGGAATATTGGCATTTGACTTAGGTGCAGCTGGTGTCGGAGCAAAGCATTTATACGAAAATGAGCATGGTCATATTATTATGAATGGCCGTGAAGTATTTAAGTTTGCAGTAAGACAAATGGGAGAGTCCAGCGAAAAGGTAATTGAAAAAGCAGGACTAAAAAAGGAAGATGTAAATTTCCTAATCCCGCATCAAGCAAATATCCGCATTATGGAATCTGCAAGACAACGCCTTGAACTCCCTATTGAAAAAATGTCTAAAACAGTTAATAAATATGGGAATACCTCTTCGGCCTCCATTCCAATCTCACTTGTGGAAGATGTAGAAGCAGGAAGAATTAAAGAGGATGATGTAGTAGTTCTTGTTGGTTTTGGCGGTGGCCTTACTTGGGGTTCAATAGCTCTAAGATGGGGAAGATAAGATTACTAATAAGAAGATTAAATGGAAATTTGGAAAATATAAAAATCTTCTTGGGTTATATAAAAAGGAGATGGATTTAAAATGAATAATAGACGTGTTGTTGTAACAGGTTTAGGAGCAGTCACTCCTGTGGGGAATGATGTAGAGACTGCTTGGAAAAATATTCTTGCGGGAAATTCAGGGATTGGTCTATTAACAAGACTAAATCCAGATGATTTCCCTGCAAAAGTGGCTGCGGAAGTAAAAGATTTTGATATTGAAAATTTTATTGAGAAAAAAGAAGCTAGGAAAATGGATCGTTTTACACATTATGCTATTGCAGCTTCCATGATGGCTGTGAAGGACGCAGATTTAACGATCAATGATGAGAATGCTTCACGTGTTGGAGTTTGGATTGGTTCAGGGATTGGCGGAATGGAAACATACGAAAATCAATTGCGAGTATTCATGGAAAAAGGATACCGTCGCGTGAGCCCATTTTTTGTTCCAATGATGATTCCTGATATGGCTGCAGGACAAGTTTCTATTTTTCTTGGTGCAAAAGGGATTAACTCTTGTACAGTAACGGCTTGTGCAACTGGAACAAACTCAATTGGAGATGCATTTAAAGTTATCCAACGTGGAGACGCTGATGCTATGATAACAGGTGGTGCTGAAGCGCCAATTACCAATATGTCTGTTGCTGGCTTTAGTGCCAATAAAGCACTTTCTACAAATCCGGATCCAAAGACAGCTAGCCGTCCTTTTGACTTAAACCGCGATGGTTTTGTCATTGGCGAGGGGGCTGGAATCATCGTTCTGGAAGAATTAGAACATGCCTTAGCACGCGGTGCGAAAATTTATGCTGAAATCGTTGGTTATGGCGCGACAGGTGATGCTCATCACATCACAGCACCAGCACCAGGCGGTGAAGGCGGAGTTCGCGCTATGAAAATGGCTATTAACGATGCAGGGTTAAACCCAGAGGATATCGATTATATTAATGCCCATGGAACAAGTACAGATTACAATGATAAATTTGAAACAATGGCAGTAAAAACTGTTTTTGGCGATTACGCTTATAAATTACCGATAAGCTCAACAAAATCCATGACAGGACACCTCCTTGGCGCAGCTGGCGGTGTAGAAGCAATATTCAGTATTTTAGCGATAAAAGATGGTATTCTTCCTCCAACTATTAATATTGAAACTCCTGATCCAGAATGTGATTTGGACTATGTGCCAGGTGAAGCTCGTAAGCAAGAAATTTCTGTTGCCATGAGTAACTCTTTAGGCTTCGGTGGTCATAATGCAACGATTGTATTTAAAAAGTTTGAGAAATAAATCGTTAAAGAGATAGGTTTTCACAGCCTATCTCTTTTTTTGTGCAAAAACATATACTGTAGTGGATAGGGAGGTGTTTAAAAATGGGGTAATAAGGACGGATAAATGGTTAGAAGAATCTTTTAACACTCCGGAGGAAATTTGTTCAAGAACAAGAGGAACCTCCAATTTAAGAAAAGACCGTGGTTTCTATCAGTATTTAAAAAGCTTCGGAATGTACCAGCCTTCCAGTTTTAATAAAAATATTTTTGAAGCATTAAAAGAAGGGTCTTACTGGCAAAAAGTAAATCGATTATATGAAAAATATAAAAACTTATGGAATGGACCTGAAGTTAATATATATATATTCCCTATAAATGGTGTAAATCGCCAATTAATGAGGCAAACAAATGGAAAATCAGGTGTTACATTTGAAAAAAATCTGTATTTATTTCTTTCTCCTCTTCAAGATTTGAAGGAGTTGGAAGCACTTTTTGTCCATGAATATCATCATGCAGCAAGAATGAATAATCTTCAAAAGATGCCTCTTGACTACACATTATTGGATTCGCTTATACTGGAAGGATTAGCAGAAACGGCAGTGGAAGAGTATTGTGGTGAAAAATATCTTGCCGAATGGACAAGAGGCTATTCTGAAAAGCTATTAAAGCGATTTTGGAAAAGTGATTTTAAAGAAAGGTTAATGATTAACAGAAGAAATTGGATGCATGATGATCTTCTTTTCGGCAGAAAATTTGTTCCAAGAATGATGGGATACGCGCTTGGGTACAAAATCATATCTGAGTATAAAAAGAATCATCCATTCTCCATCGAAAAAACATTAGCAACTCCCTCAGAAAACTTGCTCATAGACGATTTTTTAGAATAGAAGACAGCGAGGAAAACTAAAAACACGCCAAGCTCTAAGCTTTAAGCGGACACAGAATCCGTTATTTTTAAAAAGTGGCCTAATTTAAAGGTTAAGCGGACACAGAATTCGTTATTTGCAAAAAAACAGATGAAAATCACTGTTTTTTAACATAATAACGGAACGTGAGTCCGGAATCATACGGAAATAGACCATTTTGTCACGCATAACGGAACTGGTGTCCTCTAAAATTATGTTTATAGGAACATTAAGAGTATCTTGAACAATAATTTCCAAATGAACAATAATGTCGAAGGAATAATTTAACTCCTTGCTGCCTATACTGTTTGATAAACAGTTATGAAGCGAGGGGTTAATCAAATGCTGTATCTTCATGATGTATGGGTAAATTGGTTCGAAGGGGAAGAAAATGGTTACAATGTATGCCATTTTCACGAATGGCGTCGAGATGATGTTATTGAACTATTAGATCAAGTTCCACTGCTGCTGATTGAGTCCGTATTGTTTGAATACATAGAGAATGATTTAGGAGAGCTTCCACAAGGACTACTAAATGATATTTATCAGAAAGCCTATTTACGAAAAAATCATGAACGAATTCAGGTAGATTATTGTTTTGTCGTAACAGATGGCAAAGGGATATTAGCAGTGGATACAATCGGTTATCAAATTCCGATTCGTAAAAGCCGTTTAATTCCAAGACAGGAACAGTTAGTATATGATATGATTCAAGACCATGAACCAATCTCTTATAAATTTGAAATAAAGAAAAATGAAAAGGGATATCATATACTTTCCCCTGAGCCATTTTTAATGAACGGATTAACAAGAAAGGAAAGACAGTTAAAACAGCTCCTTTTTATGGCATTAGACCAGTTATATTCGTCCAAAAATACAGCAGAGATTCGTTATTGGTACACTGAATGGGCACCAGAATGTTATCAGGAAATTCAAAGTATGAAATTTGAAACAGTATGGGAGAGACTCTATACAGAGGTAAAGCTTGGCTGGTCAGAAAAGCATGCTAATCTATGTGAAAACCTGATTAAAGGACAGCCATTCTTTGAAAAACTTTGGGAGATGGAAAATGGCTCCAAAAGTGAACTCCTATAGATGAAAAAAAGAACTGGACAAGCTTCCAGTTCTTTTTTTATCGTTGTGCGCCCGGCATGGGTGTAGTCTCTAGGGTGAAAGTCCCGAACTGTGAAGGCAGAAGTAGCAGTTAGCTTAACGCAAGGGTGTCCGTGGTGACGCGGAATCTGAAGGAAGCGAGCGGCAAACTTCCGGTCTGAGGAACACGAACTTCATACAAGGCTAGGTATCATTGGATGAGTTTGCAATACAAAACAAAGTCCTTTCTGCCGAAGGTGATACAAAGTAAATGAAGCAGATAGATGGAAGGAAAGATTGCACTCTTACCCGGGGAGGTCTGGTTGATACGCCAAGTACACTTGGTAACCTATCTAGTAATGGATAGCTGAACAATCAGAAGTCAGCCGAAGTCGTAGTACTTGGTTTGCTCGAGAGAATCAAGGAAGGACTGAACCATTTTAGGAGAACAAACACTCGGCAAACGGTTCTTTATGTATGAAAGCAGAAAATTCTTACGGAACCTACCTGAAAGGAAGAAATGGTGAATTCCATGGGGGACTTCGGGAGGGCTTAGTAAAGAACCCACTTAATGAGAATGTATTGTTCACGTAGAAAGGATAAATCTCAATGTTAATGGAACGAATGCTGTCACGGGAAAATCTTTTACTGGCATTAAAGCGAGTAGAAAAGAACAAAGGAAGTCATGGAGTAGACAATATGTCCGTAAAAGACCTACGAAGACATATTCTCGAAACGTGGGATACACTTAAAACATCCTTAATGGAGGGTACTTATCAACCTTCTCCTGTCCGTCGGGTTGAAATCCCAAAACCGAACGGTGGAGTAAGGTTATTAGGTATCCCAACCGTGACAGACCGTTTCATCCAACAGGCGATTACTCAGATTTTAACCCCTATCTTCGACCCGACTTTTTCAACACAGAGCTATGGTTTTCGACCAAACAAACGAGGTCATGACGGTGTTAGACAAGCGAAGAAATATATCGAAGAGGGATACCGATGGGTAGTCGACATGGACTTGGAGAAATTCTTTGATAAAGTCAATCATGATAGATTAATGCGGACTCTATCCAAAAGGATTCAAGACAGAACGCTCCTATCACTAATTCGGAAGTATCTACAGTCTGGCATTATGATTAATGGAGTCATAACGAAATCCGAGGAGGGTACGCCCCAAGGTGGACCATTAAGTCCTTTACTCTCCAATATCGTTCTAGATGAACTAGACAAAGAGTTAGAAAAGAGAGGGCACAAGTTTGTCCGATACGCAGATGATTGTAATATCTACGTAAAATCGAGAAGAGCCGGAGAGCGAGTAATGGACTCGATTACTACTTTCATTGAATTTACTCTAAAACTAAAGGTGAATCGAGAAAAGTCAGCTGTAGACAGACCTTGGAAAAGAAAGTTTTTAGGTTTTAGCTTCACATTTCATAAGAAACCGAAGGTGCGGATGTCAAACCAAAGTATTCAACGTGTCAAGAAACGGATACGAGAATTAACTTCAAGGTCAAAACCAATTCCAATGGATTATAGAATAGAGAAGCTGAATCAATATTTGATTGGCTGGTGCGGATATTATGCATTAGCAGATACACCCACTATTTTCAAAGAATTAGACGAATGGATTAGAAGGCGTCTCAGAATGTGCCAATGGAAAGAATGGAAGAAACCAAAAACCAAAGTAAGAAAACTCATTGGATTAGGGATTCCAAAAGAGAAGGCATACGAATGGGGAAACTCTAGAAAGAAATATTGGAGAATAGCCAGAAGCCCAATCCTACAGAAAACCCTCACAAACTCCTATTGGGAGATGCGAGGGCTGAAGAGTCTTTATGTGAGATATTCTCAACTACGTCAGACATAAATGGAACCGCCGTATACGGAACCGTACGTACGGTGGTGTGAGAGGTCGGGGGTTAGTCACCTCCTCCTACTCGATTTCTACCTAACCCCATAGCATTTTCCATCTTCTTTAGCATTTTTTTTGCTACTGTATTTGCTTTTTCTGCACCCATATCTAAAATATCATCTAATTCTTGAGAGTCGATTAGGGAATAATATTTCTCTTGAATAGGTGTTAAAGCTTCCATTACAACATTTGCTAAATCCCGTTTAAAATCACCATATCCTTTTCCTACATATTTTTCCTCTATCTCATGAATAGGCAGACCGCCTAAGATGGAGTAAATGGAAAGTAGATTGGAAATTCCAGGTTTATTTTCTTTATCGTATTTTACAACCCCATCCGAATCTGTAACAGAGCTTTTAATCTTCTTTTCAATCGTTTTAGCATCATCAAGCAAGGAAATATATCCCTTTGAATTTGGATCCGATTTACTCATTTTCTTGGTTGGATCCTGTAAGGACATAATTCTGGCACCAACTTTCGGGATGCTAATCTCCGGAATGGTAAAAATATCATTATATTTTTTGTTAAATCTTTCTGCTAAATCTCTCGTTAATTCCATATGCTGTTTCTGATCTTCGCCGACAGGCACCAAATCGGTTCCGTATAGGAGAATATCAGCAGCCATTAGCGGTGGATATGTTAATAGTCCTGCTGAAACGGCTTCCTTTCCTGCTGATTTATCTTTAAATTGAGTCATTCTTTCCAGCTCACCGATATAGGCAATACATTGAAGCATCCAACCTGCCTGGGCATGTGCAGGCACTTCGGATTGAATAAAAAGGGTTACTTTATTCGGATCTAATCCAACCGCCAAGTATAATGCTGCAAGGCTTTTAATATTTTTGCGTAATTGTAAGCGATCCTGAGGAACTGTAATGGCATGCTCGTCTACAATGCAAAAATAACAATTATATTCTTCCTGTAAATCAACAAATTGTTTTAATGCTCCGATGTAATTTCCCAGAGTGATCGTTCCGCTAGGTTGAATACCTGAAAATATTGTTTTCATAAAGTTCCCTCCAAATTTTTAAACTTTTTAAATATTTCATTCTTATACATAATAATAGAGAATTAATGCGAAAGCCATTAGAAGCAACATTATTAGAGCGTTATAAAACATAGGCTTATAATTAAATGTAATTAGCTCTGAAACTGGCCTCATTTCATCAAGTTCTTCCTTTGATAACTTATTTTTATTAAACACCCGTCTAAATCCTTCAGCAGTAACATCGAAAAATCCAGTATTAAGAATGAAGATTGATATGGATATAAATAGTAGAATTCCCCCAATAATGAAAGAAATATTTATATATTGAAGCAATCCAATAGCGTGGTATCTAATAAAAGATAACAGAAACACTAATATTTGTGATGGAAAAAACCACCAAACAAGTCTTTTTATCAAAAATATCACCTCTATAGTAAAAGAATAAATAGTATGGAACAAATAATCAACTAAGTAAGTAATGAGGGTAGAAATGCAATAATTTCGCTATTTCACAAAATTTAATTAACCAAATGACAACTGTTAAATCGTATATAATTTGGTAAAAATAGGCGCTTAAATATTTTGAATTTTATTTTTTTAATATAATTTATGTACAAATTCAAAAAAAAATGTATAATAGACAATGTAGAAAGTTTTCAGAAAAATAGGAAAAGGGAGGAAGATTATGAGAAAGACAAAAGGTAGATTAGGAATTCTACTTGCACTGTCATTAGTTCTAAGTATGATTCTTGGAGCTTGTGGAAGCAAAAGCTCTGATAGTAGCAATTCTAGTGCATCTAAAGGTAATGCAAGTGGTAAAGAAGTTCTGAATATTATGGAATCTGCAGAAATTCCGACAATGAATACTTTTATGGCACAAGATGCCGTATCCTATAATGCAATGAACCAAGTATTCGAGGGATTAATGAGACTTGGCCAAGATGGAGTAACTCCTGTACTTGGTATGGCTGCAGAAAAGCCAACTGTAAGTAAAGATCAAACTGTTTATACTTTTAAACTTCGTGATGCAAAATGGTCTAATGGAGATCCTGTAACAGCAAACGACTTCGTTTATTCTTGGAGACAAGCAATCGATCCTAAAAATTCATCACCATATGGTGCATATATGATGGGCGGCGTTATCAAAAACGCTAGCGAGATTGCAGCGAAAAAGAAAAAACCTGAAGAGTTAGGTGTTAAGGCAATCGATGATAAAACTTTAGAAGTAACATTGGAACATCCTATTGGATACTTCGAATCATTAATGACATTCCCGTTATTCTACCCAATGGATCAAAAATATATTGAATCTAAAGGGAAAGAATACGCTTCTAACAGTGACAACATGGTTTACAACGGTCCGTTCACTTTAACAAAATGGAACGGAACTGGAGATTCTTGGACATATGAAAAAAATCCAAACTATTGGGATAAAGATTCTGTAAAACTTTCTCAAATTAATGTAAACGTAGTTAAGGATCCTGGAACAGTTATCAACCTATATGACACAAATAAACTTGACTGGGGTGTACTGAGCGGTGAATATGCGGCTCAATACAAAAGTAATCCGGATTATAAAGTATTATCCGATCCAAGTGTTTACTACCTTAAATTCAACCAAGAACGTTCAAATCAAAAAACTGCTCTAGCTAACACAGATATTAGAAAAGCAATTTCAATGGCATTTGATAAAGAAGCAATGGCAACAACCATTCTTGCAAACGGTTCTACCGCTGCGAATGGCTTGTATCCAAAAGATTTCCTTAAAACTCCAGGCGGGGAAGATGTTCGTAAAGCAAATGGAGATTTAGTGAAATATAACGCAAAAGAAGCTAAAGCTCTTTGGGAAAAAGGTTTAAAAGCAATTGGCAAATCCAAAGTGTCATTAGAATTATTAAGCGGCGATACGGATTCTGCTAAAAAAATGGATGAATACCTAAAAGGTCAATTAGAAAAGAATTTACCAGGCTTAACTATTACATTAAGCGAACCGCCATTTAAAGTTCGTCTAGACCGTGATAATAAACAAGATTACGATATTGAATTTGCTGGTTGGGGTCCAGATTATCTTGACCTATACACATTCTCTAACTTGTTCCTAACTGGTGGAGATCAAAACAGAATGAGCTATTCTGACCCTGAGTACGATAAGTTAGTAAACGATGCCTATTCTAAACTAGGCAAAGGGGTTACGAAAGATCAATATTTCCAAATGCAATTAGATGCTGAAAAAATTCTTATCCAAAAAGATGCAGCGATTGCTCCAATTTATCAAAAAGCAATTGCCGTTTTACAAAAACCATATGTAAAAGGAATTGTAAAACATCCATTTGGTCCTGATTACAGCTACAAATGGGCATCTATTCAAAAATAAATTTATGTAACAAGTACAGATGGAAAGAGAGTATATAAACAGATGTACTCTCTTTTTCCCTACTTTAAAATTGTCGAACTTTGACGAATTTTTAATTTTTATTGAAGGTTTTTTAGGAGGTGCAGTAATGGCGAAATACTTTGTCCAACGTGTTATTTATATGATTATTACATTATTTCTCATCGCTTCGATCACGTTTTTCCTCATGAAGCTAATGCCGGGAACTCCTTTTAACGCTCAGGGAAAATTATCACCTGAACAGATTCACATTATGAATGAGAAATATGGATTAAATGATCCAGTGCCTGTACAATATGCCCATTATATGTTGAATCTATTAAAAGGTGATTTAGGTACTTCTTTCCAATTAGATAACCGCGATGTTTCCACCCTTATTGCCGAACGTATCGGACCATCCGCAACTTTAGGTATTGAAGCATTAGTTTTTGGTACTATAGTCGGTATACTCTTAGGTGTATTGGCAGCATTGAAACAAAATACTTGGTTAGACTACGGAAGCACTTTAATCGCTGTTATTGGAAAATCGATACCATCTTTTGTATTTGCAGCCGTTTTACAATTATGGATTGGTGCAAAGTTACAATGGCTACCTGTTGCTTATTGGAACGGATTTTCCTACACGATTCTTCCGTCAATAGCATTGGCCATGTTCCCAATTGCGATTGCAGCAAGGTTCATGAGAACCGAAATGATTGATGTGTTAAGTTCCGATTATATCGTTTTAGCAAGAGCAAAGGGTGCAAGTGCCTTTGAAATTGCCTTCAAACATGGATTTAGAAATGCATTAATTCCATTGATTACGGTTATGGGACCGCTTGCAGTTGGTTTAATGACAGGCTCCCTTGTAATTGAAAATATTTTCTCAATTCCGGGAATTGGGAACCAATTCGTTCAATCGATTACCACAAATGACTACGGAGTCATTATGGGTACAACATTATTATTTGCCATTATGTTAGTCGTCATCATTTTAATCGTCGATTTATTATATGGAGTGATTGACCCACGTATCCGTTTATCGGGAGGGAAAAAATAATGATAGTAGAAGAAAAAATTTCAGCAGAACAATTTCAACCCGCCCATATAGATGCAGCAAAAGGGGAAGTTATTGAAAAGCCAAGCTTATCATTTTGGCAAGATTCATGGCTTCGTGTTCGTAAAAATAAGGGTGCTATTGTGAGTCTGGTTTTGCTTGTATTATTAATACTGATGGCATTTATTGGGCCGCATATAAACCATTATGGATTCAATAATCAAAACCTTACAAAATCTAACTTGCCTCCACGTATTCCTGGAATAGAAAAACTTGGGATCTTTGACGGAACACAAAACGTTGGAGGACAAAAAGTAAATCTTTACGAACAAAAGGGCATCAAGGATTATTATTGGTTTGGAACAGACTCATTAGGACGCGACCTTTTCACACGTGTTTGGAAAGGAACACGTATTTCCTTATATATAGCATTTCTTGCTGCAGCAATTAATATGGTTATTGGTGTTGCATATGGAGCTATTTCCGGTTATTACGGCGGCAAAGTAGATAATGTTATGCAAAGGATTATCGAAGTATTATCCGGTATTCCTGATCTAGTTGTCGTTATCCTCATGATATTAATATTGAAGCCGGGGATCTTATCTATTACAGTTGCTTTGAGCATTACCGGTTGGGTTGGTATGGCCCGAGTCGTTCGCGGGCAAATCCTAAAGTTGAAATCTCAGGAATATGTATTAGCTGCAAAAACATTAGGAGCTAAAGATGGAAAGATTATTTTCAAACATTTAATTCCTAATATGGCCAGCGTTATTATTATCAATACAATGTTTATCATTCCGAGTGCTATATTTTTTGAATCTTTCTTAAGCTTTATTGGTTTGGGTCTTGAAGCACCTAAAGCTTCATTAGGTACCCTAATTGAGGACGGATATAAAGTGTTAAGATTCCTTCCGTATCAAATGCTATTCCCGGCTGCTATTTTGAGTATTATTATGATTGCGTTCAACTTATTAGCCGATGGTCTTCGTGATGCACTAGATCCGAAGATGCGTGATTAAAAGTGGGGTGAAATAAATGGGAAAAATATTAGAAGTAAATGATCTTCATATCTCATTCCATACCTTTGCTGGTGAGGTCCAGGCAATTCGCGGTGTCAACTTTGAATTAAATGAAGGCGAGACACTTGCAATTGTGGGAGAATCTGGGTCTGGAAAGTCTGTAACCACAAAGACAATCATGAGATTATTACCTAGCCATAATTCCGAAATTAAATCGGGTGAAATATTATTTGAAGGTAAAGATATAACGAAATTATCCGATAAGGAAATGCAAAAAATTAGAGGAAAAGAAATATCTATGATATTTCAGGATCCAATGACATCGTTAAATCCAACTATGACAGTTGGAAAACAAATCATGGAGCCTTTGATAAAACATCAAAACCTAAGTAAGAGTGAAGCAAAAAAACGTGTCATAGAGCTTTTGAAAATGGTTGGTATTCCGAAAGCAGAGATTCGTTTTAAACAATACCCTCATCAATTTTCAGGCGGGATGAGACAGCGTGTCGTTATTGCAATCGCACTTGCTTGTAATCCTAAAATCCTTATTGCAGATGAGCCTACCACAGCACTTGACGTAACTATTCAGGCACAAATATTAGAACTAATGAAGGATTTGCAGAAGAAAATTAACACTTCCATTATCTTTATTACACATGATTTGGGAGTAGTGGCAAATGTGGCTGACCGTGTAGCGGTTATGTATGGCGGAAAAATTGTGGAGGTTGGAACGGTAGATGAGATTTTCTACAATCCTCAGCATCCATATACTTGGGGATTAATTAGTTCGATGCCTAGCTTGGATACAGATGATGAAGAATTATATGCAATACCTGGTACACCACCGGATTTATTACATCCACCAGTTGGCGATGCCTTTGCACCTCGTAATGCATATGCGATGAAAATCGACTTGGAGAAGCAACCGCCAATGTTTAAAATATCTGAAACTCACTATGCAGCAACATGGCTATTACATCCAGATGCACCAAAAGTAGAGCCGCCTGCTGCAGTTAAAAAACGCATGCGTAAATTTCATAATGAGGCAGATACCTCTCTGAATAAGGAGGTCGTAAAGAATGTCTAGCAATGAAAAATTATTAGAAATAAAACATCTAAAGCAATATTTTAATAAAGGAAAAGCAAATGAAGTAAAAGCTATTGACGATATTTCATTTGATATATATAAGGGAGAAACGCTGGGACTTGTTGGTGAATCCGGATGCGGGAAATCGACTACAGGCAGAACCATTATTCGGTTATATAACGCGACAAGTGGAGAAGTACTATATAATGGTGAAAATGTTCACGCTAAAAAATCCCGTTCTGAATTAAAAAAATTTAATCAGAAAATGCAAATGATCTTCCAGGATCCACAAGCATCATTAAATCCTAGAATGAAGGTTGCAGATATTATTGCGGAAGGTATCGATATACACGGTCTAGCAAAGTCTAAAGAAGATAGAATGAATAGAGTTTATAAGTTACTTGATACAGTTGGTTTAAACCGTGAACATGCTAACCGGTATCCTCATGAATTTTCTGGTGGACAGAGACAGCGTATTGGAATAGCACGGGCATTAGCAGTAGAACCTGAATTTATTATTGCCGATGAGCCAATTTCTGCGCTGGACGTGTCCATTCAAGCCCAAGTTGTTAACTTATTGAAGAAACTTCAAAAAGAAAAAGGGTTAACCTATTTGTTTATTGCCCATGACCTATCTATGGTGAAATATATTAGTGACCGTATCGGAGTTATGTATTTCGGAAAATTAGTAGAACTAGCTCCTGCTGATGATCTTTATAATAATCCGTTGCACCCGTATACACAATCATTACTTTCAGCGATACCACTTCCGGATCCTGATTATGAGCGTTCTCGCGTCAGAAAAACGTACGATCCGAAAATCCACCAATACGCGGAGGGTGAAGAGGTAAAAATGCGGGAAGTTGCACCTGGACATTTCGTTTATTGCTCAGAGAAGGAACTAAAACAATATAAAGCTTTATATAAATAAAAAAAAATCGATCCTTTTGGGTCGATTTTTTTCATAATTAGGCAAAGCATGTTCGTTTTTTTTAAGGAAAGTACTTTTCAACAAGTAAATAATTTAATAAGTTTAATTTTATCTAGTGTAAGCAGATATCGTGCGTACGGATTTCCTCCGTCTTCTCGCTACGATAAGTTAACATCAGTTGAAAATGGAAGTGCTATTTTCACTTGTTCGTGAACTACCTCACTGTGTTTTCTTTATCTCGAGGTGAGCGACTACGAAATCCGTACGCTAGTGTTGCGGCGCTTACGCTTTTTTTATAACCCAGGAAATTTCGACAATTTTCAAATATTAAATGAAATTGAGAATCATTTTAAGGTTATTTTAATGTTTAGTGTATATAATATGTTTAACGTTAACGAAAAGGAGGTATATATACCTAAGGCAAATTCACAAAAAAGCCATGTTTTTATGATGGTAACATCAATTTTTCAAAAAATATATTCATGGAAGTCCAAATAGTGTATAATACATAATATAGATTTCTTTATTAAAGTAATTTTAAATTAAGAATGGTAACCGGAATTGGTGAATCATTAAATAATATAAGGAGTGTGGAATGATATATGGTAACATTATACACTTCACCAAGTTGCACATCATGTAGAAAAGCAAGAAGCTGGCTAGAAGAAAATAATATTTCATATAAAGAACGCAATATTTTTTCAGAACCACTTAGTCTTGAAGAAATTAAAGAAATTCTTCGAATGACAGAAGATGGTACAGATGAAATAATTTCTACAAGATCTAAAACTTTTCAAAAGTTAAATGTAGATTTAGAAACATTGCCTTTACCAGATCTGTTTAACTTAATTCAAAAGAATCCTGGTCTACTTAGAAGACCGATCATTTTGGATGAAAAAAGATTACAGGTTGGATATAATGAAGATGAAATTCGGAGATTCTTACCTCGTAAGGTTCGTACATTTCAGCTGCGTGAAGCTCAAAAGCTTGTTAACTAATAATTGCAGACTTTGTCTACTAAATAACGCCTTTTATTCATGAGAATAAAGGCGTTTTCTGTGTGCAAAGATTGATTGGAAATGCGGAAATAATACTGCATTTGCATATACTTTAGGAAAGCGGGTAAACTGTTCCTAATTTGTTTAAAAAGGGTATTTTGATTTTCATTTTTGCTTCTCGTATACTTTATCTAGCCATAATTATTTTCGGCACATTCCTAAAAATAGGTCTTATAAGGTATCTGTCTATAAAAACAATTTTAGGCATTTTATCTTGAAAATTTTCTGAATTTCCGTTAAAATAAGCAGAATAATATTTCATTCTAATCAATAGGGTAAGACCGTTCACGCAATATGTTTAAAATCCAAAAGCCGATGTTCATTTGTTACTTCTTGTCATTTGATATAAATCCAAAGTAGGCTTTATTTCGAGACATCTTTTCTTATCAAGTAAATTCAGTATTAACCAAATAAGGTTTTTACCCAGAATAGCGTATACAAAAGCAATATAGTTTAAGAAAAGAGCTATAGGTAGACGCGGATTTTTTTAAATTGGAAGTAATTTTATTTCCATTTATCACACTTTTATCATAGAATAAGAGTACAAGGTGTAAACATTTTTAATTCACGTCATAACTAATCTTTATTAGGTAAGATGTCCGTTCAACACTTTTAAATAGAAGGGAGAGTTGATGTATGGATATCGAAAGAATTAATGAAAATACTGTCAAGTTTTATATATCATATTTGGATATTGAAGAAAGAGGCTTTGATCGCGAAGAAATTTGGTACAATCGCGAAAGAAGCGAGGAATTATTCTGGGAAATGATGGACGAAATTCATCATGAGGAAGAGTTTGTTCCAGAAGGTCCGCTTTGGATTCAAGTTCAAGCAATGGAAAAAGGTTTAGAAGTGCTTGTTACAAAGGCTCAGCTCTCAAAAGATGGTCAACGATTTGAACTTCCTATCCCTGAGGATAAGCTAAAAGACTTTCCTATCAATGAGCAGATTGAAGAATTTTTAGACGAACATTTTCAAACGAGACCATTGCAGGAAAATGATGATGATTTATTAGAGTTTATGGTATCATTTAAGGACTTTGAGGATGTCATTTCACTATCCAAAAGAAACGGCCTGGATAAGTTAAAAACTAAATTGTTTTCCTATAATAACAAATATTATTTATATGTTGAATTTATTGATGAACTTTTCGAAGAAGAGGATATTGATAATATTTTAAGTATTTTACTCGAATATGGAGAAGAATCAACATATACTGTACATCGTTTAGAGGAGTATGGAAATACCGTTATTGACAGAAATGTTTTTGAAAAAATAAATGAGTACTTTAAATAAAATCAAAATCCGATTTTTTTAGAAAATCGGATTTTATTTTTTGGGGGAAATATAAAGTTTAACCATGTGAATAACTTTTGAAAAAAATATCTATGACTAATTTCAGCGCTTGCGCATTTTTTTTTTGATTTTTATAAAGGAAAATAAGCATGTTTATGGAATATAGATAAGAAAGGAGGGATGTAATGCTTACCGCATTAACAAAAGAAGGAAAAGTGTATAATTTAGCGGGTTGTAAGGATGATTATCATTTAGATAATCTAAAAAAGAAAGTCCAATTTTATTGTCCTGTTTGTCAGGAACCGGTTATTTTACGAGCAGGCAGTCAGAAAATTCCCCATTTCTCACATCAAAAATCCTCTAATTGTGCATCAATATCAGAACCGGAAAGTTTACGACATATGCAAGGAAAAAAAGATTTATATTTATGGCTTGTAAATCAAAGGTTTAAAGTGTACTTGGAAAGATATTTGCCAAGGTTAAAACAGCGACCGGATATTTTGTTCAATAAAAATGGGAAGTGGTTTGCTGTTGAATATCAATGCTCACCTATTTCGATAAAATTATTAACTCAGCGCACAAATGGTTATGCAAAACATCATATTTCTCCAATTTGGATTATGGGTGGTTATCCTTTTCAGCATAGAAAGGATGCATTTTTTCAACTAAGTGATTTTCATTGGTCTTTCATTCAAGCAAGTGAAAAAATTGGTCTTACCCTTTTCAGTTATACCCCTCATTCTCGGTATTTCCATTTCTTAAGCAATATATCTCCGATTTCTTCAAGAAAAGTCCAAGGTACTTACACAAAAATATCTCTTGATCATATGACATTCCCCATTCTTTTATCCAATACAATATCGCAAAAACAACCAATCAATGCATATTGGTTTTTACAAAAACGAAAATGGCTTCAGAATAAAATTATATATAGTAAGGCCTTTCAGGACCCATTTTTAATATCTTTATATGAGTGTAATAGTCATCCTTCGCTATTGCCACCTGTTATTGGATTGCCTGTAGATTATATGGGTGTATGCAAAACACATCCAGTTGTTTGGCAATTTTATATTTGGCATGACTGTTTACGTTTTTTAAAAACCGGGGATCGAATGACCTTTAAACAAGTGCGTAATGCGATAGAAAGCCGGAAAAGAAGCCAGCATATCCAATTTAGATGCCTTCCTTTTGTACCAACTTCCTATCAAAACAGAATGATTTATCTGTATTTACAAACGCTAGTACATTTTTCATATTTAAAAGAGGTAAAGAAAGGGACATTTGTACTGCATAAAATGATAACCTTTCCAAAAAATATGGAAGAAGCACTTCTTTTTGATAAAGAATTTCTTCATGAATTGGACGATAAATGACGTAAAAACAGCAGGAATTTTGTAAAAGATAGAGAATTTATTACTGTAAGGATTTTTCGTATCACGAAGGAATGGAGGAAAGACTATGACAAATGAAACAGCTACTGTAAAATCATTACCTAGTCGAAAAGATATACCGGAAGAATTAACTTGGAGATTGGAAGATATTTTTCCAACAGATGAAGCATGGGAACAAGAATATCAAAAGGTGAAAGAGTTAACGGGTGATGCCCCTAAATATAAAGGAAAGCTTGGAGAAAGCGCAAATGATTTATATGAAGCACTTAAGTTTCAAGATAATGTCTTTGAAAGATTAAGCAAATTATATACATATGCACATATGCGTTATGATCAGGATACAACAAATTCTTTTTATCAAGGCTTAGATAGTCGAATGAAGAGCTTGTATGCGGAGGCTGCTAGCTTATTTGCATATGTTGTGCCGGAAATTCTCTCAATTGATGAAAATACATTGAAAGAATATCTGAAAGAAAACAAAGATTTACAGTTATATGAACACTCCTTGGAGGAAATTAATCTCCAAAGACCGCATGTGCTTTCTGCAGAACAAGAATCATTGCTTGCCAGTGCATCAGAAGTAATGAATGCATCAAGTACTACATTTGGGATGTTGAATAATGCGGACTTGGAATTCCCTACTATTAAAGACGAAAATGGCGAAGAGGTGGAAGTAACACATGGACGTTATTCCCGCTTCCTTGAAAGTCCAGATCAAAGAGTTAGACACGATGCATTTAAAGCAGTATACGAAACATATGGTAAATTCCAAAATACTTTTGCCAGTACATTGAGCGGCCAAGTAAAGAAGGATAATTTCAATGCAAAAGTTCGCCACTATGACTCAGCAAGACATGCCGCTCTTTCCAATAACAATATTCCTGAGAGCGTATACGATAATCTTGTAAATACTGTAAATAAGAATCTTCATCTTCTTCATAAATACGTTAAACTTCGCAAAAAAGTGTTAGGTGTCGAGGAATTGCATATGTATGACCTTTATACACCATTAGTTAAAGAAGTTGAGATGAAAATTCCTTACGAGGAAGCAAAAGAAATCGTATTGAAAGGCTTACAACCACTTGGAGAAGATTATTTGAATGTATTACGCGAAGGATTTGAAAATCGCTGGGTAGACGTCGAAGAGAACAAAGGGAAGCGCAGTGGTGCATATTCTTCCGGTACTTACGGAACAAATCCATATATCCTAATGAATTGGCAGGATAATGTTAATAACCTCTTTACACTCGCACATGAATTTGGACATAGTGTGCATAGCTACTATACAAGAAAAACACAGCCGTATCCTTATGGAGATTATTCCATCTTTGTAGCAGAGGTTGCATCAACTTGTAATGAAGCATTATTAAATGACTATCTTTTAAAAACAATTGATGATGAAAAGAAACGAATTTATTTATTAAACCATTATCTTGAAGGGTTCCGTGGAACTGTATTCCGCCAAACTATGTTCGCAGAATTTGAGCATTTAATCCATCAAAAAGATCAAAATGGGGAAGCACTAACTGCCGAATTGTTTACGAAGGAATACTATGAATTAAATAAACGTTATTTTGGAGAAGAAGATGTTATTATTGACGAGGAAATTGGATTAGAATGGTCCCGAATCCCTCATTTCTACTATAATTATTATGTATATCAATATGCTACAGGTTTCAGTGCTGCAACAGCTCTAAGCTCGCAAATTTTAAGTGAAGGTGAACCTGCAGTAGAACGTTATTTAGGATTCTTAAAGGCGGGTAGCTCCGATTATCCGATTGAGGTATTGAAGAAAGCCGGTGTCGATATGACTTCAGCTGAACCTATTGAGGCTGCGCTTAAAGTCTTTGAAGAAAAATTAAATGAGTTAGAACAGCTGCTTTCTTAAGGAAAAGCGGAAGTGCCTTGCTCATCGTCGTATGTATTTCGTAGTCGCTCACCACGAGTTTAAAGGAAAACGTGCTGAGGTGTTCACAAGCTGGTAAAATCGGCACTTCAAATTTTATGTTGACTTATCGTAGGGAGGATACGGAGAAATACACTAGCCGATAGGGCTGCAGCTAGACAAAAGACTAATTAGCCAGGCATATAGCCTGGCTAACTTAATGAAAACCTCGAAACGTATTGCGCCCATTAAGGTGAACTAGCAACAAAAATAAAGATAAAAATAAAATGGGAGAGGTAATATAGATTGGAATCAGCTTCATTAAACCAAGGATATTAAGAAAGAAACTGAAAAATATAAAAAGTATAAGGAAGAATACTGTGTACTTTTTCATAACCGTTTCACCTTTCACATGTAGTATTTTAGTAGTATATGAAACATGCCCCTATGGTGAAATATATTCTCATTTCCGGCATTATATAACAGGATTTTGACAATATTGTGAAACAATTAACAATCCCTTGCATCATTCTGCTTTAACGTGCTATAGTATAGATGTGAAGTTGATCACAAGCAAACATATACCCCTTTGTTTGACCGTGAAAAATTTCTCCCATCCCCTTTGTTCGTGTTGAAAAAGGCCTTGCATTTGCAAGGCCTTTTTCTTATGCAGAAAATTTGCAGCGTCTTCTAATGAAAAATAGATAAAAAAGAATTTGGCGCAAGTTGCCAAATTCTTTTTAATCGATAAACTTCCAAAACGCCCCGTATTTACCTGGTATTTTTTGAATCTTTTGTTGTAGTATCCACTTTTTGAGCTCTTTTTCGACCTCTGCAATAGTCATATTGTATACGACAGCAATCTCTTTTGATGCCACTACACCGTAATACTTAAGAAACCGTTCAATTGGCGGAAGGGGGGCAGGCTCTGGTTTTTCCCCTAATAACTCATAAATAATTTGAACGTATACTTCATATGGATAAAGACCACTTATTTTTAATCCTTCATCCTCAATATTTTCATTGAAAAATACGAGTGAGGGAATTTCAGTTACTTCCATTTCTGATGCAATTTTCAAATCACATTGGAAAGCCTTTGCTGCACTTGAAGAATGAATATCATTTATGAATTCCTCAATATCAAGATTAACGCTTTTGGCACATTCCACAAGCACATCCATACTAGAAACATTTTGTTTTTTTAAAAAAATTAATTCCTGTATTTTTCGCAAAAAGCGCATGCCAGCACGTTTACCTTGTAATTCAGCGGCTTTAATAGCAATAGATGCGAGATACGGTGATGAAATGGGATTATCAAACCAAAGGCTTCCATCACAGGACATGCCCGTTCTGCTTGCTGTTTTCTCCCAAAGCTGTGCGATCGATTCATGCTTTTTCGCGCTAAGATTCAGTGTTGAAAGTTTACCACTTAATACATGTCTTAGTCTGAAAAAAGACCCATATTCTATAAATAGTTTCTTCATAATTGGTTCCAATGCCCAACATTCGGGACATAAAGGATCGACAAAAATATATATTTCCAAAGGTTTCTTGTCTTGGTTACACAATTCAAGCATATTTATTTCAGTTTTAAAATCTTTCAATGTTCCTCACCTTTAGTTGTGTCAGGTGTGTTCACCATATGTTGTGCCGTTAAGACTAATCTCGAAAAAAATTGTTCCCGAATTGGTCCCTCTAATTTGACCTCGTCCATTGCTGCACTCATACAGGATAACCATGCTTTAGCACGTTTTGGTGTAATCTCATGAGGTAAGTGTCTTGCTCGCATCATGGGATGTCCGTGCTCATTTGAATAAAGAGTTGGTCCGCCTAAAAACTGTGTTAAAAATTGTTTCTGTTTTCTCGCCACTTCAGATAAATCCTCAGGAAAAATGGGAATTAAATCTGGATGTCTTGCCACTCTGTAATAAAACGCATCGACTAATTTGTTTAACGTTTCTTCCCCTATGATGTCATACGGTACTATACGCTTCTCTACCATATGATAATTACCCCTTTTATTAACGGCTCTTTTCATATACTTTATTGCTGCTTTGTCGAAAATCAAAAAATTTCTCCGGGTAAGATAGAATAACTTTTTATAAGAAATGATACCCCGAAATGAAACGTTAGAAAAAAAGCAGCATTTGTATAGAAAATAACCTTAATAGTTGTATTATGTATACTTATTTTAGCAATGACCTATTAATAACACAAACAAATAGCTTATAATTGTTTTATTTTTTACAAATATCTATACGTTATACTTTCTTCAAGGAAATTCAAATCATAAAAAATACCGCTGCACAATTGTTACAGCGGCTATACTAATTGACTGGTTATACGTCTGACATAATTTTGTGTTTCCTTAAATGGAGGTACTCCATTATATCGTTCGACATTACCTGGACCGGCATTGTATGCTGCAAGAGCTAATACGATGTTTCCATCAAATTTGTCCAGCATACTCCTTAAATATTTTGATCCTGCATCAATATTTTCAGCCGGGTCAAATATATTCGTCACACCGAGACTTTTGGCCGTAGATGGCATTAATTGCATCAATCCGGAAGCACCGGAACTGCTAACAGCTTTTGGATTAAAATTTGATTCTTGTTTAATAACGGACTTTATTAGATTTTCGGGCAAGTCATATTTATTCGCTGCATTCTTAATAAGGCTGTCCAGATCTTTGGGAACACTATCATTATTTTCGATTGTGTTTAACAACGGAAGAGTATTAATATAATTGGCAGGGGATGATAATCCACTTATTGTATTCATACCCGTTGAGGAATTGTCCGATAAGTCTTGTAATGCATTAGCTAAAAGCTCTTGAAATAATGAACTGCTGTTATCTTCTGTTGAAGCTAGTGTGCTTGCAGACGATAGATTTTGCAAAGCTTGTAGTTCCATTATCGTTTTAAGCTGATTTACATTCATCTTTAAAGTGCCTCTCCTACTTTTAGAATAGAACATTTAATTTTTTTCGTTAAACTCGTGAGCATTGTTGTATCGCCATAATCATACAATTGTCGGATACATAAAATTAATGTCCATTTTTTCATTTCTTGTACTCTCGATAAAATCTAATAACTTTATTTTCCGATAGTCTAAGGGGTATTTGAAAATGCTCCAGTAATTTGCGAAAATTTTCTTCCCCCTTATTCTTATCTGTTACTTCATATTCTATCTCATAATCCTCTTTATTTAAATAGGAACTATAGTCAAAAACTAATAATCCCCCTAAATAAGCAATTTCAGCCCTTTTGGTAGTTAGACTTCCGAAGCAAGAAAGGGTGTTAAAATCAATATTTAAATCTGTTAATGTATTTTTCACTTCACCATCAGGGAGATAGCCTGTTTCAATCATTTTTAGTGCTGCTGGTTCTTCAAGATTTTCATTTGTTTCCCAATTACCATCCTTCACAGGCTGTTTTAAAGTCAGCTCATAATCCCCTTTCTTTTTTCTGATTCTGAGAGCACAGCTTATATTTTTTATGTCAAACTCTGGAGTATCAAAATAATAGTTTTTTTGTATGACCATGTCTTCCTTTTTGATGTTAAATTCATGAATCAATTTCGTGAATTCGTCCACTGTCACTAGGTTTTTAAATTCGATTTCCAATTCACTGCTCATAAATGATTAGACCCCTTTAATAAAAATTTCCACGCAATAACCGTATTTTATCAATGCTAATATTTCATTCGCAATAACCAAGCATTATAAGATATAATAAATGTTGAAAAAAAGGGATTGGGAGTCTTAGATGTCAATATCAAATACATAAGGTTGTAAGAGCCTGCACTGCTCTTAAAAATTCAACTATAGAATACATCGCTTGGAAACAAGAAGGGGGTTATGCCTAATGAATCATTGGGACCAATTTCTAGCTCCGTATAAGCAGGCAGTAGATGAATTAAAAGTAAAATTAAAAGGAATGAGAACACTTTTTGAACAGGAACATATACATTCACCGATAGAATTCGTCACCGGCCGAGTAAAACCAATATCAAGCATACTTGATAAGGCAACGCAAAAGAAGATACCGCTTGACAGATTAGAAGCAGAAATGCAGGATATAGCTGGCTTGCGTATGATGTGTCAATTTGTGGATGATATAAAAAAAGTTGTTTCTCTTTTAAGATTAAGAAACGATTTCAAAATAGTAGAAGAACGAGACTATATTACTAATAAAAAATCAAGTGGTTATCGGTCGTATCATGTTGTCATCGAATACCCCGTCCAAACAATTCATGGTGAGAAAAAAATACTAGCTGAGATACAAATACGAACATTGGCAATGAATTTTTGGGCTACCATTGAGCATTCCCTAAATTATAAATATCGTGGTCAATTCCCTGAAGATATAAAAATGCGCCTGCAAAGAGCTGCAGAAGCAGCATTTCTTCTAGACGAAGAAATGTCAGAAATACGAGAAGAAATTCAAGAGGCACAGGCTTTTTTCACAAAAAATAAGGAAAAAAATAAATCGGATAAGGAAAGCAGGAATTAAAAAAGGCTCTTTTCTAAAACTAGACGAAGCCTATATTTAGATTAAGAATAAATGAAAAAATGACCTGAAACTCAGTCTACATTAGGATTTATAACAATGTACGAAAAACAACGATCAATACGAATACAGTATTTCGAATGAATAGTTGTTAGTTTGGAAGGAAGGTGTAATTACTTGAAATTTTCAATAACCTCAAAAGGAAATGCACAATCAAATGCATTAATGCACAAAATTCGTACATATTTACAGGATTTTGGTTTAACATATGATGAATCGCAGCCTGATATTGTAATTTCCGTGGGCGGAGACGGGACGCTTCTTTATGCCTTTCATCGTTACAGCTCAAGATTAGATAAGACGGCATTCGTTGGAATTCATACAGGGCATCTTGGTTTTTATGCAGATTGGGTTCCAGATGAAATTGAAAAACTGGTAATCGCTATTGCTAAAACCCCTTATCAAGTGGTGGAATATCCGACTCTTGAAGTGATTATTCGATATCAACACGGTGGAAAAGAAACAAGATATTTGGCTTTGAATGAATCTACCGTTAAATGTGTGGAAGGTACATTGGTAATGGATATTGAAATTAAGGGTCTGCACTTTGAACGATTCAGAGGAGATGGTCTCTGTGTTTCCACCCCATCAGGCAGCACCGCTTATAATAAAGCCCTCGGTGGTGCCATTATCCATCCATCATTGCAGGCCATTCAATTGGCGGAAATGGCATCGATTAATAACAAGGTATTCAGGACAATCGGCTCACCATTGATTTTGCCATCGCATCATACCTGCACATTAAAGCCTGTTCGAGATCAGGATTTCATGATAACGATTGATCATTTAACATTGCTGCATAAGGATGTAAAATCCATTCAATTCCGTGTGGCGAATGAAAAAATCCGGTTTGCAAGATTTCGTCCATTACCTTTTTGGACAAGGGTACATGATTCTTTTATTGCAGATAAAGATCAATAAAATATTGATTTTGCGGGCCCTATTTTTTCACTTTAGACAGATAGTGGATTTCGCAAAGATGATAACAGTGGAGGGGTCCTGTGGCACCATTTAACTTACACTGGGTAATTGAGGAGAAAGACGCTGATAAATGGATCAAACAATTTTTGGCGGAGCACGAAATTTCCCGGAGAGCATTAACAGATATTAAGTTTAACGGCGGGAATATTTCGGTAAATGGGAAGGAAGAAAATGTTCGATATAAGCTGAGAACTGGAGATAAATTAGATATTGTTTTCCCGCCGGAAGAGCGAAGCGAGACATTGGTAAGTGAAAATATACCATTAAACATCGTTTTTGAGGATCCATCCATTCTAGTTATTGATAAGCCTCCTTATATGAGTACCATCCCTTCGAGGGAGCATCCGACAGGCAGTTTAGCAAATGCATTAATGGGCTATTATGAGAAGCAATCCATTGAATCATCTGCCCATATAGTTACAAGGCTGGATCGAAATACGTCTGGGTTGGTACTCATTGCGAAGCATCGATATATTCATCATCTATGCAGCTTGTTACAGCAAAAAAGGCAAATCAAACGAACATACCAAGCATTAGCAGAAGGTTATTTTACAGACAATTTCGGAACAATAGAAGCTCCAATTGGGAGAAAAGAAACAAGCATCATTGAAAGGGAAGTCAGGCCGGACGGTCAATATGCGTGCACTCATTTTGAAGTGCTGGAACAGCATGTGGGTTTTAGCCATGTGAAAGTGTGGTTAGATACTGGAAGGACACACCAAATTCGTGTCCATATGTCCTATATCGGTCACCCTTTGTTAGGGGATGACCTATATGGTGGGAACACAACTCAGTTTACAAGACAAGCATTGCATTGCAGTGATTTACACTTTATACATCCGATAACGAAAGAGGAAATGACGTTTCACAGTGAAATTCCGGAAGATATCAGGCCGTAATGTAAGCAGCACTTTTTAATTAGTGCTGTTTTTTTTATAAAAAAACTAAAAGGTAAATACCTCAGTTTCAGTTCTGAGAATGTACATTCGAAGCCATATTATGGAAATTAACTGGGATGTTGGAGTTATGAAGGACCGGGTATTGATAGAAAACAAGGGAAGTGTCCTTCATCAGGGCTATGAAGGACAAGAAATAGAAAGAAAACAAGGGAAGTGTCCTTCACGGGGTTATGAAGGACAAGAAATAGAAAGAAAACAAGGGAAGTGTCCTTCATCGGGGCTATGAGGGACAAGATAGTGATAAAAAACAAGGGAAGTGTCCTTCATCGGGGTTATGAGGGACAAGATAGTGATAAAAAACAAGCAACGTGACCTTCATCGGAGTTATGAGGGACAAGAAAAAGATTGAAAATAAGCGAAGTGTCCTTCACGGGGTTATGAAGGACACTTCGTGTGGGAAAATGATCGGGTATGATGATAGATAGGAAAATGTTCATCGCTGCCTTCTTAATTAAGAATCAAAATGGTTAAATTTCTCACCAACAAACGGCAAGGAAGATGGCACAGAAATTGTTTCCATCTCCGGGTACTTAAGGGCAGTCAATTTTCCTCCAAAAACCGCTCCCGTATCGATATTAACTGTATTACGGATAAACCTTGGTTCTAAAACCGGTGTATGTCCATAGACAATGGTTGGTTTACCATTGTACAATTTTGCCCAATCTCTTCTTACAGGTGAACCATCCGGGTGTTTTTCCCCTGTAATATCTCCATAAAGAACAAACGTTTTTACTTTACTATTCATTTTTCCAATAAAATCTTCACGAATTCCAGCATGTGCAATCACAAGCCTGTTATTATCTAACAGCAAATAGAGTGGTGAGTTTTCATACATTTCCACAAAAATATTTCTGTAGTGTTTTTTTTGTTGATCAGTACATGCAGATAACTCCGCAACAGTTGTTTCAAGTCCATGGGTTACTTGCACCTTGTTTCCTAAAAAATACCGATATAGTTTATTGCAGTGATTTCCCGGCACATAATATGCTTGTTTTTCTTTCCACAGCTGGTAGACAATATCAATTACCTTTAGCGACTCCGGGCCACGATCCGTTAAATCACCCACAAATCCAAGACAACGGCCGCTTGGATGAACTGGAATCCCATCCTTCCAGACATAACCTAACTGTATAGTTAATTGATGAAATTCACTAAAACAACCGTGAATATCCCCGATAATATCCATTTTCATATGAATCCTCCTTCCCATGGGTAAAATAAATTTGAAAAATGAATAAGGTTATTATTAGCCAAAAGTAAAGAATCTTGTTAGGATAGAAACTAACAATTTTTTTAATTGTGTTTTAGCCGAATAGGGATAATTTACGAATAATCATTTCGCGGTGATTATCACCGGAACTGGCGGAATAATCACCAGAACTGGCGAAAATAACACTAGAAATAGTTATAGCAATGGCTCGGCAGGCTAAATGAAATTAGCGGCAAATTTAGGGAATTAACGGCTATTTTTTCCCATTCGGCTCAGGTTAACTCTTGATATTAGAGTTGAATTATTTTAGAAGGGAGATGAACAATGGCACATACATCTGTTGCTTCATTATTGATTGTAATTGTGGCTGCGTTTTTAACGCCAATCCTTTTACACCGATTAAAACTATCCTTTATACCTGTCGTAATCGGTGAAATTATCGTAGGGTTAATTATTGGAAAAAGCGGGTTCGATATAATTGAAAAAGACACTTGGCTTAACACATTATCCACTTTAGGGTTTATTTTCTTAATGTTTTTAAGTGGAGTTGAAATAGATTTTTCAGCATTTGTAAGCAGAAAAAAGTCAGTAACATTGCCGAACGGGAAGAAAGAACCAAACCGTTTAAAGGTAGCTATTATTATCTTTATCGGCATATTTATCGTTTCTGTTATTCTATCCTATGTATTTGTCTTTATCGGACTAATTCATAATGCATTCCTTATGACATTAATTATATCCACTATTTCACTTGGTGTTGTAGTGCCAACCTTGAAAGACGCACATATTATGAAGACTGGAATAGGACAGATTATCTTATTGATAGCTGTAATCGCAGATTTAGTTACGATGATTTTATTGGCAGTCTTTGTTTCTCTCTCAGGCAAAGAAACAAGCAATATGTGGCTATTATTGATTTTGTTTGCAGGTGGAGTTCTGTTATATTTTATTGCAAAGGGATTTAAAAAAAGATCCTTATTTAAAAAGCTTTCCACAGGAACAGTGCAAATAGGAACAAGAGCTATTTTTACGCTAATTATTATTTTAGTTGCGTTATCGGAATCTGTTGGAGCAGAGAATATTCTTGGTGCCTTCCTAGCGGGGACACTCGTGTCCTTATTATCGCCAAATCAAGAAATGGTTCGGCAGCTTGATTCTTTTGGATATGGCTTTCTCATCCCGATTTTCTTTGTCATGGTTGGGGTAGATTTGGATTTACATTCCATGCTGAGTGATCCAAAATTGCTAATGTTTATTCCACTTTTAATGATTGCCTTTTTTATTTCGAAAATTTTTCCGGTCCTGCTTTTAAAAAAATGGTATGATACGAAAACGGTTGTATCCTCTGCATTTTTGCTGACCTCGACCCTTTCGTTGGTCATTGCGGCAGCCAAAATTGCGGAACGTATAGGAGTTATTTCGACAAGCATGAGCGGTACGCTAATATTAGTGGCAGTCATTACATGCATTATTACGCCAATTATCTTTAGAAAGTTATTTCCAAAAGAAAATATTCAAGTACGCAAATTGAAGGTTGCGCTTGTCGGGGCAAATCAATTGACCATGTCAGTTAATAGGGAATTAAAATCATCCTTGTATTCGCCAACCTTGTATCACACGAAATTAGATAAAGCGGAAAATCAAATTGCTGATTCCCTATTTGATGTCATTGAAATTGAAAATTATGAATCAGATTCACTGGAAAAGGCAGGGATATTTGAAGCTGATATTGTCGTTATTATGACAGGAAATGAGGAAATTAATTCTGAATTAGCAGGGATTGCTAAGCGCAAGGGGGTTGAAAGAGTGATTGCCCGTATTGAAAGTCCAAGTCTTGAAGAATCAACGACGGAACAGGGGGTAGAGTTTTTTTCTACATTGCTGTCCACACAAGCATTGTTACGGGCATTCATTGAATCACCGGATATAATCAATTTATTAACTAATAAAGAGACATCGCTATTTGAAATCACGATGTTAAATCACGAATTTGAAGGAATGACATTAAGAAGGTTCCCATTCACAGGAGATATTATTTTCGTACGGATATTCCGCGGAAATGACTCTATTGTGCCGCATGGGGATACACAGTTGCATTTACATGATCGTTTAATTATTACAGGTTCAAAAGAGTATGCAGATGAACTGAAGCGGGAGCTTGAATTTTGCGAGTAATACGATGAAATTGAATAAATTTAGGGGTGATTTTGCGTTCAGGGAGAATAGGGAAATACACATATGAGTGGATTTCTCCTGACCAAATCACCCTAAAATAAAAATGAAGTGTTTCAAATATAGTAACAGCTGCTAAAACCAGGTATAATATAAAGAGAAACATAATATTTTGTTGGAGGATAAAATGGAAGATTTATTAAAACTAAAAGATAAAAACATTGTAGTCATGGGTGTTGCAAATGAACGCAGTATAGCATGGGGAGTAGCACAGTCTCTTCACAATGCAGGGGCAAACTTAATTTTTACATACAGATTGGAACGTTCACTAGGAAAATTAACTCAACTGCTTGAAAAATATAATTATCCTAAAAGCTTGGTTGTTCAATGTGATGTAAATAATGATGAGAGCGTTCAAAATGCTTTTAATGAAATTGGTGAAAAAGTAGGAGTGATCCATGGTGTTGTTCATTCCGTTGCCTTTGCTCATGCGGAGGATTTAAAAGGTGATTTTATTGATACTTCCAGAGAAGGATATGCATTTGCGCAAGATACTAGTGCCTATTCATTAGTAGCTGCAGCTAAGGCAGCGAAGCCTTATATGACAGAAGGCGGTTCTATTGTTACGATGAGTTATCTTGGGGCTGCTCGTGCAATACCAGGGTACAATGTAATGGGAGTAGCAAAAGCAGCGCTTGAATCCTGTGTAAAATATTTAACATTTGATTTAGGAAAAGAAAATATCCGTGTTAATGCTATTTCTGCGGGACCAATTCGTACGCTTGCTGCAAAAGGTGTACCTGGATTTAATGACATTATGAAAATGATTGAAGAAAAAGCACCATTAAAGAAAAATGTTACGGCGGAAGAAGTCGGAGATATGACAGTTGCTTTACTCAGCCATTTATCAAGAGGGGTAACTGGTGAAGTGATTTATGTAGATTCAGGTTATAATATTGTAGGATAAAAAAAAACCTCCATTTCACATTTGAAATGGAGGTTCTTTCTTTATTAATACGCTAAGCTGAATAACGCTTTTATGTGAGATAAGTAACGGATATTACTTGCTTCTTTCATTAGTGATGCTGGCATACCTTTAAGAGGTATATTGTTTGCTCCGATTGTAGCAACAGCATCTTTGCGTCCCAAGCTAGCTAAAGTACCCGAGTTTACTTGAGTAAATGTCTTCATTGCTTTGTTTTCTAAATAAGCATATAAGTTATAGCCTGTTTGTTCTCCCATTTGCCAAGCAATTTGAGCTGTTGGAGGGTATGGACGGTCGCCATTTGCAGGGAAGACAACAGCGCTGTCACCTACAACAAATACGTCGTTGTGGGAAGTAGATTGCAGATATTCGTTTACGGTAGCACGTCCACG
Organism: Heyndrickxia shackletonii; assembly: GCF_001420715.1. Lineage (GTDB taxonomy): Bacteria > Bacillota > Bacilli > Bacillales > Bacillaceae_C > Margalitia > Margalitia shackletonii. The sequence goes on along the minus strand of NZ_LJJC01000004.1, from coordinate 3,458,134 downwards.
GTTTACCTCTAATCCGGATTCTCCTACAAGTGGATTTCCTTGAACTCCACCTGTCCAAACGAATGTATTGGATACAATTTTTTGTCCGTCCTTAAGTTCAATTGTATTACCTTCAACGTTCGTTACTGGTAGTCCAGTTAAGAATTGAACACCGCGATCTTCAAGGCTCTTAGTGGCGCGTTCAATTAAATTTTCCGGTAATACTGGAAGAATTTTTGGACCTGCTTCAACTAGAAGTAGTTTAATTTCTTTTGGATCGATACCATACTTACTTGTAAGTGTTGGGAGTTTATCTGCGATTTCACCAACTAGTTCAACCCCAGTTAAACCGCCTCCGCCAATAAGGATAGTTGCGTCTGCTTCATTTTTTGTTTTTGCGTATTCTTGAAGGCGTCCCTCAATATGGCTTTTAATCTTATTAGCATCAGCTGCAGATTTTAACACCATGCTGTTTTCTTCTAATCCTGGAATACCAAAGTATGCCGTTGTACTTCCTAGTCCAACAACAAGTGCATCATAAGTTAATAGTTCGCCATTAGATAGCTTTACTTTTTTATTATCAACATTAAAAGATTCTACTTTTGCGATTTTAAGATCAATGTCTTTTCCTTTGAAAAGTTTATCTAGAGGCAGAGCAACTGCTTCTTGAGTAGCGCTCCCTGCAGCAAGACGATGTAGTTCTGTAATGATTTGATGTGTAGGATATTGATTAATAACAGTCACTTGTGCTTGATCTTTATTTAAATACTTGCGAATATTCAATGCCGTAAGTAGGCCGCCATAACCTGCGCCTAAAATGACAATTTTCTTTGACATAGTTTCTCCTCCGTCCTTAGTAATAAAATAAGAAATTAGTTATTGGATTTCTCTGCTGTAACTTTAAGATAAGCATCAACAAAACGGAAAAGTTTTTGTGCTTGTGGATCTTTGAGCATTCTTAGCAAACCAAATAGACCGATAGTTTCATTACTAACTTCTGCACGGTCTTTTGCTTCAATCACAGTAGCTGCAACACTTTTTGCTGTGTCTTTTACTGGTTCTGCAATTTCTTTAATTGCTCCAATCGTATCGCTCTTTAAAATTTCATCTGTAGCAACTTTTTGCACAAAATCAAATGATGTTGTAAGGAAACTCACCATTTCTGTTAATTTTGGGAGTTGCTCCACTAATGTGTTCAATGATTCTTGAACTTCCGGCTTTAATAATTGATCCAGAATATCTAATTTTTCCTGGCTTACCGTTACGTTTTTTGTTTTTGCATTTTCAACTACTTCTGCCATAACCTATTCTCCTTTACACTAAGTTTTATAAACAGTTAAAATAATGTCCCATTGCATTATACCTCTTATTTGCAAAAGGGAAAAGTATATCGAACGAATTACTTGTGAAATTTGTTCATTTTCAATTTTAAGGGAGAGATAGTATGCGCATTCATTATTTATATTGTTCCATTTCTACTTTCATTAATGCGAAGAAGGATGGATTTATTAAACAAAAAAGTCATTAATCAATAAGGATTCGGCATATTTATATAAGCAGATGATGAAAAAAGAGGGGAAAAACCGTGATCAATTCTTGGCTTGTATTGTTTTTATTTTCCTTAGCAGCTTTCCGCCTCACTCGCCTGCTTGTATATGATAAAATTACTGCATTTATTCGAAGCCCGTTTCACGAAGAAGTAGATGAAACCGATGAGAATGGTACAACGGTTACATACATTAAAATAAAGGGAAGTGGTTTGAGATCATGGATAGGTGAATTATTAAGCTGCTATTGGTGTACAGGAGTTTGGTGCTCCGCTTTTATATATATATTATGGTTAATTGTACCTGCTATAGCACAACCTCTCATTATTTTATTAGCAATCGCCGGTCTTGCAGGAATTTTCGAAGCGGTGCTAACCAAATTCATGGATTGACAATACGAACTACAAGTTTCTTTCCTTCATATAATGGCTAATGGTATAAAACAACAGGAGAGGATGACGACCGTTGAATATGAGAAAACCCATTATCAGAACTCCAGCAATGCCCCCATATGCAAGACCATTGATTACAACGCCTACTGTAAAAAAAGTAAAAAAGAGCGGCTGTGGCTGTGGAAAGAAAAAAGTAAAGTAAGCAGGCAAATAATATATGCCTGTTTTTTTATTTTTTAGAAAAACGAGTGAGTGAAACCTAAGTGAATTCATTAAAGCGACAATTCGCATCCGTTATTCATAACTCCACTCGCAAAGAGTCACAATCCTTCAAGCATTGTTTTGATTAAAAAGATCCTCCTATATTTTCCACTCTGTCCGTTCTCATAAAATGTTGATTTCTGCTAAAAATAATCTTTAGACAATTGATTCTATAGGAGAGGAATGCGGTATGAACAAAGGATGCAAGCACATTTTTATCATCTTTTCCGTCCTGTTGTTATTAGTTGGCTGCAGTAATCAAAACGATAATAAGAAAAGCAGCATGGCCTTAATTAAAACTACTCAGCCAACTCCGGTGAAGCTTAGCAATAAAAACAATGAGACACTTCCAGTCAAAGTAAAAAAAGAAGTAGCAAATATAAAAGAAATCTATGATGTTGCTGTAATCGAAGGAAATAAAACAATCTTAGTAGCCTATAAAGTCAAACATTTATATCGTTTTCGTATGAAAAGTATTGAAAAGAAATTAACGGATCGATTAGAAAAAGAGTATCCAAATGAAAAATTTGTTGTATCCAGCGATTATAAAATATTTCTGGAGGCTGTCCGATTAAGGGAGGCACTAAAAGCCGGAAAGATTTCCAAAAAGGATGCAAGAAAAAGATTTAACGACATCGTAAAATTAAAAGAAGAATTAACATAGAAAGTGTGAGTGTATATGGCCAATAAAAACAAAACAAAAACACCAGAACAAATTCAATATGATCAATTACAAAAAAAACATGAACTGAAAAGACCAGTATTAAAAAATTGTATTCGTGCCTTTTTTATTGGAGGGATTATTTGTTTAGTAGGACAAGCTGTTACATATTTTTATATCTACTTTTTCAACTTTACAGAGCAGACTGCTGGAAATCCAACCGTTGCAACGATGGTTTTTCTTGCCATGCTGTTAACAGGCTTTGGTGTGTATGACCGAATGGGACAATTTGCAGGTGCCGGAAGTGCAGTGCCGGTAACAGGATTCGGCAACGCCGTCATCTCTTCTGCCATCGAACATCGAACAGAGGGGTATGTTCTTGGAGTTGGGGGAAATATGTTTAAATTAGCCGGGTCTGTTATTTTGTTTGGTGTCTTTTCCGCTTTTATTGTGGCCTTGGTTAAAACCGTCCTTACCATGTGGGGGGGATTGTAATGTTAAATGGTGCACAAACATGGGTCTTTAATAGCAAACCTGCCATTTTATCGACAGGTGTAGTAGGAGGGCCATTTGAAAAAAACGGAAATCTTGCCAATGATTTTGACAAATTTCATGAAGACCTATGGATGGGACAGGATTCCTATGAAAAGGCGCAACGAATCTTAATTGAAGACGCTGTAGATATTATTTTAAAAAAAGAAGGGATAAAAGAGGAGAAGGTTCAATTTTTTATTACCGGTGATTTAATTAATCAAATAACCCCATCAAGCTTTGCTGCAAGAACGAATCAAATCCCTAATCTAGGCTTATTCAGTGCATGTGCTACTTCGATGGAGGGGTTAGCCTTATCCGCCTTTATTATTAATTATCAAGGTGCAAATAAAATTATTACTGGAGCATCCAGTCATAATGCTTCTGCAGAAAAGCAATTTCGTTATCCTACAGAATATGGCGGACAGAAACCCCCTACAGCTCAATGGACAGTTACAGGTGCAGGGTTTGCGCTAATTGGTTCAGGAAATGAGGCTGCAGAAAAACCGCACCCAAGAATTTTATCTGCTACTATTGGGAAAGTAATTGATTTAGGAATATCTGATCCCTTTAACATGGGCGGGGCAATGGCTCCTGCGGCAGTGGATACGATTGAGAGACATCTCCAGGATCTTCAAATTGATCCATCTTATTATGATCTAATTGTGACGGGAGATTTAGCTACCATTGGAAGAAATGTCGCATTAGAGCTTTTTGAACAAAAAGGTATTCCAATTAAGGAAGAACAATTTAAGGATTGTGGGTTACTCATTTATAAAAAGGATCAGCCAGTACAATCAGGAGCGAGCGGTCCGGGGTGTTCAGCTACCGTCCTTTACGGTCATCTTCTAAACCAGATGAAGAGCGAAAAATTAAAAAGGATTTTAGTGGTAGCAACAGGTGCGTTACTTTCACCCCTTTCCTTTCAACAAAAGGATACTATTCCATGTATTGCACATGCGGTTGCGATTGAATATTTATAGGAATTCAAAAAGAAAGGGTGAACATTATGCTTGCAATGTTTTTTTGGGCATTTGTCATTGGCGGTATTATTTGCGTGATTGGTCAATTATTATTCGATGTCGCCAAATTAACACCAGCACATACTTTAAGCTTACTTGTTTCCATTGGTGCGATACTTGCAGGTCTTGGCTTATATGAGCCACTCATTGATTTTGCTGGTGCAGGTGCCACTATTCCAATCACTAGCTTCGGAAACTCACTAGTACAAGGAGCTATGAATGAAGCAGGAAAGCATGGACTGGTCGGTGTTTTGACAGGAATGTTTGAAGTAACCTCCTCAGGTATTTCTGCTGCAATTATCTTTGGCTTCATTGGGGCATTGTTATTTAAGCCAAAAGGATAAAGAAATGTAATTGTTGTTAATGGAAAACCCAAAAGCCCATACACATTTATCCCGCGTTTCATACTCTATAACGAGTAGAAAAAAAGCGAGGTGAGGTTGTATGTTCGGTTATGGAGGATACGGATACGGCGGCTGCTGTGGATATGGATACGGCGGCGGTTATGGCTGCGGAAACACTTTTGTTTTAATTGTTGTGCTGTTCATATTGTTAATTATTGTTGGAGCATGTTTTTGCTAAACAATGGTCCTCATAAAGATGGAGTAAAACATAGTGGTTTTGCTCCATCTTTTATGTAGAAAATAAATTTTTCACTTTCAAAGATCTCCAAGCTCGGATTTCTCCGTCTCCTCTTACCATAACTACCTCACCTTATTTCCCTTTATCTCGAGGTGAGCGCGAAATCCGTACGCTGATGAGCAAGGGCCTATCACATTTCTATATTGTCCGCCTTTTTCTTTCACCATTTATGAATTTCTTACATAACATAATGTAGTTGAAAGGGAGGGCGAGACGTTTATGGATAATCCTTTATTTAAAAATATTGAAAAGAAAACAGGCGTAAATATGAAGGAAATCTTAGAATTGGCGAACTCTTTGCAAAATGCCAATTTTAAGGATGAGAAAACAGTTCGAAGTATTATTCATAGAGTATCAGAAATTGCAAATAAGAAGGTTCCAAAGGAATTAGAAGATAAATTGGTAAAATCTATTACACAAGATGGAAAGAATTTAGATTTTAACACATTATCAAAAATGATGAATACTCCTAAAAAGAAATAATTTATTTCTAAGGGCTTGCCAGGTCGCAAGTCTTTTTTTCTTTTCCATCACATATACTTTAATATGCATCTATTCAAAAGGATGAGGGAAAAATTGGGCTATATCTTGCCAATTACGCAATATTCGCCGCCTGGAAGGAAAATAGAGAAGGAACCATTGAAATTATTTCCATCCGAACGGCCAAACCTTCTATTTCAACCATATAAGCACACTGCTTATATGGCTACGGAAAAGAAGGAAAACCACATCTATAGCGAAATGATAGTTTCTGTTGAACAATATTATAGATTAACTGGAAAAGGAAAACATATAAATGTATTAAAATAAAAAAAATGCCTAAAAAGGCATTTTCTACAATGATTTCTCCATTGTTTTGTGAGGAATTCCAGCATCAAGAAATTCATCGGATACTACTTCATATTTTAATTTTTCATAAAATGGAATGGCATGTGTTTGAGCATTTAATTTTAATCTAGTTAATCCCTGTTCAGAAGCGTGCTGTTCGATAGCTTCCATAATGATTTTCCCCGCACCTTTTCCTCTGTAGGAAGAGAGAATACAAATTCTCTCTACTTTTCCTTTTCCATCTACTACTCTAAAGCGGCCAGCACCTATCGGCTTATTATCGTCATATAATACAAAATGATCTGCTGCATCCTCGTACTGATCAATTTCCTCTTCTTCGGGAACCTGTTGCTCCTCTATAAATACAATTTTTCGAATCGTAAATGCGTCCTTTAGTTCATCCTCTGTTGTCACTTTAACGATGTTCACTTCATTTATTCCTTTCCTAAATGATATGTTTCATATACGGTCCAAGAACCATTATCAAGTTGATATAAAAGGTGAAAGCGATCGATAACTTCTTCATGGTCTATACCAAGCATTCTTAATTGACCATAAATATCGGAATGTTCATCACTGGATAGCTTTTGTCCAATCGTAATATGTGGAACAAACGCATATTCCGATACTGCGTCAGGTAATAATTCTTCTAAATTCTTTTGTAAATTCTGTAATTCAGATGTAGGCTCCACTTTGAAATAAATTGTATTATTAACTGGTTGAAAGGAACTTACCTTAGAAATCTTTAATGGAACGGGCCGGTGATTTTTTGCAATCTGATTTAGTTTTTCAGAGTAAGTTGCAATTTCTCCATCAGATAATTCAAAAGCGGCTTTCAGTGTTAAGTGTGGAGGAATAAGAGCATAGTGAGGATCGTAACGCATTCTGTAAGAATTGGCGAGATCTTGTAGTTTTTTAGATGGGAACATAACTATTCCATATTTCATTAGTTTCAACCTCCTTATTCTTTACGAACATAATACTATTATAACAAATTTTCTAAATTTTTTATATAGCCAAATAGGCACACAAAGATTAAAACATGTATTTCAAAGCTCTCTTTAAATCCGGTTGCCAATATTTCCAGGTATGTTCCCCATCAAATTCCTCATAAAAAACCGAAAATTTCTTTTCCTTAAACAATTGGTGTAGTTTTCGGTTTGGAGTAAGAAAATCCTGAACTTGCCCATTTGTCGTTTTTACTTTTGTTTCGCCTTTTCCAATTATATGATAGACAGAAAGTAAGGATGGATCAGGGTGTTGTTCCACTGTCTCTAGCACTTTTTCATCCACCATAGGGGATTGTAAAATAACCTTTCCGAAAATATTAGGGTATTTCGCCGCCGTTAAAAGAGATACAGTCGCAGCTAATGAATCGCCTATTAGCACTCTTCCCATTCCCATATGAAAAGTTGGAAATTCTTTATCTAAATAAGGTACAAGTTCATGAGCAAGAAAACGTATGTAAGCTTGATTTTGTTCTCCATCCGGATGGTATTTCTTACGGCGATCATGTACATTTTGATAAGGAATCCCTACTATTATCAGGTTTTCTATCTCATGGTTCTCCAATAGCTCATCTGCAACTCTGGCAATTCTTCCAAGCTGAAAATAATCCTTCCCATCTTGGGCAATTAATAGATGATATTTATATAATGGCGAAAAGGTAGCAGGGAGATAAATAAGGATAGTTAAGCTTTCCCCTAATTCTTTACTTTCAAACGTAAGTTCTTTAATAGTACCTCTTGCTTGTGTCATTGCTGTAATCCTCCATTTTATGGTGTATAAGTTAATGGCTATATTTTATCATAATTCGCAAGCAAACAATTAAAAATTAAATACGATAACCTTCCTTAAACTTTTCCGAAAGGCACTTTTCCATTTAAAGGCTGACAACCATATAACTATTGGTTCCTTTAATGGCTGAGGTTGTATTACTCTATAAAAAGGTAATTTAAAAAATAAGAATGGATAGGATAATTAATCCTGATATTATTTTATACTTCCGTAGTATTTTTTAATGTAAAAAAGATATCATATTTGGTAATGTGGCTAATATTATATGATGAATATTTAGCCACATTACCGGATCCTTGGGGATATTTCCAATACGGATGGTGGAAGCTTGGGTATTCAGGAATTTTAGACATTGTATTTTTGATCATTTTAGTAAGATTTTCCAAATGGATGTGTCGGGTGGGAGATAAGATGCATTTGTCCAATGGACTATTAAATGGCGGTAATAAATTATTGCCGTAAGATACAAACTAACCTTTGTTTACTATTTACATCTTGGATCATTCATTATTAATCGCTAATTTGTTCCGGAGTAATTCTCTGTTTTGCAGGATTCTTTTATCATTTGGACGATATTGAAAGGCTTTCTCATTATGTTCATAGGATTTTTGAAAATCACCTAAATAATAGTAGCAAACACACATTTGTAAATGCGGATACCAGGTATAATAGGCTGGGTAAGAAAAGCTCCATTGATCTGAGTCCGGCGGAAGTTGTGTAGCAAGTCCATACCAAAATACAGCGGTACGGTAATCTCCTTTTCGCTGAAAGTTATACCCTATTCGACTGCAGCTTTCCGGCCTAGGAGTCTTTGAAAATTCAAATGATTGGAATAAACTTTTTAGTTCATTTTCGGAATCCCCAAGGAATAAATAACAATCAGCCTTGTTAATACAGGCATAAAGCTTATCCTCAATCCAACCTGATGTTAATTCGATATTCTTATTGTAATTTTCTATTGCTTTTTCATAGTGACCGTTTTCTCTTAGTTCATTCCCATAATAGAAATAGTCTCTAGCTGTAAAAATGTCTCCTCTTTCAATCTTACTTTGATAAATATTTAATGCTCTTCCAACGGAATGCCGAATTTTTTTATGAGTAACGGAAATATCAGAATTGATGATTTTTCCATAGACATCAAGATACTGATGACAATCGCCCCGCCACTTATAATACTTATCTCTTTTCACTAATCGGTTTCTTCGATAGCGCAATGTTACGTTCCCGTATTCGTCGGTACCAGCATCATAATACATGGAAACGGAATCAACTGAAGGATCCAGTGATTGTTTTAATTCCATTAATTTTTTTTGATCTTCTTCCAATATTACATCATCGGCATCCAGATATAGAATATAGTCCTTTGTGGCATATTTAAAGGATTCGTTTCTTGCTGCAGCAAAATTTCCTATCCATTCAAAGAAAAAGACCCTGTCCGTATATTCTTTTGCAATTTCAACGGTTCGATCTGTAGAACCGGTATCTACGATATTGATTTCATCCACAATGTCTTTAACACTATCAAGACATCTTGCTAATACTTCTTCTTCGTTTTTAACTATCATACATAAGCTGATAGTGATCAACTAAAGCACGCTCCTTTGTAAAAATTGTTTAAGGTCTATATAGCATACTCATAAACACTTAAAATGTTTGGATAATGCACTTAAAAACTAGAAACCTTTTATATTAGTGAAAGAGATAGCCAATAGGCTACCTCTTTCAACATATTAACTAATTAAGCTAATTTTTCAATTTGAATATGAGCGTTTGTTCCAGTTGATAGTGATAAAGCTACACCAGTAACGACGATGGAAACTGTAACTGGAGCAGTTGTTACATTGACGATTGTTTCTCCAATTAATGGTGCCCCAACCGCCGCAAGTGCGAAGTCACCTGAAACAGGAGTTCCATTGACAGTAATTTCAGCACCGCCAAGTAGGCTTACTGCAGTTGTATATAAGATGAATCTCACAGAGTAAAAACCAGGAGCATTTAAACTAAAGGTTGTTGTTGTTGGTTGGGTTATATCGGTTCCGAATGATGTTTCTGGTGTATTAAATGGTACAGCTCCACCAACACCGACCGTAATACCTCCTTGATTTCGTGCACTAAATCCAGCTGCTAAGCCTGTACCTGTAGCTCCAGTTGGTCCTGCTGGCCCGGTAACACCTGCTGGTCCGGTAGCACCTGCTGGTCCGGTAGCACCCGCTGGTCCCGTAGCACCTGCTGGCCCGGTAGCACCTGCTGGTCCCGTAACACCCGCTGGTCCCGTAACACCTGCTGGTCCGGTAGCACCTGCTGGCCCCGTAGCACCTGCTGGTCCGGTAGCACCCGCTGGTCCTGTAGCACCTGCTGGCCCGGTAGCACCCGCTGGCCCCGTAGCACCTGCTGGTCCCGTAGCACCCGCTGGTCCTGTAGCACCTGCTGGCCCGGTAGCACCCGCTGGCCCCGTAGCACCTGCTGGTCCTGTAGCACCTGCTGGTCCGGTAGCACCCGCTGGTCCGGTAGCACCTGCTGGTCCGGTAACACCCGCTGGCCCGGTAGCACCCGCTGGTCCGGTAGCACCTGCTGGCCCCGTAGCACCTGCTGGTCCCGTAACACCCGCTGGTCCGGTAGCACCTGCTGGCCCCGTAGCACCTGCTGGTCCTGTAGCACCCGCTGGTCCGGTAGCACCTGCTGGCCCGGTAGCACCTGCTGGTCCGGTAGCACCCGCTGGTCCTGTAACACCTGCTGGTCCCGTAACACCTGCTGGCCCGGTAGCACCTGCTGGTCCTGTAGCACCTGCTGGTCCCGTAACACCCGCTGGTCCGGTAGCACCTGCTGGTCCTGTAGCACCTGCTGGCCCGGTAGCACCTGCTGGTCCCGTAACACCTGCTGGTCCCGTAACACCTGCTGGCCCTGTAGCACCTGCTGGTCCGGTAGCACCCGCTGGTCCGGTAGCACCCGCTGGTCCCGTAGCACCCGCTGGTCCGGTAGCACCCGCTGGTCCCGTAGCACCTGCTGGTCCGGTAACACCCGCTGGTCCGGTAGCACCCGCTGGTCCGGTAGCACCTGCTGGTCCGGTAGCACCCGCTGGTCCGGTAGCACCTGCTGGCCCTGTGGCACCTGCTGGTCCGGTAGCACCCGCTGGTCCGGTAGCACCTGCTGGTCCCGTAACACCCGCTGGTCCCGTAGCACCCGCTGGTCCGGTAGCACCTGCTGGTCCGGTAACACCCGCTGGTCCGGTAGCACCCGCTGGTCCTGTAGCACCTGCTGGCCCTGTGGCACCTGCTGGTCCGGTAGCACCCGCTGGTCCCGTAGCACCCGGTGTTCCTGGAGGTCCCGCTGGTCCCGTAGGTCCTGCCGGTCCTGTAGCACCTGGAGGTCCCGCTGGTCCCGTAGGTCCTGCCGGTCCTGTAGCACCTGGAGGACCTGTTGGCCCTGTAATTCCCGGTAATCCAGTATTTGTTGTGTCTAATAGTTGAATATCGTCTACTAAAATATCTGCGCTTCCTGGAAATGGCAGTTTATTGATGACAACAAGTGCTTGAGTTGTCCCTAAAGGAGCTGGACTTGTTTCATGATAGATTTCGAGCCAATTGTCATTATCTGCTGAAGGAAGAGCGCCAGGCGGAATATTATCTATTAAACTATAGCCAAGGTAATCTAGAGCATTATCATAAAAAACTACGAGAAGTGCTACAGGTGGAGATGGGTCAGAACCAACTTTTGCTAATGAGGCAAGAAATTCAAAACTTTCACCAGGATTCGCATCTACAAATTGTACTAAATAGGAGTTAATATCCCCGCCAGCTAACCTGGCAGAATAATAACCTGAATGAGAAAATTCAGTGGTTATGGCAGCATTCTCTTCCAGCCAATTATCAAGGGATCCATCTTCAAAATCTCCGTTTACAATAAAATTTCTTATAGCCAATTTTCTTCAACCTCCTTTACAATGTTGCTTCTTCTTTTTAAAGTTTTATTGGGTGATACGGTTATAATACTGATTTATCTTTAACAAATATGAACCTTTAGTAATTCTCGGCGAGCTAATATCAGCTTTGTTTAACATTATCTTTAAAAAGAAGAAGCTTACCACATACTATGGAACTATCGAACTTATCGTATCCACCATTGTTTTAAAGCAATCACACATTTATTTAAGATTTTGAGACTGTCATCACAAGTTTTGATAAAATTGGTATAAAAGTCCAGGTGAGTGATAAGAAGTACTATAAAAATATGTTTCACCTAAAAAAAGGAGTCACGTAAGAATGAAAAAAAATTCTTATGAGACACCCTTTTCATTAAGCCAGTATTAAATTTTTTGTCCATCACCAAGTTTAATAACTCTTGCATTTCCTTCAAAAGTACCGGTCACATTCCTTGTATCAAAAACTAGTGATGCATGAGTTAAAATTTGCTCTAAAGGTATTTTAGAGTGATCAGCCAAAATAATGACACAATCAGATTGTGATAAAAGACTATCTGTTAAATCAACACTTGTAAATAACTCATCTCCAATTTTTATAGAAGGAATATATGGATCATGGTACAGAACGTTTGCACCTTTTTGCTTCAATTTATCGATAATCAATAAGGATGGTGAATCACGGGTATCTGCTACGTCCTTCTTGTATGTTATGCCATAAATTAAAATAGTAGAGGAGTCAAATGGTTTCTGGTCTCCCAGCATTTCTTCGGTCCTATTTACAATATAGTCTATGATTTTTTGGTTAGTTGAATCGGATAATAAAATAAATTCACTATTAGTATTTAACTGTTGTAATTTCCATTGAAGATATAGCGGATCAACAGGAATGCAGTGTCCGCCAATACCGGGACCAGGGTAATATGGTGTGAATCCATATGGTTTCGTTGCAGCAGCTTCTATAACTTCCCATATATCGGTATTTAACATATCACTTAAAATCGCCATTTCATTTATAAAGGAAATATTAATAAATCGATAGGTATTTTCCAATAATTTCGTTAACTCAGCTGCTTCAGATGTAGAGACTGGTACTACTTTTTGATATATGTCGCCATATAAAGAGAGGGCTTTATTTTTACATTCATCTGTTATTCCACCAACAACTTTTGGTATTTCATCTACTTTATATTTTTTGTTTCCCGGGTCAATTCTTTCTGGTGAATTTGCCAAGTAGAAATCGATTCCTACTTTTAAACCGCTTTTTTCTAGGATTGGCAATAACACTTCTTTTGTTGTACCTGGAAAAGTGGAGCTTTCTAAAATAACTAATTGGCCCTTTTGGAGTCTCTTTTGAATAGCCTCTCCGGCACTTACGATAAAACGTAAATCAGGCTTATGCTCAGTAGTTAGTGGTGTAGGCACACAAATAATAATTGTGTCCACTACTAATAGCTCATCAAAATTGGTAGTTGCTTTAAAGCGATTGCTCAGATTGGCTTTTTGTAGTCGATTATCAGTAATATCTCCTATATAGCTCTTCGCATTATTTAAGGAAGTAATTTTTGCTTCATCTAAATCAATCCCTATAACATCATATCCCTTTTCCACAAGCATGATAGACAACGGAAGTCCTACATATCCTTGACCAATCACGGCAATTTTATTGTTCATTAACCTACCACCTCGTTTCTAAATATAAATTCCTTTTACACTATTCAAAGAATGGGAGGCAGGGATAGACAAACAACACCAAATGTGGAAAAAAGGCAAATGCATTGATTTAAGTGTCATAGAATGCACTAAAGGGACAAATAACTAATAGGGCGTTTGCTGATAGAGCAAATATAAATATAGGTTTTTAAATCATTATGGGGAGAAAGTATAGAAAAACAAAAATATAGTGTTTCCTGCCGTGACTTTATATAATATCCGCTCATAAATTATGGAGAATATAAACTTTTTACTAATTAAAATGATCCTAATGGCATGAGTTCATTATGGACCAAGATTATTTTATGTAGAGTCAGGGAGATGAATTATGATTAATCTAGTAGACTTAGGGCGTCAATTTCAACATGTTAAAGAGGAAATCTTACTTGAGATTGAGAAGGTAATTGACAGTGGTAACTATATCTTAGGATCGAAGGTGGAAGAACTTGAGAAAAAAATAGCGGAGAAACTAAATGTTACAGAAGCTGTTTCCGTCGCTAATGGTACAGATGCGCTTGTGCTTACATTAGAAGCACTTGGAATCGGTAAAGGTGATGAAGTCATCACAACGCCATTTACGTTTTTTGCAAGTGCGGAAAGTATATCACGTATCGGGGCGACACCTGTTTTTGCAGATGTGAATCCACATACATTTAACCTTGATCCTTCTGATATAGAAAAAAGAATTACTTCAGCGACAAAAGCAATTATTCCTGTTCATTTATTCGGGCAACCTGCAGACATGGACGAAATAAATAGCCTGGCTAAGAAGTATGGTCTTCTGGTTATTGAAGATGCTTGTCAGGCATTCGGATCCACCTATAAGGGAAAACCTGTAGGAAGTCTTGGAGATGCAGCTTGTTTTTCCTTCTTTCCGACGAAAAATTTAGGAACGTTGGGGGATGGGGGAATAATTACTACCTCTAATGTAAAACTTGCAGAAAATCTCAGGAAACTGCGCGCACACGGAACAACAAAAAAATATTATCATGACAGGATTGGGTATAATAGCAGATTAGATGAATTACATGCAGCTATTTTACTTGTAAATTTAAACAAAATAGAGGAATGGAATTCCAAGAGAAGAGAATGGGCGGAGCGTTATAAGAAATTCCTTTCGGGTGCCGCTCATATCCAATTACCAATGGAAGAAAAGGATCGGAAGCATATTTATCATCTGTTCTGCATTAGGTCCAAACAACGTGAACAAATAATGAAAGCCCTCAAAGCTCATGACATACAAACGGGAATCTACTATCCGTGCTGCCTCCATCTACAGGAAGTCTATAAAACCTTAAATTACCAAGAAGGAGATTTTCCTGTAGCGGAATCTTTATCTAATGAATTATTTGCCATTCCAATGCATCCTTATTTAACAGAAAGCGAGCAGGATTATATTATTTCCATTCTTCTTCAGGATGGAGGTAACTAAATGAATATTCGGTTTGGCTTAGTTGGTTGCGGGTTTATTTCAAAAAATCATTTGCATGCATTATCGAAATGCAAACAAGCACAGTTATCTGCTGTAAGCGATATTGAAAAAGTAAGAATGGATGAAGCAGTCAAATATTATCAATCGGAAGTAAATTCACTGGAATATGTTCAATGTTACGAGGATTATGAGGAAATGCTGAAGAGTCCAGAAATAGATGCGATTATTATCGCTACTATTTCCGGTTTTCATTATGAAATGTGCAAAAAGGCTCTTCTTGCCGGTAAGCATGTCATTCTTGAAAAGCCGATGGCATTATCAATAGAGGATGCAGACAATTTAATAAAAATCGCAAAACAACAAAATAGAAATTTGATGATATGTCACCAACTGCGATTTCGACCTATTATGAAAAAAATTAAATCTGTCATTACGGATGGGAAAATAGGTAAGCCGATTTTGGGAGTTGCCTCGATTCGAATTAACCGTTCCCTAGACTATTATAAATCTGCATCATGGAGAGGTAGCTGGGAAACGGATGGAGGTATGCTTATTAATCAAGGGATACATTTAGTCGATTTACTTCAATGGTTTTTAGGTGATGCAAAGTCAGTTTATGGTGAAATTAGCAGTCATACCGATGTAAAGGAAACAGAGGATGTGGCCGTTGGCATTATACAATTTCAAAATCAAGCGAAAGGAATGGTTGAGGCAAATATAGTTACTCAGCCTAATAATCTCGGATATTCATTATCTATTTTTGGAGAAAAAGGAACGATTTCTGTGGATGGCCGATCATTAAATAAGATTTCGCGGTGGTATATCGAAGGAGAGGATGCAGATCCCGCTGCTTTGTCTAGTCTCTTAGAGGATACGAATGAAGAGGTTTATATGTATGAGAATTTTATAGAATCAATAAATGACCAGGAAAAAAGCCTATTAATAGATGGAGCCGAAGGAAAAAAAGCCTTAGAAATCATTTTTGGCATATATGAATCATCGCGAATCAATAAAACGGTTTTCCTTCCACTTGAATCATTCTCCACTGCAGAAATGGCTAGAAAGGAGGAAACTGAAATATGAAGTTCACAAATGTTTTAGTAACTGGAGGAGCAGGGTTTTTAGGTTCACAGCTCGTGAAGAAATTACTGCCGATTAGTAACCATATATATGTAATCGATGATCTTTCAACAGGGAATAGGGCTGCAGTTCCGCTGTCTGAAAAAATAACTTTTTATGAGGATAGTGTAACGAATGGACGTATTTTAGAGGAAGTATTGCCAAAGGTGGAATATATTTTTCATTTCTCCTGTAAAAATCTCGTTCTTTCTGTAAAGAATATGGATGATGATTTTCATACGAATCTGTACGGCGGTTACTTGCTGCTCCAAAAGGCACAAGAATTTTGCCCTAATCTAAAGAAATTCGTCTATGCATCTACTACTTCCATCTATAGTGAATCTCCTATTTTGCCAACACCTGAATCCTATTACAATATTAAACTCCCATATGCGGCAAGTAAATTCTCGATGGAGCATTATTGTCATGTGTATTATGAAATGTATCAAATGCCAATCACTATTTTGCGTTTTTCCAATGTTTACGGACCTGGTCAGCTTTCATCGAATCCATATTGCGGAGTGGTGGCAAAGTTTTTCGAAGCTGTGGAACATAATGAATCGATGATTATCTATGGAGATGGAACGCAAACAAGAGATTTCACCTTTGTAGAAGACGCCATGGATGCCGTAGTAATCGCTGCTAGTTCGGAAAAATCAATCAATCAAGTATATAATGTTGGAACAGGTGTAGAAACGAGTGTATTGGATCTTGCTAAGGCAATTAAGAAAGTGACAAACCATGAGAATATTAAGTTGAAATTTGAACCAAAACGAAGAGTGGATGTAGTACAGCGCCGTTGTATACATGCTGAGAAAATTAAAGAAGAGTTGCATTGGCATAACCGCCATTCGTTAATTGATGGGTTAGTAAAAACCTACATTTGGCTTAACGGTGGTGAGGATTAAAATGAAAATATTTCATGGCACTATTGAAATCGCAGGTCAGATGGGTATTCTTAGTAGTGCATTAAAGAAAAAGGGGTATTATTCCATAGGCTATAATACCTTTCATAGCTATCTTGGTTATGAGGATTGCTTAGTTAATACGGATCAACCCGGAATCGAAGAAAAGTTTGAAGAAATTATTGACACCTTTGATCTTTTTCATTTTCACTATGGCAGCTCACTTTTCACCGATTTATCAGATCTGCCAGAGCTTAAGAAGAGAAAGAAGAAAATGGTTATGCATCATTGGGGGAACGATGTGAGGTTCCATGAGCAAGCAAGAATTCATAATCCATATGTTTACACAGGAGATTCGCCTCCGAATGAAGAAATCCATGAAAAGCTGATGAAAATTACTCCATATATTAAAGATGCAATTGTCCAGGACTACGAAGTTTATGATTATGTAAAGGACTATTACGAAAAAGTTCATGTGTTGCCGATTGCCATAGATTTAAATTTCTTTCAGCCGAGTTATCCGTCTTTAGAAAAAAAACGGCCAGTTTTGTTACATGCTCCAACTAATCGAGAATTTAAAGGCACGATTCATGTTGAAGAAGCAATTGAAAAACTGAAAAAAGACTATGACTTTGATTATGTAATAGTGGAAAAAATGAATCATGAGGAAGCGATAAATCTTTATAAGGATGCGGATATTATTATTGATCAATTCTTATGTGGATCTTATGGACTTTTTAGTGTAGAAGGAATGGCCCTCGGAAAACCCGTTCTAGCTTATATTCGTCCAGACCTTGCAGCAAAATTTCCATCCAATTTACCTATCGTAAATAGCAATCCGGATACATTATATGATAATGTAAAATTCCTTCTAGATCATCCCGAATTACGCCAGGAATTAGGGATAAAAGGGAGGAAATATGTGGAGAATGTCCATTCACATGAAGTAGTGGTAGAGAAATTACTCGATATTTACTGCCAATTAGAGGTATAAAATCCGCCATATAAAATGAACAGTGCACGAGAGGGTTAAAATCCTCTCGTGCACTGTTTATTTTGTAAAAGTTTATGCGGGGAAAGCAGCAGTCGGATAAACCGGCGTATAAGTCTTTCTGGTAAAGGAGTATAGAGCAATGTATTCATCAAGATTGTTTTCATAAATTTCACGCATTGTTTGGTTTGGAAACTGATATACCAATAAGCTCTCATTCATATAATTATTGTAAATTCCATAATTTAGATAGTCGTATAAATGTCTTTCTTTGAACATATCACCTTTCCCAAAGAAGATTTGCATTCCTATACGATAATAATTTGCAAAGACAGTTGAATTGGCTATCCATGAAAAATCATGGCCGGAATTTCCATAGAAATTAGGATTTGTGCATGATGCATCAAAACCAAATTCCTTCCAATCCACACACCCGCAAGAACCGTACTGTTGTAACCACAAGGATAGCAACCCATTACTGTGGATGAAATTGTTAACATTTTTCACAAGGTTTATATCATTGCCACTTATAGAAACCCTTTGCCACACGAAGCCCTTAAAGGTAAGGAACTCATGAAGTGATGTAGATTGGTCCCACATATTTTGAAAAGAGGAAATCCACCATTTTACCGCTTCTTCTCGATCCTCCTCATTTTTGAAATTAAGTTCTCTGCCATCTACTAATCCAAAATTAGTTTGGGATGGATTTGGATATGGGATTGTTACCCATATATCTGTTTTAAAACCAGGCTTTGTATTGATAGCAAGAGCATCTAAATTATAGTTACTTACAAATAAATTATTGAGAGCAATTTGCCAATCTTCTTTATCTGCCAATTCGCCAAAATCTGCATACATTGGGTGAATATAATGGCCTTCTCTCCCGTTGATTGGATTGAAAATGAATCCTCTAAACAATCGATCTGCTGAACGACCATTCACTAAATATGACTGATAAGGTTTTAAATCTGTCGTTGACCATAGAACTTTACCGGTATCTGAATTTTCCCCGTAAGGTAAAACACATATGTGATTTTGGATGCCGAGCTCCTTAGCGGTCATATATCCGTTTTCCACCAAAAAATCCCTCCATTTATTTAAATTCCGTATAGTATATGTAAGGAAATATGAATTCGTATAGTCACTACTCTATTAGTGAATTCAACCAAACAAAAATTTATGTCATGAATACAATATAGAGGAAGGAGAGATCAATATGAAAATAGTTCATGCACCTACTGAAATAGCAGGTCAAATGGGAATTCTAACCCAACAATTAAGAAAAGAAGGTCACAAAGTAGCTGGATTCAACGGGTTTCACACTTTTCTAAATTACAAAGAGGGCATCATTAACACAGATGGATTTGAGGTATTGAAAGAATTCCAATTCCTCTTAGACAATGTGGATATTTTCCATTTTTATAACTCTAACACGTTTTTAACGGATTTTATTGATATTCCTATGTTAAAAGCAAAGGGAAAAAAATTAGTGATGCACCATTGGGGCAGCGATGTTCGTAAAGATGGAATGGTAAAGGAATTAAATCCATACCCGCTGCCGCCAACTTATTACACAGATGAAGAAATAGATAAGCAGCTTACGTTTCTTTCACAATATATTGATGTAGCAATAGTACAGGATTATGAGGTATATCAATATGTAAAAGATTATTATAAAAAGGTATTTATTCTGCCACTTGCTTGTAATGTAGATGACATTCAACCTGCCTATCCGTTAGTTACGAACAATAATCCATTAATCATTCATGCGCCGACAAATCGAGAATTCAAAGGTTCGGATTATGTAGAAGCAGCTATAGAAAAAATTCAAGGGAAAGCTCCGTTTACGTATCAAGTTCTGGAAAAGGTATCGCATGAAACTGCGATGCAAACTTATATGAGCTCAGATATTATTATTGATCAGCTGTTATGCGGATCTTATGGCATGTTAAGTGTAGAAGCCATGGCTATGGGGAAACCGGTGGTTGCTTATATTAGAGACGATATAAAAAGTCATTTTCCTGCGGATCTTCCAATCGTTCAAGCTACCCCTGATAATCTTGATGAAGTATTGTTGAATTTAATTCAAAATCCGACATTGCGAAATCAAATTGGTATTGCAAGCAGAGCATATGTTGAAAAGAATCATTCTGTTAAAAACGTTGTAGATGAGCTAATCAAAATTTATGAACAACTATAAAAAAATATGGTCATAAATTCATAGGTGAAAACTAATTTGCTTTGGTAGTTAAAAGGAGAATGTTCATGGTTAACAAATCTGTGCGACTAGGAAATAATGTAGAGATAGGGGAAAATGTAGTAATCGAAGACAATGTATTTATTGGTGATAATGTTGTGATTGGGCATAATGTAGTGATCAAAAAGGATACGATTATCGGAAGTGGAGTCCAAATTGGTGATTTAACTATATTGGGAAAATCAACTTCTTCGAACAAAAAAATGGCAAGGAAGCCTGAAAAAAACCTTTCTCCTTTAGTCATAGAAGAGGATGTTACAATTGGATGCAATAGCGTCATTTACCGTAATGTTCAATTGAAAAGAGGAGTGTTCGTAGGAGATTTATCAAGTATCCGTGAAAAGGTGGAAGTAGGGGAAGATAGCATTGTCGGTCGTAATGTAATGGTCGAAACCAACACTCAAATTGGCCAAAGAGTGACGATTCAAACTGGCTGCTATATTACTGCTGACATGAAAATAGAAGATGATGTATTTATTGGTCCTTGTTGCTCGAGTTCGAATGACAAGTATATGGGTATGGGAAATTTTGAACATCAAGGACCAATCATCAAGAAAAATGCAAAAATCGGAAACAATGCGACGTTGCTGCCAGCTATCGTTATTGGAGAAAATGCTATTGTTGGAGCGGGAGCAGTCATTACAAAAGATGTTCCTGCAGGTAAAACCGTTGTTGGTAATCCAGGAAGGATCATTCGTTAACGCCTAAAGTTTCATATATTTTTTTGCCATATATACAAATAAAAAAGTCATCTGAAGAGTATGCCCTAAATTTTTTTTTGTAACTTATTGTTTAGATAGAGATTGGTAAATTTCGAGTACTTTCAGGCTATTTTTGTTCATGTCGTGATATGCCTCTGCATATTTGCGCCCTTTTATGCCGATTTCCTGCAACTGATCTTGGTTTTTTAATATACTTTCCAATACTTTTGTAATCGTATCCGGATTTGCTGAAATGATCGGTAAATCATTTGGATAGTTCTCTTTCATAAAATCACTAATCCAGCATATGACCGGCTTTCCCATCGCCATAGCTTCCACTGCTAAAAGCCCGTAACTTCCTATATGAAGCTGGTCAATAATTAAATCTGCTTCTTGATAAATTTTCATCGCCTCTTGATGGGACATTCCTTGAATTAATCGAAAATCAAAATGGTATTGTTTTTTTAGAGTGTCAATAGCTTTCAAAATATACTGTGTTCCTTTTATATAAGGAGAAGTAGGGGCATGAACAATTAGTGGTTTTTGACTTCTCTGATTTCGTTTGATCGGAACGTATGAGTCTAAATTAATCATTGATGGTATAACAAATACATTTTCATAGTAATCTTTCACATATTGATACAATTCCATATCTGGAACAATGCAGTGCTTAATAGAATCAGACAAACTTGTTAACATATAGTGTATCTGATTTTCGTTTTGATTTTTAACTAGACTATACGGATTGTTTTCCATTGCTTTAGATAATAATCGTATATCACTTCCCCAATGTTGCATGATTACAGGTTTTTCATATTTTATATATAATGGGAGGTCGGAGTAATCAAACGTCATGCTTGTGCCGAAATGGAAATGAAAGAGATCAAATTGTGGGAGAAATTGTTCAGCAAGTTTTTTTTGTTGTTGATTTAATAATGGAGAACTTCTAAAACCAAGCAAAGACCATTCATAGTCCGACTGGTAATTTAAATAATATGGATAATAATTCAACGTTTTGGAGTAAACGCCTATCTTTGATAAAGCGTCCGATAATGTATTCATTTGATTAGCAATTTCAATTGTTCCTTGCATGACTCTAAGCAGATGATTTGAAGATTGTGATGCTGTTTGTGGGTTAATTTCATCTTCATAAAGATTTGCAGGAATAATATTGGTAAAATTTTTATTTTCGAAGCCAAGCTTGCTTAACTGCTGAAAGTAATGATCAGCTTCCTTATTCCTCCCTAGAATCTTTAAGATGTCGCTCATCAATTTGTTCAAGCCAGGGTCATTTGGAAAGTCATAAAGTCCTCTCCATAACCAAAGCCAGGCATTATCAAAATTTTTTATTTTAATGAAATACAATGCGTTCAAAAAATAAACGTCGGAAGTTGATTTAGCATTTTGTTCTAATTGATCAATCAGTTGTTTAACCTTTTCTAATTCCTCTTGTTCTATTAAGTTTATAATTTTTTGTTTCATTTCCTCCATCTGTTTCTCACCTCTTGACATGTTAAAACATAAGGAATATATAATATACTTTTATCATATGAACAGGGGATGTGTATCGAAACGGTGAAGTGACATATAGAGCTTAATTTAACTTTTATTCACAACTGATGACCATATAAACCCCAAAAAAAATAACTCCCAGAAAATGTTTAGGGAATTATTCAACGTTTTATAATCCAAACTCTACCGGTTGGTTAATATTTGACTCCAACTCCTTACGAATCGTTTTCCTGTTGTTTAATTTTAAGTCGTGAATATTGCTTTAAAGATTAATGGATATATAGTAAAAAATAATAGTATATAGAAAGAATTATCCAATTATCATTGACATTTTTGGATTACCAATATATATTAATAATTACCCAGTAATAATATGATGATTCTGTAGCTCAGCTGGGAGAGCACCACCTTGACAGGGTGGGGGTCGCTGGTTCGAGCCCAGTCAGAATCATACACAAAACCCTGGAACCATAACGGTTCTAGGGTTTTTCATTTTCGTTGATATTCTACAAAAAGAGCATTTAATGACGAATTGTTGACGAAATATTTAAATGCTCTTTTTTTGAGGTGAAAAAACATTGTCCAATTTATTCGCTGCTTCCTTATCTGTAGTTTGAAGAGCATACCCATAAGTGTCCATAGTAATTCGAATATCAGCATGCCCGAAACGTTCCGAAATGATTTTTGCATGTACCGATTGATTAAAAGCGTAGCTGAAGTATGGCGTAAATCATTTAGTCGAATATACTGAACCTTCGTACGCTTAATAAAACTTCTCCAATCACGTTGTAGGTGTGGAAGGGAAGAAGTGCATACCCGTCTTCTTTACAAAAAAACCATTCAAGTTCTTTTTCAATTCAACTTTCACCAGATCTTAGTTTTTCAATGAGTATGAAACTTTTTCAATTCTTCAATTGGAAGGCGGTATATATACAATACGTTTAGATTTTTTGACTTTGTACCTTTAATAAGTGGCCTTCCGTTTTCACCTTTAACAATTACCTGTTTAATATTTATTGTACCTTTTTCAAGTTCAACATTGGCCATTCGAGTCCTAGCATTCACCACGTCTTAATCCAGCCGCTAAAGCCAAAGTGATGAAGATTCTCCAATAAAAAAACTCGTCTTGAACAAGAGTAAAAAGTTGTTAAACTTCTTTTTCATTGTAAACATTTGCTTCATGATCCTCATTATCTTTTGGCCTTTTTTCCACAGCTACTGGATTATATTTAATAATTCTCCAGTCAACGGCGCGCTGAAAAACGTTTCTTAATGCTATATAAATGTATTGTTTAGTTCCTACTGAAATAGGTACATCTTGCCCATCTTTTCTCTTGATTTGATTAAGAAAATTAATAATGTGAAATGGTTTTACTTGATCTAACGTTTTTCCTCAAAAACCGGCAATATGTGATTGCGTAAATTAAATTTATAATTATCTAATGTACCTGAGAAAGTTCATCTTTTGCATACCTGATTTCCCTCTCCTTTACGAATTCATATTTGTGAATAAATACAAGTTAATCGCCTCATTGTAGGCATGTTCTGTTAATGGTTTAATAGAAACTCCAACCATCGGAAGGAGGTATAAAACTTTTAAAGTATAATTTTATTTTCTTATTCCTTCAATTTCACAAGTGGCTATACATCGACATGTTTATGTACATCTAGCATAAGAAAATAACTCGTAAATTTAATTTAGGATGGTAAAACTAAGAAGAAACGTTAATCTTCTCAAAAAAATAATATGAAAAACAAACGTTTCCAGCTTTATCAATTTAATATTTATATTTCGCGTAAATGGAGTTTCTCCTTCAATTAAAGGAGTACATCTTTTTTCGCGTACCATTAAAAAAATATTTGAGTTAGATTAGCCAAGATTTACTTTTGTACCTATATAAAATTTTGGTTTTCAGTAGAGCAGGAAATAATGGTATGTGGACAATATGGATTATCCATTTTTAATAAACCAAGGCAAGATGATGTTTTTGTATTTTGCAACCATCCAAATAAATAAAAAGGAAACTAATAATGCAACTACTAACCCAAGCAATTTCTTAAGGTCTTTGATTAACATACAAATTCCCTTTAAAAAAGCATATTAAAAAGCTAGGATTCCTCTTGACAGCCTATTATTATATCATGGGAGGCTACCTTATGAGACTAAAAGACATGGAAATTAATCCTAGTACTATGAAACTAGAAATTGATATAATGGAACAAAAGGGAAGCTTTTCCATAGTTGTTTGTGACGGGAAGGCTAGGATTGGTCCTCTTCTGGAACATGGTAAAACGAAGATTATGACATATCAAGGAAAGATTAAGCGGATGAAGTGGGATGAGGGGGAAGAGTTTTGATTTTCAGCAATGCAGAAACGTACAAAAAATATTATTTACCTGTAAATATAGTGATTACATTTTTATTAATATGGAGTTTATATAAATTGCATTATTTTCATTTTTTTATAGGGATAATATACTTTTCGTTCATTATTTATCAAATTTTTTTCCTTTACAGAAAAAAAGGAGATTTTAACTCTATTAGATTTTTTTTTAAAATAATGAGAGAAATTACTTTCTGTCTATGGTTTTCTACAGCTTTTATTTATTTTAATACAACAGATAAGGTTTGGGTATGGCTAAATATATCTTTATGGTTTCTAATTTTAGCTATTTCCTACCAATATATAAGAATAATACTAAATACTTGGTGGAAATACCTAATCTTGTTTTTTTGTATGTTTTTTATCAATTTTTTCATTGCGGGATTAGGGTTAATTATTCTCCAAGAAGCGTATAAAATTAGTGATAGAGACATGTTTACTATTATTTATGTGTTAACGATATTTATACCGATACTATTAACTAGTTTGGAGACGGATGAATTAAGATTAAAAGTTATAAAAGTTGCAATTTACGCTTGGGTAGCTTTAATTACTTCCCTTTCTACAATTGTCTTTTTAATTAAAGACGATGTGGAAAAATTTATTTATAAAGACGTTATTCTTAATGAATTAAATATTAGAGATGAAAGGCATCTTGAAGATATCTTAAAAAACAAAAAAAATGTAGAACAATTTGAAAAAATGATTAATGAAATGAATTTATCAGAAAAAATTACTTTAAGAGGTGAGTCAGGAAGCTATTTGTCAAGTAAAGAAATCACTAGAAATATAATTTTGCAATTTAAAGAACAAAGTAGTGCATGGACTGAAATGTTATTTTCATTATTCTTTTTACCACATATTATTGGTGGGGTCTGGTGTACCTTTGTCGTAGAGCTGAAAGAAAAAAATATTTTTTTTAGTGATATGAAAAATAAAAATATTTAATGTAGATTCGAGTGGAATTATTATTTAAATAATTTGATGCAGTACTTGGAAAAAAATGTGTTAATAAACGACCTAAAATTTAATGATAAATGGGATGAGGGGGAAGAGTTTTGAACTTTGTCTTAGGGTTTTTTGTAAACTGGACTGCAATTGGAGCAATAGCTTCTGCAATAGCCTCCACAGCAGCTTTAATAACTATCATCATTTCAATTAAGCAAAGTAAAAATAAAGATAAGGAAAAACATTATGGTGCTCAACCATGGTTTCATGCAACATCGATTGAACGAATGGGAGAAAAAGCTCCAGTAAAAATTATCGTTTTAAATGATGCTACGCCCACTATTAAAATTGATAAAGTTGAAATGATTGTAAAGGAATCTCAAGAAATAATAGAATTAAAATATAAGTATTTAAAGAAATCGGATCGTTTTATTGAAACAGGAAAATGCTTTGGAATAGAAATTCCGAACAAAGTATCACTCTTTGGAAGAGTAGCTTTTATTGAAATTCACTTTACGAATCTATATAAAAAAAGTATGGTCGCAAGTTCTCCGGAATTTGAATTTTATGATAGAGAGGGAATGGACACTCTATTATATATTAAAAAAGAAGGATTTTTGTACAAGCCTTTTAGTAATTCAATTAAATAATATGTTCTATCAGTCAACTGGAGGACACTAAACGAACGCAATTTAGTGTTTGTTTGGTGTCTTCTTTTGATGGTTGTTTTGAAATAGAATCTAGTCCTATA
Organism: Heyndrickxia shackletonii; assembly: GCF_001420715.1. GTDB lineage: Bacteria > Bacillota > Bacilli > Bacillales > Bacillaceae_C > Margalitia > Margalitia shackletonii. The sequence continues at coordinate 3,431,845 of NZ_LJJC01000004.1, read as the reverse complement.
TAACTAGTGTTTGATATAGTAGTAATATAGGGGAGTATTTCCATATGATATTGTTTGTTAGGAAGGCAAGAATAGTCCCATTACCGGAATCCCGGAATATGGTGAAACAAAGATTATTACACATCAGGGGAAGATTAATCGTGTGAAGTGGGATGAGGGGGAAGAGTTTTGAAACTATTAAAAAAGCTACTTAAAGAGGCAGAAGGATCTTCTGAATTAATATTTAGGAAAGTATTTCATGATGAAAAATCGAAGTTCGATGTCTATGATGGTGTAATTAAAGGATTTTTTGAAGATATGATCAAAAAGACAGAGGGTATTAGTTTTTTTGATTGAAAATGATAAAGTAGTTTTCAACTGATTCAATTGCCAGAAATATTCTGGAGAACTATGTATATTTGAAAACAATATTTTCTAATATTATAAACTATATGCATCATGGCCGGTAAATAGAATTTTGATGAAGAATCCCACCTTTCGGTGGGGTTTTTAAATTATTATAAATATCTCCGATATATTATTTGGGGGTGTTGATTTGGAAAAGATTGATTTTAGTCCATTTCATGGACAAATGAATCATATGGTTTTACAACTTACTCTATTATTAGGAATTCCATTAGTTATAGGATTAGTTGTTAAATGGATTCTCAGAATAATTAAGATACCAAACAGTATATCAAATATAATTTCAGTTCTAATATTCTTATATGTGTTTATTAAAAATATTGGTATTGTACTGGGATAATATTTGAAGGGAAATATCTCCTTTTGACAGAATCATATACAATGAAAAGCCCTAAACCTTTATTTTTAAGTGTTTAGGGCTTTTCATTTATCCATTACAATGCATTGTTTATTTTGTTCTAACTTACATATCCAGTTGTAATAAAATAGCAGTATCAGTAGTAATATTGGATCCACAATAGCAGATAGCCAGAGCTTCCACCAACCATTATGAAAGTATGCCCAAGGTTCAGGAATTAAAGTTATAGCCTCATATAATAAAATGAATCCTACAAAAATGAAAATATACATAAAGCGGATAAAATGCTTTTTCTCAGATGGATACCAGTTCAAAAACATTAAATTAACCGGGGGAACGATAAAAAGATGAGGAAGGAGTCCTTTCCAGTCTATTCCTTTCCCGAAATACCAATACCCGTGATATTTAAATTCAACGAATATATCGAAAGTTTGTTGGAAAGCAATCGTAAACATCCATATATGGACTATTTGACTTCTACTTAGTTTTTTATTAGTTAGGAATGCAGTTAAATTGAATGTAATAATAGCAATAGTTAATCCTATCATAAAATAATCCTTTTTACTTTTAGCATGGACCATTATGGAGAAATAATACAATTAATTCATCAACTAATATTTTGTTCTAATGGAGCACCAGTACATTTTAGGGTGAATGAACCGGATACTTGAGTTCCTTTAAAAGTAATTTCAGTGACTTTTTATAATATAATGCCAGGAATGGGTACTAAAAAATACTTAAGAGTAAAATAGTTTAAAATTAGGCCAATCACAATTTAATTAACATACGTTTCATTTTGATCTAATTTTCGTAACTAGCCACAATAATACAAACAAAATAGGAATGTAAATATACCCCAAGAAAAATCCCAAATCATTAATGATCGAATTTAAAATATCTATTTCCGATCTGGTTTTTATAACTATACATCCAAATAAGATAAGAGTACATAAAATGGGTACGCTATATTTTAGATTTAATTTAATCGTTCTTTTAAGTAATCTACCTGCACACCAAATGGACAAACAAATACTAGGTAATATAATTAAACACCAGTTTGCTATTCCGATGAATTCAAAACGCTCCACAACTGGTAATTTTACAATTTTATAAGCAGTTAAAGTTGGCCAAATTTCCTTTTTCAGTTCTGTTTGCGCAAAGAAAGCAAAGGTAAGGAAGGTCGTGAATAAATATAATATGGTCGTAAAGATGATGGAAAGTTGTCCCCATTTTCTTGCCTTATTTGGGCTTTTTATATATGGATAGAAAAGCAAGAGTGTCTCGTAACCCGAATTTGCTAATGACATGTTTTCGGCTGACTTCATTACATCACCCAGGGAATGATCAAAAACAGGTAAAAAGTGCCGGAAATCAGCAAAGTGAAGAGTAAATCCCTGGATAAATATAATATAGAACGGAAGAACGAAGGAAAAAAAGCGATTCCAACGATTGTTCGGATACCTCCGTGAATAATATAGATACATAATAAAAGATAACCGGCCGCAAACCAAAAATTACTTAAATTAGGGAACATCCAGACCTGTACGAATTCAATATAATTCCTTAAGATGGTTATCGCATACCATAAAAAATAAATAGCAATTAGAATATTGATAAGATTACCCAACCATTTTCCAAAAATTGTCCAATGAATATCACACATATCTCCATTTACCAATTCTAATTGTTTAAACATAAACCACATGATGATATTCATTGTTACTCCTGCAATAATTACCGATAGCCAAGCATCATATCCGGCAAAGAGAGCGATAAATTTTTGAAATCCCAGTATTCCTAAGCTTATTTGCATAGATTGAATAAGAAAGAAAATAAGAAATGGCGAGAATTTTATGTACTCAGGAATCGTTTGCGGCTGCATTTAGCTACCTCCAGCAGGTAAATCTTTATTATTTTGTCCGCACGAAGGTTAGTGTTACCAATTGAAGGGGAAATATGAGGAAAGAGCATATTAATATAGGAAATAACCGTGAAAGATAGAAAGTGTCAAAAAACACAATTCATTGACGTATTTTGTACGTCTTCGGATTGTGTTTTTAGAAATCATTCGGGCTTACGAGAATAGTGTCCGTGAACCATAGCCCATTCATTTTGATCGTTTTCATAGAAAACATCCGTTTCGCGTCTATGTGCTTCCCAAGGTGAAAGTTTTCTTATCTAATTGGATGAGACGGTTGACGGCAAGTTGGAACCGGCATGCGAGGAAGTAAAGTTGGTAACAGACATCATCGGTACCACATTTTTGGACAATGACGCATTTACCATCTGCGTATCATTATTGACAAGGTTTAAAGTTCCATCTTCGCGTCTATATGAAAAATGGCGGAGAAGTGTTACAGGGAATCTCAGGTCGGGACTTGCAGCCAAACTAGTCGTGAACAGCACACCATTCGTAACGAACAAACCTTTGTCCAATAAAATTCCCTGGTTAATGACAAATATTTTTGGCAAGATTATATATAAATAAATTCTACTCCTTAGACGAAAAAAATATAAACACAACTAAAAGAGATAAATACCATTTTAAAGGGTTTGCATTAATTTATAATGGAAAAAATTATTTTTATTAATAAGCAAATAAAAAGTCCAATTGGCATCAGAAATTGGTTAAGCATGTTGCAAATAACGTTTAAAGTAACGATTGGAGTGAGTACCAATGACAACTATCTTTGAAGCTGTAAAAGATTTTTTACAATTGAATTTGGATAACGAACCTAAAAATCCTTTACATGTTGGGGAAGTAATGAGTTGTTGGTATTATTTAGCCTTAATGGATGAAGCCACAATATATATCCAAATTGGACTAAATACTACAAGTGATGATGATGTCCTAAAAATTTTAAAGGAAAGCTTAAAGCAATGTGATACCCAGGGGACAAGATTTAAAGACTTCATGAAAAAGGAAGGGATACATCTTCCGCCAACTAGTGAGCAACGTCCAAACTCTGACCCAAATGGGGTTCCACTTGGAGTAAAACTTACACATGATGAAATCATGAATGGTTTAAGCATTAAGACTGTAGCGGCCATTACTACGTGTGCTACTTCTTTAAGTCAAAGTATTCGAAATGATGTAGGCGCATTATTTACACAGTGTATGTTAGAAAAAATGAAATTTGGATCTTCATTAAAGGATTTAATGCGAAAGCGAGGATGGATAAGAGTTCCTCCATATTATTATGCACCCGGACTACCAAAACAGTAGTACACATTATTTTATGTAATAGAGGCTGGGACATAACTAGCTTCAAATAGTGAGAAAGGTGAATTTGAGGGAACTCAAATTCACCTTTCTCTATTTTTGCGTTTAAATTTTCTATTACCTTAGTTGTTTGGCAGTGAATTTTCTTAAATTCACTGCCATTAACGCAAGGCCCATTTCGTTTTCTACCTTCGATTTTCCTCGTACAGAAAATCGAGCGAAACGCAAATTAGCCTTCAAGAATCCAAAAACTGGTTCCACATCGATTTTGCGTTTTCGATAGATGGCACTCGTTTTCTCTTCTGAAAGCTTCGCTCTTACATATTCTTTTTGCTGTTCCCATTTTTCATTCACCATTAGTTTTCGATTGTTGCCTTCTTTTGCTTTTGTACAGGATGAACGGAATGGGCATCCCGAACAGTCTTCGCACTCGTAGATTTTGAACTTCCGTTGGAAGCCTGTACGGTCATTTCGGACTGAATGATATTGATATTCAAGACGTTTCTGATTAGGGCATGTATAGGTATCTGTTTCTTTATCATACTTCCAGTTGTCGGGATTAAAAGTGTTTTGTTTGTACTTTTTCTTTTGTTCCTTCAAATACATATTATATGTAATAAGTGCTTCTCGTTTTCTTTTCAAAAGGATATCATTAAAGTTTTGTTCACTACCATAACCTGCATCTGCGGCAATGTGTTTCGGTAACTCGAAATAATGCTGCTCGATCTCATCTAAAAATGGAATTAACGTACGCGTATCTGTTGGGTTTGAAAATAAACTATAGGCAAGCGCGTATTGGCCCTCCGTTGCGATTTGTACATTGTAACCAGCTTTCAATTGTCCGTTTTGCATATAATCATCTTTCATTCGCATAAATGTCGCATCTGGATCTGTTTTAGAATAGCTATTACGCGTGCCAAAGATTTCAATGTCTTGTTGGTATTTCTGTTTTCGCAGGACAAAATCAATCAACTGTTTTCGCACTTGTTTTGGGTATTTCCGTTCATTTCTTAAAGCTTTTCGTTCTGGAACGTCTGATGATGCTTCTATTTGTTTATCATACTCGGTTACGACATCGTCCACTTTTTGAACCAATTGAGCGAGTTCTTCCAATGATAACTGTTCATCGCTTTCACGTTCCATTTCAGGTATAATTTCATTTTCAAGCAGTTCATTGTATAGCTGGTTTGACTTTTCAATTAAACTTTGATGATATTTCTCAATCGATTTCTTCCAGACAAACGTAAATTTATTCGCATTCGCTTCAATCTTTGTACCATCGATAAAAACCGCTTCTTGATCGATAAGTTTTTCTTCGATCAATTGGCAACGAAATTGGACGAAACATTGGCGAATTAAATCTTTCACTTCTGATTGAACACGGAATCGGTTGATGGTGCGGTAGCTTGGTTGATAACCTTGAGCTAACCACATCATACGGATACTGTCTTTTAATAGGGCTTCCATTTTGCGTCCTGAAAAGATAGATTGCGTGTAAGCACATAAGATAATTTTAAGCATCATGCGTGGATGGTAGGCAGGGCAGCCATTATTTCGCAGAAATGGTTCGAACGCTTCAAGAGGGATGCTTTCAACTAAATGATGGACATGGAAGGCAATATCATTTTTTTGTAATTTTACTTCTAAATCTAAAGGCAAAACTAATTGATTCATGGTATAATTTTTAAACATAAGGATCCTTCTTTCTGTATAATTTTGTTGTGGTGACTTAATTTTATCAGAAGCGGTCCTTATTTTTATTCAAAAAATAATCAAAGCCGGTGAAATTTTACTTGTCGTAAAATTTCACCGGCTTTTTCATCTCAGAGGCGGGTTTTGTCCCAGCCTCTTTTCGTTTAAAATAGGTTATTCAGATTTTAGTAAATCATTTAATTCTTGGATCATAATTATAATCAATTATTTATTATTTGCTTTTTTACTTTCAAGCCGAAATAGTAGTTCGTTAGCCATTCTTTTATTTAATTTAAGCGTCTTGTTGTTTCCTATTTTATCCGCATATTTTTGAATCTTATTCATTTGTGTTATAGTTGGCGGCTGTGTTTCGATGAGTTTCTGATAATTTTGATATGCTACTTTCACTGCTGTATCAGGTGTCAATAAGTCAATGGTTTCGTAAATGGCGTTAACTGCATTGTCATATCCCACACCGAATCCCCCATCGGTTCCAAAGACAAATTTATCCGGATATTTTTCCATCAAAGGTATAAAGTCTTTCAATTTATATTGACTTGATTCATCATACTTTGTATATCCTGCAAAAAAGTCAATATAAAGATTATCATATTTTGCTAGCAGTTCCTTAATTCGATCTGGAGAATTTGCTACATTCGCATGTCCAAAGATGATATTTGTTTGAGGGTGTTCTGTTAATGCCATTTTTAAACCCTCAATAGGTGCTCCTCCCGGTGGATCGATATGAAGTAGTACCGGTACTTTATATTTTGCGGCGAGGTTATATATTTCACCTAAATTACCAGACGTAGGGTCCTCACCTTTCCAAGGCAGGATAGAAACAACAGGTGAATAAGTGGATGCTGCCGCAAGTTCACCAATCGCCAAGTACCCTTTTTCTAAGTTATCCTTCGTATATTTGATTCCCTCTTTATCATAAATATTAATTCCAGCAAAGGAAGGATATATGAGATCAGGCCGTAGTTTAAAATCATCCCAAGCTAAGCGATCTGTATTCATTGCGGCAGGCTCAGAAATATTTCCGAATATAACGGTTTTATCTACGCCTAGTTCCTCATATGTACTAGTTGGAAATTCAGATGCTTGATGGTTGTGGACATCTATTAATGGTAAGTCTTTGTATACCTTATATAATGGTTCATCTGATTTTTTATTTTTTCGCATTTCTTTTACTTTTTCTACCATATTTTCATCTGGCTTATACTCCGTTACAGTAACAATATTCACTTTCTTTTCAACATATTGATTCCCATCTACTTTATTATCACACCCATATAATAAACAACAAGCCAATAAAGAAATTGAAAACCCTCTTTTTAAACCATTCCATTTCATAGTGAAAAGCCCCCTTTATATATTTTTTTGCAAACGTTCCCGAAAACTTAAAAAACACCTACCTCAACCATATGAAGCTATTCTTGAAATATATTAACTATGTAATTTATTTAAATATTATTATAAGTCATTTCATTTTGCAATTCACTTTACGAAATAACTTTTAAAGGGTAGATTAAGAATAAAGATAATTGGGAACGTTCCCTGATTAAATAAAGGAATGAGTAATTATGACGAAAGCATCCATAAAAGATATTGCAAGAAAAACCAATCTTTCAACGAGCACAGTTTCAAGGGCTTTAAATTCTCAGTATGGAGTAAGTAAACAGACTCGTATTAAGGTGATGGAGGCGGCTAAAGAATTAGGGTATGTACCGAATTTATTAGCAAAAGAATTGGTTCATAATAAAAGTAATTTGGTTGGTTTACTTATTAAGGACAGTACTATGGGGGAAGCACGTCCAGCTTTTTTTGAAATGCTCCCATATATTAATAAAACATTAGCGCTTTATGGTAAGAATACCATCATATCAGCAATTGATCCTCTTAGTATGGAGGACAATGAGCTGGAGACCATTATTAAGACGCGAAATTTATCTGGTCTAATTATTTTTCCGGGTCTTCAGTATAAATCAATTTTAAGTCAAATAAAGAAATCAACGCTTCCAATTGTCATTATTGAGGAAGATCTAATGTTAAAGCATTGTTCTTGTATTGGAACAGACGAATACCATGGTACTGAGTTAGCGGTTAAGAAATTATTTCAATTGGGTCATAAAGAAATTGGCTTTATTAATGGACCTGATAATATTGGTATATGTCAAAAAAGACTAATAGGGTTTAAGAATGCTTTAGAAAAGTACGGATTGCAATTTAAGGAAGAAAGAGTGATTTATAGTGACTTTTCGGGTATTGGTGGTGGAGAAAGTGCTTTATCGTTAATTAAAGCTGATTCCTCTATTTCTGCTATTTTCTTTGCGAATGATTTAATGGCAATGGGGGGAGTATCCACTTTAACTGAACAGGGTTTTAATATTCCAAAGGATATATCTATTATTGGCTATGATGGGTTGTATATGACGCCTTATTACAATCCTTCGTTAGCAACCATTAAAATTAATAATCAAGAATTGGGAATCAAAACTGTAGAGGTATTGATAGAACTTATAAACGGGGGAAAAGGAAAATCTTTATCCATCAAACCAACTTTTCAAGATGGAAAGTCAATTAAGTCGTTAATATAACAATTTTATAAGAAAATTTATATAAACAAAGAGTATTGATAATGGTGCCAACCCCCCCCAATGCATTTAATCGTAACCTCATTGGGGGGCAAAATATACAGACAACCTATATTTTTAAAACTTCCTCGACAGTAAAAGAAACACAAGGAATGCATTCTGAGGTAACGGTATCTCCTGCATCAAAAATATGGAGTAGTTCATATGGATGGTTTTGTGCTGTGAGGACATATTGTTCAATGGTCAAGTTAAAGGGATCGACAATCCAGTATTCCGGAATACCAAAACCTGCATAGCTTTCCCTTTTGACTGTTCGATCTCGCTTGGCGCTATTTGGTGAAAGAATTTCAATAACTAAATCGGGTGGCCCAACAACTGCATGCTCCTCAATAATGTGCTCACGGCTGCGATGAATCATTAGAATATCCGGCTGTCTCGTTTCATTTTCCGATAGAATTACATCAACAGGGGCATACATTACGATATACTCGTTCTCGCATGTATCAACCAACCTTCGTTCTAAACGTTGACTCAAGCGTTGGTGAGTCGTCGAAGGTGAAGGCTTAAGTTCGAGTTGTCCGTGAATAATCTCGTATTGGTTGCCGTCTTCCGGTAATTGATAATAATCTTCCACCGTCCAACCTGTTTCTTTGACGATGTTGTGTTCAGTACGTTTCTTTTCTTTCATTCAATTTTCCTCCCTATTAGATGGTTTTATTTGAGTCTAAATGGTAGGTTATTTTAAATAAATTATCGCATTTATATAACCCTCAAGCAATCATCCTTTGAGAGAAATACATAAGAGTAGACGTTGAAAGAGGAATTTTTCCTGAGATGCAGTTCGAACTAAAAATAAATTTTTTTTTTTGGGACCGTATGGTTTTATAAATAATTTCCGTCTTATATAGTGAATAGATATTATGAGAGGTTGACAATGAACAAGAACGAAGAATTATTTTGTGGGATATAACGACGGTTGAAATGGAAGATGGTTACATTGTAAAACACAAGAGCTATTATTTTTGCAAGGAATTCCTTTCTTTGGCAGCAAAAGAGCTTAAAGTGAGACTGGACGAAGATAATGAGTTATTTGGACATCAATGGTAGGTTAGATAAAAAATGAACCTTGGGTGGACCAAGGTGGGGGTCTTTGGAAAGAGTTTGCAGTTATGGACCCTGACGAATATTGTAATGCATTTGGTGGTACAAATGGACAAAAAGATTAATGGTAAATTTAGTTTTTAATGCAATATTAGGAACGGGGCATTCCTTAACAGGGGATGCTTATTCTTATTTTATAAACAAGTTTTTTTTATAAAAAAGTACAAAACCCTTGTTACTTCTTAAAGTTTAAACGAATAGGTTGTAGATTCCCAATGCTTAGAGCTCGTTTTTTTCTTGCCATTCAATCCTATTTTTTTGAGTTCCTTTCCTATCATCATATTAAAAAATCCATGCCCAACCAAAACCACATTATTATGTTCTTTGGCACATTCAACTAAAAACGCTGAAGCTTTTTTTGCCCTTATTTTAGCATCTTTTAAGGACTCGCATCCATTTGAATAACCGCTAAACCAAAGACATCTCAAAATGGCCGCCCAAATATTTGGATATAATTTTAATCCCACTAATTTTGCTAACGGAATAGGTAATTCTGTTTCACGAAATAAAGGGTCTGAAATAGCTGATATGTTGGGGTTTAATAACTTGGCGGACTCAACAGCCCTTTTCAAATCACTCGTCAGGACAATATTTGCTGTACCTATTTTTTCAAGAGTTTCCGAAGGGTAAGATTTCTCTTCAAACACTCCATTGCTGTCATATTTTTCAACCCAATTTTTAAAATCCTGACAAGCTATTGGTTTATTTTCAATCCACAAAGATTTACCATGCCTTACTAATGTAATTTCCATATAAGACTCCTATTATCCAGTTCACTCATCATTTATTAATTCCTTTTCTAGTAGGCTAACATGTTAAAAATTATAATGCTACTCAGAAATTGCACATTCAATAAAACCAATAATTACAGTGTGAACATAATAAAAGATTGATAATTTATATTTAAAACGAAATAAAGGTGGAAAAAATGCATAAAATTTTTATTTTGCTTAAAGGGAAGACCCAAACTTTTCACCCTTTAGTTTGGGTACTGCTATTTGGTACATTCATTTCAAGAGCAGGTTTTTTTATGAGTATCCCTTTTTTAGGGATCTATCTTCACGAAATTAAGGGGTATGATAACTCAATTACAGGAGCAATTTTAGGGATAAGTTTTTTTATTAGTACTTTCAGTAGTTTTTTAGGGGGAGCATGGTCGGATCGTTTTGGAAGATTTCCAGTAATAATTGTTTCCATGTTACTATGGTCGATGATGTTTATAGGATTTGTTTTCGCAAGTGAAATATGGCAGTTCTTTTTACTAAATGCACTTAGTGGTTTTTGCAGAAGTTTATTTGAACCTACTGCACGAGCCTTATTAGTGGATGTAACTCCTACAGATAAGAGAATAGATGTGTTTAATACACGATATTTTGCCATTAATATTGGCGGTGCAATTGGACCTTTAGTTGGTCTATCTCTAGGATCCTCCAAGAATCCGCAGATGTTTTTCATAACAGCCATTATATTCTTTATTTGTGGGTTATTGCTTATTATTAGCAAAACAAAGTTTACTTTTTCCGAAAATAACATATCGCATTCCGAAAAATTCACTCTCAAAAGCAGTATGAGAATAATTGCATCGGACAAAGTATTTAAGTTCTTTCTTATTGGAAATATATTTACAACCGGGGCATATGCACAATTAGATACTACACTTTCTCAATATTTAGGTACAGAAAATGTCGGTGTTTATTCCTTTCTATTTGCTGCTAACGCAATAGCTATTTTAATTCTGCAATTTCCGATTGTTAAAATAATGAAAAAATATCAACCTCTAACAGCATTAAAATTAGGCAGTTTTCTTTTTGCTTTAGGCATTTCTGGATTTGGTTTTTCAAACTCTATGATTTTATTGGTTCTATCTGTCGTTTTTTTTACTGTAGGGGAAATATTATGTTTTATCATTGGTGATGTTTTAATTAGCGATATTGCCCCGAAGCATTTAAGAGGAGCGTATTTTGGAGCCTCAGGACTGCAATTTTTTGGTCAAAGTGCAGGAGCATGGTTGGGAGGGATGTTACTAAGTATTTTAGGAATAAATAATGGAATCTTGATATTTGGAATCCTTTCAATATTAACATTGAGTGCATATCCTTTCTTTCAGCATGGGGAAACTCTTCTAAAAAAGGAAGTAGATATAAGGCAAAATACTAAAATTTCATAATACAATACATCATTCAAAAAATTATAGGAGGCTTAAAATGCAAATTTATAATTTTAGCAAGGATAATGGTAAAAAGATAGGAATATTTAATTCGAATTTTATTATGTCCCGAATTATTGAAACGAATAAAGGTGCGCACATAGGATGTATGTATTTGGAGGAAAATGGGATAATTGGTTATCATCAAGCAACCATTCCCCAACTTCTTTTAATTTTGGATGGAGAAGGATACGTATGTGATGAAAAAAAGGAATATTTTAAGGTACGATCCGGTGACTCTATATTTTGGGAAAAAAATGAATGGCATGAAACAAAGACAGAAACTGGTTTAACTGCAATTGTCATTGAAAGTGAAGAATTAAACCCATCACTGTATATGCCAAAAAAACATTGGGACGTTTCTTCTGTGTCTTTTTAAGAAACAGAAGAAACGTCCAGGTGTATTCCAAGATGAGCTGGGGTATTAGCAATGAAAAAGAATGAATATACTTTCCGAATGAATAAAGTAATCGATTATATTAATCAGAACTTGGATTCCGACCTATCCTTACAAGCATTAGCAAGAATTGCAACTTTTTCCCCATACCATTTTCATCGGATTTTTAAAGTGGTTGTAAGCGAATCAGTACATGATTTTGTAAATCGATTACGTATGGAAAGAGCAGCGAAATTATTAAGACATCAAAAGAGCCAAACTGTAACAGAAATTGCGCTTCAATGTGGTTTTTCCTCTGCTTCAACTTTTTCAAGATCTTTTAAAGAGTATTTTGGAGAATCTCCAAGCCAATATAAAAAGACAGTGCCTAAAGTTTTCCAGAAAAATAGCAAGAATTGCAAAGTGTTTAGCAAGAATGGGAAAGAATCAAGTGCAAACTTTTTATACGATATACATAGAAAAGCGGATGAATCAGGAGTGGCTCATATTCATCGTAATAGATTTATAGTGGAGATTTGTACCCTTCCAGATTTTTATATTGCATATGATAGGATCCTACATGGGTTCAATAAAGGAATCTATAGCGAACGTATTACAAATGCATTTGAAAGGTCATTTAACTGGGCTGAAGCGAATGAGTTATTAACCTCTCATTCCAAAGCTATTGGGATATTATATGACAATTTTGATGTAACCACCTCATTAAATTTTAGATATGATGCTGGGGTATCGATTAATCAACATGTGGATTTGTTAGATGGAGAAATTGCTATTCAAAAAATTAGTGGTGGCAAGTATGCGATTTGTAGGGTTGAACGCGAAAATATAAATAGTCAGTCATTCAATGTGGCGATTGCAGAGCTCGGTCAAGCAGCTGATTTTTTATATGGCGAATGGTTACCCGACAGTTTCTATCAATTAGAGGATAAGCCATGTATAGAAATCTATCATTCCGCTAGATCTGATTCAAAAATTACGATTGATTTTTGCCTGCCAGTCATTCCGCTTTGAATAAAGCGCTTTTCGAAAAAACTTGAATAAAGGTAGGGAGAGATGAAGAATGACAGTGTACTATAAGGGATCTGGCCAGTATTGCTATGCAAATTCATTGGCTATGGCATTATCAAAAGAAGAGGAGTACGATCCAGGTTATTTAGAATGTTTAACAGGCGTTGCTATAAGTGCTTTTCTTACTGAAGATGGTTTACCGTTTTTTAGTAGTAAGTTCAATGCACCGGACAAAGGAATTAATCATGCACTCGACCATTTAGGCTACAATTATACTCACTATTTCAGTAAAATGGATGATAGGTTTGAAGGGGACAAGGCTTTTCAGGAGCTGGAACTACTTATGGAGAGCGGCCCAGTGATAGTAGGGCCAGTAGACATGGGGAAATTAGTATATATACCAAATCATGCTTATTTGGGTGGTGTAGATCATTATATCGTTGTTCACTGTGTCGATCGAAATAATGTCTACATACATGATCCTACTGGATACCCATATATGAGTTTAACAAGGGAAGAATTTATGAGGGCATGGAAAGCTGAAAGTATTGAATATAAAATGGGCTCCTATTCAATTTGGGGAAATTTTGAGAGAATTAGTTGTCCTTCTCATGAAGAACAATTTTTAAAAGCGGATAAGCAAATAAAAGATAATTTGTTGGTGGAAAAAAGTGCAAACGACGAAAATGTCGGTCCAAAATCTATTCTAAAAATTGCCGAAATCATTTCGAAAGGAAACTTATCTGATTCTTTAAAAGGACATTTATCCTTCTTTAGCCTTCAGTTAGGTGCCAGAAGGTGCTCCGATTTTTCTGCATTTTATAAGCCTTTTGATAAAGAGAGATGTTTGATCAAAGATTTGCAGGGACTGCACTTTGGATCTGCTCATGTAGCCTTAATGAGAAAGAACTGGAAACAAATGTGGGAGGATTTAAGAATGATTGCTGATTTAGAGGAGCAATTTCAGGAAAAGTGCATGCAGGTAAGTGTCTGACAACTTCATTTATACGTTTAATCAAAATCTATAATAGGAGGTTTCATCATGTGGAAAAAAATAGAATGTGTTGCCATTTATTCAGAGGATATTGATCAATCAATCGAATTCTATACAGCATTGGGTCTTATTAAAGCTTGGGATACCTTCCAAGATAGTGAGCAACGATTTAGAATAGTAGGCATGAGTTTTCCTGAGGGAGATTCGCAATTAGTGTTAAAATCTAATCCCGATCTAAAATTTATAGAGACGGAGATTATGGTAGAAGATGTATGCACCCTTTATGAAAAGTTAAAAGAAGTTAATGGAGTGAATTGGATCAGACCTCCTTTTTCAAATCCGCTTGGGGGGCATGTAGCTGTTATGGAAGCTCCGGATCGAAATGTATTTGTACTAGTTGGGAAATGAAATTAAGCGTGAACTGCACCCGAATTGTTAAGCAAAAACAACAATTCGGGTGCAGTTTTTATGACTAAAGATGCAATGAAAAAAATTATCGTTATCATTCGTTTCTATTTAAATAGTGGGAGTTTTAAGGGTGTAATCAGATTTTGCTAACCCTTTCCGCTTCTTTTTTAAATATCTTTCAGTCAATGAAAGATTAATGATTATGGAAATGATGATAGCAAGCGGAAAACCTACAGAAAATCCTAGATGAAGTAAAAATACAGTAATAGGCATTAACAGCCGGAAAGTAACAAAAACTAATGTGATTGCATAGCTGCGTATCATCCATCTTTGATGACTTTGAATTTTCCTTTCTCGAATCCTTTTCAAACCGATAAATGTTGTTGCGAACCAGAAGATATCAAGAATGAGAAATCCAATAGTACTCCCAATACCGCCAGTCGCATAAAAAGCAAGGTATATTCCAACTGGAACACTTAGGAAAATCGATGTGACATAAATCTTCCCAATCGACCGATGTATGTGGATATTTTTGCGGCTCTTTTTTAATAATTGAAATGGGCCAAGGATTAAAGCAATAGCACCTGTAACAATGTGAAAGTAAAAAAATATCCTCCATGTATTAAATGAAAACTCCGGGTTTTCAAATTTTCCGGATACAATACCTGCTTTTCGTGAATCGTTAAAGCCGTACGCAAGTAAAATATACCCGACAAAGGCTAGAATGCCTAAATAACAAAGCAAAACAGCCCAACTTAATTTGCGTTTGTTCAAATTATGTCCTCCTTTTGGAAATGGCGTTCATCATTTATCTAAATACCTTTGAAAACCAATATATTATTATATAAGGTTCAACCCGTCCTATATGCACTTAAAGTATTGTGTATTTTTATAAAACTTATAGACAAAAATGCATGTAATTACCCCCCAGTTGTTAAAGAAGGGAGGTTGCGCTTTTTTAACTTAAAAATTCTGTTACTAATTCATTTACGATATCTTTTTGCTCTGCGGGCAAACAATGAGAACTATTCGGAATTAATTTCGTTTTAATTTTAGGGAAACCGGATGCATTCTCAATGGCTTTTTTGGTTGAAGAATAGACAACTTCTTGCTCGCCGATTAATAAAAGCGTCTCTGGTTTTAACCGCTCAATATCCTTTCTGTCAAAAACTTTGGGCACAACCCTTAATTGAATCTTTCCATATTTATATCCGTTTAGAAATTGTTGATACAGTATCTCATCAGGTTCATTTCCCTTGGCAAACATCCAATTATATAAAACCCTTATAAAGAAAGAGTTACGAAACCATAATGATGGAAATAATTTAATAGGGAATTTCCAATTTAAACTAGCGAAACTCATAACGGGTGAAAGCAAAACTAATTTTTTTATACGGTCAGAATGTAAACTGTATTGTAAGGAAATCCAGCCTCCCATCGAGTGACCGACTAGGAAAATATCATTTAGTTGTAAGGCATCAAGTACTTCATTTAACCAAACATCAATATGTTCAGCAGAAGAAATTGGTTTCGTGCATTCGCTTTTTCCAAAGTCCCCAATTATATCAATAGCAAATACTCTAAAATTTTGACTCCAAAAAGATGCATTCGCAAACCACATGGTTGAGCTTACCGTCATACCGTGAATTAATACAAGGGGAGGGGCATCTTCTGGACCACAAGTAATGACATGCGTTTTTCCGAAAGAAGTATCAATATAAAAACTTTCGGTTTTAACTTTCCATTGTTCTAGTGATCTATCATAGGTCTCATAATAAATTCGTTTCTTTTCTTCATTTTTAAATACAAAATAGGACATATTACACCCGCTTCATCAATTTATATTTACCATTCATTAATCCTTTATCTAAAAGGCTAACCTTTTTAAAATTATGATGCTCTTCAGAAATTGTTCTTTTTAAAAAAGCAATAATTACAAGGAGAAAGTAATAAAAAATTGATAATTTATATTCATAAAAATACTTAAGCGAAAAAATATTGTTTCGAAAAGTAAAGGGGAAATAAAAATGTTCTTTCTCCATATATTAGCATTCGTGTTACCTCTTGTGTTTCTTGGATACCAAATGGTAATAGATTTTGTGAATTTATATCCCTTTAATGATATTCATTCTCGGGATAAGCGGTTACGTAAATACGAAGTATTAGGAAATTATCCGCCACTTGTCGTTATCGCAGCATGCTTTTACTCTAATAGCGTGATTTGGCATTGGGTAGGTTTTATCATGACCAGTATTATAATGGTTATGCATTTATTTGCATGGTGGATTCCTTATTTTACAGGATTTCCGAACCAAGTACGCACGGATTATGAAAAATACTTCAGTGAAACATTTAAGTTTTTACCTGCAATAAAAAAACATATCATTCCAGATGCAGAGCATGTTGGAGTTGGGGTGCTTTTGTCCGCCACTTTGGTAGTTCAAAGCATTTATTTATTCAGCTAACATTGTAGATAGAATTAACGAAGCCCCACAGTGTAAAATTCACAGTGGGGTATGGTATATATGGCCAAATCCTTTATTGGATTGACCTCGATTGATCATTTCCGAAGCCATGGTTGAACCAATCCACCATATATTCATAAAAGGTAGAAAATTCGTTATTTAAAGGAGGAATTTCGATGAAAAAAATCGGTGTTGGAATTATTGGAGCAGGCGGTGTTGGGAAAAGGGTATTGGAAGCTTTCCTAAAACATCCAAAAGTATTTATCGTAGGGATCTGTGATGTGAATGAAAAAATATTGCAGGAATTATCAGAAAGTATTGGGGAGGTTCTCCTTAGTACGAACCATCTCGACATCATAGAAAACGAACAGATAGATTTAGTGTATATAGCGGTACCACCAAAATATCATTATCCAATCGTAATGGAGGCTCTTGAAAATAATAAGCATGTGTTATGTGAAAAACCATTGGCGAATTCCCTTCAAGAGGCAGAGGCAATGTGGAAGACTGCGGATGAAAAAGATTTGGTGCATGCGATGAATTTTCCTACTTATTACCGAAATGCATTTAAAACAATGAATCAAATCATCGAATCAAATCGTTTAGGTACCATTCAACGGATTCAAGTGAAGTCTCATTTTCCGGATTGGCCAAGGGAATGGCAAAAAAACAATTGGATTAATACGAGAGAACAAGGTGGCTTTATAAGGGAAATAATGCCACATTACATCCAATTAATTCAGCATCTATTTGGGAGAATTCAAGATCTTCATTCAATTGTTACATTTCCTGAAAACTGTAGACAATCAGAAACGGGATTGATTGCAACAGGACAATTAGAAAATGGTATACCTTTAATTTTTGACGGGCTAAGCGGAACAGCTGAAAATGAATTGATGGAGTTTACGATTTATGGATCATATGGAATTGTGACATTAAAAGATTGGAACAATGTTTTTTTTGGAGAAAAGAATCAAGCTTTAACAAAAATAGAAGACATAAGTCCAATTAATCATCTTCTTGATTTAGTAGACAATGTATTGAAAGCGATTAATGGTGATCCAGCAACCTTAGTTACTTTTAAAGAAGGATATGAAGTTCAAAGAATCCTTGAAAATTTGTTAAGTTACAAAGAAACAGAATTGCAAACTATATAATGTAATCGACCATTTTTGTTTTTAACTAATCTAAGATGCAAGTCGAGAAATAGATAAGTATAACTTATAGAAACATATTGATATTTTAAAATTTTCTTACTCAACTTTTAGCATTGTGATGATCATTAGAAGGAACCAATTTACTTTATTTTAACCAAACTAGACAGATAATTGTTCTATTTACAATAAAAATTAGGATAGGAAAGAAAGCGTAATTGTAGTGAGGAAATATAAAAAAATGATAATTTATCATTAATGACTAAATATATAGGTGGGAATAAATGAATAAACTTTTCTGACTGACTAAAGGAAAAAACCGGACCTTTCACCCTTTGGTTTGGGTACTGTTATTTGTTACTTTCATTTCAAGAGTAGGCTTTTTTATGAGTATCCCTATGATCTATCTTATGAGATAAAAGGGTATGACAACTCAATTACAGGAGCCGTTTTAGGGATAAGGGGGAACATATGTCTAAAAAGGAAATGCACTCGAAAATTATCTTCCTTGAGGGTTTACCATCTACTGGGAAATCAACAAATTCAAGAATACTATTATCTCAATTTGAAAGCAATGGATATCACGCGAAATGGGTTCATGAAATGGCGAGACCGCATCCAACCCTTTTCTTTTATGAATCATGTTTAACCTATAATGAGTACCAATCGCTAGTTCAGAGATATCCAAATAGCTCCAATATATTAAATCGAGTAAAAAGAACAAGAAATAAATATATTGCATTTGATTTATTAGAAATAGAATGGAATAGATTCCTTGATGAAGAAGTGCTGCACGCATTAAAGCAATTTGATGTATGGAATTTTCCATTAGAAAAGTACATAGATGTTGCATTGGATAAATGGGAGGATTTTGCCCAGCAAATTAGAAAGCAAGACCAAATTATATTGTTAGACAGCAGTATTTTTCAGTTTCAAATTTATACCTTTTTATTGGAAAATGCATCATTTTCACTTCTTGAAACATTTCTATCC
Organism: Heyndrickxia shackletonii; assembly: GCF_001420715.1. GTDB lineage: Bacteria > Bacillota > Bacilli > Bacillales > Bacillaceae_C > Margalitia > Margalitia shackletonii. Next base: position 3,412,784 of record NZ_LJJC01000004.1, on the reverse strand, counting down.
AAAATTTATGGTTTATTAAGAGAATTTAACCCGGTTCTTATCTATTTTTATAGGGATAACGTTAATGACACCATTACCTATATGGAAGAAGACCGAGGAATACAATTTTTTATAAATATATGGGAAAGAGATCAACATCTGCCTTATTATCAAAACCGTCCAAAAGGCGCTAATGGATACAAGGAATTTTTACGAGATTATCAGAAAACTGCGGAAAAGTTGTTCGAGATATTTCCATTTAAGAAGCTCCCATTTGAAATATCTGAGGGCAATTGGAGCAAATATGTACAAATGATTCTTAGTGAACTTGAAATCATACTTACGGAAATATCTGTTTCTTCGCTACCTGTGGGAAAATATGTGAATGAAGAACTTGGGTTTGAAATTAGGTTAGAAGGTTCCTTTATGATTGACCCAACTGGAACACGTAAGTGCCTCTATAAAAAAACGGAAAATGAGTATTACATAGAAAATCTCCCTGTTATTCTTTATTTAGAAACACCGGATAAACTAGTGATAAAGGGAGAACAATTATGTGACCGATGGACAACACTAGGATTGGTATATAGAAGAATTGACTTTTAAAAGTCATACAAATTAAAGAAAGGAGGTAGGCACGTAATATTTTGGTTTATCGAGGAAGGCTCATCGCCTTTAATGAAATAACATTTACAAAAAAATTTTTGAAAATGACAATAAATCTAGTTGGAGTGAAAACATGGTAAAACTAGTAAAAGTTCTATCAGAACAAAAACCTATCTTGGAAAACCTTATGCAATTTTATATCTATGAATTTAGTAAATATATTCCTGAAATTACTTTAGAGGAAAATGGATCGTATAAACCCTTTGATTTAGATCCATATTGGGAGAGCCCAGATTTACATCCTTTTTTCATAATGCTCGAAAATGAATATATTGGTTTTGCTTTAATTGAAAGTGAAAAAGATGGTCACCCGAATACAGTAAAGGAGTTTTTCATTATACAAAAATACAACGGAAAAGGATTTGGCAAAAGGGCGGCCATTCAGTTATTTCAGATGTTCCCTGGTAGTTGGAAGGTAACACAAATTGCTAAGAATTATCCTGCTCAGGCTTTTTGGAGAAGTGTCATCTCCGATTTCACGAATGGGGACTACACAGAATTCTATGATGAAAATAGAAAATCCGTACAAAAATTCATTGTTTAAGTCTCTATTCATAAACTTTGTTGCTTTTGGGACAAAGATACGAAAATCTATATGATTATTCAACAAAGGCATAAGAGGCAATGAAAGAAGATATTGAGACACGGAAAGCGGAAAGAAAAAAACTTAATAAACTGCATGATGATGTTTTAATCAAAAACAAGGGGAAATTAAAAAACAAAAAGCTAAACAAAAGCCTAAAGGACGTTAGATTGATGAATTCAACAAAAATAACAATTCTTAGGAATTAATTAATGCAATGTTAAATTTAAAAAGTCGATTTCTGTACGTTAAGGAATCGACTTTTTATTTTGAAGTTTTGTTATAATTCTTTTTATATAGGTCACCAGAAAATTAGCTTCTAGAATTCTAATGATTCCCCTTTTTCATACCGAACAAATCGCAGAATAGAAAAAGGTTCTCCATTGTTTTTTTCATTCAAAGCTTTTATCATATCCCCTACTGTTTTGTCTGGATCCATGACGAAATCTTGTTCTAATAAACAACTATTTTTGAGGTACTTCTTTAGTTTTCCCTGTATAAATGTTTCAAGTATGTTTCCGGATAAACCCTCATTTTCTGCTAAAGTTTTTAGAATAGCTTTCTCTTTATTTAAAACATATTCGGGAATTTCCTTCTTATCCAAATATTTTGGTTTTGTTGCGGCTATATGCATTAGCAACGTTCTAATAAAAGATTTAATTTCAGGGTTGAAGAGTGCATTAAAAGATGTTTCCACCAATACACCAATCTTACCCTCCGTTAAATAATCATCATGGATATAGGCATGAATCACACCATTTCCAGCTGCCTCAAATCTTGTAAAGCGTTTAATCATTATATTTTCGCCGAATGTATTTACCAAATTATGAAGCATATTTTCTACTGTTTTGTCTCCCGGTAACTTTAGTGAAAGTAAACAGTTTAGATCATCTGGGTTCTTTTCAGCTACAAGTACGGTTATTTCTTTTACAAAATTTCTGAAACTGTCATTTTTCGCTACAAAATCTGTTTCGCAGTTTACCTCTATCATTGCAGCAATTCTTTGATTCGGAGCAACATAAGCATGTACTAGACCTTCTGAAGTTGTACGACCCATTTTTTTGTTTGCTGTGGAGAAACCCTGTTTTCTAAGAATCTCAATAGCCCCGTCTAGATTTCCGTTTGATTCAATCAAGGCATTTTTACAATCCATTATTCCTAACCCTGTTTTTTTCCTTAATTCTTTAACTAAAGATGAACTTATAATATTATTCATCGCGCTTTCCTCCTTTTTTTATTGAACAGTGGTCAATAAAAACCAAAAAATTAAATTTGTTGATTTTTTATTAAAAAATCAACAAATTGTTCTGCAATAGTCATTCCGCGGTCTAAAAACTGCTCACTTCTAAGATGGTATGAGACAAAACCATGAAGTGAGACAAATATGAAATAAACTTCTGAAGAAATAACATTAAACTTCATTACTTCATCTTCAAATCTTTTGTAACTATCTAAAGGGGCAGAATGTAGTAAGAATGCGTCCTCTTTTGTAATAAACATAATTTCATAATGGTGTGGGTACTTAAAGCCAAAGTCCACAAATCCTAATAAAATATCCTTTAGACTATGTTCATCACTAACAATATTTTCCATTATTGAATCGAGTAAATTAAACCCTGCCTGGAGCAGTTGATTAAATAATTCAATTTTGTTTTTAAAATGATAATAAATTGCACCATGACTGCATCCTAATTCTTTAGCAATATCACGCATGGAAACCTCTTGAAATCCTTTTGCCGAGAATAAATTGCGAGCGGCATTAAGAATTTGTTCCTTTGATAATTCTTTTTCAACTGATTTTCTTGGAGACATTAAATCACCTTCTAATTTTTAATTGACCACTGTTCAATAATATAATGACTTGCGTTAACTTTGTCAAGCACCGAAAATACCTAAACTTAATGTGTCTTTTTTTTATTGAAATAAGTGGGAGGGAAATCTAGGTTTTATAGCGACTCAACAGGTTCAAATTTTTTAAATCTATAAAATACTTTGCAACAGTAATCACCATTTATTTTAAAAAATAAACAACAATTTCTAAAGAGAAAGCCCTTAGAAAAAGTGTAAAAATATTATCATCATCTCCCTTAAAAGGAAGGAGAAACGGTATGATGATAAATAATACTAATCTAAAACAATATATAAAGGAAATGATGGATTTTACAAGCATTCCAAACAATGTTTATGACCCAAATCAAATAAGAAATAATGCCGAATTCTTAAAGTCCATTATGGAAAGAAAAGGAATAACTACGGAACTGTTGGAAACACCTACAAATCGGCCTCTAGTATTCGGGGAATTAATTACTCCAGGTGCAGAGCAAACCATTTTAATTTATAGCCATTTTGATGGGGTTCCGGTTGAAGAAGAGTCATGGAACTCTCCACCTTACAAACCAGTTCTAAGAAAAAGCTTAGATGGTGAATCATTGAACATTGAAGACATTCCGAGTAATAACATCCAAAATTATAGAATTATTGGTAGATCTATTGCAGATTCAAAAAACTCCATTATTGCATCGCTAGTAGCAATTGACATACTTCGTCAAGAAAACATTTTTCCTAAGATTAATATTAAATTCCTTTTTGATAGTGAAGAGGAAGTGGAATCCCCAAGCCTTAAAGAACTTCTATCTTTACACGAAGATAAAATGAAGGCGGATTTGGTTATCTCGGCTTCAGGAGAAACTCATCAAAGTGGTTTGCCAACAATAGAGTTAGGGTTTCGAGGCATCTTACAATTTAATATAAGTGTATATACGGGAGCGGTAGACTTACACAGTGGCCACTTTGGAAACTTCCTTCCTAATGCTGCTTTTCAACTTTCCACTCTTATCTCCTCCATGAAGGATGAAAAAGGGAAGGTATCTATTAATGGGTTTTATGATGATGTGACTCCAATGACCGCAATAGAAAAGAAAATAATAAAGGAAATACCACAGATTGAAAACGATATAAGAGGTATGTTTGGTATCAAAAAACCTGAAATGGATGGGTTATCCCTTCAGGAATTAATTAATCTGCCAACCTTAAATGTTAGAGGTTTATCTGGAGGTTATGTTGCGGAAAGTGGGAGAAATATTATTCCAAGCCAATCCACGGCTGAATTCGATGTCAGGCTTGTGAAAGGAATGGATCCTGATATAATCCTTCATTTAGTAAAGGTTCATATTCTTGAGCAAGGGTGGACTTTAATGGAAGAAAACCCTACTTTAGAAGATTTGCAAGCTCTCGGTAAGATTGCAGTGGTAGAACAAAAAGCTGGATTTCCTGCAACCAAAACGAGTTACGATTCAAAAGAAGCACAATATGTAATAAACGCAGTTAAAAAAGTTTTTGGAAATGATATTGTCATCATGCCAACGGAAGGAGGAAGCCTGCCACTGTACATTTTTGAAAATATTAATATACCAGTGATTGGCTTACCTACATCTAATTTTGATTGTAATCAGCATACTCATAATGAAAACTTACGAGTGGACTTCTTTAAAAGAGCCGTTGAAACCTTTCTTTCCTTGTATACATGTTAATGGTGTATTTTTAGGATTTAAATTTCAAAAAAGTTAAATATGAGTAAAAAAAGGTGACGGTATCCCTTAAGGTAAATCTTTTGATCACTCGATAACGGACCCATGTTTGAAGGGGGATCAGGTCGCATTGTAAAAATTGTTCTATTAATTAAAGCAATTTTTAATGAGCGGTGTATATAAAGTACTGATACATTTATAAAGAAAAATTATTCACTTCTATACAGTATGTATTGGCAAAGTCAGGAGGAGGTATTTCAATGAACACTAATATCATAAATAATCAAATGGAAAAAGAACTAATTAAGTACCACAGATGTGCAGAAGTAGATATTGATTTAGTTTTTTCCGCATTCTCCAAAGGATTTTCGGATTATATTATTAAAATAGAAATGCCAAAAGAAACATTTATAAAGAACTTTTTTGGACCTGAAGGAAATAGCCTGGAACACTCATTTATGGCTACTTATGATGGCGAACCAATCGGTGTCATCCTTGGCGGTATAAAACACTACGAGGGCATTAAAACCATGAGGTGTGGTGCCTTGGCTGTTAGCCCTGATTTTAGAGGAGAAGGAGTAAGTAAAAGGCTTTTTGAATTGCATAAAGAAGAAGCACTCAAACATAATTGCAAGCAGCTGTTTTTAGAGGTAATTGTTGGAAATGATCGAGCTATTAATTTTTATAAAAGACTCGGTTATGAAAAGATATATAATCTTTCTGTTTTCTCCTTATCTGATCCATCCCAATTACCAGAGGCGAAAATACTGGAAAATGTCGACTTCAAAAAAACGAGTTTCATTGATTATGAGAAAGCAGCAGTGAATTGGGACTATCATATTAATTGGCAAAATGATGTGGACTATATTCGATTAGCTGAAAATTATCATTTCTATGGTGCTTATGTGAAAAATGCAATTGTCGGGTGTTTATGTGTCAGTGGTACCGGAAGAATTAGCTTTTTAATGGTGGATAAAGACCACAGGGGATATGGTATTGGCATCGCTTTATTAAATCAAGCCAAAGCGGATTTTGATTTAAAGAATATGACGACATCTTTTCCGAATAACAATAAGCTAGAAGGTTTTCTTAAGCGCTTAGGATTTAAAAGAAATAATCTAGCACAATATGAAATGTACTATATTTTATAGTGGACTTTTCTGTACTTTAAAAATAACAATGCTAACTCAAAATAGATGGGCGGAAGTATTACTATGAAATTAATGGTTGGAGTCATTCTTATTTTAATAAGTGTTGTGCATGTTATATATGGGGAGAAAAAATTAGTAAAGGAATTAATGGTTTTAAAAGCTGATAACAGTTTAATTGGGTCTTTAAGAGTAATGTCACTACAAGGTGGTGTTTTACTGTTATTTGTAGGTTTAATTGAATTAATGATCTATATCGGTGCCATTACGCTTTTCGGAATTTCCAGATTTTTTCCCCTTGGAATCATATGCTTAAATGTAATTTGCTGTTTAATCGTTTCTATTTTTAAACATCGCGAATTAATAAAAGCGATGATTCCTCAACTATTAATCTTTTTTATTATTATAATTATCCAATTATTAAGTATTCGTTAATTGAACAATCTTAAATGTGAGAGTTTATATGGGGAGTGGATTGCCCGCCTCCATTTTTTGTTTGTTATCAGGATACTTATGATTAAACTTTCAGGTTGATTTCTTTAATAGAGCGATTAATACTATCCTCTCTAAATATATGACCTTTAAGAATAAAAAGGATGTGAAAAAATGACTCATAATAAATCTGCCTTGTTGACCATAGATTTACAGATGGGGCCATTATGGGGCACTTTTAAAAAGGAAGAAGTCATGTGTTCAATGAAAAATTTAATACAGAAAGCAAAAATAGAAGAAGTTCCAATTATTTATACTCAACATGAAGAACCAGCTGGAGGCATATTAACCCGAAATTCTCCATATTGGCAATTTGTGGACGGTGTTTCTCCCAGATCGCAAGATATAGTGATTAATAAATTGGCAACGGATGCATTTAATCATACAAAACTGCAAGAAATACTAGGGGAGTTGGAGGTAACTCATTTAGTTGTAATGGGTGCAAGAACGGAATATTGTGTAGATACTACATGTAGAGCTGCCATATCATTAGGCTATGATGTTACATTAGTAAAGAATGGACATACAACCGTGGATGGAATAATTCCAGCGGAGGAAATAATGGATCATCATAACTATCATTTAAGCACTATTGGAAGCCCTGATCGTAAGATAAAAGTGGTGAAAGAATGTGATATTGAATTTTTAAAACAGCAATGAAATATTTAGATAATACGGAGTGAAATGATGAAGGGTAGGACAATTTATAAAAGCGCTGAAGGGAAAACATACATTGTCGGGCACTATGAAAATTATATGCAATCATTTAAATTTGATGTTGAAAGGTACTATATTGACACAAGCTATGGAAAAACTCATGTTATTGTATCTGGTCCAAAAGTGGGAAAGCCTATATTTATATTCCAAGGTGGGAATTGTATAAATCCAATGACTTTATCTTGGTTTTCGTCGCTTACAGATGAGTATAGAATATATGCCCCAGATACAATTGGTCATCCCGGATATAGTGAAGAAATTAGGATTTCTGCGAAAGATCATAGTTTTGCGCAATGGATCCTAGAATTAATGAACCATTTTAATGTTGATCAAAGTGCCTTTATCGGTCCATCCTATGGGGCGGGAATTATTTTAAGATTGGCAGCCTTTATGCCAAATAAAATAGATTGTGCAATATTAATTTCTCCAGCGGGAATAGGTTTAGGATCTAAATTGAAAATGATGAAAGATGTCTTATTGCCTTTAGTCTTATATCACGTTACCTCTTCAGAGAATTATCTTAATAGTATTGCAAAAGCATTATCAGATAATAGAATGAAAGAAATAGATAAAAAAATTATTGGCGATATATTCAAATATACCAAGCTTGAACAAGAGATGCCCAAATTGACGGAAAAAAAGGAGCTCGTTCATTTCAATTCTCCTACTTTAGTTATTTCGGGAAAAAGGGATATTTTTTTTCCAGACAAAAGAATAAATAAAATTGCTAATGACATTATCCCAAATTTGATAGATTTAAAATCCTATGATATGGGTCATTTCCCTTCAGAAGAATACCTAGTAAAAATAAATAGCGATATAAAAAAGTTTTTGAAAAAACATAATTAAAATTAAACATTTATCATAAATTTTATATTAAATATTAGGTCCCTAATATCTTTAATAAAAATAAGTAAGTAGGTGTTTAAAATAGAATGTGAATTTATTGAAAAACTTACACAAAATCAGATAATAGATTTACATCATTTATTTCAATTGGAATGGTGGACAAAAGGGCGCAATTTAAACGATGTTAAACGAATGGTTGATAATTCTGATATAATTGTTGCCTATTGCTTACCCGAAACGAACGAACTGATTGCTTTTGCAAGGGTCTTAACTGATTATGTCTATAAAGCTTTGATTTTTGATGTAATGGTAAAAGAATCTTATAGAAAGAAAGATTTAGGTCGAAGATTGGTAGATAAAATTATGAAGCATCCTTTATTAAAGGATGTAAAGCATTTTGAATTATATTGCAAATTAGAAATGCTGCCGTTTTATAGAAAATGGGGGTTCACTGAGGGTATTGGCGAAGTAGTTTTTATAAGAAAGGAAAATTATTAATCTTCCTCAAAAAACATCCAACCAACACATTCAACCAGTTAAATAGGGGAATAAAAAAATGGCGTATAATTATCCATACGTCATTTTTTTAATTCACTTAACAAGTGAAGCTGTGTTTCTTTTCTTCAAGTTATCTCTCCACTGCAAATAAATATACTCCCTATAACAAGCGAACAAATAGAAAATATATTCATATAGATGAATTGATTAATTTTTTTATAATGAAAATTTGTTTATGAAAATGTATAATGTATTTGTAATATTAGGAAAAACAAGTGGGGGAATGCGTCCTGAGGTATGTGAATTTAAAATTACCCAACACAAAGCTTATGTTGTCCCGTTTTGATTCATATTCATCAGACCCAGTTGAACATGATCATGGGGATGATTATCAAATTACCATCCCATTAGAGGGAAGTACTTTTTTGGATCAGAATAAAGTAGTAAATAAAGTGGAATCAAGCAAGCACTTTCTAACATTTCCCGGAGAAAAACATTTTCATTTCACAGAAGAAGATAAGAGTCGGATATTGTTAGTAAATATAAATAAGCATTTTCTTGATCACGTTGTTTCAACAAAATTGAATAATCATGTAAATGATATAGAATTCTTTAACCAAATTGATTACTCCTCTGAGAAATTAATTAAAACTGCGGATGAATTAATTAAACTTAACCTCTTTGATAATAATCATCAAATTCAAACAGAAGAATTGGAATGGGAACTAGCGGAAATATTTTTATCCATTCAAAAAGGATCTCACTCGGAACTATGGGAAAAGGAGTACATGGTAAATTGCAATCCAATTATAAAAAATGTCATTCATTATATGGGGGAAAATTACCATAATGATTTATCATTAGATATCTTGGCTGATCACTGTAAGATGAGTAAGTTTTATTTAATCAAGCTCTTTAAGGAAGTTCTAGGATGCACACCAAGCCAGTACCTATTAGGAATTAGATTGGAGCATGCTAAACATCTATTACTAAAATCGGATTGGGATATTACAAAAATATGCTTTGAAGTTGGATTTGGAAGTCTAAATACTTTTGAAAGAGTATTTAAAAAAAGATGGGGGATTACCATTTCGGAATTTAGAAAAAAATACAAGATTTGAACGTATTTTTCAAAAGCGTGTTAATACTAATATGGGTTTACTTGTGAGGTGCAATGCGGTAAATAGCTGGCCAAATCAAATAGCAAATCACATAAAATTCACAGTATATTTCAAAGTCAAAAGGCTTAGAGATGCCAATATCTCTAAGCTTTTTTATATTTTATTTTTTTCACGAAATCACCTGAAAGTTGTAAAAGTTCATTAGATGCTAAAGCGAGTTTGATAAATAGTAAGCCCGAAATATAAAAAAATAGCGCACCTTTACGGTACGCACGACGAATAGCCAGCCATCTGATATTTTTTTCGGATAGTTGGCTATTTTGCACATGTGGCTTGGATATTTTCTGACCAAGGCATGTAGTTATGTAAAAGATCCGACTGCTGGTGAATTGGTAAAGTTGGCAGCTCTGTTAGTAGCTTGACTAAATATTGATAAAAATCGATACCATTTGCTTTTACTGTTTCAGCTAAACTTAGACAAATAGCGTTCGCTTTTGCACCTGCTTCGCTTACAGAGAACAGCCAATTTTTGCGACCGATTACGTTGGGACGAATCGCATTTTCAGCAAGATTATTATCGATTTCTAAATGGCCATCATCAAGAAATGCTTTTAATCCTTCTGCTCGGCTCAACGTATATTCAGCTGCTTTCGCCAACGCATTTTTACCGAAGAACGGTGAGCGATCAATCCAAGCGAAAAATTCATCTACGATGGGCTTCGATTTTTCTTGTCTTATTTGTTGGCGCTCTTCTGGCGAAAGGTGTTTAATTTTACGCTCAATCTGATACAACCGGTCGCAGTAATCGACGCCTATTCGCCCGTTTTTACTATCAGCTTTTAACCAATAACGCCTCGTGTGCGCCCAGCAGTTGGCGAACTGCACGTCAGGTAAATGACCGTAAGCTGAATAGCCATCGCAAATCACCGTTCCTTTGAACCCGGCTATCAAATCTTCTAATACAGCTCGACTTCTAGATAAGGCGCTTTTGAAAAGGACAATGATAGGACCTTGACTTGGTACGCTACGACATACCCAGTTATAAGCGTTCGATTGACCGGATTTTCCGTCGGAACGATTAATGATTTGCGCATAGGTTTCGTCCACATGGAGCACTGACTTGGCTGTTAGTACTTGCTTCATCAAATCATAAATTGGTTGAAGCCAATCTTCGGCAGCGCGAATAACCCAGTTAGATAGGTTCTTATCATTTGTAAGTAGACCATATCGTTCCCATTCTTTCACCTGGCGGTAAAGAGGCAAGTACTGAATAAACTTATCGTAGATAAGTTTAGCCAAAACAGTTGGTCCTGCAATGCTACGTTGAATGGCAGTTTGCGGTGCTTTCCCACGCTTGATTTGTGCTTTTTGAGTGGTATCTTTTTTGCACACCGTGCACTCATAGGCATGCTCGATATGTTGCACACGCTTCATTGTAGCTGGAATGAATTTTGCTTCTTCACGTGCTATTGTTGTACCTACTTCTGTCATTTGATGAAGACAACAATCACATAGCGTATTAGCTGGATGATGGTGAATTTCTTCTATCTCAATATTGTTGCTAAATGAATCGTTTCTCTTTTTCTTTGATACTTTACGGACAACGGTATAGCTAACTGTTTCTGTGCTTTGTTCTTCTGTCTGCTCAGAATCGTTAAAAGACGGATCGTCTTCAAATAAAGAGCCTTGACCGTCTGGTACTTAATACTTTGATTTTTCTGATTTAGAACCATATAAAGCTTTGGTTAATTGACGAATTTGTTCGGTTAATGCCTCGTTCTGTTTTAAGGCCTTATCGAGTTTTTCCGAAAGCCTATTGTTTTGTTGATTGGAATTGGTCAATTGCGTTTCAAGAAGCTGAATTAATTTTTCATATTGTGCCCCATTATTTGAAGAAACATTAACCATTCGTCTCACCACTTTTCGCCCGTTTTCGTTACTTATAGTATACCATTTGGGACAAAAAAAATGAAGCTAAAAACGGCTGTAAATCAATGTTTTGATAGATTTAGAACGCCCCTTTCAGTGATGATTTTATTGCTTTTGGCTGCTGAATGGATAATCCTTCTAGGAGCCAGCGAACCTCCTTTTGTGAAAGATTGCGTACTTCGTTTTCATCCTTGGGCCATTGTAGTTTGCCGTTATCCAAACGCTTATAAAGCATGGCGAAGCCATCACCATCAAAGTATAAACATTTGTAACGATCTTTACTCCATCCAGAGAATAAGAAAATGGAATCGCCGTATGGATCCAGTTTGAATGTATCTTGAATCAGTGTGGCAAGGCCATCAATTCCTTTACGCATATCGGTTTTTCCACAAATAATGTAAATGTTTTTGACATTTGTATAATCGTGCTTCACGTATGTTTCAACTCCCTCATAATGGTTCGAATTACGTACTCATCTACGCCGCTATGAAGGGAGATTTCAACGTTTGCCATTTTGATTGTGCAAATGCTAGTTAAAGATTCTTTTGGAGAAGTGGGTGGTAAATCCTTTTTACTTTCGGTATGAAGTGTGACGGGGACGATGGTTAATTTTTGTTGTGGCATAGAAAAAGCACCTCCTTTGATTGATATAAGTATCATACCAAGTGGTGCCATATGTTTGAAATGCGTGGTTTGAATGGGGGCTTACTGTTAAAACAAGATATTATAAATTCAATATTTGAATTTGCAAAAAAAAAAAGGTCGAACAACGAAAATTATCATAATTCTTTGGAATTAGAGTATCAAAGAAACAAACGGCGTGTAACAAATCCTTCCCCAAAGGAAGTAAAAGTACCTGTACACTGGAAAGTCGATAGAAAGCACAATCCTTATTATGTGTTAAAGCATTACAAGAAAATAGGTACCTCGATATTTAACAAGCTAATTAATGGTGAATATAAAACACACCAACCTTATATAAACTATGTTGATAAAAAAGGTGGTGGAAAAAGAGAAGTATATATATTCCAAATACCGGATGAAGCGGTATCCAATTATTTTTATAAAAAACTATTAAGTAAAAACAAACATAGATTTAGCTCGTTCTCGTATGCCTACAGAAATGACAGAAATGTACATTATGCGATAAATGATATTGGACTTGATATAAAATTAAGCCCCAGAACATTTGTAGCCGAATTCGATTTCAAAGATTTTTTTGGGTCGATTAATCACGATTATTTATTTGATCAATTCAATCAAAATGGTTTTTTAATAAGTGAATTTGAAAAAGGTATTATTAAGTTATTCTTAGTAAATATGGTAAAGGGAAAAGGTATACCCCAAGGAACATCCTTATCACTTTTTCTAGCAAATATGGCATGCTGGAAGTTGGACAAAAAATTAGAAAAAGAAGGTTTAAGATTTGCAAGATACGCAGATGATACAATTATTTGGGCAGATGACTATGGAAAGATAACTAAATCATTTGAAATAATTAATATGTTTTCTACAGAGGCAGGGGTTAAAATTAACGCTCTTAAATCTGATGGAATTAGTATCTTATCTAAAAAGAAGGAATGCCTTCCGAGCTAGCTTCTTACAAGCATTATGTAGAATTTTTGGGGTATAAGCTTTCGAATGAACATATCAGTATTAAACCTTCCTCTGTTAATAAGATAAAAAAACAAATAAGCTATATTCTTTATAGAAACTTAATTCAACCATTAAATGGGGAAACTCTTAAATCGGTCATGATTCCAGGAAATGACGAAGATAGGGACTTTGTAACTGCTATAATGCAAATTCGTCGTTATTTATACGGTAATCTAAATGAGAGAATGCTTAGAAATTATCTTAATGGATCTTATAAAAGATTAAGATTTAAAGGTATTATGAGTTTTTACCCATTGTTAGATGATGAAGACCAGCTAAGGTACTTAGATAAATGGCTTATCTCTACAATTCTAAATACGCTAAAAAAAAAGAAAAAAACTTCTACTTAAGTGGGGGCACTTAAGGGATGATCAATTCCCGTTTAATGTTAACTGTAATGATTTGATACAAGAATGCAAGAGTAGAAGAATTAAAGGCAAAAAAGGAATAATGGAAATACCGAGTTTCTTAAGAATATATCAAGCAATAAGAATGAATGTCATTACCGTTGGGATTGAAAGGACAATGAATCCAGATTCTAATTCCTACGATTATTAATAACTATTTTCACATCTAAGGAGCAGTAAAAATTTTGTTGACCGGCTATTTTTGATAACGATTAAAGGATACATATTTAGAAGATGCAGCACAGAATGCGTATGATAAACTTTAATCATTTGTTTTTAATTCCAAAGAAGATGTGTACGGATTATCAAATAAACTAAAGCAATTGCTACTCTTATTATCAGAAGTGGAGAAAAAGTTTAATATGAGTTCTGGTCACCAAACTGGTCACACACTAAAAAAAACATTAAAATATACGAGGAAATGAAATAACATTAAACAATCCCCAAACCCTTGATATCAGTAGGTTTGGGGATACCTTGAGAAATTAGCGGTAACTTACAAATGTGAATTGACAGGGTGGGGGTCGCTGGTTCGAGCCCAGTCAGAATCATACCAAATGATGAGCTATAAACCTTGATACTATAAGGTTTATAGCTTTTTTAATATCTTTTCATCATCATTGGTAGAGTGCTCTGGCAGTTTCAATCCTGTATGCGTTACTGTTAAAGAAGCTATAGATCTGTTCCATGGCATCTATAAAGATGGCCTAGAGGCGTTGCAACAAGCATTCTTAGATTGACCGATAGAAATCGATTTAGAAAGAAAGGTTACTTGACTTGAGAAAAATCTAAATCTTTAACATATCGTCTTTTATTTAAGTAAATCTAGAGATATCAAAGCAGCCAAGCGCTTTTAAAAAAAAGCCTTGGCTGTTACATGTTTCGGGTACAACAGCTGTTTTACAGATTTCCTTATATGCATTAGGGGGCAGCTTTATGTGTAAAGTCAAATAAAAGATAAGAAATTTTAGTTCAGTCGGTAGATTGAAACCAGCATTTAACAGTTGACTAAATGAACTGTAAAGTTTAAAGTTACAGTATGTTGTTGGAAATAAATTTGCCATCGCTTGTAAAATTTAGTTAAACAAATGCCTTATCGTGAAGTTAAAGTAATTTTATTGAAGTAGAATTGTAAATCAAATAATATTAATAAAATATGAATAGTTCAGCTGAGAATAAAATAAATATTGTTGAATAGATAATAGTACGTGTTTTTGATTGTGAACTGTAACTTTTTTTAATACATTTAAATACCCCATTCTTGAAACAGTCTGGCAGTGTACATTTGACAAAAAATATTAAAGGAGCGTGTAAAAATATGGTAACTCTATTTACGACCCCAAGCTGTGGTTCATGCCGGAAAGCAAAAGCCTGGCTCGAGGAACATCATATTGATTATATTGAAAGAAACATAGTAGCAAGTCCTATTACTGTTGATGAACTTAAATCGATTCTTCGATTAACAGAAGATGGGGCTACCGAAATTATTTCGACTAAATCCAAAACTTTTCAGGAATTAAATATAAATATTGAGGAACTTTTGCTTAATGAATTCTATAATTTAATAATCGAGTACCCTCTAATGTTACGTCGGCCAATTATCCTAGACGAAAAAAGATTACAGGTTGGTTATAACGAGGATGAAATTCGTAAATTTTTGCCTCGTAGGATTCGAACATTTTTGAGCATTGAATTGCAAAAAATGGTTAATTAATAAGTAATATACTTTGAGGTAAATTTTTTTGAAAGGAGGAAGAAGGAGATGATTGAAGTATTTGTTACAGTTAAATATAAAAATAGTAATTATCATACAAATGTCATTGTGAGTAAAGAGACGATGTGGCCAAAAATTAGACAGTTGGCAGAAGAACAAGTTAAGAAACAATGGAATCTTTAAAAGTTTATTTTCAGACTTAAAAGCAAAGATAAAGATAAAAAGGTTTTTTGAATCAAATTATTCAAAAGTAATTAAATACAGCCTGAGCATAGGTGAGCTAGAATGAGATATAAAGGAATTTATTTCTTCATTAAGAATAATTCATATATATCTTAACGTTTAACAACCTATCTGTAATATTTACTGCTACAGTATGTTATTATATAAGAAAAAGTACTTTTCAACGTATAAAGTGATTAGCAATTTATATCTTAGGAGGAAAACCATGAACAGCGATTTTACACTTGCCATTCACAGCTTAACTTTTCTAGCTTTACAGCCAGACCGCATGTCAACAAGTAATGCTATATCAGAAAGTGCATGTGTTCACCCAGTACGCATTCGCAAAGTGCTAAGTTTGTTAAAAAAGCACAAGTTTATACAATCAAAAGAGGGGACTGGCGGCGGGTTTATTTTTGTTTTGGATTTAAGTGAAGTTAATCTCTGGGATATTTATAAGATAACCTCAGAGGGTGCTTTGCAACCTAAGTGTCCTGAAGCAAATAATCAGTGTATTGTGGGTTCGAATATGCAAAAAGTCCTGTTTACTATTTTCTGCGGTGCTGAAGAACATCTAGGGGAATATTTAAAGAACTATACATTGAAAGAGGTTGTTGATCTTATCAATCAAGAACGGTAAGCGGCTTGATTGTAATAATTCCGAGAAGTTCTTATTGCTTAAATGTAACGAAAAATATTACAGTTTTATTTGGTTTGTATGCCTTGCATGCTGTCACTAAAATTTCTTAATAAAATTCAACTAAAATCATTTTTTAGAAGGTGGAAAAGTATGATGTCAAATAATAATCCCGTTTTAAATATAGGAGATTGGGTTCGAGGAAAATCAAGTGAGGGTGAATTAATAATTGGTTACATTGAATCACTTGATACTATAAGGGGAGTAGTTAAGGTAACCGTTGTTAAATGTGATAACAAAGACACGATAACCAAAACCATTTCAATTTTAAGTAAACACGTTAAAAAACTACCTGATTCAAAGGCAATAAACAAGGAACAAATCCGTTTTCTAATAGACTTGGCAATATTAACAGGAGATGAAGAGTGGTTTATGGCGCTTTCTTCAAAATTAAACTCGATGAAACAGCTCGTTGATGGAATGCTGTGAAATCTTTCAATAAATATAATCTCTTTCGGTATTTTTAGTTACGGAAAAAATCAATGGTATGGTTAATTTTGTCTGCACTAGGATTTGATTTTGTTTAAGGTCATTAATAAAAGGAGCAATGAAAATGGCTATTACTAATTAGGATCCAGAAATATATGTCGAATTTATTAAAGAAGGTTTTACAATTTTTCTTTAGTTGTATTTATCTTAATAATGTTTATAAACGGTTTTTATTTAAATGACTTCTCCTTAGTTTTGATAATACTTAAAAATATGCAATACAGAGTAAATACCTGCTTTTAAAGTGGGTATTTTTTTTTGAAAATAGTTAAATCTACCATAATTGGGGGGATTTATTGAAAAAGAAAAACTTAAACGCCTAACTGTTCACGCTTAATACATACGATTTCAGAAATTGTGCAAGTAATTAGCTGTTATTTGATTTACTTATTAGGGTAATCCGTTTATGATTGCTCTTCCGTCCTTAGGACAAACTGTTTTTTAAGAGCAAATTCAAATGTTAAGAATTCTTAAGGATTTTTGCTCCTTTTTCTTCAGATTTGGATTTTAAAGTATGATTATAAATTAAAATCCATGGAGTGATTAAAAATGAAGCGATGGTTATTTTTATTTCAATATATAGTTAATCCAAGAACAGTAGGTGCAATACTTCCTAGTTCAAGGTTTCTTGGAAGTAAAATGGTAGAAAGAATCAATTTTAAGAATGTTAAATATATTGTCGAGTATGGACCAGGAACAGGTGTATTCACGGAAAAGTTGCTTGAAAAACGAAATCCACAGACCATTATTTTATTAGTGGAAAACAATAAAGAATTCTATTTATTGTTGAAAGAAAAATTTAAAGAAGAAAAGAATTTATTCATTGTAAATGGATCTGCTGAAAATATTGGTAAGTACTTAAAGGACTATCGTATTCCTTATGCGGACTATGTTATTTCTGGTCTTCCTTTTGCAAGCTTGCCAAAAAACGTTTCCATAAAAATTTTAATAAATACCGCGAAAATCTTAAAAAAGGATGGAGAATTCATTACTTTCCAATACACTAAACTTAAGAAAGCGTTTATTGAACAGTTTTTTACTAAAATTGATGTGAAAAGAGAAATTAGAAATTTGCCGCCAGCATATGTCTTTAACTGTTCTAATCCACAAAATAATTGGGAGGGATAAAATGGAGTCTAAAATTCTTATTGTTGATGACGACAAAGATATTAGAAATCTTATTTCCGTTTATTTGGAAAATGAAGGTATGTACACTCAAAAGGTAGAGGATGCTATTGAAGCTTTAAAACTATTGGAAGAAAAAGAGTTTGACCTCATTATATTGGATATCATGATGCCCAACATGGATGGCATTGAAGCGTGTATGAAGATTAGGCAAGAACGAAATATGCCTATTATCATGCTTTCTGCAAAATCGGAAGATATAGATAAAATACAGGGGCTAGCTTCTGGTGCCGACGATTATTTATCAAAACCATTTAACCCATTAGAATTAATTGCCAGGGTAAAATCCCAATTAAGAAGATATAAAAAATACAATACAGAAACAATCAACACCAAAAATGTCATTGAAATTGGTGATTTGACCATAAATACAGATACTCGACAAGTGTGGGTTCGGGGGAAGGAAGTAAGGCTTACTCCAAAAGAATTTGAGATACTTGAACTTCTTTCCAGAAATAAAGGAATTGTTCTTAGTGTCGAAAAAATATATGAAAGAGTATGGAAGGAAGACTTTTTTAAATCTGACAATACAGTGATGGTCCACATTACAAAAATTAGAGACAAAATAGAAGAGGATCCTAAACATCCCATTTATATCAAAACAGTATGGGGAACAGGATATAAAATATGAAGAGATTTGGAAATAAGTTAATAGTAAAGCTTCTTGTTGCGATAGCAATTAGTTTTGTTGTTTCATTATGTATGATGACCTTGATTACTTTTTTTTACGTGTATCTGAGTAAGAAAAATGAAGCGACAGAACATAGTTTACTTATTAGTTATTTATTAATGTTACTTCAGTATTCGGTTGGCATCTTTACTTTTATTGTAGTTTTTTTGTTAATGGTTCGGAAAAAAATAGTATATTTGAAACGCATTTCTGAAAGTGTTCACCAAATTGCAAATGGAAAACTTGGCTTGGCCATTAAACTTGAGAGTAGGGATGAATTGACTCAGCTTGCACAAAATATCAATTACATGTCCAATCAGTTAGAGAATAAGTTTGAACATGAAAGACAATTGGAGAGGGCAAAAAATGAACTTATTACAAATGTTTCCCACGATTTAAGGACGCCATTAACATCCATTATCGGATATTTGGATTTATTAAAAAAAGAACAATACGCAAGTAAAGAACAATATCAGGAATACCTTGAAACTATTTATTCAAAATCGAAAAGATTGAAATACTTAATTGACGAACTATTTGAATATACTCATTTATCGAGCCCAGATGTTTTGTTAAACCTAAATGAAGTAGACTTATCAGGTTTATTAGAACAAATAGTTGGAGAGTACATTCCAATTTTTGAAAATGAACAATTAAGTATTCAAAAGTCAATAACAGAGGAAAATGTACCTGTTTTTATGGATATTGAAATGATGGTTCGTGTGTATGATAATCTCTTTATGAATGCGATAAAATACAGTATGAAACCATCTGAAATACAAATAAGTCTTGACATATTTAGCAGCAAAGCAATTTTGAAAGTATCAAATAGAGCAAAAAAGCCTCCTGTAGAGGAAGTGAATAAATTGTTTGAAAGGTTTTTCAGAGGGGATAAAGCAAGAAAAGATAATCAAGGATCCGGACTTGGACTTGCGATCTCCAAAAGAATTGTTGAACTTCATAATGGTAGTATTCATGCGGAATATAAAGAAGGTTGGATGAGCTTTATTATTGAACATCCAATACATTTATAATGGCTTGTGGGATTAAAAGTTCTATAAGCTTTTTTTCTTAATAAAAAAACTTAAGAATCCTTAAGAATTTTATGGAGTGTTTCTTCATTCTCATTGCTTATCATGAATGTATGGAAAGCGAGGAGAGTGAAGAAATTGAAAAAGAAAATTTTCATTGTAGCTATATGGATTATAGCATTATATATATTTAAGCAATTTCATTTACTGTCACTGGATATGAGTGTGTTAAAAGAATTTATATCTGGAAATAGCAAGTATGCAATGTTGCTATTTATTGCTCTGTGGATAGTGAGGCTGTTTATGTTGATACCAGGTGCAACTCTAATGTTTTTAGGGGGAATATGCTTCAATCCATTACTTGGTTTTATATTATCAATGGTTGGCATGGTTTTAAGTGAAACCTTAGTTTATATTTTCTCAAGAGTTTTTTCCAGTGAAAGAATCAATCAGTATTTAGAGAGTAAATATCCACAATTAAAAACTTTATTGGAGACTTACAGTTATAAGTTTTTAGCACTGGGAATCATTTGTCCAATAGCACCATCAGATGCAATATGTTTTTTGGCTGCAGCAGTTGGGTTAAAATATTCTACTTACATTTTAACCATCATTATTTCGAATATCCCTTTAATGATATTATATAGCATTATTGAAATCAGCCTTAGTGAGTCTTTAGTGGGTATAGTCTTAATTATCATATCGTTTGTTTTGATTGCAATTGTATCTATAAAAATTTGGAACAATCTTAAGCAGATGCAAAAAATATAGCTGCAATAGTGTTAATGCAATAACACAGCTGCAGGGACGGGATGCATGGAGGTTCTGAAAGAATAAGAAAACAAGGGAAATTGACAATATTCACATTTTGCATGGATAATATTATAGAAGAAAAAAGAGAACGTAATAAAAAACTACTGGAGAGAAAACGTCATGGCTATTCATTTTATTAAATTAACTGACCCTAATACTAGTGTTGTAGAAGTATTCAATAAATGGGAAAACGACCCAGCCTTAAAGGTGTTAACTCGTCCTAACAAAAATAAATCCGAATTGGAACGTCAAGAAAAAATAACCGTGGATGACTTATCAAAACGCTTGGAAAACCAACATATTTTCCTAATTTATCTGGACGACCAATTGATAGGTGAAATGAATTACATGGTTGATCCGAGCCACCTCTACAAAAAAGAGCCTGGGACTGCTTGGTTAGGTATTACAATTGGTGAGTCCATAGGACGAGGGAAAGGTATAGGCTATGCAGCCATTCAATATTTGGAGGAGCAAATAAAGGAAAGCGGAATGAAACGTATTGAATTAGGTGTATTTGAATTTAATATCCAAGCGCAGAAGCTTTATCAGAAGCTGGGCTACAAGGAAATTGGCAGGATCGAAGACTTTACATTTTGGCAGGGCAAAATGTGGAATGATATTCGGATGGAGAAGTTTGTATAAAATCAAAAATGCCTCGGTGAATTATCTTAAAAATAATAAATTATGTTAAACAATCAGTATACTCAGTGTTTAAAGAAGGAAAAATAAAGAATTACGTAAAGCTGTCATTATTTAATTTTTTGGACCCGCTTATTGTTGTTGTCTTTTATATCAATTAATTTGCAGATTCTGATTGTTTGTCCTTGTAAGGGGTTCTGCATCAAAACGCGAATAGTGGACGTGTTTTGATACAGAATCCCCTTATTGTAATATGTGGGCATATAATTTGAAAAGTAATCCAAAAAAAATACAAGTCTCCTGTACTTAAATCATACTTTGCACAGGGGCTTGTATGAAAATCAGAAATGCTAAGTAAAATTCATTTATCAACGATATGGCTTTTCGGAAGTGTTTGTACGAAAACATCTATAAACATTGGAATCCACGTCCTATTCTTATTAATGTTTATCTTTTTCATTTGCCACCCTTTGTTGTACTAAATCAGTTATCGATTTATTCAGTCGTATCAAATACTCCTCGAATTGTTTGCAGTCGTTTTCTGGCCAATTAGCCAATAGATCACGATAAAGTTCTTTACGTGCTATTCTGACTTCATGAAATATTTCATGTCCAATGGGAGTAACCTCAAGCAGGCTGATTCGACCATCTTTTGGATCTGGAATGCGGCGAATATATCCTTTGGATACTAAAGCAGCGGCCTGTCTGCTCACTGTTGAATTATCCAATTGAAATTTGTCCGCTAAATCGTTAATTCCCATCGGTCCACTCTCCTCCAGCTCCGTTAATAAGCGAAAAGCGGAACGATCTAGCTGACCTATTTTTTCATCTTTTCTTCTTGCAAATTCTATATGTAAGACAAGCTCACTTATTGCGGATTGAATATTATCAAATGTATCTTTTTCCATATTATTAACCTCTCACATAGTCAATTTTGTCCCTTCAAGATTAATCAAGGTTTCACTTTCATTATAATATGTTTTTTTATTTTTTCTAATAAATCCTACACTTGACTGTAACAAAAAAAGGTGTATAATGCAAATAGTTGTATGTTGAAAGTAGTTGTATTATACAATTGTTGTATTATGCAATATATTTTTTATTTACTATTTCCTTAATTAATATATATCAAGAGAGGTGTTTGCATTGTCAAATCAAATACATGCGGATCAAGTTCCAATGGAACCGCGTCGAAAAAAAGGCAGTTTTCGTCAACCGAAGGCAACTTGGGCGGTAGCCTTTGCTTGTGTGGTTGCGTTTATGGGCCTTGGCTTAGTTGATCCGATATTGACGTCCATTGCAAAAGAATTGCATGCAACAGCCAGTCAGGTTGAACTGCTATTTACAAGTTACATGCTTGTAACAGCTGTCATGATGCTGATTACTGGTGCAGTGTCAAGCCGTATCGGTCCAAAAAAGACATTGCTTTTCGGACTTTTAATCATTGTGATTTTTGCAGTATTAGCGGGATTATCTAGTACTGTTACGCAAATTATTTGGTTCCGCGGCGGATGGGGCTTAGGAAATGCGTTATTCATCGCAACTGCCTTGGCAGTAATTGTAAGTGTCTCCATAGGCGGTACTGCAAAAGCAGTTATCATTTATGAAGCATCGATTGGTCTTGGATTATCCGTTGGTCCATTACTCGGCGGATGGCTTGGAGGAATTACTTGGCGTGCGCCATTCTATGGAGTAGCGATATTGATGGCCATTGGATTCTTAGCTATTTTATTCTTACTGCCGAACATTGCAAAACCAAAACAAAAAAGTTCCATTCTTGATCCAATTCGTGCATTGCGTTTTCCGGGTCTACTATCAATGGCTTTTACAGCTTTCTTTTATAATTATGGTTTTTACACATTATTTGCATATACGCCGTTTGTATTAAATATGAGTGCCATGAATCTCGGCTTTATATTTTTCGGCTGGGGTATTGCTTTTGCCATCTTTTCTGTTTTTGTTGCACCACGAGTTGAAAAAAGGTTTAATTTGCGTCGAATCATGTATCTAATGCTATTCCTTATCGCATTAGACCTACTCGTAATGGGCTTAACAGTGGCTTCCGGCAATCCGACCATTCATGTTTTGGGTATGAACTGGTCTGCGCAAGCCATGATTATTGTGGCGGTCATTATAGCAGGAATTTTTATGGGAATTAACGGTACATTAGTCACAACGGCTGTTATGGAAGTTGCACCGGTAGAACGTTCTGTAGCTTCTGCTGCATATAGTTTTGTCCGTTTCTTAGGGGGAGCAATCGCACCATTTTTGGCTGGAAAGCTCGCAGAATGGTTTAGCCCAAGCGTTTCATTTTACGTTGGAGCAATTGTAATGGCTGTTGCTATTATTGCACTTTTTTGCGGAAGAAAATATGTTGGTGCAAAGGAAGCAGCCCACACAACTAATGAAAAAATGGATTCAAGTGCACAAGTTGCTGATGAGTTGGAAGCAGCAGTGGGTATTGAAACGGTTAGTCAACCAACCACTAACAGTTATGCTGAAAATAATGCCGATTTTGATTTCCGCAAGGCTATCCAAGAAATCCAACGGGGAACGTTCCGTTCAAGTGGTCACAGGGAAAATGGGGACGGAATTATGAATGATCAAGAATTCCGCGAAGCTCTTCGTGCATTTATGCAAAATGAAAAAATAGCAAATGCAGACGAACCTATGGATGATAAAGTTTTTCGTGCTGCTCTTCGGGAGATGCAGAAAAACTCTTACAAATAAATTTAACGGAGGAGAAACAACAATGAAAATTTATGTCGTATTTGACAGTGAAAATGGACATACAGAAGCATTAGCAGAAGCCATTTCCGAAGGAGCTCGAGGTGTTGATGGTGCAGAAGTTTTTGTAAATCATGTAAGTAATGCGAACGTCAGAGACCTTGAAGATATGGATGCCATTATTTGGGGATGTCCCGGTCACTTTGGCACCATAAGTGCAGGATTAAAAGCTTGGATTGATAAATTAGGTTATCTTTGGGCTCATGGAAAATTAGTAGGAAAAGTAGGTGCATGTTTCTGTACAACTGCCACTACTCATGGAGGAATCGAGGCTACAATGCTAAATCTGATTACTCCAATGCTTCATCAAGGAATGATAGTCGTTGGTTTACCTGGGAATATTCCTGAAAATGCGGTCTATGGTTCCTATTACGGAGTTGGTATTTCATGCCCGGTTGATGAATCAGACGGCATACTTACAAAAAATGATATAGCTTTAGGAAAGGCTCTAGGAAAACGAGTAGGAGAAATAACTAAAAAGCTTGTTGGGGCGCAGTCACCTGTGGTGCGATAAAAACTTAATTAATCCCATGATGAAGGTATGAGAGGAAGGATAGATATGTATAATAAAATTTTAGTAGCATTTGATGGCTCAGCTGCTTCTGCGCGTGCCCTTCACCATGCAGCAAAATTAGGGAAAACCGTCGGAACGGAAAAACTGACGATTTTGCATGTGAATAGAGAGATTCCAATGCCGGAACCAGCTCTAAATATCGATTTGGATCAACTGTTAGATGAGGAAAATCAGGAAATATTAACTCCGGCAATCCAATTCCTTTCAGAATCTAACGTTAATTATGAGGTTCATACATTTCATGGCGAACCGGCTCATGTGATTATCAACTATGCTTCAGAACATCATTACGACGTCATTGTGATGGGAAGTAGAGGAAAGGGACTAATCAAGGAAGCACTATTAGGCAGTGTAAGTAATAAAGTGGCACATTCCGCGCATTGCCCTGTACTTATTGTAAAATAACTATTAATGAGCCAATGGAGAGTGCAGAAAACGGCACTCTCCATTTTTTTACCCCTATACAATAAACTATTATTTTCTAACTTACATATCCAGTTGTAATACAATAACAATATCAATAGTAATATTGGGTCCAAGATAGCTGATAGCCAGAGCTTCCACCAACCGCCATGAAAGTATCCCCAAGGTACGGAATTAATGTTACAGCCTCATATAATAAAATGAATCCCACAAAAATGACAAAATAACCTCTAATATTTTCTGGTTCTCCAGTTAGAACTAAATCACCCATTGGAGTTTTTTGAAGTGCTTGAACAAATTTCCAGAAAATCATTTGATATTAAGAAAAGAGACTATAAATCTGTTAGAATAAGGAAATCGTTTCCCCAGTGCGGATAGATTTTCTGATATTCATAACAACTGATAATGCTTTTTTTGCTTCATTTGGACCAATAATAGGTGGGGTGTTGTTGATAATCGAGTGAATAAAATGTTGAATTTCAGCCTGTATGGGTTCAATAGGAGGGACTTTAATGGTTTCGATGGAATTTTCAATTTCGTTAAAGGTTTGTAAATCGGAAGCTGTTTTTTTATAGATTTGCAGTTCTCTAGTAATGTAATTTGCAGTAATTACACGTTGTTTTTCTGTAATAGACAATGTTCTTAAAGATTCTGTTGAAACCCGATTCGCGATAAGATTGGCTATGACTCCATTTTGAAATGTTAATAGGACATGTACGATATCCAGGTGTGTTTGATTATTATCGGAGAATGATCCCTTTGCAGTAATGCTCCGTAAATCACTTTTCACCAAATTCAAAATAATGTCTATGTCATGAATCATCAAATCAAGTACGACATCAACATCAAGATTTCGTTCTGTTTCGGAAAGTCTTCTTGCTTCTATACTTATAATGTTTGAATCATCTATGGAATTATTAATAATTTCAATAACTGGATTAAACCTTTCGATATGTCCAACTTGAATTATGCAGTTATTATTCTTACTGTTTAAGGCGATTAGCTTTTCGGCTTCTTCCAATGTATTTACAAAAGGCTTTTCAATTAAAATATGTTTACCACTCTTAATTGCTTTTTCAGCATATTGATAATGAAATGTTGTTGGAACAGCGATAATGACAGCATCAACTGCAGAAAGCATTTCGATGTATGAGGAAAAAGGAGTAACGCCATAGGAGACTGCTACTTCTTTACATTTATCTGAATCAATATCATAAACTCCAATAAATTGACTACTTTTTAATAAATTGACTACTTTGCAATGATTTCTTCCCATGTGGCCAACCCCAGCAATACCAATTTTAACTTGCCTCAAAAATTCTCACCTCTCATTATCAATGATATACATTTCTTTTTAGCAATTCTAAAATTCCGAATAACATTTTAATAATCATACATGATTAAGTGCAATGTATTTAATTCAATTTGCTCAATAGTTGAGTATTCCTTAAGCACGAAATTCTCACACGATTTTAAATCATTTTATTCGAACTATTTATGATGGAAACGCTGTAAGTCCAATTGTGTTTGAAAATGTGTTAATACATAATAACACTGGCAATTTATTAAGCACATTTATCAAATCATTACTCTTATGTTCTTTTTTTAGCATTTTTTCGAAGAATAATAATCATTTATTTTTTGATCCAGTTGTTTAATGAGTGCTTGTTCTTTCTGTACATCAATATTCCGGTAATGATGTAAATTTCCGGGCTGTTTGTCCTTTTCATCTGCTAAAGTTATAACTTTTTGTAATGGAGTTAATTCAATTTCCCCTTTTGGAAGCGCTGATTCTGTATGAAATAAAATAGCATGTGCAATTTCTTTTGCTGCATATTTGTCTTCCCCTAAACGAACCAATAATTTGTGTGCTCTCTCAGCGCCTTTAATCGGGTGGATATCATAATCTCGATAAAGTTTATAATCCCATTTTCCATTTCTATACCATTCATAATGTCCAATATCATGTAAAAATCCCGCTTTAGCTGCCCAATCAGGTCGAACGCTGTATTTCTTTGCGAGATGAAAAGAATGGTAGGCTACGGAAATAGCGTGAGCCATACCTGAACGTCGAATATATTTTTGTGAAATAGGATGATTATAAATATCTATTAAAGTAACCAACTATTATTCCTCCTTTAAAACTAGTAATTAAGGCTAAATTATCGATATATTATCATCTCTGCATACGAAAATCAATTCCATATATTAAGAAAAAATTGTTCTTGTACAGCAGTTTAAAATAGGTTACCATTATAGAGGTAACCTGTAAAGAAAGGAGTTAGAATATGGATAAACGTGTATACTTATTAACCATTGTTTCGTTTGTTGTAGGAATGGTTGAATTAATTATTGGTGGTATCTTGGATTTAATCTCAAAAGATTTACATGTAAGTTTAGGAAAAACAGGATTTCTGATCACCATATTTTCACTCGTATATGCAATTGCAGCACCCGTGTTATTAACCCTCACATCGAAAATAGAACGGAAGCGTTTAACGATTGCAGCACTATTTGTATTTTTAATAGGGAACGTTTCAGCTTTTATTAGCTCGTCCTATAGTATGTTATTAATTGCACGGATCATTTCTGCAGCAAGTGGATCTTTGCTTGTAGTATTATGTGTAACAATCGCTTCCAATATTGTTACTGAAAGATATCGTGCTCGTGCAATCGGGGTAGTATTTATGGGAATTAGTGCTTCCCTTGTATTGGGAGTTCCAATTGGGTTGATATTAGGAAATGCTTACGGATGGCGAGCTCCGTTCATTTTAATTTCCGTGTTAACCGTGCTATCTATGGCAGGGGTGTATTTCTTTATGGGGAAAGTAGAGCCAAAATCTTCTATCCCAATCAGAAAGCAATTACGGACGCTAAAAAATAGAAAAATACTTTTTGCCCAATTAACTTCATTTTTATTTTTAGCAGGTCATTTAACATTGTATGGATATTTTACTCCATTCCTGAAAACGGCTTTAGGTTTGAATGGAACATGGGTTAGTATGGTCTATTTAATTTTTGGTATTGCAGCAGTCGTTGGAGGAGGATTAGGGGGATGGCTTGCAGATCGATTTGATCTTAAACTAACGATTATTGGTGTAATTATTATCTTTGGCATATCTATTATTTTGATACCTTATACAACATTTGCTTTTCCGTTGTTTCTAGTAGTAATGATCATCTGGAGCATGCTAAGCTGGGCGATTACTCCAGCTATGCAAAGTTATCTCATAGAGCTTGCGCCTGAAACTTCTGAGATCCAGCAAAGTTTAAATAATTCGGCTCTTCATTTTGGGATTGCATTTGGTTCTTTGGTAGGTGGAATGGTAATTGAACAAACAACAGTGGAGCACAATGCAACCATAGGTGGTGTGTTTATCATTTTTGCCTTAGGAACAGCGGTGATCTCTATGGTTAAAGGTAAAAGTGCATCCAATGTAACCATTGAAGTCGCGAATAAAACCAAATAAATTTCTTTTTAAAATTCAACCAAGGAGGTGAACCCATTACAATTAGACTTGCTTTAATTTGTAATGGTAAATTCATGAGTGTTCATATAAATGCTAAACAAGGTGACATTGCAGAAAATATTCTATTACCTGGTGATCCTTTACGTGCAAAATATATTGCAGAAACCTTTTTAGTGGATGTCATATGCTATAACAATGTCCGAGGAATGTTAGGATTTACAGGTGTATATAATGGAAAGCGTGTTTCCGTACAAGGTACAGGAATGGGTATCCCATCCATCTCCATTTATGTTAATGAGTTAATTCAGAGCTATGGTGTGAAAAATTTAATTCGTGTCGGAACATGCGGGGCTATTCAAGAAGATGTTCAAGTCCGAGATGTAATCTTAGCAATGAGTGCATGTACCGATTCTAATGTGAATCGTGTTACATTTCCTGGTATTGATTTTGCTCCATGCGCAAATTTTGATTTATTAAAAAAGGCGTACGAAGCAGGATTAAAAAAAGGTTTACACTTAAGAATGGGAAATGTCTTTACAGCAGACGCATTTTATCGAGACAGTATGGAGATAGTAAAAAAATTAGCGTCATATGGAGTTCTCGGTGTGGAAATGGAAACAACAGCATTGTATACACTGGCTGCAAAATTTAAAGTCAATGCATTATCTATTTTGACGGTGAGTGACCACATCTTCACTGGAGAAGAAACGACTGCAGAAGAAAGGCAAACCACCTTTAATGACATGATTCTCATTGCACTGCAAGCAGCAACAGAAGAATAACGATTAAAAACGAATATTAAGCTGAATCAAAAATCTTTTGAATAAGATTTTGATTCAGCTTTTTTAATTATTATTTTAGTACCGTAGTTTCATTAGAATATTTCTTATTTCCTCATCATTCATCAATAGGTCAAAATGTTTTTCATTGATTTTTGCCAGTGCAACATCATGATAGAAGAATTCAGTAAAGACTTTGATAAATGGTTTAGACATTGTTTTTAGTGCTTGCCACGATTGATTTTCCATCCCTGCAAAGATGACTTCTTTATCATCAATAATAATTAGGCGAAATCTTTCTAGCGTTTGATGTTCAACAGCAGGAATTAGAGTGTGTATATGGGATAAATTTGTTTCCAAATTACCTACTACAAGTACTTCCACTTCGACACCATTTTCTTCTTTATCTTGTAAGATAGGCAAATATTCAATTATGTCATCTTTCCAACCTGAAATGAGAATAGATTTTTTTGCTTCTTGAACAAGTTGGTTACTTTGAGCACGAATCGATGATTCCATTTTTAAGCTCCAAACATGTTCATCGTAAAAAGTTCTTTTGTATGTATTATTTTCTAATTGTTTCACATTATCTTGAAATTCGGATGTGAGTTTGTTGATAACAAGCGGTAATGGAAGTGCAGTATATAGTTTTTTCTTTTCGGATATAGAATCCAGCACCATTCCTTTTTCAATTAGTCGTGAGATTACTTCATATATTTTTGCTTTTGGAACCCCAGAATATTTAACAATATTAGTAGCATCCATAGGATCCTCACTAGAGGCAAGAACTTCGAATACTTGACTTTCGTATTGCGAAAAACCGAATTTTTGTAGCATATTTCCTCCTAAATAATTGTATATAATAAGACTTTTGCATTTATTGTATCTACTAACCATAATAAAACAAAAAATAAGCTAATTCCATTAAACAAATGATTTGAAAGTCAGGGCAAAGGGTTAATCATAATATGAATTACATATTATTTCCATGTGAGAGTAATCGTTTCAAGGAAACTACTAGACAAAAATTATTTTGCAATTAGCTTTCCGAAATAATTTATAAAGGGTAAATTAAGATTATAAACGATTGGGAACGTTCCCTAAAATGGATAAAAGAATGGGTGATGATGAGGAAAGTATCCATAAAAGATATAGCAAGGGGGCAAATTAATATGTTTATTGAAGAACGATTAGCAAAATGGGTGGACTCATATGAAAGAAATGGCTATTTGCATGGTTCCATTTTAGTAGCATCACATGGAAATATTCTTTTAAACAAAGGGTTTGGTATGGCAAACTGGGAGCATAAGGTACCTAATAAACCTACAACAAAATTCCGTATTGGCTCTCTTACAAAAGCATTTACAGCACTTGGAATCTTTCAATTGCATGAGAAAGGGAAATTAAGTATTAACGATTATCTTGATAAGTACTTTCCTGATTTTCCGCACCATAATCAAATAACTATCTTTCACTGTTTAACCAATACGTCAGGAATTCCCAATTACACTAGCTTTCCAGATTTTTGGTTCACAACTATGCGATTACCCATGACATTACAGCAAGTGATTGACTCGTTTAAAAATCTTGAATTAAACTTTGTACCGGGAAGCAGATTTGAATACTCCAATTCTGGGTACGCATTATTGACGGCAATTATTGAAAAGGTTTCGGGTATGAGTTATGGGGATTACATACTAGAAAAAATATGCCGACCTCTTGGTATGTATCAAACAGGGTGTGATGATGGAAAAAAGATTGTTCCAGACCTAGCCTCTGGATACACCTTCTGGGAAAAACCAGTACATGCAGCTTATGCCGATTTAACTTCCCCTCTAGGTGCATACGGTCTATACTCCACTACAGAGGACTTACTCCTTTGGGACCAGGCGTTAAAATCATCTCAGATCCTTAACAAGGAATTGATGGAGAAAATGTTAACGCCGAATCTTCAATCATATGCTTGCGGCTGGGTGGTTTCTGAAAAAATGGGCAGAAAATGTTTCCATCATTATGGAGACATTAGCGGATATTGCAGTGATTTTTTTAGATTTGTAGATGATGAAATTACGATTATTTTCTTAAGTAATATGAACGTTACTCCGGTATCCCATTTAACAAATGAAATGGCAAAGCTTATGTTTGAAGAAGAGGCATCGCTTCCGGTTCCAGCTGTACCGATCAACTTTACTAATAAGAAAGGGTTGGAAGGGAAATATTTTATAGAAGATGATCGAAATCTCCTGTTCGATATTTCTATTAAAGATGGAAAACTTTATTTAACGATGTCCAAAATGTACGGTGTATTATATAAATTTAAACTTTTACCTGTATTTTCTGAATTAACCAAAACGATCTTTATGACTGAAATGATCAATGAAATGCTTATTTTTCATACTTCCGTAACTGGTGAGATAGAATACGTAGAGTATACTGATTATTATGGAAATAAATATAACCTTATAAAGGGAAATAGTATTGATTTGAAGTAATAGTATAACGGAGGGGACATATATGAAAATGATAAAAACAGAAAGATTAATTTTAAGGGATTTGTCATATGGGGATGCGGAGAATATCGAGGAATTGGCAGGGGACTATGATGTAGCGAAAACAACATTAACTATTCCACACCCATATCCAAAAGGAGTTGCCCAAGAATTTATTGCTTCTATGAAGATCGCAGAAAGCGAAGGAAAAGTTGTTATATTTTCCATTGAAAGAAAAGAAGATTCCTCTTTCATTGGGATAATTAATATAAATATACAAAAAAATTATCATCGTGGAGAACTTGCATATTGGATTGGGAAACCGTATTGGGGAAAGGGCTATGGTACTGAGGCAACAAAAGCGATTATAGAGTACGGGTTTGAAAAATTGGATTTAAACAAGATATTTGCCACTTCTTTCACCAATAACCCCGGATCATGGAGGATTATGGAGAAATGCGGTTTAAAACACGAGGGGATATTGCGTCAACATGTTAAGAGATTAGGAGAATATATTGATCTTACATATTATGGACTCTTGAAAGACGAATATCTTAATACTAACAAGTGACAAAGACCCCTTCTGAAAAAAAGGGATTGTAAAAAAAATCAAATGTTACTTTATCATAAAATCATAAGTCATCTGTTATACCTTTAGCAGATAATCAGCATTAAAGAGCGAAAGCCAGAGTAATAAAACTCTGGCATTTTATATAACTTAGACGTCACTTGAAAATTGTATATACTGAATCCATTGGAACAAACTTGAATAAATTTCCTTTTTAAAAGGAATTAAAAAGTCATTTATAGAAATACACAGTATAGCAAATCTAGTTTGTTGATAACTGGAGGATTTTGATGAATAAACTATCTTTACTCACTCCGAATCTTCAAAAATATGGTGATCATCCACTATATTTACAATTGTTTTTATTCATTAAAAATGAAATAGAAACAGAAAAGCTTTTAGAAGACACACGTTTACCATCTATTAGAAATTTGGCTGATTATCTTTGTCTCAGTCGTAATACGGTCGATCTTGCTTATCAACTATTAATACAAGAAGATTTTATTCGATCAGTAAAAGGAAGTGGATTCTTTGTAAATAAAGTTCATGAGCATAAGAAATTTTCTCAAGGATCCATTCCATCTTTGAATAATCCACCCATACGTTATGATCTTTATCACAAAGCTGTTGATTATAATGAATTCCCCTATACAACTTGGAATCAAATTGCAAAAACAAATTCCTTACTAAGTGGTTCGGATGACACTCATGTGATGGACCCGAAAGGAGAAATCTATTTAAGAAAAGAAATAGTCAAATATCTTTATTCGACAAGGGGACTACATTGCACTCCTGATCAAATTGTGATCGGAACAAGCTCTACCCAATTATTACAAATTCTTTTAACATTAACAAACCCTATGCCACATGGAGATACTGTAGTTTATTTTGAAGATCCTGGATATGATGTAGTCCGTAATTTTTTTATTCATCAAGGCTTTGAAATCAAACCAATTAGAATAGAAGCTGACGGTCTATGCATTGAAGATTTAAAGAAGCATCAGTCAAATGCATTTCTCTACACCAGTCCGTCTCAACAGGTTCCATTAGGAAGCATAATGTCCCTATCAAAAAGACAAGCGTTAATGAAGTGGGCAGAACAAAATCAAGTTTATGTGATTGAAGATGATTATGATTGTACTTTTATCTATGAACATTCACCCATACCAGCTCTTCAAAGTTTCGATCAAAATGAAAAAGTGATTTATTTCGGAGGATTCTTTCGAATTCTCTGTCCTGAAATCTTATGTAGTTACATGGTACTACCACCTCATTTATTAATAAAATATAATTTGACAGTGGCCACCTATTCAATGCCTGGAATTTCAATTCATCTGCAGAAGCAATTGTATACCTTTATGTCAGAGGGGAATTTATATAAGCATACTAAGAAAATGAAGATGATTTATCAACAAAAACATAAAAGAATAAATAAATTAATTGAACAGCATTTTGGACCTGCTGTAAATGTTATCGACACAGGAGCAGGAACCCATTTGATTCTTGAGCTATTGACAAAAGGGATAGAAGAAGAAGATGAGTTGGTTCGGTTAGCCATAAGTTCAGGTATTTATATAATATCTACGAAAAAATACCGTTATCGGTATATACCTGAAAATCCACAATTTTTATTACACTATGGCGGCTTACAAATGGAGGAACTTGAAGGAGCTATTGTTCTCCTGAAAAATGTTTGGTCAATAGAATATTAAATAAGGGAAGGGTGTCACCTTCTTTTTTTGTATTTGGAACTAAAGAGGTACAATTTTTTTGTATTCATATATTAATTGTACCTTTTTAAATAAAATAAATATTGTTACCATTTACATAAATTTAAGACACTAAGAAAGGTGGAGCATGTAATGAAGGATTTCGCTATGGAAGACACTTACCAAATACTAAAACAGTTAGTGGAAATACCCAGCCCAGCAGGAAATACTTTTGAAATTATATCTTTTATTGATGAATATTTACATGCATTGGACATTGAAACAAAACGGAATAACAGAGGAGCTTTAATAGTAACTTTGCCAGGGAAGGACACACATCATCACCGCTTAGTAACAGCCCATGTAGATACATTAGGTGCTATGGTTAAGGAAATCAAACCCAGTGGTAGGTTAACCATTGATTTAATCGGTGGTTTGACTTTTAATTCCATCGAAGGGGAAAACTGCAAAATAGAAACTTCTTCAGGTAGGGTCTACACAGGAACCATTTTAATGCACCAAACTTCACTACATGTTTACAAGGATTCTGCAAAAGCAGAAAGAAATCAAGCAAATATGGAGATTCGAATCGATGAAAAAGTAACAAATGCGGATGATGTGCGGTCATTAGGGATTAAAGTGGGAGATTTTATTTCGTTTGAGCCAAGAATGGAGCTTACCCCATCAGGTTTTATAAAGTCCCGGCATCTTGATGACAAAGTATGCGTAGTAATAATGCTTCAATTACTAAAGAAACTTCATAAGGAAGAAATCTCTTTACCATATACCACTCATTTTCTTTTTTCTAATAGTGAAGAAATTAGATATGGAGGAAATGCAAGTGTCCCATCAGAAACAGTGGAATATCTTGCGCTTGATATTGGTGTTATAGGTGACGGCCAAGCATCTGATGAGTATACCGTCTCAATTTGTGCCAAAGACTCTAGTGGGCCATATCATTTGGGTTTAAGGAAAAGTTTACAGCATCTCGCAGAAAAAAATAATATCGCTTACAATCTTGATATTTTTCCTTTTTATGGATCAGATGCTTCCGCTGCTATCTATGCTGGACATGATATTGTTCATGGCTTAATTGGGCCAGGAGTAGATGCCACACATGCTTATGAGAGAACACATTTATCGTCCATTCAACATACATCTTCTTTACTCTTTTACTATTTACAATCCAATTTGATGGAAAATGATAGGAAGTAAAATTGATAGGAAAAACATTATTTTCTAAACACTTATTAGGGATTACATGCTAAATATTTCTTACTAAAGACGGATTTGGATATTACAAGAATATGCTTTGAAGTTGGGTTTGGTAGTCTTAATAAATATGAACGAGTATTTAAAAAAAGATGGGGGATAACTATCTCGTAATTCAGAAGAAAATACAAAATTTGATTTGATTTTTCAAGAGCGTGATTCAATCAGCCACGCTCTTTTTATATTTTTACAAAAGAGTTAATAGTGTCGATTTAGAAATCAATTATTCTAATTTTACATTAATTACTAAAACCTTTAACAAATAAAATAATAAAGCAAACCATTTTGGAGAAGGTAAGTTTGGATTAACTAACAATGATTTATAATTTGATATCGCTTTGATTTCCTTTTCTTACTTTCAACTTAATCAAAGCAAGCAACAACAATATTAAAGGAATGAGCGCTCCCATAAGAATATTTAAAGGGACATAGGACTCAAAAAGAAACGAATTAAGTTCAGCGAAATTTTTAATAAACAATATAGTTCCTACACCAATTAACCATGCTAAGGGAATAATTAGTGGCTGATAGGAAGGTAACTTAAGACTTTGGGCGAGTCCCAAGCAAAGCCCGTAAAAGAAGACAGAAATGCGAATCATCAAGCCTACCGTCCAAAAAAGCACTGCAATGACATCAAAACGGTTTATAACGTCGCCGGAACTTATGTATTTTACCTCTGAAAAAGTTGGAAAGGTCATTTTTGCTGCCTCTACAGGACCAAACAAAGCTATAGGGCCGGTAACTGGACCAAGAAAAAATATACAAGTTACAACCGCAGCCCAAATACCTGTCTTCACTAACTTTTTAGGCTGTTGGACATAAGGAAGAATCATACCTAAAACGACAAATTCTCCAAACCAGCCCATTACGGATAAGGAACCCTTTCCAACTGGCAGGTAACCGTTACCGAAAATAGGAAGTAAATTGGTGTAATCCTTTTTTTCACCCATAGTTAAGAATACTACCGCAATTGCAAAAATGACTAATACAGGCAACATGATTTGGTTGAGTCGACTGAGTGTTTCCAATCCGGAGTAGACAATATACGCTGTGAGTAAGATGATAACAATAATAAAGGCCGGAAGGGGAGTATCTGGCATAATTATTTTATAAGTCTCTCCATACAATCTGACTGCTAATGTAACCATCAGAAAAAAATAGAGTAGATATAATACTCCAATTATTTTACCAACCCAGGAAAAATGGTGAAATAGAATTTCAACAAGTGTCAAACCCGGAAAACATTGTGATAATTTAACAATGGATAGGATTCCTATTAAACCAAGTATGGTGCCGATAATTGTTGCCATCCAACCATCTTGACGACTTTGTTGGATGACAACGGTAAGCAATATTAAATGTCCGATGATTGTTAAAGAGGTAATGGCCAGCATAGCTGCTTGTATATTTGAAATTCGTCCTTTTTCAATCATTGTAATATTCCTCCATTTCCTGTCCCAAGAGGGCTCAACCTATTAAGAAAATAAGCAAGGGAAGGGGTGTTTTCATTGTAAATAGCCATTATTCCACCGATCATGGCTATTGCCATTATGACGATCTGTACCCACATCGTTTTTCGATCGCCTTTTTTCCAGACGTAGAAAAGTTGAAGTCCAGTCGTAACAAAAATAAGAAGTATTAATATTATGCTAAATAATATTTTCATCGCCTACTTACCTCGATTCATTTGCTTTACTTGGTTCCGTTGTAAGTCCATAGCGGGAAATATTTGCATCAATGTTAAGAACGACGTTCAAATTTTTCAACCCACCATTTCTCCAGGATGCTGATAGCTTGTCCCATTCGGATGGATGTTTACGGTATATGGCTTTTCCAAATCCAAATATATCGGTTTCCCAATTTTTTTGAGCTAATAATAGGGTTTGGGTTACTTCTTCCTCTATTTTTTCACGAAAATAACGGTTTAGATCTTTCATCTGGTGCGGATTAAGTTTTTTATTTTTACATGAAATCTCCATTATAGTAGCATCCGCTTTTATTTTGACTGTCATTTTTTTGTTATCGTTCGATGGAATCATAGATGAATCAGAATTTTGAATTTGCAATTTGATTGAACCATTGTCGGAGTGATTAGTGCAATCTATTTCCTCACTAGAATTTTTCATCTTACCGCGAATCCACATTAATCCTTTTGTCTCACTTTCATTTAAGTAACCGATTAGTTTACTTCCTTTAAAAACAGCTGTATCTTGTAATTTTAATACGTCATGTTGTGACTCCTTTGTTTGTTGAGAGGACTTTATGCTTTTAAGGGATTTTTTTTGATTTTTATTTGTATCTGTATCTGTATCTGTATCTTGATCTAAAGTCATATTTATTACACCAGTTATTGGATCTATCGTATTACTGGTCATGCTTTCCGTAAATTTACTTAAATCTTCCACTGTTTTTGTACCTGAAAAGATGTTGTTCTTGAATAAATCATACATTTCTGTACCAAGTGTTGGATTAAAGTTTGGAGCTGCTTTAATCACATTTTCAGCTAGACCCTTTGTTACAAAAAAGAGTATATTTGGCCGAAACTCGTTCTCCCTTTTAAAGAAATCCAAACTCTCTTCCATTCCCCCTTGAGCGGCCTTTTCTCCAAATACGACGACATTGACATGACCAAGATATATTTTATCTGCAATGGTACTCGAGAGCTTTTCCATGGCATCATACAATGTTTTACCGCTAGCCGATTCAACAAGGAAACTATCCTCTTTATCTTCACGTACTGTTGACTCTTGCGGAAATAGGTTGTTAGGTTTAATTACAGCAACAGATAAAACGATTTCACTCTTTTCATTCTGATCCACTCCTATAGCATTAATGATAGCTATATTGTTGATTTCCTTAGAGCTCCAGCAACCACTGAGCAGAAATGTAATCAAAAAACATAAAAAGATTTTAATAGAGGTTTTGGTTTTATTCATGGTCTTTCTCCCCAATTTTTGGTGAATTTGCTTTATTGACACTGCCGGCACGGTCTTGATTCGTAATATCTAGTCCTGGTGACCGAGTATCCATAGCCCACCAAGGTGCCCGAATAAACACGTCTTTCCATCCTTCTTTACGTGCTGGAGAAACAGGGGAAAAATAGGGAACCCCAAACGAGCGTAAGCTGATTAAATGGGTTAATCCAAACATTAAGACTACAATTATTCCCATAAATCCGAATAAACCTGCAAAAAATAAAATGGGAATTCCACAATACCGAATTAGCTGTTGAAAATCGTAAGATGGAAATATAAAGGACGTTAAAGCAGTCACTGAGATGACGATTGACATTACTGACCCAATTATTCCTGCTTGAACAGCAGCTTGACCAATAAAGACTAGGCCTAGAATCGTAACCACAGATCCTCCAAATACTTTTGGCATCCGTATACCTGCCTCCCGTAACAATTCAAATGTAATCAACAGGAAATAGCTTCAATCATAACTGGATAAGGCAATGCCTCTCGACTAGCAGCAATTCGAATTAAAAAAGGAGTCTGTAATAAATCTTGATGAAACGAGGTTAAAGCAACATAAAAAGCAGGAAGAATTAACGTAACAAATAATCCTAAAAAACGAACCCATCTAACAATCGTAGCTACAAGTGAGCTATCATAATAATCATCACTGGAATGGAAAAATTCCACGAACATTACTGGCACCAATAAAGCAAAAGGTGTTCCATCAATTAATATTGCAACTTTCCCATCTAATAATTGTCCGCATACACGGTCAGGTCGTTCTGTACTTAAAACAGTCGGAAATGGAGACTTAGGTGAATCCTTTATCATAGATTGAATGTAATGACTTTCTAAAATCCCGTCTATTTTAATTTTCGATAATCTTTTTTTAACTTCATCTACAATATCTTTATTAGCTATGCCGTTCATATAAACAATACTGAGATTTGTTTTTGTTTTTTCACCTAGAATAAGATTCTCTACTTTTAGGGAAGGTGACTTTATTTTTTTACGTATTAGATTAAGGTTTTGATCAATATCTTCAATAAAACCTTCCTTGGGTCCTCGTGCAGTACGTTCTGTTGTAGGTTCTGTAATATTTCTTCCTATTTTATTTTTGGTATTGAATATGTAAAATTTCTTTATTCCGTCTATTAAAAGAAGGGAATATCCAGACAAGATTTTATATGAAGCTTGCTCTAATAAATCTGTATCTTCAACTTTAACCCATGGGAAAAGGGTAGAAATTATCTTTGAGGGCGAATGATAATTTGTGTTGTTAGCCAAATAATGATGGATATTTTTTTCTATCTCATCAAGGGATTCTTGGTTTACTAAATCCGAGATATAAATCAAATATGCCTGTTCATTTAAAATACTAAGCTGTTGGAAGACAATATCATCATTATTTTGATATATGTGCTTTAAAACTTTTATATTTTCGCCAAGAGTTTTCAATTACATCACCTCCATTTACATAGGTTTCACCTTTTTTAAGGAAACATTCTAAGTTTTTTTAAATAAATAAGGAATTTGCTAGTTAGGATGATGATAAGCAAACCAGATATTCTCCAGCTTTTAGGGATTTAAGGCTCTTGTCCTCATACAAAGAAGAAAAAAAGTTAGGTATGAAAAAATAAAAACCCTTATGCTGCTCCGAGACCTAAAAGTTGGATAGTATTAATTCAACTAATGGGGGGTCACATCGTTGCGTAAGGGTTTTTATCCTTTTTATTACAAACAAACGATTTATTGCATGTCTATAAAACAAGTTCCTATTGATAACTATTTTAAAATTAAGCATTACCAACTGTTGGCTGTTCGACTACACTAGTATCCAGTGTATTATTAACACTAATTAATTGGTTGCTAATGTTAAATGCTGCAGTATCTCCGCCACTTCCGCCAATCGATTCTTTTGTTGCTGTTTTTGGAGAATGCCATGCTAGATCTCCAAATTGGACATTGGCGGTACCTGCAATATTAAAAATTTGTATAGCACCTAAGAAAGCTGGCAATAATATCAGTCCTTTATAACTTTTTTATATGCTATTCAAACCATTTGATATATGAATAGGCGAATATCCTTTATATTTGAAAGAGGTGAATAACTAGAAGCCCCCAACAAATTTTTCACTATTTATTACCCTCTATTTCTTGATCGGCAATGCTTGAATTTAGTGTCTTATTTAAACTTAATAAATTGTTGTTTATGTTAAGGCTGGCAATATTTCCGCCACTTACGCCGTTTGTATTATTGGTAGCTTCTTTCGGAGAAAGCCATTTGGTATCCCCAAAATGTACATCGGCAGTGCCGCCAATATTTAATATTTGTGCTTTACTTAAGAATGCTGGCATACCATTCCATCCTTTATTAATTATTTTTAAAATATCCTATTCAAAACAGAACAAAATGGGTGGGCGCAAATAAATGAAATGAAAAAGCATTTTTACATGTGTAATTAAAAATCTTTTGCTGGATTAATGGAACAAGATATAAATTACGGATATTTTTCCCTAATTGGGGAAAAGTATGACCATTATTATCGAATATAATAGGTCGAGGGGAGATGGTGAAATGTCTATTGCTGTGATCTGCTCAGTGACCTGGTTAGTTATCAGTGTGTTTGCTATTGTTCCAAAGAGGTTTACTCTTGTTGATATGGTTTTTATATATTTCGTAAGTACAATACTTAGCTGCACCATCTTTACCATTTTAGATATCAATTTGCAATGGGTTCCAGCAAGTAGGGAAACGGAAAAAGCACTTGCTTTAAATATCGGCCGTTTTATCGAAATACCACTCATCCTTATCATGGCTGCAGATATATTGAATTCAAGGTTAAGAACTCCTAATCGATGGGGGATAGCTTTAGTGATTTGTTTGTTCTTAACTATTAACGACTGGATATATTTATCGCTCGATATTGTTGAATATAGAAAATGGAATTACATATATGCGTTCATCGACTATGGACTCTTTATTGTCATCATAGCGTGGATAGCCAGGTGGTTTGTCCTATTACATAGAGGGGGCATGGAAAAAGTTTGAAGGAAATTATATACGATAATCATTTTAATGAAAACGAATGGTTTGTGCTAATCTCATTTT
This sequence comes from Heyndrickxia shackletonii, assembly GCF_001420715.1. Classification (GTDB taxonomy): domain Bacteria; phylum Bacillota; class Bacilli; order Bacillales; family Bacillaceae_C; genus Margalitia; species Margalitia shackletonii. The sequence continues at coordinate 3,371,609 of NZ_LJJC01000004.1, read as the reverse complement.
GTATAGGTGCTATGTTAGTGTATTGTCTGCCGCGGCGATTTCCTAAAAAAATTACCAATGTTTTTCTTATGTGCGGAGTTTTTTTGGGTATTTTTTTTGATCACACTTTGAGTGTTGTACCAGTAAGTTATTATGATATTGGAGATACATCACATCTGGAATTATTTGATTTAATTTCCCAGTTTAATTATGGACCATATAGTTATTTATTCTTTTATTTCTATGACCGGTTCCGCATTAATCCTAGATTCTCTCCAATTTATATCCTATTTTGGTCATTGTTTAGTATTGGCAGTGAGCGATTGTCTGATGCATTTGGGGTTTACCATTATACAAATGGGTACAATATTTATTATTCGTTTGCAATTTATTTATGCGTTTTTAGTTTTTGGGTTCCATTATATTATGTAATCATGGCTTATGGTCAGAAAAGTTTTGGGAAAGAATACGACGATTCTTCAACGGTAAATACTCATAAAAAAAGCAGGGATTCTGATTAGATTATCATTCTTTTTTAATACCGCCTACATCCTTCTTATCCAGAAAAAAATATCAATTATTCTACCTCCTAGTTTGTTATATATTCGCTCCGGAAAAATTAGTATTAATACCATATGTATATGTGAGAAATTGATATTGCATTGTTTTCTAAAAAAGAGATAATTGGCTCACTATTTATTGTAGGTGGATTTTGCTCTCTACCTATCAGCATAAAAGGCTTAGGAGCAATATAACATCAAATAAATAAGAAGGAAGAGATCCTTAAAGATCTTCTTCCTTGGAATATTTTCATTAAGAAGTTTGTCCGCCTTGTTGCGCTTGTTGATTTTGTTGCTGTCCTTGTTGTCCGCCTTGTTGAGAAAATTGCTGAGCTTGTTGTATGGCTTGTTGCATTTGCTGCATTGCTTGATTTGCCTGAATGCCTTGAAGCGCTTGATTTAGTCCTTGGGCAGCTTGTTGGATATATTGTTGTACTTGTTGATCTGTTTGTTGCATTTGTTGTTGTGCTTGTGAACTGAATTGCTGTATTTGTTGCATTAATTGATTAGCCGCTTGGTTTGATTGCCCGGATTGACTTGATTGTGAGCTTGATTGCCCACCTTGTTGTTGCTGTGAAGACTGCATTTGGGTGACAGTTTGACTTAATTGTGAAAGTTGTTGCTGAATGCTGCCGAGCTCTTGAGCTAACTCCGTATCTGTAATATTTTTACCTAGGATTTCAGAATGCTTTTGTTTTTGATTTTGGTGTTGTTTAGACATAATGTAAAATCCTCCTTTAAAGAAATAATCAACACACAACTATATAATTGTCTGTTTTGACACAAAAGATAGGAGGGAATTTAAGGGAAATTGTTAAAGACCTACGATTACGCCAGGACTCAGTCCTTTAAAAACCTCTTTATGTATTCATAAATTTCATACGGCCGTTCCTCGGGAATGGCATGGCCGGTTTCTTTGAGAACGACGAGTTCTGAATTTATGAGGTCATTTTTAAGTCGCTCACCAACATGGAGAGGTTGTGACCTGTCGTGCTCTCCCCAAATTAAAAGGCAATTTGCGTTAATTTGATTTAATACTTTTGAAGGTAAATCCCCTTCCCAATCACGAATCATTCTCGTCATGGCGGAAAAAATTTTATTTTGTAAGAATGGCTGTAAATAGCCATCAATCATTTCATTATTGATTAAAGAATGATTATAAAGGGTATCCTGAAGGTTTTTAACAACGCCAATTCTCGCAAGCCAAAGTTTTACAAATAATGAGGAAAATGGGACATAACTGAACATTCGAATGGTCCATTTTAATCGTTTTAGATAAGATGAACTGGAAAGCAACACTGCTTTTTCTGCAATTCCAGGCATAAGGTGAAGGATATTCAAAACCACTTGTCCTCCCATTGAATGACCAATCAAAACGGGATCTTTAATGCTAAAATAATCGATCATTTGAATAACAGTTTGAGCTAAATTTTTATAAGAGTATACATAACGTCTTGACTTTTCACTTTTCCCAAATGGAGGTAAGTCTATTGATAACACTTGATAGTCACTGACTAATAAAGGGATTAAATGACGAAAGGTAAAAGTCGAGGAAAGAAAACCATGCAATAACACTACTGTTTTTGCGTTTTGATTCGGATAAAATTCATAATATACATTTCCTCCATTCACTAAGCGGTGTCCGGTTACAACAGATTGCTCCATGATAAATCCTCCGATTCATGTTGTAAATTTAAGTTAATTTTCCCGTAACAAACAATTTTTACACATGAATAAATGTATAACTATTTCATTCGTACAGGTGAATAATTTCTCTCAACAAACCTTAATAACAAAATGAAAATGGGGGGATTTAATTGAGTTGTAATTGTAAATCAAACTGTAAATGCAGCCCTCTACGTAAATGTTCGCGATATTGTATTTGTAATGCAAGGTTTAAGTGTAATTATTGTAGATGCCATACACAATGTGGTCGTGGATCTAAATGTTGTCAAAGATAGTGTGGAATTATCAATAAGCTTGTTTATTTAATCTTCCCGGGTAATGCTTTTCCAATTGGGCAAAATATGATTGTTGGAAAAGCAAGGAGGTGAGATGAAATGGCAGATAACAAGCGTAATCGTGATGATATCGATACTAGTGAGGCAGTAGGAACTGGTGCTGGAGCCGTCGCAGGTGCTGCAGTTGGTTCAGTATTTGGTCCGCTTGGTACAGTTGCAGGAGCTATCGCTGGTGGTGCGATGGGGAACAAGGCTGGTGAAAATGTCGATGATGTTGACAATCCTTCAGACCGTGAGGAAGAATAGAATTGCTAATTTTTCCTCTTATATAAATAAACGTAAAAGAGACTCCTAAAAAAGGGAGTCTCTATTTATGTTAAATACAGTGTTGAAACATAAGATGTGGATAAAATAAACTCAGAAACTTTTTTAAGAATTGAAAGGTGGCACTTATTGATGATTAATCAGCATGATATTCCCATAAAGAAACAAATAGCCAGATTTAACATAAACCGAAAAAAGAAGGTATTAGTTTTTCTATGGATTAATTGGGAGAGAATGTTTAATAGGCTATTTCGTATTCAGCCGATTGATAGGAATAATCCACTATTAATGGTAAGGGTTAGAACTTATTGGGGTAAAACAATTCAATTGTTAGACGGAGAGAAAATTCAAAGAGGAGATCGAATATTGGAGATACATTTTAATAATGAAATGCTATTTAACATGGGAATCCATGCACGTTCATCTTTTCAATTGGCTATTCAAATGATCAGATCAGCGGAAAAGCTATTGCCGAAAACACTCCCTATCATCTTAAAACATCCAGATTCTGAAAAGATTAAAGCACTGTATGGAATATCCATGATCTATCAAGGGACCAATCAATTCGGGTTTACCGTTAATAATGTGCCAAAAGGGCCGTTCTCTTTCTTTACCAAAGTTTATTTACGCCTATTATTATGTATTGTTCATCCACAGGGTTATGAAAGATTACAAAACAAAATGGGTCAATTTGTTCCAAGGATGATGATCATGACGAAAAAGGAACTTATACGAAGATATTCCATCGAAAACCTTTAGATAGTTTGTCTAGTAAATCGCTTGCTGCTTAGTTTTTTATTACATCTTAGAGGTGAGAAGAGTTGGATATCACGGTTATGACCTATAATATACACCATGGTAAAGGGAGCGATAAACATACAGATCTTTATCGAATTGCGGATGTTATTAAAAAAAGTAAGGCAGATATTGTTGGTCTAAACGAGGTTGACAGAAATTTTTCTTTACGGAGTAACTATGAAGATCAAATTTATTGGCTTGCAAAGCAATTAAACATGTATCAAGGGTTTAGTCCGGCGATTTCCTTATCCTCCCCAAACCGTTCGCATGTTCGAGAATATGGAAATGCTATTTTGTCTCGTTATCCGATTAAAAGGAATAATAGTTATACATTTCATTTAAAATCAGGCCTTGCTGAACCAAGGTCTTTACATGAAGCTTTCATTCAAATAAATGAAAGGCAAGTTCGATTTTATGTTTCACATTTAAGTTTAAATACATTTCTTCATCGAAAACAAACGAATTTTATCCTTCAGAAGTTTAATAAGTCTTCATATCCAACGATAATTATGGGGGATTGGAATATGAAGCCTGGATCAAAAAAATGGTGTCATATAACGAAATCATTTCAAGATGTTTGGGAAATTGCTGGTAGTGGGACAGGCTTTACATATCCATCACAGAAGCCAAGATTAAGATTAGACTATCTTTTTGTGAGCAAAGAGGTTCAAGTAGTTAATGTAGAAGTTTTTAACTTATTATCCATATCATCTGATCATTTGCCTTTAAAAGCAACACTTTCCATTTATTAATTAATGATTTGTCCTGTACCCCAATATTCATATGAATCCGTTATTTGTTCATACTAAAAGCTATACAAAATTCATTCTATGGAAGGAGAAGGATGAATGGCATCATTACAATCTCCGAAAAAAAGAGTTATTTTACTTATGATTGATACATTAATGGATTCTGCATTACAAGCAGCATTAAATTCAGGAAATGTTCCTGCTTTTCAATTTTTTATGGAAAGTGGTTGTTATTATCCTAATGTTGTCAGTCCGTTTCCAACCATGTCTGTTAACGTGGATAGTACATTATTAACAGGTGTTTACTGTGATAAACATAACGTACCAGGACTTGTCTGGTATAATCAAAAAGAAAAAAGAATTGTTAATTATGGCAGTCATGTGAGAGAACTTTATAAACTTGGACTAAAGCAATCCATGGAGGATGTATTTTTTAATTTAAATCATGTTCATTTAAACCAACAACATAAAACCATTCATCAAATCCTGCATAATGAAGGATTGAAAACGTCATCTATCAATGCACTTCTATATAAGGGAAATCATCCAACTGTTTTAAAAACACCATTTCTTTTATCCAAGATAACAGGAATGGAACGGAGAATGGAGGTCGGGTCACCGGAACTATTTTCATATGGAGCTTTTCAATGGTTGAATCCCGTCAAAAAATATGCTTCCTCGTGGAGAAAATATGGTTTTAACGATAAATTTTCTGCAAATGAAATGGGTTATCTTATTAAACAAAACAAACTACCGAATTTCACAATTGTTTATTTTCCAGATTTAGATCAAAGTGTGCATAAAAACGGAAGAACAGATATAAAAGGCATACAAAAGGTAGATAAACAATTACAAAAGATCCTCAATCAATACTCATCTTGGGAGGAGGCTTTAACTAACAACATATGGATTATTTCTGGAGACAATGGTCAATCCTGGATTAGCGGCAATAAAAAAGAAGCGTTGATAGATCTTAGGGATCTTTTGAGTTCTTACAAAATCGTCAAATTAAAAAACGGGGTTACATCCCAGGATGAAATCGTACTAGGTGTGAACGAAAGAATGACATTTATTTATAGCCTTGATAATCAAAAAGCACCATTACAGGAAATCGCCAAAATCCTAAAAAATGATGATCGGATTGATGTGATTGCCATTAGAAACGGAAAAACTATTACTGTAACCTCAGGATTACATGAAGGAAGTCTTCAATTTTATCCAGATGGAGAATTTGTCGATGAGTATGAACAAAATTGGTTCTTAGAAGGAAATACAGAAATATTAAATCTATCTATTACGAATAAAAAAGTAACATATGGGGATTATCCTGATGCATTAGCAAGATTATATTCTTCCTTTTTCTCACACGAAGGGGAGTACCTCATTGTAAGTGCAAAACCAGGGTACGAATTTATCGGTGAAGGTTCTCCTACACATGTGGGCGGTGCAAGTCATGGCGGTTTACACAAGGAAGACTCCCTGGTGTCTTTGATTGTTAGTGGCACCACTTCCATGCCCAAGCACTTACGTATCATTGACTATAAGAATTGGATTTTGTCAATGATGGTCAATTGTAACAATCAATGAGGTATAATTTTGAAAAATAAAAGGGTCAGAGTTTATTATTAGAATTTATCTCTTTCAATTGTAATAGTAGGATATATAATACTTCGGAAGTAGCCCAATTTCTAAGTAATTGCTTAGCGTAATTGGGTTTTTATCGTTAATTAAACCCTTCTTTAGGTGCATTAAAGTGTGTACAAAATAAAAAGAAGCCTATTAAAAGGCTTCCTTGATAAATTATTTTTCCGTCGATAACAAACAAGAGTCTAGCTTATCTTAAGCCCAACAAACTGCTCCAACAATAATTAGTAGAATAAACAGCACAACGATAAGGGCAAATCCGGCACCCATACCAGTTGGAGCTGGTGTATAAGCGTATCCTCGATATCTACATCCACCGCACCACATAAAAGTCACCTCCATTTATGAAGTATGATTATTTTTTAGTAATATCCCATACCACCGCCATAGCCGCCACCAACAAAAGCAGCACCAACAATGATAAGCAGGATAAATAATACAACAATTAGAGCAAAGCCTGCTCCATATCCTCCGCCGTCTGACATTCATAAAACCTCCTTTTTGTTCGGATAAAATAGGATATGTCATATCAGAAAAAGGTGGAAAGGCATCAAACTAATTTTGAAAAGTAAAGTAAAATATGATGATTTAGACCAAAAGGCTTAATCGAAAGGATATAAATTCCCTTTATAAAGCAAAATAAAGAAAAAGAGGGGAGTGTGACAATGAGAAAACTATTGTTATCGTTTTGTATATTTATTCCAGTTAGCTTTAATGTTTTCTATACTAATGGGAATGCGGAATTAGCTGGCCAATCAACAGTGAAAAAAAATATAATTTCAGAAAAACAAGCGGAAGATATTGCTTTAAAAAGAATAAAAGGGGATGTTTTAAATGTTGAAATGGAAAAAGAAGAGGGGAAAACCTACTACGAGGTAAAAATTATAACTTCTAACAAAGTACTTTTTGAAGTTGAGATAGATGCACATACTGGTAAGATTGTAGAAGTAGAAAATGAAGGCAAGCATAGTCGCAAAAAGGATAAAAAAGTGAAATAAATTTTGACTGCATATCATTTACGATGTGCAGTTGCCACCATGGATGCATTGTTAAAATTGGTGCCATCGGGGTATGTTTTTAACGATACATTAATATTTGTATCGAATGGATTACATCAGTAAATCAAAAAATACAAGAAAACAACTGAAGTTGTGGTCTTCTTGTATGAAAAACAGTTATTATTTTTTTGATTGCTGTTACCTCTATATGAACAGTATTGTTATTGTTCCAGTGTTTCAGTTTTAAAAGAAACCTTTTGTTTGGACTGTAAGAAAAACCAAATAAGAGCCAGGAATAGAAAAATACTAGCGACTCCAAAATAAAGATATAAAAATCCAGATTTAAAGCCAATAAAGAAATAACCAATAAAAGGTCCTAATGCTGCGCCAATATCTTGCACTACGGAGTAAAGTGTTAAGAAAGAAACAGCGTTGGATGATTTTGCAATATCCCCTGCTAATGCATCTATTAATGTCGTGATTCCGGTTGCAGAGACCATGAAGATAAGAGTAATAAATATCCAAGAAGTAATGGTAATTTGGATGGATAGAAAACCATAAGAAACAGCTGCTAAAAGTAATGATCCGATAAATAATGGTTTTCTTCCTTTTGGCCCATCAGACCATTCTCCAATTCGGCTCCCTAAAAAGGGTTCCCAAACCCAGCGAATAGATTGAAGGACACCGGAAAGTGCTGTAACACTGATTATTATCCCTGCTAATTGAATGCTTTTTCCATAATGATGTTCAATTAAGGAGCTCAAGGTTGAAGTGAATATCCCTTGTATGAACATAGTAATGAAAAAACTGCTAATAACTAATATGGCTATGTAAGATTTTGACTGATAGGATGAGCGTATATTTATTTTATGTTGTTTCTTTCGGGACTCGAGAGACTTTGTTTGTAAATATTTATATATCAATGGAAGTCCCATTAAAGAAAAAATCCCGAAAATAATGGAGACAACATGCAATCCAAGGATTGGAGCAAGAATACCGCCAATCAACATTCCGACTAAACTTCCCGTTCTATACAATCCATTATATAGTCCCATTGCTTTGCCGCGATCATGATCATTAGAATATTGGACAACTACTGCTAATCCGCCTATTCGAAAAAAGGACCATGCGATTCCCCATAAGCTGCGTAGAATAATCCATCCAAGAAACCCTTTCACGACCCCGTACCCTAATGTACTAATTGAACCGATGATAATAGCAAAAATTAATCCACTTTTTAAAGATATCCTATTATAAAGCCAACCTATTAACGGATTTGCGGGTAGCCGCACAAAACGATTGATGGATAATAGAAAACCTACCTGCCATAAGGAACTAAGTCCTGCTTCTTTCCAAAAAATCGGCAAGGTAATATATAACATGGAGTCTCCCACTAAGCTCAATGCTGTCACTATCGAAACGATCTTTATTGGAAGGTGAACATTTTTCATCTTTTCTCCCAATTACTTCCTCCCCCTTTATATACATTTTCGATATTGTAAGTATAACAAGAAAAATTTTTCTATTGCGAAAAAGATTAAATTCTATATGGAAACTGCCTCGAAATTGCAGAAGCGAATAGTATTGCCATTTGTCCACATAATAAGATGAAAAGGGATAAGGAAGTGAAATTAGATGAAGGGCAGAAAGAAAAACACTGACAAAGAAGAAATTTCTTATACAGATGTTTCGACTGTTGAAACGAGAAAAAATTTTATTATATTTGAAGAATATCCAGAAGGCGCCTATGGAGCTGTTCGAGGGGAGGATGATCCAGTTCAAGGAAAATCTACTCCATGGAGAGAAGGGCAAAGACCATACAGTAACTTTAACTATGAATTTAAATCATTCCATCAGGATCTTCCAAGAGAATATCCAGGTGCACATCCAACACATGATGATCCGGATGAAAATCAAGAACCACCATATGATGAAAGTAATTAAGTGAACTTGGGAGGAGAAGGAAATGTCCAAAGAGGGCCAATTTCAAAGTGATCAAAAACAGTATCAAATGTGAAATGTGCTTCATCAAAAAAAAGAAACAAAGTATCAGAATTCCAGTACTGGAATTGATACAGTGGATAAAAATAATACTATTACAAAGTCTGATCAGTAATTGGGGAGCTGTCAAAAAATTGGCAGCTTTTTTACATAAAAGATTGGGGGATGACTATGAGCAATCGCACATTTATCGGAGCTTTTCTATTTGGGATGGGAATTATCGGAATGCTGGATGGAATTTTACTGCACCAAATATTTCAATTTCACAGTGTATATATGTATACGAATCGATTTAATCAAATTGTCAGCGATGGTTTATTTCATTTTTTTGTAACGATTATTGTATTTATAGGCGGATATATATTATGGACAAGTGAAAAGGAAAAGCTAAACCATCCAAAGCTAACATTTTGGGCAGGATTTCTGTTAGGAGGGGGAATATTTAATCTTGTGGAAGGAATTATTGATCATCATTTATTAGGAATTCATCATGTATATTATCATACCGACAATGTTTTATTTTATGACTTATTGTATGATGGATTTTCTATTGTCTTGATCGCAGCAGGAGCATATGCTTTTTTAATAGCGAAAAGGATAGTAAAGAAGGCCAAACCAGTATTTTAAAAGACTGTACATAAATAAAATTTAATACGTTACCAAAATAAAAAAGTGTTTTAGTTTTCATTTGGATAAAACTATCATATAATAATATTAATTAAATATGTTATCCTTCGGGGTCGGGTGAAATTCCCAACCGGCGGTGATGAAGCCAAGAACTTCTAAGTCCGTGACCCGGTTAACAGTTTGTTAAACGGTGGAGCTGGTGAAAATCCAGCACCGACAGTATAGTCTGGATGGGAGAAGGAAGAAACAAGCAGGTTTTTATAGGGGGAAGTATACCCTTTTTTAAACCTTTATTTGACATTGCCTTAAAATCAATGGACCCTGAATTTTATTATTCATGGGTCCTTTTTTTATTATTACTATCAAATTTAACCCCGTAGATAACTTTTTAATAAATGTCCATGTTAAAGCGCCAATCGTCTAGCGGAATGCAACGTCTTCTCCCTACGATAAGTCAACATGAACTCGTGAACTGCATTAGCACGGTTTACGTTGGTCTCGTATATAACTGCGCAGTCCGTACGCTAGACCTGCGGCGCATACGCGTTTGTTCTGTTTAAAAGGAGAATTTATATGAATGATTATGACTTCATGAAGTTAGCTTTAAGTATGGCAGAGGCAACAACAGGGCAAACTTCCCCAAATCCTATGGTAGGTGCAGTGCTTGTGAAAGACCATCAAGTAGTTGGTTTAGGTGCACATGTGAAAGCGGGTGATGCGCATGCGGAGGTTCATGCCATACAAATGGCCGGCGAAAAATCAAGGGGAGCAACCCTTTATGTGACTCTCGAGCCATGCAGTCATTATGGTAAAACTCCTCCATGTGCAGAATTAATCATCCAATCTGGGATTAAAAAAGTCTTCGTCGCAACAGTAGATCCAAATCCGCAAGTTTGCGGAAACGGTATTCAAAGAATGAAACAAGCAGGTATCGAAGTGGAGGTAGGCTTACTTCAGGAAGAAGCAAAAAAACTTAATAAAGTATTTTTTCATTATGCGAGCTCAGGTCTTCCGTATGTAACTGTTAAAACTGCCATCAGTCTTGATGGGAAAATTGCCACGGTAACGGGAGAAAGCAAATGGATTACCAGCAAAGAAGCAAGAGAGGACGTTCATCGATTCCGCCATATGCATGATGCCATTTTAGTTGGAGTTAATACAATCATAAAAGATGATCCTATGCTTACAACAAGATTAATAAATGGGGGGAAAAATCCCATAAGGATTATTTTGGATACCACCTTAAGAATCCCTTTAAACTCAAATGTAGTTACAGATAAATCGGCGGAAACTTATATAATTTCAGGAAACAGCGTAGATTCATGTAAAGAAGAAGCTCTAATCAGGCAGGGAGTAGAAATCATTAAAATGGAGAAATCCTTTATCGAAATGAAAGAAATGCTAAAAGTGTTAGGTGAGCAGGGAATTACGTCCATCTTTGTTGAAGGAGGCGCAAAGGTACAAGGGAGCTTCCTAAAGGAAAATGCATTCCAGGAAGTAATCACCTATATAGCTCCAAAACTGATAGGAGGAGATAATGCTCCTGCTACATTTGGAGGTGCCGGTATAGAAAAAATCAAGGATGTTCCTTTACTGCGTTTTTCGCAAATTGATAAGATCGGAAATGATATCAGAATTATTGCTGTACCAATGGGGGTGTCTTAAAAGCAAATGTTTACAGGGATTATTGAGGAAATGGGAATCATTCAAGAAATAAAGCGTACAGGAGACTCATTTATCCTGACTATTGGAGCAGACAAAATAATGGATGATATTCATCTAGGAGACAGCATCGCTATAAATGGAGTATGTTTGACCGTTACATCCTATACAAATAATCAATTTTCGGTTGATGTTATGCCAGAAACTGTAAAAGCTACAAGCCTTGTAGCCCTTACCCGAGGATCGAAGGTAAATTTAGAAAGAGCTATGGCGGCAGGCGGCCGGTTTGGCGGCCATTTTGTATCGGGACACGTTGATGGTACAGGCACCATTATAACGAAGAAAAAAGTTGAGAATGCAGTTTACTACGAAATAGAGACGGATAAAGAAATGTTGAAATATATCATCCTGCGTGGATCTGTTGCTGTAGATGGAACAAGCTTAACGGTTTTTGGTGTCAGTGAAAATGGCTTCACTTTATCCATTATCCCACATACTCTCTCCGAAACTGTTTTAGGGTTAAAAAGTAAAGGAGACATCGTAAATATCGAATGCGATATGCTAGGGAAATATGTGAGTCATTTTTTAGTCAATGCCACAGTAAATAGTGCAAAAAAGAGTTTAGGGATTACGGAAGCGTTTTTAGAAGAAAACGGGTTCAAATGAGGAGATGGTTTTGTTGTTTAACACAATTGAAGAGGCTATACAAGATTTAAAACTAGGGAAAGTTGTCATTGTTTGTGATGATGAAAATAGGGAAAACGAGGGAGACTTTATCGCGATTGCGGAGAAAGCTTCACCGGAGATTATTAATTTTATGGTAACACATGGCAGGGGACTTGTTTGTGTGCCAATTGAAAAAGAATTAGCGCAAAAGCTCGAATTAACTCCGATGGTGTCTAAAAATACTGATTCACATGAAACAGCGTTTACCGTGAGTATTGATCATAAGTTTTCTACCACAGGGATTTCGGCTTATGAACGTTCTGCTACTATTCTCCATCTGATAGATGAGAATTCCATTGCTTCTGATTTTAATAGACCTGGCCATGTCTTTCCTTTAATAGCAAGAGAAGGAGGAGTATTACAAAGGCAAGGACATACAGAAGCAGCAGTTGACTTAGCAAGACTTTGCGGTGCAAAACCTGCAGGAGTGATTTGTGAAATAATGAATGCGGATGGCTCCATGGCAAGAGTCCCTCAGTTAAGTATATTAGCAAAAAAATTTGGATTGAAAATGATTACCATAAAAGATCTTGTTCATTACCAACAAACGAAACAAGAATATCTAATTTAATTAAAATGTAATAGGAGGAAGAAAAAATGGGACAAATATTTGAAGGTAATTTAGTAGGAACTGGTTTAAAAATAGGAGTCGTTGTAGGTCGTTTTAACGAATTTATTACAAGCAAGTTACTAGGCGGCGCACAGGATGCATTAAAGCGGCATGGCGTTAGTGAGGAAAATGTAGACATTGCTTGGGTTCCAGGTGCATTTGAAATTCCGCTTATTGCTCAGAAAATGGCGAATAGTAAAAGGTACGATGCTGTTATTACACTTGGAACGGTAATTCGCGGCTCTACTCCACATTTTGATTATGTATGCAAAGAAGCGGCAAAGGGTGTTTCCAATACATCATTAAATTCAAATATCCCAGTTATTTTTGGGATTCTTACAACGGATTCTATCGAACAAGCTATTGAAAGAGCAGGCACAAAAGCTGGGAATAAGGGTTGGGATGCAGCAGTATCTGCCATTGAAATGGCAAACTTATGCAGAAGTTTTGACTGATTTTTAAATCTATATTTTTTTGAAAATGAATAGCCCTTCTGCAAAGGGCTATTTCATCTTTTCCTTAACCGTATTCATTGCATCCTTTAATAAAGATTTATCCTCATATGCTCCTTTTATGGCAACATAGAGAGGAATGACGGTTAATGGAATATACATTCCGTATGTGATCAATTTAAAAACCATATCCATTTACTATCACTCCAAAACAAATATTTATTTATATAATTGTCTATTTATTATTTATTTATGTAAAAATGTGGCTCGTTTAAAATAAGACACCTCATTTTAAATGGATGTCTTATTTTCCAATATTTAGTTACTAAGTACTTTATAAGCTTTGTGTACTTTTCTTGCGAAGGATAGCACCATAGACTTGAAATTAGTGTATATAAGTTGAGGTTTAATATAAAATCAATGCTCTTATACTACAGAAAATGTAATGCCTTGTAATAATGATAGATTAAGGTTTCTAAAAAATGGGGATTCTCCTAATAAGTATTGGTTACATTTTGTTTTTTAATAAATCTTCTAGGAGTTTAATATTATGAGTAATACCTTCATTGTTCGGTTGAAAACTGTGTGCAATTTTGTTGTGATGGTAAGATAGCTCGTATTCGCCAATTTGGAAGTAACAAAGACCGAGCTGCATATGTGGAAGCCAGGTCTTGCTTGTTTCATTTTGTACAGACCAATTACTTGTATCTTTTGATTCTGCCGCCGTTTTATACCAAAATATGGCTTGATGGTATTGTTGCTTTTCCAAGAAATAATAACCTAAGCGGCAACAGCTTTCAGGACGAGGCACATCGTATTCAAACGTTTTAAATGTACATTCTCTTTCCTTTTTTCGATCACCTAGATAATAATAACAATCTGCTAGTCTAGTATATGCAAGAATTCTATTTTCATCTGATAAATTCCCAAAGTCTAGAAATTTCAGATAGTATTCTGTAGCTTTCCTGTATTCTCTATGTTGATGAAGTTCCATCGCATAGTGAAGAGAGTCCCTTGCAGTAAGATCTTTTTCCCTTTTTAAAAGCTTCTCATAAATTTTTAAATTTCGATCAGGATCAGAAGTTTTGTGATTTTTTCTGTGAGTTATAACAATATCAGAATCATAAATATTTCCATCATCTATTAATAAATCTTCGTGGACGGCACCTTCCCACTGGTAATTCCTTAATCGCTTTATCAACCTGATACGCCTAACTTTTAAAGTGGTATTACCAAAGTCATCAAAATCACAATGATATGGCATGGATACAGCATCAACTTCAGGAGAAAGTGACTGTTTAAGTTTTAAAAGCTTCTCATAATCTTTTGGAAGAAGAATATCATCTGCGTCAAGCCACAGTATATAATCCTTTGTCGATTTAGCAAAGGCTGCATTTCGTGCATCAGCAAAATGATCATTCCATTCAAAGTCATAGACCAATGTAGTCCATTTTTTTGCTATCTCTTTTGTTTGGTCTGTTGAACCTGTATCCATTATAATAATTTCGTCTGTTGCATCTTTAACAGACTGTAAACAATGTTCAAGCGTTTGCTGTTCATTTTTAACGATCATACAAAGGCTTATTGTAATCATTTTTTACCTCCATATTTTTTATGATAAGAACTGTAACTAATTGGGGAGGCAACAAATTTTTATTAATTAGGGATTTACACTTATTGCTGTTGGACCAGGTCCAACTAATACAGTAGCTATAACCGTATTGGTAGTTCCGCTGATAACAGAAACATTGTCGTTTCCAAGATTGGACACATAAATTTTATGTGTTAAAGGATTTACACCAACGCCAACAGGTCCAATTCCTACCGTAACAGTAGCTATGACATAATTAGTGTTGCCATCAATTACGGAGATATTGCGGTTTGATGTGTTTGCAACGTAAATTCTACCAGTAATGGGATTTACACCTATCCCTTCCGGTTGTGTACCTACAGCTATGGTGGCCACAACTGTATTAGTCGCACCATCGATGACAGATACATTATTATCGGACTCATTAACAACATAAATTTGGTTTGATATTGGATTGATATCAATCCCCACTGGATCATTGCCTACCGGAATCGTTGCAATTACTGCATTTGTAGTTCCATTGATAACATTGATGTTATTGTATGGGTAATCATTCGAAACGTATACTTGATTTGTTATTGAATTTACACTTACATATCTTGGTCTAGTTAATGGAATTGTGGCGATTACTGTGTAAGAGTCTCCATCGATGACGGAAACATTTGCACTGGTAAAATTTGCAACAAAAGATCGGTTTGTCACCAGATCTACCCCTACACCAATTGGCTCTGTACCGACAGTCACGGTAGCTATGATAGTATTAGTTGTTCCATCAATGACAGAGACATTATGATTAGATGCGTTTGCCACATAAATTCGATTTGTTATCGGATTCACACCAACATTACCAGGACTAAGATCTGAACTGCTGACTGGTATGGTAGCGATTACCGAATTGGTTATTCCATCGATGACGGAGACCTCGGTATCCCCTGAATTTGCCACATAAATTCGATTCATCGCAGGGGTATTGGAGTATGTTTCCATTTGATTAGTTTCCTCTGTTGCACCAACAGTCAAGGATTTGGTTACTGCAGAAGATACAACCTCCTTGTTATTCTCTATATACGTACTTACGTCTAATAGTTCGACGTCATCCACGATTACATCGGCAGTTCCAGTTTGCGGGAGTTTATTAATTAATAGTAAAGCTTGTGTAGTACCAAGTGGGGCGATAGAGGTTGTTTCATTGACCTTAAGCCACTCTTCATCTGCGGTATTTGTCAGGTGACCTTTTGGAAAATTGGTAATTAAACCATATTCTAAGAAGTTAAGGTCCTTATCATAATATGCAAGGGATATAGATAGAGGAGGGCTTGGAAGTTTACCAATTTTACCTAAAAATCCGGAAAAAACAAATTGTTCAGTAGGAGTTGTATTTACTAACTGATAAATAAAGCTATTTTTCGTGTCCCCAATAAGTTTTGCGGCTTGACGTCCACTATGTGAAAATTGAGTTGTGAAGGTTGCATTAGAGTTCTCCCAAGGAGGAAATGTATTGTTTTCAAATCCACCGTTTAAGATTTTGTTGCTGCTTGTCAATATAATACCTCCTTTCAAAATGCTTCACTAATTCATTTTATTACTATGATTAAGCTGTCCTATAATATATGTACTAAATATAGGTTTAGTTTGTGTGTAATTACTATGATATTTAACCGATTTGTAGTAAAAAGACAGGAGCTTCCATGTTTATTCATAAATGTAGAGTTCAATTGAAGAAATTAAAGAAAGCCCTGCTACTATGCAGAGCTTTTCATTTCATCTTTGTGATTTTCGATAGCCGGCCTTTTGTGCATCCGATTCTGAACAAAACCACACAATATGTTTCATGTTGAGATTATAGTATTCTCCGCCAGGAACATGATAGATTTTACTGTTTGCATTTCCTTTAATCTTTCCTTTACAGCTTGTATTGTTCTCTTTCCCATCGGATGAAGTATTTTTAGATGTATTATTAGAAGAATATTGAACACCAGTACTTGTATGTTTTGATACAGTATTTGAAGAACTTTTGGATGATTTGCTAATATCATATCCTCTGTCTGTTACATAGCCTGGAATAGACCAAATACCTAACTTGTGCGACTTCGCATAATTCTCATCTTCTTTTAAGTCACTTAAATGCTTTGTATTAGGTTCGTAAATATATGCAACACGCGCAAGCCCTTTTTTTACAACCTCCTCATTGTACATTTTTCCGTTTGGCAAATAAATATAAGCTAGCAATCTCCCATATTTGTCACGTTCGTGTCCTTTCACTCCTTCTTCTACCATGACTTTCGTGCCCACAGCTAGTTCCTTTTCAGCATAATTACTAGCTTCTGGTCCATATGGTTGTACAGGTGTTCCGGGCTTATGCGTTTCAGGAGTGTCTATAAGCAGTAGTCGTATATCTTCCTCTTTGCCATTAATGCTTACATGAACTGTATCACCATCTACATTTTTAACAACTGTTCCAGAGACTAGACCTTTAGGCAAAGCTGTTTGATTTGTGTGGTTCTCTGTTTGTTGGGAACATGCTCCTAACAATCCGAAAATAAATAGAAGTAAGAAGCCTATTTTTTTAATGTTGTTTTTCTTTGTTGACACCTTTTTCAAACTCCTTAATTAATATGCATTTTAATATCTATGATTAATTTATATATAAAACTGCAATTTTACAAGAGAACGACTTAAAAAGGTTAACGGTTGTATCGAGTATTTTTATTTGTTAATATATTCATATAAAATAATATTTTGGTTATAAAAAAGGTGGAGTCTGTCAAAACAGGCTTCCTTTTTTTATGTACTTCCATTATTTTCAATATCTATTGGAAATAATATATAGAATACATAAATAGCATAAAAGGGATGATCATGCTTGACAAATGAAGCGATAATAGCAATTGCCATTTTTTTACTGACTTACGGACTTATTATTTCAGAAAAAATTCATCGAACGATTATCGCAATGATTGGCGGTTCCCTAATGATTATTTTTGGAATTGTAACGCAGGAAACCGCCATTCATCATATTGATTTTAATACTTTAGGACTACTGATCGGTATGATGATCATGGTTTCGATTACTGGTGAAACGGGTGTATTTAAGTATGTTGCAATATGGTCTGCAAAAAAAGTAAAAGGAAGACCAATCGCGATATTACTTGTTCTATCTCTTATTACTGGTATTGGATCTGCTTTTTTGGACAATGTCACAACAGTTTTGCTGATGGTGCCTGTCACCTTTAGTATCACGCGCCAATTAAACATATCACCGATTCCGTTTCTTATTTCGGAAATATTGATGTCCAATATTGGCGGGACCGCAACGATGATTGGAGATCCGCCAAATATAATGATTGGGAGTGCTGTCCCTTCCTTAACGTTCATGAAATTTATTACAAATTTAACTCCGATTATTCTAATTATTATGGTAGTAACCATTCTTTTACTAATGATGATTTATAGAAAAGACTTTAAAACATCTAACGAAATTCGAAAAAGAATCATGAGCCTGAATGAAAAGGATGAGATTACAGATAAAAAGCTTATGATTAAATCTCTTACCATCATGGGATTAACGATTCTTGGCTTCTTTTTACATGAATTTATAAAAGTAGATACCGCAACCGTTGCATTAGCGGGCGCATTTATCCTATTGCTCTTATCCGGTGAGAGTTATTTAGAAAGTGCCCTTGGAAAAGTGGAATGGACAACTATTTTCTTCTTTGTGGGTTTATTTGTTCTCGTTTCAGGATTAGTAGAAACTGGGGTAATTGCAAAAATTGCGTCCTATGCAATCGAGTTAACGGGAGGCCATGTTACATCAAGTTCTTTTTTAATTCTTTGGCTTAGTGCTGTAGCCTCCGCTTTTATTGATAATATCCCATTTGTGGCAACGATGATTCCGTTAATTCAGCAAATGGGACATTTAGGGATTCATGATCTGGAGCCTTTGTGGTGGTCTTTATCACTTGGAGCCTGTCTTGGAGGAAATGGGACGTTAATTGGAGCAAGCGCTAATTTAGTTGTGGCAGGGCTAGCTGGAAAAGAAGGATATAAGATTACTTTCGTAAAATATTTATTAATCGGATTTCCGCTTATGTTGATTTCAATATTGATTTCGATGGCGTACATCTATCTGAGATACTTATTATAAAGAGGAGGGAAAGAAATGGGGAAAATCAAATATGAAATGAATGAAAATGTTGTGATCATAAATGAAACGAAACGAGAAGATGGAATAGAAATTATGTTTAAACCAAAAAATGATGAGACATTTAAAAGACTTCATGAAGTTCGCAATTTCTTTGAAAGGGATAAGGTATATACAGATGTTTTGTTTTATACCTTTGAAGATAACCAGGTTCAAATTATTGTCCGGGATGATTCATATGCTGTGTTACTGGCAGCTCTATTTCGATGGCAACTTGTAAAGAAATTAGAATGGGTAGACTAAAAAAGACTCGAGCCCGAGTCTTTTTTATTTATCATTCCATTCGAATCCATCTTTTAAAATAACCTTGACTGTATAGTTCTTTTAATAAGATTGTTAGGATTGGCGTTAAGAGCATTCCCCAAAATCCAAATAAACCGAGAAAGATTACCATTAATGAAAGCATAATAAAGGCTGAAACCCCTAATGACTCTCCGACAATCTTTGGCTCCAATAACTGTCTTACAAGGAATACAATACCGTATACAATTAGCAGTTTAATTGCTAATGCTGTGTTTCCGACTATAAACAAATAAATGATCCACGGAACAAATATAGTGGCAACACCTAAAAGTGGAAGTATATCAAATACCGCAGACAATATCGAGATAATAAATGCATTGTTAACACGGAATATTAGCAATGAGATAAAGATAATCACGAACGTAATCGTCATTAATTTTAATTGAGCTGTTATATATTTAGTAATCCCGCTTATAACATTAATCCGTAAAAAATCCCAGCCCTCTTTCATCCAGTTAGGTGCTATTTCATTGAATTTCGCTCTTACTTTTTCAGCGTCTTTTCCTAAGAAGTAAGCTAAAATAATCCCAAGAAGCAAATTCCCGATAAATACTATGCTTGTATTGACTGTTCCAACAAGGGTCCATAAAAATTTGGAAAAATAAACCATAAATTTCTGTCCTATGGAACCAATTTTTTCATTGACCTTTTCTGGTATTCCATATGGAAGGTCGGTATATTGACGCCGAAGATGGTGAAATTCTACTCCAAAATTACTTTTTAATGTGTCAATATAATGAGGCATTTTCGCTATTAAATTATGAACCTGATTGACTGCAATCATTCCTCCGAAAAAAATGACAGCAAGTGCAGCGATTAAATATATGACTAGCGAAATGGCTATTGCGGCGCCTCGCTTTATTTTTATGGCAACAAGTAATTTCACCATTGGTTTGATAAGCATATAAATAATGGCTCCAAACACGATTGGAGTCGCAATTCCGAATATCCAATTGGCAAATTTAAAAGAAAGCCAAATCACTGCAATTAATATCACGATATCAATTATCGTTTTATAATGTCTTTTGATAAAAGACCACACTATCTCACCCATGCAACTTCCCCTTCTTAAGAGATAAGAAAGTATAAGTTTTCTATCTCAAAAATTATTTAAATAAGTTAAGTCTTTGGCTAGCGTAAACAGCTATCAGTAAGCGGATTTCCCTCTCTCCTCCCTGTGGGTAAGGGCATCAGGTAAAATTCGTTTCAAATTTCACGTATCCATACGCCGATGAGCAAGCCGCTTGCGCAGTTCTTAATATGTATAGTATAACAAGAATCTACCAATTTTCCATTACTTGTTTTCATCAAAGAGAATTTACGATAGCAAAGGGAAAACCCATTGTGCAACAATGGGTTTAGTAATCTTTTCATTTGTAATACCGTATGTAATTAAAATTCGATGTTGGTACAACCTTTTGAATATTGCCTTCTTTATCCTTATAAACTTCAAATTCCTGATAGGTTTCGACTGTATACCCATCTACTTCTTCTGTGCCTACCAATCTTTCCTCTAATGTTGGGGAAGTGATACTAGAAGTTTTTGTATCAGAAATTGCTGGGATATCCATTGTGATTTGGTCAAGATCACGATTAGAAATTGTATTTAAATAGGCAACTAAAATTAAGCAAAAAAGAATAATAAAAAATGCGGTTTTCTTGGATTTTAATATTGCATTCAATGTTAATCACCTCTTATCTTTTTTTATGCTTGTCTATAACATAATATGCCACTTTAAATGAAGAAATCGGGTTCAACATTCTGAAAAAACTATTATCTTAAACATTATTTATTTCTCTACTATAATAAATTAAAGCATTTTTACAGAATAAGAGGGGAATAATAATGCGCAATATTTTTACCATTATTATTGGGTCATTAATCGTAGCTGTTGCCTATAATTTTTTTCTCATTCCACATCATATTTTAAGCAGCGGTTTGAGTGGAATTGCGATTATGCTTGGGTTTATCACACCGATTAATACGGGGATTTTCAATTTTCTTTTAAATTTTCCGCTTTTAGTTTTAGGATTTATAAAACTTGGAAAACGATTTATTTTTTATACTATTTTATCCGTAGTTGTCCTATCAGTAGGGTTATATGTAATCCCTGTTGTACAAATAACAACGGAGCCGTTATTGGCTTCCTTAACAGGCGGGGTATTAACTGGTGTAGGAATTGGAATTATTTTCAGGTCTTCAGGTTCTTCCGGTGGATTCGACATCATTGCAATGCTGCTAACAAAGAAAAAGGACTTTCCACTAGGGGCACTTATTTCGGCAATGAATGGAATTATTGTTTTAATTTCAGGATTTATTTTTACATGGGATGCTGCCCTTAATACGTTGGTGGCAATTTATGCTACTGGTAAGGTAATTGATACGATTCATACAAATCATATTAAATTAACTTTAACAATTGTGACGAAAAAAGGCGAGGAAATGAAAGAAAAGCTCTTAGCAAATTTATATCGTGGTGTAACGATTATGAATGGTGAAGGTGCATATTCAGGGGAAGACCGTAAAATTCTAATGACCGTTATTACACGGTACCAATTAACGGATGTTAAAAAATTGATTAATGAAACAGACCGAGATGCATTTGTAAATATAACAGAAACAACTGAGGTTATGGGATTGTTTCACAGAGGATAATTTTAGAACATTTTAGTAAAATAGATATAGTATATGATAAAATAGGAACTATAAATAACGTCCACACGAAGTATGTGGGCGTTATTATTGAATCTACATATAAATTGAAGGAGAAGAGCAATGGAAAAGGTACTTATTTTCGGACACAAAAATCCTGACACGGATACAATTTGTTCTGCAATTGCATATGCGGAATTAAAAACAAAGCTAGGCATGGATGTGGAACCGGTAAGACTTGGAGAAATGAACGGTGAAACAAAGTATGCTTTAGATTATTTTAAGGTTGAGGCACCTCGTTTGGTTGAAAAAGTTGCAAATGAAGTGAAAAACGTTATTTTGGTAGACCATAATGAACGACAACAAAGTGCAGATGACATTAATGAAGTACGCGTTCTTGAAGTTATTGATCATCATCGTATTGCAAACTTTGAAACAAGTGATCCATTATACTATCGTGCTGAGCCAGTTGGCTGTACAGCAACAATTCTAAATAAATTATATAAAGAAAATGGAGTTCAAATTCGAAAAGAAATTGCTGGTTTAATGCTTTCAGCAATCATTTCTGACTCGTTATTATTTAAATCTCCTACCTGCACAAGTGAAGATGTGGCAGCTGCGAAGGAATTAGCTTCTATCGCAGGTGTAGATGCAGATACCTACGGATTAGCGATGCTAAAAGCAGGGGCAGATTTAAGTGATAAAACAATTAATCAGCTTATTTCGTTGGATGCAAAGGAATTTCAAATGGGTGAATACAAAGTCGAAATCGCCCAAGTAAATGCCGTAGATATTAACGATGTTTTCTCCCGTCAAGAAGAAGTGGAGAGTGCGCTATCTAAAGTAATTGGAGATAAGCAGTTAGATTTATTCTTATTTGTTGTAACAGATATTTTAACAAACGATTCCACAGCTATCGCGCTTGGACGAGGCGCAAAGGCAGTGGAGAAAGCTTACAATGTTGAGCTTCAAAACAACACGGCCTTATTAAAAGGTGTTGTTTCCCGCAAAAAGCAAATCGTTCCAGTATTAACAGAAGCATTTAAGTCGATTCAACTTTAATAGATAAAACTTAAAAGGGCAGTGCTACACTAAGTAGTATTGCTCTTTTTGTTTTGCAACAAATAATAAAATAGATATTTATTTAATTATATTTGATTGTTTTTGATTGAAAATGATTAAATTTGATTGTTTTTTATCGATTATGGATGTAGAATAAAAAAGGTAATCAAAAATGTATGCGTTATCAATGATAAGAGGGTGAACCATTTTGTTAACGGCAGAAAGACACCGTATCATACTTGAAATGTTAAAGAAAAAGGATATTGTAAGCTTGCAAGAGCTGGTGAAGGAGACCAATACCTCAGAATCGACCATTCGAAGAGATCTAATAGAACTTGAAAAGAAAAATGCACTTAAAAGGGTACACGGAGGGGCAGCGCGTCTTCAAGGAAAGTTAGAAGAACCGGATATTCTTGAAAAATCAGCCAAAAACCTTCATGCAAAGGACAATATTGCTAAATTTGCTGCTTCTTTGGTGGAGCAGGGTGATTGTATCTATATAGATGCTGGTACTACAACTCTACAAATGATTCCATACTTACCTAATGAAAGTAATATTGTTGTTGTTACGAACGGATTAACGAATATACAGCCGCTCCTAAGCAAAGGAATCAAAACCTTTTTAATTGGTGGATCTATCAAGCCAAAGACTGGCGCTATGATTGGCAGGGGAGCTTTAAAAGGGATAGAAAATTATCGATTTGATAAATGCTTTCTAGGAGTAAATGGAGTTCACTCTTCCTTTGGATTTACGACACCCGATCCAGAAGAAGCATTTATCAAACAAAAAGCACTGCAGCTTTCCAGGGAAGCATTTGTATTGGCGGACCGTTCAAAGTTTGGAGAAATTGCCTTTTCTGAAATTGCACCACTTTCAGAAGCAAGCATTATTACTGATGATTTAGATTTAGAAATGCATGAATTATATAAACAAAAAACTACCATAAAGGTCGTGACATCATGATTTACACCATCACCTTAAATCCTTCCTTGGATTATCATGTTGAAGTTGATCATTTTGAATCTGGAAGGTTAAATCGAACTAAATATGACTATAAGGTTCCAGGAGGTAAGGGAATCAATGTTTCCCGTGTGTTAAAAAGACTAGGAGTCGAATCGAAGGCGCTTGGTTTCATCGGAGGTTTCACAGGGGCTTATATAAAAGAATTTTTAAAAAAAGAACAAATTTCAATGGATTTTGTCGAGGTAGATCAAGATACAAGAATTAATATTAAGCTAAAGTCCGAAGAAGAAACTGAAATTAACGGGACAGGTCCTAATATTACAAAAGAACAATTGGAGCAATTGTTTGCCATGATTCAAACCTTTACTTCGAAAGATATTGTTGTTTTTTCAGGAAGTATTCCGAGTTCGTTACCATCGACAATCTATGTGGATTTAATTAAAAAATGTAAGGCCTCAGGGGCTCGTTTTGTCGCAGATGTTTCTGGAACGGCACTTGAGAGTGTCTTAGGGGAAAAGCCTTTTCTCATTAAGCCGAATCATCACGAGTTAGGTGAATTATTTCAAACTGAAATTCGCACACTTCAGGGAGCATTTACCTATGGTAAAAAGTTAGTGGAAAAAGGCGTAGAGAATATCATCGTATCGATGGCTGAACAGGGAGCACTTTTTATAAATAAAGACTTAGCTATTCAGGCAAATGCACCAAGCGGTGAGTTGAAAAACTCGATAGGTGCCGGTGACTCCTTAGTTGCAGGATTTCTTAGTGCATATTCGAGCGGCAAATCCATAGAAGAGTCCTTCAAAATTGGTGTTGCATCTGGAAGTGCAACTGCCTTTTCGTCTGGGCTTTGCTCCAAGGAAGAGGTTATGAATCTATTAGATCAAGTAAACTTGCAGACAATGGAAGGGTGAGGTGAACTTGCATGAAAATAACAGAATTACTAACATCCGCTACGATAAAGTTAGATGTCTTGTCCACAACCAAGAATGAAATCATACATGAATTAGTAACAGTTTTAGATGATGCGCAGAAATTAAACAATAAAGAGGAATATGAAAAAGCAGTCCTTGCACGTGAAGAGCAAAGTACAACGGGAGTTGGAGAAGGAATCGCGATTCCACATGCGAAAACTGCAGCGGTCAAAATTCCCGCGATTGCTTTCGGACGTTCAAAAGCAGGGATTGATTATCAGTCGTTTGATGGACAAGACAGCCATTTGTTCTTCATGATTGCTGCAAGTGAAGGAGCAAATAACACTCATTTAGAGGCATTATCAAAACTATCAACATTATTAATGAGAAGCGAAATTCGTGAACAATTAATGGCTGCTGAAACTGCAGAAGATATTTTACAAGTTTTTAATAATAGTGAAGAGGAAGAGTCAGAAGAATCTACTGTATCTTTAAATGAAAAAGGTTTAGTCCTAGCTGTAACAGCCTGTCCAACTGGAATTGCTCACACATATATGGCTGCAGATTCTTTAAAGGAAAAAGCAAAAGAATTAGGAATTCCTTTTAAAGTAGAAACAAACGGTTCCGGTGGAGCGAAAAATATTTTAACATCTGAAGAAATTGAAAAAGCAGCAGCGATTATAGTAGCAGCGGATAAACAGGTGGAAATGGAACGTTTTAACGGTAAGCATGTCATAGAAGTTCCAGTTGCAGATGGAATTCGCAGACCTATAGAGCTGCTTGAACAAGCTGTAAAGCAAGATGCTCCTATTTATAGAAGTACAGGTGGTGACAAGTCAAGCGAGTCATCACAAAAGGGAAAAGGCAGAAATGGTTTTTATAAACATTTAATGAATGGTGTTTCCAACATGCTGCCATTCGTCGTTGGTGGAGGTATTTTAATTGCCATCTCCTTTATGTTTGGGATCCATTCTGCAGATCCGCATGATCCTAGCTATAATAAGTTTGCGGAAGCCTTAAATACAATCGGCGGCGGAAATGCTTTTGGATTAATGATTCCTGTTTTAGCTGGTTTTATCGCAATGAGTATTGCAGATAGACCAGGACTTGCACCGGGTATGGTAGGCGGATTTATGGCTGCACAAGGCGGAGCGGGGTTCCTTGGCGGTTTAATCGCCGGATTTTTAGCTGGTTATGTTGTAGTTTTATTGAAAAAAGTGTTTAATAAATTACCACAATCCCTTGAAGGAATAAAACCGGTATTGCTTTATCCGTTATTTGGTATACTTATCACTGGTTTGATTATGTTTTTTGTCATTAACAAGCCTTGTAGTATTTTTAATCAGTATTTATCACATGTATTAAATAGTTTAGGAACTGGAAATCTTATGCTTTTGGGTATCATACTTGGAGGTATGATGGCGATTGATATGGGAGGACCGCTTAATAAAGCAGCATTTACATTTGGAATTGCCATGATTGACGCTGGACAATATGCTCCACACGCAGCGGTAATGGCTGGGGGAATGGTTCCTCCACTTGGAATGGCTCTTGCCACAACGATATTTAGAAATAAATTTACAAAGAGTGAAAAAGATGCAGGTATTACCTGTTATATAATGGGTGCAACTTTTATTACGGAAGGGGCAATCCCATTCGCGGCTGCAGACCCGGCACGTGTCATCCCCTCAGCTGTAGTTGGCTCTGCAGTGGCTGGTGGATTAACAATGCTTTTCCATATCGGCTTGCGGGCACCACATGGAGGAATTTTTGTCATTCCGTTAGTTGATGGAAATCCATTATTGTATGCGTTAGCAATTATTATCGGAGCTTTCGTTACAGCAATCTTGGTCGGATTATTAAAGAAAAAAGTAGTGGAATAAATTTATCCAGCAAAATTAAGGTGTTATCAAGAGTTAGGTAAAAGGTCACAGTATTCGGTCTGTGGCTTTTTTATTTGAAGTAGATAGGACTAAAGTGCTGATTCGCAAGATTTAGCACCGGTTTGACGAGATTACGAACAAAATAGAAGAGATTAAGCATGTACTCTAACAATCCCTATTTATATAGAAGAAACCTGTAAATTATTTTAGTTTTCAGAAGACAAATTAATTAATTATTCCATATAAATGTTAAATTTATTTGAATATTCTACATTTCTTTTGTAAAGATTTCGTAAATTTTTGTCGAAACATATTCCCATCTGATAAAAATCATTTAAAATGATGAAGGTGATATTTTTAATAGATGCTGTTTTTATACAAATGGCTTCTTTTCGCTTTTTGTGTAAAATGTTATAACAGTAAACTGTCTGGGCATCTTATCTTAATAATTTCATCAATTCTTATGGGGAAGACAAGAGCCATCACTAGAATTCAATTTTTGGAGGAATATCAATGCCAATCATCGAAAAAAAAGACAAATTTTCACTGATGCTAAGTAATATAACTGCCAATCTAGAAGATAGTGCAAAGTTTTTAACTGAATTTACCATTGAGAGTGCTGACGATTTAAAAGCTCTTACCACAACGATGAAACATTACGAGTCAAAAGGAGATACCCTTATTCACGATATTATTGTAGAGCTTCATAAAGCTTTTATTACTCCAATTGACCGAGAAGATATTCTTCAGCTTGCTATGCGTTTGGACTGTGTTTTAGATGGGCTGGATCATACCGCATCATTGATGGAATTGTATTCGATTACTCAGCCTACAGTATATATGAAGGAGTTTGTTAACGAATTATATGGAAGCTGCCAAGAAATCTCGAAATCTATTCAACTATTATCAAAGAAAAAGCTGCTTGATATTCATTCCCATGCTGTCAAAATTAAAGATTATGAGTCAAAATGTGATGATATATTGAGGGCTTCTGTAAAAGAGTTATTTCAAAATGAGAAGAATCCAATTACGATCATTCAATATAAAGAAATCTATGAAAATCTTGAATTAATTTCCGACTATTGTCAGGATGTTGCCAATATACTTGAAACCATTATCATGAAAAATGCTTAAGGGGAAAAGCGCGAATGAATTCAATCCTAATATTGACTACACTTATTGTAATAGGTGCACTTGTATTTGATTTTATCAATGGGTTTCACGATACTGCCAACACCATTGCAACCTCTGTTTCAACGAAGGCGCTGAAACCAAGACAAGCTATAGTACTTGCGGCAGTGATGAACTTTGTTGGGGCACTTACTTTTACGGGAGTTGCAAAAACAATTACAAGTGATATCGTTGATCCATTTCAGCTTCCTAATGGTGGGGCAGTTATTCTTGCTGCATTATTTTCCGCGATTATTTGGAATTTAATTACTTGGTATTATGGGATACCGAGCAGTTCTTCCCATGCTATTATCGGATCAATTGCTGGTGCTTCCATTGCTGCTGCGGGATTTGGCTCGATTAAATACCATGGCTTTTTAAAGATAATTGAAGGCCTGATTATTTCTCCGATTATCGCATTTGTAATAGGTTTTATTATTTATACGATATTTAAGTTGACTTTAAAAAATCGTAATCTTGCAAAAACCAATAAACAATTTCGTTGGATACAAATAGCAACTGCAGCCATTCAATCTTATTCCCATGGTACAAATGATGCCCAAAAATCTATGGGAATTATAACGATGGCATTGATTGCAAATCATTATGTAACATCGACTGATATCCCTTTCTGGGTACAATTCTCCTGTGCTGCGGCAATGGGATTAGGTACATCCATCGGAGGATGGAAGATTATCAAAACAGTTGGCGGAAAAATTATGAAGATTCGTCCGGTTAACGGAGTGGCTGCTGATTTATCATCTGCATTAATTATTTTTGGTGCTACTTATATTCATTTACCAGTTAGTTCAACCCATGTTATTTCATCATCTATCCTTGGCGTAGGCTCTGCCCATCGTATAAAGGGAGTTAAATGGGGAACCGCACAACGAATTTTGATGACATGGGTCATCACACTGCCTATCTCAGCAGTACTAGCCGGCTGCTTTTACGGCATTATCCAATTATTTTTCTGAAACGGAAGGCCAGGCCCTTTTTAAATAAAATACATTTAAAATTAGGCATTCTTTCCTAGTAGCCAATTTAAGAAAAAAATAAGGATAAGGGAACCTGTCCCTGAAACCGGCTAAAAGTATTTGATTCAAAAAATCAAATACTTTTTTTTGCATTAGCTAATAGTATAATAGATATATTATATTGTATTGGTTTGTGAGGAGTTTTTTATGAAATTAATTATTGCCGAAAAACCTGATCAAGGCTTGAAGCTTGCGTCTCCGTTTTCTTATACCAAAAAAGATGGTTATGTGGAAATTTCCCCTAACCAGTGGTTTCCGAATGGAGCGTTGTTAACTTGGGCTATTGGTCACCTTTGTGAATTAGTTCCACCTGAAGAGTATGATCCAAAATGGAAGAAGTGGTCCCTCGAAACATTGCCTATCATCCCAAATCATTTCCAACATCGAGTAACAAAATCAAAATGGAAACAATTTAACATTATTAAAGGATTTGTGAATCGCAAGGACATTGATGAAATCATTATTGCTGGTGATGCTGAGCGGGAAGGGGAAGCGATAGTTCGAATCATCTTGGAAAAATGTAATAATCAAAAGAAAATGAAGCGTCTCTGGATTTCATCCTTAACTCCTAAATCGGTGATTCACGGATTTGAAAATCTATTAGAAGAATCAGAAACCAGAAGCATTTATTATGAGGCGCTTAGCAGAGCCTGCGCTGACTGGTTAGTAGGCATGAATGCGTCAAGAGCATATACGCTGCTTTTGCAAAAAAAAGGAATATCCGATGTTTTTTCAACAGGTAGAGTCCAAACTCCCACACTTGCATTAATCGTGAAAAGGGAAAAGGAAATAGAAAACTTTAAATCGGAGCCATTTTGGGAAGTTCTAGCTACTTTTCATATGGATGGAAAAAATTATAGTGGAAAATGGCACAAAGATGGGGAAACACGTTTACAAGATGAGTCTATGGCAAAGAAAATTGCTGAGTTTTGCAAGGGAAAGGAAGCAATCATTTCATCCATTGAAAAGGAAAGAAAGGAATTTCAACCGCCGTTATTCTTTAATTTATCTGCTTTGCAAGCAACGGCAAACAAGCTGTATAAATTTTCTCCCAAACATACCCTTGATATTGCTCAAAAATTATATGTAAAAGGGATTATTTCTTATCCTCGGAGTGATTCAAGCTTTGTTACAAAAGAAGAAGCAGCGAGTTTTCCGGAAATACTTCAAAAGCTTAGTAAGCTTGAACGATATAAAGATTATTTTCCACTGCCAAAAACATCGATAATAAATAATTCTCGATATGTGAATGCAAAAAAGGTTACCGATCACTACGCTATAATTCCTACCGAACAGGTGGTAAATCCAACCAAAATGTCAGCGGATGAAGAAAAAATTTATTCGCTCATTGTAGAACGGCTTATTGTAGCTCATTATGAAAAAGCTATCTTCGATTATACGACAATTCACACATTGGTAGAAAATAGGGCAACCTTTATTTCTAAAGGAAAAGAACAGATTCAAGAAGGCTGGAGAGCAGTAATCTATAAAAATAATTCGGAACAAAAGAACGAAAATCAAGAGGATGATCAGGATTTACCTTCTTTGCAAGAAGGAGAGAAAGGCATAGTCAAAGCTATAAAAGTAAAAGGCGGAAAAACACAGCCACCGAAAAGATATACAGAAGGACAATTAATTACTCTAATGAAGACAGCCGGTAAGCATCTGGAAGATGAAGAGCTTATAAAAGTACTTAATAAAACGGAAGGATTAGGTACGGAAGCAACCCGTGCAGGAATCATTGGTGTATTAAAAGACAGAAAGTATATAGAGGTAAAGAAGAACCAAGTATTTGCAACAAATAAAGGTACTTTATTGATTGAATCAATAGGGGATAGTTTACTAGCTTCGCCTGAAATGACAGCAAAATGGGAACAAAGACTGCATGAAATCGGCGAAGGAAAAGCTTCTCCAAATATTTTTATGGAACAGGCAAAGAAACTATCAATTAAATTAATCAATGATGCTAGAGAAAATAGCGGAGAATGGGACTTCCAGCATTTCGATTTGACGGAATTCCAAAAAAATAAAACTTCTAAAAACGGCAAAAAGCTCGGAACAAAATTAGGAAAATGCAGAAAATGTGATGGTGACGTCGTTGATAAAGGAAAGATTTTTGGATGTTCCAATTACAATACTTCCAAATGTGATTTTGCGATATCCAAAAAAATATTAGGCAGATCCATTTCCCAAACAAATATAAAAAAACTGCTCACCGAAGGAAGTACTGATTTCATTAAAGGTTTTAAAAAGGATGGGAAGGAATTTACCGCAAAATTAGAATGGAAAGATAATAAAATCAGCTTTTTATATAAATAAAGGGCCCTTTTCTTAAACTTTGTATAAAATCCAAAAGCCGATTTTAACCTGTTGCTTTTGTATACGAAATTCAAGTTAACAACCATTATCAGGTTAAACATGAACAAACTTTGTAAGAAAAGTTCCCCGACACCAAGATTACTTAAGATATATAAACATTGACGAAAAGCAAAACCTATTGCAAGGTTAAGTAAATTAGCCTGATTTACTTTTATTCTTATTACCCATTAGTTTTTTTATCAAGCCGAGCATTACAAATAAAACGTATATACCAATAGAAGTTCCAAATCCGATATACGAAATAATTAACTTGTTATGTATAAAGAATTCATTAAAGGTGTTGGAAATATTAAATATGAAATGTTTCAATTCATTCATCCCTTCTGAATCATTATTCTTTGCCAAATTAGGAATATTATTCATTACCCGGGGAGAATAAATGATTTGATAGGTTTTTCCAATTGAAAGGTTAAAAGCCGGTTAAAATAGGATAGAGTTTAAAAAAAATGAAATAGGAAGCATCAAAAATGCTTCCTATTAAAGGTAAGGAGTTAAAACCAGGGGAGATTTTAATACATTCCGCCACCAACATAAGAAGTACCAACAATGATTAGGAGAATGAACAATACTACAATTAACGCAAAACCTGCGCCCATTCCACTTCCGCCATAAGACATACCCTTCACCTCCTTACAACTTTAATATACTGTATGAGAATAATGTCAAATGTGAGTGGACAAATACTACAGTGCTTTGAAAATATGTAAATAACATAGGAGATATTGTTTCAGAAACAGCACATTTTTGGTCAAAATATCAATACTTTATGAAAATACCTCATTTTTCTATTGCCGAATATTCCTTTCCGGATTAAAATGATAAGGTTAAAAAGTTTCGTAGAGATATCCCAGTTGCAGGACTTTGTCGAAATACAAAAGATTTTCTTTTGGTTTTTTCTTTGTTTATTAATTGAAAAAAAAATGTAACATGTTTATAGTATTTATATGCCATAATTAATTCTGTAATTTTCTGTAATAGCAGGAAACACAGTCTGGTTTACACTAAAATTGTTCGGATGATTAGTGTAATTACCTTAGATTTGTAATAAAAGAGGTGCAAAAATGAAAAACTTGCTATTGAAATGCCAAAGTGTATTGAACAAACATCTTGGTTTTTTCTTTTTAGCCGTTATATTATTCTGGTTAAAAACCTATTTGGGGTATGTTAATGAATTTCATTTAGGAATTAGTAATTCACTGCAAAAGTTTCTATTATTTATTAATCCTATTAGTTCAGCGGTGTTCTTTTTAGGACTTGCGTTATTGGCTAAGGGAAGAAGAGCATATATTTGGATCATAATTATTAACTTCTTATTGTCGTTTTTATTGTATGCAAATATTGTCTACTACAGATTTTTTAGCGACTTCATTACAATCCCAACGCTTACTCAAACAAAAAACTTTGGAGACATGGGTGGTAGTGTACTTGCTTTATTGAAGCCGCATGATCCGATTTATTTCTTAGACACCATTATCCTTATTGTTTTGGTAGCTTTTAAGTTAGTGAAGCCTGAGCCTATCCGTTTAGGTCGCAGAAAAGTATTATCTGTTTTTGCAGTTGCTATTCTGGCTTTTTGTGTGAATTTAGGTCTTGCAGAAAAAGATCGTCCAGAATTACTTTCTAGAACATTTGACCGTAATTATTTGGTGAAATACCTGGGGACTTACAATTTTACGATATACGATGCTATTCAAAACACAAAAACGTCTGCACAAAAAGCATTTGCAGATAGCAGTGATATGACAGAAGTACGAAATTACGTGAAAGCGGAATATGCTGAACCTAATCCGAAGTTATTCGGAAAAGGAAAAGGCATGAATGTTATTTACATTCACCTAGAGTCTTTCCAAAACTTTTTAATTAACTACAAGTTAAATGGGGAAGAAGTTACTCCATTCATCAATTCTTTTACAAAAGATAAAAATACCTTTTATTTTGATAACTTCTTCCATCAGACAGGACAAGGTAAGACATCTGATGCAGAGTTTATGTTAGAAAACTCCTTGTTTGGTCTTCCGCAAGGATCTGTTCTTACAACAAAGGCATTAAATACGTTCCAAGCAATGCCTGCAATTATGGATCAAAGAGGATATACAACAGCTGTGTTCCACGGAAATTATAAAACTTTCTGGAACCGTGATGAGGCATATAAATCATTTGGTTTCGATAAATTCTTTGATGCAAGTTACTATGATATGAATGATAATGATGTATTAAATTATGGTTTAAAAGATAAGCCATTCTTTAAGGAATCAATACCATTGCTAGAAACGTTGAAACAACCATTTTATGCTAAGTTTATTACTTTATCAAATCACTTTCCATATCCTATAGCTAGTGATGAAGCAAGCATTGGTCCAGATAATACTGGTGATCCTTCGGTGGATAGATATTTCCAAACAGCTAGATATTTGGATGAGGCAGTAAAGGGATTTGTTGATTATTTGAAGCAATCAGGATTATATAATAATTCAATCATTATTATGTACGGTGACCATTATGGAATCTCAGAAAACCATAATAAAGCAATGTCACAAGTAATGGGCAAGAAAGTGGATACATTCGAAAATGCTCAGTTACAACGAGTTCCATTGATCATTCATGTGCCAGGAGTAAAAGGTGGAGTAATGCATCAATATGGTGGAGAAATTGATGTTTTACCAACATTAGAACATTTATTAGGAATTGATACAAAAGACTATATCCAATTTGGAACTGATCTATTTTCTAAGGAGCATTCACAGGTTGTTCCTTTCCGTAATGGAAGTTTTGTAACACCAACTGTTACTTCGATTAATGGAAAGTACTACGATACAAAAACAGGTGAACGAATTGAGAAAAATAATGAGATCAGAAAAGATGAACAAATGGTTCAAACAAAACTACAGTTATCAGATAAGGTAGTTTATGGAGATCTTTTACGATTCTATACACCAAAAGGATTTACGCCTGTAGATAGGTCAAAATATAATTATAATCACAAATAATGAGAAATATGGAAGCTCTATAGTAAAAGGCTGATTCCCTACTCAGGGAATCAGCCTTTTTTTATTCTTTTTCCGTATTTCGATTTTCATTCTTATTTATTTCGGGATGTAGTTCTTCAGAGGACTCCATTTGGAATCTTGTTCGTGATGGAGGATAGTAATAGGTTTGTTTTTCATGTATAAATGCTTTTAACAAATATAAGTGATAAAAATATTCAAAAGCAGCGATTGCTAACGAACCAATTAACGAACTATAGTATAGCAGAAGTGTATGATAATTGAGACTGTAGGCATTTAATCCCCAAATTACCGCAAATGCAATTCCTAAGTCAACTGCTGTTGCTACTACATTATTGGACCATGGCAATAAAACTAAATCTCCAATAATATAGGAGATAGTGCCAAGAACCACTGTTATTAATAAAACTCTGCCAAATGACATATTATAACCGAGCCCTAAGATAGCATATAAAAGAACAAGACTAGCAAGACCTTTTATACCAATGGACACTAATCGCTTCATTTTTAAGTAACCCCTTTATAGTGAATATGTGATGAAAACCTATTATTAAGTTTTACTTTTCGTTTTGACAATATACATGTTCATAATTGAAATAAATGGACAAATCAATCCAAGAACATTTTTTTACACGAAATAACCCGGCATAAGTTGCCGGGTTATAACGAGGAAAATATTTTTTTCAGGAGGTTACTGCTAGCTGCTGCCCTAGCAAGTCCATCTTACTCTAAGAAAAACAAAGAAATCATGAAAATAAGATAAAAAATACATTAGAAAATAAGGGTTATCCTTCTTGTTCTGATTTAAAAAGAATGTTATTTTGCCTGCGAGCTTCTTCGGTAATTTCTAGAACCGTATTGCTTAACCTTTTAAGTCGATCGTATTCCTGTATATCGTTTGTTTCCATTATATTTATAAAGTCATTAATTTCGTAAACCATATCATCTTCTACTTGTTCTGTAGAAAAGGTTGTAGAGGTTTTAGAACGATGATCTTTAAATTCAAGATTGGTGATACAGGAAGGCATGTCAAGCAAGATAGTTCCATCTTCTCCGTGAATTTCAGAAGGAAGATAGGAATGAGAAATTTTCGAGCATAAAATGTTACAAGTAAAATCAGTATATTGCAGAATCAAAGTGCCGTTTCCATCAATACCATTTCTTAACTTAACAGGGAAGTAATGAATTTTGTTTGGTTTTCCGAATAGGGATATCGCCATAAAAAGTGGATAAACGCCTAAATCTACGAGTGCACCTCCAGAAAATTCAAGAGAAAAAACATTTGGTACATCACCATTTAAAAAAGCATCATACCTAGATGAGTACTGCAAATAATTTAAAGAAGCACTACGCAGTTTTCCAACTTTATGTAATTCTTTCGCTAGCAAGTGAAAATTGGGAGTGTGGATGTTGCGAATTGCTTCAAATAAAAAGACATTGTTTTCTTCTGCACATCTATATGCAGCAATATACTCTTTTGTATTTGAAAAAATAGGTTTTTCACAAATAACATGTTTTTTTGCTTCTAAGCATTTGATAGCATGCTGATAATGCAGTGAATTTGGTGAAGCAATATAAATAACGTCAATTTCTTCGTTCGTAAGCATCTCATCAAGATCTGTGTAGAAATTAGCTGCTTGGTGTTTGCGTGCGAATTCCTTTGATTGTTCAAGAGAGCGAGAATAAACAGAATGTAGGTTTAATCTTCCAGATTTTTTTGCTGCCTGTATAAAAGCGGAAGTAATCCAGCTTGTCCCGATTGTTGCTAGGTTCATACCTTATACAACTCCTTCATATAAATAATGAATAAATAATAATTTATATTTTACCTGGAACTTAAAGTTTAGTCACTTGTAAAATAGATTTACCGGGCTCTGACATTCACTTTGGGAGCTTGTACATTCTTTTCCCTTAAAGGTTTTTCTGCGGAAGAGCTCTCCTCATTTTTTTCACTATTTTCCTTTTTTAAATGCTCATATATGGCTCCTTCTCCATAGGTGGCACCAATATTTAATCTCCCTTTTAATTCTTTAATCCCTAATTGACCGAAATTATTATTCAACTCCACTTTATCAACTATAAGCCTTTCGACATTTAACCGTTCGACGACGATAGGCGGTTGAAGTAGTTCCTCTTTTTTTTGTTCTTGAAGCTCTTTAACCAGATTTTCCATTTCTTGATATTTTTCTAATTTATTTTCTAAAAGGATGATTTTTTTCTTAAGTTGCTTTAAAGATGAATCATTTTTAATAAAATAGTGGAATAATTGTTTAAGTGACATGTCATCCCCACACTTTAATTTTTTATTCGATATCGATTGGCTCTGCATTTCTAATAGTCTTTTCAAAAGTAACGATTAGTAATCCATTCATATACTTGGCTTTAATTTTCGATGCATCAATTGATTCTGTCAGCTTTATGGCTCTTTCAAAGGGGCCGTATTTACTTTCTGTTGAAATGGTGTGAGCATTTGGAATAACAGGTCTTACAATTCCTTTTAGAATTACGGTGTCATTTGTAACTGCAAGGTTCAAATCTTCCTTTGCAACCCCCGGCAGTGAAGCAATGATATATAAAAACTGTTCATCCATAAGAATATCAACAAGCGGAAATGTGGTTTTGGGTGCAGCGGATTGTTCCATTGTAAAAGGTGAGGTAGGATGGTTAGGTTGGTTAGTCGTCTGTTGTTGCCCAAACGAATTAGTATAATCTTTATCGAAAATAGAATTCCAAAAATCTCCGCCGCCTTGCATTTGTTGTGCAAATTGTAACCACTGCCTTATTTTATCGACATCCACTACAAAAACACCCCCATTTCTAACAAATTCATCAATTGATTATATTAATATATGCTCCCGGAGGTATTCCAATAGAGTATCAAAGGGAAATTTCATAAATAAGTTCAAACGTTCATATACATACCTTAAAGAGGAGGGATATAATTTTGGCAGCACCTGCTATTAACATTAATATTTTTGTTTTGAAAATTAATTCCTTTGAAAATTGTTCTGCTGTAAATATTGGTCAAAACTTATTAGCGGATTGGCATAATTCGGATAAGAAAAATCAGGGGTTTGGTCAACTTATGGGGGATGATTCTCCAATTGTCGGAACTAGAAGTCTTGTCGATGACAGAGATCAAATTGATTCTGCATCGTCCTTTGAATCAGTGCCTTTTAAAATAAAGAATGACTGACAAATCGTCAGTCATCGCTTGGGTCCACTTCATCCCAGGAGAGAGTGGTAACACTTGTATAATCGCCTGCTTCAATTTCTGCTTCTGTAGCATCACGGTCAAGTTCTTCAGCATCATCCATGCCTGGGGCAATCGATGGTTCTTGACCGTTCCTTTTCTTCTGCATGTATACTAACCTCCTAACCATAATTGATGCTGATAGTTTACCCATTATCCTTCAAATAATAAGGTAAGTAAGATGGTCAAGAGGAAATGAATTAATTTACTTCTTCGATAATTGGTTCCAATCCGATTACCACATTACCTTGGATTGCTCTTGAAATCATACAGCTTTTTTCTGCCTTTTCTGTTAATTGTTTTACTTTTTCTTCTTGTTCACTCAAATCTCCCTTATTTAAAACGACATGTGGGCGATGAATGATCTTTTTGTATGTAATGATACCCTTTTCAACCTCTACAATGCCTTCGGATTCAATGGTTAGACTGCTAACACCTATTTTTCTTCTTTCCAACATTGCAGCTAGCGTAATAATATAACATGTGGCGGCTGCACCTAAAAGCATTTCGTCTGGATTCGTGCCAACACCTGGGCCATCCATTTCAGGAGGAATAGAAATCTTTGTTTTTAAATTTTTTGTTTCTAAATCTCCAACGCTATTTCTTCCTTCTGGCCAATTGATTTTTAAATGAAAATGATGTTCTTCCATGAAAATTCCTCCTTTTATCTTACAAATTATAATAAGAATTGTTTTATCGTATAAAGTATTTCAAAAGATTTATCTATTTCTAGCGCAGGGCAGCCATCGGCAAGCGGATTTCACCGTCTCCTCGTCCTTCGGGTTATCAGGTAAAATTACATTTCAAATTTCACTCATCCGTACACTAGAGCTGCGGCGCCCCTGCTTTTCTAATTATATTATAGAATAAAAACAATTCGTACATATAAGCTTCAGACTGTATTGTTTCCGAATTTTCCAATATAATAATCACATATAGGGAAACCTTCGACTAACGGTTAACCGTTTATGTCGGATAAAAGGAGAGGGATAATGTTGAATACATACGGAAACGCAAGAGAAACAATGCAATTAATAAAAGAACTTGTTTCTATTCCAAGCCCATCTGGGAATACAACCAAGGTTATTGAGTTTTGTGAAAACTTTTTAGGCGAGTATCATGTAAAAATGGCAAGAAACCGTAAAGGCGGACTACTCGTTACCATACCTGGGAAAAATGACAGGAAGCATAGAATGTTAACTGCACATGTTGATACCCTTGGTGCAATGGTAAAGGAAGTAAAAGCAAACGGACGTTTAAAACTCACGATGATTGGCGGGTTCCGTTGGAATTCTGTGGAAGGGGAATATTGTGAAATAGAAACCTCAGCAGGAGATATCTATACAGGTACCATTTTAATGCATCAACAATCTGTCCATGTTTATAAGGATGCAGGAAAAGCAGAAAGAAATGAAGAAAATATTGAAGTTCGAATTGATGAAAAAGTGAAAAATGCCGAGGAAGTACGCGCCTTAGGAATTGAAGAAGGTGATTTTGTTTCCTTTAATCCACGGGTTGAAATAACAGAGAGCGGCTATATAAAGTCAAGACATTTGGATGACAAAGCGAGTACTGCCATTTTACTAAGGTTAATCAAATATATTCAGGAAAATAATGTGGAGCTTCCATACACAACTCATTTCCTTATTTCTAATAATGAAGAGATTGGTTATGGCGGAAACTCCAATATTACTCCGGAAACGGTTGAATATCTAGCTGTTGATATGGGAGCGCTTGGTGATGGCCAAGCATCAGATGAGTATACGGTATCTATATGTGCAAAAGATTCAAGCGGTCCCTATCATTATGGTTTGAGAAAGCATTTAGTAAACTTAGCGAAAGCGAATGATATTGATTACAAGGTTGATATCTATCCTTTTTATGGCTCAGATGCTTCCGCTGCCATTAGGGCGGGTTTTGACATCGTTCATGGCTTAGTTGGCCCTGGAATTGAGTCATCACATGCATTTGAAAGAACACATGAAACTTCCATTGCTAATACGGAAAAATTATTATTTACTTATGTTCAATCTGAAATGGTTATCTAACTTTATCATTTAATAAAAAATATAGGTGTCCCAATTGGAAAATATAGGGGCACCTCTTTCATAGATAAGAAAATGATAAAATGTAACAATGAGGATAGCTATTCTATAAAAAACGTTTGCTTTCAGCTTCGCGCATTCTGCTACCAGATGGGCAAGGTGCATACTCATTTGTTATTGGGGATGAGAATATGGTTGAAATAAAGCATATTTTAGAAAAATGTCGGTTAATGCTTGAGATGAGGCAACTAGCCTTCGCCATTGAAATGACAACACTTAAGCTTTTGAACGATCAATTCGAGATGGAAAGAATGGATATTCGCAATGATTTTTTAGTTAGAGGTATATGTATGAAAGAAGTGGATGGATTAATGGAAGAGCCGTCTTACTATCAAATGAAGTTCATACCAAAGCATGCACGCTGGAATTATTTAAAAAATGAAAAGGATCAATTGGCACAATGCATTCAGAAAGCGTTAACAGATTTAACTTCTTCGTATGATAAAAAATGGGATTTGGAGAATTTTACAATTGCTAACATAATTAATATTTTAGATTTGTATCAGTTCACAGGAAGAGCTTCTTCTAAAAGAGAATTAGAAATACAACAAATGAAGACATGGATGAAAGAAAATAAAGTGAACTCTAAGCAAGCATTACTCTTCAATGCTTATTCAGAATTATTAAAATAAATATGGATGAAACTTTTACAGTATGGTAAAATATTGTTAAGTTTATTTGGATAGAAAGGAGCAGTTCCGACTTATGCCAACATCTACTTTGTAATGGACCTAATAATTGGATATGACTTTACTGGAAAACGCTGTTTTTCTCCCAGGGAGAGGTCTGTCTATTTATCCCATTACAAAGGAACGGAACAAATCTGTAGTATCGAAGTGTACAGAGGTTCTCTTTGGGAATCTCTTTTTTATTTCTGCAAAACTTCATACTAAATTTATCCAAATAAAGGTTACGTTCCTTTATCTTATTAGAGGTGAAGGAAAATGCAAGATTTTCAATTGTATTGGAATATTGTTCGTGATGAAGCAGAAGAAATACTTTATAAGCATTGCAAAAATTGCGGAAAAACTGTGGTATTTAAAGACACACTTATTCGAAGACATAATGCAAATGGGAAGAATATCTATCGTTATGCCATTTATAAGTGTGAAAAAGATCATACATGGAATCAGAAGCTTAGTGTATATAAAACTTATACAGATCATGTAAAAGTATACGATACAAAAGAAGAAAAAGATCTGCCAAAGATAGAAGAAATGAATTTGGAATGGAATAAACTTATGGATAAAGGCATATGCACGATTTCGATTACTATCCAAAATATTATTGGAAATAAGCATAGAATCGATAAGACATTGGCAGAACGAATCCCCGATTTGAGCCGTTCGCAAATAGTTCAAAGAATAAGGGATCATTCGATTTTGGTTAATCGGGAAACATGTAAGCCTAGTCAAACATTAATGAAGGACGATATCATAACCATTAAATTAAAATAATCTGTATTCTCTGCTTCCTGTAATGGTTGCAGGGAATTAATTATAAGGAGGATACACCATATGAAAGCTAGTGTTGCTGGGATCAAAATCGGATCGTTAAAAACTGGTGAAAAGAATTGCATTACGGATGTGAAAGGTGTTCGTGTTGGACATGTTACATTAAAGGAAAATGTAAATGCAGATGAGTGTATACGGACAGGTGTGACCGCGATTTTACCGCACAGTGGTAATCCATTTAAGGAAAAAGTGCCGGCAGCAAGTTATGTCATCAATGGCTTTGGGAAGACAACTGGCCTTGTCCAAATTGATGAACTGGGACTTCTTGAATCTCCAATCTTACTAACCAATACATTTTGTGTGGGGAATGTATTACAGGGATCACTTCAATACATGCTTCAAGAAAATCCGGAAATTGGGGATACTACCAGTTCCATTAATATTGTAGTTGGAGAATGTAATGATAGCTATTTAAATACAGCACGCTTAATGGCTGTAACACCCGAGCATGCAATAGAAGCAATAAAAGCAGCATCAGGAGACAAAGTGCAAGAAGGAGCAGTTGGTGCTGGAACAGGGACAATGTGTTTTGGATATAAGGGCGGAATTGGTTGTGCATCTCGAGTTGTCCCTTTTAATGAAAATGAAACATATACAGTAGGAATTCTTGTTCAAAGTAACTTTGGTAAGAAAGATGAATTTTATTTTGATATAATCAAACAGGAAGATAAAATGGAACGGCCAGACGGATCGATTATGATGATTCTTGCAACAGACGCACCAGTGTCAGATCGACAACTGAAACGATTGGCAAAAAGATGTCCAATTGGACTTGGCAGAATTGGCAGTAACATTCATCATGGAAGTGGAGATGTTGTGGTTGCTTTCTCCAATGCTGCAACAATACCGCATGATCAAAAGAACGGTAAGGAAAACGTCCATGTATTAAGAGAGGATCATCCAGTTATGAGTTTACTTTTTCAAGCAGTTGCAGAGGCAACAGAGGAGGCAATACTAAATTCATTACTGCAAGCAGAAACAACTTCGGGAAGAATGGGCAGAGTAGCAGAAAGACTGCCGGAAAATATTATTAATGTGTTAAAATAGGCATCGGTTTTAATCTAACAGCTTTTAGGAGGTTCCCCAGTTGAAAATCAGGAAGACCACAATATTAAATAAGCAGGAAGATCTTTATATATATGAAAATAAAAAGGATGATTATTTTGTGGTTGCCGTTCCAGTACTTGAATGGTCAACGTATTTTACATATGATGATCCTAAAGATGAGCTTGTATCACGCTGGTCTGAAAGTTTAAATGAAAAGGTCGGAGGAGAAGAACAAGCAATAGAGTTGGCATTAAAAATATTTGGGTGGACAAGAGAAATGTAATAACCGATAATTGGTGATATTACAAATATATATTTATAAATGAATTTTAGGAACGAAAGGAATTTACATCATGACTTTTAAAGATGAGGTTTTATCACGTAGAACCTTTGCTATTATTTCGCATCCGGATGCCGGAAAAACAACCTTAACCGAGCAATTGCTTTTATTTGGCGGTGCTATTCGTGCTGCAGGAACAGTAAAAGGGAAGAAATCAGGAAAATTCGCCACATCCGATTGGATGGAAATCGAAAAGCAAAGAGGTATTTCCGTTACATCCTCCGTTATGCAATTCGAGTACAACGGATACCGTGTAAATATTTTAGATACTCCGGGACACCAAGATTTTAGTGAAGATACTTATCGAACTTTAATGGCAGTTGATAGTGCTGTTATGATCATTGACTCTGCAAAAGGGATTGAGGATCAAACGATTAAGCTGTTTAAGGTTTGTAGAATGAGAGGCATACCAATCTTTACTTTTATCAATAAGCTTGACCGCCAAGGGAAAAATCCGCTCGAGCTTTTAGCTGAACTGGAGGAAGTATTAGGGATTGAGTCATATCCAATGAATTGGCCGATTGGAATGGGAAAAGAATTTCTTGGGATATATGATCGATATTATAATCGGATTGAGCAATTTCGTGTAGAAGATAGTGAGAGATTTATCCCACTTAATGAAGAAGGAGAAATTAGTAACGATTCATCTAAGCTGAAACAATCCGGACTATATGAACAAGCACTGGAAGAAATTTTATTATTAAATGAGGCAGGAAATGAATTTTCTCGTGAGAAAATCGCTGACGGTACTTTAACACCTGTGTTCTTCGGCAGTGCACTTACAAACTTTGGGGTGCAAACTTTTTTAGAAACATATTTGCAATTTGCACCTTCTCCACAGCCGCGCAATTCCAATGAAGGTCTTATTGAACCGATTTCTGAAGAATTTTCTGGATTTATTTTTAAAATCCAGGCAAACATGAACCCTGCGCATCGTGATAGGATCGCCTTTTTGCGCATTTGTTCCGGTGAATTTGAAAGGGGTATGAATGTTACTTTATCAAGAACCGGTAAATCTATCAAGCTTTCTCAATCCACTCAATTTTTGGCGGATGATCGAAGCACCGTCAATAATGCGGTAAGCGGAGATATTATTGGAATTTATGATACCGGTACCTATCAAATTGGCGATACCTTATCGTCAACCAAAGGAAAGCTTCAATATGAAAAATTACCGCAATTTACTCCAGAATTGTTTGTGAAGGTTTCAGCTAAAAATGTGTTAAAGCAAAAACATTTTCACAAAGGTGTTCTTCAGCTCGTCCAAGAAGGAGCAATACAATTGTATAAAACATACAGAATGGAAGATTATATTTTAGGCGCTGTCGGACAACTGCAGTTTGAAGTATTTGAACACAGAATGAGAAATGAGTATAATTCTGAAGTCATTATGGAGTCTATCGGTTCCAAAATCCCACGCTGGATTGATGAATCCCAAGTGGATGAATCTCTTTCCAGCTCACGTAGCCTTCTTGTGAAGGATCGATTTGATAAACCATTATTCTTATTTGAAAATGACTTTGCGTTAAGATGGTTTCAAGATAAACATCCGGATATAAAATTAAGCAATCCATTAGAATAGTCATATTTATATAGACAGGTGCATAGAACGCCTGTCTATTTCTTTTTTTAAGGTTCGTTTTGTGTAAATGGAGATACACAAATTTCATTTCTTCTATATCATTGCATAAATCCTGTTATAGATGGGAAAATTATGGTTGACTTCTTTAATAATGGCTCTTTTCTTAAACAATGTTGTTTTTGTATTCGAATACTTTCGTCACAACTTTAATCGGGTTAAATAACTTTAAAAGAAAAGATGCCTCTAAACCATATCTGATTAGGATTTATTATAATTGACGAAAAGCAATAATCAATACGAAAACAGCCTTAATGACAACGGAGGAAAATGGTATGAGCGTAAAAGATAATTCTTCATTTGATATTGCTGATTTTTGGATAGCCTTTTTAAATGGACCAGGTGGAAAAGTTAATAATGACTTTAATGAAATGGACGAAAATCCTAAGTTTTTTGATGATGACCAATCTAACACATACAAGGGTTAAACAATGAAAAAAGTGGAGCCA
This sequence comes from Heyndrickxia shackletonii, assembly GCF_001420715.1. Lineage (GTDB taxonomy): Bacteria > Bacillota > Bacilli > Bacillales > Bacillaceae_C > Margalitia > Margalitia shackletonii. Next base: position 3,327,009 of record NZ_LJJC01000004.1, on the reverse strand, counting down.
CTTGAGGCTATTCTATGGAGCATTGCCTTGCCGGGCTTTGCCCAACTATTATCTGGGTCACTTGTAAAAGGAATACTGTTCATTTTATTAGAGTTTCTCATTAATGTTAAAAGCAATTTTAATGAAGGGATTATGCTCAGCTTTTTAGGGCAAACTGTTATGGCAAGTAAAATCATTAACTATCAATGGCTAATGTTCTATCCATGTTTATATATGTATGCAATGTGGGATGCGTATAAATCTGCTCAGGAGAAGGTGAAAAAATACAGTTATCTCCCTTTCGCATTTGGTGCATATTTTGTAACTGTTGGCCTCATGTATTCGCCGCAAATCAAGATCTTTAATATTTTTATCGGACCAATTTTTCTTCCTATGATTTTCTTAATCCCTGGTTTAATCATCGGGAATGGCATTCGTTTAATACTGATAAAGATATCCAAATCCTCCATTTAACTTAATTTAGATAAATACAGGTAATTATTTATTGCCAGCAGGTTAGCTGTTTAGTATAATAAAGAAAAATAATAATACTTTGACAATGTCAAAGGGGAGTAGCTTTGGGTGTGAAAACATCTAAACAAAGTCGTCATTACATGAAGAAATTCATCGGCTTTGTTGGCATGATACATATGTCTAGCAAGACCTTTGCCTATAAAGGGCAGAGGTCTTTTTTTGCGTCCTTTATAGGGTTTGTTGTTAAAAGTAAGGGAGGCAAATTCTTTTGGACATTTCATTGTTGATGGAGTATGGCTGGGTGTTACTTGTATTAGTGGGATTAGAAGGGATATTGGCAGCTGATAATGCTATTGTTATGGCGGTAATGGTTAAACATTTACCTAAAGAAAAGCAAAAGAAAGCATTATTTTATGGCTTAATCGGCGCATTCCTGTTTCGATTTCTCGCCCTATTCCTAATATCCTTCTTAGTAAATGTATGGCAAATTCAAGCAATTGGTGCTTTATATTTACTATATATTTCTGCCCATCATCTGTTAAAAAGAAAAAAAGGCTTGGATGGTGATCACAAGGAACCAAGACAAAAACAATCTTCTTTTTGGATGACAGTATTTAAGGTAGAAATTGCTGATATTGCTTTTGCTATAGACTCAATGCTCGCATCTGTTGCACTTGCAATCACATTAAAACCAGCTGGGTGGTTTAATATTGGCGGAATAGACGGTGCGCAATTTATTGTTATGCTGCTTGGAGGGATTATCGGATTAGTGATTATTCGATTTGCTGCAAATGGTTTTGTAAAATTACTGCAAAAATATCCAAGCCTAGAGACGGCAGCCTTTCTCATTGTTGGCTGGGTGGGAGTAAAGCTGACCGTTTTAACATTGGCTCATGAAAAAATAAGTATAGTAGATGAACATTTTCCGGAATCTTTTACTTGGAAACTAGTATTCTGGTCAGTTCTCATAATGATTGTTTTATCAGGGTATTTGACTGCCAGAAAACATAATACTGAAATCAGCCAGGGAATGTAAGAACAAATACAAAAGTTCAGCAGCTTTAGCATATGGATTTCTTATTCTCCGACAAGACCATCTGATACACAGTTAGGTAGTTCAGTCGATGGCTGCCTGCGCGAGACGTATACAATTTTCAGTTATCTACGGATGAAATGTTATGATCTCTAAGTAATAGAAAAATTGCTCCTACCAGAGCAGTTTTTTATTTATTTTAACACCCTCACAAATTAGTAATCTTTGTCGTACTTTTATATTGATTGAAATATTTTTGTAAATACAAAGAAAACAAGTCAATTTTCCCATCCATGTTATAATAATAGGATGGGGTGAGTTCTATGCTCAAATTGCTATGGAAAGAAAAGAATAAATCACTTGAAGAAATAGCGGTTTCTATCCAAAATGGTGACGAAGCAGCATTACGTGAATTGCTTTCGCAGTATAAGCCTTTTGTAAAGAAAACGGTTTCTACCGTTTGCAAGCACTATATTGACGATAGTGATGATGAGTTTAGTATTGGTCTAATTGCTTTTCATGAGGCAATTATGAAATATGATGAAAATAGAGGCTCATCCTTACTGGCATTTGCAGAGGTAATTATTAAGCGGAAAGTGATTGACTATATACGAAGTAATTCTAAATATAAAGAAATAAGTATGCAATTGGTTACCAATGAAAGTGAAACAAATGGTACGCTGCAATCAATAGAGGACAATTTATCCATTGAAAAATTTCATATAAAAAAAGATGATGAAAAAAGAAAAGAAGAGATTATTCGATTCGGAGAACTATTAAAGACGTTTAAGCTTTCTTTTAACGATTTAATAAAACAATCACCTAAGCATGAGGATGCAAGAATCAATGCTTTTAAGGCAGCAATAGAAATTGTGAATGACCGCGAACTTCTGGAGCAATTAATGGAAAACAAAAAGCTGCCGATGAAATTACTGGAAAAGAAAGTAGATGTAAGCCGGAAAACTTTGGAACGAAATCGTAAATATATTATTGCTGTGGTTTTAATTTTAGCGGGTGATTTTCTTTATTTGAAGGAGTATATAAAAGGCAGGTTAGAGGGATGAGAAAAGGAGTTATACTTGAAATTAAGAAAAAATATCTTGTCATGCTTACCCCGGATGGTGAGTTTGTTAAAGGAATGAAACCTCATGATCACCTTTATATAGGACAAGAAATATCCTTTGATCCATATTTAAAAAAACTTCATTTCCCCCTGGTCTTGACTCCCGCTAAAATTGGTAGTTTAGCTGTGGTAAGTATAATGATTTTATGTGCACTATTATTTAATTTTACTAATCAAAACAAGGCCTATGCCTATGTTTCAATTGATGCGAACCCTAGTGTAGAACTGGTTTTAAATAAAAATTTGCAGGTTATTGGTGCTAAAGCACTGAATGCAGATGGTCAGAAAGTGTTAGCAAAAGTGGATGTGGAAGGAAAACAGGATTTTGAGGATATTGCAAAACAGGTGTTATTGACTAGTAACTCACTTGGATTTATAGATCTCAATTCAAAAGTTGTAATTGCATCTGTTTTGAAAGATGAAAATAATAAACAGAGATTAGAGAAAAAAGTTCAAGACTTAGCTCCGGTCGCAAAAAGCGTTAATGCGGATCTTAAAGTGGTAAATGCATCAATGGATGAAAGAAAAAATGCATTAAAAAGCGGTGTATCGACAGGGAAATATGTAATGGAAAAAGAAATGAAGAAAAATATTGAAAAAGAAAATACATTAAAAAATCAAACACAACCGCCTAAACAAAATGTAGACATTCCAAAAAATAAACAAAATGAAATAATACATAAGGAAAAAGAGCCTGTCCAAAAGAATATACAATACAAGCAAATAATACCGGATAGAAACTATGGGCAACAAAAGAAGATAGAAAGAATACAAGAGAACAAAAGAAAAATGGAAGAAAAAAAAGGAACGAAAAATCACCATTGGTCCAATCATCATGATAATGGAAATCATGGCAATTATGGAAATCATAAAAATAATGGAAATCATGGGAATAATAATAGATGGCATAAAGATAACGGTAATCATTATGGTCATCAAAAGCATAAAAATAACGGTAATCATGGGGAAAAGAATCAAGAACAAAAAAGGAAAGGAAAATGAACTCATTTTCCTTTCCTTTTTTTATACACAGTTAACCGCTAGTTTCTTTTAATAGGAATATAAATATGAAATTTGGTTCCCACACCAACTTCACTTTCAACCTCGACTTTCCCCTTATGTTCTTTAATAATTTTGTAGCTTACCATTAAGCCTAATCCTGTCCCGCGTTCCTTCGTGGTATAAAATGGTTCTCCTAGCCGTTTTATCTTCTTTTCCGGGATTCCTTCGCCTTCATCTTCTATAACAATATGTATGTACTCATTTGGCTGATTATCAATCGTAATCGTAACAAAGCCGCCTTCTGGCATTACCTCAATAGCATTTTTGATAATATTAATGAAAACCTGTTTCATTTGATTTGGTTCACAAAATACATCAGGAAGCTCGTCTGCATACTTAAAGTTAAACTGAACATTATTCATTAATGCTTGTCCATTTAATAACTCTAATGTTTCCTGCATTACCTTTCTCATATCATTGTTTTTAAATTGGATTGCCTGCGGTTTTGCTAAAATTAAAAACTCTGTAATAGTTGATTCAATTCTTCTTAATTCGGACATGATCACCTTAAAATACATGGAGTGATCTTCCTTTATACTCATTTCCAATAGCTGAATGAATCCTTTTAATGCTGTCATTGGATTTCGTATTTCATGAGCAATACCTGCGGCCAATTCTCCGACTACACTAAGGGTATCTGACTTTTGCAATTGCTCCTGCAATCCTATTTTTTCGGTTACGTTTCTAATCACTGTTAAGCTTAAATCGGAGGCAAGATTCCATTTGGAGTTTATTTCGAAATACTTACTGCCATTTTCCGATGAGATGGTTAGTGTTGAATCTGAAGTACCGAGTTGCTCTAATTCTTTTATATGTGCTTCAATATCATCCTTAAATCGATCATCAATAATTTCCCAAATACCTTTTCCAATAATGTCATCTCTATTAGCTTTTAAAATTTGTGCGGCAAGAGGGTTTATATCGACAATTTCGTATTGACGATTCCACAATACCATCCCATCAAACGAGCCTTCAAAGACATTACGAAATCTCTCTTCACTTTCCCGTAATTCCTTTTCCATTTTGTATCGTTCACTGGCATTTCGAAAGATAGTCATATTAGAGCCGTCTACAAAATGCTTTTTTGAGGTGAATTCCAGTTGTTTCAATTGACCATTTGGCATGAGAAATAACAGCTCATCTCTTATTTCTCCTTTTTTATAAAATTTACTTAGAAGTGAGTAAAAATGTTCGTTCTTCTCTAATACAAAATCCCATAAATTACTTTGTAAGAATTCTTCTGAACTGCATTCAAATATTCGTAAAGCCGATTGATTTGCCATCAGCACATTTCCATCATTATCCCAAAAGACAATCCCGTCAATGGCTTCTTCGAATAGGCTTCTGTAAAGCTCATCGCTTTGCTTAAAATTGAAGTTTTTTTGTTTGGCAAATTTTAGACGGTCTTCTGTTTTCTCATCACTAATCTCCATTCACGCTCTCTCCTATATAATCTTATATGTATAATATGGACAAGGACCTAACCCTTCGTGTCCTATTTGGAATAGTTTTCTATATCCATTATTTTCGGTGTTTTCCCCGAAATTCCTGCGTAATTAACAATTTTTTTATCACCTGTCATACATTGAGGTTTTTTATTTTCTTAGGTAAAATGGTAAAGATGTTCAATTCCTTAAAAAAGATGAGGTAATAATATAAAATGAATATTATTGTTAGTACACTGAATGCTAAATATATTCATACTAATTTAGCGATTCGGTATTTAAAAGCATATGCAGCTCCTGAATTCAATGTCAAAATAGCGGAATATACTATTAAAGATCCAATTATGAATATTGTGTCGGATTTATTTTCTAAAAAACCGGATGTATTAGGATTTAGTTGTTATATCTGGAATATCGAGGAAACGATAAAAGTCATACAAGTAATGAAAAAAATTATGCCTGAGTTAATTATTGTTCTAGGGGGTCCTGAAGTAACATATGATTTTACCTATTGGCTAAAACGTTTGCCAGAAGTTGATTATATTGTAGTTGGGGAAGGGGAAGAGACCTTTAAACAGCTCCTTATACAGCTTGAAGGGCCTGCGGATATCGAAAGTGTACAGGGCATTTCTTATATGAAGGATGGTAAGGTCGTCATTAATCCATCCCGTTCCAAAATCGACTTAAAACAACTTCCGACTCCATTTCGTTTTGAAGAGGATTTGCCGCATCTTTCGAAAAGGGTTGTATATGTTGAAACAAGTCGTGGCTGCCCTTTTAATTGTCAATTTTGTTTATCCTCTATCGAGCTTGGTGTACGTTATTTTAATCGTGAAAGAATTAAAGAGGATATTCGTTTCTTAATGGACCATGGTGCAAAAACCATAAAATTTGTTGACAGGACTTTTAATATTAGCCGCAGCTACGCAATGGAGATGTTTCAATTTTTAATTGATGAGCATAGACCTGGAACGGTTTTTCAATTTGAAATCACCGGTGATATTATGAGACCTGAGGTCATTAACTTTTTGAATGAAAATGCCCCAAGAGGATTATTCCGATTCGAAATTGGTGTTCAATCGACAAATGATCTTACGAATGAACTTGTTAAAAGAAGACAGAATTTCGAAAAACTATCTAGAACTGTAACAATGGTGAAGGAAGGCAAAAAGATTGATCAGCATCTTGACCTTATTGCCGGCTTACCAGAAGAGGATTATCATTCCTTTCGAAAGACATTTAACGATGTATTTGCCTTACGCCCTGAAGAATTACAACTTGGATTTTTAAAAATGTTGAGAGGGACGGGAGTTAGAATAAGAGCAAAGGAACATGACTATGTCTACATGGATCATGCACCTTATGAAATTCTGAAGAATAATGTTCTATCATTTGAAGATGTTGTAAAAATAAAACAAGTCGAAGATGTCTTAGAAAAATATTGGAATGATCATCGAATGGACGAAACCATTGAATATCTAGTAACACAGTTATTCGAAACCCCTTTTGACTTTTTCCAGGAGTTTGGTACGTATTGGGACGAGCAAGGCTGGAGTCGGATAGGTCACCAATTAGAGGATTTATTTAAACGCTTGAGCCAATTTTTGAGCAGTATTCATTCATCCCAATTAGAAATAGTAGAAGGGCTAATGAAATATGATTATTTAAAACAACATCGCTATAAACCACGAAAATCATGGTGGAATCAAAACATTAGCAAAGAAGAAAGTAAACAGGTATATGAATATGTAAAAAATCATCCTGAACAATTAGGGAAATCATTTCAGGAACTTTCACTTTCCGAAAAGGACTTAATAAAGCATACAATTGTAGAAAAAGTTCCATTTGATAGTGCTGAGTTTTTACAAACAAAAGTTTTAAAAGAGCACCCATCTTATATGTTGATTTACTTCGACCCAATTTCAGGCAAGTCAACTATTTTTCCAGTAAGGAAACAATAATGCCAATTACTTGGCACTATTGTTTCTTTTTTCGTTGTCCTTCTTATTATCATTGCTTTTGGCAGCTTGACTAAGCTCAAAAAATTTTGAAGCATTAATATCGCCAAATTCTGAACCGAGTTCTTCGCTAGTTGTTATTTGTTCTTTCTTTTTAGCCATTGTTTTTTCCTTTTCTTCCTTGTTTGGAATTACGATTAGCATGTTTTGCCGTTTCTTCCCCACTCGAATATTCAGTAGCAAATTCTGATTCGGCAAGATTCTTTATTGGAGTTTTATTATTTTTTAATGCAGCGCCACGCTCTGCTTTTCTTTTTACCATAAACTGCATCCCCTTTAGTTGAAAAATTTAATAAATGTACATTGATATGATATCCGAAAGAAAATAATTTAGTCGGGTTTTATAAAATACGCGGTTCAACATTTTACCACTTATGATTCTGCTTTTTTATTTCATACTAATACTACAAAGCAACAAACCATCTTTTTATATGAAAGGGAGAAAAAACAATGGCAAGAAGCAGCAATAAACTATTAGTTCCAGGAGTGGAACAATATTTAGATTCAATAAAATATGAAATTGCACAGGAATTTGGTGTAAATCTTGGCTCAGATACTGTATCAAGAGCAAATGGCTCTGTTGGCGGAGAAATTACAAAACGGTTAGTTAAGCAAGCACAATCAGAGCTTTCCGGACAAAATAAGTAATGGGGATAAAATGGGGTTCCCTATAAGTCCCTAAAATAAAGGAAGTGAGAAAAATCAATTTGTTTTCTTCACTTCCTTTTGTTTTTTTAGGGATTATTACTGAAATAGTTGAAGGGTTCCTTTTACTTCAAGTATAAAGAAATAGCAATTTTGTAACTTATAAGGAGATATATTTATCACACATATTTTCCCGGATCTGTTCTACATAATCAGGATATAATATCCCTTTTTCGGTAATAATTGCAGTAATTAAATGGTTCGGTGTAACATCAAATGCCGGGTTATACACATTTGTGTTTTCAGGTGCAATGGTTGTATTCACTATTTGAAGCACTTCCATAGGACTTCTTTCTTCTATTGTAATTTCATCACCTGTGTTAATGGTTAAATCAAAGCTTGTCGAAGGAGCAGCAACATAAAATGGGATGTTAAGGGCTTTTGCTATTAATGCTAACCCAAAAGTGCCGATTTTATTAGCTGTATCACCGTTTGCAGCTATTCGATCTGCTCCAACAATGACTGCCTTAATTCCCTTTGTTTTCATTGTATGAGCAGCCATATTATCGGTAATTAAGGTAGTTTCTACACCTGATTGCTGAAGTTCCCAAGCGGTTAATCGTGCTCCTTGTAAAACAGGTCGGGTTTCACAAACGTATACATGAAATTGTTTTCCTTTTTCCCTAGCAAGATGAAAAGGAGCAAGCGCTGTTCCATATTTTGCAGTAGCGATAGAGCCTGCATTGCAGATGGTCATCACGGAGTCTCCGGGATGCAGCAATGTTAAGGCGTTCTCACCAATTTGCCTGCACATTTCCTCATCTTCCGCTTGAATTTGAAACGCCTCATGAAGAAGAGTAGTTTTTGCTTCGTTAATGGAACGAACATTTTCCAATGATTTTTCTAAACGATTAAGCGCCCAAAATAAATTTACAGCGGTCGGTCTTGAACTGGCCAAGTAGCTTTTTTCTGTGTTTACTTTCAACTTAAATTGTTCAAGTGTTTCAAAGTCATACTTTTGCGCAGACATTGCAAGTCCATATGCTGCCGCAATTCCGATTGCAGGCGCTCCCCGAACCTTTAGTGTAACGATCGCATCATATACATCCTCAATTGTAGTCAAATTAATATAATCTGTATGATGGGGAAGATTTTGCTGATTTAAAAGTTTAATATGATCTTCCTTCCATTCTACAGATATCGGAATCCGTATTGTTTGAACCATTCTAATACTCCTTTTTGCCTATTATTCATTGATGTTTTGTTTTATAAAAGAAATATAGTCTTCCATACCATTAATTTTATGGCGATAAAGAATACAAGCCCTGCCTAGCTTTAAAGCTGTCTTTTTCGCAGCAATTCTCACCTTTATATCCGTTATTCCATCTAAATCCTTTACATGTGAAAGACCAATGGTACGGCGGATTAATTCACAGCCCGCAAAGCCGATAGAGTCCGTAAAGATTTTTCCAAGGATATACGGCAAATAGCTTTCAATCTCCGCAAATGGTTCAAGGCAATCTTTTTGCCATGAATCGGTGAAAATCGTTTGAAAGATATCCCAAGTTTTTTCTAAATGATTTAGAATTACTTGTCTTTGTTCACCAGTTCTTACGATTACTTGAAAAATTAGATTCGCAAAAAATTGGCCAACGTCGAAACCAAACGGGCCATAGAAGGCAAACTCGGGATCAATGACCTTTGTTTCGGTTATACTGGCAAAAATGCTGCCTGTATGTAAATCTCCATGCAGAAGGGCTTCGGTTTCAGTAAGAAATTGCTTCTTTAATTTGGCAACCTCGAATTTTAAGGATGCATCTTTCCATATCTCACGCACGGTATCCTTTAGTTCCTCTTCAAAATCATTTGTATCAACATCAAAAAATGGATCTGTAAAGACTAAGTCCTCCGTAATTTTGCATAGTTCTGGGTTGGAAAATTGTTTCACCAAATCCTTCTTCTTGAAAGGGTGAAGAGCATAATCGGATGTATAAAACAATGTCTTTGCTAAATATTCTCCAACATGTGAAGAAAGCAGCGGATAGTTTTGACCATCGATTAAGCCAGTACGGGCAATAGTTAAATGAGATAGATCCTCCATAACGGTAATCGCCAAGGTTTTGTCAGTATGATAAACCTTTGGTACAAGATGCGAAACAAACTCACCGTGAGTTTTTAAGGCATTAGCCTCGATTTCAGAGCGATGGATGGTTAACGGCCAGCTTTCTCCAACCACTTTAGCATAAGGAAGAGCTTGTTTTATAATAATTCCTTTTTGCTTTTCATTATCGACAATATGGAAAACTAAGTTTAAATTGCCATCGCCTATTTCTTTACATACAAGGTTTTCTTTATTGGTAAACAGTTGTAAGTTGATTGCTAAATTAATCGCTGATTCCACTGTTAATGGTTTGTACGTGTTTTCTGTCAATACTGCCATGATAACTCCTCCTTCAATAACACATTAAATGCAAATATAGATAGTGTTTTCTTGTTGCTCAGGGATTTATAAAATTGAACCTTGTGGATAACTTTTTGAAAAGTTGTCTACGTCTAGCTTCAAGTGAAATTGGCACTTCAAATTTCACCAGCGCCTATCGGCTAGTGGATTTCTCCGTCTCCTCCCTACGATAAGTCAACATCAGTTGAAAATGGAAGTGCTATTTTCACTTGTTCGTGAACTACCTCATTGTGTTTCCTTTATCTCGAGGTGAGCGACTACGAAATCCATACGCCGATGGGCAAGGCGCTTACGCATTTGTTCTTAAGAGGCTTTTCAACATTAGAAAAGCCTCTTTCCACATAGAAAGAGGCTTGAAGTCATCTTCGCACCTCTTATCTGCCAGAAGGAAATCCTTCTGTTGGAATTAGCACCGTGCCTTATGGGAAAAATCCCGGCGCATTCATTAGCGCCCCGTTTCACAACGGTATTACGGTCGGTTGCTGGGCTTCATCGGGCCAAATCCCTCTGCCTACTCTTGATAAGAGAAAATTAAGTCATAATCAAATATTCAATTAACGCTATTTTACAAACATAAAAATCATTTTGTCAATAATAATAAAAAATTTTAATAGAATTCTGGTAATCTGTCAGCAAAAACAGGGATTGTGTTTCGGACCTTTGAAACGGTTTCTAAATCAATTTCTCCCGTAATGAGCTGTTCATTTTCCGTTCCTTCCGCAATAATCTCTCCCCATGGATCGATAATAAGCGAATGTCCAAAAAAATGGTTGTTTGGGTCACGGCCAACTCGGTTGCATGCAATAACATAACATTGATTTTCAATAGCTCTAGCAGTTAATAAGGTTTTCCAGTGATGCAACCTAGGATTTGGCCATTCGGCAGAAACAAAGATAGCTTTTGCTCCATTTAATGCGAGCTTACGTATCCATTCAGGAAAACGAATATCATAGCAAATAACAGTGCCGAATGTTTCATTCTCCAACTGGAATAAGCCGTCTCTTTTTCCTCCTTGAAGATATAGATGCTCATCCATTAATTTAAATAAATGCAGCTTATCGTATTCTTTAACCAATTGTCCTTCACGATCTACAATTAACATCGTATTGAAGATTCCATCTGCTGTTTTTTTCGCCACTGATCCTCCAACCAGGTGTATTTGAAATTCCTTTGCAGCATTTTGCAGAAAACGCACAGATTCCTTTGCATTTTCATCCCCAATTTCGAATAATCGAGTTAGATCGTATCCAGTAGTCCATAACTCTGGTAGAATAGCAATATCACAATTTGCCTTTGCAGCTTTTTGAATCCACTTTCTAGCTTCTGCATAATTTTTATCCGGATTACCATACTTAATATCCATTTGAATACAGGCGATTTTCCACTTCATCCATACCACTCCTCAAAAAATTCCTTTACATCGTATTGTTTTCGTTATAACATTTGTAATTAGATTTTGAAAGTAATATTTAAAAACAGGCGAATATTCCTTACAATTTGAAGTTACATAACACTTTATAAATATAATTAAAAAGGGTGATTTTATGAAAACGTTTCCTAAATCCGATATTCTGAAACACTTACCGAAGCAATTTTTTGCATCCCTAGTTTCAAAGGTGGAGCAGGTGAAAACGCAAGGGCATGATGTGATAAATCTTGGACAAGGAAATCCGGATCAGCCTACACCTGAGCATATTGTCAAACGATTGCAGGAGGCAGCTTCCAATCCTATTAATCATAAATATTCCCCTTTTAGAGGATATAGTTATTTAAAAGAAGCGGTTGCAGCGTTTTATAAACGTGAATACGGGGTAACACTTGACTCGGAAACAGAGGTGGCAGTTTTGTTTGGCGGAAAAGCTGGCCTTGTGGAAATTTCCCAATGCTTGCTAAATCCCGGTGATACGGTACTTGTGCCAGATCCGGGATATCCGGACTATATGTCAGGAGTAGCGTTGGCCCAAGCAGTGACGCATAATATGCCTTTACTTGCAGAGAATCATTTCTTGCCAAAATATGATTCTATTCCACAGAAAATCGCAGATTCGGCAAAACTGATGTTCTTAAACTATCCAAATAACCCGACAGGTGCGTGTGCAGATGTGTCTTTCTTCGATGAAACGGTTCAATTTGCGGAAAAGCACAATATTTGTGTAGTACACGACTTTGCTTATGGTGCAATTGGCTTTGATAATAAAAAGCCAGTGAGTTTTCTGCAAGCAGAAGGTGCAAAAAATACTGGAATTGAAATTTATACATTATCTAAAACATATAATATGGCAGGGTGGCGTGTAGGATTTGCTGTTGGAAATGCAAGTGTGATTGAAGCGATAAATTTGATACAGGATCATTTGTATGTTAGTTTATTTGGAGCTGTACAAGAAGCAGCAGCGGCAGCGCTTTTGGAATCACAAGAATGCGTCCATGAATTAACGGCAATGTATGAGGAGAGAAGAAATGCTTTTATCAAAAGCTTACAAGATATTGGATGGGACGTTCAAGCACCAAAAGGATCTTTTTTTGCATGGTTAAAGGTACCAGACGGGTATTCTTCCATTGAATTTTCGGATTTGTTGTTAGAGCGTGCCTATGTTGCAGTAGCACCAGGGATTGGCTTTGGGGAATACGGGGAAGGCTACGTAAGAGTAGGTCTATTAACGTCTGAATCCAGACTGACAGAAGCAGCCAATCGTATAAAGAAATTAAATATTTTTTGATTGACAACCTGAAAAAATGGTGGCATAATTCATAATAATTTGAAGTAAAGATTAAATTGAAAACGCAAAAAAGTATATAAAATCGAATTAAAAATAAAATGATTCTTATCAAGAGCAGGTGGAGGGACGAGCCCTTTGAAGCCCGGCAACCGATCTAATTTGTTTAGACACGGTGCTAATTCTTGCAGCTATAAGGCTGAGAGATAAGAAGAAGTTTTTCCATAAAACCTCTTCTTATGAAGAGGTTTTTGTATTTTTTAATGTGGAGGGCAAATAACTTGAGTGAGGTAATTGCAACATATTCCATATACGGAAAACCGAAAACATTTGATAAAAAGGCAGAAGATATTGCCTTAGGATTAACCATCGGCTCTTGGACAAATTTGCCGATTATTGAACAAGATCAGTTAAAGAAGCATAAGGGAAGAGTTATCTCCGTGGAAGAGATTAAAACTGATTCTGAAGAAAATGCCAAGGCAACGATCAAAATTGCATATCCATCCGCTAATTTTACACCAGATTTACCAGCTATATTGACTACGGTTTTTGGAAAACTCTCTTTAGACGGAAAAGTAAGATTAGTAGATTTAGAGCTAGAAGGGGATATTACTAAATATTTTAAGGGTCCGCGCTTTGGTATTCATGGTATACGTGAAAAACTGAATATATTTGACCGCCCCCTCCTTATGAGTATTTTTAAAGGCGTAATCGGCAGGGACATCCCTTTTCTAGAAAAACAGCTCCGTAATCAAGCGCTCGGTGGTGTTGACTTAGTCAAAGACGATGAGATTTTATTTGATTTAGAATCAGCACCCTTTGAAAAGCGAATTGAAATGGGGAGAAGGGTTTTGGATGATGTCTTTCAGGAAACAGGGAATCGAACCTTGTATGCTGTTAATTTAACTGGAAGAACATTGGAACTCCGAGATAAAGCTAGAAAAGCCAGAGAATTAGGTGCTGATCTTTTATTATTTAATGTTTTCACCTATGGCTTAGATGCTCTGCAACAATTGCGGGAGGACGATGAGATTGGTTTGCCGTTAATGGCACATCCAGCTTACAGTGGTGCAATAACACAATCAAAAGAATATGGTGTTTCCCATTCGTTGTTATTAGGGAAATTACTGCGATTAGCAGGTGCGGATTTTTCGCTGTTTCCATCTCCGTATGGAAGTGTAGCTTTGGAAAAAAACGCTGCATTGTCGATAGGGAAAGCATTAACGGAAGAAAGCTTTGTAAAAACGACTTTCCCAGTTCCATCCGCAGGGATTCATCCAGGATTGGTGCCGCTTCTTTACCAGGATTTTGGACTAGATAGTGTTATTAATGCCGGTGGAGGAATTCACGGACATCCTGAAGGTGCCATTGGCGGCGGAAAAGCGTTTAGGCAAGCTATCCAGGCAGTTTTACAGAATCAATCTCTCGAGGATGCAGCCTCCCAATTTTCTGAATTAAGGACAGCACTTGAATTATGGGGGGCGGCGAAGTGAAGCAACCGATAATTTTTTGTGATTTTGATGGGACGATTACAAATTCTGATAATATTATTTCGATTATGAAGCATTTTGCACCAGATGGTTGGGAGCAAATAAAGAATCAAGTACTTTCTCAAGCTGTTACGATTGAAGAGGGAGTAGGCAAAATGTTTTCCTTATTGCCGTCTGGTTATAAAGACGAAATTGTTCAATATGTAAAGCAAAATGCAACGATTCGCGATGGTTTTCAAGATTTTGTTCAATTTACAAAGTCAAAGAATATCCCTTTTTATATTGTAAGTGGAGGTATCGACTTCTTTGTTTATCCAATGCTTGAGTCATTCGGACCATTTCAAGCTGTTTTTTGCAACCATGGAGATTTCAGCAGTGAGAACATACAAATTAAGTGGCCGAACCCATGTGATGATCATTGTTCCAACGGATGTGGGTGCTGTAAAACATCTATTATTCGCAAGCTTACGAATGAGAGCCATTTTAAAATTGTAATAGGTGATTCTATAACGGATTTAGAAGCTGCTAAGGTTGCTGACCTGATAATAGCACGAGATTTTCTGGCTGATAAATGCAAAGAATTAGGTCTTCCCTATTATCCGTTCCAAACCTTCAATGATTGTATAGGTATTTTAGAAAAAGAATTGGAGGTGAGGGTATGACTATTTTAGAGGAAAGATGGAATGAACTAGCTGATATAAAGGATGAATTAGCGGTCAGAGATTGGTTCATGGGGACAAGTGGAAATCTGGCTATAAAGGTTCACGATGAACCGGTCCACTTTCTTGTAACCGCAAGCGGAAAGGATAAAAGAAAAAGAACCAGTGAAGATTTCTTGTTGGTAAATCAATATGGGAAACCTGTACATGATACATCATTAAAACCTTCTGCCGAAACACTGCTTCATTGTGAAATTTATCAAAAAACGAATGCTGGGTGCAGTTTACATGTACATACAGTAGCCAATAATGTCATTTCTGAATGGTATTCATCTGAGAAAGAGGTGGTGTTTAAGGGGCTAGAGTTAATAAAAGCATTTGATTTATGGGGAGAAAATGCCACTTTAAAAATTCCCATTATTCCAAATCATGCTCATATTCCTACATTAGCAAGTGAGTTTTCTCATTATCTTCAAGAAGATAAAGGGGCCGTTTTGATTCAAAATCATGGTATTACTGTATGGGGTAAAAATGGCTTTGAAGCGAAAAAACTATTGGAAGCTGCAGAATTTTTATTTCAATATCAACTTACCATTTTACAATTAGAAAATGTTAAATTAGGAGGAATAACATTATGACAACGATTAAGATTCAAGGTACAAACAGAGTGATTGATAATCAAGAGGAAGTAGTTGAATTCTTGCAAGATCAAGGGGTTATTTATGAAAGCTGGGATATTGCAAAGCTACCTGAACATCTTCAAGAAAAATATGTTTTATCCGAGGAAGAAAAGCAAGAAATATTGGATGTATTTAAAGACGAAATCGCGGACATTTCTGCAAGAAGAGGCTACCAGGCACATGATATTATTTCTTTGGCAGAACATACACCAAATTTAGAACAATTATTGCAAAACTTTCAACAAGAGCACCATCATACAGATGATGAGGTCCGATTTATTGTAAGCGGTCATGGTGTCTTTATTATTCAAGGTTCTGATGAGGACTTCTTTGAGGTTCATTTAAATCCTGGCGATCTTATTTCCGTACCAGAAAATGTTCGCCATTACTTTACATTATCCGAAGACCGCAAAGTGGTTGCAGTAAGAATATTTGTTACAGAAGCAGGATGGGTTCCAATTTACGAGAAAGATGAAGTAGAAGCATAAACCAAATGCGCTAGCGATAGGCGCTATTGAAATTGAAGTGCAAATTTCACCTGTAGCTAGACGTAGGACATTTTTTAAAAGCTTATCCATAGTAAATTTTTTATAATCAATGACCAGGAAGAAACTTTTCTCCTGGTCTTTTTCATTCTTCCCGATCATTGTTTTTCTTCCATTCAAGATATTTTAGCAGGTCCTTATCGATTTGTGAAAAGATCAGAGCAATAACGGCTGCATCATCAATATAACCAAATCCAAAAAGAAAATCCGGAATAATATCAATAGGGGAGATAAAATATAAAAGCCCGACTATTATCATACTAATCGTTTTGTAAGGAATATCTCGATATTCCCCGGTAACCCATGATTTTAACAGTTGAATAAGTAATGATAATTTTCTCCAAACACTCCCTAATGTCAGCTTATTATTTAAAGCTTTTCGTTCCGTACGTGAGAGAAGAATGTCAGTCCCCTTTTTATCATGAAGGTATTTTTTTGCTTCCTTATAAAAAAGCTTATATGCTATTTTTCCTAAAAGTTTTTTAATAAACATCTTATCACTCCCAATAATAGTATTTGCTGATACAGAAGAAAAATGTCGAACCAAGCTATTTTTGTCGAAAATACGCGGGAAATATGTAGAATAACAAAACTTTTTTAGAACCTTTGTCTAATATTGCGAATCTATTTACTTTTTCGTCAATACCTGCGATAATTCTCAAGTGAATTAAATAATTCGTTATTTGAATAATATTGTGGTTGAAGGAGATAGTAATGGTGTATAGTGATACAGTATCAGAAGATAGTTTTTTAAATCAAATTCAAAAAAAACGGGAAGAAATGATTGACCTTGGTAAATGTTATGGCTTAACAGATAAAAAGACAGTTGCCTGCAGTCAGCAATTGGACGAGCTTCTTAATGAGTATCATTACCTCTTCCAGGAAGGAAATGATCAAGATCAGGCAAGTATTGTGAAAGAAATGTCTTTTATTTTGTATTGTCAAACAGGGAAATCCATTTCACGTGATCAATTAAAAAGAGTGTATTAACAAGAACATAATGATGGGTCTGCTTAACAACTTACAAGAGAGTCTTCAAATGGTAATGAAATCATAAAGAAATGAACAATCATATTATACTTCAATACCACCATCAACCATTTCCTCATACATTAGAAAAGGTTATCCTTTATTTTTGGGTTAACCTTTTTTTATATTAATTTAAGAAATTACAAGATTAACTTAAGATTAAAATAAATTGACAAATATTTCTATATTCCTTATAATATCAATAATTTTATGTAGTAGGAATCAAATGCGGCAAACGCCTTGAACATCGTCGTACGTACTATTGAAATTTTCAGTGCTAATTTCACCTGAAGATTTAGGAAACAGGGAGGTAATTCAGAAACCAGTGAAATTGGCACTTGAAAATTTTCCTGATGCCCTTTCCGAATGGGAGACTAGGAGAGTATGTTAGTCGGGTTAAACGGAGACAACTTGGTTAGGCAGTTATTCGCAGAGTTAAAATGTAAATATTCCTATACGAACGAAAAGGAAATGATAATATGGAACATGATGAACAACAAGCACTAAAATTATTTATTGTTTTATCTAGAGCGTTTCGTGCCATAAATGAATATTCGAATCAATTTATTCAGAAATGCGGACTTCACCCAACAGAATTTGCTGTTTTAGAATTGTTATATCATAAAGGCGAACAGCCATTGCAGCAAATTGGCGGAAAAATTCTTCTTGCAAGTGGAAGTATTACATATGTAGTGGATAAACTAGAGAAGCGGGAGTTGCTTATTCGCGTTACATGTCCAGAAGATCGTCGTGTAACATATGCTCATATAACCGAAAAAGGGAAAGAATTAATTGCATCCATTTTTCCCGAGCATCGAAGTCGAATTCAAAAGTCGATGTCTGTGTTGAATTCGGATGAAAAGGAAATGGCAATCGAGTTATTGAAGAAAATTGGATATAATACAAGGAACTTAATCTAGGCAGGCATCTCATTTTGAGGTGCTTTTTTATGTTTAAATGAACTCGATGATGTGCAAAGTTTTTTTTATGAAATAAAGGACTTTCGCACGAGAACAGCGAATATTATGGGAGTATTCTATTATCAAGGGGTGTTAATACATATGAAATTCGAAGATTATAAATATGAAAGACCAAACATGGATGAAGTAGAGGCTGCTTTTCAATCGGAAATTGAAAAGTTTGAAAATGCAGAAAGTGCCTCAGAGCAAAGCGAAGCGATGAATCGGATTAATCAAATTCGCAACCAGCTTGGCACGATGTTTAACCTTTGCTCCATTCGTCACACTGTAGATACAAACGATGAATTCTACAAAGCAGAAAATGACTATATGGATGAAATTGCTCCTATAGTAGAGGGGTTTGTTTCGAAGTATTACCAAGCACTGGTTTCCTCTAAATTCCGTTCTGAGTTGGAAGAAAAATGGGGAACTCAGTTGTTTGCTTTAGCAGAAGCACAGTTAAAAACTTTTTCTCCTGAAATCATTCCACTTTTGCAAAAGGAAAATAAGCTTTCCTCTGAATATACGAAACTTGTAGCATCAGCAAAAATCATGTTTGAAGGAGAAGAAAGGACGCTTGCGCAATTGCAGCCATTTACGGAATCAAAAGACCGTGAAATGCGTAAAAATGCAAATGAAGCAAGATTCGGATTCTTTGCAGAGCATGAGGAAGAGTTTGATTCGATTTACGATCAATTAGTGAAAGTAAGAGATGAAATCGCAAGAACTTTAGGATATAAAAATTTCGTTGAACTTGGATATTATCGTATGGCCCGTACGGATTATAACGCAGAAATGGTTGCAAAATTCCGCGATCAAGTGAAGGATTATATTGTACCGCTTACAACGAAGCTTAGAAAACGCCAGCAAGAACGAATTGGTGTCGACTCCTTAAAGTTTTATGATGAAGGTTTTGAATATACCTCCGGAAATGCTACACCAAAAGGATCACCAGAATGGATTATTGAAAATGGCAAGAAAATGTATGCAGAGCTATCTTCTGAAACAGATGAATTCTTTACATTTATGAATGAAAAGAATTTGATGGACCTAGTAGCGAAAAAAGGAAAAGCTGGCGGCGGCTATTGTACGTACATTGAAAATTATCAATCGCCATTTATTTTCTCAAACTTTAACGGAACATCTGGAGACATCGACGTATTAACACATGAGGCTGGTCATGCATTCCAAGTTTATTCAAGCCGTCACTATGAGATTCCTGAATACAATTGGCCAACGTATGAAGCATGTGAAATTCATTCCATGAGTATGGAGTTTTTTACATGGCCATGGATGGAGCTATTCTTTAAAGAAGATACAGAGAAGTATAAATTCTCGCATTTGAGTGGGGCACTTCAATTCTTGCCATATGGTGTTGCAGTAGATGAATTCCAGCATTTTGTCTATGAAAATCCAAATGCTACCCCTGCTGAAAGAAAACAAGCGTGGAAAGAAATTGAAGAAAAATATTTGCCGCATCGTGATTATGATGACAATGATTATTTAAACCGCGGAGGCTTCTGGCAAAGACAAGGCCATATTTATAATTCGCCATTCTACTATATTGACTATACTTTGGCACAAATTTGTGCATTCCAGTTCTGGAAAAAGTCACAAGAAAACCATGAGGAAGCATGGAAAGATTATCTTCATTTATGTAAACAAGGTGGAAGCAAATCATTCACTGGCCTTGTTGCAGAAGCAAATCTTATTTCACCTTTTGAAGACGGCTGTGTAGAATCAGTGGTTGACACTATTCAAAGCTGGCTTGATCAAGTGGATGATAAAAAACTATAATAATAATAATACCACCCGTGAGGAACGGGTGGTATTATTTTGAAGGGTACTAGTGTAAATTACCCAAATAGGGCAGTTCGGTGTTAGTTTCGGTCCATTTGAAGAGAAAGTCGTACCGTTCACTTCTAATTTCGAGCGCTTTGGGCAAAATTTCGTGCCGTTTACCTCTGAGACTCCTTTTACTTTATAAAAAAAATAATGGGTTCTAACCACTAACAGTATGGTTAGAACCCATTTGTGCATTCTGAACTTAGTGTTTATTTAGCTACAACAGTAATTTTTTCTTCGTTCATCGTAGCGATTAATGATTTTTGATCAGGATGCTCAAGAATAAAATCAGTAATGCTATCTTCAAGCTGTTCTTGAATAACTCTTCGTAAAGGTCTTGCACCAAATGCAGGATGATAACCCATTTCCGCAAGTTTTTCTTTCACTTCTTCTGTAACTTCAAGAGATAATTGTTGTTCCTTTAATGTTACTTGAAGCTCAGCAAGCATGATATCTACAATTTTTAATAAATGTTCGTTTTCTAATGCTTTAAATTCAATTATACTATCGAAACGGTTAAGGAATTCGGGTTTAAAGAAGCTTCCTAATGAATCTAAAATACTAGCTTCTTTCATTGCTTCGTTGTTGCCAAATCCAACGTGAATAGGTTTTACACCAATGCCTGCATTACTTGTCATAATGATTACAGTATCTTTAAAGCTTACAGTACGTCCCTGACTATCTGTTAACCGTCCATCTTCAAGGATTTGCAAGAACATATGCTGTACATCAGGGTGTGCTTTTTCAATCTCATCTAATAGGATGATACTGTATGGGTTATGACGTACTTTTTCTGTCAATTGACCAGCTTCCTCATGTCCTACATATCCAGGAGGTGAACCGATTAATTTAGAAACACTGTGTTTTTCCATATACTCACTCATATCGAGTCGGATCATGGCATCCTTCGTGCCAAATAATTCTTCTGCAAGTGTTTTCGTTAGTTCAGTTTTACCAACCCCAGTAGGGCCGACGAATAAGAAGGAACCAATTGGACGATTTTTAGATTTAAGTCCAGCACGGCTGCGGCGAATTGCTTTAGCAACCTTGCGAACGGCTTCTTCTTGGCCAATTACTTTACCAGCTAAATGTTGTTCAAGATTTTTCATTTTTTCTTGTTCATTAGCTTGAAGCTTACCAACTGGAATACCTGTTTTCTTCTCAATGATTTCTTGGATATGAGAAGCTTCCACTATTGGTTTTACACTTTCCATATTAGATGCAAGTTGTTTTTCTAATTTTGCTTCCTCGTCACGTAATTTTGCAGCTTCTTCATATTTCTCGTTTTCAAGTGCAACTTGTTTTTCTTGATGAATTTCTTTTAAACGTGCATGAATATCTTCTTTGTTCATTACATCAATGGTTAAGTTTAATTTTGAACCAGCTTCATCCATTAAGTCAATTGCTTTGTCAGGTAAATGACGGTCTTGAATATAACGATGTGATAACTCGACACAAGCCATGATAGCCTCATCTGTAAATGAAACCCCATGGTACTGTTCATATTTTGCTTTTAAGCCATTTAAAATTTGAACAGTTTCATCTAATGTAGGCTCATTTACTTGAACTGGCTGAAATCGTCTCTCTAATGCTGCATCTTTTTCAATTTGTCGGTATTCTTTTAAAGTAGTTGCTCCGATAACTTGAAGTTCACCGCGTGCGAGTGCTGGTTTTAAGATATTACCTGCATCCATTGATCCTTCCGCAGAACCGGCGCCAACAAGTAAATGAATCTCATCAATAAATAATAAGATATTTTTTCTTCTTTGGAGCTCAGCAATAAGCTGTTTCATTCTTTGTTCAAATTGACCGCGGATTCCTGTATTAGCTACTAATGAAGCCACATCTAATAAATATACCTCTTTATTTTTTAATTTTGAAGGGACATCATTTTCCGCAATTTTTAATGCAAGCCCTTCAGCAATCGCTGTTTTACCTACACCAGGCTCCCCAATTAATACAGGATTGTTTTTATTTCGGCGATTTAAAATCTCAACCACACGCTTAATTTCTTTATCACGGCCAATGACTGGATCAATTAGTCCGGCCTTCGCCATATTTGTTAAATTACGGCCAAATTGGTCTAAGAAACCGCCGCCGCCATTTTGGGCTTCGGTTTTCACAGTTGCATTCATTTGATTCTCGGGGACGGCAAATCCTTTAAATAAATCATCAATAGAACCGAATCCGTTAAAACCACCAAATCCATTCATCATAGGCGCACCTCCTAATGGATTACCAATTTTCGATTTTTCTTGTTGATAACAAGTTGAACATAAATACATATCTTGTTGTTTTCCATTAATATTTACATGTAATTGAATATTTGATTCGTTTTGATTACATTTTTGACATAACATTCAAATCATTCCTCCTTAAAGAAAGAAAAACAATAAATTTGACATTGACTAACTTTGACTAATTAATTATAAGAAAAAGGTTTAATAGATCAAACCCTTCAAAAAAATATTTATGAATTTGATTAACAAGGAGTTATTTGACCAACTTTGACCTTGTGAAATCAGTATACATCAACCAAAACGATTTGTAAACCATTTTTGACTATTTTTGACTAATAAAATTTTCCATATACAAAATACGATTATTATTTCTTTTTCATTAATTGCTTGTCTTATTTTAGACAACTTGTACATATCTTTTAATAGTGTCGTTTATTTGAAAGGAGATGCAATGTGACTAAGTGGGTTGGTGCTTTGCAAGTTGCGGCTGTCTATGTTGGAACAGTGATCGGAGCAGGATTTGCAACTGGTAAAGAAATTGTTGAGTTTTTTACTAAATACGGTTTTGTTGGGTTTTTCGCCATATTAGCAGCGGGGTATTTGTTTATCCTTTTAGGATCAAAATTAATGGTGAAAGCAATTGATCTAAAAGCTAATTCATACGAAGAATTAAATGAATATTTGTTTGGACCAATATTAGCTAAATTCATGAACATTTTTATGATGATCATGTTGTTAGGTGTTTGTGCAGTGATGTTATCTGGAGCAGGTGCTGTTTTTCAGCAGGAATTAGCCTTAGAAAAATGGGTAGGAGTTTTTTTTACTATTGGTCTTACAATTCTAGTGATGGCCGTTGGTTCAAAAGGGATATTTGCAGTGAATACCTTCGTTGTCCCCATTATGCTTTTATTTAATTTTATTGTAATGACAAAATCAATTACTCATTGGCAATTTGTTCAATATTTTATGAATATACCAGAGGATCTTCATTTATGGAAGGCGGTTGTTTCCCCTTTTTCCTATGCCGCTTTTAATTTGTCGTTAGCGCAAGCTGTTCTTGTTCCGATTGCAGCAGAAGTAAATGATAAAAAAACCGTAAAATTAGGGGGAATCATCGGGGGAATCCTTTTAACGTTGATTTTAGTTTCTAGTCACTTTACCCTCATTACATTACCTAATGTGCAGTTTTATGAAATTCCAATGGCTGCAATTGTTAAGAGTTCCTTTATCGGCATCTATTTTATATATGTACTAATTATTTTCGGAGAGATTTTTACTTCATTAATTGGAAATATTTATGGGTTGGAAAAACAATTTAGTAAATATATTTCCATTCATCGTGGATGGATATTTACATTTATTTTAATCATTATTTATAGTCTTAGTTATTTTCATTATGGTACACTACTATCCTATTTATATCCTTTATTTGGCTATTTCAGCTTGCTTTTTGTTTTTCTTCTTTGGTTTAAGCCTTATAATAAGCTCCGTAAATAAAAAGAACCTAAGAAATGATTAATCATTTCCTAGGTTCTTTTATTTACTTATGAGATGTTGCAATAATTTTATAGTTTTTATGATTTACAACCGTTTTTTCTTCGAGGTCAAGATCACGATAGTTTTCCATATACGTTAAATCAACTATAACAGAATTTTCATTTACCTTTTCAACAATCCCTTGTAATCCATCCCTGAATTCAATAAGATTGCCCACATCGGCTTTTTTCAATGCCATCTCCCCTTATCACTAAAAGGTAATTTTATAATATTCAATCTACTTAGTTAACAGTTTGCACCATATATTAGAAAATTTCAAGTTATTTTAGTACAAAAGTATTTTATTCATCGTATTTAAATATTCAAAAAGATGACAATTTTTGTTTTATTTGTTATATTTTAATTACATTTTAATTACAAAAAAGGGGGAAATGATTTGAAGGAATACATAGTAAACTTAAAAAGTGAAATTGCAAAGGTCATCATTGGGAGAGATAAAGAGGTTGATATGATGATCGTTGCATTATTACAAGGTGGGCATATTTTGCTGGAAAGTGTTCCGGGAACAGGAAAAACATTATTGGCTAAAGCATTCGCCAGTTGTTTAAATGTTGAATTTAAACGAATCCAATTTACTCCAGATGTTTTACCAACTGATGTAACCGGAATTCATTTTTTTAATCCAAAATCTCAGGAATTTGAGCTAAAGCCAGGACCTGTTATGACTAATATTTTACTTGCAGATGAAATTAACCGTGCAACCCCAAGAACCCAATCGAGCTTACTCGAGGCCATGGAGGAAAGGCAAGTTACGATTGATGGAGAAACATTATCAATTTCTGAGCCTTTTATGGTCATCGCCACGCAAAATCCTGTAGAATCGCAGCAAGGAACCTTTCCATTGCCAGCTGCACAACTCGATCGATTTTTTATGAAACTGTCCATTGATTTTCCTTCTTTCGAAGAAGAACGAGAAATTCTAAGAAAGCATGCTGCGGATAGTGGTTTAGGAAGACTTATGTCCGTATTGCAGCCTGAGCAATTACGCCATTTGCAAAAAGAGGTTAAAAATGTACAAGTTCACGAGGATATTGAGAAATATATAATTTTAATTGCCAAAGAAACAAGAGAACATTCGTCTATAGAATTTGGAATGAGTCCAAGAGCAAGTCTTGCCTTACTAAGAGCAAGCCAAGGATATGCTTTTATTAATGGCAGAAATTTTGTCACACCGGATGATGTAAAAGCGGTTGCGCCAAATATTATCAAACACAGGCTCCATCTTACAATCGAGGCATCATTAACAAAGACCGTGGATGAAATACTAGCCGATGTAATTAACTCTGTTTCAGCCCCGGTTGAAATGGAGTATATCAAATGATTTGGGAAAAAGAGATTATCCAGGAAAAAAATGTTCTAATCATAGGACAATTAATGATCCTATTTGCTATTCTTTCGTTTATCTTCGGTTCAACCACAATCTTATTTTTGTTTATTTTTGGTTGTTTTATGTCGTTAGGAAATTATTTGTACTTAAAACTAGTGGGAAACAACTTAATATTACAAAGCGATAGGTCTACTGTCAGGTTAAATGTTGAAGACACAGATGAATGGAAATTTACCCTCGTAAATAAAGGATTGCCGATTTTAAAGGGGAATCTGCGAATTAGCTTTACAAATAAGGTGCAACCAGTAAATCATCCTTTTATTGATGTTCGTTCTATTGTGGAGGTCAATATCCCTTTTAAGGCTTGGAGAAATGAACAAGTGGACGTTATCATTCCAGTGAAAGCAGTAAGAAGAGGGGTTTCTAGAATCCATGGTATTGAAGTGAAAATTCCGCATTTGTTTGGGACAGGATTAGTGATTCTTCAAAATAAAAAAATGTTAGGAGTAAAAAAGCTAGTATTTCCCAATAGAAAGACAGTCCATACTTCTAACAAAGAATATAATTTTTTACAGGGAAGTCAACATAATCAAACATCCATCTTTTTTGATCCTTTGCAGCCTATTGGGACAAAGGAGTACCAAAAGGGAGATCCTTTTCAATATATTCATTGGAAGGCAAGTGCCCGAACACAGAAATTGCAAACAAAGGTTTTTTCACCTATTGGAGCTAGAACTTGGTTGCTGCTATTAAATGTAGATGGAAAAAAGACAGATTTGGAGGCAAGTATAAGTCATTGTGCATATCTCATTGATTATGCAGTGAGAGAAAATATCCCATTTGCATTGGCGATAAATGTAACAACCTTTGGGAAATCTTTGTATTATTTTTTAAATGAGGGAGAAGGCAGAGGTCATCGTCAAAAAGCATTTGACTTATTAGCCCATTTATCTGTTGCTTCCTTTACCATTCCATATCATTTAATGATCAAGGATATTTGCGGGAAGGGGATTTCCTATCCATATGTTATTCATATTGGTGATATCGAGCCTTCTGGTTATGCATCCCTTATAGGATTTGGAAAAAAAGGTTCACTGGTTTTTTCTGTGAAATCAATTGAGAATCAAGGGGCAATGGAACTATGGAAGTAAAATCGAGTGCTAATATTCAAATGAACTTTTTGAAAATATTTGAAGTACAAAGGCTGTTTCTTAGTGACGCGATTATTTTCGCACTTGTTCAATATGCCATTCCATATATAAATGGGAAAGGATCTATAAGTTGGAGTCTTTTAGGGATATTATTTTTGGTATCGCTTACTACTTTGTTATTTTCCCAGGGGGAAATAGAACGGTTTTCGAAAGCTTTCTATTTTTGTTCCATACCAATCATCATTATTTGTACATGGTTAGGGGACATTCCTATTTTCGAAATGTTTCTATTGTTTATCTTTTCCCTTTGGAGACTTAAGGTTTTATTTATAGAAGATGGTGATGAGGACTCCGAAAATATCCTAAGCAGTCGTTTACTGGCTACGATTTTAATTTTTATTTTCTTGTATTTTGTAGGGTTTATATCGGGTATGAAATCGAGAAATTTATTGATAATTTTTCCGGTGCTTCAAATATTCTTGTATTCATATGGGACTTTTTTTAAAAGATATATTCAAAGTTCATCTATTTCAAAAAAAACAATAGCTGCTTTTAGTAGTTTTCTCATCATTACTCCTATTGTCATATCAACAGCGGTTACCTTAATAGCAAGTGTTATTAAAAATGGACTATCCGTTATTTTTGACAAAATTTTTTGGTTTATTGTGACACTTTTAAGCCCACTGATAAGTTTCTTAAGTAATTTCATGGAAAAGAAGAATGAAGAGTACAATAACCGTATGATGGAGTCTGCGAAAGAACAGATGAAGCTCAGAATACAAAAAGGAAATTATTTGGATAATTTTCGTAGACTACAAAAAAACGACAATGAGAAAATTTATATTATAATAGGGATTGTAATTGTAGTTATCATCATCATTTCGCTAATTTTGCATTTTAAGAAAAGGAAATCCAAAACTGCGAATGTGGGAAATGAGATGAAGCAAAGTATTTTTCACAAGCTAATTGATAATCAAAATAAAAAAGACAATCATGCAAACTATTACTCAAAATCCAACCAGAAAATCCGAAAATTTGTCCGTCAATTGGAGCATTTCTCAGCTAAGCACAAATCGAAAAGACGTGGAGCTGAATCTGTAAGAGATTGGTTAAATCGACTAAATATACAGGTCTCTGAAAAATGGGTATTCATATATGAAAGTGTTCGATATGGTTCCATTCAGGTTACAGAGGAGGATATAGAGCAATTTGCTCTTGAAATGGAAAAAATAAAAAATAGGATGAAAGAGTTCCAGAAAAAATAAATTTTTTCATTAGATTATTCATAACTTATTAGGGGCAGGAAATATTAACCTTAAGCAACAGGATTGAATTCTAACATGGTGGATGATATTCTTTTAATTGTGTGCTCTAAAAATGATTTAATCAGTTTTTTAAAAAGCTGAGAGAATATTTAGTGAATGCAGAATCTTGCTTTAATGTTATTTCGTTGCTAAATAATTGACGAAAAAAGCAAGGTGGATTATTTTTTATATAGTAGACACTTTAATTTATTATTAATGTAAAGGAGAAATTCAAATGGTAGAAAAACAATTTAAAGTAGTAGATGCAACAGGAATTCATGCTCGTCCAGCAACACTATTAGTACAAACAGCGAGCAAATTTGATTCTGAAATTCAACTTGGATATAACGGTAAACAAGTAAATCTTAAATCAATTATGGGTGTAATGTCTTTAGGTATCGGTAAGGATGCACAAATCAACATAAGCGCAACTGGCAGCGATGAGCAAGATGCATTAAATGCCCTTGAAGATCTATTGAAAAAAGAAGGTTTAGCTGAGTAATGTCAACCATTTTAAAAGGGATTGCGGCATCAAACGGTATTGCGATTGCAAAAGCATATCGCTTGGTAGAGCCTGATCTGTCATTTTCTAAGAAAACCATTGAAAATGCAGACGAGGAAATTGCCCGCTTTCAAGCAGCTATGTCTGCTGCTAAATCCGAATTGGAAGTTATTCGTGAGCGTGCAGGGTCTGAATTAGGAGCGGATAAAGCTGCTATTTTTGATGCGCATCTTTTGGTTTTAAACGATCCAGAACTTATCACACCCATCGAAGATAATATTAAAAACAATAAACTCAATGCTGAAAGCTCTTTAAAAGAGACAACAGATATGTTCATTACTATGTTTGAACAAATGGATAATGAATACATGAGAGAACGCGCTGCTGATATTCGTGATGTAACGAAGCGTGTGCTATCTCATTTATTAGGAGTGAAAATTCCTAATCCAAGCTTAATTTCAGAGGAAGTAATTGTTGTGGCAGAGGATTTAACACCTTCTGATACAGCCCAATTGAACCGAAATTTCGTAAAAGGCTTCACTACTAATATTGGTGGAAGAACATCGCATTCTGCTATCATGGCAAGATCCCTTGAAATACCTGCAGTAGTTGGTACGAAATCAGCTACAGAGGACATTCAAAATGGCGACTTAATCATTGTCGATGGACTAAATGGGGAAGTACATATTAATCCTACTCCAGAAATTGTTGACCAATATAAGAAAGTGCAAGAAAGTTACGAAAAGCAAAAAGCCGAATGGGCAAAGCTTATGAATGAAAAGACCGTTTCTAAAGATGGTCATCATGTAGAACTTGGTGCAAATATTGGTACACCTAATGATTTAAAAGGTGTATTGGACAATGGCGGCGAAGCAATCGGTCTTTATCGTACAGAATTTTTGTATATGGGAAGAGATCAGCTTCCTTCTGAGGATGAACAGTTTGAATCCTATAAAGCTGTTTTAGAAGGAATGAATGGAAAGCCTGTCGTTGTTCGTACTCTCGATATTGGCGGCGACAAAAAGCTTCCATATTTAAATCTTCCAGAGGAAATGAATCCATTTCTAGGTTTCCGTGCGATAAGATTATGCCTTGAAGAACAGGATATGTTCCGTACACAACTACGTGCATTACTTCGTGCAAGTGTTTACGGAAATTTAAAAATCATGTTCCCGATGATTTCAACCTTGAATGAGTTCCGACAAGCCAAACAAATATTATTAGAAGAAAAAGATAAGTTAGTAAGTAATGGCGTCAATGTTTCTGATAATATTGAGCTTGGAATTATGGTCGAAATCCCTTCAACTGCGGTAATAGCTGACCAATTCGCTAAAGAGGTTGATTTCTTTAGTATTGGAACAAACGATTTGATCCAATATACAATGGCTGCTGACCGTATGAATGAGCGAGTATCTTATTTATATCAACCATACAATCCTGCAATATTACGATTAGTGAAAATGGTAATAGATGCCTCTCATAAAGAAGGAAAATGGACAGGCATGTGCGGTGAAATGGCTGGGGATGAGCTAGCAATTCCAATTTTACTTGGTCTTGGTTTAGATGAGTTCTCTATGAGTGCTTCTTCTATTCTCAAAGCAAGAGCACAAATCAAAAATCTTTCCAAGGCAGAAATGGAAAAGCTTGCTGAGCAGGTTCTTCAGCTTCAAACAACGGAAGAAGTAATTGAAGCTGTAAAGAAAGCAACTCTATAGTCATAAAACTGTAATATTGATTAGGTTTAAATTGGGGAGAAAGGTGGAATAGATAAGTATTCTCAAGTATTTGTGGATAGTTGAATGGGAAAACTGTTACAAACTTGGGTTAACCATTTCTTTCCTATTTTTCCCCCTTTATTTTTCCGGATGATTTCATCCGGTTTTTTTTATTTTAGGAGCATTTATAATGAAACCTTATTAGTGGTTCATTTATAATGAAGTCGTGAAAAACTATTTTAAGGAGGCTATAAAATGGAATTTGGCTTAAATGGGAAAACCGCACTTGTGGTAGCTTCAAGTCAAGGTTTGGGAAAAGCAATTGCTGCTTCATTGGTAAATGAAGGGGTAAATGTAATGCTAGCCAGCCGGAATGAAGAACAGTTGGAAAGTGTTGAGTATGAATTAGCAGGACTCGAAAAAGGAAAAGTAAGTCATATTCGCTGTGATATTACTAATCCTGAGGATATAAGAAACATGGTGGAAAAGACGAAAGCAGAATTCGGCCGGTTAGATATTTTAATCAATAATGCCGGAGGACCACCTGCAGGCAGTTTCGAAGAAATGACTGATGAGCATTGGCAAAACGCATTTGAACTTAACCTTTTATCTTACATAAGAGTTATTCGTGAAGCATTACCATTATTAAAAGTGAATGGCGGAAAAATTATTAATATCGCATCCTCTTCCATAAAAGAACCAATTCCAGGTTTGATTCTTTCAAATACCTTTAGAACCGGTATTGTCGGATTGTCAAAAACGTTAGCCTCTGAATTAGCACCATTCAATATCTTAATTAACACTGTTGGTCCCGGAAGAATTGCAACAGACCGTGTGAAGCATTTGGATGAAGTAAATGCTTCCAAGACAGGTTATTCACGTGAGGAAATTGAAAACCTTGAGAAGAAAACTATACCATTACAAAGATATGGACGGCCGGAAGAATTCGCTAATGTTGTTACTTTCCTAGTATCGGATGCCAACACCTATATGACCGGAAGCAGTTTCCTTGTAGACGGCGGAAAAATTAAGGCAATTTAAATACGGCCCGCACACATAGGAAAAGAAGCAAAGTGTCTTTTAAATGTCAATAAAAGATAGTTCACACCCAAGAATCATGAAAAGTTTTATTTAACATTGCCAATAGAAAAGGAGAGGACCCCTTTGGAAAAAACAATTGGATTTATCGGAACAGGTGTTATGGGGAAAAGTATGGTTCAGCATTTGATTAAGAGTAATTATCCGGTTTATATATATAATCGTACGAAAGAAAAAGCTATGGATTTGATAGAAAAAGGTGCTGTATGGTGTGACAGTCCTAAAGAGGTAGCACAGAATGCTGATGTTGTTTTAACAATTGTCGGCTATCCATATGATGTAGAGGAAGTATATTTTGGGAATGATGGGTTGCTTTCTAATGGGAAAGAAAATAGTATTTTTATCGATATGACCACCTCTACGCCGACACTTGCGATCAGAATATATGAAGAAGGTAAAAAGAAAGGTATCCAAACGATAGACGCACCAGTTTCTGGTGGAGATATTGGTGCAAAAAATGGTACATTGACCATCATGGTCGGAGGGGAAGAGCAAACATTCAATACCATTCTTCCGATATTATCTTGCTTTGGGCAAAACATCGTATATCAAGGTCCGGCAGGCAGTGGCCAGCATACGAAAATGTGTAATCAAATTGCCATTGCTACCAATATGATTGGGGTATGTGAAGCATTAGTTTATGCCAAGAGAGCAGGATTAGATCCGGAAACTGTTTTAAAATCGATTAGTGCTGGTGCGGCAGGAAGCTGGTCCCTCAGCAACTATGTTCCAAGAATTCTTACGGGTGACTATTCACCGGGATTTTTTATCAAACATTTTATCAAAGATATGAAAATTGCACTTGAAGAAGCGGAAAAAATGAATTTACCTTTGCCTGGTCTTGCATTAGCGAAACAAATGTATGAAGAATTAGCTGAACAAGGCGAGGAGAACAGTGGTACACAGGCATTAATAAAATATTGGAATCAGTTTGAATAAAATCTTACGTACTCCTAACAATAGATATGACTATGTAAGTTAGGAGGAACTCTTCGTGGCGAAGCGAACAAAGAAAAACGATGCTGATCAAAAAAATAAAAAAGGATTTGATTCTTCTGTATTAAATGAGGAATTTGCCCATGAAATGGGAAGTGCTGCAACGAATAAAATTCATAAGGATAAAGCGAAGAAAGAAAAAGCTCCCAAAAATAACGGTAAATACAAAGGTCAATAAGAACAAATGCGCAAAACGCCTTGCTCATCGGTGTACGGATTTCGTAGTCGCTCACCTCGAGATAAAGGAAACACAGTGAGGTAGTTCACGAGCTATTGAATATTGAACTACCATTTTCACCGAGTAAAATTTGAAGTGTAATTTTACCTGATGTTGACTTATCGTAGGGAGGAGACGGAGAAATCCGCTAGACGATAGACGCTGGAGCTAGACGTAATAAAAAAAGTGTCCATTGGACACTTTTTTAGCTTTTATTCACCAAGTACTTCTCCATTCGATTTAATCCTTCCTCGAGTTTTTCCATAGAGCATGCGTAGGAAAGTCTGAAAAAACCTTCTCCATAGATAGAAAAAGCACTGCCGGGAACAACTGCAATCTTGTTTTTATACGCCAATTCAACAGCAAAATCGAAAGAAGACAATTCCAGCTCATGAGGGATTTTTACGAAAAAGTAAAAGGCGCCATCCGGTTTAACATATTCCAATCCCATCTTCGTTAATCTCTCACAAACGTAATCTCGCCTTTTTATATATTCCTCGCGCATTGGTTCTGCATCATTATAACCTTTAGTAAGTGCTTCTATAGCAGCCATTTGCGAAATGGAAGATACACACGAAACATTGTATTGATGTACCTTTATAATATGTTTTGCAATATTTTCGGGAGCAAATAAGAAACCTATCCTCCAGCCTGTCATCGAATGTGATTTGGATAATCCATTAATGACAATTGTTTGCTCCCTAAGATCGTTTGCGATGGAATAATGCTTATTTTCATATACTAATTCACTATAAATTTCATCAGCAATTACAAATATATTTCTTCCTTTAAGAAGCCTAGCTATATCCTTTAATTCCTTTTCCGTTAAGCTGACGCCTGTTGGATTCGATGGATACGGTAAAATGATACATCTTGTTTTATCTGTTAAATAAGGAGCTATTTTTTCAGCCGTCAGTTTAAAATGGGAATCCCTTGTATCCACATGAACTGGAATTCCCCCAGCTATCCTTATGATAGGCTCATATCCCGGATAAATGGGACCTGGTAAGATTACTTCGCTGCCTTCTGTTAATATCGTTCTTAATGAAACATCTATTGCTTCACTTGCACCAACTGTTACAATTACTTCTTTTTCAGCATCATACTGTAAGTTATATTTTTGTTTCACAAAATCACTGGCGGCTTTCCGTAATTCTATATAGCCAGCATTATGGGTATATATTGTAAAATCGTTTTCAATTGCAGCAATGCCTGCATTCTTTACATGCGTGGGAGTTGGGAAATCAGGTTGTCCGATGGTAAAGGAAATCATATTTTCCACACCACTAACCATATTGGAGAATTTCCGAATTCCGGATATTTCTATATCTAAAACTCTTTTATTTAGTAAGTGCTCCACTAATAAGTCATCCTTCCCATGTTATCTTTCTAAATGGTGTCCAGCTCTATCGCCTATCGACTCACCGTGTTTCGTTTATCTCAGTCGAAGCCCTAAAGTTTATACGTAGTTGGACAGGCGCATTTCGCTTTCTTTTATATTACCACTTATTCACCGATTTTCTTATCATTTTTGATTCAATAATACTCTCTTTTCTTCTATTTAGAAATTTCATAACGATAGAACACTTCGGCAATTTTTCGTGTTATATTTACATTATGATAGATTGGAAGGGAAGTTGCTATATGACAATAGAAAAGGATATCCCATTAGAGAGTGGTTCAAAAGAATTAGAAATTATCGAATTTCAATTGCAAAATAATAAATTTGGCATCGATGTGATAAAAGTAAAGGAAATTATTCAGCCTCTGCCCGTTACCTTTATACCTCACGCACACCCGTATATGGAAGGAATTGTCCAGTTACGGGGAGAAGTTTTGCCGGTTATTGATTTAGCAAAAGTATTAAATTTTGATAACAGTGAAGATAGGTCAAAGGAGAAATATATTGTTTCAGAGTTTAACCAAATGAAAGTGGTTTTTCATGTTCATGAGGTAAGTCAAATCCATCGAATTTCGAAGCAGCAAGTGGAGAAGCCATCTGATATGTATGCAAGTGAGCGGCAACAAGTAATTGGCATCATAAAAAAAGAAAACGAGATGATTTTAATGCTTGATTTTGAAAGCATTATTTCAGAAATGAATCCAATCTCGATCAATTAAAATGAAAAGAAGAGCTTTTAGTGCTCTTCTTTTCTGCTTTTAAGAAATGATAAAATTTAATCTTGTGAAAACACCTTTTAACAAAAGCTGGACCTATAGCGCCAGCGCGTGTGCATTTGTTATGTTAGTTACAAATGCTTTATTAGTCGTAATGATATTAATAACTGTCTCCAAGTTTTTTGAAAATAGGTCTTTGAGGCCGCGGTTTACGGCTGTTGGAACGGGTATTACTTTTTTCCTTTAACCCAGTATATGTCTGCAATATTTGCTTTGCCTGATTTAATGGCATGTGACATTTAGGATTTCTCGTATAACGATCTAATTTTCCTAGATGAGGAAGCATTTCGAAATCTTGTTTTGTTGGGGGGATATGAAAAGAATATTCTCCGCATTGTACAAGAACATCCGATTGCTGCTGACTATATTTCGGATTGTCAGAAAAGTGAAGTCCAATCTTTTTAGCCTTTCCTTCTTGCACCATTTTCTCAATTGCTTCTCTTTTTAATTTATATAAAAACTTTGGGTTAGTGGCAGTTTTGGCATGCCGGTTCACAGTGAAAATAGCATATGAGAGGTTTAATATAGAAGGTGGTAACGGAGCGGAAGAGTGTGAATTCAAAAAAACGAACTCCTTTCCATTGTTAAATAATTTTGAAATTGATTGACTTTATTATACTACTAATTCATAAGATTGGAAAGGCTGTCTCAAAAAACATGTATATTTTGTGTCAATTTTATCAAGTTATTGACAGGACAAAAAAATACTCCTTATAGTTATGTTGTTAACAGTTTAGGGGGTGAACTATTATTGGAACGTGAAAAAATAAAGCTATTAATAAAAAGATACGAAGACGTCTATTTATTTGCTACAAAACGAATTTCTTCCCTAATTTCAGAAAACGTGTTGAAAGAATTGTCATTAGAACAGTATTCAATGCTGAGAATTATTTATTTTCAAGGTCCACTTCGCGCTGCTGAATTATCGGAACAATTAAATGTAAATAAAAGCGCTATAACTTCTAAAGTGGATAAATTAGAAACTAAAGGTTTCATTAAGAGAGAAAGAGATCAAAACGACCGTAGAAATATATACATAACTGCAACAGAAGAAGGAAAAAAGGTTTGTGAAGAAGTGGAAATAAAAATAGAAAAGTTTGTCAGTCATTATTTAGAGGAATTAGATCCAGATGATTTAGAAGAATTTATTAACCTCTATGAAAAAATATCCACTATTATTCAAAATTCAAAGGAGGGAGATACTCTATGAAATTTGTTGTCCGTTTTAGATGGCTGCTACTAGCCTTTTGGATTGTGGTGGCAGCTGTTCTTACATGGAAGGCTCCAAATATGGAGAACCTTGTCCGTGAAAAAGGCCAGATTACTGTTCCGGATGGATATCCTTCCAGACTTGCTTCTGAAATAAAACAGCATCATACAAGTGAGAAGGAAGGCTCTGAATCCTTTATCGTCGTTTTTCACGATAATAAAAAATTGGATTCTAATCAAATTGAAAATATTCATAAAACTATTCAAAAAATAAAAAGTAAAGAAAAGGAACTTAGCGTAAATAGCGTTACAACCCATTTTGACCAAGAGGAATTAAAAAATCAATTAGTTTCAAAAGATGGAAAAACCATTTTAGCTATTTTAGATGTTGAG
The DNA here is from genome assembly GCF_001420715.1 of Heyndrickxia shackletonii. GTDB lineage: Bacteria > Bacillota > Bacilli > Bacillales > Bacillaceae_C > Margalitia > Margalitia shackletonii. Next base: position 3,290,961 of record NZ_LJJC01000004.1, on the reverse strand, counting down.
TTAAAGAATAGAGAGATTAGCAGTGTCCGCGATAAACTGGACAATGCGATTGCTACACCGCATGTCCAAACGATGATGACAGGAAATGGACTAATCAATGAGGATGTAGTGATAAGCTCGCAAAAAGGGCTTAAAAAGACAGAATTAATAACCGTAGCGTTTATATTAATTGTTTTAATCCTTGTCTTCCGGTCGGTAGTAGCTCCTATCATTCCTCTGATTACCGTCAGTTTGACTTATTTGGTGAGCCAATCGGTTGTCGCCTTTTTAGTAGATAAGCTGAATTTTCCGTTATCGAATTTCACGCAGATTTTTTTAGTCGCAGTATTATTTGGGATTGGAACGGATTATTGTATTCTCCTATTAAGTCGTTTTAAGGAGGAATTATCGAAGGGAAATGAAGTGGTGCCGGCAATTATTGCGACATATAAAACTGCCGGGAAAACGGTTTTATTTAGCGGGATTGCAGTTATGATTGGATTTGCATCTATAGGTTTTGCAAGCTTTAAGCTTTACCAATCTGCATCAGCAGTCGCTGTGGGAGTAGTATTTCTTCTTCTGGCCCTACTAACAGTGGTTCCATTTTTTATGGCTACACTCCGCAAAGTAATTTTTTGGCCGCTGAAAGGAAATATTTCTCATTCAGAAAGTAAACTTTGGGGATGGGCAGGGAATCTTGCTATTACTCGACCGATTATAGCATTGGGAATTGTTGCTGTTATTACGATTCCGTTATTAATAAGCTACAATGGAAAGCTATCCTTTAACTCTCTAGATGAGCTGGGCAATGACTATGAATCTGTTAAGGCATTTAATATCGTTTCAAATGGCTTTGGATCTGGTGAAATTATGCCAGTTACGGTCGTTCTTGAAAATGATGAATCGATGAAATCGAAGGAATATTTAGGATTAATTGAAAATGTCAGTGGTGATTTATCTAAAGTAGATCATATTGAAAAAGTCCGCAGTGCAACACGTCCTGTTGGGGATGTTATGAAAGAGCTTTATGTTAGAAATCAAGCAGGTACAATCAGTGAAGGGATTGGCAAAGGAAATAAAGGAATCGGAGATATTAAAGCAGGCTTAAATACCGCAGCAAAGTCTTTAAGTAAAAATGAACCGAAACTTAAGAGTGCTACAGCCGGAATTGGTGATCTTCAGACAGGAACAAAATCATTACAATCTGGAATCACGGATTTACAGACTGCACTTGAACAAATAGAGAAAGGGATTCGCAGCGGATCGACGGGAGCAGGTGAACTAAAGACCGGAATTATGGAAGCCCGCAAACAAGCCTTTGCATTAAAAGCGGGAGTAAATGAACTCCTGACTAACTATCAGAAGATGCAGCAAGGAGTCCAGCAATTGGAATCAAATTATAAGCAAATAACTAATGGGATAACTTCCATTCAAGCGAGCTTGATGAATTTAAATAGCCATTTTACCCAACTTGAATCCAAATATAATGGGCTTAAAGAAGATGGTGACTACAATGCTATCAAACAAACTGTACAAGGTACGGCACAAAGTCTTGGTGTAAGCGCCGGAGCTTTAACAGAACTAGATAAAAATTTATCAGCAGTAAATAATGGTTTTCAGCAAGCAAATACAGGCTTAAGTAGTATTTTATCTGGAATTAGTCAATTTGCAAACAGCTTTAATTCCATTATAACGGGATTAGACCAATTAGAAAAAGGTATGTCAAAAGCGGCAGATGGACAATCGCAAGTCATCCAGAAACTCCCTGATGTATCAAATGGATTAGGAAAAATCGCAGATGGGCAACAACAGTTGCAGAAAGGGTTTGGATCCGTTGGCGAGCAATTATCTAATCTCACAAATGGTTTAAATCAAAGTACAGATGGTCTTGGGAAAATACAATCAGGATTAGATGATGCTAGTGACTATTTGAATAAGATGTCTAACGATAGTAACTTACAAAAATCTGGTGTATATATTCCGGATGAATTATTAACCAATGTGGATTACCAGAAAGCATTAGACACATATATTTCAAAAGATGGAAAAATGACAAGCTTTGATTTAGTACTAAACCAAAATCCATATTCCAACCAAGCAATGCAAACGATTGATCGAATAAATCAGGCATTAAAAACCTCGCTTAAGGGTACGAAGCTTGAAAATGCCCATATCGGAATATCCGGTGTTACTAGTATGAATCATGATTTGAATAAAATGTCAAACTCGGATTACAGCAGAACAGTTATGTTTATGCTGGCGGGAATAGGGATTATTTTAATTATCCTTTTAAGATCACTCATCATGCCGATTTACTTAATAATTTCTTTATTACTAACCTATTATTCTTCGATTGCCATGACTGAATTGGTATTTGTCCATATGCTTGGATACTCCGGTATCAGTTGGGCTGTACCATTTTTCGGATTTGTTATTTTAATGGCGTTAGGAATAGATTATTCTATTTTCCTTATGGATCGTTTTTCAGAATATCGTCAACTACAAGTAAAAGAAGGAATTTTAATGGCGATGAAAAATATGGGGACAGTTATCATTTCAGCTGCGATTATACTAGCAGGAACATTTGCGGCAATGCTTCCTTCTGGTGTAATGTCCTTATTACAAATTGCCACACTAGTCTTATCAGGATTGTTATTTTATGCATTCATCGTGCTACCGCTGTTTGTTCCTGTGATGGTTAAAGCACTTGGTAAGACAAATTGGTGGCCATTTATGGGAAATAAATAGGAAAATTTTCATAATCTCTTTATTTTAATGTCAGACTCTTATAAAATGAATGAGTCTGACATTTTTGTTGAAAATATGCTATTTTTCGACAAAAACTGGAGTTGTTTTTAGATGCAAATAGAAAAAATAATTATTTTATCTTTCATTATATTCATTTATACTGATAATTAGTAAAATAGACATAAGTAGATAAATAATGACAATTTTTGAATTAAAGAGGGCCTGGGGTTTAAAAAGGGATGGTTATATGAAGCAGACTAATAATACACATACGAAGAAAAAAATGGTACATCCTGAAAATGGTCATGAAGAAAAAATGCTTCGTGATATTTTCTTGCATCAAATTTCAGATATGGTATTTATCATGAAAGTGGAACCTGGTCCAACATTTCGTTATTTATTTGTAAATCAAAAAGGATTGGATCATGCGAATTTAAAGGAAGAGCATATAGGCTCTCTTATGGAAGAAGTGTTACCGGAAGAACTCTCTACCCATTTAAATAGATATTATCAAAAAGTGTTGGAAACAAACGAAACCGTCATTTTTACGGATTATATTCAAGTAAATGAACATGAAATTAGAGTGTTTGAGAGTCGTCTTACAGGAATAAATGATCAAAATTCTATTTCCTATATTGTTGGTATTACACGAGATGTTACGGATTTAGTTGAAACAAGACAAAAATATCAATCACTTATCGATCATAATTTAGATGCGATTTTTTCTATTAATGAAAAGGGAAGAATATTAAGTGCCAATCCTGCTAGTTTGAAAATGATAGGCTATACCGAAGAAGAGCTTATTAATCGTTCTATTTACGAATTAGTAGATAAAAACGGAGTCGGGGAAATATTCAGAGTAATGTCTAATACTTTATCTGGAGAACCGCAAGAAACGAATGATTGTACATTTATTAATAAACAAGGTGTTAAATTATATATACAATTAAAAACGGTCCCAATTAAAATTAATGGGGAAATAAGGGGAATATACGTCATTATTCGTGATACTACCGAGCAGTGGAGAACGAATGAAAAGATGAACTATATGGCAATGCACGATTCATTAACAGGTTTGTGGAATCGTCCGGCGTTATTAGAGCATCTTCAAGCTGAAATTACGACATCGATGATTAAAGAGCAAGATTTTGCCCTTTTTTATATTGATTTAGATCGATTCAAATACTTTAATGACACATTAGGTCATCAAGCAGGAGATGAACTGTTAAAGCAAACCTCTCACCGGTTATTAACTTTAAATGTCTCTTATAATCGTGTATATCGATTAGGCGGAGACGAGTTTGTTATCATTTTGCCTAGAATAAAGAAAAAAGAAGCGGATCGTGTCGCTGGAAATATCCTTGCATTGTTCCATGAACCATTTAATATTTATGATCAAGACTACTACCTAACCCCATCCATTGGTATTAGTCTCTTTCCGGCAGATGGGAAAGATGCGGAAAGCTTAATCAAAAATGCTGACAGTGCGCTTATTCAGGTAAAGGAAAAAGGGAAGGGACATTATCGTTTTTACCGTACAGAAATGAATGAAGCCTTTCCAAACTATATTTTGATGGAAGCACATTTGCGAAAGGCTATTGAAAAGAATGAATTTATCATGCATTATCAACCGCAAGTTAATTTACTTGATGGCAAGATAAAGAGCTTTGAAGCGTTAATACGCTGGAATAATCGAAAGTTTGGTTTTGTATCCCCGGCACAATTTATTCCGTTGGCTGAAGAAACGGGGCTGATAATCTCAATTGGTGAGTGGGTTATCCATACTGTTTGTGAACAACTTGCAATTTGGAGAAAAAAGGGTTTTAAAGATATTCGTGTTGCAATCAATATATCACCGAAACAATTACTTGATCCAAATCTGCCAACTATTATTAAAAAGGCACTGTTATTTTACCAATTACCGGCTTCTTCCATTGAAATTGAAGTAACGGAAGGAGCAATGGAGGATACTAGAAATGCTCTGTCCATGCTCCAGCGTCTAAAAGAAATCGGGATTGTAATTTCAGTTGACGATTTCGGAACAGGATACTCTTCCTTGAATTATTTAAAAAGATTTCCGATAGACATTATTAAAATTGATCAGTCCTTTGTAAAAGAAATTCAAGTAAATGAAAAAGATGCCGCTATTACGAAAACAATTATTAATCTTGCCCATAATTTAGGGATGGAGGTCATTGCTGAGGGAGTCGAAGAAAGCGATCAGGTTCAATTCCTCATTTCCGCACAATGTCTTAAAGCACAAGGATTTTATTTCAGCCGTCCGGTGAGTGCAGATGAGATTGAAAAAAATGTATTGTGTATATAAGAAGATCGCAAGTATACGGATGAGCAAAATTGGCACTTCAAAATTTCACCGAGTAACATTTGAAATGTAATTTTACCAAGTATAAATAGCACTACCATTTTCACTTGTTGCACTATCTCAAGCAAGAGACGTAGAAATCCGCTAATCAATGGCTTCTTACTTTAGATAGATATAGAATACTTGAAAATTAATTTATGCGATCCCCCTAAGAAATGCCCGCTACTTAACGGATATTGCAATGTTGCGGTCATTTCTTATGTTTTTCCCGATTGTAATTGGAAGATCGTTATTTCTGGTACGGATAAAAACCGAAAAGGTAGTCTGGTCGTCCCAAGTCCGCGGTTTACATATAAGTAAAGTGGATTCCTTATATTTACATGGTATTCCCCTTCGATATACTTCCTTCCATATGGAGGTGTTACTAAAGGTCCGTAAAACGGTATTTTTACTTGTCCACCATGGCTATGTCCGCTTAATTGAATATCAATGCCGATTGCGGATGCGGCATCTGCAAGGTCAGGTGCATGAGACAGGAGGATAGAAAAATAATGAACAGGTATTCTTTTAAGTGTTCCTGGAATATCTGGCTTCCCTAACATAGCATCGTCAATGCCCGCTACAAATATTTTTTCACCATTATTTAACTCAAGCGAAATGGCTTCATTTCTTAAAACGTAAAAATTTGCTTTTTCCATGATTTGCATATAAATATCGGTACCATAGCCGCCATGATCATGATTCCCAAAAATCGCATACTTTCCATAAGGAGCATTTAATTCCTTCAGAATATTGCATAGCGCTTCTTTAAATGGATACTGATTTGGTTTGTCCATTAAGTCACCTGTAAAAAAAATGATGTCAGGCTTTATCTTATTGATGGCTATAATATGTTTTTTTAATTGTTCTAAGCTATATTGAAATCCAATATGTGTGTCGCTAAATTGAACAATTTTACAGCCGTGAAAGCTTTTCGGAATTTTCTCGTGATAAATGGGAATATAATTCATGTCAAGACGGTGTGGTTCAATGTATCGACTATAAATATAGCCACCGCTGCTGAGACCTATTAATGCCAAAAAATAACTTATTACCCTTTTCAAAAAGCTTCTTCGGGATATGGGATTATTCATTTTTATCAATGAAGCAACATAAACTATTTGTTAAGTTTTTCATTTTATTCGCGGTATGCTTCTCTCCTTTATGCCATATCTATTGAAATCTTAAGTATTTAAAGGTATATTCTATTTATATTGCGAGGTTAAATGAATAATAATTTATTAGATAGATAAAATTTAAAAAAGTTTTTAGAAGTATCGTGAATAGATAGGAAAGGGGTTATTATTATGCACAAACATAAGCATATGGACGTTTTCTTCTTACCAACGAAGTCCGGAATGATAAAAATCTATTCATACGGTTTTTCATCTGGGGAATCATGGGGTCAAGTTTTTACTGAATATAATGATATTACAGTATCGGTTAAAGGATATAATCAAAAGAAGGCAATTATTAAATCGATTTCAAGATTAAATGATTCCTTGCTTAATAAAAATAGAGATAAATAAGAAAAGTGCAAGCGCCTTGCTCATCGGCGTACGGATTTCGTAGTCGCAGGCTCGAGATAAAGGAAACACAGTGAGGTAGTTCACGAACTGATGTTGACTTATCGTAGGGAGGAGACGGAGAAATCCGCTAGCCGATAGGCGCTGTAGCTAGACAAGATTAAACTTGTTAAATTATTTAGATGTTGAAAAATTTTATACTTTCCTATCCATTAAAAAAGGGTTTTTAACCCTTTTTTTTGCTTCAAAAAATTTGAATATTTTTAAAAAGGGCAATTCGTGTTACAATGGGAAAAGAACGAGATATATACACAAATAAATGAATGACTATTCATTCACTGCGAAGGGGAGGAACAAATGAAAGATCGAGTAGTTATTATCACTGGCGGTTCAAGCGGAATGGGTAAATATATGGCAAAGAAGTTTGCCCAAGAGGGTGCAAATGTCATAATAACCGGAAGAAATTCCGATAGGCTGCATGCGACAAAAGAGGAATTAGAAAAAATAAATTCAAATATATTAACTGTCCAAATGGATGTAAGAAACCCAGAGGAAGTACAACAAATGGTGGATGAAGCACATTCGTGTTTTGGAAAGATTGATTTCCTTGTCAATAATGCTGCCGGGAATTTTATTTGTCCAGCTGAAAAGCTTTCCATTAACGGGTGGAATTCAGTTATTAATATTGTATTAAATGGAACATTTTACTGCTCTCATGCGGTCGGAAACTATTGGATTGAAAAAGGCATTAAAGGAAGTATGATTAATATGGTTGCAACATATGCATGGAATGCAGGACCTGGAGTTATTCACTCAGCTTCCGCAAAAGCAGGGGTCTTAGCCTTAACAAGAACCTTAGCAGTAGAATGGGGAAGGAAATACGGAATTCGTGTAAATGCCATTGCTCCTGGACCAATTGATAAAACCGGCGGAGCAGAAAAATTATGGGAATCAGAAGAAGCAGCGAAAAGAACATTAAATAGCATCCCGTTGGGAAGATTGGGAAATCCAGAAGAAATTGCGGAATTAGCAGCCTTTTTATTTTCTGATAAAGCTGCCTATATAAATGGAGAATGTATTACGATGGATGGCGGCCAGTGGCTGAATCAATATCCTTTTTAACAATCGGGGGTTACATAAATGAAGTTTTTTGGAAAAGAGCATTATATAACTAGTTTTTCTGCTAAACATCAGCCAAAGTATTTTGTTGATTTAGGGGAAACTTTTCAAGTTGAAACACATGATTGCTACGGCGGAGCATTCACGAGTGAAAGTCAATTGCGGACAAGTATGAAGATGGATTATATTAATCCTGCTACTGGGCCCATTTATATTAATGGCGTAGAAAAAGGAGATATTCTTTGTATTGAAATAGAGAATATCGAATTAGATTCTCAAGGTGTCATGGTTCTTTACCCTGGTATGGGGAGATTGGGGAACAAGGTGAAGATTGAAGATACCAAAATAATTCTGATAGAAAATGGGACAGTTTTCTATAACGAACAACTTCAATTTAAAGTCAGACCAATGATTGGAGTCATTGGAGTTGCTCCAGTAGATGGGGAGATATTAAGTGAATCGCCTGGGGATCATGGGGGTAATATGGATACAAAATACATCACTGCCGGGAATAAACTGTATCTACCTGTTTTTCATGATGGCGCACTATTAGCACTTGGGGATTTGCATGCTGCCATGGGGGATGGAGAATTAAATGGTTCCGGTATCGAAATTGGCGGAAAGGTAACACTTAAAGTATCAAAAAAAGAAAACCAACCACTTGCATTACCAGTTGTTGAAACGCTTGATTCCTATATGTTTATTGCTTCAGAAAAAACGGTAGAAAAAGCTGCAGAAAAAGGAATGATTACTGCCGTAGAAGCTATTCAAGCAAAGCAATCTTTGACCTTTAACGATGCATACCGGCTTCTTAGTGCATTATGTGATATACAAATCAGCCAATTAGTTAACCCTTTAGTAACAGTTAGAATTAGTGTTCCAAAGGAATTACTGATGTAAAGACCAAATACGCTGATCTCCGCAGATCTAGCGTACGGATGGGTGAAATTTATGTGCCAAATTCACTTTTATGGGTCAGGTGAGCCAAAGGAAACACAGTGAGGAAACGGAAAATGCTGAAGTGAGACGGAGACAATTTTTTCAGGTAATCCACATGGATTTCATAATACTTAAACAATGAAAAATCCTTACTCAAATTTGGGTAAGGATTTTTTGTCGAACGGATAAAAATAATATGACAAAAATTGCATATTTGAAGTTTATAGACAGTGATATATTTTTATCATCAAAAATGGTTAAAACTACCTATATTCATATGAAAAATAAGATTGTCATTATTTCCGTTAGGATGTCTGTTTCTGTGAGAAATTTGCGAACGATTCCATGTATATCGACATTTTTCCATTGTTACAATGAAAAGGCATAGACAAGCATTGGAGAGGAGAGTGACATGTTGAAGAAAATAATAATCACTACAGTTCTGATTGTGGGTGTATTGTTTGGACTTAAGTCTCATGTTATGGCCGAAGGGAAAAGTGCAGATTATAAACAATTTGTAAAAGATGCTTTTCATACCCAGGTTGCACTTAGCGAAAAAGAACGTTCTTTAAATGAAATTAAGGACATGTTGAATACTTACTTTACTAAAGATTTCATTTCTCTTTTCCTTAAAGAAAATCTTGTGAAAACGGATAAAGGTTATCAAACGTTTGGCTCCGATTTTCCTTTATATTACATTCCCTTCTTTTCTTATGATGATCAAACAAAGGTGAAGAAGTTGGGGAATAGGGTGTATATTTTTGAGAATATGGCTAAAAAAGACACTGGCCCAGTCATTTATAAAAGTGATTATCAAGGTGTACGCTTAAAGAAAGTAAAAGGTGTTTGGAAAATTGACGAAATACTTTACTACGTCCCAAAGAATATTATTCAATCGCCAAAGGCAACAATGAAACATCCAACACATCATGGATTAAAAAGTCTAAAGAATTCTTTTCTTAATCCTTTAACATCGTTCATTTTACCGATCAACTTTAAACCAATTTGGCTGCTGATGTCAAAGTTTTAAAAGGAACCTCATCCAGATGAGGTTTTTTATTTTGAATGTTTTCATTGCAATCATGATAACTATTCTCTTATAATGTTTTTATTGCTTGCAAAATTGTTTACATAACTATTTATAAAAAAAGAATGCATCATAAAGAAATATAGATTTTTGATGGTTAGAAATGTACATTCGGGAATGATAAAATAAGAAAGTAAATGTAAATACCTCTAAATAAGGTATTGTGAGAGCGAGCAGATAAAGCTTGATTGTTGAAAGGAGTTTATGTATGTCCCAATTGTTAGGAATTATACAAAGATTAAAAGCAATGCAAGAAGGAAATGAAACAGGTGATGTTCAACAAAGACGTTTTGAGGTAAATGGAAAAACTCTTTGTCAGGTGAAATACTTTCCGGCTACGGAGACGTTTGAATTAGAAGTGTATGGTGATGATAAAAAAACGAATAAATATCAATTTGATGATATTGATATTACATCCATTGAAATCTTTGATTTAGTCCAAGAAGAAAGAAATCCATCCTAGAGCCTTATTTTTTGGCTCTTTTTTTATTTTAAAAACGTTATAATGAGGGTTAGGATAACATTATAATGAATGGAGGAGAAAGTATTTGTTGCTATACATCATACTTGGAATTCAAACGCTTATCATGCTTTTAGTGGTAGCTGAATTAATGAACATCAGAAAAGAAATAAATGAAATTAAAGACTTATTTAAGAAAAAAATAGACACGAAATAAACATGCTTTCTACACGAATTTCTAGTTCTCATTTCCATGATCTATGATAGAATATGTAAGGATATATAAATACAAACAAGGGAGTTTTATGATGATTTCCTTACAAAGCCACGAATTTTTAGAACCGAAAATTAGTGATTTTATGATCCCTTCTGAAAAAGTTGCACATGTTCAAGTCGGAAATAGCCTTGAGCATGCATTATTGGTATTAACGAAGAGTGGTTATTCCGCAATCCCAGTATTAGATGCAAGGTTTAAATTGCACGGATTAATAAGTTCTTCCCTTATTACGGAGTCCATCCTTGGATTAGAAAGAATTGAATTTGAAAAATTAAGCGATTATAAAGTTGAAAATGTGATGACGAAAAAAATTCCTCGAGTAAAATTGGAGGATCAGTTTGAAAAAGCACTAGGTTTATTAGTTGATCACCCGTTTTTATGCGTAGAGGATGAAGAAGGTTTCTTTGCCGGTATCTTTACCCGTCGAACATTGCTAAAAGAATTGAACCATCATATACACAAGCTCAATCATTTTTAGAAGTTCCCTTATTGGGGGCTTTTATTATTTGTAAATAAAAGTTTTTTATAATGAATTTCCTTCATCATTAAGATACAATATAAGAAAAACTTATGAGGTTTGAAAATGTCCACAACTGAATTCCAATTATTAGCGGTACTGGCTCAAGAAATGAACATGAGAAAGGCAGCGGAACGACTATTTGTTTCCCAGCCTGCTCTTTCCCAGCGATTACAAAATATCGAAAAACAGTGGGGAACAAAGCTATTTATTCGCACGCAAAAAGGGCTAACATTAACGCCTTCGGGTGAACTGGTGATCCGACTAGCTAATGAAGTGCTGGAAAAGGAAGAAAAAGTTCGAGAGGAATTGCAGTCCTTGGACTCAAAAGTACATGGAACATTGAAAATAGCTTGTGCATCTATAGTCGGACAAAATTGGCTTCCTAAAGTATTAAAGAGCTTTGTAGATCAATATCCATTAGCAAAAATATCCCTTATTACTGGCTGGAGCAGTGAAATTCTCAAATCCTTATATGAGGATGAGGTACATATAGGAATCTTGCGTGGCTCGACAGATTGGAAAGGACCAAAAATTCATTTATTTGAAGATACCTTGTATCTTGTCGATAAAGAAATTGAGAAAATTGAAGATGTCTTAAAAACGGAACGACCATTTATTCAATTTAAAAGCGATTCAAATTATTACCAGGAAATTCAAGATTGGTGGCATCGTGAGTTTCAGACAACTCCAAAAAATACGATTGTGGTAGATCAAATCGAGACGTGCAAGCAGATGACTTTTAATGGGATTGGGTATGCAATCTTACCTGCCATTACCCTGAACGAGTCGGCGAAAGATATGAAAAAAATCCCTTTAAAAGGCGGTCATGATCAAAGACTAAAACGTGACACATGGCTGCTTGGCTACGAATCAGCCTTCGAATTAAAACAAGTACAAGCATTCATTGAAGTGGTGAACGATTTTTTAGCTACTCAGCCGCATACATTCTAGATGAATATACTTGTACACTGCGATTTAGTCTGTTAAAGTAATGTGAGAAATAGTAAATGAAATTCATGAAAGGGGAATACATAAATGAAAATGATGGATGCGAACGAAATTATTTCGTTTATTTCAAACAGCAAAAAATCAACACCTGTTAAGGTATATGTAAAAGGAAATTTAGAAGGGATCTCTTTTGGTGACAGTGTTCAAACCTTCCTTAACGGCAATACAGGTGTCGTTTTTGGAGAATGGTCTGAAATTTCCGAGGTCCTCCATACATATAAAGATCAAATTGAAGATTATGTCATTGAAAATGATCGACGTAATTCTGCCATTCCATTATTAGATCTTAAAGGGATCAACGCGCGCATTGAACCAGGTGCTGTCATTCGTGACCAAGTTGAAATTGGCAATAATGCAGTTATTATGATGGGGGCAGTAATTAATATTGGTGCAGTTATCGGTGAGGGTACCATGATTGATTTAAATGCAGTACTTGGTGGTCGTGCCACAGTAGGGAAAAACTGTCACATTGGTGCAGGTGCTGTTTTAGCAGGCGTTATTGAGCCGCCTTCTGCTAAACCGGTTATTATCGAAGATGATGTATTAGTTGGCGCGAATGCTGTCATTCTGGAAGGTGTAACAGTAGGCAAAGGATCCGTTGTTGCTGCAGGTGCTATTGTAGTTAATGATGTTCCACCAAACACTGTTGTTGCAGGTGTTCCTGCAAAAGTGATTAAAGAAATTGATGAAAAAACAAAATCTAAAATTGAAATTAAACAAGAACTAAGAAAACTATAATTTTTTTAAGCCTGGCGCATGCAGCCAGGCTTTTTCAAAAAGGGGTTCATTAACGATGGAGAAAGTAAATCCTTTTGTACAAATACGGCGCGAGTTACATCAAATACCTGAACTAGGATTTCAGGAATTTAAAACACAAGCATATTTATTACACTATTTAGAAACACTGCCTCAAGAGCGTATGGAGATAAAAAAGTGGAAAACTGGATTATTTGTAAAAGTCTATGGTACTTCACCGAAAAAATTAATCGGTTATCGTACGGATATTGATGGATTGCCAATTGTGGAGCAAACGGGCTTGTCCTTTAAATCTGAGCATGAAGGCAGAATGCATGCTTGCGGTCATGATTTTCACATGAGTATAGCATTAGGTGTCTTAACCAATGTTGTTAATCATCCTGTTCAAGATGATGTTTTATTTATTTTTCAACCTGCTGAAGAGGGACCTGGCGGAGCTTTGCCAATGCTAGAAACAGATATAATGAAGGAATGGAAGCCGGATATTATTTTTGCCCTTCACATTGCTCCTGAATATCCGGTTGGAACAATTGCGATTCGGGAAGGTTTGTTATTCGCAAATACATCTGAATTATTTATTGATTTAAAAGGAAAAGGCGGTCATGCTGCATATCCTCACGAAACGAGGGATATGGTAGTGGCGTCATCGTATTTGGTTACTCAGCTGCAATCGATCATTTCAAGAAATGTAGATCCACTGGATAGTGCAGTTATTACGATCGGAAAGATAACGGGCGGCACAGTGCAAAATATTATCGCCGAAACAGCCAGGCTTGAGGGAACAATTCGGACGTTATCGCCTGAAGCGATGCAAAAGGTTAAGCAGCGTATTGAAGCTGTTGTAAATGGTATTAGTGCAAGTTTTGAGTGTGAAGCTGAAATCGATTATGGGTCCATGTACCATCAGGTATATAATCACGAAGCACCAACCCGAGATTTTATTAAATTCCTAGAAGCAAAAGAAAATATAAACGTATTTATTTGTAAAGAAGCAATGACAGGAGAAGATTTTGGGTATATGCTTAAGGAAATTCCGGGATTTATGTTTTGGTTAGGTGTTGATTCTCCTTACGGACTGCATCATGCCATGCTAAATCCAGATGAAAAAGCAATCGAAATTGCCATTAAGGTCGTATCGGAATACATTTTTCAAATGTAATAAAAATAAGTTACACCACACTAATTAGGCGTGGTGTTTTTTTTTTTTATGTAAAATATTTAATTTTTGGAAATGTATTGTAAAATAGTAAAGTGAATATTTTTTTAGAAAATTCTGTAGGGGATGGGCAGGAAATTTCGTTAATGATTTAGTATGAATATCTTATAAAGAAAAAGGGGGAATACCAAATATTAATGCTCAATATTGGAAATGGAAGAGAATATGGAGGTTTATGATGACAAAAAAATTAAAGAGGTCAATTTTTTTCATATTATTTGTTATTTCTCTCACTTTTGCGTCTTCACCAGTTTTGGCAAAAGAGAGTATCCAAGTCAAAGCAAATATTGGCTACGATCGAACAGTGAAAACGGGAAGAGGAGTACCGGTACATATAAAGCTTGAGAATAAAGGAGAAGACTTTAGTGGAGATCTCCTTATTAATTTTGCCCCTGCCTATAATGCTGGCGGTTCCAAGATTTTGCATGTACATATCCCCGCAGGCTCAACAAAAAGTTACTCTGTTTCCATCCCAGGTTTTTCTGATGAGGTGGGGTTTTCGAACAACAATACAGCATTTATTCATTTATTTAAAGGCGATTGGCAGGATGGCCATGAAGTAAAGGTATCAACAGAGGCATTTAGCATCCCTAGAATCCTATCTTCTGATTCTACTACAATTGGTTTATTAAGTGAGAATACTGATAGATTAAAAGAATTAAAAGTTTTGCAGCTGAATAATGGAAGTTCCCAAAGCTTTACTCTATCGAAAGATAATTTCCCGAATGATTCCGCAGGACTTGAGTTTTTTAACTTTATCGTGGTAGATGAGTTTGCAATAAGTACATTAGATAATAAACAGCAAGATGCTTTACTAGGCTGGATAAAAAATGGCGGGGTATTGATTGCAGGTGCAAACCCAAATGGCAATCAGGCATTCGGAAGCATACAATCTAGTATGCCTTTAGATATAAATGATGAAATAACCGTTCACGACCTATCCTTTTTAAAAGGGAGCGAAAAACCTTCTTTCAATAGTCTTTCCATTTTTACTGGAAATGTCCAAAAGGATGCAGTCGCAACCGCTTATTCAGAATCGCATCCCGTGGTTGCACAAAAATCGTTAGGAAACGGAAGTATCTGGCAAACAGCATTTTCACTTGGTGATGCCCCGCTTTCATCATGGAATGGTTACGATGAATGGTTTAGTACATTACTGGATAAAGCGGATAATACTGCTCTGAGAGAAATGTTTAAAGACGATAATTTCTATAGCAATATTATGTATCAAATAGGAGATGTAAATGACTTATTTCCTTCCTCATACTTTTCAATTGGGATATTAATACTGATTCTAGTTTGCTATTTTATCATCGTTGTACCAATTTTGTATTTTGTCCTCCGTAAAATAGATAAGAGAGAACATGCATGGTGGCTTATCCCTGCGCTTTCGCTTCTTTTTTCAACGGGTATCTTTGCTGCCGGTGCAAAAGATCGTATTGCAGCTCCACATATGAATGAAATAGGAGCATATAAGGCTAATGGTGATGGAAGTTTATATGGTTTGTATGCAGCAACCCTTATGTCGAACACCGGTGGGGATTATAAAATTGTTTACCCAAATCAGGAATTGAACGCGATTCCTTTTTATCGAAATTCAGTCGTTAATTCACCTCAAATGTATAAGCAAGCTACCATTGAAAGTAAACAAATGAATCAAGAACTAACCTTCCCCAATGTCGAGTTTTGGTCAACCCGCTCCTTTTTCGGATTCGCTCAAAAGGATGGAGTTGGCGGTTTCCGAGCTAATTTAGATTTACAGGACGGAAAGTTAACCGGAACAATAAAAAACGAGTTTCCATATAGCTTTGAAGACTTATATGTGTGGTCAGGTACCAATACATATGATTTGGGGGCTGTAAAAAAAGGGGAAACCTTAAATGTTACTAAGGAGGTTAATGTACCGTTTTTATCAGCCATGCAATATGTGGATGGTATGTTCTATCAACAAAACATTAACCGTTTGCAGGCTAGTAATATCCAACCTATGAAAGAAGAGGCTTTAAAGATGCTAGCTGGAAAATTAAATAATAGTCAAATAAATAACCCGGTTATTGTTGGTATTACGAAAGATGAAGTAATCAAAACAAATATTGTAGATAAAAAGGAAAAAAAGGAAAAGCTATCGCTAATTTATCAGCCGTTTAAAGTGAATACAGCTCTGCGTGGGCCATTTACTTTAGATACTGATCAACTTGCCATGAATATTAAGGTTTTAAAAGGAAATATTATGGACCGAAATACAGGGAAAAAGAATTATATTGTTCTTGATGACGGTGAATACGAGCTGAATTACCAAATTCCACAGCAACTGAATCCTGGCAAAACAAATATCAACGAAATCAAATTTGTGCTAGAAGCAAATGCTTATACGACTTATAGTGTTTTTGATTTCAAGGCAAATAAATATGTAAAATTAAATCCACAAAATAGAGTGGTGGAATTAAAAGACCATCCGCAGAGGTTTGTTTTGGATAACAAGATAAAAGTGAAGCTGGAGAAAAACGGCAATGAGCATCCGGACGTCAACCTCCCGCAATTAACATTGAAAGGGGATGTTCGTCCATGATTGAAATCATCGATTTAACGAAAAGATACGGAACCTTTACTGCACTGGATTCTCTTAATCTTAAAATTGAAAAAGGAAAGGTCTTTGGTTTTGTGGGGCAAAATGGCGCCGGAAAATCGACTACCTTTTCCATATTGGCTACATTATTATCTCCTACATCCGGAACAGCTTTTGTTAACGGATTTAATATTTCAAAGGAGCCGAAGCAAGTTAGAAAGCAAATTGGGTATATGCCTGATTTTTTTGGTGTATATGATCATTTAAGAGCAGATGAGTATCTTGATTTTTATGGTGCAAGCTACGGTATGGACGCAGATGCGAGGAAAAAATTGATTCCGCAGCTCTTGGAACTGGTGAATCTATCGCATAAAAAAGATTCTTATGTAGATGTCCTCTCTCGTGGAATGAAACAAAGACTTTGTTTGGCGAGGTCATTAATTCATGACCCTGAGGTGCTTATCTTGGATGAACCTGCTTCAGGACTTGATCCGCGTGCACGTGTGGAAATGCGTGAAATCTTAAAAGAACTAAAAACGATGGGGAAAACTATTTTAATCTCATCACATATACTACCTGAGTTAGCCGAAATGTGTGATGAGATAGGGGTTATTGATGGCGGAAAACTTGTTGCCCATGGAACAGTTGCGGAGATCCAAAGACAATTGCAAGCAGAAAAATTAATAATGGTAAAAGTTCTTGGGGATAGGGAGAATGCAATTCGCTATTTTGAGGATCAGGAAAAAGTGGTGCAAATAGAAAGAATGAATGAGGAAGACACCTTCCAATTTATATATAAAGGTGATGAAAAGTCACAGGTAATTCTATTAAAACAAGCAATATTACAAGATATTCCGATTGTTAGTTTCAAGGAATTTGAAACCAATCTGGAGGATGTCTTTATGGAAATAACGAAAGGAGTCGAACGATCATGAGACAATTTTTCATTAATCCAGTTTTAAATAAAGAAATAAAGCTTAGGTTTCGCTCCTTAAAAACATTTTTAGGCCTGCTTGCATATCTATTGGCAATAGGGATTATTGTTGTAGGATTTATTTATTTGATGACAAATTTCAGCAGTTCCGGATTCTTTCGTCCCGAGGAAAGTAAACAAATGTTTATCATGCTTTCTTTCATTCAATTAGCATTAATCTTGTTTATTACACCGGGTCTTTCAGCTGGCATTATTAGCGGTGAAAGAGAAAGACAAACATTAAATATTTTGCTCACTACAACGCAAAGCTCGACAAGTATTATATTAAGCAAATTATTTTCTTCCGTCTCTTACTTATTGCTTTTGATTATTGCCAGTTTACCGGTATATAGTATTGTATTTCTGTTTGGAGGAGTCTCACCGGGTATACTTTTGTCCATCATGGGACTTTATATCTTTACGATTCTAGTATTTGCGAGTATTGGCGTTTTCTTTTCAACTTTAATTAGACGTACCATTATTTCCATCATTACGACATATGGTGTAACCCTTTTCTTTGCTGGTGGTACAGCATTCCTATTTTTGATTGCAGTGAATTTTTCGCAATCTCAACAGTTAACGGATAATGTTGCATGTTATGTATTAGCAATGTTAAATCCTCCTATTGTTTTAGCAAGTATGCTAATGCCGGACATTAAGGAACAGATTATTCGATTATCTGGAGTTCATACGTCTCTATGGATTAGCTATATTGTGTTTTATTCGGTAATGATTATTGTATTAATTTTTGTCAGTATCCGAAAGCTTAGGCCAAATATGAATCCGAAAATTAGGTGATGACATGGAGACAAAAAGCAGGTTCATGAATCTGATAAAATCGGTAATGCGCCAATTATGGCTTTTACATGCTGCAAAGCATTTACAGCTCCTGTTCATGGCAGCAGGAGCATTCTCCTTTATCATGCTTATCGGTGCAAGAATTGTAGTGATTCCTTATTTAGGAATATATTGGTTCGTTAGTATCATCCTTATTTTTGTACTCGGTTTCCTTTATTTTTATAGACATAAACCAACTATCCGTGATGCAGCACATATTTACGATCATTTTATTGGAGATGACCGAGCAGGGACTTCCCTTTCCTTTCTAAACCGTGATGAAGAAATATATCAGCTTCAAAGGAATGATGCTATCAAACATATGAAGGCAGCTGAAGCAACTGTTTTAACAAGAAAGAAAAAATGGATTTTTTCAAAATGGCTAACCATTGCTTTCCTGTTGTGGTCATGTTCTGCAGTCTTCTTTTTTATTCCTAATGCAACGATGCAGGCTGCCAAACAAAAAGAGAAGGAAATAGAAACAATAAAAAAAGCAGAAAAGAAGCTCAAAAAGTTTGCAGACAATGCTAAAAACAAAGAAGTGAAGAAAACTCTGCAAGAAATAAAAAAGGATTTGAAATCGTCCAAAACTGCCAAGGAAGCTCTTAATAAACTGGTAAAGCAAAACAATCAGCTTGAATTGAAGCAATTAAAGGCAGAGAATCAAAAGCAAGAGCTGCAAAATTTTCAAAATCAGTTAAAGAATGCGGGTTTGAACCAACTGGCCAAAGCAATTTCCCAAAATGATCAAAAAAAAGTGGAACAGCAAATGAAACAATTAAAATCAAACTTGGACCAATTAACAAAAAAACAAAAACAAGCTTTAAAGCGATTTACAAATAATACATCATCTTTGACCAAAGAAGAACTTGCCAAACTGGAAAAGCAATTAATAAATGCTCTGAAAATAGCAGAAGAACAGCAAAATTTACAGCTTGCCCAAGACTCCTTACAGGAATCGGCACTTGAAATGCAACAGGAAATGATGAAGCAGGGCTTGCTTGATTCGAAACAAATTGCCTTCGCACCTGATAATCAACCCACTTCACAAAACAACCAAGGAAATACTTCATCAGGAAATCAGTCGAATGGTGGTCAAACTAATGGCAAGGGAACTAGTAATGGAAAAGGGTCCGGCGGCCAGACCGGAGGGCAAGGAAAAGGCTCAGGGAACGGGAATGGGCAAGGTGGCTCAGGAAAAGGAGGCGGCAATGGAATTGGAAGTGGCGCTGGTCAAGGCCAGGGCACAAGAAAATTCCTGACCATTCCCGAAAAAATAAACGGGACAACAAATATCGAGAAGGATTCGGGAAAACTTGGCAAAGGAAGTCAGCATCAATATTCGAGTAATGGACCGGTCCTAAAAGGTAATGTCCGTCCATACGAAGAAGCATATGGGAAGTATGAACAGGCATTTCGCGAAAGCACGGAGCGGGTTCAATTGCCAACTGAATTAGAGGAATTAGTAAAGCAGTACTTTTCAAATTTAAATCCCGACTAAAGGAGTGTTGCGGAATATGTTACAGGCAAAGGAAGAGCTGTTTCAATATATAACGGGGCTTTTGCACGATACAAAAGCGGAAATTCAATCATTTATTGTTGGCCAAGAGGAAACGATTGACCAGGTCTTATGGACAATTGTTTCTGGAGGTCATGCTCTATTAGAAGGGTTACCAGGCCTTGGAAAGACAATGTTAATTAGAACCATTGCTGAGGTAATGGATTTATCTTTTTCACGTATTCAATTTACACCGGATTTAATGCCATCTGATATTACCGGCACGATGATTATTCAGCCTGATGAATCCGGTAAGCAGCAATTTGTGTTTCATCATGGACCAATATTCTCCAATATCGTTCTAGCGGATGAAATTAACCGTGCTACACCGAAAACACAAAGTGCATTATTAGAGGCAATGGCGGAGAAAACGATTACGGTGTTAGGGGATACAAAGAAATTGGAGGCACCATTTTTTGTCTTGGCAACGCAAAATCCTATCGATATGGAAGGGACTTATCCGCTTCCGGAAGCCCAAATGGACCGATTTATTAGTAAAATCAATGTGCATTATCCAACGAAGGAAGAATTAAAGGAAATCGTTAAAAGGACGACGGGTTTGGAGTCAAGAACATTGAAAAAGATAATGTCACAGGAGGATGTATTAAAAATCCAGTTATTAGCACGGGAAATGATCGTTTCTGAAGAAATTCTTGAATTGGCTGTCTCCCTTGTTTCTGCTACACATCCGGATTCAGCGGATGCCCCGGAATCTATCCGAAAATATGTTCAATTCGGAAGCGGTCCAAGGGGGATGCAAAGCTTAATTCAAATGGCAAAAACTCGTGCCCTTTTTCAAGGGAGATATCATGTATCCATTGGAGATATTAAGCATGTTGCTGCACCTGTCCTTCGTCATCGCATCCTTCTTAATTTCGAGGGAGAGGCTAGTGGGGTAATTCCTGATCAGCTCATCGATGATTGCCTCAATGCTATCCAAAAATCGGTGGGTGTAAAATGACCATGCTCTCTTCAGATCTACTTACAAAGCTCAGAAAGGCAACGATAACGGTGAAGACTAGGAAGCGAGGAATGCATAAGGGAGTAAGAAAATCCCCAAAATTCGGTTCATCCTTAGAGTTTTCTGATTTTCGCGCCTATCAACCGGGAGATGATCTTCGGCAAATTGATTGGAATATATTCGGGAGAACGCAGAAGCATTATATTAAACGTTTTTTGGATGAACAAGAAATCAAAACAGCCATTTATTTGGATTGCACTTCGTCTGTTATCTCTATTGACAGTAAGTGGGAAAGGGCGAAACAGGTAGCAGCTGCCTTCTCTTATCTAACTTTAACGAGTGAGGATAAGCTTTCGTTTCTTCCTGTTGCATCTAAAGATGGCAAGTTGATTAGCAGAAAAGGAGCCGTACATGCTAAAACAGTTCTCTATGAAATCATTCATCTACAAGCAGATTCCAAACCTGAGCCCTTTACAGAATGTATTCAAAAACAATTTTTGCGTGATCGCGAGTTTTGTATTTTAATAACAGACGGATTGGAACCGATAGAGCAGTATGAAAAGATATTCAAAAAGTTAGCGGCAGTTAAGGGAGATGTATGGTTTATCCAATTGCTTAGTCATGAGGAAGAACAACCAAATTATATTGGCGATTTGAAACTGATTGATAGTGAAACTGCAAAAGAAGTAAATATAAGTATGACAGGTAAACTTATCGAAGAGTACAGGAAAAAGCTCAGAGAGCATAATGAAAATCTAGAGAGCTTATGCAAGCGATTAGGTTTTCAATATCTTTATACAACAGATGCGAAGACTATTGATGAAATTATGTGGAAAGATTGTAATCACAGAGGTTGGATTAAATGAGGTGAAAACAATGGGGTTAATGAATCCAATCTATCTTTTGTTAAGTATATTTATAGTGGCTGTAATTGTATTCTATTTATTTCGTAAACAATATCAAAATAAAGTCATTCCTTCCAATCTTTTTTGGGAGCAAGTAATGAATGAATGGCAGGCATCTCCATGGATCGATAAGTTACAGAAAAACCTTCTTTTACTGCTGCAGTTAGTAATATTGTTTTGTTTAATGCTTGCGTTGGCAAAGCCTTATTGGTTAGTAAAAGCGATAGAAGGGGATCATTTTATCTTTATTGTTGATACTTCAGCATCAATGTCTGCTACTGATAAAGGAATAACACGATTCGAACAGGCAAAACAGGAAATAAATGCTATGGTGGACAAATTAAACGGTCAAGATGTAACAATCATTACTGCAGGAAAGGATCCGATTGTCAGTCTGAAAAAGGAAACATCTAAATCGGTAACGAAGTCAAGAGTGAATAAGATCCGTCTTTCCTATCAAACTAGCAATATAGAGAAAGCGTTGCGCCTCGCTGAATCGCTTTCTAAAAATAACAATACAACGATACATATTTTTTCTGACAACGTTAAAAAGCAAGATATACCAAATATGAAAAAATCCATTCCGATTCAGGTTCATAACATCGGGCATATTGGATTCAATGTGTCGCTCCAATCCTTTGGTGTTGCGGAACGAAACGGTAAAGTAATGGGAATAGCGATAATAGAAAATCAAAGCGGTAAAAAGCAAAGTTTTCATTTAAAGGTACGATTTGAAAAGGAAGAGTTATTTGACAAAGAAGTAGATATTAAAGCACATTCACAACAAATCGTTCAGATTCCATCTCTCCCTAAAAAGGATTACTATACAGCTACGATAACCGCAAATGATGATTATGAAATTGATAATGAAAGGACAACCGTTTTTAGCCGTTCCTATAACAATATGTATGCGATTGGAGATGTGAATCCTTTTATTATTAAAGGCTTTGAAACGGTTGGGGTGAATGTAATTCAACTTTCCGAAAAGAATTGGGATAAGGAAGCGAAGGATGGTGTTATTTTAACGGAAAAACTGCCAATGGAAAAATGGCATACTTCCTTGCCTTTATTTGTAGTCAATCCATATAAAGAGAAACATGTGAATTTGCAAAAAAGTATCGAGACGAAAAATGATCCGTTATTCCAGTATGTTGATTTTGCAAAAACCTACATCAAATCAGCTGCTGAAATAAACCCGCCAAAAACAATGGAGATAATTGCTAGAAGCGGTGAAATACCATTAATTGAGAAAGGTGAATTAAACGGAGAACGCGCTATAGCCATTAATTTTCAAATAGAAAATTCTGATTGGCCATTACAGCCTGGTTTCCCAATCTTTTTATATCAATCCTTTCATTGGTTGTCAGAACAACATGATTTTCAAGGGTTTTTTCAACCCGGTGAAAGAAAATGGGTTAGTGCAGATTCGAAATCGCAATCGTGGAAAGTGTTCGATGCAAATGGAGATTTTATTCGGTCCTACCAGCTTCAAAAGGAAAGCTTTACTGCACCAAGTAAGCCGGGACTATATCAAATAATATCTGATAATAAAAGCAAGTATTTAACTGTAGTTTTAGATGATTCAGAGCAATCAATCGAGGTCTCATCATCATTTGAGATAAATCAGGAAAAATTGAAAGCTTCGAAACAAAATCATGTTCAGACTATAAGCGATACATGGTATTGGTTTGCAGTAGCTGCATTTCTAATTTTATTGATAGAATGGGAGGTTTATCGCCGTGGTATTAGACGTTAAGTATCCTATTCTTTTCTTACTGATCCTTCCATTCGGATTTATGCTTTATCTCTTTTATAGAAAAAGCCACATCCAAAATAAATGGGAGAAAAACTGGATTACTATTTTGCGAGCAATTATCTTTTTGCTAATAATCTTCGCATTGACGGTCCCCCAAATGCTCCTTCCTGTTAAAGGGGAAAATGTAATTTTTTTAGTGGATCGCTCAGCCAGTATGCAGGGTACGGAAGATAAAGCAGTAGCATGGATAGGGGGAAGTATCCAATCCAAGCACAAGGACGACTCCTATTCAATCATTACAATTGGAAAAAACGCTGCAATGGAGCAACCCCTGAATAGAAAGGAAACACCAATTCAACAGTTATCGGCGGATATCGATGAAGGAGAAACAAATCTAGAAGAGGGTATTCAGTTAGCTGCATCGCTTATCCCAGAAAATCAAAAAGGGAGAATTGTTCTATTTTCAGATGGAAATGAAACAGCCGGGAATGCATTGGAAGCAGCGAGACAATTAACAGGACAACATACGGTTATTTCCTATGTACCAATGCAAGGAAAACATGGCGAGGATATAGCATTAACCGAGTTCAATGTTCCTACCTCGATGTATAAAGGAGAAAAGGCAGAATTAAAGGTTAAAATGGTTAGCGACACACAGAAGGAGGCAACCATCCGAATCTCCTTAAATAATCATGAAATATTAAAGAAAAAAGTTACTGTAAAGGAAGGAGAAAATCTTTTTACCTTCTCTCACATCGTTAAGGAAACAGGTATGTATGTTTATAAAGCAGAGGTTACGACTTCTGATGATACATATCTTGAAAATAATGAGCTTTATGCAGTATCTAATGTTTCCGGCACTCCGAAGGTTTTGATCGTGCAGGATGAAAATGATTCCGCTTTGGCAAAACTCTTGCAATCAGCAAATGTACAAGTGGAGACAACGATACCAGAGAAAATGCCCACAGTGATGACAGGCTATTTGCCATATCAGTCTATTATCTTTAACAACGTACCTGCAACAACCATTGGAGAACAAAAGATGGAATTGATAGAAAAAGCGGTGAAAGATTTTGGAACGGGCTTTATTATGACCGGTGGAGAAAATAGCTTTGGATTAGGAGGTTACTTTAAAACACCCATTGAAAAGATCCTTCCTGTAGATATGGATATAAAAGGAAAGAAAAAATTACCTTCTTTAGGATTAGTCATCGTACTGGACCGTTCCGGAAGCATGGGCGGTCAAAAGCTGGCCTTAGCAAAAGAAGCGGCAGCAAGATCCGTTGAATTACTTCGCGATGAGGATACAATTGGATTTATCGCGTTTGATGATCGGCCTTGGGAAATTGTCAAGACAGCACCAATCAAAAATAAAAAAAATGTTATGAATAAAATTCGCTCTGTAGAGGCAGGTGGAGGTACTGAGATTTATACATCTTTACAGCTTGCTTATGAAAGATTAAAACCTTTGAAGCTGCAGCGTAAACATATTATTTTATTAACAGACGGGCAATCTTCCACTAATTCCAGTTATCAAACTTTAGTAGAAGAAGGGAAGAAGGATAATATTACGATTTCAACGGTAGCACTAGGCCAGGATGCGGATCGAAATTTACTTGAGGATATTTCAAAATACGGAGCAGGGAGATTTTACTACGTAACCGATTCGACGGTCATTCCAAGTATTTTATCAAGAGAAACAGTAATGGCAACACGTACTTATATTGAAGACAACCCGTTTTATCCGAAAGTTCAACCTTATCCTGAATGGGTGAAGTTGTTTGAGAATGGTGTGCCTAAAATGAATGCATATATCGCGGTAACACCCAAATCTACCGCACAAGTTTCCATCTTGAGTAAGAAGGACGACCCGATCTTAGCGCAGTGGCAATATGGATTAGGACAAACGGCTGCCTTTACATCAGATACTTCCGGGAAGTGGGCAGGCGACTTTGCAAGATGGGAAGGATGGTCGAATTTCTGGAGTCAACTAGTAACAAAAACATTCCCATCTTATGAGAACGTTCCATATGAAATCAATCTCAAAAAAGAAAACGGAGATGCAAAGATTACACTGAAATCAGATAAGCTTGATCTTTTACCGCTGGAAGCAGCCGTTGTTTCACAAGAGGGGAAGGAAATGAAAGTCCAAACAAAGATGACTGCACCCGGTGAGTACGAATTGAATATGGAAGATAAGGCGGGGATGTATTTTTTACGTTTGAAGCAACAAACGGAGGACGGCAGCACGAAACTGTATCAAACAGGGTTTACAGTTCCTTATTCTGATGAGTATTTACAAAAAGGTATCAACAAACCATTTTTAAAAGAGATTTCCTCCATTACAAAAGGCAAGAAACTGACGAAAGAAAGTGAAGCTTTTGCACCCATACATAAAGCTTCCTTTAAAAAACAGCCCTTTGGTGATAGATTGTTGCTCATTGCATTTCTTTTATTCTTCTTAGAAATTGCAATCCGCAGGTTTGGATTACAAAAATTCTTATCCTTGTTTCCGAAGAAAAAAGAACGGCCACATAAGGAGAAAGAAGCTTCTACTCATGTTAATCAGCTGATACGAACGAAAGACCGAAGTACGAGACCGATGATGGAGAAGCAAAAAGAAATATCAGTTTCGCCCCCTCAAATAAAGGATAGAAATAATACCAAAGAAACACAGGACAGTCCATCCAACGAAGAGCGTTTACAGAGATTGATGGATGCCAAGAAGCGAAGAAATCGGTAAATAAAGATATCCCATAAGGAACATCACTTATGGGATACTTTTTTTATATATTCATAGATGGAAAAATATTTTTTATTTCTTTTACACCATTTTGCGTAACAATAATGGCTCGTGACTTTGGATGACGCTTGATCCAATTTAATTCAAGCAATCTTTCAAGTATAGCATTTCCAAGCGCTCCGCCTAAATGATAGTGACGTTCACTCCAATCAATGCATTTCAATGAAAATTTCCGCTTTTTTCTTTTTATTTGTTCAATATTAATTTGAAAATCGGAGAAAAATTGCTTTCCGTTTTCAGTAACGATAAACTCTTTGTCACATTCCGTGAGATATCCTTTATGGAGCAAGCCTTTTGTAAGTTCTACTCCCAATTTCCCGGCAAGATGATCATAACAAGTTCTGGCATTTTTTAATGCCTTCATTTCCGTTGATTGTTTTAAGGATTTAATTTCTACAGGCGGTGAGAGTGCAAGTAGTGACTCAAGAATTTGGGCAATTTCGGAATTTGCCAGGCGATAATAACGATGGCGGCCCTGATTTTCTATAGTAACCATATTTAATTCGGCTAATTTTGCTAAATGAAAGCTTGCCGTTTGTTGCTTGATTCCCGCTTGATAAGCGAGTTCACTAGCCGTATGAAAGCGATCATCCAGTAAAGTCGTCAAAATCGCGGCCCTTGAAGACTCACTTACTAGAGAGGCAACCTTTGCAATATTTGGACTGGTACTCAAATACCTCATCTCCTTTAAAAGGATTTCATATTTCGATGATAATGGAAATATTCCTATTTTACAATGATATTGCAGAAAGAAAGAGGAGATGAAGAAAATGAATCCAACCAAAACAAGAGTAAACCATATTTCTATTACACCCAAAATCTTATATTATGGGACACCTGTTATATTACTTAATACATTAAATGAAGATGGATCAACAAATATCAGCCCTATTTCGTCTTCATGGGCATTAGGAGACAATATCATTTTAGGGATTGGTCAAGGCGGAAAGGCAATGGAGAATCTTCAAAGGCATAAAGAATGTGTGTTAAACATCCCTGACTATTCACTTTGGAGACAAGTGGAAGCTATAGCTCCTTTTACAGGTAAGAACCCGGTTCCGGAAGGAAAGCAAAAACTGGGATTTTCCTATAAAAAGGATAAATTTCATGCTGGTGAGCTAACGGAGCAAGCATCCCATAAAGTGAAGCCTTCCAGAATAAATGAATGCCCAATCCAAATAGAAGCAGAAGTAAAAAATATTAGAATCCCGGAATATGACCCTTTCTTTGGGATCATTGAAACGAAGGCATTAAAAGTACATGTACTAGAGGAGTTGGTAATCGGAGATCATCATATCGATCCTGAAAAGTGGAATCCGTTAATTTATAATTTCCGTCACTACTTTGGATTGGGGAATCAGTTAGGAAAAACGTATCGCGCAGAGGTTTAAATTGGACGATTTACCCTTTGAATTAGAAAATTTCGATTGATATATCGATATAGATTGTTTAATATATTCTATAAACTAATTTGGAGGGTTATTAATGATTAGGAAATTGACAGCTTCAGATAACGTTCAAGTAATGGAGTTCTTGATGGATGAACCATCTTTAAATCTCTTTATCATTGGGGATATTGAATCATTTGGATATGATAGTGATTTTCAAGAATTGTGGGGAGATTTTACACTGACCGGTAATTTAAGAGGTGTATTATTACGCTATTATCACACTTTTATCCCTTATGGAAAAGAAGATTTCGATGTTCTTGGGTTTGTTGATATCATTAAAAAAGATCCGGAATTCAAACTGTCAGGAATCGAAAAGATTGTGGAAAAGTTGGAAGATGCTATCGAAGGGAATCTTGGCAGAAAGCAAGTGACCTATTTTTGTGAGTGCACTAAAGAACAATTTAATGGAGAAAGCAGTGAACTGTTTGCCGTAAAGAAAGCGGGAATCGATGATATTGATAGAATTTTAGAATTACGGGCGGGAATACAAGAATTTGTTCCAAATCCTCATGGAAAAGAAATGATGGTAAAGGCGATGGAAATTGGAAAAGCGCGAACCTATTTTATTGAAGTAAATGGTGAAATGGTGGCTTCAGTTTCCACAACTGCTGAGAATTCCATATCCGCGATGATAGTTGGTGTTTGTACATCTGAAAAACATCGAAAAAAAGGGTATGCTAGCCAGGTAATGGAAAAATTGATGGCAGATGTTTTAGAGGAAGGAAAGTCCTTATGTTTATTTTACGATAATCCTGAAGCCGGGAGAATTTATAAAAGATTAGGATTTAAGGATATTGGCAGGTGGACAATGTACCGATAAAAAAATAGACTTCGGACTTACCGAAGTCTATTTTTTGTGAATCATTTAGTTGATTTTTAAATAATATGTCTAATAGGTTGGACATTTTAACGAATAAATGGTACTTTAATTTATATAAATCTTTTTGATGGTGAAGGCTATGAAAAATAAAATAAAAGAATTTAGAAGGAAACTTGGTTTAACACAAGAAACCTTAGCATATAATTGTGGTGTCGTAAGGCAGACCATAAATTGTGTGGAAAATGATAAATATGATCCGACATTGGATTTAGCTTTCAAAATAGCCCAGAACTTACATGTAAAGGTAGATGAATTGTTTATTTATGAGTAAATTTAATGAGTCTTATATCATAACGATGAAGGATATTGTACGGGAAGGCGATCCCATTTTACGTCAGCAGACAGAAGAAGTTACTCTCCCACCGACAAATGAGGAATTGGAAACATTAAAATGTATGCTGCAATTTCTGAAAAATAGCCAAGATCCAGAATTAGCCGCAAAATATAAATTGAGATCCGGTGTTGGTTTATCCGCTAATCAGATCGGCCTAAATAAAAGGATGTTTGCTGCTTATTTTCATGATGAAAAAGGCAATCTTCATGAATATGGTCTTATCAATCCGAAGATAATCAGCCATTCCATTTCAATGATTTATATTACAAACGGGGAAGGATGTCTCTCAGTAGACAGAGATGTACCTGGATATGTTCCAAGATATGAAAGGATAAAAGTGAAAGCAATAGATATAACAGGTAAGGAAGTTACGATAAAATTAAGCGGTTTTGGGGCTATTGTTGCTCAACATGAAATCGATCATTTAAATGGTATTATGTTTTACGATCATATAAATCAGGAAAACCCGTTTAAGCTTCCTGAAAATGTGGAAATCAAAAGTGTATTTTAATAGAAAATTCACTAACCGGTAGTTGCTTGTGTTAGATAGAGTCACACTTGTTTAAAAACTTTCTTATACATTAATTAAAACGAAGCATTTTTGCTTCGTTTTTTCTTTTATTACGAACTTTTTCTTTAGTCATTGCATAAAATCTTAATATTTGAGGTTGTTTTAAAATGAATATAGAAAATTGGAATTATTTACTGTATCCTTATAATTATGAATGTATAGATAAAAGGAGGACCACATGTGGTAGGTTCATTTATGCCTGCAATAATATCTTTTGCATCTGTTTCAATTTTGTGTCCATTTTTCATTCTTTTATTGAAAAAACTTGGATTAACACAGCCGATCAGGAAAGAGCTTCCAGCAGATCACCAGTTAAAAAAGGGAACGCCATTAATGACAGGGTGTATTTTTGCCCTTGGAGTAGTAATTGCATTACTTTTTAATCATTCACCATTGATGGTGTTTTTGGCCATCACCTACTTTTTATTCGGATTGATAGGCTTTTGGGATGACTTTTGGAAAGCATCCCGGCAAGATCCTGGTGGAATTTCCGGCAAAACAAAGTTAGTATTTCAATTTTTGTTCACGGGAGTTTTGCTTTATTATATGGTATCCATATTGGGAATCGATACAAACATACAAATCACAAGTTCTTTCGTTATTCCGATGCCGATGATCGTTTACATTGTCATTGTTGGTTTATTTGTGATTGGTTCAGCCAATGCGATAAATTTTACGGATGGAATGGATGGACTATTGGGAGTTGTTTGCATTCCAACTTATTTTTTCTTTTATTACATTACAGATAGCACGGAAGTCCAAATTTTTTGCCTAATAATGATTGCTTGTGTGCTCGCATTTCTCATCTATAATATATATCCGGCAAAAGCGTTCATGGGTGATACGGGCTCTTTAGCCATTGGAGGGTCGTTAGCCTTTTTAGCTGTTCATGAAAAAGTGGAAATCGTTATTCCTATCTTGTTCTTTGTTTATTTTGCAGAACAATTATCTGTAATTATGCAAGTCAGCTATTTTAAGATGACGAGAAAACGTATATTTCGAATGACACCAATTCATTTTCATTTCGGGTTAAAGTATGGCTGGTCGGAAAATATGATAGTAATTGTCTTTGGTTTCGTCTCTTGGCTCTGTACTTTTATGTGTTTAATTTATTGGAGATTCTTTTTAAATCAATAAATGCTGTCAACATGGTTCCGATAAAGAAAAAAGGCAGCCATGCGATACATAAGATGGCAAAAAGCTTCCATGGATGAAAATCGGCAATCATCATAAAAAGTGAGCTAATCACGATACCAATGAATAAATAAATAGTTAATATCTCCATAACACACACTCCTTTTAGTTATTATAAGGAGCTGTGAATAATTTGTTTGGGCGATTATTAAAAAGGACTGGGCATATCATATTTGCTCCAGTCCTTTTTGTATTATGCTTCCGCAACCTGTTCATCTAAAGTTTCTTTAATCACTTTCTTTAACTTTCTTTCTACTTCAGCTTGTTTTCCGTTTGTTGTTTTTGCAATGACGCGAAGGACAATTTCAGATGTGCTAAAGGATTGAACACCCAAAACATTCGGCCCTTCCACAATGTTTTCATCTTCAAATTTTACGGCGTCGCATGCTTTTTGGATGACAGTAATCGCATCATCAATATTTGGGTTATCACTAATCTTTATATCTACAAGGGCTTGCATATTTCCTCTTGAATGGTTACTTAAGCTTGTTATTAAGCGATTTGGTATATAATGAAGCGTTCCATCCACGGAACGTAACTGAGTAGTCCGAAGACCAACCTGTTCGACCACTCCTGTAAAGTTCCCCGTTGTAATATAATCATCAACGTCTACTTGCCTCTCCAGTAATAAGAAGAAGCCTGTTACGACATCGCTCACTAGTCCCTGTGCTCCAAAACCTACCGCTAATCCGACAATACCAGCACCTGCTAATAATGCGGTAACTTTAATGCCGAACATAGGAAGTACTGTAGCGAAGAAAATGAAAACCAGTACATAGGAAAATATATTTTCACATAAGATTTCTAATGTTTTAGAACGACTTGTCGAGACTAACGGGTTTTTTGCATGATTCACAAACGCGGTATGGATAATCTTTCTCCCAATTGCCTTAATAATTATGTAGATTATATAAGTAACAACTACTTTAAGAAGAAGAGTTCCGATTTTTACCAATAATCCCATCCAATCAAAATCAATTATTTTTTCTGCCAAATTCATCTACGTCTCCCTTTCTAGTTAAACTATATATATTATAAATGAAACAAGCATATTATTTCATTCCCAATATCATACATGATAAACTCAGGAAATAAATGAATTTTCATCATCATTTAATTAAATTGTTTATTTTTTACCTAAAACGGGAAAAACATTAAGGTGTTAACTTTTTCGAATAGCTCATGAAAATATAATTATTTTTTATTTACACTGATTTTAATTTAAAGTTGACGATAATATAGTTGTATTACTATAATTATAATTGTAATGTACAAGAAGTAATTGAGAAAATCCTCATTACTTTATCAATTATAAACTTAATGGAGGGATTTTTAATGGCAGAACGCATGGTAGCGAAACAAGCCCCACGTTTTGAAATGGAAGCAGTAATGCCAAACAAAGAATTTGGTAAAGTTAGTTTAGAAGAAAACATGAAAAATGATAAGTGGACAGTGTTATTTTTCTATCCAATGGATTTCACATTTGTTTGTCCTACTGAAATCACAGCAATGTCCGATCGTTATGATGAATTCGAAGATCTTGATGCAGAAGTAATTGGAGTATCTACAGATACAATACATACACATTTAGCTTGGATTAAAACAGATCGTAAAGAAAATGGTCTTGGCGATTTGAACTACCCGCTTGCTGCTGATACAAACCATAAGGTAGCTAGTGATTATGGAGTTCTTATTGAAGAAGAAGGTGTTGCGCTACGCGGATTATTCATCATCAATCCTGAGGGTGAATTAATGTACCAAGTTGTCAACCATAATAATATTGGTCGTTCTGTAGATGAAACTCTACGTGTACTTCAAGCATTACAAACTGGCGGACTTTGCCCTGCAAACTGGAAGCCAGGACAAGCTACATTAAATGTTTAATTGTCCGGAGCAATATAAGGCCTAACAAAATATGTTAGGCCTTTTTCTAAATAAAATAAATGGAGGGATCTAATATGAAGCTTCGTGAACCAATGCCAGAATTAAATGGTGCTACCGCATGGCTTAATGGTGAAGTTTCTCGCTCTGAACTTGTTGGAGAGAAACCGACTTTAATTCATTTCTGGTCCATTAGCTGTCACCTATGTAAAGAAGCAATGCCACAGGTAAATCAATTTCGCGATGAATATAAAGATAAATTGAATGTGGTGGCTGTACATATGCCACGATCTGAAGATGATTTAAATTTAGATGAAATAAAACGAGTAGCTGAGGAGCATGGCATTACTCAGCCGATTTTTGTAGATAGTGAGCATAAATTAACAGACACATTTGAAAATCAATATGTACCTGCTTATTATGTATTTGATAAAGACGGCAATCTTCGCCATTTTCAAGCAGGTGGAAGCGGCATGAAGATGTTAGAAAAACGTGTAAACCGTGTACTTGATGAAATGGAAGCAGCAAAATAAAGATGAAAAGGCAGATAATTTATCTGTCTTTTTTTTGTCATATTATAAATAAGGGAGCATATGTATAGGAGGTGTTTCTTTTTGGGTTATCGTTTAACATCGAAACTGGACTGCTCTAAAATAAATGATTACTACCCAAAAGGGCTACACTCGAGGCTCTTTTTTCTTTTTGGAAAGAAAGGTAATTTATACTTCATTGAAGTTTTTAAAACTGTTTCCTTTCAGGGATCTTCCTCGAAAAGAAGTCATACGGAAGAAGACCTATAAAAAATAATTAGATTTTCAAGTAAAAAAGCAACAAGTTTATGAAAATAAGCTTTGAAAAAGCAAAAAAATTGTGTAAAAAGACCTAAATTACATTCCGAAAAGACGAAACTTAAAAACATCTAAAAAAATTAAAAAAATTGGGATAAAAAGGTGGAAAAATATTTCGAAACCCGATATATTTATAATTACGTTCAATTAATTTTTACAACGGGGGGGAATTCTGTGGAGACATTTAAAAAGCTTAAACAGTTTTATATGCCATACAAGCATTTGTTTATTACATCCATGATTTTTCTATTGTTTGTTAATGCCATTACAATTGTTTATCCCATAATTCTGCAAATTACCATTGATGAAGGTGTCGTAGGAAAAAAATACAGCTGGATACCATATTTAGCGCTAGGTTTTATTGGAATCATGGCTGTAAAAGGAATTGCAACTTTTATACAGCAATATACAGGCGATATGTTTGGAATTACTTCTGTCTATCGTTTACGGAATGAACTGTATAAAAAGCTGCAATTCTTACCATTCAAGTATTATGACAACGCAAAGACAGGGGATTTGATGTCTAGGCTAACATCCGATGTGGAAGGATTCCGTTTCTTTTTATCCTTCGGGTTTAGTGAATTATTAAGGTTTATTTTTACTTTAACGATCTGTTTTGGTGTTATGTTTTACTATTCTGTTTCCTTAACATTTATGACCATGATTTCTTTACCGTTTTTGGCAGTTGTTGTGTTTCGCTTTGATAAATTAATTCACCCTGCGTTTCGCGGAATAAGACGATCTTTTGGCCGATTGAACACAAATGTTCAAGAAAATATAAGTGGAATTAATACGGTTAAGTCACTGTCTCGTGAAGAGTTCCAAAATTCAAAATTCAATGTATCTAATGAGGACTTCAAAGATAGACAAATTCATACATCCGATATCTGGGCTAAGTTCTTTCCTTTAATGGAACTTATCGGTAACGCATGTATCGTGATTATTTTAGCTTATGGTGGTTACTTAGTTATTCATGAAAAGTTATCACCAGGAGAGCTTGTTGCATTTTACAGCTTAGTTGGGTATATTATTGAGCCAATTATAAATCTTGGATTTACCATTAATATGTTCTCTCAATCGAAGGCATCCGGTGAACGTTTATTAGAGATATTGGAAGCAGATGAAGAAATATTCGATAAGAAAAATGCGATAGAAGTGGAACGAATTCATGTAGATGTGGAGTTTCAAAATGTAACACTAAAATATTTTGGGGATGAAAATGAAGCGATTAAAGATGTCAGCTTTAAAGCTGATAAGGGAAAAGTAATTGGTCTGATTGGGGCAACTGGTTCAGGAAAAACAACGATTACTCAATTAATGACTCGTTTTTATGAACCGGTTAAAGGCGAAGTGCTCATTGATGGACGTCCTGTTTCAGATTATTCCCTGCAATCCTTGCGCTTCAATATTGGATTTGTTCTTCAGGAGTCCTTTTTATTTTCATCCACAATCAAATCGAATATTGCTTATGGGCGACCAGATGCATCAATGGAGGAGATTATTCACGCTGCGAAGCTTGCGCAGGCACATGACTTTATTATGGAATTGCCTGATGGATATGACACTATGCTTGGTGAAAGGGGACTTGGACTTTCCGGAGGTCAAAAACAAAGGATTGCCATTGCACGTGCTATCTGCCTGAATCCAAGTATTTTAATTTTGGATGATGCAACAAGTGCAGTAGATATGGATACAGAATTTAAAATTCAAGAGGGCTTACGAGAGGTAATGAGGGATCGAACAACCTTTATCATTGCGCATAGAATCTCATCCCTTAAGCATGCAGATGAAATTCTCGTATTTGAGGATGGAAAAATCGTGGAAAGAGGAAAACATGAAGAGCTTCTATCCAACGGTGGACCATATGAAAGAATTTACACCATTCAATACAAAGACCAACAAGCCATTCTTCAAGCACAAACAGGGTGAGGTGATATAGGTGGAAGATGCAAAAAAACTTAATCCAAAGGTGATGGAAAGGTTTCATTACTCATCTGAACAGTTGATTGATAAACCTTTTAACTGGAAGCAAATGTTTCGCCTATTGGGTTATGTCAAACCATACTTAAAAACATTAGTACTAAAATCATTTATAACCGTATTATTAAATACCATTATCCGTCTAATTATTCCTACCCTAATAGGAGTATATGCAATAGGTAAAGGGATTGATAAAAAAGATGGTTCTTTTTTAACAACCATAATCGTCATTATCTCTGTATTATTTGTTATGTCCTACATCGCGGGGATATTGCGAATTCGGTGGTTAAATAAGCTTGGACAAAATGTTATCTATGATATTCGGAAGGATTTATTTACACATGTACAAGGATTGTCCCATAATTTCTTTGATAAGCGTTCAGCAGGTTCCATTCTTGTACGTATTATGAATGATACAGGGTCGTTACAGGATTTGTTTACAAACGGGGTCATCAATTTATTAATGGATATGCTGATGTTGGTGGGAGTTATTGTCATTCTCTTTACTTTAAGTCCGCAGATGACATTAGCTGTTATTATCATTTTGCCAATTATGTTTTTGATTTCAACCAAACTAAGGAAAAAAATCCGTATGGCCTGGCAATATATGCGCTTAAAGCAATCAAAGCTTAATTCACATTTAAATGAAAGTATTCAAGGGATACGCGTAACACAGGCATTTACTCAGGAAAAGGAAAATATGGCGTTCTTTGATGGTGTCAATTATGAGAATTATGATGCTTGGAGAAATGCTACTAGAAGATCAGCCATGTTTAGACCGATGGTAGACCTTACAAATGCGGTTGGTTCAGCGGTTCTTATATGGTACGGTGTCCATTTAATTCAACATGACCAACTACAGTTGGGTGCCTTTGTATCTTTTGCCTTTTACTTAGGGATGTTCTGGCAGCCAATTTCTCGGATGGGGCAAGTATACAACCAGCTATTGCAAGCGATGGCATCCTCAGAGAGGATATTTGAATATATGGATGAGAAGCCGCTTGTAAATGAAAAAGGTAATGCGACTTCTTTAACAGACATTAAAGGTCACATTGTTTTTGAAAATGTTGAATTTGCATATGATACAAGACGTAAAGCATTAAATGGTATTAATCTTGAAATGAAGGCAGGGCAAACCATTGCACTTGTCGGCCACACTGGTTCTGGAAAAACAACTATTGCCAATCTAATCAGCCGGTTTTACGATCCAACCGCAGGAAGCGTGAAAATTGATGGTTATGATTTACGTGAGATTACATTGCGCAGTTTAAGAAATCAAATTAGTGTTGTACTTCAGGATACTTTTATCTTTTCCGGAACCATTATGGAAAACATAAAGTTTGGGCGTCCTGATGCAACAGATACAGAAGCAATAAATGCAGCTAAAGCAATTGGAGCTCATCATTTTATAGAAAAGCTTCCGAATGGATATGAAACACAGGTAGAGGAACGAGGAAACATCCTTTCCGTAGGGGAACGCCAATTATTATCATTCGCTCGTGCGTTACTTGCGGATCCGAAAATTATCATTTTAGATGAGGCAACAGCAAGTATTGATACGGAAACAGAAGTTCAAATTCAATCCGCATTAAGAACTTTATTAAAGGGGAGAACATCTGTTATCATTGCTCACCGTCTTTCAACGATTAGGGAAGCTGATAAGATCTTTGTTCTGGATCATGGAAACATAATCGAAGCGGGAAATCATGATGAACTTATGAAGCATCAAGGTGAATATTTCCGTTTGGTGAAAGCTCAATTTAAAGTATTAGAAGAAAAATAAGAGGCAAGAAGGAGAACGACTTCGGTTGTTCTCTTTTTTTGTGTAATTATTATACGTCTTAGGTCCTATTAAAAAATAAAGCTTGAGATTGTTATGCATTCTAACGATTTTTTTTAAGATAAGTATATCGAAAGGAGGAAATAACATGAAAAAGGTTTTGATGTTTAGTTTGGCGGTGATTTTAGCCATTGTCGCTTTAGCAAGCTTAGGTCACATCATTGGTCTTGCGATTAGCTTGGTTGTCGTCTATATCTCATTTAAACAATTTTTAAAATCCCATTCCTTCTGGGGTAAATTGCTTTGGGCTTTAATTGGTATTGCTGGCCTAAGTGCTGTATTAGCAAGCCTTCCAGCATTAGCAGGGATTTTGGCAATCTACTTACTCTATGTAGGATATAAACATTGGAAAAAAGATGAGAACGTAGAAGGGACAAAAGGCAATCCATTTGATAACTTTGATCGCCAATGGGATGAACTAAAGAATAAATTATCTTAAAGATGTAAAGGAGTAATGAAAATGACAAACCTATTAGAAAGAATCAAAAATACTGTAATGGCAGATTTACATGAAGTATTAGATAAAAAAGAACAAAAGAATCCAATCTCTCTCTTAAATCAATATTTAAGAGAGAGTGAAAATGAAACAAAAAAAGTCGCAGGCTTAATAGAGCGCCAGTACATGTTAAAGGAAGAATTTCTTAAAGAGTGGAAGCAAGCAGATTACTTAGCAGATAAGCGCAAAAAACAAGCGGAGGTAGCAAAATTAGCGAATGAGCCGGCACTGCATGAAATGGCCATCGAAGAAGAAGCACAGTACAGAGAGCAAGCTGATAAACTTCGCTTAGCTTATGAGCAAGCAGCTAATCAATTAGAAGAATTGGAACGTAAGCACCGTGAAATGAAACTTAGATTGAAAGATATGAACATTAAAAGATTGGAACTAATGGGCCGTGAAAATGTAATAAAGGTAAATGAAAAGATTCATCATGTTCTAGATGATTCTATAATGGGAAAAGCAGCATCCAGATTTGATGAAACAGAAAGGTATATGGAGCATCTTGAAGCACGCATTAATACTGGTTATGAAAAAAGCATGTTTGATGCTAGAATTGGGCAATTAGAAAAAAAGTTAAAAAGTCAAGAAATATCTGTTAATGAATAGAGTGTACATGGTAATATAATAAGGCAAACATATCTCCCTTTAATTAAAGGGAGATTACGTTATTTTTTATGAAAAGATCAGTCAAGAAGGCAAAAGGAGGGCAGCAAATGAGAAAACTATTTGAACATACATCCCTTTCTTGGATATTCATTGTTGCCGTTATTGGTATATTATTTGAAATATCATTTAGATCCGATTCTTTATTTACACTTGCTGTTGCCGCTATATTAATTTATTACGGGAAGAAAAAGGGCAAGTCTACTCTTGGCATGATTTGTTTTATTATTGGTATCTCCATCGCGTCTATTATTGTAATATCAACCTTCTTTTTTAAGTTTATTTTGTTATGTTTGCTTATCTTCTATTTATTTAACTATAGGAAAAAGAAAAAATTATCGAAAACGATAAAGGTTGAAACGATTGAACCATCAGCAGACAGAAAAATGTACAGAAAACAGCCACTTATAACCAATAAGCTGCTAGGCAGTCAGAAAGTAATAAATCATGTCTATGAATGGGACGATATCAATATTCAAACAGGGATTGGGGACACAGTTATTGATTTAAGTATGACCATGCTCCCGTTAGGAGAATCGGTTATTATCATAAGAGGAATTGTCGGCAACATCCAATTACTTATACCATATGATGTTGGATACTCCATCAATCACTCATCCCTAACTGGAAGCTTGAAGCTATTTGGAAAAGAAGAAAAATTATTGAACCAAAATGTAATATGCTACTCTGATAATTATTATGATGCATCGAGAAAAGTGAAAATTATCACTTCAATTTCCATTGGTGATATTGAGGTGAAACACATATGAGTATTCAAAGATCATTTTTATATTACTTTTGTTCCTTTTCAATTATCATTGCTGCATTTATAACCGTCATATATTGTATATCTGTTAAAACAGATTGGTATCAGGCCCTTTTCTTCACACAAATCTTTTTAATACCGGTAATTGTTTTCATCCTATTAACAAGTTTAATAGTAGGGGCAATTTTTGGAATAGTAATTGGATACTTTGTGAAAAAGAAAATTGAAGAAGTTGATTCCTATTTAGTGGAATTGGAAAAAGGGGATTTTCAATCTTCCTTATTCCCTAAAGAGAAACTAAAAGAAATTGCTTATTTGTACGAGCGGTTATCTGCTATTCAGAAACGGTTTGAGGATCAGGTAAAGGCCTCACAAAAATTAGCGAGTGAAAAAGCTGATTGGAGTGAGAAAATGAAACAGGAAGTGCTGTCTCAGGAAAGAAATCGCCTTGCAAGAGAGCTGCATGATTCCGTCAGTCAGCAATTGTTTGCTGCCAATATGTTATTATCAGCTATTAATCAAAATCCAAACCCTGATGCCTCTACGACAAGTAAACAGATGAAATTAGTAGAGGAAATCATTAGTGAATCCCAATCCGAAATGCGAGCGCTTCTTTTGCATTTAAGACCAATTCAATTGGAAGGAAAAGCATTAAAAGTAGGAATAGAGGAGCTGCTTCATGAATTAACCGCAAAGCTTCCGATGAAGGTAACATGGAAAATCGATAATGTTCATCTGGATAAAGGGGTAGAGGATCATTTATTCAGGATTGTCCAGGAATCGATTTCGAACACGCTTCGTCATGCAAAGGCGAAATTGCTAGAGCTTCATTTAATAAATCGTCAGCAATTTGTATTGTTAAAAATTATTGATAATGGTGTCGGATTTGAAATGGGAAAAGAAAAAGCGGGCTCATACGGATTACAAAATATTCGTGAAAGGGCAGCTGAAATAGGCGGAACAGTAAAAATGATTAGCTTTCGCGGGAAAGGAACAAGTATAGAAGTGAAAGTGCCAATCATTGATGCGGGAAGGATGGGATAAAATGATAAAAGTTTTATTAGTGGACGATCATGAAATGGTTAGAATAGGAGTTTCCGCTTTTTTATCCATTCAACAGGATATTGAAGTAGTAGGGGAAGCAGATAGTGGGGAAAAGGGCGTGGAGTTAGCGCTATCCTTACGCCCGGATATTATTTTAATGGATTTAGTAATGGGGGGCATGGATGGTATTGAAGCAACTAAAGGCATCATAAAGGAATGGCCGGAAGCAAAGATCATTATTGTTACTAGCTTTCTGGATGATGAAAAAGTTTATCCAGCATTAGAAGCAGGTGCTACAAGCTATATGTTGAAAACCTCTAAAGCAAGTGAAATTGCCGAAGCTGTTCGTTCCACATATGCGGGTCAATCGGTATTAGAGCCGCAGGTAACAGGGAAAATGATGATGAGAATGAAACAAGGAAACAAACGACCTCTCCATGAGGATTTAACAAATCGCGAAATCGAAATACTGCTATTAATGGCAGAAGGTAAGTCCAATCAAGAAATTGCGGATGAATTGTTTATTGCATTAAAGACCGTCAAAACACATGTTAGTAATATTCTTAGTAAGCTTGAGGTTCAAGATCGAACACAGGCCGTCATTTATGCATTTAAACATCAATTAATTAAGGAATCTTAATGAACGGTATTCCATTTTTTGTGACGGAATTGTATTAATTCTGCCATAATACTTATGCTTATTTCATCGGATCCTTCTGCGTGTATTTTTAATCCAATCGGGTAATGTATTTTCTGTTTCTGTGATCCATTAATCGTATTAAGTAATTTTTCTGTCCTTTTTTTTGAACCTAAAATACCAATATAATCGACCCGTTCGTATGGTAATTCCTCTAATATTTGTTTATCCCTTTGGAAGTGATGGTTCATTATTACAACAAAAGCTGCTTCGTTTATTGTATGATGCTGAAAAAAAGCAGAGGGATGTTCCGTAATAAGTTTTTCAGCTGTCGGGAAAAAATCGCGATTACAACGACTTTCACGCGGATCAATAACAGTCACTGAAAAATCCAAGCTGGAAGCAAGTTTAACTAGAGGTTCAGCATCATACCCGGCACCGAAAACATATAAACGGGTTTTGGGATTGTTCTTTTCAAGTAAAAAATCTTCCCCTTCGATGGTAACAATTTTTATTTTTTCGAAAGAGTGAATGAATTCTTGGATGGTTTTTTTTATATATGGATGGAATATCGCTTTTTCTCCCTCTTTAACTTGTTTGCCTTCATATGTAAAGAGGTAAGTTGCTTGCGGGCTTTCAGTCATCAGGGATTTTAAAGTAACCATATTTCTTCCGCTTAATAAATAGTTTTTCAATGTTGAAATGGCGAAATTGGAAAAAAGCGGTTCAATAAATACTTCAATTTTACCGTTACATCCAACACCCCATGTAAGGCCATCTTCATCTTGTAAATCATATATTACCCTTTTGCAGCGATTTTTCTTTATTACCTCCAAGGAATGAATGGCTAAATCATCTTCCAAGCAACCGGAACTTAGATTTCCGTACCTCTGTCCATCCTCCCAAAACAGCATTTTTGCACCTGCTTTTCGATAGGATGAGCCTTCAATACGAATGATGGTCGCCAATGCTAATCTCTCTTTTCCATTTGCCTCAATTTGCTCTAATACTCTGCATATATCATTCATGCTGTTCACCTCAAAATTTTAAAACTTTCTTTACTTTTAATGAGTATGCAAAAATGGAAAAGATTATTTTCTTTGGTACAATAGATATTATGAATGAAGAAATTTTTTCTTATTATTGTACTTTTTTAAGTAGTTGTTTTTGGGAAAGGGTGTAAAACATGAGTTTAGAGGTAATGGGAATCACAGCCCTTTGGATATTTTTATATGGCTATTTAATGGTTGCCTCCATTGATTTTGGAGCCGGTTTTTTTGCCTTTTATGGGAAATTGACAAAACAGGACCATATCATGAACCACTTGGTTAGAAGATATATTTCACCAGTTTGGGAAGTAACAAATGTCTTTTTTGTCTTTTTTCTAGTCGGATTAGTTGGATTTTTTCCGGATACTGCCTTTTACTTTGGAACGGCATTACTTATTCCGGGCAGTATTGCACTGTTGTTAATTGTAATTCGTGGTTCCTTTTATGCATTTGGAAACTACGGCTCAAAAGACAATATTATTTATTTGTTTGTATATGGGGCAACTGGTCTATTGATTCCTGCCTCCCTTTCCACTGCGTTAACAATATCTGAGGGAGGATTTCTTTCTCAAAAAGGTGTGCATGTAGATTTTTTGGCGAAACAATTATTTATGAGTCCATATTCCTGGAGTGTTGTTTTTCTTGCTATAGTTTCCGTTTTATTTATTAGTGCTGGATTTCTTACTTTTTATGCGGATCGAGCAAACGATATTCAAGCAAGGGAAATATTAAGAAAGTTTGCTTTATTTTGGAGCACTCCAACCATCATTGCAAGCTTTCTTGTTTTTATTGCTTTGCATGAACACAATAGTAAGCATTTTGAAAAGGCCATGCATATATGGTGGATGTTCGGACTATCGCTTGTCTTTTTTTTAATAGCGTCCTTTTTAATCTATAAACGAAAGTATTTTGGAACTGCGTTTATCATGATTATGCTTCAATTCTTTTTTGCCTTCTTCGGTTATGGGGCATCACATTTACCGTACATTCTCTATCCCTTTATTACTATTCATGCAAGTGTAACAAATCCATCGATGGGTACTGCGCTAATATTTGCTTTTATTGCAGGTCTATGCTTGCTCATCCCTGCGTTATATTTATTATTGAAGCTATTTTTATTTGATGCTGATTATAGTAAAAGGAAAAAGTAATCAAGGTTTAAGTTGAGAGAATTACTTCGGACCTTATTATTTGTAATACTAGAATAGTAGAAGAAATAGAAAAGGGGAAATGGATGTGAAGAAAGAATTTGTTGTTATTGGTTTAGGTCGATTTGGGGGAAGCATTTGTAAAACATTAATCGAACAAGGGATGGAAGTTTTAGTGATGGATCGTGACGAAGCTAGGATAGATGAATTTGCTTCTATTGCAACACACGCGGTTATTGCGGATTCTACAGATGAAACAGTTCTCAAAAGCTTAGGAATCCGTAATTTTGATCATGTGATAGTGGCAATCGGCGCGGATATTCAAGCAAGTATCCTTACAACATTAATGTTAAAAGAAATTGGGGTAAAAAGGGTTACTGTAAAGGCGCAAAATGATTATCATGCAAAAGTGCTGCGGAAAATCGGAGCAGATAATGTTGTCCATCCGGAAAGAGATATGGGAAAAAGAATAGCACATAATATCGTTTCAAAGAGTATTCTGGATTACATTGAGCTTTCTGAAAAATATAGCATAGTAGAAATTGCAGCTAATTATCATTTGGCTGGACATTCCATTCTCGATCTCAATATTCGAGCGAAATACGGTATTACGATAGTAGCTATAAGAAGAGGTTCAAACATCATCGTTTCTCCGCAAGCGGGAGATGTTATTGAGAGAGAAGATGTATTAATTGTCATAGGAGCAGTAGAGGATATTAATCGCTTTGAAAAGGACCTTCTGTTAGACAAATAAAAAAAATGGCAGCCCTGGCTGCCATTTCAGATTGTAGACAAAAGGGGTTCGGAATGGTCACATTCCGAACCCCTTTTGATTTTGTTCTTACTTTTTTACCTTTTTGGGTGTATGCTGACCTCTCTCATCCTCATCTACTAGGCCATTTCCGGACCTTTCCATATCCAGTTGGCCATTTTCTTCAAATTCATGGCAGCGAAAGTAAGCATCGCCTGCATCGACAATTTTTTAAGTCCCCTTAACGTTGTCCAACGCATACCATGCT
Organism: Heyndrickxia shackletonii; assembly: GCF_001420715.1. Taxonomy (GTDB): domain Bacteria; phylum Bacillota; class Bacilli; order Bacillales; family Bacillaceae_C; genus Margalitia; species Margalitia shackletonii. The sequence goes on along the minus strand of NZ_LJJC01000004.1, from coordinate 3,246,801 downwards.
TTTCTTTTGCGTCTGCAAA
>NZ_LJJC01000004.1:2981714-3246074 GCF_001420715.1 Heyndrickxia shackletonii | reverse complement strand
GAGGGACTCTATCATAGAAACCATAACCAAGAAACCAGCGATAGGCCATATTCGTTTTTAATTCTTCAATCGTTTGACGCATCGAACGAATGCCAAATGTATATTGAATAAAGGTAAGTTTAATCAAGATCACGGGATCAATACTTGGGCGTCCAACTGCGGAATATGTTTCTTCCACTAAATCATAAATGAAAGAGAAATCAATCGCTGCCTCCATTTTTCGGACTAAATGATTTTCGGGAACCAACTGGTCTAAAGCGATCATTTCTACTTGATCACGTTGAATGGAATTATGTTTTGAAAGCATCTTCATCACCCCAAGTATTATTTCTATTTATATTTTAAAACAAAAAAGACTGTAGGCAAGCTCGATCTTCATCGAGTTTGTCTACAGTCTGAAATGGCAGCCCTGGCTGCCATTTTTTTGTGATCCTATAATTACACCTCCATAATAATAGGCATTATCATAGGACGACGCTTTGTTTTTTCGTATAAAAACGGTGCAAGCGTATCTGTTATTTCATTTTTTATTTCTGTCCACTGAGATGTTTTCCGTTCCATTACTTTATTCAAGTGCTTTGTGATAAGATTTTGAGCTTCATTAATTAAGTCACCAGATTCACGCATATAAACGAAGCCTCTAGAAATAATATCCGGTCCGGATGCAATTTTAAATTCATTCATATTAATGGAAACAACTACGACAACAAGTCCTTCTTCCGATAGGATTCTGCGGTCCCGCAACACAATATTTCCAATATCCCCTATACCATTTCCATCGATGTAAACATTACCGGAAGGGATTTTTCCTGCTACCTGAGCAACATCACTGCCAAGCGCAAGCACTTCACCATTGTCCATAATAAAGCAATTTTCTTCCGGAACACCACAATCTACTGCAAGTTGTGCATGCATTCTTTGCATACGGTATTCCCCGTGGATTGGCATAAAGAATTTTGGCTTAATTAATCTTAGCATTAGCTTTTGTTCTTGTTGTCCGCCATGACCAGAAGTATGGATATCATTTAAAGGTCCATAGATTACATCAGCACCAGCACGATAAAGTAAATTAATTGTTCTATTCACGCTAATGGTATTACCAGGAATAGGCGATGATGAAAAGACAACCGTATCACCAGGCTGGATTTGAATTTGTCGGTGTGTACCACCAGCAATCCGGGATAAGGCAGCCATTGGCTCCCCCTGACTTCCTGTACAAAGAATGGTTACTTTGTTTGCGGGCAGGCGATTAATTTGTCCTGCATCAATAAATGTATCCTTTGGGCATTGAATATAACCTAAATCATGCCCAATTTCAATTGCCGCCTCCATACTCCGGCCAAATACGGCAATTTTTCTGCCATTTGCTACTGCTGCTTGGGCAACCTGTTGAAGTCGATGAATATTAGATGCAAAAGTAGCAAAAATAATACGGCCATCGACCTTTCGGAAAATATCCTGTATGCTTTCTCCGACACGTCTTTCCGACATTGTAAAGTTTGGTACTTCACTATTGGTACTATCAGATAGAAGGCATAAGACTCCTTCTTTTCCGATTTCCGCCATTTTCGTCAAGTTTGCAGGCTCTCCAACAGGAGTAAAGTCAAATTTAAAATCTCCGGTATGAACAATGTTACCAGGTGGGGTTTTCACTACAATTCCATAAGAATCTGGAATACTATGAGTAGTTCTGAAAAAGGTTACAGATGTTTTTCTGAATTTGATAACATCATCCTCATGAATTTCGTGAAAGGTGGTTTGACGTAATAAACCGTGTTCTTCCAATTTATTTTTTAGCAGTCCAAGCGCCAGTTTTCCGCCATAAATTGGAATGTTTACTTGCCGAAGCAGATATGGAATTCCGCCAATATGATCCTCATGACCATGAGTAATAAACAATCCTTTTATCTTATCCACATTTTTTACTAAATAAGTATAGTCTGGAATTACATAGTCAATCCCCAGCAATTCATCTTCCGGAAACTTAATTCCAGCATCAATTAAGATAATTTCATCTTGGAACTGTACGCCATAAGTATTTTTTCCGATTTCCCCTAAACCGCCAAGGGCAAAAACCGCAGTTTGATCATTTTTTACAAATTTCATATAGTTACCTAATCTCCGTTACTTTAAAATATTCTTGCTGCTTCTCGTATTCATAGTACGGGCCTTCTACGCGTTGTACAAATTCGATATTAATTTGACGGTCTTTTAGTAATTGGCGGGCCTCACGTTCCGAATTTGCTTGTAAGAAAATTGTTTTTGTTTTTTCTCTAACAGGTACTTCATACTTATCTTCTTGATAATAAACTTTATACATCATCTTTCTTCTCTCCTAACTCCGAATCAATTGTAACTTTTTCTATTATATAAAAAGTTAACAAGATTTTATAGTTTTTTCATCATAAGTTTAAATGATGAAGGTAATTTATAAGGAATAAGTCCCTACTCGGGAGGGACAAATCATTATCCGATGTTTAGCAATTCTTTTCATACAAATTTTAGTATTCTGGCCGTTGTAATAGTCTTAATATCAATTCGTCAGGATATTTCTACTTATATATAATATCCATTTTAATAATGAATAATAGCGGAATGTTTTAAGAAAAACAGAACCTTATGCAATTTGTTTTTTCCTTAGCAAATCCTTCCATTGCTTTACTAGCTTTTTTCTTAGCCTTTTTAACATGGCGGTTCACTCCTACCTATTATTTTAATGAAATCTGCGGGAAAGTAAAGGCGGACAAGAATTTCTTATTGTTTATCGGAAATTATAAATTTAAGCATGTGTATACCTTTTGAAAAAAATTGACTACTGCTAGCATCAATGTCTATTTCCTTGGTCGCGTAGAAAACTACGAAATCCGTACGCAGAATGTCTAGGGCTCTTGGGCATTTGTTATTTATAGTATATGTAATAATACATGCTTCTTTCTTGGGTATTTTTGGATTGCATAGGGAAATTGACAAATAGGTAGGAAACATATAGGGTAAGATTCGGATAAAAAAATATATAAATGTTGAGAACGATAGATTGGGGTTTAAAAGAATGAACAAAATAGTTTTTTTTGATATTGACGGAACATTATTGGATCATGATAAAAACCTTCCAGCTTCCACGAAAGAAGCTATCTTTGAACTTAAGAAAAATGGTGTATATGTAGCGATTGCCACAGGAAGGGCGCCATTTATGTTTGAACATATTAGGAAGGACCTGGAAATTGAATCATATGTATGTTTCAATGGTCAATATGTTGTATTTGAAAATGAAGTAATATATAAAAATCCGCTAAAAACGAACTTATTGGAGTCCTTGGTTAACATTTCAAAATCCCGTCAACATCCCCTCGTTTTTTTAAATGAAAAAACCATGAAAGCGAATGTCCAATATGATGAATCTATAGTAACAAGTATGGAAAGTTTAAAATTAATGAAACCGGAATATGATCCGGATTTCTATAAAGACAAAGAAATATATCAGTCCTTACTTTTCTGCGAGGAAAAAGATGAAAACTATTATAGAGACCATTTTCCGGAAATATTATTTATTCGCTGGCATGAATTATCCATGGATGTCATTCCAAAAGGAGGTTCAAAAGCGGAAGGTATTAAGAAAATGATAGAAAGACTTGGCTTTAAACTTTCAGACGTTTTCGCTTTTGGAGACGGATTAAACGATATTGAAATGTTAAGTACAGTAGGTACAGGTGTGGCTATGGGAAATGCCACTGACATTGTAAAACAAAATGCTGATATGATAACCAATGATGTAGCAGAGGATGGGATTTTTAACGGATTGAAGAAGCTTCATTTAATATAAAGATATAAAAATAAAGCATTGCAAAGTTAATATATTTACCTAATAAATCCGATTTAGTCGGATTTTTTTTTGGTTTTTAAATCTATAAAAAGGTCTCGTAATTATGTCATATATTACAAAACGGATAATCTATCAAAAAGTCATATCTTCTAAAATGCTGCATAAATATGAAAAGAATCGACTTTACGAGAATTAGACAGCCTTCACTATTGCTAAAATTTAGAATTATTTATATAGTAAAAATGCACCGAATATAAGGAGGATAAGTCGTGGCAATGATTCGCTTCTGTATATTGTTAATGTGTCTGTGTGTGTGTTTAGCCGGATGTCAGACCAAACCAGAGGAAAAAATCTATCAAATTTTAGAAGATACGGTTTCGAAGGAAAAAGGATTTCAAAACCAGCAATCACCTTTAGCGAAGCTTGAATCAGAAGAAACAGCTATATTTGAACAAATAATGGACTTAGGTACGAAAGACTTTAAAAAAGTTGTAAAACTTTCAGATAAAGCGTTGTTAAATATTAAGGAAAGAAAAGAAAGAATGGATAAGGAACAAGCATCGATGCTATTGTCTCAAAAAGAATTTCTTAAAATGAAATCAGTAATGACAGAATTAAAGGATCAAAAGTTAAAGGATGAAGCTTCCCTTTTATATGATTTGATGGGAAAAAGATATGCAACACATGAAATGCTTTATAAAGCATATATGACCGGATTGGATGCTGACCAAAAATTATACGAGTTACTAAAACAAAAGGATGTTTCTTTAAATAATTTAGAAGCGCAAATAAATGCTACAAATGATTCATTCTCCTCAGTAATGAAGGCGAATAAAAAATTTAATAATGAAACCAAAATATATAATGAGAAGAAATTAGAATTTTATAAGCATGCAGGAATTGAGAAAAACAACTCATAAAGTAAAAACAGGGATGTTAATGCCCTGTTTTTTATTTTATAAAGGAAAAATTCATTATTATAGTACAGATACATTAATCTGACTAATACAGTTTTTAGTTTGTAATGGAGATAATTTAAAATGTTATGTTAGAAAAGTATTGTCTGTGTGGTTTAATTGATTGACTGGTTAGAAGTTTTGATGTAATCTATTAGAGGAATTAACAGATTGTATTAATAAGAAATGGATTTTTATTAATACAGTTTTTAGAATGTAAAGGTTTACTTCGTTAATACGTTTTTAACTATAAAAAAGGTTAGAAGAAAACATTATTTCATGGTGTTTTTGGGTAACCTATTTTTGTATGTTGTCCCACATATTAATAAGATAAATGGTTCATAAATTTACCCTAAAAAGGGATGTGCGGCTCATCTAAAACGTAATAACGGATAGTTAATACTTTAAACTATATTTTTTATAAGAAAGGAAGAGGTGACTTTAATATGGCTTCAACAAAAAAAGCACCATTAGACCCGAAAAAGACGCTCGAAAAGATTGAAGAGCAATTTGAGATGTTTCAGATCTTAAATGAAAATGGTGAAGTTGTAAATGAATCTGCAGTACCGGATTTATCAGATGAACAGCTTCAAGAATTAATGCGTCGTATGGTTTACTCTCGTATTCTTGATCAAAGATCTATTTCATTGAATAGACAAGGACGACTAGGCTTCGTAGCTCCGACTGCTGGACAAGAGGCTTCTCAAATCGCATCCCATTTTGCTTTAGAGAAAGAGGACTTTATTTTACCAGGTTATCGTGATGTGCCTCAAATAGTATGGCATGGTCTACCATTATATCAAGCTTTCTTATGGTCCCGCGGTCATGTTGGAGGAATGAAAATCCCTGAAGGTGTTAACGTTCTTCCTCCGCAAATTATTATCGGTGCTCAATATGTCCAAACAGCAGGTGTAGCACTAGGTATGAAAAAACGCAATAAAAAAGCAGTAGCGATTACATATACTGGTGACGGTGGATCATCTCAAGGTGACTTCTACGAAGGAATTAACTTTGCCGGTGCATTTAAAGCTCCTGCTATATTTGTTGTTCAAAATAACCAATTTGCTATCTCTACTCCACGGGAAAAGCAAACATCTGCTAAGACCATTGCACAAAAAGCTGTCGCTGCTGGTATTCCTGGACAATTAGTCGATGGTATGGATCCATTAGCAGTATATGTAGCAGTAAGAGATGCTCGCGAGCGTGCTATAAATGGCGAAGGTCCAACCTTGATTGAAACAATGTGTTATCGTTACGGTCCACATACAATGGCTGGAGATGATCCTACACGTTACCGTACATCTGAACAAGATAACGAGTGGGAGAAAAAAGATCCGATTGTACGTTTCCGCAAGTATTTGGAAAACAAAGGCTTATGGAGCGAAGAAAAAGAAAACGAAATTATCGAACAGGCAAAAGAAGATATTAAGGCTGCAATTAAGAAAGCCGACGATACTCCAAAACAAAAAGTTACAGATTTAATCTCTGTTATGTTTGAGGAGCTGCCTCATAATTTACAAGAACAGAATGAATTATATAAAGCAAAGGAGTCGAAATAAGCCATGGCGCAAATGACAATGATTCAAGCAATTACCGATGCATTACGCACAGAACTTAAGAATGATGAGAATGTATTGGTATTCGGTGAAGACGTTGGCGTTAACGGCGGCGTATTCCGTGCGACAGAAGGTCTTCAAAAAGAATTTGGAGAAGATAGAGTATTTGACACACCACTTGCAGAATCAGGTATTGGTGGTCTTGCAATTGGTTTGGCAACACAAGGTTATCGTCCTGTCCCAGAGATTCAATTCTTTGGATTTTTATATGAGGTAATCGATTCTGTAAACGGCCAAATGGCACGTTGGCGTTATCGTACTGGCGGCAGTATGAATGCACCTATTACGATTCGTTCTCCATTCGGAGGTGGTGTTCATACTCCTGAACTTCATGCAGATAGTTTAGAAGGTCTTGTAGCTTCACAACCAGGATTAAAAGTGGTTATTCCATCTTCACCATATGATGCAAAAGGACTTTTAATTTCTGCAATTCGTGATAACGATCCGGTTATCTTCTTAGAGCATATGAAGCTTTACCGTTCCTTCCGTCAAGAAGTTCCAGAAGGTGAATATACGATTCCGCTTGGTAAAGCAGAAGTGAAGCGTGAAGGGAAAGATCTATCTATTATTACTTATGGAGCAATGGTTCATGAATCCATAAAAGCTGCTGAAGAACTTGAAAAAGAAGGTTTCTCCGTAGAAGTTGTGGATTTACGAACTGTAAGCCCGCTTGATGTAGATACGATTATTGCTTCAGTAGAAAAGACAAATCGTGCCATTGTTGTCCAAGAAGCACAAAAACAAGCAGGTATCGCTGCAAATGTTGTAGCTGAAATTAACGAACGTGCTATTTTAAGTTTAGAAGCACCTGTATTACGTGTAGCTGCACCAGATACAGTATACCCATTCTCACAAGCAGAATCTGTTTGGCTTCCTAATCACAAAGATATTATGGAAACAGCTAAAAAAGTACTTACTTTTTAATATCAAATGCGAAAGCGCCTTGCTCATCCGCTAGCCGAAAGGCGCTGTAGCTAGTCGAGAATAAGATTATAGCCCTTCCTACAGAAGGGCTATGGACTTTAAAAATTTTACTATAGGAGGGTGAACAACATTGTCATTTGAATTTAGATTACCAGACATAGGTGAAGGTATTCATGAAGGTGAAATCGTTAAATGGTTTGTTAAACCAGGCGATAAAGTAAATGAAGATGATGTACTTTGTGAAGTACAAAATGATAAAGCAGTAGTGGAAATTCCATCTCCAGTTGCTGGAACTGTAGAGGAGGTTCTAGTAGAAGAAGGAACAGTGGCTATTGTCGGTGATGTACTTATTAAATTTGATGCCCCTGGCTATGAAGATTTGAAGTTTAAAGGTGATCACGGGGAAGAAGAAACAAAAACAGAAGAAAAGGCGGAACCTGCAAAGGCTGAGACTCCAGCTCCTGCTCCACAAGCAACTGCCGAAGCTTCTCAAACTGCGGAAGTGGACCCGAATCGTCGTGTTATTGCAATGCCTTCCGTTCGTAAATATGCTCGTGAAAAAGGTGTAGATATTCGTCTAGTAACTGGATCCGGAAATAATGGCCGTGTTCAAAAAGAAGATATCGATGCATTTGCTAGTGGTGGAAACCAAGCAGTAAGCACACAAGCTGAGGCACCACAAGCTGCAGAAGAAAAAGTTACTGCTGCAGCAGCACAAGTTGTAATTCCAGAAGGTGAATTCCCTGAAACTCGTGAAAAAATGAGCGGAATTCGTAAAGCAATTGCAAAAGCAATGGTGAATTCAAAACATACAGCTCCACATGTTACCTTAATGGATGAAGTAGATGTAACAAAACTAGTTGCACATCGTAAGAAATTCAAGGAAGTTGCTGCTGAAAAAGGTATTAAGCTTACATTCTTGCCTTACGTTGTAAAAGCACTTGTTAGTGCTCTACGTGAATTCCCTACTTTAAATACATCCATTGATGATGAAGCAGGCGAAATTATTCAAAAGCATTACTATAACATCGGTATCGCAGCAGATACAGATAAAGGTTTATTAGTTCCAGTGGTAAAAAATGCAGATCGTAAATCCGTATTTTCTATTTCAAGTGAAATTAATGAACTTGCTACAAAAGCGCGTGAAGGCAAATTAGCGCCAAATGAAATGAAGGGTGCTTCTTGTACCATTACGAATATTGGTTCTGCTGGTGGCCAGTGGTTTACTCCTGTTATCAACCATCCAGAGGTTGCTATTCTAGGAATTGGTCGAATTGCAGAAAAACCTGTAGTAAAAAATGGTGAAATTGTAGCCGCACCTGTGTTAGCATTATCATTGAGCTTTGATCATCGTATTATCGATGGAGCAACCGCTCAACATGCACTTAACCAAATCAAGCGCTTGTTGAACGATCCAGAATTATTACTAATGGAGGCGTAATAAAAAATGGTAGTTGGAGATTTCCCTATTGAAACAGAAACGATAGTAATCGGTGCAGGCCCTGGTGGATATGTTGCAGCAATTCGTGCAGCACAGCTTGGTCAAAAAGTAACAATTGTAGAAAAAGCAAATCTTGGTGGTGTATGCTTAAACATTGGATGTATTCCATCTAAGGCATTAATTAATGCAGGACACCGTTATGAAACAGCAAAGCATTCTGATGATATCGGTATTTCTGCTGAGAATGTAACAGTTGACTTTGCAAAGGTTCAAGAATGGAAGGGTTCCGTTGTTAATAAATTAACAAGCGGCGTAGAAGGCCTTTTAAAAGGAAACAAAGTAAATATTGTAAAAGGTGAAGCATATTTTGTAGATGCAAACACATTACGTGTAATGGATGAAAAATCTGCTCAAACCTATACATTTAAAAATGCGATTATCGCAACTGGTTCTCGTCCAATTGAGATTCCTACATTCAAATATTCAAAACGTGTAATCGATTCTACTGGTGCCCTTAACTTACCGGAAATTCCTAAGAAATTAGTGATTATCGGTGGCGGAGTTATCGGTGTGGAACTTGGTTCTGCATATGCTAACTTTGGTACAGAAGTAACGATTCTTGAAGGCAGCGCAGAGCTTTTCGCGGGTGCATTTGAAAAACAAATGACATCTATCGTATCTAAAAACTTGAAGAAAAAAGGTGCGGAAATCGTTACAAATGCAATGGCAAAAGGCGTTGTAGAAAACGAAGACGGTGTAGTTGTAACATATGAAGCTAAAGGCGAAGAAAAATCAGTAGAAGCAGATTATGTATTAGTTACAGTTGGTCGTCGTCCTAATACGGATGAAATGGGTCTAGAACAAGTTGGCGTTGAAATGGCAGAACGCGGTCTTATCAAAATTGATAAGCAATGCCGTACAAACGTTTCAAACATCTATGCAATTGGTGATATTGTTGCTGGTCCTGCACTAGCACATAAAGCATCATATGAAGGAAAAATTGCTGCAGAAGCAATTGCCGGACATCCTTCTGAAATCGATTATCTAGGCTTGCCAGCAGTTGTCTTCTCTGAGCCAGAGCTAGCTACTGTCGGTTATACTGAAAAGCAAGCTAAAGAAGAGGGTATTGAAGTTGTTGCAGCTAAATTCCCATTTGCTGCTAACGGACGTGCTCTTGCATTAAATAGTACAGATGGATTCTTAAAATTAGTTACTCGTAAAGAAGATGGCTTAGTTATCGGCGGTCAAGTAGCTGGAACTAGCGCATCTGATATGATCGCTGAAATCGGTCTGGCTATTGAAGCAGGAATGACTGCTGAAGATATTGCGATGACAATTCATGCGCATCCAACTTTAGGTGAAATCACAATGGAAGCTGCAGAAGTAGCGCTTGGAACACCAATTCATATCATTAAATAATTACAAATAAAAGCATCCTTTTGGATGCTTTTGTTTTTTTATCTAATCATGTCAATCCGGTTTTAAAATGGCCTTTAAAATGCATATAATAGGAATATTAATAGAATTTCATCTAAAATTCGATGGTGATAAAATGAAAAACTATGTTGCCTTTCTTTTTCAATTAATCGTGTGGAGCTGCTTTACTTTTGCAGAGTGGCTGTCGAATCGGGATCATTTATTATATAAAGTCCTCATGTTTCTTGTGTTTTTATATTTGGCCTTTTTACTAACCAGGATGATTGTTAAATCAAATAGAATGACCATTTTCATTACAATTGCGAGTTTATCCGCCTATTTTTTACTTCAGTTTTTCCTGCACCAAATGTTACCTTCCAGAATGGCTTTTTTATAACGGCTCTTTTCTTAAACTGTGTCGCCTTATATATGAAACTCTAGATAAAAACTGTTATTGTTCAAATGTGATGAGGCTTTGTAAGAAGGGATGCCCCGAGACAAAGTCAAATGTTGAATTTATTACTATTACGAAAAGCAACCATTGATAAGAAATTGCTTCATGTAATCGTAAATAAATATACCTATTTACCTAAATGTGTTATACAAATTACCCTTGAAATCCTCAATGTGATATATTATTATTGTTTTAGAAGGTAAAGCGTTTTCAATATTTCTGGAGAGGAAGAATGAAAATGGGAACTATTGTATGTCAATCTTGTAACACAGTAATCGATCATTTTGAGGATGAGAAGGTTAGTATTCTTTACTCTAATTGCTGTGAATGCTGTAATCATAGTGAGAAAAAAGAGGAATAACAAATATTCAAGAGAGTGTATAGAAGTACACTCTCTTTTTGTATAAAAAAACTCCCCATTAACGGGGAGAAAATTAGCGGATAGCTTTATACTCTTTTATGACTCTTAAGGTTTTTAGTTCGAAATCCTCCGGACCTTGAACAGGTAATCCAACCTCGATATTCTTTTGAATATATTTTAAATTATCCTCGGTAATGATTTCCCCTGGGATGAAAATTGGGATACCAGGAGGGTAGACCATAATAAATTCTGCACTTATTCTGCCGACGGATTCCTCAAAAGGAACGACTTCTGTTTCCGAATAAAATGCCTCTCGCGGAGATAATGCGAGCAAAGGAATATCGGGAAGCATTACTTCGATATGAACAGAACCGGCTAGATGAGAAAATTGTCTTGATAATTCTTGTAAGGCTGTAACTAGTATATTTGCTTCCTTCTCTGAGTCGCCTGGGGTAATTAAGCACAAAATATTATAAAGGTCTGATAATTCAACTTCAATATTATATACCTCACGAAGCCATTTTTCCGCATCAAATCCAGTAATGCCTAAATCCTTTACGGAAATAATCAGTTTGGTCGGGTCATAATCAAAAGTTGCTTTTGTTCCTAATATCTCTTTTCCTACGCAGTATAAATGATCAATTCCGTTGATTTGCTCACGAATCGAATTTGCCAGACGAATCGTTTGATCAATCAATTCTTTCCCCTCTGTTGCAAGTCTTCTTCGAGCTGCATCAAGGGAAGCTAATAAAATGTAAGAAGTCGATGTCGTTGTGAGCATACTTAAAATAGTCTGTACTCTGCTGACATTTACGAGCCCTTCGCGTACATTTAAAACGGAGCTTTGTGTTAAGGAACCACCAAGCTTATGTACACTTGTAGCTGCCATATCAGCCCCTGCCTGCATAGCTGATATAGGCAATTCCTCGTGAAAATGAATATGAACACCATGTGCCTCGTCAACAAGTACGGGAACTTGATAGGAATGGGCTATTTCCACTATCTTCTTTAAATCTGCAGCAACACCAAAATACGTCGGATTTATGACTAAAACACCTTTTGCATCTGGATTTTGCTGTAACGCTTTTGAAACGGATTCAGTAGTAATGCCATGGGAAATTCCTAACTTTGGATCAACTTCAGGATGAATAAACACAGGAGTTGCTCCAGAAAACACAATCGCCGACATAACAGACTTATGCACATTTCTTGGTACAATTATTTTTTCGCCAGGTCCACAAACGGCCATGACCATTGTCATAATGGCTCCACTTGTGCCCTGCACGGAAAAAAATGTATGATCCGCACCAAATGCCTCAGCAGCTAACCTTTGCGCTTTCATAATCATTCCTTTTGGTTGATGTAAATCATCAAGCGGAGAAATATTAATTAAATCGATAGATAATGCATTATCACCGATAAATTCTCGAAATTCAGGATCAATTCCGTTTCCTTTTTTATGGCCTGGAATATGGAATTGCACTGGGTTCTTTTTTGCATGTTCCATTAACCCAGAAAATAAAGGAGTTTCATATTGCGACAATTTGTTATGCACCTCTTTTAGTTGAAATAAATTTACTAATATCCCTATTTATTATTACACATAGATATTATTTGCTTTAATGAAAAAGGATAAAAAATAAATACATGGGCTGTTTTCGTAATAATTATCGCTTTTTGTAATAGGTTATAAATCCTAAGCAGGGCTTAGTTTCGGGGCATCTTTTCTGACAAAGATTATTTATTTTTAACCAAACCAGCCTGTTACCTAGGATTTCGTTTACAAAAGCAAAATAGTTTAAGAAAAGAGCCATTCATAAAACAAATGAATTATAGCATTTAACCTATGCTTTGCAAATAGTTACTTTATCCAAAAAGGAATTAATTATTATAATAGAGAAGTAAGTAAGGGAGGAAGGGAGTGTTTAGAATGAATTGGGAAACAAGAGTAACGAAAATACTTGGAATTAAATATCCTATTATACAAGGTGGATTAGCTTATCTTGCCTATGCTGAGCTGGCTGCTTCAGTTTCGAATGCAGGAGGTCTCGGACAAATTACAGCAATGTCATTAGAAAGTCCAGAAAAATTAAGGGAAGAGATTAAAAAAGTTAGGGAACTTACAAATAAACCTTTTGGTGTCAACTTCGCGATTGGTCAGCATGGCAGACCTTTTTCTCATTTTGTGGATGTGGCTATAGAAGAAAAGGTCCCTGTTGTTTCCGTTACAGGTGGGAATCCAACTCCTTTTTTCGAGCAATTAGAAGGAGTAGATGTAAAGAAACTAGTATTAGTCGCAGCTAAAAAGCAAGCTCAAAAGGCAGAAAAACTTGGTGCTGATGCAGTTATGGTAGTTGGAAATGAAGGGGGAGGGCATTTAGGAAAAGATGAAATCGGTACCTTTGTGCTCGTTCCACAGGTAGTGGACGCGGTAAGCATCCCTGTTATTGCATCAGGAGGAATAGGCGATGGCAGAGGGCTAATAGCAGCATTATGCTTAGGTGCAGAAGGAGTCGAAATGGGTACAAGATTTATTGCGACAAAGGAATGTGTCCATGCTTCTGATATATACAAGCAAGCATTAGTCGCAGGAGAAGAAACAGACACGGTTATCATAAAAAAATCGCTCGGTGCACCTGCTCGCGCAATCACAAATAGTTGGGCAGAGCGAATTCTTGATATTGAAAAGCAAGAAGGTGGGTATGAAGCTTTAAAAACCTACATAAGCGGTACAGCTAATAAGAATTTTATCTATAATGGAAAAATAGAGGAGGGCTTTGCATGGGCAGGGCAAGTCTTGGGACTTATTAAGGACGTGCCTACAGTTGCTGAGCTTTTTGAAAGAATGATAAAACAAGCGGAAAATATTCGCGAGAATTGGTCAAAATAAACAAATAGCATGGAAATAAGAAAGCTGGTGATGAAATGGAATATCAATATCCATTTGATACAGATTGGAGCACCCAGGAAGTAGTGGATGTTATCCAATTTTTTGAAACGATTGAAATGGCATACGAAAAGGGAATTGTTCGTGAAAAGTTAATGGAAAAATACAGACGATTTAAGGAAATCGTTCCCGGAAAAGCAGAGGAGAAAAAATACTGCAATGAATTTGAAAAAGAGAGTGGGTATTCTCCTTACCAGGTAATTAAAAAAATGAAGGAATTAGGACCTGGAAAGATTGTTAAAATGTAAACCGCAAAGCGAAAGCCTGCGGTTTTTTTGTGCCTATTTTATAGATTTTTTGTTTGTTACATCTTATAAAGGGGTACTAAAATATTAAAGGTATCCTGAATTTTATGTAAAAGCTGTTCACCGGACATTTTTACTGCTTGTTCTCTAGGAATATTTATACCGCAGAGAACTTCCGCTTTTTTTATGGTTTGCACTCTTTTAAATATCTGTAGTAAATCATTTGTACTCATTTCGTTCATAGGCGTAGCATCAGGCTTCATATGATCACCTGACCAAACAAATGAGGATGGTATCTCACTAATTATTTTATTGATATTCTTCTCAAATTTCTTGCCGTATTCGACTTTAGATGGTGATTCATATATAATTGCGAACCAAACAAATAAATGCGTATGCCACAATCCAATTTGGAAATGAGGAAGCATTTTATAGCCGCGATTATTATTAGCAAAGGCAACCCAAGTATCATTTGGCGGATTAATTGTTCTGCGCGCATGCTTTGCTACATGGGGAAACATTTCATCTCCGGTCAGAACACTTAAGGCTGGTGCAAAATGCTCACCTAGTAACTCTAACTTAGGTCTTAATGTAGAAATGAGCTTGTCCATCCTTGCTTCAAGTCCATCTATTAAAAATAAATCAAAGTCTTCGTTTGTAAAACCATTAAACTTCATTTGTTACACTCCTCTACACTATATGGCAATATTTTATCATATTCAGGCACCTGTCCGACAAAAATATCTAACGGTTTTTATTCTGGGTATAAACACATTTTTGTTGCAACCTTTTGCTTTAAACATACTATATCATAAGTAATATTTGAACAATTCGGTATCTGTGGGAGCGGTCTTTTCTTATAGGAATTTTTAAAAAAACTAAAAAGAAATGCAGCTGTTTATAAAGATGGAAGGAAGTGAATTTCATGAAACAAGTAATGGGTACAGCCAAAAAGAAAAAGCATGATCTTGAACGGATTGCAGTATTACGGCTAGAGCTTGATTATGAATTAGCGGTTCTTTATGAAGCAATGCAAGAAAATAATGAAGCAATTAAAACAAAATCGAAAATGAGACTAGAAAAAATTAGAGATGAACTTCTTAAAATGAAAGCTATTTAAGGAAAGTGGTTAAGATTTTTATTCTTTTCCTCATCTATTAGGATGGGGTTCGTTTTTGTGAGTATAGGTTGTAATGCAGTAAACTTGAAATAGAAATCATTTTCCATTAAGCTAAATTTACATTTATGTTAGTACGTTTGGAGGATTCATTGTGACGAATTGGGATCAAGTACATACAGATGTAATCGAATGGATAAAGGAAGCAGGTAATAAAATAACGGAATCCTTTACACATACCTTACAGATTCAAACAAAATCGGACAGAAATGATTTAGTGACAAATATCGATAAACAAATTGAACAATTTTTTATTAAAAAAATTCGTGAGAAATACCCTGAACATCTCATCTTGGGAGAAGAAGGATACGGGGAAAACGTACATAATACAGAAGGAACGATTTGGATTATTGATCCGATTGATGGTACAGTTAACTTTGTTCATCAGCAAAGAAATTTTTCGATTTCTATTGGGATTTATGAAAATGGAATTGGGAAATTAGGATATATTTACGATGTAGTACATAAGGAACTGTATCATGTTATTGCAGGTTCTGGTGCTTATTTTAATGGAAATCGATTGCCTAAGCTTCAAGAGCCGCAACTTTCCGATGCAATCGTTGGAATTAATGCAACATGGTTAATATCTAATAAACATGTCCCAGTTGAGAATTTACATAAGCTTGTAAGAGATGTTCGTTCTACAAGATCTCTGGGTTCTGCTGCGCTTGAAATGGCATATATTGCTACAGGACGTTTTGATGCTTACATAGCAATGCGCTTATCTCCTTGGGATTTTGCTGCAGGGAAAATGCTTGTAGAGGAGCTTGGTGGATCTATTACTACGGTAAAAGGAGAACCATTAAACATCTTGGAGGGAAGTACAGTGTTTGTAAGTAAACCTGGACTGCATCAAAAAATCTTACGAGATTATTTGCTAAAATAGGAGGAGGGTGAAAATGAGTTCACCCTCCTTTTGGTATTAAAGTCTTCCTTCTTCTCTCCATCTTTTCTTAGTTTTAAAACCAAATCCTAAGATAACCATTAATAATACGATGCAGCAGAAGACACCAATAATACTGCGTTCCCCAATGGCAACACCTATTCCCATCATCATCACTGCCGCACCTATAGCATAGAGTAAAAATACCCATTTAATATCTTTCACTTTATGATTTCCTCCTTATATACACAATTGTTAAGGGTAAAGATCATTTTTGTATCCATTCTCTATAATACAGAAAAAGTTTCTGCTTTTCTAGTCAGTGTGATATAATACATAGGTTGGAGATATACTAATAATGATCGTTTTAAAGGTCAGGAGGAACAACTTTGAATAGAAGAGAAGATTTACGTAATATAGCTATTATTGCTCACGTTGACCACGGTAAAACAACGCTTGTGGATCAGCTTTTAAAGCAATCTGGAACATTCCGATCAAATGAACAAGTGGCTGAACGTGCAATGGATTCCAATGATTTAGAAAGAGAAAGAGGCATTACCATCCTTGCCAAAAATACAGCCATTCAATATAAAGATAAAAAAATTAATATTATGGATACACCAGGACACGCTGATTTTGGCGGTGAAGTAGAACGTATTATGAAAATGGTTGACGGTGTATTGTTAGTAGTCGATGCATACGAAGGCTGTATGCCACAAACACGCTTCGTATTGAAAAAGGCTTTAGAACAAAATCTTACACCTATCGTTGTGGTGAATAAAATAGACCGTGATTTTGCTCGTCCAGAAGAAGTTGTTGATGAAGTTATCGAATTATTTATCGAATTAGATGCAAATGAAGATCAATTAGAATTCCCTGTTATTTATGCTTCTGGAATAAATGGAACAGCAAGCGACAACCCTAATCAACAGGATGAAAACATGCAGGTTCTATTTGACACCATTGTGGAACATATTCCGGCACCAATCGATAACCGTGAAGAGCCATTACAATTTCAAGTTGCTCTTTTAGATTATAATGACTATGTTGGCCGTATCGGAATCGGCCGCGTATTCCGCGGAACGATGAAGGTAGGAGAACAAGTAGCATTAATGAAATTAGATGGATCTGTGAAACAATTCAGAGTGACAAAATTATTCGGTTTCTTCGGATTGAAGCGTATGGAAATTGAAGAAGCATTTGCAGGAGACCTTGTCGCAGTTTCTGGTATGGAAGATATCAATGTTGGTGAAACAGTTTGTCCTGTCGATCATCAAGATGCACTTCCGCCGCTTCGAATTGATGAGCCTACATTACAAATGACGTTTATTGTAAATAACAGTCCTTTTGCAGGAAGAGAAGGAAAATTTGTTACAGCCCGTAAAATCGAAGAAAGATTACGTGCTCAATTACAAACAGATGTAAGTTTAAAAGTAGAAAATACGGATTCTCCTGATGCATGGGTAGTGTCTGGACGTGGGGAATTGCATCTTTCCATTTTAATTGAAAATATGCGCCGTGAAGGATTCGAACTTCAAGTTTCCAAACCTGAGGTTATTGTAAAGGTAATTGATGGTGTCCGTTGTGAGCCAATTGAACGCGTTCAAATTGATATACCTGAAGAAAATACAGGTGCTATTATTGAATCAATTGGATCCCGCAAAGGTGAAATGTTGGACATGATTAATAATGGAAATGGACAAGTTCGCTTAATCTTCAATGTTCCGGCAAGGGGCTTAATTGGATATACAACAGAGTTTATGACATTAACACGCGGATATGGTATTTTAAACCATACATTTGACAGTTACCAACCAATGCAACCTGGTAAAGTCGGCGGTCGTCATCAGGGTGTGCTTGTATCCATGGAAACAGGTAAAACAACTACTTATGGAATTATGCAAGTAGAGGATCGTGGAACTATATTTGTTGAACCGGGAACGGATATTTATGAAGGTATGATTGTCGGAGAAAATACCCGTGAAAATGATATTACTGTTAACATTACAAAAGTAAAACACGCAACAAATGTTCGTTCTGCTACAAAGGATCAAACATCTGTAATCAAGAAGCCTCGTATTATGTCCTTGGAAGAGGCATTAGAATATTTAAATGATGATGAATATTGTGAAGTAACTCCGGAATCCATTCGTTTACGTAAAAAAATATTAAATAAAAATGAACGTGAAAAAGCTGCAAAAAAACAAAAGTTTGCAGAAATGAAATAATTTTAAAATGTACCATCCATAAAATATGTTATGCTAAAAGATGTGGGAATGCTTTTCTCACATCTCTATTTACATATAAAAATAAGTAACAATTTGGCTCTTTTGAATAATTTTAATTGGAAAGGAGTACTAATCTTGCCAAGCACAGATGTACATGAAAGACTTTCTTTCTTTGCCTCCTTATATCGGGTTGACCAAAATCCAGAATTAGGGATGTGGCTGCTCTATCTGACTATTATTGCGCTCTGTATTTTAGTATTTAAGCTTGGATTTGCCAAAAAGCTGCCGATATTAAAATCAGCTGTTATTTACATTTTTTTAATCTTAGGTTGTACAATATTAACTTTTCTTGGGATATTTTTGCCGATTACAGAAGGGCTAGTTGTAGCAAGTCTAATTTTGATTATTTATAAAATTCGTCTGCACAACCAGAAAAAAGCAGAGGCACAAAAAAATATATAAAGACCCGAAAGATAGATTATCGGGTCTTTATTTGTCTTCAAGATGAGTTCCATCTTCTCTGGAAGCCAATCTTGCTAATGTTTTTTTAGTTATTCTTTCATGACACTCGTCACACATATATGTATGAATAGGGCGATTTTTTAAGCGTTTGGCAATTAGTGTGTCATCATCAATAGTTTCTACTTTATCACATAAAATGCATTTCACTTTCATTCCAGATACACCTCTAAGTTTTCTGCTCCCAGGATTAAATCCCTTTCAGTATACCATGATTCATCGTGAAAAGTTATTTTTTGTGTTCTGATTGTTCTTCTTGCTGGTTCTCTAATTTTTTCTCATTTTGCTTGTTTAAATTTTGTTTTGGTTTTTCTAATGCATTATCTGGATTTTTCGCTGGGATAATATTTTTTGGAATTTCAGGCATCAGTCTCCCTGCAATATCTGCAAGCTCACGAATGATCCCTTGTCCTGGTTTACCATTTCGAATATCCCCAGCGATTTCCTTTAATCGGGCATTTATATCTGGATCAGCTACTACAATGGATTCTGCACCATATGGATCATGTTTAAGGCTTTCCGCAACGGAATACTTAATTGTTCCAACTTGTGAACGCTCAAGATTAGAATCTACGTCAATTCCTACAATCGCGTATTTTCCAAACACAACGGCGGTAGCATCTTTTACTCCATGTACGTTACTTGCTAATTGTACAAGTCTTTTCGAGATGACTTGTCCTGTTTGACGATCTACATTTTCGTTTTGATTATTTTTCATGGAAACAGGCTGAGGTGTGTTGTTTCGATTATTTTCAGCAACTCCATTCCTTTGTGAACACGAAGTTAACAATAGAAGCAGACCTATCAATAAACATATCTTTTGCAAAATTCAATACCTCCCACGGATGCCTTTATAGTAATAAGTGACTATAGGTTTTTAAACATATAAATAATCTAATAAGTTTAGAAGCATGTCTTTCAACTCCTATCGACTACCGGACTTCCGAGTCTTCTCCATACAATAAGGCTGCATCAGCTCCTGATCTACCTTGCTGTGTTTCCTAAATCTTGCGTTGAAGCCCCTTAAGGTGAAATTTGCACTTTAAATTTCAATAGTCTGTACGTCAATAAGAAAGGCGCTTCCACTTTTATATATATTGTGCAATTTTCTTCTATCTTTATTCGTTTATTCATATATTTTAGCAATGTCCGTCCACTTCTAATGAACCGGATGAAGAGAACAAACATAAGATAAATTAATCCAAAGAGGAGCAGGAGGCATCAATTTGAAAAAAATATATGTGTTAGATACTAATGTCTTGTTACAGGATCCATATGCTATTTTTTCTTTTGAAGATAATGAAATTGTCATTCCGGCAGTAGTTCTGGAGGAAGTTGATTCAAAGAAAAGGTATATGGATGAGATCGGCCGTAATGCAAGGCAGGTATCCAAATTGATAGACAGCTTTAGACAAGCAGGAAAGCTCCACGAAAAAATTCCGCTTGATAATGGTGGAGAGCTTCGAATTGAACTAAATCATCGCTCTTTTCATCAGCTTCAGGATATTTTCATCGAGAAAACGAATGACAATCGAATTTTGGCAGTAGCAAAAAATCTCTCTCTTGAAGAAGGTGCCAAGGAAAATGGAAAACAGGTTATTCTAGTTAGTAAAGATGCATTGGTCAGGGTAAAGGCAGATGCTTTAGGATTAGATGCAGAGGATTTTTTAAACGATCGCGTAGTTGAAATCGACCATATATATACTGGATTTTTAGAAATTCATATTAACATTGAGTTATTAAACCAATTTTATGAAACAGGAGAACTGCATTTATCAGAAATTACGAATCATCCATTTTATCCAAATCAATTTTTAATAATGAGGGATGCATTGGGAAGCTCTTCTTCAGCGATTGGTATGGTAGATAGATCGGGAAAGGTTGTGAAGAAATTAATTCACGCTTTTGATTCCGTTTGGGGAATAAAACCGAGAAATGTCCAGCAAACTATGGCGATAGAGCTGCTTTTCCGTACGGATATACCGCTCGTTACGATGATTGGGAAAGCGGGGACGGGAAAAACTTTGCTTGCTCTTGCAGCAGGTTTGATGCAAACAGAAGATTTACACACTTTTAAAAAGCTTCTAGTAGCGAGACCAATCGTTCCTGTAGGGAAGGATTTAGGATATCTGCCTGGAGAAAAACAGGAAAAGCTCCGCCCGTGGATGCAGCCGATTTATGATAACCTTGAGTATTTATTTAACACTAAAAAGCCAGGGGAACTAGACGCAATCTTGGCAGGTATGGGGTCCATTGAAGTAGAAGCATTAACATATAT
Source organism: Heyndrickxia shackletonii (assembly GCF_001420715.1). Classification (GTDB taxonomy): domain Bacteria; phylum Bacillota; class Bacilli; order Bacillales; family Bacillaceae_C; genus Margalitia; species Margalitia shackletonii. The sequence continues at coordinate 3,224,809 of NZ_LJJC01000004.1, read as the reverse complement.
AAGAGGACGAAGTATTCCGGATCAGTTTATTATTATTGATGAAGCACAAAACCTAACGAGACACGAAGTAAAAACAATCCTAACAAGGGTGGGTGAAAGAAGTAAGATTGTGTTAATGGGTGACCCGGAGCAAATAGACCACCCTTACTTAGATGAATACAATAACGGTTTAACATATGTTCTCGAGAAATTTAAAGATGAAACTGTAGCAGGGCATATAAAATTGATGAAGGGTGAACGTTCCGGTCTTGCACAATTGGCAGCAGACATTTTATAGAACCGATATATAGTGTATGAAAAAAATAGGAAGATGTTCATAAAAAAGCAGAAGGTTACCCCTTCCGCTTTTTTACTTTCTATTATTCAATTCGAAAAGCGTTAACACTTTTTATAGGGTTGTCCTTGTTAGAACCATCTTCAAATAATATATGAATCGGACCATCTTCTAGTCGCTTACCTTCCTTTGAGAAAGCCGCTATAAACGAATATGCTTCTTCAATCGGAAAGCTGACATCTCCATTAGGTGTCTCAAGCACAAAGGTTGTACCATATGGTTCCGCAGTCTTAATAAATGGTGCAAGCTTCATTCCGAATGTTCCGGTTAATAATATTTCTTTTAAAAATCTTTTTTTAGGCTTTTGCTCTGAGGGAGGTGTAGCACCTTCTTTAATTTCACGATCAAAAAATTGCCCGACCTGTTTTGTATAATTTTCAAGCTCGTCAATTTCTGCTCTTTCAGAATCAAAATATGTATTTAAATCGATTTTACGATCATCAAAAATCCAAGTTCCTGCATCAAGTGTAATTGGATATTTTACTTTCCCTTTAAATGGTATAATCATCTTGTAATCCTCCTTCCTGCGATATAAAAATTATATCTTTTTCTGAACTAATTGTCACATTTAGTTGAACAATTTTAAGAACGGTAAAATACAAGGGGGTTGGAGGGGATTTCTTTCTTGCAATTAATACAATTTCTTAGTAAAATTTTTAAATAGGATTGTCTATTGTAAGGATCGGGGGGATCAAGTTGGCGTCTGATATTAAAGTAGATTACCGGGAAAAAGCCTATAATCTGTTGAAAATAGATGCAGAAAAAATATTGCGTTTAATAAAGGTCCAAATGGATAATTTGACGATGCCCCAATGTCCTTTATATGAAGAGGTATTGGATACACAAATGTTCGGCCTTTCCCGTGAAATAGATTTTGCAGTAAGATTGGGATTAGTGGATGAAAAGGATGGCAAGGAAATGCTCGATTCTTTAGAGAGAGAACTTACTGCGTTACATGATGCATTCACTAAAAAATAGGCATTTAAAAACTCAAACAAGTTTTTTGAATTTGTTTGAGTTTTTTTGATATTTACTTGCATTATACTTCATGAGTTTGTTTCCATATTGTTTGTTGCTTTTCGTAACTTGTTTTATATCATTAATATTAACTTGTTTTCGGGGCATCTTTTCTTAAATGGTTTATAATGGGTTTCCATCTTTAAAAGCAACATAGTTTTAGAAAAGAGCTTACATAACAAATATTCCCTTTTAATTTATCGCTTTTTAAAGAAGGATATTCTAACAATTTGAAGAATATCTTTATTAGACTAAAGGATTGGAAGGTTAATATGTTTAAAAAAATCTTAAAGTCGTTTGACTACTCCATTATCACCGTGTACATACTACTTTGTCTCTTTGGATTAGTAATGGTTTATAGTGCAAGCATGGTAACTGCAATTAGATTAGGGCAAAGCAGTGACTATTTTTATTTAAAACAATTAAAGAATATGATTCTATCACTATTTGCTTTCGGATTAACTGCGTTTTTGCCATATAAAATATATCAGTCGAATCGCTTTTTAGGAGGAATAATGCTCGCATCCATCCTAAGTTTACTGGCTATTTTTGTATTCGGACATATAGTTAACAATGCAAATAGTTGGTTAGTATTGGGATCAAGCAATATTCAGCCGTCGGAATTTGTAAAATTAAGTGTTATCATTTACTTATCAGCTGTGTATTCGAAAAAACAAACGTATATAGACCATTTTAATAAGGGGGTTGTTCCTCCACTTGCTTTTCTCATCTTCGTTTGTTTTCTTATTGTCATTCAGCCTGATACAGGAACCGCAGGGATAATCTTTTTAATAGGGATGACTATTATCATGTGCTCAGGCATGAAGTTTAAAACTTTGATGAAGCTATTTGGTGTCGGCCTTGTCATTTTAGCCATTCTTTCCCCGGTAGTGTTAATAGAAAAAGATAAAATATTTACACCTACAAAGATGGGACGAATCACTGGTTTTATGGATCCATTTGAATTATCACAAAAAGAGGGACATCAGCTTGTTAATTCATACTTTGCAATTGGATCAGGCGGGTTAAAAGGTCTGGGACTTGGTCAAAGTATTGAAAAGCTAGGATATCTTCCAGAGCCCCAAACTGATTTTATTATTGCTGTTATTGCAGAGGAGCTGGGGATATTCGGTGTAGCATTTGTGATAATTGGCTTAGCATATCTAGTATTAAGAGGGATCTATATAGGACTTAAATGCCGGGATACCTTTGGAAGTTTATTGTGTATAGGGATATCCAGTATGATTGCCATTCAAACGTTTATTAATTTGGGAGGAGCTGTGGGCCTAATTCCGATTACAGGTGTACCGCTTCCGTTTATTAGCTACGGTGGTTCCTCGCTTTTACTACTGTCATTATCTATAGGAATATTAGTAAATGTTTCTATGTTTATAAAATACGAGGAGAAGTATAAAAAGAAAAAAGATCAGCCAGCTGCTAGTAAACCAATTAAATACAAATACAATACATTTAAGGTTCACCAATGACAAATGCTAAAGCGCCTTTTTGATCGGCGTACGGATTTTGTAGTCTCTCACCTCGAGATAAAGCAAACACAGTGAGGAAGTTCACTTGCTATTGAAATTGCACTTTAAATTTCACCGAGTACAATTTGAATTGTAATTTTACATGATGTTTTACCCTCAGGGAGAAGACGGAGAAATCCGAAAGCCGATAGGCGCTTAAGCTAGACGTAGATAATTTTTTATTGGTTATCCACGTGAGGAAATTTGACATCAAAACGATCTTGCGAAGGAGAGAGGTATGATGAAAAGAATTGAAAAGGTATTGGTAGCAAATAGAGGAGAAATTGCAATCCGTGTATTTCGTGCATGTACGGAATTAAATATCCGTACTGTAGCTATATATTCGAAGGAAGATTTAGGCTCCTATCACCGTTATAAAGCGGATGAGGCTTATTTAGTTGGGGAAGGCAAGAAACCAATTGAGGCTTACTTGGACATTGAAGGGATTATTGATATTGCCAAAAAATCTAATGCAGATGCCATTCATCCCGGCTATGGATTTCTTTCGGAAAACATTGAGTTTGCTCGAAGATGTGAAGAAGAAGGAATCATATTCATTGGTCCTAAGACCGTCCATTTAGATATGTTCGGGGATAAAGTAAAGGCAAAAGAACAAGCGAAACGAGCAGAAATTCCGGTCATTCCTGGCAGCGATGGTCCTGTTAAAGATGTTGCGGAGGTCAAATCCTTCGTAAAAGAACACGGGCTTCCAATTATTATTAAAGCATCATTAGGCGGAGGCGGTCGCGGAATGAGGATCGTTAATAGTCTGCCTGAAGTAGAAGAGGCATACACACGCGCGAAATCAGAAGCAAAAGCTGCTTTTGGAAATGATGAAGTATACGTTGAGAAGTTTATCAATAACCCAAAACATATTGAAGTGCAAATCTTGGGGGACTGTGAAGGAAAGATTATTCATTTATTTGAACGCGATTGCTCTGTCCAACGACGCCATCAAAAGGTAGTGGAAGTTGCACCATGTGTATCACTCTCAGAGGATCTGCGTCAAAAAATATGTGAGTCAGCCGTTCGATTAATGAAAAATGTAAATTATGTTAATGCAGGTACAGTAGAATTTTTAGTTTCAGGGGATGATTTTTATTTCATCGAGGTGAACCCGAGGGTTCAGGTAGAGCATACGATTACGGAAATGATTACAGGCGTTGATATTGTTCAAACGCAAATTTTGATTGCTGAGGGACATTCATTACATGGGGATGTAGTCGGAATTCCCGAACAATCGAAACTAAAAATAAATGGGTTTGCCATTCAGTCCCGTGTGACGACAGAAGATCCTTTAAATAACTTTATGCCAGATACAGGGAAAATTATGGCTTATCGTTCTGGAGGCGGTTTTGGGGTACGTTTGGATGCAGGAAATGGTTTCCAAGGTGCTGAAATTACTCCTTATTATGACTCTTTACTTGTTAAGCTTTCTACATGGGGGTTGACTTTTAACCAAGCTGCATCCAAAATGGTCAGAAACTTACAGGAATTCCGAATTAGGGGAATCAAAACGAATATTCCGTTTCTTATAAATGTTGTTAAGCATGAAAAATTTATCAATGGACAATATGATACTTCTTTTATCGACACTACACCGGAGTTGTTTGATTTTCCAATAAGCAAAGACCGCGGGACGAAAATGCTAACTTATATTGGGACTGTCACCATTAATGGTTTTCCTGGAATTGAGAAGAAAGAGAAACCGCACTTTGCGAAACCACAAGTGCCGAAGCTATCCTATTCGTCTAATATTCCATCTGGAACGAAGCAAATATTAGATGAAAAAGGTGCTTCCGGTGTAATAGAATGGATAAAGTCGCAAAAACAAGTTCTATTAACCGATACAACTTTCCGGGATGCTCATCAGTCTTTACTTGCAACGAGGGTACGTACAAATGATCTGAAAAAAATTGCGGAGCCAACTTCAAAATTATTGCCAGAATTATTTTCTTTAGAAATGTGGGGAGGAGCTACATTTGATGTAGCGTATCGATTTTTGAAGGAAGATCCATGGCAGCGTTTGACAGAGCTTAGAGAGCGTATTCCTAACATATTATTTCAAATGCTTTTAAGAGCTTCCAATGCTGTTGGATATAAAAATTATCCTGATAATGTTATTCGCGAATTTGTGAAAGAATCTGCAGCTAAAGGGATCGATGTATTTCGCATTTTTGATAGCTTAAACTGGGTAAAAGGAATGGAAATTGCCATTGATGCAGTAAGACAAACCGGGAAAATAGCAGAAGCTTCCATTTGTTATACGGGAGACATTGAGGATCCTTCAAGAGTTAAGTATAACATTCAATACTATAAGGATTTAGCAAAGGAACTTGAATTGCAGGGTGCACATATTTTATGTATTAAGGATATGGCGGGATTATTAAAACCGCATGCCGCATATCGGCTAATTTCGGAACTAAAAGATGTGGTGAATATTCCGATTCATCTCCACACACATGATACAAGCGGCAACGGAATTTTTACTTATGCTAAAGCTATTGATGCAGGTGTGGATATTGTAGATGTAGCTATAAGCTCCATGTCTGGTCATACGTCCCAGCCAAGTATGAATACACTTTATTATGCACTTGAAGGAACAGAAAGAGTTCCTAATATTCCTATAAACGATGTTGAGTCACTATCAAATTATTGGGAAGATGTCCGAAAATACTATCGTGATTTTGAGAGCGGAATGAATGCTCCTCATACGGAAATTTACCAACACGAAATGCCAGGTGGGCAATATAGCAACTTACAGCAGCAAGCAAAAGCTGTTGGACTGGGTGATCGATGGGATGAAGTAAAGGAAATGTATGCAAAAGTAAATTTAATGTTTGGGGATATTGTAAAAGTTACTCCTTCTTCTAAAGTTGTCGGAGATATGGCGTTATTTATGGTTCAAAATGATTTAACCGAAGAGGACGTACTTACGAATGGTTCGAAAATAGACTTTCCTGATTCCGTTGTGGAATTATTTGAGGGTTACCTTGGACAGCCACATGGCGGTTTTCCGGTTGAGTTGCAAAAAGTAATATTGAAGGACAAGTTGCCAATCACTGTTCGACCTGGGGAATTATTAAAAAATGTAGATTTTGACGAATTGCAAGATACATTGGCAAAGGAAGTCGGTAGTAACGAAATAACCAAATTAGATACCTTATCATATGCCTTGTATCCGAAAGTGTTTTTAGATTACATGAAAACCGTTGAACAATTTGGGGATGTTTCAGTGATTGACACTCCGACTTTCTTTTATGGTATGAATATAGGCGAAGAAATAGAGGTTGAGATTGAAACAGGTAAAACCTTAATTGTTCAAATGCTATCGATCGGACAGCCAAGACCGGATGGCACAAGAATCATATATTTTGAATTAAACGGACAACCGCGTGAAGTCGTTATCCGCGATGAAAGTTTAAAATCTACTATTGTACAAAAGGTAAAAGCTAACCCTAAAAACGAAGAACAAATTGGTGCTACCATGCCGGGGACTGTCATTAAGGTCATTGTAAATAAAGGTGATAAAATACAAAAAGGGGATCACCTTATGATTACGGAAGCAATGAAAATGGAGACAACCGTGCAAGCGCCATTCTCCGGAATTGTGAAGGAGATTTATGCTGCTAACGGTGAATCAATTCAAACAGGTGACTTGTTGATTGAATTACAGAAAGCATGAGAAAAGCGGAAGCGCCGCAGCAAGGCAAAGTAAAAAAGTGCAGACACTTGTCTGCACTTTTTTACGTCGTTTTATTTACATGTTTGTGATGCTTAATGTAGTATTGGTTTCGGCTTACAAGCAAAAGGAAATAGCTTAAAAGTCCGAATAAACAGGATATAAACAAGGCATGAATTAATTCAATGTAAAGATTCCCTAAAGAAAATATTATAGATGCCCCTGCTAAAACCTGTAATAGTACAAGTGTAAAGGCAATAATCCAGCCCCAATATAAAATAGGCTGCTGTTTATAATTTTTAATCGCTATAATCATGATATAAGCAATCCATATAAAAATTAATGCAGCAGCACATCGATGTCCCATCTGAATCCATTGATGAATGTTTGTCGGAAGTAAAGTCGAATCATTAAAGCACAACGGCCAATCCAAACAAGTCAAACTTGACTTTGTATGGCGAACAAGGGCACCGGAATAAACAACTAGATAACTGTAAATCGTTACTCCAATAATGTGAAACTTCATCCTTCGGTCAATAATTAATTTAGCAGCATTGAATTTCTGATCGATTTCAAAAATTAGCATTGTCAATAAAAGGACTGAAGCAAACGAGATCAACGATATCCCAAAATGCAATGCAAGGACAAAGCTATTTTGACCCCAGACAACAGCTGCAGCCCCAATTAGTGCTTGCAGGACAAGGAAAAATAACGATAATACTACTAAAAACTTAGTTTCCCTTTTATCCCCTATCGCTTTCCAAGACCATATTCCCAATATTAATAGTACAATCCCGACACTGCCTGAAACCAATCGATGTGCAAATTCGATAATCGTTGCAGGTGTTAGCGGGCTCGGTATGATTTGACCATGGCACAGGGGCCAAGACCTTCCGCATCCCATTGAAGAGCCTGTCTTCGTCACTAAAGCTCCGCCGATTAAAACAAAGAGCATTCCGAGTGTTGTTAATACAGCGAGCCATTTTAATCCTCGATGCAATCTATACACCAACTTTCAATTAAAAATCATTATGTATTTATTTAAAATATTTATTTCTTAAGGCTCTTTTCATAAACTTTGTTGTTTTGCAGACGAATACCTTATAAAACTTCTTTGTGGTCATAGTGAACGTGGCACCCTGAAAATTAATTTATAAAGTAATGGTAGCAATTTACGAAAACAACACTTTAAAAGATAAACAGTTAATCCAAATAATAGATCAAGTTCACTTACTGATACTACATAAATAAGAAAAAAAAGACAACCGAAAATTTTGTTACAGCCATTATCATTCAAGAGATTATTCCCTTTTCTTTTTAAATAATCTACACAAAAAGTGGGAATAGTAACAAAGAATACAATAACGACACAATTTTGCCATAATTAAGTCAAAAAAAGTTCACAATAATCACAACAATTATGATTTAATATGATTCTGACGGCTTTTTTATGAAACAATGAATATAAAAAGTCTATTTATGATATTTTTGTGGTAAACTTTAAATGTCGGTTTTTCGGGCAATATTTTCCACTCGTTGGCTGTAAAAAAATGAACAATTAACGACAATTTGTGGAAATATAGAAATTACACAAGAAATTGTTTTATAGTAGAACTATATGTATATCTTAACAACTTGAGGGGAGGGAAAAAAATGTCCGACAGTCGTGTTATAACCGGTGTAGAAAAAACAGAAATTCCTGAGACAACCGCGTTAAAAGATTTTCTATCGTTAATTAAAATAGGAATCGTTAATTCAAATCTAATTACAACATTCACTGGATTGTGGTTAGCAATCGTATTTACAGATAAACATTTTTTTCAATCTCTTGATATTGTCTTTCTTGCATTGGTAGGTTCTGGTTTAATAATGGCAGGATCATGTGCATTAAATAATTATATTGATCGTGATATAGACCAAATCATGCACAGCAAAAGAGCAAGACCAACAGTAACAGGTAAGATTAGTGCTGGAAAAGTTTTAGCACTTGGACTTAGCTTCGTTATTATCGGATTGATTCTATTATTTATGACTTCCATTACTGCTGGAGTAATTGGTATAATTGGAGTTTTTAGTTATGTAGTTCTTTATACCATGTGGTCAAAACGATTATTTGTAAGCAACACGATCATTGGTAGTATTCCAGGAGCAGTGCCTCCATTAATTGGCTGGGCTGCAGTAGATCCTCATTTACATACAGTGGCCTGGATTATTTTCATATTAATGTTTATTTGGCAACCACCGCATTTTTACGCATTAGCGATGAAAAGATGTGAAGAGTATAGAGCAGCAGGTATTCCAATGCTGCCAGTTGTAAAAGGTTTCAAAACAACAAAAAATCATATGGTTGTTTGGGTTGCATGCTTGCTGCCGCTTCCATTTTTCCTATTTTCACTAGGATTGCCATTTGTTATTTTGGCTACTGCCTTCAATATCGGTTGGCTAGTACTAGGTTTATATGGTTATAAAATGAAAGATGATTTAAAATGGGCGAAGCTTATGTTTGTTTATTCGCTCAATTATTTAACCATATTATTTGTCGCAATGGTTATCCTAACTCTTATTAGATAGGGAATTCTTTCTTTAAAGAGAAATCCAAATATATTTTTTGTCCTTGTAAACTTATAAGACATAATAGAAAGAGGGGTTTGAAAAGGCTATGAAACAATGGCTGAGAAACGCGCGTTTAATGTCAGTGTTTGCTGTATTGGCGCTTGCTCTTTCCGGCTGTGGGAAACCATATTTATCTACCTTGGATCCAGCCGGTGAAGTTGCCAGGAAACAATATCATTTAATGATTTTGAGTACAGGCATCATGTTAATTGTAATAGCAGTAGTAGTCATTATTTATGTTACTGCACTAATTCGTTTCCGACGCAAAAAAGGAAAAGAAGATTATATTCCGAAACAAGTGGAAGGAAATCACGTATTAGAGATTATCTGGACTGTTATTCCAATCATTTTGCTACTAATTTTAGCAATTCCAGTTGTCGCAACCACCTTCAATTTAGGTGATACGAAGGCAATGGATAAAAAAGATAAAAACGGACATTCCAAAGTACTTGTTGTTAATGTGCGTGCAAATCTTTATTGGTGGGAATTTGAATATCCTGATGAAGGTATTATTACAAGCCAAACTTTAGTAATGCCAGAAAATGAGAAAGTATATTTCAACGTTAAATCTTCTGATGTAAAACACGCATTTTGGATTCCTGCGATTGGCGGGAAAATTGATGCAAACGTTGATAACGTAAATAAATTCTGGTTAGAAGTAGACAGTAAAAAAGCAAAAGAAGCAAACAATTTATTTTACGGTAAATGTGCTGAACTTTGCGGACCTTCTCATGGTTTAATGGATTTTAAAGTAAAAACAATGTCACAAGCAGATTTTGCAAGCTGGGTTGACAAAATGAAAGCAGATACAAATCCTACGCCTACAACGGCATTGGCTACTGATGGTGAAAATGTTTTCAAAAAATCATGTGCACAATGTCATGCTGTAACGCCAAATGACAAGAGACCTGCACAGGCACGTATGGCACCTAACTTAGCGACATTTGGTGAACGTGAGCGCGTTGCAGGTATTCTGGATCATAATAAAGAGAACCTAATAAAATGGATTAAAGATCCACAAGCCTATAAACCAGGTAATAAAATGCCAGCTTTCAAAGATCAGCTATCTGATCAAGATTTAGACGCATTAGCTGATTACCTAATGGGCTTAAAAGTGGAAAATCGTTAAAAGTTTTTAGGCACAAAAGGGAGGTTTAACTGTGAGTACTAAAGCTCAAAAGAAAGGTTTTGGTGCTACCATTTGGGACTACTTAACAACAGTAGACCATAAAAAGATTGCCATCCTTTATCTCATTGCGGGTGGATTGTTCTTTTTGATCGGTGGTATTGAAGCCATGATGATTCGTATCCAGCTTGCTATACCTGACAATAATTTTGTTAGTGCTGGCCTTTATAACGAAGTGCTGACCATGCACGGAACGACAATGATTTTCTTAGCCGCAATGCCATTGGTATTTGCGTTTATGAATGCTGTCATGCCACTTCAAATTGGTGCACGTGACGTTGCATTCCCATTCGTCAATTCATTAGGTTTTTGGTTCTTCTTTTTCGGGGGAGTATTCTTAAACTTATCATGGTTTTTAGGCGGAGCACCGGATGCAGGATGGACTTCTTATGCATCTTTATCCATTGATTCACCTGGTCATGGGATTGACTTTTATTCATTAGGTCTTCAGCTGTCCGGTTTTGGTACGTTAATGGGGGGAATTAACTTTCTTGTTACCATAATTAATATGCGTGCACCTGGTATGACCTATATGCGTATGCCTATGTTTACTTGGACAACATTTGTTACTTCTGCATTAATTTTATTTGCATTCCCTCCACTTACAGTTGGATTGTTCTTAATGACATTTGACCGTATGTTTGGGGCGCAGTTCTTTGATGTTGCCAGCGGAGGAAATACAATTATTTGGGAACATTTATTCTGGATCTTCGGACACCCGGAAGTATATATTTTAATTTTACCGGCATTCGGTATTTTCTCAGAAATTATTCCTGTATTTTCACGAAAAAGACTATTCGGATATTCTTCCATGGTTTTTGCAACAGTCTTAATCGGATTTTTAGGATTCATGGTATGGGCTCACCATATGTTTACAGTTGGTCTTGGGAATGTTGCAAACGCGATTTTTGCGGTAGCAACCATGACAATTGCCATCCCAACAGGTATGAAAATATTTAACTGGCTATTTACAATGTGGGGCGGAAATATTAAATTTACAACTCCAATGCTATGGTCTGCTGCATTTATTCCTTCCTTCTTAATGGGTGGGGTTACTGGAGTTATGTTAGCTGCAGCTCCAGCAGATTATCAATATCATGATACTTATTTCGTAGTTGCTCACTTTCACTACGTAATTGTTGGCGGGGTTGTATTTGCGATCATCGCTGGTACACAATTCTACTGGCCAAAAATGTTTGGAACCATGTTAAATGAAACACTAGGAAAAATTACATTCTGGACGTTCTTGATTGGTTTCCATTTAACGTTCTTTATTCAACATTTCCTTGGTTTACTAGGAATGCCACGTCGCGTTTGGAAATTCTTACCTAATCAAGGCTGGGATACAGCAAACCTTATAAGTTCAATCGGTGCTGCTTTTATGGCATTCGGTGTCATTGTAATGCTAATTAATATCGTCATTACTACTGTACAAAACAAACGTATCGGAAATGACCCTTGGGGAGATGGACGTACTCTTGAATGGGCAATCCCATCACCACCGCCATTCTATAATTTCAAACAGTTGCCACTTGTTCGCGGTGTAGATACATGGTGGATTGAAAAAATGGAAGGTAAGAAAGAGCTGACACCAGCTGAACCACTTGGTGATATACATATGCCAGATGCATCTATATTACCGGTTGTAATTTCAGGGGGATTATTTATAGCTGCTTTCGGAGCACTATATCATAGAGACCAAGGCAATACATGGGGACTTCCAGTTCTTATCATTGGAATTGCTATAGCATTATTAGGTATGTTAATTCGCTCTGTTAAGGATTATCATGGATTCCATATTCATAAAGAAGAACTTTTGGAAGATGATAAAGATAAGGGGGTTAAGGCATAATGCATGTAGAAGAACAATTCACGCCAAAAACTTGGCCTGAAGCGCCTGAAAAAGCAACCCTCGAAGCAAAAAATAAATTTTTAGGCTTTTGGCTATTCCTTGGTGGAGAAACTGTACTATTTGCTTCACTTTTCGCTACTTATATTGCCTTAAAGGATAAAGTACCTGATCCGTCAATGGCACATGCTAAAGACCTTTTTGAATTACCATTATCATTTTTAGCAACAATGTTACTATTAGTAAGCTCTATCACAAGTGTGTACGCAATGTATCACATGAAAAACTTTGCATTTAAAAAGATGCAAGCATGGTTACTAATTACGGTTCTATTAGGTGCTGGATTTCTTGGTACCGAGGTTTATGAGTTTCATCATTATGTAACCCATTTTCATCATACTTTTACAAGCAGTGCATTTGGTTCTGCATTTTATACATTAGTAGGTTTCCATGGAGGTCACGTTGCCTTTGGTCTTCTCTGGATTCTTACACTAATGCTTCGAAATTCTGGACGTGGTTTAAACCTATATAATGCACCTAAGTTCTATGTAGCAAGTTTATACTGGCATTTCATCGACGTTGTATGGGTTTTCATTTTCACTGTCGTATACTTAATGGGAATGGTGGGATAAGAATATGACGAATGAACAAGTAAAAACTGGTAACCCTCGAGTTGATTATGACTATCGTCGAAGAAAAAGTGCGGAGGAAATGAAATATCAAGTAGTTTCCTTTGCGTTAATGATTTTCTTAACATTAATCGCATTTGGAGCAGTTTACGCTGATTTTTCAAAGTGGTTTACGATTCCAATTATCTTATTACTTGCAATTGTGCAGGTAATCTTTCAACTGTATTATTTCATGCATATGAGTCATAAAGGCCATGAAGCTCCACAATTGTTTCTATTTTCAGGAGTTTTAGTTGCCTTCCTTACCATCCTAACTTTCAGTACGATTATTTGGTGGTAAGACAGAAATCCAGACTGCGGTCTGGATTTTTTGCATTAATGGAAATGTAATCAATCTGTCAATAACTAAAGTCAACACACGTTGAAGTCTCCATCCAACAAAAGTATAATGAAAGTTGAGCATTTAACTAAGTGAGGTGAGGATAATGGGAGCAATTAGTATTTTTGGTTTTCGAGCGCTGTGGAGTCCATTCTTTTTATTAACCATATTATTTATAACCGTATTGTATTTTCTAATTACAACTGTTTGGAGAAAACATTTTAAAAATAGTGAACCATTAAAGGTTAAACAAGCTACATACTTTATATTATCAATGGTTCTGTTATATGCGGTTAAGGGATCGCCGATTGATTTAATGGGCCATATTATGTTTTCTATGCACATGATTCAAATGTCGTTTCTAGTAATGATAATTGCACCATTGTTTATATTAGGCATCCCAAATTGGCTGTGGCTTTCTATTTTAGGGCTACCTGTTGTTAAACAAATATTTCGTTTTTTTACGAAGCCGGTCATTTCCGTCATCTTATTTAATGTATTCTTTTCCTTATATCACTTGCCATTTGTGTTTGATACAATTAAGAAAAGTGAGATTGAACATGGATTATATACTTTATTCTTGTTTATTTTAGCAGTATTTTTATGGTGGCCGATGATTAATAAGGTACCAGGACAAAATCAATTATCCGGTGTAAAAAAGGTTGCATATTTAATTACCAGTGCTATTCTCTTAACACCTGCTTGCGGTATTATCATATTTGCGGGTCATCCAATTTATCAAACCTATTCTGATAGCACCAGCTGGCTACAAGCAATGTCTTTATGTGTTCCTATGGATACATTGGCTAATTTAAATTTAAGCGGTCCAGAGCTTTTTTCACCACTTCCTGTATTAGAAGATCAGCAGTTGGGCGGAGTTATTATGAAAATCGTTCAAGAAATTGCGGATATTGTTATTCTTGGAAAAATCCTGTTTGAGTGGTTTAGAAAGGATCAGGAAGAAGCAGAGAAATTTACTGAAATGATGCTAGCAAATAAACCAGAACCAGTGAAGTAATTTATAGAAGACGCATGTTTCTTCTATATACATAATTTTGCTGAAAATAATTTTTGAGAGGACGAAATAATGTCATTACCTATTTTGCCAACTATAAGCACTTCTTGTATCGTTATTAGTGCAGTTTTTGTCGCTATTGGCTGGTCATTTATTAAGAAAAGAAAAACCCAGCAGCATATTAAAATGATGATAACGGCAGCAATATTTGCTCTTGTATTCTTCATTATTTATGCAACTAGAACGATATTTATCGGAAATACTTCTTTTGGTGGACCTGAAAACATTAAGATTTATTATACCATCTTTCTCATTTTCCACATTACTTTAGCAACGGTGGGGGCAGTTTTAGGTGTCATTTCTTTATGGTCAGGTTATAAAAAGAAATATCAATTTCATCGTAAATTAGGACCTTTTACAAGTAATGTTTGGTTCTTCACTGCCATTACTGGCGTCGTAGTTTATATGCTTTTATATGTCTTTTACCACGGAGGAGAAACCACCTCTATGATTAAAGCGATACTTGGAACTTAAAAAAACAGTTCAGGAAAATCCTGAACTGTTTTTTATTCTGCAAATGCTTCCACTTCTTTTTTAATGTTTGCAAGGAGTTTCTCACATTGATTCACTAAATGTGTTGGATAGACTTCATCCTCACCATATTCTACTCCATGTGGGTAATAATATTTTCCTAAAATCGGCACCATCAATTGAATTACTGCATCAAAAGTATCGACATCTCCTTCGACAGCATAACCTTGCACTCGAAGATAATAAAGACCTTCTTTTACTTGAAATTTGCGATCATAGGAAACTCGTTCATAATCCCATTGCCCTGCACGTACCATTCCATGTCTTTCCATTACATCATCTAAGCGATTTAAGTCGATTTTAAATGTCTCAAGATTTGTATTTTCGAATCTCATTTTTTTACCTCCTAATAACAGTAAAGCATTTTCAATTATTAAAATGCGCAATTAGTCTCATGTTTAATAATAGTCCAAAATTTACTAACTTGCAATGTATACATTGTGAATTATACGACAATAGATGCGAACGAATAAACTCCAAGGGGTAGGATAAGTTATAACTGTTGGAAATCGCCAACTCTTTGATAGACAATAAGGAGGATTTTTACATGACACAGGTACGGGATATTATGACGAAAGAAGTGGAGACATGTTCACTCTTAGATACGATTCATGAGGTGGCATTAAAAATGAAAGAAGAAAATGTGGGTGCCATTCCCATTATCGATAATGAACGTCTAGTGGGCATGATTACAGATCGCGATATCGTTCTTCGCTGTGTAGCTGAAAGACAACCGTTTTCATCAAAGGTAGAAGAAGTAATGAGTACCAATTTATTTACCATTACGCCTGATACTACGACACAAGAAGCTGCGAGAATGATGGCACAGCATCAAATTCGACGACTGCCAGTGGTAGAAAAAAGTAAATTGGTTGGTATAGTTGCATTAGGCGATTTTGCTGTTCGCGATTTAACGGACCACCAAGCAGGAGAAGCACTATCTCAAATATCCGAAACCACAGAAGACCAATTAAACCATTAAATGGATGTACAAAGTGAACCTCTCATAAAATTGAGAGGTTTCTTACATTATCTTTACATAACTATTGTAATCTCCTTTTCATTAAATGCTATAATGAAGGTAAGGAATGAAATATTATAAGAATTTTTAATATAGATTAAATTCATCATGGAAGGAGGAACGAATGCTGCGTACTTTTATAAAAGTATTAATTGTTTTAGCAATTATTTTTATTATTAGTTTATATTTTCATTTACGTCCGGATAATGACAGCACAATTTTGAATGGTGATAATAGTTCACATCAACCAAAGAAGGATCCGGATAATCTGATTACAAAGCAGGAAACAGGGAAAAGCTACAAACGACCAGTAAAAGGAATTTCTACATTTATTGGTAAGAAGACAAACATCCTTATAAAAACGTATGGGAGACCTTCGAGAATAGACTCTTCGGCATATGATTACGACTGGTGGATTTATAATCATAATGACAAAAAGTATTTTCAGGCAGGGGTAGAGAACGGCAAGGTAGTTACTATTTTTGCAATTGGGAATGATTTAGGGATCCAACCATTTAGAATAGGGGAAAAGGTCGAGGACATTTATAAATCTATCTTATTAAATACTGAAATCCTTGTTAATTATAATAAAGGCTATTATCGTTTTGAATTATCCGAAGAGGATTTAAATATCCGTCCATTAATTAAATTGGGAGATATCTTTGCACAGCTTTCGTTAGATAAATTCACAGGTACATTATCAAGTATCAGGTTTATGAATAAGGAAACACTTATTAAACAAAGACCGTATGAAATGGTTTATCGGGGGGAGCTTATTAAGCCAAAAGAGCCGGATGATGCACAATGGAACGTTATTGAAAAAGGCAGTGAACAACAAATTTTTGACTTAACAAACATTATTCGTGAGAGATTTAAACTAAATAAGCTCGAATGGGACAGCAATGTAGCTCAAGTAGCATACCAACATAGTGAGGATATGTTCAAAGAACAATATTTTTCGCATGAATCCCCTAAATATGGAGATCTGGCAAAAAGATTGGAAACAGCACATGTTTTTTATCAATTAGCAGGAGAAAATATTGCAGCACAATATCTGGATGGACCGGCTGCCGTCGAAGGATGGTTAAACTCTGAAGGTCACAGGAAATCCTTACTTGAAAAAGGATTTACACATCTTGGTGTAGGGGTTTATCAGAAATACTATACTCAAAACTTCATTGAGAAAAGCTGGAAATAAATATGAATCCGAGCATTATGCTCGGATTTTCCATTTCAAAAGAAAAGAAAGTTTATTGCCATATTTATTAAACATGTTTAACCTATGTCCAGCGCATTCTTCGTCCTCGACGTGTTTCTTTCTCTCGCCTATGACTACTAATTGCGAACGCCAGAATTGCGGTCTTTTCGCATTTCTTATTTTTTAATAATAAAAAAAGTTGCAGTGCAATGGGCAATTTTTTTTCCGTTTTCACAATATGCAGAGCCTTCCATTACTAATGTTTTTGTTCCTTTATGAATAACCTTAGCAATTGTCTCCATTCTTTCTCCTTTTCCAGGTGCAATAAAGTGAATCGTTAAGTTCGATGTAACAGCCCCGTACCCATCAGGGAGTAAGGTATTAGCCAATGTCCCCATCACTGTATCCAAAACAGTTGTGGTTATACCGCCGTGGACTATACCAAGGGAATTTTCGG
Organism: Heyndrickxia shackletonii; assembly: GCF_001420715.1. Classification (GTDB taxonomy): domain Bacteria; phylum Bacillota; class Bacilli; order Bacillales; family Bacillaceae_C; genus Margalitia; species Margalitia shackletonii. The sequence goes on along the minus strand of NZ_LJJC01000004.1, from coordinate 3,207,312 downwards.
TCAAAGAATTGATTGGGATTGTTATTTTATATTCATTATCAGCTGGAGACTTCTCCATATTTAAGATGGCAGCAATATAGGAATCATTCCATTTTTGCTTTTTTCTTTGTACTCCTAATAAAAGCTGATGAATAACTTTTAGTTCATCTTCTGTAGCAACTTCCATACATTGATCAAATAGTTCCTGTATTTTTTGTTTTTCCATTTTGCTAATCCCTCTTGTTCATTAGTTTCAACTCTTCCAATAATAGCAAAAAAAGCCTTGTATGAAAACTTTTTCACCTTTTCTATGTGTTTATCATATTTTAGTATTATAACGTGCGTATGGTTTAGAGGTGAAAATATATGGCTTCAAAAAAACTTCACCCTTCAGTAGAAAAATTTAAGTCGTTTGTAAAAGAACATCCAGGGCTTATTAAGGAAGTTAGAAAGGGTGAACATACTTGGCAGGAATTATTTGAGGATTGGTATTTATTAGGGGAAGATGACCCTCGCTGGGAAACACACCAAAGTGAAAATTCCGAAGAATCAAATTCTAAAACAAAAACAAACAAAAAAAAGACTTCTAATACGGAAAAAGGCTGGATGAGCCAAATAGGCAATGTATTGCAAAAAATGGACCCGGATCAAATGGATCATCATATTCATAATATAAGTCAAGCCATTGCTGCTATTCAAGGGGTTTTAGCACAGTTTCAAGGTACATCTTCGGGTGGAGCACAAAATCAAAATACAACATCTGAAGTAAAAAATCCATTTTCATTCAGAAAAGATTAAAAATGGAGGGTTATTATGCGTTTAGAAATAATGGAATATATTCATTCTAATAATGAATTAAAACAATTTATTCGCGAACAGCCTATTTGGTATCGCAGACTAAGCAGACATCCAGAAGAATTGGAACGTTTTGAAATCACATCTTTGCACTATTTTAAAAGAACCATTCCTCATCGTATGGAAAAATTCACGAATGGAGTCCAAATGGCCTCTATGATGATGAACATGGTTCAAGCAATGTATACTCAAAGTTAAAAAGCACATTTTAATAAATGTGTTTTTTGTTGTAAGGAATAAACATAATTTTACCCAGGGGATAATTTAAACATCAACTCGTGAACTACCTAAGCATGGTTTCCTTTATCTCAGTCGAAAGCTCCGAAATCCGTAAACCGATTTGCAATGCGCTTTTGCATTTGTTCAAAAATATTGAGTAAAATTCCTTGATTTGATGAATGATAAAATCAAGGAGTGATGAAGATGAAAAAAATGATAGTCATCGTATTATCTTTGATTATATTAAGCGGCTGCAGACAAAACATACCGAAACCCGAGACGATAAATGTTAAAGCTTCTGAAGGAAATATAGTGAGTCAAGAGAAAAAGGAGGCTACCATACGACATTTTGTAAGGGGAAATGATTTATTTGTGGAATGCTTTGTTCCATATGTGTCATTTTCTGGATTGAAAAAAGGTCAACCTGCTAAAATCAAAGTTTATGTTGACGGTGAGTTTAAGGGGGATTATAACACCGCGGCATTTATTTTAAAGGACTTAAATAGCGGTATTCATTATGTAAGAGTAGATATAGTGAAACCAAATAATAAAAGTTTGGGGCTAAGTAAGAATTTCTATATTACTATTTAATTTGTTAGTTTTATAAGTGACTACTGTTAATTTATAGCTTATCTCCTATGTTTACACTTGTTCAGGAAGGGATGAAATGCGAGAGTCAGATATATTTAATAAAATTCGCTTGCCTGATAAAAACATGGTAAAATGATGTTGGAGGTGAGCATTTTGCTTGCAACTATCGAACGATTAGAAGTAATTTCAGAAGCGGAAAGCTTAGCAAAAATGATTTTACAATCAGAAGTCGCTTTAAAATATAGAAAATCATATTTTATGCTGAAAAACGATCCTGAGACGCAAAGAAAAATTAGTGCGTTTGTTCGAATGAAGGATTTATTTGAGGATGTACAAAGGTTTGGAAGATATCATCCGGACTATAAGAATATAAATCAAAAAACTCGTGAAGCGAAAAGGGAAATGGATTTAGATGAAAATGTGGCACGATTTCGCCAAGCGGAAAATGAGCTTCAGCAAATGTTAGATGAAATTAGTGTGATTGTTGGTAAATCCGTTTCGGAGCATATTAAAGTGCCTACCGGAAATCCATTCTTTGATTCTGGATCGGCATGCTCTGGTGGCTGTGGATCTGGTGGAAGCTGCGGGTGTTCAGCGTAGTCATGTGTCTGGAGATGGAAAAGGATTCAATTATGAAATAAATAGATTATATATAGGGATACTTAGGTATTCCTATTTTCTTTATGATAAAGGAATTTATAAGTTTTGTATCACAAAATTTATTGCAAAAATTTGGTCTTTGCCTAGCTCCAACTCCTAATGGATGAGCAAGCGCTTGAACTTTTCTTTATACTTTGAAATTTGCGCGTCTTTGAAATTTTATGGTAAACTTATGTGAATGAAAATAAGGGGATTTAAGATATGCATTCAGATAGACAAGGGTTAATTATATGGTTAAATAATTTAAAGCATGCCAAGTCACTAAGGAGATTCGGCAACATTCATTTCATTTCTAAAAAAATGAAATATGTCGTTTTATATTGCGATCGTGCTGAGATTGAAATGCTGGAGGAAAAGCTTGCTTCTTTTGGTTTTGTCCGTAAGGTGGAGCAATCGTACAAACCATTTTTAAAAACAGAATTCGAGAACTCAAAGCCGGATAAGGCAAAAGAATACGATTATAAAATCGGTATATAAACAACAGGTGAATTGCATCACCTGTTGTTTTTCATTGAAGCGGTTTAATAAAATGATTCATTCTTAGAATTCCAATTAAATACTGATAATATAATTCTTTTTCGGCGAAAAGAGTAGATGGTTTTACATCTAATTGAATGATTTTTTTATTTAATTGTTCTGCTGCCTCCTGATATAAATCATATCTCTTATTTCCCATAATGTTCGGATTTGGGATTCCTTCTCGACAAATATATAATGCTTGAAAATCCCCAGGATCAGTTGGCTGAAGAATGACCACTAATGAAGTAACTTCCTTGCCATTAATCGTCGTATTAAGCGCCAATAGATGTGCTAAACGGTGCTCATTACTCTTGGCCAATTCTATTAATTCATATATATCAGAATATCCTTCCCCAAGTTCAATAAAACGTTGTATCATGTATTTCCCACACTTTCTTATACTTTTCTTTGTAATACGTATAGCGAATAAGTTTACTATTAATGTATCATTGAAATATAAAAAAGAGAAGAAACAATTTATGAAAAAAACGAGGTAAGAAAATGCGGAAAAAAAGCAGCTGGAAATTAGCTGTTATTATCTTAACAGTCATAATAACTAGCGTAATATTTTTTCAGTGGAGAAGTTATTCATCGGGACAAAACAAAGAACAATCGAAAAAAGTAGATGCGGATTTTTCTATTAAACATCAAAATAATCAACTTACAATTCAACAAACTTTTCACCATTTAGCTCCTCAAACTTATGAGGTGGCTTTCCCAGTAAAAATAAATAATTTTAAGTGTACCACAGGTTCTGGAGAAAATTGTGAATGGGTAAATTCAAATAAATCTAAGCTGAAAATGAATAGCAATACTGTGACATTTACATATAAGCTAAATGTAGAACAAAATAGCAACTTCCTTGTGTTAAACAATTGGTTTATACATTTCAAAAAGTTAAAAATGGATAAAATTAAAATACAATTATCGGATAGCGAGTTTCAAAACGGAACCTGGATTTCGGGCGGGAAAAACATTGCATTTAAACATCTTGATTTTATTGATTATTATGTTTTTGCAGGTGCAGGAAAAGTTCCTACACTAATCTGGACGAATCACAAACTTTTAAAAATGCGAGTAAATGATTGGCTTACGGTATACCATGATAAGTCCGTTAACATTCCGGTTTTTCACTTTGACAAAATATATCGATTAAAAAACCATCAGCAAATATCAGTATATTTCACAAATGATAAACCAACTAGACAATTTGGTTCTCTTATCATGTTAAATCGTAAGGATGTTTCCAAACTAGAACCGATGATTGTACAATCGTATATAAATAATGAATTTCCAGATACTGAAAAATGGCTTAGGGATATTATTGCATCCTCGATCCTGAGAAAACCGTTGGGGAGCAAAAAAACTCAAAAAATGTATGGGGAGCTTGCACAAGCTTTAAAAGACAATGAACTTGATAAATGGATGAATGAAGTAATCAATCTTAAGAAAGAAAAAATACAGGCTAACGATTTAGATTTTCTGTTACAAAAGATAATAGGGTTGCGAACTTATTTCTTTCAGGAGAATAATCATGAAACTGATCATATCCAACCTATACAATTTCTGGACCCACATGTAGTAAAAATAGATGGACAACCTATAAAAGATCTAAAAATTATCTTTCAAAATGAAAAAAGACTATACCCTCTAGAAAAAACGATACTTGCGCTTGGGTATACTATAAATTTCTCAAAAAATGGTTCCATTATTGAAGTGGAAAAACCTAATCAGCAATTTCAATTCATTAAGAATAGTCATATATTTTATTATAATAATGAAAAATACGGTGTACTTAAGGATCCGATAATGGAGCTCCATCATCAATACTATATGGAGGAAAATTGGTTAAAACAGCTATTTAATGTATCTATAGATATCCATGATAAAGAGATTGTGTTATCTAATGTACCGAATTAAAAAACCCTGCAGGAATCCTGCAGGGTCCTTCTATATCCTATGTAAAGGACAGAAGGCAAAGGGAGAGGAGAAACCGGAGGAAGAACTTATGGGGAAACGTAAGTCTTCTCCGCGGTTGGCAACAACATCTAAAATGATGTCGCTAATAAAAGTATGACCAATGGCGGTAAATTTATACATTAACTTATCCAGTCGTGTGCAACTAAAGCTTTGGGTATGTTAATCAAGGATGACAATGCATTTTAAAGCCATAATTGCCTATCCCATTTTTTGCTTTTCCATCTATACGCATTATGGTAGGATAGTAAGGAAAAAATATTAAAAAATATATTGTGGTGAATAAAATGAGGGTTATCTCAGGAAGCTGTAAAGGGAAAAGTTTAAAATCCGTCCCTGGCAACCAGACAAGACCGACAACAGACAAAGTAAAAGAAGCAATATTTAATATGATAGGTCCTTATTTTTCTGGCGGAATTGGGTTAGATTTATTTGCGGGTAGCGGTGGATTAGGGATAGAGGCAATGAGCAGAGGGCTGGACAAGGTCATTTTTGTCGACCGTGATATACAGGCCTTTCAAACAGTAAAATCAAATATTAAACTATGCGGTTTCGAGGAGCAAAGCGAAATTTTCAGGAACGATTCTGAGCGTGCGTTAAAGGCATTGATAAAGAGGCAAATATCGTTTGATGTTATTTTCTTGGATCCCCCATATAAGAAACAAAAGCTGGTTGATTTGCTACAAATGATCAGTGATGCTAAAATGCTGAGTGAAAACGGTTCCATCGTATGTGAACATAGTTCTGATTTAGAATTGCCAAATTCCATTGGAGATTTTATTTCAGTTAAAACAGCGAAATATGGGATTATTGGACTTTCTATATTTCAATTAGATACATATAAGGGAGAGGAATTAGAATGACAAGCATTGCAGTTTGTCCAGGCAGTTTTGACCCTATCACAAATGGGCATTTAGATATCATTAAGAGAGGAGCCAGGGTTTTTGATAAAGTTTATGTAGTTATCTTAAATAATTCATCCAAAAACCCGCTTTTTTCTGTGGAAGAAAGAAAACACTTAATACAAGAAGTGACAGAAAGTATTCCAAATGTCATTGTCGATTCATTTCAAGGCTTACTTGTGGACTATGCTTCAAGTGTCAAAGCAAATGCCATAATTCGTGGCTTAAGAGCCGTATCCGATTTTGAATATGAAATGCAGATTACCTCTATGAACAGAGTACTCAATGAGAAAATTGAAACCTTTTTCATCATGACCAATAATCAGTATTCATTCCTCAGTTCCAGTATTGTTAAGGAAGCAGCAAAATATAACGGCCGTATATCGGACTTAGTTCCAAAAGCGGTGGAGGATGCTCTGCATTTGAAATATCAATATCGCAAGTAAATGCTGCACATCGTGCAGCATTTCTTCTATTTATTGAAACTCCTTTTATAATACAGAATTATATACAATAACAGAGCACCTATCGTGATAAGCGGTCCATAATGTATTCCCCAACGATATATGCCCTCTAAATGATGATGTTTTAAGACGTTTAAAAATACTGGAAGATTTGTTTGCTTTTCCGGATGAAAGAACCTTAAATAGATTGGCTTCCAAATAAAATAAGTGATGGTTGCTGCAATAAATCCATGCATGATTCTCGCAATAAAAAATGGTTTAAATCGGATGTCTGTCTGAGCAAGTATACTTGCCACTTGTGCTTGAATACTAAAGCCGCTAAATCCAAGAATAAAGCTTGTAATGACTACTTGCTGTAAAAGTGTTGAATGGACAACCTCACTTAATAATTTGCTTCCTAACGTAATTTCAAACAATCCGGCAATATATGGGATACTCAATGAAGTTGGGAAATGAATCGATAATAGTAGGTTTCCGATAATACTTGCCAAGAAAGATGTAATATGAAGATGAAATAATAGCCGATTTATTACCGAGAAAAGAATAATAAATCCGCCGATCATTAATAAAGTCTGAATAGAGGAATTAACGGCATCCCCTAACAGTTTGCCGATTGGCCGTTTATCTTCCATACGTGTTTTATGTAAGGCTCTTAAGGCATCCATTATTGGAATCTTTTTCTTTTCGTTTTTTACCTTTTCTTCACGAGAATACCCATAAAATCTCATAATTAATCCAACAATAATATTACCGGCATAATGAGCTATTGCAAAAATAATCCCTAAGTCTTTGTTGTGGAAAAAACCCACTGAAACTGCCACAAAAATAAACAATGGACTTGAATAATTTGTAAAGGAAACAAGTCTCTCTGCTTCGATCTGGGATAATTGTTTTTCCTGGCGAAGCCTTGCAGTGATTTTTGCACCTGCTGGGTTTCCCGAAGCCATTCCCATTGCAAGTGCGAATCCTCCGACTCCTGGTACCCGAAATAAAGGGCGCATTAATGGTTCAAGAATTACCCCAATAAAGTTGACTACTCCAAAGCCTATTAATAATTCGGAAATAACGAAAAAGGGAAAAAGGGAAGGAAATACAACTCCCCACCAAATATTCAATCCGTCAACCGATGCTTCAGATGTTACCTTCGGAAGAACAATCATGGATATAGCCATTAATGTTGCACTTGAAGCTAAAAAGACGGTTTTTAATCTTGACTTAAACAACCTTTGTCCCTCCCAAATAAATTTCTTATATTTCCATCTTTTATATAACACCGTTGCATTTTTAAAAGTATAAGTTTCTAGCTCAGCGCCTATCAGATAGCATATTTCACTGTCTCCTCCCTGCTAGTAGGAGCATCGACTCGTCCCTCGCCGTGTTTCCTAAATCAAATGTCGAAGACTATAAAATCCTTGCGCTTGTTGCTGAGGCGCTTCCGCTTTTCTTATTACTTGTCCCCATATAAATCAATATACTCATAGTTAAATATTTTAGACCATATTATATATTAAGTTCGAAATTCAATTTTTGAGTTTCAGCAGTTCTTCTACTTGAAAGGGGAATAAAAAATGGACAAACCGAAAATTGGTTTGGCATTAGGTTCGGGAGGAGCAAGGGGGTTTGCTCACTTAGGTGTTTTGAAAATTTTGGAGGAGAATAACATCCAGATTGATTATATAGCGGGGAGTAGTATGGGAGCACTCGTTGCCTCTTTTTATAGTATGGGGCATAATATCAATCATTTAATTAAACTTTCCCTTGCTTTTAAAAGAAAATTTTATATGGATTTTACTGTGCCAAAAATGGGCTTTATCAGTGGAAATCGGATAAAAGAATTCATCAAATTATTTACACACGGTAAAAATTTAGAGGATTTAAAGATTCCAGTAGCCGTTATTGCTACTGATCTTGTGAAAGGGGAAGAGGTAATTTTTATTAGTGGATCAATTGCAGATGCTGTCAGGGCAAGCATATCTATCCCTGGTATTTTTGTTCCTGTTAAAGAAAATGGAAAAATATTAGTAGATGGTGGAGTAATAGACCGTGTCCCTGTCTCTATTGTGAGGAAAATGGGCGCAGATATTGTTATTGGAGTTGATGTTACCTTCAGTAAAAAGGAAACGGAGATTACTAATATTTATGATGTGATAATGAAAAGTATTGATATATTACATATGGAGGCGATTAATAACAAGCAGCTGGGTTCCGACATATTAATCCAGCCGGATGTTTCCCAATATAGCTCCACAGCTTTTACAAATACAGGAGAAATTATTAAGATAGGGGAAGAGGAAACAACAAAGAAAATGCCAGAGATTATGAAAGTGTTGGAACAGTGGAAGGAGAGAAACTAAAGTGAGACGTAAGCTATGGTATCCAGTTACCTTGTTCATGGTTATCTTATTACTTGCTTTATCCTTTTTTCGGTTGCCATTTTATATCGAGAAACCAGGTATGGCACATGAACTAGACTCTATTGTACAGGTCCAGGGAGGTTATCCTGAAAAAGGAAAATTGATGTTAACCACTGTCCAATTAGGTAAAGCAAACATTTACAATTATCTTTTAGCAAAGGTAAAAAAATATGATGACATTGTTCCAGTCGATGAAGTAAAGGATCAGAATCAAACGGATGAAGAATATAATGTGTATCAACTGTATTTGATGGAAAGCTCCAAACATAATGCTATTCAAATTGCATATAAAAAGGCAAATAAACCGTATCACTTTGTATACAAGGGGGTATATGTTTTAGATGTTTACCCAAAAATGCCTGCCGCAAAAGTGTTCCAACCTGGAGATAGAATAGTTAAAGTAGACAATCATACCTTTTCATCCTCCGACCAGTTTATTCAATATATTGCAAAGAAACGCGTTGGAGATGTGGTTCAAGTTGGTTATGTTCGAAATAACGAAGAAAAAACGGGGAGAATTAGATTAGCTACCTTTAAGGCTAGTGGTGGAAAGGTAGGGATGGGCATCGGCTTAGTGGATGACAGAGAGCTAATATCAAAACCGAAAGTAACTCTCAAGACAGATAGTATTGGAGGTCCATCTGCTGGATTAATGTTTAGCTTGGAGATTTATAATCAATTAACGAAGCAGGATATTACAAGAGGATACAGCATTGCAGGTACTGGTACCATTGATCCTGACGGCAAAGTTGGGAGAATTGGCGGAATTGATAAAAAGGTAGTTGCGGCTGACAAGGAAAAAGCAGATATTTTCTTTGCTCCAGATGATGAAATAACCCCAGAAATGAAAAAAGCTATGCCAAATATAAAAACGAATTATCAAGAAGCATTACTCGCAGCTAAAGATATTGGAACAAAAATGAAAATTGTGCCGGTAAAATCTTTTGATGACGCCTTAACTTATCTGCAAAAGCTGCCGCAAAAAAACAGGTGAAAACGTGATCACCTGTTTTTTCATACCTGTATCGGTGGTTGAGAAAATTCCATTTTCAGAAGATGCTGCCTTGCAGGCTCTTTTAAGGCTAGGGCATAAACCTTGGATGCCTTGATATCTAATTGTAATGCCTCATTTTGGAAAGAAGAGAGCTTCGAAATAATAGGCAGGGATATATTTTTCTTATTTTCGTTTAAATAGATTCTTCCATTTTCGGTCATCCCAAGAAGGCGAATATATTCCGGATATTTACATTCATTTTTCATATCCGTCTTTTTGGTGTTCGTTAATATATGTACACACATCCTTTGAATTCTCGTCCATGTGTATCTTTTTGTTTTCACATTATTCATAAAATCATAGAAGCTTACTGATTTCTCGGCAGCTTTTAATAGCCGGTATTCGATCCCTTCTTCCACTTCATAAAATTCTGCAATTTCTTCATGTGTTAATGTAAGCAGCTTGAATTGTAAATATGGCCAGTACAGTTCCCATTGATGGAGGATTCCAAAAGTTTCTTGGTAATGGGAAATCTCGTTATAGGTTGCTGTAGGTATATATTGTTGAATCTTTGTTGTATCATTATCATCGAATATAGCTTTTCGAATAGCGGTAGCACTTGCAATCGTCGACGATGAAAACTCTTCATCATGGTAATTTGCGTTTTTTCTGGAAATAGTTAAGGCTTCCATCTTTGAATGTATATTGTTACGAGCTTTAACATATTGATATCCTAGTATATTGTTTGGTTTGGAAAGATCTAGATACTTCGCACCAAGTCCTAAGTCTTGGAAGCTTTTAGATAATGCAGAAGGGTAGCTATTTCCGGCTTGCATATATTTTTTTATATTGTCATTATACTGCTTTTTATTTATTTCTAAGATGTCAATAGTTCTTGAAAATGTATCAATCTCACCAGACTCACTTCCAAAACAAAAGCTTTGGCAGCCTAGGGCGTTTAAAAGATATACAGAGCCCAATGCAAAGATTTCCGCTTGTTGAACAGCAAACTTATAGGGAAGTTCAACAACCAGATCAATCCCTGATAGCAAAGCCATTTTTGTTCTTGCCCATTTGGAAACAATGGCAGGCTCTCCTCGCTGCAAAAAGTTTCCGCTCATTACCGCAATTACAATATCTGCATTTGAAGTTTCCTTCGATTGGGTAAAATGATATAAATGCCCGTTGTGAAATGGATTGTATTCAACGATAATTCCCGTGCTTTTCATAAATTCCTCCATGCTTATAGTGTAAAGATTGTTTTCTTATAGATGGTTAGTGTGAATGAAATATTGGTATATATTAAAGTTAATTTTATTTTATCATTAGTCTTGACAAAAACTTTAAATAATTTGCTTTTTATGGCATGTGTTTGCATTTTCTGCAAAACAGTATACAATACTATGGATAGATCTTACATAAAATTTCAAGTATGAACAAACGAATTATTTGAAGTTTTCCGTCTAGCTACAGCGCCTATCTGCTAGTGGATTTCTCTGTCTCTTACTTACGATAAGTCAATATCAGGTGAAAATGGTAGTTCAATTTTCAATAGCTCGTGAACTACCTCAGCACAGTTTCCTTTAGCTCGAGGTGAGTGACTAAGAAATCCATACGCCGATGGGCAAGGCGCTTTTGATTTTGTAAAGATAAAATATTGACAAAAGGTATGAGGAAAGCTATAATTACCTTTGTTGCCTTGGGGTGATTTACGTGAAATGGTCTACAATTCAGTTGCAAAAATATCGCGGCAAGAACATCGAATTAGATGAAATGATAGATGTTTCCGAGGATCTCATGAAAAGGGATCCACAGGTTCGTAACGCTTCTCCGATACATGTTACAGGTATTGCGAATGTTACATCTGAAAAAGTAACTTTTCAGCTTCATATAACGGGAACTCTGATCTTGCCTTGTTCAAGGACACTAAAAGATGTTCCATATCCAATCGATGTTGAATCTACTGAAGTTTTTTTACTGAAGCCTGAACAAACATTTGAAGATGATGAGGCTGAAGTTCACCAGCCTAGCGGTGAAATGATTGATTTGAAACCGATTATCACCGAATTACTTCTATTGGAAATTCCCATGCAAGTATTTAGTGAGGAAGCAAGTGATGATTCTAATCTTCCTTCCGGGAATGACTGGGAAGTAGTGATAGAAAACCAAGACAAACCTATTGAAGGCAAGGAACATGAGAAGATTGATCCTCGTCTTGCCGAATTAGCGAAATTCTTTGATAAAGAAGAATCTTGAAAAATGGAAGAACCAGCATTACTGGATCTTATATCAACAGTGATCTCTTTAAGGAGGTGGGAAGAATGGCTGTACCTTTTAGAAGAACATCCAAAACAGCAAAAAGAAAACGCCGTACACACTTTAAATTACAAGTACCTGGCATGGTTGAATGTCCAAGTTGTGGTGAAATGAAACTTGCTCACCGCGTATGTAAAGCGTGTGGAACATATAAAGGCAAGGATGTAGTAAACAACTAATTATTGTCATGTTTTTCGCTGAAAGTTATATCAGAATCTTTCAGTTGTAAAATATTACGAAAAAAAGGTGAAGAGACCATGGCTCTTCACCTTTTTTTTTGTTGCTTAGGAATTTATAACATTTCACATTGTGGATACCTCTTCGTTTTCTGCACCCATAGGATAAGCGGATTACTACTTCTCTTCCCTGCATCAGATGAAATTAGCACTTCAAATTTCACTCATTAGTTCGCCTTTGAGCAAGCGCCATGTACATTAGTTCATGACTAGTAAATTAGGATTGAAATGTTTGAAAATTTTATTCTTAAAATGTGAACTCAAGAATAGTCTATCTTTTCTATCAGTTGCATATTATGAATTAAGAAATCTTCCTATAGTAGTAGTATAATGCATGTCATTTTCAAGTTGCCTCTTAATGATTCAATGAATGTAGAAAATCCAAACCTACTTTGGGGAGTATATGTCATTAGCAATACTGTCTAATAAAGGAAATAGTAGGGGTTAAGTAATAGTGCCAATAAGTTGTTTTATTTCCTATTTGACAGTTAAAGCGATAATAAAAAAAGCTGGGAGGGGATTAGGTGTCTTCTACTCGACAGGATGCTTGGTCACATGATGAAGATTTATTATTAGCAGAGGTGGTCTTAAGACATATTCGTGAAGGAAGTACACAACTACAGGCGTTTGAAGAAGTTGGAAAGCAAATGAATCGCACCGCTGCGGCTTGTGGCTTTCGATGGAACTCATATGTCCGAAAACAATATAAATCCGGTATAGAATTAGCAAAGAAACAAAGAAAAGAAAGAAAGAGCAAATCAAGTGATCACCATGAAGAGCCAGCACAAATACCTCGCGTTGAAGTGGATAATACAAAATTGGATTTTGTGTCTAATTTAACGTTAAATGATGTAATTAAATATCTAGAAAATTTACAAGTATCTTATGATCAGGCTCAAAGGGATAAAGAAAGCTTAAGTAATGAGTTAAAGGAACTTCATAGTAAAATGGACCAATTGCAGCAAATGTATGAAGATCAGAAGAAAGAGTACAGTGAGTTGGAAAGGGATTACTCCTCTATGCTAGCAATTATGGAAAAGGCTAGACAGATGGCGCTCAAATAACGGTGAACAATGATGAGTCCCTACAAAAAACAAACAGCTGATTAGCTGTTTGTTTTTTGTAGGCTCACACCTTCAGGACACCATACTAAAGGATTTTGTCCTAAGTCTCTATTCATATCATAGTCTACAGTTTGGAAACCCATCTTTTCCCAAAATTCCTTTGATTTCATTCTCGAATTCGTCTTAATTGGAAGCCCGAAGCTTTTAGCAAAGTCAACAAGCGCTTTGCCAAAGCCTTTAAATTGATAGTTTGGCAATACTTCTAATTTCCATAATTCAAAATATGTTTGCTGTGGGTTAAAATAAAGATCATATTTTGCATCTTTTTGATAAAGACTCATGCGGGCAACAAGTTTGTCAGCAAAATAAATTCCATAGAATGGTGATTCCGAGTTATCTTCTATAATGTTTTCTTGGAGGTCTTCAAGCATAGATAATTCTTGGATACCATACTCTTTAAATTTTTTAAATTCTTCTAGTGTTTTATAGTTAACTTTTAATCTTTCTATTTTCACGGCTTCTTCCTCCTTTGTCATTAATGTTAAACGGCTGCAATTACAATGGTTAATCAGAAGAATAATGTAATGTTTGTATTTATGTATATTATATATTAATTATATACTAAAAGATGAAATTTTTCCGTTTTAAGTTTAGAAAGCGTTTGCAAAAAAGGAAGGAAAAAATAATTTTTTGTAGAAATTTATACATGTGATGTTATTTTGTTGGTTTTAAAACAAAATGAAAAGCACTTCATTCCGTTACAGAAGTACAATGAGATTTATTGAAAGGGGTTTTGCTATGAATAAGATTTTAATAGCAAATCGCGGAGAAATTGCATCTCGCATAATAAGAACTTGTAAGCAAATGGGGATTGAAACAGTAGCGATATATTCGGATGCGGATACTGACCTTCCATATGTGAAGGAAGCAGATAAGGCATTCTGTATTGGGGCGCCGCAGGTAAATAAATCCTACTTAAACATGGATTTAATTATCGATATCGCTTTAAAGGAAGGAGTTCAGGGAATACATCCCGGTTATGGATTACTATCCGAAAACAGTGTATTTGCACAAAAAGTAAGGGATAACGGAATAAAGTTTATTGGTCCAAACCCTAAGACAGTTGAAGAAATGGGCGATAAAATAAGTGCACGAAAAATAATGATTGCAGCGGGTGTTCCTGTTGTTCCAGGCAGTGTGAATGGATTGCAGAATATGGAGGAAGCTATAGCTTTTGCTGCTAGTATTGGTTATCCTGTTATGCTTAAAGCAAGCGGTGGTGGTGGCGGAATTGGAATGATTCGCTGTGAAAATGAGCAAGCGCTCAATCAACATTTCGAATCCACTAAAAATCGCGCAAAGGCTTACTTCGGATCAGATGGAGTATTTATCGAAAAATGCATCGACAACGCACGCCATATTGAGGTTCAAATCTTCGCGGATCAGCATGGCCAAGTAATTCACTTATTTGAACGAAACTGTTCCGTCCAGCGTAGAAATCAAAAGGTAATCGAAGAAGCAGGATCCCCTAAAGTTTCAAACGAAACAAAGGCAAAAATGTATGAAGCGGCGATAAAAGCAGCTAAGGCTGTTCATTATGAAAATGCGGGTACAGTAGAGTTTATTGTAGATGAGGAAGAAAACTTCTACTTTTTAGAAATGAATACACGCCTGCAAGTAGAGCACCCTGTAACGGAAATGGTTACAAACCTTGATTTAGTGAAGTGGCAAATTGACGTTGCACGTGGTGAAAAGCTTCCATTAACACAAAATGAAATAATGCATAACGGCCACGCAATCGAATTGAGAATTTATGCGGAAGATCCTAAAACATTTTATCCTTCACCTGGTACGATGACAACTCTTTTATGGGGAATTGAGGATGGAGTTAGAATTGACGGGGGATATGCCGAAGGATTAAAGATAACACCGTTTTATGATCCGATGATTGCTAAGTGTATTATCTATTCCGAAACAAGAGAAGATTGCATACAAAAAGCACAAAGGTTTTTACGGGAAACAAAAATTGAAGGCATTAAAACAAATATTCCTTTTATACAGGAAGTATTAAATAGTGAAGTGTTTCAAAATGGGTATTATTTTACTAACATCAGCGATAAATTAAAATCTATTAATCATTAAAAATTGGAGGAAAAAGACATGAAGGAAGTTTATGCATCAATGGCAGGTACAGTTTTAAATATATTTGTAAACAACGGTGATGATGTTACGGAAGGTCAAACAGTCATTATGCTGGAATCCATGAAAATGGAGATTCCGATGGATGCTGAAGTTGCTGGTAAAGTATCTGAGGTAAAGGTAAGCATTGGGGATTTTGTAAATGAAGGAGACGTATTACTAACATTAGAATAAGCATGATGGTTGAGGGGAGATGGAAACGATGACGAAAACTGCAGATTATTCATTGTCAGCATGGAAGGAAAAGATTAGTGCAGGCGGTCCTGAAAAATATCATGAAAAGTTAAAGAGCCAAAATAAGCTTTTTGTAAGGGATCGACTAGTAAGATTGTTTGATAATGGTGAATACGAAGAGGACGGTCTCTTTGCAAATTGCCAAGCGGAAGATTTACCAGCAGATGGGGTTGTAACAGCAATTGGGGCCATTAATGGTCAAACGGTATGTGTAATGGCAAATGATTCAACAGTAAAGGCAGGATCGTGGGGAGCCAGAACAGTTGAGAAAATCATTCGTATTCAAGAAACAGCAGAAAAGTTAAAAGTCCCGCTATTGTACTTAGTTGATTCCGCTGGTGCGCGCATTACCGATCAATTAGAAATGTTTCCGAACCGACGAGGTGCAGGGAGAATTTTTTACAATCAAGTAAAATTATCCGGAATGATACCTCAAATATGTTTATTGTTCGGACCTTCCGCCGCGGGTGGTGCCTACATTCCAGCATTTTGCGACATTGTCATTATGGTAGATAAAAATGCATCGATGTATCTAGGATCTCCGAGGATGGCGGAAAAGGTTATTGGGGAAAAGGTATCACTGGAGGAGATGGGCGGTGCGAGAATGCATTGTTCTGTCAGTGGTTGTGGAGATATGCTGGTACAATCAGAAGAGGAAGCAATTGATGCAGCACGCAAGTACTTAGGATACTTTCCTAAGAATTATACTGTGAAGCCAGGTTTGGTGGAAGCCGTCCAGCCTAAGACTGGCAGAAGTGTAGAAGAAATTATTCCGAAACACCAAAATGCTCCGTTTGATATGTATGAATGCATCGATTCACTGATTGATGAAGGTAGCTTTTTCGAAATTAAAAAGTTATTCGCACCAGAGCTAATTACAGGGTTAGCACGAATCGGTGGAAGAGCGGTAGGGATCATTGCAAATCAGCCTAAAGTGAAGGGCGGGGTTCTTTTTGTAGATTCTGCGGATAAAGCGGCTAAGTTTATCCAGCTGTGTGATGCCTTCCATATACCTCTGTTGTTTTTAGCGGATGTTCCGGGATTTATGATTGGTACAAAGGTGGAAAGAGCGGGGATTATTCGCCACGGTGCGAAATTAATTGCAGCAATGAGCTCTGCAACCGTTCCGAAAATTTCCGTTATTGTTCGGAAAGCATATGGTGCAGGACTTTACGCTATGGCTGGTCCGGCATTTGAACCAGATTGCTGTATTGCCTTGCCGACTGCACAAATAGCTGTTATGGGACCAGAGGCTGCTGTTAATGCAGTCTACTCTAATAAAATTCAGGCAATCGAAGACCCTAAAGAGAGAATAGCTTATGTTCAAGAAAAGCAGAAGGAATATCAGGAAACGATTGATATTTATAAGCTTGCCTCTGAATTGATTGTTGATGAAATTGTTGCTCCGAATGATTTGAGAAAAGTATTGATTAATCGATTCCATCTCTATGAAACAAAAGAATTAACCTTTAGTACACGTAAACACCCGGTATATCCTGTGTAATGTAAGCATGGAAATTAAAAGACCAAGTCTATGATTTGGTCTTTTGTTTGTCTTTAACGGACACTGGTTCCGCTATGTGTGACAAAATGAGTTAATTACTGAGTTTGGCGGACAGAGGGTCCCTTATTTGGTAAAAAACAGTGATTTCGTGGTGTTTTTTCCTAAATAACGGATCCTCTGTCTGGCTTACCCTTCAATGAAAGCTATTTTTTGAAAATAACGGATTCAGTGTCCGATAATTTTTTATACTTGCATTTCTTTTTTTCACACTATTATTATAATTTGTTACAATAGTATAAAAATGTAGTAAATTGAGGGATTTGAATGAAAATTGCGATTATCGGTGCGGGATCCATTGGACTTTTATTTGGCGGATATTTAGGGAAGAAAAATACGATTACGATGATGGTTAGAAATAAGGAGCAATCATATCATCTTGCAACAGAAGGAATTACTGTTGTCAAAGAAGATGTAAACTTCACAACTGCTGTAAATACACATGTACTTGGGGATACCTTAGGCGACATGGATTTAGTCATTGTAGCCGTCAAACAATATCATCTTTCCGGTATCAAACCGATTTTGAATAGCTTAAAACGCAATATTCCATTATTATTTTTGCAAAATGGAATGGGACATATTGAAATGTTGCAAGAACTGAATAGCGAAACGATATTAGTAGGATCGGTAGAGCATGGCGCTTTAAAAATAAATGAAAATACAGTTAAGCATAATGGAATTGGACAAACCAATTTTGCCTTATTTAGAGGGGAATATTCAAATGCAGAATCGCTAGTTTCTGAGGAAATACCGTCTTTTCCGTTTTCCTATCATCTTCATTGGGAGGAAGTGTTGGTTAAAAAGCTGATGATTAATGCGATTATTAATCCTTTAACAGCCGTTCTAAAAGTACAAAATGGACAGCTTATAACAAACTCCTACTTTTATACTTTATTAAAAGAATATTTCTATGAGCTACATTCCGTTTTTTCTTTTATGGACAAGCAATTAGTTTTCAATGAAATAATGAAAGTTTGCCGAAATACTAGTGAAAATAAGTCTTCCATGCTAAATGATATTCTACATAATCGACAAACCGAAATTGATGCCATTCTAGGCTATATCATAGGTAGGGCAAAATCAGAAAAAATCCAAGTGCCAATTACACGTACATTGTTTCAAATGGTGAAGGGAATGGAAGGAGGAAGCGGAGAATAGAATGGGAGTATTTCTTTCATGGGTTGCCGGAGTATTGATAATGATTCCTTTTATTGCCTATTTACTCGTTTTTTTTGTTGTAAAGCTTATAACAAATAACCATAAGAAAGCTGTTTCCTTCGCTATTGATATTACCACTTTTTTTCTTATATTATCGGTCAATGAACTTGTGCTTGTTATCTGGTCTTACTCCTTTTTGTGGGTAATCGTTCTGCTTTTGCTGCTTATAGCAATCGGCTTTGTATTTCTATATCGTTATATGCGAAATGAAATTATTTACTCGAAGGTTTTCAAAGGATTTTGGCGCTTTAATTTTCTGTTATTTTTTGCTGCTTATCTGATTCTGATGATTTATGGTTTAACACGAAGTGTGCTTGAATCAGTTGCCATGAATTAAAATGAAAATATTTTAAGCAATTTTTTTCTCTTTCCTGCATAATAATGCTATACTCTAACAAGATTAATATGGAAATTTATCATTTGTTTTATTAAGAAATTCAGAAAGGAAGAATCACCTTATGGATCTGGAAAATATCTTCATTCCAGCAACGAACCGTTTTGCTTCCCTTTACATAGAGCAACAGAAGCCTGTTAAAGACTTTTTTCATTATGACATAACAGACCAAAATGTTTTTGAGAAGCGTTATAAAGATATCCAATCACGTACATTTGAAAGAGAAAAACTTGCCGATTGCATTGAGACTTATATGAAGAATTTTTCACTTTCCAATGAAATAAAAGAGTCTCTTGACAAATTAAGACAGCCGGCATCCGTAGTAGTTATTGGAGGGCAGCAAGCCGGATTATTGACTGGACCACTCTATACCGTTCATAAACTCATTTCCATTATTCACCTTGCCAGGGAACAAGAACAAAAATTACAAGTCCCTGTAGTGCCGGTTTTCTGGATCGCGGGAGAAGATCACGATTACTTGGAAGTTAACCATGTTTTTGTGGAAAAAGACCGTTCCATTAATAAATTAAGTTATGCTGAAGGTCCGATTGATAAACGAATGGTTTCCGATGTGGAATTTGATCAAATCCATATGAAAAAATGGGTTAAGAAAGTATTCGAGCATTTCGGTGAAACAGAATATACAAACCAGCTGCTTCGAATGATGGAGAGCACTATTGATCAATCGAAAACATTTGTTGATTTTTTCTCAAACATAATCCTTAGCCTCTTTTCTAAATACGGTGTACTGCTTATTGATTCTGCAGATAAACAATTAAGAAAACTAGAGGTTCCATTTTTCAAACAGATTATTGAGCAAAGCAGTTCTATTACGGATTTAGTATTACAGCAGCAAGAATATATCCGTTCATTCGATTTTTCCAATACAATTGAGATTGGCAAGAATGCGGTTAATTTATTTTATTACGATGGGAAGGAAAGAATTTTATTAGATTACTTCCCGGAAGATGAGTGTTTTATTGGCAAAAACGAAAAAGCTAAGTTTACCAAAATGGAATTATTAACAGAGCTTGAGAATCATCCTGAACATTTTAGCAATAATGTGGTAACCAGACCGATGATGGAAGAATGGCTATTTCCAACCCTTGCTTTTATCGGGGGACCTGGAGAAATTGCGTACTGGGCAGAATTAAAGCTTGCCTTTGAGCATATGGGATTCGAAATGCCACCTGTGATTGCGAGATTAAATTTAACTATATTAGAACGCTCGATTGATGCGGATATGAAGGAATTGCAATTAGATACTGAAAAGACAGTTCGTGATGGAGTTGCGGACGAAAGAAATAAGTATTGGAATTCCGTAAAAGATGAAACATTGGACGGACTAGTACTGGAAGCAAGAGATTGGCTGGAAAATCAATATAGTCAAATTCTATCCAGAAGTGATAAAGGTATCGAACCCTTAATTGAGAAAAACTTATCTATCCATTTGCGTCAGCTTGAGTTTTTACAAAGGAAAATTAATGTAAATATTGAACAAAAGCATGACAACGTCTTAGAAGTATATGATCGCATCGAAAGAAGCTTAAAGCCAAATAACACCCCGCAGGAAAGGATTTGGAATATCTTTTACTTCATTAATAAATATGGCCAGACATTTATTGATGATCTATTATCCCTTCCGTATGAGTTTGATGGAACTCATAAATTAATACGATTGTAAACCAGTTTGAGATTTCAAACTGGTTTTTTTTATGAAAAAAACATAACAAAAAGCAGGAAATATTAAGGGTTTAGTATAATTTAAAAAATAGGTGGTGAAAAGTGGGGGAATGTGGTACATTTATTTTAGAAAGTGGGGGCTTGTTCTATGTTCATGGGGGAATACCAACACAACATTGATACAAAGGGACGAATCATTATTCCCGCCAAGTTTCGCGAGCTCTTAGGTGAGACGTTCGTTATCACTAGAGGACTTGATCGATGTTTATTTGGATACCCAATAGATGAATGGAAGCAAGTCGAAGAAAAACTAAAAGCCCTCCCACTGACGAAAAAAGATGCACGTGCTTTTACCCGTTTTTTCTTTTCTGGCGCTTCTGAGTGTGAATTGGACAAGCAAGGCAGAATCAATATCCCCACTCCGCTTGTTAGCTATGCCCAGTTAGAAAAAGAATGTGTTGTTTTAGGTGTTTCCAATCGAATTGAGATTTGGAGCAAGGAATTATGGGAAGACTATTTTGAGGAATCTGAAGAATCATTTGCAGAAATTGCTGAAAACATGATTGGGTTTGACATCTAAGACATAGAGGAGCAAATGATAATAGGGTGAATTTTCCCATGAATCGATTGGAAAGGTGAAGAAAATGTTTGAACATACAACAGTGCTATTAAAAGAAACCGTTGACGAATTAAATATTAAGCCAGATGGGATTTATGTAGACTGTACCTTAGGTGGTGCCGGCCATAGCCAATATTTGTTGTCTAAGCTTTCACCGCAAGGAAGACTAATTGCATTTGATCAAGATATTACAGCCATCAGGCATGCGAAAGAGAAATTAAAAGAATATGAAAACCAGGTAATTTTTATCAACAATAACTTTCAAAATATAAAGAGTGAACTTCAGCAAAGAGGAATCCAATCAGTTGATGGAATTTTATATGATTTGGGAGTTTCTTCTCCTCAATTGGATACCCCCGAACGAGGGTTCAGCTATCATCATGATGCACCGTTAGATATGCGAATGGACCTTAGTGGAGAAATATCAGCCTATGAGGTTGTGAACACTTGGTCATATGAAAAGTTAGTGAAAATATTTTTCAAATATGGCGAGGAAAAATTCTCGAAACAAATTGCCAGAAAAATAGAGGCTGCACGCGAGGATAAACCCATTCAAACAACAGGACAGCTTGTAGATTTAATTAAAGAAGGAATACCTGCACCTGCTAGAAGGAAGGGTGGACATCCTGCGAAAAGAGTCTTTCAGGCAATTCGAATTGCTGTAAACGATGAATTGGGTGTATTTGAAAAATCCCTGCAAGATGCAATTCAATTATTAAAACCAACTGGAAGAATTAGTGTCATTACTTTTCATTCATTAGAAGACCGCATTTGTAAAACGATTTTCAAGGAAGCGAGTCAAGGACCGCAACTGCCTCCTGGCATCCCGTTTGTACCTGATGAATACAAACCTCAATTAAAAATCATCACAAAAAAACCTATAGTGGCTAGCAGTGAGGAACTTGAACATAATAACCGATCACGATCTGCAAAGCTTCGTGTTGCTGAAAAACTTTAAAGTGAACTTCCAATTTTAAAGGGTTAGTTGAATCAATTTTAAATCGAAGGAGGAGAATAGCATGAGTAATTTAGCTAGAAAACAACCATATTTAGAACCGCAAAGACAACAAACTACCCAAACAAGACCACTGCCAAAACCGATACATACCCGTAAATCCATTACGTTAGGGGAGAAAATGCTAGGAATTTTGTTAATTGCATTTGTTGCAATTATGGCCGTTAAAATTATTTCTACTCAAGCTGCTATTTATAAGGTGAATAGAGATATTCAGGATAAACAATCCTCCATAGAGTCCCAGATAAAAGTCAATAATGATTTGCAAACGCAGGTAAGTGACTTAAGCCAATACGATCGAATTAAGAAAAAGGCGGAGAAGCTAGGTCTAAAATTAAACGAAAATAATGTCAAGGTTGTTGAAGGAAAATGAACAAAAAGAGAGTCAATATCAATAGAGGAGCAGGGGTATTATTTTTAATATTCGGTCTGCTCTTTTTTATCATTATTGTCCGATTTTTTACGATTCAAGTTTCTGGTAAAGTAGATGGGGTTGACCTTGCAGCTAAAGCAGCTAAGCAATATTTACAAATGGACAAAATTAAAGCAAATCGCGGAACCATTTATGATGATAAAGGAGAAATCATCGCGGAGGATACAGCATCCTACACACTTGGGGCTATTTTGGATAAAAAAATGACCACGGATCCTAAACATCCTCATCATGTGGTAGATCCGCAAATGACTGCCGAAAAGCTATCACAATATATTGATATGCCTGAAGAGGACATTTATAAAAGACTGACAAAAAAAGGACCATTTCAAGTTGAATTTGGCAAAGCGGGTAATGATATTTCCTTAGAAACAAAGAAAAAAATAGAGGCACTTAAATTACCCGGAATTATTTTTATCCCTGGATCTAAAAGATTTTATCCAAATGGAATATTTGCATCCCACCTAATAGGATATGTTTCTCAAAAAAATCCCGACGATCCTAATACGAAAATGGTTGGAAAAATGGGATTAGAACAAAGTTTTGATAAATATCTTCAAGGGACTGACGGAAAAGTTTCCTTTGAAGGAGATTTATGGGGTTATTTATTGCCTGGAGCCAAGAAAAAAGTACAAGCTCCAAAAAATGGCGATAATATTTATTTAACAATAGATAAAAAGATTCAAATTTTCATAGAGGATGCATTATCCAAAGTGGAGGAAAAATATAAGCCGAAAAATATGATTGCTATTGTGGCCGACCCGAAAACAGGCAAAATTTTAGGGATGGGACAAAGACCCACTTTTGATCCTATGACGAGAGATGGCATTGAAAAAGCGTGGAGCAATCAAGCTGTCGAGACATCGTATGAGCCAGGTTCTGTTATGAAAATTTTTACACTAGCCGCAGCGGTTCAGCAGGGAGTATTTAATCCCAATGCACAATATAAATCTGGTACATTTTATGTAAAAGGTGTTCCTAATCCAATCAGGGATTGGAACTACGGAGCGGGCTGGGGTACTATAACCTTTTTGCAAGGTCTTCAAAGATCATCGAATGTTGCTTTTGCTACGCTTTTAGATAAAATTGGTCAAGACACCTTCCGAACTTACTTAGATCGCTTCCATTTCGGTCAGCCAACAAATATTGGGCTCCCGAATGAAGCTTCAGGAAAAATACTTTATAATTGGCCAATTGAAAGATACACAACTACATTTGGTCAAGGGACAACTGTTACGGGAGTACAAATGATTCAAGCTGCTACGGCAATAGCGAATAATGGGAAAATGATGAAGCCTTATGTAGTGGATAAAATAGTTGATCCAAATAATGGGGAAGTCAAAAAAACGAAACCAGAGATAGTGGGGAATCCTGTAAGTGCGGCTACGGCTAAACAAGTCCGTAATTATCTTCGTACAGTGGTAACTGCGAAAGATGGAACTGGAAAATTGTATGAAATTCCTGGGTACGATGTCACTGGAAAAACAGGAACAGCCCAAATTCCCGGTCCTGATGGAAAGTATTTAAAAGGTTATGATGATTATATCTTTTCTTTTCTTGGCATGGCACCAAAGGATGATCCGAAGCTAATTGTATATGTAGCAGTCCAGCAACCACAATTAGATGAAAAAAATTATGAAAGCGGATCTGTTCCAGTGCAAATGATTTTTAACCCAGTTATGAAAAATAGTCTGCAATATTTAAATATAAAACCGGCTAAAATGACAGCAAACAAGGTAGCGAAGGTTCCTAATGTAACCAATATGAATACCAGTGATGCGCAGCAAAAACTTAAGGATACCGGATTGCAAGTTGTCGTTTTAGGAAAAGGCACGAATATAGTTGGCCAACTTCCTGCAAAAGGAACAGTCTTAATTCAGGGAGAGAAAATATTCCTTAAAACAGATAATAATCCTTCTGTCCCTAATATGACAAATTGGTCCAAACGGGATGTGATGAACGTTGCTAAAGTATTAGATTTAAAGCTTAATATGATAGGCGATGGGTATGTATGGAAACAAAATATTACGCCAAATTCGCCGATTCAAAAAGGTGATCTCCTTGTTGTAAATCTATTGCCAATGGATAAATTAATGGAGAAACAAGCCAAAAAAACGAGTCAAGAAAACAAAAATAAACAAAACCAAAATAAACAAGATTCAAGTGAAAATTCAGTATCACCACCGCTTGATTAACTTACAGCCCTTCTGATGGAAGGGCTGTTCTTTTTTTTTAGGTACAAGCATATATTTGAAGGGAAACTTGTCTTCCAGTGGGGAGGAAGAGCTGATTAGAGGAGGATAGTTTAATTGAAACGAGTATCCAATGTAACAGTTAGAAAACGATTGGTTATAACACTTCTAGTTGGTCTGTTAGTATTTGGAGTAATTGATGCGAGACTTGGATATGTGCAATTTTTTTCCGGAGATTGGCTAACTGCAAGGGCGAAAAATTTATGGAGCAGAGATATTACTTTTGAGCCGGAAAGAGGAAAAATTGTCGATCGAAATGGTGTTGCAATTGCTTCTAATCAAAGTGCACCGACAATCTATGTTATTCCTAGACAAATAGAGAATCCTGCAAATACCGCAGAAAAACTTGCAGCCGTTTTAAACGGTTCCAAGGAAAAAATTTATGAACAAATTACGAAGAAATCTAGCAAGGAAAGGCTTAAAGAAGGGAGAAAAATTTCTCCTGACTTAGCAAACAAAGTGCGGAAATTAAATTTAAAAGGCGTCTATATAGCGGAGGATTCCAAACGATACTATCCATTTGGCAGCTATTTATCACAAGTATTAGGGTTTACCGGAATTGACAATCAAGGATTAACCGGACTGGAATTGACCTATGATGATGAATTAAAAGGTAAAGTGGGGTCTGTACAATTTTATTCCGATGCAAAGGGAAAAAGAATGCCCAATATGTCTGATGATTATGTTCCTCCTGAAAACGGTTTAAATTTGAAATTAACAGTTGATACAAAAATTCAAACGATTATCGAACGTGAATTAAATAATGCAGAAAAGAAATATAATCCAGATGGCATCATAGCAATTGCGATGAATCCAAATACTGGAGAAATACTTGGTATGTCCAGTCGCCCAACATTCAATCCCGCAAAATATAAAAATGTCCCACAGGAAGTATATAATCGTAACCTGCCAATCTGGAGTACGTATGAGCCTGGTTCTACCTTCAAAATTATAACACTTGCTGCTGCTCTGCAGGAAGGAAAGGTTAATTTAGAGAAAGATACCTTCTTTGATCCTGGATATGTAAAAGTCGGCGGTGCTACTCTTCATTGTTGGAAACGTGGCGGCCACGGCAGTGAATCATTCTTAGAGGTGGTTCAAAATTCCTGTAACCCAGGATTTGTTGAGCTTGGAGAACGTTTAGGAAAAAATACTTTATTTAAATATATCCGTGAATTCGGCTTTGGACAAAAAACGGGAATTGATCTTTCGGGTGAGAGTTCAGGAATTTTATTCAACTTAAATAGAGTGGGCCCGGTTGAATTAGCGACAACTGCATTTGGACAAGGGGTCTCTGTCACGCCGATTCAGCAAGTTGCAGCAGTTTCTGCCGCGATTAACGGAGGAACGTTGTACCAGCCATATATAGCCAAGGAATTGGATGATCCTGCCACAGGTAAAGTAGTAATGAAGAAAACTCCGGTTGCAAAGCGAAAAGTAATTTCTGAAAAAACATCAAAAGAAATTCGTCATGCCTTGGAAACGGTAGTTGCACAGGGGACTGGAAAAAATGCCTATGTGGATTCTTACCGTATTGGCGGTAAAACAGGTACGGCTCAAAAGGCAAAAAACGGAAGATATTTAGAAAATAACTATGTTTTGTCTTTTGTAGGGTTCGCTCCTGCGGATGATCCGCAAATAGTAGTTTATTTTGCTATTGACAATCCGAAAAATACGTTACAATTTGGTGGTCAGACAGCAGCCCCAATAGCAGGAAACATCATTGGAGATAGCTTGCGTGCAATGGGAGTAAGCCCGCGGAAAAACCAAATTGAAAAAGAGATTAGCTATCCACAGGTGCCACTTGTTGAAGTCCCAGACTTAGTTGGCACTAGTAAAAAAGATTTTCTCGGCGTTGATGTAAATTTGAAGCTCGACATTAGTGGAAAAGGGGATACCGTTCTAAGGCAAGATCCTGAGCCCGGGAAGAAAGTGGAAATTGGCTCGACAGTCAGAGTATATATGCACTAAAAAGTAGGCGGCAAGCAATAATTGCCGCCTATTTTTAAGATAATAAATAATTTATATCATAAATAACATGAAATAATCGAAAAGCTGCATAGATTCATCATCATTTTTTTAGTAAAATAGAAACGATTGTTTATTTTAGAATCATGATCCTTAAATAAAACAATCAAATAAATAAGGCTTGCCAAGATAAGAAAGTTTGGGTTATAACTAACAGGTTAAGTTTATGTCTAGCGTAAGTAGCTATCGGCTAGCGTATTTCTATGTCTTCTCCTTACGATAAGTCAACATCGGATTCTGAAGGACCTTGACGTTTTTACTAAATCTTGCGTCGAAGACTACGAATTTGAAGCTGGCACTTCAAATTCACTCATCCGCACGCTATGGCGCTTCCGCTTTTCTAATAGGAGATGAAAAGATGAAATTACATACACTTTTAAAGGTTTTACCATTTGTAAAACTTCCAAATGATAATCCGGATATTCAGGATATCGTTCAGGATAATCGAAAGGTTACACCAGGAAGCTTATTTATTTGTATAGAAGGACTCACGGTTGATGGACACCAGTTTGCAGAAGATGCAGCGAATAAAGGTGCTGTAGCAATATTATCTGAAAAGCCATTAAACGTGAACATTCCCGTCATTTTAGTTCCTAGCACGAAGAGAGCTATGGCCATCCTAGCAGACTACTTTTACGGACAGCCAACGAAAAAAATGCGGTTAATTGGTATCACTGGCACGAATGGGAAAACAACTACAAGCCATTTAATCGAGCAAATTTTTCGTGATGCAGGTGAAAAAACCGGGCTAATCGGTACCATGTATATGAAAATTACAGATACCATATTGGATACAAAAAATACGACTCCTGACAGTCTGACTTTGCAAAACACCTTCAAACAAATGCTAGATGAAGGAGTAAGCACTGCTGTGATGGAAGTTTCTTCTCATGCATTAGATCAGGGACGAGTATTTGGTTGTGATTATGACGTTGCTGTATTTACTAATATTACCCAAGACCATTTAGATTATCATCATACAATGGAAGCCTATTTAAGAGCAAAAAGTCTATTATTTGCACAGCTTGGAAATTCATACAGCCATGAACATCCTAAATTTGCTGTTTTAAATATGGACGATTCAGGATCAAAACAGATTCAAAAAGAAACAGCTGCACATATTGTAACTTATGGTATCGATAATCAGTCAGCTCAATTTTTAGCAAAAGACATTGAAATGAATTCTAAAGGTACATCATTTACATTAGTTTCCCCTGAAGGCGAAGCGAGAGTCCATCTTCAGCTAATCGGGAAATTTAGCATCTATAATATTTTAGCGGCCATTTCTGTTGGCTATGTATTAAACATCCCGCTGGATTCGATAATTCGATCGGTAGAAAAAGTGAAAGGTGTGTCAGGCAGATTTGAATTGGTTCAAGCTGGACAGGATTTCCCAATTATCGTGGATTACGCCCATACACCAGACAGCCTGGAAAATGTATTAAAAACCGTACAGCAATTTGCCAAAAAACGAATATTCGTTGTGGTAGGATGTGGAGGAGATCGTGATAGAACGAAACGCCCAATCATGGCAAAAATTGCATGTCAGTATGCAACAGACCCAATATTTACATCAGATAATCCAAGAAGTGAGAATCCGATGGAGATTATCAAAGAGATGGAGGAAGGAGTAGAAGGTCTTTCCTATGTAAAATTTGTCGATCGGAAAGAGGCAATTCAATATGCTATTCAGCATGCTTCAGAAGGTGATGTTGTGCTAATAGCAGGAAAGGGCCATGAAACGTATCAAATTATTGGAGATAAAATAAACGATTTTGATGACCGGGTTGTTGCTAGCGAAGCAGTTCAGGAGTGTAACAAATGATAACCATTACGGATTTGTATAATCTATTTCCCAATCATCGCGGGATAAATATGGAATCTATCGAATTTGATATCGTCTCCGTTTTTGATAATGGAGATTTAAAGAAAGGGTTATTTATACCGCTGGATTCAGAGCAAAAACTGGATAAAGCAATTGAATCAGGAGCCATTGCTGCCCTTTGGCCGCATGACAGAGAAATTCCATTCTTTACTCCCAATCATTTTCCGATTTTTATTATTGAAAATCCAATATTCGCTTTAAAACAGTTATGTGAACATTATATTTATAAAATTGAACAAGAAGAGTGTGAAAAAATGACTAAATTTGTTTTATTTAGTCCTGAACTTCTTAATAATCATCCATACACATATGATTTATCTGAAAAAGGTACAGGACACAGGTTGCAAGAAACAATTATGAAATTTGAAAAGGGGAGGGGATGAAAATGTTGTCACAGGTTATTTTCTTTACAATATTAATGGGATTCCTTATTACTGCATTACTTTCCCCGATTTTTATTCCGTTTTTAAGAAGGCTGAAATTTGGGCAAAGTATTCGTGAGGAAGGACCAAAATCCCATCAAAAGAAAAAAGGTACTCCGACGATGGGAGGGATTGTTTTCCTCATTTCGATAGTGGTTACAACCTTAGTTATGACCGGGAAGTTATTGGAGCCTTCCGTGAAAACATATTTACTATTATTAGTGACAATTGGATTTGGTGTTTTAGGCTTTTTAGACGATTTCATTAAAGTAGTTTTAAAGAGAAATCTAGGATTAACTTCTAAACAGAAGCTTTTAGGTCAAATTATTATTTCTGTTATATTTTATATTATTTTACGAGGATCCCACATATCGACAGATATCTCGATTCCATTCGTACATACCTCCCTCGATTTGGGATGGTTTTATCTAATCATGATTATTTTCTGGCTGGTAGGTTTCTCCAATGCCGTTAATTTAACAGATGGATTAGATGGTTTAGTTTCCGGTACAGCCGCAATTGCATTTGGTGCTATGGCAATACTTGCTTGGCATCAATCACAATATGATGTTGCAGTATTTTCTGTTGCCGTTGCAGGGGCACTGCTTGGATTTCTTGTCTTTAATGCAAATCCTGCCAAGGTATTTATGGGGGATACAGGTTCTTTAGCATTAGGAGGAGCATTAGCAACTGTTGCTATTTTAACTAAGCTGGAATTATTGCTTATTATTATTGGGTTTGTATTTGTGATGGAAACCTTGTCAGTTATATTGCAAGTTATTTCTTTCAAAACAACAGGAAAACGTATTTTTAAAATGAGTCCGTTACACCATCATTTTGAGCTTGTCGGTTGGTCGGAATGGCGAGTTGTGGTAACTTTTTGGGCTGTAGGATTATTATGTGCCATATTAGGCATTTATATTGAGGTGTGGTTGTAATTGAAAAATATTAAAGATTATCAGCATAAAAAAATACTTGTATTAGGCTTAGCAAAAAGCGGTGTCAGTGCAGCATCATTACTACATCATTTAGGTGCTTTTGTGACCGTAAATGACAAAGAGCCGCTTGAAAAAAACCCTGATGCTCAGGGGCTGCTTCAAGATGGGATAAAGGTTATTTGCGGAAGTCACCCTATAGAGCTTTTAGACGAAGGTTTTGAATTAATTGTAAAAAACCCGGGAATTCCGTATAGCAATCCTTTAGTGTCCGGAGCGATTCAGCGTGGGATTCCGGTTATTACTGAGGTAGAATTAGCCTATAAAATTTCTGAAGCTGAAATCGTTGCAATCACAGGTACTAATGGAAAGACGACTACAACAACGTTAATTTATGAAATATTAAAAGCAGATGAAAGAAAAAATCCTCTTATTGCAGGGAATATTGGTACCGTTGCTTCAAGTGTTGCCCAAAAGGCTACGGAAATGAATCAAATGGTAATAGAGCTATCTTCTTTTCAGTTGATGGGTATTCAAGAATTTAGGCCGCATATCGCGATTATTACGAATATTTATGAAGCCCATTTGGATTATCATGGTACGAGGGAAGAGTATGCAAAAGCAAAGGCCAATATTACAAAAAATCAAACAAAAAATGATTTCTTAATAGTGAATGACGATCAAAGTGAGTTAAAGGATTTAGTATCCTTCTCGAAGGCAAAGATTATTCCGTTCTCTACAACAAGATATATAGAAAATGGATGCAGTCTATATGATGGAGAGGTAGTATTTCTTGGTGAATCCATCATTTCTACGAGCGATATTGTCCTGCCGGGTGAACATAATTTGGAAAATATTTTATCTGCAGTTGCTGCGGTTAAACTTATGGGAGTAAGTAATGAAGCTATTCGAAAAGTATTAACAACATTTAAAGGTGTTAAGCATCGTACTCAGTTTGTTATGGAGCTTGAAGGCAGAAAATTTTACAACGATTCCAAGGCAACGAATATATTAGCTGCTTCCAGTGCTTTAAAGGCTTTTCAACAGCCTATCATCCTGCTTGCTGGAGGGCTTGATCGTGGTAATGGCTTTGCTGAATTAGTCCCCTCTTTAAAAAATGTAAAAGCTCTTATTACCTTTGGACAAACTGCTGAAAAAATAGAAGAGGCGGGACGTGCAGCTGGAATAGAATCTATTAAGCGTGTCGATAATGTGGAAAAGGCGGTGCCAGTGGCATATGAATTATCCAGCCCTGGAGATGTCATATTATTATCGCCAGCTTGTGCAAGCTGGGATCAATATAAAAGTTTTGAAATTCGAGGTGATATTTTTATTGATGCCGTGCATAAGTTAGTATAAGAGCTTGTACAATCAGGGTGAGCTTTTAGGTACTTACAACATGAACAGCACCTTCAGTGTATAAAATGAAGCTCGGTTAATGGTATTTTTACCAAAACCTAATGAAAAAGGCTCTAATATTTCACTGCTCGAGGTGTTGAAGTTGCCGTTAAAAAAATCAAATCCCGATTTTATCTTAATTATTGTGACATTGTCATTGTTAGCAATCGGCTTAATTATGGTATATAGTGCAAGTGCGATTTGGGCAAATTATAAATTTGACGATTCCTTTTATTTTGCAAAAAGGCAGCTATTATTTGCCGGTGTAGGGGTTATCGGCATGCTTTTTATCATGAATGTCGATTATTGGACTTGGAGAACTTGGGCGAAGCTTCTCCTAATCATTTGCTTTGCCTTATTAGTTCTTGTGTTGATTCCTGGGGTCGGTATGGAAAGAAATGGATCTAGAAGCTGGATTGGAGTAGGGGCATTTTCTATTCAACCTTCTGAATTTATAAAACTAGCGATGATTGCCTTTTTAGCAAAATTTCTTTCGGAAAATCAAAAATATATTACAACCTTAAAAAAAGGATTAGTACCCTCACTTGCACTTGTATTCCTAGCTTTTGGAATGATTATGCTGCAGCCGGATCTTGGAACAGGCACGGTAATGTTAGGGACTTGTATCATTATGATTTTTATTTCAGGAGCAAGGATTGCTCATTTTGCAGTATTAGGCTTAATGGGAGTGGCAGGTTTCGTCGCTTTAATTTTATCGGCTCCATATCGAATGGATAGGATTACATCCTTCATGGACCCTTGGAAAGATCCTCTAGGAACCGGATTTCAAATTATTCAATCCTTGTATGCGATTGGGCCGGGAGGATTATTTGGATTAGGATTGGGACAAAGCCGCCAAAAGTTTTTTTACTTGCCTGAGCCGCAGACAGATTTTATCTTTGCGATATTAGCAGAAGAGCTTGGATTTATAGGCGGCACATTAGTTTTATTGTTATTTGCTTTACTGCTGTGGAGAGGTATTCGTATTGCGTTAGGTGCTCCAGATCTTTATGGAAGTTTCCTTGCTGTAGGAATCATTTCCATGATTGCCATTCAAGTTATGATAAATGTTGGTGTAGTAACAGGACTAATGCCTGTTACGGGGATTACTCTTCCATTTTTAAGCTATGG
Organism: Heyndrickxia shackletonii; assembly: GCF_001420715.1. Taxonomy (GTDB): domain Bacteria; phylum Bacillota; class Bacilli; order Bacillales; family Bacillaceae_C; genus Margalitia; species Margalitia shackletonii. The sequence continues at coordinate 3,174,712 of NZ_LJJC01000004.1, read as the reverse complement.
AGGTTCCTCCTTAACTTTAATGTTATTCGCAGTTGGTGTGTTACTAAATATAAGTAGATATTCACGAATTTAGAAACCTTATTCCACGGGTTTCTTTTTTTGTCTTGCTACTGCGCGAGCACTTTAGCAGACTTCCGGCATCGTCCCAATGATAATTCAATATCGGCTACAGAATTACTTCACTGTAATTCCAAAATCTTGCGTTATAGATATAAAGAAAGTGGGTGATAAAAAGGATCTATCTCATTTCTTTTTTTACTTTTTATACAGTTCTTTATCATTCCTGTAAATATTCTTTTACTGTTCATGTTATCTGGTTTAGAATATAGTATTATAAGCTAAGCGGTATTTTTTATACCCCTTGCTCAAAAGTCAGTCATAAAGGAAATTGTCATACAACATGAGGTGAAAAAATGAAAATCATTATTAGCGGCGGTGGAACAGGAGGTCATATATATCCTGCCTTGGCCCTGATTCGAACAATAAAAAAAGAACATCCTGACACAGAATTTTTATATATAGGAACCGAAAAAGGATTGGAATCATCGATTGTAACAAGAGAGAATATTCCATTTAAGTCTATACATATAACAGGTTTTAAACGATCATTATCACTGGAAAATTTTAAAACTATAACACGTTTTCTCAAGGGAGTCCGTGAGTGTAAAAAGATGATAAAATCTTTTAAGCCCGACGTTGTAATAGGAACCGGTGGATATGTTTGCGGTCCTGTTGTTTATGCTGCAGCAAAACAAAAGGTACCAACCATTATTCATGAACAAAACAGTGTGCCCGGCCTGACAAATAAATTTTTAAGCAGATATGTTAATAAAGTCGCTACTTGTTTTGAAGATGCTGGAGAGTTTTTTCCGAAAGAAAAGGTTGTGCTTACAGGGAATCCACGTGCTTCTGAAGTAATTGGAGAAAGTAAGCCGGACATTCTTAAAAAGTATGGGTTACAACCTAACAAATCTACTGTTTTAATATTTGGAGGAAGCAGAGGGGCAAGGCCAATAAATGAGGCAGTGATAAGAAATCTTGCACAGTTTTCACAGAAATCCTATCAAGTCTTATATGTTACCGGGGACGTCCATTTTAGTGAGGTAGAAAAGGAGGTTTCCTTAATTGGCAGATCGGACAATATATCAGTTGTTCCGTTTATCCATGATATGCCGGAAGTATTGCGAGCAGTTGATTTAGTTGTGTCAAGGGCGGGAGCAACGACATTGGCTGAGTTAACAGCACTAGGACTGCCAAGTATTTTGATTCCAAGTCCATATGTAACAAATAATCACCAAGAAAAAAATGCAAGAGCACTTACTAAAACATGCGCGGCTACACTTGTATTGGAAAATGAATTATCGGGACCCAAGCTTTTGCAAGAAATCGATGGGATTTTGCTCAATATAGATAATAGGAACAAAATGAAAGACGCTGCAAAAAAACTAGGTATCCCAGATGCGTCCAACAGATTATTTAAGGTAATGAAAGAATTGGCAAAAACACATTAAACCAATTGAAAAAAGAAAACTTGGACGAATTTCCTCTCTTTTCACGAATAATTTACTATTATAAAATAATGGTAATTACAAAAGAGAAGGCACTTGTCTATCGACGTACAGACTGAAGAAAGCAGTCCTGAAAATTAGAACGTCGATAGACATGGGCTAGTCTAAAATAAAGTACACTATTTGCACTGTTTGGTTTATATAATATAGATCATTACAATACGGATAAACTTTTTCATAGGGAGGGGTGATAATGTAATGGGAAAAGGTAATGTAGTATCTTTGGAGGACCGTATTCCCAAATTAAAGGAACAGAGAAAAAGGAAAACCAATCGCAGGCTAATTTTTCTTCTTTCTGTTTTCTTTTTACTCATCATATGTGTCATCTACTTCCAATCGCCCTTAAGCCATGTTGGAAAAATTAGTATTAAAGGTAATTTTTCTGTTAGCAAAAAGTTAATTATCGAGAAAAGTGGTCTAACGTCAAAAACAAATATTTGGAACATGAAAAATCAAGAAATTGAAAAAAAAATATTGCAATTGCCTGAAATTAAATCAGTTGGGATAAAAAAAGTATTACCCAACAAGGTAGACATTGAAATTAAGGAGCATAAGCAAATTGCTTCCTTTGCAAATGGGACAGGCTTTACACCTGTTCTAGAAAATGGTGTCATTCTAAGCAATAACAGTTTAAAAGAATTTAATGGACCAATCTTAACGAACTTCCATAAAGGAAAATATTTGAAGCTAATGGCTGAACAACTTCAGCAATTACCTGCAGAAATTACGAATTCCATTTCTGAAATTCACTACGATCCCAATAAAACGGATTCATATCATATTCTTTTATATATGAATGATGGCTATGAAGTATCCGCAACCATGAGAACACTAGCTGATAAAATGGTTCACTACCCTTCTATCATTAGTCAACTGACTCCTAATGTAAAAGGGATTATCGATCTCGAAGTAGGTTCCTATTTTACACCTTTTAAATCGAAAGGGGATCAGAATGATGAGAAACAAGGCAGTGAAGGGTAAAAATATCATCCTCACACTTGTTATGCTCGTTTTAGGATTCATGCTTGCTTTCTCTTATAATCTGGCAAATAAAAAGGAACCAATCAGTTCTAAAATATCAGATCCCCAGTTTGCTAGAGAGAATGAACTGCGTAATGAATTAATACAACAACAAAAACAAAATAGGGCATTACAAAAAGATTTATTTACAAAGCAAAATAAAGTTCGCGCAATCGAAAAAGAGTTATCGAAGGAGGAGGAATCCTTTTTTCAAATAGCCGCGGATGCTGAAAAATATAGAATGTACCTTGGAAAAGTGAAGGTAGAAGGTAAAGGGGTGATTGTAACCCTTCAAGACGGTGAATATGACCCGAATAACGGGAATGTAAATAATTATTTAGTTCATGATTATCAGGTTTTTAAAGTAATCAATGAGCTATATATTGCCGGAGCATCCGCTATTGCTATTAACGGTCAAAGAATAATGCATGATTCCTATATCATTTGCAATGGTCCAGTCATTACAGTTGATGGAATTCAATTTCCTGCTCCGTTTAAAATATCCGCAATAGGTGATCCCAATGTCTTAACATCTGCCTTAACTATTACCGGGGGGATCAGGGACCAGCTAGTAAACGATAATATTTTGTTTACATTAGAAAAAAAGGATGACATTATAATGAATCCGATTCTAAGTGAATCTTAGACAGGAATAGGTGAAAAGGCTGTGAACCAAAAGGTAAAAATGAGCTTCACAATTATTACGGTTATTATTGGTTTTATGCTGGCAACTCAATTTGAAACAGTGAAAAAACCAAAGGAACGGGATACTCGTGATATATGGGAACTAAGAGATGCATTATTGAAGGAGCAGAAACTTCACTCGACACTATTGACTGAAATAAGATCAAACGATGAGCGGCTTGAAAAATACAAAACAAAAATGAAAGACAGCAAAGAGACTGCCTTAAATGAAACTTTGCAGGAATTAAAGGAGGAAGCAGGAGAAACAAACGTGATGGGTTCAGGAGTGCAAATCACTATTGTTCCTGTTAAAGAAGCCGAATTAATGGGGGAAGAAATCGATACTGTATCACCGGATCTTCTGAAGAGACTATTAAATGAGCTTAATATGTATGGAGCAAAAAATATTTCTATCAATAATGAACGAATAATCAATACCACAGTGATACGAGATATTAATGGTACTACTAAGGTAAATGGTCATTCCTTAAACAAATTTCCTGTAACTTTAAATATCATTACCCAAGATTTTCATTCAGCTCAAAAATTATTTAATCAAATGCAGTTTTCATCTACAATTGATGAATTTTTTGTCGATAATCTTAAAGTGAGCATATCTAAGCCAAAGAAAGTGATACATGTTTCAGCCTTCGACGATCCAATTATTATACGTTATATGCAATCTGCAAAATAATAAGAAAAGCAAAAGCGCTGCTGGTCTGGCGTACGGAGCACAGGAAGATTTGAAAGAAGAAAAGGAGTTGTAATAATGTGGCTGCCCGTTCTTGGTTTAATTATAGGGATTGCCTTAGGATTATTGTCAAATATCCAAATACCAGACGAGTATGCAAACTATCTTTCTATTGCTATTTTAGCAGGACTGGATACTTTATTTGGCGGTATTAGAGCATTTTTGCAGAATACATATGATTCAAAGGTATTCGTTTCAGGTTTCTTTTTTAATATAATTTTAGCAGCAAGTTTAGCTTTTCTAGGTGTCCATCTTGGTGTAGACTTATATTTGGCGGCAGTTTTTGCATTTGGCGTCCGCCTATTTCAAAATATTGCAGTCATAAGAAGAATTATTTTAACAAAATGGTCAGCGAAAAGTGAAAAAACTAAAAAAAATTAAACAATTTAAAAGGGAAATATTCACTTACGACGAATATTTGTATAGTATATATACTAATAGATGATAAAATAGACAATATAATTAATAGTTTATTGGATATGCTAGATTTGAAAAATGAACTACTTTTTAGGCAAAGGGAGGTGCCATTGTATGAACAACAATGAAATATATGTAAGTCTTGACATCGGTACGTCCACCGTTAAAGTAATAATTGGCGAAATGGTTAATGATTCATTAAATATCATCGGTGTAGGCAATGTAAAGTCTGAAGGAATTCGTAAGGGCTCCATTGTCGATATAGATGAAACAGTTCATTCGATTAAAAAGGCAGTTGAACAAGCAGAAAGAATGATAGGAATGAATATCGACCATGTTATTGTCGGTATTGCTGCCAACCATGTAATGCTGCAGCCTAGTCATGGAGTTGTTGCCGTTGCAAGTGAAAATCGGGAAATTTCTGATGAAGATGTAGCGAGAGTAATGGATGCTGCACAAGTAATTTCTATTGCACCGGAGAGGGAAATAATCAATGTCATTCCAAAGCAATTTATCGTAGATGGTTTAGATGAAATAAATGACCCTCGTGGTATGATAGGCGTAAGGTTGGAAATGGAGGGTACGATTGTAACAGGCTCCAAAACAAGTTTACATAATACTCTTAGATGCGTGGAACGAGCAGGTTTGAATATTACTGAAATAGTTTTACAACCATTGGCAGCAGGTGCTGTTTGCTTGTCAAAGGATGAAGTAAATTTAGGAGCTATTTTGGTTGATATTGGCGGAGGTTCTACAACACTCGCAGTATTTGAAAATGGAAATATTAAGAGCACAAGTGTCATACCTATTGGCGGAGATCATATTACGAAAGATTTATCGATCGTATTAAGAACTTCAACAGAAGATGCTGAAAAAATCAAGGTAAAGCATGGACATGCTTTCCGCAGTGATGCATCAGAAGAAGAAGTATTCAGTGTTCCAATAATCGGCAGTGACCAGCATCAACAATTTAACCAATTGGAAATTTCTGATATTATCGAAGCAAGATTGGAAGAAATATTTGAGTTTGTATTACAAGAGTTAAAACGAATGAATATTTATGATCTGCCTGGCGGAATTGTACTAACCGGCGGAACATCAAATATACCAGGTGTATTAGAACTGGCACAATCAGTCTTCCAAAATCGCGTTCGCATTGCAATTCCTGATTATATTGGGGTTCGTGAACCTCAATATACTACTGCAATTGGATTAATTAAATATGCATATCGAAATGCTAGATTACAAGGTCGAAATGTTAGTGCCTCACCTGTACAAATGGAACATCACGAAAAAAGACCTGTGAAGAAAACACAGTCAAAACCAAAAATAGAAAAACAACCAGAAGAGAAAATTTCCGCAAAGATGAAGAAATTCTTTGGATACTTTTTTGAGTAATAAGTTGTTTAACGGTAATTATTTTGTAAGTAAGCCTGAGTGAAGAATTTTTTGCTTCATCTCAATTCCTTTTTCTTATTTTGGGAATCCAAAGTAGAAATTGTGTCTTGGTGGAATATCGACGAATTAGGAGGAATTGTCATGTTGGAGTTCGATACGAATTTAGACTCTTTAGCAACGATAAAAGTCATTGGCGTAGGTGGCGGTGGAAATAACGCCGTAAATCGAATGATTGAAAATGATGTACAAGGTGTAGAATTTATTGCAGTAAACACAGATGCCCAAGCATTAAATCTGTCAAAAGCAGAATTAAGAATGCAAATTGGTGCAAAGCTTACGAGAGGGTTAGGTGCTGGCGCAAATCCTGAGGTAGGCAAGAAGGCAGCAGAAGAAAGCAAGGAGCAAATTGAAGAAGCATTAAGAGGTGCAGACATGGTTTTCGTCACTGCCGGCATGGGTGGTGGTACAGGTACTGGTGCAGCACCGGTAATAGCTCAGATTGCAAAGGATCTTGGTGCATTAACAGTGGGTGTTGTTACTCGTCCATTCTCTTTTGAAGGCCGTAAACGTTCAACACAAGCTACAGGCGGTATCTCGGCAATGAAAGAAGCGGTTGATACCTTAATTGTTATCCCAAATGATCGTTTATTGGAAATTGTGGATAAAAGTACACCGATGCTTGAAGCATTCCGTGAGGCTGATAATGTATTACGTCAAGGGGTTCAAGGTATTTCAGATTTAATTGCTACCCCTGGACTTATTAACCTTGACTTTGCCGACGTAAAAACCATTATGACTAATAAAGGATCTGCATTAATGGGAATTGGTGTGGCGACTGGAGAGAATAGAGCTGCTGAAGCGGCCAAAAAGGCAATTTCATCTCCGCTTCTTGAAAAATCGATTGATGGAGCACAAGGGGTACTAATGAACATTACAGGAGGGGTTAACCTAAGTCTGTATGAAGTTCAAGAGGCAGCAGATATTGTAGCCTCAGCATCCGATCAAGAAGTGAACATGATTTTTGGTTCTGTTATCAATGAGGATTTAAAAGACGAGATTGTTGTAACGGTCATTGCCACTGGATTTAATGAGGAAGCTCCTCCAATTAAACAACAGCGTCAAGGTTTTGGCCAAGTGAAGCCGTCCAATAATCCACCTTTAAAACGTGAGCCAAAACGGGAAGAAATACAGCAAGAGCCTGTTCGCAATACTACCCAACATGTTGAAGATACTCTTGATATCCCAACATTCCTAAGAAATAGAAATCGCAGATAAATAATTCTTAGATCAACAATGAAACCGGATGAGCTATTCATCCGGTTTTTTGTTGTAATAGGCGATTTAACCTATTTTTTATATTCTTCTCCTTACTTCTCCCGCAAAATTTATCACTGACAAAATTCGAATGAAACTTCGAAAAGTTCTTCTTTTTCACTTACAAGAAATGACATACTTTTAATAGGGATGTACGATATACTGTCGGTATTATAGTTTTACATGAGGCTCTTTTCTTAAATTTTATTGCTTTTGTAAAAGAAAGCGCCATAAATTTTCTCAATCTACTAAAGAAAAGTATCCATTTTTAAGAAAAGATGCATCGACGTTAAATTAAATTTGAATTTATAACAGTTACGAAATGCAATATTTTATAGGAATACCATCTATATGAAAATTAAAGGGGGGATATGTTATTGGTCGTTTACATGGATGTAGTATGGCTACTGAATTTATTAGTAGATAGCATGCTCCTTTGGCTGACAGCCATTATTTTAAAACGTCATGTAACAATATGGAGGATATTTATTGGCGGATTGATTGGCTCCATCCTTATCATAATGAGCATTACACCATATGCTCAATTTGCAGGAAAACCTCTCGTAAAGCTTGGATTCTCTGTCATAATGGTTTATTCCGTATTTGGTTTTAAACGCTTTAAATTTTTCTTTTCCAACTTATTAACCTTTTACTTTATGACTTTTTTAACAGGCGGTATTTTGATAGGAGTTCATTACTTTTTAAATTTTGATTTGGAAATGAATAAGGCTTTTTCGCTGGCCAGTATAAGAGGATTCGGAGATCCGATAAGCTGGATGTTTGTTATTTTTGGATTGCCAATTGCCTGGTATTTTGCAAAACAACGAATTACTACCTTTGAAATGACCAAAATCCAATTTGATCAACTCGTTGAAGTGGAAATAAACATCAATGGTTTACATATTGTATTGCCTGGTCTTGTCGATAGTGGTAACCAATTGCAAGATCCGATTTCCAAAGCTCCGGTTATGATCGTTTCTACCCAAACCTTACTTGAAAAGTTGCCTAATGAGATTATTGAGTTATCCGAAAATCATGAAAAGCTAATGGATGGCTCTATTCAATTAGATTCTGAGTGGTACGATAAAATTCGACTTATCCCTGCTAAAGCCGTAGGGAAAAACCATCAATTACTTGTTGCCTATAAACCGGATTCTCTACATATTCAAAATGAGAAAGGCAGCTGGAATGTACAAAAATCACTTATTTCCTTTACAAACCAAACGTTATCTAGTGATGACATCTTCCAGTGCATTGTTCATCCTAAAATGTTAACGGGAATTCCAATTCAGCACGCTTCCTAATTTTTAAATTTCAATAATTGTAATATTACTATACTCTCGAAACATTCAATTTAGAAGGAGGACATCCAATGAAAAATCTAAAAATTAAATTGTCCTATATGTGGTATAAATTATTAATCAAACTAGGCTTAAAGGCGGACGAAATTTATTACATTGGAGGAAGTGAAGCACTCCCTCCGCCATTAACAAAGGATGAAGAAGAAATTCTTCTTAAAAAGCTTCCAAGCGGAGATAAGGCTGCGCGATCCTTATTAATTGAGCGTAATCTAAGACTAGTTGTTTATATAGCACGCAAATTTGAAAATACAGGGATAAACATTGAGGATTTAATTAGTATTGGTACAATCGGCTTAATAAAAGCAGTGAATACTTTTAATCCGGAGAAAAAAATCAAGTTAGCAACTTATGCGTCCAGATGCATTGAAAATGAAATTCTTATGTATCTTAGGAGAAATAATAAAATCAGATCCGAAGTTTCCTTTGATGAACCTTTGAACATTGACTGGGACGGCAATGAATTATTATTATCTGATGTTTTAGGAACGGAAGAAGATATCATTACAAAAGATTTGGAAGCAAATGTAGATAAGAATCTTTTATTTAATGCTCTTCATCAACTGACAGATCGTGAAAAGCAAATTATGGAACTTCGCTTCGGACTACAGGGCGGTGAAGAAAAAACGCAAAAGGATGTAGCGGATATGCTCGGTATTTCCCAATCGTATATATCCCGTCTTGAAAAAAGAATCATCAAGAGACTTCGTAAAGAATTTAATAAGATGGTTTAAATTGGAGTACATTATTTGAACAGCACTACGATGGAAAAAATGATGATCTATATTGTGCTTTAAAATAATCAAGATAAAAATTTTTTTGCTAGTAAAGACTATAAAAATCAACCACTTTAAGCAAATATATGGAAGATGTAAGGGTTCATACAGTGCATAAATTTCCCACCTAAGGAGATACTTATTTTTGAACAGCAGCTCCTGCAAGGAGGGAAATGACTTGAAGCGAAATAAAGTAGAAATATGCGGTGTTGACACATCTAAGCTTCCTGTTTTGAAGAATGAGGAAATGAGAGAATTACTTAAACAAATGCATGCCGGCGATATGTATGCTAGAGAAAAACTCGTTAATGGAAATTTACGCCTTGTCCTCAGTGTAATTCAACGTTTTAATAATCGCGGGGAATATGTGGACGACCTATTTCAGGTTGGCTGCATCGGACTAATGAAATCCATTGATAACTTTGATTTAAGTCAAAATGTTAGATTCTCTACTTATGCAGTTCCAATGATTATTGGGGAAATACGCCGGTATTTGCGGGATAATAACCCAATCCGCGTTTCGCGTTCACTCCGAGATATTGCCTATAAAGCTCTTCAGGTACGGGAGAGGCTAATCAGTGAAACATCAAAGGAACCAACTGCAGAGGAAATTGCAAAAGTGTTAGAAGTTCCTCATGAGGAAATTGTATTTGCCCTTGATGCGATTCAAGATCCAGTTTCATTATTTGAACCGATATACAATGATGGCGGGGATCCTATTTTTGTAATGGATCAATTAAGTGATGAAAGAAATCGGGACAGTAATTGGATTGAAGAAATTGCATTACAAGAAGGGATGAGAAGATTAAACGACCGTGAGAAATTAATTATCCGAAAAAGGTTTTTTCAAGGTAAAACACAAATGGAAGTGGCAGAGGAAATTGGGATATCTCAAGCACAAGTATCACGTTTAGAAAAAGCTGCAATTAAATCCATGAATAAAAATATTCAATAAGAAAAGCGGTAGCGCCGCAGCTCTAGTATACGGTTTTCGTAGTCGCAGGCGGGCGAACGGAAATCTGCTCGGTAGTTCACGAGCCAGTGTAATTAGCACATCAAATTTCACAGAAGTAAAATTTGAAATGTAATTTTATCTGATGCTCTTATCCGAAAGACGAGCCGATAAGCTTCTTGCACTAAACAATGAAAAAGTAGGGTATTCTGGTACACAGGATACCCTACTTTTATTATATTCTGTTGTCCTTGGCATATATATATATTAATTGGATAATTGCCTTTAAGGAGAGGATAACGATGGTTCGTATATCTGATTTTCAAATAAAAGATGTTGTTAGCATTTCAGACGGACGCAAATTAGGGAATATCACGGATATCGATATTAATTTAGACAATGGAAAAATTGAAAGTATTGTAGTTGGAGGGACCGGAAAATTATTAAGCTTTTTTAATAAAGAAGAAGAATTGGTCATTCCCTGGAATAACATCGTAAAAATTGGTGAGGATGTAATCCTCGTAAGATTTAAAGAGCAAAAATATATGGGGCAGCAACAACTTCAAGAGCCAAAAAGTTAAAAACACCCGAGCGCATTCAGCGTATCTATGGTACACTATTGGAAAGTGAAGGTAAAACAGTACCTTCTTTTTTTATTTAAGGATTTTTTCTTTTTGTTGCTTTTAAAATCATAAAACTATATTTTTTTAATTCAAGTATAGAAATGGTAACCTTTTAAGAAAGAATGCACAGAAGATTAAACTTATAAGGTTTTTTACAAAATACGAAATAGCAACAAACTATACAGATACAGTCAGCTTAAATATAAATGGATGGAGTGTAATGGATATTGGAACCATTTATAAAACGAGAAAAAGAATACTTTTATATAAAAAATTGGACAGAAATTTCCCCTAGTATTATCGCTGGATTTACAACAAAACTGGGGGGGTTTAGCGAAGGTTTTGATGGTACTTTAAATTGTGGATTTCATGTTGGGGACAATCAAGAAACTGTAAGAAAGAATAGACAGCATTTAGCAGCGAAACTTCATTTTCCAACCGGTAAATGGGTGGGCTGTGAACAAACACATGGAATTCGTATTGCAGAAATAAACAGCGAGCAACAGGGAAAAGGTTCATTAGACTATGAAAGCAGCATGCAAGATACAGATGGGTTATATACGAGATTACCGGATACCCTTTTAACTTTATGTTACGCAGATTGTGTTCCAATTTACTTTTTTGCTGCTAATCATGATATGATTGGTATTGCACATGCAGGATGGAAAGGTACCGTAAAGGGAATTGCCAAGGAAATGATAGCGGAGTGGAATAAAAAAGGGATTGAACCATCAGAAATTATGGTGGCAATTGGACCGTCTATTTGTGAAAAATGTTATGTTGTCGATAATCGAGTAATAAAGGAAGTTGATACATGGTTATCTTCAGGAGATAATAAACCTTATAATGAAATTTCTTCTGGACAATATCAATTAAATTTAAGAAAATTAAACCAAATGATTCTTGAAAAATCAGGCATTTCATCTGAAAATATTTATATAACAAATCTATGTACAAGTTGCGATCACATGGAATTTTATTCTCATCGGCGTGACCGCGGCAATACAGGAAGAATGTTGGGCTTCATTGGCTTGAAAGGAAATGATGGAAGTGAAGGTTAGTGAAAATCTAACAATTATTCGGCAAAATATCGAGCAGGCTTGTAAAAGGACTGGACGCAATTCCAGTGAAGTAAAGATAATCGCCGTAACAAAATATGTAACTGCTGAAAGGGCAAAAGAGGCTTTTGATGCAGGCATTATTCACCTCGGTGAAAATCGGGATGAAGGCTTAATCGAAAAATGGAATTCCTTAGGGGATAGACCAACCTGGCATTTTATTGGAACATTACAATCACGAAAAGTTAAAAATATTATCGATAAGGTGTCTTATATCCATTCACTTGATCGGATTTCTTTAGCGAGAGAAATCAATAAAAGGTCAACTGAACGTATTCCATGTTTTATCCAAGTAAATGTATCAAAAGAAGAATCCAAGCATGGAATATCTGCAGCGTCTGTATTAGACTTTATTCAAGAACTAAAATCTTTTGAACATATATATATCGTCGGTTTAATGACGATGGCACCGTTAACAGATGATGAAACTGTCATTCGAAATACTTTTCGCGGGCTAAAACAGCTCCAACAAGAAGTACAAGCATTGAACCTAGACTATGCTCCATGCCAAGAGCTTTCGATGGGTATGTCGAATGATTATGAAATAGCAGTTGAAGAAGGAGCTACCTTCATAAGAATTGGAACATCATTAGTAGGCAGAGAATTTTAGGAGGTGTATGTAAATGGGTATAAAATCAAAAATTAAAACATTTTTTTTACTGGATGATGAATATGATGATATGGAAGAAGAAAAAATGGGACATGAAGTGGAACATGAGCCTGAACCAGCTCCAAGATATAATCAGTCTTCTTCAAAGCAAAACATTGTTAGTTTGCAAAGCGTCACAAAAGGTTCTAAAGTAGTATTAATTGAACCAAGAGTATATGCGGAGGCCCAAGAAATCGCAGATCATTTAAAAAATCGCAGATCTGTGGTGGTAAACCTTCAACGTATTCAGCATGATCAGGCGAAACGGATCATTGATTTTTTGAGCGGTACTGTCTATGCTATCGGCGGAGATATACAGCGCATTGGTAGTAATATATTTTTATGTACACCTGATAATGTAGAGGTATCCGGTAATATTTCAGAGTTAATTCAAGATACTAATTTTGATTCGAGGTGGTCCTAGAATAAATGAGTTTTATATTTTGGCTATTAATTGAGCTTCTAAACATTTATTCATATGTAGTAATTATTTATATATTTATGTCATGGTTTAATGCGCAGCAAACTTCTGTAGGAAATTTATTTGCCCGTATTTGTGAACCATATTTGGAACCATTCAGACGTATTATTCCGCCATTAGGAATGATTGATATCTCACCAATCGTTGCCTTGATTGTTTTACAATTAGCTCGTGCAGGAATTGGTCAAATACATGGTTGGTTAATGTAAAAGGGCTGCTGATTTGAGGCACCCCTTTTTATTTTCGAAATTGAGAGGATTATTATGAGTAATATTTATCAACATTTTAGACCAGATGAAAAAGAATTTATCGACCAAGTTTTGAATTGGCAGCAATTTGTAGAGGATTCTTATTCATCCAAACTAAGTGACTTTTTAGATCCTAGGCAGATACATATTGTAAAAACAATCATCGGCACTCATTCGCAAGTAAAATATGGTGAATTTGGCGGATATGATGGAGCAGAAAGAAAAAGGATGTTATTATATCCTGATTATCTGATACCAGAGAACAATGATTTCCAAACATCACTATTGGAAATAGTGTATCCGAGCAAATTTGTAACACTAAGCCATAGACAAGTTTTAGGCTCTTTAATGTCAATCGGTTTAAAAAGGGAAAAATTCGGTGATATATTAGTCCAAAATAACCGAATTCAATTTATTGTCCCTTCTGAAATGATAGATTATGTTAAGATGGAATTAAAGCAAATTGGAAAAAGCAAAATCCAATTAGTAGAGTTGCCTCTTAACCAAATTATTACTTCCAGCGAAGAGTGGAAGGAGCAATCCACTACGGTAAGTGCGTTGCGACTGGATGCCATTCTTTCCTCTGTTTATCCAATTTCTAGACAAAAGGCACAAACGCTTATTCAACATGGGCTTGTGAAGGTTAACTGGAAAGAAGTGGAACAAGTTTCGTTTGTTTGTGATGAAGGAGATGTTATTTCCGCTCGTGGATATGGACGAAGTAAAATCATTACAATCGAAGGTCAAACAAAAAAGGATAAATGGCGATTGAAAGTTGGAATATTAAAATAAGAAAAGAGGAAACTCCTTATAGGCGATAAACGCTGAAGTTAGACAAAGATAACCACTTGAAATACTTATATGAAAAAATTTATACATTCTTTTCATTTAAATGAAAAATTTGCAGGAAATTCCCCTAATACTGTCGAAATTCAGTATAATAAAATAAAGTGATCGATTTCTGAAAGATTGATCGGATTATACCTACAAAAATATAGATAACATAAAGTGGAGGTGGCATATATGCCTTTAACGCCTTTGGACATACATAATAAGGAGTTTAGCAGAGGGTTTCGCGGTTATGATGAAGATGAAGTAAATGAATTCCTAGACCAAATCATTAAAGACTATGAATTGCTTATTCGCGAAAAGAAAGAATTAGATGAAAAATTATCATCATCCAATGAACGGCTTGGTCACTTTACTAATATTGAGGAAACCTTGCATAAATCTATTATCGTTGCCCAGGAAGCAGCGGAAGAAGTTAAGGGAAATGCACAGAAAGAAGCAAAATTAATTATTCGTGAAGCGGAAAAAAATGCGGATCGAATAGTGAATGAGGCACTTTCTAAAGCCCGAAAGATAGCAATGGAAATCGAGGAGCTAAAAAAACAGTCTAAAGTATTTAGAACCCGATTTAAAATGCTAATCGAGGCTCAGCTAGATTTATTAAGAAATGATGACTGGGATAAATTAATGGAATTTGAAATTGATGCGACAGAATTAAATCTTGAAGAAGAAGTTAAATGAGAATGTACTCGCAAAAGTTTGTTATTTGTAAATAAATTCCTAATCCCGTACTAGTATAGATGAGGGACATCTTTTCGTACCATTCTAATAAATTCAATTCAAGATAACTTTATTTATGTAGCAGTTATTGATAATAAAACAACAAAGTTTGCGAAAAGAACCTCAAATAATCTTGACGGAATAAAAATTTGTCACATATAATAGAAAAATAATAGTTAAACGATGACAGGGACAGTAAAGTTATTTTTATCTTATTGAAGCGAGCCAAGGATAGTGGAAGCTTGGTATAAGCAATAACTGGAAGATCACCCTCGAGTTCTTGATTTGAAAACGCGGGAGCGCGCGTAAGTAAATGATGGCGTTCATTCACGTTACGAATGCATGAGTGGACAGTGGATACATTGTCTAGCAGGGTGGTACCGCGGGAAAACCTTCTCGTCCCTATTGGGATGAGAGGGTTTTTTTGTTGTTTATTTGTTAATAACTAATAAGAATTAAAATGTCACCGTGAATCTTTTTTGTAGGAGGAAAAATTGTGGAATATAAAGATACGTTATTAATGCCAAAAACGGATTTCCCTATGAGAGGAAATTTACCTAAAAGAGAACCTGAAATTCAGGAAAAGTGGGAAAGTATGAGCATTTATCAAAAGGTCCAAGAACGTACAAAAGGAAGGCCAATGTTTGTTCTTCATGATGGACCGCCATATGCTAATGGTGATCTTCATATGGGGCACGCTTTAAATAAAACTTTAAAGGATTTCATTGTCCGTTTTAAGTCTATGACAGGCTACAACGCACCATATGTACCAGGTTGGGATACACATGGATTACCTATTGAACAAGCATTAACGAATAAAGGTGTTAAAAGAAAAGAAATGTCTGTAGCAGAATTTCGCAAATTATGTGCTGAATATGCTTATGAACAAGTTGATAATCAACGTACTGCTTTTAAGCGCCTAGGTGTCCGCGGTGATTGGGAGAATCCGTATCTCACATTAAAACCCGAATATGAAGCACAGCAAATTAAAGTATTTGGTGAAATGGCGAAAAAGGGATATATCTATAAAGGACTTAAACCGGTATATTGGTCTCCGTCCAGTGAATCTGCCCTTGCGGAAGCTGAAATTGAATATAAAGATAAGCGCTCTGCATCCATCTATGTAGCATTTGAAGTGAAGGATGGTAAAGGTGTTTTAGAAAGCGGTACGAATATTATCATTTGGACAACAACACCATGGACCATTCCAGCAAACCTTGGAATTTCTGTCCATCCTGACCTAAAATATGTTGTGGTGGAAGTAAACAATCAAAAATATGTTGTTGCTGAAGCGCTATTAGAGGAAGTTACTTCTGTATTAGAATGGGAAAATCCACAAACTGTTAAAACCGTAGCAGGTAAGGATTTAGAATATATTATTGCCAAACATCCTTTATATGACAGAGATTCACTAGTCATGTTAGGGGAACATGTTACAACTGATTCCGGTACAGGATGTGTTCATACGGCTCCTGGTCATGGAGAAGACGACTTTATTGTTGGAAAAAAATACAATTTAGATGTTCTATGTCCAGTGGATGATAAAGGATATATGACTTCTGAAGCACCGGGATTTGAAGGTTTGTTCTATGATGAAGCAAATAAACCAATTACTCAGAAGCTGGAAGAAGTAGGAGCGTTATTAAAATTAAATTTCATCACGCACTCTTATCCGCATGATTGGCGTACAAAGAAACCGGTTATTTTCCGCGCAACAGCACAATGGTTTGCATCCATTGACGCATTCCGTGAAGAACTTCTTGAAGCAGTGAAAGAAGTGAAATGGGTTCCTGCTTGGGGAGAAACAAGATTATTTAATATGATTCGCGACCGTGGAGATTGGTGTATTTCCCGTCAGCGTGCATGGGGTGTGCCAATTCCGGTATTTTATGCAGAAAATGGAGATCCAATTATTACGGATGAAACAATCGAACATATCTCTAATTTATTCCGTGAACATGGATCAAATGTGTGGTTTGAAAGAGAGACAAAGGATTTATTACCTGAAGGATTTACACATCCAAGCAGTCCAAATGGTACATTTACGAAAGAAACGGATATTATGGATGTTTGGTTTGATTCAGGATCTTCTCATCAAGCCGTTTTAGTTGAACGTGATGAATTACAACGTCCAGCTGATTTATATTTAGAAGGCTCTGACCAATATCGCGGATGGTTTAATTCTTCTTTAACAACGGCTGTTGCAGTAACTGGAAAAGCTCCGTATAAAGGAATTTTAAGCCATGGATTCACTTTAGACGGTGAAGGCAGAAAAATGAGTAAATCTTTAGGCAATGTTATTTTACCGAGCAAGGTAATTAATCAACTGGGTGCTGATATTGTTCGTCTGTGGGTAGCATCTGTAGATTATCAATCAGATGTTCGGGTTTCTGATGCTATTTTGAAACAAGTATCAGAAGTATATCGCAAAATCCGTAATACATTCCGATTCTTGCTTGGAAACTTAAATGACTTTAATCCAAGCACGGACAGTATTTCATATGAGAAATTACGAGAAGTAGATCAATTCCTGCTTGTAAAATTAAATAAATTAGTGAAACATGTTCGCGCGTCTTATGAAAATTATGAGTTTGCCAGCATCTATCATGCTGTGAATAATTTCTGTACACTCGATTTAAGTTCTTTCTACTTAGATTTTGCTAAAGATGTTTTATATATTGAGGCAAAAGATAATTATGAGCGTCGTGCGATGCAAACAGTATTGTATGAATGTTTAACATCTCTTACTAAGCTTCTGTCACCAATCTTGCCTCATACAGCTGATGAAGTTTGGTCTTTCATCCCGGGTGTTGAGGAAGATAGTGTTCAATTAACAGATATGCCGGAGCCTAAAGAACTTGAAAATGCTAAAGAACTTGAGGGAAAATGGGATAAATTCTTAAATCTTCGCGATGATGTTTTAAAAGCTCTAGAAGAAGCACGAAATGAAAAAGTAATCGGTAAATCATTGTCGGCAAAAATTTCGTTGTATGTAAATAAGGATACAAAGGAATTGCTTGACAGCATCTCTGAGAACATGAAACAATTGTTCATCGTTTCCGGTTATGAAGTTGTCGGTGCATATGAGGAAGCTCCAGAAAATGCCGTTAAGCTTGAACATGCAGCGATTGTTGTCGAAAAAGCAGATGGTGAAACTTGTGAAAGATGCTGGGTTGTTACACCTAATGTAGGTCAAGATGAAAAGCATCCAACTCTATGCTTACGTTGCGCATCTGTTGTAGAAAAAGAATATATTTAAAAATGTTGCCTGACACCATGGAGGTGTCAGGCACTTATTTTCCAATGTTTAGTACATTTTGCAACAGTTACTCCCGAAAAACTTTTTATTGGTGGGTACACTAATGGATAACAAAACATTGGAGGGATGAATGTGAGTAATCAACATGATCAATTATTCTGTTTGCTGCAATCTTTAAAGGAAGAATTAACTGCATATACAACAAATAATGAAATGATTCAAACCCTCATCAAAGAAGAATTAAGTGATATTAATGTTGCTTTGTCAAAATGGAATACAGGTCAATTCGGCACTTGTGAAGAAAGTGGTGAATCAATACCAAGTAATTGGCTAGTTACTATACCTACACTAAAAAGCTCTGACGAATGGTATGAATTAAGGAATTATGTAAAAGTATCAATCCCATTTAATTAAGTGCTTTATGCATACGTGTGAACATGCAATATATTAAAAGAATAACTTTGATGAACATGTACTCATAAAGGATTAGACATTAAGGAAAAATACTAAATCTTCCCTAGGTCCATAGAGTATGCTAAAATTCTAAAGAAACATGTGTTCATTTGAGTATGACTCGAATGAATATAATACATATGGATTCGGGGGTAGCTTTTTCGTGGTTTATTATATTATCGCACTTTTTATTATTGCATTAGATCAATTTACTAAATGGCTTGTAGTAAAAAATATGGAATTTGGTGAAAGTATCCCTATCATAAAAAATATATTTTACATTACATCACACCGTAATCAGGGTGCTGCATGGGGAATTTTACAAGGACAAATGTGGCTCTTTTATTTAATAACAGTAGTAGTTGTCGTTGGAATCGTTTATTATATGCAAAAATATACCAAAGGAAAAGTACTATTGGGTATTAGCCTTGGCTTTATGCTTGGCGGAGCAATTGGAAATTTTATCGATAGGATTTTTAGAAAACAAGTGGTTGATTTTATCCATACGTATATTTTTGGATATGATTTTCCGATATTCAATATTGCAGATTCTGCATTGACGATTGGTGTGATTCTGTTAATTATCTACATGCTAATAGAAGAGTTCGGTTCAAAGGAGAAAACATATGGAAATAATGGAACACATCATTCAGGAAAATGAAAAAAACGAGAGAATCGATAAAGTTTTATCTGGCATTAATGATGAATGGTCCAGATCACAGGTTCAGCAATGGATTAAAGAGGGAAATGTATCTGTTAACGAAAATACTGTAAAATCAAATTACAAATGCAGTATTGGAGATAAAATTCTGATTAACATTCCTGAACCGCAAAATTTGGATGTTATTCCTGAAGAAATGAATCTTGACATTTATTATGAAGACAGCGATGTATTAGTCGTTAATAAGCCAAAAGGAATGGTAGTTCATCCTGCACCAGGTCATATGTCAGGAACATTAGTAAATGGTTTAATGGCGCATTGTAAGGATTTATCCGGGATTAATGGAATATTAAGACCGGGGATTGTTCATCGAATTGATAAAGATACATCAGGACTTTTAATGGTGGCGAAAAATGATTTAGCACATGAAAAGCTTGTCAATCAATTAGTGGAAAAATCAGTGACACGAAAATACTATGCGATTGTTCATGGAGTAATACCTCATGATTATGGGACTATTGATGCGCCAATTGGAAGAGATCCTGAGGATAGGCAAAGAATGACAGTAGTGGATAATGGAAAGCATGCCGTTACCCATTTTCGTGTATTAGAGAGATTTGATCAATATTCATATATCGAATGTGAATTGGAAACAGGAAGAACCCATCAAATTCGGGTACATATGAAATATATTGGTTTTCCACTTGCAGGAGATCCTAAGTACGGCCCAAGAAAGACTTTAGATATCGATGGGCAAGCGCTGCATGCTGGAGTATTAGGATTTGTGCATCCTAGGACAGAAGAATATATGGAATTTGAAGCCCCATTGCCAGAATACTTTTCACAGCTTTTACATGTTATTCGAAAATAATGATTGACATGTTTCGATAAAAAGGATAATCTATTAATAGTTAAATAAGCCCTTTAACCCAGTCCAGAGAGGCTGAGAAGGATACGGATAGAATTTATGTAGTAGGTAACGTATGCCCTCTCAGGTTAACATGAGAGGGTTTTGTCGTATCACTAAACAATGTTTCTTACGGGGTGATAATAGTGATTCAAAAAGCAGTCGTACTCGATGAACAAGCTATCAGTCGATCATTAACAAGAACTGCACATGAAATCATCGAAAAAAACAAAGGTATTGATGATTGTGTCCTGGTTGGCATCAAAACAAGAGGCATTCATATTGCTAAAAGATTAGCTGAAAGAATTGAGAAAATTGAAGGGCGACCAATTGTTGTAGGCGATCTTGATATAACGCTATACCGAGATGATCTGACAATCAAAACAAATGATGCGGAACCGGAAGTAAAAGGGTCGAATATTCCCGTTGATATTACAAATAAAAAAGTAATTCTCGTTGATGATGTATTATACACGGGAAGAACCGTAAGAGCTGCAATGGATGCTTTAATGGATATAGGCAGGCCATCACAAATTCAGCTTGCCGTCCTTGTAGACAGAGGTCATAGGGAGCTTCCAATTCGTGCTGATTTTATCGGGAAAAATATACCGACATCAAGCTCCGAAAAAATTGTGGTAGAGTTAATGGAAGTGGATGATTTAGATAAAGTAAGTATTTATGAAAATTAAATAGACCAACCTTTTAAAGACAGTCCTGTGAGGCTGACAAAGGTGGGATTTACGGGCAAAGCATGCCTGTTTGAATAACCCTCTTTGTAGCTGCACAGCTGTAAAGAGGGTTTTTTTATCACCATGATTTTATTCAACTTAAGAAAATACTCGAGGAGGAGTAAAAATGGGGAAGAACCAAGAAACTGTACTAGATATTCACGAAAAACCGGGATTTACTAAATGGGTTAGCTTAAGTATCCAACATCTTTTTGCCATGTTTGGTTCTACCGTACTCGTACCAATGCTAGTTGGATTAAGTCCTGCTGTTGCATTAGCATCAAGTGGTCTAGGGACATTAGCATATATTTTAATAACAAGAGGTCAGGTTCCAGCGTATTTAGGCTCCAGCTTTGCATTTATCGCTCCTCTAATTACAGCAAAAGCTGCAGGAGGTCCTGGAGCCGCGATGATGGGAACATTTCTTGCAGGTATTGCGTATGGTATTGTTGCCCTTATCATAGCGAAAGCGGGATATAAGTGGTTAATGAAACTTCTACCTCCGGTGGTGGTTGGTCCTGTGATAATCGTTATTGGGCTAGGAGTTGCCGGAACAGCTTGTAGTATGGCGATGTACAAGAACTATGGGGCAGCGGCACAGGATCTAATTTATAGTCCTAAACATATTGCCATCGCACTTTGCACATTAGCTATTACAATAGTAAGCTCCGCATTTTTAAAAGGATTTTTCCGTATCATACCTGTATTAATTGGTATTGTGGGTGGATATATTATCTCAATTTTTGCTGGAATTGTAGATTTTACACCTGTTATCAGAGCTCATTGGTTCGCGTTACCGGATTTAGTATTTCCTTTCGCTTCCTATAAACCTACATTCTCTTGGAGCATCTTTTTCTTAATGGTGCCTGTAGCAATCGTAACCTTATCTGAACACATTGGTCATCAGCTAGTTTTAAGTAAGGTTGTGGGTAAAGACTTAGTCGCAAAACCTGGTTTAGGCCCATCTATTCTTGGTGACGGGGTTTCTATCGTGATCGCATCTCTGATTGGTGCTCCCCCAACGACAACGTATGGTGAAAATATTGGGGTATTAGCAATTACAAAAGCATACAGTGTTTATGTAATCGGAGGGGCGGCGGTTTTTGCAATCTGCTTTAGCTTCATCGGAAAAATAAGTGCCCTATTAAGTACGATCCCTACATGTGTTATGGGTGGGGTATCCATCCTTCTCTTTGGAATTATCGCTTCCAGCGGTTTAAGAATGCTTGTTGACAATAAGGTTGATTTTAGTTTAAATCGAAACCTAATTATATCTTCGGTTATTTTAGTAATAGGTGTTGGTGGGGCATACTTAAAGCTTACAAAAGATATTCAGCTATCTAGTATGGCATTAGCTGCAATAATAGGAGTAATTTTAAATTTAATTCTACCTGGCAGACCAAAAGAAGATATGAACATGTTTGAAGAGGAACCAGTATAAGGAACCACCTTTTAAAATAAGTCCAGAGAGGCTTAAAAGGGTGTTTTAATGTGCATATGGAACGATTTATTAAACATATTCACATTATGTATAACACCCTGCTCTTGATTGAAGCAGGGTGTTTTTTTATAGGAGGGATAACAGTGAGGAATCTACTATCTATTACAGATCTTTCGATGGAAGAAATAAAAGAATTGTTAAAGGAAGCCGAATATTTTTCAAAAGGCGGGATATGGATACCAAAACAGCAAACCTTTGCCGTCAATATGTTTTATGAACCAAGCACCAGGACCAAAAGCAGCTTTGATGTTGCGGAGAAGAAATTAGGAATAGAGGTAATTCCTTTTGATGTGAATTTCTCAAGTGTCTCAAAGGGTGAATCACTTTATGATACAGTGAAGCTTTTTGAAGTAATAGGGGCAAATATTACGGTTATAAGACATCCAAAGGACCGTTACTATGATTCACTGATTGGCAAAATCAATATTCCAATTATAAATGGCGGAGATGGCTGTGGACAGCATCCAACACAATCTCTTCTTGATTTGTTTACGATTCAGCAAGAGTTTGGTGGATTTAAAGATCTGCAAGTTGCCATCATCGGTGACATAAGTCATAGCCGTGTTGCTAGGTCTAATAAGGATGCTTTAAGTAAGCTTGGGGCAAATGTAGTATTTTCTGGACCAGAGGAATGGTTTGATGAATCCTTCTTAAATACAGGAGATTATGTGAATATTGACAGGGCTGTAGAAGAGTCTGATGTCGTAATGCTTTTAAGAATTCAAAATGAACGACATCATCATACATCCAGTATGAGTGCAGAAGAGTACCACTTAAAATATGGCTTAACACTTGAAAGAGAAAGCCGTATGAAGCGCAACAGCATTATTATGCATCCGGCACCTGTTAACCGCAATGTGGAAATAGCGGATGAATTGGTGGAAGCGAAGCGCTCAAGAATTTTCAAACAAATGGAAAATGGAGTTTTTGTAAGAATGGCTGTACTGAAACAAATACTTGAGTGTGGGGGAAATTAAGATGAATTACTTATTGAAAAATGGGATGATCTTAACAGAAAATGGTGAAATGCAAAAATCAGATATTCGTATTAAGAGCGGAAAAATATATGAAGTCGGTACTCATTTAGAGAATCATGGAGAAAAAGAGATTTCTGCAGACTCCTATTTAGTTACTCCCGGTTTTCTAGATTTACATATTCATTTGCGTGAACCAGGCGGAGAGCATAAAGAAACGATTGATACTGGTACATTAGCGGCTGCAAAAGGCGGGTTTACCACCGTTGCGCCAATGCCAAACACAAAGCCCGTTCCTGACACCCCAGAACAGATGGAATGGCTGCATAAACGTATTAAGGAAACAGCCCACGTTCGAGTTCTGCCATATGCATCGATCACCATGAACCAGGCTGGAGACGAACTTACGGATTTTGCCGGATTAAAGAGAGCGGGTGCATTTGCATTTACAGATGATGGAGTAGGCGTTCAAACCGCTTCTGTCATGCATGAAGCGATGAAGCGTGCAGCCGCACAGGATATGGCCATTGTTGCACATTGTGAAGATAACTCCTTGATTTATGGAGGAGCATATCATGAAGGAGAGTTTACAAAAAAACATGGAATTTCCGGAATTCCTTCCATCTGTGAATCTGTACAAATAGCCAGAGATGTGCTGCTTGCTGAATCAACAAACTGTCATTATCATGTTTGCCATATTAGTACAAAAGAATCGGTCAGAGTGGTAAGGGAAGCAAAGAAGGCAGGGATTAAGGTAACGGCAGAGGTCACGCCGCATCACCTATTGCTTTGTGATGAAGATATTCCATCATTGGATACAAATTATAAAATGAATCCGCCGCTGAGAGGAAAAGCGGATCAAAAAGCATTAATCGAAGGACTATTAGATGGAACCATTGATTTTATTGCAACGGATCATGCTCCTCATGCAGCAGAGGAAAAAGCAAAAGGATACGCCTCAGCACCATTTGGAATTGTTGGATTGGAAACAGCTTTTCCGCTGCTTTATACAAACTTTGTAGAAAAAGGGATCTTTACATTAAAACAGCTTGTTGATTGGTTAACGATTAAACCAGCAGAAAGCTTTAAGCTGCCATATGGAACGTTAAAGATAGGCGCAAGCGCAGATATTATTTTACTAGATTTACAGAATGAAAAAACAATTGACCCAGCACAATTTTTATCAAAAGGTAAAAACACGCCATTTACAAACTGGAATTGTAAAGGATGGCCAGTAGCTACATTTGTAGATGGAGAATTAAAATGGTCTGACGGAGGTGCGTTTGAATGAAAAGACAATTAATTTTGGAAGACGGAACAGTATTGGTAGGAAATGCATTTGGAAGTGAAATCGAAACAGTGGGTGAAGTTGTTTTTACAACAGGGATGACTGGATACCAGGAAACCATTACAGATCCTTCCTTTTGCGGTCAAATTGTAACGTTAACCTATCCTTTAATCGGTAATTACGGAATTAATAGAGAAGACTTTGAATCTATTAATCCTGCTATAAAGGGTTTAATCGTTAAGGAAGCAGCAACATACCCGTCAAACTGGCGTAATGATATCAGTATCCATGAGTTTTTAGAACGAAAAGGCATTCCAGGTATTGAAGGAATTGATACCCGTAAGCTAACTCGTATCATTCGCAAATATGGAACATTAAAGGGTGCTATTTGCTCAACTAAGGAGAATCCGGAAGAAGTTATTGAACGTTTAAAACAAATAGAACTTCCTATAGATCAAGTAAAACAAGTATCTACTAAGAATCCTTATCCAAGTCCGGGAAGAGGACATAAAGTTGTCCTAGTTGATTTTGGTTCGAAGCATGGTATTTTAAGAGAATTAAATAATCGTGATTGTGATGTAACCGTTGTTCCATATCATACAACCGCTGAGGAAATTCTATCTCTTCACCCAGATGGGGTTATGCTATCCAATGGACCTGGGGATCCAAAAGATGTACCAGAAGCTATTAACATGGTCCGCGATTTATTAGGGAAAGTGCCTTTATTCGGAATTTGTTTAGGGCATCAATTATTTGCTCTAGCATGCGGTGCAGACACCTATAAATTGAAATTCGGCCATCGTGGTGCAAATCATCCTGTTAAAGATTTAAAAACAGGCAAAGTGGTCTTTACTTCTCAAAACCACGGATATGCCGTCGATGAAGCATCTATTCAACATACAGATTTGGAAATTACCCAGATTAATTTAAATGATCAAACGATAGAGGGGCTTAAGCATAAGAAATACAGTGCATTTACAGTTCAATACCACCCAGAAGCCTCACCTGGGCCGGAAGATTCTAATGAGCTTTTTGATGAATTTTTAAAACAAATGGATCAATGGAAAGGTAGTGTGAAGCAACATGCCTAAACGTACAGATATTAACAGTATATTAGTAATCGGATCCGGTCCGATCATCATCGGTCAAGCAGCAGAATTTGATTACGCAGGGACGCAAGCTTGTTTGGCATTAAAAGAAGAAGGATACCGTGTTATCCTTGTTAACTCCAATCCAGCAACCATTATGACAGATACAGAAATTGCGGATGTTGTTTATATTGAACCATTGACACTTGAATTCGTTAGCCGAATTATCTGTAAAGAAAGACCAGATGCTATTCTGCCAACTCTAGGGGGGCAGACGGGATTAAACATGGCAATGGAGCTTCATAAAGCGGGAATTTTAGAAGAATGCAAGGTGGAAATTTTAGGTACAAGACTATCCGCCATTGAGCAAGCAGAAGACAGAGAGCTTTTCCGTCAGCTTATGAATGACTTGAAGGAACCAGTCCCAGAAAGCGAAATTGTTCACACATTAGAGGAAGCAAAAGCCTTTGTAGAGCAAATTGGCTATCCTATCATTGTTAGACCTGCTTATACATTAGGCGGAACAGGCGGCGGTATTTGCGAAAATGAACATGAGTTAGAAGAAATTGTCAATAGCGGATTAAACAATAGTCCAGTGCACCAATGTTTAATAGAAAAAAGTATTGCCGGATATAAAGAAATTGAATATGAAGTAATGCGTGATGCAAATGACAACGCAATTGTTGTTTGTAACATGGAAAACATTGATCCTGTAGGAGTACATACAGGGGATTCCATCGTAGTTGCACCAAGCCAAACATTAAGTGATCGAGAATATCACATGCTTCGCAATGTATCTTTAAAAATTATTAGAGCATTAGGAATTGAAGGAGGCTGTAATGTTCAGCTTGCATTAGATCCAAATAGTTTCCAATACTACATTATTGAGGTTAATCCTCGTGTCAGCAGATCGTCTGCCCTTGCATCCAAAGCAACTGGATATCCAATCGCAAAGCTGGCAGCAAAAATCGCAGTCGGTTTAACACTGGATGAAATTATGAATCCTGTAACCGGAAAAACATATGCATGCTTTGAGCCTGCGCTTGATTATGTAGTAACAAAGATTCCACGCTTTCCATTTGATAAATTCGAATCTGCTAATCGCCGCCTTGGAACACAGATGAAGGCAACAGGGGAAGTAATGGCCATCGGCAGAAACTTCGAAGAATCTATATTAAAAGCAATTCGTTCTTTAGAGAGCAATGTGTATCATTTAGAACTGCCAGATGCAGAAAAGTTTGATATGGAAGTGATCGAAAAACGAATCCGAAAAGCAGGGGATGAAAGACTTTTCTATATAGGGGAAGCTATCCGCAGAGGCGTATCCATCGATGAGATTCATGCTTGGTGTAAAATTGATCTATTCTTCTTAAATAAAATCGAAAAGATAATTCAATTTGAAGCAACTTTACAGCAAGCACCATATGATACTGAATTAGCACATGAAGCGAAAAGACTTGGATTTTCCGACTATATACTAGCAAAATTGTGGAATGCAACGGAGAAAGATATTTACAAATGGAGAAAAGACAATCAGCTGTTGCCTGTATATAAAATGGTAGACACATGTGCAGCAGAATTTGAATCAGAAACTCCATATTATTATGGAACCTATGAAGAGGAAAATGAATCCATTGTAACAAATCGAAAAAGCGTTGTCGTACTTGGTTCCGGACCAATTAGAATCGGTCAGGGAGTGGAATTCGATTATGCTACGGTTCATTCTGTTTGGGCCATTCAAGAGGCAGGATATGAAGCAATTATCATCAATAATAACCCGGAAACTGTCTCCACTGACTTTAGTATATCGGATAAATTATATTTTGAACCTCTTACAATTGAGGATGTTATGCATATTGTCGATTTAGAAAAGCCGGAAGGGGTTATCGTACAATTTGGCGGTCAGACGGCTATTAATCTAGCACAAGCATTAGTAGAACGCGGTGTGAAAATACTGGGAACATCACTAGAAAGTCTTGATCAAGCAGAGAATCGTGACAAATTTGAGCAAGCGTTAATGGAGCTTAACATTCCTCAGCCTTTAGGAAAAACTGCATTTTCTGTAGAGGAAGCAGTGAAAATTGCAAGTGAAATCGGATATCCAGTATTAGTTCGGCCATCTTATGTTCTTGGTGGTCGTGCAATGGAAATTGTGTACCATGAAGCAGAATTGATACATTACATGACAAACGCAGTGAAGGTAAATCCTGAGCATCCAGTCCTTGTCGATCGATATTTAATAGGAAAGGAAATTGAGGTGGATGCCATTTCAGACGGTGAAAAAGTATTAATTCCGGGGATTATGGAGCATATCGAGCGGGCAGGCGTCCATTCAGGAGACTCCATAGCTGTTTATCCGTCACAAAGTATTTCCTTAAAAATGAAAGAAAAAATTGTCGAATATACGACAAAGCTTGCGAGAGGTTTAAAAATAATTGGATTGCTTAATATTCAATATGTTATTTCAGATGATGAGCTTTATGTAATAGAGGTTAATCCAAGATCAAGCCGGACAGTGCCGTTTTTAAGTAAAATTACAAATGTACCAATGGCTAATCTTGCTACAAAGGTCATATTAGGAATTCCATTACCTGACTTAGATTATGGAACTGGTTTGGTTCCTGAAAAAGAAGGCGTCTTTGTAAAAGTTCCTGTATTCTCATTTGCGAAGCTTAGAAGGGTAGACATTACACTTGGA
Organism: Heyndrickxia shackletonii; assembly: GCF_001420715.1. Taxonomy (GTDB): domain Bacteria; phylum Bacillota; class Bacilli; order Bacillales; family Bacillaceae_C; genus Margalitia; species Margalitia shackletonii. The sequence continues at coordinate 3,146,229 of NZ_LJJC01000004.1, read as the reverse complement.
CCGGAAATGAAATCAACTGGAGAAGTAATGGGCAAAGATACCACCTTGGAAAAAGCATTATACAAAGGTCTTGTTGCAGCGGGGATGAAAATTCAAAACTATGGTACGGTTCTCTTAACGGTAGCTGATAAGGATAAAGAAGAAAGCCTGGAGCTTGCAAAACGATTTGCAAATATCGGTTATACACTACTTGCTACAAGCGGAACAGCGAACTTTATGAAGGAAAATGGAATAAAAGTGGATATTGTCGATAAAATCGGCGCAGATGGGGAAACCCTTCTTGATGTGATCAAAACTGGCAAGGTGCAGCTTGTGATTAATACATTAACAAAAGGCAAGCAGCCTGAACGTGACGGCTTCCGTATTCGCAGGGAGGCAGTAGAAAACGGAATTCCTTGTCTAACATCATTGGATACAGCTGAAGCCATTTTAAGAGTGTTAGAATCGATGACATTTTCAACAGAGCAAATGGCTCCCGCACAAAGAGAGAAAGAGAGTGTACTTGCATGATCAGACAAGAGGACATGACAATTGTTTCGCAAAAATTAATTGCCTCAAATATTTATGAACTTACTTTAAAAGGGGATCTTGTTGAGGAAATGGAACAACCGGGGCAATTTGTTCATATCCGTGTACATCAACATGTTTCACCACTTTTACGAAGACCAATCAGCATAGCGGCTATACGGAAGGATCTGCAAACGGTCACTTTAATTTACCGTGCAGAAGGCGATGGAACTTCCCTATTAGCAAAAAGCAGGAGCGGTGACAAGGTAAATGTAATGGGGCCATTAGGGAATGGCTTTCCGATTGATGACTTGGGAAAAGGACAAGTTGCATTGTTGGTAGGCGGAGGGATTGGGGTCCCTCCCTTATATGAACTATCTTTGCAGTTAAGAAACAAAGGGGTAGAAGTAATCCATGTCCTAGGGTTTGAATCTGTCGAAAAATCGTTTTACCTTGATCAATTCTCTGAATTAGGGAAAACCTTTGTAGCTACTGTAGACGGGTCCTTAGGTACAAAGGGTTTTGTTACGGATGTAATAGAAAAAGAAAAAATAGATTTTGAATGTCTATATTCATGTGGTCCCCTTCCGATGTTAAGAGCTTTGGAAGAAAGGTTTGCTACCAAGAAAGGTTATATATCTTTAGAGCAGAGAATGGGCTGCGGAATTGGAGCTTGTTTAGCGTGTGTATGTCATGTGGCGAACGATCCCACAATGAAAAAATATCAAAAATTATGCAGTGACGGACCTGTTTTCAGAATGGGAGAGGTGATGATATGAATCCATTACAAATAGAATTACCTGGTCTCTCCTTAAAAAATCCCATTATGCCTGCATCAGGATGCTTTGGGTTCGGAAGAGAATACAGTCAATTTTATGATTTAAGTATGCTTGGCGCTATCATGATTAAGGCGACTACCTATGAGTCCAGATTCGGAAATGCTACGCCAAGAGTAGCTGAAACACCGGCGGGAATGTTGAATGCAATTGGTTTACAAAATCCCGGGCTGCAAGGGGTACTGACAAATGAACTTCCTTGGCTGGAACAATTCGATGTTCCGATTATCGCTAACGTTGCAGGTTCACAAGTAGAGGACTATGTAGAGGTTGCGAAGGAAATTTCAAAGGCACCAAATGTAAAAGCACTTGAATTGAATATTTCATGTCCAAATGTTAAAACGGGTGGAATTGCTTTTGGTACAATACCAGAAGTTGCTAGAGATTTAACAAAAAAAGTGAAGGATGTATCTGAGGTTCCCGTTTATGTGAAATTATCGCCAAATGTGACAAATATTGTAGAAATGGCTAAAGCAGTTGAGGATGCAGGTGCAGATGGATTAACGATGATTAATACTTTACTTGGGATGAGAATTGATATCCGTACCGGTCGCCCAATACTGGCAAATCGGACAGGTGGATTATCAGGACCAGCCATTAAGCCTGTTGCGATTCGAATGATATATGAGGTAAGTCAGCAAGTGAATATCCCAATTATTGGTATGGGCGGAATCCAACATGTGGATGATATTATAGAGTATTTTTATGCCGGTGCAAGTGCTGTGGCAATTGGAACTGCCAATTTTGTAGATCCTCTTATATGTCCGACATTAATTAAGGAACTGCCCGAAAAATTAGCGGAATTAAAAATCGATCATATTTCTGAAATAGTCGGAAGGAGTTGGAAAAGTGAAGTCATTTAAGCCGATTATTGCTCTAGATTTCCCAAATGAACAAGAGACACTCTCTTTTTTAAACCAGTTTCGAGAAGAAACACTTTACGTAAAGGTTGGAATGGAGCTTTACTATCAAACAGGTCCTAGTTTAATAGAACAATTAAAGAGTAGAGGACATCAGATATTTTTAGATTTAAAGTTGCATGATATTCCGAATACCGTTTACAGTGCGATGAAAGGGCTGGCGAAATTAGGGGTTGATATGGTCAATGTGCATGCTGCAGGTGGTGCTAATATGATGAAGGCCGCTCTTTCCGGATTAGAAGAAGGTACAGAACATGGGAAAGAGCGCCCTCTATTAATTGCTGTTACACAGTTAACCAGCACAAGCGAAGAGCAAATGAAGACAGAACAATTAATAAATACTTCACTGAATGAATCAATCCTTCATTATGCAAGACTTACTTTTGATTCAGGCTTAGATGGAGTTGTCTGTTCCGCATTAGAAGCGAAAATAATCGATCAGCATATTGGTTATCCGTTTATAAAGGTAACTCCTGGAATTAGACTTCACGGCGATAATCTGCATGATCAAAAGCGGGTAGTGACACCTGAAAAGGCTCGTGAATTGGGATCAAGCGCCATTGTTGTAGGCAGATCTATTACAAAATCGGATAATCCATACGAGACCTATATGAGCATAAAGAACACTTGGGAGGCAAAATAATGATGGATAAAAAATTAGTCGAGCAATTACTTGATATTGAAGCTGTTTTCCTAAGCCCTAATGAACCATTTACCTGGTCTTCCGGAATCAAATCCCCTATCTACTGTGACAATCGCTTAACATTGTCTTACCCACACTTGCGAAAAGAGATTGCTAAGGGATTAGCGGAAAAGATAAACATGCATTTTCCTAATGTAGATCTCATTGCTGGAACTGCAACTGCAGGAATTCCTCATGCCGCATGGGTAAGTGATTTAATGGAACTGCCTATGTGTTATGTACGTTCTAAAGCAAAAGGCCACGGAAAAGGAAATCAAATAGAGGGTAAGGTAGAAAAAGGACAAAGGGTTGTCGTGGTAGAGGATTTAATATCAACAGGCGGCAGTGTTATTACCGCTGTCCAAGCACTGCGCGAGGCAGGCTGCGAAGTAGTTGGAGTAGTTGCTATTTTTACTTATGAGCTTGAAAAAGGTAAACAACAATTAAATGAGTTCAACATAGAGCACCATTCTTTAACCAACTATTCCACACTATTAGATGTTGCGTTAGAAAGAAACATTATAACGGAAAATGATTTGGATACTTTAAAAGCATGGAGGAAAGACCCAGGTTCTTGGGGGAGTAATTAAATATAAAAAAGGTCAAAAGGCGTAAACTTATGCCTTTTGACCTTTTTTCATTTTCATAACCCTTTCGCTATCTGGAGTAACAAAAACGGTTTGCTGATGTTCATATGTTACAAACCCGGGTTTCGCTCCTGCAGGTTTTTTGACATAGCGTATTTTTGTGAAATCAACTGGTACAGAACTGGAATCCTTCGCTTTACTGTAATAAGCAGCAATCACTGCAGCCTCCAGAATTGTATCATCTGATGGATTTTTACTGCGAATGACAACATGTGACCCGGGAATATCCTTCGTATGCAGCCATATTTCATCTCTTGCGGCCACTTTATTTGTTAAATAGTCGTTTTGTTTATTATTTTTACCGACTAGTATTTCCGTGTCATCCGAAGAAAAATATTTTTCTAAAGAAATTTTCGGAAGCTTATTTTTTTGCCCTCTTTTTTGTTTTAGCTTCATATAGCCTTCTTCTGCCAGTTCCAGTCTAATTTCTTCAATGTCTCTCGGAGCAGCCGATTCAATTTGCTGTAACAAGCTTTCAAAATAAAGAATTTCTTTTTCCGCTATTTCAATTTGTTCCTGCACAACAATTAAAGCATTTTTTGCTTTCTGGTACCTTGAGAAATAACTTTGGGCATTTTCGGACGGTGTCTTTCTAGGATCTAACGGAATAAGTTCCGTTTTTCCATCTGCATCATAGTAATTTACGACCTCAATTTCCTTCATGCCTTTTGCAACTAAATATAGATTAGCTGTCAATAGTTCTCCATATAATTGAAATCGATCCGCATTTTTTGCATCATTTAAGGTATCCCTAAGTTTATCTATCTTCGTTTCATTTTTTGAAATCTCATTTTTAATAAAACGTTCTAAATCATGTGCTTGCTGCTTCACTCTGTCTCGTTCGGCTTTGCCAAAATAAAAATGATCCAACATGATACTTAAAGTTGGGAATGTCTTTATTTCACCATTCAAAAAGGAAATGGGAAAAAGATAAAAGCTTTCTTTTTCTTTTCCAGTTATGATAGTCGGCTCATAATGATGTTTTTTTAGAATAGACATTACATCGATAAAAGCAGCCGGCAGAGTCAATCTGTTTGCTATTTTTGCCCTATGTATGATTTCAGAACTAAGAAGTGGTGAGATTCCTGAAAAGTGTTGGACAAGCTGTTTATCCAATCTTCCGTTATTAAAATCAATTACACGTTGAATATCCGCTTCGGAAGATTCCAAAGGATTCTGCTTATTTTGTTCAGGCGGCAGTTTATATTCCGCTCCCGGCAGAACAACCCGGTAACTGTTTACGCTTGAGGAGACATGCTTGATGCTATCAAGAATCATATTTCGTTCTTTATCAACAAGAATAATATTGCTATGTCTTCCCATTATTTCCACATATAACTTTTTATAAGAAATATCACCGATTTCATTTCTTCCCTTTATTTCGAAAACAATGATCCGATCTAAACCAATTTGTTCAATCTTCTCAATGTTATAGCCTTCGAGATGCTTTCGTAACAGCATGCAAAACATAGGCGGCTCTGGTGGGTTATCATATTGTTCTTCTGTGATTTGAATCCGTGAATGACTCGGATGTGCGGAAAGCAATAGTTTGTAGTTTCTTCCTCCTGATCGAATAACCATGATAAGTTCGTTTTTATAAGGTTGATGAATTTTGTTGATTCTGCCCCCAAGTAATAGATCTGTAAGCTCTTTAGTCATTGCCCTTGTGAATAATCCGTCAAAAGACATTGTTAACATTCCTCTACCATTAATTTTATTAGCTTATTATATCATTTTTTTGGACGAGTCTGAATATGCTTGCTAGGAGAGGTTGTTCAAAAAGAAAAAACCAATTCCTTATTATGCTTACCGAACGCCCGACATTGCTCCAAGAGAGTCGAGCCATCAGCATTTCTAATTCTTATTGAACACGGATAAGACAACTTCTGTTCAGTTAGGGGAGAGTGTGATTTGAATGATGTTCCATGAAATGAAAGAAAAAGATGTGGAAAAGGTTTTAAACACAAATGTTAAACATGGATTAACACAAAAAGAAGTAGAAAAGAAGCGAAAACAATTTGGGTGGAATGAGCTTGACGAGGGAGAGAAGCAATCTGCCTTATTGCTTTTTTTCAGTCAGTTTAAGGATTTTATGACTCTGGTATTACTTGGTGCGACGCTTGTATCCGGTTTTTTAGGAGAGTATATTGATGCAATCGCCATTATCGCAATTGTGCTAATTAATGGGTTTTTGGGATATTTTCAAGAAAGAAAGGCAGAAAAATCATTACAAGCACTGAAGGAAATGTCGGCCCCTCAAGTTACAGTTCTTCGTGATGGGAATTGGACAAAAATCATGTCACGTGAAGTAGTAGTCGGAGATATTATGAGATTTTCATCTGGTGATCGAATAGGTGCAGATTTACGTATTTTTGAGGCTAATAATTTGGAAATTGAGGAATCTGCTTTAACGGGAGAATCGATTCCATCAGCTAAAAATACAGAAATAATTACGAAAAAAGATGTTGGTCTTGGCGATATGAACAACATGGCCTTTATGGGAACCATGGTTACTAGAGGAAACGGAATTGGTATTGTCACTGGCATCGGGATGAAAACAGCTATGGGTGAAATTGCCCATATGATTCAAAATGCAGATGTAATGGAAACCCCTTTACAAAGAAGGCTTGAGCAATTAGGAAAAATACTCATAGTTGTTGCATTGCTTCTTACTTTATTGGTGGTAGTGGTAGGAGTTGTCCACGGACATGATCTATATTCGATGTTTCTAGCTGGTGTATCTCTTGCAGTTGCGGCAATACCGGAAGGACTTCCGGCAATCGTAACCGTTGCCCTATCGCTTGGCGTTCAAAGAATGATTAGGAAAAATGCCATTGTTAGGAAGCTTCCAGCAGTTGAAACACTTGGGTGTGCATCCGTTATTTGTTCCGATAAAACCGGGACAATGACTCAAAATAAAATGACTGTGACACATATTTGGAGCGGAGGCAAATCATGGAGTGTATCAGGAACAGGATATTATCCTGAGGGTGGATTTTACTTTAAAGACAATGAAATAAAACCTCAAAATGAAAAAAGCTTATATCAACTATTAACCTTTGGATTACTTTGCAACCATGCAGAACTGAAAGCTAGGGACAAAGATTTTTACCTTGATGGTGATCCTACTGACGGAGCTCTATTAGTTTCGGCAATGAAAGCAGGTTTAACAAGGGAATCTTTGCAAGGTCAATTTACAATCGAAAAGGAATTTCCATTTGACTCCAATCGGAAAATGATGAGTGTCGTTGTTCGGGATAAAAATAATCGCAGATTTGTCATTACAAAAGGTGCACCTGATGTATTAATTGGACTTTGCGAATCTGTTCTTTGGGAAGGAAGACAGGTATTATTTCACTCAGAATACATGACACAAACGCAAAGAGTCATTGAGGAACTTGCTGGAAAAGCATTAAGAAATATAGCGATTGCCTTCAAGCCTTTAGATAATCAAATCGATATACAAAGCGAAGAAGAAGCCGAAAAAGATTTAATATTTATTGGTTTGCAAGGAATGATTGATCCGCCAAGACCAGAAGTGAAGCAGGCGATTAAAGAGTGTAAAGAAGCAGGAATTAAAACGGTTATGATTACTGGAGATCATGTAATCACTGCAAAGGCTATTGCGAAGGAGCTTGGGATTCTGCAAACTAATTCAAAGGTTTTGGATGGTCAAGCACTCAATAATATGAATGTGGATGAATTAGAAGATATAGTCGACGATGTATCCGTATTTGCGAGAGTATCTCCTGAGCATAAATTAAAAATCGTCAAGGCACTTCAAAATCGCGGACATATTGTTGCCATGACAGGTGATGGTGTGAATGATGCCCCTGCCATTAAGTCAGCTGATATTGGTATTTCCATGGGTATTACCGGAACGGATGTAGCGAAAGAATCATCTTCCCTAATCCTTTTAGATGACAATTTTGCCACTATAAAAGCGGCTATCAAGGAAGGACGGAATATTTATGAAAATATTCGCAAATTTATCCGTTACTTGCTTGCTTCAAATGTCGGTGAAATTTTAGTTATGTTATTTGCGATGATTCTTTACTTACCATTACCATTGGTGCCAATTCAAATTTTATGGGTGAACTTAGTTACGGATGGACTGCCTGCAATGGCCCTTGGACTTGATCAACCTGAAGATAATGTGATGAAACGAAAACCTCGTCATCCAAAAGAGGGTGTATTTGCAAGAGGATTAGGATGGAAGGTAGTTTCAAGGGGATTTTTAATCGGGATTGCAACGATCATTGCGTTTATAACAGTATACAGGCAGCATTTGGATAACTTGGCATATGCGCAAACCATTGCCTTTGCAACCCTTGTATTAGCTCAGCTTATTCATGTATTTGACTGTAGAAGTGAGCGCTCCATTTTTTCCAGGAATCCATTTGGCAATTTGTATCTAGTAGGAGCAGTTCTTTCTTCCGTAATCTTAATGCTAGGGGTTATTTATATACCATCATTGCAGCCGGTATTTCACACTGTCCCAATCATCCCAAGGGATTGGTTGTTGATTTTAGGAATGAGCTCCATTCCAACATTTATGTTAGCAGGATCACTTTTCGTGAGAAAAAAGGAATAATGTATGTTATACTAAGAAGAGTAATAGGATTATCCTGTTACTTCTTTTTTTGTACAAAATGAATTAGTTTTCTCCTTAGTCGGAATGGGAAGTGATATAATAATGGTACTAAGCATGACCGGGTTTGGCAGAAGTAAAAAACAACGGCAGGGTTTCGAAGCTATTGTTGAAATCAAAACAGTAAATCATCGTTTTTCCGAAATTAACGTACGAGTCCCGAGAACTCTACTGAAAATAGAGGAAAAAGTTAAAAAGACAATAAATGAATATATCCATAGAGGACGTATTGAAGTTTTTATCCTGCTTTCTGGGAATGGGGGAACGACGCGCAAGTTACATATTGACTGGAACTTGCTAGATGATTATTATCAATTTATTAGTCAATTAAAAAATAAGTATGATTTACATTCGCAGGTAGATTTGAAAGACCTTTTAACACAACATGATATTGTATCAATAGAAGAGCTAGAAGAAGAAAATAAAGACTTGGAAGAACTTGTCTTACTTGCGGTAAAAGAAGCAATACATAATGTGGTGCAAATGCGGACTGTGGAAGGAGAACAGCTTCATAAGGATATTGTGCATCAGCTAGGGCTTTTTCAAAAATGTCTTGAATTGCTTACCGAATATGCTCCGGCAGTCGTTGAGCAGTATAAAATGCGGATAGAAAAGAAAATCAAAGACTATACAGCTGGACATTTTGATGAATCCAGAGTATTGACGGAAATTGCTATATTTGTTGATAAAGCGGATATAAACGAAGAAATAACAAGACTTGAAAGTCACCTGCTCCAATTTAAAAATAGTCTTTTATTGGATGGTCCGGTGGGAAGAAAATTAGATTTTATGATTCAAGAAATGAACCGAGAAGTTAACACAATAGGTTCCAAAGCCAATGATTCCAAAATTTCGTCTCTAATTGTAGAGATGAAAACGATATTAGAAAAGATGCGGGAACAGGTTCAAAATATTGAGTGATTATTTCCTTGATGAAAAGGTCAAAATAGATTATTGGTAGTTGGGGGATTGTTATGTCTATTAAGCTTATTAATATCGGGTTTGGCAATATAGTATCAGCTAATCGAATGATATCCATTGTAAGTCCGGAATCAGCACCAATCAAACGCCTGGTTCAAGACGCTAGAGACAGAGGAAATTTAATTGATGCAACTTATGGAAGAAGGACCAGAGCTGTAATTATCATGGACAGCGATCATGTTATATTGTCTGCTGTACAGCCTGAAACGGTAGCACATCGGTTAAGTAATAAGGATGACAATGGAGAAGAAGGGTAGGATTTTTTTTGATGAAGGAAAAAGGCTTATTAATTGTTCTTTCTGGTCCATCTGGGGTTGGAAAGGGAACTGTCAGAAAAGCGATATTTTCTGGTGATACCCAATTTGAATATTCTATATCTATGACTACGCGAAAGCCTCGCGAAGGAGAAGTGGATGGAGTAGATTATTTTTTTAAAACTAGGGAAGAATTCGAGGCACTAATCGCTCAAGATAAGCTTTTGGAGTATGCAGAGTATGTAGGGAATTATTATGGAACTCCTGTAGATTATGTAAAAGAAACATTAGAAGCTGGGAAGGATGTTTTCTTAGAAATTGAGGTGCAAGGTGCCAAACAAGTAAGAGATAAATTTCCTGAAGGATTATTTATTTTTCTTGCCCCGCCAAGCCTTAATGAGTTACAATCAAGGATTGTAACGAGAGGTACAGAAACAGATGAGTTAATTCAAAACAGAATGAAAGAAGCAAGAAAAGAAATTGAGCTTATGAGCCTTTATGATTATGTGGTTGAAAATGATCAAGTAGAGGCAGCCTGTGATCGAATTAAAGCAATCGTGCAAGCGGAGCATTGTAGAACAACCCGTGTAGCGCCAAGATATCAAAAAATGTTGGAGGTTGAGTAATATGTTATATCCATCTATTGACAAACTGCTTAAAATTATCGACTCAAAATATTCATTAGTAACTGTTGCTGCCAAACGAGCACGTAATCTTCAAGATGATGGCGGCGGTTTACTAAATAATTTTGTTTCTCAAAAATATGTCGGTAAAGCGTTAGAAGAAATTTATGCAAAAAAATTAGTCATTAAAACAGATGACGAAAACGTTCAAGGATAAGCCGGGAACAACCTATGAAAAAATAGGTTGTTTTTTCTTTTAACCTGACTTTAAATACTTCATAATAATAAGAAAAGCGTAAGCGCCTTGTCCATCGACGTACAAACTGTACGGCTTCGACGCAAGATTTAGGAAACACAGGGAGGTAGTTCAGGAGCTGATGTTGACTTAACGTAGGGAGAAGACCGGAAGTTTGCTAGTCGATAGGCGCTGTAGCTGTACAGATTAAATGAAATTATTGGAGGTTAACATGCTGAATAAGAATATATTATTATGTGTCACTGGTGGTATTGCTGTTTATAAGGCTGCGGCATTAACAAGTAAACTGGTTCAAGCTGGTGCAAAGGTAAAAGTAATTATGTCTAAATCAGCTTGTCAGTTTGTCACACCTTTAACATTCCAAGCACTCTCAAGAAACGATGTTTACACCGATACATTTGACGAAAAACATCCTGAAGTGATCGCTCATATTGATTTGGCTGATTGGGCAGATCTTGTCTTAGTCGCACCCGCAACTGCAAATGTAATTGGAAAATTAGCAAATGGCATCGCAGACGACATGATCACCACGACTTTATTAGCGACAACTGCTCCAGTTTGGATAGCACCTGCTATGAATGTACATATGTATAATCACCCTGCCGTAATCAAAAATATTGAGACTCTTGCAGGTTTCGGATACCAGTTCGTGGAACCAAATGAGGGCTATCTGGCATGTGGTTATGTTGGAAAAGGCAGATTAGAGGAGCCAGAGAAAATTGTTTCGCTTGTAACTAATTACTTTCAAACACAAACAAATATTTTATCAGGACAAACGATTCTCATTACTGCTGGACCAACAAAGGAAATGATAGATCCCGTGCGATATTTGACGAATCGCTCATCTGGTAAGATGGGATATGCTCTTGCGGAAGAAGCAGTAAAAATGGGGGCAAAGGTGATTTTAGTTTCAAGTGTTGATTCCTTGACCACACCAAAGGATGTACAGTTTGTAAAAATCACCAGTGCAGAGGATATGTATCAAGCGGTTATGGATAATTACCAAAAGGCGTCTATTATTATCAAGAGTGCAGCTGTTGCTGATTACCGTCCAAAGGAAATTTCGAATCAAAAGTTAAAGAAAAAAGATGGAAATTTAATCATTGAATTTGAAAGAACGAAAGATATTTTATTAGAACTTGGGAAAAAAGAGGACAAGCCGTTTTTAGTAGGTTTTGCCGCAGAAACGGAAAAAATCGATGAATACGCCTGGAGCAAGTTAGAACGAAAGAATGCGGACATGATTGTAGCTAATGATGTAACCAAAGCAGGTGCAGGGTTTGAGGGTGACACAAACATAGTCACTCTGTATAAAAAGAACCATGAAAAGAAAGAGCTTCCGCTGCTTAGCAAAAATCAAACTGCAAAAGAAATATTATTAGAGATATACAGGGATTTGAAAGAAGGAGTTAAGAATGCAAATAGCTAGCGTAATTGTTGATGTTCCAACAATGCGTACGGATAAAACTTATGATTATCTCATTCCCGAAGAGTGGAAGGATAGGATTTATGCTGGTACAAGAGTTTCTGTCCCGTTTGGCCCGCGTTCGATTCAAGGATTTGTTTTAGATATTCGGGATCATTCCGATATAAATAAATTAAAAGAAATCATTGAACCGCTGGATCTTACTCCTGTATTAAATAAGGAATTATTGCAGTTAGGACATTGGTTAACAGAGAGCACATTATGCTTGAAGGTTTCCGCGTATCAAGCAATGCTCCCATCAGCGATGAAAGCAAAATATAAAAAAATACTTCATCTTGTCTCAAACACGCATGATCCAAATCTGCAAAAAATATTTGGACAAAAAGACGAAATAATGTGGGAAGAAGCGGAAGAAAGAAAAGCACTGCCGTTTTTGCAAAAGGAAGTAAAGAAGGGCAATGTTGAAGTTCGTTATGTTGTAAAGAGCAAAGGAAATAAAAAAATGATTCGCATCTTTCATCTCCTGCTATCAAGAGAGGAGTTAGAAAATATTCTTTTAAGTTACCCAAATAATGCCATTAAACAAAAAAGTATATTAGAGTGTTTCATAAAGATTGGCAAAGACAAATTAACGATAAATGAAATAACGGAGGCAACAGGTGCGACTCTTGCTTCTGTTCGTCCTTTAGTCCAAAAAGGTTACTTAATGGAAAAACAAGAAGAAGTTTATCGGGATCCGTATGAAAATAGAGTATTTAAACGAACAGAAGCTCTGAAGCTAACGGAAGAACAACAAAAAGCTATTGATCCGATTATGCATACTATTGAAGAAAAAAAGCATGAAACGTTTCTTTTATATGGAGTTACGGGCAGCGGAAAAACGGAAGTATACTTGCAATCCATTCAAAGAGTGTTAGACAACGGAAAAGAGGCGATTGTTCTGGTGCCTGAAATCTCCTTAACCCCACAAATGGTTCACCGTTTTAAAGGTCGGTTTGGGGATGACGTAGCGGTTCTTCACAGTGGATTATCCGTTGGTGAACATTACGACGAATGGAGAAAAATCCAAAGGAAAGAAGTAAAAGTCGTTGTCGGAGCGAGATCGGCTATTTTTGCTCCATTTGAAAACCTAGGAATTATCATCATTGATGAAGAACATGAAACAAGCTACAAACAGGAAGAGAATCCGCGTTACCACGCAAGAGATGTAGCTATTTTTCGCGGGAATTATCATAAATGTCCAGTCATTCTCGGAAGTGCAACTCCTTCTCTAGAATCCTTTGCAAGAGCACAAAAAGGTGTATACACACTTCTTACAATGAATAGAAGGATGAATAATAAGGAATTGCCTAATGTTTCAATAGTTGACATGAGAGAAGAACTGCGCGAGGGGAATCGCTCCATTTTCTCTCGGGAATTATTTTCTAAGCTGCAAGATCGTCTCGAGAAAAAACAACAAACTGTTCTATTTTTAAATAAGCGCGGGTATTCTTCTTTCGTCATGTGCAGGGATTGCGGCTTTGTAATCCAGTGTCCGCATTGCGACATTTCATTAACATATCATCGCCATTCAAACCAAATGAAATGTCATTATTGTGGTTATGAGGATTTGGTGCCAACAACATGCCCTGAATGCAATAGCGAGCATATCCGCTATTTTGGAACTGGAACTCAAAAAGTAGAAGAAGAAATCGGCAAACTGCTGCCTGAAGCTAGAGTGATCCGCATGGATGTAGATACGACAAGCAGGAAAGGTGCTCATGAGAAATTACTGCAGCAATTTCAAGAAGGAAAAGCAGATATATTATTAGGGACACAAATGATTGCGAAGGGGTTAGATTTTCCGAATATCACCCTAGTAGGTGTATTAAGTGCAGATACAATGCTGCATTTACCTGATTTCCGATCATCTGAAAAAACATTCCAGCTGTTAACTCAAGTAAGTGGTAGAGCGGGAAGGCATGAACTTGAAGGTGAAGTAGTTATACAAACATATACACCGGAACATTACAGTATTGAACTTGCGGGCACCCAAGACTATAACCGCTTTTATAAACAAGAAATGATCATGCGTAAAATCGGATCATATCCGCCATTCTATTATTTAGCATTGATAACAGTAAGCCACGAAGAGTTAATGAAAGTTGTATCTACAACGGAAAAAATAACGAAATTCATTCGCTCGAAAATATCGGAGGATTCCGTGATTCTAGGTCCTGTAACATCTCCTATCCCTAGAATAAATAATAGATATCGTTATCAATGTCTGATAAAATACAAGCGGGAACCAGACTTAGCCAAAAATCTGCGTTTGGTACTCGAGCATTTCGGAACGTCAAAGCAATCAGAAGGACTAACAATCTCGATTGATGTCAATCCTTATATGATGATGTAAAAAGTATAGATAATTTTTGAAAAGAGGAAACATCTAATGGCAATACTCCAAATTGTAAAGCATCCTGCAGAAATTCTTGAAAAGGAATGCAAATCGGTTACACAATTTGACCGTAAATTGAAAACTTTAGTGAAAAATATGTACGAAACGATGCTGGAAGCTGACGGCGTTGGGTTAGCTGCCCCGCAAATCGGTATTGATCTGCAAATCGCTGTTGTTGATGTTGGCGATGAATTAGGTAGAATTGATTTGATTAATCCTGTCATTTTAGAAACAAGCGGTGAACAAACAGATGTAGAAGGTTGTTTAAGCTTCCCTGGTTTATTTGGTACCGTTTCACGACCGTTTTATGTAAAAGTCCAAGCTCAGGATGTAAAGGGCAGGACATTTGTTATAGAAGCAGAAGAGTTTCTTGCACGAGCAATTCAGCATGAAATAGATCATTTACATGGAATTCTGTTTACATCTAAGGTTTTAAAATATGTAAGTGAGGAAGAGCTAGAGGAGATGGAAAACGAATGACAAAAATTATTTTTATGGGAACTCCTGATTTTTCGGTTCCTGTTCTCGATAGATTAGTAAGTGATGGATACGATGTTACAGCTGTTGTGACTCAGCCTGATCGTCCTGTTGGCAGAAAGCGTGTTTTAACACCACCACCGGTAAAAGTTGCTGCGCTAAAACATAATATTCCTGTCTACCAACCGGAAAAAATAAAAGACCCTGAAGAGCTTGAAAAAATACTAGCCTTAAAGCCTGATTTAATAGTCACCGCGGCATTTGGTCAAATTCTGCCTAAAAAGTTACTGGACGCACCGGAATTTGGTTGTATCAATGTCCATGCATCGCTATTACCTGAGCTCCGTGGTGGTGCCCCGATTCATTATGCGATTTTACAAGGAAAAGAGAAAACGGGAATAACCATTATGTATATGGTGGAAAAATTAGATGCCGGGGATATTATCAGCCAAGTAGAAGTTCCAATTACCGACAATGATAATGTAGGCAGTTTACATGAAAAGTTAAGTAAAGCTGGTGCAGTATTATTATCTGAAACTTTGCCTAGACTCTTAAAAAGAGAAATTCACCCTATTAAACAGGATGAGGCATTGGCAACATTTGCTTCTAATATAAAAAGGGAACAAGAGAAAATTGATTGGTCTCGTAATGGTGAAGAAATATACAATCATATTCGTGGACTTCATCCTTGGCCAGTAGCATACACTTTGTTAGATGGTGAAGTACTGAAGATTTGGTGGGGTGAAAAGGTTTCGATGAAAGAAACATGTCATCCTGGAACCATTGTTGATATTCTTAAAGATGGTATAGTCGTCAGTACAGGAAATAGTACGGCCATCAAAATAACAGAGCTTCAGCCATCCGGAAAAAAGAAAATGCCGGCTGTTCAATTTCTAAATGGAGTAGACAAGGATACCTTAGAAGGTAAAATTTTAGGAGATTAATATGCCAAAAAAAAATGTAAGAGAAGCTGCACTTGATATACTTGAGGCTATAGAAAAACATCAATCCTACAGCAATTTATTATTAAACCAAGTAATTGAAAAAAATCATATTACTGGCCCGGACGTACGTCTGCTTACGGAATTAACCTATGGCACCTTGCAAAGGAAATTAACATTAGATTATTATTTAAAGCCATTTTTGCAAAAAAAGGTAGAGAATTGGGTGTTAAATCTTCTAAGATTGTCACTTTATCAAATGCTGTATTTAGATAAAATTCCTGATCGTGCGATCCTTTTTGAAGCGGTTGAAATTGCAAAAAGACGTAGTCATCGAGGAATTTCAGGAATGGTTAACGGAGTTTTAAGGGCTATTCAGCGAAAAGGGGTACCGTCCTTAGATAATATTAAGGATCCTGTTGAAAGACTTTCCATCGAAACCAGTCACCCTAAGTGGCTAGTTCAAAGGTGGACAGAACAATTCGGATTTGATAAAACGAAAAAAATGTGCGAAACAAATCTTATAGCACCATTACAAACTGCAAGGGTAAATTTAACAAGAAGCTCCCGAGAGGAAGTAATCACTCTACTAGAAAATGAAGGTTTCATCGTACAAGAAAGCCCAATATTAAGTGAAGCTATCCAATCTTTAAAAGGAAATCTAGTCCATTCTGATTGTTATAAAAAAGGACTCATTACCATTCAGGACGAAAGCTCTATGATCGTTGCCAATGTAATGGAAATCGAACCCAATCAGTTAATACTTGATTGTTGTGCAGCTCCTGGCGGAAAAACCACGCATATAGCTGAAAAATTAAATGGAACAGGTAAAGTCATTGCACATGACCTACATGAGCATAAGGTCAAGCTAATAAAGGAGAATGCCGAACGACTAGGTTTACATAATATTGAGACAATTGCCATGGATAGTCGGAAAATTGGTGAGCATTATCCAAAAAACAGTTTTGACCGTGTACTTGTCGATGCACCTTGTTCTGGATTAGGTGTTTTAAGAAGAAAACCCGATATAAAGTATGTAAAGTCATTACAAGATATTGAGGCATTACAAACCATTCAGCATTCAATTTTAGCGGAAGCAGCAGAAATGGTTAAGTCGGGAGGAATCCTTACTTATAGTACTTGTACGGTGGATAAAGAAGAAAACGAAGGTACTGTACAATATTTTCTAGACCGTTTCCCTGATTTTGAAGCATATTCAATTAAAGTCCCTTCCACTATTGAACCTTTTGTTCAACATTACCGCTTGCAAATCTTTCCACAAGATTTTGGAAGTGACGGATTCTTTATTGCATGCTTTAAAAAGAAATAATTTTTGTCGATATACAGCACTTTAGTAGGATATTTCATAAAGTATAGCAGGAAAAATAACTACTTAAGTCGTAAAAGTAAAGCAAGTATTCTGGGAATATAAGCGAGTGTCCCTTGAAATGAGCAATAATGAAGGAACGGGGTGACTGGATTATGGGATATGTAGTAAAAACAGATACAGGGAAGGTTCGTCTAAATAATGAGGATAATGGTGAGATTTTAACGAATAAGTCTGGAATCTATCTTGCTATAGTTGCGGATGGGATGGGTGGTCACAATGCCGGAGACATTGCCAGTGAAATGGCGGTTAATGTTTTAAAAGAGTACTGGGAGAAGTCATTTCCAGTGGGTGGAATCGACGCGGCTATTGCAGAAAAATGGTTACGGGATACAATAGCAGATGTGAATATTAAATTATATGAGCATTCAAGGACAGATAGTAATTTGGATGGGATGGGTACAACTCTCGTTGCGGCTGTTTGCACTAATGATTTTATTACGATAGCGAATATTGGGGATAGCCGCGGTTATCTTTTGAATGAAAATGGTTTTCAGCAATTGACAGAAGACCATACACTTGTAAATGCTTTGGTAAAAACCGGCCAGATATCAAAGGAAGATGCTCAGCATCATCCAAGGAAAAATTTGATACTAAAGGCCTTAGGGACCGAGGAAATAGTTGAGGTCGACATAAAAACAATCCTTGTGGATAATGGTGATTGTTTGTTGCTATGTTCCGATGGATTATATGATAAATTAACAGATACGGAAATAAAAGAAATGATATGTAAGGATGGCCTGACCATGGAAGAGAAAGCACAAACTATGATTGATTTAGCAAACGAAAACGGTGGTGAGGATAATATTACAATCGTTCTCCTTGATTTCCCCTTACCCGATGAAAGCGGGTGTAATAAATGTTAATCGGTAAACGAATTAACGACCGCTATAAAATCATGGATATGATTGGCGGCGGAGGTATGGCGAATGTTTATTTAGCACACGACATGATACTTGACCGTGACGTTGCAATAAAAATATTACGTTTAGATTTTGCAAATGAACAGGAATTTATACATCGTTTTCAAAGAGAGGCACAATCTGCTACAAGTTTGGCTCATCCAAATATTGTTAATATATATGATATTGGAGAAGAAGACGATATTTATTATATTGTTATGGAATTTGTTGATGGCATGACATTAAAGCAATACATACAGCAATATTATCCAATATCAGTAGATAAGGCATTAGATATTATGCAACAGTTAACATCCGCAATATCACATGCACACCAGCATCATATTATTCATCGTGATATTAAACCGCAAAATATCTTGATTGACCATAGTGGAGTTGTAAAGATTACAGACTTTGGCATAGCGATGGCGCTATCTGCAACTGCCATAACCCAAACAAATTCTGTTCTAGGTTCCGTACATTATTTATCTCCTGAACAAGCAAGAGGAGGTATGGCAACTAGAAAGTCTGATATCTATTCCCTTGGAATTGTAATGTTCGAACTCTTAACAGGTAGATTACCATTTTCAGGTGAATCTGCCGTTTCCATTGCATTAAAACATTTGCAATCAGAAACACCTTCTCCGCGCAGGTGGAATTCAGCCATTCCGCAAAGTGTCGAAAATATTATTCTAAAGGCTACTGCAAAGGATCCGTTTCATCGCTACAAAAATGTAGAGGAAATGGAAGAAGATATTCGAACTGCTTTAAATCCGGAACGAATAAACGAACCTAAATTCACTATCCCTGAAGACGATGATGCAACGAAAGTGATTCCAGTAATTACCGACTTAAATTCTGTTTCTAATCGGACAGAAGAAAAAACAGTGATTCTTGGGAAGAATAATGAAAATCAACTTAGTGATGACGAAAATGATTCATCTAATAGTAAGAAAAAAGGAAAGAATAAAAAGCAAAAAAAGAAAAGAAAAAAATGGCCTTGGATTATCGGTTCTATTGTTGTTTTACTGCTTATATTTGCCGGCTTGGTTTTTGCCTATTTACCGGGTATTCTTGGACCTAAAGAAATAAATGTCCCGGATGTTTCAAACAAATCGATTGAAGATGCAATTTCGATTTTAAAAGATAAGGGCTTTGAGATTGGAAAAACGCTAAAATCTTCAAGTGAAGATATTGCTGAGGATCATATTATTAAAACAGATCCAAAGTCGGGAGAGTCTGTAAAGGAAGGTACGACGATAAATCTTTACATTAGTACTGGTAAAGAAAAATACACTATATCAGATTATAAAGGGCAACAATATGATACTGTTTACCAATTATTGGATGCTCAAGGCTTTAAAAATATTATTAAAAATGAAGTATACGATGATAGTGCAGTAGGAACCATTATTGACCAAGACCAATCTCCTGATTCAGAAGTAATCCCTGGGGATACTGTTATTACTTTTACTGTTAGCAAAGGTCAGGAAAAAATCACTTTGAAGGATTTAACCGATTATAACGAAAAAAGCTTAAAGGATTATGCGGATGAAACAGGTTTAATTATCGATATGTCAAAACGGGACTATTCCGATACTGCTCCTGAAGGTACAGTTATAAGTCAGTCTCCTGACGCTGGAACAGAGCTGGTAAAAGGGGATAAAGTCAAAGTTGTTATTTCAAAAGGACCAAAAGCGATACCTCCGAAAACAGTAGAAAAAGAAATTGACATCCCATATGATCCGTCAGAGGATGGCAAGCCTCAGAAGGTGCAAATTTATATAGATGATGCAGATCATACTATGTTACAACCCGTTGAAACCATTAATATTACAGAAGACACTAAAAAGCGGCTTGAATTTAAGATAGAAAAGGGTAAACAAGCTACTTACAGAATAATGGGTGATAAAGGGGTAATCTTGGAGGATGTGGTTCCATATCCTGGAGACTGAAGTAGTTCACATGTTGTATTTTACCCGCCACAGGGAGGAGAGAGGGAAATCCACTAGCCGATAGACCTTGTAACTAGATGTAAATAAGATAGGAGTGATGCAATGCCAAAGGGAAAAATCATAAAAGCATTAAGTGGATTTTATTATGTCCTTAACGATGGAAATTTGATTCAATGTCGCGGCAGAGGAGTTTTTCGGAAAAATAAAATAACCCCTTTAGTTGGTGACTATGTAGAATATCAAGCGGAAAATGACCGCGAAGGATATATAATGGAAATATTACCAAGAGAAAATGAGCTGATACGTCCGCCAATATCCAATGTGGATCAAGCAATTTTATTGTTTTCCGCTAAAGAGCCGGATTTCAGTACAGCCTTATTAGACCGCTTTTTAGTGTTGGTGGAGGCAAATGAAATAACACCTATTATTTGTGTTACTAAAATGGATCTTTTGCAGAATAATGAAATAGAATTAATCGAATCTTATGCAAGCGACTATAGGTCTATTGGATACGAAGTTTTTCTCACTTCTTCGAAAAGGAATGAAGGGGTAGATATAATCCTTGAAAAATTAAAAGGCAAAACAAGTGTTTTTGCCGGTCAATCAGGTGTTGGAAAATCCTCCCTGTTAAATGCTCTTAATCCAAATTTGTCCATAAAAACGGATGATATATCTACACATCTAGGGCGTGGGAGACATACAACGAGGCATGTTGAATTAATAGAAATTGCGAATGGGAAAGGTCTTGTCGCGGATACTCCAGGATTTAGCTCCCTTGATTTTGATGAACTTGAGGCCGAGTATTTGGGCAATTGTTTCCCTGAAATGGAAAGTCGCAAGTCTGAGTGTAAATTTCGCGGGTGTCTCCATCTTAATGAGCCTAAATGTGCGATAAAAGCTGCGGTAGAGGAGAAGGAAATACCGGAATATCGTTATCAGCATTATTTGCAATTTTTACAAGAAATTAAAGACAGAAAGCCGAGGTATTAAAATGTTTAAAATTGCACCATCTATATTATCCGCTGACTTTTCAAAATTAGCTGAAGAAATTATCGATGTTGAAAACGGTGGTGCGGATTACATTCATATTGATGTAATGGATGGACATTTCGTTCCAAATATTACGATAGGACCTATCGTTGTGGAAGCAATTCGTCCAATTACAAAACTTCCATTGGATGTTCATTTAATGATACAGAATCCGGATCAATATATTGAAGCATTTGCGAAAGCTGGTGCTGACTATATATCTGTTCATGTGGAAGCTTGTCCGCATCTTCATCGCACCATACAACATATCAAATCATTTGGTGTAAAAGCGGGTGTCGTTTTAAATCCGGCGACACCAGTAGAAATGATTGAGCACATTATAAATGATGTGGATTTAGTATTACTAATGACCGTGAATCCTGGATTTGGCGGACAAAGCTTTATTCCATCTGTTTTGCCTAAAATTAAAAAGGTGAAGGAATTAGCTGATAAGAATGGATTAAATATTGAAATAGAAGTCGATGGCGGTGTAAATTCAAAAACGGCTAAGCTATGTGTGGATGCGGGAGCAAATGTATTGGTTGCGGGATCTGCAATTTATAATCAAGAAAATAGAAGACAAGCTATCGAAGCAATAAAACAATTCAAATGAAAAAAGTCAGCTCTTGTGCTGGCTTTTTTCATAAAAAAATTGGGTGATGACGTAAATGGAAAAGATCATTAATATCGTAGCGGGTGGTCCTGCCTCTTATATTCCAAATTTAAGCTTATATACAGGAGAAGGAAATATTTGGGTAGGTGTAGATTATGGAGTATATCATTTAATCAAAAATGGGATTAATCCTGATTTTGCATTTGGAGATTTTGATTCTGTGTCTGATGAAGAATGGGAAAAAATTAAAGAAAAGACAGTTAAAATCATGGAGTATATTCCGGAAAAAGATGAAACGGATTTAGAACTGGCCTTACAATGGGCAATAACAAAAAAACCACAAAAAATTAATATATTTGGAGCGACAGGCGGAAGAGCTGATCATTATTTTGCGAATGCCTTTTTATTAATACGCGAGGATATTTTACATACAAATTGTGAAATTGAACTAATTGACTGCCAAAATCGGATAACAGCACATTTGCCAGGGACATATTCGCTTCAAAAGATAAATGATTTAAAATACATATCCTTTATTCCTTTAACATCTGAAATTAAGAACATCAACTTAATTGGATTTAAATATCCTCTAAAGAATAAAAATGTCAAACAAGGCACTACTCTCTGTATAAGTAATGAACTTCTTGAAGATTCCGGTACTTTTTCTTTTCATTCAGGCATATTATTGATGGTAAGAAGTAAAGACATTTAATTCAGTGCCCGATTTTTGAAGGGTATCGTACTTATTGTTTTATTATTGAATATAATAGTACCGAAAACTAGAGAATGCCTATTTTCACAGTTCCCGAGAGAACTATTTCAATGTTTAAGATATTGCCATAGATTATATAATCCACTTGGGAATGTTTCTGTGAATCATTGTTTGCTTTCAGATTGATGAGGAGGGAAATAAATGAAATTTTATACGATTAAATTGCCTAGATTTATTGGCGGCATTGTCCGAGCGATGTTAGGTACTTTTAAAAAGGGATAATATTTAAAATATATAAGCAGGTTTTTATTCGCACCCAATTGGGTGCATTTATTTTGAAGAAGATGCAGTCTTATCTACGAAAAAAACATCCATGTAAACCATGGATGTTTTTTTTACATTTTTATTAAACACGTTCTACTTTTCCGGATCTTAATGCTCTGGCAGAAACCCAAACACGCTTAGGTTTACCGTCAACTAGGATACGAACTTTTTGAAGATTTGCTCCCCAAGTACGTTTATTAGCATTCATCGCATGAGAACGAGAATTACCAGAACGAGTCTTACGTCCAGTGATTACACATTTTTTTGGCATATAATTCCCCTCCTTACTACTGAAGTAAACATATCATTTGTTTCATCACTTCAATATTCGTCATTAAAGATACCTTAATAATTTATCATACAACCTGTAATAATGCAACACTTCAACGATATACTTTCAAGGGAATATTCTTGACAAATCGAAAAGCGGGGCTAGCCAAAAAAGAGATTCGACTTTAAAAAACACCTATAGTATAGTAAAATGACGATAGCTTCAACAATATTTCGAGATATTAACTAGGGGGAACGAATAATGTCCATTGAAATGAAAACGGTTTACGGTCAAATTGATATTTCAAATGATGTAATTGCAACAATTGCAGGCGGTGCGGCGGTGGATTGTTATGGCATTGTTGGTATGGCCTCAAAGAATCAAATCAAAGATGGTATTACAGACATTTTACGCAAGGACAATTTCTCTCGCGGTGTTATTGTTCGCCAGGAAAATGATGAAGTACATATTGATATGTACATAATAGTAGGATATGGAACGAAAATTTCCGAAATTGCTCATAATGTACAATCAAAGGTTAAATATATTTTGGATAAGACAATCGGCTTGTCCGTTCATTCAATTAATATTTTTGTTCAAGGAGTTCGGGTGACAAACCCGTAATAAGGGAGGATACTATTAGTGTTAATGACATCATTGGATGGGAAACGTTTTGCAGAAATGATCATAAGTGGAGCCAATAACTTATCCGCAAATGCGATTAGGGTGGATGCATTGAACGTTTTTCCGGTTCCTGACGGTGATACTGGAACAAATATGAATTTATCCATGACATCTGGCGCCAAAGAGGTGCAAAAAAATGTACAAGACCATATTGGACATGTGGCATCTGCCTTTGCGAAAGGTTTACTTATGGGGGCGCGCGGGAATTCAGGTGTAATATTGTCACAGCTATTTCGCGGTTTTGGAAAGTTCATTGAATCAAAAGAGACCATCACAAGCTTAGAATTTGCTGCTGCTCTAGAAGCTGGGGTGGACTCGGCATATAAAGCGGTAATGAAACCGGTAGAAGGGACAATATTAACGGTAGCCAAAGATGCCGCAAAACAAGCTTTACAAACAGCAAAGAAACATAACGATTTAATTTTAGTCATGGAGGAAACGGTGAAAGAGGCAAAAGCCTCTTTAAATCGTACACCGGAACTTTTGCCTGTTTTAAAGGAAGTTGGAGTTGTTGACAGCGGTGGGCAGGGTCTTGTCTGTGTGTATGAAGGATTTCTCGCAGAATTAAAAGGAGAACCTGTTAATTCAGCTCCTGAAGTACCTTCCATGACGGAATTAGTAAGTGCAGAACATCACAAAAGTGTGCAAGGATTCATGAACACGGAAGATATTAAGTTTGGATATTGTACAGAAATAATGGTGAAATTAGACAAGGAAAAACTTCGAAAACATCCATTTTCAGAAGAGCAATTCCGCAATGATTTAAGCCATTATGGAGATTCTTTATTGGTTATTTCCGATGATGAGCTTGTAAAGGTTCATGTACACTCGGAAACACCAGGAGAGGTCCTTTCCTATGGTCAAAAATACGGTAGCTTAATTAAAATTAAAATAGAGAATATGCGGGAACAGCATAGTTCCATTGTCGAAAAAACACACAACACTTTAAACACTGACCTACCTCCTGAGGAAAAGAAGGAATTCGGCATTGTGACCGTATCAATGGGAGAAGGAATAGCTGAACTATTTAAAAGCATTGGCGCCTCCACTGTAATTGAAGGCGGACAAACAATGAATCCAAGTACAGAGGATTTGTTAAAATCGATTAAAGCGGCTAATGCAAGCAAAGTGTTTATTCTTCCAAATAATAAAAACATTATTATGGCTGCAGAACAGGCAGCTGAGGTAGCAGATGAAGAAGTGATTGTCATCCCTTCTAAAACCGTGCCACAAGGTATGACTGCGTTATTAGCTTTTAATCCATCCATGTCTATGGAGGAAAATATAAAGTCGATGAATCAAGCGCTGCAGCATGTAAAGTCAGGTCAAATTACTTACGCTGTTCGTGATACCAATATAGATGGCATAACCATCAATAAAAATGATTTTATGGGAATTCTTGATGGGAAAATTGTCGAGACCAATCAAGATGTAATTTTGGCAGCAAAAGGGCTATTGCAAAAAATGCTGGATGAAGATGCCGAAATTCTTACCATTTTGTACGGGGAAGATGTTCAGAATGAGCAGCTTAACAAGCTTGTTGAATTCGTCCATGAAAATTATGGGGATATAGAAGTAGAGGTTCATAATGGAAAACAACCAATATATTCATATATCTTTGCAGTAGAGTAAGTGGTTAAATAGAGGAGTAACCTTAATATCCTTTAAACAAAAAATGCATAGAATAAAGAAGAAATAGGTCTTCCTTATATGAGGGGAGTAATGTTGATGAAGTACAAAAGTGTTTTTGATATAATAGGTCCTGTCATGATTGGACCTTCCAGTTCGCACACTGCAGGTGCAGCAAGAATAGGTAGAGTTGCTCGTACACTATTTGGCAGAGAGCCAAAATGGGCAAAAATATATTTTTATGGATCATTCGCAAAAACCTATAAAGGCCATGGAACAGATGTCGCCATTATTGGCGGATTATTGGATTTTGATACATTCGATGAACGGATTATTTCAGCAATGGATATTGCGAAAGAAAGACAAATTTCGATTGAATTTATCGAATCAGAAGAAGTCCCAGATCATCCCAATACAGCTAAAATCCAAATTGGCGATGAAGAGAGCGAATTAGAGCTTGTCGGAATTTCAATTGGCGGCGGTAAAATAGAAATCACTGAATTAAATGGTTTTCAATTAAAGCTGTCCGGACACCATCCTGCCATTTTAGTTGTACACAATGATCGCTTTGGGGCAATTGCTGCTGTTGCGAACATCCTTTCTAAATATGAAATTAATATTGGTCATATGGACGTTTCAAGAAAAGAGAAAGGGAAAATGGCTTTAATGACCATTGAAGTAGATCAAAATATTGGTCAAGATATAATAGATGAAATTCAAGCGTTACCAATTGTTACACAAGTAACAAGAATTGTAGAATAAACTGCTAGTTTAATTGAAGAGAGATTATGGTAGCGTTTGCGAAAATGATTATAAGGGGGTTCTCCCATGTTTCGAAATGTAGCAGAATTAGTTGAGTTAGCTGAATCCCAAAATAAAAAAATATCCGAAATTATGATTGAACAAGAAATGGATGTTACGGGAAGAACACGTGAAGAAATATATTCTCAAATGGATAAAAGCTTACAAGTAATGGAAGAAGCAATTGAACGCGGTATTCGTGGAGTAACTTCACATTCCGGATTAACCGGCGGAGATGCTGTTTTGCTCCAAAAATATATTGAAAAAGGTAATTTCTTATCCGGTGAAACAATTCTTGATGCTGTCAGTAAAGCGGTAGCAACAAATGAAGTAAATGCCGCAATGGGAACTATCTGTGCTACCCCTACTGCTGGGTCTGCAGGGGTTGTACCGGGTACATTATTTGCTGTGAAAAACAAACTTAATCCGACTAGGGAGCAAATGGTCCATTTCTTGTTTACATCTGGTGCATTTGGTTTTGTTGTA
Source organism: Heyndrickxia shackletonii (assembly GCF_001420715.1). Classification (GTDB taxonomy): domain Bacteria; phylum Bacillota; class Bacilli; order Bacillales; family Bacillaceae_C; genus Margalitia; species Margalitia shackletonii. The sequence continues at coordinate 3,119,798 of NZ_LJJC01000004.1, read as the reverse complement.
GCAAATAATGCTTTCATCTCTGGTGCAGCAGGTGGTTGTCAAGCTGAGGTTGGTTCTGCTGCTGGAATGGCGGCTGCCGCTATAGTAGAAATGGCTGGTGGCACTCCATCGCAAAGTGCACATGCGATGGCAATCACTTTAAAAAATATGTTAGGACTAGTTTGTGATCCGGTTGCAGGGCTGGTTGAAGTACCATGTATTAAACGAAATGCCATGGGTGCTGCAAATGCAATGGTTGCAGCAGATATGGCATTGGCTGGTGTAACAAGTAGAATACCTTGTGATGAAGTAATTGATGCAATGTTTAAAATAGGGCAAAGAATGCCAACGGCGTTAAAGGAAACGGCTGAAGGAGGATTAGCGGATACACCAACTGGCCGTAGACTGGAAGCAAAAATTTTTGGGATGCCGCTTGTGTCTGATGAATAAATCATTGCAAGATTCCGTATCAATGATAAAAGGAGTAGGAGAGGATGCGGAAAGTAACTTAGCAGTAATGGGGATATTTACTGTTGGGGATTTACTTGAGCACTTCCCTTATCGATATGACGACTATCGTTTAAGAGATTTACAAGAAGTAAAACACGAGGAAAGAATAACGGTAGAGGGGAAGGTTCATAGTGAGCCTTCTCTTGTCTTTTATAATCGAAAACGTTCCAGATTAACTGTTCATTTATTAGTAGGAAGATATTTAATCAAGGTTATCTTTTTTAATCAGCCCTATTTAAAAAAGAAAATAAATGTTCAAGATACAATTACCGTTACAGGAAAATGGGATCAGCATCGCCAAACAATTACGGCCGGGGAAATGAAAATTGGTCCATATCAAATGACAACAGAATTTGAACCTGTATATTCTATCAGAGGAAAATTGTCTGTAAAACAATTGAGAAAATTCATCAAACAAGCCTATCAAGATTATAGCAATGAAATAAAAGAAAATATTCCTGCATTTCTGAGAGAGAAATATAAACTTCTAGATAGGAAAGAAGCTATCTTTTCTTTACATTTCCCTAAATCACAGGCAGATGTGAAACAGGCAAGGAGAAGAATAGTCTATGAGGAATTTTTATTTTTCCAACTAAAAATGCAGGCGTTGCGTAAGTTTGAAAGAGAAAATTCCGGTGGAGTTTCTCACCAATATGATTTAACAAAGCTAAAAGAATTTATTTCTTCTTTGCCATTTCCGTTAACAAATGCACAAAAAAGGGTTGTAAATGAAATTTGTGCAGATCTGAAATCGCCTATTAGGATGAATCGGCTCTTGCAAGGTGATGTAGGTTCAGGGAAAACGGCAGTGGCTGCTATAGCTCTGTATGCGAGTGTTACCGCCGGATACCAAGGGGCTTTAATGGTGCCTACAGAAATATTAGCCGAACAGCATGCTGATTCCTTATTTCAATTACTAGAGCCGATGGGGGTAAGACTTGCATTATTAACAAGCTCCGTAAAAGGAAAGAAAAGAAATGAGCTGTTGGAAAGATTAAAAGATGGGGAAATCGATATCTTAATAGGAACACATGCATTGATTCAGCAGGATGTTTTCTTTCACAAACTCGGTCTAGTTATTACTGACGAACAACATCGCTTTGGTGTGGAACAAAGAAGAATATTAAGAGAAAAAGGGGAAACACCTGATGTTCTTTTCATGACAGCAACGCCTATACCGCGAACTTTGGCAATTACGGCGTTTGGTGAAATGGATGTTTCGACCATCGATGAGATGCCCGCAGGCAGGAAAACGATTGAAACGTATTGGGTAAAGCATGAAGTTTTAGAACGGGTACTAGGATTTGTTGAAAAGGAATTATCACAAGGCAGACAAGCATATATTATTTGCCCCCTCATTGAAGAATCCGATAAGTTAGATGTTCAAAATGCGATTGATGTATATGATATGCTTTCCAACTACTACAGTAATAAATATCGAGTTGGCCTTATGCATGGGAGGCTCCCTGCACAGGAAAAAGATGAGGTAATGAATTTATTTAGCAAGAATGAGGTTCAAATTCTTGTTTCTACAACGGTAGTAGAGGTTGGCGTAAACGTTCCGAATGCAACTATAATGGTCATTTATGATGCCGAAAGATTTGGATTATCACAGCTTCATCAGCTGCGTGGTCGTGTAGGGAGAGGAAGTGCACAATCATTTTGCGTTTTATTAGCAGATCCAAAGACAGAGGTAGGAAAAGAAAGAATGAAAATCATGACGGAAACGAATGATGGTTTTGTATTAAGTGAAAAGGATTTGGAGCTAAGAGGACCAGGTGATTTCTTTGGGAAGAAGCAAAGCGGCTTGCCGGAGTTTAAAGTGGCAGATATGGTTCATGATTATCGAACATTAGAAACTGCTAGAAAAGATGCTATGGAATTAATTCATTTGGATGATTTCTGGACTAATCCAGAATATCTAAGCCTAAAGGCATTTTTAGAACACGCAGGAATAATGGATGGGGAAAAACTAGATTAGCAGGGAGAAAGATTAGGTGAATCTTGCATTCTTCTCCCCCTTTTTATATACTACTATTAGTACCAAGTCCTAATATCGTGTGGTGTTAAAAATGAGAATGGTGAAAAAAGATAGACAAAAACAATTATTAAAAACAATAAAAGAAAACCCATTCATTACAGATGAAGAGCTTTCAGAAAAATTCAGCGTTAGTGTACAAACCATTCGTCTTGATCGTTTAGAATTATCGATTCCGGAGCTTCGGGAAAGAATAAAAAATGTAGCGGAAAAACAATTTGGCGATGAAGTAAAGGCTCTGCCGATTGATGAAGTAATAGGAGAAATCATTGATATTGAATTGGATAGAAGTGCGATTTCAATATTTGATGTTCGGAAGGAACATGTCTTTAAACGGAATTCAATTGCACGGGGACACCATCTATTCGCCCAGGCTAATTCTTTAGCGGTCGCAGTGATTAATGATGAATTAGCCTTAACTAGCAAAGCGAACATTCATTTTACCCATTCTGTCAAAGAGGGGGAGAGAGTCATAGCGAAGGCAAAGGTTCGCGAACCTAAAGTCGGCGATAGAACTATTGTTGATGTGAATAGTTATGTAGGAAATAGGCTCGTATTTACGGGTGATTTTGAAATGTATCGAAACAGTAAAAGTGATGATTCGCAGGTGAAATTGAATTAAAAAGGATGAAAATAAGATGAAAATTGCAATAGATGCTATGGGTGGAGATCATGCCCCGAAGGAAATTGTTTTGGGTGTTAATAAAGCAATCCAGGAATTTAAGGATGTTGAAATCCTTTTATATGGGGTTGAATCACAAATAAATCAATATTTACAGGCAGACCCTAGAGTACAAGTTATACATACAGATGAGGTCATAACAGGTTCAGATGAACCCGTTAAGGCAGTAAGAAGAAAAAAGAATGCATCTATGGTATTAATGGCCCAAGCAGTTGCAAATGGTGAGGCAGATGCTTGCATTTCCGCTGGGAATACCGGCGCATTAATGGCTTCCGGTCTTTTTATTGTGGGAAGAATCGAAGGGATTGAACGCCCTGCGCTTGCTCCAACCCTGCCTACTATTGATGGGAAAGGTTTTGTAATGTTAGACCTTGGAGCAAATGCTGAGGCGAAACCGGAGCATCTTGTCCAATATGCTATTATGGGTTCAATTTATGCAAATAAAGTACGGGGAATAAATAATCCAAGAGTTGGCCTTCTCAATATTGGAACGGAAGAAAAGAAGGGTAATGAACTAACAAAAAAAGCCTTTGAATTATTAAAAGAGGTTGATATAAATTTTGTTGGAAACATTGAATCTCGTGATTTGCTAAATGGTCCGGCAGATGTTGTGGTAACAGATGGTTTCACAGGCAATATGGTTTTGAAATCCATTGAAGGTACTGCCTCTTCCGTCTTTTCATTATTAAAAAAGACTCTAACAAGCAGTTTCAAAAGCAAAATCGCAGCCCTTTTGGTAAAATCAGATTTGCTTGAGCTGAAAAATATGATGGATTATTCGGAGTATGGAGGAGCCGGGTTATTCGGAATCAAAGCTCCTGTCATCAAAGCACATGGTTCATCTAATGCAAATGCATTATATAATGCAGTTCGCCAAGCTCGAGAAATGGTGCAGCATGATGTTACAAAAACGATTAAAGATTTCATTAATTAAGAACTTTTTAAGGAGAATTGAAAAATGAAAAAGATTGCTTACGTATTTCCAGGTCAAGGTTCCCAAGCGGTTGGGATGGGACAATCTGTAGCTGAGGCAAATTCCAATGCAAAAAAAATATTTGAACAAGCTGACAGTCGTTTAGGTTATTCACTTTCCGATATAATTTTTAACGGCCCAATTGAAACACTCACTTTAACAACAAATGCACAGCCTGCGTTGCTAACAACAAGTATAGCTATTATGCAATGTCTTCAAGCATCTGGCATACAACCTGATTACACTGCTGGACATAGCTTAGGAGAATATACTGCATTAGTGGCTTCTGGTGCAATTAACTTCGAAGATGCGGTATATGCAGTACATAAGCGCGGAGAGTATATGGAAGAAGCAGTTCCAAATGGGGAAGGAACGATGGCTGCTGTATTAGGCTTAGATCGAGATGTATTAAAAGAGGTGACAGAGGAAGTTACGTCAAACGGAAACTCGGTGCAATTAGCGAATCTTAATTGTCCAGGGCAAATTGTTATCTCTGGTACTGTCAAAGGTGTTGAGGAAGCATCCGCACTTGCAAAGGAAAAGGGAGCGAAACGTGCACTTCCATTACAAGTGAGCGGTCCTTTTCATTCTCAACTAATGAAGCCTGCTGCTGAAAAATTTAAACAAGTTCTGCAGGAAATAAATATTGTAGATGCACAGATTCCCGTTATTGCTAATGTTACGGCTGAACCGATGACGAATTCTGAAGATATCAAAGAGAAGCTTATAGAACAATTATACTCTCCTGTTCAATGGGAAGATTCAGTAAGAAAAATGGTGGATCTTGGTGTAGATACTTTTATTGAGATTGGGCAGGGGAAAGTTTTATCTGGTCTTATTAAAAAGATTAACAAAGAAGTAAAAGTCTACTCTATTCAAGATATGGAAAGCTGTGCTCAAGTAGTGGAAGAACTAAAAGCTTAAATTATTTTGGCCAAAAAGAAGGAGGAGAATATACATGAAATTGGAAGGTAAAGTCGCATTAGTTACAGGGGCTTCACGTGGAATTGGCCGTGAAATTGCTATTGAATTTGCAAGAGAAGGGGCAGATGTTGTAGTTAATTATGCCGGCAGTGAAGCGAAAGCAAAGGAAGTAGCCGAGGAAATTCAAGCAATGGGTCGTAATGCAATCATCTATCAATGTAATGTAGCAAATAGTGACGAAGTTCAAAATATGGTGAAGGATACGACCCAACATTTCGGTAAATTGGATATACTCGTGAATAATGCGGGAATTACAAGAGATAATTTGCTAATGAGGATGAAAGATGATGAGTGGGACGATGTTATTAATACGAATTTAAAAAGTGTGTTTTTAACGACAAAGGCTGTTACACGTCAAATGATGAAACAACGTTCCGGTAAAATCATTAATGTTGCATCTATAGTTGCAATAAGCGGAAATCCGGGACAAGCAAATTATGTTGCCGCTAAAGCTGGAGTTATTGGTCTAACTAAGACTACTGCAAAAGAGCTTGCATCAAGGGGAATCACCGCAAATGCTATTGCTCCTGGTTTTATTACAACAGATATGACCGATAAGCTCCCAGAAGATTTGAAAGCGGAAATGTTAAAACAAATTCCATTGGCACGTTTAGGCCAGCCAAAAGAAGTTGCAAAAGTAGCAGTTTTTCTAGCTTCAGATGATTCTAACTATTTAACTGGTCAAACTCTCCATGTAGACGGCGGAATGGTAATGTAATATTGCCTGCAGGAAGCTGATCACAAAGTCGCAGCAACAGAACGTTACGTAAATAGCCTTTTTAGTTTGTGAAAAAAATAGAAGTTTTGTTTAATCCTGTATAAAGAGAAGGAGAAAATTGGGTAAATTAAGAGAAAAACTGTCCCTAAATACCCAATTGGTTCAACTAACCATTTTAAAAATGGAAGTTTCACTTTATTATTAGGACAAAATCCTCTATAATGTCTTGAGGGGAGGTGAACCAAATGTCAGATGTTTTAGAACGTGTTACGAAAATTATTGTAGATCGTCTTGGAGTTGAAGAGTCACAAGTGAAACCAGAAGCTTCTTTCAAGGATGATCTTGGCGCAGATTCCCTAGATGTTGTGGAACTTGTAATGGAACTTGAAGATGAGTTTGATATGGAAATTTCTGACGATGATGCTGAAAAAATTGCAACAGTTGGAGACGCTGTTAAGTACATAGAAAGTCAGCAATAATCGTTCACATTATTACAATGTCCCGTTTATTATAAACGGGGCTTTTCTGTTAGAAAAGTGGAAACGGCTTGCCCATCGACGTACGGACTGTAGGGGCTTCGACGCAAGATTTAGGAAACACGGTGAGGTAGTTCACGAACCGAAGTTGACTTATCGTAGGAAGGAGATCCGGAAGTCCGCTAGTCGATAGCGGTTGTAACTAGACAAGATAGACAAAACTTGTACCGCGAAATCAAATAGCGCATCTAAACAACTTATCAATGTTTGGGGGCGGCATTTGCTTATCGGGATACGGCAGCTTTTTTTGTGAATATCTAAAAAAATCTTGGGCACATTTTGCGCTTCAATGTTTTTTTTTATAAACTTTATATGTAATTTTTTACTTTATTTTAAGGTGGAGAACAAAATGCGTAAGACAAATAGAGAGAAAGAAAAAATTGCAGCGGCACTAATAATAGAAAAATTCAAGCAATTTCAAGAAGGAATCAATATTCATTTTTCAAATACAAAGCTATTAATACAGGCATTCACCCATTCATCCTATGTGAATGAGCACCGAAAAAAAACCCATCAAGATAATGAACGATTGGAATTTTTAGGAGATGCTGTATTAGAACTAACTGTTTCACAGTACCTATATAAGCACTATCCAACTATAAGTGAAGGAAAGTTGACGAAATTAAGGGCGGCTATTGTTTGTGAGCCTTCTCTCGTTACGTTTGCCAATGAATTAAATTTTGGCGAATATATTTTGCTCGGAAAGGGAGAAGAAATGACTGGCGGCCGTACTCGTCCAGCCCTATTAGCAGACGTTTTTGAAGCTTTTATTGGTGCTTTATATCTTGACCAAGGGCTCGAAACGGTAATTCACTTTTTGGAAAGAATCGTTTTTCCGAAAGTGAATGAGGGTGCTTTTTCTCATGTGATGGATTTTAAAAGCCAATTACAAGAATTTGTCCAAAAAGATTCATCTGGTGTACTAGAATATACTGTTCTCGATGAACGAGGTCCCGCTCACAATCGAGAATTTGTTTCTAGAGTTTCATTGAATAACATGGAGCTTGGAATCGGTGTAGGACGATCAAAGAAAGAGGCAGAGCAGCACGCTGCTCAAATTGCCCTCAGCACTTTAAATAAAAATTTGCAAAGCTGAAATTTCCGACGTTATTTATGTAAAAAAAGAATTAGCGCTTAGGGAGGGAGATCCTTTTGTTCCTCAAACGTTTAGATATAGTTGGTTTTAAATCGTTTGCTGAAAGAATTTCTGTTGATTTTGTGAAAGGTGTCACAGCAGTCGTTGGACCAAATGGAAGCGGAAAAAGTAATATTATTGATGCTGTCAGATGGGTATTGGGGGAGCAATCAGCAAAGTCCTTGCGTGGCGGGAAGATGGAGGACGTTATCTTTGCAGGGAGCGATACAAGAAAGTCCCTAAATTTCGCTGAGGTATCTCTTACTTTAGATAATGAAGATCATCAGTTACCGCTTGACTATAACGAAGTAAGTGTAACTAGAAGAGTATACCGATCAGGCGACAGTGAATTTTATATTAATAAACAAAGCTGTCGTTTAAAAGATATTGTTGATCTATTCATGGATTCGGGTCTGGGAAGAGAAGCCTTTTCCATTATCAGTCAGGGGAAGGTCGAGGAAATATTAAACAGTAAGCCAGAAGAACGCCGTACTATTTTTGAAGAAGCTGCAGGTGTACTGAAATACAAAACTCGCAAGAAAAAAGCTGAAACAAAGCTTAATGAAACACAAGAAAATTTAAATAGGGTGAATGATATCCTTCATGAGCTGGAGCACCAAGTTGAACCTTTAAAAATTCAAGCTTCCTTAGCGAGGGATTATTTAGAAAAAAAAGAAGAACTAAAGAACGTAGAAGTTGGGCTTACTGTAAAAGAAATAGAAGCTTTAAACGAAAACTGGGAACATTTAAAGAAACAGCTGGAACAGCACCAGGATCAGGAATTGGCTAGTCTATCAAAACTGCAAAAAGAAGAAGCTAAACTTGCAGAAATGCGGGATCATCTTTCTGCATTGGATGAATCGATTAGTGATTTGCAAAATGTTTTAGTTTCTGCAACAGAGGAATTGGAAAAATTAGAAGGACGTAAAGAAGTTTTAAAGGAAAGAAAGAAAAACGCAAACCATAATAAAGATCAATTACAGAGAAATATTATGGAATCTGCCGATAAATTAAAAAAATTAGAAGAACAAAAACAAATTCTAAAAGCAGAATATGATAGAAATGTCGCAGAGGCTTCCCTTTTAAAAGCAAGTTTGAAAGAAAAAAATGACCAATTGAACAAATTTAATATTAATTTGGATGAAGTGATTGAGTCATTAAAAGGCGATTATATTGAATTGTTAAATGAACAGGCTTCGGGGAAAAACGAACTAAATCTCTTAGGACAGCAATTACAGGTTCAGTCTTCCAAAAAGAATAAGTTAGATGAGGATAATAAAAAGTATATAGAACAGCGAAAAATTATTTTGGAAGAAAAGCAGAATGTAGAGAAACAGCTTAATGAGGTAGCCGAGGAATTAGATGCTCATATTCACAAATTCCGAGATAAGCAAAAAAAGCTGGAGAATCTTAAAAATCAATATGAAAAACAAGAGTCTACGCTTTATCAGGCTTATCAATATTTACAAAAAGCAAAATCCAGAAAAGAAACATTAGAAGAAATGGAAGAGGACTATACTGGCTTCTTCCAAGGTGTAAGAGAGGTCCTAAAAGCAAAGGGCACTGTTCTTGGAGGAATTGAAGGAGCAGTTGCTGAACTTATTCAAGTCCCTAAAGGCTATGAATCTGCAATGGACACAGCACTGGGAGGTGCGATGCAGCACATTGTTGTGCTAACAGAAGAGAATGGCCGTAATGCCATTCAATATTTAAAGAAAAATCGATATGGGCGCGCAACTTTTCTGCCGTTGAATGTTATTAAAGGTAAATCCATTCCTTTTGCTCAATTGGAACTAATTAGCGGTGATCCCTCCTTTGTTGGAGTAGCTGCTGAGCTTATTCAGGTGGATGCAAAATATCAATCTATCATCTCAAATCTACTTGGAAATGTTGTGATAACAAAGGATTTGCAAGGTGCAAACAGAATAGCAAAGCTCCTTCAGTATCGATATCGCTTGGTAACACTAGATGGTGATGTGGTAAATCCAGGAGGGTCGATGACAGGTGGTACACTTAAACAGTCTAGCAACTCCTTAATCTCTCGAAAAGGGGAACTGGAGGAATTAAAAGAGAAGCTTATTTCCATGGAAGAAAAAACGTCACAGCTTGAGAACCTTGTTAAAACGATAAAACAAGATGTTGCACAGGAAGAAAATTCATTAGAAGAAATGAGAAAACATGGTGAGCAACTTCGTTTTAAGGAGCAAGAATGGAAAGCAGAGCTAAGGCAAATTGAAATGGCCGAAAAAAATATGAATGAACGGTTAATGATATATGATATGGAAAAGGCGGAAAGTCTAACCACATCAGAATCTGTTACGGCAAGAATTCAGGAGCTGGAAGAACAGCTGAAAAGTGTCGCAGAAAAAATAACGGGTTTGGAAACGGAAATCGAGGAACTGACAAGGAAGAAAAATAACGATATTTCATCAAAGGATGAAGTATTAAATGAAATCAGTGACCTTAAGTCAAAGCTTGCAGTAAAGAATGAACAGCTTGTAACGAGCCGGGAAAATCTTGAAAGAATTCAAGGTGAATATGAGGAAACATTAAAGAAACATACCCAATTTACTGATGAATTAAATTGGATTGAAAATGAAATGTCCAATAATCATTCTGGTGAAGAGGAAATATCTGTTGCTGCCGAAAAGAAAAGGATGGACAAGCTAGAAACAACGAACTTAATCTCTATGAGAAGAGAGGAACGAGTCCAGCTCCAAACAAAACTGGAGGATATGGAATTAAATCTGAAAGAATTAAATCGCCAGCATAAAGGGATAGTCGAGGTTTTAAAAGACGAAGAAGTAAAGATAAATCGTTTAGATGTTGATTTAGAAAATCGTCTCGCACGTCTTCGAGAAGAATATTTATTAAGTTTTGAAGCTGCCAAACAGGACTTTCCACTTGATATCTCACTAGAAGATGCAAGAAAAAAGGTTAAACTGATTAAACTTGCAATTGAAGAGCTTGGTACCGTTAATATCGGTGCTATCGAAGAATATGACAGAGTATCTGAGCGCTATGAATTTCTGAAAGAACAACAAACAGATTTGTTAGATGCAAAGGAAACTCTATTCCAAGTGATAGATGAAATGGACGAGGAAATGAAACGGCGATTTGAAGAAACGTTTGCAGCAATCCGTCTGCATTTTGAGCCTACATTCCAAGCCCTTTTCGGTGGGGGACGTGCAGAGTTGAAGCTTACAGAACCGAATGATTTATTAAATACCGGTGTGGATATTGTGGCACAACCTCCAGGCAAAAAACTGCAAAATCTTGGTTTATTATCTGGTGGAGAAAGAGCTTTAACCGCAATTGCTTTATTATTCTCAATACTAAAAGTTCGCCCAGTACCATTTTGTATTCTTGATGAAGTTGAGGCAGCTCTAGACGAGGCAAATGTATTTCGTTTTAGTAAATATTTGAAAAAGTTTAGCGAAGAAACACAATTTATCGTCATTACCCATCGTAAAGGCACGATGGAGGAAGCAGATGTTTTATATGGAATTACAATGCAAGAGTCAGGTGTATCGAAACTAGTATCCGTTCGGTTAGAGGATACCAATGAGCTTGTAGGCCCTGCTATGTCTGTTTAGAACAAATCCTTAAGTCGATAAGAGTTGAAGCTAGACATAGACAATTTTCCAAAAAAGTTTTCCAGAGGGTTAAATTTTATAATTTCTTAAACAAAGAATAAGGTGCCCCTAACGAAATTAGATAACCGGGGCACTTTTTTTAAGAACGACACGGGAAGAAGTAAGCGGAAAATATGGATGATTATTCATGAATAATTTGTTAGAATATATAATACTTTGTAGGGATTTGTACTTGTATATTTGACTCTCGTTCATATTGCTTTATGCGTACACATGTACGAGATTAGGGTATAAATCAATAATTAATTATAATCTCACAATATGAAGGAGTGAGTCTGTTGAGTTTTTTTCAAAAGTTAAAGGACAAGTTTTCAAAGTCTACTGATAATGTTACAGAGAAATTTAAGGATGGTTTATCCAAAACAAGAAATAATTTCGCGAATAAGGTAAATGATCTAGTTGCGCGATATCGAAAAGTAGATGAAGATTTTTTTGAAGAGCTTGAAGAAATCTTAATCCAAGCAGATGTTGGTTTTAACACGGTGATGGAATTAATCGATGAATTAAAGATGGAGGTAAAAAGAAAGAATATTTCAGATCCGACAGAGGTTCAATCGGCTATTTCCGAAAAACTTGTTGAAATTTATCAAAGTGGCGAAAAAACTACTGGTCACATAAACATACAGGAAGATAGTCTTACTGTTATTCTTTTTGTTGGTGTCAACGGAGTAGGAAAGACTACAACAATAGGAAAACTTGCCCATATGTATAAACAGCAAGGAAAAAATGTTATTTTAGCGGCAGGGGATACGTTTCGAGCAGGAGCAATTGATCAGCTGGAGGTTTGGGGAAACCGTGTAGGCGTTGATGTGGTAAAACATAGCGAAGGATCCGATCCTGCAGCTGTAATGTTTGATGCCATTCAATCTGCACGTGCAAAGAGTGCAGATATATTATTATGTGATACGGCAGGACGTCTGCAAAATAAAGTAAATTTAATGAACGAGCTAGAAAAAGTAAAACGTGTGATTGAAAGGGAAATCCCTGGAGCACCACATGAAGTGTTGCTTGTATTAGATGCGACTACTGGACAAAACGCACTGCTCCAGGCAAAAACTTTTAAAGAAGTTACGAATGTATCCGGAATTGTGTTAACGAAATTGGATGGAACAGCAAAAGGCGGTATTGTTCTTGCTATCCGCAATGAATTAAATATTCCGGTTAAATTTGTGGGTCTTGGTGAAAAAATGGATGACTTACAAGCGTTTGATCCTGAAAAATATGTGTATGGTCTATTTTCTACAATTATCGAAAAAGAGGCAGAATAAATTAGCTGAATTGTATGTAAAGGTTTTATCTTGACAAACCCAAGGAAATTGTGTATTCTTCATATGTAAAGCTTTTTCACTTAACAAGGGGAGGATAATCATGCTTGAAAAAACGACAAGAATGAATTACTTGTTTGATTTTTATCAATCGTTGTTAACTCCAAAGCAGCGAAGCTATATGTCCTTCTACTATTTAGATGATTTTTCCCTTGGTGAAATTGCCGAAGAATTTGAGGTTAGCCGGCAAGCGGTTTTCGATAATATCAAACGTACTGAAAACATGCTCGAGGAATATGAAGAGAAGCTATTATTATTCCAAAAGTTCAAAGAGCGCACGAAAATTTTAAATGCTTTAAGAGATAATCTTGGAACAGATGAATTATCAATGAAAATATTACCTTTTATTGATGCGCTAGAGAAATTAGATTAGGAGGCGGCATATATGGCATTTGAAGGATTAGCCGACCGACTGCAGAATACGATACAGAAAATACGCGGCAAGGGAAAAGTTTCGGAAAGCGATGTAAAGGAAATGATGCGTGAAGTACGTCTTGCATTATTAGAGGCGGACGTAAACTTCAAAGTAGTAAAAGAATTTATAAAAAAAGTAAGTGAACGTGCTGTTGGTCAAGAGGTAATGAAAAGCTTAACTCCTGGTCAACAAGTAATTAAGGTTGTTAAGGAAGAGTTAACGAACCTAATGGGCGGAGAACAAAGCCAAATAGCTGTTTCCAAGCGCCCTCCAACCGTAATTATGATGGTTGGTTTACAAGGTGCCGGTAAAACAACCACCACTGGTAAGCTTGCGAATTTATTAAGAAAAAAGCATAATCGTAATCCTTTACTTGTAGCAGCTGACATTTATCGACCTGCAGCTATCAAACAATTAGAGACACTAGGAAAGCAATTAAGCATGCCTGTGTTTTCTCTTGGCGATCAAGTTAGCCCCGTAGAAATTGCAAGGCAGGCGATTGAAAAAGCAAAAGCTGATCATCATGATTATGTACTAATTGATACAGCCGGCCGTCTGCATATTGATGGCGAGCTAATGAATGAGCTGAAGGAAATTAAAGAATTGGCAAGTCCTGAGGAAATCTTTCTAGTTGTAGATGCTATGACTGGACAAGATGCTGTAAATGTTGCCGAAAGCTTTAATGAGCAATTAGGTATTACAGGAGTCGTCTTAACAAAATTAGACGGTGACACTCGTGGTGGTGCAGCCCTATCTATTCGCTCCGTAACCGGTAAACCGATTAAATTTGTCGGTATGGGGGAAAAGTTAGATGCATTAGAAGCATTTCATCCTGAAAGAATGGCTTCCAGAATACTTGGAATGGGCGATGTCTTGACTTTAATTGAAAAAGCTCAGGCAAATGTTGATGAAGAAAAGGCAAAAGAACTGGAGCAAAAAATGCGAACTGCTTCTTTTACCTTTGATGATTTCCTAGATCAGCTTAGCCAAGTCAGAAAAATGGGTCCATTGGATGAGCTTTTAAAAATGATGCCTGGAGCGAATAAAATTAAAGGATTGAATAATATTCAAATTGATGATAAGCAGATCAGTCATGTAGAAGCCATCATTAAATCCATGACAAAAGCGGAAAAAATCAATCCTGAAATTATTAATTCCGGTCGCAGGAAACGGATTGCAAAAGGAAGCGGAAGAACTGTTCAAGAGGTAAACCGACTACTCAAGCAATTTGAAGAAATGAAAAAAATGATGAAACAAATGACAAGTATGCAAAAAGGGAAAAAGAAAGGCTTCAAATTCCCATTTATGTAAGCTGAATGATAGTAATAAGGCAACTAAGGCAATGCTGTCATTTGATTATTTGGCTAGCAATGTGTAAGTTCCTTTTACCAATATACAAAAAGTGTTAAGAAAAAACACTTTACAAACAAATTACTTTTTTGATATTATACTATCTTGTGTAAAACTATTCGGAGGTGCTTTTAAATGGCAGTAAAAATTCGTTTAAAACGTATGGGAGCAAAAAAATCTCCTTTCTATCGTATTGTAGTTGCAGATTCTCGTTCACCACGTGATGGACGTTTCATCGAAACAGTTGGTACTTACAATCCAGTTGCTCAACCAGCAGAAGTGAAAATTGATGAAGAATTAGCGCTTAAATGGTTACAAAATGGTGCAAAACCATCTGATACAGTACGCAACTTATTCTCAAAACAAGGCATCATGGAAAAATTCCACAACGTAAAATACAGTAAGTAATTGTGTGAATCACTATGAAGGATTTGATTATTCAAATTGTGAAGCCCTTAGTCGACCATCCGGATGCTGTTCGGGTTGAAATGGTCGAGGAGCCCAGTCAAATAACGTATAATCTTTCTGTTCATCAGGAGGATATCGGTAAAGTGATTGGGAAGAAGGGCCGTGTTGCAAAAGCAATACGAACTGTTGTCTATGCCGGTGCTGGTTTACAACAACATAAGAGAATTTATTTGGAAATTGGTTAATAACGATAAGTTTATTTTTCAATCCAAATAATTTTACACCAAGTGAAATGAATAAGAAAATCATCAAAAGAAGGGAGGAGAATATTGCCTCCCTTTTTCCATATCAAAAAATAGAATCCGCGTCGCCAACGGCCGCTTGCGCTGGACAGATTCTATACTTGTTAAAAATATATTCTTTCATATTTTTTATAAACTCTCTGCAAAATAAATGAACATCAAAAAGCCTACTAAATATGGGGGTAAATGATGAAAATATTACAGTCCGTAATTGTAAAGCAAGTGTTGACAGATAATAGTAAAGAAAAATTACTGCATTCCTATGAAGAGCAAAAGTTAATATTTCAAAAAGAGTGTGATCAGCTTCGATTTGAACTTAAGAAACTGGAAAAAACAAAAAAGTTTCCTCCGGCAAGTTTAAAAAGTCATTTTGAAAAGGAAATTAATATTAGACAGGAAAAAGTAAAATTAATTGATTTTCAAATAGAGCAACTAGAAATCCTTCCATTGGGTAGTGAATTAACGGAACAGAGTATTCAATCTATTGTCGAAATAAAAGTTGGTGACGATTGGAATAAACTATCTAGTGAGAGAATGATTATTGTGAAAGATGGAATCATTACAGAAATACGTTAGAGGTGAAATAAATGTGGTTTAATGTAGGTAAAATCGTTAATACACACGGTTTGAATGGTGAAGTTCGTGTGATATCAATAACGGATTTTAAAGAGGAACGATTTAAAATTGGAAGCATTCTATATCTATTTATCACGGAACAATCAAAACCTATTGAGTTAGTTGTGAAAAGCCACCGTATACATAAAAATTTTGATTTACTTACCTTTGAAGGGTATACCAATATTAATGAAGTGGAAAAATGGAAAAATGGTATTTTAAAGGTGTCAAAAGAACAATTAGGGAAGCTGGATGAAGGGGAATTTTACTTTCACGAGATTGTTGGCTGTCAAGTATTGACAACTTCTAATGAATTAGTAGGAGTTGTGAAGGAAATACTTACCCCGGGTGCTAATGATGTTTGGGTAGTAAAAGGGGAAAAAGGAAAGGAATATTTAATTCCTTATATTGAACCGATTGTGAAACACATTAATGTCCAGGAAAAACGAATTATTATTGAACCAATGGAAGGATTACTATCATGAAAATTGATATATTAACCTTGTTTCCTGAAATGTTTACAGGGGTTCTCGGCACATCAATTTTAAAGAAAGCAAAGGAAAAGGATATAGTCGAATACAATATCGTTAACTATCGGGAATTTGCTGATAATAAGCATCAAACTGTAGATGATTATCCATATGGCGGCGGCGCCGGAATGGTATTAAAGCCACAGCCAATATTTGACGCAGTGGAAAGCCTAAAGCAAGGGGAAAGTAAACCAAGAATAATTTTACTTTGTCCACAAGGGGAAACTTTCAATCAATCAAAAGCAGAAGAATTGTCTCAGGAAGACCACCTAATTTTTATCTGCGGCCATTATGAAGGATATGACGAAAGAATAAGGGAATTTGCTGTAACAGATGAAGTTTCTATCGGTGACTTTGTATTAACTGGTGGAGAACTTGGAGCTATGGTAATGGTAGACAGTATCGTTCGTCTATTACCAGGTGTATTGGGAAATGAAGATTCACCTGTTCTGGATTCCTTTTCAACAGGTTTATTGGAACATCCACATTACACTAGGCCGGCAGATTTCAATGGAATGAAAGTACCAGATATTCTTCTTTCCGGAGATCATCGGAAAATAGAAGAGTGGAGAGAAAAAGAATCATTAAGAAGAACCTTTTTACGAAGGCCAGATCTATTAGAAGGATACCAATTAACAGAAAAACAAAGAAAATGGATCATGGAATGGGAAAATGAGAAGTAGATAGAAAATCTTATTGTTACCAAAGTCAAAGCAGTGTTACAGCATATCCATATTTCTTATTGCATAATAAATACCGATATGTTAAGATTAATTTTGTGATTTGAGGCAAATCACGCTATAACGATGTTCCGCTACAATGAGTGATATGTAAGAGCATCTGTTGGAAGGAGTTGAAAACGATGCACAATATTATTGAAGAAATTACAAAAGATCAACTTCGCAGTGATATTCCTGCTTTCCGTCCTGGAGATACAGTACGTGTTCATGTTAAGGTTATCGAGGGTACTCGTGAACGTGTACAGTTATTTGAAGGTGTTGTTATCAAACGCCGCGGTGGTGGAATCAGTGAAACTTTCACAGTTCGTAAAGTATCTTATGGTGTAGGTGTTGAGCGTACATTCCCTTTACACACTCCTAAGATTGCGAATTTAGAAGTAGTGCGTCGCGGTAAAGTTCGTCGTGCGAAACTTTACTATCTACGTAATTTACGTGGTAAAGCCGCTCGTATTAAAGAAATCCGCTAATTGTAAGTGTAGGTGGCTTTTGGTAGAAGTAATTCTACTATCGTTATCATACTTATCAATGAAAAACGTTTTGAAAAGGGGCTTGGAAACAAGCCCCTTTTCGTTCATATAAATCCATATGGTAAACTTGTATAAAGCAGATTAATTCAATGAAAAAATGGATATAAAATAAAAGGAGTTCCCCTTTTAAGAAGGAATTAGTTTTTTCATATGAATTATTTCATGAGTTTAGTCTTTGGCTAGCGAAGCAGCTAGCGGCGGATTTCTGCGTCTCTTCCCTATGATAAGTTAACATCAGCTCTTTTACTACATAGCTGTGATTCCTTTATCTCATTCGAAGACTACAGGTGAAATTTGCACTTCAAAATTCACTTATCCGTACGCCAGAGCTGCGGAGCTAACGCTTTTCTTAGTAATCTAAAGAAAAAATCTGGGTGGTGGAGATATGGCAAAACGTAAAAATGAATTATGGGAGTGGACAAAAGCCCTCCTCATTGCAGTAGGACTTGCAGTAATTATTCGTTATTTTTTATTTGCACCAATTGTGGTAGATGGATTATCCATGATGCCTACTTTACATAATGGGGACCGAATGATTGTCAATAAGTTAGGAAAACCAAATCGGTTCGACATTGTTGTTTTTCATGCCCCAGAAAAAAAGGATTACATAAAAAGAGTTATCGGCCTGCCAGGTGATAGAATCGAGTACAAGAATGATGTATTATACATAAACGGAAAAGCATATAAGGAACCTTATTTAGATAAATATAAAAAAATTACACAAGGACCATTGACTGAGGATTTCACTCTAAAGGATTTAATTGGACGTGATACTGTACCAAAAGGTGAGATTTTTGTAATGGGAGATAATCGTAGACAAAGTAAGGATAGCAGAATTATTGGCCCAGTACCTTTATCAAAGGTAATAGGTGATACAAAATTAATATACTGGCCGATGAAGGATATCCATATAGTAAAATAAATGTTTTTGGAGTTGAGTTACATGACCATTCAATGGTTCCCTGGTCATATGGCAAAGGCGCGCAGGGAAGTATCTGAAAAGTTAAAACTGGTTGATATCGTTTTTGAATTAGTAGATGCAAGAATTCCCGTTTCTTCAGGAAATCCTATGCTTGATGAAATTGTCCAACAAAAACCAAGGTTAATTTTATTGAATAAAGCAGATATGGCAGATTCTGATAGGACGAAACAATGGATACAATACTATGCTGATAAAGGACAAAAAGCATTAGCTATAAACTCTCAAGCAGGCAACGGGATGAATGATATTGTGAAAGGTGCCCAAGAGTTGCTAAAGCCTAAGTTTGACAGGATGAAATCAAGGGGAATGAAGCCAAGAGCTATTCGGGCAATGATTATTGGTATCCCAAATGTAGGTAAATCCACATTGATAAATAGACTTGCGGGAAAAAATATTGCAAAAACCGGCAATACTCCCGGTGTGACAAAATCACAGCAATGGATTAAAGTAGGTAAACAATTAGAATTGCTTGATACGCCAGGAATTTTATGGCCAAAATTTGAGGATGAAATTGTCGGATATAAATTAGCATTAACCGGAGCGATTAAGGATACGATACTCAACTTACAGGATATTGCTGTATTTGGACTGCGTTTTTTAGAGGAGCATTATCCAAACCAATTAAAAGAGCGTTATCAGTTTGAGAATTTACCGGAAGAAATTGTAGACAAGTTCAATCATATAGGCCGATTAAGAGGTTGTCTTATGTCAGGTGGAGAAATCGATTATGATAAGACAGCAGAAACGATTATTCGAGATTTGCGATCATTAAAAATTGGAAGATTAACTTTTGATTTTCCCGATGAGTCAGATCAATCCTAAATGGTGAGGAAGGACATGGAAACTTATACAATCAAAGAAATTGCGGTCGAATTGGAACAAGTAAACAGCTTAAACGATCCATTTCTAAGAAAAATAAAAAAAGATGAACGTAAAGGCGTACAAAGCCTAATGAAAAAAAAGATTGAAGCATTAAAAAAGGCAGAAATAGAAAGACAACATTTCATTGAAATGATGAAATATGAGCGGGATTTGAAGGCAGAGGGCTTTAATTTAATTGCTGGGATTGATGAAGTTGGCCGTGGACCATTAGCTGGCCCAGTAATTGCTGCGGCTGTCATACTACCGGACGCATTTTATTTACCTGGTATAAACGATTCTAAGCAATTAACAGAACAAAAACGGGAAGAATACTATGAGATTATTATGAAGGAAGCAGTTTCCGTCGGAATTGGTATTATTACTGCAGGTGAAATTGATCAAATCAATATCTATGAGGCGACCAAGAAGGCAATGAACCTTGCCATCAATAATTCTAGCACATTTCCTGACTACTGTTTAATTGATGCAATGAAATTAACTTTACCAATACCGCAAACTTCTATTGTAAAAGGGGATGCAAAAAGTGTTTCCATAGCTGCAGCATCCATCGTTGCTAAAGTAACACGTGATAGAATGATGAAGGAGTACAGTAATCAGTACCCATATTACCATTTTGAAAAGAATATGGGATATGGAACAAAGGAACATCTTGTATCGCTAAATACATATGGACCTTGTCCTATCCATCGTAAAACGTTTGCACCGATAAAAGATATGTTATAAAAAACTCAACCTGCTATGGTTGAGTTTTTTTTATTCATTAAATGTAATGGATTATATAATGAGTTTACTCAATGTCTAGCTCCATCGCCAATCGGCTAGCGGATTTCTACGTCTTCTCCCTAAGATAAGCGGGCATCGACTCTTCCCTCGCCCTGATTCTTTTGGTATCAATCGAAGACTACAAAATCCGCGGGCTGCTTTCGCTTTTCTTATAAAGAAGCACGATAAATAGCTAGAACATCATCTCGATTTAATTTTGTGAAAGTACCGAACTCACCATTAGCCATTGCACGATCCGCCATAATTTCTAATTTGCTGTCGTCAATATCATAGTCCGCTAAGCGAGAAGGTGCACCGATACTGTTCCAGAAATCACGGAGTTTTTCGATTCCTTCAAGTCCAACCTCTTCATCTGTTTTTCCATCCGGATTTACGTTAAATACACGGACAGCTAGCTGTTTGAAGCGGGAAGGCTTAACATGTAAATTATGTTTCATCCAGTTAGGGAAGATTATTGCTAATCCACCCCCATGTGGAATATCATAGACTGCTGAAACAGCATGCTCAAGATTATGGGTAGCCCAATCTCCGCGGTAACCCATATTTAACATACCGTTTAACGCCATTGTTCCACAGTAAAGGACGGTAGCACGATACTCGTAACTCTCTAGATCATTTAAAAGCTTAGGAGCTGTTTCCATTACCGTTTTTAATAATCCTTCACACATACGATCTTGAAATTCGGTATTTTCTGTTAGATGAAAATAATGCTCCAATACATGCGACATCATATCTACCATGCCATAAACAGTTTGATCCCTAGGAACAGTATATGTATTTACAGGATCCAAAATAGAAAACTTAGGGAATGTTACAGGGCTGCCCCAACCATACTTTTCATTTGTTTCCCAATTGGTAATAACAGATCCTGAATTCATTTCAGAGCCTGTGGCTGCAAGGGTAAGGACAGTTCCAAAAGGGAGGGCTTCTTTTGCGAACGCTTTTTTAATGACGATATCCCAAGCATCTCCATCATATTTAGATGCAGCAGCAATCAGCTTAGTACAGTCAATCACGCTGCCGCCTCCAACAGCTAGTATAAAGTCAACGTTTTCCTTTTTACAAATATCTACCCCTTTGCGAACAGTTGATACACGTGGATTCGGTTCCACACCGGAAAGTTCAAAAACGGTAGCATTTATTTCGTTTAATTGATTTATAACCTTCTCATATAAGCCGCTTCTTTTAATACTTCCGCCACCATATACAAGTAACACTTTTTTTCCAAACGGAGGAATTTCTGTTTTTAACTGCTCAAGCTGATCTTTACCAAAGATTAATTTAGTCGGATTTAAAAATGTAAAGTTATCCATTTTCGTTCAGCCTCCTTCAGTATGTATTATGATTGAAAAAAAATGAAAAAGCAAAAATGCTGCCCGCCTGCATTCAGTATAAAAAATTTAACTACTTACTTTTATATTACGGAATATTAGCGAAGTAAATAAGTTTACCAATATTCATATACTTTACATGAGAACGGATTCCCATGTAAGTTTTTATGCAATTAATAACCATACTCCTTTCATAAAAATAATATGAATATGACAAAAGTCTAATAAAGGAGCGAACTCACATGGCATTAAAACAACAGGTTTTAAATGAAATAAAACGGTTAACAGAAAAGCTTCAAACAGAACAATTACCCGATGGATCCTGGGATTATCCGTTTGAAACAGGCATCAAAACAGATTCTTATATGATTATTCTTCTAAGAATGTTAGAGTTTGACGATGAGGATTTAATTAAAAATCTTGTTTGGCGGATTTTAAGCAAACAGGAGGTAGATGGCTCATGGAAGCTTTTTTATGACGAAAAGACTGGAAATCTTACTACGACAATTGAGGCTATTTATGCGCTAAGATATTCCGGATATGTATCAAATGAAGACTACCGAATGGAAGAGGCAAAGCGATTTATATTGAAGAATGGCGGTTTGGAAAATTCTCAAATGTTCACTCAAATTTTGTTATCTTTAGGTGGGCAAATAAATTGGCCTAATCAATTTCCTATTCCTGTTGAGGCGGTGCTATTGCCCAATAAATTTCCTATAAATTTTTATGATATTTCGGTTTTTGGAAGGGCAAATATTGCACCTATTTTAATACTTAGTGATGCAAAATTTTCAATGAAAACAGATCAAAGTCCGGATCTCTCTGATCTTTTTGCAGAAAGAGCATTAAATAACTTGAAAATACGACAACCTGCAGAATTTCGTTCCTTACTGGACTACATAAAAAAGGGGGTGGATAGTTTAGTAGGATTGAAGGAGGATATTCATGAAAAGGCTTTAAAACAACTAGAAAACTATATCATTAATAGAATTGAACCCGATGGGACATTTTACAGTTATTTTAGTGCTACCTTTTTAATGATATTTGCCCTTATGGCCAGAGGTAAATCGAAAGCGGATCAAATCATTGTAAGAGCGGTAAATGGCCTAAAATCAATGATTTGTGAAATTGATGGGCATCCTCACTGCCAATATACAACTGCAAATGTTTGGAATACGACCTTAATTAGCTATGTACTTCAGGAGGCGGGAGTTTCCAAAAATACAAATACTATTCAGAAAGCTAATCAATATCTTTTGTCCAGACAGCATCATAAATACGGAGATTGGTATATTCATAATCGGCATGCTAAACCAGGGGGATGGGGTTTTTCGAATATTAACACGATTAATCCCGATGTAGATGATACGACAGCTGCTTTAAGGGCTATTCGTAGACAATCAGTTCAAGATAATCGATATCGAAACGTCTGGAATCGTGGAATCCAATGGGTAATGTCGATGCAAAATGATGATGGTGGCTGGCCCGCATTTGAACGAAATATTGATAACCCGCTTTTAACCATTTTACCCGGTGGAGAGGATTTGTTATTGGATGAATCGTCAACAGATCTAACAGGTAGAACGATAGAATTTTTGGGAAACTATACTAATTTAAACAAAAGCAATCCAAATATCAAAAAAGGGATAAAGTGGTTATGGAAAAATCAGGAGGAGGATGGCTCCTGGAATAGCAGATGGGGAATATGTTATATATATGGGACTTGGGCGGCGCTAACTGGCATCCGTGCTGCAGGTGTGGAGGCAGAGCATCCATCTATTCAAAAAGCCATCAGCTGGCTATACAAAATTCAAAATGAAGATGGCGGCTGGGGCGAATCTTGTAACAGTGATATTATGGAGGAATATGTTCCGTTAGGCTTAAGTACATTAACCCATACTGCTTGGGCTTTGGATGCACTTATTGCTGTTTCAGATAAGATAACGCCACAAATCCAAAAAGGAATAAACTTTCTATGTGAAAATGCCGATACAAATAATTGGAGGACTTCCTATCCAATGGGACAAGGAGCATCTGGATTATTTTATATACATTATCATAGCTATAACTATATATGGCCGTTACTGGCATATTCACATTTCATTCATAAATATTACAAACATTAATAGATAAAGAGGAATAAAAAATGTTGTCTTCGATCATAAATGGATTACAACAATTAAATACGAGTGACCGTTCAATTACTTTCACCTTTCAAAAAGGAAAGATCTTTTTTGCTACAGTGAAAAATATTTATCCTAATAATTTTGCACTGCTACAAATTGGAAATCAAAATCTTATCGCAAAACTTGAGGTAGCATTGAAAAATGGCGAAGCATATTGGTTTCAAGTGGATTCGGATGAAGGAGATATTCAGTTGAAGTTGCTTTCTGATAAGCAACAAAGCGGAAATGAGCCTTCTATAATATTAAAACAGCTTTCACTGCCATCTACGAAAGCAAATATAGATTTGGTTCAATTTCTTTCAAAGGAACAAATTCCATTTACAAAGGAAACCGTTTTGAAAATGAGCGGAATGCTTTCCAATTCAACAGATAATAAGGAAAATCTTAATATTATCAAACAAATGGTGGCAAAGGGACTGACCATATCTGAATCGATATTCAAATCATTATATGCAACGGAAAATAAGGAACCTATTCAAAATCAAATTCAGCTACTTGAATTATCACTTTCGAATGAAGAGCAAACGCCTATTGTTAAGGAAATGCAATCGGCGATTGACACTATTAAAAATATCCAGAATAAGCAACTGGCTACAAGTTTAATCCAAACTTTAAAAGACGATACTGTTTCTAAAACCAATGATATGCAATTAATATCCAAATCGGTTTTACAAAAACTTGGGAAGGAGTTGGAGGATCTTTCTTTATATACAAAGACGAAAAATTCAACCAATTTAATACAAAATCAAAATGAATTTTTAACGGAAAAAACAGCATTTATAAGTAATCCATCAATTTCCCAAAAAATAGTTAATAATACAGTGAAGGTAATCGAACATTATTTTTCAAAGGAAGTACCGCCTGAAAATATGTTATTTACCCAACAAGAAAAAGACTACTTAACAGATATTTTAAACACTATGAAACAGACACTAAATGGAAAAGATGTCGTTAAACAATTTAAGGAAGTAACAAAATCATTAGGATTATTTTATGAATACCAGATTGCAGGTAATCCAGCAGAACATCATGTAGAGGAACAATTAAAGCCTTTACTCGTTAAATTCTTGCAGGAATCTGGCCATTCACAAGAAGTACGTGAAATTGCAGATAGCCTTGTAAATAAAATGAATGGTCAGCAAATTCAAATGTATGATAGTAGCCCAATCCAGCATTTATTTTATGAAATTCCCATTCAATTATTTGGGTTTAAAACAAATCTAACCATGCAATGGTCTGGAAAGAAAAAAGAAGATGGAAAAATCGACCCGAACTACTGTCATATTCTCTTTTACTTAAATCTGGAACACCTTCATGAAACGATTGTAGAAATGAAAGTGCAAAATCGCGTAATCAATGTGAATGTCTACAGTGAATCGAATGTAAAGGAAGCTGCAGCCAATATTATTCCCAAATTAAAAAATAACTTAGAAGAATTAAATTATCAGCTATCCGCAATTCATTTTATGGAGATACAATCTGAAAAGACCACGCATATAAAGAAAAATACTAGAAATGTAAATCAAGCCTATAACGGGGTGGACTTAAAGATATGAAAAATAAAAATAAGCTTTCAGATGGAAGAGAAGCGATTGCACTAAGCTATCAATCTGAAAAACATTCTGCTCCGGTCATTGCAGCAAAGGGGAAAGGCTTCGTTGCTGATAATATAATTGAAAAAGCGAGGGAACATCGTATCCCTATTCAAGAGGATCCTAGTCTGGTGCAATTACTTGGGACACTGGATATCAATGAGACTATACCTGAAGAGCTTTATGAAGCTGTTGCGGAAGTTTTTGCGTTTATATATAAAGTAGATCAGCGAGCAGGAAAAGGACATTAGACAGCTAATATTGATGTTTTTAATGTCTTTTTTGCTTTTGTATAGATAAATAGAATAGGTTTGCAATTCCGATAGTTAAAAATAAATTGCAAAATTATCTAAATCATTCATAAAGCTAGACATATTTTCTACCTTTATATACAATGAAAACGCAGTTAAATTTTTGTCATTGTTTGATAGGAGGATGGAAAATGAATATCCATGAGTATCAAGGTAAAGAAATCCTCAGAAAATACGGGGTTGCGGTACCAAATGGAAAGGTTGCTTTTACAGTAGAAGATGCAGTAGAAGCGGCAAAAGAACTTGGTACACAAGTTTGTGTAGTAAAAGCACAAATTCATGCCGGAGGTCGAGGTAAAGCTGGCGGTGTTAAAGTTGCTAAGAATTTGGACGAAGTACGTACATATGCAAGCGAAATCTTAGGCAAAACATTAGTTACACACCAAACAGGACCTGAAGGAAAAGAAGTGAAACGTCTTCTAATTGAAGAAGGTTGCGACATTAAAAAAGAATATTATGTTGGTCTAGTATTAGACCGTGCAACTTCTCGTGTTACGTTAATGGCTTCAGAAGAAGGCGGTACTGAAATTGAAGAGGTGGCTGCAGAAACACCGGAAAAAATCTTCAAGGAAACAATTGATCCTGTTGTTGGATTAACAGCATTCCAAGCTCGTCGTATTGCATTTAATATTAATATTCCTGCAGAGCTTGTAAACAAAGCTGTGAAATTTATGATGGGCTTGTATACTGCATTCATCGAAAAAGATTGCTCTATCGCTGAAATCAACCCTCTAGTTGTAACAGGTGATGGAAATGTTATGGCACTTGATGCAAAATTAAACTTTGATTCAAATGCACTATACCGTCAAAAAGACGTACTAGAATATCGTGATCTTGAAGAAGAAGATCCTAAAGAAATCGAAGCTTCTAAGTATGATCTTAGCTACATCGCTTTAGATGGCAAAATCGGATGTATGGTTAATGGTGCCGGTCTTGCAATGGCTACAATGGATATCATTAAGCATTACGGTGGAGACCCAGCTAACTTCTTGGATGTTGGTGGCGGTGCAACTGCAGAAAAAGTTACGGAAGCATTCAAAATTATCCTTTCTGATAAGAATGTAAAAGGTATCTTTGTCAATATCTTCGGTGGAATTATGAAGTGCGACATTATTGCTGAAGGTGTTGTGGAAGCAACTAAGCAAGTTGGCCTTGAGTTGCCTTTAGTTGTACGTTTAGAAGGAACTAACGTTGAATTAGGTAAGAAAATCCTTAATGAATCAGGTTTAAACATCGTTGCTGCTGAATCAATGGCAGATGGCGCACAAAAAATCGTTGAACTAGTAGGTTAAGAAAGGCAGGGGAATAAAATGAGCGTTTTTGTTAATAAAGACACGAAAGTAATCGTACAAGGTATTACTGGTAAAACAGCTCTTTTCCATACAAAACAAATGTTAGAATACGGTACAAAAATTGTTGGTGGTACTTCTCCTGGTAAAGGCGGTACTGAAGTGGAAGGCGTTCCTGTATTTAATACAGTTGAAGATGCTGTAAAAGCAACTGGTGCCAACGCTTCTGTTATCTACGTACCAGCTCCATTTGCTGCAGATGCTATTTTAGAAGCAGTTGATGCTGAATTAGATTTAGTAATTTGTATCACTGAGCATATTCCAGTACTAGACATGGTAAAAGTAAAACGTTACATGGAAGGTAAGAAAACTCGCCTAGTTGGTCCTAACTGTCCAGGCGTCATCACTCCAGGAGAATGTAAAATTGGTATCATGCCAGGATACATTCATACAAAAGGCCATGTAGGTGTTGTTTCTCGTTCTGGTACATTAACTTATGAAGCTGTTCATCAGCTTTCACAAGCAGGTGTTGGCCAAACAACTGCTGTTGGTATCGGTGGAGACCCTGTTAACGGTACTGACTTTATTGATGTGCTTAAAGCATTTAACGAAGATCCGGAAACAGAAGCTGTTATTATGATTGGTGAAATCGGGGGAACAGCGGAAGAAGAAGCAGCACGCTGGGTAAAAGCTAATATGACAAAACCAGTTGTTGGCTTCATCGGCGGTGTAACGGCACCTCCAGGAAAACGTATGGGTCACGCTGGTGCGATTATTTCTGGCGGTAAAGGTACTGCTGCAGAAAAAATTCGTGTCATGAATGAATGCGGAATTAAAGTGGCTGAAACACCTTCTGTAATGGGTGAAACACTAATTAGTGTTTTAAAAGAAAAAGGCCTTTATGAAAAGTGTAAAACACATTAATTAATACTGAAATATAAAAAATAGTCCCTCTATGAAAGAGGGGCTATTTGCAATATTTTCATAAAAGAAAGGATTTTTCAATTTTAAGGAGGATTTTATGGAAGAATTTAAGAAAAGTCTTATTCATCTTCACCATTGTCAAGGTATTACATCCAATACAATACTACAAATCCTAAAAAGGGACCCCGAGTTAAAATCACTATACAAATTTTCCCTCCCTGTATTAAAATCCATTACTTTGGGTAAAACAAGTCAAATAGAAAAAATTTATCAAGATTTGCACCATTTAGATGTTGATACATTACTTTTAAACTATCGAAAACACCAAATCCAATGTATTACCATTTTTGATAAGAATTATCCCAATCTACTAAAACAAATTTTTAACCCACCATTAGTCCTATATACAATCGGAGATCAAAAGCTTCTACAATATCCGTCAATAGCAATAGTAGGGTCTAGAAAAGCTGATTTCAAAGCATTAAAAGCAATTAAAAAAATTACTCCTCCTCTTATTAAACAAAACTATGTCATTATTAGTGGTCTTGCAAAAGGAGTAGATACAATGGCACATAAAACATCTATTATTTGTAAAGGTAAAACAATTGGTGTATTAGGAAGCGGATTTTTTCATATTTATCCGCAGGAAAACATTGGTTTAGTAGAGAATATGAAAAAAGAGCATTTAATTATTTCGGAATATCCTCCGCATACGAAACCGCAAAAGTGGCATTTTCCAATGAGAAATCGAATAATTAGCGGGCTTTCGAAAGGAATCGTGGTAATTCAGGCTGAACAAAAAAGTGGTTCTCTAATAACAGCAGACTTTGCTCTTCAAGAAGGAAGAGAGGTTTTTGCAGTACCGGGAAATATTGATGAATCACTTTCACAAGGTACTAATAAACTGATACAACAAGGAGCAAAACTCGTTCAAACAGGGGAAGATATTCTCGAAGAGTTCCATTATTAAATAATACCGCTAATTATCTTAAAAATAATTTAAAAGATTTTTTCATTATATCATCCTTATGAAATGGAAAGGATTTAAATTCAAGAGGAATGTGTGCTTGAAGGATAGTTTTTATTAAGGAATAATTGACAAATATGAAAATCAGGTCTATTATGTACACTTGATTTCAATACATGTAAAAATTACAAATGTAAGGATAGTTGAAAGAAATTTATATAACACCTCTGGGGAGGATTTTTGATGTCAGACTACTTAGTAATCGTGGAATCGCCTGCGAAAGCGAAAACCATTGAACGATATCTTGGAAAAAAATACAAAGTGAAAGCATCTATGGGACATATTAGGGATTTGCCTAGAAGTCAAACAGGTGTGGATACTGAACATAATTATGAACCGAAGTATATAACCATAAGAGGTAAAGGACCGATATTAAAAGATTTAAAAACAGCCGCGAAAAAAGCAAAAAAAGTCTATCTTGCGGCCGACCCCGATAGAGAGGGAGAGGCAATTGCATGGCATTTAGCACATAGTCTGGATGTGGATATTCATTCTGACTGCAGGGTTGTTTTTAATGAAATAACGAAGGATGCTATTAAAGAATCCTTTAAACACCCGCGCCCAATTAATATGGATCTAGTCGATTCTCAGCAAGCAAGGAGAATTTTAGACCGTTTAGTTGGATATAATATCAGTCCATTACTTTGGAAAAAAGTGAAGAAAGGATTAAGTGCTGGGCGAGTTCAATCGGTTGCGGTTCGGCTTATTATCGACCGTGAAAATGAAATTAAGAATTTTATTCCGGAAGAATACTGGTCCATCACTGCTGATTTCGAATTTGGAAAGGAAACTTTTCAAGCTTCCTTTTATGGCATTAACGGAAAAAAATTAGATTTAACATCCGAATCAGATGTTAAAGATGTTTTGTCTAAATTAAAGGACGATAAGTATACGGTTGCTTCCGTTACAAAAAAGGAAAGAAAAAGAAATCCATCACCACCATTTACCACTTCCTCTTTACAACAAGAAGCTGCTAGGAAGTTGAATTTTAGGGCAAAAAAAACAATGATGCTAGCTCAACAGCTTTATGAAGGTATTGATCTTGGCAAAGAAGGCAGCGTCGGGTTAATTACGTATATGAGAACGGATTCAACACGTGTTTCGGAGGTTGCGCAATCGGAAGCAGCATCATATATCAAGGAAAATTATGGAGAAGAGTATGCTAGAACAGAGCAAAGAAAAGATAAAAAGCAAACGAATGCGCAAGATGCTCATGAAGCAGTACGACCAACCAGCACATTCCGAGATCCGAACTCATTAAAGGAATATTTAAGCAAGGATCAATTGCGTTTATATAAGCTTATTTGGGACCGTTTTGTAGCTAGTCAAATGGCTCCGGCTATTATGGACACGATGAGTGTAGATATTTTAAATGGAGATGTTGGTTTTAGGGCGAATGGTTCGAAAGTTAAGTTTTCCGGCTTTATGAAGGTATATGTGGAAGGAACGGATGATGGGCATGAGGAGAAGGAAAATTTATTACCGGATTTAAAGACGGGAGATAATGTAAAATCCACGAATATTGATCCGAAACAGCATTTTACACAGCCGCCTCCGCGTTACACGGAAGCAAGACTTGTAAAAACATTAGAGGAGCTAGGCATAGGAAGACCCTCAACTTATGCTCCAACCCTTGATACCATTCAAAAGCGAGGGTATGTGGCGTTAGAAAATAAACGTTTTGTTCCAACAGAGCTTGGAGAAATAGTAATAGAGCTCATGTTAGAGTTTTTCCCGGAAATTCTCGATGTAGAATTTACAGCTAGGCTGGAAAATAATTTGGATGAAATCGAAGACGGGAAAGTCGAATGGGTAAAAATCATTGATGAATTTTATAAAGATTTTGAAGTAAAGCTGAAAAAAGCGGAAGAAGAAATGGAAAAGATTGAAATTAAAGATGAATTTGCAGGAGAGGATTGTGAGAAATGCGGCAGTCCAATGGTCTTTAAAATGGGCCGCTACGGTAAATTTATGGCATGCAGCAATTTCCCGGATTGCCGCAATACAAAACCAATTGTTAAAGAAATCGGCATCAAATGTCCTAAATGTGAAAAAGGAAATATTATTGAACGTAAAACAAAGAAAAAAAGAACATTTTATGGCTGTGATCGCTATCCTGACTGTGATTTCATATCCTGGGATAAACCAATTGAAAGAAAGTGTCCTAAATGTGATCATGTACTTGTAGAGAAGAAATTGAAAAAGGGAATTCAAGTTCAATGTACAAATTGTGATTATAAGGAAAAAGCGGAAAGCTAAAGAGTAAGCGATTGCTTACTCTTTTAACTTGTAGTGTAGGAAATGATAAAGTTTACCTCTTAGCTATTGCTCTTATTTTACATATTAAGTAAAAATATTGATGGTTTTGTGAACTTTTCGATTCGAAGCCCCTTTTTCTTTCTTTATTTTAATTAGTGTTGTAAAATGCAGAAGGATAATTCCTTCAACAGTGAAAATAGGTCAGACATCTTAGATTTAGAAACAATTCAAAACTTTATGAAAAATTTGTATTATTCGTTGCGAGGATTACTAAATTATGATACTATTTAGTAGCCCTTGTGAGGTGTTAAATATGAATGAAGTCTTGGAAAACTGTTTAGTTTCATATATCGAGTATATTCAAATTGAAAAAAATTACTCGGAGTATACAATAAAATTTTATCGTCAAGATATTGAACACTTTTTTATGTTCATGATTGAACAAGGTATTTCCGATTTACAAAAGGTAGAGTACTTTGATGCAAGACTCTATTTAACCCAACTATATTCGAGTAAGTACAAAAGAGCGAGCTTAGCACGTAAAATTTCTTCCTTGCGCAGCTTTTACAAATTTTTGATGAGGGAAAAGATTGTAGTAGAAAATCCATTTGCTCTCTTAATACAGCCGAAAAAGGAACTTAGAATTCCAAAATTCTTTTATCAAGAAGAAATGGAAAAGCTATTTCAAGTATGTGATGGACCCAGTCCTCTCGATAAAAGGAACAAGGCATTGCTTGAGATTTTATATTCAACTGGAATACGAGTGAGTGAATGCGCAAACATACAATTGAAGGATATAGACTTT
Organism: Heyndrickxia shackletonii; assembly: GCF_001420715.1. Lineage (GTDB taxonomy): Bacteria > Bacillota > Bacilli > Bacillales > Bacillaceae_C > Margalitia > Margalitia shackletonii. The sequence goes on along the minus strand of NZ_LJJC01000004.1, from coordinate 3,088,004 downwards.
GATTTCGATGCTATTCTTGTAAATGGTAAGGGAAATAAAGAGCGTATTGTGCTTTTCGGCTCATTTGCGCGTGTCGCCCTTCATGATTACATAAAAACAGCAAGAAACCAATTGATGCAAACCGCAGCCCCTCATCATCAATTATTTGTAAATTATAAAGGAACCCCATTAACCGTTCGGGGCATCAGACATATATTGAATAGCGTAATTGAAAAGGCAGCACTTACCGGAAAAATGCATCCGCATATGCTCAGACATACTTTTGCAACTCATTTATTAGATAATGGTGCAGATATTAGAACGGTTCAAGAGCTTTTGGGTCATGAGTACTTATCATCTACACAAGTCTATACACATGTTACAAAAGAACATCTTAGAAAAACGTATATTGCACACCACCCAAGAGCATAAATACATGCCTTGGTAAATTTTAATTTATTTATTGAATGTGAAATAAGGTATAAAACCATGAAGAAATATGTATAATTTATGGGAATAAAAAGATATTTTACTTCCAAATTTAAACAGCATACTCGGTTAATTTTAATTTCCTGAAGGTATCATATAAAATGCACTATCTTTTCGGAGGTGTTTGAAATGGGCGATTTCCACGCAACTACGATATTTGCTATTCAACATAAAGGCAAGAGCGCTATGGCTGGCGATGGTCAGGTTACATTTGGTAATGCTGTAGTGATGAAGCATACAGCTAAAAAGGTTCGAAAGCTGTTTAATGGTAAAGTACTTGCTGGTTTTGCAGGTTCTGTTGCAGATGCTTTTACCCTATCTGAAATGTTCGAGGGTAAGCTCCAAGAATTCAATGGAAATCTGGCGCGTGCAGCAGTAGAATTGGCGAAGCAATGGAGAAGCGATAAGGTTTTGCGAAAATTAGAAGCAATGTTAATCGTAATGGATGAAAAAAATCTATTGCTAGTTTCAGGTACTGGTGAAGTTATTGAACCGGATGATGGAATATTGGCGATAGGTTCCGGTGGTAATTATGCATTGGCAGCAGGCCGCGCACTTAAACAATTTAGTGGAGATCATTTATCTGCAAAAGAAATGGCGGAGGCGGCTTTAAAAATTGCTTCTGATATTTGTGTCTATACGAACTCGAATATTATTGTGGAAGAATTATAATACTTATCTTCTTTAGTAACAGGGACTATCTACATCTCATTTTTCAGATGTAAGATTGTCTCATCATAATGAAAGAAGGAGTGAGGGTATCTTGGCTTATAAAATAAACAAAGCGATGAGTTTAACGCCTAGACAGATTGTTGAAAGACTTGATCAATATATTATTGGGCAAAAAGATGCAAAAAGAGCAGTTTCTGTTGCACTAAGAAATCGTTATCGAAGAAGCCTTTTAACCGAAGCACTTCGTGAAGAAATTATTCCAAAGAATATCTTAATGATTGGGCCAACTGGAGTTGGAAAAACGGAAATCGCCAGACGAATGGCGAAATTAGTCGGTGCTCCGTTTGTAAAAATTGAAGCGACTAAATTTACGGAAGTTGGATATGTGGGGCGCGATGTAGAATCCATGGTTCGAGATTTGGTGGAAACCTCTGTAAGACTTGTTAAAGAAGAAAGAATTAATGATGTAAAGGATCTTGCGGAGCAAAACGCAAACCGCCGCTTAGTTGAGCTTCTTGTTCCAGCTAAGAAGAAAACAAATAATTATAAAAACCCATTTGAAATGTTATTTGGCGGCGGAAATGTGCAAGAACACGACGAATCGGATGAGGATACCGCAGAAGATGTATCCATGAAGGAAAGAAAAAAAATTATTGAGACTAAGCTTGCAAATAAAGAACTTGAAGACGAACTTGTATCAGTCGAAATTGAAGAGCAAGCTCCTTCCATGTTTGATATGCTGCAAGGCTCCGGCATGGAACAAATGGGAATGAATATGCAGGATGCACTAAGCAATCTTATGCCAAAGAAAAAGAAAAAAAGAAAGCTAACCGTTAGTGAAGCACGCAAGGTATTAACGAATGATGAAGCACAAAAGCTAATAGATATGGACGATGTTACGCAAGAGGCTGTTTATCGCGCAGAACAAACGGGTATTATCTTTATTGATGAAATAGATAAAATTGTCAGCAAAAGTGGCAATTCTTCAGCAGGTGAAGTATCACGAGAGGGTGTTCAAAGAGATATCCTGCCTATTGTCGAAGGGTCTACTGTAGTAACGAAGTATGGTTCCGTAAAAACAGATCATATTTTATTCATTGCTGCGGGTGCATTCCATATGGCAAAACCTTCTGAATTAATTCCTGAGTTGCAGGGACGTTTTCCAATTCGAGTGGAATTAACAAAACTATCGGTAGATGATTTCTATCGAATTTTAGTGGAACCTGATAATGCGTTAATAAAACAATATACAGCATTATTAGAAACGGAAGGTATACAAATTGAATTTTCTGACGAAGCTATTGTTAGAATTGCTGAAATTGCATTTGAAGTGAATCAGAATACCGATAATATAGGTGCCAGACGTCTTCATACGATTATGGAAAAACTTCTTGAGGACTTATCTTTTGAAGCACCTGAAATAACGCTAGAAAAGGTTACTATTACACCTCAATATGTAAACGAGAAGCTTGGTGCTATTTCGCAAAACAAGGACTTAAGTCAATTTATTTTATAGGCGAGAAAAGTTCCTGAAGGTAGTGTTCACATATTATAAAGTAATGGATCAACAAGGATTCGGAATTATTTTTTTGAAAAATTTTTGCAATGATTATAAAAACACTAGGAGGAAGAAAAATGAATTTATTAGACAGAACTAGAAAAATTAATGCTATGTTACAAAAGGCTGCCGGTAAACCGGTAAATTTTAAAGAAATGGCGCAAACACTAAGTGAGGTAATTGAGGCGAATATATTCGTTGTTAGTCGCCGTGGAAAATTACTTGGATTTGCTATCAACCAACAAATTGAAAATGAACGCATGTCCCATATGTTAGAGGAACGCCAATTCCCAGAAGAGTATACAAACAGTTTATTTAATATTAATGAAACATCATCAAATATTGGTATTGAAAGTGCCTATACAGCATTTCCAGTTGAAAATAAAGATTTATTCGTAAGTGGCTTAACTACTATCGTTCCGATCATCGGCGGAGGAGAAAGATTAGGTACGCTTATTCTTGCTAGACTTCAGGAACAATTTAATGACGATGATTTAATCCTTGCTGAATACGGTGCAACCGTAGTAGGAATGGAAATTTTACGTGAAAAGTCTGAAGAAATTGAAGAAGAAGCAAGAAGTAAAGCAGTTGTTCAAATGGCGATTAGTTCTTTATCATACAGTGAATTAGAAGCTATTGAACATATTTTTGAAGAACTTAATGGAAAAGAAGGATTACTTGTCGCTTCAAAAATTGCGGATCGTGTAGGTATTACACGTTCAGTGATTGTAAATGCTCTTAGAAAACTGGAGAGTGCTGGTGTTATTGAATCACGTTCACTAGGGATGAAAGGTACTTATATTAAAGTGTTAAATGATAAATTCTTAGTAGAATTAGACAAGTTAAAAGCAAACTAAGCATTCAGAAATTGGTAAATATAAAATAATCAAAAGAAAAAGCCGTCAATTGTTGATAATTGACGGCTTTTTTTCAAATGAAGCTATTATTCCTCATATATATCCAATATTATCCACTAGTTTGTAATTTCTTCCCTTGATAAAATGAATTCAGTTAACTTTTTTGATAATTATGTCGTATTTTTGTATATATTGTTGTTGTTTCGTAATAATTATAATCCAAAAGAACTAATTTTAAAAATTTGATATGTAATTACTTAAATTTCAAAATATGTGCATGGACACTAAGATATTAAAACATTAAAATAGTTGATAGAATATTATGTCGTAATGGATAAAAAAATGTCGTATCTTAAATAGAGGTGTAGAAATTTGAAGTTATTTAACAATACATTTTCCACGGTAGAGAATGCCTTAAATTATTCTTCATTAAAACAAAGAGTAATAGCGGACAATATTGCCAACGTAGATACTCCAAACTACAAAGCGCAAGATGTTTCATTCGGGGCAATGCTGAACAGCTCTATGAATCAAGCCTTTTCAGCTAAGATGACAGATCAAAGGCATATTCCGTTTCAATCTGTTTCTGATAATCCGGCTATTATTACACAACAAAATGTGGAATATAACGATAACGGGAATAGTGTGGATATAGATAAAGAAATGTCGAACTTAGCTACAAATCAAATCTATTATAGTGCATTAACGGACCGAATTAACGGAATGTTTTCTACTTTACAAACTGTAATTAAAGGTGGCAAATAAAAATGTCAATATTTAATAGCATGAACATTACATCCTCTGCTCTTACTGCACAACGCTTACGAATGGATGTTATTTCCTCCAATATGGCTAATGTTGATACAACAAGAGGCAAATTGGTAAACGGAAAATGGCAGCCATACCAGCGAAAAGAGGTAGTTCTAGAACCAATGTCCAATTCTTTTTCATCTTTTTTGCAAGCGTCAACGGGCAATACAACTGGTAATGGTGTTAAAGTTGCAAAAATTGTTGATGATAATACACCATTTAAGCTTGTATACGATCCGCAAAACCCCGACGCCAATGCTGACGGTTATGTTGAAATGCCAAATGTCGATCCATTAAAAGAAATGGTCGACCTTATGAGCTCTACAAGATCTTACGAAGCGAATGTAACGGTGTTTAATTCTAATAAAGCCATGTTAATGAAGGCGTTAGAAATTGGTAAGTAAATACATATTTCTTTGAGCTTTACATTAAGCTTGAAAAATTTGATAGTTTATACATTTTATACATGAACGGAGGTTCTTCTATGGCTCTTCAAAATATTAATACGGTCGCGGCCAATATTTTTCGTCCGTCAGGCCAAATAAATTTTAATCAAAATAATTTAGGACAAACAACATCAGCGAACCCATCAAAAACTAGTTTTGCTGATATGCTAAAAAAGTCCATTTCCGAAGTCAATAATGATCAAATTCAATCAGATGTATTAACACAAAAATTAGCCAATGGCGATAATGTTGATTTACATGAAGTTATGATTGCTGCACAAAAGGCCAATATTACATTGCAAGCGGCTCTTGAAATTCGAAACAAGGTTGTTGAAGCTTATCAAGAAACAATGAGAATGCAAGTATAATATTTATGTTTATTGCTAATACCAATACCTTCGATTAAGACAATAAGATAAAAGTGAAATGTGATTCGGGGGAAAGAAATGAATGAGAATATAAAACAATTCTTTAATAGAATTAAAGATTACTGGAAAAGCAGAACAAAAAAACAAAAGATCACAGGTATATCAGCATTTATAATAATTCTTTTACTTATTTTAGGGATTACTTATTTTACCACCAGAACAACGATGGTTCCTTTATATAGTAATCTTGAACCAACTGAAACGGGTTCCATCAAACAGAGTCTGGATTCTAAAGGAATCAAGTCGGTTATTAGCGATAATGGAAAGACCATTAGTGTGCCGAAACAGGATGTAGATAATCTCAAGGTGGAATTGGCATCAGAGGGCATTCCAAAGACAGGAAGTATTGACTATTCCTTTTTTAGTCAAAATGCAAGCTTCGGTATGACGGACAATGAGTTTAATGTCATCAAATTAGATGCTATGCAAACAGAACTATCCAATCTTATTAAACAAGTGGATGGTGTAGAAAATGCTAAGGTTATGATAAATATGCCTGATAAAGGAATATTTGTAAACGATCCTAATCAACAAGCTTCAGCATCCATTGTTTTGACGACAAAGCCTGGGTATGAATTTACTGATAAACAAATAACATCACTTTATAATTTAGTATCCAAAAGTGTACCGAATCTTCCTACAGATAATATCGTCATTATGAATCAAAATTTTGAGTATTTTGATTTAAATAATGATAAAAATTCTACTGGAAGTACATTTGCTGAACAGATGGATATAAAGCATCAAATTGAAAGAGATATCCAAAGACAAGTTCAAACAATGCTAGGAACTTTAATGGGGTATAACAAGGTTGTAACAAGCGTTACCGCGGATATTGATTTTACGCAGGAGAATACAGATGAGCATTTAGTACAGCCTGTTGATAAGCAAAATATGAAGGGTATTGCCGTTAGTGCGCAAAAAATTACGGAAACGTATTCTGGGAATGGTGCTGCTGCAGCTGGCGGAGTACCAGGGACAAATTCATCCGATACTGGTTCTGGAACAACGTATGTACAAAATGGCTCGAATGGAAATGGCGACTATGAAAAAATTCAAGAAACCATGAATTATGAAGTAAATAAAATTCATAATCAAATTGTTCAAAGTCCATATAAGATACGTGATTTGGGAATTCAAGTCATGGTAGAACCGCCAAACCCAAAAAATCCGAGTTCACTGCCGCAAAGCAGAATTAATGATATTAATAAAATTTTATCTACTATTATAAGTACTTCTATTGATAAGAGCAGCGGAACGAATCTTTCTAACCAGGCTATCCAAAACAAAATCGCTGTATCAGTGCAGCCTTTTAATGGAAATACGACCTCTGCACCAGTTAACCAGTCAAAAATTCCATGGTGGGTCTATGTCATTGGAGGAATATTATTACTAATCATAGGCCTATTGATATTCTTTATGCTTCGTGTTAGAAGGAAAGATGTAGAAGAAGAGGATGATTTTGTTAAAACAGAACCAATTCAAATTGCTGATGTTAATGAAGAACATGAAACGGAAACAACTCTTCGTAAAAAACAATTAGAAAAAATGGCAAAAGATAAGCCAGATGAATTTGCAAAATTATTACGTACATGGTTATCCGAAGAATAGGGGGGTAAGGAATGGCAAGTAGAGAAAAAGGTTTGTCTGGAAAACAAAAAGCCGCTATCCTTCTTATCTCCTTAGGTCCTGATGTTTCGGCATCCGTGTATAAGCATTTAACAGAAGAAGAGATAGAAAAGCTGACTCTGGAAATATCAGGAGTTAAAAAAGTTCCCACTGAGACAAAAGAAGAAATATTAGATGAATTTCATAATATTGCTTTAGCACAGGATTATATCTCTCAAGGCGGGATTGGCTATGCAAAAACGGTTCTTGAGAAGGCACTAGGGTCTGAACAAGCCGCAACCATTATTAATAGGTTAACATCTTCTTTGCAAGTCAAACCATTTGATTTTGCAAGACGTGCAGAGCCTTCTCAAATCCTGAATTTTATCCAAAATGAACATCCGCAAACAATCGCATTAATACTTTCTTATTTGGAACCAGAAAAAGCGGGGCAAATATTATCGGAATTACAACAAGATGTTCAAGCTGATATAGCAAGACGTATCGCAATTATGGATCGAACTTCGCCGGAGATTATTAGCGAGGTAGAAGCAATACTTGAACAAAAGCTATCGTCAACCGTAACCCAAGACTATACACAAACTGGCGGTATAGAAGCTGTTGTAGAAGTATTGAACGGAGTGGATCGTTCAACAGAAAAAACAATATTAGATTCATTGGAAATTCAAGATCCTGAGCTTGCTGAGGAAATTAAGAAACGGATGTTTGTATTCGAGGATATTGTGACATTAGATAATCGTTCCATTCAAAGGGTTATCCGTGAAGCTGATAATGAGGATCTACTATTGTCTCTTAAAGTATCCAGTGAGGAAGTAAAGGATGTTGTTTTCCGAAATATGTCCACCCGTATGGTTGAATCCTTTAAGGAAGAAATGCAGTATATGGGACCAGTTCGTTTAAGAGATGTAGAAGAGGCGCAATCAAGAATTGTAACGATTATCAGAAAACTGGAAGATTCCGGGGAAATTATTATTGCCCGTGGCGGAGGAGATGACATCATTGTCTAAGATTATTAAATCTTCTTTTAATAATGAACTTCCGGGAAAAATAATTGACTTAAAAGATATTTTTATTGCAAATAGTTTTGAGCAAAATGAAACTGACGCCTTGTTCGAAATGGAGAAACAAAAATATTTAAGTCAATTTCAGCATAAAGCCGAATCGATGATTCAAGAGGCAGAGGAACAAGCCCAAAAAATAAGGGAACAAATCGAACAAGAAAAAGAACAGTGGATTCAAGAAAAGCAATTATGGATTGAAGAAGCTAAAAAGAGTGGATTTGAACAAGGACTTATAGAGGGCAGAAATCAAGGGTTTGAAGAGTATCGTTTACGAATAGATGAAGCGAATACAATGGTTGCTCATGCCAAAAATGAATTTGTAAAACACATCGAAGAATCAGAAAAAGTTATTTTAGATTTAGGTATAACGGCTGCTAAAAAAATTTTATGTGACACATTAGCGGGAGAGCCGGAAAAATTTCTTTCACTTGTCAAACAAACAGTTAAGGAAGTGAGGGAAAATCAAGAGATAAAAATTATCGTTCATCCTTCAAAATACCCAATAATCCTGTCAAGAAAGGATGAATTGGATAGTATTTTAGCCGGTCAGGTACAATGTTATATTTACGGTGATGAACAATTTACGGAAAATCAATGTGTTGTGGAAACCGAAAATGGTCGAATTGATGCTAGCATTGATAGCCAGCTTAACATGTTACAAGAGAAATTGCATGAGGTATTAGAAGGTGTCTATTCATGAAAGCAAGTGAACTTTTGACTTTCATTCCAAATATTGAAACTTATAAGCGGTTTGGAAAAGTAAACCGAGTGGTAGGGCTAATGATTGAATCCATCGGGCCCGAAAGTTCAATCGGTGAAGTATGCTTCATTCATGTTGGCGGTAAGAAAAAAGGCAGAAAAATAATGGCGGAAGTAGTTGGTTTTAAAGAAGAAAATGTTATTCTCATGCCATATACAGAAATACAAGATATATCTCCTGGAAGTTTAGTGGAAGCTACTGGCCGTTCACTCGAAGTGAAAGTTGGCAATTCATTGATTGGAAAAATTATTGATTCCCTTGGCAATCCGCTTGATGATTCACCATTGCCAAAAGGTTTAATGGCCATCCAAACGGAACAGGCACCGCCAAACCCATTAACGCGTCCGCCTATTTCGGAAGAGATGGAGCTCGGGGTTCGTGCGATAGACAGTCTTTTAACCGTGGGTAAAGGTCAAAGGGTCGGGATATTTGCGGGAAGTGGTGTTGGAAAAAGTACGCTCTTGGGAATGATAGCTCGAAATACAAATGCGGATTTGAATGTAATTGCACTTATTGGGGAACGAGGACGTGAGGTTAGGGAATTTATCGAGCGAGATCTTGGACCAGAAGGGCTGGCAAGATCCATCGTCGTGTGTGCTACTTCGGATCAGCCGGCATTAATGAGGATTAAAGGTGCTTTTACGGCAACTGCCATCGCCGAGTATTTTCGAGATAAAGGTCTAAATGTAATGTTTATGATGGATTCTGTTACCCGTGTTGCAATGGCACAGCGTGAAGTCGGACTAGCAGTTGGGGAGCCTCCTGCAACGAAGGGATATACCCCTTCCGTATTTGCCATATTACCTAAATTATTGGAACGAACAGGTACGAATCAAAACGGAACCATTACAGGTATATACACGGTGTTGGTAGATGGTGATGATATGAACGAGCCTATTGCTGATACTGTACGCGGAATATTAGACGGGCATTTTGTATTGGATCGTGCTTTAGCCAATAAAGGACAGTATCCAGCTATCAACATATTGAAAAGCGTAAGCCGCTTAATGAATCATCTTGTTTCTGATATGCATAAACAAGCAGCAGAAAAAATCAGAGATCTTTTAAGTACATACTTAAATGCAGAGGATCTCATAAACATTGGGGCTTATAAGCGAGGTAGCTCAAAAGAAATTGATTTGGCTATTCAAATGTATCCGAAAATTATTTCTTTCTTAAAACAACGAACTGATGAAAAAATTACAATGAATGAAAGTATTGCTTCTATCATAAATCTCGCTGAAAATGGTGAATGAACATGAAATACCAGTATAAATTCGAAAAGGTTTTAACTTTCAAGGAACGCGAAAAAGAGGAAGCATTATCAGCTTATCAAAATGCTATTAAAACATTCGAAGAAGTGGCAGAAGAGTTATATCGTTTACTGAAGAAAAAGGAAGATTTAGAATTATTCCAAGCAGAAAAGCTGCAAACTGGATCATCTGTTCAAGAAATAAGACATTACCAGCGATTCATTATAAACATGGAAAAATCTATTAAGTATTATCAAGAACTTGTATTGAATGCAAGGAATCGTATGAATTGGTGTGAAACACAACTGATTGAAAAAAATGTCGAAGTAAAAAAATATGAAAAAATGAAAATAAAAGATTATGAAAAGTTTTTAGAACAAATGAAACTTGAAGAGGACAAGGTAACGGATGAAATTTCTACTCTCCAATATTTTCATCGGACAGGAAATTAGGTGATTGTATGGCAAAAGAGGAAGCATTACTAGAAGAAGAGAAATCAGGCAACAAGTTTTTATGGTTCATATATGTCGTTGTCATACCATTATTATTTGCGATTGTTATAGCATTAATTGTCACAACATTTGCGGGGATCAATGTTTTTGAGAAGGCAAAAGAACTTGGGGAAAAAACTCATATATTGTCTGCTAATAATGCTACGAACAGATCGAAAGCAGATGAGGATAAGATAATCAGTTTAAATGCAGAAATTCAAAACAAAGATACACAAATTGAAAATCTGCAGAAGCAATTAGACAGTGGGGACAATGAAAAACAGCAATTACTTTTAGAGCAAAAAAGACTTCAACAACAAATTGCAAGCTTACAAAAGTCTCAAGCCCAAAGTACAAAAGATTTCAAAGAAATTGTTAGCTCATATGAATCCATGAATCCGAAAAACGCGGCCCCGATTATCCTTCAAATGAAGGATGAAAACGCGGTGAAGATTTTATCTAAGCTAAGCTCAGAGGCATTAGCAAGTATATTAGAAAAGATGCCTGCCGACCGTGCTGCGAAATATACAGAAATGCTTGGAGGAAGCTCAAATTAAAAATTATGTATTTGCATAGGAAATAAAAAATTAAACCATGTGAATAGCCTTGGATAAACTTTTTATAAAGGGGTCTGCGTCTAGCTTAAGCGCCTATCGGCTAGTGGATTTCTACGTCTTCTCCCTACGATAAGTTAACATCAGCTCGTGAACTACTTCAGCACGGTTTCCTTTATCTCGAGCCTGCGACTACGAAATCCATACGCCGATGTTCAAGTCGCTTATGCATTTGATTTTGAAAGGAGGTGAAATAATGAATGTCACGATGCTTCCATTAGGTTCAATTTCTCCATCGGTAAATACTGGTAAAAATGGCTTAAAAACAGGGAATACAAATAATGCGTTTTCCAGTTTGCTGCAGCTTCAAGCAAGTAAAGGAAATCAGGATGGAATAGGTTCCACTGAAAATCTGGCAGATGTTTTAAAAACAATTTTGCAGATATTAAAAAATGGATTACCAAATACAAATGGACTAGGCTTTACAAATAACGATAAAATTTCTGATGACCAAATTAGTAACTTGTTGGGGATGACGAAGGAAGACTGGAAAGCGCAAATGAATGATTTGCTTGATAGTCTACAAAGCCTATTTGCAAATTTACCGCAATTTTTGTCTCAATTGAAAGAAGTGAAAAGCTCCTTAGTGGATGGTAAGTTTTTAAAAGGAATGTCTGAGTTAGCCTCTGCCGTTTCAAAACTGCCTTCTGATGCTTTTGAACAGTTAAAAGGAAATCAGCTTCAAACATTTGCAAAAAATGTAAAGGTAACTGAACAGCTTGCCAAGACTGTTGACTTATCAATGGGAGATATTAAACAGCTAACACAATTGAATGAAGGTTTACAGAATGTAATTGCAAAAATTGAATTGTTGGTAAGAAACAGTAAATTAACAACACAAAATACGATTCTTCAAACTGCCTTTTCTTCTATATTAAAGGATCGCCAAAGTATGGTATCTGACATAAATCAAGTTAATGAAGTTTCGAAAGGTTCAGGTGAAAATATCGAAGACTCGTCTGCTCAGACAAATTTGTTTTCTAATTTGATGAATCCTATTTCAAAAACAGAGCAATTTATTTTGCATCTTGGAAAGGGAACTGAAACCTCAGGTAATTATAGTGAATTTGTCAAAGAATTTACGAATATCCTGGCAAAATCACAGCTTACAACAGGATTAGACGGAACAAATAAACTATTTATTAAACTTTATCCAGAACATTTAGGTTCTATTAGAATTGAATTATTACAGGATAAAGGAAGTATAACGGCAAAAATGTTTGCAAGCAGCGGGACTGCGAAGGATTTATTGGATTCTCAAATCAATCAATTAAAAGACGCTTTTTCTATGCAAAATATTCAGGTGGATAAAATTGATGTCCTGTATGGAGAAACCCAGACACAAAAATTTGGACAACAAGATCCAAGACAACAATCATCCGGCCAAAATAATGAAACACCTAATCAAGAAAATGAAGAAGAGAATGATACATCCTTTTCCAATTTTTTAAGTGAGAGTTTACTAGAAAAAATAATATAGGTGATGATTATGGGAAACACAATAGATCCAAGTTTGCTATACACAAATAAACAAAGTGCTGACCGAAAAACAGGCTCAGATATTTTAGGAAAAGACGACTTTTTAAAAATCCTTATGGTTCAATTGCAAAATCAGGATCCTATGAATCCGATGCAGGATAAAGATTTTATTGCACAAATGGCTACATTCTCATCGTTAGAGCAAATGACAAACATGAACCAGACGATGCAGCAATTTGTAGATTCGCAAACACAAAGTCAATTAATAGATTATACACAATTTGTAGGCAAACAAGTTACTTGGCATAAATCTACTCCAAGTAGTGAACCTAATGGACAACCTACTATAACACAAGGAACGGGTGTCGTAACAGGGGTTCGTTTCGTCAATAATGCGCCAAAGTTTATTTTAGATGATGGAACAGAATTAGATGCAGCTAATATTTCGCAGGTAAACGCCCAGTCTAAAGATAATTCTTTAGTCCAGGCTAGTTATCTAATTGGCAAGAAAGTGACATGGTTAGATGATCAAAATCAAGAAGTAAGTGCAATCGTTAAATCAGCTGCATTAAAAAATGGTGAAATAGTATTAGGTTTAGATAACGATCAAAATATCAAACCGGATCAATTAACGAAAATAGAAAATTAAAAGGATGTGGTTGAATGGTGAAGCCCTTTATTCATCAGGTTCCATTACAACCAATTACGCCAAAAAATACTTTACCGAAACCAAATCAGCAAAATAAAAAAGTAGAATCGTCGTTTTCACAACATTTTAACGAGGCGTTAAAAAATAATTCAGAGAAACTTACCATTAGTAAACATGCCAGTATAAGGATGGAACAAAGAGGGATAAAAATAGATCAGCCTCTTTGGGATAAAATTGCAATGAAGGTAATGGAAGCGAAGCAAAAAGGTGTAAATGATTCTTTAGTTTTAGTGAAGGATGCTGCTCTTATCGTTAGTGCCAAAAATAATACAGTAATCACTGCAATGGATAAAAACGAAGCATGCTCACAAATCTTCACGAACATTTCAGGTGCTATTATAGTTGAATAAAAACAGCTGGACCTAAAAGGAAGCTGAAACTGTGGAATGAGAGAAGCAGTTTTTAGAAATAGCTCTATTCTTATGAAATTTGCAGAAGACTGAAAGGGGAAAATAACAATGTTACGTTCAATGTACTCAGGAATAAGCGGAATGAAAAACTTCCAAACCAAATTAGACGTAATTGGTAACAATATCGCTAACGTAAATACTTACGGCTTCAAAAAAGGTCGTGTAACTTTTAAGGATGCAATTAGCCAGTCGATTTCAGGAGCTAGTGCCCCATCAGGTGGACTTGGGGGTAAAAATCCTATCCAAGTAGGATTGGGATCTACTTTAGGTTCAATTGATATAGTCGATACTGAATCTAGTATGCAAACTACTGGACGGCCACTAGACCTTGCAATTGATGGAGATGGCTATTTTACTGTCAAAAATGGTAACCAAACATATTACACACGTGCTGGGAATTTTTACTTAGATAAAGATGGAAACCTAGTGAATAGTGATGGTTACTTTGTTCAAAAAAATGGTGGTGGAAATATTACAATTCCAAGCAGCACTTATTCAAGCTTTGATATTAACTCTTCTGGTGTAGTAACGGGGGTTGATGCAAGTGGAAATGCGGTTAATCTAGGTACTATTAGTATAGTGAAATTTAATAATCCAGCAGGTTTAACGAGGGTTGGTGGTAATTTATTGAAAGATAACCAAAACTCTGGAGCACCTCAAGATGGAGTTGCTAATAGTGGGGGGCGTGGCTCCGTAAATGCAGGTTATTTAGAAATGTCCAACGTAGACCTTTCCGAAGAATTCACAGAAATGATCGTAGCTCAACGTGGTTTCCAAGCAAATACTAGAATTATAACAACATCTGATGAAATTCTTCAAGAATTAGTCAATTTAAAACATTAAGATAGGGAGGGACAGGACTAAGACTCACCTCTTAGTCCTGATAATATGATCACAGTTACACGATTAAACGGTAAGAAGTTTCAAATCAATGCGCTATATATCGAAACGATCGAATCCTTTCCCGATACGACGATTACTTTAACAAACGGCCATAAATTTGTGGTGCTGGAAGATGAAGACAATATACATAAACAAATAATCTTATTCTATCAATCTATAAATATACTTGGCAGCACTAACATGGGAGGTGGATTAGATGAAAAATAAAATGATGAGAACGATGTTAATATTATTATTAGTAATCTTATTAGCAGGAGCAGTAGCAATTATTGTTATTTATAAATTAGATCATACAAGTGCTAATAAAGCACCTTCCATTGATGAAGTTCTAAAACAGTCAGTAGATGTACCAGAAATCACCACTAATCTAAAGACCAATAACTTTATAAAAATTTCTTTCAAATTGGAAACAGACAGCAAAAAAGCACAAGAAGAGCTGACAAAGAGAGATTTTCAGGTCAAAAATATTATTATTGATCAATTATCGGAAATGAGCCCTAATGATTTAGATGGTCAAAAAGGGAAAGACAAATTAAGAATGGCCTTGAAGGATAAGATATCTAAAATTATGCAAAATGGTAAAGTTGTTAATGTATACATCACCTCTTATGTTATTCAATAAAAACATGAAGTGCATATTAAAAGGAGGTGGGAACATTGTCAGGTGAAGTATTATCGCAAAATGAAATTGATGCTTTGCTCTCTGCACTTTCCACTGGTGAAATGAATGCAGAGGATATAAAGAAAGAAGAAGAAGCTAAAAAGGTTAAAGTTTATGATTTTAAAAGAGCCTTGCGATTTTCAAAGGATCAGATTAGAAGCTTAACCAGAATCCACGAAAATTTTGCAAGATTACTAACGACTTTCTTTTCTGCACAGTTAAGAACTTATGTGCAAATCTCTGTCGCATCCGCCGATCAAATTCCATATGAGGAATTTATTCGCTCCATTCCGAAAATGACTATTTTAAATGTTTTTGAGGTTCCTCCATTAGAAGGCAGAATTTTAATGGAAATCAATCCTAATATCGCTTATGCGATGATGGATCGTGTCATGGGTGGAAAAGGAACAAGTGTCAATAAGGTTGATAACCTGACGGAAATAGAAAAAAGGATTATGTCTAACATGTTTGATCGGGCATTTGAGAATTATCAAGAGGCGTGGGCAAATATGGTGGATATTGATCCATACTTGTCTGAGTTTGAGGTAAATCCTCAATTTCTGCAAATGGTGTCACCAAATGAAACCGTCGTGGTCATTTCAATGAATACAACGATTGGTGATGCCAGCGGAATGATTAATTTATGTATCCCGCATGTTGCACTGGAGCCGATTATTCCAAAGCTTTCGGTCCATTATTGGATGCAGACAAATCATAAGGAAAGAGAACCTGCCCAGACGGAATTGATGGAAAAGAAGCTTAAGAATGCATTCATCCCATTAGTGGCACAATTAGGTTCTTCTGAAATTACGATTGAAGATTTTTTAAATCTGGACAAAGGGGATATCATCCCACTAGTTCAGAAGATTGATGATCCAATCAAAATTAATATTGAAGGAACAACAAAGTTTGTAGGACAGCCTGGTATCGTTGGAAAAAGAATGGCTATCCAAATTTTGGAAGTATTAAGAGGGGGGGATGATGACAGTGAGTAATATGCTATCACAAGAAGAAATAGATGCTCTTTTAAAAGGAACTGCCGACGATAGTGAAGATGTTCAGGAAATGAGCGTAGAAGATTATTTATCCTTAATGGAAAAAGATGCACTGGGCGAAATTGGTAATATATCATTTGGGAGTTCTGCAACAGCACTTTCTACACTGCTATCCCAAAAAGTTGATATAACCACACCAGAAGTAACTATTATAAAGCGGGAAGATTTAAAAGATGAATTTCCACATCCACATGTTGCCATCCAAGTAAGGTATACAGAAGGATTCACTGGAATGAATTTATTAGTGATAAAACAATCCGATGCTGCTATTATTGCAGATTTGATGCTCGGTGGGACGGGAGAAAATCCTGGAGAAATGATGGATGAAATTCAACTTAGTGCTGTTCAGGAAGCAATGAATCAAATGATGGGATCTGCAGCAACTTCCATGTCTACCGTTTTTAATAAGCGTGTTGATATTTCACCACCGGTTGTTGATATAATCGATTTCGCAGTCGGATCAGGAACTGAAACTCTGCCTAATCAAGAATTGCTAGTAAAAATTTCGTTTCGATTAAGAATTGGTACATTAATAGATTCATCCATAATGCAAGTAATTCCGTTAGACTTTGCGAAAAGCTTAGTTTATGATCTGATGAACAATGATGAACCAAGTCAGCCTGATAATGGAATAACACAACCTGAAACAAATACAAGTTTTACGCAGACGATGAGTCAAGAAACTGTAAATTCTGCAGCATATCCGGATTATTCGCCGTCCATGCAAAATACAGCGGTCCCTACTTCTTCTTTTGCAACGGCATCAAGCCCAACAAAAGAAAAACCGCAAAGCAATATTAATGTACAACCAGCAGTATTTTCTAATTTCCAGGAAGTACCTGTTCAAGTGCCTGAAACAAAGAATCTTAACATGCTGCTTGATATTCCGCTTCAGGTAACAGTTGAATTAGGGCGGACTAGCAGAACAGTTAAAGATATATTGGAGCTTGGTTCAGGATCCATTATTGAATTAGACAAGCTTGCCGGAGAACCGGTAGATATTTTGTTAAACAATCAACTTATCGCTCAAGGTGAAGTTGTTGTAATAGATGAGAATTTTGGTGTACGAATAACAGAAATCGTAAGCCAAACAGATCGAATCAAAAAATTAAAATGAAGTAAGCGGGGTAATAGAAATGGCAAACAGAATTTTAATCGTTGATGATGCAGCGTTTATGAGAATGATGGTTAAGGATATTTTAACGAAGAATGGCTTTGATGTAGTTGGGGAAGCTGCAGATGGTGCACAAGCAGTTGAAAAATATAAGGAATTAAAACCGGATCTTGTCACAATGGATATTACCATGCCTGAAATGGATGGAATTTCTGCATTGAAGGAAATCAAAGGAATTGATCCAAATGCAAAGGTGATCATGTGCTCTGCAATGGGTCAACAGGCTATGGTAATCGATGCCATTCAAGCTGGTGCTAAGGATTTTATTGTGAAACCATTTCAAGCAGATCGAGTAATTGAGGCTATTCAAAAAACGTTAGCATAATGTATGGGAAATGTTTTAAGGAAGAACATTCGATAATCTAAACCATATGCAAACAAATAAGAAGGTGTCTATAGATTGTTTAGAAATTTATTGAAAATATTAATGGTCATCTTTCTTTTTATTCCTCTGTATGGACAATATCAAACTGTCCATGCAGAGACAACCTATGTAAATCAAATGTTTCAAAAAAATAAGGACCAACAAACTCCAAAGAAAAGCAGCGACACACAAAAAGAAAATAAAACTAATGCTGATTCAGGCAGTCCAGTTATTTCATTTTTGGACGTTGTAAAAATGATTTTTGCACTTATAGTTGTTATCGCATTATTATACTATTTACTGAAATTTATTAATAAGAAAAGCCGGTCCTATCAGCAAAATCGGTTTGTGCAAAATTTTGGTGGTACATCGCTTGGCGGAAACCGTTCCTTACAGATTGTAAAAGCAGGAAAACGGATATTAATTTTGGGTGTTGGTGAAGATATTCGGTTATTGAAAGAAATAGATGATCAAACAGAAATAGATGATTTTATCAAACAGTATGATGCGGACATGGAAAGATCCATGGAGCCAAGAGATATTGTAAGTAAATTATCCAAACGCATAAATGGGTTAAAAAGGAATACGGAAACATCGCAACAACAGCCGTCTTTTCAGAGCTTATTAAAGGAACAATTATCAAATATTAAAAAGGATAGAAACAACATGATGAGAGAATTGGATAAAAAGGAGAAGCATTCAGATGAATGAGTTTATGAGTATTTTTAATAATAGTTCACCTGAACATGTTTCGACAGCAGTAAAATTATTTCTTTTATTAACGGTTCTCTCTGTTGCACCTGGTATTTTAATATTAATGACTTCCTTTACAAGAATTGTCATTGTGTTATCGTTTGTGAGGACATCACTGGCCACTCAGCAAATGCCTCCTAATCAGGTGATTATCGGCCTATCTTTGTTCTTGACCTTTTTTATCATGGCGCCGACCTTTCATCAAGTAAACGAACAAGCACTAACTCCTCTATTTGATAATAAGATTACGTTAGAGCAGGCATATGATAAAGCTTCGGTTCCTTTTAAAGAATTCATGAGCAAATATACAAGAGAAAAAGATCTTCAGCTGTTTCTTGATTATTCTCATGCAAAACAACCTAAAAAAATGGAAGATATTCCTATGACAGCACTTGTCCCAGCATTTGCGATAAGTGAAATAAAAACAGCGTTTCAAATTGGCTTTATGATATTTATTCCTTTTCTGGTGATAGATATGGTGGTTGCTAGTGTTTTAATGTCTATGGGGATGATGATGCTGCCGCCAGTAATGATCTCTTTGCCATTTAAGATTTTATTGTTTGTTTTGGTAGATGGATGGTATCTGGTCGTCAAATCATTGTTACAAAGCTTTTAGAGTAGGTGAAAATGTTGAGTCAAGAAACGGTTATCTCCATAGCAGAAAAAGGAGTCTATATTACCTTAATCACAGTTGGCCCATTACTGATCATAGCTCTCCTAGTCGGGTTGCTTGTAAGTATTTTTCAAGCAACAACGCAAATACAGGAACAGACCTTAGCATTTGTTCCGAAAATAGTTGCGGTATTAATTGGCATAATCTTTTTTGGGCCATGGATGCTAAGTCATATCTTATCCTATGCAAGTGATATTTTTTCGAATTTAACTAGGTATATAGGTTAGTAAAATGGACAATCTTATTCCTTCTTTTTCTATTTTTTTATTAATATTCATGAGGGTATCGGCTTTTTTTGTCACCATGCCGCTATTTTCTTATAAAACAATTCCAGCTATGCATCGAATAGGGTTTGCGGCTGTATTAGCATGGTTAATGTATTATTCCATAGATATCCATCCATTAGCGATAGATGGAAAGTATTTTATGTTAATTATAAAAGAGGCAATGGTTGGACTCTTTATCGGTTTTATCGCTTATTTAATTTTTTCCGCGATTCAAATAGCCGGAGGATTCATAGATTTCCAAATGGGATTCTCGATTGCTAATGTTATAGACCCGATGACAGGTACGCAAAGTCCCTTAATAGGTCAATATTTATATAGTTTTGCTATTTTACTATTACTAGTCTTGAATGGACATCATCTTATTTTAGATGGTATTTTCTATAGTTATCAGTTTATTCCAATCGATAAAATGATTCCTTTCGGGGATCCGAATTTAGCTGAATTTATTATAAAAACCTTCAGCAAGATGTTCATCATTGCTTTTCAAATGTCGATTCCTGTCGTGGCGGCCTTGTTTTTAGTCGATGTTGCATTAGGAATTGTGGCAAGAACAGTACCGCAGCTAAATATATTTGTGGTTGGTTTCCCTATTAAAATCGGTGTAAGTTTTATTATTCTTATCGTAGTTATGGGAGTTATTTTCTCAGTTTGCCAACACTTGTTTCAGTATATGTTTTACACGATGAGGGATCTTATGAAATTAATTGGGGGTTCATGATGAAGTGGATTCGTTTGGATTTGCAGTATTTTTCTGGAGATAAAACGGAAAAAGCAACCCCGAAAAAACGCCAGGATGCGAAACAAAAAGGGCAAGTTGCTAAAAGCCAGGATATAAACACGGCAATTGGTTTGCTTGCTGTTTTCATGTTTTTATCATTTGGAACATCTTTCATTGGCCCGCATCTTTTTGGGATTCTGCGTCATTCCTTTCAAGACTATATGCTAATGGATTTAACGGAGAATAACATCCACAAGATAGTAGTGGAACTTTTAAAAGAAATTGCTTATATTATCGGTCCGATTTTGGCAGTTGCCTTATTTGCAGGAATTGCATCTAATTTTGCACAAGTGGGTTTTATTTTCACTAGTGAGACGATGCAGCCAAAATTGGAAAAGATTGATCCAATAAAAGGTTTTAAACGGATATTTTCGATGCGGTCTGTAATGGAATTATTAAAATCCATATTGAAAATAGCATTTGTTGGAACCGTGACGTTTTTTGTTCTTTGGAGAAGAATGAACGATGTATTGAGCTTGTCTTATAAATCAATTGGTGATTCACTCTCTATCATTGGAAGTCTTACCCTCCAAATGGGTTTTGCTGCTTCCATTGCACTTTTGTTCTTAGCTATTCTAGATTATTTGTATCAACGATATGAGTATGAAAAAAACTTGAGAATGTCAAAGCAAGATATAAAAGATGAGTATAAAAATTCTGAAGGGGATCCACTAATAAAGTCAAAAATCAAACAAAGACAAAGGGAAATGGCCATGCGTCGCATGATGCAAGAGGTTCCAAAGGCTGACGTTATTATCACGAATCCAACACATTATGCTATTTGTTTAAAATATGACGAAAATGAAAGGGATGCACCTTTTGTCATAGCCAAAGGCGTTGATTATGTCGCGCAAAAAATAAAGATGATCGCGAATGAACATGAAATTATGATGATAGAAAATCGTCCGTTAGCAAGGTCTTTATATGATCAGGTCGAAATTGGAGATACCATACCTGAGGAATTCTTTAAGGCTGTGGCAGAAATTCTGGCTTATGTTTATCGAATAAAAAATAAAATTTAGTTGTAATTGAGAAAAAAGGCTTAAAAGCTGGGGGGAAACAAAATGGCAGCAAGAGATATGTCCGTACTCATTAGTGTTATTTTAGTAGTAGCTATGTTGATTATACCTTTTCCAACATGGCTATTAAGTGTATTAATATTGATTAATATCTCTCTTGCTCTCCTCGTATTATTAACATCTATGAATATGAAAGAACCATTGCAATTTTCGGTGTTTCCTTCGCTTTTACTGTTATTAACATTGTTCCGTTTAGCATTAAATATATCTACAACAAGAGCTATATTAACAAAAGGTCAAGCAGGTGGAGTTGTCGAGACTTTCGGTACCTTTGTAGTCGGTGGAAATATATTGGTTGGACTTGTTGTATTTTTAATCTTAATTATTATTCAATTTATTGTTATTACGAAAGGTTCGGAGCGAGTTTCCGAGGTGGCAGCAAGATTTACTCTTGATGCAATGCCGGGGAAACAAATGAGTATTGATGCAGATTTAAATGCAGGGATGATTTCTGACCAAGAAGCAAGGCAAAGACGTGAAAAGGTTGGTCGTGAAGCGGATTTTTATGGTGCGATGGATGGTGCAAGTAAATTTGTTAAAGGTGATGCAATAGCCAGTATTATTATCGTAGCCATCAATCTAATTTTTGGGATTATTATCGGAATGACTCAACAAGGTTTAGGAATAGCGGAAGCTGCGCAACACTTTTCGCTGTTAACAGTTGGTGATGGTATTGTCAGCCAGGTACCAGCCTTACTTATTTCCACGGCAACAGGTATCGTTGTTACACGTGCCGCATCAGATGGTAACTTAGGTAGGGATGTTATTTCTCAACTTTTAGCTTTTCCTAAAATGCTATATATTGCAGCTGCAACGATTTTTCTACTAGGGATTGCTACACCGATTAATGATTTTTTGACGATTCCAATTGCAGGTGCTTTGGCGATAGGGGCATTCCGACTTTCACGTGTGCCAAAACAAAACGAAGAAGAGCTCACCGAAATGGAAGAGGTTATTCAGTCAGATGAAATGAAGAGCCCGGAAAGTGTTATTAATCTACTAAATATCGATCCAATAGAATTTGAATTTGGATATGGGTTGATTCCACTAGCTGATACTAATCAAGGCGGAGATTTATTAGATCGAATCGTCATGATTAGAAGGCAGCTCGCTCTTGAATTAGGAATTGTTATTCCTGTTGTGAGAATAAGAGATAATATTCAGCTCGAACCAAATGAATACCGATTGAAAATTAAAGGAAATGAAATGGGACGAGGTGAATTATTACTCGATCATTATTTAGCCATGAGTCCTGGTATAGATGATGATATGGTGGAGGGAATTGATACGATTGAGCCTTCTTTCGGATTGCCTGCGAAATGGATAACCGAATCTGCGAAGGAGCAAGCGGAGATTTATGGCTATACTGTTGTCGATCCACCATCTGTAGTCTCAACCCATATAACGGAAATATTGAGAACAAACGCTTTTGAATTATTGGGAAGACAAGAGACAAAACAGCTAATTGATCATGTGAAAGAAACATTCCCGATTTTAGTGGAAGAAGTAACGCCGAATCCATTATCTGTTGGGGAAATCCAAAAGGTTTTGCAAAAGCTTTTAAAAGAACATGTTTCTATACGAAATTTAACGATTATTTTCGAAACTCTTGCTGATTTTGGAAAAATGACCTCGGATACTGATTTATTAACGGAATATGTAAGGCAAGCACTTGCTAGACAAATTACAAATCAATTTGCTGAGAACGGTAATACTTTAAAGGTTATTACTCTGTCGGGAAAAATCGAAAAAATGATAGCAGATGGTGTTCAGCAAACAGAGCATGGGAATTATTTAGCGATTGATCCGAATGATTCACAAAGTATGTTAGAAGCTATCGCAAAACAAGTTGAACAGCAATCTTCTATGGGGATTCAACCTATCATCCTATGTTCTCCAGCAGTACGAATGTATGTAAGGCAAGTAACTGAACGATATTTTCCACAGATTCCAATACTTTCTTATAATGAACTGGAAGCCAACGTTGAAGTCCAAAGTATAGGGGTGGTGAATGTAGAATGAAGGTAAAAAAATATGTTGCCGCTAATATGACAGAAGCAATGAAACAAGTTCGAGCAGAACTTGGTGAAGAAGCAGTTATTTTAAATTCAAAAGTTGCATATACAGGCGGATTTATAGGTTTGTTTCGAAAAAAGCAGTTTGAGATCATTGCTGCCATAGACCCGCAAGCACCTCATAGTCAAGTAAAGCTAAAAGAAAAACAAATAAATGTACCAACAAATGCTGGTGTCAAGGATATTGAAAAACTTAACAATAATGGAATTCAAAAAGAACTTCATGATTTAAAAAAAATGGTAGAGGTGTTATCTTCTAATTCGAAAGCTGTTACTTTTGATCATTATCCGCTTCCTATTCAAAAGTTTCTTGTTTTCATGGACAATCAAGGAATTTCCAACAAATATATTCAGCTATGTGCAGACCAGTTATTAAAGAAATGGCGTACGTCAGCTGAAGAACCAATGGAATCAGAAGTATTCAAATGGGGAAAGCAATATTTTGAAGAAGTGTTTGCTCCTTTTTATTCCAAAGCCTTGGCTAAATCCAAAAAGTATATTAATTTAGTTGGTCCCACTGGAGTAGGTAAAACAACTACTTTAGCAAAAATGGCCGCAAATGCTGTTATTGACAGGCAAAAAAAAGTTGCTTTTATAACAACGGATACATATCGAATAGCAGCAATTGAACAGTTAAAAACCTATGCAAATTTATTACAAGTTCCGGTTGAAGTAGTTTATAATCTTTCAGACTTCGAGCAAGCACTTGAAAAGTTTAAGGATTTTGACATGATTTTTATAGATACTGCCGGAAGAAACTATCGTGAATTACAGTATATTGAGGAATTGAAAAAGGTTATTGATTTCAGTAAAGAAATGGAGACTCTTCTTACCCTCAGCTTAACAATGAAAGAGGAGGATATAAGAGCCATTATTGATAGCTTCGGATCCATTAAGATTGATCATTTAATATTTACAAAACTAGATGAAACAACCACCTACGGTTCCATACTGAATATAATGCTGGATTATCAGATAGGGACTGCATATCTAACATATGGCCAAGATGTCCCGGATGATATACAGGCGGCAACACCAGCATGTCTTGTAAAACATGTCTTTGAGGGTAAAAGTTAATGAAAGACCAAGCCGAAAAACTCAGGGAGAAATTAAAAAATAAATATAGTCAAACAGCTAAAACATTGGCCGTTGTAAGCGGTAAAGGTGGAGTTGGAAAATCAAACATTTCCATTAATATAGCTTTATTATTAGCTAGAAAAGGGAAAAAAGTTTTATTATTTGATTTTGATATTGGCATGGGCAATATCCATGTACTTTTAGGGACAGAAGCAACTAAAACAATATCAGATTTTTTATACGAGGAAATATCTTTACAGGAGATAATCTATGAAGGCGCTGATAATGTTTCGTATATTTCAGCAGGCAACGGGTTTACCAATATAATTGAATTGGATCAAAATATGGTTTCTCGTTTAATGGAAGGGCTTGAGCAGCTGCAGCATCTCTATGATTATATTATTTTTGATATGGGAGCGGGTGCGACTAATTCTAATTTGCAAATCCTTTTATCTGTTGATGATATTGTCGTAGTGACAACACCTGAACCAACCTCGATTACAGACGCCTATTCGATGATGAAGTATATTAGCAATTTGGAGTCTGCACATCCATTTTACTTAATCTGCAATCGTGCGGAAAAGGAAAAAGAAGGTTTATATACATTAGAAAGGTTACAATTAACGGTAAATAAGTTTTTGCAAAAAGATGTTCGTTTATTAGGAGTACTACCGGAGGATACACATGTTAGAAAGGCAGTAAAGCTTCAGACGCCATTTTGTCGGGCTTTTCCAAATTCGAACATTTCAATTAAATTAGAAAAAATGGTTGAACAATACTTGGGAAACACTGGAGATTCCACCTTTCAATCGGGAACATCGAATGGATTTATACACAAATTCAGAAACTTTTTTTCGAAAGGCAGGGTCGGGTAGTGGAGAGGATTAAAGTACTTGTTGTAGATGATTCTGCATTTATGAGAAAACTAATTACTGATATATTGGAAAGCGATCAAAATATTGAAGTAGTCGGTACATCCAGAAATGGTCTGGATGCGATCGAAAAGGTAAAAAAACTTCGACCGAATGTTATTACTCTTGACATAGAAATGCCTATTATGGATGGGATCCAGGCATTACAAAATATCATGAATGATAACCCAACACCGATCATTATGCTATCAAGTACAACCAAGTTAGGTGCCGAAAATACAATACTTGCTATGCATTATGGGGCGATTGATTTTGTTACGAAACCATCTGGAAGTATATCCTTGGATCTTGAAAAGGTAAAAGACGATTTAATTCAAAAGGTAAAATCGGCTAGTAAAGCTAATATTCAAAACCTTCGTTATCCGTCAGAAACGAAACAATTATTAGTTCCCGAAAGACCGCAGGCATCATTCAAAGTTGAAATCCGAAGAATGAGTAAGTGGTCACAGGGAAGAAATAAATTAATTTGTATTGGCATATCGACTGGGGGACCTAGGGCATTGCAGAAACTATTAGCAGGCTTTCCTGAGAATTTAGAAGCACCAATACTCATTGTCCAGCATATGCCAGCCGGTTTTACAAAATCATTGGCAAATCGTTTAAATACACTGAGTAAGATCCATGTAAAAGAGGCCGAAGAGGGAGAAGTAATACAAAAAGGAACTGCATATATTGCACCAGGTGACTTTCACTTACAAGTGAAACAGCTAGGTACAAACATTGTTGTTCAGTTAAATCAAGCTCCCCCATTAAATGGACATAGACCTTCTGTTGATATTATGTTTCAATCAATCAGCCAATTGCCAAATTATGATAAGATTGCAGTCATTATGACAGGGATGGGTTCAGACGGTGCACAAGGTTTGATAGAGTTGAAGAAAAAAGGAACTGTTAAAGCAATTGCTGAATCAGAAAATAGCTGTATTGTATTTGGAATGCCAAAAGCAGCTATTGCTACTAATCTAGTAGACGAAGTAGAAGATTTAGAAAAAATTTCACAAGCAATTATGAAATATTTGCCGTAAAAGGATGTGGAGCAAATGGAATTAAGTCAATATTTAGAAGTGTTTATTGAAGAAAGTAAAGAGCATTTGCAGGCTTGTAATGAACAATTATTATTGCTTGAAAAAAACCCTGAAGATCTAACTATTGTAAATGAAATTTTTCGTTCCGCACATACTCTTAAAGGTATGTCTGCAACAATGGGGTTTGAAGATTTAGCAAATTTGACGCATAAAATGGAAAATGTGTTAGATGGGATTAGAAATGGTATCATCACCGTTACACCTGAGATTTTGGATGTGGTATTTCTTGCAGTAGATGATTTAGAAATCATGGTAGAATCCATTGCCTCAGGCGGAGATGGAAAAAGAGATGTAAGTAAGGTTTTGGACCAGCTACATAAAATTGAAAAAGGCGAATCAATAGAAAGTACTGTAGCCGCTCAGGAAATTGCTGCTGGTGTAGCATTGGAAGCAACTGAATCGAATATGAAATATGATGAGTTTGAACAAACCGTGATTCAGCAATCAAAGGAACAAGGCTATGAATGCATTGAAATTACAGTTGGCTTGAGAACGGATTGTTTATTAAAAGTAGCGAGAGTTTTTATGGTCTTTGAAGTATTGGAAAAATGCGGTGATGTTATAAAATCAAATCCGACAGTGGAAATGCTGGAAGAGGAGAATTTTGATAGTTCTTTTACCGTTGTGTTGATAACAAATGAACAGATAGAAGATATAAGGCAAAAAGTAATGAAGGTATCAGAGGTTGAAAATGTAATCATCGTTCCGATCAATTTGGATCAACCAGACGATAATGACAAGGAAATTATTGAAAATAAAGATAAAAATCAGCAATCAACAGCTTTAACGGATAAAAAGCAAAAGGAAACGAAAAATGGAACGCAACAAGTAACTCATACGAACAAAACGATCAGAGTTAATATTGAAAGATTAGATGTCTTGATGAATCTTTTTGAGGAACTGGTAATTGATCGAGGCAGATTAGAACAAATTTCTAAGGACCTTAATAATCCTGAATTACATGAAACAGTGGAAAGAATGTCCCGAATTTCCGGTGACTTGCAAAATATTATTTTAAATATGAGAATGGTTCCCGTTGAAACGGTATTTAATCGTTTTCCAAAAATGGTTAGACAGCTTGCAAGGGATTTAAATAAGAAAATTAATTTGGAAATTATCGGTGCTGAAACAGAACTTGACCGAACTGTAATTGATGAAATTGGCGATCCATTAGTACATTTGCTAAGAAATGCCCTGGACCATGGTATCGAAACACCGGATGTCCGTTTGCAGAATGGAAAAAGTGAAGATGGAACCATTACGTTGAAGGCTTATCATAGCGGTAACCATGTATTTATCGAAATTTCTGATGATGGTGCGGGTATAAATCGTGAAAAAGTATTACAAAAGGCGATTTCTAAAGGAGTTATTCTCGAAAATGAAGCTCACTCCTTATCGGATAAGCAAGTATTTGAGCTTATAATGTCATCAGGATTTTCTACCGCAGATAAAATTTCCGATATATCTGGTCGAGGGGTAGGCCTTGATGTTGTAAAATCGACGATAGAATCTCTTGGCGGTTCCATTACAATTGATTCAAACGAAGGTTCAGGCTCTGTATTTATCATTCAGCTTCCTTTAACACTATCAATTATTTCTGTCATGTTAGTTGAGATTGGCAATGAAAAATTTGCTATACCATTATCATCCATTATTGAAACTGCTATTATTAAAGAATCAGATATTTTAACCGCTCATGATCAGAAGGTAATCGATTTCCGCGGTAAAGTTGTACCACTTGTATTTCTTAAAGATACTTTTGATGTGCCGGATGCTGAAGATAACAGCGAATATACTTCGGTGATCATTGTGAGAAAAGGTGAAAAAGCAGCTGCCTTAGTTGTCGATTCATTTATTGGACAACAGGAAATCGTTCTTAAATCCTTAGGCAATTATTTACTAAATGTTTTCGCTATTTCCGGTGCCACCATTTTAGGAGATGGCCAAGTAGCATTAATCGTTGATTGTAATTCATTGATAAAGTAGAGAACCTGAAGTAAATATGAAATTCACCTTCATAACTCAAAAAAATGTTGATATTGGAGTGTTATATTATGATGGATGTAGTGGAACAAACGGAAAATAAAATGATTGTTTTCCAATTAAAAGGGAATGAATATGCGATTCCTGTTGGGCAGGTTAGAGCAATTGAAAGGGTTTTACATATTACGCGTGTACCCAATACAGCCTCTTTTATAAAAGGTGTGATTAATTTACGAGGAGTCATCATCCCGATTATTGATTTACAAAATAGGTTAGGAATTGGAGAAATTGAAACGACCGAAAAAACAAGAATGATCATTGTGTCGATGGATAATATTGAAGTTGGGTTAATGGTAGACAGTGCGAATGATGTAATAGATATCCCAATGGAATCCATTGAGCCTCAGCCTGAAGTCGTGAATTCTGTAAAGGCGGAATTTATTTCAAACGTTGCAAATCTTAATAAGAGATTAATTATGATTATGAGTTTAGAAAAGATAGTAAGTCCATTAATTTAGGGGAAAAATACAAATGGGTTTAGAAGATAAAATTACAAGTGTGCATTTAGATATCCTTAAAGAGATAGGTAATATTGGTGCAGCACATGCTGCAACATCCTTGTCTATTGTTTTAAATAAAAAAATCGATATGAACGTTCCGAAAGTAAGTATCGAATCCTTCACGGAAATGATGGAAATGGCAGGTGGATCGGAAAATATAGTTGCCTGCGTGCTTCTTCAAATTGAAGGTGATGCTTCAGGCTACATGTTTTTTATACTATCCATCAAACAGTGTGAGAATTTTATTAGACAAATGACTGGTGATGCTCACTTTTCCATAAGGCAACCAGCCCTTTCTGAATTGGGCATCTCCGCATTTCAGGAATTAGGGAATATATTGGCTGGTTCCTATTTAACTGCTTTATCCAATTTCACAAAGCTTGAACTGTATCCATCCGTTCCCTTGGTTTGCTTCGATATGTTCGGAGCCATTATTAGTCATGGTTTAATCGAGCTATCTCAAACTAGTGATTATGCCATTGTGATAGATACAAGTCTAAGTGATGAACATGACGGGTTCGGAGATACCATGAACGGCCAATTTTTTCTTCTTCCAAATCCTGACTCCTTCCAAACGATTTTCCAAGCTTTAGGGGTGGAAATATGAGCGAAGTGGTGAAGGTGGGAATAGCGGATATGAATATCGTTCACTCACCTAATACAATTAGGACAACAGGATTAGGCTCATGTGTAGGAGTTATCATATATGATCCATTCCTGGCGATTGCCGGTCTAGTGCATGTTATGTTACCGGATTCAGGTATCGCCAAAGCCCAGAAGGAAATTAATAAAGCAAAGTTTGCAGATACTGCTATTAAGGAATTAACAGAGAGATTAATAAAAAACGGATGTAAAAAGCTTCATTTAAAAGCAAAAATAGCTGGCGGTGCGGAGATGTTTTCGTTTTCATCCTCCAATGATTTCATGAAGATAGGGCCGCGTAATGTGGAAGCGGTAAAAAACGCCTTAAAATCAGAAGGAATAGAATTACTTTCGGAAGAAACTGGTGGGAATTCTGGTAGAACGATAGAATTCGATCCTAATACATTTCTATTACAAATCAAATCGGTTAACCAAGGAATTCGTTTTATTTAAGGCTTTTTTCTTAAACTATGTCGCTATTTTGTACATGAAAACCATATTTATAACGTTTTTAGGTTATGAACGGATACTTTTTTAAGAAAAGATGCCCCGAAACTCCGTCTATATTCGGATTTATAGATATTTACGAATTGCTGCTATCTATACGAAAACAGCCTATTTAAACTAACTTGCGAGGAGGGAGACATTTGTCAAAAGCAGAAACAATCGAAGAACAAAAGTATTGGGAATTATGGATAAGTTCACGTAATGCTCAAGCTGGTGATGTTCTTGTGAAAAAATACTTGCCATTAGTTCACTATCACGTTCAAAGGATTGCAGTTGGACTTCCTCGTAATGTTTCAAGGGATGATTTAAAAAGTTTTGGGATGCTTGGGCTTTTGGATGCGTTAAATAAATTCGATCGGGCACGTGATTTAAAATTTGATACGTACGCATCTTTTAGAATTCGCGGGGCTATTTTAGATGGTTTAAGAAAAGAAGATTGGCTGCCTAGAAGTACAAGAGAAAAAGCGAAAAAGATTGAAGCAACACTCGAAAAGTTAGAGCAAAAGTATATGAGACATGTTACAGCCGAGGAGATTGCTCATGAACTGAATATGTCTGAGGATGATGTGTATCAAACCATGAATGAACAATTTTTTGCAAATGTACTTTCTGTGGATGAGCAAGCGCATGAAAAGGAAGACAATGAAACGTATTCTTTTGTGATAAAAGACGACCATATTCCAAGTCCAGAGGAATGTTTAATTCATGATGAAAAAATTCAGGATTTAACGAAAGTCATTTCCACATTATCTGAAAAGGAACAGTTGGTATTAAGCTTATTTTATCATGAAGAATTAACCTTAACGGAAATCGGGGAGATTATGAGCCTATCTACATCAAGAATTTCACAAATTCATTCGAAAGCATTATATAAATTAAGAAATATTTTAGAGAAGAAAATGTAAATTCTTAGAGGTGGAAAAGGTGGAGCTGAAATCGCTTGAAATGCAAATCGCATTGCCGAGAACACATGATGCCGGAAAAAATATGCAACATATTCAACATGCAAGTAGGGTAATAAATGAAAATGCAGTGGAGGAAATGGAAAAAGCACTAATTCAGAAACGACAACATGTACTAAAGCAAGAACAAAAAGATTCAGCCCTGCTTAAAGATCAAGCCCATCCGAAAAATCATCATGACCATGATTCAAGCAAAAAGGATCAAAGAGAAAAAGACAAAGAAAAGCAATCACACCAACATCACCCATTTAAAGGTAATCATATTGATTTTAGCGGGTAGGCGATTATAATGACCATTTTTATTTTATTCATTTCTATTATTATAAATATCGTATCAATCTTTGCAATTATTATCCTTTATATAAGACAGAATCGTCTTATGCATGTAGAACAAGATCAAAAAAAAGTGTTACAGGAAATGGAAGAAATGTTTTCAACCTATCTAATCGAAATAAGGGATGAAAATGAAGAGTTTATTAAAAAAGTCCAAAGCATATATCATAGCAAAATGGAATTAAAAGAAAACGTTGAGGGGGACAAGTCCTATCAAGATAAGATCTCCAGCCAAAACGAACAAAAAAATGAAGTTCCGGCTCTTCAAACATTTATGCGGAGCCGAGCGGAAAAAACATATCAATCAGCGATGACACAAAATGATATTCAAGATGCGGAAAATCAAAGTATTGATTTTGCCACTTTACCGTTAGAAAAACAAGCATATTTATTAGAAAAAGAAGGCTTGACGATTGAACAAATTGCTAAGGAACTTCATAAAGGGAAGACGGAAATTGAACTGCTTTTGAAGTTTCGTCAAAAAATATAAGATATTCTTGAATATAGTATTCATATATGTTATATTAATTTTTGGTGTTATCACACACGCTTCATGATTTAAATAGATGGTGCTTTCAAAATAATTACATTTTATTTTGGTAGTTTCTGTTTAAAAATGATTGAAGCGGAGGAAACTAAAACCATAGGAGGCAACACAATGTCAGTAATTTCAATGAAACAATTGCTTGAAGCAGGTGTTCATTTTGGACACCAAACACGCCGTTGGAACCCTAAAATGAAGAAATATATCTTCACAGAGCGTAACGGCATCTATATTATCGATCTTCAAAAAACAGTTAAAAAGGTTGAAGAAGCATACAACTTTGTAAAAGAACTTGCAGCAAACGGCGGAAACATTCTTTTCGTTGGTACTAAAAAGCAAGCTCAAGAATCTGTTAAAGAAGAAGCTGAAAAAGTTGGCATGTACTATGTTAATCATCGTTGGTTAGGTGGTACATTAACAAACTTCGAAACCATTCAAAAGCGTATCGAAAGATTAAAAGCGATTGAAAAAATGGAAGAAGACGGAACTTTTGAAGTTCTACCTAAAAAAGAAGTTGTTCAACTTAAAAAAGAACATGAGCGTTTAGTGAAATTCCTTGGAGGAATTAAAGATATGAAAACTCTTCCAGATGCTCTATTCATTATCGATCCTCGCAAAGAGCGTATTGCAGTTGCAGAAGCACGTAAATTAAATATTCCAATCGTTGGTATTGTAGATACAAACTGCGATCCTGATGAAATTGATTATGTAATTCCTGCAAATGATGATGCAATTCGCGCAGTTAAGCTTTTAACTGGTAAAATGGCTGACGCTATTTTAGAAGCTAGACAAGGCGAAGAAGAAACAGCTGCTGAGCCAGTGGAAGCTCAATAATTATTTTCTGATTTATAGAAGGTGATAAGAATACTCCTTATCACCTTTTTTTAAAGAATGCTATGAATTTAATGAAATACATAGAATTAAAGGAGGAACTATTCTCATGGCAGTTACTGCACAAATGGTTAAAGAACTTCGTGAAAAAACAGGCGCAGGTATGATGGACTGTAAAAAAGCACTTACGGAAACAAATGGCGATATGGATAAAGCCATTGATTATCTACGTGAAAAAGGTATTTCTAAAGCTGCGAAAAAAGCAGATAGAATTGCTGCAGAAGGTATTACTTATATTTTAAGTGAAGGCAATGATGCAGTTATTCTTGAAGTAAACTCAGAAACAGACTTTGTTGCAAAAAATGAAGGCTTCAAAACACTAGTTGCTGATTTAGCAAAACACATCCTAAAAAATAAGCCAGCTACAGTAGAAGAAGCACTTGAACAACAAATGGAAAATGGAACATCTGTTAGCGAAGCTATCAATGGCGCGATTGCAAAAATTGGTGAAAAAATTACACTTCGTCGCTTTGAATTAAAAACAAAAACAGATAATGGCGTATTTGGTGAATACTTACACATGGGCGGCCGTATCGGTGTTTTAACGGTTCTTGAAGGCACAACAGATGAGAGTGTTGCAAAAGATGTTGCAATGCACGCTGCTGCATTAAATCCAAAATACATTTCACGTGATCAAGTATCACAAGAAGAAGTTGAGCATGAGCGCGCGGTATTAACTCAACAGGCATTAAACGAAGGCAAACCTGAAAATATTGTTGCTAAAATGGTGGAAGGTCGATTAAGCAAATACTTTGAAGAGATTTGTATCTTAGATCAAGCATTTGTTAAAAACCCAGATCAAAAAGTTGGACAATTTGTGAAGGCTAATAATGCAACAATTACTGGCTTAGTTCGTTATGAAGTTGGCGAAGGTATTGAAAAACGTCAAGATAACTTTGCTGAAGAAGTAATGAGCCAAGTAAAAAATAAATAATTTTTTTGCGATTCCCTAGGGAATTGGGAAAATCATCAAAGGGAGCACACTGTGTGTTCCCTTTCTTTGGAAATTTAGGTTAGGGTGCAAATGATGGAAAATAAGGAAATCTTCATTTATAGATTTCCACCAATCTTTCAACTCTAACTACTTACCTCAAGAAAAACATGCAGTGGATATCTTAACTGCATACACAATAAATGAATTGGAGGTTCATATGAGTACCCCAAAATATAAACGAGTTGTATTAAAATTAAGTGGAGAAGCATTAGCGGGAGATCAGGGTTTTGGTATTAACCCTTCTGTTATTAAATCTGTAGCAGAACAAGTGAAGGAAATTGCTGAATTAGGTGTTGAAGTGGCAGTTGTAGTTGGCGGCGGCAATATTTGGCGCGGAAAAATCGGCAGCGAGATGGGGATGGACCGTGCGACGGCAGATTATATGGGAATGCTAGCAACTGTGATGAATTCTCTTGCACTTCAAGACAGTTTAGAGCAAAATGGAATTGAGACAAGAGTTCAAACATCCATTGACATGCGCCAAGTGGCAGAACCATATATCCGCAGACGAGCTATCCGCCATTTAGAAAAGAAACGTGTTGTCATATTTGCTGCAGGAACTGGAAACCCATATTTTTCAACAGATACAACAGCTGCGCTCAGGGCAGCTGAAATTGAGGCAGAAGTTATCTTAATGGCAAAAAATAATGTAGATGGTGTCTATTCTGCTGATCCAAAATTGGATAAAAATGCGGTTAAATATGATCAACTTACTTATTTAGATGTGATTAAAAACGGTCTTGCGGTAATGGATTCAACAGCATCTTCGTTATGCATGGACAATGATATTCCGCTAGTTGTCTTTTCTATTATGGAAAATGGCAATATAAAACGGGTTGTGATGGGTGAAAATATTGGAACGATTGTAAGGGGGAAGGAATAATGCCTAAAGAAATTATTGCTACTTCAAAAGATAGAATGACAAAAGCAATTCAAGCTTTTACAAGAGAACTTGGTTCTATCCGTGCTGGTCGTGCAAGTGCTTCATTACTAGACAAAATTGTCATCGATTACTATGGTGCACCAACACCAATTAATCAGTTAGCAGGTGTATCGGTTCCGGAAGCGCGTCTGTTAGTTATCCAGCCTTATGATAAGTCAATTCTCGGTGAAATTGAAAAGGCTATTTTAAAATCAGATTTGGGTTTAACACCTAATAATGATGGAAGTTTAATTCGATTAGGGATTCCCGCATTAACAGAAGAGCGACGCAAAGAACTTGTGAAAGTGGTCAAAAAAGAATCAGAGGGTGCCAAGGTTGCGATTCGAAATATTCGAAGAGATGCAAACGATGATTTGAAAAAGCTTGAGAAAAATGGTGAAATTTCAGAAGATGATCTTCGCGGCTACTCAGATGATATTCAAAAACTTACAGATGAACATATTAACAAAATTGACCAAATTACAAAAACAAAAGAGCAAGAAATTTTAGAGGTATAATATTTTCTTAAAAAACTCTCTTCTAGAGAGTTTTTTATTTTAAAGAGGAAAAATGTTTCCTAACTGTCTCTACACAAAATGACATATTTTATCTATAATAGAAGTCGCACCTTTTCAATTTTAATATTAAAGAAATTCCAGGCTTTTTTTGCTATTATAGAAATAGCGGATTTTACATATGAAAATGGAAAGTAGTCCAAGTGGAGGTCCAATGATGATTAATAAATTGAAGTTTTGGAAAACTTCCAAGGAAAATGATGCATTAGAAGAGAGAATCAATGCATTAAAGGAACTCCCGATGCCAAAACATGTTGCGATAATTATGGATGGGAATGGGAGATGGGCAAAGAAACGCGCACTGCCTCGTGTGGCAGGTCATCATGAGGGGATGAAAAGGGTTAGAAGAATAACCCGACTTGCTTCTAAGTTAGGTATTGAAGTTTTGACCCTTTATGCTTTTTCTACAGAAAATTGGAAACGCCCAAAAAGTGAAGTGGATTATTTAATGAAGCTTCCAGGCGAATTTTTAGGAACATTCTTACCTGAACTTAAAGAAGAAAATGTTCGAGTTCAAATGATGGGTTATAAAGATAAACTTCCTGAACACACTCTTGGTGCAGTTGGGAAAGCAATAACAGAAACAGAACATAATAATGGTTTAATTCTAAATTTTGCTCTTAATTATGGGAGCAGGGATGAAATCGTCAGAGCAGTAAAAAATATAGTACATGATGTGAAAAAGGGAAAATTAACTGAAAAGGATATTACGGAAGCTAATTTTTCAAATTATTTAATGTCACATAGTCTACGGGATCCGGATTTATTAATTCGTACAAGCGGAGAAATTCGCTTAAGTAATTTTATGCTGTGGCAGTTAGCCTATACGGAATTTTTCTTCTCAGACGTTTTATGGCCAGATTTTAATGAGGAAAATTTAGTAGAAGCTATTGAAGTTTATCAACAACGATCAAGAAGATATGGTGGTTTAAAAAGCGAGGGCGTGGAAGAATGAAACAACGTATTATAACAGCTGTTATAGCTGCTGCAATTTTTATTCCTATTGTCATTTATGGAAATGTACCTTTTACTATTTTAGTCTATTTATTGGCATTCATCGCTTTAGGTGAAGCTTTAAGAATAAGCAAATTAAAAATAATATCTTTTCCCGGAATAATTTCATTTCTTATGTTAGGGATTTTTTTGATTCCACATCCATATATTGAAGTAGTAGAGAAATTTGGATTGTCCAAAATGGATTATGTCTATTTTGGTATACTGTTACTTTTATGCTATACGGTAGCTTCCAAAAATCGCTATACGATTGTTGATGCAGCTTTTATGTTGCTTTCAATATTTTATGTGGGCTTAGGCTTTTACAATTTTTTATACATAAGAGAGCATGGACTGCATGGACTTACATTTATTCTGTATTCTCTTTTTATTATCTGGGCTACAGATTCTGGAGCCTATTTTATTGGACGAGCGATTGGAAAAAGGAAGCTGTGGCCGGAAATTAGTCCTAATAAAACAGTAGAAGGATTTATTGGAGGGATAGTTTGCGCGTTAATAGTTGGAATTCTATTCGCGTTATTTTCCAACATACCTGCTTCTATGTTAAAATTAATTATTATTACTGCCATTCTATCTGTTTTTGGACAAATGGGTGATTTAGTTGAATCTGCCTTAAAGCGTTTCTATGATGTGAAAGACTCCGGAAAAATATTACCGGGTCACGGCGGTATCCTAGATCGATTTGATAGTTTATTATTTGTTTGGCCGCTTATTAGTTATTTATTATTGTCGAATTAAATAAAGGACAAAATTATTTTTAATTAGATGGTATTGGAAGAATCTTGGGAGTTGAACATTTTGAAAAAAATAAGTTTGTTAGGAGCAACAGGTTCAATTGGTACTCAAACATTGGATGTAATCAGGAAGCATCCAGAAGAATTTAAATTAGTTGCTCTTTCGGTTGGAAAAAATATAGATCTAGCCAGAAAAATCATTTCGGAATTCAAACCGGAGCTAGTCTCTGTTCAAACAAAAAAGGATTATGATCAATTAAGGCTTGAGTTTGCTTCTGACACGAAGCTTACATACGGCGAAGATGGACTAGTGGAAGTGGCTGTTTATGAAAAGTCCGATATATTGGTGAATGCTGTATTAGGAAGTGTAGGTCTTTTTCCTACTTTACAAGCCATTAAGGCTCATAAAGTAATTGCTATTGCCAACAAAGAAACACTCGTTACTGCAGGACACTTAGTAATGAATGAAGCAAAACAGCAACAAGTAATGCTTCTTCCTGTCGACAGTGAGCATTCAGCAATTTTTCAATGTTTGCAAGGGGAACAAGACAAAAATATTGAAAGATTAATTATTACCGCTTCAGGTGGCAGCTTTCGTGATAAAAAAAGAGAAGAGTTAAAAGAAGTCACCGTAAAAGATGCGCTTAGTCATCCTAATTGGTCAATGGGTGCAAAAATCACCATAGATTCTGCTACTATGATGAATAAGGGTTTAGAGGTAATTGAAGCGCATTGGCTATTCAATCTTCCTTTTGAAAAAATAGATGTTCTCTTACATCGGGAAAGCATTATTCACTCTATGGTGGAATTCCAGGATGGAAGTGTGAAAGCACAGTTGGGAACACCAGATATGCGAGTTCCTATTCAATACGCATTAAGCTATCCAAATCGTATTTCATTACCTTCATCAGAGAGGCTAGATTTAGCTAAAATTGGCAATCTTCATTTTGAAACCATGAACTTTGACCGATTTTATGCATTAAAGTTGGCATATGAGGCTGGTAAAGCCGGGGGGACAATGCCTACTGTATTAAATGCAGCTAATGAAGTTGCCGCAGGTGCTTTCTTAAATGAACGAATTTCCTTTTTACAAATAGATGAACTTGTAGAAAAGGCGCTTGAAAGGCATAATGTGATTAAGCACCCTGACTTAGATACAATCAGAACTGTTGATATAGAAACGAGAGAATATATCAATTCACTTTTATAAAAAGGTGGTTTTTCATTTGACAACATTAATAGCCTTTATCATCATTTTTGGAGCATTAGTATTTTTCCACGAAGCAGGGCACTTTTTCTTTGCTAAACGGGCAGGAATACTATGTCGAGAATTTGCGATTGGCTTTGGTCCTAAGCTAATTTCCTTCAAAAAAAATGAAACACAATATACAATCAGACTTCTGCCAATCGGAGGCTATGTACGAATGGCAGGGGAAGACCAGGAAATGCTTGAATTAAAGCCGGGGCAACGTGTTGGTTTAATTCTAAATAAGGATGATAAAGTAGAAAAAGTTGTTATTAATGGCAAGGAAAAATATTCTAATATTCGTATTATCGAGATTGATTCCGCTGATTTGGAGCATAATTTGGTTATTAAGGGTTATGAAGAAGGGGAGGATGAAATATTAAAAACATTCTCCGTTGAAAATGACGCTGTGCTAGTGGAAAATCAGGCAGAGACTCAAATAGCACCATGGAATCGTCAATTTGCAGCGAAATCACTTGGACATCGTGCCA
This sequence comes from Heyndrickxia shackletonii, assembly GCF_001420715.1. Classification (GTDB taxonomy): domain Bacteria; phylum Bacillota; class Bacilli; order Bacillales; family Bacillaceae_C; genus Margalitia; species Margalitia shackletonii. Next base: position 3,049,065 of record NZ_LJJC01000004.1, on the reverse strand, counting down.
TGACTATTTTTGCAGGACCAATGATGAACTTTGTGTTGGCAATTATTATATTCATGGTATTAGGTGCCCTTCAAGGAGTTCCGGTTCAAGACCCCATTTTGGGTGATTTAACTAAAAATGGGGTAGCTAAAGCTGCTGGTCTTCATAAAGGGGATAAAGTTATCAGTATTGATGGATCTGAAATATCGAATTGGAATGATATTGTAGAAGTAATCCAAAAACATCCTGGTGAAGAATTAATGTTTACGATAGAAAGAAATCATAAAACAATGGATATTTCTGTCACCCCAAAAATTGAAAAAGATGAAAATAATAAAGAATACGGAATGATAGGGGTTCATAGTCCTGTTGAAAAATCTCCGTTAAAAGTTGTTACTTATGGTTTCCAGCAAACCTATGACATGACCATTAAAATCTTCCAAATGCTAGGAAAATTACTAACGGGGCAATTTTCCATTAATATGCTCTCAGGCCCTGTTGGAATTTATAAATCGACTGAGGATGTCGCACAATTAGGAGTTTACTATTTAGTTCAATGGGCAGCATTATTAAGCATTAACCTAGGTATTATGAACTTATTGCCAATTCCAGCTCTAGATGGAGGTCGTTTATTATTCTTTGCTGTTGAAGCAGTAAGAGGAAAACCAATCGATCGTCAAAAAGAAGGGATGGTTCACTTTATCGGATTTGCATTGCTAATGCTTTTAATGATAATCGTTACATGGAATGATATTCAAAGATTTTTCCTATAGAATATAGAGCAATCGGTATAATCCGGTTGCTTCTTTCATGTTAAAGTAATTTATGAGTTTGGAATCAAATTAATTATTCCAAACATTAGGTTTTTGTCTGATTTCTGCGCCTATAATCTAGCGGTTTTCACCGTCTCGTCCCTAGGAAAAGCGGGCATCATCTCGTGATCTACCTCACTGTGTTCCGTTGGTCCCGCCTGCGACTTCGAAATTCATACGCCGATGAGGAACTGGCTAAGCGCTTTTCTTAATTGTAAATGTTTTTGCATTGAAATTCTGCCACGGTTTTTTTATGATGGTAAAGGTATAGAAGAAATTTTAAAGGATGGGAGAGGGGAATATGTCAAACAATCCCGCCGAAAAAAAAGAACGATTTAGACTATTATTACAGCAGCTTGAGTTAACGGAAGATACATTTTTTCAACATTTTACAAATGCAGAAATTGAAAAGCTAGTGGTGGAACGTGCGTCAAAACGCTGGCATTTTTATTTTAATGTGGAAAAGATCCTGCCGTTTCCTATTTTTAACCGCTTTTCTCTGCAATTGCAAAAAACATTCCAGCATATAGCGAATGTCCAATTTTCTATTCGAGCTCATGACATGTCTTATGAGGATCAGTTGATATCCGATTACTGGAAATATTGTATTAAGGATATTGAAGGCATTTCACCAATGCTTCTTTCTTTATTACATGAACAATATCCGCAGGTCAAAGGAAATAAACTTACTATTGAGGCAAGAAATGATACTGAATCACGGACGTTAAAACAAAAATATGGAGAAATCATTGCAAATTCATACCAATCGGTAGGTTTCCCTCCACTTGTTTTGGATACTATTATTTCTCAAAATCAATCGAATGAGGAATATGAAAAATTTGTAGAGGAGAAGAAAAAAGAAGACGAAGAAAGGGCTAAGTTAGCAGTAATGGAAATACAAAAGAAAGCTGCAGATAAGCCGGATGGTGAAGTAGATAACGGTCCGCTCTTTATAGGAATGAACATTAAAGATGATGATTCCTACAGAAAAATAGAAGAGATTGTGGATGAGGAACGACGAATTTTTGTCGAAGGATATGTTTTCTTCGCTGAAACAAAAGAACTTCGCAGCGGCCGAACACTATTAACCTTTAAAATTACTGATTACACAAGCTCCATATTAGTAAAAATGTTCTCTCGCGATAAAGAAGATGCAGAGATTCTTGGCCGCGTAAAAAAAGGTATGTGGCTTCGTGCACGAGGTAGCATCCAAAATGATACATTCGTCAGAGACTTAGTAATGATTGCGAATGATTTAAATGAAATTAAACCGGTAGAACGAAAAGACAATGCACCGGAAAATGAAAAACGCGTTGAACTTCACTTGCATACACCGATGAGTCAAATGGATGCTGTATCGTCCATGAGCGATTTAGTTGCCCAAGCGAAAAAATGGGGACATAAGGCTATCGCTCTAACTGATCATGCAGTTGTACAATCTTTTCCAGAAGCATATAGTGCCGGGAAAAAGCATGATATAAAAATATTGTACGGTGTGGAAGCGAACCTGGTGGATGATGGGGTTCCAATTGCTTATAATGATGCACATCGATTATTGGCTGAAGATACATTTGTTGTTTTTGACGTGGAGACAACCGGTCTTTCGGCTGTATATGATACTATTATCGAGCTTGCCGCGGTAAAAATTAAAAACGGCGAAATAATCGATCGCTTTGAATCGTTTGCTAAAGCACATCGCCCATTATCGGCAACTATTATTGATCTCACTGGCATTACAGATGATATGATTAAGGATGCGCCAGAGGTGGACGAGGTACTCCAAAAATTTAAAGACTGGACAGGGGATGCTGTACTTGTAGCCCATAATGCGTCATTTGACATGGGATTTTTAAATGTTGGATTTTCAAAAATGGGATATCCAAAAGCAGCTAATCCAGTAATCGATACATTAGAACTAGCAAGATGGCTTTTTCCTGAATTTAAAAATCATCGTTTAAATACATTAGCAAAAAAATTCGATGTAGAATTAACGCAGCATCATCGTGCAATTTATGATACAGAAGCTACTGGGTATATTTTAATTAAAATGCTGAAGGATGCTGCCGCACGAGGGATTGAATACCATGATCAATTTAATCAATTTATGGGGGAAGGCGGAGCATTTAAGCGTGCAAGACCTTTCCACTGTACGTTATTAGCGCAAACAGAGGCGGGACTAAAGAACTTATTTAAATTAGTCTCCCTTTCGAATATTGATTATTACTACCGTGTTCCGCGTATACCGCGTTCCAAACTCCAAATGTACAGAGATGGAATATTGGTAGGTTCCGGATGTGATAAGGGTGAAGTATTTGAAGGGATGATGCAAAAAGGTCCTGAAGAGGTAGAGGAAATTGCAAAATTCTATGATTATCTAGAAGTTCATCCTAAAGATGTTTATGCACATTTAATTGAATTGGAACTTATTCGTGACGAAAAGTCATTGGAAGAAATCATATCGAATATTGTTAAATTAGGAGAAAAATTGAACTTGCCTGTAGTGGCAACAGGAAATGTTCATTATTTACATCCGAATGATAAAATATATCGCAAAATCCTTATTAATTCACAAGCGGGTGCCAATCCGTTAAATCGTCATAAACTTCCTGATGTTCATTTCCGAACAACAGATGAAATGTTAAATAATTTCTCCTTTTTAGGTGCTGAAAAAGCGAAGGAAATAGTTATCACTAACACGAATAAAATTGCTGATTTAATAGAACCAATTAAACCGATTAAGGATGATTTATATACACCTAAAATAGAGGGTGCGGAAGATGAAATTAAGAATATGAGTTATGCCCGTGCTAAATCTATTTATGGAGATCCGTTGCCAGAGATTGTAGAAGCTCGATTAGAGAAAGAATTAAAGAGTATTATTGGCCATGGTTTTGCCGTTATTTATTTAATTTCTCATAAGTTAGTAAAGAAATCACTAGATGATGGTTATCTGGTTGGTTCTCGTGGTTCGGTAGGATCGTCCTTTGTTGCGACGATGACGGAAATTACAGAAGTAAATCCACTGCCACCACATTATGTATGTACAGAATGTAAGCATTCAGAATTCTTTAATGATGGTTCTGTAGGTTCCGGCTTTGATCTCCCGGATAAAAACTGTCCTAATTGCGGTGCTAAATACAAAAAAGATGGACATGATATTCCGTTTGAAACATTCCTTGGCTTTAAAGGGGATAAGGTACCGGATATCGATTTAAACTTTTCTGGTGAATATCAGCCAAGAGCACATGCCTATACAAAGGTGCTATTCGGTGAAGAATATGTCTATCGTGCGGGAACGATCGGTACTGTAGCGGAAAAAACCGCATATGGATATGTCAAAGGTTATGCGCAGGATAATAATCTTCATTTACGCGGAGCCGAAGTGGATCGATTAGTACAAGGTTGTACAGGGGTAAAGAGAACAACCGGCCAGCATCCTGGGGGTATCATCATTATCCCTGACTATATGGATGTGTATGACTTTACACCAATCCAATTTCCAGCAGATGACAATAGTTCTGAATGGAAAACAACCCATTTTGATTTCCATTCGATTCACGATAATGTCTTGAAAATGGACATACTTGGGCACGACGATCCGACAGTTATAAGAATGCTGCAGGATTTAAGTGGAATGGATCCGAAAACTATTCCAACAGATGATCCAGAAGTAATGAAAATCTTCAGCAGTACGGAATCATTAGGTGTTACTCCAGAACAAATTATGTGTAATACTGGAACGCTTGGAATACCTGAATTTGGTACACGATTCGTTAGGCAGATGTTAGAGGATACAAAACCAAAGACCTTTTCGGAGCTTGTCCAAATTTCGGGATTATCTCATGGTACCGATGTTTGGCTCGGAAACGCACAGGAGCTCATTCAAAATGGTACATGTACACTTCCAGAAGTTATTGGCTGTCGTGATGACATCATGGTTTATTTAATTTATCAAGGGATTGAACCTTCATTAGCGTTCAAAATTATGGAATCCGTTCGTAAGGGAAAAGGTCTTCAGCCTGAAATGGAAGAGGAAATGAGAAAGCAAAATGTACCCGAGTGGTATATTGATTCCTGCAAAAAAATCAAGTACATGTTCCCGAAAGCACATGCTGCAGCATATGTATTAATGGCCGTTAGGATTGCATATTTCAAAGTACATCTTCCACTTTTATATTACGCTGCTTATTTTACTGTAAGAGCTGAAGATTTTGATTTGGAATCTATGGTACGGGGAAGTAATGCGATCAGGTCAAGAATAGAAGAAATAAACGAAAAAGGCTTGGATGCATCTACGAAAGAAAAAAGCTTACTGACAGTGCTTGAAATAGCACTGGAAATGGTGGAAAGAGGTTTCCACTTTCAAAAAGTAGATCTATATCGTTCGAGTGCAAAGGATTTTGTAATTGATGGGGATTCTCTCATTCCTCCATTTAATTCCATACCTGGTCTGGGAACGAATGCTGCTTTAAATATTGTTAAGGCCCGCGAGGAAGGAGAATTTTTATCTAAAGAAGATCTCCAGCAACGTGGAAAAGTATCCAAAACAATAATCGAATATCTGGATAAACACGGTTGCTTAGAAGATCTACCGGAGCAAAATCAGCTTTCCTTGTTTTAATTAAGGCACTTTTCTTAAACTATTTTACTTTTGTAGATGCAACTCTTATAAACATCTTTTTTGCGGATAAGAATGAATTACCACTTTAAGAATAGATGCCCGAAATGAAGCCTACTTAGAATTTATGAAAATCATACAATCTATTTTGAAAGCAGCCTAAGTGAATAATTGTTATTATAAAAATCTCTGGGTATTTGCTTTATTTTGCAGGTTATGGTATATTTTTATTGGAAATACTACTGATAGCTCTCGTAATTAAGAGTGGGTCTTACCCGCTCTTTCTTGTTTTTCACTTTTAATAAGTTAAACTTAAACACAAATGGCTTCGGGGAGTTCATTATTTCATGAAGTGGGAGTAATCTCCCTCGTCTAATAAAGGTGGACATGTGTAGGAGGTATTTATGAGTAAAGTAACGGACGTTATTGAAGGACTCGTTACACCAATCTTAGAGGAAATGCAGCTATATCTCGTCGACATTGAATATGTAAAAGAAGGGAAAAACTGGTTCCTTCGCGTTTATATTGATAAAGAAGGCGGGATAGATATTGAAGAATGCGGTATGGTCAGTGAACGTTTAAGTGAAAAATTGGATGAAATTGACCCAATTCCGCAAAATTATTTTCTGGAGGTTTCTTCACCGGGTGCGGAGCGACCACTAAAGAAAGAAAAAGACATTGTTGATTCCATAGGTAAAAATGTACATATTAAAACCTATGAAGCCATTGATGGCGAAAAGACTTTTGAAGGCAAGCTTTTAGCTTTTGACGGGGAAACGTTGACCGTTGAGGTGAAAATAAAAACCAGAACAAAGGAAATCAGCATTCCTTACGAAAAAGTGGCTAATGCTCGTCTTGCGATTATTTTTTAATTAAGGCTCTTTTCTTAAAGTTTGATGTTTTGAAACAATAACCTTATTAATAGCTCTTACAGTATGAAACTAAGTGTTATTAAGACTATAGTTTCAGTCTTTCACACAAGAGCGAAAAGCAACAATTTGTATGAAAACGGCTTTATTTACAAAAAAGATTTGGAAAATAACTGCACAGTGAATGGTAGCTGTGACATGTTTACTTATTATTAAGGGGGATGACGTTTCCATGAGCACAGAGTTATTAGATGCTCTACTAATATTGGAAAAAGAGAAAGGAATTTCTCGCGACGTTATTATTGAAGCAATTGAGGCAGCATTAATTTCTGCTTATAAAAGGAATTTTAATCAAGCACAAAATGTGCGCATCGATTTAAATTTAGGCAATGGAACAATGAAAGTATTTGCCCGTAAAGATGTAGTGGAGGAAGTGTTTGATTCACGACTTGAAATTTCCATTGAGGATGCCCGAAAGATTAACCCCTCTTATGAAATTGGCGATGTTGTCGAATTAGAAGTAACACCAAAGGATTTTGGCCGAATCGCAGCTCAAACTGCAAAACAAGTAGTTACTCAACGTGTTCGTGAAGCGGAAAGAGGCATTATTTATTCTGAATTTATTGATCGCGAAGATGACATTATGACAGGGATTGTCCAACGTCAAGATCCACGATTTATTTATGTAAACTTAGGGAAAATTGAGGCTCTTCTGCCGCAAAGTGAACAAATGCCAAATGAGTCGTATAAGCCTCACGACCGTATTAAGGTTTATATTACGAAAGTTGAGAAAACAACAAAAGGGCCGCAAATCTTTGTTTCTCGTACACACCCAGGCCTATTGAAGCGTTTATTTGAAATCGAAGTACCTGAAATTTACGATGGAACGGTAGAAATAAGATCTGTTGCACGAGAGGCTGGCGACAGATCCAAAATATCTGTCCATACCGATCAAGCCGAGGTAGATCCGGTAGGTGCTTGCGTTGGGCCAAAAGGTACAAGAGTTCAAGCAATTGTAAATGAGTTAAAAGGTGAAAAGATTGATATCGTTGAGTGGTCAGAAAACCCTGTTACTTTCGTTGCAAATGCATTAAGTCCATCAAAGGTGTTAGACGTTATCGTGGATGAAAATGAAAAGGCAACAACAGTTGTTGTACCTGATTATCAACTATCTCTGGCAATAGGTAAAAGAGGGCAAAATGCTCGTTTAGCAGCTAAGCTGACTGGATGGAAAATAGATATTAAAAGTGAAACGGATGCTAGAGAATTAGGCATCTATCCTAGAATGAATAGTAATTTATTTGATGATGAAGATGACAGCTATGATACATTCGACGTAACCGAAGATGATTTCGAATAAGAGGTGATCAAAAGTGGCTACTCGAAGAAAAATTCCATTGAGAAAATGTATTGCAACTGGTGAAATGAAGCCGAAAAAAGAAATGGTACGGATCGTTCGTTCTAAAGAAGGCGAAGTATCGATTGATCCTTCCGGCAAAAAGTCTGGCAGAGGTGCATATCTTTCAAAGGATAAAGAGGCTATTCTTTTAGCAAAGAAAAAAAATATTTTAGCTAGCCAGCTCGAAGCAAGTGTTAGCGATGAAATATATGATGAGCTGTTGAAGCTAGTGGAGAGAGAGAACTTAAAGTAAATGAATCATTCAAAAGCAATGTCTCTGCTGGGATTAGCTAATCGAGCTCGTAAAGTGATATCTGGAGAAGAACTTGTTCTAAAAGATATAAAGTCAGGTCGTGCAAAACTTGTATTACTTTCCAAAGATGCCTCACAGAATACATCAAAGCGAATACAAGACAAGTGTCTGTACTATAATGTTCCTGTTGTAATGGTTGACAATAGGGAGGAGCTTGGTTCCGCAATTGGTAAGGAAGCTAGAGTAGTTGTAGCAGTAAGCGATACCGGCTTTGCAAAGAAACTTACAACACTGCTCGAAAGAACTTGATGGGGGTGAACATATGGGTAAAACAAGAGTTTATGAATACGCAAAAAGCAATAATATTTCAAGTAAGGATGTTATCGAAAAGCTAAAAGGGATGAATATTGAAGTTACCAATCATATGTCAACGATAGATGGGAATGCTATTGAGAAATTGGATTCCATCTATAAAAACAATAAGAAAGAATCCAATAGCAAAAATAACAGCGCAAAACATAAGAATCATAATCAGCAACAGAATCATGATCAACAAAAGAAAGAACATACAAAATCTAATACTGCTACTAGAATAAACAATATGGAAGATGAAGAGGATATCGTGACAGAAAAAGTACAAAAACCACATACAAAACAAAAACCGCAAAGTGTCGAAGGTAAAAAAATTAATAAAGAAGATTCTTTAAAAGAAACGAAAGTATTTAACAAAAATAAAAAGAATAACCATAAAAATAAACAGAAACAAAGGCATACACCACAACCGCCAGCACCTCAAAAGAAAAAAGAGCTGCCAAAGAAAATAGTTTTTAGTGAATCTTTAACGGTTGCTGAACTAGGGAAGAAATTGCATCGTGAGCCATCGGAAATTATTAAAAAGCTGTTTATGTTAGGGGTAGTAGCTACCATAAACCAAGAGCTTGATAAAGATGCAATTGAATTAATCGCTTCGGACTATGGTGTTGAAGTGGAAGAGGAAATCAAGGTAGATGTGACAGACCTTGAAGTGTATTTTACGGAGGATGCTCCCGAAGATTTAGTTGAAAGACCATCTGTTGTAACGATAATGGGGCATGTTGATCACGGTAAAACGACAACATTGGACTCTATTCGCAATACAAAAGTAACAGCAGGGGAAGCTGGGGGTATCACACAGCATATTGGTGCGTACCAAGTAAATGTAAATGGCAAAAAAATCACTTTTCTTGATACTCCAGGACATGCAGCCTTTACTACAATGCGGGCACGTGGAGCACAAATTACGGATATTACCATTTTAGTTGTTGCTGCGGATGATGGTGTTATGCCGCAAACAATTGAAGCTATTAACCACGCAAAAGCAGCAAATGTACCAATTATTGTTGCAGTTAATAAAATGGATAAACCATCTGCCAACCCGGATCGTGTAATGCAGGAATTAACAGAACATGGTCTTATTCCGGAAGCTTGGGGTGGAGATACTATTTTTGTACCTATTTCAGCCATCACTGGTGAAGGAATCGATAACCTGCTTGAAATGATTCTCCTTGTTTCAGAGGTAGAAGAATACAAAGCTAATCCTAACAGAAATGCTCTTGGTACCGTTATCGAGGCACAACTTGATAAAGGCCGCGGATCAGTGGCAACATTACTTGTTCAAAATGGTACCTTAAAAGTAGGAGATCCAATCGTTGTCGGTAATACATTCGGCCGTGTTCGCGCGATGGTGAATGATCTAGGACGCAGGGTGAAAGAAGCTAAGCCTTCTACTCCTGTTGAAATTACTGGTTTAAATGATGTACCACAAGCTGGAGACCGTTTCGTAGTCTTTGCTGATGAGAAAACAGCTCGCCAAGTTGGAGAAGCGCGTTCTCAACAAGCTGTTTTAGCACAAAGAAATGACACTGCTAGAATCAGTTTAGATACATTATTTGAGCAAATGAAACAAGGCGAAATGAAGGACCTTAATATTATTATTAAAGCGGATGTTCAAGGTTCTGCAGAGGCACTTGCTGCATCATTGCAAAAAATCAGCGTTGAAGGTGTTAATGTAAAAATTATTCATACTGCAGTTGGTGGCATTAATGAATCAGATATTACTTTAGCCGCTGCATCTAACGCGATTGTAATTGGCTTTAACGTACGCCCGGATGTTAATGCGAAACGTGCAGCTGAAGCAGAGAAAGTTGATGTGCGTTTACACAGAATTATTTATAAAGTTATAGAAGAAATTGAGGCTGCGATGAAAGGAATGCTTGACCCTGAATTTGAAGAGAAAATTATTGGTCAAGCAGAGGTTCGTCAAACCTTTAAAGTATCTAAAATTGGTACTATTGCAGGATCTTATGTTATAGATGGAAAAATTACTCGTGACAGTGGAGTAAGGGTAATACGTGATGGTGTGGTTATTTTCGAAGGAGAAATTGACACCTTAAAACGTTTTAAAGACGATGTAAAAGAAGTCAGTCAAGGATATGAGTGCGGTATTACCGTTAAGAATTATAATGATGTGAAAGATGGAGACATCATTGAAGCATATGTAATGGAAGAAGTAGAAAGAAAATGATCGGAAGTTTGGAATGTGAATTCCGAATTTACGATGCAAATTCGTTAAAAGAAAAAAGGGCAGTCTTGCAAAGGGTTTTAACTCGTTTAAAGCAAAAATATAATGTTTCCGTTTCGGAAATTGATTACCAAGATGTATGGCAGCGAACAAAAATTGCCATTGTGACGGTTGCTTCTTCAAGACATGCAGCAGAAAGAGAATTGGAAAATTCACTTAGGTTTTTAGATTCTTTTCCTGAATGGGAAAGGCTTAAAACCGATTATGAGTGGTTGTGAATGGTGAGGTGTTTAGGATGAGCCTGCGTGCAAATCGTGTCGGAGAACAAATGAAAAAAGAGCTAAGTGACATAATAGGTCGAAAATTAAAAGACCCACGTATTGGCTTTGTTACAGTAACAGGGGTTGAGGTTACTGGGGACCTTCAACAGGCGAAAGTTTTTATAACGGTGCTAGGTGATGAGCGGAAAAGGGAAGATACACTGAACGGATTAGAAAAGGCAAAGGGATTTATTCGTTCCGAAGTTGGTCACAGAATCCGTTTAAGAAAAACCCCTGAACTGTTTTTCGAAATCGATGAATCCATTGATTATGGAAATAAAATTGAAACATTGTTAAAAGAAATTCATCGAGATGAATAGTTTCAGAAAAGATAGACATCTAAGTGTCTATCTTTTTTGATAGGAGATATTCACAAAAATAAAAGTAGATGTTTTAAGTAAAGGAGTTAATTTATGGATGGTATTCTTCCTTTATGGAAGCCGCAAGGGATGACATCACATGATTGTGTTTTTAAAGTACGGAAAATGCTGAAAATGAAAAAGGTTGGTCATACAGGGACATTAGACCCGGATGTAACAGGAGTATTGCCAATTTGTTTAGGCAGAGCAACTAAAGTTGCCGAATATATAACAAATGCGGGAAAAGAGTACGAGGGTGAGGTTACGATCGGTTATTCCACGACGACGGAGGATTCCTCAGGAGAAAAGGTGGAAGAAAAAATAATCGAAAACCCTATTTCAAGAACGGAAATTATGGAAGTGTTAAACTCCCTAACAGGTGAGATTAGGCAAACCCCACCAATGTATTCGGCTGTCAAAGTAAATGGAAAAAGACTTTATGAATATGCAAGAAAAGGAATAGAAGTGGAAAGACCAACTAGAACCGTCAAGATATATAATATAGAATTATTGGACGATCGGGATCTCTTTAACGGAGAGACAGTTTCTTTTCGTTTCCGTGTTCGTTGCAGTAAAGGAACCTATATTAGAACTTTAGCTGTGATGATTGGGGAAAAGCTTGGATATCCTTCACATATGTCGTTCTTAACCAGAATATCTTCAGGATCATTTACGAAGCAGGATTGTGTTACCTTTTCAGATTTGGAAGAGTATATTCAGGCAGATACATTAAAAAATATTATTCTTCCTTTAGAAAGAGGGCTTTATGGTTTGCCGAAAATTGAAATTAGTGATACATTAGCAGAGAAAGTGAAAAATGGTACTGTATTATCCAAGGAAACATTGGACTGGTCTGAAAGCTATACGGAAGCAGCCATCTTTCATCGCAATCAAGCAATAGCTATTTATACAGCACATAAAGATAAAGACGGTTTAGTTAAACCGGTTAAAGTGTTAAGTTAAGATATACGGAATAGAAATAGGTGAGAGATAAAATGAAAGTATTAACGGTACATCATCCACATTCATTTGCTAGAACGGATTTTCCTCCTTTAGTAATGGCGCTAGGATATTTTGACGGCATTCATCTTGGCCATCAAAAGGTAATAAAGACTGCAAAGAAAATTGCAGATGAGCGTCATTGGAAAAGTGCTGTAATGACATTTGATCCGCATCCATCTGTTGTTCTAAGTACAAAACATAAACATGTCGAGCATATTACACCGCTTGAGGAAAAAATTCGGTTAATTGAAGAACTTGAAATTGATTATTTATTTATTGTCCGCTTTACTTCTAGCTTTGCCAGTTTAGATCCACAAGAATTTGTCAAGCAATATATTGTTGGATTAAATGTACAGCATGTAGTAGCCGGCTTTGATTTTACATATGGGAAATTTGGCAAAGGCAATATGGAAACTATGCAAATTCATTCCAATAATCAATTTGGCTGTACAACCATTGACAAGCTCGTACATCAAGATGGCGCTGAAAAGGTCAGCTCTACGCTCACTCGTAAAAGGTTAAATGAAGGAGACGTAACTGGAGCTTATGATTTATTAGGACGTTACTATCGGACAGCAGGAATTGTGGTTCATGGGGAAAAAAGAGGCAGACAAATCGGCTTTCCAACCGCTAATATTAAACTTAATGGTGAATATATTGTCCCGCAAAATGGTGTATATGCCGTCAAACTGTTTGTTGGTAACCAATGGTTTAGCGGTGTTTGTAATGTTGGTGTAAAGCCAACTTTTAATAATCCTGATGAATATAAAAGGTCTATTGAGGTTCATATTATTGGTTTTGACCAATCTATATATGGTGAGGAAGTAATTGTTGAGTGGCATATCAGAATCCGCGACGAAAAGAAATTTGATGGAATAGAAGCGCTGAAGGTACAAATCGCCAATGATAAACAAACTGCTATTGAATACTTTGCACAATTAAACCAGTAATAGAGATAATTTGGCTTCATATAATATTTGACTTGTTTTTTTTTAACAAAAGTAGTATTCTTAAATAGTATTGAACCATTGCTTGGCATGTCGAGTCACCGACGCATGCTAGGGGATTGGCGATTTATTTATTATTTTTAGGAGGTGAAAAGGATGGCGATTTCACAAGAGCGTAAAAACGAAATCATCAACCAATTTAAAGTTCATGAGAACGATACTGGTTCTGCTGAGGTTCAAATTGCAATCCTTACAGAGGATATTAATAATTTGAATGAACATTTACGTACACATAAGAAAGATCACCACTCTCGTCGTGGTCTTATGAAAATGGTAGGTAAACGTCGTAATCTACTTACTTATCTTCGTAATAAAGATGTTCAACGTTATCGTGAATTGATTAACAAACTTGGTTTACGTCGTTAATGAAGTAGAAAAACAAGCGAAGCGGGATATATCCCGCTTTTTTGTTAGCAAAAAATTTTCAATAATAGAACTCCCAAACTTGACCAGACAAGATTTTCGGAGTTTGGTGAACAATACATATATATTAGGACTTCATTGAAAAAATTCTATTCATTTTAACTGAATCAAAATAATGAAAGGAGATTATACATGGAACAAGAAAAACAAATTTTCACCATGGATTGGGCAGGACGGAAGCTTTCCGTTGAAATTGGCCAATTGGCTAAGCAGGCAAATGGAGCTGTACTTGTCCGTTATGGAGATTCAGGTGTATTAAGTACAGCAACTGCCTCGAAAGAACCTAAAACAGTTGATTTCTTTCCATTAACAGTAAATTATGAGGAAAGACTATATGCGGTAGGTAAAATCCCTGGAGGCTTTATCAAACGGGAGGGGAGACCAAGTGAAAAGGCAATACTCGCAAGCAGGCTGATTGACCGACCTATTCGACCATTGTTTGCAGATGGATTTCGTAATGAGGTTCAAGTTGTCAGTGTTGTCATGAGTGTTGACCAAGACTGTCCAACAGAAATGGCAGCGATGTTCGGTTCCTCCCTTGCCCTTTCCGTTTCTGATATTCCATTTCAAGGTCCGATTGCAGGTGTTATCGTTGGACGTATAGATGGTGAATTTATTATTAATCCTACGGTTGAACAAACGGAAAAAAGTGATATGCACTTAACCGTTGCTGGTACAAAGGACGCTATTAATATGGTTGAAGCCGGTGCGAATGAAGTTCCTGAGGAAACTATGTTAGAAGCGATTATGTTCGGTCATGAGGAAATAAAAAAATTAATTGCTTTCCAGGAAGAAATTGTTGCTAAAGTCGGCAAAGAAAAAATGGAAGTTGTTCTTTATGAAATAGATACGAAAATTGAAGCAGAAGTTCGTGAAATGTGCGAAGAATCGATGATTGCGGCAATCCAAGTGCAAGAAAAACATGCACGGGAGGACGCCATTACTGCAGTTAAAAATAAAGTTCTAGCCGAATTTGAGGAAAAAGAAAATATCGATGAAGATATTTTAAAACAAGTAAAGAAAATTTTAGATAAAATGGTAAAAGAGGAAGTCCGCCGTCTGATAACAGAAGAAAAAGTTCGTCCGGATGGCAGAAAAATCGACGAAATTCGTCCATTGTCATCGGAAGTTGGTATTTTACCGCGAACACATGGATCTGGTCTCTTTACCCGAGGGCAAACACAGGCACTAAGTGTTTGTACGTTAGGAGCTTTAGGAGATGTGCAAATTTTAGACGGTTTGGGTATCGAAGAATCAAAACGTTTTATGCATCACTATAACTTCCCTCCATTTAGTGTTGGTGAAACAGGACCAATGCGTGGACCTGGCCGCCGTGAAATTGGACATGGTGCCTTAGGAGAACGTGCACTGGAACCAGTCATTCCTAATGAACAAGAGTTCCCTTATACAATACGTTTGGTTTCTGAAGTGCTTGAATCAAATGGATCTACTTCTCAAGCAAGTATTTGCGGTAGTACCTTGGCCATGATGGATGCAGGTGTACCAATCAAGGCACCGGTTGCGGGGATTGCGATGGGTCTCGTTAAATCAGGTGAACACTACACCATTTTAACCGATATCCAAGGTATGGAAGATCATCTTGGGGATATGGACTTTAAAGTTGCCGGAACGGAAAAAGGTGTAACAGCTTTACAAATGGACATCAAAATTGAAGGACTTTCAAGACCAATATTAGAAGAAGCATTACAACAAGCAAAACGTGGACGTATGCAAATTCTTGATCATATGATGTCAACCATTTCGAAACCAAGAACGGAACTTTCCGTTTACGCACCAAAAATCTTAACCATGACTATTAATCCGGATAAGATTCGTGATGTTATTGGACCAAGCGGTAAGCAAATTAACAAAATTATTGAAGAGACTGGCGTAAAAATTGATATTGAACAAGACGGAACAATCTTTATATCTTCCGCTAACGAAGAAATGAATAAAAAAGCGAAAAAAATCATCGAAGATATTGTGCGTGAGGTTGTCGTCGGTCAGGTCTACTTAGGAAAAGTAAAACGAATTGAGAAATTCGGTGCATTTGTAGAAATCTTTAACGGAAAAGATGGACTTGTGCACATCTCTGAATTAGCAGAAGAACGTGTGAAAAAAGTTGAAGATGTTGTTAAAATTGGTGACGAAATTCTTGTTAAAGTAACAGAAGTAGACAATCACGGGCGCGTGAACTTATCTCGAAAAGCTGTTATAAAAGAACAAAAGGAAAAAGAAGCACAAGCGTAAAGTGAAACTTCAATCACTTGGTAGCTTTCCACCATTGATTTATAGAAGATTAAAGGCTGAATAGACAACAACTTGTTGCAAAACCTTTGTGATCTTCGGCCTGCAGGCCTAAAATAATCGGGCATTTACTTACTATTAATGCAGGATACACCTTAAAAGTCAGGGGAACCTGGCTTTTTTCATTCTAGTTCTACCTTGTCCTTATTCTTCATAAAGTATAGAGGAAGGAGGAAGGTGACTGTGAAAAATTCGAAAAGCTTGATTGGAATCATTGTGATTGCTATTCTTACAATAGTCCTTATTGAAAATCCGTTATCAAATCAATATCTTACAAAATTAAAACATGGTACCATTTACATATATGCTGATCAAAATGATTTATTCAATCAGATAGAATTAGCTGCAAAAGAATATTCCATAAAACCTCAAGATGCAAAAGTAGATAATATATGGAAGGCAATACCAGGCTATAATGGTTTAAAGGTCGATACAAAGGCTTCCTATGATAATATGAAAAAGGATAAAAAATTTGATAAAAATAAATTAATTTTTACTCAAATCAGGCCGAAAGTACATTTAGAAGATCTACCTCCAAGCCCAATTTATAAAGGTAATCCGGACAAGCCGATGGTAAGTTTTTTAATTAATGTTGCATGGGGGAATGAATATTTGCCGAAAATGCTAGAAACATTAAAAAAATATGATATTCATGCGACTTTTTTCTTAGAGGGCAGATGGACGCAAAATAATCCGGAATTGGCCAAAATGATTGTGGAAGATGGGAACGAGGTAGGAAATCATTCTTATTCACATCCAGATATGAAAAGTCTAACATCCGCTAGAATTCGTGAAGAGTTAATAAAAACAAATCAGGTTATCCAGGCTACTACGGGGAAACATGTAAAATGGTTTGCCCCGCCAAGTGGGAGTTATCGTGATGAAGTAGTTGATATTGCAGATTCGCTGGGAATGGGGACAGTGATGTGGAGTGTTGATACTATTGACTGGCAAAAACCATCATCCAGTACCATTATTAATCGAGTAATGACAAAGGTTCATCCTGGTGCGTTAATATTAATGCATCCTACAGAATCTACAGCAAATGCATTAGAGCAGCTAATTATCCAGATAAAGAAAAAGCAATATCGTATTGGTACGGTTTCAAAACTTGTGGATGAGGAAAGAATCATTAGAAAAGCGCAAACGCCTTAATCATCGGTGTACGGATTTCGTAGTCTCAGGTGAGATCAACGGAAACACAGTGAAGTAGTTCACGAGTTAGTGAAATTGGCACTTCAAATTTCAACAAGTGAAAATAGCACTTCCAGTTTCCCGTGATGCCTTACCCGAAAGACGCAGGAGATGGAGAAATCGCTAGCAGGCTGCTTGCGCAAGAAAAAAATAATGATGGAAAATGGATTAAAGGAAAAGATAATATTAATATTTGTGTAAAATGTTTATGCTATCCTAGTTAAACGGTCCCGAATTTCATTGATTAGGTTTTTGCAGCATGAATGAAGGAGGAAGAATCGTGATCAAGAAATATACTTGTCAAAATGGACTAAGAATTGTACTAGAAGAAATTCCAACTGTTCGTTCAGTAGCTATCGGAATATGGATTGGTACAGGCTCAAGAAATGAGACATTAAAAAACAATGGGATATCTCACTTTTTAGAACATATGTTTTTTAAAGGAACGAAAACCAGAACAGCCCGTGAAATTGCTGAAGCATTTGATTCGATTGGCGGGCAGGTTAATGCATTTACTTCAAAGGAATATACATGTTACTATGCTAAGGTTTTGGATAATCACTCCCAATTTGCTTTAGAAACTCTCGCTGATATGTTTTTTCATTCTACATTCGTGGAAGAGGAATTAAAGAAAGAAAAAAATGTGGTTTATGAAGAAATTAAAATGTATGAGGATACTCCAGATGACATCGTCCACGATTTATTAAGCAAAACAGTTTATGAAAACCATCCGCTTGGGTATCCGATACTAGGCACGGAAGAAACCTTAGAAACGTTTAACAGTGAGACACTACATCAATATATGCACGATATGTATACACCTGATCGTGTTGTTATTTCTGTTGCCGGCAATATAGAAGAAACTTTTATCAAACAAATTGAAACATTATTCGGAAATTACACAGGTGGGAAAAGAAATCTAAATGAGGATGCACCGACTTTTCATTCCAACCAAATTGTTAAAAAGAAAGATACGGAACAAGCTCATTTATGCATAGGCTATGAAGGGCTCCCAATTGGACATAAACAAATTTATGATTTAATTGTTTTGAATAATATTTTGGGAGGCAGTATGTCATCACGCTTATTTCAAGAAGTAAGGGAACAACGTGGACTCGCTTACTCTGTTTTCTCTTATCATTCTTCTTTTAAGGATACAGGAATGGTGAATGTATATGCCGGAACTGGTGCCAACCAATTAGACCAATTATATGATACTGTTAGCCAAACCTTGGAAACCATAAAAGGTGAAGGGGTAACTGATAAAGAAGTGAAGAACTGTAAAGAACAATTAAAAGGAAGTTTAATGCTAAGTCTAGAAAGTACTAACAGCCGTATGAGCAGGAATGGCAAAAACGAACTATTATTAGGTTATCATCGTTCCTTGGATGAAATTGTTGAAGTTATTGACAAGGTTACCATGGACAAGGTAAATTCGCTTTGCAATAAAATATTTTCGAAGAAAAACTCAATATCTTTAGTAAGTCCCGATGGAAAACTACCAAAAAATGTTTGATGATGTCCCCTAAATTAGGGGATTTTTTTATTTTGCTAAGAAAAAATCATTCTAAAAACTTTATACGAGCTATACATTGATATAAAGGCTGTTTACGTATAGTTTTTGCTTTTCGTAAAAAGTTAACTTTCTAATGTAGACTTAGTTTCGTGGCTTCTTTTCTTTAATAAGCTATTCATTCTTAATCGAAAGAAGGATGTTTTTAAAGGTTTTCGTTTATTAAAGTAACATAGGTTAAGAAAAGAGCCATAATAGATAAACAATAAGGGGGATCAAGGATGCGGCTAAGTGAATTAAGCGGGAAGGAAATTGTTGATTTCAGAAAAGCACAGAGGCTTGGAATACTAGGGCAGACAGATCTTGAAATCAATGAAAACACAGGGCAAATTCAATCACTAATTATTCCAACCGGAAAGTGGAAGAAGAAGCATGTCAATGAAATAAGAGTTCCATGGCAGCAAATACGTACGATTGGAACAGATATGATTATTTTAGAAGTTCCACAGTAATTGAATACATTAAAGATTGACCTCGCTATAAAGCGGGGTTTTTGTTTTTTATCATAAAATAGCCTTTGTCTAGCTCCAAGTGAAATTGGCGCTTCCGCTTTTCTTTTCACCGTTTACCCAATTCTTACATACTATGTTTAAGGTATAAACCCAATCAACATTGAAGAAGGTGACGATATTGATGTTGACAGGACTGCAGATTGCTGTGATTGGTGGAGACGCTCGGCAATTAGAAGTAATCCGAAAATTATCTGAGTTAGATGCAAAACTGTCATTAATCGGATTCGAACAGTTAGATCATGTGTTCACCGGTGTTAGTAAAGAAAAAATTACAGAAGTAGATTTCACAGAAATAGATGCCATAATTTTGCCTATCACTGGTACAGATTCGAACGGTCAGGTGGAAATGATTTTTTCCGCTGAAACAGTTGAAATAACAGAAGAAATGCTTTTAAAAACCCCATCCCATTGTACGATTTACACGGGGATAAAAAACGCATTTTTAGAAGAAATCACGAAAAAAGTAAAAAGGCGTTTAGTTATGTTATTTGAAAGAGATGATGTTGCAATATATAATTCCATCCCTACTGTGGAAGGCACTATTATGATGGCGATTCAACATACGGAATTTACTATACATGGTTCCACTGTAGCAGTGCTTGGATTAGGAAGGGTAGGGATGAGTGTAGCAAGGGCATTTCACCATCTTGGTGCTAAGGTAAAGGTTGGTGCACGAAAAAGTGAGCATTTAGCTAGAATTACGGAAATGGGACTACAGCCTTTCCATTTAAATGAATTGGATAAAGAGGTAAGAAATATTGATATTTGCATTAATACCATTCCGCATTTAGTTGTAAATGCAGCGGTGATCCAAAAGATGCCGACGCATACTTTAATCATCGATTTAGCATCAAAGCCTGGCGGAACAGATTTCCGCTATGCTGAAAAAAGAGGTATTAAGGCTTTATTAGCACCTAGCTTACCGGGAATTGTTGCACCAAAATCGGCAGGGCAAATTTTAGGAAATGTCCTAGCCCAATTGCTCGAAGATGATGTTATGAAAAGAAAGGAGAAATTTATATGAGTTTACAAGGAAAAAGAATTGGATTTGGATTAACCGGATCACATTGCACGTATGATGCTGTGTTTCCTGAGATAAAAAGGTTGGTAGATTCAGGAGTAGAGGTAATTCCAGTTGTTACTTATACTGTGAAAAATACAGAAACTCGTTTCGGAAGCGGAGAAGAATGGATTGAAAGAATTGAAGAAGTAACCGGCAGAAAAGTAATTGATTCTATTGTTGATGCGGAGCCTTTAGGCCCAAAGCTTCCTCTTGATTGTATGGTCATCGCACCTTTAACGGGAAATTCCATGAGCAAAATGGCTAATGCTCTTACAGACTCTCCAGTGCTTATGGCAGCTAAGGCAACACTTAGAAATCGTAATCCAGTTGTATTGGGGATTTCCACCAATGACGCACTGGGCTTAAATGGAGTCAATTTAATGAGACTGATGGCTACAAAAAACATTTATTTTATCCCTTATGGTCAAGATGATCCGATAAATAAACCAAATTCAATGGTTGCAAAAATGACCTTACTTCAAGAAACGGTAGAAGAGGCGATTAAAGGGAGACAATTACAGCCAGTCATTATTGAAAGGTTCCGAAGTGAATAATAAAATATCAAAACCATCATAGCTCGCCTATAGGCGAGTTTTCTATGAGAAAGGCTCTTTTTCTTAAACTTTGTATAAATCCAAAAGCCGATTTTAACTTGGTGCCTTTGTATACGAAATTCCAAGTAACAATCTTATTTGGGTTAAAATGAAAAAACTCCGTAAGAAAAGATGCTCCGAAACCATGTCAACTTAGCATTTATAACCAAAGACGAAATGTAACAATTATTCCGAGTCAGCCGTGAGAAATGATTATTAGTGTAAAAGTTTAGTTTGCTAGTGATTTTACCTAAGCCTTACAATCCCTTTACTAATAAGATGAATTAGAGAAAATGATATATTATCATGCGTTAATATGATAAAATAAAATCGTTATTTTCTTTAAGATACACATATAAAATATCTGTATATAGATTGGAAGGGGAATGCTTAAAATGTCAATATCCAAAGGATATCATGTGGCAGTTCTCGGTGCCACAGGTGCGGTTGGACAACAAATGATCAAAACACTGGAAAAAAGAGAGTTTCCTATTAAAAAAATATCTTTTTTATCTTCTGCACGTTCAGCCGGAACCGTATTAAAATTTCGGGGAGAAGATGTTGTAGTAGAAGAAGCAACACCTGATAGCTTTAATGGAGTTGACATTGCATTATTTAGTGCAGGTGGAAGTATTTCGAAAATTTTTGCTCCAGAGGCAGTGAAGCGTGGGGCAATTGTAATTGATAATACCAGTGCGTACCGAATGGATGAAGATGTCCCTCTAGTCGTACCAGAAGTGAATGAACAAGATCTTAAACTTCATAAAGGGATTATTGCAAATCCAAACTGTTCAACGATTCAAATGGTGGTTGCATTGGAACCAATCCGTAAAGCATTTGGATTAAGTAAAGTAATTGTTTCTACCTATCAGGCTGTTTCTGGTTCTGGTACTGCGGCAATTCAAGAATTACATGAACAAACGAAGGCTATCATACATGGTGAGCCATTTGAACCGCAAGTTTTGCCAGTTAAAGGCGATAAAAAACATTATCAAATTGCGTTTAATGCTGTTCCTCAAATTGATAAATTCATGGACAATGGTTTCACTTTTGAGGAAGTAAAAATGATAAATGAAACGAAAAAAATCATGCATATGCCAGAGTTGAAGGTTGCTGCTACTTGTGTTCGCCTTCCGATTGAAACAGGTCACTCTGAGTCAGTTTATTTCGAGGTCGAAAGGGAAGGACTAACTGCGACTGGCATTCAAGAGGTACTTTCTTCTGCAGCCGGAATTGTTTTAGAAGATAATCCTAGTGAGCAAATATATCCTATGCCTGCAAATGCCGTTGGAAAAAATGATGTCTTTGTTGGCCGAATCAGAAAAGATTTAGATGAAGACAAAGGGTTTCATATGTGGGTTGTTTCGGATAATCTTTTAAAAGGTGCAGCATGGAATTCCGTACAAATTGCTGAAAGTCTAATTAATCTAGGTCTAGTATAAATTTGAACGGATTACTTCATAAAAAAATGTTATATTAGCCTCATCATAAAAAACGAAATTTATTTAACATACAGAGGTGTTAAAATGAAGTTAATTGTACAGAAATTTGGGGGTACATCTGTCCGCGATGAGCAAGGTCGAAAACAAGCGTTAAAACACATTAAAAATGCATTGCAGGATGGTTATAAGGTAGTAATAGTTGTTTCTGCAATGGGAAGAAATGGTGACCCGTATGCGACAGATACACTTCTCTCCCTTGTACAGAAACCAAAAATATTAATAAATAAAAGAGAACAGGATTTACTGCTATCATGCGGAGAAGTCATTTCCAGCTTGGTATTTACGAATATGCTCCTTGGAGAAGATATCAAAGCTACTGCGCTAACTGGCTCTCAAGCTGGATTTAGGACAAATGCGGAGCATACAAATGCAAAAATTATCGACATGAAATGTGAAAGATTGTTAAAAGAATTAGATACACATGATGTTGTAGTGGTGGCAGGGTTCCAGGGGTCTGCAAAAAACGGCGATGTAACAACAATTGGACGAGGTGGAAGTGATACATCTGCAGCTGCATTGGGAGTAGCCTTAAAAGCAGAGTGGATTGATATTTTCACAGATGTAGAGGGAATTATGACTGCTGATCCTAGAATTGCTGATAATGCAAGAAAATTACCTGTTGTAACGTATACAGAGGTTTGTAACATGGCCTACCAAGGGGCAAAAGTAATTCATCCTCGTGCAGTAGAAATAGCGATGCAGGCGAAAGTACCGATTCGAATTCGCTCCACTTATTCAGACAATCTCGGAACATTGGTTACTTCTTTAAATAAGCAGTCCAAAGGAACGGATATTCGTGAACGCCCAGTAACTGGTATTGCTTATGTTGCAAATGTTGCTCAGATTAAGGTTTACGCAAAAGATGGGCAATATGACCTTCAATCTGAGGTATTTAAAGCAATGGCAAATGAAAATATTAGTGTTGATTTCATTAATATCTCTCCAACTGGAGTTGTATATACCGTAGCAGAGGACGCTATAGAGAAAGCTGCATCTGTATTACAGAAAATGGGCCATCGACCTGAAATTGAGAGAGGTTGTGCTAAGGTATCCGTTGTTGGAGCGGGCATGAATGGGGTACCTGGTGTTACCTTTAAAATCGTTTCAGCATTGTCCGAAAAGGGCATTAGAATTTTACAATCTGCTGACAGTCATACAACCATTTGGGTATTAGTAAAAGAAGAAGATTTAGTGGTCGCTGTTAATGCTTTACACGATGCATTTAATCTGCAAGAGGAAACATACGAAATTACAATATAACTGCAAAATGTAGAGTGAATAATTTACCGTTCGGAACTTCGGTAAATAATGAAGGAGTGTTAAATATGAGTCGTTTCGGTCGAATTTCTACTGCTATGGTTACTCCATTCGATTCAAAAGGGAATATTGATTTTCAAAAAACAACACAGCTTGTCGAGTATTTAATTGAAAATGGTACAGAATCTTTAGTAGTTGCGGGGACTACTGGTGAATCCCCTACATTATCTACAGAAGAGAAGCTAGCTTTATTCAGTCATGTTGTGAAAACCACAAATGGCAGGGTGCCCGTTATTGCGGGTACTGGCAGCAATAACACATATGCATCGGTGGAATTAACGAAAAAAGCAGAGGAGCTAGGTGTCGATGCTGTTTTAATCGTTACTCCTTATTATAATAAGCCTAATCAAACAGGGCTTTTTCAGCATTTTAAAACGATTGCAGAGGCAACCAGTTTACCTGTAATGCTTTACAATGTTCCAGGGCGTACAGTGGCGAATCTTGAGCCGAATACAGTTATCAAGCTTTCCGAAATTAAAAATATTGTAGCGATTAAGGAAGCTAGCGGAAACTTGGACGCTATGGCTGAAATTATTGCAAATACAAGCGAGGAATTTGAATTATATAGTGGGGATGATGGGCTGACTATTCCTGTTTTATCTATTGGCGGAAAAGGGGTTGTTTCCGTGGCATCCCATATTATCGGTTCGGAGATGCAAGAGATGATAGGATCCTTCTTAAATGGTTCTTACGAAGCTGCGGCGAAACAACATCAAAAACTTCTGCCTTTAATGAGAGGATTATTTGCTGCACCAAGCCCAGTACCTGTGAAAACAGCGTTACAGTTAAAAGGATTTAATGTAGGATCAGTGAGACTGCCCCTTGTACCGTTAACAGAACAAGAGAGATCAAACATCATTACATTATTAAATACTTTGGAAAAATAAAAAGGATGGGATGCCCTTCCTTTTTTTATTTCTAAAATGAATCATTGAAAAATAGAATCTCTTAAGAAAGTTTTCTTTTTTTATATATTTACCTCAAATTCTGAAAAAAATGGTAATATAATAAACATAAATACCTCACTTAGGGAATGGCGAATCTATGGCGATTTATACCTATTTACTTGCATACATATTTGGACATATTTTAACTGCACATATTGTTGGCCGTGTTTTTTTCAGGAAGAATATTTTTGCTGAAGGAAGCGGGAATCCAGGTGCAAGAAATGCCGGCAGATCTTTTGGCAAAAAGGGATTTCTGTTTGTATTGATTGGAGATATGTTGAAGGCAATCCTCATATGCTGGCTCGCGGACAGTTTAAAAATGAATTTTTTTCAGCAAACAATTGTCTTATTATTCGTTATTTTGGGTCATATGTACCCCATACTATATAGGTTTAAGGGCGGTAAAGGAGTAGCTTCGTTTCTGGGAGGTATTCTTTACATTTCACCGCTGACAGCATTAGGGATGGTTATAACCTTCCTTATTAGCTACCCTTTTACTAAGTCATTTACAAAAGCCGGGCTTTTCGCAATTGGGTTAACACCTATTTTCACTTTTTTTATATATCATAATCTTTATGCCAGTATCATCATCTTCTTTATTATTATTTTAATAATTTTGAAACATAAAGAATAAAGAGTAATAATGGGGGACGTAGACATGAACTACACAATTAAAATTGCAAGGGATACAGAGGAATTTGAGGGGATTTTTCGACTAAATTACGATACTTTTGTAGAGGAAATACCGCAGCATAGTGTAAATAAGGCAAGAAAATTAATAGACCAGTTTCACGATGAAAATGAATATGTCATTTGTAAAGCGGATAATGAAATTGTCGGGATGATGGCCCTTAGAGATGTTCGTCCATTTTCACTGGATAAAAAACTTGGAAAAATTGAAGAACATTTGGAAGTTGCCTTTTCAAGACCGTGTGAAATACGGTTATTGTCTGTAAAGCCAAATTTCCGAAATGGCCGAGTATTTGCCAGTATGACAGGAGCTTTAATTCGCTATTGTTTATATAAAGGTTATGACATTGCTTTTATTTCCGGGACTACAAGACAATCCAAGTTGTACAAACATTTAGGATTTGAACCTTTTGCACATCTGGTTGGTAAAGATGATGTATTATTTCAGCCAATGTATTTGACAAAGGAGATGTTTTACCAAAAAGAACATTTAAAAAATCTTTCGATGGTAAATTCCTTCCTTCCAGGTCCTGTTAAGGTGGATGACAAAATTCAATCCATTTTTTTATCACAGCCTGATTGGCATAGATCACAAGAACATAAACAGATTGCCGAAAGTGTATTTTTTAAATTAAAAAAGCTAACGAATGCTAAGCATGCTTCGGTATTTACAGGTACTGGCACGGTTGCAAATGATGCTATTGCTGCACATCTTGCGTCTTTAGGAACAAAGGGGTTAATTTTGTCAAATGGAGAATTTGGAGAGCGGTTAGCGGATCATGCCACTCGCTTCGGACTTTCTTTTGATAAGCTTGCCAAACCATGGGGTACACCCTATAACATGGATGAAATAAGGGATTTGTGCCAACGTAATTCTTATGATTGGATATGGTTTGTCCATTGTGAAACCTCCACCGGTATGTTGAATGATTTTAAAGCGATTCAATCCATATGTGAGGAATTTTCCGTAAAAATATGTATTGATGCTATTAGTTCAATAGGTGCGGTTCCATTAAATTTTGAAAAGATATACATGGCTTCTGGTGTTTCGGGGAAAGCTATCGGCTCTATAACAGGTCTCTCCTTTGTTCTATATAATGAGTTGGAAACGGGATTGAATAAGGTGCCGCGTTATCTTGATGTGAAGTATTACCAAGAATGTGAAGGCATCCCATTTACACAAAATTCCTATTTATTCAAAGCGCTCGATTTAGCGTTGGATACCTTATTTGAAGCTGATTATTTTGCTAGGAATGTTTCAAGATTTTCGTATGTTTTTGATACTTTATTGGCAAAAGGTTTTTCCTTTGTTGTTGATAAAGATCTAACATCACCTTGTGTTATGACAATAGTTTTTCCTTGTGAAATAAATGCTATGGATATAGGACTTGACCTTTATTTAAATGGTTATCAAGTCCATTTCCGAAATCGTTATTTAATAAAAAATAATTGGATTCAAATCGCCTTAATGAATGCTAATGAAAATATCGCTATTATCGATGGGCTTTTACATACATTGCAAAATTTATATAAGGAAAAAGTAGCAATGCTTACATTAAATAATGCTTGATTTTCTAAAATCTTATTGAACAGTATTTTCTTCTTCAAGTATAATGGGTTTAACTGATTTAGGTCGGAAAAACAGCATTGGAGGAACAAGAATTTGAAAAAGAAAAATGAATCTATTAAAATTATTCCCCTGGGGGGAGTTGGGGAAATTGGAAAAAACATGTATGTTTTCGAGGTGGATGAAGACATATTTGTAATTGATGCTGGACTCATGTATCCAGAGGATGAAATGCTCGGAATCGATATTGTTATTCCTGATACAACTTATTTAGAGGATAATAAAGAGCGAATAAAAGGGATATTTTTAACACATGGACATGAAGATGCTATTGG
This sequence comes from Heyndrickxia shackletonii, assembly GCF_001420715.1. Taxonomy (GTDB): domain Bacteria; phylum Bacillota; class Bacilli; order Bacillales; family Bacillaceae_C; genus Margalitia; species Margalitia shackletonii. The sequence goes on along the minus strand of NZ_LJJC01000004.1, from coordinate 3,021,864 downwards.
TGCATTGCCTTATCTGTTAATGAAATTGAATGTTCCCGTTTATGGAACTAAATTAACAATCGCTTTTGCAAAGGAAAAACTTAAAGATGTTAATGTAAAATCAGAAGTTGTGTTCCATGTTATTAAAGCGGATACAGTATTGCATTTTGATACAGTTGACATCAGCTTTTTTAAAACAACCCACAGCATTCCTGATTCGATCGGTATATGTATTCATACTTCAGAGGGAAATATTGTTCATACCGGAGATTTTAAATTTGACCAAAGCGTATCCGATTTTTATCAATCGGATATTGCCGAAATGGCCAAGGTCGGAAGAGAGGGTGTACTATGCCTTCTGTCCGACAGTATTGAAGCGGAGCATCCGGGTTTAACCACTTCTGAAAGAGTCATTGCTGGGGAAATGTCAAACGCCTTTTATTCTGCAAGAGGGCGAATTATTGTTGCATGCTTTGCATCTAATTTAATTCGAATCCAACAAGTATTTGATGCAGCTTTTGAGACGGGAAGAAAAATAGCAGTAGTAGGTAAAAGTTTGGAAAGAGTTTATGAAATTGCTTTGTCTTTAGGCTATTTGGATATCAAATCTGAGGATATAGTAATCCCAGTCCATGAATTAGATAAATATCCAGATGAAGAGCTAGTAATTCTGACAACTGGAAATCAAGGGGAGCCGTTTTTAGTATTGCAAAAAATGGCAAAGCGCACCCATAAATATATTAATATTCAAAAAGGAGATACTGTTTTCATTACGGCATCGCCGTCCCCTGGCATGGAGCTAATAATGTCTAAAACGGTGGACATGCTATACCGTTCTGGGGCTTCCGTTCTGTCAGAACGCAGAAAGGTTCATGTGACAGGTCATGGTTGTCAGGAAGATTTGAAATTAATGCTTAATCTAATGAAGCCAAAGTACTTTATTCCAGTACAAGGAGAATATAGGATGCTGGTCGCTCATTCACGACTTGCTGAGCAAGTAGGTTTAAAGAAGGAGCAAGTATTTATTCCTGATAAGGGAGAGGTTCTTGAATATAAAAATGAAAAAATGGCTTTCAGCGGGAAAGTCGCATCTGGGAATGTATTGATTGATGGTATTGGTGTCGGCGATGTTGGAAATATTGTTCTGCGCGACCGTAGACTATTATCTCAAGATGGTATATTAATTGTCGTTGTAACATTAAGCAAGTACAAAAAAAGTATTGCAGCTGGTCCGGAAATTATTTCACGAGGCTTTGTGTATGTCAGGGAGTCTGAACAGCTAATGAATGATTCTACCTCATTAGTCCGAGAAATTGTGGAAAATAATATGGAAAAAGATGCATTTGATTGGTCAAGCATCAAACAAGATATTCGCGATCAATTAAATTATTTCCTATTTGAAAAAACGAAAAGAAGACCAATGATTCTTCCAATTATAATGGAAATTTAAATATATTAAGACAAACACCGACTTAGCAAAGGTCGGTGTTTTTTGAATGAAATTCATGATCTAAGTAGATACTAATATTATTATGTTTAGGTTTTCTAGTCCCTTAGGAAATATTAAAATTTTTCACTGTGGGTAACCTTTTATATAAAAGTTATCTACATCCAGCTCCACCGCCTATCGGCTAGCGGATTTCCTCATCTTCTCCCTACGATAAGTTAACATCGGCTCCTTTTCTCGCCGTGTTTTCCTTATCTCAGTCGAAGACGAGGTATTCTGTACGCTAAATCTGCGGCGCTTGCGCATTTGTTCAATGAAAACAATGATAAAGGAGTATTCAGATGACTAAAGATTTTCGCATGGAGCAGCCAGAACCAGAAAAGGAACAAGAGGATAAGGATGTTAAAGCAGGAATTGTCGATAAAATACAACAGCTTGGACAAACCAATGTCCCGCAGCTGCCACAGGACAGTAATATCCATTGTTTAACAATAGTTGGTCAAATAGAGGGTCATATGCAGCTTCCTCCCCAAAACAAGACTACAAAGTATGAACATATTATTCCCCAGCTGGTTGCAATAGAGCAGAATACCAAAATAGAAGGGTTAGTCATTATATTAAATACAGTCGGCGGGGATGTTGAGGCAGGACTCGCAATCTCGGAAATGATATCATCCCTGTCGAAACCAACTGTTTCTATCGTTTTAGGCGGAGGACATTCTATCGGTGTGCCAATTGCTGTTTCAACTGATTATTCATTTATCGCAGAAACTGCCACAATGACGATTCATCCAGTCAGATTAACTGGCCTTGTCATTGGTGTACCTCAAACATTTGAATATCTTGATAAAATGCAAGAACGTGTAATAAAGTTTGTTACGAGCCATTCTAATGTGCAGGAAGAAGTATTTAAGGAACTAATGTTTGCGAAAGGAAATCTAACTAGAGATATCGGTACAAATGTGGTGGGGTCCGAAGCAGTAAAATACGGTTTAATTAACGAAGTTGGCGGAATTGGCCATGCATTAAAAAAATTAAATGAATTAATTGAAAGCCGAAAAACAAATCAACAGCATGAGGGGCTCATACAATGATACTTTATACTACCGTACCACAGGAGTTAATTTTTCCAACGGACACATCTGCTTATAGTAGACAGGAATTCATTACGTATAATGGCATCCCTATGATAGTTGAAAAAGTAGAGGATGGCAAACGTGTTATTCGAATATTAAGCACAGACCCAGCAGATTATTTGGAAAACAGTATAATGCCGGGGCAAATCATTTAGGTATAATATGAAAGGTAAATACCTTAATAATAAAGGTTATGATATAATGAAAAAAAAGGAGAAGCAGCCCATATTTGGCTGCTTTCTTATATATTAAGTAGGGTGATGTAATGGCTAAAGCAAAAAGAAGAACGAGAAAGGAAAAACAAATCAAATCGAATATACGTTTTGAACTAACTGGAATGATTTTAATTGCCTTAAGCATCATTTCGATTATTAAATTAGGTGCGGTTGGGAAAGCACTTGTTTTTTTCTTTCGTTTTTTTCTTGGTGAGTGGTACATATTTGCACTAATTGGGATGATTTGGCTTGCGGGATATTTAATCATAAAAAGAAATTTACCTCTTTTTTTTACTAGACGGCTAAATGGTATTTATTTAATAGTTATGAGTCTATTATTGCTTAGCCATGTAAAGCTTTTTGAGCTTAAAGCACAAGTTGGTCAACTTGCAAGTGCAAGTGTTGTTACGAATACATGGGAAATATTTTGGCAGGAAGTAAAGGGAGAATCATCCACTCCTGATTTAGGCGGCGGAATGATTGGTGCGGTTCTATTTGCGGTTTCCCACTTTTTATTTGATTCACTCGGTACAAAAATTCTTTCGATTGTTCTTATATTAATTGGATTTGTATTAGTGACCGGTAAATCGTTAGGACCATTTTTTGAAAAGGTTGGCGTTAAATTAGGTGAATTTATAAAGGGACAATGGAAGGCCTCAAAAGAGGATCTGGAATCTTGGAAAAATAATCGTAAAGAAAAGAAAGTGCGAAAACAAACAACAGAGAGTTTGCAGCCAGCTGAGGTACCGATCAAAGATTCAAGAGCAGAAAATAAGAAAGAGGCACCTCCTATCATTTCAAGTTTTACAGAAAGGGCTTATAATCCAGAAGAGATGGAGAATGGGAAGATAGAAACTCATGAAGCAATAGAAGAAGATCAAGAGGATGATCTCGCTCCAAATATTAGCTTTTCAGAAGTAGAAAATGAGGATTATCAGCTGCCTCCTATTACATTGCTAAAAAGACCTAAGGCAACTGACCAAAGCAGTGAATATGAACTAATACATGCCAATGCTGCAAAATTGGAAAGAACATTTAATAGTTTTGGTGTAAAAGCACATGTAACCCAAGTTCATTTAGGACCTGCAGTAACAAAGTATGAAATTCATCCGGATATCGGAGTGAAGGTGAGTAAAATCGTTAGTCTTAGTGACGATCTCGCATTAGCACTTGCAGCTAAAGATATTCGAATGGAAGCGCCAATCCCAGGAAAATCTGCCATTGGAATTGAAGTACCTAATTCAGAAGTTGCTATGGTTTCGTTACGGGAAGTGCTGGAAGCGAAAGCAAATGATCACTCGGAAGCAAAATTACAAATTGCTTTAGGAAGGGATATTACCGGTGAAGCAGTGTTGGCAGAATTAAATAAAATGCCGCATTTACTTGTAGCTGGTGCAACCGGAAGCGGAAAAAGTGTATGTATTAACGGTATCATTACAAGTATTCTAATGCGGGCAAAGCCACATGAGGTAAAACTCATGATGATCGATCCGAAAATGGTAGAGCTTAATGTATATAATGGTGTTCCGCATCTGCTTGCTCCAGTTGTGACAAATGCCAAAAAAGCGTCTCAAGCGTTGAAAAAGGTAGTAAGCGAAATGGAAAGAAGATATGAGCTATTCTCCCATAGTGGAACCCGAAATATTGAAGGGTATAATGATCATGTTAAACGTGATAATCTTGAAACTGGTGCAAAACAGCCGTTATTGCCATATATCGTTGTCATAGTGGACGAGTTGGCAGACTTGATGATGGTGGCCTCAAGTGATGTAGAGGATTCCATTACTAGGTTAGCACAAATGGCACGTGCGGCAGGTATCCATCTAATTATCGCTACTCAACGTCCATCCGTTGATGTTATTACCGGAGTAATCAAAGCAAATATACCATCCCGAATTGCTTTTGCAGTATCTTCTGCAACTGATTCTAGAACTATTTTAGATATGGGTGGAGCGGAAAAGCTTTTAGGTCGCGGTGATATGCTTTTCCTTCCAGTCGGTGCATCTAAGCCGGTTCGAGTACAAGGTGCATTTCTCTCGGATGAGGAAGTAGAGGATATAGTCGATTTTGTCATTTCACAGCAAAAAGCCCAATATCAAGAGGAAATGATTCCAGATGAACTTCCTGAAATTTCCGAGGAAGTTGAAGATGAATTATATGATGATGCTGTCCAGTTAATCGCCGAAATGCAGACTGCATCTGTTTCGATGCTCCAGCGTCGTTTTCGAATCGGCTATACTCGGGCAGCAAGATTAATAGATGAAATGGAGAACAGAGGCGTAGTAGGACCATATGAGGGAAGTAAGCCTAGAGCGGTTTTAATTCCGAAACCTACTGAAGAGCAAACTTCATAAAAAAAAACAATGTCGTTCATACAAAATACCTTTGAATAATATCGGTATAAGTATGAGCGGCATTTTTTATTATCATACCTCGATAACATATAAAATCCATCCGTATTTTTAATAGTGGAAATATTAAGTTACGAACTTCGATATTTTTCGACAAACTCTAAAATTTTTATTTATTATCGTTATAAAAAATGATATAGTAATTTCGATTAGTAGAAATAATACATCAGAGGTCTGATGTCTTAAGAATGTATGGTGGTGGTTTCTTCAAAATGTCAGTCAAAGCAGATAGTCGTCATTTATATCTTCAGGTCATTGACCATTTGAAAAATGATATAGAAAATGGTGTATACAAGGAAAGAGAAAAGCTCCCTTCAGAATTCGATTTAGCTAAAGAACTTGGGGTCAGTAGGGCAACCTTAAGAGAAGCTCTTCGTATTCTGGAAGAAGAAAACGTTATCACAAGAAGACATGGTGTTGGAACTTTTGTGAATGCAAGACCTTTGTTTTCTTCCGGAATCGAACAGCTTAATAGTGTTACCAATATGATCCGCCAAGCTGGAATGGAACCTGGGACAATTTTCTTAAGTACTACAACACAAGGACCAACAGAGGAAGATATCCGACGTCTTTCGTGTCAAAAAGAAAATGAAATTGCAGTTATTGAACGAGTTCGTACAGCAAATGGGGAACCCGTTGTTTATTGTATTGACAAAATTCCGGCCGAACTATTCCCGTGGAATTTTTCGAATAGTGATGGATCGATATTTGATACTTTAGAAACATATAGTAAGAAAAGAATTTCTTATGCTATAACTAGTATCGAGCCTATCGGTTATCATGATAAAATTTCACCTATTTTGGATTGTGATCCGGAAACTGCACTCTTAGTTTTAAAACAGCTTCATTATGATGAAGAAGACCAACCGATACTTTACTCTGTTAATTATTTTAAAGCAGACAAATTTAGTTTTCATGTTTTAAGAAAGAGAATCTAAATTTGGTATGTTTTGATTTCTACTAAATTATGAATATAGGGGGAACAAAAGTGAAAAAGCGTAAAATTGGGATAGCTCTATCAATAGTATTAGCTGCTGGAACTCTTTTAGGTGCTTGTGGTACAAGTACGAAAGATGGAGGAAAATCCGGTGATGACAAAAAATTTACCGTAGCGATGGTTACGGATACTGGTGGGGTGGATGATAGATCATTCAACCAATCAGCATGGGAAGGTCTACAAAAGTTTGGTAGTGATAATAACCTGACTAAAGGAACAAACGGTTACAACTATATTCAATCAACAAGTGATGCAGACTATGTAACAAACTTAAATACAGCTGTTCGCAATCATTTTAATCTAGTTTATGGCATCGGATATAAAATGCAGGATGCTGTAACAAAGGTGGCAAAACAACGTCCGAATACAGAATTTGCTATTGTAGACAGTGTTATTACTGGTCAAAAGAATGTGGCGTCTATTACGTTTAAAGAAAATGAAGGTTCCTTCCTTGTTGGTGTTGTTGCAGCAATGACAACTAAAACTAATAAAATTGGATTTATTGGCGGGATTGAAAGTGATTTGATAAATAAATTTGCAGCAGGTTTCCAAGCTGGTGTAAAAGCTGTAAATCCTAATGCAAAAGTGGATATTCAATGGGCGGGTTCTTTTGACGACGCAAGTAAAGGTCAATCTATTGCATCTGCTATGTATAAATCAGGTGCAGACGTAATTTATCATGCTGCTGGAAATGTTGGTAAAGGTGTATTTGCGGAAGCAAAAAACATTAAAAAACAAGATCCTAATAAAAACGTTTGGGTTATTGGTGTAGACCGTGACCAAAATGATGAGGGTAAAGTTACGGTTAATGGTAAGGAGTATAATGTAACTTTAACATCCATGGTTAAACGTGTAGACTTAGCGGTAGAAGATTTATCTAAAAAATCAATGAACGGTAACTTCCCTGGCGGAAAACAAATTGAATATGGTTTGAAAGATAACGCAGTTGGAATTGCACCATCTCAAGAAAACCTTTCTCAAGATGTTTTAAAAGCTGTTGATGATTGGAAACAAAAAATCATTAATGGAGAGGTTCAAGTTCCTTTAAAACCAACTAAATAAGTCAGTAAAGGGATTGGCACCTGCCAATCCCGATAAAAATATTAACGGAAAAGCAGAAGATAATTTTACTTTTCCGTTAGGATTTTTTTACCTTCCTAAAGTCAGACCTCTTACCATTAAATACTAAAAAAAGATATGATTTTTAACAAGGAGTGGATGCGGGTGGATTATGTAATTGAAATGCTCAACATTCGAAAAGAATTTCCAGGCATCATAGCAAACGATAATATAACGTTACAGCTTAAAAAGGGAGAAATTCATGCACTGCTTGGTGAGAATGGGGCGGGTAAATCTACGTTAATGAATGTATTGTTTGGTTTATACCAACCCGAAAAAGGAGAGATTCGTGTTAAAGGGAAACCAGTTAAAATAACGAATCCAAATATTGCAAATGATTTAGGGATTGGGATGGTTCACCAGCATTTTATGTTAGTAGAGAAATTCACAGTTACAGAGAATATTATTCTTGGAAAAGAACCTAAATCAAGCGGGTCAATTGACATTAAAAAGGCAGAAAAGCAAGTTAGAGAAATTTCAGAAAGGTACAATTTATCTGTGGATCCTCGTGCGAAAATTTCTGATATTTCTGTAGGAATGCAGCAAAGAGTAGAAATATTAAAAACATTATATCGTGGTGCAGATATTATTATTTTTGATGAACCTACTGCTGTTTTAACCCCTCAAGAAATTACAGAACTAATCCAGATAATGAAAGCGCTAATTAAGGAAGGAAAATCCATTATCTTAATTACCCACAAATTAAAAGAAATTATGGAGGTTTGTGATCGAGTAACAGTTATTCGAAAAGGTAAAGGAATAGACACATTAAATGTTAAAGATACAAATCCTACTGAATTAGCTAATTTAATGGTAGGACGTGAAGTTGTCTTTAAAACAGAAAAAAGAGATGCAACTCCAAAAGAAAATGTTTTGGAAATTAATAATTTAGTAGTAAAAGATTCTCGTGGGGTTCAAGCGGTAAAAGGGCTTGACCTTCAGGTACGGGGCGGGGAAATTGTCGGAATTGCCGGAGTTGATGGGAATGGACAAACTGAATTAATTGAAGCCATCACAGGATTAAGAAAATCAGAAAGCGGATCTATTAAATTGAACGACAAGGAAATACGTACATTCAAACCTAGAAAAATCACGGAAAGCGGTCTTGGACATATTCCTGAGGACCGCCATAAGCACGGTCTTGTCTTAGATTTTCCTATAGGTGAAAATATGGCGCTACAAACTTATTATCAGAAGCCTTTTTCTAAAAAAGGAGTTCTGAGCTTTAAGGAAATATATAAAAAAGCAAAACAATTAATTACGGAATTTGATGTTCGAACACCTAGCGAATATACTCTTGCCCGCTCTCTGTCAGGTGGTAATCAGCAAAAAGCTATTATTGGTCGGGAAGTAGATCGGGATCCGGATTTATTAATCGCAGCTCAGCCGACACGTGGCTTAGATGTAGGAGCAATTGAATTTATTCACAAACGATTAATTGAGCAAAGAGATAAGGGAAAAGCAGTATTGTTAATTTCTTTTGAGCTAGATGAAATATTAAATGTCAGCGACCGGATTGCCGTTATTTATGAAGGAAAGATTGTGGATATTGTAGATCCTAAGAAAACCTCTGAGCAGGAATTAGGATTATTAATGGCTGGCTCGAAACGTACGGGAGAAGGTGAAACATCAAATGTCTAATCGTTATATGAATTTATTAATACCAGTTATCGCAGTTCTACTAGGTTTAATTGCCGGTGCGATCATTATGCTAATTACCGGATATAATCCTATTAGTGGATATGCTGCCCTTTGGAACGGAGCTTTTGGACAGCCGTTTTATATTGGCGAAACTTTAAGACAGGCAACACCATATATATTTGCCGGACTTGCTGTTGCATTTGCTTTTCGCACCGGGTTATTCAATATCGGAGTGGAGGGACAATTATTAGTTGGTTGGGTTGCTGCTGTGTGGATTGGACTTTCTTTTGATCTTCCTAAAATAATTCACTTACCACTAGCTATTATTGCTGCAGGAGTGGCCGGAGCTATTTGGGGATTTATTCCTGGATTTTTAAAAGCACGTTTACGAGTACATGAAGTTATTGTCACGATCATGATGAACTATATCGCGTTACATGTAAGCAATTATATCATTCGTAATGTTCTTTCCAAACAAGGGGATAAAACAGCTCAAATTCACGATTCAGCATCTTTGCAATCTAATTTTCTGCAAAGTATTACTGATTTTTCAACCCTTCATAATGGTATATACCTTTCAATTGTTGCAGCAATTGTTATGTGGTTTATATTAGAAAAAACAACAAAAGGCTTTGAATTAAGATCTGTAGGTTTCAATCAGCATGCTGCCCAATATGCTGGTATGAATGTGAATCGCAACATCATACATTCTATGGTTATTTCAGGTGTTTTCGCAGGTATCGGCGGAGCTATGGAAGGACTTGGAACTTTTGGATTCGCCTTTTTGCATACCGGATTCTCAGGAGTTGGATTTGACGGAATTGCGGTAGCACTTTTAGGTGGAAATACTGCATTAGGTGTCGTGATTTCTGCTGTACTATTCGGAGCACTTCGCGTTGGTTCTTTAAATATGCCACAAGAAGCAGGTGTACCAAACGAGCTTGTGGAAATTGTCATCGCGTTAATCATTTTCTTCGTTGCTTCAAGTTATATTATAAAATGGGCGCTTGCTCGCTTTAAAAGGGAGGCAAAATAAATGAGTATCATGACTGCTTTAGAAATTATTATTACTTCATCCCTTTTGATGGCTGCCCCTCTTATCTTTACTTCATTGGGTGGGGTATTTTCTGAAAGATCAGGTGTAATCAATATCGGTTTAGAAGGCTTAATGATTATGGGGGCATTTAGTTCCATCATTTTTAACCTTTCATTTGCCCATACATTTGGTGCTGCCACACCGTGGCTAGGTCTCCTTGTCGCGATGATCGTAGGTGGAATCTTTGCACTAATACATGGTATTGCAGCTATTAGTTTCAGGGCTGATCAGACTGTCAGCGGTGTTGCAATAAACTTTTTAGCATTAGGTTTATCTGTATTCTTGGTGAAAATGCTTTATCAGGGAAAAGGACAAACAGATACTATTACTCAAAACTTCAATAAAATTGATATACCGGTTTTAAATCACATCCCTGTTATTGGAAAATTATTTTTTAGAGATGTAACTTATCCTTCTTATCTTGCTATCATTATAGCTATTATTGCATGGTATGTTATTTACAAAACTCCTTTCGGATTAAGACTTCGTTCGGTTGGGGAACATCCAATGGCAGCTGATACAATGGGAATTAACGTAATAAAAATGCGCTATATAGCTGTGTTTTTATCCGGAGTATTTGGTGGTCTCGGCGGAGCAGTTTATTCCCAAACCATCACATTGGATTTTAGTGCTACAACGATTGCCGGTCAAGGTTTCATGGCACTTGCCGCGATGATTTTCGGTAAATGGCATCCGCTTGGTGCTATGGGAGCAGCATTATTCTTTGGTTTTGCCCAGTCTTTAAGTATTGTTGGGGATCAAATACCATTCTTAAAAGATATACCAAGTGTGTACTTATTAATTGCGCCTTACGTACTAACTATTCTAGCTTTAGCAGGCTTTGTTGGAAGAGCGGAAGCACCAAAGGCAGATGGAATTCCGTATATCAAAGGTCAACGTTAAATTGTATATGAAAAGAAAAGTTCCGTTTGCACGGGACTTTTTTTTATACTAAATGTTGTTTTCACAAAACTTTTTGCTTTCCGTAGATGTTTGTTGCATTCTTTGTCCGAAAAGAAGTTTAGAAGCTTATCCTCTACAAAAGCAACATTGTTTAAGAAAAGGTCCATTAAAAAAGGTAAATACTTGTAGGACAACATGATAAAAATGTATAGTTAGTATAACTTCATTACAAAATAGTAAAAGAAACCAGAAGGAGGTTTGTACATGACGGTTGCAAACGAAACAATTATCCCTAAAAATGGATATAATCTACATATTGTGAAAACAAAAAAATATAAAACAAATACTTTAGTTTGGAAAATGAAGGCGCCTTTGAATGAAGAAACTGTGACTTTACGGGCACTGCTCCCCAATGTTTTACAAAGCAGCACAAAACAATATCCAACCACTACAGCCTTGCGTTCATATTTAGATGATCTTTACGGTGCGGGATTTTATGTGGATTTAGCTAAAAAAGGTGAATACCATGTAATGTCTTTTACCGTGGATATAGCAAATGAGAAATTTCTGAAGGATTCAACTCCACTTCTACAAAAGGGAATTGATTTCCTATCACAGGTTTTGTTGCATCCAAATGCTGAAAATGGTTCTTTTCATGAAGAAACAGTGGAAAAAGAAAAAAGAACATTAAAACAACGAATTCAATCTATTTATGATGATAAAATGAGATACTCAAGCGTCAGGCTTGTAGAAGAAATGTGCAAGGGAGAGCCATATGCACTTGATGCAAACGGTATAAAAGATCAGGTTGATCAAATTACGGCAACATCCCTTTATGAATATTATCAAAAAGCGATTAAGGAAGATGAATTAGATTTATATATTATTGGTGATATAGAGGAGAATCAAGTGGAAACATTTTGTAAGGAGCTTGATTTTTCAAGCCGTACTCCTCAAAAAATAGAAAACAGAAATGGCAGACAAATTTCTGAACCAAAAGAAATTAAAGAAAAGCAAGATGTAAAACAAGGTAAATTAAATATCGGATATCGTACTCATGTACGATTCGGTGATGATGATTATTTTGCTTTACAATTGTTTAACGGTATTTTTGGTGGCTTTTCCCACTCCAAACTATTTATCAATGTCCGTGAAAAGGCAAGTCTTGCATATTACGCTGCAAGCAGATTGGAAAGCCATAAAGGACTATTGATGGTAATGAGTGGAATTGAAACGAAAAACTATGATCAAGCAACTACTATTATACGTGAACAATTAGATGCGATGAAAAATGGAGATTTTTCTGATCAGGAAATAGAACAAACAAAAGCGGTAACAAATAATCAATTACTGGAAACTACTGATACTTCCCGTGGATTAGTCGAAATTTTATATCATAACGTAATTGGAAACCAAACATATTCGGTAAATGATTGGTTAGAAAACATCAATAAGGTAACGAGAGAGGAAATTGTAGACGTTGCTTCAAAAATTGAATTAGATACGATTTATTTTTTGACAGGATTGGAGGGAACAGATGATGAAAAACCAGGTATTTGAACAATTGAAGGAAACCTTATATTTTGAAAAAATGGATAATGGCTTGGAAGTATATATCCTGCCAAAAGAAGGATTTAATAAGACCTTTGCAACGTTTACAACAAAATACGGTTCAGTAGATAATGACTTTATCCCGCTTGATAAAAATGAATATCATCATGTTCCCGATGGAATTGCCCACTTTTTAGAGCATAAGTTATTTGAAAAAGAGGATGGAGATGTCTTTCAACAATTTAGTAAGCAAGGAGCATCTGCCAATGCATTTACCACCTTTAATCGTACAGCATATTTGTTCTCCAGTACCTCTAATGTGGAAAAAAATCTTGAAACGTTAATTGATATGGTACAGAGTCCTTATTTTACGGAAAAAACTGTGGAAAAAGAAAAGGGAATCATTGGCCAGGAAATTACTATGTATGATGATAACCCGGACTGGCGTCTTTATTTCGGTGTAATTGAAAATATGTATAAGCACCATCCCGTGAAAATAGATATTGCAGGAACGATAGAATCCATTTCCCATATCACGGACCAGCTACTTTACGAATGCTATAATACCTTCTATCATCCGAGTAATATGCTGCTTTTTATTGTGGGACCTGTTGAAGTGGAAAACATCATGAAACTGGTGCGTGATAATCAAAATAAAAAGGATTATAAAGAGCAGTCAGAAATTAAGAGACGTTTTGAACAAGAGCCGGTAGAAGTGGCAGAAACGAAAAAGATATTACATATGAATGTCCAAACTCCTAAATGTTTGCTAGGCGTGAAGGCAAAGGATGTAAATCTTTCCGGGGCTGAAATGTTAAAACAAGAGCTTACCATAAATGTATTATTGGATATGCTATTTGGAAAAAGCTCCGATAATTATTATAACTTGTATAATGAGGGATTAATTGACGAGACGTTTTCGTATGATTTTACTTTAGAATCGGGTTTTGGCTTTGCTATGGCAGGCGGAGATACAGATAGGCCTGATGAGCTTGCAGAGCGCTTGAAAAAGGTAATGATGGAAGCAAAAAATGGAGAGCATTTAACAGAGGATGCGCTTGATCGAACAAAGAAAAAGAAAATTGGTGGATTTTTAAGACAGCTCAATTCACCCGAGTTTATTGCGAATCAATTTACCAGATATTTCTTTAATGGCATGAATTTATTTGACGTAGTGCCTGTACTTGAAGATATCTCATTCGAGGATTTAAAAAAGGCAGCGAATGAATTTATAGAGGAAGACAGATTCACTGTTTGCCAAGTTGTTCCAAAAAAATGAAAGTAGAAAAACTCGGGACTTCCTGAGTTTTTTTGTTGGGAAAGGGAGAGTATAAGAATGAAAAAATATGTTCTCATAACAGGCGCAAGCGGGGGAATTGGAAAACAGACAGCAATACTTTTGGCTAAAAAGGGATGGAACTTATATCTCCATTACCATCAAAATAAAAAGGGGATTGAAGAAATTATTGCAGCGGTTGAATCATATCAAGTAGAAATAATCCCTATACAAGCAGACCTCTCTTCTCCACAAGGAGTGGAAAAAGTATTAAATAATATTTTTCACATTGATGCTATTTGCTTTATTAGCGGAATAGCACATTATGGACTATTTATGGATACTTCTGAAACAATTATGAGAGACATGTGGAACATCCATGTACATGCTCCAATGCTTTTAACTAATAGGCTTTTGCCTAAGCTAATGAGAAATACTGCTTCACAAATCATTTTCGTAAGTTCCATTTGGGGACAGACCGGAGCATCTTGTGAAGTAATATACTCTACTGTTAAAGGTGCACAAATTTCCTTTGTGAAGGCATTAAGTAAAGAAGTAGCAAGAAGTGGTATAAGAGTAAATGCAGTGGCACCAGGGGCAGTACATACAAATATGCTTGCGAATTTTTCAGATTATGAATTGCGAGAGTTAGAATCCGAAATTCCATTAGGAAGATTGGCTGAACCTAAAGAAATTGCAGGGGCAATTGCATTTTTATTATCAGAAGAAGCAAGTTATGTAACAGGACATGTTCTTGCAGTTAACGGTGGATGGTATACATAAAGGTAACCATAAAATTCCTTCATTTTGAGGTATAAGAATTTTTCTCTGTAGCAAAATAACAACGAACAAATTTGAAGGAGGTTCATAATATGTCTGTTTTAGATAATTGGGATCAATGGAAAAACTTCTTAGGTGACCGCCTAAATCAAGCAAAAACACAAGGGATGAATCAAGAAACAATAAATCAGCTAGCAGGACAAGTTGGTGATTACTTAGCCGGCCAGGTAGACCCAAAGAATGAGCAACAGAGGGTATTAGCAGATCTTTGGTCTGTTGCTGATGAAAAAGAACAACAAGCCATTGCAAACGTAATGGTAAAATTAGTACAAAATAACGGTACACAACAATAGCGAAAAATGCAAGAGAGGGGACATTTGACCCCTCTTTTATTGTTTATTAATGAATTCGCAAAAAAGGGGAGTTTTCCCTTTCATCTTCATCCAAAATCATTTATTATATAAGCTAGAGTCATTATAGTGTTTCTATTATTAGGAGGTTTATATGGATCGCAAAGAATGGTATTTAGAATATGAAATTCAAATAAACCGACCAGGACTTTTAGGTGATATATCTTCTTTACTAGGAATGTTATCCATAAATATTATTAGTATAAATGGTGTTGATGAAGGGAAGCGCGGTCTTCTGTTATTGGTGAAAAATGAAGAACAAATCGTGAGACTTGAATCTATACTACAAACTATGGAAACAATAAAAATAACAAAAATTCGTGAACCAAAATTACGAGATAAATTAGCAGTAAGACATGGCCGATATATTCAAAGAGATGCGGACGACAAAAAAACATTTCGTTTTATTCGCGATGAGCTTGGCATACTTGTTGATTTTATGGCAGAATTATTTAAGCAGGAAGGTCACAAGCTTATAGGCATACGAGGAATGCCCCGGGTTGGAAAAACGGAATCTGTCGTTGCCGCAAGTGTTTGTGCGAGTAAAAAGTGGCTTTTCGTTTCTTCCACTTTATTAAAACAAACCATACGTAATCAGCTTATTAATGATGAATATAACGCGAACAATATTTTTATTTTAGATGGAATTGTATCAACTCAGCGTGCTAATGAAAAACATTGGCAGCTTGTAAGAGAAATCATGAGAATCCCTGCCGTGAAGGTCATTGAACACCCGGATATTTTTGTGCAAAATTCCGAGTACTCCTTGGAGGATTTTGACTATATTATTGAACTTCGAGATAATCCTGAACAGGAAATTACATATGAAGTAATCCAAAGGAATAATTTTTTGAATGATGAAGGATTCGGCGGTTTTGATTATTAAATTAAATGGATAAAGTACATAATTACGAAAAGATTTATGAGATTGGCAGGTGTTATTTTTGACAGAGCTAGGAAGTCGGTTAAAAGAAGCTAGGAAAGCTAAGGGATTAAGCTTAGACGACTTGCAGGAAATGACGAAAATTCAAAAGAGATATTTAAGAGGAATAGAAGAAGGGAACTATGATACCATTCCCGGAAAGTTTTATGTCCGGGCTTTTATAAAACAATATGCGGAAGCTGTTGGACTAGAATCAGAACAGGTTTTTGAAGAATTTAAAAACGAGGTTCCGGTAACACATAACGATGAAATTAATGAGCAAATTTCTAGGGTTCAGACGAGACGGACTGTTTCAGCCGGAACATCGAAAGTATTTAATATACTTCCAACGATTTTGGTAGTGGTTTTTATTGTAGCCGCAGTATTTTTAATTTGGATTCTGGTTCAGAAGTTTTCCGGATCTGGTCAAGCTGAAAATCATAACGCTACCAACAGCGCGCAAGTAAAAGTGAAAGAATCAGGAAAGTCGAATCAAGCTAAAACGAAGGATAATACGGTTGATAACAAACAATCAAACAATACGAATGCAGATTCTAAAACGAATAATAATGAATCTACTAATTCACAAAATGAGCAAAAGCCTGTACAAGAGTTAAAAGTTGAAAGTACTAGTGGCAATAATTCAACTTACAAATTATCCAATACGGATAAATTCAAATTAACTGTTTCATCAACTGATAGAGCATGGATTCTTGTGAAAAATGGAATAAATGGTAAAACCATTTTTACTGGTACACTTAATAAAGGTGAAAAACAAACGTTTGATTTAACAAATGAAAATCAAGCATATATCAGTATTGGGAATGTACCTGCCACTGAAATAAAAGTAAACGATGAAAATTTGGAATATGCAGTGAAAAGTAATACTCAAAAAATTACAATTCAATTTGAACCTTTAAAAACTAAATAGTCATCTGCTGATGACTATTTTTAGCTTATCCAAGCGTAACCAATCCGGCATTTTTAACCTTCAGCTTGAATACTAGACAGAAAAATATAATGGAGGAAGTACCTTGAATTTACCTAATAAAATTACTGTATCACGTATTTGCTTAATTCCTATCTTTATTATTATTATGGTTGTTCCATTCCCATGGGGCAATGTAGAGCTATTAAATATTAGTATGCCTACTGCCCATTTAGTAGGAGCAATTATTTTCATTATTGCTTCGATAACCGATTGGTTTGATGGACATCTGGCCAGAAAATATAATCTTGTAACGAATCTTGGAAAGTTCCTAGACCCATTAGCGGATAAATTACTTGTATCTTCTGCACTAATTATTTTAACGGAGCTCGGTTTGGTTCCTTCATGGATTGTAATCGTCATTATAAGCAGAGAATTTGCCATTACAGGACTTAGGGCAATATTAGCGGGAGAAGGCGAAATTGTTGCTGCTGCTATGCCGGGGAAAATCAAAATGTGGGCACAAACAATTGCAATTGCACTATTATTGCTTCATAACTTTCCGTTCGAACCGATTCATTTCCCTTTTGCTACCATTGCCTTGTGGGTTGCAATGATCTTTACTGTTTATTCCGGTTGGGATTATATATATAAAAATCGCTCTATTTTTTCTAATTCCAAGTAAAGGGAGAGTGTAGATTATGAATGCCGAAATTATCGCTGTGGGGTCCGAGCTTTTACTTGGACAAATTGTAAATACCAATGCCAAATTTCTTTCTACCTCTTTAGCGGAAATGGGTGTGAATGTTTTCCATCATACGGTAGTCGGTGATAATCCCCAAAGATTAAAGAAAACCATCGAAATCGCTGAAAAGCGTGCAGATTTAATTATCTTTACAGGTGGTCTGGGTCCAACGAAGGATGATCTAACGAAGGAAACGATTGCGAACCATTTAGGAAAGAAACTTGTAACGGATCAAGATGCTTTAACTTCCATTGAAGCATATTTTCACAAAGTGAACAGGCAAATGACGGAAAATAATAAAAAACAAGCACTCGTACTTGAGGGTGCAACGGTTCTGCCAAATGAATTTGGAATGGCACCGGGAATGTTTATTCAAAATCAAAATCATTTCTATATGCTCTTACCTGGCCCTCCATTTGAAATGGAACCTATGTTTAGTAAATATGGGCGCCGAGCTATCCTTAAAAAAATGGATAAACGGGAGCATATTGAATCAAGAGTAATGCGTTTCTTTGGAATTGGTGAAGCACAGTTAGAAACAGAAATCGAAAGTATAATAGTAGGTCAATCTAATCCTACTGTGGCACCATATGCATCTGACGGAGAGTGTACGCTTAGGATTACTGCAAAGCACGAATCAAGTGCAGAAGCATTAAAAATGATTGAAGAGATGGAAAAATCCATCAAAGAACGTGTTGGAGAATTTTGCTATGGATATGACGAAACCACACTGATGGCTGAAACGGTAAAAACATTAAAAAACGCCGGATTAACAATTGCCACTGCCGAAAGCTTAACGGCCGGAATGTTTGCAGCAGAAATGGCATCTATTTCTGGTGTCAGCGCAATTTTAAAAGGCGGTGTAGTATGTTATTCAAATGAGGCAAAGGAAAAGTTAGTTAAAGTAAAAAAGGAAACTTTAGATAAATACGGTGCTGTCAGTAAAGAATGTGCAGCAGAATTGGCTGAAAATATTCGTGTGATACTAGATTCAGATATTGGCATTAGTTTTACCGGTGTTGCTGGTCCTGATTCCTTAGAAGGCAAGGAAGCGGGGACAATCTGGATAGGAATATCCGTTAAACACCATCCTGTTAAAACATTTTTACTATCACTGGCAAGCAATAGAAACAGCAATCGTCTTCGCACTGTTAAGTACGGATGTCACTATTTAATGCGTGAAATAGGGCTAAATAGTGGTAATTAAAATGTAAATTTATTTAAGAAAAAATTAATTTTTAAAGTTTTTGTCTTTAAAATAAGCATTTTCGCTAAAGCAAATGCTTATTTTTATGCCTATATGATGACATAAAATAATCGAATAAACGTTCGATTTTTTGCTTGGCAAACCGCTCAAAAACAGTTATAGTAAGGATAAGGCAATTTTATAAAATTAATAGAATAAGTGGAGAATGAGGAGGAAATTTTAGTGAACGATCGTCAAGCAGCCTTAGACATGGCTCTTAAGCAAATAGAGAAACAGTTTGGTAAAGGGTCTATTATGAAACTTGGTGAACAAACGGATAGAAAAATTTCCACCGTTCCAAGCGGATCGCTTGCGCTCGATGTAGCGTTAGGTGTAGGCGGTTATCCAAGAGGACGTGTTATTGAAATTTATGGTCCGGAAAGTTCCGGTAAGACAACTGTTGCCCTTCATGCCATTGCAGAGGTTCAGGCAGGTGGCGGACAAGCAGCTTTTATCGATGCTGAACACGCGTTAGATCCGGTTTACGCACAAAAATTAGGTGTTAATATTGATGAATTACTTTTATCCCAGCCAGATACTGGTGAGCAAGCACTTGAAATTGCAGAGGCACTTGTTCGAAGCGGAGCAATTGATATTATTGTTATCGACTCAGTTGCAGCCTTGGTTCCAAAAGCGGAAATTGAAGGAGAGATGGGCGATTCTCACGTCGGCTTACAGGCTCGCTTAATGTCCCAAGCTCTTCGTAAGCTCTCTGGTGCAATTAATAAATCTAAAACAATCGCAATCTTTATTAACCAAATCAGGGAAAAAGTAGGAGTAATGTTTGGAAATCCGGAAACAACTCCTGGCGGACGTGCCCTTAAGTTTTATTCTTCCGTTCGTTTAGAAGTGCGCCGCGCTGAACAACTCAAACAAGGAAATGACATTGTCGGAAATAAAACCAAAATCAAAGTTGTGAAAAATAAAGTAGCACCACCGTTCCGCACTGCAGAAGTAGATATTATGTATGGAGAGGGAATCTCAAAAGAAGGCGAAATTATTGATATGGGTTCCGAACTTGATATCGTACAAAAAAGTGGTGCATGGTATTCATATAATGATGAACGCCTTGGGCAAGGAAGGGAAAATGCGAAATTATTCATGAAGGAAAATCCTGAGGTGCGAAACGAAATTATGCAGAAGATTCGGGATCATTTTGGTTTAGATGAAGTGAAGGAAGCACCTATCGATGAATCTCAAGAGGAATTTGAATTAGAATAAGCTGGAAAAGCAAAGCTAAATAGCTTTGCTTTTTTTTGTAAAGTCTATAACCGTTCTTATCGAAATTGCGGACTTCCGGTTTCTTGTACCTGAGAAAAGTTAACATGAACTCTTGTACTTCTCGTTTTGTTTCCTCTATCTCAATTGAAAACTACGAAGGTAAAATTGCTACTTCAAATTTCACAGTAACCATACGCAGACTGAGCAATGTACTTTCGCATTTCTAATTTCCATTACCCTTGACAATAAATATTCACAACTATAAAATTAATATGTATAATTTTTTTAAAAAATGATATTTTTTGAAGCCTAAGTGCTGTTTATTGAAACCTTTGTAGCAATGTAGCAGCCGACATGTTTGAGACATGATAAAAGTTCATAGCAAGGGGAGGTGAAAAAATGTCACCAATTGCAATCATCTCCACTTTGCTTGGCCTAATCGTTGGTGTAGTTGTTGGCTATTTTGTTCGAAAATCTTTTGCAGAAGCGAGAATAGCAGGAGCTAAAAATGCTGCGGAGCAGATTTTAGAAGATGCAAAGCGTGAAGCGGAGTCTTTGAAAAAAGAGGCCCTGTTGGAAGCAAAGGATGAAAATCATAAACTTCGTACTGATATGGAACGAGAACTTCGTGAACGAAGAAATGAATTGCAAAAACAAGAAAATCGATTATTGCAAAAGGAGGAGAACCTCGATCGAAAAGATGAATCACTAGACAAGCGTGAAGCAACTCTCGAAAAGAAAGAGGATTCTCTGAATCAAAGACAACAACATATTGAAGAGATGGAAAGCAAAGTGGATGAGATGGTACGAATTCAAAAAACAGAACTAGAACGTATCTCTGGTCTAACCCGTGAAGAAGCCAAAGCGATTATCATAAAGAGAGTGGAAGATGAACTCTCTCATGAAGTAGCCATCATGGTGAAAGAAAGTGAAAATCGTGCTAAAGAAGAGGCGGACAAAAAGGCAAAGAGCATTCTTTCTCTTGCAATTCAGAGGTGTGCTGCTGAACATGTTGCGGAGACAACAGTATCGGTAGTCAATCTTCCAAATGATGAAATGAAAGGTAGAATTATCGGCCGAGAAGGACGTAATATTCGTACTTTAGAGACATTGACTGGAATTGATCTAATTATAGATGATACTCCTGAAGCTGTTATTCTTTCAGGATTTGATCCAATTCGAAGAGAAACTGCAAGAATTGCACTTGAGAAACTAGTTCAGGACGGAAGAATTCATCCAGCGCGTATTGAAGAAATGGTTGACAAAGCAAGGCGTGAAGTGGATGAACATATCCGCGAAATTGGTGAACAAACAACTTTTGAGGTTGATGTTCACGGACTCCATCCGGATTTAATTAAAATCTTAGGACGTATGAAGTTCCGTACAAGTTACGGACAAAACGTGCTAAAACATTCGATGGAGGTTGCTCATCTAGCAGGAATGCTTGCCGCAGAGCTTGGTGAGGATGAAAGACTTGCTCGTCGCGCTGGTTTATTACATGATATTGGAAAAGCTGTCGATCATGAGGTGGAAGGCAGCCATGTAGAAATTGGTGTTGAATTAGCTACAAAGTATAAGGAACACCCAGTAGTTATTAACAGTATTGCCTCTCATCATGGAGATACGGAACCAACATCCATTATTTCTGTCTTGGTTGCAGCAGCTGATGCACTATCAGCAGCAAGACCTGGAGCTCGAAGTGAAACACTTGAGAACTATATTCGACGACTTGAAAAGCTGGAAGAAATCTCCGAATCATATGAAGGAGTTGAAAAATCTTTTGCTATTCAGGCCGGAAGAGAAGTTCGTATTATCGTAAAACCGGAGCAAATTAATGATTTGGAAGCTCATCGTTTAGCACGGGATATTAGAAAGCGAATTGAAGGGGAGCTTGATTACCCAGGTCATATTAAAGTAACGGTTATTCGTGAAACTAGAGCAGTTGAGTATGCAAAATAATAATCACTTTCTTGAAAAGCGGTGTAAATACACCGCTTTTCATCTTTAATAAAATACATATATTTATAATTGTTTAAGTTATTATTTATATGAAATCCTAAATATAAGGTTATAAACACTAATAGTTAATAGAAAGGGAATCTAATGAAAATATTATTTGTTGGGGACGTTGTTGGTTCACCTGGAAGAGATATGGTATCAGAGTATTTACCAAAATTAAAAGCGAAATATCGCCCGCAATTTACCATTATTAATGGGGAAAATGCTGCAGGCGGGAAAGGTATCACCGAAAAAATTTACCGAGGTTTTTTAGAGAAGGGTGCAAATGTAATTACTTTAGGTAATCATACTTGGGATAATAGAGAGATATTTGAATTCATTGATGAGGCAAAATATATGATTAGACCTGCAAACTTTCCTGACGGTACACCGGGGAAAGGTCTAATATTTATCAATATTAATGGAGTAGAAATCGCTGTTATCAATTTGCAGGGAAGAACGTTTCTGCCTCCTTTAGATGATCCATTCAGAAAAGCGGATGAGCTTATTAATACTGCGAAAGCAAAAACAAATATTATTTTTGTTGATTTTCATGCAGAAGCCACCAGTGAAAAGCAAGCGATGGGATGGTATTTGGATGGAAGAGTTTCAGCGGTCGTTGGAACACATACACATGTTCAAACAGCTGATAATCGAATTTTACCTAAGGGCACTGCGTATATTACCGATGTTGGCATGACAGGTCCATATGACGGCATTTTAGGAATGGACAGGGAAGTTGTATTGAAAAGATTTCTTTCTAGCTTACCGGTTCGCTTCGAAGTGCCTAAAACTGGCAGAAATCAATTAAGTGCATGTCTAATCGATATTGATCAGAAAACTGGAATTTCCAAAAGAATAGATACAATTTTAATAAATGAAGATCATCCATTTATGATGGATTAATCAGATGTCTAAGACTTTGAAAAATTAACTCTGTAGATAACTTTTTGAAAAATAATCTACGTCTAGCTCCTGCGCCTATCTATCGGCTAGCGGATTTCTCCGTCTTCTCCCAATAATTAATGGTCATCAGCTCGAATAACTACCGAGCACAGTTTCCGTTGGTCTTGTTGAAGTAAGAAATCCGTACACCGATGAGCAAAGCGCCCCGCGTATTTGTTCATTCTTCTCCTCTTTTTTAGGGCAAGCCGGAATACAATCGCCTTCTGATGAATATAGTAGCAATGGAATGATTATACCAGGATGGTTCACTCTGAATGGGCATTCGGTATTTGGGAAATAACAAGGAGGAGAAGAAATGGAGATATTAAAAGTTTCAGCAAAATCCAATCCTAATTCTGTAGCTGGTGCACTTGCCGGTGTTCTTCGTGAGAGAGGTGGCGCAGAAATTCAGGCTATCGGAGCAGGAGCATTAAACCAAGCAGTAAAGGCTGTTGCCATTGCAAGGGGCTTTGTTGCACCTAGCGGGGTTGATTTAATTTGTATACCGGCATTTACCGATATTCAAATTGAAGGTGAAGAAAGGACAGCAATAAAATTAATTGTAGAGCCAAGATAGCAGCAAATATAAAGATTAATAAAGTTGAAATAAAATCCTGACCTGTGCTAGCGGTCAGGTTTATTTTTTGAAATGATCTCTTTTTATCTAAAAAGCTATCCCACTACTTATAAGTGATGAATTTTCAACAAAAGCCTTCAGCTATTGTATTCATATGAAAAAGGCTTTATACTAAAATAATGTGTATATTAGTATTTATTATTGGTAAGTTCGTGAATTTTTAGTATAAAATAGGTTGAATCTAAGTAGTTCTTAGTTGGAGAAAGGAGATTATTATGAACGAGAAACAACGTTTGGAAGGTCAACAAGTTAGTACAGCTAATCCAGCGGACAAAAAATCCGAAAAGGATTACAGCAAATACTTTCAATCTGTATATATCCCTCCAAATTTGAAAGATGCAAGAAAACGTGGGCGAGAAGAAGTAAAATATCATAAAGATTTTCAAATTGATGAAGAATTCCAAGGGATGGGAAATGGACGGAAATTCTATATTCGCACATACGGCTGCCAAATGAATGAACATGATACTGAAGTTATGGCAGGTATCTTTATGCAGCTTGGATATGAGCCTACGGATACGGTAGAAGATGCTAATGTTATTTTATTAAATACTTGTGCAATAAGGGAAAATGCAGAGAATAAAGTATTTGGAGAAATCGGTCATTTAAAACCGCTTAAACTCGAAAAGCCCGATTTATTAATTGGTGTATGTGGATGTATGTCCCAAGAAGAATCTGTTGTAAACAAAATTTTAGAAAAACATCATCATGTAGACATGATATTTGGGACACATAATATCCATCGTTTACCACATATTTTAAAAGAAGCTTATATGTCCAAAGCAATGGTGGTGGAAGTATGGTCTAAGGAAGGGGATGTCATTGAGAACCTTCCTAAGGTACGAAAAGGAAGCATTAAAGCTTGGGTAAATATTATGTATGGATGTGACAAGTTCTGTACGTATTGTATCGTGCCATACACTCGCGGAAAAGAAAGAAGCCGGAGACCAGAAGATATTATTCAAGAGGTTCGTCATCTTGCATCCCTTGGCTATAAAGAAATTACTCTTCTTGGTCAAAATGTTAATGCTTACGGTAAAGATTTCGAAGACATTGAATATGGTCTAGGTGACTTAATGGATGATATTCGTAAAATAGATATCCCGCGGATTCGTTTTACGACAAGTCATCCTCGTGATTTCGATGATCGTTTGATTGAGGTTTTAGCTAAAAAAGGTAACTTGGTGGAACATATTCATCTTCCTGTTCAATCAGGTTCTAGTGATATTTTGAAAATAATGGGCCGTAAATATACAAGAGAGCGCTATCTTGAATTAGTAGGAAAAATTAAAAATGCGATTCCAGATGTAGCGCTATCGACTGATATCATCGTTGGTTTCCCGAATGAAACGGAAGAACAATTTGAGGAAACATTATCTTTATATCGCGAAGTAGGGTTTGAAATGGCCTATACATTCATTTATTCCCCACGTGAAGGAACACCAGCTGCAAAAATGCAAGACAATATACCTATGGAAGTGAAAAAACAACGTCTGCAACGCTTAAATGATGTTGTGAATGAGCTTTCTCGTGAAGCGCTATTAAAATATGAAGGTCAAACAGTAGAAGTACTTGTAGAAGGGGAAAGCAAAAATAATCCAGATGTACTAGCCGGATACACAAGAAAAAATAAACTTGTAAACTTTAAAGGTCCTAAATCAGCGATTGGTAAGCTTGTAAAGGTGAAAATTACCGAAGCTAAAACATGGTCCTTAAATGGAGAAATGGTGGAAGAACTAGAAGTTGCTGAGGTGAAGTAAAGATGAAAAAATATACAAAAGATGATATTGTAGCGCGTGCTACAGAACTTGCGAAAATGATTTCCGAAACCGAGGAAGTAGATTTTTTCAAGCGTGCAGAAGCGCAAATTAATGAAAATCAAAAAGTTCGTGAAATGATTGCAAGTATTAAAAGCTTACAAAAACAAGCGGTTAATTTTCAACATTACGGAAAAACCGAGGCACTTAAAATGGTAGAAGCAAAAATTGAAAAAATCGAAGAAGAATTGGATGAAATCCCGATTGTTCAAGAATTTAAGCAATCTCAAACAGATGTTAACGATTTGCTGCAAATTGTTGCTTCTACTATTTCCAACACTGTTACAGACGAAATTATCTTGTCAACCGGCGGGGATCTTCTTCGCGGAGAGACAGGTTCAAAAGTTAAAAATAGCATACCAGGCAATTGCAACTAATCGTATATAAACCATTATCTTTTAAAAGATAATGGTTTTTTTAAGGAAAGTATAAAATTTTCCAGCATCTAAATAATTTAAGAAGCTTAATCTTGTCTAGCTCCAGCGCCTATCGGTTAGCGGATGAGCAAGGCGCTTTCGCTTTTCTGTTAGCCCAGAACACAGGTAACACCCTCCACATATAATGAATTAACCCATATAGAGTTAGTGGTTTCTATCATGAACATAGTGCTGTAATATTTTCAGGATATGAAAATCGCAGTATTGTATTTCCTGTAGCACACATAAAAATATTGGCACACTAGTCTATAGGCATGCATAGGATGAATTGAAAATAAATGAGGAGGGTTCGCTCGAATGGCAGAATATAGAGAAATAATAACGAAAGCGGTCGTAGCGAAAGGACGCAAATTTACTCAGTCCAATCATACGATCACACCGCCGCATCATCCATCGAGCATATTAGGTTGCTGGATCATTAACCACAGATATGAAGCGAAAAAGGTCGACAAAAAAGTCGAAATTGTCGGTTCATACGAAATAAACGTCTGGTATTCTCATGGTAACAATACGAAAACATCGGTTGTTACAGAAAAAGTGGATTACGTTGATGTGGTAAAACTAAGTTATCGTGATCCAGATTGTTTAGACGATAAAGAAGTTATTGCACGTGTCCTTCAGCAACCTAATTGTGTCGAAGCAGTTATATCACCAAATGGGAATAAAATAATCGTAAATGTAGAAAGAGAGTTCCTTGTTGAAGTCATTGGAGAAACAAAAATATGTGTTGCCATTCATCCAGATGGCTGTGATTCTGATGACGAGTGGGAAGAAGAATTAGATGAAGAATTTGAAGAACTAGATCCAGACTTTTTAGTAGGGTCAGAGGAAGAATAAAGAGGCTGGGACATAACTAGCTTCAAATAGTGAGAAAGGTGAATTTGAGGGAACTCAAATTCACCTTTCTCTATTTTTGCGTTTAAATTTTCTATTACCTTAGTTGTTTGGCAGTGAATTTTCTTAAATTCACTGCCATTAACGCAAGGCCCATTTCGTTTTCTACCTTCGATTTTCCTCGTACAGAAAATCGAGCGAAACGCAAATTAGCCTTCAAGAATCCAAAAACTGGTTCCACATCGATTTTGCGTTTTCGATAGATGGCACTCGTTTTCTCTTCTGAAAGCTTCGCTCTTACATATTCTTTTTGCTGTTCCCATTTTTCATTCACCATTAGTTTTCGATTGTTGCCTTCTTTTGCTTTTGTACAGGATGAACGGAATGGGCATCCCGAACAGTCTTCGCACTCGTAGATTTTGAACTTCCGTTGGAAGCCTGTACGGTCATTTCGGACTGAATGATATTGATATTCAAGACGTTTCTGATTAGGGCATGTATAGGTATCTGTTTCTTTATCATACTTCCAGTTGTCGGGATTAAAAGTGTTTTGTTTGTACTTTTTCTTTTGTTCCTTCAAATACATATTATATGTAATAAGTGCTTCTCGTTTTCTTTTCAAAAGGATATCATTAAAGTTTTGTTCACTACCATAACCTGCATCTGCGGCAATGTGTTTCGGTAACTCGAAATAATGCTGCTCGATCTCATCTAAAAATGGAATTAACGTACGCGTATCTGTTGGGTTTGAAAATAAACTATAGGCAAGCGCGTATTGGCCCTCCGTTGCGATTTGTACATTGTAACCAGCTTTCAATTGTCCGTTTTGCATATAATCATCTTTCATTCGCATAAATGTCGCATCTGGATCTGTTTTAGAATAGCTATTACGCGTGCCAAAGATTTCAATGTCTTGTTGGTATTTCTGTTTTCGCAGGACAAAATCAATCAACTGTTTTCGCACTTGTTTTGGGTATTTCCGTTCATTTCTTAAAGCTTTTCGTTCTGGAACGTCTGATGATGCTTCTATTTGTTTATCATACTCGGTTACGACATCGTCCACTTTTTGAACCAATTGAGCGAGTTCTTCCAATGATAACTGTTCATCGCTTTCACGTTCCATTTCAGGTATAATTTCATTTTCAAGCAGTTCATTGTATAGCTGGTTTGACTTTTCAATTAAACTTTGATGATATTTCTCAATCGATTTCTTCCAGACAAACGTAAATTTATTCGCATTCGCTTCAATCTTTGTACCATCGATAAAAACCGCTTCTTGATCGATAAGTTTTTCTTCGATCAATTGGCAACGAAATTGGACGAAACATTGGCGAATTAAATCTTTCACTTCTGATTGAACACGGAATCGGTTGATGGTGCGGTAGCTTGGTTGATAACCTTGAGCTAACCACATCATACGGATACTGTCTTTTAATAGGGCTTCCATTTTGCGTCCTGAAAAGATAGATTGCGTGTAAGCACATAAGATAATTTTAAGCATCATGCGTGGATGGTAGGCAGGGCAGCCATTATTTCGCAGAAATGGTTCGAACGCTTCAAGAGGGATGCTTTCAACTAAATGATGGACATGGAAGGCAATATCATTTTTTTGTAATTTTACTTCTAAATCTAAAGGCAAAACTAATTGATTCATGGTATAATTTTTAAACATAAGGATCCTTCTTTCTGTATAATTTTGTTGTGGTGACTTAATTTTATCAGAAGCGGTCCTTATTTTTATTCAAAAAATAATCAAAGCCGGTGAAATTTTACTTGTCGTAAAATTTCACCGGCTTTTTCATCTCAGAGGCGGGTTTTGTCCCAGCCTCTCTTTTTTTAAGAGATTAGAAAATATAAGTTTTGGATGACAAAAGTATTGAACAAGTATAGACTTTGCCTACCCAAAGACATCGTCTAGCGTATTTCTCCGTCTTCTTACTGCGAAATCCTAACACCGATGAACAAAGCGCACCACACTTTTCTTATTCACTTTTCTTATAGGTATCCATAATAAATTTATATAAGGAATTTTTCTAATAAATCTGTACAATGGAGATGAAAATAATCATATAAGGGGATGTTTCCTGTGTCTTTTCGTTTTCAGGGTATTGTCCATATACAATTAGCTGCACCGAAAGGTTGTGAGGATCAAGCTAGACATTTTTTTGCGAATATACTAGGTTTAACAGAAATTCCTAAGCCTGAAAATTTAAGAGCAAGAGGTGGCTGCTGGTTCCAATGTGGAAACCAGGAAATTCACATCGGGGTCGAGGAAGATTTTAAACCAGCGAAAAAAGCCCATCCAGGATTAGTTGTCACTAATATCATGGATTTGAAAAATACATTGAAACTGCATCAAATTGAGTGGAAAGAGGAACCTCCAATTGAAGGAAGAGAACGGATACATGTCACAGATCCATTTGGTAATAGAATGGAATTTCTTGAATTCATAAATGGGTAATAGTACGAAATCGGTTGGGAGAACCAACCGATTTTTTCATAATTGTTAGATTACATGAAGATTGATTTCCGTTTATGTTATAATAATTTTTAGCTAAATATGTTGAACGGAAAGGAATTTGGTAGAAATGAGTCAATACACCCCAATGATTCTACAATATTTGCAGGTGAAGGCAGATTATCAAGATGCCTTTTTATTTTTTCGCTTAGGTGATTTTTATGAAATGTTTTTCGAGGATGCTATAAAGGCATCACAGGAATTAGAAATTACACTAACCAGTCGTGACGGCGGCAGTACGGAGAGAATTCCAATGTGTGGTGTCCCGTACCATTCTGCCGCTAATTATATTGAACAGCTTGTGGAGAAAGGTTACAAAGTAGCTATATGTGAACAAGTGGAAGATCCAAAAACAGCAAAAGGAGTGGTGAAAAGGGAAGTTGTTCAGCTAATCACACCCGGTACCATGATGGAGGGGAAAGGAATTGCTGAAAAAGAAAATAATTTTATTGCTTCTATTACTTCTTTTGATGATCGTTCCTTTGGTTTAGCTTATACTGATTTATCTACGGGTGAAGGCCATGTAACATTTATTGATAGCGATTTTGAACAAGTAGTGAATGAATTATCTATTTTAGGCGTAAAAGAAGTGGTAGTTTCGGAAATCTTTGATGATTTATTTATTAAACAATTAAAGGAACGAAACCATATAACCATATCTTTTGAAAATGATACGGAAATAAAAACGGAGTTTGCGAGAATAATAGCCGATATTGAATCGGGAGAATTGAAACAAACGGTTATACGCCTTTTAAATTATTTACACAGGACACAAAAGCGAAGCTTAGATCATTTACAGCCTATTACGACAGTTGATCTTCATCAATTTATGAAAATTGATTACTATTCCAAACGAAATCTAGAGTTGACAGAGACCATTCGTTCAAAAGGGAAAAAAGGATCATTATTGTGGCTCCTTGATGAAACAATGACTTCTATGGGTGGAAGACGTTTGAAAAATTGGATTGACAGACCGCTTATTGACAGCCGTGCAATCGAAAAAAGACATTTATTAGTAGAAATATTTATGGAACATTTTTTTGAACGTCAAGAATTAAGAGAACGTTTGAAGGAAGTATATGATTTAGAAAGGCTTGCGGGAAGAGTGGCATTTGGAAACGTGAATGCACGGGATTTAATTCAATTAAAACATTCCTTACAGCAAGTTCCTGCTATACATGCTATTATGGAACAATTTCATCATGAAGAAGCATTGAAACTATCAAATAGTTTGGATCCTTGTGAAGAACTAACAGACCTTCTGGAAAGAAGTATTCTTGAAAATCCTCCAATCTCTGTAAAAGAAGGCGGAATTATTCAAAATGGATTTAATGCTGAATTAGATCAATACCGTGATGCAAGCCGCAATGGGAAAACATGGCTTGCTCGTCTAGAGCAGGAAGAGCGAAATCGCACGGGAATTAAATCGTTAAAAATCGGCTACAACCGGGTATTTGGTTATTATATTGAAGTAACGAAATCTAATTTGCATTTATTAGAAGAAGGGCGTTATGAAAGAAAACAAACCTTAACAAACGCAGAGAGATTTATAACACCGGAACTTAAAGAAAAGGAAGCACTAATTTTACAAGCGGAAGAAAAAAGTACAGAATTGGAGTATGAATTATTTCTACAAATTCGCGAGTCGGTAAAAGAATTTATTCCGCGTTTACAGAGACTAGCTCAAATCATTAGTGAAATAGATGTTCTTCAATGCTTTGCAAGCGTCAGTGAAAAAAGACATTATGTAAAGCCAATTTTTAATAAAGAACGGAAAATAGTAATTAAAGATGGGCGTCATCCGGTTGTGGAAAAAGTTATGGATGCACAGGAATATGTTCCTAATGACTGTTATATGGATAAGGAACGTGAAATGCTCTTAATTACAGGGCCCAATATGTCCGGTAAAAGTACTTTTATGAGACAGATTGCATTAACCTCCATACTTGCGCAAATTGGTTGCTTTGTTCCTGCAAGTCAAGCAATTTTGCCAGTTTTTGATCAAGTATTTACGAGAATTGGTGCTGCAGATGATTTAATTTCAGGTCAAAGTACGTTTATGGTGGAAATGCTGGAAGCAAGAAATGCAATTATGAATGCAACTCAAAATAGTCTTATATTATTTGATGAAATTGGCCGAGGTACTTCCACATATGATGGGATGGCACTTGCCCAAGCCATTATAGAATATATACATGATCGTATCGGGGCAAAAACATTATTCTCCACTCATTACCACGAATTAACGGTATTAGAAGAAAATCTGGAACAATTAAAAAACATTCACGTAAGTGCGATGGAGCAGAATGGGAAAGTGGTCTTTTTACACAAGATTAAAGAAGGCCCAGCAGATAAAAGCTATGGAATTCATGTTGCTGAACTTGCAGAGCTCCCACATGAATTAATTGTTCGAGCAAATGAAATTCTTGCTGAACTGGAAGAGAATTCTGATCAGGTTAAAGAAACTCCAAAGATGAAGGAGGAAACGGTTCAGGCACAGCTTTCCTTCTTCGAAGAGCCGAATACGAAGGTAAAACAAGAAACATCTTCAAAAGACAAGAAAATTTTAGAAGAACTAAAGAGTATCAATTTATTAGAAATGAATCCATTGCAAGCAATGAATGTGCTCTATGAATTACAGAAAAAAATAAAA
Organism: Heyndrickxia shackletonii; assembly: GCF_001420715.1. Taxonomy (GTDB): domain Bacteria; phylum Bacillota; class Bacilli; order Bacillales; family Bacillaceae_C; genus Margalitia; species Margalitia shackletonii. The sequence continues at coordinate 2,990,002 of NZ_LJJC01000004.1, read as the reverse complement.
AGTTAGGTGGTGTGCTCCTTGGGGAAAATTATTCAACTGGACGATATCCTATCGAATAAAATTGCAGCAGGTGAGGTAGTGGAACGACCTGCCTCCGTTGTAAAGGAGCTTGTCGAAAATGCCATTGACGCAGATAGCAGCATCGTGGAGATTGAGATTGAGGAAGCAGGACTTGGAAAAATCAGAATTATTGATAACGGGTCCGGTATGGAGGAGGATGATGTCCTCCTTGCTTTCCATCGCCATGCAACGAGTAAAATAAAAGATGAGAATGATTTATTTCGAATCCGGACACTAGGGTTTAGGGGAGAAGCCCTGCCAAGTATTGCTTCGGTATCTCACCTTGAAATGTCATCTTCAACAGGCATTGAGTCAGGAACTAAAGTTGTCGTCGAAGGTGGTAAGCTGCTGAGCAAAGAGAAAAGCCCGGGGAGAAAAGGGACAGATATAGTCGTTACTGACCTATTTTTTAATACTCCTGCTCGTTTTAAATATTTAAAAACCATTCATACCGAGCTCGGAAATATAACGGACGTCGTCAATCGTCTCGCTCTTGCGCACCCGGAAGTTTCCATTCGATTAAGACATAATGAACGATTACTTTTGCAAACAAACGGAAATGGTGATGTTCGCCAAGTACTGGCGGCGATTTATGGGATGAATATCGCAAAACAAATGATTCCCATTTCAACTAGCTCCCTCGATTTCAAAATCAGCGGTTACATTTCTTTACCGGAGATAACGAGAGCATCACGTAACTATATTTCTACTATGATAAATGGTCGTTTTATTAAAAATTATTCATTGGTTAAAGCCATTCAAGAAGGTTATCATACCTTATTGCCAATTGGTCGTTTTCCAATCATCTTATTAAACATTGAAATGGACCCGATTTTAGTTGATGTTAATGTCCATCCGTCCAAACTGGAAGTAAGACTTAGTAAAGAACAGGAGCTAAATGACCTTGTATCGAGCACTATAAAAGCGTCATTTAAAGATAAAGTACTTATTCCATCAGGCAATATTCAGCAAATGGAAAAAGAAGCTCCACCCATTCAAACATCTTTACAACTTGATCATTTACCTTTACCGGAAATGGATCATTCTGTTCAAAAAAAGGAAAATCAATTTGATTTTCGAAAGTCAGGATATTCTAAAGAAGAAACATCTCTTCCTTTTGAAGATGTGAAAAGAGTATTTCATTTAGACGAAAATAAACCAGTATCTGTTCCATATGATGAGGACGAGGATCTTGTTTTTCCGGAAGTGGTGCAGGAGCCAGCATACGAGATGGAATCGAATGATACCGCTCTAATAGCAGAGAATAAGGAGGCACAAACTACTAGCCGAATTCCGCCTCTTTATCCAATAGGACAAATGCATGGAACCTATATTTTTGCACAAAATGATCAAGGACTGTATATTATTGATCAACATGCTGCTCAGGAAAGGATAAAATACGAATATTTTCGGGAAAAAGTTGGGAGAGTGGAAAAACAGCTGCAAGACCTCCTTGTTCCTTTAACATTTGAATATTCAACGGACGAATATATTAAAATTCAAGAAAATCTTGAAGAATTAGCCTATGTAGGTGTCTTTATGGAACCTTTTGGTCATAATAGCTTTATTGTTCGTTCCCACCCTGTTTGGTTTCCAAAAGGGGAAGAAAAGGAAACCATTGAGGAGATGGTGGAACAATTATTATCGATGAAAAAGGTGGATGTGAAAAAACTACGCGAGGAAGCAGCAATAATGATGAGCTGTAAGGATTCCATTAAAGCGAATCGTCATTTGCGAAATGATGAAATACAAGCATTGCTAGATTCCTTGCGTACCGCATCTGATCCATTTACGTGTCCACATGGTCGTCCAATTATTATTCATTATTCCGTTTATGAAATGGAAAAGATGTTTAAGAGGGTAATGTAGCCTTCTAAATAGTTAAAATCGGTTAAGTATCTCCGGTTTTAACTATTTTTTTATACATGAAAATATTTACTCCTCATACATAAAAAAGTCATATGATATGAGTATTAAAAGAACATATGTTTGTATATAATAAGAATATACATTATGTTGTGGAGTGATAGAAATGAAAGGCATTCTTTTAAGGGCACTTGATTCAGGAATGAAGCTTGAAATGATCTATATATCTAATAACAATGAAATAACATACCGAACCATTAAGGTATTATCTGTCGAGATTGATTCTTTTAAGGCATATTGCTATTTAAGGAAAAAACAAAGAACATTCGTGATTAAAAATATCCTCTCCATTGGTCCGGAACGTTTAAAATATAATAAAGACATTTCGTAATAAAAATGAATGGTACCAAAGCTCAAATTCCATTCAAATCTTTGCTCTACTTAAGATGTTTAATTTTTTCATGAAGTAATTTTACCTCTTTAAATACCATTTTTCGATTTGCGTGCACCGTATTCATAATCTCATCCAAACTTTTTTCCTCTTTTTTTAATTGAATGATCCTTGATAAATCTGTTTCAGTTGTCTTTGAAATAGCCGCCGCAACAATCAAAAAATGCAGATCTGCATCTTGCTTTAAATAACGACTTATCTCCTCCGGTTTCCGATTGGTATAGTTCGCTAAAATATAAATAATTTTTTCTTTATTTTCCTTATAAAGTAGTTGTTTTGTTCTCCTCATTTGATCTGTTTTTAATTTTTCCAAGTCAACACCAAAATGCTTTGCAGTTTCATGCCAAGATTGATGTTTTTTGTAATATCGTAATATACTTTCGATACTTTTATTTGCATACATCGAAATATGAGCAGCTTTGATAATTTCATGAACCGTATATCCTTGTTTTTCAAGTCTTTGAAAATCCTCATGATTTAATTGTAAGTGTTCCTCTTCCGAGTTAACCGGACTTTCATAGATACTGGCTTTTACCAACGGTAAAGTCAAGAAAGATAATAATGTGATGGTTGCGCATGCGATATATAAAAAATACTTTTTCAACTAGTCAATCACTCCTGTATTTAAGTTCAAAATAGGATTTCCTATTTTAACAAAAGTATGTATACAAAGGGAAATGGCGTAAAAAACAAATCCCCCTAAAGAATCGTTGTCTTTAGGGGGATATATGTGCAAAAGCATATAGACATATTACTAATTGCTCTGTTTTGAACCCACGTTCCACAAGCTAAAAAGAATAGTGACTAGGCCGAGAATAACACTGGTCCAAGTTTCTCCACTGGAAAGGGAATAAACAAAAGGTAAAATAACAAACCATGCCCCGGTTAATACGGTGATCCAGTTTTTCCAAGAATTCCACCCTGTTTCACTCGATGCCCAGAAGGACAATATTAGTTGGATGAGACCAATCACAACACTGGACCAAAGTGCACCAGATTGATCTGAAAATCCTAGAACCCAAGGCGCAATAATAAACCAAACACCAATCAAAGCATTTAATGTACTTCTTGTTTTCATGTTTGCACCTCCTTGATGGTTTACGAAATAATGAATATTTCGTTACTAAATTGTATGAAAAATTATGATAATGTTTCATACAATCTTTATTTTAGACACCTAAAAATATTTAATATTTTTAAATAGGTATGGATTAATGGACTAATTACTTATTGCAAAAAAGAAAAAACAAAAGCAAATAATGCTTTTGTTTCATGACGAGTTACTTATTGTTGGGTTTTATACTTATTAATTGACGCTTTTCAACTTCTGCTTTCAGAATCATGATAAATTCATTCGGCAGATTTAACTGAATAGCTTTTTCGTATGCGCTGATCAGCCGAGCATCCGAAAGAGGAATACAATGTTCCATGATGAAACTTACACTCCTTTCTGATTTTTGCTTCCATAAAGATAGGCATATGAAAAAAATACACTCCAAGAAAAGCGTGAAGGAGTGTACTTTGTCGTTCAGTCAATTAGATGTAACCTGCACAGCAAGTAAAATTATAGTAAATTATTTATGAAATTTCAATAGATTTTGATAATAACAGAACCTTTTGCTCCATATTTTTATAAAATACACAATAATTTTTTATCCCACTATAAAGGACTTTTTTCCTGAATAGCAAATATTCTTAAATACAAGGGGGGAGAAATATGGAGGTTGTGGTAGAGAGAAAACCTATAAAAAAATGGAAAAAGCCTTTATTATGGACAATCATCATTTTAGTGATTTTAGTTTTATTAATAACTGTCTTTTTGAATTTTTACACTTTACGATCACTGCCAAAAACGACGGGAGATGTTTATTTAAAAGAATTAAAAAATCCGGTTAGTGTTATTCGGGATGAAAAGGGTGTACCGCATATTAAGGCTGAAAATTTACATGACTTGTATTACGCTCAGGGGTACGTGGAGGCTCAAGACAGACTTTTTCAAATGGACTTGAGCAGGAGGCAAGCATCAGGCAGATTAAGTGAAGTAGTTGGAAAGGCTACGATAGATCGAGATAAATTTTTCAGAACAATTGGATTAAGAAGGGCGGCAGAGGAATCTTATCAGCAATACTCCAGTGAAGGGAAGAATGTTTTAAAATGGTTTGCAGATGGTGTTAATGCCTATATCAAGGAGGCAATTTCTTCTAAGCGCTTACCAATTGAATTCACCTTATTAAACTATCAGCCTGAAAAATGGACTCCAATTGATTCCTTAACCATTGGAAAATATATGGCTTTTGATTTAGGAGGTCATTGGAATGAACAGGCTTTTAATTATTGGGCACTGAAAAATTTATCAGAGGAAAAAGCGAAAGAATTGCTGCCGAGTTATCCAACAGATGCACCGCTGATCATTTCTCAATTAAAAGATAGTCAAATAAATATTGAAAAGAGCTTTGCGAGTGCAATAAAACCACCAGTATTCAATGGAAGCAATGACTGGGTTGTAAGCGGCGATAAGAGTGTTTCAGGAAAACCATTACTTGCAGATGATCCTCATTTATCTTTGGCGACACCATCCATATGGTATCAAATGCATTTGCAGGCAGAGGATATGAATGTAAGCGGTGTTATATTTGCAGGTATTCCTGGAATCATTCTTGGCTCTAATGAACATATTGCGTGGGGGGTAACTAACACAGGGCCGGATGTTCAAGATTTATATATAGAAAAAAGAAATCCAATAAATGCTAAGCAGTTCCTATACAATGATCAGTGGTATGACGCAACTGTCATTAATGAGCCTATAAAGGTAAAAGGAGAAAAAACGATTCCCTATAAAGTAACAATTACAAAACACGGGCCGGTTATTTCGGAGTTTGCTTACCACAATAAGGATAACGCCGTTTTTTCTTTGCAGTGGACAGCTTTGGAACCATCGAAGGAGCTGGAAGCAGTTTTAAATATGAATAGAGCAAAAAATTGGAATGAATTTGAAAGGGCACTCTTAGACTTTCACACACCTACTCAAAATTTTGTCTTTGCATCAGATGACGGAACTATTGCATATAAAGCAAATGGGAAAATTCCAATTAGGAAAAAAGGTGATGGCCTTTATCCTGTACCTGGTTGGTCCGATGAATATGGATGGAAAGGATACATTCCATTTGACCAGCTGCCAAAAGTCGTAAATCCTATACAAGGGTTTATTTCCAGTGCCAATAACAAAGTAATTGATGAGCAGTATCCCTACCATATTAGTAATGTTTGGGCACAACCGTACCGACAAACAAGAATTCAAGAAGTGCTTAATTCAAAGCAAAAGCTCTCTATTAGAGATATGGAATCATTGCAAATGGATCAAATAAATGTATCGGCAACAGAATTTGTTCCACAATTTCTAGAAGTATTAAATAAAGCACCTTTAACAGATATTGAGCGAAAAGCAATGAATGAGTTGAAAAAATGGAACTATAAAGATGACAAAGAATTTGCAGCACCTTTAATTTATAATCTATGGATGAAAGAAATGCCAAACGTGTTGTTTGAAAAAGAAATTCCAAAGGATGTCTTAGATTTATTTGAAGGGGAATCACAAGCTATCGACCAGCTAATACGAAACGCACTAAGCGGGAATGAAGGTGCATGGGTGAAAGAAAGGGGCGGAATACAGGTAGTTTTACAAAAATCTCTGAAAAATGTGTTATCAGGTTTAAAAGACCATTATGGAGACAAACCTTCAGCTTGGAAATGGGGTGACTACCATAAATTATACTTTGCCCATCCAATTTCCTCCTCTTCTAGTGTATTGGCATGGATCTTTAACCGTGAGAAACCAGTCCCGGTTGGTGGAAGTAAGGTAACCGTTCAAGCGGCTAGTAATAGAGATGATGGGATTGTAGACCATGGGGCATCATGGAGATTTGTTATTGATACAAGTGACATGAATACCTCCTATCATATTGTAGGACCGGGACAGTCGGGCAACGTTAGAAGTAATTGGTATCATGATCAAATAAATGACTGGGTGAATGGAAATTATCATAAAACAATATTAAATATTCATGCTAATGATGGGAAAGAGTTAAAATTATTGCCTTTTGGCAAATAAAATCATGTGACCGACTTAAAAAGAGTCGGTTATTTTTTTATGTATAGGGCAAAATAAGTTTAAACTAAAAATTTTTCGGTTATAATAAATAACTGTTCCAATAATATTATGATAATATGGTACGATAAAGAAGCATTGCTTAATTACATCATTCGATTTTAGGTAATGCAAAATAAACTTCAAAGAAGTCATGGAAATATTTTTTATAAAAGGCTGTGAAATTAATTGAATGATCTTCAGAAGCTTATCGTACTTATCGGCCCCACTGCCGTTGGAAAAACGGACTTAAGCATTTATTTAGCCCAACGTTTTAATGGTGAAATCATTAGCGGTGATTCCATGCAAATTTATAAAAGTATGGATATTGGAACGGCAAAGATATCAAAAGATGAAATGGCAGGAATACCACATCATCTTATTGATATTAAAAATCCAGATGAGCCTTTTTCGGTTGCAGAATTTCAAAAGCTTGTCCGTGAAAAAATAACGGAAATACATAATAGAAATCGCGTTCCGATGATTGTCGGTGGTACAGGTTTATATATTCAATCAGTTCTATATGATTACCGGTTTTCTGATGATGTCGGAAATGATGAAATTAGAACGAAGCTAGAACAAAGGGTCAAAACAGATGGAAATATGGTTTTATATGAAGAATTAAAATCTATTGATCCGAAAAGTGCTGTAAAAATTCATCCAAATAATATTCGAAGGGTTATTCGAGCATTGGAGATTTTTTATTGTACTGGGAAAACAGCATCTGATTATCAAAAGCAACAGGTGCCAAACCTTCTATACAATGTTGCATTAGTTGGTTTAACGATGGACAGGGAACAATTATATAACCGGATTAATAAGCGTGTAGATATTATGATGGAAAATGGTTTATTGGAAGAAGTCAAAAGATTATACGATAGTAATCTTCGTGAGGTACAATCCATACAAGCAATAGGATATAAAGAACTTTACGCTTATTTCGACGGAATCATTACATTAGAAGAAGCGATAGAGAGATTAAAGCAAAACTCTCGTAATTACGCTAAAAGGCAGTTAACATGGTTTCGAAACAAACTGGATGTAACATGGTTTGATATGACGGATAATTCCGAGCGGGCAAAAAAAATAGTGGAAATTTCAAACTTTATTGCAGGAAAGCTACATGTTAAAATCGAATAAATAGTATTAGATATAGAAGAGGAGGACTTAGTATGAAACAAGCAGTGAATATTCAAGATCAATTCTTAAATCAATTAAGAAAAGATGGTACGTCTGTTACAGTTTTTTTGCTTAATGGATTTCAATTAAGAGGTCAGGTAAAAGGCTTTGATAATTTTACCGTATTATTCGAATCTGAAGGAAAACAACAACTTGTTTTTAAACATGCCATATCAACCTTTGCTCCACAAAAAAATGTTCAAATAAATTTTGAAGAAGCATAGAAACCCGCTAGCCGAAAAGCGCTGGAATTGGACAGAGAATGTACATGGTAATAGACTTACTTTCTTAACTTTAAAAAACGTACCTGCAAAGGTACGTTTTTTTTGCATTGTGCGCCCGGCATGGGTGTAGTCTCTAGGGTGAAAGTCCCGAACTGTGAAGGCAGAAGTAGCAGTTAGCTTAACGCAAGGGTGTCCGTGGTGACGCGGAATCTGAAGGAAGCGAGCGGCAAACTTCCGGTCTGAGGAACACGAACTTCATACAAGGCTAGGTATCATTGGATGAGTTTGCAATACAAAACAAAGTCCTTTCTGCCGAAGGTGATACAAAGTAAATGAAGCAGATAGATGGAAGGAAAGATTGCAC
>NZ_LJJC01000004.1:2386184-2981189 GCF_001420715.1 Heyndrickxia shackletonii | reverse complement strand
TTCTATGCCCTGGCATTATGATTAATGGAGTCATAACGAAATCCGAGGAGGGTACGCCCCAAGGTGGACCATTAAGTCCTTTACTCTCCAATATCGTTCTAGATGAACTAGACAAAGAGTTAGAAAAGAGAGGGCACAAGTTTGTCCGATACGCAGATGATTGTAATATCTACGTAAAATCGAGAAGAGCCGGAGAGCGAGTAATGGACTCGATTACTACTTTCATTGAATTTACTCTAAAACTAAAGGTGAATCGAGAAAAGTCAGCTGTAGACAGACCTTGGAAAAGAAAGTTTTTAGGTTTTAGCTTCACATTTCATAAGAAACTGAAGGTGCGGATGTCAAACCAAAGTATTCAACGTGTCAAGAAACGGATACGAGAATTAACTTCAAGGTCAAAACCAATTCCAATGGATTATAGAATAGAGAAGCTGAATCAATATTTGATTGGCTGGTGCGGATATTATGCATTAGCAGATACACCCACTATTTTCAAAGAATTAGACGAATGGATTAGAAGGCGTCTCAGAATGTGCCAATGGAAAGAATGGAAGAAACCAAAAACCAAAGTAAGAAAACTCATTGGATTAGGGATTCCAAAAGAGAAGGCATACGAATGGGGAAACTCTAGAAAGAAATATTGGAGAATAGCCAGAAGCCCAATCCTACAGAAAACCCTCACAAACTCCTATTGGGAGATGCGAGGGCTGAAGAGTCTTTATGTGAGATATTCTCAACTACGTCAGACATAAATGGAACCGCCGTATACGGAACCGTACGTACGGTGGTGTGAGAGGTCGGGGGTTAGTCACCTCCTCCTACTCGATTGTGACGATTTTCATTGGTAAGTAATGTTTGGGGATGTAGGGGAATAGAATGGATGTAAGGCATTATTTCTTGGGAAAGCGCATAAAATGACAAATAGATAAAAATATGAAGGAAATAGGGTGTATTTTGTCATTATTCGTATTTTTTGTGGTTGCTGATTAGGAAAAAATGGTGAAATATAAAGAATTTTACCGCGTTCTATTATTCATTAGGCATTTGTCACAATTTATGCTTCTAAGCGTATACTGTTTTTAGAATGTGAGGTGAACGCTTTGGATCAACCTATACGTTTGAAAAATAACGGACAAATTAGTATTGTACTTAATTCTCAGCAAAGAGAAATACCTCAACCAAGTATCCATAAGGAAGTTGTTCCAAAGACGAATTCCGTGGAGCATGAAGCATTTAGAGAAATTGAAACAGAATTAAGTGCTCTCGTCGGGATGGATGAAATGAAGAGAATGATAAAAGAAGTGTATGCTTGGATTTATATTAATAAAAAAAGAGAATCAGCGGGATTGAAAGTGAGTAAACAAGCGCTTCATATGATGTTTAAGGGGAATCCCGGGACTGGAAAGACAACAGTTGCAAGGATCATCGGAAAGTTATTTCAGAAAATGAATGTCTTATCCAAAGGACATTTAATCGAAGCTGAAAGGGCGGACTTAGTAGGAGAATATATTGGCCATACGGCACAAAAAACACGAGATTTAATAAAAAAAGCGATTGGTGGAATTCTTTTTATTGATGAAGCATATTCTCTTGGCCGTGGCGGGGAAAAAGATTTTGGAAAAGAAGCGATAGACACACTTGTTAAACATATGGAAGACAAACAGCATGAGTTTATTTTAATTTTAGCAGGCTATTCTAATGAAATGGACTATTTTTTAAGTTTAAATCCAGGACTTCATTCCAGATTTCCACTTGTCTTTCATTTTCCAGACTATTCTGTGGAACAACTGATGGAAATTGGAAAACGCATGTTAAATGAAAAGGAGTATATTCTTAGTCAGGATGCGGAGCGAAAGTTAAGAGAGCATCTTACTTTTATTAAAATGGTCAATCCAATAAGCTTTTCAAATGGACGATATGTCAGAAACATTATTGAAAAATCCATCCGTTCACAAGCGATGAGGCTCCTTTCTGATTCAACGTATGACCGATATGATTTATTAACATTGCGGAGTATTGATTTAGTTTTTCCGGATTCATAGTAATCAAAGCTAGTCGATATGACTAGCTGTTTTTTGCTTTTGGAAATGATAAAATTTCTAATATGGATAACCATTTATATAATTTGTTCAGCTTTAGTACTTATCGGATAGAGATTTCTTCGTCGCCTCATTACGGAAAAGGATATAGGTCATGAACTATCTTGTTGGTCCCGCTTGACAGCGAAGCTGAATTTTGAAGAGTAATTTTACTCATCCGAAGCTGATGAGCGAAGGCTTGTGCTTTTTAATTGGATTGTAATTGTTAAGATATTTTTTTAAAAAAATTTGATAAGATGAAAAAGAGATGTTGTGGAAAGAGAGTTGTAGAGATGACGGAGATAATAAAAGAAAAGGCTATTTTGGTTGGATGCAGTTTACATGATAATGAGGAACGGTTTCAATACTCCATGGAGGAATTGGCTTCCTTAACGGAAACTGCACATGGCCAGGTAGTGACAATGGTATCCCAAAAACGGGAACGCATAGACTCTTCCACCTATATAGGCAAAGGAAAAGTGGAAGAAATAAAACGTATGGAAGAGGAATTGGAGACAGATTTAGTCATCTTTAATGATGAGCTTTCCCCCAGTCAGTTAAGGAATTTATCAAATATTTTAAATGGGCGGGTTATTGACAGGACTCAATTAATTCTAGATATATTTGCTGGAAGGGCTAGGTCTAAAGAAGGGAAATTGCAAGTGGAGCTTGCCCAGCTGCAATACTTACTGCCTCGCTTAATCGGTCAAGGTACCGAACTTTCAAGACTTGGGGGAGGAATTGGAACAAGAGGTCCAGGCGAAACAAAACTTGAATCAGATAGACGTCATATTAGAAGAAGAATTAGTGAGATTAAGAATCAGTTAGAAACCATTGTTAGTCACCGTGAACGATATCGTGAAAGAAGAAAGAAGAATAAAACATTTCAGCTTGCCTTAGTAGGCTATACAAATGCTGGGAAATCAACATTGTTTAATCGTTTGTCAAGTGCAGATTCATTTGAAGAAAATCTGCTATTTGCTACATTAGACCCATTAACAAGAAAAGTTATTTTGCCTAGCGGATATACGGCACTTTTAACCGATACAGTTGGGTTTATACAGGATTTACCAACCACCTTAATTGCAGCATTTAGCTCTACACTGGAAGAAGTGAAAGAAGCGGATATTTTGCTTCATATTGTGGATGCTTCAAATCCAGACTATCATAATCATGAAAAAACGGTTCATAAACTATTGGAGGAACTAGAAATGGACCACCTTCCGCAATTAACCGTGTATAATAAGATGGATGAACGTCATCCTGATTTTGTGCCAACAGCAGAAAATCATATAATGATTAGTGCATTAAGAATAGAAGATCGTCAACTTTTAAAACAAAAAATCGAAGAAGCAGCCATTCAAATAATGGTTCCTTATCATGTTCTAATACCGTCAACAGAAGGAAAGATTTTAGCACAGCTTAAAGTCGAAACCATCCTGCGGGAACTTGTTTTTCTAGAAGAAGCACAAATTTATAGATGCAAAGGATTCGCAATAGCAGATCATCCTGTGTTAGGTTTATTAGAACAATATCAGCAATAGAAGGAGCTCGCATAACATGTTTCAACACTTAATGAACGCAGAAAAATTGAAAGCAATCGTAGAGGACACAGAAAAACAAATAGCTGAGATTACCGATCAAATTGACAAAAGAGTAGATGAAAATCAATTTAGGGTTTTACAAAGCTTTCAAAATAATCGTGTTAGTGATACACACTTTATTCCTTCTACCGGTTATGGATATGACGATATCGGAAGAGATGCATTGGAAAATATCTATGCAGAAGTGTTTGGTGCTGAGAAAGGATTAGTTCGTCCGCAAATTATTTCCGGGACACATGCCATTTCCATTTCTTTATTTGGCATACTTCGCCCTGGGGACGAATTACTGTATATTACCGGAAAACCATATGATACATTAGAGGAAATTGTTGGCATTCGAGGAAGCGGAAATGGTTCATTAAAGGAATTCAATATCCATTATAATAGTGTTCCGTTGACTAATGAGGGAAAAGTGGATTTACAAGCTGTAAAGGAAGCAATTAAACCAAGCACTAAAATGATCGGTATTCAAAGATCGAAAGGATATGCAACAAGACCATCGTTTACAATTGATGAAATTGAACAAATGATTCTGTATGTGAAAAACATAAAACCCGATTTAGTCGTTTTTGTGGACAATTGCTATGGTGAATTTGTGGAGACAAAGGAACCATGCCATGTTGGCGCTGATATAATGGCTGGTTCGTTAATTAAAAATCCTGGTGGAGGCATTGCGAAAACAGGGGGATATATTGTTGGTAAAAAAGAATATATTGAATCATGTTCATACCGAATGACTTCTCCTGGAATTGGTGCGGAAGCAGGAGCGACATTGTATAGCCTCCAAGAAATGTATCAAGGTTTCTTTCTTGCACCTCATATCGTAGGACAAGCTTTAAAAGGTGCGGTATTCACCTCTGCTATTCTTGAGAAATTTAATATGAATACTCAACCTGCCTGGAACTCATACCGAACAGACTTAATTCAATCTGTTCAATTTGATGACCCGGATAAGATGATTGAATTCTGCCAGGCCATTCAATTTTCATCACCTGTCAACTCGTATGTAACACCTTATCCAAGTTACATGCCAGGTTATGAAGATGATGTTATTATGGCTGCGGGCACATTTATTCAAGGTGCAAGCATAGAATTAACTGCAGATGGGCCATTGCGGCCGCCATATACGGCCTATGTTCAAGGAGGTTTAACCTATTCACATGTGAAAATTGCAGTCTGTTCTGCATTGGATCGCTTAATGAATAAAGGTTTAATATAAAAATGTGGAAGGGTCACCATGAAAAAAGGTGATCCTTTTTCTTTTTTTAAAAAATGTATGTTAGAAATTCTAACATCTTATTGACTATTTTTCTAACATAACATATAATCATATCATGCGAGAGGGAAGAAAGGAGAATGAAGCATGAACAAAAAAGAAATAAGACGTTCTATGCCAATTTTACCAATAAGTACAGTAATGCAATTAACGGAACTCTCAGCACGTCAAATTAGATATTATGAAGAACATCAATTGATTTCACCTTCACGTACTGAGGGAAATCGCCGTCTTTATTCCTTAAACGATATAGACTTACTCTTAGAGATTAAGGAGTTTTTAGAGCAAGGAATTAATATGGCGGGAATTAAAAAACTATTAACCATGAAAGCAACAAATGTAGAAGCAGAAAAAGTTCAGCCTGCAGAAGAAAGCAAGACCATTATTTCCGACGAACAAATTCGCAGAGTTCTTCGCGAAGAAATGCTGCAGGCAGGAAGATTCCAACGTCCATCCATGAGACAAAATGAAGTAACAAGATTTTATCATTAATGCTTCAAACTATTAAAAATTTATTTATCCTAGAGGAGGATATTCAAGGTGTCAAGGTATAGCAGAGAAGATATAGTCCGTATTGCTAAAGAAGAAAATGTTAAATTTATTCGTCTTCAATTTACAGATATTTTAGGGACGATTAAAAACGTTGAAATTCCTGTAAATCAATTAGGAAAAGCATTAGATAATAAAATGATGTTTGACGGTTCTTCTATTGAAGGTTTTGTTCGAATTGAAGAATCAGATATGTACTTATATCCTGATCTAGATACATGGGTTGTATTTCCTTGGACTGCTGAAAAAGGAAAAGTTGCTCGATTAATTTGTGATATATATAATCCTGATGGAACTCCATTTGAAGGAGACCCGCGCAATAACTTAAAACGTATTCTTAAGGAAATGGAAGAACTAGGGTTTACTGATTTCAATCTTGGACCTGAACCAGAATTTTTCTTATTTAAATTAGATCAAAAAGGTGAGCCTACCCTTGAATTAAATGACAATGGTGGTTACTTTGACCTTGCACCTACAGATTTAGGTGAAAACTGCCGTCGTGATATCGTGCTTGAGTTAGAAGAAATGGGATTCGAAGTAGAAGCATCCCATCATGAGGTTGCTCCAGGACAACATGAAATTGACTTTAAATATGCACATGCCTTAAAGGCTTGTGATGATATTCAAACATTTAAATTAGTGGTAAAAACGATTGCTCGTAAGCATGGATTACATGCAACATTTATGCCAAAACCATTATTTGGAGTGAACGGATCTGGAATGCATTCTAACCTCTCCTTATTCAACAATGGCAAAAATGCTTTTTATGATCCAAATGGAGAATTAGAATTAAGCGATGTTGCTTATCAATTTATTGCAGGAGTTATCAAACATGCACCAAACTTTACTGCAGTGACAAATCCAACTGTTAATTCATACAAACGATTAGTTCCAGGATATGAAGCACCTTGCTATGTTGCATGGTCCGCACAAAATCGCAGCCCGCTTATTCGAATTCCAGCATCACGCGGTTTAAGTACACGTGTGGAAGTTCGAAGCGTGGACCCAGCTGCTAATCCATACTTAGCAATGGCTGTATTATTGAAATCCGGATTAGATGGTATTAAAAACAATTTACAAGCTCCGGCTCCTGTTGACCGTAATATCTATGTAATGAATAAACAAGAAAGAGAAGAAGCTGGAATTATTGACTTACCAGGAACTCTAATTCAAGCATTAGATAAATTGAAATCTGATGAAGTAATGGTTAGTGCTCTTGGAAGTCACATACTAGAACATTTCCTTGAAGCGAAAGAAATTGAATGGGATATGTTTAGAACACAAGTCCATCCTTGGGAAAGAGAACAATATATGCAACAGTTTTAATAGAGAAGCCCCTTGACACTACCGGTGTTGAGGGGCTTATCATATTAAATAGTCAGTGAATGTGGATGTGTTTTCTAAAATATCCGCCTTCCTCTTCGGAACGAAAAGACGAAGGCAACAGCGAAAAATGAAAAGAATCTTCTCCTAAAACCATCTCGTATAAAAAATCCTCCTGGAGGCGGGTCCCCATCCATCATTCCTCTAAACGTTCTGCCATCACGCATTCTGACTTCAACTGGTTCCCCTCGGAATCTCATCATGGGATTCATATTTCCACTCCTTTCTATACTAAATTACCGATTAAACAAAAGGACAGAATCATCTGTCCTTAAAGTAGGATTTGATAGTCTAAATATTAACACCATGTAGATAATACAATGATTAACAAAATAAATAATACTACGATTAAAACAAAAGAACTTCCACCGTATGATGTTCCGCCATAGCTATAACCAGATCCGCAATACATCTATTACTCACCTCCGGCATCTTAAATATTTGTTACGATTTTGGAATTTAATAACCGCCTCCAGAGAAAGAAGTTCCTACAATGATAAGCAGAATGAACAATACTACAATTAAAGCAAATCCCATTCCAGTTCCTCCTATACTTAACACCCCCTGCATAATACTTGGATAACGATAAGTTACCCTCTTATACACTATGTAAATTTGATTAGTTTGAAATGGACAAACGTATAAAATAATAGATAAATCCTCAATATGTCTAATAGATTTTTGCCTTAACTAGAGAAAAGCGTATGCTATAAAACATACGCTTTTTTTGGAGGTGTTATATATGTGCTTATAGAGGATACGGATAATATAAAATATGCATAAATGAAAAAACAGTTTGGACGAGTAAATATTGAAAGTGAAAAATTTTAAAAATTGATATTTTAACCCTAGTTCATCTATCATTAAATAAACTCTTCATAAAAAACATTACAATATTAATAACATAAGGTGGTATTAATTCCTTACTGCGTTATCTAAATCTAAGATAAGCACTTACATCTCAAAACCTTAATTAGTTAAGGCTGAAAAAGTCAGGGAAAATTTTATTAGTGCTTATTGCTTCACACGAAACTAGTTTTTCGCACATTTAGCAAAAATAATGTTTTAGCGATTGGACCTGTGGATTAGTGTAGATATAGAAGATAAAGACTGCGGCTTACCGACTAAGGATATAAGAATATCAGCATATTTGAGTTCTTTTAACTGCGTAAAATAGTTCCCGTTTGTTAAAAAAGAAATTATAATAGGACTAATACGGAGTGTATTTTTACTATGGCCATTCATATATTTTATTTAAAATCTATAATTACTTATACACTCGTCCAAACAGATTAATAATGTTTTACATAATTTATATTAGCCATATCCTCCACTGGCACCATAAAGATCACCTCCAAAAAAGCGTATGTTTTATAGCATACGCTTTTGCTCATTGAGCTTAAATCTTTTAGACAAACATGGATTTTCTATTATTTTATACCGTTTGTCCATTCCATAGCATTAGAATTTACATATTTTAATAGTGGAGAAGCTGATAGCATCCATTTTATGAGTAGGAGGTGTTTAGATAGGAGCTTCAGGAATGGGAGTAGCTTTAGCTTATATAGTAGTATTGTTTATTCTTCTTATCATAGTAGGTACATCTTCCACTGGCAGAGCTTATTAATGAAACAATGGTTATAAAATTAATATATTGGATGTGAAAAACTTATGTATTGTGGATCTGGTTATAGCTATGGCGGAACAACTTATGGTGGCAGTTGTTGAATGACAATAAAGTTGTTTAAAAACTTCAAACGTTTTATTCCAATAATGGCCAAATTGTTGCATAATTGAATATAAAAGTTGTGCCATATATTCGTATGGATATTCCTGTCTTAAGGAGGTAATTTAATGAAAATTGAAACTAACCGGCTACTGATTAAAACATTTGAAAAACATCATCTGAATGACGTTTATGATATCTATAATGATGACTCAACATGTCAATATCTTTTGCATGATAAATGGACCCATGAAAATAAAGAAAGGGAATTTGATAAGAAATTAAATAATAATCAATTAACAAAGGAAAATGCCTTGAGCTTAGCGGTCTTAATGGACGGTAAAGTAATTGGCGATTTATCTATTAGGTACACAGATATGAAAGATACTGTTGAAATTGGTTATACATTTTCAAAATCTGTGTCTGGACAAGGATATGCAACAGAGGCTGTTATTGCACTAATAAACCATTTATTTGAAGTTGTACAAGTCCACCGTATTCAAGCGAATCTAGATGCACGAAATACAGCATCAGAAAAATTATGTAGAAGGGTTGGGATGAGAAAAGAAGCTCACTTTATACAAGACTTTTGGAATAAAAATGAGTGGACCGATAGTATTGTATTCGGAATGCTAAAAACTGACTTTAATAAGTTCAACTCCGAAAGAGGGAACCATTGAAAAAGTATTATCGAATAGTGACTCTGAGTTAGGAGTAGAAGCCTTTAAGAAGAGAAGCGATAACAAGTAGGTTTACTCAAGAATTGGGCCAGATTGTTTAGGAATGTTTTCAGTACAAATAAGGAATAACGGATGTCTTAAATTCTGCAATTCCGAATGAAATGAAAATGAAGATTTACATACCAATTGAGGTTTAACCTAAGGGAGGAAGTAACATAAATATTGAAAAAGTTTTCGCGGGTTTTCCAGTATTGGAATCTACGAATCTGATATTAAAAAAAATCGAAGAGGTACACTTACAAGAATTATATTCGATTTACGACAATGACAAAGTATTCAAATATTGCGGAATGATTCCCAGACATAACTTACAAACGGTAAGTAAGATGATTGGTCATTTTGATAAGGATTACGATAAAAAAAGAAGAGTCAAGTGGGGTATCTTTCAGAAGAATCAAAGTAATAAATTGGTTGGAATTTTGGAATCTATGGACTTTAACCAAAAAGTGAACGTGGTAACTATTGGTTATTATTTGGCAGAAGATTATTGGGGTAAGGGCATTGCAACCGAATCCGTTCATACGTTAGTAAAATTTTTATTTGAAGAAGTTAATATTAACAGAATTCAAGCAGAGGTGATGCCTGCAAACGAGATCTCAAAGAAAGTCCTCTTGAAAAACGGATTTATGAAAGAAGGATTGTTAAGACAAGCTTCTTTATGGTCAGACAAAGGAGTTGTTGATTTAGAAATATACAGCATACTTAAAGAGGAATACACGAATAATTAAATTTTTTAACCCATCCTCACTTGGAAGGGCTTATAACTCCAAAATTTAAACGACTTTATTGTTACTTGTTTAAAGTGTTATTCGATAATTAATCTAAAAATTAAAAAACTTTATTCTTCCCCGTCCATTAAAATGGACGGGGAATACGCATTTGGCGGTTTAAAAATAAACAACTTTATTGTAATTCAACAGAAGTTCCTTCGTATTAATTGTAGTATTGTTCATATTATTAAATATTGTTCTTTTTTCTAGGACTTACTAAATCGTCGAAAAATTTCTTAATGGGAAAAATGTAAGGTTCTATCCTTAAATTGTTTGAGATAAAAACTTGTTCTTGTACGCAATTTTCTTCTTGGGAAAGAATACATTAATTAAGCATGTAAGAATAGATGCCCCCCTTGATACCACTGGTGTTTAGAGGGGTTCAATTAGGTTCGAATATTACAGCAATAATAAACTCCTAATTTTTCTATTATGATAAGTGCATGATTTTGTATTTACAGCAAATACTAAAAGAAAAGGAGTGAAAGTATATGAAATGGAATGATGATGCGGCTCCTAATAATAATATTCCATCGGAAGTATTGAAGTCCTCCAAGTTTATTTCTAACGAACAAAAAGAACATGAGTTTTCCGAAGAGTTATCAGATGGCGGCGAGAGAGATGAGGCCATCAAACAACAATTAAAAAACAATTGAGTTACATAGCGCCTTGTATTTGGCGCTTTTTTTTTATCATTGGATTATATATAAGTTGGCGGCCAAACTCCCATAATCTTATTTGAAGATTAATGTTTATTATTTTGGTTGAATGTACAAGCTTAAAGTCAAAATAATAATAAAATATTTTAAGAGAAATCATCAAGGTATAGGGGACGAGCATAAGATAATATTATGAGAAAACCGGAGGTGGTATAAAGTGTTTGAGATCTATGATGTTGCCATTATTCCGTTAATTCTTGGGGTGGTGGAGTTATTTAAGAGAGCAGGATTGCCAAAAAAATATTCGCCATTCTTAGCTGTAATCCTAGGACTGTTATTTGGAATATTTTATTTAGGAACTAGTATAAAACAAGGAATAATTGTTGGTTTAATGCTAGGTTTATCCGCAAGCGGATTATATAGTGGAACCAAAAATATGGCGAAAAGTGATAAATAAGTCTACTAAAATATTATTTAACCCAAAAGGCAAGAAATGTATTTCTAACCTTTTGGGTTTTTCTTTTAATGAATTACTTGTCGATATAGTCCGATTACTTTTCCTAAAATAATTACATTTGGTAAAATAATCGGTTCCATTGTTGAATTTTCAGGCTGCAAACGAATATAATCTTTTTCTTTAAAAAATCTTTTAACCGTTGCTTCGTCCTCTTCTGTCATTGCCACCACTATATCACCGTTGTTTGCAGTCTGCTGTTGGCGAACTATAACATAATCTCCATCTAATATGCCTGCCTCAATCATACTTTCCCCAACTATCTCCAACATAAATACATTCTCATCGCCAGGTGCTAAATGTTCAGGCAAAGGGAAATATTCTTCAACGTTTTCTATAGCTGTTATTGGCATTCCGGCCGTAACTTTTCCTACTAAAGGTACATTTACTACTATTTGCTGAGGGATTGAATCATTCATTAAATCTAGAACTTCTATCGCTCTTGGTTTGGTTGGGTCTCTACGAATTAATCCTTTGCTTTCAAGTCTGGAAAGATGGCCGTGTACAGTTGAACTGGAGGCTAAGCCGACGGCTTCTCCGATTTCGCGAACAGATGGTGGATAGCCTTTTAGCTTTACTTCTTGCTTGATAAAATCCAATATATCTTGTTGCCTTTTAGAAAGTTTTGTCATATTTAACACCTCAACAATCGAAAATTCGACTTTTTATTAATTCCATTATAGCATTACATTTCCAGATATACAAACATAAGTTCGAAAAAAATATTGACACCAAACTAATGTTCTTATTATAATAAAATCAATAAAGCGAACATATATTCGAAAGAGGGATGTAAAATGTCATTGTTATGGAAAAAATATTCATATGCTATTATTCTAGTTATCCTTTCATTTATCCTCGGAATCACCATGATATTTCAATTAGATGATCATTCCGACAACTATACGCATATTACTGTTTCAGATGGCCAGTCATTGTGGTCGATAGCAAATACATATAAAATGGAAAATGGTATGACTAAGTCAGACTTTATTAAATGGGTACAAAATGAAAATCATTTAGTTTCTACAAATATAAAGTCAGGACAGACCATTATAATTCCAATTAAAACCAAAAGCAAAGAATACAACATACAACAATTAGCATCAGATGCAAAGTAGGTAATATGAATGAATACAGTTATTTATTGTCGAGTCAGTACAACAAAACAAACACAAGAAACATCCTTAGCACGTCAGGAAGAAGAATTGCTTTCAGCTGCAAAAGCATGGAATCTTACCGTTGTTAATGTTATCCATGATCAAGCTAGCGGCTATGAATTAGATCGGCCAGGTGTGCTTGAGATGTTAGACAACATTAAAACAAATAAAATTGAATCCGTTATTATTCAAGATGAAACAAGACTTGGAAGGGGTAATGCAAAGATTGCATTGCTTCATTGCTTAAATAAAGAAAATGTAAAAGTATTTAGTTTAGACCATAATGGTGAGTTAGAGCTTTCTGAGTCGGATTCTATGGTTCTGAGTATCGTCAGTATGGTAGAGGAGTACCAACGTAAATTACATAATTTAAAAATAAAACGTGGGATGAGAAGAGCAGTGGCAAAAGGGTATCATCCCGAAAAAAATTTGCATGGTAATGGAAATGCATTAGGAAGAGAACGGAAGGATGTCCCTATTGAGGAGATTGTCCGATTAAGGAATAATGGCCTTACGTTTGCAGAAATAGCCGCCACAATGCGAGGTTTTGGCTATAATGTATCAAAAGCCACTGTGCATAGAAGATTTCAAGATTATACGCAAACATTATAATCGTAGCATAACAAACGTTTTAAAGCTCTTTTCTTGAAAAAGGGCTTTTTTTTTAGTAACATTACTTTGATTAAAGGCAGGATATTTATCCTTCTGTAAAGGAGTAACTTTATGCTATCAAAAGAGAAAATAGCGAGAATAAATGAACTTGCAAAAAAATCGAAGGAGCAAGGTTTGAGCAAGGAGGAAGCGAAAGAACAATCAAAATTACGAAGAGAATATCTAGATTCTTTTCGTTCATCTATGAAAAATACAATAGAGAAGGTCAGGGTGTTTGACCCGAATGGTGACGAAGTAACACCTAAAAAAGTTCGTGATCTTCAAAATAAAAAACTCCATTAAATGCTAGGTCTAATAAATTTATTGCTTCAAATACTAGTTCCATCTGGGATTTAATAATTATTTATGAAAAATAGATGATAATTTATTGAGTTAATGTACTAAACATAAGATAATAATACAGTGATAATATATTTTATTTAGGAAAGGATGCATGAAATTTGTTTGATAATACAGATCAATTAGCCGTTACGACTATTAGAACACTATCCATCGATGCAATTGAAAAGGCAAATTCGGGTCACCCTGGTTTACCTATGGGGGCAGCTCCAATGGCGTATACTTTATGGACTCGTTTTATGAATCATAACCCAAAGAATCCAAAATGGTTTAATCGTGATCGCTTTGTTTTATCCGCTGGCCATGGTTCTATGCTTTTATATAGTTTACTTCATCTCTCCGGATATGGCTTGGGCATGGATGAATTGAAGAATTTCCGTCAATGGGGAAGCAAAACACCAGGTCATCCGGAATATGGACATACTGATGGAGTAGAAGCAACTACAGGTCCATTGGGTCAAGGTATTGCAATGGCAGTAGGGATGGCAATGGCAGAACGTCATATTGCAGGTGTTTATAATAAGGATAATTTTGAATTAATTAATCATTATACATATGCACTTTGTGGTGATGGCGATTTAATGGAGGGAATTTCAAGTGAAGCTGCGTCTTTAGCTGCACATTTGAAATTAGGTCGATTAGTAGTATTGTATGATTCTAATGATATTTCTTTAGATGGTGATTTAGATAAGTCATTTTCAGAAAGTGTTGAAGGCCGTTTTAAATCCTACGGATGGCAATATATTCGTGTAGAGGATGGTAATAATTTCGAGGAAATTGCTAAGGCACTTGAAGAGGCGAAATCTGATGTTACTCGTCCTACAATGATTGAGGTTAAAACTGTTATCGGATATGGTTCTCCAAATAAATCTGGAAAATCCGCAGTTCATGGTGCTCCACTTGGTGCTGATGAATTAAAATTGACAAAAGAATTTTATAAATGGACATTCGAAGAAGATTTCCATGTTCCATCTGAGGTTTACGACAGATTTAATGAAAAAATTGTAGAGGCTGGAGCAAAAAAAGAAGAGGAATGGAATCAATTATTTGAGCAATACAAAAATAAATATCCGGAGCTAGCTTCGCAACTAGAGCAGTCTTTAAATGGGGAACTTCCTCAAGATTGGGATAAGGATATTCCTGTTTATGAAGAGGGCAAAAGCCTTGCAAGCCGTGCATCAAGTGGTGAGGT
This sequence comes from Heyndrickxia shackletonii, assembly GCF_001420715.1. Lineage (GTDB taxonomy): Bacteria > Bacillota > Bacilli > Bacillales > Bacillaceae_C > Margalitia > Margalitia shackletonii. Next base: position 2,966,527 of record NZ_LJJC01000004.1, on the reverse strand, counting down.
TTTAAATGCCATTGCCAAAAATGTTCCTACCCTTATTGGAGGATCTGCTGACCTTGCCGGTTCCAATAATACAATGATAAAAGGTGAAAAAGATTTCACACCGGAATCTTATGATGGTCGAAATATCTGGTTTGGAGTTCGTGAGTTTGCGATGGGAGCAGCTATGAATGGGATGGCTCTTCATGGCGGATTAAAAGTTTATGGCGGAACGTTCTTTGTTTTCTCTGATTATTTACGACCTGCGATTCGTCTTGCAGCATTAATGAAATTGCCTGTTACTTATGTATTTACACATGACAGTATTGCAGTTGGTGAAGATGGTCCGACACATGAACCGATCGAACAATTAGCAGCTTTAAGGGCGATGCCGAATATTTCTGTTATCCGTCCTGCGGATGGTAATGAAACGGCTGCAGCTTGGAGAGCAGCATTAACATCAAAGGATAAACCTACAGCATTAGTTTTAACAAGACAAGGTTTACCAACACTAAAATTAACAGAAGAAAATGCACAAACTGGCGTAGAAAAGGGAGCATATATCGTTTCTCCGTCTCAAAAGACAACTCCAGATGTGATGATTCTTGCATCAGGTTCTGAAGTGCATCTTGCAGTTGAAGCACAAGCCGTACTTCAAAAAGAAAATATCGATGCTTCTGTCATCAGTATGCCTTCTTGGGATCGTTTTGAACAACAAAGTAAAGAATACAAAGAATCTATTCTTCCGAAATCTGTGAAGAAAAGATTTGCTATTGAAATGGCTGCCCCATTCGGATGGGATCGCTATGTAGGAGATGAAGGAGAAATCCTTGCAATTGAAGGTTTTGGTGCTTCTGCGCCAGGCGGAAAAATTATGGAAGAATACGGATTTACCGTTGAAAATGTTGTAGGTCGTATAAAGGCATTACTTCAAAAATAAGAATTTGATCCAGCAAAAAACACGCAATTTATGCGTGTTTTTTTGCTTAAGGAATGATTTCAATATAAAATTTTTTTTCCATTTTTTAAAAGACATATTAAGTGATGAAATAAGGGAATCTAAAGTAAATGACTCTTTGTATATGAGAGGATTACTTTATGAAAAAAATATGGATAATTGTAATACTTTTTATCACTATTACACTTTTTGATAACGGTACAGTTCTTTCCAAATCGACTAAGAGGTTTGAGTTTGAAAAAACTGGCGATGCTATTTGGAATGCAAGGACAACTAAAAAAATTGTTGCATTAACTTTTGATGATGGTCCAGATCCATTATATACCACTCAAATACTAAAGCTCTTAAAAAAGTATAATGCAAAAGCTACTTTTTTTGTTATAGGGGAACATGTAGGGGAATACCCAGAAATAGTGCAGGATGAAGCAAAGCAAGGACATGAAATTGCTAATCATACATATAGCCATCATTTTTCAGCCAATTTGTCCCAAGAAGCATTTGTTACATGAGATGGAAAAGACAGAAAAAATTATTAAAGAAACAACTGGATTAAGCCCAGCATTCTTTCGCCCTATAGGAGGATATTATAATAAACAAATTATCCAAGCTTCAAGGGAAGCGGGGTATCGAGTAATTATTTGGACATGGAATCAGGACTCTAGAGACTGGAAAGAACTAAGGGCATCAAAAATTGCAGAAAATATATTATCAGACACAATGCCTGGAGATATCATATTAATGCATGATGGAGGTGGCGACCGTAGTCGAACAGTCAAAGCTTTAGAAATTATTTTACCCCAATTAAAGAAAGCTGGATACGAAATGGTCACGGTTTCAGAGCTGTTAATGAAAACAGAGTATGATGGTGTCCCTTTTTATCAATAAACTCGATCATTCAACATTGACTTTGAATAGTTTATAAAATAAAAGAGTTTTAATGATAATGTGAAAATATAACGGGTATTCTGATTTCTGTCTTTTTTCGACAAAAGAAACAAAATTTTTAAACAACTTATGACAATAAATGCAATACTCTTTCTATATAATGATAGGAAAGAAAAACTCGGGAGTGAGATTTTTCATGAGATCCTATCAAATCTATTCAATTGAAAAGGAAGTAGCAGAATACTATTATGGAAGAGAAAGAATGTTCTATGATTTATTTTTCCAATACCTATATGTAAGTGGGAATCTAAAAGAAATTATTAGAAAACAAATAAAATATATCACAAAACCTCTTCCTATATTAAGTATTCATCATTTAATGAATCAATCTCTGGCAAAGAAGAATGAGTTAATTTGGGACGGAAGAAAATATCATATGAAAGGGAATACTCATGAAAACGGAGTGGAGTTTCAATTGGAAGAGCAAAAACTTTTAATACAAGCATGGGGAAACTATGATTCCGAATCAATTTTTTTAGAAGCATTAAGAAAATTTGATGGACGTTTACTCGCAATTGATATTGAAAATGAGCGTTTTGGATGGATAAAACCGATAAAAGAGCGTAAATTCGTTTGAAACATAAATGAAATATTGTATAATGGTTGAGGATTTAGTACACTGAAATGTGACAACATGAAGGAGGAAATAAAGCAATGGCCTGGTGGGGATATTTATTAATCGTCGTGGCACTACTTGTAGGAATTGCCATTGGATTTTTCATAGCACGAAAATATATGATGAACTACTTAAAGAAAAATCCACCAATTAATGAACAAATGCTTAAAATGATGATGACACAAATGGGTATGAAACCATCCCAGAAGAAAATCAATCAAATGATGAATGCGATGAACAAACAAATGAAATAATGCGTACAAGCATAACCCTTGATACATAAGGTTTTTACAACTAATTGCAATTCAATTTTGATTAACTTTTCTCTACATCATCTATAAAAAGAGTGAATTTTTCTCCAGTTATTTTTATAGATATTGGTGAAACCTTCTCTTTTTAAACATGAGACCATTCTATTCGTTGGAAACTAAACCAATGAAGGGAGTGGTCTTTTTGTTATTAGAAGACGTTTTGAAGGAATACGACTATTATTGCTTAGCTAAAGGATTCACGCATAAAACAATGAAGAATAAACGTCAAGAATTAAAACAAATAAAGCATTATCTTATTAATAAACGTGGGATTGTTGAATTGGAAAACATTACTGTACATGATTTGAAAGCCTACGTAAGATACAAACAAAAAAGTGGATTAAAACCTCAATCAATTGTTTCGATGTTTAAGATGATAAAGGCATTCTTCTCATGGTGCGAAAGGGAAGAGTACATAAAGGTAAACATAGCTAGTAAAGTAGATCTGCCCAAAGTACCAAAGGTAATACTAAAAGGATTTACGAAATCTGAAGTAAATGAAATGATTAATTCCTTTAGTTATAAAAATTACTTTGAAGCCCGTAACAAAGCTATAATTGCAATGTTAGCTGATTGTGGATTGAGAGCAATGGAGATTAGAGGATTGCTTTCTATTAACGTTAAAGAAACTACTATTCTTGTAAATGGTAAGGGAAATAAAGAGCGCATGATTTTTATTAGTCCAGCATTAAAAAGAATATTAATAAAGTACGAAAGAATAAAAAACAGTTATTTTTTAAATAAGGACACAACTGATCATTACTTTTTATCATATAAGGGATCAGAAATATCACACGTAGGATTAGATAATGTGATAAAAGAAGCAGGGAGAAGAGCAGGTATAGAAGATAAAAAGGTATCTCCACACCGATATCGCCACTTCTTCAGTGTTTCTTGCTTATTAAATGGCTTAGATATCTACTCACTTTCAAAGTTACTTGGTCATTCGGAAATTTCGACTACTCAAAGGTATTTGCAGTCATTAGAGGACTTTGAATTAATAAAGAAAGCCATGCCGTCTAGCCCCTTAATGAATTTATAGGAGGAAATATAACCACACCATGAGAGACATCATAGAAGAAATCAGAAAGCTTTGTGAAGATGTAGTAAATTTGAAGCTTGGTTACGATAATGAAGCTATTGAACTAGCAGAGGAAATTTTGAAGATTATCAAAACAAAATAAAAAGAGGCTAGAAGCGTTGCAGCGCTTTTCACCTCTCGATGAACCACTGAAGGCTCACACATATTTGGTTAATAATAGTCTACCACAATTGCAAAAAAATGCAACAGGTTAGGCTTATTAAAGTGCGCCTTCTACAAAAAAATGTAGGGGGATTTTTTATGAAAAAAGCAATTACAATTATTGCTTCTGAAGAAACTTACAAAAACCTGTCCACTTTCAATGATATCCAAGAATTAAACGAAGCAGTTCGTTATTATAAAGAACAATTTAAGGACAAGCTTTCTAAATCCACTGTCCAAGTATTAGATCAGTTACAACGCTATTCTTGTGTCTATTTTGGTGTTTCGTTCAGAGCCAAGGCAAACATAGCAGAAACATTAAATATAAGCCGTAGAACTGTAATACGTGCGTGTCAGCTACTTGAGAAGTTAGGCATTATCAAACAATACGAAATGAAACGATCTAAGGATATGCAGCAGACCTCAAATGCTATTGTGATACAGCCTGTCACACAAGCCAGTACTGTGAAATGTCACACTAAAACAAATACAAAGTCTTCTCTAAAACAAAATATAAATAAACGTACAGAAGAAACGATGGTGCAATCAGTCCCATCTAGTCAACCATCCTTTTTACCAGACTGGACTAAAAAGCGATTCCCTGAATTGGTCAAATTAGCATCATACTTTTACGGTGATCCAAAAGTTATAGCAGAATTCGCACGAATTAGCCTGATCCATAGTAAGAAGCACGACATTGAAGAGACTGTATTTAATTCGCTCATTATTGACTCATTTAAGCAATTTACAGTCAAAGTTAAATCTAAGAGTATCAAGAACATTTACGCTTATTATACGGCTATTCTAAAGCGAAAACTCAAAGGATCAATGATTAGAGGGTTATTTGATGATGTAATGGGGTTCTAAAGGGTTGAACGTTTCGTTAGGTGGTTATTTGAAAAAGAGGGGGCGTAATTTGCGACATCCTAAAACATGGAGTTCTAAGATGAGAAGTCATTACAACTTACTGACAGAATGTAAGTAACCTTGTCCAAAATTTGGACGAAGTTTCAAATTTACTAAAAAGCAAAAATCGACATACTGACATGATGTAAGTGCGTGACATTAAGTCACTCAGTGACGGTGTGTTGCAAATTAACATACTTGCATAAAGCAAGTGAGTTAAAGTATTCGTTTCATTGTGAAACGATTAAAGTTACACTTTGTTATTCAATTGACACATGGATGTGTCGATTAAAAGCGTCATCATTAATGACCCTATAAATAAAAAACTCCACCTTATATCTACAGTGGAGTGGACTATTTCTTATGTACGATAATGTCTGACGAATCACAATCTAAAGCAATACAAACTCTATCCAGATATTCAAGGTTTATTGTTTTAGCTCTTTTTTCTATTGGAAGTTCTTGATCATTATACCACTGTGAAATTGTATTTGGTCTAATACCTGTAATTTTTGCTAACTGGTACATGGTCATTCCTTCACCATTATTGTAATTATCCATTACTTTTTTTAGTTCAATTAATATCAAAGTGAACCACCCTGTAAAAAATATTATTTTTTTTAGTATATCATAAATTTAACTATTGACGTTATTATCCAATAGAGTTATTATTAACTTACATAGTTATTGTTAACTTACATAGTTATTATTAACTTACATAGTTATTGTTAACTTACATAGTTATTATTAACTAATAGAGTTAATATCGATGAGGGTGATAAAGATATTTAGGGCAGAGTTGCAAAATGCAATGCTAGAGAAAAATTTAACTGTACATGCTTTAACAGACATACTTGAGTTGGGACAAAGTACTTTGACTAGACTACTTAAAAACCAAAGAGAGCTTGAATTCACATATGTTTTAAAAGTGGTTCGTTATTTGTTACCTAATGATGAGATTAGAGTAATGTCTGAGTTCATGGTGAATGAGATTACTAAACCTAAAAACTTTAAGCTTGCTATTGAATACTGTTCCATGAATAGGTTGCTTGAAATAATGGGAATTCTCTTAAATAAGGCTGCTGAATCTAAAAATGAGGAACTTAGTGGTGAGATATATACAGTTTATAGCCATCAATTGTGTCTTCAGAAGTCGGAAATTTCTGCACAAGAGCTTTTTACTTTTTCTAATAATATTAGATGTAAGTATAAAGAATCAAAAATTCTATCAGAAATTCAATCACTCTATGCATTGTATTTCATGAAGGAATACTCATTCTTTAATTTTCAGTTGTCTATTTTGAATCTTGAGAAACAAATTAATGAAATTGACTGTCCATTTATGAGAAATTCATTCCTTACTAGATTTTCAGAGTTAATGCATATCGTTAAGTTGAATGTTCATCGTGATATCCCATCTTCTAGAAAATATGCTTCTTATGTTCTCAATTCAAATAATGCTGGTTTCATGTACCATTGCTCTTCTTTGTTTTCACTTGGGTATTCATACTTTTTTGAAGATCCTGCTAAAGCAATTTCGTATTTTGAACAAGCAAAGGATATTTACATTGCAAACGGAAGAATTGATATAGCTGAAATTGTTGATTCTACCATTGAATTCATCAAAATTTACTGGGATATACCAGTTACTAATGTTATAGATGTTGAAAACCACTGTTATTACTTAATAAAAAACGGTGACAATGAAAAAGGCATTAATAAGTTACTTGAAATTGAATCAAATTCTGAACCTGATCCATACAGATACTTCTTTATTGGGGAAGGTACTAAGGATGTAACTTGGTTATATAAATCTCTTAAGTTGTTTATCAAAAGAGGAGATTATTTCATTTCAGATATAGTTGTTAATTCACTTATTGCACTTGGAGAGAATGAAGAGGTAATTTCTTTGTTTTTGCACAAGTGATAATAAAATATAAACTTCAAATTGAAAGGGGGAACAGAAGGCGAGGTGATAAATAGATGATTAAGAAGCTTATTATCGGTGCAATGTTAGTTATTGCATTAGTTGGATTCTCAATAACAAATGTTAATGAGAAGAAGACAGCCGGAGGAGGTATTGGCTCAGTTCCAATAGGAGGATCTCCAGCGTTTAATGCAATTCCTAATGATACATACTTAGATTAAACTCCCAGACAATTGACGTTTTCCTTTAAAGGGAAACGTCCACCTAATAAGTTTTCTTAATAAGAATTATTCTAAATAAAATGGAATATCAAAGGGAGGAAATGTAAATGAATTACACAGTGTATGGGAATTTTGGTTTTATGGTTAGGTCAAGTGAAAGAATTTATGATCCATATGTCGAGGAAAATATCACTCTATCAGTCAATAACATTATTTGCAAGCAGTGGGAAATGACTAGTAGGCATGTAAGAGATGATATCTACCGGATTGATGCTGTAATGACCATTAATATTGATGCCAGTAATGAAGAAATGGCATTATCTTTGGCAGATAAACTGATAAACGATATTAACGTGGATTGTTATATAAAGAAGTATCCACTTAGGTATGTTAACGGTGAGTCCTATGATTTAGAAGTAGATCACACTTTTGTGGAATGGAAAGAAGTAGAATTAGATGGAGTATTAGTCTGATGGGCGTATTGATATTCAGTGTTGTCTTTCTTCTTATCTTTATTGGATTGTTTTCAATAGTCGCTGAATGACAAAAAAATCCTTATTTATTTAAGACAATTGCCGTAGGAAGCTTGTGTGCTTAAATAAATAAGGATCTTATTAATATATATATATATATTATATCATTATTCGGTAGATGGGTAAATAGTACCATCGGAAAAATAAAATATTTTGAAAAATAGGTTGTCAAAATAAAAATAAATTAATAAAATAGTAAATAGAACCTATCATTTGGTCAGATAACGTCAAACAAACGTTGAACATTATTCTTCAACGTATAGTAAATATTTATCTAAAACTATTTCTTTGAATTTCCTAATTCAGTAACATCATCAATCTAATTAACTTAACCTGAACATAATAGGGTATTAGATACAGGTTAACCGTTAAACACAGTATACAACCTATATTTATGCTTGTCAACGAAAAACGTGCCAATTATTTATTTTTATGAAATTGGATCATTAAGGAGGTGGGGAAAATGTAGATTACTATATTTTTTTTACTAGTGTAGGTACTTCAAAACTAAGCATATCAACTACAAAGGGAGGAATGAAATGTTTTGTGTTATTCAAGAGATCCAAAATAAAAAGGCAAATTCGGAAGGAAAGTCTAAAGAGTTAACTGTAGGTAGTTACAGTTTTGGTATAGTTGGGCAACCACAAAAGACAAAATATACCTACGAGTATAATGACGAACGTTTTGAACGTCCGATAAAAACAGCTTACAAGATTAGTATCCATCATAGTTACCGTGAAAATGGACAAGTGAAAAAGAAACAATGGCACATTTGTACAATGGGATATTATGATTTCTTAGATTATTGGTACGGTGATTTCTATCACAGTTCAAAGCTGGAAAAATGGCTTGATGAAATGGAAATTACCGAAGACGAATTCCATAAAATTATCGGTAAAAAATATACACCACTAGAAGAAAAGATTAATAAAGAGTTCAAATCAACTGAAGAATATAAGACAGACAAAAAGCACAAAGAAATCCTTGATAAGTATAGGAAAGTCAAAGCTGCTTTTGAGGAAATCTACGGTGAGAATACATACGATTACGTCTATGATGTTTTTGGAGAACTTCGAAACCAAGAATACTTAGATGAATTACATAGGATACGTGAAGCACGTAAAGAACAAGAAAAACGTAGTTACGAAAACTTTTACCAAAGTAACTACAATAATAATTCAAATTACGATTACAGTAGTTACTTTTCATCATCATCCAGTACCTACACAGATGACGAAAAGAAGATGCTAAAGAAAATTTACAAAGTTGCTGCTTTAAAATTCCATCCAGACATTACTAATGACAACGGAGAGATGATGAAGTTTTTAACTAAGCTGAAGGAGGGATGGGGTATCTAGATCCTATTAAAATATTAATTTACAACAGTTGCAAATTAAGCCACATGGATTAAATTGTTCTTTGACAAATGGATAGCATTTTCTCGTTCCCCATGGGTAGTCAAATTTGAAAGGTGGTGAGGATAGATGAATGAGAGGCACAAAATTAGACCAATGGAAATTACATTTGAAACAGAAGAGGAATTAGATAAATTTATTGAATGGGCTGAGACACCTAAGCGATCTTTAAATAAAATTAACAAAGGAGAATGATATGGAACTATCTAAAACTGATCTATTTTTCTGTTACGATTTTGCCCTACAACGAAAACTTAAAGCTAAAGGTATTCGATTTGTATTTACCGGATTAACCAATAGCCTTACACGAACATGGATTTACTTCCGTACAGATGAAGTAAATGAAATTATCAAGCAACACGTTAAACAAGAGGATTAATTACATAACTAAACACTTATACAAAAGGAGTAGATGAAATGGCTAAGAAAAGAATAAAACGGAAACCCAAAGAAATACGTGAAATGATTGAAACAACGGACATGAAATACATAATGTTAAATAACCGTCTATTTGATGATTTTTACAGTAAAGGCAAGGTCACATATAAACCTGTTTTAATGAAGGAAAAGAATAAGGATACTGGCAAGGTGGAAGAATATTGGCTTTATCACGATGGTAAAACAGTAGATTATAGCGAAAATAATATCCCTGAACCCAAGACAGCTACGTTTGATGAACGTGATTTTCTTATCATTATATTAATTAAGTTCCTTCAACAACAAAATTTCGTTGGCTATTCAAAAGAATTAGCTGACTATCTTTTTAAATCGAAAAAAGATAATAACGATAAACGAATGAAGCAACGGCTTAAAAAGCTTCAGGTTCTCCAAGGAACTGTTAATAATATTTATCACCACAAGGACAAAAAACGTGTGATGCACCTAGATGGTACACAGGTACGACTTATTAATGAAGAAAAAGTAGAAGGTTATGAGGGTAATACCAAAAGGATATTTTACAAATGGCATTTGAATTTTGATTGTGATTATAAGATTGAAAAGGATAAGGACAAAAAGGAAACAGAGGTTCCAACAAACTTTTTCAGGGTAACAATTTACGATTTGGATTTATATACAAATGGAATACTCAATGAAAAAGAATTTATCACATACTTATATTTCATTCGTTCGTTTAATCCTAGTATACCAATTTGGCATAGCATTGGTGCAATATCCGAAAAAACAAATGTTAAAAATGTAAGTAAAACGGATGAACTAGTTGAACGCTTAACACATGTCAAAGTTAAGGATAAATTTTGTAAAGAGGATGAAACCTTCCCGTTGATTCATGTTGATAGACCAGAAAATTATAAGAGAAAAATATTAGAAAGGCAGCAACCTAGTTCATTCTATAAGCCAATTTACCACCTATCTACAATGAAGCGATTAATGGGTGAAGATGATCCTAATTACTACTCTGTACAAGAAGATAATCCTTCTCAAGATATTGAAGAGGATGAAATAGAACCAAAAGAGAATTTTCAAGTTGTTGAAGATGATGATTTAAGCTTTCTTGACGAATTAGATTGACGTACACCTGTAACACAAAAACGGACACCCTTTAATAGATGGACAATAATTAAACAAATACGGACACTTGCATAACATATCAGGACACCCTTTACATAATATACGGACACCCTTTAATACATAATCGGACACCTATTCAATTACAAACAGACACCTTCTATTTATATACGGACGGTCATTAAACAAATAAGGACACACATTAAATAAATAAGGACGGTTAATACACAAAAACGGACACCTCCTAATCAAATGAAGACAGGTATTGAATAGGTGTCCACATATAAACGTTATCATATCAATGGTTTGAGCGAGGTCGTTTTCGCTACAAGATATATAACAATACTTATAACAATAAATTTAAGAATACTTTATTAGTAAATATTAATAGTAGATTCATAAGTATATTTTCAACAAAATTCATAAGTATATTTTCCATAAGATACGATAGTAGCTTATGCCAATGTGCCAAACCGTTTCACTGTCACATTGTAATCCCTCACTATCGTGAGTGCTTGAATCAGATTTTTTTGTTTAGTTGTTATGTTGAATTGTTAGTTGTACATAATCGGTAAATTTTATATTAAACAATTATTTGAAAAGGAGAATGTTGAATGGCAAATCAAAACGATATTACTAAAGGTTGCTATATCCCATCTATTGAGGCGTGTGATTTATGGGAACACATGAATAGGGATAAAAAGTTATTTACTGATTACATTGGGTTTTTGCCTTATTCATTAGAATTGATAAAGTTAAATGAACAAGAGGAATTTTCTACATTTACATCAAATCGAAATCCTAATAAGTTGCTATCTCGTGATGTGATTAATGTTAAATTTGATAATATTGTAAAGGACTCTGAAGCATTAAGGAAATTGTATCAGAAGCAATTAGATGATGCGGATGAACAATTGAAGGAAATCAGAAAGGAATACGAGGAGAATAAATGTAATTGGTCTAATAAGCAAAGGCTCCACCGAATCAATACTTATCTGTATAAACGTAGCAGACGAAAACTTTTAAACTCCATACCTGATAATTGGGCGAAAGTTAGTAAGGAAGATTTACGTCATGAATTATATAAGAATGGCTTCAAAATAACACGTATAGATAAGAAAACAGGTAAGGAAGAAGTAGATGTCTACAAGATGTATAAACGCTCTAGTAGCAAGTCGAGAAAAGGGCAATGTTTATTTATTAAGGTAGATTTATATAAGAAAATGATTAAATACTCAAGGATGTATCTTTCGTTTGAAGAAGGGGAATCTATTGATTTAGCATCGTTAAGTGCTTATCAAAGTTTGGTCACTTCAAGCATAGAAGCAGTCAAAGTGATTGATCCTAATTCAATACTTGTTGTAGATGAAGTAATCTCACGATGGATAGAAACTGAAACAGTTAATGTGATTAAAACTGTAGATGGTAAAGTAGACAGTGTTCCAGATGATAAATATGAGGTTAAGAATAGTATTTTTGATGGCGAGGCATTGCTCGATAGTGAATTCTTTGAGGAAGGTCAATCTATGTTATTACTTCGTTCTCATTGGACAAAAGCTGCAGCGTTTTCGACCAATTTGCAAACATTTTTTAAAGATTATGCAGAAGAACACGGTGAAGATTATGATACTTGGAAAGTACCTTCAATGTTCGGTGAAGAAGTACCTGTGAAATCTATAAAGATGATTTTAAATCCAACGTGCATTAAATTTCTTAAAATGAGTCATTTATTTAAGAAGGAAGGCGAAAATGAAAAAGATCATGGTCACTTATGGCAAAAGAGAATATGGGAACATTGGAAAACTGTAGTGGAAAGTGAAGGTAATGTATGGGGAGTCTGTAAGCATGATAAGACTAATCGTAGAGATACGATTGATGGTATGCCTCTTCAGAGGATGAGTTATCAGATGGTAAATTCTCTTTTAGCTTCTGCACCAGAAATTGAAGAATTGTCACAGTTTGAAATTAATTACATAATGGACTTAAAGAATAAGCCGGAAAAATTTATTAAACATGTACAGTTAAATTTAAATAAAAATGATGACATAGAGGAAGATGATGAAGATGAAAGAAATAAAATAGATTACTTTTCTTCAGATAAAATGTTTATTGATCTGTACAGTATGAATAAAGAGATCATACATAATAGTGCATTCAAAAAGTTTAGAGCTGATACAATCGCTGATTATGTAAAGGATGTAAAAAGAGGTCGTCTGAAAATAGTGGGTGACTACGCAACTTTATTCAGCTGTCCACTGGAATACTTATATAAGGCAGTTGGTGCAATTGGAAATGAAATTAATGTACCAATTGGCTTGAAAGAAAATGAGGTCTACACCACTCTATTTGGAAAAGAAGGATTTGGGGAGGAGTTTACAATTTGCCGTAATCCCCATACCTCAGTTTCAAACATCTGGATTGGCAAATGTACTTATAACGAGGATATTAAAGAGTATTTTAATTTATCGCCTAATGTAATTGTGATTAATACCATTAGAGAAAATGTAATGAATCGTCTCTCAGGGTGCGATATGGACTCTGATACTGCTGTAGTTTTTCGGGATGAACACCTTTTAAATTTAGCTAAAAAAGTTTACGGAAAATACAATGTCTGTGTCAATGAATTGGATGCAGATAAGACTCCTTATACTTTAACAACAAAATCAATGGCTGAACTAGATCACACTTTAGCAAAATCAACAACAGAAATCGGTAGCATTATTAATTTGAGTCAACTTTGTAGCAGTTTATATTTTCACTACTTAAACAATGGTAAAAATAAAAATGATGAATTAGTGAAAGAAATATATAAGCAAACAGACATTCTTACAATATTAAGTATGTGTTCTATAGATAGTGCCAAACGGCAATATAAAATCAAAATCGGCAGTGAGTTAAGGAAAATACAAAAGTATGTTAGTGATATAGTAAATAAGGATTTTGAAGGTAATAAACCTAACTTCTTTCAATACATCGATAAGAAGGAAAGTGTCACATTTACTCATTACGATACACCAATGGATTACTTGTATGATATCTTATCTAATTTAGATGATGCAGATAGTGTTGATACGTGGAAATTTAGAAAGTTTTTGGATAAGGTGAGTATCGATAATGCGAATCGTAAACAAAGAAAAAAGGTTGAGGAATTGGTTACGGAATTAACGAATGAATTAAAGTCCATCCATTCAAAAAAGCTGAAGAAAAAAGAGAAGAATAAAAAAATATCAGATACATTGCATTTTTATTTAAAGAAAATTGGGAAGCTAAAAATAAAGCCTGATACGATGTACAGTATACTGAAGGATATTGATGATAAAAAATATAGTTCAATTAAGTTGCACTTGATGAACTGTTTATATCAGGCACATACAGAAACATTCCTAAATTGTTTCAAAAAAAGTCACGGTTGATATTTTACTATGTTGCTAGAATCCTTTATTCATAGGGGTTCTAGCGATTTTTTATAGTTATGTAGCTATCTCCTAATGGAAGAGGGGAAACTGGAATGTGAATGCTAGCAATTTGTCACAGCACCGAATGTATTTAGGCGAAGTAGGTGACTTTTTCCTCTCCACCAAATATAACAATCTCCTTTTTTAATTTAAAATCCAAAACTCAGCAACACTTAGGATGACGGGAGTTTAATTTCCTGTCATCTCTTTTTTTATTTTTAAAAAACGTGTATAAATGGAACTCTAGTTTAAAGTCATTATACAAGTGGTTTTAACATAATGCAAGTATTATTTATAAAAACTTTAAATTTGAAATAGCTATTCGGTTTGATGTACTGATCTCCCACAGTATTTAGATTGAACTGAGTAGCTATTTGAGATTTAAAACAAAATACTCTTTTAAGAGTGGGTTAATCCTACTCTAGCCAATTACATTCACACAGGCGGCTAGGGATTAGGGGCTTTAGCCTCCTGTTAAAAGGGTATTTGCCATTACCCCTAAAAAATAACGGAAAAGGAAGTGAATGTAATATGGCAGAAGTTGTGAAGTTTTTAGAAAAGAAAGAGGTTTTAGGAAAGGAATTAGATATATACGGAACTATCGACGAACCGTTTTTCTTGGCGAAAGATATAGCTCAGTGGTTGGAAATGGATGCTTCGAATGCGAGTCGGATGATTAAAAATATTGATGAAGATGAGTATATTATTGCTCGTCATAATAAGACGAGTGCGACATTTTTAACAGAAGATGGTTTATATGAGGTCTTAATGCAAAGTAGAAAACCTGTAGCGAAACCTTTAAAGAAAGAGATTAAATTAATCCTTAAAGAATTGAGACTAAAAGGTGTTGTCGTATCTGAAAATGCCACTTATGAACAAGTTAAATATAACGTGGACACCTTTCTTGCTAATCTTGATGACTATAATATTACTAAACTATATGGATTGATTGAAGGATTCTTAGAGTTTCATCGGGAGAAAAAGACACGTATTCCATTTAAACGTAAACACAGCGCAAGACATGGTAATAAAAAGTATAAGGATCACATTGAGTCAATGGAGGAAATTAGGGATTACTTAGTGGATTATCTGAATGCTAAGATTGATTCCTTTAATTCGTCAAATCAAGCAGGATTGGCACAAGAATATATCCGCATTCGAGAAATGGTAAGAGTTAATGTGGAGAATATGCGTTTTAGGACTGCTGCTTGTAGCAAATAGAAATTACAGAATGCTTGAGAAACGCATTCTAGCGAAATTAGGAATACATAGGTTGTACATAATTAGTTAAATCGAATACATACATAATTTAGGAGGATTCTGCATTCTTGCCGAGTCCTTTTTCTATTTAATACATTTTAATCAAATACACATAGTTATCCATAATCACATTATATAGGTTGTTGATGCAAATGTAAAGACTTAAATTAAATAAATTTATTATTTTTTTTGGGAGGAATACATAAATGAGTTTACCAGAGTTCGAAACAGTTAGAGATGAGGTAGTACCTCTTAAAGGTTATAGTCAGTACGTTGTACATCCTAATTTGGGTAAGATATATAATTTAAAATCGAGGAAGTGGCTTCTTTCCGATAACCCAAAAGGAACAGGCGATAAGGGATATTTGCTAACAAAACTTTTACATGATTCAGGCGAATATCTTCCAATTTATGAGCATGAAGCTGTAATGGCGGTTGATAAAAATGTTGAACCTAAATCATGGAGAAAAGAAAAGCTTGAAATCGATCATAAAGACGGAAATGTGAAAAACAACTCTATTTCCAACTTAAAACTCGGCACGTCCTCGCAAAACAAGCAAAATAGAAGCTACGATGTAGAAAAAAATTCACTTACATTTGAGAACGCAGAAATAGTTAGAGAAGAATTTAAGACTTGGGAAGGACGTAAAACGGATTTTCATGAAATTATGGCTATGCGTTTTTGTGTGACGGAAAGAACAATCCAGAATTGTCTATTGGGAGTCACATATAAAGCAAAACCAAAAGGACTTCGTTACGATGTGGATGTAAATGGTGTTGTACATAATGTAAGGGAAGTTAATTAATACAAAATCAATGGTTGTCGTCAGTTTTTGGTGACAACCTTATTTTAATTTTGGGAGATGAATATTTATGGAAAAACAAATTATTATTTCTTACGACGAGTATTTAGATTTAGAGAAAAAAGTAAATCAATTAGAACAAACTTATTTTAGTTATGAGGAAACTAATTTAATTTTACATAAGGTATTGGATTACATTAAAGATAAAGAGTTGGATAAAGATTTGGTTTTATATCTCATGGCGGTAATGAATGATCCTAAACAAAGACCAGTATTTCCATTATGGTAATTTAGACAAAGATCCTTCTAGAATTAATATAACAGAAATTCTTACAATTGATAAAGCAAGATTAGATACAAGAGTTGGGAAAATTAAAAATGACTTATTTAAAGATATAAATTTTAAATTAAAAAGACAATTAGGGTTAAAATAGTATTGACAAGTTAATTATGTTTAATTATAGTGAAAATATAAGATTTTTATTTAGCCTTTAAGGCAAATGGCTCAAAAGAGTTTTGTTAGGGGAGATTATTTCTCCCCTAAATAATTTTAATAATAATATTCACGTCATTTACATAATATATTAGTACCATTTCAAATTTTTATTTAGTCATTCAGTTGACAATTGGCTTCCTAAAGAAGTTTTGTGTATATTTGAAATGGGGCAGGGTATTTCCCTGCTTTTATTTGTTTTGAGACCTTTCACATTAACTTGTGGAGGGTCTTTTTCGTTATGTAGGAGGAATTTTATCAATAATTGTAGAATACTGTTTCTTATAATAATTTCTTAAGGAGCAACTGCATGAATATTGATTGGACACCTTTGTTTGGAGAAGTTAATGGTCTTGCATTAAAACTTTTTATATTAATTATAATTTTAATTATATTTGCTACATTATTTTCTTTGGTAATTAAGTTGACCAATTTACCTAAGATGTTTATTAGACCTACGATTGGAGTATCTTTATTGTTGGGGTTATTTACTTGGGCTAAATACTTTTTGTAACTCTTTGACTTATTAACAATACTCCTTTATACTCAATAACGTTGTGCACACGCATATACTGGAGATTGATCCTCACATTGAAATGTGGGGATTTTTTATTTTGCTTTCCTTTCCCTATTCGTATATAGAAAAAGACACTTTCAATATTGCAAATTTGATAGATAATGTAAATTAAGAAGGGATATTTTACTATTTTGTCGAACTCCTTTTTAAAAGGGGTTGATGGTAAATAATGAAATCAAAAGTATTTATGATTAATCATCAAAAAGGTTGGATTGCATTATTAACAGAAAATGGCACATTTAGTATTGCTGAAGTATTAGAAATGGAATTACCGAATATTGGAGATATTATTTCTGGAGATATTGATTCACTAGGTAGAGAAACATTTTTAAATGAAACACAAAATGAAGAAATTGATGTATTTGTGCAGGATATTTTGTCAGGTAAGAAAGAGGCAATGAGACAATTAGAAATCTACAATTCTAATAGGAATGTATGGGAAGTACTATAAATTGTTTAAATCAGACTCATTTATTGGGTCTTTTTTTTTATGCCTAAATTTAATTAATGAGGTAACTGAATTATGAATACAAAAGAAAAAGCAAATAAGTATGATGACATCGTTCGTATTTGGAATGAGCATTTAAAAAAGGATGAAAATGAAATCTGGTATTGTCTTGCTGGACACGAGTTTGTCGATGCAATTCAAAGTGTCATTTCTGAGGATATTAGTAAGGTTATAAATATTGAATAATTTAGCATTGGGAGAGTTGAAAATGAAAAAAGTTTTAAATAGATTATTTCGTGCTTTATGGAACGCGGTATTAACGATAGTTCTAGTCTTTGGATTTATATTAATTATTGATATGGTAGAAATGCTAATTTAAATATGTACAATCGTGCTTGAATAAAGATGTACAAAATGGATTGCTCATTTCATACTAATCTTGGGGTGATTAGTATGTATATGGCGCTAAATGTTGAAACCAATTTTGAGATTACTAGTCTTTCAGACTTACCAAAATTCAAACAACTAATGGAGCATTTAAAAATGAAAATCAATAAGAGTAAATTAGCAGAAGAGTTAGGTGTAGATCGTAGGACAATTGACAAATACCTAAAGGGATTTGTGCCGAAACGGAAGAGAGAAAAGCCATCCAAAATAGATGAGTATTATGAGATCATTGCAGCTCTCCTCTCCGAGGATTCTAAACAAGTTTTCTATTACCGACGGGTACTTTGGCAGTATTTAAAAGATAATCATGGATTACAATGTTCAGACTCTGCATTTCGTGCTTATATTGCACGTACACCAGAATTTAAAGCTTATTTTGAGGAAGATAAACGGATTGCCTCACCTAAAGGAGTGGTTCGATATGAAACACCACCAGGAAAACAAGCCCAGTTGGATTGGAAAGAAAGTATCCTATTTGAAACAAAGGATGGGGAACAAGTAGAGGTGAATGTGGCAGTTTTTCTTCTCTCTTATTCGCGATTCCGTGCTTTTCATTTAAGTGTCTCAAAATCTCAACGTGTGCTTCTATCATTTCTAACGGATGCATTTGAAACATTTGGGGGAGTACCTGATGAAATTGTGACGGATAACATGAAAACCGTAATGGATGAAGCACGAACAGAGTATTTCGCTGGAAAAGTAAATCCTAAGTTCGCTCAATTTGCGAAAGACTTTGGCTTTAAAGTGAGACCATGTATAGCTGGTCGACCAAGAACAAAAGGAAAAGTAGAAACAACAATGAAGCTACTGGATGAAATCCATGCTTATCAGGGACAGCTAACCCTCGAAGAGTTACATCAGTTTGTGCAAGATTTAAGTAATCGGATAAATCATGAAATGCATCAAGGTACGGGGAAGATTCCTATTTTTGAATTTAAAAAAGAAAAGAACCTCTTACACCAGCTACCAACTGAGAAAGTAAGAGATTCTTATCGCATCAAACATACGCTTGTCAAAGTCAATGCCTCAAACATGATTTCCTACAAATCGAATCAATACTCGGTACCCGCAAAGTACCAAGGAAAGAAAGTAGGCTTACAAGTGTATGATGATCAATTATGGATTTATTATAACACAGAGTTGATCGCCCAACACCCTATAAGTAACAAGAAGCTAAATTATCAGGAGGCTCATTATCAAGAAGCACTTGGTGTATCTATGCCTTATTTTCCAGATATAAATGATTTGGCCAAACGAAATTTAGCGGCGATTGGAGAGGTGTATAAAAAATGAATCCAATGACAACGAATTACCAACGACTCCTACAAAATTTAGAGTATTTAAAGTTAAAGCAAATGACATTGCATTTAAACGAAGTCATCGATTTCAGCGTGAATAATCAAATGTCGTTCATTGATACACTTATCAAATTAACGAATTATGAGATCGATGTACGCGAGCAAAATATGATTCAATCGATGGTCAAAGTGGGTGCGTTTCCGCACTTAAAAGAAATAAAGGATTTTGATTTTAGTTTTCAAACGTCCGTCAATCAGCAACAGATTTTAGACTTTTTAACGCTTCGCTTTATTGAAAAGAATGAGAATATCGTTTTTCTAGGTCCAAGTGGCGTCGGGAAAACCCATTTGGCCACTTCCATCGGAATTACGGCAGCAAAGAAACGAACTAGTACTTATTTTATAAAGTGTCATGACCTCATTCAAAATCTAAAGAGAGCACGCCTAGAAAATCGATTAGAAGCCCGTTTAAAGCATTATACAAAATACAAGCTGCTTATAATTGATGAAATAGGTTATTTACCTATTGATGCCGAAGATGCGAAGCTCTTTTTCCAGCTCATAGACATGCGTTATGAAAAACGAAGTACCATATTGACAACGAATGTGAACTTTAAATCATGGGATGAAATCTTTCAAGAGCCGAAGTTAGCAAACGCGATTCTAGATCGAATTTTACATCACGCGACTGTCGTTACAATCGTGGGAGAATCGTATCGCTTAAAAGATCATTTAGCGAAAGAAAATGAGTAATTTTGTACATTCTTATACAAGCGAAAGTGTACATATTTGTGTTGACATTTATAGATATGGCAATGATGGTAAGTGTCTGGTTTGGGTTGTGTGTCGTGTTAATAGGATTGATAGCTATATATTACCGTGACATGTATAGGATAGAGAAGTTGTTTAAGGAGCACAGGTAAATGGAGAAATACACATTGACTTTAACCTGCATAGATTGTGGTCATAAACAACATTACACCAAGAGACAGGAAAAATATACAGATGCCAAAAGATGTGAGAAGTGCGATGGTATTGTTCTTTATA
The DNA here is from genome assembly GCF_001420715.1 of Heyndrickxia shackletonii. Lineage (GTDB taxonomy): Bacteria > Bacillota > Bacilli > Bacillales > Bacillaceae_C > Margalitia > Margalitia shackletonii. The sequence goes on along the minus strand of NZ_LJJC01000004.1, from coordinate 2,946,121 downwards.
GTCCATATAAAAGTTAGTAATGAATTATTACAAGAAAAATAATAAGGAGTGTTGTGACATGGCTGAAAAGCGTGAGTCAAACAATGGATCATTAGAAGTAAAGGTTGATGTAGATTGTACAGAGGCTTTAAAGGGATTGAAGGCTATAACCAGAGCTGCAAAGAAAGCGACTGCTGCTTTAAAGGAATTAGAGGAACAACAAAATAAATTGAGTGGTATTTCCATTTCATTTAGTAGGGAACTTGTTGAGGAAAAGCCTGTAGACGAGTGGAAACCATTTTATTCTGTCGATGGCGCTAAAGATATTCAATGTTAAAGAGTTGTAGTTATTGTGGTGGTATACATCAATTTGGTTATGATTGTCCAAAGAAACCAAAGAGAATAAAGAGTACCGAAGGACTGATGGGTGAGATACATAAAGCTAGAACTACACAACGATGGTTTAAGGTTAGGGATTATGTAAGAGAACGTGACCAACATCTATGTCAATTGTGTGTTAGGAATCTTTATCATACGTTGCAACGATATACATTTAATAATACTCAGGTTCATCATGTTATTCCAATGAAGGAAGATGAGGATAGGAACCTATGGTATAACAGTGAGAATCTATTGTTAGTATGCAAGTATCATCATGACATGTGCGAACGTGGAGAGGTACCAAGGGAGGAACAACTGGAAATAGTTAGGGAACAGGAGTATAAGTATTCCAATTATTGACTTAATCCTTTTATATCCCCCCTACCAAAAATTTACAGGTGATAGAACGATTGTAAAGCCACGACCCCACTTTTTTTCACTAAAAATTCCCAAAATGAAAATTTATTAGGTGGTGAATATTATGTTCAAGAAAAAATTGGTTGATATTTTTCATTCTAAGGGTATTTGTTTTGCTAGATTCGAATATAAAGCTTTTGGAATTAAGTTGTTTTCAATCGAAAAACGTATTGACTAAAAATTAATTAATTTATTGAGGAGGTGGGAAAATTGGCAAGACCATCAAAAAGCGTAAATACTATGTCAAAAAATCTTACGAAGGAAGAAATAAGCATTCGTAAACAAACTGAAGAAAAGCTAAAAGGTGAAGCTGATAAAATCTCACCTCCGAAGCATTTGAACGCAAGACAAAAGAAAATATTTAATTACATAGTCGATGAATTAGCAGCAAGTGAGATTTTAGGAAATCTTGATATTTACATTTTAAGTACATGCTCTATTGCTATTGATAGAATGCAAGAAATTGAAAAACAGATAAATAAAGATATCGAAAAGATTCAAGATAAAAGTCTCATGAGTGCTAAAGAAAAGTATACAAAAGAGTTCTTTAGGTGTGCGAATGAGCTTTCGTTATCACCTCAATCTCGTGCAAAACTAGGAAACATTAATCTTCAAGCCAAACAAAATGAAGAAGATCCACTGCTTAAGGTATTGGCTGGTGGTAGGAAATAATGGATAGTATTCAAGAAAGTAAAGCATATAAGTATTGTCAATGGTGTATTAAAGAAGATAATCATTATGTTGGAAAGTACGTGAAAAAACAGGCTAAAGCATGGATTGATATAGCTGATGGAAATAATAATGAAGCTTATGTAGATGAAGAAATGTTTAATAAAGTCTGCGGAATCCTTCGATTAATGGTACATCCTGATTTAGGGTGTTCTGTTTATGAAGGTATGGAACGTTATCAATGGTTTTTTGTTACAGCAACACTTTGTACATTAAGTCTAGAGGATAAATCCTTTTACTATGAGTCTAGTTTACTGGAGATATCTAGGAAAAATTTTAAAACGTTTATAAGTGGTGTAGTTTTTATTATTGGTATGCTATTATTACCAAAGTTTTCAAGGTTATTTAGTGTTGCACCTGATTATAAGCTATCCTCTGAGTTAAAATTGGCAGTTAAAAAGATAATTAAATCAAGTCCATTATTAGAGGATCGATTTAAAATTAAGCGTGATGTAGTGGAGTGTAAATTGACAGATATCGATTATACACCCCTTGCATACTCAAATGATAAACTAGACGGTAAGCTTGCGGCAGCATATCTGATCGATGAGGTAGGAGCCCTCAACTCATCATATCCAATCGAAGCCATGCGTAGCAGTCAAATTACACTTAAAGATAAGTTAGGTATCCTAATTTCCACACAATATCCTTCAGATCATAATGCCTTACTTGAGGAAATCGATTACGCAAAAAGGGTATTAGATGGGTTAATTGAAAATAAACGTTACTTTAGCTTGTTGTATGAGCCAGATGAAAACATAAGGAAAGAATGGGAAACTAATGATTTAGTAATATTTCAATCGAATCCCGTAGCAGTAGACAATGATAAAGTATTTAAAGCCATTATCGATAAACGGACGATGGCTATTTTATACGAGTCCAAACGTGAAAATTATCTATGTAAGCATAACAACATAATGTACAAAGGTCTAGGAGCCGATGGTTATGTGTCTAGTGATCAAATTAGAGCTTGTAAAGCTGATGAAGAATGGGATTGGTATGGTAAGGACGTTTATGTAGGAGCCGATGGAGCCGAGTCATTTGATAATTCGTCAATAGCTATGCTTGCTTATGATGAAAAAACAGGTATTGTCCATTCGAAAACTTGGCAATTTGTACAAGAAGACTATATAGACGAAAAAAGTAAACGTGAAAAGTTTAATTATCGTAAATCAATTGCAGATAAAAATACAATAATTTGTGGCGAATCCGTACTTGACTATGCACAATTTGAGCAATTTGTAGTTGACTTGCAAGAAGAATATGGTGTGAATATTGTCGGTATTGGTTATGACATTAGAAATCTTCGAAACTCTGCTCAAAAATGGGAACGAGATTATAATTTAACAACGATTGAGGTTAAACAACATAGTAGCGTATTACATCCAACTATTAAATGGCTAAAGGAATTAATATTGGAGCAAAAGTTTTCGTATTACAACAACTTAGCTTACGAAAACCACTTCACTAATTGTAGGTGTGTAGATGATACCAATTTGAATAAATACATTAACAAGAAAATTAGTGTCAAAACAGCAGGTAAAGTAGATATGGTCTTTGCAACAATAAATGCTTTATTTCTACTTCAACAAGATGTAGTTTTCAGTAACAATGATTGGACATTCCAAGTTATTTAGAAGGGAGGTGGAAAAATGGGATTAAGACAAAAATGGCGTGAATTACGGTATTTTAAGAAACAGGAACAAAGAGATAGTATGACTTTGGAAGAACTTCTCCTGAGTGCTGGTATTCCATTGAATGATATTACTAAAGAACAAGCTTTAACTATTCCAGCGGTAAGTGCTGCCTCCGGTTTAATAAGTGATATAATAGCGTCTTTACCTATTCATTTATATAAAGAAGAGAATGGAAAAGTAATAGAGGTTAAAAATGATCCACGTGTCAGTATGTTAAATGATGATACAAAAGACACCTTAAATGGTTTTCAGTTTAAGAAAGCATTAATTGAAGATTATCTTTTAAATGGAGCTGGTTATGCGTACATTAACCGTCAAAGGAATAATGTGAAAAGCTTAAACTATGTTGAATACAAAGATATATCAGTAAACGTGGGAGTAGATCCTATATTTAAAAGTTACGATATCCTTGTAAATGGTCAAACTTATCGTGATTTCGAATTTCTAAAAATAGCAAGAAATTCAAAAGATGGTGTCACAGGTAAGGGAATAATCCATGAAAACAACAAAATGCTTTCTGTTGCCTACTACTCCTTGATTTTTGAAGAAGTGCTAGTTAAAACGGGTGGAAATAAAAAAGGATTTCTTACATCTGAAAGTAAACTTACTGATGAAGTTATTGCTGCTTTAAAGAGGTCATGGAATGACCTTTACAAGAATAATTCTGAAAACGTTATGATTTTAAACAAAGGATTAGACTTCAAAGAATCTTCAAACACCAGTGTAGAGATGCAATTAAATGAGAACAAGAAAACTAACTCTGCGGAGATATTAAAACTGTTTCTTGTTTTTCCTTCAATTTTAGATGGTAGTGCAAGTGATGATGTATATAACGAATGGATTAAAATCTGCATATCACCAAAATTAACTGAAATAGAAACATGTTTAAATAAGGATCTTTTGCTTCCGAGCGAACAAGATTCTTTTTATTTTGCCATTGATTCAAAAGAACTTCTAAAAGGAGACATGGAAAAACGTTATAAAGCTTATGAAATTGCCTTAAAGAATAAGATTCTAGACATCAATGAAGTCAGATACTTAGAGGACAGGGAGCCAATTAAGGCTTTCGAGGATATTGTAGTCCTTGGTTTAAATGATGTACTGTACAACATCAAAACTGGAGCGGTTTATACGCCAAACACAGACAAATCAACTAACATGAATAATCCAGATACGACTTTGGGGGGAGGTGATGATAATGCGAATAGAGATTCGAGGGGATCAGGTACTACTTGATGGCTACGTTAATGCAGTGGCAAGAGAATCTAGGGTTTTACCTTCTCCAAACGGTAGATTTAAAGAGCAAATTGTACCAAAAACCTTTGAAAGAGCACTTCAAAGAGCAGAAAACGTTGATTTGTTGTTTAATCATGATCGAAATAGAAACTTAGGATCTATTAAACAAGGAAATTTGGAATTATTCGAGGATACTATTGGACTCCGTGCAATTGCTACTGTAACCGATGAAGATATCATTCAAAAAGCCAAAAATGGCGCATTAAAGGGTTGGTCATTTGGATTCATAGCCAATAAAGACCGCTGGGAAGACGGAGAAAATGGTATTCAAAAACGTTACATAGAAGATTTAGATCTTTTGGAGGTATCTATTTTAGATAAAACTCCAGCATACATAGCAACTTCTATTGAAGCTAGAGGTGAAGAAACTCTTATCACTGAACAACGAAATGAAGAATTTAAGGCTTCAATTGAAGATTTAACGAAACTAGAAGACAAAAAGGAAGAAAGAGAACTAGATTACTCTCTTTATGAAAAAGAAATTGAACTTTTAAAATTGAAAGGTGGAAAATTTTAATGAGAAAAATGTTAACTGAAAAGAAAATTGAGGTAAGATCAATGCCATCACTTGTAGAGCAACGTAACAACTTGCTTGATGAAATGGATGGAATCATGGCAAAGGTTAAAGAAGAAACTCGTGCTATGGATGATAATGAAAATAAACGTTTTGATGAAATTAAAGCTGAAATTGCTAAAATCGATAAAACTTTAGCTGCTGAAGCAGAAGCACGTTCTTATGAGAAAAAAGAAACTAAAAAGCAAGATGGTAAAGAAGAACAACGTGCTTTAGAGGAAGCAAATTTCTTAAAATACATTCGTGGTGAAGAAAGAGCGTTAGACGTAGGTAGCAATGGTGGAATTATTCCTACTCATATTGCTAATAAAATTATTGAGAAAGTAAAAGAATTATCTCCAATTTATTCAATGGCTACAGTTTTCAATGTTGGAGGAGATTTAGTTTTCCCTGTTTATGATGAAAATACTTCTTCAATTGGTGCTGCTTACGTGGATGATATGCAAGAATTAACAGAAGGGACTGGAAAGTTTACTACTGTTAAACTTGAAAACTTCATCATCGGAAGCCTTGCAAAGATTTCTAAATCATTAATGAATCGTACAGACATTGATCTATTGTCATTTGTAATTAACAAGGTTGCAAAAGCTATTGCAGAATTTCTTGAGAAAGAATTAATTAACGGAACAGATGGTAAATTAACTGGTATCCTATCCTCTACTTATGGGGTTGAATCAGCATCTTCTACTGCATTAACAGCAGATGAATTAATTGATTTACAAATGACTGTTCCAGAAGTATTTCAAGCTAATGCATCTTGGATTCTAAATAAAGATACTTTTAAAGCTGTAAGAAAATTAAAGGATTCTGAAGGTAATTACTTATTAAATAAAGATCTAACTACTCAATTTGGTTGGTCATTATTAGGGAAGCCTGTATACGTTACAGAAAGTATGCCAAAAATTGCTGCAGGAGCAAAAGTAATTGCTTATGGTGATATGAGCGGTCTTTATGTAAAATTGGCACAAAATGTAGAATTGCAAGTATTAGTAGAAAAATATGCTACTCAACATGCTGTCGGTGTAGTTGGTTACGTTGAAGCAGACTCTGAAATTGTAGAACCACAAAAACTAGCTGTTTTAACAATGAAAGCATCTTAATGAAGGTGGATATTCTCCACCTTTCTTTTTTATAAGGAGGGATGATAATTGAAAGTTAAAGCTAAAGTTAGTTTTGCTGGTATTATAACTATGTCTAAAGGTGAAGAAAGAGAAATTCAAGACAAACAAATTTACCAAGACTTAATTCAGGCGAACTATGTTGAAGAAGTTAAAACGAAGAATAAGGTGAAGGCTAATGAAAATTAGTGATGTAACCATTGATGATCTAAAAGAATATGCGCATGTTTACCACAATGAAGATGACAAGCTTTTTACAAGTATTCTTGCGGCAGGGAAATCCTACATAAAAGGCTATACAGGACTTTCAATTGAAAAAATGGATGAATTAGAAGACATTACAATTGTGCTATTTGTCTTATCCAATGAAATGTATGATAATCGTACTTTCTCTGTGCAAGATGATAAAGTGAACTTTGTTGTAAAGTCTATTTTGGATATGCACTCTATTAATCTTTTGTAGGGGGTGTATTTTTTATGACTAGATTTCGAATTAATCCAGGGGAATACAGGCATATAATAACCTTTCAAAAGAAAATAGATGTTCAAAATTCTTACGGTGAAAATATAAAGGATTGGGTAGATATTGAGGGCTTAATTAAACTAAGAGCTGGTATTTATCCTATTAGCGGTAAGGAGTTTTTTGCTGCAGGAGCAGTAAATAGTGAGGTTACCCATAAGGTTAATATGAGGTACATGCCTAACAAAGAGATAACTCCCGATATGCGAATTAAATATTTTGATAATGTAATGGAAAAAGATCGTTATTTTGAATTGATTGCCCCTCCAATTAATTTTCAAGAGAAGAATGTTGAAATACAACTATTATGTAAGGAAGTGATCTAATGGCTAGAAGAAATGAAATTGAAGGTATGGCTGCACTAATTAGAACCATTAGACAGTTAGAAGAACTTCCGCAGAAATGCGTTACAAAAGCAGCTCGAAAAGGTGCAACCGTTGCTTTAAAAGCTACTCGTAATAGTGCTCCTGTTGATAAAGGAGATCTAAAAAGAGGGATTGTTCTCAAAGGTGAAAAATCACGAATCAGAGGTAAAAAAATGTATCAAGTCACATTTGACCGTGGTTATAATCATGTCTTTGTGAAACAGTCTGCTGATGGTACTAAACGATATTACTACCCAGCTTCACAAGAATATGGCTATATTGCTCGTGATGGAAGTTATGTTCCCGGTTATCATTTTATGAGAAATTCAGTTGATGAACATAAAACAGAAATTGAACGGACTACAGTACAAGTGTTGGCAAGTGAAATAGATAAAATTAGGTAGGTGTTTATATGGACTTCGAGGAAGCATTGAGGGCTGAACTCGTAACAATAGATGGGTTATCCAATAAGGTATTCCCCTTAAATGCAACTGAGGGAACGAAACCGCCTTATATTATTTATGTATCATCGGAAGGTATACAGGATAAGACACTTGATGGATATCAATCTAATAAAGAAGCACCATGTGAAATTAATATTGTTCATAACAGTTACGAAAACTTAAAATCTATGACAAAGCAGGTATTGGACAAGATTGTGAGTTTCGAGGGTAGAGTCATTGGGAAAGATGGACCTTTTATTCAAGAATTATCCTATGATAAACCTATTGAATTGTATGAAAATGAAATTTCTGCATATAGAAGTGTAATTAATTTTACAGTAAATTTTTAAGGAGTGAATTAAATGACAGCTACAAGAGGTCTAGGTACAATTTTAAATATGGGTACTAAAAAAATTGGTGGATTAACTGAAATAGGTGGATTAGATTTAACTGCCGATACCATCGATACAACTACTCTAGATAGTGATGGTGGTTATAAAGAATTTATAGGTGGATTTAAAGATGGTGGAGAAGTGTCTTTAAGCGGATACTTGGATGTATCTACTGGAAGTGGTCAAAAGGATTTTTATGATGCTTTTGAGGCAGGTTCTGTAAATGATTTTACAATAAAGTTTCCATCATCCATCGGTGCAAGTTGGAATTTTAAAGGTGTTGTTACAGGATTTAAAACAAGCACTAACATTGATGATCCTCTTAGCTTCGAAGGTACAATCAAGGTATCTGGTAAACCAACATTACAAATCGGTGCAAGTGGAGCATAAAACTAGGATTGTCTTCCTAGTTTTTTTATTTAAATGTAATTGACATGGATAAATTAAAAATTGTTGTTGATGAAAATGGAAGAGTCATAGTTTGGATGAATGGTAAAAGACAAGAAGGAATCTATGGAATTGAATTCTTTGCTCGTGCAGGAGAATCGACAAGACATAAAATTGAATATATTACTGGTTTTCCAGTAAAACGTGATGAGGTGAAATAATATTGGCAGATAAAAATAATATGGTTGTTATTAACTTAGATAGACCAAGAATACTGCGATTTGGTCATAAAGCTTTAAAGTTAATGACAACTTTAACTGGTAAGGATTTTAATAACTTTGAAATCGATAATGCAAATTTTGAGGACCTTGAAAAAATAATGTATTGCGGTTTGTTGTATGACGCAAAAGAAAATAATGAGACTCTTAAACTTGAAGACATGGAAGATTTATTGGATGAAGCAGATACATACACAGAAATAATGGAGAAAATGCAATTGGCTCTTGATGCTGCGTTTGGACAAATGGCTGCTGACCAAAAAAACTTACAGAGGATTGTGGATCAGAAGAAGAAAAAATAGAGTGGGATTGGGAATTATCACTAAAATCCGCAATCCGAGTTGGAATCAGTATTCAAGAGTATGAGGTAATGACTCCTTATGAATTGAGTTTATTTATTCATGATTATAATGAAAAGAAAAAACAAGAGACTGAAGATAAACTCACATTTACATGGTTAGGAGCTTATTGGCAAAGAGTAAATAAATTTCCAAGTTTGAAGGAAGTATTAACATCAACAAAGCCTAAAAAGCCTATGAATGATGAGCAAATGTTTGAAAGAATAAAACAACTGAATATCATGTTTGGTGGTTCTGTAAAAGAGAGTAGTGAATAAACTACTCTTATTTTTTTTGTGTAGGGGGTGAGACTTTATGGGAATTGTAAGAAACCTTGTAGTACGTGCTGGCGCTGATTTTAGTGAATTAACGAATGGAATGAGAAGAGTACAGAACTCATTAAATGATTTTAATAGAAACATTAATAGTACTCTTAAAGGAATAGGTGCTGCTATGGCAGCAATTGGAGCGGCTGTAACAATAAAGGAAGCGGTTAAAAGTGCAATGGACACAGAAGCTGCACTTCAACAAGTAAATCGTCAAATGGGTGCAAGTGCTAATGAATTTACTAAATGGGCTAATGAAAACGCTGCAGCATTCGGTATGGCGAAATCAGAGGCAATTAAATATGGTGCAGTTTATTCCAATCTAATTAGTGGATTTTCTAATGGAACCGAGCAAACTTTTCAACGTACTCAGCAATTATTAAAAGCTTCTGCGGTTGTGGCTTCAGGAACAGGAAGAACAATGGACGATGTTATGGAAAGAATTCGTTCAGGTTTACTAGGGAACACAGAAGCAATTGAGGATCTTGGAATTAACGTTAACATTGCAATGATTGAAAGCACTAATGCTTTTAAACAGTTTGCCAATGGTCAGCATTGGAATCAACTAGATTTTCAAACGCAACAACAGATTCGCTTAATGGCTATCTTAGAACAAGCTAATACAAAATATGGAGATTCCTTAAATCAAAATACTGCAACAAGTATGGCTATGTTTGTTGCCCAATTGAAAAATATTCAATTAGCACTTGGTCAAGCATTTTTACCTATATTAAACGTGGTTCTTCCAGTTTTAACAGCATTTGCAGCAAAAGTGGCTAGTGTTTTAACTGTTGTAGCTCAATTTATGCAAGCGTTATTTGGAAAGAGGACGGCAGTAAAACAACAAGTAGCCCAAGCAAAAGCTACCAATCAACAAGCATCTGCAGTTACAGGTTTAGGTAATGCCTTGAAAAAGACAGGTAAAGAAGCGCAAAAGGCTGCAAAAGCGAGTAGAGGAATTGCAGGGTTTGATGAAATCAACTCTTTAGCTGATCCATCTAGTTCCAGTGGTAGTAAAGGTGCATCTGCAAGTGGCACTGGAGGTGGAGTACCTACAGGTGCTGGAGTAGATATGCCAGATACTAGTCCTGTTGAAAATGGTATTACTCAAATAAGTGAGAAGATTCAAGCTTTTGCTGATAAAATCAGAGGGTTTTTTGGAGGGATTAGAGACTTCTTTAAAGGAGTTGGAAATTTTGTAACAGCACATAAGGATATTATTATTGCTGCCTTGTCAGGTTTGGCTGCTGCATTCGGAACATTTTTAGTAATTGCTAACCTCCCTAAAATTATTGGTGCTTTTGAGACATTATATCTTAAAATTCTATACTTTATTGATGGAATTAAAAAGGTATTTATAACCGCATTTGGGTTTTTAGCATCGCCTTTAGGACTTGTTTTAGTAGCAATTGCAGGATTAACTGCAGCATTCGTCTACTTCTATCGAACAAATGAAAAATTCAAAGGTTTTGTTGATGGTATTCTAAATCAGATTAAAGATGCTGCGGTGTACTTGTGGAAAAATATTCTTGTTCCTTTTGGGGAATTTCTAGGAAAAGTCTTTGCAGCAGCGTGGGATATCGTCAAAGTTGCAGCGCAGTTTTTGTGGAAAAATGTGTTTGTTCCTCTAGGGGATTTCATGGTGTGGATGTGGAAAAATGTTGTATCTCCATTAGCATCTGTTTTGAAAGATATTCTAGGGGTAGCATTTAATTTTGTATCAGATGTAGCAAAATCATTATGGAAAAACGTTCTTGTACCTCTTGGTGACTTTTTTAAAGCTACTTTTAGTCCTACGATTGAAGCGGTTTCTGCAGTGTTTAAATTTCTTTGGAATAATGTACTAGTTCCTTTTAGTTCATTTTTAGGAACAAGCCTAAAACCTGTGTTTTCTGATTTGACCACCGTAATTCAATTTTTATGGAATAATGTTTTAAAACCTCTGGTCACATTTTTAACAGGAGTTTTCAAGCAAACGTTTGATACTGTCTTTCAAGGAATTGGCGGAATCATAAAAGGGTTACAAACAAGCTTTATCGGGCTAATGAACTTTATCACAGGTGTATTTACCGGAAATTGGAAAAAGGCTTGGGAAGGTGTTAAAGACATTTTTCAGGGTGTTTTTGAATCTTTGTATTCTATTGTTAAAACTCCACTTAATCTAATCATTGATGCTATTAATCTGTTAATTAGTGGCTTGAATTCAATTAGTATTGATATACCTAAATGGGTTCCTAAGTATGGTGGACAAACATTTGGTGTAAATATTTCTAAAATTCCTCACTTAGCAAAAGGTGGTATCACCAATGGACCAATGATGGCTGTAATCGGAGATAATCCGGGTGGAAAAGAAGTTGTTTCTCCATTGGGTGAATTGAAGGATATGATCGCATCATCCGTTGGAACTGCTTTTATGTCTGCCATGCAATTTAGTAATAACAATTCCAATAATAAAGGTGATGTAATAATTCAACTAGACGGAAAAACTTTAGCCAGAGTATTAAATCCATACCTTTTAAAAGAAGAAAATCGTATTGGGAATTCAATAATAACTACAACATAAGAAAGGAGTTGGTTATCGATGGCATTGATAACAGTCAATGGAGTTGTTTTACCAACTCCTTCTGATTATAGCGTTGGTGTAATGGATCTTAGCAAAGCAGAACGAAATGCTAATGGTACCATGATTATCGAAAGAATTGCAACTAAAAGAAAGTTAGAAATATCGTATTCTTATTTATCAAAGTCTGAAACAAGTAAAGTATTAAATGCAGTGTCATCAGTATTCTTTACTGTATCCTATATTGATCCTCAAACAGGCGGAAACAGAACAGGAACTTTTTATTGTGGCGATAGAAATGTAGGCATGATTGATTTTAAAAATGGTACTCCTCGTTATAAAGATGTTAAATTTGATCTAATTGAAAGGTAGGTGGAGAAATTGTTTGAAACGAGTAAAGCATATAAAAAAGCAATTTATGCACCTTCCCGTACCTGTACTGCAAAAGTTAGATTCGAATTTTTGGATATTACAGCATTTAAAGATAATACAAAGAGTGTTTCCAGTGAAGAGATTTTTAGTAATTTAAATCAAGTGACTGATAAGGTCAGAGAAAGAACTGCTAAATTTATGACTTTTGAAAAGGACTATTTGAAGTTAGACGGTTCATTTATTCTTCCTCCAAAGAGTTTGGATGAAACTAAAGAAGTTGGTTGGATAAGTTCCGTTTTGAGCGATGAAAATAGTTTATTTATACCAAATCAAGTATTGGAATTCACTTTTTCAGAAGACCATTCGAGTGCTGGATTAACTATATATTTTGATATGCTTAGCAATGAATATGCTAGTGAATTTACAATAGATGTATTCGATTCTTTAGGAAATACCCTTGTCCATGAGGATGTAGTTGATAATACTGAGTCTAGGTACGTTTATATCAATAAATTATCTAATTACAGAAAAATCAACATTACCCTAACTAAATGGTGTAAACCATTTCATCGTGCAAGAATTGTGGAAGTTGATTTCGGTATCATAAAAGAATACCAAGATAGTAGCCTCATAAATTTACATTTAATTCAAGAACTTGATACAACAAGCAACACTCTTCCTTCTGATGAATTGACTTTTACAATCGATAATTCCAGTAAAGAGTTTAATATTCTAAATCCCAATGGCTTTTATGAGTTTCTTACGCAGGGGCAAGAAGCTTATTTGGATTTTGGTGTTTTATTGGACAATGATACTTTTGAGTTTGTTCCTACTGGGAAGTTCTTTTTAAAAGAATGGAAATCGGATGAAGGAACATTGACCACTACTTTTACAGCCAGAGATATTTTAGATTCTTTATCTAATACTGAAGTCGAAAATACCGAGGAAAGAGATATCACTTTGTACGATTTAGCAGAAGAAGTGTTGATTGCTAGTAACATAGAAAATTATGTTTTAAGTGACAATTTAAAGCTTATTCGTACCAAAGCTTTGTACAATAAAATAAGTTATCGAAACCTCCTTCAATTAATTGCAGTAGCTGGAATGTCTGTTACTTTTTCAGACAACGAAGGAACTTTTATGATGCAGCAATTAATAAGTGCAAATGCTGTTATTGATTCTGTTTCAGTTAGTGAATCAGAGAGTATCACTTCAAAGGATCAAATTATCGATAAAATTATCGAACCATATGGAAATGTTGCTACTTTTGAAAAGAATCGTTTTAAACTTGATGGTAGCTTTGTTATTTCAAGTGCTGATATGAGTGAATACGAACTTGGCTGGTGGAGTCATCATCTTAGCAATGAAAACGGCTCTTTTTCTTCACCAATTATGGTTGAAATTGATTTATCAAAGGAACATACAAGTACCAACCTACAAATTCTTTTTGATACTTTAAATAATGAATATGCAAGCGAATTTGACATACTTGCTTATGATTCACTTGGTAACATGATAGTAAATGAGACAATTGTAAATAATTCTAGTACATTTATTTATCAGAACAATTTACTTGCAAATTGTAGGAAAGTGGAACTCATTTTAAAGAAATGGTCTTTAGTTTATAGGCGAGCTAGGATTATTGAAATAGGATTTGATATTCCAGTAGATAATTTAACATTTGATAACATTTACAATGAGCCTAAAATTGAGCTTTCAAATGATATAAAATCAATAGAATTAACGTATTATCCTGAAGATCTTCAGACACAAGCTATCTATGTTTTGGACAATCCAAATGTAAAGTCTGGAAGTATTATTAAGCTTGAAAACTGTTTAATAAACACTGAAGAAGATGCAAAGAATGTTGCGGAGTGGATATTAAGAGAAAATACCAAAATAGCAAAATATACAGTTCAATGGAGGCAAAATCCGGCTTTAAATTTGTCAGATAAAGTTTCCATAGAAAATGGTTATGGTAGTAATAATATCGCCAATATTACAAAGCAAGAATTTGAGTACAATGGTTATTTAACAGGTACTACAGAAGCAAAAGGGGGATTATGATGTGGATTAATCCTAAACTAAATTGGACAGCATCGGACTATTATAATGCTGCTGATTTGAACAGAGTAGAAAATAATACTCAAGAAGTTGCTATCCTCATACAACAAGTCATAGGTACTATTATTGATCTTGAGCCAATCGTGACGAATAGGGATTATACATCCATTGAATTCTATAATGGTCTCAACAGAGTTGAAAGAAATCTAGAAAAATTATTGGTACTTAATTTGGATGGTTTAGTACCTTTAAAAACAAATTGGCAAGTAGGAGATCCTTTCTCATATTTAGATGCTATACGTTTAGAAAACAATTTGTCTATTCTTTATAACCTTTTGAGTAAAAATGCTACTGCCATCAATTATGCTGGAACATTTAATTGTGGAGAGGATGTGATTTAATGGCTTATGCCAAAACTGATTGGAAAAACAGGGTAGTTGAAAGGCCAAGAACTTTTAAATTTCAACAAAATGCAGATGCATCTGTTACATTAATTCCAGATGAAGGACAAATCATTGAACCAGGTACACCTGTTAATGCTGAAAACATGAACAAAATTGAACAGGGTGTTGCAGATTTTTATGAACATAAGGCGGATTATGTATCACACCCTGCAAACGGAGGAACCACTTCAGGCACATCAACAGCTTATACCTGCAATTCATCACCAAACCCTACGGAATTAGTAGATAAGATTGGCATAGTGATTACAGCTCATGTAGATAGCGGATCTAACCCAACGATTAAATGGGGTTCTCTAGCAGCTAAATCTATTAAAAAACCAAATGGGAATGCCGCCAATCTTAAAAAAGATGGATTGTACACATTAAGATACAACTCGGTAAATGACTCTTTTATCTTACAGGGTGAAGGGGCTTCTGGTAATGCCACTGCATCTGACCTTCTCTCTGGTAAAACAGCTTCTACAGATGCAGGTGATATTACAGGAACATTGACTTTAACTGGAACAGCATCGGATGCGGATGTGTTAACAGGAAAAACATACTATAATACCGATGCTAAAAACATTCGCACCGGAACTTTAACACCTGGTAAGAAATTTGCAAGCGGCAGTATTACAGGCTCATCTACCACCATAGGGTTTAAAGAAAATACCGGTAGTACAGGAAACTATTTATATATTGCTGTAAATGGATTAAATTTTAAACCTTCCAGAATTATAATAAGAAAAACGGACGATCCTTCTTTTGAATGTATATATGATGATGGGGAAGTGAATGCAGACTATAAAATAAAGATGATATATACCTTTAATAATACGAGATACTTTAAAGTTGATGGAACAAGTGCGTATATAACAAATACATCTTTTCGCTTACCTGTCACCAACGCAACTTTAAATGGATCATTTACATGGGACGCATACGAATAGGAGGGTTTACAATGAATACTTTAATTATTTATGACAATACAGGTTTTGTTTTAGATATTAGAAGTGGTGACCCACAACCAAGAGAACCTATAGGTGTTCCTTTTTTGTGGGTAGATATTCCAGAAGGAAAACGTATTAAAACTACCGATGGAATAGGAGTAGATGTATCTGCCACACCACACCAAGCTATTTTGGAAGATATTCCACCAACAGAGGTTGATTTACTAAGCAAACAAATAGCTGATTTACAGTATCAATTAATGCTAAATGGGGTGTTATAAATGGATTGGTACGGTAATATTAAATATTTTTATGAAAAGAAATTGTGGAATGAGGCTCAAGTTTGGGATGCAGTAAGTAAAGAAAAAATCACAGAGGAGCAATTCACAGAAATTACAGGTGATCCTTTTCCAGAGGAAAGACCTGTAGTGTCTTAATAAACATCAGGAAGATTATGTGTAACATACAGATAGAGAAATGCCACGTGCCGAGCGTGGCTATTTTTATGACCTAAAGGGGGTCTATGCTTGGATGCAACTCTAACACAATATTTTCTCACGCAGGGTCCATTTGCAGTCCTTTTTGTTTGGCTACTATATTCAAGCCGTAAAGAAGGGAAATCAAGAGAAGATAAGCTATACAAGACCATTGAGGATCAGAATGAAATATTGAACAAATTTAGTAATAAATACGACGTAGTAATAAGTCAATTAACTGATATTAAGGACCGTTTACCACCAAGGTAATTCGGTCTTTTTTATATTTTTAAAAAAAATTAGGGAGAGATGTAGAATGTTTGAAATTTATGATGTAGCGATTATTCCATTGATTTTAGGTATTGTGGCATTACTGAAGGGAGCTGGTTTTCCTGCAAAATTTTCTCCTTTTGTAGCAGTCGTACTTGGGTTGGCATTTGGCGTTTTTTATATGGACACAAGCATTAAACAGGGAATTATTGTGGGGTTAATGCTAGGTTTATCTGCTACAGGATTGTATAGCGGCACTAAAAATGTTGCACAAATCATTACTAGCAAACCTCAAGCAATCCAATCAAGCCAAGATAACAAAGGAGATGATTAAAGATGTCATTTATATCTGAAATCGCTCCACATGCTCAGCGAATTCATAAAGAGTATGGCATCTTAGCTTCTTTGGTAATAGCTCAAGCTATTCTAGAAAGCAATTGGGGTAAAAGTGGACTAGCAGTCAATGGTAAGAATCTTTTTGGAATTAAAGGCGCATACAATGGACAATCCGTTACAATGCTTACCACCGAATATAAAGACGGCAAACCATATAAAGTAAACGCTGCTTTCCGTAAGTATCCTTCTTGGTACGAATCGTTATGTGATCTTGCCAATTTATATAAAAACGGGGTGAGTTGGGATCGTAATAAATATAAAAATATAATTGGCGAGACTGATTACAAGAAGGCTGCTAAGTATGTTCAAGCTGATAAATATGCTACGGATCCAAAGTATGCTGAAAAATTAATTTCCACAATTGAATCAAATAATTTAACACAATATGATTGTGGTATTGTATCCGCATCTTCAAAACCTTCTAACCAGAAGAATGAAAAGATGATTAACGGCATTAAAGTCCTCGGACAAATTCAAATTGATAATGTATCAAATGCTGCTTTTATCTGCGATAAACCATCAAGTTCCAATTCTAAAAATCTTGATACAGCTAAGAAAGGTAGTATTTGGCCGATTGCTGGTAGTATTTCAGGGTGGTATGAAGTCATTTATAAAGGTCGTCGTGCTTACGTGAATCAGAAATACGCTAAAAGAATATAATAATTTTACACCAAGACTCCACATTAAAAGCCCTTCTCAATCGAGAGGGGCATTTTTTTATTTCACAAGATATAAATTTCCATTCCTGAATAACTTCTGAACTTCTGCAGTAATATCAATTGTACCCTCATAAATAACTTTTTCGATTTTAACCTCTTTATTACCGTGTTCTCTTTTGAATTGTTTAATGTATATATTAGCATATTTAGCAGCATCATTAGCACCGTTGAATGGTGGTAATGTGGAGAATTTGCCACCCTTTTGATAATATTCATCTTCAAACTTTAAATATATATCAATGTTTATGATCAAATTATTTCACCTCAGTTTAATCAAGAAAGTTCTTAGTTGTAGTGCTATTATATCTTTGATATAGGTAATACTCTAGTAGTTCCTCAGTTCGATTTTTAAGTCTTGGATTAAAATACCTATGTTTATCCTCATATCCTTTATATATAAAAACATATTCTGTAAATGATTCCTCAGTTTTTATCTTTTCTACTTTTATTCGATTTTGTTTCATGTATCGTTTTACATCGGATAATTCTTTCTGGACAGTTCTAATTGTTTCCTCTATCCATTCTGTATATGGTTTTTTTAGTTTTATAGGACTAGTATTAATTATTTGTAAATCTTGATTAAGAACTATTACTAACATTGGTAAATATATAGCTTTTTCAATAACTTCCCTATCCTTATCAGGGATTAGAACCATACAAGATCTCCCTCGCTTTTTTCTTTAATTATATACAAACGTTTGTTCTTTAATCAAGTTGAAAACGAACTATTGTTCGTATATAATGAGAATGTTAGTTCGTATTTAAGGGAGGTTCATTCGATGAAAGGTTTATTGTTAAATGCTGTAGAATCGTGTGAAAAGCTTGAAATGATTTATCTATCCAATAAAGGAGAGATAACCCAACGCATAATTAAAGTGGAGAAAATCGGAGAAGATTATTTTCGTGCATATTGCTTAACGCGAAAACAGGTTCGAACGTTCAAAATAAAAAATGTTTTATCGATTGGACCTCTTAGAAAATATAGAAGAGGTGCATAAGTGTGGATATTGATAATATTAAAGACCGTGGTTTAGCAAAGAAGTGGCAAGGTTTCTTCATGCCTGAGCATGTGGAAGGATTAAAACAAATGTGGATTGATCAGAAAAAAATTCAAATGCCTTTGTTGGACGACTATCAAATACAGGAGTTTGAAGAAAGGATAAAATATGCGAAGGATTATAAACTTCCAGTAGAGTTTACTTTATTTGATAATGGCTTTACTGATGTCATTATAGGCAGGATTCATTCTTTTGATCAACTTAAACAAAAAATAAAACTTATTTTAGATGATAATACTGTAGAGTATATTTTGTTTAGTGAGATTATGAATGTCCAGATACAAGACTAAAACCGCCCATATGGACGGTTTATTTTTAAGCAACAATATTTCTTCTTACTAATACTTCTCTTTGATCATCGTCTGCTGGTTCATAACCTTTTTCAATTAAACTAATAACGTGTTTTTTATTAGCAGTCCAACACTGACAGATACCCCAAATTCCAATAGTTATTGGATTGAGTAACCACCATTTGACTACTTCTCCCCATTGTCCACGGAAAAGAGCCACCCAACCACCAAAAAAGAATGTAGTCCAAGAGAATCCTACCTTTGCAGTTTTTACAACACCAGTCTTGTTTTTTAGTCTTACTTTAGCCATTTGAAAAATTTCCCCCAAAATTTAATATTTTCAAAAACAGTATAAATATAAAAGTTCCTCCTAATTATACCTAATTAACTGAATATTTCAATGGCTTTTAGAGAATATATACTAGTACTATTGGTTCGTAAAGAAAAACCGTTCTCATTCGAGAGGGTTTTCGGTTTGTTTGTTATTAATCTCTTTTCTAGATTTAACAAAGTCATATAAAAAGAAAAATAACAATAATGGTGCATGAAATACCATAGCTGTTGGATAAAAAATAAACCCCAAAATTTCAGTAAGAATAAATGAAACGAATAAACTAATAACCATTGCCAGAGTTTTATCTAATTTGTATTTTGTAAAGATGTTCACTAAATATAAAGCCAAATTCCAAATTACAAACCCATAGACTAGTCCACCTATAATGACATATAGATAATCCATTAATTATTTTCACCCCTCAATATATATTTTTTAATTTCTGATTCCCTAAAAAGCAGTTGCAATAGATAGAGGTTCGATATTTATCGTTGTTTCTTTACCTTTAATATCAGTTGCAATTATTTTGATTTGTATTCGATTTTTATCATCCGGATCATAAATTACCTCATTCGAAAAAAGATCTTCCTGTAAAATTTCATCTTCTAAGTCATTATCAATTTTCAACTTTAAATCCATGGTAATTACATTATTTGAAGGTAAGTTAAATGAATAATGTATATTCTTGTTTCCATTAATAAACAAGTCTGGACTAAAACCTCTAATGATTCGTTTATTCGACATTATTACAATATTGATATCTTTTATAGCTGTATTTGACTTTCCATAGTTATAAATATCCACCAATAGCCCGATATCAATAAATTCAGCTTCATTGTAGTCTGCTATTTCTATGGTGCTGAATCCTTCGTTGTCTCTCATGATCTTCAAGTAGTTGAAATTTCCAGTTTTTAATTCCATTTTCACTTTAGGTCGATTAATAACTAACCCATAAATAATGTTTGATAATGTAGATAAAATAAAACCTAGACAAACTCCAATAATAGGTAAGAATTGTTTGATTAAATCTTTCACAAGGTTTACTCCTCATTCTCTTTCTTCTATAGTGCGTTCGTATAATTCATCGACTTTTACCCCTAGTAATTCAGCAAGATCCCAAGTTTCAGGATGAGAAGGGAAACTTTTCCCAGTACACCAATTTGAAATAGTGTTTGCTGATTTTCCATACCTTTTCCGTATGTCTTCTCTTGTATAATTCGATTTATCAATAAGCCAACCAATGTTACTTTTTAATTTCTTCATGTATATCACCTATAATATATTTCTATCTTTACCTGTTTTATTCCTTCAAAGAAAAAATTGTATCTTTCAAAGATTTTTTTGTATGGACATACAATATTTATTTATTCGCCCATATACATAAATCAAGTTACAAATATATCAGCAAATATAAAAGCAGCTATATTCTAGCAGAATATATTTTTATTTTGTCCTTCCATTGATAAACAAGTAAATTAAAAATCATTTAGAGAAGGAGCGAGCGACTGAACGACGGAAGGGGAGTCCGAGGGGAAACCAAATAATTTTTATTGAGGTGAAACTACATGAAATCTGATTTTAAAATTATTGAATTATTTTGGATGGATTTACTTCGTGAATTTGAAAGGAATGAATCTGACGAAGTATTAAAGATTCTTAGATTTGTAGAAAATGAGGTGGAAAAATTACATGCTATCACTTCTATTGAATAAAAAAGAAGAGGTCTTTACCGTGAAGGAATTCCTAGCTGGCAGGCACAAGAATTTAGATCACTGTCAAACCTCTTCAATATCATTATATAGCCTAATGGGTATAGATATTAGTCCAAATGGGATGTTTAACTTTCATAATTTTAATACACCTTATGTAGTTGTTTTTGGAGTTGCAGGTGTTTTGTTAATATCTACACTTATCGAACACTTCTTTGTTGTACATGGGAATCCGAGAATGGCTGAATCTGTAGAAGGATTAACGAAATTAATGATGCCTATAGCTTTCTATATTTTCCTTTTGATTGGGATATTTAAAGTACTGTGAGGTGATTACATGCAAATTAAACAATACCTTTACAAACAAAAAATGAGAAATAAATTACTTGATTGTTTTCGTTCTTCTGGTATTTATTTAACAGTCAAAAGAGGCGATAGAACAATTTATATTTATCCAAAGATACATGCCGTTGTAAATAAGGAAAAAGAAAACTGTACAGAAATAAAATTTACATTATTGAATGGGCTTGATCCTAGTGAAGTAAAAAAGAAAATGTTTGTATTTCAGCAGTATTTTGGACGTTCAATCGATTTAAAAGGGGATTTGAAAAAGTATGTTCTCACCATATATCACTCTGCATTGAGTACGAATTTAGTTTATAAATTTAAAGAATTACAACCTTATCTAGAAAGTATTAAATTTCCTATTGTAGTTGGTCAGAAAAAGAATTCTAGATATTTAGTGTTGGATGCTTTAGAGTTGCCCCATGTGATCATACAAGGTGTTTCAGGCTCAGGGAAAAGTTCTGCCATACGTGTAATCTTAACAACCTTAATTAAAACATTGAGACCGGAGCAATTAGATATTTATTGTATAGACGGTAAAAAAGCAGAATTTCAATTATTTAAAAAGGTGGAGCATGTTCAAGCTGTTGTCCATTCAAACAAACATGCTAAAAATATACTGAATCATGTCTGTAAAATCATGAGTGAGAGAGAAGATTTACAAGAAACATTTGACGTTCCACATATAGATGATTTACCAGAAGAGCATAAACAAAAATACATCTTAGTTGCCATTGATGAAATGTATGAATATATGGATGACAAGGCAATACAGGAAAAAATTATAAAAATAGCCAGTAAAGGACGTTCTGTAGGAATAATACTTTTACTAAGCGCTCAGCGTTTTGATGCAGATGTCATCGATACCAAAGCAAGAGCAAATTTCAATATTCGAATAAGCCTTAGAGCAGTTGACCGTGTGAATGCTAGACTTTTAGGAACAGATGGAGCAGAGAAAATAAAAGGGGATAATTTTGGTAGGCTTATTTTAAATTATGGAGATGTTGAAGAATTACAAAGTCCTCATTTGACATATGAGAAAGCTAAGAAGTTATTGAATCCATTCTTTGTATCCAAGGGAAATGCTAAAGAGGTTTTTGAAGACACAGAAAATAAAACGGAGTCCATTGTAAACAAAGCGATTGAAAAGAATGATAATAAATTAGATTTCTTCTTATGAGGTGACAACATGAGACAACGTGACTTAGATATATTAAATAGTCTTGAGAAATTTAAATGTCTAGAACGTGATCAAATAGCAGCGTTACATTTTTCTAAAAATGCTAATCCAATTGTTAATTGTAATCGTGTGTTAAAACGACTTCGAACTCAATCCTACATTCTTGCGAATACGAACCGTTCATTTCAACAATATCTCTATTTCCTTAATCCAAGCAGTTTAAAACTAGATAGCCAAAAGATTGATCATTATCTGATGATTGCACAGGGCTATATTGATTTAAATAATTTATCTCCTGTGAGTGTCTATGATATTGAACCTAAGATTAAATATGCAGAGTTTATTCCAGATGTTAAAATGGAGTGGCTTGGGAATAAGACCTATTTCCTTGAATACCAAAATAGTTTATACAGTTGTCATCAGATGCATCAGAAACTAGGGAAATATAAGAGGTACTTTGAACAAGGTTATGGGACGGATGAAAGAGTACTTATAATAGGAAAGATTAATCTCAAATTTAATATTGAGGATTATCCGTTCAAAGTTATGCAGGTGAAAACAATCAGTGAACTTGAGAAGTACATTAAGGAATTAAAGAAAATGAATGAAGTAACTGCTAAAAGTGTGGATGGGACGATATCTTGGAAGCTGGAAGTATAATTTTTGTATATAATATTCTAAATATGACAACACTTTCAAATATGGAGGTGTATTTATGATAACAATAGAAATTGCAATTGCTATACTATTAATCATTGCATATATACATTTTAGGTTAACAAAACGTAAAGTAAATTATCAAAACACATTAATTAATAATCAACTTGATCATAGTACCGAAATGAAAAAGACTCTGGCAATGGGATTGTACTTATGTTTTAAAAAAGAAGAAGATGAGAAAATAAATTATTCCTCTCTATTCATAAAACAAGATCCATTATCATTTGAATACTTTGTAGCGGAAATATTTGAGAGAGCCAGAGGAGGAAAGACTTGGGTTTCTCCACCAAGTGGTGATTTTGGTGTAGACTTTGAGCATGATCGTGAGATTGGAAAGTATTATGGTCAAGTTAAATGTTATAAAGAAGACTTAGATTACAAGCCTATTGCATTAGTTCACTCAAGAATAGTAAAAGACAATGCTGATGGTGGTTATGTAATTACTACTGGATCATTTACAAGGGCAGCAAAGGAATATGCACAGGAATTAAATATAGAATTGATTGATGGAGTAAAGTTAGTGGAATTGTGGCTAGAAGCTTTAGAAAATGCAGAAGAGGAAATTGAAAAGTTAATACCAAGTTTGACTTAAGGGGGTATCTATTTAGATACTCTTTTTTTGTTTAATTTCAACTATTCATGTTAATCCTGTATTTAAAACTTAAAGGGATGAAATAATGTTAGAAATTAAGATTGATGAAAAAGAAGTAAAAGACTGGATATTTTTTTATCCGTTTTTCTACTATTATAATATTGATGATGGATAAATCACTTTGTTTTTTAATCTATTAACTCTTTATAGACAAACTCTATTATTTTTGGTATATTTTACTCAAACGAATAGATTGGTCTGTAATGTTTGAAAACGTTGAAATATCAATGCTTAAAATGATGATGACACAAATGGGTATGAAACCATCCCAGAAGAAAATCAATCAAATGATGAATGCGATGAACAAACAAATGAAATAATGCATCCTAATAAGAAGTATATTAGGATAAAGAGTGAATTCCCGATTCACTTATAGTATAAAAAAACACTATTTCCTAACAGAAATAGTGTTTTTTTATTAATCTCTCCAGGGATTATTACTGTTGAATTCTTCTGCTACTTCATCAATTGTATTAATGATATTTTGATTACTTTGTTGACTCGTTTGATTATCTGTATGGACATCACTTTTAGCATCCTGAGCTATGTTCTCAAATGTTTCGTTTACCGTTTCCATAATATTATCGTTGCTATTGGAAAGATTTTCTTTGAAATTTTGATTTTCCATTTTTTTCACCTCAGGCATAGATTGTGTAAAGTTTCGAAAATTATTCAGTTGCCATAATCAAAATGAAATATTATTTTCCTTTTTTTCAACTAAAAGTGTCCTATTCCCTACTTTTCGAATGAAAGAATATTTGATAAAATTAGAAAGCATTTGTAAATTCAGACAATGTTTAACTGACGGGGGAAAAGAAATGAAAGTGTTTTTGGATTTAATGTGGTTTTTTAAGCAAGAAAAAAAACCATATATAGTTGGAATATCTATATTAGCGTTTGTCGCTATTTTGCAGTTAGTTCCACCTAAAGTGGTGGGTTATATTGTAGATGAAATTAAAGATAATAAACTTACCCCCATACTGCTTGGCAAGTGGGTGTTTGTTTTGGTTGTCGTAGCTTTAGCTATGTATATATTAAGGTATTATTGGCGAATCATGATATTTGGTTCTTCCTATAAGCTTGCCCGCGTTCTACGCAACCGTCTTTTTCATCATTTTACCAATATGTCCCCATCCTTTTATCAAAAAAATCGTGTAGGGGATTTAATGGCTCATGCAACCAATGACCTTCAAGCTATCCAAGGTACAGCGGGAAGCGGGGTTTTAACACTAGTTGATTCTATTATGACTGGTGGTTCCGTTATTATTGCAATGGCTGTCACAATTAGCTGGAAATTGACGCTAATTGCATTGATTCCGATGCCTATAATGGCCATTCTGACTAGCTATTATGGGTCAATTTTACATAGGCGATTTCATAAGGCACAGGCGGCGTTTTCTGATTTAAATGACAAAACGCAAGAAAGTATAAATGGAATTAAGGTTATTAAAACCTTTGGCCAAGAAAAAGATGATATCGCATCCTTTATCAAGCAATCGGATGATGTCGTAAAGAAAAATATATCTGTTTCAAGGATTGATGCCCTTTTTGATCCGACTATTTCGATAATCATTGCTATATCATTCTTTTTATCGATTATTTTTGGTTCAAGATTAGTGATTAATCATGAATTGACGATTGGCGGTTTAATATCCTTTACAACCTACATCGGGTTACTGACATGGCCAATGCTTGCGTTCGGAAGTATTTTTAATATTATGGAACGTGGAAGAGCATCTAATGATCGTGTAAAAAAACTATTAGCGGAACAGGTTGAAATTAAAGACAAACCAAATGCATTAAACGAAATTCCATCTGGCCCTATTTCATATGCTATAGAATCTTTCCGTTATCCGAATGAGGAAAAAGAGATATTAAGAGATATTTTCTTTTCCATTAATCAAGGGGAAACTTTAGGGATTGTCGGAAAAACTGGAGCTGGTAAGACGACATTGTTAAAGCTATTGATTCGTGAATTTGAAGGTTACAAAGGGAAAATAGAATTTGGAGGACATTCTATTCAGGATTATAAAATGGATAGTCTTCGTCATTCCATTGGCTATGTACCTCAAGATCATTTTTTGTTTTCCGCTACTGTTGGAGAAAATATTGCGTTTACCAATCCATCGATGTCAAAAGAGAAAGTAGTAGATGCGGCTAAATTAGCACATATTCATGATGATATTGTCGAATTTACAGATGGCTACGATACGATTGTGGGAGAGAAAGGTGTTTCCCTATCAGGTGGTCAGAAACAAAGAATTTCGATTGCAAGAGCGTTAATTATGGACCCAGAGGTATTGATGTTGGATGATTCTCTCTCTGCGGTTGACGCAAAAACAGAGGAATCTATATTAAAATCTTTAAAGGAAGAAAGAACTGGGAAAACGACAATTATTACTGCTCACCGTTTAAGTGCTATTAAGCATGCGAATATGATTATTGTGTTAGATGAGGGAAAAATTATTGAACGTGGTAATCATGATGAGCTAATCAATAAAGGCGGCTGGTATAAAGAAATGTATGACCGTCAACAGCTTGAAGAACTTGTGGAGCATGGGGGATAATGAAATGGATAAGATGACATCAATGTCCGGGAAGGAACAACGTAAAGTATTATTTCGACTAATGAGTTATACAAAACCCCATTTAAAGATTATTATATTCGCTTTTACATTGTTATTGTTAGCGACTTTGGGTGATATATATGGACCAATTATTATCCAACGATTTATTGATGATTATTTAACCCCGCATCATTTTCCATATAAGCCGCTTGTTACTTTAGCATGTCTTTATATTGGGATCCAAATATTTAAAGTTGTTATTTCTTATTTTCAAATTTTTAAGTTTCAGGAAATCGCCATCAAAATTATTCAGCAGCTGAGAATTGATGTGTATTCCAAGGTGCAAACATTAGGAATGCGTTATTTTGATAAGACACCCGCAGGAAGTATTGTTTCAAGAATTACGAATGATACAGAAGCTATCTTTGATATGTTTGTAAATGTAATGGTTACCTTTATCCAGGGCAGCTTTTTATTAGTAGGTATTTTTATTGCTATGTTCTCTTTAAATACAAAGCTCGCATTATTTTGTTTATGTATATTGCCATTAATATTCTATGTTATGGTACTATATCGAAAATTTAGCTCAGTATTTTACCAGGAAATGCGCGAGCGACTAAGTCAGTTGAATGCCAAATTAAATGAGTCTCTGCAAGGGATGTCCATTATCCAAGTATTTCGACAAGAGAAGAGACTTAGAGATGAATTTTCTGAAATAAATGAAAAGCATTATAAAGCTGGAATGAGAAATATTAAGATTGATGGATTATTACTTCGACCGGCCATCGATTTAATCTATGTTTTTGCTTTAATTATTGTTTTAAGCTTTTTCGGTATAACATCGTTCCATCATACAGTGGAAATTGGTGTATTATATGCATTTGTTAACTATTTAGATCGATTTTTTGAACCTGTCAATCAAATGATGTTTCGCTTGTCTATGTTTCAGCAAGCTATCGTAGCAGCATCGAGGATTTTTAAAGTAATGGATGAGCAGGAAGTAGCACCTATTCAAGAGAACCGAAAACAATTAAAAATTGTAGAAGGCGAGATTGAATTTAGAAATGTAAGCTTTTCCTACGATGGAAAGCGTGAAGTTTTAAAAAATATTTCCTTTGTTGCTAAGCCAGGTCAAACCGTAGCTTTAGTAGGGCATACTGGTAGCGGAAAAAGCTCTATTATTAATTTAATGATGAGGTTCTATGAGTTTGAAAAAGGAGAAATAATCATTGATGGAAAATCTATAAAAGAGTACCCCATGTCGGAATTACGTAACAAAATGGGGTTAGTACTTCAAGATCCGTTTTTATTCTACGGTACGATAAAAGACAATATTCGTCTTCATAATAATGCAATTACAGATTCAGAAATTGAAGAGGCAGCTAAATTTGTGCAGGCACATACCTTTATAGAGAAAATGGATGACCGCTATTCCCATAAGGTTGTAGAACGTGGTGCCACTTTTTCTAGTGGTCAACGTCAGTTAATAGCGTTTGCCAGAACCATTGCAACAGATCCAAAAATTTTAGTTTTGGATGAAGCAACAGCAAACATAGATACGGAAACGGAAGAATTAATTCAGGATGCCTTAGAGAAAATGCGTAGAGGTCGTACTACCATTGCGATTGCCCATCGCCTTTCCACCATTCAGGATGCAGATTTAATATTGGTGCTACATCAGGGCGAGGTAGTAGAGAGAGGTACACATCAAGAATTAATTGCAAAAAGAGGACTGTATCATAAAATGTATTTATTACAGAACGGAATGGCCGAATTAGAGCAAAGCATATAAGAAAAGCGTAGAAGCAAGACAGAGATTAATTTGTTAAATAAATTTACAGTAGTAAACATATACTTTTAAAAAAAACGAGTGGTTGCTATCACTCGTTTTTTTATTCAGTACTAGATTATGAACTTTTATTTGTAACAAGAGAGGAAGATGTCCTTTTAACAATGTAAATTTCGTTATATTGATTCAGTAATTGATCCAATTCTTGACTATAAAGAATTGTATTTGGAGAGTGCAGTCCCTCAATCATAACCATTTCTATTAATTCAGCTCGTTTTTTTTCTATTAGGATGGAAAGTTGATCTTTTGACACGGCTGTGTTCCTTTCATTAATAGAGTGACAATATAAACATTTTGAAAAAATAATAGATTATTAATAGTATAACCATTCTTTTACACTTTTTCAAAAAGAAGTTCTTTTTCCTAATTGTAAAAAAAGCGGAGTGCCATAAAAACGTCACATGTTACCTATTCATTTATTTAGCATAAATTTGGTAAAATATAAGAGGAATCGTTGATTTTACGAATTCCGTACAACGATAACCAAGGAGATTGTGTATTTGATCTTTTACTGACAAAGTCAGATAATTAGCAGGAGTTGTGATATATGTCTAATGTGGATTTAAATTTTTTTCTAGCTCTTGGAGCTGGTTTTCTAAGTTTTATTTCGCCTTGTTGTTTGCCACTCTATCCGGCATTTATTTCTTACATAACTGGAATGTCCGTTAATGAACTTAAAACGGAAAATGCCATGCTACAAAAGAGAAGTATGCTTCATACCCTATGCTTTATATTAGGTTTTTCTATTGTATTTATTGCTTTAGGGTACAGCGGTTCATTTATTGGACATCTTTTTCGCGATTATAAGAATCTGATTAGACAGATTGGTGCAATCCTCATTGTCTTTTTTGGATTAGTTGTTATAGGTTTTTTGAACCCGAAATTTATGATGAAGGAGCATAAATATCATTTTAAAAGCCGCCCTTTAGGCTTTGTCGGCTCCATTTTGATTGGTATTGCTTTTGCAGCTGGATGGACTCCTTGTACAGGCCCAATTCTAGTAGCACTTTTTTCTTTAACTGTTTCGAATCCCGGGTCCGCAGTAATCTATATGGTTGCCTATGTCTTAGGATTTGCCATCCCATTTTTCGTTCTTTCCTTTTTTATTGGAAAACTGCAATGGATACGTAGACACAGTGCAAAAATTGTAAAAGTTGGCGGAGCAATAATGATTATTATGGGAGTATTCCTTTTCTTTAATTGGATGACCATCATAACCAGCTATATGAGCTTATTATTCGGAGGGTTTCAAGGTTTCTAAAGTGGTTTTATTCATTTTCGGATAATGAAGCTTTTAGGTAAATAGTACTTTCTCACAATTATATTGCATGAAATGGAAGTTATTTGATATAGTTAATGTAATAATAGTATGAATCTTTCGGTAATATTGTGTGTTGGGTGAGGGGGAAGCATCTTTGGCAAAAGTGTTAGTAGTAGATGATGCAAAATTTATGAGAGTAACATTAACGAATATGCTGAAACAAGGAAATCATGAAGTGATTGGAGAGGCAGAAAATGGACGGCAAGCAACAGAACTATACCGATCACTGAAGCCAGATGTAGTAACAATGGATATTACTATGCCAGAAATGACTGGAATTGAAGCAGTGAAACAAATAATAGGTGAATTTCCTGATGCCAAGATTATTATGTGTTCCTCTATGGGGCAACAGCAAATGGTCTTAAGTGCGATAGAGGCAGGTGCCAAAGACTATATTGTAAAACCGTTTGATGAAAGCAGAGTGAATGCTGCGATCAGCAGAGTACTGTAGAACCATTCGATAAATAAGTCGGATGGTTTTTTTCATATATCGTTCATGATTTGGGTATTTGTGTTCTGAACAAAATTCGTTATAATAAGAGAGTGAACTTAATACTTGACACCAATTTAGTATATAATATTATATAAAAATAACATAAATAATAGGCTTTTTTCATATTTATGGTTGCTTTTCGTAAATTGTTAATGCAGATTCAGTTTTAGAACATCTTTTTCGAAATGTTGTTTAACCTAAAGAAAGATGTTTATAATTTTTTCGTCTGCAAAAGCAACATAGTGAAGAAAAGTGCCTTATTAAAGAGGATGATTTTATATGACAGAAATTATCGTTTCATCCATTATCGCCTTATGCATGGGAGCCATGGTAATTTTTATCAGACTTAAGGCATCAAACAAACCTGTTTCCGTAAAAAAAATCATTTTACCTCCATTTTTTATGAGTACGGGTTTCTTAATGTATATCGTTCCCACTTTTCGATTGACATTAGGTGAGGTTTTGGAGTCTATTGTTGTAGGGATGGTATTTTCCACTTTATTAATAAAAACATCTCGGTTTGAAGTACGTGACAATGATATTTATTTAAAACGTTCTAAGGCATTTCCATTTATTTTAATTGGACTTTTAGTCATTCGCTTAGTCATGAAGCTGGTTCTTAGCTCCGAAATAGATGTAGGTCAGCTAAGCGGCATGTTTTTCCTACTTGCATTCAGTATGATTTTACCATGGAGGATTGCGATGTATCTTCAATATCGCAAATTGGCAAATGGGATGGATGAGAACATACAGACAAAAGGGATATAATAAAAAGAAAAAGCGAAGCACTTTGGTGTCTCGCTTTTCTTCTTTTTTAAAATAAATGCTCATATGGAGCCAAATCTATTTGCATTTCATTTAATTTTTTTCTTAAAAATTTATGATCCCTTTTCGGAGTAGCTAGAATATAACCTCGGATAACATGATCTACCGTAATAGACTTTGCTTTATCCTCTAAAGCGACCTCACCTATTTTTCCCGCAATTTTGTGTCTTGCAACATCCCGGAATAATTCAGGTACTGGACTAACCAATTCTTCTAGTAATTCCTTCTTATCATCTGTCCAAAGATTTCTGGTTGTATTAACAAAATGCTCTTCCCAATCCATTACAGATTTCCCATCTTCTTTTGGCAGTTTTTTTAAAAACTTTCGAAACATAAAAAAGCCGCCAATAGCCATTAAAGAGATTAGTATGACTACCCAAAAAAGAATGAACCATAAAAACCAACCTTGAAGCATGAATGAACCCCCCACGAACATTACTATCTTTCTACATTATAGTCAAAAAGGGTTAGTACAGACAAGCGTAAAACAATGTGGTTGCTTCTTACTTGTGAATAATAGGCAAATTCACTATAATAGAAAAAGTGCTATGGGGCTGATTGTGTTGCTGGTGCATGCCGAGGTCTTCAAAACCTTCCTGAGAGGCGCGTGCCGTCTCTGCTGGGTTCGATTCCCAGGCAGTCCCGCCATTCCTTACATATCAAGAATATCTGCTTGATTACTTGGAATTGAGAAGAGGATTATCCTGTACAATAAGTATGATATATTTATACAAGGAAATGAAGCCTAGAAATATTTTTGAAAATTAAGCTACTTAGTCGCATATGTTATAACTCAAGCGCCTAGTTTCGGCTGTTACGATATGTCTATGAGGGCGCTAATAAGCAAGATAAAAGGGATATTTCAGAAAACAGAAACATCCATTCGTTAGCATATTAGAGAAACTTGTTTGTAGTAATGGGAAATAAATCTATAAAGATATAACCCTTCTGGCAGATATAGATATGAATATCACTTTTCTTACCCAACTATTTAAATGCCTTTTGTTTTCATGCCATTAATGGAGTAACTTACATGGATAGTTGCGCTTAATGAATGGGCTACTGAACAATATTTATCTACGGAAAGCTGGATCGCCCGAACGACCTTATCTTCAGGAAGGTCTCCTTCTAATACATAGTGAATGTGAATCTCTGTAAATTTTTTGGGGTGATCGTTTGCCCGCTGACCTTCCACATCCATGTAAAAATTAGTAGGGTTCAATCGCATTTTTGTCAAAATAGAGATAATATCAATTCCTGTACAGCCTGCTACTGCATCAAGGAGTATTTCTGTCGGTCTTGCCCCACTATTTGAACCCCCGTCTTCTTCTGCAGCATCCATTTTTATTTCATGACCGGATGGTGTTATACTCGAAAATGCCATTTTACCTTTCCAATCTATCCTGGTCTTCATTGTCTTGGACCTCCTAGTTTTTCTATATAAATATTAATGTATGCAGTCATTATCATTTTAGTATAATGCATCTTATAATGTTTCCAGTTAGCCGAATTTTAAACTCATTGTTCATAAAAAGAAAAAAATGACATAGTTATATAAAGTTTTAGAAAATTCGTTTGTGTTTTCATTGAAAATATCTAATGTATAAATGTCTCAAAATAAAATAAAAAACTGATCACATCCTCCGACGAATCAGTTTAAATAGTGCACAATTTTCCCCTAATGATCTTCATTAGGATTTTTTTTTGGTTAAAAACCAACGATGCAACTTTTCAAAATTTAAGGTACATACAAG
Organism: Heyndrickxia shackletonii; assembly: GCF_001420715.1. GTDB lineage: Bacteria > Bacillota > Bacilli > Bacillales > Bacillaceae_C > Margalitia > Margalitia shackletonii. The sequence goes on along the minus strand of NZ_LJJC01000004.1, from coordinate 2,913,534 downwards.
ATCTTATATTTATTGGATATCCCAAAATACCGTTTCTTTTTCGGATTAAAATAACCATGAAACCCAATAATAGAGGATGAATAAGGTAAATATCAATGTAGGTGGAATAACGGTAATGGTGATTTTTACATATTGTTTCCATGTGATTCTAACTTTCCCTTTTTTAAGAATGTGCATCCACATAAGTGTTGCTAGTGTTCCCATCGGTAAAAGCAATGAACCGATATCACTTCCGATAACATTTGCCAAATACGAGATTTTAAGGGAAAGGGGATCTAGATTCATATTTGTTAAAGTGAGCGTTCCAACCATCAGAGCAGGGTGATTATTAAAAATATTAGATAAAACGGTAAGTAGCAGCCCCATCATAACACTTGCATGGAGTAAGCTTCCTGAAACAATAGGGTGCATAAAATGAATAAGCCATTCAGTCAACCCAATATTGTGCAACCCATATATAATCACATACATACCGAAAGCAAACACGAGAATATACCATGGAGTCTTTTTCAGCATATCAATAGGTGGTACTTTTAAATAAATCCATCTCCAGCTCAACAAAACTAATGATCCGAAGACAGCCATCACGGAAACAGGAATGGAAAAATAGGATGCAGCAAATAAACTCAAACGTACAGCTAAAACGAAGAGGAGAACATTTCTCATAAAACGGGTCTGTTTCTTATCATTGTCTGTTTCAATCGGGGCTTTAAGTGGGTGATAAGCTGGATTAGAAAGGCCTGATACTCTTGTTGGTACTGTTTTTGGAATATCTTTATGAAACCTGAAAAACAGTAGGACAACGAGAAAAAGCAATCCGAGCGTGGCAGGAATAAACATCATTGCTGTATGCATGTATAACGTCATATTCACTATTTTTAATGCGATTAAATTTACGATATTACTTACCCCGATGGGGGCACTGGATGCAGTTGCAATAAGACCTCCTGAAAGCAAATAGGGTATTTTCTGATGATTTTTTAATCCCATATTATTTAAAAGCATAACTAAAATAGGTGTTGTAATTAAAATACTTCCATCGTTATTAAAAAAGAGTGTCATTAAAAAACATAGGAGATTTACATACCAAAATAACCGAATTCCTGACCCTCTTGCTTTCTCTGCTAACTTTTCGGCCATCCAATGAAAGAAGCCGAAGCTTTCTAATACAATTGCCATAACGATTGTTGCCATAATGGTTATGGCTGCACCACTTATGGTTTCTGTTATGGTACCGAGATCGGATATCGATACACTACCGCTAAGTATCACTAGAAGAGCACCTGCCATTGCTGGAACAGCTTCATTAATTCCTTTAGGCCTCCATAGTATTAAGATGACGGTACCGATAAAAGCTAATATGGTCATCCAAACCATAATTGAAGACATTTTATTACTCCTTTCATATAATCACCTTTAATCGGAAATCCTCCTAAGGAATTATATTAATGTATAGAATTTGTCCATCCATTACTTCTATCTCTGTAGTTATTGTGTACGTTATTTATATGTAACTATGGTAAGACAAGCGATGGGTTAATTCCTCTTTTTTTTATATTTCCGCTGGAATCTAACGGCTTATAACTTATAAATCTATGAAAAAAATGAATTAACTTTTATATGGAGAAAAAGCTGTTGTAATTTCCGTATTGATATAAGATTAATAAAAACATTTTTATAAATGATGCATGTAAAGGTTATCGATATTAATACCACTGACATGTTTTTATGACAAACTGGCTCAATTACACGTTTTTAAGTATAATTTGAATAAAGCTTTACTATATTAATTTATTTATAATTGGCGGTGTTTTTTCTTGGAAAAAACGTATTATGTTGCAACCCTGTTTTTTGGGTGCATTATAACGTTAGCAATTCTCTGTTTTGCAATTGTATGTTTTTACCTTCATTATCTATGGATTGGGATTTTCTTTCTGTTAATTTTTGCTGCAGCAATCTCCATGAATGTTGTCTTTGCTAGAAAATGGTTTCATAAAAGTAAAAACGGATAATTTTTAGCAGGTGAGTATATGAAAAAAAGGTATTTTACTGTAGGAATGGCAGGCCACATCGATCACGGAAAGACTGCATTGACAAAAGCTTTAACAAATGTTGATACAGATCGATTGAAAGAAGAAAAGGAACGGCAAATTTCGATTGAGCCTGGTTTTGCTCCTCTTTATGATGATGATAGGATTCAGATCTCCATCATTGATGTGCCAGGTCATGAACGATTTATTCGTCAGATGATTGCTGGTGTAGCAGGAATTGATTATGTTGTTCTTGTTATTGCAGCGGATGAAGGAGTTATGCCACAAACTTTGGAGCATGCAGAAATACTTTCCTTTCTTAATATTGAACATGGATGCATTGTCCTTAACAAGATAGATAAGGTTGATGAAGAAGTATTAAAAATGGCTGTTGAGGATATTCAGGCAGGCTTGAACGGTACAATGTTTGAAGGGGTACCAATTTTCCCAGTTAGCAGCGTAACAGGGGAAGGTTGTGATATGTTGAAATCTTCTATTGTAGAAACGTTGCTTTTGCAGCCTGAAAGGCATATATATGATACCTTTCGTTTTCCAATCGATCAAGTATTCACGGTAAAAGGTCAAGGAACTGTTGTGAGGGGAACTATTTATGAGGGATCTGTAAAAGAAGGAGACAAGTTAATAAGTCTTCCTAACCAACTCGATGTGAAGGTTAGACAAATTCAGGTACATCATGAACAAGTGGACACTGCGTATGCTGGACAAAGAACGGCATTAAACATAACAGGTATTCCATTACATCAAATGAAAAGAGGAGATACACTAGTTAGCTCTAATTCATACATAACATCCGATACAATTGATGTTAATTTAAGTTTAGGAAGTAACTTAAAATATACAGTTAAACAGCGTATGCCTATTAAATGCTATATTGGCACTACTGAGGTAATGGGGAAAATTGTTTTCTTTGATCGTAATGAAGTTACGATGGAAAAAGAAGATATATTATGTCAATTAAGATTAGATTCTCCTATTGTGGCAAAGCGAGGGGATCGCTTTATTATTAGAAGACCATCTCCGTTCGAAACAATAGGCGGCGGATGGATTATTGATCCGAATGGGAAAAGGTATAAATTTGGCCGGGATACGATTACTCTTTTACAAAAGAAAAAGTCCGGTAGCTTTTCGGACAGATTATTCTCTTTTCTAGAGGAAGCAAAAGCGCTGGAAAAAAAGCTCATTTTATCTAATTTGTCTATTTCTCAGGAGGAGCTTGAAAAAGAAATTCAGCATCAGGAATGGATCGTCTATAATGATTTCGTAACACATAGAAAAATATTAAACGAAATGGTCAATGAAATGGAACGTAACATAATTGATTTTCATCATCTGAATCCATTACAAACAGGATTAAGAAAAGCGGAATTATTTCAAAGTATACAAAGGCAATATCCCGAACACTTAATAGAGTACTGCTTAAAGAAGGGTCTCGAACAAGGCAAATGGGAACAAGAGGGACCTTACGTATTCAAAAAGGATTTTCATCCGCATCTCCCTGAGAAATGGATAAAACCGATGTCATCTTTAGTGGCCTCGCTTAAAAATGATAATTGGAAAGTAGATAACTTTATAACATACATAGAGAAATCAGGCATTGAGAGTAATAAGGCGCAAGAAGTTATTAAATTTTTAATGGACGAAGGAAGTATTGTTCCATTGACCCCAGCCCTTTACTGGCAAAAGGATGTCTTTCAATATTATGTAAATGAACTCAAGACCAAAACAAATGCTATTTTTGACATGCAAGAAGCAAAAGCGATTCTTGGTTTTTCAAGAAAATATTTGGTTCCGTTTTTAGAAGCGATGGATAGAGAGAAATTAACGTGCAGAAAAGATGGCGGGAGAATGTGGACAAAACATTAATAGGATAGTATTAAAGAATGCCCATAGCGTTTCGAAAACGCTGCGGGCATTCTTTCTAAAAGCTTTTTTCTGCTCGAAATACACGAAAACCAATTAAATGTCCATAGACATTTGTTAGCTGATTATGTGCAAGTAAAATAGCGACTAAATCAGGTGTAACATTGGGAGACATTTCAAATTCCGGATCGAGTAATGGTTGTGGTTGCTGCAAATGATTTAGGATGGATGTGCCCAGCAGTATCTTAATCGGAAAGAATCCTGATGCAGCCATTTGTTGCAACCATTCATTTTCTGTTAGAATATTGTCCATCCCATATACGGTACAAATTTGATCTTTTTCTTCATTACTAAGAGGTCCTTCAGCTGTCATATCTAAATCTATTAGAATTCCATTTGGTTTTAAAACACGGTAGTATTCGTTTAGTGTTTTACTAATATTAGTAAAGGCAGTTACGGACTCTGCAATTACTATATCAAAGGACTGATCGGGAAAAGGCAATTTCTCAATACTTCCTTGGAATACTGGAATAGACAAATTTTCTCTGGAAAAACGCTGCTTTGCTTTTTCTACCATTATCGGATGATGGTCAATTGCGGTAACTTGACATTTATATTCCTTGGCAAGATATGCTGAAGTCTGGCCAGTTCCACATCCGGCATCTAATACCGCTGTATTTGGTGAAATTCCCTCTTTTTGCAAAATTTGCTTTGTCAGATGCAGTCCGCCTGGATGTGCCCCGCCTATACCATAAGATGCTAGTGCATCCTGATAAGTAGATTTCAAGTTTTTCACCCCTAAAATCAAATCATATTAAGGCTGATTTTGCCTTCGATTGTTGTTTTTCACATAATGGTTTAAACTGTAATTTATTTGAATATGAAGTAACTTTTCGTCCTATTTAAAAACTTGTTTAATAAGGAGAACAAGTAAATCAATATTTACGAAAAGAGCATCTAGTTTAACCATCATATGAACTAGGAGTGAATGTGTGACAAACTATAGGTATATACCTAGTTTCAAAATGTGAGTGTGGGAAAATCAAGCTTATAACTTTGTCCGTAAATCCCAAAGTTCAGGAAAAAAACGATGGTCCAAAACTTTTTTTAAGTAACTGACCCCCGCTGAACCACCTGTACCCGGTTTGTGACCGATAATCCTTTCTACTGTTTTCATATGACGAAATCGCCATTGCTGAAGCCAATCTTCAATATCTACTAGTTTTTCTGCTAATTGATATAAATCCCAATATTGATCGACATTTCTGTATACTTCTAACCATGCTGCTTCAACGGTATGATTGGCTACATAAGGAGAAGAGTAGTCCCGTTCTAATAGCTGTTCTTCAATAAAAAAGCCTTCATTGTTTAATGCCTGAATTGCTACATCATATATACTTGGCGAATGTAACGCCTTTGTTAACTTATCATGCAGAAGTGCATCTTTTTTATAGATTGCCAGTATATGTTTTGACTTATAGCCCAATGCAAATTCAATCATTCGATATTGATAGGATTGAAACCCGGATGCCTGCCCTAACTGGTCACGAAATTCCATATATTCTGAAGGTGTTAAAGTTGATAAAACATCCCATGCCTGAATAATTTGTGTTTGAATTTTGGATACACGTGCTAGCATTTTAAACGCGGTTGCCAACTCACCATCTTGTATGGATTGTATGGCAGCTGTAAGTTCGTGAAGAATTAATTTCATCCAAAGTTCACTGACTTGGTGAATTATAATGAACAGCATTTCATCATGATGATTGGATAACCGCTTTTGACTTGCAAGCAGCTGATCTAGCTCTAAATATTCTCCATACGTCATTTTATTAGTAAAATCCGTATAGATTCCTTCCTGCGTCTTTTTATCTGTCATAATCCCACCTCCATACAATTACGTTAATGCAACAGGCTTCACGATGGCACGAACAGGACTGCCATCTGCTTCCTCTATCAATAATGGTAAAGCAATTAAATGGTAATCTCCTGGAGATACATGTGCTAAAACAACATTTTCTAAAATATGAACCCCGTTATCAAAAAGTGCATGATGGCTTTCTAAATCTTTGCTGTCCAAAGGATCAACAGAAGGGATATCTACACCTATAAGTTTTATTCCTTTTTGTTTTAAATAGGGTCCAAGATTAGGATGTAAAAAAGGAATACTATTTGGAAAAATGGTAGGATTGGAAATTGATTTTGTTTTAAACAGTAATCTGCTTATCCCTGATAAATCAAACTCTTCAAGCTCATTTGCTCCAATAGTCTCTAAATGGGATACATCAATAACTCTAGCATTTCCCACATATATAGAAACATCCAATTCTTTTACTTTTCGTCCGTTAGAATCGAAATGATAGGGTGCATCAATGTGTGTACCGGTATGAACACTCATTGTGAGCTTCCCGATGTTGACGGACCCGCTTTGTTCTTTTGTAACAGTAACCTCAAAGGAAAATGGAGTATCTCCTGGCCAAACTGCAATGTCATTGGTTAATGGCTGTGAAATATCAATCCAAGTCATACGTTTTTAATCCTCCTTATGCAATAACTTCTCTAGTATTTTTAAAATTCTTGTATTTCTTTTCAACCATAATTTCTTTTAAGATAGAAATTGCATGGTAAACATCCTGATAGGAATTGTAAAAAGCAATTGGTGCAAGTCTAATGCCATTTGGCGCTCTAAAATCCGGAATCACCCCGTTTGCTTTTAATGCTTTGCAAATGCTGGCAGCCTCTTGGTGTTCTAGATATACATGCCCACCTCGCTTTATTTCTTCGAGCGGATTCGCTAGTATAAATCCATATTCATTTAATTCATTCTTCACAAGTTCAATCATATAATTTGTAAGTTTAATTGATTTCTCTCTAAGTTTTTGAATGCCTACTTCGGCAAACATTTCAAGTGATCCTATTAAAGGAGCCATACTTAATAGATGTGGTGTTCCAATTTGATAGGCACCAGCATGATGTGCAGGTGTTAAAACATGCTCCATATCAAATTGCACGTTCTTGTTCGAGCTAAACCATCCTGCAAGACCAGGCACATTTCCAAAATGATGTTCGTGTACAAATAATCCGCCAACACTTCCCGGACCGGCATTTAAATATTTGTAATTGCACCAGAAAGCAAAATCAACATTCCATTCATGCAGTGCATGGGAAATGGCTCCAATGGAATGGCATAAGTCAAATCCTATACGTATATTTCGGTCATGTGCTGCTTTAGTCAAGCGTTTCATATCTAGTATTTGGCCGCTTCGGTAAAGAACACTAGGCAGTACAATGAGGGCAATATCATCGGTCATCCCTGCGATAATTTCATCTTCATTAAGTGTTTTGCCATCCTGACTCTTTACCCTTATTAAATGAGTATCTGGATCATATCCTTTTTGCTTTATCTGGCTTTGTAAAGCATAAATATCAGATGGGAAATTTAATTCATCTGCCAATATTTTTGTCTTTTTCCCTTTAGGCTTATAAAAAGTTGCCACAAGCTGATGAAGGTTTACCGTCGTGGAACCGGTTACAATAATTTCTTCTGGAAAAGCACCAACAAGCGGAGCCGTTAAATTTCCGAGTTTTTCCGATAAATAAAACCAAGGATATTTTCCTTTTGTCCATCCATCTATCCCGAACCTCTTCCAAGAATCCAATATTTTCAGTAATGAGCTTTCCGCCCGCTTAGAGAGGAGACCTAATGAATTCCCATCAAGGTAAATTGTTTCTTCAGGAAGATAGAATTCCTTCCTATATATTGCTAACTCATCTTGTGCATCTAAATCCTTTGCATACGCCTGTGAGTATTTATTCATTTACTGATTTCCTCCTATTCTAGTTGTTCATTTGTTAAAACTGTGAATAATCTCGCCCTTTCTTTTACTATACAATAAGACTGCCGATACTGAAAATCATTTATATTTTAAATATTAAAATAATATTGACAAGTTTTATCTTTTAAACTTACTATAATTTAGAAAGTATGAAAAATTTTGAAAGGGAAGTGAGGAATATGGAAAAAAATAAGCTGAAACAAAAGCAAGGACGTAAACATATCGATTATGAATCGATTGCCTCTTCAAGTAAATTTAAAAAACTAATTTCAACAAAGAAAAAATTTATCGTCTCTGGCACTATTTTCTTCTTAGTCTTCTATTTCGCGCTACCAGTTCTTACCTCCTACACGACTGTTCTTAACAAAAAAGCATTTGGTGATATCTCCTGGGCATGGGTATTTGCCTTTTTACAATTTATTATGACTTGGGTGTTATGCACTATTTACGTGAAAAAAGCTGCATCCTTTGACAAGCTTGCCGATGAAGTTATCTCCGAAAATATTATTAAAGGAGAAGTTGGAGCATGAGTGGAACTGTCATTACTTTATTTCTTATTATAGTTGCCCTTACATTAGTCATTACTTATTATGCAGCGAAGAAAACAAAAACCGCCAATGAATTTTATACCGCTGGAGGGGGACTTAACGGTTGGCAAAATGGATTTGCCATTGCAGGTGATTATTTATCTGCAGCATCCTTTTTAGGGATCGCCGGGATGATTGCTTTAAACGGCTTTGATGGATTCTTTTACAGTATTGGATTTTTAATTGCGTATCTTGTGGTATTATTTATCGTTGCAGAACCTTTAAGAAATCTTGGTAAATATACACTTGCCGATATGATTAATTCAAGATTTGATGCAAAAAAAGTTCGGGCAGTTGCTGCTTTAAGCACTATAACGATCGTTATCTTTTACATGATTGCTCAGTTGGTTGGTGCCGGTGCTCTTATTCAGCTATTATTTGGATTAGATTATTGGGTTGCCGTCTTAATTGTGGGTGTTATGATGACCATCTATGTATTATTTGGCGGGATGACAGCAACAAGCTGGGTGCAAATAGTAAAGGCTATATTACTTATGATTGGTACGATTGTCATATCCTTTCTTGTTCTGTATAAATTTAACTTTAATATCGCAAATATGTTTCATCAAATGAAAACCATTACTCCGCTAGGTTCAGATTATTTAAATCCTGGCGTCAAATACAAAATGCCATTGGATACGCTCTCATTAATGTTGGCACTAGTATTGGGAACCGCAGGGCTTCCACATATATTAATGCGCTTCTTTACAGTGAAGAATGCAAAAATAGCGAGAAGCTCTGTTATTACCGCAACATGGGTCATTGGGATTTTTTATGTTTTAACTATTTTCTTAGGATTCGGTGCGGCTGCATTTGTTGGGTTTGATAAAATTAAAGAAGCGAATGCAGCAGGGAATATGGCTGCACCACTACTGGCTGGTGCACTTGGCGGGGACTTCTTAATGTCTTTCGTTTCAGCAGTAGCCTTTGCAACCATTCTTGCCGTTGTAGCAGGACTTGTATTATCCGGTGCGTCTGCATTTGCTCATGATATTTATGCACAGATAATCAAAAAAGGCGAGGTAACAGAAAAGCAACAAATGAAAGCAGCGAGATATGCTTCAGTTGGAGTTGCCGTTCTTTCGATTCTTTTAGCATTGTTTGCACAAAAAATGAATGTTGCCTTTCTTGTTTCACTTGCTTTCTGTGTAGCAGCAAGTGCCAACTTGCCTGTAATTATCTTTACGATTTATTGGAAGAAATTTAATACAGCTGGTGCGATTACCGGAATGCTTTCAGGGTTATTATCATCACTAATTCTAGTTATCATTAGTCCTAATGTATTCTCCCCTGTAGAAGGTGCAGCAATTTTTACAGGAGAACCGCTTATTACATTAACAAATCCGGCCATCATTTCCGTGCCTCTTGGGTTTATCGGAGCGTACATCGGTTCGGTAATTTCGAACAAACAGGATGTAAAACGGTTTGCAGAAGTATCGGTTAAAGCGAATACAGGTTACCGTGAAAATGAGATGTAGGAATGAAAGAAGTAATGCTAATTGGGCATTACTTTTTTCATTGTAAAAAATAAAATGGAAGACTTCCAAACCAAATATATGAGTGGAAATATTGTTTATCTTATATTTAGTATTTTTCGAACTATTTTCCTATATAGTATAGACGTAGATTAAATAATTTTGTACAATGTTTTCAGAATATTATTTGTTATGGGAATTATCCCAAATGAATGATATTTAAAAGAGGTATTTCCTCAGACGAATCATCCATAAAAATAAACTTAAAAGTGGGGGCAGAAGATGAAAAATAAAAAGTTTGTAGGAATCATGATGTCATTATTGCTTTCAACAGGTGTAATTGCCGGTTGCGGATCTGCATCAACTGGAGGTTCGGGTAAAGACAGCAAGACAATAGTAATTGGCGAGAACCTAGAATTATCTGGTGGTGTTGCTTCGTATGGTTCATCGGCGGATAAAGGTATTGCGCTTGCACTGGAGGAAATTAATAAAAAAGGAATCGATGGCAAGAAACTTAAAATAGTAAAAGTCGATAATAAATCGGATCAACAGGAAGCTACAAGTGCAGCACTTAAATTGATAACTCAAAATAAAGTGTCCGCTATTATTGGAGCCGCAACAAGCGGTGACACATTAGCACAAGTTCAAATTGTAGATAAAAAGAAAGTTCCCCTTATTACAACATCTGGTACAGCATCAAATATTACTTATGATAAGGGAAAATTAAACGAATTTGTATTTAGAACCTGTTTCATTGATCCATTTCAAGGGGTTGTATCCGCTAATTTCGCTAGCAACAATTTAAATGCTAAAAATGCAGCGATCTTTATTGACAGCTCAAGTGATTATGCTAAAGGCCTTGCAAGCAACTTCAAGGATACTTTCACGAAAAATGGCGGCAAGATTGCAAAGGAAGAAGCATATTTAGCTAAAGACACTGATTTCAGAGCACAGCTGACAAACATTAAAGCCAAAAATCCGGACGTAATATTTGTACCAGGTTATTATGAAGAAGTTGGGCTCATAGTGAAACAAGCCCGTGATTTAGGTATTAATGTCCCTATTATGGGTGGTGACGGATGGGATTCTCCTAAATTAGTGGAACTTGCAGGTGCGAAGGCACTTAATAATACCTTCATCACCAATCACTATTCTTCAGGGAATACAGAAGATCAAAAGGTTCAAGATTTTGTAAAAGCATTTAAAGATAAATATGGCCAAGAACCGGACGGATTTAATGCACTTGGATACGATTCCCTTTATTTGATTGCAGATGCTATAAAACGTGCAGGTAGCGGAGATCCAGTTAAAATTAAAAAAGCCCTTGAGGAAACAAAAGATCTCCAGCTAGTAACAGGTACATTTACATTTGACGATAAACATAACCCGGTTAAATCAGCTGTTATCTTAGAGTATGTTGACGGAAAACAACAATTTAAAGCAAAAGTAAATCCTTAAGAAAATACCACTTAGAGGGGGGACTTGTCCCCCTATTAAAGTTTTTAAAGACTGGAAAAAGTTATACAAGGAGAGTGCGAAAATGGAATTCATACAACAATTAGTTAATGGTATATCTCTCGGTAGTATATATGCACTGATCGCGCTCGGTTATACGATGGTGTATGGAATTGTTAAATTGATTAATTTTGCCCATGGCGATGTTTTTATGGTAGGTTCATTTATTGGATTTTATTCTATTACCTATTTACATTTAGGATTTTTCCCGGCATTGCTTTTATCCATGCTTGTATGTGCAATATTTGGAATGTTAATAGAACGTATTGCCTACAAACCATTACGTAATGCTACTAGGATTGCTGCTCTAATAACTGCAATTGGTGTTTCTTTATTTATCGAATATGGAATGGTATATATTCGCGGAGCACAGCCTGATGCTTATCCAAGGAATGTTCTACCCAATAAAACATTTGACATTTTTGGGGTAAGTATAAGCAGTCAATCTATATTAATTCTTGTAACATCTATCGCACTTATGATTATTCTTCAAGTTATTGTTCATAAAACAAAAACAGGTAAAGCAATGCGTGCCGTCTCCCACGATGCTGAAGCAGCGAAATTAATGGGGATTAATGTTGATAGAACGATATCTGCAACATTTGCTATCGGTTCTGCTCTAGCAGGGGCAGCAGGTGTTATTTTCGGTATTTATTACATTAAAATTGAGCCGTTAATGGGAATGATTCCGGGAATTAAAGCATTTGTGGCAGCGGTTCTTGGAGGTATTGGCATCATTCCGGGAGCGATGGTTGGCGGTATATTGCTCGGAGTGATTGAAGCGATCGTCAGTGCATTTGGATTTTCGTTATGGCGAGACGGGGTTGCATTCGTCGTCCTAATTCTCATATTAATTTTCCGTCCATCAGGTATATTTGGTAAAAATATGAAGGAAAAAGTATAGAAAGGTGACGAGGATATGCAGAAAATAAAACAATTTAAAAGTTTTTATATTAATATAATAGCCGCTATAATCGTCTTTGCAATCGTTCAGTTTTTAATTTCCGGACAGCTACTAAATGATTTTTATATAAATACTCTATTAGTAATTGTCATTAATATTATTTTAGCTGTCAGCTTGCATTTAATAATTGGTATAACGGGTCAGTTTTCTATTGGACATGCTGGATTCCTTTCAATCGGAGCATACTCTGCAGCTATTATTACGATGAAATTGCAATTACCTTTTGCACTTTCTTTATTGGTTGGCGGTATTGCAGCTGCCATAGCGGGACTGATTATTGGTATCCCAAGCTTACGTTTAAAAGGAGACTATTTAGCCATTGCCACCCTTGGTTTTGGGGAGATTGTTCGTATTACTTTGCTGAATATTGATTATGTCGGCGGTGCAAGTGGTATGATGGTAGATAATTTAACAACCTGGCCATGGGCATTTTGGTGTATGGTTATAACGATTTTGGTCATAGTTAATTTTACTAACTCTACCCATGGCAGAGCATGTATATCAATCCGCGAAAATGAGATAGCAGCTGATGCAATGGGGATTAATACAACTTATTATAAAGTAATGGCATTTGTTATCGGTGCGTTTTTTGCTGGAGTTGCAGGCGGTTTATATTCCCATAACTTTTATATTATTATGCCAGGGTCTTTTGGATTCATGAAGTCCTTTGATATTTTAATTTTTGTTGTTTTAGGTGGTTTAGGAAGTTTATCAGGATCCGTAATTGCAGCAATTTTATTAAGTATTGTTTCTACATTCCTTCAGGATTACCCAGAAACTCGAATGGTTATTTACTCTCTTGTACTGATTTTAATGATGATTTTCCGCCCGCAGGGATTATTAGGTACAAAAGAGATTACCTCCTTTTTCAAAAAAGGAAAGTCATCAGATGGGGGGAAACATGATGGAAAACAAACTGTTGCTTAAAGTTGAAAATGCAGGGATACAATTTGGCGGTTTAAAAGCTGTATCAAACACAAATGTAGAGATTAAAAAAGGGGAATTAATCGGCCTCATTGGACCAAATGGAGCAGGTAAAACAACTTTTTTTAATCTTCTTACAGGTGTATATGCTCCAACAGAAGGAAATATATTACTTGAAGGTAAGAGATTAAACGGACTTCCTCCCTATAAAATTACACGAAAAGGTATCAGTCGTACTTTTCAAAATATACGTTTATTTAATGAATTATCAGTGCTTGACAATGTGAAGGTTGCCTATCATACAAACTCAAAACACAGTATATTAAGTTCGATTTTTCGACTCCCTCCTCATTTTACAGGTGAAAGAGAAATGGAAGAAAAGGCAATAGACTTCTTGAAAATATTTAATCTTGATGGCTTTTTATATGAAAAGGCAAAGAACTTGCCATATGGGCAGCAAAGAAGATTAGAAATTGCACGTGCCCTTGCTACTCAGCCTAAGCTTTTATTACTGGATGAGCCCGCTGCTGGTATGAATCCAAATGAAACAGAAGAGCTTATGAATTTAATCAGCTTCATACGTGAGAAATTCGATTTAACTGTATTATTAATAGAACATGATATGCAATTGGTTATGGGAGTTTGTGAGAGAATTTATGTACTTGATCATGGACAGCTTATTGCTGAGGGATCTCCTTCTGAAATCAGAAACAATCCAAAAGTTATTGAAGCATATCTGGGCGAGGAGGTCTCATAATGCTAAAAGTTGAAAACATAGATGTTTATTATGGGAATATACAAGCGTTAAAAGGAGTGTCACTAGAAATTAATCAAGGGGAAATCGTGACATTAATTGGAGCAAACGGCGCAGGGAAAAGTACTCTATTGAAAACCATCTCCGGTTTATTAAAGCCAAAAAATGGTGAAATACTATTTGAACGTAAATCAATAAAGGGTAAGGCGGCTCAAACGATTGTGAAGCAAGGTATTTCTCATGTACCTGAAGGCAGACGAATTTTTGCCAATATGACAGTAACGGAAAATTTGGAACTTGGGGCTTTTTTAAGAAAAGATAAAGCAGGTATACGTCAAGATCTCGAAAGGGTATACCAATTATTCCCAAGACTTTATGAACGTAAAAAACAGTCTGCAGGTACTTTATCCGGCGGTGAGCAGCAAATGCTTGCGATGGGCAGGGCTCTAATGGCAAAACCACGCCTCCTCTTATTGGATGAACCATCCATGGGATTAGCACCATTATTGGTGAAAACCATTTTTCGAATCATTGAGGAGATTAGCCAAACGGGTACAACCATTTTGCTAGTGGAGCAAAATGCTAATATGGCTTTATCAATCGCTGACCGAGCTTATGTTATCGAAACAGGGCGAGTCGTCCTTTCCGGTACACCGGACGAATTAAATACAAGTGACCAGGTTAAAAGTGCTTATCTAGGTGGACATTAGTATATATGGAATGGAAAGAATTTATTCCAAATTGGCAGAAATGTCAATTTGGATTTTTTTTTTTAAAAATAATTAGTAAATACTGGAGGTTTTTGCAATTTTATGTCGAATGTAAACTGAAAAATAGGATTATTTTGATAGGGGAAATGGAGGAGGAATGTAAATATGAAGAGGGTTGTTGTAACAGGATTAGGGGCAGTTACACCTTTAGGGAATAATCTAGAAGAAATATGGGACTCAGCAGTAAATGGCAGATCTGGGATTGGTTATTTAACTAGATTCGATGCAACTAATTTTTCTGCAAAAACCGCAGCAGAGGTCAAAGATTTCGATTTATCCAATTATATGAAGGTAAATGAAAGGCATCGAATGGATCGCTTTACACAGTATGCCGTTGCCTCTGCCATTATGGCTGTAAAGAATGCAAATGTGACCATTGGTAAGGATGTCTTACCTGAAAATATAGGAGTATGTTTTGGTACCGCGATAGGAGGTATCGAAAGTTTTGAGGAAAGCTATCAGAACTTAATTACTGGTGGGTATCAAAACTTATACCCTTTTTCTACTACGATGGTGATTAGTAATATGGCTTCTAGTCAAGTTGCAATCACCCTTGGTGCAAAAGGATATAATAATTGCGTGGTTCTTTCATGTGCTTCAAGTTCGAATGCTATAGGCGACGGATATAGGGCCATTCAAAGGGGAGATGCAGAAATGATGATAGTCGGCGGAGCTGAGGCATCCATTACACCGCTTGGTGTTGGAGCATTCTGTGCAATGGGTGCAATATCTACCAATCCAGACCCTGAATCTGCTTGCCGACCTTTTGACGCGAATAGAGATGGCCTTGTGATGGGGGAGGGGGCAGGAGCACTACTCTTAGAAACCCTTGATTCAGCAATAAAGAGGAATGCTGATATTTACGGAGAAATAATTGGATATGCAACAAATAGCGATGCATACCATATAACAAGCCCAGCTCCAGGTGGAGAAGGGAGCATAAAGGTAATGGAATTGGCATTAAAAGACGCAAGTTTACGAAAAGAAGAAATTGATTATATTAATGCACATGGAACAAGTACTAAAAATAATGATAAAATGGAAACTGCCGCTATAAAAAAATTATTTGGCGAAAATGCTTATCATATTCCAATAAGTTCTACAAAATCAATGACTGGACATATGATGGGGGCTGCTGGGGCTATAGAAGCAATATTCTCCTTAATGACGATTCGTAATGGAGTTATTCCGCCAACCATTCACTTGGAAAATCAAGATCCAGAATGCGATTTAGATTATGTTCCTAATATTGCCAGGAAGAAGGATGTAAAAACGGTTCTCAGCAATGCTCTTGGCTTTGGCGGTCATAATTCTGCCCTAATTTTTAGAGCGGTATAAGATTTATTATAAGAAATTGAAACTTTTTATTCATGACATTCGTAATAAAAAATGCAAGATGTACAACATTTCTATTAAAACGTTTACCAATTCTTTCATTAAAGGTGTTTTTGTTGGAAATTGTCTATGAATAAAGTAAAATATAAATAGTATAATGTCGAAATAAATTACATAAAGGAGTGATTTTTTTGGCTATTTCTTTAGCGAAAGGTCAAAAAATAGATTTAACAAAAGGAAACACAGGTCTTAGTTCATTATTAATTGGCCTTGGCTGGGATCCCGTGAAGAAAAAAGGATTTTTTGGCACGAAAACACCAAATATTGATTGTGATGCTTCTGTTATAATGTTAAATGAGGCAGGAAAACTAGAAAGCAAACATGATGTTATCTATTTCGGTAACTTAAAAAGTCAATGTGGAAGTGTTCGCCATACTGGTGATAATCTTACGGGTGATGGCGATGGGGACGACGAACAAATTTTAATAGATTTACATAAAATTCCTTCAAGAATTCATTCGCTTCAATTTGTTGTTAATATTTATCAGCCTGTTCAAAGACGACAAGACTTTGGAATGATTGAAAATGCATTTATTCGAATTGTGGATAATAAAACGAATTCTGAGCTTGCTCATTTTAATTTAACGGAAAATTACAGTGGTTTTACAGCACTAATTCCAGGAGAAATATATCGCCATAATGGAGAATGGAAATTTAATGCGATTGGACAAGGTACAAGAGATACTTCAATTGGGGAGATCGCTAATAAACTTGTTTAAATTCATATGAAACTCTAGTTAAATTTTGAAAGGATGTTATGGAAATGGCAATCAGCTTAGCAAAAGGCCAAAAGGTAGATTTAACAAAGACTAACCCAGGACTGCAAAACATAGTTGTAGGTTTAGGTTGGGATGTAAATAAATATGATGGCGGCAATGATTTTGATTTAGATTCCTCCGTATTTTTATTAAATTCCGAAGGTAAATGTACCTCAGAAGCAGACTTTATATTTTTCAATAATTTAAAAGGCGGAAACGGATCTGTAGTTCACAATGGCGATAATCGTACAGGAGCTGGAGAAGGAGACGATGAAACCATTTCTGTCAATCTGTCTCAAGTTCCAAGCAGTATTCAAAAAATCGCATTTACGATTACCATTCATGAAGCGGAAGCACGCAACCAAAACTTTGGACAAGTTTCGAATTCGTTTGTAAGAATTGTAAATGAAGCTAATGGGGAAGAATTAATTCGCTACGATTTAGGGGAGGATTTTTCCATTGAAACAGCTGTTGTAGTAGGGGAATTATATCGCCATAATGGCGAGTGGAAATTTAATGCAATAGGCAGCGGCTATCAAGGTGGTTTGGCAGCGCTTGTCACTGATTTTGGCTTAGATGTTCAATAAATCTACTATATAATATTGAGGTGAGAGCATGGGAATCGTACTTTCCAAAGGACAAAGAATTGATTTAACGAAAACGAATCCAGGACTAACGAAAGCGATCATTGGACTAGGCTGGGATACAAATAAATACAATGGAGGTCATGATTTTGACCTTGATGCTTCAGCATTTCTAGCTGATGCAAATGGAAAAGTTATTAATGATCTTGATTTTGTCTTCTATAATAATCTGAAAAGTCCAGACGGCGGTGTAGAGCATACAGGTGATAACCGAACTGGTGAAGGGGATGGAGATGATGAACAAATTATCATCAATTTTCCTAAGCTATCTCAACATATTGAACGTATTGGTATAACGGTTACCATCCATGAAGCGGAAGCACGCAACCAAAATTTCGGACAAGTTACCAATGCATTTGTAAGGGTTGTAAATCCTGAAAACAATCAAGAAATTCTCCGATTTGATTTGGGAGAAGATTTCTCCGTTGAAACCGCTGTAGTCGTTTGTGAGCTTTATAAACATCAAGGGGAATGGAAGTTCAATGCCATTGGCAGCGGGTTCTCAGGAGGATTAGCTGCATTATGCAGAAACTATGGTTTAACAGTATAAAAACAGCAGTTTAAATAAGGGAAGTATTTCGGAGGAGCAGTAGAAATAAATGGCACAATTTTTTCATGACTTATTTCACAATTATGGAGAGTTCTTTTCATTACATGCAATAACGTCTGAACTCTCTAATCCCGCAAGTTGGGGAGTTATTTTCAGTTTAATTATTTTAGAAGGATTGTTATCGGCAGATAATGCATTAGTGCTTGCTGTAATGGTAAAACATTTGCCTAAGAAACAGCAAAAGAAAGCATTATTTTATGGTATCTTAGGTGCATATCTTTTCCGATTTATTTCCATCGGACTAGGTGTATTTCTTATTAAATTCACTTGGATTAAGGTTATTGGTGGTTTATACCTTTTATGGTTATCATTAAAAAACCTAATCAAAAAGGAAGAGGAAGAAGACGACGTCAAAAACAAAGGCTATGGTTTTTGGAAGACTGTCCTTTTAGTAGAATTAATGGATATTACCTTCAGTATCGATAGTGTTATTGCTGCTTTTGGTTTATCTAATAAAGTATGGGTGTTATTCCTTGGTGGAATTTTAGGAGTACTAATGATGCGTGGTGTCGCACAATTATTCCTTAAATTAATTGAGAAATTTCCGGAATTTGAAACTACAGCTTTTGTATTAATCGCTATTATTGGTATCAAAATGGTTGCTGCAGCATTTGGTTTTGATGTCAGTGAAATCATTTTCTTTAGCATTTTAGTTGTCATTTTCCTTGCCACATTTGTTGTGCATTTTCTTAAGAAAATGCACAACAAAAGGGGAAAACAAATAATTGTTTTCATAGATACTAGAAAAAGACGACCTTGAATGACTTGAAAAGGGATAAAAGAAATTTTATCCCTTATTTAAATATTATGAAAGAATAAGTTTTGGATAATATAAATATTCCACAGGATGAGTCTTGTCTAGCTCTAGCGCCAATCGGCTAACGGATTTCTTCGTCTTTTCCCTACCATAAGTCAACATCAGCTCTTGAACTACATCTCTGAGTATCCGTTGGTCTCGCCTGCGACTACAAAATTAGTACTCCGATTAGCAATGTGTTACCGCTTTTATTATTACCAGTCAGGATATTACTAGAATAGGAGAGTTTTTTATGAGACATTTTCAATATCTTTCCGATGATCAATGTAAGTCAATTTTTCACGTCTCTCCTGAAAGTTGGAACAAGGATTCACCAAAGGAAATATTGGCTAATGCTCTTGGTGGAACTCTATATATGCCTGGAACAAGAACACAAATTTCTAATGATATCCTAACTGGTAAATTTTTAAATGGCCAATATGCGGGACTTACTTCCATGGTTATTTGTTTAGAAGATTCTATAAGCGACGATGAGGTTGAATCTGCAGAAATCAATAGTATTGTTCAACTACAAACGCTTTACACAGCCGTCCGCAGTATGCAATTTTCTCAAAGTAATCTTCCGCTTATTTTTATACGAGTTAGGAATCCGTTTCAAATTAAAAAGCTTGTGGGAGATCTTGGTGCTGCTTCGACTATTTTAAGTGGATTTGTATTGCCAAAGTTTAATGTTGATAATGGCAAGGAGTTTCTTGACCAAATTGTAATGGTTAATAATACATATGGCTTATCCCTTTATGCATTACCAATATTGGAAACAAAAGAGGTAATTTATAGAGAATCAAGAATGGAAACATTGTTATCCATAAAGAAAATACTAGACCTCTATGATGAAATTATTCTAAATATTAGGATTGGGGCAACCGATTTTTCAGGCCTTTTTGGAATTAGGAGAGATTGTAATACTGTAATTTATGATATTGCAGTTATTCGAGATTGTATTGCAGATATTATGAATTTTTTTGGAAGAGTGGATCAAGAGTATGTTGTTTCAGGCCCTGTTTGGGAGTATTTTCAATCATCTGGTCCCAACATGAAACATAATAATACCAATGACAGAAATCGATTAGAATTCTCTTTTCCTATCGATAATGAATACCATGAAGCATTTATTCAGGAAATTCTTCTTGATAAAAGCAATGGAATGGTCGGAAAAACAATTATCCACCCCTCTCATATTAAACTAGTTAATGCTTTAAATGCTGTTACACATGAAGAGTACATGGATTCCCTTTCCATTATGCATCATTTTCATTCTCAGAATGGGGTTATTGCAAGCGTCTTTCATAACAAAATGAATGAAGTAAAGCCACATTATCATTGGGCGAGAAAAATATTGTTGAAATCTAAAGTTTACGGGGTGCTACATGAGCAGCAAAGTTTTATCCAACTCCTCCAGTTTAATGAACGAGTACACTTATAAAATACTAAATAATTTATCCTTAAAAGTTAAAATAACGAGGAATGATTTTCAGATTTCTCCTACGGCCTTATTCCAAATGGCAGCCAGAATTAATAAGAAAAGATCTTTTTTATTTGTCAGCAAAGTACTTGGAAAGCATCTTCCCGTAAATCCGATTACTTCAATACTTGCTAGTTCTTTGTTAGCCAGTAAGTATATGAAGGAAATATTACATATAGAAGACGAACAATTTACGTTGAAGCGAAATGGCTTTTTGGAATCTATTACTCAATTTGGTTCAAATATTGAGATAAAACCATATAAATTGCCACAAAGTACGATATTTATTGGATTTGCAGAAACTGCTACTGCATTAGGACATGGTGTATTTGATAACTTTCAAAATGCTTTTTTCTTTCATACTACAAGGGAAAAGATAGAGAATAAGGAATCAATAATTCATTTTGAAGAGGAGCATTCACATGCAACCTCTCACTATTGCTATATTGAACGTAATCAAATAGAAAATCAAAATCCTATTGTATTCATTGATGATGAGCTTACTACCGGAAATACCATTTTAAACATTATTCATGCAATCCAAAGTGAATTTCCTCGTAAAAGCTACACGGTTCTTACTTTATTAGATTGGCGAAATGAAGAAAGTATAGATCAATTTCGTCGATTGGAAAGCAATATGGGAATTGAAATCCATGTTGTATCACTAATCAGCGGGGAGATAGAAGTTGATTGTAAGGATGAAAAGATGAAGAAAGAAACATACCAACACCAATCGGATAAATTTGGCAAGATTGTTCCGATTGATTTATCTGATATAAACACATCTACCTCGCCATATTATCACAATTCATCGGCTTCAAATTATTTGTGGCAAACGGGAAGGTTTGGGTTGTATAGTTCAGAAAATGAAGAGTTTACCCATTATATTCATTCAATAGCTCAAAAATTAGTACCATTTCGTTCCGGTGGAAAAACGCTTTGCTTAGGAAATGGAGAGCTGATGTACCTACCAATGAAAATTGCAGCGCTAATGGGCAAAGAAGTTTATTTTCAATCAACGACGAGAAGCCCAATATTTGTTTCTCGTAACGAGGATTATTTGATACAGAGTAAATACACATTTCCCAGTCCTGAAGATTATTCTATCCAAAATTATTTTTATCAAATTGAGCCACACCTTTATAGCGAGGTATTTGTCTTTTTTGAAAGAGAACTTGTCGAAGGAAATATGTCACCGCTTTTATCCCAATTAGCTAGTCTATTTCAATATGTGTATGTTGTTACTTTAAGCACAAGAAAGGATGATGTTATTCATGCAAATGGTCCACAGTAAACCTTTTGGAACCTATTCCAATGATGATGTCATTTTTTTGCTTAAAGATATAAGTGAAAAGATGTATGAAACTTCAACGATGGATAAGGAAGAATTGATTCAGTCCGGAAAGCATTATTCTGAAATGCTTCCAATGGAATTTGAACCTTCTGAGGAATATAAGAATTTCTTCTTAGCATCATTACATGCTTATAAAGAGAAAATTGCTGGAGCGGTTCAGATTATTGCGGAGCAAATTTTAAGGCAAAAAGGGAAGAAAACACTATTAGTTTCATTAGCAAGGGCAGGAACACCAATTGGCATATTAGTGAAAAGATATATTTTTGCAAAGTACCAAATTTCATTACCCCATTATAGTATTTCGATTATCAGAGGGCGAGGTATTGATGAAAATGCCATTAGATACCTGAGTATGAATTATCCTGACTATGATTTTCAATTTATTGATGGCTGGACTGGCAAAGGAGCAATTAAACTGGAGCTTGATAAATCAATACATAAGATTAATCATAACGATCAAACAAACATCTCTGATTCGCTAGCGGTCTTAGCCGATCCGGGACATTGCGCCAATATTTATGGGACTAGAGAAGATTTTCTCATTCCAAATGCTTGTTTAAATGCAACTGTATCAGGATTAATTAGCAGAACCGTATTAAATCGTGAACTTCTAAACAAACATGATTTTCATGGTGCCAAATTTTATCAGGAACTTTATGAACATGACGTATCGAATTATTATGTAGATGAAATTTCGAAACAATTTGATTCAATCTTGGGTCAGGAAATATCGCCTTCCAAAATGGCTGAACCAAATTGGAAGGGATTAAGGGAAGTACATACTATTCAAAAACGGTTTAAAATAGAGGATATGAATCTAATAAAACCTGGAGTAGGTGAAACAACGAGAGTATTGTTAAGAAGGCTGCCATGGAAAATACTTGTTCGTGATATAATGGATAAAAATGTATCCCATATTTTATTGTTAGCAAATGAACGGAAAGTACCGATTGAAGAATATCAAGAAATGTCCTACTCCTGTTGTGGAATCATAAAACAGGTTAAGTAGCATAGGTTATTTTTTTACTCTTATACTTTTCGTAATCCAGTATAGCAGTATAACTGTGATGAGAAATGGGATAAATACAAGAAGAAAGTTGGGTTTTGGACTTATCATTGTTTCTGTTACAAATGAAAATAATAAGGAAAATCCGACGAACTCAAAAAACAAAAGGATTTTAAATTGAAACATTTCGTTTACCAATCCTTTTACTTCTTCTGTGATCTTCTGGTTGATTTTGTATTTGAACATACAAATAGACCTCCAAAATAGTCTATATTCTTATTAGTATGCATCTAATTAAAAAGTATTATACAGACATGCTTCTGAAATTTTTAAATAGATATTAGGACTTTTTGAAAGGAATGGACCTGCTGTGAATATTCACCCTATAAAGGTTGACCTCGAACAACAGGATTGGCAGAGTTTATTTGGCCTCCCTTTATCAGAAAGAGGTCAGTATTTGGACGCTGATGGTCAAGTCAAATATATACAAGTAACGGGAAAATTTATGGGCTGTCCTATGGATGAAGAGGATTATCTTGAATTTTTGTATTCACTTGTTCATGAAGCGGATTTTCCAGTTCATCATCTGGATAAGGAGTTGGATAAGGCTATCTCCAATGATATGTTCCAATCTATCCAAAGGATCATGAATATTCACCATGATCAAAAAGGATTATCTATTAACCGATTTGTTGCATTCATGGAGGGCGAAAAACTGCTTCCTTTAAAAGACAAAGGGGATTGGTACAGACATTATAGGTCAGCTTATATTCAGCTGCTGCAAATATACCAGGATAATCATCCCGATTTATTACATCCTGATTTTCGCAGATTAATTGTGGATACCGTTAAATGGTCTTGGAATCATATCAATCTTTGGGTTAAAGACATAGATTTGAAGAGGGAAGTTCCAAGAGTAGTATGGTATGGAGATGCCACTAAAAGCCAGAGCTATTTTTTATACTTTTTGATTTTACTAGGCTTTGATGTGTTGCTTTTTCATCCGGAAGGAAAGGATGTTTTAAAAGATTTTAAGGATGATTCTATTAGTGTTTTTACTTATCCTTCTGTAAAGCCATTAATGGAATTTCCGGAGGACAAGCCTGTAAGAAAATCTACTGTTGCTAAAAAAGCTTCGCAGGAAATGGAAAGAGTGCTTCATTCAGACAATTCATTGCTATATAGACCGTGGCAATTTCGTTCCTATAAGCCGCAATCGATCACACTAAAGACGACCTACGATGAAATTTTTCTGATCATGAGGGAAAAAGCTTTTATAAGGCCAAGTTTTGAAGTGAAAAATGAAACGGTCTATATTCCAAGTATTTTTGCAAAGGTATTAGGGATATCAACTAATCAAAAGGAATATTGGGGCAGAGTACAAGAAATAACGGATTTTGATTTATCATCTTTGCATATCCGTTTTCCAATAACAAGTCCGGTAAAAGGAAATCAGTTACATCATTATCAAAATGCATTAACAAATGGAAAACTGGATCCAATGAAAATGGTAAAAGGAAACTGGTGGAGATATAAACAAATGCCAGAGGGACTTCAGATTGGACTTGCTTCAGCCATTTCAAGATATGTAGATAAAGCATTGCTTACTAAATTGGAGCATGAAACAGAGGAACAATTAAAACTTTATATGTTTTCTGCTGTTATGGAGATTCCAGATACGATAATCAAGCTACTACAGCAATTTGATTATTCACAGACGGTTCCAAGAATCGTGATTTATAATAATGGCAGCAGTGGAGAGATAAATAGAAGTGATGCGGCACTGCTGTTATTGTTAAATGAAATGGGAATAGATATATTACTGTATAATCCTACTGGACAAAATGATATTGAATTATTTATCGACTCCTCCATTTTTGATTCTCATTGGTTAGAAGAAGTTAGTTTTGAGGAGAATTTAGAAAAGCATCGTAATAAACCAAGTGTATTGATTAAAAAATTTATTCATAAATTATTTTAGAAAAAGGTGAAAAGTAGAATGTCAGTAAATGTGAATGAATTACAAACTCTCAATCTCGAAAAAAAGGAAGAAGTACTGCAGAATCCAAACGATTTGAAATTACAATTACGTAATGATCCAGAGGTTGTCCATTTAGCTCAGGAAATTGATACAAAAGATCAGCTGGCTTTATTAGAATTTGGGAAGGAACCTGCTAATCAAATATCTGCTTTTTCTGGCCGCGTGTTAAATTCGATAAAATCAAGCAGTATGGAAGAATCAAGTGCGTTGTTAAAGCACTTAGGTAAAATTATGGACAAGTTTGACAGCAAGGATTTTGTTGAGGACAAGGGTCTTTTCTCCAAAATGTTTGGAAAAGGCAAGAAATTTATCGAAAAAATCATGGCAAAATATCAAACGATGGGCAGTGAAATTGACAAAGTATATGTTGAAATCAAAAAATATGAAACGGAAATGAAAAATTCTACTGTAACGTTAGAGCAATTGTACGAGGAAAATTTTAATTATTACATGGAGCTGGAAAAGTATATTGTTGCTGCAGAATTAAAAATCGAGGACATTAGGAATAATGTGCTTCCGCAACTGGAAAGCCGTGCTGCAAATATGGATCAGCTTGCCCAAATGGAATTAGATTCAGTGCGAAATGCTGTGGAACTACTTGAGCAACGTGCATATGATTTAGAAATGGCAAAGCAAGTAGCCTTTCAATCGGCTCCACAAATCAGGATGTTGCAAAGAGGGAATACAAAGCTTATTGCTAAAATTAATTCCGCGTTTGTTACGACGATACCAATTTTTAAAACAGGCTTAATTAACGCAATAGCAGCGAAACGACAAAAACTAGTGGCGGATTCCATGAATGAATTAGATAGAAGAACGAATGAAATGTTGATAAGAAATGCACAAAATGTTTCCGCTCAATCTGCAGAAATTGCACGCCTTGCCGGAAGCTCCAGCATTAAAATAGAAACAATTGAAGAAACTTGGAGTATTATTATGAAGGGGTTGGAGGAAACCCAAGCAATTGAACAAGAAAATGTCCGCAATCGTGAAGATGGAAAACGCCGTTTGCAAGAATTGCAAAGTAGTTATGAACAATTTAAAAATAAAGCGAAGAATAGTTAAATCTTAAAAAAGAGCTGTCACCAATTGGTGACAGCTCTTTTTTATATTTATACATAATCAGTGGTTATTTATAATAAAAAAATAGTGATATTTAACTATTTTTATAAAATTCATTGCATAAATATTCCTGTGTGTTTATAATAATACAAAAATACGAAATTGTTTTATAGGAGATGAAACGGGTGAAGGTTGGTATTATTGGCGCCAATGGATACGGGGGTGCCGAGCTTATACGTTTATTACATCAGCATCCAAATGTAGAAATCGAAATGTTAATATCAAATTCCACGAAGGGGTCTCTATTAACAGACCAATATAAACATTTTCATTATATATTTGAAAAGTCATTAGAGGAATGGAATCCAGACGAAATACAAAGTAAAGTAGATGTTTTGTTTTTTGCTACTCCATCAGGAGTTTCAAAAGAGATCATCCCCCAACTTATAGAGAGGGATATTATTTGCATTGATTTATCAGGGGACTTTCGTTTGAAAGATGAATACTTATACGAAAAATGGTATAAAAACAAATCTGCAAATATAGAAGACTTGCAGAAATCCGTTTATGGGTTAACGGAAATAAATCGTAATGAAATAAAGAAGGCAACATTAATTGCCAATCCAGGATGCTACCCAACTGCCACCCTTCTTGGGCTCGCACCAATTTTAAAAGCGAATGTAATCAATATGAATTCCATCATCATTGACGGAAAATCAGGAGTCTCTGGTGCTGGAAGAAAACCAAATGTAGGGAGTCTATTCTCAGAAGTTAATGAAAATGTGACAGCTTATAAACTTGGAAAGCATCAGCATATCCCAGAAATCGAGCAAGAAATTCAAAATATTTGCGGATTTCCGGCTACTGTGACCTTCACAACTCATTTAATTCCGATGACAAGGGGAATTATGTGTACGATATATGCAAATTTAAAGAAAAATATGAGTTTAGAAGAAATGTTGGAACTCTATCAAGAAACGTATTTAGAAGAAAGCTTTATTCGTATTAGACCGAAAGATAAGTTGCCATCAACAAAGGAAGTATATGGTTCAAATTATTGTGATATCGGGTTAAATGTTGATGAGAGAACGGGGAGGATAACCATTATTTCTGTAATCGATAATTTAGTAAAAGGGGCGGCAGGTCAGGCTATTCAAAATTTAAATGTTATAGCCGGTTGGGATGAAAGGACAGGGTTAAATGGAATCCCAATCTATCCATGATGGTGAAATGATAAAAGGAATTTCTGGAGGGAATGTAATGGTTAAAGGCAAACACATTGAACTAGATAAAGAAAGCATTATGAAAATAAAAAATGGAAATGTTGCAACTCCAATTGGCTTCCAGGCAGGAGGAATGCATAGTGGATTAAAAAGGAAAAGAAAGGATCTTGGCTGGCTTTATTCCCAGGTGCCTGCTGTATCAGCTGCT
Organism: Heyndrickxia shackletonii; assembly: GCF_001420715.1. GTDB lineage: Bacteria > Bacillota > Bacilli > Bacillales > Bacillaceae_C > Margalitia > Margalitia shackletonii. The sequence continues at coordinate 2,886,218 of NZ_LJJC01000004.1, read as the reverse complement.
GTTTATACAACCAACCAGTTTCAAGCTGCGCCTTTGAAGGTTACGCAAGAAAGTTTAGCTTTTTCCCCATTTTTACAGGGGGTTATTATCAATTCCGGAAACGCTAATGCGTGCACAGGGGAAGTAGGCATACAGAACGCTTTTTTAATGAGAAAATGGTTCGCAGAACAAGTAAATTTACAAGAGTATGAGGTTGCTGTTTGTTCAACGGGAGTAATTGGGGAGCAGCTGCCAATGGATAAGATAAAATCTGGTATTACACAAATTCCGAAAGTTGACGAAATTCATCATGCAGAGGGCTTTAGTGAAGCCATTCTTACGACAGATACATTTGTGAAACATGCATGTGTCTCTCTATTCATTGATGATCGTTATGTTACTATAGGCGGAACCGCTAAAGGATCAGGAATGATTCATCCAAATATGGCAACGATGCTTGGATTTATAACAACCGATGCAAAGATAAATCCTTCATCCTTGCAGCAAGCACTTAAAATGACGGTAAACGAGACCTTTAACATGATTACCGTGGATGGTGATACAAGTACGAATGATATGGTGCTTATAATGGCCAACGGGCTTGCAGGCAATCAAGAATTGTCGGAATCCCATCCTGAGTGGCCAGTATTTTTAGAAGGATTAAAAGAGATTTGCACATCACTTGCCAAACAAATTGCCCGTGATGGTGAAGGGGCAACTAAGCTAGTTGAAGCTCATGTCTACGGGGCAAAATCTTCTATTGATGCAAAAATTATTAGTAAATCCATCATTGGCTCAAACTTAGTGAAAGCGGCTATTTTTGGAGAGGATGCGAATTGGGGAAGAATTGTCAATGCGATAGGTTATAGCGGTGTCATCGTAAATCCAGACCTATTAACAGTTTCACTTGGGGAAATCAAAGTAGTAGAAAATGGCTTGCCTGCACCATTCTCTGAAGTAGAGGCAAAGCAATATTTACAATCGGAAACCATTCAAATCTTTGTTGATCTAGGAGAAGGGCATGGAGCTGCAACTGCATGGGGATGTGACTTATCCTATGACTATGTCAAAATTAACGCTTCATACCGTACATGAGAAGTTGGAGGATTTTACATGTGTTATTTAATTATTAAGTGTGGGGGCAGTATTGCAGAAAAATTGCCTGACTCCTTTTATCAAAATGTAGCTGTATTGCAAACTGATTATCATATTAAACCTATTATTGTTCATGGCGGGGGTCCTAAAGTGTCAACGATACTGGATAAATTACAAATGGAAACGAAATTTATCGATGGACTCAGGGTGACAAATGAACCTGTTTTAGAAGTGGTGGAAATGGTGTTATCAGGTACTGCTAATAAACAAATAGTAAGAAACCTATTAGCTGCAGGAGCAAAAGGAATTGGATTAAGCGGAGCGGATGGAAAGCTGTTGGAGGCGAAACTTGTGGCAAACCATGAAAAAGTTGGTTTGGTAGGTGAAATTGTTTCGATAAATAAAAGCTTACTAGATTTATTGCTGCATGATTTGTATATTCCGGTCATCTCCCCAGTTGCAGTCGATCAAAACAATAGACCGCTTAATATTAACGCAGATGAAGTCGCCGCTGCATTATCTAAAGCATTTCATGCACCAATCTGTATGATCACGGATGTACCAGGTGTAATGAAGGATAAAAAAGTACTGTCAACAATTACAAAAACACAAATAGAAGAATATGTTGAAAATGGTGTCATTAAAGGAGGGATGATTCCAAAGGTAAAAGCGGCTATTGATTGTATCGAACAAGGGGTTAAAGAGTTTGTGATCATGAATGGCTTAGAAGAAGATAACCTAATCAAATATGTAAAGAAGGAACCAATTGGTACTTTAGTTTGTTTGGAGGAGGAATTTGCAGATGCTTAAAACATCCTCATTGATGAATACCTATAAGCGGGCTCCGCTTTCGATTGCAAAGGGAAAAGGAAGCTTTGTGTGGGATGAAAATGGAAACCAATATTTAGACTTTACCTCAGGAATTGCTACGTGTAATCTTGGTCATGTTCCTGAGGCAGTAAAAAATGCACTCGTCAACCAACTTGATCAACTATGGCATTGCTCGAATCTTTATCAAATCAAAATACAAGAAGACTTAGCACAAATTTTAACGGAAAATAGCTGTTTCGATGTGGCTTTTTTCTGCAATAGTGGAGCAGAGGCAAATGAAGCAGCAATAAAATTAGCACGTCTTTACGCTAGTCAAATAAAGCAAATAAATAATCCGGAAATTGTTACTTTTAAGCAATCCTTTCATGGCAGAACCATGGCAACACTTTCAGCGACTGGTCAAGAGAAGATTCAAAAAGGGTTTGAGCCATTATTGGAAGGTTTTACCTATTTGCCATACAATGATAGCTCTGCTTTGGACTACTTGAAGAATCAATCTCCAGCAGCAGTTATGCTTGAATTAGTTCAGGGGGAAGGCGGAGTAATACCGGCTGATAAGGAATGGATCGAGAAACTCGTATCCATCAGTAAATGTAATGACATTTTAATCATTGTAGACGAAGTACAAACAGGAATGGGGCGAACTGGTACACTATTTGCTTATGAGCAATATAATTTTGAACCGGATATTATTACCTCGGCAAAAGGTTTAGGGTCAGGCTTTCCCATTGGAGCAATGCTTGCGAAGGAACATGTTGCAAAGGCATTTGGACCAGGCACACATGGCAGCACTTTTGGTGGAAACCCGCTTGCATCAACGGCTGGGCTTGCAACTGTCCAATATATTCTTAGTAATGAAGTTCTCGGGCACGTTCAGAGTCAAAGCAAATATTTCTTTTCAGAACTGGAAAAGTTGAAAACCGTCTATCCGCAAATCAAAGAAGTGCGGGGAAGAGGATTGCTTATTGGAATAGTGTTGGAAAATGCAGGATATTTGGTTGAGTTAGCACGAGAGGAAAAACTCTTAATTTTAACTGCGGGAGAAAACGTGGTTCGTCTTTTACCACCATTAACCGTAACGAATGAAGAAATGGATCTGTTTTTAATAAGCTTTAAAAAAATCCTAGCGAAAATGGAGAGATAAGATTGGAAAACGGATATCTCATCTTAGAAACGGGTGAAATTTTCCCCGGTCTTTTATATGGTCAAACAACCGAAAACACTATTGGTGAAGTGGTGTTTAATACGAGTATGACAGGCTATCAAGAAATTATGACGGATCCTTCCTATGCAGGGCAGATCATCGTTTTTTGTTATCCGTTAATCGGTAATTACGGAATGAACCCATTCGATCATGAAAGTAATGATTATTATGCAAAGGGAATTGTAACAAATGAAATTTCGCAAACGCCAAATCACTTTAAATCTAACAGTTCAGTTGGAGAAATATTAGAGAAGAAGGATCTCCCGTTTTTAACAGGAGTCGATACAAGGGCACTCGTGAAAACGATTCGCAACCGCGGTACGGTTAAAGGGATTATTTCAAAAGATAAAAACGTTTCTTTCCCAAATGTATCGGACCCTTTTTATATAAAAAAAGTATCTACGAAGACTGTAATTACCTATGAAAACGATGGACCGCATATTGTTCTAATGGATTTCGGTTGCAAAAAGTCCATATTGACCTATTTGTTAAAGCGAAACTGTAAAGTGACGGTTGTACCATATCATTATACTTTGGAACAAATAGATAAAATGTATCCAGATGGAGTTGTATTAAGCAATGGTCCGGGGAATCCAATGGCAATGAAAAAATGGCTGCCGGATATTAAAAAAATTAGTGCTGCTTACCCCACCCTCGGCATTTGCTTAGGGCATCAATTAATTGCATTAGCATATGGTTCCCAAACAAAAAAACTGCCATACGGACATCGTGGAGCTAATCATCCGGTAAAGGAGCTTGAGACCGGAAAAGTAATGATGACCTCCCAAAATCATGGATATGTTGTGGTGGATGAAACAATAAATGGTGATCTATTCAGTATCACATACCGTCATGTGAACGATGGAACCGTGGAAGGTCTTTCACATAGGACATTACCAATCTATACGGTCCAATTTCATCCTGAGGCTCATCCGGGACCGCAGGATACAGAATTTATTTTTGATCAATTTATCCGAATTTTAAATGGAACAACGGGAGTTTTGTCATATGCCATTCAATAAAGAAATAAAGAAAGTGTTGGTTATTGGTTCAGGTCCCATCGTCATTGGGCAAGCGGCAGAGTTTGATTATGCGGGGACTCAAGCCTGTCTGGCTTTAAAGGAAGAGGGGATTGAGGTCGTTTTATTAAATAGTAATCCAGCTACCATTATGACAGATGAAACGATTGCGGATCGAATCTATATTGAGCCAATGACCATTGAAACGATTGAAGAAATCATAAAAAAGGAAAAACCGCAAGGAATAATCGGAACATTAGGAGGGCAAACAGGCTTAAATCTGACGGTCCAGCTCTATGAAAAACACATTCTTGAAAAATATCAAGTGAAGCTGTTAGGAACACCGGTGGATTCGATTCGTAAGGCTGAGGATCGCGACCAATTTAAACGTTTAATGGAAGAGATTAAAGAGCCCATTCCACAATCTAAAATCATTCACACGATGGATGAAGGAATGGAATTTGCAAAAGTATCTGGTTATCCACTTATTATCCGTCCCGCTTACACTCTCGGCGGTGCAGGCGGCGGTTTTGCAGCGAACGATCTGGAACTGGAAAAGGTTCTTCACAAAGGGTTAAAAGTGAGCCCAATCCATCAAGTACTGATTGAAAAAAGTATCAAAGGCTGGAAAGAGGTCGAATATGAAGTCATACGAGATGCAAATGATACGTGCATCATCGTGTGTAATATGGAAAATCTCGATCCTGTCGGTGTTCATACAGGAGATTCAATTGTCGTTGCACCGTCACAAACATTATCTGACGAGCAGTACCAAATTCTTCGCAATGCATCCTTAAAAATCATTCGAGCACTAGGAATCATTGGGGGATGTAATATTCAATTTGCATTAGATCCTAGTTCAAACGGGTACTATGTCATTGAAGTGAATCCGCGTGTCAGCAGATCTTCTGCATTAGCGTCCAAAGCTACAGGCTATCCGATTGCCAGAATCGCAACGAAGTGTGCTGTTGGCTATCAATTAGATGAAATCCTTAACCCGGTAACAGGCAATACGTATGCTGCTTTTGAACCGGCACTAGATTATGTGGTCATGAAATTGCCACGTTTTCCTTTTGATAAGTTTCCGGAAGGAGATCGTAAGCTCGGAACGCAAATGAAGGCTACTGGTGAAACGATGGCTATTGACAGAACATTTGAAGGAGCATTAAATAAAGGGTTGCGCTCTTTGGAAATGAAACTGTCTGGTCTTACACATTCGATGATGGAAGGGGCTTCTTCTGAGAAATTAACTAAACATATGGAAGAAGCAACAGATTTAAGGCTGTTTGCTATTGCGGAAAGCTTTCGAAATGGGATGAGTCTTGATGAAATTTATCAGATTACTCAAATTGACCAGTGGTTTTTAAAGAAATTGCAGGGAATGATTCAATTCGAGATGGAGCTGCAGGAATTTTCGATTGACACTATTTCTTTTACTCTATTAAAAAAAGCTAAACAAATGAATATTAGTGATATTCATTTAGCTAAACTATTGAAGTGTAAAGAGAAGGAAGTTCGAGCAAAGAGAAATAATTGGAATTTGAAACCAATTTATAAGCAAGTTGATACATGTGCAGCCGAATTTGAAGCCGTAACCCCTTATTATTATTCAACATGGAATGGCTTTGATGAAGTGGAGACTACCTATCGAAAGAAGGCCATTATCATAGGGTCTGGACCAATTCGAATCGGTCAAGGAATTGAGTTTGATTATGCCTCTGTTCATGCTGTGAACGCTTTGAAAAAGCTCGGATATGAAACAATTGTCATAAACAATAATCCAGAAACAGTAAGTACTGATTTTTCAGTAGCGGACCGTTTATACTTTGAACCTATCACGGTGGAAGATATTCTTTCGATAATTGAAAAAGAAAAGCCAGAGGGAGTATTTATTCAATTTGGCGGTCAAACCGCAATAAATTTAGCAAATGATTTAGCGGATGTTGGGGTAAAACTGTTTGGAACAAGTATAGAAAAAATAGATTTGTTAGAGGATCGGAAGCTATTTTATCAGTTATTAACAAAATTAAATATTCCACATATTAAAGGGGAAATGGCTTCAAGTAAAATAATGGTTTTGGAAGCTGCGGAAAAGTTAGGATTTCCTGTACTAGTTCGCCCATCCTATGTTATTGGCGGACAGTATATGCGAATTATCTATAAAAAGGAAGAATTAGAGTCGTATATTCAAGCTCTTGGTCATTTAGATGAAAGGGCATGGCCATTAATGGTAGATCCGTATATTCCAGGCTTAGAATGTGAGCTTGATTGCATTAGTGATGGAAAAGAAGTCTTTGTCCCGGGAATTTTTGAGCATATTGAGAAGGCTGGTGTCCATTCAGGCGACAGTATTGCCGTATACCCTCCGCAGACTCTTACAGATACACAGATTAATAGTTTAGTAGAGTACGCAAGGAGAATTTGCTGTGAAGCTGGTATCGTTGGGTCAGCAAATATTCAATATGTCATTCACCAAGATGAAATATATGTACTGGAAGTGAACCCAAGAGCATCGCGAACGGTGCCAATCCTTAGCAAAGTAACTGGAATTCCAATGGTAGAATATTCAATCCGAGTCCAATTAGGTCAGTCCCTTCAATTTACCGGTCTTACAGATGAACCATCTCTTGTTGCGGTTAAATTACCTGCTTTTTCATCCAATAAGTTAAAGGATGTGGATCCTGTAGTCGGACCTGAAATGAAGTCAACAGGTGAAGTGCTTGGGATAGGAAGTACGTTTGAAGAAGCTTTTCAAAAAGTAATGAATAAGCCTTTGGCAAGCAATGCATTTTTATTTTGTTCCATTGCAGAAAGGGAAAAAAATAACATGTTTCCATTATTAAAACAGCTATATGATCAAGGGATTAATATTATTGCTACTCCCGGTACTGCGAAATTTTTACAATATAACGGATTGACGGTTACGCAAACATCCAAAGATCTTGCAGATTTGGTTACGGTTCTGAAGGATAATCCTGTTGAGGCAGCCGTTATTATCCCGACTGTTGGTGGAAATAAGGATAAAGCAGGATTTCATATGAGAGAGCTGTCTACTCTTTACGACATTCCATTGTTTACTTCGGTTGATACTTTCGCAGCCTATATATCTTTATTAAAAAATAAAAACATACAGGTCAAAGCATTAAATGACTATAGTCGACTTTTAGTACGATGAATAATGGAGGCTGTTTTCGTATAGGTTGTTGCTTTTCGCAAATGACTATAATTCCTAATAAGGACTTAGTTTCGTGGCATCTTTTCTTATAAAGGTTATTTATTCATGACCTATTTAATGATGTATATAGGGACTCAGTCTTTAAAAGCAACAAACTTTAAGAAAAGAGCCTTGATGAAAGGGAGATGTAAAATGTCTAATTTAGCTGTCCATTTAAATGAAGACGATAAAAATGGTTTTAAAGGAAAGGATTTTCTAACATTAGGGGAATTATCGAGTGATGAAATTCATGCATTATTGCAAGAAGCAATGGAATTAAAAAAAATGGCCAAAGCCGGTAAGAACATTCCGTATTTAAAAGGGAAAGTGTTGGGGATGATATTTGAAAAATCTTCGACTAGAACAAGAGTGTCCTTTGAGGTTGGGATGCTCCAATTAGGAGGAGAGGCTATCTTTTTAAGCTCGAAAGATATCCAATTAGGAAGAGGAGAAACCATACACGATACGGCGAAGGTTCTGTCAAGATACGTGGATGCTCTTATGATCCGAACTTACGGACATGAGGTGGTGGAGGAATTTGCAAAGTATTCTTCTGTCCCAGTTATAAATGGCTTAACCGATTTGCATCATCCAACTCAAGTGTTAGCAGACCTATTAACGATTTATGAAAAGAAAGGAAAGCTATCCGGATTAAAAATGTGTTATGTCGGGGATGGAAATAATAATATGTGTCATTCCTTAATGGAAGGCGCATTGAAGGTAGGGATGAACCTTTCCATTGCATGCCCTAAAGGTTATGAACCCAATAAAAAAGTCTTTCAAAAGGCGGTATCAGATGCAAAGACAAACGGATTGTCACTAAAAATAAGTGATAATATTGCAGAAATGATGAAAGACGCCGACGTGGTTGTAACAGATGTATGGACCAGTATGGGGCAGGAAAACGAGGTATCCGAAAGAATGACGGTATTTTCTCCTTATCAAGTAAATGAAGAGAATTGTAAACTGGCGAAAAAGGATTTTATCTTTTTGCACTGCTTACCCGCACACCGCGGTGAAGAGGTATCTGCAAGCATAATAAATGGTCCGCATTCAGTTGTTTTTGATGAGGCAGAAAATCGTCTGCATGCACAAAAAGCTATTTTAAAACTGTTATTATTGTAAAAAATTTTTTTAGATTCGTTGCATAAAAATCCACAATATTATATATTTATACATGTTATAGATTGTAAGGGAGAGATAAAGATGAGCAAAGAGAAAATTGTTTTAGCCTATTCAGGCGGATTAGATACATCTGTCTCCATAAAATGGCTGCAAGAAAAATATAACTATGATGTTATTGCTCTAGGTATCGATGTTGGGGAAGGAAAAGATTTAGAAGCTATTCGTCAAAAGGCATTAAATGTGGGAGCAATAAAAGCAATCATGGTTGACGCGAAGGAATTGCTTGCAAAAGAATATATTTTACCGGCACTAAAGGCAAATGCTCTTTACGAAGGAAAATATCCATTATCATCTGCACTTAGCCGTCCATTAATCTCTAAACTACTTGTTGAAGTTGCAGAACAGGAAGGAGCGATAGCCGTCGCGCATGGATGTACTGGAAAGGGAAATGATCAAGTTCGTTTTGAGGTTTCCATTCAAGCGCTTAATCCGTCGCTAAAGGTGGTAGCACCTGTTCGGGAATGGGGAATGACTCGTGATGAGGAAATTGCTTATGCGGAAGAAAAAGGCATTCCTATCCCTATTGATCTGGATAATCCATTTTCGATAGATGCAAACATTTGGGGGAGAGCCTGTGAAGCTGGTGTTTTAGAAAATCCATGGAATGAGGCACCGGAGGAAGCTTTCGCATGGACTAATCCCATTGAACAAACACCGGATGAACCGGAATACTTGGAAATCTCGTTTGTGAATGGGGAACCAGTCGCACTGAATGATCAAAAAATGGATCTTGTCAGTTTAATAGAACATTTGAATGTTAAAGCTGGCAAACATGGTATTGGAAGAATCGATCATATTGAAAATCGTCTTGTTGGAATTAAATCACGTGAAGTGTATGAAAATCCGGCAGCATTAGTATTAATTAATGCTCATAAGGAATTAGAATTTTTAACATTGCCACGTGAAGTGACACAGTTTAAACCAATGATAGATCAGCATTTTTCCAAAATTCTTTATGAGGGATTATGGTACTCTCCAATTAAACCCGCATTAGATGCTTTTGTGAATGAAACACAAAAAGTTGTAAGTGGTAAAGTTCGTGTAAAGCTTCATAAGGGTAATCATGTCGTCGTTGGCCGCGAATCTGCACATAGTTTGTATAATGAAGAACTGGCAACTTATTCTAAAGGAGATTTATTTGATCATAACGCAGCTGTAGGATTTATTAAACTATGGGGGTTACCTACAAAAGTGTATGCAGATGTTCATTCAAAAGATACGATCCTAAAGGGATAATTAGTATAGTGAATCACAAAATACCTAGGAGGATCATGATGAAAAAACTATGGGGCGGACGTTTTACAAAAGAAACAAATAAACTAGTGGATGAATTTACCTCGTCGATCCATTTCGATCAAAGATTAGCTTTGGAGGATATTGAAGGTAGCCTTGCACATGTGCAAATGCTCGGAGAATGCGGAATTATTCCTGCCGAAGATGCTGATGCCATTATTATAGGACTAGAGAAAATAGAAAAGAAAATTATCGAAGGCAAAGTCGAATTTGCAGTTGAGCATGAAGATATTCATATGAATATTGAAAAAATGTTACACGATGAGATCGGCCCAGTGGCAGGCAAGCTTCATACAGGGAGAAGTCGAAATGATCAAGTGGCAACAGATATGCATTTATATCTTAGAAGGAAAACAACGGAAATCATTAAGCTGGTAGAAGAAGTACAAAAAGCGATTGTGAGGCAAGCGGAAGAAAATGTGGATACACTTATGCCAGGGTATACACATTTGCAGAGAGCGCAGCCCATTCTATTTGCTCATCACCTCTTAGCCTATTTTTGGATGTTGGAAAGGGATAAAGAAAGATTAGAGGACAGTCTAAAACGCATCAATTGGCTGCCACTTGGAGCGGGTGCTTTGGCAGGAACCACTTTCCCTATTAATCGAGAACGTACTGCTGAACTCCTGCATTTTGACAAAATGTATCCGAATAGTTTAGATGCTGTTAGTGACCGTGATTTTATATTGGAATTTATATCGATTGGATCCATCTTAATGACACATATTTCAAGACTCTCTGAAGAAATTATTCTCTGGTCAAGCCAAGAATTTCAATTTATTGAGCTCGATGATTCCTTTTGTACTGGATCAAGTATTATGCCGCAAAAGAAAAATCCGGATGTTCCGGAACTCTTGCGCGGGAAAACAGGTAGGGTTTATGGCAATTTAATTGGACTATTGACCGTACTTAAGGGCCTACCGCTTGCGTATAACAAGGATATGCAAGAAGATAAGGAAGGAATGTTCGATACAGTTGAAACATTGGAGGGCTCTTTAAGCTTGTTAGCACCAATGATCGATTCAATGACGGTAAACCAAGATAAAATGTATGCTGCAGTTTCGCAGGACTTTTCGAATGCCACAGATATCGCCGACTATTTAGTAACAAAAGGACTTCCTTTTCGTCAGGCACATGAGCTTATCGGAAAAATCGTTTTATTTGCCATCGAACATCAGAAATTTTTATTAGATGTAACGTTGGAAGAATATAAGTCATTTAGTCCATTATTTGGTGATGATATTTATGCCGTATTACAGCCGAAACATGTTGTGGATGCAAGAAATAGTTATGGAGGAACAGGTAAACAGCAAGTTCTTATTCAGCTTCAATTAGCTTATGATAATCTTAATCATAAGGAGTAATATTCAACATAAAAAAGTGTTCATTTGAAATGAGCACTTTTTTATTTGCCTCTATTAATGTTTTGTAAAAATCTGTTTGCTTCCATTTCAAGAATCCGATGGTAAATAGAAGAATGTTTATTATAATTAAGTTGATTCTCGGATCGCCAATTTTTTAAAGCATCAGCTAAATGTAAAAAGTTTGCTGCCCAATATTGAGCCTCTTCTTTTGATATTGTTTCCTGTTTATGCCACTGTAGAATATTTTCATAAAACTGTTCAATAATGTTGTATTCCTTCCTTAAAATAGCTAGATTTTCTTTGATTATTTCAAGTTCTCTTTTACTTTTTCTCTTAAATGGGTTATAACGTAAACTATTTTCGGCTTTGTTCACACTTTGAAAAGCATCCTGAAGTTTATTCCATACAATACCATTCATTTCCTCTCGAAAAAAAGTGTTGTCAGATGCTCCATTTTCTATCCAGACAGCAAGCCCTTCCAACTTTTTGATGAGCAGGTACTTCACAGTTTGAAAAGATTCATTGGCAATAGAAGTAAAGTTTGGCGGCAATATTAATGCGTGAATAAGGATTGCTACAATAATACCAATAATTGTATCGGATACACGATACATTCCATATCCATGTAATTTTGGAGTAAATACTAGAATTAAAACGGTTGATAAGGCTATTTGATGAATCGACGTGATATTTGCTCCAAATAAAATGGATACTGCTGTACAAATTAGCAAAATGAATGTAATACTCCAACCATTCAAAGGCAATTCTGCAGAAAAGATAATGGTAAATGCCACTCCAAAGATGGTTCCAATCATCCGAGATAGAGAGAAACGAACGGATTTAAGAATAGTTGCCTGCAGACATAAAATAACGGAAAGTGTCGATAAATAAGGATATTTCGAACCTGTCCAATCCGAGATTTGCCAAGCTATTCCGGAACCCAAAGACATTTTAAGGATGAATAGGATTTTTTCAGATGATAGTAATTTATTTTTTTTCTCCAAAATAATAACCCCTTATTAATATTTCCTGCTCTTTTATTGTTACTTAAATCATTCAAATTTATTTTGCTGCTGAAGGTTGAGTGGGAGACTTTATGAATACATTGCTGAACTTCATAGAACAATAATAGTAAGTAGCTCTTTGGAGGAAAGGTGGTACCGTTTTGTTTCAACTTTTATCAAGATCACTTCCCAATCTATTTACTTTAGGAAATTTAATTTGTGGAGTTAGTGCGATTACCTTAAATAATGAAGGATTCATAAGAGAAGCGGCATTAGTTATATTTTTGGCTGCGCTTTTTGATTTCTTTGATGGAAGAGTGGCACGCAAACTCAAGGTGAACAGTGAATTCGGTGTTGAACTTGATTCCCTTGCAGATGTGGTTAGCTTCGGTGTTGCACCTGCACTTATTTTTCACACGATTACACCTCATTCCATTTTTGCACAACTTGCCTTTATCCTATTTCCAACTTTAGGAGCGTTAAGACTTGCTCGATTCAGTGCGAAGCCTACTGTTGGTCATTTTATTGGTATCCCCATCACATTGGCTGGATTAATTGTGGCAGGAATGGAAGTTTTTTTATATACCAATACATGGATTGTATTAATACTAGCGATTCTCATGATCAGCCCCATCAAAGTGAAAAAGTTTTAGTGCCAATTGATTGATAAGGAATTGTGAAAACGATACTATTATAGTAAATAATACCGAATACTTTGCGGTTTTTTAATGAGAAAAGGATGAGAAGCATGGGGAAAATATACATATCAGGGGAAATTCCGAAAATTGGTTATGAATTATTAAAAGAGCATGAGGTTGAAATTTACAGAGGTAAAGAACTCATTACTGAAGAAGAGTTAGGAGAAAAGATTGTCGATGCAGATGCACTGCTTTGCCCGTTATCTACTCCTGTTACAAGAAATGTCCTTGAAAAAGCAAAGAACTTAAAAATTATTGCAAACTTTGGGGCAGGATTTAATAATATTGATGTTTCGTATGCAAAAGAAAACAATATTGTGGTGACAAATGCTCCTGGGGTTTCGACTGAGGCTACAGCAGAATTAACAATGGGCATTATTTTAGCAGTTACTCGACGAATACCAGAAGGAGATCAGCTTTGCAGAACCGTTGGGTTTAATGGTTGGGCGCCGCTTTTCTTTCTGGGAAGGGAATTAACACATAAGACTTTAGGAATTATCGGTCTTGGAAGTATTGGACAAGCTGTTGCAAAAAGAGCAAAAGCTTTTGGAATGCACATCATTTATACATCACCAAGACGCAAAAGCCGTGAAATAGAAGAAGCATGCGATGCTACCTATGTTTCCTTAGATGAACTCCTTCATCAATCAGACATTGTTTCAATCCATGCTCCATATAATGCATCTACACATCACCTAATTACATTAAAACAGTTGGAAAACATGAAAAAGAATGCGTTTCTTGTAAATGTTTCACGCGGAGCTGTTGTGAAAGAAAGTGATCTTGTTGCCGCTTTGCAAAATAATATGATTGCAGGTGCAGCACTTGACGTTTTTGAATTTGAACCGTCTATTACCGAGGAATTAAAGCAAATGCAGAATGTAGTTCTAACTCCGCATATCGGTAATGCAACAATTGAAGCGCGAAATGCAATGGCTGAATTAACCGCAAAAAATATTATTCAAGTATTAAATGGTGAAAAACCACTGACCCCAGTGAATTAAGGGGGACCGCGGGGAAGAGCTTGATGAAGGACAGTAACCGGGAAAAAATAAGACGAATTGTCCATCATAAGCATGATGAAGGACAATATCCGAGAAAAAATAAAGCGAATTGTCCATCATATGCCCGATGAAGGACAGTAACCGAGAAAAAATAAAGCGAACTGTCCATCATAAGATAGTTTTGTTAAATAATGGGTGGAAATTGTCGTCTTATACTTGCCAACAATAAATCAGTAATAAAAATAGGTTAAATAAAGATAACAATTATAAAGGTTCCTTTTCGATTTGGAAAGGTCTTTTTTTATGTTTTTGGATTTTTTTTGCTATAATTAAATTAACATTAATAGAGGGAGAAAAGGAAATGACAAGTAGTGACATAGTAAAATATCAGCATCGCAGATTAAAAAAGAGAAAAATACTGCAAAGAGGTATTGCCATCTTACTTGGGGGCATTATCGCTGCCATAGGATTAGAAATTTTCTTAGTTCCGAATAGTGTTATTGATGGCGGGATAACCGGTATTTCTATTATGCTGGCACATTTAACTGGAATCCCACTAGGGGTATTTATTTTTATTTTGAATCTCCCTTTTATTTTTATTGGACGTAAGCAAATTGGTAAAACATTCGCATTTTCTACATTGTTTGGTATCGCAGCATTGTCCTTTTTTACTGCATTATTCACCCCGGTTCCGGCTTTTACACAAGATATTTTATTAGCGACCATTTTTGGCGGGATTGTTATTGGTATCGGAGTTGGGATCGTTATACGATTTGGCGGAGCGATGGATGGCACCGAAATTCTCGCTATTCTTATTAATAAAAAGTTTCCATTCTCGGTTGGAGAAATAATCATGTTCATTAACGTGTTTATTTTAGCAATTGCAGGTTTTGTCTTTAATTGGAATCGAGCGATGTATTCCATTATTGCTTACATTATTGCGACAAAAACCATTGATGTGGTTGTACAAGGTCTTGATCAATCTAAATCGGTTTGGATTATTAGCGATAATTACAAGGAAATCGGCGACGCTATTCTCGCGCGATTAGGCCGCGGTGTTACCTATTTGAAAGGGGAAGGCGCATTTACAGAAGATGAAAAACAAGTGATTTTCTGTATTATTAACCGTTTAGAAGAAGCCAAATTAAAAACGATTGTAGAGGAATTAGATGACAAAGCATTTTTAGCGTTCGGTGATATTGCCGAAGTCCGAGGGGGAAACTTTAAAAAGAAGGACATTCATTAAAGAGTTATACTTATCTAATAATCATCAACTAGCTTTACTCTTAGATAGAGTAGAGCTTTTTTTAATGAAAAATTTACCATAAGTATCTTTGTAACATATTTACATTAATAGAACAGTATGTAATATTATGAATATATAGAAAAAAGTTTTAGATGAAAGGGGTTTATTATGTCATTAAAAATTGAATGTTTGGATGTTGGAAAGTCATATGCAGGTGATGGTGTTACCACAAATGCAGTTCAGCATATTAATTTATCCTTTTCAAAGGGAGAGTTTACCTCAATTGTCGGTCCTTCTGGATCTGGGAAATCAACATTATTGAGTTTGATAGGAACACTTGATTCACCGACATCCGGAAAGATTTTATATGACGGAGAAGAAATCGTAAAGAAAAACAAAAAAGCAATTTCTGACTTTCGTTTTGAACATATTGGCTTTATCTTTCAGCAATTTCACCTCCTGCCTACTTTAACGGCACTCGAAAATGTCCTCTCACCATTGTTTGCCAGAAAAGTTCCCTACAATAAAATAGAACGTGCAAAAGAAGTTTTAGAACAAGTTGGCCTTTCTGATAAAGAAAATTCTTTACCATCACAGCTTTCGGGTGGTCAACAACAGCGTATAGCTATAGCTCGCGCAATCGTTCACAAACCAGACTGGCTACTTGCCGATGAACCAACCGGAAATCTCGATACGGAAACAGGGGAACGAATTTTTGACTTAATACAAGAACTTAATCAACAGGAAGGCTGCGGAGTATTTTTTGTTACACATGATCCAAAGCTTGCTGTCAAAGCAAATCGAATGATTACGATGAAGGACGGGATGGTTTTATCAGATAAAAAAGGAGAGTTTGCTTGATAGAGAAACATCATAATGTAACTCATAAAAATTTGTATTTTCTATGTACATTTGAAGTACAATATTGTTTATTATTTTTATAGAATGTTATAATTGCGTTGAGAACAAAGAAATAAAAGAAATCTAGAAAATATTGATGAACAATTGCAAGTAAATATTATATTTACATAGTATTTATACGGTGGTGAATTAAATGAATTACGGAATGTATGCAATTCTGGTATTTTTTTTGGCAGCCTTGATTGCAACTTCATATATGTTCAGTAAAATGATGAAAGAATAGCAACGGTATCCGCCGTTGTTTTTTTTTGCTTTTTTCATTTATGCAAGAAATAGCAAGGAGTTTATTGAAAAAGTTAGGGATGGAATTCTATATGATAAACCCATTATAAGAAGGAGTATAGAGTAATGAACATTCCCGAAACATTTAAAAATAAAATTGCGGGTGCTTTCGGAGAAGAGGGCATAAAATGGTTAGAAACAATTGCTTCGAGAGTTCAAATATGTGTGGAAAAATGGAATTTAAAGATAGATGCTCCAGTTACAAACCTTTCCTATAATTACGTTTTAAATGCAATAGATTTATATGGTAATCCTGTGATTCTTAAACTCGGTATCCCGGGATCTGATTTCCAAAATGAAATTAGAGCGCTGCAAGCATATAATGGTATTGGCTGTGCCCGCTTGATAAAAGCAGATGCAAGCCGCGGTGCAATTCTTCAAATGCGACTTATACCCGGAAAAATGCTATACGTAGAAGATGAGATTTCTTCTATTAAACATTTTATACAGGTATGGAAATCTATTAGGTGTCCGCTGCAACTATTATCGGGTCTTTCTTCGGAGATCGATACATACCCAGATGAAAATAAAGCCGTAATCAGGAGAATATCCAAATACATCATACATTTTGATGAACAAGAGGAGTTATTTTTAACCCCTTCGTATTTTGTCTGGCCGCATTTATTTGTAAAACGTGATAAACCAATTGGGATTAATTATTCCGTAATGGAAAATCAGCTTGAAGCAGCTAAGCCAATGTCTCCTGAGGACCTCATTAAATTTTTACGAGCAATGGGGGATTTCACTAGACTGCAAATTGTAAAATATTTAGCTGAGAAATCTCGTTCTACTAGAGAGTTAGCTGGATTGAGGGGGCAATTTCCAAACATTTAAAACAACTTAGGGATGCAGGGTTAATAACGACAAAACCTGATAGCTATTATGTTTTCTATCAATTATTGGAACAACCTTTTGAAGAATTTCCAAACAATTTAATGCAATTTATTAGATAAAATTAAAGGAAAAAGGAATGTCTTAATAGAATGAAAAGATTATTGATGACCCATTTTTAATAATATTGGAGAGTTTTATGTCAGAATATATTGAAATTAAAGGCGCATACTTGCATAATTTAAAAAATGTTGATATCAGGATTCCAAAAGGAAAATTGACAGTGGTTACAGGAGTCTCTGGAAGCGGAAAGTCTAGCCTTGTATTCGATACCTTATACGAAGAAGGGAAGAGGAGATATCTGCTTTTCTCGGGAACCCAATTTATGGTTGATTCGGTCTCCGCTTTTGAAAGCATTACCGGACTTTCTCCGACCGTGGCGGTGGAACAGCGTGTCATTCGCCAATCGAATCCAAGGAGTACGGTAGGTACTAGGACGAAAATTAGCAATTTGCTGGCGATACTTTTTGCTTCTTATGGTACCAGGGACCCAAACCATGATGATGGATTACCTCTTTCAATGGAATTTTTTCAGAAAAATTCTGCTAAAGGCATGTGTGTTAAGTGTTTAGGAAGCGGCCAGTTCTATCATATAGATGAAGATGAAATATTAAAGCTAGATATGCAAATCAAGAATATATTTAATGGATTTTTGATGAAGCATAGGCATCATCGTAATAATTTCAAAAAGTTTTGTCAGCTCCACAATGTTGATATAAATAATACGATTGGTTCTTTAAATGAAGAGGAACTGTTTTTGTTTAAATATGGCTGCCGGAAAAGTGGATTTGTTGGTGCCGTTGTTTTTTTTCATGAAATGCAAAAACATTTTGTCAGTAAGAACATGAGAAATAATACATTAAAAAAGGAACATGACTTATTTGGAATCAAATTAGCACCGAGAAGTTGTCCAAAATGTTTAGGAACTGGTCTTGGTGAACAGGCAGTTTATACTACTATAGATGGCAAAACTATTTCTGAATTAGAAAATATGTATGTTGATGAATTAGTGAATTTCTTAGAAGCACAGAAGATAACAATTGCTGGAAAGAATTTAGTGGAGGAAATCCTTATAAAGCTAAGATGTATGGTGGATGTGGGATTACATCATCTGGCACTATCCCGTCAAGTCCCAACCTTATCAGGTGGAGAAATACAACGCCTTTTTCTTGCTTCCTACATCATTGCTGACATGGATTCTATCATTTTTATTTTTGATGAACCGACTATTGGACTTCATGAAACGGAAAAAGGAATGCTGATAAAAATCATCCGAAATCTTGTCCATCGCGGAAATACAGTAGTTGCAGTTGAACACGATGATAATTTCATGAGAGCGGCTGATTATATCATTGATATAGGACCTGATGCCGGAATGTATGGTGGGGAGCGAATCTTTCAAGGGAGTTTCGAGGAGTTCTTGGCATGTAAGAAATCTAGAACTTCACCATTCTTAATAGGGAAGAAAATATTAAATAGGAAACAAGAATTTAAACAAATAAATCATGAAAAAATCCTGACAATAAAGCATGCTAATTTGCATAATTTGCGTGATATCACTGTAGATATTCCTCTTGGATTAATGGTGGGGATTGCAGGAGTTTCCGGAAGCGGAAAGTCTAGCTTAATCCATGGCACACTGGTGCCAAAACTAAAGCAACAACTGAAAACGAAAGTAATATACGAAGAAGATGACGTCTTAGAAGTCGATAACCATGTGTCCATCGAAGGATATGAACAAATTAAGAAATGCATTGTAGTAGATCAAAAGCCTATTGGAAGAAGTAAAGCATCATGTCCTGCTACCTATACTGGTATTACAGACCGAGTTCGGATGTTACTGGCTAGAACTCCGGAAGCACAGGAAAAAGGATATACTTCCGGATTATTTTCCGTTAATTCAGAAGGCGGCTGCCGAACCTGTAAAGGGGAAGGGGTTAAATCTTTTCATGTCGGATATGGTAATTTTATTGATTTAGAGTGTGAAACTTGCAATGGAACGGGTTATATCGATGAAGCATTAGAAGTCAAATTGAATGGTAAAAACATCAAAGACATTATGGATATGAATGTGGTGGAAGCTATTTATTTTTTTGATAATGAGGCTTTGCCATTTTATGATAAAAGCTTATCCGAAATTTTAAAAACATTGGATCGTGTTGGGATGGGCTATATTACCCTTGGACAAAAGACGCCCACTATTTCTGGCGGAGAGGGACAAAGGATTAAGCTTGCAAAGGAACTTTCCAAACAAAAAGGAAAAGACAATGTCTATATTCTTGATGAGCCTACCACTGGTCTTGCTTTTGCAGATATGGAACGTCTAATACAGCTTATGCAGCAGCTTGTAGATTCAGGCAATACGGTTATTGTTACAGAGCATGATCCTGCTATATTAGCAAATTGTGATTATATTATTGAAATGGGTCCAGGCGGGGGAAGTAATGGTGGAAACGTAGTAGCGAAAGGGACACCATTGGAGTTAAGCAAAAATTCCCAATCTATTATCGGGAAATATTTAAAGCAGGTGCAGATATGAAATTTGAATGGCAGTTTTCTACTCCAGAGGCGGAAGGGATGGATATTAATGTTCTCCAGGAGCTGGATGGATATTTAAAACAACATAAATATCGGCTAGTAAATAGTGTGCTAGTGGTGAAAAATGGGAAAATTGTCGTTGAAAAATATTATAATCAATTCCACGAATTCAGTAGAAACCCAATTAAATCGATTTGGAAGAGTATTCTTGCGATTGCAGCGGGGATTTGTTTAGACAAAGGCTTAATTCAAAGCTTAGATGAACCGATTGGTACACATTTAAAAGAATTTGCGGAAGATAGACATCCTTTTCATAAAATAATTACAATCCGTCATTTGCTCACCATGTCATCAGGCATTTATTGGAATGGAGGAGTTCATTATCATACTCCTATGATGCAACAAATGATGCGAACCAATGACTGGATCAATCATATAGCAGATATAGAAATGGATAGTGTTCCTGGAAGAACGTTTCATTATAAAGAATGGGACGTGATGCTCTTGTCTGCCATTATCGGAAAGGTATACGGCGGAACCTCATATGACCTTGTTCAAGAGTTTTTATATAAGCCTCTTGAAATAATAAGTGATGAATGGCCACAAAGCCCGTGTGGTTTTTCATATACTGTAATGAAGGGAGAAGAAAAGTCGGATTTATCCGCTAGAGATTTAGCAAAAATAGGCCTACTAATGCTTGGTGAGGGAACTTTTAATGGACATCGGATTATCTCTTCTGATTTTACAAAACAAATAATCAACCCATCTTTTGAAAATAATTCTCAAGGTTCTCTAGCTAATAATCAGTTTTATGGATACCTTTGGTGGCTTACTTCAGATGGGTACCATGGTAGAGGATTTGGAGGACAAGAACTAAATATAGTTCCGGAGAGCAATTATATATCCGTTGTCCAGGCTACTCCGAGTACTTCAAGTAAAGCGTATGGGGATATCAATGAAAATATATTGATGAAGGCAATTTTGTAAATTACTTTTCAAAAAAGAAAGCTTATTTTGAGTTTCACTTTCCGTTATATGAAGTAACTTAGGGAGTGATAAGGGTGAGGAAAAGCAAAAATTTTTATGCTATTGCTGGAGCCTTTTGGTGTTTCCTGTTCGCCCTCATTAGTTTTTATTGGGCAAGCGGGGGAATGGCAGGAGTGAAAACATTAGGAGGAGTCATTTATCAAAAAGCTTTCGAAAGAGAAAACTCATTCATTGCCATTGTCTGGATTACGGGCTTTATCAAGCTTATTGGAGGATTATTTTTACTATTACTTCTAAAGAAATGGTCAAAAATATTAAAAATTATATTATTTACCATATCTTTAGTGGGAGGAATTTTCTTATTTTTATATGGCTTGGCGAATTTTGTAACCATTTTACTTTCTGTAATCGGTTATATATCACTTCAAATTGAAAATTATGCTGCAAAGTGGAGACTCTTTTTTTGGGAACCATTTTGGATGTTAGGCGGGGTTTTATTTATTCTTTCGGCGTTAAAGTTTAACAGAGAGAATAAATAAAAGACTGAAGTTAAGGAGGATAAGCAGAGCTTGAATACAATTATACCAACACATATAGCGATAATGATGGATGGAAACGGAAGGTGGGGATTACAGCGGGGACTAACGAGAAGTCAAGGTCATTTTGCGGGTGCACAGGCAATGGAAGAAATGATAGATGCATCCTTAGAATTAGGAGTGAAAGTATTAACTTTATATGTCTTCTCAACGGAAAACTGGAAAAGACCAAGTGAAGAGGTTCAATATTTAATGGATCTTCCAGCACAATACTTAGGCCAAAAGTTGCCTGAGTTTAAAATGAAAAATATAAGAATATGTATTTCTGGTGATTTGGATAGGTTGCCTCGACATACCCAATGTGCTTTTAAAAAGGCAGTTCATGAAACTTCAAGTAATAATCAGCTAATTGTTAATTTTGCTCTAAATTATGGAGGCAGATATGAAATATTATCCGCAGTCAAATCTTTAATTAGAGATATAAAAGACTCTAAAGTAGAAATAGAAGAAATAAATGATGATCTAATCAATAATTATCTCTATACCAAAGAGCTTCCAGACCCGGATATTATCATCCGGACAGGTGGAGAAAAAAGGCTAAGTAATTTTTTGCTATGGCAGTCTTCAAAATCGGAATTTTGGTTTAGCGATTTATATTTTCCGGACTTTACTAAAGAAATGCTATTAAGAGCGATTAACGATGTAAATCAAAGAAAATTGGAAGTTAAAAGCTGAATAAGGGAATATTTAAAGAAGAGATAGGTCAATAATAAACTGTGTTTCTAATATTGTGTTAGCTTAAGAAAGGGTGATGTAAATGGTGAAGACAGATAAATTATCCTCCTAAAATCATAAATTAATTTTAGGAGGATAATAAAAATGAAATTTCATCCAATTGATAGAGAAAACTGGGATAGAAAGATCTATTTTGAACATTATTTACATCAAAAGTGCAACTATAGCATCTCAACAAATATAGATATCACAATGTTATTAGAGCAGCTGCGAAATAAAGGGTTAAAACTATATCCTGCCTTTATTTATATGGTAAGCAAAACAGTCAATTCTTACAAAGAATTTCGAACTTGTTTTAACGAAGATGGTGTTTTGGGTTATTGGGATCAAATGGTTCCTAGTTATACCATTTTCCATCAGGATAACAAAACATTCTCAAGCATTTGGACTGACTTCAACGACGAATTTCCTACTTTTTATAATAATTATCAAATAGATTTGGAATGTTATGGTGATTTAAAAGGACTTGATACAAAGGAGAATATCTCAGAGAATACATTCCATATTTCAAGTATTCCTTGGATAAGTTTTACGGGATTCAATTTAAATGTTCATCATGATAATGATTATTTACTTCCCATTATCACGGGAGGAAAATACTTCTATCAGAAAGACAAAATATGGTTACCAGTTTCTCTGCAATTGCATCATGCTGTTTGTGATGGATACCATGCTGGTTTATTTTTTATGGAGCTGCAGCAATTATCCTATCAAAGCAAAGAATGGCTTTCTTAAGCTAACAAAGACCCATGAAGATAGGTTATTCCTAATTGTAGGAATAACCTTAAATTGTAAAATACTACAAGGTAACGTTCATTGACTATAATAGTTTAATATAACTTATTAAAAATGGAGGTGCAATCAGTGGTAAATAAGTATAAAATTGCTTCAAATTTATTCTTTACTCTTTCGGTATTATTGATTGTCATTATGTTATTAAAAAGTTATATTGAATATCAGAATTTTGTTAAACATCCTGAATGGTCAGCACCTTTTTCGACTCATTTATTAGTATTGGTTGTTACTTACTTATTCCCCATCATTATTGCATTAATATTAGCGTATATTTTTAAATATAAGGTAAATAAAAAGTAATTGATAATGTATTGAGAGTGCGCTATTTAAAAAAATTAAACTCTGTTTCTCTGACTACTTGTTAACTACCTTTCTAAAATGCTCTCCATACGCCTCTGATTCCTAAACTTCTCATAAAAATATTGAAATAAATACATGACTACCGATTTTATTAAAAAGAGAAAGGATAATCTAAATTTCGAAAGTCTCACTAAGGAGACATATCCAATTTTTTTTAAACAAGGAATCATAAGATAGGTAAAAAAAGCATCGATGAGTAAATTTGTTTTGAAATATAAAGCAAATTTTCCATAAGTATATTTTAAAATCCAAATGGAACCGACTAAAAATGGACCAAATATTAATGGGAATTCCCCAACTATATTAGGTTTAATTCCAATTGGAAACCACCACCATTTTTTCTTTTGGGCTATCATTCCTTCTACAATGAGATAAAAGCACATAAATAATGACCCAGGAAGAAATCTTTTAAACGTTTTTGACCCAATAAATGGGACTGACAGCCAAGGTATGATCGTCATTAAAAAAATATACTTATAAGTGTTTTTCATCTTTTTACATCCCTTTATTCCGATTAGATAGTTTTATTTTTCCTATTTTCATACAAGTTATGTGAGAATGTTTTTTCTCAATCATTTCTTGCCCTAAGCCTTCGTAAATATATACAAGGCAAAGGAGGAGATATGAAATTGGCAAAAAAGTTGATATCCGAATGGGAGGAGCATTTTTTTTGGTTAGAGGTTTTGCAGGATCATGCTTTTTTTGTGAGAGATCATCTATCTGTAAGTGAAGTTGAATATGTTCAAACGGCACAACAGTATATTCAACTATTTGGAAATTTGCTTGGAATGTTAGAAAATATTCCTAAAACACGTAACACTGCGGATGAATTAATGATTGAGTTTTCGCAGCAATCTTGGCAAGTATCTAGAGGATATTTTGAATTTGAAGGAAGGCTTCAATCACTCAGAATCGATAATAAGGTTAATTTAAATTTATCCCCAACCTATTTAAACGGAACATTGGCAGAGAATCAGGAATACTTACGCATTTTAAGCTATTTAGTCCAGGGAGTGAAGCCTGAACCACTTTCTTTAGTAAATCTTATGGATTTATGGTTAGAAGATCAATTAGGGCATGCTGTTTTATGTAGAAATTTACTCGATCCAATCGAGGTTTTCCAATCAAAGCAAATAGACGGTTTTATAAATAAATATCAAGTTTTCATTGTTCAAAATCAACACTTAAAAGGTTATTTAAGATTTAAAGAACCAGGTTTTGAACGGCAGCAGGAATTTGCACATGAGGTTGGGTTAACAACCTTGGAAATGAGTCGATATATATACAATATGGTAACAAAGTATAAAGAAAATAAGCTTTTAAATAAAACTACTTTACGATTTTTAGAACATCATTTTCCGGAAACATGTTATTTTATTAAAAAGTTAAGCTACTATGATCCAAGTATACGAGAACCTGCAAGTCAATGTTCACTAAGAAGACCGACGTATTTATCGAGCAGATGATGATACTTGAGAAAAAAGGTGAAAAACAATGCAATTAAGATGGAATATAAGTATAATAATGATGAAATCAAAATAAGTGGTAACAAAGGAGGTATATAAATGGCAAATACAATCTTGTTGCCTAATACTTCAGCTACTCATGCAAAGCCTATAATGGAAAAGGCGATTCTTTGCATGGGGCAAAACAAATAATTATCGCCATTTTTATAAAGGCTTTGCACCTTATTTGCTACAAAATAAATAAGGGGCTGGCTAAATTGAAATATGTAAAGGCAAGCACGGTTTTACCGGAGAAGCTTATTATGGAAATTCAAAAATATGTGCAGGGAGAAACCATATATATCCCAACAACGGATTCTACCCGAAAAAAATGGGGGACTAAATCCGGCGGGAGAAAATTCATCGATAAGCGGAATGATGAGATTAAAGATGCATTTTGTAATGGAATGTCTGTTCAAGATTTGGCAGATGAATATTTTCTCTCTGTTGAAACCATTAAAAAAATCGTTTATTCAAAGCGCTGATATCTTCAGTGCTTTTTTAAGAGATAAGAAAGTATAAGTTTTTTGTGACAAATATTATTTAACAAGTATAGACCCTGTCTAGCTCCAGCGCCTATCGGCTAGCGGATTTCTCCGTCTCCTCCCTACGATAAGTCAACATCAGCTCGTGAACTACCTCACTGTGTTTCCTTTATCTCAGTCGAAGACTACGAAATCCGTACGCCGATGATCAAGGCGCTTGCGCTTTTCTTATGTGTATTTTTTTTATAATCGTTTTCTACCTATTAATAATCCTCCTCATCATTTAAATTAGAAAGCAGTAGATAGGGAGGAATTAAAATGGAAGCATTTATTCGTGTTGATCAGTTCCAATTCATTAAAGTTCAAACGCAAATTCTTATAAATGGGCATGCAAGCGTTAATGACAGAAATGTATTAAACGCATTAAAATCATTAGCTAGTGACAAAGTGTTTAACCTGTTTACCAATTTAGATGATGAACAAAAACGATTATTAGAACCAATTAAAGAAATAGAGGACACAGCACAAGGTGATGATTTTATAAGAAAAATAAAGCCCTATGTTATTCCTTTTAAAAAGATAACAGAACAATCATTGAAAAAACTATTCCCTAAAGCAAAAAAATTAAAACTTCCGTCTTTAGTTGACATTGACTTACAAGAATTGAGTTATTTGGGGTGGGATGATAAGGGGACAAATAAAAAATATTTGATTGTTCCTCAACAAAATAAACTTATTGGCTTTTCTGGGACATTTACTCCTATAACCAAAAAAGGTGTTTGTATGCTTTGCAATCATCACTCGGAGGTCGGATTATTCATGTCGGAGAAAAAAGGCAAGATCCAAGGAACGTTTGTGAGAAGAGGGAACTATATTTGTCAAGATAGTTTGAAATGCAATGAGAACTTAATTTCTCTTTCGAAATTGGAGGATTTTATTAAGCTTCTAAATGGCAAAGAATCTTAATATAAGTAAGGGATTCCTGTTAATCGGGAATCCTTTTTTTGTTTTATAAAAAAATTCTTGTTTATTGTCGAAAGAAAATAGGTAAAAAGACGTAAAATAATGAAATAACATGAAAGATAATGAATTATTTCATTGACAATGTTGAACTATACTGAATAAGATGGAATTAATGAAATTCTGAAAGGATGTTTTTACATGTTGGCTGAGGAACGCAGACATAAGATACTGGACATCATTGAAAAGGAAGGTCGTGTCATTGCAAAAGATCTAGCCGATATGTTTGAGATATCCATAGATTCAATTCGAAGAGATCTAACGATAATGGAAGAACAGGGTTTGCTTCAAAAAACATATGGGGGAGCGATTCTAAATAATCCAACCCCTAAGGTACGTACATTGCCACAACCTGAATCCACAAGATATGGATTGGGGGCTGCGCATCAAAATGCGATATCTAAGTTTGCTGCCTCTTTCATCCATGTACATGATACTGTATTTATTGGTGGTGCCGGCATTCAATTTGGAATGTTAAAGTATTTACCATCTGATTTTCCATATACCGTTATTACAAATTCCATAAAAATTGCAGAAGTAATAAGAAAACGAGAAAATATCACTTCCTACTTAATTGGGGGAAAATTAAGAGCTGAATCTGCAGGAAGTATGATTGATACGCTCGCTATCGAAATGGTTCGAAAATTTACCTTAGACATAAGTTTTTTAACTGGAGGAGGTATTGATTCACTCGGCATTAGTACTGCAACTCCAGAAGGAGCAGCATTTACTCATGCTGTTTCCCAAGTTTCACGGAAAAATATTTGTTTAGCTCCACATGAAAAGATTGGGCATCGTATGTTTGTCATGTCTGTTCCAATTGAAGAAATTGATTTAATGATTACGGATCAAGGTGCACCGGAGCTACCTATTCAGGAAATAAAAAGAAAACATGTTAAAGTTGTATTCGCAGAAGAGAAGGAAACGGAGTGTGTAAATGATGAAATGGCTTAAAGTAGAACAAACACCGCAATTACAAGGAAGCGTAAAAATACCAGGGTCCAAGAATAGTTCTTTAGCCTTGCTTGCTGCAGCTTGCCTTGCCGATGATACTGTTATATTGAAAGGAATTCCAAATATATCAGATTATCGTGTAATTTGTGAGATTGTCAAAGAAATGGGAGTTGAAATAGAAAGAGATACTGATGACGCAGTGCATATCAACTCCAATAAAATTTTCCATACAACGATTGATCCTAAGAAATCATCCTCCTTTAGAACCGCATATTATTTTATCGGTGCATTACTGTCCAAGTTTGGAAAAGTGTCACTTGGTTATCCAGGAGGAGACAATTTTGTTAGCCGTCCCATTGATCAGCATATAAAGGCTTTAGAAAAAATGGGAGCGAAATTCACATTTCATGAAGATTATTACGAAGTGGAAGCGGAAGAATTAACAGGTGCAACCATTTATTTTGACACCATAACATCTGGTGCAACCATCAACAGCATGCTTGCAGCAGCCCGTGCAAAAGGGACCACTATTTTAATGAATGCAGCCCGTGATCCCGAGGTAGTGGATACTGCTATGCTTCTCAATAAAATGGGGGCAAATATTAGCGGTGCTGGAACGGATACGATTAAGATTACTGGGGTTTCACAATTGAATGGTTGTACACATACGGTTATACCAGATCGATTAATTGCTGGCGCGTTTTTAATTTCTGCTGGAATGACTGGTGGTACGGTTACGGTCCAAGACATTGTACCGGAGCACTTAAGGACTTTTATATCTAAATTACAAGAGATTGGACTAGAATTTATGGTAGAAGGAAATACCATTACTTCCTACTCGACTGGAAAAATTAGAGCAACAAGAGTTCGGACAGGTATGTATCCGGGATTTCCAACAGATGTGCAGCAGCCTTTGACTGCCCTTCTTACGCAAGCGGATGGGAAAAGTATCATCAGTGAAAAGGTCTATCCTAATCGTTTCAATCACGTCCAACAATTAATAAGAATGGGAGCGGATATTAAAGTTCGTTCAGGTGTTGCCTTTATAAAGGGAAAAACACATTTAAAAAGCTCCGTCGTTCACGCATCCGATATTCGTGCAGGGATATGTTTAATACTCGCAGGTTTGGCAGCAGAAGGTCAAACAGCGATTACTGGGGTACAGCATATTGAACGCGGGTATGAAAATGTGGTAGAAGCCTTTCAATCACTAGGGGCAAGAATTACTTTACAGGATTCTAACCTTTCACATAATGACATCGAGAAAGTTGGAGGTGTTTATCATTCCCTATAAATGGCTGGAATGGGCACAAAGAATCCAGGCAATTTCTCAAGCAGGTCTAACCTTTTCGAACAATGAATATGATAAAGAACGGTATGAAGAATTGAGAAGTATTAGTTCTGAAATTGTGGAAGAATATACGGATCATGAAATGAAGACCATTAAGGAATTATTTACAGATGAAACTGGTTATCCAACACCAAAAGTGGATGTCCGCGGGGTATTGTTCCATGATAATAAAATACTGCTGGTAAGGGAAAAAAATGATGATAAATGGTCTTTACCAGGTGGATTTTGTGAGGTAGGGTTATCAGCAAAAGAAAATGTTGTGAAAGAAATAAAAGAAGAAGCTGGCTTTAATGTTAAACCGACAAAATTACTTGCATTGTTTGATATGAGAAAACATGGGCACTCTCCACAGGCATTTCATTATTATAAAATTTTTATTCAATGTGAAATTATTGATGGTCAAGCGAAAACCGGTATTGAGACTAACGATATTGGCTTTTTCAGTGAGAAAAATTTGCCACAGCTTTCAGTGAAAAGAAATACAATGTCTCAAATTAAAATGATGTTTGAGTTTTTAAGAAATCCAAATAAGGAAACAATCTTGGATTAATTTCATTGCCGCTTCTTTAATGCCTATAAGGAAGGATTGATCTAGATTGAGCGAACCTAAACATTTTGTGTCAGCTGGTGCAGTTGTTATAGACGATGAAGGAAAGTTATTGCTTATTCGCGGACCAAGAAGAGGCTGGGAACAACCTGGTGGACAAGTTGAATTAGGTGAATCTATCGAAGAAGCGGTCAAAAGGGAAGTAAAGGAAGAAACAGGGATAGATATTGAAGTTACAAAATTTTGCGGCATCTATCAAAATTTGCAAGCTAATGTTTGCTCAACTTGTTGGTTAGGCAAAGCTATTGGTGGAGAACTACAAACGTCCAGTGAAAGTTTAGAGGTAGGCTTTTACACCATTGAAGAGGCTTTAAAGATGGTAACATGGCCAACTTTTAAAGACAGAATACTAAAAAGTTTAAATGAAGGTGAACATCCGTTTTTTGTGGCATTTTGAAAGGGAAAGTGGGAAGGGCATGGATAAAATATTAAACTATTACAATCAATTCGATGAGTGGGGAAGATTGGATAGAGAGCCCATAGAATTTCTTGTAAATTGGCATTTTATTGAAAAATATTTACCTCCTATTGGAAGTGTTCTTGATAATGGTGCCGGACCAGGAAAATATTCTATGAAATTAGCTAAAAAAGGCTATAAAGTAACCCTTACAGATTTAACTCCTAAACTAGTTAATATTGCTGAAGTTAAGGCGGAAGAGCTTGGTTTAACCGAACGATTCGATGGCTTTTTTACCGCTGATGCTCGTGACCTTTCAATTTTTTACGATCTCCATCTTCTCGGTATCTCTTCCCATTTATTATACATTGGCAGAAAGAAATAATTTACGATTTAGTTAATGAATAAAATTCAAATATTTTTTTGAGGAGAAAAAATGATATTAGTCAGCTCTTGTTTAGCAGGATTAAATGTTAGATACAATGGGACAAATTGTTTGGATAATAAAATTCAAAAATTAATAGATGAGAAACTGGCATTAACCGTATGCCCAGAACTTCTAGGTGGTTTTTCTATTCCAAGAGAACCCGCAGAAATTGTCGGCGGTAATGGAGAAGATGTTTTAGATGGTAAAGCTAAAGTGGTTGAAAAATCAGGTAAAGATGTAACAGAATTGTATGTAAAAGGTGCATATGAAACTTTAAAAAAGGCACAAGAGGTTAAAGCAAGTGTTGTCGTTCTTAAGGAGTATAGTCCTTCTTGTGG
The DNA here is from genome assembly GCF_001420715.1 of Heyndrickxia shackletonii. Classification (GTDB taxonomy): domain Bacteria; phylum Bacillota; class Bacilli; order Bacillales; family Bacillaceae_C; genus Margalitia; species Margalitia shackletonii. Next base: position 2,855,893 of record NZ_LJJC01000004.1, on the reverse strand, counting down.
AAGCTCAATGATTTATAATGGAGAATTTAAGGATAAAAAAATAGCAGGTAATGGAGTCACGACTGCCTTGCTTAAAAGGAACGGAATTAACGTTGTTTCAGAGGAGAGACTGGATGATTTCCTATAGACTAAATCTAGAAGTACAGGGACGGTTCATTTGTTTCAATGATACAAATGAACCGTCCTTTTGCATATAAATAAAACAAGGCAAATGTCAGCGCGTATATTATTTAAGATAACAACAAGGGGGATATGTTATGAATCTGAATTTTAAAGAAGCTATCGAAATATTAGAGCGTACACCGCAAACATTAGAGTGTTTTTTGTCCGGTTTGTCTGAAGGATGGTTGAAATGTAATGAAGGTAAAGATACTTGGAATGTCAGGGAAGTAGTGGAACATTTAATAGAAGCGGAGACAAATAATTGGATTCCAAGATTGGAATGGATTCTTCAAGTAGGTGAAAATCAAGTATTCCCTCCTTTTGATCGTTTTTCGCATTTAAATGAAAAAAAGGAGCAAGCATTAGACCAAATTTTAATGGAATTTAAATCAATTAGAACACAAAATTTATCAACACTTAAAACTATCATTAATCCTGAAATGCACTTCGATTTGACAGGTGTACATCCCGAATTCGGTCAGGTGAAATTAAGTGAATTATTATCCACATGGGTGGTTCATGATTTAACACATATTGCCCAAATTGTCCGTATAATGGCTGAAAGATACAGAGAAGACGTTGGACCATGGAATGCTTATTTGGGGATTTTAAATAGGAAATGATTCCATTTATATTTTGGTGGTAACGATTTTGAGCATGATCTGTAAGCAGAAACTTCATATTTTTGAATTTTATTGTTGAAAAGGATAAATGAATTTGTTATCATCATTTCCAATAACTAGAGAGCGACGAAGAGATAAGTAAATAAGAAGGAACATTACAGAGACCCTCGGTTGGTGAAAAGAGGGATGGAAATTCTTATTGAAAAAAGCCTCTGAGCTTCGTACGGAACTAAGTACCTACTTAGGGATGCTGCGACGGTTTCCCCCGTTACAGGGATAGGGTATCGCATTTAATGCCGTACCTGATGAGGCTTATTGAGCAATCAATAAGCAAACTGAGGTGGTACCGCGAAGTCAAACTCTCGCCCTCAAGATTGAAAATCTTGGAGGTGAGAGTTTTTTTTGTTCTTCTAAAATCATTTAAAATGAGGTGAAAAAAATGCATTGGGCATTTCAAATTGCAGAAAAACTAATAGAAAAGTATCCAGCAAAGAATGTTTTTACCTGTGCATCCGGTATCAGTCCTTCAGGTTCTGTTCATATTGGCAATTTTAGAGAAATCGTAACGACGTTTTTCGTTGTTAAAGCACTAGAAAGCTTAGGCAAAAAAACAAGGTTCATTTTTTCCTGGGATGATTTTGACAGACTGAGAAAGGTACCACAAAATGTTGCTTCAACGTACGAATCATACATTGGCATGCCTTATTCAGAAGTTCCAAGTCCTTCAGGTAAAGGTTCCTATGCTCAATATTTTGAAAAACAGTTAGAAGATTCGTTACAAGCTTTTGGAATTGAACCTCAGTTTATCTATCAGAGTATAGAATATCGCTCTGGAAGATATTTATCCCATATACAAACTGCGATGAAAAAGAGAAGAGAGATTTATGACATCCTTATGCGATTTAATACGGAGGAACCAACAATAGAAGAAAGAGAAGATTTTTATCCGTTAAGTTTATATTGTCAAAGTTGTAATAAAGATACTACTACCATTACTTCATTTGATGAAAACTCAGGTAATTTGGAATACCGGTGTATCTGTGGAAACAAAGATATGCAAACATTGATGCACTCAAACAATCTAAAGCTTAATTGGAAAGTAGATTGGGCAATGCGTTGGATGGCAGAGGATGTCATTTTTGAACCTGGCGGCAGGGATCATTCATCTGCAACTGGCAGTTATAATGTTTCTAAAGTGATGGCGAAGGAAATTTTTCAATATGAAGCACCGGAATATATTGCATATGAGTTTATCGGATTAAAAGGTATTAAAGAGAAAATGTCCAGCTCTTCCGGAAACGTTATTACACCAAATGAATTATTAAAGGTATATATTCCTGAACTTATCCTATTTATGTTTGCAAAGTACAAACCAAGTTCTGCTTTCAATATTGGATTAGATGAAGATGTACTGCGAAATTATTCCGAGTTTGAACGGTATAGAACTTCTTATGAACGAGGCACATTAACAGATGAGGATATTAAGATTTCATTAGAATTAGCGGGAGTGAAAGGGATAAATAGACAACCGAATTTCAACCAAGTGGCAGGAATCTTCCCACTTATTGATTTTAAAATGAATGCATTACAAACATCTTTAAGACAAAATGGCGATGATTTTACCATAAAAGAGATAAAGCCAATAAGCGATAGAGTTTCCTATTGGATTAAGCATTGGAATCAACAGCGCTTAGTAAAAATAAATCAAGAGAGAAATACCACGTACTACAAAACTTTATCGCAGAAGCAAAATGAAAAAATTGACCAGCTGGCAAAGCTTCTTTCAACGGAACAAACTTTGACAGGAGACGCTTTACTGAGCAGAATTTATGCCTTATGTCATCATGAAAATAAAAAGAAAATGCGAGAATGCCAAAAGAAATTATTTGAAGATGTATATCAGTTATTAATCAACGAGGACAATGGACCTCGCTTTCCAATCCTTTTTAGTGCGATAGGAAGAGAAAAGGTGATTGAATTACTTACATTTAGTAAGTAGTGAAAGCCTCAGCTTTAAGTGGAGGCATTTTTTTACTTACGAATGAAACATATATAATGTTATTGCGTATATTTTTTATGAGATTATTTCTAATTGGGAATAGAAAGTGCTGTTCTATCTATAAGTCATTGTAATAAAAGTATATTTATTCTAAATCCTAAGGGGAGTTGAAATAATGACGATAGTATTAGAGTTATTGAGAATTATTTTTATAATGTTCCTTTTTGTTGGTGCTATTGTTTCGATGATCCATAATTTGTACTCAAAAATTGGAGTGAATTCTGACTATTATTTATGGATGGAGTTTATTGCAACTTTCCTCCTGTTTTTTGTTCTTTATAGAAATAAATTGCAATTTAGTGGTTGGTATAAAGGTAGAGGGAAAGAAAAACTTCCAAAGAATATAGCAAAATGGCTAGTTATTTGCGCTATATTATTATGGATATTACCACTTTTCCTTAGCCTCTTCTTAAAATAACCAGTATGGTCGGGATATATAATAGATCTGAATGCTAGTGCTTATATTTGAGATAGGCATTAGGAATTTTGTGTTACAATTCAGTTTATATAAAAAAAGAAGGTTGGGACTTTTTTTAAAGTCCCACCTTTTTTAATGGACGCCTACCGCGTCATATGCATTTGAGACGGCTTGCACTTCTGGAGATGGTTGGCCATTCTTATCAGGATAGAGATCTCGTGCTGCTTGAGTAACGGCTTGGCGCATTTGGCTAAAGTCGGAAGAGGAAGTTAAGTATAGGGTTAAAGCACGATAGAAAATTTTCTCTGCTTTTGATTTTCCAATTCCGTTTACGGTTACACCGTAGTGAGTGCCTCCTGCAGTAATTAAATAGGCTGCTTTATTATTAATACTACTGTTGATATGGACTCCGCCATTGTCGGCTGTCCCCAAATAGCGTTGATCATAGTGATCAGGATAATAGCCAGATTCTGTATATCCACCAATGTATATAGAAGCTGGATCACTCAATGAACGTAAACCATCCCCTGCTTTATCCGGTGTATAGATATCTTCTCCCATTAGCCATAATCCATCATCCGTTTTATTCTCAATAAAAGATCCCATAATATCTGCCATGGATTCATTAAGGGCTCCTGATTCGCCTTCATACTCTAAATCAGCGGTATTGGATATTACACCGTGGGTCATTTCATGACCAATAACATCTAACCCACCCGATAAAGATATCATATTTTTGCCGTCTCCATCTCCGTAGAGCATTTGTTTTCCATTCCATGCGGCATTATTCCATTTATCCCCTATGTGAACAGTTGAGATAATTTTCATTCCCTTATCATCCAAAGAGTTTCTTTTAAAAGTTTTTTGATAGTAATCAAAAACTTTATCTGCATTTATATGTGCTGATACTGCTGCGGGATCATAGAAGAATGTAGATGGGCTTGATACTTCACTTCCCGTGTAGCCAAATAATGCTGAGAAGATGATAAAAATATTAGTATCTAAGTGATTGGCCGTAAATGTGTTAATTCCATTACCGCGTGTTCCATCAAATAAATAACTCTTTCCATCAGTGCCATTATTTATCGCAGGAAAAGCTTGCATCTTGCCAAAAACATCCATTCCGCGTCCTTGAATTGGTGTCCCATCGGTTTGAAGTCCCGCCTCTTGGATAGCATTAAAACTATGAATAATATCTCCGTTGGTGGCATCAATAAAGTAATGCCAATATCCAGGAGCAGGAGTCGAAGTGGATGCTTTTACTTGATATGCAAGATAGCTCTTACCTTTATATGGGTAAATGATTAGCTGCGAATCGATGTCGCCATCGTAGTTTTTAACCTCTCCTATTTGTTTTTCAATGTCTTGTTTGGCAACATCAACAGCTTTTTCATTAGAGATGGAGGCAGTTGTAGACATTACGCTGCGTGCTGTTAAAGTAGGTGTTACTTTACCAAAGTATGCAAACACATTATTGTCCTTATCCAGTGCAATAGTTTGATCGGATCCGTAAATTGGGATGCCATTAAATTGTTGAACTGTACGCACATGATAAGTTTGAGTTTCTTTGTCAAATTGTTCATGAGTAATTTTATACTGATCCTTTATATCTCCGGACGATTTAAATAATTTACTTTTTGATTGTAGAAATGCATATACAGCTTCTTGTTTGCTAAGACCTTTTGGGGCTTCCCATGTTCCAATAATAGAGGAAGGGGTTTTTAATTGTTGGTTATACTTTATTGTTTCCGCCGCAAATGAATGTTGAATTGGCAGTGCCATTCCTCCGAAAGTAATAGATGCTGCTGCCAATACTGCCGGGATTACCTTTTTGATATTTTTCTTATCTTTCTTCAAACTAGTCACCTCTCCATAAATTTTTGAATTTCAACACCATTATTCGGAATTTTCAATTTAGCGTCAATAGTTTGCGTATTGGGTTATTTTTTTCGGTATTTTTACGGATTTTAAGTATCTTTGATAAAAAATAAACTAAAAATGGACAAATTTTCATATAAAATAACCCAATTTACAACATTCTGAAAATTAGTTACGATGAGCACAAATATGAATTGGTAAAGGAGAGTGGGAATGACAAGGATTAATAAATGGGGGATTTTTTTCTGCTTATGCTGTATTTGCTTTTTCTTAGGAACTAAATTAGTAGGAAAAACAGAGGCGAGTTTTTCCAGTCAAGTTTTTCTTGGCAAAATATCCATGACTTCTGCATTTGTTTTTCCAGCAACTATTATTGATTTAAAAGAGAGGGCATTCACTATTGCAAATAGTATTGATCAATACTTTAAAACGATGAAACAACCATCAAATAAACTTGGATTTTCCGAGGTTGAAGATAGGTTAGACAGAGCAATTAGGATCAAACAATATATCAATTCATTTTTCGTGATAAATAACGAGTTGGCCGGTTATTATCAACGGGTTCATAATGATTCAGACCTTAAATATGTAGTGGATGGATATAGAAATGTGAACGATCTTATTAACGAGAAAAGAATAACAGAGCGTTCTCAACAAATCGATGAAATGATTGAATTTTATATAGAGAAGTTAAAACTGTTGGAGCAAGAAGAAAAAAATAAAAATTCACAAGAGAAGGTGAGGGCGGAGCATGATGAAAAATATGAAAAAGATATTTCGAATCTCAGGTAGAGTTATAAGCGGGATTGTTTTAGTTCTAATGTGCTGTTTGGTGATCCTAGTTCTCTCCTCTAGAGCTTCAGGGGGTGAACCTACCATTTTTGGCTATCAAGTCAAGGTTGTATTATCTGGTTCAATGGAGCCTACATTTAAAACCGGCTCGATAATCGCTATTAAATTGGGGGATTCAAAAAGTTCATATCATAAGAAAGATGTCATCACATTTAAAGATGGAGAAAAGTTAATCACCCATAGAATTATCAAGGTAAAAGAAGTGAATGGACAACCACTGTACAAAACAAAGGGAGATAATAATGACGCTCCAGACATGAATATGGTAATGCCTAAAAATGTCGTAGGAAAATATACTAATTTTACCATTCCCTATATGGGATATGTCATTAACTATGCTACTTCTAAGATAGGTGCGGCACTCCTGCTTATTATACCTGGGGTTATGTTAGTACTTTCATCCGTTTGGTCCATCTTGAGAACAATGAAAGAAGTAGAAGTGAAAAATGCTTAAAAATTAGGTATTACTCTTATTTATCAAATCTGTAGTGATAATTAAGAGATAAATAGATTTAACCATAATAGAGGAGGAATAAATATGAGTTTAACCAAAAAAGTAACAAAAGGATTTATTACAGCGGCATTGGGATTTTCATTAATAGGAGGAGGTACATATGCATACTTTAGTGACACGGAAGCAACTAATAACACATTTGCTGCTGGTACATTAGATTTATCCGTTAATCCTTCAACCGTTGTGAATGTGAATAATATTAAACCCGGTGACGAAATTAAACGTGAATTTCAATTAACTAATAATGGATCACTTGCCATTTCAAAGGTGTTATTAAACACGGATTACAAAGTAGACGATGCAAAATTAAATGGTAAGGAAAATACAGAAGATATGGCTAAGCATATTAAAGTAACGATCCTCTATAACCAAAATAATGCCAGTACACCAGTTATCGAGACAACATTATACGATTTAAAAAATCAAACCCCAGATCTTACACAAATAGACACTCTTTCTGGACCAAAAGCGGATGGGCTTGCACCAGGCGAGAAAAATAAAATGATTGTACTGTTTGAATTTAAAGATAAAGGTCAGGATCAAAATCAATTCCAAGGAGATGCATTGCAAGTGGAATGGAAGTTCAATGCCGAGCAAGCGTCAGGGTCATTGAACGAAGGTTAATAAATAAAAAGCCCATGTTAGTCGACATAGAAAACATAAAGGTTGGGTTGCATGGGCTTTTAATAATTAGTATTTATGAATTGGTAGCGATGAAAATATTTGAAATATGAAAAGCTTTTAAAGGTTGCTCTGTTTCAACATAATGGTCATATAGTTTTCTTCCAAATAAATGAATCCAACGGGTACTGTTACTTTCTTTAAAATAGGGGAGAGCATTTTTTTCAAGAAAGGTATAGTATTGATCCATTTGTTTGTCAATGTTCAGAATGACAAGCTTAAATAAAATGATATAAAGCTGATTATTGAACTGTTTGGCGAGTGAAATTCCTTCATGTGCTTTCTTTAGTAATATAGTTTTACGAAGTAATTTACCTTCTGCACAAGTATTAACATAATTATATAATCTTTTAAGATAAGTCATTGTAGCTTTTTCGGCAAGTTTTAATGCAGCATCGTAACATTTTTGGGCCTTCACATATTCTCCTCTATTATAATACTCTAGACCGAGATTGCTTAGAAACATTCCTTGTTTATCCGTTGCCCCAAATACTTCACTATCATGAATTAAGTTTTGGTACCGTTCTTCCAGTTCTTTAAAGTCAATTTCGCTGCCAATTTGCAATAAGATAATAGATTCTGCATTAAATGCATGTAAGTAATTGTTTGTTTTTTTAAAGTATTTTAGTGCTTTTTCCGCATAAATATAAGACATCATTTTCGAGCCAATATAATGATAGGCAACAGATAGATGATAAAAGTATTCTTGGTTCCCGTATTCTTCAATATTAATACGTTTTAAAAGCTGAAGTGCTACATCTTCGTTTTTAAAATCGGTTGAATGAAAAAGATGATAAATACCAAATGCATGCCAAAGCAGGTTTCTTTCAAATGGGGTTAGCTCATCCTGTTTATTATTGAGATTGTTTAAAATTTGAACTGCCTTTTCATCCTCTTCATAAAATAGAAAGTATCTAGCTAAAATTAATTGATAAAGCGATGCATATTTATAAAAATGAATATATGGTGATGAATCAAGGTTTTCCTTTATTGATTCTATAGCTTTTCTTCTTTTCATAATAATAGCATGGTGCCAGTTATGCAGTTGTTTTTCAATGTTTTGAAAGGTTTCCATTTCTTTATGGACATCAATTTGCAAACGTTCTGAAAAAAGGGTAATAATTTCCGGAGAGTATGCAGTTTTTCCATTTTCAATCTTACTGACATGTGTAGTTGTACATATTCCTTCTCCGAGTTGTGCTTGAGTTATTCCATTCCTTTCACGAAAAACTTTAATAATTTCCCCCACATGCATGTAAATATCCTCCCTTAATCATCTAATCTTTTTATTCATTAGGCAGTATATTTATTAAGTTAGGATAATATTTGCTGTAAATGTACAATAATCCTTTAGAATTTACATAATCAGGATGAATATCCTATGTTTTCAAATTTTAAGTGAATTAGATAGGACAATTGAATGAGAATGGATAGGAAAATTGGAACAGAGAGATGCAAAAAGGAAACCAATATGATGTTAAAAGCGTATATACTATGAATCGTAAAGGCTTCTTATTGATTTTACCAGTTTTATTTCTAAAATAATTAGTATCAAAATACATACAAAAATAAAGGGATGAAAACGTGTTGAAACCAATAATATATACAACTAAGCAGCCTGAGAGTTTTAAACAATTACTTAAATTATATGAAGCTTTAGGCTGGAATTCATTAAATTTATCAGAAATCGATTTAGAAAAAATGTGTAAGCAAAGCTGGTATACTATATATGCATTTGATGAAGATAAAATGGTCGGAATGGGACGTGTGATTTCGGATGGAGTGATTACCGGAATAATATGCGGAGTTTGTGTACTGCCGGCATATCAGTCTAAGGGAATCGGTAAAGCAATAGTCGATCAGTTGGTTCAACATTGTGAAGAAAACCGAGTTATTCCTCAGCTAATGTGTGTAGAAGGATTGGAACCCTATTATGTATCATTGGGGTTTAGGAAGTTCTCAATTGGAATGACAAGAAATATTACTCATTAGACTTAATGTCTTTCGTGGTAAGTCAAATTTGTGATTTTAATAGAATTGCAAATTGCCTAAAGTGGTTTATTAGAATAAAAATATCAATAAAGGAGTAAAGGACATTGGGGAATATTGAAATCAGAAGACCGAGACAGGAGGACCAAGCAGAACTGCACCAATTTTTCAATCACGTCATAAGCGAAACTTTTGCTAATGAGGGATTGTCTGAATTAGTGGATGATATTGAAAAAGAAATTGTTCAAAAGCAGAAATTACTAGAATGTGATTTAGAAAGCAAAGGGGAAGAGCGTTTCTTTTGGATTGCTGTAGATACAAGAGAAAATAAAATTGTCGGTACTATTGAATATGGTGCTTCGAGTGAGCTTATCAATATTTGCTCAAATGGTGAATTAAAAGATGTCGTCGAGATTGGCACTCTATTTGTTCATCCTGATCACCAAAGGAAGGGGATTGGAACACTTCTCTTAAATGTAATCTTTATTACTCTCCAAAGCAGGGGAATCACGAAATTCTGTTTGGACAGCGGGTATTCTAATGCACAGAAAATATGGAAAAAGAAATTTGGAGAACCGGATTATTTACTGAGAGATTACTGGGGTACGGGGAGTGACCATATGATTTGGAAAAGACAGACCTCAGATATGGCAATTATGTTTAATAAATTCTTGTAACCATAATTTTATAAATTAAAGGGAAAATCCTAGATCGCTAGGAATCTATATTTTGTAATCATATAAGTTGGAGAGGATCAAGTTGAAAAAAGAATTAGAAAAAGCAATAGAGCTGCGAAATAATGATGATTATCAAGAATCGAACAAACTATTAATAGAGCTGGTTGAAAATGATCCAAATGATGCATTCATTAATTATCAATGTGCTTGGAGTTTTGATGTTTTAGGAGAGGAATCAAGAGCTGTCCCTTATTATGAAAAAGCGATTAGGTTAGGATTGTCAGGGAAAGAATTAGAAGGTGCCTTATTGGGCTTAGGAAGTACATATAGAACACTAGGAGAATATGAAAAATCTCAAGAAACATTTTTAAAAGGGATAAAATTATTCCCAAATAATATGGCCATTCAGGCTTTTTACTCAATGACTCTATATAATTTAAACGAGTATAGTGCAGCTATGGAGCTATTACTTAAATGTTTGGTAGATACGACATCGGACAAAGATATTTTACAGTATCGGAAAGCAATAGATTTTTATGCTGATAAATTGGATAATGTTTGGAAGTGATCTTTTCCTTAAAAAGACAAATGGCAAAGAGGGGAGTGGAGGCGGTTCTGGACATATGCATCATACCTTCATTGTTTCGCCGCCTTTATCGGAAAATCTATCAGGAATTGAATTGCTTTTATTTACGTTTTGGGAAGATCAGGAAAGTCATCATTTTGTTATTTAACTTAATTAATGGCAGGCATTCGAGATTAAACACTTTTGAATGATAAAGTATAATGAAAAAGAACCCCAATTTTATTAGGTTGGGGTTAAGATAAGTTTAATTGGTGATATCTCATTTCCAATGGTCAGGACTCTTTAATGATGGTGGTAATTTCGTGTTTCTATCACCCTTCGCCGCATTCACTTGTGCCTGTGTCAAAAAAATACTTCCTGTAAGATTTGCACCACTTAAATCGGCATCTCTAAAGTCTGCCCCAATTAGGTCCGTCATTCTTAAGTCTGCATCTCTTAGATCCGCAGCAATTAACAGCACTCCTCTTAAACTAGCGCCTTTTAAATCCGCACCTTTAAGTTTTGCGCCAATTAAGTCATACTGGATTTTCTTCTTAAACTTCTTGTTAAGGGTTTTAGCTCTAACCAGTTCACTTGTGCGCAAAAGTAATTCATTAACCTTTGATCGATGCTCATGAACATTAATATTTAAAATATTTTCTGGGCTTTGTTTCGTAAGGAGTTCCGTTTCCTCATACATAACATGCAATTGTTGGTGGATAGGTTTGGAAGCTTCCGTGTTCAGAGCTTCGTGTAAATACCAAAGCATCTCGTGAAGCTGCTGTACTATAGGAAACACATTAAACATTTCCATAGCTTGTTCTGCATCATTCCGCCAATCATTTCCTTCATAGATTACTTGAGAAACTTTTTGCCCAGCACCAAAGCATTCATAAGCAGCACATCCTCGAAACCCTTTATTTCTAAGATCTTTATGGATACTGCATTGGAAATTTGGCTTTAAGTTTCTGCATGGAGTTCCGCTATCTTTATCGAAAGCAAAATCTGCAGATTTCGCATATGGTAATGCGACACAACACAAACCAAAGCAATTTTCACAATCTGGTTTTAAGTGATTTATAGATTCATTTGACAATGGTTACACATCCTTCAATAGCAACCTGATTATCTATACAAAAAAGTATAATATGCTATTTCAATAATAATCAATTATAAACAAAAATTTATGACTACAAAATATTTTTGAGTTTAATAAATATTATAAATTTTCCATTTAGTGTTTGAAATGTTATAAAATATAATTGAGAAACTATGTTAAACCTTGTTATTGATATTGGAGTCTCTTGAATTTCATCTATTGCTCGAATCAGCTTTTATTGATATACATACAGGAAGTAATGAGTAGTAACAAATTAAGGTTGAATCTGTTCGGCAGGAGTATATTATAAAGTGAAAATAGGTTAATAAACACACTCGTTGTGTCAAAGTGGGTTATTCAATAAAAGGGAGATGTTATTATTTGGACAAAAAGGTAGATTATAAAAAAGATTATAAGCAACTCTATATGCCTAAAATGTCGCCGGAAATTGTAGTAGTACCGAGGATGTCATTTTTTATGGTCAATGGTTCTGGGGACCCTAACGGGGAAGAATTCGCCATGGCAACAGAAGCGTTGTACAGTATGAGTTATGCGGTGAGAATGTCATACAAAAGTGAAAATGTACCAGCTGGATACTATAAATATACGGTTTTTCCACTCGAGGGCTTATGGGACTTGATTGATCAAAGCCCGCGACAGACAAAAGCAATTTTAAGTACACGATTATGATACGCCAACCAGATTTTTTGACTGAAGAACATTTTGAACGATTTTTGGAACAGTCGAAAAGGAAAAGGCCAAGCCCATTCCTAAAGAAAATTCGGTTTGAACATGCCGAAGAGGGATTGAGTTGTCAAATGATGCATATTGGAAGCTTTGACGATGAACCAGAAAGCTTTACACGAATGGAAGCGTTTTGTTTAGAACATGGTTATATTCGTTCAAGCAAAATTCATCGGGAAATTTATTTGTCAGATCCTCGTAAGACTGAACCGGCAAAGTTGAAAACGGTGTTAAGATTCCCAGTAAAAAAAACTGATATTCGGAAGTAGAAATAGATTTACCCATAAACAAACGGTTACGATGGGGGTTCAATTAGTAAACCAATTGTTCGTGTGGTGTGTGGAAAATCGTTAACTCAAATTAAATGGATTGTTAATAGTTCTAGCATGATTGAATGCCCTATTAATTTACTGTTTAAAATAGAAGTAATAAGAAAAGGATCGTTTTTTAGTATTATTTGAAAAAGTCGTGTTCCAATAAAATATAAAAAATGGAGAGTCAAAAATTATGTATGAATTAAAAACAAAAGAAACCGATCATAATGTTATTGATTTTATTGAAAAAATTGAAACACCTAAAAAAAAGGAAGATGCTTATACATTATTAGATATTTTTACCGAGGCAACTGGTCATCAGGCGAAAATGTGGGGAACGAGCATCATTGGTTTTGGTTCTTATCATTATAAATATAAATCCGGCCATGAAGGTGATGCACCGCTTGTCGGATTTTCACCCCGAAAATCGAAAATAAGTCTATATTTATCTCCATGTGAAGATGGTCCTCAAAAAGAGTTATTAAAGGATTTTGGAAAACATACAACTGGGAAAGCATGTGTTTATATTAATAAAGTAGCAGATATAAATATTGAAGTACTAATTTCATTAATTAAGCACTCCATTCAATTTATAAAAGAAGCATATCCCGAACAGTAAAATTAAATGTATTTATTTTTTTTATATTGACATTGGAATATTTATTTTATAAATTATGATTAATAAAAAAATAAAGGCAATGAAGAGAAAAAGTAAAATGATTTTGTTTTTCAAAAGAGAGCTTCGGTAGCTGAAAAGAAGCAAAAATAAACATTTGAAAAATGGTCTCTGAGCTTCGTACTGAACATACTTTTCGTATTAGTAGGCTGCGACGAGTTTTGACTCTCGTTATCAACGTCACAGTATAAGAGTAAAAGTTTTACTCCGTACTTGCTGAGGCAAATAGTGTGAACTATTTGTGAAATAAGGTGGTATCACGTGGGTATTCAAACCTCGTCCTTAACTATTTTTAGTTGAGGGCGGGGTTTTTTGTTTTCAAATATCAATACTCAATAGGGGATTTAGGTGCCTAAAACACAGGGAAGGTAGGAAAAATGGTCACCAAAAGGCAAGATAGGTGCCCAAAACCCAGGAAGAAGAGGAAAAAAGGATATAGGAGGTAATTAAAATGAGTGTTTTTATCGGTGGAGCGTGGGCTTATGCAAATGGCTCCCTACATTTAGGTCATATTTCAAGCTTGCTTCCGGGTGATATTTTAGCAAGATATTATCGTTTAAAAGGAGAAAAAGTATTATATATTTCCGGCAGTGATTGTAATGGAACACCTATTACCATTAGGGCAAAGCAGGAAGGAATTTCACCGAAAGAGATTGCTGACCGGTATCATCAGGAATTTGAAGATTGTTTTTCAAGATTAGGATTTTCATACGATATTTACACAAGAACAGATACACAGCATCATCATAAAGTCGTACAAGAGATTTTTTTAGATCTACTCGATAAAGGGTTAATTTACAAAAAAGAAGTGGAACAAACTTATTGCGAACATTGTGAGCAGTTCTTGCCTGATCGATTTGTAGAAGGACTTTGCCCCTCTTGCAAAGAGACTGCGCGAGGAGATCAATGTGATCATTGTTCGGCTATTTTAGAACCGCTTGAGTTGCTTGAACGAAAGTGTAAAATTTGTGGTCATCCTCCGACGACAAAATTCACCGAGCATTTTTACTTTGCACTAAGCTCTTTTCAGGTTTTTTTGGAGAACTATGTACATGACGCTGAAAATAAAAAGCTTTGGAGAGAAAATGCTGTTTCTTTAACAAAACGTTATTTAAAGGAAGGACTACAGGACAGGGCAGTCTCAAGAGATTTGCCTATTGGGGTAAGTGTTCCAATCGAAGGTTATGAGGAAAAGAAAATTTATGTATGGATAGAAGCTGTATCAGGTTATTACTCAGCAAGTAAGCTTTGGGCGAAAGAAACAAATAATGATGATTCCATCTTTTGGAACTCCTCGGCAAAATCTTATTATGTTCATGGGAAGGATAATATTCCGTTTCATTCGATCATTTGGCCAGGAATCCTCGCCGGTTTCGGGAAGGAACGATTACCAACACATATCGTTTCGAATGAATATTTAACTTTAGAAAAGAAGAAATTGTCCACCAGTAAAAACTGGGCGGTCTGGGTTCCGGATATATTAGAAAAATATGATCCAGATTCCATACGCTATTTCCTTACGATAAATTCTCCAGAGAGCAGAGATGCTGATTTTTCTTGGAGAGATTTCATTTATAGTCATAATAGTGAATTATTAGGCGGGTACGGAAACTTCGTAAATCGGACATTGAAATTTATACAAAAATCGTTTGATGGAGTCATTCCTAACAAAATCATTACCCCTGCTATTGAGAAGAAAATAAATGATTTATACAGGGAAGTAGGAAATTGTATAGAAAATACTGCTTTCAAAAGAGCACTGGAAAAAGCATTCGAACTTGTCAGATATTCAAATAAGTACTTTGATGAAAGGCAGCCTTGGATAGAGATAAAGGAAGATATCGAGTCTTGTAAACAAACTATTGCTGATTGTGTTTATTTAATAGCTAATTTAGCATATATCTTGATGCCATTCCTTCCTTTTTCGAGCTCTAAGGTAAAAGAAATGTTAAAAACAACGGAAACAGAATGGAAAGCATTTTATGTTAATTCTTTGCAATTATCAAATGTGGAACCATTATTTGAAAGAATAGACCTCACAAGAATAGAAGAAGAACTGGAAAAGTTAAATAGCCAAAGTGTTTGAAAGAATGAAGTAAAACGTTATTAATATAAAATAAGAAGTGCATTAATTACGCAAATTCTAATTAGGGTTTGCGCTTTTTTTGTTAAATAATATTACATATTTTTTACATTTTTGAAGGGTTTTATGTTCCATTAATAGAATAGTTGTATTTGAAAAATATCTTTAGAATTTATTTTATTGGGGGATTATTATTTGGATGGAACTGAATTGGAGTATCGTGTAGTTGGTAAAGGTGAGCAATTTCTTATAATAGAAACAGGAATTGGCAGTTCCTTTTATGATTGGTTCTCATTTGTTCAAAAGATTAAAAATGACTATAAAATAGTTTTATATCATAATCATCCGTAAGAATGTCCCATTAGTGGTTTGGAGGACAAGCCGGAAAATTATTTCGTTATGAGTTACATCTTACACGTAAAAGGGGATGCCACATATCTTACTATTGAACAAGATGATAATAGACAAGAAGAGGACGAAGAGAAAGATTACGATGATGATGAGCATTCAATATTATTTGCACTCAAGAGGTTAGCTGAGGCACAGTAAGTATTTCAACGAATTGAAACCGAACAATTATGCAGACAAAATCGTTTAGGGGTGATACTTAGTTGGTGAGCTGTGAAGCGGATGTAAACCAAATGAAATTTTCAGAACGTACTTTAAGAATATTTAAAAATGCTGAAATGGAAGCACACAAATCTACTAATATTGTGTATCCAATTCATTTGATACTTGGGATTTTGAGAGAAAGAACAGGGGGATGTGCAGAGCTTTTTCTTCATTACCCAAAGCTTTATGATACTTTAAAAGAACGTATGCAAAAAATAAACTTCAATAATCAAGAGCAAGGCATTCAAACTGAATTTTTTAATATGAAAGTCACCCATACAACCTTTCAGGTATTAGAGAATGCATGCAACAGAATGAAGCGATTCAAACAAGTTTATATTAATGAGGGTTTATTGATAAAAGCAATTTTTGATGTAAATGATGAGATGACCAAAGCCATGTTAGAAGGCGTGGTAGTTTCTCCGATTGTAGAAATCTTGTCATCCCCAAGAGATATGATTGTTTCCTTAAAAGACTATTCCATTCCAGATTTAACGTCAACTGATCTAATTATTAGAAAAGCTGTAATAGAAGATGCAAATGCATTAAAAGATTTTGTAGAAGCGGAGTTTGGAAATGGTTGGTTGGATTCGGTTGAAAATGGACTTCAAGAAGAAAACATTCCTATTTATGTCGCAATTCAAAACGGAAAAATTCTTGGTTTTGCCTGCTTTGATGTAGTCCGGAGAAAGAAAGGCTTGTTCGGTCCAATGGGAACAGCTATTTCAAACCGCACGCAAGGAATTGGATATATGTTGCTGCATTGCTGCCTAAAAGAGATGAAAGACATTGGATATGAATATGCAGTAATAGGGGAAGCTGGGCCTCTTGAGTTTTATGAAAAGGCATGTAATGCAGTTGTAATTCCTATGGGCGTTTGAAATCCTGGAATTGGAAGTGAATCTCCAGATGATGCAAAAAGCATCCAATCGGGAAGTTTTCCAATTGGATGCTTTTAATTAAATTTGTAATAGAATTCGATTTCCGGAAGGATCTATAGTAACAAAGTAACCATTCTCTTCTGTTACGATGGCGCCGATATTCTTCAGCTGATGAATAATATTTTTTCTAGTACCCTCATCCGGAAACTTTAGTGTATAAGAGACAAGTCCGACACTATTGGCGAGAGGTTCGGGTGCACCAATACCATTCCATGTATTTAATCCAATATGATGATGATATTTCCCTGTAGAAATAAAGAGCGCCTGATTTCCATATCGAGAGACTACAGCAAATCCGAGTCCCTTCGTATAAAATTCTTCTGTCTTTTTTAATTCTGATACATGCAAATGAATATGTCCCATAACGGTGCCGGACGGTAACGCTTTCCATGATTGCCCTTGCGCCTCTTCTAACAGACTTTGTGCATCCAATGGCTCTGTTGACATGATTACTTCGTTATTTTTCCAATCCCATGTGGATGAAGGCCGGTCTGTATAAATTTCAATTCCATTTCCATCCGGGTCAGCTAAATATAGAGCTTCACTTACCAGATGGTCAGATGCCCCTTGTAATGGATAGCCTATTTGAATAAAGTGTAATAAAATTTTTCCTAAGTCTGCGCGTGTAGGTAATAAAAGAGCAAAATGGTATAAGCCTGTTGTTCGCGGCTGTTTTGGTATCACATTTTCAGGCTGTTCAAGTGAAATTAACACTGTTTTTCCATCCGCACTTAATTTTGCGGTTGTCGCTGTTTGATCTAATACTTTAAAGCCGATTATGTCTTTGTAAAATGCTAATGATCGTTCTATATTTTGTACCTTTAAATTCACTTGTTCTACAAATGTATTAGGTTCACGATGAAAATTCATTTTAATCCTCCTGATGATGATATATAGATAAAATTATTTTGCTCTACATAATCGAAATTCAGTTTAAAATAGTTAGTAAGTTACATTATGTTAGTAATTTTACTTCTATTATTATCTTCCGTCAAGTAAAAAACACTATACAAAGCATTTCTTCAGAAGGAGGACTTTTTCGAGTTAAAGAGAATTATCCTAAAAAAGATAATTTATGAGGAGAAAAATATGAAATTTGTGTTGATATTTGGTCCGCAAGCCGTAGGAAAAATGACGGTTGGCCAGGAACTAGCTAAAATAACAGGTTTAAAGCTTTTTCATAATCACATGACGATTGATTTGGTGAATCCTTTTTTTGATTACAGTACAAAAGAGGGAAAAAGATTAGTCCATTTATTTCGAATGGAATTATTTGAGTCAGTTGCAAAAAGTGATTTGGATGGATTGATTTTTACATATGTTTGGGCATTTAATTCTCAAGCTGATTGGGACTACATTGATAAAGTTTGTCACATTTTTGAATCAAGAGGAGGAACCGTTTACTTTGTAGAGCTTGAGGCAGATATTGATGAAAGGCTAGAAAGAAATAAAACTCCTAACAGACTGGAACATAAACCAACAAAAAGAAATATTGCATGGTCTGAAAATGATATGAAAAAATCGATGGAAAAATACAGATTGAATTCACTAGATGGAGAAATAAAAAGAAAAGAATATATAAAAATTAACAATACTAACTTGAGTGCAGAAGAAGTGGCAAAAATGATTAAGGAAAAATTTAATTTATAGAAGTCAAAACTTTATTGGTCAAAGAACCATCCTAAAGAGTATGGTTTCTTTGATCAAAAACATGTAAATAAGAATAAATACATTGGTGTACTATATACTATTTTTTTGGGATAGTTTTTTGTTGCGAAATAGCTCCTTCGCCGCTATTGTAAATCATCCTATGGTCAATATGTACAATGAATTTAATGCCCAATGAAGTACCACTTCATCATCATAACTCAACTCCGTTCTTGCTAAGCCCCTTTTAAATATTGGCAACAACAATTCCCCAATTAACAGTTTATCAATATAAGGATAGTGGAATACATGTACGTATTCATTACTAAAGTATTTAAATTGGTTCGATATATTAATAGTAAAAAAATGACAATTTGATGAATGATGCTAATTATCCATCAAATTATTATGAAAATTTCGTATAATAAAATTAGAACGAACGTTCAATTTTAAGAAAGGAGTATTTAGTTGAATAAAAGACGATATGACAGTGAAAATGCAAAAAGGGAAATTTTGAAAGAGGCCTCTTTGTTGTTTGCCAAAAAAGGTTATAACCAAACATCTGTTGCAGATATTTCAAAAGCTTCCGGATATAGTAAGGGACATATATATTATCATTTTCAAAACAAGGAAAAGCTTTTTGTGTTACTGGCAAACAAAACAATGCAAGATTGGTATGAAAAGTGGATGAAAAAAGCAACCTCTTACACTTCGGCGACTGAGAAATTGTACGGTATAGCGATGCATGTTCTTTATAACTACCAAACTCCTTTATTAAAATCCGGTCAAGAGTTAGCAGCCAATCCTAATTCCAGCGCAGAATCTATAAAAGAACTATTTAACCTAGCTATAGTGCCAATGAGTTCATATCGTGCCATTTTGCAGGAAGGGATCAATAATGGAGAGTTTATTACCGGAAACATAGAGGAGTGGACTGTATTACTTGGGACATGGTTGGGAGGTTTATGTCAGCTCACGAACACAGAGGATTTAAGCAAACTCGAGCCTCTCTTTAATCAAGCCATTACTATCTTTTTAGGTTCAATTAAAAAAAGGGGGAAATAACTGTGAAAATTGGATTAGTCGGAGATAGTTTAACGGAAGGACGACCTGGCGTTTCTTTCATTAACTTTTTAAGAGAAAGATACCCAAAGATAACGTTTGTTAATCTTGGTAAACCAGGTGAGACTATTAAAAGTTTGCATACCAGATTAACGAAAACAGTATTGGAAACAGATTATGAACTTATTTTTCTTTGGATCGGGGTTAATGATGTTTATTCTAAAATGCTAAAGGTACAAGCGCAGCCGGTGACATGCGATTACAATGAGTTTCAGTCGATTTTCACTGAAGTGATGGAAATGATTACAGTCTCAACAAAACAGGTTGTGACAGTATCACCTGCAGTGGTTGGTGAGAATGTTAGGAATGAAGCGAATGAGGGACTAAGGGAGTTATCTGCCATCATACAGTCAATTTCGCAAAAATATTCGAATGCTACATTTTTAAATATGCAATCTGTATTTGAGAATTATTTAGTGAACGTCAATAGTTCGGATTATTTAAGCACTAGTATTTTTCGAGTCATGAAGGATGTTCTCTTTTACAAGAATCCAAAACGGATTAATCGATTATCAAAGTCACGTGGGCTTTATTTGACATTAGACGGAATTCATTTAAACAGTCGTGGTGCTGAGATGGTTGCTGATGAATACTCGAATATGATAGAGCAGTTATTATAATCAACAAATGATACTCCGAAATTTTCAGTGGAGGGGTTTAACATGGAAGGGAATAGAAAAGAGCAAGGATTCGGACATATCGTCAATACATCATCAGCAGCTGGGATGGGACCTTCTCCAATATGTTCAGCATATTCCGCAACCAAACACGCTGTTGTCGGACTTACAACGTCCCTCCATTATGAAGCAAAAGAATTTGGAGTGAAAGTCAGCACGCTTTGTCCTTCCTTCGTTGATACTTCTATTTTTGAAAACGCAAAGGCAATAAATATGAATAAATCAGTAATCACACAACAATTGACCAAACAAAAAATGATGTCATCTCAAAAACTAGCCAAAATTACATTAGACGGCGTTCATAAAAATAAACCAATAATCTGTCCGATGCCAATGCGAAAAACCATTGATGTTATCTTTACAATTTTTCCTCCATTACATCGCTCTCTAATGTCATTAGTGTGTAAAGAAAGTAGAAAAGCACATATTTCATAGTGAATTAGTTAATTATTGGTAGTTACAGCTAGAGACTTTTCATCAGCAAAGGTTTTTATGGATTTTTGCCATTATAAAGGACATCCTACCTGCAAGGAGGGATGATAATGGCAATAAGAATTTTATTTTTACTTATGATTATCATTTTTAGTTTTACATTTAATACCTATGCTGAAGCTCCACTTAAAGCGGCTTTTATAAGAGATCATCAGCTTTGGATAAAAGAAAACGACAGAGAAAGGCAACTTACTA
Organism: Heyndrickxia shackletonii; assembly: GCF_001420715.1. Lineage (GTDB taxonomy): Bacteria > Bacillota > Bacilli > Bacillales > Bacillaceae_C > Margalitia > Margalitia shackletonii. Next base: position 2,834,873 of record NZ_LJJC01000004.1, on the reverse strand, counting down.
AAGGCTTGAATGTTTCCTCACCTAAATGGTCAAACGATGGTCGATTTATCGCTTATTTAGCTGGAGACGAGCTTGGAGAAAAAACTTATTTGTATGTATATGACACAAGGAAAAAAGAAAATTATCAGCCATATAAAACAATCCAGACAAGCAATTTTAAATGGTCACCAGTTTCCAATCAATTAGCCTATAATGCAGGTGGCGTATTAAACATTACAAAAACGAAGAATGGACGCCCAGAAGGTTTTGAGAACGTGTCTTTAGGTACTAGTGATTTTGAATGGTTTCCTGACGGTAAAAATTTCATCGTTTCCTCACAATCCAATTTACTGCCTACTGGATGGGAACCAGTTCGTCTTTTTAAAGTTTCTGTAGATGCCAATCTTAATAAGAATAAAATCAAGCCTTTTTATACGATTCAAACAGATCCAGATGACCTTTTTGCTATTTCTGCAGATTATTTTAAGTGGAGTACTGATGGGAAGTGGGTTAGTTTTCTTGCAATGCCTACTGCATCCTGGTCCAATGACAGCAATACACTATGTGTACTTTCATCAAAAGGAGATCATTTTCAGGTTATTGGAAAGATGCTTTGGTATGAAAATTGGATAAAATGGGCTCCTACCAAAAATCAATTAGCTTTTATATCTGGCGAAGGAAGATTTTTTGTAGAAAATAAAAATACGACGATAACAGATATTCCTACCATACATGAAAGGAAAGAATACACGCCTAAAGGATATGTTGACCTGGATTTAGAATGGCTCTCACTAGATAAGGTTATAGTGGCACGGGCTAAAGAAAATAAGGAATGGAAAGAAGGACCGGTTCCCACTATGTTTACTTCCCTATACGTTATTAACATCAAATCAGGGGAACAAAAGCAGATTACCTTCCCGAATCATAATAGAATCGATGATTTCCCACAAGTTATCGATTCAAAAATTACTTGGTACAGAAAGACTGAAAAGTCAAAACAGGGAGATGTATGGATCAAAGATGGAATTAGCAGCCCAGAACACTTGTGGTTAAAGAGGGTAGACGTTGCACCGACTTTCTATAAAGAGTGACTTTTTCCTTGGTGTTGTTCATATAAGATATTGCGTTTCTGTTTTTATGGGAGCGCATTTTTTTAGTTGTCAATTGAAGGAAATTATTTTCTTGTAGCGAATACATACTTATTATCTTTTAAAAAGGCGATGAAAAAATGAAGTTCATACCAATCGATGTAAATAAACATCAAAAATATGTGGTCCCTTTTCGAAAAGATTCATTTATTGTTAGTTTTGGTTCAGATAAAGATTTCGGTGATGAAACCGAGTATCTTGATTGGTTAAAAAAGCAGATAGCAAAAAATCCTAAGGGGTTTGTGCTAGCAGTAGAAAATGAACAGCCAATCGGGCAGCTCGAACTAACAATTAAGATTTATGAAGGAAAAGAAATTGGATACGTAAATCTTTATTATCTTATTCCGGAAAAAAGAGGGGTGGGATTAGGAGCACAATTACACCATTATGCCATTAATTTTTTTAAAGGCAATAATGTTAACGAGTACCACCTGAGAGTCTCTACGACTAATGAACATGCATTAGCTTTCTATTCGAAAAATGGAATGCGTGTGATTCAGTCTGAAATGGATGGAAAGGTTATTCGAATGGCGGGATATATTTAATATCTTAATAGTGGGTGCTGTTTAAATTTTTTTATCAAAGTAGTGGAGTTAGATTAACTGTAAGGGAAGTATACGATGAAAACATTCATATATATGGTAAGACATGGAGAATCACCAAAAGACGGAATGGAAAGAACAAGAGGTTTGACGGAAAAAGGGAAATCAGATGCTCTGCGCATAACTGATTTATTATTAGAGGAAGGAATCGACGTTTTTGTATCGAGTCCTTATAATCGATCTATCTTAACGATTCAGGAATTGGCAAACAGAACAGGGAAAGAAATTCGTATATTTGAAGATCTTAGAGAGCAAAATTTTTCAGGAAATGATAAGCGAATTTCTGATCAGGATTTATTTCCTTTATTACATAAGTCATTTTCAGACCCGAATTTTGCTTTGGCCGGTGGAGAATCCAATGCAGAATGTCAGAACCGAGCGATAAAAGTTATACAAGAATTATTACAAACTTATCAAGGGAAGAAAATAGTATTAGGTACTCATGGAGCGATTATGACTTTAATGATGGGGTATTATGACAGTCAGTACGATTTGAAATTTTTACTTAATACTTCCAAACCAGATATATACAGAATGGAATTCAATGGACAGGAATTGGTGGAAGTTAAAAGATTGTGGACATGATAACAATTAATATATGAATCTTGTTATTAAAAGCTAGGCTATATAACGTTGATGGTGGATATAACCTTAGGGACTAAAAACCGGAAGGAATAATTCCTTTCCGGTCACATTAATTCTTCTAAGATATTTAAAGAAGGTTACCGCCTAATTCTATCTGTAAGAATTATGTTGCGGGTCAAACAGATCCTCTTCTGCCTTCCTCACCATAGAGAAATGGTCAACATTATAATGACCATGCAGGATTGCGTTATGATGGTTGATAATTTGTTTAGCAGATAATGTTTTGCTATCAGTAGTTGAATGTCCATCTTCTACGAGCGTAACATCAAACCCTTTTACGGTTGCTACTCTTACTGCTGTATCAATACAATGTTCTGTTTTGCATCCCATCACAATTAAATGTTCGATTTGGTTTTCCTTAAGAAAATCTAACAATGGTGTAGCATAGAATGAACTCGTTGCCTTTTTATCAAAAATAGTTGCACCCGGAGGTATATTAATTTCTTGATGAACTTCAAAACCTTTGCCCTTACCATCAGCAACATCTAGGTCTCTTATGAATACAATTGGATATCCTTGTTTTACAGTCCTTTCAACAACTGAATTGATATTATGAAGTAGTTCCGCTTTGTTATAAACACTTGGCTCACGATCGTTACCCTCAATTAACTCTTGTTGGGCATCAATAATTAATAATGCTTGATTCATTAAATATCCCCTTTACTTTAAATTATAGACGTATACACCCGTAGTTTCTTTTGATTATCATTACAACCGCTTCCTTTTAAAGTTCTAATATAAGATATTCGGCTTTTTATGATAGATTCCTGCTTTAATAAATTTTAAAATTATAATGAAATACTTTGAATATCGAGGTACACTTTGGGGGCTGTGATTGGTGTTAGGTGTTATCATTTGGTCCAAAGTAGAAAGTCGTCTCGGCAAAAAGGTTAAGAATTCGCGGGTGACTATGTCATTTTATATGTTTGTAGAATTCAATCGTTCTTTTCACTAAAAGGGCAAAGGAGGAGTTATCAATGAATTTAGGTACCTTGATAGCAGAGGGAAATACTGCAAAAATCTACTTAATAGAAAACAAGATTATTAAAGTTTTTAATGACCATTTGCCCGATACAGAATCAACGTATGAAGCAAACAAGCAAAAGTTTGCTTATTCGTGTGGGTTATCTGTACCTAAAGTACTGGATGTCACGAAAATTGATGGTAAACAAGCTATTATTATGGAATATATTAAAGGCAGGACTATTGGTGATATCTTATCTGAAAATAAGGAACAAGCTGATTATTTTATGAGTATTTCTGTAGATGTACAACAAAAAATCCATAAGATACCCGCTACTCAACTTGAGTCCATGTCTAATAAATTAAAACGTCAAATTTCATCAGCCGTTAATTTAGATAAAAAGCATAAGACTGCGTTAATTAAAAAATTGGATTCGATGTCATATGAAAAAAGGCTCTGCCATGGGGATTATCATATATACAACTTGATCATGTCAGACAACGAAGTAACAATTATAGATTGGGTGGATTCCAGCGCAGGTGATATTCGTGCTGACGTATACCGCACATATCTTTTGTACTCACAGTTTTCAATAGAATTAGCTGATATATATTTACGTCTTTATTGTGAGAAAAGTGGCTTGTCAAAAGATGAAGTTTTCGAATGGGCTCCAATTATAGCCGGAGCAAGATTGTCTGAAAATGTATCAACTGAAAGCTCAGAACGTCTGTTAAATATAGTAGAAAATTATTGTTCTATATAAGTATCAAAGTAGTAATTACTAGTTGATGAAATAATGGGAAATTCCGAATTAAACAAAAAAGATTATTATATATGCCGGGATTTGATTAATGATAATGGGCAAATAGAAGTAAAAGTAATAACAACTAAAAATAATAAAAAGAGGCTGCCGCCAAATAGTGGGAGAAACCTCTTTATAAATTTTCCAAATACATTTACGTAATACACTTTAGCTAATTGAAAGAACTACCTTTCCTCGGCCGTGGCCACTCTCCATTTCCCGATGAGCATCAGCGGCGTGGTGAAGCGGAAATACCTTTCTGATATAGATCTGCAATTTCCCTTGGGAGTATAGTTCTACTAATTCAGCAAGACGAGCCACGGATCTCTGGCTGCGTATAGTTCGAACACTAAGTTCCTCTGCAAGGTCGAACGCAACAATTGTGCCGATTCGGTTTTTGTTTTCGACAAGTTCTAACGATGCGCGTAGAGCATCGTCTCCGGCGGCATCGAAGGCTACATCCACGCCATCTGGTGCTAGAGCGCGGACTCTGTCGGCAAGACCGTCTCCATAAGTAACAGGAATTGCACCGAGTGATCGAAGGTAATCGTGGTTGCGTTCACTTGCGGTGCCGATGACAGTTGCTCCCCATGCCTGAGCCAGTTGTACTGCGAATGTCCCAACTCCACCAGCTGCCGCATGAATCAGTATGGTGTCTCCTTTGCCCACGCGAAGTTCTTGTAGCGCAGTGTGAGCGGTTTGACCAGAAGCAGTTATTGCACCAGCCTCCTCCCAAGGCATATTCTTTGGCTTATGCACAATCTGATCAACACTAACCACCACATATTCTGCATAACAGGTCAGTAAATCCCATCCAAGTACTTCATTGCCGACAGAGAAGTTTGTGACTTCATCGCCCACTTGATCAATAATTCCTGCAAACTCGTTCCCAAGAATCTGTGGATACCGCACCTCTAAACCGGGTGGTGCCCAGCCACTACTACGCACTGCCAAGTCGAACGGCTGAATTCCAGCAGTCTTAACGCGAACCCGAACTTGCCCTGCACCAGCATGAGGATTTTCAAATTCCATTACTTGCAAAACATTTGGAGGACCAGAAGTAGAAATTGCAGCGGCTTTCATGCTAAATCCCTCCTTAATAGGTTGGAGTTCCAGCTTATGGTGGAGTAGAATTGAGTATGAATTAGACGGGAAAAATTTATAATCGCTTTTTCTTGTTTGAAAAGACTAATTAATCGAATCGTCTGATCTTTATTCATAGATAATCATCCCTTCACAATATTTTAAAATGTAATCACATGATTACGATTTTGACATGTTCTGCAATCGAACGGTTATTGAATGTCATCATTCAACTAAGAACCTCGATGGTAAATCCACCCGGGGCTTTAACATAGAATGTCCAGCGATGAGCCCTTTTTGGCGGATTAACATTAAATCCATCATTCTTCAAGCGCTGATAGATCTCGTTCACCCGCTCCTCGCTTTCCTGCGAAAAACCTATATGAAAGGACTTAGGGTAATCGACTTGAGTACCTTTCATCAATGTGAGCAATAATCCATCATCGTCTAATAGTACAGCGAATGAATCCCTATGCGTGCTCTTGGTTTGTAGGTCGAAATATTTCTCCAAGAACTCTCGAGCAGCGTTTACGTCGGTGACCGTTAGATTGATATGGTTTAGTTTCAAAGGTTACACATCTCCTCTATAGTTATAATTATTTACCCCTATTATTATCCTTTAAAAAAATACTCCATCAAATTGGAAACAGGTAAATCTTAATACTTATATTCAAATCCTCTAAACTCTTTGCAAGCTTTTATTGCTTACATGTTTTATTCTATAATTGATTATTAATAAATAAAAAGACATATTAATATATCTCTATATATACTAGAGTATATGAATGAAGGAGTGACGAGCATGGAGCTACTGCAACTGCATTATTTTCTAAAAGTCGCTAAGTTAGAGCATATGACGAAGGCTGCGCAAGAGCTTCGCATCGCGCAGCCTGCTCTCAGTAAAACCATCGCTAGGTTGGAAGAGGATTTGGGTGTACCGTTATTTGATCGTAAAGGAAGGAACATTCGACTCAACTCATTCGGAAAAGTGTATATGAAAAAAGTAGAAATGGCACTGATGTTGCTTGAAGAGGGACGAAGAGAAATTGAAGATCTTGCGGAAATGGAGAGAGGGCGTGTATCTTTAGCAACAACTACTCATAAATGCTTTTCCGACGTAATAGGTTCTTTTATATCCTTGCACCCCGATGTCAAACTTCAAATCACTCAAGCTTCAGAGAAGGAAAAGGTGCAACAGCTCCGAAATGGAGAAATCGATTTTTGTATCACTTTCCCTCCCATTGAGCAGGTGGGGATAGAGGGATTGTCCTTTCTCACTGAAAAAATCTTACTAGCTGTTCCTCATACACATCGATTTGCTAATAGGAGTAACATAGACTTGAGTGAAGTAGCTGATGATCCTTTTATTTGTATAAAGCAAGGGAATCCATTCCGACAAATGACGGATGAATTTTGCCAAAAAGCAGGATTTACTCCGAATATTATATGTGAAGTCGACGAACATTCTGCAGTAGGTCATTTCATACGGATGGGAATTGGTATTGCGTTTATGCCGGAAACCTTAATTGAAAAAATAGAGACATCATTTCATTTAGTGCAAATTGATAATCCTATTTGTCAGCGTACCTACCAAATTGCATGGCTTGAAGGGCGCTATATGTCCGTGGCGGAACGTAAATTTCGAGAGTTTTTTGTCCGGAGCTTTACCGAATTAAAGAAGTAATAAACCTTTAGTTTAGATTCGAACATTATCAGCTTAAAGCTCTAAATATTAGGAACGGAAGGTAAAAGGTTGAACTAAGCTATCTTCTTTCTTCACTTTCAGGCTAATGATGGATTCATACATTATCACACCTTTTCTTACATAGATTCATTCGAAGCTTGTATCTAGTAGTTGATAAAATCGAAGGTTATTAATAAGAAGTGAAATAATCCTTTGAACAAGTGTTCAATATCATAATAAATAGAGGATTACTTCGAAAGGTTGGCGAAATAAAAGAAGGCTACAGATAGTTGTGGATTTATATTAGTGAGGGATACACGTATGAATAATATAACTTTTATAAAAGATTATAAGGATAATAATAAATTACGTTCGAGCTTTAATGAACTTGCAAACAGTGTATTTGGAATAAGGTTTGAGGAATGGTACCAATATGGTTTTTGGAATGAAAGGTATATCCCGTACTCTTTTGTCTTGGATGAAAAAGTGATTGCTAATGTTTCTATTAATCTCTTGAATTTTTTCATAAATGATGAGGAAAAGAGCGCAGTACAAATTGGCACCGTTATGACACATCCAGATTTTCGTAATAATGGCCTTTCAGGCGAGCTTATGCGGAAAGTTATAAAGGATTATGAGAAAATATGTGATTTCATGTACTTATTTGCTAATGATTCAGTACTAAACTATTATCCGAAATTTGGATTTGAAATGGTAAAAGAAACTCAATTTTATTATGATAACTATAATTCTTCCCCAGGACGAACACCACTTAAAAAACTTGATGGTAATAGTCATACTGATCTGCATTTTATCTATGAATTTGCAAAAGACCGAGTGCCGGTTTCTCAAATCTTTGGTTCGACTAATTCCCATGGCATACTTATGTTTTATTGTTCGAGTGTGTTTCGAAATAATTTATACTATTTAGAAGAGGATAATGTTATTGTGGTTTTACATGAAGAAGGGGATACTGTTCATATTTATGATTTAATCGCTAAGAAGAAATTTTGCTTAGAAACGATACTGAATAAAATAGTACCGAATGGGATGAAAAAAGTAATATTTCACTTTACACCAGATGATGAAAACCATTTAAAAATGAAAAATAAACCATATCATGAAGAAGGGGAGACATTGTTTATTAGAAATTTAGGGAATGTTCCATTTCCGGAAACTTTTAAACATCCTCTCTTATCACAGGCATAAGGATTCATGAAAAAGGGACTGTAATCTTAACTGTTACAAAACTTTATAAAAATAGATGGACTAAAAAATAGTTTGTTCATAATAATTAATATGTAGCTGCTTAGACAGCTATTTTTTTATAAATTTAAAAAAGTGGGGGGATCACAGGTGAAAATATCTGCTCAACTTAGCAATCGTATATTTAACAACAAACTTTGAAACTGTTTTTGACTTTCGGTGCTTAATATTAAAATAGAAAAAGATTAGGTGGATATTTTCGAAGTGGATGATTATATAAAAAGACTTTTCTCAAAAGACTTAAGGTTTATGATATAGAATCACAACAAATCTTCTTTTTAATAATCCATTTAAGGAATTAAGCTTAAAGGGGATGAAACCAGTGTTAAATCAAAATGACCATGGGAACATCGTCATTCTTAACGGTGCACCAAGATCAGGGAAATCCAGTATTGCCACTGAAATACAGAATACATTTGAGGGAGTATGGATGAATCTAGGGGTAGATCAGTTTATGAATATGACCCTCAACGTTATCAACCAGGTATAGGACTGCGTCCCGGTGGTGAACGACCTGACCTCGAACCCCTTATTAATGTGATGTATCAGGCCATGTATGAATCAGTGGCAATTTATAGCCGATATGGACTGAATGTTGTGGTAGATGTTGGTCACCATGATGGGTATTCAACCCCGCTAGGGATTCTGCCTAATTGTGCTCGGATACTTAAAGGTCTTCCGGTTTTGTTCGTAGGAGTTAAATGTCCTATTGAGAATATTATGGAAAGACGGCATGAGACTTGGAAAGTCGGTTATACCGAAGATGGGAAAATTCCAAGACCAATCAGTTTATGGCAGGAGCTTGTTCATGTTCCTGGGATTTATGACATGACAGTGGACACATCGGTGTTAGGCCCAAAGGATTGCGCAAACTTGATTCATAAGCGTCTCGAAAATGGACCTCCACCAACAGCTCTTCAGAAAGTGGCAGGATTAGGACTATAAAAAAGTTATATAAAACACAAATGACCTAATAAAAATAATCTTTTCATATAGAAATGAAGTGACTAATATTGAAAATTTCGATAGAACAATATAATTCCAATTATAAAGATTCGATAAACCAACTATTATTTGTTTGTTATGTTGATGATAATGACTCAAAAATGTATTTTGAAAGAGGGAGGCAAAGCCCTCTGAATATTTGTACATATATTGCCAAAAATAATGAAGAAGTTATTGCTGCTATCACAGCGTGGAAAACTACTTTCCATCCATACTGTACTTACTTCTCCATATTACTTCATCCTTTATACAGAAAAGCAGGGATTGAAAAGCTGCTATTAAAGTATGTTGAAGCATTTAATAGCAATGCTATACCCCTTCAAACCTCTATATGGGAGACTTTTTATTCATTGAAAGACTTCTATGATAAAAATAGTTTCTCGGAGATAAGAAGAACATATATAGCTTCTTTAAATATTTCTTCGTTAGTGAATGTTGAAACTCAATTTATACAAAAAAATTGCTTTCCAAAAACTTCGATAAAAAGTTTAAGAGATATTTTAAATAACGTGGATCTAAAGGAAAACTTAGTTCCTTTTGTAAAGAAAATTTACGAAATCACACATGAAGCCAATCCACCAGGTATTCATGATTTAACAAAATGGGAAAAGTTGATATTCGATGAAGATACTTTGCTGGACGGTAGTTACATAGCAATTACAGACGAAAATAAAATATTGGGATTTGCATTATTACATACAGGGGAAAATCCTAATGTTTTGGAATTTGGTTGGAGAGGAGCAGCGGAAAGTATTGATATTAATCTGGTAATCTTATTAACCATTTATCAGACGAGATATGCTAGAAAAAATGGTTATAAAATAATAAAGGGAGAAATTGATACAACCGATATCTATTCTTTGGAAATGCTTAAATTCTTTCCGTTTAGCCCTTCGCCATCGTTAATTACATACCAAAAGTTAAAGTGAAACATATGTTGCGATATCTACCCCAGGAAAATGTTATATAATATATCGCTCATATAAAAAAGAAGATGTGCGCAACATCTTCTTTTTTACATGAAAATGATTAGATTATCCTTCATTATGTTTTAACTGTAAGCTTTTTTGATTCCGTCTCTTCGATAGGAATCGTTTATCTATAAAGTAAACTGGTATTATGATAATAGCAAATATCCCCAAATACTGAAGAATCACGAGGAATGGACTACCACCACCATGGTGTCCAAATTTTCCTTCATCATGTCCATGGAATGTTCCATTAGGAGGTCCTTGGAAATGAGATCCATTTACATTTCCACTATTAAACGATTGAATATCACTTTTCTGTGCAAATTGCTTAAAATCTCCTGATGCAGGTTGAACTGAAGAATACCACTGGATTCCACCAGCTAATAAAACAATTGATAGAATTACTGATGCAAGAACACCTTTTTTCCATTGTCCTGTTTTTGATTTAAAAATCTTTCGGCAAACTCCCTTAATCCATTGCCAATGTACTCCAAGATGACAACCGACTAATACAAGGGTTCCATTAGCTGCAAGATTGTGTAAACCACGTATCATATGATTACCATTAATAGCTAAACCCGGGAATACAACTCTTGAAATAAAAATTCCAGTGATAATAATAGTAGACATCGAAATTAATAGAAGGATATTTAATAAATAACTCAATCTCGTTTTAAAAGGAAGCTTTGGATCAAAGATTTTCACCGTTGTATTTTTTACCCAGCGAAAATTTAATGCGATATGTGTAAGAATGGCAACTCCGAAAATCAAACCTGCAATTTCGTGAAACGGTAAACCACTAAGAACTTTAGGGTCCATTAATAAAGCAAAGGTTAATGCCATTAGGAAATCCAGAGTAATTTTTACATAATTCTTTTTCAAGTTCGCTCCTCCAGTATGAAAGCACTAATATAATAACTAACTGTCGTTTATTTTAACAACTGATTATTAAATAATTATTAAAATGAATACATATAATTTTTTTCTACAACAAAAAATTTTGCGTGGAAAAACAAGGATGATATTTTGATTGTTTTAATGATAATTGATAAAAGTTTATTGATTATCGATAAATTAAATTGTATTATATTGGTAAAACGAAAGGTGAGGTGAGATATGAAACGGGGTACAACAACAGGTTTAAAAGTTGCGATTATGATAATTGGAGTAATCGTCCTTGGAGCTTGTATTTTCGGGTTACCTAAGATCGCGAAATACTCCTCGGAGATGAATCCAGAGTTTGCCTATTTGAGATTGCCAGTCCTTTTTGGACTTTATGCAACCGCTCTTCCTTTTTTTCTGGCATTGTTCCATGGAATGAAGCTTTTAAATTACATTGAAAAAGAAAATGCATTTTCGGAGCTTACGATCATTTCATTGAAAAGGATTAAGAAGTGTGCTTTAACAATCTTCTGTCTTTATATAATTGGTATGATTTTTCTTCTCACACAAAATGCACTGCATCCTGGAATTGCTGTTATTGGTTTTGTAATATGCTTTGTAACTATAGTAGTGTCACTCTTTACAGCTGTCCTTCAGAATCTTCTTAAAAGTATAATGGAAATCAAGAACGAAAATGATTTGACAGTCTGAGGTGGTGGTTTGGCTATTATTGTGAATTTAGATGTAATGTTAGCCAAAAGGAAGATGAGTGTAACTGAGCTTACTGAAAAGGTAGGAATTACCATGGCGAATCTTTCTATCCTAAAAAATGGAAAGGCAAAAGCGATTAGGTTCTCGACATTGGAGGCAATTTGTAAAGCATTAAATTGTCAGCCAGGAGATATTTTAGAGTATCGAGAAGGAGAATGAAGTAAATATACAAACATTACTATTATTTCTAAAAAGCTTCATATAGAAAAGAGGAGAGGCCATTGAATATTCGTATTTTAACGGAGTCAGATGCAGTTACTTTCCAAGAATTGCGATTGAAAGCATTAAAAATGAACCCTGAAGCATTTGGGTCGACTTTTGAGAGAGAAGTGGAGTTCACGGAGCAAATGGTTCAAGAACGTATAAGACCATCAAAAGACAACTTTGTTCTGGGTGCTTTTGATAAGCAAAATTTGTTAGTCGGAATCGTCACTTTTATGCGTGAAACCAGTCTTAAAACTGCTCATAAAGGAAATATTTACGGGATGTTTGTAGCACCGGAAACAAGAGGGATGGGGGTTGGAAAGCTACTCTTGGAAGAATTAATAAGAAAAGCAAAAAATTCCAATGGATTGGAACAATTAAATTTAACGGTAGTTTCTAACAATGTTGCTGCCAAGAAATTATATACCTCTTTAGGATTCGATGTCTATGGTGTAGAACGGAATGCTTTAAAAGATAATGGAGAGTACTTTGACGAGGATTTAATGGTTTTATTTATTTAAATTTTATCGGTCTTAAAATAAAAAAACTATTGGTTCTACTAAATTTCAGGTGCATTCATTTAAAATAAGTATGTATTTTGGAGTAAGCAATAATAAAAACCGGCTCTATAGCAAAAAGAGCCGGTAAAATATTTCGTCCATTAAACTAATTCAAACTGTTTGGAATATAGTCGTGCATACACTCCTCCCTTTATAAGCAATTCATCATGTGTACCTTGTTCCACAATTCCTTTCTTCGTAAGCACGATGATTCGTTGTGCGTTGCGAATTGTAGAGAGGCGATGAGCAATAACAATTGTTGTACGACCTTTTGATAATGCTTCCAGAGATTCTTTGACGATACTTTCACTTTCGTTATCCAGTGCACTCGTAGCCTCATCAAAAATAACAATTTGCGGATTCTTTAATAAAACACGAGCAATGCTTAGACGTTGCTTTTGTCCACCTGAAAGCTTAACACCTCGCTGACCAATCTCGGAATGATAGCCGTTTGGCATACTCATGATAAATTCATGGGCATTTGCATGCTTTGCTGCTTCGATAACTTCATTGTCACTTGCAGAAGGATTTCCGTAACGGATATTTTCCAATATCGAACCAGAAAAAAGGTAGACATCTTGCTGCACGATACCAATATTCTTTCTTAAGGTTTGGAGATCTATATCACGAACGTTCATTCCGTCCAACAATATCTCTCCATCTGTAACATCATAAAAGCGTGGGATCAGTGAGCAAAATGTAGTTTTTCCTGCACCAGAGGGTCCGACTAATGCAATATATTCTCCTGGATATATATGAATGGACATGTTCTGAAGAACATCGTTTAAATGTTCTTCGTACCGGAAGCAGACATTTCTAAACTCAATTTCTCCACTTAACTTATCAAGAAACATAGCATTTGGCTTATTCTCAATGTCAGGTTTTAGATTCATGATTTCCATAAATCGTTGGAAACCCGTAATTCCTTCCTGAAATTGTGTGCTCATATGAGTAAGTTTCTGGATTGGTTCAATCATATAGCCAATATACAGCAAGAAAGTTATTAGATCTGCTAAATCCAAGTTGTGATTCACAATACTGGCACTTCCCAAGACGATTACAGTGATGGTGATTAGCTGAATAACTGTTTCTACTCCATTAAAATAGTATGCCTCAGAACGATAAGTATCTTTTCTGCTATGAAGGAAACGATTATTTTCTCTATTAAACTTTCTTATTTCTTCTTGCTCGTTGGTAAATGATTTTACTACTCGGATACCGGATAAACTATCTTCCACCTGTGCGTTAATATCTGCAATTCGTTCTTTGTTCCGTCTTAATCCTTTATTCAACCGCTTATTAAAATACAAAGAAAAGACGCCTAAAACTGGCAAAAAACAGAATACAGCTATCGTTAATAGCGGGTTAATGAAGATTAGTATGACAAATGCCCCAATAAAGCGGACGAGATATTTGATATAATCCTCCGGACCATGATGATACAATTCGGAAAGTAATAAGAGGTCATTGGTTATTCGGGACATTAGCTGACCGGTTCTTTCTTTATCATAAAAACGAAAAGAAAGTTTTTGCATATGAGCAAATAATTCGCTACGAAGATCTCGTTCCATGCGGGCACCTACTTCATGTCCCTTATAGTCCACAAAAAAATTAGCTGTATTTTGGATTATTGCTAAAATCAGCATTAATCCGCCAATCCAAAATACTTTGTTTAGGGCAGTAGATAGGTTTCCAACTAGAACATCTTTGGTTATATAACGGACTAACAATGGAAATACCAATGTCAAACTTGATCCAATTAGGGCACATGCCAAAATGGAAACATACAGTTTTAAATAAGGCTTGTAATAAGAAAAAAATTTTTTTACTGGAAAATGCATAAGTTACCCCTCTTTATGTTATTTCAATATGCGCATATTAGGGGGTACACTGATTAGCTGTTAAGAAAGTGTTCCACCCCTAAATATTTGAATGGATTGTTGAAAAGTCATTTGAACTACCTCCTAATTCTTGATAATAAGATTATAAACGATATCATTTTTTAAATAAACAGAATATTTCCGAAACATGGCTTTCAAGTATTTGGGTGTTTAATTGTAGTTCTGTTATTGAACTAAATGAAGCCTTACTAGTGTGATAGAAGTAAATGTGGATACTTTAGTACATTAAGGATAGATGGAAGCAGGGATGATGCCATCTATCCTTTATTATGATAAACATTTCTTTAATCATTGAATTGTATAGTTTCAAAAATACATTCTAAACTTTTAATTAAACATTTTTGAATTATGTTTTCTTATTCGATTTTATCTTCATAACAATGGATAATATAACGAACAAAATGGGGATGTAGATATATCCTATGATAAATCCAATACTATTAATTATACTATTTAAAATATATATTTTGTCTTTTTCATCAAAGAAGATACAACCCATTAAGATTAGAAAACTTAAAATAAGTGTACCGTATTTCATCTTTAATTTTGTTGTTCTTTTTAGCAATCTGCTTGCGCACCAAAGAGATATACAGATGCTTGGTAAAATAACTATACACCAGTTGGCGATTCCAATAAATTCAAAACGTTCCACAACTGGTAATTTTACAATTTTAAAAGCGGTCAACGTTGGCCAGACTTCCTTTGCCAGTTGATCCTTTGAATAGAATGCAAATGAAAGAAACGATGTGTATATGAATAAGACGGTAGTAAAAATCAATGATAATTGTCCCCATTTATTAGCTTTACTGGGGTTCTTTATAAAAGGATAGAACATAAGGATTGTTTCATAGCCCATGTTTGACAACGACATACTTTCTGATGCCTTCATTACATCATGAAAGGAATGGTCAAAGACTGGGAAAAAGTGTCGGAAATCGGAAAATTGTATCGTGAAACCTTGGATAAAGATGATATAAAATGGGAGTACAAAAGCGAAAAATGCTATCCCAATGATTGTCCGTATTCCGCCGAAAACAATATAGATACATAATAAAATATAGCCTGCCGCAAACCAAAAAGTGCTTAAATCAGGGAACATCCAGACCTGAACAATTGCGATGTAGTTCCGAAGGACAGTGATTGCATACCATAAATAATATATAGCAAATAAGATATTTAGAAGATTCCCGAACTTTTTTCCGAAAATAGTCCAATGTATATCGCAAAAATCCCCCTTGACCATTTGTAGTTGTTTTAGCATAAACCACATCACAATATTGGTAGTCAACCCTGCAATGATAACTGCCTGCCACCCATCGTACCCTGCAAACTTGGTAATGAATTTTTGGAAATCAAGGTAACCTATTCCAACTTGCGCCATCACTATAAGAAAAAAAATATAATAAGGGGAGAACTTTTGAGCATCTGAAAAGGTTTGCGCCTGCATCTAGCTTCCTCCGGTAGGTATCTTTTCTTTTTATTCATAAAAGTTATTTTTACCAATTAAAGGAGAAATATGAAAATCTAATAAGCTTTTATTAAAGTCAGAAATTATTTCTTTTATAAAGTAGGAAATCAACTGATTGCAGTAATTTTATTAAAAAGCAGCGGGGCAATTCTTTAGTAAACAAGCAGGAATAGGGAAATATGGTTTACTAATTTAATTTAGATGATTATGTTGTGTTGTAATTTTTCTTAGTCATCTGTTTATCAAATAAGTTAATTTTAAAAAAAAAAACTGCTTTTCAATTGAGATTCCGAGTGAAATTTGTAATACAAGACAAAAAATAAAGCTTTGGTTGATGTCCAAAGCTCATTCACAAAATTACACTGTTTTTACTTGTTCAATCTTTAATCCAAAAATTTGTGGGGCTTCCATTTCGTTTATTTGTAAATAGGCTGAAATTTGCCCGCGATGATGGATTTCATGTTCTGGAATTGCCATAAGTATTCTCCACGCACTAACTTCATGACCATGAAGGGTTAAAACCTTTTTTGTTAACACATCGTCACCAACTCTTAGTAGACCCTCAGTTAGTTTAATCTGACATTTCTCTAAATAATTTGAAATATTTTCAAGAGATACTCCCTTACTAGTATCATGTCCTTCATATGTCCACGAACCATGTTCAAATATACCAAGAAACATCAATCGAGTTGATCCGATATGCCGTAATAAATCACCTATAGAAAATTTATCTTCAGAAGGCTTCCAAACTAAGAGTTCATTAGGAATTACTTTCACATATTGCATCGTTCGTTTATGAATACCGTCTAAATATTTTACATTAACCTACTCTGGTAAGAAGAAGTTGGAGTCTGAAGATCTAAAGGTGTTTGGAATACTTAAATAAGATTTTTATGGTAAACTAAAAAAAGAAAATAAATTTGAAGCGAGGGAAAATATGAACGCAATCAAAAAACATAAGTCAAAAACTGTAAAAATGCTCTTAAGAGGATTGGTAATCATTATTGGTGGATTTATTGCTGCATATGGACTAGAAACGGTATTAATCCCAAACAACGTTTCTGATGGGGGTGTGACGGGTCTTAGTATCGTAGGTTCCGAATTATTTGGACTACCATTAGGAGTTCTAATTGCAATTATTAACATACCGTTTATTTGGTTGGGATATAAACAAATTGGTAAAAGTTTTGCAATCTATTCCATTATCGGAATAGCTTCTCTAGCTGTTGGTACAAGCCTCCTGCACCATACCCCAGCGATTATCGAAGGAGATACGTTGTTAGTTACAGTTGTGGGTGGTATTATTCTTGGTTTTGGAATGGGTATAGCATTACGTAATGGCGGTGCATTAGATGGAATTGATATGCTCGCGGTATTACTTTCTCGAAAATTACCATTTGGGACAAGTGACTTCATTCTTTTCCTGAACTTGTTTGTATTTATTTTCGTTTCATTTGTATTCGGACTTCAGGGGGCAATTCTTTCTGCTATAGCTTACTTTATTGCATCGAAAGTGATCCACATTGTTGAGGAAGGTTTAAGTGGTTCTAAAACCTTTAAAATAATCACAACTCAACCTGAATTAATGGTGGAGACCATACGTGATCGCTTAGGTAGAAGCGCAACGTATAATGAAGTATATGGTGGCTATTCCAAAGAAAAATTCAAGGAAATTACTTGTGTCATTAACCGATTAGAAGAAAGTAAAATAAAAGAAATCATTCATGAAATTGACGACTCCGCATTTGTTACTGTATATGACGTTGCAGAAGTGAAGGGTGGTAATTTCAGAAAGCATAATATTCATTAGAAAAACAGGTAAATTTTATGATAGACACAAAGAATCACCTTTTTTATCTTAAAGGTGATTTTTTTATAAAAAAAGTGATCAGAGAATAAAGGCATTTGTTTTTATTATTATTGTAGTAGTAGGGCATGTTATGTAAGTAGATACTATTCCCTTGGCGAAACCGAAGTCAATGTACAATAAAACTAGATTAGGGTGAAAAGATTTTCAGGTATGACCAATAAAACATTTATATGTCAAATTCATTAATATGGTTATGTTGTGTAACAGGGTTATTCTTGAATGTTTTCTTTAGAAACTCTTTGTTCAATAGCGCGAAGTTGTTGGAGCAGATTCGACTGAAGTTGTTCTATCATCTTTTCTAAGTCTCCAAGTGTTACGGTCTTTGCATGATTCATTAACTCATATCCAAACTGCCCAGTAATTTCTATAGAGGCAGTTTTAACATCGGTGACGGAAGATATACCGTGTTCTCTTAATCTTGATTCCAATTGGTCAACGGTGATGCGAAGCTTTTTTAAATTGTTCATAATTATTTTACCATCTTGGATGACTGGTGTAGGTTTCCCTATCAATAACCTTTTAACAAAATTAAATTTTATTGCTAAAAACTGAATTAGCAAAAGAAGTGCTACAAGAGAACATAGGGCAATTATGGTTTTAATTAATCCTTGTTCTGAAATAGCGTGACCAGTCGTAGATGCAATTGCTAAAATTGTTATAACTTCCAAACCCGACATTTGAGCAACTGTTTTTTTACCTGCAATTCGTATTAAACAAACACCTGTTAATAAAATTACCATTGATTCCCAAATAAAATTCATAGATGACCTCAATTTAAACGTTATAATAAACGGTTTTTTTTATTTTCCCCGTCTGATTTATCAAATATTCTAATTTGGGACTTGTTGATACATAATCCAATTTTTAGACAACTTTTTCTTTTGACGCTTTGTTGGATATTATAAATCCATTTTTGGCGGTTCCTCTAACCAACCTTTCTCGATCATTAGCTCAGCACCCTCTAGTGTATATGCATATATATCTTTAGCAAATAACATTGTTTTTGCGATTATATCATTACGCAAAATAAAACCTGCACTAAATCCTTGTCCACCGAGACTAAACCCACACAAAAGGTAGTTGCAAAACATCATCAATTTATCAGAAAATGGTGCCTCGGACGAACTAGTAACAGTTCCTCCGGATGTAGCAGGTGGCTGAATACCATTCTGGATGAGGATTTGACCTGTTTTATCTAAGATATCTTTTGAAAGATTGCTTCCTTTTGTAAAATATTTCTTCAATTCTTCATCTTTGGCACATTGTGCAAATCCTTTCATTAATTGCATACCGGTGATATTTGTCTCGAAGGAATGATAAAGAATTCCAAATTCAACCGTATTTATCGTTCTCTTATGTCCAAAAAGATTCGTTCCATTCATGTACTGTTTGTCGTTGATAAAATCAATTGATTTTGGCATGTTAGTATAATTAGGATGAGGAAGGACATCTTTTTCGAGAAGATATTGTGTGAACTGTTCATAATAGGATTGTGTTATTTCAGTAAGTTGTTTGTAAAACTTAATAATATCTTTTCGATAAGATATAGTCATATGAAGTACATACATACCCATGCTTATTTCTTTTAATATCCTGCAAAACATAATATCGAAGCCGTTCGTAAATAACTCTGGAGCTTTTAGATTAACATCTTCTTTAGTAAATCCGATTGGTACTGCTGCTCCTTCATTTTCTAACATTGTTTTTATTTCGATTACTTTTGGATGGAGTTTTTCCCATAAACCCGACATTAGATCTTTTGCATCTTTATCATCCGATTTCTCAATAAAGTACTCTAATATACGAAGGATCATTGTTTTTTTATGGTATGTCGTCCAAAGTGAACCGAGTTCCGTTGAGCTCATTTTAGTTTGCATTTAAATCCGTTTTCTCCATAAATTTATTCAAATTACTAGATTATAGTATGTGTAGAATAATAAGAAGCAATACCAAGAGCTATAAATAAAAGTGCATCCATTCAAAAAGATATAGCGGGGACAGTAGTGTTTTTTATGGAAATTCAGGAAGGAAATAGGGGGGTTCAATGAACTATAAAAACGACACCTTTAGTTTTGGAATCAGAGCAAAATAGAACTCAAAGAAATAAAGGTTATGGTGCTGAAGAAAAGCAATGCTTAAATAAATATTAATTTGATCAATTTGTATTTAAATAACTTTATTATAAGTGAATTTTTCCTCATAAGAACGAACTGTGGTTTTATGAAAAACGGAAATATAATATTTATTAAAAATTTAGAGCAATGGACTTTAGAAATAATTCAACAATGGGAAAGTGATTTTATTAAGAAAAAAGTCATTTTATATAACATGGAATGTGAACAAGAAAAGCGTGTTTTAGCCATTCGTTTTTTCAAAAACACGCTTTTTAATTATGAAGTTGGTTTTATCAAACTTTATTTTATTTATTATTTCTATTCATAAACCATTTGATTATAAAGTTTGGTTCCTTTATGCGACAATTATGGAACGCTGAAATCTTCCACTCCTCATTTTGCTTTACAAGCACATTAGTATTAATGGATTCTCTATTTTTAGGATAATCTTTTTGTTTAGGCATTTTCGTGTTTCCAATACAATGTACAATTGCGATGTTTTCATTAATGAAACGTATGCTAGTTATTCGCCCTTGCATTTGTGAACCCTTTAAAATCCCATTGAATAAATTTTGGTGGGAAATCTCCACTTCTTTCTTGCCTTTTAGATGTTGTCCAAAGAAGGTGACATAATCTACTTCTTCAGTAAAGCAATTCGCAAATGCTTTGCCGTCACCACTACTCCATGCAGAAAACATTTCATTAAATAGCTCATTAATTTTTTCTTCTTCTTTTGACCATTTTTGAGTCATTTGTTATTCACGCCCTTTTTTATTTTTCATTTTTAATAGATGTATTAATCTGTTCCTTTAATTGATACGACCACTGCAATTCAAGCTCCCATTGCTTCAATTGAAGTTCCATTAAACTGCGAATTGTTCCGTAAAATGAAGTGTTTTTCATCGATTCGACTTGCTCAGGGTTTTCATCAAACTCGAATTGTTGTTTTTTTATATGATCAATAGCTTTTTGACAATATTTTATATAGTGGTTAACTAAATAGTACTGGTCCTCTTTACTTAAAAACTCCATGGAGATTGCTTTATTATGAAAAATTTTTGAATAGTTCCCTGGATTTTTTTCAGTGTCCATCATCAATTCATAAAAGCGCGCTTTCCCCTTTGTAGTAATTTGGAAAGTGCGAGAGGGTCTTTCTGTTGGAAATGGAACTTTTTTTGGATTCGCTTCTTCTATTAGACCTGCTTTATCTAGTTTGTTTAACATCGTCGAAAGAGTTCCTCTGCTAACACTTTCCCAAGGACCAATTGTGTCATTGGCTATTTTTGAAATAAGATATGCATGTAAGGGGAATTTCATTAATAAAGACAAGACAAGAAGTTCATACAAAGTTATTACACCTCATTTCTTTTAGTTTTAACAAAATGGTTTTAATAAAACTATAAGAGGTTTTTTGACTGTTGTCAATAAGAAGAGAAAATTTATTTTAAATTTTATAAACAATGGGTTTGATAAAGTGTTAACAATATCTAAATGAAGGATTTAATACTGAACTAAAGTAGCATGCTAGCTATGTACGATGGGATGTATCAATAGAGAATTAATGAAAAGTACGAACAATAAATAAAATTGAATTAGAAAAGGGATAATAGACCATAATAACTTTAGATAAACCATATTAGGGATGATAGCATGATATATATCTATAATGATTATGGTGGAACACATACCACATCTATGGCTGCGGCATATCATTTAAAACAATTACCGCAATCGGAAAAAAAACTAACCACAGATCAAATATTAAATGTGAAATATTTTAATAAATTGACGAAAGAGGATTTTGGAAAACTTATTTTCCATGGAGTTGATGAAGATGGAAATTCCGTGTATTCAATTGGACGAAAAAGGAACAAACTTGTTGTTAAAGCATTAAAAGAATTGACTTTATTACTGGAAGATAAATATCAATTCAACGAAAAAATCGTTTTTTCCAATACCTCACCGACAGTACCAATCGCAATGTCTTTTGGTGGATTTTTCTCCAGAGGATTAAAAATTGATTTCATCGGTGTCCCATTGTTAGTAATGGGTGCCAAACAGTGTTGCGATAATATTTTTCGGTTAGTTGAAAATACGAAAAAAATTGGGAAAGCTGAAAACGGGGAAAAAGTGATTATCTTACAAAATGATAACTTTAAATAATTCTCCATCTTTAAAGGAAACTTACTCCATAACAGTTAATTAATATTCTTTTATCATTGATGCTTCCTGTGGCCACTACTAGTGGCTTTTTCTTTTTGAAGTCTTATGGAAATACACTTAATGAGTAGAAAATTCGGGATAGGAGTTTCCAAATGACACACCGACTTCCAGTCCAATTTTCATAAGCATAATGTAGAAGTCACATTTAGTTATATAAACCAATTCCGATGCTGGAAGCCTTATTATGAATGGGCTGCCTGAATGGAGATGACAAGCGGGTTTCCACAAAGTATTATGTTAAATGGAATTTCAGCTCACGGCATAATAACAAAACAACTGTTGGAAGAAAAAGAAATCTATCTGCTAATTGGCCGTATCCCTCGATTACATTAATATTGGATTTATTCTAACTGGAATTTCTAAGGAAAATTGTGAAAGAAATGTACTCAATAATATGTAAAAGATTTTTTGTAATTTTACTGTACTGAGAGGAAGATTAGCAGAAGGTAATGAAGGAAAAAGGTGTAAGTTTATGGAATATAAATCTATAAATCCTAATGATAAGAAAGTTTTATATTAAAAAGACTATATTAATAACTGGAAATCTGCAAGGATAGTAGCTTATATTCCACACTTATCAAACTGGTAATTTTAAAATTATTACTGAAAATAATGTATGGAAAATAATTTTCATTCAACAAAAGTAATGAAATTCACATGGCAGGCTAGCATAAAAACAAATTATGATTACTGTTCATTATGTCATGAAAAAACGAAAATAACAAAGTTGTTTGTTGGAGGTAAAATCTATGGAATTTTATAAATTTAACAAAGAAGGAAGTAATGAAATTGGAAATTATCATTCAAAATCAGCTTTTTATTCAAAAATATTAAAAACAGAAGAAGCAACTAATATAGGCTTTATCCATATTGAACCTAACGGCATTGTTGGTTATCATGAGGCACCTGTTCCACAATTATTCGTAGTAGTACAAGGGGAAGGATGGATAGCAGGCGAAGATGAAAAGAGAATTACTCTAAAAAGTGGAGAAGGTGTATTTTGGAAAAAGGGTGAGGGACATGCATCAGGGAGCACTAAGGGTATGACAGCTTTAGTTATTCAATCAGAAAGATTACCGAATCCATACCTGTAATTAGATTGTATCTTTCTGATCTATAAATTAGATTGACTGTATTAAACCTAGTATGGATAGTAATGGATATTTAAGTTCTCTATACTATATTTTCTATCGTGATGCATGGATGACAGTCGGGTGAGTTAATCCAAAAAGGATTATCTTACATTCATCGAAGAGGTCAGATAAGGAAGAAGGAAATTTACTATAAGGAAGTTGGCAAGTGAGACTTATAATATAGTATTTTAGACTACGAATGAAAAAACTGATGGATTAGGGGGGGAAGTACTGCAAATTTATAATATAGCAGCTCTTTTGTTTATTCACTTACGAGGTAGAATACTATAGTAAGAAGGAAATAAGAGTAAGTTTATAGAATGAATTAGGATAATTTTTTTAGGGGTTGAAATGATGATTTATTGTAAAAACGAGAAATCAATAGAAACGGATAATTTACTTCTACGTCTATTTAAAGAATCCGATGCAGAAGATGTTTGCCATTTATGTAATAATTATAATCTTTATAAGAATACTTTATATCTACCTTATCCCTATTCAATAGAAGATGCATTATCCTGGATAAAAAGTCACCTTGAAAATTTTAATAATAATAAGAAATTTGAATTCGCCATTACAGATAAGATTACTGGAAATTTATATGGAGCAATCGCATTAACTAACAATCAAAATGTTAATAATGGTGAAATTGCTTATTGGGTTGGAGAAAAGTATTGGGGAAATGGTTATGCTACGGAGGCTGCAAAATCTATACTTGAATTTGCTTTTATTGAAAAGCAATACCATAAAGTATTTGCACGTCACTTTAGTTCAAATCCAGCCTCAGGAAAAGTTATACAAAAAATAGGTATGAAAAAAGAAGGCGTCTTAAGAGAACATGTCATGAAGGAAAACCGATATGAAGACCTTGTTTATTATGGGATTTTTAAACATGAAGCCAATTACCTCTGTAATTAAATAACGTTATTATAATTTATGTGTAAAACCATAAAATATATATTTAAAATAAAACAACCTTATTATATGCGTACAAGAAACTATGGAGTTTATAATCACTCCATAGTTAGGTTTCTATATTTATTTTTGATCTTCAACTTAGGTTCTAGATAAATATATTTTTAAATCTTTTTAATGCGTAGTGTTTAAAATTGTTCTAGCATCAAGAATCATAAATTCGTATAAAGCTATGTTATTCTAAAAAACCACTCATTTCTTCATTGCCATACGTTCTAATAATTCAGTCGCTTCTTTAGCAGTTGGTATATTTAGTAAGTTTTCTTCAACAAACTCATTTGCTTGCGGGTCTTTGCTTGTTATAATTTCTTTCGCAGCTGACTTAAAATCGTATGTGGTCCGACGGAATTCATAACCTTTTGAGCAAAGCAGTAACCAGTAAGCTCCTGGCTCTTCAGCAAATGGCATCCCTACGCTTCCAGCATTGAGAATACGAATATTACCTAATTGTCGTTCAAATTGGATATGGGTGTGTCCACATATAACAAACTTTTGTTGAATATCTGCAAAAATATTTGTAAGCCGTTCTTCTGTGGTAATAGGTGTAAAGATCTCCTCATCACTTCTTGGTGTAGCATGACAAAATAGAATATCTCCCAATTCATCCACTTTAATTGTTAGGGTTTCTGGTAATTCAGATAAAAAATCTCGATGAGATCTAGTTAATTGGTCTGCAACCCATTGGGTCTTTTGGCGACCTTTTTCAGACATAGTTGATGGAAGGGGCTTTCTATCAAAAGCTGTAACCACTTCCCTGTCTCCATTTCCACGAATGAAGCGTATCGTGTCGGTCAAAGACAATATTCGGTCCAATGTCTGCTTAGGCATGGGCCCTGAAACGATATCTCCTCCAATAATAATTAAATCTGGTTTGATCTCTTCTAAGTCGAGTAGTACCGCATTCAGAGCTGGCAAATTTCCATGAATATCATAAAGGGCTGCAATTTTCATCTTCTTACCTCCTTATTAATAAAAAACATTTTTGTTTAACAGAGGAATTGAAATAAACTGTCTTTATAATAAACGAATTATATAGCCAAATAGATACGGGTATTAACGCTTTTTTTGTTAAAGATATTTTACTTAAGGGAAAGTTGGCACAATTTACGTCGAACTAATCATTAAAGAATATTGTTAAACTGTTTAACTAGGATTTCTAAATATTTATAAAAATCTGTATAATATGTTTAAAGGAGGCAAAACAAATGCAAATAAAAAAAGCAAATCCAGAAAATGTTGCACCCCCAATTGCACAGTATCATCATGTAACCGTTATCCCTAAAGAAGCGGAATTGGTTGTATTATCTGGACAAGTCGGTAATGACAAAAACGGTACTATACCTGACGATATTGAAACTCAATTTGTCAATGCACTAGAAAATATTAAATCGATACTAAAAAGCGAAGGCATAGACGTTACTAATGTATTTAAAATAAATATTTGGTTAACCGAAAGTATTAATAGGGAGCTGTACTTAAAAAAGTGGAGTGAATTCCATAAACAGTCGCCACCTGCTACTACCTTGGCATATGTTGCAGGGTTAGCCCGACCAGAAATAAAAGTAGAGGTGGAAGCTTGGGCCGCGAAATAAAAAATAGATGTTTCTTGAAAAATTGGTACAAAATTAAATAAATATGGTGAAAAGTCCTTGAACCCCATATCATAGAGATAATTTGTTATCTCCCGAGCTATTGTTATTTGTTATTAATAAATAGCTTATTATATCTAGAGGGAAAAATGAGAAGGATTTTTAATTTTAGTTTACATAACTATATTATTAGCAATTTCAAGGTGTGTAGGTCTCTATATGTCGTTACCAAAGATGCCATTAGATAGTTAAATGGGTACCTACGTTGAAACAGAGAAAGTTGTAGTGGAATCATTATGCAAAAAATTTGGTCTACAAAACACATTATGTTTTAAACATGATAACTACTAAGGATGAGAAGGAATGGCTACTATTCGTAAAGAAATCGTAATTAAGGCAAATGCTAAACATGTTTGGGACGCAGTAAGTGATATCGGTGCCGTACATCAAAGGTTTGTACCAGGGTATACTTTGGATACACGGTTAGATGGTGATGATAGAATTCTATTTTTCCCGCATGGAGGAGTAGTACGTGAACGGATTGTTTCGGTTGATGAAGGAACACATCGCCTTGCTTATTCGGTTATCGAGGGAAGTAATCCACCCTTAATTCATCATCATGCTTCTTTTCAAGTTTTTGCAGCGAATGATAACGAAAGTATACTCGTCTGGATCACTGATTTTCTACCAAAACATACAGAACCTGAAATGAGAATCCGCATTGATCGAGCATCTCAAGTAATAAAGCAGACAATAGAGAATGAAGTGAGAAAAAGTAATCCCATACAAGAGGAGAAATGAGAATAGAATGAACAGAACTTATAACTTTATCCCAAAAGATTGCTAAGGAGCAATCTTTTCTTTATTACTGATAGATTTAAGGATGTTAAAACAAATATTGTACTAAAATTATTGTGTTCGTTTTATTCAAGGAGGATAAATCCTTATTATTGTTGAAGTTTCTCCTAGTCCTAAAAGGATAGTTACTTTAATAAAAATAATTTAGAGAAAAGGGGGTATGTGTATTTAATGAATAAATCAAGTTTCATAATCGGTGTTTTAACTATTATTTTTTATCTTTTATTTTTACTTTTATATCTTCAAGATGTCATCAATGAATTTGTTTTTGTATGTATATTGTTTCTTAGTTTAATAATTTTGCTAATAAACTTAATCGTCTTTCGAAAACAACGTGTTAATAAAAGGAAAATCACGATTGCCACTTTTATTATCTTCCTTCTATTCCTCTATGAGTTTCCACTAGCATTGATCTACAATCCTCCAACTTATCTAGCTAATATATATAAACAGCCAAGTGAGGTATTAGAAGGTTCCGGAATTTTTTTAGTAGGGGTCAGTCAATTGAATTTAACCGAGAAAAGTAAACAGGATGTTATAGAGCTTTTATCCAAACAGCAGGCTGATGTTCTATCTGTTGAAGAAGTGGATAATAAAATGAAATATAGCAGTAAAAATAGCCAAATTCTAAAGTGGCTTCATCTTCAAAAAGAACCGATAAAACAAATGGGCGAAAATGTGAATCAATATTTAGGGCAAGAAGAAGAATTTGTTAGTAGTTTTACAAAACAATCAGACAATGCAGGGAACAGTGCTGGACTTGGTTTGGCATTATCGGGTCATATCAAAAATGGTGACTTTCAAAATCGTTTGCATATAGCGGTTACTGGGGCAATTAATGAAAATGGGGAAGTTTTATCCATTGGGTATATGAAAGAAAAAATTCAAATTGTTGAAAAGACTCGAATTCCATTTATGATTATCCCGAGTGAAAATGCTGAACAAGCGGCAGCAATACAAAAAGAATTAAAGGCAAACGTCGAAATTTTTGATGTAGCACATGTTAATGAAGCTATTCAATTAATTCAACATTTAAATGACATACATTAAATTATCGTATTTTGAAATTAGTTTTTAGAAAGGATTATTGCTTTTTTTGTAGAACAATAGAACAATGCGGATATTACAAACGAAGCTAATCGAATTATATGAAGGTGGGAATCAACATGTTAATAAAGCCTAAGAAATTACAGCCGGGAGATGTTGTTGCAACAGTAAGTCCTTCTTGGGGTGGGGCTGGTGAACCAGAACTGAGATGGCGTTATGAACAAGGGGTAAAGAGACTTGAAGAAGTTTTCGGACTAAAAGTTATCCCGATGCCGAATAGTTTGAAAGGGGCAGAATATCTTTATAATAATCCTCAAGCCCGTGCTGAAGATTTGATGACTGCATTTAAGGATGAAAATATTAAGGGGATTATAGCAAATATTGGTGGAGAAGATAGTATTCGCTTACTTCCTTATATTGATTTTGATGTAATACATGACAACCCGAAAATTTTTTTGGGTTACTCTGATGTGACCGTGTCCCATCTATTTTGTCATAAAGCGGGTGTTTCTTCTTTTTACGGTCCTGCGATTTTAACAGATTTTGCTGAAAATGTTGAGATGGATCCATATACGATTGAAATGGTAAATCGAACGCTCTTTTCAAATAAGATTATTGGGGAAATTCAGCCTGCTAAAGAATGGACGAGTGAGCGTTTAGAATGGATAGAAGCGAATAGGGACCAACGTCGGACTATGCAGCAAAATTCAGGCTATGAGGTACTTCAAGGCTCAGGAATAGCAAAAGGACATTTAATTGGAGGTTGTATTGAAGTACTAGAGTTTGCAAAAGGAACAGAACTTTGGCCAGATAAGAAATATTGGAACGAAAGTATTCTATTTTTTGAAACATCTGAAGAAAAGCCGGATCCAAACCTTTTGAAGTATTGGCTGCGAAATTATGCTGTACAAGGAATCCTGCAAAAAGCAAATGGAATCATTTTTGGCAAACCACAAGATGAGATGTATTACGAGGAATATAAAGCAGAAATTCAAAAAGTCATGAGGGAATTTCACTTGGAAGATCTGCCGATACTATATAATTTGAATTTTGGTCATACCGAACCGAAATTTATATTACCATATGGTGCAAAGGCAGAAATTAATTGTGATAAGAAGACTTTCACGATTTTAGAAAGTGGAGTGGAATAAAATTAAAAATGTAGAAGGGCACAATTCGTTATTAATTGGTTAATTTGAGATATTCTTTTTGACTGACTGTAAAAAGTTTAAATTACGATGAGATAATTACAGAAATGAAAGAAATTACATTCTTTAAAAGGAGTGTAGCAGTATGTTTCATGTAAAAGATGTATTGTCTGACCAGCTGTTAGCTAATGCAAATGATCCGAGTTGGTATGTCCCATTTTCAGAATCTGTTAAAAATTTGACAGTGCAAGAAGCTTTTTGGAAGGGGAGTAATGAAAGTAATAGTATTGCCGAAATTGTACAGCATTTGCTTTATTGGAATGAAACGTGGCAAACAAGGTATAAAGAATCTAGTGTTTATGCCGTTTCGTCGGTTGAGAATAATGAAAGGACATTTATAGTTTCAAAAGATAAAACATTTATTGAACTTCAAAAACAACTTTTAGATGTTCTATTGCATTGGCAAGAAATAATAACGAAAGAACAACTGGAAAGCGATGTTCACGGGTTCACTGATGCTAAATGGTGGCAAGTATTAGCGAATGTAACGACCCATAATGCATATCATATCGGTCAAATTATATATATTCGGAAGTTGCAAAAAAGCTGGAATAGTAGCATTAAGTAAGATATTTATTTAGAATTTAGGAAAGGATGAGTTTAAGAAGATTATAGATGATAGCGAATTGTTCTTATTTAGAAAAAGATACAAGGGTACTATATATGCAAAGCATATATAGTACCCTAAATTTAATAGAAAAAGGGGACAAAAAACTCCAAGTGATTTATGTTTGGCAAACATAATGCTGGAAAGTTTAACTTTGTACATTAAAAGCTATGGGAATCCATCCAGCGACAAGCGCACCACCATCTGTATGGTTTTTGACGGTTAGGTCTCCTCCATGCCGCCTAATAATTTTTTGTGAAATTGTTAACCCTAAACCAACTCCGCCTGTCGAGCGATTTCGGGATACTTCTCCCCGATACAATGGTTCAAAAACATGTTGTAGTTCTTCTGAAGTGAAGCCCCGACCTGAATCCTGAAAAGTGAAGGTAACCCTCTTTTTATCCTTGTAGCATTGGACAAGAATTTTTCCATTGATGGGTGTATGTCTGATAGCATTGTCCAATAAGTTATTCATAGCACGTTCCAATAAATACGAATCACCCATTATCATACAATCATCTTTAAAATCTTTCATGATTATAGAAATATTTTTTTGCTGGGCTCTAAGACTCAGGCTGTCTATCGATTTCTCCAAAACTTGTTTTAGGTCAATCGAATTTTTATTAAGTTCCATCTCTAAATATTCCATCTTGGTATAAGTGAAAAGCTCTTCTACCAGTCGGTCTAATTGGGCAGACTTTTCCTTACAAATCTCCAAATACTTTGCTTGTTTTTCCGGAGAATGTGCAATGCCTTGCTCTAGACCATCCAAATATCCTCGTAAAGCAAATAAAGGTGTTCGTAAATCATGGGCAACGGAAGAAATGACAAAACGCCGTTCTTCTTCCATTTCTATTTGTTTCTGAAAAGATTCTTTGAGACCACGCACCATAACATTAAATCCATCACCGACTTCAGCAATTTCAGTGATCCGCGCTACAGGTAATTGAACGTCCAAATCTCCTTTAGCGATTTGTCGAGCGGCCAGGCTCATTTTTTCGAGTGGTTTGAGAATGAATCTACGCATTTCAAATCCAACAATAAAAAAGGCAAGCAATAGCCCAGTGAATGCTGCAATCATCTGAAATAATTTTAAATTGGGTAAATAGAAAACTACCTTTCCAAGTACCTGTCCATCCTCTATGATGGAAAACTGTTCAGTTGTCTTAATTGAGTGGTTCTGCTTCGGTATGAAACGAAAAACCTCCTGATTAGAGGCAGATAAAATACTTACACCCATGTGCGTTTTCTTTAATTGGCTTTTCAATTGGTTTTGCCATTTGGGGCTATTCCAGTTCTTCGTATTTGTTTCTATAAATTGAACGGATTTATCTAAGTTTCTTTGCTGAGTTTCGTTTTTTCCGAGACTGAGTGTTTTTGTGTCTATAAAATGCGCAATTACAAAAAAAAGCCAAGGCAACGTAAGGATAATGAAAAGGCTTAGTATAGTAAATTTACGAATGCGAATTGTTTTCATTTGCTTCTCCTGTGAATCGATAACCTATCCCCCATACGTTGATAAGATATTGCGGAAGGTTCGGATCAGATTCAATTTTCTCCCGAAGCCGACTAAGATGGACACGAACAGTGTGTTTATCACCAACTCCTTCCCAAAATTTCTCCAGTAACTGCTCATATGAAAAAACATATTTTGGATGTTCAGCAAACAACCGCAACAATTCATATTCTTTCGGTGTGAGCGAGATGTTTTCTCCGTTGATAAATACCTCTCTTGTTGATAAATCTAAGGTAAGTCGTCCATAATCCAATATTCGTCTATTGGATTCTTGTTGGGAATTGGAGCGTCGTAAAACGGCTTTAACTCTTGCAACAATTTCTCCGGGTGAAGCGGTTTTGACAATATAATCATCTCCGCCAAGTGCCAGTCCGCGAATTTTATCTACATCATCACTTCGTGCACTTAAGAAAAGAATAGGTACGTTGCTTTTCTCCCGAATCTTCCTACAAAACTCGAAACCGTTTTGTCCGGGCATCATAATATCAAGAAGTATACAGTGGATTTTACTAGTATGAAACATTTCCAATGCTTGATTGGTGTCATAAGCGGTTTTTACATGAAATCCGTCATTTTCCAAAAAATCCTTCATTAACTCTACGATGCTTTTGTCATCGTCCACAACAAGAACAGTATGTAATTGATTCATGAAAACCTGCCTTTCTGCTGATGAATCTAAGATCTTATTTCATTATTCGAAATTTAATTTTAGTTTATCACTTTTTTTGCAAGGAACAAGATAAACCATATGTTTTGTGATGGCTTGTTGATAGTTTTGTGACTATTTTTTGCAACTATTGCCGCTTTGTTTGAGTGGAATGTTCAAATTGTACTGTTTGGTGGATTAGGTTTATTAGATGCAATTGCACCTTCCCGAGGTGATGAAAAATCCGGGTGAGGTATGAAAAAAAGAATAACAATGGATGAAAATCATGGGGAAAATGATGAAAAAAAGCAATCAAACTGTTGAACTTTTTAACGAGGTGTATCAAGACGAGGTAACTATGGTAACTCAACGATTTCTTCTAATTAGATTCTGTATACTTAGGCAACCCCCGCCTATAGCTATTATTAGATTTAAATTAGCATCGGATTGAAATTTTAATATTGGACTTTCCCTTCAAATTAGAACTAGAAACAGGGAGGTTCAATGAGCGCTTTTAAGTGCCCCTTACCAATTCTCCATACAATAGGGAGTTGTGTGAAGTGCTGTTATTTGATGGAAGGTCGGATTCATCTTTTGAATTATATATCATGGATTTTTCAAAAATGGCATCATGAAATGCCATTGTCCACTAGCAAAAATAAATTTACAAGGATAAATAAATTAAAAGTACAATTTCTTAATTTTATTACTGAGAAATTGCACTTTTTATTGCAGTTATCCACGGCTGCGTCATTATAATCATCCTACATTGCAAATCGCTTTTTCTTAACTTCCTTTAAAGTATTTTTTAAACCTCATCTTGATTTTTATAACTTGCTGCTTTCTTAATGGATTTTTCTACCATGTTTTGAAAGCCATAGATAACAATTGCCAAGAATACATTAATACAATACCAAGTAGTGTGTTTCATTTTGATAAATTTTACGATCCTAAATTTACTCCCAATGTAAGGCATAGGAAATGCGTTAATTAAATCCAATACCGCATTTGTTGTTAAATACTTAAAGAATTTCCCATATGTAAATCTAAATATCCAAAGTGTTGCTACAAAATAAGGACCCAATATATATGTGAAATCTATAGGACCAGGAGATAGAGGATTATTCGTTATCCACCATTTTTTCTTATTACAGATTAGACTAAAAACACTTAAAATTAAGTTAACAAAACTCGCTACGGGTAAAAACCTAAAAAAATTCCTTTTTCCCATAAAAGGGACAGTTAGCCAAGGCAAAATTAATGTTGCTAAAGCGAATGCCATTTTTTTATTATGCTTTACCAATTAAGCTCCTCCTTAAATTCGTTATTTTTTCACTAGATGCGTAATTTTTTTATATTCCACATAAGCGAATCTACACCGGTGGAATAATGAGCAATTGGTTTTACATTCGAAAAGTCCAAATTAAAAGGTGTAAAAAGGGTATTCCTGTCTAATTCAATCTCTGCTTTTTGTAACGGCCAAGGCTGATGGTGTATATCACCGCAATAGATGTTGACTCTGTTATTTGAACTATAGAGACAATACCGTTCAGTGAGCCAATGATCCAAAGTTCCTTCTTTTGGATAATAAACTTCCGATACTGGACTATATTTGCCCTTT
Source organism: Heyndrickxia shackletonii (assembly GCF_001420715.1). Classification (GTDB taxonomy): domain Bacteria; phylum Bacillota; class Bacilli; order Bacillales; family Bacillaceae_C; genus Margalitia; species Margalitia shackletonii. The sequence continues at coordinate 2,801,531 of NZ_LJJC01000004.1, read as the reverse complement.
AATGATATTGAAGGATTCTCGGTTCCTTTACGAATACTTTGAAAAGAATAGGTTTGTTCTTCCTTTCGTAAAGAAATTTGCGCCGGATGATAGGGTAAACGATACCAGCGCTTTGCTATTTTTAAGGATGCCCAGTTCTCAACATCAATAGACATAAAATAAATACCGGGTTTTCCTTCGTAATTTACATACGTTCTGACATTGATTTCCGGAAAAATTGGGGTTAAGGAAACAGATGATATTCTAAGGGGAAAGATTCCTTCTAAAACGAATAAAATGATCCCTAACCATGCAGTGCCATTAAAGGTTTCAATTTGTAATGACTCAGGAATATGTGGCCTAAGTTTTTCAAGTGGGATCGGCCAATGTAAAAACAATACATTTCTCCAAGTTTGTCGCATAATCCACTTTTTAGAAGGTATTGGATAAGGGCGGTGAATACTATCATTCAATAAGTTCAAAAAAATAACCTCCTTCTTACGTGGAGTAATCATTAAATTTAAAATCAACAATGGTTGTTGTGCAAATTTGAAGATCTTTTATAGACTTTCCGTTAAAGGAAATTTTTAATCTATTCTTTTTTATCTTCTTTTCACGATGTAAATGAGGGAGATTCATATCTAACGATAATTATTTCTTCTCTTTGGGCAATAATGGTAGTAACAACTTTATAATTTGTACAATAGTGGAGAAGTGATTATGCCGAATTTTTTATATTATGTGCTTTTTGTAATGGTATCAATATTATTTATTCTTATATTATTTATCCTTATTGGTTGGCGTTGGATAATTAAACGAATGGTTAAACAAATGGGAAAAATCATTTTTACCGATAGTTATCAAGAAAATCTAATAGAGTTATTACCAGGTTTACGGCATATGGGTATTCAAAATATCCTTGAAAATAGCCTACGTGCACAATCAGGCGATGTTCTTCATCGTCCGCTTGGTTCTTCAAAAAAGTGGCCGAATTTAGATTCGATTACGTTTATCCCTGCACAAACGTCCCCATTTCCCGTTGATGGTGAGGAAGAGGTAGATGTTGCCGTTATCATCGGTCCAAAGGCGAAAAAGCCTATGAAAATAAAAATTCCGCTTATGATTAGTGGGATGGCCTATGGTATCGCACTTAGTGAGGAAGTGCGGCTTTCTTTGGCCGGAGCGGCTAAAAATGTGGGAACTGCTATTAACTCTGGTGAGGGCGGAGTTATGCCCGAGGAGTTAGATGCTGCCGGAAAGTATATTTTACAGTTTTCTAAAACAGAATGGTCAAAGGAAGATGATCTTATTAAGCGGGCCGATATGATTGAAGTTAAGTTAGGGCAGGGTGCATTATTGGGAACGGGTGGAAAAATTTCACCAAAAAATTTAACAGGTCGTGCCCGTAAAATAATGGGACTAAAGGAAAATGAGGATGCTGTAATTTATGATAATTTTGTCGAAAATCAAACACTGGAAGATTTGAAGGAGCTTGTTGATGAACTCCGAGATATGACTGGGGGAGTTCCAATTGGATCAAAAATTGGTGCAGGTGGAAAAATTGAAGAAGATATTGATCATTTAATTTCTATTGGAGTTGATTATATCGCAATTGACGGCGGACAAGCAGCAACCCATGGTGCCCCTCCAATTTTAGCCGATGATTTTGGGATTCCAACTTTACATTCAGTTTTCCGAGCCGCCAATTATCTGGAGAAGAAAAATATGAAAGGACAAATTAGTCTAATTGTATCTGGAGGATTATTTGTTCCTGGACATTTTTTAAAGGTGCTTGCACTAGGTGCTGACGCTGTATATTTAGGTTCAGCCATGTTATTTTCAGTTGCACATACTCAAACTCTTAATGCACTTCCATTTGAGCCACCTACACAAGCTGTTTGGAATCAAGGGAAATACAAGGATCAATTTAAGACCGAAGATGGCGTTAAAGCAGCAGAAAAATTCTTAACAGCTAGCATTGAAGAAATGAAAATGGCATTAAGAGCAATGGGAAAACGCTCTTTAAATGAACTTTCAAAAAAGGATTTAGTATCTTACGATGAGTCAACTGCTAAAATGCTTGGCATACCATTTTCATTTCAGCCTTGGGAGGACCTACAAAATAAGAAATAACATATTGTGGCAATCCATTCTTATCAAGAAATGTCATCAAGGAAAGGAAGATTTTACACCTGAACTACTACAAATAGTAAAAAAAGTATTCCATAAAAGCATGTGGGTAAGCAATACTGAAATTGGCAAAGTATATCATCCATGTAATAAGAATTCGCTGTGCAGTCCCGCATTTAACACCCTTTACGCAGATACAACCTCAAGAATAGAAAATGAAATAACATGTGTTTAACTACTGGAAGATGAAAATGCGCAATTGTAATGTTACAAGGTAGAAACAGAATAAACTTTTTTATAAAAAACGAAATTTATTTCTACTCGATTCTTTGGATCAACCTTTTTTCAAAATGAATTCTTTATATTTATCATAAGTATGTGCTTGCGTGGTATTTTTGTTCAAACTATTAACTAGTAAATTTTGATGTAATAAAATTGAAACAGGAGGTATGGAATGCGAGTGGAGAATATACGAAAAGCTATTGGTGCAATTGTTTATCAAAATAATAAGTTTCTAATTATAAATAAAACAAAAATGAATACAAAAGAAGGAAAAGAAAATATAGAAGGCGAATGGGATTTTATTAAAGGTGGGGTAGAAGAGGAAGATGATGAATTAGTGGATTCGCTATTACGCGAATTAAAGGAAGAAACCGGTTCTGAAGAATATAAGGTTATAAAACAATTTGATGAAAAAATATGTTTTGATTTTCCGAAATCCATTCAAGAGAAAATCGGATTTGTAAGGCAAGAAACAACAATGTTCTTCGTTGAGTTTTTAGGTAATGAAAAAATATTAACTCCATTTGACAATGAAGTTAGTGACGTGAAATTTCTTGAAAAAGATAAATTGCTAGATACACTAACACACTCAGAAACAAAGGAATATTTTATAAAGAATGTAGGGATTTAGAAAACTTTTTTCACTAAGTTAAACTGTTTATTAGAAACTCTTAAACGTTTGATTAAGATACAGAAGGCAATCAAATAATGTAAATATTCTTAGAAAATATAGGACATATATGAGTGGGAATTTTCACTTTTTTATTTTGCAAAAGGTGATGAAAGAAAAACGAGTCTATTTACAATTATTTATTCTTAGGGAGATGAGAATCTTGAGGGTAACTTTTACAACGTTTAAAGGTGTCCGCGAATTAAATGAGGATTCAATAATTATTAATGACAAAATATCCATATATGGTGTTGCAGACGGTGTTTCTTCCTTGACGCCGTTTATAAGTAAAGAAGGTTATACTGGTGGCTATATCGCATCTAATGAAGTAAAGCAGTACTTTGAGTCCCAAACTACCTATAATAGTTTTACCAATGATTTATTTACAATTAATAATAAGCTTTATAGAAAAATGAAAGAATATAACATTGATATATTGAAGAAAGAACAGCTATGGGGAACTGCACTAGCTGTAGTTAAAGTATCTGATACATATGTGGATTTTATACAAATGGGAGATTGTATGGTTCTAGCATTATATCAAAATAATGAAGTCAGACCATTAACTCGAATACAAACTTCTAATGTTGAGAATGCTGCTATAGCTAAATGGAAAGATATGATAGACAAAGGGATAAGAAATAGGGAAGATCTATTTGAAAATGTAAAAGATATCCTCATCTCTAATAGACAGAAAAGTAATACGTTGGATGGATATGGGGTTTTGAATGGTGAGAACCAAGCTCTTGATTATGTAGAAAGCGGAAAAATAAATAGAATTGGGCTAAAGCATCTTATTTTACTAACAGATGGAATGTTTTTGCCAGCAGAAAGTATCCCAAATAGCATAAACTATTGGAATTATGTTGTAGAGTGTATTTTAAGTAAAGGAATTGAAAAGTATACAAGGGATTTAATAGATCTCGAGGAAACAGATCCAGAATGTGTAAGGTTCCCGAGATTTAAAAAATCTGACGATAAAACTGGTATGATGATTAGCTTTTAAATCAGGATTGATACTCTAAGTTGGAAAAGGGGGATTATCAATAGGAACTTAATACACGAAACTTAGGAAAAAGTTCAAATACATGCATCCATGACTGCCCGTCATCAGAACGATAAAAATATACAAGAAATAATGTTAGGTTTGAAATCCTATTCTGAAAAATATAATGGAATAAGTTTTTTTAAAGATTTATTTACTTTAATTCCAGATGAATTCTGATAAATAGTATGGTGGGAAAGACAAAGCTATAGGATTTTATCTTTTAGAAGAATCAAATGAAAACTTACGCCATTTTCATTATCAAAATGTGAAAGTGATATTATCAGGCTGCTAAATTAGTGGCTTTTTTATTTTTTGAAGAAAATTTAAAAAGGAAAAATTATGTAACAAATAGAAGTAGTAATAATTAAAAGGTCGAGTCATTTTGTAAAAAGTGCAAATGGTTGATTAGATAGCATAATCCTAGAAGGAATGGGAGGCTATTGTTTTCACGATCATACTATTCTACGACCCTTTCAATGTCAAATTGCGACCGAAAATATTATTACGGGGGCAAATTAATTGTGGATTGATGTCAAATTAATCGATTTGAAAAATAGTGGCGAACCAATGGAATTATTCCCAACTCCTCATGGGCTACATTTCTATTAATAGATTGACTATTCATTCCGTATTAAAACGGTTAAAAGAACTTATATAATTTTGAAGCATTTGGACTAATTTTTAAATTAGTAGAACCCATTATTAAATAGGGAAATAGATGCAGTGGAGGTGAGTGGACATATGTCTAAAGTAATCTTAATTAGGGGGAAGGCAGGAACCGGAAAATCTACTTTGTCAAAGGCGTTGGGGAAAAAACTAAATGTAATGATTCTGCACAAGGACGATATTTACGATACAGTTGCCGCCTTCATAAATAATCATGGTGATAGAAACAAAATTTGTTTTGATCTACTACATAAAATACTTATATCTTCACTAAATTCGAGAGTGGATATTATCATAGATTTTGGTTATAACAACTTGGATGATGTCGAAAAGGTAAAAACGTGGGTGGAGCAACATGATGGTGAATGGAAATCTATTATGTGTACTTGTGACGATAAAGTGTGGGCAGAGCGATTAAATCAAAGAAAATCGAACCCTTTACCCAACCAACTATTAACTGACGTAGAAGATCTTAAGAAACATTATTCTAATGTACGTACAGGTATCCTAGAAGAGGAACTTGTCCTGGACACGTCTTTGGATATTAACCATCTAGTAAATCAAGCAGTCAATTATATTATAAAAAAGTGAGATGGTTTGATTATTAACGACATACATAAGTATGGAGGAGGTGATGCTAATGGATACTTCTGTAATATTAATTGAAAGTATGCTGGGAAAGTTTAAAAGTGAGAAGAAATGGGTTATTCAAGCCATTAACCAATTATCGGAAGAGGATATTTCTTGGTCACCGACTTTAGAAAGTAATAGTATTGCCAATCTTGTATCGCATATTAGAGGTACAGTCCATCAAAGACTTGAAACTGTTTTTTATGATGTACCTGATACTAGAAATAGAGAAAAGGAGTTTGACAGAGAACTTTTATTATCAAAAGAACAAGCTCTTTCGCTTGCTTCTCAATCCTTTGATGTCATTATTCAAGTATTGGAAGAAATAAAATCAAAGCCTGATTTGTTAATATGGCAACCTTTCCTCGATAAGCCTCCTGTTACATATAGTGCGAATAATAATCAATCAACACTACTTGATATGATGGTGCAAATGGTTAGAGAAGTTCATAGTCATACTGGCCAGATTATATATATAGCAAAAATAAGAAAAGGGAAATTGCATTGGCAGTATTAGATATTGGTAAATTCCCTTCGTGGCCGCGCAAAAACCTCATCATCTAAAATGGTGGGGTTTTTAGTAATGGAACGGGTTTAGCGCCGCTATTTGAGTTAATAAAAAATAAAGATTGAATTCAATTCATTGTAAGGCATAGTTTTTGTTTAACCTCACCCTTAGTAAAAGAAGGGAAAATAAGTCATTACATAGGTAAGGATCTCTTTTTATTTAAGAAAGTTTCTGTTAAATTGAATGTAAATATCAAACAAAGAATAGAAATGTAAAAAGTTTAAAGGTTTTATAGAACAGGGGATGAAATTATGTTAATTTCCGAAATTCAAATAGATACGTTATCAGAACAACAAATTACAAAAATTATGTTTGATGGAATGCAAGATGACGGATGTAAGGGTGATCTTATACTTGTCTTTGGAAGCAGAAGTGTACATCGAGTTAAAAAGGCAGCTGACTTATTTAATCAAAATCGAGCACCATTGATATTAGTGTCGGGTTCTGAAAAAAGATGGGGAGAAGGAGAAGTATCAGAAGCCATATGGATGCGAGATTATCTAATTAAATTAGGAATTCCGGCAGACAAAATTCTTTTAGAAACCCAAGCCGATAACACGACTGAAAATGTAATCGGCTCCGCATTTGTCATGCAAAAAAAGATTGGATTACATATGATAAAGAGAATCTTAGTTGTAAGTGCACCATTTCATGTGAAAAGATGTAATTTAACCCTCAAAACATATATGCCTACTTGGATAGAATACACTATATGCCCGGACGATAGGCAATTTGGACAATGGAATAATTGGAATAGAGATCCCGAAACAAAAGCACTTGTGTTAAAAGAACTTAACTCCATCATCAAATATGTAAAAATGGGGATTCTTCGAGATTTGGAAATGGATGATATTTGAATCCAAAATTGCATTGATACCGTAATACAGAAAAAATAGGAGGATTTATGCCAAAAAGGACAATTGTATTTACTGGTGGAGGTTCAGCAGGACATGTAACACCTAATATAGCAATCATAAAAGAAATTAAGGAAGACTGGGAAATTTTTTATATTGGTTCCAAAAAAGGAATTGAAAAAGAATTAATACAAAAAATAAATATTCCATACTTTGGTATAAACAGCGGTAAACTTAGAAGATACATAGATTTTGAAAATGTAGTCGACATATTTAGAGTCATTAGAGGTTGTATAGAGGCAAGAAGCCTTTTGAGAAAACTAAAGCCAAAATTAGTATTCTCAAAAGGCGGATTTGTATCTGTACCAGTAATTTTAGCAGCGAAATCGCTTAAAATACCTGTTTTCATTCATGAAAGTGATATTACACCGGGATTAGCCAATAAAATTTCACAAAGATTCGCAACCAAGATATTTAGTTCCTTTGAAGAGACAAAAAAGTTTTTTCCAGAAAATAAAACGACTGTTGTTGGTTCTCCAATAAGGAAAGAAATATTAAATGGTTCTGCTGCAAATGGTAAAAAACTTCTTAGGTATGATGATAAAAGCCCTATCTTAACGATAATGGGTGGGAGTTTGGGAGCCCAAAAAATTAATGAAGCAGTCAGGAATTCTTTGAAGCAGCTAACTACCAAATATCAAGTTGTTCACTTGTGTGGGAAAAATAACCTTGATAACAAATTAGTAAAGATTCCTAGATATAAACAATATGAATATGTACATGATGAGTTAGCAGACATATTAAATGCGACAGATATTGTTATTACAAGAGGTGGCTCCAATGCCATATTTGAATTTTTAGCATTAAAAATTCCAATGTTAATTATCCCTTTAGGATTAGATCAAAGTAGAGGGGACCAAATATTAAATGCAAAAGCCTTTGAACAGAAAGGGTATTCTCTTACTTTGGAGGAAGGAAACCTTAATAATGAAACATTGGTGGAATATATCGAAACGGTGTTCAAAAACAGCGAAGCTTTCCGTAGAAATATGAAAAAATCGCCTAGTGGAGAAGCATTGAAAATACTGGTTAAAGAAATAAATAATATTTAATAATTTTAAGAATTGATATTTAAAAGTTCTATTCAGGTGGAGGGATTGTTATGAGTATTTCTCCATTATCTAATGTTAATCATAAAGAGGTTGTCCAACTATTTGGTGCCGAGATAGATTATTATCAATTTCTTATTAACGATTTAGTTACCAACAATTATCAGGGCGATCATTTTAAGGTTTTGGAGAATATGAAAATGGCATATTAGTATCCATTTTACTTAATAATTTTAATAATGTTACCTATTTTTTTGCGAATGGACTGTATTAGTTGTCTGAACTTTCTTAGTATCAAATCATGTAATAGCGAGAAATATGAGAAAGAGCTTTTGATTGAAAGCTCTTTTTTGTTGTGCGCCCGGCATGGGTGTAGTCTCTAGGGTGAAAGTCCCGAACTGTGAAGGCAGAAGTAGCAGTTAGCTTAACGCAAGGGTGTCCGTGGTGACGCGGAATCTGAAGGAAGCGAGCGGCAAACTTCCGGTCTGAGGAACACGAACTTCATACAAGGCTAGGTATCATTGGATGAGTTTGCAATACAAAACAAAGTCCTTTCTGCCGAAGGTGATACAAAGTAAATGAAGCAGATAGATGGAAGGAAAGATTGCACTCTTACCCGGGGAGGTCTGGTTGATACGCCAAGTACACTTGGTAACCTATCTAGTAATGGATAGCTGAACAATCAGAAGTCAGCCGAAGTCGTAGTACTTGGTTTGCTCGAGAGAATCAAGGAAGGACTGAACCATTTTAGGAGAACAAACACTCGGCAAACGGTTCTTTATGTATGAAAGCAGAAAATTCTTACGGAACCTACCTGAAAGGAAGAAATGGTGAATTCCATGGGGGACTTCGGGAGGGCTTAGTAAAGAACCCACTTAATGAGAATGTATTGTTCACGTAGAAAGGATAAATCTCAATGTTAATGGAACGAATGCTGTCACGGGAAAATCTTTTACTGGCATTAAAGCGAGTAGAAAAGAACAAAGGAAGTCATGGAGTAGACAATATGTCCGTAAAAGACCTACGAAGACATATTCTCGAAACGTGGGATACACTTAAAACATCCTTAATGGAGGGTACTTATCAACCTTCTCCTGTCCGTCGGGTTGAAATCCCAAAACCGAACGGTGGAGTAAGGTTATTAGGTATCCCAACCGTGACAGACCGTTTCATCCAACAGGCGATTACTCAGATTTTAACCCCTATCTTCGACCCGACTTTTTCAACACAGAGCTATGGTTTTCGACCAAACAAACGAGGTCATGACGGTGTTAGACAAGCGAAGAAATATATCGAAGAGGGATACCGATGGGTAGTCGACATGGACTTGGAGAAATTCTTTGATAAAGTCAATCATGATAGATTAATGCGGACTCTATCCAAAAGGATTCAAGACAGAACGCTCCTATCACTAATTCGGAAGTATCTACAGTCTGGCATTATGATTAATGGAGTCATAACGAAATCCGAGGAGGGTACGCCCCAAGGTGGACCATTAAGTCCTTTACTCTCCAATATCGTTCTAGATGAACTAGACAAAGAGTTAGAAAAGAGAGGGCACAAGTTTGTCCGATACGCAGATGATTGTAATATCTACGTAAAATCGAGAAGAGCCGGAGAGCGAGTAATGGACTCGATTACTACTTTCATTGAATTTACTCTAAAACTAAAGGTGAATCGAGAAAAGTCAGCTGTAGACAGACCTTGGAAAAGAAAGTTTTTAGGTTTTAGCTTCACATTTCATAAGAAACCGAAGGTGCGGATGTCAAACCAAAGTATTCAACGTGTCAAGAAACGGATACGAGAATTAACTTCAAGGTCAAAACCAATTCCAATGGATTATAGAATAGAGAAGCTGAATCAATATTTGATTGGCTGGTGCGGATATTATGCATTAGCAGATACACCCACTATTTTCAAAGAATTAGACGAATGGATTAGAAGGCGTCTCAGAATGTGCCAATGGAAAGAATGGAAGAAACCAAAAACCAAAGTAAGAAAACTCATTGGATTAGGGATTCCAAAAGAGAAGGCATACGAATGGGGAAACTCTAGAAAGAAATATTGGAGAATAGCCAGAAGCCCAATCCTACAGAAAACCCTCACAAACTCCTATTGGGAGATGCGAGGGCTGAAGAGTCTTTATGTGAGATATTCTCAACTACGTCAGACATAAATGGAACCGCCGTATACGGAACCGTACGTACGGTGGTGTGAGAGGTCGGGGGTTAGTCACCTCCTCCTACTCGATTAATTATTACTGAAAGTAGGGTTACCAAAAGAAGGAATTTTAAAAATCAATACGGAATATAAAAGTAATATAGATAAATGAGGAGATATTATGAAAATTAAATTGAACTATGATTTCAGCCTAACTAGAGCTAATGTGAAGGATTTTGCCATTCATTACACTACGTATAGAGAAAATATATTTTTTAGACAGAGTTGGGAAAGACGAATAGCTATATTTGGAGATGATACTCCCTCCTATTGGTTATTATTAAATGGGAGGCGAATTGGTGGAGTATGTTTAGAGCCAAATACCTTATGGGCGTTTTTTATAGAACCGCCATTTACGGATATATATCTTGTATTAACATGGTTAAAAAAATATATGATAGAAATATCGGATTCAACAAAACCAATTAACGCAGTAGGAATCTTACCATATCAGTCTGAACATTTTTTACGATTAGGCTTTCAACCAATAGAAACTAGACGTATTATGATTAGACCAACTGAAAAATTTGATAGGATCGATTGGGAAACTGATTTTGTAATTAAAAAACCAACCTCAGAATGTTTAGAGGAAATTGCACAACTTTCTTATAAAGCTTATTTAGGACCCGATAGTATTGGACATCCAACAATCAATACAATCGAACAACAAAGGTTGGAATTAGAGGATTATTTCAACTACAACAAGGAAGAATTGCTTCAACAATCTTCCTGTCTTGTCTTTGATCAAACAAATAATAAGTTAGTAGGAGCATGTTTAATCTCCATTTGGGAAGACTTGCCATTGGTATACAATATTGTTGTAGACCAAAATTATCGAGGAAAAGGTATAGCTTCAAATCTAATAAAACATGCTTTAACTATTTTAAAAGATAAATATGAAGTTATTCGACTTTTTGTAACCGTAGGAAATGCGGCAGAGTCTTTGTATTATAATTTTGGATTTTTACCGGGAATAGAACAAATTACATACGGATTACCATGTAAAGAATAGTTTGAAAATCAAAAATAGAAAAAGATTAAGGTTATAGAATCTACCGTTAAGGTAATGAAGTTTAATTGAAAAAAGTGGGGTATAAATGAAAAAAATTGCACTGATTGGTTCTGGGGGATCTGGTAAATCCACATTGGCAAGGAAATTAGGTGAAAAGTTAAAAATAAAGGTTTATCACCTTGATGCAATTTTTTGGAAACCTAATTGGGTAGGGGTCCCAAAAGATGAACAAAAGAAGATTCAAAATGAATTAATAAGAGAAAATGAATGGATTATGGATGGGAATTATGGTGGAACGATGGAGATAAGACTAAATGCTGCAGATACTATCATCTTTCTTGATATACCTAGGACGATTTGCGTAATTCGTGCATGTAAACGAATATTTCAATTTAGAAATAAACAACGACCAGACATGGGGGAGGGATGTAAAGAGAGATTATCTCTCGAGTTTCTTAAATGGATATGGGAATACCCAAAGAAGAAAAGGCCAGATATTTTAAAGAAATTAGAACAACTCTCGAAAGAAAAAAGGGTAATAATTCTAAAGTCGCAAAAAGATATTCAAAATTTTATTGAAACATTAACAATTTTCTAGGAGAGTAAACTCCCACTACCAAACTTTTGCAATAGTTTAAGAAAATATTTTAAAAAGGAGAGATCAAGTGGAAGGGTATTATTGGGACAATAAAGTGGAGTATCTTAAAAGAACAAGAGACTTATATTATAACGATGATTACTTAGAATTTTTGGTCCGCTACGTTTGGAAGATTCATAACCCCGTACATATTGTTGATTTTGGTTGTGGATATGGATATTTGGGGTTGAAGTTACTTCCTCTTTTGCCAAAGGGATCAAAGTATACAGGTATTGATAAAGGACAGAAGCTTATTAATGAAGCGCGAGAAATTTTTCATGATCTTCCATATGAAACGGAATTTTTGGTAGCAGATTTGAATGAGTGTAAAATAGAGAGTAAGTATGATGTCGCCGTTTGTCATGCATTTTTGTTACATATGCCCAAGCCAAAAAAAATCTTGCAAAAAATGCTGGATTCTTTAGTTAATAAGGGAAGAATTATTTGTTTTGAGCCACATTGGATTTCAAGTATGGCATCAAACCATTTACATGGCTATGAACAGTCACATATTGTCCCGCTCGGACCTCTTCAAAAATTATTTGAAGAAGATAAAAACCAAAGTGGAAAAGACGGCAATATCGGTGCAAAAATACCTTTATATCTGAGTGAATTAGGTGTAAAGAATATAGAGTGCAGAATAAGTGATAAAGTGAATGTACTACATCCTAATATGGATTTAAAGAACAAGCAGAACTTATATGGTTCTTTAAAAGAAGATGGGATTGGTAATAAACCTACTGATAGAGAATCATTTATAAATGGATTGATTAAACGTGGGCTTTCAATGAGCGAAGCACAAAAACAGTTTGAGGCTGAATTGCTTTTTTCCAAAGCATTTAGCACTGATTCTTCCTTAATAGTTGCACCTGGTATGAAAATTACATTTGGTTTTAAAGTGAAAAATAATTAAATAAAAGATTAAGAGCTAAAAATCAGTTTTGGTTAATGGCTCTTTTTTCGTTTATACGGAAATTTTTCATAAAATGAAGTTTAGTCACGATAAGTAAAAAAATCACATGAAAAGGAAAACAGTGGCATTGGTATCTTATCAAAGAAAATAAACAATAAATAATGCAACATATAGGTTTTAAAAACGTATAGTTATAAATAAACCGTTTGAGATGATTAGGAGGATGGAGATAATGAGCGGCATAGATAAAAGGAACAAATTAGATGAAAAACCATTATCTTATAATATCACGAAAAAAGGAACGGTAATCATTTATCATCACAAGAAACAAATTAAAATGGTAAAAAATAAAGAAGCAGATAAATTAATAGCAAAAATAAAAGAAGCTAAAGACAATGAAAAGGAGATTCAACTGCTGCTTGCAAAAATTACCGGTAACTTTAAGCATGGAAATGAGAAATTAGGAAGAAATAATCAGTAAATTTATAGATTAATAGCCCAAAATAATTCTGATTGGAATCCGGCTATAAATTTATTCAAATCTCAAAATAAAAACTCCATTCACTGAATCATTTGTTTCAATAAAAGAAGGAATATCGACTTGTAATGAAGAAAGGGTGTTTTAGATTTATTTATTTTGAGGTGTTTTTATACTGAATATTGCTTTGCTTTAACTGTTACACATGTTCCTCATGGTAGAAACATAAAGTTATTTCAAGAACTAAGGATATTTTTGGAAGAAATCAATTCGGATATTTTAACTACCTTAAGTGATGAATCAACCATTGAGCTGGTAAATGCCATTAAAAAAGTATTTTTAACTAAAGGTAAACAATAAGTATCTTTACTTTTTTGTTTCTTCAAAAGTTACCTTAAGAACTCTTGCTGTACTGTTTTCAAATTCAATCGTTATGATAACGCCGAATTCCCTTTGATTATCTTTTAACCAGAATTTAAATTTTTCAACAGAAGAAGAGTTCTCTTTTGTTTTCCCGATATGCAAATAGTCCACAATGTGGGCATTTGGATATTTATTCTTGGTTTTCTTAAAAGCAAGAAGGCTCCAGTCAGCATATGGCGGCGCCGGCTTTTGCTGAGCGTATGCAGTATAAAGTGGATAGAAATTACTACCACAATAAATAAAGGATATTACTACACAACAAAGTAGTTTTTTCATGAGTTTCTTCCCTTTTTAAAGTTAATATTCCATAAAAAGTAATATCCAATGTAATTTTATTTAAATTCATAAAAAGATTTTGAAAAGGAGTTTAATATATGGGATCAAGAATCATGCATTTAGTCATTGCAAACAAAATAGCAGATCATTTTTCTATTGAAAATAAGAGCTCTTTTTTATTAGGCGGTGTGGCACCAGATGCGGTGGCACCGAAAGAAAAGTCACATTTCTTTATAGGAGATGTTAATGATTATTCTAGACGGATTGATTTTGAACATTTCCTAAAAAAATATAGCGCTATTAAACAATCTTATTATATCCTAGGTTACTATACTCATTTAATTGCTGATGATATTTGGTTACAGGGTTTTTATTTGCCGTGGTTGAAAAATCGTCTGGAAAATAATAATGAAATGTTCACCCTATATCATAACGATTTTCGCTTATTAAATGGGAAATTATTAGATTACTACGGCTACACAAATGTATGGAAAGAAGAATTAAAAATTCCTAGTGAAATGGTTGAATTGGAAGAGGTAACAAATGATGATATGATTCAATTTATCCCACATGTGTTGGGCGATATGGATTACGATTGTGAAGATCTTAGACAACCACTTAATGTATTTACATTTGATCAAATAGTTGGCTATATAGAAACCTCTGTTGATAGAGGAATCAAGCAGATTAAATCTTTCATTCGTTGACTGATAATAATTATAAAATGCTTAAAGCCCTCGCAAATTACGAGGGCATTTTTTACTTTTATCAAAATTACTGTTTCCTAATGTTAAAGTTTGCATGCAGAACTGGCCAATTTTGCGGGAAAGACGGACCAAGCACCCAATAACTGACACCGCGAAGATTATATTCTTTCACTAAGTCATATTTTGCTTGCATGCTTCTGGCGTCTTCAAACCAAACTTCATGCTGTTGGTGGGATGAATCTGTATAACGGAAGAATGGTGATTGATCTTTCGTATTATAGCTGATAACAACTCCATATTTGGCAGCCAGGTTGACGGCTTCCTTAGGACCAACTGTTCTTGCAAAGGTTCCTTGCACCCAAGGGATTTTCCAATCTCTTCCGTATAATGGAGCACCCATCATAATTTTATCTCGGGGAATGGCGGTAACCGCGTAATCTAGAACCTTTCTTATTTCACCAATTGGAGCAATTGCCCATGGTTTGCCGCCAGCCCAGCCCCATTCATACGTCATAATCACCACAAAGTCGACAATTTCACCATGTGCAGCATAATCATGTGCTTCATATAAAAGTCCGGTTTGGTCAGCTCTGATTTTTGGTGCAAGTGCTGTTGAAACAGAATATCCTTCCGGCCGTAAGCGCTCTACCACCTTACGAAGGAAATTATTGTAGTTTTCCCTGTCTTCAAGATATACATATTCAAAGTCAATATTTAATCCTCGATATCCTTTTTGTCTTATCATGGTTAAAACATTGTTAATAAGTGTATTTTGAATATCGGCATTTCTTAAAACAAGCGCAGCTCGGTCTGAATCAAATTTACTGTCAACAAAATTAGTTAGAACAAGTAAAGGAGAAACATTTCTGTTTCGTGCCGCACTTATAATGAGATCGTCGTTTAATGCGGTTAAACTGCCATCTTCATTTACTCTATGGCTAAATGGAGTAACGTAAGTAAAAGAAGGCGTGAGAGGAGTTACAATGTTTGCTCCAGCTTGACCCATATCCGTAATATACGCGTTTACTTCAATCGTCTTTTTAGCTGCCTCCGGGATTCTTAGTCTTTGACCGACGTGAATCATCCCCGGATTTTGAATTTGGTTTGCCTGAACAATAGCAGAAATAGTGGTACCATAATGATTTGCAATGGACCACAACGTTTCTCCAGGTTGAATAGTATGGTAAATAACAGGAATGGTAAGTACTTGGCCAATATATAGCCTGGATGCGTCCGTTAACTGATTCGCTGCAATAATCTCTTGAATGGATACACCATAACGATTGGCGATTTGCCACAGTGTATCTCCACGTTGAACAACATATTGCTGAAACGGATTCGGTATAACTAATGCTTCGCCCAATACCATTCTGTTTGGGTCATCCAAACCATTGGCAGCAATAATCTGATTCATCGATGTACCGTAATTTTGGGCGATACGCCAAAGAGTGTCACCACTTTGCACAACATGTATTTTCATCAATGATCACCCCAAATGAATATATTCCTTACTATATTCAAAGGGGTAAATTTGTGTTAATGACTATTTATTCTACAAGATGGATGTAACTTGTCGGACATCTTATGTGACAAAAGGGATTCATCATAATTAACAGGTATTTTAATGTTTTTGTCGAAATAAGTACTTAATGGATATTTAGGAGTGTATATTTTTATGGAAATAGTAATCAATAAGGACTGTTTTTCAAAGGCAGTATCTGATGTTTGCAAAGCAATTTCCTTTAAATCATCAAGGACTATTTTGACGGGGATTAAATTAGTGGTTAAGGAAAAATGTTTAATTATTGTCGGAAGTAACTCTGACATTTTTATAGAAAAAATCGTCCCTACTGTACTGGATGGTGAAAGCGTATTAAATATTATAGAAAAAGGCAGTGTAGTAATTTCCGCAAAATATTTAAGTGAAATTGCAAAGAAATTACCTGGTGATATACATATAAAGGTAAACCACAACCAGGTCGTAACAATCCAATCCGATGGGGTTGTAACAAGTTTAAATAGTTTTCTATCAGAAGAGTATCCCAATTTACCCAATATCGGTGATGCAAATTTTTGTATAGTACCGAGGCAGGATTTATTTGAAATGATTCAACAAACAGCATTTGCTGCTTCCACTAATGATTTTCATCCAGTTCTGGCGGGAGTAAGTATGACATTTAAAGAAAATCATCTTTCGTTTACAGCCACTAATTCACATCGATTGGCTTTTAAAAAGATTCGTATAAATGCAAATATCAATACTAACATTATTGTGCCAAATAAGACTTTAAACGAACTTATAAAGTTAATAGATGAGAAAATCGATAATATCCATATTTTTCTTACAAACACCTATATAGTTTTTAAAGCAAATAATGTTGCCCTTTTTTCAAGATTAATAGAGGGGGCATACCCTAGTATAAATGGTTTACTACCACAAGAATGTAAGACAACCATTGTGGTAAATAGAACCCAATTCTTAAAAGGAATTGATAGGGCATGTCTTTTTGCGAGTGAATGGAAAAATAATAATGTACAATTTGAAATTAAAGATGACTCTAAATTGATTATTTCTTCTATGTCAACAGAAATAGGGAAGATTCAAGAAACACAATCAATTATGGAGCTAAAGGGAGACATAGGATTTCGCATTACACTAAATGGCAATTTTTTATTGGATGTGCTTAAAGTTATAAAGGAAGAAGAGATAAGATTAAATTTTAACGGTTCTATGAAACCAGTTTTTGTTGAGCCAATAGAAAATAAATCCAATTATTATTTAATATCTCCGGTAAGGTCTAATTAAAATCTACTATTAAGAAAAATAGGTCTTCCTAATGTAGAAGACCTATTTTTGGTCCAAGAAGGGCTGATCACTTTTTCTTAATCGGATCATTTTCCTCAGACATTTCCATTCCGTAGGCAAGCCTTTGGTTGGCTCCACTTCTATCGCGATTATCCTCATGTCTGGAATGCAAAAGTAACCGGTGAACAAAGAATTCGCCTGCAGTTATGATGATGGCAGAAATGATACTGCCCCAAGCGATTTGCATGTAGGAATTTAAAAGCACACTTCCGAATACCCATACGATTACATATGACATAAGAAAATCAGCAATAAGAGATTTCGTATTTCCAATCCTCGATAACAATATCCTTTCCCCTGCAAGGTATGAGACAATTGTTGTTAGAACGCTGAACCAAACAACTTGCGTCCACGTCGCATTGAAAAATAAATCGAATCCTACGGCATAAGCAATTAAGCTTGTAACAAATTTTATGATTAGAGCTGTTACATCTCTCATTTTCACTACCTCCTCACTTTACATTTTGGTCAATACTCTAAAATCCATTCATCTTTTTAGTCGTAATAATGGAAAAAAGTCATCAATTGTTTTATGTTGGTAATATAAAATAGAAATAATATTCATACAAACAGAAATATATCTATATTAAAGATATACATAGGGGGAGTTGGAATGTTTTCCTATAAAGTAGATGAAGAAATATGGATTGAATTATTTCAAATACATCATAAAGAAGAACTATTTGATTTAATCGATACGAACCGTGAGCACCTTAGAAAATGGTTAGTATGGGTCGATAAAAGAAAATCACCCAATGATTTTGAAGAAATTATCCCGATATGGACGAGAAATTACGCAGACAACAATGGTTTTGATGCTGGAATTCGCTATAATGGAAAATTAGTTGGCATGATAGGACTTCACTATATTGATTGGAAAAACAGCACTACAAGCATTGGCTATTTTCTTTCGGAGGAAGCGCAAGGACACGGCATTATTACTAGGACAGTATCTTCTCTGTTAAATTATCTTTTCAGTACGATGAAAATCAATCGGGTTGAAATTGTTTGTGCAGTGAAAAATCGTAAAAGTCGAGCTATTCCAGAAAGATTGGGATTTGTAAAAGAAGGAATCAAAAGGGATGGACAATGGCTATATGATCATTATGAAGATTTAGTAACTTATAGTATGTTGTCAAAGGAATGGAATATGGAATGATAAAGCTCGTCCAATGACGAGCCTTTGTATTTGTGGTGCACAGTCCATTAAAGCCCCAAGGATGACTGTATCAGGTGGCAAAACATGACTAGACTTGAAAGTTTTCGTTACTTTAAAATTTGCTAACTGTAAATGGATAATTATTATTGTACATATGTTAACTAAAAAATTAATTTCAAACTATAAGGAGTGCATGAACATTACTTTTATATGCTTGGTTAGACATGGGGAGACAGATTGGAATGTATTAGGTAAACTTCAGGGAACCACTGATATACCGCTAAATAACAGAGGAAAAAAACAAGCGGAAGAATGCGGAGCTATTCTAAGAGAATCACAATGGGATGTGATCATCACAAGTCCGCTAAAAAGAGCAAAACAATCAGCGGAAATTATTCAGCAAAAAATCAATGTGCCACTAATAGAAATGGAAGAATTTAAGGAAAGAAATTTCGGTGACGCGGAAGGCATGACCTTAAAGGAAAGAAGGGAATCGTTTCCGGATAAAAAATATCCTAATCAAGAAGAGAGAATTTCCTTTCAGCATCGATTAAAAGCAGGAATTCGAAAAATTAATCAAAAGTACCCAAATGGCAAAATAATTCTTGTCGCACACGGTGCGGTTATTAATGCTATATTATCCAGTATTTCAGAAGGGGAAATAGGATCCGGTAAAACGGTATTAAAAAACGCTTGTTTAAGTAATATTTATTTTAAAGAGAACAAATGGTGGGTGCAGGATTACAACTTAATTGATCATCTGTCTTAATTGGGAGTTTGAATGAAAGAACAATTGATTAAATTACAGGAGTCGTTAGAAGGACTCCTATTTTTTATCTTACGTTTATCTATTTTCAAGATGCGGAGAAACACTACTATGTTTTTGATTTGGTTGTTCCTATTTATTCTGCGGTTGAATTTTCATTTTCCGGTAACAGCAATATAAAGGATTATACACAATCTATTGCTGAATCTTTGTTCGAAGGCTATTTGGAAGAATTCCACATACCTCAAGAAATGATAACTACCTTGCCATTGCTTTTTAAGCTAAAAGAATTGTTTGAGTATAATGTCATGCATATGTACTGGAATGCCGAAAAATTAACCGAGGAGCAAGTTAGAATTTTAAATCACTATAGACTGCGATTAGAAAATAATTATTCCCCAATTAATTTGGGCTATGAACGCTTAGCAGCTTTAGTTTCTCAAGGGCACTCCACGATAAAAAATTAGAAATATATCCTTTACAAATAACTGTAAGACCTGCATATAAAATAATAATCGTGTCAAAACCCGAAACCAAAATGGAAGGGTATCCGTATTAATAACTGTGTGTCAGAAGGAGGGGGACTATGTACGAAGAACTGAACGAGGAGCTTGTACGGGTCAAGGGGGATATTAGAAAAAAGCGACTTTGGGAAAAGCAAGTCGAGCAGTATCAAAAGGAATTGACTGAATTGCGAAATACTATTTCCTAATTAGAGGAAGAATAAAGAAATCCCCAGAACAGGCAGAGTCACAGAAATACAAAATAAATCGCATATTGAAAGAATTAAAAAGGAAAGTGAAAGAAAATCAGATAAAATTAGAAAATGTTAATGAAGCAAGGAAAGTGCTTTTGGAGAGTATATAAAACGATATAGTTAGAAAAAATTAAAAGCTGAAATCTATAAGAGGTTTTCCAAAATTAATTCATTTACTATATGATGTGAACACCCCTTAATGGATTTCAGCTCTTAGTAATAAGTAAATCTACATCTCAAAAACAACCAGGGTACATTCCGGTAGAAATAGCAATCCTGTTCCAGCAGTTAATCGTATTAATAGCCATTATCATATCTATATACTCTTTTTCACTAAAGTAGGTAAGAACCTTTTCATATAAGTTCTGTGGAACTCCATTCTTTGAAATGTTAGTAACAGCTTCTGTTAATTCAAGGACTGCCTTTTCTTTATCAGAGAAAATATCATTTGCCTCACGCCAAACACTGATTAAATGCATCCGCTCTTGCGATTCTCCCATTTTACCAAGGTCTTTTGTGTGCATGTCTACACAGTACGCACATCCATTCATTTGAGATGCACGAATTTTGATCAATTCATATAATTTTTTATCCAGACCACTTTTCGAATTAAATCCTTCTAATTTCAACATGGTTTGTAAGGCTTCCGGGTTTTCTTTTTGATAATTGAACCGTAACGACATTAAAGGACCTCCTTTTTTGATCATTTCCATCTTATTATAATATATATTTCTAAATATGTATAAAAAATACATTTGTAATTTGCACAGGCTCCGTAGGATGATTGAATAATTATTCGAATATAGATGTTTGTAGGTATTTTGCTTCAACTTAATGAAAAAGGGGTGAGATACATGGAGACCTTTGGAAGAGGTTGTTTGTATATAATTATCGGGATAGCTGTGTTATTTTTTCTAGCCATTATTACGCAAAGTCAAATTACCATTTCAGTCTTTATCGCGATTCCACTCATTATTTTAGCTTTTTGGATTGCAAAAAATAAGACAGATCGAAAAAAATAATAGAAAAGAAAAACTGCTTATAGCATGGAGTAAGCAGTTTTTTTAATTACATTTAGTTTAAACTAATTTTTTCATCACTTTCATTTGTCCCAGATGGTCCGCTTCATGGTATGTCATGAAAGTGTATAAGTCGCTATAGGTTTCGATATTTCCGAATGGAAACTTGAATGGAAGCTGTTTAGCAAAAAAATCATCAGAAAGTGCTTGGATCCTTGAGGATTGTTCCTCAAGATCTTGAATTAATTGTTCCACCGAAGGAACTTCACCATTCCAATTTGATGGTTTTGAGCCCATAGCAAACAATTCATTGTATGTAGCAGGCAAATTTGCAGACATTTTTGGATAGCCGAACATAAACTGTTCTGCCGAAACGAGAACGTGCCCAATATGCCAATGAATGGTATTATTAAATCCTTCAGGCTGAACGTCCGCTGCTTTTTCGTCTACATTGTTAAGAAAATGTAAAAGCATGTTTCTAGTAAATTGAAATTGTTTCATTATTTCTTCTCCTTCCTTAAGTTAAATATACACTTTCATTATAAAAGATAAAACCCTCATCATAGTATGTAGAACGAAATTGATTTATGATCCTCTAAAGCTTTTTTTATGAAATTCTGTTATATAAGTAAAAAGATCTTGTCCTTCAGGTGGAATATCCAATGGTTTGATAGAATAAAACATTGCCTGATATTTTTCTGGAACCCAAATATAAGAGTGTATATAATCAGTTAATTGAAACCCGCATTTTAACCAAAACTGAATTCGCTTTTCGTTTAAATTAGTTTTCTCTGCTTCCACTTCTACTACAATAAGATTAAAATTTTCGAATTCCTGACACCATTCTGTTATGTAGTCAACGAATTTTCTTCCGATTCCATGATTTTGGAAATCATTTTTTACCGCAATGTAATCAAGAACGAGGATTTGGGGATTATCAACTATACCGGATAAAGCCATTGCTACCATTTCGTTTTCCAAAAAGGCTATATGAAGATAGCACATGTTTTTATCAAACATTCTTTGGATTATCCTTCTTTTTTTTCTACTATGAGCTGGAAAAGCTGCTTCGTAAATTTTTTCGGCATCATTCCAAAGTAATTCATCCCACTTTTGCACAGTTTGGAATTCCAACATTACGTTTCCTCCATAGGCAGTTTTTTGTCAGTATACTGCATCATAGCTATTTTTCCAATAAACAACCCTTGAAATTCCTTCCCTGTAGATTTAATCTTGATTGGTAATTGAAATGGTCCGCTATAATATAGGAAATATTTATAAGAATATAGAATGTATATTTTTAATAGTATTTTTCATTTCATTTAAATGTTTTTATGGTATATTAGTAATAGTTTTTTGACATACAGGAATATATTGGAGGAGATGGTTTGTCTTGCTACCAAACTTTCCATTTATTTTGGGGCATGTGACTGCAGAACCACATACAGAGAATATCTATCAATTGTGGTTAATCGTTATTTGTGATATTTACTTGGTTATATCTGGCGCTATTTTTGTGTATCAATTATTTAAAGTAAAGACAACACGTAAAACAGCTATTAATTTTGCGATAGCTTTATTAATTAGCTGTATCTTGGTGATAACGTTCGGAAGTGCTTGGGATTTATTAGGTTAGAAGAAAGAGAGGTTCATAGACTTGAAATTTTATCGATTATGGGTACTTGCCTTTTTGCTAAAATTTGCAGGATCTGCTTGGGATGCGTCATACCATTTTAGATATTTATTTGAAAAGTATTCACTCCCACATATTTTAAATTTTACAGGATTTGCATTAGGGGCGATATTATTAATCCGAGAGTGGATGAGACCAAAATATATGGATCATTTTTCAAGGAATTTAACTACTATTGGATATGTTATTTTCTTAATTGGGATTCCATTAGATTTTAGTTATCATATAAAATTCGGAATCGATTTAACAACATGGAGTCCGACTCATTTCATTTATTATATTGGAACTGGTATTATGATAGTTGGTGCATGGAGAGCGTATTATATTTATACACATGATGTAAAACCTTCATGGAAATCGCTTCATACTTGGTTTGCCATGTTCTTATTAGAATGTCTTGTTTTTCCTAATATGCAGCAAGAAAATGGTGCAATTTCTTATAATCAATATATTCATGGACATTCCATTGCATCGAAGGAAATATTGGTATTAATAAAGGATCCTGGATCGCAAATATTTGGCGGTGTTCCACCATGGATCTATCCGACTTATTCCGTATTAGTTGTATCTTTGTTGACGATTGTAGTAATCCGCTTATTTAAGGATCGCAGTATACCTTTAGCTGCTGCAGTTCTATATATTTTATGCAGATTTATTGGAAAAGCCATTTTTTTCGCCGTACATTATCCAACGTCCTATGTTCCGGTAACTTTAATATTTATCCCGCTTCTTTATTTAATTTTGAAAAAACCGACATGGCTTGCAGGTTTATTGGGAAGTGTAATATATTTTCTAAGTTTATATTATATCCATGATTCTGGACTACTGATTACACCGCCAATTAGTATTTGGTATGTAGTACCAGTAGCAGTCATTGGGATTGCCGTTGCGGTTATTATTCCAATGATTAAGAAGCAGCGTACTATAGAACCTGAATATCAAAAAGTGGCTAGATTATAATCTACGCTTGTGAAATATTAGAGTTCATGATATATTTAATGAGCGATGAGCTATTTGCGTAAGTCGGAGGCAAAGCTTTCGAGCTAACGTATGAATGTGGTCATACGGCACTTCGCCGCAAAACGTAAGGAAAGACGCCTGACGAATTTCAGGCGTCTTTTATTTTTTTATGTAGGAAAGTAGATGGTTTTTAATGCAAAAAATATACCGGCATTTCTGCCGGCATAAGTTAAGATATAATAAAAGGGGGGGTGCTGCTTGTCCTTGCAACAATTACATCTTACGGTAGGTTTACTAGATTCTAATGAAATTAAGATTATAATTAGATGAGAAATGCATACAGAATATTTAATATTGCCTGTTAGTAATATTTATTTTGCGTTTTCATATTTTTTGCGCAGTTTTTTCATTTCATCTACTAAATCATACCCAATTGTTGGGGCAAGTTTGTCATATAATGGGTCGAGCTTTTTTATCCATTGTTTTTTCTCTGAATCCATTAACACATGTATGTTAATAGAAGAATTCTTTTTAATAAGTGCTAACTGTTCTTCATTCATTTTCCTTGCCTGCTGCTGATTCCATTTTGTTACCTCATCCATTGCTTCTATTAAAATTCGCTTCGTATAATCAGATTGTTTATTCCAAAATGTTTTATCCATAAGAACTACATATCCAAGATAACCGTGATTACTAATTGTCAAATGCTTTTGTAAGTTATAAAATTTCTTTGAGTATATATTAGATAAGGTATTTTCCTCTCCATCCACCTTTTTATTATCAAGAGATTGGAATGTAATATCAAAGGATTGTTGAATTGGGTGTGCACCAAGCTGTTTAAATTGTGCGGTGAGTACCTTACTTTGCATAATTCGAAAGGTCTGTCCCTTTATATCTTCAGGTTTCCGAATAGGGCCTTTATTTGATGTAAATTGCTTAAAACCATTTGTCCAGTATGCAATACCTTTAAGGTCACTGCTTTTTAAAGATTGTAGAAGTTCTTGACCTATTTTTCCATTTAGGCCTTCCTGCACAGCTTGGTAGGATGGAAATGCAAAAGGAAGATCTAATACACCCCATTTTTCAGAAACAGAACCAAGCTTGGAAGTAGAAGGAGCAATTATCTGAACCTTATTTTCTTTTAAAGCATTGATTTCTTCAATATCGGAATACAACATTCCATTTGGGAAAACTTCAACTCTAATTTTCCCATTCGATTTATTATAAACGAGATCGGCAAATTTTTTTGCCGCAAGTCCCTTTGGAGTATTTTCAGCAACAACATGGCTGAATTTTAATACAATTTGATCCTTTAAGCCCTCTTGTTCGTAGTCGCGAACAAGTTTGCGTGGATGGAAAAGCTTTTGCGAACTAAAAATGCCGATTGCGATTAGCAGTACTATAATTAATAGTAGGATTGATTTTTTCATGCTTGTCCTTCTTTCATATAGGCTCTTTTCTTAAACTATTTTGCTTTTGTGAACGAAAGCCTTATAAACATGCCTTTTTAGATTAAGAATTAATAACCTTTTTAAGAAAAGATGCCCCGAAACTAAGTCTGCTTTTGGATTTATAGCCATTTACGAAAATAACAATTTATACGAAAACGGCCATCTATGATTGAACCTGAAATGAAAGTTTTATTTTATACCTACCATTAAGGATAATAGAAATTCCAACCATTCGTAAAGATGAATGTACGGATTCCAGGAGGAAAAATACTTGAATGTGAAACAAATCTCTATCCGCTGGAAAATTACAATTCTATCATATTGTGTGGTTATTTTATCATTATTAATTGGCGGAATACTCCTCGTTGTCAATATTCAATCAGCAAAGGAACAAGAAATTAATACAGCGGCGATGAATACGGCGAGAACGGTTGCTGAGCTATCAGATGTTAGAAAGGCCGTTCAAAAGTCAAAAGGTTGGAATAATATAAGCCATTTAATAGAACAAATTCGTTTAATAAATGAAGAAGACTATATCGTGGTCATGAACATGGACCGAATACGTTATTCCCACCCAGTGCCAAAATTATTAGGAACACCATCTCTGGGCAAAGATGAAGACGCAGCATTTGCAGAACATAATTATTTTTCAAAGGCAAAGGGGGAAATGGGTACATTCACAAGAGCGTTCTTTCCTATTAAAGATGCCAACTTGAATCAAATTGGGGTTGTACTCGTCGGTCACCGTATTCCAAGCTTTTGGGAAATATCTGCAAATTTAAAGAATGAGATGATCATTATATTGAGTTTAACGCTATCTGCCGGTTTAATTGGTTCTTTTTTGCTTGCTAGACATATAAAAAAACAAATGTTTCAGTTGGAGCCACATCAGATTGCCAGGATTCTTGAGGAGAGAACCGCAACTTTCCATTCGATGAATGAAGGTGTCATTGCTATCGATTCACGTGAAAACATTACTATTTTTAATGAAAAAGCGAAGGGGATTTTTTCTGTTAAGGGGGATGTCGTTGGGAAACCTATTCGATCCGTTTTAGAGGATACTAGATTACCGGAAATAGTGGAGCGAAATAAGGCGGTTTATAATGAAACCATCATAGTTGGGGGAAAAAACATCTTAAGCAGCAGATTTCCAGTGTTAATCAATCAAAAAGTAGTGGGGGCAGTAGCGATATGCCAAGATAGAACAGAAGTGGTGAAAATTGCCGAAGAGTTAACCGGGGTGAAAAATTTTGTAGAAGCACTTCGAGTTCAAAATCACGAGTATATGAATAATTTACATACCATCGCTGGGCTTATTCAGCTTGGAAAATCCGAACAAGCACTTGACTTAGCTTTCACAACTTCTGAGCAACAGATCAATGTTTCAAAATCGATTAAAGAAATGATTCAGAGCGATGCGTTGGCAGGATTACTTTTGAGCAAGATTAGGAGAGGAAAAGAGTTGGGGATTGAGGTAAGAGTGGATCCGAATAGTTGTCTTTCACAATTTCCTAATCAAGTCGATGAGCATGATTTTGTGGTGTTGCTTGGGAATATGCTAGAAAATGCTTTTGGATCCTTTGAACAGGTGGAAAAAGAGGGAAGATTTATTGACATAAGTATTGAACAAAATGAGGGAATTTGTGCCATAATGCTGGAAGACAACGGCTGCGGTATAGCGGTTGAGGATTTACCTTTCATTTTTGATAAAGGCTTTACGAAAAACAAACAAAACGGAACTGGTTATGGTTTGTTTCTGGTTAAACAAATTGTGACAAAGGGAAATGCGGATGTAGAAGTGGATTCACAGGTAGGGGAAGGTACTTCTTTTACCATCACATTTCCAATGAGTTTGGGGGTTGAAATGAATGGATGATAAGCATCGGATTAAGGTCATTATTATCGATGATGACCCGATGGTTCGCGAAGTCAATAAGAATTTTATTCAACAAGTGAAGGGGTTTGACATTATTGGGGAAGCGAGCAATGGGGAGGAAGGGCTTCAACTAGTAAAAAAATTACAGCCGGATGTAGTCATTCTCGATATTTATATGCCAAAAATTAATGGTGTTAAAACATTGCTGGAGTTTCGGAAGCAAACGATGAATGTAGATGTTATTGTTGTATCTGCGGCAAGAGACAAAGAAACGATTAACACAATGCTTCAAAACGGTGCCATTGATTTTATCATAAAACCATTTAAATTTGATCGGATGAAGCAAGCGATGGAAAAATATCGATATTATAAAATATCAATGGAGAATAGTGAAACCTTATCGCAGTCGGAATAGGATGCTATTATCCATATGAAACAGCCATCTAACTCAGATGAGCCCCTTCCTAAGGGGTTAAATATGTTCACCTTAAACGAAATATCCTCCTATTTGAACAATGAAACAGATCCGAAATCTGCTGAGGAAGTTGCAAACGCCATTGGTATTGCACGTGTAACCGCCAGACGATATTTAGACTATTTAGAAAAAAAGGGAGCTATTCGTTTAGATGTTCAATATGGAAGTATTGGCAGGCCGGTTAATCGATATTTAATGGGCAAATAAGGAATAATTTAAAGACCAAGGCTTTTTTCTTAGACTTTGTTACGATTGTATACGAGATTCTAGGTATCGACATTATCTAAGTTAAAAATGAATAAACTTTGTAAGAAAAAACACCTCGAAACCAATGCTCTTCAGAAATTATAGCCAATGACGTAAAGCGACAATCATTGCGAAAACAGCCAAGACCAAAAAGACCAAAATGTCCGATATGACCATAAACTTCAAGATATAAAAAGAAAGCGTTATCATCCCCTTAGATAGAATTTTCGTAAAAAGGGGATGAGTGCGTTGAAAATATTTAAAAATTTAACGGTTCAAGTTTTAACAGCCATTGTGATTGGTGTCCTTGTCGGTTTAATATGGCCCGATGTCGGAAAACATATGAAGCCGCTGGGCGATACATTCATTAATGCAGTAAAAATGCTCATAGCTCCAATAATATTCCTAACAATCGTATTGGGAATTGCAAAAATGGGGGATATGAAAAAGGTCGGTAAAGTTGGCGGAAAGGCAATTATATACTTTGAAATCGTGACAACCTTTGCACTTATAGTCGGCTTAATCATAGTAAATATTATTAAGCCTGGTGCAGGATTAGATTTCAGTCATCTGCCAAAAGGCGATATTTCACAATTTACAGGTGATGGCGCAAAATTAAATTGGGTAGATTATTTAACACATATTGTGCCTTCCAGTATGGTTGCTGCATTTGCTGATGGGGATATTTTACAGGTATTATTTTTCTCTTTATTATTCGGGTTTGGCTTAGCAGCACTAGGGGAAAAAGGAAAAATTATAATCGAATTTTTAGATAAGCTATCACAAGTATTTTTCAAAGTGATTGGTTACATTATGAAGGCCGCTCCAATTGGTGCATTCGGTGCAATGGCATTTACTATTGGTAATTTTGGACTTGCATCTTTAGTACCTCTTGGTAAGCTTATGATTTCTGTTTATTTAACGATGATTATCTTTGTTTTTGTTGTATTGAACTTGATTTGTAGAAAATATGGATTCAGCTTATGGAATTATTTGCGATATATTAAAGACGAGATATTAATTGTATTAGGTACAAGTTCTTCCGAATCAGTATTACCAAGAATAATGGACAAAATGGAGAAGTTTGGCTGTTCTAAATCTGTAGTAGGTTTAGTTATTCCAACTGGTTATTCTTTTAACCTTGATGGAACATGTATCTATCTTGTTATGTCAACCGTGTTCCTGGCACAAGTATTCGGTGTACATCTTTCTTTAGGTCATCAGCTTATGGTAATTCTAATTTTAATGCTAACATCAAAAGGTGCAGCAGGAGTAACAGGAAGCGGATTCATTGTATTAGCATCTACACTATCCGCACTTCACTTAATTCCGGTAACTGGGCTTGCCCTACTATTAGGGGTTGACCGCTTCATGAGTGAAGGCCGTGCAATTATCAACCTAATCGGAAACGGAATCGCTTCTATCATTGTAGCGAAGAGTGAAAAGGAATTTGACGAGTCTAAACATATTGAAGCTGTAAATGAAATGAAAAATGGTCATTTTTCTACTACTGCATAATGTTGGTGAAAACCTGGTCTCTTTTGGGGATCAGGTTTTTTGGTGGTATGGGTGTTGTTGGGATAGTGGGATATTGAGAGGGAATGCCTTGTCTTTGGGGAACATAGAAGTGGAAAAGGGGTACATAGAAAGGAAAGAAGGGAAAATAGACCTCTGGAGGGTCACATGTAATTGGATAAGGGAAGTGAAAAAACACATATTAAATGAGGTGCAGAATCCTGTACACAATGGATATGTAAGGTCACACTTTATGAAATAATAAAATCTCAAAATGCTACTAAATTCAACCTCAAGTTCTTCTTTTAACCGTAAACAACAAGTTCAATATAATATGAATGACAGGAACCAAACCGAAATAAGAAACAGGAAGTTCTCCACTTAAAGCATAAAATGATACTGGTAATGAAGTTATTCCACTAACAAGTAATGCGCTATAGGAATACCTAAATATTCCATATAAAAAGCGACAACTGAAATAATTAAAGATAACACTAAAAATAAGGTAATAAAAATAGCCATTTCCAATCTTCCCCTTATGTTTTACACATATTAAATACCAAAATAAAAAAATCCTTTTTTTTGTGCAAATATATATTGAATTTTTTGTAACATTTTCAAGCTTTCTTTTGTCTTATAAATGTTCATATTTAATGGGCAGGGGAGGGATACAATGACGACGGGGCAAGACATTATTGAACAATGGTTCTATTTATATAGCAATGATGTGTATCATTTTTTAATTTATTTTACCGGGAGTACAGATGTTGAGGATCTTGTTCAGGAGGTTTATATCCGCGCATTTAATCATTTGCACCAATTTAAAGGAAATAGCAGCCCGAAAACATGGTTATTTACGATTGCAAGAAATTTAGCAGTGGATCGTAAAAGAAAAAATGCAAAAGAATTAACGAAAAAACAAAATTCGCAAATATTTGCGAAGACAAAAGAGGAAATGAGTCCCGACCTAATTTACGAACAAAATGAACAAACAAATGAAATTATGGAAGCAATCATGTCTCTTAAAAAGGATTATCGAGACGTTGTCTTTTTACGAGCTGTAAAAGAATTTTCCATTTCCGAAACGGCAAGTATTTTAAAGTGCAGTTCTTCCAAGGTTCGAGTTACGTATCATCGTGCCTTAAAAACGATTCAAAATCAGTTAAAAGGGGGGCGAGATTCATGAATGATTCCATGAAAGAGTTAGAGAAAAGAATTAAAAACAGCTGGGAGACAATAGATTTATCGGAGGCAGCCCAACAAGCTATTCTTTATAATATAAAAATGCATCAGAATACTGGGTTAAATAAATTCAGAAAAGTAAAACTATATAGTGTTCTGTATGGGCTTG
This sequence comes from Heyndrickxia shackletonii, assembly GCF_001420715.1. Lineage (GTDB taxonomy): Bacteria > Bacillota > Bacilli > Bacillales > Bacillaceae_C > Margalitia > Margalitia shackletonii. The sequence continues at coordinate 2,770,795 of NZ_LJJC01000004.1, read as the reverse complement.
GTTTAGCAGCGGTCATGTTTGTTACTTTTATTCTAATAAATCCATTGCTCCACAAACACCAAAATGTCCAACCCAATCCCACTGTTCAAAAGGATCCAGTTGTGAATGAAGCTCATCCTCCTAAGGTGAAAGAAGCACTGAAACCGGAATATTACTTTCCTCAAAGGTTTACAGATAAGGATACTGTGTTTATTAATGACAATATGGGATGGAAGATTGTTCATGGGGAAGCCGGCGGTATGCATAAAGAAGCAGCAACGATTTTTCAAACTAAGGATGGTGGGAAAACATGGGAAAACATCTTTAATATTGATGGTCAAAAAAATAGCAATTTATTATCCGGATATAAGATGGGAATCACCTTTATTAATAATAAGCAAGGGTGGATAAGTATAGTATTAGATCCTGATCCTAAATCTCCATACCTTATAAAAACCACTGATGGAGGAAAAACATGGAGCATACAGTATCTCCCAATTCCGAATCAGTTTGATCAAGAACTAAGACAGATTACAAGGCCGGTATTTTTCTCATCAACTGATGGGATGGTACCAATAGTTTCAGAAATTGGCGGAACCGGAAAGTTACTTTACATGGAAATAACCCATGATGCAGGAAAAACATGGATCCCCATCGTCGAACAATCGTCGGGTAATATCAGTTGGGATTTTTCAGATCCGCATAATGGGAAAGTCACATATAAAAACAAAAAATGGGAAACACCTGACCTTGGGGAGACTTGGCAATCAAAATAAAAAGTTTATGGTGCCTGACACCTGACACTATGATACATTAGTGTTGGAGTGTTCGGGCTTTATTCTGTGCAATCTACAATGCAAAACGTTTTATTCGAAAGGTGACATACATGATTTTAATCATAGATAATTACGATTCATTTACATATAATCTTGTCCAATATGTGAAGCAATTAGGGCAGGAGGTTAAGATTTTTCGAAATGACAAAATAACTATAGCAGATATTGAAAAATTACAACCTAATTTTCTTTTACTCTCACCTGGGCCAGGTAATCCGTCTGATTCCGGGGTATGTTTAGAAATTATTCATCACTTCAAAGGAGTTATTCCGATTCTTGGCGTTTGTCTCGGTCATCAAGCAATTGCCCAAGCATTTGGAGGGTTGATTAAAAAAGCAAAAGAGCCGGTGCATGGAAAACAATCATTAGTATATCATGATGGAAAGTCTATATTTCTTCATATTACTAATCCATATAAAGTTACAAGATACCATTCTTTAGTAGTGGATGAATCCACATTGCCGGATTGTCTAGAAATAAGTGCAAAAAGTGAAGACGGTGTGATTATGGGAATTCGCCATAAAGACTATAAAATAGAAGGGGTTCAATTTCACCCAGAATCTATTATGACAGAGCACGGACTGGAGCTATTAGAAAATTTCTTTAAAAAACAACCAATTGCTAAAGGAGAATACGTATGAAACAACATCCATTTTTGTTTTTTGAATTTGCTGACCAGAATGGAAAACCGAATCCTTTAGCATTTTCCGAACCTGAAAGAATCATAACCACTAATCAAGTAGAACATGTTCAATCTTGTTTGAAGGATGTCCAATACGCTGTCCAATCAGGTTTTTACGCTGCAGGTTACCTTTCCTATGAAGCGGCACCTGCCTTTGAGCCTGCTTTTAAGGTCAATAGAGGAGGGAAAATGCCTTTACTATGGTTTGGGATATTTCGTGCACCCCAAAAAGCGATATTTTCTAATTCTCAAGACTACTCTGTATTAGAATGGAAATCGTCCGTAACCGAGGAAAAATATCAATCGAACATTCAAGAGATAAAAAATGCTATAGAAAACGGCATAACCTATCAAGTGAACTATACAAATAGGTTAACATCAACCTTTCAAGGGGACGATTTTTCTTTTTATCAGCAGCTTTCAAGGGCGCAGTCTTCCAAATATAGCGCCTATTTACATATTGGGAATTATAGTATTCTTTCTGCTTCACCGGAATTATTTTTCAGATGGGATGGTCAAAAAATTATTACCAAGCCGATGAAGGGTACCGTAAAAAGAGGGCGTACTACGAAAGAAGACAATGAACTTGCGACATGGTTATATCATTCAGAGAAAAATCGGGCGGAAAACTTGATGATTGTGGATTTGCTGCGGAATGATGTAGGAACCATAGCGGAATCAGGTTCTGTCAAAGTGGAAAAACTTTTTGAGATTGAACCTTATCCAACTGTATTGCAAATGACTTCTACCATTACAGCAAAAACGTTACCGGGAACGCAATTAATAGATATATTTCGTGCTCTTTTTCCTTGCGGCTCCATAACAGGAGCACCAAAAATTAGCACGATGAAAATCATCTCAGAATTGGAGGAAACCCCGCGCGAAGTATATTGTGGGGCGATTGGATACATAACACCAAACAACGAGGCTGTTTTTAATGTACCGATTCGAACAGTTGTTATCGATAATAAATCCAAAACTGCTACATATGGTGTTGGCGGCGGGATTACATGGGATTCCACTTCAAAAGACGAGTACAATGAAATGATAACGAAAGCATCTTTGTTAACTGTGAAGCGACCTTCTTTTGAATTGTTGGAGAGCATAAAATTAGAAAATGGGAAGTATGAGCTACTTGACAATCATATAGAAAGACTGCAAAATTCAGCTCGTTACTTCGGTTTTTTCATCGATATGGAAAAAGTTCAAAAAAATTTAAAGCAGTTCGCAGATAGCCATTCAGATGACAGTATGAAAGTGAGATTAATAGTTTCAAAAAACGGTCATGTAAAAATAAATGGGGAGATGATCCCACCGATTACCGACAATCAAATCGTGTCCATTGCTTCAACACCAATAAATAAAAACGACCCTTTCTTCTATCATAAAACAACCAACCGGAAAATCTACATAGATCATAAATCAGAGCATCCAGAAAGCTTTGACGTGTTGTTGTGGAATCAAGAAGGTGAAATAACGGAATTTACGAATGGAAACATTGTGGTAGAATTAGATGGAACGTTTTGGACGCCACCGCAGGAATGTGGATTACTGGCTGGTACATTTCGTCAAACCTTGCTTGAAAAAGGTGAACTAAAAGAAAAAATAATCACACTTAAAGAAATTCAAGAGGCAACTCGTACTTGGTTCATTAATAGTGTCAGAGGATGGATAGAGGTAAGGCTAGCAAAGTAATGAGGTGATATTTTTGTACTTAACGATCCAGGAAACGGCAGAATATTTATCATTGCCAGTATCCTATATTGAAAAACTTATCCAGCAAAAAAAAATTAGAGCGGTCCATGATGGTGAACAATTTCTTATCAATCAGGAGCAGTTTAACACCCATCTGGAACAAATGGAAAAAATGAAAAAAATAATCGAGGAATACTTAAATGAGCCGATTCCAGAAGATTTAGATGTCAAGGATGAGGATTGAAACAAATGGCCAGCATACTGCTGGTCTTTTCTCTTTTTTATACGAATTTCTCGTAAAATATTATTACGTTCCATTCTATTGAGCATTATAGTAGTAAAATCGCGAATTTTGTGAATATAATTAATGGTGTGAACAATAGACATTTTTAAGGAGGCTCCCCGTAAAGATGATCACAAAGACAGTAGAAGAGACATTTGAACAAATTCTTTCGAACACGCAAGTAAAAGAAGGATTAGAGTTTATTAAGTTAGATAATGAGAAAACAGTAGCTGAACAAATGGAATTAACAGCTATTCCAGCCCCTACTTTTCAAGAAGAAGCTCGTGGAGAGGTTTATAAAACTCGATTAATCGAGTTAGGCTTGAAAGAGGTGTCAGTGGATAGTACAGGGAATGTATTTGGTGTTCGCGAGGGAAGTGGAAATGGCCCCAAACTAGTGGTATCTGCGCACTTGGATACAGTTTTTCCAGAAGGCACAGATGTTGAACCAAAGCTAAAAGACGGAAAAATATATGCCCCGGGAATTGCCGATGATGGCAGGGGGTTAGCGGTTGTGTTATCGATGGTTCGCGCTCTGGATAAAGCGAATATCCAAACGGATGCAGATATTATTTTTTGTGCAACGGTAGGGGAAGAAGGGTTAGGGGATTTACGAGGAGTAAAAGCCCTTTTCCATAATAGAGATGATATTGATGGGTTCATCTCGATTGAACCTGGTGATCCAGAAAGGACAACCTACCTGGCAACAGGAAGTCATAGGTATAATGTTACCTACTATGGTCCGGGCGGGCACAGCTTTGGTGATTTCGGGAAGCCAAGTGCCATCCATGCTATGGGAAGAGCGATAGCGAAAATTTCTGAATTACAGGTTCCACAAGATCCGAAAACGACTTTTACCGTTGGAACAATTAACGGCGGTACTTCTGTTAATACCATTGCACAAAACGCGAGTATGCTTGTCGATATCCGCTCTACCTCTCAAGAAGAACTATTGAAAGTGGAGGAACAAATTTTAGCTGCTATTAAACTTGCAGCAGAAGAAGAAAACAAGCGTTGGGAGACGGATTCTATAAAAGTAGAGATAGAGCTTGTAGGAGATCGGCCACCAGGTTCTCAGTCATCTGATGCGGTGATTGTACAAACCGCATTAGCTGCAACAAAGGCACTAGGGTTTCAGCAAATTCTTGATTCACCTAGCAGTACGGATTCTAATGTTCCTATAAGTTTGGGGATTCCTGCGGTAACACTTGGAGGCGGCGGTAAATTTGGTGGCGTACATACATTAAATGAATTTTTTGATCCAAAGGATGCTTACTTTGGCGCACAGAAGATATTTTTAACGATATTAGGTCTTGCAGGAATTCAAGAGGTAAGCGAACCATTATTACAAAAACGCTGAACGAAAAATGATGAGGGGGACTCAACATGAATTGGATTGATGTAAAACCATATCTGCATGTTAGATCTGCAAGTAATCCTGTCTATCATCCTAATGGTGAGGTATTGAGTTTTATTACCAATTATACTGGCCTTCCGCAAGTATGGGAGCTGAGGTCAGAAAAAGGCTGGCCATCGCAAATTTCTTTCACGGAAGAAAGAATTATTTTTGTAAAATACATTCCAGGAACCAATAATCGGGTTATCGGGATGGATGTTGGCGTAAATGAAAAAGAGCAGCTTTTTTTACTAAAGGAACAAGGTGACATCATTCCGCTCACCGATTCACCTGATCATATCCATCATTACGGAGGAAGTTCACCTGATGGGAAATGGATTGCATGGTCGAGCAACCGCCGTCATCCGGCATTTTTTGACCTATATATTCAAAATCTTGAAACATTGGAATTTCGTCCAGTGTATTCGCAAGATGGGACCTATTCGGTTGTAAAATGGCACCCAAATGGAAAATCCCTTCTTATTCAAAGAACAGGATCAAATCTAGATAATGATCTTGGCTTATTGGAGTTAGAATCGGGTGAAGTAAGGTGGTTAACTGAACACAATAGTGAGGCAGTATTCCTTTCTCCGCAGTTTAGCAAAGACGGAAACCATCTGTATGTTCTAACGAATAAAGACCGTGAATTCATCGGTCTTGCAAAAATAGATCTGACCACTACAAATTTGACATGGTTGGATGAAAGAGATTGGGATATGGAAGAATTAACGATAAGCAATGATAAAAATTTGCTTGCTTATAGTGTGAATAAAGGCGGAATTTCAAAAGGGACAGTGTATAACCTTTCTGAAAATAAATTTTCAACCTGGGATACACCAACTGGAGTAATAACAGATCTAACCTTTTCACCGGACGATTCCAAGCTTGCCTATGTCTTTAATGGACCGAAATATCCATCTGATATTTGGGAGCTAGATGTAAAAACGAACAAAGCGAAAAGGCTGACATATGTTTCTCAATCTCCAATGATTGAAGAGCAATTGGTAGAACCGGAATTAATCCATTTTCAATCATTTGATGGATTGGAAGTACCTGCTTTTTACTATAAGCCAAAGCATCATTCGGAAAAGCTTCCTGTGGTTGTTTTCGTTCATGGCGGTCCGGAAAGCCAAATTAGAGCGGTGTACAATCCGTTTCTGCAATATTTTCTGAATAGGGGTTATGTTGTATGTACTCCTAATGTCAGGGGAAGTACTGGCTATGGAAAAACCTATACACATTTAGATGATGTGCGGAAAAGAATGGATTCAGTAAGGGATTTAACAGAACTGGTGGATTGGTTAATATCGGAAGGAAATGCCGATCCTGATAAAATTGCTATTATGGGCAGAAGCTACGGTGGATTCATGGTTCTCGCTGCTATTACACATTATCCAAAAATATGGTCCGCTGCGATTGATATTGTAGGAATCTCAAGCTTTAAGACATTTTTGGAAAACACAGGATCATGGCGCAGGAAACTACGCGAACTAGAATACGGAAGTATTGAAGAAGACGGTGAATTTTTCGATGAAATTGATCCAATCCATCGAACTAAGGACATTACAAGTCCATTAATGGTGCTTCATGGAGCAAATGATCCGCGTGTTCCGATTGAAGAGGCCGAACAAATTGTTCATGAATTGAAGGAAAGAAATCATCCAGTTACCTACATCCGCTTTGAGGACGAGGGCCATTTCTTTGTCAAGTTAAAAAATAATATAACCGCTTATACAGCAGTTGCTGATTTCCTTGATCAACATATTGGACAATAAGAATACTTGAAAAAAACAACCTTTCATTCGGGTTGTTTTTTTGTTTTAAGGAAAGTATAAAATTTTTCAACATCTAAATTTTTATCTCGAGCCTGCGACTACGAAATCCGTACGCAAATGAGCAAGGCGCTTGCGCTTTTCTTATATTAAAAACATATTCTTTAAGTTAAAGGATACAATATGGAAAAAAGCGTGGGAGGGATTAAGATGGAATATATTCCATATGAAGAACTAAAAAATGATATGAATCAGCATTTAAAGGAACTAATGATGAAATACAATTTAGAGGATATTGGTATATATGAGGAGGAAGGGGCAGGAGATACATATTATCTGGGATATACCGTCAGAAAAGATGGAAAAATCTACATGGTGAACATGCCGTATAAAAAAGATCACCACGGAGGACTAGCTTTACAACATCAAGATTGGACAATCCAGGAAGAGGATGGGGAGTCAAAGGGATTTAAGAATTTGGAAGCGGTCTTTACACATATTAACCAACATTAATAACCGGCCAAATGAAAGATAAGGTGGTGATGAACTATTTCACAATTTGTTTATGTACTATTAATATTTAGGATTCTGTAGATAATTTTATTAGCGGGAGGAATTCAATAAGAATATGATAAAGTACATACAAGATGAAAAGGTGAGGCATGGATGCGTACTCTGGAACTTTATAAAAGATATTTACGTGGGGAACGGTTTAAAGGAGTAAAAGATTTGAATTTAAATAAATTATCGGTCGGGCAGCCATCTGATTTAATTGCCAATTCCATTATAATGCAGGAAATGGCCAGAAAGCATTCAAAGTTTTTAAATCAAAATGGAGAATGGAAAGTTTAATCTATTTAAAGTTGCCCCAACATCCGTTTAACAATTGGATCGTCTTTACTGACATGAACAGGTTTTACAAACGAATTGGTGGCAGAACGTTCACTTTTTTTATTTGCTTTCATTTCCTTAAGCTTTTTTTCAGCACGTTTTTTTACTTTATTGGATTGAATAGGGATTTGAAAATGTGAACTCATCGTTTGACGACCTCCTTTTCTTTCATAATAGTGGACAACCCTCTTTTTCGTCAAGGATTGTCTTATGCAGTTTCATTTTCCTCATCCTCTGAGGTTAAAGCTACCATGTATTCAATATTTTCTACATTTTTATTTATAATATTATGAAGTAATTCGATTAAATATTTATCAAATATATCAAACTGATGCTGATAACTGCTGAGCACGGTTGTAAACGTATTATTTTCTAAGCAGAAATAATACACAAGATAATTTTTCTTTAACAAATTATCATTATCTGTTTTGTTTCTTAAAACTGCTTCTCCCGTTTCGCGTGATTCGTCGGACAAATCCTCAATTTGGGGAGGAAGACCTTCCTTCTGCACCATATAGCTGAAGGATGCATTAAAGTGCTGGCGGTAGCCGGCTTGTATTTCATCAAGAAAATACATAAGGGCTTCTTGATAATTTATTACTGTTCCATCCAAAAAGTCAAATAATTTTCCGGAAGCATCATCACTTGTCAAGTAGGCCATTAGCTTCGCTTTTCCACCATTAATCTCTACAGTTTGAATCGCCGCTTGTTCTTTATCTTCTACTTCAAATTCAAAATTAAATAGTTTAAATCGCTTTAAACGGGTAAAAGCAACTGGAATCATTAAAAATAACGTCACCCAAATTAAAAGAAAAAAGATACCCCGAAAAATAATGTTATTTAAATTTGAGTCAATGATGGAGTGGGCAATCACATTTACCCAAGACTGTTCGTTAGAATGAGTGTTTTCGTTTGTTGGCAGAAAAAAAGCCTTCCAGGAGTGGGCCTTGACTGTTTCGATGCCATTTATCACAGCAGCGCTTAGCATCCAACCAATAATGAAGACAATACCTGTTGAATAAACATAAGGGGTAATAAAACTAATCCATTGCCACAATGTTCTTTTTTGTTTTGTTTCATTTGATGGAATACTCATAGCATCCTCCAGAAATGATAACATCCAAATAGCCGATAGGCGCTGGTGAAATTTGAAGTGCCAATTTCACTTGGAGCTATACGTAATTAATTATATCTAGGGAGAAAATTTTATTGTTTCCTAAATGAAAATAAAAACATTATTAGTTTTATTCTATTGTCAGGAATAAAATTCCTTCATTTATATTAAAAAATAATTAGTAAACAATAATGATATTATGTAAACTAATAAAGTGGCAGAAAACTATTCCAAAAATCTGCTTTTTATATCAGGAGAGGGGATCATACAGCTATCTGCTTTTCCAAACCATTTATACCGATTTTTTGCAACGAAGTCATATACAATATTTCGAACTGGTCTTGGAACTAAATAAAATATATATAATATTATCCATAGTCCGTTTAACCTACGGCAAATCTGTAGAGCAGCATCGGATTTTTCGTAGGCTTTTCTATCTGAGATGTATACTACACTATTTAAATTTTCTTCTAAATCGTACTCTTTTAGTAATTTTTGGCCAACATCACTTTGTAAAGAGGCAAAATGAAAAACACGGGAAGGATCTCTCTTGATGATAAACTGAACACTTTGACTGCAGAAATTACATACACCGTCGAAGAGGATTATGTTTTTCATATCGCTCAACTCCTTTTCATTTATTTTACCAAAATTAGCAGAATATTTCACTTTAGATGAAAGATATTGGCAAAAGTTCAAAAAATTAATTCAAAGAAATTTCATTGACCGTTATGGTAATAGGGAATATTACTTTTGAGACTTAAAAGGAGGACTCCATATGGTCAATATTCAAGAAAATGATAATTGGAAATCAGCTGTAAAAACGGTGAAAAAATTAGATCCTAAAAAACTCGAAATTGTAAAAAGTACTCTCCCAGTAGTCAAAGAGCATGGAGAGGCAATTACAAAACGTTTTTATAAAAGATTATTTGAGAACCATCCCGAATTAAAGAATATTTTCAATATGACCCATCAAGTTAGCGGTGACCAACCGAAAGCACTCGCAAATGCAGTATATGCTGCAGCGGCAAATATTGAAGATATGAGCGCTATTATGCCTGCTTTAGAAAGGATTATGCAAAAGCATCGCAGTTTAAACATAAAACCAGAACATTATCCAATTGTTGGAGAAAATCTGCTCGGGGCTATAAAGGAAGTTCTTGGGGATGCCGCTACGGATGAAATCATAGATGCTTGGGCAGATGCTTATGATGTTATTTCTGATGTATTTATCCGGGCGGAACAAGAGTTATATAAGAATGCGGAATCTCAGCCAGGTGGGTGGGCAGGATTTAAAGATTTTGTTATTGATAAAAAAGTGAACGAAAGTGATATTATTACTTCATTTTATTTAAAGCCAAAAGATGGAGAGCAGCTACCTGTTTTTATCCCTGGTCAGTATATAACGGTTAAAGTTGATATCCCACAAGAAAAGTATACACATCTCCGCCAATATAGCTTGTCAGATCGGCCAGGACTCGACTATTACAGAATTAGTGTAAAGCGTGAAGATCCAATTAGGGAAGGTCTTCCTCCCGGTGTCGTGTCTACAGATCTTCATAAATTATTTCATGAAGGAGATATTCTTCCAATTTCTTCACCAGCGGGTGATTTTTACCTAGATATAAATAGCAATGAACCAGTTGTTTTAATAAGCGGTGGAGTGGGATTAACACCTGTAACCTCAATGCTAAATTATATTGCATTCGAACAACCGGATCGAAAGGTGTATTATATTCAAGCAGCAAGAAATGGTAAGGTTCATGCTTTTAGAAGCCATGTTCGAAACTTGAGCAGCGAACATCCAAATGTAAAATCTTATTTTATCTATGAAAAACCAACAGAGACGGACAGGCAAAATCAATATTTCGATAAAGAGGGTTATATAACACTTGATTGGCTGAAAGAAGTACTTCCTTCTAATAAAGCTCAATTTTATTTTTGCGGACCAACCGTCTTTATGAAGGTCGTTAACTCTTTTCTTAAGGAATGGGGAGTACCTGAAAAGGATATCCATTACGAATTCTTTGGATCGTTCGGAAACTTGGAAGACGAATAATTAAATAGATTTTTCGAAAAAAGGAACAGACAAACTTTTTATCTGTTCCTTTCCTTTTCTTACTCTTGTTTTAAATAGTGATCTAAGAATGCAAGAACTGCTTTATATCCGTTTATTTTATTTTCCTTTTTCATAAACCCATGCCCTTCATCAGGGAAGACTACATATTCAACTGGTACATTGTTTTTTTGCAGCGCTGCAACGATTTCATCGGACTCAACCTGTAAAACCCTAGGATCATTAGCCCCTTGCAGAACAATTAATGGTTTATTAATCTTATCCGCATGGAACAAAGGTGAGATACTGCGAATATAATCTGTTTGTGTATAAGGATTGCCTAATTTTTTATAAAGTGCATCTCGGAAGCTTTCCCACCAGGCCGGAATACTCTTCAGTGTTCGCTCCCAATTGGAAACGCCGAAAATGTCGACTCCCACGTTAAATTCCTCTGGTCTGAAGGCAAGTGCAGCCAATACCATATATCCGCCGTAGCTTCCGCCTATAATCCCAATTTTGTTGCTGTCAATATAGTCCTGTGCCTGCAGGAATGTTTTTGCTTGAATACAATCTTCTAAATCGATTTCTCCATGTTGAAGATCTGCAGAGCTGAAGAAAGATTTTCCATAACCGGAACTTCCTCGATTGTTCACGGCTAAGATAGCATATCCTTGGTTAGCAAGATATTGGAATAGCGGATTGTATTCTGTTCTGGATTGCCCTCCAGGACCGCCGTGTACATACACAAGTGCAGGTGCTTTTTCCCCATTGCGAATGACTGGCTTATAATAAATAGCCGGGATTTCTAATCCGTCAAAAGATGGATATCGAATGACTTCCGCTTTTACCAAATCTTGTTGATCAATTTCAGGATTTAACGTATTCGTCAGCTGATTCCATTCTTTTGTTTCCAAATGATAAGCATATAAATTCGTTGGAGAATTAGAGCTGTTAAATTGGAAAGTGATTAATTGCTCGTTTTTTGAAAGCTTTACATTTACAATCTGGCCCTCTGGTAAACCGGGAAGTTCCAGCAATTGATTCGTTGTAACGTTAACGATTTTTACTACTGTTTTTGCATCTTGATTAATTGCATAGACCAGATAATGATAGTCATGGGAAAAGAAGGAATACATGATATCCCAATTTTCTCTTACTACTTCTTCAGTCATATTAGTGTCTATATGATATTTTTTTAAGTACTGAAATTCACTATGTTCATCCGTCAAAAAGTATAGATACTTGGAATCCTCACTGAACTTTTGCGGGATATAATTGATATCTCCTTCATGTGGGCTGATGTGGTTTAAAAGGTCAAGCTCACGATCATATAAAAATACATTAGAGTCATTAGAGCTATTGACCTTTGCAAGTGCAAGAAGACGTTTATCCGGTGAAACAGAACCAAACTCATATCCCTCATTATTAGTGAAGATGCATGTTGCCTCAAATGTTTCAATATTCATTTCGTAAACATCCATGAAGCTTGGATTTCTTTTATTGGAACCATAAAAGAAGCTCTTTCCATCTCTGCTCCAATGATAAAATTCTGCGCGTTCTTGTTCACCAGTTGTTAATTCAATGGCAGTTCCATCTTCATTTTGCACATAGATATGCAAAATCTCGTTACCGCCCTTATCGCTTAAATATAGAAAGCGATTATCATTTGGGAAGAAAGAGATTGCATGAATAGCATTGTCTGTAGAGTGAGTTACTTGTTTTTGTGAACCATCTTCCAGAGAAACAATATAAGCATTATATATTCCATTTTTTTCACTGGAATATAATACACTTTTTTCATCGAACGAAATAGAATTATATATTACCGACTCAGAGTTGAAAAACTGCTCTATCTTATACTTTTTTACATTTGAAGTTTCAATATTCTTGGTCATCTTCTTTACCCCCTTTATTCGTATTAAAGATTATATTCGTTTATAAATAGTAAAAAACCTTTTATTTACATGAATTAATGATTAAGATGGTATCGTTTTAATAATGAGGTTCTAACATGATAGAATGAAGGGAAGAAGATCATCATCCTTAGGAGGAGCAATACAATTGAATTTGAAGTTAAACCCCAAAATGATAAAAGAAATGTGCGGCATTGTCTCCTTCAAAAGAGGGGAAGCTTTTTATCGTTCGAACAAAGTAATATTTGAAAAGGTCAGTTCTGGGTATTGTAAGGCATTGGTGATGGGAACAGAAGACTTTCATGTCGTTTTGAAAAAGGATGGAACAGGTCTTAAAGCAGAATGCAATTGTCCTAGCCTTACTTCCTATCAAAAGGATTGCCAGCATATAGCAGCCGTGCTAATAGCCCTTTATGATAAGCAAAAAAAAGGGTCAATACCACCGTTTTCTAATGAGGAAACATTAGAAGTACCTAATCAAGGGCTTTCAGAAAATCTGTTACAGCTATTTAATGTGGAAAAACGTTCGAGTTCACATAGACATCATTTCGAAAATAGAGATGTTCTTGAAGTAGAATTCACCTGCAAGCCTATTTTATTAGAAAGAGAAAAAAGGATTTTCGGAATTGAAATGAATATTGAAGGAATCAGCGTACCTTTTATAAGAGATTTTTTGCAGAATTGGGACGAGGGAATAGCCTCTCTTCTTTCATCCAATTTTACATTTGATCCTGTTCTTCATTGCTTTTCAAAAGAAATAGATGCTGTTATGGAACAGCTTGTAGATATAATTGGAGATGAAACGGTATATGCTGGGTCTGAACAAAAACAAAATGGTCAAATCTTATTCATTCCTCCATCTTCATGGGAGCGCCTTAAGCCTCTACTGTTAAAATTGAAATCGGTTAAACTTCAATATAATGGATTGCATTTTGAAGAGCTTTGTAATACAACCGATTCTTTACCAATACAATTTGCTTTTAGTAAGGTTGCGAACGAAGGCTACTTCTTGAAGGTAAATGGATTGAATGAATTACTTATAATGGATTCCTATCATTCCGTTATACATGACGGGAAATTATACGAGTTTAGAATGGAAGACTTTGAAAAGCTTGTAAATATAAAACGGATGTTGGATGATTCAGGAACTAATGAAATTCAAATTTCCAGCCAGCAATTTGAGTTTTTTAAGGAAAAAGTGATTCCGGGTTTGAAAAGAATCGGTGAAGTTCAGGCTTCTGCTGAAATAATGGAGCAAATGAATAAAGCACCACTGGTGGCAAAGCTTTATTTGGATCGATTGAAAAATCGTCTGCTTGCGGGTTTAGAGTTTCAATATGAAAATATTGTGATAAATCCTTTGGAGATACCGGAATATCGCTCCAATTCTATGATCATACGGGATGCAGAAAAAGAGAAAACAATTCTCCAATTAATGGAGGAAGGTAGGTTCACACAAACGGATGGAGGATACTTTCTGCATAATGAGGAATTGGAGTATGACTTCTTGTATCATATTGTTCCTAAATTACAGAAGTATGTCCAAATTTATGCCACTACGGCTGTAAGGAACCGAATTTATAAAGAAAATCCCAAACCGAGAATTCGTGTGAAAGCACCAAAGGAACGGACCAATTGGCTGGAATTTAAATTCGAAATGGACGGGGTATCGGAACAGGAAATACGAGATATCTTATTAGCTTTAGAGGAAAAAAGGAAGTATTACCGGTTGAAAAATGGGTCGCTGTATTCACTGGAGACAAGAGAATTAGAGGAAATTCATCGCTTTTTATATGCGCTGCCGACAGAAAGGGATGACTTAGCCAGCGGGATCCAGTTACCACTTGTTCAGGGGATAAAAGTATTAAGCACCATAGAGGATCAAAAGGTTCTTGCTCTGGAAAAAACATTAAGAGCATTCTTAGAAGATGCTAGCCATCCAGATATGAGTAAATTTGAAGTCCCTAATCAGGTGAAGTCTATTCTGCGAGAATACCAGGTTCGTGGATTTCAGTGGATGAAAACACTTGCAAACTTCCAATTTGGCGGGATTTTGGCAGATGACATGGGTTTGGGTAAAACACTGCAGAGTATCACTTTTATTCTCTCGGAATTATCCGAAGTACGTAAGGAAAAACTGCCGGTTTTAATTGTTTGTCCCTCATCTTTAACTTATAACTGGTTAAGCGAGATTTTCAAATTTGCTCCTGAGATACAGACGGTAGTGATGGATGGAAATAAAAAAGAACGGCATAAATTGCAGCAATCTTTACAGAGAATGGATGTCCTTATTACTTCCTATCCATTGTTGCGGAGCGATATTCATTGGTATGAAAAGCAGACTTTTCATACGGTGTTTTTTGACGAGGCGCAAAGCTTTAAAAATCCTGTGACACATACGGCTAGAGCTGTGAAAAAAATTCAAGCTAATCATCGATTCGCTTTGACTGGTACACCAATTGAAAATTCACTGGAAGAACTTTGGTCTATTTTTAACGTAGTGTTTCCTGAATTATTCCATGGGTTTAAGGAATACAGTAATCTTACAAGAAAAACGATTGCAAGACGGATCAAACCTTTTTTGTTGCGGAGACTGAAGGAAGACGTATTATCTGAACTTCCGGAAAAAATTGAAGAGATGACATCTGTAGAATTACTGCCAGAGCAAAAAAAGCTATATGCAGCTTATTTAGCGAAACTAAGACATGATACACTAAAGCATTTGGACAAAGCTACATTACGGAAAAATCGCATTAAGATATTAGCTGGCTTAACTAGATTACGGCAAATTTGTTGTCATCCGGCTTTATTTGTTGACGGTTATCAGGGGAGTTCGGCTAAGTTTGAGCAGCTAATGCAAATTGTGGAGGAATCTAAGGATGCAGGAAGAAGAGTGTTGATTTTCTCGCAGTTTACCAAAATGCTTCATTTAATAGGAAGGAGATTGACCAATCAAGGGTTTTCCTTCTTTTATCTTGATGGACAAACACCTTCTGAGGAAAGAATCCAGCTTTGCAACCAATTTAATGCTGGAGGACGTGACCTGTTCCTTATTTCTTTGAAGGCAGGAGGAACTGGATTAAATTTAACGGGAGCTGACACAGTAATTTTATATGATACATGGTGGAATCCTGCGGTGGAAGAGCAAGCAGCTGACCGTGCCCATCGTATAGGCCAGCTGAATACTGTCCAAGTTATCAAACTGGTCGCTCGCGGCACAATAGAAGAAAAAATAAATGAGCTTCAGGAAAAAAAGAAGCATTTGATTGAAGAAATTATTAATCCGAGTGATTTGGGTTCCTCAAATTTAACAGAAGAAGATATCCGCGAAATATTAATGATTTAACTTGAGTTGAAAGCGGCATTGTTGTTTTTAGTATTTTTATTGTAGAAGAGGTCCGTTTTAGAAAAAGAGACTGAATCTAAAAAACATATGCAATGGTATAAAAACAGTACCAGGCACTTGCGCTGAACATAGGAACAATGTAACTAACACAAGTAAAATTAAGTTGGAACGGTCACGGTCAAGAGAGGAACGTGACCGTCATTAGGTAAAAAGTCGTTGTGGTCACGATCAACGAAGAAAAGTGCGGGAATATTGATAATTGCTAAAATTACGTTTATTAAAACTGCAAAATTTTGAGCTAGTTTTATAATGAAATGAAGTATAATAGGATAACTTATTACTATCAAAAAATCTAATTTGTGAGGTAAAAATAATGGAAAAATATGAAGTTGGAGAAGTTTTTACAATAAGTGAAGAGGGTAATGAAGAGCAAGAGGTTGAAGTGGTTGGAACTATATCGGAGGCTGGTATTGAGTACATAGCCGTTAGCTTTGTGGAGGATTTGGAACAAGATAACGAGGAGGATATAGATGTATTTTATTTGAAAATTGATTCGGATGGTTTTTTATCACCAATTGAAAATGATGAGGAGTTTGAAAAAATTGCCTCGAAATTTGAAAATATGATGACAGAAGAAAAATGAAATTAAGATAAAGGGGATTTCTGATTGAGTCTATTTAGCAATTATCCACTTATCGCAGCATTTGTATCGATTATTTTTGCGCAGGTTGTGAAGGTTCCTCTTTACTTTGTTACGAATCGAACTTGGAATGTTGGGCTTGCTTTTAGCAGTGGGAGTATGCCAAGCTCCCATTCAGCGGCAGTGGCATCTTTATCGACAGCAATTGGAATTGTGAACGGAATCGCATCCACCTCATTTGCAATAGCAGTTGTGATTAGTTCCATTATTATGTTCGATGCTGCCGGAGTCCGCAGACATGCTGGAAATCAAGCGATTGTGTTGAATCGTTTGATGAAGGAATTTAACGAATTTGTTCAAGAAATGAGAGCAAAGCCAAAGAATTCTTCACAGGACCAAAGAGAGGCGTTGAAGGAATTATTGGGGCATCGCCCGATTGAAGTGTTTGTTGGAGCCATTGTTGGCATTTGTATTAGTTTTATTTTATACTTTGTATATTTTTAAACAGTAAGTGATTTAGTTTACATAACAAAATTATTGTAAAATTTACGTTGTTGATATGCTCGACAACGTTTTTTTGTATAAACATAATAAACAGTTTTCATTATTGGAAAAATTCGATATAATATTTGTGAAATAATTCACAAATGAATATTACTTATCTGTATTTCAATCTCTATCGAACGAAAGAGGGGAATCGCATGAAAAGGAAAATTGTCTTAGCAGGCGGGACCGGGTTTATTGGTACTTACTTTCAAAAGAAATATCAGGAATTAGGATATGAGGTAAAAATCATTTCTAGACAGCCTTCACACATCACATGGGATAATCATGATGGAATAGTGGAAGCACTGGAAAACGCTGAGATGTTGATAAACCTTGCAGGCAAATCGGTTGATTGTCGTTATAATGAAAAAAATAAAGAGGAAATTCTCCAGTCGCGTACAGAAACAACTAAGTTTTTAGGAAATGCCATATTAGAATGTCAAAATCCCCCTAAACTCTGGATTAACTCGAGTACAGCAACTATATACAGACATGCGGAAGATAGACCGATGTCAGAGGAAGCTGGAGAAATCGGAACAGGTTTCTCCGTGAATGTTGCCAAAGAATGGGAGAAAGCATTCTTTCATTTTTCATTACCGAGGACTCGTCAAATTGCGTTAAGAATAGCGATTGTCTTAGGGGATCATGGCGGTGTTATTGTTCCTTTTAAAAACCTTGTTCGTTTTGGGCTTGGCGGTACACAAGGACCAGGCACACAAAAATTTAGCTGGGTACATGTTGAAGATATCTTTCAGATAATCCAATTCCTTCAAGAGAGGGAAGATTTGAGTGGTGTATTCAATTGTTCGTCACCTAATCCCGTTACCAATCGAGAATTAATGATGAAATTACGAAAAGCAATGAATCGTAAATTCGGGTTGCCTACTCCCAAATGGATGCTGGAATTAGGGGCAGTTTTAATCAAAACAGAAACAGAGCTAATTTTGAAAAGCCGTTGGGTCATTCCGGAAAGATTAGAAAAAGAAGGCTTTCATTTTACCTATCGACATATTGAAGATGCTATTCAACAGATTATATAGTAGGTGTGGGGACTATCAAATATTTAAAAAAAGGTATTTCTGCAGCAAATGTCGAATATGTGTCTACAGTTAGTTTATTTAGGAGTGATTATTATGAATAAAGATGCTATAGAATACATTATCAATTGTATGGCGGCCAGTGAAGCAAATTCCGAAATACAAAGGATTCAGACTGAACATCGTCTAAAATTAGCAGAATTTTGGGGCATAAGCGAAGGAAGTAAAGTATTAGAAATCGGTTGTGGCCAAGGTGATACGACTGCTGTGTTAGCTTATTTAGTTGGTGAAAAAGGACTTATACACGGCATTGATATTGCTTCTCCTGATTACGGCGCCCCAATAACTCTTGAGGATTCTATTCACTATTTAAAGGAATCGGCTCTGGGTAATCAGATAAAGGTCCAATTTGAAACGAATATTTTATCGCCAGAGGTGGATTTTCCGAAAGGATATTTTGACTTCGTCGTATTATCTCACAGCTCTTGGTATTTGCATTCCTTTGAAGAATTGCATGATATATTGATGCAATTGAAGAAATGGGGAAAAACACTATGCTTCGCGGAGTGGGACACGAGAATTCAGACGGATGAGCAGGTGCCGCATTTCCTTTCTGTTCTTATACAAGCTCAATATGAGTGCTTTAAAAATACCAGCCTTTCCAATGTCCGAACACTATTTACTCCTATGGATGTTAAAAAAATTGCAGAGGACGCGGGTTGGAATGTGCTAAAGGAGACCACCATTTATTCTCCAGCATTACAAGATGGTGAATGGGAGATTCAACATGTGCTTACGGATTATTCAGAAGAACTGAATGCCGTTTCTGACATGCCTTCTAAATTTCAAAACTTACTCCTCTCGGAAATTAAATTATTGGATGATGCTATGCGTAATTCGGTCATTAAACCAATGTCAACCTTTGCTTTTATTGCAAAATAAGGAGCAGGTACCTTGCTAAATATGGAATAGATTCGTGAATAAATTTATTTGATAAAAAAATATTAGCAACCGTTTGCAAACAAAAAGTAAATATGTTAAATTAAATAGGTACACAAACATATGTTCCTGAACCTTAGAAGAAAATATAAAAATGAAAATAGAGGTGTCCATCATGATTTTAGGAATTCATCCGTATTTGGTAACAAACGGAAATGGTCAAGAAGCGGTAAAATTTTATCAAGATGCTTTAGATGCAGAAGTTTTAACTCTTCAAACATTTGGAGATATGCCAGAGGATCCGAATCATCCTATTCCTGCAGAAGCAAAGGATTGTGTTTTAAACGCTCATCTAAAAATTGGAAATACCGATTTAATGCTTTCTGATAACTTCCCAGGACAACCGTATCAACTAGGAGAACAAGTAACGATAGCGGTTAATATAGGCAATGTGGAAAAATCAAAAGAAGTATTTGAAAAGCTGCAAGCTGGAGGAGAAGTCGTAATGCCTCTTCAGGCAACATTCTGGAGTCCTTCTTATGGACAAGTAAAAGATAAATTCGGGATTACATGGCAGGTTTCTACCGTCGGGGAAAATAACCAATAAAACGGAAAAAGGCTATTTTTATAGCCTTTTCTATATTTTAGGAGGATATTATATGTTTGCGGAAATAGAAAAAGCAGAAAATGGCTGTACTGCGATTTTTAAGCGTTTGCTTCCTCATACCGTTCAAGAAGTTTGGGCTGCTTTAACAGAAAACGATAAATTGGTAAAATGGTTCTCTAATCTTCAAGTCACAGATCTTCGAAAAGATGGTACGATTAAGTTTCATATGAATGATGGCTCTGGGAAATCGATTGATATGAGGATCACCGATTATGAAAAGGGCTCTGTTTTAGAGTACGAATGGGGTGAAGGTTCAGTTCGTTTCGAATTATCGCCACAATCAGAAGAATGTTTATTAGTATTATCGGATATTTTTCCAACTACAACTGATCATACTGCAAAAGATATCGCGGGATGGCATATATGTTTGGATGTCTTTACAGCATTATTGGATGGTGTCTCGATGGAGTTTCCAATGGAAGAATGGCAAAAAGTATATGAACAATATAAGGTTGAAGTTGATCGAGTAAAGATATAGTGGAATTCATTATGGATGGGCGGTAGCTTTTTATCTTTTGTTTAGTACATTATATTGTTCATTTCAGTACCGTCTTTTGCCTTTCCAGATTACGTGCAAGCTTTAATCACACAATTTACTATCTTTTTAGATAAAATATTTGAATAAAAAACACATTTTTATTTTCTCCATCCTTGTCCCTTAACATTTCTTCGAATTTGCATATTTTATAGTAATCCGTGACCATTCATAAAGCATCTCCATTAAAGCGTATGTCTAAGGCATACGCTTTTTTTTGCTTTTAAATGTAAGAGCCTTTTTAAGGATTTAGAACTAAATCGAATAATAATTCAACACATGAATGTAGCAATTTTTTTATCCAGAAATATTTTCAGGAAGATATATGTTTGTCTATACAGATTTAGTTTCAAGTACATAAATTATGATATAGATTGTAATTACAATCTTGACTGGTCTTGTGAAGGGGGTGACCTTTATGTGCGGTGGATGTGGATATGGAGGCTACGGCTATGGCGGCGGCTACGGTGCTGGTGCAGGTTTTGCATTAATCGTTGTATTGTTTATCCTATTGATTATTGTTGGAACAGCATTTGTTAGATGGTAATATAATCAACAGGAATCATTCTTTATACAAAAATGTAAAGAATGAGTAAAGGGCAGATGCAAATCTGTCCTTTATTTAATTTATAAGAATTTATAAGTTGTTCAACACATAAATTATTTCACCAGATTAGTCTTTGGCTAGCGAATTTCACCGTTTCCTCGTCTTTCAGGTAAGGGCATCAGGTGAAAATGGAAGTGCCAATTTCACTCATCTATATGCCGATGTGCGAGTCGCTTTCGCTTTATATTTATGCGGAAAACAAAAATACTCCATAAAATTATAGGTCAGCCCAAAACTTACGATAATTGAAATAAGTAAATTTTTTGGCATCCTTAACCCCTCCTCTATAGGATAATTAGAGGTTAGATCATTTTATACGATCGATAATCTAGTAAAATAGTTCGGTTGTAGAAATAAAGATGTCTCATATTGACGGAAAATTTAGTATGTATAGGCTATTGAAATTATTTGTGGACGGTGATAGAGTAAACAAAACAATAGTATTGAAATATACGGTAAGTTGACCTTGGATAATTAATCAAGGTTTACATAAATTTTAAGGAGGAATGACCAATGGAACAATTATTTTCGAAGCTAGATGAACTATATGATGAAATCGTGGAAATTCGCAGACATCTTCATCAAAATCCTGAACTTTCTTTTCAGGAAGTAGAAACTCCTAAATATGTAGCGGCATATCATCAAGCATTGGGACATGAGGTGCGAACAGAGGTTGGCGGTCGTGGAGTAGTAGCAGTTCTAAAAGGTGGAAAACCTGGTAAAACGGTTGGATTAAGGGCGGATTTTGACGCGCTGCCGATTCAGGAAGAAAATGAAGTTCCATACAAGTCTAAGGTTCCAGGTGTTATGCATGCTTGTGGTCATGATGGGCATACGGCAACGTTACTAGGGCTTGCTAAAGCTTTAAATAGTATAAAAGATGATCTTGAGGGAACCATTGTCTTCATTCATCAACATGCAGAAGAAGTATCTCCAGGCGGGGCAATAGCAATGATTGAGGACGGTTGCTTGGATGGTGTGGATGTTATTTACGGAACACATCTTTCTTCTGGAGTACCTGTTGGCACGATTGTGTATGGTGTAGGACCTGTTATGGCTGCAGCGGACAGCTTCGAAATTACCATTCAAGGTCGCGGAGGACATGGAGCATCCCCGCATCAAACAAAAGATGCCATTGTAACTGCTTCGCAATTAGTAATGAATCTTCAGCAAATTGTAAGCAGAAGGGTTAATCCATTGTCTCCAGCAGTAGTATCAGTCGGTTCCTTTGTAGCTGAGAATGCCTTTAATGTTATTGCTGATAAGGCTGTTTTACGAGGGACAGTAAGGACATTTAATGAAGAAGTGAGAGATTTTATTGAAAAAGAAATCGAAACGATTGTAAAAGGAACCTGTCAAACTAGCGAATCTACATATAATTATAAATATTCAAGGGGCTATCCTGCGCTGGTAAATCACAAAGAAGATACAGAATTTGTTGCGGAAGTTGCGAAAGGTGTACCAGGAGTCGAACAGGTTGTAGTAGGGGAACCTCAAATGGGCGGAGAAGACTATGCCTATTATTTACAACATGTAAAAGGTACCTTCTTCTTTACAGGAGCAGAAATTCCGGATCGTGAGTTCACTTACCCTCATCATCATCCAAAGTTTGATATTGATGAACGGGCATTAGTAATTGCAGCTAAAACATTAGGTGCGGCAACACTTACCTTTTTAGAACAAAATAGTAATGTTAAAGGGGAAGCCACTACAGTGTGAGAATAATTCGAGCAGTGAAAATGAAACTTGATTAATAGTTTTGAAGAATATTGTTCAAATAAAAAAAGAGGGGAAACCCTCTTTTTATTATAGTAAATCAGACGTTTTCTCTGTAGTTTCAGTTCTTTGACGGTAGAATTCTGCTAATGACGTATTTATGTAAGGGATAAGCCATAGCAAGCCAATACCTAATGTAAAAATACATAATATTCCCCAACCTATAAAGCTTAAATTAAGGAGAAAGTATTTCCACTTGTAACCATCCATCAATCTTCTGCTTTCTGTAATAAGCTGAGTAATTTTATATTCTGGATGGTCCTTATATAAATAATTTACTTGTGAATATGCAAGTCCTTTTATTATCCCCGGAATAATAAATAATAATGCCCATAATATCGTAAATATTACAACAAGTAATGAAAGTCCTAAAGATTTGAAATATTTCTTTGCATCCATAAATAGCCGAAATAAATGGCTAATCTCAGCTTTTTCCCCTCTAACAATGCTTAGGAAAACCCAGCTGCAGCCAACTGAAATAGGCATTAGAAAAAGGGACACTAGATTTCCGATATTTGAACCCAAGGAATCATTAGCATCGGAAATACCCCCATCCAAAGCGACGTTAATGATAAATGGGATCATACTAGTAATAGCAAATGTAATAATGATAAGTAAAATCGCAAATCCCCATTTTCCTTTTAACGCTTGTCTTGCATTACGTTTTATTTCTCTAATTTTCAAGCTGTAAAACCTCCTTTTTATATAATCATATAATATTAGATATTTGACAAAAAAAGAATATAATTATGAAAAAAACATTAATTGGAATTTTCTTGAAGATTATATAGGGAATAAGTTGTAATTTTTCTATATTCATAAAATGGGAATTTTGCTAATATATAAGAAAATTATGGTTTTATACATTAGCATACATTGGGGGATTAGGTTCATGGTTAAAAATGAGTGTGTCGAGCAGGAATCTCTGTTTTGGCAGGCGTTTCATTATGCTCCGATTGGGATGGCATTAATTTCATTGGACGGAAAAGCTCTTAAAGTGAACCCGATAGCCTGTTCATTATTAGGATATACGGAAGATGAATTGAGAAGTATGTATATCAATGATTATACACATCCTGAGGATTTGGAATTAAATATGATTGTAAAACAAGAAGTGCTAGCTGGAATTCGTGATTCATATTCTTTGGAAAAACGTTTTTTTCATAAGGACGGACATGTTATATCTGTTTCATTGACGATTTCTTTAGTAAGAGATGGGAAATATAGACCATTATTTTTTATTTCTCAGCTTCAAGATATAAGTAAGCAGAAAAAGACAGAAGAAAATTTATTAGAAATAAAGAAACAATACCAATTAATAACAGAAAATTCAGTTGATATTATTGTAAAGTATGATTCATCTATTAGAGTAGTATATATTTCTCCATCATGTTTTGAAATAACTGGATATAAACCGAATGAACTAAAAGGAAAATGTGTATTAGATTTTTGTCACCCGGATGATATTAATGAAATTCTGGGGAATCACTTAAAAATGGTGAATTTGTCAGATATTCGCAGGTTTAGTTTTCGATTTAAACATAAGAATGGCCATTATATTTGGCTGGAAACCACTGCTAAAGCTATTTTTGATGATAACAATGATTTAGTAGAGGTGTTATCCTTTTCAAGAGATGTTACTGAAAGAAAAAAATATGAACTTCAAATAAAGGAAAGTGAAGAAAGATATAAATCCTTATTTATCAATCATCCTGATGTGACATTTTCATTGGACTTAGAAGGCAAATATACGTCTATTAATCAAGCTTTCCAAGATACCATGGGTTATACGATGGAAGAGTTATCTGCAAATCCAACCTCATTTAGGAAATTAATCATTAAAAATAATATTATTAAAGGAGATTATCATTTTAATCAAGCCATTAAGGGCAATGTACAACGTTTCCAACTAATGGCCACCAATAAAAAGAACAATGCATTGATTTTTGATGTAACCTATATTCCGATGGTTGTGGATGAACAGGTAGTGGGAGTTTATGGAATTGCTCGGAATATTACCTCCAAAAAGAAAGTGCAGAAGGAATTAAAATTAGCCAGAGAACGATTAGATTCCTTTATTGATCATAATGTAGACCCCATTTTAATTTTTGACAATGATGACAGAGTGATAAGGGTCAATACCACATTTGAGCAAGTGTTTGGTTGGAGAGCAGGAGAGTTGCTTGGGTTAAAACTAGATAAGTTGCCATATAAAATTAAAGAGGATCAATTAGAGGTCGCGGATAAAGTAAAGCAAATTAAAAAAGGTATTCCATGGGAGGGCCATGAAACGAAAAGGCTGAGGAAGGATGGTACCCTTTTAAATGTTCTAATTTCGGGTTTTCATCTGCAGAAAGAGAAACGAGGATTTGACGGGTGGGCTGTTATCATTCGTGATATTACAGAAAAGAAGCAGGCAGAGGAACTTTTTGTCCGCTCGGAGAAACTTTCCATTGCCGGACAGCTCGCAGCAGGAATCGCCCATGAAATTCGAAATCCGATGACTGCAATAAAGGGATTTATCCAGTTAATAAAATCGGATCTTCCAGACAAACCGGAGTATTTTGATATTATTACTTCCGAAATCGGGCGCATTGAATTAATTTTAAGTGAATTGCTTATACTTGCCAAACCACAGACGATAACGATTTCAATGATCGAAATCCATTCATTAATTAATGAGGTTATTACACTATTAAATATGGAAGCATTATTAAATAATGTTGAAATCAAAACATTGTATCACGAAAAGGAAATTTATATTCATTGTGAAATAAATCAGATTAAGCAAGTTTGTATTAATTTTATCAAAAATGCGATTGAGTCTATGCCAAAAGGAGGGACTCTTACCATTCAAATAATGTTAAAGGATTCGACTGGTGTACTGATTCGTTTTATTGATGAGGGTTATGGCATCTCTGCATCCGTGTTAGAAAAATTGGGACAGCCATTCTATACAACTAAGGAGAAGGGGACAGGTCTCGGCTACATGGTCAGCAAAAAAATTATAGAAAACCATAAGGGAACGATAACTGTTACGAGTAAGTTAAATAAAGGGTCTGTCTTCGAAATTTTCCTTCCATTAAACGAAATGCAATAAAGTTTTTTTGTAAATGATTATGAATCCCAATGTAGATTTGTTTCTGAAAAAAGTTAATCGTTCTTATAATGATTTTGTTAAGAAAAGATGCAAAATATAAGAAGACATGGGGATTTCCATATCTTCTCAGATAGTCTAGTAATGGTCGTAGTAATGCCCTCCGTGATGCCAGTGATGATCGTAATGATCATGAGGATAATAACCATGGTGATATCCATAATATGGATGATGGTAATATCCTGGATGGTAGGCAACAGGATAATATCCATGATAACCATATCCATGGCCATACGGAGGATAATAATGATGATAATATGGGGGCATTAATCCACCATTCCTTTCTCTCTTATTCATTACAATATAGGGTATGTATAACGATTGGGAAGGAGCCTATCTGCAAGAAAAATGGGCGCTTCGCTAAATTAGCACATTTTCCTGTTCAGTTTATAAAATAGAGGAGAGTCCGTTTTTTGGAGATGATGAAATGGTATTATGGATTGATGTTGATACAAAGAAGCATCGTTTAACCTTATATAATGCCAGTAAAGTAATGAAAAGGTATCCTGTTGCAATCGGAAAAATGCTAACACCTACACCGACTGGCAATTATACTGTTATTAATAAAGAAAACAATCCCGGTGGACCTTTCGGGGCATTTTGGATGGGCTTATCAAAGCCGCATTACGGTATCCACGGCACCAATAATCCCGCATCTATTGGGAAAAACGTGTCACATGGATGTATAAGAATGTATAATAGAGATGTACTGGAGCTTGCGGCCATCGTCCCAATCGGGACAAATGTCTATATTCATGATTAAGGATTAAGAATTACTGTCGGACACGCCAATTCTAGCTCTGTAAAGGAGTAATGTATTTTGGAAGTAAAAGCTCATGAGGTGAAAGGCAGTCTAGTAGATAATGAGACTCGCTGTACGCACTATCATACGGAAAAGGATCGTATAGCCATTAAATTTTATTGCTGCCAAACTTACTTTCCATGCTATCAATGTCATGAAGAACATGGATGCGGGCACCCTGAAGTGTGGCCAAAAAAAGAGTTTCATCGAAAAGCAATCCTATGCGGGTCCTGTGGAACGGAATTAACGATTACAGAATATCTAAATGGTAACTATAAATGCCCTAATTGTAAAAAAAATTTTAATCCGGGCTGCCATTTTCATCGCCACTTGTATTTTGAGGTTTGATTTCTTTTTGATAAAGTACAAGCTTCCTACAGGATCATCCTTTTGGAAGCTTGTAATTAGCTTAAAAAGAGCATATTCATTATGCTCTTTTTTGCATGTCAATACAAAGCTGTTGATATGCCAAATATTCTTGTTTCATCCCTAATTCATTGTAGATTTTGGATAGCCATTGTACTGGTTTGGGATCAACATTTTTTAGCTCCATTTCCCAACTAAAGCATTCAATCGCTTGCTCATACTGCTTAAATTGATAATAAAGCTGTCCAAGCAACAATTGTTGGTCAGGATCATCTGTAAGTGAATGCATTTTTTCGATTTTCATTAAAATAGGGACAGCCTCTTTTACTTTTCGTAAAGATTGAAGCATTATTTTGATTGTGGAAATATCATACCCATTTGTAAGTAATTGAATTACCCATTTTTGCAGAAAATCCACCGCTTCTTTCGGATTTATCTTGAAAAAGGGGATGAAAAACAAATGAAGTTTTTCTAGATGATCATGATGAACCTCAAAATTAAATTCCTCTAACAATTTGATAAACTCCATTGTTTGCATTTCATTAAGTGTAAGGTTTTGTGAGGACAAAAGATTTAAGATTTTTTCAGTGTCACGAAGATAGAAATATTTCTTTAATAAAGTTTGTTGCACTTCCGTAATATTAGGTACTTGTTCATTCAGGGCTTCCAACACCTGTACCATTTGGTCATCTTGAAAATGTTCTTCTAGCAGAAGGAGAAGAGTGGGCAAGCTTTTTTGATTAATGGATATATATCGAATATGAATGGCAATTATATCTGTCCATCTAGATTGTTGCTCCAGCAATGCAGAGAGCCTGTGGAAATGGTCTTTCTCCTCTATTGTAGAATATAAAAGTTTTTCTGCAAAAATGGGGTCTTTGGAAAATAAAATATCTGCTTGTTGTTGATAGAGTTTAGCATATTTAATAAAGTCTAAGTGATTGGATAGTTCTTTTACAAATGAGTGAGTTGGTGTGAAATCCATCAGTATTCGGATAATGCGATAGCTCAGAAACATTTGTCCGTTACGACGGTGTTCATAATAGAGGTTTTGAATGTAGGTGAAAATTTTTTTCTTCGGTATAAAGGACACAAATAATGTTGCTAGGTTGGCCAGTTCGTGAGGTGTTAAGATTTTTTCCATTTTATCTATTACTTGTTGGAAGGTGCGTTTTTTGTATATCTGATTGGAGGATATTACGGTTTCGACAAGTGGATGATTGGCTGGAATGATAATTCCTTTCTTAAATGCATATTCGATATGTGAATGTCTTATCAGTTTGGTTGTCTTCGCTGCAGTAAGATAGTGATCCTTGTAAAAAAATACATAATATACTTGCTGATCCTGGTCATAGGCCTCGATAATTTTGCTTTGTAAATAAATTGCCATTCTTTCAACGGTTAAACGGATGGTTTTATGATGATCAAGTATCACTAATTGGTTTGTTTGCATAGGAATCCTCCTAATCTTTAGTTCTGTTTTATTATAACAC
Source organism: Heyndrickxia shackletonii (assembly GCF_001420715.1). Classification (GTDB taxonomy): domain Bacteria; phylum Bacillota; class Bacilli; order Bacillales; family Bacillaceae_C; genus Margalitia; species Margalitia shackletonii. The sequence continues at coordinate 2,742,267 of NZ_LJJC01000004.1, read as the reverse complement.
AACTTCTAAAAAAGGAAGAAACTCAGTGAATCCACTGAGTTTCTTTACGCTTCGTTGAATATTTCAGAAACGATTCTATATGATTGCAGTCTTGCCTCGTGATCAAAAATTTGTGCATTGATAATAAACTCGTCTGCATTTGTCTCGTTTAAGAAATTTTGAAGCTTTTCTTTTACTGCATGTCTATCTCCGACAATGGATGATCCCGTTCTTTCTTTAAGCAGAATTTTTTCATAATCACTGCAAATTTCATCAAGATTGTCTACAGGCGGCTGCAATTGCCCAGGATTATTCCGAATCAATGACAGAAATTGCTGTTGCATGGATGTTGCGAGTTTTTGTGCTTCTTCATTTGAGTCTGCAGCAATGACATTTACCCCAACCATTATATATGGTTTATCCAGCACTTTCGATGGACGGAAGGTTCTTCTATATAAATCAAGAGCCGGTAAAGTGTTTTCAGGAGAAAAATGACTTGCAAAGGAAAATGGCAATCCTAACTGGCCGGCAAGTTGTGCGCTGAAACCGCTGGAACCTAATAACCAAATAGGTATTTGAAGTCCTTCTCCAGGAACAGCCTTCACATATCTATTACCTGTTCGTAAAGCAGGGTCAAAGTATCCTCTAAGCTCTGCAACTTGTTCTGGAAAATCAGATCCATCACTAAGCCGGTCACGTCTTAATGCGTGTGCGGTAATTTGATCGGTACCAGGTGCACGCCCCAGTCCTAAATCAATACGTCCCGGAAAGAGAGATTCAAGGGTTCCAAATTGTTCAGCGATAACAAGCGGTGCATGATTTGGCAGCATAATTCCACCAGACCCGACTCTGATTTTGGATGTGCCTGCTGCTACATGTCCTATCACGACAGAGGTTGCAGAGCTTGCAATTCCGGGCATATTGTGGTGTTCCGCAAGCCAATATCGTGTATATCCCCATTTTTCAGCATGTTGGGCAAGATCAAGGGTGTTACGTAAAGAATCAGCTGCAGTTCCTCCTTGAATAATAGGGGAAAGATCTAACACTGAATAACGAAGATTTTTTAATGTATGATGAACAGAAGATTGAGTCATGTTTTCTTTTTCCTCTTCCTTTTCATTGAATTTGTGTCATTATATTTTAGCAAACAAACAAGAGCACACAAAATGAATTGCTTATTTAAGAAAAAGTTAAGTTTTAGGTGATATTTTTTGTTTAAATATTTTAGTTGATAAACTTGTAGGGAAGCGATTTTTTTTACTTTAGCTATTTTTTTAAAATATAAAAAGGAGCCAAAGGAGGTTGATACGTTATGCAAGTAAAATCTTTGAAAATCATTTTGGCTGCAACAGTAGTGAGTGCTGGAACTTACATGTATGTTCCGTCTTCCTTTGCCGATACGGTAACAAATATTAATGAGAGTCAAATTGAGTCGGCAAATCAATTGGAGAATTTAGAGATTGATGGGGTCAAGTTGGATAAAGCTTTTTCATCAAACGTCTTGAATTATCGTGCAACGGTAGAAAATGATGTGAAAAATGTTACTTTACATATAACAGCTAATGCGGATGAGGTAATAACCATAAATGGAAATAAGGTAGAGGATCCAACGAATGTAACATTAAATGTGAATTCTGGAGATAATATTTTTTCGATTGTAGTGGATGATGGAATAAACACACCTGTTACATATACGTTGTCCATTTCTCGAAAATTAAGCAGCAATAATTTATTGCAAAATATTAAACTTTCAAGCGGTAAACTATCAAAAGCATTTAATTCTTCCGTAACTGAATATGAGGTGGAAGTTCCTAATAAGGTTGAGTCGTTAACTGTAACTCCAGAGGTTTTTGATGCTATTGAAAGGGTAAAGGTCAACGGTAGGTTGTTGAACCAGGAAAGTGCTACGGTAAAGATTCCTATTGGAAAGTCTGACATAACGATTGATGTAACAGCAGAGAATGGTGAGAGTAAGAAATATATCCTTCATGTGGTACGTGCGGATGATTCTGTTCATGAAATTCCCGCGAAAAAACCTACCGTTACGAATGGTAGTGGTAGAACAAATACGGGTTTTCCAGTCATGCAAACTGGTCAGAAAAATTCTGGCTTCTTGAATAATGCACAAGGTACCTCTAGTCAGAAAACTGGAAATCAAATAAAACAAAGCCAGGCACAACTTAGCAGTTTAAGTGTTTCGAGCGGGACGTGGAATAAAACGTTTTCGCGCGATGAATATACCTACCATATTGCAGTTGGAAGCAGTGTGAAAAGTGTAACGATCGATGCGATTCCCCGAACAAGCGGAGCATCTGTTTCGATAGAGGGTGGAGAAAGTACGATTCAATTGGGTGATAATGCTAAGAAAACAATCATTTCTATCGTTGTCACAAAAGACGATAAGCGAAAAACTTATGTACTTGTATTTGATAAAGATGTTAAGGTGAAAAAGACGAGTAATAGTATTGTAACGACAAATACTTCTGATAATACAGGACATACCAATAATAATGTGGTTACGAAAAATGTTAAATATGCAAACCAGAATCAGACGAAGCAATCTACATCATGGTGGGGGAGGTTGTGGAGAGAAATTAAGAGTTGGTTTTAAAGGGATAGGATGGATGTTAGCCTGCTGATTGCAGGCTTTTTGAGGTTATGTTGGGTTGGTACGGGGGACAACATGGGGCACAATGAAAGAGGAACGGGTTAGATAGAATAGTGGATAGGGAACGGATAAATAAGCCGGTTACATTAAAATGAACATGGGGGACATTGAAAGTGGAAGAGGTAACAAAAAAAGAAGAACAGGTTACATTGAATGCTAGATAGGGAGCGGAAAAAGAAGAGAGGCACATAAAAATGAACATGAGGCACAATGAAGGCGGAATAGGGTACATAAAAAGAAGAGTGGGTTACATAGAAAACTAGATGGGGAGCAGAAAAAGAAGCCGGTTACATTAAAATGAAAAAGGGGCACAAAGAAAGCAGAAGGGGGCACATTGAAAGAAGAGTGGGTTACATAGAAAACTAGATGGGGACCGAAAAAAGAAGCAGGTCATATTAAAATGAAAAAGGGGCACAAAGAAAGCGGAAGAGGGAACAGAAAAAAGAAGAAGGGGATGGAAAGAATGCTAAATAGGGAGCAGAAAAAGAAGCAGGTCACATTAAAATGAAAAAGGGGTACATTGAAATCGGAAGAGGGTACATAAAAAGAAGAGTAGGTCCCATAGAATGCTAGATTGGGAGCGGAAAAAGAAGAGGGTCACATAAAAATGAACATGAGTCACAATGAAAAAGGAGGAGGTCACATTGAAAGAAGAGCGGGTCAGATAGAATAATAGATAGAGAGCGGAAAAATAAGTTGGTGTCACATTATAATGAACATGGGTCACAATGAAAAAGGAGTAGGGCACATTGAAAGAAGACCGTGTCAGATAGAACGCTAGATAAGGAGCGGAAAAATAAAGCCGGTCACATAAAAATGAACTTAGGTCACAATGACAAAGGAAAAGGTCACAAAAAAAGAAGACTGGGTCAGCTAAAATGTTGGATAGGTAGAAATGCTAACTTAAATATGTACAATCGTGCTTGAATAAAGATGTACAAAATTGATTGCTCATTTCATACTAATCTTGGGGTGATTAGTATGTACATAGCGCTAAATGTTGAAACCAATTTTGAGATTACTAGTCTTTCAGACTTACCAAAATTCAAACAACTAATGGAGCATTTAAAAATGAAAATCAATAAGAGTAAATTAGCANAACGAACTAGTACATATTTTATAAAGTGTCATGACCTCATTCAAAATCTAAAGAGAGCACGACTAGAAAATCGATTAGAAGCTCGTTTAAAGCATTATACAAAATACAAGCTACTTATAATTGATGAAATAGGTTATTTACCGATTGATGCCGAAGATGCGAAGCTCTTTTTCCAACTCATAGACATGCGTTACGAAAAACGAAGTACCATATTGACAACGAATGTGAACTTTAAATCATGGGATGAGATCTTTCAAGAGCCGAAGCTAGCAAACGCAATTCTAGATCGAATTTTACATCACGCGACAGTCGTTACAATCGTAGGAGAATCTTATCGTTTAAAGAATCATTTAGCGAAAGAAAATGAGTAATTTTGTACATTCTTATACAAGCGAAAGTGTACATATTTGTGTTGACATTTATAGATAGGGACCGAAAAAAATAATCTAAGCAAATTAAATAGAATAATGGCACCTGCATTTCGGAATTGTTGACTTTATTAAAAAATAGGGCTAATCAGATGCAAAAAAATTTCTTCTTCAGAAAAGAAGGATTATCCTTCCAAAAATAGAATCTAAATTACAACAATAAAAAAGGAGTGATGTAAATTTGATCGTAAAAAATCGTACTGTTCCAATAAGAGTTTTACAGGACAAAGCACTACTCGACCGACTACCAAAAAATCACAAAAAATATCCTACCATCTTAGAAAATTATAAAACCTTTAACACTGGACATCTCGGAGAAAAAAATATTGATTACTATTTAGAAATATTACCCGAAAAAGATTATTTTATTTTCCACGGTTTACGCCTCGAATATAAATCACAGCATTTCCAAATCGATACACTAATTCTTACATCTAATTTTGCCCTTATCCTAGAAGTAAAAACCATCAAAGGTACTTTATTTTTCGATACAAAATTTAAACAAATGATTCAAATATTAGACGGTAAAAAGAAGGGATATCCCTACCCAATAACCCAAGTAAACCGTCAAAAGGAATTACTAAGAAAATGGATGGAAGAACATAATATTAAATCATACCCGATGGAAGGATTAGTCGTTATTAGTCGCCAATCAACTATTTTAGACACTAACGCAGAAGATAATAGTATCTATGAAATCGTGATTCATGCTTCTAATCTATTAGAAAGAATCAATGACTTTCATCAAATTTATAAGAAAAAGATCTTCTCTACTCCTCAAATGAAAAAGATGAGCGACCTTTTATTGAATGCCCATACACCCTTATATAATAATATTTTGCAACTATACGATATAGATCAAAATGAATTAATACGCGGTGTCCAATGCCCCTCTTGTGAATCCTATCCCATGAATTATAAAAATAGATATTGGTATTGTGCAAAATGCAGCTATAAATCTAATTCAAGTTTCCGGAAAGCTATATATGAATATTTTCTCCTAATCGAGCCTACCATTTCAAATCAAGCATGCCGTAAATTTTTATTGATAAATTCCCCAAAATCTTCAAGATACTTTTTAAAATCAATGGAATTAAAAACTACAGGATCAGGACGCTTCATTAAATATAAAATGCCAAACAATATTGACGAAGAATTTTTAGTATAATAAAGAAAAAAATGTCAGAGGTGACCAACATGCACAAGGTATTCGTCTATGGAACATTAAGAAAAGGAGGGACAAATGAGCACTATTTAAAAGGGGCTTCTTGTATTTCCAATCAATGCTGGACATTTGGGGAATTACATGATACTGGATTTGGCTATCCTGCTATCAAACAACATCCTTCCTTCAAGGTGTTTGGAGAAATTTATGAGATTGATGATGAGCAATTAAAATTGGTCGATGAATTGGAGGATTACGAAGAAGGAAGAGAAAACAATTTATATGACAGAATCAAAATGACCGTTTATACAAATGAAGGGGAGGAAGAGGTGTTTGTATATCTTGGTCGAAATCAATTATTTGAAAAAAGCTGTCTGGTTGAATCAGGTGATTGGTTAAAATATTTATTAGGGGAATAGTCACAAAATTTCCACACTTACATATACCATTCTAAAATATAATAAAGATAACAAAACGAATGGGGGATGAACATGACACTAAGAATTTCAAATCCAAAGGTTTTATGGTGTATCCTCCTTGTTTCCCTAATTTTGTTGGCGAACTATACCTTGTATCATACGGACATTGCAAAGCCTATATCTACTGGTGTGGTCATTGGTTCATTTCTTGATTTTCTTCTTTTCATTCCTTTCACAACTTATTTTTTAGTCATTCGCAAACGAATCTCCACTAAATACTTATTTGTTGTAGTGGCAGCATGCTATGGTACTGCTTGGTTAATTATTCCGAACGACATTTTTTCTGCTTTCAGTATTTCAAAATATATCCTATTTAGTGTCGAAGCAATTTTTATCACGATTGAATTGTATTTCGTATCTAAAATAGTTATAAAAATTCCATTGATAATAAGAAACTTTAAGCAGTACAATCATCCTTTTTTTACAACGAGGATGGAAGGCGCAATATTTTCAACCATTAAGAAATCGAGGAGTATAAAAATAATGATCTCCGAACTATCGATTCTTTATTATAGCCTATTATCCTGGGGTAAAAAGAAACCACAAAAATTAAAATTTTTTACTTACCATATAAAAACGAGTAATATCGCACTAAATATTATGGTGATTCACGCAATGGTATTGGAGTCATTAGGTTTTCATTTCTTTTTACATGTATGGAGCCCGCTTCTTTCTTACATCATTATTTTTATAAATGTGTACGGTATTTTGTTTATACTTGCTGAAATACAAGCGATTCGATTAAATCCAATTGTATTCCTCGGCGGAAACCTTCACATACAAATTGGAATTACCAAACGTATAATAATTCCTTTAGATAAGGTCGAATCATTTGGGACTGTAAAACAAAATCTTCCGAATAAAAAGATGATTTTTGATGGCACTTTAAATGATTTTATGAAAGAACAACCAAATGTGGAAATCATATTAAAGGAACCAATTAAATCTCAGTTATTATACGGATTTACAAAAATGGTAACAACGGTACATTTAAAAGTGGATGAACCGGAGGAGTTTTATATGTTGTTAAAAAGCGAACAGTTTTAAACTGTTCTTTTTTTATTTTAATACATACTATTCATAACTAATATGCATGAATATCATGCAAATATACAATTGGAAGTTATATAAATTGTGGAGTATGATAATAACGGAAAAAGTAATTTAGTGAGGTAATGCGATGGAGTGGCATCAAATTCAGTACTTTCAAATGGTAGCAGAGACGGAGCATTTTACGCGAGCAGCGGAAATTCTATCTATTTCTCAGCCTGCCTTAAGTCGAGCGATTTCAAAGCTTGAGGAGGAGCTTGGGGTTCAGCTATTTGACCGAACTGGACGAAACATTGTTTTAAATAAATATGGAAAAATGTTTTTACAACGAGTGGAACGCTCTATTCAGGAAATTGAATTAGGCAAGCAGGAAATTCATGATATGATTCACCCGGATCACGGAACCATTTCATTATCCTTTTTGCACTCTTTAGGGATTAGCTTTATTCCAGGCATTCTGAAAGGATTTTTAAATAAATATCCAGAAGTAAAGTTTCACTTGAGTCAAGCAGGTTCTCTCCAGGTTTTTGAGAAGCTATTAACCGGGGAATGCGATATTGCCTTATTATCCTATCTTCAGGATGATAATGAGCTTCATTGGGAATCATTGTGGTCAGAGGAATTATTTCTGATTGTATCCGCAAACCACCCATTAGCTGAAATAGAAGAAATTAATTTGATTTCTATTAGAGATGAACCATTTATCGCTTTTAAAAATGGTTATGGATTACGGACGATAGTCGATAAACTTTGTTCGGAAGCCGGATTTACACCTAAAGTAGCATTTGAAGGCGAAGAGATAGGTACTGTCGCGGGCTTGGTGGAAGCCCAATTAGGAGTGTCTATCGTTCCTGATGTGAAAGTATTGGATAAGAATAAAATCAAACTCATCCGTTTAAAAAATCCGGTTTGTATGAGGGAAATCGGGCTCACATGGAAGAAGGGAAGGTATTTATCGCCTGTCACGGAAAGGTTCATTGTGTTTGTCAAAAGCCTTTCTCAAGTTCAGAAATTTTAGCCTAGAAAAAAAGGAGTTTATCATTCATCATGGGATATATAGAACGTGGAACCGCCAATTTCAAAAAAACAAATTTAGCCCTATTTGCTGGCGGTTTCAACACATTTGCCATTCTTTGGAGCACCCAGCCATTACTGCCGGATATTGCGAAGGAGTATCATGTTTCACCGGCAGTATCTAGTTTAACATTATCGTCTACCACCATTGCACTAGCTATTAGTATGCTGCTTACAGGCTCTCTCTCAGAAGTATATGGTCGAAAACCGGTTATGACGATTTCATTAGTAGCTTCTTCGATATTAGCAATATTAACAGCATTTAGTCCAAGTTTTCATTTATTACTTTTACTAAGAATTCTGCAAGGGATTGTTTTAGGCGGATTGCCTGCGATTGCAATGGCTTATTTGGGGGAGGAAATTGAGCCGAAAAGTTTGGGAATGGCGATGGGGTTATATATAAGCGGAAACTCTATCGGCGGTATGGGCGGACGTATCATCAGCGGGGTCCTGACCGATTTTTTTAATTGGAGAATTGCTATTGTAGTAATTGGTATTATCAGTTTACTTGCGAGTCTATTATTTTGGTTTACATTACCCAAGTCAACTCATTTCCAAGCACGAAAATTGGAGATTGGAAAATTAGGAACATCACTGTTCAGTCAATTTAAAGAACCTGGATTAATTTATCTATTTGGTATTGGATTTTTATTAATGGGAAGCTTTGTTTCTCTTTATAATTATATTGGATTTCAATTAATTGCACCGCCTTATTCCTTAAGTCAAACCTTAGTCGGATTTATTTTCGTCGTCTATTTAGTTGGAACCTTTAGTTCAACATGGATGGGAATGTTGGCAGATAAACATGGCAGAAGAAAAATCTTGCAAGTTTCTCTCGCTATATTATTAATCGGGTCACTCATAACCCTTAACACAAATCTATGGCTAAAAATTATTGGCATTGCTATTTTTACTTTCGGATTTTTTGCCGGCCATTCCATTGCAAGCGGCTGGGTTGGAAAGCTTTCGTCACATGATAAAGCACAAGCATCAGCTCTTTATTTGTTCTTTTATTACACAGGCTCAAGTATTGGAGGTACGGTAAGCGGAACCTTCTACAGTAATTTCGGATGGATGGGTGTCGTTGGGATGATCGCTATATTTGCTGTCATTGCGGTATTATTCTCTATCCGTTTAGCAACAATAGCGAAAAGGAAGCTTCAAGTTTCTTCTCATCGGGTGTAAGTGCTCAAAAATATCAATAGTGGGCACTGAATTCGTTTTTTCATATAAACGTTATTTTCGTAAAAACACTATGAAAATTACCGCCTTTAATGACATAGAGGAATCTTTGTCTGCAGACATTAAAATTGGATGGAAAACCTTTCATTTGATTTTTTATCAAAAGGGGAGTAATATAATAACACAAGCTGCGTTGTTCGTAATCATAATAAAGTTTTAACCTTTGAGCTGTAATAGGGAGTTTATATAGAAACCGGAATGACAAGCCTCTGTCTATAAGACATGGAGGACACGCAGAAACGTTTCTGAGAACACCCACTTTGAGGAGTGGTGGTTTAAAACTTTCTTATCATTAAATTACGGCAAAGGCGGCTCCTTACATAATCAACTTAGTCAGTTTCCATAAGAAACTGGCTTTTTTGTGTTTAGCGTTTTTAAGTCTATGTGAAGATAAAACCATAAATAAATTCATAATAACTAATAAACTGAGGAAAAAAATAATCAAAATTGGCGAACATAATCTTGAATTTTGGATAATATATAATAAAAAGTTGCATTAGACCAAAAAAATTGACTGTAAATAAAAATGATGGAAGGAGTGTTATCATGAAAGAGGGAGAATTAAGGAAACAAGGTACCCAAATCCCGACTCAATTTATGATACAAAGGTCGAAAAGATTGATGATTACATTATCTCCGATGGTTATTTTATTAATATAATAAAATTTCTTCTTTCTTTTTCTAAAATTTGTGCTAGTATATGTATATAAATGAATAATGAATCACTAGGGGAGTCTTAAACAGACTGAGACAGATATGTTCTGGACCCTTTGAACTTGATCCAGTTAGTGCTGGCGTAAGGAAGTGGCTGAATTTATGAAGGTAATGAATATTTTATCCTTGTAAATGTAACCCGTCCTTACATGAAGGGCGGGTTTTTTGCGTCCTTCCAATTGAATATTAGTATCTGCTAGGGGAGCCGTGTGGCTGAGAGAAATCGTTGGATTGAAACCCTTTGGACCTGATCCAGGTTGTACTGGCGTAGGGAAGCGGTAGATTGTTGTTGAGATATACAACTAATGCTACAACCGCTTTCTATTTTGAGAGCGGTTTTTTTATTATAAAGGAGGAATTTTTTATTATGAGTAAGGTTAAAAAAATGACTTTAACTTGTGTGATTATTGCCATCACTACATTAACAAGTAATATCGTGTACATTCCGGTAGGCTTTGCAAAGATTTTTCCCATTCAGCATATGGCAAATGTTTTAACGGCTGTTCTATTAGGACCGATGTATTCGGTTGCCCAGGCATTTATTGTTTCCCTTATACGGAACATGGCAGGGACGGGATCGATTTTCGCGTTTCCAGGAAGTATGATTGGTGCTTTTCTTTCAGGGATTTTATTTATGAAAACGAAAAAGCTTTTGTGGGCATTTACTGGTGAAGTAGTGGGGACAGGTATCATTGGTGCTATTTGCTGTTATCCGCTGGCCACTCTTATCCTTGGGCAAAAAGCAGCCGTTTTTGGCTTTATTCCAGCATTTATTGTAAGTTCTTTCGGAGGTGCGGTAATTGGAATAATTGTTTTAAAGGTTTTACTGAAAAATCAGGCACTGCAGGGAATCATTCGCAAAAACAGTCTTTTCAATCGTGAGCTTTAGGCCACAGGAAGGAGCAATGAAAAATGACTTTTTCTGAACGCTTATTTAATAATATTCAATCAATCTGGAATCAAAATCATCAGCATCCATTTGTACAAGGAATAGGGAAAGGGACACTTCCGAAAGAAATGTTTCAAGAATATATGAAACAGGATTATGTTTATTTGATCCAATATGCGAAGTTATATGCTATTGGTGTTCAAAAAGCAAATGATCTTGCATCGATGACACATTTTGCCCAGCTACTACATAACATTCTTCATTTTGAAATGAATGTTCATCGGGAATACGCTAGTCAGTTTGGTATAACAACGGAAGAGTTGGAACAAACAAAGCCTACGCCAAATAATTTAGCATATACGAGCTATATGTTAAGTGTTGCCCAAAATGGAACGCTTGCAGAGCTCATTTCATGTCTGCTGCCATGTGCTTGGGACTACTGGGAAATTGGAAAGCTATTGAAAAAACAATATGGACATCAGCTGGAGAATAATCCTTACAAAACATGGATAGAGACGTATTCCTCCGATGAATTCGGATCCATTGCACTATGGTTGATCAAATTATTGGATGAAATAACTATTGGGAAATCAGAGGACGAACTGGCAGTGCTGGAAAATCATTTTCAAATCACTTCCAAATATGAATATTTATTTTGGGAAATGCTTATGTCTGGTCAAGATTGGCCATTATAAAGGGCTGCTTTATGTAGCTTATCTACTGATACATATAAATTCTAAGGTAGATAAAGAAAAGAGCCTTTTAAGAAAGGAAAGACTAAAATGACACTTCATTTAGAGAAGGTTTCTTTTACCTATGATCATAACCCGATTGTTTCCAATTTTTCTATAACGGTTGAAAAAGGTGAATTTGTTAGTTTAATAGGAAAAAGCGGTTCAGGTAAGAGCACTATTTTAAAACTAATTGCTGGACTGCTCCAACCGAAAACGGGACAAATATTAATGGATACGGCAATTCCATCTCCGGGCAGTTTCGGTTATATGCCACAGCAGAACTTGCTTTTACCATGGAGGACTGTTTTAGAGAACTTAATGCTTCATTCAGAAATTCAAAAAGGAAATAACTATACAAAAGAGGATGTGAGAGAATGGCTTCGGAAAACAGGCCTTGCGGAATGGGAAAATGCTTTGCCAAAACAACTTTCCGGCGGCATGAAGCAGCGCATCGCTTTTTTGCGAACCATTCTGACTGGTTCGGAAGTACTGTTATTAGACGAACCATTCGGAGCCCTCGATGCTTTTACAAAGCGAGATATGCAAAAATGGCTGCTTTCGATTTGGCAGGAACTTGATAAAACGATTCTCTTTATTACTCATGATTTAGAAGAGGCTATTCTTCTTAGTGATAGAATCCTTATTATTCATCCGCAGCAAGGAGTGGAAGAATTGAAGGTAGATCTGCCAAGACCGAGAGAAGCTGGGATGATTTATACAGCAGAAATGGTGAAATATCGTCAAGAACTAGAGAGAAGGATTACAGATGGATTGGATTAAACGTTTTAGACAACAATACGGTTTATTTATTATAGCTTCCATTCTCTTTTTGTTGGTTTGGCAGTGGCTTGTACAATCAGGAAAAATCCCTTCCTTTATCATTCCGACTCCTACATCTATTTTGCAAATGATGATCCATTATCCTCATGACTTATTTGGCGTTCATTTAGGAGCAACTCTTCGGGAGGTTCTAATAGGATTTTTATTAGCACTAGCGGGAGGAATTGGAATAGCAATTGCAATGTATTTTTCCAAGCCAATGGAAAAAGTGATGTACCCCATAGTCTTAATATCGCAAACGATTCCCATTATCGCACTTTCGCCAATTTTCATCCTTTGGTTTGGCTATGGACTTTGGAGCAAGGTGGCTGTTACGATTTTAATTTGCTTTTTTCCGATAGTATTAAATTTTTATGATGGGTTAAAGCAAGTGAATAGGGAATACATAGATTTACTGAAAACGATGGGAGCAACCAGATGGCAGCGCTTTGTGAAGGTTGAAGTTCCGTTTGCGTTGCCGCATTTATTTTCTGGAATGAAGCTTGCTGTAGTATTTGCGGTTGTAGGAGCAACAATCGGGGAATGGTTAGGTGCAAGCGAAGGACTAGGATATTACAGCCGAAGAATGTCTGGAAATTTAAATGCTGAAGGGGTATTTGCAGCGGTAACCCTCCTTTCTTTACTTGGAATGTTATTGTTTATCATTGTAAGTTTGATAGAGCGAAAAATATTATTTTGGAATAGAAAATAGGTGGACATAATGAAACGATGCTTAATATTAGTGATAATAAGTGCCCTTATATTGCTTGGGGGCTGTTCGCAAAGTAGTGGGACAAAAACAAGTGATGGCTTGCAAAAAATCAGCATTATGTTGGATTGGTATCCAAATGCGGTGCACTCAGCCATTTATACAGCTGCAGCAAAAGGCTATTTTGCAAAAGAGGGGTTGGATGTCGATATAAAAATGCCCTCAGAAACTACGGATCCATTAAAGCTGGTTGCTGCAGGGAAGGTGGACTTAGCAATAAGCTATCAGCCGCAAGTAGTGATGGCAAGAGCTGAAGGAATTCCAGTTGTGTCGGTGGCAGCTATTGTTCGAGAACCATTAAATTATTTGATGGTACCAAAGAATAGCGGAATTACAAGACCAAGAGAATTAGAAGGAAAAAATATCGGCTACTCTTCTCTTGAGTTTGAACAAGCTGTATTAAAAACAATGGTAAAAAAGGATGGAGGAAATCCGAATAAAGTGAAAACTACCGATGTAGGTTTCGACTTAATTCCGGCGATTACTTCGAAAAAGGTAGATGGAATTGATGGTGGTTATATAAATCATGAAAAGATTTTACTGGAAAAAGAGGGTCATCCTGTTAATGCATTTAACCCTGCGGATTATGGGGTGCCAAATTATTATGAATTGATTTTAATTACTAGTGAAAAAGAAATGAAACAAAAGCAATCTGTTATAAAGAAATTTTGGAGTGCGGTGGCAAAGGGACAAGCAGCTGTAACAAAAGATCCCAATGCTGCATTAAAAACACTTTATAAACATGAGGATTCCACATTTCCACTTGATCATCAAGTAGAAACGAAGAGTTTACACATTCTTCTCCCTTTAATGAACAATAAAACGGAAAACTATGGCCATCAAGATTTATCGGTATGGAACAATATTACAAGTTGGTTGTATAAAAAAGGGATGATTGACAAGAAAATAGATGTGAAAAAAGCCTTCGTAAATCTAGATTAATAATAAGGAGTAATCTTTAGATAAGAAATAGACCTCGACCTGAGGTCTATTTCCCAATATAGTTCAATGCCTTTTTTAATTCTGGTTTTGCTTTGAATACACCAAAAATGTTAATGGATTTTATTGTCTTTTCGGCTAACTCAACATCTATGTCATCCTCTAATACAAGCATGCCAATTACTTTGATTTTTGCTTATGTTTAATAAAGTGAATTATTGGTTTAGTATAGTAAAAGTATAAAATGGTTATATATACTCACTTGATTTATCTTCCTTTTTCTGTTATTATAAAAAAGAATTATTTTTGTTCGGTATTGTTAGATGAAAAAGTGATGAAAAACTTATCGACTTTATATCAATGAGCAAGGATAGTATCCATTGTGTGTAAGACACACTAGGAGGAATAGGAACATGGCACAAGGAACAGTTAAATGGTTCAACAGTGAAAAAGGATTTGGATTTATCGAACGCGAAGGTGGAAATGATGTATTCGTTCACTTCTCAGCGATTCAAGGCGAAGGTTTTAAATCACTTGAAGAAGGTCAAAAGGTAACATTTGACGTTGAACAAGGTCAACGTGGAGAGCAAGCTGCAAACGTACAAAAAGCTTAATGAAACATGGAAGGTGAAACTTCAATAATAGGGAGTTTCACCTTTTTCTTTCACTCAGCGATTTCAAAACTTTCCTCACTATTATGAATTATTTCCCTTTCAAGTTTTCCACATATAAAATATCACCTTTGTTGAATAATAGTAATTGAATTTTAATAAAGCCTGATTCACACTGGCACGGTCAAGGAACCGTTAGGACAAAAGAGAGGCAGGGCTTTTGTTGTTTTAGGTATTAATTATTTATTATATAAGAAAATAATTTGTGTATTTTGTTTGTAACTTTAGTCAATAGAGAAAGGATATGATGTTATGGCAGCTACTCATTCATTCTCTAAAGGAGAAGAAATCGCGAATTCCATTACACATGGAATAGGTGCAATTTTAAGTATTGCAGGACTTGTCACGCTTGTGTTCGTTTCCCTGTTTTATGGAAATGCATGGCATATGATAAGCTATACTATTTTCGGAGGAACAATGTTATTTCTTTATATGTCTTCTACACTTGTTCATGCATTACGAGAAGGGAAGGCAAAGGATATTTTTGAGATCTTAGATCATTCTGCTATTTACTTCTTTATTGCAGGAACTTATACCCCATATTTATTGATAATCGTAAAAGGCTGGGAAGGGTGGACGATGTTTGGAATCGTCTGGGGATTAGCGGTTTTAGGGACAATCTTTAAGTGTTTTTTTGTTAAAAAATATCTTTTCACGTCCACAATCCTCTATATTTTGATGGGATGGTCCATCGTCGTTATCTGGAAGCCAATTATCATGAATCTAAATCCAGTAGGATTACATCTTCTAATTGCTGGAGGAATTATCTATACACTTGGTTCGGTATTTTATGTATGGCGTGGATTTAAGTATCATCACGCAATTTGGCATATTTTTGTGATGGCAGGATCCGCATGTCATTTCTTCGGAATATTTTTGTATGTGAAATAAGTAGTATTAATGAAAACAGTCCTGCGAATTCCGGCAGGACTGTTTTTTTCT
The DNA here is from genome assembly GCF_001420715.1 of Heyndrickxia shackletonii. Lineage (GTDB taxonomy): Bacteria > Bacillota > Bacilli > Bacillales > Bacillaceae_C > Margalitia > Margalitia shackletonii. Next base: position 2,726,606 of record NZ_LJJC01000004.1, on the reverse strand, counting down.
TTATGTAAAAAAATATATCAGTGAAACTGAAAAGCTATACTGTTTTCCATTCGTACAAATCTTCAATTTGACAATTCAACTCTTTAGAAATGGCCATTGCAGAATGCAAGCTCATTACTTTTTTTGTAGCATAATCATGAAGCTGCGTCTTCGAGATGTTAGTATTTTGTTCTAAATCATCCATCGTCATATTGTTCTTAGAAAGCAGTGAATGAAGGTTACTCTTTTTTGCTTTATAAATGGTCAATAATGACACCTCACTTTTATATAGTATAACATAATGTACTGGAAATTGAAAGGAAACGTCTGTTTTAGCATAAACAGAAGAAATTGCAGTAGTGTTAATGTAGACAATGGGCCGGGAAAAAATAAAAAATCAAAAAGAAAACACACGAATAGGGTGAATTCATGTGCTGTGTAACGGGTAACGATACCCTTAACTAATTAACTTTTTACTATTAGATAAAGGCGCTTTCCCCGTTTTTGGCTTCCAATTTTTCAATGTATCTTTCAAGTAATCTTTAAGAACAGTACGTTTTTTTCTGTTTTTCTTCGTTCGATTTTTCACTGGAAAGTCACCACCCTTACAAAAAGTTTGCTTCCATTTTATTATACCCTTTTTTGCTCATTTATCCTAGATGACAAAAGTACAACCATAATTATTTTCACGGTAATTTGGTTGTTTAAAATACTTAGAATGTTCAAAAAATATGATGAATTTCCAAATGAAAACCTTTACAATGTAGTTGTAGGCTTATATTTCCAAAAATGTAAGACAATCTTCAGGAGGAGGGGCTAGCTTTTAGTAAAAAGTTATTTTGATGGGGGGAAGGTAATAATGAATAGGCAAATGTTCACTAGCTGTTGTTGTCGTTTTGTAAGGAGATATTCGATAGGCTTTATTGTCTTTGCAACAATTTTCTTCCTTTTTGGCACGAATAGTATTAAGGCGGAAAATAATGATGACTTGAACAAGTTTAGTTCCGCACTTGAAAAACACCTTGTGGACAATATGCATTACTACGATTCAAAATCAGCTGATATTCTAGATTCGATGGTAACGAATGGTCATGTGAAAAAGATTATTACAGTAGATGACCCAGAGACACCAGAAAATGAGGAAGAAGTGGAAGAATACGATTCCACCATTATAGTTGGTTATGTGAAAGCTCATCAAAGACGCGATTCCTTTTTCCTTTTTGAAAATACAGATATTTATTTTTATGCAGTCGATAAAAATGAGTTTGTTGACTATTCACAAATCATTGGAAATGATGCTGTAAGTAAATTTTATCAAAAATATTCCGATCAAACTTACAATGAAATTACTCCTTGGTCCCTCACACTGTTCATGCTAATGCTTTCACTTGTTGTAATCGTGCCCATTATCATTATGATTTTCCATAACACGTCTAGAGGAACGAGTTATCAATCTTATAATAATAGTATAGGAGTATAGTTTTAAAGCTTGTAAAGGGGTTACTTCTCCTTTTACAAGCTTTTTCGTATTTGAACGAAGTGTGAATTAGGAGGCAATCAATTGGATTAAGAAAAAACATGATTGAAGTTTTCCGCATCTTTAGAATTTTTTTGCTGCAATTCATTTCTTTAATCCTTGACAGTATGGTATTATTTTCCGTAACAAAGGATTGAAAGGATGGTATTTATGTCTTTGGAAAATGTACAAGCCTATTTAAAAAAATGGAACCGTGATCAGGATATTATGGAATTTCAAACATCCAGTGCAACGGTTGAATTAGCGGCTGATGCAATTGGAGTGATTCCTGCGCGAATTGCAAAAACAATTTCGTTTAGGGGAGAAGAGGCCGGGAAGGCAATCCTTGTTGTTGCGGCAGGGGATACAAAGGTTGATAATAAAAAATTCCGCCAACAATTTGGCTTTAAGCCGCGAATGCTAACTCCTGATGAGGTACTTAAACAAACAGGGCATGCTATTGGTGGTGTTTGTCCTTTTGGATTAGTTAATGATCTTGATGTTTATTTAGATGTTTCCTTGAAACGATTCACCACTGTTTTCCCTGCATGTGGAAGTTCAAACTCTGCAATTGAAGTAACAAATGAAGAATTATGGCAATACGCCAAAGCAAAAGATTGGATTGATGTTTGTAAAGGTTGGGAAGACGAAGAGGAAAAAACGGTTGCGATGTGAATGAAACATTAATTAGGAAGATCAAGTATGGTTCATATTTTAGAAAAAAACATCCCAATGGTATTAGTGATAACCGCCATTGGGGATTTTTTGTAAAATAGTACAAAGTTAGAAAAAATTATCCTTGTATCTTTTCTTTACAAAAAATTGGATTTGTGATAAATTTATCTTGAATTCGAGATATTCTTATCCCGAAATAAATTCATAATGATTTATAAGCTAATGCTCGGAAATAATAAATTCAAATTATCTCAGTAGGAGGAATTTTTCATGCGCGATTTAAAAGGTATACATCATGTTACTGCCATTACGAGCAGTGCAGAAAAAAATTATGAATTTTTCACATTTGTGCTAGGAATGCGTTTAGTGAAAAAAACGGTAAATCAAGATGATATTCAAACCTATCATTTATTCTTTGCGGATGATACTGGCGGTCCTGGAACGGATATGACTTTCTTTGATTTTCCCGGGATTCCAAAAGGAACACATGGAACAAACGAAATATCCAAAACATCCTTTCGCGTTCCAAGTGATGCAGCATTAGAATATTGGGTGAAAAGGTTTGATCGATTGGAAGTAAAGCATACTGGAATCAAAGAACAATTCGGAAAGAAAACCTTATCATTTGTTGATTTTGATGATCAGCAATATCAACTGATTTCAGATGAAAATAATAAGGGTGTTGCTTCAGGTACTCCATGGCAAAAGGGACCAATTCCTCTTGAATATGCTATTACTGGCTTGGGGCCAATTTTTGTTCGAATTGCTGATTTCGGTTATTTTAAAGAAATGATGGAAACAGTTCTTCGCTTCGAAGAAATTGCTCAAGAGGGTCCATTCCATTTATTTGAAGTAGGAGAAGGTGGAAATGGTGCACAGGTAGTTGTTGAGCATAATGTTATCTTACCTCCTGGACGACAAGGCTATGGTACGGTACACCATGCTGCGTTCCGTGTAGAAGACCGTTCCGTGTTAGAAGAATGGATTGAACGAATGAGCAGCTTCGGTTTCCATACGTCCGGCTACGTGGACCGATTCTTCTTTGAATCGTTATATGCAAGAGTTGCTCCGCAAATACTATTTGAATTTGCAACCGATGGCCCCGGCTTCATGGGAGATGAGCCATATGAAACATTAGGTGAAAAATTATCCTTACCTCCATTTTTAGAACCGAAGCGTACAGAAATTGAAAGCTATGTGCGCCCGATTGATACAGTTAGAAGTACGATAGAGTTTGTGAAGGAATAATTGATTCATTACCAGTGCTATTTGGGTTTTCCGGGTGGTACTGGTTTTTTTTATATGTGAAGGATGCGTTTCACCAAAAAGCAAGATTGGTAATCGAAACAGTGGAAGAAGAGGAGAAATGGGTAATTAAAAGGCACAATAGATGCCCGAAACACAGGTAAGTTTGCTTACAATGGAGCATTTGAAAGGGGGTACCTTCCTTTCATAACTGGTCATGAAAAAGGAGTATTCTTTTACACTGAAACATTAATAAAAGAGCTAGGAACGCACTAGCTCTCTTAAACTTGCCCTTGATGTGTAACATTACAAACGGATAATGAATTTCCGTCCGGATCTTTAAAACCAAATCCACCTTTGCCTTCCATACCAGGGAGAAAATTTATACCTGATACCTCGACTCCTTGCTCCTTTAGGAAAGTGTGATAACGTTCTAAGTCAGGCACATAAAAGTCTATGACACTGTGGATTATATTTGTATTTGTGTTTAAAAATGAAAGGTTCCTTACAGATTCCGTTTGAACTAAATACAGCGTTGGTACACCAATTCGGTTACCTCCCTGTAAATGGAGCATAGCATCGTAATCTGTTTCGTGAGCAACCTTAGTTCCAAGCACCTTTTGATACCAATCGATGGAAGCTTTGATGTTAGTGACAGGAATTTCAATAGTTGCGATTCTAGGTACAATCCTCCACATCGTTTCATCATGAATGGTTTGTCCTACCGTATTGTTGTGTGAGAATTCTGTTTCCATAAAATGAATCAGCTCCTTTTTTAGTTTTTCCTTTGCTCGTCTTATTCTACTTTCTACTGCACTTACTGTTATATTTAGATATTCACTGATTTCTTTTATTGTAAAGCCGCTAATGAAGTATAAAATGATGACTATCCGTTTTGATTCATCTAATTGATTAATCGCATCCCAAACGGTTTGCTTAACATATTGACGAATATAAACTGCCTCAACATTGTTTGTATCATCAGTTAATTCGGGAATGGAATCAATCGGTTCTGTTTTCTTCTCTTTTTTCATCCAGTCTAAACAAATTCGTTTTGTTAGCGTATACAACCAGCTGCCAAATTTTTCTGCATTTGTTAGTTTACTTAAGTTAAACCATGCTTTAACAAGCGCTTCTTGTGCCAAATCCTGTGCAATATGAGTATCCCTTATCATGCTCATGGCTGTAGCATAGGCAGCGTTGGAATACTTTTGAACTAATATAGAATAAGCATTAACATCACCGTTCATAGCATCATTTACAAGAACATGTTCTTCCTTATGTTTCATTTTGCACCTCCTTTATAATACAGACAGAAGATTTGCAGAATTTCGGTCAGGAAATTTGAAAAAAGTATAATTTATTAATAAAAAGCCTGTAAAAGCTACGCTCAACCCTACATATTAGATTCTATATATTCTTTAAAAGAAGAGTAAGACAAAACAAACTCGCGATTCACAATTTCCCACAAATAAAGGGAGGCAATCGATTGATACGGTGCCCATTGCTTTCCTTTTTCTTCTAAAAGTTTTTTGCCGTCCACATCTTTCGGAGCAGAATAAAGCCATTTAACTCCCCGTTGCAGTCCCACATCAAGAAGAGATAGTACATCTAGTCTTCCTAATGAAAAAATAAGAAACATTTCTGCCGTCCAGCGACCAATTCCTTTAATTTGAGTTAACAAACTAATCACAGTTTCATTCCCCATATAGGATAAGTGATCAAACAAAATTTCTTTTTGAATGATTTTTTCGGACAAATCTCTTATATAAGAAATTTTACGAAATGAAATGCCAATTTCACGTAAATGGTCATCTGATAATGAAATAAGCGTTTCCGGAGTTAAGTCATTGTTTGTTATATTCCGTAAACGCTCGTTAATGACAGATGCCACTTTTGCAGATAACTGCTGCCCTACAATTGATCTTAATAATGCCTGATAACAATCATCCCGTCTTTGAAGATTAAGGGGACCAATGATGCTTATAATTTGTCTTAGAAGCGGGTCGGAGTTGTTTAGTTTTTCCATGATTATTTCATTCATATTTTCACATTCCTTTTATGTAATAGACTAATCCACTAAATAATACATTTACATTATCCTAAATTTCTAATATTGTAAAATTAATGAATATATTGCAATGGAAAGAGGGACTGGTGGTGATGTTTTTAGAAAAATGTATTGGGAGAGGCAACACCGCTGAGGTTTATGAATTAAAAGATATTGAAAACGAGGTAGTAAAGCTGTTTTACGAAAAGATTCCTTATGAATTAATTGAGATGGAGTATGAAAAGAGCAGGGTAATAAGTCAATTAGGGATACCGTCCCCGAATGTACATAAATTACTCGAGCTCGATAATAAATGGGGCATTTTATATGAAAAAGTAATGGGAAAAAACTTCACTGATATTATTTCTTCACAGCCATTTTTGCTGCAGAAAAATGCCCAGCTTTTTGCAGAATTACAAGCATCTTTCCACTCAAAAAGCATTGAAAAACTTCCGTCTCAAAAAGCATATCTTTCTAGAAATATTAAAGGAACTAATTTGTTAAGTGAGGAAGAAAAACAAAAAATTTTACAGTACCTCGAAACGTTGCCAGATGATAATAAAGTCTGTCATGGTGATTATCATAGTGATAATATCATCATGATGAACGGGAGAGCAAAAATTCTTGATTGGATGACTGGAACATCAGGGAATCCTAGTGGAGATGTTGCAAGAACGTTATTGATTATGAGGGATTCATACTTGCCACCAAGCATGCCTAAGGTTACTAAAATACTTCTGCAAATAGTAAGAAAAATGTTTGCAAAATCATATCTGAATCACTATATGAAAATAACAAAATCCTCATTAGAAAGTATTGAAAAGTGGCTATTACCAATCATGGCAGCCAGGTTAGTGGAGGGTGTACCGGAGCCAGAGAAGGAATCGTTAGTAAAAAAGATCAGATTAATGATTGGAGGGGGGATGGCCTGAGTCGAATCAGGCCAGATTAGGAAGGAATTAATTCTTTCACTTTTTCCGCAAAGTCCTTTCCAAATTTCCAACAACGGTCTTCATCTTCCCCTGCAGGGACAAGATCCACTTTTAATCCATCGAGTACAACATTTGCACCGAGTTCGTGTAATTTTTCGGTAACAGTATCGACTGCAACACAAAATGTATCTTTGTAGAAGGTATCTCCGGAACCAAACACTGCCATTATTTTGCCGGTTAAATCAACTTGTTCCATGTCTTCGTAGAATAACATGAATTCATCGCCAATTTCCCCGCCTTCATATGTATAGGCACCTAAAAGAACTCCATCATATTTCAGCATTTCTTTAGGCTTTGTGCGAAGTGCTTCTTTTACCGTTACATGTAACCCTTCTTCTGTTAAGGATTGTTCAATTATTTCTGCCATTACTTCGGTATTGCCTGTCATGGAGGCATAAATAATTAAGATTTTTTTCATAGAAAAAACCCTCTTTTCCATAGAACTAAGACTTTATTATTTTATCACTTTTGAAATTGTTTTAACTCCTCACAAGGGTTTGTTCATATTATTGTTAAAATAAAAAAAGTTTTTTAGGAGGGAATGATCCCAGCCTAAAAAACTTTCCATATGATTTGCTTCATATAAATTATTATACGAGTATGGTCTTTGTTTGACTCCAGCGCCTATCGGATAGCCGATAGGCGCTGCCGCTATTCTTTATATTATCGACGATTCATATCAGCAGGATTTGGACCTTTACGTTCGTTGCGGTTTAACTTGTTGATTTCTGCCATTTCATCTGCTGTTAATTCGAAATCAAATACATTAAAGTTTTCTTCAATTCTTGAAGGTGTTACGGATTTAGGAATGACAATCGAGTTATTTTGTAAATGCCATCTTAACACAACCTGTGCAGGTGTTTTGTCATGTGCTTGTGCAATCTTTTGGATGGTTTCATCTTTAAGAACTTCTCCACCTTGTTGCAGCGGGCTCCATGCTTCCACGTATATATCATGTTTTGCACAGAAATCTTTTAATTCTGATTGAGATAGGAATGGATGACATTCCACTTGATTTAGAACTGGTTTCACTTCGCATTCTGCTAAAAGGCGCTCTAAATGCTCAATGTTAAAGTTACATACTCCAATCGCTTTAACGCGGCCATCATGATAAAGTTTTTCTAATGCTTTATATGTATCAACATATTCATCATATTGAGGAGTTGGCCAATGAATTAAGTATAAATCTACATAATCAAGACCCAATCTTTCTAAGCTTGCATCGAATGCTTTCAATGTATTTTCATAGCCTTGATCACTATTCCAAACCTTTGTCGTAATGAATAGTTCTTCGCGGGGAATAGAAGATTGTTTTAGAGCTTCTCCAACGCCTTTTTCATTTTGATAAATCATGGCAGTGTCGATGGAACGATAGCCAACTTCAAGCGCTTTTGTCACTGCAGCAGTTGCTTCTTCATCTTTTACTTGCCAAACACCAAAACCAAGCTGCGGCATTTTTACTCCATTGTTTAACGTAACAAAATTCATCCAGCATCTCTCCTTTAAAATAATGGTCTTTGCAAATTTTAGAATATCAATTTTTAAAGATTGTTTCAATGAAAGAGCCTTACACAAAAACACCTATTTTTATCAAAAATTATAATTTGTTCTATACAATCTAGAACAGATTTGTTATAGTGAAGATAGAACAGGAAGAGGTGAATAAAGATGATAATACAAATTGAACCTCAATCTGATATTCCAATTTATACTCAATTATCGAATCGAATAGTGGAAGGAATAGCAAAAGGGGAGATGAATCCAGGAGATTCGCTTCCATCTGTACGATCATTAGCTGCAGATCTTGGAGTGAATATGCATACGGTTAATAAAAGCTATCATGAACTGGAGAAAAAAGGGATCATCCAAATTGTTCCTAAGTCTGGTGCAATAATTCAAGAGCCAAAAGCGATCAAAACAGGAGAGCCGTTATACGAACAACTAAGAGAGCAGTTAAAACCTAGAATTGCAGAAAGCTTAGTATTGGGGTTGGAACAAGCACAAATTCATACTCTTATTGAATCCATCATAAAGGATTTAAAAGGTTCAAATTAAAGTAGAAAGAAGGGGAAAACGATGGCTTTAACAATTCCTATTATAGTGATGGTTGTCATGATAATCATGCAAACCATCCTGCCTTATGTCGTAAAAAGGACTGTTGTGTTCGGCGTATCTATACCTGATCAATATGTAAAGGACGAAAAGCTTTTATCATATAAAAAGATGTATACATTATGGGTACTTTTGATATCCATAATTGGATTAGTTCTTTATCTATTATGGGCTTTAAACGGAAATTTGGCAGAGGGTACACAAGTGTTGACTGGTATAGGAATAACATTTGGAGTAATGCTGGTCAGCATGTCTTTATATTTTTATTTTCATGCGAAAACATTACAACGAAAAAGAGATCAGAAATGGGTTGAAATTGTAAAACCGGTTAAAGTTACGGATTTAAATGTTCGTCTCCAGGATGAAATGCTGCCTTGGTATGTGTTTCTATTACCGATAATCATCACGATTGGAGTAGCGGGATATACAATATATCAATATCCGAACTTACCGGATCAAATACCTATGCATTGGGGACCAGATGGTAAGCCCGATTCTTTCTCTGCAAAGTCACCGCTATCTGCTATTTCAATGCTAGCAATCCTTTTCGTCATACAAATAATGTTTTTAGCAATAATGGAATCCACGAAAAGATCCGGTATAAAAATTAATGCAACGAACCCAACAGCGTCGAAGGTTCGTCAGCTTACGTTACGTAAATATTCAAGCTGGTTTATGTTTCTAATCAGTTTCCTAATAACGGCATTATTTTCCTATTTTCAATTAACAACGATTCATCCGGGATTTTTCCAGGATGCTTATATGATGGCAATTCCTTTCATCTTCTTATTATTAGTGTTAATTGGAACCATTATTTTTGCCGTTAAAGTTGGAAAAGCGGATAAAAATAATGATTTTCCATCTGTATCCGGAGTATCCGATCTAGAAGAGGATGAAGAATACTGGAAAGGCGGACTCTTTTATTTCAATAAAAATGATCCTTCTATCTTTGTAGAAAAACGCTTTGGAGTGGGGTGGACCATCAATTTCGCCAACCCAATCGGCTATCTCATGATATTTGGACCCATTATCTTGATCATTCTAATATCTTATTTTGCATAAATGTGGTGTCAGGTGCCGGATTATCATTCTTCTAATCTAGTGCCTGACACTTTCAGTTAAAGAATGGAGGTAAATGCTGTGGCTGATGAAAAAATTGTTATTGGCTCTGATACAAAATACCCACTAAACGGAATATTGTCCATTCCTAATGAATCTAATCGATTGTTCCCGGCAGTGGTACTGGTTCATGGATCCGGGCCGAGTAACATGGACGAAAAAATTGGAAATATATATCCTTTTAAAGATATTGCAGAAGGGTTGTTTGAAAAAGGGATTGCCGTATTACGATATGACAAGAGAACATTCGTATACGGTAAAGAAATGAAAAATAGTCCTGGATTATCAGTAAAAGAAGAAACGATTGAAGATGCCATCCTTGCTGCTGATTACTTACGAAAAGATTCAAGAATAGATTCCAATAAAATTTTTATAATAGGTCATAGTTTAGGAGGGATGTTAGCTCCACGAATTGATGCAGAAGGCGGGAATTTTGCCGGTATCATTATATTAGGCGGCTCCCCTCGTAGATTAGAAGAAATTATGATGGATCAAAATGACAATGTTTTAAACTCATTAAATAAATTTTTGAAAATCATTGCAAGGAAACAAATAGCAAAATTATCAAGTAAGTTTAACAACCTCTATCATTTAAGCGATGAAGAAGCAAAAGCAACCTTCGTTATTGGAAAACATGTGAATGCATACTACTTCAAAGAAATGGGTGAACACCAAGCGATTGAGTATCTTACCGCATTGGATAAACCAATTTTTATTTTGCATGGTGAAAAAGATTTCCATGTATCCGTTGAAAAAGATTTTAATGGCTACAAACATTTGTTGGGCGATAAACCAAATGTAACATTTAAGCTTTATCCGAACTTGAATCATGCGTTTATGCCTTCTGTTTATGGAGAAATACTAAAAGCGAAAAAAGAGTATAAGGTTGCACAACATGTAGATAAACAAGTTATCCATGACATTTCCGATTGGATTCTTTCAGTTTAGGAAATGTCAACGGAAGTGTCAGGCACCCGATTAGAATTATTCTAATTTGGTGCCTGACACCTTTGGTAATAAAAAGGTGATGAGTCCTATTAAAGTTGCGGCGATGCAAACGACCATGCCGATAAGAAGGCCAAGTCCACGCATAAAGGTATCTTCTCCAGGATAGAGCGGCTCTAAATGTTGATTTTTATAAAAGAAATAGATAAACAGGAAAACATAAATGGACTGTCCAATTAAAATAGCACATAATCTCTTTAGTAACGGATTTGGAAAACAATATTTGATATACGCCCAAGCAACAACACTAGCTACAGGCGACAAGACAATGAAAATGGGTGTGGAAAAGGGAATGAAAAATACACCCAAAGCCGTTATCGCAATTAAAAGTAAATTTATTGCTAAAATTGCTCCACCCGCGGTTAAAGCGGAATGAAATTGATATTTCATTTTAAAATTTATCCTGATGGATCTAATACTGAAAATAGCCAAGACTAGTGCAATAAGTAGTAAAAGGGATAATGACATGATGAATATCCTCCTTTTGAATTATACATAGAATTTCTATGTATATAGGTAAAAAAATTAGAGACCAAAAGTGATCCCAATTTTGAATGCAAGTTTACTAAGCGGGTAGAAAAGAACCGTTGCAATTACGCAAAACACTATAAATACTGGATTTAGTAAAGGTGAAAAAATGTCACTAGGAATAACATTAAAGAGGGTAATGAACATTAAAACCATATTTGGTATGGATGCCCATATCATTGTTTTATTCACCATTTTCTTTCCGCTTGGTCCATATTGCTTCCCAATCGTATAACCTAAATAAATCCAATACATGGAATATAACAGCAAGATAGAATGGGACTTATGCGATAAATAAGTCCATGTATGATTCACTATCCGAAAATCACTAAAATGATAACTAATAGTAATAAACAAACCGCATACAAAAAATGCCCAATTCAATAGAATTAAATGTATCATTTTTCTTGAACTGGGAGGCTGCATAAAACTTTTTCCCAATTCCAAAGGATTCCCCATATGATGGAGGACTTGTTCAGTAGCTGCTTTTTCTGGTACTCCAATAAGCATTTTATCTTTTATACCGTCCTCAATATGGGTTGAAATCTCATTTAAGATATCCTCCATTTCATGATGGTTTTGTAAAGCGAGTTTTAATTCTTGTAGATAATCTTGTTTTAGATTTTCCATTATTAATCCCCTAGTACCTTTGACATGACACCCACAAACCGGTTCCATTCCTTTGATTTCTTAAGGAGTGCTTCTTTCCCATCCTTGGTGATCCGGTAATATTTACGAGCAGGCCCTTTGTCTTGTTCTTGCCAATACGAATCAATATATCCTTGTTCCTCTAATTTTTTTAATGCTGGATATAACGTCCCTTCCTTTACATGAAACGCATCATCACTCCGACGTTCCATTTCCTTTGAAAGCTGATATCCGTACATGTCTTGTTCCTCTAATAGGTGAAGTAAAAGCAAGGAAGTACTGCCTTTTACCAATTCCCGGTTGAACAAGCAAATCACCTACCTAGAATTAAGATGTATATAATATACTTTTACCATATTCATACATGATTGGCAAACTAAAATTTTTTAATGGATAATTAGTAGTTAGTAATATTTGGAAAATTTTGTTATGTATGGTGTATAATAATCGAAATGTATTGGCAAATAATCATGGCGGGGGAACTAATGGAGAAAATATACCTAGATGAACAAACACTTGATAAATGGAGTGAAATTGCAGTTCCGAATGTCGATCTGTTTTTCCAAAATTGAACCACGATATACCGTACATTGAGGAAATGATTTTAAATCATTGCTACACTTCATACATTCCGAAAACGTCATACGTTATTAAGGGTTTTTTCACTGTTTCCTTTCACTACCATAAGCTAACAGAAGAGGTGATAACAGTGAAATTAAGAAATCAAATGGACGAATCTGCTTTTAATCAAACGTATTTCCGTCCATCTTGTTCGCCTGTATTAAATTTAAGAGTTAAAACTTCAGATCTTTTCAATCCTTATTCTGAAAAAACGTATGACCAAATTCAGGTTCCTGCAACTTTGACAAGAACTCCAGAAGAGACTATTCTTAACTATTTTAGTATTTTGCGTGAAGCAGATAATACGATAGAAAGAAGAAGTTGTGGATCAATAGGTTATGCTCGTACTCCATACCCACTAGCCTATAATTTTTTATCTAAGAAGTATCAGAAAAAACGAAGTTATGAGGAATACCTCCATTTATTTGCTGGGATAGGACATATCAACTTAATAAAACTTGCTCGGTTATCGAAAGAAAATCAGGATGTAAGGTTTTTTTACGAAATGGAAACAATCGAAGCGTTTGAGGGTAATGATGCTGAATACTTCGGTTATTCTTATGGATTTATCCAACTTACTCAGGAACAAACTGGTTACAGAATTTCTGATATGAATAGGATGAAGGAAGATTTTCTATGCGCACCTTACCATGGTTGGTCTCATAATGCAGAAGCCGTTGTAGAAGTAAAATACGGGAATTGGTGTAAGCTAGTTAATCATATATATCCCACCATCAAAAGTGGTTATGCGAAAAATATTCCATTTCATGGTAATGATGGTGCCGATTACTATATAGTGTTTTTCACACTTACAAATGGAACAGATGTAGAAATAGCTCAATATCGCAAAGTTGGCAACGAGGGTTGGAAACAAATACAAATCAAGCCCGAAGAAAAGAGTTTAACGGAAAAAAATGATTCATAACTGCTGCAATTTATACGTCAAACAAGGCAGGTTTGCAAAAAGAGATGCATCATTCATTTCCATATTTAAAAAAAGAGGAAATTCTTTACCGAGTGATTTATCTACTGAGAAAGAAAATCCTCTTTTTATTTTTGTTTATATTGTTATCTGTTTCTTTACGCGTCCTGCAAGCGGAACTACAATGATGCCCGCTAATACAACCTGCATAACATTTCCTGGAATGGACCCGAGTGGTTGTATCCAGTTACCATAGAGGATCACTTCAGCAAAATAGTAACCAACAAGTTTTATAATCAGTGCACATGCAACCGCCAGAGTGTTAATAAGTAGTCTATTGCCAGGTACTTTTTCGGAAAAAAGTCCGACTATGAAGCCCATTGCACCAACGATGATAAATGTAAATGGAGACCATATTGCCCAGCCGGATATGATATCAGAAAGCCCCATTCCAAAGGCACCTACTATAGCTCCTGTTTTTTTGCCGTATACCATGGCTGCTATAAAAAGAGGTATATTACCAAGATGGATTAGCCCTCCGTTGCCCATTAATGGGAGCCTTATGTTGATGAACGCTGTTGCGACTAGGGTTAATGCTATGAAAAGTGCATTAATAACTATCGCTTTTGTTTTTGTTGTTGGAAGGAAAGTTGATTTCATAGGATGACCTCTTCTTTTTTTTAAAAAATAATATCATACTATCCAAAACTGATAAATAGATAGTTTAAAACAAGAGAAGTATAATTTAACAAAATATCTATTCAAAAAGGAGAAAAATGTAGTTTTGTAGAAAATCATATATAAAAAATGGATCATAATAAATGTTTGCGAGGAGTTGAATAGATAAATGATCCGTGAAGCTGAAATAACAGATAAAGCTCAAATCGTTGAACTTTATAAAATGTTGGTACCATACAGTAAGAAAATGAACGTTCAAGAAGAGCAAATAGAAATGATCAGAAAGGACCCTAACAATTTTTTGCTAGTGTATGATGAAGAAGGAGAAATATTAGGAACCATAACACTAAATATATGTCTGCAGGCTTTACATGGATTAAGACCTTATGGAATAGTCGAAAACATCATCGTTCATGAAAAACATCGAAATAAGAAAATCGGACAAAAACTTTTACAATATGTTGAGGAATATTGTAAATCAATCGATTGCCATAGGATTATGTTATTAAGTAACTCAAAACGTAAAAAAGCGCATCAGTTCTTCGAAAGGGAAGGATATGATAGTTCGGTTAGTAAAGGATTCAAAAAATATTTGTAAATAAGATGTTACAATAGATGTTATTTGTTATGATTTATGTTTTTGTAAAAATATATTTATAGAACTGACACGTGGTTCGAGAAGAAATAAATAATGGGAGTGGGAGATTTAAAATGGAACGGAATATCAGCTCACGTATTGAACCCAAAACAGCTTTTGGATGAAAAAGTGGTTTTTGAATAAATTGGCCGAACACCTCGGCAGAAAGATGCAGAAAGTAAAAAGATATTACAAAAAATAATTAACGAAACATTGTTTTAATTAGTACTTTATTTGATAGATTATGAAAAAATGTAATGAAAGTAACAGGGCATTAATCCAATGATTAAAGCTCTTTTTTTGTAGTGTGATAAAAGTCGTTTTCAAAAAATAACAATAAAAAGGAATCTAATTAATGTATATGTTGTATACATCATATATAGGGGTAGATTTAAGATTATAAATCAAAATATTTAAATAATTAAGAAACATAAACACTAATTTATCTGGATGAAACCTATTAACTTAGTTGAATAATTATTGTTGTGCAAACTCGTTTTCTGAAAGGAGAGAGTTAGAATGAAAACTACAATTTTGCCATTAATGATTAATAACAAAGAAAAAGAGATTACAATAAACAACGTTTATTGTATTGGTTACGCAGGACGAAATATGGAAAAAACAATGGAACATATTGTTGAACTAGAAAAAATCGGCGTACCACGTCCACCAGAAATCCCCACACTTTATCCTATTCGCAGAAACAGTCTTAACCAAACTGGAGAAATTCAAGTACTTGGTGGAGAATCAAGTGGTGAAGCAGAAATTGTTTTAGTATTCGGAGATGTAAAGGACGAGGTTTATATTACTGTAGGCAGCGACCATACAGACAGATCATTGGAAACAATTGATATTAATCAATCAAAGCAAATTTGCGATAAACCTCTTGCCAATAAGGCGTGGAATCTTAATGAAGTTATGGATCACTGGGATGATCTTATTTTAACCTCACAAGTTTATATAGAGGGTCAATGGCACGAGTACCAAAATGCAAAGATTGATGAAATTATTCCATTAAATGAAATAAAAGCTTTTCTTAACAAGAAGAACATATCTATGAAAAATTGTGTGATCTTCTCAGGAACTGTCCCCCTATTAGAAGGGTTTAAATACGGTAGCAGATTTAGAATGGCATTCATCGATAAAGTACGTAATGAAGAAATTCAAGCAGAATATGCAATTACTCGCTTAGATTTGGAGGTATAAGTAATGAAAATATCAATTTATCAAATGGAAATTATTCCTGGAAATCCACCGGAAAATATCAGGAAAGTTCACGCATGGATTGAAAAGGAAGTGGAGCTCTCCGAACCAGACATAATTGTATTACCTGAAATGTGGACAACTTCCTATACTCTTGAGAATATCCATGTTTATGCGGACGATAACGGCCAATCTACAGTACCTTTCCTAAAGACAATGGCAAAGAGATATAACGTTAATATTATTGGGGGTTCTATAGCTAATAAAGTAGAGGGAAAAATCTATAACACATCGTTTGTAATAAACCGACAAGGAGAAGTGATTTATCAATATGATAAAGTTCATTTGGTTCCAATGCTAAACGAACCGATATATTTGGAAGGTGGCAAAAAAGTTCCCGAAGTGTTTGAACTCGACGGAATAAAGATGGGACTTATTATTTGTTACGACCTGCGTTTTCCAGAAATTATCCGTCCACTTGCACTAGAGGGAGCAGAAGTATTGTTTATCGTAGCGGAATGGCCTATAGATCGTCTTAGCCATTGGAGAAACATTCAAATTACACGAGCTATCGAAAATCAACTATTTGTTATTTCATGCAACAATGTAGGTTCATATCAATCTGTTACGTATGGTGGCAATTCCATGGTTATTCATCCATCAGGAGTTACCTTAAAAGAAGGATCGACAACAGATGAAGAAACGCTGAATATTTCCATTAATTATGAAGAATCATTGGAAATTCGCCATAAAGTCCCTGTATTCTCAAGTAGAGTACCAGGTTTATATAAACAAGGTTTGTAAATAGTAAAAATATCAAACTGAACAAATCAACTGTTTTCCATTTTATCCGAGGGGGAATGTTAATGAATGACACTGTAAGTGATAAGGTTCATATTGATCAAGGTAGGCAACAAAAAATCGCTGGAATTTCAAGTGTGCTTGGATCTACTATTGAATGGTATGATTTCTTTCTTTACGGAACAATGGCTGCTATTATATTTCCGCAATTATTTTTCCCACAACAGGATCCATATGTTGCAACATTATTAACTTTTTCAACTTATGCTGTTGGCTATGTTGCAAGACCAATAGGGGGAATTTTATTCGGACATTTTGGAGATAAAATTGGCAGGAAGGTTTCTTTAGTTGCAACATTAATATTAATGGGTAGTATGACGTTATTAATAGGCTTATTACCGGGATACGAAAAAATTGGATTATGGGCTCCTGTTTTAGTTACAATACTTAGATTTTTACAAGGAATTGCTATCGGAGGAGAATGGCCAGGGTCCGTTCTGATTTCCATGGAGTGGGGAACTAAAAAAAATAGAGGTTTTATGGCCACCTTACCTCAAATTGGAGTCCCTCTGGGATTAATACTAGGGACCGCCGTAACTTCGCTTTTTATTACAATTTCTGGAGAAAGCTTCCAAACCTGGGGTTGGAGGGTACCATTCATACTTAGTATATTATTGGTAATTATTGGATTAGTGGTTAGATTCAATTTGTTAGAAACTCCTTCCTTCCAAAAAGCCCTGAAAGAAAAGGAAATACCAAAATTACCTTTTGTTTCTGTTTTCAAACATTATCCTAAACAAGTAATATCCGGGGTACTTTCAAATGTTAGCAGCGATATTGCTTTTGGAGTATTTGCCTTTTATACAACCACATACGGAATAAAATATTTGGCTCTGGATAAATCCATCTTTGTTAATGCTACACTCATAGGTGCAATTGTAGCCGTGTTTGCAATTTCTTTATCTGGGTATTTTTGCGATAAAATAAATCCCAAAAAAATACTCGGATTTGGAAATATCCTTCTTATCTTATGGGCATTACCATATTTCTATTTACTAAACACCAAAAGTACAGCATTCATTTTCATAGCAGTTATTATAGCGTTTGTGATCCATTCTATCATGTGGGCACCATTAGCTCCGGTTATCGCTTCTAGTTTTCCAGCACATTTAAGATTTAGCGGATCAGCTATAACTTTTATGTTTAGAGGCCTGATTGGGGGAGGAGTCGCGCCATTAGTATCTACGTATCTTCTTAATAAGTTTGATAGTGGATATGCTATTAGTTGGTACATTATATTTGCAGGGATTATAGCATTATTTGCAATAAGGTATGTAGATATTAAATATCAAAAAGCAGATTAAAAATTAAATTATTTATAGGGACGTAACTTATTATATATTACAACTTGTTATGTCCTTTTATATATAATCAATGTTATTTCGACAATTTCCATAATAAGAATTCCGATAAGTCATATTAAATTATTATTTTAGGAATTTTTAAATGTATAACATAATTACCTTTTAAGGGAATGATTATATTGGAATTTAGATATAAAGCAGCTGGAGATTCATCCATCTTGATGGAACTCGATGTTGGTATCGATAAAGATATTAATAAACTAATAATCCATTTATCCAATATTATTGAAGAAAAGACTAGTGAAGGTTTTGGTGAAGTAATAATTGGTTATCGGTCATTGCTAGTTCAATATAATCCCTTAACAATGTCTTACTATCAGGCTGTTGAGAAGCTAAAACAATTGAAATTTGCTGAGAACAACAAAAGCCATGAGAAAAGAAGACATATTGAAATTCCTGTTCTTTATGGAGGAGAAGTTGGACCTGATTTGGAAAGCGTGGCTATCCATAACAACTTATCACCAAAAGAAGTCATTTCTATCCATAGTGAAGCCCATTATTTAGTATATTTTCTAGGATTTACTCCCGGCTATCCTTTTATGGGAGGTATGTCAAAAAGAATTGCTACACCTCGTTTGGAAAATCCACGTATTTCGATTCCTCCGGGGAGTGTAGGGATTGCTAATAATCAAACGGGTATTTATCCTGTTGAAAGTCCTGGAGGATGGAGATTAATAGGACAAACCCCTTTACGGTTATATAATCAGCAGGCAAAACAGCCATTTCTGCTTCGTGCAGGGGACAGTGTTACTTTTAAGGAAATACAGATCGACGAATTTAACGAAATTAAAAAACAAGTTGAACTTGGCGATTATATTCCGGTGATAAAGATCGATAACAACAATAACATATATACTGACTCTCAGAAAGGAGGAATAAGCTATCTTTGAAGTAATGAACCCTGGTGTATTTACAACTGTTCAAGATTTAGGGAGATCAGGTTATCAAAAATATGGATTGGCAGTATCCGGATCTGCTGACCACTATTCTCATAGAATGGCGAATATTTTAGTAGGAAACCCTGAATCTTCGGCAGTATTAGAGGTAACCCTCATGGGATTAAAATTGAAATCTCTAAAACCGACTGTCATTGCGGTGACCGGAGGGGACCTTACATTTACCATTAACGGTTACCCAGCCCCAATGTGGAGTTCCGTAAAAATAAATGAGGGGGATATTATTCATTTTTCCGGATGTAGATCCGGTTGCAGAGCATATATAAGTATACTAGGAGGAATTACTGTTCCAAAAGTATTAGGCAGTAGATCTACAGATACTGTTGGTAGAATAGGAGGAATAGAAGGAAGAGCTCTTAAAAAAGGAGATATTATTCCTTTTAATGAACAATCATTAGTCCGTTTTCAAGGAGTAAGGCGTCGTCTTCCGAAAGATTTAATACCTACCTATACTAATACATTCCACCTAAGAGTAGTACTTGGACCTCAAGAAGAAGCATTTACAGAAAAAGCGATAAAAACATTCTTTTCTTCTATATATAAGGCTACTAAAGATGTTAACCGAATGGGATGTCGGCTGGAAGGACCTATAATTGAACATAAGACAGGAGCCGATATCATGTCTGAGGGGATTTTTTTCGGGGCAATTCAAGTCCCTAAAAATGGACAGCCGATTATTTTTTCGGTTGGTAGGCAAAGTATAGGCGGGTACACGAAAATAGGAGGAGTAATCACGGCAGATTTACCGAAATTAGCTCAGGTGAAACCGGGGGATAGCATCACATTCGAAAAAATTACGATAGAAGAGGCACATGCTTTATTAAAAGAAAAAGAACAAGCTTTTTCTATATTAAAAACATATTCTAATAGTTAATTTAGGAGAGTGTAAAATGAGAAAAACAATTGATTTGAATTGTGATATGGGAGAGAGTTTCGGAATTTACAAACTTGGTTTTGACGATGAAGTGATCAAATTAGTATCTTCTGTAAATGTCGCTTGCGGATTTCATGGTGGGGATCCTAATACTATGGACTATACGGTGGCAATGGCGAAAAAGTACGGTGTAGGGGTTGGAGCTCATCCTGGATTTCAAGATCTAGCTGGTTTTGGCAGACGTAACATGGATGTATCAAGAAGAGATTTAATCAACTCCATAATTTATCAAATTGGTGCATTAGATATATTCTGTCAGAAACACGGAACACCTCTCCGACACGTAAAACCGCACGGAAATATGAATAATATGGCGGATTCAGATAAAGAAATGGCCACAAATATAGTGGATGCTGTACTTTCAGTTAGGCCAGATTTACCTATTTTGGTTAAGCCTAACTCTCAATTACATTTGGTAGCGAAAGAAAAAGGATTGCCATTTATTTTAGAATTATTTGCCGATCGTGAATACAATAATGATTTTTCCTTAGTATCAAGAAATTATGAGGGAGCCGTAATCACGGATCCAGAAAAGGTAGCGGAAAGAGTAATAAAAATGGTAATGGAAGGAAAAGTTACAACCTTTAATGGGGAAGAAGTAGAAGTTCAAGGGGAAACTATATGTGTGCACGGAGATACTCCTACTGCTTTAGACTTGATTAGAGTAATTAAACAAAGGCTCGAAAGTATG
The DNA here is from genome assembly GCF_001420715.1 of Heyndrickxia shackletonii. Lineage (GTDB taxonomy): Bacteria > Bacillota > Bacilli > Bacillales > Bacillaceae_C > Margalitia > Margalitia shackletonii. Next base: position 2,705,870 of record NZ_LJJC01000004.1, on the reverse strand, counting down.
GATATTGAGATTGCTCCATTTTCCATTTAGATTTGTTTACCATTAATTTTTTATTTTCACATTATCCACTTCCCCCTGTGTTGTAAAAGCATCTTTTACTAACAGGGGAAATCTATTTAAATTCATTTTTTGACGATCTTAAAATGTAAGTTGAACTATTTTGAGTGTTGTTTTCGATTTTATGAAGATAATTTTATCTTTCGATACTCTGACGGTGTAAGACCAAAGGTTTTTTTAAACGTCCTACTGAAATGAGGATAGTCACTATAGCCTACATATAAAGCAACTTCATATGTTTTAATGTTAGAGCTTTTTAGAAGTTCCTTAGCTTTTTTCATTCGTAAGTCAATAAGGTATTTTATAAAACCTATGCCCATCTCTTCTTTAAATGTGCGGCTAAAGTAAGCATCGGATACTCCAATAAAATTAGCTACATCCTGAAGGGACAAACTCTCATTGGGAAAATGTTCCTCCATATATTGAACAGCTTTTAAGATATTTTGTCTTGAACCAAGATTACGTGAGCTTTGAATGATTTTGATCATTTGCGTAATAATTGTTTTAAGTTGGTTAAGGGATATTTCAATATTGTTTGACCAGTGAAAATGATCAGGAATTTTTAACGACAGATTTTCCATTCGTTTTTTCAATGCTTTGTCTAAGAAAAAAAGGATGTTCTCAAGAAATTGCGAAAGAGGTATTTGTTGGTTTTTTTGATAATGGTTTAAAATGATCTCTATCAGGTTACTTGCATCTGTTTCTTTTGCATTCCAAATATGTTCAGCTAATTGTTTTTTATAATATTCCAAATTTAACACCCAATCATTTTGTTGCGAGAAAGTTTGTTCATTTGCTTTTAATTTTGCATAGATTTGATTAAATGTTTTTATGAATTGTTCAGGGACAATCGGTTTTAATAAGAAATCTGTCACGCCATATCTAATCGCTTTTTGAGCATATTCAAAATCGTTATATCCCGAAAGAATAATAAATACAATAGAAGGGAATTTCTCTTTTGCTGACTTAATAAATTCTAGCCCATCCATTTCGGGCATGCATATATCAGTAATTACGATATGTGGAGAGACGGAATCTAATAGTTGTAATGCCTCGTTTCCATCCTCGGCGGAACCTACTGCTAAAAACTTGTTTTCCATAGATAGAATCAGTTTTTTAAGACTTAGATGAATCATATATTCATCATCTACTAGCATTACACGATACATTGTTTTTCCTCCTCTATATATGGTAACTTTAATTCAATCAGCGTTCCTGATTCAATTGATGATTGTTTAATCAACAGTCCATATGGATAACCAAAGACTAAGCGGATTCGTTGGTGAACATTCCACAAACCAATGCTATTTTCTTGTGCAGACATGGGGATCAATTCCTTATTTTCAAATGCCTTGTTATAATCCTCCATGGTAGCCGGGTCCATTCCTTTTCCTTTATCTTGGATTCTCAACACAAAATAAGATAATTTTTTTTCACCATGTATTCCGATATAGGAAGGCTTCATTTTATGATTTTGATATCCATGAAGAAAGGCATTTTCAATTAATGGCTGAAGAGTTAAACGAATGGTTCCAATCCTAGCTAATTCTTTTTCGTCTATTTGGATATCGACATGCAAATGGCGAAATCGTGCACACTGAATCTCTAAGTATGAGCGAATATGGGAAATTTCCTCTTCTAACGTAACCACTTGCTTTGCGTTTCCTAAGTTATACCGAAACATATGGGCTAATGAGGTAGCTATCTTGCTTATTAATGGATTATTCTCAACAATGGCATGAGAGTTTATAATCTCGAGTGTGTTATAAAGAAAGTGTGGATTAATTTGAGTTTGCATAGCTTGTAAAGTCGACTCTTTTTGCTTTAGCTCCAGCTCATGTTCTCTCATCTTAGATATTTGTATCTCTTCATAAAGCCTTCTAAGTTCTCTAACCATCTTAAAGAAGCTTTTAAATACTCCGCCAATTTCATCTTTTCGATCTTGAATACTGGAAATCTCAATATTTAAATCCCCGGATTCTACTTTCCTCATAAGACGCTGCATGTATGATAAAGATTTAGTGATGGTCAGCGAAAATCCTCCAACAACAGCCATCGCAACAATGAGAATGAGGATACCCAAAAGAATGGTCTCAGTTCTTAATCGGATTAAATTACCAATGATTTGGTCTCGGGGAATTTCTGCAACTAATATCCAGTTAGTCACGTGGGAATGTTCATAAATAATATATTTTTTAACCTTATTTATATCGGTCAGAAAGGCATTGCTTGTTTTGTTTAAATACTTATTCATGATATCTTTTGAAAAACTAGAACCAAGTGATTTTTTATCTGAGTGATAGATGATTTGTCCCTTTTTATCTAAAATATATACTTTTGATTTATCCGTTAAGAGATTTTTACTAATTTTCGAGATTTGATTTAGGTTGATATCAATAATCAAAAGCCCTTCGTACAAATATGAAATGTTGCTATGTATTTTCCTGGTAATCGTTAAAACTGGCATTGAGCCAACCTGATGGAGTCCTATAATATTGAAATTATCTAATTTATCTGTCGTTTGCAATAGATCTATATTCCGTTTTCTAATTTCCTCCATATTTATTAATTCCTTTACTCCTGTATAATCATTGATTTGGATGTTGTTCTTACCAACTAGAGAAATGCCAACAATATCTTGTCTGCCATAGATCATTTGGGAAAACAAGTCCTTTTCTATATTTTCAGCCAAGATGAAAAAATCATAGTTGTTCAGGCTTTTACTATTAATAAAATGTTGAATTTGTGGATTATTCACAAAGGGATAGGTCATATTTTCCAAATTCGATATATACAAATCTAGATACTCATTCGTTTGGCGAATTAACTTTTGGTTGGACTGGATGGCTTCTTGTTCAATAGTCCTGGTGCTCGTTTCGTACCAGATTAATCCGATAATGGAAATAGGTAAGCAAACAAAAACAAGGATGATAATAAATAGTTTTCTATTTATTGAAGACGTTTTCATAAAAGAACCTTCCCTATGATTATTTTTACAGGTCTTGTGTCTGTCAGGGTTTACCAATGCTTCTTCCACTTTTCTAAGATTAGTTGTAAAAATATTAGAACAAAAAAACACAAGTATGTAAAGAAAATTCATTTAATTCTGATAAGGAAATCTTTAAAGTAATAATTGTAAGCGGTTTAATAAATATCAGATAAAGCAGGGGGATAGGGAAATGAAGGTAAAAAGTTGGATTTCAATTTTAACAGTATTTTTTCTCATTCTTGTTTTAGCCTTGACTGGATGTTCCAACTCGGATAGCCAAAAAACGGGTGGAAATACAAAGGATGCTTCAAAATCTAATAACAAACAAAAAGTGACAATAAATTTGGGATTCTATTCTGGGGGTAAGTCTGATGAAAAAATGAAGGCATTAATAAAAAAATTCATGACTGCACATCCAAATATTGAAGTCACTTCACAAAGTGCACCTTATGGTCAGTTTTATCAAAAATTAGATACCCAGATTGCTGCAAAGGATGCTCCTGATGTTTGGCTTTCAGATGGAGTTTTAGTAATGAAATATGCAGAAAGAGGGGCCATAAAAGATTTAACAGATTGGATAAATCGAGATTTAAACAAAAATGATTATTATGGATTAGATTTTAATAAAGATGCAAACGGAAAGTACTGGGCTGTTCCACAAGGAATACAAATAGGAGTTTTATACTACAACAAGGATTTGTTTGATAAGGCACATGTTGAATATCCAAATGAAAATTGGACTTGGGATGATCTTAAGACCGCTGCAGAGAAATTAACACTTGATGCGGGTGGAAAAAATGCAAATGATTCTGGCTTTAAAAGCAATAACATTTCACAATTTGGTCTGACATTCTTTAGTATTACTGAAGGCTGGTTCTCTGTTTTAAAATCGTACGGCGGCGGAATTTTGGATCAATCAATGAAAAAGTCAATCATTGATTCAGATGAGAACAAGAAAGCTTTTGAATGGATGGTTGATGGTATGAAACGAGGTATTATTACTGACCCAGCCGATCTTAAAAGCTTCCAAAGCCCAATGGCTGTATTCCCAAGCGGTGCAGCGGCAATGAGAATTGGGATTTATGCGCGTGTTTTAGCGGCAAACGAAGCAGGATTGAACTACGATGTAACAGTGCTGCCAAAAGGTCCTAATGGAAAAAGATTTGCTCCTGTCATCTCGAATTCATGGGTTATAAATTCAAAAGTAAGTGATGAGAAAGCAAAGGCAGCTTGGGAATGGATTAAATTCTGGGCGACTGAAGATGAAGTCCAAAAAGAGTGGGCGGAACTTGGTGAAGCAGTTCCTGTAAAAAAATCTGTTGCAAATTCGGATGTATTCTTAAAAGCGGCAGGTAATCCTGTGAACAAAAAGGCATTTTTAGACAGCTTTGAATTTGCAGGTGCATTAGACACGAATGCTGTATGGGAAGAATGGGTTGCTAAGTTTAATGAACATGCGCAGCGTGCCTTTCTAGGTGAATCATCTATTGAAGATTCCTTAAAAGGAGCAGATAAAGATATTCAAAAGATACTAGATGATTTTTATAAAAAATAATCATGAAAGCGGGGATTGGCAGGATGAGTAATACAGCCATTAACCATACGGCAGCAGAAACGGTCCCAACAACTAAAAAACGAAAATTTATTTCACATGAGGGGAGATGGGGACTTATTCTGGTCTCCCCTTATCTTATTCACTTGATTGTGTTTGTTGTTGGACCTTTAATCGCCTCTTTATATTTTAGTTTAAGTAAATATGATATGTTAAATCCCCCGAAGTGGGTGGGATTGGAAAATTACCAAAAGCTGTTTCATGAACCCCTTTTTTACAAATCGCTTTGGAATACGATTTACTTTGCTATTCTATTTGTTCCGGTGCAAACATTCCTGGCTTTAGTTCTGGCAGTTGCGCTTAATCAAAAACTAAAGGCATTAAAGCTATATAGAATGGCCCATTTTATACCAGTCATTTCATCTTGGACAGTCATTATGTATGTAGCTGATGCAATTTTTAATCCTCGTTTTGGAATGGCCAACTCATTTTTATTAAAACTGGGACTTGAACCACAAAGATGGTTTAATGACGAGCATTTAGTCATACCACTCCTAGTTCTAGTGGCAGTTTGGAAGGGGGTTGGCTATATTATGATCATTTATTTAGCGGGACTGCAGAGCGTTCCGAATGAACTGTATGAGGCTGCTGAAATGGATGGGGCTGGAACAATAAGGAAATTTACATCAATTACTATTCCGTTAATATCCCCGACTACTTTTCTCGTCATTGTGTTAAGTACAATTACCACCTTTCAGGCCTTTGAGCAAATTTATGTAATGACCGGTGGTGCCGCGGATATTTCGTCAGCAGGGGGGCCGAACAATTCGAGCTTAGTGCTTATGCTTTATTTATATCGTGAAGGCTTTTCCTTCATGCATATGGGTTATGCATCGGCTATCGCTTGGGTATTATTTATTATTTTATTCACACTCACTATTATTCAATTAAGAATACAAAAGAAATGGGTTCATTATGATTGAGCTTAATAGAAGTAGTTTTTGAGAAAGGAGTTTATGAAATGAAGAAACAAAAAAATATTGGGAGTAAAGTAATCGGATACTCCATTATAACTTTTAGTGCATTAATCATGGTCATTCCCTTTGTCACAGCGCTATTTAATTCACTCAAAACGTACAAAGAATTTACTGCCATACCTCCGAAGTGGATCCCTAGTGTATTTCAATGGGCTAATTATTCCGAGGTATTTAAATTAGGTAATTTTTTTCATTATACGGTTAATAGTTTTACCGTTACAATCTTATCGGTTATCGGTGCACTCCTTTCTTGTTCCATGGTGGGATATGCCTTTGCCAGGCTTAAATTCCCGTTCAAAAATACCTTATTTGTTATGGTGCTTGGAACCATGATGATTCCTCCTGTTGTCATAATCATTCCGCATTTTATTATTTTTAAGGACTTACATCTTTTAGATTCATTGACACCACTTTGGATTTTAGAGTGGCTGGCGCAGCCATTCGGTATCTTTTTAATGCGGCAGGCATTTATGAAAATTCCGAAAGAATACGAAGAATCAGCTAAACTGGATGGATGTAATCCTCTACAAATCTATTGGAAAATTTTTATGCCCATGTGTAAACCGACATTAGCTACACTGGCCATTTTTACTTTTATGACCAAATGGAATGAAATTCTTGCTCCTATTATTTATTTGACGACTAATGAAAAGTTTACCTTACCAATTGGAATTTTATCCTTAGGCGGTCAATGGGTTGGAAATGAACAGTATATGGTTGCAGCTGCATTAATTAGTTTAATTCCAATCTTAATTGTCTTCTTTTTTGCAGAAAAATATTTTGTCAGTAACTTCAATAACTCTGGAATTAAGTAACGGAAGTAATAAATTTCTGAAGTGGAGGGGTTAATGATGGCAGATAAACAGAAGATATGGTTTAACAAAATGAATATTATCTTGCTTACGATCATCGTTATTTGTTCAGGAGCAGTATATGGTCCAGTTAAAACAAAGGCAGCTTCAACGATAACGCTAGATTCTCCTCAAGATGGGGCTAGGATATCTGGAGAAACAATACGGATCATGGGGACTTATACGAATGCTTACAATGTTAAATTGACAGTCAACGGTGAAAAGCAAGTCAATGTGGTGATGGAAGATCAGGATGGTAACGATTCTGGAACATGGTATTACGACCTTAATACGAGTGATTATGATGGGAATCTTATGCTTAATGCAAGCGGGCTGGATATTGAAACTCGTTATGGGGTTTGGAGTCCTTCCATAACTCTGCACATTGATCACTCAAAAGCCAATGTTCCAAAGGTCACCATCGTGAATCCCAGCGACGGAACACATGTTGCTGGAATTGTGCCAATTCAAGTAAAGGCTGAGGCAAAGAACACGATTAGAACTGTACAAGTAAGAATAAACAATGGACCTTGGCATGAGGCAAAAAGAACAGGGAATCATTATCAATATAAATGGAGCCCTTCGAAGCATGAAAACAAAACATACAGTATCCAAGGAAGGGCTATCGATGAACAAGGTAATATCGGTGTAAGTTTCACTACGTATGCAAAAGTGGGAAAAGGGCCAAAGGAACGAATTACCTTAAAGAAGCAAGATCGTGCTATGTGGATTTGGGAGCCCGAAAGTTATAAACTGCTGCTCAATCCTAAATCCAGACATGTTTTAAATGCCTTTTCAAAAGATACAACTACTTTTCAATCAGATGCAATTACTACGTTCTACTTAGGTGTTGGCCGTTTCGCAGGTATCGATATTTTGGAAGATGAACCTGATAAGGTAAAAGATTTTATTAAATGGGCCCACGAAAATGGCTTCCAGGTACATGCGTGTATAGCAGGAGGTACTTCGCCTCAGTATCTTGGTGCGTATCAGGTCTATCATGATTATGCCATTCGTGAAATGGAAAAGGTTCTCAACTATAATGTAGCAGCAGAAAAGAAGGAAGCGTTTGATGGAGTGAATGTTGATATTGAACCATACATTTCTCCAGATTTTAAATCAGAATATCCGTCGCTTCAAATTCAATATCTTGATGGCTTGCAAAAGATGATCGCGCGAAGAGACGCAGCCGGGATTAACCTTCCGTTTGGCCCGGCTATTCCAAAGTGGTTTGATACTTCAGATACTGCCAAAGACATTACTTGGGGGGGAAGTACTAAGTGGTTATCTGAACACATTCAAGATATCAGCGATTATATATCTATCATGGATTATCGAGATACAGCAGATGGATCAGCCGGTATTATTGCCGGGGCCCAAGGCGAAATTGATTATGCAAAAAAAATAGGTAAACAGAATTCGGTCGTAATCGGGGTAGAGACACTTGATATTGCCAATAGTGGTGATCCTTCGTCGATTACGTTTCGTGAAGAAGGCAGAACCTACATGGAACAAGAGCTAGATAAAGTGTACTCCGTATTTGGTGATAGTCAGTATTTTGGCGGTATTGCCCTGCATCATTATGATTCTATTCGAACATTGCCCTCGTCTTGGGGATTAGATCATTATGTATGGGAACCACCAATAGATACGGAAGAACCAACAGCTGTTAGCCAACCGCCAACCGCGGCTGCGAAAAGTTATCAAGAAATTGAACTATCATATGGCATGGCATACGATGATACTGATATTGACCGGTATATTATTTATCGAAGCACAACAAAAGATTTCACACCCGACTCCACTAATATTGCCGGATTAGCGAGAGGGCAATCTTTCCTTGATTTCGGGCTGTTACCGAATACAACCTATTATTATAAAGTAGCTGCGATGGATCTGAGCGGGAAAATAGGACCGTTATCTAAGGAAACGTCTGCGAAAACGGGAAATACCACATTGAAACCAATGATTCTTAAAAATATGAGTATCACATTTCAAGATTCAAAGGCAACTTCCTATATGGAATTAGTAGACAAAGAGACACTTACTCCTATAGCTGATGCACATATTGAAGGGAGATTTACCTATGCTGGCGGCAAATATGTAGGAGGGATGGTGAATAATGAGGGTGCTATCAGCCTTTCATCTGAATCCATTTTGGCAGATACACAAATTGGATTCGAACCGCGACGTGTTACAGCAAAAGGATATTATTGGGCTGCTGCCTATGATAAGCCGCATTCGACTACCCTTTACCCAAAAGTAGGGCTAAGTAATCTAACTGTCAGTGCTGGACAATTACATTTTTCACCGACAGCAACAAGCTACACGGTTAAAGTTCCAAATGATGTGAGCTCAGTACACTTTACACCGACAGCGGCTCATTCCGACAGTGTGATCACAGTCAACGGCAAACAAGTAAGTAGTGGTAGTCCTTCACAGGAGTTAGTGCTGAAGGAAGGGAAGAATACAGTATCACTCATTGTGGCAAATCGAGATGGTTCAACAGATACCTATACAATTCAAATCATTCGGGAAAGCCCAGTGGTAAATAAATTCTTTGTAACCGATGATACGTATGTTTACGAAAATAGCCCTCAGGAGAATTTTGGCACCGCAGAATTTTTAGAAGTTGCTGATTTCCCAAGCGCAAATGGCGGTGGAGACCGTTTAGCATATATGAAGTTTGATTTTTCTTCCTATTCTAAACCGATTGATTCTGCAAAATTATATTTTTATGTTCCTGAAAGTCTTAGCAAAACTGTGGCACTGGAGATTAGTGGGTTTGTCAATAAACAATGGAATCAATCCTCCATGAATTGGGATAATCGTATCGGTGGAGCTTCTGAGTCACTGGGGATGCTTCCTGTTCAGTCCGCAGGGTGGTACAGTGTTGACGTCTCAGAGTTTGTGAGAAAACAGTCTTCTGAAAAGATGATTACCTTCAGATTTATGGATCCGAAAACAAAAAGTATTATTGTGAAAATAAATAGCAGCAAAAATAAAGAAAATCAGCCCTACTTAATGATCAATCCTTAACCTGTTTCTAATTAGTAAATTGCCCATAATTTAGTCTTCCTACTATCAATGTGAAAGAAAAGGAGTTCATACCATGAAAATTGCAGCATTTAGTGGAGTTTTTCTTGACTATAGCATTCATCAGGCTATGGCATACACACAAGAGCTTGGGTTGGATGGAATTGAAATAGCATGTAAAGAGCCTCATCTCTCTATAGAAACATCGTGTCAAAGAGTAGAAGAAATAAAGAATCTATCAAAAGCGTTTCATTTAAAAATTCCTGCCCTAGCAGGTTATCTAGGCTGGTTCTCTACTTCAAGTGATAAAGAATGTGAAAAATCGTTTTCTGAATTTCAACAGATATTAAAATGGGCTAATATCCTTGAATCAGATATGATCCGAGTTTTCCCAGGCGGGCCTAATGCATTCCTGGCTGCTGACTATCATTATGAAAAAGCTGCGTACTGGTTAAAAAAATGTGCAGAAAAAGCAAAAGAGTATAACAAAAAAATTGCTTTAGAAATTCATAATATGAGTTTAGTAGAAACAGTGGAAGGTGGGCTAAAGCTGTTAAATAAGATAAATGAAGAGAATGTGGGTCTTATTCATGATGCCGGTAACATGTACATCACCGATACGGATTACGGAAAAGACTCTGTAAGGAAACTAGGAAGGCATTTATTACATGTTCATGTTAAAGATGAAAAGAGAATTGACAAGGCGGGTGCATCAGGTACATTCATTAATTTAACGAAACACGGAGAAGAGAAGTTCCTTCAGTGTAAGCTTGGAGAGGGTAAAGTGAATCATCAGCCACTTTTCGATGCCCTAAAGGAAGTGGCCTACGACGGATGGATCTCCCTTGAATGTGCATCCCCTCATCCCCCGAAAGAGCGTTTAGCACATGATTTAAAAAAAGTTAGACAAATGCTTGAGAATGTTACTGAAACAAATAACTATACCGTGAATTAGTTTGTAGGGAAGTGATTAAAATGAAATTTTCCGTCATTGGCTGCCAGCATGTTCATATTGAGATTTTTATAGAAGAAATGTTGAAATTAGGTCATGAGTGTGCCGGTATATTTGAACTGGAAAATATGACTTTAGCAAGTAGTCTTGCAGAAAAATACAATATCCCACTCGTTCATGACAAGATGTTATTACTTGATGATGCCATTCAAATAGTTGGCTGCGCTGGTATTAATAATGAAAAAATAGATGTAATTGAACTTTGTGAAAAGTATCGGAAGCATGTCATGCTTGATAAGCCAGCCGTGACCAACCGCGAGGATTTAGCAAGGCTGAAAACGGTAATGAAAAGAGGCTTCATTGAGGTTGGAATGCTGTTAACAGAGAGATTTAGGCCTTCCCTATCTACATTAAAAAAGCAACTCAATGAAGGCGTCATTGGCGATCTAGTTAGTATTTCAATGCGAAAGCCTCATTTATTAAAACAGGAGGAGCGGCCTTTATGGCATTTTTCGAAACAACAGTCCGGAGGAATCGTGAATGATTTGTTTATCCACGATTTTGATTTACTTCGTTGGCTAACCGGTAAAGAAGTGAGATCGATTACGGGATATATGGCAAAAAACATTCTTTCAGAGTATCCATCTTTCTTTGATACAGCAGGCTTCCAGGTCATTATGGAAGGTGGATTGGCTGCTCAGCTTTACGCTGATTGGTTTACACCGGAGAAGAGCTGGACCTGGGGGGATGGAAGAATTTTTGTTGTCGGGACAAAGGGTACAATCGAAATCCGCCTTGAGGGAGACCCGCTTGTATCAAAAGATGCCCTGTACCTTCAGGTTACGAGTCAACAAGAGTTAACAGCAATTGAAGAAAGTAGTATACCGATAACGATTACAGAGGACTTTCTTAATAGAATTCACGGACAAAACAGTCTACTTCAGCATGTAGATATTATTGCGGCGACAGAAGCGACAATCAGGGCAGATGAATGTGCGGAGATTATATACCGCATGAAGGAAAAAAGTTAATAATCTAACTAGGATTTTCAATCCCTTACTACTTCGAAAAGGATGGATGATATGTTAGCAAACGGAAAAGTTGGCTTTGCGATCATTGGCTGTGGAATTATTGCTAATATTCACGCTAAAGGCATACAAGAAACGGAAGAAGCAGAACTAATGGCGGTTTATGATGTTAAAAAAGATGTGGCAGTTGATTTTGCAATAAAGTATGGTGCTAAAGTATATGAATCTATTGAAGAAATGTTGGAAGTGGATGAGATAGATGTTATCTGTATCTGTACCCCAAGTGGTATTCATGCGGAAGAAACCATTCAGGCAGCCAAAGCGAAAAAACATATTTTAGTAGAAAAGCCTATGGCTATTAAGCTTGAAGATGTGGATCGGATGATTCAAACTTGTCAAGAAAACGAGGTTAAACTAGGTACAATCTTCCCGAGGCGAATGTCACCACAGGCCAAATATGCGAAACAACTAATTCAAGAAGGAAAGTTAGGGAAATTAAGTCTATGTTCAGCATACGTAAAACTTTATAGAAATCAAGAGTATTACGATAGTGCGGGTTGGAGAGGAACATGGGAAATGGATGGCGGTGGAGCGATGATGAATCAAGGCATTCATACAGTTGATATGCTTCAATGGTTAGTTGGTCCTGTATCCTCCATATTTGGAAAGGCTAAAGCAATTTTGCGAGATATTGAGGTGGAAGATACTGTAGTCTCTACTCTTGAGTTTAAGAGTGGCGCTTTAGGAATTTTAGAAATTACTACAACGGCAGTGGAAGGTAAAGGGCAGAGATTCGAAATACATGGAGAAAAGGGAACATTAGAAATCGAAGAAGACACTATTACGAGGCTAGTTATAGAGGGTGAAAAAATTGAACTTCCTTCATTCGAACCCTTTAAAGTGATACCGGATGGTCACCGTATTCAAATACGTGATATGGCACTGGCGATTATCAAAAATCGTGAACCAATTGTTACGGGGGTGGATGGGAAACACTCATTGCAGATGATCCTTGGTACGTATGAATCTTCTCGCAGTCAGAAAGAAATCTTTTTATAAAAAAATTATTTCGAAACAGAATGGGGGGGAGTAGGATGAGTTCTACTTTTCAACCAATAAAAGTGGATAAAGTGGACGGGATAAATTTACAAGTTTTTGATAATCGCTATGAGATGGGCGTAGCAGCCGCTAAAGCTGTCACAGTAAAAATGAAGGAATTATTATCACAAAAAGAACGAATTCGTATGGTTTTTGCGGCAGCACCTTCTCAAATTGAATTTCTGAGAGGACTTACAGCAGAAGATGGACTGGATTGGAAACGAGTAACGGCTTTTCATATGGACGAATATATTGGTCTTTTAGAAGATGCCCCTCAACGATTTAGTACATTCTTAAAGAAGAATCTATTCATGCATGTCCTTCCTGGTGAAGTTCATCTTATCGATGGATCAAAAAATCCTAGTGATGAATGCCATAGATATAGCAGGCTACTTCGCTCTGGTCCTATTGATATTATTTGTCTGGGGATAGGAGAAAACGGGCATATCGCTTTTAATGATCCGCATGTTGCAAATTTCCAAGACCCTGAAGTGATGAAAGTAGTCCATTTAGATGAAGCATGCCGCAAGCAACAGGTGAATGACGGATGCTTTAAGCAGCTTGATGATGTACCCACACATGCCTTAACTTTAACCATCCCAACGTTGCTGGATGCAGAGTCTTTATTTTGTATTGTACCTGGTGAAACGAAGCAATCCGCGGTAAAAAGTACTCTATTAGGGTCAATTTCAACTGAATGTCCAGCATCTATTTTACGAACACATCCGAATTGTCAGTTGTATGTCGACAGAGATGCTTATAGGAGGGTTACCGATGTTTATTAAGGGCATCCACTATCAAACGGGTGAGGCAATTGGTATTTCAATTGAAAACGAGAATATTTCTTCAATAGAAAAGTTAACAAAAGGAGATATTTCTTCCAAACTACCGATTATTGCTCCTGGGTTGGTCGATTTACAACTGAATGGATATAGGGGAGTTGATTTCAATTCCCCACTTTTTTCCAAAGAGGATGTTTATAACGTTACATCTGCTCTATGGAAAGAAGGGGTGGTCTCCTATTATCCTACAATTATTACAAATGAAGATTCTAAAATTGAAGAAGCCATAGGGACTATTTTGGAATCTTGTGAAGCGTATGACCTTGTTAATAAAAGTATTGAAGGGATTCATTTAGAGGGCCCATTTATTTCACCCGAAGATGGACCGCGGGGAGCCCATAAGAAGAAATATGTCCAGAAACCGGATTGGCCATTATTTCAAAAATGGCAGCATGCCGCTAAAGGGAAAATAAAAATACTAACATTGTCTCCGGAATGGCCGGGTTCCCTAGATTTTATTAAAAAATGTGCAGACAGCGGTGTAACGGTTGCCATAGGGCATACCGCTGCAACACCGGAGCAAATTAAGGCAGCTGTGTCTGCGGGGGCAAAGTTGTCCACCCATTTAGGAAATGGGGCTCACCTGATGATGCAGCGCCATCCTAACTATATTTGGGAACAGCTAGCCCAGGATAATCTTTGGGCCAGCTGCATTGCAGATGGGTTTCATCTTCCGCCATCAGTACTAAAAGTAATTTTTAAGGTGAAGAAAGAAATGGCCATTCTTGTCAGCGATGCCGTCTATTTAAGTGGATTACCACCTGGAACTTATAATACACACATTGGAGGAGAAGTAGTCCTTACATCACAAGGCAAACTTCATTTAGCAGATAATCCAAATCTGCTTGCGGGTTCTGTGAAAATGCTAAAAAGCGGAATTGAAAATCTCGTACAAGAAGGTATATGCAGCTTCCCTGATGCATGGAATGCCGCATCTATACTTCCGGCTCTATTAATGAACTTGCCTATTCAAAAAGGGCTAAGTATCTATTCAAAGGCTGACTTTGTGCTAATAGAGCGCCAAACAAATCATTGGAAAGTTATTCAAACAGTTAAACACGGTAAAATTGTTTATCAAGATGAAAGCTCAATAGAAAATTGACCAATTTCAAGGAATAACGTGTGATGTTTGACCCAATTATTGAATTCCTCGGGCCATCTTTTTTGCAGCATATTCATTTTAAAAATTGAAACTACTGCAGATGGGCTAATTATTCATGGGTAAAACCACATAAAATGGAGAGCACGTAAACGGCCATGGTGATCACCGTATCGGGATGATGCACTCCAATGCAGGTTGTCTTACGGATGGAAAAATGGTTATTGAAAATAGTGAGGTAATTAAGGTTTCATATCCAACATTTTTTAAAACATTAAGGAAGTTTTATGAGCTGAACTAGACCTGTCTTACGACAGGATCTTCTTATTTGACTAAAGGTCTGAATGCTTGTAATAAATGAAAAAGGAGTTTGAACAAAAAATAATCCTCAATAAATACAAAAACAATGAATTTTATGGTCTTTGGAAGCGAGGTTAAGCCTGATTTTGGTGCAGAAAATTTTAATAAAGCTGTTATATGGCTAATGTTAAACTCATAATGATGCCAACCGGTTTAAACGAAGCAAACCGTAACAATATCGAGGCAATTCATAAATAATATAATACTTGAATTAACAATCAAAAGAAGGGAATTTTCTAATTCCCTATGTTTAGCTCTAGTTCAATACTAGTTAGCTGTTCAAACTAAGCATTTTCCTTGTATATAGGTTATAAAAGGCATAAACTATGTAAGTCTTTGGAAAAAGGCTTGAGAAGTATAAAAAATAGCATGATATTTATTGAAAGGAAGATGTTCATAATGGCGCAATCATTAGAAGGAAAAGTCGCGTTTGTAACAGGTGCAGGAAAAGGGATTGGCCGTGCAGTTGCAGTGGCGCTTGCAAAAGAAGGAGTACATGTTGGCTTAATGGCACGTACGGAAGAAACACTTATTGAAGCTGCAAATGAAATAACAGGGTTAGGTGTTAAAGCAGCTTTTGCTTCTGTAGATGTTTCATCTCAAGATCAAGTTGAACAAGCCATTAAGAAGCTTACAGAGGAGCTTGGTACTGCAGATATCTTAATAAATAATGCGGGAATCGGCAGTTTTGCAAGTCTTTTGGAAATGGATCCTGTAGAGTGGAAAAGAATTATTGATGTTAACTTGATGGGAACATACTATGTAACACGTGCGGTACTGCCTCAGCTTATTGAGAAAAATAGTGGAGATATCATTAATATCTCTTCAACCAATGGATTAAATGGTGCTGCTACATCCAGTGCATATAGTGCCTCAAAATTTGGAGTAATTGGTTTAACGGAATCATTAGCGCAAGAAGTACGCCGAAATAATATTCGTGTTACTGCATTAACGCCAAGTACTGTTGTAACAGATCTTGCACATCAAAACAATTTAATTGACAAGAAAGAAGAAAAATTTATTCAACCAGAAGATATCGCGGAATTCATCGTATCACAACTAAAATTAAATTCGCGTGTCTATGTGAAAACAGCAAGCTTGTTAGGAACAAATCCGTTCTAATTGAAATAAAAAACGAGTGGGAAAATCCCGTAAGTAGTTCGGTTCAGAGGTAGAAAAATAAAAAGAACAAGAGTTTTAGCAAGCGAATTAGCATATAAATCCGCTTGCTTCTTTTTTATTATGACAAGGATTATTAAGTTTAAATGCAACAGATGTAGCACAGGTTTTAACAAGTGGGCAATGGCTATTGGTCACACTATAAAATAATTTGTTAAAAGCTTTGTCAAAAACGTTGCAAATTGTGTTATCAATAATTAGATTTATCTAGGGAGATGAAGGTTTAAGTTGGGGAGCAGGTCAAGCACCCAATCCAATAAATAGACGGAAAAATCCCGCTTAATTCGTAATTATTATTAAAAAAGGCATAAATAGACGGAGAAATTCCGCTTATTGTCTCGAAAAATGCAAAATTAGGAGATTTTGCATTGCATTATCGGAAAATCTCCCCTTATTTACCCAAAAACGAGCTCTATTCTGCATTTAACAGAAAAATTTCCGCTTATTTTCCTACTGCTGGTTACTCATTTAAGGACAACACATCTTATATAAAAATAATTGAGGTTTTTAGAAGTGACGTTCTTTGTTAAAAATTGATTTGTCTTTACGTCAGTTGAAAAAATGGTCATTTGATTATAAAAAAGCAGTGGATGCTAAAACCTTTACTTTTTTCTGTGTAATTTTATTATAAAGTATGCGATTTAGCTTGATATTGACCTTGTGAATTCAGTTTTTCTACTTCACAACGGAACTACTTAAAAAATCCCGCTCGCTTTTTATTTCGTTAAGTCTGCAAATTTTCCATGAACAATACTAAGGAGGTCAGCTACTAGCAGTTCAATCTGCATCCCAATTTTACCGCCGCTCACGATGATATTTTGTAGAGATTCTGCATTAGAATCGATAAAGGTTGGATATAATTTTTTCATCCCAATAGGTGAACAGCCCCCTCGTATATATCCCGATACTTTCGTAATATCCTTTACAGGAATCATTTCTACTTTTTTGTCGCCAACCGCTTTTGCCGCTTTTTTTAAATCCAATTCTTCTTTAACCGGTATAACAAACACATAATATTGTTTACTGGATCCTTGAGTTATCAATGTTTTATATACATCATACGTATCACGTCCAATTTTTTCAGCAACAGAAACGCCATCTATTTTCCCGTCATCCGGATTATAGGTGATGATAGAATATGCTATTTTTTCTTTATCTAAAATACGCATAGCATTTGTTTTCGTATTTTTCATAATCATGAATCCTCACTTTTTCTGTTATGATTCAATTCCATCATATCATATATTTTTCATTTTTCTTTTAAAGTGGAGGAATAGAAACATTTTTCAGAATAATATTTACAAAGATAGTGAGTTGATTTAGTATTACAGAAGGAAGAAAAAACTTCCAATACAAGAAAGGAGAGGGAATTATGAGGCTTAATACAAGAAAGTTATTAAAAAACAATAAGGATGACTCAACATAGTTAAGAATGAAATGAATTTGCAGGGGGATACAATTTATATGAATACAATTACAGAATCAATTAAAATTGTAAAATATCACGAAGATCTAGCTAAGTCCATTGCAGACATGTGGAATGAAAGTCGGGACAGCTGGGGCGGCGATGCAAGCGTAACTACAGAGGAACAGGTGAAAAAGCAGCAGGCTAATTCAGAGGATCTTGTTTTGTACCTTGCATTAGATAATGAAAAAGTGGTGGGCTATTGCGGGATCTCGGAATATAAAGAGGATTCCAATGCCTTATATATTCGATTATTAAATGTCCATCCGGATTATCATGGAAAGAAAATAGGGAAGCACCTCGTATTAAAAGCAGTAGAAAAAACAGTGGAGCTTGGCTTTCCGAGGATCGACTTATATACTTGGCCGGGAAATGTAAAGGCTGTTCCGTTATATAAAAAATGTGGGTTCTTTTGGGAAGACCGTGATGATACGACTCACTTAATGAATTTCATCCCGATGGTACTGCAAAATGAATTAATCAAGCCACACTTTGAACACTTAGATTGGTATAAAGATAATGTTCGGGCAATTGAAGTGAAGCCCGACGGAATAAAAGAAAATGGGTTTACGTATTTTGAATATGTTTGGGAGAATGAAACTCGTTTTTTGCGTGTTCAGATTGAAAAGAGTGGCAGAGGTATCAGACTTATTGAAACAAATGATGTGCTAATGGAAGCTTCTATAAATGAGCATAACCAAATTGAGGGAAGAGAGTCTGTTATAGAGCTTTTAGTTAGAAGTAAATCTGCTGAAAAACTAAGTGTAGCGATAGAAGGATATGAAAATGAGCGAATTCATGTCAACGGGAAACAGGTTACGAACATACCCCATGAAGATACATTTAAAATACCTGTTCACATAAAAGATGGAGAAGAGCCAAATGAATGGGTGACCCACCCGCGTGCAGAAGTAAAGATAACCATTAATGGATTATCATCATTATTTGCAATCGGAATTTATCCGAAAAAAGCATTAAAAGTTAAAACGGTATATCACCCAAAAAAATATGATTTAAACAAAGAACAGTACTGTTTTCTTGAACTTGAAAATCATCTTAAGAAGACAGCCGAAGTCATAGTAGAATTACAGAACAATGATCAAGTTGAATGGAAAAATCATATTGTTAAAACGGAAATCTCTGAAAAAGGGATCATTAAAATTCCTTTTATTATTCAAAAATATGGTTTTCTCCAATCTGAATGTTCGATAAAAGTTCAATCAGCTGAAGAAACGTTTGAGTGGAAGGAACCCCTTGCCTTTCCAATCCCTGCATTCGGTATAAAAGCGGGTGGATATGACAAGGATTATATTTATTTGCAAAATGGTTTTTATAAAGTGCAAGTGAGGAAAAGAAATAATACGATTTCCTTAGGTAATGGACAAAATTGGAGTCAAAGAACATTTTTACTCCCACCGAAATTTGGGAAACCGTATATTGGAGAGCTGTCAAAAAAACAAGTATCCACATTTGAATGGGACCATAATACTACCGCTGCAAAGATGAAACTTTATTATGATGTTCAAAAGCCATATAGGATGAAGCTTTCTCTATGCTTCGAGTTGTTTGCTGAAGGCTTATTAAACTATTGGGTGGAGATTGAAAATCAATCGGAAAATTCGTTTGAAAATGTATTTGTTTTTCAGCCTATTCAACATCACTTGAATCAAACATATATGCCTATCAAGAATGAAATTGTTTATTTTAATGATGCAAGGATGACGCACTTTGGGGAATTGAACAGCAAAGATGTGTCAGGTAATTGGATTTTTTCTGATAACGAAAAAGAACCCCATGGAATTACATGGAGTGAGTCAGTCCAATTAGGTTTTGATGGCTGGTATTTCTACTTAGAGGAAGAATTAGGGATGGTTCGTCCAAATGAAACAGTGAAGGCAAAACCGGTAAACTTTTCTCTCGGTGCAATAAAAAATGTGGAGGATTTTCAGAACTTCGCGAACCAGAATACGGCTACTAAATCTATCGCAAAGGAAATCGAGCTAAAACCGGAAAGGTCTAACCCAGTAATAAAAAATAATCAACATACTTTGATCTTAGAACAAATTCAAAATCGTTATTTTGATGGAAAATTGAAAATTTTAGAAAATGGTAAAGGTGTACAGGAAGTACCTGTGAAATATGAGGATAATCAGAATCAATCCATCGGCTATCAATCTAATACAACTGGTTTCATTCCTATCCAATATGAATTGGAAAATGAATCAAAGAAAATAGAGGGTTCCTTGCTGTTATTACATCAGGGACAATCAGGGATTAAAATGAACCAGGTTGAAGATGGCAAACATGTAAGCTGTGAAATTGAAAATGGCGATTTAAAATTTAAAGCAGCGGCAAGCTTCTTCCCGACACTCTATTCGATCTCTTATAAAGGTCAGGAATGGCTGGATTCGATGTATCCGGAACCAAAGCCAAAAGCTTGGTGGAATCCATGGGCAGGAGGAATGTGGTCCTATCTTAGTGGTATTAGTCTATTTTCGTTTCTTAAAGAAACCTCCAAGTCCTGTTTTGTGAAAAAAATAGATAAGCTGCAAAATGAATGGCAAGGTCTTGTCATTGAAACAACTTTGGAAAAGCATGAAAAGTGGAAAGGGCTGAATATCCGGCAATATTTTCTGACACTACCGGGTGTTCCAATAATTGCTCATTTTACGGAACTGGAGCATATGAATCAATATATAAACCAATATCTTGTTACGGAAATGTGGTGGAAGAAAAACGCATTAAACGAGACTATTGTCCAATTACAAAATAAATCGGGATCGAAGAAATTTAGAGCGGGTTTTGAGGAGCATGATTTTCAAATCAGTAATCCATACACTATTACTGGTAGTGATGAAACCCAAAAATTACAGGTTTTTTCAACTAGCACCGACTTAGAGTCTGATTGTGTCTTAAGTGAAGAATTTGCCCAAGCAGCAACAGCCACTTACTTAAATATCGAGCCAGGAACCAAATTTGCAAGCAAGCCCGTATTTCTTTTATTCCCAGAAAAGTCATATAACAAAGAGATGCTAGAAAGTCTAAAGTGGATTCAGTTTTAATAGGAGGAAGGGAAAGTTACCTTATCCTAGTCGAGTTTACTTTCCAAAATATTAAATGGGATAGTTATGTCATTGAAATAGCTATCATTTTTAATAAGACCGAGCGGTAAAAGCTCGGTCTTTAAATCTGTCATTTTTTTTTTAGAGGAAAAAGTGCCCGAGCCTTTATCCCATTTAAAATAGGAAAGCAAAACCCGACTTTCTATCCCACTATAACTTTTTTACCTTCTTTGGCAGATAAGCGTACTGCATCCAAAACTTTTTGAGTCATTTGGCCGTCTTCAAATTCGGAAAGATAGGGATGTTTCTTTCCGCTCTTAAATGTTTCATACAGTGCATCGAGCATACGATTAAATCCGTTGTAATAACGAGCTGCGACCGCAGGCATCTCTGCTGGAGCAGAAATATCCGGTGTAAGTACCACTTCCTCAAGAGGGGCATCTCCTGAAGAGAAGAAAACTTTATTATCATCTAGCATAATTAATGTACCTTTTATACCGTATACTTCTAGCCTCATGCTATTAGTAATTTGACGTGCAGCTGATAAAAATTCTAAAGTTACAGTCGCACCGTTTTCTAATGAACCAATGATTTGGAAGGCATCGTCGGCAGTCCGATGTTCCACATTACCTTGATCGTCTTTAAATTCGGGAACATGCGTTGTAAGATTGGCGAAAACTTCATGAAAACTTGAGTCCGTCCACCAGTGAAGGGAATCCACCATATGGGATCCAATAGCGCCAAGCATGCCGCCGCCTGTTTCTGCTTGACCTAACCAGCCCCGAGAATTTGACACTAAGGATTGAAAGCTAGGAAAGGTACATTCATATCGAACATGCGTAATTTCTCCTAAGTCACCGCTATTTAAGATTTGCTTTACTTTGGTCCGGGCAGGAAGAAAACGGAATTCATGATTAATAAGCCCCAATTTCCCTGCATCATTACGTGCAGCAATCATTTCCTCTGTTTCCGCAATATTTAACGCCATTGGTTTTTCACATAGAACATGAATACCTTTGTTAAAGGCTGCGAGTGTCATTTCCTTATGTAAATGGACAGCGGAAGCTACAACAACAAAATCAAGCTCCTCTTGTTCCAGCATTTGCTTCCAGTCCGTATATACATTTTCAATTCCGCTAAATTGCTTAGTGTTTTCAATGTTTCCTCTGGATACACTTGCGATGGCCACAACTTCAAAACCATCATGAAACTTCATCATTGGTGCATGTACCTTAGCTCCAAAACCTGTTCCAATAATCCCAACTCGATATTTGGCCACAAGAAATCAACTCCTTTTTCTTATTATAGTAAAGGATTTGTGGGCATATTGCGAATATTATGCCTCTTTATAGAAAGCAACTAAAAAATAGTTTAATAGTAGGGAAAATTAAGATATTATAAAAAGTAACTAGGAAAGGTGGGATGCATGATGAATAAAATAATGAAAAATCATCAATTGCAAAATGGAGAAAAGAGGAACAGCTAGATTGAGTCTTATAAAGGAATGCTCAAGTAGCTTGTTCAAATGAGGAGGAGCATTCTTGCTAAATAAACAAGGATTTGACTTATGGGCAGACAATTATGATCAAACAGTTCAATTAAGTGAGGAAAGCAATTTGTATCCGTTCGCAGGGTACAAAAAGATATTAAATACAATTTTCAATGAAGTAATGCAAAATCCGAATTCTCAAGTATTGGATATTGGATTTGGAACAGGGATATTAACCCAAAAATTATATGAACACGGTCAACAAATTTACGGGATTGATTTCTCTGCAAAAATGATTGAAATTGCACAAGCGAAAATGCCATTGGCAAACTTAATAGAATTTGACTTTATAGAAGGACTTCCAGAAAAGTTAAATGGGAAAAAATTTGATTCTATTATTAGTACGTATGCGTTACATCATTTAACAGATGAGAGAAAAATGAAGTTCATTTCTGATTTATTGAATTTGCTAAATGAAAACGGAAAAATCTTTATCGGGGATATAGCGTTCAAAACAAGAGTTGATATGGAAAACTGCAGGGAGGATAGTATCGACTATTGGGATCCTGATGAATTTTATTTTGTAGCTGATGAAATGGTTGAATCTTTGCAAGCGCTGTGTCGATGTGAATTTCACCCAATGTCACATTGTGGCGGTGTGTTTGTTATTTCAAATTAATAGTATTGGGTAAAAGGAGAATGTTGATTTCTCCTTTTTTTATTGTGCGCCCGGCATGGGTGTAGTCTCTAGGGTGAAAGTCCCGAACTGTGAAGGCAGAAGTAGCAGTTAGCTTAACGCAAGGGTGTCCGTGGTGACGCGGAATCTGAAGGAAGCGAGCGGCAAACTTCCGGTCTGAGGAACACGAACTTCATACAAGGCTAGGTATCATTGGATGAGTTTGCAATACAAAACAAAGTCCTTTCTGCCGAAGGTGATACAAAGTAAATGAAGCAGATAGATGGAAGGAAAGATTGCACTCTTACCCGGGGAGGTCTGGTTGATACGCCAAGTACACTTGGTAACCTATCTAGTAATGGATAGCTGAACAATCAGAAGTCAGCCGAAGTCGTAGTACTTGGTTTGCTCGAGAGAATCAAGGAAGGACTGAACCATTTTAGGAGAACAAACACTCGGCAAACGGTTCTTTATGTATGAAAGCAGAAAATTCTTACGGAACCTACCTGAAAGGAAGAAATGGTGAATTCCATGGGGGACTTCGGGAGGGCTTAGTAAAGAACCCACTTAATGAGAATGTATTGTTCACGTAGAAAGGATAAATCTCAATGTTAATGGAACGAATGCTGTCACGGGAAAATCTTTTACTGGCATTAAAGCGAGTAGAAAAGAA
This sequence comes from Heyndrickxia shackletonii, assembly GCF_001420715.1. GTDB lineage: Bacteria > Bacillota > Bacilli > Bacillales > Bacillaceae_C > Margalitia > Margalitia shackletonii. The sequence continues at coordinate 2,682,425 of NZ_LJJC01000004.1, read as the reverse complement.
CAAAGGAAGTCATGGAGTAGACAATATGTCCGTAAAAGACCTACGAAGACATATTCTCGAAACGTGGGATACACTTAAAACATCCTTAATGGAGGGTACTTATCAACCTTCTCCTGTCCGTCGGGTTGAAATCCCAAAACCGAACGGTGGAGTAAGGTTATTAGGTATCCCAACCGTGACAGACCGTTTCATCCAACAGGCGATTACTCAGATTTTAACCCCTATCTTCGACCCGACTTTTTCAACACAGAGCTATGGTTTTCGACCAAACAAACGAGGTCATGACGGTGTTAGACAAGCGAAGAAATATATCGAAGAGGGATACCGATGGGTAGTCGACATGGACTTGGAGAAATTCTTTGATAAAGTCAATCATGATAGATTAATGCGGACTCTATCCAAAAGGATTCAAGACAGAACGCTCCTATCACTAATTCGGAAGTATCTACAGTCTGGCATTATGATTAATGGAGTCATAACGAAATCCGAGGAGGGTACGCCCCAAGGTGGACCATTAAGTCCTTTACTCTCCAATATCGTTCTAGATGAACTAGACAAAGAGTTAGAAAAGAGAGGGCACAAGTTTGTCCGATACGCAGATGATTGTAATATCTACGTAAAATCGAGAAGAGCCGGAGAGCGAGTAATGGACTCGATTACTACTTTCATTGAATTTACTCTAAAACTAAAGGTGAATCGAGAAAAGTCAGCTGTAGACAGACCTTGGAAAAGAAAGTTTTTAGGTTTTAGCTTCACATTTCATAAGAAACCGAAGGTGCGGATGTCAAACCAAAGTATTCAACGTGTCAAGAAACGGATACGAGAATTAACTTCAAGGTCAAAACCAATTCCAATGGATTATAGAATAGAGAAGCTGAATCAATATTTGATTGGCTGGTGCGGATATTATGCATTAGCAGATACACCCACTATTTTCAAAGAATTAGACGAATGGATTAGAAGGCGTCTCAGAATGTGCCAATGGAAAGAATGGAAGAAACCAAAAACCAAAGTAAGAAAACTCATTGGATTAGGGATTCCAAAAGAGAAGGCATACGAATGGGGAAACTCTAGAAAGAAATATTGGAGAATAGCCAGAAGCCCAATCCTACAGAAAACCCTCACAAACTCCTATTGGGAGATGCGAGGGCTGAAGAGTCTTTATGTGAGATATTCTCAACTACGTCAGACATAAATGGAACCGCCGTATACGGAACCGTACGTACGGTGGTGTGAGAGGTCGGGGGTTAGTCACCTCCTCCTACTCGATTGGGCTGTGTTTTTGCTTTTGGCTGAATATTTGCCAAAAGTGCCTGAATTATTCCTGGCGGTGGATGAATTATTATTTACGATTCAGTAATTTAGGAATTATTGCCTGTATGAAAAATTAGATTAATTACAGTTTATAGGATTATATTGTATTAAGTGTCACTTTCAGTATAATTAACAACATGTCTTGTATATGATTAGGAATACGGCCTAATTGTTTCTACCAAGCTGCCGTAAATGGCTTGACTACAGGAGTTTTGTTATATTTAAAAATAATATCATAATCATAACATAAAACTTCTGAATCATAATGGCAGCTTCCGTAATATGCGGGGGCTTTTTTTATATTCTTTCTTCTATTCTATGGAATAGGGAAAATCTTTTGATGTTGTAATTATTCTTTATATTCATTCAAAAAAAAACGATTTACTTGTAAATCAACAAAATCGATCCATTAAAGTTTTGCTCATATTATATACTTTTGCGGCTATTCTAATTGGTACAAGATGTATTGTTCTTATAGAAAGAGAGGATTTTTTTGTGAAAGCTTTTTTTCATTTTGATCAGCGCCATACTTCTTATAGGCAAGAAACAGTAGCAGGAATAACTACATTCTTATCGATGGCATATATTTTAGTAGTCAATCCGTTAATATTAAGTCAAGCGGGAATGGATAAAGGTGCGGTTTTCACTGCAACCGCGTTATCTGCCATTATTGGATCCCTTTTAATTGGATTGTTAGCAAATTTCCCGATAGGAATTGCTCCTAGTATGGGTTTAAATTCCTTTTTCACCTTTTCTGTTTGTATCGGGATGGGAATTCCATGGCAAACAACGTTAACTGGGGTTTTTATCGCAGGTATTCTTTTTATTTTGTTAAGCTTATTTAAAATTCGCGAAATCATCATTAACATTATTCCAGAGGATTTGAAATATGCCATTTCTGGTGGTATTGGCTTTTTTGTTGCTTTTATCGGGCTAAAAAATGCGGGTCTTGTTATTTCGAATCATGATACCATTATTTCTTTAGGAAATTTAGCAAAGCCAACAACTATTTTGGCCATTATCGGATTTATCATCACCATCATCATGATGATGAGACGTATTCGAGGGGCAATTTTTTATGGAATGGTCATTACAACGATTATCGGGATCATATGGGGAGTAATTGATAAACCTACTCATATTGTTGGTGAAATACCAAGTCTATCTCCGACTTTTGGAGCAGTATTTTCTCATTTACATGAAATCTTAAGTCCAAAAGTTTTGGCAGTCATCTTTACTTTTTTGTTTGTTGCCTTTTTTGATACAGCAGGGGCCTTAATTGCTATTGCAAGTCAGGCGGGTTTAATAAAGGATAATAAAATACCGAATATTGGTAGAGCTTTATTAGCTGATTCAGCATCTATTGTTGTTGGTTCTGTTCTCGGAACTTCTACGACAGCATCAATGGTGGAATCGAGCGCGGGTATTGCAGCAGGAGGCCGAACAGGATTTACTTCTGTCATTATTTCTGTGTGCTTTTTCATCGCATTATTTTTTTCACCTTTACTATCCATTGTAACATCTGAGGTTACAGCTCCAGCCTTGATTATAGTCGGGGCATTAATGGCAGCGCAAGTAAAACAAATAAATTGGAATCGCATTGAAATTGCAATTCCTGCATTTATAACGATAATTATGATGCCACTTACTTCAAGTGTAGCAACTGGAATTGCACTAGGGTTTATCCTTTATCCAATAACCATGATCGCGCTTGGAAAATGGAAAGAAATTCATCCTTTAATTTATGTATTATGTCTTGCCTTTTTGGGATATTTTATTTTTATTGTGTAAGGGGATCTTTATACGGTTTCAAAAGACCTACTCATTAAAAAAATGTCTTTATAAAGATTCAAAAGACCAACCCGAGGGAAAATTCCGGTACAAGTTGTACGCACAGTCCTACGAATAACATAAACAAAGGGTGTCCTAATCTTACTAGGACACCCTTTACTTTTGAAATCACAAGTTTATTGACCTTGTTGATTTCTTAATGCTTGTTCAGCGTAAGCAATAAGACGTTTGGTCATTTCGCCGCCGACTGAACCGTTAGCTCGAGCGGTCGTATCAGCACCAAGTTGAACTCCAAACTCATTGGCGATTTCTTCCTTCATCTGATCCAGAACATTTTCTGCACCAGGAACCAAAAGTTTGTTTCTAGCCATGATACATCACTCCCGACGAAGTTTTGAGCAAATAAATGCTCCTACTTACTATTGCCAAATACACGGTGTTCATACTAAAATCTACATGCATAAACTATTTTGAATAAAAATCCTCCGTGTAAAATGGCTGTTCTTCTTGGTTAAATGCAACTCCAACCCCTAAATATTGATAATTCTTCTGAAGTATATTTTCCCGGTGTCCGAGTGAATTCATTAGACCTTCATGGGCAAATATACTGCTAAGCTGTCCGTAAGCAATATTTTCGCCAGCTAAAAGAAAAGTGATATGATCCTGTTGCATTCGGTCGAACGGTGATCTTCCTTTTAGGTCGTTATGATCGAAATAGTTATGTTCGGCCATATCTGAACTATGATCCCGTGCAGTTACTTGAACATGCTGATCCCATGATAAAATAGGTAGATGATGCACCACGCGAGAAGCGTTTGTTAAATCAAATAATTGATATTCAAAGCCTGTTTTTAATGCAGTACTTGCTTTAGTATAGAACCCTGTTTTCTCTTGTTCTACTTTTTTGTTAATCAATTGAATGGCAGTTACTCTGTTTTGCTGATATTTATCATAAAAAATCGTTACATAGGCACCATCGACCAAAAACACATCATAATCGCTTTTTTTATCAAATTGATAAATGGTAAATCCCTTTTGAATGCCGGTAAGTGGGGTGCCGAGCTTTTCCCGAACTATTTGTTTGGTGACGCCGATTTTAATTCCGTTTGTAGAAGAAATCAAATTTTGATTCGTATATAACCCAATCACCTTATTGTTTTTATCGTACATAGCCATAAAAAACTGTTGATAATGCTGATGATAAGTATTCCAATTTTCACCATACTCATTAAGGCTGGTTCGTTTTGGAGTTCCCGCGCGATGTTCAACATCTTTTTTGGTATCACCAAGTTCTATATTATCGACAGAAAAGATATGCTTAGTTGGAGTTTCTAATGAAACTTTGTCCTGGTTTGTTTCGGCTTTAGATTGATTACTATTATCCGAACCAAGCTGATCCAATAATTGTTTCACCTTATCGGAACCAGCTATAACGGTTGCATTTTGTTTTAAATTATTTATTTTAGACTGCAGGGAATGAATACTTTCCTGATAATCTTTTTTATGTAAAAAGTCTTTAATAGTTGGCCAGGAAAAAACACCTAAAGCAACGCAAATAACAAGCATAAGAAAACGACCCATATTTTTTCCTTCCTCCATTTCTACTAAAATTATAGCCAATCTAGTGAATGTATAATCATAGCGGACTTCTCATTTCCTTTTCCTGTTTCAAAAAGCAATTGATAAAGGATTTTTTGTAATTATGATAGAATATGTAAGGTGAACTACATAAAGTATACGGTTTATACTTCAAGTTGGAACCATTTTTTTATGGGAATTTTATATAATGTTGCCTTAGGAGGAAAAAAGTATGAAAGTAGCAAAAAATGTGGAAATGATTGAGTTAAATATCCAGGGTTTTCAAATCAATCCTACTTTGATTTGGGATGAAGAAAAGGCAATATTAGTGGATACTGGCATGCCTGGACAGGTAAAAGCACTTCAGACCGCGTTTGAAAATGCCGGAGTTCCGTTCGGAAAATTAAAAGCAGTAATCTTAACACACCAAGATATAGATCATATTGGAAGTTTACCAGAGATTCTACAAGAATGTGACTGGAAAATTGATGTATATGCTCATAAAGAGGATAAGCCTTATATTGAAGGCGAAAAACATATGATAAAAGCGGATCCAAATAGACTTAGTAAGGAAGCTTGGGAGTCTCTTCCAGAGCCAATGAAAGCTCTATATTTGAATCCTCCGAAAGCAAACGTTGATTATGTTTTAGAAGATGGTCAAGTGCTTCCGGAATGCGGAGGTATTGAAGTAATTTTCACACCTGGACACACACCTGGCCATATAAGCCTATATTTACAAGAAAGTAAAACACTTATCACAGGGGATGCCATGGTGATAGGAAATGGCACATTGCAAGGACCAGTTCCTCGGAATACTCCTGATATGGAAACTGCTTTAAAGTCATTAGAAAGATTCCTTGACTATGATATTAAATCCGTTATTTGTTATCATGGCGGTTTTACCAATGAGAATGTAAACGAACAGATTGAAAAAATCGTGAAAAGTATTTAGGTTGCATGGTGATGGCTTTTACGAGCCATCATTTTTTTCTATAAAAGGGGGAGGATGGAATATGTCTATAGAAAAATTTTTGCATGAAGTATGTTCCTTATTTCAGCATCGATTAGGGACTAATCTAGTAGGAATTTATTTGCATGGGTCATTAGCAATGGGGTGTTTTCAACCAGCAAAAAGTGATGTTGATGTTTTAATCGTTGTGAAAGAAACACTAACGATCAACCAAAAGCAAAATATAATTAGGGATATTTTGGAATTAACTGAATATAAGCTGGAGATGAGTATTTTACTAGAAAGGGACGTACAAGAGTTTCAGTATCCTACACCATTCGAGCTTCATTATTCCGAGATGCATAGGGAGAGATACTTATTGGATGAGAATTACCTTTGTAGTGATTCAGTGGATCCGGATTTAGCTGCGCATTTCGTGGTAACGTATGAAAGGGGAAGATGTTTATACGGTGCTCCGATTCATGAGGTATTTAACGCGATTGATCGAAAGTACTATCTTCAGTCTATACTTTTCGATGTAGATAATGCTGTTCAGGAAATTGTGCGTGATCCAGTATATTACACGTTAAATCTGTGCAGAGTTCTTTTCTATTTAAAAGAGGGTGTCGTCTCCTCGAAAAAAGAAGGTGGAGAATGGGGATTAAGGAATGTTCCTGATTCCTATAAAGAACTAGTAAGTGCAAGTCTATCACAATATACTAATCCCAGTATTCAAATTGACTGGAATCAGAAACAATTAATCGAGTTTGCGAAATATATGACGGAAACAATACGTTCAATCGGGAGGAAACATTATGGATAAAGATAATTTTCAAGAATACGAAGATCCTATTTTATACGATAAGGAAAATGATGATTATACAGATGAAATACCTCTCTTATTAAAATGGGCTACTAAATCAGTTGGGCCCAATTATTGATCTAGCATGCGGGACAGGACGGGCTACCATTCCGCTTGCAGAAAAAGGGTATAAGATGATAGGTGTTGATATACATAAAGGAATGTTAGCTACGGCGAGAAGAAAAACTGAAAAACTCCATTTACCAATTAATTGGGTGGAACAAGATTGTACTAGTCTTGATTTGAACGTGAAGAGTGAGTTTATTTATATGGTCGATAATTCCTTTCAACATTTTCTAACGAACGAGGATCAAGATAGATTGCTCACTTCGGTGAACAAACATTTAATACAAAACGGAATCTTTATCTTTGGGATAAGGTTTCCGAGTAACGAGGAATTATTGCAACCAAGCACGGAAGAGTTTTGGAAGTCATATCAAGACAATCAGAAAAAAGTAGATGTATACACGATAAGTAACTATGATCCCCTAAATCAAATTCAACATTATATTACGTTAAGAAAATATATCAGTGACACCGGGGAAGTAATGGACATAAAAACAACCAATATCAAATTACGGTATGTTTTTCCTAAAGAAATGGAAAGATTGCTCAAGGAAAATGGTTTCGAGATAATCGATGTATATAAAAATTGGAATGAAGAACCGATAACAAATGATAGTTACCAGATGGTGTATGTTTGTAGAAAAAAATAGAATTTATTTTAAATCAATTAGCTACTGTACAACGAAATCTAATCATGTTTTCTAATCTTGCAGATCTGGCTACAAGTCCCAATGAACGCATCCTGCTTATTGTAGGAGCAGCACATGTCGAAATTTTATCCAACTTTATAAAAGAATGCGGCTTGTTTGAGCTTGAAGAAGTGGATAAATACCTTTATGGATGAATAAAAAAAGGACTAAATTGTCCTTTTTTCTATTTTAATGAGTGGATTTTTTTATAACAATCACATGTAACAACATGATCATTCACCAAACCAGCTGCCTGCATAAACGAATAGCAAATCGTGGAACCGACAAATTTGAAACCGCGTTTTTTTAAATCCTTGCTCATTTTATCGCTGATTTCTGTTGTTGCAGGTACTTCACTTAAATCATTGAAGTGGTTTTGAATCGGTTTGCCGCCAACAAAAGACCACACATAATCTCGAAATGAGCCGAATTCATCGACTACTTTTAAAAATGCCTTCGCATTGGTAATCACTGCATTAATTTTTAGCTTATTTCTGACAATCCCTTCGTTATGTAAAAGCTCGTCTATTTTCTTCTCATCGTAAGTAATGATTTTTTTTGCTTCAAAATTGTCAAATGCTTTCCGGTAATTGTCTCTTTTCTTTAAAATCGTATACCAGCTTAGACCAGCCTGTGCTCCTTCCAGGTTTAAAAATTCGAACAGCAAGCGGTCATCATATACTGGAACACCCCATTCATGATCATGATAATCAAGATAAATAGGATCTTGATTTACCCATCCACATCGATTCATATCCAAAACTCCCCCATCCATTAAATATTATTCCAGGCCAATTATCTTTCTGAACATCTGCCTGAATTTCTCACGATCTTCATTTGTAAATGCTTTAGGACCTTTTGTACGTTTCCCGCTTTTTCTTTCCATGGCACTTAAGTATCGGGATTGCAATAATTGATCGATATTTTCGTTGGTATAAAGAAATCCTTTATGATGTATGATGGTACATCCTTTCGCCAATCCAAGAGAAGCAAGTCCATAATCTTGAGTGATAATGAGATCTCCCTTATGAGCAAGCTTCATAATACGATAGTCCGCAGCATCAGCACCGGTATCTACATAAATAGTTTCGACACCTTCAGGATAAACCTCCGATGAATAATGAGGAAAACTTGTAACAAGTATAACGGGAATATCTGCCCCAGTTGCCTCAGAAATAACGATATTTTTTACTGGACAAGCATCTGCATCGACATATATTTTCATGCTTTATTCTCCTTAAAAAAAATAAAACCATCAAATACAATATATTTTACTATAACCTATTTTTCTATTCATATCATTCCTAAATATGATTTAAGTAGGGGGATACATGTTATCTAAGAAATGTGTTTGGATTGTTCAACCACCATCCTATAGATTGTTTTTATCACATTAAGAGTATCAGAAGAATCTTTATGACATTCAGCAGCATTTTCATCCATATAATGTTATGGGTCTGTTAGTTGATTGGATATTTTATTAGGAGGATGCCAATTTAATGGAAAATGTGAAATCAAAAGTGGTGAGGGTATTTATTGCAAGCCCTTTTTTTAATCAAGAGCAAATTGATAGGGTGCAGAGATTAGAAAATGCGTTAATGAGGAATCCTTATGTAATAGATATTTTTTCAGCCAGATTTCATCAATTTGAACAGCTAAAATTTGGCTCAAAGGAATGGAGAAGAGCTACCTTTCATAACGATCTTAAATTTCTGCGGAGAGCGGATGTTGTAGTGGCTATCCATGATTTTGAAGGATCGAATGTTGATAGCGGTACTGCTTTCGAAATCGGGTATGCCTATGCGTTTCAAAAACCTATTATTCTCATTAATGAAAAAGGTTCACCTATTAATTTGATGTTGTCAGATAGCTTGCATGCTTATTTGAACAGAGTAGAGGACGTTGCGTTGTATAATTTCTTACAAATGCCCTATATTCCATATGAGGGGCAAGTGATTTAATTATCTATAATTGCTAGACGTTACGGAGAGCTGTCTTATGGCGGCTTTTTTTACGTTTTATAGAATAAATAATGCTATCGTAAGTAATGATTTGTAACTGTGCTTAAAAAAGGACGATTCGAATATGGTAGATTGTTAAAAATAGTAAAAGATTTTTCATTCTATCAATTTCTTAAAATTGTCGATTCTTATGGTAAAATGGAAGAAAAATAGAATGAAATGACATTGGTTGTTAGCAAGGAGGGATAGCTTTGGAATTTACATTTATTCACGCAGCCGATATCCATTTAGACAGTCCATTAAGAGGCTTGGAAAAGTATGAAGGGGCTCCTGTCGAGAAAATACGGAATGCGACGCGAGAGGCATTTCAACATTTAGTAGATGTAGCAATTGAAAGAAACGTTGCATTCCTTGTCATTGCAGGTGATTTATATGATGGGGATTGGAAGGATTATAACACCGGTTTATTTTTTATCAGCCAAATGAGCCGATTGCAAAAGGAAAATATTAAAGTGTTCCTCATTCGCGGAAATCATGATGCGGCAAACTTGATCACAAAAGAATTAAAGCTGCCGGAAAATGTCATCGAATTCTCGGTTGATAAACCTGAGACTTTTATAATGGAAGAGCTGCAAGTTGCTTTACATGGACAAGGATTTGCCTCACGAGCTGTAACGGAAAATATCGCAAAAGCCTATCCATCTAAAATGGAAGGGTATGTAAACATTGGTCTATTACATACGAGCGCGACAGGTCGTGAAGGTCATGAAAGCTATGCACCATGTTCTTTAGATGATTTAAAGGAAAAAGGCTACGATTACTGGGCATTAGGGCATATCCACTTAAGAGAAGTACTCCATGAAAAAAATCCCGTTATCATCTTTCCCGGAAATATTCAAGGACGACACATCAAGGAGACCGGACAAAAAGGATGTACGATTGTAACTGTAAAGGATGGTCAAATTCATCACTATGAGCATCAAGACTTAGATGTGCTTCGATGGGAAGTTTGTTCAGTAGATGCTTCCTCTTGCGAAACAGTGCAAGATATCGTGATAACGGCACGAGAAAAACTAGAGGAACTCTATCAAGATTCGGAAGGCAGATTCTTAGCCATTCGCATCCGAATTACCGGATCTACGGATGCACACCAGGCTTTATTAGTAGATAGAGAGCATGTCATCAATAACTTGCGTTCACTGGCCCTAGAAGTAGGATATGGGGATATTTGGATCGAAAAGGTAAAAATCGAAACAACCCGAAAAATGGATATTGAGGAATTAAGAGAAAAAAGCAGCCCAATTGCAAGTATACTAGACTACATTGAAGGGCTTAGTCAGAACGAAGAAATATTCGAGCTGTTGCTTCAGGAATTTAAAGATTTGCAATCTGCACTGCCTAATGAGCTCAAAAGCGGGGAAGATGCTTTTGATTTCTCTAATCCGACAATTCTTACCAATAGGCTAAAAGAAGTAGAGGAGTTAATTTTGCACTACTTAACGACAAAGTCTGGGGTGGAAACGGCATGAAAATAAATTATTTAAATTTACAGGCATTTGGTCATTTCACGGATTACCATGTATTTTTTGATGAAAATAAAAATTTTCATTTATTATATGGCCCGAATGAAGCCGGGAAAAGCACGATCCTGCGTTCCATCTCAAACTATTTATATGGTTTTCCGAGACAAACGACAGATGCTTTTCTCCACAGCAATTCGAAGCTAAGAATTGAAGGAGAACTGCAAAAAGAAAATGGCGAGAAACTGCAATTTACCCGCAGAAAAGGAACGAAAAATACGGTATTGGATGTAAATAACAATCCACTTGATGAGAAAATCGTTGCATCCTTTTTAAATGGAATATCAGAGCAGCAATTTACAAATATGTTCGCATTAGATCATGTCCGACTAAGAGAAGGCGGGGAAAGCCTGTTACAGAGTGATGGAAATGTATCGCAAAGCTTATTTTCAGCCGCGTCGGGAATCAATGCACTTCGAAACGTTTTGGAGGAATTAGAATCCAGGACAGGCAATCTTTATGGAAAAAATAAATCTAAAACTGCCATAAACAGTGCTTTAAAAGAAGAAAAAGACTTAACAAAAAAAATTACCGAAAATCAATTGAAAATACAAGACTGGAAAGATCTTGAACGAAAGTTTTTAGAAGGTAAAAAAGAAATTGAAAAGCTAAAAGAAGATATAAAACAATTAACAAAAGAGGAAAATAAATACAAACGTTTGAAGCAAACCTTGCCGAAAATCGCACTTCGCAAGGAACTGCTTGAAAAATATAAGGAGTTAGCTACTGTACCTGACTTACCGGAAGGAATGGAAGAACTTCGCAAGGAAAATTCGCAAAAATTAGAAGCAGCAAAAGCCGCTAAGAAAAATGCAGAAGAAGAACTGCAAAAAACTGTACGGTTATTGCAAAATATTATTATTCCAGATGGAATTCTTGAACAAAAGACGTTGATTGAATCTTTATATCGGGATAGCTCCAGTTACCAAAAAGATGTAAAGCAGCTTCCTGTTCTGAAAGGAAAATACCGACAATTAGAACAAACCATCTTTGCAAAGTTAAAGGAACTGGGACGTGAAACCGTTAATATTGACATTGTTGAACAATACAGGGTCAATGCTGAACTGAAAAAAACGATACGCGAATTGGCAGAACAAAAGCCAGTCCTAGAAGCGGGCGAAAAAAACGCAAGGGAAGAATATGAATCTCTTGAAAAGGAAAGAAAGAATAGTCAATTCGAATTTCAACAATTGAATGAAGTTGTGAATCTCGGAGATTTAGAATCTGTTATCGATAAGGCGAAAGCAGAAGGTAATCTAGATAGAATATTAAATGAAAAACAAACTGAATTGCATCAAATCGAACATCAAATTTCCGAACTCATTCGTAATCTACCACTTTTTGATGGAACAACGGATGAATTACTGCGATTAAAAGTGCCAAATTTGAAAGAAACCGTGAAGAAGTTTCAAAAGCAATATGAGGAAATTTACCATGACATTCAGCAATTGAATCAAAAAATAGGGGATGAAAATGCTTCTATTGAAAAATATGAAAAGAGAATTCGCGAACTGGAGTCCCTTACAGATATTCCAACTATATCAGAGCTTGATGGAGCAAGAAGCCATCGAGATACAGGCTGGCTTGTGATACGCCAAAAGCTGAATACAGGTGATGTTGACCAAACGGTACTTGCTCAATTTTCAAATGGCCTTCCAATTGATATGGCATTTGAGAAGAGCATCCAAAAAACAGATGAGATTGCGGACAAGCTGCGCACCGAAGCAGAAAAAGTTGGGGAAAAAAACAAGCTGCTTGCTGATATTGAAGCAGGTAAAAATAAAGTTCAAACTCTTACATCTGAATTAGAATGTGCAAACGGAAAAATGGACGTTTGGAAAAAACAGTGGAAAGAACATTGGCAATCCGCGAAGATAGAACCGCTAACTCCGGATGAAATGTTGGAATGGCTGGATAAATATAATACGATTCTGGAATTAAATCATAAAAAACAAATTACGTTAGCACAATTAAAGGATATAAAGGATAAACAGACTAATCTTTTCATACTATTAAAAAATACACTTGCCGTACTTGGAACTAGTACTGAATTTTCTACCCTTGAGGATGTAGTGCACTTTGCTGAACAAACAAGAAAACGATTAACAGATGAGAAAAATAAGCGGGATCATTTGCAAGAAACGTTGAAAAATGTAACCGGAAAGCTTGACCTTGCCAGTGACAAAAGGAACCGTGCAGCAGAAAACTTAAAAAACTGGCAAGTAAACTGGGAGAAAGCGATTGAAAAATTGGGTATCGCTAAAGAAACCTCGCCAAATGTTGTAAAAGAACTGTTAGAGACATTTGAAGCTTGTGTTCAGCACTATGATGAACTGAAACAGACTGAAAAAGACATCATTGCTATAGAAGAACGGATTTCAACATTTGAAACCAGTGTAAAAAGCATGGAACAAAATGTTTTGACCAATCTAGTTCCACATGCGATGGATCTTGCTGTTTCAGATTTATTTAAAGTGTTGCAACAAGCTCAAAAGGATCAAGTGGACATTGCAAATCTAAATAAACAGATTGCCCAAGCAAATGAGAAGATAAAAGCGGCAGAACTCCAAATGACGGAGGCAAACAGTGCCCTAGAAAAATTGCTAAAACAGGCAGGCTGTGATTCAATCGAAGAATTGGAAAAAATCGAGTCAGCTTTTAAACAAAAGTGTGATATTCAAGGGAGAATTCAATTAATTGAGGAGCAAATAATTGAATTAGGCAATGGCCGGATGCTAGAGGAGCTTTTGGAAGAGGCGGATCTTGCCAATAAAGATACATTAGATATGGAATTAGAGGACATTCAGAAACAATTATATGCATTAGATCAAACCCGTTCGGAAATAGAACAAGCTCATGGGGTTGTGAAAAATGAGTACTTGGAAAAAATCGAAGGAGCGAGCTTCGAGTCAGTAAAGGCAGCAGAGGAAAAGCAAAGCAAGTTAGCTGCTATAGCAAATTACACAGAAGAGTACGTTACTTACAAATTGGCCTCTATTTTATTGCAAAAAGGGATTGAATTTTACCGAGAAAGCAATCAAAGTCCTATATTAAATCGGGCAAGTGAGATTTTCCGTCGATTAACATTAGGTTCCTTTGACGGAATAACCGTAGAGTACGACAAAAAAGACCAACCGGTAATAATGGGAGTTCGTAATCAAGACGAAATGGTAGAGGTTTCCGGCATGAGTGACGGGACAACAGATCAACTTTATCTATCATTAAGAGTTGCAAGTATGGAACATTATCTTCGAGAAAATGAACCAATCCCATTTATTGTAGATGACATCCTGGTTCATTTTGATGATGATCGGTCGAAGGAAACATTAAAAGTTTTATTAGAGCTATCAACACAAACACAGATTATCTTCTTCACTCATCATTACCGCAACATCGAGCTAATGAAGGCAATTACAGCCGACAATGCTTATCAATTAACAGAATTAAACACCGTAACAGTATAAAGGACAGCTAATCTGTCCTTTTCGTTTAATTAGATTCAATAAAGCTTACGTAATATTCGCATAATTTGTCTAATTAAAAACATGAATCATCAAGAATATCTATAAACATGTGGTGATGAAAATAATAAAATGAGCATTAATAATCATTGTGAACAAATAATTTTTGAATGCACATTTGCTGAAAGGGAATTATGGAAAGATAAGTACAATAATATATTAACATTTGGAGGGAACCGATGTTAAACAAATTTCCGGATGATAGCTTAGCACTTCATACAGACTTATATCAGGTGAACATGGTGGAAACCTATTGGGATGATCATATTCATAATCGTAAAGCGGTGTTTGAGCTTTATTTTCGAAAGATTCCATTTGGAAACGGGTACGCTGTATTTGCAGGCTTGGAAAAAATCATTGAGTACTTGAATCAATTTCATTTTAGTGAAAGTGATATTGCTTATTTGCGGGATGAACTAGGTTATGAAGAGGACTTTTTAGATTATCTGAAAACATTGAAGTTCACCGGTAAGTTGAGAGCTATGAAAGAAGGCGAGTTAGTATTCGGAAATGAACCGATTCTGCGTGTAGAAGCTCCACTTGCCGAAGCACAATTAATCGAAACGGCACTGCTTAACATTGTTAATTATCAAACGCTAATCGCGACAAAGGCGTCGAGAATAAAACAAGTTATCGGTGACGATACTGCCATCGAATTTGGAACAAGGCGTGCACAAGAAATGGACGCAGCAATTTGGGGAGCGAGAGCAGCTTTTGTTGGAGGATTTGAGGCAACAAGCAATGTAAGAGCAGGAAAACTATTTGGGATTCCTGTATCGGGTACTCATGCTCATGCCATGGTTCAAGCATATCGGGATGAGTATACAGCGTTTCATAAATATGCAGCACGACATAAGGACTGTACCTTTTTAGTTGATACATATGAAACGTTAAAATCCGGTGTACCAACTGCCATAAAAGTAGCGAAAGAACTTGGAGATAAAATTAATTTTAAAGCGATTCGCCTTGATAGCGGAGACTTGGCTTATCTTTCAAAAGAAGCAAGAAAAATGTTAGATGAAGCTGGTTTTAAAAAGACAAAAATAATTGCATCAAATGATTTGGATGAATACACCATTATTAATTTAAAATCCCAAGGTGCAAGAATTGATGGATGGGGAATCGGCACGAAACTGATAACAGCCTACGACCAAGCTGCTTTGGGCGCAGTTTACAAATTGGTTTCGATTGAAGATGAGAATGGGGAAATGGTAGATACGATCAAAATTTCAGGAAACCCTGAAAAAGTAACCACTCCCGGATTGAAGAAAATTTATCGGATCATTAATCGGATTAACCATAAATCAGAAGGCGATTATATTGCCATGGAAGATGAAAAACCTGAGCAGGAAGAGCGACTAAAAATGTTTCACCCTATTCATACTTATATTAAAAAGTTTGTCACCAATTTCGAAGCGAAAGAACTTCATCATGACATTTTTGTAGACGGAAAACTGGTCTATAATCTTCCAGACATAAGGGAAATTCAACAATTTGTAAAAAATAACTTGAATTTATTATGGGAGGAATATAAGCGATCCTTGAATCCGGAAGAATACCCGGTCGATTTAAGTCAAAAATGCTGGGACAATAAGATGGAGAATATTGCAAAGGTAAAAGAAAAGGTCGCGATCAGTATTCGAAAATAAAAATTAGATCACATCCTTCATTAGTGATGTAATATGTACGGTGAAAAGAGGAAGAAGAGCATTGTTAGACTTAAAACCCTGCTCCGTCTTCTTTCTTTTTTATTTTCTTTTGTTTGCCTTGAAACCATTTATATAATTGGATGGCATAGTACACAAAAAGGAACCACCCACAAATGATGTACAAATACTTAATAACAGCAATGTGAAATGAGTGGCGAGGGTCTGCTGACAGAAAGCTGCCAATCAAAATACCAACTGCGAGAATAATGGCATCTCTTATTGGGAAGTACCATTTAACTCTTTTTATATATAAATACATAAAAAGAAGGTATAAATAAGTGAAAACAATAGCAAAAAAGTTACCGTTGTAATCCGAAAATTCCTTTCCTGTAATATCCCAATAGGGAGACCAAAAACATATAATCATGATTTGTAGCAAGGAGAGTATGGTAATAAAAATAATGCTCTTTTTTTGGCGTTTCCGGATTTGTATTTCTTCGAGTTGTTTTTGCTCTTTTGTCACAAACACATTGTTCGTATCTTTAGACTCTGACCCAATGACAAAGGGGAGTCTTCCTTCAAAAACCTCTTTTGGTACTTGTTCTACTGCTTCCGGTGTGTTGGGAATGGATGTTAACGCTTTGCCCGTCTGGAAAATGGTTACATTGTGCTCCTGAAACACTTGTAGCCATTCATCCAATGTGGCTTGCTCCCCGTGACTAAAACATACAACTTTTTGTTCATTATTCGAACTTAGCCCATATATCATCAATTTAGCCATTCTTAATGAAATCGTTTTGGGTATCTCTCGACCAGGGACTTTTCTGTAGGTTGTTTGGTAATCCACCCCAATTAAAACATAGTTAATCTTGTCATATGGGAGAAGAACATATTCTTCATGATTATTTTTTTTATCTTTAAAATAATATTGATATCCTTGATCAGTAAGGTTAATTTTAACAATAAAATCTAGGTAGATTTTAAGATTCCTATAACTGAACCAAGAAAGTCCGAGTGGAATGAAACTAAGCACCAATAAGAAAATAGACAGACCCATTCCGTCCATGATCCATTCTTTAATCGATATATACAGTAATCCTACCCCAAAAAGAAACAAAAAAGAGATAAGCACTATATGAGCTACAATTGCCCACTTTGGCAATTGATTAGTAAAACCACGCTTTCCGTCCGTCTGCATTTCCATTTACATTTTCCTCCTTTTATTTGTTATTTTACCAGAAATACAGATAGGTAAATGTGCTTATTTCTTTCTCAGTATGTTAGGGGAATTCAAAGAGATACAGCATAGGGGATAAAGGAATTTTTGCAGAAACGCTTTGTAAGTTTAAAGGGTATTTATTGAAGATTCCCCATATAAAATGGGAAAACCAGCCAACAAAAATAGGATGTTGACTGGTTGAAAAATATCGAAAAGAATTTGCTCTTTCTTAATGTAAATATTAACTAATCGTACCGCCAATTTCTCGGATATCTTCTTTTTCGTTTGCTGCAACTACCGCAGCCAATTCAAGAGCTTTTACTATCGTATCCAGCCCTAAGCTTGGAGCATTATTATGAACGGTTTGCTCAGGAATGAATGGGATATGGATAAAGCCTCCTCGAATATGTGGAGCATTTTTTTCCAAATAGTTCATTAATCCATAGAAGAGATGATTACAAACGAATGTACCGGCACTATTAGAGACTGCTGCTGGTATTCCAGCTTCTCTCATATGATGAACGATTCGTTTCACCGGCAGGGTTGACCAATAGGCAGCGGGGCCATCTTCTACAATTTGTTCATCAATCGGTTGATTATTTCGATTATCAGGAATGCGGGCATCATCAATATTTATTGCGACACGTTCAGGAGTTATTTGGGTCCGGCCTCCTGCTTGACCAACACAAATAACAACATCAGGTTGGTTTGCTTCAATAGCTTGAGTCACCACTTTGATGGATTCATGAAAGACTGTCGGCACCTCTTGGGTAACTATTTCCACATCATCGATTTTTCTGCCTTCTAATTTCTTCACTGCTTCCAAAGCGGGATTGACAACATCTTTCCCAAATGGATCAAACCCGGTGATTAGAACTTTTTTTCCCATCTGAGCATTCCTCCTATTTAATTAGAAAATACATAAGAACAATATTAAACGCTAACACGAATAAAGCAGTAGGAACCTGAACTCGAATAACATGATTTTTATCTTTTAAGTCTAATAGTGCTGCGGGTACAATATTGAAATTCGCTGCCATTGGAGTCATCAGTGTTCCACAATAACCGGCAAACATCGAAATTGCTGCAATTTGATTTGGATTGGCACCGAATTGTTTAATCAACAACGGAATAGCAATTCCCGCTGCCATCACTGGAAACGCTGCAAACGCATTTCCCATGATCATTGTGAATAGCGCCATTCCGATACAGAATACAAATACGACCCAGAATAAAGAATTTTCAGGAATTACTTTCGATACAACATCTGATACCACCTTGCCAACTCCAGCTGATGTGAAAATCGTACCCAACGTAGCTAATAGTTGTGGAAGTACTACTGCCCAGCCAATTGCTTCTAATAGACGTCTAGACTCTTTAACCGCCGTTTTAGGTGTGCTTTTTGTTAAAGCCATGGCTGTTATGATAGCGATAATACATGCAATTCCCAGGGAAACTAAAGTTGGATTAGCTGGATCTAATAGCTGCAATGTCCCTAGTTTCATGTTTACTAATAGCTTCGAGCCAATTACCGTTAAAATCGGTATTAATAACGCAGGGATAAATAATAGATTCCCAAGACGCTTACGCCGTTTTTCACGGTGTTGATCGGATGCTTCTCCGTATTCTCCTTTACGAAGACCGCCCATTCCAACGATCAGCACCATCAAGATAACCATTATACCGATGTAAAAAGGCGGAATAACTTTCCCTAATAATAGAGTAAGAGAATAAAGGAAATAGAATAATCCAGAGAAAATTCGACGTGGATTTGCTTTATCTAAAAAGGTGTAGATGGAGCAGCACAATCCAATTATACCCATTATAATATAGATGAACTCAACAGAAAAAATCATTTGCTCACATCCTTTTTACTGATCGGATTAACCTTCTTCGCTTTGCTTCCTAATTTACGATCTAACTTCTTATCAAATAAATATAGTCTAATAGAATGGATAATGAAGACGAAGATAGCTGTTGGAATTCCCCAAAGTGCCATGGAGATAGGATCTGCCTTAATACCATTTTGATCAAAGAAACCTTTCATGAGTAAAATGGCGCCAACTGCTACGAATATATCCTCGCCGAAAAAGAGTCCGATATTATCTGCAGCAGCAGCATGTGCTCTAATTTCTTCTTTTTCTTTTTCTGGAACCTCTTCGTATTTCGCTTCTGCAGCACCTTCTGCCATTGGGGCAATAAGCGGTCTTACTGTTTGCGGATGCCCGCCGATACTATTTAAGCCAAGAGCAGCACCGATTTCACGAATCAATAAATAGATTGTAAGAATTCGGCCAGTTGTAGCGGCTTTTATTTTCGAGACAAGATGTCCTGCCTGGTTTTGCAATCCGCTTCTTTCTAAAAGTCCAATCACTGGAAGCGTAACAATTAAAATGGACATATAGCGATTCGTCGTAAATGCTTCGCCGAATTGGGTAATAATATCTTTTAAAGGCATACCAGCAATTAAACCAGTTACTAAACCGGCAACCGTTACGACTACGAGAGAATTTAATCTAAGGGCAAAACCAATGATGATTAATGCAACACCAATTAAAACCATATAAACCCTTCTTTCTTCGAGTAAATGTTGAAAAAATTATATCAAAATATTATTTTGTGAATATTAGAATGTTACCACAATTTAAATAGTCTGAAAAGGTTTTTTAATCGTTCCTTCTTTTTATTTTGGAATTGCTATAAAAATTAAAAGCTATGATAACTTAAAATTGTTAAAATGTTTTAAATACAATATAATAGTATAATAATATCAATTTCATTAACTTGATCTAACGTTGAAAAATATTGTTGCGATTATAAAAGTAAGGAGGGAATGTTGGTGGATTATCGCTTACATCCATTAGGGGAAAACGCGGTTATGATAGAACTGGGAAATGATTTGAACTTAGAAACCCAAGAAAAAGTTCATGCCATTTCTTCCTTTTTAGATGAACATCCATTTGAATGGATGATTGAATACGTTCCTGCGTTTTCGACTATCACCATTTTCTATGATCCTTTTAAAATAATGAATATAATCAATGCGAAGTCTCCATATGATTTTGTCTGTCAGCAATTACAGCAGCTTTTATCAAAAATAAGCTTAAGGCAACAGGTGGAGTCACGGGTAGTCGAAATTCCTGTATGTTATGGAGGAAAGTTTGGTCCCGATTTAGAAACGGTTGCCAGTATTAATAGATTAACAACGGAGGAAGTTATTAATATCCATTCTTCAGCTGAATATACCGTCTATATGATTGGTTTTGCCCCGGGATTTCCTTATCTTGGAGGAATGTCAGAGAAGATTGCAGCACCAAGATTACAATCTCCCCGTTTGAAGATTCCTGAGAGAACGGTTGGAATTGCCGGCAAACAGACAGGTGTATATCCAATTGAAACACCTGGAGGATGGCAGCTTATTGGCCGAACTCCTATAAAGCTATTTCGTCCGAAAGATGAAGTACCAAGCTTGTTAAATGCAGGTGACAAAGTTCGATTTAAACCAATCAGTTATGAAGAATACGTAGAATGGGAGGGCAAAGAGGCATGATTACAATTAAAAAGCCCGGACTTCTAACAAGTATTCAAGACATAGGACGCTACGGATATCAAAAATATGGGGTTATTGTCAGTGGGGTCATGGATCCGGTTGCACATCGAATAGCGAATTTATTGGTAGGGAATGAAGAAAATGCTCCGACATTAGAGATTACACTCCTAGGTCCCGTTTTAGAAATTCATGAGGATACACTTATATCCATATGTGGTGGAGATATGTCTCCTCATATAAATGGAAAACCTGTTCCAATGTGGAGAACGGTATATGTGAAGAAAGGCAGTGAACTTCGATTTGGTACGGCAAAAGCAGGATGTCGTGTGAACCTTGCAGTTGCAGGAGGATTTTCAGTACCGACTGTAATGGGGAGTAAGTCAACGTATTTAAATGCAGGGATAGGCGGATTTAATGGACGTGCTTTAAAGACAGGGGACCATATTTCCGTAAATCAGCCAAGTCCACTTTCATCAAAAATTATTTTGCAAATGAAGAAACAGGCAGGGAGCCGATCTTTTTTGGAAATGGAATGGTCGGTTGCATCGAAATTTATCCCTTCCTTTAAAACAGATCAAACGATTCGTGTAATGAAGGGACGCCAATATTCTTTATTTACAAATCAGAGTCAAAAGGACTTTTTTTCCAAGACATTTGAAGTAAGCACTCAATCGGATCGTATGGGTTACCGTTTAAAGGGAGAAACATTAGCGTTGAAGGAACCGAAGGAAATGCTATCGGAGGCCGTTAGCTTCGGAACCATCCAAGTACCATCAGATGGGAACCCTATTATATTACTCGCTGACCGCCAAACGACAGGGGGCTACCCGAAAATAGGGCAAGTTGCTACTGTTGATTTGCCATTACTGGCTCAAGCGAAGCCTGGAGACCGACTTCGCTTTTCAGAAATTGAACATGAAGTGGCCGAGCAATTACTTATGGAAAGAGAACGAAAAATTCAAGAGCTTAAAAAAGGTATATTACTAAAATTTAAGAGGGAGGCATAAACATGACTAAGGTGGACTTAAATTGTGATATGGGAGAAAGCTTTGGAGCATACAAGCTAGGTAGAGACGAGGAAATTCTTGATTTTATCACCTCAGCAAATATTGCATGCGGATTTCATGCAGGAGATCCCGCGACAATTAGAAAAACTGTCCAATTAGCGATGGAAAAAAATGTAGGGATTGGTGTTCATCCCGGTCTGCAGGACTTAGTCGGTTTTGGCAGAAGAAGCATGCAAATCTCGCCACAAGAAGCATATGATCTTGTTGTTTATCAAATAGGAGCCATTTATGCGTTTGCCAAATCGGAAGGCGGGAAAATTCAGCACGTGAAACCACACGGGGCTCTATATAATATGGCAGCAAAAAGTGCTCCTTTATCGGAAGCCATTGCAGAAGCTATCTACAAAGTAGATCCAGAGCTTATATTATTTGGTCTGGCAGGAGGAGAACTCGTCAAAGCTGGGAAGAAAATCGGTCTGCGCACGGCAAATGAAGTTTTTGCCGACCGCACGTATCAACAAGATGGCTCGTTAACCCCAAGAACGGATTCGCAAGCACTAATTACCAACCACGAAGCTGCCGTTAACCAAGTAATCCAAATGGTAAAGGAAGGAAAAGTTACATCCCTTCAAGGTATCAATGTACCAATCCAAGCTGATACCATTTGCATCCATGGTGACGGAGCCAATGCATTAGACTTTGCTAGATATATTTCTGATAGCTTAAAAGATGCAGGAATTGAAATAGCTAAAATCAAGGAAATTTTATAAGGATGAGTAAGGCGCTTGTCCTTTTCTTATGTGAAACATTCTATTCGTGTAAAATTATTAAAATATAGGAAATTCGGAAAAAATACTGTATAATGATGTTGGTTTACAATTTCATATTAGCAGCGAAATCAGATACCTTCATTTGGAAGGTTTAATAGGGAAGATTGGTGAAAAGCCAACGCGGTCCCGCCACTGTAAATGGGAGCAAGCTGTAATGACCACTATGTATGTAAAAATACACGGGAAGGTACAGTAAGCAATGATCATGAGCCAGGATACCTGTCTGATTTTTGAGTGCACCAATGAACCTACGCGGATAGGGGGTGTTTACGAAACGTTTTTAGTGTTTTTTACAAAACACTATTATTTTTTACGTTTTTTTTTACATGACATCCCTAGATTTAGGAGATGTTTTTTTTTATGCTTTTATACTATCGCAAAAGGGGTTAACACATGAAAAAGCTACTGAATTACTTATCTATCTTACTATTAATTTTTGTCCTTGCAGGATGTGGGGCAGATCAGCAAAACAACAATGCTGGTAAGCATACGACGAAATCCAATGGATTTCCTATTACGATTACGGACGGGGTTGGGAATAAGCTTACAATAAAGAATAAACCAAAACGGATTGTTTCGCTGATTCCAAGCAATACAGAAACCGCGTTCGCCCTTGGCTTAGATAAAGCAATTGTTGGGGTTTCTGATAATGATAATTATCCCGAGCAAGTCAAAAACAAAACAAAAGTTGGCGGGAAAGATATTAATATCGAAAAAGTGATTTCTTTGAAACCGGATGTTGTACTTGCTACCGCTTCAGATGCACATAACTCTCAAGAAGGCCTCAAGCAATTGGAGGACAATGGTATTAAAGTTGTCGTTGTCAATGATGCCACCTCGTTTACAGATGTATATAAATCAATTGAAATGATTGGAAAAGTGACAGGGACACGGGAAAAAGCAGAGGATATCATCGATGGAATGAAGTCCAAAGTAGCAAACATAAAAGAGGAAGCGTCAAAAATCGCAAAAGATCATCCTCAAAAGGTTTGGATTGAAGTATCTGCGCCTCCAAACATTTATACAACTGGGACAGGAACCTTTATGAATGAGATGGTCAATCTATTAGGTGCAAAGAATATTGCGGATGACAAAGCAGGTTGGATTCCATTTTCCGAGGAAGCAGCTGTGAAAGCAAATCCGAATGTCATTGTTCTTACATACGGGTATTATGTGAAGGATGCAGTCAATCAGGTAGTAAAACGAAAAGGATGGCAAGAGGTATCAGCAGTGAAAAACAAACGTGTCTATAATGTTGATTCGGATGAGGTATCAAGACCTGGACCACGTCTTGCGGACGGCTTGCAAGAAATGGCAAAGGCGATTTATCCCGATAATTTTAAATAATAATGGCGGAGAAACAAAAGGGAGGAGAAAAAATGCGTATATATACGAGAACAGGTGATCAAGGGCAAACCAGCATCATAGGCGGCAGGGTTGATAAAGATGATATTCGTGTTCAGGCTTATGGAACGGTTGATGAAGCGAATTGTTTTGTTGGACAAGCGATGGCGGAACTGGATCCCAATTTGTTTGGTGATATTTTAGAAGAATTAGAGAAAATTCAGCATGAATTATTTGATTGCGGCGGAGACCTTGCGAATAAAACGATGAAGCGCCCTTACAAATTACAGCAGGAAATGATTGATTATCTGGAAACGAAAATAGATGAGTATATTGCCAGTACTCCAAAATTAGAAAGATTTATTTTACCAGGAGGCACAAAGGCAGCGGCATCGATCCATATTGCGAGAACGGTCACACGTCGTGCTGAACGTCTTGTTGTTACCCTTTCGAAAACCGACAACAGCGTTCCTCCGCTTGCACAGCGATATTTAAATCGTCTATCAGACTATTTTTTTGCTTTGGCGCGAGTGATTAATCATCGTTCAGGAAAAAGTGATGTTGAATATATAAGAAGTGCCAAGGTATTTCGTGATGGGAAACGTAAAGAAAATAATAGTGAATGAAATAGATGAAAGGATGGGAACAAGGTTGTTTAGATAGCCTTGTTTTCCTTTAAAAAGGAGCTGATTAATACTGCCAAAACTTACTTTTATACAAAAGATGGGAAGAAATAGCATAATTTTTCCCTATTTTCTTGGATGTGTCTTTCTACTATTCTCTATCATTATTGGAATCGCAGTGGGAACTGTATATGTACCAATTCATGAAATTATCCAAATTATAGGATCAGCCATTTTACATATTCCCTTAAAGGATTCAGCAGACCCTATGAATAGCAATATTGTAATGGATATCCGGATGCCCAGAGTGCTACTAGCGGGAATGGTTGGTGCCTCTTTATCGATCGCTGGAGCAGCTTTCCAAGGCTTGCTGCGCAATCCGTTGGCAGACCCGTATACACTTGGTGTTTCGTCTGGTGCTTCCGTCGGTGCAGTGGTAACCCTTTTCTTTCATATTTCCATACCATTTTTGGGGCTCTTGACCTTACCATTTATGAGTATCGTTGGCTCCTTTTTCACGATTTTTTGTGTTTTGTTATTTGCTCGCAAAATGGAGAAAGCGATGAAAGTAGAGACCATTATTTTAACTGGGATTATTTTTAGTTCTTTTTTTAGTTCCTTTATTTCATTAATCATTGCTTTAACAGGGGATGAATTACGGCAAATCATTGGCTGGCTGCTTGGCAGTGTCTCTATGCGCGGATGGAGCTATGTGAATATTATCTTGCCTTTTTTTCTTATTGGGTCTTTGTTGCTTTTAACAAACATCAAGGAGTTAAATGCTATGTCACTTGGAGAAGAACGGGCGTATCATCTCGGGGTGAATGTAGAAAAAAGAAAGCTGTTCGTGTTAATCGCAGGATCGATATTAACTGGGGCTGCAGTTTCCGTTTCGGGTTCCATTGGATTTGTCGGCTTGGTGATCCCGCATTTCATTCGTATCGTATGGGGACCAAATCATAAGAAGCTATTGCCATTATCGATTCTATTTGGAGCAGGTTTTTTAATCTTGGCTGATTTGATTTCAAGAACGATTATCCAACCAACAGAACTCCCAATTGGTGTGGTTACTGCATTAATAGGTGCACCGGTCTTTGCGTTTATTTTGATGAAAAGAAAATTAGGAAGCAGAGGTTAAAGCATGTTAGCAGTAAAGAAGGTAACAGGCGGTTACAAAGGAAGAAACATTGTAAAAGACATTAACTTTAACGTCCAAGCGGGTGAATTTTTTGGAATATTAGGTCCAAATGGAAGCGGGAAAACAACGTTGTTAAAAATGATTAGCGGAGCTCTTCCAATTTCAAAAGGGAGCATACATTTATTAGGAAAAGATATTTTCTCCTACTCCGCGAAAGAAAGAGCAAGGCTCGTCGCCGTTTTACCGCAATTGACTGGCGATGGTTTTTCCTATTCTGTGCAAGAAACCGTGCTTTTAGGACGATATGCACATCAAAGCGGTTTGTTTCAAATGATGAGCCAGGAAGATGAAGCGATTGTCAAAGAGGTTATGATCCAAACAGGGGTATTTAAATTTAAGCAAAAATCCTTACATGAGCTTTCAGGCGGAGAACAACAAAGGGTTTTTCTGGCACAAGCATTGGCGCAAAGGCCAAAGGTATTGCTATTAGATGAACCTACCAATCATTTAGATTTAGCCTATCAAAAGGAATTACTGGATTTTATCAAAAAAATGACTATTGAAAACAAGCTGACAGTCATTTCTGTTTTTCACGATATCAATTTGACTTCCCTTTATTGTGATCGAATTCTTCTTATTGAAAACGGAAGAATGGAAATGACCGGATCTCCAAGTGAGGTAATAACGGAAGAACATATTCAGCATGTTTATCAAACAATAGTGAAGGAACATTTTCACCCAACCATTCCGAAGCCTCAATTAGCATTAATTCCAAATCAAATGAACGCGGAGGCGGATATCATGATCAATGATATGTACTTAAAACAAAAGGGAGATTGTCTGGTTCTAGAATCGCCAATCCGCTTAAAGACGATGTCTTCTGCCGTTATGAATCCAGGTGTCGGCTGGTTTCAAACATTTGTGAATCGTCATGTATCCAAAAATTATAGCTGTGAAAACCATCATGAGGAAATGGCTGCATTTTTAACCTCCGAAGGTTTTCTACCTGAAAATACAGTGGGGATGATGACAGCAGTAATGATAGAGGATGCAGTTTCGGAATTTGTAATGGATGATGGTTTTTCTTTGTTTATTGTGGTGACAGCAGGGGTTGGCAATGCGGTAGATGTATCAAAGGGTGATGTTCATTCCTCTGGATTTTTGCCTGGGACGATTAATACGTGGGTCTTTATAAATGGTGAATTATCGGATGAAGCATATATTCAAGCTATTGCAACGGCGACAGAAGCAAAGGTAAAAGTGTTGCATGATTTAAAGATTGAGGATCCTTTAACTGGGACGATTGCAACAGGAACTTCCACGGACAGCATCTTAATTGCCGCTACTCAGAAGGGGAAAAGGCTGCAATATGCCGGTTCAGTCGCCCCTCTTGGCAAAGTAATTGGTCCGGCTGTGTACCGATGTATCAAAAAAGCAATTGAAAAAACGCGTGAAAGGACCGTCAAATGATATTACATCATCTTTTAGCAATTACCATCGCCATTGTTATCGATTTCATTATTGGAGACCCGCCAAACTGGCCGCATCCTGTTAAATGGATCGGGTCATTTATTGCATTTTTAGACAAGCTCTTGAATAAAGGAAGACAACTTCGCTTTAAAGGTGTAATGATGCTTGGAGCTGTATTGATTTTAACAGCACTCATTACTGTGTTTATTACATACTTAGCCTATTATCTTCATCCAATCGTTGGAGTGGTTATGGAAGCAATTATTATCGTCTCTACCATCGCCCAAAAAGGTTTAAAGGATGCAGGTTTAGAGGTAATGCAACCACTGCTTGCTAAAGATCTTCCCTTAGCAAGAAAAAAATTATCTTATATTGTCGGCAGAGATACGAAAGACTTAGAAGAATCCGAAATTGTCAGGGGAACCGTTGAAACAATCGCAGAAAATACAAGTGACGGCATAACAGCACCTTTATTTTGGGCACTTATCGGAGGAGCACCTCTAGCCATGATCTACCGGGCAATCAATACGTGTGATTCTATGGTTGGTTATCGGAATTCAAAATATGAAAAATTCGGCTGGGCTTCTGCTCGATTAGACGATGCAGCCAATTGGATTCCAAGCAGGATTACAGGTTTTCTTATGCTATTCATTCATAAACCTGCCTACATAGAGAAGAAGAAGGCATGGAGAGAGCTTTTTACAGATGCCAAAAAACATCCAAGTCCTAATAGCGGCTGGGGGGAAGCTGCTGTCGCGATTCTTTTAGGTGTGCAGCTGGGCGGTTTAAATTATTATAAAGGCATTGCCTCCAATCGTGCCAGAATGGGCGAACCATTTGAAGCGCTGAAGGCGGATCATATTCAGAAAACGATTGCTATCATGGAACGGACGATTCTGTATTTTTTATTCTTTTTATGGATAGGGGGAGCTGTCATTGACCTTACCATCTCATGGTTCTAATCCGCATTATGTGTATCAGTCAGCCCGAATCGAGAAACCCGATCGTGTAATAGATTTTAGTGTGAATGTAAATCCTTTCGGGGCTCCCACTATAATACGAGAAAGGTGGCAAAGCTGGTTTTCTTACGTGGAGGATTATCCAGATCCGCTTGCTTCCGAACTAAAACAAAAGCTTTCCATTTTGAACGATATTCAAGAGGATTGCCTGTTAATCGGAAATGGAGGAGCTGAACTTATTACACTTGTTGCTCAGTTTCTGAGAGGGAAAAGAATTTTAATTATACAGCCTTCCTTCAGTGAATACGAACAAGCATGTTTTGCGCAAAATTGCTGCGTGGAGCACCATGTGTTACAAGAAGGAAACTGGGCACTTGGACTAAATGAGCTCCTGCCAAAAGTGAAACTATTTGATGGAATTTTCCTTTGTACACCTAATAATCCAACTGGTGTTGTATATGACTGTCAAGCAGTTATGGAATTAGTGCAGGAAGGAAAAAGAGAGGGCTGCTACATCATTATTGATGAAGCATTTTATGATTTTACAACCGATAATCATTCCTATATTAATCTAATAAAACAATATCCTAATCTCATTATTTTACGCTCATTAACAAAGATGTTTGCGATTGCCGGTTTACGGCTGGGGTATGGGGCAGCCAATCCAAGTGTTATGGAAAAGCTTGCTGCTCTGAAACCTCATTGGAGTGTTAATGCAATTGCGATGAAAGCTGGTTTGGAATGTATTTTGCAAGATTCCTATATTCAACATACGAAACAGCATATTGCTGACGAACGCAAGCGACTTGAATTAGTTTATCAATCCAATGGATTTCAAATGTCTAAATCAGAAGTGAATTTCTATTTATTAAAAGATCCTCAGCTTGAAGACGCAGCACCATTGTTTCATTTTTTATTAAAAAAAGGGATAGTGCCAAGGCATACGATGAATTTTCCAGGATTAAACGGTCGGTGGTTGAGGTTCGCAGTTAAAAAAAAGAAGGAGAACAACCTACTAATGGAGGCGCTTCTTGAATGGAAAAAGTACAATTGATATTTATCAGTGGCGGGGTAAGAAGCGGGAAAAGCAGTTTTGCAGAAAAATTAGCCATTGAGTATGCAAAACAACAAAACAAACAATTGAATTACCTTGCATGCGGCCGTGCCTCGGATCCAGAGATGGCTTCCAGGATTCAACACCATCAAGAAACAAGAAGAACAAGTGGACTGCCATGGAAAAATTGGGAATGCCCTGTGGATATAAAAGGTATTAGTCCAGCCTTTAGCAAAGGTGATGTAGTCTTACTTGATTGCTTAACAACCCTATTAAATAATGAATTATTTCAATCTGGCAGTAGCTGGGAACAAGTGGATTTCCAACAAAATGTATATGATACAATCATGGCCGGAATAGATGCCATCCAGGAACAGAGCAGTGTGTTGATCATCGTTTCTAATGAGGTTTTGAATGAGGAATTACATAAAGGGGAGCTTGTTTATACTTATGCTAAACTGCTAGGACATTTACATCAAAGCATTATTCAACAATCCGCGGTAGCCTATCTGGTAGATGCAGGCATACCGTTTTTGATGAAAGGAGAACAAACGGATGAATGGGGATCATAATATTCATGGTGTAATGGTAGTGGGGACGGCTTCAGATGTAGGGAAAAGTCTTGTTGTAACAGCACTTTGCAGATTGTTTGCAAATGAGGGTATTAAAGTCGCACCTTTTAAATCACAAAATATGTCAAACAATTCTTATATTACTGTTGATGGCAAAGAAATTGGCCGTGCACAAGGGATACAGGCAGAAGCTGCTAGGACGGAAGCAACCATATGGATGAATCCAATCCTATTGAAACCGACATCTGATCAGCAGTCGGAGGTTGTCCTCTTCGGAAAAAGGGAATCGGTATTTTCGGGAAAAGGATATCGGCAATCTTTTTACGAAAAAGGCATTGAATCGATAAAAATGGCATTAGAGCGTTTAGCACAAGAATTCGAGGTTATTGTGATGGAAGGAGCAGGAAGTCCGGTCGAAATAAATCTAAAGGATCGCGAGCTCGTAAATATGAAAGTGGCTGAACTTGCTGATGTGCCGGTCATTCTAGTTGCGGATATCGACAGGGGCGGTGTTTTCGCAAGTGTTATTGGCACCCTTGATCTGTTAACGGAAAGTGAAAGAAAGAGGGTAAAAGGAATGATCATCAACAAGTTTCGAGGGGATATAGAGTTGTTTCAGGATGGAGTTGAGTGGCTGGAGCATCGAACGGGCATCCCCGTCTTAGGCGTACTTCCATACTTGGAACAACACATGATTGAAGGGGAGGACTCCTTGTCACTTCAAGATCGCTTCTCCTTTGTAAAAGACGGGGCATTAGATATAGCAATTATAAAACTCCCTTTCATTTCGAATTATACAGATTTTGAACCATTTTTATACGAGGAGGATGTAACGATTCGCTGGGTAGAGAATGCAAACCAGCTTGGTAATCCAGATGTCATTATCATCCCTGGTACAAAAAGCACGATTCATGATCTGCAATTTTTAAAAAATCATCATTTATTCGAATTGATTCTTTCGCATGTGAAGAGCGGGAAATACTTGGTTGGAATTTGCGGCGGGTACCAAATGATGTGTAAAACATTGACGGATGAAGAAGGAACGGATACCGGAACTAGAAAATATACGGAACATGGACTGGGGCTAATTCCAGCTGATACAGTATTTTATTCTCAAAAAAAGACGACTCGCGTTCAGGGGAAAATCCATGAGGCAACGGGAATTTCGCAAGAATTACACCTACAAGGATATGAAATTCACTTAGGGCACACCTCCTCCCATCGGCGTCCATTTGTGTTACTCGAGGACGGGTCAGAGGATGGCTATTATCAGGATAATGGAAAAATAATTGGAACCAATCTGCATTCGCTATTTCATAATGATGAGTGGCGTCATTACTGGTTGAATGGGATACGCAGTAATAAAGGAATACCAGTACGTCAAATCGTCAAACTACAGAAGCAAAAAGATCAAAAATATGATCGATTAGCGGAACATTTTAAGAGTCATTTAGATTGGGAGAAAATAATAGAAATCGTAAGCATGTGGGATAAGTCATGAGAATCATAAAGGGTGCACTTATCGGACTGTTAATCAATTTTCAATTTTTTACGGTAATTCCCATTTGTAAGGAACTGCCGATGGATAAAAGGCATATTACCTATGCAGTGAAAACATTTCCTATTTTAGGTTTGCTGCAAGGGGGAGCTTTTGTCGGAGTCTTATACATTTTAATGAACCATACTCCTTTTTCCCATCTTGCCATTGCTTTTATCATTTGGTTATTAACCATTGTTATTACCGGCGGTCTTCATTTAGACGGGTGGATGGATGCGAGCGATGCTTTCTTTTCCTATCAAAAAATAGAAAAACGTTTAGAAATCATGAAGGATCCGCGCACTGGAGCGTTTGGAGTCATCTCTGTAATTGTTTTATTAAGCGGTCGTTTTCTCTTTATCTATGAAATAATAAATACGCTGACGATTAGCAGCATGATCCTCATCCTTTGTTTGCCTTTTCTAAGCAGAACTTTTATGGGATATCTCCTTTTAACAGTACCCGCAGCAAAAAAAGAGGGACTGGGCTATTTTTTTCAAAAATCCGTTCCTAAACGCTCTTTAATAATCTATCCGGTATATCTTTTGTTATTTGTAATTGGAGTAGCATTTTTGGACCGTCATGATAGTTGGTTCGTTTTATTATTGGTGCTCATTACCTTTATATTTGGTGAAATGTTGAAAACAAAATCCGAAAAATGGTTTGGCGGCATTACTGGAGATGTTCTGGGTGCATCAGTGGAAGGAATGGAGTGGATACTTTGGCTGAGTATTTGGCTATTACATTATTACGTCACGGGTTAACGGCCGAAAATGAAAGGCATGCTTATATTGGCTGGAGTGATGTTTCACTCAGTAAAAAGGGAAGAGAGCTGTTAGGTAAATATAAAGATTTTCAGGATAACTATGAATTATTTTTGTGCAGCGATAGGAAACGTTGTGTGGAAACGGCGGAAATCCTCTTTCCAAACAATTCTTTAAAAAAGTGTTCGGCATTTCGTGAGATGAATTTTGGGGAATGGGAAAGAAAAACATATGATGAGCTAAAAAATAATGAACTCTATCGTAAATGGCTGGATGATTTCTATAAGGTTTGTCCGCCAGGAGGAGAGGACTTTTATCATTTTACGAAAAGAATAGACGAAGGTTGGCGGAAACTGTTAACTTATCTTTTAACAAATGACCTTCGTAAAGTGGTGATTGTCAGTCATGGCGGTGTTATTCGCTACTTATTAAGTAAACTAGCGCCGGAAAAAACCGAATTCTGGGATTGGAGAATTCCACATGGTGGCGGATATGAATTAATATGGACAGAGCAGGAAGGAAAGGGGGAGATTCGATGCACTTTGTTACGGGAGGTCACTTTAACGGAAAAGCCACATGGGTCCGGAATTTATACGGATTAGCGGAACGCGATGATTTTACATGGGTATCATTCTATCAAACTGAAATAATTGATCCAGTATTTGAGTGTACGAAAAGTAATTTTTACATAATAGAAGGAATCGAAAGCTATATTAAAAGTTTAATAGAAATGGGGCTGAACCAACAGCAAATGATAGAGCAGATGAAGAGTTTGATTGAAGATGGATTAGATTGGGAAAATGCAGCGAAAGAAAGATGTTTTATTTTAATAGGGACAGATATTTCAAAAGGAATCGTTCCAATGGAAAAAAAGAACCGCGATTGGCGCGATATTACTGGTTGGGTGTATCAGGATATTGCAGCTAAAGCGGAAAAGGTTGATGTTATCTGGTATGGGATTTCAAGAAAGTTAAAATAAATAGGGGAAATTATTATGTCTAGTAAAAATATTGCATGGTGGGGTATAGGGATCGCCTTAACGGTTATTGGGTCCACGATAAAAATCCCTGCCATTGTAGGAAGTGTAGGATTAGATGCGTTTACTGGCCTCGTTATTGCAGGTTTAGGCAGTATTGGAATGGGAGCCTGGATCGCAGCAATTGGCCACCTTCTTTCTGCATTATTGACAGGCTTTCCGCTAGGTTCATTTCATCTTTTAATTGCTCTAGAAATGGCTCTATGCGTATTTGTTTTTGGAATTTTAAATAAAGCTGGCAAAAAAGCAATTGCAGCGGTTGCTTTTTGGATTGGAAATGCTTTGATTAGTCCATTGCCGTTTATTTTTATTATGGACTGGACATTTTTTATTGCAATTGTACCTTCCCTTATGATTGGCTCTGCATTAAATGTCATTGTTGCCCGAGTTTTCTTACGATTTATTAGGAAGGGGGAGAAAAGATGAGTGATGCTCTTATTATTCCATTTAATGAGACAGAAAGTATCGTTGTTTCTACAGACAATAGCGGTGGTATTGGTATAAAACCTGATGATGTTGTCAAGGTAACGTATGATGTTGTAGCCTATTATTCTTTTCGTGTTGCGATTATGGATTGTATGGCTGCAGGGGGGGATCCGTTTTCCGTATTGATTCATAATTTTTGCCAAGAAAATTCTTGGGCTGAGATCAATGCGGGAATAAATAAGGGAATTTCCGAAATGGGTTTGACTTCCATTCAGGTAATCGGAAGTACGGAGAGCAATTTTTCATTATTGCAATCTGCCTTAGGAATAACTGTGCTTGGAAAAAAGCGGAACAAAGAACGTAACGAACAGCAATTGTTTATTAAGTTCGCAGTTATTGGCACTCCACTAGTCGGAAATGAGGTAATCGAACATGCGGATCAAGTTGCTCCTCTTTCTTTGTTTAAATGGATGTGCCAACAGAAAGATGTTATACATATTCTTCCGGTAGGATCGAAAGGAATTTTATATAAACTGAAACAGATATATCCAGAATTTGGACAGATACAAGCAAAAAGTGATTTAGATCTATTCAAATCAGGTGGTCCTGGAACTTGCTTTTTAATAGCCTTTCACGAAGAAAGTGAGGATTTGATAATAGAGAAGGCTGGTCCATATTTTCATCGATTACGGGAATAGGGGTCTTGTGCTTTATCCCACTTTCGTTATTCAGAATAAAAGGTGATAAGGGACAGGTTCCTTTTCCTACTATTAATATTTACAAATGTAGATTTAAAAGAAAGTTGTATCGTTTATAAGGAAATGGTACAAATTTCCCCCTTTGCCAAAAGAGGTGCTTTTATATTGAAAAGACGCCTGAATGATAAGATCGAAGAAGGTACTGTTAATTGACAATAGGTTGTTCCATTAAAGAGCCATTTTCTGGAGTAACACATTTGAAGAAAATCGTATCTAACTGAGGGAGCTCAATAAGGCATTAAATGAATGAGTAACCATTCATATCGTGTTATAATGAATATATAGAAAATTTAAAAAATGGAGGGGTATTTATGAAAATTGGAGATATTTACACATGGGAAAGAACTTTTACTAAAGAAGAGGTGTTAGAGTTTGGAAGATTTTCTGGAGACCAAGGTAAGCATCATGTTGAACCAGATGAAAATGGACGGATAATGGTTCAAGGATTATTAACCGCTAGTATAGGAACGAAGATTGGAGGGGATTTAAACTACATCGCTAGAGAAATGGTGTATGAATTTATTCGACCTGTTTTTATTGGAGATACCATCACTTGCGAAATAACCATTAAAAATGTTGAGCAATCGGAATGTTTTAAAACTGTGGAATTGGAAACGGTATATCGTAATCAAAAAGGTAAAGAAGTGATTAAAGGTTCTAGTCATGGGATAATTAGAAACTAAGTAAAATCACGTTAATATACAATGTTACAAAAACGTCTTATTGTATAAACGGGTGCTTTACTTCAAGATGGGATTCTGCACATATCTCATCTTTTTGTAGAATTATAATATAAATGAAAAAAAACATTATTGTTAACAAAAAGAATACCCAAAGTTGTTCATTATTTTCTCTTCCTAAGTTTTGATTATTGAACAAATTTCTACTGAATAGTAATATTAGTGGGTATTTACTTTAGTTAACATAGTACTCTAGTGATTTAGGCCAACCTTTAAACTTCCTGTTAACATAATGATAGAATACAGAATTTAAAATTACTTTTTTAAAAAATAACATCTTTGAAAAGACTTCGAGGGGAACAATGATGAAAACTTTTAAAATGAGAAACATATCTTTTACTTTATTATTTACTCTTATGTTTATAATGCTAAGTGCTTGTAGCGATGTGAGTAACCAATCAAAACCTACTACAAATGACCAAAAAGCAATTACTACAACAAATGTTAAATCAGACGTTACACAAAGTTCTAGGGTAAGTTCAAATTCAGAAGCTAAAAGTTCAACAAACGTAAAAGAAGATTCAGCTACAACCAATAAAATTAATGTGGAAAATCAATATAAAACACTTGCGAACTCAGATTTTAAGGGTAAACAAGTTATTATATTAAATAATAATCATACTACTTTTTCTAAAAAAGACTTAAGTTTAGCTAAAGGAAGTTGGCAATCTTTTTCTAATTTAGATTCTTTCAATCGTGTAGGTGTAGCAAACGCAATGCTTTCAAAAACTCTAATGCCTAGAGAAGATAGAGAGCCACTTTATGTCGATCCTACTGGTTGGAAGAATAAAAAAATTACTGTTAATGGTAAAACAGAATGGCTATATAATCGTTGTCACCTAATTGGTTATCAACTGACAGGGGAAAATAACAATCTGAAAAATTTAATGACAGGAACAAGAAGTCTTAATGACCCCGATATGCTTGTTTATGAAAACAAAGTGGCCTCTTATTTAAAAACAACTAACCATCATGTCCGTTACCAAGTAGAGCCTATATTTAGAGGGAATGAATTGGTAGCTAGAGGCGTTCATATGCAAGCAAAAAGTATAGAAGATAATAAGATAGAATTTAATATTTATATTTTTAATGTTGAACAAGGAGTAACGATTAATTACGCTGATGGTTCTTCAAGAGTACAATCAGCTGCAATAACCAATAATGTCACAAGTAGCTCAAATACAAGCTCTTTAAACGTATCAAAAAGTGAATTAGCTGTACATCCTGGTGATAAAGCAACTGTGTCAGTAAAAACAAAACCGCATGTACAGGGTACTATTGAAGTCGATTACTCTTCTGGACCTAGCCATTCATCAGGTTTAGAGCCTAAAACTTCTGATAGTAACGGTAATATTAGTTGGACCTGGACAGTTGGTACAAGAACAAAACCAGGAACTTATAATGTAAATATCAACGTTAATGGACAAACCATCACAAAATATTTAGTAGTAAAATAATAATGTGGCCGCTATTATAGTGGCCTTTTTCTTTTAGTAATGTTCAAGGATGATTATTAACGATGGGAAGTTTAAAAAGAGTGAAAAAATAATGAATGTATATAACATAAGAAGGTGAAAAAATGTCATTGGGAAGAGAGAAGATGATTTCAGCATTAAAAAAGATTGTTGTTCCTGAACTTAGGGAACGGGGCTTTAAAGGTTCGTTCCCACATTTCCGAAGAATTTTCGAGAATAAAATAGACCTAATCACTTTTCAATTTGACAAATAAGGTGGGGGTTTTGTAATAGAAATTGGAGTTTGTTCCCCAGAAGGAGTTATCCATCACTGGGGAGAAAGTTCTTCCCAATAAAGTGACGGCACACGATTTAATTCCTGATAGTAGGCTAAGGTTAAAGGGGAATAATGGTGAATGGTTTAGGTACGACGTAAACAACGTATTTGGAGATATATACGAAAAGGTTGCTAATAAGGCGTTGACTCAACTAAGTAAAGCTGAAGAGTATTGGGGAATAATGACATAAAATATTGGGCGATTGAGTTAAACAGTGGGGTTATTGAGGCAATCCGATTTCTTATTCGGCTAACAGGGAGTTTAGATGAACAATCTTCAATAGCTTGTATTCAACAATCGGGCCATATTCTTGAATATTAGAAGGAATTCTTAGAAAGTGAAATGAAGCTCTAATTATTCAATTAACGGATGTTTCTTCTCAAAAAGGGAAGTTCGAGAAGTACCATATAACTCATCATTAGCGTTATAAATCCTGAATTTCACACCAACTTTACCAATAAATTGTAGATAGTTCCATATTTCCTTCATTCTATATCCTGATCAGGTGTGAATGTTTCTCGAAAACCTTTAAGTCTTTATTCTTTACTCATTTCTTAATCTTAGATTATAGTAGGTTCGCATTATTTAGAAAAAAATCACTATTTTACACCCTAAATTTTGTTTCGTGATAATAAACTCGTTTAAATCAAAATATAATTGTTTAAAAAATATTAAAGTAATTTAAAATTAAGTTGTCGATGATGCTATTCAACAATCAGGGAAGGAACTGTTAGGGAACTGAATCTGATGAACTTTGGGAGGTCTTAAATTGTCCATCGAGAAAATCCTATCGATTTTGGCCGTATTGTTCTTTTTGAGTTATTTTATTTTTTTCCTCATACTTCACTTTAAGAAAACAGGCTATCATCCTATTCGGCATGCTGTAAGTGATTACGGTGTAGGTGCTACAAAATATTTATTTTTAATTTACGCTTGGCTCAGCAATTTAGGGGCATTGTCACTTTCTATCGTGTTGTTGATTGTAAAAGATCGTTACTCCATATCCGGGTCCATTCCGATTTTAATCATTCTAATGGTCATCTCCCGTATCATCATGTTATTCTTTCCAACTGACCTAGAAGGAGAAAAACTTACGGTTCGAGGAAAACTCCATTACTTATTTGCTATTCTTGCGTTCGCTTTTTCCTATATGGTCATTGATCGTGGAGGAAGTCATTTAAAATTACTGGAAGGCTTTAAAAATCTAAATCCATTTTTTTACATTATAACCAAGATTTCTACTATCTCGCTTGGGGCTGTTATTGTAACGATGTTCAAGCCGTTGCGATTTATTTTTGGGTTTTGTGAGCGAGTGTTTCTGTTGTCAATCAACATTTGGTTTATTGTCGTAAGCATCTGGTTCGTTTACCTTCTATGATAAATGAATGTATTGGTAGAAGGTTTTTAACAATTAAACAAACGAGAGTGATTGTTGCATAATAATTTAGTTTATAAACGACTTTATTGTTATTTCTAGGAGTTCTTATTCAGTAATTGTTCGAAAAATTAAACATCTTTACTTTTTACACGTCCACATTTACGAACGGTGAAATGCGTTTTGCTGCTTTAAGAATAAACATCTCTATTATCATTACATAAATTTAAGCGGAGAGGATAGTTCAATATAACATTTCTTTAAGTAAGCAGCGATTTAAAAGATGGTCCCACCTATTCGGAAGTCCACATCCACAAACTGAGTGCACATAATAACAAATAAATTCTTGTTACATAAGGAATACGATCTATTAGTGATAACTTTTTCCAAAAATAAACACTACTCCAAAAAAAGTAATTATAAATGAAATGTTATCAAATAATTGGATATTTTTTCAGTCCCTTGCACAATCATAATTGGAAATAGAATAAAAGAGTATGTATTTCGGAAAAGTTTGTGTAGAAATACATTTATACTATAGGTGTCATGAGTTAAACTCCGGAGCTGTCATCACTGTCAGCTTTTTTTATATGCTCTTAGTTAAGATTGTTTGGGAATATTTTACTTAAACTAATGGGTGAAAGAGTTAATGATCAGCTGCCAATATAGTGTTTTTTCTTATTCGCTTAACGGGGCAATTTAATTGAACAATCGTCATTAGCGTTTATTCAACAATCGGGCCAAATTGTTGAACATCATATTTTAAGTAAACTGGTAATGATGACGAGATTGTGAAAGTTTGCTCTTTATCTGACAGATCAAATTAGCAGAAGAGGGAGTTTTCTAAATCGATGTGGAATATTGCTTGTGTGAGTTTCTTGTAGTGGTACATTACTACTTTTTAAGGGGTGCTAAGTTGCTGAATATTCCTATTCCGCATATGCATTAAGCGCTATTTCCGGAAAATGGAGGTAGGATTTTAGATTCAATCCTAATCGAATTTGCAGGTGAAAAGTCTAGAATAAATCATAAAGAATTAGTATGGTGCTGATGGAAAATATTTTAAATCCGAAATTTAATATTAAAAGGAAATAAATATCTAAATATAGAAATAAATTATAGAAACAATCTTAATCATTCATACGGTAATTTCATTTTTATAGAAAAGAGGGGGAGTATGAAAAAATATTTATATTCACTTTTTATTATGTTTTTACTGATTTTAACTACGGGATGTACTCAAGAAAAAGTCAGCAGTGGACAGGAAAATACTGCGACCCATCAAAAAAAAGCGAAAAACAAAGAGGATACCTTTAATGATCAAGATAAAGAAAAATTGGAAGCGGAATTAAAACAGTATTTTCTTGGCGTGGAGGAAGCGGTTAAAAACAAAAACTATGATGAGTTTATGAAATTTCAAAATCCAGATAACCCATTGTTTTATAGAGAGCAGGCTAGATGGATTAAAGCAGCTATTTTATATGGCAAAACAAAAGAAGCCACCCTTTCCATTGGACTATATGATATTCAAGTAATCTCAGAAACACAAGGGTTTATCAGTTTTGTTGTAACTATGGGGTTCAAAAATAGTGAACCTACTAATAATCATATCCAATATCAAATTATCAAAACAGCGGATGGATGGAAGATTAATGATTTGCCTTTCCAAAGCATGAATAAAGATAACATCACCTTTTACTATTTACCCGAAAACGTAAGAGAAGCTGAAAAGTATATTGAAGATACTTTTCAAATTGTTCAG
The DNA here is from genome assembly GCF_001420715.1 of Heyndrickxia shackletonii. Lineage (GTDB taxonomy): Bacteria > Bacillota > Bacilli > Bacillales > Bacillaceae_C > Margalitia > Margalitia shackletonii. The sequence goes on along the minus strand of NZ_LJJC01000004.1, from coordinate 2,642,509 downwards.
TTTTATAAGGAGAATTACCGTTGGAACCCTGACCACGTTGATGTTAAGCTTTTTACTAATAGAGAAGCATTAGCGGCTTCTGTTCCTTTTCCTTCTCTTTCAGGGGAAAGTGGTGACATGGATGGTTCGTTTAAAACACTATTACTAAAAGATAATCCTGAACGCACCTTCTCCATTTTCGCTCATGAACTTACCCATCGCATGTTAATGGATTTTACCAATGATAATTTAACGTCACTGTTCCAAGAAGGGTTAGCAACCTATATGGAGAATGGTGTAAAAAAGGAAAACGGGAAGCTTGTATTAGATAAAAAATCGTTAAACAAAGCAATCGAAAAGGTTCTTGCAGCATGTAAGCATCGATATTATTCTCTTGAAACATTAATAAACATCGATTCTTATGATGATAAGGATATTAATGTTTATGCTTACGGCTTCCTGGTAACAAATTTCCTCATTGAAACAGAAGGTTTCAACAAAATGACCAAATTCGAGAAATTATTGAAGCAAAGTAAATATATCGATAACGTGGATGAGCATAAATCAGATATGATGAATAAAAGAACCCTGTCAGCATTTGAAAAAGTGTATGGCAATCTGGATCAGCTCTCCGCTGCATTTAAAGAGTTTTATAAACTTAAATAAGTATATCATTCTTTAAAATTACTTATTGCTTATAAACGGAATTTTTTGCTTTACGGATGTGACACTATCATCGTTAAGTTCCCTTCTAGACTGTATTCTCCCCCTCGCAGGTAAAACAAAATGGTCTTCCTTTGCGAACGGAAAATGCATGTCTATCTACTACCATAGACCCTTGTCCATCATTTTAAACAGTTTGGAGTTAAAACATTGAAAAACAAAATGAAACGATGTGCATCGTTAATTGATGAAAGTATCTCTTAGCCTAATTACTATTCTCTTTCAGAAGATGAACAATGCTTTGATTTATTCACAATTACTGTTTGAAGCAACTAACAGCATGTCTTTTTTTTACTTTTGTTTTGCCTTAAACGGGCGCGTTAAGGAAACACCATAGGCAAGGAAATGATCAAATTTTTTATAAAAGAATGAGTCAATTAATAATATGAAGAGCGTGTTTTGTTCCATCTTTTTTTACAAAACACGCTCTTTTTTATGATTGTTTAGCGAGGTTATTATTATTAATTTTACAAAGAGGATGCCCTTTCCCCGTCAATATTCCAATCCATGACCAATATTATATAAAATACTTCCATCCTGATTGTAGATAGTTACTGGAAGCTTTCCTGTCGGGTTATTTTCACCAAAAATGGTGTTCACAGATGCTTCAAAGCTAGCTTTATTATAAGAATATTGAACTAAATAGGCTCCGACATTTCGATAGGACATGATGTCATATGGATTTCTGATGCCAACCGCGACAACTGGAATGCCTGTTGCAATCAGCTGATTCGTCATTAACATTTGTGATGCGGAAGGTGCTCTGCCGCTAACAGAGGAAGTATAGGTTCCAACAATAATATATTTTGCATCTTTTATTTGATCTAATTGGGCTTTTGTCAAGGTAGTTGATGTATTGATATAGGTCACATTATTATGATGTTTCTTCACTTCATCTACAAGTGATTGTACATAATATCCGGAATAGCCAACAACCGCAATTTTATCCTCTTTTGCCACGTTCAATGGAAGTAGATGATCATTTTTTACAAGTGTTATAGATTTAGCAGCGACTTCCTTTTCAATTTGCTTATGCTCAGGTGAGCCGACAACCTTTAATGCATTTGCAACTTGATCGTCTATATTTTTTTCCACTTCCGGTTTTACAATACTTCTATTTAACTTTAAAGTAAGAATACGTTCCACAGATTGGTCGATTCTGGTAACTGGGATAGCTCCCGAATATACCGCATTATATAATCCATTCGCAACTTGCTCCACACCAACAGGCATTAACAAAATATCAGCACCCGCGTTAACTGCCCGAATAGCTGCATCCACTGGTCCAAAGTTATCTACAATGGCTCCCATGTTCATGGCATCTGTAACAATAACGCCCTTAAAGTCCATTTGTCCGCGAATTAGACCTGTCAAAACTTTATAGGAAAGAGTTGCAGGAAGCGAAATTTCTGTACCATCTTTTTGGGAAATTACCTTTGTATCATCAATTTTTGGGAAAGTTACATGTGCTGTCATAATAGCATCAATTCCGGCATTCATGGCTTGTTGGAATGGATATAGCTCCACTTGCTTCAATCGATCCATATCATAAGGAACTTCCGGCAAACCTAAGTGGGAGTCTACTGCTGTATCCCCATGACCAGGAAAATGCTTCGCAGTAGATGCCGTGTTCGTTTGATGTAGTCCATTGAGATAAGCCTTTCCCAAATCAGCGACCAATTGAGGATCGGCACCAAAGGAACGAACACCAATAACTGGATTATCCGGATTTACGTTCACGTCCATTACTGGGCCAAAGTCCATGTTAATACCATCTGCTTCCAGCTCTTCGCCAATGACTTTTCCAACTTTACCAGCCAGCTCTTCAGAACGGGTTGCCCCAAGTGCCATATTCCCAGGAAAATCAGTACCAGTTTGCAGCCTTGTTACGATACCGCCTTCCTGGTCAACAGAAATTAGCATCCCGTATTTTTCAGCCGCATCTTGATAAGCTCTCGTAAGTCGGATTGTTTGGTCCGCTGTAACGGTATTTTCACGGAATAAAATAACACCGCCAATATGATATTGCTTGATCAGCTGCGCAATTTCCGGCTGCATTTCTGTTACATTTTTCCCTTTCCACGTACGAAAATCAGGCATCAACATCTGTCCAACTTTTTCTGGCACAGTCATATGATTAATGGCTTTACCAATAATGTCATAGCGTTTTCCATGCTCTTTTTCTACGATTATTTTATCTTGATTACCTTTATATTGAATGGAAATTCTATCTTGGTAATTTCCATCAGTTGCATAGATAAAAGTCTTTCCGTTATGCCCAAGTAAAGTCACTTCACCGCTTGGATCAACAGAAGCTACATTTTTATTGGAAGATTTCCAAGTAATATTTTTGTTGGCTAGTAGAAAGTTACCATCGCTATACACATGAAGAGCATTTAACTTCAGTTTATTATTTAATACATCTCGGCTTACTTGAGGGACATTCAAATCTATTACTAGATCATTTAATTTTGTAGAAGATGGTTCATCAGCTTTTGCTTTATTAGCTCCCCATTCTGGTACGCCAGTAAGAATGAAAGTAAAAATAATGATTGAAAAGCTAAATATTTTTACTAGCTTTTTCATCTTTTCCCCTCCGATTTTGTGGAAAATAGTAAAATATGATGATACGTGAATGAAACAGTAATACTTTTTCTACAGAAAATGATTCCCCCTTTATTACAATTTACCTGTGAAAAAAGCTTGCTTCATACCAACTTTATGCATAGGAAGAATAGTTAATGTAGCGATGGAAAAAAAGGGGAAGAAAGTAGGGTGGACTTTAATGAAAGTGGAAATTACATGGGTGTTAGGTCGCAGTTAAAAAAGTCGGTGCTGTCATCCATTCGTTAGTTGCGCAGTTAAAAGATGTTAAATAGAATATTAGATAAGAATGAATGTTCTAATTCTATTTGATAATGGGTGAAGTAAATGAAAAAATTTGTAGTGATGTTAAAAGATAAAAAGGCAGGGGAACTAACACAGGAATTATTAATACAGCATATTGAACATCTTAGAAAAATGAATGATGAAGGAAAACTATTCATTTGTGGACCCTTCAAAGATAATGATAAAGCGATACAAATCATTCTATGTGAAAGTTTGGGAGAAGCAATAAATCTAGTGGAAAGTGACCCCTTTGTAAAAGAAGGTTATTATGCCACTTATGAAGTCAGTGAACTACTGGAAGCAAACGAAGAGAATAATTGGTTAATAGATATTCCACAAACCAAAGATAACCTAACATAACAAATAACATTATCTTTAAAAGTGCTCAAAAAGACCAACTCATGGCAAAATGCGAGAGCAAATGGTCTTTATAAGGTTTCAAAAGACCAACGCAAGGAAGATTCCGGTTGCAAATGGTCTTTAGAAACGTTCAAAAGACCAACCCAAGCAAAAATTCGAGAGCAAATGGTCTTTATAAGTGTTCAAAAGGCAGACGCAAGGAAAAATTCATCCCATTTTTAAGCACCAGTGATGTTCCTTTATTTGTTTGCCTTTTAAGCGCTATTCCAAGTTTTGAAGGTACTCAGATTGCAATCCATATGCGATTATTTTTTTCTTACACAGTTTTACAACATCTACATGATCATGATATCGATATACAAATAATTTAATGGATTTTTTCCCTCTTTTCGTATCAATGACAAATGGTAAACTATTATTTTTTGGTTGTAAAAATGCATTTTCGTTTCCTTGGAAAATATAATAGCGCTCTAAAAAAACGGCTTTGTTAAAGCTTTGAATAAATTGTTTCTTCTTTTGTTCTTCTAAGATTATCCCGTTCATCGTAATAGTATCATTATTGTCATTGAGTTTTAAATGGATTTCAAATTTACTTAAAAACCACTCTACAAGACTGGTAGGTGGACATGTCAATATTATCTTAACAGCACTGGCAATAACGATTGAAAGTACGATCATCCAAGTCATTTTTATCATCTCCTTACAGTTAATCAAGACATAGTAATAACCAGAACTCTGCTATTTCAACATCATAATAGAATAACCAGTTTAATACACCATCCATTTGCATTTAAATAAGACCAACCACTTATAAAGGTAGAAATAGAATAGTAAAATTACAAAAAAGGACAAAAATGATTTGTATTTGGCAATCTTATTTCCGTTACAATCAAGATAGAAGATGCAATTTTTATTATTTTGGAAGAAGGACAGTTAAATGGATTGGAAACCAGATAGAAATAAGAAAACTCCGATTTACATACAAATATCAGAGTATATTGAAAACGGTATAACAGACGGTACGTTTCCGGTAGATAAGCCACTGCCTTCTGAAAGAACTCTTGCGCAAGCATTAGGTGTAAATCGGAGTACAATCGTTTCGGCTTATGCAGAATTAGAGGCAAGTGGGCTGGTGGAGCGCAAGAAGGGGAGCGGAACCATTATCAGCAGGGATATTTGGGGACTTACGAAAAAGCGAATCCCCAGCTGGAACAAATATATTGAAGCGGGAACGTTTTTACCAAATATTCCAGTCATGCAACGCATCCGGAAAGAAACGGAAGAAAATCATCTCATAAATCTTGCGAGCGGTGAACTATCCGCTGATCTTTTTCCTAATGATTTTATACAGGAAACTCTAATGAAAACAAAGTTTACTGGGAACTTAGGGTATGATCATCCACAAGGGAATATCGATTTGCGCAATACCATAGTCGAACATGTTCGAGAGTATCGGAAAATAGAAACGAAGCCTGAGTCTATCCTTATCACTTCGGGTGCCCAGCAAGCTATCCATTTGATTATCCAGTGTTTATTAAAGCCTGGAGATGCTGTGGTGATAGAAAACCCATCTTATAGCTTTAGTCTTCCTATCTTTAAAACAGCTGGATTGAAAGTATTCCACCTTTCAGCAGAGAAAAGCGGATGGAACCCTGCTGAATTAATTCCTATTCATAAAAAGCATCGGATCAAAATGATATTTACTAATCCTATTTATCAAAATCCGACAGGGACGTTAATGCCGTCTCATAAAAGAAAGGAATTATTGGATATCTCATCTGAATTTGGAATCCCTATAATCGAAGATGATCCATATAGTTTGTTATCTTTTACAGAAGAACATCCATCAACATTAAAATCGATGGATGTGAATGGAAATGTGCTGTATATTAGTTCCTTATCCAAAATCGCGGCACCTGGTTTAAGAATAGGATGGATAATCGGTCCACCTCCAGTAATAGAACGATTAGCAGATGCAAAACAGCAGTTTGATTTTGGGCATTCGACATTCTCGCAATGGATTGGAAATCAATTTTTAAGCTCCTGTTACTTAGAAGAACATCTTCATTTATTAAAAAGGGAGTTAAAAAGTCGAAGAGATGCAATAATGAGCAATCTAATTCAATATTTTGGAAGTCATGTTGAATTTCAAAAACCATTGGGAGGAATTCATTTGTGGTGTCAATTTAAAAATGAAGTAAATGAGAATCTCCTTCTAGAAAATTCGATTAAAGAGGGAGTAATCTTTGCACCCGGCAGTACTCTTGGTACAGAAAAAGGATGTATCCGTCTCACATATGCTAGAGGGGATGAAAATACTATTCATCAGGGTGTGAAACGTTTGTTTCATGCTTTCGAAAAAACAAGATAAGAAAAGTGGATGGCTATATTATTGACGGATTGGATGGTCTCAATTAAAGAATACACCATTATGATGATACTAGAAGGAAATTTTATTTTAGAATAAGGACCTTGTCATTGATGGTGGAGGTGTATCGACATGATGATGGTTGCTTACATTTTAGTTGCTGTAGTAGGGATTGCAGCTCTAGTAGGAACGTTAATGGTGGCAGGGAAAGCCGATGCAGACTATAGCACTGCAACCAAAGGAAATTTAACCCGCATTCTATTAATGTATATTATTCTCGGCATTATTGTTATTATAGGGGCGATAGTAGTTTGCATTTATTTAATATAAAAAATAGAAGAAATTCAAGTTTGCAATAATGGTTAGAATGGCTATTCCAGGAGATGGGATAGCCTTCTACTAATTTTTTCATTCAATCGCATAATGTGATAACTAGTGCATTTATCCTGCAGAGATTCATGCACTTTTTTTGTATTCTTGGTGAAATGATGGCGACACCTAGTTAAAAGGTTGGAGAATTTATGATATATTCAAATAGAAATGCGTTGTTGAAAGCTAATGGTTAATCTCTAACTCATAATTAAGAAAAAAGTCATGGGGTAATTAATAGTAATGAGGGGACCAACATGAATACATTTAATAATAATATATTGGAATCTTTTTCAGAAATAAACAGAGCAATCTATAAGTTAGAAAAATTAGAAGCAGATAAACACGGAATAACGGTAGTTCAATTAAAAACAATTTATCATATTAATCTTAATCCTAATATTGGTTTAAGTGAACTGGCAGAAAAGTTAAGGCTTACGAATAGCACAGTTAGCGGTGTAGTCGATCGATTGGTTCAAAATAATTTCGTTGAACGAGTTATACCGCATACAGACCGAAGAGCCATTTCTCTCCTTTTATCTAAAAAGGGTGAGGAGTTGTTAGAAACCATTTTTTCATCTGACAATACTACGATAACAAGGCTAAACGGATTATTAGAAATACCGGAAGAAGAGATCCAACATTTATTAAGACTGCATAAACTAGTGTTATCCAAATTGAAATTTCAAGAGGAAAAAATATAATGATATACAGAGATATTAGGTGAGTATTTCATAGGAGATTAAAACGTAAGCGCTTCAACGCAAAGGAAAAATACTGTAATTCTATTAATATTTTATTCATAGCATTTGGGGATTGCTATTTATTTAATTGACTTAATTAAGGCAATGGTATTTGCTACCATTCGCCTTTTTTTATTGGGCTAAAAACAATTTATGTTGAAAAAATTTTGAAATTAGAGGAAAGTATAACTTTTTTTAGAATATATAAATATAGGCAAAATGAATATTTGAAAGGGGGAGCATTACATGGCAAAAAAAGTATTGTTATTAGCTGGAGATGCGGTGGAGGCGCTTGAAATCTATTATCCTTATTTTCGCTGTTTAGAAGAAGGGTATGATGTTCAAATAGCTGCTCCATCGAAAAAGCAACTTCAAACAGTTGTGCATGATTTTATTGGCTGGGATACTTATACAGAAAGCAAGGGGTATTTAATTGAATCAACCGTTGCCTTTGAAGACGTAAATCCTGAAGAATATGACGGACTAATTATTCCAGGGGGAAGGGCACCAGAATATATTCGTTTAAATGAAAATGTACCTAGAATTGTATCTCATTTCTTTGAAACAAAGAAACCAGTTGGAGCGATTTGTCACGCGAGTCTTATCCTAACAACAGTGAAGCAATACATGGAAGGACGTGAATTAACAGCTTATATTGCTTGTAAGCCAGATGTAGAAGCAACAGGTGCTACATACATCGAAAATCATCTTCATGTCGAAGGAAATCTTGTCTCCGGTCATGCGTGGCCAGATCTTCCTGGATTCATGAGAGAGTTTATAAAACAATTAAATAAATAATATTTATCCCCTAAGAATGGTGATTCTTAGGGGATTTATTTATTTTATTAATTTAACTTACTTTGCGGGCAGATTCAGTCTATGAACGTCACTGTTGTTCCGGGAATTCCTCTTTTGTGGGCACATTCCGTGATTGAATGTTACCGTAGTCACGGGAATTCCTTTGTAACGGTCACAATAAGTCCATGATTGTTACCGTAGTCGCAGAAATTGCTTCGTAACGGTCACAATCAGTCTATGATCGTTACCGTAGTCGCGGGAATTCCTCTGCTACGGGCAGATAATATCTTTAAAATATTCCTGACAGTCTGCAATTCTTGGATTAGCGATATAATGACCGCCTTCTACCTGAATTGTTTGGCCAATGAATTTAGATTCATGGGAAGCAAGGAATAGAAGGTATAACCAATATTGTCCGATTCACCTTAATAGGGAAGGGCATTAAATTTTTCGAAACCAGGTGCTACAGCGTTACTTTTCCTTAAACACGTCCCATTTCCTCTTTTTATATGAATCTATTAAATATTTTAATTTACAAAAATTTGACTAAAACAAAATTGATTAATTATCTAAAATGGAAATAACAATAAATTGTAACCTTATTCTTCCTATCTCAGTCTAATGTTGTAAGGACGGTGAGGAATATGAAGAAATTGGTTTATCCTTTACTGATAGCGTGTTTCTTATTGATTTTGCCTGGCTGTGGAACCAAAAAGGAAGCAGATGGTCTAGAGATTTCAAGTAATGTGGAGTTTGGTAAGGAAGACTACCAAAGAATCGTTTCTTCACAAAATGAATTAGGATTTGATTGGTTACAACATGTGGTAGCTGATAAAAACGAAAATGTAATTATTTCCCCAGCCAGCTTATTTATGGCATTGTCTATGGCTTATAATGGGGCAGACGGAGTGACAAAGGATGAAATTGCAAAGGTTTTGCATGTGGGTGGGTTAAATAACAGTGAGCTAAATAAAGCGAATGCTTCATTAATGTCCATGCTCCATAATAATTCAGAAAAAGTCTAGCTCAATGTTGCCAACTCTATTTGGTTGAACAATAATTACCACTTTCAAGACGATTTCTCTAAGAATAACAAAGATTATTTTAATGCAAAGATTCAAGAAATCGATATTAAGAATCCGAATGCACCAGATAAAATTAATGGTTGGGTCAAAAAGGCAACTAATAACAAAATAAAAGATTTAGTAGATGCACCTTTAAGTTCTGATTTAATCACCATACTGATCAACGCTGTTTATTTCAAAGGGAATTGGCAGTATGAATTTGATAAAAAGCATACAGAGAAGAAAACGTTTCATTTAAAGGATGGGGCCACCAAAAAAGTTCCTCTTATGAAACTCAATAAAGAGTTGGATTATTTGGAAACAGAGGACTTTCAAGCCGTGGCACTTCCTTATGGAGATGGTGAAACGAGCATGGTAGTATTTTTGCCGAAAGAAAATACTCGTTTGGATGAATTTCAAAAGAAATTAAATGCTGATAATTGGAAGCAATTTATATATCCTTATATTAATCTAATATTTCATGTAGAGTAACGCAATTTGCTGCGTTACTTTTTATTACTTTGCTCCATATGTTTAGTACTATGTAATTGTTAATGGAAAACAGCAGTCTGTATTAGCAAGAAGAGGTACTACAGAAAAGTGGCTGACAACTCCACAAATTTTAGCTCATCCAGAACTACCCACCTATCTAAAAGAGAATATAACAGCAGCAGAAAGACTATTACAAGAAAACAGCAAATTAATTTCAGAATCTATTGAATGCTAAAAACGGGTAGTATTAGGAAGAAGGACTAGTAATCATAGGCAAATTATTTTGTGATAATACATAATACCGATCTGAATTGTATGTATAAGCGGAGGAGTTAGTAATGAAACATTATGTTGAAATTTTCGGAAAGGGAAAAGAAACCATCATTTTTTTACCTGGCACAGGATGGACGGGAAATTTCGGAATGCCTATAGCAAGCGCATTGGATGAAAAGTTCACTATGCATATGATTGACTTGCCCGGAATTGGGAGAAGCGAAGGGTTGGATGGGGTAGTAAAAATGGTTGATGCGGCAAATTGGTTAAATGATTATTTAGAGGAAAAAGAAATCCATAAAATCAATATAATTGGTCATTCATTAGGAGGAGGAATTGGCCTATCATTTGCATACTATTATCCTGAAAAGGTAAATAAGCTGATTTTACTGGATATTGGATTTGCTAAAATTGAACGATTTCCAGTTCAGATGTTTGGTTCAGTTGGATACTTTCTTCCCCTTATTAGTGTTTTACATAGAATTTTTGGTCAGAAGTTTTTAGGTAATGAAACAAAAGAGAGTCAAAATATCGAGTCGAAGGAAATAACGGATGAAGAGATGAAAGCAAGGATTAAGAGTCTAGGCCTTAAGGATAGTGAGTTTATGAGAAATGCTATTGCTAATCAACCAGCATCCTCCTTAAAAGGGTTGAGTCTTCTTCTTGCACTTTATCGCTTCAACATGCCGAGAATATTAAATAAACTTAAAGTACCTTGCCTCGTTCTTTATGGAAATCGTAAAGAAAGTAATGTGAAAGTCCAAAACAAAATAAAACGGCAAGTAAGTCGAATTAAGCATTCGAATATTAGCATGAAAGAACTGAATGGTGGCCATTACGCGCATGTTTCAGATGTACGGGCGTTTGATTTCATCAATTCCTTCTTAAATTAAACGATTGGTTTCTAATAGCTGTTTTTTTATTTTCATTATATGTGTCAATTGGAGGGTTCTTATTAAGTTAAAGATTACATTAATTTTATTAAGTATTGGGGAAACCCCATCTATAAGGGTTTCCCAAAATTTTAGTTCAATAATCAACATTAAAGTTTAACAGAACCATAGAATAAAAAAGATGGAGAAAAAATGGTTAAAGGGTATGGATTCCTCCGTTAACTCAACTTGGAATCTGCACCCAAATTGGCTTGAAAACTGGATGGAACGTTTCCAAGGAGTTACAACGAAATATGTTGGACAACTACCTTTACTGGTTCCGTTAGTTTGAATTGAGTAAAAAGATAGTATTTGATGAACGAGTCGATCAAATGCTTTTTTCTGTGTGTCAAAAGTCGAATTTTATTACTGTTTTGGATTTGCGGGGCGGGTTAAATTACATTCATCGCTTTTATGTTTTTATTAGAATAATAGAAACGAAGCTCCCAGTGAAATACCCCACACTATGATTCTTCAACATTATTCCTCACTTTTTATATCTAGTTATTTTCATCTACAATCAAACATTCACAAGGAAATTAATACTGCGAAATATATAGTTGATTTTTACCAGTAAGCTCTCTAATAATTTAATATTTCGGTGCAAAATCTTTACTAGTTTTTGGAAGATGATTAATCCTCCAATACTTTTTTGACTGATTAGTTCTATTTAAATATTTGCCAACGTAGAAATGGGTACAAAAGACCATAAAAAAGTAGGAATATCTTATTCTAAAAAATGGATATTCATATACACTACTCTGCTTCACGTTGTTCCATGAATAATCCAAGGAACCATATAAATGAGTTAAGAGGGGGGTATGTCTATTGGGTATTAAAGTTGGTATTATTGGATGCGGTTCCATCGCAAGACTTCGTCATGCACCAGAGTATAAAGTAAACCCGCATGTCGATGAGATTGTCTTCTTCGACCGTAATCCGGATAGAGCAAGGGAACTGGCAAACATGTTTGATGGCAGTGCAGTTGAAAAGGTAGAAGAACTTTATAAGGATCCAAAGATAGTGGCAATTAGTGATTGTTCCTCCAATGATGCACATCATATTTATACTTCGAATGCTTTGCTAAATGGGAAGCATGTTCTATGTGAAAAGCCTTTGGCTATTAATGTTGAGTATGCTGAAATAATCCTCAAAGCGCAAAAGCAGTCTGGAAAGATATTAATGGTAGATCATAACCAACGATTTACGAAGGCGCATCAAAAGGCTAAGGTAATCATCGAAAACAAGGAATTGGGTGAAGTGTTAACTTTTAAGACGACATTTGGACATAAAGGACCGGAAAGCTGGGGCACGGAGAAGTCGAATGCAACTTGGTTTTTTAAAAAAGAACGATCTTCCTTAGGTGTTGCCGGAGATCTGGGAATTCATAAAATCGATCTCATTCACTATTTATTAGATGATGTAGTAGAAGATGTGAAGTCATTCCATGGTGCTTTGGATAAAGTTGACGAAAATAGAGATCGTATTAAGGTTTGTGACAATGTAGTTTGTGCTTTAAAAACAAAAAGAGGCCGTATTGGAACGGCTTCCTTCTCATGGACATATTACGGTGCCGAGGATAACTCCACCATCATCTATTGTCAAAAAGGGATTATCAAAATCTATCATCATCCAGATTACCCGCTTTTGATTGAAACGGAGGATGGGGACGTAATCAAATACGAAATAGAATCTATTCAAACTAATGATAACCAAACAAGTACTGGTGTGATTGATGCTTTTATAGAATCGATCCTTTATGATAAAGAGCCTCCTATTACTGGCCAAGAGGCACTCGCATCACTAAAGGTGATAGAGAAAATCATAGGTGGATAAGTTATCTGGAAGTTTCGGTATAAGAAAAAAATTGGTTTCATAAAATGTAGTAATTATTCTTTATAGGATCAAAGAGGGAACGTGCCCGTTAACAAAAAAATTGCACTAGAAAGGTCAATAGAATTACTTTTTAATAGTTTGTAAATTTTAAGGGGGAAAGTCTAGTGAAGAAGACTTTATCGTTGATGGTGCTTGTCTTTTTAATAATGGTGCCTCTTCTTACTGCTTGCGGCGGTGAAAAATCATCGGGCAACAATGGAAATGGCGGAAGCTCAGGAACAAAAAAACATAAGATTGGGATTCTGGCACCGGCTGTTACACATGGCTGGGTGGCTGCAGTTGCCTATAATGCAGAGTTGCGGGCAAAGGAATTAGGAAAACAGATAGAGTACAAAATTGAGACTAGTAATAATGCAGAAGAAATGACTTCCCAACTTGATGATTTAAAAACATGGGGAGCAGAAGCGATTGTAGCATTTCCGCAATGGGAAGGCATGGAGGTACCGATAAAGCAGGCATTGGATGCAGGAATTAAAATCATTAACTTTGATATCAAAATCAATGTTGATGGTGTCTACCGAGTAGCAGGGGACAACAAGGATATGGGTATTCAAGGAGCTAAGTATGTTGTCGATAAAATCGGAAAAACAGGAACGGTAGTCATGCTGGAGGTACCGTCATCCGGGTCTGTTTCCGAATTAAGAAAACAAGGTTTTGTTGATACGATGAAAGAGATTGCACCTGATGTGAAGATTCTCTCTTATGCTACGAAATTTACACGCGAAGACGGGCTAAAAGACTTTTCGGATATCCTAACGAAAAATAAAAAGATTGATGCTGTTTACTCCATGGATGATGAAACCTCCATCGGTGTACTGCAAGCAATTAAGGAAGCAGGGAGAACCGATATTAAAGTCGTCACAGGTGGCGGTGGAATGCAAGAATATTTTAAAATGATGCCGGATAACAATGACATTTGGATCGAGTCAGCACTATATAGTCCGGCAATGGTAAAAGATGCGGTGGATATTGCGTTGAAACTGTTAAACGGAGAAGATGTACCAAAAGAGACCATCATTCCTACTACAATTGTTGACAAATCTAATTATGAAAAATACTTAGACGATAAATCTCCATATTAATCTATGTTTCTATAGAAAGATAAACAAATGAGGGGTTATGGCATAGCTATAACCTCTTTTTACAAAGGGGTGGATGCCATGTTCGTAGAAATGAAAAATATTAGAAAGTCCTTTGGAAGCAATGCAGTATTAAAAGATGTATCGTTCACTCTGAAAGGCGGAGAAATTTGTGCGCTGCTTGGGGAAAATGGAGCGGGAAAATCTACATTGATGAACATACTTGGCGGCGTTCACCAAATGGATTCAGGAAGCATAAGTCTAGATGGCAAACAGGTAAAGTTTGCCACTCCTGCACAATCACAGGAGGCTGGAATTGCCTTTATCCATCAAGAGTTGAACCTCATCAATGATTTACCAATTTATGAAAATATGTTTCTTGGCAGAGAACTAAAAACAAAAAGAGGAAGACTGGACTTAGAAAGAATGATGAATGAAACAAAAGAAGTATTTAAACAAATGAATGTCCAGCTAGATCCGAAAACATTTGTGTCTGACCTAGATGCTTCCTATAAACAAATCGTAGAAATATGCAGGGCAATGATGATGAATGCATCTATTATTATCATGGATGAACCTACTACCTCTTTAACCGACCAAGAAATTGAACGAGTCTTTTCAATGATGAAAACGCTAAAGGACAAGAATGTTGGGATTATTTTTATCTCCCATAAACTGAATGAAGTAATGAGTGTTTGTGATAGATTCACGGTACTAAGAGATGGCGGGCTAATTGCAGAGGGAAACATCAGCGAAGTGACAACAAATGATTTGGCACGGCACATGGTGGGATATGAGGTTAGGACAGGTTCCCTTTTAAAGGAGAAAAAACTGGGGAAGGAAGTTTTACGAGTAGAGGGACTTACCAACAACCGAGACTATCGCGATATTCATTTTTCAATTAAAGCAGGCGAAGTCCTTGGGGTGACAGGACTCTTAGGGGACGGAAGAAGTGAGCTATTTCAAACAATCTTTGGCGTAGATAAACCTTCATCAGGCAAAATTTTCTTAAATGGTATGGAGGTAAAAATAAAAAGCACTGCCCATGCAATCAAAGAAGGAATTGCGTATCTGCCGAGAAACAGAAAAGAAAACGGTATTATCAAAGATATGAATATTCTAGAAAATGCTTCTATCGTGACTTGGCCAATATTTTCAAAGCGCGGAATGATTGATACAAAAAAACATATAGCAGAATTTGAGCAACAAAGAAACGCTTTGCGAATCAAGATGGGAAAGGAAACGGACAGCATTAACAGCCTTTCAGGAGGAAATCAACAAAAAGTGGTTTTATCCAAATGGCTGATGGCAAAGCCGAAGCTGCTGATCTTAGACAACCCTACTCAAGGTGTGGATGTCGGAGCGAAAGAAGATATTTACAATATTATCTTAAAACTTGCTGAAGAAAACATTGCCATCATTGTGCTTTCCAGTGAAGGACAAGAAATCATCCGCGTCTGTGACCGGGCGCTTGTTATGTACCATGGAGTGATTCAAGGGGAAGTATCCGGAGAAACAATGACAGAGCAACATATCATGAGTCTTGCTACTGGAGGCCAGTTGACGAAGTAAGGGAGGGGATGTTGGAGATGAATAAAAATTTTTTTCGATGGTTTCGTCATAAATGGAAGGAGTCTCCACTATTTAGTACGGCCATTGCGCTCATTATTATGGTGATTCTGCAGACATTGGTACTGGGATTTAATTATGATTCATTCGGCAGCTGGTTTCAGTCCTGGATCAATAACTGGATTAATATCCTGAGAAATAACGCAGGGATAGGAATCATTGCATTAGGGATGACGTTTGTTATTATGACCGCAGGGATTGATTTATCGGTGGGATCTACATTAGTAGCTACTGGAGCATTTGCAATGATCCTTTTGGATACAGGATCGAAAGGACTTTTGGCGCAAATAGGAATTACGGGAATTCCTGCATATCTTATTGCGGTTTTACTGGTATTAGTTTTCGGCTATTTGTTAGGTTCTTTGATAGGAGTCACCATTACTAAAGGGAAAACTCCTCCATTTATTATTACTTTAGGCGCGATGATGATCTTTAGGAGCGTTACCCAACAATTCATGCAAGGTTACAACCCGACAGTACCGATGGATTTCTTACAAGTTTCCAATCTCAGCATTGGAGGATATTTGATTATGCCGATTCTATATTGGGCTATCATTGCATATATCCTTTACTATGTCTCTAAGCGAACCGTTTTCGGGAGACAAGTCATTGCGGTCGGTTCCAATGAAAAATCGGCAAAGCTATCCGGAGTAAATGTAGATAAAATTAAGGTACGAGTATATGCATTAATGGGGATTCTTGTTTCCATTGCGGCTATTCTTCAAGTGACTAGGATAGGTTCCATGGACTTTGCAAACGCTGGAAGAGGAGCAGAAATGGATGCTATTGCTGCAGCGGTAGTAGGCGGAACAAGCCTGATGGGCGGAAGAGGGTTTATTATCGGTACCATCTATGGGATGTTAATTATTGCGGTAATGAATAATTTATTGAATTTATTTGGAGTGCCGCCGTTTTTAAGAGAGGCGTTTAAAGGGATTATAGTGATTGGAGCTGTGCTTCTGCAAAGGAAGGAAAAATCAGCTTAAGAGTGGAATAGTTTAATAGAAAAAAATTCTGTTAAATAAGGAGAGAATAATGTCTAAAATTACGTTTTTAGGAGCCGGAAGTACTGTATTTGCAAAGAATGTCCTGGGAGATTGTATGTTAGTTCCAGCTTTAGAAGGCTTTGAATTTGCGTTGTTTGATATTGACGAACAGCGTTTAAGTGATTCAGAGAAAATGCTGACTAATTTAAAAGAAAACCTAAACAAAAACATTCAAATCAAAGCGTATCATGATCGGAAAGAGGCACTTAGGGATGCAAAATACGTCATCAATGCCATTCAAGTAGGCGGATACAAACCAAGTACGGTTATTGATTTTGAGATTCCGAAAAAATATGGTTTAAGACAAACGATTGCAGATACGGTCGGTATAGGCGGAATCTTCCGAAACCTGCGCACCATTCCGGTAATGCTTGATTTTGCAAAGGATATGGAAGAAGTGTGTCCTAATGCATTATTCCTCAATTACACGAATCCAATGGCGGTTTTAACTGGGGTTATGAATCGTTTTACAAATATCAAAACGGTTGGATTATGTCATAGTGTCCAAGTTTGTACAAAAGAGTTATTTCGTTCATTAGGGATAGATTCAAAAGGAGTACAGGAAAAGATTGCTGGCATTAACCATATGGCATGGTTGTTAGAAGTAAAAAAGGATGGGAAAGATCTATATCCTGAAATAAAGAAAAGAGCGAAAGAAAAACAAAAAACAAAGCACCATGATATGGTCCGATTCGAATTGATGGATAAGTTTGGCTACTATGTAACGGAATCATCCGAACACAATGCTGAATACCATCCATATTTTATAAAATCAAGGTATCCAGAGCTGATAGACAAGTACAATATTCCACTTGATGAATATGCGCGCAGATGTGTGAACCAAATAGAAAATTGGGAAAGAATGAGAGAGGATTTAGTAAATAACAAGTCATTAGACCATACTCGTACAAAAGAATACGGCTCAAGAATTATCGAAGCAATTGAAACAGATATTCCATTTAAATTTGGCGGAAATGTGCTCAATACAGGAAGACTTATTAGCAACCTACCTGAAAAAGCATGTGTAGAAGTTCCGTGTATTGCAGATCGCAGCGGCATCACACCTACCTATGTAGGGGATCTCCCAGAGCAATTAGCAGCACTTAACCGAACAAATATCAATACTCAACTCCTCACCATAGAGGCAGCCATTACTGGAAAGCGGGAACACATTTATCAAGCAGCTATGCTGGATCCACATACATCAGCTGAATTATCGTTGGATGATATCGTTTCGTTATGTGATGATTTAATCGAAGCGCATGGGGAATGGCTGCCGAAGTTTGATGGATCACCAGTGTTAGTTTGATGATAAGTATTTATCATGTATGAAGTGGTTAAAAGTTGGATCCGTGAAGATCTAAAAATACTTAAATATCATTTTAAATAAGTAAGATAGTTGAAAGGAAATAAGACATTACTAGACAATATATCTTCTTGACATATATTTAAATCATGCTATGATAATAGCGAAATATTGTTGGAAAACTTAATATTTTTTTTACCACTAGGGGTGCCATTTAAATGGCTGAGATTAAAGTGTGACTTTGAGACTCTTAGAACCTGATCTGGTTTATACCAGCGTAGGGAAGTGGAACAAGGAAATTTTTTGTGTATTTTAATTTCCATATAAAACCACTTTCTTGAGCGTTGAGAAAGTGGTTTTTTGTTGCACTTTGAAAAGATCTCTAGTGGATGCACAACAAAATGATTTTTTGGAGGAGATCGTATGAATTTTTCAGAACAGTTACGACAAGAAGTGGATACCATTTGGGAAGCTAGTTTTTATCATCCTTTTGTGACGGGAATTGCAGATGGAAGCCTATCATTGGAAAGTTTTCGATATTATGTGTTACAGGATTCGTATTATCTTTCTCATTTTGCAAGGGTGCAAGCTTATGGGGCAGCTAAGGCACCAGATTTACATACAACGGCACGTATGGCGGTCCACGCACAAGGGACGGCTGAAGCCGAGCTTAAACTACATGCTCATTTTTCTAAACAATTGGGGATCACAGAAGCTGAAAGAGAGGAATTTAAGCCTGCACCGACAGCTTATGCTTATACATCTCATCTGTACCGTGCGGCATTTGCAGGTCATATCGGTGATATAATTGCTGCCTTATTGCCGTGCTATTGGCTTTATGATGAAATTGGGCAGCGATTAAAGGGAAATACACCAGAGGAACCAATTTACCAAGAATGGATTGCGGCATATGGCGGTGAGTGGTTTCATGAAAAAGTGATGGAGCAAATCCAGCGTATTGACGAGATTGCCAAGCAAGTAACGGATTCGGATTTAGAACGAATGACACAACATTTTATCATAAGCAGTCAATACGAATACTCCTTTTGGGAAATGGCTTATCGGATGGAAGATTGGCCGATTAAGCAAAAGGTCAACAGTTTATTAATAGCTGATTTGGAATAGGAAAAAGATTGCACTCTTATTAAATATGAAATAGAGTACGAGATTTATCAAATATTGAGGTTGGTGGATGTAAATTGAGGCCCGAGCTACATATTATTTCAACAGGAATGCAGTCTGTTTCTGAAATGGTTCAAATCGTAGGTGAAATTCATCCTTATATCGATGCTTTTCATATTAGGGAAAAAAAGAAATCGGCCAGGGAGCTTATTGAAATAGTGAATCAATTAAACGCTAACGGCGTTCCGTTAGAAAAAATAATAATCAATGACCGTATAGATGTAGCAATGGTCGCGCGGGTAAAGGGTGTACAACTTGCTTATCATAGCTTGGACATTTCTGCGGTAAGAAGGGTGTTTCCAAGTTTAAGGTTGGGCTGTTCCGTTCATTCTCTAAATGAGGCGTTGTATGCTGAAAAGTTCGGTGCAGATTATGTGTTGTTTGGACATATTTTTTCCACGCAATCCAAGCCTGATGTAGAACCACGCGGTTTGGAAAAATTAAGAGAAGTAACTACGAAAGTGACTATTCCTGTGATTTCTATTGGCGGTATTGATTTTAAGCACGTGAAAAAGGTGTTAAAAACAGGGGTACAAGGGGTTGCTGTAATGTCTGGGGTCATGTTGGCGGACAATCCCCTTCAAGCAGTAAAAGAATATTCATTTCAACTTGGGTTAAGGGAAAGAGGTAAAGCAAAATGAGTGAATGTTATGATGCCATCGTTGTAGGTGGCGGTGTTAATGGCAGTGCAATTTCCTATAACCTTGCGAAACGTGGCTTAAAGGTAATTCTATTAGAAAAGGACCGTTTAGCTAGCAAAGCATCAAGTGCGGCGGCGGGAATGCTTGCTGCCCAAGCAGAGCTTGAAAAGGATGGCCCACTCTTTCAATTGGCCAAAAAGAGCCGTTCGATGTTTCCTAATCTAGCTGTGGAATTAAAGGAAAGGTCAGGGATTGATATTGAATTGGTGCAGAAGGGATTAGTCAAGATTGCCAGTTCACAAGCAGAGGTACAGGAGTTTCAAAAAATGATGGAGGCACAGCAGCAAGCAGGGGAAACGGTGGAATGGATGACAGGAAAACAATTATGTGAAAAAGAACCTGCTTTATCACCTAATTTACTTGGAGGAATGTACATTCCAAATGATGGCCAGCTTTCACCTTTCCAACTAAGCCATGCTTTTGCTAAATCAGCAGCAAGCTATGGGGCAGAAATAAGAGAATTTACAGAGGTACATTCCTTTATTCATAGGAAAGGAAAAATAAACGGGGTTGTAACAGGAACCGGAAAAATTTATGGAAATCATGTCATTGTTGCGGGGGGCGCATGGAGTGATCGGCTGCTTCAAGAATCAGGACTTATCCTTAAATCTTATCCGGTGAAAGGCGAATGCTTTTCTATTATTTCCCCACGCCCACTTTTAACGGCAACCATATTTTCACATGATTGTTATCTCGTACCGAAGAAAGGCGGACGTACGCTTGTTGGTGCAACATCGACACCAGATACATTTGATCAAAGCGTCACTTTAGAGGGAATTCATTTCCTGATAGAAAAAGCAAAGAAACTTGTACCTGTTATTATGGCTGGTGAATGGGAAAGAGCATGGGCAGGGATTCGTCCGCAGTCGCTAGATGGTCTTCCTTATCTTGGTGAGCACCCAGTGTGGAAACATTTATGGATTGCTACCGGTCATTTTCGTAATGGTATATTATTATCTGCCATCACGGGGGAATTAATAGCGGATATGCTGGAAGGAAAAACAGTTCAGGTTGATCTATCAGCATTTAGTATCGATAGAGTATTTAAAACAGTGTAAAAGAGGTGAATCTATGAAGCTTCAAATTAATGGGGATTTTATTGATGTCCCTGAAACCGTGAAGGTGGTTTCAGATGTTTTACAATATTTTCAACTCGATTCAAAGGTTGTAATCGTAGAGTTGAATCGAGAGATTTTAGAAAAAAGCCATCATTCTGAAATACCCATTTCCGATGGTGACAAAATAGAAATTGTACATTTTGTAGGAGGCGGATGAAATGTTAAAAATCGGACCATATGAATTTCAATCAAGATTATTATTAGGAACCGGAAAGTATCCAAATTTTGATGTGCAGAAAGAAGCGGTAGAAGTATCAGAATCGGAAATTCTTACATTTGCAGTTAGAAGAATGAATATTTTTGAGGCAAGCCAACCGAATTTTTTAGAAAAACTAGATTTAACCCGATATAAATTGCTCCCAAACACAGCAGGTGCTACAACAGCCAAGGAAGCAGTCCATATTGCAAAACTTGCAAAGGCTTCCGGCTTATGTGACATGGTTAAGGTTGAAGTGATCGGCTGTCAGAAGACATTGTTACCTGATCCTTTTGAGACTTACAAAGCGTCTGAAGAACTATTGAAGGAAGGCTTTATCGTTTTACCATATACGTCAGATGATGTGCTGCTTGCGAAAAGATTGCAAGAATTAGGTGTGCACGCAATCATGCCTGGTGCATCTCCAATTGGCTCTGGTCAAGGAATTATCAACCCACTGAATTTAAGTTTTATTATCGAGCAAGCAACTGTTCCAGTAATTGTAGATGCGGGGATTGGAACACCATCCGATGTCGCGATTGCAATGGAACTTGGAGCGGATGGTGTGCTTTTGAATACGGCAGTATCAGGAGCAGCAGATCCAGTAAAAATGGCAGAAGCAATGAAACTCGCAATCCAAGCAGGACGACTAGGCTATGAAGCTGGTAGAATAGCAAAAAAACGCTACGCAACTGCAAGCAGTCCAACCGAAGGAATGAGTATAGGGTGAGTAATCGTTATTCAAGACAAGAATTATTTTCTTCAATAGGGTCAGAAGGACAGGAAAAAATAAGGAAAAAACATGTCTTAATCATTGGTGCAGGAGCCCTTGGAACAGGAAGTGCAGAAAGTTTCGTTCGGGCAGGTATTGGCAAGCTTACGATCGTGGATCGTGATTACGTCGAATGGAGTAATCTTCAAAGGCAGCAATTATACGAGGAAGAGGATGCCAAACAACGTATTCCTAAGGCTGTTGCTGCCAAACGGCGGTTAAATCAAATAAATACAGATGTGGAAATTCAAGCATTTGTACAGGATGCTTCAGCCAGTGAAATCGAAGCTTTTGTCAAAGATGTTGACCTAATTGTGGATGCGACCGATAATTTTGACACCCGAATGATACTAAATGACATCTCACAAAAATATCAGAAACCATGGATTTATGGAGCGTGTGTAGGCAGTTATGGAATTAGTTATACAATCATTCCAGGTAAGACCCCTTGTTTAAACTGTTTACTTGATTCAGTGCCAATTGGGGGTCTGACCTGTGATACAGCAGGGATCATCAGCCCTACTGTACAAATGGTTGTAGCATATCAAGTATCAGAAGGATTAAAAATTCTTGTGGAAGATTATGAATCACTAAGAAAAAAGCTTGTCTCCTTTGATTTGTGGTCTAACCAACATACATCAATTTCTGTAGATAAGTTAAAAAAAGCAAATTGTCCTTCATGCGGGCAGAAACCCACCTATCCCTACTTAGATTATCACAACCAAACCAAGACAGCTGTCTTGTGCGGTCGGGAATCTGTTCAAATTCGGCCGCCATCACCGGTTGAACTTGATTTAGAAAAGTTAGCGCAAACATTATCTAAACTAGATGGAAAAGTGGAACGGAACCCTTATCTAGTTTCTTTTATAGTAGGTAATCATAGACTTGTAATGTTCAAAGATGGAAGAGCACTGATCCACGGTACAAAGGAAATTGAGGTGGCGAAAACCTTATATTACCGTTACTTTGGTTAGTGTGAATGATCAAATGACTAGAGTATTTAAAATTTAAAAATAAACGGTTTGAAGTTTTACAGTAGAAAGATTAATTAGTTTTATTTTGGTGAATATATTGATTTGTAAAGGATTAAAGTGAATCCAAAAACATTTAAAAATCGACCAGCAGTGTTAGGTTTACGGGTGTTATCTTAAGTGATTCACCGAAAGCGGAAGTGACAATAAGTTACTTTCGCTTTTGTTTTGCGTTGCATAAGGAAATTTATAAAAATAAAGGTATATACTGGATAATTATAATATAATAGATAGAAAATAGGGGGAAACTAATTTGAAATGTTATAGAAAATACATCATTCTTGTTTTGGCAGTACTCCTGTTGGCATCATGCTCACAACAAAAAGAAGATGATCAGAAAACTTCAGGACTAACCATTGAACCACTTGAATTAAATAAAAAAGAGAAAGTCCTAATCAACAAAACAGGTGTGAACTTTATCCGATATTTCAAGTTAAATGGTCATCTAAAGAAAAACGAAGATTTAAAAATAGAACTCGACAAATACGTAAATGGTAAAAAAACGGACGAATCAATGAGTAGCACTAATGAACCAAATTTAACGTTTCAAGATGATATTCTATCATTCGGAATTCAGACATTACAGGAAGAAAAGAAACTAATACTATTCATGGGTTTAACTAATGGGATATCAAGTACAACGGAATCAAAAAATAAAATAACTGCGAGCTCGTATGGAAATGTGTTAAATAAAAAAATCAAATTAATTAAGGAGTCACCTGTCTATTTAGCTGCTTGGATGGGTACCTCAAAAAATGAAATACATGGAGGATTTGAAGATGAGGAGGGGAAATTTCCAGATGCTGTCAAACAATCAGAATTAGCATTTGTTTATAAAATTACACTCGTTCATCGGGAAAAATAACTTAGTTTGTTAAAAGCTCTAAATCGGCGGACAACAGGTCCGTTATTTGTGACAAAAAGGGTGATTTCCTTATGTTAGCGGACACAGGTTCCGTTATCTTGCAGAAAATCAGTGTTTTTACTGTAGATTATCACAAATAACGTACCTAGTGTCCGCTTAACCCTTAATTTGGCGCCTTTTTGCAAAAATAACGGATTCATTGTCCCCTAAAGCGAGTTGACGATATTAAGGTTTATCTCCTTATGTTTCATAGCAATCATGTTACATGCATATGTATCAAAGGGGAGGGGGAAACAAAATGAGAGTAGGGAACTTTGATTCGGTTTGTGAACAGTTTGCACATATTTTACAAGGTAAAAGCAAAGTAGATCATGGAGTATGTTCTGTAAATTTTAAGCGTCCATTTGACATAACCATTCAGGGAAAGAAAAGCACGGCCGTTCTTGGAGTAGATGCCACGTTCGAATCACTGGATCAATATGGGAATGCACTCAATATTGCAGAAGTGGCGATATTTGAAGAAGAAATTCCTGCGTTTACACATGCAGCAGTTCAGCAAGGACTCATTATAAGTGCCCTTCATAATCATTGGCTGTTTACTCATCCAGTAATCATGTACATTCATCTTCAATCGGTAGAATCACCCATTCATTTCGCACATAAAATCGCTTATTGTTTATCCAAGCTGAAACAATATCCTGTGCCTGGCTAAAAATCTTTTTTTCAGGAATTTTAAAAATCATCTGTTGAAAGCGAGAGGGATTTTCTACATCTTCTCGTTCTTTTTATGTGCAAAACAGTGCTTGTAAGAAATTAACTACTATTCCTCATGACCATGGTATACTTTAAAAAAGAGTTATTGTAGGAGTTGTCAAAGATGGTTGCAATTGGAGTATTAGGTTCAAAATTATTTATAGATGCGATTTCTGAATATTATGCTTTATATCCGGAAATTTCGTTTATTAACTATTCCTATGAGTCTCCATGGGATATTGACCATTTACTAGATAAGGCAGGCAAAGAGGTTGATTTTTTACTATTTTCCGGCGCAATTGCCTATTATTTTGGACAGAAAAAAATGAAGGAATATCGATTAATGGCTACTTATGTTTCCTTTAATGAATTCGTCCTTTCCTTATCATTATTTTCAATCTACTTCCACGAAAAAATCCCGTTGGAAAAAATATCGATAGATTTACCTAAACAGGAATTTTTAGAGAATGTGTTAAAAGAAATACATATTACGGATCTGACTATGTCAGTAAAGGACTACCCTTGGATATTTCATTTAGAAGAACAAACACAATCCTTAGATATTTCTCAATTTATTCAGTTTCACTTGGATCTATATAAACAGGGAAAAACACAGTTTGCTTTAACGAGTATCCACGCTGTATATGAGGAGCTTCAGAAATTATCGATTCCATCTATCTATATGGTACAGACTAAGCAATCGTTAAAGGAAACGTTGGAGAGGGCGGTTACGCTAACAAAATTTAAGAAAACAAAGGATTCGCAAATTGCTGTAATTTCCATCAAAGTAATGAATTATCCTACCAGTCATGGTGAGCAAGAATTTCGCCTTAAGCTACTGCAATATTTGCATGAAATCGCAAAGCAATTAAATGCGAGGGTGTCATTAGAGCAGCATCAGCCTTTTTTGATTTATACCAATCGGGGTTCATTAGAGACTGGTTTGAAAGAAAAAAGCTTACAAAAGGTTCTGGAGCTTGAAGGCAAAATAAATTCCAGCCTACAAATTGGGATTGGCTACGGATATACCATGAATGATGCAGAAAACCATGCCAACGAAGCATTATTTTTTTCAGAAAAACATTCAAAAGAAAAGACACAAATATTTCTATTGGATGAAGACAAAAAACTTATTGGGCCATTGTTTGAAAATGAAAAACAATTTTCCTTAAAGAATGAAGATAAGGAAATTCAAAACCTATCAGAAAGTCTAAAAATGACTGCGAAAAATCTGAATCGGTTTCTTGACTTTATTCGGCTCCAGCAATTTCGTTCCTTTTCTGCACAAGAATTAGCTGATTATTTTGAAGTGAGCAGGCGTTCGGCCGAGAGAATAATTAAACGTTTTCTAGAAAAAGAATTATTGATGGTAACGGGAGAGGAGCAGCCATATGATCTTGGGCGTCCGCGAGCACTTTATAATATATCAGATAAACTAAAAAAATATTTTGTTTCATGATTGATTTTCGTGAATTGACAGTATATTATAAAAATAACCTATTAGCGACAACCAAACGACAATTAATACGGAGGGAATTCTATTGAAAATTACGAAAGCAGAGATCGTTGGAATTCATTTGCCATTAAAAGAACCATTTATTATTTCTTATGTTACATATGATTTCATGCCATCCATTATCGTGAAACTGGAAACGGATGACGGATTGGTGGGCTATGGAGAAGCAGTCCCAGATGAAAATGTTACGGGTGAAACCTTTTTCAGCGTGATTGAAGTGTTAAAACACCAATTATTGCCTGCTATTATGGGAGAAAGTCCTTTTTCTATTGAAAAAATTCACGACATGATGGATAGCCGAATCCATGCTAATTCTTCTGCAAAGGCAGCGATTGATATCGCTTGTTATGATCTGATGGGGAAATATACAAATAAACCGATATATGAGCTAATTGGCGGAAAATATCACAACGAGCTTACATTCGCGAAGGTGTTAAGCATTGAGGAACCAGAGATCATGGCGCACAAGGCAAAAGAGGCGCTGGCACTTGGTTATAGCTCTTTAAAGCTAAAGGTTGGCTTTGATCTTTTTAAAGATCTGGAACGAATCAAAGCAGTTCGACAAGCTGTTGGATATGAAGTACCGATTCGCGTGGATGTTAATCAAGGCTGGAAGAATTATTCCACAGCAGCTCAAGCTCTTCCGTTATTAGAACCGCTGCGAATTTCCTGGCTGGAACAGCCGATTAAAATGGGGGATATCAACGGTCTTGCTGAGTTAAGAAAGAAGACCATCATTCCAATCATGGCAGATGAAAGCGTTCATAATACTTTTGAGCTATTGGAAATTATCAAGAAAAATGCAGCGGATAAAATCAATATTAAACTAATGAAATCTGCAGGTATTTATCCTGCTCTACATATGGCAAAAATCGCAGAATATGCAGGTCTCAGCTGCCAAGTAGGCTCGATGGTTGAATCCTCGATTGGGTCTGCAGCCGGATATCATACGGCAATGGCCAGAAAAAATATCACAAGTACGGAATTAACAGGGCCATTACTGTTTAGCAAAGATATTGGGAATCTGGAATATCGAATTCCGAATGTTATCCTAAGTGGAAAACCTGGACTAGGTGTTGAAGTGAACGAGGATACACTCCAAGAATTAACGATTAAAAAAGAAACCGTACAACTGTAGTCGAAATGTATAAAGAGGGATACAAATGAAAAAAACACTAGCTAAATTAAGTCGAAAAATTTTTGATATCTTTAATTATCTACATCAAAATCCGGAAGTCAGCTGGAAAGAGGTTAACACTACTAGTTATATAGCCAATATTTTAAAAGAAAACGGCTGTCTTGTCACAACTTTTCCTGATCATACAGGAGTAGTCGGTGAAATAGGGGATGGACCAGTAACAGTCCATGATCCAAGACTATTAAATCGGATAATGTTTCAGAAAGTCCGTTTACGCTCGTTTTTGAACGAGTAGGACTAGCTTTTGCAGCATCCGTGATGAATGCTGTTGTTTTAACGGCTGTCCTTTCGACGGCAAATTCTCAAATATATGCCGGAAGCAGGCTTTTATGGACGATGGCGAAGAAAGGAAATGCACCGAAATTTTTAACAAAAGTGAATGTACGCGGAATACCTATTAATGCACTTTACGTGACTACGGTTATAGGGATGCTCGCATTTCTAACCTTATAAAGCAAAATGGTTCCCTTTTGGTCCCATATTGACATTAGCTTTATGTATAATAGCCGTAGTCGGTCAAGATTATAAAGCGTTTTGGGGGATAACACGACTGGTATGGTTTGCTCGTTTCTATGTTGGGATTCCAATCTTTTTAGTCATTTGGTTTGGTTAGAAATTTATTAAAAAAACAAAGGTTGTCACATTGAAGGATATGGATTTTAAGCAAGAAGAGCTATCAAATTTTTTTAAAAAAGGAAGTATGATAGATGATGAATAATATTGTTATTCGTACACTCGAAACAATTGATGAGCTTGAAGAATTAAGAAGATTGGAATCCATCATTTGGAGTGAGTCCGAATCAATACCAAGCAGTCAAACCATTACGGCAATAAAGAATGGCGGCATGGCGTTAGGAGCTTTTTTAGAAGATGTGTTGATAGGATTTCAATATAGTTTTCCAGGATATGATGGGAAAAAGGTCTATTTATGTTCCCATACATTAGGAATTCATCCCGATTATCAAAAGTTAGGCATTGGCGAAAAGTTAAAACTCGTGCAAAAAGAGGAAGCATTGAAGAAGGGGTATGACTTAATTACCTGGACATATGATCCATTAGAAACCGTTAATGGCTATTTAAATCTGCACAAGCTTGGTGCAAGGTGTTCTATTTATGTAGAAAATTGCTATGGAGAAATGCAGGATAATTTAAATCAAGGGATGCCTTCTGATCGATTTACGGTTGAATGGTGGATAAAGGAAGAGAATCCTGCAAGACCAGCTCAGTATAAGGTAGGGAATATGTTAATAAAGCCGGACCGTGATTCCAATGGGAATTTGGTTCCTGCGGAAATAGATTTGAAGAAGGATGCTGCAGACGATTACCTGTTTATCCCAGTGCCAAGTGACGTTCAAAGCATGAAAAAAAATGATCCCGAGCTTGCTTTATCGTGGAGAAATGGCACTCGAGAAGTATTCTCACATTATTTTCATAAAGGCTGGACAGCCATTGATTTATTTAGAAGTGAGATTGAATCGGATTTGTGTTACTACGTGTTGAAAAAATAATAATTTGGGATTAATTCACGGGTTCACTTGTGAGGTGCATAACGGTAAATCACAAACCTAATCACATAAATTTCACATCAATAATCACAGTATATTGAATTAAAAGGCTTAGAAATGCAAATATCTCTAAGCCTTTTTTCAATTTTTTTCGCTAAAGCATCTGTAAAGTTAAAGCGAGTTTGATCAATAAGCGGAGAAATTTCTCTTAATGAGGAAATAGCACTGAAAATAGTTTAAATAGACGGAAGGATTCCGACTATTGACTCGAAAAACGGGAAAATGGGTAAATTAGCTTTGTTTATTCGGAAAAACTCCGCTTATTTTAAATTTCACTTGTCAGCACTGGTGTTAAAAGTCCTGAAATAAATTTACTAAACATTAATGACCGTCATGCCTTTTTCCACTTTTATAACCCGAATGGCAATAAACTTCAAATACACTGGAAAGATTACAGAAATCAGACGTTCCCATGTTATTTGCCTGAAAAACAATAATAAAATTTAACAAAGCCTTTTTTAAAAGAAGAAAGGAGGCCTTGCTCCTAACGCCAATCCAAGGCCGCGTAAACCATATGCAGCTCCGGCTAAGCCAGCAACAGCTCCTAAACCGCCGAAAGCCAAGCCAAGACCGCCTCCAACACCACCAAAACGACCGGGACCGTAAAAGCCGAACGGCCCATACGGAGCAGCATTCCCTCTGAATTCTTTGCCATAAACACCGAAAGGATAATTAACATTTCTCATCCTATTTTCCACCTTTCTTGTGAACATATTTTCCCGAATATATCTTATGAATACTAGACAAATACGGAGCTTGAATAGATCGAGGTACCAGGCTGTTAATTAAAGAAGAGCTGAGTTGCATCCATAACGCAATCAGAAATGAAGAGAAGATAGCACACTGCAGAACCGATTAGAACACTCACAATAATTTCTTCCCTATGTTTTTTAACTTTGTGAAAGCATTTACTTTTGTAAAATAGTCGCTCCAAAAGATGATAATGGGAACGGCTTATCACGATTTATTTCCTTTTTTTACTTTTTAAAGAAATCCAGCATATTAATGAGTTTTTTCCGACTATGATGTTAAAGAGGAGACATGCCGTTGAGCAAAAACTTTTTTTACAAATCTACTTAGGAGCTATGATTAAGTGATCTTTAGAAAAGGAATATCCCTGAATAAGAAAATTTATGAATATCGTCAGAATTTATATGAATGGCCAAAGAAGAAAGGACTTTTTGTTCCCGAGGTAATAAAAATTAGTCAAAACTGGCAGGTAAATGAACAATCATTATTAGTAAAAACAAAATTCCCATTATAAAAGATATAGTTGACTATTATACTTATCCAATAGAAATGACAGGACTCAGCATATCATATCACTAGAAAATAGAAAGGAGGTGGATTTAAATATGTCATTAGTTTATTCTACTGGGCCACTTGAAAACCAAATAGATGCTTCAGCAGCAAAGTCATCAACCACAGTCTATACCAAAGTTTTAAATAACCATAAACATACGACAATTACCGCTAAGATTGAAGTTTTTCGTTTAGATGGAACTAAAACATTAATAGACACAGCCACTTTAACAATCTCACCAAATTCCTCAGGATTCCATGTTTCCGATGTTTCAAATGCTTTTGAATTTGAGGTCCAAATTAAAATCAGTCCTAGTCGAGATATAAATGATGTTTTAATTGGAGTTTTTGGAAAAGATGCAGCAGGAAACCTTAACCCAAGTCACCGTTTGGTTCATAAAGAATTGACTCGAATCCGTAAACTAACAATTGAATAAAATTATACACACTGTATGTATAAAGTAAATAAAAAGGTAACGGAAGATTCTAAACAAGGTTTTTCTGTAGCCTTTTTGCTCCTTTAATTAACAGACGCGCTAAAAGTAGATACAATAAACGATCCATTTGGGTAAAAATGAACCGTGAAAAATTAAAGATCACCTCTATTATTACAAGAAAAAATAAAGTTGTTTATAGAATGCATCCAATTAGTTTCAACTATATGGGGCAAGATTTTAGAAACCAGCTGCTTTTTTCTGTGAAAATAAAATGGCGAACTTGGAATCTGGAATATCAGGACCTTAGTAAATGGCTGTTAGAATCTTCTATTAAATAAAACTGCAAAAATACCTCATTATTTATAGGAGGAGCATAAGTAAGGCATCTTAATTATCAAACCAAGATGCCTTACTATTTTTGTGAATATTAAAACGTCTGATAGTAAGTGCTTATTTAGAGAACCACAGTAGTTGGGAAAATATCTATGAATTGGCTAAACGGTTTTATTCACTTCTATAACTTCTCTCGCCGTTTCTATGAAAGATGATATGATTGGTGAAAGCCACTTGTCTTTATGCCATGCCATATGTGTATATACGTGCAAGTCCGGAAGTTGCCATGGTAGAGCAACAAGTTCACCCCGTTCAACTTCAGCTTCCACTGTTATTTCCGGAAGAAAGGCAATACCGATTCTCGCAATTGCACATTGTTTTATGGCTTCGGCATTTTGAAACTCTAAATAAGTAATATCATCAATGCCTCTTTTTTCAAATGACCGGTCAAACATAGTTCGATAGGTACAACCTTTTTCATTGACCAGGAACACTTCTCCGTGAAAATCCTCCAGCTGCAGGGCCGTTGGTTTTGCGAGAGGATGGTCTGGAGCAACGAATAGTCGGAAAGTTTCTTCTTGTAGCGGTTCCACTGTAAGTCCTGTTGAGAGTATGGTTTCGTCCAGCATAAAGACAACATCCGCGGTTCCCTCAAAGAGTGTTTGCTTGAGTTCTTGATTTGGAACAGAGCGGAAGATGAGACGAACTCCCGGATAGCGCGAACGAAAAAGCTGGAAGACAGCTGGAAGCCGGTAGGCGCAGAGAACCTCATTAGCACTTATCGTTAAGGTGCCGCTTAGATTTTCATTGTCATGCACAACACTGCGAGCTTCATCCAATTTCTCAAGGACACTTTGGATATGTGTTAAAAAGCGTTCACCCGCAGTGGTGAGAACGAGTTGCTTGCCCAAACGGTCAAAGAGACGAACTCCAAGCTCTTCCTCCAATGCTTTTATTTGCATCGTGACGTTGGAGGGAACGTAATTCAAAACTTCCGCTGCCCGACTGAAATTTAATGTTGATGCAACCATGCGGAACGTAATCAGTTGGCGCAATTCCATCATACTACCCCCATTGTACTTTCAATATTTTTGAAAACTCCTTTGAATTTTATTCACTTTTTTTGAGATTACCACAGGTTTATACTAACAACAAGAAATACATTCTAGATGTTTGTGTTTCATTTAGAAGGGAGCGACAATACTATGGATTATGAAATTTTTGATTTGGGTGACGTTACCTTGCAATCAGGAGTGACGTTACCGAGTGCTTTTCTTGCTTATAAGACTTATGGGAAATTGAATGAAAAGAAAGATAACGTGATTGTCTATCCAACTGCTTTTGGCGACCAACATGTTCAGAATGAATGGTTGATTGGAAACGGTCTGGCATTAGATCCGCGAGAATATTTCATTATCGTTCCAAATCTGCTGGGAAACGGATTATCTTCGTCTCCTAGTAACACACCGCCCCCATTCGACCGGGCTAATTTTCCTCAGGTAACCATCTTTGACAACGTTAAATTACAACATCGGCTGGTGACAGAAAAATTCGGCATTCAAAAGATTGCTCTTGTAGTTGGCTGGTCAATGGGAGGCATTCAATCATTCCAATGGGGGGCAAGTTACCCCGACATGGTGGAACGAATTGCACCTTTTTGCGGAGGTGCAAAGACTTGGCCGCAAACGTATGTGGTCCTGGACGGAATGAAAGCTGCGCTCATGGCTGCAGTTGGCTTTAATTCAAGTAAACTAAACCAATTGACTTCCGCAGACATGCGCGCTGTTGGCCGTGTCTATGCGGGATGGGGCTTATCACAGGCATATTACAGAGAGGAACTTTATCGTGATATGGGATATGCTTCATTGGAAGATTTTGTGGCCGGTGTCTGGGAAGATAGCTTTATGAAGATGGATCCGCACGATGTTTTGGCCATGTTATGGACAGGGCAATTTGCAGATATTAGTGCAAACCCCGTCTATAATGGTGATTTCGATGAGGCACTTAAAAGCATTAAAGCACTTGCTTGTGTCATGCCTGGGAACACGGATCTATTCTGTACGGCGGAAGAAAACAAATACGAGGCTAAGCTTATACCTAATGCTGTTTTTAATCCTATCAAATCGATCTGGGGCCATTTTGCAGGTCGTGGAATCAACAGTGTCGATAATAAATTCATTGATGACAACCTAAAACGCTTGTTGGCGCTTAGTACAAACGGATAAATTATCAATAGTAATTGTTGCAGCGGAAAATGTCACAGTGATGAATAAAAAAATATAAAGCTACAATTCATCTTTACAAGTATTGTGCCCGAAACAAGATAAAAAGGCAAAAACGGTAACAATAGTCGATTAAGTCCATATAATTGTGTAAAAAGAATAGGTCATCATCATGACCCGTGTTACAATGTTTTCGACCAAGAAACCATTTACGGAGGACATGATGATGACCCAAATAAATATTACTATAAATTTAGAAGATCTCAAAGAAAAAATTGAAAAAAGCTCACTTGAATCACCCGTAAAAGCCTCTTTGACATTAATTTTAAATTCTTTGATGGAGAAAGAAAGAGACGAATATATCAATGCTCTTTCCCATGAAAGAACAGAAGAACGTAGAGGGTATCGAAATGGTTATTATGAGCGTGAATTAATGACTGGTGCGGGCTCACTTACGTTAAAAGTTCCTCGAACTAGAGACGGTGAATTTTCTACGACTATCTTTGAAAAGTTTAAACGCTGCGATCAAGCATTAATTCTATCCATGATTGAAATGGTAGTAAATGGTGTTTCCACACGTAAAGTGACTAAAATTGTAGAAGAATTATGTGGGAAAAGTGTGTCTAAATCACTTGTTTCTAACCTAATTAAAACATTGGACCCTGCAATTAATGAATGGAGAAACCGACCACTAAACGTAAGTTATTACCCATATATTTACGTTGATGCCATGTACATTAAGGTTCGCGAAAACAAACAAGTCGTTTCAAAGAGTGTCCACATTGCTGTTGGAGTGACCGAAGGTGGCCATAGAGAAATCATTGGCCTAAAAATTAACCATACGGAGTCCACAGAAAGCTGGTCTTTCTTCTTTGAGTATTTAAAATCCAGAGGACTTCAATCTCCTAAAATGGTTATTTCAGATGCTCATAGTGGCTTAGTTTCATCTATTAAAGAGACATTTTTAGGTACTTCATGGCAACGCTGTACGGTCCATTTCATAAGAAACCTCCTGGATTCGCTACCTAAAAAAGGAACAGCTGAAGCTAGGCAAGAGCTAAAATGTTTATTTAAAAACTCAGATATGGATGTTGTGAGAGATTTGAAAAATCGTTTTGTAGAAAAATATCAAGATACCAAAGGCTTTTCCAAAACCATAGACATCTTAGACAGTGGTTTTGAAGATGCAATCCAGTTTCTTGCACACCCGGTTGAGTATCATATAAGTTTACGTACAACCAACATGCTAGAACGATTAAACCAAGAGGTCCGTAGAAGAGAAAGAGTCATTCGTATTTTTACCAATGATCAGTCTGCCATAAGGATTATTGGCTCAGTATTGATGGATATTAATGAAGAATGGACGTCAAAGGATTACCCATATTTAAAAAAATCAAAAGATAATTAACTCTATCATACAGAGTGTAAAAGCCTAATTTCGAATTGACTTTGAGCCTCCAGTAGGCATGATAAAAAGCCAGGAAGCCAGGAGTTTACAACACCTGGTTTACCCTCCAGGCTATCATGCCCACCCCTCAAAGTAAATTCGAAATAATATAGTTCATTACACAAGTTGAATTAACTCGAAAATATTGTTAACACTTTTACACAATTAAATGGACTTGACTCAATAGTCCAAGTATTGTGCCCGAAATCAAGGTAAGCAGCCAAAAACGGTAACAATAGTCCAAGTATTGTGACCGAAATCAAGGAAAGCAGCCAAAAACGGTAACAATAGTCCAAGTATTGTGCCCGAAACAAGGTAAAAAGGCAAAAACGGTAACAATAGTCCAAGTATTGTGCCCGAAATCAAGGTAAGCAGGCAAAAACGGTAACAATAGTCCAAGTATTGTGCCCGAAACCAAGGTGAGAAGGCAAAAACGGTAACAATAATAATCCAAGTATTGTGCCCGAAACCAAGGTAAAAAAAGGCAAAAACGGTAACAATAGCAAAGCCAAAAATGATTCCCGATGAGTTAGTGGAGGAATATATTGGACAAAGATAAGGTGCCGTTTACCTGCTTGCGGTCAAGTCTATCCTGGCAATCTATCTTGATGTTTGTTTTGCATTCTTCTAAAGACGAATGAATGGAAGTTAAAATGGCTTCTCATAAATTTATATTTTTCAACACTTTTCTAAAATATAGAGTAAAATGAAAGATAATTATGTAGATATGTACTTAAATTATAGGGTAAAAGAGGCAAAGATTCAGCCGCCAATTTGGTGGCTTTTTCTTCTTTAGCTAAAAGGACAGGATAATGGAACAAGGATTTAAAATATAAATGTATAATAAGGCTATGAAAAATAATTGATAGGAACACATTATTTTAGGGAGGAAAAACTATGATTGGAATATTAGCAGGAATGGGACCGAAATCTACTGGACCATTTGTAGATAAAGTCGTAGACCAGTGCCAAAAGATTTATGGAGCAGTAAACGACATTGATTTTCCACACATGATGATCTATTCATGCCCAACACCTTTCTACATGGATAAACCAATCAATCATAATGAAATGGAATTGGCAATTATTAATGGTGCTCAGAAACTTCAAAATACAGGTGTTGATTTTATTGCGATACCATGTAATACGGCACATATCTACTTTAATCAAATAATAAATTCTGTTTCCGTTCCCGTATTAAACATGATTGATGAAACAATAAAGAACATACCAAAAAACTCAAAAAAAGTGGCCCTTCTAGCTACCAATCCAACGGTACAGTCTGGAATATTTCAAGATGCCCTAGTAAGAGAAGGTTATGATTTTTTACATCAAGATAGTTGGCAAACCTATGTGAATCAAATAATAGTAAAGATTAAACAAGGTCAAATCAATGAGTCCTTTCAATTATGGGATGAATTATACTCAGAATTAGCTGAAACGATTGATACCGCAATCATTGCATGTACAGATTTAAATGTTGTAACAGATAAAAAATCCAGCGATGTTTCCTTTGTTGATTCATCAACTTGTCTCTCTCAAGCCGTTGTACATAAATATTTATCATTAAGGGACAAAGGTTAGACTTTCTATAAGATGAAAGTTTATTATTTGGTACTTTTCCACTAATTTGAATATCACATGGGGTGAAATCGAGATGAAAATTGAACATGTAGCTATTTGGGTCAATGATTTAGAAGTGATGAGAGAGTTTTATGAAACGTATTTTAATGGTAAATCAAACAATAAGTATCATAATGCAGAAAAGAAATTTGAATCATATTTTCTTGCATTTGATTCTGGAACACGATTAGAGATTATGCGTAAATCGGGAATCGATAAGAAAAAACTGGATGATATGATAGGCTGGGCTCATATTGCAATTTCTTTAGGAAGCAGAGAGTCCGTTAATCAAATGACCGCAAGATTAAAGAATGATGGTTATCGCCTTATTAGCGGTCCTCGAGTTACTGGAGATGGATATTATGAGAGTGTTATTGAGGATCCAGAAGGAAATCTTATTGAGTTGACTGTATAAATCAATGGGAAAAATCAGTTTCAATGACAAAACACATACACTGCCATGAAATTAATTTCAGTGAGATCAAATAAAAAACCTGAGTCCTGTATTGATATGGACTCAGGTTTTTTAATAATACGAATTATTCAAGATTTCTATCTAATAATGCCCCCGTTTGTTCTGCCATGACACGAGCAGGCAAAGGCATTCCATTCTTAAACCACCATTCTACCGATCCTACGATTGCGGAAGCAAAAAATTGAAGAATAACATCTACACTTAATCCTTGATTTTTTCCGTCGGTCGTATCCACTTCAGGTTTATACTCTTCTACAACTAAATCAAGAAACCGACTGCGAAAATAAGGGGCACCTTTACTTGCTAACATCGTTGAAAAAAATAAAGAATGACGCTCAAAGTATTCGAACCAGACATAATTACCTTCTTGAAACGTCATATCAGATGCCGATTTGCACAGTTCTCGGAGATTTTCCATATGTTCTTCTATCATCTTATCCAGGAGGTCATATTTATCTGTGTAATGGAGATAGATGGTTCCGCGATTAACATCTGCTCTATCAGCAATATCTTGAATGGTAATGTCGTCAAAACCTTTTTCAGACATCAGTTCAGTTACAGCATTTTTTATAGCTAGCTGGCTTTTTGCTATTCTCCTATCCACTTTAGACATTTCATTCACCAATCTTTTTAAAAGATACTCAACAATTTTAATCGATTTGTTGATTAATCAACAATTTGCTTTCATTTAACCATTGAATGCATTCCATTTCTCTTTTTATAATTATTAACAGATGTTGATTAATCAATCAATATTTATTTTTATCATGGGATTTAATCTATTAACTTTAGAAAAATAAAAGTATTTATGTTCAAGGAGGAGGTTTACCGATGGATCGACTTGAAAAGAGCAAGGAAAAATACAAACAGCTATTTGGGGATGGAGTACCTGCTGCAAATGCTACCGACCCTGATTTTCAGGACATATTAAGCCATTTCATTTTTGGAGAAGTTTTTTATCAAGGTAATTTGGATGATAAACAGCGTGAGTTGATTACCCTTGTGGTTCTTACTACAAGTGAGACTTTACCTCAACTTAAGGCACATGTAGGTGCAGCACTGAAATTAGGGCTTACACCTGTAGAAATCAAAGAAGCTATCTACCAATGTGCTCCATACATTGGATTTCCTAAAACATTAAATGCCATCCATGAAGTAAATGAGGTTTTCAAATCCAAGAATATAGCATTACCAATTGAAAGCCAAAAACAGGTTGATGAAAAAAATCGTTTTGAGAAAGGACTTGCAGTGCAGGTAGAGATTTTTGGTGATGTTATAGCAAAAAATAGGGGGAGCGCACCATCAAATCAGAAGCATATACAAGATTTTCTTTCGGCTTTCTGCTTTGGAGACTTCTACACTCGTAGCGGGCTAGATTTGAAAACTCGGGAATTGTTAACACTCTGCATCGTAAGTAGCCTTGGTGGGGCTGAAGGCCAAGTGAAGGCACATGTACAGGGAAACTTGAATGTCGGAAATGACAAGGAAACGTTGATTACCGCTATCACCCATTGCCTTCCATACATGGGCTTTCCGAGAACATTAAATGCATTAGCATGTGTTAATGAAATGATTCCTGAAAATTAAAGTTTATTGGAGGAGTTTAAATGGCAAAACATGAAGAATTACAAAATGGCGTTATTTTCCCAGCGGGTGAAAAAAATCCTTTTTCACAATTTTTTGTGGGACAAAGTTATCTTAAGGGATTAGTGGCTGATCCTAAAGTCAACGTTGGTGTTGGGAATGTGACTTTTGAACCAGGATGCCGAAATAACTGGCATATCCATCATGATGGATTTCAAATTTTATTGGTAACCGGCGGCGAAGGTTGGTACCAAGAAGAAGGAAAACCTGCTCAATTTTTAAAAGCTGGCGATGTCGTAGTCACTCACGATGGAGTGAAGCACTGGCATGGAGCTGCAAAAGATAGCTGGTTTGTACACATTGCAATCACTGCAGGTAAGCCGGAGTGGTTAGAACCTGTCGATGATGAAACGTACAATAAATTATAATAATGATTCGATACGGTTATCCATATGTCCAAAACTTATTTAAAAGACGTAAAAGTCTATAAGTTACTAACTATGCAAAGGAGACAAAAACATGTTTAACGAAACTTACAAACTATCAAATGGCGTAGAAATTCCAAAATTAGGTCTTGGTACCTGGCTACTTGATGATGCACAGGCAGCACAGGCAGTGCGTGATGCGGTTTCTATCGGTTATCGCCATATTGATACTGCTCAGGCTTATATGAATGAAGCTGGGGTAGGCGATGGAATCCGTTCCTGCAGTGTTGCAAGAGAAGAACTTTTCATTACGACAAAGGTTGCTGCAGAAGCAAAGACCTATGATGCAGTTACACGGTCCATTGATGAGTCTTTAGCAAAATTGGGGCTGGATTACATTGATCTTCTGATTATCCACAGCCCTCAGCCTTGGAAGGAGTTCCGTGAGGAGAACCGTTACTTCGAGGAAAATAAAGAAGTTTGGAAAGCAATGGAGGATGCTTATAAAACAGGCAAGGTAAAGGCGATCGGTCTTTCTAACTTCCTTCAGGATGATATAGAGAATATTCTTGAAAGCTGTGAGATTAAGCCAATGGTAAATCAAATATTGGCACATGTGAGCAATACGCCTTTAGAACTAATTGAATTCTGCCAAAAGAATGACATCCTGGTAGAGGCATATTCACCAATTGCACATGGTGCCGTTCTTGATAATGCAGAGGTTAAGGTAATAGCTGATAAGTATGGAGTATCAGTTGCTCAGCTTTGCTTACGTTATGATATCCAGCTTGGTCTTGTGGTAATTCCAAAGACGGCAAATCCGGATCATATGAGAAACAATGCAGAACTTGATTTTGTTATTAGCGATGCAGATATGGAGACTTTGAAGAATGTAGAGCATATCCAGAATTATGGTGAGCATAGCTTCTTCCCGGTTTTTGGAGGGAAATTAAAATAAACGAGTAATGAAGTGGAGGACAGTGGAAATCAAGAGATAAATCTAAACTAGAATCAATTTATAATAAGAAAGTGGTTTTCCTTATCTAACGGGGGAGTCTTCAGCAAATTGCTTGGTAACATTGGATTTGTAAAGAAATCCCTTTTAACTCACTAGAGGAATGCTAAAGGGTGCAAGAGTTAAAGATTCAGCTGCAAATATGGTGGCTTTTTCTTCTTTAGCAAAAAGGGCAGCATGATTTGAGATTTGAATTAAAAAAGACCTCTTGATAAGATAAACCTAGTTTAATCTAGACAAGGGTAAGATAGTAGAAGAAGGAATAATTAGAACTTTATCGAATATGATCATACAGCGAGTTTAAAATGGAGGCTGTGATGATGGATGTTTGATGAAATAAATGAGAGTTCCATTATAGGAACAGTCATAGCGGTTAGTTTAAGTAAGGAGCATACGTTTAGTAAAGAAAATCAGAAGATGATAAAATTAGTGAAGGGCTTTGGAGTCGAAGGCGATGCACACTTTGGTTCAACGGTTAAACATCGATCGAGAGTGGCACAAAATCCGAACCAACCTAATCTTAGACAAGTTCATTTAATTCAAAATGAGTTATTCGAAGAGATAGCAGATCGTTTTACTGTTAAACCTGGACAAATGGGTGAAAATATAACAACTGTCGGAATAAACCTTCTTGAATTACCTACTGACACGAAATTAATTATTGGTGAGTCTGCCATTATTAAAGTAACAGGCTTACGCAATCCTTGTGCTCAAATTGATAATTTTAAACAGGGGCTTTTAAAGGCTGTTTTGGATAAGGATTCAGATGGAAATCTAATAAGAAAAGCAGGAATAATGGGAGTTATATTGAAGAGTGGAGAAGTGAAACCAGGTGATACCATCCGCGTTGAACTCCCTCCTAAACCATTTAAAAAGCTTGAACGTGTATAACCAGCATGGTCCGTATTTGTACCTTAGTAAAATTAATTTTGATTGTGAAACAATGTACTTTAAAGTTATCGGGGCATTCCTTTAATTAATAAGGGATGCTTTTTCTTGTTTGTAACAAGGGGAGGAATGCATATTCATCGAGTAGGAACTTATAACTGTTGTACAATCAACTGACAATATCCCTTATCCGATTTGGGCAAAGAATTCAATAAAATACCCATTGCCTCCATATAAAAAGAACTGAAGAAATAATGAATCTAAACTTATGAAGTTGAAAAAATGAACTTAGAGAAAGGGTCTTTAAAGGTTCATTCCCACATTTCCGAAGAATTTACGAGAATAAAATAGACTTAATCACTTTTTATTTTTGACAGATATGGTGGGGGGGTTGTCATTGAAATTGGGGTTTGTTCTTCAGAAGGAGTTACCCATCACTGGTGAGAAAAAGTCCTCCTAATAAAGTCACTGCAC
This sequence comes from Heyndrickxia shackletonii, assembly GCF_001420715.1. Classification (GTDB taxonomy): domain Bacteria; phylum Bacillota; class Bacilli; order Bacillales; family Bacillaceae_C; genus Margalitia; species Margalitia shackletonii. The sequence goes on along the minus strand of NZ_LJJC01000004.1, from coordinate 2,601,441 downwards.
ACGATTTACATCCTGATAAAAGGCTAAGGTTAAAGGTGAATGATGGTGAATGTTTTAGGTACGACATAAACAACTTATTTGGTGATATTCACGAAAAGATTGCTAATAAAGTGTTGACTAATTTGACGGTGCAGAATATAGGTGAAAATCTTTAATGTCACTGTTGAACCATTATGTGGAAAAACCTTTCCTGATTAAAATTATCTAAAGAAATCCGCTTGGATATATATATAACCTAGAAGTTATTTTCCACGGGAAATTAGAAAAAATCTATTTATAAAATAGATAGCCTAAAATATATCTCAAATGTCTGTTCTTTATTGACCAAACCACAATAGCAAGAATAGTTGATAAAAAGGTAATTGATAATAATGAGAAAACAACTATGTAAGTTATTCTATTGTCACGTTTCAATTTATCTTCCTCCATTTCAAAATATGATTATTTTTATTGTTACGATATCCTTTTTTGTATTAAATAGACCTTATATTGAGGTCTAATTCAATCATCTGAATACAATTTGTACTTGGCAAAAAAGGGGCAAAGCCCTGTTAAAACAAATAAAATAATGATTGCAATTGCAAAATTAATTATTGAATGTTCTTTTGAAAAGTAAAGGATATAGATCAAAATAGGACTAATAGTAATTAATCTCAGTAGTAATCTTGAGGGAATATTGATGATATTTACGCATTTGCATTTCTTACATTGAATTGATTTGTCTAGTAGACAAGAAAAATATATTTCTTTCCATACAAATGGATTAGAACAATGTTTACATTTTTCCATGGCTATACACCCCTATTGAGAGATACTTTAAATAAAATACGCTTTATATAGTAAATAGTTTCAAAAATTGGAAGGAAAAAATAAATAAAAATGGTTATTGAACATTGCGAAGATAAAGCGCAATAGAACCATATCCGCAGCAAATTTAGTCCTGAAAGGGGTACGGTCAGGAAAATACGGATATACAACGTTATTATTCAATAAGTTCGATTAAGAAGATCATGTTTTAAAGCGTATAGCCATAACAATTTAAAAAAACTTTTAAATATTCCTCTACAGATATATTCCCTAAAAGGTATATTTAATTCATGAAAACAATTTTGAGTGCTCTTGCTGAGCCCAACCGGCTACAAATTGTTGAACTTTTGCGTGAAGGTCCTCTCACAGTAGGGAAATTGCCGGTCGACTTGGACTCAACCAACCACAAACTTCTAAACATCTTCGTGTACTTAGTAATGCAGGACTCGTCGAAGTGGATGCAATCGCCAATCGACGGATCTACAAGCTTAGAGCCGATTCGTTCAAAGAGCTTAATTCCTGGTTGAAGTCCTTCCATCGTGTCTGGGAGGAGAAATTCGATCGCTTAGATGGGTATCTGCAGGAACTACAAAGAAAGGAAGTGAACGATGAAAATAAGCAGTAGTCTTACCAAAGATTATAAAAACAATGAGATCATGGCAATCCTATTGAAGCCTGTAGAAGATAGGAAACTTTTTAGGATGGTCTAAACCAAAGAAGGAAATAAGGTATCAATGAAGAATATAACAATTGGATACTGTTTTTTTTACGGGGCTGTTGACAGCATTCATGCTTTTTGATTCTATTCCTGCTATAATGTTCGCCCCTGAAGCAGTTGCGTTATTTAAACATTAGGGTAACTAGCAAACTTTCTTCCTTTTATTGGCGTTGCCAAACTGTTAGGTGTAATTGGGATATTGGTACACGGACTTCCTCGAATTAAGGAATGGGCTTATGCTGGATTTGTTATTGATTTGACGGGTGCGATGTATTCTACCATAGCAGTGGGCGACCCTTGGGTATTTTTCATTATTGGGTACATTTTGATTGCCGGTTCCTATGTTTTCTACCATAGAAGACGAAGAGCCGTTTCATTAAGTGAAGTAAAATAACTTAACAAAAAATTTATTGGGAGGAATTACAATGTCCAAAAATACTATCATTTCGAGAGTAGAGGACGATCAGGTACTCGTGCTAGAGCGTATTTTCGACGCACCGCGCGACCTCGTATTCAAGATGTTTAAAGATCCCGAGCATCTCAAACACTGGTGGGGTCCGAAAGGCTGGGAGCTTCCTGTCTGCAACGTCGATTTTAGGCCAGGCGGCGTTTGGCACTACTGCATGAAGTGCGTCGATCAAAACCAAGGTGAATTCTACGGTATGGAATCTTGGGGTAAAGGAGTCTATAAGGAAATCATCGAGCCGGAGAAGATCGTCTACGTCGATTTCTTTTCAGATGCAGAAGGCAATACGAATGACGCCATGCCGTCGACTAATATCACATTAGAATTCATCGATCTGGGTGGCAAGACGAAGCTGATCAACCGTGGTGAATATGCGTCGGCGGAGAGCCTCAAGACCGTCATGGACATGGGCATGCTGCAAGGTATCACCGAAACTTGGGACCGCCTGGAAGCGGTACTTGAGCAGTTTAAATAAGGAATCATCACGAACGGTCGCCAGGCAGGCCCGTTCAGAAAAAAACATATACTTATAGTAAGGATTTGAAGTATCGAGTGTGGAATTAATTATGATAAGGAGTGGAAAAATCAATGATTAGTAAAGTCGGTCAAATTATGTTGTATGTAAATAATCAGGATGAGGCAGTAGATTTTTGGACAGAAAAAGTAGGATTTAGTGTCGTTTCTGAAGAAAATAACGATGAAATGAGATGGATTGAAATTGCTCCAACAAAGGGTGCAGAAACAAGTATTATTCTGCACAATAAAGAATTCGTTGCTAAAATGTCACCTGAATTAAATCTTGGTACACCTTCTTTAATGTTTTTTTCTGAAAACCTCGATGAATTACGCAGCAACTTATCAAATAACAATGTCAAAGTCGGAGAAATTGTAAATATGCCTTCCGGGAGAGTATTTAACTTTGCAGATAATGAAGAAAATTACTTTGCTGTAATGGAAAAAAAGTAAAAATACTATAAAAATGAAATAACAATTTTTTAACGGAAAACTGAACCAATATCCATTAGGTGGCAGACATGAATAGTCGGCCGCCTTTTCTGCTATCGGAGGCTGATTTTAAACAAAATGTACCTTCAAATGAACAAACCTTTTTATATAACTGAAACTTAAATCTGCTATATAAAAATACATTTTGATCCAGGATTATTTACTGTAACATACGGGTTTGTGAGGTATTTTTAAACTAACTTTTTTTAAAAGCAACAACTTATAATCTTCCACAATCGGGACATTAAGTGAGAAACGAAAAAATCCTAATTTTTCAATTTTAATGTTGGGAAAACGGGCTTTTTAATATTGAAATATCCTTAACGCTGTATATTCGCATTTACAACGTTAAGCATTTTAATATGAGTCTTATTTTATGAAGTAACTAAAGCCTAATTTCTCGGTGGTGTAAGTGAGAAATTAGGCTTTTTATATTTGGGTTTCCTTAACGCTGTAAATCCGCATTTTTTGATGCTAGCCCAATTTGATTAATATTTAAAAAAATGCAGGGGACAATATATTTAGTTATTAAAAAATACTCTCAAAGAATATGGAGGCGCAAAGGATGACAAAACTGAAAGCGAGCCCAAGTATGTTAAGATTTGACAAAAATTCCCCGGCAACGCAACAAACTACTATTAGTTATTCTTATTCTTTTGAAGTAACCATTTGGGAACGTCTACAAGGACAACCGTGGGGTATGAGGGAAACTTCGACAACTAATCAACGTAAATCCCCAAATCTCAAGGCTGGGGACATTTACGAAGTTCTTGCAATTCCAGGAAGTGGACAAGTAGATCCTAATAAACCATCCGATTTTAAGCCGGAGGAATTAGGAGATTTAGTGCGTGTTTTTTGCGTACAGATAGATTCACAAGTAGCATTTCCATTTGATCCTGAATTTGGTTTTTCTCAGGAAATAGGAGGGACATGGTATAGGCAGACAGTAAACTCAGGCTATAACCTTACCATGGCAATTGCTGTTAGTCGTACTGCACCACTCCCAAGTTTTGATCCTAAAAAAGAACCGGAAATAGAGAAGGCTTTTCCGAATAATGCTATAGAAGCATATGCAATAGCTCCCAATAGCCTTTTCCATGATACCGAATTGAGTCCACTTTTCGCCGGAAATACCTACCATTGCCTAATCCGTTTTACTGATACTAGAGGTAGTTGGCAAGTTTTTCAGTTTACATTTGAAACTAAAAAAAGAACAATTGAAATAAACATAGAAGATGTGTATATCGACAATTGTGGTGATGATAGTGGTACAGGAGAATTGATGGATTTTAGAGTTAACATTCTGAAAGGAAACACTCCCTTTACTGGTCTGCTTCCTTTTCTAGACGAAAATCACACAATAGACATACATACTGGCCAATATTTTTCTAACTTTCATATTACTGCTCAAAATCCGTTTATTCTCGGACCTGAAACTATTGACGAGTCAAACAAGGATGTAAATATTATTGTATATGGTAGAGAACAGGATGGTATTGGTGAAAGAGATGAACCAGCAGGCAATACACTCGGAAACCATACGAGGTTATTTATACCAACAGGGATGCATAGTGAAGAAGTAACTAATGCTGGTCAAGATTTTAAGGCATTACCAACCAAGGACTATTCAACCCTTGAATTTACTGTAAGAGTAAAATACTCTGTGACATATGACTGAGTTAGTACTACAGTATTAAAATCAATGTTAGATTTTACAATGGAAATGATTTAATTAAAGGGCGCTTTAACGATGTAAAGCCCAACTTAGAGAAGTTGGGCTTTTTAATAATGGGAATTCCTTAACGTTGTAAATATGTGCATTTTCCTGACGGTACCCCTAAAAAGTTAGAAATCTTGACTAAGTTAAATATAAAAAAGAAGCCTTTTAAGACTCTTTTGTTTTAGTTCTTATGTACTTTACTATGTCGTAAATTGCTCTAAAGGAAATTAAGAGTATGCACAAAACAATAGCCCAAACTTCCGCATTTGAAAAAGTACGAATTAGTATAGTAATAAAAATAACATAGAATACTAGACTGACAATTAAATTTGCAAATTCTGATTTGAACATTAATACCATCGCCTTTTGTTCATTTACTAGAGTTATACGTTCCAAAAATAAATAAGTTTCATACGAGGTAAATTTAGCAGAAATGCGAAGAAATTAATGTCGCTTTAGGAAGATAATATGTAAAAAGAAAACTATACATTGTTGAACGAAAGATGCAGTTTACTTAAAGAAAGCCTATCTAATTAGGAGAAAATGAAACTTTTTGAAGGAAATTTCGTAAATGAAGGATAATGAAATTCTTCCTCATAGAAGGAAAGATTCAGCACTATTATATATAAATAAAAGAGGAGTTACATAATGCAAAAACATATAGAATTCAAGATATCCGTATCACCTTTTGAAGGGGCTAAAATTATTCTAAGTGCTCCAAATTCGAAGGAAGATTTAGTGTATTGGGAACATCATTTAGTTGGCGACGATGGAAAACAAATATGTACTTTTATATTTGAAAGATATTATCATCGTACAAGTGGTAGGGCGACACTAACCATAATCTTAGAAAATTTTGATGGAGAAAATAAAGTGAGATGTATCACTTCAGGAAGCGCTGAAAGTATTATCAATGTTGATTTTGGAGCAAGCAAAAACTTTGTCAATTGGATAAAGGATGTACTAAAGGAATATATTTTGATTGAATCTGAACAATAATCAAAAAATTTATTTTAGTTCAATAACGGATTGGATTTTTTTGGTATAAGAAATACTCAGGAGGGGAGTGTCAAAAAAACGCTAAAAAAGTCATCTTTTTTGGGGCTAGTTGCTGCAATAATTACCATTGTTTTATGGTTATTATTAAACTTCTTTAATCCTTATTCGAATGAAACAAATAATGGGACGACATTACTAACTTTATTTATGTTAGTTTTACCTGCTATTACAGCAATAATCTCTTATTTTACATCGAGAAAATTATTAATGCTGATTGCCTTCATTTGGTCTTTGCCTTTAAGTCTATATATGCTTATGACTCCAGGTATTTTTCTTTTGTTTGGAATCACAAGTTTTTGTTATTTATTTAGTTATATCTTTATGAGGAAAAAACAGAGGTTACTTGAATAAGGAATAATTAATAGAGTTAAAAGGCTTTTTAAACTTTATTCAAGTAACGGGGCTGCATTCCTGTAATAAATAAAATGAACCAGATTAAGTTTGTGAAAATTACACTATAAATTATAAGGATTAACGTTCTTTTTGCTAAGTTATGAATATAGCAATCATAGAAGTGCAAAAAGAAGTTTATAAACAGTCTTGCACAGTGCAGGTGTATCAGAAATGGAGGACCATTCGAACAATGCAAATTAAGCAAATCGACCATTCAAAGCTTTCCGATTACGCAAAAGTTCCAATTGCATTCGAAGTGACTAGCAAACTTCAAATTTGTCCTACGAACAACGGGTTGGGGGGACTTCAGTTAATTGAAAGACCATGTACACCATATATAAAGGACTATGATCTCTTAGCAGATTGTCATCCACTCAGTTGGAAAAAGCAGTTTGACTTAGATGAATGGGGACTGTTTGTAGCAATAGAAAACGACATGTTCATCGGTGGAGCTGCGGTGGCACCTGAAATGGCAGGGTTTATGAGAGGTGCGGCAAACTTATGGGACTTACGTGTTCATCCTGATACCAGGAATAATGGAGTTGGAGGGAAACTGCTTGAAGCAGTCATACATTGGTCCAAAGAACGACATTATGGAACACTGATGGTTGAAACCCAAAATGTAAACACTCCTGCGTGTAAATTTTATTCCAAAAAGGGATTTGTTTTAGGAACTATCGACGTACATGGTTACGATGATCCCTTAGTACAGGATGAAACTAAATTAATGTGGTACATGGACATTCATTAGTTGTTGTTCTTAAACTAACTTGTGCTTGGAGTTGAAGATGAACTAAAGAATGTCTGCTCTTTTTCATTATTTAACAATAGGGCAGCGTTAATCTAAGAAGGGAATAACGCTTTTTTGTGTTGAAGTTATTAAACTACCATGAAAGAACGAAGTCATAGATGAAACATACTTTTGAGACTAGCGGAAGTATCTAACGCAAAATTCTCAGACTCCCGCTATTCATTTAAAATCGTCTTTTTGATTTCGAAATACCCCAACATTGCATTAATTGGTGGATCCCTTTTTCTATTTGCTCCAATGGAATACCGCCAAAGCCAAATAGAAAAGTAGGATTTTTAGATTCAATTGGACTTAAGAGATAATCGCTTACCGGATAGATGGCAATATTGTTTTTTTCCGCAATCTCTTTTAACTCGCTTTCACTTTTGGACAGGGGAACGGAAATTAATATGTGCATTCCTGCTATGTCACCAGTGAATGAGACAAGCGGGTAATACGTATTAAATATTTCAGTTACTTTTTCATGTTTTTTACGATAAATTTTCCGCATACGGTTTAAATGTTTGGAAAAATAGCCATCTCTCATAAAGTCAGCTAAAATATGTTGATCAAATCTCGGTACAGTTGCTGAGTAAAAACTGAATGTCTGTTTGTATTTTTGCACCAATGTTGCAGGTAATACAAAATAAGCAACACGTAATGAAGGCATTAACGATTTGGTAAACGTACTCAAATAAATAACTTTATTGTTTTGATCCATCCCTTGTAATGCTGGAATGGGTTTTCCTTTATAACGAAACTCACTGTCGTAATCATCTTCAATAATATAGCGATTTTCTTTTGCTGCCCAATTCAATAGCTGTGTTCTTCTTGTTGCTGATAAAACTGCACCAGTAGGGAATTGGTGAGAAGGTGTAATGTAAACCACATTGGCGTTTGTTTTTTCAAGTTCATCCACCATTAAACCATCTTCATCCACTGGAATGGGGAAGGCGATATTTTCCAATTGTATTCTCGGGATTGCAGAATAGCCTGGATTTTCAAGGGCAAATTTTGAATCATCTCCCAGTAATTTTAGAATCATCGGAAGGAGTTGTTCCGTTCCAGATCCGATGACAATCTGTTCCGGCTTGCAAATAATCCCCCTCGATTGATAAAGATAGTTTGAAATTTCCGCTCTTAATGCATATTCTCCTTGCGGGTCGCCATTTTGCAAAAGCTCTTTTGAACGAAGATCATATAGATTTTTGGCATATTTTCGCCATATGGAAAACGGGAATGAATCGGCATCTATTTTTCCTGGATGAAAGTCAAATTGATAGTTTTTTTTCTCAGCATTCTCAATAGGCATGGTTAAAGGCTTTTTTTCAATGTACGGTAATTCATCGATCTCTTCGACAAAATAACCAATTCGGGGCTTTGATCTAACATAGCCTTCCTCCATAAGCTGTGCATAGGCAATTTCAATGGTAGTTTGACTGATATTCAAAAACTCTGCAAATTTTTTTTTGGAAGGCAATTTGGTTCCAACTTCAATTTGTCCATGGATAATGGCTTCTTTAATCCCGATATAAAGCTGTTCATACAATGGTTTTGCGGTACTTTTATCCAACTTAAAAATAAGCATGTCCACCTACAATTCCTCCAACTGACCATATTGATATTTAAAAAACTGAACCTTTTCATAAAGTCAATTTCTATTATACTAGTAATCATCAAACGAATGGAGGTTTTTTTATGAAGGAAGTTGGAACGGAAAGAGTAAAACGTGGCATGGCAGAAATGCAAAAAGGCGGTGTCATTATGGATGTCGTGAATGCGGAACAAGCAAGAATTGCGGAAGCTGCAGGTGCCGTTGCGGTTATGGCTTTAGAACGGGTGCCATCCGATATTCGAGCAGCTGGAGGAGTAGCACGTATGGCAGATCCTCGTATTGTCGAGGAAGTGATGAACGCCGTAACCATTCCGGTAATGGCAAAAGCACGTATTGGCCACATAGTCGAAGCGCGAGTATTAGAATCAATGGGTGTTGATTACATAGATGAAAGTGAAGTATTAACACCCGCTGATGAAGAATTCCATTTATTAAAAAGCGACTTCACTGTACCTTTTGTTTGCGGATGCCGTGATTTAGGGGAAGCTGCCCGTCGTATTGGGGAAGGAGCTTCCATGTTAAGGACGAAAGGGGAACCGGGAACAGGAAATATTGTCGAAGCGGTTCGCCATATTCGAAAAGTGAATGCACAGGTCAGACGCGTTGTCGGAATGAGCACAGATGAACTAATGACAGAAGCAAAAAATTTAGGAGCACCATATGAATTATTACTAGAAATCAAAAATTTAGGGCGCTTGCCTGTTGTCAATTTTGCAGCCGGCGGGGTAGCAACACCTGCTGATGCCGCTTTAATGATGGAACTTGGAGCAGATGGTGTTTTTGTAGGATCCGGTATTTTCAAATCTGACAATCCGGAAAAATTCGCACGTGCCATTGTAGAAGCAACCACACACTATCAAGACTATAAACTGATTGCCGAAATCTCAAAAAAATTAGGGGTACCGATGAAGGGTATTGATATTGCAACGCTGGATGCAGCTGAGCGTATGCAGGAACGTGGTTGGTAATATGCTGAAAATTGGGGTGCTTGCATTACAAGGTGCAGTCAGAGAGCACATTAGACAGATTGAAGAACTTGGTTGTGAGGCCATTCCGGTTAAATCGGTTGAAGATCTAAATGAATTAAATGGTCTAATATTACCTGGCGGAGAAAGTACAACAATGCGTAAACTGCTGGACCGTTACAATTTGCTGGAGCCTATTCGTGCCTTAGCCGCCAAAGGAATTCCGATGTTTGGAACATGTGCGGGTCTGATTTTATTAGCAAAAGAAATCGTCGGCTATAAAATGCCGCATCTTGGATTAATGGATGTCGTTGTGGAACGGAATTCATTTGGTCGCCAAGTAGATAGTTTTGAAGTGGAACTATCCATTCGAGAAATAGGGGAAGACATTCCGGCAGTTTTTATCCGGGCACCGCATATCGTGTCTGCAGGTGAAAAGGTTGAAATTCTGGCAAAACATGAAGAGCGTATCGTTCTAGCTCGCGATGGCCGTTTTTTAGGTTGTTCCTTTCATCCAGAGTTAACAGAAGATACTCGGATTATGAAGTATTTTATTGAAATGGTACGAGAATATAATTGATATATTAGGAAATTTAGCTTGTTGAAAAATAAAGTAGAAGAAAAAATACAGCTTACGAATGTAATGATTTGGATATACATTCATTTATCTGATGGTTATGGTTAATATTTTCGAACCACAAAACAATACCCATATAGCAAAAGACCTGGTGTGAAAAAAACACCCAGGTCTCTTTTTGTACAAAATCTTAGCAAAGACTTTAAAATGCTTTCTTGAAGTCTTTAAAATAATCAGCAAGTGATCTTGTTCTATTTCTGTTTCTTGCCTGTTCTAGCGGCTTGCGTATTTGGTACAGACTGAGGAGAATGGTGGTTGACACTTCCTCCATTCGGCGGCCCATATGTATGAGCATCGTCAGTGACTTTTGGCCCTTCTATAAAGTCATCTTTTGTTTTCATATCTTTCACCTCCATTTTTTATTATGAGATTTCTCTTTCATATTATTAATTGGATTTGTATTCTGCATGATAGGAATTCGATCCTGCATGAACAGATAATAGGGTATCAGCGTAACCAATCAGCCGATTGACTGTTTCGTCTGCAATTGCATATACAAGTGAGTAAAGTTCCTGGTTAAAGAGCCTTTCGTCGTCGAAGATAATAGTTGTATTAATAAATATCTCCTTATTTCCATATAAATTATAATGGATAATCGCTTTCCCTGCGGCCCCACCAGTTTCAGGATCAGCATAATTCTTCATAAAAATGTACCATTCTTCCGCAGTAGCGGAGCGGAAATTCTTTGTAAATTTTAATGCGTTTATTTCATCCTCAATATCTTTTTTTACCTGTAAATCTACAATCGTTTTTTCCTCATTCATTTTGCAATCACCTTTGCACGAGAAAATATTCAAAAACCAACCAAAGTGGACTTTAAAACTGTAGTTATATTTTGGTCTCCCATATGCTTTCTTAATCGCAGTTTCAGTTTAAAGTAAGAATTTAAGAAAATATGCGAGTTAGTGTAATAAAGCGATAGCAGTCTGGAGGTGAAATTATATGAAACTAAAAATAATCATTTCTTTTTCTTCAGTGGTATTGCTGATTTTTATTTTCATTCTTACTTATTATAAAGTGAATTATAAAAGTTTCGATGAAGCTTTAAGCGAATCAAATGTCTCAATTGATGAAATTTTCCACACTACTGACTATAAAGGTAATACTATTATATTTTATGGAAAGGACGATATTTTATCAGTAGCATTAATGGAAAAGACCCCTCTTGGGTTTCGATGGGGGAATGGAGCGGGAAGTAAACTATTCAACGAAGAAGGAATATTAACTAGAGCGTTTAGTAACTTGCAGCCCAGACATATAAAGTCGGATAAAGAACTTGTCTCCTTTACAATCGGTGTAATTAACGACCCTTCTATAAAAGAAATAAAGATAAAGTATAAGGACCAAGATATTAAGGATGCAACAATTATAGATACTAGTAAGGGGCGAATATGGTATTGCTTTTCAGAATCTCCTGTTAATTATGACCCTGAGGTAAAAGTTATTTATAAGGATGGAACCATAAAGACAGGTTGGTATTGAACTAACAGATGCATGTGCGGTTTGAGCATAGGTCGTATCATACAACAAAAAATATTGTTGTTATAAAAAAGAATAGATGAATACAGGAACTTTACTCCTGTTCATCTATTCTTTCTTCAAACACATGTATCTTATCTCGAATGTACGAGACTTTTTTATTTTGCGAACACATGATTTCCTATAGTTGTCACAACATCTCTGCTGCGGATCCAAGTATCAGTCGCAATTTTTGGGTTATAAAAATAAACGGAATCATGTAAACGGTCTTTACTCTTTAATGCTGCTTCTACCGCTTTCTTAGAATCTTTAGATGCCGGCTTCTCAATCTCCCCATTTTGTACAGGAGAAAAGGCATAACAATCGCCAACTTTTTGTTCTATTACACCTGTTATACTATCTGGAAAATCAGGAGATTTCAGACGATTTAACACTACTGTTGCAACGGCTACCTTACCTTTGAACGGTTCGCCTTTAGCCTCAGCTTGAACAAGGCGTTCAAGTAGATCTTTCTCTTTGCCTGAAATCTTAATAGAGTATTCTTCTTTCTTTTTTTCTTTTTCCTTTTCTTTTTTTGCTTTATCTTGCGTTTTATCAGGAGGAATGGATAATTTTGGAATACCGACTCCTTCTTGTTGTATCTTCGTTTCTTGCTCTATATTTTTAAAATAGATTTTCCAATCTTGATTTTCATTATTTGAAAGGTTATCTATTTTTACTGAATGTTCACCTGTAAAAGCCTCTGCTGTTTTATTTTGTATACCAATTAAAGTAGTTGTAGCAACACATGCTACAACTACCATCTTCATGTATATGTTTTTCACGGATGCTACCTCCTGTTGTGATCTTCTCTCACATTATCACAGGCTTGTAACACTTTTACAGAACGGCAAGTTTACATTTCTTTATAATTTAATGACAACAATACAGAATTGGTACAAACGTGACTTTTTTACTACGTATTTGTTATATTGCATCCATAATTTACAAAGTGAAGGAAAACATTGGTGTCGTTTTGGAGTAAAAACAAAAAAATGAAAAATGTAATTTGGCTAATTGGAACGATAAAGAGGGGGAAAGTAAAATGAAAAACTCTCCATGATACTAACGCGTTCATTCACAAACCTAATCACATAGCAAATGAATTAAATTTCACAACACAATTCACAGTATATTGCATAGTCAAAAAGGCATAGAGATGTAAAATAAAGCATCCTAAATAGTTCATTAGACACTAAGTGAGTTTGATAAATAATCGGAGAAATTTCTCTTAATGAGAAAATAGCACTGAAAATAGTTTAGATAGACGGAAAGATTCCGACTATTGACTAAAAAAACGTGAAAATACGGTCATTTTGACTTGCATAATCGGAAAACCTCCGCTTATATACCTCGAACCGAGCTCTTTTCTGCAGTCTAACCGGAAAATCTACGCTTATTTTAAATTTCATTGGTTGCTCAATTAAGGATAAGAATTCGGTTAGTTAATATTCAATAAAATAAATCCATAAAAGAAACCAAAGAAAATGAACAATCGTATATATAGGTAAATTTTATTATGGGATAGGAGGAAGTAATCATGGCAAAATATGAAAAGACAATTACTGGTCAATTTGAGGAAGTGGTTAGTCATTTGCAAAACGATATTGGTAATAGTGGAATAAGTATGAAATTAGTGGATGAAAGCAATTACACTATTGGAGATACTAAAATAGCTGTTCGAGTTTATGATAAATACTTCATGAGAAATGGAAATAGAGCAAGTTTGAGTCTTACTGTAGTTGGTCATAATAATAATATTTTTATTTCAGCAATTGGCGCTGGCGGAGGACAAGGTATTTTTTTTAACTTTAGTCTTGGTGCCGAAGATGATATGGTGGCAATAGTGCAAAACAGTATAGAACAAATGGAATAATAGTTTATTATATTTCTAATCACAGTTTGCTCCGTTCGAAGTTTGTTATGAATATGGCAAATTTCACGGAAGGAAAATTATTAAGCAAAATTGGTTTTATCCTAATAAAATTATGATATTTGTTATCGCTCACTTTATAGATGGTGGATTCGGAAATAATCACATGTTCCGATATGCTGCCATCTTTTTTATCTTGCCAATGAGCTTTTATCAATAATGGAAATGTTGAAAAGTTAGGATTGACGGTTCCGGATCAGCTATTGCAAGGTGACAGTAAATAACGGTTGCATTTTTTACCAAAATGCCTGTACCAATTGTCAATTATTTTCATTCTATAAAAATAAAGGAGGGATTCCATAATGGCAAAAGGATTGGATTGTGCTACAAAGTTAACTGCCACATCCGCGAAATCTTTAAAAGCAGCTGGTTTTGATTATGCTGCTAGGTATTTACCTACATCTGACTGGAAGGGATTGACGAAGGAAGAAGTAAAAGCTATCCAGGATGCAGGATTAAAGCTAATCAGTATCTTTGAGAAAAATTCAATCAAAGCATCTTATTTTACCTTAGATCAAGGTATTGCAGATGCAAAAGAAGCAGAAGGGTATGCAAAGTTGCTAGGGCAACCAAAGGGCACTGCGATTTATTTTACTGTCGATTATGATGCACAAACTAATGATATGGCAGCCATTAAGCAGTATATCGCTGGATTAAACCGTACACTTGTGGATTATGAGGTCGGTATTTACGGTTCTTATTCGGTTATGGTCGCCGTCAAAGGGCTTGTAAAATATTATTGGCAAACAAACGCCTGGTCTAGTGGAAAGGTTGCAGATTTTATTCATATGTACCAGAACAAAAATGACGCACGAGTTTCTGGCATAGGTATCGATTTTGATGACATCAAAAAGGAACCAGGAGCATGGAACTTGGAAGTAGCACCAGCTACAAAGCCTGTAGTTAAAAAATATACGGTAAATAAATTAATAAACGGATATGTTAACGCCGCAGATGCAAAAGCCAAGAAAAATGCAAAGGGTACTGTTAAAGAAGGAACTTATTTTATATTTAACGAATCAGATGGCATGATCAATGTCACGACAAAAGCTGGTGCGCCGGGCAGCTGGATCAATCCTGCTGATAATAAAGGGGCGGCAAGTACCACTTCCAAACCGGTGTATCATACAGTGGTAAAAGGAGATACAGTATCGGAACTTGCAATTAAATACGGTTCGACACAAACAGACATCAAAAAGTGGAATAACCTAAATAATGACTACTTAATTAAAATTGGCCAAAAGCTGCGGGTTAAGTAGTTTATTTTGATTGTTAATTGATTAACACTTCACATTTGAAGCCTTTCTCGATGGAGAGGGGCATTTTTTATGTAAAAAATCACTAGTTTGGTAAGGATAATAAACATTTTTGTCTAATATGGTAGTAAAAAGGAAATGAGTGGATTGCATAAATGAGAATAGTACACATTGTTCGGCTTATATGCAGCGATGTAGAAGGCATAGAATGGTTGTTAAAAGTAGGAAAAGCAGACCCCAAAAAGTTATTCCTAATGGGAGGTAGTTTTGGAGGGTACCTTTCATTACTACTGCACGGGAGACATGGTGATTACTTTAAAGCAGTTGTGGATTTATATGGAGAGTCCGACTTAATCTCTTTTTTACAATCAGTCCATTCTTCTTGGAAACCACTTATGAAACAGAGACTGGGTGACCCTGTTGAAAATAAAGAACGTTTGATTCAAGATTCACCGATTACTTATGTGGATAATATGACTAAACCTATGTTAGTTATACAAGGTAAAAATGATTGATACTACGTCAAGAAAATAGACACAGATTTTTCTACCGCGCTTTCGCTTGGTTGCCTTCATAAAAAAGTTTAAATAAAGTGCGATTTAAACTTTTTTATGAAGGTAAAATCAAGCTGCAGATTTTCTATACATTCGCTCAAATTCATTCGGCGTATAGTATCCCAACGTTGAATGGATCCGCTTTGAATTGTAAAAGAACTCGATGTATTCGAACAATGATTTCTTCGCTTCTTCTCTAGTTTTATATTTTATTTGATACACTAGCTCACGTTTAAGAATACCGTGAAAGGACTCGATACAAGCGTTGTCATAACAGTTTCCTTTTCGGCTCATGCTACCAACCATATGGTATTTTTTTAATAGCTTTTGATATTCAGAAGAAGCATATTGAACACCTCTGTCTGAATGATGAATAACACCTTTTCCGGGTTTTTGACGCTTGTAAGCCATCTTTAATGCAGAGATAACCAATTCCTTTGTCATGGTTTTGCCCATTGCCCAACCTATTATTTTACGAGAATATAAATCCATTACACTTGCTAAATACAACCAGCCCTCATTGGTCGGGATATAAGTTATATCCGTTACCCACACTTGGTTTGGTTTACAAGGTTTAAATTGTCGATTTAAGACATTTTCACTTACTGGATGTGCATGTTTCGAATTGGTCGTAGCCTTGTATTTTTTGACTATACAAGACTTCCATTGGTTCTTTGTCATAATACGTGAGACCGTACGCACACTTACTTTTACGCCACGACTATTGAGCGTTTTAGCAATTTTAACACTGCCGTAACGTTGCTTGAATTCTAGGTGGGTCTGTAAAATCTTTTGTGATAATTTCTCGTGTTGTTTCTTCCTGTTACTTATCGGTTGTTTTAACCATTTGAAGTAACCACTTTTAGAAACTCCCAGAACGCTGCACATCTTCTCCACTCGGAATTGGGAGCGATTTTCATGAATGAATTCATATTTTACCGAGGGCTTTTTGCGAAGTAGTGCATCGCCTTTTTTAAAATTTCATTCTCCTCCTGTAGATCACGAATTTCTTTCTGAAGGGCCCTTAATTCAGCTGATTCTGAGGAAAAAGATTTTACAGCTTTAATCTCTGGTTGTTGGCCGTATTTCTTCAACCAGCTATATAAAGTATTTTCATTGACCCCCACTTCTCTAGCAACTTGAGCTACAGACTTATGGTTTTCATTGATATACTTAACTGTTTCAATTTTAAATGCATCTTCGTATCGATTGCCGTTACCTCTTGCCATCCTGACACACCTCGTTATAGTTGATATTTTTATTATAACAATCTGTGTCTACTATTTAGTCTAGCATCAGATACTCGTGTAGTGAAAGCACAATCTGACTTGATTGTTAATGCTTTAAGAGAAAGGAAAAGAAATGTTGAATATTTAGTTTTAGATGATGAAGGACATGGATTTTCTAAGAAAGACAATGAGATATTTGTTTATAAACATATAGTAGATTTTTTGGATAAAAATATAATTTAAAAATATGTTGTTTAACAAATACAGTTGAGAGAAAAGGAAACACCATCCACATCTATTTCAAAGAAATTTGTGAAGAATTTTACTTAAAGTAAATGACCTCATTTATTGTAAAAAATGGATAGATGAGTACAGGTATTATTCCCGTTCATCTATCCTCTTTCTTTTACAATAAAAATGTTTTGATATTAACTCCAACCATCTAATTTCATGGAACTATAATTTTTTAATAAAACATTATGGACCGTTTATTATTTATTTTACAGGTATGAATTTTGCTGAAGTTGTTAGTTGGATTTCGTCTCCTTCATCAGCATCAAACACATATTCTTTAACAGATAATGAAGCGTCGTAACCTAAAATGATATTTACTTTAGCGCCTTCATTTACAAAGAAGTTACCCATTCCACCATTAGGAACAACCTTATATCTTCCGGCTGGAATATCTTTTCCTACAGAAAAGTAGCCTGCAGGTAGAACTTTTGGCGCCCCTTTACGTTTCTGAATCTGTCCAGCAACACTTGCTAATTCCTTTTTCTTACTATTTAATTTAGAATCCCAGGACTTAACTTCTTCTTTCTTGGAATCTATATCTGATTGAAGTTTTTTTAATTCGTCTTCAGATTTCTTTTTATTATTAACAACATCCATGGCGGCATTTATTTGATCTTCTTTTTCAGTATATTGATTATTAAGATCATCAAGTTGTTTTTTAACATTGTTAAGCTCTTCTTTTTTAGATTTAATTTCAGCAACTAATTTATCATAGTCAAGTTTCTTTCCATCAATGGATACGGTTTGTGCTGAACCTGATGGTATACAGATACCAAGAATAAACAATATTATTCCTGCTCCTCCTATGTACATTAGAAGATTTTTCTTAAAATTCTTTTTAATGAGTGACACAATCAGATATACAATTGCCCCTATTATTAATAAAAAGCCTACCAATGCAAAAAAAGTCCCCATTTTTATTCTTCCCCCTTATTTTTATTTATCATTTATATATTACATTATTACTAGTTAAAAAGTATCATATTTTTTCATCTTCTACCCATTCATATTGTTCATCAACTTTTACTGCTATTAAATTTGCAAATTCAAATGCTTTATCTACAGAAGGATACTTTTTACCAGTACTCCAATTTGATAACGTATTTGTACTCACTCCCAAATTTTTTTATGGTAGCTCTGAGTTGGGTAGTGAAGCAAGGTTCGATATATTGCTAACAATGTGATGACGAGAGCCATACAAATTAGAAGAGATGGAACAATTGGCGGGAGAATAAGAATTTGATAAGGCTAAAGGAATCATAAGGAATGTTTTAGAAAAAAAAGAACAAAGTATAATTAGTGAAACCTTGTTCATGCATTTTTTAGAATCAACTCCGTTTATTAAATGAACAAAACATAGAATTAGTTGCGAGAAAGGAAGTATTAGTAATAAAATAGTGTCTGTTGTATTGTGACAGGGATTACATATAAAATCGGGGGTTTATGAATGGAGAATAACGATATATTAATTCGCTTGAGATATGCACTGGAGTTAAAAAACAGAGAAATAGCTGAAATATTTAGACTCGGCGGAGTGGAAGTATCAATACCTGATGTAGTAAATATCCTTACTAAACCAGATGAAGATGAGATGGACACTCAATTGAAATGTAATAATAAAATGTTTGATTCGTTTTTAAATGGATTAATTATATACAAAAGAGGAAAACAAGATCCTAAACCAGGAAATCCTGATAAACCAGAACCATCCATACAGAATAAAGCAAATCTTAATAACCTCATGCTGAAGAAAGTAAAAATAGCCCTTTCGTTAACGACAGAGGATATGCTGGAAATATTCGAGATGGCGGGGATTTTTGTATCAAAAGGAGAACTTGGCGCGTTTTTACGAAAAGAAGGGCATAAGAACTATAAAGAGTGTCTAGATAAATACGCCCGGAATTTCTTGAAGGGACTAGCAATCAAATATAGAGGATAAGGTAAATAAAAGTAAAATGGCATTAGAAAGCCGTTAGTGCACGATACATTGCTTAGTATTTTGTCATTTGTAGTTGATTCTGTTTTTACATAGAATTTAGGTGGTAAAGAGAGTTGCTTTCAGCTTCTATCTTTTTAATCGTAATACTAGGAATATTTAACCACCACACTACCATCTTCAGCTGAATGGTTGAAAATGTTATAATGGAGATTAGTGGTCTCTAAAGCTCGCCATATACATACCTGGCCATTCGTAAAACCAACCTTATGACAACTATCTAGAATCTAGCATAATAAAAAAATGAAGGTGAAAGAATGAAAATAAATCGTAATGATCCATGTCCTTGTGGAAGTGGAAAGAAATATAAGAAATGCTGTTTATTAAAGGAAAGTATTGTTCAAATCAGTGAAGTGAAAGAAGAGCGTTTTCTTCGGGAAAGACATGAACTGATGTTGAAATTAACTAGTTTTGTAGATAAGAAAATTCCAAGAAACCAATTGTATCGTTTACATAGCGAGTTCCGAAGAAGATCACAATCGAAAATCCCAGATAAAAATGAATTGGACTTCTTTCAATACTGGCTCAACTTTTTCCATTCCTATGAAAACGGACTTCGCGGAATTGAATGGTTTCTGAAGGAAAATGGAACCCATCTATCCAACGATGAAAAAACATTGGCTGAAAAATGGGCAAAACTAACTCCAAAAGTAGTACAGGCTATTGGAAAGAGCGAAACAGATATTCAATTTGAAGAGGTAAACACAAAGGAACAATTTACGATTTTAGATAACAATGAAAATGTACCTGACTTTGCACCATGGATTGGTACCATCAGTTTAATTGATCGCTTTGATAACAAGGATTATTTCAACGGTATTAGCATATTTCAAGGACCCGAAAATATGAACCATATTAATGACTTCATCCAAAAGTTAATGGTAGAAACGAAATCCAACCGTGATGATATTCTCTTCCATTATTATCCGGAAATCATCGGAGAGTTTCTAAAAGATCCAAATGGAATTGCTGATCGAGAGGGAAAAGAAATCCATGTATACAGCGTTCAATATCAGGTACAGGATGAGGAAATCGTTTCGAATTTCCTACAAGGAGAACCAGAATTTGTTACTGATTACTGGGAGCAAAATGCCAAGAGACTAAGCTGGCTTCAAAACTACAATGAATTCATGGATAATGAGATGGAAGGAAAAGCACGGTTAGCGGAAAGTATAGGAATTATCTCATTAAGGAAAAACCAGCTCCAATTTGATTGCTATGATAAAAACATTCTGGAACAATTTAAACAAAAGGTAAATAAAGTAGAAAAGGCTGTTGAATGGATGGATGAAAAGGAACAATCACTCATCATTCCATCTCAAACCGAAGTCAAGAACATGGCCATTCAAATCAGCGAAAATGTACCGAAATATTTTATCCTGTATGCCCAAAACAACTTGCAACTAGATATCGATAAATCCTTACCAAAATTCGATGATCTTTCACCACGTGAAATGGTCCAAAACGGTAGAGTGGAAGAAGTTGACACATGGTTAAAGCAACTAGAATATAAGCTATATCTGCAAGTAAAGGCTCAGTTTGAAAAAGTAGAAAAAACAGCCGATTTTAATACGGTCCGAAAAGAATTAGGGCTGCCGCTATCCTCTTTTGTGACGGGTGGAGAAAATCGTGTATCCGCGATTGTACCGATTATTCAACAAAATAAAGAGCCAATCGTTAAAAATGAGGATATTCCTTTTTACGAGGATCTAGGCTTTACACCTGACACCATTGATAATGTTTATGCAAAGTCATTCGTAAACTTTTTCAAAGAAAAAACAGATGGCAAGAGTGAAAATACAGTAAGGAAATATAGAAATAGTTTATCTGATTTACGGGAGATTCTTGAGGCATATTCATTCAATAGTTGGGATGAATTGACCCAAAAACAATGGGAACGAATCCTAACAAAGGATTACTTTGATATGTTTGAATCCGTAAGCAAGACGCAAGTGAAGGACTTCTTAAGCACAGTAAAAGCTTTAGTAAAATGGCTGGATGAGAAGGAAAACACAAGGCTTTCGGAGGACATGCTTAAGGCAATGGAAGTAACAGAGAAAAAACGCCTCCAATTGGCTGGAATTTAAGATATGATAGAAAAAAGACCGATTTTGAGATTCGGTCTTTTTTATCAAGGTAAGCGGACAATGGGAAGGGGGAAAGACGGTGCCGTTAGAACTAATTCGTCAAGATATTACGAAAATGCAAGTCGATGCAATCGTGAATGCAGCCAACACAGAATTGAAAATGGGTGGCGGTGTTTGCGGGGCAATCTTCAATGCTGCAGGTGCCAGTGAACTGCAGAAAGCGTGTGATAAAATCGGTGGATGTAAGGTCGGAGAAGCAGTTATAACCGACGGCTGTCAGCTAGATGCAAAATATATCATCCATACTCCAGGTCCTATTTGGCAAGGAGGAGGTAACCAAGAGGCAGATCTATTAAAGGCATCTTATATGAACTCTTTAAAACTAGCAAAAGAATATAAATTTCAATCTGTCGCTTTTCCATTGATATCTACCGGTATATATGGTTATCCAAAAGAAGAAGCATTGCAAATTGCGATATCCACCATCAGTTCATTTTTATTGGAGAATGATATGTTGGTATACCTTGTTGTTTTTGATAAAAAATCATTCGGAATAAGTAATAAGTTGTTTACATCTATTCATCAATATATTGATGAGCATTATGTAGAAGCAGCAGAAAAGGTATTTGCAAGGAATCGTTTCGAACAATACGATGTGATGGAGAGTTTGCGGGAACCTGATATTTTCCAAGAGAAAAAAATATCGGAAGAAACTTATTCTTTAGCGAACCGATTAAATCAGCTCGAAGAATCATTTTCCGAGCGGCTGCTTCGATTCATTGATGAAAAAGGTCTGACGGATGTAGAAACTTATAAGCGGGCAAATATCGATAGGCGATTATTCTCCAAAATTAGGAACAGCATTGACTATACACCAACGAAGAAAACAGCTGTAGCCTTTGCCATTGCATTAAAATTGAATTTAAATGAAACGCTGGAGCTATTAACAACTGCTGGGTATACATTGTCACACAGCAGTAAATCTGATGTGATCATTCAGTATTTCATGGAACAAAACAACTACAATATTCATGAAATAAATGAAGCATTATTTGCTTTTGACCAGCCATTACTTGGTTCTTAAAATGTCGCTTTGGAAGCGACCTTTTTTTATGTGATTCTTGTTATTCTAAGTTTATCACAAAACGGAGGATGATAAGAATGAAGAAGAATCTAACCGAACTAGTATTTATTTTGGATAAAAGCGGATCTATGGCTGGACTGGAAGCTGATACCATCGGCGGTTACAATTCGATGTTGAAGAAACAACAGACAGCGGAAGGAGAAGTGATTGTTACCACGGTTTTATTTAATCACCATTACGAATTATTGCATGACCGTATCAATATTAAAGGCATATCGCCTCTTACTGAAAGAGATTATGAAGTCGGAGGAACCACTGCATTATTAGATGCGATTGGTTCTTCCATTCAAAAGATTGTCAATGTACAAAAGAGAACAATGGTGGAAGAACAGGCAGAAAGGGTACTATTTGTGATTACAACGGATGGCCTGGAAAATGCCAGCCGTGAATACACAACGGACAAAATAAAAAAAATGATTCAGTATCAAAAAGAGAAATTCGGTTGGGAATTCATTTTCCTTGGTGCAAACATCGATGCCATTGCAACCGCTGCTCGATTTGGAATCGATAAGGATTTTGCGGTTGATTACCATGCAGATTCTGTAGAAACACAGGTAAGTTATGAAGCAATAAATGAAGCGGTGCTTAATCTTCGAGGTGGGAAAAAGATTGATCGGAATTGGAAGAATGGGATTGAAAGGGATTATAATCAGCGTTCAAGAGAGAGGTAAAAAACGTTGAT
This sequence comes from Heyndrickxia shackletonii, assembly GCF_001420715.1. Classification (GTDB taxonomy): domain Bacteria; phylum Bacillota; class Bacilli; order Bacillales; family Bacillaceae_C; genus Margalitia; species Margalitia shackletonii. The sequence continues at coordinate 2,578,573 of NZ_LJJC01000004.1, read as the reverse complement.
ATATTGTGAGTTGTGGTTGTCCCTTATTGGTCAAAGTAAGATGGCGAAATATGGAATAGTGTAACCTAACTTTGGAAGAGTCCAATTGTTATAGAGCAGATAACACCAGAGGATACATTTTTTTACCTTTATCTGCTTGAAAAATACTCAAATAGGAATCTATCGAATTGCGCACGGTGTTTTCTTCGAGTGGTTAGTTAAAGTATCAAAAAAAGTTCACAGGAAAGGATTACAACGGAAAAAGCTGCTATGTGGCTGGAGTTATGCGTCATTATGCTAGTGCAAATCTGAATGATTTAGCTCGAGAAGGATTCATGATCAAGAAAAATTGTACGCTTCTGGGCTGTAGAATCAATTAGTACAGGAACCGGTGGAATATCATAAAATGGCTTTACAAGTGCATAGCACCAATCTTATTTCTCAAATATCGCATTGGAAAGCAGGCGGAAAAGGTAAGAGTTGGCCCCGTGGCCAACTCTTTATAAAGATTAATTGATTGTAATTGTCACCGAGTTATAGTTATTTCCTTTGCTCAGCGGGTTGTAGTTTTTCTCAATATTTCCTGCTGTGTCAACCGCGAAATAATTGATTGTAGTTGTTTTGTTAATTTTAAAGGTTTCCGCAGATTCACGAATTCCGTTTAGCTCAACTTTTTTCGAATGAAAATCAGGGCGGCTGCCGTCAAGGGTATAGTAGACTGTCGCCGGCTCGCTGGTTTCAAATTTTACTTCGACCGGTCCGGTGTACTTGCCATTCCCCGGTACTGCTTTAGACGATGGTGGCTGATGGTCTTTCGCATTGTTATAGGCAACTTTTAACAGGCCGATTAAGCCATTGGAAAATTCCATTGCCTCTTCATGGCCTTCGGAAAATGCCGGCTGGAATCCAACAGATTCCCATCTTTTCGTATCCTTATTCCATAAATCAGCCCCGACTTCAAAGTCCCAAGCATAAATCCCTTTCTCATACCATAGATAGTCAGCTGAGTTGCCTGCTGCAGAATAGAGGACATCCGGGATTTGCCCGGTTTGGCCCGGGAGAATGACGGTTCCGCGGTAGTCCTGAATTTTGTTTAAAATGGTGTTGGACGCTGCCCATATAAAGTAGCCGCCATAGCTATGGATATTCATCGCGAACTTAAGGTTTGGATATTGGTCCGCCAGCCACACAATATTCTTAGCTTCCGGTTCAGAGTTTTCCGCTGGTCCTGCATAGGTGCCGCTTCGGCATTGTATAGTAGATGCTCCGACATAACCGTCAAATGCAGAGCCGACTGAATGGTTTCGGTTTTAAGTCAACCCCCCATGAAGTACGGTATCCTGGGTCTGATTCGGTTAGACCACAGTAATTGGTCATATTTTTTCGCTGCATATTGTAATCATAGAAACTATAATTGGCGCCATCAGGATTAGTGCTCGGTACTAGGAAAATATCTAGATTATCAACAAGTTTCTTTGTTTCGCCGTCATGAGCATAGTTGCGCAGCAACCGCTCTGCCGTTTCAATGGTGACAAGCGGAGTTACCCTTTCGCGGGCGTGTTCTGAGCATATCCAAGGACGCGCATGTGGAGCCTTTAATTTACATAAAAGAACGTGTATAATCAATTATACTAAATAATCAAAAAATGGTGAATAGAGGGATAAAGTGAACTACATAGAGATATTTGAAGAAATAGTAACGATTATACATAATGATTATTCAGGCTGTCTAGACAAAAAGGGATGGGATTCGCCGGACGAATATAGAAGAGAGATAATAGAATTAGAAAATCAAAAATTACTAGATCTTCAGAAGTTTGTTCAGATTGTTTCCGATTATTTATTAGACTGTAAGGATCAACATTTATTTGTGAAGCTATCAAATAGTAGTAGTAATAAAATGATGAATGTCGGATTTAAAGTTAGAAGATATGAGGATTTACTGTACATATATGAAGTCGACAGGGAAACTCGAGTACACATGGGAATGGCCATCAAATCATTAGATAACATTACCATTCCAGAATTGGCTGCGATACATAAGAGATCATTAATGGAAGATAAATACGAAAGGCAAAGATGGGAGCCAATACTAAAGAAATATAATATGTGTGAAATAGTGGACCAGAATGATCAAATAATTCAAATGGATATAAGACTTTATGAGCCAAATAACAAGGAACCAGAATACTCTATTAAAGAAATTAACGAAGATACATTATTAATGAAAATAACAGATTTTTTGAATGTAAACGCAATAGATAGGCTAATAAAAGATTGGGAAGATAGATTAGATAGCTGCACCAATTTAATTATAGATGTTCGTGTTAATGGAGGTGGCAGCGACGATTCCTATTTTCCCTTACTAAATTATATCGTGGATCGCAGTTGCAGTTTGGTGGAGTTTGCAGGTACGGATGATACGGCAATTTTTAATTGCACACACCGTAATTTTACTAATAAGATAGAGCCATTGTATGAGGAGTTAGAAAAAGCGGAAAACGAAGAAACGCGAAAGTTTTTACAAATTTATATTGATGAGTGGAAAAGAAATATTGGAAAAGGTTTCGTAGAATTAGATTTTTCCGAACTTGCACAAGATATATATTTTCAAGCTAAAGGAAAACCGGAAAAAGTGATCATATTATCTGATTATTATTGTGGAAGCTCAGGGGATCAGTTCGTAGAGGTATGCAAAAATTCCAAAAAGGTTACCGTTATTGGCAGAGCTACAATGGGAGTGACCGATTATTGTAATCTCGCTATCCAAACATGGAATAACCAAATCGAATTGTGGTATCCAACATCAAGAGTTTCAAAAATTGATAATGGAATGGGCTTAACAGGGGTCGGTGTTTTACCAGATATTTATATTCCATGGACTCCCGAACATATTTTTGAGGATATTGACTTAAAGAAAGCATTATCGTTGTGTGAGAATGTGAAGGAAGTTTAATTGTGGTGGAAAGGGATTATTATCAGCGTTCAAGTGAGATGTAAAAAACATGATATTAGGAATTTTCGTTGTCCCTCATTGGCCGAAGTGAGGGACATTTTTCCTTTGGCTAACCAACGCAAAACCAACTTCATGATATGCAACCGTTCATTTATACATCATAAGTATTTTGGTAGTTTTCTTCTCGGCACTATTCAAAGATATCGGTTTGCTCTAACTAATTATATATTCTTGATGCATTTTTAGAAAATAATAAGGTATTTTTTTTGACAAAAAATTTATCAAGAGTATACTGTTATTTTGACGTTTGATCCTATCAATTGTTCAAAATGAGAATGGAATCCGTCCATGAAAATAAATGCATAATAAAAAAATAAAAGTGCTAAAAGATGGATAATCCCTTTACCGAATGGAGGAGTAATCATGAGTCAAATGCAAAAACAAATTAAGCTTGCAAAACGTCCAATTGGGACACCAGTGATGGAGGATTTTGCTTTTATCGATGCACCAATTGGAACACCATCAAATGGTGAAGTGCTAGTTCGTACTATATATATTTCGGTTGATCCGTATTTACGTGGAAGGATGCAGGATGTAAAATCGTATATTCCTCCATTTCAATTAAACGAGGTCATTACAAGTGGAGTAATTGGCCAAGTAGTAGATTCAAAATCGGAACTGTTTGCTAAAGGCGATGTGATAATAGGAAATCTTGGCTGGCAGGAATACTCCATTGCGAAGGAGAAGGAGATTCGGAAAATTGATCCGAAGCAAGCTCCTGTAACAGCGAATTTAAGTATTATTGGATTGACAGGATTAACAGCTTATTTTGGCCTGCTTGATATTGGTCAACCAAAAGCAGGAGAAACCGTAGTTGTATCTGGAGCTGCTGGGGCGGTAGGAGCGACTGTTGGACAAATTGCGAAAATTAAAGGCACTCGTGTGGTTGGAATTGCCGGGACAGACGAAAAATGTCGCTACCTCATAAATGAACTTGGATTTGATGCAGCCATCAATTATAAAAAGGAAGATGTTCCAAGTGCATTAGAAAATGCATGTCCTAACGGAATTGATATCTACTTTGATAATGTTGGGGGATCTATTTCTGATGCTGTATTCCCACTCCTTAATAAGTATGCTCGTATTCCAATTTGCGGGGCAATTTCTTCCTATAATAATGTAAATATTGATATGGGGCCGCGTGTTCAAACTTATCTCATAAAAACCAGTGCGCTTATGAAAGGTTTCACGCTTGGAGATTACTCTAATCGATTTAAAGAAGGTGGCGCAGCACTAGCCGCATGGTTAAACGAAGGAAAACTTAAATATGAGGAAACCATTACAGAAGGTTTCGACCATATTATTGACGCCTTCCTTGACCTCTTTAAAGGAGCGAATATTGGAAAGTCGCTCGTCAAAGTGGCAGATATTAAGTATTAAGTTAGAATGTTGTTGTTTGACAATAAAGTCATTTAATTAGTGTGACCTAATTAAATGACGTGTAAGAAGAAATCTTTTGCTATAAAAAAATTATATAAAATTTTTTTATAATGACTGTCACAAAATCCTTCCCTCCTTCGTTTTGTTTACAGAACAAATGTAGGAGGGATTTTTTTATGTTAAATTATGATGTTGTAGTCGTAGGTGGAGGATTGGCTGGGTTAACAGCTGCTAATTTATTGGCGAGGGAAGGAAAAAAGGTCGTTGTTTTGGAAAAATCGAGTCGTCTAGGTGGAAGGGGGATAACTAATGATAAAAATGGGGTTCTCATGAATTTGGGACCGCATGGATTGTATATGTCAGGGGATGCTGCTCACATTTTTACGGAACTTGGAATATCACTTCCAGGTGGAAATGCTGTGACTGCTATTCACGGCATTTTAAATCATGACGTTCATATCATTCCAACAGATTTTTCAACGATTATGTCATCGACCCTTTTATCGTGGAAAGATAAATTTATGTTCAGTAAATTAATGTTAAAGATTATGAAATTAAATATTGATTCCATTCCGGAAGTCAGCCTTATGGAGTGGGCAGATTCTGAAATATCCAATCCGATGGTAAGGCATATTTTTTACTCCATCTGTCGGTTGACGACCTATACAAATGTACCGGCTTTACAGCTTGCAAAGCCAGCTTTGAGGCAGGTGAAGCGCTCTTTAAAATCGGATGTCCTATATGTTGATGGAGGTTGGGAAACGATTGTTCAAAAACTGAAGAAGCAAGCAGAAGCGTACGGAGTCGAAATATTAACGAATAAAAATGTATCAAGTATTGAGCATCATGAGCAATATCAAATCATACAATGCTTAGATGGGACGGTCTTTACTGTTCCTGATTGTATCGTGGCAGCACCTCCGAAAGAGGCAATGAACATGATAAATGGATCAGAACATACATCGTTGCGCCTTTGGAATGAACAGGCAATTCCTATTACGGCATGCTGTTTGGATATAGGGATTAAAAAGTTACCTAACCCACAACATCAATTTGCGATAGGACTCGACCAAGCTTTGTTTTTCACGAACCAATCGAGGGCTGCAAAGTTAAGTGAGGATGGGACACTGGTTGTAAGCATAGCAAAACACCATAATCCAATGGAAGAAATAAACGTAACCTCAGATAAGCAACAATTAGAATCAGTGATGGATTTACTTCATCCTAACTGGCGAAAAGAAGTCGTGGTGCAACAATTTTTATCTAAACTAACGGTAATGCATGATTTTCCACATGTAAAACGAAAAGAATATCCGGGTCCAAGCATACCAGAAATGAATGGAATCTTTATAGCAGGAGATTGGGCAGGACATGAAGAAGTATTAGCAGATGCTGCGGTTGCGAGTGGGAAGCGTGCAGCGCAAGAAGTTTTAAAAACAAACAAAGTGCTTTTAGAAAAGGAAGGTTAATCGTTTTGGAAACTGAAGAGTTGTATCAGACATACAAACCTTTGTTATTTTCGATCGCCTACCAAATGACTGGTAGTGTTACAGATGCAGAAGATCTTGTACAAGAGGCGTTTCTCACGTATAACCATGTTAGCAGCGAAAAAGTCATTGAAAACAAGAAAGCGTATTTATGTAAGATCGTGATGAATAGCTCCATTGATAAATTACGATCAGCTGCCAATAAGCGCGAGGTATATGTTGGAGAGTGGTTGCCAGAACCATTGGTAGATGCAGAAAATGATCCTTCTCATACTTATATGATGAAGGAATCGATCTCGACCGCTTATCTCTTGCTTTTGCAGCAGTTATCTGAAGATGAACGAGCAGTCTTCTTATTACGAGAAGTATTTCAGTATAGCTATGAAGAAATTGCAGCTATTATAGAAAAATCATATGCCAATTGCAGGCAGATTTTTCACAGAGCCAAAAAAAGCATGGAGAACCGACCGAAAGCTACCACATTGGATTTCCAATCGATGAAAAGCAGCCTAGAACAATTTACGATGGCACTTCAAACAGGGAATATTAAGAAGATGCTAGAGTTATTGAAGACAGATGCTGTATTAATTTCTGACGGAGGCGGAAAAGTAAAAGCTGCACTAAACCCAATCTATTCATCGGAGCGAATTGTCCTTTTGTTTACAAGTATTATGAAAAAGCTTCCTGAAAACACGAGGATGGAATTTAAAGTTGTAAATGGATTTCCAGGGGTTTTTGTAATCGTTAATGACAATGTCGCTTATGTCGTCTCTCTGGAGTTTCAAGATGATAAGATTTGGCGCATGTATATGGTGGCAAATCCGGAAAAGCTTGTACATTTGCAAAAATAAAATTAGCAAACAATCATTTTCACCATTACTGAGGTGAAATGCAGATCAATAAGTAGAAAATGATCGAACTTTTTATAAAATTGAAACTTAATTATGCTAGAGAAGAATCCATTTTTTTAAATGGATTCTTCTTATTCTTTTTATAAAATCATACGCTAGGCGTAAGGTTCAGGAAATAAATTCAATAGTAGCTAATCCTGCACTGTGATATTTTTTTGTATTGGTAAATAAAACCACCTAAAATAATGATGATTTTCCAGCTAAAAATATTGAAATTTTCTATTGTATGGTGTTATAATAAAATATTTTGATAAAAAACATAATGTGTGTTATGATTAAGGAGGTGTCAAATTCGGAGGTGTTCTAAATGTTTCATGTTGGAGATTCCATTGTTTATCCAATGCAAGGCGCAGGTCTTATTGTAGCAATAGAAGAAAAGGAAATTCTCGGTGAGAAACATAGGTATTATATGATAAATGTACCTATCAAGCGATTACAAGTAATGATTCCTATTGACAAAGTGCAAAAATCACGCATTCGCTTAGTTGCAGATGAACCAACACTTAAACACGTTTTGGACATTTTTCAATACGGTCAAACAGATACAAATCTTTCAATGAAAGAAAGATTCAAGATTAATACGGAAAAGTTGAGAACAGGTAATTTTCAGGAGGGTGCAGAAGTTGTACGTGATTTAATGCGCTTAAACAAAAAGAAAGCTCTCAATGCAAGCGAAAAGCAAATGCTAGACAGCGCACTGAAGATTTTCATTAGTGAATTGGGCATAATTAGAGGAATCACTGAAAGTCAGGCAAATGATTTGTTAAACAAAAGGGTTGGATGAGTGCTGTTAATGCTTCTGACTTTAAATGAACTAAAGTTCTTTAAAACGAGGAGAAATATATGTTTTTGGGAAACACTTATACATTCTCCAAGGGAAAGAGATTGCAGTATGCATCCAGATAAATGGATGCTTTTTTCATTTACTTTTCCTCCAATGTTTATTCTTCAAATACCATTCTTATTGGCTTCATGGATTTTAAGAATACATTCGTATGCTGCTTTGGCAACTAATAGATGTTCTTTGTCGGGTGGGGTAGTAAATAAATTTTTTTGCAAGAAATATCCTATAAAATAAATTGGTCTTAAAAAAGGAGAGATCCATCTAGTATTAATTTTATAAACTTCATAACCGAAAATACAACCCAATAAAAAACTTAATATTAAGCTTTTAATGAATAGACTAAATATAATATAAAACAAGATAATAAAAACACATAAATTGGTCCCACATCGATGATGAATTCTGGAGTATTTGATAACATTGTTAATAGAAATATTTTTGGACTTTTCAAAAGCATTGTCTACCATGTGTTCAGCAGAATGATATTTCCCTACGGGAGAAAATTTAATAAAAAGGGAATATAGTACTAATAAAAGAATTATTAATATATATGTATACCAAATAAGGAAAGTATGATGTACTATTTTATTTCCGATTGAACTGGGCATTTTTGTAATAAATCGACTGCTTAAAAACAGAGTTGCTAAATAAATTCCAAATATAAATAGAATTGTTTTCCAAGAATCTAAATACCCTTCGAAGATCATCCAAATCCCACGAATAAACGGTATTTTGTCTAGTTTCTGACCAATTTGTCCAAATATCGATTTCTTTTTTGAAGTTACATTAATTTTTATCTCACCAGTTTTATTTCTGTATGCTGTCACTTTCGTTTCATTAGTAGAAAAACTCACAGAATTTATCCCCGCTCTACCACCAATTACTATACTCATTTTATCCACTCGCCTTGTAAAAAGAATTAATTATTCTTAATAATAACATATTTGTGGGTATTTTAACCTATTTATAGTACAAAGGAACTTAGAATATTTCCCACTTTTGTCTGAGCATAGAAAAAAGATCTTGTGTTTCCAAGTCCAGCTTTTACTTAGTCAATTCGTGCAGTTGGACAGTTTCTAGTCAAAAAGAACTTGTTTTTAACAAGTCATGGGCAAGGGGGCAGGAACCTTGTCCCATTTTTATTTTTAAGATAGGAAAACGTAGGAAACGTCCCTGTGTTTCGAAAATTTTATAAAAACACGGTGTCCTTTTTCTCCCTAAAACCCTATATCAAATATGATGACTATTTTATTTGAAGATTGGGGAGTGGAGGAAGATGGCAAAATATCGAATGGTGCGTACTGATTTTTGGAAGAGTCCGATTGTTTTAGAGCAGATGACCCCGAAGGATAGATATTTTTACCTTTATCTGCTGACGAATCCGCATACTACTCAAATTGGAATCTATCGAATTACGAAGAAACAAATGGCTTTTGATTTGGGCTTTTCGATTGAAAGTGTTCATTCGTTAATGGAGCGTTTCGAGGGGCACCATCAGTTAATTCGTTACAATCCTAAAACAAGGGAACTGGCGATTAAGAACTGGGGGAAAGAGAATCTCCAAAAAGGTGGAAAGCCGGTCATGGATTGTATTATTTCCGAATTGAAAGAGGTCGAGGATCACTTACTTATCCAATATGTTGCAGAATCCATACATAAGGAAGAGATTAGAAGGTTATATGAAGCTTTTTATCATCAAAAAGGGATGCTCATAGACGAAGAAAAAGATCCCTGTCAAGAATTGGACGAAACGATGTCACCTCGTTATGCGACAGATGTTCAAGAAGAAGAGGCTGAAAAAGATCTCTTTATTGAATTGGACGATACGTTTTCGACTCGTTTTACGATACGTGGGCAAAAAGAAAAACAAAAAGAAAAAGAAAAACAAAAACAACAACAAGATCTCTATCCAAGTATAGAGAATAATCCGGACATAGTGAGTCCGTCACAGAGTCATCAAAAAACAGATGATGTGAAAGAAATTATCGAATTTTGGGATGCGAATGGATTTGGTTTTACGAACATAAATGCGAAACAACAGTTGTTGTCGTGGTTAGATGATTCTCGTTTTTTACAGCCAAAGGAAATGATAATAAAAGCCATGAATATTGCGTGCGCCAATAACAAGCGAAGGCTGAGTTATATTACGGGGATCCTGAAAAACTGGGAAAATGAATCATTACTTACGGTTGAAGAAGTAGATTCGTATGATGAAATCCAAAAGCAATCTAAAGCGTCAACCGTTTCATTTCCAGCTGGAAGAGCGATACCAAGCGAATTTGTATTTGATCCAACGGCAGGTGAAGTGGAATGAGTGTGGTGGAAAAAACGTTCTTAGGATGCTTAATGAAAGCGGATTATTTACTTCATGATACCATCATTCAACCCGACCAGCTGGAAAGTGCACGCCATAAGGCATTAATGCGAAGAATGGTGGAGTTAAAGCGTGCTGGTAAGGGGGTTGATTTGCTTACCTTCACCACCTTACCTGACCTGGAATCATTTGGCGGAATGTCTTATCTTACAGAGCTTTTATCGTATGCAGAGCCTGAGAAATTTAATGAAACGGAGAAGCTCATTCTGGAACTCTGGAAGGAACGGGAAAAGCGAAACATCTTAACGCTTGCAGCGATGAATGATTGGGAGATTACAAAAGTAATTTCCGAATTGGATAAAATAAACCAATCGAAAATGGAGGATCACACCTCTTTACACCAAGCATTGGTTAGGATTTATGAGGCGCCATGGGAAGATCAAACCCATTCGAAAGGTGTGACAACGGGTATCAAAAAGCTTGATCTCTTGACGGGAGGCTTTCAGGGTGGAGAAGTGACGATTATAGCAGCAAGGCCCTCGATGGGGAAAACCGATGTAATGCTTCATTTTGCAAAAATATCGGGTTGGGCAGGGTTTCTTCCACTCGTCTTTTCCTTAGAAATGCCTGAAAAGCTCATCACCTCACGATTAATGGCTTCAACTGGAGGGTTTAACCGTTCAAAGATGCGGGATCCGAAAAGAATGCTAACGAAAAGCCAAAAGGATAAATGGGCGGATGTCATTGGAGACCTCGATGAAACCAACATACAAATTTTTGATGGAGCTGGGCAAACAGTTGCTGAAATGCGAGCGAAAACCAGAAAGCTCATGCATGAATTCCCATCTAAGAAACCAATCGTGTTTATCGATTACTTAACATTGATCCAACCAAGTGAAATGTACGGGGGAAATACCCATTTACAAGTAACGGAAATATCGAAATCCCTCAAGATGATGGCAAAAGATTTTGATTGCCCCGTCATTTGTTTGGCACAGCTCAATCGATCAGTGGAGACGCGTGCTAATAAACGTCCGATGATGTCCGATATTCGGGAATCAGGCAGTGTGGAACAGGATGCAGATGTCATTTTGTTCTTATATCGCGAAGCCTATTATGACAAGGATTCCGAGGATCATTCTCTCGAAATGATTGTCTCCAAAAACCGGAATGGTCCAGTTGGAATGATAAAGGTGGGTTATAACGAACATACAGGAGCGATTGGAGAGCAAAAAGAACAAAGTCCTGCCAACAGCTAATAGATATGATCCTTTTAAAATAAGTATCGATATTGATAAAAATGGAAAACGGGGTGTTATCACATGTTGGTCAGAGAGATGTATGAGAATCTTATTCTTTATGAGGAATCCACATTGGCTCATTCCCTGTATCATTTACTAGCGGAGGAGAAAATTTCATTAGATGACGACATATCTAAAATAGACATGAATCAAGTAAATCCTGAGAAAGTAGCGGAATTGGTTGAAAAGAATGTACTAGGTATTCATAAGATTGGCGTCTACTCCCTGAAGATGGACAAGAAAACCTTTGTCTTTATATATGCAAGCAGCGAGGAAGAGGCAATACAATTCTATAGGAAATCCTTTCATAAAAACCCATTGAACTGTCACGAATATTCCCTAGATTTCGAGCTTACTAGGGGGAATGGGGTGATTTCGTTTAGGGAAATGAGGAAGGAGTTTACGCAGTTTCCTGCTGTGGCGGGGTATTATGTGAAGGAAACATTGGGCGGGTTCCGCCGTTTCAATGTTAAAAACAGATTAAGGAAAATTATGGGTATTCTGGTATAATTAATTAGGGGGGATTATATGAATAACAAAAGGTATTTAATCATAGGACTTGCCTTAATAACAATAATAATCATTTACTTTATAAAAAATTATTATGGATATAGAGAAAAGGCATTAGATGACGTAATTAGCTATGATATTAAAAATTTTGAATCCTTGGTATTTAATGAAGGTGTGGAACAGTTTGAACGGAGAACGGACAACAAGGCACATGCAGAAAAGTTCAATGATTTTTTGAGTCAATATCGAGTAAAAAAGATGAAAGATAGTGAATGGAATGGTAATGTTTCAAAAGAAAAGGGCTTTCTAGTTACTATCTACACAACAAGAGGTCCTATAATGGCTTCAATTTATGAACACCGTTTAACTTTTTATAATGATGGTGCTTATTATAAGGTAATAAACGGACCAATAGATATTGATTGGGTAAAAGTTTATATTGATAAATTTAAACAATAAGTAATAAATTTTTGTATGTGAACAATCGATCGTAATTTTGGTGCTGGTCCCCCAGTATGCTGAGACTTTAGCATATTGGGGGACCGGCACCGTTTTCGAAATGGGAAATGCAGCAAATAAAGGAATATTCCTTCTCAATATAGAAAGGAAAGATGATCACTACCATTAAGGAGGTTTTTTTATGGATAACACCTTTCGACAATTTCTCGATTCTTATATAGATGTTTGGAGAACTTCCTCTATTACCGAATTAAAGGATTTAATATCAATAGATTATAAAGGAAGAGAAATAACAGGCGGAGAAATAGTAGACTTTGGTTATGAAGAATCCATCAATGGGTGGGAGGAAGGCTTTAAGTTTGTCCAAGAAAACAATGCCCGATGGGTTTTAAATGAAATATCCATTTTTCCATTAAGAGTTGATGAGACGTTGGTGATTTTATCCGCTACGATGGTTATTAATGGTAAGAGTTTAGAAACAGCAAATTTATTCTTTCAAACGTTCAAAAAAAATAACATTGGCGATTGGAAATTGGTAAGAAGTTATATAGAAGCAGGAATTCCGAATGGTAATTTAAACTTAGTACAATCATAAATTTTGGCGCCTAACTCCAATACGATAAAAGGTTAGTGCACTGGAGGTTATGCGCTTTTCTAGGATTTTTAATGTTAAAAATAAATTTATAGATTGAGAATGAATGCTGGAAGGGATGAGGGGACAAGTACCTCATCCCAATTTTATCGATAAGAATAAAAATAAAAATCAACTTGCCATCAATACAAAAGCAATAAAACTTTACACTAGCTTTAGCCTCTTTTTTACACTGGCAACTTCTTATCCAACCGGTCACTCGGCAAAAAGACAGAAATCAACGAGCCGGCAAGGGGAAGGAGAGAAAGAATTGTAAAGACCGTTGCAACACCGAAAATGTCTGAAATTCCTCCCATAAAAACAGAACCAATTCCACCTGCCCCCACACCAAAACCAATCGAAAGTCCTGAAGCTAGACCAATATTTTCAGGTAGCATTCGCTGCATATAAACCACACTTACCGAGAAGGAAGAGAGTACACAAAACCCAAATAAAAGTAAGTCTAGTACCGATAACACTCCATGTACATATGGAAAAATCAATGCAAATGGGGTGGCTAGCAGCATAGAGCTAACAAGTAAACGTTTCATCCCAACTTTATCCGATAATATACCACCTACGAATGTTCCCAGTGCCCCTGCACCGACAAAGACAAAGCTAAGGATTTCTGATTGCTGTACGGACAGATTATGAAGATAAAAGGGTAAAAAGACGACAACTCCAATTTGGCACCATGAACGAAGGATAATTACACATGAAAGCAGGCTTGCTCCAAGATAATTGTTCGTTCCTTTTCCTACCTTTTTAGTATTTACTTTAGTAGCTTTTAATTTCCCACCTAACCAGGGGAGAATTTGTCCGGTTAATATAAGGGATAAAAATGCTACGGGAATAAGCCAAATAAGGCTATGTATTCCTGAATGGATAATGAAAATGGATATGATTAACGGGCCAAAAGCCTGGCCGGAATTTCCTCCTACTTGGAAAATAGCCTGGGCAAGCCCTTTTTTTGTTCCAGAAGCTAAGTGGGTAGCCCGCGATGCTTCCGGATGGAATGCGCCGGAACCAAGCCCGGAAATGGAAATAAATAAGAGCAGCCAAGGTAGAGATGGTGCGATGGCTGTTAAAGCAAGCCCTATAATAGAGCAAAATAATCCCGCGGAAAATAACCAGACTTTAGGCTTTCGATCCGCAAATAAGCCAAAAAGTGGTTGCGAAACGGAAGAAGTTAAATAAGACATTAACACGATTAATGTTGACTGGGTGTAGTTCAAATCTAAGGCATGTTTATAAAGGACGACTAATGCCGGAACCATACCTGTGGTCACTAAATCATTTAAAAAATGGGCTCCACTGAAAGTAAAGATTCCCCGGCGATAAAGGGGTTCTTCGCCTTTCATGAGTGTTTGGGAAACAGGTTCCATTGATAAGTTCCTCCTTTTAAATGAATCAACTATTTTTATAATATGGTAAAAAACGAAGTATATTTGCCTTTTTAATATTATCCCAGATTATGATTACAGTCACTAATTTTCACTATTAAAATAGCACAGGGACTGTCCCTATGGTATTTTCTATAGAATCTTTATCGCGGTGCAATTCTACGTATTTAAAAAAGAAGGAATTTCTTCGAATGGAACTAAATACGGCAAGATTCCATTTAATAGCAGGCTTTTTTGTCCATATTTGATTCTAGACAAGGAGGAAGAAGAGCAATGGAAAATGGAAAATAAGTCACTTAACGAGCTGGAGGCGATGAAGGTGATGGAATTGAAAACGGCTTGGGAAGTAAAAGCGGAGGAACGTGGGATGAAGAAAGGAATTGAGAGAGGGAAAAGGGATGGCATCATTTCTATCATTAATAGGATTATACAGGTCCAATTCCCGAATAATTTTCATGAAATTAAGGGAATGTAGACATGATAAATGATTTATCGTTTCTGAAAATCTTTCGAAAAAAATTCCTACTACTAAAGATCATAAGGAATTAGAAGAATGGATTGACTGCACTGATAACGCATTATGGAATCACTAAATTCTACTGATTCTGTTCATCAAGCAATTCAGCCATATTTTTTAGAAATCCTTTACGATGATAATGACCTCCGTGATAATTCGTTTATTAAAGTAGAGACTTTTTTCTAAGAATACATGGACTTCTTATTTTTCTAATCCTCGTGATTCTCCATGTTTCCCTCAGAAAGGCCATTATATATTATAGTATTTTTCCATAAAAGATTTGCCGGTCTTTGTCTATTATTGTAAAAAAGGAAATGTTATAATATAGATAACAAAAAATATTAATACATAATGAATAATAATTTTAATAGGTGATAAATTTGAAAGATAAATTGGTTTATTTAAAGGATCGTTTAAATGACCTCAGTAGAAGAAATCGTTCTATTCGGATGTTGAAGCTATATGATAAGTGGTCCTTTGATATTACTTTAGTAAATAAAGTAAATCCGGAAAGTTCCAGTAAAATTCTTGAGAGAATTATGGAACAAAACGGTAATATAAGCTTGTTAAAGCAAGATGTGAATAATGAGGCATCCTTAATATTGTCTAATAAACTGAACTCATTATATAGAAATTTAAAATCCATTGAAGAGGAAACAGGTCTTTACGACCTATATGTTGGTTATCCCTACATATCCGGATTTATGTTAGATGGTACCTATATAAGAGCTCCACTATTTTTATACCCCGTTAAATTAGAGAAAACAAAAGCAAATGGAGTCCATTGGAAATTATCTTTTCAGGATGATGAACCTCAGTTAAATCGAACCTTGTTCCTTGCTTTTAAAAAATATAGTGGCATTGATGTAACAGATTCCATTTATGAAGAAGCGGAAGAATTCGCAAAAAAACATGATTTTTTAAATTGGATCAAATGGCTGAAGAATTATTCTATCAACATTCTTTGGTCCAATGAAGTGGAATTAAAGCCTTTCAAGGATCTTAAACAGAGCGAGATACCCAACGGAAAAAAAGGGCAATTTGAACTGGAGAAGATGGCAATTTTAGGGTGTTATCCTCAAGGAAATTCTGCTTTGTTGAAGGACTATGATGATCTTATTTTATTAGATGAACAAGCTGGAAATTCTGACTTTGGAATTTTAGGAGAATTATTAGATTCTAATTTTAACAATGAATGGGAAATAGAAGAGAGAGAAGATATCGATCGGCCAGAATTTGAAAAACACATTCCAGAAAAAGAAAAATTCTATCTTCTAGATACGGATGCATCACAAGAGGAAATTATTAAGGAAGTCGAAAAACAAAAAGGACTTGTCGTTCATGGGCCACCAGGTACAGGTAAATCACAAGTTATTGTAAATTTAATTGCAAATACAATAGCTCAAAATAAAAGAGTTCTACTTGTTTGTCAAAAAAGAGCGGCACTTGATGTCGTTTATCAGAGAATGGATTCTCTTGGACTCTCCGGGCATGTTGCATTATTGCATGATGAAAAAAATGACCGTAAAACACTTTACAAGAAACTCTTTAATTTGTTGCAAAGTGATATTAATATAGTGGACTATGAAAATGAGCTGTACCAATTATCGGCAAAAATTGAACATTGCGAGGCCCAGTTAAATGCAATTGCTAATGGTTTATTTGAAGTACAAGATCATGGTTTTAAAGCTTATGAACTTTATGGCCTAGGAAAGCCTATAAATGATATTGATGTAATCCTTGATATGGAAGCAGCATTATCTTCCTTAAATAAAGAAAATCTTGAAGATGTATTAATGAAAATCTTTTCCTATGGAAGTTACTACGGACGTTTTGGAAGTAAAGATTATCCATTAAAACATCGTTTATCATTTGCCAATTTAGATTTAAAAGATCGAATGAAAATCATTGAAATACTGAAAAATATTATTGAAAAAGCTGAAACAAGCATTGAATATTTGAATACATTTGACCAAGAGGATATTACACCAGAATATAGCTGGAATATCAATGATAAGATTGAAAAAATATTTGATGATTTGAACCCGGATGAAAAGAAAAGTTTACAAAAACTTAGATTATGGTGGTGGACCTCTTTTACAGGTAAAACTATTGTGGAAGAATTATTAAATGGAGAAAAATTTAAAGGGCTATCCTCTAAAGAATGGCCGAAATTAAGAGAAAGTCTACGAGTCCTTTTTGAATTGGCGAAGGTTTCTGAGAAAATGTTTAAAGAAACAGATTCATTGAAGACCTACTTTTCAAAAGAGATGGTAAATCAGTTAAATCAAAAAGTTGCAAAAGGTGATATACCATTAAAAGAGTTTCAAAAACAACAGGAATATATTATTCAAGATTTTGAAGAAGTAAGAGAAATGGATCGATTCTATGATCAAAGTCCACCTTTCATCAAAGATATTATTGAATTATTGAAAGAAAAATCTGATGACAATATTTACAGGGAAATGGCAAATGATTGGGTGGATATTGTTAAACAATCTGCCTATATTCACTGGATTGATCAAATTGAAAGGAAGCATCCCGTATTAACGAAAATTGGAACAGAAGAGTTTACTAAGTTACGAAATCAATTTAAAGATTTATTACTACAGAAAAAGGAATTATCAGTGAAGGTTTTAATCAATCGATTATTATCGAAGCTTTTGAAAGTGAAACAAACCAATTCCAAAGCTATGAAAGAGTTACAACATCAAACAGGGAAACAACGAATGGTATGGCCAGTAAGAAAACTTGTTAGGGAATTTTCTTTAAATGGATTATTGGATGTAATGCCTATTTGGTTAACATCACCGGAAACTGCTTCTGCCATTTTCCCATTGCAAAAGGATTTATTTGATTTAGTAATATTTGATGAAGCCTCACAATGTACAGTAGAAAATGGACTCCCTTCTGCATTTCGAGGTACTAAACTAGTTGTTGCTGGGGATGAAAAACAGCTTCCACCATCTTCATTATTCAAAAGTGAGATCGTTGGAGATGAAGACGATGAAGAACAAATGGACTTTCAAGAATCAGAGAGTTTATTAAATCTTGCAAAAAGATTTTTACCCGAAAAAATGCTGCAATGGCATTACCGATCAAAATCAGAAGAGTTGATAAACTTTTCTAATCATGCTTTCTATAACGGCAATATTCAAATTGCTCCAAATGTTGAACCTCTAAGAGATCCTGCTGCCATCCAATGGCATAGAGTAAATGGTTTATGGATAAATCAACATAATGAGGTTGAAGCAAAAAAAGTAGTTGAATTAGTTAAACAACTAATGATTGAAAATCCCAATAAATCATTAGGTATTATTACATTTAACGCAAAACAACAAGATAAAATCCTCGATTTAATAGAGGACGAGGCAGAAAATGACATAGAGTTTGGCGTTTTATATCAGCAAAATATGAGTAATGATATGGATCAGCGACTCTTTGTTAAAAATATTGAGAATGTTCAAGGGGACGAAAGAGATATTATTATTTTCTCGATAGCCTACGCTAAAAATGAAGAAGGGCGCGTATATAATCGATTCGGAACTCTTGGACAACAAGGTGGGGAAAATAGGCTAAATGTTGCCATTACTCGTGCTAAAGAAGAAATTCATATCGTATCGAGTATTGAACCATCTGATCTAAATGTATCCAACGTTAAAAATGATGGTCCAAAACTTTTAAAAAGCTATATGGAATATGCAAAGGCTGTTTCTTTAGTTAGAAGAGATGAAATTGAATCTATTTTGACTTTGTTAAATGAAAATAAAGCTACAAAAAAACAATTAACAGCATTACAATTTGATTCTCCGTTTGAGGAACAAGTATATAATCAATTGACTAAGCTAGGATATACCCTAGATACTCAAGTAGGGATGTCTGGATATCGAATTGACTTAGCGGTCGTCCATCCACGCAATCCTCAAAAGTATATATTAGGAATTGAATGTGACGGTGCAATGTATCACAGTTCAGCAAGTGCCAAAGAAAGAGATGTATATAGACAAAGATTTCTTGAAAACAAAGGATGGAACATCACGAGAATTTGGAGCCGTAATTGGTGGAGAAATCCTAGTGTTGAGATTGAAAGAATCGATCAATTAATCAAGGAAATGTTGAAAGCGGAAAGTGTAAAAAGGGAATTGCCGCAAATTTAGGGATATGAGTTTTAATTTTATTTAAAATCAAATGTGTTTGTAGGATTCTTTGTAAATAGTCTTTTAATGCGTAAAGCAAGTTATGAACTTGCGCATTAGGAGACTTTTTTTGTTGACCAAACAAAGGGCCGGTTTGTCTGTTTTATTATTTCTTGAAAATAATGGATAATATTTCACAATTTAAAAACCCAATTGAACCTTTATTGTGGTATATATTTTTAAAATGTGTGATTTTCCAGATTTTGTGACACTCTTGTCATCCTTTTTATATTAAATTATTGCAAAATTTAATATATACTGACTGTATAGGTTTTTACATAAGGGGGATTTCAGTTTGTCAAAAATAGCAATTATTTCAGATATTCACGGTAATTTAACGGCATTAGAAGCAGTGCTAAAAGATATTGAAAAACGTGGTGTGGATCAGATATTTTGTTTAGGAGATTTGATTGGGAAGGGTCCGCGTGGATCGGAATGTATTGAACTAGTTAAAAAGCATTGTGATAAAGTCATTCGTGGGAATTGGGATGTGTTTATCCAAGAGGAGACAGATAATGAAATTGTTAAGTGGTTTCAAAACCAGCTAACGGAGGAAGATTTTAACTACTTAGCTTCCTTGCCTTTTTATATAGAATTTGAGTTAAACGGAAAGCTAATTCGTTGCTTTCATGCTTCGCCGAGGAGTGTCTTTGAGCGAATTGCACCTGAGTATCATCCAAAAGAAAAGTGTTTGTCTCTATTTGAGAATAGTGAAGAAACGGAATCCCTTCACTCGAAACGTACTCCAGATATTGTGTTTTATGGCGATATTCACATGACTTTATTAAGAAGTTATGAAACTGGTATCCTTTGCAATGTAGGAAGTGTGGGTTTAGATTTAATTGATGCTACGTATGTTATTGTTGATGGTTCGTATGGCACTAATTCGATTAACTTTGTGCGGGTTCCATATGATAGGAAAGCAGAGCTTAGAGCTGCAAGGGAACTAGGAATGGTAGGTTATGAAGAATACTATAAAGAGATTATGTACGATCAATTTATGGAAATGAAAAAGTAATGATGGGCAAAGTAGTGGAAATGATGAATAATACCAAACAGTGGTTTCTAAAGGGGTATTCTCCTAACTAATTATTTAAACAAGAAAAGGATGCATTACGTCTATTACCTAAAGAGAAGAACAACCTTATAAACATGAAAACGAAAAAGAAAATAGGAAGAAATGATCCATGTGGAAGTGGTGAAAAATTCAAGAAATACTGTGGAAAATTGAGATGGTTCTCCCAATTTTATATTTGAAAACGATGTAATTTTGGTTGCTGAATAAACGGCTAATACATAATCCTCGTAACGTAATTTTAATAATTATTTTTCGTACGAACATTTGTGCCATAATTAATTTAGCACAGCTTGCAGGGTGGCAGTAGTCACTTCCCAAAGAAGGGAGGTGATTGCTGATGATCACTGTTTACGAAACGTTATCCCTGATGATCATGTTTGGATCATTCATCGTAACTGTGATTGCAGTCGTTATTTCTCTTGTTAAACGGAAATAACCCACCCTGCCTCTGCCATGGTTGGGGTGAGTTATTCCTAGCCTCGGGATACTGCACTTCTTGCAGTAAGCTGTACTGGGAACATTGGTTGCACCCAATGTTCCTTTTTATTATATTCTGTTAATTTTAAGTATATACAAACTATAGGGTGTTATCAAATGAATTGTTCTTAACAAGGATACAACAAGTATGTTGAATTATGGATATGCTTTTTATTCTATTTCCCTTTCACAATATAGTCTGTTAATTTTAATATATAGTACATTTTGTTTAAAAAATATTTTCCCATAGTATAAGAGGTGACCCAAGTGCTCAAACAAGGTATATACGAAGAAATCATCACGCACAAATTAAAGACAGAACTTGAAAAAATACATAATGAGTCATTCGAAATCGGAAAGGAAAAGTTGGATGTAGAGGAAGCAAGGAAAATGCTATCCAGTTATATTTCCCATGTTACACGGAGAGCTTTGAAGTTTGTAAGGGATAATGAAAAGGATGATAAAGTTGCATTGTTAAATCAAATTAACCTCTGCAATGAATTTATCACGATTTTAAGTGAAACTTTTGGTGACCAGGAGTTTGAGGCGCTAAAAATATCTGAAGAGGCAGAAGTTTTGACTTCTATCTATTCAAAAATCAATACGACCGCAAGTATTCAAAAAACCCCTGTCATTAGACCTGTTACACCTATTTCCCAAAGTTCTCTTTTTACAGGGTCCAATTATGAACCGAATATGCTTGGTGAATTGAAAAAGGAGATTGTTAGTTCGGATGCAATGGATATGCTTGTTTCTTTTATAAAATGGAGCGGATTAAGATGTATTATCGAAGAGTTAAAAACCTTTACGGATAAAGGTGGAAAACTCCGGGTAATTACGACTTCCTATATGGAGGCAACCGATTTGAAAGCGATTCAAGAACTTAGTAGTCTCTCTAATACGCAGGTGAAGATTTCCTATGACGTGGAAAGAACTCGCCTTCATGCAAAAGCATATCTCTTTAAAAGAGAGACAGGTTTTAGCACGGCTTACATAGGATCATCCAATTTATCTAATCCAGCTTTAACTTCTGGCTTGGAATGGAACTTGAAAGTAACAGAGAAAGATTCGTTCGATATTATCAAAAAGTTTGAAACAACTTTTGAAAGTTATTGGAACGATCGTGAGTTTAAAAAATATGATCCTACTAATAAAGAAGACCATCAAATGTTAAAAACAGCTTTATCAAAATCAAAGCATCAAAATGAAAACATTATCCATTTTGCTTTTGATATCCAGCCATATTTTTATCAAAAAGAGATGTTAGAAAAGCTGCAAGTAGAGCGGGATATTTATGGTAGAACGAAGAACTTGTTAGTAGCCGCGACTGGTGTTGGGAAAACAGTTATTTCGGCATTTGATTATCGGCGATTTAAACGAGAGCATCAACGTCAAGCACGACTATTATTTGTTGCACATCGCGAGGAAATTTTAAAACAAAGCTTAGATACTTTTCGTGCTATTTTAAAAGATTTTAATTTCGGGGATCTTTTAGTAGGTAATCACGAACCCAATTCATTGGATCATTTATTTGTAAGTATACAAAGCTTTAATAGTAAAAAATTGTACGAAATACAACTAGTGATTTTTATGATTTTATCATTATTGATGAGTTTCATCATGCTGCAGCGGATTCTTATCAAAAGTTATTGGATCACTATAAACCTCAAATATTATTGGGTTTGACGGCAACGCCAGAACGAATGGACGGTAAAAATATACTATCGTATTTTGATGAGACGATTGCTGCGGAAATGAGGTTAACAGAAGCTATTAACCAAAAACTACTAAGTCCTTTCCAATATTTTTGTGTCAGTGATGTTGTTGATCTATCTAAGTTAAAGTGGAGTAGAAGGGGATATGAAATTAGAGAATTGGAAAATGTCTATACTTCTAATACATTAAGAAGCAATAATATTATTAAAAGTGTCTATAAATATGTGACAGATATTAATCAAGTAAAAGGGCTTGGATTCTGTGTTTCAATTGATCATGCTAAGTATATGGCTGCTTTTTTTAATGAATCTGGAATACCTTCTGTTGCGTTGTACGGAAATGTAAATGCAACAATGAGAGCGGAAGCTCAGGAAAAGCTTGTGACGGGTGAGATTAAATTCATTTTTGTAGTGGATCTTTACAATGAAGGAATTGATATTCCGGAAGTTAATACGATTCTGTTTCTACGACCAACCGAAAGTTTAACCGTCTTTTTACAGCAGCTTGGACGAGGGCTCCGGTTACATGATGGGAAGGAATGTTTAACCGTATTGGATTTTGTTGGACAAGCACATCAAAATTATAATTTTGAAGAGAAATTTAAAGCATTAATTGGGAAAACAAAACACTCTGTACAGTACTATGTTGAGAACGGGTTTTTTAATTTACCTAAAGGGTGTTTTGTTCAACTGGAAAAGCTTGCTAAGGATTATATCCTGCGAAATTTTAGAAGCAGTGCAAATACGAAAAGTAATCTTATAGCCAAAATGAAGTATTTTACGGAGGATACTGGTAAATCGTTAACCTTATCGACCTTTTTACATCATTACCATCTATCCTTATATGATTTTTATGGAAAAAACGGGGACCGAAGTTTTAGTAGAATGTTAGTAGAGGCGGGGATTAGCCAGGATTTCGAATGTGATAATGAAAAATTTATCACAAGTCGGCTTCCATCGTTATTTCATATAAATTCTCCAACATTCATTTGTTTTATGCTTTCCTATTTGAAACAAGGGGAGATAAACGGTCATGAAGAAACTTTAATGCTTTCCATGTTATATTATACTTTTTACAAGTCTTATCCTGAAAAAGAAGGGCTATCTTCTATTGAGGATGGGATTCAAAACATTATTTCTGTACCTGAGTTTAAAGCAGAAATTATGGCGATTCTCGAATACTTATATCAGTCTATTGAAACAATGGAGATCCAAAATGATTTTTCATTTCCATGCCCCTTACAAGTACATTGTAAGTATACAACCTCGCAAATAATGGCTGCATTTGATTATTATAACGAGGAGAAAACTCCAGCTTTTCGAGAAGGAGTAAAGCACTTCGAGGATAAAAATGTCGATATATTCTTTATTACATTGAATAAATCAGATAAAGAATTTTCTCCATCAACCTTATATGATGATTATGCGATAAACGAACGGTTATTTCATTGGCAAACGCAGAGTAGAGTATCAGAAACTAGTGAAACGGCCAAGCGATATATTCAACATCGCAAAAGAGAACATCAAATCGCATTATTCGTTAGGGAGTATAAAAAGGAAAATGGGTATACCTCGCCATTTGTGTTCTTAGGAACAGCTGATTACTTGAAACATTCTGGGAATAAGCCGATGAGTTTTATATGGAAGTTGAGAGAGGAAATGCCGTCGTATTTGGTGCCAAGGGCAAATAAAAATATTTTGTAATAATGGATAAATCATTCGAATAGACCGTATGTTTCGTTTGTTATTATATGAATAGCTACATAAGCAGGGAGGGCGGTGGCACCTGATTCTTGTTTCTTGTCTTTTGATCATGTTACAGCAAGGAAGGTGCTAGAGAAGACATTGATGTACTGGTTTTGATAAATATAGCAACTCAATAAATCTAGTTCAGCTTTTTAAGGAATACAAAATTTAATCAACGCTATTTGTGGTGGTGAAAAAATGAAAGTAAATTTATCGGCAACGGGTTTTTGGAAGATTAACAATATAGGAAAGAAATATACAGGGGACTTATATTTAAATGAAGATGAAGGTGGCATAGTATTATATATTCGTATACCTAATAATGGTCCTTTCATGAGTTACTTAGAACTTCCACTAGAAATTCCTTTTATTACTGGTTCTACAATTAATGGTACTGAAATTACTATTGTCAACTGCTCAAGGATAAGTACTGAAAGTAGGCTAGGATCAGAAGAAGTATTTGGATATAAAGCTCAATTCATGTTTAATGGCGTAAATTTCAATGAAGAAGAAGATATCAAATTTTCTAAAATGACAATAAGCATACCAGGAATAATTCAATGGGGTGATGTATCAAACTATGTAAAACCTGATTTGGACAAAAAAGAAGATTCTCTTATAGGTTTAAAGATTGTAAAGCCGGTTGAAATATACTCAAATGAAGCCTACAGTATATCCTACTATTTGGACTTTAGTGATCCATTTTATCTCATGAAAGAAGAGATAACATTAAAGCAAACGCCTTATTTTATAATTGAAGCTCAATCTATACAAACAATAGAATGGTTTATACAAATAGCCAACCAAATGAAAAGACTTATAGAGATAGCTATGGGTGTCCCTTTAAGCTATAGCTCGATGATTGTTGAGAGTCCCGAAATTTATTATGAATTTGAAGATAACGAGAAACATATTCGACCGTTAGAAGTTATTCACGCTTATAAACAAGCTGTAAACAGTGAAAATAGCACTAAGCGGTTAATGAAACATGATTACCTTTTTAGCCTGAGTGAACTAAGACAAGCAAATTTCTCACAATGGCAAGAAGTAGCAACTATAATGGAACCTATAATAGAACTCTATATTGACAGTTTATACAATCAAAATTTGTCAGTTAGTCGGCATTTTTTGAACATGGTACAAGCATTGGAAACCTACCATTCTCGAAGAATTGCTTATTCTCTTCATGATTATAAAAAAAGAGTAGAAAAGTTATTAGAAGTGAGACCTGAAGCCTTTCGCGAACAAGATAGGGAATTCTTATTGGATGGTTGCAGAGACTTTGTTATATTAAGAAGTCGTTTGGCCGATTTATTACTAGCAGACTATAGATTCATCTTTCATACGGGAGACTTCAAATTAGTAGAATTCCCTCAGTTAATTGCTAAAACAAGGAATTACTACACACACTATAATCAAAAGCAAGAAGATAAAGCTCTTAACGGTGAAGATTTAATAACTGCTTTCCATATCCTACGGAACATATTAGAATTCTATTTACTTAAAGAATTAGGATTTGATGAAGAATTTATCCATGAAAGAACTAGAGAAAGGATAAAACCAATTATAACTAGTAATGCTATAAGAAAAGCTGATAAGGGAAAAATAATCAATAATTCCTAGCGTCCCTTTTACGTGTATTGATCTAGAGAAGTAATGATAAACGAAGAAGATAGACTATTAAACTTTTGTATATGGGTCGAGGAAGAGAATTTAAATTATGATGAACTCGTTCGCTGGGTCATTGATATTATTGATAAGCAATTAGAAAGTAAAAGAATCAGTTAAAACAAACAGCCATTGGATTTGCAACATTCCAATGGCTATTTATTGTTTGATCTTTACTAACTATTGGCTCTCTTTCCTTGCGCTTACTGGCTCAAACGTCCGCAAACTTTGGCTCGAAACTCCGCACAGATAGCTCACACCTACTGCAATACTCAAATGTTCATAAACAAAAAGTATTACCCTAAAAAAATGGAGAATCCTCACTTGAGTCGTTTATTAAGATTTATATAAGTAAGTTTTGCTATCAAATAAGAATAGAGTAGCAAAGATGAAGGATTTCTCAGAAAAATGGTGAATTTTGTAATATAATGAAATGAAAATTCAGGGGGAGAATTGATGCTGCTACTTGATCTATTATTAATACTTTGTTTAATAGCATTATTTATTATTATTCCATTTTTACAATACCAACAAAGTAACTATCGAAAGGAAACAAATTTTTCTTTTTTGAAAGTGTATTTGGATAAGGGTCTTTTGGGAGAATATTTTACTTATAAAATACTCCAAAAGATACCCGGGAATCACAAGACTGTTGTGAATGCCTACTTGCCAAATAAAAGAGGTGGCACAACAGAGATTGATCTTGTATTCATTCATGAAACAGGGGTATATGTAATTGAATCGAAGAATTATAGTGGTTGGATATTTGGAAAGGAAAATGACCGTAATTGGTGTCAGATGTTACCTAATAAACCAAAGAGCTATTTCTATAATCCTGTAAAGCAAAATCAAACGCACATAAACGCATTAAAAAAAGAATTTCCTTCTATAATAGATAAAAATATAATTTCACTTATAGTCTTTAGTAATCGCTGTCAGTTAAAAAAGGTTTCGGTGGATATTGAAAATGTTCGTATAATAAAGCGGGATCAGTTAGGTGGATTACTAAAAAGGTTTAATGCTAAGTCTCCTAAAATACTCAATCATGAATCTATTTGTAATATTTATAGTAAATTAAAAGAATTTACAAATGTGTCTCAAGAGGATAAAAAGAAGCATATAGAGCACGTTAGCCAATATAAGTAATATGAAGTTCAAAGAAATTCAAGAATTATAGTTGACCAGTAAAATATATCATAATAATCGATATATCATTCATAAAAACGTAAGTTCCTACTAGGGTACTTGGTATTATGATTATAGCTACATATAAAGGGAGGGAGGTGGCACCTGTTATAGTTACTTCTCTTGTGATTACGTCATAGCAAGGAACGGTGGTGCCGTTAATGACAATCTTTGAGGCACTGGTATTGATGATCAGTTTTGCAACTTTGATTGTTATGATGATAAAAGAAAAGTAACCCTCCCTGTCGGTTAATAGGTAGTGAGGGTTACTTTTGCCCCGTTAGCCACCGCACTTCTTGCGGAGTAGCTACTGGAACGCTGATGTTGCAGCATCGGCGTTCTTTTTTATTGTTTTTTATAATTATTAGATAAACGTAGTAATACATCTCATAAATCACTTTAATAAGGACATTAAAATTTACTGAAAATTGTAATTGTGAGTGCGCTTTCACGGAGATAATATAAAGTTAAAGAAAAGAGGTGAATAGTGAGAATGACTATCATAAACGACTTAAATGAACGGCAAAACCAGATTATAGAAATGTTACTAAATAATAGTGATTACGTTACTGCTTCTGATTTATCTGTTCAATTGTCTGTTTCGACTAAAACGATTTATCGGGACATGCAAAGAATATCTAAATATTTAAAAGAATACACGCTCACGAAAAAAGAAAACCTCGGATACCTACTGACTAAACCAAATGCCGGCGTTGAAGGAAAAGAACAAATAATTATTAACGGTACTAAAGAAAGACGCCTTAATTTATTACTACATCTATTGTCGATTTCACCTATGAAAACATCTATTCAAAAGTTATCAGAAAGATATTTTGTAAGCCAAAGTTCTATCATTAATGATTTTAAGTATATTGAGTCAAATTTAGAAGAATACAGTCTTAGGTTACTAAAACTTAATAGCGGTACTTTTATTCATGGACACCAACTTTGGATAAATAGATTATTATCCGTTATCGTACAAAGTTTCTTAAAACAATCTGGAGATCCATTTAGCGAATATCACATACCAAAGTTTATTGAAGAAGTTAGAAATAATTATAAAAGGCTACACGAAATTAAAATATTTCTCCATGATATTCAAGAGGAACATGAAATACTTCTAGACCAACAATTCTATTTAACTTTATTTTGTAGCTTACTCTCTATTATTGAAAAGCACCTAAATTATTCAAACATACAACACGAAGAATCATTTGAATCTTTAAATGAGCAATCTAAAACATATCAAGTTACGTATGAATTAGTAAAAAAAGTAGAGTCATTTTACTCCATTAAATTAGAAAAATATGAATTCAATAAGATTTATTATATTTTAAAGGCTTATAATCTCAATTCTAGATTTCTGTTAGAGCAAGATACAGAAGAAATCATGAATGAAAAGATAAAAATACTTTCAAAACAATTGGTAAAAGCAGTATCAGAAAAGATTGATTATAACTTAGAAGGAGAAGAATTATTAAAGGTTCAGTTAACTTTCCATCTTCACTCCATGGTATATCGCTTAAACCATAATATTTATATTGTAAATCCTATTTTAGAGTCTATTAAAACGAAATTTCGTAGTGCCTTTCAAATAGTGAAACAATGTGTATATGAAGTAAATGAAGATGGAAAATTTGTAAACAATTTCACTGATGAAGAAATTGGATATATCACTTTATACTTTCAAATTTCAATAGAAGAAAGACTTTCAGAAAAAATTCCTGTTTTAATTGAGTGTACTAGTGGAATTGGAACTTCACATCTATTAAGTAAAAAAATAAAGAAAACCTTCCCAAACATTGAGGTTAAAAAAATCGTCGCTCAGCATCGAATCAATAAAAACGACTATGATGATATTGAACTTATCATCTCAACCGTAAAAATAAAAAGCATAATAGATAAACCTACAATTTTGGTTAGTCCTATTTTAAATGATGAAGATAAACAGAAAATAGATCAGTTTATTGGCAATTATTATAAGAGAAAAAGAGCAGAAGTATGTTGAAAGGAAGATCTTGAGAATGAATATACGATTGGAAGATTTAGAAATAAGTAAAGTCATAACAGAGGACTTAATCGATTTAAACTTAAAGGCCACTTCTAAATTGGAAGTTATAGAAGAAATGACACATTTATTGTATAGGAATCATTGTATTGATAGTGAGAAAGGCTTCATTAAGGATGTGTTGTATCGCGAGAGTCAAGGTGTAACAGGACTTGAAAAAGGCATAGCGATTCCACATGGAAAATCAGAGAGTGTGATCAAAACCTCATTGGTTATTGGTCGTACAAAACAGCCATTGGAATGGGAATCCCTAGATGGAAACCCAATCGATATTATTTTTCTATTTGCTGTTAAGACTTCTGATTCAACTACAGTCCATATTAAATTATTACAAAAGGTTGCAACTTTATTAGCAGATGATGAAGTTATTCAGAGTCTACAAAGTGTCAAAACAAAGCAAGAATTAATTAAACTATTGTCAAAAAACTATGATTAGGAGGAAATAGTATGAATATTGTTGGAATTTCTGCCTGTACAGCTGGTATTGCACATACTTATATTGCAAAAGAAAAATTAGTCAAAGTGGGGCAAGAATTAGGACACACAGTGAGTATTGAAACACAAGGGACAATTGGAATTGAGAATGAATTAACAAAGGAAGAAATTGCTGCTGCTGATTTAGTCATTATTGCAGCAGATATTAAGGTAAGTGGAAAGGAGAGATTTCGAGGTAAAAGAATAATTGAAATTCCAACAAATATCGCTATTAAAGCACCTAAACAATTATTTAAAAAAATCGAAGAAGAATTAAATAGTGGCAAATAAGGAGGAGCTGGTATGTTAAAAAGGCTGCAAATAAAAAAGCATGCATTAACTGCTATTTCGTATATGTTACCTCTAGTTGTAGCATCGGGTTTGCTTATTGCAATTGGAAACTTAACGGGCGGAACAGTTATTGAAAATTATAAAGAGAGCTTCTCCATACCATCAGCACTTGTCTCCCTTGGAGTTTTAGGTATGGGTCTATTGGCACCAGTCATTTCTGGTGCAATTGCTTACTCTATTGCTGACCGTCCGGGTATTGCACCGGGTTTATTAATGGGTTTGATTGCAAATACAATAGGTGCAGGGTTTTTAGGGGGAATGTTAGGTGGCTTTATTGTAGGATATTTCGTTTCATTTCTTAAAAACCATTTAAAAGTTCCAAAATGGGCGGAAGGTTTAATGCCAATGATGATTATCCCGCTTATTTCTAGTTTGATAGTAGGATTGTTAATGTTTTTTGTTTTAGGTGTTCCGATAGTTTGGGCAACGGAAAGATTGACCTCTTTCTTAACTAATATGCAAGGATCTATGAAATTCGTCTTTGGTGCAATTTTAGGTGGAATGGCCGCATTTGATTTTGGAGGACCTGTAAATAAAGTAGCTTCATTATTTGCAGATGGCCTATTACTAGAAGGGGTCTATGAACCTGAAGCTGTAAAAATACTTGCCTCAATGGTTCCTCCGTTCGGTGTAACAATTTCATGGATTTTGGCAAAATCGTTTCGGAAGAAGAGATATACCAAGAAAGAAGAAGATAATATTAAAATTGCATTTCCAATGGGTATTTGTATGATTACTGAAGGTGTCATTCCAATCGCTGCCGTTGATTTACTTCGTGTCGTAGCCTCTTGTACTATTGGAGCAGCTGTTGGTGGAGGCTTATCTATGATGTGGGGCGTGGGTTCACCAGTTCCATCAGGAGGAATGTTTATTGTCCCAGCCATGAATCATCCATTGTTATTCACTTTAGCCTTATTTATTGGTTCTGTTGTCACAGGAATAATGCTATTTTTATGGAAAAAAGAGCCGGTTGAAAGTGATGTGGATAGTTATTCATTTGATGAAGAGGAAGAGGAAATGGATTTATCCGGTATAAGAATTTCATAATCAAATAGACTGCATGGGGGATGTAAAATGTATGTTTCTATGAAAGGAATGCTTGAACGAGCAAATAAAGGTAAATATGCGGTGATGGCTATTAATTGTTTTAATCTTGAAACGGCTAAAGCTGTAATACAAGCGGCTCAAGAACTAAGGGCACCAATTATCATCGATTTATTGCAAGAGCATTTAAAGGAGCATTTGGGAAGTCATTTATTAACAAAACCTATTATTCAAATGGCAATTGAATCCAGTGTTGAGGTAGCTATAAATTTGGATCATGGTCAAGATATTGGCTTTGTTAAGAGATGTTTACAAGATGGTTTCTCAAGTGTCATGATGGATGCCTCTGCTTATCCAATTGAAGAAAATATCAAAATAACTAGAAATATGGTGGAATTTGCCCAAACATACAACGCAAGTGTAGAGGCAGAGATAGGGAACATTGGAGCAGCAAGAAATATCATGACAAGCGATAATATGTATACAGACCCTGAACTTGCCATTGTCTTTGTTAAAAAAACTGGTGTCGATGCTTTAGCTATTTCATATGGTTCAAGTCACGGTAACTATCCTGACGGCTTTGTACCTTCATTTCGATTTGATATCCTAGAAAAAATAAAGCGTGAAACAAACATTCCATTGGTATTGCATGGAGGATCTGGCTGTGGTGAAGAAAATATTAGAAAGTCTATTGAATTAGGCATTAATAAGATTAATGTAGGCTCTGATTTTATGAAAGCACAGGTTATGGATATTCAGCATCATCTAGATATGGAACCAACAATTAATTATTTTGATTTGATACACAGTACAGTAGATGCAGGTAAAGAAGCGGTTAAATATTATATCGAACTTTCAAAATCAACTGGTAAATCTCTATAAAAATAAAAGAAAGAAGTGTTTTTATAATGTTATTAACTATGAAGCAATTATTGAAAGTAGCAAATGAAAATAAATTTGCAGTAGGGGCATTTAACGTCGCTGATAGTTCATTTTTAAGAGCAGTTGTTGAAGAAGCAGAGAGTTCCAATTCTCCAGCAATAATAGCAATCCATCCATCTGAATTAGAATTTTTGACGGATGAATTTTTTTCATATGTAAGGCACCGTGTGTATGAAAGTCATGTGCCATTTGTTATTCATTTGGATCACGGTGGTTCTATTGAGGATGTATTAAGAGCTATTCGGTGCGGTTTTACTTCAGTAATGATTGACGGTTCGTTACTTCCATATAAAGAAAATGTGGAATTAACAAAGAAAGCAGCTGAAATTGCTCATGCGGTAGGGGTGTCGATTGAAGGCGAGTTAGGTACCATTGGAAGCACAGGAAACTCAGTTGAAGGTGGGGTTACTGAGGTTACATATACAAACCCTGCGGAAGCAAAAGACTTTGTGGAGCGAACAGGTGTAGATTCATTAGCAGTTGCAATCGGAACAGCTCATGGGATATATCCAAAGAATATCAAACCACAATTACAAATGGATATTTTAGAAGAAATTAATAAGCTTGTAAGTATTCCATTAGTACTACATGGGGGTTCCTCTAACCCGGACAGTGAAGTTGCTCAGTCCATAACACTTGGAGTAAGTAAAATAAATATTTCTAGTGATATGAAATATGCTTATTTTGCAAAGGCTCGGGATATTCTTAGCACTACTGAGTATTGGGATCCAAATGTAATTTATCCAGATTGTATTATGGCTGCACGTAAAGTGATTAACCAAAAAATGAACCTATTCAATTCTGTAGGTAAAGCAAAATTATATGAAAAAGCTTCGAGAAAACAAGAAGATTTGGTTACAACTAGTGGCTTATACAAGTAAAATTTTTGGTGAGACTGAACGGGTAATTTTGTTATCCGTTCAGTACTCTTTATAAGGATCAATTTATTTAAATGAACATGCGTATTATCATGATTAATTCGTTTTAGATATAGTAGAGATATCAGAATGCCCTGCCCATTCTTTTACAAAATGGTACATTAATTTCAATTAAAATGGTAATATACGTATGCGGTAACCAATGGGGAGTAACTTTTTCATTTTTCTTTGCAAGATTGACTGCTTCTTTTACAATTTTGTATAGCGCTTGATTGTTATAATCATAAAAGAAAAGTAAACCTCCCTGTCGGTTAATAGGTAGTATACTGCACCCCAAAAGTTAGAGTAAATATCTAACCTTTGGGGTGTTTATTTATGGCTAAATATAGTAAGAAATTTAAACTGATGGTAGTTAGAGAATATCAAGAAGGAAAACTTGGATATAAGCTCTTTTAACGGCTAAATAGGCCATGAGATTGTACAGGTATACGATGCATCCTTTGTTGATACTTCTTTTTATACCAAGGACTTGTTTGAAGGTAAGGAAGATGACGGAAAAATATTTAAAGTTATGCGATTGCCTACAAGTAAGTTTCAAAGCGGTGAATTACGACTTGTTCCTGAAGGCCTTTTGGAATTGATCAAACAGAACAACGGAATTGTTAAGTAATTAGAAGGAACGGAAATCTTTAGTTAAAAATATTAATTTATTCCGTTATCGGGCGTTTTAACGGAATAAAAGATGTACCACAATAGGGCCATTTTGTTGGATAAATATTTTGTTGGTACTTCGATTTTATGAGAAATTTTCATTCGCTTAGTGGAAGAAATAATAAGAAAAAGCTATATATCGGAGGAGGATCTTCTTGAAAAATAAACGCCTTATTCTCTTTTGTTCTGTTGCTTTCCTATTTATCATTACCCCCATTATTTATTTTGGTCTGAAATATAATGGAACAAACAAAACGTTAACCCCACAACAAGCTATTGAAGAATATAAAAAAGAGGCTGCATCTATTAAATTGGCCCCAGGATGGCAATGGCCAGATAAACCGCCTATCCCTTCTGAAGAATCAGATGGAAGTAAAATTGGATTTGGAAAAGGACATGGAAAAATTCGGGCTGATATGTATTGGTTTTGTTCTTGGGTTGATCGCTCTATAGACTCAAAATTAAACGAAAGTGAACATCAAGAGGCTCTTGAAAATGCCTTTACCGTTCATTCAAAGTATTTCTATACTAGTTCTCTTACCCCCGATTCTAAACTGGGTTCTGATCAAATGCTTCAAAATGCTAAGCATGGGAATATGGATGAAATGAAACAATATTTTGAGCTTAACTGTAAGGGACAATAAAAATGAACTATTATCGGACATCATTACCGACTCTATTATTTATTGTTTTTCTTATAGGCGCTTGTTTGGGTGTTTTTGCTCAATTAATATGGCAGTTGCCTGACCCCCTAATGACACTAGGAGGTTCGACCGCACCTTGGGTGATGGTAGGTTACTTTCTTGCGGCTTTCATATCAAAAGAAGAAAAAAAGCCTAGGAAGGCAATAGTTATAGGAATCATTTCTATCTATGTTTATCTTATTACGTGGCTCTTTTTCTATTATTTCTTATTCATTTTACAAAAAAATTTACCTATTGAAGCAGGTTGGCGACAAACCGTACCTTGGCTAATTGCTGCTCTCCCAATTTCCCCTGTCCTCGGTGTAATTGCGGCTATGACACATAAGCCGGGAATATTCGGAGATACATGTCTCGTTGCACCAATCGCTTGGTTACTGCCAGAGGCACTTAAAATTGAAAGAATCGGGCAAGGCGGCTGGTTGGAGCATTCCGTTGTTGTGATTCCTGTAATCGTTTTGGTCACACTAATGATTCGTATGGAGAAATCGGGACGTAGGGTGTATGCGATCACATTACTAGTAGTAGCTATTATGCTGGCGTTATTGGGCGTTGCCTGTATCCAGTCATTCGGAGTCTAATTCCCGATTAACAATATAAAGACATTTATTTCTTCGTTCTAGAAAAGGGAGCTATTGCGGGAACAAAAAGCAGTCGTTTTTTTTACTAGGCAGATCCGAATTTTTCTAAAAATGATTGGATGTAAATATTAAGAAACCCAGCTAATCTTCTCATGTGAAGATAGCTTGGTTTTTAAAGTTGGATGCGCAAAATAACACTTAAAACCAAAGCAAATTATCTCCTGAAGAGACACACAGCGTATCTTTACTGCTAAACTTATGGTCAGAAGCAAGTTAACCACAACATTTGAACCGAAAGGGCAATGATCCGATGAAATCTTCCTCAACAGGGCTATGTATGTCTTATGACATTCGCGTTGCTCGTTACGCTGATGTGTCCACTACCTTAGCCTTGCTCAGTAATCAACGGCTTCGAGAGCAAGCCTCCTTCTGTTGACTGCTCTATATAAAGAACCTTGAGATATTCAAGTAGCTGAGACTATCTCCTTTATAGAATATTCTTCACTATCATACATCCGCAGCGCAAAAGCAAGCTTTTCTTTATCCAACTTGGGTCTACCTAATGATCTCCCACGTCTTTTACTTGCTTCAAGTCCTTCCTTTACTCTTTCAACAATATGGTTTCTTTCTAATTTAGCAATGACACACATCATTTGGAACATGGCTTTGCCCGTAGAGGTTCTTCTTTGGCAGGACTTACACCACAAAACATTGAAAGTGCCGAAAAGAAAAAATCAGTTCGTATTTCACGAGCCGGTGTTTACATCAAGCCATTACTGGTTTAATGTGCCAATGCGGTTATTCGGAGTAAGACGTGTCCTTACTTCAAAATCGGATATGACCAAATCAAGAAACGAAGAGGACACAAAAAGGCAATTATTGCAGTTGCACATAAACTTAGCGTTTGTATTTACCATATGCTCGATAAAAATGAGCTATTTAACGAGGAGCTATATAATATTGAATCATAAGCAAAAACCAACCTATATTTCACAGAACACAGAAGAAATGGCTATACGATACCTGGAAACCCTAGGCTATCAAATCCTCGATAAGCGTAAACATACTTGATACTTTAACTCTAATTTTTAAAATCTGCTTATCAGTAGTTTTATTTTGTTATGCCTATTTATACGTATGACGATAATCAGTGCACTTTCAAACTACTAACTAACTAAAGTCCTATTAATAGATTTGATAAATGAATTAATATTAGGACAATTTAATCAATTTGGTATATTCAGATTTACGTGACGATCGAAAAAGGATAAATTTATTTCATATAGGTGGATATTTCCTATATTGTACTTTTTTATAAAAAAAGGGGGGTAGGTTCGAAACTTATAAATTCTGGGCATAATGCTATTTTTTACTCTCTTTAACTAGAAGATATTATTTTTCTATTAATATAATTCTACGAAAAGTCGGAGTATGAACGTAGCTTATATGAATTATGTCGCAAAACTAAAACATTGGGGGGAAGAATGTGAAAAGTTTTAAGAAAACAAAGAGAATCGTATTTAGTATGCTTGTGCTCTTATTAGCCTTCTCCAACGCATTTTTAGGTGTTAGAGGGGCAAAGGCTGAAGAGAACCATTCATCAGAATTAATAACATCATTGACAAAGTCGTTAGATTTCAAGAAAGTTCCATCTTCTTCTAATGAAACAGACACCTATAAAGATAGTGATAAAGTTCGAGTTATTGTTGAGCTTAAGGAGAAACCTGCAATAGAAACTGCTACTAAACAGGGAGTTCGATATAAAGATTTATCAGAATCTAAAAAAGATTCCCTACAGACAGTAGTAGTGAAAGAACAAAATAATTTTCTTTCTACATTAAAAAGCAAAAAAATAAATCTTTCTATTAAAAATAAATTTACAACTGTAATAAATGGTGTAAGTGGAACAATTGAATATGGTGAAATTAAAGAGCTAGAAAAGCTTCCAAATGTATCAGGTGTTTATCTTGTCAACGAATATGAAGCACCGGTAACACCAAATATGGTGACTAGTAAAGATCAAGTAGGGGCAAGAGAGGCTTGGCAATCACTAGATTTCAAAGGTGAGGGGATGATTGTCGGAATTATCGATTCCGGAATTGACTCAACTCATAAAGATATGATGCTATCGGAAGGAACAAAGCCAAAAATAACAGAAGCATCTCTTTTAGAAGCAAAGTCTAAAGCGAAAGCAGATGAATTACCAGGTAAATACTACACTGCAAAAGTACCGTATGGGTATAACTATTTCGATAAAAATGATGATATTATCGATACCAATCCTAAATTATCCATGCATGGTATGCATGTAGCTGGTACAGTAGCGGCAAACGGTGATGAGGACAATGGCGGTATAAAAGGGATAGCTCCAGAAGCACAATTATTGGCACTTAAAGTCTTTGGGAATAATCCTGAAATATCTACAACAAGCGGAGATGTTTATATTAAAGCGATTGACGACGCCATTATATTAGGTGCCGATGTGTTAAACATGAGTTTAGGTTCTACTGCTGGGTTTGTCGATCCAAATGGCCCTGAACAAATGGCGATTAAAAGAGCGGTAAATAATGGGGTAGTCATGTCCATTTCTGCGGGAAATTCTAATAATTTTGCCGGTAGTTTTGGTAATCCGCTAGCTTCAAACCCTGATATTGGAGTCGTTGGTTCACCAAGTGTAACAAAAGAATCCATTTCTGTGGCTTCTCTTGAAAATACTCATATGATGGTAGATGGATTGACATATGCGATTGATGGTGATGTAAAAGCATCTCTAGGATTTTTATCAGCAAGTCAAACACATCCAAATGATGTCGAGAAAAAATCATTTCAGATTTTAGCGGCAGGACTAGGTAATCCAGGAGAATTTGAAGGACAAGATTTTAAAGGTAAGTATGCATTGGTTCAACGTGGCGATATAGGTTTTGTGGACAAAGCATTGAATGCACAAAAAGCAGGAGCAGCAGGTATCATTATTTACAATAACCAAAGTGGTATCGTGAGTATGGCATCTGACCCGGCTATTACTATACCGCAGTTATTTCTTCAACAAATGGATGGCGGGAAATTAAAAGAAGCCATTGATGCAAAGAAAAAGGTTGAAATTACGTTTACAGGCAAAAAAAGTGAAATGGTGAATCCTAGTGCAGGACAAATGAGTGATTTTACTTCATGGGGATTAACACCAAATTTAGATTTTAAACCAGAAATTACAGCTCCTGGTGGTCAAATCTATTCAACATTAAATAATAATAAGTATGGAATAAAAAGTGGAACATCTATGGCAGCACCGCACGTTTCAGGAGGCTCAGCCCTTGTATTACAAAGAGTGCAAAAAGACTTCCCTGACTTAGATGGTGCTGACAAAGTAAATAGAGCAAAGCTACTGATGATGAATTCAGCCATTCCGGTAAAGGACCGAGCTGATAGATATTATTCTCCACGAAGACAAGGTGCCGGCTTAATGAAGCTGGATGCTGCTGTAGAAACACCAGTATATGTAACGAATAAAGGAACAGATCAAGGAAAAGTAGCACTTAAAGAAATTAGTGCAAACACGGTTTCCTTTACACTAGCGGCAACAAACTTTAGTGATAGGGATGTTACGTATCATGTAGATACAAAACCATTAACAGATGCCGTGACAAATGGCAAAAATCAATTAAGTACACAAGTAATTAAAGATGCAGATGTAAAAATTGATAAACCTGTGTTAACAATCCCAAGCCATGAGTCTGTGGATGTTACAATAACAATTGACCTGTCCAAAGCAGATGCTGCATTATCTGCATTAATGGTAAATGGTTATTTTGTAGAGGGGTTTGTCACATTTACAACTGATGAAGAATCAGGAATACCTAACCTATCTATTCCATATGTAGGATTTAAAGGGGATTGGAATAAAGCTCCGATTCTTGACCCAATGATTTACGATAAGGGATCATTCTATGGAGCCGCAGGGATGATTAATGGATCTACACAATATTTAGGCCAAAATCCAGTAACTAAGACTTTTAATAAAAATAAAATTGCGATTTCTCCAAATGAAGGCAACTCGAATGATAAAGTTGCTCCTGTACTAACTTTCTTAAGAAATAGTACTGTTGTGGAGTACAGTATTTTAGACGCACAAAATAATGAAATTCGTAATTTGTATAAACAGAATTTCAAAAGAAAGAATTATTATGATACTTCTGTTCAAGGCACTAACAATATGTATAATTATAATCTGAAAAATACAGCTTGGGACGGCAAAAATCAAAGCAACCAAGTGGTTCCAGATGGCCAATACTTCTATCAAATTAAAACACAAGTAGATTACCCAGGAAAAGAACCACAAGTAGTAAAAGTACCAGTGATTGTGGATACGAAAGCTCCTGAAATTAGTTATTTAGCTTATAATCCGGAGACTAGTTCTCTTTTATTTAATGCTAGTGACAAAGATGGCAGTGGAATCAACTATTTTACAGTTCTTGTAGATGGTAAGGAAATTGGCTCAATAGCAGCGACCGATGCTACTTCATATACTGTAACAATCCCTGATTTAATCGGTAAAATGGTTAAGATCATAGCTACTGACTATGCAGGGAATGTAACGGAAAAAGAGCTTAAAATTGAAGAAGAACAACAAGAACCACCAAGTAAAAAAGCACCTAAAGCACCAGGTGTAAATCCAGTTTCAGACAATGACACAACAGTAACAGGTACAGCAGAAAAAGGTTCTACCATCGAAGTGTTTGATAAAAAAGTGAATTTAGGATCAGATGTTACAGCTAAAAACGGCACATTTAGCGTAACAATTAGCAAACAAAATGCTGGAACAAAACTAACGGTTACAGCAAGAAATACGGCGGGTGTAAGTAAGGAAACGAAAGTCACAGTTATAGATAAAACTGCACCATCAGCACCAAAAGTTGATCCTGTATCTGAAAAGGATAAAAAAGTAACAGGTACAGCAGAGGCAGACTCAACAGTAACGATTTATAATGATAAAACGGAACTTGGCTTCGGAAAAGCAGACAAACATGGCAACTTTAGTATTCCAATTAAAACGCAAAAAGACGGAACAACATTAACAGTTACAGCAACAGACAAAGCAGGAAATATTAGTGAATCTACTAAACTAACCGTTCAAAAATAATAAACGGGACGAAGGAACAGGGACAGGGAGAGGTGCCTGTCCCCTTGTCCTTACATTGGTTTTAGTGGTGGATCAAGATGGTACTCTTGATTTGCGTAAATTGCGTCTATTTCTTTAGATTGCAGCAATGTTTTTATTGCAGTCCCTGGCAGCTTCATGGAAACTCCGTTAAATGCAGTTGTATAGGTGTAAGTGATAGAATAAGATATCTGGTTTTGATCTAATAGTCTTTTTAAATCTTCCTGAAAACGTGAATGACTCTCTTCTACATCTTTTTGAGCTTGTTCTAATGTTAAAGGAACACCCTTTGCTTCTGCTAATGCAACAGCCGCTTTGGCTGGTTTTGTTTTAAAGTGAATAATAATTGAAACTGTTTTTTCACTATTCATATTAATCTTTGGGTCAATGTATAAAGCTGATGTCATCACTTCTTCCCCCTCGCTTTTATGCCTCAACGTTACATCCTTATGATCTTGAAGATTGGATACTCCACACCCTGCTAGTAATAAAGGAAAAATGAACAATAAAAAATGGTACCTTCTTCTTTCCACAGCTATAATATCCTTTCTTATATAGGATAATTATAGGCTTTCCCTTTTTTATTATTATAAAATATATACTTTGGAAAGTGACAGGATTCCTGCAAGGGTTAATAAATTGAATATAATTACTTATAAGGAAAGAAATTTTAAGTATCCTTCCATTTATTCAAAATCATAGAGTCCATCGTTATGTGTGTTGATTACTTTGAAAATAATCCGTTCCTATTAATCTACAAAAATTTCTTTCCACTCATCTTTTTAGCAAGTAATTCGCGGGCGAGCTCTTGTGCGCCTTCAAGACAGTGACTAGCTGCCCAACCACATTGCACCTCGTTTCAAGAAATAATTCCTCGAAGCACGAGGTCCTCTCCAAACCGGTTTTCACGAATATTTTGGCGTATCGGAGGGTTTTCAATATAAAAAGGACCTTCCTAAGCTTGACTAGTAAGCACACATTTATTTGTATCCTTAAAGCTGTAGCTTAATGTCAGGAAAGTGTTATATTGTTGGTGGAAAATAAATTTTGTTGGGGCAACTGACAATTCTTATTTTGATTTTGTGGATAATGTGTGATTCGCGTGTTTTGCGGAATTTGTGGGTATTGTCGATTTTGCAG
Source organism: Heyndrickxia shackletonii (assembly GCF_001420715.1). Taxonomy (GTDB): domain Bacteria; phylum Bacillota; class Bacilli; order Bacillales; family Bacillaceae_C; genus Margalitia; species Margalitia shackletonii. The sequence goes on along the minus strand of NZ_LJJC01000004.1, from coordinate 2,537,711 downwards.
CTTAAATTGATTATAGAACATGGATCAACTCTTCTCGGATTAAATTGTTAATATATCATATGACCTCACTTTCTTCTTAGAATACTTAGTTTGGTATGTAAAAAAGGATAAACCAGAATTTAAGTACATTTTTTGCTCATTTATGTTCTTATTGTTAGTGATTGAAAAAATAGATGTAATATTTAAAATAAGCGGAGAATTTCCGGCTAAACTGTAGAATACAGTTTGGTTCGGGGTATATAAGCGGAAAATTTCCGATTAAGCAAAGGAAAATTACCTATTTTCACGTTTTTCGAGTCAATAGTCGGAATTCTTCCGTCTATTTAAGCCATTTTCAGTGCTATTTTCAAATTAAGAGGAAATTTTCCGCTTATTGATCAAACTCGCTTTAGCGTTTAATGAACTACTTTATAAATTATCAGTAAATTAAAATCACATTATTATCAGAAATAATCACTCCTTTTAATTGAGAATTGTTATCAATTATTGTATAGTAGATTGTAACAACACATATAATGGAGTAAGGAGAATAAATAATGCAAATTTACTGGACTAAAATAAATAAGATTATGGAAGAAACGTCTGAGGTTAAAACGTACCTACTCGACTGTCCGGAAGACTTTACATGGGAAGAAGGTTCCCACACCCACTTCGCACTGGAAGGTTTTAATGCCGGAGATAAACCAAACCGCAGCCTGATTCGTCATATGTCCATCTCTACTTTACCGCATGAAAATGCAATCGGTATTACAACACGTATCAGAGAGCAGTGCTCTGAGTTTAAATCGATTTTAAGAAATCTTGAAGTCGGCAATGAAGTTGCCATATTTAAAACTCATTCGAATGTACCGCTTAAAAGAGAAGACAAAAATATTTACCTGCTGTCATCAGGTGTCGGCCTGGCAACTTTCAGACCGCTTGTAATTGAATATTTTGAACGTGCTGACAACGTCAATCAAATTCATTCCCTGAACATCGATTCATCAAAAGATTTCTTATTCACTAATATTTTTAAATCCGCACCTGAGAAGAAGTTCACGGCACAGTTCGTCGATAACCGTAAAGACTACTATGAAGAAGTGAAAAATCTTGCTGCAGATAAGGATGGAATCTTCTATGTTGTCGGCAGCGACGAATTCCTCATGCAGAACATTGAAGTACTTCGTGAGCAGGGCATCAAGCCAGAACAGATTATGCTCGACAAACATGAAAAACAACTGCCTGAGTTTCTATCATTTGATTTGTCCATTTAAGCGAGACAAAATATGTTCTTGAGATATTCCTTTAACGGCCGCAAATGTAGGAAAAATCATAGATAGTTAATGATTAAACTTTTAGAGATAGTAGATCTATTACTCTATCATATATTATGAAAATCCCTTCTGTATCTTTACATCTCAGAAGGGATTTTTATAATCCGATACTCCCATGCTGATGAGACTTTTTATCGAAAAATTTGTAAAAATAAACCTTAATTTGTAGTATAATGTAATTAATGCTTGTATTATGCATTGATTATCTGAATGATTGCTAGAATCCTAATAATAATGAGAGCAAATGGAGGTAATTCATGGCTACCGACAATCCAGGATGTTTAGGCTTTTTGTTCCGAATATTCGGAATTACAAAAAGCGACAAAAATAAAGAAGAAAAATTTCCGTATAAATTAAGAGACGACTTTTTATCGCCGTCTGAATTATCCTTTTTTAACATTCTATCTCAGGTCATTCCAAACCAATTCATTATTTGTCCTAAAGTTTCTTTGCAAGATATATTTTTTGTAAATGAAAAGGATAAAAGCAGCTATTATTCCTATTTAAATAAGATTAGTAGAAAACACGTGGATTTCCTCATTTGCTCGGCTAAAACGCTGCAACCCGTTTGTGGAATCGAATTAGATGACCGTTCTCATGGAAGGGAGGACCGGGTAAAACGAGATGAGTTTGTGAATCAATTATTTAAAACGGCAAAACTAAGTCTCATTAGGTTTACGAATAAAAAGAGTTACACACTTTCCGAAGTAGAAGAAAAACTCCATTCAATTATCTTTCATCATGAAGCAACGGATATAAAAGAAACTCCAATAGAGGAACAATTCAACATGAATCAAACTCCATTATGTCCAAAATGCCAAGCGCCTTTCGTTTTGCGAACGGTAAAAAGCGGATCCAATAAAGGGAAACAGTTTTATGGATGTACGAATTTTCCTCGGTGTAGGGAGATTGCATACATAAACGATGATCAAATTCATACTATAAAGTAAAACAAAGGATCATCCGTATGCTTTTCCAAAAAAATATACTAGACAGGGAGTTTTTCAATGTTTAAGTATTTTATTAACGGTTTAATATGCTTGTTACTAGGATCACAGCTATACTATTTAGCTAAAGGGCTATCCGTAACAGTTTTGCCTGCGCAACTCCTAATAATATTCGGTGTTTTATTGATGATAGGCTCCTTTATTTACTCGGCAAGACAGTCATCAAAGGAAAAAGATTCGGCTAACTAGCAGGATTTTTCCATTTAGCAAAAGAGTGTTTTATCTAAATAGAAAAGCTAACTAAGGAATATATCTTGCACAATATTAGGAGTAACGCAAATACAAAAGGAATCTTAAAACGAAGATGAAATTGAGAGAGGAAATGCCCTACTATATAGTCAGAGGGCAAAAACATCATTTAATATGGAAGAGTCTAATAATCAGTTGTTATTCAACAAAAGATGTTCATTCAGCGACTTGTTTACCGCTCATTCTGTTTAATAATGTCCTGCCAATGCGGAGGAAGTTCATGTGTTTCAAGATGTTCAAATTTCTTTAATTTAATTTGACTAGGAATGATGGTTGGTGCGATTTCAAAAGTCAATCTGTCTTTTCCTACTGAAATATGTGGTCCAACCACGGGGGTAGCTTCTAATGTGATGAAAAAATGAAAGGTACGGTATCCACCAATTCTTTCTATTTTTACGATTTCAATTTGGTAAGGGTAGACCGACGGTGAGTAATTTAAATATTTAGAGTAATAATGGTTCACTGCTTTATCTATTTCCCGACCTAATAAGATCATTAATATATCATGGACCATCATTTCCTTCGTATCTTGAGGGGGCGTCGTACTTTCATGTTTCCACCCTGTCAGAAGCCAGTCAAAAAACTCAACTGATTTCAATCGAGTCTTTTGATTATGGTGGGTAAGGATGACATCCCCATCTACCAGTGCACAAAATTTTGTTTGATGTTGCACATGGCAGTCATATGCGGTTTCTACTATAGCAACATCGCCGTTTTTCATTTTCATTTTTAATATAGCAATCGGAGTTTTTCTATTATCTAATTCCTTTGTTTTCTTTACTGGGGTTGCTGTGTTAATCCACTCCACCACTTTTTGGATTACGAATGCTTCCATACCATCATTTTCATGGAAAGTTCGTGTTTCTCCAGAAGTGCGATTTATTTGCATCGAAGCAACATCCTCCCACTTCATTAAGACATTATTTGCCTTTACAAATGGAATCGGAAGGAAAATTCCTATAAATACCATGAATACTATTATGAACTTTTTCATTACCTTTTCACAACCATTGCAGTGCTCAATTGCTTGTCATTATTTTACCTCCATTGTAAATCTTGATGATTTCCATTATTTTGTAATATAGAAGAAAATAATATAAAATATCAAAGTATGAATGTTTTCATTACGGGTAGTAGTTAAAAGTAGCATATACTAAGTCAAAAAGTAGTAAAGGAGATCCAATGACAAACAACAACACATCAACCAACACAGGATGGAACTTTGACAATAGTTATGCTCGTCTTCCGAAACTATTTTATAGTGCGATGAATCTTAATCCTGTACGATCACCCAAAATGATCATCTTCAATTCTCCATTAGCAGCAACACTTGGATTGAATGAAGAGGCATTGAATAGTCAGGAAGGAGTAGAAGTACTTGCTGGTAATCGGGTTCCAGAGGGCGCATTGCCGATTGCTCAGGCTTATGCAGGTCATCAATTTGAACACTTTACCATACTGGGAGACGGGCGAGCGCTCTTACTTGGAGAACAGATTACTCCTCATGGCGAGCGGGTGGATATACAACTGAAGGGTTCGGGAAGAACACCTTATTCCCGCGGAGGAGATGGCAGGGCAGCACTTGGTCCAATGCTGCGTGAGTATATTATAAGTGAAGCCATGTTTGCATTGGGTATTCCGACTACTCGAAGCCTAGCGGTGGTGACAACCGGTGAGTCGATTATCCGTGACACTGTACTGACGGGTGCCATCATGACACGTGTTGCGGCAAGCCATTTGCGTGTGGGCACCTTTCAATATGCTTTAAGTCGGGGAACGGTTAATGATTTACGAGCTTTGGCTGATTATACGATAGAGCGGCATTTTCCGGAGATAGTTGCTGGTCAGAATAGATATTTATCGTTGTTAAAGGAAGTAATTAGGCGACAGGCGGAACTGATTTCCAAATGGCAGCTGGTTGGTTTTATTCATGGAGTGATGAATACGGATAACATGACCATTAGTGGGGAAACGATTGATTATGGACCTTGTGCTTTTATGGATACTTATGACCTGGCAACGGTATTCAGTTCGATTGACATTCAAGGCCGTTATGCCTATGGGAATCAACCTTATATGGCTGCATGGAATCTCGCAAGATTTGCGGAAACGCTCATACCTCTGTTACATGATGATGAGAAAGAAGCTCTCAAACTTGCCCAGGATGCCATTTCGGATTTTAGTAAATTGTACCAATCCTATTGGCTCACGGGAATGAGAGCGAAACTAGGGTTATTTAACCAAGAGGGGGACGATGAAAGTCTTATTGGAGACCTCCTCACTTTGATGGAAAAGCATAAAGCGGACTATACGAATACTTTCCTTGCACTAACGTTTGATCGGAAGGAAGATACTGATCTTTTTGGTAACAAAGAATTCGAACAGTGGTTTGCGCGCTGGCAGTCCCGACTGAAAAGGCAGGAGGAAACAAAAGCCTCCTCACTAGAGTTGATGCGTAACTCTAATCCAGCTGTCATTCCGCGCAACCATCGGGTTGAGGAAGCATTAGAAGCTGCAGAACATGGAGATTATAGTGTGATGAAAAAGCTTCTTGATGTTTTGGCAAATCCATACGCACACACGGCGGAACAGGTTGAATATGCTAAATTGCCCGAACCATCGTCTTGTCCATACAAAACCTTTTGTGGTACTTGATGTTAGCCATCAAGTGCTTTTTTTCTTAGGTGGCATAAACAACACCGCCATCCTTTTTAGTGCATGGACGATTTCTCTGGTTCGCTTTTACGGGTGTAAAACCAGCGAGAAGATAGAAATCATCCACTCACTTGCGCTATTTATTCCGGTTCCAAATTTGTGAATACATAGAATCGACATGGTATTTTTTCGAAAGGCTTTGTTATAACTCACCGTATATTTCACTGTGATAAAGATAAACGGAAAAATTCCGTTTAAATTGGGAAATACCCACATTTCCCTATAAATAAAAGGAATTTTTCCGCTTATCTTATCCAAATCATTGAATTTTGTCTTATTTTGAGAAGTTAACCGGAAATACTCCGCTTATATCGGCCTCTTAAGCCTTCACTATCTACATTAGTCGGAAATACTCCGCCTATTAATTTCTCATACATATACGCAAATCAACAATGAATAGTAACAAAGCCTTTCGAAAAAAAGGATTTTAACACATAAATAACAAATATACATATAAGAAATAAAAACCTTCTAATTATGGATGGAGTTGAAGGAAAATCAAACTTAAAACAGGGATAATATTAGTGTTAATTGCAATTGCTTTGGTTCTATTTTTTAGTTTCCATGAAATTCTAAGTTTGTGTAATAAAATTTATGTTCATAAGACTAAGGAAGAGTCAACTGTTACAAAAATCTTAACGAAGGATGAATTTCTGCAGCTTAAAGAAAAGCAAGAGGCTATATACGCTGGTAGTTATGATAAATGGTATAGATGGAAAACCCAATGGCTATCCAATGAAGTGAAACAGGCAACAGGGACTATATTGGAGGATTATTATTTTTTGAGGGAGCACCCAGAATACGATTCAGCAAAAATTAAATATAAAGTAACGAAGTACAAAGAGGATGGAAAAACAGTTAAGTATATTAGTAATAGTAAAATCATTCAAGTTCATTCAAAAAACGGTTGGAAAAATAAATGAAACACGGTGGCGGTTCTCCCGTATCCAAATTCGTGAAGAGACATGCACCCGTGTTTCTTATTGATAAACAACTTCTACAGATTTCATATTTAGAGTCATACACAACTCCAATGGCCCTGTGAGCAATTCGACGTGAAAAGCACGCGATTTTTCTCATTAAAAAGGATAAATTTATTAAATGCCCCCCTATGAAGCATCTCTTCCCATCTATCTTTTTCTGCATGGACGTGTTTCCTTTCCGTTAGGTATAACATGAAAATACTCTCGAATCTTTTGTTGATATTTACTTTAACTCGAGACAGTCGGATATCTAATGAAGTTTCTTGTGATAAGCTTAAGCAGTCTCGAATATGTTCAATAGCCTCTATCGGTATGGAGTCACTTTACGGGAATTATCCTAATTTCTGAAATGTTTTCAGCAGCACCATGGCCCTCAGCAAAAATTCTGATCCCCTTGTAAAAGAATGAACAAATTGGGGTTCTTCTGTTGTTGGAGAATAGACTTGATGTAATTCTTTTTACGTGGGTTACGTTTAATTGAGGATACACTGTTCGCTCAATCGATGCCATAACACAAACTCCCTTTATTTTAAGATGTTTAGAATGTTTACTTTTGTAAATATCGGGAAAGAGTAGCCCTCTAATTCCAGTCCTTTCAACAATTTCTTTCACATGAACTCATTTAAAGTCTTTCACCTCTATATAAAAATGTATCATAAACGGTAGTTATAGATTTTAAGTAATGTTTTGAAATATTAAGAGAGTTATTAAATCGTTCAAAATAAAAAAACTCAAAAACTTTCATTTTTGAGAATATCCACTCCACCCCCTTAAGAAAAACTTAAGAAACGACCCCTAATTATTTTAAGAAATACTATTTAAACTATATGCTAGCTTACACAATATAGATGGGGATAGGAATGGCAAAGAAGTACGGGCTTTATTTTGGTGGTATAGTTGTTATAATAATTATTTATTCTATTTATTTAAAGATGAAAAATAAACATATTTGTTTAGAGGGCAATCAATAAGAACATCATTTTTAAGTATCTATTATAGTTAATAAATGGGGGATTTATAATGAATAAAGAAACAATACTCGTTGTGGACGATGAAAAGGAAATTCGAGATTTCATTACTATCTATTTAAGAAATGAGGGGTATGAAGTCTTACAGGCGAGGGATGGAGAAGAAGGCTTAGAACTATTAAAGACAAATGAAGTACATTTAATTTTACTTGATATAATGATGCCAAAAATAGATGGTATCCATATGTGTATGAAAGTAAGAGAAATAGCAGAAATGCCTATTATTATGTTATCCGCAAAAACACAAGATATGGACAAGATATTGGGATTAACGACTGGGGCAGATGATTATGTCACCAAACCTTTTAATCCATTAGAACTAATAGCTCGAATCAAATCACAGCTCCGCAGGTTTACAAAAATGAGTGGAGGCTTTGAAAAAAACGAAAACGAAATCGAGATTGGTGATATTCAAATTAATGTCTCCACACATGAAGTAAAAGTTGGTGGAAAGCAAAAAAATTTAACACCTAGAGAGTTTTCTATTCTAGAACTGCTTGCTCGAAACCGTGGTATTGTTTTCAGTGCTGACCAAATTTACGAAAGAGTATGGAATGAACAGGCTTTTCAATCTGATAATACGGTGATGGTTCATATTCGAAAAATACGTGAAAAAATAGAGGAAAATCCAAGAAAACCACGTTATATAAAAACCGTTTGGGGAGTAGGATATAAAATTGAAAAAGATAGTTAAACCCATTGTATTTATAAAACGACTCATTCAAATAATGAGAACTAGCATCCAAAAAAGTATTAGAATTCAGTTAATTACAACGTTTGTTTTTTGCGTATTCTTAGGATTTTTAGTTACAAGGGTAACAACACCATTATTTGAAGACATGAATAAAAGGGCTATAATCGATTACAGTAGTAGTATGGAACAGATTAACATGGAAGCTAAATCAACAGCAGAAACAACGGCTGAAGAAAATTCAATTGTTGCCATTAATAATATGATTGAAGATGAAAATCAACGTTTAAAAAATGGACAAAATGCATTGAAAGTACTTGTTACTGATGAAACAGGCAAGGTTTTATATAAAACAAAACAAGCGCAGGAAGTTCAAATTAATTTACATGATATGATGAGCAATGTCATGTCATTTGCAATTAACGCACCAGCCGGTAAGGGAGAGGTAGAGTTGTCGCGAAGAGAGTTTATAACGTTTTATCCTGTGACGATTAAAGGGAAAAACTTATATCTTTTCGTAAGCGGAATTCCTGAAGGGGATGTAAGTTATGAGACGAAAAAAGGACCTTTTCCATTTATAATTGGATTTTTGGTGTTTATTTTTACTTTCTTTTATATAACTAAGCGAAAGATGAAGCAGATTGAAGCAATGGCCAGAGGTGTAAAAGAAATTGCAAAAGGGAACTTGGCATATCGTATAGAAATGAAAGGTCAGGATGAAATTGCTTCCTTAACAGGTAATATTAATCATATGGCTGAAGAACTAATGGTGAAAATTGAAAAGGAAAGAAAAGTAGAAAAGCAAAAAAATCAATTGATTACAAACGTATCACATGATTTGCGAACACCATTAACATCCATAATGGGTTATTTGAGCTTGTTACGAGATGGGAAATATGAAAATAATCAACAACATAATGAATATATAAAAATTGCTTATTCAAAGTCCGAACAGCTTCAGAATTTAATAGAAGATTTATTTGAATATACAAAGCTTACTGATGAAAATTTCGTATTAGATTTACAAGAAGTATGTATAAATAAACTCCTAGACCAATTAATCGAAGAATTAGTACCTCAAATAGAAGAACGCAGTCTTACCATTGAAAAAAAATTCTCAGACGAGGATCTATATGCTGTCGTTGATTCTGAGCAAACGGTTCGACTGTTTGACAATTTATTGATGAATGCCATTAAATATAGTAAAGATAACGGAGAAATACTTGTCTCGCTTGAAAAACAACCAAATAACCTTAAAATATCCGTCGCAAATTATAGTGAGGAGTTCACCAAGGAAGAATTGGAGAACTTATTTGAACGTTTCTATAAAAAAGATCAATCAAGGAGTAGAGTAGAGGAAGGTTCTGGACTCGGTCTTGCGATTGCAAAAAGTATTGTAGAACTACAAGGAGGAGAAATTCAGGCAGAATATGAAGATGGAGTAATTCGATTTATCATTTTACTCCCGATTTTAGGTGAAAACTAATTATTATTGAAACAGATTGTGATTATACAAACTTAAGAATAAGTTTTAGAACTCTTATTTTGCAAGAGTTCTTTTTTTATTCTAGCGATATTGGTCATTTCTATTAGTTTGTTAAGAAAACCTTAAGAAGCTTCTCAGATTTTTATTAAGAAATGCTCCTTATACTTAGGGTTAGGTTATATAGTTTCGTTGAAATCCTGAAGATTATCAGTATAGGAGGAAAAAGAAATGAAAAAGTTATTACTTGGAGTTATAGTGCTAATTATTATTGGAGCAGGAATATCAACATATATCGGAAAGGAATATAGAGATAGATTTAATCCACTTGTTAAAGAAAAGGATGTATATGCACTTCTACAAGGCGAAGGAAAACCAAATCCTGATTTCCCGCAACGATATATGTTCATGTTAAACGGTGTGGATGAATTAGGAAAAGAAGATGAGATAAAAGTAACAACTTCTGATAAGGACTTTCCGAAAAACACTTTTATAAAAGTACATGTAAAAGGAAAATATGTTTTCGAATATGAGATTGTAAAAGAAAAGGATGTTCCTGAAAAGGTAAAAGAAAAACTACAAAAACAAAAATAACATAGAAACTACTTTAGGATTTCTGTAACTACTATATAACAAGCTATATAGGTATTCATAAAGAAACAAAAGACACGATAGGTAGGAGATATACATGAACAAACCAGTTGTAAATGTGAAAAATGTGAAAAAAGTTTATGGGAAAAAAGGGGAGAATCAATCTCATGCATTAAAGGGATTAACGTTCTCCATTCAAGAGGGGGAATTTGTTGGAATAATGGGACCATCTGGTTCAGGGAAAACCACATTATTAAATGTAATTTCAACACTTGATAAAGCTACAGACGGCATGATTGAAATAGCAGGTACGGAAATTTCTAAGATGAAGCAAAATGAATTATCCGACTTTCGTGCTCAAAAGTTGGGCTTCATCTTCCAAGACTTTAACTTGCTTGAGAATTTATCCATTTATGAAAATATTGCATTGCCACTTTCACTTCGGGGTACTTCTTCAAGAAAGATTAGCCAAAAGGTCGAGAAGGTAGCAGATATGTTAGGGATCTCCGCAATTCTTCAAAAATACCCTTCGGAAGTTTCAGGTGGACAAAAACAACGTTCCGCAGCAGCACGTGCGCTGGTACATGAACCAGCTATTATTCTCGGGGACGAGCCAACAGGTGCGCTTGATTCTAAAAATGCAACGAGTCTTTTAGAAGCAATGAAAAATTTAAATGAAAAACAAGATATTTCCATTATGTTGGTTACTCATGATCCATATAGTGCTAGTTATTGCCAGCGTATTTTATTCATTCAAGACGGAAAATTGTATAAAGAAATTCACCGTGGTAGTACGCGTGAGGCTTTCTATAAAGAAATTCTGGATGTGCTTGCATACATAGATATACATAAAGAATAGGAAAGGGAGTTCAGCATGTTATTTAAGCTTTCCATGTCAGGACTAAAAAGTAAGTTGAAAGATTACGTCGTCTTACTTATAGGTCTTGTTATGTCGATTTCAATTTTTTACATGTTTCAAACACTTGCATTGAATAAAGCTTTTCTTGAAGCAAATTCGACAATTAAGTCCATTGGATTCGTTTTTCAAACCGGTTCAGTCTTACTAGCAATTATCACTTTCTTCTATATTTTATATGCAAACTCTTTTTTATTATCTCTTCGGCAAAAAGAGTTTGGAATGTATATGATGTTAGGAGCAAAAAAAAATAAGATTACATTGATTATGTTTATAGAGACTATTGTTATCGGAATAGCATCTATAATATTTGGTATTATAGTAGGAATAGGACTTGCACAAGGAATAGGAAAATTGCTTATGAAGCAACTTAATTTTACAGTAAGTGGTTATCAAGGCTTTTATGTACCATCAATGGTAATGACTTGTCTGTTCTTTTTCTCTCTATTTATATTATCCGCCGTTATCAATAGTGTTAAATTATCACGTATCTCGGTTTTGCAGCTTGTTCACGCAGATACTCAAAAAGATAGTGTGGTAATAAAAGGAAAAGCGAGTGGGGTTGTAGCATTCTTTTCAATAATTTTATTAGGGATTGGCTATGCATCCATGATGAATCTGGATAAACTACGAGAATCAGGTATTATGATTTCAATGCTTACGGCAACAGCAGGAACATATATGTTATTTACTTCTGTTTTGCCGTTAATTATAAAAAAACTAAAAGGTAATAAGAAGTATAGGGAAAAAGGCATTAATGCTTTTACATTTGCTCAATTAAACTTCCGTATTAATCATTTGACGAAAGTACTTGCAACAGTAGCAATGTTAGTTGCACTTGGTGCTGGTGCAATATCAGGGGGGTTGGCCTTCAAAAATAATGTAATAAAATCTACGGAACGAATGGAAATATATGATACAGTGATTTACAATCCAACAGCGGAAGAGATGAAAATCCTAAATAGTATTCCTTTTATTGAAAAAAATAAGTATCGTTATAAAGTAGATGATAGGTTTGTATATTATTTAAAAGAAGATCTTGAGAAATATCGCCCACTAATTCATGAAGAGAATAAAAAAGGCTATACAGGTAAGGTAAAACGTGTTACTGAAAACCTTCCAGTAGGAGCTGTTTCAAGTGATAGTCAAAATAATAAAAAGATACTCCCAGATGAATGGGCTTCTGCTTTAAGATCTATTCAGCCTAGCTACCTAAATTACTTTGATAAAGGGTTAAAAATAGTAGATTTAAAAACCTATATTGACATACGAGGTAATAAAGGAATTGTATTTTTCGGGAAAACGGATGATTTTGCTTCACATATAAAAGAATGGAAAAGAATTGACGAATTACAACTAGTTAAATATAAAAATTTAAAAGCTGATGATATGTTAAGTAAATATGAAATATATAATGGATTTTATACTGTTGCCTGTGGGACAGTATTTATGGGCCTCTTTTTAGGCATAGCTTTTTTAGCAATGATGGCCAGTTGTTTAATGTTTAAAATTCTATCCGGTGCAACGAAAGATATTACACGATATGAAATGCTTCGTAAAATAGGTGTTCGCAGTGAGTTATTAACGAAGTCTATTTATAAAGAATTATTTTTAGTTTTTTTATTTCCAGCCATTGTAGGCATTATTCACGTCTTAATTGGGATGAATATGTTCAGATATTTGGTAATTGACCCGTATTTCCGTATTTGGGTACCGATTGTCATATTCATCATCATTTATATGATATATTACTTTATTACAGTTCAATTATATAAGAGAATTGTTCTACCGAATGAAGAGTAAAAAGAGATTCGATGGTTAATAGGAGGAAATGACAAACCATATCCTCCCTACACCACCGAAAGTATAGTTCCGTATACAAAATATGGGTGTTTCAATTGGCTTGAATGTAATTGTTCAAGTCTAGAAGTTTACGCTTACAACCCTTGGTTTAGCTAGTCGAACCGAAAGTTTTTGTAATAGTGCTTTTTGGCGTTTAAGTGCAGTATTGGGCCAATAACACCCATTTAGATGGAAAGCTGGGGGTAGAAAAGGAGGTTGCCTACTTGTTTCAAGTTAAATTCCTTCCATCAATAGTTCAACCGCTGGAACATCCGCCGGAGCCCATTTCAAGGAATCAAGATTTTCTCTTTTAAGCCAAATAAGTGTAGAGTGCTCTTTTGGTATAGGAGTTCCTTCTACAATCTTGCATTTAATAGAGATTAAGTTAATGTTAAAGGTCTCATATTCGTGAAAAATGTCATTATGTATTTCATGCGTTTCAATTTTACAGGTTAATTCTTCCTTAATTTCTCTAACCAGGGCAGTATAAATATCTTCATCCTTCTCAACCTTACCCCCAGGAAATTCCCATCTATTTGGATGATCCATTTTTGGAGAACGAAGTGCACAAAGAATTTCATTTTTGTCATTTTCTATAATGGCTGCTACAACTTTGATTGTTTTTTTCATATTTCCTCCAATCCTTTAATCATGAAATGGCATTTCCTTGTGCAATATTATACATATATTTCTTTTCAAAATACAAAATGGCTAAAGCAATAAAAAAAGGAAAATATATGTTAAGTGAATTAGAATACAACATGGGCAAAAAATAGTAAAATCGCATTGTTATTCCTGTATAGTGAAATCGCCGATTGTGTTTATTTGCTCTTTAAAATTAACTTAGCATGCAAAGCAAAAAAATTGACCAATAAATCTCATTTGTTTACTATGAATTTCGAGGAGTGAAGAAAATGACAAATTATTTAACACCATTTAAATTTCATAACGGCGTCGAGCTACGCAATCGCTATGTGATGGCACCGATGACTACGTATTCTGCTAATCCAGACGATACGGCATCAAATGAAGAATTAGCGTATTATGAAGAGCGTTCCTATGGAGTAGGGGCAGTAATTACGGCATGTACATATGTAATCGCAAACGGTAAAGGATTCCCGGGACAATTTGCGGGGCATACAGATGATTATATGGACAGTTTACGAAGTGTGGCACAAGCGATTCATAAAGGTGGCGCTAAAGCGATTTTACAAATTTATCACGGTGGTCGCCAATCACCTCGTGAACTTGTGCCAAATGGCGATGTTGTTAGTGCTAGTGATACGATAGCGGCAGATGGGGGAAAGGCGCGCGCTTTAACGGTGGAAGAGATTCAAGAAATCGTGAAAGCATTTGGTGAAACAACGCGGCGTGCCATTGAAGCAGGCTATGATGGCGTTGAAATACATGGTGCAAATACATATTTACTGCAACAATTTTTCTCTGGTTTCACAAACAAACGTACAGATGAATACGGTGGTACACTCGAAAAACGAATGCGCTTCCCATTAGAAGTAGTGGCAGAAGTGAATCGCGTAAAGCAACAATACGCAGATGATTCCTTTATCGTAGGCTATCGGTTCAGCCCTGAAGAGCCCGAGGAAGATGGTATTACGCTCGATGATACGGTTCAACTTGTAGATCGTTTAGCGAAAGAGCCACTCGATTATTTACACATTTCACAGATGGATTTCCGTTCAATAGCACGACGTTATGAAGGGGAGAAAGAAAATCGTATTAAAATTATAAAGCGTGTCATTGATGGTCGCATACCGCTTATTGGTGTAGGCTCCATTTATTCGAAAAAAGATGCATTAGAAGCGATGGAAACAGGTGCAGAACTACTAGCATTGGGACGAGAATTATTAATTGAGCCGCATTGGGTAGAAAAAATTGCGGCAGGGGAAGAAGTCATTACTGAAATGGATATGACACGAGAGAATGTCATTCCTAGTCCGTTGATGCGCATGATGCAATCAAATCCTGGCTGGGTACCTGGCGTTAAATAGTACACAAAAGAGGGTTGTCTTTAAATAGCAACACCCCAGAAGTTAGAGTGAAAAACCTAACTTCTGGGGTGTTTTTAAATGGATTGAAAATTCAATTAGAATAGGTGAGAGCTCAAATAAACGGTTACTAACAAAACGTTGCCCAAAAGCACTCCTAATGCAAACTTGTTTCCGTTTCCGTAGATTTCGCCCTTTGTACCCTAATTGTAGCTCTCCTAACTAACACAAAATAGGAAAGGAACGCCAGAATGCTTGAACCGAAGATGGTGATTCCCATTGGAACGCCTGTATTTGATCCGGCGATTCCAACGAGCGGAGCAGATAACGAGCCGAGTACAAATGGCAATAAGCCCAATAATGCGGAGGCACTGCCAGCAATATGTCCTTGTGACTCAATGGCTAATGCAAAAGACGTTGTTCCAATAATACTAATTGATAGGACAAAAAAGAAAATAGGGATAGCGACGGCAATGATTGGTGCTTTTAAAAGAAGGGCGATTAGTAAACACGCTCCCGCTAAGTTAGAGATTCCTAACCCAATCTTTAAGAATGTTCGCTCCGATATTCTGTCTGTAAAGCGCCCAACCGACTGACTCCCAATGATTAATGCTAAACCGTTCACTCCAAATAATAAGCTGAACTGTTGAGGAGTGACATGGTAAATATTTTGATAGACAAATGGAATACCAGATACATAGGCAAAAATTCCGGCAGTGGTAAATCCTTGCGTGAATGCGTATCCCATGAACTCTCGATCCTTGAATAAAGAACCAAAATTGCCCAGAAGTTGAGGCAAGTTACTTGGAACACGTTTTTCTACTGGCAACGTTTCTTTAAGTTTCAATGAAACCGTGAAGATTAAGATGGCGCCAATACAAGCCAAAACAATAAAAACTCCATTCCATTTGGTAAAAGAAAGGATGATTCCTCCGGCAACCGGTGCAACGATAGGGCCTAAGTTACCGACTAACACCATTAGAGTAAAAAACTTGGTTAGTTCCTTACCGCTAAAGAGGTCTCTGACGACAGCTCTGGAAACCACAAGACCGCCCGCTGCAGCAAAACCTTGGATAAAACGAGCCACAATAAGGAAATAGATGTTAGGTGCAAACGAGCAAGTCAAGGAAGCTAATAAGTATAAGCAAAGAAAAAATAGCAATGGTTTGCGGCGGCCTTTGACATCGCTCAACGGGCCAATAAATAATTGTCCCGCCCCAAGTCCTAATAAACATGCAGTTAAACTAATTTGTACCAGTGAAGCAGTTGTATGAAAATCTTTTACAATAGTAGGGAAGGACGGCAAATACGTATCTATTGTAAAAGGTCCTAAAAGTCCAAGTGATCCTAAAAGAATTGCAAGTTGTATTCGTTGTTTTCCACTAGGTGTATTCAATTTTTCCTCACCTTTCGATTAAATTTCTTTTTACACTAGTATCGTTCCTACAGTAATTTCAACAATCCCCCCATTCGAAATCAATCTTCCTTTGACCTAACACAAAATTTCGAAATCCGAAATTACGTAATTTTCATTATAACCTGATTTCATTTGCGGGTAAACATTAAAATATGCTCAGACAACCATATTTAAAATATACATACATAATTGGGAACAATTTTATAAAATTGCCTCTGCTAAATGTTTATATTTGCTAATCGTCCAAATTCTTAATATAATTTGAATAGGAACAAATGTTTGTAGGTGATTAAAACGATTAGCAACTTGTTAAAGTATTTGAAAAAACACTTGCTTTTATAAATGAATATGGAGTTGTGCTATAAGAATAAGGATGGGGACTACATTTAGTTTGGGTTCGTCTTGAGTTTTTATTTACTTATCAACACTTTAAAAATTACAAAAAATAAATAAAATATCTAAGAACATATTTCAAAATCCATCATATACTGCTTTCTGTGAGTAATTTTATGTATATGGGGGTAAGAAGAAAAATGAAAGATATTCAGTTGAAAATATCAAGGGAAAACGCGAGCAAGGATGGGAAAAATGGTTATAAGATTATAGAGGTGAAAGTATCGGATCCAACAGAAAGTTTATTTTCAGTAGTTACTCCGATAAAAAAGCAATAGGTGAAATAAAAAACTATCTTTCAGGTAAGTGTACATAGAAAGATGGTTTATTCGAAGTGTGTTGGTTATTCTATTATTTTCGCAAATGAAGATTTTGCATGTTTATCATGAAAAAGCACAAAACTTTTTTAAGCTTGTGCTGAATTTACCTGCGTAAAAAATAGAATTACTTGGTCTTAAGTGCCTGATTTCTACTATATTATGATAGTGGGGATTAGGCACTTTTGTTGTGCATAATTATAATTTAAATATAGAAAATAAACCAGAACGTATGTTTCTGTTGGGAATTATGATATTCTATAATTAGCTACATAAGCAGGGAGGGCGGTGGCACCTATTTCTTGTTCCGTGGTCATTTCACAACAAGAAAGGAGGTGTTGCCGATGACAATCTTCGAGGCACTGGTTTTGATGATCAGTTTTGCTGCATTGATTGTCATGATCATAGAAGAAAAGTAGCCCTCCCTGTGTGCTAAGGTGTAGGGTTACTCTTGCCTTTAGCCACCGCACTTCTTGCGGAGTAGCTGACTGAACGCTGATGTTACAGCATCGGCGTTCTTTTTTAGTGTATTCTTGTACTTATTATAATATGCGAATAATTAAAATGAAAGTGTTTCATCTTTTCTATTAGTATTGTTCAATCGATACAAAATAGTAACTGCCCATTTCTACTAAACGTTTATCCACCTATGCGGTAACTATAGGAACCCTGTTCTTTATAAATTTTCTCTTCAAATGTTTTACACCAGTTTCTTACTTCATCAATATTATTCGTTTCCAGTACTTTCGTATCCCATGGAATCTTTAAAGAGTTCTTTATATTCCATATTTCTTCACTAAATAATAAATAGTATGGCTCCTTTTCCTTCGAATAATTGGTATTTGTAATTAATTCATCCCAATCGTTATCCCATTTGTCCTGATTCCTATCTATTCTGCAAAATATTTGCCCCGGCTGCAGAAAGGGATATGTTTCAGCAAGTTCCCACAACTTTTCATCTGCTTCATCAAACAAATCTTCGTCTTCATTCTCCATTACAACATAAGTGTATATGTGATATTTCTTCTGCTTTGGATCTTCCCTTTTCTTTTTCGTCGAACTTATAACTATGATGACTACAATTAGTACTGCTAATCCTAGAATTAAATAAAACATTTTGTCACTCCTAACTATAGATTTTATATATGTCTTCGATAAATTCCTTATATTTCCTGCTTTTTAACAAAAACTATGCTACTGGAAAAGTATTAACATACATGAATACTTGGCACTTCAATTAGGGTACGGAAACGATTTGAGGATGGAGGGGCCACTATGGAAAATAACAGGGGAATTTGACGGAACCTATCATTTTGATAGGGTTTTATTTTATTATAAAGATAGAATAATATAATTTGTAGGGAGTGACATGAATTGCCAAGTATTCAGGATACTATATACCCAGGTTTTAGTTGATGGAGAAAGACTTAGAAGAAGTGTACACCCCAACTCGAATGAGCACAGTCTAAGTCTAAAGGAACCATACAGAATCTAGCATTACTGGTATTAAATAAAACTGTCCAAAAGCTTGGATTCTTATCCGTATGTTTGATGTTCCTAAAGCGATTGTCACAAATGTTGTGAAAAAATCAAGTTTGCCTTTGAAAACGAATAGTGAAAAGAGAACGACCAAACGTAATTTTCACTTTATTCGGAATTATCTTCAACTTCGCCAATTTGAGACCTAATTAATATATACAACCTACATAATGGAATAGTCATTCATTATGGTGCCAATAAAAATTCTATAGAAGAGCGAGAGAGACCATTGAAAAAGAAAATATTAATAGTAGATGATGAACAAAGCATTGTGGACGCAGTTGCCTATTCCTTTCGTAGGGAAGGGTATGTGGTCGAAACTGCAAATGACGGGGAAGAAGCTCTTAGACTAGTAGAGTCTTTTCAACCAAATCTTATCATTCTGGATGTAATGATGCCGAAGTTATCAGGGTATGATGTGTGTCGCAAACTGGAGAATCGGAAGGGTATCGGAATTATACTTTTAACGGTTAAGGATGATATTGTCGATAAAGTACTGGGACTTGAACTAGGGGCAGACGATTATGTAACAAAGCCATTTGACTTACGTGAATTATTAGCTAGAAGTAAAGCGCTCATAAGGCGAATGGATGGCCGAGATACTAACATTGTTCAAGAGGAAATTATTGTTCGTAATATTCAATTGAACCTATTTCAGCGAACACTGTATGTAGACAATAATCTTGTTAAGTTAACTCCAAAGGAATTTGATTTATTGGTACTGTTATTCACTAATCTTGAACGAGTATACTCAAGAGAAGATCTTCTAAATATTGTTTGGGGGATGGATTATATAGGGGGGACGAGAACTGTCGATATTCATATACAGCGTCTTCGAAAAAAGATAAATGATTTAGAACAGATTGTACTTCAAACCGTTTATGGTGTGGGTTATAAAGCTTCCTCTGGAGTAAAAAAATGAGAGTAAGTCTTAAACTAAAAATCAGTTTAGCATTGGCCATTATCCTCTTGTTAACTGTGGGAGTACTTAGTAAGTTTGTGCTACATGGAATTGAAAGATATCAGATTCAAACGGTGGAGAAACACCTTTTACAACAAAGTGAAATGGCCCAACGATATATAAGTCAAAATTATTTAACCGAGGATGAGAGAATTCCACCAGGGAATTTTATGCATCAAAGAGGGCAGCGTCTTGCGATGTATCTTTCTATGCTTAGTGGAATGGAGGTTGTTTTGTACGATTCAAAGGGTAGTCTAGTTGGTAATTCGATGCCACTCAGTAATGAAGCGAAAGGTGTTTCGGACACTCTTCATTATGCTATTCAAGGTAAAATAGCCTACCAGACTCTAGGAAATTCACTCACCTATTTTTCACCGCTCCAAATAGAAAATAAAATGATGTGTATCATTGAATTCCACTATTCTCTTAAAAACAACCATGATTTTTTAAATATTACGAAGCATTTATTTTTAACAGTGGGTATTATTGTGTTTATTGTTGGATTTGTTGTTGGCTATATTTATTTTTATAAAATTGCCTTAATCATCTCTAAACTTCAAATAGCATCAAACCATATCCATTCAGGTCATTTTTTGGATAAACCTCCAGTCGTAAGAAGAGATGAATTAGGGGAACTAAGTCAGGACATTTTCAATATGAGCAATTCTATTAAACAAAACTTGAACAATATGAACTTGGAGAAGCAGAAGCTAGAACTCGCTGTTCAAAAGCTCCAGGTATTGGAGCAACAGCAGAAACAATTTATTGGAAATATAAGTCATGAATTTAAAACACCTTTAACATCCATTAAAGCATACGTTGATTTGCTCAGTATGTACCCGGATGATCCAATGTTGATTGAGGATGCTGTTCAGAATATTAGTAAGCAGACGGATCGTCTTTATGAAATGGTTGAAAAAGTACTGCGTCTTTCCGCGTTGGAGAAATATGATTTTGAGCAGCAATCACAGCCAATCGAGATGAAAGATATTTTGACAGACATATGTAACAGTATGCGTGGGAAAGCTGCAAAGTATAATTTGAAGATTCATACTAAATTAGTTTCTGCCGTTATATGGGCAGATAGAGAGAACTTAATTCATATTTTCGTTAATTTAATCGATAATGCTATAAAGTATAATGAACTGAATGGTACTATTTGGATAGATTCTTTTGTGGATAATGATTTCCTCATCATCGATGTAAAAAATACTGGAAATATGGTTTCAAAAGATCTGCAGAAGAAAATATTCGACCCTTTCTTTACAGTAAATATGGAGCGCTCCCGCGAATTTAGTGGAACTGGCCTTGGACTAACTATTGTAAGAAAATTAACGGAAAAACAAAACGGGACCGTTATACTTCATAGATCCGATAGACAAGGAACGGTATTTCGACTACGTTTTCCTATATATCATGCCTTGTAATGGGAGTTGGCGATGTCCATTTAAAAGTACAAAAGGAGATTTATCCGTGAATTTTTTTAAATTAATGAAAGTGTTCATAGTAACTTCAATCCCTATGTTGATTATGACTGCGTGTGATCAACAAAATAGTAGTACCAGGAAAATGATTGAGAAGGATGGAAAAACTATTATGATATTACAGCCTCCTAAACAGCAGGAAAATATTGCCGTGAGCCATATTGAAAATATAGATGATACACTAGCCACTCAATTCTTTTCAGAGACTAAAATTATCCTTAATACACCTAAGAACTTAGGAGCGAATAGTTCTGAAAGCAGCCTTTACATCTATGATATGAATACGAAAACCAAAACACTATTGAAATCCGAATTCAAGTTGCAAAACTATTCATTATTGTCCCCCGACAAAAAACACCTTTTCTTATTCATGGATGACGGTGAACGTATGGTTCGTTATATAATGGATATCCAAACTAAAAAAACAATAAGCCTTGGCAATTCTGATATGGTTAATAATGTCCAATGGTTGGATCATTCACATGTCATATTTAGTACACTTAATGGAGATATCCTAAAAGCAGATTTAGACGGTAATGTAATGAAAATCACTTCAACGAAAGACGCCATCTTATCCATTGGGATATCCAATAAAAAAATTTATTTTGTTGACATCAACTATCATTTATTTTCTGTTGACGGCAATAGCAAGCCATTTCTGATCAAGAATCATATCTCTAGTGTGATTCCATCACCTGATGGTTCTCAATTAGCATTGGTACAAAGAACGAATGATACAACTGAAGAGTTAATCCTTACTGATTTAAAGGGGCGTAACCCCATAAAACTTGCAAGCGGTATTGGAATCTTGGGTACTAACTGGGCTCCAAATGGAAGAAAAATTGCTTTTAATCTATTTTCCGAAGATAACAGTAAGAGGGGCCTATATGTGGTAGACACTTTAACAGGTGAAATGAATCCTATACTCTTGAATGTCCAATATCCTAAATACAATATTCGTATTCCTGTAAGCTGGAGCGAATCCAATAAGAAGATTATGATTACAACATTTGATCAAAACAAAATGATTACGAATATCATCTCACTTAAATAAAATTAGAAGGGCTACTTAGTAGCTCTTTTTTGAAATTCTCGATTCCTCAACTCAAAAGTTTACAAGTTGGAAACAATTTTTTTGCATTCTTGCAATAACTAAGTGAAAAATAGAAACATTAAACAATTATTTTTTATCATGTGGTCTTTAGAAAAGACTTCATTACACTTTGCTTAGGAGGCAACTACATGATAAAAAAAATAGTTACAATGGTACTGTTCACGCTGATTCTAATTATTTCAGGCTGTTCCGGAAATGCACAAAACAAACAACAAAAACAACTTACAGATAATATAGGCAAAAAGGAACAACCATCTCATAGTAACGAGAGTCAACTAGAAACCCCTACAATAAAAGTGGATACTAATGCTACACAATCAGAACCGGGATTACTTACTGTCGCTGATCCTGAAAGTATCACCGTTCTTGTAGACAAAAAATATGCATTTCCGCAAGGTTATGAACCGAAAGATCTCGTTTACCCAAATGTTCCATTTATTTTTAATGAAAAAATAGAAAAAAGAATGATGAGAGCAGAAGCGGCGAAGTATCTTGAAAAAATGTTCCATGCGGCTAATGAACAAAATATACCTCTAGCAGGTGTTTCAGCCTATCGTTCTTATCAAACTCAAACAACCATATTCAATAATTATGTTAAAAAGGATGGAATTGAAAAAGCAAAAACATATAGCGCTGTTCCTGGAACAAGCGAACATCAATCAGGATTAACCATTGACGTTAGCGGATTGGATGGATCTTGTGCAGCAGAAGACTGTTTTGCAAATACAAAAGAGGCAACCTGGCTTAAGAATAACGCCCATAATTATGGATTTATCATTCGCTATCCAAAAAACAAAGAAAAAATTACTGGCTATCAATATGAACCTTGGCATATTCGTTATGTTGGAGTTAATTTAGCCACTGAGTTATTTAAGCAAGATTTAACACTAGAAGAATATTATCATGTTGCACCTGTGAACTCAGACGGAAAATAATAACGTCCATCTTAAAAAATATAAAATTCTTCTAAAAATATGTATTTTATATAATGAGGGAGAAATGAATGAATAAAATTTGG
The DNA here is from genome assembly GCF_001420715.1 of Heyndrickxia shackletonii. GTDB lineage: Bacteria > Bacillota > Bacilli > Bacillales > Bacillaceae_C > Margalitia > Margalitia shackletonii. The sequence continues at coordinate 2,514,644 of NZ_LJJC01000004.1, read as the reverse complement.
GATGATGAATGATGAGCTCCTATTGTAAAATGTACCCTGTAGAGTAGACACGTAAAAAAGCCTACTCTACAGGGTATTTTTATATACAATGAATGAAACGGGGATAGGAATACAAATTTATAAGTAAAAAATTCTTTACAGATAAAGAGATAAAAATTCTTTCTAATAATCAGTATGTAAAAATCAGTTGCTATGAAAGGAAATTTATTTAACCTAGGGTTGTTTATTTTTTACTGGGAATAAAGAAATACCTAAAAAGCTTTTCAGTGTTTATCCTACATGGCCTAACAACAGCATAGCTGTCATGTTGAAAAATTCCTATAATAGTTAGTATAGGAAAAAATGGTTGAAATATCTACGCTGTATATTTTAGACGATATGAATCTTAAAAAACTAAACAAGGAAGTGATTATTATAAAGCTGGATGGAAAAAATGTAATTCTTTCAAGAGTTACTCCGGATGATTTGGATTTTATTTGTGAACTAGAATGCAATAAAGATATTTGGTTATTTGAAGAATATATTGAATCAGATATGAATGTCGTTAGAGAAAAGTACCTACAGAAGATGAATACTCCGTATAGTTATGATTTTATTGTCAAAAGCACCATAGAGGGAGAAGTTAAACCAATTGGACTAGCCCAAATATGGTGTTATGTAGAGCATAGAAAGAGTTGGGAGATTGGTTTTGCAATTCTTCCAATTTACCAAGGAAATGGTTTTGGGTATGAAGCAACGAAACTTTTAATAGGGTTTGCATTCGAAAGATTACAAGCTCATAAAGTAGTTGGAATGTGTAATTGTAACAATCTTAAATCTGTAAAATTAATGGAGAGATTGGGCATGAGAAGAGAGGGAACATTTCAAGAAGAATTGTTCTGGAATAACCAATGGCATGATCAACATTTTTATTCAATACTAGATAGAGAGTATCAATAATATTGTGAGCATTTCAAAGTAGGCATCAACTTTTACAAAGTATTCACATATTGGAAAACAAGCGCTACCTCTTGGCATTAGTAACCGTTTTCCATATGCAAAAATGGTAAACATCCTGTATAATCAAAATGTCAACTAAATAAAAAATCCGCATAACGCGGTAGAGGTTCTAGCTACCCTCTTAAAAAAACTAAGGGAAACAGGACTGCTTTCGTTAGTAGTCCTGTTTTTCTGTTCAAAGGAGAGTTTAAGATGAAGAAAAAAGAAAAAGCGGTTGTTGTCTTTAGCGGCGGCCAGGATAGTACCACTTGTTTATTTTGGGCGAAGGAACGATTTGAAGAAGTTGTTGCAGTAACCTTCGATTATAATCAGAGGCACAAGTTGGAAATTGAATGTGCCAAAAATATTACGAATCAGCTTGGTGTCAAACACCATATTTTAGATATGTCCTTATTAAATCAATTGGCTCCAAATGCTTTAACCAGAGACGATATCCAGGTAAAAGATGGGGAGAACGGAAGTCTGCCATCTACCTTTGTTCCTGGAAGAAATCTGTTGTTTATGTCCTTTGCAGGTGTATTAGCTAGTCAAGTGGGGGCTAAACATATTGTAACTGGAGTCTGTGAAACTGATTTTAGCGGATATCCCGATTGCCGAGATATTTTTGTGAAGTCTTTGAATGTTACTTTAAATCTTTCGATGGATCAGGATTTTGTAATTCATACCCCGCTAATGTGGTTGGATAAATGTGAAACTTGGAAACTAGCAGATGAACTTGATGCTTTTGATTTTGTACGTGAAAAAACTTTAACTTGCTATAACGGGATCATAGCGGATGGGTGTGGAGAGTGTCCTGCCTGTAAGCTAAGAAAAAATGGTCTAGAAGAATACTTGAAAATAAGAAAATAACCGTTTTAGGAGATGACCAGCATGTTACAGCAATTTTACCCACAACCAGCTCCACATCCATATCGTTTTGAATTAAATAAAGATATGAATTTCTCAACTGCTCATTTTATCTCTAACGAAAAGGCAGGGAAGTGTTCTTTTACTCATGGGCACACCTATTTTGTTAATTTAACGATTGCCGGGGATGAACTGGATGAAATGGGGATGTTAGTGAATTTTAGTGATTTAAAGAAATTAGTGCACGGGAGATATGATCATCAGCTGTTAAATGATTTTCCTGAATTTGAAAAGTTGACTCCTTCAACAGAGGTAGTTGCCCAAACCATCTATGAATTGGTTGCGAATTATTTAGATACTTTATCTAATAAACCTATTTGTCTACAAGTGTTAGTCCGGGAAACACCTACATCTTACGTAATATATAGACCCCAATTTAACGAAGGGAACGAAAAACATGAGTAGCAGTAAAATTCCTGTTATTGAAATATTTGGTCCCACGATTCAAGGAGAAGGAATGGTAATAGGCAGAAAAACCATGTTTGTTCGGACGGCAGGCTGTGATTTTCGATGTGTTTGGTGTGATTCTGCTTTTACATGGGATGGGTCTGAAAAAGATAATATTAGATTACTAACTCCATCGGAAATTTTTCACGAACTAAAGCAGCTTGGAAATCAAAATTTTAATCACGTGACAATCAGTGGAGGAAATCCCGCTTTAATCGGAAAACCGATGATGGAATTCATTGAACTATTACATGAGCACGATATAAAAGTAGGATTAGAAACACAAGGAAGCCGTTGGCAAGATTGGTTTCGGTCAGTGGATGATTTAACGATTAGCCCGAAACCTCCTAGCAGCGGGATGAATACGGACTTTGATGTATTAGATAGTATTATAGAAAATTTAGCAGGAAAAAGAATCAGTCTAAAAGTAGTTGTCTTTAATGATGAGGATTTTGATTATGCCAGAATGGTCCATAAACGATATGATGCTATTGATTTTTATTTATCGGTAGGGAATAAAGATCCTTATGAATCAGGTGATATTTCATCACGATTACTTATGTCTCTTGATTGGTTATGGAGTAAAGTGATGGAAGATCCTGAAATGAATGGTGTACGAGCTTTACCGCAACTACACGCATTAGTTTGGGCAAATAAGCGGGGTGTTTAAACGATGAACCACGTATATACGGTTGAAAATAAAGAGATTGATGTAGAAATAAAAAAGCAAAAAATTTCACAGCATTTTGCTAGTATTATAGAGGAACTTGGATTAGATTTAAATGATCCCTCTATTAAAGACACGCCAGAAAGAGTAGCTAAAATGCTTGTAAATGAAACATGTAATGGATTATTTTCCAATCCGCCTAATATTACAACATTCCCATTAGATAAAAATACATCAAGAGAGCTTGTAGTAATAGAAAATATTCCTTTTAGCTCTTTATGCGAGCATCATTTTCAGCCTTTTGTTGGAACGGCAACCATTGCCTATCTTCCAAATGATAGAGTAATGGGACTATCCAAAGGGGCAAGAGTTTTGGATTATTTCGCTTCCCGACCACAAATTCAAGAACGACTTACAAATGAAGTGGCAGCATATTTGTATGAGCAATTAAATGCTAAAGGGGTATTTGTTATGATTAAAGCGGAACATTTCTGTATGAAAGTTCGCGGGGTAAAAAAACATCAGTCCGCTACAATTACAACTGCTAGTCTTGGAGACATTGATAAGAAAGATGTCCTTTCTTCTATTCAACTAGCTAAGATGAAGTAGCTTTCGCACAGACTTTTATGCTTCAACTTTAGTAGAATGACTCGTTCCCTATAACGTTGAAAAATATGTTTAAGTTCAGGGATAGATAAATGAGAATAAATTTCAGACCTATTGAACACTCAAGTATTAGAGTTCAATAGGTCAGTTTTTTGCACTTATGTGGTACAGAAACGATTCACGGATTGAGAGGCCACGGAGATTTAATTTACTGCTGCTTCCTGAAAAGAATCTATGTTAATTTATATTAGATTTGACTTTAATATGGATGTGCGAACCCCATCAGTGTGGGGTTGATTATATATATAGGACAGATTGCCCCAAAATCGACAAGTGCACCTTTACGTCTACAAGTACCGATACGCAGTAAATGATCAAACTTTATGTCAAAACTACACCTTGACTACTTTTAACATTTGTCGAATGGCTCCTAGATGATAGGCTGAATGAGCCAAAGAAGATAACAGTTCATTGGCCAGTGGTTCATTCCATTCTATAACGTCAATCGATTCCAACAGTGTTAAGTATTCATTTCGCAATCCTTCCTGAATTCGGTTCCATTGCTGTTCATCTACAGAATGAATTTCCCAACTCTTTCCCCAATCCATTTTCGGTTGTTTCCCATTTTTTAAGATTTCATTGGTACCCCACATGTGATAGCGGACATGATCCGTATGTGCAGCCAATGTTTTTAAATATCTGAAAAAACCTGTATGTTGATAGCACGCAAAATCGAGTAGGAGATGATTTGGATTTTGCCAATACAGTAAGTTGGCACGATAGCAGTGAGAAATCACAGGAGTTACTCACGAGTTACGAGAAGCTGGTAAACTGGAGTTTGCATGCTAATATCCTTACCAAACAACAATCGCTTTCACTACTAAAAAAAGCAGAAAATCAACCTTCTAAGGCAGAAGAGGTTCTCCAACAAGCTATTGAGCTGCGGGAAGCGATTTTCCAAATTTTTAGTCTAGTATCAAACGATGAAACACCAGCCTCTAAAGATCTTTCCATTTTTAATGAAGCCTTAGCCAATGCTTACGGGATGATGCGAATAGTGCCTGGTGAAAATAAATTTTCATTGGAATTTTTGAATGGTGAAGAAAGATTAGACGGAATGCTTCCACCGATTGTTCAATCTGCTATAGACATTCTTACTTCTGAAAAAGAACTAAGCAGGGTGAAAAAGTGTGAAGGGTATCCGTGTGGTTGGCTTTTTTTCGATACAAGCCGCAATCGCAGCAGACGTTGGTGTTCGATGGCAGACTGCGGGAATCGAGCAAAAGCAAAGCGATTTTATCATAATAAAAAATAATAGCTCCTAATACGGAGTTATTTTTGCTTAAAATGGCACAATGCCAACATCTTTTCAAACATCCACAAACGGGCACTTTTCCTAGTAAAGAAAGTGTCCTTTTCTTTGTGTTTCAAGTATGTAACTCAACACGACCAAAGCCAGTGGTAGTCTTTCTTCAGATAACGTATCAATTGATATTGCTGGCTCTAAAGTTTGGAACAGATTCACCAACAAGTGCAATGGCATTTGTGTATGCCGATATTGAATGGATTCAGTTTTTTGATGAACAAGCTGTTGATAAAATTCTCCGCACGAATGCACTTAAATGGTGTTTCAAATAATTGACTGTGCTACATTTAAAATGGAAAAGTATAGCATATAAATGAATATACAGAATGTAAAATTGTTGATAGTTTGTATTATGATGGGAGGTTAATAGCAATCTGAAAAGGATATGGACTTTCAGAAAGTGGTTAAAAATATTTAGTCGAGCAGTGAATGTAAATAAAGCTGAAACAAAAATTACGAAACAGTCAAAAGGGTACTTGTAAGCAGCAACATAGAGCCAGCAGTTCGATGATCGAAATATATGATAAAAATCTCAAGGATGAAACGAAAGGAGTTGGTAATAAATATGAAAAGATTTAAGTGGTTAGCATTCGGGTTATGTATAGTAATTTTACTATCATTATATCTTTATCAGAATTACATATATTATAAGATTCCCTTCAATCCTATTAAGGAGTACGCATCCGAATCCTTAGTAGACTTTCATATTACAAAAAATCTCCCTAATGGTGAACCAGTCAATGGAAAATGCCATGAATCGAAAACGTTGGGCTTAGTTTTGGAATACTTTAGCAATCTAAAATTAATACCTTTAAAGGATAATGATAAACTAACATTATCTCCTAATAAAGGAAATGGAACCTATTTAACAGGGATGTTAGAGTTTAAACAGTCAACAAAGATATTTATCTCAGATATATATATAGATAACCCTACTGTCCTTTATATTGGTTCTACTACACATGGGTTCAAGGGAACAGGATATTATAAAATTGTAGATTCTAAGTTTGATTATAACTATATTTTTGATTTGATTGGTGATAATGAAACTGTTGAATAACAATGAAGGTGCTATTAGGTAGTCTCATTAGACCTTTTTGCTTAATATTGAATGGACTAACTTATCTTTTCCCAGAATCTTAACCTGTCAAGTAATATTCCATAGGGGTCAGTCAGGCAGCGTTTTATCGAAAATGATGGGAGATGGAAGTAAAAGATACGTAATAAGGAATTGGAAATTTTACGCATGTGGCCCCTCAATCCTCAAATCGTCTCTGCATCCCCATATGAATCCTCATCCTTTTCTTCAGCAAAATTCGCTATAATCATTCCATATTTACCATTAATTGATATAATGAAAATATAGTATATATGAAAAGGTGGAGCGACCGTTGGTAAATTTAAGTAAAGTCGAATTAACAAAAAAAGGGCAGTCTATTAATCTTACAAAAAGCAATACGCAATCTATTGGTGAAATTCTCGTTAATCTAAATTGGAATCAGCAAACGAAAAATTCAGGGGGCTTCTTTTCTGCATTGTTCGGAAAAGGGAATGCAGGTGTCGATCTGGATTTAGGTTGTTTATATGAGTTAAAAAATGGTGAAAAGGGATGCGTGCAGGCACTTGGAAATTCATTCGGTTCTTTCCGTGGTGTTCCCTATATGGAGCTTGACGGGGATGATCGGACAGGGGCAGTTTCAGGTGGAGAAAACTTACGAATTAATGGGAATAAAATTCAAGATATTAAAAGAGTTCTAGTGTATTCGTTTATCTATGAAGGAGTAGCGAACTGGTCGCAGGCGGATGGAATCGTAACGATTAAGTATCCTTCTGGTCCTGACATCGAGGTAAAATTGGACGAACACCGTAATGGTAAAATCATGTGTGCGATTGCCATGATTGAAAATGTTAAAAACGAAACTTTTAAAGTACAGCGTTTGGTGGAATACTTCAATGGCCATCAAGATATGGACCGAGCATATGGCTGGGGTATGAAGTGGGTTGCCGGCAGAAAATAAAGGGTAGAAAAGATGCTTTTCCAAGAATGGATTAAGCATCTTTTTGTTACTATCTCCTTATTGCAAAGGCATATCAAACCCTAAATATATTGTTACACATTATTCCTTTTTGTTAAAGGAAGACGAACTTAGTCCTATTTATATTACCTCTTTACCACGGGGCTCGTTTGTCATCTATCGAGAAGGGATAAATTTGAAAAAATGTCTTCCTTCATTATCATAGAGATGCGTTAGTGATTAAATCGTTCCAGTCGGTATCTTTAGAATGGCTTAACGACCATAAGCACCAATATGGCAATCATCAGCAGTTGTGCCGCCGTCTCGATTGGTACGAGCTTTTTCATCAATAGTCCGAACTCGGCGGGTATTTCATTACCTTGGTCTTGACTTTCAGATACAATCTTTATGATCTTTTTCATACGCGGCTCAATCAATCCGTCGATCATGACGACCATGAGCAACGATAAAAGGAAGGATAGATTTAGCCACATTTGAGATAATCCCATCTTGGTTACGATCATAAGCCAAACCCCTGTTATGATAAGTACGGTTCCGCCAATTTTAGGTATTATGGCAAGCTTGGTTGTTATACCAAAAGCAAAGTGAAGCTGACCAACGGTTCTAGCGGATCTTCGAATGATGGGCGTCACGAAAGCTGGACCAATTATGGCAATCGAAGCCAAAATATGCAAAACGAGCAGTAATAGTAAGCCAAACAAACCGATTATCTCCCTTCTCCTCGATAGGCAAGACCGACCCTTTTTCTTTTAAACGATCCTCCGAGCTCTATATGGTCCAGCATACATTTCGCGACATCATCATAAGCAACATCCAGCTCTTGTAATCGGCTGAACAAGTGATGGGTTATTTCTGCCTCGGAATATTCCTTGATCTTCTCCGGAATCGGAATAGGCAAGGTTTCCGTTGTTACATGCAGATGAACCGGAACTGGATGCTTTATCGAATCACTCATTGTTCCCGGACACATAATGGACCAATCCAGTTGTGTCTGCTGAAGCCGTTCGAAATTCCGGTTGTGATTTTTATACTCAGGAGGGAAGCCGGGTAAATTGTTGCCTATAAGATCAGTATATGGAATACCAAGCAGTCCGGCTCCTCCCATGATCCATACCCGCCCAGAGAAACTAGGTTGGAATTCACATTGGGTTATAATGTTATCGACGATACGAACAAACTCTTCTCCCTGGCCCGCATGGCCGGCTGCAATAATAGCTGCGTCTTGGTGCGCGAGCGCCTCACCGACACTGACCGGGTCCATTATATCGTCCACGATCACATTTACATATTGTGCGGAATGTTCATCTAGTTGATCAAACAGCTTCTTAGAATTTCGCACAAATGCGGTCATTTCATGCCCCATTTTTAACCCTTGCGCCAACACTCTTTTTCCTGTATTCCCCGTCGCTCCAAAAACAATAATTTTCATTGTTCTTTCCTCCCTTAAATGGATCCTAATATTTGGTTAGCTCAAGCTTAGCATCGTCTTTATATTCTGTTAAGAACCCACTTTAAAGTAAGGAACTTACTTTAAAGTAAGCATGACTGAAATGGGGAGACTTAAATGTTCACGCAGAGGACGGGAAATTTCTAAAGATTAATTAGCTTAATCCCGAAAATTATTTCACAACAGGGTGCCCACGGTAGGAAAACAAAAACTGCCCGGTAATCCCCGTGGCAGCTTTTGTCTTGAGTGTTTGAATTTGTGTACAAGTTCATTGAACCAGCTTTAAGACGCTGGTTCTTCATATTTCCGCTTATTATGATTTTCTCCCCAAGCACACATGACTTCTGCTACAGGGATCAATGTTTTGCCGTATTCACTGAGGGAATATTCAACTTTTGGAGGGATGGTAGGGTAGATTGTTCTATCGACTATTCCTTCTCGTTCCAAATCTCGGAGATGTTGTGAAAGCATTTTTTGTGAAACATCAGGTATAAGCTTTTCCAGATCGCTAAATCGCTTATTGGATTCAATCAAATGCCATAAAATCATGGGCTTCCATTTACCACCTAAAACATGAATGAGAGTCTCAACAGGACATTCACGCTGATGAATCATTGATAAATCATCCCCTTACTTTAATCTAAAGTAAACACTTTTCAAAATTTTACAAAAGATTTGCGATCAAGTCAATCAATTGAAACTAAAAAAGGATTGTAGAAGGCTTTGATAACGTGCTGTTAGTTCCATATACCAATATAATAAACGCTCAGAGCTTTTATGCCCTAAGCAACTTTAATGTCAATTATTGTATATCTTGTTTATTCGAAAGCTAATTTATTATTTATCCCGCAAATTAGCAATTTTGGGCTTCAAAACGGTACCCGTTATCATAATCAACCTTTATTTTAAACATAGTAAATTTTTCCTTTACAGTTAGATAGGTTAAATTATAATATATTTTTAAAATGTGACAATAGAATATGGAATCAACATAGAATTTAGTAATTCCTTCAGGAGTTATTTTAGAGTAAACAGATTTCCGTCAGTTCAATGCCAATCTGTGAAGCTTTAAGGCTGAGGGTATATCAAAAAAATTTATTTTCCGATGCTGGCGCATGGAGCAAATGGTAAAGGAGTTCTTATTATTGCTAAAAAAAATAGAAGATCATCTTGGTAGATTAATTGAATTCGAGTATCCGCCAAAGAGAATAATCTCGCTTTGTCCGGGAATCACGGACACTTTATTTTCTTTACAACTTGAAAACGAAATAATTGGCAGAACGAAATATTGCATCCATCCTAATGATAAGGTAAAAACTGTGGCTACTGTTGGAGGCACTAAAAAGATTAAGATGGATATCATTCATAAGTTAAAACCGGATTTAATATTTGCGGAAAAGGAAGAAAATACAAAAGAAATGGTTGAAGAATTAGAAGAATTCTTTCCAGTGTATGTAGCGGAAGTGCAGTCTATTAAGGATGCTTACCGCATGATTCATGATGTTGGAGTGGTGACAAATCCAGAAAAATTAGCGGAACAATTAGTAACCACTATTAAAGCCAAATTTCATAAACTCCCGCAGGCTCATGGAAAAAGAGCCGCTTATGTAATATGGAGAAAGCCATACATGGTTGTTGGGAAAGAAACATATATCCATTCATTACTGGAAAAAATTGGCTTTATTAATCCGTTTACTGAACTCAACGGGAGATACCCAGTTGTTAGTAGAGAAGATTTCCAAAATGCAAAGCTCGACTATTTACTATTGGCTACGGAACCATTTCCATTTCAAGAAAAACATAAATTAGAGTTTGCCGAATTTCTTCCTAACATAGAGCAAATCATTGTTGATGGAGAAATGTTCTGGTATGGTCCGAGAATGCTTGAGGCTACGGAGTATTTTAAAGATATATTAGGGGACTTATAGCTGCTGATACTAAAAGAAACCCCTTCATGCTATTACGGGTTTATTTTAGCGGTGCAAACATTATATAGCAAAACGTACTTGAATTCAGAGTGCGTTTTTTATTGATTTATCAACATTTTGCCGAATTTTAAATGCTAATCGTTTGCTAATGGTATGAAATAGAATTTTTTGTGGTTTAGTATGTGGGGTATTTTGTAATTACAGAGATTGTTGATTTGATTTAAATGGGTAACCACGGCTGGATTAGCGGGGCAGAGGAGACAGAACCCACAAATGCTCCCCACGACGCATCTAAATGAGTTTACTTGTTTTTTTTGAAACATAAGAAGATTTATCCTTAATCGAGTAATCAGTGATATTTAAAATAAGCGGATTTTTTCCGGTTAAACCGCAGAAAAGAACTCGGTTCGAGGTATATAGGCGGAGATTTTCCGATTAAGCAAAGCAAAATTACCGATTTTCATGTTTTTTGCAGTCAATAGTCGGAATCCTTCCGTCTATTTAACCTATTTTCAATGCTATTTCCTCATTAAGAGAAATTTTTCCGCTTATTTATTTAGTGAAAAAAGAAAATTTCCTCATATGACTAGGTTGGCCGGTTTTTTAACAAGCCCAAATTGGGAAAATGAATTTAGTTTTGGATTAGGAACCTTACTGGATGGGTTTACAGTAAGGTTAAGTGGTGAGAATAAACTATCATGAGCTTTGTCATCGGGGTTTTCGTGAAATTTAAAATAAAATAACGGCAGACTATGACTTAAAAATAAAGTCATAGTCTGCCGTAGTTTTATAAAAGTTTAATGACTACTTTGTTTAAGCAGCTTCCTTTAACTCCACATTCTCTTCTTTTTTCTTCTTTTTAACTGGAGACAGACTTCGTTCTAACCATCCCATAATAAAGTCAGCACCAACTGCCATTACTGCGGTAGGGATAGCACCGGCAAGAATTATTGGGGTTCCATTTGTTACGTTTGTTCCGCGGACAATGATGTCACCAAGACCGCCGGCTCCTACAAAGGTTCCGATAGTTGCAATCCCAATTGCGATAACCAGCGCATTTCTTAGACCTGCCATAATAACGGAAAGCGCTAGGGGGAGTTCTACCATTCTTAACACTTGAAATTTTGTCATTCCCATTGCCTTACCTGACTCTAATAAGAAGTGATCGACATTCACGATCCCAGTGTACGTATTTTTTAGAATTGGTAATAGGGAATATAGGAATAGGGAGAGGACAACCGTGTTTGTTCCTAATCCCATCACTAGCATTAGCACGGACACCATCGCCAGGGCAGGAATGGTTTGAATGATATTTGCCAATGATAAAAGCCATGCACTTAATTTATGATAGCGCGCCATTACGATGCCGAGTGGAATTGCTACAATGGCTGCGAATAACACTCCGTATGCTGACATGAGAAAGTGGCGGTAAAATTGTTCCCAAACGTAACTTCCGTTTTGAATATAATAATTAACAATTCCGTTTAGTGTGGCCATACAAGCACCTCTCTCTCAGAAAATAAGATTGTTTAATTTTTTTACCAAATTTGCTTCGGACTAGCGCAAGCAACATCCGTTAGCGAATTTCTATGTCTTCGGATAAGGATAGGAGCTTCAGATCGTAATGTAATTCGTTATATTGTTCCTGTTATTCCATGTCAGCCTCGGTATTGGGCACGATTCTCCTAGTATTGTTCCTGTTATTCCATGTCGGCCTCCGTACTGGGCACGATTCCACGGGTATTGTTACCATTTTTCCTCATCAGCCACCATATTGGGCACGATTCTCCTGGTATTGTTCCCGTTATTCCATGTCCGCCTCGGTATTGGGCACGATACCTCGAGTATTGTTCCCGTTATTCCATGTCCGCCTCGGTATTGGGCACGATTCCACGGGTATTGTTACCATTTTTCCATGTCCGCCACCATACTGGGCACGATTCTCCTGGTATTGTTCCTGTTATTCCATGTCAACCTCCGTATTGGGGACGATTCCACGGGTATTGTTACCATTTCTCCATGTCCGCCTCGGTACTGGGCACGATTCTCCTGGTATTGTTCCTGTTATTCCATGTCCGCCTCGGTATTGGGCACGATTCCACGGGTATTGTTACCATTTTTCCTCATCAGCCACCATATTGGGCACGATTCTCCTGGTATTGTTCCCGTTATTCCATGTCGGCCGCGGTACTGGGCGCGATTCTCCTGGAATTGTTCCTGTTATTCCATGTCAGCCTCGGTATTGGGCACGATTCCACGGGTATTGTTACCATTTTTCCATGTCCGCCTCCGTACTGGGAACGATTCCGTCCGTATTATTCCTTTTTATCCTCAGCCACTGTCCTTCCTATATCTCGCCTAAACATACTATATCCGGTACGCTAGCGCGGTTTCACTTTACCCGCTTTTCTTACTCAAAGTAATGATTTTTCTCCAAAAATTCCTTCGCAACAGTAGAAGGTTCCTTCATTTTTCCATCGCTTTCATAGTTTAATTGTTGCATTTTTTCCGTACTAATTTTTCCAACCAATTTCTGTAAAACCTTTTTAAGCTCAGGATGTTGTTTTAATACATCATTTCTTGCGACTGGTGAAGCATCATAAGGAGGGAAGAAATGCTTATCATCTTCCAGAACCTTTAATTTGTACGCGTTGATTCTTCCATCTGTTGTATAGGCTAATACGACATCCATTTTCCCGCTTTGGACGGCTTTATAGACGAGACCGATTTGCATTGGAAAAGTGTGGCCGAATTCAAATCCGTATTCTTTTACAAATCCTTCATAACCGTCGCCTTTCCGTTTCAGCCAAGAGTTGTCGACACCAAGTCTCAAATCATTAACCAATGGTTTCAAATCAGATACTTTTTGAAGATGGTGTTTTTCAGCAAAATCTTTAGAAACGGTAAATGCATAGGAGTTAGCAAATCCATAGGAATCAAACCATGTTTGATTAAAGCGTTTTTGAAATTCCTTTTGAACAATTTTTAATGCTTCTTTAGGATCTTTCACCGGTTCCATTCCTAAAGCTCCCGGTAAGTCTGTTCCGGTATAGCGAACAGAGGAAATGTCCACATCTCCATTTTCCATTGCTTGGTGGAGAACAATGGAAGAGCCTAAATTATTGACGATATCAACTTTTAAATTGGTATAATGTTCAATCATATATTTTTCCATATAGCCTAATATTTGTGATTCTGTCGTTACCATTGATCCGATTTTGATTGTTTTATTAGAAGATGCACTTAAGCCTGGCAAGGAGCATCCGCTAATAAGCAATGAAAATGACAGAACAAGGATCATCATCCATTTGCTTTTTTTCATAACTAGCTCCTTCCTAGACAGCTTCATTTACTTGGCGAATCCCTTTAGGAGTAGCCCATTTTTCCAGTTTTCCTAATAGAAAATCGACTACTAATGCTAAAATCGTAACAGGGACTGCACCAGCGATAATATATTGTGTTTGATATAAGTTAAGTCCGCTGAAAATATAATCTCCCAGTCCTCCTGCTCCGATAAAAGAGGCAAGGGTGGCCCAACCAATTAAGTAAACCGTAGAGAGACGGATTCCTGCCATGATAACTGGTATGGCGAGTGGAATCTCTACATAACGGACCCGTTCCCATCCAGTCATACCCATCCCGCGTCCTGCTTCGAGCAGATTCTGTTCTATTCCTTTTACACCAGTGTAGGTGTTTCTTAGGATGGGTAGGACTGAATAGAAAAATAGAGCAATGACGGCAGGCTTCACTCCAACCCCAAGCAGGGGAATGAAAAAGGCTAATATAGCAAGACTCGGAAAGGTTTGGATAACGCCTGCGATGCCCATGACAATTCCGGCCACTCTCGGCACTCGCGTTAACGCAATCCCGAGGGGAACGGCAACGATAATACCGAGTATGACTGCAATAATAGATATATAGAAATGCTGCCATGTCTTAAATAATAATTCGGTCCAATTGCTATTTAAAAACTGTAGTAAACTATCCATCTGGATTCCTCCTATCCTACATGTTTTTCTTGAAGTTCCTCTTCTGAATCACCCCAAATGGAATCATAAACAATATCAACTAGACTTGCTCTAGTGACAATTCCTACTAAACGCTGTAACTCATCCACAACAGGGACATATTTCATTCCTCTTTTCAATATTTGACGAATAGATTCTCGTACGAGAGAGTCTTTTTGAACCGCAAACACTTCTGTCGCAAGAATATCTCCAACACTTACAGATTTTCTTCGATTTTGATCAATCATTTCTACGTCGATATATCCTTTTAAAATTTGGTACTGATCCACCACTAAAAGGGAATCTACTCGTTGTTCCTTCATGATTTGAATAGCTTCTGATAAGGTTTTATCTTCTGTAATGGTGATTGGTTTAGGATTCATCACTTGTTCAACCGTTTGAATATTAGGTCTTGCCTGCAGCAATCGTTCTTTTCCAATGAATTCTTCAACAAAAGAATCAGCTGGTTCTCGTAAAATTTCATCTGGTGTGCCGATTTGTACCAATTGTCCGTCCCGCATAATGACAATGCGGTCAGCAAGCTTCAATGCTTCATCCATATCATGGGTAACAAACACAATCGTTTTTCCTAATGTTTTTTGCAGTTTTTTGAATTCGTCTTGTAAGGAATCACGTGTAATGGGATCCAAAGCACCAAACGGTTCGTCCATTAGGATCAATGGCTGGTCGGCAGCTAAGGCACGCAATACCCCAATCCGCTGTTGCTGACCGCCGCTTAATTCATGTGGATAACGATCTAAATAATCTTCTGTCATGTTGACGAGTTTCAGTAGCTCTTTGGCCCGGTCCCGGCGTTTTTCTTCCGGCCATTTTAATAGTTTTGGAATGAGTGAAATGTTTTGTTGAATCGTCATGTGGGGGAATAAACCGATTTGTTGAATAACGTAGCCGATTTCCCGTCTTAATTGGACAGGATCTTTTTCTAAAATATTTTTTCCATTAATATAAATACTGCCGCTTGTAGGTTCAATCAGTCGGTTAATCATTTTCATGGTCGTGGTTTTCCCGCAGCCGCTTGGACCAATAAATACAATAAATTCACCGGGCAGAAACTCCATGTTCAAATCCTTAACCGCGGTTTTTCCTCCTTTATACACCTTAGTTACATGATCAAATTTCAGCAAATTAAAGCACCTCCGTAAATCCTATATTTATGGCTATTACTATTTTAGTATATTGTAAAGTTTGTGAAATAAAAAGTTTATAAAATGTACATATTTCATGATTATCATACGAATATAGATTGTATAATGTTCTAATATTGTAATTACCCAACTTTTCTAAAAAATACTCCTGAATACTGCCGTATATCAGATTTTATTTTTATATGGATGTATGTTACAGTGACGTAGTATAATTGGTAGTCGAAAGGAGATTGCTACCGGTGGATGAAAAGCCCTTAGAAATCATTAATCAAGTGAAAGACCAATATATAGAAAAAATTGCTGATAATATGCGTGCATATGGAGTCTCTTCAACAGTAGGGAGAGTGCTTGGGATTATATATATGAACCGCAAACCGATGACACTGGACGAGCTTTCAGCGGAAACTGGCATGAGCAAGACACGAATGAGCCAGGTTGTACGCGAAATGGTCGAAATTAATATTGCGGAAAAAGTCTTCGAAAAAGGGGTTCGCAAAGATATCTACGATGTCGAAGATGATTATTACGAAACCTTTATTACTATTTTTACGTCCAATTGGAGAAAAACCATTAATCGAAATAAAATGTTTGAAAAGAAAGTATTCCGAGAATTAACGGATCTAAAGGAAAATGAGGAACTATCACCTGAACTTGAGGAAAAAGTAAATGAATTGCTAGTCGAAATGAAAAAGTGGGCCGATTATTATAATTGGTTGACTCGCCTAGTTGAGTTTTTTGAAAGCAATGAAATATTTAAACATGTTCCAAAAACATGAGTAATCACTGAATCAAATAAGGAACCCTTCCTGATTAATCATTTGGAAGGGTTATTTTGTTCCATGGGATATCAATACTAGTTGATCTTTAAGATAATCTTGCCAATATTCCGGTTGTCTTCCATATATTGATGCGCTTTTTGCACCATGTCCAGAGGGAATGCCTCATCGATTACAGGCATTATTTCTTTTCGTTCGATATATGGCGCTACCGTTTCCATAAATTCTTTTGTTAAAAGTGCTTTATACTCATCGCTTCTAGGGGTTAGTAAGGTTCCAGTAATTTGAACGCATTTTGACATAAGGCTGAATAAGTTCATCTTTTCTACTTCACTGCCACCTAAGATTCCGATAAGTACCCAACGACCTTCTTTTTTGATGCTCGCTAAATTTTTTTCCCAATAATCGGCACCAATAAAGTCTAAAATTAAATCTGCACCATGACCGTTTGTCGCTTTTAGAACCTCTTCTTCAAATGACTGTTCCTTGTAATTTATTAGTACATCAGCGCCAATCTCTCTGCAAAAGTCAAGCTTTCTTTTTGAGCCAGCAGTAACAATAACTTTGGCATTACTAAGTTTTTTTGCTAATTGAATCGCAGCGGTACCGACGCCGCTTGCACCTGCATGAATTAACACAGTTTCTTGTTCCTGCAATTTTCCAATCCAATACAGTGTTTGATAGGCAGTTAGGAACACCTCAGGAATACCTGTTGCTTCTTCAAACGATAGTGAGTCAGGAATTTTCATCGCACGATCAGCGGGCATGACGGCATATTCAGCATATCCGCCGCCATTAACAAGGCCCATTACTCTGTCACCGATTGAGAAAGTTTCATTTCCATTCGTTTCTACAACAGTGCCAGCAATTTCAACCCCTAAGATTGGATTGAGAGCATAACCAGCTTTTCCCTCACGAGTGACAATATCTGTTCGGTTGATTGCAGCAGTCTGTACTTTTATCAGTAATTCTCCTTTTTTCGGTTTTGGAGTGGGCATTTCAACTATTTCAAGTTGTTCTGGACCTCCTGGTTTTTTTACGATAACAGCCTTCATTTTGAACACTTCCTACTATGAATTATTGTTAAATCACCATTTAATAGGATAACCATGACCAATTAATTTAGTGTTTGGTGAAATTTTATTTTGGTTTTAAGGTCTGCCATTTATCCTAAAGGAACATTTCCCGAGAATCAAATAATATGCAATTGCTTTTTAAAAAGGCTCTTTTCATATACTTTGTTATTTTTGTAAATGAAATTCTGAGTAACAACCTCATTTAGATTAAAAATAACAAAAGATGCCCCGAAACTTAGGATTTATAACCAATGACGACAAGTAACAATTAGTACGAAAACAGCCTTTAAAAAAGGAAATTACATAAAAATGTCTAAATATAAATTATTAGAAACATGGTGATGTGATTCGGGATGTAAAAGTGAGAATTGGTAAATTTGCAGAAATAAATAATGTAAGTATTGATACGATTAGGCATTATATGGATCTTGGTCTGATCGTTCCGGAAAAAAGAGGGGGGCAATATTTTTTTGAGGAGCGCCGTCAAAATGATTTAGAGTTCATTTTCGAATTGAAGGGGAGGGGATTCAGTTTAAACGAGACTAAAATGATTTTTCTTTATCAAACTTTTGCTAAATTTACGGATTATGAAAAAGATACATACTATCAATCTCTATTTATCGAGAAATATGAGAAAATCGAACAGGAAATAAAGTCTTTAATCGAAATAAAGGAGAAGCTGAGGACAAAATTGGATTATTTAACAGCTAAATGGCTGATTCCGCAACATTGTTCGTCGTTTGTTATAAATCCTACGTAGGATTGGTTTCGGGGCAACTTTTCTTACCAAATTTATTCACTTTTTAAACAAATAACATATAAAAGCAACAAAGTTTAAGAAAAGAGCTTTGGTAAAAGGTAGGGTTTGCACTATCTTTTTTATTTTTGCCTAAATTATTCTTTGAAATTACCTATTGATGTCGGGTTCACACGACTTCTTATACTTATAAAAAAGTATAGTGAGGTGCAGAAAATGGATGCAATAAGTTTGAAAATGAACGATGAAAGATATCCAATAGCGAAAAAGAATTTATTACTCTTTTCTACAGGGAAAACTATTTCGATATTTGGTAATGTCATTTTTAATTTTGCTCTAGGGTTATATGTTTTAAAGCTAACAGGATCAGCATTAAGCTGTTCCATGACCCTAATAATTTCACAAAGGTTGGAAATCAACTTTGAGACTGGAAAAATGAGTGTTTAAATTGTTGTAAATTATGGTGTAAGAAGACACTAAAATTCTTCTATCTACTATTTCGATTTTTGTCGGTTTCAAGCCGTTTTTAACAAATTTCATATAAAGAATGGCAGGTAGCTCGCCATTCTTTATATGAATGATTAACCTTAACTATTCCTATTGGCCGATTTCCCTAACGCATCGATAACGTGAGCAGTACAAATCACACCATTTAAGAAGTTTTTGATTTTAATATTTTCGTTAGGGGAGTGGTTTCCCTGATCAAAGTTCGCATACGGAACAATAACAGAGGGAAGTTCCAGTAGTTTTGTCCATACATAATTCGGCAATGACCCACCCATGCCTGGTTGAATGAGAGGTTCAGTTTCATAGGCCTGTTGAACCGCATGGACGACTGTTTGAACTACTTTCAATTCCGCATTGGTTCGCGAAGGCTGCATCGATCCTAAATAGGTAACCTTCACATCCGGAGCATGCTCCGACACATGAGATTTAATTTTATTAAAAATATCCATTGGATCTTGATCTACAACAAGACGAATATCTAATTTTACGCGGGCTGTTGAGGGAATAATCGTTTTTACTCCTTCCCCTGTGTATCCACTTTCGATTCCGCAAATATTAAAAGTAGGTTCCATGATTAACTTTTGATAATAGGTTTCACCGTTCATATGTAATTGCGGATACCCAATTTTTTCTCCTACGCTTTTGGCATCAAAAGGAATTTTCTTTAATAATTCTGTTTCATAGTCGGATAAGGGAAGAATGTTATCGTAGAATCCTTCAATCAATACGTTTCCTTCTTTATCTCTCATCGTCTGCAGAAGGTCTATCAATTTCCAGACAGGGTTCGGAACAATATTTCCTTTATTACCCGAATGGTTATCGCGATCAGCACCTTTTGCTTCCAACTCGATTGCCAGCATTCCTCGAACGCCCAATAAAACGATAGGTGATCCGCTTTCATGTAAGGAACCATCGGAAGTGTATACTAAATCTGCTTTCAATAATTCTTTATGTTTTTCTACGAAAGAAGCTAAATGAATGCTGCCGATTTCTTCTTCTCCTTCAAACACAAATTTTAGATTAATAGGTAATTCTCCAATTGTTTCTAAATATGTTTTCACACCAAGAAGTTGTGCGAGTAGCTGTCCTTTATTGTCACCAGCACCTCGTGCATAGATTCTTCCATCCCGAATCTCTGGTTCAAATGGATTAGATACCCATTTTTCGAGCGGTTCTGGGGGCTGCACATCATAATGACCATAGATTAAGAGGGTAAAGGTATTTTCCGGATTGATGAGTTCCCCATATACAACTGGATGACCATCTGTATCAATGAGCTTCGTTGTGATCCCGATTTCATTCATCATTTCCATAACAAGCTTCGCACATTCTTCTACGCCGTCATTTTGTGCACTAATGCTTTTTTGACGTAAAAGGCTATATAGTTGATCTAAAAATGCAAGCTGATTAGAATTAGAAGCTACAAAATCTTTTACTTTTTCCATGCTCATGTTAAGAACTCCCTTTCAAATGTTGTGATCAGTATTTTTATTATATACAAAATATTCAGTATATGTATAATAATGGACATGATGATTGGGAAAATAGGGGGATACTCGATTAGGGAATATTTATATTTTCTGATTTATATAAAAAATCCGCCAGTATTATGATATATAAATAGTATAACCTACTAAATGGAGGGGAAAAGGAGAGGGGAGTTAGTGGCAACTTCAGAACTGTGTAGAACGCTAATTGTAGATGATGAATTATTAATCCGGCAAGGGATTAAGCATTATATCGATTGGGAAAAAGAAGGATTTCAAATTGTCGGGGAAGCTTCGAATGGGCAAGAAGCGTTGGAACTAATTGAAAAAGTGGCCCCGCACATCGTGATGACGGATATTATGATGCCTATTATGGATGGTGAGGAATTAACGAGAATAGTAAAAGAAAAATACCCTCAAATGGAAATCATCATTCTTAGCAGCTTTAGCGAATATGATTATGTTCGGTCTACCTTTCAAAATGGAGTGGTGGATTATATTTTGAAGCCAAAGCTTGATGCAGAAGGGCTCTTAACAGTGTTAAGAACTGCTGCGAAACGAATACCGCAGTTTCAAGATACAGTAAAACAAATAAACGAAAACCTTTCAATAGAACAAAAGCTAGGAAGGTTGGTTTGTGGATATGACGTTTGTTTGGAAGAAGAGGAAATGGTTAAAGAGTTTCCATATAGTCACTTTTATTTATTAGGTGCTGCATTAAAGAATTCTCGATCCAATAATATTCATTTAGTAAAAAAGGAATTAGAAAATGAATTCAATAAAAGCTTTAGCTCTGGTACATATTATCAACTAAGTACGGATCAGTCTTGCATTCTCTTTGTTCTTAATATAAAGCCATGCAGTGATCATAGAGTGATAGAATTTGCCCAATCTTTAGCTAGATTAATGGGGGAAGCAAAATTTGCTGTTAGTAATGTATTTGAGGATATTTATCAAATAGAAGAAATATACAAAGAATTATTAAAACTATTTCAATATCATTTTTATATAGTTGGGAAGTCCGTGTTAACGGAAAAAACCCTCCCTGAACTTCCAAGTCAACGTGATCCATTTAATCTGGAATGGTTTACCAATGAATTCAAACACAGGAAATTTGAATCAGCATTTTCCTATTTAACATCTTATGCTTCTGCATTATCCAAGTGTTATACAATGGATATTTTTGAATATAAGTCATTTTTGGGAAACAGTATCTTTAATATTATTATCCTGCTCGGCAATATGGATTTAGATGTGAAGGAACTTGATAAGGAGAAGTATACTTATTTTAAATGGATCGAGGAAGCGTCTTCCGCTGAAGACACATTACAGATTTTAAACCGCTTTATCAAATTGGCTAATCATTGTATAACAGCAGCGCATAATCAACCAGATAATTTTAATATAAAAAAGATGTTGGAATATATAAAGAATCATTACAATGAGCCGCTTTCCTTAACAGAAGTGGCAAAACAATTTCATTTTAGCCCATCCTATCTTTCCAGTTATTTTTCCTTACATAATAAAGAAGGGTTTAATGAATATTTGAATCGAATTCGCATAGAAGAAGCATCTAAACTGCTCATTCAGAATGCGGCCAGCATATCGCAAATTAGTGCAATGGTAGGGTACTCCGATCATAGTTATTTTTGTAAGGTCTTTAAAAAAGTGCAAGGCATGTCTCCCAGTCAATACAAACGAAAAAAGATGATCGATAAGAGATGGAAGAGATGAGAGTTATTCCTAACCGATTTAAACACAGCGGGTTATTTATCAATATGTTTCTTATTACCGTCATTATCATAATTATTGTATCCGTCACGATTGCTTGGACCACTGTAAGAATGGCAGAGAAATTTTTCTTTGGGAAATTCAGCATCATGAATGCAACGGTGATGAGCCAGGTCATCGATAGCTTTGAAACATTTAATTATTCTATTGTCCAAGCATCTAACAGCATTCTCGCGAGCGGCACGATTAAGTCTGTGCTGAGCGAAAAACAAACAAATAAGCAAAAAATGTCTTCCTTTTATAACATGGGGCAGCAAATGAAGCGGATACAATCTAACTTCGTACCTTATGACATGGATATTGTGGTTATGGGGATCAATGGGGTTAGTTTTTCGACGTATCAAAACTATTGGCCAATATCTGATCATGTACTTGAGAACAGTTCACTTCGGAAAAATACATTAGACCAACCAAAAAAGCTGATGTATCAATTCAATCGTCTCGAAAGTTCTTCCTCAACAACGAAAACTAAACAGTACATTGTTGCAACAAGAGCGTTAATGGATCGGATTACAGATAAAATTTATGGTTCTATGTATTTTGCCATATCAGAAAAAGAGATTAGGAAGTTTTATTCCAGTTATACAAGCCCAGGGAATAATGTCTATCTAGTAGATAAGTCTGGGTACATCGCTTCAAGTAATCAGACGAAATTAATTGGAAATAAGTCAAATGATTTGTTGACCTATGCAGCAAAGTTAAAAAACACTCCCCGTGAGTATATTGTCGGAAAGTTTATGGGGAAGGACCAAATTATCTTAATGAATTATCTTCCTTCCTTTGATATGTACCTATTTAATATTATTGATAAACAAACAGCGTTTGGCGATTTAATCGATACGAGGGAAATCACACTGATTACAATAGGGATTGTCCTGCTGGCTTTACTCATTGTATTTTTTGCATCAAGAAAGTTAACCAATTCCCTATCCAATTTAGTGAAGCAAATCAGCAACGTCTCCAAAAACAATTTCGATCAATATGTAGCGGTTACCGGTACATATGAAACGATGCAAATAGGAAATGCTTTCAATTCTATGCTGGATGAATTGCATGAATATGTGGACCAATTAATCCTTTCGCAAAAACAACAGCGACATGCAGAGCTTGCCGCTTTGCAACAACAAATAAACCCGCATTTTCTGTACAATACTTTAGCTTCGATTAAATTTTTGGTGAGGCAGGGCGGAAAAGAAGATTCGGAAGCCATTATTAATGCTTTAATTTCCTTATTACAAAATACGATTGGAAATGTAAACGAAACGATCACGATTGAACAGGAATTAGAGAATCTAAGAAACTATGTGTTAATAAATCAAATGCGCTACGGGAATCGAATAAAAGTTCATTATTTCGTAGGACCTGATTGTATGAATCTACCAATACCAAAACTAATTTTACAGCCATTTATCGAAAATTCCTTTTTTCATGGATTTAATCGAAAGCAGGAAGGGACCATTAATGTTTTGATTTGGCGTGAAGGCGACAATCTTAAATGTGAAGTGACGGATAATGGAGATGGAATGAATCAGATAGACATGAAGCTCCCAAAAACAAAGCGAAAACAGCAGCTGTTCTCCGGAATAGGGGTTCGGAATGTTCATGAACGGATACAGCTAATCTACGGGGAAGCATATGGTGTTACGATTACGAGTGAGCCTGATGTGGGTACGAAGGTCCTTATTATTATGCCGGCACAACCATCATAAAAAAATACCAAAATCTAAAAATAGTTCAAACTTTAAATGTAAACGGATTCAAACGGA
Source organism: Heyndrickxia shackletonii (assembly GCF_001420715.1). Taxonomy (GTDB): domain Bacteria; phylum Bacillota; class Bacilli; order Bacillales; family Bacillaceae_C; genus Margalitia; species Margalitia shackletonii. The sequence goes on along the minus strand of NZ_LJJC01000004.1, from coordinate 2,490,909 downwards.
TAAAATATTACCATTTTTCAAGAAAATCCTCCTAACCATTTTTTATATTCAGATGTTACCATAATTCTTACAAGAAGATAACGCTTTCATAAATCATAATGGGGGAATGGAAATGAAAAAAGTACTTGCACTCTTTTTGGTATGTATGCTGATGTTGACTGCATGTTCTTCCGGATCCAGCCAAAAATCATCTGGCGAAGGAAAAAACACTAAGGAAATTACTGTTTGGGCATGGGATCCTAACTTTAATATTAAAGCGATGAATATCGCAAAAGAAGTATATAGTAAAGTGGATCCGAAGCTAAAGATAAAAGTAGTAGAGATGGCACAAGATGATATCGTTCAAAAACTGAATACCACCCTTAGCTCTGGAACAACAAAAGGACTTCCTAATATTGTCTTGATTGAAGACTATCGTTCGCAAGGTTTCTTAAAATCCTATCCAGATATGTTTCAGGATTTAACAGGTTCTTATAAGACAGATGATTTTGCTTCCTATAAGATAGCTGCCAATACTTTAGATGGAAAAAATTACGGTGTGCCCTTTGATACTGGCGTAACAGGTTTATATGTACGGACTGACTATTTACAAAAAGCGGGATACTCTGTAAATGACTTGCAAAATATGGATTGGGACAAATACATTGAAATCGGAAAGAAAATCAAAGAAGCTACAGGAAAACAAATGCTGACACAGGATCCAAAAGATCTTGGCCTTATTCGAATGATGATTCAGTCAAGTGGCTCATGGTATGTGAAGAGAGACGGACAAACACCTGATATCGTTGATAATGCCGCCTTAAAGGAAGCATTTCAAACGTATAAGAAAATCATTGATGCGGATATTGTGAAACCAACCTCGGATTGGAGCCAGTTTGTTGCTGGTTTTAATAGTGGATCTGTTGCCAGTGTTCCAACAGGTAATTGGATTACTCCTTCTATAAAAGCCGAAAGCTCTCAATCTGGTAAATGGGCAGTCGTACCTTTTCCGAAACTTTCTGGAACCGCTAATTCTGTTAATGCCTCAAACTTAGGCGGAAGCTCATGGTATGTACTAAATGTACCCGGGAAAGAAAAAGCAGCCGATTTCTTAGCGAAGACCTTTGGATCCAATGTCGACTTCTACCAAACATTAGTGAAGGAAATAGGTGCAATCGGAACGTATAAGCCTGCAGCTGATAGTGAAGCTTATAAAGCAAGTGATGACTTCTTTGGTGGACAAAATATCATTTCCGATTTCGCAAGCTGGACGGAGAAAATTCCTCAAGTAAACTACGGGTTGCACACTTATGAAATTGAGGATATTCTTGCTGCCGCAATGCAGGATTATTTAAAAGGAAAAGCCCTGGATAAAGTGCTTCAGGATGCACAAAAACAAGCAGAGGAGCAAATTAAATAGGGATTCTTTTAACATCCAAGCAAGGCAATTTTCATTTTAGAGAATTCGCCTTGGAATCTGTAAGCTTCCTCCGAAAATAGTGATGAAGGGAGCTAAGGTTTCCAAGGCTTTTTGTATAGGAGTGGAAAATATGATACCGGCTAAAGCTAATCAGAATATATATTTAGCAAAAAATTCGAGCAGAAAACTTCGGACGAAAAAAGCGATCATTGGATGGTCTTTCATTACAGTATCAACCATATTAATCTGTCTCTTTTATTTCTATCCAATGATTCAAGCACTTATCATGTCTTTTCATACAGGAAATGGAATGAACCAAACTTTTGTGGGGATCGATAATTATGTTCGTTTATTTAAAGATCCTGTGTTTCTTACGACCGTGAAGAATACGGTGATCTATTTAATTATTCAAGTTCCGCTAATGATCATTCTAGCTTTGTTTCTATCGGTTTTACTTAGTAATAAGAAATTAAAGCTAAAAGGGGTATATCGTACAGCGATATTTTTACCTTGTGTGACTTCCCTTGTTGCCTATTCGGTGATTTTTAAATATTTGTTTGGTCAGGATGGCATTATTAATTTATTTCTCTTAAAACTATCAATCATTTCCGAACCAATACCGTGGTTAACCGATCCATTTTTGGCGAAGATTGCAATCATTATTGCGATTACCTGGAGATGGACGGGGTATAATATGATTTTCTTTTTATCGGCCCTTCAAAATGTGGATGAATCCGTTTATGAAGCGGCAAGAATCGATGGAGCTTCATCCGTGCAACAGTTTTTTAAGATTACCATTCCAATGCTTAAGCCGATTATTTTATTTACTTCTATTACATCCACTATCGGTACACTTCAATTATTCGATGAAGTGATGAATATTACAAAGGGCGGACCGGGAAATGCTACGATGACGATTTCACAATACATTTATAATCTATCTTTTAAATATACGCCTGATTTTGGATATGCGGCAACAGTCTCTTATTCTATTGTGATATTAATTATATTCTTTTCCCTTATCCAATTTAAAGTGGCAGGTGATAAAAATGAATAAAGGGAAATATATTTTCAACTATATTATTTTAACAATCGCTTCCATTATCTCCATCTTTCCGTTTATATGGATGATTGTTAGCGCTACAAATAAGTCCGTAGATGTAACAAAAGGAAGATTCCTTCCTGGTAGTCAGTTGCTGCAAAATTTCCACCACTTACTAGAAAGGGCAGAGCTAGGGACCGCCTTAATGAATTCAGCCAAAATTTCGATTATCACTACAGTACTTGCCTTACTGATTGCCTCTTTAGCGGGATATGGATTTGAAATTTTTAAAAGTAAAATGAAGGATTTGGTGTTTAATATTTTGCTGCTTTCCATGATGATCCCATTTGCGGCTTTGATGGTTCCTCTATTCAAAATGTTTGGATCCATTTCACAAACTGCACCAATGATTGGAATCGATACGCATACAGCAGTCATTTTGCCAACGATTACGACTGCTTTCCTGATTTTCTTTTTTCGGCAAAGTACGAAGATGTTTCCTAAGGATATTCTGGAAGCGGGCAGAATGGATGGATTAACGGAATTTGGAGTATTTTTTCGAATTTATATTCCAACGATGAAAACGAGTTATGCGGCAGCAGCCATCATTACTTTTATGTCTTCTTGGAACAGTTATTTATGGCCACTGGTTATTCTGCAATCTCCTGAGAATCAAACGATTCCGTTATTAATTTCCAACCTGGGGTCCAGTTATTCTCCTGACTATGGAATGATTATGACTGCAATCGTTATTGCAACCCTCCCAGCAGCCTTGATCTTTTTTATCATGCAAAAGCATTTCGTGGCAGGAATGATGGGATCGGTTAAATAAAATTTTATACAAAGAGGTGTAATGATTATGATGACAAAACCAGATATAAACTGGCTTTCAGATGTAAATGTATTTGCTGTTAATCGTCTTAAAGCGCATTCAGACCATTCTTACTATGAGTCGCTGGAGGAAGCGAAAAATGCTAATCCAATGCCAATGCGTTGTGGGTTAAATGGAAATTGGAAGTTCTATTATTCCAACAATCCGGAAACTCGACCGGAAAAATTTTACCAATTAGATTTTAATTGTACGAGTTGGGGCGATATTCAAGTTCCCGGACATATCCAGTTGCAGGGCTATGGCAACCCTCAATATGTAAATACGATGTATCCTTGGGATGGACTTCAGTCTATTCGGCCGCCGGAAGTACCAACGGATTTTAATCCGGTTGGAAGTTATGTGAGGTATTTTGATGTACCGGAAAATATGCAGGATCGACCTGTTTTTATTTCATTTCAGGGAGTAGAATCGGCTTTTTTCGTTTGGGTGAATGGGGAATTTGTTGGTTACAGCGAGGATTCCTTTACACCAGCGGAATTTGATTTAACACCATATCTGAGAGATTACGAGAATAAATTGGCTGTAGAGGTTTATCAACGAAGCACCGGAAGCTGGCTGGAAGACCAGGATTTTTGGCGGTTTTCTGGAATTTTCCGAGATGTTTACCTTTATACAATTCCTGAAATCCATGTATCAGATATCCGGGTCGAGACCGATTTGAATTCGACTTTTACGAAAGGAACCCTCTCATTAGATTTAGCATTATTCACTTCAGGTCATCTTGGTAAAATAGTTGGCGAATTATACGATGCTGCTGGAACTCTAATAGCAACAACAACTGAAAAGGAAGGTGCTAATGGAAAACGATCCCTTACCTGTTCAGTAGAGTCACCAAAGCTGTGGAGTGCAGAAAATCCTTATTTATATAAACTCTATATTCAAGTTTTTAATAAGGATGGCAGATTAGTAGAGGTTGTCCCTCAATCAATAGGGTTTCGGAAATTCGAGATCGTGGATAAGGTAATGAAACTAAATGGAGAACGGATTGTGTTCAAAGGCGTAAATCGGCACGAATTCCATTGTCGAAGAGGGCGCGCCATTACAAAAGAAGATATGTTATGGGATATAAAAACGATGAAGCAGCATAATATTAACGCCGTTCGGACCTCCCATTACCCTAATCAAAGCGAATGGTACGAGTTATGTGACCGATACGGAATATATGTTATCGATGAAATGAACTTAGAAACGCATGGTTCATGGCAAAAGATGGGGGCGGTTGATCCTTCTTGGAACATACCTGGAAACAAGCCAGAATGGCAAGATATTGTGTTGGACCGAGCGATTTCTATGTATGAACGGGACAAGAATCATCCTTCCATATTGATATGGTCCTGTGGGAATGAATCATATGCAGGTGAGGTAATTTTAAATGTTTCTCGTTATTTTAAATCTGTTGATTCATCACGTCTCGTCCATTATGAAGGGGTGTTTCATAACCGTGATTATGATGATACAAGCGATATGGAAAGCCGTATGTATGCAAAACCTGCCGATATTGAAAAGTATTTAGCTGAAAACCCTAATAAGCCTTATATAAGCTGTGAATACATGCATGCAATGGGAAACTCCCTTGGAGGAATGAAAAAATATACAGATCTCGAGCGAAAATACCCAATGTATCAGGGTGGATTTATCTGGGATTTTATCGATCAGGCGCTCGTGAAAAAAGACCGTTATGGGAAAGAGTACTTAGCGTATGGCGGCGATTTCGATGATCGTCCTACCGATTACGGTTTTTGCACCAATGGTATTGTATATGCTAATCGAAAGCTATCACCTAAGATGCAGGAAGTAAAATATTTATATCAAAACCTGAAATTACTCCCGGATCGCACTGGCATTACAATACGGAATGATAATCTATTTTCAGATACATCGGATTATGATCTCGAAATTATTCTTTATCATGAAGGAGAGGAATTGTTCCGAGATTATCTTCAAGTGAATATAGCACCTTTGAGTGAGGGAAGGGCAGAGATTAAGTTGCCAGCTCATATTTTTAGTGAAAAAGGCGAATATTGTATTCATGCCTCCTTTACATTAAAGGAAGATACTCTTTGGGCCGAAGCAGGGTATGAAATAGCGTTTGGGCAGTATGTTTTTAAAGGAAAAGGGGAAGAGGAAACACATATTCCACAAGGGAAACTTAAGGTGGTCCACGGTGATGTGAATTTCGGGATTCATGGAAAAGATTTTTCTATTCTTTTTTCAAAACAGGCAGGGAGTCTTGTATCCTTAAATTATTTTGGCAAAGAAATGCTCTCTACACCGATTGCCCCATTATTCTGGCGAGCAACCACCGACAATGATCGAGGTTTTTCCCAAGGATATCATTCAGGGCTTTGGTATGCTGCTAGCTTGGCTCGGAAATGTGAAAAGATTGAAGTGAAAGAAGAACAGGATGTTATTCGCATAGCATTTACTTATAAGTTTTCTATTCATCAGAAAATAGAAGTAAAACATATCTATACTGTGTACCCAGACGGGAGTATTTCTATAAAATCCATTTATAATGGGGCAGACAATCTTCCACAGCTGCCTATATTCGCACTAACATTTAAAGTTCCCGCTGATTATCATCTGCTGGAATGGTATGCAATGGGTCCGGAGGAAAACTATTTGGACCGAAATAATGGGGCAAGGTTATGCATATTTAAAAACAATGTTTCAACTAACTTGTCCGATTATGTCATGCCGCAGGAATCAGGCAATAGAACAGGAGTTAGGCGGGTAAGTTTGCAAAATAGTGATGGATTTGGGATTAAGATAGTAGCAGTTTCTGAACCATTAGAATGTAATTTTTCTCCATATACCGCGTTTGAACTCGAAAATGCGATGCATCATTATGAATTGCCAAATATACACTATACGGTTGTAACAGTTGGAATGCAAATGGGTGTTGGGGGAGATGACAGCTGGGGAGCGCCCGTTCATGATGAATACCTTATTCATTCGAATCAGAAATTGGAATTTGACTTTATCATTAAACCGATTCATTCCAATTCCAATTGATTCTAGCAAAGTCGTGTTTACACACAAAAAATTCAAAGGACGAATGAAGAAAGGGTTTACCATATCGAATCTTCCTACTATTAATATTTATAAAATGATTACAACTTCTAATAAATATATTGTTGAATTTTGATCCTTATTATAGACTTATGAGGTCAAAAAATTATCCTTGTATAATATCAGTTGAATGGTCTGATAGTTTCTACCCGGCAGCCATAATTGTCGGACTACAGGGAAGTATGAATAAACTTAGAAATAAACATGCAGACTATTTCCTTAGATACGGTTTATTAGATACTGTATCAGGTTAATAGGGTTTCCGCGTTCTATTATTCATACTTCAGTCTGTGGCTGGGGGAATAGAGGTACAGGGAATCCTATGTAAGGAGTTGTTAGCATGTTTTTTTTATTGAATATAGTAGGGATCCTAGTCGTTTTTGGTTTGGTATTCCTTTGTTCGCCTAATAAGAAAAGGATAAAATGGCGGTCCATTCTTAGTTTAATCGTAGTGGAACTCCTTATAACGTGGTTTATGCTTGGAACCCAAATTGGGATATGGGTGATAAATAAAATTGCATCGTTTTTTACTTTTCTCATATCCTGTGCAAATCAGGGAATTTCCTTTGCCTTCCCATCCGTAATGGCGAATCCTACGGTTGATTTTTTCTTTAGTGCCTTAATGCCAATTATTTTTATCATTACCTTCTTTGATATCCTAAGTTACTTCGGTATTTTAACATGGATTATTGATAAAGTCGGCTGGGTCATTTCAAAAGTTTCAGGGTTACCTAAGCTTGAAAGCTTCTTTTCCTTGCAAATGATGTTCCTCGGAAATACGGAGGCATTGGCCGTTATCCGCCAGCAACTTTCCGTATTGAAGGAAAACCGTCTGCTTACATTTGGAATTATGAGCATGAGCAGTATTAGCGGCTCTATTATAGGAGCATATCTAAGCATGGTTCCGGGAGAGTATGTATTTGCTGCAATTCCATTAAACTGTTTAAACGCCTTATTGTTTGCAAGTGTTTTAAATCCCATTGAAGTTACCAAAGAAGAAGATGTAGTCTACGTTCCATCCAAAAAGGAACGAAAAGATTTCTTCTCTACGATTTCGAATAGTATGCTTGTCGGTATAAAAATGGTTATTGTCATTTTGGCTATGGTTGTCGGTTATGTTGCTTTAACAGCCTGTTTAAATGGAATTTTAGGATTTTTTATACACGGACTAACGGTCCAAAAGATTTTCTCCATTATTTTTAGTCCTTTTGCCTTTCTTCTTGGATTGTCCGGCCATGATGCCCTGTACGTTGCTCGTCTAATGGGAATCAAGCTTGCTACCAATGAATTTGTCGCGATGATGGATTTAAAAAATCAAATACATTCGCTGCCGCCTCATACGGTAGCCGTTGCGACAACCTTTTTAACTTCTTTTGCCAATTTCAGTACGGTTGGCATGATTTATGGGGCTATTAGCTCTATCATAGGCGATGAGAAGTCCAGAATCATTGGGAAAAATGTTTGGAAGCTTTTAGTGAGCGGTATTGCTGTTTCACTCTTGAGTGCAATGTTTGTTGGATTGTTTGTTTGGTAATTCACAAAAATGCGCAATTTTGTTCAGAAACCCCCTCGAGTCATTTATGTGTATGTCTTCAAAAAGAAAGAGGAACCATATAGAAGATGCGTTTGCTTTACAACCTAAATTTTAAAAACGGGGGTTTCTATGAGTAAAGATCATTTGAATGAAAAGGAAAAGATGAATGAGGGTTTAAGTGATCATTCGAAGGAAGTATTGGAAATAAGCTCAACTGGATACGGTTTGGAATCTGTTCAAGAAGAAACTGATTCCAAACGAATGAAAAATAATCCATCCTCTTGCGGCGGGTTATAGAATACAGACTAACCCAGTTACTACTGAATTACTCATTGGCACAGAACTTATCTGTGCCATTTTTATTTTAGCCGCTGTTGTTGGTATCTTTTTTCTTTGTCCAGGAAAGAAAAAGTGTTTTATGATGTAAATTACTATTGACTTTATGTATAGTATATTTTACATTATGTAATAAATACTTTACTTTGTGTAAATGGAATGTGCAAAAAAAGGGGGGGAGAGTATGACATATCAAGAAAAGAAAAGCGTTGTATCTATTATCAGTGCAATTGTCATTTTTGGTGTGTTTTGCTTGTTTATGTATCCAAGGCATCCGCAAGGGGGACTGGAGTCGATGGAAACCTTTCGATATTGGGGAACCTTTGTGCTCATCTTGACTTTGATTTCAATAGTCGCGCATATCATTATTAGTATCATTTTTAACATTATTTTTCGAATGACGACTGGAGAAAAGGAGCCAAAATTTGCGGATGAACTCGATAAGTTAATTGACTTAAAGGCAGCTCGAAATTCTTTTGTGGTGTTTATCCTTGGTTTTCTTCTTGCAATGGGATCGCTTATTGTCTTTCAACCGTCACAGCTGATGTTCATTATCCTCATTACTTCAGGATTTATTTCCGATGTGACCGGTTCCATTACGAAACTTTATCACTATAGGAGAGGAGTTTAATATGGGAAAAATTCTTGTCGGCAATCACATACGAAAATTACGCTTTCATCACGATGAAATGACTCAGCAGCAATTGGCTGACAAGGTAGGCGTCACGAGACAAACCATCGTAGCTCTTGAAAAGGGAAACTATTCTCCATCTTTAGAATTGGCTTTTAGAATAGCACGCGCCTTTAACTTACCATTGGAAGAGGTTTTCTTTTATGAAGACGATATTAAGTGATTAGGGAAATAATTGTTTAAGATTTACTGTTTTTGAATTTATTTATATAAGGGGAGAGTAAAATGAATTCAAACAAAAAAGCTGCAAAAATGGTGGGGATATTTTTTATATTGGCTGCCGTAACGGCGATCATCGGTCTCAAATTATACGATCCTATCTTAAACGGTCACGATTATCTCATTAAAGGTTCCGAACACGCAAATTTGGTGATAATTGGGGCTATTATGGAGTTAATTCTTGTCGCATCTGCCATTGGCACCTCAACTACCATGTTTCCATTTTTAAGAAAGTATAATGAAACGATAGCTCTATGGCATGTTTTCTTCCGATTTCTTGAAGCGGTTATTATTACGGTTGGAGTAATTAGCGTTCTATCCCTATTAACCTTAAGCAAGGAATTTGTTGCAACAGGAACGACTAATATCGCCGCTTTTCAAGCATCAGGAACATTATTAAAAGCAGTTCATGATTGGACATTTTTGCTTGGCCCCAATTTCATGCTCGGGATAAACACTATGATGTACAGTTATATCTTTTATAATTCCAAGCTTGTTCCAAGATTTATACCAATCATAGGCATGACAGGGGCAATTCTGGTTTTTGTTGCTGCGATATTAGAAATGTTTGGTGTCTTTTCACAAATTTCTATTTGGGGTGGAATCATGTCTCTGCCAGTAGCAGCAAATGAAATGATCTTAGCTGTTTGGCTTATCGTGAGAGGATTCAATGAATCTGCACTTGCTTCTTTATCTTTAAAAAGGAAAGCAGTTTACTAGAAAAAACCTATTTTAAATGAAACCTATTTTTAGTCCACAAACGAAATAGTCTTTGCTACTGATAATTAGATCAGTAGTTTTTTTACATAACGGAGTGTACTATTATTTCGGATATTTAGCTATAGTCAATGAACCACGTAAAGATAAAAATGAAAAAATTCCTTCGTGGAAACAAAATGATCACAAAAGACGTATGGTTAAATAGTTTTATAATCAAAACACTTTATATTCGTATTCTTGAACTATTCATCTAAAAAATTTTCAACAAATTAGGGTTTAAAAATAGTATAATATTTCGTATTCCTAAATTACGTAATTATATATTCTTTCTTATTCATTCAAAAAGGATGTGAGTTTTGTTTGGCTAGTTTAAGTGGTTCGATTCTGAGACAGCCATCTTTCGCAAATTATTGGGTTTCACGAATTTTAACTTCTATATCATTTCAGATGTTGTCTGTTGCGATAGGATGGCAGATGTATGCGTTAACCCATGATGCTTTCAGTCTAGGGTTAGTGGGTCTTGCCCAGTTTGTACCGATGGTGCTTTTGACATTAGTGGTAGGGCAGGTTGCAGACCGCTTTGATCGCAGAAGAATTGTGAACGTGTGTCAAATTATTGAGGCTCTTACTGCTGGATTGCTTTTATATGGAAGTGTCGCCGGCTGGTTATCCAAAGAGAATATTTTGGTGGCGGCAGCCATTCTTGGAGCATGTCGTTCTTTTGAAGGGCCGGCTTCTTCAGCGTTACTGCCTCAACTTGTACCAAAGAAAATTTTGCAACAAGCAATAGCATGGACTACTTCAGCGGGACAAACGGCGCAAATAGTTGGTCCATCTCTTGGCGGGGTGCTTTATGCATTGGGCCCGGCATCCGTTTACATAACCGTTACCATAGCGTTATTGGTTTCTACTATTCTTACATTCTTTATACGCTTAGAAAGGACATTCCAGAGGTCATCGGAACCTGTCACCTTGCGTTCGATGCTGATGGGACTAGTGTTTGTTTATCGTCACAAGGTTATTTTAGGTACGATTTCACTGGATCTTTTTGCCGTATTACTTGGTGGTGCAACAGCGCTATTACCGATATTTGCCCAAGATATTTTACACACAGGTCCTTTAGGGCTTGGGTTAATGCGGACTGCTCCAGCCGTTGGGGCATTAATCATGTCGATGGTACTGGCATATTATCCTCTTAAAAAAGCATTTGGGCCTATTCTTTTTGGAGCATTGGGAGTTTTCGGACTGGCCACCATGTTATTTGCTTTATCAACGAATCTAATTATTTCTTTAGTAGCTTTATTAATTATCGGAGCTTCTGATGTGGTAAGTGTTGTGATTCGATCCTCTCTCGTTCAACTACAAACTCCGGATGAGATGAGAGGACGGGTGAATGCGGTCAATTCTTTATTTATCGGTACTTCGAACCAGCTTGGCGAGTTTGAATCGGGTACATTGGCTGGACTTATTGGTACTGTGCCTGCCGCGTTCATTGGTGGAGTAGGTACGATTGTAGTTGCAGGCCTATGGATGCTATTATTTCCATCGCTTAGGCGTATACGATCTTTATCGGAAAGTTAACATATCGACCAATTTTTGCTATACTATTTTTGAAAAACGTACTGATTCATTAGTAGTATTTTTGTTCGAAAGGAAATCTCTTTATGGTTAAAGATAAAAGCATCGAAGTAACGGGAATCATTGAAAAAAAAGAAGAAAAAGGTTCTGCAGTGTTGAAAATCAATGATACTCCCATCGCAAAGGTTTTTGAAACGCTAAATGACCAATATGTTTCTATAAAGATTTTTGTACATCAATCGGAAAGTAAGCAATTAATTCGAACTTATGAAGGACATGCCGAAATTTATTACTTTGAAGGAAAGCAATTATTTTTTAGCGGAACAAAGTATGTAAATGATTTTTTTATTGATGATGAGGATGTCATTGAAACATTGGAAGAATTCATTAATAGGCATGTAACGATAACCATTGACATATTAGACTCAAACATAAAAATAAAGAAAAAAACACTTCCTCCATCGTATTTAGTATGATGCAGGAAGTGTTTTTATTTTGTTATTATTGTTCCGCCAACCAAATGACATAAAACCCACGCTAATACATTTTCGGAAAACAAAAAGCCGATTTTCCTAAGCTAAGGAATTTTGGAATGTATATATTATCTTCGAAGTGTTCGTAACAATTCTAAAGTAGTTGCTTGCTTAAATTAATACTTATACTCTCTAAGGAAGTCGATATGTTCCCAATCAAGGGGTGAAATATGATGTAAAAGTTCTTTCCGCAACACACCTTTCTATTTTTTATATTTTATTCCTTCTGCTTAGCGAATAAAATATACGTTTTGTCGGCAGTTGTATCCCATATAAAAAGTCGGTTCTGTAGCGTACGGGAATCCGACTTTTTTTTGTTGAAATTATCCTTTGCGTACAAAATTTCCGAAATGTTGGCGATATCCCTTGGATAAATTTTCGAACTAGATTGGTATAAAAGTTCACGGAATAATCTAACTTCCATGAAAGTGCTTATATTGTAAACAACTGGTATAAAAAAAGTGAAATTTATATGAATAGGTATAAAAAAGATTGAATATGTATTAATTGGTATTAAAAACACAGAAATTATTGAGTTTGGAAGAAGGGGACAACATGTTAAAAAAGGAACAGATTGCTGCAATGAGTGTGCAGTATGTCCAGTACTCATTGGACTATACGATTGACTCTTTTGCTTAAATGCGGAGTTAAAAACATTGAATTTTGGGGTGCTGAGCCCCATTATTTCAGATTAAATTATCTTACAAGATATGAGGCTAGCAATAAGCTTAGAAAGATCAGCAAGCAATTGGAGGAAAGTGGAATAAAGGTTGTCATGTACACCCCGGAAACTCTTGCATATCCTTACAGCTTTTCTAGCCCGGAGGAGAGTGTAAGAAATCGGACGGTTGAATTCTTTGATATGGCTTGTAATGATGCATTGGAGTTAGGATGTCATCGGATTTTTATGAATACAGGTTGTGGACTTCGAGATGTTGAACGAAATATTAGCTGGAATTATACAGTGGAAAGTTATCAAAGAATTTGTGATATAGCAAAACGCTATGGTGTGGAATTAGTGCTGGAACAGTTACAACCATATGAAAGTAACCTCGTAACGTCTTTGAAGGATGTAAAGAATATGCTTCGCGATGTCCAGCGTGAAAATCTCAAAGTCTGTTTGGACGTAGTGGCAATGGAAGTAGCTGGTGATACGATACATGACTTTTTTAGTCAATTAGGAAATAACATCGTACATATTCATCTATCTGATGAAAACCATGAAATCTTAGGTAGTGGCAATTATTCTATTAATGGGTATTTAGACTACCTTTCAAATGTTGAATATAATCAATATGTTTCATTGGAAATTAATGATTCCATCTACTGGAAGGATCCCCACACTTCTCTGAAACAATCTGTGGACTATCTTAATGATAAATATTTCTGTGGAGGTGTAGCGAAAAAATGAAAAGTGTTGCGGTAATTGGTGATAATTGCGTGGACTTCTACTCACATTTAAATCGCTACTATCTCACAGGTAATATCGTCGATACTGGAATGAACCTTGCGCAACTTGGAGTCCCTACATCCATTCTTACTACTGTTGCTGATGATGAATATGGCAAGGAAATGCTTCAATGCTTTAAAGAGCAAGGTCTCAATATCTCTCATGTAAAGGTTGCCCATGGGGATACTGCCATAACCTATATGCAACTGATTGAGAAAGAGAGAATTCATGGGGATTATTTAGAAGGTGTTCTGGAGGATATGGTTTTTGATTCAGAGGATGTTCATTTTGCCGCTTCTCATAACGTTGTTCACTCCGCTTATTGGGGGAAGGCAGAAGGTGTTTTACAAGACATAAAAAAGGCTAATCCGGAATGTTTCATTAGTTTTGATTTTGCTGATCGGCTTGAGAGCCATTTGGTTAAGGAATTAGATGGTATTGTGGATATTGGTTTTTTCTCCTATCGAGAGAAAGATGAAAAAATAATGGATTTTTTAAAGGAACGAATGAAGAATGGAATGAAAGTTGCTGTAGCTACTTTCGGTGAAAATGGTTCTCTAGCTTTAAGCGAGAATCAAGTGTATGAAGCCGGAATTGTAAAGACTGAGGTGGTAAATACGGTAGGTGCTGGAGATAGTTTTATTGCAGGCTTCCTCTCGTGTTACATAAAAAGCGGAAATATTGAAAGATCATTGCAAGAGGGAGCGAAATTAGCAGCATATATTATATCCATTTTCGAACCTTGGGAGAACAAGAGATAGGCAGAATATGAATAGGGAGAATTATTATGTTATCTATTGATAAAAACAGTGTTGATTTTCTCATTACAGATACTATGGTAGATGAGGTAAAGTTTTTGTTAAATGAAAAGGTAAGTGAGATTGACCATATTGTTCAGGAAATGAAATCTCGTGAGATTAATAGAGTCTATTTTGTCGCATGCGGATCACCGTTATGCGCATGTCAAACGGCTCAAATTCTTTTTGATAGGTATTCAAAAATTATCTCTAAGTCCTACAGTGGCTATGATTTTTTAGATCAAACTCCGTATACCATTGATAAGCATACGCTTGTAATTGGGGTAAGTGATTCAGGAACGACGGAAGAAGTTTATCAGAGTATTGACCTCGCAAGACAAAAGGGCGCGATGACTTTAGGAATCTCGAAGGATGGGAAGGGTGTGCCTCTTATTGATCATTCTGAGTATGCAATTGGTTATCAAGGACACGCGATTTGGCAAATGCATCTCTATTTAACCTATCTTATTACGTGCAAATACATTCAGAAAGTAGAAGGTGAAAAAAAGGAGCTTACTGAGATTTTGAAACAGCTTCATGAGTTGCCGGATATTTTAAAAAAATTGGTTCAAAATCAGGAAGAACATGCTAAGGAATTAGGTATTAAGGCAAGTAAGCACGCATTTCTGTACACGGTTTCAGCCGGAAATCTACTACCTTTATCCTATAAAGAAGGTATTATCACCATGCTGGAATTTACGAGAACCCATGGATGTCAACTAAATGCTGCTGAATTTCGTCATGGACCTTTAGAAATGGTGGAGGAAGGCGTACCATACGTATTTTTGTTGGGAAATGATGAATCGAGGCATACGGTAGAACGCGCCTTAAATTTTGTAAAGAGATTCACTAAAGATGTGATTGTCTTTGATGTAAATGATTTAGGAGTGGATGTTCATCCAATGATTACTCCGCTAGTTTTATTCGTTCCTTTAGAGTACTTCTACTATTATCTGTCCATTGCAAAGGATCATCATCCAGACGACAGAAGATATTATGGTGGAAAGGTGAAATATTAAAAGGGGGGAAAAGCAATGGAGTTTGGAATGTTTACTTCCGGTTATCAAAGAAATCCAATTGAGAATGTTTTTGCAGATGCCAAGCGCTTTGGTTATGATTACGTAGAGTTATGGGGTGGTAGACCTCACGCCTACCCTTTTGACTTAAAGCAATACGGTGCCTGTGAAATAAAGAACCTAATGGAAAAGTATGAGATGCCAGTAAGAATCTTCACCCCTGAAATGAATGCCTACCCATATAATATGATGTGCGGCACAGAGCAAATGAGGGTTGATTCGGTGGAGTATACAAAAGCTGCTATGGATGTGGCCAAGGACATTGGAGCGGAATATACGTTAATTTCAGCAGGGCATGCAGGGTATCAAGCCACTCAAAGGGAAATTGATGAAAAACTAGATAAGAGTTTAAGAGAATTGATCGACCATGCGGAAAAAATTGATCATAAAATTATTTATGAGCCATTAACGACCTTTGAATCCAATGTGACAACGAATGCAAACCAAATGAAAGAAGTATTAGATCGGAATCATTCCCCCTATTTAGTGGGAATGGTGGACATTGTGGTTCCTTATATTCAAGGAGAGAGTATCATGGCTTACTTTGATAAACTTCAAGACAAGATGGTGCATATGCACATCATTGATAGTGATGGCCATAGTGAAAACCATATCGTTCCAGGGGAAGGAAACCTGCCTCTTTCGGAATTAATGCATGAACTTCAAAGTGTAGGGTACGACAAGACCATAACAATAGAGCTGGTAACTAATTATCTCAATGAACCAAGATTCTATGCAAAAAGAGCGCTCCATAATCTGAAGAGAATGCTAGATTAGGGGGAAGGCCATGTTTATTGATATACACGTTCATCCCAATTTTTATGAAGGAATTGATCGGGGAAAGGATATTTTTGCTTTGAGACAAGAGGGCCTCAATATTCACAAGAATTCTATCGCAACGATTCAACATGTGAAAAATCAGATGAAATGTGCAGGACTAGATAAGCTCTGTCTGCTTGCACAGGATGAATCCTCTATTTATGGTCAGCCTTTAGTGTCTAATCAGGAAGTGGCAGATTTAATCAATCAAGCACCAGAATTATTTTTTGGATTTGCCAGTGTAGATCCTTTAACCGACAAATGGGAAGAAGAACTATACTTTGCATTTCGAGAATTGAAATTAAATGGATTAAGCCTAAATCTTTCAAAATTAAAGATTTACCCAACAGATCCTTCACTAAGAAAATTATATGAAATTTGTCTGGAGGAAAACAAACCAATCCTCTTCCATAGCGGATGCAGCTATGAAAAGAATACCATCAGCAAATATTCACACCCATTGGAGTTTGAGGAAATAGCCGCTAACTATTCAAAGCTTCGTATAGGCCTTGAACATTTTGGTTGGCCATGGGTGAAAGATACAGCCATGTTACTGTTAAAGTATCAAAATGTGTATGCAGATACAGCTGCACTATTTTTTGACAGTGCATCAGAGTTTTATCAATCTCTTTTTACAAAGGAGCTTGAACTGACCTGGGTAGAAAGAAGTTTAAGACATCAGATTATGTTTGGGAGTGATAATCCCCGTTTTGAGCAGATCCGAATGGCCCACGCATTAGAAAAACTTGGTTTATCAGAGGAAACTTTAAAACTTATTAAAGGGGAGAATGCCATGGCATTCATGGGGATGACACATGACTAAACAAGTTTTCCGTAAAACCATTTGGACAGATAAGTATTTGCAGATGGTTAATATAACAAAGCAAATTGAAGAGGTGGTACAGTCAAGTGGAGTGCAAAATGGCTTCATTACTGTTCAGTCCATGCACACGACTGCCGGAATTACCGTCAATGAAGGGCTTGAATGTTTGGAACAGGATATTCATGAGTTCTTAAATAAACTAGTACCTGAAAACGCTTCCTATCATCACGCTAGGCTTTTGCCCGACTACGGATCGACTGCTGGCAATGCAACTGGCCATCTCAAGGCGATGCTCGTCGGAAACCATTGTCATTTTCTGATTCAAAATGGAAAGCTGGAAAAGGGATCTGCACAGGATGTCTATTTATACGAGTTCGACGGTCCATCGAAACGAACATATTGTATTATCCTAGAGGAGTTTTTGGAAGGGGACTTATAAAACTTATCTAGTGGAGGGAGTCATATTGCCGAAGAAAAAAACCTTTAATCCCAAAAATGAAATAGTCGAAATGGTGGAAGCGTTTATGGAAGAAAATCAATTAAAAGAACATGAAAAACTTCCTTCTGAAAGATTCTTATGTGAAAAATGGAATATTAACAGAACGACTCTCCGAAGTGCTTTAGCGAGACTTATAAAAGAGGGGAAAGTTTATTCGGTTTCTGGAATTGGTTATTTTGTTGCAGAGAAGAAGCTTATTAGAAACCTTCAGGATTTGCGGCCATTAATGGAGATTGCGAAAGAACAAGGGAAGGGGCTAAAAACCGAGGTCTTAAGCAGTCAGGTAGTGAAAGCAGATAAAAGTATTGCAAGAAATTTAGAAATTGAAATGGGTGATGAAGTAATGGAGTTAATTCGTCTCCGTCACCTTAAAGGAATTCCTGCTCTACTTGAGTATAGTTATATTAATCTATCGGTAGCAAAAGGTATTGATGATTACGATTTCAACACCCATTCACTCTATGACATGTTAGAAACAGTCTTTCATATTAAACCTTCTGCTGGTACACAAAGAGTGTCCATTAGTTATGCAACAAAAAATGAATCCCAGTTGCTACAAATTCCAGAAGAAACGCCCGTTTTCTTTTTGAAAGGTATTACGTATAACGAGGGACAGAAAGCCCCTTTTGAGTACTTTAAATCGATTATTCGTTCTGATCATGTGACGTTTTTCTCAACGTTGAGAAGAAAGGAAGAACAGGGATGAAATTGGTTTCAGTTGGGGATAATGGTTCAATTTTTAGGAAAAAACTGTGCAGGCATACTCAGGCGGTAATGCTGTTAACGCAGCTGTATATTTCCGGAGGCTAGCTACGGGGATCATGAAAGTGAGTGTATTATATGTATAAATTTAAGCAGCAGTATCCTATTTATGTACAATTGCGTGATATTTTGAGAGATCAAATAGAAAATGGTGTGTATTTGCCTGGAACAGCAATCCCATCTGAAAAAGAACTGAGTGAGAAATATGGTGTCAACCGACTGACTGTTCGAACAGCAATTGAACAGTTGATGAAGGAAGGGGTTGTCAAACCAATTCAAGGTAAGGGTGTTTATGTGATGGGAGAGCGAATGAACAGAGATCTTGACACACTGTCTGGTTTTTCTCGCACCATTCTTGAAAAAAATAGTAAACCCAGGATTCATGTTCTTAATAAAAAACTTCGAAACGCAGGGTTAAAATTCAGTAAAATTTTTGAAATGGACGAAGAGGATGAAATTCATTACATCAAAAGGGTGTGTTTTGCTGATGAGGAACCAATGTCCATTGATGAAATCTTTGTTCCCAAAGTGATTTTGCCTAATTTGAATGAGCTTAATGTATCTGATTTTTCCATTTACGATCTCTATGATTTCTACCATATAAATGTAACAAATGCTCATCAAACTCTTGATATTGTCACATTGGATCAAAATGAATCCAGACTGCTTAACATCGATACTTCACAGGCTGTATATTTGTTTACAAGCATTACTTATGCAGATGAGAAGATTCCAATTGAATATGCAAAAACTTATGTCCGTGCGGATCTCTGTCAATTTACTGTTAAGTTTAGTAACTAAAAGAATGTCGTATATGTTTTTATGAAATGAAAACTTAGACCTTTCTGAAAGCGATTACAATAGCGGGTTATTCGAGTAACGAAAACATTGGGGAAAAGGGACAAAAATACTCTTTGATGTCAGAAATTTGGCAATATTTCTCTCTAAGGGGGTGAGACCATCTAGAAAAACTCTTATTTGAGGGTTGGAAAAAATGTTTATTTGAAAGCTATTCCATAACACATTGTTGGGATTGACCGTGTGGTTGTCGAGACTCTAGTTTAACTTAAGGAGGAGTTCTTAATGAAGGTTGCTGTTTTAGGTTCGGGACTGATGGGCAAAGAGGTAGCACGGGATTTAGTGAATAGCCCAAATGTTCAAGAAGTGGTCTTGGCGGATGTTGATCTAGACAAGGCTGAAAGCGTATGCAGTCACCTAGATAGTAATAAATTAAAAGCTGCCTATGTAAATGCTTCAGACGGGGAGCAATTGGGTGATTTTATGAAGGGGTTTGATGTAGTTGTCAATGCCTTATACCTGACCTTCAGTGAATTTGTGGCAAAGAACGCAATAAGGGTTGGAGTCAATATTGTTGACTTAGGATGTTCAAATATTGAAAGAACCCTTTCCCTTGATGAGGAAGCAAAAAGGGCAGGCATTACCTACATATCCGAGCTTGGTGTTGCACCGGGTATGGTAAATATCTTGGCTGGATATGGAGCCAGTAAATTGGATACGGTAGAATCGATTGAACTTTTTGTCGGAGGTATACCACTTAAACCTGAACCGCCTTTTGAATATAATGAGGTTTTCACCATGCGAGGGGTTTTCCAGGAATACACTAAGCCATCAACCATAATACGTGATGGGAAGGTAGTACAGGTTCCCTCTTTATCAGGTATTGAAAAAGTGCATTTTGAAAAATTTGGTCCACTTGAAGCCTTTTACACTCCTGGGACGTCTACCTTGCCATTAACCTTTCCAGATGTAAAACATCTGAGTTATAAAACGATTCGGTATCCGGGGCATGCTGAGAAGTTTCAACTATTAGTGGATCTAAACTTAACACGTGAGGATTATGAAATTGAATATAAAGGCCAGAAAATAAATCCATCGGAAGTACTATTAAAGGTATTAGAACCAATCGTTGATCTTCGCGACAAAGAGGATGTCTGTTTATTGAGAGTACGCGTAGGGGGTGTATTAAACAATAACGATGCGGTAGCTGAATACGAAATGGTCACCTATTTTGACAGAAAAAATAAAGTCACGGCAATGGCACGTTCAACAGCTTACAGTATCTCGGTTGTCGCACAAATGATTGGAAATGGCTTAATTGATAAACCAGGTGTTTTTGCACCAGAACAAATCGTTCCAGGGGATGTTTTTATGAAAGAAATGGAAAAACGCGGGGTTGTCATTAAAGAGAAAGAACCTGAAATTACTAATAATCTTGTAAAAAACTAATTTAAAACATACACAGCTTCATCTAAATACTGGACATAAGACTGCTGGGAATTATTCATTTACGGGCATGATCACTTAAGAAGTTAATCGTGTCCGTAATACGAAATGGATTAAAATACGCGTTTAAAAATTAAATTAATAGGTGAGGGGAAATGCGTAATGGTAAAACCAGCTCAGTCACTTCCATCAGAAGAAACATCTTCCACAGGGCAGCTTAAGAAAGGACTTAAGTCACGTCATATGGTGATGATCTCCATTGGCGGGGCAATTGGAACAGGCTTATTTCTGGCAAGTGGTGCAACGATTCATACGGCAGGTCCGGGTGGAGCACTCTTGGCGTATCTTATTATAGGTGCCATGATCTATTTCGTTATGACATCATTAGGAGAACTGGCAGCATTTATGCCAACGAGTGGTTCTTATAGTACGTATGCAACACGCTTTGTGGACCCTTCTCTAGGCTTCGGTTTGGGGTGGATCGCTTGGTATGGTGCAGCAATAACCTTGCCAGCAGAGCTTTCCGCGGCAACACTTATTATGAAATTTTGGTTTCCACACAGCCCATCAATATTGTGGAGTGCATTATTTCTTTTACTTATCTTTTTAATCAATTATCTTTCTGTTAAAGGTTTCGGCGAAAGCGAGTATTGGTTTTCCATCATTAAGGTAGGGACAGTTATTATTTTCATTGTTATCGGTCTTCTAATGATTTTAGGCATAATGGGTGGTGAAGCGGTAGGTTTTAAAAATTTTACAGTCGGTGATGCACCGTTTCATGGGGGCTTTCTGGCAATTTTCGGTGTTTTTGTGGTGGCTGCCTATTCTTTTCAAGGAACAGAAATAGTAGGAAACTCTGCAGGGGAGAGTGAGAACCCAAGAAGAGATGTTCCAAAAGCGATTCGAAGTATATTTTGGCGAATTCTATTATTCTACGTACTTGCAATCGCAGTAATTGGCTTACTTATTCCATATACCAGTGATCGATTACTTAGTGAAGACGTCTTGGTAAGTCCGTTTACTCTTGTTTTCGAAAAGGCTGGTTTGGCCATTGCGGCATCAGTTATGAATGCAGTTATACTAACTTCCGTTTTATCCGCTGGAAATTCATTTCTTTATGTTGGTACTCGTATGCTCTTTGCATTAGCGAAATTAAAGCAAGCACCTAGATTTTTAGCGAAAGTGGATCGACGTGGTGTACCGATTTGGTCACTTCTTGTCACGACCCTTTTTGGCGTATTGGTATTTTTCTCGTCAACATTTGGAGATGGGAAGGTTTATTACTGGTTGCTAAATGCATCTGCCATTTCAGGATTCATCGTCTGGATTTTTATTGGAGTTTGCCATTATCGCTTTCGGAAAGCATATATCGCAAAGGGCTATTCACTCGACGCATTACCTTACCGGGCAAGATGGTTTCCCTTGGGCCCGATATATACCATCGTTATATGTGCTATAGTCGTTTTGGGACAAAATTATGAGTCCATTCTTTCTGGACATATTGATTGGGTGGGCATGCTGGCTACGTATCTTAGTGTTCCGTTATTTCTTCTAGCTTGGTTTATTTATAAATTTGTGAAGAAAACAAAGTTCATTCCACTTGATAAAATAGAATTAGAAGAAAAGTAAACACGAAACCACTTAGGTTCTATTGTACCATCTTCTCTCGGGAAGGATGTAGAGCACAGCATAGCTTTTGATGTAACCTCCTGGGAGAAGAGATTAATCATTCACCGTTGTTAAAACATGGAGGAATACGGATTGAGACAGTTTAAATGGTCATTGTATACGACATATTTTCTTTGTGGTCACGCCCTTGTTGTATTTGGATCGGTTATGCCGCAAATAATAGAACACTATCACCTATCATATACAGAAGGCGGCTTTTTTGTTTTCCTTGGAACTGGTGGTTTCTTGCTTGGGGTTGTCTTTTCATCATTTCTGACAAAACATTATGCTTATAAAAAAGTAATCTCTGTAGCCTCCGTTTTTCTTGCGATTGTACAATGTCTGATGGTGCTCGTTCCACCAATTGGTGTAGTCTATTTATTGAACCTTCTTAATGGAGTTTTGCTTTCCATTCTACAAATCATCGTAGCTACTATTATAATGGATGTATTTGTCGGTAAACGAGCAGTGATGATGAGTCGTACAGAGGTTTCATTTGGACTAGGGGCATTGTGTATGCCCATTATTTCTAGTATTCTAATAGCCATAGCCGAATGGAGGTATTCATTTCTTGTACCTAGTATTCTAGGTATTTTAGTGGCGTCTATTTGGCAAAGTGTTTCCGTTCCTTTGATAGATAGAGAGCGAATAGAGTACCTTGAAGCGCAGAATGCCCCACCACGAATCATGACTAGTCAGTTGAAATGGATCTTATTGTGTCTATTTTTATTAATGATTTTCATCTACGATGGCATTGAAACCAGTCTAAACAATTTTCTTCCATCCATTTTTATAAACTACTCTAAAGTAGGTGTATCTTATGCCACATTAAGTGTTAGTATATTTTGGCTGGCAATGGTGATTGGCAGAGCTTTAACAGGGTGGATAGTGAAGAAAGTGACATATCATCGTTTTCTATTATGGAGCATTGTTGGAACGATTTGTTTTTTTGGCTGCTTTACCTTATGGAGAAGTATCATTATTTGTTACGCAATCCTATTTTTAATAGGTCTGACCATGTCTGGTATCTATTCCGTTACCATGGTTTTTGCCAATCATACCTTTCCAGGAATGACAGGCTTTGTAACAAGTTTGGTAACAGGATTTGCTGGTATTGGCAGTGCAGTGTTCCCAGCCTTCTTCGGGTATACAATGGATCACACCAATACTTTTGCATCGTTATGGATTTTAACAAGCTATGCTTGTTTGTTTTTATTATTATTGTTGGTCTTGATATCTTTGCTATTTCGCAAGAAGGAGTCGAAGTGGAAAGAGTTACAGCTACAGAATAATAGCGAATAATTTTTCACTTTTACCAGGAGGTAATTATAGAATGGAAACCATGATGACGAATGTTTATGAGCAGGAACAAACATGTTTGAGGATGTTAAACCAATTCGAACAAGAATTACATGATTTCAAAAATTTCATTAAATCAAGGAAGCCAAAAAATTGGCTTATATTGGCTACAGGTTCTAGTGCAAATGCAATTAT
Source organism: Heyndrickxia shackletonii (assembly GCF_001420715.1). Lineage (GTDB taxonomy): Bacteria > Bacillota > Bacilli > Bacillales > Bacillaceae_C > Margalitia > Margalitia shackletonii. Next base: position 2,467,261 of record NZ_LJJC01000004.1, on the reverse strand, counting down.
AAGCGCAAAATATTACATAGAAAAGATCGCAGGTGTATTTATAGAAATAAAAGAACCATTTAACTTTACGCATTATGAAAAAGTAAATGACTATACAGATTTTGTGCTGGCAGTGTCACAAAGTGGAAAAAGTCATTCAACGATCGAAGCTTTAAAAAAAATTCAGTCTAGTAGTGAAATACCAACTGCAGTCTTAACATCTCGTTTGGATAGTCCAATTACCGATTATGCCGACATGGTCATTGATATTGGATGCGGCATTGAAAAAGTAGGTTTTGTAACAAAAGGATTCACTGCTACCATGTTAAAGTCGATGTTAATGGGTGTAATCGCTGGACGGAAGCTTCATCATATAAATGAAAAAACGACCGAGTTGGAAATTAAAAAGTTTTATGAGATAGTCAATCGAATCCCATCAATTATTAAAAAGACGGAGGATTTTTACAAAAGACACGCCCAAGAGATTCATTCTATTCCGCGTTTTGCAGCAATTGGATACGGGCCTGCCGTAGGAACAGCAAAAGAATGTGAAACAAAATTTACTGAAACCATAAGGGTACCTACACATGGATTTGAGTTAGAAGCATTTATGCATGGCCCTTATCTGGAAATAAATGAAAACTATGGTCTGTTTTTTATTCAAACCGAAAGCATTCTTTCCAAAAGGGCTAAAAAACTTAAAGATTATTTTTCTCGTTATACAGATCATTGTTTTACTATTGAATGTGGGAACAACGAAGAAGAAGAGAAAACACTTTCCCTTGGAACAGATATCGATGAACTCCTTTGCCCACTTGTCATGTCTATTCCATTTCAAATATTAGCCTACAGAATTGCCGCTGGAAGAGGGATTGATTTAAATACGCCCATTTTCCATGACTTTGATCAATTTTTAAAATGTAAAGTTTAAGGTAATTGTGGCAGTAGTTTTGTGTCTGCTTTTACACTACCAAAAACTGTCTTAACATGGTTGTTACCTCAAAATGTTGGTGGTACTCCTTTTTTAAATAAATAGTAAAAGAGTGATTGAGATGATAAGTGGACAAATCATTGATGTACCTGGAATTAAAGTAGGGAATATGCAAGATATGGAGGCATTGACGGGCTGTACGGTAATTTTAACAGAAAAAGGTGCAACTGGGGGTGTAGATGTTCGCGGATCTGCACCAGGAACTAGGGAAACGGATTTATTAAGTCCGATTAATTTAGTCGATAAGGTTCACGGTATTGTGTTGAGCGGGGGGAGTGCCTTCGGTTTAGATACAGCTTCTGGAGTCATGCAATACTTAGAAGAAAGAAATATCGGACATGATACCGGTGTGGCAAAGGTGCCCATTGTGCCAGCTGCTATTCTTTTTGATTTAGCAAACGGAAATCCAAAGATAAGACCAGATAAAAAGATGGGATATGAGGCAGCAAAAATTGCTAGCAGTAAACCATTTCCAACAGGGAATATTGGAGCAGGCTGCGGTGCTACTGTCGGAAAATTCCTTGGTTTTGAACATTGCATGAAAGGCGGACTGGGAACTGCATCGATTCGTTTGAACGAGGAAATCGTTATTGGGGCAGTGGTAGCTGTGAACCCTTTAGGGGAAATCCGCGATCCTTCCAACGGGAAAATAGTAGCAGGTGCATATAGTCGTGAGAAGAATCAGGTTGTAGATTTTATGGATTTTCTCCAACAAAATAAAGAAATGATGATCAAAGCTGGTACAAATACAACCATCGGTGTGATTGCCGTAAATGCAGCACTAACGAAGGCGGAAGCGACGAAGATTTCACAAATGGCTCAGGACGGTTATGCGAGGACGATTTATCCAGCACACACTATGCATGACGGTGATACGATTTTCACTTTAGCTACTGGAAACAAAAAGGTTTCGATTGATTTGCTTGGACCAATGGCCGCAAAAGTAATGGAAAATGCGATATTAAACGCAATTTATAGTACAGAAAGTATTGCTGGGATTCCGGCGCATCGAGAAATTTTTCGAGCATAAACCCTCCAAATGAATAATTGTGTACAAAAAGAAAATTTTTTATGTACATTTTGTGAATTGTTTGTTACAATTTAGAAAACGATGACAGTTTCTTATTGCAACAAAGGGAAAAGGGAGAGGTTATTATGGTTAAAGCGATGATCGGTTTTTACATTATGGTGATTCTTTATTCGGTCTTTGGAACCGCTTATAGTGTAGCAACAGGACATTTTGAGCTTGTAACTCTAAACTTATTTGTTGGTTTAATCGGTGCCGGATTACTTGCACTTGTAAATATGGAAAGAAAAAAATTAAAAAGTACAAATTAGCCGGAAAAAGGAATGTGGATACGTTCCTTTTTTTTGATGTTTCTTCAATAGTTAAGGGGGCCAAATCACATATGATCTGGTCTTTTATTACATTTGGATGCTTAATATGAGTTTGGAGGACTTCAGTACCGTTATATGTGACAAAATAGGTTATTTTCAAATATTTGCGGACAGAGGTTCCGTTATACGGTATAAAAACAGTGAATCCCAAGTGTTTTTTCGTAATTAACGGATCCTGTGTCCGCTAAGCCTATAAATTAGGGGCATTTGTTCAAAATAACGGAATCTGTGTCCGTTTATGACATACGATGATATTTTTTATTTATACAACGATGGCTCGAAATTTTGATTTTTGTCCTATTGAAAGTCATATTATAAATAAGGAATACGATACATTCAGGAGTGGTTATTTACATGAATTCCAACATGCTAGATACTTGTACCAATTTTATTCGAGATGCAAGGAAGATAGTGGTTTTAACAGGAGCAGGGATTAGTACAGAATCTGGAATCAAGGATTTTCGTTCCAGGACCGGAATTTACTCTTTGGCACCTGAATACATTCTTTCCCTTGACTATTTTTATCAGCATCCAATAGAGTTTTATCAATTTGCGGTAGAAAATCTCTATCATCCGAATGCTCTTCCTAATAAAGGGCATGAAATTCTGGCTAAGTGGGAACACGAAGGAAAAATTGCCACGATTATTACTCAGAATATTGATGGCCTCCATCAAAAAGCAGGGAGCAAAAATGTCATTGAATTTCATGGGACGATGAAGACTGCTACATGTTTAAACTGTGGGAAAAAGTATGTCACAGAGGAAATGGTTCGTCGCATAGAAACAATGGAAGATTTTTATGTGTGTAATCACTGTGATTCGAAAGATAAAGAGGATCGATATATTAAACCGGATGTTGTTTTATTTGGGGATACCGGTAATTGGTTTTCAACGAAAGGGATAAATACAATTATTCAATACATGAATGAAGCAGATTTTGTTTTAGTGTTAGGAACAAGTCTACTTGTCGCACCTTTCTCCATCTTTCCGCAATACAGAAAAAAAGGTGTACCTCTATGCATTATTAATAAAGGAGAAACACCATATGATTTTGGAGCGGATACATATGTTATACATGAATCAATAGGAAAGGCGATGACACAAATAGATAATTGGTTAAATAATAGAAAGGAGTATTAATTTTAATATTAGTAAGGGGGATGGGGTGTTGGAGAAGTTGATAAAAGAAATCCAAGCATTTATGAATACTACAGGTGGAACATGGGGAATTTATCTGGAGGATCTGGATAAGAATGAAACTTGGTCATGGAATGAAAATGAAGTATTCTATGCAGCTAGTATTATTAAGGTACCGATCATGGCTGCCGTTTTTTCGGCATTTGATGAGGGGCTTTTTAAATTAAGCGATACGATTGTCTTAAAAAGGGAAGAATTAGTTGAAGGCGGTGTTCTTCAACATTTGACACCTGGAATCCGTCTTACCATCTATGATTATCTCACGCTCATGATTATTCAAAGTGATAATACGGCTACGAATGTATTAATAGACTTAGTTGGAGTTGAAAAAATACAAGAAATGATGGCGGAGATTGGAATGAGGAATAGTTGCTTTTACAATAAGCTTAATACTGTTCCAGTTAAAACAAATGGGAGAAATATGATCACAGCAAGGGATATGGCGGTCCTTCTCAAAAAGTTAACTTCAGGTATGATCATTTCCCAATATGCATGCGAACAAATGATTGACATTATGAAAAAACAACAGTTCCGTGACTGTTTACCTTACAAATTTCCTGAAATCAAATCTAATATTATCGGAACGAAGCAGGAATGGGAATTTGCGAATAAAACTGGCTGGGTAACAGGTATTCGTCATGATATCGGGGTTTTATATGTCGGCAGGCGAACGATGAATATAGTTGTACTTTCAAAGGATGTAGAGGATAAGCTTGCTAAACAAACAATGGCTCAAATCGGAGAGTGCATTTTTAATTATTTAAAAGAGTGATTGCTGAGTATAAAAAGGCACCTGAATAAACCATCCTATTCATTGGAGGTGAATAGAATGGAAAAAGGAAATTCTTTTGAGTATACAGGCGAGGTGTTAGATCAAAGAAATGATCTTACTGGTCCTGATGACTCGAACAAAGCATCATATCCAAAAAGACCGAAAAATGTTTCCATACAGGGATCAAAAGAAAAAAAGGGGAAGTGAACGATTGTAATTAGTAAATTCGGACTGTCATTTTGACAGTCTTTTTCAATTAATTTTTTTCAATCGTTGTCCAGTCAATATTTGTACTTATAGAGATATCAAAAGGACATTTCAAAGAAAAAGAAAGTCAAAAGGATTCTTCTCGGATGAATCAATATTTCATGTCTATTTTGCATTAATTCGGTTTGTTCCTATTGTATACAATCCCAAGCAAATAAGTTGGTTTTATGATTGCCAATTGTTACTATAGTATTAATCTACAATTTGAAAGGAAAATAGAGGATGACAAATATTCATATACCTGTATCCGTATTAAATTTAGCTCCAATCCGAGAAGGGCAGACTACAAAAGAGGCAATTGACTCTATGGTAGACCTTGCTCAAGCAGTGGAAAAGATGGGGTATACACGATACTGGATTGCAGAACATCATAATACATCAACGCTTGTCAGTTCAGCGACATCGATTTTAATAAAACATACATTAGAACATACCAGCAAAATTAAAGTAGGCTCTGGCGGGGTTATGCTGCCAAATCATTCACCATTAGTTGTGGCAGAGCAATTCGGGACAATGGCTACAATATATCCTGGTCGTGTGGATTTAGGGCTTGGCCGCGCTCCTGGTACAGATATGGAAACAGCAAGTGCTTTAAGACGCTCACAGGTTGATTCCGTGTATACATTTCCTGATGATATTCAATCACTTTTAACTTATTTCGGACCAGAAGAAGAACAGGGCAGTGTAAAAGCTTATCCCGGAGTAGGTACGAATATTCCTATTTATGTATTAGGTTCTTCTACGGATTCCGCTCATTTAGCAGCGCGATTAGGATTGCCATATGTATTTGCGTCCCATTTTGCTCCAAGATATATGGAAGAGGCGATTTCAATTTATCGTATGGAATTTAAGCCGTCGCAATATCTAGATAAACCATATATGATGGTATGCTTAAATGTAATTGCAGCTGAAACAGATGAAGAAGCAAAGAATTTATCCACTACTATGAAACAATTTTTCCTAAATGTCGTAAGAGGATCTAGAATAAAACTGCAACCGCCAGTGGAGACAATGGATTATCTTTGGACGCCGATGGAAGCGGAAATGGCCGAATCTATGTCCAGAATGTCTTTCATGGGGAGCAAAGAGAGTATTCGTCAACAGTTAACGAATTTCCAAAGTTATTTCAACGTAAATGAAATTATGGCAGTTTCGTATATATATGATGCAGATAAACAGAAGCGGTCTTATGAAATATTAAAAGAAGTGGTGGAAGGGAGATAATAAGCATAGTAACATATGCTTTTTTGTATAAAAATAGTTAGGTGGCACCTTTTCGTTCTTGTCTTGTGATCATGTCACGGCAAGAAAGGAGGTGCCTATAATAACAATCTTCGAGGCACTGGTTCTAATGATCGGTTTTGCAACTATTGCACAGGTGAAATTTGAAGGCAGAGAAATCTTCATAAAAAATATGTCTGAGAATGCCTTCCGAATTTTTAAAAGTATTGGATATTAACATAAGGCTAAAGAGATAAAAGAGTGACTCCATTTCTATATACAAAAAAAATAAATAACTCCTCAAAAGCACCATAATATCGGCGGTTTTGGGGAGTTTTTGCTTCTAAAACTGTAAAAGACGGAAAAAAAATCTTACTTCTTCTAATTGTCGTTGGATCTGATTCCGTTATACCAACAGAAACAGCAATTAACGAAGCAGCCACCATAGTAAATTACCCATATCTTTTCACCTCCCCTCGAAATTAATAAGGTGTAACAATTTAAATTATTCTATAACATACCTTACAATCCTCCTATTTTTTAGAAAATTTTAAACTCAATCATTTTTTGTGTTTAAAAAGTCAAGAAATAAAGTGTATTTTAACCCCGTCTTAAATTTAGAATGAGGTTAAGCATAATTTACACTACACTTAAATCCTATCAAGATCCTTAAATGGTAGGAGAGTACAGAGCTATGAGAAAGCTAAATGAAAATCAAGTCGAAACAAATGCTTATTTCAGCGATTCGAAAATCCAATTATGCAACGTTGAAATGTTTTAAAGTGTATAAAAAAGACCCTATATAAAGGGGACAGACTCATAGATATTTATTGAATTTATTATTAAGTTGAATGTTGGGGTTCTCTTTTCGTAACTCACTTATAAATGCTTGTAGGTCTATAGGGGAAATTTGAATTGACCCATACTTTCCGTAATATATTTCAATGCGATTAAAGGAAAGGGATGGTGCGGTAAAGATATTTTTTGTTTTCCGTATTGATGTGATTTCTTTTATATCAATAGACTTTTTAAATGGTCCAAATGATACTTTAAGGTTATTGTTTTCTATTTTATAACAAGTGTTGAACCAAATCATTCCCAAAAAGTAAATTAATACAACCATTGCGATGATGCCCAATAAATCAAGTTGAACAAATATTGAACGATATAAAACCCACAGAAAAAATACAATTGTAGTCCAAACCACAATTCCCATCCATACATCTTTCCTTGATGGAAACACCATTGTATCACCTCCATAATTCTTATACGGACAACACCCATAATTGGTTTCAGAAGTAATAGATTTTGAGAATTTTCATATATTTAGTTGCAGTTTTTTCCCTAAAACAAAACCATTAATTTATTAAAATCCTTCCCTTCCTAGGAGTTCATTAAATTGATTTTAAAAAGAGCGATAGGTATATTAAAATTTGTACAATAAAAATATTCTTTTTTAATTGAGAGAAATAAAAAAATATTTTTAATAGGAGTGAAGGGTGTTGAATCAATTCATCGACTTAATCCAAAATCATCGTTCTATCCGTCATTTTGAGGATCGCCGTTTAACGGATGAACAAATAAAGGCTATTGTGGAAAGTGCTCAATCTGCAGCAACCTCAAGCTTTGTTCAAGCCTATACGATTATTGGGGTAAAGGATAAAGAGAAAAAGAAGAAGCTTGCTGAATGCTCTGGTAATCAGCATGTTGAAAATAATGGACATCTCCTAGTTTTTTGTGCGGATCTTCACCGTCATGAACTTATTGCGGAAATGGAAAAAGTGGATATTTATCCAGCATTAGAAACAACTGAAACCTTTATGGTTGCGATCATCGATGCTGCTTTAGCTGCGCAAAATGCCGCATTGGCAGCAGAAGCATTAGGACTAGGAATCTGCTATATCGGGGGACTTCGCAACAACCTGGAAGAAGTATCAAAAGTACTTAATATTCCAAAGTTCGTCATCCCGTTGTTTGGGATGACAATTGGCTATCCATTGAATCAATCATCACAAAAACCGCGGTTGCCATTTGAACATATTTATCATGAGGATGAATATCAATCTGACGCTGCTGTATTGAAAAAACAACTAGAGGATTATAATAAAACGATTCAGCAATATTATATGGAGCGAACAAATGGAAAAAGGGATGATACGTGGACTTCTCAAATGGCAGTGAAATTTAAAGTGCCTACTAGAACTTATATGAAAGATTTCGTTGAAAAGCAGGGCTTTAATAAAAAATAAAGGTTGTCAGGCACTATCCATTTTGGTGCCTGACACTCTATTTTTTTCCCGACCTAAAAATGGAGAATAGTAACCATAATAACATTAAAACAGCTATAGTAAAGCCAATTTCTTGTGCTGGGATATTCCATAACAGCGTCGATTGGTTACTTAATGCAGATCCAATTATAAGTCCAACCATAATGATACTAAAAGAAAGTAAAATAATACTGAATGACAAGCGGCTGCTGATTCGGTCCAGCTTTTTTAAAAACTGCTCAAGCTCGGGAACCGTAATCTCCATTCGTAATTTACCTTTTTTGATTGTGGAGGTTAATTCTTGAATATGCTTTGGTAATTGGGAAAGGATTTCTCCATATTCAAATAAATAACTAGCCGCATTTTCCGCTACCTTTTTCGGGTGAAGTCGCTCCTTAAGAAGTTTGCGCCCGAATGGTTCGGCTATATTCATAATACTGAGCTCAGGATCCAGCATTTCCACCGTACCTTCCATTGTAAGCAGCGTTTTCCCTAATAAAGTCAGATCCGCAGGAATCTGAATATGATGTTTAAATGCAATGGAAAAAAGATCGTTTATGGACTCTCCAAGGCTTACCTGACTTAAAGGGACATCCAAATATTTTTCTTTTAACTCATCTACATCCTTCGTTAATTTCTGCATATCGATATCATCTGGAATTAACCCCATCTTGGTGATTGCTTTTATCACACCATTTGTATTTTTGCGCATCATCGCAATAATGAGGGCGGCAATATAGGTTTTCATTTCTAAGGTGAGGCGTCCGACCATACCAAAATCCAAAAATACAATGACTTCTCCGGGCCCGGCCAATATATTACCAGGGTGGGGATCACCATGGAAAAATCCTTCTATAAGAATTTGCTGGAAGATGGAGTGGACAAATCGTTCCGCTAGGATTTTGCGATTATATCCTAATTCATCCAGCTTCCGCATATCATTTAGCTTAATGCCTTCTGCAAATTCCAACGTCAATATTTTTTGAGTGGATAAATCCCAGTATACATTTGGAATATGGATGTTTGAGTCTTTTTCAAATTGTTTCGAAACTCTCTCTGTGTTACGAGCCTCAATCGTGTAGTTCAATTCCTCTCGAAGTGATTTTGAGAACTCTTCCACAATTTCAGGAAGCTGATATCGTGAAGCCCATTCTAATCGTTGTGAAGCTAACTGTACCAAGTCCTGCAAAATTTCTAAGTCCGTTTGGATTATTTTACTAATATTAGGCCGTTGGATTTTGACTGCTACACGTTCATTCGACTTCAATACTGCAAAATGAACTTGTCCGATGGAAGCAGCTGCAATGGGAACTTCCTGGAATTCTTTAAACAAAGTGTCGATTGTACTGCCGAGTTCCTCTTGGACAATGCGCTCCACTTCTTCAAATGGAAAGGGTGGGACATGATCCTGTAATTTTTCCAGCTCTTTAAGAATTTCTTCAGGTATTATATCTGGCCGGGTACTAGCAATCTGCCCCATTTTAATAAACGTTGGGCCTAATTCCTCCAATATTAGTCGGACACGTTCCCCGATGGACTTGGAATTCATCTGCTGATGACCATCTATAAATAAGCGTTTCGGTAAGGCAAGTACTTCAAAAAGCCCTAGATCCTTGACAAGAAAACCGAAACCATTGCGGGTAAAGGCAGCAACAATATCTCGGTAACGCCCGAGGTGACGAACTCTTTTTTCTAAAATAGGAATTCACTCCTTTATCGCAGGCAACCATTGTATTACTATTATTCGGCCGGGTTTATTTTTTGGTCAATCTGGTCTATGCGCTGTTCCAATCGCCTGATATCCTCTTTGGTTGCTACATTTAATTTTGCCACCAGTTCTTGCGCTTTTTTCGTAATCAATTGATCTAGCTGCATTTGTGTTTCTATACCCTTTTGAAATAGTTTTTCAACAAATTCTACTGACTCGTCCCTGCTTAGTTCTCCTTTTTTTACCATCTCATCTACGAGTTTCTGTGCCTGTTCTTTGCTTGTTATCGCTAGCCCCAACCCTAATGTTACACCTTTGTTAAGTATTTTTTTCAATGTTCATAGCCCCCTTATATATTTTATTTCCGCAACGAACTTGTATATAACCGGATAAAATTATTATTTACATGATAAAGGACTCAATACATTTATTAAATCAAGCTCGTTAAGGGGAATCATTCCTTCTTAAGTTTTATTTAAGTGTAAAATAGTATATTTTATTTATCCGATTGATCACCGAAGGATTCAGTTGACTTCGCATGATCATCAACCTCAAATCACAATTAGTAGAAGAGAGGGGATTTCGATGAAGAAAAGACTTGATTGGTTAGATGCTGGAAAAGGATTGGGGATGCTCCTTGTTATGATGGGGCATGCGGACATTCCGGAATATCTTAAAACGTATATTTATACCTTCCATATGCCACTGTTTTTCTTTTTATCAGGTTATTTATTCAAAATAGAAAAATACCCTAATTTAAAGGTGTTTTTAATAAAAAGGACAAAATCATTAGTCCTTCCATATCTTTGTTTCTCATTGGTAGCTTACTTATGGTTTTTAGTTGTCTATTATTATGGAAAAGTAGATTATCATGATAATTTATTCACTCCATTGATTGGAACTTTTATCGATATAAGAAAATCGAATTGGACAGTTCATAGCGGTGCGTTATGGTTTGTAGCTTGTTTATTTTGCACCGAATTATTCTTTTATTTGATTTCAAAAATTGGGCGAACAAATAAGAAGATAAGCTTCTTGTTAATTTTATTATCTGTTATCGGATGTATTTACAATAAAATGGGCGGACAACCATTGCCTTGGAGTATCGATGTGGCGATGATCAGTGTTGGATTTTATGGTATTGGTTACTTCTATAAGGAATATCGTGAGAAATTAGAGCGGTTTATTAATTTTAAAACATTTATTTTTTTCTTGTTGGTTAATACCGCTGCAGGATATTTCAATTATGTTTTAACTGGAGATAGGGTCGACTTCTACAATAGCAGTTTAGGGAATATCCTATTATTTTACATGGCTGCGTTTTCAGGAATAGGCGCTTTTATGATAGGAATTAAGCGAATAAAGAGAAGTCAGGCACTCCAGTATATCGGAAAAAATTCAATCATCTATTTAGCACTGCATCAGAAGATTATTTTCTTTTTAATCAGTTTAGTGATGCAAAAATATGTGTTAGATAACGTGGATTTAGTCGATATCCCTGTAATAAAAGGATTACTGTATACTTTTACCGCTGCATTTGTCTTAGTGCCTGCTGTATATATTATTAATCACTATTTGCCTTTCATGTTGGGGAAAATAGGCAGGGAGAAGTCGAGGGATGTGCATATGAATATATCCTAAAAGGATTACAAATCATTTGAAGAATTTTTTTCCATATCCTATACTCAAGTTATGTTTGTTTTTTGCAAAGGAGAAGATGACACATGGAATTAATGGATTTAATCAAATCGCGTCGCTCAATCGGTGCTGTAGAGGAAAAAGATGTGCCTGACCAAGTAATCAATGAGTTACTGGAAGCAGCAACTTGGGCACCTAACCATAAAAAGACAGAACCGTGGAAATTTCGGGTTGTAAAAGGGGAAGGCCGTGTAAAATTAGGGAATGAAATGGCCAGAATCATGGAAGAGAAAACGAAGGGGCTAGGTGAAGAAGAGGCGCAGAAAAAGATTGAAAAAGCAAGAAAAGGGCCATTGAGAGCACCTGTAATCATTATCATGGCGGCAAGTCCAACTGGTAAAGTTCCGGAAATAGAAGAAATCGTTGCAGCTGGTTGCGCAATGCAAAACTTATTGCTGCTTGCAACAGAAAAAGGTTTAGCAACCATCGCGAGAACAGGTGATATTGCATACGAACCTGAATTAAATAAATATCTCCATTTAGAGGAAAACGATAAAATTGTAGGACTTGTATATGTTGGCTATCCAAAGCAGGATTTTCATATAAAAGCGGAGCGGGTACCGGCTGAAGAAAAGACGATTTGGTTTAAATAAATAGATGATTGCCCTTTATTTTCGATTGAAAAAAGAGGGCTTTTTTTTTGAAGTTTTTAGTTACTTGAGTAAGTAATCAGAGACAAAAGTTTATACATCCGTCGTACCAGGTTTTCTTTGTACTATAGCTATATTTATAGAAATATTTCTAAATACATTATTTAAGCGACTTGTTCACAAGGCATGTATCTCAGAATCAAATAATCAAATCGTGATGTTTTCTCATCCAGACCTATAAAAAGTACCATCACCAGATAACTCCGAAAGCTTCAAATAAAAATCAAACTACATTAATGCAAAAATAAGCCCCTTATTCTATGATTTTGAACAAGGGGCTTACTGCATTATCCATGAATTTAATCTTCATTTCTAACAAGCAACGCAACACATTCCACATGTACCGTATGCGGAAATAAATCTACCGGTTGCACTGCTTTCAGTGTATAACCAAATGGTTCAAGTTCTTTAATATCCGTAGCAAATGTATCTGGATTACAAGATACATAGACAATACGTTCCGGCTTGGAACGGCCAATTTTTCTCATGACTTTACCACCTGCACCAGAGCGAGGAGGGTCAAGCATTAGCAGTTCAGGGTGACCGAAGCTTTCAAGAACCTGATCAATTCCCATTCTTGCATCTTTTGCTAAAAAGTAGGTGTTGGTAATTTCGTTGTCTTGTGCATTACGTTTCGCAGATTCGATGGAAGTTTCCACAATCTCAATCCCAGCCAGTTCAGCAACTCGGCTTGCAAATGGCAGTGAGAAGGTACCCACACCACAGAATAGGTCTATCATTTTTTCCGTTTTTTTCGGCTGACCCATTTCTAATGCAATTTCTACTAATTTTTGTGCTTGAGTAGGGTTTGTTTGGAAGAATGTATCGAACCAAAGACGATATCGGTATCCAGCCATTTCATCATAAATAAAATCCCGACCTGCCAACACATGACTTTTTTCTGATTGAGTACGGTCCGCCCAATCTGTATTTTCAAGCCACAATAAGCTTTTTACTTGCGAAAATTTCCGTTCAATCCGATCTTTTAAATCTTGAACGGCTTCCTCAAGATCACCGTCAGGAGCTTCCGTAGCAAACAGTGCAAGCATCATTTCACCAGTAGCAAAGGACTGACGTACCATTAAATGGCGGAGTAAACCTTCATGGGCGTCTTTATCATACCCTTTTAATTGATATGCTTTTACCCAGTTCGCTATTTCCATAGCTGCTTCGACCATTTCCTTACCCGCAATTAAACAAGTTTCAAGAGAAATAATTTTCCGGAAGTTACCTTGCTCATGCAAGCCTAATGAACCATCTGGCGCGAAAGTAAATTCCATTTTATTTCGGTATCTCCAAGGATCGTCCATTCCAATCGTTTCACGAACGAGTTTGGGATCAAATCCTTGTGCTTCGACTGCATGTTTAACATGATTTGTTTTTTGTTGCAGCTGTCCAGAATATTGCCAATGCTGCCAAACACAACCGCCACAAAGGTCAAAATGCGGACATGCTGGTTGTAGTCGTTCTGGATGTGCTTCTAGGATTTCGTCTGGCATTGCTTTTCTTCTTCTTCGCTCAGGTTGGTCGACCGTTACACGGACCTTTTCACCTGGCAATGTTTGTGGGATCGTTAGCTTTAATTTTTTTGGATTTCCTAGCTCATTTTCCCGCCAAACCACAGCTTGTCCCGATCCTTTTTCATCCAAATGATTAATTTCTGTGACAAACGTTTTTTCATTAGTAACAGTCAATAAATGTTCCTCCTCTAATTTTTTAATCTATTTGTAAAAGCCTTTCGTTCAGCTTTTTAATCGCTAAATTTTATACATACTTACTTATTATAACGAATCAAAAACTATTTGGAAATAATTCATTTACAGTTGCTATTAGAAAATAACATGTTGAAAGATGAAATCTATCATGCTATGATTATTAACAAATATATTACCTTTAATCTGGTCCTGTGAGGCCAAAAAGGGCGGCAACTTAATGATTACTTTTTTGTATGTTCATGCCCTTTTGTCCTCTTGGATGGAAGGGCATTTATTATTATTTGAACTCTTTTAAATAAAGTCCTGTGAGGCTTGAAAGGAGAAAGAAAAATGAATTATCGCAATAAAACAGTTGTAGCTTCTGTAGCAGGTTTAACACTAGAGGGCATGGATATTATGTTTATCTCTTTTGCCATGTCATTAATCGTTGCAAATTTCCATATTAGTTTAGCGACAGGAGGACTTATTTCTTCCATTACAAATATTGGAATGTTAGTAGGAGGAACGATTTTCGGGATCTTAGCAGATAAATTCGGCAGGGTGAAGATTTTTACGTATACTATCTTTTTGTTCGCTATCGGTACTGCACTAACAGGATTAGCTGCAAATATTGAGCAAGTGTATGTGTTTCGATTTATCGCCGGATTAGGCGCCGGCGGAGAGTACGGAATCGGGATGGCATTAGTGGCGGAAGCTTGGCCAAAGAATAAGCAGGGGAGAGCATCCTCTTATGTTAGTATCGGAGCGCAGTTCGGAGTTATACTTGCTGCACTTCTTAGTGCGATGATCCTCCCAATGTTTGGGTGGAGAGGGTTGTTTTTTGTCGGAATAATCCCGGTAATCTTTGCCTTTATCGTAAGAAGAAACTTGAATGAATCACCGGAATGGTTAGCGGTACAAAAGGAAAAGCCAGCGGTGAAAAAACAAGGGAAATTGATTCAATTATTTAATTCTCCAAGAACTGCTTTTACAACAATCACTTTAGCGATTATGGCTACTGTGCAGATTGCTGGTTATAACGGCTTAATGATTTGGCTGCCATCTATGCTGCAAAAATCACAAGGTCTATCCGTTTCAAGCTCAGCACTATGGACAATCAGTACAGCTGTTGGAATGATTGCGGGGATGCTGACATTTGGTCAAATCATTGACCGAATCGGGTTAAAGCTTTCCTATGGAATCTTCCTTCTTGCCTCTGCTGCCGCCGTTTTCATGTATTCTTTTGCAAGTGGAAGTGTAGGAATCCTAATTGGCGGTGCAATCGTAGGTTTCTTTTCAAATGGAATGTTTGCAGGATACGGTGCTCTTATTAGTAGATATTATCATGTAGATATACGAAGCACTGCGACAAACTCCATCTTTAACTTCGGTAGAGCGCTTGGTGGGTTTTCACCAATTTTGGTAGGGTATATCTTACAACATGCAAATATGTCCGTTGCGATGACTTATCTTGCAGCCCTTTATTGTCTATCTTTCGCAGTTATGCTTAGTCTTAAAAAAGGAAAATCGAAGAGCAGTGAAAATGAAACTGTTAGCGGTATTGTTTCAGAAGCTGTTTGATATTAAATGTAGTCTCTCTTTCGAATAAGGGAGGCTATATTTTTTATTTCTTATGTATAATGGTAGTATCTGTTCGAGTTTAGGGGTGGACAAAAATGCACAAAGTCAATAATATTCTTGAAGAGATTGAAATCTGCCCGCTTTGCGGCAACAGCAATCAATGCTGTAATTCAAAAAATTCAAGTTCCAAAAAATGCTGGTGTACAGAAGAAACTTTTCCAAACGCGATATTTGATCTTGTTCCTCCAGAACAAAGGAGGAAGACGTGTATTTGTAAAAGTTGTTTGGAAAAGTATAAGCTTGAGGGTGCAAGGTGAAAAATAAGATAAATGTCTTTTATCAGTTTTAAAAAAAAGAGAATGAAAGTGTCATTTTATAAGGTTTGTTAAGAACGGTCTAGGTAAAAAGTAAAAGTGAAGTGACTTTAATAAAGCTTCTAAAGGACATTCTGCGTCAAAATGCTAAAGCAATTGTCCTTTAGAAGGTCTCTAAAGGACAATCGGATAAAAAATATTCAAATGAAAAGGAAAACCACATAAAACATCAAGAAGTAACTCAATCCGAAACATGAGCCAATTTTTCCGAAACCCGAATTTTACTCCACATCAATAACCACGCAACAAGCATCAATAAAACGAATCCCGCACAAAGGAAAATTACCTTCGCATCGACCTTATCAAATAATGTGCCAAAAATCAGTGATCCAATCGGTCCCATTCCAACAGATAGTGTTTCAATAATACCAAACACTCGGCCGCGGTATTCATCATCGATGGAACGTTGAATGACTACTCCCATCGGTGTGTTTGCACCGACACTCAGTGCGGAAAATAAAAACATCACAGCCATATAAAAAATAAAGGAATAGAAACCGTTAAATGCTAAAAATAAAGGTAAAGAAATGAAAGCAAGCATTCCGCACATACTAAACGAGGAGCGCCTCACAAAAGTAAGAGGGTTTTTTAAATCATTATGTAGAGATAAATATAAGGAAGCAATTAGCATTCCCATTGCGCCTGCTCCTTCGATAAAGCCTACTTGTGATGAAGGAATCGAGAGCTTTTGAACTAGGACGAATACCAGACCGACACTTACGGCCGAAGAAAAAAAATTAATCCAAAGTGTTGTCATCAATAAGGTTTGAACAAATGGCTTTGTCCGTAAATAACGAAATCCTTCCTTCATGCTTTGCGTAACCGATTCTTGTTTCTTTTTCACTCTCACTTCAAATAATTCGAAATCCATCGTTGCTTCCAAGCAAAGGGCAATAAAGTAAGCAATCATCATAGAAATTAAAAAAACTTTCATCGAAACAAAGCCGAACATCATCCCGCCGATTGCTGGTCCGCCGATTCCGCCAATGGAATAGGATACTTGGTTAAAGGACAATGCCTTTTGCAAACGTTCTTTCCCCACTAAATTCGGGATGGAGCTCGAAAATGCAACACCATTAAAAGCACCAATGATGGAAAATATGGTTGTAATCGTATAGATAGCCGGAACCGACATACCAAAAATCAGTGTATAAACAATTAAAGCAGCTACTGATAATGTTATTCCCGCCATACTCATGACAACAATGCGTTTTTTCGGAAAACGGTCAGCCACATATCCTGCCAATGGTGCAGCAAGTGCACGTGGCAACACATTAAACATAATATTCGTTGCAAAACTTAGAGCTGATCCTGTTGCAGATAGAATATATAGACTAATCCCAAAGTTAAAAACACCAAACCCCAGTGACGTCAACATTTTACTTACAAGAAAGGTATATAGATTCCGCTGTGCCTTCCTAATCTTCTGTCCTTCCAAAACTATTACCTTCTTACTCTATTAATTTAATCTCATAAATATATATAATAAGATGTCGGATTATAATTGTCAAAGTAATCTAAGTATTTTTGGGAGAAACTATAGAAGAACGGAGGGAAAAAATGTTTGATCCTACTGCATACGAAAATATGAAAGTCGTGATAGAAGGCACTGCATATGATTTAGATTTGGAAGGACAAATTAAGGTAGTAGATAGAAAAGACATTGTCGATTTAGCAACCCTTACAAGAAAGTACGAAATAACTTTTTGTTTAAAACAATCTTCCGCTATTTTAGCGAAATTAACACTGGAGGCAAAACTAAACCAATTGGCTGCAGAGATTTTACAAAAAGGAGATCCGAAGCACATTGGTGCATTTGTAAATATTTCGTTTACATGGAATGATACCGGCAAAAAGTACATCGACAGGATTAAAGAACACTGGGGTCCAGAACATAATTATGAAGAAAGAAAAATATATTCCTCTTTAAATGGTGTGAAGGAAGAAATCATCATCAATTTTTCACGTTTAATAACGGAGGATATGATCGACGATCTTGTGGAGATGTTTCATTATTCTGTTCAGACACTTAAAAAATCGATAAATCTAAGCCGTATGTAAGGTTAACGGGTTTACTTTAGACGGTGCTAATATTATAAACTACATTGCGAAACGCACTTAAATTCACAGTGCTTTTTTATTGATTTATCAACATTATGCAAATTTAAATTGCTTACCGTTTCTTCTTTCACTGTGAATTTTTTGTGATTTGGTGCGTGGATTATTGTTGATTTGATTTTAAAGGGTGACTTTTACGGGAACGTAGACACCTTCAGGATTAGTGGGGGAAAGAGACAGACCCCACAGATTTAACAACGAGAAGGCTCCCAGCGACGCATCTAAATGAGGTAACTTGTTTTTTTAGAAACATAAGAACTCATATCCTTAAAGGTTAAAATAAGCGGAGATTTTCCGATTAGACTGCAGAATAGAAGCCGGTTCGGGATATATAAGCGGAAATTTTCCGATTAAGCAAAGCAAAATTATCTATTTTCCCCTTTTTCAAGGCAATAGTCGGAATCTTTCCGTCTATTTAAGCTTTTTTCAGTGCTATTTCCTCATTAGGAGAAAATTTTCCGCTTATTTAGTAACTAATGAACTTGTACAACTTACGGGTGGTTCGTGAAAAAAAGGCTTGGAGATTCCCTTTGAGATTCAGTATGAAAAAGCTCAATATACACATACTTCCAATAGAAGGATTATAAAAATGTGGTTAGGAGTCATGAAAATGCATTGGTATGAGAAGTTGAATCAATATTTTCCAATAGAAGAAATGAAATCAAGAGAACATATGGAAACGCTGCTGGAAGAACGGTCCGATATTTATCATAAAGATGAAGGTCCAAATCATGTGCTAATGTATGCGGAGCTCGAAAATTTTATCTTTATAGATTATCTTTTTGTTTCCAAAAATACACGCGGTCAAGGGCTTGGTCATAAGTTAATCGAAAAAATGAAACAGAAAAGGAAACCAATCATACTAGAAGTGGAGCCGATTAATTATGAAGACAGCGACACTGAAAAGAGACTTCGTTTTTATAAGCGAGAAGGCTTCCATCACGCACAGTCCATTGGCTATAAAAGAAGATCGCTAACAACTAAAGAAATCAATGAGATGGAGATTCTTTACTGGGCTCCTAATGGCGAATCAGAAAAAGACATTTTTGATGCCATGAAAAAAACGTATGATTTAATCCATACCTATAAAGATGCACAGTTTTACGGTGAATCCTACGATCCAGCTAAAGAAGTTTTGACTTTTGATCATGAGTCTGATAATAAAAATATATTAGAAAATCTATGAGAGAATGACACCCTGTTTAAGGGTGTATTTAAATTCCATTTTAAAAAGCTCCTCAAAGTAAAACTCTTCAAGCTTCTTATTCAAAATTGTTCTTTAAGTAGCGGCATTCCTTTAATGAGGGATGCTATTTTCTTTTTGAAAGTAAAGGGTTAGCTGAAGAAGAAACTAATATAAACTTATAGAATTTGTTAATAGATGGTAATAATATGACTCATATAAGCGGTATGATTAGGATTAAAGAATCACGAAACACAATCAACCAAACAATTTAAGACTGATGTAAACGATGAAAAGCTATATACCCCCATAGAAGATCTGCAAAGAATTGAAGCTGGCGAAGTATACAACAGAAATAGTTTTGATACAAGCAAGTTTCCAAAGAGGATTAGATATTTAGGATATTTTTATTTTGTGTTTTGCCCTTATGCTTATTGCAGGGATAATAATAGGCTTAATTTAAAATTAGGTACTGGACCAATTTAGTGAAGTTGAAAAAAGATTTCAGCTTTTGTATAGATAAAAATCTTTAATGGGCTGTTAAAACTCTATGTGAAATAGGAGACGTACTGTTTTCGAACTCTAAGATAAGAACTATTGATTATTTTTATCCGTATTTTTGTTTATTTTTTTTATCAAGTATTCAGTTTGAACTTGACCAATTATTGCAGCAATAATTACGTTTACGATATTAATAATAATGAACCATTTCAAAATCTTTTTTGTTTCATATTTCATTCATACTCACCTTTATTAGCAGTTTTTTTACTAGTATCATCATAAGTAGAACTATTATTCAACAAGTTAATAAAGACTATATACAGGAAAAACTGAGTGTAATGAACTCCGGACTATAAAATGAATAAACGTTCATCGTTTATATTATAAAAAATTGATATAATCAAACAAAAAACCGTCAATTTGATGAATCTCTGTTCAAAATAACGGTTTTTTATTTGTTGTTGTATAGTGAGAAAAGACTACAACTATTCAAAATGATGTATTTTCCCTGATTTTATATTATTTTTTGCACCACCCTTTCAAGAGTTGTTGCTACCCCAAGATAAAATTTTAAAAAATTCAGGATGAATTTGGGGGAGGTTTGCGATAAAATCAATTCAGTAAATTTATATTTTTCGGACGAAGAAGGGAGATACATATGAGAATACATTACATACAAAATGATCCAATTGTAACTTTAGGATTTATAAACGAATGGATTCATGATAAAAATCATACGTTAACTTGTACCAAAATGTATGAAAACGAAACTCTTCCACAATTGAATAGCTTTGATTTACTTATTATTCTTGGCGGAAGAATGGGGGCATATGATGAAGAGGAGTTTCCATGGCTAATAACAGAAAAAAAGTTTATTCGTGAGGCTATTGATTCCCATAAATGGGTCCTGGGTATTTGCTTGGGGGTTCAATTATTAGCTAATGTGCTTGGAAGCAAGGTATATCCGCATTCCCATCAAGAAATCGGATGGTGGCCAATTTCATTAACAGAAGAGGCATTGTCTTCTCCGTTATTGGAGGGTCTTCCGAAAGAAATAGAGGCATTTGAGCATCATGGGGATACCTTTGATCTTCCAGAAGGTGCTGTTCGACTCGCTACAAGCGGTGGTTGCACGAATCAGGCATTTTCTTATGGGGATCGAGTGATAGGAATCCAATTTCATCCAGAATTTACAAATGAAATGATTCATGGATATAAAAAGGATGCAGAGGGCCAAGTGTTTGCAGGAATATACTGTCAAGACCCAAGTGAGTGGATTGATAAGCATTCTAATTTAAATGGGGCAAAAACATTATTATTTACCATACTCAGTAATATAGAGGAGGCTATTATGAAACTAGAAGTTTGATTCTGATTAAAAACCAGTGCAATGGCAATATTGCACTGGTTTTCGTCTAGCTTTCCCAATTGATGAATGGTTCTTTTATTAACTGCGGATTTAAACCGAGCTCTTTAGACGCGGCAATAATAAATTCTTTTCGAAAGAAATAGCTTCGGTGATACACGATTTGATTATTTTCTACTTCCTGATACTGAATATCATGGACTACCGGACCTTTTTCGGAGTCTGCAAGAACAACAATAACTGCTTTTCCCCATAAAATATATTCCTTTGCTTTATGGCCAGGTAATCCATGTTGCATCGAACCGTTCTTAATTTCATCCTTCGTTACTTCGATAAAGCCCAGAGAAGCTTCATAATGTACATGCTCACTTAATAACGCAAGAATTCCTTCTATATTCCCATCATTCAATGCTTTTAAATATGCTTGTATTACTTCATTTTTATTAGGTTCCGTTTTTTTCTCAGGTCTGGAAACAGCACTTCGGTTCTTTAGTTTTGTTCTCATTCTGCGGATTGTTGCATACACTGCGCCTGGTGTTGTTTTTACCATACTGGCGACCTCGTCAGCTTGAAACTGAAATACCTCCCTAAGTAAAAATACCGCTGTTTGCCTTGGTGTAAATAGATGAAAAAGCTCTTCTAATGCCTCTTCAGCATCTAGATGGTCTGTAAATTCCTCGCTAAGTTCATGTTCTTCTAATAAGCTGCCGACATTTCGTTTCTCTCTGCGGCAATAATCAATCCATGTGTTTGTAGCGATACGATATAAATAGGATTTAAGATTGGTAGGGTGCCATCTTTGATATAGGCCTCCCAAAACCTTGAGCATTGTTTCCTGATAAAGATCTTCGCCGTCCCAAGGAGAGCCTGTTAAATAACGGCAATAGTTCCATAAACCTTCTCCAAATTCACCAATCACATGATCGAATTTTTGATGAAGCTCACGAGCTGGTTCATAAAAATTAGTTATAAGTTTCTCCGTCAAAAATTTATCCTCCTTTAATGATTATTCTTATGTATAACGAATGGAAGTAAGATAATTATACTCTGAATTTAAAAATATTATAAAAAATTTAGAGGAAATATTAGTTCATAGTCTATTAATAAAAAATTGGCAGTAATTTTAAAGGAATTACAAGATAAATACAGTATTTATATATGTGGAAGTAATTAAAAATGCACGTTTTTATAGGAACTTGTACAATCACTTACGATCTTTCAAGAATGTAATATGTAAAACAGTTAGTGAGTGGATCGAATGATAGCAAGCAAAATTATAAAAACAGGATATTCCTTTATTGGGGTTCCTTATGTATTTAATGCTCCTTCATATAGAACGGATATGTTTGACTGCAGTTCATTTATTCAACATATTTTTATGGTTCATGGAATTTCCTTACCAAGAAATTCCCGTCAACAATCATTAATTGGAACACGCATTTCACCAAAGCAATTACAAAAAGGTGATTTGTTGTTTTTTACCACAAGTAAAAGAAAACATAAACTTGGAATATCAAAAATCGGACATGTTGCCCTATATATTGGAAAAGGCAGAATGCTGCATACGTTTCGCCCGGAAAACAAAGTGACCATTACAGAAATTGATAAAGCGTGGAGTTCTAAGTTTGTACTTGCAAGAAGAATAATATAAAAAATCATTTGGAGGAGGAATATCAATGGATGAAAAATATCCAATAGGAACATTTCAATATGATGGTGAGTTAGACCAATCGGGGATCAATAACTGGATAAAAGAGATAGAAGACTTACCACAGCAATTACATGAGGCAGTTAAAGAATTAAATGATAATCAGTTAGATACACCTTATCGGGAAGGTGGATGGACCGTTCGGCAAGTTGTGCATCATATTGCAGATAGCCATTTGAATGCTTATGTCCGAATGAAATTAGCGCTAACGGAGGAAAAACCTACCATAAAACCTTATGAAGAAGGAAAATGGGCGGAGCTAACAGATTATTCTCTGCCTGCAGAAATTTCCCTACATTTATTGGAATCTTTGCATCAACGGTGGGCATATCTATTAAGAAATTTAAACAAGGACGATCTTGCAAGAACATTTATCCATCCAGAATTAGGTGAAGTATCTATTGAAAAAAATATAGGACTTTATGCTTGGCATGGTAAGCATCACCTCGCACATATTACCTCATTATGCAGGAGAATGGGTTGGTAAGATAATTTAATAAATTTACTTTGTGCCAGTTCAGGAATTAGGGAATACATGAAGTTTCGCGCATGGATTTTGCCATTGGAAAAATGGACTGGATAAACAAGTTTGTAAGTATCATAGCTTTGATTTAGATAAAGATGAAGGGAAGAGAAAAGTATATGGATACGGCTTTACCAAACGGATTAACCATAAAACTTGCATCCGATTCAGATTCAAACCAAATTAGCAGCTTACTGAAAGAAGTCGCACAGTGGATAAGGAACAAGAATATAGATCAATGGCAGTATCTATTAGAAGGAGGCGATGATGAAGAAATCAGTCAAGCTATTTCTAACCAGCTTACTTACAAGGTATTGGAAGGCAGTGAACTAATTGGTACGTTTACGCTTTCCCCAACACAAAGTGAGTGGGATGTACATATCTTCGGTCCAGAAGAAGATCAAAATTCACTGTATTTACATAGGTTGGCAGTTGCGCCGCGCAAGATGGGTAAAGGTATTGGAATGGCCATTATTCAATGGATACAAGAGAATATCCAAACAGATAAAAAGTATTTAAAATTAGATTGTGTGGCACATAACAAAAAACTAAACCAATTTTATCAAAAAAATGGATTTGAATATATTGGTGAGACGGATAGTCATAGTAAATATCAAAAAAGAATAAGGGGATAAATTCCCTTTATGAAATCTTCCTCATAATACGTAATGGCGAGTGCTGAAACAATTTGTCTTTGAACAAAATGTACATGAGCAGCAAAATAACCATTAAACAGACAGTTATTAATATTTCTTTTGAGTGCTTTTTCGTTTGTTTATTTTGAAACTGTTCCTTATATTTCAACTGGATTTTTTTCTTTTTAAAGTCTAATTTCATATTTCCTCCTAAAAATGGAATATTATTTATAATCTATTCTCCTTCTTTACAATAAATCCTTTTATAAGTATGAATATTTTTCCTCTTTTTAGTTCAGAAATAATTTAGAGGCTAAGAAGAGGAAAGTTGATGTGAGAATTCATGATTAATCTAAGAAAGTTTAAAAAGAAAAACTATACTATCGTTGATAATAAAATAGAGTATCTCAATAACCAGCCTAAAGTTACCGTTATTACCCCAGTTTATAATGCGGAAAAATATTTACGGAAAACGATTGAATCTGTTATTTCTCAAACATTAGGAATCGATAATATTGAATATATTTTAGTGGATGATTGCTCGAAGGATCAATCCAGAAAGATTCTTCTGGAATATTGCACTAAGTTTCCAACTATTAAGAGTGTCTTTTTAAAAGGCAATACAGGAACACCGGGGCAGCCGAGAAACATCGGAATTGAATTATCCACCTCGAAATACATTACCTTTTTAGATGCGGACGACTGGCTGGAACCAAATGGACTGGAAATCCTATTCAATATTTTAGAAGAAACGAATGATGACTATATCGTTGGCAAAACAATTGAGGTACAGCAAAATGGAACGAAAATAGTGGGGGAACATGAATCATGCAAGGAGAGAAGAATAGTATCTCCATACTCCATCCCTCATATTTTTCAACATTTAGGACCGAGAGCGAGAATGTGTAGGACAGATTTACTGAAAACAAATAAAATATATTTTCCGGAGATGAAATTTGCCGAGGATAAACAGTTTTTTATTGATGTATTAACAGCTTGTAGATCGATATCTACGACAACAGCTCCCATCTATTATTTAAATCGAGTGGATAATAGCGGCCGTTTAACAAATCAGACCAATATCCTTCAAAAGACTAATTGTAATTTGAAAGTTATCCAATATGTTATAAAGAAGAATTTAGATGTGGAAAAAGAAAAAATGATTTTAAATCGTTTGTACGAATTTGATTCGATTTCAAGATTTTTTAACACACCTCATTTTCAGAGGACAAGACTCAAATTCATTTATTATTTTACCTTTCGAAGAGTGTTAAGAACGGCAAAGTTCCTGAGGTATGAGTTTTCGGAGAATTTTTCAGACCCATTAAATAAAGTTGTGTATGAATTATTTCGAAATAGAAAATATAAGGAGCTTGTAAAGCTTTTGGAATGGAACAAAAAAGAAAAGATAAAGGAGATTCATATTAAAGAGAATCTCCCATATTTTAAAGTGCCATTTCTTGATGAGCCATTTCGATATATAAGATCTCCTATGTTTGCTTTAGTAAAAGAAGAGAGTATCCTTGAGAATAAATATATCCTTCATTTTAAGGTTTATGGAACCAATAAAGTATCCATAACTGACATTATCATCCGAAACTCAAAGGATGTCCTATTTGAGCACCACTTTGAAGTAGAAATGGAAGAAGACGGAAATGGCAGAGTAATCATTGATCTTGTATTACTGAAACATTTACCGCCTGCGCATTATTCCATTTATTTACGTTTTAACGATTATATGAAAATCAATATCCGTAAGATAGATACGAAACAATCCAAACGATGTTTTCAAAATAGGGACTATATTTTTTATCAAACCAGATACTCAAATGTCGGGTTGAAAATAAACAGTGTTTAGAGTATTTCCTTTTTTATAAAGCAATTGTTAAATCTCATTTTCTCCATAATACTAAAGGATCTGCTTATAAAATTCTACAGCAGATTCCGCCATTTTAAGTATTTTATTTTGCAGGTCAAGTGGTTTAATCACCTTTATTTTGTCAGTAAATCCAAGGACATATCTCTTGGCTTCATCCTCTGTATCAAAAGATAGCTTAACTGGAATCCACTCATCATTCGTTCGGGTGCCGATTTCAATAATACGTACAAAATATCCTGTAAATGTTAATCTCGGTAAGATAGACTCCGCGACCTCTGCATGCACTTCGTAAGTAGGTAAATTCTCTAAAAAAGCTTTTGTGGAGGAATTCCAGTAATGTGCAAGATTAAAGTTTTTTGGTCTTTCGAAAGTTTCATTCACTGGCATTGCATATTGAATACGTGAAGCACGATAATTTCGTATTTCACCATTTTCTTTGGAGGCAATAAAGTACCATCGGTGGCCTTTCGCAACTAGCCCAAGTGGCCCAACAATCCGCTCATCCTTATTTCCATCCGCACGCGTATATACGATTTTTAACTTATTTTCTTTCCATATGGCATTTTTAAGGATTTCAAAGGATACTATTTTTTCTTTTTGTTTTCTCCATGTATTTGTGTCAATATGTATCCGATTCCATATCTCTTTTGCGTTTTCACGATCTTTTATAGGGAGGGAAGCAATTAATTTATTTCTGGCATCATCAGATGTCCGGCCTAAATCTAAATCATCCAATAATTGGGCAGAAGGAGAAACAAGTAGAGCATGTATTTCCGATTCTTTTAATCCAGTCAAATCTGTTTGAAATCCTTCTAATAAGGACCATCCGCCCTTTTTACCGCGATCCGCAAAAACCGGAATACCTATACCGCTTAAAGCTTCCATATCTCTATAAATGGTTCGCTCAGAAACTTCTAGCTTCTCTGCTAATTCTTTTGCTGTCACTCGACCTTGTGTTTGTAATAACAAAAGAATGGATATCAAGCGATCTCCTCTCATCTCCAATTCACCTGCACTTTCAGTATTTTTATTTAAATATGACATTAGATGTCAAGAAATGCAATGTACAATGAAAATATCTTATTTAGGAAAGGATGGAACAGATGAAACCATTAACAGGAAAAGTTGCATTAGTCACAGGAGGAAGCAGGGGAGCTGGTCGGGCAATTGCTGTTGAATTAGGAAAAGCCGGTGCAACGGTATATGTAACCGGCCGGAGCACGAAAGGAAATTCCACTAATAATTGGCCGGGAACGATAGATGATACCGTTAAACAAATCGAAGCTTATGGAGGAAAGGGTATTGCAATTCGTTGTGATCATCGAAACGATTCGGAAACAGAAGCTGTCATTCAGCAAGTTCGGAAGGAGCAGGGGAAACTAGATATTCTAATCAATAATGTGTGGGGAGCGCATGATCTTGGTGTAGAAGGAGGGGCATTTTGGGAATTGCCATTAGAGCATTGGGATACTATGTTTACTACCGGTGTTCGGGCTCAATTAGCAACAAATCATTTTGCGATTCCTTTACTCCGTGAAAATACACAAGCCCTCATTATTCACACAACCTTTTGGGACGATAACAAATATACTGGTCAGTTTTATTACGATTTAGCGAAAAATGCTTTAATTCGTATGGCTTATGGGCTTTCAATAGAATTACATCAGGATAATATTGCTGTTATTGCCGTTTCACCAGGATTTATGAGAACGGAGCTGGTGTTGAAGCACCATGGATCAGATGAGGAACATTGGCAAGAGTCCGAAGAATTAAGGTTTACCGAAACTCCTTATTATGTTGGACGTGGAATAGCAGCGTTAGCAAAGGACCCAGATGTCATGAAAAAAACAGGACTAGTATTAAAAGCAGGTGATTTAGCCAAAGAATATCAGTTTACCGATATAGATGGGCGATATATCCCACCGTTTTCAATATAAATGATGGTTTCCAGAGAAAATTCGGTGGAAAAGGATGAATCCTAAATCCTTTTCCGTCTTATTCAAACTGACTTTGCTTTCATAAAAAAAGAGGCACACATAGAATGTGTACCTCAAAATATGCTTAACTCGCAAGCTGTGCTTTTTCTTGTTTCACTTTTTTCGTTTCTTGTCCTTTTAGACCGTTGAAGACAAGGTTTAAAACAATCGCTACAATGCTTCCAGATACAATTCCGCTGCCAAGAATCAAACGAATGGATTCAGGAAGCTTAGAAAGTACATCTGGAGCGATAGAAATACCTACTCCAATCGCAATAGAAGAAGCGATGATGAACATGTTTTCAATTCTGTTAAAATCAACTTGTGCAAGTTGGCGTACACCAGAGGCAACCACCATACCAAACATTGGAATCATCGCACCGCCTAATACCGGATTTGGAATAATGGTAGTAAGAGCTGCTACTTTAGGTAAAAGGCCAAGAGCCATAATAATTACACAAGCAGAGAATACAACTTTACGAGATTTTACTCCAGTTAGAGCGACTAACCCAACGTTTTGGGAATAAGTTGTGTATGGGAAGGCTTGAAAAATACCGCCGATAACCTGAGCAAGACCCTCAGAACGAAGTCCTAGCTTAACATCTTTTCCTTCAATTTTTTTCCCAACGATATCACCTAATGCAAAGAATACTCCTGTTGATTCAATCATACTGACGATTCCAACTAGAACCATACTAAGAATAGCAGATATATGGAAGGTTGGAGCTCCAAAGCGGAATGGGTGCACCATATGGAACCATGATGCTTTACCGACAACAGAGTAATCAACAAGTCCCATAAAGGATGCAACCACTGTGCCAAGAATTAGGGAAAGCAGAATGGAAATCATTTTTAAATAGCCTTTGAAAAATTTATTCATAATAACGATAGACACAAATGTAATGGTTGCTAATAAAAGATTTGTTCCGCTTGCATACCCAGGTGTATTTGCTGTACCTGTAATATCTCCAAATGCTGCACTTATCAAAGATGCACCGATTATGGTAACAACTGATCCTGTAACGACTGGCGGGAAAAACTTTACAATTTTATCCATAAATTGTGCTAAAATAAATACAACGATACCAGAAACAATAATCGCTCCATATATGGCCGTAATCCCGGAAGTTTTTCCGATAGCAATCATCGGACCTACTGCTTGGAAAGCACATCCCAATAATATCGGCAGTTTAATACCGAAATATTTTCCGCCAACGACTTGAAGCAGGGAAGCGACTCCGCAGCAAAATAAATCGATAGAGATTAAATACGTTAATTGCTCAGCAGTCATTCCGATAGCTGGGCCAACAATTAACGGCACTACCACTGCACCTGCATACATAGCGAGCACGTGCTGGAAACCAAGCGCTCCAAATTTCCAAAAACCTAATTTCTTCTTCACGTTGACCTCTCCTTTAATCTTCTATGAATTCAACTGTATGATTGGTAAGGCTTTTGATTCTTGCAAGGGATAAAACATCGAAGCCTGCATCTTTCAGCTTCCTGCCGCCTTCTTGAAACGATTTTTCGATGACAATTCCGATTCCCACAACTTCAGCACCTGCCTGTTTGACAATGGATGCAAGTCCAAGCGCTGCTTCACCGTGTGCCAAAAAATCATCAATGATGAGTACTTTGTCATCGGTAGAAAGAAAAGATTTACCGATATGAATCTCATTTTCTATTTGTTTCGTAAAAGAGAATACTCTTTCTACCCAAACATCGCCCTTCATGGTCATCGGCTTTTGTTTTTTCGCGAATACCATTGGAACTCCTAATTCCATCGCTGTTGTAAGAGCCGGAGGGATTCCGGATGATTCTAGAGTCAACACTTTCGTCACATTCTTGTTTTTAAAATAAGAAGCAAACTCTTTTCCCATATCAAATGTTAGTTGCGGATCAATTTGATGATTTAGAAAAGAATCGACTTTTAATACTCCGTCTGAAATGACTCGTCCTTCTGAGATAATTTTTTCTTTTAGACTTTGCATGCTGCACCTCCGAGAAAAATAAAAGACCTCGTAGAAAACTTTTACAAGTGAAAAGTTTCTACGAGGTCATACATACACCACGTCAAATAAACTTTCACTCGTAGTCAGTCCATTTACGGTGGACCGGTAGAAACTTGCAGACCGTATCTCTGCGATTATACGAGATGAATCATTCGTGTTTTTTGATTAGTATAAGACAAAATCCCTCTTTTGAAAAGAGTTTTTTTTGCAGAAAACGAATTTTCTATATAATTCAGATAGTATTATTAGGAAATAAGGTGAATTGTTGTAAACGCTTATTTATTTGATTTCATTTAACTTTTCGATAATATTAATAGTAACGAAAATATTCTGCTTTCATGGAGGATATCAACTATGGCAAGAACAAGATATACAAATCCAAATGGCGATAGAAACGTCAATTCCTTTAGAAGATTGATGCGATGGCAAAGGGAGCGCCGAAAAAAGATAAAGGATTTGTCTTATGTCGTTCCGCAAGAAGAGGATAAAAAGGATGCTTATCTGCAAAAGAATAGGGAAGACACTACCATCACTTGGATTGGGCATTCATCCTTTCTGATTCAAATGAACGGGTTAAATATTGTAACGGATATTGTTTGGGCTAAGAGAATGGGGTTTGATATTAGACTTGCTGAACCTGGCTTGAATCCTGAACAAATGCCGGAAATGGATGTGGTTTTAATCTCACACAGCCATTATGATCACTTGGATATTCCTTCTTTAAGGAAGTTGAAAGGAAACCCGGTATTTTTAGCTCCAGTTGGACTAAAAAACTATTTAGAGAGAAGAAAATTTTCACCTGTGAAAGAATTTAACTGGTGGGACTCAACCACCATTAAAAACGTTACATTTACGTTCGTTCCTTCCAAACACTGGACAAAGAGAACCTTAACGGATACGAATACTTCACATTGGGGAGGATGGGTGTTGGAAGGTAGAGGGAAGACTATCTATTTTGCAGGGGATAGCGGATATTTTGATGGTTTTAAGGAAATTGGGAAAAAATTCAAGATTGACTATGCATTAATCCCAATTGGCGCATATGAACCGGAATGGTTTATGTCTGCTCAACATATAAATCCTGAAGAAGCTGTTCAGGTATTTTTAGATGTACAGGCAAAAGTGTTTATTCCTATGCATTATGGTGCTTTTCGTTTGGCAGATGATACTCCGAAAGAAGCATTAGATCGTTTAATGGATGCATGGGAAAAGCAAGAAATAGATAAATCGTCTTTAGCGATTCTAAAATTGGGGGAAACGTTGACTATTTGAAATAATGATTAACATTTCTCCTAGCTTTTTTTAAAATTTTTCTTTTAATTAGGATTGTCATAAAAGATGGACTGTGCTATTCTTAGTATGTAATCGGTTACATATATAGGGGTGATAGAGCTGGCAACAATACGAGATGTAGCGAAAGAAGCAGGAGTATCCGTCGCGACGGTTTCCCGGGTGTTAAATGAAACCGGTTACGTGCATGAAGATACGAAAAAGGCTGTTACCTCAGCAATAGAAAAGCTAAATTATAGTCCAAACGAAGTGGCGCGTTCCCTTTATACACGAAAATCTAAGTTAATCGGGTTATTGCTCCCAGATATAACAAACCCATTTTTCCCATTGTTAGCGCGGGGAGTGGAGGATGAATTGCGATTGCATGATTTCCGCTTAATCTTTGGAAATACGGATGAAAACGCGGAGAAAGAACAGGATTATATTCAAACCTTTCAGCAAAATAATGTCATCGGAATCATTTCTATGACCAATCAATTAAGTAAAGCAACCTATCAGGATTTATCCATCCCGGTTGTTTTTCTTGATCGAACATCTTCCAGTCTTCCTTCTGTATATGCAGATGGCAAAGAAGGCGGACGGATTGCTGCAATGGAAATGTTAAAAAGGGGAAGCAGACGAATCACTTTGATTAAAGGACCTTCGCATATACAAACGGCACAAGATCGATTTAAAGGCTCTCTTGAAGTTTTAAGTGCTTCAGAAGTTGATTTTTATGTGATGTCAACGTCTTCTTTTTCCTTTACAGAAGCGGAAAAATGGGCAAAAGAGCTTTTCGGCAAATATGAAGATACCGACGGAGTAATCGCAAGTAACGATATTGTTGCAACAGCGGTTATACATGAAGCATTGCGAATGGGAAAGTCGATTCCAAATGATATACAAATTATCGGGTTTGATGATATTCCCCACAGCAGCTTGTTATTTCCGCCTTTATCAACGATACGACAGCCTGCTTATGAAATGGGCAGAGAAGCTGCAAAATTATTAATGAAATTAATGAAGAATAATCAAATGAAAGAAAATAGTATACAATTACCTGTTACATTCATCGAAAGAAGTACAACTAGAAAGGTTGATGATTATGTCTAAACTAGTCGTAATTGGGAGTTCTTCCATGGATTTGGTCGTTTCTGCTGCGAAACGACCTAGTGCAGGGGAAACCATTATTGGGGATTCCTTTAAAACGGTTCCTGGAGGAAAAGGAGCGAATCAAGCCGTTGCAGCAGCTAGATTAGGTGCAGATGTTTTGATGATTGGATGCGTTGGAAAGGACAATTACGGGAAAGCAATTTTAGATAATTTTAAGAAAAATAATGTTCGCATCGATTATGTGGAACCGGTTACACATTATGATACCGGAACAGCACACATCATTCTTGCAGAAGGTGACAACAGTATCATCGTCGTAAAAGGGGCAAATGACTTGCTGACTCCTGACTATATTGATAAAGCAAAAGATGTGATTCAAGCTGCCGATATCGTCTTGATCCAGCAGGAAATACCGGAGGAAACCGTTGAACATGTCGCTGAACTGTGTCATAGCTTTCAAGTTCCTTTATTATTAAACCCTGCACCTGCAAGGGAAATTAGTCAAAATGTGATTGAAAAAGCTGCCTATCTTACGCCAAATGAACATGAGGTCACCATCTTATTTAAGGGTTTGACAAAAGATGAAGCACTGAAAAAATATCCAAACAAGCTTTTTATTACAGAAGGAAAACGGGGAGTTCGATATTTCGACGGGGAAAAGGAAGTTCTTGTCCCTTCATATAAAGTGGAGGCAGTGGATACAACAGGTGCCGGTGATACTTTTAATGCTGCATTTGCCGTTGCATTGTCTGAAGGAAAAAGCGTGAAAGAAAGCTTACAGTTCGCTAATCGCGCAGCATCCCTTTCGGTTACGAAGTTTGGGGCACAAGGCGGGATGCCAACAAGAGATGAGGTAGAGAGGAAATTACAAGCATGAAACGACATGGAATGTTAAATAGTCATATTTCAAAAATATTAACGGATCTTGGGCATACAGATCAGATTGTCATTGCCGACGCAGGATTACCCATTCCGGAAGGCGTTCTCAAAATTGACTTATCTTTAAAGCTAGGAATTCCTAGTTTTAAAGAGGTTGTATCTGTCATCGCGGATGACATGGTAATTGAAAAGATTGTCATTGCGAGTGAAATGGAAACACAAAATCCTGCAACCTATCAATTTATGAATAAACACTTTCCGGAAGTTTTAAAGGAAAAGGTATCCCACGAAACATTAAAAGATCTAACTAGAAATGCAAAGGCGGTTATTCGAACCGGTGAAGCTACACCATATGCTAATTGTATATTACAGGCAGGGGTTATTTTTTAAAAAGGGGTGAAACCAATGGAAATCTCAATGCGGAATATTCATAAAGCTTTTGGCGCCAATCAAGTGTTAACGGGTGTTAACTTTGAGCTTCATAATGGAGAGGTCCATGCGCTGATGGGAGAAAATGGCGCAGGGAAATCAACGCTTATGAATATTCTTACTGGTTTACATAAAATGGATCAAGGAAGCATTATGATTGACGGAAAGGAAACAAGCTTTAGTAATCCAAAAGTTGCCGAGGAGTCCGGTATAACCTTTATTCATCAGGAATTGAATATTTGGCCGGATATGACCGTTTTGGAAAATCTATTTATCGGGAAAGAACGAAAAAACGCATTTGGCTTTTTAAAAATGCAAGAAATGAAAACGCTAGCAAAGGAACAATTTGAGAAATTATCCGTTTCAATCCCATTGGATAAAGAAGCAGGCCAATGTTCCGTTGGCCAGCAGCAAATGATTGAAATCGCTAAAGCTTTATTGACAGATGCTAAAGTTATTATTATGGACGAGCCGACTGCTGCACTTACGGAAAGGGAAATTCAAAAGTTATTTGAAGTAATTGCTGCACTAAAAAAAGAAGGCGTTTCCATTGTTTATATTTCCCATCGTATGGAAGAAATTTTTACAATATGTGATCGAATTACGGTCATGAGAGATGGAAAAACAGTTGATACAAAAAAAATTCCCGAAACCAGCTTTGATGAAGTGGTACGAAAAATGGTTGGACGGGAGCTGACAGAAAGATATCCTGAACGAAATCCAGCCTTAGGCAAAACCATTTTTGAGGTAAAGAATTTATCGCGAAGCGGTGTTTTTGAAAATGTCGATTTTTCCGTAAAGTCAGGTGAAATTATTGGTTTTTCAGGCTTAATGGGTTCCGGAAGAACGGAGATTATGAGAGCTATTTTTGGTTTAGATTCACTAGATTCAGGTGAAATTTGGATGGATGGAAATAAGGTATCTATCAAAAAGCCTCATCAAGCTATTAATCTCGGCATCGGATTCATAACAGAGGATCGAAAGGATGAAGGGCTTATTTTAGATTTTTCCATCACTGAAAATATGGTATTGCCTAGCTTAAAAAGCTTTGCTCCAAAAGGATTTATGCAAGAAAAAAGTGAACGTGAGTTTGTCAATATGCTGATTAAACGATTAACGGTAAAAACAGAGACAGCCTCTACGAGAGTCGGAAGTCTTTCAGGCGGGAATCAGCAAAAGGTTGTTATCGCAAAATGGGTAGGAATTGCTCCAAAGGTTTTGATTATGGATGAACCAACACGAGGTGTGGATGTTGGGGCAAAAAGAGAAATTTATGAATTGATGAATGAACTAACTCAGCGAGGGGTGGCCATCATTATGGTTTCCTCGGAGCTTCCGGAAATTCTCGGAATGAGCGACCGAATATATGTCGTTCATGAAGGCAAAATCAGCGGAGAGTTAAAGAAAGAAGAGGCAACGCAAGAAAGAATCATGACATTAGCAACGGGAGGTCAGTAAGATGAAAGCAGTCAGTGAGGAGAAATCGACAGTACGTGTCAATCATGTAAGTAATGTAATGCAAAAACTCGGTCCGCTACTAGGATTTATTATCATTGTCATTATCGTTTCTATTTTAAATCCAAGTTTTCTTCAACCCTTAAATATTTTAAATCTATTAAGACAAATTGCGATTAATGCGCTAATTGCGTTCGGGATGACATTTGTTATATTAACAGGCGGGATTGATTTATCTGTCGGCTCGATATTAGCTTTGTCAAGTGCACTTATGGCCGGCATGATGGTATCAGGATTAGATCCTATCTTAGCTATTATTATCGGATCGCTATTAGGCGGAGTAATGGGAATGGTTAATGGTTTGTTGATTACAAAAGGAAAGATGGCTCCATTTATTGCAACATTAGCAACGATGACCGTTTTTCGTGGACTTACCCTCGTATATACAGACGGGAACCCTATTACTGGATTAAGTAACAGCCGTTTGTTTCAGCTATTTGGACGGGGCTACCAATTTGGGATACCGGTGCCAGCCATTACGATGATTATTGCATTTGTAATATTATATCTTATCCTTCACAAAACCTCTTTTGGCCGTAAAACATATGCGATTGGCGGAAATGAGAAGGCAGCTATGATTTCCGGAATTAAAGTCACAAAAGTGAAAGTGATGATCTATTCATTGGCAGGAGTTCTTTCTGCATTAGCGGGCGCCATTTTAACATCCCGACTTGATTCAGCTCAGCCAACTGCTGGTACTTCCTATGAATTGGATGCCATTGCAGCGGTTGTTTTAGGCGGGACAAGCTTATCAGGCGGCCGCGGAAAAATATTCGGTACACTGATTGGTGCATTAATTATCGGTACTTTAAATAATGGTTTGAATCTTTTGGGCGTATCATCCTTTTATCAAATGGTCGTAAAAGGAATTGTCATCTTAATTGCAGTCTTACTAGATCGTAAAAAAGCAGCATAGGAGGGATGAATGATGAAAAGATTAATTTTATTAGTAATGACCGTATCTCTTGTTTTACTTGGAGCGTGTTCTATGGAACCGCCAAATTGGGCAAAACCTGCAGAAAAGCATAACTTAAAAAATATTAAAATAGGATTATCTGTCTCTACATTAAATAATCCATTCTTCGTATCGCTTAAAGATGGTGTTATGAAGGAAGCGAAAGCAAAAGGAATGCATGTAACCGTTGTGGATGCACAAAATGATTCGGCAAAGCAAGTGAATGATGTTCAAGATTTATTGCAGCAGGGTGTGGATGTATTATTAATTAACCCGACCGACTCAGCTGCCATTTCAACAGCAGTTCAATCTGCTAATGAAGTAGGAGTTCCTGTTATCACTCTTGACCGTTCTTCGGATAAAGGGAAAGTAGAAACATTGGTTGCCTCTGATAATATTAAAGGGGGAAAAATGGCCGCGAATTTTATCATTGATCAAGTCGGAAAAAATGCCAAAGTAGTAGAATTGCAAGGTGTTCCAGGTGCTTCCGCTACACGTGAAAGAGGAAAAGGATTCCATCAGATTGCGGACAAAGAGCTGCAAGTAGTGGAAAGTCAATCTGCTCATTTTGACCGTACGGAAGGACTTAATGTAATGGAAAATCTGATTCAAGGTCATCCGGATATTAAGGCCGTATTTGCACAAAACGACGAAATGGCTTTAGGAGCTCTAGAAGCGATTAATAGTTCTGGTAAAAATATCGTCGTCGTTGGCTTTGACGGAAATGACGATGCACTTAAATCTATTAAAGACGGAAAATTAAATGCTACTGTAGCCCAACAACCCGAACTTATCGGTAAGTTGGCGGTTAACGCTGCAGGAGATGTACTAAAAGGGAAGAAAGTAAAAAAATACATTCCTGCACCTTTAAAACTGGTGACGAAAAAATAATCGTATCCCCCCGTGCTTGGTTAACACGGGGGATTTTTTTGTCTCTCCAAAACATATGAAAAAAATTTCGTAAGAAAGCGCATTCAATTTAATTAGCCACCCTAAATATCAAAAAAATGGATTATAATAGGGGAAAAAGACAACAGGAGAAGAGATCATTGGATAAACAAAATAGCAAGTACCGCTGGGTTGTTTTTGCTACCGTCTTGTTTTCATATTTTATCATTGTTAGTCAAAGAACTGCTCCAGGCCTTATTTCTGATCAATTAATGAAGGAGTTTCACATTACAGCATCAACTATTGGTGCTTTAACGAGTATTCAATTTCTAGCATATGCCGGTTTGCAAATTCCAATTGGCATTTTGTCAGATCGGTTTGGACCAAATCGATTTCTCATCGCAGGTACATTATTGAATGGTATTGGGACTTTATTTTATAGTATAGCGCCTAATGAAGCAGTGCTTTTTGCTGCCAGATTACTGGTAGGACTAGGAGATGCAACCATTTGGATCAACTTGGTTCTAATCTTAAGTCAGTGGTTTAAAGTAAATGAATTTGTCGGATTACTTGGCTGGGCCGGGATGTCAGGAAGCTTTGGTTCCATTATGGCAACTGTCCCATTCTCCAGTATGATTGCTGCCTTTGGCTGGAGAAAACCGTTTTTGACATTTGGGATTCTAATTATTCTGACAGGCATATTACTTTATTGTGTACTTGTACAAAAACCAAAGAAATGGGAATCTGCCAAGAATGTGTCAGTCAACGAACATTCAAAACGAGAAAAAACGTTCACCATTTTACGCCGCCTCGTTTCGAGCCGGCAAGCATGGGCAACCTTTTTATGCCATTTTGGGATTGTCGGTACATATGTTGGCTTTATAGGATCATGGGCGGTTCCTTATGGAATGTCCGTTTACGGAATGACGCGGTCAGGTGCCAGTCAGCTCATTATGATTGGTCTTATTGGTGCGATTATCGGAGCACCTGTTACGACCTGGATTTCCAGTCGCTTAAAATCCAATAAAAAACCATATATAGTCGTACAAATTATTATCTTTTTAGGCTGGTTTTCCTTTCTTTTATTTAATGGAAAGCCGCCTTACGTGATGCTAATAGCTCTATTTCTCATTATAGGATATGGAAACGGGGCAAGTGCTTTGACATTTGCAGTGGTTCGGAAGTCATTTGATATTAAAGAGGTTGGTGTGGTATCAGGGTTTGCCAATACCGGCGGATTTTTAAGTGCTGTATTACTACCAACCATATTCGGAAAGGTACTGGATCATTTTCAACATGCATCAAGTTCGGTTGGGTATCACTATGGCTTCTTTATACCGGTGATTTTTTCACTGTTTGCGATTTTTGGTGGGATCCTCATTAAGGAATCTAGCAGCGAAGTGCAAACAAAGGAAACAACCCTTCGTTCTAATGAAATATAATTTACGATACAATGCTGGATCTACTTGTAATCAAAGTAGATCTTTTTTATGTAGGATGAAACTTATATAAGGGAACGAAATGAAGGGCAGGGAACAAACACATATAGATGAAGCTGGGCATATTGAATTGCGGAAAGCGCACATTAACTAGAATGTGGGGGACATAAAATCCAACATGAGGTACATTCTTGAAGTGAAAGGGCACATAAAAAGAAGCAGGTCGCATTGAATTACAGAAAAGGCATATTCATTGGAATCTAGGGAACAAAAACTCCAACATGGCGCACATACATAAAGATAAAGGGAACAATAAATTGTTTTTAGTTTCTCGTAGGCAAAGCTTTATGAAGCTCTTCATTAATTTAAAAAAGTGGAAATAGTAGGAAATAGAAATGACCGAATTCCTTTCATATGGAATTCCGGTCATTTCCATTTCAACTTTTTATTGCACTAAACACCCATTCGTACAGCAAACTAACAGGGTCAACTGAACCATAGAAAAACAAAAATATCTTATTTCTGACGGGACGTTATTACCCAAAACAATAGAGCAAAAGCACTGACAGCTGCACCTAATATACAAACTCCATTCCATCCAAAAATTGCGTATATGTTGGTTGAAGCAATTGAACCTGTTGCACTGCCTATAGAATAAAAAACCATGTAAGCAGCGGTAAGTCGACTTCTTGCTTCAGGAAGTACTGTAAAAATCATACTTTGGTTAGTGACGTGTACGGCTTGCACAGCAAGGTCAAGAAGAATAATACCAATAATCAAAACGAACAAGGAGTAATGGATAAGGCTAATTAAAAACCAGGATATTAACAATAAAGTTAGGGCTATACCTGTTGTTCGCTGCCCCAATCCTTGATCTGCCATCCGTCCAGCTCGAGTAGCAGCTAATGCTCCGGCCACTCCAACAAGACCAAATGCTCCAATGGCAGTGTGTGGAAGAGAATAAGGTGCCGAGCTAAGAGGCAGTACCAATGAAGTCCACAGAATACTGAAAGAAATAAAAATTAGTAGTGCCAGTATACCGCGAACCAGTAGAATCCTTTCTTGTATGAAAAAGAAAAAGACGGAACGCAATAGCTCTGGATAGGACATCGATGATTGATTATCCGTATAATTCGGTAATTTCCAGTTTAATAAACATACGACGAAAAGCATGAGTGCGGCAGAGGTAAGATAGACTAGACGCCAACTACCTATATCTGTCAATACCCCTGCGAATACTCGTGCCAGAAGAATTCCGATCACAACTCCACTGGTAACGAAACCTACTATACTTCCACGCTCTGCTGGAGAAGACAATGTGGATGCGTATGCGACGAGTGTTTGTGTTACGGTAGCAAGCATTCCTACCACTGCCATCCCTATAAAAAGTACAGTACTCGTGGGAGCCAAACCAATAATAACAAGACCAGCAACTGATAATAGCATTTGGCCAATAATCAGTCTCCGTTGGTTCAATAAATCACCTAGTGGAACTAGAAAGAGTAATCCAAGTGCATAGCAGATTTGGGTGATTGTAATGATAATGCCAATAGTTGAATGATCGATTTTGAACTCATATGATAAAGCATCAAGCAACGGGTGTGCGAAGTATATATTTGCAACAGCCATCCCACAAGCGATAGCAAACAACAGCGCCAAATAGCGCGACATGGTTGTTCTGGAACCTGATTGCAACTGATCATCTTTAGGTTTGGCAATCATTGTTGCTTTTTCTTTAACTTTCTCCATTATTAACATCCCCTTTATGTACCTAACAGTATAATATACCGTTCAGTACAAAATGATTCTTAATAAATATAACTATAGATAATTTTTAATGTCAAGTTGTTAATACGGATATTTATATCTCGATAAAACAATTACAATTTGACTAATTTACTTTGTTTAAATATGATTATAATATACTATTCGGTACATAAAGGGAGGATAATCCAATTACTCAAATTCGCAAGAGTAAGATTAATTTCCTGTAGGCAATTTTTTGAAAAGAGGGATTATTATGGTTCGACAACGTGAATTTGATAAGGAAAGAGCATTAGATGATGCTATGCGGATATTTTGGGAGAAAGGGTACAAGGGTACGTCATTAAATGATCTGACAAACAAAATGGGCATACAACGACCAAGCTTATACTCAGCTTTTGGAGACAAAGAGGAATTATTTGAAACTGCGTTACGCAAATATTCAAAGTTACATGCCTCCAATATTCGAAAAAAACTTCAAAACCCTCAATCTGTAAAGGAAGCATTCCGAACATTTTTTGAAGAGTGGGTGGAAGAAGAATATAAAGAAAGTCCAAGTAAGGGATGTTTTTGTATTAATACAATGGTTGAACTTGCTTCTCATGATGAAAAATTTGAAATCCTTACTAGGGAACATCAGATGTATCTTTCGGTCATATTCCAAGAAACGATTGCAGTAGGAATTAAATCAGGTGAACTCGATAGCAATCTAAATGCTAAAATGTTAGCACAGACACTAGTCGTTTCACTAATCGGACTTACCGTGTTAATGAAATCCCGTCCAGAGCGTTCATTTATAGAGAATACTGTAGAAATGATATTATCATTATTAAAATAATTTCTGCCCATTTAGGATGAGGCATTTTTTATCGATGAAATTGCATACCATTCTTTTCTTGAAAATATGCAATGATACCATTGGTCCACGGGAATATTAGATGTCCTTTTTTAAAACTTGAATCGGAAATTAATTGGGTATAAGATAGTGCAGATAGTATTACTATTTAGGAGTTATTTTATGAAAAAAATACTGATACCGACCATAATTATCTTATTAGGTTTTGTATCCTACTTTTCTTTGAACCCACATACGCATTCAAAGAAAAAGGAAAATTTAGTGTTATTGCCTGCCAAACCAGGACAAGTTGGAGTAGACAGCAGTAAATTATCACAAATTGATTCCATTGTAACGAAAGCAATAACAGACGGGGTCACCCCTGGAGCGGTAGTTCTTATTTCCAAGGATGGAAAAATCATAAAGGACTCGGCGTACGGTTATGCTGAAAAATATGATAAAGGGCTTCCACTTGCAAATCCAAGAAAAATGACGGTTAACACGATGTTTGATCTCGCTTCTATTACAAAGGTGATGGCTACAACACAAGCAGTAATGAAGCTGGTGGAAGATGGGAAGATTTCGATCCATGACCCAGTTGTTAAGTATTTTCCGGATTTCGGCAAGAATGGAAAATCCGCGATTACAATAGAAGATTTGTTAACTCATACTTCCGGTTTACCTTACTGGGAACCAGCTTATTTATATGCAAATGACTCATCAGAGGTATTGAAATTTATTGAAAACTTGAAGTTAGATTACAATACAGGTTCAAAACGTGTGTATAGTGACTTTAATTTTATGCTGCTTGGTTATATCGTTGAAAAGGTAACTCATGAATCACTTGAAACTTATGCAGAAACGCAATTTTATCGCCCGCTTGGTTTAAAACGTATCATGTTCTCCCCAAACAAAAAAGGAATGAAAGATATTGCTGCAACTTCTTGGGGAAATCCATATGAATACAATGAGATATCTGAACTTGGCTTAGACCCGGATCAGTTTTCAAAATGGAGATCCTATACTTATGTTGGAGAAGTGGAAGACGGAAACAGCTTTTATGCGAATAATGGGGTTGCCGGCCATGCAGGGTTATTTTCATCTGCAAAAGATTTAGCAGTCATAGGACAGATGCTTATGAATGGTGGAAAATACGGAAAAACGGACATTTTTAAGGACAAAACAATTGAAGAATTCACATCCGAAGATCGGTTTGGTCAAGGGTTAGGGTGGGAGAGAAATCAACCATTTATGGGAAAACTTCATTCTAGGGATGCATTTGGTCATAATGGGTCTACTGGAACACAAGTGATTATTGATCCGAACTATAATTTACAAATTATCGTATTAACAAATAAACAAAATAACGGATTACCAAAAGATGGTACATATCCAAGTACTACTCCATTAACTGCTGATATTGCGGATACAGTATATCAAGCTATAAAATAAACCTGCCAATTATGGCAGGTTTTTCGATAGGAATGCAATTTTTGGTAACACCCTTGATACCTGACACCGCTAGTTGATGGTGGATATTCGGATGTTATCTGCAGAGCCGGTTACCATATGTCCGCATAATGGACATTGTGCTTGCAATCCTTTGAATGCGCTTACATTAAAAACGTCTAAATTACCAAATGAAAAAGGTGAACGAAACCACGTTTTGCAATTATTATTTGTACAACAAAGCTCTAAAATTTTTTCTGCCATCGTTTTTCAAATCCCCTTTTTCATTATGTATATTAAAGAGAAATGATTTTAGTATATAAAGGGAATAAAAAAGCCTTCTCCATTGAGAAGACTAAAGTTTATTTGACTAGTCCAATACTCTTCAATCCGTTATATACACCGGAATTAGTTACTTCCGTAGTCTTATGCTTTGCATAGGCAAACAGATCTGGGTGACCATTTCCCATGGCAAAACCCTCTCCGACAACTTGAAGCATTTCTTTATCATTCATACCATCACCAAAAGCGATAGCACATTCTGAAGGTAAGTTAAGATAATCGAGAACTTTACTTACAGCATACCCTTTATTCACTTTATCGCGAATAACATCATAGCAATGACGCAAACCATCCACATTCACTTGAGAAAGGTGAATACCTTCTTGATCATACAGACTTGTTTCATTTTCGTCTACATTAATAAGCGTCAAACCAAGAATATCCTTTACTATATCAGCAGTAAAAGCGATATTCTGTTGTAAATGAAATTTCTCCGTAATTTCTTTAGTAAATGGAGACTCCATGTCTAAAAAAGCATTTTTTTCATGTGTATAAAAAACAATTTCATGATGATGCTTTTTAGCTATCTGAATGTATTTTTCAATCAGAAAAGAATCCATTGGTTCTTTAACAACACTATTCCCTTTATAAACCGCATAAGCGCCATTATAGCCGATAAACGAATGGATACTAAGCTCTTTTGCTATATCATAAATCTCGTGGAGCGGTCTCCCAGTCGCCAGAATAACTTCAATCCCTTGCTGTTTTACTTCTTTAATTGCTTTTTTAGTAGAGTCCTCTATCGTATCATCTGGACGCAAAATCGTTCCGTCAATATCTAAAAATAAGATTTTATAGTTACTCATGATCCTTCTCCCATTATATCTTTTTATATACAAGTGCATTTTACCATAAAACATATATTCTTGTTCCTCTAAGGTTCGTACAAAAAAGTACTTTATTGAAAGGCTAATGGTTTAGGCATTTAACAAATCCAGTTTTTGCGGTATAATATAGAATGCAAGAATACGACATTATAACCTAATATACTAAATTTTTCGTTGTAAGATTCAAAGCAGAAAGAGAGTGTTCAAAAATGGGTCGTAAATGGAATAATATTAAGGACAAAAAAGCATCAAAGGATGCTAATACAAGTAGAATTTATGCTAAGTTTGGCCGTGAGATATATGTAGTGGCAAAACAAGGTGAACCAGATCCTGAAGCAAACCAAGCGTTAAAATTCGTACTTGAACGCGCTAAAACATATAATGTTCCAAAACATATCATTGATCGTGCTATTGAAAAAGCAAAAGGCGGTTCAGATGAAAGCTATGATGAGCTACGCTACGAAGGCTTTGGTCCGAACGGTTCTATGGTAATTGTTGACGCCTTGACAAATAACGTAAATCGCACAGCTGCAGATGTCCGTGCTGCATTTGGTAAAAATGGCGGTAACATGGGTGTAAGTGGTTCTGTTGCCTATATGTTTGACTCAACAGCTGTAATTGGCGTTGAAGGAAAATCGGAAGAAGAAGCACTAGAACTTTTAATGGAAGCAGATGTAGATGTACGTGACATCATCGAAGAAGACGATTCAGTTATCGTATATGCTGATCCAGACCAATTTAACGCCGTACAGGAAGCATTCAAACAAGCAGGAATAACGGAATTCTCTGTTGCTGAAATTACGATGATGGCTCAAAATGAAGTAACCCTTGATGATGAGGCAAAAGCTAAATTTGAAAAATTAATTGATGCATTAGAAGATTTAGATGATGTTCAGCAAGTGTATCATAATGTGGATTTAGGGGAGTAATGCAAAAAACCTTGGTACACAAGGGTTTTACTAAATATTATCTCCTAGAAATTTAATGAACGATGATGTACAGTTTATAAAATCATAATAATTATTATGGTAAACGTTTTACCCACTTTTTGTATGAGAAATTCATATGAAGGGTGGGTTTTTTGTTTGTTTTTAGAAGATGTCTATAAGGAATTTTTATATGATCTTGAAATCAAAAACTATTCTCCAAGAACTATTAAAGGGTATAAAAACAACAACAAGGCATTTCTAAACTACTTAAAAAATGAATTTGAGATTGATGAAC
The DNA here is from genome assembly GCF_001420715.1 of Heyndrickxia shackletonii. Classification (GTDB taxonomy): domain Bacteria; phylum Bacillota; class Bacilli; order Bacillales; family Bacillaceae_C; genus Margalitia; species Margalitia shackletonii. The sequence continues at coordinate 2,422,635 of NZ_LJJC01000004.1, read as the reverse complement.
TAGAAGAAGTTACTTCCAAACACATTAAGTCCTATTTAATGAATTTGAAACAAAAGGGTTTAAAAGAATTATATATCAACAGTGTCCATAAGTGTTTACGTTCCTATTTTAAATTCATGGTTGAAGAAGGTTACATTGCAGAAAAGCGAAATCCAATTCTTTCTGTTAAATTCATGAAGGAACCAAAGGTCATCATTAAAACGTTTACTGATGATGAAATTAAACGAATGATAAATGCCTTTCCTAATAATAACTATCTAAATTTGCGGAACCGTCTTATCATAATGTTTTTTGTTGACTTAGGAATCAGAAATCTTGAACTTTGTTCCCTTACTCATTTAAATATCATGGAAACTATCATTCAAATACGGGGAAAAGGGAATAAGGATAGACATTTATACGTTTCACCTTTATTAAAGAAATACATGATTAAATACGAGCGTATAAAACATGAATATTTTAAAGATAAATTAATGATTGAAAACAATTACTTTCTTTCACGTAATGGTAAAACATTGACGATAGATGCTATTGAAAAAATTATCAAGGAAGCAGGAAAAAGGGCAAAAGTAAGAGATTCCATTCGTTGTAGCCCACACACGATAAGGCATTATTACGCTCAGAAACAATTAAAATTAGGGCTAGATGTGTATAGTTTAAGTCGGCTGTTAGGTCACGAATCCACAATGATTACAACCCGATATTTACAGTCATTGAATGATGAAAATATAGTTGAAATGGCAAAATCAACAAGCCCATTATCTAATCTATAAAAAGGAGTTAATAAATGAATCAATTAGATCAAGAATGGTTGCTACTAATACTTGAAGCAAAACAGCTAGGTCTAACAGTTGAGGATATACGAGAATATTTACAAGAAAATCAAAAGGAGATAATCGAAGATGATAAATAAGTATGAAAATAACGTTTTAGAATGGATTAAAAATCACTTTGATATGTCGGCTATTGTTGTTGAAGATTTCAATGTTTTACCTTACGGGAAGCGTATTCTTGATATGGAGGGAAATGAAATGACTGTCTTTTATGATTTTTGGACAGGTAATGTTAAAGAATTGTTTCCTCATGAAATAGCTTAAATAAAAAAGAAAAATGGCTTAGAGATACTCGCAATATCCCTAAGCCGATAAGTTTTCATTCAACTAAAACTGAATAAGAAACATCCTATTCCCCTTTATTATAAAATTTTAAAAAATAGATTGCAAGGGGTCTAGTTTACTATTGTCTTTTTTAGGATGTTTCAGTGTGAGTTGCCGATAAGCACACTATAATAAATTTCGTCAGGTAATGACCCAGCCATAGCTTAAAATGGGGATAGGACACAATAAGCATTTCCCTATTTATGCTTGTGTCTGAATGGTGAGGGCTACCATTAAGTGCTGATCGAAGGAAGGGTAGAGGTTGATATACCTGCAAGATATTTCACAAGTAGAATGTGTGCAAATTTGCGTATATTCGAAACTCTTAGGGCTACTTGATAGAGTAGGAATATTGAGAAGAAAATTCTCCGACAAATAGGGTGTTACAAATACGGATACCACAGACCGATACACTAAAAGGAACAGTCGCTTGTCTATTGTCATTGATTATTTTTTAATCTTTGACAGTAGGCAACAACTATGCCCAAGCCGTTGTCCACGACACTCAACCTAAAAGTTTAGGGAACATCAAAATCAAAGTCAAGTAAATAACATGAAAAACTTCATAATATTTTATAATAAAACCAAAGTTTTATCTTAATAAAATAATAATAGAAAAATAGAAAAAATAGTTGCCAAAATGAAAATAAATGCGTATAATAGAAGGGAGACCTTTAAAAATGTTTATAAATATCCCATAATATCATACTATATATTATTAACTTTAAGGATATAATAAACCATTTTTAATAAGGTGTCAACAAAAAAATAAAAACAGGAGGTCATGCTATGACATATTTGAAAGAAGAAAATGTTTCAAGTTGGAATATGGAACAAATTGCACTAAGGAAGGGGTTGCCTAATCTATATATATCAATGTTGAAGGCAATGGAAGGAGATCACAGATTTTTAGATTTACAGATAATGAGAAAGAGGAAAATTGAATACTGGGATAATGACAGAAAGATTCATGAATACATAATTGTTGTAGATAAAACATTAAACAAATATTTAACGAAATTGAAGAAGATTTATTGTAGCAATACTGAACATACTTTTTCCGCCAAATATAATGATTTAAAAGTTGGAGTAAGATCAACAAATAAAGTGTTTGAAGCAAGTGAAATTGAATCTATGTTTATTAATTACATAATTACATTTCCATATGGCTTTGTTGAGGTTTTAGATGGAATGTTTGTTACTGTACCTAGCATTAAGAATTTCAAAGGGGAAAATGACGAACACTCTAATAATAAATTAGTAAAATACATAGTTAGTAGCTTTGAAAAACAAGTGGTACTAAAAAGAATACATAAGGAAAAAGATGTAAAAAGATTAATGGTCAAGGGGAAAACGTATTTTGTTAAACAGAATGATTTAGAAGAAATCTCATATGAAGATATAATACTTTCTCAAAGTTCAGATGATGATGATACTGTTTCATTTGAGGAACTTATCAGCGAAAACTACTCTACATACGATTACGGAAAGAAAAAGGAATACAATTACATAATTAATAACTACCGAGACATATTAACGGATAAACAACTAGAACGCTTTGATTTGTTGGTGAATGCAGTAGAAACAGGGCAATTTGAAATAGATCATCTATTTCATCCAATACATAAGAATCAGTTTAATATTGAAGCTGTAGGGAAGATTTTATTTCCTGACCAAGATAATAATTATCGTCAACCAGCGGTTAGGAATATGTTGAAATCAATGAAAAGCAGAGTGAATAAGGATTTAAAAAAGCAAGGATTCGAGGAAATAGAAATCAGAAGTGACCTTGCACCGTTTCCAATGCTTCCACCAAAAGAGAATAAAATGTTTATAGATTTTAATATTGGTAGAAAATATATTAGAAAAAATTATCACATAAATGATTTATACGAAGGTATTGTTAAGTTTTATACTGATGAACAAGTTATTCCTCTTTATGAGTTGGTTGAATTGATGACAGGAAAAACAACGGTAGCTGAATTAATTAAAAAATATCATATAGATAAGAAAGTGGCTCGATCACTTGATGGAGCAGTATATACATACATACCTGATGAATTTGGGGAAGAAGTTATTAAGGGGAAAACATTTCGCTTATTAGAAAAGAAAATTGTTGTGAAAGATGGAACAAGTTATAGATATATTGATTTAAAGAATGTGGAAAATTTTAATATAATATCCTAAAATTGTTATTATTTTGTAATAACTATAAATAGAAGGGGATGTATTCTCCTTTATTCTTTCATGTTTGACCTCTCCCTTCTTGACCGCTTGGAAATATCCGAGTGGTTTTTATTTTGGATAAATACTCATAAATATTAATCAGATGGAGGAATGAAAATGGTAGAAATGATTTGTTTATCAGTAGTAGCAATTGCAGGAATGATTTTAATATCAAAAGATGGGAGGTAGGATAATGTGGATTTATCAAATATTCCATTAGACACTTGGCTTGGACAGGGTATATTCTGTTTACTTTTTGTATGGTTGCTGATTGATACCCGAAAAGAAGCCAAGCAAAGGGAGGATAAACTTTCAGCACAAATTGATAGGCAAAATGAAGCACAAGAAAAAATAGCTTTATCCTTACAACGCGTAGAAACACAAATTGAAGAATTAAAGGAGGGTAAATAATGGCTGAAGTTACTCAAGACGCTTATATTGCACTAAGAACATACATCACATCTAATTGGAAAACTGTATCACTAAGGAATGATACAAATAGAGAAATTAAACGACTTACATACGATAGTTCAAAGGTTAAATGGACACATACTAAAACTACAGAACAAGTACAAACAGGTGTCAATGACTTTGACGAACCGATTTATGACTATGTAGAAGTCGAAAGCAATCAAACATTAGAATTAACAATTACTCTCGCTGGTGCTGATTTTTCACTTCCAGCAACAATTAGTAAATCAGTCATCCTTAACAGTAATAATAAGGAAATCAGCGTAGAAAGTTTTCAACCCTTTACTTTTGAAAATGCAGGAGATCAATTAACTATTAAGCACAAAATACAAGTACCTGCGATTGCGTAGGTGATGGATTATGCAAATTGAAGTAGTTTCGTATATTTCCCCGATCAACTCCCTCGCAAGTCACAATAAAGAAGTAAATTTGAAGAATGAAACAGTTGAATTAATATCCGCTATTAATCATCTTGTTTCAGAAGCAGAAGTGCCGAAAAAACAAACGATAGTAATTGAATCATATGTATCAACAATTAATGGTGCAATAGTCAAAAGTGGTAATGAAATACAAAACGTTACTATTTCCTTGTCATCATTTGTAAGCCCTATAAATGGCGAAATTGACGTTAGAATTAAAATAATACCTAATGTAACAGTTTGCGAATTAAGCACCATAGAGGGGCAATCTAGTTGCTATTACATAGAAAATCCTTCATTTGTGGAGGTGATTTAGATGTTACAAGGGGACACAGTAAGATTGCAGTGTCATTTTAAGACATTTGACGGAAAGTCAGTCGATCCAATCGACCTTAAATTGACTATTTATAATAGTAAAAAGGAACAAATTGAACAAATACCATTAGATGATACTCACAAAGAGAATGTGGGTATTTTTTATTACGATTACAGTCCTGCCAGTGAATTGAACGAATTTATTTTCGAGTTTGCTGGCAGTGTTAATAATAAACCTATCCTATCTAGGGGTAGAGTAGAAATTAAATTTAATCAATAGGAGGTCACAAAATGGCACAAGAAATCAGTTTTACACAGGAACAACTAGATGAAGCAATTCAAAACGCAAAGAATGAATGGGTTGAAAAGGAACTTAATCCTATCATTACTGAAAGGGATGAATTATTACAATTCAAACCAAAAGATTTATCGGATGAAGAAAAAGCGTTACAAACTAAACAACAGGAATTATTTGATAAAGAGATTCAATTCGAATTGAAATCAGCAGGACTTGAACAATTTGCAGGTGTCGTCAAAGTGACGAATACTGACGAATTAACAACGGTGATTGAATCACTTACAGGTATTGTAAATGATATTAAAGTATCACTAGGGTATATCCCCGACAATCACAAGCAACAAAATGAATACGATACCTTTGCACAAAAGAATGATACCAAAGGCATGATTGCAACAAAATTAAGTAAATTATTTGGGTAAATTGCACTTTAACAATATGTTGGAGTGCTTTTTATATTAAAAATATTGGGTAGCGACCTAAACGCTAAAGGAGAATTTATATTATGTTTAAATCTACGAACTTTACTGAATTAGAACAAATTTCATTAGCGAAAGAAATTGCAGTTATCGGAGTACAAGCAACACCATTTACATCAATGTTAATGGCAAAAGGAAATATTGAGAAAGCATTGTCTACTGTCTATACATGGAGAGAAAAGACACTTGATAAAACTGATGATTTATCCGCAGTTGAAGGTGAAGATACTGCAGTATTTTATGAATCAGCAAGAGCAGAACTAAATAACATTTTGGAAATCTTCAAGAAAGGTGCACAAATTTCAGGAACAGCAATTGCAATGAAATCAACTCAATTTGCAGAGGAAGTAAACGATCGCCTTCTTGAATTGAAAATTAACATGGAAAAGAAATTCATCAATGGATTGCGTAATGATGGTTCTGCAGCACCTTTCAAACGTCAACTAAGTGGATTAATTGAAATGGCTGACCCTTCCAATGCTGTAAGTGTGACAGGAAGTGTCACAGAAGATGATGTTAAAAAGGTTATGCGTAATCTTTGGAATCAAGATTTAGCAGAAGGTCAAGTTTATGCTTTTGTAAATGCTGACATTAAAGAACAAATTGACGCTATTTACAAAGACAAATATGGTTATAACCATGTAACTACTTCTTTCGGCTTGCTTGTAGATTCTATTAATACAAACTACGGAACTGTAAACTTTGTACTTAGTAAACACGTTCCAGCCGACAAAATTGTTGTATTCAATGATAACTATGTTGATCTTGCCTATCTTCGTGAGCCACACTTTGAGCCATTAGCAAAAACGGGTGATTCAATTAAAGGTCAAGTTATTGCTGAAGCAACATTAAAAGTAGGTTCTAAGAAAGGTGTAGCAGTTGTAACTGTTGCAAGTAAATAATTCATTACATAACAAGGAACGTTCTTCTTAAATGGGGAGCGTTCTTTTATTTAATCAAAAGGAGAAAAGAGGATGAATGACAGAGATATTTATTTTCTAAAACGCAGACATAAGAAAATTAGTATGCAAAAAATAGCGAAATATATTGGTTGCAGCCAGTCATTAATTTCACGTTATGAAATAGGTGACTGTTTAATGTCAGAAGAAAAGATACAGCTTTACAAAGAATTTATAGATAACTATAAAAAATAATCAAGAATTGAGAGGTGAAACAGTGAACAGATATAGAAATTCGTCATGACCACTTCCTTTTATTTCATGAATGAGCGTTTGAAGAAAAATGAACACTTCAAACAATATGCTCTAGGAATAAAAGGAGGAAGCATTTCACTATTTTGTGAGATGTGGTTAATGACGACAAATAATGTTGTCATAGGATGTTTATAATTAAAAGGTAGTGGGAGATTTTCAATCTTTCGCTAATTGATGAAAGAATATTACAAAGAAAAATGTCCATCTTGGGCAAATAACGTTGAGGTTAAAAATGATTTAATACTAGGTGATGATATAGACAGCTTAGCAACTTGCAATCTATTAACCGACATAACAAATGAAAATTGGAAAGTTAATTACTTCTATAATTTTAAGGATTTTTACATACATACTGAAACTGAATTATCGACTATCGGGGTTGATATGGCTTTTACAAGGAATGTGAAGTGTTTTGATAACCATGTATCAAAGGAACATTCTAATAGCCCATACAACCCTTTTTGTATGAATTTAAACTTATACAAAGGTGTTAGTCGTGAAAACTACGGTAAAAAGTATTCTATGTCAACTTTACTCATGGTTATGAGTTATTATGATATTCCTTTACCAAAGTCACAAGAAGGTAAGGAATTACTGTTAGCGGTTGATACAGCTTTTAAGGGATATTACAGTAGTTATTTTAACCCTATACATACTAATTGGCTTGAAATCTTAGAGTACACAGAATTAATTGACATTCTGAAACAAAGGGATAGTAAATATTTTTACGACATTATCAAATACTTTGGATTACATGAAAAAGTATGGATTGATGAAAATGGCTTTCTTCAATCAAATATTAAACTTGAAGAAATTCAGCCATATTTTGATTGGAAACTAGAATTACCTAAGCAACAGTTTTCTTTAAGGAAGGAATGTATTAGAGAAGGTCATGAAATAGGAAAGAAGAGTATCCCAGAAAGAAGTCAATTAATCTCATTAGCTTTTACATCTAAAAATTATATTTCTTATACATACAAAGCATAAGTGGGGTCAATTATGACCCTGCCCTTTTTTATTAAATAAGTTTGACTTTATTTGACTTTTGACCAAATTTGACTATAATAAAAATAGGAGGATTTACCTATGAAGAACTATTTTTTCTGTTACAACAAGCGTGTATCTGATTTTCTAAAATCGAAGGAAATACACCATATTACAGTGGCACAAGATCCAAAGACGAAGAAAATTTTTAGTTTATTTGAAATTAACGAGCCACTCAAAAAGGCACTTGATGAATATAAAACACAAACGAAATAAATAATATCTCTTTATCTAAATCTATCTATAATCGGAGGTCACTAAATGAGAGTTAGTGAATTAGTAACAATAGAACAAATTAAAAGCTGGAAATCTGGCGATATTATCACCATTAAAGCAGGAACAGGAGCAGGAAAAAGCTACTTCATCAAAAACAACCTTTATGCAAGAGCAAAAAAAAATAAGAGAAAGATATTATTTCTCATACATAGAACTAATTGCGTGAATCAGTTTCAGTTAGAAATTGAACATGATAAAAAGACCGACAATATACATATTATGACATATCAGAAACTCGAAGCAATTTATAAAAATGGTGGAAGTTTTGACTTTACACCCTATAAATATATCGTTTGTGATGAGTTCCATTATTTTATGTCAGACGCTTCGTTTAATAAAACAACTGATATTTCATTAAATAGGATTCTTGAACAAAATAAAAAAATAAGAATCTTCATGTCTGCGACTGGTGACTATATGACAAAATACATACGAAAATATAAAAAATTGAATACAAAGGATTATGAATTACCAATTGATTTTAGCTTTATAAAAGAATTAACTTTTTTCAATAAAGATGAATCATTGGAAAAGTTTATTGAGGAAGCTATTAAGAAAAATCATAAAGGAATATTTTTCATTCAATCTGCCAAGAAAGCGTACAATTTGTATGAAAAATATAAGGAGCATTGTTTATTCAACTGCAGTAAATCAAACGCAGATTACTATAAATATGTTGATGAAGAAAAAATAAATCAAATGCTACTAAAAGAACAGTTCGAGGAAAAAATCCTTATAACTACAACTTGTTTAGACGCTGGTGTGAATATTATTGATCCTGATTTAAAGCATATTGTTTGTGATGTGAACGATACAGGAACACTTATTCAATGTATAGGTAGAAAACGACTGGAAAATAAAGATGACCACATTTATCTTTACATCAAGACAATAAACAATCAAACACTTGGAGGATTTCAAACACAGTTATCAAAGAAACTTGAAATGGCAAGATTCTTAAGAAAACATACAGTACAGGAATACATTGAGAAGTATCCGAGAGATTATGATAAATGGAGCATTGTTTATGATGATGTTGTAGAAGGTGAATCAGACAAAGGCACTAAGAAGGTAAATGACTTAATGTATTTTAAATGTCTTACTGATGGTTCAGAAATAGATATTATGTTAAGTCAAGGTGATTTTGGTTATTGCAAGGTAATTGCAAGGAAATTTGGTTTCTATGATGAATATGACGGATACCAATACAGAGTGATTGAGGAAGAATACGAGAATAACCAATTAGAAACTTATCTTGATAATGTAGTTGGAAAAGTAATGTTGAATAAAAGCGACAGGAAGGAACTGATTGAAAAAGTCAATGTCAAACAGGATGGAAAACTGTTAAAGAGTTTAGATAGCTTAAATTCTGCATTAAGAGAACGTAATATTGATTTTTTCATTAAGCAATTTGAAACAAGTCGTGTACTTGAAGGTAAGAAGAAAAAATATAAATCAGCATGGAAGGTTATGAAATTGGTAGAAAAATAGTTTTACCCCCCTAAATGAGCGTAAACCTCTTTATAGAGCTTGTCGCCCAAAAAAGGGGGTAGATTTAAAATATTCACCCCTAGGGACTAACTTTTCCGCTATCGCTACAAAGTAAGTCCTTCCCCTCAAGGGGAAATCTTATCTTTCTTAGGATGGTTTATTATGAACTGTCCTTTTTTCTATTCACAAATATAATCATTGGAGGAATATATAATGAAGCAAATTATTAATAGTATTCAATTACATATCAATGAATTACAGGATAATGTAGCACATTTAAAGGAAATTAATGATAACCAATTTAAATTGTATGATGAAGCGTTGTCCATCATGGACAAAATGGAAGGTGATAAGTAATGAATATTTATCAAGCATTACAAAATGTATCCTATAAGAAACAGGAATACTTTAAATGGAAACATGATATAAGATTCAATCAGTCCATTCCTAAGAAATCAGAAGAAGAATTTCTAAAGGTTGTTGATTTGAAATCATTAAACACTTTTCATAGGTGGGAACGATCACAGGAATATAAAAATTTATTATTGTTACTGTTAGAATCAAAAGTTGCAAATGATTTTGATGAAATATACAGAGTAGTTACGGATAAGGCAAAGGATGGAGATGAGAAATCTATTCGTCTCTTTTTGTCTATGCAGAAGGATATACAATCAAATGCAAAATTGGCAGCACAAACATTTACAAGTGTTGAAGATGAAGAAGATACGGAAGATGATGATTTAGATTTAAGTTGAGGGGGGACTATATTTAGTCCTCCTTTTTTTATTGGAGGTGAGTAGATGGCGGTTAAAAGTAAAAATAAGAAATTGGACAAGGTCATGAAGGACTTTCGATTGTTTGCTAAGAATTTTATTAAGATTATTGATAATAATGGGGATACTATACCTTTTACATTGAATCCTGAACAGGAACAATTCACAAATGAAATGGTTAAATATAATATCATTTTGAAAGGTCGTCAGATAGGATTTACAACGTGGTCATTGGCTTATATGTTGTATTCCGCATGTACTAAGCCCGATACAAACTATTTAATGATGACACACCATAATAAAGTTACACAAAGTTTACTAAGACGTATCAATAAAATGTACAACTCTCTTCCACATGATAACCCTAAGTATTCTCATTTGTTCCCTAAAAAGTTAATTAGCAACAGGGATGAAATATATTTTGATAATGGTTCACGTATTCAAGTTGCTACTGCTGGCGGTGAAGATAGTATAAGTGGTAACACATTTGAATTAATTCATCTATCAGAAATGGCTAAATATCCAAATGAAGCCCAGGAAGAAATCATTGCTACAAGTATTCCTGCCCTTGCAAAGAACCCAAATAGTAAGATCATTATTGAATCTACAGCAATGGGCTATAACGTATATCAAGAAATGTTTGTTAAGGCATACAGAGGTAAGGAATCAGTATGGAAAGCACACTTTTACAGTTGGCTTGCAAAAGCATATAGTGAACAATTTAAACATTCATTTGATGAAGCCGAGACATGGTACAAGTTACATAATCATGGTAAGAGATTGACATATGATGAACTTGAACATGATGAAAGGATTCTTAGGGATAAATATAAGGCAACTTTTAGACAGTTAATGTTTAGACGTTATTATATAGAAACAAATTCATTAGAAAAGTTTATGCGTGAATTTCCCACTACTCCAGATGAAGCATTTGCAGAAAGTAATAATGCTGTATTTGATACTAAGAAAATATTAGAAAGGTTACAGAACGTCATACCACCACTTGAAACTAAGGAAATATATGACGAATTGCCGGACATTTTAAAGCCATATATTAATAATAGTTTATTCATCTACCATTTACCTAAGAAGGGAATTAAACATTATGCAGGTGTTGACGTTGCTTCGGGTACTGGTGGAGATAATTCTACAATGGCTATTTATAATGCTGATGGTCAACAAATGGCTTCATTCTATGCAAATGAAATTCCTGTCTACAAGTTTGCGGAAATCGTAAACAGTTTAGGCAGGTATTTTAATTATGCCTTTATTTGTGTGGAAAGGAATAGTTATGGGTTGCCTCTTCTTGAAAAGTTACGAAAGGAATATGGTTATTTGAATCTATTGAAACAGAAAATATTTGACCAAAAGGGTAAGAAGAAACTTCAACTTGGATTCATGACCACTACCACAACGAAGCCGATAATCATAAATGATTTAAAGGAAAACTTTGAATTAGGCATGATTAATATAGAATGTGTTGAGACACTGGAAGAAATGAAAATCTATCAAGAGGTTAAAGGGAAAATGGGCAATAAAAAAGGTGCTAATTTGCATGATGACTTAGTTATTGCTACAGCTATGATGTGCCAAGCAATGAAGCAAAGTAAATATTATGTAGATATTTGAGGTTAGGTTCAGCCAAGAACTTAGACCTCTTTTTAATTTGTAAAGGAGGAATAAAAATTGAGTGATAAATTAGATCAGTACATAAATGATAAATATGACAATGCTAGTGATTGGTTTATTGAGGAAGTACAATCTATAAGCAATCAACAACGTGTATTAGATGTAATGGATAAAAAGAAATATCTAAATGGAAGTCATAAGATTAAGCAGACCCCAAGTTATAAATATAATGGCAAAGAGTTTAATCCTAGACGAATTGTATTGCAGTATGCTAAGACGTTATTGTCATTTCAGCAAAATTATCTGCTTGGAAACCCGATTACATTTACAGGTAATGAAGATATTGTAAAGGAATTTCTTAGAGTAAATAAGCAAGGTAAGTATAATCGTTTAAATCAGAAGATACTTGATAAGGTGCTGAAATATGGTTCAGTAGCAGAGTATGTATATTTGGATGGAAAGGTAATTAAATCAAAGTTGATTGATCCAAGTGAGGGCTTTCCTGTTTATGATAACGAGAATAATCTTATTGCTTTTATTGAAGCGTATGTGAGTGATGGGATTAGTTATTATAATGTGTTTACTGATAAGTATGTGGAGAAATATAACAATGAAGGTGATACGCTGAAATTAATAGACAGGAAGGTATCATTAAGTGGAATGCCTATTGTCTATCATAATGATAATGAATTATCAGATGTAGAAGGTAGAAGTGAATTAGATGATTGGATAGAGATATTGGACAGTATGGAGGACTTAATAAGTAAATATACTGATTCGTTCTACAAATTCATTGATCCGATATTTATTACTAAAGGTCAGACACTAAAAGGTGAATCTATACCAAGTGAAATTGTTGGAAAAGGTATAAATATGGATGATGGAGCAGATGCAGAGTTTTTGAGTAATAAATTAGATTATAAATCCTTTGAAACGATCTATAAGACGTTATTGCAATCGTTATTAGATACAAGTAGTACACCTGCTGTAAGTATGAATAAGACAGACATAAGCAATTTGTCGGAAGTAAGTTTAAAACTATTATTCTCATTAGCGGATGAAAAGGCAGGGTTAAATGAACAATTCATGCGTGAAGGTATTGAACAGAGAAATGAGAAGATTAGAAAGTTGTTAGCATTACAGGGAGTGACATTTGATGAAGAATCATTTGATACATTAGATTTCGTGTTTCATTATAACCAACCTTCTAATGATAAAGAAACGATTGAAAACCTAGAGAAGTTAAATGGTATGGGGGCTATTAGTTTAGAAACGATATTGGCTAAGAATCCTTATGTAAATGATGTGGCTACAGAATTAAAAAGGTTGTCCAATGTGGATAATAAAAAGGGAAATAACGAGGGAAATAATCATAATGATAAACAGGTCAGTTAAATTGACATGAATGGGTGCGAAGTTTAATAGAAATGTTGTAGTGTCAAGGTTAGATACTTTACATACTATATTAAACTTCACGCCCCTGTTATTATATTTTTTGTTGATTTTTTTAAAATAATGGGTTAGAATTATTGTCAACTAGAAAATTTTCTGAAAAATAGGCAAAGTTGAGTAGTACCAACACTTTTGGGGGTATGAAAGATTGCTACCTATAACAATGATTATGTTAACTTGGCTAATCCTTATCATAATAAATCTTAGATACAGGATAAGATACCTATTTTTTGGAAGAAATTCTTATAAAATTTTGCTTTTATTAGTCCATTTAATAGGATAGCCGATACCCCAAAGTCAAAAAATCAGCCCCCTAGCATACCATTTTACACACCCAATAAAAAAATTCATAAACTTCAAAGGATTCCCATATTTTATATCGAATGTACTAGATAAAAAGATATAAGGGGGGATTTTTATATTTATCTTTATTATTGTTGTTGTTGTAATACTTGTAATTGGCTATGCTGTATCGGCTTCACAAACAAAACATGACAAAAAAGTAAATCAAACAAGGGTAAATGTTAGAACAGACATTCAAAACAATTTACACTCCAAGGATTTTTACATAACAAGAAATTATCTTTCAGAGGAAAGTAGAAGTGGGATTTATTATGATGAAAAAAGTAAACGTTTTGCAGTCATAAAATTATCTCGAAAAAAATCTGATCCAACTCAATATCATTATTCACTAAAATTAATAGAATCAAAGGATATTGTAGAATCTGAAATTCTTCAAGATGATGTATCCATTACTAAAACGTCAAGAGGTGGACAACTAGCTGGTGCATTAATCGGTGGAGTTATTGCAGGTGGTGTTGGTGCTGTAATTGGTGGTGTTACTTCTTCTAAATCTACTACTGAAAAGATAAAGAAATTAACATTAAGGATTACAGTAAATGATACAAGCCAACCTATTATTGATGTTGTCTTTGCTGATTTTCCATCACCGAAGAATAAGAATGAAATTAAATTCACTGTAGATAGTATTGATTATTTTCATAAAGTTATAAGCGTCTTATTAAAACAGAATGAAAATGAAAAAAATCAAGTAATAATGCCTAATGCTATAAATTCTGTTGCAGATGAACTAAGGAAACTATCTGAACTAAAAAATGATGGTATTTTATCAGATGATGAGTTTCAACAACAAAAACAAAAAATACTCTCGAATTGAGGTGATTTACACATGATGGATAAGTTAATAGAGATGGATAAGAACCTAAGAATAGGACTTCTCTTGACCGCCTTCTTTTTGTCTTTTATTATATTTTTTGCTACTAGCAGTGGATGGTTTGTGTTATTAGGATTTGTTTTTATAGGAATACTTATAGTTTCCAATATTAAATATGATAAAAAGTATCGTGAAAATATTGAAAGTTCTTTAGAAGAAACTTTAAATCAATACGGTTTTGTATCAGATGTTTCTTATTTAAGTGATGACTACATTTCAGGAATAGCAATAAATGAATCTACACAGAAATTAGCTTTGCTAAAGAGAAATGCTAGGAATCAACCTTTTGTATTTAAAACGTTTGATTTTAATGAAGTTTTAGAGTCAGAAATAATTGAAGATGGTGCTTCAATAACTAAAACTTCAAGAGGAAGTCAAATAGGTGGTGCAATTGTTGGAGGAGCGTTAGCGGGTGGAGTTGGAGCAGTTATAGGTGGATTGAGTGCAAAACAAACATCAAATGAACGTGTTTATAGGGTTACATTAAACATAGTTGTAAATGATTTATTAAATCCAATTTACGAGATTAACTTTCTAAATGTCACTAATCCTCTAGATAAAAATAGTGAATTAGTAAGAGGTATGTATTCAGACATAAACAAATGGCATAAAATGATAAGTGTCATTTTAAAGAGAAATCAATTAAATAGTTAGCAATGTAAATAAGAGGTGTCAATATTTGATACTTCTTTTTTTATATAAAAAGAGAGGAATGATATTATGAATAACCTTCAACGTGTCCAATTAGAAACAAAAGGAGTTAAGTTAGATCAGTCAGAATTGTCTATTTATCTCCAAGAAAACGACTTGCAGCCATTTGATGAATATAACCCACAATCAGCAACAAATAAACGGAATATTTATCGTAGTGCATTAAGTGTACTTGAAAGTATCGCTTCATCACCCGACACTATGAAGTCATATAAGATGGATGATATTACCATACGGGATTTTCACGCAAAAGTATTGAATCAGATTGACAATTTGGAACGGAAAATAAGGCAAATGAAAACGGATGATCAGTTAAAAGGGGAATCTAACTTTTTCATGTTGTTTGCGGATTAAAAAAGGGTACTGCAATATTGCAATACCAAAAGTAGTTATAAAAAATATGCGAAAATTGTCGCAGTTTAATTATAACATTAATGGAATTTTACTGTAAATGATATAGTACAAAAGGAGGTATATAAATGTTTAATCTAGTTGATGACTTTCAATATATATTAGATAGTTTAGGTGTAGATGTTCAGATTAATGCAGTATCTACAAAGGCAGTAATAACTAATACACCTGTAAATGCTAATTATGATGATAAGAAGATCAATACACTTGATGTAATTAAACGCGGTGACAAGGTTAATTATGGTGATGGAGTGTTTTTAATCATTTCAGAGGTTAATGGGAATAGATACGGAAAATATAAAGCATTATTGAGAAGAACTAATTTTAGTTTACCTATTAAAATTGACGAAATAAAAGAGTTAGTTGGAACTAATGATTTTGGTGAACCCGTTTATAAAATAACTCCAATTAATGTAAATGAAGAATGTATAGTTGCTAATCAAACTGCTTCAGTGGAAAACGGTTCTATTAGATTACCAAATGGAAATATTGATTTAATGTTCCAAGACAATGAGAATACAAAGAAGATTAAACTTAACGACACCTTCACAGTAGCAGGACAGAAGTATAAGGTAATTGGATTTGATAATACTGAAATAGGATTAATTATTGCTAAATGTGAAAAAACTACTGCACTAAATTAGAAATATTATGATAAACCGATATTAAGTTATTGCAAAAGTCCACCCTATAAATTATAATAAATGTAATAATTTTCATACAAAATGTGGACAGTATAAACGTTGGTATATCAACATTTTTCATTAAATTTTAGATGATGTTCAGCAAGTGTATCATAATGTGGATTTAGGGGAGTAATGCAAAAAGCAGATCTTGAGAAGATCTGCTTTTTTAGATAATAGAGAATTCCATGTCCGTTGAGTCGCCAACCGTAATCCCTCGAGTTACTTTATAGCTCCTGCTACATCATACAAATCCAGGTCAATGTCAGTTTTGCTACCTAGGGCAAGCTTAGCAAGCTCTGATCCAATAAACGGCCCCATTGTTAATCCTGATGCCCCAAGTCCATTTGCCACAAAAATACCTTTATACCCAGGTAGTTCCCCGATAACGGGTAAAAATTCAGGAGTAAAAGGACGAAATCCAACTCTAGTTTCCATATATGTACTTTCCATTAATCCTGGAGCAATCTCCAACGCTTTGTTGAAAATTTCCTGCATTCCACCGGCAGTAATTCGAGTATCGAATCCCACATTATTTTCATGTGTTGCCCCAATCACAATCCGGCCTTCGTCAAAAGCTAATAGATATTGATCACTTGGAGGTATCACTACGGGCCATTCACTTGTATTTACTTGAGGTAATTCCAAATGAATAATTTGAGCCTTTTGAAAATGAACTTGAAAGTTTACGCCAAGCAGCTCTAAAAGTTGATTTGCCCATGCTCCAGCTGTAACAATGACGGAATCAGCAAAAATGGAGTTTCCATCTACGGAAATACCCGAAACTTGCTTGCCTTCAAATAGGAGTGTAGCATCACCAATGATGATTTTTGCACCATGTTTTTTGGCCCCATTTAATAAGGAATCACGAAGTGCTCGTCCATCAACGCGTGCAGCTCCGCTGACGTGAACCGCACCATAGCCATCAGCAAGCGGGGGAAACAATTCTCGCGTTTCTTCGGGAGTGAGGATGGACACTTCTCCCATTTCGGGTGCTTCATCTTTACGCTTCAAAGCCCGCTTCTCCATAGCTATCAGTTTTTCCTCATCCCTATGGATACTGATAGCACCTACCCGCGCATACCCTGTATTTTTTTCGTGATCTTTTTCAAGTTCTTTTATAAGAGTTGGATAATATTTTGCTCCGCCCTTAGCCAATTGGTACCACGCTTTATTCCTTCTCTGTGAGAGCCATGGACATACAATCCCTGCCGCTGCATCTGTTGCCTGACCAATGTCTTTTCGATCTACGACTATTACTTCCGCTTTTGCTTTTGCAAGATGATAGGCAGTGGAGGCACCGAGAATTCCTGCTCCAACCACAATATACTTTTTCATAAAAAACATCCTTTTTTTAACTTTAGTCCAGATTAATGATAACCATGAACACCTATTTAATTCAAGAAATCTTATTAAATTGGTTTGAAACAATTAATGAAACCCAATAAATGAATTTTTTGTCTTTAAAGGTGTCTTTACATCTGTACATTAAAGTGTTATATTTCATGTTGGAATAAGTAATTATTTGTGAAACTATTATTCTCAAAAAATTTACATTATAGAAGGAGTACATCATTATGGAAAAAAGTATAGCGGTGTCTCAAAGAAAACTGCTTCTCATCTCCGGTACAGGGTGGATGTTTGATGCCTTGGATGTAGGTATTTTATCCTTTGTAATTGCTGCACTTGCAAAGGATTGGAATCTAAACCCTGCACAAATGGGGTGGATTGGCAGTATTAATTCTATCGGAATGGCTGTCGGGGCCCTCCTTTTTGGGATATTAGCGGATAAATTTGGGCGAAAATCCATTTTTATGATCACTTTATTGTTCTTTTCTATTGGCAGTGGACTTTCAGCACTTGCACCAACCTTAACTATTTTTCTTATTTTACGTTTTCTCATTGGTATGGGGTTAGGAGGAGAATTACCGGTAGCTTCGACTCTCGTTTCCGAGAGTGTTCCGACGAAAGACAGAGGAAGAGTAGTTGTTTTATTAGAAAGCTTTTGGGCTGGCGGCTGGTTAATTGCGGCGCTTATTTCTTATTTTGTTATCCCGAAATTTGGCTGGCAAATTGCATTATTAATTTGTACCATTCCAGCTTTCTATGCTTTATATTTACGCTTAAGCCTACCTGATTCACCAAGATTTCAAACGGTGAATAAAGAAAAGCGCGAATCTGTCCTTAAAAAAATCAAACAAGTTTGGTCTAAAAAATATGCAAAAAGAACATTAATGCTATGGGTTGTCTGGTTTACAGTCGTATTTTCTTATTACGGAATGTTTCTATGGCTTCCAAGTGTAATGGTATTAAAGGGATTCAGCCTTATTAAAAGCTTTGAATATGTGTTAATCATGACGTTAGCACAGCTCCCTGGCTATTTTATGGCAGCTTGGCTAATTGAAAAAGTAGGTAGAAAATTTGTTCTCGTAACTTTTTTACTGGGAACAGCAATATTTGCTTACCTTTTTGGAAATGGGGAAAGCTTAACGATGCTAATTGTGTCCGGAATGTTCCTTTCTTTCTTTAATTTAGGCGCATGGGGAGCACTTTACGCCTATTCACCAGAGCAATATCCAACGGTTATCCGTGGAACAGGTACAGGTATGGCGGCAGCTTTTGGACGAATTGGAGGTATTTTCGGTCCATTATTAGTGGGAAATCTTGTATCTCAAAAAGTATCCACTGATTATATTTTTACAATTTTTTGCATATCCATTGTTATTGGCGTATTATTCGTTTTGTTCCTTGGTAAGGAAACGAAGCAAGTGGAGCTTGATTAGTATAAAAAGCTATCCTGTTGGGATAGCTTTTTTTGTCATACTTGGTAAGGATTATTAGATCTATATTTAGTGTAAACTCGCATTTGACTAACTTTTCTAAATTTTCATTGCGCATTTTTTTGATGTTACATATAATATTTTATAAGAAGACGTTCAAATTAATTTGAACGATAAATAAAAATTGAAGGTGACAGGAAATATGAAGGAACAATTGGAGGTATATGAAATTACCACGCTTGAGGAAGCGAAGGTATTAACAAATGAATTAAGGATGAAGATATTTTCCATTTATTTTGACCAAAAACCGAGATCAGCAAAGCAACTCGCGGATGAACTTGGCCTTTCACCCTCGAAGGTTCATTACCATATTCGGGAGTTAGTAAAGGTGGGACTCCTCTTTCTGTATGATACAAAGGAGGTAAACGGGATTATCGAAAAATACTATTTGCCGATTGCGAAGGATGTAAGGATTTTAATCAACCAGTTAGATACAGAAGGGAAACAGCAAATAGTAGATAAAACGATAAGCGATATGAAAAAACAGCTATTAGAGTCTTTTGATCATCATCCGGACCATAGTTTATTCCGAAGTTTAAATTTGCATCTAAATCTAACGGAGAAACAAGAATTAGAAACAGAATTAATTACTTTAATGGAGAAGTGGGAGAAGAGAATCAAATCCAGAGAACCTAAGGGCGATAAAAATTATGGAATTTTTATTTCCATGTTTGCAAAATCTTAATCCAATGGGGGAAAACAAGTGGAAGGTTATAAGGGGTTTCAATCATTTTTATTCTTATGGGGCGGTCAATTAGGGTCCTTATTAGGTTCAAGTTTAACATCCTTTGCTTTAGGGGTATATATTTTGCAAAAGACGGGGTCTGTATCCAATTTTGCGATTACACTGCTTTGTATGTCTATTCCAGGTCTTCTCATTTCACCATTTGCCGGTGCACTCGTAGACAAGTGGAATCGAAAAGGGATGATGCTTGCAAGCGATTGTTTATCAGGAATTGCAACACTCGGAATATTTGTTACCCTTTTCTTTTCGCAACTTCAGTTATGGCATATATATACAGCTGTCATCATGTGGTCCATTGCGGGGGCAATGCAGTTCCCAGCTTATCAAGCGATTGTGGCGCAAATCGTAGAAAAGAAACATCTTGGACGTGCAAACGGTCTTATTCAAATGTCAGATGCCGCTTCCAGTATAGTTGCTCCACCAATTGCAGGCATCTTACTGCCTTTTATACATCTTCAGGGAATCCTCATCATCGATTTCTTATCTTTCTTTTTAGCAATATTCTCTTTGTTAGTTGTAAAAATTCCGCCAATACATGCTTCTGAATCCTTTAGAAAAAAACAATCCATTTTAATCGATATTAAAGACGGAATTCAATATTTACGGCTGAACAAGGCTTTGTTATGGTTTTTAACTTATTTTTCATTGGCTAATTTTATACTAGGATTCGAAAATGTCCTGCTACAACCGTTAATCCTCTCCATAAGTAATACAAAAAGCCTTGGATTTGTTATGTCATGTATTGGAGTAAGCATGGTTTTAGGCGGATTGGTGATGAGTGCTTGGGGTGGTCCGAAACGAAAAACAAGAGGTGTTTTTGGATTTGGCCTAATTAGCTCCATCTGTTTTACCTTCATTTGGATTTGCCATTCTATTCCGGTGATGTGCATATTTATCTTCCTATCCTTTTTCTTTTTACCTTTTGGAAATACGTGTTCGCAGGTTATTTGGCAAAGTAAAGTGGAACTTAACATCCAAGGTCGTGTATTCGCTTTACGCAGAATGATTGCCATGTCCCTTATGCCAATTTCCTACTTATTATCAGCACCACTATTAGATCATGTATTTACCCCGTTGATGGACTCTCATGCACTTGGCGGCCAATTTCTTGGTGGATGGTTTGGAGTGGGTGAAAATGGCGGAATACGATTGTTTCTGATGATTTTAGGGTTGATTTGGGTTTTAACGTCGGTTATTCTTTCATTTCATAAAGAAATTAAATTATTGGATGAGGATAATAAACTAAAGGATTCTGTCGTTCCTGCTTCTGTTTCGTAGACTTGGCCTGTTCTTAGTGCAGGCTCTTTCTTTTGTCACTTATATTGAAAGATATTCATTTCCGTTTTTTTGCATTTGATTCCATTGTAAAAACTATATTAAAATAATTTCATCTGTACGAAGAAAATTAGCATGCAAAGAAGGCGGCTTACTTGCGAAAATCAAAAATTCTGCTTTTATATTTAATAGCAAGCTTTATTTGGATTTTCCTAACTGAATATCTGATGAAATATTTAGGACTGAATTTATCTGTAGTATTAATAGTGGAAAGAATTAAAGGGATTCTTTATATCATGATGACAGGCGGTTTTATTTATTTTTCGCTTATTAAAAAAGAAGAATTTGATTTCATCAAACAGGAGGAAAGAAAACTCTCCACCCTTATTAATTCGATGGTAGATTACGTTATATTTAAAGATGGGGAAGGGAGATGGATTCAAGCAAACCAATTTAGTCTAAAGCTTTTTCAATTAGAACATGTCCAATATAAAGGAAAAACAGATATCGATCTCACAAACTTAAACCCCTTTTACCGTAAAACATTGCTTCAAAACAAGGAGATTGATGAGCTTGCATGGAAAAAAGGAAAGCAATTTCGAAATGAGGAAAAAATTCTGCTTCCCAGCGGAGAGATGAAGACCTTTGAAACCATCAGGGTGCCCCTCTTTAACCCAGATGGCAGCAGAAAAGCATTAGTTGTAATTGGCAGAGATATAACGGAGAGATTAACGACAGAGCAAAAACTAAGTGAGAGTCAACAGCAATATAAATCTTTGTTCGAATATAATCCGGATCTTGTCTTTATGGTGAACTTAAATGGAACAATAACACAATTGAATCCCGGTTTTGAAATTATCAGTGGCTATCGGCGTGAAGAGTTTGTTGGAAAGCCAATATTTGAGTTAATTATCGCTGAAAGTCGGGAGAAGATTCTTGAACAATTTAACATTATTTTGAGTGGAGGAAGCCCGACCGTCAGTGAAGTAAAAATTAAATGTAAGGCTGGCAAAAAGCTGATTTTAAACTGTACAACCGTGCCGATGAAGATTAATGATCAACTGGTAGGGGTTATCTGCTATGGAAGAGATATCACAAAGTTAAAGGAAACAGAGGAAAACTTAAGAAAAACAGAAAAGCTTTCAGTTGTGGGAGAGCTGGCAGCAAGCGTAGCTCATGAGGTACGAAATCCGCTCACTTCTATTAAAGGTTTTATCCAATTATTGGAAGTGGAAGATCAAAAAAACAAGCGCTATTTTGATATTATTTTGAATGAGCTTGATCGAATCAATGAAATTGTAAGTGAACTTCTTGTATTAGCAAAGCCCCAAGAGATCGTTTTTAAAAAGTGCAGTGTTATTCAAATTCTCGAAGATGTAACCTCTTTACTTAAGTCTGAATCCAATATGCAATCAGTCGAATTAATGTTACATGCTGATGATGAAATCCCCATGATTAACTGTGATGCCAATCAATTAAAACAAGTTTTTATTAATATCATTAAAAACGCTATCGAAGCATCCCCACGAGGCAAGCCTGTACAAATTAAAGTGTCGAAACATCAAAATAAATCCATTCTCATCCAAGTGAAAGATAAGGGAATCGGGATATCTGCTGAACGTCTCAAAAGGATTGGCGAACCGTTCTTTTCTCATAAAGAAAAGGGGACTGGCTTAGGACTAACCATTTGTTTCAAAATTATCGAATCCCACCATGGGAAAATTCTATTTGAAAGTGAGCTTGGAAAGGGAACCACCGTGGATATTATTCTACCTGTGCCATCTAAACAATAAAAATATTGTGCAAATATAATAGGGATGTGCCATTTTACACATCCCTTAAAACTGCTTACTCCCAATGAGTTTTGATAAACTCGTCACGTCCAGATTTTTGACGATCTTCTTTATATTCCTCAGGACTCTTTTTATAAAAATCTTGGTGATAATCCTCTGCAGGATAGAAGGTCATCGCAGGAAGGATCTCCGTAACAATTGGCTTCTTAAATTTTCCGCTCTTTGCAAGTGCCTGCTTTGATTCTTCTGCAAGCTCTTTCTGTTTTTCATTATGATAAAAAATTGCCGTTCGGTATGAATCCCCGCGATCATGAAACTGCCCGCCCGCATCCGTTGGATCAATCTGCTGCCAATAAATCTCCAACAACTTTTCATATGAAAAAACGGAAGGCTCAAACGTAATTTGGACCACTTCATAATGTCCACTAGTTCCAGACTTCACATCTTTATATGTTGGATTCTCCACATGACCTCCAGAATAGCCAGATACTACTTTCTCAATACCATCCCACTGATCAAATGGCTTAACCATACACCAAAAGCATCCTCCCGCAAAGGTTGCCAGCTCGAATTGCTTTGTCATGTTGAAATTCCTCCCAATAAAGGTTGATTAATTAGGATATTATCATTTTAGTAGAGCGGAATCAATAATTAGACCTCTTATATCTAGTTATAAAAAAATTATATTTTAGAAATAATTTATCCTCTCTTGTTGTTCTTAATAATGAATAATAACAATATAATTGAAATATATTTATGATGGTGATGCCTCCTAACCATTATCAAACGGAGACACTCGGTCATGCTGTGGGTCCTAAAACCTTAGACGCTAGTCGTCAAGAGTGTGATGTGAGGGGGGGTTTAATGCCCCAATAAAATAAGAAAAGCGCAAGCGCCGCAGCTCTAGCGTACGGATTTCGTAGTCGCAGTCTTGAGATAAAGGAAACACAGTGAGGTAGTTCACTTGGAGCTAGACAAGATTAAACTTGTTAAATTATTTAGATGTTGAAAAATTTTATACTTTCCTATCCTTCAATAAAAGAATAATGATGCGATTCTTCGAGAAGAGTCGCATCATTATTCTTTTATCATTATACAAAAAAAATTTGATAGAAAAATAGAGTTATTTTAAAGGCTGTACAAAAAGGGGGTAATGTACGATTGACGTATCGCCAAAGAATGTCATTATTTGCCGTTATGGACTCAGTAATCGTGTTAACTGCAATATTCTTTAGTAGATTTTTGGTTACAGCTTCCTTTTATATTGTTACCATCCCAATTTTAGTTAGTTCAATCGTTTTACTTATAAGCCATCATTTTTATTCCCTTAAATTTAAACTATATAAAAAAGCTTGGGAGTATGCGAGTGTTGAAGAACTACTAATTATTTTTAAATCAGTAACTTTATCCATTCTTACAGCAGGGCTTGTTCAACAACTGATTAATCATGATATTTATTTTCGTGTTCTAGTTGTTACGTGGCTGCTAAATATCTTACTAATAGGCGGATCCAGATTCTGCTGGAGAATACTAGGCAATTTCGTTCTTAATAAAGCAAATAATAAGAAAAGAACTTTAATAATTGGTGCAGGTTCTGCAGGAATTATGGTAGCAAGACAACTAAAACGATCGAATGAGGCAGAACTTTTGCCAGTAGGCTTTATTGATGATGATAGCAGAAAAATGAATCTTGATATTTTAGGTATCCCTGTCTTAGGCAGGGTATCAGAAATTGAGAATATAGTGAGACTGCAAAATATTGATCACATTATTATTGCAATCCCTTCACTAAAGAAAAGGGAGTTAAATGTGATTTTCAACGAATGTGTTAAAACAAAGGTGAAAACTCAATATCTGCCTATGATTGAAGATTTAATAACAGGAAAGGTTTCTATTAATCAATTTCGTGATGTAAAGGTAGAAGATTTATTAGGACGTGATCCTGTCGAATTAGATATTGAAAGTATTTCAGAATATATAAAGGATAAAATCATTTTAGTTACAGGTGCTGGCGGATCTATTGGTTCAGAAATTTGCAGACAAATTTCAAATTTTGCACCAAAAAAACTATTATTGCTCGGTCATGGTGAGAATAGTATTTATTCTGTCGATTTAGAACTAAGGAATACATTTTCTAATTCCAGTATTGAATTTATCCCTATCATCGGGGATCTAAAAGATTTAAATAAAATGATGACTATTATGAAAAACTTTCAGCCTGATGTGGTTTATCATGCTGCTGCACACAAACATGTTCCATTAATGGAGGAGTATCCTGAAGAGGCCGTTAAAAATAATTTAATAGGAACTGTAAATCTCGCAAAAGCTGCAAGTTCATATAAAGTTGGAACATTCGTCATGATATCTACAGATAAGGCGGTTAATCCCACAAGTGTTATGGGGGCTACCAAGAGACTGGCGGAAATGATGATTCAATATTTTGATACTGTAAGTGAAACCAAGTTTGTTACGGTAAGATTCGGAAATGTTTTAGAAAGCAGAGGAAGTGTTGTCCCATTATTTAAAAAGCAAATTGAAAATGGCGGACCGGTAACGGTAACACATCCCGATATGGTTCGATATTTTATGACCATACCAGAAGCATCAAGACTAGTAATTCAAGCGGGAGCCCTCTCCAAGGGTGGAGAAATATTTGTGCTTGATATGGGAGAACCATTAAAAATTGTAGATTTAGCAAAGAAATTAATCAAACTATCCGGATACAAGGATGATGAAATAGACATAATTTTTACCGGGATTAGACCTGGAGAAAAACTCTATGAAGAATTGCTTAAAAAAGAGGAAGGATATGAGCAACAAATTTATCCCAATATTTATATAGGAAAAAGATCACTTATTTATGTAAATGAAATTGAGGACATTATCACAAACTATTTGATCTTTGATAAAGAAGATTTAAAAAGAAGACTCTTAGATTTGGCGAATAACAGAATGATGGACCATGCATTATTGGGAGCATCATTTTAAAATAATTGGATAGGTGGATAGAATCAATTGAAAAGAATAGTAGATGTGATCCTATCATTAATGTTATTAATTCTATTACTGCCACTTATATTGATGATTGGGTTATTAGTTCGAATCAAGTTAGGATCGCCAATCTTATTTAAGCAGGAACGTCCGGGATTATATGAAAAACCATTTTATCTATATAAATTTCGAAGTATGAATGATCAACTAGACAATGATGGACAATTACTTCCTGATGAACAACGTTTAACTTCGTTTGGAGCATTTCTTAGAAGATATAGTCTAGATGAGCTTCCTCAGCTTTTGATTGTTTTAAAAGGGGATTTAAGCTTAGTTGGCCCGCGTCCGCTACTAATGGAATATCTTCCGTTATATACAAAAGAACAAGCAAAAAGACATTTAGTTAAACCAGGGATTACGGGATGGGCGCAAGTGAATGGAAGAAATGCTATTAGCTGGGAAGAAAAATTCGAACTAGATGTATGGTATGTGAATCATCAGTCATTATCTCTTGATTTAAAAATATTATGGTTAACAATGAAAAAGGTTCTAAAAAAAGAAGGTGTTTCACAGCAACACCATGTTACGATGGAGAAGTTTAAAGGTAGTTACGCGATGGAGAGAGAGGATGGCGGTTCAAAACATGCTTAAAGAATGGTCATGCATTTATTATTTTAAGAGGTGTCTTAGATGCTAAATACAACAAAAGGCAAACGTATTTATCTTTCCACCCCGCATATGAGCGGTAAGGAAATGAAATATATACAGGATGCATTCGATTCTAATTGGATTGCACCGCTGGGATTTAATGTAGATGAATTCGAAAAAGGAATAGCAAATTATATCGGAGCCAAGGGAGCTGTTGCGGTAAGTTCAGGAACTGCTGCCATTCACTTGGCTCTTTCTTTATTGGATGTCAATAGAGGGGATACGGTGTTTTGTTCCACTCTTACATTTGTTGCCAGCGCAAATCCAATACTGTATCAAGGGGCAGAGCCCGTCTTTATCGACTCTGAGCCAAATTCTTGGAATATGTGCCCCAATGCTTTAAAGAGGGCATTCGAAGATGCTGCTATGAACGGTAAACTACCTAAGGCAGTTATTATCGTAAATCTCTATGGGCAATCTGCTAAAATGGATGAATTGCTTTCAATCTGTAAAGCCTATCAAGTTCCTATTATTGAGGATGCAGCGGAATCGTTGGGAACGATATATAGAGGAAAATTCAGCGGAACTTTCGGTGATTATGGAATATTCTCGTTTAACGGTAATAAAATAATTACCACATCAGGTGGGGGAATGCTTGTATCAGATAACGCAGAAGTAATAGACAAGGCTCGGTTTTTAGCTACACAGGCTAGAGATCCGGCAATATATTATCTTCATAGCAGATTAGGATATAATTATCGGCTAAGCAATGTACTGGCAGGAATCGGAAGAGGTCAATTAGAAGTGCTGGATGAACGAATTAAGGTCAAAAGGGAAATTTTTGAAACATATAAAAGAGAACTAGAGGGGTATTCCTGTTTATCTTTTATGAAAGAATTAGAGAATAGCTTTTCGAATAGATGGTTAACGGTATTAACCATTGATGATAAAAAGGCAGGTATTACAGTAGGTGAGATTGTAGACGCATTCGCGGAGAATGATATTGAGGCAAGACCAGTATGGAAACCACTTCACACACAGCCTCTTTTCAAAAATAGTAAATACTATCCGCATAATAATGAGAAGAGTATATCGGAAAAATTATTTTTAACAGGTATTTGCTTACCTTCAGGTACAAATATGACAAAAGAAGAACAAATAAAAGTAATAAATTGCTTGAAAAACCTATTAATCCATTCAAAATAACACAACGACAAGGATAATAGTAAAGATTAGAGTACGGTTAATGATGGAGGTATATATGGATAAAACAATCAAATTTTTAGATATATTTACAATCCTAAAAAAGCGTTGGCTATTAATTGTACTCTTTACAATACTTGTGGCTGCTATTAGCGGCATTCTTTCGTATTTCGTCTTAACACCTGTGTATCAAGCTTCTACACAAATCTTAGTGAATCAACGAAATTCCAATAATCAATTGGACACCGCATTACTTCAAAGTAATGTAGATTTAATCAATACCTATAGAGACATTATAAAAAGTCCCATCATTCTGGACAAAGTCATTAATAATCTTAATCTTGATATGACCACTGAAAAGCTCGGCAAAAATATAACGGTAAACAGCCAGCAAAATTCACAAGTTTTTACCATTATCGTACAAAATAAAAATGCAGCAAAAGCCATAGAAATAGCGAATACTGTTGCAGAAACCTTTCAAAATGATATTCAGTCGATAATGAAAGTCGATAATGTCAGTATCCTTGCTAAGTCTGAATTAAAGCAAAATCCGATACCAGTAAAACCAAATAAGGTATTGAATATTACCATTGGTATTTTAGTAGGACTTATGTTTGGGACTGGATTCGCATTTTTGATTGAAATGTTTGATAATACGTTAAAAAATGATCAAGAGATAATTGATCTCCTTGGTTTGACCGTCATTGGAACGATTCCAAAAATGGAAAAGCGATTAACAAGAAGCA
Organism: Heyndrickxia shackletonii; assembly: GCF_001420715.1. Classification (GTDB taxonomy): domain Bacteria; phylum Bacillota; class Bacilli; order Bacillales; family Bacillaceae_C; genus Margalitia; species Margalitia shackletonii. The sequence goes on along the minus strand of NZ_LJJC01000004.1, from coordinate 2,394,111 downwards.
AAAAAAAATCCGCAAAACAAAAAGCAGGAGATGAGACAGTTGCTTCGGAAGCATAAAAATATTGTTAAAGACGAAATAAAATTAATTACTTACTATCAACCTCAATCTTACATTACCGAACAGTACAGATTATTAAAAAACAATATACAATTTTCCTCTGTCGATAAGGAAATAAAAACAATTGTGGTTACCTCGCCTGAACCTGCAGATGGGAAAACGACAACTTCTGCCAATTTATCAATCGTTCTGGCGCAGCAAGGAAAGAGAGTTATATTGGTAGATTCTGATCTTAGAAAGCCTTCTGTACATTATTCTTTTAATATCAGTAATCTGCACGGACTTACAAATGTATTGACTCGAGAAATCAGCCTGGAAAACGCCATATTAAAAACCCATATCCATAATTTAGAAGTTCTAACAAGCGGACCAATACCGCCCAATCCATCGGAGTTATTAGAATCAAAAGCAATGGAACTGCTCATCTATCAGCTTCACTCGGGATTTGATTATGTAGTGTTTGACACACCTCCTATTCTCGCTGTTTCTGACTCACAAATATTAGCGAATAAATGTGATGGTGTCATTATGGTAGTATCAAGCGGGAAAACGCGAAAGGATGCTGCGTTGAAATCTAAGAATATTTTACTTCAGGCAAATGCAAGATTAATAGGGGTCGTAATGAATGGTATCGAGCAAAAGAGGAGAGAGGATTATTATCAATATGGCCCGTAAAGAAATTAAATTGCATACTAAGGAGGCGATTCCTTTGATTGATATTCATAATCATATATTGCCAAATTTAGATGATGGGCCAGCAGATTTTATCCATTGCCTAGACATGGTCCGTAACGCAATTAATGCAGGGATTACCCATCTTTTTGCAACACCGCATCATAAGAATGGACAATACGAAAATCCAAAAAAGGACATCCTCTTCCATGTACAGGAGCTAAATACTTATTTGGAAAGGGAAAACGTACCTCTCATTATTCATCCAGGACAAGAACTTAGAATTCATCATGACATTTTTTCCGCTATGGAGAGGGATGAAATACTTACGTTGAATAATCAGGGAAAATACTTATTGATGGAACTCCCTTCAAATGATCTTCCACGCTATACGCTGGAAATTGTCTACGAACTAATATTAAGGGGAATTCATCCAATCATTGTCCATCCGGAAAGAAATAGGATGTTGCTTGATAATCCCGCAGTTTTATTCGATTTAGTTCAAGAAGGAGCACTTGTACAGTTAACAGCTGGAAGTATCATCGGTTCTTTCGGAAAAAAAATACGTTCCTTTTCGGAGAAATTATTAAAGCATCAATTAGTTCATTTTATAGCATCTGATGCACATAACTGCACATCAAGAGGATTCTTCTTAAACGAAGCATATGAAGTAATTACAAAATCCTATGGTTCCGAGTTTACACTTTATTTGCAAATAAATGCTGAAGCTCTCCTAAATGGTAAACCAATCTTAACTTCACATCCTGTCCCAATAAAGAGAGGAATTTTTTCTTTTATGAAATAGCAGGCGCAAAGGATGGTGTTTGTTAAGGTGAATCATTTATATAATCCAAATAATCAGCTCAATAATCTATTTTTTACCTCTTCTTTAATCATCATGGCAATATTACTGCATCAATCACAAGTATTATTTGGTATCAATATATCATTTTCAGATATTTTTTGTTTTGTTCTATTCTTCATTATGATGATAAAAAAGGAAGTCATCATCCCTGTAGTACCAACTATTTTTTTTCTGATTGTTTCCATGATTGTTCTATCTTCTGCAGTATTTTTTATTCCAGCCGTTGTAATGTACAATCCTTCCGTAATGTCGATTGCAAATGATTATATAAAGCTAATAGCCATATTTATATACTTTATAACTGGCTACAATCTTACACATAAAAATTTAGTGAAAACTACGATTAAATGGTATTCTGTTTCCGGAATGGTTATTGGGGGACTAGGAGCCATTTTTACTGTTTTAAATATCCGTCTTTTTTCTAATCTATTATATTTTGATGACACAAGATACCGAGGGTTTATGATAGATCCGAATTATTTCTCTGTTCTCCAAATAACTTCTTTTGTTTATTTTAGCCGCTCAGAATTAAAGATGCGCTATAAGGCAGTGGCTTTTTTTATTTTGCTTTTTTCGGTATTAATTTCAGGTTCCAAAACAGGTATCATGACTCTAATTGGCTATTTAGCACTTCGAATGAGTGAATACATTCTTTTAAAAAGGAAAAGAGGCCTTGTTATTGCAGGACAATTGATTGTAGTTGGATGTCTGCTTGTCTTCATTCCTGTTCTTTCAACATCATTAGGCTATATTTTCAATTATTTGAGTACAATAGTGCCTTCTTTTTCAAGAGTACAGCTGCTCTTTACAGATTTTAGTGGAGCACTTTCAGAAAATGGTTCAGGCAGAACCGTAACATGGGAAGTCGCTATACAGCTAATCAAGCTTTCGCCGCTAATTGGAATAGGGATCGGAACGTATTCGAGTGTAGCAAATGAATTATTTTATGAAAATCATATATCCCATAATACATTTCTTCAATTATCTTCAGAATGGGGGATTCCACTTGCTTTTTTCTTCTTTATTTATGTCTTGATATTAATAATTAAAGCTACAACTTCTAAAAAAACAAATAAGAACACTAACTCTATGTTAAGAGATATCATTGTTATCCTACTATTAGGATCCTTGGCGATATCATTAAATAACGCAAGGATTCTTTGGTTGATATTAGGGGCGCTAGTATCTTCTTTAAATCCGAATAATTCAGTAAATGATGCGGGGGAAAAAGATGTTCAAGAGATTTTATCTTTTTATCAAAAGAAAAAAGGATATAATGCATAGCTTCAACAGAAATCTCGCTTATATGTCCGCAGGCACTTACGCTTATGATAACAGTATCAAATATATTATGCGATGTGATCGCTACACCATCGATAAGGCTAATGAAATCTTTCAAAAGAATTATTATCAATTATTAATAAGATTCGTCATTTTATTATTAAGGAAAATGGTATTTAATCAAAAAATCAGGATTTCAGAGTTTCATAATAAAACGGATAACTTTTCCGGATGTGTCTACAGACCAGTTAGAAGCATTACAGGCTATAACGACAGCAGAATATTCGACTTTCATCATAATAAAGTTTTAACGATATTTGCGACAAAAGATGATTTTCATTCGGTTCTTAATAATAACGAATATTTTAAGGACTATTTTCCGCTTCCCAAAATACTATGGATTGACGAAACAAATTTATTAATCATGGAAGAACTAATACAATTTCAACAATATAGTAATTGGCAATCGAAAGACTATCTATATATTATTCAAGAAATTTTTAATCGATATTTGGATTATTTTAATGACTGCAAACAGAAAGGAAATATTTCCTATAAGAGCCCGGAATCTTTTTTGTGGGAGGGGAGTGAATCACACGAAATAAAATCAATTTTAAATGAAATACATCCAATTTTATTAAATATGAATTACCCATGCTTAAAACTTCATGGTGATCTGTGGACAGCAAATATCATGCTGATAAAGAAGGCTACCAATCAAATTTGTATGATCGATTGGGAGTATGCCAATGTTTATTTATTTTTCTATGATTTTTTTAATTTAATGTGGCTTGAGGTATATGTAAATAATAACGAATTTTATATTTATCACTATATGGATGGCGAAATGGATACTTATTTTGAAAAGGTATTTGCTTTATTTGATTTAACCTTTCACAAGGAATATCGTTTAGATTATTTATATATTTTCTTTTTGAATTTTTACAAGGAACGGGTTTTGTCTTTGCATAAAAGTGAGAGGCATAAATTTATAAATCGGTTCAAAAAAACAATTGGACTACTAAAAAAGGGAAGCGAGCAAAAACAAAAATTGAGTCAGTAGGCGATTAAATGAAAAAAACCGTGATTATATTAATGTTGGTAACAATTATTTCGAAAATATTGGGATTTGCAAGGGATATCACATTATCGTATTTTTACGGAGCATCAAGTATTAGTGATGTTTATTTAATCTCCTTAACGATACCTGCGATTATTTTTTCCATCGTTGGGAAGGGCATATCAGTTGGTTTTATTCCCATGTATACGCGTATAGAAAATAAAAGCGGTTCCGAAAAAGCATCTTTATTTACAAATAATTTAGTTAATTTGCTGCTCGTCATTTCGATCATAATCTTTCTTATCGGAATCATATTTACGGAAACCATTGTTAAAATGTTTGCATCTGGTTTTGAAGGAGAGACGCTGGCTTTAACTGTTCATTTTACAAGAATATCACTAGTTGGTGTCTTTTTTACCGCCTTAATATATATATATTTAGGATACCTGCAAATAAAAGGAGCATTTATTATTCCTGCCGTTATGGGTCTGCCCGCCAATTTCATTACAATTGGCGCTATTTTTTTTAGCTCCTTTACAAATCCTTATCTTTTATCCATCGGGAGTGTACTATCAACCTTTTCGCAGCTTTTGCTTCTTTTTATTTTTAGTCACAAGAATCATTACCGTTATCAATTTACCCTTCATTATAAAGATGAAAATATAAAAAGAATGGCTGTATTGGCTTTACCTGCGATAGTCGGTACGTCCGTCGCACAAGTAAATTTATTAATTGACCGAACGCTTGCTTCACAAATTACGAAAGGAGGAATAACGGCATTAGATTATGCAAATACATTAAGCGTCGTTATTATCGGAGTATTTGTAGTATCGATAAGTACCATCCTTTATCCAAAAATATCGAAGCTTATTGCTGAAGGGAATATAGATGGCATGAAATCAATATTTTCAAATGCTATTAACATCATAAATATTTTAGTAATTCCTGCCGCAATAGGATGCATGTTCTTTTCAAGGGAAATCGTGGAATTGCTATATGGAAGAGGCAAATTTGATTCCCACGCAATAGAGTTAACTTCGTATGCGCTGTTTTTTTATGCATTAGGAATAATCGGTTTAAGCCACAGAGAAAATTTATCAAATGCCTTTTACGCTCTTCAAGATACAAAAACACCGATGATTAATGCAGGCCTCGCAATGTTTCTAAATATCATTTTGAATCTCCTATTATCCAAAATTTTAGGAATTGGCGGCATCGCATTAGCAACAAGTATTTCAACTACTTTTTGCACTTTTTTGTTAATAATCAGTTTAAGAAGAAAGCTAGGAAGACTGGGATTAAAAAAGCTCTCCTTTTCCTTCATGAAGATTATGATTGCTTCACTAGCGATGGGAGGAATAAGTAAGTACATTTATAAATTATTCATCAGCACAACCGGCCATATATTTACATTTATCTTTGCTGTTGTGATAGGAGGATTAATCTATTTTGTGCTTTTGTATCTTTTAAAAGTAAAGGAAATAGACACAATAATTTTATTGGTAAAGGGGAAATTAAAGAAATCGTTGGCAAAGGAAGCAGCTTAAGTTCAGGAGGAATTCGAATGAAAATTTTGATTGTTTCTACCGTGTCAGGAACGATTAATACGTTTTTAATTCCGCATATTAAATGGTTGATCGAGAAGGGAAATGAAGTTAGTGTTGCATCCAATTATGCTGAAGATATAGATGATAGAATATCGGAACTTGGATGCACGATATATTCTGTTCCATTTCAAAGGAACCCTTTAAAAATAGAAAATTATCAAGCCTTAAAAAGCATAAAACAAATAGTATTAAACGGAAAGTATGAGATGGTACATGTTCATACTCCTGTTGCATCCTTGTTGACCAGATTTGCTTGCCGGAAAATAAAAGGGGTAACGATGGTATATACATCTCATGGATTTCATTTTTTTAATGGAGCTCCAATGAAGAATTGGATTATATATTGCACATTAGAGAGATTAGCTGCCAGGTGGACGGATGTTTTGATAACGATGAATGATGAAGATTTCGATTATGGACAAAAATTAACATTAAGATCCAACATTCCTTGCTTCAAAGTGCATGGTGTAGGTGTTGATTTAAATAAGTTTTCGCCAATTTCCCGGGAGGAAAAATTAGCTTTGCGATCTGAATATCAATATAATCCCAATGATTTTATTGTTATATATGTAGCCGAACTAAGCTACCGAAAGCAACAAGATTTATTAATAAAATCGATAAGTAGACTGCAGAAAAATATTAATCAAATAAAGCTTTTACTAGTTGGAGACGGGGAGCTTTTGGAAACATATAAAAAGATGGCAGCTAATTTTAAGTTAGACAATCAAGTAGAATTTTTAGGATATCGAAAGGACATAGATAAGCTACTAGCTATGTCTGATATTGCTGTTTCCACTTCCAGACAGGAAGGGCTGCCAGTAAATATTATGGAAGCGATGGCAACAGGACTCCCAATCGTTGTGACTAATTGCAGAGGAAATCGGGATTTAATTACTAATAATTATAACGGAATTGTTGTAGGAGTAAACGACGAAAAAGCTTGTGCCAACGCAATTGAAAAAGTATATAGATCTAATAAAACGAGAACCATATTTTCTAAAAATAATATTAATAGTATACAAACCTATAAAATAAATAACATTCTTTCAGAAATGGAAGAGATATATTCTAATATATTTGCTGAAAAGACAAAACTGCTGGGAAAGAAGCTTAAAGCATAATAACAATGGTGGGGAGTGATAAATGATGACCGCTGAACTACGAATTGCCTATATCTTACAAATTCACAAAAATCCTGAACAAGTAAATAAATTTATTCATCAGCTTACAGCAAATAATGACGCTGATGTATATATTCATATTGATAGAAGACAACGCGAACAAATAAAAACCAAGATTGTAAAAAATCCTAATGTAAAAATTTTAGATCAAAGTTTGATTTGTGAATGGGGAGATTTTAGCCAAATCGATACGACGCTTCTGCTGTTGAAGGAAGTTTTATCTGCGAACAAATCCTATGATTTCGTATGTTTCAAAAGCGGTCAGGATTTACTTGTAAAAGATGGCTTCCATGAATTCTTATCCAAAAACAAAGGACAAATATTTATGCATTTTAATGACATAACCTGGAAGAATAAAGGAGTTATACTCCTTAATTGGCCAAAAGTAACAAGAAAAAGATATACAAACGCCCATCCATTTAGGATATACAGAAGATCTATTAAATACTTATACGATAAAGGCATTAAACTTTTCCCTAATACGAATTATTGGCCACAGGATTTTGAGTTCTATTGTGGTTCACAATGGTTTACCATTTCTTTTGAAGCAGCTAAGTATATTATCGACTTTTTAGAAGAAAATAAATGGTTTTATCACTATTTTGAAAAAACCTATACCCCTGATGAATGGTTTTTTCACACGTTATTAATGAATTCACACTTTAAGTCGAAGGTGGTAAAAGACAACCATTTATTTTTAAGATCAGGAATATCCTTAAGGGAACGGAATTCTCCTATTTGTTTGACTAAAGATGACATCCCTTTCATTGAGGAATCCAATAAATATTTTGCCAGAAAATTTGACGAATCCATCGATAATGAGGTAATTGACTATTTTGTAAATAAAATATACGAGTCTACCTTAAAAAACCATCATTTAATTAAATGATGACAGACTGTAGACAAACTCGATGAAGATCGAGCTTGCCTACAGTCTTTTTTGTTTTAAAATATAAATAGAAATAATACTTGGGGTGATGAAGATGCTTTCAAAACATAATTCCATTCAACGTGATCAAGTAGAAATGATCGCTTTAGACCAGTTGGTTCCCGAAAATCATTTAGTCCGAAAAATGGAGGCAGCGATTGATTTCTCTTTCATTTATGATTTAGTGGAAGAAACATATTCCGCAGTTGGACGCCCAAGTATTGATCCCGTGATCTTGATTAAACTTACCTTTATTCAATATACATTTGGCATTCG
>NZ_LJJC01000004.1:2375341-2385543 GCF_001420715.1 Heyndrickxia shackletonii | reverse complement strand
TTAGTACCTTGATGAAGCAGATCATCTTCGTCATCACAAAGAGGTAAAAACGATATATGCGAAACGCAAAGAAACGATTGAGCGTGTATTTGCAGACGCAAAAGAAAAGCATGGTATGCGTTGGACAACGTTAAGGGGACTTAAAAAATTGTCGATGCAGGCGATGCTTACTTTCGCTGCCATGAATTTGAAGAAAATGGCCAACTGGATATGGAAAGGTCCGGAAATGGCCTAGTAGATGAGGATGAGAGAGGTCAGCATACACCCAAAAAGGTAAAAAAGTAAGAACAAAATCAAAAGGGGTTCGGAATGTGACCATTCCGAACCCCTTTTGTCTACAATCTGCCATCATTTAATTAAATGATGATTATACAAAGCAACACGAAATTGTTAATCATATAGAAAGCGGTGACAGAATGAAGCTATCTCATAAACAAATAGAGGACCTTAGTAAACAATTCGGTTCATCATTCTATTTATTCAATGTCAATAAATTACGGCACAATTATCGAAAACTGCATGATGCCTTTAAAAATAGATATCCAAACTTTATCATTGGCTATTCTTATAAAACAAATTATATCCCATATTTATGTAAGGAAATGTATTCTTTAGGAGCTTATGCGGAAGTTGTTTCCAAGTTAGAATATGATTTAGCAGTAAAGATTGGGGTAGATCCTAAAAAAATTATTTTTAACGGCCCAATTAAGTCCTTCGAGGATATTAAAACTGCACTAGAGAATGAAAGTTTATTAAATATTGATTCATTATATGAAATGGATCATGTTATTGCTTACTGTTTAGACAATCCAGAGCGACAAGTAAAAATCGGTATTAGAGTAAACTTTGATCTATCCGAATCCAATAAAAGTGTCCTCCAAGCAGGTTATGAAAAAAGCCGTTTTGGTATCTGTGTTGCAAATGGGGATTTTGGGTCAGCGCTAATCAAACTAGGAAAAATACAAAATATTATACTGGCAGGGATCCATGCACATTTCTCAACAAATGAAAGAAAAGTAGAGACTTATATGGAAGTTACAAAAAAACTTTGTTCGCTAGCCAAAACACATATGTGTGACACTATAGAATACATTGATATCGGCGGAGGAATTTACGGAGAATTGCCTCCAGAATTTGGAGTCCAATCCCCAAGTTTTGATGATTATGCAAGTGCTATTTGTGAGGTTATAAACAATGAGTTTCCATACAAAAACAGAAAACCATTTTTAATCCTGGAACCGGGAATCTCCTTAGTTGCCAATGTATTTACATTTATTGCGAAGGTAATAGAAACGAAAAGAATAGATGATCAATATTTTGTCGTAGTCGATGGAAGTGTTCACAATATAAAACCTACTATGCATAAACGTAACCTCCCTATGAAGATTTTTTATCATCAGGAGGATACTCAAAAAAACCTTCATTATCATATTGTTGGTTATACATGTATGGAAAAGGATTACTTAGCTTTTGGTGTTAAAGGGAAGCTTCCTAACAAAAATGATTTCATCTTATTTGAAAATGTAGGTGCATATACGATTGTCTTTAATCCTCCTTTTATTAAGGAACGGCCTTCTATTATCGCATATGAAAATAATACGTACTTGGAAATTCGAAAAAAGGAAACGCTTAGAGAGTTTTTTCATGAGGATTTATATTTATTTCCATAAGTCTTTGTAGTTTAAAGCCTCTACGTTACAATCTCGTTCAAAAGGGAAGGAGATATCATTGAATATTTTAATTACCAGTACTGGCAGACGGGTAAAATTAGTTCAGTATTTTAAAGAGGAGCTTCATAAAATAGGGGGAAAGGTGATTGCAATTGATTGCGATCCATCAGCACCGGCTCTTCAAGTGGCAGATTACGCTGAAAATGTTCCCATCGTTACACATCCGGATTATATAAAAAAGGTAAGAAATCTCTGTATTAAATACGATGTTCATGCAGTATTAAGCCTCATAGATCCGGAATTAAGCGTGTTAGCCTCTCAAAAACATGAATTTGCAAAGGAAAATATAAAAATAATTGTTTCAAATAAAGAGATTGTTGATCTATGCCTCGATAAATATTTCACCTTTACATTTTTAGAAAAACATTGCTTACCAGCTATCCCAACTTATATAAATAAGGATGATATTTTAATAGACATTCAAAATCAGAAGCTTTCATTTCCGTTAGTTATAAAACCCAGATATGGCAGTGCAAGTATTGGAATCACTATTATTCAATCTCTTGAGAAGCTTGAAACACTTTGGTTCGATAACGATGACCTAGTTGTCCAGCCTTTCATTAGTGGCCAGGAATATGGAATTGATGGATACGTCGATTTAGTGAGCTATGAAACCACTAATATTTTTTGTAAAAGAAAAATAAAGATGAGAGCGGGCGAAACAGATAAATCTGTATCTGTTTTAGATCCAAATCTCATCCAATTGACAAAAAAGGTTATCAACCATTTAAAACCCATTGGTCCGATTGATATTGATTGTTTTAAAACAGATAATGGCTATCTCATTTCAGAAATAAATCCAAGATTTGGGGGAGGTTATCCTCATGCACATGAAATGGGGCAAAATTTTGTAAAAAATATTATCAACAATTTATCCGGAAAAGCAAATGAGGTCATGGTTGCCAAGTATCCAGAAGGATCCATCATGATAAAGTTTGATGATATTATGATTCTTCATGGAGGAGTGAATTCCGAATGTATGAGGTAATATCCTTTCAGGAAAGATCATTGTGGAAAGAGAAATTAGCCCAATTAAATAAAAATGATGTTTTTTATTATCATTCCTACAGTAATTTAAATCTATTTACGGGAGATGGCGATCCTTTTTTATTTTACTGCGAGGATGAACGAGGGAAAAAACTTTGCTATGTATTTTTACGCAGAAATATTAACGCATTGGCTTTTATGGAGGCAGAAAAAGAAACTGAATTATACGATATCATTACTCCCACCTATGGTTATGGAGGACCATTGTATAATGATTTAGACGAACAATTATTAATTCATTTCAGACGGGACTTTGAAGACTACTGTAAAATGGAAAACATCATTAGTGAATTTATCCGTTTTCATCCTTTATATCAAAATCAAACCTATTTGGAGAAATTAGTTGATGTCTCATATGATAGGGAAACAATCTATATTGACTTAACAAAAAGGGAAGACGAAATTTATAATGGTTATCATAAAAATCATAAAAGAAATATTAAAAAAGCAATAAAAAATCAGCTGACATTTAAAGTCTTTCAAAACGAAAATGCCTATCCGATTATCGATACCTTCTATGAAATGTACAAAAAAACAATGGACAAGGTAAACGCCTCGGCCTATTCCTACTATTCAAGGGATTACTTGGAACAGCTGGTGCAGGAGTTTCCTGATAAATCAATGATTGGGACTGTTTATTATAATGGCGATATGATTGCAGCTGCATTGTGTCTTTATGACGGATCGGTGCTCCATTATCACCTGGGGTGTTCGGAACAAAAATTCTTAAGTCTTGGTTCCAATACTTATCTTTTGCATCACATTGCTTTATGGGGAAAAAGTGAGGGGCTGAATGTTTTCCATTTAGGCGGAGGACATATCGGAAGAGATTCGCTTTTTCAATTTAAACATCGGTTTAATCCAGAGGGGACATTGAATTTTTATATTGGAAAAAAAGTGCATAATCCTGAAAAGTACAAATCACTAGTCGAAAAATGGGAAAAGTTTTACCAGCAAGAATCTAAGCCGTCTTTTTTTCCTGAATACCGGCAAAAAATATAAAAGATAACTTTACGATTACCGAAATGGTTTTAGACAATTGTTCTTTCTCCGTTAACAAAACATATGATAAACTAGAATTATCAGAATTTTATAAATAACAAAGTAAATTTTGACCATGTGATTATCTATTAAAGGGATTAAAATGGAGGGAATAGAAAATGGAGGTAAGGACACTTTTGTTACAGCAATGGGCAAGCTGCTTAGATCAAGAAGACTGGTTTCCACCACTTGAAAAAGTGCTAGAGGATATCACTTTTGAACAGGCAATTTGGAAACCAGTTGAGGGGGCACATTCCATTTGGGAATTAGTTTGTCATTTGCTTTTCTTTGAAAAAAGAATTCTGTTACGATTTCTTGGTGAAACAAAAAATGAACCACAGGCAGAAAATAATGAGGCTACATATCGATTACCAACTGAGACGTCTCAAAATTGGCAGAAAACAAAACAAGAATATTTTTATGTTCATCGTGAACTAGAAAAAATACTAGCAACATCAGAACTAGAAGATTTGTATAGAGAAATCCCTAAAGACAATCCATTAATGATTGAACTAAAGAGTTTAGCAATGCACGACGCCTATCATATTGGGCAAATTGTATTCCTAAGTAAAATGCAAGGAGCTTGGGCAGCGAAACGAAGCTTTTAAAAAGCTTCGTTTGCTTTACAAACTTTAATGGAATAAGAACGGGAACGTCCAAACCGGACGTTCCCATATTTTATACTTAAATACTATTTATCAAAGCCTTAATCTAAATAAGTTGTTCCTTAGCATTTCGTATACAAAAGCAACAAAGTATAAGAAAAGAGCCTTTCATTATGTAAATTTTTATCTGGTGTCAAATTTTCGTCAGCACAATTCCAATTAATGCCGCGACAATACCAGCAACTTGATAGGACCGTAATGATTCTTTGTATATGTAACATCCGGCAAGTACCACGACTAAGCAGTTTAAGCTGACAATAGGGAAGACTATGCCACCTAATCCTTTGTTCAGTGCGTAAAAATAGCAACTGTAGCCGATAACACTAATGATCCCAATGATTGTACCCGTTTTTATTTCGGGAAATGCAATTTTTTCTCTTGTGATCAACATATTAATCCCCAAATATAAGCATCCACCGCCGTACATAGACACTAGCACATCCAAGGAATGAAGATGAAGATAAGAGGTTGTCTTCATTAAAATTCCTAATATCCCAAAAGACAGAATGGATAGCAATATACGAAGCATCCATGCCAAATAGTTTGTATTTGTATGGTGTTTTGGGGTGTACTGAATAACAAAAACAGCGCACAACATACAGATGATACCAATCCACTGTATCCCATTAATTTGTTCTTTAAAAATGAATGCAGCACATATTATCGGAATAATGGTATTTGCTGCAATTAATGGTGATGTTAAGCTTGCCGGTCCCTTTTCAAAGGCTTGCGACATTTGAATATTACCATTGGCATTCAAAATGCCGATAAAGCTTCCTAAAAAAATGGACAGTAAACTTGGATGAAATCTGCTTGAAACAGATCCATAACAAAGGGTAAGCAGAAACGCCATGAAATAAAAGAAAAACTGGATTTGTACTTTCGAAAGATTTTTAGTGCCACTCCATTTAAAAATCGTATTGTTGACACCAAAACCAATGCTAGTTGTTAATGCTGCTAGAATCCACACGATGACTACGCTTCTTTCCTAGGAGAGTATTGAATTTTGCCACTATTATTCTAGCATATAAATGAATCTATTTAACGGAAATTTTTAAATGAAAAAAATTTTTTATGAAGAGTAAATACGAAGCACATAGGTCAAATGATACATTTTAATTGCTCTATTATATTTTGCGAACATTTGTGCTATACTAGATTTAGCATAGCAATGTAGGGTGGGCAGTGGTCACTCCTTTTTCAGAAGGGGGGTGATGCACTGATGGTCACAGTTTACGAAGCATTATCATTAATGGTCACTTTCGGATCGTTAATCGTAGCAGTGATTGCAGTTGTTATTTCGCTTGTAAAACGAAAATAACCCACCCTGCCTAGGCCATGGTTAGGGTGAGTTATTCGCATCTTCTCCGGGCCACTGCACTTCTTGCAGCAGCTATGCTTGGGAACATGACCTGACACGTCATTGTTCCTTTTTATTTTATTCTGTTACTAACATTATATACAATTTGATTTTTGTAAGCAAATGATTCTATGATAATCCCGTCATCATTTTTGCTTATTCAGTTTCCGGAGTCCAATCAGAATACAACCCACTTCCGTTGCAGCCTGGACAATCTATTGGTACTGTATAGGCTGTAAAAGCCGGGATGAATCCTCTGCCTTTACAGTCTGGGCATTTCCCCAAAGCTTCCATTGTGGACAGATGCTTCTCATATCTCTCTGCTCTCCAATTAGAAAATGAGTTTAATAATCCCATCCTATCACCTCCATTTAATGAAGAATAAAGGCTTTAAATATATACGCATTTGTTATTATCTCCAAAAAACAAATATTTATAATAGATGGGTGATAGTCGATTATACGGATGAAAATGGTCATAAAAAAAGCATCAAAGCCGAAAAAAGATTAAGCAAAAATATTCAGCCTCTTTTTTAAAAATGGACAATTTAGAAAGTCTAGTGGGTATAATGAATTATTTTTGTAAGAATTTTCCGAAAAATAGAGGTGGATGTGCTATAATTTTATATAACACAGTTGCAGGGTGGGGAGTGGTTACGTCCTTTTTTGAAAGGGGGGATCACTGTTGATTACGACTTACCAGGCGTTATCATTAATGATTATGTTTGGATCATTAATACTAACAGTGATTTCGGTTGTGCTTTCCATCACTAAAAAGAAATAACCCACCCTGCAGGCCAAAGTTTGGGTAGGTTAACTCGTTTTTTAACGGGCCACTGCTCAACTTGCGGTTTACTGTGTAAGGAACTGTGGTTGGGAGCCACTGTTCCTTTTTTTTCTATTATTTGGCCCAAGGCACTTACCCTTTTAATTATATTTCACTAAAATCATTATATACAATAAAATTTTTATATTCAAATAAACATGTAATATTGTAATGTTTTTTTAAAATTAAGTTGATAAAGAGGGATTAGCATGAATGTCATTTTTCAAGAAGATTTATCAAATGTAAACTGGACAGAAATGAAACAAGTCTATCAATCTGTGGGGTGGAACAAGCACACCGAGGAAATCATTCAATCAGTATTTCAAGCGAGTAATGTAATCGTTATTGTTAGAGATGAAATGCGTATTGTGGGCTTTGGCAGAGCTCTTACAGATGGAGTATTTAATGCTGCTATATATGATGTGGTTGTGCATAAGCATTTTCAAGGCAAAGGGATTGCAAAGCAAATCATAATGCATCTAACTAGGAGGCTTGAAGGGGTTTCATGCATACACTTAATTTCTACGACAGGTAACGAAGCATTTTACGAAAAAATGGGCTTTCAAAAATTGAAGACTGGAATGGCAAGGTATTTAAACTCATCTCTTGCTGAAGAATATTTAGAATAATAATGGGATATTTACATACATCTGTGAATATATTGACTTAGGTAATTAGAGGGAGAGCAGAACAGGAAGAATGAAAATCATGATAAACTTTGTCGAGCTCCAACGCCTATCGGCTAGCGGATTTCGTAGTCTTGTCAACATCAGCTCGTGGACTATCTCACTGTGTTTCCTTTATCTCAATCGAAGACTACGAAATCCGTACGTCGATGAGCAAGGCGTTTCCGCTTTTCTGTTTATTTCCGTCTTATATCTAGCAATTTTCCATCTTTATATTTAATTTTTACATTCTCGCCAATACTATAATTTAAAAAAGTATGGCAGTCCATGATAAAAACTTTGTCATTGTCAAATTCCATCGCGCATGTTTCTGATTTGGGATTAGTAGGAAGAGAGAGTTTTTTCTTTGTCTTGCTCCCAGTCAGTTTTTCTGTTGGCTTGGAAGCATAATATTTTTCTGTAATTTTTACTTTTTCATAGGTTGTTTGAATAGGATGATAGATTACTAAGCCAACTAGACAGCCGATAAGCAGCACTAACAACAAAGATTTTCCTAATATTTTTTTCATTTTACACTCCTTTTTTTGTAAGGCAAATTACCGATTACCAACAATGTATGGAGCAAAACTAGTATTTATGAATCAATTCCTCCATTTTTATTAAGGAAAACTTAATTAAAAAATTTTGAAACTTTTTCCTTCTTTGGAAAGTCTAATATAAAGAGGTGTTATCTAAAGAAGATAAAGTTCAATCTGATGATGAACTAAAGCTATATACCTATATGAAATTTTGGGAACTATATTATAGATAAAATCGCAGATTGCGTAGGGGGACGCCATGAATAGAAAGGTAATGCTCTATACTTTTACCATTAGTTTAGTATTAGTCTTATTATCACCATTCCTATTACCAGTCGAGGTCACTAATTTTAGTCAGTTAAAAGCACTAAGATTTGGATTTCCTTTTCCTTTTATTGAACAAGTAAGCAATATCATTCCGGACCGTGAAGAATTTCCAATAAGGTTAACCATGCAGAACCCTTTGACAAATGTAACGCAAATATTACTTGGAAACCTTGTACTTTCAGTGTTAAATGTGATGGTGTTTTATTTGGCATGCTGGTATTTTATTAAAATAATGATGTTCAAAAGAAAAAAGTCTATCAGGTCAAAAATGGACAGTTGATCCTAATAAGCGAAAGAAGTTTTGTTATTCCCTCTACTCAAAAAGAATAAAAAATTCTTGAAATTATAACATTTCCCATTTATGATAGATTTAATGGAAAAATTTTAATAGTTTAAACCGCGAAAAAGTGATAGAACATTCAAGAATATCATATAATCTCGAACATTAAGTAAAATAAGGTAGTAACATTAAATAAACTGACTAGTCATTTTAATACAGTTAACAGATTGCTTGAGATAGCTCGGAGGAACATAATGTCACCTATTGTGTCAGAAGAATACAAAGAAAATCGCAAGAAGTTGATTTTAGAGAGTGCACTTAAATGCTTTGCCGAAAAAGGCTTCGAACTTGCAACCATTGATGATATTTGTGCCAGGTCAGGCATGAGTAAAGGATCCATATATAATTACTTTAAAACAAAAGATGATATATACATACAGCTAATGAATGAACAAACAAAAGCCAATTTTGATTATTTTCAAGAACATTTTAAAACAATTTCGAATGCAACGGAAAAACTGCAATTTCTTTTTAAAACATATCGGGAGGTATCCCTTACGGAGGATTTCAAACATTTAATGCTTGTTCATGGTGAGTTTTGGCTTTCCTCTTCTCGTAAAAAAGAAATACGCAGTATTATGCTGGAAAGATATCAAAATGTATATAAAAGCTTTGTTATAGCAATTCTTGAAGAAGGTATAGCAAGTGGTGAATTCAGAAAAGATATTGATCCATCTGTTATTTCTACCATTTTCTGGACATATGTCGATGGAATTTGCTTGGATTATGCAGTATTAGGTACTGAATATCCGTATTGTGAGGTTTTTCGAAAGACAGAAGAGATGATTTTTTTCTTATTAATGAAACGTGACTAATTTTTGCTAAATGGACAATGATTAGAAAGCAGGTGGAGGTAATGAGTACAAAAAATATTAACGAACATTTAAAGCAAGTTCATGAATTAAAAAGAAAAAGAACTGTACAAAAGGTAAAAAAAGCAATTGATTTATTAATCGAAAGCAACGAAAAAATTAATTTTAACAGCATTTCCAAAGCATCCGGGGTCAGTAAAGCAACGCTCTATAAAAATACCGAAATAAGAACATTGATTGAAAAAATGAGATTACAGGATTCATCGATACCATCTATACGGGAAATTAAGCGGGAAAAAGAAGAAAGATACAAAGGCGTCATGATTTCTTCCTTAAAGAAAAAAATTAAGTTTCTAGAGAAGGAGAACAATGAATTAAGAGAAGAATTGAAAGAAGTATCTCAGCGCCTTGAAAAACATCGCAATTCCGCATCTTAAAAAGAAAAGCGCAAGCACCTTCTTCATCCGCTGACCGATACACCCGGACCAAAATTTCAAAATAATTAATATTAAAGTGAAAGAAAGAGGAATAAGGTTCATACCTTCATTCCTCTCAGATTGTAGACAAAAGGGGTTCGGAATGGTCACATTCCGAACCCCTTTTGATTTTGTTCTTACTTTTTTACCTTTTTGGGTGTATGCTGACCTCTCTCATCCTCATCTACTAGGCCATTTCCGGACCTTTCCATATCCAGTTGGCCATTTTCTTCAAATTCATGGCAGCGAAAGTAAGCATCGCCTGCATCGACAATTTTTTAAGTCCCCTTAACGTTGTCCAACGCATACCATGCTTTTCTTTTGCGTCTGCAAATACACGCTCAATCGTTTCTTTGCGTTTCGCATATATCGTTT
>NZ_LJJC01000004.1:2093907-2374647 GCF_001420715.1 Heyndrickxia shackletonii | reverse complement strand
AAAGATCCCAACCGGATGTATATTGAATAAAGGTAAGTTTAATCAAGATCACGGGATCAATACTTGGGCGTCCAACTGCGGAATATGTTTCTTCCACTAAATCATAAATGAAAGAGAAATCAATCGCTGCCTCCATTTTTCGGACTAAATGATTTTCGGGAACCAACTGGTCTAAAGCGATCATTTCTACTTGATCACGTTGAATGGAATTATGTTTTGAAAGCATCTTCATCACCCCAAGTATTATTTCTATTTATATTTTAAAACAAAAAAGACTGTAGGCAAGCTCGATCTTCATCGAGTTTGTCTACAGTCTGAGAGGAATAAGGTTCATACCTTCATTCCTCTTTTTTAATGTAAAAAAGGAGTGAAAATAGTGTTACATAATAATATTATGTTAACGTAATTTGCTCCAATACTTCTAACATTCATTTATCCTTATTATTTAAGACGATTTCCAAAGAGGACTATTAAAGCTTTTACAATTAAAACAACGGAGAAAAGAATGACGATAATTGCACCAACTACCATTAAAACCGTTGCTAAAGTTGCAGGTATGATGGATGTTGTAACCAATGATGGAAGGATAATTAAAGCAAACCCGGAAAGGATTGCGTAGAAATACTGAAGATTCATCTTCACCACCTCCTTGAATTAATATATGTACAATCCTTAAGATGGTGAAGAAATTCCGCATATTTGAAACATTGTCCTATTTGCATACATTTGAAAAACCGTGGAGATGATAAAAAAAGAAACGATGATTAAAATATTGGGGGAATCATTTTGAAAAAATATACACTCATCATCCTATTCTCGGTTTTATTCCTATTGTTAACAGCTTGTGGTACTTCCAATCGCAATACAGGAAGTGATAAGGATGGTAAAAATACTCTTTACCAAAATATCCAAAAAAAAGGAGTTATTACGATAGGGACGGAAGGAACATATGCCCCTTTTACGTATCATGACAGTACTGGAAAGCTGACTGGATTTGATATTGACATTGCAAATGAAGTGTTTAAAAGATTAAATATCAAACCTAAGTACATTGAAACCAAGTGGGACGGAATGATAGCGGGCTTAGATGCTAAACGATATGACTTGGTCGCCAACGAAGTAGCAGTAAGACCTGATCGATTAAAAAAATACGATATGTCTGATCCGTACATTGTTTCAAAAGCTGTGTTGATTGTTCGCAAAGATAACAACACCATCAAATCATTAGATGATTTAAAAGGGAAAAAGGTTGGGCAATCTTTGGATAGTAATTATCGAAAAATTGCAGAAGATCACGGTGCAACAAATACGGTCGTAGACGGCTTTAACCAAGCCGTTGATCTTATAACTTCCCGACGGATTGATGCAACGATAAATGACAGCCTTTCTTATCTCGATTTGAAGAAGCATCGTCCGGATTTACCGATTAAAGAAGTATACGAGGAAAAAAAAGCAACAAGTAATGCCTTTTTATTCCGAAAAGGCAATAAAGATCTAGTAGATGCGGTTAATAAAGCTCTTGCAGATATGAAAAAGGATGGCTCGTATTTAAAGATTTCAAAAAAATGGTTTGGTACAGATGTATCGAAGTAAAGGATAAAAGACAATGTTTACTAGTGACCGTTCAGAACATATTATAGGGATCCTGCGCGATTCCTTTTTTCCTATATTACAAGCAGGGTTATACTTTACCATTCCATTAACCCTCATCACTTTTGTTTTAGGTCTGATATTAGCCTTTTTAACCGCATTGGCAAGAATATCTGACATTAAAATAGTGGATTACATTGCTCGTTTTTATGTATGGATATTCCGTGGAACACCATTAATTGTTCAATTATTCATTTTGTTTTATGGTTTTCCTAGTATCGGAATCACATTAAACCCCTTTCCAGCGGCAATCATTGGATTTACATTGAATGTCGGTGCCTATGCTTCCGAAATATTTAGAGCTTCCATTCTTTCGATTCCTAAAGGCCAATGGGAAGCTGCATTCTCAATAGGGATGACAAAATCGCAAGCAATGAAACGAATTGTATTGCCGCAAGCAATGCGGGTTTCTGTTCCTCCATTAGGCAATTCGTTTATAAGTTTGGTTAAGGATACCTCCTTGGCAGCAACGATAACCGTAACAGAAATGTTTCAAAAAGGACAGCAAATTGCCGCTGCAACCTATGAACCATTATGGTTATATATTGAAGTCGCTTTTATTTATTTAATATTTAGCACTGTGCTATCCTATGCACAATCGGCGCTTGAAAAACGGTATAATCGTAGCATAGCAAAATAATGGAGGAAACATCATGATTACAATTGAAAAGCTCTATAAAAAATTTGATGACCTTGAAGTGTTAAAAGGTATTGATGTAACACTTGAAAAAGGAAAAACTGCTGTTATTATAGGTCCCTCTGGGTCGGGGAAAACAACCTTACTCCGTTGTTTAAATCTATTAGAAATACCGGATAGCGGAAAAATCACATTGGGTACAAAGAAAATCGAATTTATTCCCTCCACTAAATTAAAAACCAGGGAAATGATGACATTTCGAAAGCAAACAGGGATGGTATTTCAAGGGTACAACTTATTCCCTCATTTAACTGCAATCGAAAATATTATGGAAGGACAAATCGTTGTGCTGAAAAGGTCAAAGGAAGAGGCTCGAAAAAAAGCCCTTACCTTGTTGGAAAAGGTTGGTCTAAAGGATCGCGGGGATATGTATCCCCATCAACTTTCCGGAGGGCAGCAGCAGCGGATTGGGATTGCCCGGGCGATGGCCATGGACCCGGAAGTACTCCTATTTGATGAACCTACATCAGCCTTGGACCCAGAACTAGTTGGCGAGGTTTTAAAAGTTATGAAGGATCTTGCTAAGGAAGGGATGACAATGGTAATTGTAACGCATGAGATGAAATTCGCTCATGATGTTGCTGACCAAGTCATCTTCATGGACCAAGGTATTGTGATGGAGAATGGGACACCTGATGAAGTATTTGATCACTCCAATAACCCGAGGCTTTTACAGTTTTTAAATAAGGTTATTGCTAGATAAGAAAAGTGAAGCACTGCAGCTCAAGCCTGTGGATTTCGAAGTCTTCGACACAAGGAACCAAGGCGAGGGACAAGCCGATGTTGACTGAGAAATCCCGCTTGCGGGCGAATGACTAGCCAAACTTGTGTAATGATAAAAAAACGAGGTGTAAAAAGATGAATAAGAAAACGGAGACAAATAGAGCTTCCCAGAAGGGCAACAAAGATAATCAATCTTTAGAAGAAAGAGCATTAAAGAATATGCCATCCGAACCATTACCACAGCCAAAAGATTATGATGAAATCGAATATTAATTTTTCATGTATAAAAGCCAGCGCCTTTCAAAAAATAAGAAAAAACTTGAAAGGTAAGGTATTACATGTCAAATCAAAAGCTTATCAATTTTTTAAACCAAGAACTATCTAATTTTAATATTATGTATGTTAAATTGCATCGATATCACTGGTTTGTCCAAGGCAGACATTTCTACTCACTGCACCAATTATTTGAGAATTTATACAATGAAATGGCAGACGATCTAGATGAGATAGCTGAAAGAATCTTGTCCATCGGCGGAAAACCGCTCGCAACAATGAGTAAATATTTAGAGGAAACTACTCTTGTAGAGGCAACAGCTGATGACAAAGAAAATGAAATGATTTCACAATTGATCAAGGATTACCGTCAAATGGTGGATGAAATGAAAAACACCGGTGTTAAACTAGCGGAAGAAGTGAAAGATGAACCAACTGTTGACTTACTAAATGAACTTCAAGCAAAATTTGAAAAACATTTATGGATGCTTGGTGCACTAATTGCATACGAATAAAACCTGAAACCGGAACTAGTTTTTGCTTAGTTCCGGTTTTTTACGATTTGGCCTTCCTTGATGGACAAGTATACCTATTAATGTTTAGGTATTCGAAAAAACCATGTCTAATGTGAGGAATGATTTAATAAACTTTTACCAAGTTCGTTTATTTCATATCTAATGTAAAGAAGGAGAGGAAAGCTTGCATAGAATAGAAAAAATAATGAAACAGGAAGGCTTTAAATTTCCTGGGATAACGTACGCGGAAGTCGTATTGGAACCAGCATTTGAAAATGCAAAAAAGCAATTGTTAGAACCAATGTTAGAAATTAATCGAGCCCATTTAGTTATGTTGGTAGAACAACACTTATTGACCCAAAAAGAAGGGGCAACCATTCTCGATGCTATCAGTCAGATGGATATCGAAACAATCAAAAATACCTCTTACGATGGAGAATATGAAGACTTATTTTTTCTGATTGAAAGTGAAATTATTCGTCATGCAGGTGAAATTGGGGGCAGTCTTCATTTGGCACGGAGCCGAAACGATTTAGGTGTCGCTATTTACCGCATGACATTAAGGCAGCATATACTTCAAACTATTCAATCCGCACAAAACTTCCAACAAACCTTACTTGACGTTGCCGAGGAGCATTTAGATACATTAATGCTAGGGTATACGCATACTCAGCAAGCACAGCCCATGACTTTTGCCCATTATTTACTAGCCGTCTATGACTTTGTCAATCGTGATGTTAAAAGGCTTTTCAATGCTTATAAAACGTGTAATAAAAGCCCGCTTGGAGCAGCTGCCTTAACAACCACAGGGTTTCCTATTAATCGTTATCGTGTTGCAGAGCTTTTAGGATTTGATGGGCTAGTAGAGAATTCATATGACGCAATTGCTGGGGCCGACTACTTATGTGAAGCAGCATGCGCGATTAAAGTAGCACTTATTAGTTTAGGGAGGGTTGCCCAAGATTTGTTGCTTTGGTCCACACAGGAGTTTTCTGCCATAAGCGTCGCTGATCCATATGTGCAAATCAGTTCCATTATGCCTCAAAAGCGAAATCCAGTGTCTTTAGAACATATTCGTGCCCTTAGTTCGAGCGGAGTCGGGGTTGCCGAGACAGTGTTGCAAATGATTCATAATACTCCGTTCGGGGATATTAATGATACAGAAGATGACTTGCAGCCTTTTATCTGGAAATGCCACAAAACGGCTAAGGATGTATATGCATTATCGACAGTTGTTATCGGTACTCTCAAGGTAAATAAAAATACTTTATATGAGCGTGCAAAGGAAAGTTTTGCAACGATAACAGAATTGGCAGATGCCTTAACACGTGAAGTAAATATTCCTTTTCGATCATCGCATGCCATTGCCAGCAAACTTGTCCGCATTTGCATGAATCGCAAATTACAACCCTCTCAAATTACAGACAAACATTTAGAGGAAGCAGCAATACATATTCTTGGAAAACCTCTTCAACTTTCTAACCAATTCGTAGAAAATGCAATAAATCCCGAACTATTTATACAAAAAAGATCCCAACCGGGAGGGCCGGCTCCAACTGAAGTAAAACGAATGATAGAGAACAGAAAAAATAACATAAAAGCTCAGCTTTTAGAAACAAAAACATTATTTGATAAACTATCCTCTTGCAGCGAATCATTGCATGAAATCACGAATAAATGGACGAAAACAGATTAATAAGAAAAGCGGAAGCATCTGGCCCATCCGCTAGCCGAAAGGCGCTCGAACTAGACAATGGCTAAACATGTCAATCAATTTATCGGAAGTTTTATAGACAGCTTGATGAGGGGGAACTTATATGAAGAAAAGAAAGTATATGATTTTTATTACCTTAGTCATCAGCGTGCTGTTGCTAACAAGTGCATGCGGCAAAGAAGATGGCTCTAAATCAGGCAAGATAACCATTACGTATTGGCAGTACACCTTCCCACAAAAAGTAGATATTATCAAAGATTTAATCAAAAAGTTTGAAGCGGAAAATCCGAACATTAAAGTTGTAGCACAGGATTTCCCATATGATCAATACAATCAAAAAATTGCGGCAGCAGTAAATGCCAAAAAAGGTCCGGATATTATGAATCTCTACTATGGCTGGCTTCCTCAATATCAGCAAAAAGGCTATATTCAACCCATTCCAGAAGACTTCATGAGTGCACAAGATATTGAATCCTACTATATTCCTATGATTCAAGCTTCAAAAATAGATGGAAAATATTATGGATTGCCCGTAGCGGTACGATCTCTTGCTTTATTTTGGAATAAAGATATGTTTAAAGCAGCAGGTCTAGATCCTGAGAAACCGCCAAAAACATGGGATGAACTGATTACAATGGCAAAACAAATGACCAAAATGAAAGCTAATGGGCAATATGAGCAGGAAGGTTTTGCTTGGGATGTGAATGGTCAAGGGTACCATACCTTTGAAGAAGTAATGCTGCGTCAATGGGGGGTAACACCATTTAGTGATGAAGGGAAAACAGTTCAATGGAATAGCTCACCAGAGGGTTTAGAGGCATTTAAATATTGGATTAATATGACGAAGGAAGAAAAAATAGGGGATCGTAATTTCCTGACGGATTATAATACTGCGTTTAAAGCGGGCAAAGCTGGAATGATGATTGATGGATCCTTCAGTGTTGCTGCTACAAAAGAAGCAGCAAAGTTCGACTGGGGCGTTACTACCTTGCCTGTTAAAGAAGAAGGAGGAGTAAAATCTAACTTTGGCTCCTATTGGACTAATAGTCTAGCAAAAGGGTTGTCAGGAGAAAAATTAAAAGCCGCAGAAAAGTTTTTAAAATTTTTGATTTCCGAGGATACACAAAAGGAATGGCTGGATAAAGTAGGGGAACTGCCTGCCGCAGCATCTTTTTCAGACGATGCCACCATTAAAAATGATCCTATTTACGGCCCATTTGTGGAGGGATTGGCGGATGCGCATGCGACACTTTTCGTGGATGAGGCAAAGGAAAGAGACTCCATCAATAATGCAGTTGAATCCATCCTGCTTAAAAAAGCGCCATTCGATAAAACATTTGAAGATTTAGTGAAGCAGCAACAAGATATTCGTGATCAATATTATAAATAAGGATTTTAGCACCGTCTGAACCTTTTTCACCAGACGGTGCGTTTTCCAATAAGGGGGACAAGGAGATGAATTCCACCACCGTTCATAATAAGCGGCAGCCTATGAAATTACATACTAGAAGAACGCTAACTGCTTATGCCTTTTTAACGATTCCATTGCTTTTCTTTTTATCCATTCGAATTTTTCCAACTCTTTATGCATTTTCACTCTCTTTCATGACCCAGGATCATTCAAGCGGTACATTGGATAATTACAAACAACTTTTACAGGATCCTGTTTTTTGGAAGTCTGTCTTGAACACAGGTTTGTATGTTATTGTCACCGTTCCCCTGCAGATGGCTTTTGGGTTAATTATCGCATTAGGGATTGGGCGGGTTAGGCGTTTTCGGTGGCTGTATCGAATGATTTATTTTTTGCCATATATTACTTCCATCGTTGCAGTCAGCTGGGTATGGAGACTGATGTATGACCAAAATACCGGAGTGTTTAATCAGATATTAACTTGGCTTCATATCCCTCCCCAAGGATTTCTCGGAGATCCAAGTGAATCACTTTTATCTGTGAGTGCTGTAATGATTTGGCAGGCGATGGGATTCAGTATGCTGATTTTTATGGCTGGACTTGAGGCGGTTCCTAAGCATTTTTATGAAGCGGCACAAATCGACGGGGCAAGCAAATGGAAAATGTTTTGGAAAATTACATTTCCATTATTAAATCCGACGATTGTATTTTTAGCAGTAACAGGGGTTATTCAATCCTTGCAATCCTTTACGCAAATTCAAAATCTAACCGGGGGAAGCGCCGCTAATGCAGGAGGACCATTAAATAGTACTTTAAGTATCGTGGTATACATGTATAAGAACGCCTTTACTGATTTTAATATGGAGTATGCTTCCGCCATTACAGTTGTTTTATTTATCATTATTTTACTCGTAACGTTAATACAGTTAAGAATTTTAAATAAAAGCTATGAATATTAGGAGGTGTTTTTATGCAAAGGAAGAAGAAGGACATCGGGGCTGTCATTATTCATCTTTTTCTTATAGCTGGAGTCATTATCGTTGCATTTCCATTTGTATGGATGATCCTGTCATCTTTAAAAAGCATCTCTGATTTTTATAATTTTACCTTTCTTCCAAAGAAAATTGATTGGTCAGGCTACGAATATATTTTTAAAGAAACCGAATTCTTGCGCTGGTACTGGAACAGTATTGTCGTAGCAATAATCGTTACTATCAGCTGCCTTATTTTTAATTCTTTAGTTGGTTATGTTTTAGCGAAGCACCGTTTTCCCGGAGCAAAAGTTGTCTTTATTTTAATTCTAAGTACACTAATGATTCCAACAGAGATGCTGGTCATTCCCTGGTATATGATGGGGAGTGATTTTGGCTGGGTAGATACTTTTTGGGGGATTATGTTTCCCGGCTTGATTGAAGCGTTTGGGATTTTCTTAATAAGACAATTCATGCTCGGTGTTCCCGATGATATTTTAGATGCGGCAAGGATTGACGGAATGGGGGAATTTAAGATTTGGTGGCGAATCGCCCTTCCACAAGTAAAACCTGCATTATCGGCTTTAGGAATCATAACTTTTTTAGGAAATTGGAATGCTTATTTATGGCCGGTTATTATCACCGCTACCGATAATATGCGTACCCTTCCTGTTGGGATTTCCTTATTTTCGACTGCAGATGCAGGCGGGATAAAATGGAACCTCATTATGTGTATGAGTACAATGGCTGTAATCCCAATGATCATCGTCTTTCTCTTTTTCCAAAAAAGAATTGTAGAAGGGATTGCTTTAACAGGTGTGAAAGGGTAGAAGGGCTAGTTTAAAAACGTATTATGTATTCTTTTTGCTTTTCTTAAAAAATCGAAATAATATCGTTCCGATGACAATATAGATAACTACCATTATACTGAGGATTGGTATCCAAATATTACTCATGCTTACTGCTCCTTTCGTTATACTTCCTTATTTTAAAAGTTTCTCTTTTAGATGAAAAGTATTTGCAAGAGGGAATCAAAGAAAAAATGGATTCCCTCTTTATTTTATCTTTAACGCTGTTTCTAATATTTTTAACGTAAGTGGATGGTCATCGATGATATAAGAGATTTGGTCCGGTTCCACCCAAATACGAGCTAGAGATTCATTTTTTCGCAAAAATGGCAAGCACTCTGTAATTTCCATACGATAAAACAATTGATATCCGATTAAAGGGTATATTCCATTTGGATCAAAAAGAGGATTATCTGAATGGTTTACTTCTATTGTACCTAAATATTTTATTTCTCCCTTTACATAGCCCTCCTCATAGGCTTCACGATGAAAGGCCTGTTCAGGTGTTTCATTTCCTTCGATATGTCCGCCCGGCATATTGAAGCCGCGATTATCAATCTTAACCAACATAATTTTTTCATCCAGAAAACAATATCCGTGCACACTTGTCACTAATGCAACGTTGGGCATCCTATTTGGAAGCCAAGTTAGTTTAACATGATGACCATTCCAGTTAACATATGATTGATCCATCTGAATTTCCCCCCCTAAAATGATGGAATGATATAGTTTAACATTACATTAAATATTCTTGAATAATATTCATTTCCCTTTTCAAGAAGTCGCCAGTTTGTGACAAACTTTTTAAATTTCATAATTGGAGGCGGTAAAATGACAAGAAGAATACCGACATTTATGGATAGTCCTTATTTTGTGGGTGAACCGGGAAATTGGCATCTAAAATATGGAGCACCAGAAGAATTATAAATTGAATTACAAGAGTATATGGAAGCTTTAGAAGATGAAAATGTACCTGGTACGATATACGCGAATCATATTTTATACCCCTATGATAATGAAGTATAGACGGAGAAATCCTTTAAGGATTCTCCTGTTTTTATTTATAGTAAATAAAAAGGTATATTTGTTTATAGTGTTTAATCATATATTTAGAAATATCTATTAAAGAAAAGAGGGGTTACCAATGAGTTTTTACTATCATTCAGCACGATTAATAAATGGCGAAGAAGTTTCAATGACTAACTACAAAAATAAAGTTCTGCTTATTGTAAATACTGCCAGTAAATGCGGATTCACAAAACAATTTAAAGACTTGGAAACATTATATCAAAAGTATAAAAACAAAGAATTTGAAATACTCGGCTTTCCATGTAATCAATTTGGGGAGCAAGATCCAGGAAGCAATGAGGAAATTGCCCAATTTTGCACCCTTAACTATAATGTTTCCTTTCCAATGTTTGAAAAGATAGAGGTAAATGGAGAAAATGCACATCCTATCTATCAATATTTAACGTCACATGCAGCAGGATTTTTAGGAACCAAAAAAATAAAATGGAACTTCACCAAATTTTTAATCAACCGTCAAGGCGAGGTGGTTGCAAGATACGCGCCGAATATAAATCCTTTGAAAATTGAAAAGGACATTGAAAAATATTTGACTCCTATAAATTAACAATCCAAAATAAATGGTTAGTCTTATTCTATTTATCTATTTAATTTAACGTGTTATGATAGTAAACGTTGTATAAAAATAGATGGATAGAGGGATTAAAAATGACCTTGAACCAAAGCATCGCTTTTTTAGGAGCAGGGCCAATGGCAGAAGCTATAATATCAGGCATCATAAATAAACAGATTATTCCTGCTCCCCATATATTTGTTCAAAATCATCATAATAAAGAGAGACTATTAGATTTACGAAATAAATACCATATTAATATAGATAATGTTGAAATCGAAAAAGCCGATATCATCGTATTGGCAATGCAACCTAAGCATTTAGAACAAGCATTACTTTCCATTAAAAATAAAGTAACATCAGACCAAGTAATTATATCTGTCGTTACTAGTGTAAATACCAGTTATATGGAGGAATGCCTTGGTGGACAGCCGCAAATGATTCGAGTCATGCCGAATACATCCAGTATGGTCGGAGAGTCTGCAACTGCATTATCCGCAGGTGCTTACACATCAAAAGATTCTGTTGCTCTCGCAATGGAAATTTTCAGAGGTATTGGTGAAGTATACCAAATCGAAGAAAAACATATGGATATATTTACGGGAATTGCCGGCAGTGCACCTGCTTTCTTTTATGCATTAATGGAACAAATGGAGCAAGCGGCTGTCGAAGAGGGATTACCAAAATCCATAGCTCGCTATGCAATTGCTCAAACAGTCTTTGGCTCGGCTAAAATGGTTCTTGAACAAGAGGAATCTTTTGCAGAACTTATTAAAAATGTTGCTGCTCCTAATGGACCTACGGCAAAAGGATTGGAAGCTCTCGAGGCTTTTGGCGGCAATAAAGCAATAATAGAAGCAGTAAAAGCTACAGTTGAAAGATCAAAAGAAATGGGGGAACCTTTCGTTAAGGTCCTTTCAAAATGATAAAAGTTAGAAGCAGGTCTGTTTATGCAGCGGCCTGTTTTTTTATTATGCTTGGCAAGATTTGCTATAAAGGATCTTTAGCAAAACGAATAATTTGGAATTCAGGCAAATGAGGAGATAATTCAGTCAGTTTGAACAATAATTCAGCGAAATCTAGACATAATCCCGCGAATTCCAAGCATTATCCCGCCAATTTTTACAATAATCCCGCGAAACGCTAAACAAAAAAAAGTTGTGAAGCACACATGTCATCACAACTTTCCTTTTTAAAATATCGTTTCAATAAGAAGAAATATGTTCAATGCTACTACCAATCCCGCAACAATCCAGCCAATGATAGTTGTAATCCGATGATTTACAAGAGCACCCATAATTTTTTTATTACTTGTAAAAATAATTAAAGGTATTAATGCAAAAGCAATCCCAAATGACAGAATGACTTGGCTGATAACTAATGCACTAGTTGGATTCACACCCAGTATAATGATGGCTAATGGCGGAATCATGGTGATCGCTCTTCGCAGATAAAGATTGATATGCCTATTAATAAATCCTTGCATTACAACATCTCCGGACATAGTACCAACAGAAGAGCTTGAAAGCCCTGCAATTAAGAGTCCAAGTCCAAAAGATATGGAAGCGACCGGACCAACATAATGTTTAAATTGATCATATGCAACATTCAAATCTTCTACCACTAACCCGTGCTTGTGAAATAAGGCTGCT
The DNA here is from genome assembly GCF_001420715.1 of Heyndrickxia shackletonii. GTDB lineage: Bacteria > Bacillota > Bacilli > Bacillales > Bacillaceae_C > Margalitia > Margalitia shackletonii. Next base: position 2,362,554 of record NZ_LJJC01000004.1, on the reverse strand, counting down.
GATACCACTAGCATACTCATATTAATGGCACCGGCAATAATCATGGCAATCACGATATCAAAAAACTCAAATTTAAAAATTTGTTTCTTCTCGCGGTCATTTCTCCCAACAATTCGATTTTGTGTTAAAGATGAATGCAAGTAAATTGCATGAGGCATAACAGTTGCTCCCAGAATACCTGCACCGAGTAAAATACTATCAACACCTTGAAATTTCGGAAGCACAAGTCCTTTCGCAACTTCACCCAAATCGGGTCTAGCCAAAAAGGTTTGTAAGGCAAATGCCAATACAACGATTAAGACCATTGCAGCAATTCCTGCTTCTAAGGAACGGTAACCTCTTCGCTGCAGCTCTAAAATTGCAAAGGAGCCGACAGCAGTGATTAAAGCAGCTGGAACCATCGGAATATCAAATAATAAATATAGTCCCAGGGCTGCACCAATAAATTCCGCTAAATCCGTTGCAATGATAACAAGCTCACTTTGAATCCATAAGAAGATGGAGGCTCCTTTAGAAAATCTTTCTCTTGCAATTTCAGGAAGATTTTTCTGAGTAGCAATCCCTAATTTTGCTGAAAGAGATTGAATAAGTACCGCCATTAAATTCGATACTGCAATCACCCAAAGTAAAAGATACCCGTATTTAGAACCAGCAGTTATGTTAGTAGCAAAATTACCGGGATCAATATAGGCAACAGCCGCAATAAACGCCGGTCCTAGAAAAGGAAGGATTCTTTTAATGCCTGAAACTTCGCCTCTGAGCACTGCTCTTGCATTGGAAGTTGTTTTATTCGTTTTTGGTATATATTTACGCGGTAATGTTTTATCGCTCAATTTTTGTTTCCTCCCTACTCAAAAGTAAACCTTCAACAAAAAAGTTTCCTTAGGGAAAATTAGTATATTTACATTGTATTCATGTAATTCGAAAATGTAAACTATTTTAATTGATTTTTAGTTAATTAGTTTTTAAGTTTTTTTAACCCGATCTTCTTACTTAAATCATGCCCAACTTTGTCTTTAATCACATGTGTTTCTTGTTGTTGTAATTTTAGGAAAAGTAGAAAAGTGTTATAATTAAATTACTTATATTTTCAATTAAGAAGGGAGAAACCATGGAGAAAAGTAATAAAACAGGAAAAACCTTTAAGGTTCGTTCATTTACTGTCGAACGTGGGAAAATAAAAGAATTTGCTATGGCTATCGGAGATGAAAATCCTTTATATTATGATGTCGGAGCAGCGAAAGAACAAGGCTTTCGGGATATTCCTATCCCACCTACATTTCCAACTGTCATAGAAATGTGGAGCGGGTTAGATTTTGAAACATTAATTCGCGAACTGGAATTGAACCCATTAAAGGTTTTGCATGGAGAACAGGAATATGAATATTTCGATGATATTTGTGCGGGTGATGAGATTAGCTGTACAGCTAAAGTAATTTCTCATATTGAAAAAAGACGAATGAACTTCATTACAATTGAAAATCAATTTTCACGTGATGGAAAAATTGTATTAATAGCTCGAAGCAATATTATTGAAAGAAATGAATAAAAGCTCTTTTCTTAAAGTTAAAATCGTTTTTGGATTTTATCTATCCATTCAAAAATCAGCAATAATAAATGAGGTGAAAAAATGAGCGAATTAGAAACGTTGCAAAAAGATACCATTACGCATACGCAGCTCGTTCGATATGCCGGGGCATCCGGAGATTTTAATCCTATACATACAGTTGTACCCATTGGAGAAGAGGCAGGTTTAGGCGGAGTGATCGCACATGGAATGCTTGTCATGGGGATGGCAGGGGAAGCATTAACAAAATGGTTTCCAAGACAAAATTTAAGAGCTTTCAAAGTGCGCTTTTCGGCTATGACCAGACCAGGCGAAAAATTGTCCATCGAAGGAATAATTGATGATGAAAAAAGCGTAGACGGAGAAAGGAGATGGATCGGCAAAATTTTTGTAAAAAATGAAAACGGAGAAGTTAAATTAAAGGGAGGATTCGAGGTTAAAAAGCCATAAATCGGCTACTGCCATTTCTTTACTATCTCTTTCTAAAATGATGATATCAGTACGATTTTTTTGACATTGTTTTCAAAAGAATTGTATAGTTTTATTCATGAGGCATGTTTTTAAAACGAAAAATTAAGTCTATATAAGGATTCACAAAAAAGCAATACTTTTTTCGAAAACTGCCTTTAATAAGGGAGAGAGGTATTATAATGGATTCAAGAGTCTTTCGCAATGCTATGGGGAATTTTGCAACGGGAATAACCATTGTCACAACAGAATCGGAAGGTGAAATACATGGCATGACTGTTAATGCCTTTATGTCTGTTTCACTTGATCCGATGTTAGTAGTTGTTTCCATAGATAAAAAAGCAAGCATGTACGATATTATGCAAAAAACGAAAAAATACGCTGTAAGCTTTTTAAAAGAAGAACAAACAGATTACTCCATGATATTTGCAGATCAAATGGACGGGAAAGAAAAGGTAGAATATGATCGGTTAGATGGACAGCCGGTTTTAAAAAATGCCTTGACCACCATAGCATGTGAAGTGCAAGATATGGTGAAAGCAGGGGACCATATGTTGTTTATCGGAAAAGTAACAGATATTGCTATAAATGAAGGTGACCCGCTTCTATACTTTGGCGGCAGTTATCGGAAATTAAAGGACATCGAATAAGATGTTCTTTTTTTGTGACTTATTCATTGTCAAACGTATTTGTAATAGTTTTAACAAAAGAAAAGGAAAAAAGAATCTGTGTTCCTCCTTCTCAAGACGGAGGTAAAATCAAGCAAAAATAGGAAGACATTGAAACAGAGTAATATATAATAATTATAAAGATTTCTTTTCGGATGAGTTAGAAAGGGTATCCATTTCAGAAAAGATTCAATTTATGAAAGAGGTCGAAAAGGAAATTTTACAATACGATCCGCGTATTATTGGTACGGATTCTTGCAGCATAAAAAGTGTCAATACTACCCGTGCACTTTCCAATAGTAAAGGACTTTCTTTGCATGATAAACAAAACTATGTATTTTTTATGATCAATGCCATTGCAAGAGACGGAGAAGAAACAAAAACCGCTTATAAATTTTTTACAACTAAGGATTTTGCATCACTTGATCCAAAACAAATCGCAAAAGAAGCAGCAGAAGAATCGCTCTCATTTTTAGGTGCGAAAACCATTGAAAACAAAGACTACAAAATATTACTAAGAAATGATGCAGCTGCCCAGTTGTTGGCTACATTTTCTACTGTATTTTCTGCGGAAAATACGCAAGCGGGTAAATCCTTATTAAACGGAAAAATTGGTGAAAAGATTGCACATTCCAACGTTTCGATAATAGATAATCCATTATTGGAAAGTGGTTTGGCAAGCAGAACGTTTGATGGGGAAGGCGTAGCATCAAGAAAGTTGGCAGTTGTTGAAAATGGTGTACTTAAATCTTTGCTTCATAATCAAAAAACTGCGAAAAAGGATAACACTTTTACAACAGGGCATGCTTCGAAGCAATCTTATAAAAGTGCTTTATCTGTAGGACCTTCTAATTTTTATATTCAACCTTCATCCAAAGGTTTTGATGAACTATTAAGTTCTATTGATGAAGGCGTGCTCATCACTGAACTATCAGGATTACATTCAGGTACAAACCTAATTTCTGGCGATTTTTCTGTTGCAGCAAATGGTTTTTATATAAGAAAGGGAAAAGTGGATTCACCGGTTAACTTGATGACGATCGCAGGAAATTTCTATGAACTGCTAAATAACATACATGAGGTTGGATCTGATTTAATTTTCCCATTTTATCATGTTGGATCTCCATCCGTAACGATTAATTCCTTATCAGTTACAGTAGAATAGTCCGTGATGAAAAAAAGTCTCACCATTTTTTGAGAGACGTTTTTTTCGAAAAGGATTATTTTTTATAAAGCTACTTTACAATAGACAATAGTTGTCCAATTCGAAGCGTATTCGATTTTAAATGGTTGGTCTTCTTGATTTGTGTTATAGATACTTTATATTTCATGGCAATTTTTGATAGAGAATCACCGCGAACAACCTTATATTTAATGGTTTTCGGTGTCACATCAGTAGTCTTTATTATTGGTTTTGCATTAGTACTTGATTTAGTCGTTGGTGCAGGTACTTTAACGGTTGTTTTAATCGTAGTTTTATAGTGTATGGTTAAAATTTGACCGATACGAAGCTTACTTGATTTTAGTTTGTTATCTTTCATAATAGCAGAAAACGTTATTTTGTATTTATTCGCAATTTTCGATAGAGAATCCCCTCGTACCACTTTATATTTAACGGTCTTTTTGACTGTTTTCGTTATCGTTTTTGTAATGGTTTTTGGCGGTACCGGCTTCACAGGCGTTTGCGTTTTCGGTGGTGTCTGATTTTTTTTCGGATCAGAAGGATTCCCCGGTTTGCTTGGTATCATTTGAATAGGTTCACTTGTCACAGGAATTACCAGTACTTGTCCCACTTTAATAACATCTGATGTTAAGTTATTGGCTGTTTTCAATTCTTGTACGGTAATATTATATTGTTTTGCAATTTTCGTGAGAGTATCACCACTTACCACTTGATACGTTATGCTCGTTTGCGGCTGGTCAGTTGTCTCTTGATTTCCATTAGGACTTGCTCCTGGACTTTGGTCCAATACATTACGAAAATAATTCCACATTGCTGTATCTTCCTGATTTAAACTCCAGCTTCCTGTCCCTTTTAGGTTGTATTTACTTACTAATTGAATTTTCTTTGTTATAGATTCTTGATTGTCGTACCAAAGGATATAATTGCCTGCCGTTAATTCAACACCTCCAACTTTTGTCGTTGGATCAGTTGCCTTAATAGTAAAGGTTACTTTAGGACATTGCTCCGTTGTGTCATAATCTACTTTTCCATTATAGGCTTGGATTATATCATTTATTAATTTATGAGAAACTCCGGTTCCATTTACTTTCGTTCCATTAGAAGTTGGGCCGTCTGTTTTCCAAATTCGACCGTATAAAGGAATGCCCAAAACAATTTTGTCTGAGGCTACTCCTTGATTCAGTGCATACTGTATGGATTTCTCTACCCATGGAAGTCCTGCTACAGGTCCATTAGAAGTATCCCCATCCCAATTTTCATCATATGCCATTATCATTAAATAGTCACTGTTAAGGGAGAGCGCATTATAGTCGTACATTCCTTGCCAGCCTTTTGTCCAGCTGTTAGGATTGGCCGCTACAGCAATAGATACTTCTTTGTCAGGAATTTGCTTGTTTAATTTTGTAACAAAATCGGTGAAATTTGTGCGATCTGCCTCTGTTAAACCTTCTATATCTATGTCTACTCCGTCTAAATTGTATTGATTAATTTTATCTACCAATTGTTTTATTAATTGCTTGCGATTAGCAAGCCCAGCACGTCCAATAGTCCGATCCCAATTATTGCTTAAATAAGGAATTACTTTTAAACCTTGACGGTGCATTTCATCGATAAAGGTTGGATCAAATTTTGACGTAAGAATAAGATTGCCATTCGTGGATATCTCAAAATAATTGGGAGCAACGGCATTTAGAGATCCTTTCGTTGCGGCAACCTGATTAAAATAAGAACTTTTTGTCCCGAAAAATAAATAGGACATATTAAACTTCGAGGAATTAGTTGATGCTTCAGCAGAAGCATTTCCAATAAAGGAAGTCGACAACATCGTTGCAGACAACGCTATTCCCACAAAAGAGTTACGCAGTCGAGATTTATTCATGTAGTTCTCCTCTCTTGTTACTATTACGTTACAAAAATATTATAATAAGATTTCAAGAATAAGAGAATAGAAAATAATTTGGTAAATAAGATTTTTTAAACGATTAGAGGAACGAATAGGGATTTTTTAGAATTACTAATATGATGGAATTTGACCCCGATTTATTGGTTTGATAGAATTTAAAGGTTGAAGAAATATAGTTTTTACATTTTATAGGAGGAATTCAAGTGCAATCGGGCATTACTCATAATCAATCGGTTAGCAAAAAATGGTTAGGTTTTGCAGTGTTTTTAATCGTTTTTGCTGTTGGTTTATATTGGGCTAAATGGAATCCATATTTTCATAAACCCATTTTAGCCTCCAAAGAACATAATATCGGTACTTCGCTTTTAGCAGGAATGACAGGTGGGAATTTCTCGGAGGTAGTAAAGTCAGCTTGGAATTATTCTATTACTTACTTTTTAGCAATCTGGAAAGCTTTATTAGTGGCGACTATTGTCGCTTCTCTTATGCAGGTAATCGTTCCGCGCGAATGGCTGACTCGCGTTCTCGGAAAAACAGGCTTCCTAGGTTCTGTTAGCGGAGGGTTATTAGCGTTGCCAGCAATGATGTGTACATGCTGTGCCGCTCCAGTTGTTTCCGGCTTAAGAAAATGCTCTAGTTCAGTAGGTGCAGCTATTGCCTTCTGGTTTGGGAATACAGCACTAAATCCAGCTGTTCTTATTTTTATGGTGTTTGTTTTGGGTTGGAAATTTACGATTTTAAGACTAATTCTTGGAATTATCTTAGTGTTCGGTGTAAGTTATTTGGCAAATCGGATAGCCAAAAATGAGGCTGCAGATCCCGCGATGATGGAAAAAATGAATAAAAAGGATAAACTCAGTGGAAAGCCTTTATTGGTTCGCTGGATTTATACCTTTGGGAAGATGCTAGTTACGATTCTTCCATTGTATATTTTATCTGTTTTCGTCATGGGACTTCTTATTTCTTGGGTTTACCCAACGCTGAATGGTCATGCCATTCATTCATTTTGGCTTATCATTGCCTTTGCCATTATTGGTACATTATTCGTCATTCCGACAGCAGCGGAAATTGCCATTATTCAAGCTGTACTGGCACTAGGACTTGGACACGGTCCTGCTGCAGCTTTATTAATAACTTTACCTGTCATTAGTATTCCATCGATCATTATGGTCCGCAAAGCATTCTCAAAGAAAACGATTGCGTTTTTAACGATGAGTGTGATGGTGCTAGGAATCGTTGCAGGCTGTATAGGGACATTTATATAATTCATCCCTAAAAGGATCACGTTCACTTCCACGTGATCCTTTTTCGATTTATTGGAGGATTTTTTACTATTTTTATTGAATATGTTTCTATTACTAGATGGGAGTGATAGAAATGAATGTTTGGTATGTTAGCTATGGATCCAATCTTTGTAAAGATAGATTTATGTGTTATATCCAAGGAGGAAAGCCTGAAGGTTCGGTAAAGATTGAAAAAGGGTGTAGAGATCAAACACCACCTGAAGCGGATGAAAAAGTAGATCTAATGTACCCGTTATATTTTTCAAAAGAAAGGAGCAAGTGGGGAGAAGGCGGAGTAGCTTTTATTAGTCACGACAAGCTTTCCGCTTGGAAAACAATTGGCAGAATGTATTTAATCACAGATGAACAATTTGAAGATGTCGTGGCACAAGAAAATAATCAAGACAAACTATCAATTGATTTACATAAAGTAATAGAAAATGGCTATCAAGATATAAATAAGAGTTGGTATGGAAGAATCCTTTTTTTAGGCTATATGGACAAGGCACCTATGTTTACATTTACAAACCCAAATCCAATGAATGATGAAAAATTCACCCTTCCGCCTGCATCTTATTTAAAAATAATTTCACGGGGATTAATGGAATTAGGTTTACATACGGAAGAAATTATCCGGTATTTCCATACTTGTATGGGGATTAATGGAAAATTTACTACTGATAAATTGCACCAATACATATTTAGTGAGCGGGGATAAGAGTTGAAAAAGGGTTCGTTTTTATCATTATCATTGACAAGGATTTTCATGTTTTTACTTTTAAGCAGCAGTTATTTTACCTTTATTAGTGACAATAATTCGTTTAAACGAATATACATTATTGCAGCTATGATTATATATATCGTGAATCATTTTATTCAATTTTCTACCGAGAAAATATCTGTTCGATTGTTATCTTTTTCTATTGATTTTATTTTAAGTGCGGGATTTGGTTTTTTATTTATTAAAGAAGAAAGCTTAATTTATTTAATATTCTTCGGTGTAATAGCTACTTCTATTTTTCTAGTTATGCAACACAAAAAGATACTAGTCTTGTTTTCTGTTATCTTTTTTATAATATGGATCCTAATAAGCTATGAAAAATATATCTTCACACAGACGTTTTCCATCGGAGATAATATTTTAAACTTCATGTTCGTTGTATTTTGTGCTATTGTAGGAAGCTTAATTCGGAATTTAATCAATGCAAGAGAAACCATCTCGACCCAATTCACACAATTGAACGATTCTCATGAGGAACTTCGGAAAGCACATCAACAATTAAGCGAATATTCAAAGCAGGTAGAGGATTTAACCGTCATTCAAGAACGAAACCGAATAGCGCGCGAAATTCATGACACGGTTGGTCATAATATGACAGCATTATTAGTACAAATCCAATTAGCAAAGGAACTCTTGAAAATAGATGTGCCAAAGGGAGAGGAGGTTCTTGATGTTTGTGAAAAATTAACGAGAAACTCCTTAGAAGAAATTCGTTTATCTGTCAGAACGCTGCGAGACGAAAAGTCCGAACAGCTTTCATTCGTTCCATCGCTTAGATCGATGTTATCTAATTTTTCAACTGCATCCGGTTTGGAAACCAACTTGAATATTGTAGGTGATCCAAAACTTATATCATCGTCTCTTCAGCCTACGATAAAAAGGGTGATCCAGGAGTCTCTAACGAATGCTAAACGGCATGGATTAGCAACATTTTATAAAGTTACCATACAAATCTCCCAAAATAATGTTTCGATGGAGATTTTCGATAATGGCCAAGGGACCAAAAATGTTGTGCCAAGTTTTGGGTTAATTAATATGAAGGAACGTATTCAAGAGCATGGCGGAGAAATACATTTTGAAGGTAAAGTTGGGGAAGGGTTTTATATCAATATATCCATCCCGCTAAAACAGTTGCAGTGGAGTTCTACGGAGGTAAAAAGATGATTAAGATAATCATAGTGGACGACCAGCCTCTTATCCGGGAAGGTCTTGGTACCCTTTTAAATTTACGGCCGGAAATAGAGGTAGTGGGTATGGCAAGTGATGGGCTCGAGGCATTGAATGTGGCCCTTGAAAAACGGCCTGATTTAATATTAATGGATATTCGTATGCCAAATATGAATGGGGTAGAAGGAACAAGAGTGTTACGTGAAAAGCTGCCTGATATCAAAGTATTAATGCTTACAACCTTTAATGATAGCGAGCTGATCTATGATGCCTTGCAAGAGGGAGCCAGCGGCTATTTGTTGAAGGATATGTCAACCGATACGATTGTTCAATCGATCATGACCGTATACCATGGCGGAGTGGTTCTGCCAAAAGATTTCACCAATCAAGTATTAGCAGAGAAACGAAAGACAAATTCAGCGAATGATAAGACAGAAGAAATACCGAGCCTTATCAAGGAATTAACAGAGCGTGAATTAGAAGTGCTAAAACTATTAGGTCTTGGGTTAAACAATAAAGAGATCGCTAACACATTGTATATTACGGAAGGTACAGTCAAAAATCACGTCTCCAACATCATACAAAAATTAACGATAAGGGATCGAACGCAAGCGGCTATTTTTGCCGTACGTTATGGGATCACGACTTTTTCGATATGACTTTTGGCATATTGGAATATGAAGAACGGCACGCCATGTGCCGTTTTTTTATGCGCCAAAATCTATCTGCAGAGTGATGGAACGAAACCTCCTTCCATTTAAAATAAAAACAGATTTAAGAAGAGGAAGATAATAGTCAGGAGGAAAAACAAATGCTAACGATATCAAATATTAAAAAAAGCTTTAAAGATCACCATGTAGTCAAAGATGTATCATTTGAAGTACAAAAGGGGGAAGCGTTCGGGCTGCTTGGTCCAAATGGTGCTGGAAAGTCAACGACTATTTCCATGATTTGCGGACTGATTCCATATGATGAAGGGGAAATTCAGGTAGATGGATTATCCGTAAAGAAAAAGCCAATGAAAATTCGTGAAAAAATTGGGGTAGTACCTCAAGATATTGCTCTATACCCAACTATGTCCGCATACGATAACTTAGTTTTTTGGGGAAAAATGTACGGTTTAACAGGCAAAACAGTAAAGCAAAGAGCATACGAAGTGCTTGAAATCGTTGGTCTAAAGGATCGGGCAAAGGATAAAATCGAAACCTTTTCCGGTGGGATGAAACGCCGAATCAATATAGGAGCTGCTCTCATGCATGAGCCGGAGCTTCTCATTATGGATGAACCTACTGTAGGGATTGATCCACAGTCAAGAAATCACATATTAGAAACCGTTAAACGATTAAATGAAGCTGGAATGACCATTATTTATACAAGTCACTACATGGAAGAAGTAGAATACTTGTGCAAACGGATTGCGATTATTGATTATGGGAAACTGATTGCAATTGGCGATAAGACAGAGCTTTGCAATCGCTTGGCTGGAGGACATATTTTGGAACTAACCGTTGACAATCCATGTGTGGACTTTTTAATCCAACTGGAGAGTATTGACGGCATAGAAAATGCAAATATGAGAGAGGATGGGATCATTGAAATCATCCTTTCCGATAAAAATACGGTTTTATCGGAAGTGATATCACTAAGTCTTAAACAAAACATTTCCATCCAATCGATGCAAATAAAAGAACCAAATTTAGAATCTTTATTTTTACAATTAACCGGCAGGACATTAAGGGATTAGGAGTGAAGCAAATGAAAAGCATAGCAATAGCCATAAAAGATTTTTCCATTCGTTTTAAGGATCGGAAGGCAATAATCATGATGATTCTGATGCCCATCATCCTGACCGTTATTCTAGGTTCTGCTTTAAAAGGAGTGATGGGAGACTCATCCTCTTTACCAAAAACAACAATCGCTGTATACCAACAAGATGTGAATCACATAAGCAATCAATTTGTTCAGAAAGTTCTACAGGGTAAAAAATTAAAAAAATCAATAAAAGTAAAAAAGGTGGAATCGCAAAAGGAACTCAACCAATTGATCCAAGATAAGAAAGCGGACGTTGGTATAGTGCTGCCTAATAATTGGGGGTCAAACCGACAAGTCGCGATTATTAAAGTCGCTGCAGGAAAAGATTTTGAAGCAAATTTTGTCCGGCAATTAACCGAATCCTATTTAAAAACAACGATAGCTGTAACCGGATCTGCTAAACTGATTATTTCTGAATTAGCAGCGGAAGGAAAGACCGCTAATGAGTTGAATGCAATTGGATCGGAATTAACAAATAAACTTATGAATGGAACAAAAGAAGGAAATCAATATGTTTACGATAAACCTGTAGGGAAAAAACAAGTATCTTCCATTCAGTATTACGCGGCAGCAATGGCTGCAATGTTTTTATTATATAATGCGATGGTTGGAGGAAAATCTATCCTAACAGAGCGTGCAAATATCACTTTATCGAGAATGATGATTTCCCCAACGGGTAAAGGGTCCATCATGACAGGAAAATTTTTAGGAACCCTTTTGTATACTTTCATACAATTCCTTATTTTTATGGGGGCAACCCATTATGTTTTACAAGTTAATTGGGGAAATGATTTTATCCAAATTATTGCAATTGCCATTGCGTACAGTATTTCGGTATCAGGACTATCCATCATTGTAGCCGCCTTTATGAAAACAGAAAAGATGGCTGATTCATTAGGCGGAATGCTTGTGCAAGTACTGTCTCTGCTAGGAGGCTCTATGATTCCTATTTCGGTATTTCCGCAGGCTTTACAAAAAATCTCGATGGTTGCACCTAATTCTTGGGCATTAAATAGCTTTACCAATATTATGTCGGGAACCTCTTGGGATAGCTTGATTATTCCACTTTGTACATTATTAGGAATTGGAATCATTGCTACATTAATTGGAACTTTGCGTTTTCGAATGTTATCAAATTAAATACGATGGAAGGAGTAATGAAAGTGAGAAAAGCATTATCTGTTTGTTTATTTGAAATGAAAAGATCTTTGAGCAAGCCTTCTGCCTATATATTAATGATTGTAATGCCAATTATTTTCACACTATTATTCGGAAGCATATTTGGTCAGGATTCATCACAAGCAATTGCCATCAGTGTTGTTGATAAAGATAATAGCCATTTATCAAAAAGCATCATAAGCAGATTACATCAAGATGCAACATTAAAAGTAAAGGAAAGTAGCAATAAGAAAGCCACAGAGTTATTTAAGAATCACAAAATCGATGGGATTATCACCATTGAAAAGGGGTTCCAAGACAAAATAACAGCGGGTGGGAACCCTACTCTATCTTTCCAGCATCAACCTGGAGCATCTAGTTCCATCTTTGTAAAACAATCGTTTAACCAAGAGATGGAAAGAATGAAATTACAAGTAGTTTCCGCTTTGGAATGGAGTAAGGCAAGTAACAATACTAATTGGAAAGAGATGTTTGACAAAATCTCCAATTCTAAAGACGGCACTGGAGAATTGACAAAGATTGTATCGCCAAATGATAAGAAAAAAACGTTAAGTGGGATGTCTTATAGTTCAGCAGGATTTTCTATTATGTTTGTCATGTTTATGATGATGTCTGTTACAGGGGTCATTATTGAAGCGAAGAATTCTGGAGTCTGGTCAAGATTATTAACGACTTCCATCACAAAATTTCAGCTTTTACTAGGGTATTTATTGGCATTCTTCCTAATTGGCTGGGTACAGTTCTCCATATTAATGACCTTCTCATCTGTCGTTTTTCATGTAGAATGGGGAAATATCTTAGGATTAATTGTTTTAATCTCCGCGTTATTACTGTGCGTAGTAGGGCTTGGGCTGGCCATTGCAACCATTGTAAAAACAACGGAACAACAAACCGCTATTGGCTCATTAATTATTGTTTCTACCTGTATGCTGGGCGGTGTCTACTGGCCACTAAGTGTTGTTCCAAACATCATGCAAAAAATCGCCAATTTTGTTCCGCAATCATGGGCCATGAAGGGATTTACAGGGTTAATTGCAGAAGGAGGGACATTGCCAGATATTTTGCAGCCAGTAACAATACTATTAGGATTTGCTGTTGTATTTCTTTCATTTGGATTATTTAGAGTAAGAACGAACTAGTTCATGATAAAAAAGTGCCGGGGTGAACCGGCACTATTTTTTTCCTAGCTGTTCCTGTGCCATTCTAATCATTTCCTTGACCATGTTACCACCGATTGGACCGCCTACTTTCCCAGCTTCCTCGGCAGATAAATTTCCGTTATATCCTTTTTTTAATGACACACCTTGTTCTTTTGCTACTTCATATTTTACACTGTTCGGATCTTGCGGATCGACTTTATATCCCTGTTTTGCCATCACTTGTCCTTTGAATGAATCCAGTGCATTCCGGACTCCGGGTACAAGTGTTTGTCTATTTCTTCTCGCCATCAACAATCCCTCCTTTTCATTAGTTTTTCCACCTTTTATTTTTTCATGTGATAGTGTATCCTTACTTTTTGGAGCAGAATAAAAAACAAATGCGCAAGCGCCTGGCTCTGGCATACGGATGAGTGGAATTTGAAGTCTAATTTTCCCTCGTAGTCTTCGACTGAGATAAGGTAACACAGTATGGAGACGGAGAAATCCGCTAGCCGATTGGCGCTGAAGCAACACGTAGGTATATATAAACAATTTTACGGGGGAATAATTTTGAACTGTCAATCAAGCGAAGAATTACAAGCATTAGTGAATGAATGCAGAGATTATGCGAAACAAGGGAAGGTAGCTGATTATATACCTGCATTAAAAAAAGCAAAACAAAATGATTTATCCATCTCGATTTTTTATCCGGATGGATATGGGTTCTCTGCAGGAGATTGTCAACAATCCATGACTCTGCAAAGTATATCAAAAGTAATTAGCCTAGCACTTGCCATCATGGATAGGGGAGTGGACTATGTTTTTGAAAGAGTCGGTCAAGAACCAACAGGAGACCCGTTCAATTCCGTTGCAAAATTAGAAACAAATAAGCCTTCTAAGCCGTTGAACCCAATGATCAATGCAGGTGCTTTAGCCGTTACTCATATGATAAAGGGTGCAAATGTACAGGAGCGATTACATAGATTAATGACCTTCATCCATGCGATTACAGGAAACGATCAAATTAAAGTAAATGAAGAGGTTGCTGATTCTGAATTTAAGACTGCAGACTTAAACCGTTCACTTTGTTATTTTTTGAGACAGCATAATGTCATAGAGGAAAATGTGGAGGATTTAATTGATCTATATACAAAGCAGTGTGCCATTGAAGTAACCTGCTTGGATTTGGCTAAAATCGGCTGCGTCTTGGCGATGGACGGGGTTGAAATGTCAACCGGGAAGCAAGTGATACCACATGAAATTGCCCGAATATGCAAGACATTTATGGTCACATGTGGAATGTATAATGCTTCAGGTGAATTTGCTATCAAAGTAGGAATTCCAGCGAAGAGCGGTGTTTCAGGAGGTATTCTTGGAGCAGTCCCTGGTAAATGCGGGATTGGAATATATGGTCCTTCATTAGATGAAAAGGGAAATAGTATAGCTGGGGTAAAGCTATTGGAGAAATTGTCCAAAAAATATTCTTTAAGTATGTTTTAACATGTTCTTTCATCCCTTCCATACATAGGACAACACACATTTAAAATTCTTCAGGATAAATACATAATCCGTTTTCATGTATTTAGAATTAAATGTAAAAGATACTACATATCATGTACAGAGGGGATGAACGTGAACTTTAGAAGAACGCTAGCCTTCAGAAATCATAAATGGGTAGAAATTGACTTTAAGCATCTGCAAAAAGGGGACAACTTTAGGATGTTTGAACTAAATGGGGATGAAGTTCTTGATGAATATGGAAATAAAACAATGCAAGCTAAATCAGATCCATATTATGATCTTGAACTTGAATGCTGGATAATAGATTTAGAGGATTATGAATAGGAAAAGAGCCTCTAATAGTAGAGACTCTTTTCTTTTATAAATTATTTTTTTAAATCTTCGATCGAATCAATTTTCATATATTTTGGAACGACAAGACCTATTTTTACCCCAGTCATACTTGTTCCTATATCTTCAAATTTACCATTATATTTTTCAGAATAATTTTTATGTGTTAATGGAAGCCATGCAGAAAGGGAAGCATCCGCACTGCCGTCGGCAACAGCTGTCCACATAGGACCAGCTTCTACTTGCGTCAATGTAACATCAAACCCTTGGTCTTCAAGTACCTTGCCAATCACATTCGTACTTGCAATTTCACTATCCCACGCTACATACACCAATTTAATTTTCTTTCCGTTCACTTTTTTTGTACCATCTGTCCATTTAGCAACCTTTTCTGGATTATCTTTCACCCAATTTGCAGCAGCATCTGCTGGTTTTGTGCCTTGTTGAATATCAAGCATTACTTTTCCCATATCATCCTCTGACCACTTAAAGTTACTTAGAATCTTATAAGCTTCTGGAAGATCTTTCTTTAATCCTTTTCTGGCAATAGTATGAATTTCTTCTGCGCTTCCATATACACCTTTTGGATCCTTAAGGTATTTTAAATCATATTTTGCAAACATCCAATGTGGGTTCCAACCTGTAATAATTATAGGTTCTTTTTTATCATAAGCTTTCTTTAATGTTGCAGTCATCGCAGCGCTTGATCCAGAAACAAGCTGCCAATCATCTAATTTATAATCCTTTATTGCTTTATCTGTTGCTTCCATAATTCCTGCACCTGGATCAATACCAATTATTTTATGATCAACACTGTCTCCAACAGTTGATTTGTTAGAGCTAGCCTTATCACTTCCACATGCTGCAAGACTGAATGAAAGTGCAACTACAGAAGCAAACCCGATAATTTTTTTCCACATTATAAATTCCCCCTTTTCTTTCTTTTGCCAGCGTTTTGTGTAATTCTGTCTAAAACGATGGCAACAATAACAATAGCGATACCCGCTTCTACACCGACACCAATTTTTAATTGTGTTACTGCCCGATACACTTCTTCTCCTAACCCCGGTGCACCTACCATAGATGCAATAACAACCATTGAGAGTGCAAGCATGATGCTTTGGTTAATGCCGGCCATGATAGTAGGCATAGCAAGCGGAAGTTGTACCTTCAATAACCTCTGAGAAGTAGTGGAACCAAAGCTTTCCGTCGCTTCAATGATATCTGCAGGAACTTGCTGAATTCCTAAAATGGTAAGTCTTATTGTCGGAGGCATCGCAAATATTACCGATGCAACAACACCCGGCACCACTCCTATATTAAAAAAGAAGATGGCTGGTAGCAGGTACACGAAAGCAGGCATTGTTTGCATGAAATCAAGGATTGGTGTAACGATTTTGCGAACCATTGCTTTTTGTGAGGACCATATCCCGATTGGTATTCCGACGACTATGGAAATGATAACCGAAGTTAAGACAAGAGCCAATGTGTTAAGCATTGCATCCCAATATCCAAGATAATCAATGATTAGGAAGCCGATAAAAGAAAAAATCGCAATGCTTTTTTTGGTTAGCCATAAGGCAAGCAACCCAATAATAATCGCCAGTATGATAGGCGGTAATAGACCTAATACTTTTACAATACCGTCCACTGAGTTTTCAACTGCAGAAGAGACACCGTCAAAAAATCCTCCAAAGGTAGTAGTTAACCAGTCGACAAATGTATCGATCCAATCTGCTAATGGTATTTTAGGGAGCCATTTATCCATCTTAATTCACCTCCTTCAAAGAGGAAGGTTCCAGAATTTCTGCCTGATGAATATAAGTTTCATTCCCGGCAAGGGCACCAATTAATGCACCTCGAATGACAATTCCTTTCATCCTGGAGCGTTCATCCACTACTGCAACCGGAATACTTGCAGTGGACACCATATCAAAGAGATCCGTCAGTAATATTTCACTCGGAACGGTCGTAATTTCTCTAACTAGTACTTCCTCAATAGAGATGCCTTTTTCGACTGCTTCTTTGGCACTTTGCGCGGTAACTGCACCTAATAAACGATTTTGTTTATCTACTACATAAATAGAAGAAATGCCAAGATTCTTCATCAAAGTTAGAGCTACCCTGGGACCTTTCTCCACTTGTACCGTTTCAGCACGTTTCATAATATGCCCTGCAGTCAATACCTTAGAGAAATCAACATCTTCTACGAATCTTTCAACATATTCATTGGAAGGATTCATTAAAATTTCTTCCGGTGTGCCAATTTGCACGATATTGCCATCTTTCATTAAGGCAATCCGGTCACCAATACGAAGAGCCTCATCAAGGTCATGGGTTATAAAGATAATTGTTTTCCCCATGGTATCATGCAATTCCAGCAATTCATCCTGCATATCTTTTCTAATTAACGGATCCAATGCACTAAAGGCTTCATCCATTAACAAAATATCAGGATCATTTGCTAAAGCTCTTGCCAATCCAACTCGCTGCTGCATACCGCCGCTTAACTGATCGGGATATTGATCTTCATAACCATTTAATCCGACTAGTTTTAAAGATTGCAAAGCTTTTTCCTTCCTTGTTTGTTTATCGATTCCTTGAATTTCCAATCCATATTCAGTATTTTGGAGAATGGTTCGATGAGGTAATAGCGCAAATTTCTGAAAAACCATACTGATTTTCTTTCTACGGACATTACGAAGCTGTTCCTTTGTCATGGAAGTAATGTTTTCGTTATCAATGAGAATTTCGCCATAAGTGGGTTCAATTAATCGGTTTAGCATTCGGACCAATGTAGATTTACCACTCCCGGAAAGTCCCATGATGACGAAAATTTCACCATCATACACCTCAAAATTAGCCTGATTTACTCCAATGGTGGCGCCGGTCAATTTTAAGATTTCTTGTTTTGATTTTCCATTTGACAATAGCTGAGACGCTTTTTTTGTATGTTTGCCAAATATTTTTGTGACATTCTTTACTTTTACTTTTGTCTTTTTGTTTTCTTCTATCATCCAATCACCCCTCTTAGTTGCCACCATATCATTTTATAGAAAGCGGAAGGGAACACTCAAACTCCATATTCCTTTATATTCCGTATGTACAGTTCGTAAAGTAAAAACTGTACGTACTTGATGATGTGTGTTCTCAAATATCCTTCCATTTCCTCTTGAATCCTCCCTTATGAACACACTTTACATTCCAAGTGGAAACGGATAGATTATTACATGAGGATTTTTTTGAGGCTCCATTTCTTAAACTTTTGTATACATAAACACAATAATATCCTTTTTCGGATGGATGAATGAATAACTGTTAAGAAAAGATGCCCTGAAACAAAGTCTGGATAGGGAATAATTAGAACAAAAGAAATAATGCATACGAAAACAGCCATTTATGATTAGGATGTGAATATTGTTGAATGCGAAGGATCAGCTTGAAAAAATCAGAGAACGGGTCATCGAGTCCATTGCACAAAATATGAACCTATATGGAATTGCTCCTTCCATTGGAAGACTATATGGTATGATGTTTTTTCATCATGAGCCATTAACTTTAGATGAAATGAAAGATGAGCTCGGAATGAGCAAGACAAGTATGAGTACATCTGTTCGAGCATTACTAGAATTAAAAATGGTCGATAAAGTTTGGAAAAAGGGTGTACGCCGGGATTTATACGCAGTAGAAGGGGATTGGTACCAAAATTTTATCGATTTATTTTCTGTCAAATGGAGAACTGCTATTTCCATGAATACAAATACTATCTTAAAATCTATTAAGGAACTTCAAGACATGTTACTCCATGAGGAAATGGATAAAGAGATAAAAGATATTATTAAAAGTGATATTGATAAATTAGAATATACATTGGAATATTATGATTGGCTGAATCGTTTAGTTGATATTTTTGAAAGCCATGAAATCTTTAATTATGTACCCAAAAAAGTGAAAGAATAACTATTAAACGAGATTCAACTTTGTTGAATCTTATTTTTTTTGCATCAAATCATAAAACGTTTCATACGATTAAAGGGTGAATTCTTTGTTGGGGGTTTTGTTATGAAACATTCAATTAGTAAGGCAGATTCCTTCCCACTTCGTGAAAAAGATTACCCTGCAGATATCCAGCCATTTTTAGAAAATAATAAAGAACATATATACGAACTTGTCACACTTGTGAAACATCTGGAGGAGTATAATCTTCTTTCCATTGTTAATGAATCTATAACGAAATATTCAAATCGTTTAAATGGAATAAACAGTAAGGACATGGACCAATTAATATTTGGAATAAAGAAAGGAATCGAAGAAGGTTCTGCAAACATAGATACAGGAAAGGATATTAATGCATTTCAGTTAATGAAGTATTTGAAGGATCCCGATATTAATCGTGCAATAAATTTTCTGGTTCATTTTTTAAGGGGAATGGGAAGGACATTAGAATAGAGTTTTAGAGAAGGGCAGGGAAGGCCCTTCTTTTTTATTAAGCAATATTGTAGTTATGTCAACTAATTGTGGTTATAATATCTTTTATTTTTGTAGAAATTACTTAAGGAGCAGAATTCTTGCCCTTTTGAAACAAATATTTATACTTGATTAAGTAAAAAGGAGGAACAAAAATATGAAAGCTATTGTAATTGAACAATATGGTGATAAAGAGCAACTAAAAGAAAAAGAGGTTCCAGCTCCAAAAATCAATGAGAACCAAGTCTTAGTGGAAATGAAAGCCACTTCTATCAATCCAATCGATTGGAAATTAAGAGAGGGTTATTTAAAGGAAATGATGCCATTTGAGTTTCCGATTATTTTAGGATGGGATGCAGCGGGAATTATTAAAGAAGTAGGCAAAAATGTAAAAAATTTTCAAGTGGGAGATGCTATTTTTTCCCGTCCGGCAACCACTCGTTTTGGTACATATGCGGAATATGTTGGAATAGATGAAGAGCTTTTAGCAAAAAAACCAGAAAACATTAGCTTTGAAGAGGCAGCGTCGATTCCATTAGCTGGCCTTACCGCTTGGCAGGCTTTATTTGATGTGGCACATTTGGAAAAAGGCGAAAAAGTTCTTATTCACGCTGGATCAGGCGGTGTGGGAAGCTTAGCAATACAGCTTGCAAAGGAAAAGGGTGCCTATGTAGCAACAACTGCAAGTGAAAAGAATCATGCGTTTTTAAAAGAGCTCGGTGCGGATGAAGTAATTGATTATAAAACGACAAATTTTGAAGAAGTATTGCATGATTATGATGTTGTGTTCGATACGATGGGTGGAGAAATCCAAACCAAAAGCTATCAAGTGTTAAAAAAAGGCGGAAGATTAGTAACGATTGTCAATGCGCCAGATGAAGAAAAAGCTAATGAATATGGTGTGACAGCAAGCAACGTTTGGCTGCAACCAAATGGGAAACAATTGGAACAGTTAGGCGCCTTACTTCAAAATGGGAAATTAAAAGCGATTGTTGGACATGTGTTTCCGTTCTCAGAACAAGGTTTAAAAGAAGCACATGCGCTTAGTGAAAGCCATCACGCTAAAGGGAAAATTGTCATCAGCTTTGATTAAAAAATACGCTTGGAGAATAAAATCTCCAAGCGTATTTTTATTTCGCTCAAATATCTGAAATTTATAACAGGAAAATCACACAATGAATCGAATAAGTATAAGAATATCTTTAAAGTAAGGAGCTATCATCTTGAAGAAAATCCTCGTCATTATTTTTCAGTTGTGTATCCTTTGGGGGCTAAATGAATTGGGATCAGTGATTGTAAAGTTTACGCATATTCCTTTGCCAGGGAATGTTGCAGGAATGATTTTATGCTTCATCCTTCTGTTGACAGGAGTGCTGAAACTGCAGTGGATTGATAGGACTTCATCGTTTTTAATCCGGCATCTTGCTTTCTTTTTCATTCCGATTTCAGTTGGATTAATGACTTTAGGGGGAATATTTCTGAAAAAAGGAGTCATTTTACTCTTTATTTTATGTATTAGTGCTATCGTTGGCATATGCGGTTCAGGGTATTTGTCTCAGAAATGGATGAAATCTGCGGAGGACAACGTACATGACCATCATCACAGTCTTTAGCATCGTTCTTACTATTTTGGTATATATTTTCACCCTTTTTGTTGCAAAAAGGTATTCTTCCCCGTTTACAACACCTGTATTTTTAAGCACTGTAATCATCATTATAGTGCTCGTTGCCAGTCATATCTCTTATAGAGAATATGAACCTGCAAAAGAAATCATGACGTATTTACTAGGTCCAGCTACCGTTGCATTAGCTGTTCCCCTATATAAAAATCGCCATATCTTGATCCAAAACCTTTTGCCGGCACTTGCAGGGGTTTTTACAGGAACCATACTTACCATAATAACCGCTATTTTGTTAGGCAAAGCATTTAAGCTATCAAAGCTAATGATTACATCATTAAGTATTAAATCTACCACTATACCAGTTGCGTCTGAAATTTCCAAAATAATAGGCGGAGATGAAATATTGGTTGCAGCTTTTGTGATGATTACCGGCATGTTCGGAGCGATGTTCGGACTTAAAATACTGGATAGAATAAAAGTTTCAAGTCCTTTTTCAAGAGGATTATCTTTAGGAACGATTTCCCATGGCATCGGTACTTCTCAAGCAGTAAAAGAGGGAGAGCTGCAAGGTGCTGTATCCAGTGTCGCAATGGCATTATCCGCGGTGTTCACGTCTATTTTAGTGCCATGGTTGATTCCATTGTTTTTGAATTAATATTTAGCCATTTTAGCCTATAAGGCAGGTATTTGGGTCTATAGGTCGAAATGATTGAATATAACCATCTTAGAACCTTCATATTCACAATGTATTTCTATCGTAAGAGGTAGGTTTTTTGTTACCGGATAAGGTGGAGATAGTTTGGGGGGACTTTTGCTCAAAGCTCAACAATCTAGGATGGGCATCATGTAGTATAAAAATCGCTTCCGCTAGTTTTCAACACTCTATCCCACATTATCTGAACATAAAATGAGGGGGAATTGAAAAATGATGGACACACCGCTACTATTAACCTCCATGATGGAACGTGCAGAAAAATATTTTCCGCGAAAAGAAGTCATTTCCAGAACGGCATCCGGCATTCACAGATTTACTTACAAAGAAATTGGAGAAAGAACGAGAAGATTGGCAAGTGCACTAACAAAAATCGGGTTAAAGAAAGGGGATAAAATCGGAACATTTGCTTGGAACCATCATCGGCATTTAGAAGCTTATTTTGCCGTGCCATGCAGTGGTGCAGTCCTCCACATGGTTAATATCCGCTTAACCCAAGAACACTTGACATATGTCATCAATCATGCAGAAGACAAAATTTTACTTATTGACCCGGATTTAGTGCCTATTATAGAAAAAATTAAAGATCAATTAACAACGGTTCAATGCTTCGTAATAATGTCTGATGAGAAAGAAATACCGGAAACAACTTTGCATCCAGCATTTTCTTATGAACAACTGATAGATGATGGAGACCCAGCATTCAACTTTATATCGGATATGGATGAACGTACACCAGCAGCAATGTGCTATACATCGGCCACTACCGGTAATCCAAAAGGGGTCGTTTACACACATAGAGGTATCGTCCTTCATAGTCTGGCAATTGGTCTCGCTGATACACTTGGACTTTGTGAAAGAGATGTTGCCATGCCAGTAGTGCCGATGTTTCATGTAAATGCATGGGGGTTACCTTTTGCTGCTGTTTGGTATGGGACAAAACAGGTTTTACCAGGTCCTTCATTTACTCCGAAAATTTTAGCGGAGCTGATTGAACAAGAAAAGGTAACCATTACAGGCGGTGTTCCAACGATTTGGATTGGTCTGTTAAAAGAATTAGAGGAAAATCAATATGATATTAGCAGTATACGTGCTTTAGTTTGCGGAGGAGCAGCATCACCAAAAGGATTGATTCGCGCCTTTGAAGAAAAGTATAAGGTTCCTTTTATTTCGGGATATGGTATGACGGAAACAAGTCCAATCGTAAGTTTATCTACTTTAACAAGTGAGATGGATTCTTTATCTTTAGAAGAAAAAATTGTTATCCGTTCGAAAACAGGATTGGTTGTACCTGGCCTTGATATACGGGTAGTGAATGAAAACGGAGATGTCCCGTGTGACGGTGCAACAATGGGAGAATTAATAGTCAGGGGGCCATGGATTGCCAACGAATATTATAAGGATGAACGTACAAATGATGCATTTAAAGATGGCTGGCTTTATACCGGCGATATCGCGGTAATGGATGCAGATGGATACGTTCGAATTACCGATCGGACAAAGGATTTAATAAAGAGCGGCGGAGAATGGATTTCCTCTGTTGCACTTGAAAATGCACTTATGTCCCACGAAGCAGTTTATGAAGCTGCAGTTATCGCCATTCCACACCCTAAATGGCAGGAACGTCCATTAGCCTGTGTTGTACTGAAAGATGCCTATAGAAATCAAATTTTCGAACAGGATCTTATTTTATTTTTAAAAGGACAATTTTCTAATTGGTGGTTGCCGGATGAGATAATATTCTTAAAGGAAATACCGAAAACCTCCGTAGGCAAATTTCTCAAAAGGACATTGAGAGATCAATGGAAGCATTACTATTCAAATGCTGAATAATACTCTTGTAGTATTATAAATCTATTGTAAAATGGTACTCAGTCTTTATCCAAGAAAGGATCATTTTAAAGAAAAATGGCAGCAAAGAAAAAATCATACAAAAAGCGAAAAACGAATAAACGCTCACCAATATTAATATTGCTCATACCGGTCGTGATTATTGCCTTATATGTTCTAACAAATGATCATGAGGACAAAAAAAAGCCGACCAAAACTCCTGATATGAAAATCCCGGCTCAATATATTCCGATTTATAAAGCAGCAGAAAAAAAATACGGAGTACCATGGTATGTCCTTGCAGCACATCACCGTGTGGAAACTCGCTTTTCTACCATGAAAACAATGGTTTCACCTGTTGGGGCTGAAGGGCCCATGCAGTTTATGCCATGTACATTTGTCGGCTGGAAACATCCATCCTGTTCCGGTAAAGGGAAGGGGAACATTCCAAAAGAAGAAAAAGAAAACCCAGCGGTTATCAGAAAATATGGAGGCTATGGAGTGGATGCAGATGGAGATGGGGTAGCAGATCCATTTAATATTTATGATGCCATCTTTAGCGCAGCAAACTATCTTGCACATAATGGTGCAACAAATGGAAATTTAAAAAAAGCGATATACGCCTATAATCATAGCAATGAATACGTAAAAGAAGTTTTATATTATGCAAAAGAATATGAGCAGGCTTTTTAAAGGATAAGTGTCAGGCACCACTTGTGGACATTTCCGGAAACTGTCCACACCCGATGGACAGTAACATTGGATTGTTTTATTCAAAATATGAAAATCCCCATTAGAAGTTGATTACACTAACTTCAATAGGGGATTTTTCATATCAAAAAAATATCACTTTATAACCCGAATGGTCGAAATTTCCTTTTCTGTAACCCTGCCAATAATGGCGGCATCTTCAATGCCTTTTTGCTGCAAATCCTCTACATACAATAATGCATCTTCTTCTTTCAGCGCAACTAGCAACCCACCGGAAGTAACTGCATCACATAGAATAATCTGTTGCTCCAAGGACAGGGATTGATCATAGACAATATTCTCTGCTAACCATTGATGATTAGATTTGGAACCACCCGGAATGACACCATTCATGGCAAGTTCATATGTACCATCAAGAATCGGTACTTTACTATATTCAATCGTAAAGGTAACGTTGCTTCCGCCGGCCATTTCGCTTGCATGTCCTAACAATCCGAAACCTGTGACATCCGTGACAGCATGTGGTTCATATTTCTGTAAGCACTCAGCAGCGTCCTTGTTCAGCGTTGCCATAACCTTAGTGACAATTTCTTCTTGCCCCTGTGTCACTGCATTCCGCTTTATTCCCGTCGTCATAATGCCGACACCAATTGATTTTGTTAACACAAGTACGTCACCAGGCATTGCTCCAACATTCTTCCATACTTTCTTTGGATGCACAATACCGGTTACAGATAGACCAAACTTCGGTTCCTGATCATCGATGGAATGCCCGCCAATTGTTATAGCACCCGCTTCATGAACTTTATCAGAAGCACCTCGTAAAATCTCTGCTAAAGTATCAGCACCTAATTTTTTGATAGGGTACCCTACGATATTTAAGGCTGTTTTTGGTGTTCCGCCCATGGCAAAAACATCACTAAGGGCATTTGCTGCCGCTATTTGCCCAAACATGTATGGATCATCCACAATCGGTGTAAAGTAATCAATGGTCTGAACTAATGCAATTTCATCTGTCAATTGATACACTCCTGCATCATCAGATGTCTCATTTCCAACCAATAGTTCAGGTACATTTTGTGTTTTCGGTAATTTACGCAAAACTTGCGCAAGGTCCTCGGGACCAATTTTGCAGCCTCAGCCAGCTTTTGTCGAAAGAGCTGTTAACCGTAGCTTTTCATGCTCACTCATCCATACCACCTCCAATATTTTTTAGTTTATCCTTTTTTAGTGAACCTGAAAACAAATTTGCAATAGGAATACCATCAATAATACAATGTTTTTAATAAGAAATAGGGGGAAATCAAATGCTTGACATGGTTCGATCTATACCACCTATACATGAACTGCAAAAAACAGATTTATTTCTATATATCCAAAATAAATATCAAATTCCTTATGAACAGCTAACTTCCATCGTAAAAGATGAAATTAGTGATATTCGTGAGTCCATATTAAAAAACAATTGGAAAGGCAGTTACCCGGGAACCGCAGAATTTAGCAAAGAATTATTTACTAGAGTGGAGAACTCAACAGCTCACCGTTTTACCTACTCAATTAAAAAAGTAATTAACGCAACTGGCACCATTTTACACACAAATGTGGGAAGAGCTCGTTTAAGTAAAGAAGCTGCTGAACATGTGAAGGAGACTGCTTTATCCTATACAAATCTAGAATATGATATAGAAAAAGGGACTCGCGGAACAAGGCATACTCATGTAGAGGAACTAATAAAGGCACTTACTGGCGCAGAAGCGGCACTAATTGTCAATAATAATGCTGCAGCTGTTTATTTTATTTTACATACTTTTGCAAAGGATAAAGAAGTCGTTATTTCTAGAGGAGAACTCATCGAAATTGGGGGATCCTTTCGGGTTTCTGCCATTATGGAGGAATCCGGAGCAAAGCTAATAGAGGTTGGGACCACTAATAGAACACATCTAAAAGATTATGAAAATGCTATTAGTGATCAAACATCTATTATCCTAAAGGTCCATACAAGCAATTTCACCATCAAGGGATTCACAAGTTCCGTTGATACAGAAGCACTTTACAACTTTAAACAAAACCATCCTTCACTCCTACTATATGAAGACCTTGGCAGTGGGGTCTTGATTGATTTAAACCCTTTTGGAATCGGAGACGAACCGGTAGTTAGCAGAAAGTTAAAAGCCGGAGCAGATATTGTATCATTTAGCGGGGACAAACTACTAGGCGGACCACAAGCGGGAATTATCGCCGGCAAGAAGGAATATATTGAAAAACTGAAAAAGCATCAGCTTGCACGCGTATTGCGTGTTGACAAAATGACAATAGCGGCACTAGAAGCAACATTGCTGCATTACTTAAAGGGAGAGGCTTTTACTAAAATCCCCGCACTGCACTCGATAACTATGGATGCATCTATCGTAAGACAAAGGGTAGAGGATTTTAGAATGAAGCTATCCAATGAAAGAGAAGATTTTACCATTACTATAAGGGAGGGAACAAGCCAAATAGGCGGGGGCTCATTGCCTGATGTTTCCTTAAAAACATATGTGTTAAGTTTAAAGCATAAAAATATCAAAGCAGAGGATCTTTCTATGCAATTACGAACTGGTGAACCTTGCATTTTAACAAGAATTCATCAAGAGGAAGTAATATTCGATTTTAGAACAATCGCGATAGAAGAAGAAGACTTGTTGCTGGAAGCATTAAAAGGAATACCAGGTCGATAGTGATCTGGTATTCCTCTATCATATATCTATTACACGACAAAAGTCTTTGTCAAGCGCAAGCAGTTTAGCGGATGTGTAAGGAATTTTATGTCTTTCTTAATTACATATCATGGCTTTGATTATGTTTCGCACGGGTATGGTTACGGTTTTTTACTTTTTTAGACCCGCTTAATGGCTCTGGTTGTCCGTTATCATGTCCTTTTTCGGCATTTTTTCTCATATCTTTTCCATCATTTTTATTCGTCATTTTAATATCCCTCCTATATTTTAGATTGTGCCGTCATCAACAATTTATACTGAATAATAATTGAAATTTTGCACAATCTATTTTTGCAATCGATTATTGTGAAGGGAAGAAGAATGGATGGCACATCATAAAAATAAACAACAAGCATTCCAAGCTGCCCAGAAAGGTGCAAAGCAATTACATGATGCTTATAACAATCTTGAAAGAGACAGTGCAAGCTACGGGCAACAATTAAAGCATTTAAAACAAGAAGTAAACGAAACCTATCAGCAAATTGAAAATGCAATGGAAGTGGCAAGTGAAACACAAAGACCACAATTAGAAAAGTTTAGAAGGGATCTTCAACAAATTGTAAACGAAGTAAATGAATTTTAATGATTTCCATAGAAAAAACTCGCAAATGCTTGCGAGTTTTTTTGTTTAAAATAGGTTATAAAATTATTGGTTTTTCTTTCGTTTCTTATTATTTTGTTTTTGTGCTGCCGTTAACGGTTCGTTAGACAATTCTTCATTGTAACCAGTTCCCATACCTTGCGCTTTAGCTGCATTTGCTCCAGGAATAATATGATTAGCCTTACGTTTTCCCACTTGATTCACCTCTAAAAAATTAATATTTCACCCTAAAGTCTCCGCTTAAGCAATCATTGTTACTGAAGCAGAAATTTCTATTATTTTTCACTTAACCAGAGAGATTAAACGGAAAATAATATATAATTTCATGGAAGATTCACCATAAATTTTGATATGAGAAATATGCTTTACATGCTTCGATAAGTAATACTTATTAAAAACAATAACATTCTTGTTATTTACTTATGTAATTTCTTGTATTAAGATGTTAATGTGCGAAAAGTAAGAGACCAACATTCGAGCTTTTCTTCCAATTATCGATTTAAGATGCATTATTGAAAAGAAGGGGGAATCTCAGGTGGCTAAAAATGACGTATTTAATTCACGTACTTCCTTTGAATTAGAAGGAAAACGATATAACTTTTATCGTCTTGCAGCTCTTGAAGAAGCAGGTATAGCAAAAGTATCACGCTTACCTTATTCCGTAAAAGTATTATTAGAATCTGTTCTTCGCCAAGTAGATGGCCGTGTTATTACAAAAGAACATGTTGAAAACCTAGCAAAATGGGGATCTGAAGAAGTAAAAGATGCAGAAGTGCCATTCAAGCCTTCTCGTGTAATCTTACAAGACTTCACAGGTGTTCCTGCTGTAGTAGACCTTGCTTCACTTCGTAAAGCAATGGCTGACTTAGGTGGAAACCCTGATAAAATTAATCCAGAAATCCCAGTAGATCTTGTTATCGACCACTCTGTACAAGTTGATAAATACGGTACTACTGATGCATTAAATGCAAATATGGATTTTGAATTCGAACGTAATGCTGAGCGTTATCAATTTTTAAGCTGGGCAACAAAAGCATTTGATAACTATCGTGCTGTTCCACCAGCAACAGGTATCGTTCACCAAGTTAACCTTGAGTATTTAGCAAGTGTTGTTCATGCTATCGAAAATGCTGAAGGTGAATTCGAAACATTCCCTGATACATTAGTTGGTACTGACTCTCATACAACGATGATCAACGGTATCGGTGTTCTTGGCTGGGGTGTAGGTGGTATTGAAGCAGAAGCTGGAATGCTTGGACAACCTTCATACTTCCCAATTCCAGAAGTAATCGGGGTTAAATTAACTGGCGAAATGCCAAACGGTGCTACTGCAACTGACTTAGCATTGAAAGTAACTCAAGTATTGCGTCAAAAAGGCGTTGTTGGTAAGTTTGTTGAATTCTTCGGTCCTGGTGTTTCTACACTTCCACTTGCTGACCGTGCAACTATTGCTAACATGGCTCCTGAATATGGTGCAACTTGCGGTTTCTTCCCAGTTGATGCTGAATCTTTAGAATATCTTCGTCTAACTGGCCGTCCTGAAGAACATGTAAAACTTGTAGAAAAATATTTACAAGAAAACAATATGTTCTTTACACCAGAAAACGAAGAACCAGTTTACACTGATGTAGTTGAAATCAATCTTTCTGAAATCGAAGCAAATCTTTCTGGTCCAAAACGTCCACAAGATTTAATCCCGTTATCCAAAATGCAAAAAGCATTCCAAGATGCTTTAACTGCACCTGTAGGTAACCAAGGATTCGGTTTAAAAGATTCTGAGATCAATAAAGAAGCAGTGGTTAAATTTGATAATGGTGACGAAGCAACAATGAAAACTGGTGCTGTTGCCATTGCCGCTATCACAAGCTGTACAAACACTTCCAACCCTTATGTAATGCTTGGCGCTGGTTTAGTAGCGAAAAAAGCAGTTGAAAAAGGTTTAGAAGTTCCTAAATATGTAAAAACTTCATTGGCACCAGGATCTAAAGTTGTTACAGGGTATCTAAGAGACTCTGGTTTACAAACATACTTAGACAAATTAGGATTCAACCTAGTAGGTTACGGATGTACTACATGTATCGGTAACTCTGGTCCTTTAAAAGACGAAATTGAAAAAGCAATTTCTGAAAGTGATTTACTTGTAACTTCTGTACTTTCTGGTAACCGTAACTTTGAAGGTCGTATTCATCCAT
Organism: Heyndrickxia shackletonii; assembly: GCF_001420715.1. Taxonomy (GTDB): domain Bacteria; phylum Bacillota; class Bacilli; order Bacillales; family Bacillaceae_C; genus Margalitia; species Margalitia shackletonii. The sequence continues at coordinate 2,332,662 of NZ_LJJC01000004.1, read as the reverse complement.
TAGTAAAAGCTAACTACTTAGCTTCACCACCACTTGTTGTTGCTTATGCATTAGCTGGTACTGTTGATATCGATCTAGTAAACGACCCTATCGGAAAAGATAAAGATGGCAACGATGTATTTATGAAAGATATCTGGCCATCAACAGAAGAAGTAAATGCAGCAGTAAAAGAAACTGTAACGCCAGAATTATTCCGTAAAGAATACGAAAATGTATTCAACGATAATAAACGTTGGAACGAAATCAAAACAAGTAATGATCCATTATATACTTGGGATGAAGAGTCAACTTATATCGCAAACCCACCATTCTTTGAAAATCTATCTCCAGATCCAGAAGAAGTGAAACCACTTAATGGCTTACGTGTAATTGCGAAGTTTGGCGACTCTGTTACAACAGACCATATTTCACCAGCAGGTGCAATCGGTAAAGATACACCAGCAGGTAAATATTTACGCGAACGCGGTGTTGAACCACGTGAATTCAACTCTTACGGTTCACGTCGTGGTAACCATGATGTAATGATGCGCGGTACATTTGCAAACATCCGTATCCGTAACCAAATTGCTCCTGGAACAGAAGGTGGCTATGCTACTTACTGGCCAACAAACGAAGTGACATCTATCTATGATGCATGCATGAAGTACAAAGAAGATGGAACTGGATTAGTAGTACTTGCTGGTAAAGATTACGGTATGGGATCTTCTCGTGACTGGGCAGCAAAAGGTACTAACTTATTAGGTATTAAGACTGTTATTGCGGAAAGCTTCGAACGTATTCACCGTTCAAACCTTGTATTGATGGGTGTTCTTCCACTTCAATTCAAGAAAGGTGAAAACGCTGAAACTCTTGGCTTAACAGGAAAAGAAGTAATTGATGTTCAAGTGGATGAAAATGTAAAACCACGTGATATCCTTACTGTAACAGCTACTGATGAAGCTGGTAATAAAAAGCAATTCGAAGTATTAGTACGTTTCGACTCTGAAGTGGAAATTGATTACTATCGTCATGGTGGTATTTTACAAATGGTACTTCGTGATAAATTACAAGCGTAATGTCATAAAGGAACACATCTCGTTTTTACGGGATGTGTTTTTTTTCTTCTTCTAAAAAATATATGATTACATACAATAACCCATATATCAGATATTTTTTTGGAGGAAGGAAATGGGACGAAAAATAATTGCGCTAACAATCCTTCTTTTTTTGGGAGGAGTATTTGTTGTACAAGCAGTCGAACAAAATACACATATTATGGATTATAAGACCAAGGAGAACCTTTCTAGAAATGAAAATATCAATACGGGAAAGAAGCAAGATGTTCAAGAAGCCGATATTTCAAGTATAGGCTTGTCTATTGGCCAAAAAGCTCCTAATATAAAAGCAGTCGCGTTAAACGGGAAGAGCATTGATCTATCCGCTTTTAAAGGAAAAAAGGTCATCTTAAATTTTTGGGCAGCGTGGTGTCCGCCTTGTAAAGAGGAACTTCCAGAGCTAGTAAAGTTTTATAATGAACATCACTCAGATGTAGAATTGATTGGTATTAATATTGAAAGTTCGAAAGCCCAAGTGATGGACTTTATGAAAAAGTATGACATTACGTATCCAATTATTATGGATAATAAAGAAACTATAAGTAATCAATATGAAATACAACCAATTCCCACTACCTACGTTATCGATGAAAAAGGTATGATTATGAACAAACAAATTGGGGCAGTAACTTATAACCATTTAAAACATATTTTAACGAAATGAACACCTTTTAGGAGGTGTTTTTTCTTTTAAAGGGGCAAAATGTTCTAAAAATATTATAATTATGCAAATAACTGACCATACTAAAAAGTAGAAAAAAGTAAAATTGCCAAAGGAGACTTGCAAATGAGAAAATCAATGAAAAAATCGTTTATAGATTTAGTAATGGAGAATAAACAAGAACTTCTGAAAGATCGGGATGCAATGGATCGTATTGAAGAAAAATTAGAACAGAAACGAATGATAAAGAAAGCTGAATAGACCACATATTCCCTGACTTTTCGGAAAAACTAACAGAAAAGGAGGGAATTTTTCATTGAGCAACCCAAAAAGAAAACCACAGGATTATGTACCTAACCATATTGGAACACAACAGCGATCCGCAGGAGGCAACAAGGGAAAGAAGATGCAGGATCAATCTGGTGAACATGCACAAGTAATGCAAACGAAGGGTGAGTAAACACTAATTTCCATCAATTCTTTTTTCATATCTAGTTACACTAATGATGTACCGAGTAATTGGTGCACTTATTTTCTTCAAGGAGGAATAAGCGAATGGCATGGAACAAACCGAAACCAGATGACCGCAGCGATAACGTAGAGAAGCTTCAAGACATGGTGCAAAACACTATTGAAAATATGGAAAAAGCAGAAGCAACCGCTGAATTTGCTGACGGTGAACAGCGAGCACAAATTGAGGCAAAGAATGAACGCCGCCGTGAAAGCATTGATGCGATGCGCAGTGAAATTAAAGACGAAGCACATGCTCAAGAAAACAATAATCAATAATGTATTGACAAAGCCGGCTAAATGCCGGCTTATTTATTGGGAATCAAATGATAAAATGAAATCCGGTCGAGAACTTTCAAAAAAATGTCGCGACTAGCTATAGAGCCTGGAAGATTTGTTCTTGGTTAAATTCTTTTATTTTTCGAAGTTTAAATTGCATGATACAATGATGGTACTAGTTATTTTTACTTGAGGTGAACTAAATGTTAATATCTGATAAAAAGATTGAAGTAAGATACGCCGAAACAGATCAAATGGGTATTGTATATCATGCAAATTATTTAGTTTGGATGGAATTAGGACGTACACAATTGGTAGAAGATCTCGGCTTTAAATACGCTGATATGGAGGTGGAGGGCATTCTCTCTCCAGTAATCGATATCGAAATTTCCTATAAAAAACCTGTCCTATACGGAGAAATGGCAACAATCAAAACCTGGATAGAAGAATATGATGGGATCCGTATTACATATGGCTATGAAATTTATAAAGAAAATGGAGAACTATCGGTTACCTCCTACTCGAAACATGCCTGTGTGAGAAAAGAATCATTCCGACCGATTTCTATTAGAAAAATATTCCCAGACTGGCATGAAGCATACGAAAAAGCAAAAAAGACAGAGTAAGGTGTGGATCTAGTGGCATTTGGAATAACTAAAGATGAACTTAGAACCTGGAAAAAATCAATTGATCGCGGAGAAATCGCTTTTTTAACCCATTATTGGCTAGATGACCGCTTTCCAGAGGCAAGATCCGTAACCAAGGTAGGATGCAATGATTTACATAAGCTTCAGAAATGGGGTGCCAAGTACGGGTTAAAAAAGGAATGGATCCATCATCGTAAAGATGGGTATTCCCACTACGATTTACTTGGAACAAGGCAAAAAGAAATTTTGGAATCGGAAGGAATAATAAATAAACATATTAAATACCTATAAAATACAAAACCTCCATACCGAATATTTCGGATGGAGGAATTTTATTACCCTTTTTTATACTCGAATACTGGTTCGTCTAGTCCAGAATTATATCCAACATGTAAATCATGACCATCAAAATACCATACATCTCTTTCCTCAATAAAAAATAATATACCGTTTTTTGTTGTAGTAACGACAGGATCTTCCGCTTCCTCTTTCATTAAACCGAGTGAAAAACCTTCTTGCACAGCGGTAGAACCTCCATATTTAACAAAGAAACGAATGGAATCTCCTGCTTCTATATCCATTTCATCTTGAAACCACTTTACCGCATCATCGGAAACAAAAATTTGCATATTCCAAACCTCCTAAAGAAAACAAGCATATTTAGTATACTTCCAGCACACACAGACTATTTTCATCAAATAATATTGAACTTTCCTTATTTTATCAAAGAAGCATCGATGAAGAAAACAATTAGACTTTGAGGAACTATTTAAATACTTCTAAATGTTCTTAATACATTGAGTTTGAATGCAAGCATATATATACTTAATGTAAAAACTACTGTAAATACTTTATAAAGCAATGGGGGATGCTTGTGGACTACGACGTTATTGTTGTTGGGGCTGGTTTAGCAGGTTTAGTTACTGCAACGGAAATTGCCGATTCCGGAATAAAGGTCCTCCTTCTTGATCAGGAGCCCGAAAGCTCACTAGGCGGACAGGCATGGTGGTCGTTTGGCGGTTTATTTTTAGTAAACTCCCCTGAACAACGAAGGATGGGTATTAAGGATTCGACAGAATTGGCTTGGCAGGACTGGCTTGGAACAGCAGGGTTTGACAGAGAAGAAGATGAAGATATTTGGGGAAAAAAATGGGCGAGGGCGTATGTTGAGTTTGCTGCTGGTGAGAAGCGTGAGTGGCTTCATAATATGGGAGTAAGATTTTTCCCTGTTGTCGGATGGGCAGAACGAGGTGGCTATCTTGCTGATGGACACGGAAATTCCGTACCAAGATTCCATATCGTATGGGGAACTGGCCCTGGCATCGTAGCGCCTTTTGAACGAAAGCTGAGAGAACATATAAAAAATGGATTGATTGAATATCGGTCCAGACATCGTGTAGACCGTCTATTAACAAGAAATGGTGCTGTAGAAGGGGTAAGTGGGTCTATTTTAGAACCAAGCACTGTATCTCGCGGAGAAGCAAGTTCTCGTGAAATAATAGGGGAATTTGAATTTAAAGCAACCATTGTTGCGGTGACAAGTGGTGGAATAGGTGCAAATCATGATTTAATCCGGAAAAATTGGCCAAGTCGACTTGGAACACCACCGAGGCAAATGCTTTCTGGTGTGCCTGCGCATGTCGATGGAAGAATGCTTGCGATAACAGAAGATGCTGGAGGACGTATCGTAAATCGAGATCGGATGTGGCACTATACGGAAGGAATAAAAAATTGGAATCCTGTTTGGAATCTTCATGGGATCCGTATTCTTCCCGGCCCATCTTCCATTTGGTTAGACGCAAAGGGAAGGAGATTTCCCGCTCCTAATTTTCCTGGTTTCGATACTCTTGGAACATTGGAAGCTATTCAAAAAACCGGATATAGCTATTCATGGTTTATCCTGACACAAAAAATTATTGAACGGGAATTTGCCTTATCAGGTTCCTAGCAAAATCCAGATTTAACAGGGAAAAGTATTAAACAGGTATTAGAAAGAGCATTACCTGGCGCTTCTGCACCTGTCCAAGCTTTTATGGATAAAGGGGAAGATTTTGTTATTGCAAATACATTAGCTGATCTTGTAGAGGGAATGAACAACCTGACAGATAAAAAGCTTCTTCAATTAAAGGAAATTGAAAAGCAAATTCAAGCACGCGATCGCGAAATCGAGAACCCTTTTACAAAGGACCTGCAAATAACGGCTATTCGTGGTGCACGCAAATATCTTGGGGATAAATTAATTCGTGTGGCCAAACCACACAAAATACTGGATCCTAAAAACGGACCTCTTATAGCAGTTAAACTGAATATTATTAGTCGAAAGACATTGGGAGGACTGCAAACCGATTTATCAGCAAAAGTTCTTGATTCGTTGGGTAATCCAGTTCCCGGTCTTTATGCCGCAGGAGAGGTGTCGGGATTCGGAGGAGGAGGCGTACATGGTTATCGTGCTTTAGAAGGTACATTTTTAGGAGGATGCCTCTTTAGCGGAAGGGTTGCTGGCCGAGCTATTGCAGCAGAATTAAAATAGAAACAAACTATACATGATAAATAATTTATATTATAGATAAATATTTTCCTATTTCTAAATAAAGAAAAGAGCTTATTCTATAGTTTTCTCACCTAGAATAATAAGCTCTTTTTCTACATTATTTAATACCGCCCATCATGTGCTCCATTATCTCTTTATAGGAGTGATCTGCCATCCCTTTGGCATAGGCTTCTTGCAATGGATACAATTGGTAATTTTTAAATTTATGATTATACACAAACGTAGGGTAGAATTGCATATCCTCTAATTTAATGTTGTTTCCATTGGTGGTTACATCTTTTGTAACCTTCACTTCAAACATACCGCCGATATCTTTGTAATCCCACATTTGTCCAGAAATAAAGTTCCCGAGCGAGTATATAACAATCGCATCACGTCCATCCTTTGTATGAAACTTTTGGATTGGCTGCAAGACATGAGGATGACTGCCAAGAATGATATCTGCACCGCCATCTGTAAAAAGCTTTGCTAGTTGCTGTTGTTCTTCATTAGGTTGGCGTTGATATTCAATCCCCCAATGCATACCTAAAACAACAACATCTGCTTGTGCACGTGCTCTTTTTAGCTCAGCCAAAATCTTATCTTTATCTATCATATTAACCAGATAATCTTTACCCTCTGGTATTGGAATTCCATTCGTTCCGTAGGTATAAGAGAGAATGGCAATTTTAATGCCATTAACATTTTCAATTCTTAGCGTTTCTTGATCCTCTTTGCTTTTAAACGTCCCAACATGCGGCAAATGTACTTTATCATAGTAGGTAAGGGCACTTAACAATCCTTTCTCGCCCTTATCGAGAACATGATTATTTGCGGTTGTAACAAAATCAACACCAGCATCCATAATAGCATCCACAATTTCATACGGGCTGTTAAAGCACGGATAGCTGGAAACACCTAATTGCGCTCCGCCTGGGGTCGATTCTTGATTGGCAATCAATAAATCAGGTTTTTTCATTATAGCTTTAACATTTTGAAAAATCGGTTTAAAATCATACCCGTACTTGGTTTTTGCATCTTCATACACCCAGTCATGAATAAGTACATCCCCAATTCCACCAATTACAGCACTTGAATGGAACTCCTTTGTTTTTACACTTAATGTTCTTGTCGTGTTTGTTGCGACTGTAAATGTTTTTTTAGACACTGCTTGTTTCCAATTATCGAATTGTATAAAGAATAATACCCCTATAGCAACAAGCAAACATAGCAATAATATACCTGCAACCTTATGTTTTCCCCTCATCCCATAACCAGCCTTTACTTTTATATCTATACTGCTATCTTACTATACCAATGTATATTAGTGGAGGTTTTATGCGAAATTTGTAGAAAGTTTAAAAGATTACAGAAAAGCGCAAGCCCGCAGCACTAGCGTACGGATTTCGTAGTCGCTCACCTCGAGATAAAGGAAACACAGTGAGGTAGTTCACAAGCTGATGTTGACTTATCGTAGGGAGGAGACAAGAAATCCACTAGTCGATATCTGCTTACGCTAGACAAAATTTAACTTGTTAAATTATTTAGATGTTGAAAAATTTTATACTTTCCTCCTTTAAATAAAAAAGCGTCCTAATCATCTATATTAGGACGCTTCTCTACTTATGACCATTTATATCCATTTTACTTTTGGCTCTGTTTTTTCTCTAATTCGTTTGATGTTCGCCCGATGTCGATAGATGACAAAAAATGCGATTGCAAAAATGACAACAAAGAACGGCCAATCATGACGAATCAACATATCGATAAAAGCGTAAATGATCGCAAATACTCCACAAATAATCGAGGACAGCGATACATATTTGCTTATTTTTAAGCTAACGAGAAAAACAATTACAATTAATAAAAATAATAGAGGACTGTAAGCCAAGATAACACCGCCTGATGTAGCCACCGCTTTTCCACCTCTAAAGCCTGCAAAGATTGGAAAGATATGTCCAATCACTGCAACCAATCCGACTAATAATGGGTGAAAACCTGCTGATACTCCAAAAATAAGAGGAAGGCAGGTAGCTAATGTACCTTTTAGAATATCTGCAACAGTAACAGCAATACCCGCCTTTTTACCTAACGTCCGGAAAGTATTGGTTGCTCCAAGATTCCCGCTCCCATGTTCACGAATATCTATTCCGTAAAAAAGTTTTCCTACAATTAATCCTGAAGGAATTGAACCTAGTAGGTAGGCAAGAATTAGTATGAGTGCATAAATCATTCACATAGCTCCTTTAATGCTAGTTCAAAAGAAATCGTTTGGAATTCTTTTATCTATTCAAATTTATTATTGCTTTATTATTGTATCATGTAAAGAATGTGAAAGAAAAAAGATTTTTTAATCGTTTAGGGCATAAATAAAAAATTTAATCCTATGGATACACTTAAAAAAATGTTTATTTCTAGCACCATCAACTATCATCTAGGAGATGACCGAGATGTTTTCACATTTGTTTTAAAAAAGTCATATTTTTACTCTTTTCACGGACTTTTTCCTCCTGTACGATTAGATTATGGCATTTAGGAGGATAATGATGGAAACGATACCTTTAAGATCTAGACCCAAAAGAAAAACAAAATGGCCTTTGACTATTATTTTGCTTTTATTCATCATAACGGGAACTCTATTATATATATATTACCCCTTTGCATCTACGAAAAAAGGAAACTATTTATCAGGAGAATATCCGATATTGATTAAAGGGGCAATACACGGTAATGCAATCCGCAGTGAAAATGAACTTTATATCCCACTTAATACAGTAAAAAATCAAATAGATGATAGTATTTATGAAGAAAGTCATTCCCTTATCATCACAACCAAATTAAGTGTGATTCAAATTCCATATAATCAAAAGGTCTTGTATGTGAATGGAAAGCCGAAACAAACAAAATTCCCTATAATGAAGAACGTATCGAATCATACATATATATCGCTTGAAACACTGCAATCACTGTACCCAATACAATACGAGATCACGAAGCATACGGGAGTCATTTGGATCCATTTGGATGGTGAACAATACGATAACGGAAAAATAGTATCAAAGAATGTTCGGAAAGCTTTCTTACGTCTTCGAATGCGCCAGAACTTGCAATCCCCGTACGTTACTGAGGTTAATAGGGGAGAAACTGTTCACATTGAACGGGAATATAAAGAATACTATTTTGTTAGAACTCTTGATGGGTTTGGGGGGTATATTCAGAAGGCTTATGTCAAAAAGGAAAATGCTAAACATGTGCAAATCCCTTTTCCTAAAGAAGTTATTAACCTTCCAGCTATCTCAAAGCCAATCCAAATGTCTTGGGAAGCCGTTTACACCAAAACACCAAATCCATCCCAGCTGCCAATCATGGCTGGAGTCAATGTAGTCTCACCGACATGGTTTCGATTAAAGAATGAAAACGGGGATATTTCAAACCTATTATCATCGAAATATATTAAATGGGCAAAACAGCATCATATACAAGTTTGGGCACTATTTTCTAATTCATCTAATCCTGATTTAACAAAAGCTGCTTTTAGCACATTTGAGAAAAGACAAAAAATCATTCAATCGATAGTAAAAATTGCAAATAAAGAGCATTTAGACGGAATAAATATTGATATCGAAAATGTCCGCCCAGAAGATGGACCACTAGTCACACAATTTGTACGTGAAATAACGGCTTTGCTCCATGCCAATCATAAATATGTTTCGATGGACATTACCTTTATTGCAAAAGGAAATTGGTCTGAATTTTACGAGCGGGAAAAACTAGGAAAAATTGTTGATTACCTTATCATAATGGCATATGATGAACATTGGGCAAATTCACCGGTAGCGGGAAGTGTTGCAAGCTTGCCATGGGTAGAAAGTGGACTTAAGCCGATATTAAAATTAGTTCCAAATGATAAAATCATCTTAGGTGTGCCTTTTTATTCAAGGTTATGGAAAGAGGAATGGAAAGATGGCAAAAAAAATACATCTTCCCGTGCATTAACCATGAACCAAGCAAATGAATGGATAAAGAAGCACAAAGTAAAAGTACAAATGGATTCCGAAAGCGGACAGCATTATGTTCAGTATTTAGATTCCAAAACCAATATCACATATAAAATGTGGATTGAGGATGAGTATTCTTTGGCTAAGAGAGCAGATATTGCAGGTCATAACCAATTAGCAGGCATCGCTTCTTGGGCGCGGGCATTTGGTAACGAACATGCCTTTATGTCACTGCAATCTACCCTTTCTGCCTACAATCAAAATTAATATTACGTACTTTATGAAGTTAGGGGTTTTAAAGAATGAAAACATTTTTGTCAGCCATCCAATGGATGGCTTTTATGATTGCCGGTGCTATCGCAGCACCAATCGCTATAGCTGATCTATTTCACTTAAATCCGATTGAAACATCAGCATTTGTACAAAGAACGATTTTCGTATTAGGAATTGCTGGACTATTACAAGGATTTATCGGTCATCGCCTACCAGTTTCAGAAGGACCTGCAGGCTTATGGTGGAGCGTATTTGCCATTTATGCCGGCTTTGTCGGGACCATTTATTCCACTAGCATTGAAGCGTTGAATGCACTTAGCGGAGGCATGATTTTTAGCGGTATCGTTTTCTTTCTTCTTTCTGCCTTCGGGTTAATTGAGAAGTTAGCAAGGCTTTTTACTCCAACTGTAACGTTTATTTATCTCTTTTTGCTGATCCTGCAGTTAAGCGGTTCCTTTATAAAAGGAATGCTTGGATTATCGGAGGAACAAGCCCATATACAACCTAAAGTAGCTGTGTTATGTATCGTCATTATTCTTGTTACTTTTTACCTTGGTCAAATGAAAATACAATGGGTACGGCAATTTTCCATTATTTTCGGATTATTGATAGGATGGATGCTTTTTATCCTTTTTGGACTAGCACCAAAGGTTCCAAGCAGCCACGCGATAATCGCCTTTCCAAAACTTTTTCATTTTGGAAAGCCAACCTTTGATGCAGGTGTATTAACCACTTCCTTTTTCATAACGATATTACTAACGACTAATATGATTGCTTCGATTCGAGTGATGGAAGAGGTTTTAAAAGGATCTAAAACCAAACCAGTTAGCTTTAAAAAGTCTGGCTTCATTTCCGGAATCAACCAAATACTTGGCGGGGTTTTTTCTGCAATTGGCTCCGTGCCAATTTCCGGTTCAGCAGGATTTGTATCTCAAACTGGTATTAAGTCCATAAAACCATTTATTATTGGCGGCGTTTTAGTAACCGTTATTTCCTTGCTTCCACCGCTTATGAATATTATGTCAGCACTTCCTGCACCTGTGGGCTATGCGGTAACCTTTGTCATTTTCACGAAGATGATTGGGCTTGCACTATCGGAAATTGAAAAAGTTACAGATCGACAAATTACTTATACAACTGCCGGAATCGCTTTAATGGTAGGGGTTGGAACGATGTTTTTGCCTGCGGAAGCAACCGTGAAACTTCCTGCATTCATCGGATCCTTAGTCAATAACGGATTAGTGTTAGGAACCATTATTGCCATCATTTCAGAGCAATACTTGCGTTGGCAAAAGAAAAGAAAATCAGCTTCATCCGTATCGTAAGTTGCAGGAATCGCTAGAAAAGCGTACGATAAGAAAAAAGACACATGGGGGTTTTTGAATGACAATTGAAAATCCAAGCAGAGAAGAAATCAAAGGGATTTTAAAAAAAGCGAAACGTATAGCCGTAGTAGGGTTAAGTGATAATCCCGAGAGAACATCTTATATGATTTCAGAAGCAATGCAAAAAGCGGGCTATGAAATTATTCCTGTTAATCCTTCTGTCGAGAGTGTGTTGGGTGTGAAGGCTGTTTCATCCCTTAAAGAAATTGAAGGACATGTGGATATTGTCAATGTGTTCCGCAGGTCCGAATATCTGCCGGAGATTGCAAAAGAATTTGACGAAATCGACGCAGATATCTTCTGGGCACAATTAGGCCTTGAAAATGAAGAAGCATATCAATTTCTGAAAGAAAAAGGATATACGGTAATTATGAATCGCTGTATTAAAGTCGAACATGCCTTAACAAAATGAGTTTCTTTAAACAAGCGTATTTCTTTTATGGTACGCTTGTTTTTTATTCATTTAAAAACTCCCAATTAACGGCTATGAAGCCTATTATAGATTCACGATGGATTTTTAAAAAGTACAGTAGTTTCACGGATCATTCAGGCAGAAAAATTGTTTGTCTTTAAAAAGTAATTTGCCAAATAAGAATTTATCGTTAAAATAGTTCATAGACGCTTGTTCGGATATGTTATAATGATAAGCGAACAGATGTTTGTTTCATCATTTTAATTAGGCTGTTTTCATGTAAATTCTATTGTAGACTTAGCCTAGGGGCACATTTTCTTAAAGATGTGTTAATCATTCTTAACTTAAATAAGGTTTTTATTGGTTTTCGTCTACAAAAGCAAGATAGTTTATGAAATAGCCTTTGATAATGATTTACGATTGTTTTATATAGAGACAGAGAGTTGTGTTGTTGAAAGGGGAATTTTTGTGACAAAGAAACAAGACTTAATTGAGTATAACGATGATGCCATCCAGGTGCTGGAGGGTCTTGAAGCGGTTCGGAAACGTCCGGGGATGTATATAGGATCAACTGACGCGCGAGGATTGCATCACCTTGTATATGAAATTGTCGATAATTCCGTTGACGAGGCACTTGCCGGCAATGGTGATCATATTATTGTCAAAATCCATAAGGATAATAGTATAAGTGTAGATGACAAAGGGCGCGGTATGCCGACAGGAATGCATAAGTTAGGAAAACCAACGACAGAGGTAATTTTTACAGTCTTACATGCCGGGGGTAAGTTTGGGCAAGGCGGATATAAAACGGCAGGTGGATTACACGGTGTTGGTGCTTCCGTTGTAAATGCTTTATCGGAATGGTTGGTTGTAACCATCAAGCGTGATGGGTATGTATATGAGCAACGATTTCGTGATGGCGGAATACCGGAAACGACCCTTGAAAAAATCGGAAAATCAAATCAAACAGGGACAAACATCCATTTCAAGCCTGATCCGACTATTTTCAGCACTACCACCTTTAATTACGACACCCTTTGTGAGCGATTAAGAGAATCCGCCTTTTTATTAAAAGGTTTAAAAATTGAGATTATCGATGAACGCTACGGCCAAAGTGACACCTTTCATTATGAAAACGGCATTGAAGCATTCGTTGAATACTTAAATGAAGGGAAAGATGTTCTGCATCCCGTTGTCATGATTGAGGGGGAAGCCAGTGATATTGAAGTTGAATTTGCTTTCCAATTTAACGACGGATTTTCAGAAAATATCCTCTCCTTCGTTAATAATGTGCGTACAAAGGACGGGGGAACCCATGAAGCAGGCGCCAAAACCGCATTAACACGAGTGATAAATGAATATGCACGGAAGGTTAACCTTTTAAAAGAGCGGGATAAAAACTTAGACGGAACAGACATTCGGGAAGGATTATCCGCTATCGTATCTGTTCGAATTCCGGAAGAGTTTCTGCAATTCGAAGGACAAACAAAAGGTAAGCTAGGTACGAGTGAAGCACGTTCTGCTGTTGATACTGTCGTTTCAGAGCATCTAGCCTATTTTCTAGAAGAAAACCCTGATTCCAGTAATTTATTAATTAAAAAGGCTATAAAAGCAGCACAAGCAAGAGAAGCAGCGAGAAAAGCCCGGGAGGAAGCACGCAACGGGAAAAAGAAAAAGAAATCAGAGAGTATCCTTTCAGGAAAACTAACTCCTGCCCAATCGCGAAATCCGGAAAAAAATGAACTTTATCTTGTTGAGGGTGATTCCGCTGGAGGTTCGGCAAAACAAGGCCGTGACCGTCGTTTCCAAGCCGTTCTTCCGCTTCGTGGAAAAGTAATTAACACGGAAAAAGCGAAGCTTCAAGACATTTTTAAAAATGAAGAAATCAATACCATCATTCATACAATTGGAGCGGGTGTCGGACCTGACTTTAATATTGAGGATGTTAATTACAATAAAGTGATCATTATGACAGATGCCGATACGGACGGTGCTCACATACAAGTACTGCTCCTTACTTTCTTCTATCGTTATATGCGTCCATTGATAGAAGCTGGAAAAGTATATATCGCCCTCCCGCCGCTTTATAAAGTAAGTAAAGGGAGCGGTAAAAAAGAGGTAATCGAGTATGCTTGGACAGAAAATGAATTGCAATCGGTGATAAAAAAAGTTGGAAGAGGCTATATGCTTCAGCGATATAAAGGTCTTGGCGAAATGAATGCAGACCAATTATGGGAAACAACGATGGATCCGGAATCAAGAACATTAATTCGTGTACGTATTGATGATGCTGCAAGAGCAGAACGCCGGGTAACAACCTTAATGGGAGATAAAGTGGAACCGCGACGGAAATGGATTGAAAATAATGTTGCTTTTGGACTGGAAGAAGATCAAAGCATATTAGAGAATGAAAATCTTACTGTCGAAGGAGGGGAACAGATCTAATGACAACAGTAGAACGTTTTCAAGATTTACCTTTAGAAGAGGTTATTGGAGATCGTTTTGGACGATACAGTAAATATATTATTCAAGATCGTGCCCTTCCAGATGCTAGGGACGGTCTAAAGCCAGTGCAAAGGCGTATTTTATACGCGATGCATGTAGAGGGAAACACTGCAGATAAAGGCTTTCGAAAATCTGCTAAAACAGTCGGAAATGTTATCGGTAATTACCATCCTCATGGAGATACATCTGTTTATGATGCAATGGTAAGGATGAGTCAGGATTGGAAGGTTCGCAATGTACTAGTAGAAATGCACGGAAACAACGGTAGTATTGATGGCGATCCTCCTGCTGCTATGCGTTATACAGAGGCGCGTCTTTCTGCTATCGCATCTGAACTTTTGCTTGATATTGATAAAGACACAGTTGATTTCATCCCAAACTTCGATGATACATCTAAGGAACCAACTGTTCTGCCAGCACGGTTTCCTAATCTATTAGTAAATGGATCAACTGGTATATCAGCCGGATATGCAACAGATATTCCTCCTCATCATCTTGGGGAAGTAATTGACGGAACCATTATGCGTATTGAACGTCCTGATTGTACAGTAGAGGATCTTATGACGATTATTAAAGGTCCTGATTTCCCAACTGGCGGAATCATTCAAGGTATTGAAGGGATAAAGAAGGCATATGAAACAGGCAAAGGAAAAATGGTGGTCCGCGGGAAAACATCCATTGAGGATATGCGTGGCGGGAAGCAGCAAATTGTTGTTACTGAAATACCTTATGAAGTCAATAAAGCTAATTTAGTAAAAAAAATTGACGAGCTTAGACTAGATCGTAAAGTAGAAGGCATTTCAGAGGTCCGAGATGAAACGGACCGCACAGGACTTCGTATTGTCATTGAATTAAAAAAAGATGCTGATGCCGAAGGAGTTCTGTACTATTTATTCAAAAATACGGACTTACAAGTATCTTATAACTTTAATATGGTCGCAATCCATAATCGCCGTCCAAAATTACTTGGTATTCGTGAGCTTTTAGACTCCTATATTGAACATCAAAAGGATGTCGTGACGAAACGTACGAAATTTGATTTACAAAAAGCGATGGATCGTCAGCATATCGTAGATGGACTAATGAAAGCATTATCCATTTTAGATGAAGTAATCGCGACCATCCGTGCCTCTAAAGATAAACGCGATGCTAAGGATAACTTAATTGCCAAATATGAATTTACAGAGCCACAGGCAGAAGCGATCGTATCATTGCAGCTATATCGCTTAACCAATACCGATATTACGGCCCTTCAAAAGGAAGCAATGGAATTAAACAAGAAAATCGAAGAATTAACAGCCATTCTTGAAAGTGAAAAAAACTTACTAAAAGTAATTAAAAAAGAACTACAAGAAATTAAAAAGAAATATGCGGACGCACGCAAAACAAAAATCGAGAATGAAATTGAAGAGATAAAAATCAATTTAGAGGTTATGATTCCTAATGAGGACGTTATGGTAACGGTTACGAAAGATGGTTACGTGAAACGTACAAGCATTCGTTCTTATACAGCTTCTAACGGTCTTGATCTTGCCATTAAAGAAACCGATCGCTTGTTATTCCAAGAGGAAATTAATACCACCAACGTTATTTTACTCTTTACGAATAAAGGAAATTACTTGTATTGTCCAGTACATGAATTACCAGATATTCGCTGGAAGGATCTTGGCCAGCATATTGCTAATATTGTACCAATCGAAAAGGACGAACAAATTGTTAAAGTTATTACTATTCAGGATTTTTCCGCACCACAATTCTTATTATTCGTAACAAAAAATGGAATGGTCAAAAAGACTGAATTAAGTCAGTATAATGCACAAAGATACTCTAAACCATTAGTTGCTATTAATTTAAAAGGAGATGACGAAGTAGTAGATGTTCATCTTACGGATGGTCAAAAGGATTTATTTATAGCAACTCATATTGGCTATGGTCTATGGTTCAGTGAGGAAGAAGTTAATATCGTAGGAGCAAGAGCTGCCGGTGTAAAAGGAATTAATCTGAAAGAAGGAGACTATGTTGTCTCTGGAAAAATCATTTTGGATCCTGACAAAGAATTCATTTTCATTGCTACCCAAAGAGGAGCGATTAAGAAAATGAAAATCGCAGAATTTGAAAAGACAACTAGGGCAAAACGCGGTGTTGTAATGCTAAGAGAATTGAAAAATAATCCGCATCGTGTAGCAGGTATGGATATCGTAGACAATAGTGATATTATGAACGTTCAAACAGAGCAAAATAATATCGAACAAATTAATATAGCGGAAATGCGTGCAAATGATCGTTATTCTAATGGCTCCTTTATTTTTGATGAATCGGAGAACGGATTAACAGTAGGCATTTGGAAGGATACAACCAACAAGAAAGATACAGAAAACAACTAAAAGGTTCCTATCATTTAAACTTGTCACTAAGGTGGCAAGTTCTTTTTTATCTTAATTCAGGGAAAAATTACATACTTTCTATCTATTTGCCAATAATAGTAACAATCGGAGAAAAAGGAGTTTTTAAAATGAAAAAAGAATACTTACTAGCTATTACTGCCTTTTTCATGCTGAGCTTTACAACTGTTGCGATTACTTATGCAGGTGAAGAAGCTACCCCTGCTATCTCCATTATTAAAACATATAAAGAGGATATAAATGGGGATGGAAAAAAAGAGAAGATAGTGTTAAAAGAGACCCCAAATCAGCAGGGAGGCAAATATTATAAAAAAATTTGGTCGGAAATTGTTTTCCAAAATAAATCAATCGTTAAAATTAAGTATAGTCCGGGATTAGAACCAAAAATCGAATTTACTGATTTAAATCATGATGGAATAAAAGATATGCTAGCTTCCAGCTCCACAGGCGGGAGCGGGGGTATTTATAACTATCACTTGAATACGATAAAAGATCAAAAAGCGGTTGCAATTCCTTTACCACCCCAATTAAATCTTCAAGGGCAATTTGAGAATAACTTCAAAGCAACGATAAATGTTACAGAAACAAAAGAAAGATTCCATCTTAATGTGATCAATCGCAAAAAAGAATACATTCAAACAGGTTTGTATCAAGAAAATGGAAAATTAAATGAACCAACCGAACTAATGATTGATCCAGTTGCTATGTATAAAATAACAAAGGTTAGAGGAAAAAAAGGATATGGGCTTAGGTCTTACAGACAAGTTAGTGGTGCATACCATGCAGATTCACTAGGCGTTCTAACGGCAACCTGGTATTTCGAAAATGGAAAATGGAATTTGATTAAGACAAAATGGGCAAAAAGGTAACCTTTTATAGGCAAGTATCATATACTGAGTTAAGTAATGATTAAGGGGGTTGCTTATCGTGAGCGAATGGACATCTGAAACACTTTCAGTGAATATTGCTCCTCCAGCGACAGTCTTTCACCCATTGGAAGGAAGAAAATATACCTTATCACAGTCAGAATATACCGGAAAACTATTTTTATCGATTAGCAACCAATTCAGCAAACAAACAAACGACTTAGATGTATCAGAGATTCTCCAAGCCGAATGGATTACCTTAATGGGAGAATACGCGCTTAATGGTAATATAAGCATGAATGGATCAGAATCCGATAGAAGACTCACTCAAGTTCGTTGTATGATCTTTCAAAAGGAACTGCCGGAATTGATTCGGATGCTTGTAATAGCAGATAATCAATTTTTCAACAATTATCCATTGCTATTGGATGCACCCATTATCATCCATTTCAATACCGACATTCCTGAATTCAGCGGAACCTTCCAACTAGGAACTCCTAGACAGTACCTTTTAAAGCCTATTGTCACTAGTACGTAGAAACAAATAAAACAGTCACAAAAAACATGAGACGGTTTGTATACTGTGTCATGTTTTTGTATTTTTAATAGATAATTTTATTAGGTCATGTTATTTTGGAATTAATAATAAAGGAAAACTAATAAATATATATAAATTGCATTACTAGGGGGAGAACGATGAAAAAATACATATTATCATTGGACCAAGGAACAACGAGCTCGCGCGCAATATTATTTGACCATGACGGAAAAATAGTTCATGCAGCCCAGAAAGAATTTACACAAATTTTTCCGAAACCTGGCTGGGTGGAACATAATGCAAATGAGATATGGGGATCGATTCTTGCCGTTATTGCAACAGTCCTTTCTGAGTCTGGAATTAAACCAGATGAAATAGAAGCAATTGGGATAACTAATCAAAGAGAAACTACTGTTATTTGGGATAAAGAAACAGGACAACCAATATATAATGCCATTGTATGGCAATCAAGACAAACCTCCGATATTTGTGATGACTTGAAAGCAAGAGGTTATAACGATATATTCAAGGATAAAACAGGCTTATTAATTGATCCTTACTTTTCAGGTACTAAGGTTAAATGGATACTGGACCATGTAGAGGATGCCCGCAAAAGAGCGGAAAATGGGGAATTATTGTTTGGCACAATCGACACCTGGTTAGTTTGGAAATTATCCGGCGGAGCCGTCCATGTTACCGACTATTCTAATGCGTCAAGAACCTTAATGTTTAATATATATGATTTAACATGGGATGAAGAATTATTGGAAATTTTGTCCATACCTAAATCATTGCTTCCGGAAGTCCGACCATCTTCTGAAATTTATGCGAAAACTTCTTCCTCTCACTTCTTTGGCCACGAAGTGCCAATCGCAGGTATTGCCGGTGACCAACAAGCCGCATTATTTGGCCAAGCTTGTTATCAGACAGGGATGGCAAAAAACACTTATGGCACAGGTTGCTTTATGTTGATGAATACAGGTGAGCAGGCTGTTAAATCAAAACATGGCTTATTAACTACGATAGCATGGGGAATTAACGGTAAAGTTGAATATGCATTAGAGGGCAGTATTTTTGTTGCCGGATCAGCTATTCAATGGTTACGAGATGGAATGCGTATGTTTAAGGATGCAAGTGATAGTGAAAACTATGCTTCCAAAGTAGATTCAACAGATGGTGTTTATGTTGTACCAGCCTTTGTTGGTTTAGGTACACCTTATTGGGATAGTGATGTGCGCGGGGCAGTTTTCGGTATTACAAGAGGTACAACAAAAGAGCATTTTGTTCGTGCAACACTGGAAGCTCTCGCCTATCAAACACGGGATGTCCTAACAGCGATGGAATCGGATTCAGGAATTTCCTTAAAAACGCTCCGTGTGGACGGCGGTGCAGTGAAAAATAACTTTTTAATGGAGTTTCAAAGCAATATATTAGGTGTTCCGGTTGAACGGCCGTTCGTAAATGAAACAACTGCACTTGGAGCTGCTTTTTTAGCAGGTTTAGCAGTGGGATTTTGGAATAATCAGCAGGAGATTGCAGCCCAATGGCATGTTGACCGAAGATTTGACCCAAACATGAGGGAGGAGAAAAAGGAAGAACTATATAGCGGCTGGAAAAAGGCTATTCAAGCGGCAAGAGCATTTAAATAGCGATTCGTATGTAATTAAATTGTTTTTTAATAGGGACTGAATTCTCTCAAGCTGCAAGCCCTTAAAGACATACGAATCTTATCAATAAAATGCGAAATGCTAAATAGAGCTCGCCATGGTAATAGCCGATTATTCCTATGTTTAGCGATATCTTCAGCAACACTTACACTAAGACACTTTTTGAAGTTAAAAACCTTGATTTTTTATGCAAGCAGAAAAATCAAGGTTTTTGTATTGTCTTCTTTTGGGTTACAAAACAAAAATCCCCTACAGACATATTGTTACGTTCTTATGACGTAAGTGGGAATGATATGCCCAGACTAACACATCTCCTGCATAAGATACATGTTGTTACATTTAGGTAACAAATGACTTCTTGTGTTTTTAAAAACTAGATGCTCCCGAATTATTTACTGTTTAATGCAACACCGATACAATTCAGTCATAAGTACTTTTACTTTCCTTACACAAGAAGAGAAATGAAAAAAAGACACTTTACATTACAATTTTTGCGGTAGGACTCTACAAATCGCAACCAGCTATTTAGCTGTTACATTACCCGGAGGTGTATAGAGAATGACACAAGGTATTAAAATTGTAACGATTGGCGGGGGATCTAGTTATACCCCTGAACTAGTAGAAGGATTCATAAAACGATATCATGAATTACCAGTTAGAGAGTTATGGCTAGTGGATATTGAAGCAGGAAAAGAAAAATTAGAGATTGTAGGGAGCCTTGCAAAAAGAATGATTGAAAAAGCAGGTCTTCCCATCGACGTTCATCTAACATTAGATAGAAGAGCAGCTTTAAAGGATGCTGATTATGTTACAACTCAATTCCGTGTAGGGTTACTGGATGCTCGTGCTAAAGATGAAAGAATTCCTTTAAGTCACGGTGTATTAGGACAAGAAACAAATGGACCAGGTGGATTATTTAAGGGGTTGCGTACCATTCCAGTTATTTTGGATATTGTAAAAGATATGAAAGAATTATGTCCAGATGCTTGGTTAATCAACTTTACAAATCCTGCTGGCATGGTGACAGAGGCTGTTCTTCGTTACACTGATCACAAGAAAATCGTTGGCTTATGTAATGTTCCAATCGGGATTGAAATGGGGGTTGCAAAGCTATTAAATGTTGATCATTCCCGTATTCGTATTGATTTCGCTGGTCTAAATCATATGGTATTCGGATTAGATGTGTATCTAGACGGAGTTAGTGTAAAAGATAAAGTAATTAATTTGTTATCCAATCCTGAGAACAGCAGCTTTGTTAAAAACATAAAAGGACAAGGCTGGGAGCCAGAATTTATTCGGGCATTAAATGTCTTAACTTGTCCATATCACATGTACTACTACAAGAAAGATGAAATGCTGCAAAAAGAATTGAAAAACTTTAAAGATGGCACAACGAGAGCGGAAGTCGTTCAAAAACTTGAAGCGGAACTATTTGAGTTATACAAAGATCCAAATTTAGCAATTAAACCACCTCAATTAGAGGAACGCGGTGGAGCATATTACAGTGATGCAGCGGTTCGTCTCATTTCGTCTATTTATAACGATAAACGTGATATTCAGCCGGTTAACACCATTAATAACGGAGCTATTGCAAGTATCCCGTATAAGTCCGCCGTTGAAGTAAGTTGTGTGATTACAAAAGAAGGACCAAAGCCAATCATCAACGGAGATCTTCCAGTGGCAGTTCGAGGACTTGTACAACAAATAAAATCATTTGAACGTGTAGCAGCAGAAGCGGCTGTAACAGGCAACTATGATACTGCATTACTTGCAATGGTAATTAATCCTCTTGTTCCTTCTGATAAAGTTGGTAAAGCTATCTTGGATGAAATGTTAGAAGCACATAAAGAGTATTTACCGAAGTTTTTCCAAAAAGTTGAAGCGTAAAACAATAAAAATTGTTCTAGTGTTTATAGCACTAGAACAATTTTTATTGTAAAATCAGGCTTTTTTCATTACGCCATGAAAGCGCCTGATTGTTGAAGATCATTGTGTTCGAATAGTATGGAGGATATTATAAACTTAATCAACTGCTGTCATAAACTCATATAACTGAGATCCAATTTTGCTACTCTTAGCAGCTAATGAAACAGATCTTTTAAAATTCACAATCGGTAAAGAAGAGAGTTTAAGATGACTTATATTCTTAGCTACTAACTCAGGTACAATCGTGATTCCCATCCCACCCATTACATATCCATAGATAAAGTCCCCGAAAGCAACCTCACTAATAATGTTTGGCTTGAGCCCTAGTAACTCCATTTGGGAAATAATATGATTTCTTGAATCACAAGGAGCTTGATGAACAATTAGTTGTTCCTCACAGAGTTCAGCAAGATCAACGCTCTTTTTTAACTGAAAACGATGATCTAAAGGAAATACGACATAGTAAGATTCCATAAACAATTCGCAATTCCACAACGACTCATTCCTATACGATGTATCAACAAAGGCGGCATCAAGTCTTCCTTCCTGTAAGGACTGTACTAATTCCTTTGAAGTGTTTTGAAGCATTAATGTCATTGGTCTATCCAATAATCGAACCCCTTTGATCCTTGATGGTAAATAATAAGTAGCTAAACTGGGTAGACTGCCTATTGCGATAGGAGTAGTACGGCAAAATTGTCGTAATTCCTGGCGAATCTCCGTTAGTTCTGCAATGACCGGCAATATTCGAATGTGGAAACGTTCACCAGCTTTAGTCAGTTCTATACCAGCAGATGTTCTATGAAACAATACAACTTCAAGATCATCTTCCAGATTACGAATGTGTTTGCTCAGTGCTGGTTGAGAAATATTATTTTCTTTTGCTGCCTTCGAAAAACTTTTTTGCTTAGCTGCCTCAGCAAAACTTTGTAACCACTCTAAATTCATTACCTTCCTCCATTTTTTATGACGATTTGTTATATCCTCATAAAATAATGATTGTTCCTTCTTCATTATTTATTTGGTAATCTCTTAAATATCGAAGTCCATTCGATTATAACATAATGTTTTAGGTAATCGGCTAATGTGAATTTCGTTTCAAACTGCGATAAACAAAATAAGTAGAAACGGTTAACTAAGCATAGAACTAACTGACATATATAAGGGGGATTACCATGCGAAAAGTTCTTCTTCTCACTATAGGCATGTTCGCTCTTGGATTTGATGCCTATGTGATGGCTGGCTTGTTGCCTGAAATTGGTGCAACATACAATATTCGTGATTCACAATCAGGACAAGCAGTGAGTGTATTTACGCTTTGTTATGCACTTGCTGCTCCCATTTTTGCGACAGTATTAGCAGGAAAACCAGTTCACAAAATTTTAGTAATGGCACTTGCTGTCTTTTCAATAGGAAACGGAGTTAGTGCACTGGCCCAAAATTTTCCCATGTTGCTTATTGCTCGTGCAATAGCAGGCATCGGTGCAGGCCTATATTCGCCACTGGCTGCTGCAGCTTCAACTTTAATTGTTAGCGAACAAAAAAGCGGTCGTGCCCTGGGAATGACACTAGGCGGTATGAGTATGGGTACAGTTGTAGGGGTTCCACTTGGATTAATTACGGCTGAACACATAGGGTGGAAGGGGACTCTTTGGTGTATCACCGCTATTGGTATAATCTCTATGTTTGGGATCATAACCAGGTTTCCGAATCTCCCTGCTGAGACTCCTCCGTCGTTACGTCAACGTTTAGCCTTGATTACCGATAGACGTGTTTCGACCATAGTTGGCATTACGTTTGTTACCAGCATTGCAAGTTTAGGTCTTTATACGTACATCGCACCCATTTTACAGAGCCTTGAAGGTATTCATAATGTGACTCCATATTTGTGGGCATGGTGCATCGGCGGTGTAATCGGGAGTTTTTCGATTGGAACTCTGATTGACCGAACGGGACGTCCAGCCCTGCTTATGGCCTGCATCCTAGTGATATTGGCATTTGCGATATTTAGCTTACCAACCGCACTTAAATTTCCTGTAATAGCGTTTTTACCTTTCTTTTTTTGGGGGACAGTGGGATGGGCTTCATTAGCTCCGCAACAGCATGTATTACTTCACTTACAACCTAAACATGGTGCAGCTGCCGTTGCATTAAATAGTTCTGCCAATTATTTAGGGAGCGCAATCGGTTCCACTTTCGGGGGAATTGTCCTGTTTGCCGGTTTAACACCTTCTTATTTTCCTTTTGCTGCTGGCTGTCTTGTTTTAGTAGCATTTTTCGGACAATTGATTCTAATGTTAACAAATAAAAAGGAAAGTAAAATTAGTTAAATTTCTGAACAAAAGAGAAGTAGTTATTTCTAAAGTCTCTCTTAATGAAATTAGATGAACTTAAGTGATGCTATTTTTAATACCGTTCAATCTTCTAACGTTGTTAAAAATGGGGAGCGACAGGAAAATGGGCTTAGCGTTGAAAATCCGCATTTTCCTGTCGTTACTCTATTTTTTTGTTATTCCTTAAATAAATGGATCGTCGACATAAGGGCCTTTAATGGCAAGACGCATTAACTGCGTTGCCATAAAGGTAGGAGTGTATGGCATATCATTTTCTAACCACCATACAATTACCCCTAGAAAAGCGGAAGCATAATACCGGACTGCGATATCCCGAGGTACGGTGAGCATTTTATCATTCGGTTGCATAATGTTTATTCCTCTTGAAATAAAATCAATAAGGACATCCATCATACTGGCAGTGAAGTGGGGCATATTTTTTTCGGTAAGAAAAACTTTATATAATTTACTATTTAGCGAAATTTGTTCAAATAAATGGATGAAATTTCTATGCGGTTTTCCACTTAAAAAATCAAATTCATCTTTTCCTTCAAAAGACATGTTAATACTTTCGGTTAAGTCATTTAATATTTCTTCTGAACTTTGGTATAGAAGGTCAAATTTGTCACGATAATGCAGATAGAAGGTCGCACGATTTAACATTGCTTGCTTTGCAATATCTTGAACAGTAATTTTTTCATATCCCCGCTCACAAATTAATTCAACTAGTGCATCTCTTAACATTTGACGTGTTCTTATAACACGCGGATCCATTTTTTTCGACATTTTTATCCTCCGTGTATTACTTTTCTTTTTTTCGCAACATCCATGAATTGATTGTCGACTAAACGACGTATTTACAAATGATGTTGGTTGTCCTTTTGTACATGATTGTTATAATGAGATTAACACCATGGTGTTGATAAAACAACAGTCTGTTTATGTATTCACAATATCGTAATGATTGTGGTACTTTCTTACATTAACTTTTTTTTGGAGGGAATAGATATGGCAAGATTAGCTGGAAAAGTAGCAATTATTACTGGTGCAGCAATGGGAATGGGCGCTTCTGAAGCAAAACTATTTGCAAAAGAAGGCGCAAAAGTTGTCGCAACAGATCTTCAAGTTGAAGCATTGAACGAAGTTGTAAAAGAGATTAAAGATAATGGCGGCGAGGCAGTAGCAATTAAACATAATGTAACTTCTGAAGAAGAATGGAAATCTGTCATTGCCGAAACGGTGAAATTATACGGAAAAGTCGACGTTCTCGTGAATAATGCAGGTGTATCTTCTCCGAAAACAATCGCCAACATGGAGATGGATGAATGGAATAAGATTTTGGATATTGACTTAAATGGATGCGTAATCGGGATGAAATACGTGATCCCTGAAATGAAAAAAGCAGGAGGTGGTTCGATCGTTAATATTTCTTCGATTGGCGGCCTTGTTGGGATGGCAGGTACAAGTCCATATACTGCTGCTAAAGGAGCACTTCGAGTATTATCAAAATCTGCGGCGGTTGAATATGGTAAGGATAAAATTCGTGTGAATTCCGTACACCCAGGAATCATCGTTACACCAATGACATTGCCAACGATGGAAGAAGGAGGCGCTTTACCTTATTATAAAGCGTATACACAGCTTCCATACTTTGGTGAACCAGAGGATATTGCATATGGTGTACTATTCTTAGCTTCTGACGAATCTCGTTTTATGACTGGTTCTGAATTAGTTATCGACGGTGGATGGACAGCTCTTTAATCCGTATCCTTTAAAATAATGTTTCATTCTAATAGATTGGTGGATTTGTAGTTACTATTCTTATTAAAAAAGTGGTGGAGAGAGTGCATTTTGTGCACTCTCTTATTTTTTATATGCATTTACATTAATTATCGACTATCGAACAATTAAGTAAAAAAATCCGTAAACATAATATTATTATGTAAACTCAAATATTAGTATGCTAAAGGTTATCATCTCATTCAAAAGTCGTAGATACAATTCAAACTATTCTCTGAGGGTAGAACTTCCAGAATCCTTTAAGCTAAATACAAGAAGAAATTCACATTAAAGAGGAGAGGAAATTGAAAATGATAAAAGAAAAAGTGGTTATGATTACAGGCGCATCAAAAGGTTTAGGGAGAGCATTGGTTTTAGCTTTTGCAAAGGAAGGAGCTCGTTTAGCCATCTGTTCTAGGTCATCCGAGGGGCTGCATGCGGTAAAGAGCGAAGCGGAAGCATTAGGGGCTGAGGTGCTTGCCGTTATAGCAGATGTATCAATAGCAAGGGACGTGGAGCGGTTTGTTGCGATGACGGAGGAGACCTACGGGCAAACGGACGTCCTTATTAATAATGCTTCTATTTTAGGGCCAAGTCCCATGCCATTGTTGCTCGATTATCCGGAAGAAGATTTTGCCGAAGTTTTAAGAGTAAATGCCATTTCGCCATTTTTAGTGACCAGGCGAGTTATTTCGGGGATGCTTCAGCGTAATCAAGGCTCCATCATTAATGTGACATCGGAAGCGGGGCATATTGGCTATGCGGGCTGGGGCGCATATGGTATTTCAAAATTTGCGGTCGAGGGTCTAACTCAAACATGGGCAAATGAATTAGAGTCAACAAATGTTCGGGTAAACTTGGTCGACCCGGGGGAAATGGATACCGAAATGCATCAATTAGCTGTTCCTGATTGTGATTATCCACTCGCTAAACCGGAGGAAGTAGTGGACATTTTCTTGTATTTGGCGTCGGAAAAATCTGTTGGCATTAACGGGCGGCGATTTGAAGCCCAAGAATTTTCGGGGGAATTATGATGACGAAAGCAACTACGTTTGATTTTTACCTCCCCTCTGAATTAAATGCCTCCCATCCTCCTGAAAGACGGGGGATAAGGAGGGATCATGTTAAGATGATGGTTTTAGATAGAATAACAGGGAATATTAGGCATGACCAATTTTTTCAGTTGTCTAATTATCTAAAGCAAGGTGATTTGGTTGTTTTGAACAACAGTCGTACCATACCAGCCATTCTGCAAGCAAAGTTGCTGAGAGAAACGAAGCTGATAGAAGAAAATGTAGAAATCCGGCTCGCCAGGAGTCGTGATGAAGAAGTTTGGGACGTGCTGATTGTAGCAAATGAGATTAAAAGGGGTGATATCTTACAATTTTCATCCGATCTTTCTGCCATCGTAATTGAATATACAGATAGCAGTCCCCTAAGAACGATTCAATTTTCCAAAAAAGGAACAGAACTATTTAACCGTATTTATGCGCTCGGGGAACCGATTCGCTATGAATATATTCATCAACCATGGGCGTTGGATTACTATCAAACTGTATTTGCCAGTGTGCCAGGTTCCGTTGAGATGCCTTCCGCAGGCAGAGCATTTAGCTGGGAATTATTGTTTAACCTACAGCGCAACGGTATACAGCTTGAATTTATTCAGCTTCATACGGGACTAAGTTACTTACTGGATGACGAGCTGGAGACATCACCGACAGATAATTATGAAAAATATCATCTTTCCGAGACAACCGTAGAGAAAATAGATAAGACAAAAGCATCAGGGGGAAGAGTGATCGCTGTTGGTACAACAGTAGTTAGAGCACTGGAGAGTGCAGCAATGACCGGTGTGTTATCGGGGGTGACGAATCTATATATCAACCAAAGTTTTCCGCTAAAGTTTGTGGATGGAATTATTACTGGATTTCATGAACCTAAAGCAAGCCACCTAGACATGCTTACAGCCTTTTTGCCGCAGGAATTATTATGGAATGCTTATGATGAAGCGATAAAGAATAGATACCAATGGCATGAATTTGGGGATATGAATTTAATCATTTAAAGGGGGAATCTCCATGCGATTTCACCATTTTGCGAATGAAGTAAAAGATCTGGAGACATCGGTTGCTTTCTATAAGGAATTATTTGGTCTTCAAGAAGAACAGCAAATTGTTATCGGTGAGGAAAAAAATGTCTTTTTGGTATCGGATCATTTTCGTCTTGAACTCACTTCCGGTGGAGGGCAGTCAGTAGATCTACACCAAGCCGTTCACATATGTTTTGAGGTCAACAGCATAAAGGAAGTCATCTATCGTTTTAACAAGAATGGCATTGCTGCATTGGAAGGACCCATAAAGCTTGAGAATGACTGGCAAACGGTATTTTTTGAAGGGCCAAATCATGAGGTTATCGAATTTTTACAGGTGAATGGAGAAAGAGTATAAGCTGACCGTCAAAGCCAGCTTATACTTATGTAATAAGAATTTAATTACAGCAGCTAAATACAACTTATTTACCGATGCTTGATTAATCAACAATCTAAACAATAAAGCAAAAAATTGGCAAACATAAAATTGTTATGTAAACTTAGATGTTCGTTTTAAATGATAGCAGTAATTGCAACTGTAGAACAAAAATTAAACTCCAGGTAATGACATATCAACAAAAACTAAGTATAAATGATAAATTTTTTATTCATAATGGGAAATCTTCATTAAGATCTATATTAATAATTATTCCGTGTGCAAACTAATTAAAGTTAGATCTTAGTAGAAAAAATCTTCTCTGTCTCATTATTTAAAGTATTCTTAGGATATGAGACAGAGATTATTGTTTTTCCACTGCTTCCTATAATATATATTACGTCGGGGGCGTTTTAAGAAATATAAAAGTTAGAGTATTCATCTCTACTCTATCCTGTTTCTATATCCGCTGTTTTTTATATTATTTAAATCAATAAATTGTACGCTATATTCAATGACATCATTTATGTATAAATGATGTTCCTTTGCAAACTTTTTAACGTTTTCAAGTAATTCTTTATCATAGGTTGTTTTATATTGAACTCTATCCTTCGGTCTCGTTTCTTTATTATAAGTTATAACACCTTGTGTTAAAACATTTTTAAGGCCGTTTTCAATAAGATAGTTTACATGTGAATCAAATTCCAATGCTAATGTATGAAGATCCTCTAATATAGATTTACTAATATTTGTTCGAAACTTGATTCTTGATTCATCACTCGTTTGTACCAAACTACCATTAATTAATTTCCACAAATTAATCACTCCTCATAAATATTATTTAACTTTCATTAGGCATTCGCTGAGTTAAACGATCTTTCTTGTATTGTACGAAATTATCTTTCGCATCCCGATATATTATTTTTGCTAACTTCGGAAGATCATATTTGCCTTTTACCCAAACTCTATAAATAGCATTTCCTGCCAGGCTAATGGCCGATGTAATTTCTGAACGTAGGTTCCAGCTTTGGAAAACATTTAAAAGACCATCTGCGAATTCAAAGCTTGCTGTTGTAATGTTCATTACATATCCTGTACTCTGTATCCAACCATCTCCGTCTATAACGCCTCTAATAAAAGAAGGTAAATATTGATCCGGTATATTAGGAAATGGAACCGTCAATGACTTTTTGGATTTAACACCTAAATTTGCTAAATCCATTTTTATTTCTTTTGAATTTATGATTAATGTTGGAGTTGTTCTGGTTGATCCACTTGGAGCTAAAACAAAATCCGCTTCCATATATTCGGCAATTAATTGGAGTAGCCTTTTATCTTTTTGGGAAAATGAAATGCTATGGAGATCCTTATGTACATGTCCATCAGTAATAAATAAGCCTAAAACCCATGCCATTTCATGTGACCATACTTTAAAAAAATCCTCATTCACTTTATGTTTACGAGGTTGTCCAGAAAATTGCTCTCGATTCATCTTAACTCCATGCTTATACATAACATTTCTGATAGCACGGTCGGATATTCCAATGATGGAAACCATTTCTTTAAATGACATACCGTCTTTATACATTTTAATGATCATCTCATCTGTTATTCCCGGTTTTCTAGGCAATTCACACCCCCCACTTCATCTACAATTCTATCTGATTTTTATTATATCACAAATATAGAATGTACGTTCTTATTTATATAAAAATTAAAGATATCTGCACATTGAGTTTACAATTCTTTAATATTCAGATGATATGATTGGCTTACCAACGAATGAGGAGGCAGAATAATGAATATGCGTGCAATATTTATTGATATGGATGGTACACTCCTAAATACTGCAAACAACATTTCCCGACGAAATATGGAAGCCATTTATAGGCTGATTAATCAAGGAGTCATGGTCTTTCTGGCAACCGGTCGACATTACGAAGTAACCGCTCCCTACCATCAAGAAATTGGATTACGAACTCCCATGATCTGTTTGAATGGAGCCGCTATTTACAATGCAGAGACAGGAAGGGCTATTCAAATGAAAACCGTCCGACTGAACGAAGAACGATTCCACCATTTGACCGCTGAAAATCCGTGTAATGTTATTATCCATACAGCAAATGGGCTTTATTGTAAGGAAACAAATGAAGAAATCGATTATTGGACTAAAGTTGGGAAAATTCCGCCACGGTATGTAGGAGATTTACGGAAGGCCAATTATCAAGATGTTCTTAAATATAGTATTCGTACAGGTGCACCAAGTCCTGAACTATCCGATTTGTTTAAAAAAGAAGCAGAAGTCATTAATTGGAGTGACGGATTTGAGATGGTTGCTCCTTATGTTTCTAAATGGTCTGCTATAAAAAGCTTACTTCCCGCATTTCGAATTAGTCCAAATGAAGTCGTAGCCATCGGTGACGGACCGAATGATATAGAGATGCTTCGTAATGTCGGTACTGGTGTGGCGATGGGCAACGCTAGTAAAGAGGTTAAGGCAGTAGCTGATTTTGTTACAGGGCATCATGAAAAAGATGGATTAGCGGAGTTTATAGAACATTATCTTCAAAAATCATATGTGGTTTAAGGTTGTTTTAAAACATATCTGATTTATTTCGTATTTTTATCAATAATAATCATTTAATTCTGCGAACCTATTGATGTTTATCAACGTTTACTTGGCTGCAAAAAAAGCCCTACCAGTAGGATTTATATTATATGAAATGGTAACTTTTTAGATAAGAGTTTTATAGAAAAAGTATTGAACTTTTACTTAGTGGGTCTTGCTTGTACCAAATAGATGATATCTGACCAATAACGTTCGATTTGATCAACCTGAAGATTAGATTTTTCAATTATCTTATTGATATTTCTGTTACAATGACACCCAGATATCTTAGTATATAGTGGGTCAATCATTTTTTGAGTAACGGATAGGATTGGATTAGAGCTCAAACCATGTTCCATCAACAAGATGATCCCATCCTCACGGCACCAACTATTAAATCTATTTAAAGTTAAAATTGGCTCAGGATAACTGCAAAGCGAGAGGGTTGATACGATGCAATCAAAAGAGTTGTCTTCTAAGATTAACTCATCAATATCTTCCTGAATAAATTTTGCTTTTACTTGAAAAATAGATGCTGCTCTTTTGGCATTCTTAATCATCTCAAAGCTAAAATCTACTCCTGTTACCTCAACATTATTCCTATCATAGTAAGGAAAGTTTGCTCCAGCTCCAACACCAACCTCTAAAACTTTTCCGTAGGCTTTTTTTATAATTTTATTCCTCAATCCGGCAAGCTTTTGATTTTTACGATTATTTTCATACATTTTTACCTGTTTATCATATTTTCTAATTAACTTTTCTTTTTTCATTTGCTCACTTCCTAAGAGATTGATTTCTACCTCTTTTAACTATTACTTATCTATTTACCTGAATTTAGTTTAAAACGCCAATTATTACAACGCATAAAACTACCTTGAGGATATTCGAATTCACATTCAGAGATAAATTCAAAGTCTAGCTTTCGACAAATTGCATTTGATGCAGGATTATCGATGGAAGGAAAGGCGTGAATGTATTTATATTTGGCATGTGCTGAAGCTTCTTCTATCATTAACTTTGCTGCAATTGTAGCTATTCCTTTCCCTTGATGAGATGGTAAAACACTCCACCCCATTTCATATACATCTTCATTTTTCCATGAAGTTTGCCAGTATCCGATAGAACCGACTGATTCTAATTCCGGTAACAATACAATGCTAAACATACATCCCATACTACTATTGCAAAGCTCAAGATAGCGTTGGTGTCGTTTCAAAATCTGTTCTTTATTCTCTGGACCACCAAGATGACGCGTCATTTCCGGAGAATTTATTTGAAAAAGTAATTCAAGATCATTTTCCTCCCAAGGTTTTATGTGAATAATTTGGTTTCTTCTTTCCAAAATTTCCTCTCCCTTTTCATAATTTAATTACTCTGTCTTTATGAAAATTAAAATCCTTTATGTAAAAATATATTACCTGTATTGATATATGTCTTTCGACTTCTTTACTTTAAAATACTTTTCATCTGCCCTTGGAAGGTATCATGCTTTGATACCAACATATCCAGATTAGCTTCCAATTGAAAGAATGAAGAAACAAATCATCCAAGAATTTTGCAACTTCTCAATAAAAAGCGATAAAAATGAATTCAAATTTTGTCCCTAAATTTTAAATAAACTAGTCTTCTGTACCTAATATATCTGTATTTGGGGGTTCATACCCCATTTGTCGTAACATTGCTACGATTTGCCCTTTATGATGGAACTCGTGAGTAATTAGCAATGCTTTGGATTCTTTGTTTGATCTGTTTTTTTGATCTTTAATAGTCGCAGCTGACTTTTTTATTTGGTGGATCTGATAGTTTGCATAAATGGTGACTCCAATGAATATAGCCAGGCCAATGATCCAAAATACAATAAAAGTATGATAGAAAATATCTGAAGTTGACTTGTTCACAGATACGGTGAAATTATGCAGAATATCATTATTGGACGAATGGGAATCATCTAGTCTATCTATACTCCCGTTGTTCATTACCGTATCTCTTTTCATGAAAAGTAAGTTTTTCAAAAATGGTAGTATATCTCCTAATCGTAAAAAATCCGGTGGGATCAGGAAAGAAATTAGTGGCATAAAAAGAAAATACCAAATCTTATAATGTGTTTGCTGAGACATATGCTTATTAAATAATTTTTTTATTAATAGGATTACTAAGACGAGGAAGGATACCACTGCCGTACTTATTAAAAAGCGAAGTATAATGGTATCCATCATTTTCCCCCGTCCTTCGTATCCCTCTCAGATAAAATACTCCTCAGTTCTGCAATATCTTCCTTTGACAGTTGATCCATTTTCAATAAAATTTAATACCATGGAGTTTAACGTACCGCCAAAAAATTGTTTTAGAAATGATTTACTTTTTTGCTCCACATACTCGTTCTCTTGAACAAGAGATGTATATATAAATGCTCTGCCTTCCTTTCTTGTTTGTAATGCTTTTTTCTTCACTAAGCGCACAAGCATTGTCTGAATGGTATTGGGTTTCCAATGAATTTTTTTCGATACTTTCTCCACTATCTTATGTTTCCTAGTCTAAGATAAATTTTTATCACTTTTGATTTTTTGATGGTATAAAAATAAAAAGGCACATTTTGCTGTAAAATGTGCCTAATTTCAGGAAAATAAATTAAAGAAATTTATCATAACAAAAATACGGCCGAGTTTTTCCATGGTAAGGCATTTCTCCTACTTTTATATAGCCATTCTTTTCAAATAATTTTTGCGCCTTTTTATTTAAAGAGTATGTATCTATCCTCATATAAGGAATTTGGTTATCAATCGCATACTGTTCAGCAAATTTTATAAGTTTTGTTGCCTCACCTTTCCCTCTGGAATGCGGATTGACAACAAGTCGGTGAAATATAAAGGAACTGCCTTCTTTTCGCCACGGAATCAGTTTATATTCAACTGGTTGATTTTGATCAACCGTTATTGAACCAATCACGTTTCCTTCATCCTCTAAAACAAACAAAGTACCATTTTGGACATCCGTTTCAAAGATGGTAGCTGTTGGATATGCTTCATCCCATTGATCATTATGCTCTTCCCTCATAATTTCAACTGTCTCCCGAACCATTTTCATAATGGCAGGAACATCTTCCATTTTTCCTTTGCGCATCATTGTTTTACATCCTCTTCTAAAATAAATTTTGATATTAGTATACTAACATTTTTTTTAGCATCTTGAAATTTTTCCGGCTTCTTATAAACTCGGTCTAAATTTGCATGCGATCCAATATTTTAAAAGGAGAAAATAATTTAAAGGGGCGACCAAAAAATGGCTATAGTTCATTTCTTTGATAACAAAACCGTAGTTCTAAGTCAGCTGCTTAAAAATATCCCTGTTGTCGATGACAATATTAAAATCAAAGGGAGAAAAGGCAAAGTTTTAAGTGTAAGAGAATTGGATGACAATCAAATTCATGTTCAAGTATTATTTGAGCAGGTCATTAAGTCCCAAACACTTGCTAAAGATAACAAAAAGAAAAAACGTTAAATATATTGCTCCTAAAAAAAACTGTAGAAGATACCTCTACAGTTTTTTTTAGGAAGTTTTATTTTCACTTTCGTTAGAATGCTAATTTGTACTTATCAAAAGGGGATGTCATAAATTCAATTAAGCTGACAAATAGCTTTTGCTGTGATGGATTGAACCAATCCTCCTCCACTTCAGCCATGAGCCACATTACTTCATCAAGGAACACATGCTCCAGCGCCTTTTCCCAATATTCTTTTTCCAACTCCGTTAAGGTAATTACTTCCCCATAACCGCTGATAAACGCACTCCATTCTTCAAGTGTAAAAATTCGTTTTGGAGCAGATTCTAATTCGTTATGAAATAGCAGCAAGGCAAGAGCCAAATCAAATATTCTAGGAATCCAAGATGCGTTGTCAGGATCAATTAAATAAGGTGCTGGTGTAAAAATCAAATTATTCGCTTTGTAATCATGCGGAGTTGCTACCCATGGCAGTGAACTATTCTTTAATTCATTTTGTTGAGAAACTGCTTTTAATAGTTTTTCCTTCAATAGCAAGCTATTAATCTGCACTCCATTCTTTTTGGAATATTTTTCGATATTTTGAACGGATTCTTCCACTTCTTCCTTATTAAAATCAAAAACATCATATTTTAATAAATCAAATGTATTCCTGCTTGGAGAAAAGTCATGAATTCTACCTAACAATCTCCCAGCTTCAAAGATTTCTTCCTTGGTACTGGTATAGGTTTTACCCGTAATAAAAGGATAAGCTACAAAAGTCTCATCACCAATTAGCTGCGGATTCTCCACCGGTAATGAAATTGGCGACACGACTGAGATTCCACTTTGATTTAATAAATTTATAAAATTCATTAACTGATTGCCGTGCTTTAATAAGCTTTGAGTACGTTTGATAATGATATCCCCTGTTTCATTCTTCACATGATATACAGGTGAAAATGCATAAATACTCTGTGGTTCTTCTTGGACATCAAAACCAAACATTGTTAAAATATCTTTCCCCTTCATCATTATCCCCCCATAATATTACAAATATCCTTAATTCTATAAACTTCACTTTCTTTTAAGCAAGCATGTTGGTAAAAATCTCTTCACAAGGATGTGAAATGTAATGTAATCGGCTGATTTCTTTGCATTGTTGCTTTGTATAAACTAATTTCACCTGCTGGCGGAATGGATGCATCAGAATGAACCGTGAAATTTTGATTTAACGATATCGTCTATGCAGCTTGATCATTTTTGACTAAAACAATAGCCAATGTTCCAAATTGAACAACATGATCCCAATCGAAAGTTTCTGACACCCCATTATGCCAATAACTCCTTTTTAACTTCCAGAAGATTTTCTTATGTTTAAGAGAATATCAAAATTTTAACAGTTAATATACTAATAATTTAATAATAAATTACTAAAAAACACTTTCCCATAAAGAAGAAAGTGTTTTTTAGTAACTTATTTAAATATTGCAGCTATTAGTTGATCATAATTCATGCTGCTATCCACTGCATAGGATCCAGGACGTAAATGATTTTCAACACCTTTTTTCTCTACTATTTTTGAGAACTTAAAGGCATTTTTGATTAATTTAGCTTTTACAAGCTGTTTACCTACATCGATACTAGTCATCCCTTTTGAAACGTTAACGACCGCTCGATACACAATTTTAGAATCATTATTCTTCGATGAAGTGTTCTTTTGTGTTTGCGCCTTTGCATCCGCAATATTTTTATCATATTCAGCTTTTGTTTGGACTATGTAACCTGCAGATACAAGTTTATTTTTCATCTCTTCTTCGGAAGGCAGTCCAGATGTTTTAGTTTGTGTTTTTACTACTTTGGCAGGGGTATTTGCAGCCTCATTTTTACTAGAGAAGTAAACGGCGCCGCTAATGCTTGTGGCAATAAATAAACCCGCTGCAAAGCCACCTAATAAATTAAATTTCATTTGCAACTTTACCCCCTTCATCCTTTGATCCAAGGTAAGAAGAAAGTATTTGTTTTATTTCATTTTCAGATACTTGCTTTTGAGCTGCAATACTTTCGATCGAATATTTTCGTTTATATAAGTCTAGTACTTCACGCATTATAGCTCTTTTCTCCGAAGAAAGTTGAATTCCCGCTTCCTTCATCATAATTTCTATGTCAAACTCAAGATTCCGAATAGAATCCTGCATATTGTTGATATCGTCCATCACGGATAAGTGAACCATATCAATTCCTTTTTGCTCTGCTTTTGAAGCTCGACGGGTCATTATAATGGAGATGATGAGTAGTAAAGCTGACACTACAAACAAAATGGCTAAAGTCCATTCCATCAAAAATGTCCTCCTTCTTTTGAATAGATCGTACAAGTTCTTATTATACACGGGAAATGAATATTTTTCGATTTAAAATGTGTAAATCCATCGAAAGTCGCAAGGATTCGACAAAATGAACCTTTGTTACCACAGTTACCCATCCAAAATTTAGCAAAATTTGCAAAAAGAAAAACCTACAGAGCATCCTCTGAAAGGTTCTTTAGTTTCGTAATATATTTATATTAAATAGTTTTAATAGACTAGCGAATCAACCGGAAAAATTTCACTTTCCTTCAACCTTGAAACAACCTTTTTTAATACTTCCTCTGTTTGAACAAGGCCTATTCGGACATAGCCTTCCCCTTCTATACCAAAGGCATTTCCTGGAATAACAACAATCCCTGTTTCATCTATTAATTTATATGTAAACTCCTTCGATGTATATCCCTCAGGAATTTTTGCCCATATAAACATGGAAGCTTTCGGTGGATCGATTAACCAGCCTATTTCTTTCAAGCCATTAATCAAAATGTCTCTTCGTCTTTTATATATCTCTCTTAAATTGTCATTGAATTCTGAGGAATGACGCAAAGCAGAAATAGCCGCTTTTTGAATGGGGGTAAACACTCCAAAATCAAGATTCGAATTAAAACGCTTCAAAGCATCTACAATCATTGGATTTCCCATAACATAACCTATTCTGCATCCTGCCATGTTGAAGCTTTTGGAAAATGAATTAAACTCCACTCCTACTTCTTTAGCACCCTCTACAGAAAGAAAACTAATTGGTTTCTCCTCATAGTAAAGCTCAGAATATGCAAAGTCATGTAATACGGCAATATTATACTTCTTCGCAAACTCTACAACCTTTTGATAAAATTCCTTCGTTGCAAGTGCAGGTACAGGATTGCCCGGAAAATTTAAAATCATAAGCTTCGCTTTCGAGCGAATTTCCTCAGGAATCTCTTCTAAATCAGGCAAGAATTGATTTTCTTCCTTTAATGGCATAGGGTAAGGAGTAGCGTCTGCCATGGAAATTCCTACTGCATAAGCGGTATATCCCGGATCAGGTACAAGCACAATATCTCCAGGATTGGTCAATAACATCGGCAAATGCACTAAACCATCTTGGGAACCTTTAACGACTAAAACTTCATTTTCTGGATGCAGACTTACTTGATATTGACGATAGTAATAATCCTTAATCGCTCCATAAAGTTCATCTGAGCCGATCATAGCATAACCATATTCTAAAGGATTACTGGCATGCTTCGTTAACTCCTCTATCACATAGTCTGGAGGTGGAAGATCAGGGCTGCCGACACTTAAATCAATTACTTCCATGCCTTCTTTTATTTTTTGTTTTTTATAAGCACCAAGTTCATTAAAAATAGAAGTTTGAAAAGCTTCCATTTTTCTAGATAGTGTAATATTCATTTTTGTTCACCTCAAAAATATCCTTTTTAAAAAAAGTAATTTAATTATAACGAAAAAATATATTTTATTGTAGAATATTTTAGCAGATATTACTAAATAGAGTTATGATTACATTCTTGGAGGTTCCATGAAAAACTACACCACATTAATAGAAAAACAAAAAGCATATTTTAAAACTAATGAAACTAAGGACATTCCATTTCGTTTGAATGCTCTTCAAAAGTTAAAATCCGCTATTCAAACAAATGAAATAGAATTAATGAATGCGTTAAAATCAGATTTAAACAAATCCGAATTTGATTCTTATTCAACCGAAATTGGAGTAGTACTGGAAGAAATTCGTTTTACTTTAAAGCATCTAAAAGCTTGGAGCAAACCGAAAAGCGTGAAAACACCGTTAACACATATTGGCTCCAAAAGCTTTATTTATCCAGAACCATATGGGGTTGCGCTTATCATCTCCCCTTGGAATTATCCGTTCCAGTTAGCCATCGCACCTTTAATCGGGGCTATTGCAGCTGGCAATTGTGCCATCATTAAGCCTTCTGAATTAACGCCAAAAACATCGGAAATAATCGCTTCCATCATTCAAGACATTTTCCCGGAAGAGTATATTTCAGTTGTATTAGGTGGTGTAGAAACAAGTACTGCACTTTTGCAAGTAAAAACAGATTATATCTTCTTTACAGGAAGTGTGCCGGTCGGAAAAATGATTATGGAAGCGGCAGCTAAAAACTTAACACCTGTTACATTAGAACTCGGCGGTAAAAGTCCTTGTATTGTTCATAAAGATGCAAAAGTAAAACTGGCAGCAAAACGAATCGCCTGGGGAAAATTTATGAATGCAGGACAAACTTGTATTGCACCTGACTATTTGTATCTTCACCATCAGATCAAGGATGAATTTTTATTTCATTTAAGAGAGGCAATTGAAGATTTATACGGAGAACAACCGCTTCAAAATCAAAACTTCACCCACATTGTCAGTGAAAAACATTTCAACAGGTTAGCATCCTTTTTAAAAAATGGTGAGATTATTATTGGTGGAAAAACGGATGGACAGCTTAATAAAATGGAGCCTACTGTTATTACGAATATTTCTTGGGAAGACCTCATTATGCAGGATGAAATTTTCGGCCCTATACTTCCAGTACTAGAATATAACAATCTATCGGAAGTCATCGGAGAAATTCAGAAACATCCAAAACCGCTATCCCTTTATCTTTTTACGGAAAGTCATACGGTACAGCGTGAAATCCTTCAGAGCGTTTCCTTCGGCGGAGGGTGCATTAATGATACTGTATACCATTTTGCATCCCCTTACTTACCATTTGGAGGAGTTGGTAATAGTGGGATCGGAGCCTATCATGGTAAAGGAAGCTTTGATACTTTTTCCCATCAAAAAAGTGTCTTAAAACAAACAACATTATTCGATATACCTTATCGATATCCGAATATGAAAAATGGGCTTAAAAAAATCAAGCGTTTTTTAAAATAACAAGGCGTTAAGATGCTTTGTTTTTTTATTTATTACACAATTTCACGAAGATAACATCATGTATCATGAATGTTGAAATGAATTAATAAACTGATTAATAACTTCCATGTTTAAATGTGGATATCCCGAATGACAACCTCTCCTAATGTAAAGGAGGTTAAATACCTAATGAAGCTACTACATCAAAAGAAACAACAACTTTCGGAACCACTAATTAACATCAAGCGTGAATTAAAGAAAAAAGGGAAATTATCCTTTGTAAATGAGCTTACAAACGGGGAAAGCTCGCTTATTCAACAGATTAGGCAGCAAACAAGCAGCTTAAACATTAATAATGTAACAAGAACAAAAGCATATCTGGAATTTTACAACCGGCACCCTGAAGTACACTGGGCTTTTCTCGGACATATGGTATCCAGGAATGGCGGCTGGAATATGACAGATTTAAAAGGCGGACTGCTCACCAGACTATTATCTAAAAAGGAAGCTGCTTCTTTTTTCGCTTTTTTAGAAAGGGGAAATTGGCTGATATTTCAAGATGTATTTCCCCAATTTTTACTTTATGAAGAAAGCTTAAAAAGAAACCAAAACTTGTTTTACTTATTGAGGCATCTAAATGTGTCCCTGTTTATGGAAGTGATTTGGAACTACTTTTGGGTTCA
This sequence comes from Heyndrickxia shackletonii, assembly GCF_001420715.1. GTDB lineage: Bacteria > Bacillota > Bacilli > Bacillales > Bacillaceae_C > Margalitia > Margalitia shackletonii. The sequence continues at coordinate 2,292,388 of NZ_LJJC01000004.1, read as the reverse complement.
ACATGATACTTATATCCTAACTGTTGCGCAAATTATTAATGAACAAAGCTATTTAGAATTAAGAGTAATGAAAAATCCAATTTATAAAAAGGAAATTTTCAGTTCCTTAGAATTTAAGCTTCAAGATTTACTCTCTATGAACCATATTTTATTTCCCTATTTTTTTCACCAACAGATAAAGTTAGTAGGTAAAACACTCCATCATTTTGAGTCCTTGCACGAACGAATTTTATTAGGGAAGCGGCTATATTCTATATTATTCAGTAATCAAAATCGCTTAAACATGTTAACAAAATGGGCAACTACTACTCCCCATACTGGTTCCAGAAAGGATTATTGGCCACATATTTTTAATGATGTGGACGAAGGACTTCCTGGAAGTATATTTAAACCAAAATTAAAATCATGCCAATTGCTACCGGGTGCAACGAAAATCTATAGTCCGAAACTTGAATTTGCTTGGAAAAATGTAGAGCATGGACCTGCAGAAAAAATAGACTGGTATAAAGACTGGAGAATTATTTATTACTTAATAGAAAATGACGAAAAGGCAGAGGATAAAATTGAAGAAGAATATTGTAAAACACTCGAAAGACTGGAGCTTGCTGCAAACACAAAAAAAGCAATCTCCCATTTCTATTAATGCTTTGTTATCAACAATATTTATTGGTGCCCTAATAGGAACCTATCTCGACTTATTTTTTGTCGGGAAAGGAATATACGTTTTTCCGAAGCGGCCATTGCCTAATGTATTCCAAATTAACGTAGCCTTTACTCTCTTTGGACTTCCTATTTTCATCTGTCTGTTTCTTTTCGTTAGCAATCTATTAAAATCTTGGCAAAAAATATGGTTCATTTTCATCATCAGTTTGTTTATGTCCGTTTTCGAACGAATATCGGAATCATTTGGTTTTTTTATTCATCTTGAATCCTGGAAACATACTTATTCTTTAATAGGATATATAATTTATTTATCTTTTATTTATATTTATTATCAGGCGTTGAATCATTAATCAGCCAAGCCTTTTCTCATATTCCACTAAGGTGAGCTGATGAGTCATCCTTTGTTCCCCAATGAAAAAATAACCTGCTTTTTCATAAAAATGGCGATTTCTCGCATTGTCCTTTTGTGTTTTTAAACTCCATATTGTTACATTAGGAAACATTTCTTCCATCATCTTCATGATTTTTGACCCGAATCCGCGGTTTTGCCATTTCGGGTTTAAACATAGCTGATTTAACAAATAATGATCCTCTGAAATTTTTCTAATATCAATGGAACCGGCTATTTCTTCATCGATAAAAATAGTATAGTGCTGTGAAATTAGAATCCTTTGAATGAAAGATATCAACGATTCAGCAGCAGGATTTGTCGCAAAGTCTCTATATTTTTCTAAGTCTGATTGAAAGGCTTGCTTTTGAATGTTTAACAATTCTTGTGCTTCCTCCATATTTGTTCGTGCGATTCTGATATTCATACAATCACCCTTAACTTTTTCGAACATTGTATGAAGTTATATTGTATTTTGCTTATTCAACTTCATCTTCGTTCTAATACCAGAGTATACCGCAATCACCAACCCTCCTAGAATATCCGCGATTAAATCAGTCATCGTATCTGTATTGCCACCGCCTTGCATCGTTGTTCCAAAAAATTGATCACAACTAAATTCATATGTTTCCCACAACACGCCGCCAAGTGCAGCAAATCCAAATGTAAATAAAAAGACAAACCAAGGAGAAATATCGTTTCCGGCATTTCGATGTACAAGCCTTTCATATAAGGCAATAGCCGTGAAAGCAAGAATACCGCCGCTAATAAAATGAATAAAGGTGTCCCACCAGCCGAGGCCATACCATCCACGAATCGAACCAAGGTATTGAGAACCAAATAAAAAAATAAAATAAGAAATGATAATAGGCAAATTTAATTTCAGCTTCGTGAAAATGGACAGAAATAACGGAATTGCACCGCAAACTACACCGCCAACAGCAACCCAAGCCTTTTTTGATTCTTCATTTGGAAAAAGGTAAAATGCCAAAATCCCCATAAAAACGATGTATAACAAACTTACGGTAATGACAATTTTTCGATTCACCTTATCACCTCAAAGAAATATTTAAACTCGCAGTTTTCGGACAGCACCGTAAATGGCAATCAATAATCCGCCAATAAGACCTGCAATCAAGTCAATCATCGTGTCCGTATTGCCGCCCCGCTGCATTGTCTGAGTTATGAATTGATCCCCTAAAAATTCATACACTTCCCATAATATGCCCGCTATAACTGCAAGAGACACAACAAAAAGAAAAATAATCCACCGAGAAATTTCAGGGCTCACCGATTTACGGATGAATACTTTTATTAAAGTAATGCCAATACAGCCAACAAATACCCCTTTGTACAGATGAAGAGCACTGTCCCACCAATTGTAGTGTAGATAAAAACTGGCAATGGAACCTAAATAAGTGGTGCAAAATAAAAATACATAATACGCAATGATTGTCGGTATATTAAAGGGATTTTCTTTTAGAAATAGTAAACATAGCGGAATAGCACCAACAATGATCCCGCCTAATGCTACTTGCCATCTGGAAGAGTCGCCTTTAATTAGATAAAATATCGTTAAAATGGCCATAAAAAGGATAAAAACAGTTGCTAGAAAGATGATAATCCATTTTTTCACTGCATGTCCTCCTTATAAAAAGCAAAAAAGATTTGGAGGTGTTCTTAAATAAAAACCCCTCTCTTGTATTATTCTTCAAGAGAGGGGAAATAATTATTTATTCATAAATGCTTCAATATCTTCAATGGAACGAATAATATCTTTGGAAAGATTTTCGTTACCGTTCTCTGTTACCAACACATCATCTTCAATACGAATGCCAATGCCTTCTTCTTCAATATATAGTCCTGGTTCCACTGTTAACACCATTCCTGGCTCTAAAACTTTATCACGGTAATTTCCAACATCATGTGTATCAAGACCTAATGAATGACTGACACCATGATAATAATATTTGCTGATCTCACTTTCTTCTTTAATTAAACCGAGCTTCATACATTCTTCTGCTAATACCTTTTTTGTATGTTCATTTAACTTGGTAAATGGAACACCGGGCTTAATAAGGTCTGTGGTTTCTCTTAATGCTCTTAAAACGATATTATAGAAAGTTTTTTGTCTTTCCGTAAATTTCCCATTTACAGGGAAAGTAAAACTAATATCTGCGCTATAGTAGTCATGCTGAGCACCTAAATCAAGGAGAACTAGGCTGCCATCTTCGGCTACCGCATCATTTTTATCATAATGAAGAACGGTTCCATTTTGGCCGCTCGCTACTATGGTAGGAAAAGCGAAATCTTTTACCCCTTCTGTTTTCAACACAAAGTCAAAATGTGCTTCAAGCTGGTATTCTTTCATTCCTGGCTTTGCATTGCTCATCAGGTTATAGATACCCTTTTTGGTAATTTCGATTGCCTGTTTTATTTTTTCAATTTCTTCCGTTTTTTTATAAAGTCTTAAATCACAAATAACAGGATAGACATTTTTTACTTGCAGGAATGGATAGTTGGTCTGAAGTTGTTTGACAAATTGCTGTGATTTCGTTGTTAAAGTATCTAATTCACTTCTTTCCAGATCTACATAGACATTTGCAGTTTGAAGAGAAGAGACAGTTCTGGCAAAAAAGGATTCGAATTGCTCGGTAAATTGAATATTTTCTACACCGGATAGATCTTTTGCTTCTTCTACCGAAATTGTTTTTCCTACCCATTTTTCTAAAACAGGATCAGATTTGACAATAAACAAGTATTCTTCTACCTTATTATCTCTTTTGACTGCAAGAAAAATATTATTCGGTTCATTAACACCTGTTACATAGTAAAAATTCCGATTCGGAACAAATTTATATGCTTCATCCGCTGATTTTTGAGGCGCTTTGCCGGCAAATAAAACGAGTATTGACTGATCCTCTAATTTTTCATATAAATTTTCACGATTATGTACAAAAAAATCTTTATTCATGATCATTTCTCTCCTCTGCAATTTCTATTATTTTTTTTATAATTTCATTATACTATACTATTTGAATTTTTTATAAATATTAAAACTGCAGGAGATGAATTAGAAACAGACAAATGGTAAAAGATAAAAGAGGAAAGGAGTCCAATATATGTCAAATATTATTCGCAACCCACTCGAAAAACGAAAACAAATTTATATTCAAAAATTGCTGGACGCAGGAATCTGCAAAGTTTCGGGGCGTCAATTATATAATCTCACTTTAAGTGAACTGGAAAATACGTATCAATCAAGACCACATCATGACTAAAAAGCAAAAACTCTGCATGAGGGCAGAGTTTTTGGCAACAATATCTATTAAACTATTATTTTGTATTTAAAACAGGGACCAATTGATTGGCGATTGGACTTCCGATCCCTGTTACAATATCATATCCTGCTTGAGCTGAATAACCATTACTTCCTGTTAAAATATCATGATAGTTTGTTTTGTATCCAATGCTGCCAGTTGTTCCAGCAAGGCTATAAATTTTATTCAAAACCTCTGAACTGGATAATGATTGTGAATGCCCTTCATTTGCTAATGCAATAAGGGCTCCCCATGCCGGTGCACTAAAGCTAGTGCCGCCAACCTGGAACCATCCTTGTTGTCCTTGATTCCTAGTACTAGTGTACACATATACACCTGTGTTAGGATCTGCATCAAATGCGACATCAGGTATTCCACGTTTCGAACCTACTACACTAGTCCAATTTGATTGATATACAGGTATACCTTCATAGGAGCTTAATGCACCACCTGAACCAGACCATGCAGATTCACCGGCATAATCTCCATTACTTGTTACACTTAGCGTTGTACCGCCAACTGCTACTACGTTTGGCGATGAGGCTGGCCAGGAGCTTCCTTGACCGTTGTCACCAGAGGATGCCAAATAGGTAATCCCGCTATGATTAAAGTGACTATCATATGATGCCTCCCCTGAAAATTCCGATCCTCCCCAACTGTTAGATACAATCGTTGCACCGTGGCTTGTTGCATAATCTTCTGCAACAAGTAAATCATTTATAGATGCTGATTTAGCTGAAACAACCAAGATTTTTGCATCAGGCGCAATAGCATGTGCCCATTCCACATCTAATGCTGTTTCCAGTGCCCAGCCTCCATCCGTTTTGGGTTTTCCTTGTGGATAGACAACTTCAATATTGGCTGCCGGAAGCCCAAATTGTTGATTAAAAACTTGCAAGTCATTTTCGATGGTTGGACTTCCGTATGCCTCGACTAGAGCTATTGTCTGGCCTTTTCCTGTTTTGTTTAAAAGATCAATACCATATGCCTTTTTAATATCTGTGGGGTTAAAAACACCAGTTACCGCATTGGGTTTTCCATTACCTGAGTTGTGCTTAAAGTGAATAGGATGCTGTGCTACTAAACTATCAAACTGGTTAGAATGCGTTACCGTTTGTGCACTCGCAGATGAGGATGCAGCAAAAACACCAAAGGAAACTAATGCAGCAGCAAATCCAAATTCAGCCTTTCTAAAAAACTTTTTCATTCGTTTTTTCCTCCCCTAAATTTAATTAAAAGACAAAAAATGGTGAATCTGTGAATAAATTTTAGTTTTTTCATATAGTAAAGTAAATGAATCTTTTGATTCATTTTCGGAATATACCGAATATTTATAATGCATGTACTTTAGTTCCTTTGCACTATGACAAATACGAGATAAAACCCAGCTTTATACTATAATGAGAAATAATAATCACAGATAAATAGCTGCCTATTTAATTGAATAAAATGAGAATGAAATAGAATATCAATATAATTTTTTGCTAAAATATGGTTTTTTAAAATAATCTTGTGCCGACTTCTCCTATCCATTCAGTTGGATTTATATATATGAATATTTTTATATTCACTTATTTCAATTTGAATGTGGTATCAAGTTTCCAATTTCCCCTTTCTTTTTACCTGGGTATTGTACCTTATTCGCAAAAAAAAATTTTTAAATTCCATATTACTCTCTGTCACCTTTAACATAAAAAAACGAAACTTCCAGTAAAAAAGGAATACTAGAAGCTCCGTTGTTTTAAATAAAGTATATTTTAGTCTAATAATGCATCTGCTAATAATTCATAAGAACGAATTTTATCGACGGAGGAATGTGTAATGGTTACTATCATTATTTCATCTGCTCCATTATGCGTCTGTAAATCCATTAGACGTTTCTTGACCTCCTGAGGATTTCCAACGATCATATTATTACTTTTTATTGATTCTGAATGGTCTTGTAAATAATTCTTCGCTTCGTCTAACGAAGGAATACCATTGTTTCCTTCTCCTCTCTCTTGCTGTAAAGACCAAACACGTGCACTCAATGCAATTTCTTCTGCTTTCTCTGTTGTTTCAGCGCATATAACAGTAACGGTCAGAATTACTTTTGGTGTTTGACCGGACTTTCGTGGCTTAAAAGCTTTCTTATATTGTTGAATAATTTCTTGACCGTCTTGATCGCTCATAAACATTCCAAAAGCATAAGCCATTCCATATTCCGCTGCAAGCAAGGCGCTTTTTTTGCTCGTACCAAGAAGCCAAGGTATGGGTGAAACAGTTGGAACTGGTGAGGCTTTTATTTTTTCATAGTCGTGCTCGGCAGGAAAATCATCATCAAGAAAATGCAGCAAATCCTTAATGAGGTTTGGCATCTGATATACATTTTGCAGAAAATTATCCGATAACGCATTTGTCACTTGGGCCGATCCGCCTGGCGCTCTTCCAATCCCAATATCGATGCGATCAGGAAACAGGGTTGCAAGCATATTAAAGATTTCGGCAACTTTATATGGCTTATAATGAGGCAAAAGAATAGCTCCAGAACCAATTCTTATATTGGATGTATTTGCTCCTATATAACTTAGCATCACCTCTGGTACGGAACATGCCAGTCCAGGAAGATCATGATGTTCTGCAATCCAATACCGTGTATATCCTAACCTTTCGCCCGCTTGCGCCAATTTAACTGAAGCTATTAAAGCATCTCTTGCAGACTGATTCGAAGAAATAGGAGCTTGATCTAAAATACTTAATTTCATCCCTTCCCACCGCTCTCTAATTCCAACAAACTGACTTTATAATCAGCAACCTGGTCTTCTTTATATAAATTTGTGATGGATGTGGAATATTGAGAAATACTTCCTCTAAATGATAAGCCCCTTTCCGGAACCTTCACATTGAATGTCTCTCTATACAGAAGTACGGCAATATCATGATACATTTCACTTGTGACTTTAAAATCAATCGTTATTTTCGTAAGATCATTTTGCTTTACTTCCTCATATTGTTCTACCTGAATAGTAGTATCGTCCAATATTATTTCTTTTACCAAGTAAGTCAACCCCCTTTTCGATTTGTACGAAAATAATAGCATTACACCCTATATAGAGCAACTTTACTGTTTTTAGTCCCTTCTAAAATTTTTTCAAACCAATACCGTCTTTAAGAGCAATGACAATGCCTGATTCTTCATTATTTTTTCTATGGCATTCTAATTTCTTCATAAAAAAATCCCTCCACAATAGACAGATTAGTATGATTACTTTTATCAGTCTATTGTCGAGGGAATTAATCAATTTACAAAAAACTATAATTTTGTAGATGAAGTTCGAATAAAGAACAAACTTCTTTTATAATCTAATATACATATCAAGAAAGTGGACAATAAATGAAATTGTCTTCCATCCTTATTTTATATTTTTTATTAATATTTCCTTTAGTTTTTCATATTCCTCCACTGAAATTTCTCCAGATGCAAGTCGCTTATCAAGAATTGAACATGCATCCGGATATTGTCGATTGGAACAATAGCCCCTTCTGCCACGCCACATTCTTATATTGGCAATGATTAAGCCAATCATTAATATAATAAATAGAAAACAAAATGGATAAAAATGTCCCCAATGATGCATCATGATTCACTCCTCGTGTTTTTTATTAATTTTATAGATTCCTGTACTACCACAATCGCTCTCCAGAATAAGAGCAATGCAATAACCGGATGAAGTGCCGATATATATGGTACTTTTCCTATAAGGATAGCAGTTACATACTGCAAAATAATCATTAAATACAAACTTGCACTTTGCCATTTCCACATCTTTGGTATTTTCCCGAAGAACGATAGAATGAACATTCCAACCGGAATAAATTCAAAAAATCGCACAAAGATTTCATGATATGACCAATTTCCAATATCGACAAAAATGGCAAATCCCGCTAAAAACACTTGAACAAATAAACCAATTAAAAAAAGTGTAGAGAAAATCGCAAATATGATTCTAATTATGTTTTTTCCGTATTTTTTTTGATTCAAAGGAATCTCCCTCCTTTACTTTCTTTTGATCATTCTTTTTCCCCATGGTTTGAATACAGAAATGACATACATCAATACCAACGAGATAATTTGCAAAAAAATTCCTGTCCAAAGATATGCTTGATTAATTAAACCATTTATATCAGATTCCTTAGCAATAATAGCTTGCATGGTCCATGAATACATTCCCCATAAATTTATTCCTACTGCAAGCAATGTCAGTCCTTCCTTTGCAAGTATCCAATAGTAACGAAATAATCCCCATTTCGTCCATATACACAGAAATATACCGGTTATGGTTGCTCCAATTGTCGATGCCCGAACAGATGTTTCGGATAAAATGTTCATTGCATGAAAACACATAATTGCTGTTTGCTGATCTCCTTCTGCCGCAATAATGCTGAAAATCAGAAAGGTTATCATATTCCCTAACATTATCGCTGCAAAAATAAGATGAAGTGTAACCAGCAGCTTTTTGGATTTTATTGAAAGCTTCAGTCCTTTCTCCCCCTTCATTCAAAATTTCTCTTCCAACAAGCTATATTGTAGGTGTGAAATATAAACCCGCTCTTAACCAATTCTTAAATATTTATTAAAACAAATGTGTTTAGTGCGTTGCTTATCTGTGTATGGATAAGTGAAAAAATGGAAGTGCATTTCACCTACGTCATCTTCGGCGAGACCCAAGGAAACACAACGAAGTAGTTTAAGGTTTTGATTCCATTACCCATAAGAAGGAGACTAGAAACGCGCTACCGATGGCTGTTTCCGCTAATAAATTTTCCACAAGGTTAACTGATAAATATAAAAAAGCCGCTCTTCACCTCTTTCAAGAGATAAAGAACGACTATTATCAACCCTTAAAGCGATACCCCGCTCCCCATACCGTTTCAATATACATTGGATTACCAGGATCCGCTTCTATTTTCTCTCGTATTTTCCGTACATGTACGGTGACTGTTGACGTATCTCCCATTGAATCCAAGCCCCAAATCCGCTCAAATAAATGCTCTTTGCTGAAAACTTGATTAGGGTGAATAGCTAGAAATATTAATAAGTCAAATTCTCGTGCAGTCAGAACAATTTCCTTTTCATGAACAAATACCTGTCTTGAAGCCTTGTTAATATAAAGCCCTCGGATTTGTAAATCATCAACAGGTGCTGATTTTCGAATGAGTCTTTCGAATCTGGCAAGATGCGCTTTCACTCTTGCAACAAGTTCACTTGGACTAAACGGTTTCACTATGTAATCATCGGCACCTAGACCGAACCCGCGTATTTTATCAATATCTTCATTTTTAGCAGTCACCATTAGAATAGGAATATCCGTTGTTTTTCTTAGTTTTTTACAAATCTCAAATCCGTTTCCATTAGGGATCATCAGATCTAGCAAAATTAAGTGAAAGTTCCCGTTAAGTGCCATTTCCACTGCATGTTTCCCGTCTTCTACAATAGATGCTTCAAAGCCTTCTATTTCTAAATAATCTCTTTCAAGTTCTGCAATGCTTTGATCGTCTTCGATGATTAATATTCTTTTCATTCGTAACCACCACCATCATTTTCGGGTTTCTTTAATGTGAAACGGATGGTTAGACCTTCTCCTGTAGATTGTTCTGCCCAAATTTCCCCTCCGTGCGCTTCAATAATCTGCGCTGCAATGGCTAATCCAAGACCGCTTCCGCCCGTTTTTGAATTTCTTGAAGGATCTGCCCTATAAAAACGATTGAAAATGCGGTTAATATCTTCGGATGAAACACCTGGGCCATTGTCCTTAACCGAGACACACACTTCTTTTCCCATATCCTGCAATGAAATCATTATTTTACAAATCTCTTTATTATTGTACTTCATACTATTTCGAATAATATTATTCATCACACGAATAAGCTTATCACGATCTACTAAAGCAGTTAATACATTATCCGCGATAAAAGAAACTTCCAAAGCTTGATTATTTTCCATTCTTAACTCTTCTATATAGTCCTCCAAAAAAGCATTCATTTTCACCTTCTCAAATTGAAACAGCACGCTTTTGACATCCAACTTGGAATATAAGGATAGTTCCTCAATTAAATGGGCCATATGCTCCGCTTTAGCGTGTATCGTATTAAGATAGCTCTGCAGCTTCTCTTTTGAATTTGCTACACCATCCATAATTCCTTCCACATAACCTCGAATGGAAGTAATAGGTGTTTTTAAATCGTGAGAAATATTTGCTATTAGTTCTTTGCGATTGTTTTCATATCGCTCTCTTAATTCCAAAGATTCTTTTAATTTCTCTCGCATCTGGTCAAAGCTTTTCACCAATTTTCCTAATTCATCCTTACTTGATGTCTCAAGATGAAAATCTAATTGTCCCTTACTGATTTTCTCAGCAGCAACAGATAATTGATTAACAGGTCTTAAGATACTTCTTGACATAAAGTAAGAAAGCAACGCATTCGTTCCGACTAGAATAAGCACTATGCCAAAAAAGATGAGCGGGAAATATCTTCTGGCAATTTGCATAAAATTGATGCCTTTATCAACTAAAAATATGGAACCTTCCATTCCATCTCTAAAGTAAAAGTCATGCTGTCTCATGGAATATTGCTTATGACCAATCCATACCACGGGATCATATCCTTCCTTACCGAACACTGGAAAGTCAGCGTTTGAAACATGCAGTACATATTTTGATTTATACAGAATCTTATTCCCTTTTCGAATAATGATACCCGAATGGTTTTTCTCCATATTTTTTGTTATCGATTCAATATAATGTTCATCTAATAGTTTTTCGGAATTTGTTGATGTAAGCTTAATGAGTTGATTGAATATGTTCGTATTCTTACTTGATTCCGGACGCTGCCAGCCTTGATGAAAATTACTGCCTAATATTTTTATATCTCCACTAAATACGATACCCAATAATAAAAAATAAAGGATTAACACGAAAATTGGCATCAACACCATTGCTGCATTGGAAATAAATAACCGTTTTCGAATGGACATTATTTCACCCTCTCCATTTTAAGACAATAATTTGAACAATAGCATCTATTTCTAAACGGAGAATAAACAAAATCTTAAATATTTATTAAATCGAATATATCATGTAAAAAGGGTTTTTTTTAAATCTTCTTGAAAGTATTAATAAATAACTTTTCGGAGGTTTATGAATGAAAAAAAGGTTTTACAATTTATTATTAAGGCTTCTTCTGTTCCCATCTCCATCAATAAACCTGTCACCTCATGAAAAAGAACAATTTGAGCTCCTCTTTGAAAGATTAGCTAAAGAGGACCTTCCTAAATTAGAATATAACTTGCCAATACCAAAATATAAGTTCTTATCCTACTTAGCTGAAAATAAACAGCTAATATTACATGGTTCAAATCATCCATCTATTCATACTTTTGAACCAAGGAACCAAACTCTTTTTAACGGTAAATCTGTCAACGCTGTTTTTGCAACGAAGGACCCCATATGGTCGATTTTTTATGCTGTTTTTCGAAAAGAAAGCGTTTATTCGAATTTTCGAAATGGCTGCATTCCTGCGGATAATAAACATAAATATCATTTTTATTCCTTGACCCATGAAACATTTCGGAACAATCCATGGACGAATGGGACCGTATATATTTTACCTCAGAAAACCTTTCAGCACGTTGAATCAGGAGCTATACACTTCGATGAATGGGTTAGTCAAGAACCCGTAACACCGATTGGAAAAATAGATGTGGAACCAGCAGACTTTTATTTTCTTTCCAAAGTTGCATCTCATCATGCAAAGGAACCTCTTCTAAAATCGTGGTTCCTTTATAAAATTCGAATTTTAACACAAAGAAAAGCCAAAAATATGGTAAAGATCAAATAAATATTTTATTTTTCCCCTTAACCATACTCTATTTCCATAATTTTTAAGCTATTCTTCTCGGTTAATAGTTAAAAATAATGGTAAATTCATGGAGGACTCGAGGAAACAAAAATGAGAATAATCGTTTATGTATTTATTTCGCTCTTTTTGGTTGGGGGTTTTGGTGTATCACCTACATATGCAGAAAATACGAATAACGAAGAATATCCTTTAGATTTTCACATTGAGATGCTTCATTGGGCAATGGTAAATGAATTGCTACCACGCTACTCTAAATTTACCGTTATTGATGTCGAAACAGGGAAAAGCTTTCGTGTTCAAAGACGAGCAGGACGATATCATGCGGATGTACAGCCATTAACGAGGAAAGATACTAAAATAATGAAGGAAATTTATAACGGTCATTGGAGCTGGAGAAGAAGGGCTATTCTTATACAAGCTGATAACAAATTAATTGCTGCGTCCATGCATGGAATGCCACACGGTGCCGGTGCATTGGATAATGGATTTAAAGGTCATTTTTGTATTCATTTTAAAGGCAGCGTAACTCATCGTTCCGAAAGATCAGACTTATCTCATCAGGTGATGATTAACAAAGCCGGTGGTACAATAGATGATTTCGTGCGTGATCTCTCACCAAATCAATTAACAACTACTTTTTTAGTATTTATTAAAAATGGTGATCCAGGCTTAGTTAACAAAGTGGCAATAACCAATAAAAAACAAGTTAAAAAAGAGCTCAAAAAAATGAAAAAAATTGAAGCGATAAACTGGAAACTTTTATCAGCTGATGAACCAGACCCTTTCGCATTGGAAGCAGAAATCCCAGTTGAAGTCAGTTTATTAGTTAAAAATATTGGACCAATAAAAGCAAATATCGATTTTCACCTAATACGAACATCACCAATTTCACCTTGGAAAATTAATATGGACCCATTGATGAAACTAACCAAGAAGTAAATGCATTTTTATGGAGGCCGAAATATGAAACTCTTCTTAAGCTTACTATTAATGTCCTTTTATCCTTCAGAAGAAAACAGCATTCATTTAAAATTAGATGGTACTACGATTGATACCGTCCAAAAATCTGATTTTGTTCTGCCTCCATTTCATCCAATCATAAATGAAGATAAATTCGATTTTTTTGTTGACCAGGTTGGAAAAAAGGCTTTTAAAAATCCAATTAATGCAACGATAGATGAAAATGGAAATATGATAAGCGAAATACCCGGATATAAGCTTGATCAAAATCAGTTTAAAGATATGTTTTATACCTCTTATTATCAAAAAGGATCTGCAACGTTTGAAGTCCCGCTCCAAACTCTCTATCCACGAGTAGATAGTGAGCTTCTCGAAAATTTGAGAGGGAAAAGCATTGGCCGATATGTTACCTATTTCAACAGCTCTAATAAAGAACGGACTCATAACATCCGTCTTGCTGCAAATGCTATTAATGGACATGTTATTTTTCCTGGTGAAACCTTTTCTTTTAATAAGGTAGTTGGAAAGCGTACCATTGCAAAAGGCTATCTTCCTGCTCCTGTCATTGTTCGGGGGGAACTTTCAGAAGGTATCGGCGGTGGAATTTGTCAAGTATCCTCCACTTTGTTCAATGCCGTTGACAAGGCAAGTGTCAAAATTACCGAACGCTATTCCCACAGCAGGCGTGTTCCATATGTTCCCCCTAACAGGGACGCGACTGTAAGCTGGTATGGACCTGATTTTAAATTTAAAAATCCTCACAATCAGCCCTTACTTATTCGTGCAAGGGTAATTGGAGGGCAATTATTCGTAGTTGTGTTATCTTCTGAAGATATTTACTACAAACCAAAGAATGTCCCGAGTGCCCCAAAGAAATTGCCAATAGAGGTAAGTCGGGAACATTAAAACTACTTAGTTTAAAACCAATTCTTAATAATTAACGTTGATTTTTTACGATTATCCCATTTTAACATTTTGTTGAAATGTTCGTCGGTAGCTTTTGATTTTGGCTGAAAGTTTTCGAGCTAAATTCTTTAACCATACAGCACTTTTTACAGTTTCCACCACTTTTTTTATTATCCTTAATTTCATCATGAGTCCTTCACCTCTTATAAAAAGTTAAAATGATAGAAAATAACCGGAAATGGGCTGAATTAAATGAACACAAAAAACCACAGAATTTTTTCACAACTCTGTGGTTGTCTTGCAATCATAATAAAAATTTTCCATTGCCCATACCATCAACATTTTAAAAGAGGAATAGAATCCGTTAGGGTGAGAGGCAATCTATTACATATCACTAATATGTTCTCTGCAAAAATCCTTTAATAATTTTTCCTCATCTTCTTCTAGTTCAAACTCAAGATAACGGTCTGTTACTTTTTCAAAAATATGATATTGGGCTACACGTGATTGGTTGCCTTCATCGACATATATAGCTTTTATATATAAACCGTTTTCGGAATATAGCTCATCATCTTCCGGGACTTCGATATTTAGTATAAATTCATAACGATCCCCGGATAAGATTCCTGTTGGATCCTCAAGTTGTTCGACTGTATGTCCAGTAATATCCATTTCTTACGTCCTTTCTTTTTCCTCTATTCATTTGTGTGATAACATCTTCATTATTATACACTTCAATTAGGAATAATAAATAACTTTTCACTTATTACTTCAGCAAATGCATTTTGCTTTCCGCCTCATCCCAAGGAACGGAATAACCTGCTCCTTTTGAACAAAAGATGGAGGAAGATGTGTATTCGGGATCAGCATTCTTATCATATTGGATCTTCTCCATTACTTCATTTTGATTATGACAAGGATAATAGCCTCCAAAAACAAGACTCATAGTCCCTCTTCCTTGCGTAAAGGAAGCTAGAATGGTTCCATAGTCCATAAAGGTCGCGACGGGAACCTTTCCACTGATTATTGCTTTATTTCCTGCCGTCTCTGGATTTTGAAAATTCCCATATGCACTTTGCACATCGGATAGAACTCTGCCCATTTGTTCTATATCTACCTTTATTTTAAAATCATAATAAGGCTCTAATAATTGGTTTTCTGCCTTCTCAAGTCCCTGTCGCAAAGCCCTTAAAGTTGCTTCTCGAAAATCCCCGCCGCTCGTATGTTTAATATGTGCTCGTCCGGTTAATAAAGTAATCTTAATATCTGTCAGTGCCGAGCCAGTGAGAATCCCTCGATGTTCTTTTTCAAATAGATGATGTCGAATCAAATTTTGGTAACTTACCTGCAAATCATCTGGGTGACAATCACTTACAAATCTCACTCCACTTTGTCTCTCGCCAGGTTCCAATCGAAGATGAACCTCGGCATAGTGCTTTAACGGCTCAAAATGCCCATACCCGACTACTTCTGAAGTAATCGTTTCCTTATATAAAATTTCAGGTTTTTCAAATAGCACTTTAAATCCAAACCGATCGTGAACAATTTGTTCAAGAACCTCGAGTTGAATGGTTCCCATTACATGAATATGAATTTCTTGAAATTTCTCCTCCCAAGCGACCATTAGGGAAGGATCTTCATCATCTAACATTCGAAAGCATTTTAATACTTCTTTCACATTTAAGGTAGGATCAAAAATTACCTTTGATTTAAGGGTTGGAATCATTTCATAGTGTGCCTTTTCCTGAATGCTGCCTAAGCCATCCCCAGCTGCAACAGCTGATAATCCAGTTAGAGCAAATACTTCACCTGCTTCTACCTTATCGACAATTTGAAACTTCCTTCCGTTATACTTTCTAATTTGAGTGACTTTTTCACTTATCTCTTGTTCATTATGATCGTAAGTTATTTCATCTCTAACCTTAAGTGTGCCGCTTAATGCTTTAATAAAAGTGGTTCTTGCTCCGCTTTCATCATATCGAATTTTATAAACTCTCCCGGAAAATGGTGTTTCTGCGACATAATCTGTAATTGTTAATATATCTAGTTTTTCTAAAAAGTCAGTGATACCAACATCCTGTAATGCGGATCCTGAAGCTAATGGAAAGATGGCATTGTTTTTTATCATCTGTTGCATTTCCGTCAGCCATGTCTTTTTCTCATAGCCACCCGCCATATAATCATCAAGCAAACATTCATTCCGCTCCGCCAAAAATTCTATTAATGGTTCGTCCATTTTACCATCTATAAAAGAGTTATCTATATGACAAACGTCTTCGGTTAAATTTATCCGTATTTCCTCTATTACTCTATGAATATCTGCACCGACACGATCTGTTTTATTAATAAAGAAAAAAGTAGGAATACAATGCTTTTTAAGCAAATTCCATACTGTCTCGGTATGTCCCTCAACGCCTTCAACTGCGCTAATGATGACAATTGCATAATCCATAACCTGAATGGCGCGCTCCATTTCCGGTGAAAAATCAACATGTCCTGGTGTATCAATTAATGTATAGTGTGACTCATGATAACGAAAAATAGCTTGATCAGCAAAAACAGTTATCCCCCTAGCTTTTTCAATTTCATGAGAATCTAAAAAAGCGTCTCTATGATCCACTCGTCCCCGCTGTGGAATGCTTTTTGTATGGAAAAGCAGTTGCTCTGCAAAAGTGGTCTTTCCCGCATCTACATGAGCTAAAATCCCAATTGTTTTATGTTTCATTGTGGCACCTCAATATGTCAAATCTTGTTGTATATCATTATAGCAAATACCACACTGCTTTATTAGATTGGAAGAATTTCTACAACTTAATCGATTGATAAACGTTTTTTCCGCTTCCCTTAATAACAATAAAATCTTCACAATTTGTAATGTTCCATTTCAGGAAGCTCCGGCATTATTCCCCCTCCTACATTACTTCGTTGTGTTTATTATTTCCTATTATTTCTTGCGTATTTATTTATGGGAATTAAAAAACTCTGTCAACTAGGACAGAGTGTTGATAAAATATCTGTAGGTTTGTAGAAAATATGGTCAGCTTCTTGGAATCCTTCAATATTTTTTGTCCCCCAATAAGCTAAACCAAAATCAGCTCCCGCTGATTTTGCACACTGCAGATCATATTGCGTGTCACCAATATAGATTGTTTCTTCCGGTTTCGATTTTAAATGGGTGATACATTTTTGCAGCGGTTCAGGATGGGGCTTATGTCTGTCGGTATCATCCGCACAAATATAATGATTAAAATAATCTGTTAAACCAAAAGGCTCGAATCCATCTATATATTCCTGCTTTGTTTTGGAGGTAACGATTCCAATTTTTACATCACAACAGGAAAGAAATAAGATAACCTCACGAAGACCAGAAAAAACCGAAATTTCGTTAAAATAACTCTCTCCAAGCTGGATCCAATTATGTAAAACTCGTTTTGGATTAGAGATAGGCAATAAGGATAAAGCGTTCTCTCCGGGAATCCCTAAGGCAAATCGTAAATCTTCCAAAGGAAACACAAGTCCTTCCATTTCCAATGCCTTTTGTAAGGACTTTAACACAACTATCTCTGTATCTAATATCGTTCCATCAATATCAAAAATGAAACATTTATACATGTGTGGCACCTCCCCAAATATTTTAGAACTCCCCTCTTGCTATAATCAGTTCAACTCCATGTTCCAGTATTTTTTCCATTATAGTTGGTTCTGGCTCTCTGTCTGTCACAATAGTATGAATTTGTTCAAATCCCGCCAACTTGAAAAACCTTCTCTTTTCGAACTTGGAGTGATCCGCAAGTACAATGACCTGATCCGCTCTGCGCATAGCTTCATTAATCAAAGAACTTTCCTCTTCAAATGGAGTGGTTAGTCCATCAAAGGAAATTCCGCATGAACCTATAAACGTTTTATCCACATGATATTTTTCCATCATTTGCGTAGCCTGGGCCCCATAAATAAAGCGTTGATCATTATGCATTAAGCCGCCAAGTAAATGAATGCGGATGTTTTCCTTTTGGGTTAATAGTCCTGCGGTGTCAATCGCATTCGTGACAACAACGTTATTTTTTGAGGATAGATACTCCATTGCTTGCCGTACGGTTGTGGAATTATCTGCAAATAGATAATCACCATCCATAATAAGGGAAGCGGCTTGTTTTCCAATCATCCTTTTTAAAGGCATTTCCGATAACATTCTTTCTTCGTAATTAGGTGTTTCTTTTGATAATGAAGGCAGTAATGCTGCTCCACGTGTACGGATAATCTTCCCTTGCTCTTCTAGCTTTACAATATCTCTGCGTGCAGTATCTCTCGAAACATCAAAATGTTCACATATTTCCTCTACACTAATTCGTTGATTTTTTTCTAAAAATTGAAGTATGGATATTAATCGCTCATCCTGAAACATACATTTCCTCCAAAAGCACTCTTTAGGTAAGTGAAATTAAGTGATTTTAAGTTAATATAAGTGATATCTTTATTATATTCCTTACAGGTTGAGAGTCAATCATTTAAATAAATATTTGCAAAATAATTATTTTTAGTTAAAATATCTTTTAAATCAAAAAAATAAATTGACATAGGAAAATCATCTTGCTATATTAATAGACATACTTTATTACTTAAAAGCACAAACGTCCGAAAGATAGTATATTAATTTAGAATATTTCATATAATAAATGCTTGGAAGGGAACAAAGTAGTTCTTGCATGTTGCTTAAAGAGAGCTGATGGTTGGTGAAAATCAGTACACTTGCAAGGAGCGAATTTCATTCTTGGAGCAGCTTATTCAGCGTAGAATAAGACGGTTATCAATCGTTAAAACAATGAAGTGGTAAGCTTATTTGTTTGCAAATAGGGTGGTAACGCGATAATTAAATCGTCCCTACTAGGATTTTTTTCTAGTAGGGATTTTTTTATATTTTAATAAGAGAGGCGAAGATCAGCATGGAGAAAAAACAGCAAGATTTAAAAAAAGGATTATTACCTAGACATGTGCAATTTATAGCACTGGCCGGAATGATTGGAACTGGTATTTTTAAAGGCAGTTCTGATACATTATCGATTGCTGGTCCAAGTGTGGTCCTTGCCTATTTATTAGGTGGATTATTGCTATTAATTGTAATGGTAGCATTAGGAGAAATGGCTATTGCCCATCCTGGAATGAATGTTCAGCATTTAGTAAATAAGGCGTTTGGTCATCGTGTATCTTTCATTGTCGGGTGGTTGTACTGGATCAATTGGGTAATCGTTACGACGGTTGAATTATTGGCAGGAGGAAGTTTTCTGCAATATTGGTTTCCTAATATCCCCCTTTGGTTATTAAGCTTTTTATGCGCTGCAGTTATATTAGGGATAAACTCATTTCATGTGAAATTTTATGGAGAGCTTGAATTTTGGTTTGCCGGTATTAAAATTTTTGCCCTTATTGCCTTTATTATTTTAGGTTGTCTTATATTATCAGGCATACTTCCAAGCTCAATTGACAATCCAATATCCAACTATACCTCACATGGCGGATTCTTCCCTCATGGTATCGGAGGAATTTTCAGTGCCTTTCTAGTCGTTATGTTTTCTTATGGAGGTGCTGAACTAATTGGTGTAGCTGTAACCGAAACGCAAAATGCGAAAAAAGTATTGCCCAAAATTGTAAAAGGGACTGTATGGAGAGTTATTATTTTCTACATTTGTCCAATTCTCATTATTTGCGGTATCGTTCCTTGGGATAAAGTATCAGGTGTAGATAGCCCCTTTGTTCAAGTATTCAGTACTGCAGGGCTTCCAGGGGCAGCAAATATCATGAATTTTGTCCTTTTAACCGCTGTTCTTTCTGCGGCTAATTCAGGAATATATGCAACTTCCAGAACACTATTTTCCATGGCGCAAACAGGTGAAGCACCGAAATTACTGTTAAAAGTCTCCAAAAACGGTACACCTATAAACGGAATACTCATTACAGGATTTCTTATTCTAATAGGTGTTTTCTTAGCCTATTTAGCACCTGAGAATATCATCAATTATATGATGACCATTCCTGGTTTTACCATCATGCTGATTTGGATCAGCATATGCTTTTCTCAATTAAAGCTAAGACCGCAATATAAGGAAAAACCTTTCTTTCAAGTTAAATGGTTTCCTTTTACCACTATCCTAGCTTTAATCGGATTAATTACGATTTTTATTTCTTTTATGTTTAATGCACAAAATAAGGTTGGCACAATCGTCTGTCTTATTATTCTTTTACTGCTAGTAGTCTTTTCCCTTAAGCATAAAAAATGAGGTTACTGAGAATTATATATAAGTTCAAGAGGAGATAAGTAGACAATAGGAGGATCATACATATAAGATATGTCTAATATGTATGATCCTCTTTATTTCTTGCTCAACTAATGCACTTGTAAGCACAATGATTCTTAATTTAACGCCCCGATGCGAAGCTACTTTTAACATCTTACATATTTACGTTTGAAACCAATCCTTCCCCTATTAATTTCTTTTTGGATACTTTCATAAGCGTTTAGGAAACTACTTTTTTTCTTGGCTCGTTTGACCTCTACTATACCTACTTCCTTTGCAGTCTCTACTGCCTTTTCATGTAGCGGTAAATATGAAATCCCCACAGTGTATAGAAAATTATTCATAGCAGATTTCGTTCGTTCTGGCGAATCATGAATCGTATTTTTTACCATATCAAGCATTTTGGACATCTTGTTTTCAGAAAATTCATTATCTAGGCGATTCCCTAAAAGCCAACAGTAACAACTCCAACCCGCTGACATTCTCAGTTCGTTACCACTTGCAATCCATTTATCGGCAACTGCTTGAGAAATATCTGACTCAGATAGAGTTACCGCCACCACATAATCGGACAGCATATAAAAATACGCTCCATCTATCCAACGATCAAAATCTGACTCAGTCATAGCTTTTGGGTCTGCGATAATGCCTGCAAAGTACATTGCATCGTAATTACCTGTGGCATAAAGCTCTTCCGCTAAGCGTTGATTTATTTTTACTTTCTTTGCAATTGGTTTCATAGCACCTGTAGCAACGCCAAAAAGTGGCTCATGCGCTCCATTGGATATGTACATTTTTTTCGTTCGTTCCTTACCGAGAGCTTCTAGCTCCTGCATAACAGTTTCGAAATCCATAGTCTTGTACTTCCTCTCTTAACATTCATTCTCATTATTTTTATCAAATCTACTATATCTCTTAATTTTATCATTAATCTTATTCAAGTATTCTGCAACTTTCCTTTAATAAGAAAAAACCATCCTTATTAAAGGAATGCGCCAGTTATTTTAATTACTTTATATCAAAGTTTTCCTAATAGTGTTAAAATTTATATGTAATAATTTAACATAAAGGGGTGTATTTTTTGAAAACTACCACAAATGATAAAGCTATTATTAAAGAAGTAACAATTGACGCACCATTAAACCTAGTATGGTATGCTTGGACGATCTCTGAAAGAGTTTCAGAATGGTTTGCAGCTGAAACCGTAGTGGAGGCTAAGGAAGGTGGTGCATACGAACTTTATTTTATACCTGGAAATAGAACGGGTATGAATACTAAGGGTTGTAAAATCACTAAACTTATTAATGAAAAAGAGCTACATTTCACTTGGAAAGGACCAGACCAATTCGATACATTCATGAACAATGAAAATGAACTAACAACTGTTAAAGTAAGTTTCTCATCAATCAATGAAAATACTACGAAGGTAATTGTTGAACATATAGGATTTAAAAATGATGAGGACTGGATTGAGGCTATTAATTGGCACCAAATGGCTTGGTCAGGTGTTCTTAATAGTTTAAAATCTGCTCTAGAAAAGGGCGAAGGCAATTTATGTTGCCACCCCTAAAATATTATGTACATTAACCATTTATATACCTTATATATAAATGGTTTTTATATCCAAAAAAGCAAATTGAATTTATAGTAGCACTAGTTGTTGTCGAGATAACCAGTAAGTTATTTTAATAATAATAAGGCTTTATTCTTTATTGAAGTAAGTCCACTTAATTCAAGATAATTAAACTTAAAGCTCACTTCCAAAACAGCTACAATTTTCTTCGCGGCGACTTTCCAACTGCTCTCGAAGAAGCAGCGTCATATCTTCGTACTGCACAACATATGTTTATCGATGCGCTCCAGATAATCCCGCTTCTTCTCACATCTCGATAGGGAATCATTCTTTAAATTCAAGTTTATCCAGTCTGGTAAAGGACTTTCTTAAATAATATCAAAAGTAATTTCACTTCCTCTGGATGTTTTCTGATTTGTTCACTTGAAAACTTCTACAAGTCGGGGTAAAGTCCCTTTAATGCTCAAAAACCTTTGCAGATCAAGAGCTTAGACTAAGGAAAAATGCTCTTTTAAATACACATCTTTGGATAGTATCTTTGAAAAGAGCATTTGTTATCTAACATTTACCCAAAGGTAAATAAACGGTAAATGTTGTACCTTGGTCAGGCTCGCTCTTGACGCGGATGAACCCGCCGTGGGCTCTAACAAAATGATGAGATATGGATAATCCCAGCCCCGTTCCGCCTGTATGCCGTGAACGTGCCTTTTCCACGCGATAAAAACGATCGAATAGGTGGGCTAGTTCTTCGGCAGGAATACCGATCCCTGTATCTATCACTGATACACATGTATACACTGTATTTTTATCCAAGACATTGTCTTCCATTACAACCGAAATCTTTCCTCCTACAGGTGTGTAGCGGATTGCATTAGTCAACAAATTGATGAACACCTGCGTGATTCGTCTTGCATCGGCCATCACTGTTACCGACCTCTTGTTCGTATAGAAGTGCAATTCCAGTCCGTTCTCTTCAGCCTCCATTTTTACATCATCCACAATTTGTTCAAGTCTTGCAGACAAATCGAGCGGTTTGCAGTCCAATACCAACCTGCCCGCCTCAGCCAACGACAAGACATGAAGATCTTCCACAAGCAGTCCTAAACGTATCACTTCGTCATGGAGTCTTAGCAGCATTTCCGGAGGGATGTATTGTCCTGACTGTTGAGCATTTTCTAATTTCAGCTGCATAATAGACAGCGGAGTGCGGAGCTCATGAGCTACATCAGCTACCAAACGCCTTCGTGCCTCCTCTGCCTCCCGGAGGCGAAGTGTCATCTCGTTGAATGTCCGTATTACTTTACCATATTCGTCTTTTGATTGAACAGGAACGTTCACATCTAGATCCCCTTGTGCAACTCGTTCGATAGCCGCAACGAGCTTTCTAAGCGGGATTGTCAGCAATCCCGAAATCCATAAACTAAACAACAACCCGGTTGCTATGAAAAACACCCAATTTCCAAGCAAAAAATTCTGCATCTTATCTGAAACGTAAGTCTTCAAGATTTCGATTTGTTCCCCCGGCATGGCGTTTAAATAAGATGCATCGATTTCTTCCTTACGAAATTGATCGAATAAAGACGCCATATATGCCTGTTTGGTTAAAGCATGAACGCCTCCGATAATAAGAACAAGCAATCCCATTGAGATAAATATTTTTTGCCGTACCGTCAACATCATGATTGTTCACCGAATCGGTAACCGAAACCATATACCGTCTGAATATACCGAGGATTGGCCGGATCGTCACCCAGCTTACGACGAAGATTCCTAATATGGGAATCCATCGTTCTTTCATATCCCATATATTCGTCCTCGAGAGCAGCTTTAATTAATTGCAGGCGGCTAAAAAAGACCATTCCGGGACGAGCAGCCAACGTGTACAGAATTTTAAATTCAGTCGGTGTCAATTGGATCTCCTGACCGTCCTTTAATACCTGACATTTGGCCTCGGAAATGATAAGGTTGTCTCTTTCCAAGAACATCGAATTATCTTCAGGACCACGCAAGCGGCGAAGTAAAGCACGGATACGCGAAGCAAGCTCGCGCAAACTAAATGGCTTCGTCAAATAATCGTCCGCGCCGATTTCGAGACCAACAATTTTATCCGATTCATCCGAACGGGCCGTGACCATAATAATACCACAATGCGAGGTTTGCCTTATTTCGCGGCATATGTCGATTCCGCTTTTCTCGGGGAGCATCCAATCAAGCACGACGATATCAGGACGTTCAGACCGGACAATTGTGAGTGCTTCCTTTCCCGTACATGCGGTCAGTACCTGAAACCCTTCACGTTGCAAATAGGTGTCCATTTCCTCAAGCATGCCCTGTTCATCCTCCACGAGCAACAATTTTGGCTCCATTCCGATCACCTCTTTCCAATTTCATATGATACCTGTGCGAGATTACACCGCTTACCGATGATTATAACGTAATTTAGCATGTTCTTGAACAAATTCACAGAAAAAGGAGAAGATTTGCATAAGTTCTCGACTTTTATTGTTTAAACTGATTGTGTAACGGAGAGATCGTTTCATTTAGGGGTTACAGATGCTATTTAACGATTAAAATCCTGAAGTTGAGCAATCAATGGAATGATCTCATATGGAAAAAAACCAACAAATTATATTTTAACGAAAGTGAGGAATTAAAGATGAGCAACTTATCACTAAACCGCGGTAAACCTGATGTTGGGGATCACTCGAAAGAAAAAACCAACCTTTCACGGCTAGTGGTTGGAGCACGTATCGCGTTTAAAGCAATGGTAAGGATTTTTGCAATTTGCATTTTGATCCAGGTGTTTCTTGCCGGTCTTGCACTGTTTTGGGATTCGAGTCAATGGGTCAGTCATACTGTCTTTGCCAGATTACTGATCATTGTTTCAATCCTGATACTCTTGATTTCTTTCATCGCTCGCCTGCCGCATTCTATTCGGCTGCGTAGTGCGGGATTAATCGGCATCATTATTTTAATGGCGGTTAGCGCAAAATTACCATCTGGGATTGGATATATATCTGCTCTTCATCCGGTACTAGCTCTGATGTTGTTTTTTGGAACTATGTCTCTCACACGGAAGACCAATGAGAAAATAAAAGTAAAAAAGCAAGAATCTAAGGAGCAAGACGTTTGAATTGAAGTTTGATCATAATCTCAACATGGATGGAGAAAAAAAGATGCCACCCTAATCTATCCTATTATCTATTACTCTTTCTATTTCTTATCATGTCTGGAGTATCGCTGCATCTTGTTACGCATCATTATTCGTTTAGATTTCATTGGTTTCGAATCATTGTAATTGTTCTATACAGTATGAGCGGTATCCTTGTTTTATTTATTTGTATGCCAAGGTAGGGCAGTAAAGATTTTTTGATTGAGATCTGCACCTTATGGATCAATGTTCGGATACTTTAATTGATCACGATGCCGGTTCAGTTGATGTTGCAAATGGGTGTCATTGTCGCGCTCGGGATTCTGCTCGATACGTTCGTTGTGCGCCCATTTCTCGTACCGGCCATTACGCTGATCCTAAGCAAGCTGGCTTTTTGGCCTGGACGTCGAAACACTGTTTTAGGCACTGAAGTAACATCTAACGAAAAGCAATTCGAGATCGATTGAACCGTATTTAACGGAATTTATTATAAGGGGCAACAAATCATCTGAGAAACATTGCTCCAATTCGTTTATAATCCAGAGGAAACGAATTGGGGATCATTTGTGTAGTAAATGGGCTTGGGATTTCCGCTATCATCGCACCTATTCTAAGCACCACTCTATATGTAAGTGCACCCAATTGTTAAAGACTGTTTTGAATATAATAGCACTAAGTTTATTTATTATTTTTGGAATATAGCTCTTTCCGATAGA
The DNA here is from genome assembly GCF_001420715.1 of Heyndrickxia shackletonii. Classification (GTDB taxonomy): domain Bacteria; phylum Bacillota; class Bacilli; order Bacillales; family Bacillaceae_C; genus Margalitia; species Margalitia shackletonii. The sequence goes on along the minus strand of NZ_LJJC01000004.1, from coordinate 2,266,522 downwards.
AACCAAAATGAATTCCTGTTGAATGAATGGAATAAAAAAAGAAAAATGGATGGAATGAAAATGAGAAAAATAACAATTGCAATATTAATTCTGAGCAGTCTGTTCATCTTCCCCATTTTCAGTTTAGTGCGAAGTGATGAAAACATTCCAGATGAGCTATCTGGAACTTCGGACTTCTCCAAAGTAGATGCGTATATTGCTCGCGAAATGAAACGGCAGCACCTTCCAGGGCTGGCTCTTGGAATCGTAAAGGGAGATCGCATCCTTTACCTAAAGGGATATGGTCAGGCAGATTCATCAGGTCGGCTTGTAACACCTGATACACCTTTCGGATTAGGTTCGATCGGCAAATCGATTACCGCCACGGCGGTTCTGCAACTTGCCGAAAATGGAAAAATTGACTTAGATGCGCCTATAAAGCGATATATTCCAACTAAGTATAAGGGTGCAGAGTTCATTACCATACGTCAGTTACTAAACCAAACAAGTGGGTTCTCCCAAATCTCCACTTTTAGCAACTCACTAGCAAGTATTAATGATCCAGATCAAGATGCTCTGGAGAAAAACGCCATGTCTTATGCGAAAAAGTTTTTAAAGGATACCAAGCAAACCGAACATACTTACAGATATTCGAACGCAAATTATGTACTGCTCGGCTACATTGTGCAACGAGTATCCGGCCAGTCCTATGGCGACTATGTGAAAGAGCATATTTTTAACCCTTTATCTATGCATGATAGCTACGTTACGCTCGATGAAGCAAAAGTACATGGACTGGCAACGCCCTACCGACGGATATTTGGATCCAACGCTGCCTATGATGGCCCCTATATTTATATTCCAGGAGATGCACCGGCGGGCTACCTTTATACCAGTGCGAAGGACATGAGCCATTACTTGATTGCCCAAATAAACGGCGGTCGATTTGAAGATGTTTCTGTGCTCTCTCCGGAAGGCATTCGACTTATGCAGACTGAACCTGTTCCGGGAACGTACGCCATGGGTTGGATGACAGGTCACATAGACGGTTTACCGGTTATTGGTCAGCCGGGTGGATCGATAGGCTTCCAAGCCCAAACTTATATTGTTCCTGAACAACAACTGGGAGTGATTGTGTTCGCTAATGTACTTGACGCAATCGATGCCGACTGGCCCAACACGCACATCATTACAACTACCCGCATCGCCTCCGGGGTCATTAACTTACTAAATGAACAACCGATTGGAGGATTGGGTCTTAGCATTTCGCAGAAATACTTGCTTGTAAATGGATTAATAATCCTGCTCAGCGCATGGTTATTATACACGACCGCTCGAACTGCCAAGCGCTGCCTTGGGCCGTCGAGTCCTGACAATTCTGGCCATATTGAAATATCCATCAAAGTTATATCAAGAATTGTTCTGAATTTTGCTGGGCTGTTTATTGTCCTGATTTTGAATACAACTCAAGTTGTGCCAGTATGGCATATTGCAACAATCTATCAGCCGGACGTAATCCTTTGGCTAAAGACGATGACTGTACTTATGGCTATGAAGGGTAGCATGGAAATTATTCGGTTGATTCGCTCAAATTGGCATGACAAAACATCAAAGTAGAATCGCTAGGAATAAGTAGGAAAACAAGTGGGTTTCATAGGCAATTAAACAGATAAAAACTAAAGGACAATGTCACTAGGAATTGATTCCACATTTACTCCACAGGGATAAGAACACATAAATTTTCTTAGGGAATATTCGTTTAATTTTGAGTCAACACGGACATGGGATAACCCTGAATTTCACACTTTGCGTAGGAAATTCAGGGTTATATCTTCAAGAAGTGTTTTAGCTTAATAATATCCATATTTTTGGTCAGCATAAACCCAATTATATATTAATATGATTCTCTCTAAAATTCTGAGCCAGTTTCTGGTGCTTGCATTTAGCGATATCAACCCCTAAGAGTCTGCATACTGTACCTCAAAATCTTATTGTTTTGAATAAAAAAGACATCCCTGTTTAAAGGATGCCCATATGATTAAAAAAAGAAGTTTTATTCATTTGGATTTAAGAAAATTTACACAAATTAACATTAAAAAAGAAACAACTATCATACTTGTAACCCAAACCCATGCTAACTCCATCTTTCCTGAATCAATGGCTACATAAATAGCTGTTGGTATTGTTTGGGTTTTCCCTGGGATGTTTCCGGCGAACATTAATGTGGCTCCAAACTCACCTAATGCCCTCGCAAAACTCAGTATTGCACCTGAAATGATTGATTTAAGGGCTAGAGGAATAGAAATCAACATAAATACCCTGAATTCGTTTGCCCCGTCTACACGAGCAGCATTCACAATATCTACATCAACTGCTTCAAAACCCGTTCTAGAAGATTGATACATCAGAGGAAACGCGATAACAGTTGAAGCAATCACAGCAGCCCACCACGTAAACATTATGGGTTGATTAAATATCCACTCAATTAATTGCCCTACCAGACTATTCCGGCCGAAAAAAATAATTAATAGGAAACCAACGACTGAAGGTGGTAAAACTAATGGTAAAAGGAAAATGGTATCAATTAAGACTTTTCCTTTGAATTTTCTATTAGCCATTATCTTTCCAAAAAACATACCTAGAATTATTACCAATATTGATGATACAGATGCAATCTCAAGTGATAATCTAATAGGAATCCAAAAGCTGTTTGTCATCTTTAATTTTTTATAGATCCTTAAATCCATACTTTTCTAAAGTCTTCTTCGATTTATCATTTCGTAGATATTTGTAGAAAAGTTGGGCTTCTTTAAGATGGGTACTATTCTTAATTACCCCTACTGGATAAATAATCGGCTCGTGTGTGTTATCATTTGCAGTAGCAGCAATTTCAACTTTTTGAGATGTTAATGCATCTGTCTTATATACAATACCTGCGTCAACATTGTTCGTCTCAACATATGTAAGCACTTGGCGAACATCTTTGGCATATACTACTTTCCCTTCAAGCGCTTTCCAGACGTTTAACTTATCTAATGTTTCCTTGCCATATTGTCCAGCTGGTACAGACTCAGGGGTACCAAGTGCTAGTTTATCAACTTTTGTAAGGTCTTCGAATGTCTTTATCCCTTTTTTTGAACCTTTTGGTACAACCAACACAAGATCATTACCTACTAAATTTGTTCCATTTTTCTTTTCAATGAGTCCATCCTGTACTAATTTTTGAAATTTGTCCTTAGCTGCTGAGAAGAAGAGGTCAACAGGTGCTCCCTGAGAAATTTGTTGTTGCAGTGCCCCTGATGCTCCAAAGTTAAAATTTAATGTTATATTTGGATGCACATTCTCAAAGTCAGCTTTAATATCAGTTAATGCATCCTGCAGACTTGCAGCAGCCGAAATGGTCAATTCTACTTTCTTTTGATCTAGTTTCTTCTGTACTTTTGTTGTCTTAGTTTGTTCATTGGCTGAACACCCAGAAATGACGAGTAAAAGCATCATCATTAAGAAAAGTAACAGATTTAATTTTTTCATCATCCTATCCCCCTTTATAATTATTTATAATCTAATATAACTAATTATAATGTAGAAAAGTGTAAGAAAAATCACATTTATTATTTATAATTAAAAATATAACTTTATTTAAAACATTTAGTTCGAGGTGGTGTGTGTACATGTCAAAAGAGCTTTCCTATACGATTGAAGAGGTGTCACAGCTTTTGAAAGTATCAAAATTAACTCTTTATGACCTTGTGAAAAAAGGGGAACTTCCTGTATTCCGTGTAGGAAGACAGATGAGAATTGATGCAAAAGACTTGGATATTTATATTAACAGTCAAAAAACCAATCAAAGTAAAAAACTTCAAGCACCTGAACTGGAACTTAAAAGGAATATTACAAAGGATTCTTACAATATTGTGATTAGTGGGCAAGACATGGTTCTTGATATACTTGGTAAACACATTGAGAAAAACTCACCGTATAAACCTTTACGTTCTTATACAGGAAGTTTAAATAGTCTTATATCTATGTACAATGGAGAATACGACATTGTAAGTTTGCATATGTTTGACGGAGATACAGGAGAATACAATCTACCTTACATAAAAAAAATTTTAGTTGGCTATCCCTATATCTTACTTAATCTGCTTTCGAGAAAAGCCGGATTTTATGTTAAAAAGGGAAATCCTTTAAATCTCGCCTCTTGGACTGATTTAAATCGTAAGGATATAAAAATCATAAATAGAGAGAAAGGGTCTGGCGCTCGGATTCTCCTTGATGAACAGCTCAGGATCCACGGAATTCCCTCTAGGGACATTAAGGGATACGAGAACGAAGAATCGAATCATTTCAGTGTCGCTTCCGCTGTCTCCTCCGGAAAAGCAGATGTAGGGGTAGGAATTGAAAAAGCTGCAAAAATCGTTGGAATAGATTTTGTTCCATTAATAACTGAACGTTATGACTTGGTTATTCTAAAAAATCCTGAATCCGAACATTTAATAAGCGTAATAAAGGATATATTATCTTCCCATCGGTTTCAGACTGAGGTTCATTCTCTAGGGGATTATGATATATCTCAAACAGGAAATATTATTTATGAGACATATTAAATGGAGTCTACTAAATTCAGTAGACTTCTTTTGATTTTGATTTAAAGAGTTCATCCTTAATAGTTCCTATAATTATTCCTTGTCTCTCTAATCTTTTGTCTTTCCTTAATACTTCAGCAAGTTATCCTATTTTTCTTAGATTAATACACACTTTAGTTAAAAAAACAAAAATTGTACGGAATGGTTTGTTTGTTTAAAATCACTACATAAATTTGATACAATATTATAGACTCCCAGAAAAAAGGAATGAACCTAATGAAGAAAGCTGACAAGTCAGCCTCCTAAATTCCAATAAGAAAAAAATTTAGGGGGCTTATCTTTTGAACTTTATTAAAATTGATTTAGACAATTGGAAGAGAAAAGAGATATTTAATCATTTTTTGAACCAACAGACGACTTTTAGCATAACCGCAGAAATTGATATTAGTGTTTTATACCGAACTATGAAACAAAAAGGATATAAATTTTATCCTGTATTTATCTTCTTAGTGACCAATGTGGTAAACTCAAATACAGCTTTTAGAACTGGTTACAATAGTGAAGGAGTTTTAGGGTATTGGGATAAGTTAGACCCACTGTATACGATTTTTGACAGTCAATCTGAAACATTCTCTGGTATTTGGACTAAAGTAATAAATGACTTCAAAGGGTTTTATGATTTGTACCTTTCTGATATAGAGAAATATAGTGCTACAGGGAATTTGTTTCCCAAAACACCTATACCTGAAAATACTTTTTCTATTTCTATTATTCCATGGACTTCATTTACTGGGTTTAACTTAAATATCAATAATAACAGTAATTATCTTCTGCCAATTATTACAGCAGGAAAATTTGTTAAAAAAGGTGATTCAATTTATTTGCCACTATCTTTACAAGTCCATCATTCTGTTTGTGATGGTTATCATGCGGGTATGTTTATGAATTCTATTCAAGAGTTAGCAGATAATCCTTTTGACTGGCTTTTATAACATAAAAAAACACCGACTGTGCCTTTTTACAGTCGGTATTCTAATGATACTAATGCTGTCCGCTAGCCAAATTGTTTTCGATATTCTTTCACAAATAACGGAAAATAGATTATACTGGACTAACAATCATATCCAAAAAGGAGGATTTCCCTTTGACTGAGAATAATCCAACTGAAGCACCAAAAAAGAAAATCAGTTTGCAAGAGGCAATGAGACAGCAGCTTGAAAACAAAAAGAACCAGGCTTCCGCAGGTAAAAGAAATGTGAATGCCGACCATTCAACAAAAAAAATGAAAAGCCAGCAAACGAAAAAACCAAGCAATACGCGCAGAAAAATGGGTGTCTAATGAACGGACAATATCGGGAAGACGTATTTCCAGGCTTGGAAGTTAATATTGTTTTTACAACCGATCAAAAAAAGTTCACCAATGGCATCGTGTAAGATATCTTCACTAAATCGGGTGTGTTCAGGAAATTCACTCTTAAATAAAGGAATTAAAAAAACATTTAAGGAATAGTTCCCTAAATGTTTTTTTATTCTTTTTATTTACAGAGGAGCCTTATTACGCCATTCTATTCTCAAATATTCTGCTTAGTCTTAATAGGCATTGTTATAACAATTCTAGCTGTTCGGCTAAAGTAACTTTTACTTTAATATTTTCATTAAAATTATTTTATATCTCAAGATGTTTACTTCTTTGTTGATTAATCATTGCAGGAATAAATAAATATAACGCATAAGCAAAAGTCATCCATGCTGTAAATGCAATAACCTGTGAATCATCTAATTTTGGAAAAATCGTATGGTGGATCGATATAGAAAATGTGTCTAATGATAAACCAATAATTGTCCCAATTATTCCAAACTTTAATGGTGCATTCTTTGATTTGTCAAATAACAAATAAATATAAGTAACTCCCCACAATATAAGTCCTGTTACAGTTTCTAATAAAATAATGCTTGTTGCAAAGTTTTCTGTTCCAGGACTAAAGAGTACACTTTCTCCAAAAAAAACAAAAAACATTGTAGCAAAGACCCAAACCAACACACCCCATATAACAGTGATTAAATTTCCTTTCATTACTTATCCCCTTCATCAAGTAATTGAGTAAGACTTTTAAATAGGTGTTCAAGCTCATCATATGTTTTTTCTACCGGAAAATCTTTTTGTATCAACGCGTGCAATGCTAATCCATCAACAATTGCATTTATGAGAATTCCCCACGTTTCCATAGAGACACCCTCAATCGGTGTTTTTGACCATACATTTAATAAATTTTTAGTCAATGCATTGTTTTCAGATAGCGTTATCTCTCCTAATTGACCTCTTATTATTTCATTGTTAAAACTCGAGACAACCAATGTGAAAAATAATTTATGAAAGAAAGAGTCATAAGAACACCGACTTTTAGCTGATTCTATTGCCTGACTGACAATATATTGATTACTTTGTTGAGAAATCGCTGACCACGAACTTTCACAAATATCTTGAACGATGTCTAATAACAACTGCTCCTTAGTTTTAAAATGATAATAGACAGTTCCCTGTGTAACTCCCGCCAGTTCTGCAACTGACCTTAATGTAAACTTCTCTATCCCGTTATTAACTAAACACTCCTTTGCACTTTTAATTAAATCTCCTTTACTAATAACATTTGGTTTTGCCAATACATCACCGCCTAATTTAGTTATTCAACTAACTAACTCAATTTACATAAATTTTACCATCTGTTTTTTAAAAATACAATATTTTCTTTTTAAGCTACCTGCCTCATTATTTATTAAGAAAACAAAGAGCTGTTGCAACTCTTTGTTAAAATACTACACCTTTTTAGCTTAAGAAAGTTTTCGTTCATAAACGTGAAAATAGTAGTGATAAGGGTTTTTGTCATTCATAACCCCTTTTTCAACAGAAACTTCTTTCCATTCATCGAAATTTACATCAGGAAAAAATGTATCTCCTTTAAATTCATAATGAATTTTTGTAATATACATCTTCTCAACAAAAGGAAGAAAGATATTATAAATCTGCTCCCCTCCGAAAATGAAAATCTCTTCTTCATTTTTACATAACTCAAAAACAGCTTCGATTGAGTGAACAATTTCACAACCGTCAAAATTGAAATCCTTATCCCTTGTCAGAATTATATTTCTTCTATTAGGTAAAGCTCTTCCAATTGACTCAAGGTTCTTTCTGCCCAATATAATTGCATGTCCCTTAGTAATATTTTAAACATACTCCCAATCATTTGGTATTCTCCAAGGAATGTCATTATCTTTGCCAATTACTCTGTTCCTATCCATCGCGACAATCAAAGAAACCTTCATATGTAACACAGCCTTTTTTAACCTATTTTACTATATAATTTTGTTTATTTATTGAATTCCTTAATACACACCGCTCTGGTAATCCACTGGAGCGGTGCTTTTAATAAATTTTGACATACTGAGTAATTACAATATTTCGATATACCCTTCAGTTCCATGCACGCGAATTCGTTGCCCATCTTTTATCAATTTGGTTGCATTTTCTACTCCGACGACTGCTGGTAAGCCATATTCACGTGCGATAACGGCTCCATGGGTCATCAGTCCACCCACTTCGGTGACTAGACCTTTTATGGATACAAACAATGGTGTCCAGCTAGGGTCAGTAAAGGAAGTAACTAATATATCTCCATCTTCTAGTTCAGCATCTTCCATGTTTAAAATAACACGTGCTCTTCCCTCTATAACTCCGGAAGAAACAGGTACACCTACAATCGCATCAGCTGGGAGATTATCTCGTTTGTACTCGCCTGCAATGATTTCACCATCTGATGTGATAACACGTGGCGGAGTCAGTTTTTCATATAATTTGTACTCGTCTTTTCGTTTGCTGATAATCTGGTAATCCAGTTTATTTGTGCGTACTACTTCACCAAGTTCTTCAAAAGTAAGATAGTATATATCTTCTTTTTCATGAATTACGCCCGCTTGAACGAGTTTTTCCGCTTCTTTCAGTAAAGCTTGCTTATAAACAAAGTAGCGATTGATCATGCCGTATTTTGGATATTCACGATAACCAATGAAATTTCGGATGATGCTAATCATTCGTTTTGTCTCTTTGGCCTTTTGTTCACCATCCGGTAATTGCTTCAATCGATCTAATAACTCTTGTTCTTTTTGCAAAGCATCATGACGCCCTTGCTCAAATTTCCGATTGCTTTCATTCGGCTCAAAATTTTTGATGTTACCCAAAATCATAGGGACAAGTGTAGTTGGTTTTTCGCTCCAACGAGTTCTGGTAATATCGATTTCTCCGGTACATCTCATTCCGTATTTGTCGAGATAAGCTATTATAGCCTCTCTGGTTTTTTGTCCACCTTTAAACTTAACCAGTTCATCCAAAAAGTTATCATCTTTTACATGTTGTAAATAATCAATTACTTCCGGATAAGGACGAATTACATCTGCGACATCCAATAGTGCAAGACCCATTTCCGAAGTAATGTTGTTTGGTACAGATTGAGAAAGCGTGTCTGCTGTGTTTTTTTCACCTAACCACATGTTCATTTTTTCATTGATCCATGATGAAGCATCCATAGCAGCCATAAATACTGCTGAACTTTGTGGATCAAATAAAATCTTCTTTAATTCCTGAATATCTTCTAGAATAAAATCGATTAATTCTGAACCTGATTTCGTTTGGATGTTTTGCTTTAACTCTTCAATGGATGTTTGACTACGCTTAATCAATTCAGAAACGATTGATGGATTGTTTTCAATTTGTGCCAGTTTATCTGTATTGCCTCTAATGGGACTCGGTACTTTATTATCATTTGGCAAAGATTTTATAAAATTTCGCTCAATTATGTTCATAAGTGCGTCTTTCATGAGAGGATCATGTTGTCCCATGGCATTTAATAAATTATTTCTCATGACAGGTGAAGCCAGCTGTTGTGTAACATCAACAAACAACCTTCCACCAGCTTTGCGCATGGGGGCAGGGGTCGTTAACAGCCAAAAAGATAATCCCAAAGGTTTCATGGGATCGGTCATCATTTGTTGATGACCAACTGATATGTAAACATGATTTTCTTGATTATTCGCTTCGGGGATTGGGAAAAGGACAGTGATTGGCCGGCTCTGGACAATATAAAATGTATCATCAACCAAGCACCATTCGATATCCTGAGGACTACCAAAATAAGCTTCGATTTGTCTTCCGATACGTGCCAGTTGTAAAATTTGTTGTTCAGTCAGTGTTTGAGTCTTTTGCTGATCCGGATCGATCTGCTGTGTCTCTGTTCCGCCTTCTTTTCGTCCATAGATAGCCAATTTTTTGGTTGCAATCCTCTTTTCGATGATTTCCTCTTTTTGTACTTTATAACAATCGGCTGATACCAAGCCAGAGACCAGTGCTTCTCCAAGTCCAAAACTGGCATCGATGGATAGCAGCTTTCGGTTGGAAGTAATCGGATCAGCGGTAAATAAAATCCCTGAAGCCTGTGGGAAAACCATCTTTTGAACGATAACAGATAAATACACTTGATTATGGTCAAATCCATTTTGCATACGGTATATTACCGCGCGATCCGTAAATAGAGAAGCCCAACATTTGCTGATGTGCCGCAAGATTGCTTCTTTTCCGATGATATTTAAATAGGTGTCTTGTTGACCAGCAAAAGAGGCATAAGGTAAATCTTCAGCAGTTGCACTAGAACGCACTGCATAAGCATGTTCTTCACCAAACTGGGAGAGATATTGAGTAATTGCGCACGTAACATCGGAAGGAATTTCTACTTCCATAATGATTTGTCGAATCTTCCTGCTGATTTCACCAATCTGATCTCGGTCTTCTACTTTTAGCATAGTTAGTCGATCCAACAAAGCATGGTAAGTTTCATTCTGTTCGATGGCTTTTCGAAATCCCAATGTTGTAACACAAAATCCTTCTGGTACTTGTATTCCTTGAATTTTTGATAATTCACCTAAATTCAAGCCTTTCCCGCCAACGAGCAAAAGCTGTGTTTTATCAATTTCCTGAAAACCGAGGGCAAAAGAACTCATTCTACATCTCTCCTAACCTTTAATGTTCTTTTGATTTTACCAGCAGTAAATAGGAATAAACAGTCTATATTGACCATTTTTTATATGCTATAATTAAAGTAGGGAGAGTACAAAAATTATCGTACAGTAAAGCTGATGCCCCTGTTATCCCCTCGAAAACAGCTCATATACTTATTAACCCACATTATGATTAAAACATGTGATTTCATGTTCTCAAAAACTATTCAGCTCCGTTAGAAGATGAAGAAAAAGCCACCATATTGGCAGCTGAATCTTTTTCTCTTGCATCCTATAGTTTAATTAGTTTAATAGGTCTGGTTCACTTGATAGGCTTTTTTTACCCGTTTAATTTGATCAATGTGGTCGCGGACATGTTGCACTCGATATTCAAGCAATTGCTTAAATGTGAACCGCCCCTGATCTTCATATACCCCCACTCGCTTGCTTTGTTCGCTAGTTAGATGCTCCAGAATTGGCTGCATACTGCAACGCAGCAATTTGAAAAGAAGCATATACTGCTCACGGTCCAACAGATCATATCCCAAGTTATTAGCCCACGCGTCTTGGTCAAATGAATTCAGAATCGGCTCATGCTCCGCCAAGACTTTTTTTAACCGAGATGTAGACGAGATCTCGGAATCCGTAACATGTATGATGATTTGATGAATACTCCATTTGTCCGGTCCGGGTTTGTAACGCATCTCCTCGTCGGTTAATCCTTCGATAGCTTCGCGAAGCATTGTGAATCCTAAGGAGTACTCCTTTATTAACTCCTCCATTTCATACCTCCTATTTTCAAGTGGCGCAGATCAAATACCAATAAATATATATTCTTGTTTTTGGGTAAAAATCCTCTTATCCAACCCTACTAATTAGTTTAGTAATTGAAACAAAAAAAGCGTTAATCCTTTTTGTTGTGACCCAAAAAGTTGGAATTTAATCGGGGTAGGGTTTCCACCAAAATTTCGGAAATGTTGACGCATAGTGAATTTCAACTATAGCTCCCACCAACGAAAATATAGAGAACAGTTTGTCTTTGAATAAAAACTTATATTAGTGGATTTTTTACTTTCCCTTTTGATGCACATTTTGAGTCAAAAATTAATTTAATTAGATAAATTCAACTATGATTACAATATTTGTTTCATTACTATTAAATAAGTCTCCCTACAAATCTCTTATCACTTACCATGCATCACCAATTATTTAAGAACATTAACCGATTCACTATATTAAAATAATTAGTTATACTAAACACACGATTAGATTTTGGTTGACAAGCCACTCCCTGGCTTGAAATCTAGTTCCATGCCGAGTCATTGACTCGGCATTTTTTTGAATTTGTATTATTTAAATATAATAAACACATCAAAACAATGTCCCTGAAAAAATTAGTTAGTTCGACCGCGTCATTCTTTCTTAATTCGCTACCATAATAGGTCAACAACAATTAAAAATCTTCACTCACCTATATTCAACAAAACAACACTTAACTTTCATAAGAAACATTCACACCCCGGGATTTTTCAACTTCATTGTTCCGTTTACTAATAATTTATGTTTTTTAGATTTAGAAAAATGGGTCTAAGTATCATATAATCTTGGTATTTCAGGAAAAACTTCTTGCTAATAGAAATGCTGCTAATGCTGCTAAACCACCTACAATCATAGTCTCAAATCCACTTTTAACGATCGTTGTTCCTGTAAACTTTCCTTTTACTCCTCCAAAAATAAAGAGTATGATTAAAGTAAGGAAAACAGAAGCCAAAAGTCCCTCTTTTGGATCATTGACAAAAAAATAAGGTAGTAGGGTATGATTCCTCCTACGATATAAGACAGGGCAATAGTAAAAGCACTGACCCACGCTCTAGATTGATTTGGTTTTTCCAATCCCAATTCAAAACGCATCATAAAATCTACCCATTTATCTGGAGACTGTTTCAGCTTTTGAACGATAGGTTCAATATGATCTTCTTCTAAATCGTATTCTCTAAACACAGTCCGGATCTCTTCTTCTTCTTTTTCCGGAAAACGCTCCACTTCATCATATTCTCGCTTTAACTCTGCACGATAGTGATCTGCATCAGATTTTGCAGCAAGATACCCCCCAAGTCCCATAGCAATCGATCCAGCTGCGATTTCCGCTCCTCCAGCTGTTAAAATCAGGCTAGTTGAATGTACCGCTCCCGAAAGTCCAGCTGCCAAAGCAAAAGGAACCGTTAAACCATCAGACATGCCAATGACAATATCCCTTATTGTTTCATTAGCATGGAAATGACGTTCACTATGTTGTGTCTCTGCCATTCATTTGTCCTCCTTACAATTTAAGTATTTTATGTTTCCACCAATTAAATAATTGTAACCACACGGAAATCATAAAAACCTTTAAATAAAGGAGCATAAGAAAATATTAAAACCTGAGTGTAACCCTAGGCTGTTTCTTTGAGATGTAAAATTTAATCAGTAACGTCCTTGTTGCTATCAGAACTTTTTTTTGCGACTGCGTTCATTTGTGCATCATTTGCTTTTTCTTTAGCCCTATCAGTTCTTTTTTCAGTAGATAAACATTCAATTGTTGAATTGTTTGGCCTATAATGGCACATAGCTTTTAACCATTTTCTTTTTGGTATTCTTCTAAGAAAACAGCACTGACTTCCATTACCTCTGAACTAAAGTACTTGTACCAGTAATATTTTCAATTTTGCTACACTATTGTAGTAAATTGACTTAGTAGCCTTCGCAAGCCGCAAGATTAATGTTCATTAGCCTTATTTTCTTTTACTGATTGAATCAGATTAGCCAATCCTTTGTAAATATCGATTATTTCATTTAGACGCATTCGAACCAGCCCGCTAGAGGATGGGGCAACATAATCAATCGTTCCCGGCACAACAGATGATTCTTGAGTTCCCCAAGGAATATTACGCTTTCCACTATATTCTTGATAGACTCCTTTACCTACGAAGCAGACGATTAACGGTTTTAATTTCAGGATTTTTTGCTGCAGTAATTCTTTTCCTTGTTTGTATTCTTCCTTCGTAATTTCATCTGCACTTTTCGTTGGTCTTGCAACAATATTAGTTAATCCATAACCTAATTCCAACAATGCAGAATCTTCCTCAGGCAGATACTTCCTTGGAGTTATTCCTGCTTCAAATAAAATCTTCCAAAAGCGATTGTTCGGATTAGCAAAATGATGTCCGGTTTCACTTGATCTAATACTTGGATTAAATCCAACGAATACAACATCTAAATGATCCTTTAGATGATCTTGAATCGGCTCCACAAATTCCCCTTCTTCCTTTATGTTGTTCAAGAGTTATTTTTAATAACAATAGATCTAGACCACCATCGCATTCAGATTAAGAAAAAGGACATCCCTCCTTAGAAAAGATGTCCTGTAACGCAAACAAGCAAATTATTCGATACTTCTTTTCCATTCTTCCAGATTCCAAATATCAGTTACCCATTCCTGATAAAATTCCGGTTCATGGGACACTAAAAGAACTGTCCCTTCATACTGAGAAAGAGCAGAAGCTAGTACTTTCTTGGCAGCAACATCCAAATGATTAGTAGGTTCGTCTAAAACGAGCCAATTACTGTCCTCAAGCATCAATTGACATAACCTGACTCGTGTTTGTTCCCCGCCGCTAAGAGACTTTAACGGTTGAAAAATATGTTCCTTTTTCAAGCCTGCACGAGCTAAAGCCTGACGTATTTCTTTCTGTGTCATTTTTTCATGCATGGACCAAATATATTCCAAAGGAGTAAGTTCAGACCCGATATTTTCCTCTTGGGCAAAATAGGAGGGCTTTACATGCTGGCCAAATAAAACAGAACCATTATACGGGTCTAATTCACCCATGATAGTCTTTAACATTGTTGACTTCCCTATTCCATTATGCCCAATCACCGCAACCTTGTCTCCCCTTTTCAGCGTTACACTTATAGGAGGAAGGAGAGGTGTGCCATAGCCTACTTCCAATTGCTTCGTTTCAATAATTTTACTTGTTGGACGAACACTTACTTTAAAATGAAATCTTGGTTTAGGCGTGATATCAGGTTTTTCTATACGCTCCAGTTTCATTAGCCTTTTCTCACGTGATTTTGCTTGTTTTGTCGTGGATGCACGTGCTTTATTTTTTTGAATATACGTTTCCAGCTTTAGAATTTCTTCCTGCTGTCTGTCATAAGCATATAACTGTTGTTGTTTTCGTAGTTCATATGTCTCTAGAAATTTTTTATAATTACCCAGGTATCTTGTTAATTGGAAATTTTCTAAATGATAGATGACCGTTACTACCTCATTCATGAAATCAACATCATGCGAAATAAGGATGAAACTATTCGGATAATTTTTCAGATATTCTTTTAACCACTCTATATGAGCAAAATCGAGATAATTAGTTGGCTCATCCAGCAATAAAATATCAGGTTGCTTAAGAAGCAAATTAGCCAATAAAAGCTTCGTTCTTTGGCCTCCGCTTAAGGTAGAAACATCCGTATCCATACCAAGTGCTTGGATTCCAAGTCCATATGCAATATCATCGATTTTTGCATCAAGAAAATAGAATTCATGATGATCCAATAGCTCCTGAATTTGTGCAAATCGATTTAAAAGCTTCGTTAATTCCTCTTCGCTGCAAGTTTCCATTTTTCTTGAAACATCAAGCATCTCCGCTTCAAGCAAATATAAATGCTTAAACGCATTTCGCAAATAATCCCGAATACTTATACCTTCCGTTAAATCCGAATGTTGTTCTAAAAACCCTACACTAATATTAGGAAGCCATTCAATCATCCCGTGATCCGGAAGAATCGCACCTGTTAAAATGTTCAAAAGAGTTGATTTTCCCGCTCCATTTGGACCTACTAAACCAACTCGTTCCGATTTTAACAGACGGAAATCGATATCTTTAAAAACCAATTTATCACCATAATAATGAGTTAATTTTTCAACTGTTACAATACTCATATCAAAATACCTCCAAAAAAGTTCAAATTGAACCAATCGCAAAACATGGAGGACATGTTTAGGCTATACCTCATGCGTACATATAAAAATACAAAAAAGGCAGGGAAAACAAACCCCGCCTTTTTGAGTGCATGTAGAATTAAATTCTAAATACACGAATATTTAAAGAGGAACAGGTCTGAATATCCGTTGTTTCACGATTGGTTTTGCTAAAAATGGGCATACTTATCCCGCATCAAGCTAAAACCATTTGAAAAACAACGGACATACTCATATCGACCCTATTCCTCCTTTGATGTTAAAAATTAGTATTCCACTTCATTTTATAAAAAATAAAGTACATTGTAAAGGGATACTTCACAAAACATTCATAACATTACACTTTTTCCTTCTTCAATAATAGGAACCCGCTTATAAAATAGATAAGAGAAGCTAAATAGAAAATGCTGCCTATGGTAATAAAATCTACGATATACCCTGTAAGAATAATCGCAATAGCAGCTCCTACAGAGGTCCAAACATGATATTTTCCGATTTCTTTGCCAGCTGTTTCTTTCTCCACATTTTTTGCGAGTGCTGTTTTTTCTGAATTTTTTTGTACTGCACCTAAAATACCCATGATAATTTGCAGAATATACACTTGCCAAACTTCTGTAACAAGGGGAAAAAATAACAGAAGAACTGCCATCCCCCATGAGTAGATGATAAATAAAACCTTTTCTCCTAATCGATCCGAAATCTTTCCTATTGTCGGATAGGCAAGCGCAGAGGTTAATGCAAATAGTCCATACGCCCAACCAAACTGTGCGTAGCTGTTACCAACATTTTTTAATAATAGGACATAAAACGGAAAAATCATGCTGCTTGCCATGACAATGATACTTTGATAATAAATGAATCTCTTGTAGGTCATTTTCCATACTCCTCGTAGAATAAGTTCACGAACCGTTCTTTAGGATCGTACTTCCGTTTCATGGTAAAAAATTCATCCGTTCGTGGATACGCTTCATGTAATTGTTTTTTACTAGGGTAAGAGTAGTAAGGTAAATAGTAGCTGCCATGATGATCTAATGTAATATTTATCATCTTCCTAACAACTCTTTCAGTTTGCTTGATATCCTTTTTTGATTGGCCTTGGTTTATTAATAGTACTAGTGCAAACATGTCATCTTTTGCATAAGACATAACGGCCTCTTGATTTTTATCTACAAATCGAATAGTAATATTTAAGAGGTTAAAGTTCTTCTCTTTTTTCAATGTCTCTCTCAAGCTATCTATATAACTTGTAAACTGATTTATGGGAACAAAGTATTCCTGTAACACTTCTGTTCGAGAAGGGCTATCGTATTCCATAAAGTTCGAATCCGATCTCATTACATTGTTTCTTGTTACTAGCTTGCCATCCGTCATCTTCATATATTTCTTTTGAACATCCCAAAACAAATCCTTCCCCCAATTACTATATCTTGAAATTCCTAGAAAAAATTTAGGGATGGCGATGGTTTCTCCTTTTAAATGATTGTAATGGGACAAATCCTGTTGGTTTGCTACTACATAATCTGTTACATACATTTCTTTTAAAAATGTTTTAGGTGCCACGGAGATACGTGATAAATGCATTTTTACAGAGGGTTTATTTAATACATTTTTTTGAAAATATGTTTCATAGTCCTTATAGTCCATAGTTCTTGTTCGCGTTTTATAAAGTTCATCATCTGTTAATTTTAAGGTTACGTCTAAAATAATCCCGAATAATCCATAGCCTCCGATAACCGATTGAAACAAATTTGTATTTTCTTTTCTGCTAACATTTATAATGTTTCCGTTAGGATTAATTAGTCGAAAAGATTCAACTGTGTCAATTAGCGCATCATTTCGAATATCTCTTCCGTGAACATTTACACTAAGTGATCCTCCAATTGTAAAAATATTTTGGGATTGCATAACTTTAATGGAAAGCCCAAATGGATTGATATATTTTTGAATATCATTCCAAGTAGCGCCGCTTTGAACCGTAATCGTTTTTCTTTTTCGATCAAATGCAATGATTTTATTATAAGATTTCATATCTACTAAAATAGCGTTAGGATATAAAGTTTGTCCTCCTTGGCTATGCTGCATACCTGCAATCGTAATTTTGTGATTTGTTTTATTGGCATTTCGGACAAGTTGTTGCAGCTGCTTCTCACCAGTAGCAGATTGAATACTTTTAACAGTAATTGGCAGCAACCGTCCTTTATCTTTTACGACTGGATGAGAAATTTTCTTCTGATAGATGAAAATAGAACTGCCTAAAGCAACCAAGTAAACTAACAACAGGAGGAGCACATAGCTTCTCTTCAATATACTTTCAACCCCTGATATTCATATTATTATTTCATTATAGATATAATTTACAAATTGTTCTATACAAAATCCGTTAAAAAAAGGAAATCAAACCATTTTAAAGGGATGATTTCCTTTTCTCTAATGATAAGAAAGTACAAGTTTTTTAGCATTTAATTATGCCAATAGATTAGACTATCTAGCGTAAGCAGTCATCTGCTAGCGGATATCTCATCCCCTCCCTACGAAAAGCGACATCAGGTGAAGTTTGAAATGCTAATTTTGCTCATCAGAACGTCAGAGCTGCGGCG
Source organism: Heyndrickxia shackletonii (assembly GCF_001420715.1). Classification (GTDB taxonomy): domain Bacteria; phylum Bacillota; class Bacilli; order Bacillales; family Bacillaceae_C; genus Margalitia; species Margalitia shackletonii. The sequence continues at coordinate 2,248,301 of NZ_LJJC01000004.1, read as the reverse complement.
CTTGTGCTTTTTTTACTTACCTGTTACTCTCCATTTTAAAATTGCTAGATATTCTCTAGCATATAATTTTGCTTTCACTACTTTTGGTGTTTTAGCCGCTAAGGGATAAGCTTTTATCCCTTGATCTTCTGATAGTTTGATAGATCGGAATAAATGAAAATCATTGCTGACAATGACTGCTTCTTTGATACCATATAATTTTTTAGCAAATTTTATGTTTTCATATGTCGTAACAGAACGATCTTCGATTAAAATTCGTTTTGCATCAATGCCATGATCTACGAAAAAACGGCGAACAGCTTCCGCTTCTGATATTTTCTCATCTGGTCCCTGTCCACCGGTTACAATAGCTTTGGTATTAGGATTTTGTTGCAGGTAAACTAACCCCGCTTTTGCTCGTTCATATAATGCCTTTGACATCTGGTCCCCTTTTACTTTTGCACCTAAGATGATTAAATACGGTACGTTCTTAGGTGGCTTCTCATTTGCCACTTGTTTTATTTGGAAATAGGTGAATCCGATATAACCGATAATTAGTAAACAAACTATAATTGCAATAACCTTCCATTTATTCATGCCAAAACCCCCGCCAAAATAATGCTTTCTTTATTTAGACGAAGTCACATCCAGAACGTTTCACGAAAAAAGGAAATCAATTGAATGACTTCCTTTTGAAAAATTACAATATTTTTGTTTTATCCTCTGTTTCAATCTGCATTTTTTCGAGTTCTAGCTTTAGCTTTTGTGTTTCCAATAAATAGTTTTCATGTTTAAGCTTTTCTAATTCTAATTGATCTTTTATATAGCCGGCTTTTATTCTTGCAGTTTTCTGAAAATGACTTGTAATAATCGCAACAATCGGAACAGCAAAAATTATAGCCATAATAATGATATCTTCCAAAGAATCACCTCATCTACATCATCTATTCATTAATATACAATATATTCCGAAAATAATGAAGGGTCTTTAGGGGGACAAATAGGAAAAAAGGCACTTAATTGCTCTTTTAACAATAAAGTGCCATAAGGATTACAATTCAATATCCAGGAATACAGGGCAGTGATCACTTCCCATAATGTCAGGGTGAATACCAGCATCGATTATTTCCTTCCCGAGTCTTTCGGAAGCTATAAAATAATCAATCCGCCATCCAATATTCCGCTCCCTCACCTTATTCATATAAGACCACCAAGTATAAGCGCCTTCTTTTTCCGGGTAAAGGTATCGAAATGTATCAATGAAACCAGATTGGAGAAATTCGGTCATTTTGCCACGTTCTTCATCTGTAAAACCAGAATTACCTCTGTTAGATTTCGCATTTTTCAAATCGATTTCCATATGAGCAACGTTTAAATCTCCGCAGAGAATAATAGGTTTCATCGCATCTAATTCTATTAAATATTCCCGGATTGTATCCTCCCAAGCCAACCGTTTATCTAGCCTTGCCAAATCACGTTGGGAATTAGGAGTGTACACATTCACCATATAAAATTCTTCAAACTCTAAGGTAATGATTCTTCCTTCAGGCTCATATTCTTCCTTTTCAAATCCATATTGGACTGATAGTGGTTTCCGTTTTGTAAAAATTGCTGTTCCGGAATAGCCTTTTTTCAATGCATAGTTCCAATACTGATAATAGCCATCTAAATCCAATTCAATTTGGCCATCCTGTAATTTTGTTTCTTGAATACAAAAAATATCTGCATCTATTTCTTTAAAATAGTCTAGAAACCCCTTTTTAACACAGGCTCTAAGACCATTCACATTCCACGATACCAGCTTCATCCAAATCTTCTCCTTTTTCTAACTATCTCTACTATACTATGAAAAAGGAGTGTATTTCATCTAATTCCACCTATTATCCGTTGTTTAATGAAAAAATCACGAACCCAAAGCAGGCAGAAACTAGTAAGAGGATAATTCCAGCTAATATAAGCAAGCCAATTCCTGTGAACCTTTTACCAATAGCAAGGAAGACAATCATTGTAATAAGATGGACAATCGGCCCAACGAAAAAAAGTAATGTTTCTAGCTGAATTATCGAAGCAATGAGGTATATGACCAGATAAATCCCCATCCCGATGCCAATACCAGCCCAAATACTGCCTTCGCCATTTTTGCCCCCAGATTCCTTACTTGTTTTATCTTGATCTGTCATTCGTTCACCCCATTTTAATAAATTTATCTTCCTGCCAAGACCTCTTCTTGAATTTTCTTTAATTCTAGTTCTTTTTCATCACGATAAAATAAATTATACGTATCAAATGGGATAATTCTTCCATCTGGATGGGCAATATGAACACACGATTTTTTCACAGATCGCACATCAAAATTATGAGCATCCTGAAATTGCATAATAATGACGCGGAAAACATTATCATAGCCGATATCCCCCGGCAAGTTCACTTTTGGCAAACAGCATAACAGATCCTTTAACGACATGGCTGATGAATCAGGTGAATGGTTTAAAGAAAATACTTTGAAGATCATATTGCGGATATTTTCATCTTGTTCGAATACGATCGTATTGCGTTCTCCTTCCAGCAAGATTCGGTGATCAATCATACCAGTTAGAGGTGTTACATTTCCATTCATTTTAAAAGCATAGCCCATCGCCAATGAATCCGGGTGACACGGAACGGGCACCATATCTTTTTCAGCAAATACACCAGATTGATCGATAATCATTTGTCTGACTTCACTTAAAGTGAGTCGATCCGTTTTTGGATCAAAATCTTCCAATCTCCCGGCACTTTGAATCGGCTGGAAGGTGACACCGCGGACACATTTTTGTTCTAATCCGTATTGAATGATTTTCCCAACTTCATGATCATTTAAACCTTTTTTCAATGTGACGACTAATGTCGTAGAAATATTATGTTCATTTAGATTATCTATTGCTTTTTGCCTTACCTTCGTTAAATCTACTCCACGTAATTCCTTTAAGGCGTCTGCTTCAAAACTATCAAACTGCAAATAAATTTCAAAGCCAGGTTTATAGGCAGCGAGTTTTTTTACAAATTCTTTGTCTCCGGCAATTTTCAACCCATTCGTATTTACCATGATATGTTTGACAGGTTTTGACTTTACCATGTCTAATATCTCGTAGAACTGCGGATGGATGGTTGGCTCTCCGCCGCTAATTTGAATAATATCTGGTTCTTTTTCATTTTCGACGATAGCGTTAAGCATGAATTCGATTTGTTCTAACGAGCGGAATGTACCTGTATGCGGGGAAGATTCGGCATAGCAAATTGGGCATTTTAAATTGCACCTTTCCGTAATTTCTAATAGTGTTAGGCAGCTATGCTGTTCATGATCAGGGCATAAACCGCAATCATATGGACAACCATATTTGATCGGTGTATTCCACCTATGAGGCATTTCTGATGGCTTAATGAAATCTCTGCACCATTTGTAATACTCAATATCTGTTGAAATTAACACCTTTTCTTTCCCATGCTTCATACAGGTTTTTACCATGTATACTTTGTCATTTTCAAAAATAATCTTCGCTTCAACCTTTCTTAAACATTTGGAACAAATACTGATCGTTAAGTCATAATAAGTATATGGTCTATTTGGCATGCTGATTCTCCATTCCTTTATTGATGATAGTCGATTTCTTTACTAAAAGTTGAATATAATAAATGATTCCGATAATGCAGGCAAGCTGAATATTATTTAAATGAAAATAAGGATGCGGTGTGGGTTTAATAAAATCAATCATTAATCGAAATGCTAAGTAACTTAGCATAAAAAGCTGAAACAAATATCCTTCCCACAAGACTAACTGTTTTTTCTTAATGGTTATCAAAATAATGATGAGTAATAACAGAAAAACAATTTCATAGATTTGTGTTGGATGCCTCCTTACTCCATCCCCAAAATCAATTCCAGTGAACCAATTTGTGGCAATTCCATATGTATGATCATCTAAGCCAGTTAAAAAACAGCCAATTCTGCCGATCATCATTCCAACTGCTAATGGCAAGACAAAATCATCACCAGTGGAATTTTTCCAGCCAATGATTTTCTTTGCTGTCTCAACTCCAATCAGCCCGCCTAATAACCCGCCTACAATGGTTTTCCCCTCCATCATGTAAGTTAAGTTATTCCAAAGGTGCATCGTTTTGACTGGATCCTCAAACCAATATACAAGCTTGGAGCCAAGCACTGCCCCAAAAATTGCTCCAACAATGACCCACATTGCTTTATCCATCGGTATCCGATTTTTATTTCTTGTATATAAATAAACTCGAAAACCAATAAAATAGGATAAAGATTCAAATAATAGATGGGGGTGAATTCCAAAAATATAAACAGGAAAATGCATAGGACGCTCCTCTTATTAATTTTTTCTTTAACTATCGCTCTTTTCTAAACTTAAATTGCTAATTAGAATCTTATAATCATCCTTATTTGACTAAGAATGAATCACCTTTTAAGCGCACCAATTTATGACCTTTTATGAATTGCAACAATCTAAATGAAAACCGTCTTTACTATTTAAATATTATTCGAGTATATTCGCTTTAATCCTTCTTTTTTCTGCCATTATGCTAAACTTTTCCATAAAGTATTAGGAAAATGATGCACGTTCAGCAGAGTGCACCAATGAAATTTTGTCCTTCGTCCCCCTAATGATAAAATTCATTTTTCCCATTAACTTCATAAACTTTTTCCTTCATCTAATTAAAAAAACAAAATAAAAAGCACAAGAAATCCATAAACTTTCTTGTGCTGGCACTTTATTTCTGGAGCAGTTAATTTTCTTTATACAATCTTCCTTTCCTGCTCAGTACCATATGCTTTTTGGTTCACATCCTCTGCTTCCTTTAGATACTGATTTTCCCAAGCACTTTTCACGCCCCAGTAATAAAAGATAATCGAAAGAACAACCAGAAACACGAAATCCCAACCGTACTTAATTACATTTATTCCGCCAAACTTCTCGCTGCCTATATAAGAAAACAGCGCCATGACGATTAGATACACAATCAGCCATCCGCTTGCTTTCAAATCTTTTCTAAAGCCGGCCCATTTATTTTTTACTTGATAATAGAAATAAAGCGGCAAACCGATAATCATAATAAACATTACTTCACCAGTTAGCGGCCATCTTGCCCAATATAAGATGAACGTTGCAAAGATGAAACCTAATGGTGCAATTATGGAAATTCCCTTTATTCTTAAGGGTCTTCGTAAATGAACACCAATTCTCCTCAAGGCCATCACGGATATAGGTCCGCAAATATAAGAGATGATAGTTGCTACAGAAATGATTTCCGCTAAGGCTCCCCAACCTCTAAACAAAAAGAGAAAGATTAAACTGACAACAAGATTAAAAAACATTGCAGGTCTCGGTACCCCATAAAACGGATGAATTTTTCCAAATATCTTTGGAAAATATCCATTTTCCTCCATACCGTAAATCATCCTTGCTGTTGTGGCAGTGTAAGTGGTCCCGGTACCTGATGGGGAAACAAATGCATCTAAATATAGGACAATTGCCAACCAATTAATCCCGAGTGCAATTGCGAGGTTTGCAAATGGAGAACTAAATTGAATAGTACCCCATCCTTTTGCAGCCAGTGACGGATTCACAGCCCCGATAAAGGTAATTTGCAATAATACATAAATAATAACGGCAATAAGCAGCGATCCAATGATTGCGATTGGAATCGATCGCTTTGGATTTCTCGCTTCGCCAGCCATATTAATAGGACTTTGAAATCCATTAAACGAAAAGACAATGCCTGATATTGCTACAGCCGTAAAGACACCTGACCACCCATTGGGGGTAAACCCTTGAGAAGGAAGATGGAAATTACCAGGATGAAAACCAGCTGTCATTATTCCTACAATCGTTAAGAGTGGTATGACAATTTTAAAAACAGTAATTATATTGTTTGCTCTCGAGAATAATTGCACTGTCCAATAATTTAAAAAGAAATAGATAAGTAAAAGCACAATGACGAGTACAATTCCAAAAAGAGTTAAATCATTACCGTTCATAAGGGACTTAGTCCAAGCAAACGGCCATGAATGCATGTATTGTATCGAGGCAATTGCTTCTGTTGGAATTACGGAAACGATTGCAATCCAGTTCGCCCATGCCGCAATAAAACCGACGAAGGATCCGTGTGTATATTGTGCATAACGAACCATTCCACCCGACTCTGGAAACATGGAACCGAGTTCAGCATAAGTTAGTGCAATGAAAAGGATGACAATCATCCCAATAATCCATGAAAATATTGCAGCAGGTCCAGCAATTCCAGCCGCCCTCCAAGCACCAAATAACCAGCCTGATCCTATGATGGATCCTAAACCAGTCATCATTAAACTGAATGTCCCCATACTTCTTTTAATAGAGCTCATGTAACATACCCCTTTCAAATGTTGTGAAAAATATTATTTTATAATAACTTCCAATTTATTTACCCATTTTTCAAAATAATAAAACTTCTGCGTGATATTATATTGCTATAATTTACTCCGATAAGTAACTAAGCAAAAAGTCACTGGACTATTTACCACCCGCAAATTATTTCCCGAAATTTAAACAAATGACAGATAAGCTCATGAAAAAAAGCACATGGTTTATCCAAGTGCTTTGTAAATTATCTATATAATTAATTCCAGTCTTCTATCACCAATTGCTGATATTTATTAAATAAACTAGGGTAAATCAATAATCCCAAAATAATTCCGGTAAAAGCAGCTGCAGCCATAATCATAAAGACAATAAGCAGCTGGAGCCTCACAGCGTGAATTGGATCTGCCCCAGCAACAATTTGCCCCGTCATCATGCCAGGCAATTGAACCAAACCAATTGTTCTTTGGCTTTCTATCGTTGGGATTAGGCTAGATCGAATCGATTCTTTAATAATCGGAAAAATTGCTTGCTTTGGTGTACTGCCTAAAGACAACAGTAAAATGACCTCTTGTTTTCTTAAATTTAAATCTGCCTTTAAACGATTTAAATACAAGCTTGCAATGACCATCGAGTTTCCGATAACCATACCGCTTATGGGGATAATATACTGCGGTGTAGCAGGGATTATATGAACACCGAGTAGAAATGCCATCGTTATCGATTCCACTGCTAAAATCGTAATAAAAATTTTCCACGTAATATGACGTAAACCTTTTGCACGTTTTACAGCATTTCTAGCAGCTACATAAATCATGGCTAGAAGCATGATGATAATAGCAATTGGATGATTTAATCCAAAAACTAATTTTAATACATACCCAATAATTAACAATTGAATGGTTGCACGGACAGATGTAATTAAAAGGTCTTTTCCCAGTCCTAATTTAAACGATTTTGATAGAATGAGAGCAGCAAATACAAAACCAAAGCTAAGAAAAAGCGCTAGTGTATTCATGGTAAATCCGTCATCCCCTTTGCCAGGAATTGCTTTGTTCTATCGTCTTTTGGGGTGGTGAAAAACGATTCTGTCGGGCTATGTTCGACCAGTTCCCCGTTCACAATCAACCAGCTGTGTGTTCCCACTCTTCTCGCTTGATCTAAATCATGAGTAACCCAAAGGATGGTTGTATTCTCTTCTTTATGTAAATTTAATATCAAATGCTCAATTTCCCTAACGGAGCTAGGATCCAATGCGGAAGTAATCTCATCAAGTAATAAGATAGAAGGACGATTCACTAATGTTCTCGCCAATCCCAATCGTTGCCTTTGCCCGCCTGATAGATCTTGAACATTTTTATGTAACAAGGACTCTGGAAGACTGACTTTTTCAAGAAATTGTTCAGGATGGTCTATATTCATTTGATGAATACTTGCAGGAAGTAGCAAATTATCTAGAACTGTTCCGGGTATCATCGGTGCGGCTTGAAAAGCAATTCCTACCGTCTGTCTTAATTCCGGGATATTCCAATTTCTTACTTCCTTGCCGTAGATGAAAACGTCCCCTTCGTCTGGAGTTAATAATAAATTACACATGGATAAAATCGTACTTTTACCAGATCCAGATGGCCCAAGGATCGTAACAATTGAACCATTTTCAATAGTTCCATTGATATGGTTAAGCACTCGTTCAACCTTCCCATTTGTGGAAAAAGACTTAGAAACTCCCCTCAATTCCACAGTATTCGATTCCAACATGTTATCTACCTCTCAACTAAAATTAGATAACATAAGAGTACCATAATCTTTACGAAATCTAACGTTTACATTGTAAAAAAAATACACATCAAAAAATCATCTATGTATTTATTCTCCGTAAAGAAAAAAACACCTAATTTGATTAATAGGTGTTTTTTAATTCTTCCAGAATTTCCTAAATGGACAGGAAGGTAAGGAAGTATCATCATCTCGCAAATAATATTGCTTCCATTCAAAATTATCATTTTGACCGTACCATTTTAAATCAGGATGTGGCGGGGCATTATCATATTCCTCCAAACGAGCACGGATGATTTTTTTCATTTTATTCGCTTTAGCAATAGAAGAACTAAATTCATCAAGTACCCACCTAGGGGTAATTGCCAGCATAAAGTATGGAAAATGTCTGCTTTTCCTTTTTTCATGAGCAGGTGTTGCACAATAAATAAAATACCGTTCGTTATTATAGCAAAATTCCCAAGTAGGATCATTTGGATCAGGGGAAATCGTTTCAACCCATTCCTCTTCATCCAATGTGCTTACTCGGTTTAATAGCCCCCAAAAAAGCTGTTCAAAATCATTTACCGTGTAATTACTTTGCAGCTTCAGCGGCGTCTCAAAAAAGATAATAAGGGCTGTATATATTCCCATCTCTCTTGAAGCTTCACCGTAGGTTTTTAATAATTCGGCTAATTCAAACGAAGCCTTCTCTTTCCTCGGATCACTTGCAAAGCCAAATCTCATGTGGTTTAATTTATATCCTTGATAAGCTGGAATACATGGGAATTTTAATGTTTTATGTGTAATCTTCTCATCAAAAGCAAGAAAAGCATCTTGTTGCCATTTGTCCAATGAGGCTAATAATATATCTTGATCATATAAGATAACCATCGGCACATACCTCCCCCTTTACCTTATTAAAAGTTGAAGGAGTGGGTGACTGTCCTAGATTTTTAGATGAACTCATATAGGCAATTGCTTTCTTTTCGTAAACAGTTAGAAATTGGGACAAGTTTGGATAATTACTTGGTAGTGCATAAAGAACAAATGTTTGCTGATTTCCTTTTGACTAATTCTAAAGATCAAGTAGAAATTGCTTTCACAGTGAAATGTCCTTGACTAGCTCTAAAGGACAAGTTTGAGGTGATTTCCGGGTGAGTTGTCCTTTTGACGGAGCTTAAGAACAATATTTGATTATTTTACACGTGTATTGTCCTTTATCTGGGATAACCAGGAAATTAACATGAACCATAAAAAAAAATGCACGAAAGCAGCTTCGCACATGTCCAACCGATCCAATATTATATTCGCACCAACTTATTCTGCAAAAGCCCTTCGTAAATAGCTTTATATTGCTCTGATGAAGCTTCCCAGCTAAAATCAAGGTGCATGACCCGACCAACTAATTCTCTCCACTTATTTGGCTGGAACCGAAATAACCAAACTGCCCTTTCTATCGTGTATAGCATATCATGGGCATTGTAGTGCTGGAAACTAAAGGCATAGCCCTCATTCGTAAACTCATTGAAAGGAATTACTGTATCAGATAGACCGCCGGTTTCCCTTACAATTGGCAAGGTGCCATATCTCATTGCTAATAGCTGCCCAATTCCGCATGGCTCAAACTGTGACGGCATTAAAAATAGATCAGAACCCGCATAAATTTTTCTGGCTAGGACTTCGTTAAAATAAGGATGATAGGATATTTTACCTTGATACTTTTCGGCAAGCTGCTTAAAGGCATTTTCATATCGTTCCTCACCAGTTCCCAGTATAATCAAGTGAACATTTAGACTCATGATTTCATGTATTACACGTAAAACTAAGTCAATTCCCTTTTGCTCTACTAGTCTTGTAACCATTGAGATGACAGGAATTTCCTGATTAACTGACAAAGATAATTCTTCCTGCAGCTTTGCCTTGTTCAGCATTTTTTCATCATAATCTGCAAACCTTGTAAAAATATGTTCATCCGTTTTAGGATTATATAATTCATAATCTAATCCATTAATGATCCCAATTAGATGATTACCTTGTTTTCGCAGGAAGCCATCTAATCCTTCACCGTAATATGGCATTTGAATTTCTTCTGCATATTTCGGACTTACCGTTGTCAAATAATCTGCATAAGCAAGGCCAGCTTTTAAATAACTGACATTCCCGTGATATTCCATTCCGTCCATATGAAAATACAATTCACTTAAATCTAACAAATCTGCCAACACTGTTTTTGGATAATTGCCTTGATAGCGTAAATTGTGGATGGTAAATACAGTCTTAATATTTTTATATAAAGGATGATTTTTATAGTGTGCTTTCAACAAAACACTGATTGGACCTGTTTGCCAATCATGGCAATGAATGATATCTGGCTTATCTCTTAAAAAGGGAATTGCTTCTAACACAGCTCTTGAAAAAAAGGCAAAGCGTTCACCATCATCAAAGAATCCATAGCTCCCATGTCTTTTAAAATAATATTCATTATCAAGAAAATAGTAGTGAATTCCATCATTTTCTATTAGCTCAATCCCACAAAACGCGCGTCTCCATCCGACTGGGACCTCGATGCTTTCCAATAGTACCATCTGTTCTTTAAAATGATTGGACAAATCACCGTATTTCGGCAAAATCACACTTACACCGATGCCTTGTTTTTTCAACGCTTTTGGCAGAGCCCCTATTACATCACCAAGACCGCCCGTTTTGATAAAAGGTACACATTCTGATGCAGCAAATAATATATTCATCTCCCGACCTCCATTAAATAATTTCTGCCTTTTTAATGACTCTTGGCCGGTGGTCGCCAGTTACGACTCGATCCTTTGTGATTTTTGCCTGTTTATCCGAAATCACATTATCTACAAATGCACCTTCTTCAATTTCACCCTTTTGCATAATGATGCTGTTTTTTACGACGGCACCCTTTTTCACTTTTACTCCGCGAAATATGATGCTGTTTTCGACTGTTCCTTCGATTTCACAACCATTTGCAATTAGTGAATTCGAAACACAGGAGGAGGCGGAATATTTAGCAGGTGCTTCGTGCTTAATCTTCGTATAAACTGCCCAATTATCACGGAAAAAGGAACTTGCAATATCCCTATTAAGAAATGCCATATTACTATCGTGAAAGCTTTCAATAGAATGAATAAACGGCAAACTGCCCACGAATTCATAGCCGGTAATCATTAATTTATTCAAGTTTGCTTTCACAATATCTTTTAAAAAGTCATATTCATCATTTTCCGTACACTTTTTTATTAAATCTATTAAAATATATTTATTAATAATATAGGTTTCTAAACATATGTCTTGGCCATGGCGCGGAAATGTATATAAATCAATATCGCTAATAACGCCTGTTTTATCGATACTGCAGCGGTGATACATCGGTTTTTGTACAGGCGTTCCATCATATTTTTTGTACACTACCGTTATATCTGCTTTCTTATTGCGATGCTCACGAATAATCTCCGTAAAGTCCATTTTACAAACTTGGTGTCCAGGTGTAATGATTACTGTATCTGCTGCCGAACGCTGAAAAAATTCAATATGGTCTTGAAACTGCTGAAGATCCCCTTTTATTTCTTTTTCCGGGTGAATCGGAGGTAAAATAAATAATCCCCCTGTACGGCGGTCGAGATCCCATTCCTTACCGGATCCTAAATGATCCATTACAGACCGGTATTTTTCCTTAGTAAAAACAGCGACAGATTTTACCCCTGCATGGATAAAATTGGATAACGTAAAATCTATAAGACGGTAGCGTCCGGCAAAAGGGACGGAGGCTAAGCAACGATTGTATGTTAATTCCTTTAAAAAATTCTTTTCATTTATAAGATTTATAATTCCAACTACACTATCCAACATTCATCGTCCCTTCATACGTTTCAAAGTACTTCTTTCAATTGGAAAGAAATTCTTTGATTATCGCCAATTAATGTAATTTCATCATGTTCGTTTGCAGAACCAATTACAGCACCATCTTCAATAACCGTATTGGATGCAATAATAGCTCGGTTAATAGTTACGTTATTACCAATTGTCACGTCTGGCATAATGACCGAATGATTAATAATAGATCCATATCCAACCTGGACATTATAAGATAAAATGGAATGCTCTACTTGCCCATAGATACTGCACCCTTCATTCACCAAAGATTGCTTTACAACTCCTTCTGCTGAAATAAATTGCGGTGGATGGTTCGCATTACCTGCATAAATATTCCACCGGGAATCGTTTAAGGAAAAGGCTGGTGTATCACCTAATAGATCCATATGTGCTTCCCATAAACTGCGAACAGTTCCGACATCCTTCCAATAACCGTTAAATTGATATGCGTACATATTAACCCTATCGGCCAGCATTTTCGGAATAATATTTTTGCCAAAATCGTTGGATGACGTAGCATCTTCCTCATCCTGTATTAAATATTGCTTTAATAATTTCCAATTAAATAGGTATACCCCCATAGAGGCTAGGTTGTTCTTCGGAAATGGCGGTTTTTCTTCAAATTCCAGAATCTTTTTCGATTCACTTGTATTCATAATTCCGAAACGACTTGCCTCTTGCCAAGGAACTTGAATAACGGCAATCGTTGCCTGTGAGCCTTTCTCGATGTGATACTCCAGTAAGCGATTATAATCCATTTTGTAAATGTGATCTCCGGAAATAACAAGAACGTATTCAGGATTATATTGGTTAATATAATGAATATTTTGATACACGGCATTTGCTGTACCTTTATACCACTTTCCTCCATCTTTTCCCCAATAAGGCGGAAGGACTGTTACCCCTCCAAAATTGCGATCTAAATCCCATGCTCTTCCATTTCCTACATAATCATTTAATAAATGAGGTTCATACTGTGTTAAAACTCCTACTGTATCAATTCCGGAATGAGTGCAATTGCTTAATGTAAAATCGATAATTCGATATTTTCCACCAAATGGTACTGCAGGCTTTGCGAGTGTCTCCGTTAATTCTCCTAATCTAGTTCCCTGCCCTCCCGCTAATAACATGGCTATCCATTTTTTTGATCCCATTATCCATAACATCCTTCCGTCGCTTTTTTGTTTCCTTCATGAATATGGTCATTCCAAGTGAAGGGACAGTAATCTCCATACTATATGGTTGATGATGAAAAGGTGCTCTTTCTGCTTGTAACCGCTGCTCATTACATTGTCCAGACCCTCCAAATGAGCGATCATCACTGTTAAATACTTCTAGGTAGTTTCCATACGACGGAACCCCAATACGAAAGCCATTATATGGGGTATCTGAAAAATTACATACAACAATACAATAATCTCCTTTGCGTTTTCCTTTTCTAATAAAAACTATGATACTCTGCGTTTTATTATTCGGGTCCACCCATTCAAAACCGTCTGATTCATGATCCAGTCTCCACAAACACGACACATTTTTGTAAAAATAATTCAATTGAACAAGATAATGGTAAAATTTAGAATGAGATTCATAATCAAATAGATTCCAATCCAACTCAGTTAAATCCTTCCATTCGTCAAACTGAGCAAACTCTGAGCCCATAAATAAGAGCTTTTTCCCGGGATGGGTCATGTAATAACCATAAAGTAAGCGAAGATTGGCAAATTTCTGTTCATAATTACCTGGCATTTTGTTCAATAATGATCGCTTTCCATACACGACTTCATCATGAGAAAATGGAAGTACAAAGTTTTCAGAAAAGGTGTAAAAAAAGGAAAAGGTAAGTAAGTCATGATGAAATTGCCTTTCGTGCATGTCCAGCTGCATATAGCGCAAAATATCATTTGCCCATCCCATATTCCATTTATAATTAAAGCCGAGGCCACCGGAGTAAGTTGGTTTACTTACAAGCGGATAAGCAGTTGCTTCTTCTGCCATCATTAAAATCCCTGGATGCTTTTGAAAAACTGCTTCATTCAAGGATTTTATAAATTGAATGGCCGCCAGGTTCTCCTCTCCGCCATTTTTATTTTTTAATGTTACATTTACATGATTATCATGATTCAAATAAATCATGGATGAAACGGCATCTATTCGAAAACCGTCAACATGATAAACATCAAGCCAAAACATGGCATTGGATAGAAGGAAACTACGAACCTCGGGCTTTTCAAAATCAAAATTATAGGTACCCCAATTTGGCCTTTCCGCTTTTAAAGGATCAAAAGACTCATATAAAGGAGTACCGTCAAAGCGTCCTAAACCATGCGCATCTTTGCAAAAATGAACCGGAACCCAATCTAAAATTACTCCGATCCCCCTTTGATGACATTGGTCAATGAAATACATTAATTCTTCTGGTGTACCATAACGGCTCGTTGCAGAAAAATATCCGGTTATTTGATATCCCCATGAGCGATCAAATGGGTGTTCCATGATAGGCATGATTTCGATATGGGTAAAACCACTTTGAATGACATGATTTAGCAAGGAATCGACAAGTTCCATATAGCTGTAAAAATCCCCATTTGCCTTTTTTCTCCATGAGCCGAGATGTACTTCGTAAATGAGCATAGGTTTATGGTAGATGTCCTTCTTCTTTCTAGTTTCCATCCATTTTTGATCTTGCCATTCATATTTGTTTAGTGTGTAGATAATGGATGCAGTGTTTGGTCGTTTTTCAGAGTAAAAGGCAAACGGATCCGCTTTTAATATTTTTTCACCATGTGCAGTATGTATTTCATACTTATAAAAATCACCTTCTCTCAATTCAGGTATAAACAAAGCCCATGTTCCAGAATGCTGAATTCGTTCCATTTTATGCCTGGAACCATCCCAACCATTGAAATCTCCTACTACTGAGACACTTAGGGCATTTGGTGCCCAAACTAAAAAGCGAACTCCTTTTATTTCTTCTAGTTCGGTTAGATGTGCACCAAATATTTTATACCCTTCATAAAGAGTGCCTTCATGAAAAAGATGTAAATCAAACTCTGCTGGACACGGTATTGAACTTATTTTTATCACCATTACGTCACCTCCGTATATTCTGTAATTTACCGATTGACATGATGTGTAATTTCCTACCTTTAAAAAGGCTTATTACAAAGGAAAAAACATCTTCATCAATATCTTTTTCCTTTTCGAAAATTGCCACTTTAGCACGACAACGCGGGATAAACATACTTTCTAGGTATATATAAGTATATCCTTCCACGAAACATGTCTAGTTTTGTCAAGAACAAATTACAGGTCTAAAGTCATCCTACAAAAGAGAAAAAAAGCGCTCTTCCCCTAAATTGGAAGAGCGAGATCATCATTATTCTTCATTCGCTGCATAAGAAGATGTATTCTTAATTAAATCTTTATTTCTTATTTGTTTTAAAAACAAATAAGATAAAGAAACGGCCCAAGCAAGCGGAGTATTACCATTTGGTACATTGGTCCCTCCGATATATAATTCGGGAATCTCCCAATTTTCCGAAATGATTCTTTCTGTCTTCAGTCTATATTCTTGCACTTTATGAAACATTCCCAATTCCATAAAACATAAACCAAGCCAAGGAAATCCGAAACACCATTCCGCTTCACTGCCTTCATTATAGTACTGGTCATGTTGATAGCGAATACATCCATTAGATCGTTCAAGATCATTTACTACATTTTCAATAATCATAAGAGCTGTCGGCCGGTCGATTATTCTATAAGGGAATATTAAAGAAAGCAAGGCCAAATCTGTATCCTTCGTAACACTTTCTCTAGGTAATAATAACCTTAGAGTCTCCTCACCCTTTGAAATAAGCTTTGGATTTACTTCCACAAGCATTTTTACTGCGTTTAAACCGGCAACACAAGCTCCCACACTGGAGGCATGCACTTCCATATTTTCTTCCCACATACCATTATCCTCGGTCTGCCAATATTCCAGACACTCTAAATATTTGATAAGCTTCTGAATTATTCTAAGGTCATCTTTATCCCTGATTACCTTTTGACCATGCCTAACACCTTCACCAACTCCCCACAAAAATGCACCGATTGCATCATTTTGTGCGTGCCCCCATTCCACATTCAATTCCTCTAAATCCATGGAATAGCGTGAATGAATATATTCATATAGAAATTTTGGTTTATTTTTTGTGTGAATATCAATTTTCCATTCATACCGTTTAAAGAGATCGAATATTGCATGATAAGCTTTTTCAAAACGCTCTGATGGTGTATATAGAAACGGTAATGTCGAATAGAAAACATCGCGAATCCAAACATAACTGTAATCTTTAGAAGGGCTTGCAATATATGCTCCGTTCGGTAGACGCATTTGATCTAGGACTTCAATCGCCTTCTCTAAGTTCAAGTCAGATCCACCTCTCAAAAACCATATTTTATGCTGAAACGGTTATATTACTCCGTATTTATTATTTTTTACATTATAGGTAAGTACTAAACTAATGTACTACCAATATTTTATGTAAAAGCTTACATTTTTGATAATAAGAATAGCGGAAGTATCCTGCCCAAAGCGGGGCAGCCATTACGTTTTTTCGACGCAAAAGTTAAGAAACATGGCAAGGGACAACTCGATGTAGGGGGGAATCAGTATAAAACAGATACTAATTAAGGGAGGGTTAAAATTAACTATGCTCACTACAAATAAAAGGACTTTATATAAGAAATGAGTAAACGGTACAACACGCAACTTTAGTTACATAAATCTTCCTTATTTTTGAAATCCTAATGAGTGACAATAAAAGGATGTGATCTTTCATTGGCATTTTCTATCATTTTTTATATAGCGTGGATAAGTATAACAGCATTTTATGCGAAGAAAAAAAAGTTTTCTAAACTGGAAAATTCAGCACTATTTTTTTGTATATTAATCATAAATGTAAACTATAGTTGGATCATTTATGATGAATGTAAATTTATTACTTATTCCACATTACCATTGAATTATACCGCTTACATTATATATCGAAGTATAATTATACCAATTCTAATTTTAATGGGAATAAATAGTATTCCTAGAAATCTGACCATTACAAAAAAAGTTATTGGTATCCTTATTTCCTCATTGGTATTACTCCTAATAAAAATTGTTTTGCTTAAACTGGATGTTGTGTATTTTCATAAATGGAGTTTGATTTTTGATTATATATATTTTATCTTTTTATACTCCTTTGGTTATTTTGTTCTTTATTGTTACCACTCATTAATTCTAAAAGGAGAAAAAATTAAATGATTTGGATGGGAAACTTTAGTTTGAATGAGATATCTCTTATTATCTTTAATATTATTAGTTACTTATTAATACTTCTCTTACCCAAAAGACTGAATAATGAAGTAACTTGTATAAGCTTGCTGCTTGGCTTAGCAACCGGAATGTTATTTGACTTTACATTAGGAGGAGGTATATTAGATTTTTACAGACAAAATGACACTAACCACTATGAATTATTCGACTTATTCTATTATTCGTTATTTGCTCCATTTGGGTATTTATTTATGTATTTTTATAACCTGTTACACATTAACAAATTAACTTTTATTTTCTATATCACTTTTTGGGCTTTCTTTGGCATTGCTATGCAATGGATTTTTACACTTCTTCATATCCTTACTTATCAACATAATTATAAGTTAACCTATTCATTTCCGATTTTTTTATTAACTCAAACATTAACCGGGATATTTTACGTTTTCATTACTAAAAAGGATAGTAAAGCCCAACCTAATACAAACAGTTAGAAATTTTATTCTTTTTAAAACTAATAACGATTCGATCATTCTTCCCTTACTTTCAAAGTTCATACGTATGCGTGTAACTTAAAAATTGAAAAAGGACAGCTAATAAATTTAATACGAACACAATATTCGCAATCAACCTATTTTAACGTTTTTACCAAAAGTACGAAAGCCGCATAAACGCTTTTATATAAAAGCTAATGCGGCTTTCTTCTTTGCTAATTCCCTTTTTCTTCAACCCATTATGGATAGCTTTTGTGTAGATTAGTGAGTCATATTATTATTAGGCATTTGCATTTGTTGTCCATTTGCAGGTGCATATGCATTCACCATTTGTTGCATATCCCCGGCAGCGAATTGAGGTACTTGGTAATAATGATGTTTGTTTTGATATAAGGATATTTCATATGCCATTTCGATGCAGTTAGGAATAGAATCCGCAAGTACTCTGCGCACAACAGGATTTGTCGTTTCCATTGCGGCCATAGTTTTCATGCTGGCCGAGGATTTAATGGCACCAAGCATCATGCCAGATACACATTCATCGGTTAACTCACCTACGGATTGTACAGGTTTTTTCGGTTGTGATGGTTGTAAACCGTATACAAAATCATTATTTTGAGTCATTTTATAGCTTTGAGTTGGTACTGCTGGATCTTGTCCGGTTTTAAAGCAATCAACCGTTGTGTTATATTCTTGTTGCATAAATTGGTATTGTCGATCAAGAATCCCTAATAGTTCTTGATCCTTCACATGCTGACGCAGCATGGTATATTGATCCATCGTTCCTATGGCACCCGACAATACTTCAGAAACATCAAGAACTTCATGCCCGCCATGATTCATTTGCTGCGGTATATTTCCTGTATGCATATTTTGATGTGTTTGCCCTTGTTGATTTTGCATCATTACCACCCTTTCAAATTTAGAATCAAACATCTTTTTTATTTTGTATTTTCAAATGAAAGATATACATGATTGAGCATAATTGTGACCCATTTAAGAATTTAATACGAGACTGGCACGAACGGACAGATGAACCGCACGAAAATAGAGAAAAACGACGTGAATTCAATATTAAACAGACGAATGGAAGATTCAAGTCTGCTCCAATTTAAAATAAAAAGAGCCCAAAAGGCTCTTAAATTCTTGATTAGAATGTATTATATACATTTTGACAAGTTTCTGCTGTTGGCTCATAAAAGCAATGTAACTTATATCTCCCTACTAAAGGTTGATTATACCATTGCTGCGGGCAGTCCCCTGGTGGTTTAAAATACCATAAGCTATATTTAGCAGGCCAATGGTACTCACCATTTATTGCTCGCCTTGCTAATGTTTTTTCTCTTTCCCTGGCACGTTGATAAAAATAGCCATGTATAACTGCTTCAAACGCATGTGGCTGATAGATCATTTGCGGAATGGTACGAAGCCCTTGAAAATCAGAACAATTAGCCCGGATACGATTAATACCAACGTTCCCAACTAACATCATTCCTAATACTCCTTCTCCTTCCGCCTCCGCTCTTAATAATCTTGCTAAAAGGGCAATATCAGAATCAGTCGCTTTAACAACCGCCATCCTCTCACCTCCATTGTTGTCATGATTATCATATTTCTTATTAGGTGAAATGATGACGATTCCCTACTGGTTATATTTATTCCCCGAATTAGATTTCCCAGGGAAGCGCAGAATAAGACAATATTATGGTGCGAACTTAGAGGATTTGTCGAAATATATTACAATCCAAGTGAAATATATTTAATTTCTAAATAATCTTCAATGCCAAAATGGCTTCCTTCACGTCCTAATCCACTTTCTTTAAATCCTCCAAACGGTGCTTGTGCTGCGGATGGAGTTCCGTCGTTTAAGCCGATGATTCCGTATTCTAGGCTTTCCGCAATCTGGATTGCTTCTTTAATATTCTCGGTAAATACATATGCAGCTAACCCATAAGGTGTATTATTCGCTCTTTCGACCACTTCTTCGATTGTATCAAAAGTAGTAATGGGAGCAAGCGGTCCAAATGTCTCTTCATACATACAGAACATGTCATCCGTTGCATCAGTGATTACAGTAGGTTCAAAAAAGTACCCATCCAATTCTTTTAACGGATTTCCTCCAACATAAACAGTTCCGCCTTTTTGGATGGCATCTTCAATATGATTATTTACTTTATCCATTGCTTCTTGATTAATTAACGGACCGATGACTACGCCTTCATCTAAACCATTTCCGACTTTAAGACAGGAAACTTTTTCTGTGAATTTTTGTGTAAATTCCTTAACAATGCTTTTATCTACATATATTCGATTTGTACAAACGCACGTTTGTCCGGCATTTCTAAATTTTGATGCTATGGCACCATCTACTGCCTTTTCAATATCTGCATTCGCAGTGACAATAAACGGTGCATGTCCGCCTAATTCGAGCGAAACTTTTTTAACCGTTTCTGCCGCACCGCGCATTAGGATTTTCCCTACCTCTGTTGACCCTGTAAAAGTCAATTTTCGTACTCGACGATCACTTTGCCATACGTTTGCGATGGTCGGTGCATCACCGGTAATAATATTGATGACACCTTTTGGAATCCCCGCCTGTTCGGCTAATTCTACCAACTTTAATGCTGTAAAAGGAGTTTCTTCCGAAGGTTTTAATACCGTAGTACAACCTGCTGCTATAGCTGGTGCAATTTTTCGTGTAATCATGGCAGCTGGGAAATTCCAAGGTGTTATGGCTGCAACGACACCAATGGGTTGCTTTTGAACAAAAATTCGTTTATTTGGATGGGAGGCAGGGATTGTTTCACCGTAAATGCGCTTTGCTTCTTCCGCATACCAGACAATATAATCATTAGCATAGGTAATTTCTCCCTTAGCCTCGTGGAGTGGTTTACCTTGTTCATTCGTCATGATTTCTGCTAAAGTATTCAAATTTTCATCAATTAATTGCGACCATTTCATAAGATATTTACTTCTTTCAGCAGCTGTTCGTTTAGACCAACTTGGCAATGCAGAAAAGGCAGCTGACACAGCTAGTTCTGCTTCCCTCTGTCCTCCATTTGGCACCACTCCAATTTTTTCTTTCGTCGCAGGATTAAACACTTCGATGGTGTCGGCTGATGTCAACCATTCACCATTAATATACATTTTTTCGATATACATACTGTTTCCCCCTAACAATTTTATCATCTAGTTGTTTGTCTATTTATAAGTATATACCTACTTCATTCCCTTTGGAAAAAAAGTGAAACTTAATAGCGAAAAAAAATACCCGCTTCCAAGAGCGGGTACAATTATTTTCCCTATTCTTCAACAAGATCTGCAATTGCCACCTGTGATCTTTCCTCTAATTGTCCTTTTAAATGAACGGTCGCAAGAGTCCCAGCTTCATCTATCTTATCTATCCAAACAGATTGACCATGATATTTCACTTCAATATCAGCGGGTGATGAAAGAATTTGTTTAACACGTTTTACATCCATGATTCATTCCTCCATATCTTAAAATTCGACACCTTATTTTTCGTCAGGACGAAAAAATTATTCATTTACTAATTGACCTTAAGAAATATTAGTGTTCGTTTTTGTCTCGAAAAGGAACTCGAACGCATACCCATCAGGATCTAAATTACTTTACTTTATTATGATTATTCCTTCTCTTGTTCCCTTTCAATTACTAAACCTTCCATATGTCTTTTCTCCATTATATTGTGCTTTTTCCTGTTTTCTTTTGTTTCAAAAATGATATTAAAGTCATAATCCTCTGGATATAATTCCTTCGCTGCAATGTACAGTTTTAACCTCTTTTGATTATAGGTTCTTTTTTCCTCTTTTACTTGAACAACATAATTCCCCATTGTATCTGGACCATTGTACACGATGCCAAATTCGCCTGTAGAAAGAATCCGAACATTATCCCCTTTGTTAAAGATAACTGATTTCTGTCTTACAAAATCAGTTTGTTTATCCCGAATATGTCGCTGAACGGCTATTTGCTTTTCCATTGTTTTCTTCTTGAACGGGTCTTCTATTAGAAAAGAATATCTTATTTCCTCTTTATAGGTTATTTTATGTGCCTCTTCAATGATTTGCGGATGCATCCCTAATTTGAGGGCTATGGCAAACGCTTGGCTTTCTCCACCTTTTCCAACGATTAAACGATAAGTTGGCTTTAATGTGTCCATATCAAATTCCATTGCTCCATTGACAAAACCATTTTCCCGGTCAGCAAAATCTTTAATTTCACTATAATGGGTAGTTGCTAACATACAAACACCTTTTAAGAAAAAGCGTTTAAGAAGTGCCGTTGCCAATCCCATTCCCTCGCCGGGATCTGTGCCTGAACCTAGTTCATCCAATAGAACAAGACTATGGTCATTTGCTTCCTCCAATAAATGAATAATGTTTTTCATATGGGAACTAAAAGTGCTCAAGTTTTGTTCTATACTTTGACCATCTCCAATATCAAGCAGTACTTTTTGGAAAATGCTAATATGACTTCCTTCAGATACTGGTACATGGAAGCCTGCTTGAGCCATTAATGTCAAAAGGCCCACTGTTTTAATGGTAACGGTCTTCCCACCTGTATTTGGACCGGTAATGACTAATGCCTTATAATCCTTCCCGATTTCCACCGTTAATGGAACAGCATTAGCACCTAGTAATGGGTGTCTTGCTTCTTTTAAAAGTATATAATGTGTGTCATTAATTTCCACACTTCGTCCATTAAGCACCCGCGAATATTTTGCTTTTGCAAATAATACATCGTAATGGACCATCGTCTCGACCGCTAAACGAATTTGGACTTGATTTGCTTCCACTAATCCCGTTAAATAGGTCAAAATCCTCTCTACTTCTGCTTCTTCATACGCCATATAAGAATTAACTTCATCCTGAAATACAGCAATCTCCACAGGCTCAATATATAAGGTGGAGCCGGATGCAGATGTATCTAATACAGTTCCAGGAAATTTACCTTTATATTCTTTTTTAATGGGAATGGCGTATCGTCCATTGCGCTCACTTACAATTGCTTCCTGTAGATAAGATTTATATTTATTCGACTTAACGATTTGCTGAACTTTTTCCTTTAATCGATCTTGTAATATACTAATTTGTTTTCTAAGTTTTAATAATTCTTTACTTGCGTAATCATCCACTCTTCCGTTGCGGATACTTCTTTCCAATTCCTCAAGCAAGCCAGGGAGTTCTTCAATGCTGTATACATAAGCGGAAACTCTTGGTGCTAAATGTTCTTTATCCTTCATAAATCTCTTTAATTTTTTGCAGCAGGATAAAAAATCGATAAGCTTCATAAACTGATCCGGACGTAACGTCATCCCTTTATTCAATTGCTTTAGAATTTGATCGATCCCATTTAAGCCCGAAATAGGGACACTCGAACTTTTTTTCAATATTTCTACTCCCTCACTAACTTCGTCCAGCCAAGAAATAATTTGTTTTTTATTATAGGAAGGGACAATATTTTTTATTTTCTCCTTTCCCAAATCCGTTAAAGCGTATT
Source organism: Heyndrickxia shackletonii (assembly GCF_001420715.1). Classification (GTDB taxonomy): domain Bacteria; phylum Bacillota; class Bacilli; order Bacillales; family Bacillaceae_C; genus Margalitia; species Margalitia shackletonii. The sequence goes on along the minus strand of NZ_LJJC01000004.1, from coordinate 2,224,941 downwards.
GTGCAGCTTCTTCTTTAATCCGATTAAATTCTAAAATGTTAAATGTATGTTGATTCAATGTTCTTCCTCCTTAAAATATAAAAAACCGCAGAGTGAACGCTATGTTCATTCTGCGGCTATAGAATCATGTAAATAAGACAAAGAAAATTCAGTCTTAATCCATCTACGAATAATAAAAAATGCTATGTCGAATAGACATAGCTTCGTAGAGTTCTTCTATGTGCTATGAATGCGTTCTTAACAATTCATTCTTTTTCCCAACTCAAATAAACGTTTCCTCTTTGCAATTTTTTTACAAGGAACGTGAGTAAAAAAGAATGACCGTATGAAGTTACGGATTAGTTAAGAACGACACCCAACATAAAATTAACTCCTTTATATAAACCGAATTTTCTTGTCTTATTTTAATTATTACCAACTTTCTATTTATAAATTACTTTATATGGAACGAAATTGTCAATGAAATTTTTGAATATTTTTCAAATATAAATATCCACGGACTTAAAGGATGTAAGGATGCTAACCACAAATCCTACAATGATTACTGTCAACAATGAATACATTAAATGCAAATCTTTTAAGATTACAAGCCCGCATACAATAATTAAAGCATCTATCACTAATATAAAAACTCCTGGATTGATGGAAAACCATTTCGCCATAAGGAGGGACAATAAATCTACACCTCCTGGGCTCGTATGATTCCTCAGCATAATTCCTACTCCGCATCCAATTAATAGCCCTCCAATTGAGGCACTAATAATGATAGGCAAATGGATGATTCCATTTAAAGGGAACATTAAATCAATCATTACGGAAGAAATAATAAGTCCGATTACGCCATTTATAAAATACGTTTGATCAAATTTAAATGCTAATAAATATATTGGGAAATTAATACAAAATATCGTAAGTCCCAACTTGAACCCCAACAAATATTTTAATAATAAACTAATGCCAAAAACTCCTCCATTCAAAAGATGGAGCGGCATAATAAACACATTAATGCCAATACCTATTAAAATACTTGCAACACCAATGATTAAGACCTTCTTTGCCACCTAAATCATCCTTGTCCGCTATTCTTTTTATACAGATATATGTAGAGATACTGGAGTTCAGACCGAGAATAATATTATATTAGAAAACATTTTTATATAAAAAGCTAGTAAAACTTAAATTTTTGGAATACCCAAGCATATATCTATATTACTACTGTTCGTGGTGATGCCTTCTTATTTTTTATGACAAAGCAAAAAAAATATCCAGCATTATGCTGGATAAAGATTAGGTTATGTATAAGGGGGTCTTCACAATATATAATAAATTTATTTCCGAATAATTTCATGAGTAAAAATGTTCAATTTTCTTAATGACCTCTTTGTCTCCATCAAAGTGTGATAAATAACGTGATTGCACGGTTCTTTTTATTGTTTTTTCATTAATTCTGATGTTGTATAAAATGTGTAAATAGGTTTGAAGTCGCAACTCCTGACCTATTTACACTTTAATTATTCATTGAATCATAAACTTTTTTAGTATATTTATTAACTCCATACCATCCCCATGTTGCTGTATGCCCTTCTTTTGTTTTCGGATCATCAATCACAACTTCATATACATGAATAATATAGTTATCACCTTCGTCATGATCGTACTTTGTATATACATTCTTATCAGTGATTTTCAAATAGCTTCTTACAATTTGCTCCGCTTCACTATGGGTAAGTATATTAGAATTTTCTTTCGGTGTACTACTTACTTCATTTGAGTTTTGCTTTTGCTTCTCTTGCTGTTGGGTTCTGATATTATTATCGTAGGCTTGTCTTTCTTTGGTTGTTTGATCCATTAAATCAGTTAACTGTTTATCTAGATTTTTAATTTCTTTATTATCTAATTCTTCATTTTTAGCTTCTTTAAAAGTTTTATAGGCTTCATCAAACTTATTTAGATTAAGTAATGATTTACCTTTATCAATACTGTCTTCCATCTTTTTCTTCGTTGTTAACAGACTATTTGCTTTCTCAATTAACTTTTCTGCTTCCTTTATAGCAGTCTTCATGATTTTGTTTTTACTGTCATTTGAGTTTACTAACTTTGCTTTTTGTATACTTTTTTCAAAATCACCTGTTTGCAGAGCATCATTACTTTGAACCAATAATCCTGAAGCATTAATCAATTCTTTCGCTTCACTTGTATTTTTCTTTTCATATGCTTTTTTGAAATATTGTTCCGCTTTAATATATTTACCTGCTTTAAGAGCATCTTCACCTTTAGATAAATTATCTGTATATGCTTTTGGGGTACAGCCACATAATAAAAGCACGCAGGCTAATATTGTTAAAAGTTTTTTCATTCTAAACCCTCCAAGATGTATAATTGTATTTACCATGTAAAATCTACCACTATTTTTCATCTTGGTCACTATATATTTTATACTAGTTTTAACTTTAATAAATTCATAAGCATAATTCTTTAATATCCCTTCTTATCAAAAATCTACCCAATCAATATTTATTAGATCCACTATTCATTTGTGTTCATCTGCCAAAAATCTATACGAAAATAGCTTTGCTGGATAACTTGTTCACCTATTTTTTAAAATACGGGAAAAAAGACCTCACAAAAAGTGAGGTCCATTAATATAATTAATTAAAATCCAAAGGGTCTAGGTGGCATTGGTGGGCAACAAGGATTTACAGGTGCTCCGCAAAATACATGCTGTTCACAACATTCATTTACACAAGATTCTGAATGCGGAAAGTAGTGTTGGTGGGTAAATACATGTTTGTTCACATTTACTGTATGTGTTGGGTGTACATGCTGAACAACATGTGGAAAATAAGTTGTTTTTATTGCTGTTTGCGGTGGATCTACAGTCCCTGGATCGTATTGAGTTGGTGCAACAGACGGAGGGCAATGTAAAGGACCGCAGGCACCTTTGTGATGATGGTAATGTTCCATTAAAAAATCCCCTTTCTCCAATTTTTATATTTACAGTATTAGACTATGAACCTTTGGGGATAGTTGTACTAATTAATATACCTATTTTCTCCCCTTATTGGGGTTATTTTTTTTTGAAGAAAAAGGGTTGCTTGTCCAAGCTTGATTAACTTGATGGAAACTTTGATTTTTAGAACGATTTCTGCTAAAAATAAATGTTGAGTATAAAGGTTGTTTTCGAATAAATTGTTGCTTTTCGTAAATTGTTATAAATTCCAAAGTACACTTAGCGTCGGGGCATCTTTTCTATAAAAGGACGCTATTCTTAAGCCGTATGAAGGGATTTATGGGTTTTGCTTTTACAAAAGCAATAAGTTTAAGAAAAGAGCCATTATAAAAATGAACAAATTGTAGAATTCTTACTACAAATTCGTGTACATAATTGGTATATTAAGAAATATGGGTTTTTCTATATGGAAGGAGAAAAGGTATGGATTCAAGTAGTCATTCATCCAATTTTATTAAGAATATCATTATAGATGACTTAAAGTCAGGCAAACATAAGGAAATTATTACTCGGTTCCCTCCTGAGCCGAACGGATACTTACATATTGGACATGCTAAGGCAATCAGCATCAATTTTGACACAGCTGCTGAATTTAATGGGAAAACAAATTTACGATTCGATGACACAAACCCGATAAAAGAAGATGTGGAATTTGTTGAATCCATTAAAAAAGATATTGAATGGCTGGGCTATAAGTGGGAAAATCTATGTTTTGCATCTAATTATTTCGATGAAATGTATCAACGTGCAGTATTATTGATCAAAAAAGGGCTAGCATATGTAGAGGATCTATCTGCTGACGAAATACGTGAATACCGTGGAACTTTAACGGAACCAGGGAAAGAAAGTCCTTATCGCAACCGCAGTATTGAAGAAAATCTCGACTTGTTTGAACGTATGAAAAACGGTGAATTCCAAAACGGTGAAAAAGTATTAAGGGCCAAAATTGATATGTCCTCCCCTAATATTAATATGCGCGATCCGGTGTTATATCGTATTTCACATACAACTCATCATAATACCGGTGATAAGTGGTGCATCTACCCTATGTATGCATTCGCACATCCTTTAGAGGATGCGATTGAAGGGGTTACTCATTCCCTCTGCTCCATTGAGTTTGAGGATCAACGTCCATTATATAACTGGGTAGTAGAAAATTGTGAAATGGAGTCTACACCGCGACAAATTGAATTTGGCCGCTACAATATCACAAATACGGTAATGAGCAAGCGAAAATTAAAACAGCTTGTGGATGAAGGAATCGTTGATGGCTGGGATGACCCAAGAATGCCTACTATTTCAGGACTTAGAAGAAGAGGTTTTACACCTGAAGCCATCATCGCTTTTTGCCGAGAAATTGGCGTTGCCCGTAACAATGCTACGGTAGATGTTCAAATGCTCGAACATTTTATTCGTGAGGATTTAAAATTGAAAGCGCCACGTACAATGGCAGTCTTAAAGCCTTTAAAAGTAGTAATCACCAATTATCCGGAAGGTCAAGTAGAAATGCTGGATGCAGAAAATAATCCGGAAGCACCTGAAATGGGAATCCGTCAAATTCCATTTTCTCGTGAAATTTATATTGAACAAGAGGATTTTATGGAAAATCCTCCAAAAAAATATTTCCGTCTCTTCCCTGGTAATGAGGTTCGCCTAAAGCATGCTTACTTTATCAAATGTGAGGAAGTAATTAAGGACGAAAACGGTGAAGTAATCGAAATTCATTGTACTTATGATCCAGAAACAAAAAGTGGAACTGGCTTTACAGGAAGAAAGGTAAAGGGAACTATTCATTGGGTGGAAGCAACTCAAGCAAAGCCAGCAGAATTTCGTTTGTATGATTCCCTTATTCTAGATGATAATGAAGATAATGAAAAATCATTTATTGAAAAAATCAATCCAAATTCTTTAGAAATCGTACAAGGCTTTGTTGAAAATAATATGGACAGTGCAAAGCCACAGGATAAGTTCCAATTTTTCAGACATGGATATTTTAATGTAGATCCAAAATATACAACGAATGATTTACTAGTATTTAATCGCATTGTTTCTTTGAAAAGCTCGTTTAAATTATAACAAGTTAAATTGGACTATTGATTAATCAATGGTCCTTTTTTATAAGAAACCGAAGTTGCTTGCATAATGAAAGTTTTTGTGTGATAATACAACTGCTTTCTAAAGTGAATAGAAAATTGCTTTGCTTGAAGGAAGGATACAATGGGTAAATTTGAAAATGATGTAATGGACATGATTGAGATTGAAGTGGTGACCTTATTAAGAAGAGCGGATTTTAAGCGTACATTAGATGGAGAAAAAAATAGTTTAGATCGTTCCGGCTATTTAATTTTACATACCCTTTATAAGGAAGGGCCAAAAACGATACGCACTCTTTCAGATATATTTCAATTAAATATTTCCACCATGAGCAGACAAATACATGCTTTAGAATCAAAAGGCCATATTGAACGAAGCACAGATGCCCATGACGCAAGAGTTAATTTCATTTCCATTTCTGAATCGGGAAAAAATGCTTTGTTATCTCTTAAAGCAAAAAGAAGATTTGCCTATGAAGAGCTTCTTTCCGATTGGAAAAAGGAAGAAAAAGAAATTTTTGCTGAATTAATTTCAAGGTTAAATCGAAAAATAGAAAAAACAAGAAGATTACAAAGCTAAATTTCTATTTTATTATGCATTTGAAACAACAGGAGGATTTTAGATGAATGAATTAAATCTTGATTTTCAAAAAACCGCTCTAGTCCTTATTGATTTACAAAAAGGAATCGTTTCCATGCCTGGAGGAAATACGGTAGTGGATAATTCGATAAAACTAATTCAAAAGTTCCGCAGTTCTAATGGATTTATTAGCTTTGTTCGGGTAGCTTTTCATGACGGCAAAGATGCCTTGGCTCCAGAAACAGACCACCCAAAAAACGCAAATAAAATAGAGCGTCCAGCAGACTGGGCAGAACTCGATCCAAGGCTGGAAGTAACAGAAAGTGATTACATTGTTACGAAGCGGCAATGGGGAGCTTTTTTTGGCACAGATTTAGATATACAGCTCCGCAGAAGAGGAATAGATACGATTGTTTTATGCGGAATTGCAACAAATATTGGAGTGGAAAGCACTGCCCGTGAAGCATTCCAATACGGTTACAATCAAATTTTTATTACAGATGCAATGACCACTTATAGTAAAGAAGAACATGAGTCTTCTGTCCGATTTACTTTTCCTAAGATCGGAAAAATCCGAACTACGGAAGAATTCCTTGCACAGGTGAAATAATGAGGAATTTGAAAAAAAGCCGCGCCCTATTTTTGACAGCTGTAGCATCAGGCACGATGTTAAATCCTTTGAATTCATCCATGATCTCATTAGCTTTACATAGTATTCAAAAAGATTTCCATCTATCCTTTACAACTGTTTCATGGCTTATTTCATCCTTTTATTTAGCCAGTGCCATCGCACAGCCTGTAACCGGAAAAATTGGAGATTTAATTGGCAGAAAAAAGCTTTTTCTAATCGGCTTAATTCTGGTGGCAATCTCCGCTTTCGGTGCTCCGCTCGCTCCGACCTTTTTCGTCTTGCTCATTATGAGATTATTTCAATCGATCGGCAGTGGTGCTATTTACCCATCTGGGGTTGCACTCGTTCAATCTAACATCCATGAAAGACAAGCCTCTGCTCTTGCAGTGCTTTCAATTTTTGCTTCTGCCATGACGGCACTTGGACCTACCTTAGGAGGATTTTTAATCATATGGGGAGATTGGCCAGCTATTTTCACGGTGAATTTTCCTTTTATCATTATTAGTTTTTTACTCGGATGGTTCATGTTTCCTAAAGATAAAAAACAAGCGGGCTCAAGTATTAAAAATGCTCTTCTTCATCTCGATTTTATAGGAATTTTCCTATTTGCAGCAGGAATGGTTTTGCTTCTATGGTTCTTATTATCTATTAATACTTCCCCACACTATATCGCAGGAATAGGTGGTTTACTATTTGTTATATTATTTGTATGGAGAGAACTAAAAGCAAAGGATCCATTTATAGATGTACGTTTATTTAAAACCAATCGTGCCCTTACTTCTGTATATGTCCAATTTATCGTTTTAAATTTATTCAACTATTGCTTATTTTTTGGAATGCCAACCTATTTTCAGGATGAGATGCATTTAAGTGTTCGCACGAGCGGCTTGTTGATGCTCTTTATGTCCGGCGTAAGTATTATCGTCTCTCCTCTGGCCGGAAAATGGATAGACAAAGCCGGTGCAAAACAACCCATAATGGCAGGAGCAATTTTCATGTTTATCGGTGCCATCTTTCTTACGGTTTTCTTTATCCATGTTCCAATCATTGTGATGGGATTTATATTAGCATTTTTGGGGATTGGATATGGGTTAGGTAATGTGGCACTTCAAGTGGCAATGCTCGATGCAACTCCGGAAAATATTATCGGAACTTCATCCGGTCTCTTTCAAACATGCCGATATTTGGGTTCTATTCTATCTTCTGTTGTACTCGGATTAGTTTTTGGGAAAGCAATTACTCCTGAAAACATGCAAACTTTAGGATTTATTATGATTATTGTCAGCATCGTATCGATTTTATTAAGTTTACAATATGTGAAAAGTAGCATTCATCTCAAAAAAACAGTACAATGATTATTTAAAAGGATGACAGATTTTCTGCTGCCATCCTTTCTTTTTTAATGATTTAATGCAGTTGATAAACCAGATAACATGTATGCCATGTGAACAACACCCTGCTCGAAATCCTTCAACCGTATCGATTCATTCGGTGCATGTGCTTTTGATTCTACCCAACCTATACCAGTACTAACAATCGGAAGCTGCAGCTGCTTTCCAAATTCATACATCGGACCTGTTCCCGCGGAATTAGGTGCGAGCACGACTTCAGCTTGATACGTTTCCTCTGCAGTTTTTAATACATGTGCAACGAATGGATGATCATAGTCAGATCGATAGGCTTTTTGGCCATTAATCATTTCAGCCTTTACATCTGAGAAGCCATGTTTCTCTAAATGTGCTTGGACACATGATAAAATATGATTAGGATCTTGACCTGGAACTAATCGGCAATCCACTTTTGCTTTTGCGCTTTTAGGAAGAACGGTTTTCGCCCCTTTTCCTGTATAACCGCTTTCTAATCCACATATAGTCATAGTTGGATGGAAAACCATGGCTTCCCGTGGATCTACCCCTTTTGCTTCCGTAATTAATGGTCTTTTTAATCCATAGAGACTTGAAACGGCCTTACTAGAAAATGGAATTTTCTTCACAGCTTCCATTTCGCTCTCCGTTGGTTCCGCAATACCATCATAGAAACCCTCTACAAGAATATCATTATTAGCATTTTTCATCGTTCCAAGTGCATGAATCAATCGCCATGCTGCATTATCAACATATGCCCCAACCGAAGAGTGCATATCAATCTCAGCACCAACGCATGTTAATTCGAGATATGCCATCCCTTTAATTCCTGCAACCATACTGATGCGGTCCTTTTCGTCCTTTCCTCCAAATTCCCAAATACATGCATCTGCCTTGAATAGATCTTTATACTTATGTAAATACGGAGCTAAATTCGGACTGCCAATTTCCTCTTCTCCTTCAATTAAAAACTTTATATTACAAGGCAAGCCACCATCTACATTTTGAAGAACCTTAATTGCTGTTAAACGTGCCACTAAATCTCCTTTATTATCGGAGGCGCCCCTTGCAAACAATTTTCCATCTATGACTGTCGGATTAAACGGATCAGTATTCCATTCCTCCAATGGCTCTGGAGGCTGAACATCATAATGATTATAGAATAACAATGTTTTTTCTTTGTCACCGTTCTCCCCTGCAGTAAAATATCCATAGACAACAGGGTTACCTCCAAGATCATCTAAAACCTTTGTTTCTCCGCCAATGTTTTCAATCATGGAAACCACATGGGAAACTGTTTCCGGAATGGCCGAATCTTGAGCTGAAATCGTTGGAATGCGCAAATATCCTTTTAACTGTTCAATTGCTTCGTCAAATAAAGCACTTGCATTTTCTCTTATACTATTTAAATAGTTTTCTACCATTATTATTCCTCCTTCATCTTTTCTCCTTTAATTATTTCGACATTCGAAACAAAAACCCTTCTAATTTTATTTTAATATTCAAATATTTTGTATGTAGTTTCTTCTAATCTAATAATTTTATTAATAAAAAAAATCACTTAATAGTGATTTTTTTAATATAACTTTATTGTTTTCACACTACTACCTCGGGTATAGCCAGCTTTCGTGACCTTTGTTTTAAGCTTATAGTTACCTTTTTGGTAATTGCGGTTTGTTGTCATTTTAAAAGATGCAGAACCACTTGTATTTGTTGTTGCATGGATTATCTTAATCTTCCCTTTCGGTGAATTGATACTTAAGGTTATTTTTGCTTTGGAGATAGGTTTATTTGTTTTTTTATCGATAACCTTTGTTGTAATCCACACGGTACTTCCTAAACTATAAACTTTCTTATGTGTAGTAATAATTGTTGTCGTATCTTTTTTAGCCTTTACTTTATCAGTTGGTATTTTGGTCTTTGCGTCATTTGGCTTGGTAGTATTTAGATGAGTAGATGTCAAATATGGTGCCTGAATTAACCCGAAACCGTATAGAGCATCCTTTCCTTTAACACCTAAATCGATGACGGATGAATCAAGTTTTTCCCTTAACTTAATATTTGTTAAGGTTGGATTTGCTTGTTTTAACAAAGCTAAAGTTCCGCTAACAAAAGGAGCTGCCATTGAAGTTCCGCTCATATATGCAAATTCATTATCCATATAGGTGCTTAAAACATTTACACCGGGAGCAACTACTTCTAAATCAGGTCCAGTAGCCGAAAAAGTTCCGCGTTTATTATTTTGATCTACTGCACCGACAGCAATTACGGATGAATACTTCGCGGGATAATCGACAGTATTTCCAGTTCCAGCTGAATTGCCTTCATTCCCGGCAGCAGCAACAACTAAAATTCCTTTATCATATGCTTCATCTACAATTTGCTGTAAGGCAACTGAATTTTCCGGTGTTCCAAAACTTAAATTAATGACATCCATATGGTTTTTGATAGACCAATCAATGCCGGAAATAATGTCAGATAAATACCCATCCCCTTTAGAATCTAGCACCTTAACAGCGTAAAGACTGGCATCAGGAGCAACTCCAACCACACCAATCCCATTATTTTTTGCACCGATAATACCAGCAACATGTGTTCCATGTCCATTATCGTCTGCATAAGATTTTGTATAGGATGTGAATGATACTCCACCTGCCACTTGCAAATCAGCGTGTTTTGATATGCCGCTGTCAAGAACGGCTACTTTAACCCCTTTGCCAGTATAATTTGATTTCCAAGCAGTCGGAGCTTTTATATCCTTCATACCCCAATCTTCAAACTGACCTGCTATTTTCAGTTTTTGATCTTGTTCTACTGCAAAAACATTTTTATTCTTCTTTAATGCTGCAATATCCTCGCTCGGAACCTGAACAGAAACGGCTGAAACATTATGAAAGGATTGCTCAATTTTACCATTCACTTGATCGAGTATTTTCTTATCAATCTTATCTTTAAAGACTACAATCACTCGATCTGTTCGTTTTTCAGCTTTCGTTGCTGGGGTGAACATTGAAAAAATAAGGAAACCCGCAAATAATGAATAAAGAAGTTTTTTCAATATCTGGACCCACCCTTCAAAATGAAAGAATCTTTTAAACTGATAAATTTATTTTAATAGATTTCTATCAACTTGAATAGTAAAAAACGAACTCGATTCCCATAAAATGCATATATAAATAAAAAGACCCATGATTGGGTCACTTCAATAAGTTTACATAACATTATTATAGTTTTTTATATAATATTTGTTTACATAATATATTTATCGTACATTAAATATTATGCTCTTCACAATATTTGTCTACTAATGCTTCTATTTTCGCATGCTCTGGATACTTACCGGAAAAATCAAATTTTATTTCTTCAATAAACTGACCATTTAGAGAAACATGTATGGCTCCATTTTGGCTGATAACACTAAATTCAGGTTCAAAAATATAACCGTTCCTTTCAATAGCTCCGATTTTTTTCCACCGCCTTTTATAAAAGTTCGTATACCTCATTTAATTCTTTTACTCTCTTTTCATCTTGTTCCTCCATGGCATATCGTAATTCCTTTTCCAAAATAGTATTTAAAAAGGCAATTTCACCTTCGTTTAAATCTCTTACAAAGTCACCCTCGCTTTTATATTGATGATTTACAAGTTTTTTGTAAATTTGCTGGCCAACACCACGGTTTAAATGGTTCGATAATGTTTCACGCAAGTAACCCAGGGTAACATCCATCACTTGTTCATCCTTTCCATTTTAATTTTTAAATGTATTCCTAAAGGTTAAGGTGTATAATTTCCAAAAAAACATACATTTTTACAATGAAAAAATCCAAGAATAATGGATTCTCGGATTTTTTTTCACTAACTTATTTTCGTTTCACTACGCTTTTCTTCAGAAAAAAGTGTTTGATTTTGCTTTCGCCATCTAAATAAAAATGGTTTTCTCTGTACAATTAACCCCCGATGCTTTCTTAAATGATACTCTAAAATTCCTTCCCCTAAGGAAACGAATACAAACATGGATAAAGTAATAAACATCGAGCCGAATAGCGGCACCCATGGAAATGCATCGAAATCAATTAATACGTCAAATAAAAACATCGGCCATACTAAAGCTGTATTATCAATAGAATAGGCAGGACTTCCTTGCTGTGAAAGTGACTGTGATATAAATATTCCAAAAATACCTAACTGGCCGAGTAAAAAAAGCATACTTCCAATATGTTGAACGAAGTAGGCAACCCATTGTGGGTAGCAATTTGGCAAATAGTATCGTTTCCAAAGACCAAATGGTTTAGAACCCGTTAATATTCCTGCCTCGTAATAGGTTGTATTCTGAATTAGCTTGACACTTTTATACACTACTTCTCCAACTTTGCCTAATTCAAATATGATAAGAAAACTTATCATCCAAATGGCTCGATGCGGAGAAAAAATAAAAAATGGAATTGTTGAAATAATAATCACGTAAAAAAACACCGGCAATCGGGAAAATAAGTAATTCCACCCCTGTAATACATATCGAAAAAACGACAAATGCGCTGCTGCAACCCCTAATGGAATCGCTATTAAAAATGTCAATACGGATATAGAGAAAACAGTCGTTAAAGTTCCTCGTGTCCCCATAATCAAAGCACTATAAATATCCCTCCCCTTTTTATCCGATCCCAACAGAAAATCCTTATTCGGAGGATAAGGAGGAAGAATAAAATCCAGATTACTCTCAGGTCCTACTACATAACTGTGTGTAGGAACATTTTTATCAACTTTTGGCAAATACGGTCCGAAAAAGAAAAATATAGCAAACATTGTACAGCCTATAATGCCAATCAATAAAGAAGGAATTTTTCTCATTTTTGTATCCCCCTTCTTTTCGGGTCTAATAGAAAATCAAAAATTTGATTCATCCATTGTGCAATTAATAACATCACCATAATTAAGAGGCTGAATCCAATCACAGCAGGAACATCGATTGTCAAAGGTTCTCCTGGCATAATGGAGTAACGAATATGTATAGCAGTAATTAATCGTGACCCAATTCCATGATACAAGCTTAAAAACTCAACTACGAACATCCCAGAAAATAAGGTTAGCACAATTGGCATAAAATGCTGAAGTAACTTTGGCATAGCATTTCTTAAAATATGCTTCCAAAGAATAATTCTATCCGGAACTCCTTTTGCTTTAGCTGTCTTAATATAATCTTGCTCATCTTCCTCCTCCAATGCTTGCGATGTATATCGTGCAATGACAAAAGCAGGATACATGCTTAAAAAGAAGATAGGAAAAAAGATATTATACCACTCATCATCACCATACATATCCATTCGAGGCAGTCCGTGGCGCATTGCAATGGAGAGAATCGTCTGGACAAGAAAAATAAGAAAGAAATCCGGTACGGATTGTCCTAACCATGTAGAACCCTTTCCAAAAAATCGCCCCATTTTGCCTTGATGCCGATAATCAAAAACACCTTTTCCAATTCCTAAGAAAATACTTAGTATCAAAGCTGGAACAAGTATTACAATACTTCTTTTAAAATATAGTGATAACTCCACTTCAACTGGCTGATCATATTTGGTTATTCCCAAACTTTTTTCCGTCTTTACTTCTTCGAAATAATCAGAAATATTCTGCTTGTATTTATCCCATGTAAAATGATAGGACATCACATCTAAATAACCTTCGCGATGGGACTGAGTGTCTCTTGGCAACAGTACAATCAATATTAATATCAAAGCCATACATACCCATAGACAAAGGCTGCCAAATAATCGCAATAATAGATTCATAGTTTACACCCTCTCATCTCAGCTAGGTATCAGTATGTCCATAATATTACAAATTATTTTATAATTGCAAGTAATTTTTAAATTACTTTTACATTTATTACAAATTTTTTAATCATTTTAAATAGTTAACAATGGTTTAAAAAACTTGATTTTTAACCTGCATTAAATGTTTTTACTAAATAAAAAAATCCAAGCATAGCCTGGATTAAACACGAGTACTTCTATAAACCTACAATTTTACTATCTCTTTGCATAGTATCTGAGATTACTGTTCCATCTTTTATCTCAATAATGCGGTCTGTTTGTTTCGCTAGATCCGGATCATGAGTAATTAAAATAATTCCCAGCCCCTGTTCCTTGTTTAATCGTTTTAACAAATCAAAGACGATTTTGCTGCTTTCAGAATCCAAATTACCTGTTGGTTCATCAGCTAGGATCCAGTCCGGATGGTGAACAAGTGCTCTTGCTATGGCCACCCTTTGCTGCTGCCCACCCGAAAGCTGGGAGGGCAATGCATTTTGTTTATCTTTTAATCCCATTTCATCAAGAAGCTCCATTGCTCGTTCCTTTTTATGATAATCTACTTTTCTTGTAAACAACGGACACATAACATTTTCTAAGGCAGTTAAAGTAGGTAAAAGATGAAATTGCTGAAATATAAAGCCGATTTTTTCGAAGCGAAAATTAGCTAATTTTCTATTATTTAAATTTGTGATAACTTCTCTTTCAAAATAAATTTTTCCACTTGTAGGTTTGTCAAGAGCTCCGATCAAACTTAATAATGTTGATTTTCCTGATCCCGAAGGACCTATCACTGCAGTAAAAACCCCCTTTTCTATGGATAGATTAACTGAATCTAATGCTTTCGTTATTACACCATCCCCAGGATAATCTTTAGAAACGTTATCTAGTACTATTAAATCCTTAATGGAGTTTCCTTTTTCCTCTAGAAAGAGGTTGAAATTTGATTTAGATTTTTGTTTCATATCGATTCTTTTCCAGCGATATAAAAACGGTTTTCTTTGCACAATTAATCCTCTTTGTTTTCTTAAGTTATATTCGAGAATTCCTTCCCCTAAGGAGATAAAGAAAAACATGGACAGGGTAATAAACAATGATCCACATAATGGAATCCAAGGAAAAGCATCAAAGTCAATCGTGACATCAAATAAAAACATTGGCCATACTAAAGCATTGTTTTGTAACTCATACATTGGCGACTCCGTTTGAAAAAAAGCTTGCGAAAGAAAGATACCGAAAAGACCCAACTGACCTAATAGAAATAATATACTGCCTATATGTTGGATAAAATACGCTAACCATTGAGGATAGCAGCCTGACCAATAATATCTCCTCCATAGTCCAAGACGCTTCGTTCCTGCTATAAGCCCTGCTTCAAAATAGGTACTTTTTTGTATTAACTCGACACTCTTGCGAACAACTTCTCCGACCTTCCCTAACTCAAAGATTACGAGGTAGCACATTAACCAAAAAGATCGATTTGGGGTAAAAACAAAAAAAGGAATAGTAGAAATGAAAACCATACATAGGAATACTGGAATTCTAGAAAATAAATAATTCCACGCCTGCAACAGCTTCCGCGCTATCCTCCAATGTGCTGCAGCGACACCGAAAGGAATACCAAGCAAAAAGGTTGTAAGAGAAACAGAAATAACGATTTCCAATGTTTTTCGGGTACCCATTACTAAGGCGCTATAAATATCCCTTCCTTTTTTATCTGAACCTAATAAAAAATCGGAATTAGGAGGGAAAGGAGGCATCATGTAATCTAAATTATTCTTCGGGCCGACAACATATGGATGAGTTGGAACTTCAGGGTCCACTTTTGGTAAATAAGGACCAAACAGGGCGAAAATTGCAAAAATTACACACCCTATAATCCCTATCCATAACGATGGAATTTTTCTCATAGCCGAAACCTCCTTCTCTTCGGATCAAGAAAGTATGATATTATTTGTTCCACCCACTGGGCGATTAATAGCATCACTAATATTAGTAAACTAAATCCGATTACTGCAGAGGTATCAATCGGCAGGGATTCGCCAGGCATTATCGTATATTTGATATGCATCGCTGTTATCAATCGTGTACCTATGCCATGATAAGAGGTTAAAAGTTCCACAACAAACATTCCAGAAAGCAACGTTAATACGATGACCATAAAATGCTGATGCAGTTTAGGCAAACAATTTCTAAGCATATGCCTCAATAGCACTGCGCGTTCCGGTACTCCTTTTGCTCTTGCTGTTTTAATATAATCTTGTTCCTCCTCTTCCTCCATCGTCTGGCATGTATACCTTGCAATAACAAAGGCTGGATACATACTTAAGAAAAAGATTGCAAGCAAAACATTGGAAAGCTTATCATCTCCGTACATATCAATTCTTGGCAATCCATGCCGCATTCCAATAAACAGCAATGTCTGTACTAAGAAAATGAGAAAGAAATCCGGCACAGATTGCCCTAACCATGTCGCTCCTCTCCAAAAAAAGCGACCGATTTTTCCACGATACTTATAATCCAGGATACCTTTACATATCCCCATAACAATACTTAGCAACAATGCCGGAAACAAAATAATAATGCTTTTTTTGAAGTAGAACTTCAGTTCCGTTTCTACACGCTGATCCCGATCTGTTTTGCCTAAACCTTTATATTTCTCCACAGTATGCAAATAATTCTTAATATTTTCTTTATAATTTTCCCATTTAAACTGATAATACATGACGTCCCGATAACTATCATCTCGATACGTACCTGTATCTCTAGGAAATAATATTATTAATATGAGAATAATAGAGATGCAGCACCAAAGTAATAAACTTCCTAGCAGTCGAATCATTAGTCTCAACATTTTTACCTCCTCCCTAATCAATCATTATGACATTAAACCTATCGTTACCATAACCAAACCAGTAAGTAGGGAGCATAGAGAGTGCAGCAAAAAGCACCATAAACCAAGTTTCTGTCCTTCTCTTATTGGAAAACGAATATAAAACTCCTTGGGCTGATTGGATATGAACTGCCCTTTCAGCGAGAAATATAACACCCAATACTCCCGCAAAAACTGGTATTAAACCTGTAGCTAAAAAGAACCAAATTCTTCTCCCTTATTTATTCATGCGAAGGATTGCGATCGTTAATCCTATTAAAAGAAGCAGCAATAAAATAAGTAAGCACCATTTAAACCATCTCTCCGTGTTTCTCTTATTTGAAAGTGAATGGATGATCCCCTGTGCAGGTTGTATTCTTACTGCTTTTTCAGCAGGAATAAACGCTCCTAGGAATCCAGCTATGACAGGGATAATTCCTGTTAAAAGTAGAAAAGTTAGATTCTGGGTAGGAAGTTGTCTATACATCCCCCACATTATCAAAAAGGCTAGCCCTATACCTAGAATTCCAGCAATGATACCATTGAATAAACCTTCCCAATAGATCAAAATTCTTATCCAATGGTTTTGCCAACCTACTGCTCTTAATAGTGCTATTTCAGGTTTCCGTTCAGTGATGTTTTGCCACATCAATTCAGCAGTTGTTAAAATGGCAATCGCAAAAGCTACTCCCATCGCAATATAATGGGATGGACCTACTTGCATTGCGACGAAATCTCCTAGTAAAGAAGTATATAGTACCCCTTGCAATTTAAATGTGATACACAAAAATAAACTAAGCAAGGCTGTTGGTAATGCCATGGCAACTATTGATAAAACGGAGCGTTTCCAATGTCCTAAAAAATGATTTACAGCCATCGTAAAACTGCCCCTGGATTGAATAAAGCGATGGGCTTCTGCAGTAATTTCACCAGTTCTCATTGCCTCATATGGTTTTATTCTGCGTGTTAAATAGGCTGGTCCAATCGCACCGAGCCAATAAATAACGAGACCGAATAATCCAGAGAATAGAAAACGTACGAAACTGGTCTCCTCCCCTTTCATCACTAACAGCCACCCTAAGATTAGCCATGAAATAATTGCTACAAAACTTCCTATAATAGTAGATTCTAAAAATAGTAGCTTGGAAATTTGGTTAGGTCTCCAACCAATTGCTAATAATACGGCGAACTCTTTACGTCTTGCATAGAGAGTTACTAAGCCAGAAGCTAAAACATAGACAACAGCGACAGCCATCACACTAGCGATTATCCCTGAAAAACCTACTTGAGTTTCATGATAAATCGTAAATGCCGCCCCAATGTTCACCCAAGGTTGTTCCATCCACCCCAGCTCTTTTTGGTTATTAATTGCCGGTACGTGAGTCAATACTGTTTGTGGTGATGACCCTAATGTGATATCAGTAATTAAACCTGTTTTCTCATGAATTTCCTTTGCTATCCTTTCGAGCTTTTGTTGACTGGTATTATTTAAAGACTTTACACCTGCAACTTTAATTCGTATAGCTGAAATAGGCTTCTTTCCGACAATTTTTTCTGCGGCTTCAATCGTTGTTAATATGGATGGCGGCTGGCTCAAAAGATCATTTGTACCATCGCTAGGAAGAATTTTTTCTGGTGGATTCACTGGTTTTTTATCAGGATATAGAACAAGTTTTGCAGACGCCGGCCGATAGGTTTCCATGGGAAGTTCAGTAAGTGGATCCAGTGGAACATTCAATTTACTAGGATCATACGTTCCTACCCACTTTGGAATAACCCACGGAGATTTCCAATTTATCTCACTTTGCTTCGAATATGTTAGATATGGACGAAATATTTCTTTTCCATTATCCGGATCATTGAATAGTTTTATATTGTATGCATACGGCCATTTTGTTTTATATGGGCTCTTGCTTTTTTGATAGTGAAGCGGACTCGGTTTATTGATTATGACAGTCATATCATTATTTGCATTTCCTATTTCCGCCTCCCCTGTATCTATGTCAATACCTGCGATTTGCTTCATCATCGTTTTATAAACCTGTTTACTTGAAAACGTATACGTATATTTTTTACTTTTCTCATCAACTTGCATTTCATTTAATAATTTACCGTCTGAATTTATTACTTTCTGCATGGTATTTTTTGCTTCTTCTTTTGTATTAAAAGGCACATTAAGTTTTTGAATCGTATAGGTTACACTTTTATCGACCCAAGGCTGATTACTAACGATCATCGGAAAAGTTGTAATGACTCTTGTACGATTATACAACTTCTCATATTCACTGGTTCCCGTATCGATGGCGGCAAAGTATCGACTATTTCCTTTTTCAACCATTGCTTTATCTAATCCTACAAGTTTCGCTTCTTGTACAAAATCGATCCCAGCAAACATAACGGTTGTAAAAAGCCATAATTTCCCTTCATGTTCAACAAACCCAGGTATATCTTTTTCTACCTTTTGTCCTGGACTATAAGTATGTCCTGCACTATAAGTCCCAATAGGAAAAAACGAGGGTGGAGTTTTCTGTACTATTTTCTTAACACCAATATTTGTTGTTGTTTTCTCATCAAATCGGTATAAGCCGTTTTCCTTCACAATAGCTTTTTTTGATAATACAATATTAAAGGGTAAATAACCGATCATTGCAATTGGGGCAGCTATATCAACCCCTTCAATGGCTTTTATCTTTTTATATTGATCAATACTTATTCCCCCAGCTATTCCACTTAAATAGTTCGGTTCTAGTAAATGATTAACTTCTGTTGTGTTTCGGGAATCAGGCGGTCGAACTACAATGTCATAAGAAGCTGACCAATGTCTAGCTAATGTTTGCTCCACCGTTCCTTTGTTTGACTGGGAGAGCCCGACAAGATAACTTAAACCGGAACTAACGATTAACGCACCAACTATTAGTAAAATAAAGCGTTCTTTATGGCGCCACCAATTTTGCCAAATGAAACGAAGCATCGTATACCTCCTGCACCTTAAAAATCTTTGAATTTATGATTTTTCGAGTAGTATCTATTATATGTTTAATTGGAAAATTTTTTTATAGAATGATTGATGTGGTTTACTATTGAGGACTATTTCTAAGGAGCTTTTTATAACCGATAATAAATTTATTCGATTATGTGACTCACCTCCTACTTTTATATAAAATTCCTAATATGACCATTTTATTACAATTTATTTCATCATTGCAAGTTTATTTTAAATATTATTACTTTTGTTACAATTTAATCACCCTTTCTAACAATCTGGGACAGAACCAAAAAAAACAAGCCGGAGTTATCCGGCTTGTTCACTAACTAATATAGGCTACGATGCCTTCCCCTTCATGCAAATCAAATTGTACACCTACAGAAAAGGGATCCATATTATATTCTAGGTCCATCCAATTTCTTAATGCTTCTACCAATTTAGCTTCCGAAATTATTTCCTTTCGGTTATTTACTTCTAATTCAGCAGAATATCCTTCGTCATCATCAAATAGTAATTCAACATAAACAGATTCAGGGGATATCCCGTTCTTATTTGCCATATACACACATACCGCGTTGACAATTTCTTGTTCATCTATTTTTATTATTTCCATAAACTAGTACCTTCTTGGTCTTATCAAAAATTTAAATACTCTCCAGATTACCATCAAAATTAATATAAAGAAGATGATATTTAATACTGGTGCTAGGACTGAACCCAAAGCTCCAAATGTTGAGCCGAACATGTGACCCATTAAAAATCCGCCTAATCCACCTAATAGCATTCCTTTCACGAAGCTTCCCTTGCTGCCATTTGAGTAGGACTTATTCGAGAAAAAGGATTTTGTATTATTATTTTTAGTTGTGGAGTTATACGAATTACTTTGGCTATTGTTTGGCTTTTGATATTGATGTGTCGGCGGTGTATAGGATCTCTTTATGGATCGATATCCTTTCGCTGAAGCATCATGTGAAAAGCCTAATCCTAAAATCGTAAAGACAAAAGTGAAGGCTGTTACAATTGCGATCAATTTTTTTAACATTTACATTCTTCTCCTTTAATTCATCACTCAGATAGAAATCTATCATAAGAATAGTTCCTATGAACTTATTATATGAACTTTTTAGTTAAAAATCAAGTAGAATTTCTTTGTTCCTTTCTGTAATTGACTTTTTTCACCATAAATCATAAGATAAGTTCATAAGAACTTACTGAACTGGAGATAACAAATGGATACTTTTCACCTTACAAGAAAAGAAATGGCAGAACTTTTACTTTGCTTAAAAGGCTGGAATGAAAAAAAGCCTTTAAAAATTTTACAGGAAGGCTGGATTAGATCTAAGAAAAATTCTGTAAATGATGGAGGAACCGTTAACACACTTGTTTCCACTTACTTGCCACCAATTTTTGATAAAATATTAAAAGAAAATCAGATCGATATCGGGTTATCATTAAATGAAATTGTCGCACTAGGCAATCAAATCGAAAATACAAGTTTTTCCTCGACAGCCGTTCAAAATTGGGTAAAGCGTGATATAAAAGAAATGATTGTTGCTCCACAAAAAGGAAAAAAATACTCTTTAGAGCAAACAGCATTGTTGTTTTTAGTAGAAGATCTTAAATCCTCTCTTGATTTTGAATCAATTCGCCGCTTATTAAAACTAATTATTAATGATCCTGAAGATAACGAGGATGATCTCATAAATCCTATTCACTTGTATGCAACCTATTCCATCTTATTCGATGAATTGAACATGAGCGGCATACAATTAAATGAAAAAGAGTTAAATATACATACGGTAACAACAATGGAGAAGATCATCGAGGGGAAAGCGGAGAACATTGTGGCAGGATATCATAATATCCATCATAATCAACGTGAAGCAATCAAGAATATTATTGTAATCGCAACTTTATCTGTGTACACAGCCTATTATCAAATGCTTGCAAAACGGTATTTAAAAGCTGCATTATTCGCACAGGATATTGAGGAATCTTATCAAGAAAAGTAGGAGAGAATTTTGAAGGACATTCTAGGCTAAAAATAGTAATTAAATGTTCTTCATTAACCATTTGAAAGACAATCCGAATTAAACAAAGTGACTCAGTGTCTTTCATTAATTTTCTCACTTAAACCTCAACACGACCTGAAAGAAAAAAATTACTTTCAGGTCGTGTTGCAAATCTATATAAAGAACTACCAATTTTCAATAACCTGTCGATCCCCTTTACTATTCCCCTTTTTCGTAAACCGTTTTGCAAGCTCTTCTTCCACATCGTGAAGAGAAATATTCTGATTCGCTAACAGAACAAAACTATGAAAAAGGAGATCGCTGCACTCATTGATAACTTCTTCCTTGCTTTGATTTTTTGCAGCAATAACGATTTCTCCTGCTTCTTCAATCACTTTTTTTCCTATCTTATCAATACCCTTATCATATAAATAATTGGTATAAGAATTTTCCACTTTTACTTTTTTCCTGTCTTCAATTTCCTCCATCACCTGATGAAAAATGTTTCCGGAAATAGAGGTATCTTCATTCGATTTAATAGACCGATAGAAACAAGATTTTTCTCCTGTATGACAAGCAGGTCCTTTTGCGTCTACTCGAATTAATAGGGAATCGTTATCACAATCTATTGTAATGGACTTAACCATTTGTTTATGCCCAGAGGTTGCCCCTTTATTCCAAAGGCATTCCCGCGAACGTGAGTAAAACCATGTCTCATTTGTTTCCAACGTCTTGTTGTAAGATTCTTCGTTCATATATGCAAGCATGATAACTTCATTCGTTTTTTCTTCCACGATGATGGCAGGTATTAATCCTTTCGTAAAATCAGGCTTCACGTATATTCACTCCATTTTCTTGACAGATTTGTTTCACTTCTTGGATAGAATAGGTGCCTTCGTGAAAAATAGATGCAGCCAATGCTGCGGATGCATCTGTTTCCAAAAACACATCTGGAAAATGTTCCCTCTTTCCGCAGCCACCGGATGCAATGACTGGGATTCTTACTTCGGAAATAATCGCTTTAGTTAAGGGAATGTCAAATCCTTCCTTCACTCCATCACAATCTACACTTGTTAATAAAATTTCTCCTGCACCAAGCTGCTCCACTGTTTTAGCCCATTCGACCGCATCAATCCCTGTGTCTTTACGGCCGCCATGAGTCATAACATGCCATCCATTTGAAAATTTCTTCGCATCAATTGCGACTACAATACACTGTGAACCAAATCGGTCAGCAGCTTCTTTTATAAGAGTAGAATTCTGTACAGCTGCAGAATTAATCCCTACCTTATCTGCACCGGCTTTTAAAAGCTGTGTCACATCATCAATGGTTCTTACCCCACCGCCAACGGTAAAAGGGACAAAGATATTTTCTGCAGTTCTTTTTACCATTTCTATAACCGTTTTTCTTCCTTCGTTCGTTGCAGAAATATCCAGAAAAATAATTTCATCTGCTCCGTTTTCGGAGTAGTATGTAGCCATTTCAACTGGGTCACCCATTTCCCGCAAGTGAATGAAGTTTGTTCCCTTTACAACCTTGCCGTCTTTTACGTCCAAACATGGGATAATTCTTTTTGCAATCATCTTGAAACAACTCCCGACAGCTTTATCATCCCATCATATAATGCTTTGCCGACAATAGCCTCCGCCACTCCAATTACATCTAAAGCTTCTAAATCATGTTGATTTCGAATTCCACCGGAAGCAATGATGTGACATTGAACTGCTTCATTTAAACGGTGCAGCTGTTCAAGATTGGGACCAGTTAAAGTACCATCTCGCGAAATATCGGTAAAAATAATGGTTTTCGCACCTAATTCCTCTATGTTTTTTGCAAAATCGATATAGTTTACATCGACAACGGTTTCCCAACCTCTAGTCGCAACCTTTTCGTTTTTAGCATCGATACCAACAGCAACCTGGTCGCTAAAATTCTTTAAAACACCTTTTAAGAAAGCTTCATCCTCCATTGCAGCTGTACCAAGTACGAGTCGTGATACACCCGCTTTAATATATTTTTCGATTGTTTCTATAGATCGAATTCCACCGCCAACCTGAATGGGCACAGAAGAAATTTTAGCTAAGTTACTTATCAATTCAAATTGTTTAGGAGCACCCAATCTCGCACCATCTAAATCTACAATATGGATTAATCCGGCACCATCTTCGATAAATTTTTGCAATTGAATTTCAGGATCATTTCCCATAACAGTTGATTTATTAAAGTCACCTTGAAATAATCGAACACATTTTCCATCGATTAAATCAATGGCTGGTATAACTTTTGTCATGCTTCATGTTCACCCCTAAGAACATTTTTATTAATTCCAGTCCTACTTTCCCGCTTTTTTCAGGATGAAATTGCATCCCAAAGACATTATCCTTTTGAACAATTGCGGGGATCTCAGTGCCATAATCTGTCGTAGCAACAATATATGTTGCATCGGTCTGCACTTGATAAGAATGTACAAAATATACATGCTCTCCTTCAAAATCACGGAATCCATTTCCCTCGTTTTGAATATGGAGCTGATTCCACCCAATATGAGGTAATATATAATCCGTTTTTATTCTTTTTATTTGACCGGGAATTAAGTCCAACCCCTCTTTCCTTCCGCCTTCAAACCCTTCCGAAAATAAAAGCTGCATTCCAAGGCACACGCCTAAAATAGGTTTCTTTCTTGCCAAGTCTTGAATGACACCCTTTAATCCGCGTTGTTCTATTTCATCGATTGATGCATGAAAAGAACCTACACCAGGTAAAATGATATGAGAGGCTTGTTCTAACATTTCCGCTTGATCGGATACAATCGTTTGAACACAAAGCTTGGATAACGTATTTCGAACACTTGCAATATTCCCCATTCCATAATCGACAATCCCTATCATTCTATTATCCCCTTCGTTGAATTAACCCCTTTTATTCGAGGATCAATCATAATAGCTTGAGATAATGCCCGTCCTAATGCTTTAAATAACGACTCAATCTTATGATGCGTGTTTTCCCCATATAACACTCTTGCATGAAGAGTAATCCCTGACTGAAAAGCAAAAGCTTGGAAAAATTCTTTTACTAATTCCGTATCAAAATTGCCCAGTTTTGGATTTTGCAAATCAGCATCAAAATGTAAAAATGGCCTTCCACTAATATCTAAAGCTACGAAACCAAGCGTTTCGTCCATTGGTACATAGGCAGAACCATAGCGTACTATTCCTTCCTTAGAACCTAAAGCCTCCTTCACTACCTGGCCAAAAACAATTCCTACATCTTCCACGGTATGGTGGCTATCGATATATAAATCTCCCTCGGCTTTTACTACAAGACTAATCCGTCCGTGCCTTGCAAATAACTCTAGCATGTGGTCAAAAAAGCCTACCCCTGTATTAATTTCTACCTCAGAAGAATCATCTAAATGGCACGTTACTTGAATAAACGTTTCATTTGTTTTTCTTTCTTTCGAAGCTGTTCTCATGATTATCGTTCCCTCCATCATATTTGCATTCTTATTTGAACCGCCCGGGCATGACCTGTTAATTTCTCTTCATTCGCGATTGTCATAATATGCTCTGCAGCATTCCCTAACGCTTTTTCAGAGTAATAAAGATAGGTTGTTTTTTTGATAAAATCATCGACAGATAAACCGGAAGAAAACCTTGCATTACCCGAAGTAGGCAATACATGATTTGGGCCTCCAAAATAATCTCCTACCGCTTCAGGGGTATTCTCTCCTAAGAAAACAGAACCTGCATTTTTAACCAAACCTAGCCATGATAATGGATTTTCCAAAACTATTTCCAAGTGTTCTGGAGCCAACTGATTAACAAGCCTAAAAGCTGTATATAGATTATCCACAACTACTGCAGCACTATTATTTAAAAGAGAAGGGGTTGCAATTTCCTTTCTAGGTAATTCAGCAAGTTGTTTATTTATTTCTATAGAAACCTCGTCTACTAAAGTGCTCGATGTAGAAAAAAGAAAAGTCCTTGCGTCTTGGTCGTGCTCTGCCTGTGCAAGTAAATCTGCCGCAATATAGGCAGGATTTGCATTTTTATCTGCTATAATGGCCACTTCGGATGGACCCGCAATCATGTCAATTCCTACATCTCCGTAAACAATGGATTTTGCCGCAGCAACATATGCATTTCCCGGTCCAACAATTTTGTCTACTTTTGGAATAGTGGATGTCCCATAGGCCAAAGCAGCAATCGCTTGTATGCCGCCAATTTGATAGATTTTGTTGACTCCGGCAATATCAGCTGCCACTAATAGTACAGGCGATATCCCATGCTCGCTGCGAACTGGGGTAACCATGATAATCTCATCTACCCCAGCGATTGCAGCTGGAATAGCATTCATCAATACCGTCGAAGGGTAACTGGCAGTTCCACCTGGCACATAGACACCTACCCTCTCAATTGGTCGAAACAACTGACCGGAAATAATATCATCTGTCATTTCCATTATCCTGGATTGTGTAAGCTGCTTACGGTGAAAGGATCTGATATTAGCGGCCGCTTTCTGAAGAGAATCAATAACGTTTGGGGAAATGTTATTCCACGCCTGCTTCCGCTCCTCCTCTGAAACCTCCCAGTCCTCGGGGATAAATCCATCAAACTTCTCAGCATATTTTTCTAATGCTTTATCTCCATTCAAACGAACATCTTTGATAACGTTCAGGGCGGTTTCGATGATTTCTGTATTCATTGATATTTTTCTATTTCCGTTTATAAATCGTTTCATATATTCATCATTCGATAGTTTCGGGATCAACTTAATACCTCCTGTCCCTGAAGTGCATCAATAAATGGTGTAATGAATGCTTTTTTTATTTTTAGGGAGGAACGGTTTGCGATACATCTGGCACTTAACGGATGAAATTCTTCTTTGATGATAAGGCCATTTTCAGCTAGCGTTGTTCCGGTTTCCACTATATCGACAATCGCGTCAGATAGTCCCAGTACTGGAGCTAATTCAACAGATCCTTCAAGTTTGACAATGTCAACAGATTCTCCCGTATTTCTAAAATAATCATTCGTGATGTTTGGGTACTTCGTAGCGATTTTTCTTTTTGTCAAGGAAGGTTTTTTATTAGCAGCTTCCGCAAGAGCAAATCGACATTCGCCAAATGGCAATGGAAATAGATCAAATACATCCGGCTGATACTCTAGTAAAATATCTTCTCCAATAATGCCGAGATCTGCAATGCCATGCTCTACATATGTACCTACATCTGCCCCTTTTGCAAAAATGAATTGAAGATTCCCTGCCTCTACGCATAGCTTTCTTCCTTTATTGATTAAAGGTTCAATATCAAATGAAAGGGACTCGAGATATTGCAAAAATTGGTCCTCCAACCGCCCTTTTGTTAATGCAACACAAACCTTCATGCTTTCACCACCTCTAATTTATCATTATTATTTTTCACATAGAGCACCTTATCATATGAAACAAATGGATTAATCTCATAAACAATATCCACAATCCCATGCTTATACTCTTTTCTATATTTTTCAGCAAAAGCAAGAGTATCATCTGTTGCTACAATACAAACCCTTTCTTTTTTCGAGGAAATCTCCATTTTATTTGCCAGATTATCTACATCAAAGGCTAACCCAACAGCTGATACCTTCGTATCAAACTGGTCGTATAACTTATCGTATCTCCCGCCTGAAAAACATAAATCACCATTGTCAGAGGAATAACCCCGAAACATTATTCCCGAATAATAGGGCAAGTTTTTCACTCTCCCTAAATCCACCATGATGTCACCTATATTTACCTCTTTTAAAATGGCAATGATCCTATTTAAATGATGAATGATAGCTGACATGCTCTCTTTTTTGGACCATCTTTTCTCATAGTCTTTTAAAATATCTACAGAACCATATGCATCTATAAGTAAGGCTAATTCATCCGCAATATTTTTATCACCATACTGAGCGGCAATAGCGTATACTTCATCTTTCCGTTTATTATGCATGGCGACACGAAGTCTTTCTTTTTCCGCTTCCTTTAATTCCATCGTTTTGGTAAGTTCCTCAAAAATGTCCGTGTGGCCAAGTTCCACCGCATATTCATGAATGTTTAATTTTTCCAACAATTCCTTCGCTAAGAAAAGGCACTCACTTTCCCCTAGAAGCTTTGGAGTTTGAATTATTTCGATTCCAATTTGCCTTTTTTCAATACCTGGTTGGTCTTCACGAAATACAGATCCTTGATAAGCCCATTTCGTCTGTTTTGACTTTAATCGCACTAAAGCTCTTGCAATTGCTGATGTCCAATCAGGTCGCAATACTTCAATTTCTCCATTTCGGTTAAACCATTTCAGCAAATTTTGTAATTCCATTCCTACATATTTATTTGTAAATGTAGATGCATACTCGACCAGGGGTGTAGATATTTCCACGAACCCTCTATCTTCAATAATTTCCCTAAATACTTCACAAACCATATTCCGGTTCCTGACCACATTCCCGAATTCGTCTTGACTTCCGCTCGGTAAAAACATAATTTCACTTCCTAACCATTATCCTTTATCTTATTATCACTCTACCAAACTAAAGGATTTTGTTTTAGAATATAACAAATAAAAACATTCGTCAATCGAAATTTTTGATAGACTTAAATACTTAAGTAATGTTAATCTAATTAATTATTTATCATTTCAAATGAATTCTTCATATATTGAATTAATTATCATCACATCTGGTAGGTACTACCATCTAAGAGTTATAATGGGAATTAATCCTGACTGTGGACAATATTTTACGTAAAAAGATATTAATGGTGGTTTATATAATACGGAGGAATATTGGGTTAGCTGGAGAAATGTTCATAGGAAAAGTAAACAACTTTCTCCTTTAACATGTATTGAAAGTAGGGAATTTTATGTTTAAGTACCTCTATGTAATAAGTACAATACTATCTATGATTCTATTTTTTCTTTGTAACTATTTGACAGAACCTTTAGTTAAAAAAAGTGAATTAGGTGTGGCAAGTGGTGGTAATGGGAATCCCGGCTTGTTCCCTTGGTTTATTCTTTTTCCCTTCTTTTTAATTTTTTTATATGGTACTTTTAAATATTTGACCAATTTTATACTTAAGAAAAATATGAAATTCATTCTGATTGTTATTTTTTCTTCAAGTTTATTATCATTGATCATAGTATTATTTACAAACATTGAAGCAAATAAGATTAGGGAAAAAATTGTTGAAGTCAGTCCATCCTTTACAAGTGTTAAACAATTATCATTGCTAAATACGTGGTCTAACTCCATATTCTTTAATCATTACACTTTTATTCTTGTTTTCCTTTTAGTTCTCCTTGCTAGTTCAATTTATGCCGCCATAAAAATTTCGACCTCTTTGAAAGAAACATAAAACTCTCCCGCTGCATTCAAATTCTACCTTAATGTGGACTGATTAGCTAAAAGTCCTGCAGCCACCACCTCTAGCAGCCACACTTTCAAAGCTAAGTTATAGCTGAAACCGCGCACACTTAAAAAGGAGTACAGGGATCAATGATTCTGTACTCCTTTTACATTATTTTTGATTAAGGACTTTATCAATTATCCCATAATCCTTTGCTTCCTCTGCGGAAAGAAAGTAATCCCGTTCCGTATCGGCTTTCACCTTTTCAAGCGGCTGTCCAGTTAAATCAGCAATCATTCCATTAATTTGATCCTTTAATTTTAAAATTCTTCTTGCTGATATATCAATTTCTGTAGCTTGACCACGTGCACCGCCTAAAGGCTGGTGAATCATTATTTCACTATTCGGCAACGCGAACCGTTTTCCCTTTGTCCCCGCCATTAAAAGCATTGCTCCAAAAGAAGCTGCTAAACCTAAACAAATTGTTTGAACATCTGGCTTTATATATTGCATCGTATCGAGAATCGAGAATCCTGCAGTGGTCGATCCACCTGGACTGTTGATATAGATGGAAATATCCTTTTCCGGATCGTCTGCTGCTAAGAAAAGCAATTGTGCGACTACCGTATTGGCTATTTGATCATTTATTTCATCACCGATCATTATAATACGGTCTTTTAGTAACCTTGAATAAATATCATAAGATCTTTCTCCTCGTGAGGACTGCTCAATAACATATGGAATTGCATTCATTTTATTGCCTCCCTAATATTATGCCGCTGCAAGTAAAGAGAGGTTGTTTGAACCTTTGCACATAGGGATTTGTTGCTGGAATAATTTTTTGTATTGCTTGATAAGGATATTCGGCTGTTCGTGCTGTATGGATTGAATGATGGATTCATAAAACAACCGCATTTGCCTATTCTCGATTTTTTTTGTATTTATCTCATTATCCTCATCGATAACCTTCCTTAAATGCTGGCGGGTTCTGAATAAAGAAGCTTTAATTGCTCCCTCTGTTAAATTCAATTGTTTTCCTATTTCACTCATTTCGTATTGAAAAATATCTTTTAACAAAAATATGACCGTTTGTTGAGGAGTTAAATGTTTTACTAATAACTCGCTTATCGAATATACTTCCGGTAATATTTTCATTGGATCCACAGATGGTTCAGACTTCATGGTGCCCTGTTCCTTTGAACGTTTCCGAAATTGATCAATCCAATGGTTATAAGCAATCTTATATAATAATGCAGGCGTGATTTTACCTTGATTTGCATTTTGATTTACATATTTGTGATACATTTTTTCAATCGCCTCATGTGCCAGGTCCTCCGCATCCCAACCATTTCTGGTCAGAAATTGGCAATACCTCTTTAATGCAGGATACATACTCGTTATGGTTGTCGTAACATTTTCTTCTTGAATAGAAGATTCAGTACCAAGCTTGGTTTTCAAAGTGATCACTCCTTTTGAACCTCTATATATTGAACGGATACGAAAGCTAAAAAGTTACGGGTAAAAAATAATTTACTCCATTTTTTGTTCCAATAATGGTTCATACATCATAATCGCATGATTTTCAACGATAAATTCATCATCTATCAACTGCTTTTTGCGATTATATATTTTTCGATTTAAAATATTATGCCTAACATATCCTCCCCAATATGCAGGCGTGATTTGATGCTCTTTTTCATATATTTCATAACTGTATAAAGATGGATTTAATGCCCTCCATTCCCCAACTAAATGTGTATCTGTTAACGATAAATGCAATTGATACGGTTCGTTCGTATTATTTTTTATTTGTAAATCCAGGTAGTTATATGCACAGGTTGCTCCGCTCCCAAATGGCTGTGTTCTGTTGGAGTCCGGAAATACATCATAACTATGACGATTTCTTTCTGTAATCGTTAAAGGAGTATGTAATGTCATCCAGTAAAGTAAATTGGAAAGCTGACAAAGCCCACCGCCAATTCCTTTTTTAAAAGTACCATAATAAAGAACCATACCGTCAACATAGCCTTTTTTCTTCTTTGGTTTGCCAATAAGCTTCCAATAGGAAAAGGTTTCCCCAGGATGTATGACAACCCCGTTTAATTGTTTAATAGCGATTTCTAAATTCTTAATTTTATTATACTGGTACCACATATCTACCCCGCGTAATGGTCTTAATAACATGGTTTGATGCTTATAAATGATATGCGGAAACCACTCAAGCTGTTTCTCTTTCGCATATATATTTTTGTCAAAAATCCAAGCCAAATAACGCTTAAAGATAAAATAATGTTTTCCAATGAATATCCTAATACGAGATCTTTTTTTCGGGCGCAGCTTTGTGATATCCACATTATTCCCCCTTGCAAAGAGCATCCTTTTAGTTTCAGATTAACAGGTCTTTCCAATTGCATCAACAATATTTCTTAATTTTAAGATTTTTACGAATAACAGTTGACTCATATTACGCATATACTGTATCATAACAGAATAAAAATAAATAAACTGTATTATAGTAGATGATAAAGGAGGAATAACTAGATGTTAGGAAACCCAGTTGAATTTTTCCGTAATTTGTCTAAAAAAGTTTGTCCGGAATGCGGGGAGCATATCCATGAGGAACAAGCAGAGTCCTATATTATGGAGTGTGAACGCTGTCTTGCAAAGAGAGAGGAGTAGTACTCCTCTTTTTTGTCATCCTTTCCATTGCTCCTACTACCATCTATAATAAAAGGATAAATGAATATAGAGAGGAAGGAAGCATTTGACTGAAAAATTGTTTTATAGTGAACCAAAAACGTTTGAATGGTCTACTGAAATTACGAGTATACATGAAAGGGATAATAAAATTATCGTAACGTTGGCTAAAACAGCTTTTTACCCTACTGGAGGGGGACAGCCACATGATGTAGGGTATATTGATTCGATAAGAGTACTGGATGTTTTTGAGGAAAATGATGAAATCTATCATACACTTGAAACAAAACCAGTTAATAAAAAGATTCAATGCAAAATAGATAAGCATCGGCGTGTAGATCATACTCAACACCATACCGGACAACATCTGTTATCAGCAGTTTGTATCGAATTATTTGATGCACATACTATCAGTTTTCATCTTGGGGAAGTAACGGTGACGATCGATTTGGAAGTGCCGGATCTTACGGATAAACAATTAAAAGCTATAGAAGCAAGGGCCAATCAATACATATATGAAAATAGAAAAGTAAAAACATATATTGTTCCAGAAGAAGAATTATCCAATATCCCGTTAAGAAAAATTCCCGATGTGACTGGTGACATTCGAATTGTCGAAATTGAAGGATTAGATTACTCTGCATGCTGCGGTACTCATGTGGAGGGAACTCTGGAAATCGGATTAATAAAGCTGATAAAAACAGAAAAACAACGCAGGAATACTAGACTTCACTTTTTATGCGGATTTAGGGCCATTCAGGATTACCAGGAGAAACATGATATTCTTGCAGCTCTTACAAAAAATTTATCTACATCAAAAGAGGAAATCCACGGTCGTATCGAGAAAATGGAAAATGAAAAAAGGGAAATGCAGCGAAAGCTAGATGCAGCATTAAATGAAAATGCTACATACTTAGCAGATGAACTATTGAAGTCGAACCGAGAACCAATACTAGTTAAATCATTTTCTGATAAGTCTGTACAAGATTTACAAGTCCTTGCGAGACAGTTAATTGCTAACACGGATAAAATTATTATTTTAGCTTCCGTTCCTGATAAAAGATGTTTAATCCAGCATAATGGGGAAAATGATTTTCAATGTGGAGCATTTGTAAAAGAAAACATCTCTTCTTTTAATGGAAAAGGCGGAGGTTCTAAAAACACTGCACAAGTAACATTCACAAGTGATGAGGAAATGGTTTCCTTTTTGGATTTCATTAAAAATGCACTAATAGCAAAATCCCCACAAGTGTAAGTGGGGATTTTGCATCTTATAATTTCTCTAATTTAGAAACTACCAATTCACAAATTTTATGTGTTGCCAATGCATCCTTTGTGGAAATTTTAGGAGAAGAATCCCCTTTTAATGCTTGAATAAAATCATCCACAATCTGATAAAAGCCACGTTTATGAAGGGTTGGCTCCCAATCGCTTCCTACAAGTTTTAATTCATTACGATCTTGATAAATGGTGACATCGGCAACATTTGTAGCTACTCTTTTTTCATTGGGACTCATGACTTCCAGCTTTTCTTCAGAAGTACCGCTATCACGGTTCATGATTCCGATGGCAGTACATTCCTTTGCAATAAACTGAACGACTGCATGATAGAGGTTTTTGCCCTCTTTTCTGCCGTTAACAATTATATTTTCAATTGGTGTAGGCAATAAATATTTTATCGTATCCAGCACATGAATAAAATCATCGTATACAAAAGTCCTTATATCATTTGGCAATCCCTTTCGATTTTTCTGCATCAGAATCATATTAGGGTTTTGCAATTCTTTTAGTTTTTGATAAGAAGGTGCATATCGACGATTAAAACCAACCATTAATAATAATTGATTTTTCTCCGCTAATTCAACCAATTGCTTTGCAGAATCATAATCATAGGAAATTGGCTTATCCACGTAAACATGGATATGGTTCGATAAAAGTTTATGTACAATATCAAAATGTGATTCCGTCGATGAATGCACAAAAGCCCCTTCAATCCCGCTATCTATTAATGAGTCAATACTTTCATGTACGTTTTCAAACCGATATTGCTTAGAAATACTTGAAAGTCGTTGTTTGTTTCTCGTAAAAAGATGAAATTCAACATCGTCTCTTTGCCCATATACGGGTAAGTATGCCTTTGCAGCAATGTCGCCTAAACCAATAATACCTATTTTTAACATTGTATCCCCCCGTTTCTTTTGCTCATTCGAACAATGACTTTTTGACTTAACCTTATTTCTAATCGTACAAAATGAACTTATCCTCCAAAAAAGAAATCCAACACATTGGATGCAGTAGAGGATTGTTTATTATAGAACTCCGAGTATCCGCAGTTTTTACAATACACAACGGTAAATTGATTGTGCTGAATATCAAACATTTTGGATAATCCCGTACCTGTCATGGCAACGTCTTTTTGAGCTGCGTCGGTACTTCCGCATTTTATACAGCCTTTCTTTTCAGTCATGCAACTATCACTCCTTTTTATCCTTATATAACCTATTACGAATGAACACCTCTTTTTGTTTCACTCGCTTAAATATGTGGTATAAATAAAAAAGAGGCAAATCTATTAAAATAGATTAAACCTCTTAATCCTGCTATTCAATAATTTTTACTTCTACGTTACGTACACCCCATTGCTTCGCTTTCGAAAGTGATGGGATAAATATATCAATTTTATGTCCTTTTATTGCTCCTCCAGTATCCGCTGCAATCGCATATCCATAGCCTTCCACATACACTTTTGAGCCAAGTGGAATAACGTTTGGATCTACTGAAATAACTTTTTTCTCTGGATGATCTTTGATATTGACCCCAGTAGCTGTGATACCGGAACATTTTTCACAATTTGCCGTATACGCGGTCGCTCTCATTTGAATAACCTTTTTAACATTATCAGTTGTGTTTTTTGCTGCCTGTTCTTTTTCAGGTTGTTTTTTGGTTACGGGCTTTGCTGCCACACTAGCATTCTTTACAGAAGAAGATTCAACCTTTTTCGATTCGTTATCATCTTTGGATGCCTTTTTCGTATCTTCTTCTGGATAGACTACTAATTCATCATTTGGGTGGATTAAATCAGCCGTTAGGTTGTTCCATTGCTTTAATTGATCTACTGTTACATTGTAGTTATTTGCAATATCCCAAATGGTATCTCCATTTTTTACAACATAAGTTTCTTTATTTAAAATGGTTAGTTTTTGATCTGGATAAATTAAGTCGTTCGATAAGTGATTCCATTTCATTAATGAATCAACATTTGTATGATGTTCATTGGATATCTTCCAAAGTGAATCACCTAATTTAACATTGTATTCGGCAGCAAAAGTATTTCCAGTTACGACTCCGGTCAGCGTAAACGCTGCTGCTATAGCTGTAAATGCTTTTTTCATTTTTTTACCTCCCTTTGCTAGCAAACCAATTTTGCTAACTGAGCCAATACTAACACACGAAAATAACAATACAATGTCAACAACATGTTCGTTTCATTACGCTCCCGTTTCAACTAATGTAACAATCTGTCACATTGTAATATATTGAAATAGCGATAAATTTCAAAATATAAAAAGTCTACTCCATTAGGAGCAGACTCAAATCTTATTCTTCTGCTATTTTCTCCAATGGGCTTTCGGCAGGTCCTTCTATTACATCTCCTTGAATAGAGAATCTTGAACCATGACAAGGACAGTCCCATGTGCGATCTCCTGAGTTCCACTCGACCTCACAGCCAAGATGCGTACATGTAGTATCAACGACATAAACCTTTCCATCCTTATCCCGATAAGCTCCGGCTCGCCTTCCATTTACATTAACAACAGAACCTTGGTCAGGTTCCAATTCATCGATACGCATTAAAGGATATTCCAATTTTCCTTCTATTAAATGTTTTGCTACATCTATATTCGTTGAAAGAAAGGATTTCATACTTGTATCGCCAAACCTGGATGGAGTATATAAATCACGATATGGATTTTCTTTTTCCATTATAAGATCCTTCAATAAATTTGCAGCAACCGTACTATTTGTCATCCCCCATTTTCGAAAACCTGTAGCGACAAAAATATTAGGGTGACCACCGGTTATTTGTCCTATGTAAGGGACTTTATCCAAAGTTGTTAAATCCTGCGCTGACCATCTAAATAAATACTCTTTAATGCCAAAGGTCTCTTCTGCAAAATTCTCTAGAGCTTGATAATGTAAAATCGTAGAAATACCTTGTCCTGTTTTATGATTCTCTCCGCCAATTAACAGCAATTCTTCATCACCAAGCATAGCAGTACGTAAGGAACGCGTTGGCTGCTCCGCATTTATGTACATCCCACCATTAAACTCCTTCTCTGGTTTTATGGCAATAATATAGGATCTTTCCGCATACATCCTTGTAGGATAGAAGCCAAGCCCATCATAAAAAGGAAAATGGGAGCATGCACAAACATATCTACAGATTACAGACGGTCCACCGCTAGTCCTTACCTTTAATTTTTCCTCTGTATCTACATCTGTAGCGGTTGTTTTTTCAAAAATAACCCCACCGTTAGAAACAATGTATTCCACTAATGGTTTCAAATATTTCAATGGGTGAAAATGCGCCTGATTACTCATTTTAAGAGCTGCTTTAACTGAAAAATCTGCTGGTACTCTGTCTGAGATTTCCCCTTTTATGCCTAATTTTTCGTATGCAATCATCTCATTTTTCAGCTTATTTATATAATCATCTGAATTAGTATAAATAAACGCATCTTCATTTGTAAAATCACATTCTATATTATGTTCCTTTACCATATCGCGAATAAATGTAATTGCATTGTTATTTGCTTCATAATATAATCTAGCACTTTCACCACCAATTGTTTGGATTAGTTCATCATAGATTAACCCATGCTGAGCTGTTATTTTTGCAGTAGTATGTCCTGTTGTTCCATTCAACAGATTTCCCGCTTCAATTAAAGCAACCTTAAACCCTTCCTTCACTAACAAATAAGCTGTTGTAATACCCGTAATTCCTCCTCCAACAACCGTTACATCCACTTCGATATCTTCATTAAGCTGCGAAAATTTTGGAAAATCTATCTTATCTCTCCATAATGGTTCAGGAAATTGCGGTATTTGTTTGCGGGCAGATTCCTCATTTACCATTCTTTATATCCTCCTATTTGTAGACTTTTCTTCAGTTTTCCCATTCATGACCAAAGTAATGTAGAAAAGTCGCGAAATAAGAAACTATTGTAAACAACGAATAGATTTTAATGGATTAGAAATGCTTTTAATATGGTTCTTTTCTTAAAATATCGATTAATAATAATTAGCATCATAAAAAAACATGCCTCGAATCTAAGTCTACAATAGGATTTTAGTTATTATTCAAAAAAAGCATGAATATAATCAAACCTAGAAAACGGAGATGGTCAAATGAAAGATAAACACGATAAAATTCTGACAAATGCGCCTGAAAGACCAGCTATTACTATTAATACAGCTGGTGATAATATAACAGGCACGAAATATGCACCTGGCGATTCGGTTAATGAGTTTGAGCATTTGAAGGATGCAAATACAATCCTTGCTAAAGATGAAATCCAACAACAAAATGAAAATTTATAAAAACTTTAAAAAGCTAAAATCCCGCTGGTGATTTTAGCTTTATTTATTTATGAAAAAAAATAATATAGCACTTTATAACCTTATCACTTAAATTATCACCTCCAGTGAAAGGAGCCGTCAGGAAGCTGATTTCTACGTCTCCTCTACGCCGGTAAAGCATCAGGTGAAAATGGAAGTGCTATTTTCAAATTGGTGAAATTTGAAGTGCATTTTCACTAGCTCCTGAGGTACTTCTATTTGTTTCCTTTGGTTTCGGTGAAGACACTTATAAACCGTACGCCTATAGGCAAGGCGCTTTCCATTTGAATTAAAGATGCCTTTTACATTTATTCCATGATATAATCAAACAGATATTATATGTGGAGGTCGTAATGATTTGATTACAGTAAACAAAGTAGGTTTACGTTATGGAGAACGTAAACTATTCGAAGATATTAATATTAAATTTACTCCAGGCAATTGCTATGGCCTTATTGGTGCCAACGGTGCAGGAAAATCAACTTTTTTGAAAATTTTGGCTGGCGATTTAGAACCGCAATCGGGTGACGTGCATATTACACCTGGAGAAAGACTGGCGGTATTAAAGCAAAATCATTTTGAATATGAAGAACATGAGGTATTGAAAGTCGTAATAATGGGGCATACACGCTTGTATGAAGTGATGCAAGAAAAGGATGCCATTTATATGAAGGCTGATTTTACTGATGAAGATGGAATGAAAGCTGCTGAACTTGAAGGAGAGTTTGCCGAACTAAACGGTTGGGAGGCTGAATCAGAAGCAGCCATTTTATTAAAAGGATTAGGGATTGGGGAAGAACTTCATACAAAGAAAATGGAAGAACTCACTGGTGCCGAAAAAGTAAAAGTACTCCTTGCACAAGCATTATTCGGAAAACCGGATATTCTGTTATTGGATGAGCCAACGAACCATTTGGATTTAAAAGCAATCCAATGGTTGGAGGAATTCCTCATTAACTTCGAAAATACTGTCATTGTTGTTTCCCATGACCGTCATTTCTTAAACAAAGTATGTACTCATATTGCTGATTTAGATTTCGGCAAAATTCAGCTTTATGTCGGTAATTATGATTTCTGGTATGAATCCAGTCAGCTAGCACAAAAAATGATGCAGGAAGCGAATAAGAAAAAAGAAGAACAAATTAAAGAGCTTCAAGCATTTATTGCAAGATTTAGCGCCAATGCTTCAAAGTCAAAACAAGCAACATCACGGAAAAAATTATTGGATAAAATTACATTAGATGATATCAGGCCTTCTTCCCGAAAATACCCATACGTACATTTTACTCCTGAACGCGAAATAGGAAATGATTTATTACGTGTGGAAGGTTTAACGAAAACCATTGACGGTGTCAAAGTATTGGATAATGTAAGCTTTATTATGAATAAAGACGACAAGATTGCATTAGTAGGCCAAAATGAAATTGCAAAAACGACCCTTTTCAAAATCTTGTCTGGTGAAATGGAACCAGACAGCGGCTCCTATAAATGGGGTGTTACTACTTCACAAGCCTATTTTCCAAAGGATAATAGCGAGTACTTTGAAAATGGCGAGTTAAACTTAGTTGATTGGTTGCGTCAATATTCACCTCTTGACCAAAGTGAAAGCTTTTTAAGAGGCTTCCTTGGCAGAATGCTATTTTCCGGTGAAGAGGTAATGAAAAAAGCAAATGTGTTATCCGGTGGAGAAAAAGTACGTTGTATGCTTTCAAAAATGATGCTAAGCGGATCCAATGTCCTGCTGCTTGATGAACCAACAAACCATTTAGATCTTGAATCGATTACTGCATTGAATAACGGGTTAATTCGCTTTAAAGGTTCTTTAATCTTTGCTTCACATGATCATCAGTTTATCCAAACGATTGCAAATCGTATTATTGAATTAACTCCAAATGGCATGATTGATAAAGTCATGACGTATGATGAGTATTTAGAGAACGACGATATTCAGGCCCAATTGACTAAATTATATGCTTAACTAGAAAAGTGCAAGTACCTTGCCCATTGGCGTAGTATTTCATAGTAAGGATACGTTGAAATCCTCCTGCCGATGGCTGCCGCTTGCGCTAGACAAAAACAACACCATTAAAACAATGAAATTAGTAAAAAAATTTACCAATAATGAAGGAATCAACATTTACGTTGATTCCTTTTTTTGATCATTTCATATCATATAAATATATTCTTTAAGGGTGTGAAGCTTTTTATGACAATATCAGGAAGTGAATATATTAAAAGAATTGATGCTTTAAACAATGAGGTTTGGGTGAATGGACAGAAAATAACCGGGAATATTTCAGAACATCCAGCATTTAAAGGCATTATGAAGAGCAAGGCACACTTATTTGATTTGCAAAACAATGAAGATCATAAAGAACTTTTAACCTTTAAAACATCATCCAAAAAGGAAGTTGGATTTTCTTTTCAACAGCCTACAACGTTAAAAGAGTTAGAAAAGCGGAGGATTGCTACTGCATTTTGGTCCAGAACAAATGCTGGCATGCTTGGAAGGTCGCCTGATTACGTGAATACCGCGATAATGTCATTAGGTACTGCTCATAATTTATTCGGGAAAAATGATCCAAATTTCGGCTCTAATATCCTTCATATATATCAAAAAGCTATGGAAAAAGATCTTACTTTTACACACACGTTTATCAATCCGCAAGTGAATCGATCCACAAGTTATATGGAGGAAGATTCCAATATCATCGCAGCAAAAATCATCAAGGAAAATACAGATGGAATTGTTATTAAGGGGGCACGTTTACTATCCACTCAAGGAGGTATAACAGACGAACTTTTAGTAATTCCGGCAGGAGGAAACTTTATTGATGAATCTTATATTTATGCATTTACAATCCCCTCTAATACACCAGGCTTAAAATTTCTTTGCCGAGAATCTTTTGTATTAAGTGATTCCCCTTTTGATCATCCACTTGGCTCCCGCTTCGAAGAAATGGATACGGTTGTTGTGTTTGATGAGGTACTTGTGCCTTGGGAGAATGTATTTTTATATAAGGATTACGACATAGCTTTTTCTATGTTTCAAGAAACAAATTTTAATACATTATTACTATATCAGGCTTTAACGAGAATGATCGTGAAGACAGAATTTATCCTTGGACTTGCGGAAAGTTTAATAGATGCCATTAATATTGGAGAATATCAGCATGTCAAAGATAAAGTCAGTGAAGTTATTGTAACGTTGGAAATCTTAAAAGGCCTTCAATTCTCTGCAGAAATACAAGCAAAAAAAAATAATTGTGGAACTTTGGTGCCAGATGCGAAACCGTTGAATGCGGCAATTTATTATTATCCGCGGATGTACCCAAGATTAGTGGAAATTATCCAGTTATTAAGCGGAAGCAGTTTGATTACACTTCCTACGGATAAAGATTTTCATTCACCGGTACGTAACTATATTGATCAATATCTTCAAGGAGCCAATTCCACCGCAGAAGACAAAGTAAAACTATTTCGGTTGGCATGGGATTTATGTATGAGTCCATTCGGAACTAGACAAACTCACTTTGAACGCTTTTTTTTCGGTGACCCTGTTAAGTTATCCATGGGCCTATACAATGGATATAATAAAAATGAATATGTTGATTATATTAAGCAATTTTTATCGTAATGGGACAGAGGGACAGGTCAGGTCCCTCGTTCCTACCTTTGGTTTTTCACGCTATGAAAGGCTTCCATCATTTCCTGATAGCTAGTGCATCTGCAAATATTAGATTCCATCCAATCTTGAATAGTCTCGTCATCTGCATCTGGAAATAGGGATAATAAAGAATGTGCATTCATAATAAATCCCGGTGTACAAAACCCGCATTGAAACGCATTTTTTTCAACATATGCCTGTTGAATCGGAGTGAATTTTAACCCTTCTATTGTTAGGATTTCTTTATCCAATGCTTCGATTGCGAGCATAAGACAGGACTTTTGGGGCCATCCATCTACATTAACAGTACATGCTCCACAATCCCCGTTTCCACAGCCATATTTAGTTCCTGTTAATCCAAGTTCCTCCCGAATAACCGTTAATAAGGTATCTGCTGCACGAAAATGTACTTCTCTTTCTTCTCCATTTACATGTAAGTAACTATTGAAATATTTGGAGCCCGCCACCTACTCCACCTCCAGCTTCTGAAAAATTTCAAGTAAGTTTTTTTCTAATAAATACTTTTTATAATCAGCAGAACCCTGAATATCATCAATAATTGGCTTTGGCCATGCATCAATTGCTTCTTTTATTCTATCTTTGTAAGCCAATTGTCGATTGTTTAATCGATTGTCAATGGTTTCCTCATGGATTGGGAGTAATGATATTCCGCTAACAGCTATTTTTAATCTTCCATTTATCTTAATAGCATTAATAGATATAACAGGATATCCGACCGTTCCTATAGTTCTTATCTTTTTTGCATAATAAGGAGCATTTATATACTCTTCATCTACTACTAATTGAACAAGTAAAGTTCCGGCAGGCAGTTGATATTCCTCATTAAATGCATCTTTAATAGGGATTTCTCTAATCCCTCCTTCGTTTGCTATGACAACATTGCTATCCGTTATCAAAAATGGAAGAATTCCTTCTTTAAAGCGAATATTACTGCAAATATTTCCACCTAAAGAAATTTTATTTCTGGCTGTTTGGTCTGCAATTTCAATAGCCGTTTTACTTAATAATGGAAAGCTATCTTGGTAGACTGATTGAGTTAAAGAAATGCAAGATCCTAGAATCAATTTTTGTTCTCTCTCCAAAAGAATATTACACTCTGGTATCCCATTTATATCAATAACTGCATCCGTAAATAAACTGCTCGTTCTTCCTAGGGTAATGATTTCAGTACCGCCTCCAAAATACATTGGCGTTTTCCCGCTTAATAGAAAATGCTGATATAAACTGACAGCCTCCTGAATGGTATAGACTTTCATGTATTCAAAATTAAAAGGTATCATGATTGTACTCCATTCTTGATCCGCCATAAATTTTCCGGGGTTAATGGAAGAATCATTAATTCTTTTTCCATCGCATTGGAAAGACTGTTTGCTAATGCTGCAGGAATGCCTATGATGCCATGCTCCCCTATTCCGCGAATCCCATATGGAGAATCTAAGAACGGAGTTTCGACAAAATCAACAATATATTCAGGATTCTCGCCATATCTTAACATATGATAAGTCCTAAGCTGAGGATTTAATACTTCCCCTTTATTAGAAAAATCAAATTTCTCTCTAGTAGCAAAACTTAGACCCATATGGGCTGCCCCCATTACTTGCCCCTTTGCAAGTAGTGGATTAATTAACCTTCCACAATCAATGACAGCAAAAACTCTTTTAAGCTCATATGTGAAATTTTCCTCATCATATTCTACTTCGACCGCTTCAGCACCAACTGTCCATTCCGGCCCTGGAACCCCCTTTCCTGTTTCCGGATCAATGGGGACAATATTTCGCAAAATATATTTTCCTCTTCCAATAATTTCTCCGCCAATCGCACTTCCCTTGGGATATTTATATCCATGAGCAAGCTCCGCCATTGGAATGCTCCTAACTGGATTTGCTCTTAGGTAAACTTTCCCTTCCCCTACCTCTAAATCTTCTTCTTCCACTAAAAAAATTTTGGCGGCAACATGCTTAAATTGTGCAATTGCATCATTACATGCATCCATTACAGCCCTGCCGACCATAAATGTGCCTCTGCTCGCTACTGTTTTCCAATGCTCGGGAGTTATTTCCGTATCCACCGACATTTTTACATGTACCATATCTACATCCATTTTGAAACGCTCTGCAATGATTTGCGTTAAAGCTGTTTTGGTGCCTTGACCAAGTTCTACCAACCCGCAGTTTAGGTTCATGCTCCCATCATTATTAAAGGTAATGATTGCACCAGACCCTGCATCCGAATCAATATTGGAGGTTTTCCACAGACCGCTTATTCCAAGTGATCGAATTTTACCATTACCAATTTTTTGCCGGTAATTGATATTGGGACCTATAAGCTCTTTTAGCCTTTTTAAGCATTTTGTCATGTTTCCTATATTACTTTTAGTTAATGGTGTTTGTGTTGGGGTAGTATCTCCTTCCTTAATGGCATTTATTAGCCGAAAATCAATGGGATCCATATTTAGTTCCTTAGCTAAAATATCCATGGTTCGATCAGCAGCAAACGTTAGTTCCGAGTGGCTAAAGCCGCGAAATGAAGTAGAATAAGGGTGATTTGTATACATACAATAGGAATCACACCAAACATTTTCTATATTATAAGGTCCGGTGCAATCAATTCCTGCTGATTTACTCATATCAACTCCCTTATCTGAATAAGCACCTCCGTCAAACAAATAAGTGTATTTCGCAGCTTGAATCTTACCATCTGATGTACATCCGATTTTAACAGTAGCGGTAAGTCCAATGTGAACTGGTGACATAATAAGATCCTCTTCTCTAGAATTCAACACTTTAACGGGTTTTCCGCCGACAGCCCTTGAAGCAATATATGCAAGGTATTCCAGTTGTATTGCTGCCTTTCCCCCATATGCTCCACCAACAAGGGGTGTATGAACATCGACTTTTCCTTCCTCGATGTTAAAAATACTGGATATGGATTTTTTTATTAAATATGGCGCTTGTGAGGATGAGTGAATAATAACAATGCCAGAGGGAGTAATTTCAGCAGTTGCACATCTT
Organism: Heyndrickxia shackletonii; assembly: GCF_001420715.1. Classification (GTDB taxonomy): domain Bacteria; phylum Bacillota; class Bacilli; order Bacillales; family Bacillaceae_C; genus Margalitia; species Margalitia shackletonii. The sequence goes on along the minus strand of NZ_LJJC01000004.1, from coordinate 2,181,200 downwards.
GTTTCCATTGCTGCATGGTCGGCTTGTGTAAAGGAGTAGCTTTTTTCTACAATAACATCACATTTTGAAAATCCAGCGTCAATATTGCCTTTTCTAATTTTCGTATGGTTTGCAATGTTGGTACTGGGTACAGGATATATACCTTTCATCACTTCATATTTCCCTAGATTTTCATGGACTAGAGGTGAATTTTGCTGCATTGCCTCTAGTGGTGAATTAACGACTGGAAGGGGGGAGTAGTTAACTTTGATAAAATTCGCGGCTTGTTTTGCCTGATATTTTTTTTCCGCTACAATCATAACGACAGGCTCACCATAATGGCGTACTTTATCATAGGCAAGAGGTGGATGGTCCAAAATATCTTCTCCAGTCATCGGAAGATTTTCACCAGTTATAATGGCTCTAACACCATGAATTCTTTTAGCCTGTGATATATCTATAGAAAGAATTTTCGCATGTGCATGAGGGCTGCGAACAAATGCAGTTTCCAATATGTGTGAAAAGGCGATATCATTAGTATATCTTGCATTTCCTGTTACTTTATTAAGGGCTTCCTTTCTTATGATGCTTTTGCCCAACCCAGACATAAGAATATAACCTCCTGAACAGAAAAATTGTACCTTTTATTTCTATATGCACTAAATTATTTATATATGTAATATCAACCTTTATAAAAATAAAAACTCGCCATATTTGACGAGTATGAGTGATATTAGTACTTCAAAATTCACCTATTCGTTAAGTAAATATTCTACACGTTTTATCATGTGAGCTAAGCGTTCTGCATTCTTTTTATACATTTGCTGTGCTTCCTTTGATTCAGTTGCAAGGGTGAAAAGCTCCATATCTGCTTGACATTTTTTTATAGTAGCAAGTAACAAAGCTCTTTCCTGAGATTTTGGAATTTGAATTTTATCATCAAATATATCAACAGTTAATTTTCCGTACGAATCGATTTGTCCGACCACTATATTATCCAAAGCAACATTTAGTTTTTGCAGCTCCGCTTCCAGCCATGCGCGATTATATCCTGTTAGTCCCAATGGTTCATCTAAAATTTTTCCTTCCATAATAACTGTCTGCGGTTCTTTTTCTGATGGGACTTTCATTTGTATATCTTTTGGTGTTAACGGTTGACTTTCTTTTTTCATCAATACACTTAAATCGCCGCTTGGTTCTAAAACGGCAAATTCGACGTCCGCAATATTAAAGGCATTTTTCTGCCGAAGAAGCTCCATGATATTATCTATACTGTATTTTTCCTTATTTAAGGTATCCTCTTGTATTTTTCCGTCTTTTATAACAACTGTTGCTTTACCTTCAAGTACTTCACGAACCTTTTTATTTTTTAACGTACTAAAACTGATAATAAGAGGAATAACCGTCCATACAAGCAAACTGCTTACACCGTAAAAAAAATTTGATTTTACACCAACTGAAGTCTCTGCTGAAATATCGCCAATCGTTATTCCAATAATATATTCAAAGAGGGAGAGTTGTGATATTTGTTTTTTACCTCGAATTTTTGTCAGAATAAACAAAACAATAAGTATGGATAAGGACCTAATTATAACTTCTAACCATCCTGGCAAGTTCATTACACACTCTCCTTTCTCTATCCCTTATATTGGGGTTCTTCTCTTTCCAAAGAATAAACACGACTTTGCAGATCTTGAATGATCTCTTCCGTTTCCATCATACATTCATGAAATATCCGTTTTGCTTCATCATCTCTTGATACAAGAGCCAAATGACTAAAATTATTTTTTGCCCCTTGAAGACTTGCTATACAATTTTTCACATCCGATGCAACCGTCACATTGAATCCCCCTTTTGCAAATGATTAATTACCGGCGGTTATGCGGATAAGACCGCCGGTAAAACAAACGCAGTTATTGTTGTTTATATTGTGGTTCTTCTTGTTCAACCTCATTCATTCTTGGTGTTAAAGTATCGATAATTGTTTGTGTTTGTTGTGCACATGTTTGATAAAGCTGTTTAGCTTGTTGGTTATCCGTTGCTAAAGCAAAGCTTTCTAAGTTAGCCTGTGCACTTTTTAGGCCAGAAACAGTTTGTTTAATATTATTAATTACTGTCATATTAACTCCCTCCATTGTTTTCGAGCGTAATTTGTTCATATTGAACGAAATTATTTTGTGAAAAAGCTCGTTCTTTTATGATTTGAAATAATTCCCTACTAAAATCCTTCCAATTATAGCAATTTACCATATTCAAATTTTTCAAATTAATATATAATAAAATTTGTTAGGGATACGAAATGTTCCCATTATTCATATTTTTAAAGGAGGAATCAATATGCAGAAAACCGTTGAAAAAAGATTAACGCGTTCAGAGGTTCCTGTAGAAAATACATGGAATTTAAAGGATTTATTTGCTTCTGATGATCTTTGGGAAGCAGAGCTTAAATCAATTGAAACTGATATTTCAAGTGTAAGTCAGTTTAAAGGGAAACTTCATACAGGTGCGAAAGTTTTATTAAAATGTCTATACGCAGAGGAGCAGTTACACATCCGTGTCGTTAGAGTTGCTACTTACGCTAGCTTAAAATCCTCTGAAGATGGGTCTAATCCAGTTAATCAAGGAAATTCCTCCTTAGTTGCAGGAATGCTTGCAAAATTAGGTGCAGCTTTATCATTTATTGAGACAGAAATATTATCTCTTTCTGAAGGAACGGTTGAGAGATATTTACAAGAAGAGGCAGAGTTAGAAGTTTATAAAAATAAATTAAATGATTTATTAGAGAAAAAGAAATATATCCTTTCTCCGGAAGTCGAAGAGCTTTTAGCATCTTTGAGCGAAATACATAATTCACCATATACTATTTATCAGCTTGGCAAGTCTTCTGATATGCAATTTGACTCAATCCATGAAGGCGACAATGAATTGCCAATGTCCTTTGCCTTGTATGAAGACCGTTATGAATTGTCCACAAATACAGAGGTCCGAAGAAAAGCATATGATTCATTCATTAAAACTTTGGAACAATATAAAAACACTTTTGCAGCAACATATGCAACCGAAGTGAAGAAACAAGTTGCTATCTCGCGTGCCCGCAATTATTCTTCTGTTACTGAAATGCTTTTACACCCGCAAAAAGTAACAGAGGAAATGTATAATAATCAATTGGACATTATTCAGACGGAACTTGCACCTCATATGCAGCGTTTTGCAAATTTGAAAAAACGTGAATTAGGCTTAGAAAAATGTTGTTCTGTGATTTAAAGGCTCCTTTAGACCCAGACTTCAATCCAAAAACAACCTTTGGGGAAGCAGCCAATATGATCCTCGATGCACTTGAAGTAATGGGTCCTGAATACAGCCAAATTATGAAAACAGCATTATCTCAAAGATGGGTAGATTTAGCAGATAATATTGGTAAGTCAACAGGTGCATTTTGCTCCAGTCCATATGGTGTGCATCCATATATTTTGATTACATGGACAGATACGATGCGCGGCGCCTTTGTCTTAGCTCACGAATTAGGTCATGCAGGTCACTTCTATCTTGCCGGGAAAAATCAAAGAATAGTTAATACCCGTCCATCCATGTATTTTGTTGAAGCACCATCTACGATGAATGAACTTTTGCTTGCCAATCATATTCTTTCAAAAACGAATGATAAGCGCATGAAGCGTTGGGTTATCTCTAGTCTTTTAGGAACGTACTATCATAATTTTGTCACCCATCTTCTTGAAGGAGAATTCCAAAGACGAGTTTACAGTCTTGCGGAAGCTGGTAAACCATTAACAGCAAAAGCACTTTGTGAACAAAAATATGAAACAATTTCTAATTTCTGGGGAGATGCTGTTGAACTAGATGAAGGTGCAAGCTTAACTTGGATGCGTCAACCACATTATTATATGGGACTGTATCCATATACGTATTCTGCCGGTTTAACTGTATCTACTGCAGTTTCCCAAATGATTCAAGAAGAAGGTCAACCAGCAGTTGATCGTTGGTTAGACGTGTTAAAATCCGGAGGTACTTTAAAACCTCTTGATTTAATTAAAAAAGCCGGTGTCGATATGTCAAAACCAGATGCGATTAAAAAAGCGGTTGCATATGTCGGTTATTTAGTAGATGAATTAGAAAAAAGTTACGAATAAGGAAAGCGAAAAATAAAACAAAAAACGCCCTAGCCGATTATTAATCGGTTTTCGGGCGTTTTTTTGCTATTAGAAGCGCTACTTGAAACATTGTTAATGGAAGTGAAGTCTTTTTCCGATACGCCATGTATTTTGGTTCCCATGTATCGGCGTACTTTTCTTTAAAATTTTTCAATCCTTTAAAATGATAGATGAAACTGCCATGTAAATAGATTTGCGATGCTAGCTTTTCTCCTAAAAACGAATATTTGGACAAACCGACATTTGCTAAAGGTGCCATTCCAATATTAAACTGACTATATCCATTTTGACCTGCCCATTCAAATAGATGAATAAACATAAAATCCATAATCCCAGGCGGTATATCAGACAATTGACGCATAAGGTCCAAAGATAGTGTTTTATGATCATCATATTTTGGCATTAACGATGTAAAAGCAATAGGAACACCTTCTTCATTTTTCACAACAGCAATTGGTCCTAAATTTAAATAATCTTTGTCAAAAAAACCTAGTGAAAAACCTTTTTCCAATCTCCCTTGCAGCCATTGCTCCGAAATAAACTGTAAACGTGTTAGTAATTCGTCTGAGAAAGGAGGTTCCAGTACGTTACATGAAAAGCCCTCTCTCTCCAGTTTATTTTTCACGGCTCTTAAATTTTTCATTTTTTTCCCAGACAAAGAAAATTCCTCAACATTAACAAATGCTTCCTCACCTAATTTAAAGAAGTCATAGCCATTTTCATGCAGCATCGGAAGCATTTCTTTCGTAACCTCGTAATATACGGGAGTATATCCATACAAGTTAGCAACATCATGAAATTCTTCAATACAATCATGAAATTCTCGGTGATCTCCTACCGGATTACCTAGTACAACAAGCTTGTCCGCATATTTTTGAAAAGCAAACAGAACATTGCCTGATCTGCTCCAATAAATCATTTTGTCATGCAAAAATATTAAATGGGATAAAACAGTACCCCCATATTTTTGCAAATGTTCCATAATTTTCTCCGTCTCATTAATGGAGGATTGAAATTGTGCCTCATATGGTTTTTTCAGCCAGTACACAAAGTAAATGACGATTAATGCAATAATTAATCCTAAAACGGCACTTTTAAATAAATCACCAGGATCCAAAATCATGTATTTTCGTATAAAATGGGGAATTTTCATTTTCTCGCTATGTTGCGGTAAATTCATATACCCAATGAAAAAATACAATATGATAAAGAAAAGGATCCCCAGAAAATCGAATGCAGCTCTTCCCCATGTTACAACAAAGTTAATGCGATAAAAGCTTTTTTTCGATAACCATAAGATAAACGCAACGATGATTAAAAAAATTGCCTGTTCATAATTTAAGTTTTTTGTAATTGATAAGATAGCTGCAAAAATAAGCATGAACATGGTGAAATAATAAGCCCATTTCACTCTGTATTCAATTCCTCTTGATAAAAACAGCAATAATAAACCTGCTGCAACCGACAATTGATGAGAAAGGTTCATTATGGGAAAAGAAAGAAATTCCCTTAAGAATTTAACCCTTTCCAATACTCCAGGAAGAGATGCGGAAATTAACAAAATAATCCCGGAGAAAAATACTAAAATGGTGATAATCCAATGGCTAATATTTCGCGCCAAAAAATGAATGACCTGTCTGTACGGTTCATCTAAATCATTCCATAGCTTTTTCACAAACAAAATGGTACCGAGAATGAACGGAATAATATAATAACTAATCCGATAAAAAAGCAGAATCAACAAGATTTTTTCCGTAGGTACATGGAGACTTTCAAACCCTAGTAGCATAATTAAGTCAAAGGAACCGATACCTCCAGGAATCATACTGACAATTCCTGCACAGGACGCAACAATAAATATTGGGAATAACTCCCTCAGCGTAATATGAATATGAAGAATATTGGCGATAGTTAAAAACAACAAAATGGCAAACATCCATTCAAAAATGGATATCAATGCAAGCTCTAAAATATAGATGGTTTTAAAATGCTCCCCTTGATCCTTTCGTTCTCTTAATTTTGTTAAAAGAATTAGAATAGGTGCATATAGGCTTATCCCCCATACAGCTAGCTTTATCCATTTCATTCCCGCTAAAAAACTTGTTTGCATTATCCCTAGAGACACAATCCAACTTAAAATGGAAAGCCCCGCCAAATAAAATAGCGATATTTGAGCGATATTTTTTACCAACTTCCCGCGATCTTTGAATTTACCTTTAAAAAAGTAAGTTCTTAAACTTAATCCAGCTACTCCCCCAAAACCAATAAAATTAGAATATGTATTGATGGTTAACGAATATTTTGCCATTTCCAATTTTGGTATCCCAAGATTAAGAATTCGATTTAACACTAGATCGTAAAATAACATTGGAGTAACAGCAATAATTCCTAGTATGATAATAATAATGATATTGTGAACATTTAATTGATCTAGATGATTTTTGATTAAATTTATATCAAAATTCTTTATCATTTTTCTTGATTCTAAAAAAATAAATAATAGAAGAAGAACTGGGAATAAGAATTTCAAAGTATTTAATACCTTCTTATTCAGTTTCAAAAAATTGCACCCGCTTTCCATTCAACCTATCCACTAGTATATACTAAAACTTTCCTATTTTAAAACTAAATATTTTATGAAATGGATAATGCAGGGAAAAAATTTTTGTATAAAAAAAGGTAGCAACCGCTACCTTTTTTACATTTTCACTGTGTTTTCTTCTTCTATTCTTTTTAATCTTTCTTCTACTTCCTCTTGTGTTAAACCGTGCTCTTTCACATAAAGATTTCTTGGATGTACACGGCATTCGTGTGTACAACCGCGCAAATATTTATGTTCATTTTCTTCTGAGCATAGAATTTGTTTATTACACTCAGGGTTTGCACAATTCACATAACGTTCACAAGGTTCACCAGTAAAATAGTCCTTCCCTACAATGACATGCTCTTTATGGTTGATAGGAACAGCAATACGCTCATCGAATACATAGCATTGACCATCCCATAATTCACCCTTTACCTCCGGGTCCTTACCGTACGAAACGATTCCACCATGAAGCTGTGCTACATCTTCAAATCCTTCGCGTACTAGCCATCCTGAAAACTTTTCACAGCGGATCCCACCTGTGCAATAGGTTAGGATTTTTTTACCCTCTAATTTATCTTTATTAGCCCGAACCCAATCTGGTAATTCCCTGAACGTTTCAATATCAGGCTTGATAGCACCTCTAAAGTGTCCAAGTTCATATTCATAGTCATTCCTTGCATCCAAAACGACCGTATTTTCATCTTGCATCGCTTCAAAAAACTCTTTTGGACTATAATATTTACCAGTCAGTTCATTTGGATTAATATCATCTTCTAATCGTAAAGTAACAAGCTCTTTACGCGGTCTAACATGCATTTTCTTAAATGCATGACCATCCGCTTCATCTACTTTAAAAACAATCCCTTTAAAACGAGGATCATTTTTCATCATGTTCATATATTCCTCTGTTTTTTCAACTGTTCCTGAGAGTGTTCCGTTAATTCCTTCATGCGCAACAAGAATTCTTCCTTTTAAGCCTTGCTCTTTACAATATTTTAAGTGCTCTGCTGCAAATTCCTCAGGATTTTCAATATCAGTATAATAATAATACAGTAATACTCTATAAGGTTTTGTTTCTGACATGTTATTACCACCTATCGATTTATATTTGCAAGATATAAATGTATTTAGGTTGTATATGATATACACTTTTCTCTTACAAGAAATTATTGTATAAAAATATATCTAATTGTGCAAGGGAGAATTTGTGTACATTCGCCCATAATTCACCTAAACATCCATTTATCACTTTAAAAAATGGAAAAGTTAGTCGAATTTTATGCCCTTTAATGCCTCTGCAAATGCATTATTTATAGGTTCTTCGTTTTTATTTTGTTGCTTAAGATATTTTTGCACAGAACGTTTATCCATTTTCCCACCAGACTCTTTTTTGCGTCGTGCCTCAAAAGCTGATAATTTTTCACGATATCCGCATTTACAAGCGAAAATTTGACCTTCACCTTCCCCACGAAGTTCCAATTTCTTCTTACATTGAGGGCAGCGTGCGTTTGTTACACGTGCTACGTTTTTTCTGTAACCACATTCACGATCCTGGCAAACAAGCATTTTCCCTTTTTTGCCGTTTACTTCTAACATTGGTTTGCCACAGTCTGGGCAAGATTTGGTTGAAATATTATCATGTTTATATTTTTTATTGCTCGCTTTAATTTCTGCCACTATTTCTTTCGTATGTTCCTTCATTTCATTGATAAATACACTTTTTTTCAGTTTCCCTTTAGCAATTAGTTCAAGCTTTTGTTCCCATTCAGCTGTAGTGGCCGGAGACTTTAATTCATCCGGAACTAAATCTAAAAGCTGACGTCCTTTGGAAGTGATATAGATTTCTTTCCCACCGCGTTTTTCAATTAAGAATGAATTAAATAATTTATCAATGATATCAGCTCGAGTTGCAACTGTACCAAGACCACCAGTTGACTTTAACGTTTCTGCGAGCTTTTTATTATTTGTTTCCAAATACTTAGTCGGGTTTTCCATTGCAGATAATAGCGTTGCCTCTGTAAAGCGTGCTGGTGGCTTCGTTTGACCAGATGTTAGAGCAATTATTTCTGTCCTTAATACCTCTCCTTTTTCAAGACGAGGTAATAGTTGCTCTTTTACATCATCTGTTGTTTCTTCATCATCAAAACGATTTTCGTATACTTCTTTCCAGCCAGAGTTGATGACAGATTTTCCCCGTGCTATAAACTTCTCATCGCCAATTGTTGCATGTATGGTTAATTGTTCATATTCAAACGCAGGGAATAATACTGCTAAAAATCGTTTTACAACAAGATCATATATTTTGCGTTCTTTATCTGAAAAAGCAGAGAAATTTACAAAGCCTTCCGTTGGAATGATGGCATGGTGATCACTTACCTTGCTATCATCTACAAATGCTTTTGTAGCTTTAATAGGCTTCATTAAAATCTTATTTGCAAGAGTACGATATTCCCCTACGCTACATGCTTTTAACCGTTCTGGAAGCGTACTAACGATGTCTGTCGATAGAAAACGAGAGTCTGTACGAGGATATGTCAATACTTTATGTTGCTCATACAATTTTTGCATAATATTCAATGTTTCTTTGGCGGAATAGCCAAAAATTTTATTGGCATCACGTTGTAATTCTGTTAAATCATATAGAGCGGGTGCGAATTTTTTCTTTACTTGTCGGTCAATGGAAACAATTTTGCCATCTTTATGTCCAATAGAGTGAATGATTTTTTCTATTTTTTCTTTATTAAAGCTTCGGGTATTCCCATTCACATCTTGCCATGTTAATTTAATTTTATCTGTCTGGGCTTCAATGCCAAAATAATTTAGTGGTTTGAAATTCTTGATTTCTTCTTCACGTGCGGCAACCATCGCAACTGTTGGTGTCTGTACACGGCCACAGTTTAACTGGGCATTAAATTTAGTTGTTAGCGCACGTGTTGCATTTAAACCTATATACCAATCTGCCTCAGAACGTGCTACTGCCGATGCATATAAATTTTCATATGCTTTTCCTGGTTTTAAGTTATTAAATCCGTCTTTAATCGCTTTATCGGTTACAGAGGAAATCCATAGACGTTTGATTGGCTTATGAATTTTTGCTTTCTCAATAATCCAACGTGCAACTAATTCTCCTTCTCTCCCTGCATCAGTAGCCACAATTATTTCCGTTACATCCTTGCGGTTTAACTGGGCTTTTACGGAATTAAACTGCTTTCCAGTTTGTTTTATCACAACTAATTTCATTCGTTCTGGAAGCATCGGAAGATCTTCTAAATTCCATGATTTATATTTATTATCATAAGCTTCAGGGTCCGCTAAAGTTACTAAATGCCCTAATGCCCAAGTAACTACGTATTTATCACCTTCTAAAAATCCATTTCCTTTCTTAGAACACTTCAAAACTCTTGCTATGTCACGTGCGACGGAAGGCTTCTCAGCAATTACTACACTTTTTCCCATTTTCCGAACTCCTTTACTGACTTTGTAAGGTCTAATATACCATAGTTTTTCACAAATAGTCTTGTAAAGGCACCTAATACAGTAACAGTTAAAAAAAGAGAAAATTCTGGCCAAATTAAGATGTTTTTTCTTTTTTTAGCACTTATAATGGAATCATACCTGCAAAAAGGAGATGACTAAAATGTCAAAAAGCAAAGCTAAAAAAAGACGTGAGAAACTTGTAAGAGAAGGGAAAAGAAATCCTTCGGAGAACAGAGGAGTGTATGCATTAACTGATATGAGGACTCGAAAAACTAAAACAAAAAAAGAAGTTCTTTCACAAGTTAAACATAAAAGTCGATTATCTTACGAAAGTATAGAAGATAAATCGACTTTTTATTTTGTCTTAAAGGAAAACGAACTAATGGAAATATAAAAACCATAAGCAAATTATTTCTAATCTTCCTATTTTTATTATAAGATATTAAAAGATAGACATTTAATGTTAATCACTTTTAAAACCTCTGGTAACAATAATCATTCCCCTTTTCCATTCATTTTCAAATCTTTATGATTGTTATTTTTTTCAACAACTGTATATGTTCATAATTAGTAAAATCTAAATAAATGCATATTTGAAGGGAGAGAATCGATGTTAGCTACAAAAGAATTATTCGGATTTAATAAACACAAACAGTTATCACGACTTGCATTAGTAAGAAGGATTTTTTTCATTACCTTAGGATCCATTATTATGGGGGTAGCATTAGAATTATTCCTCGTTCCAAATGCAATACTGGATGGTGGCATAACAGGTATTTCCATTATCCTTTCCCACTTTACAAATCTTCAGCTTGGTTTGTTTATTTTCATCTTAAATATTCCTTTTTTCTTTATTGGATATAAACAAATAGGGAAAACCTTTGCAATATCCACACTGTATGGCATTGCAGTCATGTCTCTAACTACTTATTTTTTACATCCCGTACCTGGTTTTACGGACGAATTGTTTCTGGTTACAATCTTTGGAGGGATTATTTTAGGCATCGGGGTAGGAATTGTTATTCGCTTTGGAGGCTCGCTTGATGGTACAGAGCTCCTATCCATCTTATTAAATAGGAAACTGCCCTTTAGTGTTGGCGAGGTCATTATGTTTTTTAACATCATTATTTTTACATGTGCCGGATTTGTCTTTGGGTGGAATCGGGCTATGTACTCTGTGATCACGTATTTTATCGCGGCAAAAACGATTGATATTGTCATTCAAGGTCTTGATGAATCGAAATCTGCGTGGATCATCAGTGATAATACCACCGAAATCGGTAACGCTATTCTTGCCCGTCTTGGAAGAGGTGTCACCTATTTAAACGGAGAAGGCGCCTTTACCGGCTCGGACAAAAAAGTGATATTTTGTGTTATTACTAGATTAGAAGAGGCAAAATTAAAATCAATCGTGGAAGAGTTTGACCCGCACGCATTCCTTGCCGTCGGAAATATTTCAGAAGTGCGAGGTGGAAGATTTAAGAAAAAAGATATCCATTAATGCTGAATTTAAAAAATAGAATCCGATGGGGATTCTTTTTTACTCCGCATTCAATTCTCTAACTTTATCATCTGTTGGTAAAAATATTGAAAGCAGTCCAAGCAATGGTAAAAAGCTGCAGAAAATCATCACAAACATTTGCTCCTCTCTCTTCCCTTTTATATTTTTTTAGTTTTCCGAAATAAACGGATAAGATGATTATACCTTGTTTTTTTGATAAAAAATAAAAATTTTCTATTTAAACCATAATACATACTTCGCCCTATCATTTGGAAAAATGATAGGGGAGGTGAAAAAATGGCGAATCGAAAAAAGGACCCGTCAAAGGCAGGCTTAAATTCACCGCAAGTTAAAGGGCAAGGAACGACAACGGAAGAAACTGGAACAATCAAAGCGGATGCTTCCCGAAAGAAACACGGAAGATAACGGTGATATTTAAAACGATGTGAATGAATAATTTTCCATTATTAAGGAAGCATATAGGGTTAAGAGGAGGTGTTGGAAATGGCGAAAATCGGTGTAGAACAATCATTATCAAATGTATCGCAGGTCCTCCGCGAAAAAGGATATGATGTTGTTGAACTGAAAAACGAACAGGATGCAAAGGGCTGTGATTGCTGTGTTGTCACAGGCGGTGATGAAAATGTAATGGGTATTCAAAATGTAATTATCCAAGGCTCTGTAATCGATGCGAGAGGAATGTCAGCTGAAGAAGTTTGTCAAGAGGTTGAAAGCAGAATTCAATAAATATACTTTAAATTTATCATCTAAATAGCCCCTTCATCTCTAATGGATAAAGGGGTTATTTTATTTTTTTCTGAAAAATTCACTTGAAGAAAAGTGATGTTGTGGAAATAAAAATGGAAAAAACCACGCAATAAATCGAGATTTCTCTTCTATTGAGAAGACCGGAAACGGTACAGTTTCTTTCAATGGTATCCATGATAAAACTACCTGAATATTCGTTAATTCCTTTAACAAATAAAGATCGTTCTGATTTCTAATAATCACTGCTTTCGATATGGGGGCATATTTATATCCTTCAATCAATATTAAATCTAAAGATAAACGATGATAATAATCTATGATCTCATCCAGTGACCAATATTGTGTTTGTTTTTTTATTACTAGTTCACCATTGCCCTCGACCGCAGCATAAACCGCACCTGCATTAAGATGCTTTTCACTGTCCTTTTCCATATTTTCCTTTGATGGAGTACCTCCATGACCATGATGTTTAATGGTTCCACTTTTTAAACCCAATTTATCTCCATATCTGATTATTTCCTGAACAAGAGTTGTCTTTCCACTATTTTGAAACCCCACTATCTGGAAGATTTCTGTCTTTCTTTCCACGATTCATCACTTCCAGCTTGATCCTCTAATAATAGAATATCTACTAAATCACCCGTTTTATAGCCTTTTGTACCTCCAGGTAATACCATTAAACAATCAGCCCAAGCAATGGATGTCACTACATTCGGTTTGTCCAAACCAACAGGCTCCACAAAAAGACTGCCATTATCATAACCCAACTTACTCCGAACAAAGCGAGTAAATGGATTCGGTTTTGGGAAATCCTTTATTAATGTCGCAGTTGTTTTCCGTAAAAATGGCTTATTTGAATACAGCCAATAACGAATAATCGGACGAACGTATAATTCAAAACCTACATAGCATGAAGATGGATTGCCGGATAGCCCATATAATAATTTATTGTCACATTGTGCTACCGTAGTAACACTTCCCGGACGCATTGCAATCTTGTTAAATAATACTTCTGCACCGATTTTTATATATATTTCTGGTAAATAATCAAAATCACCGACCGAAACGCCGCCGGTAGTTATGATAATGTCACATTCCTTTAAGGCAGACTTAACGGTAGTAAGTAATGATTCTAAGTTATCTGCACAATTTTCATACTTTTTAATAGACGCTCCGGCACGGATAATTTGCGACTCAATCATATATCCATTACTATTACGGATTTTTCCTGGCACAAGTGGTTCATCCACTCTTAATAACTCACTACCTGTTGCAATTACTCCAATTACTGGTTTCTTCGCCACCGGCACCTTATGATATCCAAATGTCGCCAAAAGCGCCTTTACACCTGGATTAATTATCGTTCCCTGTTCTAACAATACTTCCCCTTTTTTTGTATCTTCCCCTTGGAAGGATATGTTTTCTCTAGCATTTACTTTTCTTTTTATCGTTATGATTTTTTTATCAAAGGAGGTTTCCTCTTTCACAAGTTCAAGCATAATAACGGAATCCGCTCCTTTTGGAATAGCCGCTCCGGTCATAATTCGAATTGCCTGGAATTCTTGTAATTGTTTTATACTTACTTGACCTGCACCGATTTCGTCCACTACTTCAAATTGTACTGGATTTTTACTTGATGCCAACAAAGTATCGCAAGACCTAATTGCAAACCCATCATATGGGGATCGATCAAACGGCGGGACATCATGATCAGCAATTAATGGTTCTGCCAAAAATCTGCTATCACAATCATCAATTGATACCCACTCTATCTCCCCGCGTTTTTTCCATTCCATTATTTTCTCGGTAGCTTCTTTCACCCAAATGGGCTTTCTCCGTTCTACCATATTACATCCCCCTTAATGTTTCTATCATTCTAATCGTAATTTCCTTACCCAACTTGTTATTTTTGATAACTTCATTGTCATTCTTTAAGTGTAGCTTTTCCAACAAAAAAAGTAGTATTGTCTATACCACTTTTCAAGGATGTTAAAATCTTATCCGCCAATGTAAGACATTTCAATCTTTTTCTTTGAAGGATGATGGTTATTTCTTTCATCTGAATACCTATCTGCACGCTTGTTCCAAATAGAGGTGATTTCGTTTTTAATTGTCTCATCTGTAGAACCATCTCGAAGAAGCACTCTTAAATCATGACCATTGCCAGCAAAAAGGCATGTGTATAGCTTTCCGTCCGCAGAAATTCTTGCCCTCGTACAACTGGAGCAAAAAGACTCTGAAACAGAGGTAATAAATCCCAGTTCAGCATTACTGCCCTTAAAACGATATCGTTTTGCCACTTCACCAAAATAGGCAGCATCAACAGGTTCTATTTCAAAATGGGAAGATAAAATTTCGTACATTTCTTTTTTCGTGATAACCTTTTCCATATTCCAGCCATTTGAATTTCCCACATCCATAAATTCAATAAATCTTAGCGTTATTCCTTTATTACGGAAATATTCAGCCATCGGGATAATTTCATGATCATTTACCCCTTTTTGTACAACCATATTTACTTTAATGTGGAATCCTAATTCACACGCCTTATCAATTCCTTCCATAACTGCTTTAGAAGAAACTCCTCTGCCATTAAGCTTTTTAAAAAGATTTTCATCTAATGCGTCAAGACTAATATTTAATCTGTGAAGTCCTGCATCAAACAATTCTTTGGCTAGCCTGGTTAGCAGTACACCATTTGTAGTCAGCCCCATATCAGTAATTCCTTCTATAAGAGTAAGTTTCCTGATTAATTCGGGAAGTCCTCTCCTAAGTAAAGGCTCACCTCCTGTTAACCTTATTTTTTTCACACCCAATTGAGCAAATAGTTTAGCAAGTCTTTCAATCTCTTCAAATGTTAAAACTTCATTTTTAGGCAAGAACGGAAAATCAGGACCAAAAATTTCAGCAGGCATACAGTATTGGCATCGAAAATTACAACGATCCGTAACGGAAATTCGCAAATCATGGAGCGGCCTGTTAAACCCGTCTGTAATCAAAGCATTCAAAATAACATCTCCTTTGATGAGATACAACTTTCATATAAAAAAATTATGTTTAGAGTAGCTTAATATTATTAATATTATAATAAATAACTTTTACTTGTTGGTCTATTCTATTTTATTTACGAAAAATCATACATTTTCTCTGAATTGACATCGTTTACAGTAATAAATAAAATCGATCTGCACCAAAATTCAATTAAAAAAGGGTGCATATATCTCACCCTTTTTTGCGATATTTAATCCTATTAATGGACCAGCTCACTCCTAATCCAACGATTACAAGCGGTATCATAAACAGCCATGGACTTTGTTTTTGATTATTTGACTCTTTTTCACTAAGATGCGATTCGGCGGCAATTACTTTCTGTTCTGTAAGCTGAAACGAATTTAATATCACACCTGTTTTATCCAAAATCTCCAAAATACCGTCCTTTGAAATCTTTTCCGAAACACTCGAATGAAGTGGAGCAGTATAAAGTAGATTTTCCTTTGTTTTAAATGTTTTGTTTCCATTTTGATAAATTGAATCCTTTGGCAAAGAAGCTGTCTTAAAATTCTCAAATCCATAATCAAGAAGCTTCTTAGTATCTAGGTATTCATCTTTTTTTGATTTTGCATCCATTGTAATAACTGTTAAATGAATATTTTGATTTTCTGCTGTAGTTGCCAAAGTTTGACCTGATTGATCAACATATCCAGTCTTTCCACCTGTTATTCCTTTATAAGGAATTTCCCCTTTGAGCATTAGATGATGAGTTATAAGGATTGTATGCCAACCCTCACCATCCCATTTTAACTCCTTTGTTCCGAAAATTTCACGAAAAGTTGGATTTTTCAAAGCATAATCCGTAATCTTTGCTAAATCGCTCGCTGTTGTATAATGCTTTTTATCAAATAAGCCATGTGGGTTCACAAAATGAGTATGATGAACACCAACCTTTTCCTTCAGAAAAGCATTTAGCTTATTGGCAAAGCTTGGAACATCTCCTGCTAAATATTCAGCAATGGCAACCCCTGCATCATTTCCAGAGTTAATTAAAAGACCTTGTAATAAATGCTTTAATGGGACCTTTTCACCCTCGACAAGATATACCCTTGTTCCGTCCGTTTGTTCAGCATGTTTACTAACTGTGACAATATCATTTATGTTGCCGTTTTCTATCGCGTAAATAGCTGTAGCTATTTTGGTTAGGCTTGCCGGATATAATTTTTTATTTGGATTTTTTGCATATAAAATTTGACCGCTGTTACTATCTGCTAGAACAGCTGCCTCACTTGCGATTTTTAAAGTTGGCTTTTCCGCTGCATTTGCGTTATCTACTACGAAAAAAGTAAATAGTATGGTTAAAATGAAAAAAAATATCCGCTTTATCATAAATAGCCTCTTCCAATCCATTAATTTCTACATAATTTTATCAAAAGAACAAAAATTCTTATATCTTTTTTCCTAATTTGTAACACAAATGAAAAATTTGTCGAAATAAACCGAACAATCTCTACCTTCATTCTGGGTCAAGTGAAATTCACAACATATCAGGATTTTCTTCACTCTTTTAGTATTCATTTTACGTTTCTTCAGTCCATCTTCCTTTTCCAGATAATACCTTTGTATCTTTATACCTCAATACAAAAGCCCTAAACAGTAAAAAGGTGTATCATTTCTGATACACCTTCTTTTCTTAAGAAATTTTAAATTGTCCACATCCAGCGCAAAGAGCATCGCCTAGCGGATTTCTACTTTCCTCCCTGCAGTTGCAGTTAAAGGCATAAAGTGAAAGAAAATGATGTGCTATTTTCACTTATCCGTAAGCAGAGCTGTGGCGCTTGCACATTTGTTCATAAAAAAGTTATTTTATATACTTTTCAGAAGTAACTTTCTAAGCAACGGAAAAAGCACATTTGGAAGCTCACTAACATCTGATAAAATAATGCTGAAATTCCCGTATATATTCCGGAGCAAATTTCTTTGTCCTTCCGACACTTGGCTATTAGAAAGAAAAATATTGATAACCTCTATTCCTCTTTTCCTCGCTTCTAAAACCGCTTCATGTGTATCTACAATCCCATTTTGTTCATAGCCAAATGCTGCAGGTTCTCCATCGGAAAAAACCAATAAGAATTTTTGCTTCTCATTTCTTTTTATTAGCTTCTTAGTCATATGCCGGATAGCATAACCATCGCGATTATCCTCTTCCGGCTGTAACTGCATAATTTCCGCACCTATTTTTTTATTAAGGGAGGACCTAAAATCGATAACCGTTTTAAAATAATTAGGCTGCTTTAATTTAGTTGCTTCACTCGTATCTTCCCAAAATCCAACTACTTCGTGTGCAACATGCACGGATTTTAGTGCTTCATGAAATAATGTAATTCCTTGTTTCGTTTCGGACATTTTATCCGCCATCGAAGCGGAACAGTCGACTAATAAAGTGAATACCGCGTCAATTTCTTTTGAGTATTCTTGTTTTTTATAAAACAATCTTGGATTCTCATCTATAAAAAATGGAAGAAGCTTTTTACTGAGTCTACCATATTGCATATTCGCATGTGGAAATGACCTTTTATGCTCTAATATTTTTTCTATTATTTTCTGCAGCTTCTTTTGATGATTACTTATATTCGTTTTTAATTTTTCATAAACATGGATTTCATCAAAGTTCGGTATAGATGGAGAAAGGAAAATCGGATATGCATTTCGGTTTTCATCTCCGTATTCCCATTCCCCTCCACCTTTTATTTTTCTTTCTTGTTCAAGAGCCTCCAGCTGCGAGTAATCATTCCGATTAGATTCCCGTGCGGAACCTTGGACAATACCAAGCGCTTGATCACCTGTCTCACTTTCCCTTACTCCCTCACCAAGTAAATCAGTTCCAGACCCTTGTTCAAGATCAAATTGAAGAAAGCTTTTACTCATGTCACTGGTTTCCCGATGCCATGTTTTCATTTCCTCTTTAAAAATTTCTTCCTCTCCTGTACTCTTCTTTTCTAAACGATCATTATTTTGCAAAGGATCTTTTCGCTTTAATTCGTTAAACGAAATTCCACCCTCCTCTAAATGCTCCATCATCTTTTCCGGAAGATGAAAGTATTCATTTAACATATCATCCTCTAACACTTCGTCTAATACTTCCATAAGATTTAAAGTAAATCGGGCTATATCGCTCGTTGATTTCGCATCAAAAAATTTCATTACCTGGTTTTGAATATAGGGAAAGGACAAATTTATTTCTTCTTTGAAAGAAGGAATTTCTAATAATGGGGACTCTGCAGTAAGCATTAAATAGATAGTATTGAATAAAGCATCTGTGTAAACACTTTTCACTACATTAACATTTTGCTGAGATTCAAAATAATCCCAGTAAATTTGTCTGCGTGTCCGAAATGCCTTTACTGTCCCTGCTCTTTCCCTCTTACAATTCTCTTCAATCCGTAAATCTTCACCTAATACAAATAATTGCTTGGCAAAGCTTTTTAATTTAATGGATTCCAGTTTTTTAAGAAAAGCAAACACATCATCATAATTGGTATAGTGAAAATTTCCGATTGCCCGTAAAAAAACATCACTTTTCAACCCATTTTTCATGATAGAGGGAGGCCGATGGTTCCAAAAATGCCGTACAAATACTTTATGTTCAGCAATATCTAAATAGGAGTGGACACCAAATTCCAGTTCATATTCCTTCTCTCTCATCAAGGTTTTTGCAAGATCGGAAAGTTCCATAAAAAGCATAGAATCTATTTGTTCATCATTAAATTGAATAAAGCGCTCCATATGATAACCCCCTATCCGAATATTGTTTCAGCAATATTACGAACGGCCGCTTTTTCACGAGCATCTTCTAATTTATCAATAATTCCTCTTTGAATCGCTCTTAAAGGGGATATATATACAGATAGATCACATGTATCAATCAGTGCTCTAATCGATGCGGCATCTTCCGAAATTTGTCCCATTTGCGCCTGAGCAATTAAATCACTGGATAATGCTACAAATTGATTAATAAGAGCAGCATCCTTCAACCTGCTTTGATTTTCCAATACGATTTTTAACGTTTCTGCCTGAATATATGGAACATCGATTATTACAAAACGGTTTTTTAATGCTTCATTTAATGGCACTGTTCCGATATACCCCTCATTTATGGCAGCAATTACACCAAAATTGCCTGTAGCGTTCACCACTTCTCCTGTAAAAGGATTATGAATCATTCTACGGTAATCAAGAACACCATTTAAGATAGGTAATGTTTCTGGTTTTGCCATATTAATTTCGTCAATATATAATAGATGTCCTTTTCTCATGGCTTGAACAACTGGACCTGGAACAAAATCAATAAAACTTTTTTCTCCGTCTTGATGAATGGTTTTAAATCCCAATAAACCTTCAGCATCTAAATCTACAGAACAATTTATACTTTGCATAGGCTGTCCAAAGATAGATGATATCGTTTCTGCAAGTTTCGTCTTACCCGAACCGGTTGGGCCCTTTAGCAATACATTCTTGCCTAATGATAATGCAATGATTGTATCAATTAAGATGGCATTATCTGCAGGAATATATCCCGGACTGCCAATCTTTTCGTTTTCATTTGCAAAATCCTGCTTTCTTTCTTGTAATATATCTATAATATCTTGAGGTAATAGTTGTAAAATTTGATCCATTTTTAAAATCCTTTCCTGTCAAAAACTTACCATTATTTTTTCTTCCATAAATATATATTTTATCATAAATTGATCATTTTTTAATGATTATATAAAGCTTTTAGAGATAGAGAAAAGACAATTTTCCCATAAATGAATAAATGATTGTAAATTACACCACTTTACGGTATAATTCGATTCTAATGAGTCTTTTAAAGTGAGTGAACAAATTTGATGGAATATTTAATTAATCTAACATATGATCCATTTATTTGCTCTGTTTCTGTAAGTCTTATCCTGACGATTGGACTAGCATGCATATGGAATAAATTTAGAATTCAATCCTGCTCGTATTTATCAGAAAAACCAACGGAAATTTTGATTAATCTCGATTATCCATTTGAATCAACAAATGATAAAATACAAAATCCGTTAATGACATGGATTATCAAATATGTTAGACGTAAAGAATCCTCAAAGGATGATTCGGATCATCATTTATCCATCATTCAACCAACATATTAAACTCTAGGAGGATAATTGATGAAACGTTATGTAAAAATGTCAGCGCTTTTAGTAGGATTGGTGATGCTACTTTCGGCATGTTCATCGTCTGCGAATGCAAAGGCACCAAAACAAACTGGATTTTTCCATACTTATTTTGTAGAGCCTTTTGCACAGGTAATTCATTTTACAGCACATTTATTTTCAGGTAATTACGGTATTGCTATCATCCTTATAACCATTCTAATAAGGTTAATCTTAATGCCGTTGATGTTAAACACCTACAAAAAGCAACAGGTAATGAAAGAAAAAATGGATGTTTTAAAGCCTGAAATGACAAAAATACAGGCTAAAATAAAACAAGCTAAAACAAAAGAAGAACAAGCAAAATTACAACAGGAAATGATGGGACTATATCAAAAACATGGTGTGAATCCATTGAATATGGGATGTCTTCCTCTAATTATTCAAATGCCAATTTTAATGGGATTTTATTATGCAATCCGCAGTTCTTCTGAAATTGCCGGCAGTTCATTCCTTTGGTTTAACCTTGGTCATAGAGACATTCCAATGGCGCTAATCGCAGGTGT
Organism: Heyndrickxia shackletonii; assembly: GCF_001420715.1. Taxonomy (GTDB): domain Bacteria; phylum Bacillota; class Bacilli; order Bacillales; family Bacillaceae_C; genus Margalitia; species Margalitia shackletonii. The sequence continues at coordinate 2,159,979 of NZ_LJJC01000004.1, read as the reverse complement.
AATCTATTTCTTCCAATCGAAAGTATCGATGATCGGTATGACTCCTGAACAGGAAAAACAAATGAAAATCATGGCATTGATCTCCCCTATTATGATTCTCTTTGTTTCCTTTAATGCACCTGCCGCATTGCCTTTATATTGGGCTGTGGGTGGAGCATTCTTAATCGGACAAACTTATTTATCGAAAAAGCTATATACTTCTCAAAAAGAAAAAGAAAAAGAAAGTAAAGCACCACAAAAATAAGGTTATGGCCTGCTCACTATAGTGAGCAGGTTTTTTGTATCTTTCGGAAACTATAAAATTTTTACTGCGGATAATCCTCTTATAAAATTGTCTACGTCAAGCGCAAACATCTATCGGCGTACGGATTTGATTTTTGTCGAACAAGCTAAAAAAATGATGAAAAATATTCTTAATTTTTCATAAATTTTAATTGAAATCATTGAAAATTATTAGTAGGATTGTAGTGTAAGCGCTATCTAAATGTAGCTTCATACAGCACGATCACACCCCTTAGAAAAACGATTCTGAAGGAGGATTTTTTTATGAGTCAAACTTTATTAAGTGTCGATGAAAGAGTAGAGAAATTTTTACAAGGTAAAAAGAAACTATTCATTAATGGTGAATTTGTCGAAAGTGCATCAGGAAAAACTTTCGATACGCCGAATCCTGCTACAGGAGAAACATTAGCAACAGTCTATGAAGGTGGTCCTGAAGATATTGATCGTGCCGTCAAAGCTGCAAGAAAAGCATTTGACGAAGGTCAATGGTCAAAAATGAGTGCAGCTACTAGAAGCAGATTAATGTATAAGCTTGCAGATTTAATGGAAGAGCATAAAGATGCACTGGCACAATTAGAAACACTAGATAATGGAAAACCAATCAGAGAGACATCTGGTGCGGATATACCATTAGCAATTGAACATATGCGCTATTATGCAGGCTGGTCTACTAAAATTACAGGGCAAACAATTCCTGTAAGTGGTCCTTTCTTTAACTATACTAGACATGAAGCTGTAGGCGTCGTTGGACAAATCATTCCATGGAATTTCCCACTTCTAATGGCAATGTGGAAAATGGGAGCCGCTCTCGCTACTGGATGTACAATTGTTCTTAAGCCTGCTGAGCAAACCCCGCTTTCAGCACTTTACTTAGCTGAATTAGTCAATGAAGCTGGATTCCCTCCAGGTGTGGTAAATATCATTCCTGGATTCGGTGAAACTGCAGGCCAGCCGCTTGTAGATCATCCTTTAGTAAATAAAATTGCATTCACTGGTTCTACAGAGGTTGGAAAGCAAATTATGTCTCGTGCTTCCGGGTCACTAAAACGTGTAACTCTTGAACTAGGTGGTAAATCTCCAAATATTATTCTGCCTGATGCGGACCTATCAAAGGCTATTCCTGGTGCACTAAATGGTGTTATGTTTAACCAAGGCCAAGTATGCTGTGCAGGTTCCCGTGTATTTATTCAGAAAAAACATTTTGATAATGTTGTAGCAGATATGGCCTCTCATGCAAAATCAATTAAGCAAGGTGCAGGGCTAGATAATGAAACACAAATGGGACCGTTAGTATCGATTGAACAACAAAATAGAGTGTTAAATTATATTGAAAAAGGACTTAGTGAAGGTGCTGAGCTTCTAGCAGGTGGTAAAAAGCCACGTGAGGAAGGCTATTTTGTAGAGCCAACCATTTTTGCTGATGTCAATGATGATATGACAATCGCAAAAGAAGAAATTTTTGGGCCAGTTATTTCTGCAATGCCATTTGAAGATTTGGATGAAGTAATTAAGCGGGCTAATAATAGTGATTATGGGCTAGCAGCTGGCTTGTGGACTCGTGATATCGCCAATGCTCATTATGTTGCAAGCAAGCTTCGCGCAGGAACCGTTTGGGTCAACTGCTACAATGCTTTTGATGCTGCATCACCATTTGGGGGATATAAGCAATCTGGTATCGGCCGTGAAATGGGGTCCTATGCATTAAATAACTATACAGAAGTGAAGAGTGTTTGGATATCTATGAAGTAAGAAAAGCGGAAGCGCCGCAGCTCTAGCGTACGGATTTCGTAGTCGCTCACCTCGAGATAAAGGAAACACAGTGAGGTAGTTCACGAACAAGTGAAAATAGCATTTCCATTTTCAACTATGTTGACTTATCGTAGGGTGGAAACGAAGAAATCCGCTAGCCGATATCTGCTTACGCTAGACATATTTCTTTTAAAAATATTACTGAGGCCAGGAAATTTGGCCTCTTCATTTATGATGATCGTTAACAGGTTGCGGCTCACTGAAAAATTGATTGAGTGCTTTAATATTCTTTTTATAATCCAGTTGCAGGACTGCTCCAGCATACGGAACATTTCGATTTGTAAATCCATTTTTCACTGGAATCCGCATTGTATCTAAATTATCTATACGCTGTAAAAATATCGTGGATGCTAAGGTTAGAATTTCATTCGTTTTTAAATCTGTATGAATGTATTTAATGGAGGAATCCAATAAAGACGGTATTTTGGCAAAACCATCCAAAGTATTCATTTCCTTTTGAAATTTATCCTTCATTTTTAATAAAACCTCTTGCTGTCTGTCTACTCTTCCAAAATCACTTCTTGCATCATGTCGGAACCGTACATATTTTAAAAGTTCTTCGCCGTGCAGATTATGTTCACCTGGTGGGACATTTAAAGCCATATCCTTTATAATGGCTTGATTTAAATCTACTTTTATTCCTTCAGGTGCAATTGTATCAATGACTTTTACAAAACCTTTGAAATCAATCGTAATAACATGGTCAATTTGAATACCAAAATTTCGTTCAATTGTTTTTTTTAATAAATCCTCTCCCCCTACATAATAAGCATGATTCAATTTATTGTAGACGCGATTATAACCGGGAATCTTAACAAAACTATCCCGCATAATGGACGCTAATTTGATAGAACGGTTCTGTGCATCATATTGACTTACTATAATGGAATCGGTTCTGGATTGCTCCCCTTCTCTGGTATCAATGCCAAGTAGCAGGAAATTTATCGGTTTTTCATTTAATTTCTTTTTAAAACTTTCTTCTAATGTTCCCGGATTGGTTTTATTCTTATGATGTAAAAACTTATTATCGCAAGATGCTAAAAAAACACAGGGAATAATGATGAGGTATAGAATAATTAAATTTTTCATAATAGGACTTCTCACCTCTTTTTCTTATAGTATGAACAAATTTCGATTGCACATACGATGAATAACATTCTAGCTCCTATTAAGTGTAAGAGGATTATTCGAGTTTTAAATGATAAATCGTTTTTATAATACGAAATTATTTAACTTTTTTCATAAAAGGGGTTCTCAAACAACTCATTAAAAGATAAAATAAAAGGAATCAAATTTAATAAATTCCACTAGGAGGTTGTGTCATGAAGATTATGAGTAATGAATTGTTGGTGGCAGCCTATCGAGACGCTAAAAAGAAAGGTCAAGATCAAGAGTGGATTGAATTATTAAAATCAGAGCTAAAAAAGCGTGGCTTAACGCCTATTACAATAAAATAAAAACAAATGCGTAAGTGCCTTGCTCATTTGCGTACGGATTTCGTAGTCGCTCACCTCGAGATAAAGGAAACACAGTGAGGTAGTTCACGAGCTGATGTTGAATTATCGTAGGGAGGAGACGGAGAAATCCGCTAGCCGATTGGCACTTGAGCTAGACGTAGATAATTTTTTAAACAGTTATTTACTTCTTTAAATTTTACAAATTCTTGATAAGAGAAAAATAGCGTGTGGAATTCCACACGCTATTATCATTTATATTACACTTTTTAGCCTTCATTTCTCGGCATTGCTGGATTACAATTAGGTATTTCTGTATTCGCAGATTCTGCAAGTTTAATTAAGTAATAACATTCTTCACGAAACATATGATCCGCCATTAAAACAGGGAAGGTGCCAAGAACTTCATTTGAAATTTCTAATTCAAAAATCTCATTTAAAAACACTTGAAACATTTCCATTTCTAATCTAACATCTTCATTCATTTTTCTTAAAGCGGGAAAGGTATCTAAACTTGTTCGTAGGTATCCAGTAAATTCCACTGCTTTTAAATAAAACTGTTGAAATTGCTGAACAAATTCCTTGCTTTCCTTTTTTATTTTGTGCTCGGTAGCATCCATCTCCGATTGGATCGCACCAGCATGACCAAAGGCATCCTGCAGCCACAATAAATGATGATGTAGTTCATGTAGAATAGGTGGTTGTTCACCACGTATTAAATATACTAGTATTCGTTCGTATTCCTCCAATTCATTTACCATATGGCTTAAAAAAGTAGGTGATAATTGAATTTTGACCTTACTGACAAGATGTCTCTCTATCAGAGTTAATTTAAGCTGTTTAAGTTTTTTTACCTCAGCATCTGCCTCATTTGCCAATAGGATTAGAGAGCCTTCATCATGTAAAGATCGTGCATTTAGCAATAGACTATCAAATTTGTTTTTAAAATAATTGGCCTCTTTAATAAAATCGGCTTCGGTTACACTTAAAGAATCTAGAATAAATCTAGAATGATCACCAAGGATTTGCAGCCAAAACTCATGTTCGAATTTTGCAGACTGTATAAAAGATTTCACACCATCCCCCCTTTTTTCCCATATTAAGTTTATTCCATGTTTGTCTTGTCTTATTCCTTTAGTGATTTGAGGTTCGCTGGAATTATTTTATGTCTATTAAAAAAGACAACCACATGAAGTGATTGCCTTTTCAATGTATTAAACTTCTAATAATAAATCTTCTGGGTTTTCAAGTAATTTCTTAACAGTTGCAAGGAAGCCAACTGCATCTTTTCCGTCGATAACACGGTGATCATAAGATAATGCTACATACATCATAGGACGGATTTCTATTTGGTCACCAACGGCAACTGGACGTTTTACGATGGAATGCATACCAAGGATACCTACTTGTGTACCATTGATAATTGGTGTAGAGAATAATGATCCAAATACACCACCATTAGTGATTGTAAATGTACCACCTTGTAAATCAGCTAAACCAAGCTTATTATCTCTAGCTTTTTTCGCAAATCCAGCAATATCTGCTTCGATTTCTGCAAAGTTTTTGCGGTCACAATCACGAACGACAGGAACAACAAGACCTTCTTCTGTAGAAACGGCAACACCGATATCGTAATACTTTTTGATTAATAATTCATTGCCTTGAATTTCTGAATTTACGTATGGATATTTTTTCAAGCCTGCAACTACTGCTTTTGTGAAGAATGACATAAAGCCAAGACGAGTCCCATCATGTTCTTCTTGGAATTTGTCTTTTTTACGCTTACGTAATTCCATAACTGCTGTCATATCAATTTCGTTAAAAGTAGTTAACATTGCTGTATTTTGTTTTACTTCTAACAGACGGTTAGCGATTGTTTGGCGACGGCGTGACATACGAACACGTTCAACTGGTTTGCCATCTTCTTGGCTAACAGCCGCAGGTGCATTTTTAGCAGGTGCGGGAGCTGCTTGTTGTTTTGGCTGATTGCTGTATACTTCAACATCTTGTTTGCGTACACGTCCTAGCGGATCTACAGTAGGAACTTGTCCTAATTCGATTCCTTTTTCACGAGCAAGCTTACGAGCTGCAGGAGATGCTATTGTACGACCTTTATCTTCCGTAGATTCTACGGCTGCCACTTGTGGGGCAGGAGCTGCTTCTTGTTTTGGTTGTTCCGCTTTTGTTTCCGCTGCAGGTGCACTTGGTGCAGGAGCCTCACCGCCAGCACTTACGATTGCGATTACTTGTCCTACTTGAACAGTGTCGCCTTCTTCTGCTTTTAATTCTTGAATAACGCCTGCTTCTTCAGAAATTACTTCCACATTTACTTTATCTGTTTCAAGCTCTACAATATATTCCCCTTTTTCCACATACTCTCCTGGTTTTTTCAACCATTGAGCAATTGTTCCTTCTGTAATTGATTCCGCTAATTCAGGCACTTTAATTTCAGCCACGATGATGTCCTCCTTAATAATCATTGCTATTTTCTAAATGTATTTTCACGTTTCAAGGCGTGCAAAATTCTAGATGCAGTGAATAAGGGAGAAAATTAGATTTTCAGCTAATTTTCTACATCCTTATTTCCTACATCTTTTAAAACTGTTATTTTGTAAATGCTTCATTAATAATACGATTTTGTTCTTTCTTATGAACCACTGGGTCTCCTTCTGATGGACTGGAACGTCTAGGACGACCAGCATATTTCACATCTACACCTTGTGGAGAAAGACCGCGTAAATATGGATCTACAAATGTCCAACCACCCATATTTTGAGGTTCTTCTTGCACCCAAACTATTTCTTTAAGATTTTTGTAACGAGAAAGAATTTCTTTTACTTGATTCTCAGGGAATGGATAAAGTTCTTCAATTCTTAAAATATGAAGCCATTCCGCATTTTCTTCCTCTTGTAAACGAGTTTCTAAATCAATAGCAATTTTTCCGCTGCAAAGTACAATTCTTTCCACTTTATCCGCATTTTGTCCTAAGCCAGCCTGTTCTAGAACAGGTTTAAATTCGCTATTTGTTAATTCAGAGCTATCAACAGATGCTAATGGATGACGTAATAAGCTTTTTGGTGTCATTAACACTAATGGACGAATTTCATCCTTTCCAAGCATTGCTGCTTGACGGCGTAAAATATGGAAATATTGACCTGCTGTTGAAAGATTAGCAACTGTCCAGTTATTCTCAGCAGCCATTTGCAAGTAACGTTCCATTCTTGCACTGGAATGCTCTGGTCCTTGGCCTTCATAACCATGAGGCAACAGCATTACAAGACCTGATTTTTGGCCCCATTTTGCACGCCCTGCAGATATAAATTGGTCAAACATCGTTTGCGCCATATTTGCAAAATCACCGAATTGTGCTTCCCAAAGCACTAACGTTTCAGGTGAAAGGACATTATATCCATACTCAAAACCAAGCACTGCTGTTTCTGTTAAAGGACTGTTGTATACAACAAATGAAGCATTTGTATCCTTTAAATGATGAAGCGGAATATATTCTTCGCCAGTTTTTTCATCATGTAATACTAAGTTACGCTGTGCAAATGTTCCGCGTTGGGAGTCCTGACCGGTCATACGGATAGGTGTTCCATCCTTTAAAATAGAAGCAAATGCAAGTGATTCTGCATGAGCCCAATCAATTTTTCCATCGCCATCAAACACATTTTCACGACGTTTTAAAATTTTGCCTAGTTTTTTAAATACATTAAAATCTTCCGGCCAATTTAATAATTGAGCATTTAGGTCTTTTAATTCTTCATTATCAACGGATGTTTTAACAGCTGGATATCCGCTCGCCACATATTCTGGAGGATTCATCACGATATCAGGGTTTTCATCCGCTCCAGGCACCTTATCATATGCTGCTTGTAATTTAGCGTTAACATTCTCTTCCAATTTCTGTACATCTTCTTTGCTAAGCAATCCTTCATTCACTAATTGTTCAGCATAAATAGTACGAACAGTAGGATGCTTGCGTACTATTTGATACATCATTGGGTTAGTTGTCATCGGTTCATCTGTTTCGTTATGACCGAATTTACGGTAGCCAATTAAGTCAATTAAGAAATCTTTTTTGAATAAGCGGCGATATTCAGCTGCAAAAATAGCAGCAGCAATACAGCTTTCCGGATCATCAGCATTAACATGAATGATTGGAATCTCATAACCTTTCGCCGCGTCTGATGAATATTTAGTTGAACGCGAATCGAAGCTTTCTGTCGTGAAACCAATCATATTATTGGAAATAATATGAATAGATCCACCTGTGTTATATCCTCTTAATCCGCTCATATTTAATGTTTCCGTTACAATACCTTCGCCAGGGAATGCAGCATCACCATGAACGATAATTGCCAAAGCCTCTTCAGGATTTTGCTCTGGATATCCACTTGTTTTTCTATTCTCTTGTGCAGCTCTTGTATAGCCCTCCACCACAGGTGCAGCAACTTCAAGGTGACTTGGGTTATTAGCTAATACAACTCGTACACTTTCCTTATTTACACGGTCAGCACCTAGATGATATTTCACATCTCCAGTCCATCCGTATGTGATTCCGATAGAACCTTCAGATGGAATTAAATCTTTATTAGGTGCATGTTGGAATTCAGCAAAAATTAACTCATATGGTTTTTCTAGAATATGAGCTAATACATTTAAGCGGCCTCTATGTGCCATACCAATATTTACTGTTTTGGCTCCATATTCAACTGAAGAGCTGATAATTTTATCCATTAAAGGAACCATCATATCTAGACCTTCAATAGAGAATCTCTTTTGACCTACAAAGATGCGGTGAGCAAACTTTTCAAATCCTTCAACTTCTGTTAATCTTTTTAAAATATTTAATTTCTCTTCTTTACTTAACTGAGGATAGATTTTACCTGACTCAACAGTTTTTTGAAGCCAGTTTTTCTCTTCCAAATTATGAACATGATGAAACTCATAAGCAATTTTTTTCGTATATACATCTTTTAAATAATTAATGGCATCAAGACCATTTTTAACCGTTGAAGGTGCATCCGGACAAATGAAAGAAACAGGAATTTGTCGCAAATCTTCTTCAGTAAGATTGTATTCTTTCAATTCGATTCGGCGTGTATCTTTGCTAGTATTATTTAATGGATTAATGTCGGCAGCTAAATGTCCATATGTTCGAATATTATCAGCTAGTTTAACCGCAGAAACGATTTTACTGAAAATAGTCGCATTTGTTGGCATTTGAAAGGAAACATCTGCTTGACCGCTTGTGGATAATACTTCATTCGAAACGGTAGGTGCTCCCCATTGCTCAAAAAGTTCCTTCATTTCCGGTTCAACACTTTCCGGATCATTTAGGTACTGCTCATAAACCTCCATCACATAACCAAGGTTTGGGCCTGAAAAACTCTCCCAAAAACCTCTTGATGCTTGATCATTCATCTTGATAAACCTCCAGCCTAAAGCCTTTTAAAATTTTTCGAAAAAATACTCCCATTCAATCATATGCTTGTAAGAATTGAATGGGACCCAGCATATGTAATAAATAATTGGAAAAGCTATCGCTTACAATCCCCATTTTATCACTGTAAAGTAATTAGATAAAGGCAAAAACCTATTTTTTTTAAAATTACTCGAAAGGTGCAAAACACGGTCTATTCATTTGTTAATAGCTTTCCAAGCTCCCAAAAATTTTTCCATATCCATCTTACTACTATTTGCAAGAAAATCAAATGTTTTTGCCATGAAAAAAAGAAAAAATGCTTCAATTTATTCTTTTACACTTTTGTTGGGCAAATGCATATATTACATTATACATTGGAGTTGGTGTCGTAAGAGTTTTGGAAGGAAGTGGGTGATGTCCTTGTTTCCGTGGAATATGTTCCCCTTTAATAGTGATATGACTAAATTATTCAAGCAAATGAACCCCCAAGAAATGGAAAAAGGTGTACAAAATATGATTGCCCAATTCATGCCAAAAGAGTGGCAAGGAATGTTTGATCATAATGATATGCTTTCAAGAGCATCCTCTCTTTTTCCGCAGAGTAATCAACAATCAAATAATCCATCACCAACAAACGTGCAAGCAAGTGTATTTGAAACCTTTGATGATGTTTATGTACGCATTCCGATTAATGAGGAAATGATTCATAATATAAAAATTTACCATACTTCTAATCAATTAATCATTGAAAACAGTTCCGATGGAAACAGAGATACCATCACTTTACCAGCACTTGTCAAGAAGAAAGGAACAACTGCCCAATATAAAGATGAAATCTTGGAAGTAAAAATGCCGAAGAGTGTCGATATGCAATATACTGAAGTAGATGTATCAGAGAGATTATAAGAAATTCTTTTGGCTTAAAGCGCCAGAATCAAACAAAAACAAAATTCTTTCGATAACTGAAAATTCTAAAAGGCCGATGAATGTTTCATCGGCCTTAAATATGATGTGGTAAAGTTAATGATATGCTGGTTCCTTCTCCTAGAGTGCTGGATGCACTAATCGTTCCAGAATATCCTTCCACTAAATTTTTGGCAATGGCTAGCCCTAAACCGTTTCCGCCTTTTGCGCGGCTGCGTGCTTTATCCACACGGTAAAAACGATGGAATATTTTCGGTAAATCCTTTTCAGGTATCCCTACTCCATAATCCTTCACCGTGATCTTAATATCTTCCTTGCTTTCTTCGACAATAATGTCGACTTTCTTAATTTGCTCAGAATACTTCACAGCATTGTCCAGCAAGATGATCATTATCTGTTCAAAATGATTTTCACTCATCCTAACAATGCCATTTTCCAGTTGATCATAATGAAGTAAAAAATCGAAATCCTCATGAATTAATTCAAAATTCTTCACAACCCTGTTTAAAGTCTTAATAACCACCGTATTTTGAAAAGCGGACTTGTTTTCAACTTGTTCCACTTTTGATAAATCTAAAAGCTCCTGAACTAAATTTTTCATTCTGCCAAGCTCCTGAAGAGAAGCTTGAAGGGATTCATTTAAAATATCCGGATCATTTTTTCCCCAACGATTTAATAGATTCAAATGTCCTTCCATGATTTGCACCGGCGTCCTTAATTCGTGAGAAGCATCCTCCACAAATTGTTTTTGCTGATTGAAGGATAGCTCAATCCGATCCATCATTTCGTTAAAGATATTGGTTAACTCTCCCATTTCATCCTGTGACTCGCTAGGTTCCATTCGTTCCTGAAAACCTTTTTTACGAATACTTTTCATCGTATCGGAAAGCTTTTTCATAGGCTTTAAAAAACTCTCCGCCATTAAAAAACCGACTAACCCACTTAACAATAAAGATACTGCACCTAAAATAGACATGATTAAAAATAAACTTGTCATCATTTGATGGTATCTTGTAAGTGGATCAACCACACCTATATATCCGCTAAAACCATTTGAAACAATTGGAGCACGTCCTACGTATATTTTCCTTCCATCTATCGTAGTAAGATCAACCGTTTTTTCTTTAACAGGCTCGTATTCGATAAGGGACTTTGGCTTTTTATTATCCGTTTTTGAAATTGCAAAACCTTGCAATTTCTGATTAAGAACATATAAAGTTTGATCCTTTTCAAGTAATTGTTTGATAATATCAGAATTGTTTTGAATATCTTCCATAGAGCTAAAAGGACGATTTTTATAAAAATTAATAATTTCACTTAATTCCTGGCTGATATTAGTGGCTTCTTCATGTAACATGACCTGCCTGATAACCGTATATTGAATAGAGCTAAAAATGAAAAAAGTAAAAAAAATGGCGGCACTTCCGCCAAGCGACCACTTAACCTTTAATGAACTTTTATGATACCAGCTTCGTAAGTAATTCATTCACGCATCACATACCCCGTACCACGTACTGTTTGTATATAGCTTTCTTCACCAGGGTCATCAATTTTATTCCGTAAATAACGTATATATACATCCACGACATTCGTCTCTACTTCTGTCTCATAGCCCCATACCTTATTCAGTAGAGCCTCGCGTGTCATGACGATATTTTTATTTTCGAGAAGGGTCAACAACAAATCATATTCTCGCTTTGTTACATCTATCACTTGATCTTTTTTCTTTACCATTCTGCTTTCTTTTTCCACATTTAAATCTCTATAATGATAACTGGTCATGTTCGAATGTGTTTCATGTGACTCGATTCTGCGAACAATCGCTCGCAGTCTTGCAAGCAATTCCTCGATGGCAAATGGTTTTATTATGTAATCATCTGCACCATGATCAAGACCGGAAACACGATCCATTACACTATCACGAGCTGTTATCATGATAATTGGGGTTTCTTTTTCCTGACGCACCCTTCTGCATACTTCCAAGCCATTTAAGCTAGGAAGCATCAAATCGAGCAAAATAACATCCCACTCGTCTTCCAAAGCAAATTGGAGCCCTTCCCTTCCGTCATAAGATACCTTCACTTGATACCCCTCATGCTTTAATTCGAGCTCAATAAAGCGTGATAAATTTTTTTCGTCTTCAATGAGTAAAATTTTCTTCATCTATTTCACCTACTAAAACTTCAAGTATTTACTTAAGTTTACTGTAAACAATTCGTTCATGACAAATTCATAGGTTATTTTCCCCAAAAAAAGAAATACTTCCTCCAAAACTAATCGGCGGAAGATTCTTTCCATAAAGGACGTTTTGCTAAAATCATGGATCATTATTTAATATTTGTCTTAGAAGAAATGAAGTTAATAAATGCATGAACAATTTCAATTGACTGAAAGGCAACTAGTGACACTGCTGTCAAACTAAAGAATACGATTGGGATAAAACGTACCCACATTTTATTCGCCTCCTTTATTGTTCAACCTTTACTTTATCAACTTATCATGAGAATAAGATTAAAATTTTATAAATTCTGGATAAAAATAAAAGCTGAAGCGCCTTGCTTATCGGCGTATGGATTTCGTAGTCGCTCACCTCGAGATAAAGGAAACACAGTAAGGTAGTTCACGAACAAATGAAAATAGCACTTCCATTTTCAACTGATGTTGACTTATCGTAGAGAGGAGTCGGAAATATCCACTAGCCGATAGGCGCTGATGCTAGACATAAAAAAACACCGGCTATTTTGCAAGCCGGATTTAAAGAAGGAACTTTATAATGAGTAAAATAATAAGGGGAGTCGAACCGACTCAACGATGATTTTACGAAAACTTTCCTATATTTTCATGAAAGGAAGATTAGAAAATCATGAGAAAATGAAATTTCCACCTAACTTTTAACGGAATGGATATCCGTTTCACCGATTAAATGATGAGATTTTAAAATATTGATTACTTCATCTGTTGCAATATTAATATTATCGCTAACCACTTTTTCCGATTTGCTAATATAGATGTCTTCTTTATGAAGATACTGCGGGTCATAATAGTCTCTCATTAAAAGTTCTACCAACTTCATAAAATTATTTTCTTCCAACGCTTTAAAGATTATGTGGCACCATTCGGATGACTTCATTCTTTTTCTTACATATTGTAACGCCGAACGAACATTTTCTTTAAATTCTTGGTTGTTTTTATTTGGCTGAACATATTCCGCATAAATTCTTTGGATTCTTGCTTCCTCGGAACCTGAAACATAAATATGCAAAGCATTATCCCTTAAAGCAAGTAAAGAATCAGGCTGCACAGCATGTCCAATTCTTTTGCTTTCCCCTTCCATTATTACGTAATGGGAATTCTGTAAGGAAAGCAGCTCTTCAAATAATAGACCGTCAAATGTTTTTTGATTATGGGGTTTTCTGCCATCAATGGCACCAAATAGAGATCCCTTATGGTTGGCCATTTGTTCGAGATCCAGAACGGGAAACCCGAGCTTTTTTAAATTTTGTAATATTTGTGTTTTCCCTGTTCCGGTCATACCATGTAAAATTACTGCTTTACCTGGAAGTAAATCTGGAATCAATTCTAAAGATTTTTTTCGATATGCACGATAACCGCCTTTTAATCTATAGACATGAAGTCCTGAAAAAGTAGCAAATTGTGCAACGGATCCACTGCGCATACCACCTCTCCAGCAATAGATTAAAGGCTTCTTTCCGGACTCTTCTATTTCCTTAATTTTCTTCATTAAATGCGGTATCTTTGGAGCAACAACCTCCATCGCCCTCCATTTTGCCGCATTTGCACCAACCTGTTTATATAAGGTCCCAATTTCTGCTCGTTCTTCATTTGAAAAGATGGGAATATTAATAGAATGGGGAATAGCACTCTCGGAAAATTCTAATGGTGAGCGAACATCCATTGTTACATATTTATCCTTTTCATCAAGCCACTCTTCTACTGTTATATCTTGTGACATAAATTCATTCCTCCAATACTCTTCCCTTTCATTTTATCATATCCAATTCCTTATTGTGTTTAAACAAGAGTATCAATTTATGGAATTCTTTTGCAAAATGATAGTTGTGAATTTACTTTTGATATGTTAATATAAAACACAATATATGCTAATTAAATTCATTTTCAAAACTATATATTGAAATTAACTTCATGTAAGGGTGTCCATAGATGGACTTAATAGGGAATTCGGTGAGAATCCGAAACTGTCCCCGCAACTGTAAGTGTGAACGAAAAAGGATAGACCACTGCATCCGCTCGATGCGGGAAGGTCCTTTAGTAGGCTGCACACAAGTCAGGAGACCTGCCTTCACATGATAAAGTTTCGATTCCTCGGGGATTGGGGAGATGAAACGATAGTTAAAACGTCTATGACTATGTATGTTCTTTTTTCCTATCGTTTGATCTGCTCATCCTTCGGGCAGATCTTATTTTTTTATAGGGGGAAAATAAATGGGAACTACGATTACAGAGATTGAAAATTGGAACCGTCATATCTTATCCATTCTAGTAGAAAAAGCAGAAGCAGACGAACGTTTCCACCCGGTTTATTCTTTCGCACAAAACTTATTAGAGCAAAAGCCTTGGATATCAGAGGACGAGTGGGTTCAGCAAATTATATTAGATTGCCTATCTCGATTAAATGAGGAAGAAATCTTCTGGACATACGATGCTGCTCACTTTTATATGGAATATCTTTATTACAAGGCAGCGCAAAATAGAGAATATTCCTATAAAGTCAGGTATGGTAATTTTTATGGTTTGTTAGAAACTTTAACAGAAGAAGGCATCTATAACCGCTGCCTGCTAGATTGCTATTCAGTAGACGAAATACATCAATTAGCCAGCAAAATGGATTATCACAAAGACCAACTCTTCACATACATAGGAATACGTACATTGGCAGACCGCTATTTAGCGACTGATCATCATAAAAATGTATTCGAGCTTCCACAGGAAAGATGGATGATTATTGCTATGCAATTAATGATCAATGAACCGAAAGAAAGCCGTTTAAAGCTTGTGGAAGAAGCCTATTGGGCACTAAGTAATCTTTATATGACGGTTGCCACCCCTACCCTTTCGAATGCAGGAAAAAACTATGGGCAATTATCGAGCTGCTTTATTGATACGGTAGAAGACAGTTTACAAGGAATCTTTGACAGCAACACTGATATTGCCAATCTATCAAAAAACGGCGGTGGAATCGGAGTCTATTTAGGTAAGATACGAAGCCGCGGAAGTGCGATTAAAGGATTTGTCGGAGCATCTTCCGGCGTTCTTCCTTGGATGAAACAATTAAATAATATTGCAGTGAGTGTCGATCAGCTCGGACAAAGAAAAGGTGCCATTTGTGTGTATCTGGATATATGGCATAAGGATATTTCTTCTTTTCTTGATGCCAAATTGAATAATGGGGATGAACGATATCGCACACATGATTTATTTACTGGTGTATGCCTTCCTGACTTATTTATGGAGCAGGTAGAAATACGCGGTGATTGGTACTTATTCGATCCGCATGAGATAAGACAAGTTATGGGGTATTCTCTTGAGGATTATTACGATGAAACAAGCGGAAGCGGCTCATTCCGTACTAAGTATTGGGAGTGTGTTCAACACGAAACCCTTTCTAAAACTGTCGTTCCAGCAATCGAAATCATGAAAAGTATTATGAAGAGCCAGTTAGAAACTGGCGGACCATTTGTCTTTTATCGGGACGAGGTTAATCGTAAAAATCCAAATAAACATCAAGGAATGATCTATTCAAGTAATCTATGTACAGAAATTATGCAAAATCAAAGTACAACGAATATCATTACTCAATATACACAAGATGGAAAAATCATAATTGAAAAACAGCCTGGTGATTTTGTAGTTTGTAATTTATCTTCTATCAATCTAGGGCTGGCTGTTCCCGCCAATATTTTAGAGAGATTAATTCCGATTCAAGTACGAATGTTGGACAATGTGATTGATTTAAATGACATTCCTGTTTTACAGGCAAAATTAACGAACCAAAAATACCGCGCGATTGGACTTGGAACATTTGGGTGGCATCATTTATTAGCATTGAAAAAAATAAAGTGGGAAAGCGAGGATGCAGTTCAATATGCTGATCGGCTATATGAAAAAATCGCCTTCCTTACTATCCAAGCAAGTATGGAATTAGCGAAAGAAAAAGGCTCCTATCCAGTCTTTAAAGGCTCCGAATGGGATACAGGTGAGTATTTCTTTCGAAAAGGATATTTAGAAAACAACTCTTCTTCCTGTGCTTGGGATAGATTGTACAAGGATATACAGCAATTTGGAATGAGAAACGGCTATTTAATGGCGGTCGCTCCCAATTCATCAACTTCCATTATTGCTGGAAGCAAAGCCAGTATCGATCCAATTTTCCATAAATTTTATGCAGAAGAAAAGAAAGACTATAAAATCCCTGTTACCGCTCCTGATTTAAGCCCAGCAACGACTTGGTATTATAAATCAGCCTATTTTATTGATCAAAAGTGGAGCATTCAGCAAAATGCAGCCCGTCAAAAGCATATTGATCAATCAATCTCATTTAATTTATATGTACAAAATACAATAAAAGCAAAGGATTTACTAGAGTTACATTTAACTGCATGGAAAAGTAAATTAAAAACAACTTATTACGTAAGGTCAACCTCTTCTATTCTGGAAGAATGCGATTCATGCTCGAGCTAAATTGGTTAGGAGATGAAAAAAATGAGTTCTGTTATGATTCAAAAGAGAAAATTAATGGATAAAACCGCACCAAACCGGTCCACTTCGATTATTAACGGGAAGTCTTCCAATATTCTTAATTGGGATGATGTACGCTTTTCTTGGGCATTCCCAAAATATAAACGAATGCTTGCTAATTTCTGGACTCCATTTGAAATTAATATGTCTCAGGATATTAAGCAGTTTCCAAATTTATCAGATGATGAACAAAATGCCTTTTTAAAAATTATCGGTTTACTTGCGCTATTGGATAGTGTTCAAACAGATTATGCAGGAAAAGTAGCTGATTATCTAACTGATTCCAGTTTAAATGCCCTTATGATTATCCTGGCACAACAGGAGGTTATTCATAATCATTCGTATTCCTATGTTTTATCAAGTATTGTTTCCAAGCAAACCCAAGATGAAGTATTTGAATTTTGGCGAACAGAACCTACTTTAATACAACGGAATGAATTTGTTACTAATGGATATGAAGCATTTGCAAATAATCCAACAATCGATAATTTTTTAAAATCCATCGTGTATGATGTAATTCTCGAAGGGTTATTTTTCTATTCTGGGTTTGCCTTTTTCTATAATCTTGCCAGAAACCAAAAGATGGTAGCTACCTCTACCATGATTAATTATATTAATCGGGATGAGCATTTACATGTTGATTTATTTGTTAAGATCTTCAAAGAAGTTTTACAAGAATATCCAGAATATGCAACAGATGAATTACGTCATTATGTGGAAGAAACTTTTACCAAAGCAGCAGAATTAGAAATAAATTGGGCAAGGCATATTATAGGAAATAAAATGGACGGGATTCTATTATCCGATTTGGAAGATTATATTAAATTCTACGCAAATGTCAGGTGCAATCAGTTAGGGTTTAACAGGCCATTCCCAAATATCCGCTCTAACCCTTTACGATGGATTAAAGCATATGAAGAAGTAGACTTCGGAAAATCTGATTTCTTCGAGCAAAAATCGAGACAATATACGAAAGTAAATATAGATAATGGATTTGATGAACTTTAAAAGGTATCAAAAAAAACAGCAAATAGAAACTTTGCTGTTTTTTATTGTCCTTACTTACGGATAATTTTTTGTAATGTCTGCGTCCAGCTATAGACGCCTATCTACTAACGGATAAATAAGACACTTACATATGTTATATTCCTATTAATTTTTCATTCTTGGATCTAAGGCATCCCTTAATCCGTCCCCCATTAAGTTAAAGCCTAATACCGTAAGCATTATAGCTATCCCTGGAAAGAAGACAGTCCAAGGTGCTTGAATAATAAAATCTTTTGAATCAGATAACATTTTACCCCACTCTGGGGTTGGGGGCTGTGCGCCTAATCCAAGGAAACCGAGTCCTGCCGCTTCAATAATGGCAGTCGCAATAGCTAACGATCCTTGAACAATAATAGGCGCCAAGCTATTTGGAAGAACATGGTGCAATAAAATCCGACTATCCTTCATTCCAATCGCCTTCGCTGCGGTAATATACTCTTCTTCTTTTACCGAAAGTACTCTTGCCCTTAAAAGTCTTCCGAACGTTGGTACATTAATAATTGCAATCGCAATCAAAGCATTTTGTAAAGATTGACCAAGCATAGCCACAATTGCGATAGCAAGTAAAATACTTGGAAATGCCAGTAATATATCAAATATCCTTGAAATAATGGCATCCAGCCATTTTCCATAATATCCCGCAATAATACCAAGAAAAGAACCAATGATTGCTGAGCCAACGACCGAGCCAAATCCAACAGATAAAGATATTCTTGCTCCAAAGATTACCCTACTAAATATATCTCGTCCAAAATCATCCGTACCAAACCAATGCTTAGCGGAAGGCGGTAAATGCTTGTCCTTAAATTGCTGTTCATTGAATCCATATGGTGCTATATAATTTGCAAGTATAGCTATTAAGATAAAGAATACGACAATGAATAACCCAATTAAGGCAACCTTATTTTTCTTAAAATTTTTCCAACCCTCTCGCCACGGAGATATCATTTGCTCTTCAACAAGAGGTTTCTGCTTAACAGTAGTTGATAATTCAGGCAATTAGATCTACCTCCCAATATTTAATATTTAATCCGTGGGTCGATGGCAGCATAGAGTAAATCTACAATTAAATTAATAAAGACAAAAATAAGTGCAACAACTAATATTCCAGATTGAATGACAGGGTAATCTCTAGATTGAATTGCATCATATATATATCCTCCGATTCCTGGCCATCCAAAGATGGTTTCCGTTAATATTGCTCCGCCCAATAATAATCCTGTTTGCAAGCCAATAACGGTTAAAACTGGAATAAAAGCATTTTTCAAAGAGTGCTTATATACAACCCAAAACATTCTTAACCCTTTCGCTCTCGCTGTTCGTATATAATCAGAGCGCATAACCTCCAGCATACTGGATCTTGTCATCCTTGCAATTATCGCCATTGGAATGGTAGCTAATGCCACACTTGGCAAAATTAAATGCTTGATAACTACAATAAACTGGTCAAACCTGCCTTCTAATAATGTATCTATTAAATATAGATTTGTAATAGCTTGAACAGGATCACGAATATCATCACGACCAGTTGTCGGCAATAAATTAAAATGGATGGAAAAAGTATATTGTTCCATTAAACCTAGCCAGAATATCGGCATGGATACTCCAACAAGTGCTAAGAGCATTGCAATATAATCAAACCATGAGTTTTGAAACCAGGCAGAAATAATTCCTGCATTCACTCCAACGATAATTGCTATTATCAATGCCACAACGGATAATTCAATCGTTGCACAAAGGTATGGCCAAATTTCTTGATTTATTGGTGTTTGTGTTTTTAATGAAGTTCCTAAATTACCACTAAGTAGATCCCGTATATAATGAAAAAATTGTAAATACAGGGGTTGATCAAGCCCGAGCTGTTTCGTCAATGCTGCTATAGATTCCTTAGTCGCATGTTGACCAAGGATCATTTGAGCAGGATTTCCTGGAATAGCATGGATTAACGAAAAGACAATGATCGCCATCCCAAAAAGGACTGGAATAAGCATAAATAATCGACGAATTGAATAGGCAACCATTATTACTTCTCCCTTCCATATTATGTATTGTCCCTACAACATAAACTTAGGTGCAGGCATGCTTTTATAACTAAAAAAAAGAAACTATTAAACTCCTATTTAAAAACGGGGAAGAGTAAACTCCTCCCCTATTCGGTTAGTCTATCGACACATCCGCAAAGCTTTGTGAACCTGTTGGGTGCGGGAAAAATCCTTTAATTGTACTTTTTCCAGCAAGCAAAGGTGTAGAATGCGCTATTGGAACCCATGGAGCATCCTGATGAATAATAACCTGAGCTTGTTTGTAAAGCTCATTTCGTTTATTTTCGTCTGTTTCTGTTTGCGCTTGAATTAACAATTTATGAACTTCGTCATTTGAATACTGTGAGTTGTTGTTGGAACCAATAGCATCTTTATCTAACAACGCATATAGGAAGTTATCTGCGTCTCCATTATCACCTGTCCAACCAACGATATATATAGGAGCTTCCCCTTTTGCAAGCTTTTCTAGATAAGTACCCCATTCCATAGTAACAATTTTCGCTTTTACACCAATTTTTGCAAAATCGGCTTGAATTGCTTCGGCTACTTTTTGACCATTTGGCATATATGGACGCACCACTGGCATTGTCCATAAATCTACACTAAATCCATCCTTATAACCTGCTTCAGCGAGTAATTTTTTCGCTTCATCTAAATTAAAGTCATAATCTTGAATGGCATCATTATATCCACTAACTGAAGGTGGAATTGGATTCTTTGCTGGAATTGCCGATCCACCGTAGAAGTTTTGAATCAGAGCTTCTTTGTTAACAGCATGGCTTAAAGCAATTCTTACTTTCGGATTATCAAAAGGCTTTTTCTTTACATTAAAACCAAGATAACCAAGGTTCATAGATGGGCGTTTAAATAATTGCAGATTTTTATCGGAACTAACTTTTTCAGCATCACTTGGATTTAAACCATCAATTAAATCCACATCGCCTTTAATTAAAGCATTCAATCTAGCGGAGTTATCTTTTATAACTTTCAGAATAACTTTATCTACTTTCGGCAATCCTTTTTGCCAATATTTATCATTTTTCACAACCGTAATAGCATCATCACGTTTCCAGCTTTCAAATTTAAAAGGTCCCGTACCAACAGGATGCTCAATGTATTTATCTCCCCACTTATCGATTGCAGCAGGACTTGAAATCGAAAATGGTGTCATCGCAAGATTTTTCAAAAATGGTGCTTGAGCACGGAAAAGAGTAAACTGAACTTTGTTCGTATCTAATGCCTTAACTTCTTTGATAACAGCAGCTGGCTCGCCTTTGTAACCGCCAAACTGTGATTGGTAATAAGGAAATTTATCCACGTTTCCATTTGCCCATCGATCAAAGTTTTTCACGACAGCATCTGCATTGAAATCTGTACCATCTTGGAATTTAACTCCTTGTTCGAGTTCAAACGTATATGTTTTTCCGTCTGGAGAGATTTCCCATGACTTGGCAAGTGAAGGTTCGATTTCTGTAGTTTCTTTATTGAATTTCACTAATGTTTCAAAAATTTGTTCTGCAACAATCAGAGATTCACCATCTGTTACTGCTGCTGGATCAAGCTTAACAGCATCTCCCCCTCTTGCATAAACCAATATTTTCTGTTTCCCAGTAGTTTTTCCACCACTTGTTTTGGAAGAGCCGCAACCCATCAAAGCAAGCGAAAGAATGAGGATTAATATGAAAACTCCCCACAATTTTTTCTTCATCTTTGTTCCCCCTTTTTTTGGTTTTACGTATTAATGGTATGTTCAATCTTCAATGAAGATGACATGCGGTAAAATGGCCTTTCTCGACCTCTTTAAAAACAGGTTTCTCACTTTGACATTTATCCATTGCATATGGACAGCGCGTATGAAATGCACACCCTTTAGGAGGGTTTGCCGGGCTTGGCACATCACCCTGTAGAATGATTCTTTCTTTTTGAAAATCGACATCTGGAATTGGAACGGCTGATAAAAGCGCTTCAGTATATGGGTGTTTAGGATTCGTGTATACATCTTCACTATCTGCAAGTTCTACTATTCTACCAAGATACATCACACCTACCCGGTCACTAATATGGCGAACAACCCCTAGATCATGTGCTATAAATAAATAAGTAAGGTCAAAGTTTTTTTGTAAATCTTTTAATAGATTTAATACCTGTGCCTGGATAGAAACATCCAAAGCAGATACTGGTTCATCCGCAATAATTAGTTTTGGATTAAGTATTAAAGCCCTAGCAATGCCAATTCTCTGTCTTTGCCCACCACTGAATTGATGCGGATAACGTTTTAAATGAGATTCGTTTAATCCTACTATTTCTAGTAATTCTTTTACTTTTCTTTTTCTTGCTTTCTTATCCTTCACACCATGAACGATTAATGGTTCTTCTAGTATTTTTTCTACTGTATGTCTAGGATTCAATGATGCAAACGGATCTTGAAAAATCATTTGCATCTGGCTCCGTATTTTTCGTAATTCCGTATGAGAAAAACTTGTAATATCTTTTCCCTCAAAACTGATTTTTCCACTGGTAGGTTCTAAAAGCCTTAAAATCATCCTGCCAGTCGTAGATTTGCCACACCCACTTTCCCCGACAAGCCCTAAAGTTTCGCCTTTTTGAATGAAAAATGATATATCATCAACGGCCTTTACCTCTCCTACTTTCTTTCCAAAAACTCCACCTTGGATTGGAAAAGATTTTTTAAGGTTCTCTATTTTAATCAGCGGTTCTATTGTCATTGTGCTACCTCCGTATCATCGTGAAGAAAACACCTAATTTTTTGTCCATTTGGCAAGCTTTTTAACTCCGGTGTTTCTGTTAGACAACGTTTAAAAGCATGAGGACATCTTGGTGCAAAATGACAGCCAAATTCTATCGAACCAGGTTTCGGCACATTGCCAGTTATCGAGTCTAATCGGTCTTTTTTCGTTCGCATATCTGGAATAGATTTAATTAATCCGACAGTATAAGGATGTTTTGGAGATTTGAAAAGGGTGCGAACATCCGCCTCTTCAACAATTTTCCCGCTATACATCACGATAATTCTTTCACACATTTGTGCTACAACACCAAGGTCATGTGTAATCATAATTATCGCGGTATCCGTCTCTTTATTTAATTTTTTCATTAAATCAAGAATTTGCGCCTGAATCGTCACATCCAAAGCAGTTGTTGGCTCATCGGCGATTAACAGCTTTGGTTCACAAAGCATTGCCATTGCAATCATTACCCTTTGTCTCATGCCTCCGGATAGTTGATGGGGATATTCCTTCATTAATTCTTCCGTCCTGGGCAGTCCAACTTTTTTTAGCATATCGATTGCATGTTCCTTTGCTTTTTTCTTTGGCCATTTTCTATGAATTTTTACTGCCTCTATTAATTGGTCGCCGATGGTAAAAACCGGGTTTAAACTTGTCATTGGCTCCTGGAAGATCATTGCAATTTCATTACCGCGTATACTGCGCATCCGTTTCTCAGAACTGTTTATTAAGTTCTCACCGTTAAAAACAATTTTCCCGTTCACTTTTCCATTTGACGTTGGTACGAGCCCCATGATGGATAAAGATGTTACACTTTTTCCACACCCTGACTCTCCCACAATACCAACAACCTCTCGTCGATTTACGACAAAATCAATATCATTTACAACAGGAATAACTCCATTATCTGTTACGAACGAAGTGTTTAACCCATGTACCTCTAAAACTGGATTCTCCACATTTAATGCCCCCTTCATCGGTGCTTTACTCTTGCAGAAAATAATTAGCTATTTTCACATATGCCTGTCTAAAAAAATATGTATGAATTAATAGGTTGTTTTTTAATAGTTTACATTTATTTTAATCATTTGAAAATACCTTTTATACTGAATATTATGTAATTAAATGTCGAAAACTTATATTTGTTATATTTTTTCATCTTTTCAATGAAGGATTTTTTAATTGATCTTGATTGATTTTTACATAAAAAAAGGAATTCCTCTTAAAGAAATAAGAGAAACTCCTAAATATTGTTTATAAATTTTGAATATATGCCATCATTATATTTTTAATTTCAAAAGCCTCTTGGAGAATTTATTTCGCATCGCTTCCGCCAATTCATTAACCTGTAGGATTTTCTTGATCCGCTCTTCTTCCAAGCAATGGAAAAAAGTTTCGATAGTAAATTTAACACTTACTTTTAAAGGATGTTCGTTTAATAAAATTATTTTTGAATCATTTGCAATCATCCCTTCTTTTAATACTCGTGCAAAATAACCTGTTCTGCAGGTCTCGATAATTCTTTGCAAAAAAACATCAATATTATTATGCTTAGATATCGTTGCACAAGGGATGCGACCTTGTATAATTTGAATGACTGCCTCGCCAATTTGAAAAATATCTCCAATGCAAATATTTTTTTCATCCATTCCGGAAACCGTTATATTTTCTCCAAATGAAGGAAAGGGTAATACACAATTAAATTCTTGTTCCCAATCTTTATAATGCTCAAAAACATAAAAGCAAACAGCCCGGTCTGGCCCGCCATGAAAATCTGTATTAGCAACCCCATCGTTTTCAAAACCGTTTTTCGATAACCAACCTCTTTGTATTGGCTTTTTATCGATACCTGTCATATACTGCTCTTGCCTAAACATTTGTGTTTTCGGCAATCCAATATTGAGACTCTTGATTTCCATACTTTTTCCCCCGCCCTTCAAATATGTATATATTTTACAATCAAAAAAAGTTGTACTTTTATTCCATCATAAAAAAAACAAAAATGTAAATATTAAAGATATAACATAAGAGAGGAATTTAATGATGGAACATGTAAATAATACTTTAAAAAACGATGCAAACCAAGATGAAATGCGCGATAAACGATGGGCAATTGTATCGATTGCATCCATTCCCCTCATCATGACATTAGGGAACTCTATGTTAATACCCATACTGCCTGTTATGGAAAAAAAGCTGGACATTTCAAAAGTACAGTCCAGTTTAATCATAACGGTTTATTCTATTGTTGCAATCTTTTTGATTCCAATTGCAGGCTATCTTTCGGATCGTTTTGGAAGAAAAGTAGTCATCATTCCATCCTTAATACTGGCAGGTATTGGAGGTGTAATCTCTGCGTGGGCTGCATGGAAAATGGGCAGTCCTTATTCAGTCATTTTATTTGGAAGAATTCTGCAAGGGGCAGGCGCAGCAGGTGCTGCTCCTATTGTCTTACCCTTAGTGGGTGACATGTTCCGTAGGGATAAAGATGTAAGTGCTACCTTAGGAGTCATCGAAACATCCAATACATTCGGTAAGGTATTAAGTCCGATATTAGGTTCGTTTTTGGCTGGGTTTATTTGGTTTTTACCTTTTGTTTCTATCCCGATCTTCTGCCTAATATCTGTCATTGCAATTTTCTTTTTGGTAAAAAAACCGAGAAATGATAAGAAAGGACCCGACTTTAAAACTTTTATTAAAAATACAAAAGAGGTTTTTCAGCAGCACAGCCGCTGGTTATTTGCTGTATTTGTCATTGGTGCGATCTTGATGTTTGTCCTATTTGCTGTTCTATTCTACCTATCCTCTGTGCTTGAGGATACATATAACTTCCATGGGGTAAAAAAAGGATTTATCCTTGCCATTCCATTGGCTTGCCTTTGTCTTGCATCCTTTATTGCAGGCAAAAAAATTAAAGATAATATGGTACTCATGAAATGGATTACTTTTATCGGGCTCGTCCTTGCCGGCGCGTCTGTTCTTGCAGTTAGTATATCAGATCAATTTATTTATTTAACCGTGGTCTTTCTAATTTGCGGTATTGGAATTGGTGCAGGACTTCCATGTCTGGATGCTCTCATTACTCAATCCATCGAAAAAAATGTACGCGGTACTATCACTTCTTTTTATAGCTCCATGCGCTATATTGGAGTTGCTGCAGGTCCTCCTGTGATGGCATATTTTATGAAGAATAACTTAATGATTATGTTTATAATATTAGCAGTATGCTGTCTTATTGCAGCTGTCATGGCTTTTGTCTCTATAAAACCAAATAAAGAAAATGAGCAAGAAAAAAATCCTGCTCATTCACCGATATAAGATAAGCGCAAGCACTGCAACTCTAGGATTTCTGTCTTCGACGAGACCAAAAGAAACACAGCGATTTAGGTCAATGCTTGCACAGGGACAGTCACCATAGTCAAAAAAATCTATATGTTAAAAACTATTTATTTATAATCTAAAAGAAGCAAATCAAAATGATTTGCTTCTTTTTACATTTGCTATTCGGACGGTTGATGCTGAAACGATAACATATGTAGCGAAAGACAGTACAATTGGAATGACTACTGTATGCATGCCAAACGGGTTTGGATAAAAGCGATCAAATAAAATATAACTAACCATACCCATTACCATTGAGGAGATAGCGCCATATTTATTGCCATTTTTCCAATATAGCCCCATTACAATCGGCCAAATAAATACTGCCTCCAGCCCGCCAAAAGAAAATAAATTAAGCCATATCAATAAATTAGGTGGATGAATGGCAAAAAAGAAAACTGCAATACCAACAATAGTTGTCGCCCATAAGCTTAAACTCTTTATTTTTTTCTCTTCCGGATTCTTATTGATATAGCCAATATAAATATCCTTTACAATAGCGGACGAAACAAGAATTAATACAGAATTAACGGTCGACATTATTGCAGCCATCGGAGCCGCTAATACAATTCCTGCAACCCATGCAGGCAATACCTTCATCGTCACAATAGGCATTACCGTATCTGCGTTTTGAATACCAGGTACAATCGCTCTGGCTAACACACCGATAAAATGCATACCAAACATAATAACACCGATGACAATAGTACCTATAATAATTGCTCTATGCATGGCTGTTGCATTTTTGTAAGACATTGCTCTGATTGCAATTTGTGGAAGTCCTACAACTCCAATACCAACTAGAATCCAGAATGATGATATGTATAAGGGTGTCAAGCTTCCATCAGATCCATAAGGACTTAGTAAATTAGGGTTATCTTTTCTTAAATCAGCCATTATGTTCTCAAGTCCGCCACCAGCCTTTATAGTAGCAACAAGAAGAATAATTGTTCCCAAAAGCATGACAATCCCTTGTATCGTATCTGTGAAAGCGACCGCACGAAATCCACCAATAATAACGTATAAAAGAACAGAAACTGCAAAGATAAATAAGGCAGTTGTATAAGATACACCTAATATTGATTCCATTAATCTTGCACCGCCAACCCACTGGGCAATCATCGACGAAAACAAAAATACTATAATGGCAATAGCGGCTAATATATTTACAAAATGGGAATCATAACGCGCTTTTAAAAAGTCAATTAATGTTATGGCATTATACTTCCTTGCCATAATAGCAAATTTTTTTCCCAATACCATTAATACAAAATAACCAGTAACCACCTGGCTCATTGCAAGGAGCACCCAAACAAGCCCATAATGATAGGCTGCCCCCGGACCACCGATAAAGCTGCTTCCGCTTCCGTACGTTGCTACCATCGTCATTGCTAAAATAAACCCACCGAATTGCCGGTTTCCTAAAAAATACTCCTGCACAAACGAATTCGAGTTATTCACGAATTTAACAGCAAACATACCTACGATAAAAAAGATAATAAGAAATAATATCAATGGGATAATTACTTGTATATTCATCACTGTTCCCCTTCTTCTTCAAAAGGAACTTCTTTAAATAAAAACTTTACCGTTAAAATTACCAATATTACAATCACGATAAATCCAAGAATACAGCTATAAAAAAACCATGCCGGTAAACCCCAAATATATGTATATTTTTCTACCTTAGATTTGCCTAATCCGTAAGCAAAACCGTACCACCAAACAAAATGAATAATTGCCAATGCAACTCCAATCCAAGCTTCCTTTTTTGCAATGGCAAAACGTAAATCATCTTTCAACTTATGAAGTCCCTCCTCCCAGTTAAATAATAAAAAAACTCCTCATATTTACATAATATTATTCCTGTTAACCAAATCGACTTTTTGAACAAATTGCTGAATAAGTGAATTTACTTTTTGATAATTCCTTGTTGGTAATTGGTGTCCTGCCCCAGACAGAAAGTGAATGTCCGTATCAATAATCTGCGGATATAACCGAACATGGTAATTAATATAATCAGATCTTGTCCCATATAAGAGCATAAGTGGAGTTTTTAGTTTAGCAATGCGATCCATACAATCAAAATACAAGGATTCTTTGTAAAATGCCGCCCAAATTTGCTGATTTGCTTTTAAAATATGCCTATACATTTCCTGCTGTAAATTCTTCTCCTGGAAATGGCTGATGGATAATATTTTTGCTAAAAATTTAGGGAAATGTTCTGTTAAGTAAATTCCAATCAAATGTTCAGTTTTTAGTATATCTGTGTCGATTTTTGGGTATCCACCAGATAATATAACACCTTTCACATAGTTTGGGAATTGAATTGCATATTCTTGAACAATAATACCTCCGGCTGAGTAACCGAAAAGAAATAACTGTTCGAGGTTTAATTCTTTTCTAATCGTATCTAATTCTTCTATATAGGTTTGAACAGAAATTTTATCTTCCGCACTTGGACTATCACCATGCCCGCTCAAATCTGGCAAGATAATCCTGAATTTGTCAGATAAAGAAATTTGCTTAACAAATGTCTTTCTTCCCATTCCGGGAGGATGGACAAAAAGGATCGGGGTACCTTTCCCAAAATCATCAAAAAATAAATTTTTATTTTGCATTTTTGCAATTGGCATTTTTTCCTCCATTATAAGAATAGATTGTTTGGATATAAGAAATCCGCTAGCCGATATCTGCTTTCGCTAGACATGATTAAACTTGTTAAATTATTTAGATGTTGAAAAATTTTATACTTTCCTATCATTAAATAAAGGTGAAGCTGTTAGCTTCACCTTTATTTTTAGGTTATCCTATTATTATTTTTTTATAAAATAAAGAACGATTTTATTCCTTACTACTTAATTCTTCCGATATTTAAATTGCACCGGCTTCAAATTTGAAGAAATAGCCTCCATTTTATAACCTTTTTGTTGAAAATATTTCAGTACTTGTTCCAGATAATTAACGGTTGTTGTTTTTTCATGCATTAAAACAACCAAAGACCTGTTCCCTGAAGAGTTTTCTACTTGTGTCTTTATTTTTTGAATGTATTCACCATGAGTCAATTCCCAATCATCTGAATCAATATCCCAATCCCACATGATAAAGCCTTCTAAATCACTTGCCTTACGAAATGCCGGTTTCATATACGGTACTGATCCATATGGAACACGTATAAGCTGAGTTTTTTCCCCTGTAATACTTTTCAATGTTTTTAAAGTTTGCGTCATTTCCTTTACAAAAGAATCAGGGGAACGATAAATCTTGTGAATATCATGCGTAACACCGTGCGAGCCAACGGAATTTCCATCCTTCACCATTTGTTTCACTGTACTCGAATATCTTTTAATATTTGGTTCAAGCATAAAGAATGTTGCTTTTGCATGATACTTCTTTAACAAAGCAAGTGTTTGTGCAGAGGATGCACTTGGTCCGTCATCAAATGTTAAATATACCACTTTTTGATTTTTCGAATTAGGTTCCTTTAACCTTAATTGTTTTGGAACATCAACTAACGGGTTTGTATTTTTTTCTCCCTTCCCCTTAGATGGTTGTTTATTTTTGATTTTTCCAGGTTCATTTTTCTTAGATTGTTTAATTGCTATTTTAATAGGACTTTCCTCTATTATTTCTTTTAAAAATTCCTCTTGCTTTATCTTTTCATTTCGAAGTTTTTCATTAAATACATAATTATGGATAAATAAATTCTGCGACACATCGTTATAAGTTCGGAGATTTTGATTTGGAGTTGATATAGTGGCAGTTGTAAATTTTTTTGCAAAAGCAGTGTCGCTTTTCGATATTTTACTATTGTAGAATAATAAAATAACTAAAAAAACAAATAATGTACCACTTATTAATTTCGCAATTAATTTAAGTTTGTTGTACTCAGATGACTGATTCACCTATTTCAATCCTTTCACACCTTATTATTTTGCCTTTCCGCCACCCCTTTCTTAAGCAACGAAACTCTCAATTTATTAGACTTGAAAATGAAAAAAACGTTACGTGTTTGTAATAATTATATAGGATTATATTACCTAATGGTAGGTCCTAATGATAAAAAAATAAAAAATCTCTCCTTAAAGAGAGATTTTATAAGTTCATGGATGTTTTCGCTTCTTCGACGTTGTATATGGGATTCTTACAGCTGTATTGCTCACATACATACAATGCAAAATCATGCTTCTCGTCTAGTTTATCCTTCCAGACTTGTAATTCCTTTGTATTTAATTTCTCCATATCTGCAATCATTAATATGTCAAATGGGTGATAATTACTTTGATATAAAGTCACAAATTCTTTTCTGTTATTATCATTAGTTCCTGAAACAACTACTTCTTTTCCACCTGCATACTTAGCCATAGCAGCCTGCAGCATATATAACATCCCATGAGGATATACACTTGCATCCTGTTCGAAGCTTGCCAGCAATTTATCCACCTTTTCTTGTAAGTCCATATCCTCTGTAAACTTGGCCAATCTCCACAATTGAAGTGCTGCCACACTGTTACCAGAAGGAAGCGCACCATCAAATCCTTGTTTTTCTCTATAAATCAATGTTTCCGCATCTGTGCTGGTGAAATAAAAACCACCACTTTTATCATCCCAAAATTCCTTGAACATCTTGTTTTTGATTTTAATCGCTTGTTGTATATCATTAAGCTTATGTTCCGCTTCATACATTTCTAAATATGCCCATAGCATAAATGCATAATCATCTAAATAAGCGTTGAATTTTACCTCTCCATCACGATAACGGGCATACAATTGCTCATTTTTCCAAAGCTTCTCATCGATAAAAGTTATGCCTTTACGTGCATAATCGAGAAATTGGGGTTCTTGAAATGCAATTCCTGCTTTCGCAAATGCCGCAACCATTAATGCATTCCAGGAAGTTAGTATCTTATCATCAAGATGAGGATAAATTCGTTTTTCGCGTTCTTTTAAAAGAATAGCCTTTGCTTCATCCAGCTTCTGCAAAACATCTTCCATGGACATTCCTTTATTATTAGCAACGTTCTCCAGATTTGTTTGAATCAGATTAGGAATGCTATATCCTTCAAAATTGCCTTCATCACTTATATCATACGCCTCACAAAAAAGCTCCCCTAAATCAAAATCAAGGATATTCAAAACTTCCGTCCGTGACCAAACATAATATTTCCCCTCAATCCCCTCACTATCCGCATCAATTGCAGAAT
The DNA here is from genome assembly GCF_001420715.1 of Heyndrickxia shackletonii. Lineage (GTDB taxonomy): Bacteria > Bacillota > Bacilli > Bacillales > Bacillaceae_C > Margalitia > Margalitia shackletonii. The sequence goes on along the minus strand of NZ_LJJC01000004.1, from coordinate 2,128,884 downwards.
AAAAGCCTCCATCAGCACTTGCCATCTCTCGCTTTAAAAATTCAAAAACTTCATAAGAAATGCGTTTCCAGTTTTCATTATGGGTCGCTTGATAACTTTCCGCAAGGACAAATAGAAGTAATGCATTATCATAGAGCATTTTTTCAAAATGGGGAACCAACCACATATTATCGGTAGAATATCTTGCAAATCCGCCACCAATATGATCATATATTCCACCCTTTTCCATGCCTTCTAATGTTTTTTCAACCATTGATAGGGCCATATCCGTTCCCGTCCAATGGAAATACCGAAGCAAAAACATAAGCTGATGTGGCATTGGAAATTTAGGAGCCTGACCAAATCCACCATAGATTCCATCAAAATTTTGAACAATTTCCTGATATGCCTTATGTATAACATTCTCTGAAATTTCCGTCCCAGCTTCAACGGTTGAACGTTCTTTTAAAGACATTGTGATCTTATCAGCTATATTCTCCATATTTTCTCGTTCCTGCTGATATTTTTCATGCAGCTGCGGTAGCACATCCATCATTCCAGGACGCCCATAATGACTTGTCTTCGGAAAATAAGTTCCTGCATAAAAAGGCTTTTGATCTGGAGTCAAAAATACATTTAATGGCCAACCACCTTGACCAGTCAACATTTGACATACAGTCATATAAATCGAATCAATATCCGGCCGCTCTTCCCTGTCCACTTTAATTGAAACAAAATATTTATTTAGTAAATCCGCCACTTCCTGATCCTCGAAGGATTCTCTTTCCATGACGTGACACCAATGACAAGTAAATCTTGTCTACCTCTTTTAACTAGGAATAACCTATAGACACAAAGATAGGCTTACCCTCCCGTTTTGCCTTTTGGAATGCTTCAGGTGACCACTCTAACCAATTGACCGGATTTGTTTTATGTTGTAATAAGTATGGCGATTTTGATTCAACTAACCAATTATACTTTGCAGAATGTCTATCTTTAGTTAAGTATTCTTTCAACGTATACACTTCCTTAATATTTAATAAATGATCACCGCTTGCATTGGGATGAACGGGTGTCTAATCCGTATGGTTTATATACAAGCAACTTTCATTTACTTCTATAATATCCTAATGTATATAATTTCAGCCAATAAAAAAAGACCCCTAAATGGAGTCAAGTAATATACTTATTATATCCCCTAAAGGGTAGTGATTATAACAGAATATAAGAATGTGAACTCTCGAAAATGTGTGCTAATGCTTCCTGTTCTAAGTTCAGTTTTTATTTTTCTAGTATTAGACCATCTTTTGTTAAATTATAAACAATGTCACTATGATCTGAAACCATTTTACTATGGGTAGCTAAAATAATAAGGATACCTTCCAATTTCAATGTATGAAAATAATCTAAAATATTGGAAGATGTTTCATCATCTAATGATCCAGTCGGTTCATCTGCAACTATGATAGATGGTTCGTTTACCAAAGAACGAATAATTCCCACTCTTTGAATTTCTCCTCCAGATAATTTGTTTACTTTTTTATGTAATAGGTCCTGTATTTCGAATAGTTTACTTAATTCCTCTATTCTTTTCATTCTAGAATCTGTTACATCATCGTTTTGCTTAATCAACAGGAGTGGGATACAGATATTTTCGAATGCCGTCAAGTTAGGAACCATTGGTGAGAATTGAGATATATAACCTATTTTTTCTCCTCTAATACGAGATAATTCATTAATATTTTTTTCCACCATATTGATATCATCAAGTTGATAACTCCCGGAAGTTGGAAGTTCCAAGCCTGCAATAATATTAAGAAGAGTACTTTTTCCAACCCCACTTTTCCCTCTTATAGCAATAATTTGTCCCGCTTCCCCTTTTAAATCAACATTTTTAAAAACAAATGACCCTTGAAATGATTTTGAGATGTTACATAGTTGAATTTGAGACATATTATCACCTCTTTAAATGTTGTACAATATCAATATTTGTGAATTCTTTATTTATATAGTATTTAATCAATTGGGATATCACTAGGATGCATCCTATACTAAAGAACAAATAAATTAGAAGGGTAGAAAATGACCACCCGGTTAAAATTAATAACGGGATGATTGGTATTATCGTACCTATTAAAGATAGTAATAAAAATTCATCTCTAACATATTTCTTAATATGCAACATATTCGCACCGCTGATTAACAATACAAGATACGAATCTATATTTTTCTTCATTTTTAAATGTAGTGTATATAGAAAAGTTATTAATGTAATAAAAAACAATAAAGTTATAGCAATAACTATAAGAGACATGTTTGTTTTTGTCATACTTACTAAAGCATTTATTGCTAAACTACTAGCTCCGATTAGTTGAAAATCACGGAACCCCGTTTTCGCCGCAATTTGATCTGTTTTTTTTCTGATTTTTACAGGTGACTGTTTAGTTAATAATATACTATCTGTACCAGCTAGTAGAGAAGCTTTTACAAATAATTCATCTTTGGGATTATGCATCAAATAATTTGATGGATTTTCACTAAATGTAATCGCAGGCAAAATCATATAATTATCTAAAATCAATTCTGGCTGATTAGCAGTCATTATTTTTTGATGCGATTCTAAAAAGCCAATAACTTTTCCTTTAAGTTCTTTGTTATATAGAAAAATATTTATCTTAGATCCGATTTGATATAAATCCCTATACTGGCCACCTAATAAAACGGGAATAGGTGAACTATTCTCTTTATACTTATATTCATCTTGAGTAAATTGTCTACCCATATCTATTTGTAGATTATTTATATCAAATACTGCTTTGTTAGCTTGAATAGCTAATACGAATGAATAAGTTTTATTATTTAATTCGTAAGTAGGAGTAGACTGACCGCTAATTTGGTAATTCGGGTCAAAAGAATGATTCCCTTTAAAACCTGCTACACCAATAGGTTGCCATGTAGCGGTATAATAAGTGAATTCATGTGAACGAGATAATTCATGGTTAAATTCATTCAACAGGTCGTATCCCTTCGTGTTTTTAAAAAAAGTCTTTTCCTTCTCTCCAATTAAGCTATCAGATACTTGATATATATTTTTTCCCTCAAAGTTCTTAGTGGTTTTTATTTCAATATTTGTCTGGTTAACATTAACTACAAAAACAAAAATAAGTGTAAAGAAAAGAATAGAGACTAGAATAGCCAATAAATTTAAAATTTTGTTTTGTTTAAAAAGGATTCCTAAAATTCTCAAAACCTTTTACCACCTTTTCCTGCTGTATAGAAGGTTACGATAAATAAACAATAAACACTCAGAAAGAGGAGAAATAAAATAAAAATATATGCAGTATCTGTCAACCATGTGTAAGACCAAAATTTACTTATAGACTTTTCAAAAGTAATAGCCATAAGTATTAATAAGAACGAGATGATACTATAGGGAAGAACCTTCCATTTCCAGATAAAAAAATAGATGGATAGGATAGGTTTGCCCGATAGATATAAAATCCGGATTAAATTTTTATCCTGTGACAACCAATTTGTACATATGTAAACAAAAAATGCGATTAAAAATATTAATACTATATATAATGCAATAATGATAGTTTGATTAGACTTAAGAGCATACGTTCCATAATCCTCACGATCTAGTATATTTATTGACTCTGTTTTAATAATCTTATTTAAAACAGACTTTGCATTTTGCTTTGGAGTGGAAAATATAAAAGAAGTACCATTTCCAGTATTAATAATTCGACTCTTAGATAAGATCCATACATCAGAATTTAGTTTATATGAATTTGGTGTATCAAAGTATCCAATAACTTTAACTGTTGATGGGATAGCATCTTTTTTCACTTGCTTCCCGATAACAGCAATACTTCTTTCTTCTGAAAATGTCTTTCCTTTATCCACATATTTAATAGGTGGAAGTTGTATGTCGCCGCTAATTAGAACGTGTTTAATAAAAGGGGAATAAGTATTAAACTGAAATAATATGTATTTATCCTTATTAACTGTAAAAGATGAATGAGATTTCTTAAGTGTAAAGGATATAGAATTGCTATTTATATATCCGTTATTGATCATATTTATATTATCCATATAAGCTAGTAGCCAGAATATAGAAAGACAAAAAAGATTAATAACAATAAGAGATATGAAATATTTAGGATATGAATTAAAGTATTTTAGTTTCATAATATATTATAAAGTAAGATATAAGATGGTCACAGGACCATCTTACTATCTATATTAGTCCTTTAATTTCCCCAGTATGTATGGGCTACTGTAAACGCAGGATCAACAAAACCACTGTATGCAACAGTTTTATCCATACCCCAAACTCTACCGCTATCTCCTTCGATACCTACCAATGAACTTTCAAATCTAGCTCTAGAATAGTGATACATACCTTTCCAATCCGTATGTGCTACTACTCGTTTAGCAAGGTAAGAACTCATATCTTTATAGTCGTAAGTTGCCCAGTGTTTATCTGGTTTAGATGAGGACATAATGGAAATGGAATTAGCAGTTGATGAACCTACCCAATTACCTTTAGCAGCTGATGATGCAATTGGTGATAAACTTGCTACAGATGCTGCAAACACTAAAGCCCCAACAAATTTTAGTAGTTTACCTTTCTTTTTTAATAACATATTTTTCTCGATCTCCCTTTTAATTGGTAATCACAAAAAAATAATATCGAATTTATCCTGGGGAGTGCAACCACTTTTTCATTTTTTACATTTTCCAACATAGCGAATAATGGTTTGGCTAAAAATAAATCTTTGAAATACATCAAATAATTATTTAAATTGATACTATTAACATAATATAGAAAGTATTTTTTTATTTTTAAATTATCTCAAATTGCGAGATAATGGGGGAGAAGTGTATGAAAAATAAAGCACTACAAAAAAATTGCTAAGATGCAAAAAAAATTGCAGGGGGAGTCTATCTAATTTTCAAACATAAGTATGGAAGAAGGTGTAATGGTGACAATATCCGAGGACGATAAGAAATTTATCAATATAACAAAAATTGACGATAGTATAATTGTTGATCTTAAATACGCTACTGCGGACAACTTTACCAAACAGAAAATATATGACTTTTCAATAGCTGTCGCTCGAGTAGGAACCGCAAAAAAATTAGGCATTGCGGCTAATATCCTGAAGAAACAGGGATTTCGCATAATCATTTGGGATGCCTATCGGCCATCCTATGCTCAGAAGAAAATGTTTGAGATTTATCCGGATCCGATTTGGGTAGCACCGCCTAATCCAAACCATAGCCATGAAAAAGGTGTTACCTTTGATTTGACACTGGCTGATATGGATGGAAAAGAAATAGAAATGCAAAGTAAATTCGATGATTTCAGTAACGCCGCAAAAAGAAATGCTATTCGCACCCCATTACAGGAGTACCATTATCAAGTTCTTCACAACGCTATGACAAGAGCTGGCTTTGAGGGTTATGAAAATGAATGGTGGGACTATCAAGATACAGACGCTTCATTTTACGGACCTATGCAAGTCAATCCAAACGATTACAAATAACGCAACGCTTCTAAATGAGGTTCATTTGATTTTTTGAAACATAAGTCGTCTTATCCTTAATTTAGAACAAGTCATATTTAAAATAAGCGGAGATTTTCCGGTTAAGCTGTAGAATAGAGCTAGGTTCGAGGGATATAAGCGGAAATTTTCCGATTATGCAAAGCAAAATTACCTATTTCTACGTTTTTCGGGTCAATAGTCGGAATTTTTCCGTCTATTTAAGCCGTTTTCAGTGCTATTTCCTCATTAAGGGAAATTTCTCCGCCTATTTATCAAACTTGCTTCAGCTTCAAATGAACTTGTACGCTACGGGTGTTATAGTGAATTAAAGAAAATTTAAAAAAGGCTTAGAGATATATGCATCTCTAGGCCTTTTCAACTATACGAATTGTGTTGTGAAATTTATGAGACTAGCTATATGTTTAGGTTTGTTATTTACCTTTTTGCACCTGACAAGTAAACACTTTATTAAATTTGCGGGAGGTTTCTTAATTTCTCTTAATCAGTATTTTTAAATAAACTTAATGTTATATTTGTAGAGATTGTTTCCTTCTACAACCTACTTGGCGAACAATTGAAAATTATTTTTCAGTGTTATTCCTATTATTTCACACCTGTTGAGCCATGCCCACCACGATTTTCATTACCTAGGTGGTCAACTTCTATTAATTCCACTTCAGGCATTTTCTCGAAAATTCTAAACTGACATATACGTTCACCGAAATCAATTTTCGTATCTCTCAGGGCATATGCCGGAAAAAACCATTGATCGTTATCCCCTTTATATGATTCATCCACAACTCCCATAGAGTTTGTTTCAATAATCCCAAAGTTTTTGAATGAACTTGAACGCGGAACAATATGTGCCTCATATCCTTCAGGTAACTCCATTGCAATTCCTAGAGGGATTAGTTTAAATTCATCTTTTTTTAATTCAATTGTTTGTGCAGCACGTAAATCAATCCAATCCCCTTGAGCTATCTTCTTAATTTTTGGTAAATCTGAATGAAAGTATTTGATTTTAATTTGTAATGTCATGATGTATGCTCCTTCTTTTCATTTATATGAACTAGATAAAAAAGACGGGGGTTAGATATATTATCTAACCCCTATACATGATTAATAATCGTAATCTGAATCTTTCATATCCTCAACTACAGAGAGTAAATAACCATTTCCTACAGTAGAAAAGAAGTCGTGATTCGTTGTACCTGTTGATAAACCATTTATCACTATAGGATTAACGTCATCAGCAGTATCAGGAAATAAAGGCGAGAGGCCGAGATTCATTAAAGCTTTATTTGCATTATATCGAAGAAATACTTTAACATCTTCTGTCCAACCAACTGCATCATATAGAGCTTCAGTATATTTAACTTCGTTTTCATAAAGTTTATATAAATAGGTGTATATCCATGATTTCATTTCTTCTTTTTCTGAATCGGACAGTTTGTCAAATCCTACTTTAAATTTATAGCCAATGTATGCCCCGTGCGCTGATTCGTCACGTATTATAAGTTTAATAACTTCTGCTACATTTATTAATTTCGCTTTTCCTAAATAATATAACGGTGTATAAAAGCCGGAATAAAATAAGAAGGATTCTAAGAATACACTTGCCACCTTCTTTTGCAGCGGAGTTCCATTCTTGTACACTTCATCGATCATGCGTGCTTTATTTTGCAGAAGATCGTTATCCCTTGCCCATCTAAATATTTCTTCAATCTCTCTCTTTGTGTTTAATGTACTAAAAATGGAAGAATAGCTTCTGGCATGTTCTGACTCCATAAACTGAATGTTATTCAAAACGGCGATTTCATGTTGGGTTTTTGCATCTTTTCTTAATGCATCAATTCCATTTTCTGATTGAAGAGTGTCTAACATGGTTAAACCGCCAAAAACTTTTTCTACCAACCGTTTTTCAACATCTGGGAGCTTTGTCCAATCCGATTTATCTTTTGATACAGGCATACGTGTAGATAACCAAAATTGTTCTGTAAGCTTTTCATAAGTTATTTTATCTAACATATCTTCGATAGCATTCCAGTTTATTGCATCGTAAAATTCCCAATCTGTGGTCATTCAAATCCTCCTCAAATACTACAGGATTCACAGTAGTTAGCTCCGACTTCATTTCCGTCATCTGTGAATGTTCTAATGTAATATACAGACTTAACCCCTTTTTTCCACGCATAGTTTCTTAAAATATTTAAATCACGAGTTGTTTTCTTTGTAGGAAATTCACTATTTTCTTTCCATTCATAAATCCCGCTTGGCAATTCTGATCTCATAAATAATGTCATACTTAACCCTTGATCCACATGTTTTTGAGCTGTTGCATATGTGTCAATAATTTTTCGTTGGTCAATATCATATGCAGATTCATAATAAGAGATTGTTTCATCTGATAAATATGGTGCCGGATAATAAACTTTTCCGCGTTTCCCTTCTGTACGTTCCTCAATACGTTGCGTAATTGGGTGGATTGAAGCTGTGGCTTCATTAACATATGAGATCGATCCGGTAGGTGCTGTAGCAAGTCTGTACGCGTTATATAATCCGTGTTTCATTACGGATTCTTTCAATCGAATCCAGTCCTCGTGATGCGGGATAAAAATTCCATTAAATAATTCTTTTACTTTATCAAATTTAAATGCAAAATCAGGTTCATTCAAGTACATATCGAAGTATTCACCTGTCGCATATTTGGATTTCTCAAAATCATAAAAAGTCTTGCCTGTTTCCATTGCAATATTATTGCTTTCAACCAAAGTCCAATAGTTTAATAGCATAAAATAGATATCCGTAAATTCCAATGCCTCAGGTGATCCGTAATGAATTTTATTTTTTGCAAGGAAACCATGTAAATTCATTGCACCTAGACCAACAGAATGGTACATATCATTCCCATTTCTAACGGAAGGAACAACATCAATCTGAGAATTATTTGTAACAAACGTTAAGGCACGCAGCATTGTTCTTACCGATTTTCCAAAGTCAGGAGAAGCCATTAAGTTCGTGACATTTGTAGAACCTAAATTACAGCTTACGTCATTTCCTAAAAATTCGTAAGTTTGATCATTGTTTATTACTGAATCTCTTTGTACTTGAAATATCTCTGTACAAAGATTAGACATAATGATTTTACCATCAATTGGGTTGCTGCGGTTCGCAGTATCAATGTTAATAATATAAGGATAGCCGCTTTCATTCTGAAGATTACTAATCTCCGTCTCTAAATCCCTGGCTTTAATTTTTGATTTTCGTATATTAGGATTTTCAACCATGTTTTCATATTCTTTCGTGATGTCAATAAAAGAAAATGGTTTACCATACGTTTTTTCTACATCATGTGGAGAAAATAAGTACATATAGTCATTCTTTTTAACTAACTCATAGAATTTATCTGGTACAACTAAGCCAAGCGACAGTGTTTTAATACGGACTTTTTCATCAGCATTTTCTTTTCGAACCGATAAGAAATCGACTACGTCTGGATGAAAAATATTGAGATATACTACTCCTGCTCCATCCCTTGCCCCTCCTTGATTTGCATACGAGAATGCATCTTCAAATAGCTTCATAACAGGCACTACACCATCGGCAAGTCCGTAAACACCTTTGATAGGATCGTTGTTCGCGCGAATGTTGCTTAAGCTAATTCCGACTCCCCCACCAAGCTTCGAAAGCTGTAGTGCTGAATTTATACTCCTGCCAATGGAGTTCATATCATCTGATACTGTTAACAGGAAGCAAGAAACCATTTCACCTGCACGTTTTTTCCCAATATTCAAGAATGTAGGTGTAGCTGGCTGATAGCGCTGATTAATTAATTCGTCTGCTAGGTCTAAAGCCAATTGTTCATTCCCATCGGCTAAGGCAAGTGCATTAAAAGCTAATCTATCTTCATATCTTTCTAAAAATCTATTACCGTCATCTGTTTTCATTGCATATTGGGAATAGAACTTATAGGCGCCCATAAATGTGCGAAAACGAAATTTCTTGCTATAGATTTCTTTGAATAATTTTTTAACGAATTTCCGATCATATTTATTTAAAAAATCTTCTTTTATATAATCATTCTCAATTAAATAATCCAGCTTTTCATCTAAAGTATGAAAAAACACCGTATTAGGGTTAACATATTCTAAGAAGTATGCCTTTACCGCTTCTTTATCTTTTCCAAGCTGAATTTTTCCGTCTTTTGGTAAATTCAAAAGGTTGTTAAGTGTAAAATAAGTATCCTCTTTTACTTTCTTACTTAGTGCAGGTGATTCCAAATTTCTTCACTTCCTTTTTAAATTTCAATACATCACTTTCTGTGCCGCTAGCTTCAAATGTAAATAGTAATGGTTTGTTATATTTCATTGATAAATCTTTTGCATTAAAGCAAAACTTATCATTATAATTCAAGCTACCACTGCCAACAAAACCAATTAAATGATTCATATTGTTTTTATAATCTATAAAAATACTAATAATTTCAGTAATATCATCATCATATGTTGGGACAATCACTACGAAGTCTTCAGTAACCTCTATAAGAGGATTCGTATAGTTAATTTCCAAAGAATCCATATCAATCCTCTTAATAAAGTTTCTAACGTTACCGGTTAATGAAAGATATACTATTAACATTTAACCGCTATTGCTTTTAATTTTTCTGGTTGGAATCCTGTAAATGGTTCTTGTCCCTCCACCAATACGACTGGCATTTGACGTAATTCAAGTGTATTTACAACATAATCAAACGCTTCTTGATCTTCTTCTACATTAAATACGTCATACTCAATTCCTTCGCCATTTAAAACGACTTTAGTCATTTCACATTGTGGACATCCATTTTTTGTATAAACTGTTACCTTCGACATTTTAAATACCACCATTCTACAAATTTCTTCTATCAACAGATTATAACAATTAGTTGTAATAATTTCATCCTTTTAATCTACAATTATTTCAACCATAAAAGGAAATATATTAATTAGATTCATTTATTTTATTGTTATTCTTTCTATATGTATTTGCTAATAAGCCCTACATTATTGCCTTATTAAATTTTTTTAAAAACAGTAATCAAATAAAAATACAAATTAAAAAATAGGAACAAACATCCAAATGCATGAATTTAAAAATGTGGAAAAATACGCATTCATGCTTTTTCGAAAAAAAAGAACCTGTCATTATCATAAAAAAATCACAAGAAAAATAAGAAGAAAAAAATGAATAATTCATTTTTTTCATAAATACTCTACAAAAATAAACAATATGGCAAATAGGCGTTCATATAATTTGATTATGAAGGATTTTATAAAAGTGTAGGGAATTCTGCTTTAATCTGATGAAGAGGCACCACAAAACTTTATAAAATTCCTCCAACTAAAATGCTCATAATAGTTGGGGCAGACCTAAAAGTCAACTATCAATTTCTTTTTAGTCTGCCCCTTTTGACGATATGTCAATATTATTTAAATGTTTAAAAAAACTAATCTTTAGTTAAAGTAGCAACCGATAAATTATTCCCGGCTAAAATCAGCGTCCTTTAATGGGACGATTTTAGACTTCATTATTACTTTATAACCTATATATCCAGCCAAGAATAAGGGAAGCCCAATATAGGAAACTAATATTCCATACCAGTCAATTTTTGAGCCAAGGAAAGCACTGTAATTGGTACCCAGAGTAGCAATCAAGCACATCACTGTTGCCAAGATTGGACCAAAAGGAAACCATTTTGCTACATATGGCAGATCCTTCATATTTTTCCCTTGTATCTTATAAGCTTTTCTGAATCGTAAATGCGTAATAGAAATACTTAACCACGAAATATAGCCTGCTAAACCGGCTGCATTCAATAACCAATTATAAACGGTTCCATCACCAAAAAGTGAAGTAAGGAAGCAGAGCATACCAATTACAGTAGTTGCCAAGATAGCATTATAAGGAACGCCGCCTTTATTAACTTTTTTCAAGAAAGCAGGTGCTTTTCTTTCTTCAGCCAGTGTCCATAGGACACGGGAGCCAACATATAATGAGGAGTTTCCAGCAGATAAAACGGACGTTAAAATAACTGAATTCATTGCAGCAGCAGCAAAGGCTAATCCAGCATGTTTAAATACAAGCGTGAATGGGCTGATAGCAATATTGGTAATGTCTGAGCTTAACAGGTTCGGGTCTTTATAGCTAATTAAACAACCAATAATAAAAATCGCTAACACATAGAATAAAAGTATCCGCCAAAAGACTTGTCGAATAGCTCTTGGCATATCTTTACTTGGGTTCTCACTTTCACCGGCAGCAACCCCAACCATTTCCGTTCCTTGGAAAGCAAAACCTACCACCATGAAAACGCTAAAGATAGACAGAATACCGCCTTTGAAAGGTGCTTCACCTTCCGTCAAGTTGGAAAATCCTCCTGCATGACCACTCATAATGCCGAATATCATTAATAAACCAATAACGATGAATATGATAATAGTTGCCACTTTGATAATCGAGAACCAAAATTCTGCTTCACCATACCCTTTTACTGATAAAATATTCAGCAAAAAAATAATGACAAGAAAGCTTGCACTCCAAATAATTCCCGGTACATGAGGAAACCAATATTTCATAATGAGTGAGGAGGCAGATAATTCAAGTGCTAGGATAATCGCATTGTTATACCAATAGTTCCAACCGACAGCAAACCCAAAAGCTGGGTCGACAAACCGGGATGAATAGGTACTAAATGAACCGGAAATTGGGATAAAAGCTGCCATTTCAGCAAGGCTCGCCATCAAGAAATAAACCATGATACCTGCGATAACATAAGCTGCAATTGCCCCACCAGGACCGGCGTCGTGAATAGTCGTACCACTGGCTAAAAAAAGACCAGTACCAATCGTTCCACCGATAGCAATCATTGAAAGGTGCCTTGTTTTTAATTTTCTTTCCAAGTGCTCATGTTGTTCCCCTTGTCTTGTTTCATGAATTTGTTTTTTTAATTCCGTATTTTGCATAAAACACCTCTATCTTTAGTCTTTTATCAATAGCTGCTTTACTAATCCATAAAAATGTAAGTGCTTTCAGTTGTCTATTTACTAAATACTTGGAATTCCGGTATAGCCAATCCCATTTACCTTTACTGTGTAATATTTATTTTAAAATATCTAATTGCCTTAGGAATTGCAGTTTCATTTTTTTAAGGCCATCAGCTGCTTTTTCAATATCTTTTGAGAATATTCGATCCTTAGTAATGGAAGGAACCATTTCTCTACCTTTATCATAGAGAAGCCTTGTTTTGCTTGCCATTTTTTCAACTCCACGGTATTCAACCGCTTGCATTGCACAAATTAGCTCAATGGCCAGTACTCTCCTTGTATTCTGAATAATTTGATATGCATGCCTTGAAGCGATTGTTCCCATGCTTACATGGTCTTCTTGATTAGCGGAAGATGGTATTGAATCAACGCTTGCTGGATGTGCCAGTGTTTTGTTTTCAGATACGAGTGATGCAGCAACATATTGCATTATCATAGCTCCTGATTGTAAACCTTGCTCAGGACTCAAAAATGGCGGTAAATCATTTAATTGGGGATTGATTAATCGCTCAATCCGTCTTTCAGATATATTTGCCATTTCTGCAACTGCAATTTTCATAAAATCCATCGCAAAAGCGATTGGCTGACCATGGAAGTTCCCACCAGAAATAACCGTATCACCATCATCAAAAATTAGTGGATTATCAGTTGCTGAATTCATCTCGATTTCTAATTTTTCTTTCACATAATCAAGGGCTTGCCAAGTAGCACCATGAACTTGTGGGATACAGCGGAGAGAATAAGCATCCTGTACTCTCAATTCCCCCTGGATTGTCGTCAATAAACTATCACTTAAATATTCTCGGATACGAGCTGCTGTTTCTATTTGCTGTTTATACCCTCTAGCGATATGTACCTCTTCAGTAAAGGCATCCATAATTCCATTTAATCCTTCAATGGTCATAGAGGAGATTAACTCACTTTGGAATGCAAGTTGTTCCGCCTCTAGATAGCCGACTACTCCCATCGCTGTCATTGCTTGGGTACCGTTAATAAGAGCAAGTCCTTCTTTTGCTTCAAGTGTTACAGGAAAAATTCCTTCTTGTTGAAATGCTTCAAGTGAATCTATTCGATATCCTTTATAAAATACTTCTCCTTCACCGATTAGCACTAAAGCTAAATGTGAAAGCGGTGCCAAATCCCCGCTTGCCCCAAGGGAGCCTTGCTGCGGAATGACAGGAATGATATTCTTGTTAACCAAATCTATTAATCTTTCGATAACAAGCGGCCTAATTCCGGAATAGCCTTTTAAAAGTGCATTGGCTCGGAGAAGTACCATTGCTTTTGCGACAATCTCCGGAAATGGTTCACCTACTCCACATGCGTGTGAACGAATTAGATTAAGCTGAAGATCCTGGACATTTTCTTTATCAATAAGAACATCACTAAATTTTCCAAATCCTGTGGTAATCCCATAGACTACTCTAGATTCTGAAACAATTTTTTCTACTGCTTCCCGACTTTTTGCGGCAGCCTTCATACTTGATAGAGATGCACTGACTTTCTGATTTTCGTATAAAACTTCTTTCATTTGTTCCAGTGTTAAATTTTGCCCTGTTAAAGTAATCATTTTATTCTCTCCTCTATCACTTTAGTAAAATAAAGAAAGAGGCTGGATTCCGATTCCCTTTTAGAATTGAAGTCCAACCTCTTTTATAAGCATACTTTTATTTTGATATATTATTTTACGCAGCCACATTCTCATCAGTATTCCAACCCTTCTAATAATTCCTAATATTATTTCTATAAAATTATTCTATTTTGTTTAATACATTTCTGTCAATATATTTTTCTGAATTTTACTACAATATTGTTTTAGCACAATAGCAAGTGAAAGTATCTAAAACTGTTTAACGTGATAATACAAATATTCACAATTACTATTGTGCAACATTCTTATAAGAGTTACTCCGAAGATACTTTGCAATCAGCAAACTGCACGATTGAATTAAAAGATGGAAAAGTGTCACGAAACCGCTTATAACGCTGCCTTTTTTCCTTTACAATTTTAAAAAAAGTAAAACACCCCTAAAAAAAGGGGATTTAAGTGGCATATAATCCTCAATGAAGGAAAATATGTACTAAAATTTTTGTTTGTATCTTTTACTTTTAAGATAACTTCTTCACTATTCTTTACTGGTTTCAAGTGAACCTGATACGATTTCTCCTTTGAACATCGTCGCTACTCGTTTTGATCTCCGAGCTATAGTTTCTGCTGAACACGAAGCATCCACAACAACAATACTCGCTTCATCTCCAACTTTCGGCCAAATTTGTTTTCCTTCAGAATTTAGCGGGGTTTTGCCTCCGGTAATAAAGTATAATGTTTGTGCTAGTGCCTTTTCATTACTCCATCCGGAAATTTCCGCTAAACGACTTACTCTTTCTAAAATATCTCCATTTCCAAACGGTGACCAAACATCAAAGATATTATCACATCCGACTGCTACGGAAACACCTTTTCTGTGTAATAAGCCAACAGGCGGAAACTTTCTTCCGAGAGATACACTGGTAATAATGGTAATCCCTGCATCCGCCAATATTTCTGCCATCGCTTCTGCTTGTACTTCAGAAATGTCGCCAAGACCAAACGCATGACTAATAGCAACCTTTCCTTGGAGACCCGCTTCTTTAGCTAATTTAGCCAAGCGTTTCATGGTGAAGATTCCTAAATGATCTGCATCATGCAAATGCAAGTCAATTCCCACATTTCCTTCCACCGCGAGCTCGACCATTTCTTGTAAGGAAGCTTCAATATCACCATCTACCGTTGCGGGATCGACACCTCCTACAAAATTCGCACCTTGGCGAATGGCTTCTCGCACTAAATCTTTGGCCTTCGAAAGTAATAAACCGTGTTGCGGGAATGCAACAATTTCATAGGATAACTTTCCTTCAAATGTTTGCAACGCTTTTTGAACTTCTTCTAAATTTTTCAATCCAACTTCAGGGTATAAGTCTACATGTGTACGTACATGAGTAACCCCGGACTTCAAATATATATCTAGTAATTTTTCTGCCCGTTCCTGTGTAGTTGTTTCTAAAGTTGGTAAAACCGTTTTTTCTATTTCAAATCGGCCAAAAATATTTTTTACAGGTGTTACAGCACGCCATCGGTCTCCAAGCAATGTTTTATCCAAATGACAATGCTTTTCAACAAATGATGGAAGAATCAAAAATTGTTTCACATCTTTTTTTGGTAAATCATCTGTAATTGTTTCGTCAGCAGAAATAATCTTCGAAATTATCCCATCTTTTATTAATAAATGGGAAATTTCAGTCTTTGTTCCTGTTATGATGCCATTATCGAATTGATAGCCAGTCTCTAATCTTGCGTTTGTTAACCAATAATTAGAACTCATTATTATCTATCCTTTCTTCTTCTATTATTTAAGTACTCCAGAAACAACATTTCCATTATAGAAAACAGCTTTTCTTTCTGCTCTTCTTGCAATAGCCTCACTAGAGCAGCTTGCATCTACAAGAACAAGATCCGCTTTATCCCCTTTATTTGGCCAAATTCGTTCTCCTTCTTTATTTAGTGGTGTTATGCCTCCCGTAATATACCCTAGGGTTTGTCCTAGCGAACGTTCATCACTTAAACCAAAACGCTCCGCTAATGTACCTGCTTTTTCCAAACTGTCTCCTTTACCGAAAGGTGACCAATGATCTGTAATACTATCATCCCCTAAAGAAATATTTACTCCTTTTTCATGTAAAAGAGGAATTGGTATCGTTCTTCCAATAGGAACAGATGATGTGATCGATATACCATTATGTGCTAATAACTCCGCAACTTCACTAACTTCTTTTGGAGAGATATCAGCAAATGCTAATGCATGGCTTATTGTTACTCTTCCTTGCCATCTTGCCTCTTCGGTTAGAGCTGCCAATCGCTTAAACGTAAAAATACCCAGATGTCCTGGATCATGGATATGAAGGTCGATATTGGCATCTGCCTCGACAGCCAGTTCCATTACCATTTGCAGTGATTTTTCTATATTTTCATCAACGGATGCAGGGTCAACACCACCAACTAATGAAGCTCCCATACGCAATGCTTCCCTAACGTAAGTGAATGAATTGCTTCGTAATAAACCATGCTGTGGAAATGCAACGATTTCGACAGAACATTTGTCTTTATAATCTTCCACTGCTCGTAAAACTGCTTCTAAATTTTTCAACTCAATGAAAGGATCAACATTGCAATGAGTTCGGATATGTGTGGTACCTGCACTCATCACCAAGTCTAGCAGTTTTTTCGCCCTTTCTTCTGCAACCGGTAATAGACTTGGAAGTAGTTCTTCCTCCTCCTGCAGCCTCGTAAGAATCCCTTTAGTAGGAATTGTTGGTGCTTTCCATGGCCCTCCATAATACGTTTTATCGATATGGATGTGCATATCTCTAAATGATGGAAGCAGCAAATAATTATTCGCATCTAGTCTAGGTAAATTGGTTTCTATCGGTTTATCCGCAGAGACTATTTCTATTATTTTTCCATCTTCAATTCTTAAATGAAATGCTTCTGTTTTTGTTCCTACAATCGTTCCATTTTCAGAGTGATAACCTGTTTCTAACCTGACATTCGTTAACCAGTATATTTTATCTGTCATTTTTTACCCACCCCATAATACTCGTTTGAGTATTTTTTCAAAGTATTGCATAGTATTCAAACTGACTTAATTTCTAAATAACCGCTTATTTTTTATTTAATTCGCTCCATCGTAGGTAAACTTTTATACTATCTTCATCTTTTATTTGGACCATAGGCAATCTGCGTTTTTCAATTGGTTTCTTGTATTCATCATAAAATGTTTCTAATTCAAAATACTTGCGATCGTCTTTGTAGTAAGGAGCATAATCCTCACGTGTTGTAATATAAATGACTTTTTTCGGACTGCAATAATAGAGGGATCCTAAACACATTGGACATGGGCTGGCAAGTATATAAATTTCACAATCTGTTAGATGTTCAGTTTGTAATGTTTTACAAGCTTCTCTAATTGCAAGAATTTCAGCATGTGCTGTGGGATCATGTGTTTGTGCAACTAAATTTGGACTTTCAGCTATAATTTCTCCATCCCGTACAATGACAGTAGCAAAAGGACGTCCCCCTTCTTCTACATTTTTAAGTGCTAATTCTATGGTGCGTTTTACAAAATCCAAAAAAATCACCTCAAATTAATGTTTAATTACGGTTAAAAACTTTTGAAAGATATCTAAACTTCAAGTTGAACCATCTGAATCGCTCGTTTTTCATGTGGTAAAGAAAGCTGATTAAATAAATAGTCTTGGCTAGAATTGCTGGAACTGGAAAACTATACTGTCCTTATTTTTGTATAGTAGCACTTAAACACATTGGACACGTTTCAGTGCTTGCATAGATCTCGCAATTCGAAAGATTAGTAGTGTTTAATTTCTGACAAGCTTGCCAAATTGCTTGAATTTCCGCATGGGTGGTCGGATCATTAGTTGCCAAAACTTCATTGACGCCTGTACCTACTATTTTACCTTCCTTAACAACTATAGCCCCGAATGGCGCACCATGGTTGTGGCGCTCATTTTCATCAGCCAACTGAATCGCTTTCTTCATAAATTCTTTTTGTTCCATTCAACTTACCCATCTTAACCAGGTGGTAAAATTAGACCCTTTGTGTCGTACTTACGCATCTTTTAATATCTTTTCTATTTTATGGTATCCGCTAGCTTGTGCATGTTCCAAAGGAGTCATTCCCTCACTATCACTAATATTGACATCAGCACCGTGTTCGACTAAAAGTTGTACAACTTTTTGATGCGTTTCTCCGCCATCACCTAGGATGATAGCTTCCAATAATGCTGTCCAATGTAAATTATTGATATGGTTGACATCAATATCTGAATTCGTGAGGAGTTCCCTAACCACTTCAACGTGTCCACGCTCTGAAGCTGGTATAAGCGCTGTTCCCCCAAACCGGTTGGTAAGTTTTGTATCAGTACTTATTTTATCTGCTGGCAAGTTTAACGATTCAACAAAACAATAAATAAAACTATGAAGAAACGATTCAACAGTATAGCTCCTTTTCCAATCATTACAAATATGCTAACATAGGATTAATCATATGAAAAATATAAAAAAAATAAGTTTTACTTAAGTTTTTCATATAATAAAAAAAGCAAAAGCGCCTTGCTCATCGGCTAGTAGAAATACGTTGGATATAGATAAGGACATGACTGATAAAAAAGCTTATATATGATTTAAAAGAGGAGATGGTTTCCGTATGGACATAAGACAATTGAGATATTTTATCGCGATAGTTGAGGAAAGGAAAATTTCCGCTGCCGCTGAAAGGCTGCATATTTCTCAACCGCCATTAAGCCAGCATTTAAAAACAATGGAAGAAGAACTAGGTTCAAAATTAGTAGAGAGAAGCGGTAAATATTTTGAGGTGACAGAGGCTGGAAAAGCATTATATAAATACGCTTTGCGTGTAACACAATTAATGGAAGAGGCAAAAATGGAAGTTAAGGAAGTTGGAGATGGAGTCAACGGAAGACTAACAATAGGGATCAATACGTTTTCCTTTGTCGAATTACCTGAATTATTGAATGAATTTAAAAAACTATACCCAAGAGTTACCTACAAAATTCAACAAAATGAATCCGCCCATCTTTGCAAATTAGTGAGAGATCGAATTGTAGAACTTGCGATTATTCGAATGCCACTTGAGTTAGATAATCTTTCTGTTCTGCATCTTCACTCTGAACCGTTTTACTTTATTACATCTAAAAAACAGAAACATTTAAACGATGAAATCTCCCTTGATGAAATACAAAAATATCCACTTATTTTACCTAGCACCGAAGGATTAGGTGTACATTATTTGATTAAGGAGGCTTTTTCACGATTCCAACTACACCCAAACATTGTTGGTGAATGTTCCGACATCACTCTCTTAATGGATCTAATTACATCGGACTTTGGTGCATCTATTGTTCCAGAGACGATACTTAAACGTCATAAGGGATATCCTATACATGCCTATAAAATTTCTAGTGATGCACTGACTGCGTCTGTTGCATTGATTTGGCTAAAAAATCATTACTTGTCTAAAACCGCTCAAAACTTCGTCGAACTAATAAGAGAAGTAGCAATGAAGTAATTTTATAAATTAAAAATACTATACAAATAGAATTTTTTTTATTTCAAAAAATTGTCTCTTATTCGGATTCCTTTACAAAAAACTAGCTTATTAAGCCCGTTATTATAAAATGTTGAATAAAGCTTTATTTGTCCATTCCCATGATAAATGATATAAAATCAACATTGATTATCGTTATCACTAGCCTTTATGCAAAAGCGGAGAAAAAGATGTACACTAATCTTCTTCCAATAATCTTGATGGATATCCTCTCTCTATGTACCCTAATATGACCATAAAAAGAAAAGCAGGGTTTGAAAACAAATTTTTCATGCCCTGCTATAATAAAAAAGGGAAATAAACCATTTTACATGACTACTCACTCTTGTTAACAGGTCCATCCTTTAAGGCTAAATAAAAGCCTAGTATAATGGAAACTGCCACGATAATGAACGGT
This sequence comes from Heyndrickxia shackletonii, assembly GCF_001420715.1. Classification (GTDB taxonomy): domain Bacteria; phylum Bacillota; class Bacilli; order Bacillales; family Bacillaceae_C; genus Margalitia; species Margalitia shackletonii. The sequence goes on along the minus strand of NZ_LJJC01000004.1, from coordinate 2,108,690 downwards.
GCATAAAACATCAGGAAATTCTCCATTTAAAGCTCCCCCTAAACATGGCCTTTTTCTTTTCCACGAACATAATCTTTATCAAATAAAAATAATCTAAACACTAAATAAAGTGATGGAATTAGTAGACAAAATCCTAATATAAAGGCAATCACTAGTGCGGTCGCCATTGCCTTGTTTGTAAAAGAATCATACAAAGTTAAATATGGATAGAGCAAATACGGATAGTGAGACACACCGTAAGCATAGAATGCGAATGCAAATTGACCTAGCAATAAAGCCAGTGCTATTCCATAATTTCGACGTATCCAAATAAATCTCACTGTAATAAGGAACATAATGGCTGAAATGACAAGCAAATACCATACATCTATCATTCGATCAAAATGTGCCGGATTATGCTTTCGCAGTTCAACCATTATACCAATAACAGAAATGGCTAATGGTCCTGCCCAAATTAACGCATATTTTCTAAGTAATTTTGTTGCACTTACATCTCCTGCTTTATTAGCATACCAAGTTAAGAAGACTGCAGATATAAATAGTACAGCTGATATTGCCAGGACAACGATACTCCAAGTGAAAGGACTTGTAAATAGAGCCCAGTAATCTAATACTGGCTGGCCTTTCTCAATTGAGATATAGCCACCTTCGGAAATCGTTAATACAACGGATAAAGCAGCAGGTATCAGTAAACCGGCAACACCATACATAAATGAATATCCTTTATGCCCCCGTGAACCATAAGATTCAAATGCATAATAGCTGCCCCGTATCGCCAGCAAAATAATCCCAATACTTACTGGTATAAGCAGAGTAGTTCCATAGTAAAAGGCTGTTTTCGGAAAGAAACCAACGATTCCCACAAAGAAGAATACTAAAAATACATTGGTTATCTCCCAAACTGGTGATAAATAGCGTTGAATAATATGTGTAAGAATATGTTGACGTCCTGTTAATAAACTATAGGCATTAAAAAATCCTGCACCAAAATCAATCGAAGCGATAATGACGTAGCCGAATAGGAACAGCCATAACACAGATATCCCAAGAATCTCCAAGTTCATGACATTCACCGCCCTTCTGCTTTCCGATCAGCAATTTCCTGCTCGATAGGGTTTTTAAGAAACATACGACGTAGTACAACCACACTGCCTATTCCAAGAATAAGATATAATATACAGAAAAGAATGAGCATTAAATTTACATGTTGACTTGTTGTCGCTGCATCCGCTACCTTCATATATTTATATAAAATCCAAGGCTGACGCCCAACTTCCGCAAGCCACCATCCAGCTTCAAGTGCAATGACCGTTAATGGCCCGCCTGCAACGATTAACCATTTGAACCACTTGGAGGAAATGAAGTTCCACCTTTTGTATTTACCAAATACATAAACAGCGGATAAAACAATCATAAACGTTCCGATAATGACCATCGTATCAAAAAGATAGTGAATATACAGTGGTGGTATTTCATCATTAGGGAATTCGTTTAACCCTGTCACCTTCGCAAATGGGTTATTATGAGCTAGAATACTTAAAGCATAAGGTACTTTTATGGCATATTTTACATTTTCACCGTCAGTTATTCCAAATAAAATGAGGCTAGCTCCTTTTGAAGATTCAAAATGCCATTCTGCAGCTGCTAATTTTTCCGGTTGGTATTTTACTAAATATTTTGCAGAAAAATCCCCTATCAATAAAGCTGCCAGGGAGAAAATCAAGCCTAGTTTCATAAATAAGAATAGTGATTTTTTATAGTACTGATGGGTGGATCCCTTTAAAATTCTAAATGCAGCAATGGCAGCTAAAATAAATGCAGATGTCATATATGCAGTAACAAGAACATGCCCAACTTTTGTAGGCATCGCCGGATTAAGCATTGCCAGTATAGGCTGAATATTAACTAATTGGCCATTTACAACATCAAAGCCTCTCGGAGCATTCATAAAAGCATTAACTATCGTAATAAAAACAGCTGACATAGATGCACCTATTGCCACAGGAATCAATAGCAGCAAATGCTTCTTCTGATTTTCAAAGCGATCCCAAGTGTATAAATAAATTCCTAAGAAAATTGCCTCAAAGAAAAATGCGAAGGTTTCCATGAAGAGTGGCAACGCTATCACATTTCCAGCTAATTGCATAAAGTTGGGCCATAACAATGACAATTGCAAACCGATGGCTGTTCCTGTTACAACTCCTACTGCAACGGTAATGACAAAACCTCTTGCCAATCGTCTTGCTAACAAAATATAATGTTCATCTTTTTTCTTTATTCCCACCCACTGTGAGATCATGATCATTAACGGAACCCCGACACCGATAGTAGCGTAGATGATGTGAAACGTTAATGTGACTTCCGTTAAGACACGACTGTAAAATACAGCATTTCCGCTGTCCATCTATAAATCCTCCTTAGCCTGCGAATATTCGTCCAATCAGCGACAAGAGCATAATCCCAGCTGCAATAAAGCTTACCCATATTAATTTCTTCTCCTGTCTTTTATACATCAAATCATCTCCTTTCCTATATAATACCCTCATAAAATTTATTTCTAACGATAATTAATGACGTTTTAACAACGTATTTCTGAGAAATATGTGATAAAAGAATGATCAAAATGTGAAATCTTTCACTAGCTGATTAACACATAGTACTGATGCATTATACATAGTATAATTAGACATCATTTATGATATGCAAACGAGCTTATCTTATTATTATTTCACCTCTATATAAACATAAAACCTCCTCTAAATTTAGAGGAGGTTTCTTTTTTGAGTTTTATTCAACTGCTAATTACACTGTACGTCTTGAAAAGTGGTTGTTCTCAGTTTGGATGATAAAATCTACACTAAAACAACTTGATTCACTAATTTAGTAGCTACTTCGGTTACACGACGTAATCCTTCGTCGATGATCTGTTCTGCTTTATCACGCATTGCATTATGACCTTCAATAATGACTTCGTCGATTATTTCCATACCAAAAACACCGCCAAATACATTACGCATATAATTAACAGACATTTCCATCTGTGAAGTTTCAGGTGTTGAATAAAAGCCACCGCGTGCGTTTAAGAAAATTGCTTTTTTATCTGTCATTAATTGAATCATTTTTCCATTCGCATCATATTTAAAAGCAAATCCAGCAGCATAGACATAATCAATAAAAGTTTGTAATTTAGCTGGGATCGTTAAATTCCAAAGTGGAAACGCAAATACTACAACATCTGCAGCAGTTAAAGCGTCCATCGCTTTTTGTTTAGCATTTAAGAGGCGTTGCTCAAGATCTGTTAATTTTTCGCCATTTTGCACTTTCCCAAATGCATTAAAGAGTTCTTGACCAAAATACGGTGTATCTTCTGCAAATACGTCATATACAGAAACGTTTAGATTTTTCGCATCTTTGATTGTCTCCATAAAAGTTTCATACATTTTACTGGAAACCCCTGCTTCAGCAGGACGGTTGTTTGCTTTTACTACTAATACATTCATCTATAATTTCCCCCGACTGTAATATTTACAAAATTGTAACGGCAATAGATTAGGCTTTTCTTCCCCCTTTTCCTTACCGAATAATTACTATATCACAATAGCTTGTAATTGTCTGATATCCTGCTTGTAAATCGTGAACATCAACAATAAGTCATCATAGCTCCTTTTCTCCCGTAAAAAAATGCTAATAAAAGGATGCCTCGCAACGCTGGGCATAAGTTGGATATTTAAAATTCGCTCGTTGTGAAAAAAGAAAAAAGAGAGCATAGACGATTAGCCTTATACGCTCTCTGCAAGTTTAATGATTTGTTTAGATAGCTTTTATACAACTTTATTAAGTGAGTTTCTGTCCGCAATTTGGACAAAAGTTTGGCTTTTGTTGAACTTCACCCTGCTGTTGTGATTGGACAGGAGAATGTTGTGATTCCGGATGCTGATTCTGATTCATTTTATTTAACATTTGATTAGCAATATTCATCCCCATCATCATTCCTGCCATATCGGAGGCTGTGCCCCCACCGCTCATTTTTCCGCTAGACATGCCATCTATCATAGATATTTCCTGATATTTATCAACATTTCCAACCATTCCATATGATGCGTTTTTGTTAATCATGTCCTGAATTTCTTTCGGATAGCTGAAGCTCATGATAGTAAACTCAGAAATTGTCATGCCATTTTCCATGATTTCCATGTCTAAATCTTCTTTAATTCCTTTGGAAATTTCAAATGAATTAGACTGAAGGTTAAACATATCCTTCCCTTCCCGTGAAATCCATTTCATTAATAACTGATCGAGGATGGACGTTATGCGGATTTTAACATCCTCCACTAGGTATTGGTCCTTCACTCCAGCAATTTTATCAATTAATGCAATATAATCATTCACTTTGAAATTAAAGGTTCCATTTGCTCTAATCGGCATCCCCCCTGGAAGACCCGGTGCGGGGATATTAATAGCGTTTTTTGTTCCCCATTTTACATTAAACTCCTTCGTGTTCACAAACAGTACTTCCACCCGCATGCCGCTGTTGAATCCAAATTTAAATCCTTTTAAAGTTGATAAGAAGGGGATGATTTGCGATTCAATATCATACTCTCCTTCATCTTTAAATACCCCTTCGATTTTTCCGTTATTTAAAAAGATTGCATCTTGCCCAGGGCGAATGATCAATTTACTGCCTTTTTTAATTTCACGATTATGCCACTTATAAAAAATCATATCATCCCGAAACTCTTGCCATTCTATTACATTTGCAAATTGATTTTTAAAAAAAGACATCTTCCCACTTCTCCTTCTATCTTTCTCAAAAAATTATTAACTTTAAAACTTTCCGCCGCTGCTTCCGCTATGGGTATACCCACCTCTCGTAATACCTCCACCGCCGCCGCTTTTATTATTATTGGAAGGCTTTCTTTGCTTGGTTACTGTTTGTCTAACGAACACATCACTCTCGCTAAGTACTTTTGATTTGTTACTATCCATATAAGTTCTGGCATTAACGGTTACTCTTCCGCCGGACCGATACGCCATAAGCGTTACAATAACGGCGCCTGCAGCTATCGCCACCACCAGCTGAAACCACCATTTAAATAAAATATTGTCGGGATTAACTCCCGGTTTATATCCCATGTAGTCATGTGATAGATGAATATAGGAAGAAAAAGCATCAAAATACTTTCCAGCCGATAAATTAGGGGTTATTTTATCTTGTATCAAATCCAATCGGTTATTATCTAGATATTTTTCCGCTTTTTGAAATCCAGCTAAATAGACATCTCTTTTTTCCATATCAATAAATAAGATAGCTGTATTCCCATGTGGTTTATCATAACCCGGTGCATGTTCATCATAGAAATCCCCTACATATTGAACATAACCTTTCCCATCCGTTCCGTTTACTGTAATAATCATAAAAGCAGTATTTCTATCTTTTCCCTGCTCACTAGCCAATGCTTCTAATTTCGCCACTTCTTTTTCCGTTAGCAGATTTGCACCATCATATACAAAGCGCTTCTGGTGTGAATACTCGGCACCTGCTTTCATTGCAAAAGGCATTAAGACAAAAAAAGTAATTAATAAAAATAAGAGGCCGCGTTTCATAAGCTTTGCACTCACCAAAAGCCACCACCCATCATTAAGGAAACACACTTCAGGGCTATGAAAACTCCAGTTGAAATTCCGCCAAACCACATCGCCACTTTGCTAGTACTGATAGGAGGTTTGCCAACTACTTTACCTGTCTGACCATTCATCGCGAATATATGCTCCGATCGATTAAAATCATAGCTAATCATCCAAACTGGGAGTAAAACATAGGAGCTTTTTACACTGCTCGTATTAATTCTCTTATTCTTAAAATGTACAGAATGATAGCCTGATAGGGTGGAATGAATATAGGAGTCAATATATTCGCTTACTTTATCCTTTGCCCTTGGCAGAAGATCATCGTCTGTATAATTATATTTTTCTGCAATATACCCAACCAAATACGGCGTTTTAAAATCTTTTAATTGCTCGTAAGGATACGGCTCTAATTTATCCATTAGCTCGTCATTCATTTTTTCTGACGCATCTACAGGGATTTTTATATAATCCAGGTTGATGTCTCGGAACGCATCATAATATTTTGTTTCTGTATAAATGTAATCCCCTCTAGTGTATGTTCTTACTTTCGTACATTCGGCATTAACTTGTACCTTGCTATTTAAATCAAATAACCAAAAAGGAACATACATCCCGGTCATACTTTTGATTCGGTCTGCTGACATAAATCCTTTTGGCGTAAGCAACCCTTTTCTGCACCACTTCTTGAAGGCTTGCGTTGCTTCTTCCTTACTAATGGTAAAAGGTATTACTTTTGCTGGCGCAAGATTGCCTGATAGTCGGTCTGCAATGACGACACCCGCTCCGCAAAAGCTGCAGTTGGTTGCAGCTGTTTCTGCCTCCGTAATTAAAACAGCTCCACAATTTTCACAATGGTATTCGTTCGCCTCATCTTCAGTAAAAATGGCTGATTTCAATTCTTCCGGATAGTTTTCGATTGACTCCTGTTTTCCGCAAGCTTCACAAGATAAAGCTCCCGAATCAGAATCAAAATGCATATCATTGCCGCAGCTTGGGCATTTATATTGAAATATCATGCATGAATCCCCTCTTTATATATGAAAATGATAGAGTTTAAAACACTTAGGGGTTCTAAAGCCATAGCAATGTGCTATAGCTTTAGATATGAAACTATCCATTATTCTTTAATTTTTCCTTCAAGGCACTTAACTCATCCTCAACCGCAATGTTAGTGTTATCATACTTTGCTGTTAAGTCTTCAATATCATCCTTTGGACCCGTATTTAATTCTGCCATGGCATTTGCTTCATCTAATGCCCGGTTCACCTTTTCTTCCATTCTTTCAAAGGCGGATATGGAGTTACCTGAACTGGAAGCAGATGCTCCTAGCTTGTTAATGCGTTCCTGTGTTTTCGCTACTGACCATTTTGCTTTAAGCATATTTCTTCGTGATTCTAATTCACCGATATCAGATACAAGCTTATCGTGCATTTGTTTCATTTGCAGCGCATTCGAGGATGCCAATTGGTATGCCGTTTGCAATTCGGATAGTTTTGCCGCTAAAGTAGCCTTTTTCTCAAGAAATTTCCGCGCATCTCCTTCATTGCCAGCTTCCAAAGCTTTCATTGCGTAACGTTCCATTTTCTCCATATCCGATTGACATTCGTTAAGTTCTCTCTTAGATCTTTGTTCTTCCGCCATCACCGATGCCGTTTCCGCCTTCACTTTTCCTAAATCCTTGTTTAAGTTTCTTAAATATTGATCAATCATTTTTTCAGGGTTTTCTGCTTTATCCAATAATGCATTAATATTGCTTGACATAATATCTTTAAATCTGGTAATAATGCTCATCTTTCTATTCCTCCTTTATTAATAAACCTGACTAAGTTCCAACCATCTTTATCGCCTCAAACTAAACGGTATCAATGCTAGTTTTTGCTATCATATACGATGTGGAAAAACTCAATATTACACTATACTGTTTTATAAGAAAAAAGTTTCATTAATTTTGAAGGCAAAAATACAATCCGCAAACTTTTTTACAAAAAATTTTTATAAGGAGCTCTACAACTTTCTAGAAATATTTTCATATGACCATTTTTTAAAGTACAAAGCTTGAATACAATTAAAAGTACTGATTAATGAGTTAATGAAAAAAACACGTGAAAATTTAATAAGGTAAATAAAAAAAGTATTACGATCAGTTTTCCTGATCGTAATACTCTCCTTCTTTTTTTACAAAATAATGTGTAAAATATCCATTCTTAATTTCTAAACAATTAAGTTGTTTACCATACACACATCCTCCATCAATTCCTATCTTCTTATTTCCATAAAATATATTTGAGTCGTTTTGCAAAATAAATGTTGGTGTATGACCATGAATGATTGTTTGGTCAAATGGATGATCGAAATGAAGAAAAGGATCTCTGATCCAAATAAATTCATGATTACTAGTATATTTCCAATCTTCATAATCAGGATTAATACCGGCATGAACAAAAATAAAGGAGTCCGTTTCATAATAAAAAGGCAAATTTTCAAGAAATTCAATCAGTTCTGGATTTGAATCTAAAATTGCTGTTGCCCAATTACGATATGTATTTTCATCTATTTCTTCTGCCAGTTCTTCTTCCACATTAAGAGATAAAAAAGATTGAATTGTCGCAAGACCACCATTTCGAAAATACCTTTCTAAAGTTTCAATAGGCTTTTTTATCCAATCACAAAACATTTGGTCATGATTTCCTCTTAAAGCAATGACACCGTTCGAGGCTACCAATTCTTTTACAAATTCAACAACTTCCTTACTGTTCCTCCCTCTATCTACATAATCACCTAAAAGTATTAATTGATCACTTTTAGGTTTATAGTCAGCAAGCTTTAGCAGTTCTTGAAATTCGTTTAAACAACCATGTATGTCACTAATGACTAATATTCGATTCTCTATTACACCCATCTCCACTTCTAGTCGTGTACATCCTTATAGTATTTTAATTATTTTAACATATATTCGTTTTTCTAAATATATTTTACTTTCTATTTTTTTACTTGTCTAATTGATCTATACTAGATTCATTTATCATTTTTGATCAAAATTCAGCCTTATTAAAAATAATGTGAATAACCTTTACGGTAACGAATATAAATTTTATATAAAATTTACAGAGGAGAAGCCATATGAACCATTTTGAGTTTCATAAAATACAGGAAATTTATGATTTAATAGAAAAAAATATTGAAGAACTAAATTTAGTCAGAAATAGAATTAAAAGAAGTATCAATGATTTGCGCAATAGCGAGTTTTCTGCGAAAACAAAGGAGCTTGAAAGCCTGCTCCATGACAATGACATAAAATTGATGACTTTAATATTATTAGAGGAGAAAGTGAAAGGAATAATAAGATTGAAATAATCTCCTGGCAACCCTTTAGCACTGTTAAAATGTTTACTGTTTAGAAAGATATTCATAAATGTCACATAAGGTTTTAAATCCTCTTTTTTGAATTTCCTCCATATATAAGCTCCAAAGCTTAGCTGTTAAGATGGCATCTCCTAATGCATGATGCCGGTTTTTTATTTCTATTTTATGAAATAAACAACATTCATCTAATGTCTTTAAGTCTAATTCTGGATATATCACACGGGATAAAAAAGATGTATCCATAATCCTATTGCGAAAAGGTGTCCGAAATAATTTCCAACTTTCATGTTGGAAAAATTTCCTTTCATGGGTAGAATGATGGGCGACAAGAGGTACATCTTGAATAAATGCAAAAAAGTCATGTAGTACTTGCTTTCGTGATGGTGCAAAAATTAAATCAGTTTCCGTTATTCTAGTTAATTTTAAAATATCCTCGGCAATTGGTATATTTGTATTGAGTAATGAATAGTAAGTTTGCTTCTCTAGTATATTGGCTCCCTTCATTTTAATAGCACCAATTGAAAAAATCACATCACCTTTTTCAGGAAAAAATCCTGTAGTTTCAATATCTACTATTGCCACAGTTAGCTCACTAAATGGAATCATTAATTGGTTTTTTGAGTCATCCTTTTCCATTTGCCGAATAAAAGCCTTTTGCTGAAAAGTTTGACCTCCGTGAAAAGCGCTAATAATATTTACATTTATTTTACCTTGAATATCCTTTAGATACTGAATAATGGACTCTAACCCCATTGTTATCCCCTTTTTCTAATTATCCTCTCAACAAATTCATATAGTTTTATAACGTCCTTCATCATTTGTTTGACCATTTTTTTCTCATCTCGTTTTAAATTTTTCACGTCAATGTAATACCTGGATTCATAAGGAGAATTTTTTGATAATCGAATTTTAATTTCTAACAGCTGTTCGAAATGATGTTTGTTTCTCACTATTTGACTCATCATCTGTTTGTCTTCCATTAATAAATCCATTCGTTGTAACGTTGATGTACTTATGATGTTATTTTTTATTGACAATAAGCGAATACAATTAATATAAGGCATATAGATAGTCTTTTTCATATCTATTCCTTTCACATTCCCAGACCTAATGTCAAAAATAAATTGACCAAACGGACCTAGACCTTTTGAAAAATGTTGAACATTTTCTAATAATCTAACTAACAATTGGGTATTTTTGTGAATATATTTTTGAACGCTTTGCTTTATATCCTTAAGAAAATCAATCTCTCCAACAATTACTCTAGCATCAAGAAAAATATGCAAATTTCTCAACGTTTCCAAATTTTCCTCTTCGATCCATTCAGAGAGCTGATTATTCCATTCTGTAATTGACTTACACCACTTAATATTAGAGCTCATCACAAACCCGTGACAATACGGATAACCTAATTGATTCATTCCATCAGCAATTTCTTTCCCTAAACACAAAAAATAATCCTTATTTACTTCATTATTCCATTCATAAATAATTCCATGATCTTGATCAGTTATAAGCCCTTGTTCAGAACGACCAGCACTTCCCATTACAAACCATGCAAAGCGACAAGGCAGCTCCCCTTTCACTGCCTTAATACGCTTGCAAGCTATTTTTAATATTTCCCTCATTATTGCATCATGAAAATTATTTATTGTAGATATGTCAGATGAATAATTTAATATATTTTCATTCTTCCATGTTATTAATTCATTATAAGAACAAAACACCTTATCCATAGACAATCCACCTTTTTCATAAAATATACTGGAAATACTTATGAGCTGATTTTCTTATTCCCTAAAAATTGTTCAGGATAACCATAAGTCCCGTGTTCGCTTACATCCAAACCGATAATTTCCTCTTCTTCCGACACTCTGAGTCCCTTCATCGCTTTTTTCATTATAAACAGAATGGAAAAAGAAACGATAAATGCGTAAAGCCCAGAAACAAAGACTCCCATAAACTGTACTCCTAATTGATGAAAGCCGCCTCCGTAAAATAAACCTGGCGAACCTACTGTCGCTAATTTTTTTGTTGCAAAAAAACCTGTTGATAATGTACCCCAAACACCTGCAGTTCCATGAACAGATAATGCAGAAATCGGATCGTCAATACGAAGCTTTTCAAAAAATCTCATACTATAGAAAACTAGTATACCTGCTATAAATCCTATAACTACTGCTGCCCAAGTTGTAACAAATGCACATGAAGCTGTAATAGCAACCAGCCCAGCTAAGGCACCATTTAAAATAACTGTTACGTCTGATTTTCCAAGTACACACCAGGAAATGATAAGGGCAGCCATTGCTCCTGCAGCTGCTGCGAGATTGGTGTTAAGTGCAACATATCCAAAGAAGCCTCCATCAACACTCAATGTACTACCAGCATTAAATCCAAACCACCCAACCCAAAGAAGTAACACAGAAAGTGCAGTATATACTTGATTATGACCATAAATATTATTGGGTGAGCCATCTTTATTGAATTTTCCAATTCGCGGTTTTAACAAAATAGTTGCAGCTAAAGCAGCCATTGCTCCTGTTAAATGAACAACGGTTGATCCGGCAAAATCTTGCTTTCCATGTTCCGCCAACCAGCCTCCACCCCATATCCAGTGAGCTATAACAGGATATACAAATATAGAGAAGAATATGGAGAAAACGACATATGTTGATAATTTAGCTCTTTCAGCAAATCCTCCAAATGCAATAGTTAATGCAATGGTGGCAAATGCAAGTTGGAACATAAAAAACACGGATGTAGATAGGTTCATTCCATTTATTTCATACCCTGAATAAAAGAAATGAGAAAGTCCAATAAAAAAATTTGCATGATTACCAAAAATAAAAGCAAAGCCCACCGCCCAAAAAACCAATGAGCCAATTCCGAAAGTAAAGATTGTTTTACCGGCAATATGACCGGCATTTTTCATTCGAGTGGATCCAGCCTCCAGTAATATGAACCCGCCTTGCATAAGAATCACTAAAATTGCTCCTAGAATAACCCAAATACTGTTCATCAAAGTCAATGTACTCATCATGATCCTCCTTTGATATTTTTTATACCTCGACATGTAAACTTTTCTTACATTTAATAAAATTTTATCTTGTTAAAGTTATTTGTCAATATGTTTTTTAAAAATTTTCAAAAACTATGTAAGAATTTCTTACATAGTTTTTTTTGTGTTATCTTTAATGAAATATCTTCCAAAAAATAAAAAAAAAAGGATGTTCCTTTAAGAACATCCTCTCTACTTACTATTTATTAACTGATTTAGAATTATTATTTACGCGTTGATCCGTTGAATAGTCATAATCATCCCGATTTACTGGTGTAAAACCATTTGGTGTATAAAAGCGAAGCAAATCATCATATACAACTTTATCTGATAGGCTTAACATCGTCTTAGCCTCTTTGTCACTCTCCTGACATTTGCTGCTTTCTACTTCCGCACCATCTGGATTACTATAGCACTTATTACCTACTTGGGTATATTCATTTGATACAAAGTCTCCATTACGGAATGGAATTAGTTGACGATGCTTTTCTGACAATAAATCCGATCCGAACGAAATATAATCTTTCGTATTAATTCCGAGCAAATGCATAACAGTTGGTCGAACATCTACTTCACCGCCATAAGTGTGATCGATATGACCTTTTACACCTGGTACATGAATGAATAATGGTACTCGCTGAAGTTGCGCATAATCATATGGAGTTATCTCTTTACCCATTACATTCGCCATTGCTTTATTGTGATTTTCTGAAATCCCATAATGATCTCCGTATAATACGATTACAGTATGGTCATATAGACCAGATGATTTTAATTCATTGAAAAATTGCTCTAGTGCCTGATCTAAATAATGGGCTGTTTGAAAATAATTATCGACATATTTATCACCGAAATTCCCCTTAGGAAAATCAGATCCTTCCCTCAGTTCAAAAGGAAAATGATTGGATAAGGTGATAAACTTTGTATAAAATGGTTGAGGAAGACTTGTTAAATATGGCATCGATTCGCTGAAATACGGTTTATCCTCCATGCCGTAATTAATCGTGTTTTCTTCACTCATGTCATAATAATTTGCATCAAAAAACTTTTGGTAACCTAAAGATTTATACATTTCATCGCGGTTCCAAAAGGTTTTATAATTCCCGTGAAATACCGCAGTAGTATATCCTAATTGATCAAAAATCGCAGGAGCTGCTTGGTACGTATTTTGCGCTTTTGTCGTAAATACTGCACCTTTTGGTAATGGATAGAGCGAATTTTCCATCATAAATTCCGCATCAGATGTCTTTCCCTGACCAGTTTGGTGGAAAAAGTTATCAAAATAAAACGTATTCGGATCATGTGTTAATTTGTTTAAAAATGGTGTAACCTCTTGACCATTAACCTTATAATTAATGACAAAGTTCTGAAGAGATTCCATGGATACATAAATCACATTCATCCCTTTTGCTACACCGAAGTACTTTGGATTCGGATCCGTATAATTCGCCTTTACATAATTTTGAACATCCACTATATCACTACTATCAGCAAATGCCCTCTGTGCTGATGATTTAGTTGTTTGAATCGCATCATAGATCGTGTAATTATATGCACCAAGATATTTAACAATATAGTTTCTATCGAAAGTCCGCGTTAAAAGTTCTGGCCGATCAGCTTCTGCAAGACCCAAATTCACGATAAAAAAAGCTACTGCAGCTGCGAAAAATCCATATATTGTTCTTCGATTGATTTTCTCATATGAGACTTTTACAGATTTAAACACTACTAAAAGAATAATAATGAAAGTATCCACAAAATACAAGATATCATGAGGTTTCATTAATGCGAGAGCACTTCCGCCCAAATCACCAAAGTTTTTGGTTTGATGGGTTATAACATCGATTGTAATAAAATCATTAAAGAATCGATAATAACAAACATTCGCATATAGCAATATCGAAAGTAATAAGTTGATGATGATTAAACTTATATAACGAATTCGACCTTTAAAAAACAACGAAATTGCAAAAAAGAATAGTGCGGAACTAATTGGATTAAAAAATAGCAAAAATTGCTGCATCCCATTTTGCAAATCTAAGTTAAATTCAGTCTTATACACTATATATGTCTTAAACCAAAAAAGTACAGTAGCAATAAAAAGCAAAGAAAACTTTTTATTTAATAAACTACGAACTTTTAAGCTAACATGTTGCATTACTATAAACCTCCTAATCGCCTTTACGATGATTTTAAGGTTGTAAATATAAATATACTATTTTACTTCAACCATTTTAATACTTTATAAAAAAAAATCAAGTGCTTTTACGAAAATAGTATATCTATCCCATTTCTGTTATTCCCGAAAACAATCAAATTTAAACATGTTTGCGGAATCTTTTGCAAATATTTATAAAAATTTGTCACTATTTAATAGGCTTTTTCCTTAAACTTTGTTGTTTAATCAAATTCCTATAAGAAAGGATGTTCGTATTTAAATCAATTACGAAAAAAAATTGCAGGAAAATAGCCTTTTGAAATAAAAAAACTGCCAATACTGGCAGCCAGATTGTAGACAAAAGGGGTTCGGAATGGTCACATTCCGAACCCCTTTTGATTTTGTTCTTACTTTTTTACCTTTTTGGGTGTATGCTGACCTCTCTCATCCTCATCTACTAGGCCATTTCCGGACCTTTCCATATCCAGTTGGCCATTTTCTTCAAATTCATGGCAGCGAAAGTAAGCATCGCCTGCATCGACAATTTTTTAAGTCCCCTTAACGTTGTCCAACGCA
>NZ_LJJC01000004.1:1950176-2093113 GCF_001420715.1 Heyndrickxia shackletonii | reverse complement strand
CGAATGCCAAATGTATATTGAATAAAGGTAAGTTTAATCAAGATCACGGGATCAATACTTGGGCGTCCAACTGCGGAATATGTTTCTTCCACTAAATCATAAATGAAAGAGAAATCAATCGCTGCCTCCATTTTTCGGACTAAATGATTTTCGGGAACCAACTGGTCTAAAGCGATCATTTCTACTTGATCACGTTGAATGGAATTATGTTTTGAAAGCATCTTCATCACCCCAAGTATTATTTCTATTTATATTTTAAAACAAAAAAGACTGTAGGCAAGCTCGATCTTCATCGAGTTTGTCTACAGTCTGACTGCCAATACTGGCAGCTTTTTTATTTCAAAAATTAAAGTTTTACTACGTTATCAGCTTGTGGTCCGCGTTGTCCTTCAACGATATTGAATTCTACACGTTGACCTTCTTCTAAAGTTTTGAAGCCTTCGCCAGTGATTGCACTGAAATGTACGAATACGTCGTTTCCGCCTTCTACTTCAATGAATCCAAATCCTTTTTCGCTGTTAAACCATTTTACTGTACCTTGTGTCATGTATAGACAACCTCCAAAAATTTTTTAATATGTTACTCATATTTACGCAGTAAATAAAAATTCACATATTATAAAGAGTATCCACACCAAAAAAAGTAGTTACTCTTTATAACATGTGAATCCATAACTCCATAATTCAGATCGAACAAAAAATTTAAACTATATATAAAACGAGGTATCTCATTTATTATCAGTAAAACTAAATAGATGTTTTCCAAAACAACGAAAGCCCTACCTCTCTTTCGTCCTTGCGACTCCGCCGATCGCGCCAGCTGAATTGTATATTATCTAAAAGCGGAAAAGGAAAAAAATTAGCAATAACTGAAAACTTATAATTTCTTACTTATAATATAACATTTCACGCTAAAATGCAAGAAAAAAACCGAAAATCCATGTTTAACAACATAAACCCTATGCCGAATTTTTCAATCAAAATAGCATCTACCCGAGGACAGATGCCTATTTTGTATAATTGATTTTCTAAATTTATTTCGGGGGCATATTTATAATTTTACCAAAAACCACCGTATCCCCCGTAACCATATCCACCATATCCTCCACCAATGTATGCTGCGCCTACAATGATAAGAAGAATAAATAATACTACGATAAACGCGAATCCTCCAGCATATCCACCTACTGCGCCATCCATAGAATTACCTCCTTTTTTATAGTCACTTATACAGTATTCAAAAGGAGGTTGTTTGTCGTGTAAAATAACTAAATTGGGCTATAATGTACCATAGCCTATTCAAAATATTTGAAGCTAGCATTTTTCTGTTCTTTACAGATAAACACAAGAGTTTACTTTTTCCCTCTTCCTTCAAAATAAGTAAATGCGATCATGCAAATTAATATCCAAAATGCACCAGCCAAGTATCCACCAAGTACATCGCTTGGATAATGAACTCCAAGATAAATGCGACTTATTCCGATTATAAAAACAAGCACAACACCAACTACCACGCCGAGAATTTTCGCCCACATTCGGTTATATGCTTTAAAAAGGATAAATGCTAAACTTCCATATAAAATCATAGAACCCATTGAATGTCCGCTTGGAAAACTATAGCCGCTTTCAGCGATAATAGGTTGAATATCTGGACGTGCCCGTTTAAAAATCAATTTTAAGATTTGATTAAATCCTCCTGCACCTAATGCAACTGTTATTGCTAGGTACATACCTAATAATCGGTGGCGGGTTATGTAAAGACAAACACAAACAATAAAAGTAATAAGTGCTACTCCTTTTACAGAGCCAAAAAAAGTTATCCATAACATTATAGTTGTTAATCGGTCGGAAATATGTCCTTGTACTAAGTCAATTATTCTTCGATCAAAGTGACGAATTTGCGTTCCATCAAAATTATTCGCTATTTCCAAAAACGTCCAAGAAAAAATAACTAATAGTATACAGAGAAAAACTCCTAAATAAATTTTTCGTTTTTTCATTCTTCCACCTCTAATTTACATCCTAACATAATAAGACAAAAAGACAATTCTAATAATGAACTGTCTTTTAATTTGGCTCATTTCTTAAACAATGTTGCTTTTGGAGATTAAAAAAACACCACGAAACTAAAAATAATTCGAATTTATTACAATTTACGAAAAGAAACAATCTATTCGAAAACAGTCTTCACTATTTTTTACTGTGCTTTTTTCGTTCTTGTTGCTTTCTTTTTTGGCTTAGGTTTTTCTTCTGTTTTCATTTTTGTTTTATCTATGGATGCTTGAAGTGCTGCCATTAAATCTGTAACATTTGCCGCTTGTTTTTTCTCTTTTGGTGTAACAAGCTCTTTTCCAGTTCTTTTTGATTCGATTAATTCCATTAACTTTGATCTGTATTCATCTGTATATTTTTCCGGTTCGAAAGTTGTAGTCAACTGATCGATGAGGAGAATGGCAGTATCAATTTCTTTTTTTGAAACTTGGTCCTCAGCTGGAACATTTGGAACATCTGCAGCATTTCTTACCTCATCAGGAAAATGAATGGTTTCCATTAATAAAGTGTTTTCTAAAACACGTATGACAGCTAATTGCTCCTTAGACCTCATCACTATTTTAGCAAGCCCGGCCTTTTTTGATTCAATAAGTGCCTTGCGAAGAAGACCATATGCCTTTATCCCCCCCTCGTTTGGGGACATATAGTAGCTTCGATCGTAGTAAATCGGATCTATCTCTTCCATTTTAATAAAATCAATAATTTCTACCGCTTTTTCTTCTGTCGTACGTTTTAGTTCATTCAATTCTTCTTCCTCTAAAATCACAAATTTCCCTTTCGCTATTTCATAGCCTTTTACAATATCCCCTATCGATAATTCCTCTTCACACACCGGACACATTTTTTCATATTTGATCGGGGTGTGGCATTTTTTATGAAGGGATCTTAATTTAATATCTTTATCTTCCGTTGCTGCATGTAATTTTATTGGGATATTTACAAGCCCGAAACTAATACTTCCTTTCCAAATCGTATGCATTGAACTCCCTCCCTTTTTCTTCTTACTTTTAATGTTCGTTCAACAAATAATTTCATTCCCTAAAAGTTTTGGAAAAAACCTTGTAAACAGGGAATACTACCTCTAAAGGAGGATAAATGCTTTGAAACCAATGCTGCCAACCTTAAAGTCCACTCTTCCGGAAAATAGGAATTGGGTTTATGAAATAAAATATGATGGATTTCGTGCCATTTTGGAGTGGGATGAAAAGAATATGTATCTGTGGAGCCGGAATGAACTGGATCTATTACCGCAATTTCCTGAAATAAAGGAATTTCTTCTTTCTCATAAAGAAACAATTAAAGATTATTTTCCCTTAATATTAGATGGAGAATTAGTCATATTGGAAAATCAAAATAAAGCAAATTTTGGACAATTACAAATTCGTGGACGAATGCGTTCAAAAGAAAGAATTATGGAAAGAGGAAAATCAAGACCCGCTCGCTACTTGGTTTTTGATCTTTTAAAAATGAATGGAAAGAATATGAGAATCAAACCCCTTGAAGAAAGAAAAAAAACACTTCAAGCTTTATTCGAACATTTGAATTTCCCGCTCTATCCATCAAATGGAGATCCCAATTTAATGCAATTTGTTCCATACGATAAAAATGTAAGGAAAATTTCAGATAAGGCATTTACGTTTGACAGTGAAGGGGTTGTGGCAAAAATACTGGAAAGCAAATGGGAAGCTGGGAAAAGAACGGAAAGTTGGGTAAAAATCAAAAATTGGAAAAAAGTCAGCTGTTTTATCACTGCATATGACAGCAATAATGGTTATTATCATATCGGAGTCTATAACGAGAACAAAATCATTCCTTTAGGTTTATTCTTATTTAGTATATCTCCAGACCAAAAGCAAGCACTTAACCAGGTTATAAAAGAAAATGCCTATGAGAATACAAAGGGATTGTTAAAAATCCGTCCGTCTATTTGCATTGATGTCCATTATTTAGAATGGTATGAAGAAAGCTTAAGAGAACCTCATTTCCATCAATTTCGTCTTGACCTTACTCCAGAGGACTGTACATATGAACAATTCGTTTTGAATGGAATCGCTATTCCGGAAGAAATACAAATAACACATCCAGACAAACCACTCTGGGAAGACAGAATTTTTAAATTGGATTTTGTTCGCTACATGAGGAAAATCTCACCCTTTATGCTGCCCTTTTTAAAAAATCGTACTTTAACTGTCATACGGTTTCCGCACGGAATTTCTGAAGAGCCTTTTTATCAAAAAAATTGTCCTGATTATGCACCGTCTTTCATTGAAACATTTCGCCAAGAAGGGATTGAATATATAGTTTGTAATGATTTAAAAACATTAATGTGGCTAGCAAATCAATTAGCAATTGAATATCATATACCTTTTCACGTTAATAAAAGCAAATTTGTCAGCGAAATTGTTTTTGACCTGGACCCTCCTTCACGTAATGAGTTTCATTTAGCTGTAAAAGCCGCTCTTATGATGAAGGAAATATTTGACCAATTAAAATTAATAAGTTTTGTGAAAACTTCAGGGAATAAAGGCTTGCAGATTTATATTCCACTTCAAGAGGAAACCTACACTTGGGAAGATACCCGTTCATTTACTGAATTTATAGCACAGTTTTTAATTACAAAGGAACCAAATTTATTTACGATTGAACGATTAAAAAAACATCGAAACAATCGATTGTATATTGATTTTGTCCAGCATGCTGAAGGAAAAACAATTATCTCACCTTATTCGATGCGCGGAAATAAAGAAGCGTTAGTAGCAACCCCGCTATATTGGGGGGAATTGCATGAAGGATTGAATCCTGAGGATTTTACGATGGAAAGTGTGTTGAAACGTTTAAATGAAATAGAATGTCCATTTTCCTCCTATTTTAGATCGAAGAATATTCAACCATTTGAGCCTGTTTTACAATTCTTAAAGAATACTCACTAAGAAAAGCGGAAGCGCCTTGCTCATCGGCGTACGGATTTCGTAGTCGCAGGCTCGAGATAAAGGAAACACAGTGAGGTAGTTCACGAACTGATGTTGACTTATCGTAGGGAGGAGACGGAGAAATCCGCTAGCCGATGGCTGCTTGCGCTAGACAAGATTAAACTTGTTAAATTATTTAGATGTTGAAAAATTTTATGCTTTCCTATCCTTTAAAATAACCGGCAGAAATTTCTGCCGGTTGTATTATATTAATATTTCCTGATTGATTACTTCTTTCACGTATGCTTCTAATTGCTCATATTCTTTTTGCTCTGGTAAATCGTATTTTTGAACTATCGTGAAGCTTTCGGGTTTTTTAATTTCTACACTAATTTCTGCATCATATAAATAGGTTGCATTTCCGATTAAATCAATTTTATACTCTCCATTATAATCATGAACCACACAGCGAACCTTACCACCGTTTGTATATACTTCAATTCCATCTTCAAAGCTATTTAATTTAAGCAGACATGAAATTAAGGAGGAAGCAGACATCGCAGTACCGCATGCATTTGTAAAACCTACACCGCGCTCAAAGGTGCGAACATAAATTTTCCCTTCTTGAATGAATTTTACAAAGCTTACATTTACTCCGTCCGGGAATAAATCATTTGGTCCATTTACATATTCTGCTATGTTTTTTTGGATGTTGGACCTAATCGTATCCGAATCTACATAACTAATAAGATGTGGATTTGGAACGGCAACAGCAGAAAACAATAGCTCCTCAGAGAGTTCAGGAACTTTGTCGTTAAACAGTGTTTCTCTTGCTAGATTCATTGGAAGCTGGTCTAACTGAAATAGAACCGGAGAAATTTCAACCTGATAGGTTGGAATTTGATTGAAAATGGATTCAGCTTTTTTAACTTGTAAATTAGCTTTTAAGGTTTCGACCACTATTTCATCCTTTTGTAAAAGCTCACAGAGGTAGCGTCCTGCGCAACGCAATCCATTCCCGCACATGGAAGCCTCCGATCCATCTGCATTAAAAATCCTCATTTTTGCATCAGCCACATCACTTTCCATCACAAAAAGGATTCCATCTGCACCTAAAGCGGAATTTCGGTCGCAAAGTGCCAGAGCAAGATTTTCTCGATCAAGGTCTGAAAACGAGAATGAATTTGTTATTTCATCAATCAATATAAAATCATTATTTGAACCATGGCATTTTTTTAGTTGAATATTCACCATTGAAACCTCCAGTTTGTTTCCATTAGCAAACTACTTTTATTTAGAATTTCTAATTTAATATTACATTGCCACAAACATATTCTATTATCAATAATAATACAACAAAATTAAGCCGTTAAGTCTTCCGCTAAAACTAATTCCGTCCAGTTACATGCATCTTTGTAAATAGAAATTAGTGCATGCTGTGTTAAGCCAAGCGCGTTTGATATATCATCTGCTTTATCCCAGTGAGCCTTTTCTATTGCAACAGTCAAATTTAAGACATTGCGCATATGATTCTCTTTTCCGTTTAATGCAGCATAGAGTTCATCACCGAGAGACAACTTTTTTAGTATATTTTCCATTGGAATAGATAATATAGCGTCCATTAAAGACAGCATTCCTACTAAAAAATAACTCGGAGCAGGTAATTGGTTGGCTAGCTTTAATGCAATCATTTCACACATTTTTGCTCTTGTTAAGCATAATCGCAAGAGTTCTTCTGGCATATGCTTTCGGTAACCGGTATTTTCTCTAATGGCTAAGACATAAATCCATCTTTTAATTTCAATTAACCCTAGCAAAACAATGGCCTGGCGTATTGAATGTATTTTATGTTTCGGCCTGTAGGCAGGTGAATTAATAAGCTTTAATAGTTTGTAAGATAAAGACAAATCCTGTTCTATTAATTTTGCTATTTGTTCAATGCTTGGGTCAGTAGCCGATAAATAATTAATAATTTGAAAATAGGAACTAAAAGAAGCAGGGACATCCTGTGTTGAAACAATGACAGGCTTACTAAAAAAGTAACCTTGAAAATAGCTGTAATTTTTTGTTTTTGCTTCCTCAAACTGTTCTCTTGTCTCGACTTTTTCTGCCAACAATTCAATGTGCAAAGATTTTACCACTTTTTCTAAAGTTCTCCTTAATGCCGGAGAAGTATTCAGATAATCAATTTTTACAATATCTACATACTCTAATACTTGTTTCACATACGGGTTATGATGTTGAAAAATAAAATCATCAAGGGCAATTTTATATCCAAAGCTCTTCAACTCTTTACATATTTCAAGCAACTCATGTGTGAAGGAAACGTTTTCAAGTATTTCAACAACAATTTCTTGTGGTCGAAAATAGGTTGGAACTTTTTGCTTCAATAGATTTTCCGTAAAATTAATAAAACATGGTAAACCGCAAGATAAATCATCAATTCCTATATTTAGAAAACTATTAATAATAACGTCGGCTGTTGCCTGATCTCCGTTAATGTTAGGAAATTCATTAATATTATTTTGACGATATAGAAGTTCGTATCCACAAACATCCTCTTTTTGATTAAATATTGGTTGCCTAGCAACAAAAACTTCCATTATTTCGCTCCTTACTTACCATCTAACCTATATTTCTATTATTTAGATTACCAAATGAATAGTTCAAAAGTCTATAGCCGGAATAGCTTACCTAACATGTAAAAAAAGGCAAAAAAAGAGCAATCGCATGGATTACTCTTATCATCAAACTTATATACACTGTAAAATAAAGTAACCGGAATATTAATGTCACTTAAATCCCCAAGTGCAATAAAAGAAGTGCCCCCTGTTATAAGCCACAGGATTTAATCATAATGGACTCTTCTGATTTTTACAATAATACTTTCTCTTCAAGCAGTTAATTTCCTGCATTCTTCTGCACACCGGAAGCAGATGTCCGCACATTTTTGACAATGCTCATGATCATGTTTTTTGCATTCATATCCGCAAGCTTCACAAACCGTCGCACAGATGCTGACAATCTCTTTCACAAAAGCACTGCTTCTTTGCATTGAGGCAATTGCTAAACTACAAAAATCCGCACACTCTCTATCCAATTCAATACATTTCGTCATTTTTTCAGGATGTTCTTCCTTCAAACATGCATGGAAACAAATATTACAAGCTTCAAGGCATGTAAAACACGCTTCTAAACAGGCTTTATAATTTGCGTTCATAATAAGACCCTCCATCTACAGTTTAATATATGAAATATTATGGAACGCTCTCGATTATTTCATACGCAATTTACCATATTGTTAATTGAATTGGTTAACAAATAGAAAGATGAGCAACCCATAAATAATAAATTGTTCAGCTTCGCTCACCTCATTTTTAAATGTAAGAATTGGCGTATTGGAGGAGAAATATTTCTGCCATTTTATTGGCATCCACCCATTTTGAATCGTTGCTATGTTTTTATTGTTTTTTGTCACTTCTATCTTATGTGTCGTTAAATGGATAAATAACATGTCATTACCGGCTTCAAACGTCATCATTTTCCTTTTTCTCTCTTGTAGTTTAATGATAAAAAGCTGATTGCTTGGTGTAGTTATTTCAACCTGCCCATTATGCTGGGAAACATTCATATTTACTAATACCGTTCCATCTCTCTTTTTTAATTGATAACTTAGAGATTCTCTTCTTCTTATCCTAATTGGCAAAAACCATTTCCAAGGTTCCATTCCTTCATCCCTTAATTCATACTCACATATTCCATTACTATTGAAAAACTTTATAAATAAACTTGGCGCAGGCAGAAACATCATCATTAGTTCTTTCGAATTTTCATTACGTATTTGTTTGTCAGATGTAATATACTTAAGGCTGCCTTCTCTAAAATTAAAATATAAATATTTAACAAAAAAATAAATTAATATAATCATCACTATAATAAAAATAATTTTTAATATAAACGGAAATCCCACCGCGTTGAATAAAAATAAACATCCTATTAAAAAAAAGCCTACTAGGATAATTTGATTTAAATAGATTCTGGACATAACGGTATAGTATTCTTTAATATTCATGTCTATTCACCCTATTTGTAGATTCATTCTATTATATGTTTGTTTCTATTTTTTCATGATTCCCAATTGTAATAAAAAAAGATAGAAAAAAATCCTCTTGTAACAGAGGATTTTTCTATCTTAAAAACCGTATAACGAGCGGTATTTGATATCGCTCTCCTTCATATGCTTTTACCGCTGCAAGAATAGTGAAGATAAACACCAAAATACCAATGATACCGAGTAATATACCTCCGATTAAAATGATTATGAGTATCCCGCTAATAAGACTATAAATAAAATAAGAAATAAGAAAGTTGAAATATTCCTTACCGTGATAATCAACGAAAGATGATTCATCTTTTTTGAGAAGCCAAATAATTAATGGCCCAATAAAAACAGTAAAAAAACTTGAAACATAAATCAATGTTGCCAGAAGCCTTTCATCCTTTGATGGCATTTCGATTCCCCCTGATTGAATAATCTCTATAGCATATACGAAGAGGAAGGAAAAAAGATACATCTTTTTTAACTTTTCTTTTTTTGGACATCCTCTAACATGTTTTGCATATCATTTAATATGTTGTTCATTTAGGAAATTTTTTATTGAAGGAGTTTGGATATGCTGTCAAATATACAAGCGTTTATTTTAGGAATCATTCAAGGGCTTACAGAGTTTCTGCCGATTTCAAGTACTGGTCATTTATTTCTTGGAAGGCACTTATTTGGATTGGATGAAGCAGGTTTGTTTCTTGATACAATGCTACATGTTGGCACCTTATTGGCAGTTCTGGTTGTTTATAAAGATGATCTCATTCATATTATAAGAAATCCATTTGGCAAACTGACCAAAATCATGTTTATTGGGACAATTCCGGCAGTGTTTGCAGGTTTTTTATTTAAAGATTTTTTTGATTCCATTTCAAAGTCAGGTAGCACAATCGGATGGGAGTTTTTAGCGACTGGATGTATTTTATGGTGGGCGGAAAGCGCCAAGAGACACGGCCATAAAAAACTTGAAGAAATCCGCTATTCAGATGCACTGGTAATCGGAACATTTCAAGCTGCTGCTATTTTCCCCGCACTTTCCCGATCAGGATTAACGATTGCCGCAGGGCTTTTACGTAAATTAGATAGAGAGACAGCTGCTTATTTTTCATTCCTATTATCGATTCCTGCAATACTTGGAGGAATTATTCTGCAAGGAAAAGATTTATTCACAGGACAGGCGGAAAACATTTCATTCATGAGTCTTCTGATTGGAACCATCGCATCTGCTTTGTTCGGATATTTTGCAATTGTTGGAATGATAAACTTTCTTAAAAAGAAATCTCTTAAAATATTTGCTTATTATGTTTGGTTTTTAGGCTTAGGGATCATTACATTGCAAACTATTGGAATATTTTAGCGGAGTTGAAAATAAATGAGTCATGAATGGATTGTAAATGCATTAGAACATTTAGGTAATCTTGGGTTCATTGGTATTGCACTTGCCTTAATGATTGAAATCATCCCGAGTGAAATTGTACTGGCATATGGAGGATTTTTAATTGCAAATGGGGAGATTTCCTTTATCAGTGCCACAATTGCAGGAATTCTTGGGGGAACAATGGCACAGGTATTTTTATATTGGCTTGGATACTATGGAGGCAGGCCATTCTTTGAAAAGTTCGGAAAGTTTCTATTGATAAAGAAAAAGCATCTAGATGCTTCGGAAAAATGGTTTCGAAATTATGGAACAATTGTTATTTTCACAGCAAGATTTATCCCTATAGTTCGACATGCCATTTCAATACCAGCTGGAATTGCAAAAATGAAATTTTCCCAATTTGTGTTATACACGACTACCGCTATGCTTCCGTGGACCCTCCTTTTTTTACTGCTGGGTATTCAATTAAATAATCATTGGGAATTAATCAGCAGTGTGGCAGGCAAATATATTAGACCGATTATTGTTATTGCCATCCTTAGCTTGAGTATATATTTTATCGTGCATTATGTAAAAAACAAAAAAAACAATTGTCGAACTTAGTAATAATTGGTCATAAAATATTAATATTTATCCTATTTTCAATTGGCGATTTTTATTGTAATATACAAAAAGGAAAAGAAAACTTATTCACTTTAAACAACCATTTGGTCTGTCAAAAGGAGTTTTTATCAAACATTTTACTTAGAGGTTAATCCTCAAGACAACTTACAAAAGTAATATACAACTTTTTGATGTTTTACATCAATTAGGGAAGGCAAATGGTGCGCCACCAGCTAATGTTTAGCCTGGTTCTAGTGGGTTCGATTCCCACCCCGAAATTTTTTACGCACTTTTAAAAAATTTCGAGGGTGGGGCTTTCGCGATAAACGGGGGACTGCCCTCTTTGGAGGGATATCGATGCTCAAGAAACGTGAGTTAAACGGACAAGAAAACTCTTGTTTATTTGAACTTATGGTGCACCCTGATGTCTTCCCTTTCGTTCGTCAAAAGGCATATTCACATGATGAATTTTTATTTTTAACTAAACAGACGATTGAGGCAGAAGAACGCGGTGAACTAATTTCCAGAACAATTTTAGATGAATGGTGCAATCCAATTGGTACCATTAATTTATTTGATATAAAAGACAATGCAGGTTTTTTAGGAACATGGATTGGGAAACCCTACCATGGAAAAGGTTATAACCAGCCTGCAAAGGACGCTTTTTTTCAGGAACTATTTTATGAATTAGGAATTGAAACAATCTTTATGCGTATTCGCAAAGAAAATATCCGTTCCATAAAAGCCGCCGAAAAGCTCCCGTATGTTGTTAAAGCAAATGAGACTCGAAAATGTATATTTGATCAATTGAATGCTGAGGAATATATTTATGATTTATATGAAATTTCTAGAGACCAGTACTCCCTGTATTTAATGAGGAATGAGACAAAACAAGAGGAAGAACAAGTATTAGAAGCTTAAAAAACTCGCCTAATGGCGAGTTTTTATTTATCCAATCTTTCATTATAAAGATTTCTAATGACCCATGTTTTATACTTTTCTAGTTTTTTCCGTTCAACAGGATGGTAACGTACTCCCATTTGTTTCAATTCTTGTACATACCAGCCTTTTGAATATTTGTATGCCATCTCAGCTTTCCTCCTCATCAACTTGTCCAATACACTATATGAGCAGGATGGATAAAATATGCCTAACAAAACATGCTGTCCTTTGTATCATTTAAAGGAGATAACAGCTTTTTCACAAAAATAGAAACGTATAAATAAGAAGACCACAGAAGTTTTTCCGTGGTCTAATTTCATATATTATTTTCCAATAAATTCTTGAGTCCAGTAATTACCATTAGAAACAAACCCTGCACCGATTTCCGTGTAATTTTTATTTAAAATGTTTGCACGGTGACCTGGTGAATTCATCCAGCCATTTACTACTTCTTGCGGAGTTTTTTGGCCCATCGCTATATTTTCTCCTGCAGCACGATAAGTAATGCCAAATTTTTTCATCATATCAAATGGTGATCCATAAGTTGGGCTAGTATGATCGAAATAATGATTAACAGCCATGTCATTTGCTTTTGTATGAGCCATCTTACTTAAAGTAGTATTAATCTTTAAAGCAGGCAGACCATACTTTTTACGTTCTTGATTTGTTAAATCTACTACTTGTTTTTCGTATGCGCTTAATTGATAGGTTGCTTTTTTAGTAGAAGCTGTCGTATTTGTTTTTGTATTGGTATTTACTTTTTTAGTTGTCGCAGTATTTTGTGTTACTTTTTGTACACTGTGATTTGTTGGTTGTACAGTCTGTGTATTTAAATATGCTGAGTTTACATGGTATTGCTTAAGAATATTGTTAAACCATGCTTGGGCATCTTGTATATTATTTGTTTTATATTCATATTTTACAGTGTTATTAGCATTAGTTTGTAATCCTGCTGCATCTGCTTTATGGCTCATCATTGGTCCAGCTAATAATGCTAACGCAGCTGCTGTAGTAATAAGTGGTTTCATCATTGTAAAATTCCTCCCTCTTCTTGAGTGAAAATCTATTACTCTTGAATCATAACATACGATATTTGTAATATTTGAGGAGAAATCTACCATAATTTTTGTAAAACAATCGTTATCATTTTTGCTAGTTAAAGAACCCTGTTAAAATAGTTATTCTCAAAAAATAGTCTATTTGTATATGCAGGAAATCTAGTAATAATAAGGATATACATCCATATTTTCATATGTAAATGCGACTTGACAATATTTATAAAGAGCTGCTTTTGTAACGTATTTTTCAGTCTTATTTCAATATCCTTCACTTTATAGTTTATTTGTAATCCTTTTCATCGCAATTCCTTACAGTTCTTCCATGATTTTAATATAGTGCTTTATAAGTTCTACCTTTTCTGAATCAGATTGTTTAGAATCGCTAATTCGTTTCATTGCATAATAAAATTTTACTTCTTTTGATGTCCGTAAACGAGGATGAGTAACTTCGTCCAATAATTCTCTTGTAATGGCTTCATTCAGCAGTTCCTTCGCCGTTTTTGCTTCGTCTTTTAACAAACGATTATTCCATATCTTTCGATAAACATCTAATAATTCTTCGTATCTCAAAATGAATACTCCTTTCAAAACAGAAAATTTACATTAAATACAGAAAAAATGAGAAAACTATGTATAGAAAACTCATTAGTGGAGGTATTAAAAATGCATGGTCCATATTGTTGTCCAAACTGCAAAACAAATCGTTCCAGATTCAATATTATACAACAAGTTCCACAAGCTGTGAAAATGGATCCAAGGTCAGGTGATATTATCGAGGAATATGAAAATAATGCAGTCAATCCATTTCATATTCCATATAAAGGTCCTGATTATCGTGTTCAATGTGCCGCTTGCGGCCTAATTGAAGATGAAAAGACATTCCTGAAATTTGGTGAACTCAGATAACAAGCCCGCAATAAATAGTGCGTTTCTATGTTTTCACTAAGAAAAAATAGGACTCTGGTTATTTAAAACCAGAGTCCTTTTTCAGCGTTTGGAATTTGAAATTTTGTTTTTTTATTTTTTACTTAATACCTCAGTCGCTTTTTTAACTTGCGGATCATCTTTAATAATTTTCTCACGAAGCTTGTTCATAAGCTCGATAGTAGTATCTCCCTCAAGAATACCATTTACTTTCAGATGTTCAGCCTTTTGGAATGCCTGCACTGCTTTTTCTGTTTGACTGTCATATAAACCATCCACTTTTCCAGGATTATAACCTACAGCCTTAAGCATTTGTTCGGCTGTTTTGATATTGCTGGATACATCTGATTTCTTCCACTTCTTGCTTGGATCAATAATAGGGAGATTGGCATATTTCGGTAAGTCCACCTTATATTCAGGTTCAATGCCTTTCTCATGAATCCATTCACCATTTGGAGTTAACCATTTCGCTACTGTAAACTTCACATCGGAACCGTCTTTGAAATCAGTAGCTGTTTGTACTGTTCCTTTTCCGAATGATTTATGACCAATTAACGGAATTCCCGCGGATTCATTAAGTGCTGCAGCCGTAATTTCAGATGCGCTTGCACTTCCTTCATCAATGAGCACTACTGCCGGAACATTGATCTTTTTACCAGCCTTTGCAACCTCTTGGTCGCGTTTGCCGTTTCTGTCCTCTGTCTGAACAATCGTCTTGCCTTCTGGAACGAATAGGTTTGAAATTTCTAGGGCTTGATTTAATAACCCACCCGGATTTTGACGTAAATCCAAAATTAAAGATTTCATTCCTTTTTTATCCATTTCATCTAATGCTTTTACAAGTTCATCATAAGTATTATTTGAAAAACTTGTAATTTGCACTTTTGCTACACCATTTTTCATCATTTCTGCATAAACCGTATTAATTGGAATGGTATCGCGGACAATTGTCATTTCAGCTGTTTCTTTGGAGCCTGCTGGTTGTATTGTTAACTTCACACTCGTACCTTTTTTCCCCCGGATGAGTAATACCGCTTCATTTGCAGACATTCCTCGAATGCTTTTGTCATTTACGGCTAATATTTTATCATTCGGTTTTAGACCTGCTTTTTCGGCAGGGGATCCTTTTATTGGAGATACAACAGTAATAAAGCCGTCTTTTTCCTGAATTTCTGCACCTATTCCTTCAAAAGAGGATGAAATACTTTCGTTAAATTGCTTCGCCTCATCCTCCGACATGTAATCAGAATATGGATCTCCTAAAGAGTCAACCATTCCGTTAATGGCACCGTTTATTAATGTCTTCTTGTCCACTTTTTTATAATAACTGCTTTCTAACTTGTCATAAACTTCATAGAGTTTATTAAATTCCGGACGATTATTCGCTACACCTACATTAACTGCTTTTTTATCCCCGAATGCTAATACAAGGGTAGTAACCCCTGCCGTTGCAAATACGAGTATAAAAATAAGCATAACAAATGTAAATTTCTTCATTCGAATAAAACCATTTATGTTTTCTGTAGAGGAGTCAATATCCTTTTTCTCTTCTTCCAAGACATTCACCACTTTCATTCCCGTATACAATGCTATCTGTAATCAGTATTCTATGTAAAAAAATATTAACTTCTTTATTTTATCAGCTTTTATCGAATAACGAAAGAAAAGGTTTTTTTGAATGAAAAAAAACGCGAATTTTGTTATATTTTATCTAAATATTCATTATATTATTTTCACATCCATTGTTTACTCTAAATATCTTATTGTTAGTATTGAAGTAAAAAAGCCCACTGCTATTGTGGCTAAAAGAGAATACAAGAAAATGCCAAGTCCAAAAAATTTCATTCCCAACAAAAGCACAAGCGCGTCTAAAACAAAAATAATAATTCCTACATTCACATTAGTAAATACACCTACCATTTGAGCAAACAAATCTAACCCATCCCCGGCAACACCAGCCTGAAGGATAAGACCTGCCCCTAATCCAATAAAGGTTCCACCTACCAAAGCACTTAAAAGAACGGGTAATTGTATTCGATCGGATAAAAAGGAAAACAAGTCCAAAAAAAAGGAACTAAAAATTACTCCGAAAATACTATTATAGAAATAACGTCGATAATAAATAAAGGCAAATATATATAATGGAATGCTTAAACTAATCATACTTAAGCCAGTTGGAATGGAAAAAAAATAATAAAAAATTAATGCGATCCCCATTAATCCTCCATCTAATAAATGATGGGGAATGATAAACCCATTTACACCAATTGATAATAAAATACTCCCCAAAATAATTTGTCCAACCTTCTGAATTGTTCTCTCCCCCAACATTTTATCTAGCTTGTCTCTAAAAATAGTTTATGAGGGGAAATGATTTTCATGCAAAATTTCAATCGTTATCGTTTCAGAATATTTATTATGATAAAGATCACAAAAAAAAGCGGGTTTCCAAATATATTACAAGAACATACATACATTCTCTTTTTTAGGTGGTGTTGGTATTGAAAGATTACAATATCTCCGCCTTTTAAGGGAACTAGACAAAGGTTTATGTTTTGTGATAAAATTTTACAATAAAAATTCATTTAAAAACTACATATTTTATAGCGATGAAGAGGAAAGTAGTTTTTGCTATATTCGATAGCGAGCCGGGGACGGTGGAAGCCTGGCGATGAAGCATGAATGAAGAACACCTTTGAGTTCTAACCGAAAGGGATATCTTAAGTAGGCTTAGACGTTACCAGCACGTTATCTGACTGGGGTAAGCAATATTAGCTTTAAAGTTGGTCAAATGACAATTTGGGTGGTACCGCGGAAGTCAGCCTTTCGTCCCTTTTTTTGGGAATAGAAGGCTTTTTTTATTGTGAAAAATTACCATAAGGAGGCTATTTATGATAAAGACTGTAGTAAAAGATTTATACAGAAATCAAGAAAATTATAATGACAAAACGGTTCAAATTTCAGGCTGGATCCGTACTCTTCGCGATTCCAAAACCATTGGCTTTATGGAATTAAACGACGGAACATTCTTCAAGAGTGTACAAGTAGTTTTTGAGGATACCCTTGATAACTTCAAAGAAATTACGAAGTTACCTATTAGCTCTTCTGTTTTAGTAGAAGGTGAATTTGTTCCAACACCTGAAATGAAACAACCTTTTGAAATTAAAGCGACAAAAATTGTGGTGGAAGGATTATCGGATACAGATTATCCTTTACAAAAAAAGAGACATTCCCTTGAATATTTAAGAACTATCGCTCATTTACGTCCGAGAGCCAATACCTTCTCAGCCGTTTTCAGAGTAAGATCTCTTGCATCTTATGCCATTCATAAATTCTTTCAAGAAAAAGGATTTGTATACGTACATACACCGATTATTACCGGAAGCGATACGGAGGGTGCTGGGGAAATGTTCCGTGTGACATCCATGGATTTGAACCAGCTTCCAAAAACCGGGGACGGAAAAGTAGATGACAGTGCAGATTTCTTCGGCAAAGAAACCAACTTAACCGTTAGCGGTCAATTAAATGCGGAAACCTTTGCTCTTGCTTTCCGTAATGTATATACCTTTGGTCCGACCTTTAGAGCAGAAAATTCGAATACGGCACGTCATGCCGCAGAATTCTGGATGATTGAGCCGGAAGTTGCCTTTGCAGAACTACCGGATATCATGGACCTCGGAGAAGAAATGGTCAAGTATGTCATTAATTACGTTTTTGAACATGCACCAGAAGAAATGGCCTTCTTTAATAGCTTTATCGATAAAACACTTATTGAAA
This sequence comes from Heyndrickxia shackletonii, assembly GCF_001420715.1. Lineage (GTDB taxonomy): Bacteria > Bacillota > Bacilli > Bacillales > Bacillaceae_C > Margalitia > Margalitia shackletonii. Next base: position 2,075,369 of record NZ_LJJC01000004.1, on the reverse strand, counting down.
GATTGCAGAACGCATTAGAATCCGATTTTGGAAGAGTTACTTATACCGAAGCGGTTGAATTATTAAAGAACTCCGGTAAGGAATTTGACTACCCTGTTGAATGGGGTACGGATTTGCAAACGGAACATGAACGCTATCTTAGCGAGGAAATTTACAAGCGTCCTGTCTTCGTAACCGACTATCCGAAAGAAATTAAGGCATTTTATATGAGAGCGAATGATGACGGCAAGACAGTAGCTGCGACTGACCTATTGGTTCCAGGTATCGGCGAGTTAATCGGGGGAAGCCAGCGTGAGGAAAGAGAAGAAGTCCTTGCCAATAGAATTAAAGAACTTGGTATGACGGAAGAAGATTACTGGTGGTATCTTGAGCTTAGAAAATACGGCGGTACAAAGCATTCAGGCTATGGAATTGGCTTTGAACGATTAGTTATGTATTTAACCGGAATGAAGAACATCCGTGATGTAATACCATTTCCTCGTACACCAGGAAATGCAGATTTTTAATGAAATAGATGTAAAAAATGAACAATAGGATGCTGCTGCATCCTATTGTTCATTTTTTATAAGTATTGGTATCAATCTGTTTACCTGTTTTTATGCTTTTTTAACATGTTGAAAATATTCCTCTAATGTCCAATTGTTTTTGTACATTACCTCCGCGGCTTTTTTTCCAACATATCTAAAATGCCATGGCTCATATTCATATTTGGTTACGTTCACCTTATCTTTCGGGTATCTTAAAATGAAACCAAACTCATGAGCATGTTCACGCAGCCATATTCCTTCCTTATGTTCTCCCATTTTTTCTGTAAGAAGGAAATTTTCTGTTTCACTGGTTATATCCATCGCAAGTCCTGTTTGGTGTTCGCTTTCTCCAGGAATTGCAACCGCTTGAGCCGCTTTATCTTTTCCAACATTTGCTACTTCTGCATCAAATAAAGTTTTTTGTCTTGTATAAGAACGATAACCCGAAGCAGCATACAGGAAGATATTATCTTTTTTTGCCGCGGAAAACATTTGCTCTAAGGCAGTTGCTGCTTCTTTTCTCATATAGCTCTTTTCAATATCCTGATTGCCAAAGGAAAATGCGACTTTTGGACGAACAAGATCATTTGGCTTATAGTCTCCAAGGGAATAATCCTTATTAACCAAAGCTAGTATATTAGAGGGGTTTTCAATCATTTTGATTCCATTTACAACCCTAATTTGATTAAAATTATCTGGACTTAGTAATAAATCATGGTTTGTATTATTTTGGCTTGTCTGTTTACCTATTGAATTATTGATAGAATTGGATGGTTTCTCTTGACCCTTACCTGTTGAGGCATCAGTTGCCTTGTTTTGGCCCCAGCTGCAACCACCTAACAAAAATATAACGGCTGTAAGTGCTAAAATACGTTTCATAATGTCACCTTTCCTCTTAATGCAAAAAAATTTCTTCACATATAAGAGTTTATCAAAGAAATGAGAGAAAAGGATAGGTAAAAATATGAATTTTTTTTAATACTTTAATGAATCGAGTAGGAGGAGGTGACTAACCCCCGACCTCTCACACCACCGTACGTACGGTTCCGTATACGGCGGTTCCATTTATGTCTGACGTAGTTGAGAATATCTCACATAAAGACTCTTCAGCCCTCGCATCTCCCAATAGGAGTTTGTGAGGGTTTTCTGTAGGATTGGGCTTCTGGCTATTCTCCAATATTTCTTTCTAGAGTTTCCCCATTCGTATGCCTTCTCTTTTGGAATCCCTAATCCAATGAGTTTTCTTACTTTGGTTTTTGGTTTCTTCCATTCTTTCCATTGGCACATTCTGAGACGCCTTCTAATCCATTCGTCTAATTCTTTGAAAATAGTGGGTGTATCTGCTAATGCATAATATCCGCACCAGCCAATCAAATATTGATTCAGCTTCTCTATTCTATAATCCATTGGAATTGGTTTTGACCTTGAAGTTAATTCTCGTATCCGTTTCTTGACACGTTGAATACTTTGGTTTGACATCCGCACCTTCGGTTTCTTATGAAATGTGAAGCTAAAACCTAAAAACTTTCTTTTCCAAGGTCTGTCTACAGCTGACTTTTCTCGATTCACCTTTAGTTTTAGAGTAAATTCAATGAAAGTAGTAATCGAGTCCATTACTCGCTCTCCGGCTCTTCTCGATTTTACGTAGATATTACAATCATCTGCGTATCGGACAAACTTGTGCCCTCTCTTTTCTAACTCTTTGTCTAGTTCATCTAGAACGATATTGGAGAGTAAAGGACTTAATGGTCCACCTTGGGGCGTACCCTCCTCGGATTTCGTTATGACTCCATTAATCATAATGCCAGACTGTAGATACTTCCGAATTAGTGATAGGAGCGTTCTGTCTTGAATCCTTTTGGATAGAGTCCGCATTAATCTATCATGATTGACTTTATCAAAGAATTTCTCCAAGTCCATGTCGACTACCCATCGGTATCCCTCTTCGATATATTTCTTCGCTTGTCTAACACCGTCATGACCTCGTTTGTTTGGTCGAAAACCATAGCTCTGTGTTGAAAAAGTCGGGTCGAAGATAGGGGTTAAAATCTGAGTAATCGCCTGTTGGATGAAACGGTCTGTCACGGTTGGGATACCTAATAACCTTACTCCACCGTTCGGTTTTGGGATTTCAACCCGACGGACAGGAGAAGGTTGATAAGTACCCTCCATTAAGGATGTTTTAAGTGTATCCCACGTTTCGAGAATATGTCTTCGTAGGTCTTTTACGGACATATTGTCTACTCCATGACTTCCTTTGTTCTTTTCTACTCGCTTTAATGCCAGTAAAAGATTTTCCCGTGACAGCATTCGTTCCATTAACATTGAGATTTATCCTTTCTACGTGAACAATACATTCTCATTAAGTGGGTTCTTTACTAAGCCCTCCCGAAGTCCCCCATGGAATTCACCATTTCTTCCTTTCAGGTAGGTTCCGTAAGAATTTTCTGCTTTCATACATAAAGAACCGTTTGCCGAGTGTTTGTTCTCCTAAAATGGTTCAGTCCTTCCTTGATTCTCTCGAGCAAACCAAGTACTACGACTTCGGCTGACTTCTGATTGTTCAGCTATCCATTACTAGATAGGTTACCAAGTGTACTTGGCGTATCAACCAGACCTCCCCGGGTAAGAGTGCAATCTTTCCTTCCATCTATCTGCTTCATTTACTTTGTATCACCTTCGGCAGAAAGGACTTTGTTTTGTATTGCAAACTCATCCAATGATACCTAGCCTTGTATGAAGTTCGTGTTCCTCAGACCGGAAGTTTGCCGCTCGCTTCCTTCAGATTCCGCGTCACCACGGACACCCTTGCGTTAAGCTAACTGCTACTTCTGCCTTCACAGTTCGGGACTTTCACCCTAGAGACTACACCCATGCCGGGCGCACAATAAACAAAAAGTCTCATAAAGAGACTTTTTGAAATTACTTTATTTAACTGCTGATTCCAGAGCAACCTCAATCATATCGTTAAATGTTAATTGACGTTCCTCTGCAGACGTTTCTTCACCAGTGAGAATATGATCACTGACAGTCAAAATAGATAAAGCTTTGCGATTATATTTAGCCGCCAAAGTATAAAGCGCTGCTGTTTCCATTTCTATTGCAAGAATTCCATATTTCGCCCATTTCTCATGATCAGCATTGTCATTATAAAACATGTCCGCTGTAAATACGTTTCCTACTTTAAGGTTTAGTCCTTTTTCCAAGCCGCTATCATATGCCTTTTTTAATAACTCAAAATTAGCTGTTGGCGCATAATCAATGCCACCGAAAGTAAGACGATTCATTTGGGAATCAGTGGAGGCTGTCATTGCAATGATGACATCTCTAACCTTGACATCCTGTTGGATAGCACCGCATGTCCCTACACGAATTAAATTCTGCACATTATAGCTTTGCATTAGCTCGTTAATGTAAATCGAAATAGATGGAACTCCCATTCCAGTTCCTTGTACAGATACTGGTTTGCCTTTGTATGTACCAGTAAATCCAAACATATTTCGAATTTCATTGTAACAAGTCACATTCTCCAAAAATGTTTCTGCAATATATTTTGCCCGAAGAGGATCTCCCGGCAAAAGAACTGTTTCCGCAATTTCATTTTCTTTTGCACCGATATGTATACTCATTTATCTATCTTCTCCTTTCATTCAGTATGTACATTTTATATTTTTAAATCATTTGTTGCAATCTATTACTGTAATGAATAAAACATTTTGGGAAACGATATAGATGAACAATGTAAGGAGGGAAAAAAGTTGGGTAAAAAGCATCGAAATCGTATTAACGGTCAGAAGAAAAATAATCATATACCGGAAGATCAAATCATTTCAGAACAAGAAGCACATGAAAAAGAATTCACTGCAAATAAACGTAAAAAATAAAATAAAAACGGCTCAGTCTTCCACGAAGCTGAGCTGTAATAAGTTATCTTATATGAATTCTATTTATCGTCGTCCATCCGCCAGATTTCAATTGGTAATAGAAATGCCCATTTCTGCCTTCATCAATAAAAACAATATCTCCAGTTCCTAAGTAGCGCGCATGATAATCCTTTGGCAGGGAGTCTAATGTATTAAAAGTAGCAAAAACCTTATACAAGATTTCTTCATGATTTTTTCCTGCTACTTTCAACTGATAAACTTTTTTATACCCTTTTTTCTGTCCAAATAAGGGTGTTTGAAATAATGTAATATCGTACTCCGTTACATGACTATAAGAAAGTTTAAGTGATTTTAGTAATTGCATGAATTCGTCTCCCTCCATTTTTCTCTTCATAGATATATTCAAAAACAAAGGGTGCAAATCCTTTCTCTAAATTTCACTTCTTTTGTCTATTTTTATCGATTTCCGACGTTCCAAATGGAAAGCCACCTCTTTTTCGTGGTGGCTGATGTCAATACTATTTTTGTGATTAATCCAATTCCTCATCAATAATGCATTTAGCAATTAAGTAATCAAATGTGATATCGGCGATTTCTTCCAGTTCTTCTTCTTTTGGCGCATAACCCCTCTTAACCAGCTCATTGAAAAAGAACTCAGCAATTTCCTCCGTGTCAATAAACACTTCAATTTCCCGCATGCAAAATCGCCTCCTCCAATAAAAATGTATGTTCTTTCTTTTACGTTTATGCAGCAATTTATATGGATATGAATAAAGATAAAACAGTTGTATTCATTTATTTCATCATGAATGTTTTCTTAACTTATTGTTACTCTTTTTTAAAAGATCAGACAGTTGTATTTTAATGGAATCCATCATGTCAATATAATATGAATCTGAGAACATTATATACATAGTTTTATAATCATTATACATATCTAGCAAAGAATCGATCTTATGGTTAAATTGATCCTTCGGCGAAGGAAGAAGCAATGGCTTCTTTGTTTTTTTTATTGGATAAATAAAACCGTATTTTTTCAAGTAGCTTTCAGCAATATCTGATTCCGCAACCAATATCAGTTCATTTTCATCCGCTTCCAGCCATTCACCATCTGTTACCCTTGTTAACTCATAAATAATATCTTCCCATGCATCTTCTTTATATCGCCATATTTCTGTTCTAAAGCCTACTACCTTAAAGAGCTCATCCAGATACCCTTTAACCTGAACCAAATCACCGAAAAAGAACTTATACTCAATATCTATCTGTTCCTTTGCCAATATTTCTCCTTTAAAATCGGATAGCAATACTAAACCTTTATCCTTAAATAAGTCACCATTATCGTTTATTTCGTAATAATATTGTCCATCTAAATTTCTAATATTTGAAATTTTACCGACCGTTCCATATTTTAAAATAACAACAGTATCACCAATCTTAAAATGAGGTTTATCCTTATTGTCCATTTCCTCCCGTCTCCTTGAAATGTGTAGAATAATTGATAATTAATTATATGCAAGAAACGGATAAAACGATTGTTTGATTAAGCCTTTTTAAAAAGGGCCAAAACACAAAAAGGAACTAAAAAAACATTACCAAAATAGTAATGTTTACAGATTCTTCGTCGTTTCAAATATGTAAAGTTCCCAAGCTTCATCAAATATGGACATCGATGCTAAATACGCAGCATTCATCTCCAGATATGAACTCAGTTCATGATAATCTGTTGAATGTTTTGGAAAACTATGATCCTTATAAGCGCTATTTGCAAAACTAGATATATCATCTTTTGGTTTGGCATCACGATATTTCATTAAGTAATGGTAAAATGAATAATTCATATAGATTCGCCCTTCTACATTAAAATCTTGAATTTACTATACCGAAAGAATTGATTGCCATCAAGTTTTTGATTATTAAAGGATATAGGTAATTTACGTATCGACTGTCATATTTAGGTAATTAAATGAGTCTTCAGTACATATTATTTAATTTTTCGACAAATAATCGCAAGAATAACTAGATTATTCAGATACAACTTAGTAAAATATTCATTAGATATTTTGTCATATGTTATTTCTAAAACATTACTAGGGGGGGAACAAAATGGGCAAAAAAGAAAAAAATATTCCAAAGTTAAAAAAGCCCAAAAAACAGAAAAAAGAAAAAGTGCTAAAGCAGAGAAAAATCTCTTTCTCCTATTTACAAACAATACGAGGGAAAATTACCATTTCATTCGGAATCCTTACAATTCTTTTAATCATTTTATCCATCACATCCTATTTAAGCATGAACCAATTGGAAAAAGAAATTGATCGCATTGTAGGAAATGATTTGGTTGTTCACGAAAAAATCCAAGGAATCCTGAAATCCTCATACACCATTGAATCTGCTGAAAGAGGATATGCCATTACTGGTGATAAAAGCTTTCTAGATCCATACTATACTAGTAAAAAATACATAGACGATAACATTAAGAAATTAAGATCCCTTGTAAAGGATAGTAAGTCCCAGCTTCAAAAAGTTGATTCCATTGAGTCATCCTATTATTTTTGGAGCGGTTCCATCGATAGTGTCATTCAAGCTCGTCAATTTCAATCGGAGAAGGATGCCAGAAATTTAATTCAAGACGCACATGGCAAAGATTATATGGGGAAAATGCAAACCAATATTAATGCATTTGATAATGCTCAATCTAAAGCTTCCCAGGATCGTATTGACAGCCTGCATACAAAGGTGAAAATTATGGAAGGAATTTCATTATTTTTATCGTTAGCTGCCATCATTTTAACTATTATTCTGTCCCTTGCATTATCAAGAAGCATTAAATCTAATGTGAGAAAAATCAGCGGTTCTATTCTTGATATCGCTAATGCCGGAGGAGATCTTACAAAACGTATTCAAATTAAATCGAATGATGAGCTTGCAGGTCTTGCAAAAGATACAAATGTCCTTATTGACGGTATTGCAAAGCTTGTAAAAGAGGTTTCCAAAATGGCGGAAAATGTTTCCGTAAGCAGTGAAGAATTACTTGCTTCTGCTGAGGAGACAGCGAAAACAATTATGTCTATTGCAGAGACATCGAGTGAAATTGCAGCAGGAAGCGAAAAAACAACCTCACAGATGGATGAATCATTAACAAAGATGAATTCACTGAATGAGGTGGTAGAGGTTTTAGGTAGCCTTGCAGATCGGGTTAAAGTGGCAGCTTTAAATATGCAATCTTCTGCTAAAACAGGTGAAACATCTGTTAAAGAAGCTTCTATTAAAATTATGAGCATTGAAGAAACAATGGCTAATACAAGTTCCACTGTTGAATCTTTAGGAAAAAAATCAGATGAAATTACGAAAATCATCAATACTATTACTGGAATTGCCGGACAAACGAATTTATTAGCATTAAATGCGGCAATTGAGGCGGCAAGAGCTGGTGAACACGGCCGTGGATTTGCTGTTGTTGCAGATGAGGTTAGAAAATTAGCGGAACAATCTCAAAATGCAGCTAAAGAAGTCTCACGTATTGTTCATTCTATTCAAAATGAAGTGAATACTGTAATTGAGCAAAATAAAGAAGGTGTTCAGGCTGTTATTTCAGGAGTAGAAATTTCAAATGAGACTACCCAATCTTTACAAAAAATCCTTCAGGACACAAATGATACAACAGAAGTTATTGCGGAAATGGTAACACAGATTGAAAGGACATTGCATTTAAGTCGCGATGTGGCAAATTCATTTGCTGCTGTAAGCGAAATAGCTGAATTAACTGCATCGCATACCGAAACGACAGCGGCAGCTTCTGAGGAAGGCTCCGCGGCAATGGAGGAAGTTACAGCATCTGCTTCGGAATTATCGAAACAGGCCGAAAACCTACGCGAATTAATTTCAAATTTTAAAATAAATTAGTCCCCTATTTTTCAGGGGACTTTTCCATTGTTTAAGATTTATTAAAAATTTAATCTGTGGATAGTTAAAAAAAAGTGGTCTACGTCCAGTTCCATCGCCAATTGGCTAGCTGATTTGTTCTTTTTTAATTAATCCAACATGCACCAATAATGATGAGTAAAATAAACAAGACTACAATCAAGGCGAAGCTATTTCGATATCCGCCGACATATCCATATCCACAACATCCATCATATACTGGGTAGCAACAGCCATAACCGCCATAGTACATACCTGTCAACTCCTCAAATGAATTTATTTTTCATTTTAGGATATGTTTTAAACCCAGAAATGGAATGTGTATTTGCCTAAATCATTTTGATTTTGTATGTGTCAAAAACTACGAAAATAATTTCAGGTATTTTCCATACCCTTTCGCTTCTAATTCTCTTTTTGGGATAAATTTTAAAGCAGCTGAGTTAATACAATACCTTAATTTCGTTGGACCAGGACCATCGTCAAATACATGACCTAAATGGGAGTTCGCATGTTTACTTCTTACTTCCGTTCGGATCATCCCATGACTTCGATCCATTTTTTCAATTATTTCCTCTTCTTCTATCGGTTTTGTAAAGCTTGGCCAGCCGCATCCTGCATCAAATTTATCGAGAGAACTGAAAAGTGGTTTACCGGATACAATATCTACATAAATTCCTTCTTCAAATTGATTCCAATATTCATTTTGAAAAGGCGGTTCTGTTGCATTATTTTGAGTTACATCATACTGTAATGGATTTAATTTTTTTTCTAAATCATTTTTATTCAAGATGATCACCCCAATGTTTTTTTATGAAACTCGCTCTGCCGGAGCCTTCGTGATATGCATTATAATGGACAGGGTTTTTTCGATAATATTGTTGATGGTAATCCTCGGCTGGATAAAAGGTAGGTGCTGGAACAATTTCGACTACAATTGGAGCTTTAAATCTACCGCTATCCTGAAGCTCTCTTTTCGATTGCTCTGCTAAATCTCTTTGATTTTCGTTATGATAAAATATTGCCGGCCTATAAGAAGATCCCCTATCATAGAATTGTCCGCCAGCATCTGTAGGGTCAATTTGCTGCCAAAAAATCTTCAATAGCTTTTCGTATGGAAAGACCTTTGAATCAAAGGTGATTTGGACAGCCTCTGTATGTCCAGTCAGCCCCGAACACACGTCTTCATAGGTCGGATTGGGCACCTTTCCACCGGTATAACCAGAAACAACACTTATAATCCCTTCCTGTTCATCAAACGGTTTTACCATACACCAAAAACACCCGCCTGCAAATGTAGCCAATTCGATTGCCATTGTTCTTCCCTCCTATTCGGAAAATAAAGTCCTATAGAGAATTATAAATAATCTATTGCCTTTACACTAGAAATTAGACTTTGAAGAAATAAGTCGAGTCACCAACCCATAGGCGCACGAATATAGTGTAATCAATAACAGAATGGAGCGAAAGTTTATGAAAAATCAATCTTATTATCTTCAAAGAGCGGCGCAATTTAATTTACTTGCTGATTTTTATAAATATATGAACCCTGCCTTGCATATTCAATATTATCAAAAACACTTAGAATATTTAAACAAAGCTATGTTACAAAGCCGATCAGGCAATCGGTTAAATCCCGTTTATGTTAGATTTTTAAATGCAACAAAGGAAATTGCTAATATTGACATTTATACGAACGGGAGAATGTTTATAAAAGAATTACCGTTTAGTAATATCACACCTTATTATACCTTACATGCTGGGAAACATCATCTAGATATATATCCTGCAGGCACCCAAACAGCAACAATCATCAACAAGAATATCGGATTTGAAACAAACCGTGCATACACTTTAGCAACAGTCTCCACTAATGATAAAATTCAAATATTATCCTATGAAGACTTACCAACTTCCTCTTCACAGGAGACCAAAGTAAAATTTATTCATTTAACATCTGATTACCCCTCTGTTAATGTCTTCTTTAAAAATAAAAAAGTTCTATTCGAAAACATCGGATATAAAAAATCATCCGATTATACATCTATTGAACGAATAACAACCAATATTGAGGTTGTGGACAGAGAAACGGACAAAGTAATACAGACATTGGAAAATGCAGACTTTTCTACTGCTAAAACGTTTTCGATTTTCTTTGTGGATTCCCAAATTCTCCTTATTTAAAAAACAGGTGCCCTTCACCACTAGGCACCTGTTTTTTTATGGATTCTCAACTGGAAATAATAACGAAAAGGAAATATCATCTTCCTTTAAATTAAACTTATCAATGCGGGCTCTCATATCACTATGTCCAATTTTCATTTTTTGTAAGCCAACATAAACTGTTTTCTTGTCAGGATCGATACTAACCCAATCCGGTAGTTTATAGGATTGATTAATAAATTTAAGGACATATGAAACGGGTAGATTTAAATAACCAATAGAAATCGTTTTTTGTTTTAAAAGTAAATCTCCGTTTTTTAATGCCTCAGGCTCAAATGTCATTTTTAATTGTACATTCTCTGAAAAGACAGGAATAGAACCATCTAATTCAACATCATCTTTTAGATAAACATTGTATTTAATCGGACCGTTCAAACCTTCTTTTTCTATATAATGATTAATTAATTTATTCAGATCATCTTTATTGGTGCGAATAGAGAATCGAACATGTTTATCAGTATTTATGGTTGTTTTAGGTATAGTCCCTTTTTTTGTCGGAGCAAAAATAAAAAATCCAATAACCAATACAAATATTACAATAAGAATTGATAAGGCAATAAATGCCGCTTTCCAGCGATTTTTAACTTTTTCCATCTTTTTTACCTCACGGTGCTATTTTCTTAATTGTTTAAGCTTATTTTTAAGAAGAAATTCCCCTACACGTTCCGCCATTAACTTATAGCCTTTATCATTTGGATGAAAATCGTCAGAATAAAATAGATTTTCATGTTGATTTTCAAATAAATCACTAATCGGTACAAATTGGGTGTTTTTATAATTCACTAATGTTTTTTCACTAGAATGATTCCAATCTTGTACAATTTGATCTAATTCTTTAATATTAGAAAACCATTTTGAAAAAGGATTATAAATGCCAATTAAAACAATTCCTACATTTGGTTTATATTCACGAATGGTTTTTAGAATATCATCTAGTCTTTTTTGATACCCAGTTATAGCTTCTTTAAACTTAACTACCTTCAAATTAGTGAAATTGTCCCTGAACACCTTCATTACATCATTACCGCCTATGGTAATCATCACAATATCGGAGCTTTTTATTTTACTTATTACTTTTGGATCTTTTAGCCGTTTTAATAGTTGGTCAGTTCGATCCCCTCTTTCTCCGAAATTATCAAAGGTAACAGTACCAATGCCTTTATCCTTCTCCATTATATCTTTCAAATACGGAATATAACCACCTTGATTAGAACTATCCCCAACCCCCTGTGTAAGGGAATCTCCAACTGCAACGATATGAAGATCTTTCGGAGGCATCTGCTTAACGGCAACGCTCGCTTCCTTACTCGGTTGGTTGTTAGTATGCACAGAACAGCCTGACACTAAAATAAAAATAGCGAAGAGTAAGGTGAGTTTTTTCATCATGTTGGTCACCTCGCTTTAACAAATCCCTTTTATTTTAACATTTTCACCCGGCTGTAACATCTTTTTTTCATATACTGCTAGTCATATTATGAAAGATTACTATTTTTGATTTTATTTCCTAATACTACTTTTATGTTGTAAGAGGATATATTCATGCAAAAAATAAAAGGGCTCCTGTTTCCAGGAATCCCTTATGCGTTATTTTTTAAAGAAGTGGACTGGTAGATTAATTCATAATCCGGCCACCTAAGCACTGTTTTTAAATAGTCTCTAAATGAGTAAGTGGTCTTAACATTTTTTGAAGTATGAATTTGTCTTACTAACTGTGCAAGCTTAATATTTATTTTGTAAAAAAGGGGGCTTGCTTCATTCAATACCGGTATATCGGTAATTTTCACCTTCTGTCCATTATTTGTTTTGAACTCAAGGCTTTTAAATAGCAAAATATCAATCCTCTTTTTTCGCCCGTTTGTATATATTATACTGCATATTGAATGACAATTCCTGTATTTTTATTGTAAATTTTAAATATTTTTTTATCGAAACCATTTGAAAACGACATGGATTACATCATATTCTTTCGTAAATTTGAAACTCATAATCATATGGGTTTTCTTTGTTCTTTATCCCTTTTTCATTTGAAATAAGCTTCCATTCTGACCAATCTATAAGAGGAAAATATGTATCGCCATCGAATTCCTCATGAATTTTTGTTACATACAGACGATCAGCCTCTTCCATAAATAATCCGAAGATAGCTGCTCCTCCGGTAATAAATACCTCGTCATTATTTTCTCTAATCCATTTTAATAATTCAGTTTTTGTTTTAAATATTAGACAGCCTTCTGCTTGAAATCGCTCATCTCTCGTTAACACAATATTCGTTCTTCCAGGCAGGGGTTTTCCAATTGATTCGTATGTCTTCCTTCCCATTACAATTGGATGCCCCATCGTTGTTCTCTTAAAATACTTTAAATCCTCTGGTAAGCGCCATGGCAACTGATTATTTTTTCCAATTACACCCTTTTTATCTTCTGCCCATAAAAAGGAAATCATACGCTGACAACTCCTTTTATATGTGGATGTGGATCATAGTCCTGCAATGAAAAATCTTCAAATTGAAAATCAAAAATGGATGTAACCTCTGGATTAATTACCATTTTTGGTAATTTCCTTGGTTCTCGAGTTAATTGCAGCTTCACTTGATCGATATGATTAGTATAAATATGAGCGTCTCCCAGTGTATGTATAAAATCACCCGGCTGTAAATGACATACATGTGCTATCATCATCGTTAATAAAGCATAGGAGGCAATATTAAATGGAACGCCTAAAAAAATGTCCGCTGAACGTTGATAAAGCTGGCAAGACAATTTACCATCTGCAACATGAAACTGAAAAAAACAGTGGCATGGAGGGAGCGCCATCTTATCTATTTCTCCAACATTCCAGGCATTTACGATAAGTCTTCGAGAATTAGGATTCGATTTAATTTGTTCAATGACTTCTGAAATCTGGTCAATTGTTTCCCCGTTTGCCGTTTCCCAAGATCTCCACTGGCGTCCATAAACAGGACCAAGATCTCCATCTTCATTTGCCCATTCATTCCATATTCTAACACCATTTTCTTGGAGGTACTTTACGTTTGTATCCCCATTAAGCATCCATAGCAGTTCATATATAATGGATTTCAAATGTAATTTCTTGGTTGTTAGAAGAGGGAAACCTTCTTCCAGATTATATCTCATTTGATAGCCAAATGTGCTGATGGTGCCTGTACCCGTCCGATCTCCCTTTATCGTTCCATGTTCTAAAACATGTTTACATAAATCCAGATATTGTTTCATCTTAACACCTCTTATTACCCTATGATAAAGCTTGTATATAGTTGAACGTCATAGGGGCAATTTTTTTTAATTGTATTTTCGTATCACGAGAATAGTAATACATTGCAAAGCTTTCTGCAAAATATTCTTCTTGATAATTAATAAAATAAGAATTACCTGGAAATAATTTCGGAGCTTCTTTTTTCCATATTGGAATGAATGCCTGCTCCTTTTTTCCATCATATAAATAATGTTCTAATGAGTGTGCAAGTTCATGAAGCTCTAAATTTACTGAACCATGCCCTTTTCCTTTTTCACTGCAGCCAATTTTAACAAGCACGGTTTTAGAACCACCTATTCCCGGCACATTATCCCAAGTGATCGAATGATCTTGATACCCTCTCGGAGTTTTTCCCTTTAAATAGGCAGCTGTCGGATTATCGGTCAGTTTTCCGGTAAATAATTTTATTTTTATGTTTTTATTTTCCACCTTTGATAGCATCGAAGATGGCAATTTTTCTAATTTGGATAGGATTTTTATAACTTCATCCTTATCATAATTAGATTGAAGCGGCAAAACAACAATATCTCCCAATAATGCTTGAGACCGCAAATGAACGTTATGATATAGGGCACTATTCTTTAATAATATACCATCTAAAGATGGTTTTGATAGCCCTAACAGCAAAATTGCACATAAAACAAAAAGATATATTACTACCTTGCGCATATTAATGCACTTCCTGCGTTTCTCATTTAGTAGTTTCATAATCTCATTATATCATAGGAAAAAAAGGTCCTTTGTTAATCATTTATTGGTATATATACTAAAAAAAGGTGCCGTAAAAAAGCACCTTTTCCTTGTCATCGACGATAAAAGTAAAATATACACTTCTAGTTTCATTCATCCATATTTTCGATTGGCAAGTTGCCCCGCGTACTTGTTCTTATACACTCATCCATTTCGGCGGAGTGTTTTTATCCCAATATATGGTGCCTAGCGTATAATGCTTTTGGTAATTATCATATTGCACATGGTAATGAAAATTAAAATAATATCCATCCATAGGCGGGTGGTCTCTTCTTACATGAAAGCGTATAATATCTTCATTCGAATTTGTATCATATATATGGAATATTTTCTCTCCTAGTCCTCCGCTTGGAGATTCGGATACCGCAAAGGACTCAAGCTTTTCTTCAGGATATTCGGCAACGGTCATTTCAATGGCTTTTTGAATATTTGGTAATATAACCTGTCTAAATTCGTCTTCAATTACAGGAGATATTTTAGAACCAAATTTCTCAAAGGATTGTTTCTCAGCTTCCGCCATTACCGAGTTAATAAAACTTTCCTTATCAAGCTTCGTCTCTTGATAAGAAGAATAGGCTTGATTTTGTAATTGATCATGCTTTTGTTGTTCTGATTTATCTACTTCTTGATGTCCATTCCAAAAGGCATGTGTGGGAGTGACCATTCCAAATGTAAAGATAGAAACCAGTACAACGATTGACTTTTTCATCCATTTTTTCACGGCAACCTCCCCCTTTCTATTAGATGTACATTCAATCTTTATTCATCATTCTTTCATTCTATTATGAAATAACATTCTTAATACAATATTAATTTTTTATAATATATCTCTCATTTTACACTCTATCCAATCATTTTTATAGGGAAATATTGTCTAATTTGTTGCAATTTTTTGAAGTCTGCCTTTTGTCCAATCTATGCTTGCAAATAAAAAATAGGAGTGCCACCAGACACTCCCAAAATGATTTAACAATACTTTTGAAAAGAGGTACTTAAATTATCGACAATTTCCTCTACTTCATGATCTTCAATATCATCACGCGGAATAAAATGTAATACTTCTTTTCCTTTAAGGATAGCCATGGATGGGGATGATGGTTCATAGTTTACAAAATACTCCCGCATTTTAGCTGTTGCTTCCTTATCTTGACCAGCAAATACTGTTACAAAATGATCCGGTTTTTTGGAAGCCCCTTCAATCGCTTGAACTGCTGCCGGTCTTGCTAAGCCTGCTGCACAACCACATATGGAATTAACGACTACAAGTGTTGTACCTTCAACATTTTCCATAAAATTTTCTACTTCCTCAGCAGTTGTAAGCTCTGTGAAATTTGCATGAACAAGTTCTTCTCTCATCGGTTTTACAATTTGTTTCATATATTCTTCATATGCCATGGACATTTTTATTTCCTCCTAACAAATTACTTTGATTTTCTTGCTTCAGTCATCTGCTTCCAAACAGAACCTTGTGCGGCTTCTCCGCCCTCAATTCTTTCGATAGCCATTTTTACTTGCAGCTGAACTTCGAATTCTGGATCATTTTGAGCCTCTCTTAAGGCAGGAAGTGCCGTTTCGTCTCCTTCTTCATACAGAAACATCGCTGCACGCCATCGAACAATTTTACTTGTATCTTTTAAAGCATCAGCCATAGGCTGAATAGCTTCTTTAAATCCAAGATCTGATAATGCATCACCAGCTGTTCTTCTAACTGTCACTACTTTATCTTTCAATCCTTCAAAAAGGTAAGGAAGAACTTTTTTATCTTTAATCATGCCAAAATACACAACTGCCAATCTTCGAATAGATGATTTTTCATCATGAAGTGCTTTTTCAAGAACAGGTAAATCCTCCAGAGTAGGATCTTCCATTTGTTCAAGAAGCTGATATCTCTTGCGCCAATCCGTATTATCTAACATATCAGCAGTTACTTTATGCATTTTCTTTTTTTCTGGCTCTTTGTTCGGGTTCTGTGCTATAGCAACGATTTTATTCAATCGTTCATCAGGATATGCTGCAATGATTTCCTCTACCACTTCATTTCCCACTTGCTCTAATTCCCCGTAACGAACACCTTGCTCTTTCCATTTTCTTAAGAAAACATAATTATCACCGGGCAGCTGAGCCTTTTGCATTGCCTCCAGAAAATTTTTAGGCAATCCAAAGCGTTTTTCTTGATCCCCTTCTACTAACTTCACCTGAAGCGGTATTCCCTTGAACATTTGGATAAAAACACTTACCTCACCAAAGTGCTCATTTATTTTTTGCTCTCCGGTTACTTGGCTATTTTCCTCTTCACCAAATGCTAATCTTATTTTGGGTAAAATATCTTGCCAATCTACTCTTCCATCTCGTTCTACCGCAAGAAAATCTGCAACATGATAGACACCCTTAACTCCTGCTAATCCGAGAATTGATTGAATAATTGGTGGGGCACCAATTGCAGTCTCAGCTTTATAATTTGAGCTTTTTCCTGCAGGCAATTCTTCATTTAAAATAATTTTCATCGTATTAGGACTTGGGGTTGGTTCAATCGTAACTATTTTCATCCTTTTTTCACCTCTTTAACCGTTTGCTTAGTGCTATTTCAAACTAGCTCTGACAAATAAGTCCATCTCTCAATCAATTTTTCCAATGTCTCATCTTGGAATGCGATTTCATCCATAATTTTTTGTGCTTTTTCAAAATCACTTCCAATATTATTTAATTCTTCTTGAAGTAATTCCAATTTTTGCTCCGCATCTGCTATTTTGCCATCGATTTCTTCCCATTCCTTTTTCTCCATATAACTCATTCTTTTTGGCTTATTCACACTTTTTGTCTCAGTTGGAGCAGCAGATTCCTTCATTTCTTTTTTGTTTTCCGCCTGTTTCAAATCTAAGTATTCACTGTAAATTCCGTAGAAGCGAGCAATGTTTCCATCACCATTAAATATTAAAAGCTGTTCCGTGGTTTTATCTAAATAATACCGATCATGTGAAACAGATATCACGACTCCCGGAAACTCCTCTAAATAGTCTTCTAACACCGTTAATGTTTGTGTATCCAAATCATTTGTCGGCTCATCCAGTAATAATACATTCGGTTTTTCCATTAATAACCTTAATAAATATAATCTTCTTTTTTCTCCTCCGGATAATTTCCGAATTGGTGTACCGTGTGTATATAATGGGAATAGAAATCTTTCCAGCATTTGTGCAGCTGATATGGTATCGCCGTCTTTTGTCGTAACGGAATCTCCATACTCACGAATGTATTCAATCATTCTCTTTGAATCATCCATGTCTTCATTTTCTTGCTTGTAATAAGCAATTTTAACGGTCTGTCCAGTTATTATTTTCCCGCTTGAAAGTGGGATCGTTCCAGCAAGAAGGTTCATAAAAGTGGACTTTCCGCTACCATTTTTCCCGATTATGCCTATTCGATCTCCCGGTTTTACAAGCCAATTAAAATCTTTTAAAATAACCCGTTCTCCAAACGCTTTATAAGCATCTACAAATTCAAACACTTGTTTACCTAGGCGACTCCCTTGAATGGCAAAATCCACATTTTCATTGACCGCAAGCTTGCCAATCGAAGACTCAAGCTTTTCAAATCGTTCTATTCTCGCCTTTTGCTTCGTGGTCCTTGCCTTTGCTCCACGTCTCATCCAAGCAAGCTCATTGCGGTAAAGATTCTTTCTTTTACTCTCTGTTGCCAGGCTTTCTTCTTCTCTTAATGATTTTGCCTCAATGAAAGCCTGATAATTACCTTTATAAGAATAAAGCTGGCCATGGTCTAATTCAAATATCCGATTGACAACCGAATCAAGAAAATAACGATCATGGGTCACAAGTAATAAAGCTCCGGGATATTTATTCAAGTAATCTTCCAACCATTTTACGGATTCATAGTCTAAATGGTTTGTTGGTTCGTCTAAAATTAATAAGTCTGGTGTTTCAATCAGTATCTGTGCTAAAGCTACCCGTTTCTTTTGTCCGCCTGACAGATTTCCGATTTTCCATGTATAATCGTGAATTCCCAATTTCGTTAATATTGTTTTGGCGTTAGCATTCGCATCCCAAGCATTTAAAGCA
Organism: Heyndrickxia shackletonii; assembly: GCF_001420715.1. Classification (GTDB taxonomy): domain Bacteria; phylum Bacillota; class Bacilli; order Bacillales; family Bacillaceae_C; genus Margalitia; species Margalitia shackletonii. The sequence continues at coordinate 2,056,721 of NZ_LJJC01000004.1, read as the reverse complement.
TCCATTTGTTTGTGCAAGGAAAATAATTTATCTTGTAAATCGGAATTAGCAGGATCCTTCTCCATTTGAATTAATAGTTTTTCATACGATTTAAATAACTGGATAATCGCTGCTTCCCCTTGAAAGACCTGTTCTAAAACCGTTAATTCAGGATTTAATTCCGGGTTTTGGGATAAATATCCGATGGAATACTGATTCGGATGAATGATTTCTCCTGAATCCGGTTCATCTATTTTCGCCAGGATTTTAAGCAGACTTGATTTTCCTGTCCCATTCACCCCAATTATTCCTACTCTTTCCTTCTCACTTATGTGAAAGGAAATTTGGTTAAACAGTTGTTTCTCGCCGTATGTTTTTGAAAGTTCTTCAACTGTTATTGACTTCATAATCACCGTTCCATTCTTTATAAAATTGCTCCAGGAAAGTTTTTAAAAATTGATGTCTTTCTAAAGCAATTTGTTTCCCAGTTTTCGTAAGCATTTTATCCTTTAATAATAATAATTTTTCATAAAAATGATGGATTGTCGAGGATTTACCCTTTCGATAGTCTTCAATTGTCATATTTTCTCTTACTTGTAAGCCCGGATCATACAGGAGCTGCCCTTTTTTTCCTCCATAAGCAAAAGCTCTTGCAATTCCAATCGCGCCGATTGCATCCAGACGATCTGCATCTCTTACAGCCATTTGTTCAAATGTATGTAATGAAGACTCATTTCCGCCTTTAAAGGAGAGGGTCTCAATTATCTCGATTATTACTGCATGTAGATGTGGTGCGAGTGATAAGGAGGATAAAAAACTATTTAAATTATTTTTTCCTTCTTCTAGTGAAGAATTTAATTTTTCATCTGGAATATCGTGAAGTAATGAGGCCATTTCGATGACAAATAAATCTCCTTTTCCTTCACATTTTGCAATGTACAAAGCAAGGTTTCGAACACGATCTACATGAAACCAATCATGACCGGTCGAATCTGTTCCCATTTCTTGTTGAACAAAATTTTCCGTTCTTTTAATAATTTGTTCCACTCTGCTTCCTCTCCTCCTAAATAATATTTTACCATGATTATATATGAAAAAATATTAACCTGCTTTAAATAATAAAAGCCGTATTTGCGGTAAATACGGCCTTTATCGCTTAGGATATTATAAATTCATATTTGTAGATAACCTTTACGTCTAGCTGTAGCTCCTATTGGTTTGCGCATTTGTTCATTTTAAATGATTTTTTATCTTAGGAAATACCTTCAATGCGTTATGAAAAAACACATCATCATAGTGTTTTTCCGGAATAAGTGACTTGATGAAATCTACATATGTCTTTATTGGAGCTAATGGCCAATCTGTACCAAAGACTAATCTTTCATAGTGATCACAAAACTCTAATGCATGCTTTAAATGATCGAAAAATCTGCTGTTTCGTTTCATTTTAAAATCTTGTTCAGTCCCCACTAGCAGCCCTGATAAATCTGCATACATGTTGGAATTCTTATAAACTACCTCTGCACCTGTCAAAACCCATGGATCCCCGAAATGGGCCATCATAAATCTTACTTTACGGTTCTTTACGGCCACTTCATCAAGAGTTAGTGGATGAGAATATTTTAAAAGTCCCCTCTCTGAATACGTATCACCTGTGTGAAACACCACGGGCATATCGTATTTTTCAGCCAAAGTATATATCGGATCGTACACCTTATCATATGCATAGAATGGATAGTAGCCTAAATAAATTTTGATTCCAACGACATTTGGTTTTTGAAGCTCCATTTCTAAGTTAATAAGTGAGTTTTCATTTAGTGTATATGGATTAACACCCGCACAGTACATAATATTAGAAGGTATGCTTTCTTCTAAATCCAAGCCCATTGGAGTTTCGGCTTCAGGGTCCGGAAAGCCGAGTCCATCTGTTTCTGTTAATCCCATGCCTATACCTAAAATTACTCCTGCATCCTTATATTCTTTTATTATTCCTTCATTAGAATAATTCACAAATGAAAGGTTTTGTGCTGTATGATGGAATTCTTTTATATCGGATAAATGCATATGTGCATCAATTATTTTCACAACTATTACTCCTAAAATTTAATTTTCAAACATTACAGCTTTAAAATAAACCCATTGCCTTGCCTTTTTCATCTACATCCATATTGTAGGCGGCAGGCTTCTTTGGCAGTCCTGGCATTGTCATAATATCTCCCGTAATAGCGACAATGAAACCGGCACCAAGCTTTGGTTTTAATTCTCTGACATGGACAATAAAATCCCTTGGTCTGCCTAGCTTACCAGGATCATCCGATAAAGAATACTGTGTTTTAGCCATACAAACAGGGAGTTTATCCCAGCCAAAGTTTTTAAATTCTTTTAATTGTTTCAAGGCTTGTGCAGAAAAATCTACATCCTTTCCACCGTAGACTGTTCTTATAATGGTCCTGATTTTTTCCTCCAATGACAAGTCCAATTCATAAATGGGCTGAAATGTTACATTATGACTATCCATCACCTCTAAGACTTTAGCTGCAAGCTCAATACCGCCTTGCCCGCCTTTTTCCCATACTTCTGTTAAAGCTACCGGAATTGAATTCTCGTCACACCAACTTTGCAAAAGCGAGATTTCGGAATTAGAATCATTGGTAAAACGATTAATCGCAACAACAAAAGGTAACCCAAACTGCTTAATCGTTTCAACATGTTTTTTAAGATTTTCGAGCCCCTTTTCCAATGCTGCAACATTTTCATTTGTCAGTTCAGATTTTTCTACTCCCCCGTGCATTTTTAGTGCTCGAATGGTAGCTACGATTACGACAGCGGATGGCTTTAATCCTGCTGATCTTGCCTTTATGTCTAAAAATTTTTCCGCTCCTAAATCTGCACCAAATCCTGATTCGGTAACAACATAGTCTGCTAACTTCAACGCTGTTTTCGTTGCCATTACACTGTTGCATCCGTGCGCAATATTTGCAAATGGTCCCCCGTGGACAAGTGCAGGAGTGTGTTCAATTGTTTGAACCAAATTTGGTTTAAGAGCATCTTTTAAAAGCAAGGCTAGTGAACCTTCAACCCCTAGATCACCAACTGTTACCGGCTGCTTATCATAATTGTAAGCAATGACCATCTTCGATAATCGAAGTTTTAAATCTTGAAGATTATTCGCTAAACATAGAACGGCCATTATTTCAGAGGCTACTGTAATATCAAAACCATCCTCTCTTGGTACACCTTGACCTGGTCCTCCAAGCCCAATAACAATTTGCCGTAAAGCACGATCATTTAAATCCAAACATCTCTTCCAAACAATCCTTCTTGGATCAATCTGCAACTGATTACCTTGATGGATATGGTTATCCATCAAAGCGGCAAGAGCGTTATTAGCTGTTGTTATGGCATGAATATCACCGGTAAAATGAAGATTAATATCCTCCATCGGCAAAACCTGAGAATAGCCGCCGCCTGTAGCTCCCCCTTTCATGCCCATGGTCGGACCTAAAGACGGTTCACGCAAAGCAATCATTACCTTTTTACCTATCAACTGGAGAGCATCACTTAGACCAACCGTAACCGTTGATTTTCCTTCTCCTGCAGGTGTCGGATTTATAGAAGTAACAAGTATTAATTTACCATCTTCATTGGATTGCAAACTATGTATTTTTTCATATGAAATCTTCGCTTTGTATTTACCGTATAAATCAAGGTCATCCTCTGTTAATCCTATTTTTTCTGCGATTTCTTTAATAGGCAATAAAGTAGATTCTTGGGCAATTTCAATATCTGTTTTCATTGTTTTGCTTTCACTCATTTTCTTTTCCTCCTTACGATTATTTTGTATTTAAATAATAGTTTAATATTGGTAGATTTAACCCTTTGAATCATTAGAAAAATATACCTCTTCAAAAGGCTGTACTACAACAAAACCATTCCCTGAAAATTTCATTTGAATAGATTCCCCGCTGCCGCGTCCAAGAAAGGTTTTGAACGATACATCTGTCACGAAGTCGGGCTTTAATTGCCCGGACCATGCGACTGTCGCATGAGGATCTGTAAATACGGGATTATCGGGAGTAACAATTAATGTTAGAGGTTCATAATGGGAGGTTATAGCAACTCGTCCATTTCCCTCTAGTTTCACATTAAAAATACCACCTGCAAGCATTCCAGCAATTCTTCTCATTAGTTTAATATCCCATTCGATGGTTTGTTCAAATGCTAATAAATTATTCCCATTTACAATTAGTGATTCATCTTTTAAATGGAGAATGGAAATTTTTTTTCCTTGATCGGCAATATATAATTTCCCATTCCCGGTTGCTTTCATAAGCGAAGTGCCTTCACCAGTTAATGCCTTTTTGAATAATCTGCGAAGGCCGTGTTCCAGCATTCTCTCCCGTACAAATTTAATATTCCCACGATAAGAAACCATGGAGCCTGCTTTTGCCCATACTTGTCCATTTAAATTGATTTCAAGAAGCCTAGAGGTTTCTAATTCAAATAAACCTTGATGCTTATCCTCTTGCTTTGTCTTTTGGATAAACTCCTGAATAGAATATCTTGAATCTTCCACCTGCAAATCACCCCTTAAGCTCCACTTTTTTTAAAATAAATAGAGTAATAAAGCTCAACGCCTGTTTCAGCTCATTTGAAAGTCCCTCGAGATGCCGTTCTGTAACTCCACGTTTATAAACATTCGTTTCGGCAACTTTTTCCCAGCCGTGCCTTATGGCGAGTTTTTCAAATTCCCATGGCATCATTGTATTGCATATTGCTTCTTTTTCTTCCAACCTTGGGAAACTATTTATTCGAGGCTTTGCAGTCGGTCCTAATATTCCAAAGCAGCCATAACCGTCATTTGTTAGAATTCTTTTTATTTCATTCAGGGCAATTAGAGGTCTTTCGGTCCATTCCAGTGAATTGATGGCCAATATTCCTTTAAATTGTCTATCTTCAAATGGTGTTTTAAGTATATTGCCTTGTACAAAGGTTAAGTTATCGTTTTCATAATTCCTGGCAAGTTTCACCATATTATCGGAAATATCCATTCCAATCACTTCATATCCATTCTTGCTCAATAAAGACGATCCAAAGCCATCCCCGCAACCGAGATCTGCTATTAATCCTTTAGGTACATATTTCGTAAAAAACGGAACTATTTCTTTTCGACTACCATGCAACCACATGTTTTTTGAATTAGAATGCCAGCTTTCCGCGTTAAGATCCCAACTTCTTTTCGATTCCTGATCCCATGAGAAGGAATTCACCTAAAATCTCCCCCCTTTAAATAACTTCATAACCTATAAAAATAATATTAAATATTTATGTTTGATTTCCCTCTAATTTAACCAAAATATTATTATCCTTTCATTTACTTCACATATTTTTACTCTATCTTTGTGAGGGATAAAAGGAATACAAAAACAAGGGAGTAAGTAAAGTGGAACATATTATTAAGGTTCAAAGAAATTATCAAGGTGATATTATAAGCTTCGAAACATCGGAAGGCAGAATTATTTCTTACCTAAAAGCGTTGATGGAAACGGAGAATGGAAAAATCGAAGGGACAAATATTGAATGGAATCATGACGGACACGCCTGTTTATATAATAACGATGAAAATGATAAATATTTCTCGAACTTCCCTCCTATATTTTAATAACAGTGCATGCGTTGGAGCTAGAGAAGCACTGCGCAGAATAAATCATTTATTTGATAATAGATTTAGACATTCTTCTATATAATGAAAAAGAACCGTCCTTTTGGCGGTTCTCCTACATTTCTTCTTCATTTTTCTCTTGTAGAATTTTTAATGCTTTTACACGTTCCGGATCTTCCTCAAAAAATTGTACTAAGTCACCAATTCTGTCAATAGAATTCCAGCTTAAATGATGTTCGATTCCTTCAACATCTTGATAGATGTTTTCCACTTTAACACCGATTATCTGAAGAAACTTTTCCAATAGATCATGACGATCTACCAGTCGTTTTCCAATTTTCTTGCCTTTCGATGTTAATATTAAGCCGCGGTATTTTTCATATACTAAATAATCATCTTTATCTAGCTTTTGTACCATTTTTGTTACAGAGGAGGGATGGACAGAAAGCGCTTCTGCAATATCTGATACACGTGCATATCCTTTACTTTCAATTAATAAGTAAATTTGTTCTATATAATCTTCCATACTTGGTGTTGGCATCCCTAAACCCCCATTATGTAAGGCTCTTTTCTTAAGGTTACTGTTTCAAACTGAAAACAGTGTAAATTTCTTCTTCCAACTAAATAATGGATTTTTTTGAAAAGATGCCCAGAAACTAAAACGTATTTTGATTTTCCACTATGTGCGAAAACTAAATAAATATGAAACAACTTTACTTGAACAGTAAGACTACATACTTCATTTATAATAGGCTCATCAATAAAATTTTACTATAGATGCTGTAAATAAACAAGAAAACAACTGAATCTTACACCTTTAGGAGAAATTTTCACCCTTTTTCCTCCTATTCTGAAAAAATAAAAAATTACCTCATATATTCTTGACTCACTAATTCGGTTGGTGTATATTTATTTTAACATTAAACATATCGTTTATATTCTTTTAGATTATGCAAAGTATACGTTTGATGTTACATTTTTTCTTGGCACTATGTGCTTTAAAGATTTAGGAGGATTAAGAAACATGCAAAACGGTAAAGTAAAATGGTTTAATAACGAAAAAGGCTTTGGTTTTATTGAAGTTGAAGGCGGAGACGATGTATTTGTACACTTCACAGCAATTCAAGGTGAAGGCTTTAAAACGTTAGAAGAAGGCCAAGAAGTATCTTTTGAAATCGTTGAAGGTAACCGCGGACCTCAAGCTGCTAACGTAACTAAATTATCTTAATTATAAATGAACAAGGCTGGCATTTTTAATGTCAGCCTTTTATTGTTCATTTTTCAATGATAAAAAAACATATCTAATTGAGTTTCTTGCCAAATTCCTTTAATTTTTCCCCGACCGTACACTTTTCGATACAGAAACGATGGGCAAATGTTTTACCATGTTCCTTTTGCAAGGTTGATTTTATAAAGCATCCCTCACAATAATACTCTATGATTGAATCAACTTCCTTCAAAAGTTTTTTCCTTTCCATCAAATATCGTCCCTTTTATGGCTGTTTTCTTAAGTGGTTGCTTTTTTATTAAAAATATTTAATACATTCCTCATTCAGTATAAGAAAGCTTAACTACTTTCTTAAATAGATCCCCTGAAACGAACTATATGAGGAATTGTAATATACTACGAAAAGCAGCATTTTAATCGAAAACAGCCCTAATAAATTAGTTTATTTTAATATGACTAGATATACTTTTTCCAGCCAATGCCTGTGAAGCAAGCTGATCTGCTTCTTTATTATCTTTGCGTGATATTGGAATATAGGTTGGTTTTAATCCGAGCACACTCATCTTTTCTTCGATCCTGTCAAGCCAATCATTTAATACCTGTTCGAAACATGGCCACTCTCCCGATAATTGTCTCAGTACACCTTGGGAGTCCCCTTTAATAACACAAGGTATGTGGTGTGCACCAACTTCTTCCAATAAAGAAATGGCATTATATAATGCAATATATTCAGCTTCATTATTGGTTTGAATAGAATCAATTTTTCCGTTTTGCCTATATCGGTATTTCTCCGAGCCGATTTGATAATAAAGAACCATCCCAATACCAGCGGTACCTGTTTCCCGATCAAAACCACCGTCAAAATAAATCGTACATTCGCTGGGCTCTTTTTTGATTTGTTCCTTCAATTTTAAGTATTCCTTTTTAGTCCATTCCGATCCCATTTCGTCTATTATCGTTAAATCTTTTACACGTCCGGTATTATATATATCATCAATAGATCTGTCAAATGTATCAGCTGAAATCCAATCGGATTCAAATGGAATATCGGCTGTTTTTGAACCTCGGTACAGCCATTTAATTTTCACTTTCATATAATAACAACCCCTAGGATGAAATAAAGGCTACTTATGCATTATATCAGTTTACATATTAATTGATTTAATCATATTGTTTTCTTTTCCACATAATTTAAACCCAGAAGAACAAATGCGCAAGGCGCTTTTCTCATCTGAAGAAAACTTCCATATAAAATTTAACAAGTTTATAAAATTTATGATATTCTAACAAGTAGTCATTCTTTCTATATACAGCATTCCCATATTCACATGATATGTTGGTATAACCATGTTTAAGACATGAGCCATAGGTAAAAGGAGAGTAGCAATTGATTGAAGTTTATATAGATGGTGCCAGTGCTGGTGATCCGGGTGAAAGCGGCGCCGGAATCTTTATTAAAAAAAATGGGAATGTGGAGCGATATTCCATTCCGCTAGGACATAAAAATAATCATGAAGCAGAGTACCTTGCATTAGTAAAGAGTATGGAAATTTGTATTCAAAATGGATATAAAGTAATATCCGTTCGATCCGATTCAAAAGCAGTCGTTCAAGCGGTCGAAAAGGAATTTGCTAAGAAGGAACCATATCGGACTTTACTTAAAGAGATACTGACATTAGCAAAACAATTTGATTTATTTTTTATCAAGTGGGTTCCCAGCTCAGAAAACAAAACAGCTGACGAACTTGCAAGAAAAGCAATACGCATGAATAAATAAAGAGGGGTTACATCATGAATAAGAAATTCTTGGCAGAATCAGGTTTACTGCTTGTTGCATTCATATGGGGATCAACTTTTGTAGTTGTACAAAATGCAATTGAATTCTTGCCGCCGTTAACGTTCAATGCGGTTCGTTTTTTCATTGCGGGCGTTATTATTTTCTTTATCTACTTTATTCAAGAAAAAGGGAAAATAAAGGCTACCGGAAAACAGCTTGTACCAGGGGTTCTGCTTGGTTTATGTCTATTTATCGGCTATTCCTTTCAAACTATCGGCCTTTTATACACAACACCTTCTAAAGCCGGATTTATAACGGGATTAAGCGTGGTTGTGGTGCCGCTGCTATCCTTTATTTTTTATAAAAACCGTCCTGCACCAAAAGCAATCATTGGTTCCATTGGAGCTGTGATAGGATTATATTTCTTAGTAGCGAAAAATAGCACTGGACTTTCGATTGGAGACGGATTCGTTCTTATTTGTGCTTTTGGATTTGCTTTTCACATTATACTTACTGATCGTGTGACAAAAAAGGTGCCAATTTTATTTTTAACTACTGTTCAAATTTTCACTGTATCCCTGCTATGTGCCGTAAGTGCCATTATATTTGAAAACTGGCAGGTAGTATTTGAAACTAGCCATATTCTTTCAAAAACAACAATTTTAGCGATGATTATTACATCCTTATTAGGTACTGCTTTTGCTTTTTTTATGCAGACTACTGCACAAAGATTCACTTCTCCTACAAAGGTCGGGATTATCTTAACAATGGAACCCGTTTTTGCAGCGATTACATCCTTCATCTTAACAAATGAAAGATTATCGTTATTTGGTACTGTCGGTTGTTTATTAATCTTTATTGGAATGATCATCAGTGAGCTTCCAATTGAAAAAACATTGGCCATTTCGTTCTTAAAAAATAAAAAATCGCTGGACCGCAAACTTTAAAAGCGAAAAAAGAGGCTGTATACCTCTTTTTTATTTTGTAATTAAACCAATCTTCTCAGCATATTCGAATGCTTGGTGTCTTGAATGAACATTATTTTGTTTTAATGATTCTAATATGGAAATATAGAAACTTCCATCAAATTCTTTTTGTGTTTTTAATGTAATTTCAATTGCTGCTTTTATGATAGAATCGCAAGCTCCAGTGTATTGCTTTCCAAAATATATAAACCCGATAACATCATCCGCAAATTTAAAGCCTTTTCTGCGAAGATCCAATAGAAAATCATCTAATGGCAATTCTTTCGTTTTCAACATACTCTCCCTCACTAACATGTCACGTAGAGATAATCCCCTTCTACTCACTTTTTTTATTTTACAATACTTTTAATAGCATGACTATATGGCAGTTTATGAAAATACTTAATATTGCTATAAGCGAATAAACATACTGTATAAAAGGGAATTCTAGATAAATGGAGGTGATGACAATGGCGAAAAAAAATAATAATCGAGGAAAAATGGCCCCTGGAGCTAACCCGCAAGGTTGGGGACAGGATACAGAATTTGCTGTTGATGATCCAAAATCCAAACTTGAAAATGCTGCAAAAAAAAGTAATAAAAAATAAATGAGAAGTAAAGCACCTTGCCATCAGCTTATGGATTTCGTAGCCTTCGAAGCAAGATTAGGGAACTCAGTGAGATATTGCAAGAACTGATGGTTGACTTATCGGGGTGAAGACGTAAAAACCCATAAGCCGATAGGAGCGGAGCTAATCATAAAAAAGAGCAATCACTGATTGCTCATTTTTTAGGCTTGTCTGGCAAGATTTGACCACTTGCTCCCGATAAGATGTCTTCGAATGCTCTTTAATTCTAATTCATCAATATAGGTTAAAAACGCAGGTGTAATATCCGTTAATACAGATTCTTCTATTCTAAAAGTTATAGGCACATCACACCTAATTTCCGCTAGCTCTCGCGACATATGAAGCATATCAAGATCCTCTTCAATTTTTTTCCGTTGTGAAGGGGTTAATTGATGAAGATTACTTAGAAGTTCATTAATCGATCCATATTGTTGGATTAATTTTAAAGCCGTTTTTTCACCAATCCCTTTCACACCGGGATATCCATCACTAGTATCGCCCATTAAAGCTTTTACATCAATAAATTGACTTGGAGATATTCCATACTCTTCATAAAAAATATCATTGGAATATGTTTTATAATTTCCAAACCCTTTTTGAATAATGTTCACATGAATTTGATGATCTACTAGCTGCAACAGGTCTTTATCGCCAGTTAAGATTGATACCTGTAAGTCATTTTGCATGGATTTTGCAAGCGTTCCAATGCAGTCATCCGCTTCAAAACCGACAACTCCTATATTTGGAATATCAAATGCTGTCACTACCTCTTTCACTAAATCGAACTGAGGTATTAATTCAACAGGCGGTGCATCTCTGTTCGCTTTATATCCTTCAAATTTTTCATTACGAAATGTTTTACTGCCCATATCCCAACAAACAACTGCATGAGTAGGATTCATTTCTTCCAAAGCAGTAAGCAAATGTCTCATAAAACCTTGAACGGCATTAGTTGGCATTCCTTTAGAATTAATCATGTATTGACCGGTAACACTTGTAGCATAAAAGGCACGAAATAATAGTGCCATACCATCTACAAGTAATAATTGTGATGAGTTTTTCAAATAATCACCTCTACTATCATTTCATTGCTTATCCATTATACCATGGATTGATAAGAGACATTCCTATTCTCCTAATTCTACAGAATTTTCCTCATAGGATACCCAATCCGAATAACTACCAGCATAAAGTTTCACATTTTTATACCCCGCCTCTTTTAAAGCGATGAAATTTGGGGTTGCCGTTACGCCTGAACCGCAATAAACAATGATAGGCTTTTCTGGAACCATATGTGCAAATCTTTCTTTTTGTTTTTCAGCTGATTTCCAGCTGCCATTTATAAAACCATCTTCCCATACAATATTTATCGCTCCAGGAATATGTCCTGGCTTTTTATCAATTGGTTCCTCTAATCCTAAATAACGGTTTCTAGCACGAGAATCGATTAGAATAGCAGATTGGTTTGCTATTATATTTTTAATATCTTCATATGAAGCAAGCATGTTATCTTGAATATTTATGGAAAAGGATGTCTTATCAAAAGCAGGTACTTCATGTGTACTGGTATAACCATTTTGGACCCATTTCGTATAGCCACCATCTAATATATATACTTTTGTATGGCCCAGATACGTTAATAACCACCAAAATCGGCCCGCATAGGAACCTTCTCCATTATCATAAGCAACCACTGTAGTAGATGCATCAATTCCCGCTCTTTCTAATTTTCCCTTTAATTGAAGTGAATCCGGCAATGGATGTCTTCCACCGTGATCCGATGGTTTACTGGACAAATCATCCTCCAAATGAAAATAAAGGGCACCTGGAATATGACTATTCAAATATGCTTCCTTGCCCGCTTCTGGATTACCCAGAGTAAATCGGCAATCAATCACCCTTACATTAGAGTCTTCTAAATGATCCGCTAACCATTCTTGACTTTTAATATATTTCAACCCATCCACTCCCTTTTTCTTTTCTTTTTCCATTAGCCTAATAACATGTTCCTTCGGAGTCCAACAATTGAATTGATAATTAGGCTGCGTGTCATAGCCTAACCGATTACACTTGTAATTCATTTTTCCATGTATTCTCGCTGCTTGAAAGTGAATACATGTTGCACAAGCATGATATCTGCTGCCTTTCATCCCCATTCCCCCGCATGTGAAAATGTTACTTTGCAATTTTCTCTCGAATAGCGGTCCATTCCTCAATATCGATTTTTTCATTTAACACTGCAAGCATTGCCTTAAATTGTTCGTTTGCATCCTCCTGGATATGTTGAAGCAGTTCTGCAAATTCCTTCACCACATATGGATTAAAATATTGCTCCATCCTAACTTTTTGCTCTTCCAGATAGGTATCTGCAAGTGGCTGTAATAAATGTTGGAGTTCATCCTCCATCAGTTTCTTTTCATTTTTTTCAAAAAATGATTTAGCATTTTTAAAATACTTAAATGTTTTTTCTAATTGACTTCGGTCTATTTCAATAAATGCAGATGGAAATTCCGGTGTTGATATGGAACCTATTTCATAATCGGAAATCGAAATGGAAGATTGAATCTTAGATATCTGCTCTTGAAATTGATAAAGTTTTTTCCTAAATAAGTCTTTTACATAGTTCTCTATTCTTAAAGATGTGGCCCGCATTTCTTGTGCAAAGTCATAGCCTAAGCTCTCTAATAGTTCAATAAGCGCTTTATGCAATGCGGATTTTTGATTATTTTGTAATGTTGCTGGATTAAAAGCTTCTTTAAAGAAATCACTAAACCGATAAAATGTCCGTTGTTTTACATAAAATAATAATTCCTGCAGCTCTTGTTTAAGCTTAGTTAAAAAGATGGTTGGTGCAGCTTGCTTTAATAGCTCTTCCATTTTTTCCTGATTCATTACCAATTGTTTTCTTCTATTTTCTTTTTCCTCTTGACTTTCCAATGCTGATCCAATCAGCTCATCAATCATTTTAACTGCTCTTTGAACTTCGTTAGCGGCTGATTGAATACTCATCCTCATTAAATCATTAGATAAAAAGGAGTCAAAAGAATTTTTAAATTCCACTATACCAGATTGTTGATTTTCATTTTGGAGTGCCAAAAGACTGGATACTCCAAATAACTTAGGAAAACGAATACCATATTGGGTTAATTGCTCATACACATAGCTTTTTACATCATTTAATTCTTCTTCTGAATCTGCTAGGTCAATTGCATTTACAATAAAGAACATTTTATCCAGTTCGAATGCGTCTTTTACCCTTCCCAATTGAATTAAAAATTCCCTGTCCGCTTTGGAAAAAGCATGATTATAATAAGTTACAAAGAGAACCGCATCGGAATTCTTAATATATTCAAAGGCTACACCTGTATGTCTAGCATTAATGGAATCTGCCCCAGGAGTATCAACAAGCGTTATTCCCTGTCTTGTCAACTCACTGTCAAAATAAAGATCAATTGATTCTACAAAGCATGATTGTGACTCATTTGCAACAAATCCCCTGAATTCTTGTAAACCTGCAATGATATTTTCACCAAGCTTATCTTTATACACTTCATACCCTTTTAAAAATGCATGTAAAAAGGAGAGGTGAATTTTCTCACGGGCTTCTTTTGTCTCTTTTATTTGCAAAATAATAGATCCTGCTTCATCCAAGCTTTCACACGCAGCATTAAATTCTTTTAAAGATTTTTGAATGTCGTCCAATAACTGTTTTTTGCTTTTCAGATGAATAACAGCTGTTCCATGTGAATATTCCTTGGTAGGGGGACAAATTCGATTTATTGCTGCTGTTGTCGGATTTGGTGAAACAGGTAAAACCTTCTCACCAATAAGCGCGTTTGCAAAGGATGATTTCCCGGCGCTGAATGCTCCAAATAAGGCAATGGTAAATTGTTTATTTTCAATTCTTGATTTTTTAGACAGTAAATGTTCTGTTATCCGTGCAAATCCAGCTTTATTTTTTAGAAGATCATCTGTTAACTGCAATTTATTTACGATTATTTCAGATGAAACGGATTCTTTCTCTATCCTTTGATTATCGTCGGTTTCAACAACTTGAGGATCTAATTGTTTAACTGTTAGCTCCATTTTTTGGTCATTAGAATATATTCGAAATTTTGTTTGCTCTTCCTGCCATTTTTTCTGAATACCTTGATAAACCTCTTTACTATCAACAACTGGCTTAAACACCAATTCTTCTTTTTCATTTCTCGTAATCGCAATTTCTTGAAGTTTTCTTATAGCATCAGTGTATTTTTTCACACCGCTTAACTCTGCTTCAAGCGTGTTAAGTTCATTTTGAATTTCAGCTTTCATTATTTCTTCAACTTGCAATTTAAACCTTTCCAGCTCTTGATTTGCTAATTTTTTTAGGGATTCCGCTACCTCATCACAATAATGAAGCACATATTCCCCTGACATTCTTGCCCCATGTCTAACTAAATTTCTTAATAAGTCGGTTTCAAATTGAATAGATAAATTTTGAGCTTCTAACTGTAATTCATCATTGGCAAGTTTCGCTTTTTTTAATATGCTTCCGGCAAATTCCCTAATATGCCAAACAAGTTGTGAATCTGTTTGTGTTTTTAGTTGATTAAAAAACTCCTCTAATCTTTTTACACGCTCTTCTTCCGTTTTCTTCTTACTAAATAATAGTCCCATCTTAAAATCCGGCTGAGCAGATTCCAAATATTCTTTGGCAAGCTCTCTTATCTGAAAAGGCATTAAATAAGCGCTCTTTACTATTTTTGTTCTCTCATCGTCAAAGGATTTTCTCCAATTTTCAAGTTGTACTTGCAATTTATTCATTTTGTCGATGAGATCTTGTTCTTTCGATAAAATAGATTGCTTCTCGCTAGCTGATAAATCTTGCAAACTTTCTTTAAAACGGGCACCTTGGTCTTCCTCTTGTTCGACTAACCATTTAAAGTGCTCCTGAATTAACAGATTAACGGCCGATTGAGCAGAAGATGAAATTCGGCTATCTTTTTGATTTAATACTTCATTTACAAGTGATTTCACTTTGGCAAACTCGTTATGTTCGTTGCTGCTTTTCTTTAATGTTGTATAGAAAATTCCGTTTGGATGTACATTCCATGCAGAAAATGATTCTTCTACCGATTGTTTGAACTCGGAAAAGGACAATTCCTCGTCCTTATGCTTATCAATTTGATTAATAATTAAG
The DNA here is from genome assembly GCF_001420715.1 of Heyndrickxia shackletonii. Lineage (GTDB taxonomy): Bacteria > Bacillota > Bacilli > Bacillales > Bacillaceae_C > Margalitia > Margalitia shackletonii. The sequence continues at coordinate 2,041,299 of NZ_LJJC01000004.1, read as the reverse complement.
TAGAGCTCCACTCCATGCTGCAATAACTCTTTCGTATATTGAAAATTCAATTCTGATTGTACATGGTTATAATCCATCACATAGAAAACAATATCAGCCAGATGTATTGCTGATTCCGTTGAAATTCGATGTGCGTCATCAGTGGAATCTACCCCTGGTGTGTCCATGATGATAACTTGTTCAGGAAGATCCGTTTGTTTTTTCCCAATTTCAATTTCGGTTACATTCCCATTTTTGCAAAATTCCTTCACTGCCTGGAAATCGTATGGAGCCTCGAAAAGATAAGGGGCTTCATCTTTATAAAAAACCTTTGCATAATCAGTGGATGTTTTATGGATTTTTACTAGGTTTGCACTAGTTGGAATTGGACTTGATGGTAATAGTTTTTCCCCTAGTAATGTATTAATCATGGTTGACTTTCCTGCAGAAAAATGACCGCAAAATGCAATAATAAAATCTTTGTTATTTATTTTTTTTAGCAGCTTTTCAGATTTTTCCGCTCTTTGCAAATCACCATTTTGCTTAAAGCGTTCATACAAGCTTATTAGTTGATCGATTGCTTCAGTGGAATTGCCTAATTCAATTGTTTTTGTCATGATGGTACAAACTCCCTAAAAATAAATTATTTCTTTCTTTCATTGTAACGGATTTTACGTTGTTTCCCAAGAATCTTTTCTAACAAAGGTTGCTTATGCGGACAACAACCAAATAAACATCCTTAGCTGAAAAAAAAAAGGGATAACCTCTGCATGAAAAAACTAAGACTATATTAGGATTTATAACCATTTACGAAAGGTAACAATCTGTTTGAAAACAGGCTTTTCCAATAAAAAACGTTTATCTTTAACGGATAAACGTTTTTCGAATTGAATTTTTACTTTTCCCTTTTCAAGTGAATTAAAAATCGCCTTTCCATATTTTGTACTTTCAAATAATCTGTATGCAAACTAAGCATCCTCTCCTCCGTCGGAATTCTTACGGATAAGATAAGCAGATTAAAAATAAAAAATGCAATTAATGTGTAGTATGCTTGGAATAATAAAGGGATTATAATTAATTCTAATGTAACAATGATATAATTGGGATGTTTCAGCCAACGATATGGTCCTTTTTTGATGATTTTTGCATCCGGTAAAACAAGTATTTTTGTATTCCAAAATCTGCCCAAGGATATAATTACCCAAACTCTCCCAATTTGGCTCAGTATGAACAGAGCAATGAGTATCCACCAATTTGCAATCAACGACCTTTTAAGACCAAATACTTCTGCTAATAAAGAAAGGATAAAGCATGAATGAATCAACACCATTAATTTATAATGATTTTTTCCCGCTTCCACTCCCCCTTGCTTTTTAATCCATATTTCATTTTTCTTGGCAATCCATAATTCAACGATTCGTTGGATAATAATGACACTTATAAAAATGACGAAAAACAATTGCTAATCCCACCTTAAAAGTAATTGTTCTGAGCTAAAACCAGGTCCGAGTGCCATTGCGAGACCATATTCTCCTGGTTGAATATCTTTTTCTAAAATTCTCTTTAAAATATAAAAAATCGTGACGGATGACATATTTCCATAATGTTTTAAAATATCTCTCGATTCTTTCGTTCGTTCCTCAGAAACGCCTAATGCTTCCACATAAGCATCTATTACTTTTTTACCTCCCGGATGAGCAATAAATTGTTTTATATCCTTTATATCCAGATGATATTTATCCAAAAATGCTTGAACATTTGGCTGTAACCACTTCCTGACAATCATTGGTATATCCTTAGAAAAGATTACATGCAGTCCATCATTTTTAATATCCCAGCCCATTACATCTAAAGAATCTTTTAATAACATGGACTGTGTACCTATTATAGAGGGCAAAGCAGCAACTGAATGAAGAGGTGCTTCTGCTTCTTCCCCAATCATTAAAGTACAGGCAGCTCCATCAGCAAATAATGAAGTGCCAATTAAATTACTTTTATTAAAATCATTCTTTTGGAAAGTAAGACTGCAAAGTTCAATTGCTAAAATCAAAATTTTCGCTCTTGGAAAGGCAAGGCAATACTCGTAAGCTCTTGAAAGCCCCGCTGCACCTCCGACACAACCTAACCCCCATATTGGTATTCGTTTTGCATCTAAACGAAAGGGAAGTTTGTTCATTATTCTTGCGTCTAAGCTTGGCGTAGACAATCCTGTAGTACAAATAGTAAAAATGGCATCAATTTCGTCTAACTCAATCCCCTTATTATGTAAACAATTTTCAATTGCTTTGATCCCTAATGCTTCTGCCATTTCTATGAATATGCTATTTTTTTCGGCAAATGAATGTTCCTCACCATACCAATGAATGTCTTTTACAAAATAACGTGATTCTATTTCTGCGTTTTGAAAAACCGAAAGTAACCGTTCAATATCACGAAAGGCATTGGAAAATAACTTTTTTGCAAAGAGCATTGCATCACTTTGTGGAATGTTGAAGTCGGGAATTCCAAGTCCTACGGAATATATTTTTGGCATAAGCAGGCTCTCCTTATTACTATATAAAGATATATTTTCCAATACTGAAAAAAATATGTAAGGAAGAAAACTATATAAAAAAAGAGCTCCTTGATGGAGCTAATACGTTTTGAAGGAGTTGTTGTGCACCACCATTATATACGCAAATAGACCTGGTAAAATAGACCTAAATTTCTTCCAGTAAACTAATTTTTCAAAAAATTATTCTCTTCAAAAAACAAAAATATGTTAGTATATTTTTATACAAAATTCGGGGGGTTTCGGCATGACAATGAGTAAAAATATAACGGATGTATTAAATGGAACTATTGAATCCATTAAATCTGTCTTGCCAATCCAAGTGGACATTCAACAGCCAACACTTTTTAATTCCCCTTTTAACCAACACACCGTTGGGGTTTTAATAGGGGTGACTGGCGATATAAAGGGAAGAATCATAATTGATGGGGAAGAAGATGTTTTCTCCAAAATTGGAGAAGTAATGTTTGGCATGCCATTAGTTGGAGAAATGCTCGAAAGCTTTGCCGGTGAATTAGGTAATATGATTGCCGGAAATATGTCAACACAAATATCCAATATCGGTTTATTAATTGATATTACCCCTCCTACTGTTATTGTTGGGCATTCTAAGATTTATGGCTTTTCCAAAGCGATAAGACTACCTATTAAAATGGAGCAAATCGGTGAAATTAGTATTATTTTAATGATAGAGTAATAAGAAAAGCGCAAGCGCCGCAGCTCTAGCGTACGGATTTCGTAGTCTTCGACTGAGATAAAGGAAACACAGTGAGGTAGTTCACGAACTGATGTTGACTTATCGTAGGGAGGAGACGGAGAAATCCGCTAGCCGATAGCTGCTTGCGCTAGACAAGATTAAACTTGTTATATTATTTAGATGTTGAAAAATTTTATACTTTCCTATCCTTTAAAAAGAAATGAAAAAGCGCCGCCATTGGCGCTTTCATTCATTTAAAACCCCTGTATGGTCATTCCGCCATCCACAAAAATTGTTTGTCCATTAATATATTTACCAGCCTCAGATGCTAAAAATACTGCCGGTCCTACTAATTCCTCTAATTCTCCGACCCTTTTCATTGGAGTAACAGCCAAAATATCTTTTACATACTCCTCATCCTGCAATAATTTTTCTGTCAATGGTGTTTTGAAATACCAAGGACCTATTGCATTTACATTTATATTATATTTTCCCCACTCTAGCGCCAACACCTTGGTCATTTGAATTAATGCTGCTTTTGTAGCTGCATAAACTACACCTGTCCTCAATGCTACATGCCCGCCAACGGAAGTAATAGTAATAATTTTACCATCTTCCTGTTCTTTCATTTTCCTCCCTACCTCTTGTGAAAACATAAAGGCAGATTTCAAGTTTGTGTCCATAATTTGTTGCCATTCTTCATCTGTTACATCTAATGCTTTAGACCTGATATTCATTCCAGCATTATTTACTAAAATGTCAATCTTACCCGCTTCACCGATGATCTTTTCAATGACCGATTTTACTTGTTCTCTCTTCGTAACATCCGCTGTCACAATATAAGATTTTTTTCCTAACTTTTCAATTTCGGCGGCCGTCGCTTGCAAATCTGTTTCTGTGCGCGAAATCACCGCGACGTCTGCACCAGCCTCCGCCATTCCTATTGCAATAGCTCGTCCTATTCCTCTTCCGGCGCCGGTAACAATTGCCGTTTTTCCTGCAAGGCTAAAGGATGGTAAATACATTTTCCTGCACTTCCCCTCATTTTTTTCAAATGCATTTAAAAAATTATTAATTACATTCTACCATAAAATAGTGACTATTCTTAATAATAGTAACGATTTCAAAATCATTTTAATACATTAAAATAAAATATTATAAAGTGAGTGACATACAATGGAGAAATATTACTGTGATCACTGCAGAACGTTATCCGATACAACTGGAAAATGCAAAAGCTGCGGAAGGAACATCCTAAATAAAATTGAAATCCAAGTTCAATATCAAGTAAATACAGAATCATGCCCAAAAGGAGAGTGACCCTTCTTATTCCCTATCGATTCATGTGATTTAAATCATCATGCACCCCTTGGATTAATGGACTAAAGTTCCGGTAAGAGAAAAGAGACCGCATTGGTCTCTTTTTAATGAGTTTCTACAGGTAAATTATAAACCTTTGTATATTTATCTTTTAAATAATCAATTAAATATTTTGCATTCAGACCCTCTCCAGTTACATCCTGTAAAATTTCGAGAGGCTTCTTTAATTTTCCGTATTGATGGATGTTTTTGGTTAGCCATTCACGGATCGGTGTAAGATTTCCTTCCGCCAATAAATCATCAAAATTTGGAAGATCTTTTAGCATGCTATTTTTAAATTGAGCTGCGTACATATATCCAAGGGCATAAGATGGGAAATACCCAAAATCTCCACCTGACCAATGGACATCCTGAAGTACCCCTTCTCTGTCATTAGCTGGACGTATTCCTAAATACTCTTCATACTTATCATTCCAAATTTTCGGTAAATCCTTAACCTCAATTTCATCATTAAATAAACCTTTTTCAATTTCATATCGGATGATTATATGTAGTGGATAAGTTAACATATCTGCTTCTATCCGGATAAAAGAAGGTTTTGACTCATTAATGGCTCTATAAAAATCCTCTAATGAAATATTGTCATATTCTCCGCTTGCATATTCTTTCAATAAATCATAATTTTGCTTCCAGAATGAAAAATCACGGCCGACAATATTTTCATAGAAAAGAGATTGTGATTCATGAATTCCCATCGATGTTCCGCTGCACAATAGAGTTCCAATTAAGTCCTTGGATATATTCTGTTCATAAAGTGCATGGCCTCCTTCATGAATAGTACCAAATACTGCAGTTCTCCAGTCATTTTCATCATATCTTGTTGTGACCCGGACATCTCCCGGATTTAGCCCTGTAGCAAATGGATGAACCGTCTCATCTAATCTTCCTGACTCAAAATTGTATCCCATTTGTTCCAATATTTTTAAACTAAAATCTTTTTGATTTTGTTTAGGAAAGGTTTCAAACAAAAACGATGTATCAGGTTTATTTGGAGAATCTGCTATTTTTTGTACTAGAGAAACAATTGCCTCTCTCAATTCACCAAAGACTTTGTCTAAAACGTCCACTGTTATCCCAGGTTCATACATATCTAATAAGGTATTATACTTATTTTCTTCGTATCCCCAATACTCCACGAACTTCTTTTTATATTCCACAATTTTTTCTAAGTATGGTTGGAACATTGCAAAATCAGCTTTTGCTCTTGCTTCCTCCCAAACACTTTCTGCCTTGGATTGCAGCACAACATAATCCTGATATTCCTTTGCAGGAATCTTTTTATTACGGTCATAGTTTTTTTTACATTCTTCCAATGTTTTCAATGTAATCTCAGATAAGTTATGTCCAGATAGACTGGCAATATAAGCAGCCATTTCCTCGGAAGTGGACATTTTGAACAATTCAGATGAAAGCATTCCTATAACCTCTGAACGTTGTTCCACCCCATTTTTAGGCGCACCCGTACGTAAATCCCAATAAATTAATCCAAGTGCCTCACTATATGCCTGCATTTTTTTTACAAAATCTAAAAATTCCTTTTCAATCTCACTTATATGTTCGCTCATGTATGTACCTCCAATTCAAATTTCCGCCTTTATTATTTTATCATATTGTTCTGAAAAGAGAGAACAATTAGTTTCACTATTATGAAATAAAAAACAACCTTCCCTTTTAATTAGAGAAGGTTGCATCTACTGGTAAGATTTGCTGTATATAGTCCCAAATATTATCTTTATCCACTTTTCTTAACCATAATTGAATGTTTCCGGAATCGTTTGAAGTACGAATTAGACGACCTATACCTTGTCTTAATCGCAACAACATATATGGAAGATCCACTTCATTAAATGGGTTGTCACTATTTTTACGTTTCGCTTCGAATACCGGGTCATGTGGTGGGAAAGGCAATTCATTGATGATCACATTCGATAATGATGGACCTGGTATGTCAAGTCCTTCCCATAAATGATACGAGCAAAGAACCGTTTCTTCATTTTTCTGGAACTGTTCAACAAGCTTGCTTATCTCCCCGTCCCCTTCAAAAAGAAGTGGGTAACGATTATCCATTTTAGGTTGAATATACTTTTTAAACTCTTGCATTGACTCATTTGAGTTAAATAGTATTAATGTTCTTCCATTTGCTAATTTGATGGATCGAAGATATTCATCCCATTTTAATGTATTAGGATAACCCTCTTCGGAATGAACAGTAATTCGCATCTGGTGATCATAATCAAATGGTGAATCCACACTTAAAGATAAATATTGAGAAATACCAAGACTTTTACAAATATAAGAGAAGTCCCCGTCATTTGAAAGAGTTGCAGACGAGAATATAAAAGGAATTTTCTTGGAGAAAACCTCTTCCCGCAGAATTTCTTCTACTAGCCTTGGCATAATAACAAGAGTATGATTGTTATCGGACATTTCAAACCATGTTATTCCTTTTTGGTCCTCCATCAGCAATTTTAATGAAAATAATATTTGTTCAAGATATTCTTCAACGATTCGCAAATCATATTCATTTAATATATACAATTCACTTTCATAAACAAATTGCTCTGTTAATTGATTTATTTGCTGATAAAGTGCCATCGCACAATCCATTAATTCCTGGGATTTAATTATATCATACCTTTCAGATCCAGGTACTTTCACTGCTATTTTTTGAATGAGATCAAACATTCTTTCACTTTCATATAATACATTTTCCATCATATAAAGGGTTTCCTCTCGAACATCATTGCTCATAAGTCGATTCAATAAGGTTTCAAGAGTTTCTGAAGTGAATTTATATGTTAAGGCCTTTTGGCATGCATATTCTAATAAATGTCCTTCATCAAAAATAACACAACTAACTTCCGGAAGCAGTGGTCTTTGCCCTTCTCGTTTCCTCGATTCCTTCGTCCATATATGCTCCATATAGAAATCATGTGAACACACAATAATATCAGCTGCATCCCGGTAATATTCTCTATGTAGAGTCTGTCCGCATCGATGCCTAACATCACATGAGAGACAATCCTGCAGGGAATCCCATGCAATACTTCTCCATTCATCTTCTGTAATTGCCGGATAGTCTTTCCTGTCCCCATACTTTTCAAATTTTTGCATTGATCCTTGGATTTGAACAAAACGTGGCAGAGAATCAAAAACTGAAGATATTCCTTCAGAATTATTTTTTAGAATTGCTTGATCTAATTTTTGCAAGCATAAATATTGATCCCTTGATTTTGCCAGCCTAACGTCGATTTCTAAATCGAGAGCAGCCTCAATTTTTTTAATATCACCTTCTTTTTTGACAAGCTGCTCGATTAATGACTCGTCCGCACAAGCGATAAGCGCAGGTTTTCCTATATATCTTGCATAGCATAAAGCATATAATAAATAAACAATCGTTTTACCCGTCCCTACTCCTGCTTCTGCAAATATTACTTTCTTTTCTTTAAATGCCTTTTCTAATTGGAATGCCATATATATTTGCTCGTCACGTAATTCATATCCTTTCTCAGGGAGCAAATCATAAAAGACATCACCTATCCAATCTCCTAACCTGTCATAAAACGAATCTGTTTTAGAAAGTAAAAATGGTAGTGGTTGTTTCATTATATCCTCCGACGTTACTTTTCAATTAGTAGTTTCATATTTTAAGTTTTCATATATGCTAGAGACGTAAATCAATTTGAATGGTCAAATGAAAACGCAAGTGCAAAACTTACACTCGCGTTCATATTGCCGGACAGTCTTTTTCCAATTTATACATGATAGCTTCATTTAATGTTTCTTTCGCTTCCAGTATATTTTGAATGGCTTTCTCGGATGGTTTTTCTTCAGATTGAATTACGTCATATGTTTGTTTTAGAGCCCTTGAAATAGTTTCAAAATCAAAAGTCTCTTTCGTCAAGATTTCCTCACCCCAATTTGAAATATACGTACAGTATACTCGGTAAAGGAAGAAATCATACCATCATTTTACTGTTTTGGAGGTTTTGTTCCCCAAAATTGATAGAGGTCTGTCCGAATAAATCCATTGAATAATTTCCTTTTTTTCGTTGCCTTTTTTCCGTATACCTCTTCAAATTGTTCATAAGAAGTTAATATATAAATTGACCATGTATCTAATTTTGAAAAGGTTCTACCCATTTCCTCATACATTTTTTCAACTGCTTTTCGATCTCCCAAACGTTCTCCATACGGAGGATTTCCGACAATTACACCATATTCATCATTAGAAGTAAAATCAGTTACCTGCATTTGTTTAAAAGTTATGAGATCTCCAAAGCCAGCCTCCATTGCATTCCCTTTTGCAATATTAACCATCCGGTGATCAATATCAGAACCGATAATATTTAAAGGCTGATCATAATTGGCTAGATCCTCCGCCTCAATTCTTGCTTGATCCCATACCGTTTGGTTCATCCACGGCCATGTTTCAGATATAAATTCTCGATTAAAGCCCGGAGCAATATTCTGCCCGATTAGTGCAGCTTCAATTGGAATCGTGCCGGAGCCGCAAAAAGGATCACAAAAGGGCTTATCCGGTCTCCAATTCGTTAATTGGATTAATGCAGCAGCTAAAGTCTCTTTCAAAGGTGCTTCCCCTTGATTCACACGATAGCCTCGCTTATGCAATCCGGCACCACTCGTATCAATGGTAATGGTGGCAACGTCTTTTAAAAGTGCAATTTCTACTTTAAATAATGGACCAGATTCCTCAAGCCAAGAAGATTTTTTATAATGTGCCTTCATTTTTTCCACAATTGCTTTTTTCACAATTGCTTGGCAATCTGGAACACTAAACAGCTTTGATTTTACTGACTTACCTTGGACAGGAAATTCAGCATCAACCGGTAAATAGTCTCCCCAATTTAATGCCTTTGTTTTTTCGAATAATTCATCAAAAGTGTATGCTTTGAATTCCCCTACAATTATTTTGATGCGATCTGCCGTACGCAGCCATAGATTGCATCTAGCAATAGCAGATTCATCACCCTTAAATATTACCTTTCCATTATCGACCTTTGCATCGTAGCCGAGTGCTTTTACTTCCTTAGCTACGATAGCTTCTAATCCCATCGCAGCTGTTGCTACGATTGTATAGTTTTTTGTCATATTTTCACCCTTACTTGAGTTCGTCTCATATTCCCTATGTAATTTAAGCATAAAAATAACCCTCCCATCAAGTTAGGAGAGTATATTTCATTCTTATTATACCTAAATAACGTTCTATAAGCCATGTTTTGTACCTTTGTACTACAAACGATTGGTATCATCTTGTACTCAGGCGGTAATCATCTATCTCCAAGCAATATTTGCTTGCCTCTTTCTTCGTTCATTTCCTCAGAAAGAATGCCCCTACCATAATTTGAGTTTCTCGCTCGCGGGGTTTACCTCGTTCCACCCTTAAGATTTCTCTTAAGGCTACGTCACTGTGGCACTTTCAAGGTAGTCATACCGTATCCTAAACGGACTTAGGTATTTTCCCTGCCGTCAGACATATATCTGCCTGCCCTAGCTTATGTCTTCGCTAGGCACGAACACTACGGGCATCTCAGCACCGTGCGAGCATGGACTTTCCTCTACAACATGAAGTTGCAGCGATTACCCGAACGTTATTTACCAGCTTAACGCCGCTTATATATTATAAAAAACTTTTTCTTTATTTTCAACTTGTAAAAAATCCCAGTTGATTAATCGTTTAATTTACTGCCGAATACATGTTTTTCTAAATTGGATAATCTTTTTAAGATATCAAAATTTGTTGTTCCGGTTGCAGGAGTTGGTTGAGACGGTTGAGAAGGCTGTCTTCTATAGGAATCATCCGACGCTTGCTTTTTTAATCGCATCAATTCATGCTGCAAATCTTCAATGGTTTGATGGAATGTTTCATAATCTTTAATGATTAAATCCAAAAATTTATCTACATCCTCAGGTTTGTATCCTCTGACAGAAGTTTTGAAATCTTTTTCCAATATATCTTTTGCTGTTAATTTTATTTTATCTGATAACATATCAAACATCACCTCATATTTTACGCGAAACTTAATTTTATTTTTTCAAATATCGATTTGTTTGTCAATTTATTATGTACTAGGATTCATTCCATTGTTCTTCTTCCATTATAGATTGCAAATCATTAAAATCAATGGTTCTTATTTCATAGGATTTTCCACTTTTATACTTTTCCGCTTCCTCCAATAGGTATTTTGGCGATCCAATATTTTGTTCATCATAGACTATGAGTAGTCCATCAGTTTTATGAAGAAAAATTTTGTTTTTATTCTTGAATGCCTGCGGATTTTGATATGGCTGCTTTGAAATTGAATCAACAAAGTCAGCTTGTGCTAATATCATTTCATACATTTCCTTATTATTGTCGTTCCACTTCTCTTCTTGATTAAGAAAGGGTGTTAATATTGCTAATTTTAAGTCAGGGTATTCCATTTGGAGGTCAAAGACCACTTCTGCAGCCCAAAGTTCTACACCCAATTGACCGGATATCAGAACCCATTCTAATTCATCTTCCAAAAAACGTATTATTTCTCTTTTTAATAACATTTTTATATATTTTATTGCTGGATGATTAGTAGAGAATATACCTAATTCAAAAGGTTTATAACCTGTAATGCATAAAACTTTTACCATATGTTTCTCCTTTCATCAAATTAAACGAAAGCAGACAAATCAATATATGTAACATTATGTAATCGAAAACAAGGATGAGCGAAATCATCCTTGTTTGTTTTATTTTTCATACTTTTTTGGAAATCCATAAGGTCCTGCTCCAAAGCCTGGACCGAATTCGGATCCAAATGCAGGTCCTACATTATCAACCTCATTTATAAATGAATCGTTATGAGGATAATAGTTATAATGATGAATAACTTGATGATTCACATGTGTTGTATAAGATGGCAAGATATGCGGTTGTATGAAATGTTCAAGCAGAATGAGTCACACAACATTTAGTTGGCGCAACACATGGAGGTAAAACCTTCTTTGGTCCCCAATTGCGTATGGACATAGCTCCTTTCATCAAAATTAGACTAAATACAGTAACAAAATATGATAAAAGGATAATACTTGTACTAGTATAACTCCTATTTTACATTGGAGGAAGGTATTATTTTTTCTTTACAAAAATGTATAAAAGCTATCCTTTAAACTAGAGAAAAGTACTGCAGTTAAACCAACAATTACAAAGAAAATTACCAACAATGTCCGATACATATGATGAATCCCAACCTTCGCTTTTATTCATTTTAAAACTAATTAATATATAACGAAATCAAAAGAAAAAACCTTCAAAAAGGTTCAATTGATCAAAACGTAGGACACAGATTAATCATGTGGTGCCATAGGACATGGCATAATCGACTTGAGTTCCTACTTATCAGTAGGGACGATTAACCGCTACGTGAAGTTTCACTTTATTTTACAATGATTTATTTTTCGACACAATCTATTAATCACGCCAAAAATATTATTTTTTTATGACAATATTGTAGAAAATTGTCATTTTAATATATGAAGATAAAACTATAGTCGAAATATGCGCTTCCCCAGGAAATAGAATATTGGAAATAATCTGATTACCTGCCGCTTAATCTAATTAATCTTTTGTTTGCATCCTGAAGAAATTTATCTCCTTTTATAGGTAAGCTGCTTTGGTGTATGCTGATTGCTTTCTGTACATAGTCCTTGGCAATCTGATAATTTTTATACTGATGTTCCATTAGCTTAGCTAATTCTATATATGCCTGCTTTTGGATTTCACTATTTCCCGAAACGGCTACCTCCGACCATAATTTCTTCGCCAGATCAAATTCTTTTCGCCTTTTTAATTTAAATGCAAGCTCGTATTTTGCATTTGGGTTATTATCTCCTGCCATAAGCGAATAGGTTTCAAAGGCTTTATTTTCTTCTCCAATATAATCAAACCATTTTCCGATAAGGAGTTTTTCCTCATCCGTTTGCATAGGATCCTTTTGTAAAACTTGTAGGGTTATATGTGTGTATAAAGTGATTAAGGACAAAATATCATTTTCATTATGCTTAAGAATCTCAATAACACCTTCTGGATTTTTTCGTTCTACAAAATCAAAATAAATCATTGGTGCCAAATAGCCGGGAATGTCGTCTTTTCTTTCAAAGTGAAGGATTTCTTTTTCCACATTTACTAACTTCACTCTATCCATCTTTGTTTTCCAGAGCCTTCTGGATGCATGATATAAATCAAAATGACCGAAAGCAGGCAATTTCGGCAGGTGATCGCGTATTAAAGTATGCCTTGTTTTAACTTGTGGCCAGTCAAATGCTTTTCCATTATAAGTAACTAAAGTCGAATAATTAATATTCTCTAAAAAGCTATAATATAATGGAACTTCCATCCCAGGCTCTGGCAAAAAGTGCTGCTTTAAAATTACCTCATGGTCCGTAAAACTTGCATATCCTAAAATAAATATGGTATTACCGGCTCCTCCTCCTAAACCAGTTGTCTCCGTATCAAAGAAAAATAAATCGGCGGGAAGAAATCCTTTTGCAGACAAAGGATGGCTCCCATCGTACCCGTTCCAAAGCTCCATTGCCTTCAAAAAATCTTGAAAAGAGTATCTTCCGTGATAATGATTTAGGGGATAACGAACCTCACGAATCAGACAGTATTCATCCTCTTTCACATATATGCTAGTATTGGCAGCCTCCCACATATTTAAAAAGGGAATATTGATATTGTTTGAAATTCCCTCTTTTTTGTGTGATTGGATGGGTGAATCTATTTTCCGTTCTTCCCTTACTATATGTTGTTTCATTCGATTTAACTTATTTAATAATGACATGATTCATGTGCCCCAATCATATACATTTTCTTTCTAAATAATTCAGCAATCTAGATACTATTATTTTTGCATTTTTGGAGGTGTGCTCCATTCCAATACAAGATGGACAGCCGTTTTCACATCGGCATTTCATCACCAATTCATTTGCTTTATTAATAATTTCATTAATATTCTCATATACCTTTTCACTCAAGCCTATTCCGCCTGGATAACGGTCATACAAAAAGACAGTAGGTTTTTCATTGTGAACTGCTTTAATTTGCGGAACAACATGAATATCATGCGGGTCACACATAACAAAAAGCGGAACGATTGACTTAAATAAATTGGCAATCCCGACTAATCCGGCTTCCAAGTCTTCCTTTTCTTCTTCAATTTGCAGCGAAATCCATGCTGCATTTGTATGAAGTTCCATTTCAGGCAAATGAATGGGGCCAGAACCGATATTTTCATGTGTATTAAATTTTATTTTTTTGAAGATCGTAGCCATTGCTTGTACGGATACATCCCCATATCCTATTTCGAACTTGCCAGTTTCTTTCATTTTATCCGTTTCCAAAACACTAAGTTTTACTGCTAAGTTTGCATCTGTATAGTAATCAACATCTACCTCACGGACATAAGCTTTTTTCTCTTCCCAATCAAGCTCTTCTACTTGATATTGGACTCCTTGATGAAGATAAATAGCCTCATCATGAAGTAAGGTTAGGGCGCTAAATTGATCCATTTCCCCTATTACATGAACATTTGCCTTTTCACTTATATCGATAATAACAACATTTTCTTGGGAAGCAGATCTTAGACTGATGTTATGCGCAGGGAACGAATCATTCATCCAATACCATTTATTTCGATTAAAATGTAATACGCGTTCTTCAACAAGAAATTCAAGAATATCTTCTATATCAACCCCTCCAAAACGCTCACCTTGCTGAAATGGAAGCTCATAAGCCGCACATTTAATATGATCAACAAGAATTACTAGGTTATCTGGATTGATTCTGGCAGTCTCTGGATTTTGCTTAAAGAAATATTCCGGATGCTCAATAATAAATTGATCAATGGGAGATGAACTGGCTACCATGATGATGAGTGCTTCTCCGTGTCTTCTACCCGCACGTCCGGCTTGCTGCCAAGCACTTGCAATAGTTCCTGGATATCCTGTCATTAAACAAACCTGTAGTCTGCCGATATCAACACCTAACTCCAATGCATTCGTACTGACAACACCATAAATATCCCCGTTTCTTAATCCTTTTTCAATTTCCCGTCTTTGTGTAGGTAAATAGCCGCCTCGATAACCTTGAATCGACTTAGGACCCAATTGATATTTAACAGCTTCCTGTAAATAGGTCAGGATAACCTCGACTCGGACACGGCTTCTTGCAAAAACAATCGTTTGAATTTTATTCTTTAAAAGCTCTTTCGCAATATTTCTTACCTCTAATGTTGCACTTCTGCGAATATTTAAGGGTTGATTAACAATTGGAGGATTATAAAAAACAAAATGCTTTCTCCCTGATGGTGCTCCATTATTATTAATTAACTCCATTCGGGCACCAGTTAAGTTCTCGGCTAATTCTCGCGGATTCGCAATGGTTGCAGATGTGCAAATAAAAACAGGGTTGCTTCCGTAGTACTGACAAATTCTCTTGAGCCTGCGAATAACGTTTGCAACATGACTTCCAAACACACCTCTATATATATGTAATTCATCTATAATGACATATTTAAGATTTTCAAAAAAAGAAACCCATTTTGTATGATGAGGCAGAATAGCAGAATGTAGCATATCTGGATTTGTAATGACAATATGTCCTGCTTTCCGAACCTTTTGTCGAATATTGGAGGCAGTATCCCCGTCATATGTATAACTATTAACCTTTATTCCTGCCCCTTCAATAATTTCATTTATTTCACTTTTTTGATCTTGGGCAAGTGCTTTTGTTGGAAACATATAAAGAGCTCGTGAATTTTCGTCTTCTATAATAGTTTGCAACACTGGAAGATTGTAGCATAAAGTCTTTCCCGAGGCTGTAGGTGTCACCGCAACAAAGCTTTGCTTTTGATATGCAAGCTCGAAAGCCGTCCATTGATGTGTATAAAGTTCCGAGATTCCTCTTTCTTGAAGAGCAATTCTTAGCTTTGGATGTACGGATTCGGGAAATGGTACTGTATTTGCTTCTTTCTCCTCTATCGTATGCCAATGAACAATTTGGTCCTTAAATTGTCTATCTTCTTGTAGTAAATGAATGATCTCATTCAAAGTCTTTTTTTTAAACACAACGTTCACCTCATTACTCTAATTTTAGCGAATAAACGTTCGTTGTGAAAGGATTTTTTATAGATTTACAAATACTTCCGGTCAAACACTTTCTTTAAGCTCTATTAAGATAAGGTGATACCATCAGAAACTATTGCAAAATGACACCATTTTCTTATTCCTTCATACACTGATTTTGAATATCTCTGTTTGAAAGGAGCCTTTGTAATGTCTGAAAAACCGGATAAAATGGAAAAAAATTCACTTCATGATCCTTTTCAGGGACTGATGCGTTCCATGAATAATATTTTCCAAGAACCTCCCGTCAAGGGATTTTTAGAAAGTATTGATGAATTCTTCTCGGCACCATTCCCATTTTCTGCATTTCCAGTCGAGCTTAATGAAACGGATAAAGAATATATTATCACTGCTAAGCTTTCCGGTGTGAAAAAGGATCAAATCAATATTGATATTTTCCAACAGTACATCACGATTTCAGTAGAAAATGTAGAATCAACAACTCAAGAAAATCAAAATCAAAAATCGATTTTCAAAAAGAGCTCTATGCAACGATCTTCCAGAACTATCCCTTTGACGAAGCCGATAAATGAAGCGAAAGTGAAGGCGAATTACGAGGACGGTTTATTGACGATTCATGTACCAAAGGAAAATGGTAAACGTTTAAGAATTGAATAAAAAAGAAAAACGGAAGCAACTTGCACATCGGCGTACGGATTTTCCAAGTGAAAATAACACTTCCATTTTCTTTCACCTTATGTTGACTTATCGTAGGAAGGAGACAATGAAATCCGCTGGCTGATAGGCGCTGCTTCTAATCAAGGACTAACTTCATTAAATATTTTTTATATCAATAAAAAAAGGAATCAGCATCTAACATTTGATTCCTCTTTTTTTTCAATTATTAGGTTACTATTTGTTTTCAACTTTCTTAATAACAAATTTCATTTATATGGTCAAACTTTTATTATGGATTTCAATACAGTAATGTAGCAAAATTGCAAAAATAATAAGGCTATCTAGCCCTATGGTTTAAATAAGCCTCCAAGACCTTTCACCATCGTGGAAACTTGGGTTACTGCATTCATCATTTGACCGGCGGTATTTACCATTTTATTAAAATCAATCGACCCATCTTGTGATTTAAAGGAATTCATTATTGAATTCATCCCGCTTGCTGGTGGTTTAGCATTGTAATGTGACTTTGGATATGGATTTGAATAAGGTTTATAGCTATTTAATACCTCATTCTGATTTACTGGCTGAAGTGGATTTTGAAAAAGCTGTTGTTGTATCGGATATTCATTCGCTTGAGGGTTGTAGACTGGCACTTGATTATATCCCCCATATGCTTGAAATCCATTAGGAAATTGCTGTACAGGATAAAGATTTGGTTGATGCATTTGGTGCGGAAATGGTGCATTCGGAAAATTAGTTTGGTTAAACATAGTCTGTGATGGAATGTTCTTTCGGTAACTACTATCCGGTACGGACGGACTTCTATAGGAATTATATCCATTCATATTCTTATCCTCCTAAACTTCAGGTCATACTAATACACTTTATGAGTAGGAATAAAAATGGTGATTTGTCTAAATAAGAAAAACACCTCGCATTACAGTTAGAGGTGAGTGGTGGATTTGAGGGAATCAGCAAGGCAACCAAGTTCTTTATTTCAGTTTTGATCAAAAGTAATATCTGTTGTATTACTGTCTTCTGTTATTTCTAATTCCTCTAATAATCTATTTAAGACATAATCGACGGATTGTATATGACCTTTAAATTTTTTTAAGCTAGTTTCCGGATAGAAAGCTCTTACAGACACCATTTGAATGTTTTCTGATACATTTTTTAATTGAATTGGATGAATGTGTTTTGGGCGTGTCCTTTCTACCCATTTCACAACTTGAGGTAGCCATTCGTCACAAACCATCTTTACTCGATCTGCAAATGGCTTCACTTCTTTAAAAAAATCACCGGCTTCATTGGTTTCCCGCGCTTTTTGATAGGCTTTTAATGCAGCTTGATTTAACTCTATAAGTAAATTTGTTTGTTTTCTTAATTGTTCAATGTCCATTATATCCTCCGATAGATCGCATTATATACATAGAGAAAAAGTAGCCTATGAGCTACTAAATGCACATTTATTATATTTTTTCATTATTTATATGTCAAAAAATTAAGCTGATTCCATAAGAAAAGCGAAGTTCCTTGCCCATTGGTATTCGGATTTAGTAGGCTTCGACTGAGAAAAAGGAAACACAGTGAAGTAGCTCAACAACTTGAGAAATTGGCACTGCAAATTTCACCGAGTAAAATTTGAAATGCAATTTTACCTAATACCCTTACCTGAAAGGAGGAAACATAAAATACGATATCCGATGGCTTCTTGTGCTCGACCGAGAACTACATTGATTATATAATTTCTTTTAAAAAAATATTTATTGTTTCTAGTCCTTCAATACAATACAGGTTAGGCAAATGATTGTAGCATTCTATAGGAAACACTTTTATTTACCTTTTCTTCTAGCAATGCCATCTTTCTCTCTAAATGATAATAATCCATTTCCACTTGTCGAGTTACTTTAAGTTTCTCCATATCCATTTGACTCTCTAGTTTCTTTTCTAGTTTCAAAACCTCCTGTTCCAAATTGTCAAGCATTTGTAACACTTCATTTTTTTCGATCATATTGTTCGACCTCCAAACAAGACAAGTTTTGTTATATATAATTCTGTTTTCATTTCTATCTCCCTTCTCACCTGACAAAACTAGAAGTTATTCGGCAAAGAAAGTGTTCTTCATTAAAAAGCGGGCACCATTCGACATCTGATGCATGATGTTAAGGAATGTTGAACACACTAATCAATGGAGGTGGATCTTTATGGATAGCAAAGAAAAGAAACTGCAAGAAAAGCAGGAAAAAAAACAAGATTCCAAAGCTGGATATGGCAATCCAAAGCTCTCTGGACCAAATAGACCTTCAACCTAAACCAAATATTTTAGCTTACAGTTTAAAAAGGAAAAGCAGGAAAGAATGAGCCTATGCTTTTCCTTTTTTGCGTTAGGTTGTTTTCTAGCAATAAAGTTAAGAAAAGAACCTTACATTACAATTAATTTTTTCTAAAGAGCATATTGACACAATATTTTCTTATATTTAGTGAAACAATGAAGGTTGTAAATTCGTCGAATAATGATATACAGAATTAATGTTATTTTATTCACCATAATTTTTGCTATGATATAATTTAGCATGTGAGGTGATAAGCTAATGGATCTCCACTATCCAAATGGGAAAAAATATGTGCAGATGGAAACGGTCAAAAAGAAGGCAACTTTACCGAAAAATATTTCGTATAGTAATAGAGGTATGACCCTAGAATCAGACTTAAACGAAACAAATTTATATTATTTAGAGCAAGGAATAGCCGTCATTCATAAAAAGCCAACTCCTGTACAAATTGTTCAGGTAGATTACAAATCAAGAAGTACTGCTGTCATCAAGGAAGCATATTTTAAACAGCCCTCGACAACTGATTATAATGGAGTATATCGTGGTAGATATATAGACTTTGAGGCAAAAGAAACACAAAATATTACTTCATTCCCTTTACAAAATTTTCATGCTCATCAAATTGAGCATATGAAAAGGATTGTAGAACAAAATGGTATATGCTTTGTCATTCTTCGATTTGCAAAATCAGAAGATATTTTTCTATTAGAAAGCCAATATCTCTTTAAATTTTGGGATAGGATGGTATTAGGTGGACGAAAATCGATCAAAAAAGTTGAAATTGAGGAAGTTGGACATAAGATTTCACTTGGAATACAGCCTCGAATCGATTATATTAATATAATTAACCATCTATATCATTTTGGGGAAACTAATTCATAATGTTTTTTGAACAACAACTTTAAATAAGTCTCTTTTCGTAATCTTTGTTGTTTTAAGTACATTTCATATGTGTAAAACAAGCTTAATTTAATACAACGAATAATACTTACGAAAATACTTAATAACCTTTAAAGTTGGGAAGAGAGGAAATTTTTTTATGGCAGATAAATATCAAACACGAGAGGAACGCCGAAAACAACAAACGTCAAAGGCTCCAAATAAAAAAGGAAAGCGTAAAAAACGGTCTCTTTTTAAAAGATTGTTCCTTGCTTTTTTTCTCATTTGTTTGATTGGATTATTGTCTGGAGTAGCTACTTTTGCTTATTATGCAAGCAGCGCTCCTAAATTAAACAAAAAAATGCTAACAGACCCTGTAGCATCGCAAATTTATGATAAAAATAATCATCTTGTTGAAACAATAGGTTCAGTCAATCGAATTTATGTAAGATACGATGATTTACCAAAACTTGTGGAAGATGCAGTATTAGCAACGGAGGATGCCCGTTTTTATAAACACCATGGGATTGATCCAATTCGTTTAGGTGGTGCTGTTTGGGCCAATTTAACTCGTGGATTTGGTGCTGAAGGAGCTAGTACTATAACACAGCAGGTAGTAAAAATGTCTTTCCTATCCGAACAAAAAACACTGAAAAGGAAAGCACAGGAAGCATGGCTATCCATTCAATTGGAAAGACAATATACAAAACATGAAATATTAGAAATGTACCTAAACAAGATCTATATGGGAAATGGTGTTCATGGAATTGCAACGGCTGCAAAGTATTATTACAATAAGCCATTGAACAAATTAACTCTTCCAGAGGTAGCCGAACTTGCTGGTATACAACAGAGTCCAAATAACTACAATCCATTTGATAATCCTGAATTGGCCGAAAAAAGAAGGAATATTGTTCTTTCTTTAATGTATCAGCATAATAAAATCAACAAACAGCAAATGGCGGATGCCAAAAAGGTTCCAATTACCTATGGATTAGTGAAACAAAAAAATCGTACAAAAGCTAAGCAAAAATATGACGCATTTGTGGATGCTGTAATAGATGAAGTTCAATCTATGGGCGACTATAATGTTTTCACCGATGGCTTAAAAATTTATACGACATTAGATCCGAAAGCTCAAGAATATACAGAAAAAATGATGAATACAAATGAAATTGTTAACTATCCAGATGATAAGTTTCAGGCTGGTGTCACATTGCTCGATACGAAAACTGGCGAAGTTCGCGCCATTGGCGGTTCACGCAATCCAAAAGTCTTACGAGGAATGAACTATGCAGTTGATACAAAACGACAACCTGGTTCCACTATTAAGCCTATTCTCGATTATGGGCCAGCTATCGAATTTAATAAGTGGTCCACGTACCATCAATTAATGGATACACCAACCAATTATCAGCATGGAAATATACCATTACACGACTGGGACAGACAGTATAAAGGCCAGATGTCCATGAGAAAGGCATTATATGAATCAAGAAATATCCCAGCTTATAAAGCATTAATGGATGTTGGTTTTGATAATGCGAAAAAATTCTCAGCAAATTTAGGATTTAATTTTGATACTATCTATGAATCATCCGCTATTGGAGGAGGAATTAATGTTTCCCCTGAACAAATGGCAGGAGCATATGCCGCATTTGGAAATAATGGCATTTACAATAAACCGCATACAGTAAGAAAAATCGTCCTTCGCGATGGGGATACGGTTGTGAAAAATGACATCAAGCCAAAAATTGCCATGAGTGATTATACAGCATATATGATTACGGATATGTTAAAAGACGTGCTTACTGCTCCTACTGGTACAGGTAGAGATGCATATGTGCCAGGATTAAACCTTGCAGGCAAAACTGGAACAACCAATTATTCTGATGAGGAAATGAGAAAATACAATATTCCTGATTCTAGAGCTGTTCCGGATGCTTGGTTTGCAGGATACAACACGGATTACACATGTGCTATTTGGACTGGATACCCTGATAGAAAGAATTATATTGCACCTGGTCCTAATCAGCATATTGCACAGCTTATGTTCAAGCATTTAATTAGTTATGTGGAGCAAGGGAAACAACCAGAAGACTTTAAAATGCCAAACAGCGTTGTGAAGTTGCCGGTTGAAATTGGCACGAACCCTGCACAGAAACCGAGTCCATCAACTCCAAATGATAAAATCTCTTATGAGTTATTTGTAAAGGGCAATGAAGAACCATCTCAAGTATCGCAAAAGTATGATAAGCTTGAGTCCCCTACAAATGTAAAAGGAAGTTATAATAAGGATACGAATGAAATCAATTTAACATGGGATCATCCTAAAGCAAATGCTGGCGTCACCTTTGAAGTTACTAGTACTATTAATGGTGCTAAGAATTCACTAGGTTCAACCAGCGATAAAGCAATGACCATTGCAAATCCTCAGCCGGGTGCTACCTATACATTCGAAATTACTGCTATCTTGAATGGAGAGCGAAGTAAACCAGCTGTCATCACGGTTACCGTTCCGAATCCGAATGAAAACGGAAATGGACAAAACAATGGGGATAATGGTAATAACAACGGTAATAACAACGGTAATGGCAACGATAATGGTTCTGGAAATAACAACGGTAATGATAATGGTAATAATAATGGCAACGGTAATAATGGCAATGGCAATGATAACGGAAATAATAACGGTAATGATAATGGCGGCGGTGGCAATGATACTGGCAATGAAAATAACGGAGACAATCAAACACAACCGCCTAATCCTCCTGGTGATAATAATGGTTAATCTTATAAAGGAGTGCATGAACGGCACTCCTTTATAAAAAACAAAAATAAGGCTTCTCCTTTAACAACAAAGGAGAAGCCTTATTTTTGTTTATATTTTTCGATTGTAATCTTTCTGGCATAGTGTTTTTGCTGCTCTGTGAAAAGCTCCGAGAGTTGGATAAAAGCAGGATAAGTATGGTATTTAGCCACAATGAATCCTAGACGTTCTACCAAGTTTATAGGCTTACAATCCAACAATTTAACTTCCTTTTCCCATTCAAATAATTGAACCGGTTTTTCGTTGCTCCAAAATAATAGAGTAAAATATATTTCAATACCTTTTAACATTTGCAAACCTATATCTATATTGCGCTTCTTTAACAATGAGACTAATTCATCCTTTATCCGTTTCCATTTATCAGCTAATTTAGGAATTTCATTTTCCGAATTTAGCCATGGAGCAAGCCCGCTATGCTCAGTGTAATATAAGAGTTCAGGAAAAAAGAATATACCTTCTCCTTCCCTACCTATCCCTTTTAAATTTACATCAGGGAAAAATAAAGGATGTTTGAGTTCTCTTGGTACGGTAATATCCAATTCATATCACTTTCTTTTTCATTCGTTTTTTTCCTTCACGGCATAATTCTAAAAGCGGGCATATTTCACACTGCGGATTTTGGGCTTTACAATGATAACGGCCAAAGAAAATCATGCGATGATGAGTAATAGACCACTCTTCACGGGGTACTTTTCGCATCAGAGTATTTTCAACCTCTAAAACACTATCCTTATAACGGCAGAATCCTAGACGCTTACTTACCCTTTCCACGTGAGTATCCACTGCAATTGCAGGTTCTCCAAATGCAACAGATACAACTACATTCGCTGTTTTTCTGCCGACACCAGGCAATTTTGTTAATTCATCACGATCCTTTGGCACTTCCCCATTAAAGTCCGAGATAAGCATCTGAGAAAGCTTTTGAATATTTTTCGCTTTATTTCTAAATAAACCGATTGATCTTATATCATTTTGCAGCTCCTCAAGCGAAACGGATAAGTAATCTTCTGGTGTTTTATATTTTTGAAATAATTGTTTTGTTACTTTATTTACCAGCGCGTCAGTACATTGAGCTGATAAAGAAACCGCAATGACCAATTCAAAGGGATTGGAATGATTTAATTCACAATGTGCTTCCGGAAACATTTTTCCCATTTCATCAAGGCAAAAACGGATTTGCGATTGGTTTAACATCTAACAATACCACCTTACTTCTTACATTTAATCCTGTCTGGCGCAAGCAGCCATCGGTTAACGGATTTCTCCGTCGCCTTTAGGAAAAGTCAACATCAGGAGAAATTTGAAGTGTTAATTTCACTCATCCCTGCGTTTGAGCGGCTGCGCTTATGCTTTTCTTATTGCTCCAACCAATTATAAAATGGAACGGTATTTGTACTTTTTGAAGCAACATTTGTAGATTTGCGTTGTTCGCGAAACTTTTTGCCGTGTTTGTTCGCTTGTTCAATGGTTTTAATCCCATTCTTTTTCCATTCAAAAAGAATTCTGTCGATATACCTAAAGTTGATTTTTCCAGATAAGACGGATTCTTTTAATGCAGCTTTAATAATTTCCGGATTATGCTGATCCTGATCAAGCCACATCGCTAAAGTTTCACATTCCAAGGGAGATAATGGCCTTCCAAATTCCATTTCAAATGTGGTATATAAATTCGTTTCCTGTATCAAATTCTTTTCTAGCTCGTCCTGCTTTTTATCATAGATGAGCTCCTCTATTAACTTTTCCCATAAAGGTCTTAACGAATATTTTTCGTAGCGGATATTATTTTCAGCATAACCTTCTTCTATGGAAATAAATTTATGTTGAAGTAATTTTCCAAGGATAGAAGCACAAATACTATCAGGAATTGTCATTCTATTTGCAAGCTCTTCCGGCGTTGGAAAGTCCTTCCCCTTTTCCAGAAAAGAATGAACTTGCAGTATCAAAACTAATTCTGTTTCATTCAAGCCTATTTTCTTATATTTTGACAATAAAAGTTGTGGAATATGGAGATTACCTTCTTCCATCCATGTCATCATTATTTCTTTATCCATGATCGGACACCTCATTTATAAGTATATCATGGTGCATTGCTCTTGAGAATCGAAATAGATTTCCATTCTATCCTAGAATGAATAAGACAGAAAAAGAAACCGGCAAATAAGCCGATTTCTTTCTTAAGAGATAAGGAATTATATTATTCAGCCATTTTTCTAGTAATGAATGATGTAATTCTTGTTAGCGCATTTTCAAAATTTGCTAAAGATGTTGCATATGAAAGTCGAATATAATCTGCTGCTCCAAAACCTGATCCAGGTATTACTGCAACATTAGCTTCTTCTAATAACCCTTTTGCAAAAGCGTCTACTGATGAATATCCTGTAATTTCAGCTGCTTCTTTCGCGTTTACAAATAAGTAAAAGGCGCCTTGAGGTTTCACACAGCTGAAGCCTGGAATACTTATTAACTTAGGATAGATTATATTTAATCTTTCTTCAAACGCTTTTCTCATTTCTTCAACTGGTTCTTGTGTTCCATTGTAAGCCGCTATCGATCCATATTGAGAAGGAGTAGTCGGATTTGATGTAGAATGACTCGCCAAATCCGTCATCGCCTTAATAATCTTTTCATTTCCAGCCGCATATCCTATTCTCCAGCCAGTCATAGAATGAGATTTTGATACACCATTAATAATAATAGTTTGTTCCTTAAGAAGTGGCGAAATTTGCGCAATGGATACATGCTGATGTTGATCATATACTAATTTTTCGTATATTTCATCCGAAACAATGATGATTCCATTTTCCAAACAAATTTCTCCTAATGCTCTTAACTCTTCCTTAGAATAAATCATTCCGGTTGGATTACTTGGAGAGTTAATAATAAACGCTCTTGTCTTTGGTGTAATCGCTTCTTTTAATTGTTCCGGCGTGATTTTAAATTGATTTTCCTCCGTACCAGTAATAAACACAGATTTTCCACCTGCTAGTTTTACTTGTTCCGGATAACTGACCCAGTATGGAATTGGTATTATTACTTCATCTTCTTCGTCTAAAATGACTTGAAAAAGAGTATATAATGCGTGCTTAGCACCATTCGTAACAATGATTTCAGAAGGTTTATAATCAATTCCTTGGTCACGGATAAATTTATCGATAATCGCTTTCTTTAAGGCAGGTAGACCTCCTGTCGCAGTATATTTCGTTTTTCCTTCCTTCATAGACCTTACTGCGGCTTCAATAATATGATCTGGAGTATTGAAATCCGGTTCACCTGCTCCAAGACCGATTACATCGATTCCTTCCGCTTTCATTTCATTTGCCTTTGCTGTAATCGCTAATGTTGTTGAAGGAGTTAAAGCACTAACACGTTTTGCCAAAGTAATTTCCATTGGTTCTCCCTGCCTTTTCTATCCACTTTTAGTTAATTATAGCTATTTTTGCAAGATTTTTTCTATGCCAAATTGATTCTCATTCCTAATGAAGATTCCATTTAGGGGCATCTTTTGTCATACGTTCCCTAAGTAAAAATAATTATTAGGGTTCCCTTAACGAAATCAACATAGTGCACAATTCCTCGAGGATTGTTCCCGTTATTCGAGGTTAGCCAACATATTGGGCACGATTCTCCCGATATTGTTCCCGTATATCCATGTCAGTCCCCATATTGGGCACGATTCTCCCGATATTGTTCCCGTATATCCATGTCAGTCCCCATATCGGGCACGATTCTCCCGGTATTGTTCCCGTATATCCATGTCAGTCCCCATATCGGGCACGATTCTCCTAGTATTGTTCCCATCATTCCATATCAGCCAGAGTTACGGGCATAATTCCTTGAATATTATTCTCGCTATTCGATGTTAATAAAAGAGCCTTAAATATTTTCAATTAATGTTGAATGATTACTTGTTTTTGGAAAATCAATATAAAAATAATTAAGTTTTTTTGATTTATCTAAAAAGGATACTTCCCAAACTGGCATTTGGTCTTTCATTCCAAGACGAATTCCTAAAATTTTCGCTGGAGTTTTCTTCTCCATAAGTTTATTTAAGGCTTCTTTTTTTGATATTCCATCTGCCCATTTCATAATCGTTACATTTTCTTTTTTATTTTCCGGGATCCAAACAGCTACCTTCGTACCGTTTTTTTGTTTCCCGACCACAACAGAATAGTTCTCAGTACCGTTAAACTGATAAAACTGATCAGCGGAAACAAGATTTGCTTTTTGCTTCGCCTCTGTTATTGCGGTTTGATGCGCCGAATTTAATGGATTTACTGCTTGAAAATAAACATTTACAAATAATCCGATAATCCCTACTACTACAACTATGCTGATTCCTAATATCCATTTTTTCATATTTTACCCTCTTATGTACGGTATATCGTAAAAATTGCCTTTTTATCGTCCTTTGAATCCAATGCAAGACCGAACATTAGATCTTCCTCTTTTAAAGTTCGATTTAATGCGTCCACAATTTTATATAAATCGGAATGATGTTCAATCTTTACAGAAGATAATACTTCAATTTTACTCTCCATCTTCATCCTCCTTTACACACAAATTTTGTTACTCATATGGTCCTCACGATAAGGCAACAATAAAATTAATTACACTTCATCATTATAACAGTAAAACAACAGTAAATGATGATTAATTATTAAAAAATACTTCTAGTCCACACTTATTTACGCTGCATTTTGCAGCGTTTTTTATTGGTTAAAAAATGTTTCTATAACCATTTTTCGATATTATCAATAATGTCCGATAAATTGCCGTGCTCGATTGGCAAAGGAGGTATGGATTTAATAAATGCATTTCCATAACTGGTTGTTTCTATTCTTCTGTCAAAGACAATCACAACGCCCCTGTCCGTACTCCTTCTTATTAGACGCCCAAATCCTTGCTTGAATCTAATGATTGCTTCCGGCAAAGAATGTGCCGTAAAAGCATTAATCCCTTTTTGTTTGTAATTCTCATTAATGGCTTCTGTGATTGGATCATCTGGAGGAGAAAATGGAAGTCGTACCATTACTAAACATGATAAATCTTCACCAGGAATATCGACACCTTCCCAAAAGCTGTTCGTTCCAAAAAGTATTGCTTTATCAAAACGTTGGAAATTCTTCGTAAGTCGTGTTCTGCTCCCGGAAGTGATTCCTTGAGCAATCAAAATAAATTCCTCCAATAATCCGCAAGCTTTCATATAATCATGAACCAATCTTAATAGTTCATAAGAGGTAAATAAGACAAGCATTCTTCCTTTAGTTGCTTGAGCAATACCGATAAGATGATTGGTGATGTCTTGTGCATATTCTTGAATGGAAACCTGATGAATTTCAGGTATATCATTCGGTATGAATAATTTTGTCTGCTTTTCATAATCAAACGGAGAAGGGATACATTTTTCCATAACCTTTCGATTTGAATTTAGCCCGATGCTATCTTTGAAATAGTGAAAAGAATGATTAATGGTTAAAGTGGCTGAAGTAAGAATAACACTCTTCATTTTTTCAAATAGCTTCTCGTTTAAAGCAGAATGGACGGAAACCGGTTGAGCCATTATGGTAATACTATTGGGCAGAGCACGCTTATCCCCTTCTATCCAATATACATGATGTTCCAGTGGGTGAAGCACAAGTGACGATATGCTGCTTTGAAGCTGTTCCAGATCCCCTATAAATCCATACATCTCTTCCAATAAAGCTTTTTCTTTGTTTTTTAACTGTCCGCTTTGTTGATTTAGGGCATCTAATCTTTCTTGGATGCCTTTTCTAATATCAGTAAAAAGCGCAACAATTTGCTCTGCACATAATTTTATTTTTTCCCAACTAGGTTTCTTTCGACTTTCCTCCGTTAATCTAATCCGTAATTTTGGTTGAGATTTTTCCTTTTTATTAATGGAATGTTGAATAAACTGACCAATCATCATAAATAATTCATCCAAGGAAAGATCTAGCTCATGAATCATGAAGTCAAGTTCAAATGCATGAACTGTAACAGATATATTTTGTGCGTCTGATAAACGTTCCAGCTGATAATATAATTGCTTCTTTTCGTAAATACCTAAGCGGCTTAACAAAAATTTACTTGTATTAAATCCTAGTGAAATCGACAAATGCTGACGGGCTGCATGTTCCAAATGATGTGCCTCGTCCATAATAAGATAAGAAAAATCAGGAAATAACTTAATATCTTGGACAAGCTCCGTCAGTAACATGGAATGATTAGTTATAATAATATCTGCATCTAGTGCTGTTTTTTTGGCATGCAGGTAAAAGTCTCTTGAAATCCATGGATCCTTTTCCTTCGTTAAATGCCAACCATCATGTTTGATTCTATTCCAATAAACACTTCCACCGGTGGATATGTTTAGTTCATCCACGTCTCCTGTTACCGTTTGGGTCAACCATACCAGTATTTGCATTTTTGTTAGTAAGGAATCATATTGCCAGTCCCTTTCCGATAGAGACTGTTCAAATTTAAACATATTTAAATAATGACTTCTCCCCTTTAGTAAAACAGTTTTAAACGGAAAAGGAAGAATGTCGGATAATAGCTTTATCTCCTTCTTCATTAATTGTTCCTGTAGCTGTATGGTATATGTACTTATTACAACAGGCGTTCGTTCTTTACAGGCAAAATAGATGCTTGGGAGTAAATAACCAATAGACTTTCCGATCCCCGTACCAGCCTCAATGACTGCATCATTCGTTTGCTGAAAAGAAGCGAAAACCGCGTCCATCATTTCAAATTGTCCATTTCTGCGTTCGTAATGCTCAACATATTGAGAAAGTAATCTTTCTTTTTCCACAGATGTTTCAGGGTATTGAAACGGTTCTCTATAATGATCGATTTTAGCAGAGAGCTGCTTCTTTTTAAGGGCAATGCCTCGATAGACCTCCAAATCATGCGGTAAATCTTCAATATGTTTTCTTTTCTCCATAACAATATCATCAAAAAGAATATCAATATCACTTTTTAAATGCATGGAAAAATCCGCTAACTTCTCGAGTGTTACAAGCGGTAGCTTATTTGCCTTTTGCAACAAATATAAAAGTAATTCAGCTGTTACCAACGCATCACTATCAGCCTGATGCGGCCTTTCATGTGTTAAAGACAAGCTTTCTGCCAGTTCGATAAGTTTATAACTATCAGAGTCAGGGAGAATAATTTTAGCTAATTCAACCGTATCAATCATACTTCCTGTAAACGGTTCTACCCCCACCCTTTCAAACTCATTTTGCAGAAATTGAAGATCAAATAAGACATTATGTGCAACAAAAATACACCCTTGCAAATAATCCCTTAGAAAAGGTGCAATTTCTTCAAATGAAGGAGCATCTTTTACCATACTTTCATTTATACCTGTTAATTCCTCTATAAATGGCGGAATAGATATTTCGGGATTCACAAACGTAGTGTATTGATCGATAATATTTTCTTTATTCATTTTCACTGCAGATATTTGGATAATTCTTTCCCCTTTTTTCGGAGAATTACCAGTTGTTTCTATATCCACAACAACAAAATGCTCGTTCATAAAAATCACCTAATTTTTTATACATGTGCTTGAATTCTTTATCTAGTTACGGCACCTATCGTCTAGCGGACTTCCAAGTCTTCTCCCTGCGGATAAAACATCAGGTAAAATTACAATTCAGATTTTACTCGGTATAATTTGAATTGCCAGGATCACTAGGTCCAACTACCTGACTGTGTTTATTTTATATCAGTAAAGCCAACGTAAAATTGGCACATCAACTTCAATAGCCCGTATGTCAGTGCTGCGGTGTCTCCATTTTCTAATAGTGTAGCATAATTTTATATTGCAATACATTAATAGCATGTAAAAAACCGCATCCAAATAGATACGGTTTTTATAAGTTATATCATTACAGTAGCTTCCGGTTCATGTGAAATCATTTCTTTTACACGATTATGTTGATCCATTATCGCGATTTTAGGTTGATGAAAAGGCATTTCCTCATCACGGATCATCACATAGGAAATGATAATGACAATGTCCCCTACCTGAACTAATCTTGCTGCGGCACCATTTAAACAAATTACTCCGCTTCCCCGTTTTCCAGCTATTATATAGGTTTCTAATCGTGCGCCATTATTATTATTGACAATTTGCACTTTTTCATTTTCAACCATTCCAACTGCATCTAATATATCCTGATCAATCGTTATACTCCCTACATAATTTAGGTTTGCTTCTGTTACAGTTGCTCGGTGTATTTTTCCATTCATCATTGTGCGAAACATGATGTATCCTCCTCATTCACTCTTTGTTAGGTTGTTTCTGCATGGATGGTTGCTTTTCGTCATTTGTTAAAAATCTTAAGCAGCTTGGTGTTAGGGCATCATTTTTAAGTTTATTCATTTATAACCCAATGAAGATTGTTACCTAACTTTTAGTCACTGAAAAGCAATAAAGTTAAAAAAGAGACTTCGGTCACGCAATCTCCATGATTATATTATCAATGAGTCTTGCTTTTGAAAATTGAACTGCAAGCCCAATAATTATTTTTCCTTTTATTTCAATTAAAGGTTTTAAAGATGGATATTGATACATTTCAATATAATCAATTGCACCACTAGTAGTCGACTGCAAATGATTTTCGATTAAAGAAATAATCTTATCCATATTCCTCTCACCATTTTGTATCGATACTTTTGCAACCTGTAAACTTTTTTGTAGTTCTACAGCTTCCATTCTTTCCTGGTCATTTAAATAAACATTTCTGGAGCTTTTTGCAAGTCCATCTTCTTCACGAACTGTATCCACTGCCACTAGTTCAATTGGAAAGAAAAAGTCCTCGATTAGGCTGTCTACGACTGATACCTGTTGAGCATCCTTTAATCCGAAATATACTCGGTTTGGCATAACAAGATGAAATAGCTTCGTTAAGACCGTAACCACACCATCGAAATGACCTTCTCGTTTCTTTCCGCATAGAACGTTTACACGATTTTGAACGGTCATCTGAATAGCAGGAGAATTTGGATATATCTCTTCCACAGATGGAACAAATAAATAGTCAATCCCGACGTTGTTAGCTAATTGTTCATCCTGTTTAAGATCCCTTGGGTATGTTTCAAAATCTTCATTTGGTCCAAACTGAAGTGGATTTACAAAAATGCTCATAATAACAATGTCATTGTTTTCACGGGCGTTTTTTGCTAGAGTTAGATGCCCTTCATGTAGATAACCCATTGTTGGAACAAAGCCAATTGATTTACCCTCATTTTTATGCTTTAAAGAAATCATTTGAATTTCTTGTCGTGATGTTATTACTCTCATGATTTATTTTCCTCCGTAAATGTGAATCAGTTCTTCATTTTTCATGGAATAACTATGGCTCTCCTCTGGAAAAGACCCATTTTTGACATCAAGGATATATTGGCCAATGCTTTCTAAAGCAACACTGTTTACATCCCCATATTTCTTTACAAATTTAGGAACCCTGTTTATCCCATATGACAATAAATCATGAAAAACTAAAACTTGACCGTCTGTAGAAACCCCTGCCCCAATCCCGATAGTGGGGATATTTAATTGTGCTGTTACTTGTTCCGCGATTTGCTTCGGAACACATTCCAAGACAACCGCAAAAGCACCAGCTTCCTCACACATTTTCGCATCCAAAATTAACTGATTTGCCGCTTCAGCTGTTTTTCCTTGCACCTTATAGCCACCAAAAATCCCTACCATTTGCGGGGTCAAGCCCAAATGTGCCATGACTGGAATACCAGAATTGGTAAGCGAGCGTATCATGGATATAACCTCTCCGCTGCCTTCCACCTTGACAGCATGTGCCCCGCCTTCTTGGATAATGCGAGCAGCGGTTCTCAAAGTATCTTCACGGCTCAAATGATAACTCATAAAAGGCATATCTGTTACGACAAAGGTATTTTTTGCACCGCGTTTTACCGCCTTTGTATGATGGACCATGTCGTCTACAGTGACTGGAATGGTTGAATCATATCCAAGTACCACCATTCCTAAAGAATCTCCTACCAGAATCATATCGATGCCTGCTTCTTCTGCCAGCTTTGCACTCGGAAAATCATAAGCAGTCAACATCGAAATTTTTTCCCCTGTTTCTTTCATTTTCAAGAAATCGGTTGTTTGTTTCATTCAAATTCCCCTTTCGTATTGGTCAGGTCGTATTCCTTATACCTGCCATTTTCTCCGGGAAGAAGGTGAAACATATTCCAATCATTCATGATTTAACAAAAAAGAGTCCTTCGCAAGGCAGAAGGACTCCTGTAGTTTTTAAGATAGTTTCGACCCTCTGTCCCCGTCCGTATCGGATCAAGGCAGAACAATATTAAATTATACTATGATAATATAAGGTGCAGTTCCTAAGGATACTACCCATTCAAAGTATAGCAAATTTGCGTGAAAATGACTATTTATTTCATTTCTATATCAGCGGAATATATTTTATGGATTTGTCCATTTTGGTCCTCAATTTTTAGGACCCCCTCTTCCGTAATCCCAAGAGCCTTACCCGAAATATTTCCGGAGATGGTTCTTGCAATAATATCCTTTCCTAAGGAAACAGCATAGCTTTCCCAAAGGAGCTTTAATGGTGCAAACCCTTTCTCCAAATAGAGCAAATAATATTTTTCAAGATTTTCCAAAATCCGTTTAACAAGCTCTGAACGGGAGATTTCCTTCCCCGTTTCAATTGCTAGAGAGGTTGCATTATTATGTAGTTCCTTAGGAAAATCCTGTTCCTTTTGGTTTACGTTCATCCCTATTCCCATAATAATGGCATTAATTTTATCGGAATCGGCTTGTAATTCTGTTAAAATACCTGTGATTTTTTTGCCGTTTAATAAAAGATCGTTTGGCCATTTGATATCCGGACTAATTTCACAAATATCTTCAATCGCTCTTGCAACAGCAACCGCCGCAATTAATGTAAATTGCGGAGCCTTTGCTGGAGGTAGCTTTGGCCGTAAAACAAGGCTCATCCAAATTCCAGTGTATTTAGGAGAATGCCAATTGCGTGCTAACCTTCCACGTCCGTTTGTTTGCTCTTCCGCAATCACTAGTGTCCCGTCCGGGCAACCTTCTTGCGCCAATTGATGGGCGACTTTTTGAGTGGAATCGGTTGATTCTAAATATTGAATGGTTTTGCCGAAAATGGTTGTTTTTAGTCCTAAGCGTAATTCATTTTCTGTCATATTTTTAGGAGTACTTATTATTCTGTACCCCTTATTGCGAATTGCCTCTAATTCAAATCCTTCCTTCCGCAATTCCTCTATATGTTTCCAAATTGCGGTTCTGGAACAACCTAAAATATTTGCTAAAGCTTGTCCTGATAAAAACTCTCCATTTGCATGAGAAAACGCTTCAATCAGTTTTGTTCTTGTTGGTGATTGCATTTATTTAATATCCACCCCTTAATAGCATCCTTACTATTTTTAATTTTTTTCAACAACACTGCTTCTTCTATAATGTTTAATGCCTCTTTAATCCAAGGGCCAGCGGGACGATTAAACCAACCGATTAAATCATTGCCACCCACTTGCAATTCCTCTCTGCTTTTAATAACTAATCTCTCATATTTATTGGAAATCTCATCATCAACGTTATCCACGCTCTGTTTTTGTAAGGTTCGATAAACCATTTCGATATCAATCGCCATTTGCAATTTTAACGGATATAAAGTCAGCTCGGACCATTCCCTGTTTTCTCTGACTTTTAATGATCGAAGACAAGTCGTTAAATATTTTACTTTTTGATTAGGAAGCCGCCATTTTTTTAAATACTCAGCAGGGTCACCATTCTGAAAGTATAATATTATTAACCACATTTGGTCCTCTGATAATATATCTATTTGATAATGGATACATTTGGTTAATGAATATTTAGTATCATAGGGATTCGGCATAAAATTGACCAAGGCAGACTCTAATAAAATGGAAATTGCCGCTGTTTTTGCCGTGCCTTTCAACAACTTAATAAATTCGTTTGTAATTCTTTCTACGGCAATAAAATGTAACAAATTGGCATGTTGAAACAGAGCATTACGTGTATCCTTATCAATCGAGAATTCAAGTTGACTTACAAATCGAACCGCTCTCATCATTCTTAATGCGTCTTCATGAAAGCGGCTTTCTGCTGCACCTACTGTACGGATGATTTTTCTATTGATATCAGTCTTACCATCAAATGGATCCTTTAGATTGCCGAACTGATCCATAGCGATGGCATTCATCGTAAAATCTCGTCTTTCTAAATCCATTTGCAGTGATCTGATGAACTCCACTTTATCCGGGTGCCTGTAATCCTTGTACTGCGATTCCGCTCGAAAAGTTGTCACTTCATATCTTTTATCTTTATGTAATACTAATACAGTGCCATGTTCGATACCAACATCAACTGTTCGGTCAAATATCTTTTTGATTTCCTCTGGGGTGGCAGATGTGGCAATATCAACATCCGATATGGTGCGATTTAATAAAAGATCTCGTATCGACCCACCAACAAAATATGCTTCATAGCCATAAGATTCTATTTTTTTCAATATCGGTATCGCCTGTAGGAATGGTTCTTGCATTTAACCACCTTTTTCCCTTTTCAAATATTAATAACTAAATACAAAATTTTTTATTCTAAAGCCAGCGATGATTTAAGAAAAGAGCCAGGCAATAATCGATAATAAATTTCTTCGTACTCACCCACGATATTTCGTGACATAAAATCTTCTTTTACGCTGGCAACAGCATTGCGAGAAAATTCTTCATGTAGAACCGGATCTGTTAATAAATACAGTGCTTTTTCAGCGATGGCTTCAATATCCCCAACCTCACAAATATACCCATTCTTGCCATCCTTGATTACTTCAGGAATTCCTCCAATATTGGTTCCTATACAAGGGACACCGCAAGCCATGGCTTCAAGAGCAACTAAACCAAAGCTTTCCTTCGATGAGAGCAATAATTTTAAATCACTTATTGAATATAATTCCTCTAGATTGTCTTGTCTTCCTAACAATAACACACGGTTCGAGAGGTTTAATTCATTAACTAATCTGCATACAACGGTCATTTCTGGTCCATCTCCAACCAATAATAACTTAGCAGGTATTGATTTACTTATTTTAGCAAATGCCTTTACTACATCCT
The DNA here is from genome assembly GCF_001420715.1 of Heyndrickxia shackletonii. Lineage (GTDB taxonomy): Bacteria > Bacillota > Bacilli > Bacillales > Bacillaceae_C > Margalitia > Margalitia shackletonii. Next base: position 2,005,702 of record NZ_LJJC01000004.1, on the reverse strand, counting down.
GTACTCGTTTGACAGCACGAAAGTTCGATACGTGAATAATAACCTTTTCGTTCGGTAATATACCATATTCTTCGCGTAAATGATTGGAATTTACCTTTTTATATACCCGCTCGTCAATAAAATTGTAAACTGTCTGAATTTCCTTTTGTGGTTGAATGAGTTCATTGGTTTGCCCGACAAGTGCTTTTGAAACTGCGGTTACATAATCTGATTTCTCAATACCAAATCGAATGGCATCTGTTAAAGAAGGATCATATCCTAAAACCGTTATATCTGTTCCGTGGAGAGTCGTAACTATTTTTACATCCGTTCCGGCCATTTGTTTAGCAAGTATGGCGCAAATAGCATGTGGAATTGCATAATGAACATGAAGAATCTGTAAATTTTCCCGTTTCACGACCTCTGCCATTTTACTTGCCAACGCAATATCGTATGGAGGATATTGGAATACCGCATATTGATTTACTTCTACTTGATGATAATAAATATTATGATACATTTTATTTAATCTAAATGGGATACTAGATGTGATAAAATGAATTTCATGTCCTCGTTCTGCAAGAAGTTTTCCTAATTCAGTCGCTATGACACCAGATCCGCCAACACTTGGATAGCAAGTGATGCCAATCTTTAATTTATTTCCCATGTTGAATTCACATCCAAATTAAGTAAAATTGGTTTCTTTGTTTTAAAGCCTTCTGCATATGTAGTGCCAACTTCCTTGCCAAACATCCGTTCACGCGCCTGAACCGTTTCTATATATCCATCAGTAAGCGGTGTTTTAACCCCATCTTCTGTTTCTACAAACTGACTTTTATAGGCATAGAGGCTTTCAATCTTTTTTTCCATATAATCAGTGATATCCACAGCAAAGTCCGGACGATGGAAACCATTGATCATATAGTGGTAAAGGCTTTTCGGCTTATGTACAGCAGTGGCACCCTGTGTTTTAATCTTGCGTATTCCTGCAGAAAAAAAAGCCTCTTCCACTAAATAAGAACAATTTGCATGGTCCGGATGACGATCCTCATAGTATGGTGCAAATACTATGGCCGGTTTAAACTCGCGAATAATCTCCACAATTTTCAAGATATTATCCTCATTTTTGTATAGCCCACGATCAGGTATACTTAAAGTAAGGCGTTCTTTAACACCTAGTTTTTCTGCAGCATTTTTTGCTTCCACTTGCCTCATTTCAACCGTTCCATTCGAGGACAGTTCCGCTTTGGTTAAATCGCAAATAACTACTTTTTTTCCTTCGTGGACCCATTTCGCAATGGATCCGCCCATACCAATTTCAACGTCATCAGCATGGGCGCCAAATGCTAATATATCTATGTTGTAACTCATTGAATTTCACCTCTAATAATCGATCTCCAACTTATATCACCTTTTTCCAAGCCTCTGATTAACACCTCAGCTGTTCCCATATTAGTAGCTAAAGGTACAGAGTATACATCACATAATCTCATTAAAGCAGATACATCCGGTTCATGTGGCTGGGCAGTTAATGGATCCCGAAAAAATATTACTAAATCGAGAAGATTTTTTGCTATTAATGCACCAATTTCTTGATCTCCTCCGTATGGACCGGACTGGAAACGGTGCACACTCATCCCTGTCGCTTCCGTAATTCTTTTTCCAGTTGTTCCAGTTGCAAATAAGTGATGCTCCTGAAAAATATGCTTATATGCTGTTACAAATCGAACCATATCATCTTTCTTTTTATCATGGGCAATTAAAGCAATCTCCATCTTTTCCATCCCCTTCATTTGAAGTTAATCTAATATATTTTCAAGACCGTAGACGAGTGTGGAAAGGTTCAATACTGTCTCAATAGAAACCTTTACACCTGACATAAAGGATGCACGGTTATAGGAGTCATGGCGAATTGTTAATGTTTGACCGTCTGCACCGAATAATACCTGTTGATGGGCAATTAACCCCGGCAGCCTAACACTATGAATATGCATTCCGTCCATATTTGCTCCCCGTGCTCCACTCATGGTTTCCTTTTCGTTTGGATGTCCCTGCTCTTTCTTTTGTCTGTACTCCGATATCATTTGAGCTGTTTTTACAGCTGTTCCGGAAGGTGCATCCAATTTTTGATCATGATGAAGTTCAATAATTTCCACATCGGGAAAGAATTTTGATGCCATTTGAGAAAACTTCATCATAAGAACTGCTCCAATTGCAAAATTTGGAGCGATAATACAACCGATTTCCTTCTCAGCTGCCAAATCAGTCAGTTCCTCTAATTGTTCCTTTGTAAATCCCGTTGTACCGACAACAGGTCGAACTCCGTAAAGAATAGCTGTTTTAGTATGTATATAGCCTGATTCTGGAATAGTTAAATCAACGAGAACATCTGCATTGCTTTTTTGTAAGCATTCTTCAATATTTGTATAAATCGGTACATTAATGTTGGAAAATCCATCAATTTCAGAAAGCAGCATTCCGTCATTTTTATGATCGAGAACACTTACCAATTCAAATTCCTCAGTTTCTTGAACCATTTTCACCGCTTCTTGACCCATGCGTCCTCTTGGGCCAGCAACAATAATTTTTACTTTTTTCATCTTAATCTCTCTTTTCTATTTTTTATATGTAAAATGACGTTTATTTCTTTGTCCAACGGTCTTTATCTCTAGTATTAAATTTATGCATAACACGATTATGGGCTTCTTCTAAATCAATATGTAAGGAATTCGCCAGACACATTATAACAAACTGCAGGTCTCCTAGTTCTTCCTCTACAGTATTTTCTTTTTCCGTTACTTTCTTTGGTTTCTCGCCATAATAATGATTCACTTCCCTTGCAAGTTCACCTAATTCTTCAGTCAACCTTGCAAGCATGGCTAGCGGACTAAAATATCCTTCTTTAAATTGACTAATATATTGATCAACTTCAGATTGCATTTCTTTCATTGTTTTATGATCATTCAAGATATTGCACCCCAATCAAATATTCTGCCTCTAATCATAACCTTTTCCACCTTCCATGTTAGCCAATTATCTTTTTATTTACAAATGTTTTAAATCAATTTCATAATCTATTTGATAGTTTTCTTTCCATTATATATAATAAGGACGCCAAGCTTATGTTTACATATTCAGGAGGAACTGCTGCATGATTTTTGATTTAAAAATAAAAAATATCCTGTTTATATTATTAGGATCCGCCATCTTTGGTTTTGGTATCGTTCATTTTAATATAGAAAACCATTTGGCAGAAGGCGGTTTTACGGGTATTACTTTAATATTACTTGCCAAACTAGGGATAAATCCATCCTATACGAATTTAGCTCTAAATATCCCTGTTTTTATTATCGGGTGGAGAATGCTCGGAAAGAAGTCTTTCTTATACACTATCATCGGTACGGTTGGTACTTCTGTGTTCCTATGGATTTTTCAGCGGGATCATATAAGTTTTCCTCTAACTGATGATTTATTTCTTGCTTCCCTCTTTGCTGGGGCATTTATCGGAGTTGGATTAGGTATTATATTCCGTTATGGGGGAACCTCTGGTGGGGTTGATATTATTGCAAGATTATTTTTTAAATATAAGGGCTGGGCAATGGGTAGAACAATGTTTATTTTCGATGCATGTGTGATTACTCTTTCACTCCTTACCTATTTGGATTATCGTCATGCAATGTATACGCTTGTTGCCGTCTTCGTAGGTGCAAGAGTGATTGACTTCATGCAAGAGGGAGCATATACAGCTAGAGGAACTTTAATAATCTCCGAAAAGCATAATGAAATAGCGGATAAAATTTTAAAAGAAATGGAAAGAGGTGTGACAGTGCTAAAAGGTCACGGCTCTTATACTAAGGCTGATAAAGAAGTACTATACTGTGTAGTCGGAAAAAATGAAATTGCCGCATTAAAAGGAATTATAAATTCTATCGATCCGCATGCCTTTGTATCGGTAACCGTTGTACATGATGTATTGGGAGAAGGTTTTACCTTAGATGAGAATAAAGAACCCATTGAAAATTAAATAAGCGTAAGTGATGCAGTTCTACCGTACGGATGAGTGAATAGGAAGTACCAATTTCACTACCTAGTCATAGACGTGGGGCAAGTCATGTCTTAGACGCAGAAATCTGTTAGCCGATAGGCTGCTAGTACTAGATGGAGACAAAACTTATACTTTCATCTTTTTAAAACAAAACGGACTACTAGTGTAGTCCGTTTTGTTAATCGTCGTTTCGATTCATATTTGTAAAAATTAGCACCATACGCAGCAATTCAATAACAGCTACTGCAGCGGCAGCTACATATGTTAATGCAGCGGCATTTAAAACTTTCCTTGCTTGCCGTTCCTCGCGATTATTAATAATTCCCAATCCAACCACTTGATTCATCGCTCTTGATGAAGCATTAAATTCAACAGGTAATGTTACAAGCTGAAACAAAACTCCGGCCCCCATTAATATGATTCCTATCAATAACATATTGGGGATATGGGAGAATAATCCAATCATTAAAAATATCCATGAAGCATTTGATCCGATATTTGCAATTGGAACTAATGAATGGCGAAACCTTAATGCTGCATAATTTTCTTTATCTTGTATGGCATGCCCCACTTCGTGTGCCGCGACGGCAGCACCTGCAACAGAGTGGCCATGATAGTTTTCTGATGATAAATTTACTGTTTTAGACATTGGATTATAATGATCACTTAAAAAACCTTGATGTTCCAGTACTTTTACGTGATATAATCCATTTTCATCAAGAATTTTCCTTGCTACTTGTGCACCGGTCATACCTGCAGTTGACTCAACTTTGGAGTATTTTCCCATCGTACTTTTCACTCTTAGTTGTGCCCAAATTGGTATTAAAGCAATAATGATGAAGTAAATGAAAAACAACCCCATTTTCAACCTCCATTATCTTTATATTACTAATCATTCTAGTCAATTTTACAATAAAGGTCAATCATTATGCTCAGTACGTTTTCTATCTTCTTTTTGCCCTATATATTTTCTCCAGCCTACGTAAGAAAGCGTGAAAATAATAATCGATCCTGTTGTAATAATTACCCACCACAACTGTGGATCTATTTCATCCCTGGACATATCATCAAAAACCTGCTGCAAATCATTCCCAAGTGCTTCCATCTGCTCTTGCTGTGAAGGATTTTGCACCATACTTCCTCGATATTTATCCATAAAAGTAATTTTTGCATTTAGTTTTTCCAGCTGATGATTAGGAAGATCTACAGCCAAACTAGGTTCAATAATGGAAAACTCAGTTAGAAATGTGTTTAAATTTGCTTGGAATTGATCAAATTCTCCGTTTTTTGCTGCATCTTTAACGCTATTAAATGCAGAAAGAATCGGCTCTTTCATATTCGTCCATAATGGCTGATATTTAGAATTTAATGCATCCACCACAAGACGAAAAGCAATCACGTCATTCAGTTTTTCTACCGGAAGGGCATTACTGCTTGAAATCGTTTTTAATGCCCTGTTTTGGGCAAGACTTAATACTCGGACTTCATCCAAGGAAAACAAATTCTCCTTTTTGGTAAATCTGGATAATTGTTTCGAAAATGATTGTAGCAGTAGTTTTGCCTCGTTATAATGATTCATTTTTGTTACTTGCAATATTTCATCCGCCGCATCATCCATTTGCTTTAAAGGCATAGATAATGGTGCAGTTGCTTTTGCATGATGGATAGATAAAAGGATGATAGATAATAGAAGGAATATCGTTTTAAGTTTCATTTCTTGTCCCCCCTCCAAACTATTACTATATTTATGAGAGATGGGACAAGAGTAGACCAAAAAGCAAAAGACTGCTTAAGGTTTAATGGATAATTCCAGACGATCTTTTCTTATGCATAGATAGTAAGTAATTGCTAATGATAAAATACTTAACCAAAATGTGAAATAACCTATCTCACGGACATATATATATAAATCTTGGTATTGCGGAAATTGCATAAACACATAGTCAATAATATCATTATGTAAAGTCCAAACTGCTGCAATAAATAAATGACGTAATTTTATCCTATAGAAAGGTGCATATAATAATCCCTCAATAGCCATTGCACCATGTGAAATAATCAGCATATACCCTTCCCAAGGTAAATAACCAGTTACCATCTTCGTAAGGATATTCATGACAACCGCCCAAATGCCATATTTAAATAAAGTAACGATTGCAAGCGCTTCAAATAAAGGCCAGTTCTTACCAAATATTAAAGCTATTAATACGAATACAAAAAATAAGCTTGCAGTTGGGCTATCTGGAACAAAGGGCAGAAACTGCGTTGGGGTCATACTTAGTTGACCTTTGTACCAATAGAATCCATAAATAGTTCCTACTATATTAATAATTAATAAAATCCATAAAATTCTCCGATCTGCTAAAAAAGGGAATAATAATCGCAAAAAGAGCACCTCGATATAACTTTTTAATAATTCAAATATTTACAAGTGAAATAAAAGCTGGCACTTAGCCAGCTTTTATTTCACTTATTTAGATTTAAGACCTGCGATGAATTCCGCTAGTTTTTTCAACTCATCAGGAGAGCCTTTAAACTGATTTGGCGGCATTTTGCCCATACCATGCTGAGCAATTTTTTCAATTTCTGCTGGACTCTTACCAGTATCAATTAGAGAAGGTGCAGCAGCCCCGCCTTGTAGTTTATCTCCGTGGCAAGTAATACATGTTTGTTTAGAAAAGATTTTATATCCTTCAGAATTCTTATCAATTTCCACTTGAGCAACAATCTTACCTTGATCATGAACTTTTTTCCAGTCTTCATGAGCTGCAGCTTCCCAAGTAAGATAAATGACAGAAGCAAGAGCAAGCAACATAAAACCAGTTGCAAATGGTCTTTTCATTGGTCGGCGTTCTGGTCCGCGATCAATAAACGGAGCTAATAATAAACCTCCGAATGCCAATCCAGGAATTGCAATAATACCGATAATGCTATATGGGCCAGATGCATATGAATATTTAAGTAATTGATAAAGGAATAAGAAATACCAGTCAGGTAAAGGTATATAACCTGTATCTGTTGGATCCGCAATACGTTCAAGCGGTGATGGATGTGCTACAGTAAGACATAAAAACCCGATTAAGAAAACGGCACCAACCAACCATTCCTTTAAAAGAAAGTTTGGCCAAAAGGCTTCCGTTTTTCCAGGATATTCCGAATAATCTTTCGGAATCATTCGCTTGCGGTGAGACGGAGCAGCAACACGGGAGTCGCCAACAAACTTCATCCCTTTTCCACGATGCATTTAGTCCCCCTCCTTTGTTAAATATCTGTCAGTTTTTAATTACGCGAAAATTTACAACGGTCCTGAAATACCTTGTTTACGAATCATTAAGAAGTGTGCTGCCATTAAAGCCATTAACACTCCAGGCAAGAAAAATACGTGAATGGCAAAGAAACGAGTTAATGTTTGTGCACCTACGATATCAGGGTGACCAGATAATAAAATTTTTGCATAAGGTCCAATTAAAGGAACAGAATCCGCAATTTGAAGACCTACCTTCGTTGCGAATAACGCTTTCATATCCCAAGGCAGTAAGTAACCTGTAAATCCAAGACCCATCATAACAAAGAATATAAGTACTCCGACGATCCAGTTAAGTTCACGCGGTTTTTTGTATGCTCCTTGGAAGAATACACGTAACGTATGTAAGAAAATCATTACAATTACTAGACTTGCGCCCCAATGATGCATACCACGAACAATTTGTCCGAAAGCAACTTCATTTTGAAGATAATATACCGATTCCCAAGCGTTTTTAATATCTGGTACATAGTACATTGTTAAAAACATACCAGATAATATTTGGATGACTGTAACAAAAAATGTTAATCCTCCAAAACAATAAACAAATGCGCTAAAATGATGTGCAGGGTTTACATGTTCTGGTACTTCATGATCAGCAATATCCCGCCACAAAGGCGTAATATCTAATCGCTCGTCAACCCAATCATATAGTTTATTAAGCACGAATTACGCCTCCTTTATTTAACGAAAACATTTGCTTCTGGTTTACCTAAATATAGATAACCGTCTTTTACTTTTGTTGGATATGTATCCAACGGTTTGGCAGGTGGTGTGCCTGGTACGTTTTTACCATTTTTCTCATAACGACCACCATGACAAGGACAATAGAATTGATTTGGATGATCTTTATTTGCATTCCAGTTTACAGTACAGCCTAAATGCTTACAAATAGGTGATAAAGCAACAATATCTCCCTTGCTGTCTTTATATACCCAAGCAGTTTGAGTAACATTTGACTTATACCAAGCATCAACTTGTTCGTATGTAAAGTCAATCTTTTGTGGCTGATCCGTTAAATCGCTTACTTTTAGCTTCGTAGCATGATAATCGCCACCAGCTTCAGTTTTTAGCACTGGATCTACTGCAAATCGCACCATCGGCATCAAAATTCCAGCAGCCATAAAACCACCTACACCAGTAAGTGTATAGCTAAGAAACTGACGTCTTGATACAGGATTCTTGCTCATCCCTTTTTCCCCCCTCTAGCAGTAAGGTAAGTCCAATGGACATAATTATCGCACAAATACAATCTAGGACATAACCATGATATATCAAACATAATAGAAGGTCAATAACTTCCATTAGCAAAAGATGACAACAATGTGACGGAAAATCGAATTTTTCCATGCCAATTTTGTCCTATTTTACGTATTAGTGAGAAAAAAATAGTTATTATTTCACAAATAGAAGCTTCATTATATATTTTGCCATTTTTGCACTATAATATTTATTAATTGTTTTACTTGGTCCTCTAAAATGGAATGTTTAAATTGTTCCTCCATACTTTCTAAAGGTATTGATGGAAGCCATATCACATTATCCGGGAAAGACTCATTTCTATCCCTCCAAAAAGGATCAGAGGTAATATAAAACACGTGCGAAAATTCGTTCTCCTTTAATTTAACCTCCCATTCCTGTAATAAGTTTAGCTTTTTCATGTTTTCTGATTCCGATAAATACGTTAATGGTGGAAATAAGAGCATTCTTCCTCTAAACTGTCTTTCAAGATGGAGTGTTAATAAAGTTATGAACTCTCCTTGAGATGCTGATTGTTTTAAATTTTCTCCGAATGAAACTGGAAGAAGTGGTACAATGGCAGTATCGATAAATTGCTTTTCCTTTAAATAGAGTTCTACATCTTTTCCATTCCAATTCATATAAACACTCCTATACATAGTTTTCCTGCAAATCTATCATATCATGCAATATTTTTTATTTAAATGTATTGAAATAAAATAAAAAATCCTCTTGCAAAACACAAGAGGATGGTTCTTTTATAGTTTTTTTAGCTGCTCTGTTAATTCTAAAAATGTTTCCAAATCATTTCTATCTAAGGCATCATCAATTTCTTTCAAGATTTTTTCTTTTTGAAAGCTTTTAATGCTTCGCTCCAGAAATTTTTCGGCAAGTCTCCTATCTTCATCATTAATTCTTAATAATTTAGGCATGAATGGATTTTCTTCTAAAACAGCAGCATAGTGATAAGAAATGTTGGCATCTTTAAAATTTAATTGAATATAAATATCTTCATCGCGGTTTAACCGAATATCATGAAATGATTTTTCCGCATCTGTAGTCATGATATTTTCTTTATAAAATCGAAACGGGACTAAATCGACACAATGGGTGGACATGATAAGGCCTCTTGGACAATACTGTGCTTCCTCTACGAAATGGACCTTCTCCATCAATTGGTCATGACTCATTAAATAATTCAAGATCCACACTGATTCTCTTCTCTTTAATTGATAATGATTTAAAAACCAGCGAATAAAATCCTTCTTCTCGTTGACAGATACAGGAGTTGCAGCCAAAGGAATCCCTCCTCTGCATAATTAGTATAGTCCATTAATTTTTATTTTTGTCGCATAAGATCTGTTTTTCAATCCAAAAAATCCTAACGGGATAACGTTTTTGGCAACTTTTCTTGAAAGGATGTTTATCTCTTAGGTGAAATAAAATTATCCCCATATAAAATAAACAAAGATTAAAAAATATCCTTACTCATTTTCAAAACGTTCCAAAAGCAAAATCCATTCTTCGTTGGTCGGGTCTTCTTTCAATAGGCTGTGAAAAATTTGCGCCGCTTCATCTCTCTTTCCTTCCTCAATAAGGAAATATCCATATTCTTCAAGGAATTCAAGGTTATTCTTTAAATCATTATATGCGAGTTCATAATATTTTAATGCCTGTGAATATTGTTCTATATGTTGATAAGCGATTGCCATATCCCAATATATACTCGGGTCAGGATCACCCTCTTTTTCTATTTGTTTTGATATTTCTAGAACATCTTCAAATCGTTTTTGATGCAATAATAATTTATTTAATGTAATAGCAGCATCAATATATCCGGGATCAAGGGCTAACGCATTTCTAAAATAATCTTCCGCTAAAGCCTCTTCACCGCTTTTTAAAGCGATTTTGCCTCCAAATTGATATAGTTCCTTATTAAATTCATCTACTTTTAATCCTGCTTTAACAGTTTCTAATGCCTGTTTTACATCTTCTTCTTGCTCATAAGCTCTGCCTAAATAAAGGTAAAGCGAATGGAATTCCGGATCTATATCCTTCAGTTTTAAAAATATTTCAATAGCCTTTCTATAATGCCCAGCTTTATAAGCGGTAAAGCCAAAGCCAAATAACGTATTAATTTCCAAATGTTCCTCTAGCGCTTGATCATAATGCGGTAAAGCTTCTTCAAATTCACCTGCAGAACTAAGTACTTCAGCTAGTCGACCGTGAATATTATTTCCCGCAATGGTTTCATGCCCTTGATTAAGGACAGTTCTATAATATTTTATTGCATCTACGTAATTACCGCTGGCTGAATAAAGTTCACCCAATGCAAAATCAATAATTGGTTCATCAGGAAGTATTTCCTTGGCTTCCTGCAATTTCCGCTCGCTTACCTCTATAAGTCCTTGCATTTGATATAAATCAGCTAATAAAAGTAATGCCCGCGGATAATCGGGATCTGTTTCCATTATGGTATCGAGTTGAAAAATTGCTTCGTCCTCTTGATCTAAATCTAAATAAACCTCAGATAATAATATCTTAAGCTCTCCTTCATCAGGATAAGATTGTATCAATTGTTCATAAAGCTCCTTTGCTTCAAGAAGAAATCCTAATTGATGAAGTTCCTCTGCAGAAGTAAATATTTCTTCATCTGTTCCTGTCTCTTTAATACTTTTCAAATACTTTTCAGCTTGATTCATATTCCCTTCTTCTATATGTTTTAACATTTGCTGTACATTTGACATAATATTACCCTTTCCAAACACAAAATTATACAAAAAGAGAAGTACTTTCAATCATAAGTTCTTCTCCAAAGCCTGGTCGATAAATAACCTCATGACAAGAAGTTGTGATTTGCCCTTTTTGGACCATAACTGCTAACTTATCTTTATCATAATGAATTAAGCCTCGTTCATCAACTTTATTAGCTTTAAAATATAAGTTATAATTTATTTCGCTCCCAATGCTTAAATCTCCTCTTTTCGGGAACACACCAAATTTTTTCAAATTTTTTAGCTCGATTGGAGTTTTTTCGGGAATTTCATCGAAAATATGCGGAATCTTTTCTTTGTCCAATATTTCATTCCATATTTTTAACAAATTTTTTTTAGCTTTTTGTTGCGAAGTAAAAATCGGAACTAGTATTGGATTATAAGGGAACATTGCTTCCTTAATCCATCCCCATGGCTTTTCAATTAAATCCTCAAAGCCGTTCAATTCAACAAAAATAATAGGAATTTTATTTCTTTTGCATTTTCTAATAATGGTTGTGGAGATTTTCCCTAGAGGAAGTTTAACAGCAATGACATAATCAATCGGACTGTTTATTAGAGAGGTTCTTTTTTTTCTCAATTCATCTTCAAATTGATTTTCAAACTGAATGGAAAAAGCACTAATTATGGTACCCGTTCCCTTTAATAAAAAATTATCTATAAAATATTGTTTCATCTCTTGAAAACCGGAAGGAGGAGCATTCAGGTCGGCCATAACATGTGTCGGAGTCATAATAAACTCTGAAAGATTCATCCTTATATAATTATTTCTTTTAAAAGAATCCTTCATAGAATAGATTTTGTTATCTTTTATCAGTAATGAAGTTACTTTTTCCCTATTCTCCATTTCTATATTTGCTTTCTCAATAATATACATTTCTTTCCCTCCCGCTTTATTTATCTATAGACAAACTATGAAAAATAGGGGAAGAAAATGACAAAAAAGAAACTAGTAATAGTTTCTTTTTCATCATTTTTTATAAGAGAAAGTATAATTTTTTCATAAACAAAAGATTACACTTAGTCTAGCACAAGCAGCCACCGGCTAGCGGATTTCACGTCTCCTCCCTACGATAAGTCAACGAGTAAAATTACATTTCAAATTTTACTCGTTGAAAATGAAAGTGCTTATTTTCACTTGTTCGTGAACTACCTCACTGTGTTTCCTTTATCTCGAGGTGAGCGACTACGAAATCCGTACGCTAGTGCTGCGGCGCTTGCGCTTTTCTTATTTAATCAGTGATTGTAAATCCTCAAAAAAGTTGGGGTAAGAAACTTCTATGGCTTCATATCCTTCTAGCGTCACCTTATCTTTACAAATTAAAGAAGCAATGCCTAACATCATCCCAATTCGGTGGTCACCATGGCTTGAGACGGTTTCACCGTGTAAAGGTGTTTTTCCGGTAATAATCATCCCATCATCAGTCGGTAAAATATTTGCTCCTAATCGTGATAATTCTTTTGCTACTGCATCGATGCGATTCGTCTCTTTTACTTTTAATTCCTCTGCATTTTTTATAATAGTTTTTCCATCAGCTTGTGTAGCCAACAAAGCAATAATAGGAAGCTCGTCAATTAATCTAGGAATTAAATCTCCAGATATTTCGATTCCTTTTAAAGTAGAATTTCTGACTGTAACAGTGCCAACAGGCTCAAAGGAAGTGTTCGTATCCTTTTCGATTGTAATATCTGCTCCCATTTTTATTAATACATCGATAATCCCTGTTCTGGTTGGATTCAGCCCCACATTTTTCAAGATGACTTCACTATTTTCCATAATTGCTGCTGCGACCATAAAGTAAGCGGCTGAAGAAATATCACCTGGAACGTCGATGGTTGTACCCGTAAGCTGTTGATTGCCCTTAACGGTTATTCGGTTATTTTGGACGGATAATTCTCCTCCAAAATGCTGAATCATTCTTTCCGTATGATCTCTGGTAGCAGTTGGCTCTATTATGGTTGTTTCTCCATCTGCTTGCAAACCGGCAAGAAGTAGGCAAGATTTCACTTGTGCGCTAGCAACTGGAAGTTCGTAAGTGATAGACTTTAATGGACTACCACCTTGTATAGCGATTGGAGTATAGTTTCCTTTTTCACGTCCGTTAATAGTAGCCCCCATTTTCCTTAACGGCAAAACGACGCGATTCATCGGTCTCTTGGCAATAGAATCATCCCCTATTACAACGGAATGAAATGGTCTTCCAGCAAGAATTCCCAACATTAATCGAGTAGTGGTTCCTGAATTTCCGACATCAAGGATAGAGGAAGGTTCTTTCAGTCCATTCCAACCTTCTCCATAAATTTTTATTTCATTTTGCTCTTGTTCAATTCGAACTCCCAGTTTCCGAAAGCAAGAAATGGTACTTAAACAATCTGCACCAAATAAAAAATTTCTTACAATCGTTTCCCCGCGTGAAACCGCTCCAAACATAATGGCACGATGGGAAATTGATTTATCCCCAGGCACTGAGATCGTCCCGAATAAATTGTGTTGGTTACATATAAGCTCTTTATACTCCACTACATTCACCCTTTTCAAAAACAAACTTATTATTGGATAAACAAGTCATATGTTGTTCTTTTTTCTAAACATTCTTTTGCAAGACTTCTATCCTGCTCATTTTGGAAACTAATTCGTAAAACTCCATAGACATCTTCCCTAGTTTCTAAAATTCTTATGTTCGTAATACTAATTTTTTCTTCAGCTAAATAACCTGTAATTTCTGATATAATCCCCGGATAATCGGGGATATCAATGAACAAGTCATAGAAGGAATGAATAACACCCGTAGAATGAACTGGAAGTTCATCCCTAAAAACTTTCGCTTCCTGAAAAAAGGCATAAAGTTCATCAAAATTTTCTTCCTGAATTAAATCGGTAATATGATTCATTTTACCAATCCATTGTTTTAATAACCTCACTAACACGTCTCTATTTAATAAGCTGATGCTTGCCCACATCGTCGGGTCGCTAGAAGCAATTCTCGTAATATCACGAAAACCGCCAGCAGCAAGTCTTGATAGCAATGGGTAGTTTTCCTCTGCCTCTTTTGCTTGTTCTACTAATGACGAAGCAATAACATGCGGAAGATGGCTTAATATTCCTGTCATTTCATCATGATCCTCGGCAGTAAGTTCCATAAATCTTGCTTTTGTTCCACTTAGCCACTCTTTTAATGTATTGATTTGTTCTGTCTTCTGGCTGGAATTTGGTGTAAAGATATAAAATGCATTTTCAAAAAGTTGTTCTTTGGCAGCTGTAACACCACTTTTATGTGATCCAGCCATCGGGTGTCCTCCGATAAATTGTATCCCCTTCTCGGTAAGGACTTTGGCTTTATCGACAATAGTTTTTTTCGTACTTCCTGTATCAGTAATTAGAACGTTTTCTTTTAATTGCAGATTTGCCAATTGCACCATTAATTTTTCGGTTACTAAAACCGGTGTTGACAGGATAATTAAATCAGCAATTTCAGCTCCTTGCTGAAAGGATTCTGCTTTTTTATCAATGATTTTAAGAATTATTGCTTTATTCATTTCCTCTTCGTTCACATCATATCCATGAATAATCACATCTGGATGCTGTTTTTTGATGGTTAAAGCCAATGATCCTCCAATTAAACCAAGGCCGACAATAAATACATTTCCCCGCATGAAAATCCTCCTGTAGAAAAAACCGTTTAAGCTCTTTAATTAAGAATTTAGTTCCATAAATTCTTTAATGGCGTTTCTTACCTGTTGATTCTGCGCCTTCGAACCTAGCGTTATCCGGACACCTGTTGGATATCCTAATGCCTTTCCTGAACGAACAATAAGTCCTTTCGATAATAAAAATTGGGATATTTTATCTCCATCACATGCAAAATCAATTAAAATGAAATTTGCTTGTGTTGGAAAATAACTCAAATGATTCTCTTGACAAAAATCATAATATTTTTGTTTTTCCGTTTCGTTTTTTAAGCGACAACTTTCAACAAAATCCTTATCTAAAATAGCTGTAGATGCGGCTAATTGACCAAGTACATTCGTATTGAAAGGAGGACGTGCCGGATCAAGACTTTGGATATTGGCAATAGATGAAATTCCATATCCTACACGAAAACTAGCCAAACCATAGATTTTCGAAAAAGTTTTCATCACTATAAGATTAGGAAACTGTTCAAGAAATGATAGAGAATTATATGCGATATCTTTGTCGACATATTCAAAGTACGCTTCATCAAGCACTACCAATACATCGCTTGGAACTTGTTCTAAAAATACTTGCAATTCTTCTTCAAGCATATACGTACCAGTTGGATTGTTCGGGTTGCATACCCATACAATTGCTGTGTTTTCATCTATTTGTGAAAGCATTCCTTTTAAGTCGTGCTTACCATTAAGTAAATCTACTTCCCGAACTTCCGCTCCCTCGATAACGGCATTATGCCTATACTGTGAAAAAGTCGGATTCGCCATTACAGTATTTTTCCCTGGTTCAAGTAGGGCTCGTGAAATAATTTGAATTAACTCATCCGCACCATTTGTAAAAATAAGCTGCCTTGCATCCACATTTAAAAGATCTGCCATTACTTCCCGCAAATTAGATGCATAACCATCTGGATAAAGGATATAAGATGCTTTAAAATCTTTTAATGCCTGGTCGACTTTTGGTGAATATCCATATGGGTTTTCATTTGACGCTAATTTTACAATTGACTCAAGTTTATATTGCTTTTTTACTTCATCTATCGTTTTTCCAGGCTTGTATGCCTCTAAATTAAGAATTTGATTTTTCCATTTCATCTTCGTAACCTCCCTAGTTATTTGAAGCTAAATCTGGACGCAGAATGACAGCATTTTTTAAATAAATATGGTTAATGGAAGCTTGTGATTTGGTTGTGTTTACATGAAGCATCACTCTAATACACAACGGTAAACTATCCACGACAGGAATTTCCTGCATACACATAATGGGAACAAACTTCCAATCTGGGAATCTTCTTAAAGCCTTCGAAGGAAATGCTGCATTTATATCAGATGTTACAGATATGAAAACAGAAGCAACATCCGTTGCTTCTACTTCATTCGACTCAATCATCTTCCGCAATAACTCATCAGCGGCATCAATGACTTGTTCTTCTTGGTTATTAGAGACTGTTGTTGCACCACGAATTCCGCGAATCATTTCATTCTCCCCTTTAAATTCTTTTCTCTATATTAAGAAAATTATTAAATATGTGGATGATTTCTTGAAAAGTTGTCTACGTTTTGATTCAGCGCCGATCGGCTTGCGCATTAGTTTTTATGCTTGCAATAGATGATAGGTTTTCTGTAAAAGTGATTTATCGACTTTTTGCATTACAGGCTTGCCTATCTCTTGCAATAATACAAAGGTTGGTGTATTAGAAACAGATTTTTTGTCTCTTACCATCCATTCAAATATAGATTCAAAATCCATATCAGCTGGTATTCTCCATTTATATCCCAAACTTTCAAGCCATGTGGTAAATTCCTTTATAGGAAATTGTAGTTGAAGCACTTCTATACTTAATTGCAGAGCATATACGATGCCAATCATAACTGCTTCTCCATGTGTTAAATTACCGTAACCTGCGGTCGACTCTAATGCATGGCCAAGAGTATGCCCAAAATTTAAATATGCACGGATATTTTGTTCTTTTTCGTCTAAACGAACAATATTCGCTTTTACTTCCATTCCTTTTCGTAAAAACATCTGTAAATCATGAACTGGAATAGAGTCTAAGGAATTAACTTTCACCATTAAATCTTGTAAAAATGTTGGATCAGAAATTAAAGCATGTTTTATTACTTCTGCAAATCCGCTTCTTCTTTCCTTGCTTGGAAGAGTTGCTAAAAATTGAATATCATATAAAACTAGTTCTGGCTGATAAAAAGCGCCAATCATATTCTTTCCTAATGGATGATTGATAGCAACCTTTCCGCCAATCGCGCTGTCATGTGCTAATATTGTTGTCGGAATTTGAATGAAGGGAATTCCTCTCATATAGGTTGCAGCCACAAAGCCTGCTAAATCTCCAATTGCTCCACCGCCGAAAGCTAATACAATTGACTTTCGATCAAACCCGTTTTGAAGTGCATATGTAATACAATCCTCAAACACCGAAAATGTTTTTGCGTGCTCCCCATTTGGGGCTATGTAAATATGTGTTTCTATCTCCGGAAGATGCTGTGTTAATTTTTGCAAATGCAATGATTCCAAATGTTTATCCGTTACGATGAAAATTTTGGAATATCCCTCTACTTCTTTTGTTAACAGGTGTACAATCTCATTTCCTATATATACAGAATAGTTTTTAGATGACGTACAAATATTTATTGAATCCATATCAAAACTTCCTAGCATATTCTCTTTGTTCTGCAATGATTTTTTCTAATTCGTCAAAACGATCGCTGGAAAATTGTTCTGTAATCGCAGACGCTAATTCCCAAGCGACAACCGCTTCTGCAACAACACTTGCTGCCGGTACAGCACAGCTATCCGACCTCTCGATACTTGCAGTAAATGGTTCCTTTGTTTCAATATCTACACTTTGCAATGGCTTGTACAGAGTTGGGATTGGTTTCATAACCCCTCTAACTACAATAGGCATACCTGTTGACATACCGCCCTCAAAACCGCCAAGACGGTTCGTTCTTCTTGTATAACCATCTTCCTTGTCCCAAACTATTTCGTCATGAACTTGACTGCCAGGTATTCTGGCCATTTCAAAGCCTAATCCAAACTCAACACCTTTAAAGGCATTAATACTTACGATTGCTCTAGCAATTTTGGCATCTAACTTGCGGTCATAATGAACATAGCTTCCTACACCTGCAGGCATTCCTTCGACAATAACCTCAACAATTCCTCCAATGGAATCTCCGTTTTTCTTCGCCAAATCAATTGCTTCCATCATCTGCTTTTCCGCAGTCTCATCAAACACTCGTACAGGAGAATTTTCAGTTTTTTGCTGTAATTCTTTTATGTTTTGATAGATAGGTGGGTTTGCTTTTATTCCGCCTATTTCCAGTACATGTCCCGCAACTTCTATTCCTAATAAGGACAATAACTTTTTAGCCACCGCTCCTGCAGCAACCCTTACCGTTGTTTCTCTAGCAGACGAACGTTCCAAGACATTTCTCATATCGCGATGTCCATATTTGATTCCGCCAACCAAATCAGCATGACCTGGTCTTGGCCTTGTTACTTTACGCTTAACCTCGTCTGCTTCATTTTCCTCTAGTGGTTCTATACCCATGATCTTTGTCCAATGCTTCCAATCATTATTTTCTACTACTAATGCTAGAGGAGAACCAAGTGTATGCCCATGCCTTACACCACCGGCAATTTTTACGGTATCCTTTTCAATTTGCATTCTTCTTCCGCGTCCATGACCCTTTTGTCTGCGTGCCAGCTCATAATTAATATCCTCTGAGGTTAATGGCATTCCCGCAGGCAATCCTTCTATAATTGTTGTAAGCTGCGGCCCATGTGATTCACCAGCAGTTAAATATCTCATTTGTTTATACCCCCTTCATCACTTTAAAGGAATTATGTATCACTATATCATAAAACCCTTTGCACAAACATAGTATATTATTAAAAAAATTAGAACTTTTTATCCTTTTAACAAACATTAATAACAAAAAAACTGTTGATAAGCAACAGTTTTTTACACTTTTCTGTAGAAAAATGTATCCTCAATTTCAAGTCCATACTTTATAGGATTAAAAATTTGTTCTGTACTTCCAACAAAAAGCACTCCGCCTGGTTTAAGCGCATCACTAAATTTTTGATATAATATTTCTTTTGCTTCCTCTGTAAAATAAATTAACACGTTTCGGCAAACAATTAGATCAAAATTCTTTTCAAATCGATCCGCTAGCAAATTATGTTTTTTGAAAGATACTGTTTGTTTTATTACATCAGCAATTTCATAATAATCGCCTTGTTTTTTAAAGTACTTTTCTTTTGCAGACATAGGTACTTCCTGTAATGACCGTTCAGGATATACTCCTATTTTTGCCTTTTGGATGGCATTAGCATCAATATCGGTAGCCAGTATCGAAATTTTGTTTAGTGGTATATAGTTTGATAAAACAAGCGATAATGTATATGGTTCTTCACCAGTTGATGAAGCCGCACTCCATACTTTTATTGTTTGATTATTTTTTAATAGTCTTGTCAGAATTTTATTCTCCAGAACATCCCATCTTTGTTTATTACGGTAAAATTCCGACACATTAATGGTCATTCGATCTAAAAATTGATTAAGTAAATCTGCATCACTATTTAGCGCTTTAAAAAAATCATGAAATGATGTATAGCCCTTTTTTTCATAAAAAGTAGTGAGTCTCCTTTTCATTTGTGCTTCTTTATATAACGCTAAATCTATTCCTGTCTTTCTTTTTATTTGAAAGATAAAATCTTGATAATCACGATCCATGCCTGTACTCCCAAAGGTATTTTTTAAATTAATTATAGCGAAAGATTTTCACTTTAGACAAAAAATTTTTTCAAAATGAAAAAGGATTGGTAGTTAACCAATCCAAACGTTATTAATAAATCCATTCATTTATTAATTTTGTATAATCTACTAATTCTTCTGACTTAAAGAACAGACCAATTTCTCTTTCTGCACTTTCAGGAGAATCAGAACCGTGGATAATATTCTTTCCAACAGTGACACCAAAATCACCGCGAATTGTTCCAGGTTGTGCATCCTTTGGATTTGTAGACCCCATCATTTGACGAGCTGTGGCAATGACATTTTCACCTTCCCAAACCATCGCAAAAACAGGGCTGGATGTAATAAAATCAACTAATTCTCCAAAGAAAGGACGTTCTTTGTGTTCGCCATAATGTTTTTCAGCTAATTCAGTCGAAACTTTCATTAACTTAGCACCAACTAAATGAAAGCCTTTTTTCTCAAAACGGGAAACAATTTCACCGATTAATTGTCTTTGTACCCCGTCAGGTTTCACCATTAAAAATGTTTTTTCCATTATTACCACTCCTAGTTATGTATCTTGTTGATACGGGCAAATACCCATGAAAATAGTAACATTAATAACGGAATTTGACAATAAGTTATTGATAACGCTTTCGAGATATATAAGTTTTTCAGTAATAAATATAATTCCTAACAAAATCATTTGATATTTAAGCTTCAGCATTTTTATCTTTTATAAATTAAAATTTTCGCTTGCCGACAAAATTAGCAATATCAATTAATGACTTTTTTGTTCGATTTTCAGGAAGGTCTTTAATGACGGATAATGCTTTTTGTAAATAGCGTTGGCTTATTTTGTGGGCTTTTTCAATTGCACCTGTTTCTTTAATAACAGAAATAATTTCTTTCATTTCTTCTTTATTCAAATTCTCGTGTACCGTTAAAATCTTGGTTCTGGCATTCATATTATTCATTGCATAGAGGACCGGCAGTGTAATATTTCCTTGGAGCAAATCATCTCCTGCAGGCTTTCCGAGCACTTTTTCCGTTCCTGTAAAATCAAGAATATCATCCGTAATTTGGTAGGACATTCCAACATAATATCCGAATTGATAGAGCTTTTTATGTATATCTTCACTTGCGCCAGAAACGATTGCCCCTAATTGGCAGCTTGCCGCAATTAATAAAGCTGTTTTTCTTTTAATACGTCTTAAATAATCTCTTAAATTTTGGTTAAATCGATATTTATCTTTTATTTGTTCAATTTCACCTAAACACACTTCTGTAATTGTATTGGCTAAGATCCGATGTGCCTCGACATTTTCGATTTTAGTCATATACTCTAAAGAACATGCCAAAATATAATCTCCAGTATACATAGCAATTCGGTTATCCCATTTTGCCTTTACGGTGAGCTTTCCTCTTCTTAGTTCAGCATCATCAATAACATCATCATGAACAAGCGAAGCCATGTGTATTAACTCTAACGCCACAGCAACATTCTTAATTGCTTGGATATCATATTTCCCAAATTTCGCGGAAAGCAATACAAAAATTGGTCGCAGTCTTTTTCCACCAGCTTCAATTAGATTAAGTGATGCTTTTTGAATCAGATCCGAATCAGAAGTTATTGCCTTATGCAGCTCTTTTTCAATTAGATCAATATCCGCTTTCATAAACGAATACATCATTTGTAATTTCATATTATATCCACCCAGCTTATTGTCTCTCTTTATACCCTATATGCGATGCAGCCACACCCCCGCTGTATGGCTTATATTGTATATTGATAAATCCTGCTTTTTCAAACATCACAGCTAATTCTTTCATTCCCGGAAAATCTCTAGCAGATTCTTGGAGCCAGGAGTATTCTTTATAACTCTTCGCCAATAGTTTTCCTAGAACAGGCATGATAAAGCGAAAGTAAAAATAATACCCTTGTTTAAATCCAAACATAGTCGGCTGTGAAGTCTCCAAGCAAACTGCCATTCCGCCAGGTTTCACAACACGATACATTTCTTTTAACACATGCATATAGTCAGGGACGTTTCGGAGACCAAATCCTATTGTGACATAATCAAAAGTATTATCATCAAATGGGAGTTCCATTGCATTGCCGTGGATTAACTCTACCTGCGGTAACCCTGTTACTTTTTCCTTGCCAATTTTCAGCATATTTTCACTAAAATCTAGCCCGTATACTTTTCCATTAGATCCTACTGCATTTGCCAGAGCAATGGTCCAATCGGCGGTTCCGCAGCAAACATCAAGAGCTTTGGCACCTTCCTTGACATTCATTTTCTTCATCGTATCTCGGCGCCATTTTAAATGTTGCTGAAAACTAATAACGGAATTCATTTTGTCATAATTATCATAAATATTTTCAAATACGGTATGGACACGTTCTTCCTTTGTAGACATAGCTTATCCTTCCTCCAAATGTAAATTAAAAACAGTTTGACGTTCCATCACCAAAAACTTTATTCTTTGGCCTAATAAAAGACTAGGATTTTTTAGCTCTTTCAAATATTCCTTTAACCGGTTTTTTGAAAAAGTTATGTATTGATCATATGTATCGGTAATTCTTCTCTTCATTTCAGCTGATAATTGGTGAAATAGTACTTTTTTTGTTGGGAAAATACATTTGACAAGTCCTTCAAATAATGCCGATGTTTCGCCACCATTCACCATTTCTCTTTCCCTTATTAGGCGATTTAGGAACAAAATGTCTTCCACAATCGGATACAGATGACTGCTTCCAAAATAACTGCAAAATTTGGTTACAATTGTTGACTCTGCATTCTTCAGGTTATTCATATATGTATCAATGTCATTATCTTTATTTCGATAAAGTGCAATTTTAGATTCATTAACGATTTTAATCCCTTCTGCTAATACTTTTATTAAAGGAATATTATCAACTTCCGCTAAGATTTTATAATATAATCCGCTAAAGTAATCTCCGGATAGAACTAAAAGCTGTCGTTTTTTTAAATCCTCACCGTGGTTTGTTACTTTATCATGGGTATCAAGGGCAATTTGAATAAGCATAGCACTAGTGACAAACTTTTCCACATCATTCTTTGGAATATTTTGATCCACCATACTATTTAATAAAAGAATAATGCGGTCTTCATCGATGAAGGGAAGCTCTATGTATTTAGTTAAATAATGATGTGTAATCTTTTGTTGGACGTTCTCCTTTATAGAGGCCACTAGATTTAATGATTCTTGCAATGACATAACCCTTAATCCCCATTTCTTTCCTGGATATATATCTTTTCTTATGCTTCATTTAAGAAAGCTGTTATCGTATAAAATGTTTTTTTATAAAATATTAAAATCAAATTAATTATATTCACCAGGGCATTTTTTCGTAATTTTTAAACATTGTTTCATTTTAAAGTAAATATTTGCAGGTATTCTAAAGTACCAATAACAATAAGTTTACGAAAAAAGCCATTAAAAATAGAACAAAATATATTATAACATAAAAATATTTAAACTGTATGTATTTGTGATTTATTTCACTAGTTTCGATCATTTCATGACTTTTATTTCTTCGATTCACTGTTTAATTCAGCAATACTTGTATAAATTTTAGCATTTCCTCTAATCTTAATGGCTGATGTATGCTCCGTAAACTGAGCAATCATTACTTCTCCGCGATCTAATTTTTCCGTATGATGGAATCTAGTATCAGTTCCTCGCGTTAACCCAATTACACTTACTCCATCATCTACAGCCTTTATTACGATAAAATCATTAGTTCCATTTGGTGTTGGCATTGAACTTCCTCCTTTTTTGTTAAAATTAATCCCTCATTATGGAAAGAACTTCGGACCTTACTGAATTATTCGTTTTAAAGATGCCTCTCGCAGCAGTAGTAATTGCTTTCGTTCCTGGTTTTTTTATACCACGCATAGTCATACACATATGCTCAGCTTCCAGCATAATCAATACCCCCATTGGATTTAGCTTCTCCATTAACACATCGGCAAGGTTAGTCGTAATTCGTTCCTGTAGCTGCGGTCTGCCTGCAATAGACTCAACAGCTCTGGCTAATTTGCTTAAACCAGCAACTTTTCCATCTTGCGGAATATACGCTATATGTGCCTTCCCATAAAAAGGGATAAGATGGTGCTCACACATAGAAAAAAAAGCTATATCTTTTACAAGCACTAATTCTTCATGATTTTCACTATAAATGACATCAAAAAATTCACTCGGATCCTGCTTTAATCCTGCAAAAATTTCCTCATACATTTTTGCTACACGTTCTGGAGTATCTACTAAACCTTCACGCTCGGGATTTTCACCAATGGCCTCTAGAATCATTCGAACACCTAGTTCAATTTTCTTTAAGCTTGCCTCGTCCACCTAATATTCTCCTTATTTACATATTAGTATCACAAATATCGTTACATGCTGATCTATAATACAAAATAATAATGATAGCTTTTTAATATTAGCACACACTACGATGGTCAGCAAAATTCAATTCAGCTTTTATCCATGCATGAAACAATCCAAAGAAGGGAAAATAAAAAGGACTGCGAAATGCAGTCCTTTTAATATACGCTCAAAGTAAAGTATGTACTTATTTAACAGCGTCTTTAAGCGCTTTACCTGGTTTGAATGCAGGCACTTTGCTAGCTGCGATTTCGATTTCTTCACCAGTTTGTGGGTTACGTCCTTTACGAGCCGCACGTTCACGAACTTCGAAGTTACCGAATCCAATTAGTTGTACTTTATCGCCATTTGCTAATGCGCTTTGAATAGTATCGAAAATAGCATCAACAGCTTTTGTCGCGTCTTTTTTTGATAATTCTGTGCTTTCTGCAACAGCATTGATTAGTTCTGTTTTGTTCATGCCATTCACCTCCTCCCAAAAAAGGAACATTTTTTTGTTAAATATTACATTTGTAAACAAATTAAACGGTTTCTATACATAAATAGTGAAAAAACCGTAAAGAACGTTGTTGATTCCTGTAACAACAACAATTCTGATAAAAGATTATCATATTAAAATTGGCTTAGCAAGAATAAATATTGATTTAATGGGAAACTTTTCATAAAAACACAAAAAAAGTGCCATTTTTTTTAGATGGCACCTCTTTTTGCCTATAAAATGATGGCGATTAAACCACCAGATCCCTCATTAATGATTCTTTCCAATGTTTCTTTTAGTTTATACCGAGCATTTTCCGGCATAAGCGAAAGTTTAGCATGAATCCCTTCTCGGACAATTGAGCTTAAATTGCGACCAAAGATATCAGAGTTCCAAATGGACAGCGGATCATCCTCAAAGTCCTGCATTAGGTACCTTACTAGTTCTTCGCTCTGCTTTTCTGTGCCGATAATCGGTGCAAATTCAGATTCCACATCTACTTTTATCATATGGATGGATGGTGCTACTGCTTTTAGACGTACTCCAAATCGTGATCCTTGTCGGATAATTTCAGGTTCGTCAAGACTCATATCCTGCAGGGATGGAGAGGCAATTCCATAACCTGTTTGCTTCACCATTTTCAACGCATCGGAAATTTGATCATATTCTGTCTTTGCATGGGCAAAATCCTGCATTAATTCAAGTAAATGATCCTTGCCGCGAATTTCTACCCCCACAATTTCTTTTAATACCTGATCGTACAGTTCATCAGGTGCAAATAAATCAATTTCCGCTACACCTTGACCCATTTCAATTCCTGCTAATCCAGCATTTTCAATAAAATCATACTCATTGAAATATTGAACAACACGATCTACATCTCGTAGTCTCTTAATGTCCTTTACTGTTTCTTTCACGGCTTCTTGATAATTTTCCCTCAACCAATGATTTTCTTTTAATACCATTACCCAGCTCGGAAGATTAACGTTGACTTCCAGAACAGGGAATTCGTACAACGCTTCACGAAGGACGTTTAAAACATCCCCTTCACGCATACTCTCCACTGACATCGCCACCACTGGAATATCATATTTTTCGGCAAGCGACAATCTGAGTGATTCTGTTTCTGGGTGATGTGGTCTAGCAGAGTTAACTACCATAATAAATGGTTTACCTACTTCCTTTAATTCGGCAATTACTCTTTCTTCAGCATCCACATAATCATAGCGTGGTATTTCCCCAATCGATCCATCTGTCGTAATTACGACTCCAATTACGGAATGTTCTTGAATAACTTTTCTCGTACCGATTTCTGCTGCCTCATGAAAGGATATTGGTTCTTCATACCAAGGTGTATGGATCATCCGCGGACCATTTTCATCTTCATAGCCTTTCGCACCTGGCACAGTATACCCTACGCAATCAACGAGACGAATATTTACATCAAGACCTTCACCAACATGTACTGAAACAGCTTGATTAGGAACAAATTTTGGTTCTGTCGTCATGATCGTCTTTCCTGCCGCACTTTGCGGTAATTCATCTTGTGCTCTATTTCTGTCTGCCTCATTGGAGATATTAGGTAAAACAACCAGCTCCATAAATTTTTTAATAAATGTAGACTTACCGGTACGAACTGCTCCCACCACTCCTAAGTAAATGTCTCCACCAGTTCTTTCAGCGATATCTTTAAAAATATCTACCTTTTCCAAGAAATTCCCTCCCCACATTAAGTTACCGGGACTTTACATCCGTTAAATATGATTGGACAATATATGTGTATGATGTTGTCCTATTATGATATGACTATAAAGAGTAATTTTTTTATAGATTTAATTATAATTAGTGTTCAAAAAGATAGATAAGTAATGTTTAGCTTCAAAAATATTGAAGACTAGTACACTGTTTCGTCAAACCTAGTTTGTGTTAGCTTTTTTGAACAACCACTTATAATAAATAAAAACCCTTCCTCTACAATATATATTGTCTGAGAAAGGGTTATGACTATTTTGTCATAAAGACTGGTTCATTTTTTTTATTTATAGTGTAGGGCAATGAATAAGCGGGTACAAAGGAAGAATGTCTTGTTAATAAAGGCCTGATGTCATCACCCTGTTTGTAAGAAGTATGATCCTTTTTAAGTGCTTGATATAAATCCATGCGATAATCAACAAATATATTACCTGAACCATTGATAACAAAAGGAAGATTGTTATTTGTATATGGCGATACAACATATTGTTCATCTTTATATCCTAGTTTCTTAAAGTTAATGGAATAAACATTATATGCAACTTGCTTACCAAACGGCGGATACCCTTGGGCAGCAATACGTATCTTAATTTCACGTATTTTTTCAGCAATACGCAAATCAAATATTTTAACAGCTGGTTTTGTTTCAGCATTGATAATAACATATTGAAAGATTCCGCCATTTTCATATGAATTTCCAGGCGGTTCGGACATGTATCTGTTCTGGATTAATTTATTAAAATCTACTGGATATTTTTCATATATTGATGCACTTTTTTCCTCCGTTTTAATTGGGAGAATTCCATCATTATCTTTTTGAAACTTTTCGACAGCTGTTTGTACTGTTTGTATTTGGTCATCATAAGGAACTTGATTTTTTGCAAGCTTGTCTTGAGGATACAAACATCCGCTCAATAATGAAATAGAGGTAATCAGAATAACGCCAAGTATTATTTTTTTCAAACCTATGGGACATCCTTTCATGGTTATATAAACCAAATAAATTAAATATTAAAATTCCTTTCAAAATCAACTAGCTGTCCGTCGGGCCGCTAAGTACAACATAAAACATCATTAATCCGCCTACTATTAAACATATGTATGCTACTAAAGCAGTAATAAATTTAAACGCCTTTGATTTCAACTTGTATCTGCTTACATATATGGTTACCATTGCTATGGCCATAATCCCCATTGCAGCAATGGAAATCCACATTTTGAGCATGGACAGTGACATCCATCAAACCACCTTTATAAAATATTTATAAAATTAAAAGAGTGCATACCCGCCAAATATTATATCATAAGCGAATAAAAATGGAATGATATGACTTTGACAGGAAAATGAAATGTATTCATATATTCCCTAATAAATTGTATTTTTTGGATGAGTGTTCGGGAAATACAAAAAAAAGAAGTAAGGGAGCGTTACCTTACTTCTTAATAAAAAATAGACAAATACCCATACCTTTGGCTTAAAGCTAATTACTTCATAGCATTTTATGCCACATTGTTCTGGTTGGCATCCTCGAATGCCCATATAATTAAATTCTTGTCTATGGATATCCCTTTTAGACAAAAAATTAATCCCCAGTGAAAAATTCAAGAAAACCTCAGTTGGATATTAGCATTAAATTTTTTCGATGCAAATGGTTAATCAACCAATCCATTAGTTAAATCTTCCATTTCATTTGTTTTTAATCGTCCCATTAATTGATCCACTGCTTCCTTTGGATTATTATCATTAAATAGAACGCCATATAAACTTTCCGTTATCGGCATTTTTACATTATATTTTTCCGAAAGCTGATAGGCCGCTTTTGTCGTTCTTACGCCTTCCACTACCATCCCCATGCTTTCTAAAACTTCATCTAGTTTTTTTCCTTTTCCCAGCATATTACCAGCACGCCAATTTCTAGAATGCACACTTGTGCAAGTCACTATCAAATCCCCAATTCCCGATAAACCTAAGAAAGTTAAGGGGTTTGCCCCCATCTTTGTACCAAGACGTGCAATTTCTGTTAACCCTCTAGTAATGAGTGCTGCCTTCGCATTATCTCCATACCCTAACCCATCAGAAATTCCTGCAGCAAGGGCAATTATATTTTTTAATGCGCCGCCAATTTCCACACCAATTACATCAGGGTTTGTATAGACACGAAAATGTTGATTCATAAAAAGATCCTGTACCATATTTGCCGCATCCATATTTTCAGATGAAACTGTCACAGTTGTAGGATGTCTTAAACTAACTTCCTCAGCATGACTTGGTCCGGAAAGGACGACGATATCTTTAAGTACGGAAGAAGGTAATTCCTGTTCGATCATCTCTGAAATTCTAAGTAGTGAATCTGGTTCTATTCCTTTACTTACATGAACAATGGTCAAAGGGAATTTTTGAAATTCACGTATTTTCCCAAGGACTTCTCGAATAGCCTTTGTCGGAACTGCAAGAATGATTATGTCCATGCCCTCCAAAGCGGCTGACAGTGAACTTATCCCAACAATTGTTTCCGGCAGTTTTAAGTTAGGTAAGTATTTTTCATTAGTGTGCTTACTATTAATCTCGTCGATTTGTTCCTGCTTATGTCCCCACAATCGTACTTCATGGCCATTATCCGCCAAAACTAATGCTAATGCCGTGCCCCAGCTCCCTGCTCCGATAACAGCTACTTTTTCTTTTACATTTGACATGATATCACCTGCACATGTGTTATTTTCTTTGACGTGATAAAATTCGAATTGGTGTTCCTTCAAAATTAAACGCATCACGAATTCGATTTTCCAAAAATCTCTCATATGAAAAATGCATTAATTCAGGATTATTAACAAAAACAACAAAGGTTGGTGGTTTTACCGATACCTGAGTGGAATAATATATTTTTAGCCTTTGTCCTTTATCTGTAGGGGTTGGGTTCATAGCAACCGCATCCATAATAACTTCATTTAAGATGCTGGATTGCACCCTTAAAGCATGATTTTCACTTACCATCTTAATGACAGGTATTAGTGTATTGACCCTCTTCTTCGTTTTAGCAGATAAAAATACAATCGGCGCATAGCTTAAAAAGAGAAAGTGCTCTCTAATCGTTTCTTCAAACTTCTTCATTGTTTTCTCGTCTTTTTCAACTGCATCCCATTTGTTCACTACAATAACGATTGCTCTTCCAGCTTCATGAGCATAACCCGCAATACGTTTATCTTGCTCTCTTATTCCTTCTTCACCGTTTAACACAACACATACTACATCTGAACGTTCAATAGCTCTTAGAGCACGCAATACACTATACTTCTCTGTGCTCTCGTATACTTTCCCTTTTTTTCGCATTCCTGCCGTATCAATTATCACGTACTCTTGATCTTCAAACGTATAAGTCGAATCAATTGCGTCCCTAGTGGTACCTTCTATATCACTTACAATAACACGTTCTTCCCCTAATATAGCGTTCACAAGTGACGATTTCCCGACATTTGGACGGCCGATAAAACTGAATTTAATAACATCTTCATCATATGATGTTTCATCCTGCGCAGGAAAATGCTTCGCAACTTCATCCAATAAGTCTCCTAAGCCTATTCCATGAGCACCCGAAATCGGAAAAGGTTCCCCAAAACCTAGTGCATAAAAATCATATATTTGATCTCTCATTTCAGGATTATCAATTTTATTTACTCCTAATACAACTGGCTTTTTAGAACGATACAAAATTTTAGCCACCATTTCATCAGCAGATGTTACTCCCTCACGGCCACTTACAATAAAAATAATGACGTCCGCTTCATCAATGGCAATCTCAGCTTGGGCACGAATTTGTTCTAAAAACGGTTCATCCCCAATATCTATACCGCCTGTATCGATAATATTAAAATCATGAGTCAGCCATTCCCCTGAACTATATATACGGTCTCTTGTAACGCCGGGAATATCCTCTACAATGGAGACACGTTCCCCCACAATTCGATTAAAGATTGTCGATTTCCCCACATTTGGACGACCTACAATAGCGACAACTGGTTTTGCCACTTTCATCACCCTTTCATATATTTCAAATTTCATCTTTTATTCGACATTTCATATCCGTTATTTTGTCCATCACGCTAGCAAAAACAAATATTTATACACCATCATAAGTGATATATCTCATGGGTAATAATGCATAATAATCAAGAAATCCATTCCATTCATTATAAAGTATTGGAATGAGCACTAGCTTTAATAGTTTAACAATAATATGTTTTGCAATCAATGAAAGTTTATTTTCCTTTTCTCAAAATTTACACCTATTCCCTAACCCTTAACCATGTTTTTGTTTTCCAATTGAGTTCTTTAAAGACATGCTGGAAGATATATACCGGATAAAAAACCAGGTTAAAGAAATAAATAAATAGATGGTATAAGTGTCTAAATAATCACCAGAGCAAGCACTATAAGAAAATCCCCATTTAGACAATATAACCCCATAAACTACTTCTCCCTGAATAGTACCTAGAACGGAACAAACTAGGTGAGAAAATAAATTTTTAGGAAAAAGAATTTGTGCAATAAAAAAAATAAATATTGCCGACATTAAATGATAATCGAAAATGATCCATACGGGATCATATAAGGTCATTAATAAAAAGCCAGTATATCCGGTAACCATGACAATAATAGCAATCATCATAAATAATCTTTTTACAAATGAAAGATAAGTAATATAAACATATCCAATAATAAGAAGAATAATAGCTGGAAGTTGAATGCTAAATGGGGATATATGAATTTTATATGGATATACGATTAATAATATTAAAGAAAGCAAGGCTAACGGAAAACGATATTTATGTTGTTTATGCATAAGAAAAGTGGCGACGATCCATGTCCCCCACAAAAAACCAATAAAAATTGAGCCTGACACTCCAATCCCTCCCATCACTAACCATTATTCATTATGGGAAAATAAAAAAAGTTCTAATCGTGAATAGCAAATATTTATGGAGATATCCTTAAGATATAAGCGGATCAAAACATCAGGGTGTCAAGGCATCACTCAAGTTATCCCTGTTGATCCTTTTTAACATAACTAAAGGGGGTGTTATGGATGGGTAAAGACAGACAAGAAAAGAAGTTAAAAAATAGCAGGAGAGTAGAATCTGATCGAGATCAAGCATTACATTATGACGGCGCAACCAAATTAGAAGGTCCTGAGGAAGCAAGGAAAAGACAGCGTGGATAATTTGCAAGTGAGAAATAAAAAAGGAAAAGAGCTATATTAACGATGAGCCCTTTTCCTTTTTGGTTAATTTTTTAAACCTTTTAATTTATCTCCAATCATTTCACCGAGTTGGAAACCTTTTGCTTCCTCCGGTAATTCGTATTCAACATGATTGTCGGCTTCTTTTTCTTCTAATTCCTTAATACTCAAGGAAAGTCGTTGTTCTTTTTCATTTACATCTAAAACTTTCACTTGAACTTGTTGCCCTTCTTTTAATACCTCATGTGGAGTACCAATATGTTTGTGGGAAATTTGTGAAATATGAACAAGGCCTTCTACTCCAGGTAATACTTCCACAAATGCACCGAAGGATACGATTCGTTTCACTACTCCAGTTAAAACGGAATCTACTGCGGCTTTTTCTTCAATATTAGTCCAAGGTCCAGGCTGGGTTTCTTTTATAGACAAAGATATACGCTCATTATCTAAATCAACAGAAAGTACCTTTACTTGTACCTTATCACCTTCTTGAACAACTTCCGAAGGCATCGAAACATGTTTATGGGAAAGTTGAGAAATATGAACTAATCCGTCTACTCCTCCAATATCTACGAATGCACCAAAATTAGTAATTCGCTGTACAACACCTTCCAAAATTTGACCGGCACTAATATTCTTTAGTACTTGTTTCTTCTTTTGTTCCTTCTCTGTTTCAATAACAGCACGGTGAGACAGGATAAGACGATTTTTTTCTTGATCTAATTCAACAATTTTAAATGATAATGTTTTACCTTTATAATCCGTGAAATCGTCAACATAGTGATCCTCTACTAAAGATGCAGGCACAAATCCCCTTACACCCAGATCAACTACAAGACCGCCTTTCACTACATCATTTACTAAGCATTCGAAAACTTCTCCAGTTTCAAAACGCCGTTTCATTTCTTCCCATGCTTTTTCAGCATCTGCTTTTCGCTTAGAAACAACTAGAGCATCTTCTTCCACTTTTGTTACGACTAATTCTAGTTCGTCTCCTTCTTTTACTACATCTGAAGCATGCTCAACATGCAGACTTGAAAGTTCGCTTATTGGAATAATACCATCAAGTTTACTTCCAATAATTGAAACAAGCACTTGCTTTTCTTCAATTTTGGTTACAGTTCCTTTAACTTTATCATTCTCTGAAAAAGTTCTGACTTCTACTTGATTCATATCCTCTGTCATATGTACTCCTCCTTAATCGAACTGCTGAAATCTTTCTGCTTTTCCTATTTGCTTATTATAAGGAACAAGCGACAAGAATTTTCAGTTAAAAACAGAATGATTTTTATGACTTTATCATTCTAATATCTAATAATTCAAAAAGATATTCTCTCTACTAACTTCTTACAAATATGATATTTTGTCAAGTAAAGTAGTCGCTTATCGATGTTTTTCCAAAAGCATGCGAATATTATTCATAATGACTTCAGTTACCTCATCCGCACTAGCTTTATTTTCTCTGTAGATATCCATGTCAATTGGTTTTCCGTATATAACTTTCAGCTTTTTAAAAGGTTTATACGGGCCGATAATTGCACAAGGAACAATATGTGCATTTGATCTTAAAGCAAAAAAACCTGCACCTGCAAGCCCCTTACCAAGCTCACCAGTCTTACTGCGATGTCCTTCGGGAAATAATCCTAATACTTTATTTTCTTTGAGAACCGCTAAACCTTTTCTAAGCGCCTCACGATCGCTCATTCCTCTTTTAACAGGAAAGGCATTTAAATTAGTCACTAAAGTTTTAATAACTGGTGTGTTAAATAGCTCTTCTTTAGCCATAAAAACTACAGGTCGCGGACATGTAATCCCTACTACTGGCGGATCAAAGTTATCAATATGATTTGAACATAAAAGGACACCGCCTTCTTTAGGAAATGTTTCTAAACCAATAACTTCCATTCTGTATAGCGGCCTAAAAATCGAATTGACTACTGCTTTAGCAAATGAATAAAATGTCACGCCATTCCAATCCTTTCATGGACAAGATGCATAATGTTATCCACCACCTCATTAATGTTTAACGAAGTAGTATCTAACTCAATAGCATCTGCTGCTTTACGCAAAGGAGCTACTTCTCTTTCAGAGTCTAATTTATCCCTTAATTCGATTTCTTCTTTAAGCTTATTTATATCTGAGGGAAATCCTTTAGATATATTTTCTGCATGCCTTCTTTCTGCCCGTTCATCCACACTTGCTAATAAAAATATCTTTAATTCAGCATCCGGTATGACATGTGTTCCTATATCTCTACCATCCATCACGATACCGCCATCCTTTGCCAAATCCTTTTGGCGCCTAACCATTTCTTCTCGTACAGAACGATATTTTGATACGATGGATACAGAATTTGTCACCTCTGACCCGCGAATTTGATTGGTAACATTCGTCCCATCGACAAAAACTAATTGTCCATTTTCACTTGCCATTAGTTTGATATCTGTATTAAGCAAAAGATCTGCCAATGCATTTTCATTATCTAAATCCACCTGATTTTTAATGGCCTTATATGTTAATGATCTATACATCGCGCCTGTATCAATATAAATATATGATAGCTTTTCTGCGATAATCTTAGCTACTGTACTTTTTCCAGCAGCTGCTGGTCCATCAATTGCAATACGAATTTTTTTCATTGCCTATTCACCTACTAATCATAACCTAAGTAATTAATCTTTATTATATTAACACAAAAATGGTAGATAAGTGATACAATCACTTTTGTTTTTGAAGATAAAAACAGAAAAAAAGACAGGAAAACTTTCCGTCTTTATTGATTCTTCTTCCATGTTTCCATGATTGGTGTTTCATTTTGATGATTGACGCCTTCGTAAAACGTTATTCTTTGCAAGTCTTTCATAACTTGAAATTGACCGAAAATAAATTGAAAAAATAGTAGTAATAGGACATGGCAAATAACTATTTTAATCATCCAGCGTTCCACTATTTTCATCCTTCTCACCCCAACGAGTAAATTGCTCTTCCATCGTTTACAGTATAGGGATTTGAAAAATGATTTATACTAAGAAAAGCGAAAGCGCCTTGCTCATCGGCGTACGGATTTCGTAGTCGCAGGCTCGAGATAAAGGAAACACAGTGAGGTAGTTCACGAACTGATGTTGACTTATCGTAGGGAGGAGACGGAGAAATCCGCTAGCCGATAGGCGCTGGAGCTAGACAGTTACACTATTTTTTATAATCTAAATCGTAATTAATTTCTTCTTTTTTAAGAAAAAACTCAGGATAATAATCCTTTTTTCCTGTGTTCTAACTGCCTTTCAAAGCAAAATCTTAATAATGACTGTTTTTCTTTCGCTGAAATATCTAAAAATTTTAGCGATGCTACATTCTTACCATCACTTTCCCACATCCGAATCACAGAAAAAGGCAAGCGAAGGTATACATGTCCCGTTTGTAAAGGAAGAACAAATAAGCCTTCTCCCTCTTCATTTTGATCCACTTTTATATTTCTGGGCAAAAGTACTGCACAACCGCCAGCACTGATATCTTCCGTAATTGTAGGTATCAGTTGTTTAGATTGAGGCAATGATACAGAAACATCTACTGCTGTTTCTATACGTACAAATTGTCTTCGCTGAATCTTTTCTAAATGATCAGCACCTGGAAAATGAAGAATAATTAAAGGAATGTTTTTTTTAACCTTCCCTATTACTTGAGTCCTAAATTTATATGCAACGTTATTTTCGGATATATACACAACATTTAAAGTCATTGAATTTACCAAAAATGTTGTTCTGTTGGTTTTAGTATTAATAGGATAATCGATATAGATTCGATCTCCTTCAAAATCCGCTACCTTACATTTGTATTGTTCATCTGCGTCATTATCTAGTGGTTCTAAAGTTAAAGACATTCCAACTTTTAACATAATTTCCGTAACCCTTCCCTGTCATTTATCTTAATACTATAACTATTTTATCAATAAATAAAGTAATATTGCATTAGATTAATGTTAAATTTTTCATTTTTATAATATAAAAAAGAAAAGCTGATCAGGCTTTTCTTTACAAGGCATTTTTATAAATTGGTTCAGCATTTTTTAGTTTTTCTACTTTTTCCTCTATTCCATTATCAGCATTAATATAAATTCGATACGTGTCATTTCCTAACGTGCCAATAAATTCATAGCAAAGAACTTCCTCATTTAAATCATTCACAATGACAGCTAATCGATCTTCCATAATTTTTAGTTTTGGATTAACATACCCTTTTGCTTCTGCCATACTTAAAGCTGGTTTAGAAATATTCCGCATATGATGATTTTGCAGATAATCTTCCGTCGTGAATCCAATAACCTGCCCATTATCAAGAGCTATTTTTATTTTAATCGTTTCAGGATAAATCCTTACTCCATTTTGAACAGTGGCAAAAGAATATACTCCTACTGTATCATATTGGGAACTTTCAAAAACTTGCATTCCACTAAAATGATGATTATTTAAAAAGCTTGCTGCATATTTTTCACCATTATTTAAACTGATTTTTTGCTTTCCGATAGCACGTTCATTCATATACCAAATCGGGTAGCCGCCCTTTTTACTAATATCCATTACTTCCTCACGATTATCTGTTCCTCTCATTGTTATACTATAGAAACCAAATTTAGCCCCTTTTCTGTTTTCCGTTATGTTCACCACGTTGGCATTTTTAATATTAGAATATTTCTTCGCTATTTGTCCTGCCCTTGCCTTCGAAATAACTTTCCCTTGAATATGTTGGTATTCTTCATCCCTTTTACTGAAGCTGACAAAGGAAGGATTATCCATATTTGCTTCATCATATCCTTTAGCTGTTTTTTCTACAGTTTTAAATCCATCAATAATCGTATTGTCTGACGCTTCTTTTCCGTTTGCCAATGCCATTTCTACATCCATCCATCTTAAATTATTATTTAAAACTAAATGTTGTACATGACGAAGTTCATTTTGGATATTTTCACTTTGGCCATACAATTTTTTTAATGTATTATATTCTTGGTCCGTTAATGGTTTTTTGTCCAAATCTCTAATAGCTGTTTGATAGCTGAAGTTTCCTATTTTCGATAGAAACTCATCTGTCTTGTTAAACGGCAATAATGTTAGCGGCAACTGCCCTACACTGCTGTGTGCTTGCGAAGTCAATCTCCAAACTTCTGCTAGACCAGGTGATAATGATTTTCTAGAATTCATGGCGAGTGTAGTGCCAATCTTATCGTGCAATAAATCCATTTGAAATGCCAGGTCATGGAAAGCGCGTTGATAATTGTTTTCCGAGTTGATTAATATTGCATTTTTTTCTCGATGTTCCTGATATCCCCATACGGCTGTACCCACTACTCCGAGTGACAAAACGGTAATTAATATGCCTCTGAACAACTTTCATCACCCCTTATTTACAAAAGATATGTTTACCTATTTGTTTTATTTGTGGTCTTCCCCAAATCCATTTACTAGTTGCTGTTGCCGGATTAAAGTAATATAAAGCATTTCCCGTAGGATCCCAACCATTAATCGCATCCATTACTGCTTTTTCTGCAGTCTTATTGGGGGTTAACCATATTTGGCCATCTGAAACTGCTGTAAATGCTCCTGGTTGAAAAATAACCCCCGAAACAGTATTAGGGAAAGACGGACTGGAAACTCGATTTAAAATAACAGCTGCTACCGCTACTTGACCCTCATAAGGTTCTCCTCTTGATTCCCCGTAAACTGCATTGGACATTAATCGAATATCATTTTGAGAGTAGCCATTTGGTACATTTGATGCTGTGACATTGGATGTATTATTTGCTGTATTTGGCTTGGTGGAATTTGATTTAGTGGAAGAAGAATTCGTCTTGATTTGTTTATTAATATCGACTCCGCCATAATAGGTAAAATCATTACCTTTTTTTATTTGCCCCATAACAAAATCCCGATTGTAATTCGAAGCTGCTACAAGTTTTGCTTTTGTGTCAGCTCCTGCCAATCCATCTATGGGAAGTCCAAATTTTTCTTGGAAATTCCTCAATGCCCAGTATGTACCCCAGCCAAAGACTCCATCAATTTTCCCATTAAAGAATCCAATATTTTGTAATCGCGCTTGTAATTCTATAACATCGTCACCTGTAGCACCTCGCTGAATAACTTGATTCGAAAAAGCTTTTGCGTCGTGGTGCTGATTTGAAATAGTAAAAAAGGGTACCATCACAATTACGAAGAAAACTTTCAGTAAGGTGCTATACTTCATGAATCTAACCCTCCAAAAATGATGTAGAATTACCACTAGTTTTTGAAATAAGAGGTATTTTATTCAAGAAAAATATAAAGAGTGGTGGGATTGGAAAAGAGGAACAACTACGAATATGAAAATTCACAGAGTAGCTTTTAACATCATCATACAAAAAAGTAATAGGATTCGATTTTCCTATTACTTTTATTTTTCCAATGCTTTTCGATGAAGTTTTTCTGTCAATATATGTGCATGCTTTACTTTTCTTAAGCCATACCACCAGAGAAAAAGCATAAAAGGAACCATGCAATAAATCCAATTTTTAACTGAAATAAGGATGAAATCATATATACCGTGAAGAAGAAAGGAGATAAAAAAGGATAAAAATAGCCACTTTATATATTTTTTATCACTGGAGAATTTTCCTTTTCCAAGATAATATCCCATAACGACACCAAATAAAGCATGACTAGAAACCGGAAGCAATGCACGTCCAATGGCAACCTCGATGCCATTGCCTAACAGTGATAAGATATTTTCCACCGTTGCAAAACCAAGGGAAACACTGACTCCATAAACAATTCCATCATATGGTTCATTAAAATCACCATGCATATAAACTGCAAAATACAAAATAAACCACTTGAAAAATTCCTCTAGTAAGGATGTACTTATAAATGCACTCCCTATTTTTCCTTGAAGTACATTTTCCGTTATAAGTACATGTTGTATAAACATAATTGGGAACGTAAGAATAGCCCCATACATAAAGGATTTAAAAACTAACAAGATAGGTTCTTGTTCATATTGATCCTTTAGATAAAAATAGCTTAACAATGCTAGACCAGGTGCAATACCTGCTGATATAATTACCAGCATGAAACGCCCTCTTTTCTTTCTGTTTTCTTAATCGTATCATGTATATATACGGATGGAAATAACATAATCAAAAAGCACTATCCAAATGAACAATACTGCCCTTATATGCAAGGCAAATTAACTAATTATACATCGTTGGGGGAAAACTTATGAAAAAAAATATTTTAATCATTCATACAGGCGGGACAATATCTATGTTTGAAGATCAAGAAACCGGAGCAGTAAAACCCGGAGAGGAAAATCCTTTAACCTCACAAACATCGATTCTTTCTGATCTTGCCAATCTAATTATTAAAGAACCATTTAATCTTCCGTCACCGCATATTACTACAAATGAGATGCTTTTCTTAAAAGACTTAATTGAAGAGGAGCATCAAAAAAATAAAATTGATGGCGTAGTTATTACACACGGAACTGACACACTAGAAGAAACAGCTTATTTTCTTGATCTGACGATACCTTTTGATTTTCCAATCGTGGTTACGGGGGCGATGCGCTCAAGTAATGAAATTGGTTCAGATGGTCTTTATAATTTGATTTCCTCGATTCGAGTTGCAGCTAGTGATGGCGCAAAAGGAAAAGGTGTTTTAGTCGTTTTAAATGATGAAATTCATACAGCGAAAAATGTTACGAAAACCCATACAAGCAATGTTTCCACTTTTCAAAGTCCACAGTATGGACCTATTGGCATCGTTGCAAAGCAAGGAATCATTTTTCATCATCAGCCTACCGATCGAGAATACTATAATGTAAAAGATATTTCTAAGAGAGTTGCGCTTATTAAAGCTCATGCAGGAATGGACTCTTCTCTGTTTTTCGCCATCCGAGATATGAAGTATGAAGGGGTTGTCATTGAAGCATTGGGACAAGGGAATTTGCCCCCTGCAACAGTAGAAGGTATTAAAGCGCTATTGGACGAAGATATTCCTGTTATATTAGTTTCCAGATGCTTTAACGGAATTGTACAAGATGTATATGGCTATGAGGGCGGCGGTAAAAGACTAAAAGAAATGGGTGCCATTTTTTCTAATGGTCTCAATGGTCAAAAAGCAAGAATCAAACTTTTAATAACATTATCTTATACACAAAATATTAAAGAGATTGAAGAAATATTTCATCACTGAGAATAAATCCATAAGTGCTGAAGCCAGACGCAGAAAAAATTTTTAAGTAGTTATCCAAAGGGATAATTTTAAGAAATAAACTCCCGCCTTTTCGCGGGAGTTTATTTCAGTTCACGTTTTTTTATCGAATTTGCAATTAGTCCGCCATGGAAACGTCCATTTTCAATAAAGATTTCATTCGCATTATTTCCAGCAGCAATCACACCGGCAATAAAAATACCTTCTATATTTGTTTCCATTGTTTCTTCATCAAAAATGGGCTTTCCGGTTTCCTCATCAATATTAACGCCCATATTTTGAATAAATCGATGGTCAGGATGATAACCAGTCATCGCAAATACAAAATCATTTTTAATTTCCTTTTTGATTCCATTCACATCATAAATTAAACTTTTCTCTTTAATCTCTACGACATTAGCGTTAAATTCCATTTGTATCGCTTCGTTTCGAACAAGGGAGTCAAATTCAGGCAAAATCCATGGTTTGACGCTTTTGGAATACTCACTTCCCCGATATAAAACAGTGACCCTTGCACCTGCTTTATTTAGCTCAATGGCAGCGTCTACAGCAGAGTTTTTTCCGCCAATAACGGTGACATCCAAATCAAAAAAAGGATGGGCTTCTTTAAAATAATGGTGAACTTTTTCTAAGTTTTCACCTGGGATATTCATATAATTGGGGTGATCATAATAACCAGTAGCGATAATTACATACGAAGTATTATATTGCCCTTTTGATGTGGTTACGATAAAATCACTCTTATGCTTTTCAACCTGCGTTACCACTTCGTAGCGATGTATTCTAATCTCTTTTCTTTTCACCACTTCTCGATAATAAGTTAAGGCTTGATTTCGCTTCGGTTTAAGGTTTTCCGTAATAAACGGAACTTCTCCAATCTCGAGCTTTTCACTCGAACTAAAAAAGGTTTGGTGGGTTGGATAATGATAAATGGAATTTACAATATTCCCCTTCTCTATGATGAGCGGACTTTTACCGATATCCTTCATGGCGATTGCCGCTGCTAAACCACATGGACCACCGCCTACAATAATACAATCCTCGCGTTGCATAATTTCACCTCTATAAATACACTGAAATTCAGAATTCAATTGATATACAATAATGTAATATCGAATGGTGCTTTAAAACATTATATCCTTAAAAATAAATAAAGCCCCTATCAACATGATAGGGGATAACTATTTTTCCTGCAATGAAATTGAATGCAAAAAGAAAAATTAAAATAAGTCCGGCAATAAAGGCTCTTTTCTTTAAGCTTGTTACTTTTGTAATTAGAACTAATAAGTTCCTTAATTCGGCTTTAGAATGGATATCCCTATTAAAGAAAAGATGCCCCAATCCTAAACCTATTTTAAAAGTCTTACTACAATACGAAAATCATAATTTATCAGGAATAAAGTCCATTCAGAATTAAATCCAACCTCTAAAACGTGATGCTTCTGCAGCTTTTCTTACACCAACCATATATGCCGCAAGTCTCATATCAACTCTTCTAGTTTGGGAAGTATTATAAACATTTTCAAATGAATTAACCAAAACTTTTTCAAGTTTTTCATCAATTTCTTCTTCAGTCCAATAGTAGCCTTGATTATTTTGAACCCACTCAAAGTAAGAAACTGTAACTCCTCCAGAAGAGGCTAGTACATCGGGAACTAATAAAATTCCGCGTTCTGTTAAAATTCGAGTAGCTTCAAGTGTAGTAGGTCCATTTGCAGCTTCTACAACAATCTGAGCACGAATATTATGTGCATTTTCTTCTGTAATTTGATTTTCAATAGCTGCTGGCACAAGAATATCACAATCTAATTCAAGTAATTCTTTATTTGAAATCGTATTGTCGAATAGTTTCGTAACGGTACCAAAACTGTCTCGACGATCAAGTAAATAATCTATATCAAGACCATCTGGATCATAAAGTGCACCATATGCATCGGAAATCCCGATTACCTTTGCACCTTCATCATGCATGAATTTGGATAAAAAGCTTCCGGCGTTACCGAATCCTTGAACTACTACACGAGCACCTTTAAGATTAATGCCTCTGCGCTTTGCAGCTTCATGGATACAAATTGTTACACCTTTTGCAGTTGCAGATTCACGACCATGTGATCCACCTAGTACTAACGGTTTTCCAGTAATAAATCCAGGAGAATTAAATTCATCAATTCGGCTGTACTCATCCATCATCCACGCCATAATTTGTGAATTCGTGAATACATCTGGAGCCGGAATATCCTTTGTAGGACCTACAATTTGACTTATAGCCCGTACATATCCACGGCTTAACGCCTCAAGCTCTCGGAAAGACATTTCACGAGGATCGCAGATAATGCCTCCTTTACCTCCTCCATAAGGAAGATTCACAATTCCGCATTTTAAAGTCATCCAGATAGACAATGCTTTTACTTCATTTTCTGTTACATTTGGATGAAAGCGAATTCCACCTTTGGTAGGACCAACGGCATCATTATGCTGTGCACGAAATCCGGTAAAAATTTTAGTAGTACCATCGTCCATACGAACCGGAATTTTTACTGTTAACATTCTCATCGGTTCTTTCAACAATTCGTACACTTCTTCAGGGTATCCAAGTTTTTCTAATGCTTCATGGATAACTGTTTGTGTTGATTTTAAAACATCGTGTTTTTCTTCTAATGCTTTTTGTTCTGCACCCTTCTCGGCTGCCATTATTGCAAACCTCCTAAATAATCACTTAAGTCAAAAAAAGTATCAGCCTTTCAGACATAGTATACACTTTTAATCCATGATTGCAATATAAAAAATGATACTTTTAAATTTTTTGTAACCGCTATCAAAATATTGTTGACAAATAATCAAACAGAAAAGGAAGTCCGTATTTATAAGACCTCCTTTTAATACATTTACATTTATCTTGAAAAGTAAGTTGAAATAACATCCAATGCATTATGCTCAATGATTGGTACCCCATATTCCTCCAAAAACTCAGCGGATGTGTTAGTTTGTGTTCCATATTCTTCACATAAAAAAGGAAAAGTGTTCAAATTATCTGATTGAATAATTATATAATATTGATTTTCAAATTGTATAAGTTTACTGGCAATGTTTAATTGTAAGTTGTGCACACATAATGAAAGCAATATGACATCCTCGATCGATTGAAAGCAATAGATATTTTTTCGATTTATCCCATTATTTTCGATACCCTCTTCTATTAGCTCAGAAATTTCATCAATCGTTAAGATTAAGACAATTTCTTTCGGGTTCAGAGAATAAATTTCTATTGAAATGGAATCGGTAACCTCAAAATGATACTCTTCTTTTGCAACCTCCACCATTTCGTCAAATAAGTCGTGCCAAATAAAGGATTCCAGTCCTTCTTCCAGAAATCCTTTTTTAACTAGTTCCTCAAATGTAATGGAGTACTTTAGTTTGTTCTGTGATAAACGTTCTAACTTCATTTACTTCGCCCCCTGAACTTTGGCTCTTAACACCATAGTATGAAAAGCGAATTAGATGGTTCATTTTAATTAACATTAGGAAAAGAAACGCAAAATAAAGGT
The DNA here is from genome assembly GCF_001420715.1 of Heyndrickxia shackletonii. GTDB lineage: Bacteria > Bacillota > Bacilli > Bacillales > Bacillaceae_C > Margalitia > Margalitia shackletonii. The sequence goes on along the minus strand of NZ_LJJC01000004.1, from coordinate 1,962,249 downwards.
TAATTTTCCTCTCTAGTTATGGTAATGAAATGAGTTTCCGGCTTTGCACCGAGTCTTAAAGGCAACATGCTTGTTCCATAGCCATTGCTTACAAACAATGTTGTAATATCTGATTTATAAATCCCGCCTTTTTGATACGGGCTATATCCGAAAAATTGTATTTGACCGCCATGGGTGTGCCCGCTCATTACGAAAGAAATCTTATCTTCCTTTCGCATTTTCTCTGTAATTCGTGGATTATGACTGATTAATATTTTAAAATCTACGAATTCTGTTCCATATAAAGCTAAATCTAAACGATCATTTTCTTGTGATATGTCATCTATTCCTAAAAGGGCAAGAGATTGACCGTTTGGCGCCCGAAAAATAATGGATTCATTTCTTAATACTTTTACATCATTTCTTTTTAGTACTGCCAGCAATTCATTTTCCATCATCTCATAATCATTATTTCCCCAAACAAAATATAGGGGGCCAACTTTTTTCAATAATTGTAAATTGTACTCCACTCTATCCAGAGGTACACCTTTTTCAAGCAAATCCCCGCCTATTATAACAAAATCCGCATTTTTCCCCACATCCATTATGATTGATTCATGAATTTTTCGGCGATGGATATCTGAAATAAAAAATATTTTCAGATCCTTAAATCCTGTCGGAAAATCTGGAAAGGCGATTATTTGGTGTATTACCTGATTTAAAAAGGCTTCTTTAAGCATGTAAAATACCAGCAATCCGATAAAAATAAGCAATACAATCCATAAAAATACCATTTATTACCTCCGATTTATTTATCAGTGTATTTATCATATCATAAAAAAAACAGATGATATTTCAATTAAAACATGGATGAAATATAATAAAAATCCTCTCATAAAAAGAGAGGACTATAGTAATAAATCTATTTTCAATTCATTCCAAATGTGCATGCTCCATTTAGTCTTCAACAATATGTAATATCCTAAATCCGGAGCTTTCCAATTTTGAAACAAATTTATCAATATTATCTCGCTTTTCAATCTTTAACACGATTCTGCGCACAAGCTTATCTGTTTCATCAAAGGTTACTAGTGAAATCACTGATTCATGGAATTGCCCGATAATATCGGCCAATCTTGAAATTCTGCCTTCCACTTCTACCGAACTAAAGGCTATCCTTACACCAGGTTTATACACCCCAAATGCGCTTTGAAACTGCTCTAATACATCAAAACGAGTGACGATTCCTAAAAAAATATTATTCTCATCTACTACAGCAAGTAATGGAAAATCCTTCAGCACAACTAATGTTTCCTCAAAAATTTCATTGCCTTTTAAATATTTATCTTGGTGAGTTGCGACATCCTTTACTTTTTTTGATTGGAGAAATTCCTCTTTTGAAACGTTTAATTCATAGAAATTCTTATAAATATGATAATGAGTAATAACCCCTGCATACTCATCTCCATTAAGCACAGGAAGGCAATCTATTCCTCGTGTTTCCAAAAGATTAAGTGCTGTTTCAACTGAATCATCAACACTTACTACTACACAACGATGTTTAGGAATCATAATACTTTTAGCAAACATACCATCACCTCATCAGAATTTATAAGCTTGAATAAATAATTCAACATATTTCGAGAAAATTCCTTTTTTCGAATAATAGAATTTTCGATTATTGACAAAAAATTAAGACATTTATTATAACAATTATCCATACACTTAAATATGAAATGCATAAGGAGGGGAAAAAATGTCTTCCAATTATAAAAGCTATAAACCTTTTGTCAGCCCGTTTGATCCATGTCCACCCATTCTTGAAAAAACCTATTCTACCCCGCCACATTTATATATGGGATTTCAACCGCCTAATTTGCCGCAATTTTCACCATTTGAAGCACTAAAGAAAGGGACATTATGGCAGCCTTTATATGATCCGTATTATAGCCCGTATGAAAGAGCAAAGGAGTGAGCAAAGCATGAAAGAATTACCGCCAGAATATTATCAAATGCTTGAAGAAATCCAAGCAATTGATTTTGTCATTGTGGAACTAACATTATACTTAGATACTCATCCAGATGACCATGAGGCAATTCAACAATATAATATGCTTATTAAACAAAGGAAGCCCTTAAAAAGAGAATTTGAAAAACGTTTCGGATCTTTAACGAGCTTTGGACATAGTTATTCCCATTATCCATGGGATTGGAAAGAAGCTCCGTGGCCATGGCAGGTTTAAACGTTCATAATCAAAAGGAGTGAGGGAAAAACATGTGGGTATATGAAAAAAAGCTGCAATATCCAGTAAGAGTCAGCACTTGTAATCCCATGCTTGCAAAATTACTAATTGAACAATATGGTGGTGCAGACGGTGAATTAGCTGCAGCATTACGCTATCTAAATCAAAGGTACACTATTCCAGATAAAGTTATCGGTCTATTAAATGATATTGGGACAGAAGAATTTGCCCACCTTGAAATGATTGCAACTATGGTTTATAAATTAACAAAAGATGCTACACCTGATCAATTAAAACAGGCTGGGCTGGCACCTCATTATGTTGACCATGATTCGGCATTATTTTATCACAATGCCGCTGGGGTACCATTCACCGCGACCTACATCCAAGCAAAAGGAGACCCGATTACAGATCTATATGAAGATATTGCTGCCGAAGAAAAGGCAAGAGCGACGTATCAATGGATCATTAATATGAGTGATGACCCTGATTTAAATGATGGGCTTCGTTTTTTACGTGAAAGGGAAATAATTCACTCCCAGCGCTTTCGTGAAGCTGTTGAAATTATTAAAGAGGACAGGGAAAAACGACAATTTTTTTAGATCTACTCCCTACTTAGCTTCATGATATAAATTTATATCATATTGTTTTTTCATCATTTCAAAAATTTCATGACGTGTTTTCCATGCTTCATTCTTCCAAAGGTCTTTGCTTCGATCAATGATTTCACACCGCAATTCATGATATTCCTTTTCATATTTCTCTTTTTTATCGTAAAGCACTTTTGTAGCTCCCAAAAAGAAAACCGCAAGAAATAAGAAGAACATGTGATTTTGATTATTAAAAACAATAGAAAAGATTTCAAAGAAAGAATAAGAGTATGGTTTTAAAATCATATGATACATGAGATATATGGTGATAAAACAATAGAAAACACTAATCCATAAAAGAAAAAAGTGATAGTTTTTGTATCTGTCAAATTTTCTTTTTTTATTCACTACATTTTGCAACATTTGTTTTGTAGCTTTATCCGTCTTTTCACTAAGATTAATTATGGCAGTATCCATTTCATTACAACCTCCACATTTACCGCTCTTACTTTATTTTATGAGGCTGTCCAATAACTATGTCATACCTAAAGAAAAAAGAGCAGCATTTTTTTAATGCTGCTCTTTTCTTATTTAGGTAATGGTATTTGCAATGTTTGGCCGGCCTGTATTTGATTATTAATAATATGATTTTGCATGATTATTTTTTCAATGCCGTCTTTGGAATGATAATATTTCATTGCGATTCTAAACAATGTCTCCTTAGGCTGAACAACATGATTAATGATTTGGATGTTTGAGTTTTCATTTGTTTGTGTATTGCTTACTTGTTCGGTATTATCAGAATTCTTTTGCTCCTGATTCGCTTGCTCTACATTATTTGTAGTGTTTTGCACAGTGGTTGTTCCTTTAGTTGAGTTATCGGGATTGATTTCGGTATTAGAACCAGAACCTTGATCAACTGAATTAGAAGTTTCATTTGAATTTTTATCGGGTTTCCCAACCGGAATGCTATTTTGGGTAGAATCGCCGCTATCAGATTCGAATAATACTTCCTCTCCACCAGAAGAATTAGAATTAGTGTCTGCCTTTAACGTTGGATGTTGAGAAAAATATGTATAGGCAAGAATAGTGCAAACCGGTAAAAGAATAAAAAATGTTAAAAGTACTTTTAATAATGGAAAATTTGCTTTTTTCTTTTTCTTTTTCTTCCTTTTCTTTGCATGATGAAGTTCCATTCTTGTTGGCAAAGAAGATTTTTCTCCGTCATTGTCTTCAATAGTAGTTATCTTTTCTAACCTTTGTTTCTTCTTTTCTACTTGGTCGAGATATGTTTCTGAATACATGAGATCCCCCCTTTCATTATTTTGTTCTAAGCTTAATTGCGATTCCTAAAAAGAAATCAATAACAAAGTGCATAGTAATGGTAGTTAGCAGATTATGGTTGGACCATTCGTAAACAAAACCAATCCAAAAACTTAGAACGACAATGTTTAGAATAAGAAACCAATGTCCCCAATATCTAATATGAACCAATGCAAAGATTGCGCTTGCAGCAATTACTCCGAAATGGGACTGAATCATTCCGCGAAATAAGATTTCTTCGCTAAGTGCAATCATGAGGGTTAATCCGATTATTTCAAGAATGGAACGATCTCGAAAAATTTTTTCATTAATACCACCATCATTATAATAATCATTCGGTAACACTTTCATCAAAAATAAATCTAGGATAACAACCAATATACCATTCGTTATCCCTATTACATATATAGACGAATCAAATCGAAAAAGGTTGAAAAAAGAAGAAAAATCATTTAATAAAAATATACCTAAAATGATAGAAATCGTTAATAGGACTATTTGAGTAGCCACGAGATGAAAAGTTAATTCTTTTTTCGTAAGCTGTTTGATGATTTCCGCTTGATTCATTTTTTTCATGTAAAACATCACTTTCTTCATTATTTGTCTAGCTACAACGCTATCGACCAGCATCTTCCGGTCTTTTCCTACTATAAGTCAACATTAGTCATGCTCTTTTGCTTTTCGTACTAATAAATTTTTAAGCAATACATCCCACGGTTCATTCTGGTTGTCCAACTCAGCTGTTTCGATTGCTTCATATTCGCTAAAGGATATCCCGCAATTGTCACAGCATATTTCTACCTTATACGTTTCTGCTTTTGTTTCATTAAAATAGGTTAATATCTCTTTTCTTCTGCATTCAATGGATTTTATCCATTTATCCATTTGCAGTATTTTTATTTGCTTATATTGAATCCGCTGATCTCTAATTTGTTTAATTTTTTCTATTTGATCTCTTTTAGTTTTATCCGTTGTACAATAAAATTCCAAAAATCGTTGCTGCGTATCGGTTAAGTCTAAAATCATTGATTTTGATGGATTTTCCAAGCCTTCTATATATAAATCAATTTGATAATCTGAAGGGAGTTCATTTTCAATCAATTGCATAGGAAGCTGAATATCGCCGGGACTGGATAGCAATATTGCGATACTCTTTTCACCATCCCTGCCTGCCCTTCCTATTTCCTGCAAATAGGATTCTAAGCCCTGAGGCATATGAAAATGAATAACAAATCGAATATTCGTTTTATTAATCCCCATCCCAAATGCACTGGTCGCACAGATTATCTCCAATTCATCATAAAGAAATTGCTGTTGAATCAGCATTCTTTGTTCTTGATCCATTCCCCCGTGATATGCTGCCGTTTTTATGATTCCTTCTTGTCTTAATAATTGGGCCATCTCTTCACACATTTTTTTACTAGAAAAATAAATAATACCTGGTTTTTCTAATTTTTTTACAAACATACGTAATTCATTGATTTTTTCTTCATAGCTTTGTACTTGATGAACTACCATGGATATATTTGGACGATCAACAGAGAATACACATTCCTTCACCTTATCCAGTTCTAATAAGCGAACGATATCCTTACGGACTTCTTCCGTGGCTGTTGCAGTTAGAGCAAGTGTCGTTGGATTTCCCAATAGCTTTCTTGCATCACCTAATCGTAAATAATCAGGACGAAAATCATATCCCCATTGCGATATACAATGTGCTTCATCAATTACAAATAGAGATATGGTAATTTTTCTACAATACTCAATAATTGAGGGATTAGATAGCATTTCAGGTGATATATAGATAAATTTATATTGATGTAAAGATTTCAAAATGTAATAGCGTTCATTTGCCGGAAGAAAGGAATTTATTGCAATAACCTTCTTTTCACCCAACAATCTCATTTGCTCTACTTGATCTTGCATCAATGATAAAAGTGGTGAAACAATTAAAACAGAACCTTGCATTAAATAGCCCGGAAGCTGATAACATAATGATTTTCCGGTTCCGGTTGGCAGCATTGCCATTGTATGGTGGCCGTTCAAAACAGAAGTAATAACTTCCTCTTGACCTGGGCGGAACGAATCAAAATGAAAATATTTTTGTAATGCTTCATATACATTCATTTTAGTCACCTATTTTTAGCTAGAGCCAATCTAATTTGAAAGTAAGAAACATTTTCAAGCTTTTCTTTAATGGGCTTAAGCTTTTGTTTTCCTATTTCTTTAGCAATCTGCAAAATTTTTTCTTCTGTATTAGAGTCGATAAAAGGTTGTATACAAAAATTAGGATTATTTAATGCAATTTCAATAATATGGTCTTGAATGGTATTTTCTTTTAAGTTCCTCATTTTCGAAATATCAGCAATCGTGTAGTTATTTAATAAAAGCTGATACGTTTCCATTGTTGATTTTGTCATTGGAAATGGTTGATATACATCTTGAATAATGGAAAATAATAGAGGATATTTATACCTTTTTTCTAATACTTCATCCAATACATAATGAAGTAAATTTAAAAATCGATACCAATATTCCGTAGTTTCTAGTGATAATTTGCCAGCAGATTGTTCTACTGTTTTCCCAATTTGCTTATACCCAGTTAACCTAAAAACTATTATTTCCGGTCTTTCAGGTGGATCATCTAAGAATATAGAATAAAGTTCATCATACAGCGCGGCAGCTAATTGATGCTTTGACATTTTTTGTGACATCATAAACTGCTTTACCCAATATAAAATCTTCGAATCCCTACTAATTGGGTAATATTGACGGTTGTTGTTAACTAAGTTCGAAAGAGCCTGAATAAGAATCCCTAATCTGTCCCAAAAAACAAATGCATGCTCCTGATATTTCATTCCATTTAGGAAAGCTGGGAAGGATTTCTTTGTAAAATAGTCATGCAGTCGATATTCACCCGACTCCGTAATGTGATAATTTGGACCTTCTTTCATTTGTAAAAATGATTGGCTAATCAGCGATTGTATGTTTTCATCAAAGGATGACCTCGTTAAATTAGGTAAAGTATAATATACTGACTCTACTTGATAAAGATACGCATCTTGAATGGTTTGGCTTGATTTTTTCCCTTTAAATAAATGAAATACTGCATATACAGTACGCTCACTTTTCAATTGTTTTAAAGTCCATAATAATAAAGCCTCTAAAAAGGTCATCATCAACACCTATTGTCTTTTTATGTCTAATTTTAGCATACTATCCTTTAAATACATCATAAATTATGAACAAAATTAGAAGAATTTCCTATAGCGAACCTTTTTATTGAAATGTGGAAAAGGGAGTCTTAGAATGAAGTGTGGGGAATAATATTTTTTTCTATATGATTTACCAGGAGGTTTAACACGTATGCCTAAATATACGATTGTAGATAAAGATACATGCATTGCCTGTGGTGCTTGTGGAGCAGCTGCTCCTGATATATTCGATTATGATGATGAGGGACTTTCCTATAACATCTTGGATGAAAATCAAGGAACAGCGGAAATACCAGAGATTCTTGAGGATGATTTAATGGATGCATTTGAAGGGTGCCCTACAGAGTCAATAAAAATAGCAGATGAACCATTTGATGGAGATCCATTGAAATACGAATAAAAAGCATGCGGCAAATCTGCTGCATGCTTTTTTACTCTTTATTTTACTAATGTATTCTTCTCCAGCCATTTTTGCAGTCGTATAAAAAGCAGCATAAAAAGAATAGTTACCGCTAAGCCTTTTACTATATTAAACGGCAAGACAGCAGAAATAACATATGCTTTCGGAAGTTCAAAATGCATTAATGCTAAATATGCCGGAAGAATGACAAAATAATTTAAAATACTCATTAAAATTGCTAAGGAAACAGTGCCTACTATCAATCCGATTGTCATGCCTTTTTTAGTTTTATTATGTCTATAAACAAAATAAGTAGGCAGTACAAAGAAAATTCCCGATAAAATATTGGCTAAATGTCCAATTGGAATACCCGATTCACTTCCCCATGTGAAATAATCAAGCAGATTTTTAATGACTTCCACAATGATAGCAGCCATCGGACCAAATAAAACTGCAGCAACTAATGCCGGAATATCACTAAAATCGACAGTTAAAAAGTTGGAAAATGGTGTTGGGATTTTAATTAACATCAATACATACGCCAAACTGCTTAGCAGTGCAATGCTTACAAATGTCTTCAATTTCATTTTTTGCAAAATTCCTCTCTCCTTTTGAGATTCATCTCAGCTTGAAGAAAGGTTGCCACATACCTAAAATAAAATACCCCCAAAGAAAAAATTTCTTTGAGGGAGAATTTAAGGCATGCATAAATAGGTATTCAAACGTAAGCAATTTGAATACTGGCCAACCTTCACCTTCTCCCATCCAGACTATACTGTCGGCTTTGGAATCACACCAAATCCTGCCCTTTACAGGCTCGCGGGCTTAGAAGCATACGCTTCATCACCGCCGGTCGGGAATTGCACCCAGCCCCGAAGATGAATCATATTCATTTTTTTCTTCATTATTATAACTCAATAAGAACGATTTGTGAAGAATTTAGTATTTCACTAATAAAATGTATTTTTAAGAAATAATCAATGCTATCTTGGAAAATTCCCATTGTGCCATTTGTTCATATGTAATGAATCCACAACAATTTTCTGATCAGGGAAAATGAGATCTTTATTTTTTATATGATTTAATGATATTAAAGTTTTGATTGGTATATTCCATTTTTTAGAAATATCAAACAAGGTATCTCCCTTTTTAACTGTATATGTAATTTCCATATCATAAGTATTTTGGACATTCATCGTAGGATATGTTTGATAGGAACTTTCATCATTTAAGCCTATCGATAATTCTTCGACTCTATATATAGGGATAATATCTTTTCCTTGGGATTCTACTTTTACTGGCTGGGAAACTTCTGTAATGCCATATGGATCGTGCTGCAATGCAAATACAAGCTGCCCAATCTCTCCATATCCATATACAATGAACGGATTAATAGCATTCTTTTTATCGATTGTCCATTCACCCTCGTGAATTTCAAAATGAAGATGGGTTCCTGTAGACTCCCCGGTATTTCCCATTAATCCTACTGTTTCTCCCTGTTGTACATGGTCACCCTCGGAGACTATACGTTTTGCTAAATGTGCATAAACTGTTTCAAACCCATTGTCATGCCGAATAAACACTACATTTCCATATGAATAGGATAAATACGATTTTACAACCACTCCATCCGCAGCTGCGTAAATTGGAGACATATACTTACCAGCTATATCTATTCCCTTATGTTCGCCTCCTCTTGAATCAAAGATATCTGATATTTCCCCTTTTGCTGGAAAAAACCACTTTTCCGTGCTTCTTTTTATATCTACACTAGAAGCGTGAACACTTCCACAATTTATGATAAAAATTACGCAAATAGCCATTAATAATTGGATTATGACTTTTTTCATCATTTTCCCCTCCTTGGACTACTCATGCTTAACCATATGAGCATCTATTCCGCATTAGAACAAATTGTTAAAAATGAGTATACTAGAGCAAATTTTAGTGTTTACTGTTCAGGAAAATATATGCATAAAAAAGTTAAATCTAACCATTCGTGTCTAATAGTACAAATGTGGAAGGGAGAAACTTGCTAGACTGTAGGCATCGGACTGACGTGGACATTTTTTTCAAAAAGGTTATCCACACCTTTCCTAAACGATTAAAAAATAAAAGAAGCCATTGAAATTTTTGGCTTCTTTTTAAATAGCGATTATTATTTTGTATTAAGTCCTATTTGTAGAACATTTATTTAGAGAAGTACATGCAAATATTCTAAATCTACAACTACATGCAATTATAATATTATTCTATATTTATCCGATTAGGTGCGAGTGGAACCTCCACTGGTTTGGAAAAATCAAAACCATTCCATTGTAACGGTTCGATATTTTCAAATTGAATAGAAGAATATCCAAAATTTTTAGCGGTAAGTAAAATAGCTTCAATCATATCCATTGGATTTTTTTCATTTTCTAACTGAACATTTTTCGTAAATTGAACGGTAGCCTGATCCGCATTTTCTTCGTTTACTTTAATACTTAAATCCTGTCCAATAACGGGATGATGAAAATCATCTGGTTTCGTCTTCATAGCTTCTAACGCTGCTTGCAAATTAGAAAACTTCTCATCTGTTGGTAATAAGTATTCTTCACCATCACCGGATGTATATAAATAAAAGGCAGTATGTGGAGTTTTATTTATATCTTTACTCGTTACCTCTCCTAATTCCCCTATTTCTATCGGATTGCCATTTTCATCTGAAAAATCAACTTTTTTCACATCTTGATAAGCAAAAGAGTATTGAATAATTGAATCTAAATTCAATTGAAAAAGTTCCGTAATAGATGGAATATCCTTCTTTTCTATGATAATATGCATCTTTTTGGTAGCAGCATCATACTTCATGTCACCATGTAAAGGCAGGTAGTTATCGAGTGACGGCATTTTTTTAGCAAGGCTTCCGGCTATTTTTTTATACTGAGTTACCCAATCTGTATTTTCTTTAAGAGCCAATACACTCACTGGAACGACAACGGCATCCTTCGTGAAAACTCCGTAAGTAAAAACATTATTCTTTCCCAAGTCTTCTTTATAAATAGCAGTTTTGCTTATTTGATCATTTGCACTTTGGACAGCATTTATATTTGCACTAGCTTTCTCCGTCTTTTTCGGCTGTGCTTTTTGTTTAGCTGCTGACATCACCACTGCATCTTTACGACTTGACACATCCATCGATTTGCTTTCTTGATGGTCTTCCTGAAGAAATACAGGGGATATTAGTATAAAAGCAATAACAACTGCTAGAACGGATAGTACCGGTATGAAAATTAGCTTTTTGTTTTTTGTTTTTTTATTCATTTTCGTTTGAACACTCCAGTAAATATTTTCTGCATTTCTACTATCTGTTATTTTGGGCATATTTCGAAGAAGCTTTTCTAAATGATTTTCATCAATAGGATGATTAGCCATATTGCTGTACCCCCCCTTCCCGTTCTTTTTCGTTCATCAATTTTCTTAGGACATTCAGTGCCCGATGCTGAGTTGTCTTTACCTTACTTTCGCTCCATCCCAATATTTCAGCTGTTTCAGAAATACTAAAGTTATTAATGTAACGAAAAATGATCACCGCTTTCTGATCCTTTGTACAAAGATCCAGGCAATGATAAAGGAGGCGAATATGCTCATTTTTCATAACAATTTCCTCTGGCAATGGACCAATATCACTTATTTGATTTTTCCTCCATTCAAAAGCCTCCATTATTCTATTTTTCAAGCTTTTTTGTTTACGAAAATAGTCTATTGCGACATTTCTGGCTATCGAAAAAAGCCATGTTTTTTCCGAGCTTTTCCCTTCGAAATTGTGATAGGATTTCAATACTCTGATATAAACATCTTGAGCTAAGTCTTCTGCCACATCACGTTTTTTTACCATATACATTAGAAATTGAAATAAGTCTTGATGATATTTGTTATATATTTCTTTAAAGACGGAGTCCATTTTCCCCCTCCTCCGTTATTATTTTAGTCGTATATGCCGCTAAAAAGTTACAAAAAATCTAATAATTTTTTATCTTGTCTTATTCTACCAAAGAACAAAAAGAAATGCGCTAATTTTTTAGCGCATTTCAGATTGTAGACAAAAGGGGTTCGGAATGGTCACATTCCGAACCCCTTTTGATTTTGTTCTTACTTTTTTACCTTTTTGGGTGTATGCTGACCTCTCTCATCCTCATCTACTAGGCCATTTCCGGACCTTTCCATATCCAGTTGGCCATTTTCTTCAAATTCATGGCAGCGAAAGTAAGCATCGCCTGCATCGACAATTTTTTAAGTCCCCTTAACGTTGTCCAACGCATACCATGCTTTTCTTTTGCGTCT
>NZ_LJJC01000004.1:1724874-1949458 GCF_001420715.1 Heyndrickxia shackletonii | reverse complement strand
CCCTCTCTTATCTAGGCCATATTCGTTTTTAATTCTTCAATCGTTTGACGCATCGAACGAATGCCAAATGTATATTGAATAAAGGTAAGTTTAATCAAGATCACGGGATCAATACTTGGGCGTCCAACTGCGGAATATGTTTCTTCCACTAAATCATAAATGAAAGAGAAATCAATCGCTGCCTCCATTTTTCGGACTAAATGATTTTCGGGAACCAACTGGTCTAAAGCGATCATTTCTACTTGATCACGTTGAATGGAATTATGTTTTGAAAGCATCTTCATCACCCCAAGTATTATTTCTATTTATATTTTAAAACAAAAAAGACTGTAGGCAAGCTCGATCTTCATCGAGTTTGTCTACAGTCTGAAATGCGCTAATTTTTTAGCGCATTTCTTTTTATTTTATCGATAAGAAAGAAAAACGGCATTCATTTGTCCAGCTCCAGGTGAACTTTGAACTTCAATTTCAATAGAGCCTATCGGCTAGCGGATTTCTACGTCTCAAGTCAACATCAGTTCGTGAACTACCTCACTGTGTTTCCTTTATCTCAATCGAAGACTCCGAAATCCGTACTCCGATGAGCAAGGCCTTCCGCTTTTCTGTGTTTCCCATGAAACAAGATTTCTCGTCAGAATTAGCACTATTTCATGAAGTGTACGGCAAAAAGAAGGAAAATGTCGTGCCTTGTCCAATTTTGCTTTTAACAAAAATATGTCCATTATGAGCATCTACAATATTTTTAGCAATCGCGAGCCCCAATCCTGTACCTGATTTACCGCGTGTTCTTGCTTTATCCGCTTTATAAAAGCGCTCAAAGACAAACGGTAAATCCTCCTCTGGGATCCCTGACCCATTATCCTGGACATGAACTGTGATTCCATTCTCTTTTCTATCCACCATCACTTTTACATTGCCATTTTGTCCGGTATGTCTAATTGCATTATCTATAAGATTGGTCAATACTTGCTCAATTCTGTCAGGATCCAAATCAATAGAAGTATTATTATCAGTTATTCTTTCATATGAAAGATTCACGTTCTTTTCGCGTGCAAGACCTTGAAATTTATTCGTAACCCTTTCAATAAACGGATTTATTTCCGTATCTTCCTTGTACAATGTTATGTGTCCAGCTTCCATTCTTGCTAAATCAAGCAGTTCATTTACAAGTCTGCCAATCCTTAAAGTCTCATCATAAATAATTTTTGCAAATTCTTTCTTTTCCTCATCCGATGCTGCAATATCGTCTATAATCGCTTCACTATATCCTTGCAGCATAGCAATTGGAGTTCGCAATTCATGTGACACATTGGCAATGAAATCATCCCGAAGCTTATCCAGTTTTCGTTCTTCCGTCATATCCCGAAGTACTGCAACTGCTCCACGAACATCTTTTTGATTATACAGCGGACTGACAATAACCACATAGGAATGTCCTTGTATCTTTAATTCATCTGTTTGCTCTTTTTCTGTTTCAATCACTTTGTGAAGTAAAGCTAATATTTCTTCTGGAGCAGGAAGATCTAGATTTTGACTGGGGTCATTTAACCATTGCTGAAGAAACTTCTCTCCTGGAGGATTGGTAATTAATATCGTTCCATCCCTGTCAAAGGTTAATACTCCATCCGCCATACTGCTTAATATGGATGTCAATTGCTCTTTTTCCTGCCGAAGAGCATTCATATTAAATTTTAATTGTTTTCCCATTTGATTAAACGCTGTAGCCAATTCCCCAATTTCATCATGAGTTAAAATAGGGACCTTTGTATCAAATTTTCCTTTTGCCACCTCAAATGCTGCAAGCCTCATCTTTCTTAAAGGAGCAGCGATTCTTGTCGACAAGAAAAATGCAAAGAAAGTTGTTAAAATAATTGCTATTCCTGCTGAAAGCAAAATGATTTTTGTTGTTTGCTGTGTCGTATCTTTTAATACGTTTAATGATTGATAGATAAAAATTGCTCCATTTTCACCCTTTACTGTTTGTAAAGGTACACCTACCACGAGTGTATTATCATAACGATTTCGTGACTTTTCATTTGGGGGTTCTATTTCCTTTTTCTCTGTCTTTTGGCTTTTAAAAACCTTTGAAAGCTGCGGATCATTTAAAATCTTGGCAGGAGTGATATGTTTATTTTTACTTGGAGCTGAGTAAAAAACATTACTTCTATTGTAGGCAATAATAACTTGAGTTGGTTTATCCACTATTTCTAACGCCATCTGAATTCCTACATTATCATTCGGATGTTGCTCAACGATGTGAGCAATTTTATTTGCGGTTGTCTCTAAATCCTGTTCAATTTGGGTAACATGATAACTCTCGAAAAATTCAAGTAGTAATATAGTCAGGATGAAAAGGACAAACGAAACTAAAAGCAAGATAGTTAACCATAGTTTGCCTACAACACTTTTCCAAATTTTCATTCAGAAGTAACCTCAAATTTATAGCCTACTCCCCATACTGTTATAATCATTTTCGCCGCATTTTCCGACACGCGGTTTAATTTTTCTCTTAATCTTTTAACATGGGTGTCCACCGTTCTTAAATCACCAAAAAACTCATAATGCCAAACTTCCTTCAGCAGATGTTCACGATCAAATACTTTATCCGGTGATTTTGCAAGGAAATATAATAATTCATATTCCTTTGGAGTAAGATTCACTTCTACCCCATCAGCGGTAACGCGATGAGCATCATTATCAATAGATAAGTGCGGAAATACGATAACATCCTTTGCCTTTGTATCTGTGTTCAAAAAGCTTGTAGAGGATGATCTTCTTAACAGTGCTTTCACCCTTAAAACTACTTCACGAGGACTAAATGGTTTTACAATATAGTCATCGGTCCCTACTTCAAAACCTTCTACACGGTTTGCTTCTTCCCCTTTTGCTGTTAACATAATCACGGGAGTAGATTTCACAGCTCGAAGTTCTTTACAAACCTCAATCCCATTTTTTCCAGGCATCATTAAATCCAGTAAAATGCAATCATAATCATTTTCAATCGCTTTTATTAAAGCTGTTTCACCATCTTCTGCTTCCTCAATTAAATAATTTTCTCTTTCTAAATACATTTTTAATAATCTTCTAATCCGATCCTCATCATCAACAACTAAAATTCTTGCTTCAAATTCCATTACAATGACCCCCTGTTTCATATTTCGAAAAAAAGCCTCCACATTAGTGAAGGCATTTATTTACCGGACGAAGCGCCGTCCCAAAAAGTTTCATCAAATTTGGAAATTACGCATAAGAATGTAAGCCTGCTATCACTAAATTGACCGCTATTAGATTAAACATAATAATCGCAAAACCAATTACTGCAAGCCATGCTGATTTACTGCCGTGCCAACCTTTTGAAAGACGTAAATGCAAAAATGCTGCATAGAATAACCATGTAATAAGTGCCCAAACTTCTTTCGGATCCCAGCTCCATGCTTTCCCCCACGCTTCTTGTGCCCATATCATTGCAAATATTAGCGCACCTAATGTAAAGACTGGAAATCCAATAATTACCGAGCGGTAACTAATCTCATCTACTAAGTCTAGTTTAATATTCTTTACTAAAGGCTGCAATAATGCTCCGATTCGTTTGCGTGTAATTAATCGAATAAGGATATACAAAATAATTCCTGTAAAGACGGACCAAATCACTGTATTTAACTTCACCGCATTGATGAGAGCAGGAACATAAAATAATGGTTTAAATTGATCCGGATTTTGCATTTTCCCTTCATGCGGTCCAACAATTGCTGGTAGTTCAAAAGTCATACCTTGTTTACCTGCTTGTTCGACACCCTCTTTGTTCACCCAATCAAATTTTGCTGAATAATTCGTTGCGTGGAAGATTGATGTGATAATAATAAATCCAACAACGGATATAAGGATAAACATAACAAATTCCAGCCAAAATGTACTTTTGCTTTTTTTCGTTTGATTGATACTCTTCACTAAATAGATTAATCCTGCTGCAAAACTGATAGCCAGAATCGCTTCTCCCGTTGCCGCTGTCGTTACATGAATATGAAGCCAATAACTTACTAAAGATGGTACTAATGGATTGACTTCTCTCGGGAACAAACTTGCATATGCTATAACGAGTAATGCTACAGGTAATGCAAATACTCCTAATACTGCAGTCTTATAGATTAAGTAAATGATGATAAAAGCAGCTACAAGCATCATTCCAAAAAATGTAGTGAACTCATACATATTGCTAACAGGTGCATGACCTGAAACGATCCAGCGTGCAATAAAATATCCGAGTTGACAAACAAACCCTATGATAGAAATGGTAATACCTATCAAGCCCCAACGATTCATTGCTCTTCCTTCCGTTTTTTTGGAATCGGTGCGGATCGCACCGCCAAAAAAGAATGTCCCAATTAAATATAAAACGAAAGCTACAAACAATAAATTACTGCTTATACTTAATAGCTGATTCATTTCCATCCCTCCTTATTCGATCTCTTTTTCTTTCTTACTTTCTTGCTGATCTAGTGGTATCGGTACATTAGTACCCTCTAAGATTGCCGCTATCTCGGTTTTGATTCCATAATAATTTTTATTTGTATGAGCCGCAACGAAAACTTTTCCGTCTTTTCTAAGCAGCCAAATTCTTCGATGATTCCAATAAGCACCTTGAATGACTCCTATCATAAAGATAGCACCACCGACTGCCAAAATCCATAAAGTTAAATCCTTATGAACCGTTAAAGCGGAAACATTTCTAGTCTCAATTCCTGCAAATGACATTTTATAATCATTTACTCCAAGAGGCTCCACATTTTGTCTGATTGCAACGAAGCTTACCTCACCCTTAGGGTGTTCCGGAGTAAACATTTTAAATAAAAAGGCAGGATTGTCCGGGATACGTGAACTTGACTGTGGTTCGCCATTCTTTGCAAAACCAGTAAAATTAGGATAATACCCGATTAATTCTACCCTATATCCCTTTTGCAGATTATAAACATCTTTTGGATTGAAAAGGTCTATTTTTACAGTTCCAAATGTTTTTCCAGTTTTTTTATTCGTCAATTGTAAAGACATTGATTTTAATTCGTTTGGTTTATAATCCATTTGATAAACGGAATAATGAGCAAATTTCAAAGGATGATTTACACTTATTTTGTCATCCTTTACTTTTTCTAATTTATCCGATTCACCTGGAAGAGCTCCGTCTTTACGTTTATATAACGTTACATTTGTTTGGAAGTTTTTCGCTACTGTGCCGACTCGATCTAAAGCTTGGTCAAAAGCCTTATTATCTTTCCCTTTTTGATATGTATCGAGAATAAATTGGTGGTTTTTCAGTGCATATTTTTCATTAGTACCGGGAATAACATTTGTTTCTCCCTCTCTTATCCAAAGTAAATCATCCACATACATTCCAGGAACAAAGCGAAGCATTGCTCCAATCAAGAATATGATAAGACCTATATGATTTACATATGGTCCCCACCTGGAAAAACGATTTTTTTCTGCAAATAAATTTCCGTTTTCTTCTTTAACATTATAGTGTTTATCTTTTAATCTTTCTTTTACTTTAGCAAGTGTTTGATCACCTGTATCAGAACCTTCAATAAAAAGACGTTGACGCTTAAGAAATCCTTCATGCCTAGTTACACGCTGATTTTTCAAAGCCCTGTGAAGTGGAATGAAGCGATCAAGACTGCAAATAACCAAGGAAACCCCAATTGCAGCAATTAATAAGAAATACCACCATGATCCGTATAAATTATCAAACCCTACTTTATACCATAACTGACCAACCCATCCATATTCGTCATGATAATATTGTTCAGGAGACAGGTTTGTAGGTAACATATCCTTTTGCGGAAAAATAGTACCTAGTGATGAGGCAACTAAAGTAATGACAATAAGCCATACTCCAACTTTTACGGAAGAAAAGAAATTCCAAATTTTATCTACAATTGTTTTATTATATGTTTGGGAACGTCTTGCACTTCCTTCATAGCGCATATTGTACAGCTTTTCTTTTTCCGCTTCTTCCGTTAGCGCTTTCCCGCAAGATTCACAAAGGATGGTACCGACCGGATTCACGTGTCCGCACTCACATTTCATTTCACTCATATGTAAAACTCCTTAGGTTAAGGTTTAATGCTCTCCATAAACCCTTTAAAATCGTTTTTCGTTAAATTTTCATTGCCAATAATCACTTTTTTTACCTTTCCATCAGGACCGATCAGAACGGAATGAGGCAGATTATCTACTCCATACACACTTTGCACATCCCTGTCTTTATCCATTAAGATTGGAAAAGATAACTTATATTGCTTGACAAATTTGTTAACGATAAAATTTGCTTCCCCGACATTGACAGCCAATATTTCAACACCTTTGTTTTTGTATGTTTTATACACATCATCCATGTACGGCATTTCCGATTTACAAGGCGGGCAATAAGTTCCCCAAAAGTTTAAAAATACACCTTTCCCCTTGTAATCCGAGAGGCGATGTGTATTTCCCTGCATATCCGTCAGTTGAAAATCCGGTGCCTTATCCCCAACACTAAGTTTCCCTTGATTATCCTTATTTAGATTTGCATATAATGTGTAACCAACCGCTGCTAATAAAATAATTAAAATTGCTGTCCGTATGTATAATCTTCGCTTTTTTTTCTGAGACATTTTTGCAACCTCCAATCTATAAAACGGTCACACACTTTTGGCTTCATTATAACATTATTGAAACTATAGCAAAAAAGCATTATTTGAAGGTTATGTGAAACTTTTACATTCCGCTGCCGCTTTCGGCCATTGCCCGTAACTGTTTAACCTCATGCGGGGTCAATTCCCGTATTTCTCCGGCATTTATACCACTTAATGTTAAAAAAGCAAATCGTTCGCGTCTTAACTTTTGAACGGGATGTCCTATTGCTTCGAGCATTCTTCGAACTTGTCGGTTTCTTCCTTCATGTATGGTTATTTCCATGATTGATTTTTGCTTTTTCTTATCGAATGATAATAGCTTCACTTTGGCCGGAGCAGTTTTGCCATCTTCAAGACGAATCCCTTTTTCTAATTGCTTTAAAGCCATTTTTGTCGGTATCCCTTGTACTTTCGCTACATAAGTTTTATTTATTTCATAACGTGGATGCATAAGCAAATTTGCAAACTCCCCATCATTTGTTAATAATAACAATCCGGATGTATCATAATCTAATCGACCAATTGGATATACCCTTTCCTTAATATCCGGCAGAAAATCGGTTACTACTTTTCTACCCTTATCATCTGATACCGCAGAAATTACTCCACGTGGTTTATAAAATAAAAAATATACTTTTTCTTCTTTTTCTAGCGGTATTCCTTCCACTTCAATTTTATCTGATGGAGATACCTTGGTTCCAAGCTCTTTCACTACTTTTCCATTCACTTTCACTTTTCCTTCAATAATTAAACCTTCAGCCTTCCTGCGTGAAGCAACTCCTGCTTGTGCAATTACCTTTTGCAGTCTTTCCATTTCTTTTCACCTCATATTAAGTTCTTTATCAATTGGCTTCTTTCTTCATCTTTGTTGCTATTTCAACCGAAATTCTTTCAAATTCCATATTCAGCACTATTATGGATAACTATCTTTAAAATAGATGCCCTGAAACTAGGACTGAATAGGACTTTAAACTAAGTTCGAAAAGGAACAATGTATTCAAAAAACAGCCTTATCCTTTATGAATTATTACATATGAAAAGGAAAAAGCAAAGAAACTATTCTTTTATCCAGTCTACCCTTTTCAGACAAAATAAAAAACTAGCCGCTAACGACTAGTTTTTTAAGTATCATTACTTACCGAACATTAACGAAACAATAATAATTGCTGCAGCAATTCCTACTAGGTCTGCCAGGAGGCCAACTTTTAAGGCGTCTCCCATTTTCTTAATTCCGACTGCTCCGAAATAAACAGTTAAAACATAAAGGGTTGTGTCTGTACTTCCCTGAATAGTGGATGCCAATCTGCCAATATAAGAATCCGGATGATGAACAGATAATATATCACTCATTAATCCTAATGCAGCATTACCGGAAATCGGCCTTATTAATGCAAGCGGAACAACTTCTGATGGTACGCCAAGCCAATCCAGCATCGGCCGCAGGAATTGTACAAAGAAATCGAGTGCACCAGATGCCCGAAAGACAGTAATGGCTACAAGCATCCCAACTAAAAATGGAATGATTGAAACAGCAATTTTTATTCCTTCTTTTCCGCCTTCTACAAAAGTTTCATAGGCGGGTACTTTTTTCCACACACTGTATATTAATATAAACCCTATTAACAACGGGATAATCCAAATCGAAACAAGCGAAATCCATTGCATTTAATTCACCTCTTACGCGATCTTTTATAATGATAGTAGCGATCAATTAAGATGGCAGCGATGGTTGCGATGAATGTTGCAATTAAGGTAGGTCCAACAATTTCTGTAGGAGAAGCAGATTTATAATTCATTCTAATCGCAATGACTGTTGTTGGTATGAGGGTTAACCCAGATGTATTCAGAGCTAAAAAGGTGATCATCGATCTGCTTGCAATGGGCTTTCCGCCATTTAATTCTTTAAGCTGTTCCATTGCTTTTATTCCTAATGGTGTGGCTGCATTACCCAGGCCAAACATATTCGCCATAATATTGGATAAGATGTATCCTAATGCTGGGTGATCTTCCGGAACTTCCGGAAATAGTTTTTTAATGATTGGCCGAAATAATCGGGACAGTTTATCCAGCAGCCCAGATTCTTGGGCAATTCGCATGATTCCAAGCCAAAATACTAAAATACTGATGAGTCCGATGCATAAAGTTACCGCTTCATTCGCAGAATGAAAAATCGCCTCATTAACTGCCTTCATTTTCCCATTCACTGCTGCAAAGATTAATCCTATAATTGTCATTCCAATCCAAATATAATTAACCATTTGTTTTCACACCTATTTGGATTAAAAAGACATGCAAGAATTCCTTAATCCAACCTTCTTTGGCTTTTTTATTCGTAAAATGATAATAAATTGGAACCGTACGAATCGGTGTTTTATCCAAATATATAACAGCTTTGCCAACTATTTCAGGAATCTTTTCAGGGTCCTTCCAGCTTTTGTTTGGTTTCATCACTTTATATTCAATTTCGACTTCTTCTCTTTCCTGCTTTGTTAGCGGATAATCTACCTCATGTTTGATATACACATTATTTTTTAAGTATTTGTTTTTTATAGCTGAAATTTTTCCTTGCTTTAAAATGATGGTAGAATCGTAATTTTTAAATCCGTATTCGAACATGGAAATATGGTCATTCCAATCGTCCGGGTCATTTAACGTTACAACTATAAGATTCTCACCATTTTTGGAAGCGGTCGTAACAAGAGTACGTTTTGCCAATTTTGTAAAACCCGTTTTTCCACCTGTGCAGTATTTGTATTTTTCTGTCAATAGGCGATTCTTATTTCGCCAGCCTTTATACGTTTTTGTTCCTGCTATTTTTTGATACGTTTTATTTTGCATGGCATATCTTGTTAGCAATGCCATGTCGTAGGCGGTGGAAAAGTGATCCATTTTTCTGCTATCCAGTCCATTTGGGTTAGCAAAATGGGTGTTATTCATTCCGATTTCCTTTGCCTTTTGATTCATTAGAAATACAAAACCTTCAATACTTCCTCCTACATTTTCCGCAATTGCATTGGCTGCATCATTGCCCGAACGCAACATCAGACCGTAGACCAAATCTTCAAGCTTTACTTTGTCACCCGGTTTTAAATAGATGGAAGATCCTTCAGTACGAACGGCCTTTTCACTAATCGTCACTTTCTTTTCTAATTTGCCTGATTCAATAGCAAGAATGGCTGTCATAATTTTAGTGATAGAGGCAATTCTGCTAACTTCATTCGCGTTCTTTTCATACAAAATTCTTCCGCTATCTTGATCCATTAATATAGCACTCCTCGCACTAATGGATCCTTTAGCACCTGCTGTTCGAGGAGGAAATACGGTTAGAATTAGAACAAAAATAACGAGAAGGAAAATAATTCGTTTCATGAATTTGCTCCTCTTCCTTTTAATCTTTTATACCTTGTCGAATTTAGATTTCTTCTAAAAAAATTCTTTGTACAAGTCTATGCTGGACAAGTAGGAATATGATTAGAAAATAAGAAAAGCGCAAGCGCCGCAGCTCTAGCGTACGGATTTCGTAGTCGCTCACCTCGAGATAAAGGAAACACAGTGAGGTAGTTCACAAGCTGACGTTGACTCTAGCCGATAGGCAACTGCAGTTAGACAAAGGAAATTACAACAAAATAAAAAGAAGGTGAAGGAACAGTGTGTACACTGTTCCTCCACCTTCTGAACCATTTTTCCATTAGTCCATCGTTTCCTGAAATTTTTCGAAAAATAAATCGGCATCCTCTTGCGGGAAATCATCCTCTACTTTTTCCGGTAACGGAGGTAATTCCTTTAAATCTTTTAAACCAAAGTAATCTAAAAATTCTTTAGTGGTTCCATATAAAATGGCTCTTCCAGTGCCATTCGCACGCCCAACATCTTTAATTAATCCTTTTGAGAGTAATGTTTGCAACGGGCGTTCTGTTTTTACTCCCCTAATTTCTTCAATTTCAAGCCTTGTAATCGGCTGCTTATAGGAGATGATTGCTAATGTTTCCAAAGCCGCTTGTGATAATGTGTGCATTCCAGGAGATTCTACAAGTCTTTTTAAATAGATAGAGTGTTCCTTCTTTGTAGCCAGTTGAAAGGTACCAGCAAGTTCTATTAATGTAATTCCGCGGTTAGGGTTTTGTTCGTACTCTTGTCTTAACATTTCTACAACCTCAACAGCTTGAAATTCTTCAATTTCAAGTACCGTTTTAATTTGTTTCAATGATAGTCCTTCATCACCGGCAGCAAATAGCAAGCTTTCAAGAATGCCTAGCCAATTTATTATTTCCATTCAGTTCACTCCTTTTGGCCGTGATATAAAAATTTCGTGAAAATTGCCTTCCTGCTCTACAAAAATCTCATTTCGTTTCATAAGCTCCAGTATTGCGAGAAAGGTAACAACAATATGATCCTTATTTGGAAATGGAAATAAAGAGTTAAAACTTCTTTTTCCTGAAGATATGGTAACTTCTTTGATAATTTCTTCCATTCGCTTCTCAATAGATATTTCCTGGCGGGTTATTTTTGTTGATAATGGCTTTTGTAATTTTTTTCTTCTTAAAAGCTTGTTAAGAGCACCAATCATATCGTATACAGATATATCGATATCTAATTTATCCGGCTGTATCTCTTTCATATATTCCGTTAAATCACTTGGAGGTTTAGTAAACATTTGGCTTCGATCTTCCTCCAAATGTTTTAGCTCTAGTGCTGCTTCTTTATATTTTTTATACTCAATAAGCTTTTCAACAAGATCATCCCGAGGATCCTGTTCTTCATATTCGAAATCATCTTCCGATAACTCTTCTTCCTGCTGAGGGAGTAGCATCCGGCTTTTAATTGCCAATAACGTGGCAGCCATAACTAAATACTCACTCGCAACATCAAGTTCTAAAACTTTCATTGCATGGACATATAATAAATATTGCTCGGTTATTTCAGCCATAGGGATATCGTAAATGTCTATTTCCAAACGATTTATTAAATGAAGCAATAGGTCTAAAGGACCCTCAAAGGCCTCTATTTTTACACTATATTCCATCGAATCACCAATTCCAATTTTTAAAACTTTTATACACTCGTTTTGTACAGTCTTTGTCCAGCTGCGGCGCCTATCGGCTAGTGGATTTCTCCGTCTCCTCCCTACGATAAGTCAACATCAGGTAAAATTACATTTCAAATTTTACTCGTTGAAAATGGAAGTGCTATTTTCACTTGTTCGTTTACTACCTCACTGTGTTTCCTTTATCTCGAGGTGAGCGACTACGAAATCCATACGCCGGTGAGCAAGGGCCTTCGCTTTTCTTAGTATAGAGGATATTACCTTTAAGGGAAACAAAAATTTATTTTCTGAAAAGTTATTCCCCTTTTTGAATGTAACAATCTTTCCGATATCAACCTTTTAGATAAATCCGCCTAAATCTTCTTCAAATTTAGGCTTTGGCCTATACAACCTATTACACCCATTCATAGTATAAATCGTACAAAACTATTTTAGGAGGTTAATCATATGGCCGATGGATTCGGATACGGCGGCGGCTTTGCGTTAATTGTAGTATTATTTATTTTGTTAATCATTGTTGGAAGTGCATATATTTACTAAACCTTTCCTAGCCTTCTATGAAAAGAAATCGGTTTATAAGCTGATTTCTTTTTTATGGAAAAAAATACAAAAGTCCTCGCTTTTTTCAAACATAGCTATCGCTTTGTGTTAAAATTTATATAGTTTGAAATAGAGAGGAGTATCTTTTTTTTGAGATTTCCGAATGCATATATTCAATTTTTAATACATTTCCATGGTGACAGGGACTATTTCGAATGTCATGAAATATTAGAGGATTATTGGAAAGATACGGAGCCCGGCAATCGAAATTCTATTTGGGTGGGATTTATTCAGCTAGCTGTAGCACAATACCATTATAGGCGCGGAAATGATATTGGAGCAAAAAAATTATTGTTAAAATCCATGAACATTCTTAAACAAAGAAAAATCGAATTAACAAAGCTTGGGATCGATATCGATCCATTCTTTGTATTACTAGAGAGCTTATACACCTCATATATAAATGGCAGTGCATATAAAAATATAAATTTACCTATTTGCGATCAGTATTTATTAAGTATTTGTAAAAAGGAATGTGTTCAATCAGGGTTAGAATGGTGCAGTGATGATGACCATATTTCTAATTTCATTGTTCATCGTCATCTGTATAAGGACCGAGCTGATGTTGAAACAAGACGGAAATAACCATAATTTGAAGAATAATGCATAGAAAAGGCACAGACTATTCGTCTGTGCCTTTTTCATGAAAATCGCATTTATCAAAAAAGCTTTCCGTTTGTTCATTAGGTAATAAATTTTTATCTTCGTAAATATGCTTTAAAGCTTTCAGCATATTTTTGCCAATACCTTCATGGCGATGTGACGGATTAACAGAAATATGTTGTATTTCAACCTTATCGCCTTTTAAGACTACTCCAACAAGTCCTATTACATCATCCTCTTTCCACAAGAAAAGTTGCCACTCATCGTCCGTTTCATACTGTTTCATGGTTTGCTGCAACTTTTTTAAATCCTTTTCATTTGGCATAAATGATAAAAGTCCCATAGCAATTTTCTCAAAGGCCTTCTTATACCTAATTAACATAAAATATCCCTCGATTATCGTTCTTTTACTTTTTTACCATTATGAACATTTAGACATAAAAGTAAACCTGTATCATTTAGTGTGCGATATAAACGATTCCTATCATACTAGAATCCTATAAAATGTACAAGCCAAAAAATTACTTTTTAACAAAGAAAAACCAATAATACAGTCCCCATCCCAATGCAATTATACAAATGATGATGAATAACAATATGTTATTTTTCTTCAAATTATTACACTCCCCAAAACAGAATAGCACTATTAAACAAAATAGTTTATTATCTTCCACTTGTCAAATATACAATCTATCTGAGGAGTGCGATTATAAAAATCTAATTAAAGGGTTTCAATAACAGACCGTTCTATTAAGGGCATGTCTAAACGGATAATATCTTCATATGTTTCCCTTTTAATGACGAGCTGAGCTTTCCCTGACTCCACAAAGACAACTGGAGGCCTAGGTATACGATTATAGTTATTTGCCATGGAATAACCGTAAGCACCTGTACAAAAGACAGCCAATATATCAGAACAATCCGCTTTTGGCAGCGGTAAATCCCATATAAGCATATCTCCGGATTCACAGCATTTTCCAGCTATCGATACCGTTTCCTCCACTTTATCATTTGGACGATTTGCAAGTACCGCTTCATATTTTGCTTCATAAAGTGCAGGACGGATATTATCACTCATTCCACCGTCAACGGCAATATATTTTCTAACATTAGGTACTTCTTTACTCGAACCGACACTGTATAAGGTTGTTCCTGCTTCGCCTACTAATGATCTTCCTGGTTCAATCCATATTTCTGGCATATTTAATCCGAGGAGGCTGGTTTGTTCGCGTACCTCATGAATAATTTCACTGACATATACCGAAGGAGATAAAGGCGCATCGTCCACCGTGTAGCGTATTCCGAACCCTCCGCCTAAATTTAACACTTTAGGAAAATAGGAATAGCGTTTATTCCAGCTTGCTAATTTTTGAATTATTTTTTTGGCAGCTAACACAAACCCCGTTGTTTCAAAAATTTGTGAACCAATATGGCAGTGAATTCCTAATACATCTAAATATTTAGATGCTAACGCTTTTTCTAATGCAATATCCGCTTGACCGTTTTGCAAATCATAACCAAATTTAGAATCTTCCTGTCCTGTTAGTATATAGTCATGAGTATGCGCCTCTATACCGGGAGTAACCCTTAATAGTATTGAAATATTCTGATTCCTTTCCTTGCACAATTGATCCAATAATTCTAATTCGTAAAAATTATCGACTACGATACAGCCGATTTGATAGTGTAAAGCCATTTCTAATTCTTCTTTACTTTTGTTATTACCGTGAAAATGAATTCTTTCCGGTGGAAAGTTAGCTGCAATCGCGGTATATAATTCTCCTCCTGAAACAACATCCAACGATAAGCCTTCTTCGTTTACTAGATTTATCATTGCTATGGATGAAAATGCTTTACTGGCATATGCCACTTGTGCATTAACAGCTAATTTCTCAAACGTATTTTTAAATCCTCTTGCACGATTTCTAATCAATTCAACATCATATACATATAAAGGTGTTCCGTACTTTTCCGCTAATTCAACAGTATCTACTCCACCAATTTCAAGATGACCCTTTTGATTTACTTTTGATGTTCCATGAAAATACATATTTTTCCCTCTTCCCTTTACGATATCCTTTCAATTTCCAACCTAACTTTTATAAGAAAATAGACAGCCCGTCCAATGACAAACTGTCCAAAATATCCGTTGTAAATAAGAATAATTTATCACATTAAAGCGTTATTTGCAAAGGCTCTTTTCTTAAAATTAGTTGTTTTTGTATACGATAACTTTTGATAATCACCTATTTGGGCTAAAATGATAAATTTTATAAGAAAAGATGACCTTTAACCAAGTCTGGGTAGGGATTTATAACTGATATAAAAATATCCTTGTCAAAGCTTTTTAAGAATTTGGCGGCTGCCTAAATCGATCCCTCGGCTGAACAATGCTTGGACGAACTGCAGATCCCGGAACTGTCCGTCTAATTAATATTTGTACAAATGCTTGTGGGTTAAAAGGAAGGAACGGCCATAAATATGGAGCATTTAACGTTCGAACATTAGCTAAAAATAAGATAAATAATGTGCTTCCAATCATAAACCCCGGAACTTTAAAAAATGCTACGCAAAGCAACAAAAATAGTCTTACGATTTTATTTGCCACACTTAATTCATAACTCGGAGTTGCAAATGTTCCAATTGCCGCAACTGCAACATATAAAATAACTTCAGGAACAAATAGACCAACATCGATTGCAATTTGTCCGATTAATACTGCTGCAATTAAACCCATTGCAGTCGCAAGCGGGGTTGGAGTATGGATGGCTGCAATCCTTAAAAAATCAATCCCAATATCCGCAATGAAAATTTGTACAATCATTGGTATATGAGTATGTTTATTTGGTCCGATAAACTCTAACTTATGCGGAAGCAATGAAGGTTCTACAACAAATAAATACCATAAGGGCAACAAAAATACGGAAGCGATTATACCTATATAACGAATCCAGCGCACAAATGTCCCGACTGCCGGAGCATTTCTATATTCTTCTGCATGCTGAGAATGATGGAAAAAGGTAGCAGGTGTTATCATCACACTTGGTGAAGTATCGACAAAGATTAAGACATGACCCTCCAGCAGATGAACAGCACCCACGTCTGCTCTCTCCGTATAGCGCACGAGCGGATATGGATTGTATTTTTGTTTTAATATAAATTCCTCCACCGTTTTATCTGCCATCGTTATTCCATCGACATCAATTGCTTTTAAATCCTTCTTGATTGTTTCCACTAAGTCCAGATTCGCAACACCATCTATATAGCCTATAGCAACATCTGTTTTGGATCGTTTCCCAACTTTCATAATTTCAAAGCGTAATCTTTCATCGCGGATTCTTCTTCTTGTCAGTGCAGTGTTTAAAATAATATTTTCAACATAACCATCCCGTGAACCTCTGACTACTTTTTCTGTATCAGGTTCTTGAGGCTGACGTCCAGGATAATTTCTTACGTCAACTATGATTGCTTCCCCGACACCCTCCACTACAATACCTATCAAACCTGATAAGACTTGAATTACCATTTCATCAATCGTTTTGACAATTTGTACTTGCTGGTGAACAATTCGGTTTTTTACAATATCATACACTTTAGTAGAAAGCCGTTCTGTATCATTTAACGTAACTAGGTACTCTAGTATTTCTATAATAAAGCTTGTATCTGACAATCCATTCACATAATAAAAGTGAACATTCTTTTTGAGTACTGTAATTTTTCTAACTCCTATATCAAAGCTAGTACCCAATCCAACCCTTTTCTTATAAAAATCCTCTAAATCATCAAGACTTTTAGGAATTGGTTCCTTTGTCAAATCTGCTTCTGCCATAAAACCCACTCCTTTCCAGAATTAACTTTATTGCCTCCATGGTAATTGGTGCCCCATTCTTGTAATGATCCACTTTCCCCATCTTACCAATATCTCCAATCCCGACAATAATGGGAACATCCAATTGATCAAGACAATAAACTGTATCTCCATTAATTCTTTGCAGTTCCATATCAGGTTCTCCAAATTTATCAACACCATAGGGGGTTAAATTTCCGTTACGATCAATACTAACGTCCACTTTTGCCCATTCTCTATCATGCGTATTGGAAGAAACAGCAAGTACACCTAATACCTCGATATCATTATGTTTTGCCACATACATCAAGGCTTGTTCACCCCTGCCCTCGCCTACAAATCCACTGTCATCGAACATTACGAATACAGGGTCACTTGGAGCGCTTTTAATCATTTTTACAATCTCTTCTCCTGTAAATAACGAGGGATTTCCTCCTGATTGCGAAATACATCTGCCTCCGATTTCTTTTGCAACCAATTCAATCGCATGCTTCGCATATTCATCACCATCTGTAATTAATATCACCTGGCGCTTCATATTCATTCAAAAAATTCCTTTCAGGCTCAGAAATTAACGATCAACGAAATAAATCCAATGAAACAAAGATCCAAAAACCTTCCCAAAAACAATGGCCATCAACGCGATTATCAAATGCCCTTCTACACCGATACGTTTTGTTAAAATGGGAATGACATTTACTACTTCGGTTAAGGCAGCTGCTAACATCCCTACAAAGACTCCACAAAATAGTCCGATTGGAACGAGAAATAAGGAAGAGATAGAAAAGGTCGTATCCTGTAGTCCGACCCAATCACCAAAAATCGTTCCTAATACGATGGACCACTCATATTGATAAATCTTATTATATGTTTTTGTTAATTGCGTCAGCCTAGGCACAATCCCTAATACTGTTAAAAAGGCTACAAAACCGCAACCCACAATTAATCCACCAGCAAAACCTATAAATAGCAGGATAATTGTATTAATGATCATCTAGGTGTCTTATAGCTTCCTTATTTTCATTTACTATCACATATTGATCTAAATCTTGCTGGTAGTTAAATATTTCAACTTCTAGTGGGCTTGGCTCTTCATTGAAACGTTTTTTGAAGATATGATTAAAAAAAATAATCATCCCTAGACCAAGACCAATCGAGTAAGGAATTTGTAAAATTAATGGTTTGTTCACTGTTCTTCCAGTGATCATTTTATAAATCTTTTGATGTACTTCCTGCATACTTACATCTTCATGAAAATTCATAATAGCTAGCGCGGATCCAATGAAAAGCAGCAGCCAAATGATAATAAAAAAGGGAAGGGATACCGTTCTTTTTTTATAAATTACCTCCACAATTGTCTGTGATGGTCCAACCAATTGGATATCCAATTCACTCCATTTCTTTTTTAATACATCAATGATTTTCATAACATCGATTACCACCGTGTTTTTATCTTCTTTTGTAACTTGATAAATAAAAATCTCTTTTAGCTGTTTCAAATATTTATCTGGTGCGATTATTTGGGCAATATCATTTAAGGTGATCCTGCTATTTTGATTTACTTCCACTCTATTTCGCATTCGTAAATAAATGGAATCTTCCATGTTTATTTCATCCCCTGCCATTTTATTTCTGTATTCTGTAGTATGTGGAAAGGGCAATATTATCATTCATAGAAAAATCAAATGCGGAAGCGCCTTGCTCATCGGCGTATGGATTTCGTAGTCGCTCACCTCGAGATAAAGGAAACACAGTGAGGTAGTTCACGAACAAGTGAAAATAGTACTTCCATTTTCAACGAGTAAAATTTGAAATGTAATTTTACCTGATGTTGACTTATCGTAGGGAGAAGACTACGAAATCCACTAGCCGATAGGCGCTGGTGAAATTTGAAGTACCAATTTCACTTGAAGCTAGACGTAGACAACTTTAAAAAAAGGTTATCTATAGTGTAAAATTAAATAATTTCCTGAAACATTAAAAAACCGCAGGAATTATAATTCCATACGGTCTTTCATTTGCTCCAGTATTTTCTTCTCCAGCCTAGATACTTGAACCTGTGATATACCAAGTCTTTCGGCTACCTCTGATTGGGTTTGGTCTTTATAGTACCGCAAATAAACAATCAGCCGTTCCCTATCATCCAAACCCCTTATTGCCTCTTTTAAAGCTATTTTGTCAAACCATTTTTGATCATTTTGATCAGCGATTTGGTCTAATAATGTAATTGGATCACCATCATTTTCATAAACTGTTTCATGAATAGAGGATGGAGCACGACCCGCTTCTTGGGCCATGATGATATCTTCAACAGGAATATCTAAATAAAGAGCAATTTCATTAACAGTTGGTATCCTACCATTCGTCTTGGACAACTCATCCTTTGCCTTGCGAATTCGATTGCCAATTTCCTTCAAAGACCTACTTACCTTTACAGTCCCATCATCACGAATAAAACGCTGAATTTCACCAATGATCATCGGAACTGCATAGGTGGAAAACTTTACATCATATGATAAATCAAATTTATCTACAGATTTCAATAAACCAATACAGCCTATTTGAAATAAATCATCCGGTTCGTAGCCTCGGTTTAAAAAGCGTTGAACGACAGACCACACAAGCCGCATGTTTTTTTCCACAATTTGATTACGTGCTTCCTGATCTCCATCCTGGCTTTTTTGGATCAAATCCTTTACTTCTTGATCCTTTAAAAAAGTCTGTTTATTCTCCTTCTTTACCTCCACATCCATTGGCACGACTCCTTAATTACATAAGGCATTTTTTAAAGCCAAATGCTTTTTTAAACGAACAATGGTGCCTAGTCCTGGTTGTGATTCAATCATACATTCGTCCATAAAATTTTCCATGATTGTAAAGCCCATTCCTGATCGTTCAAGTTCAGGCTTGGTTGTAAAAAGGGGCTGGCGCGCTTCCTCGATATCCGTAATCCCGACTCCTTCATCCCGAATCGATAAGTCAACAAAGCCATCTTCAATAGCAAGATCAATGTAGACTATTCCGCTTGGATTTCCTTCATAACCGTGAATAATTGCATTGGTAACAGCCTCGGAAACAACTGTTTTTATTTCCGTTAATTCATCTAAAGTTGGATCCAATTGCGCTATAAAAGCTGCTACTGTCACCCTTGCAAATGACTCATTTTGGCTTAGTGCACAAAACTGTAATTGCATTTCATTTCTCATTGCTACGCAACCCCCAATCTTTGTAAAGCATATTGTTCAGATTCATCTAAACGAATAATCTTAAACAAACCCGACATTTCAAATAATCGTTTGACTGCCGGTGAGATTGCGCAAACAACCATTTCACCATTTTTCTGTTTTACCTGTTTATATCTTCCAAGGATGACCCCTAAGCCTGAACTATCCATGAACGATAAATGTTCTAAATTTAAAACAAGATGCTGAATATCATATTTGTCAATAGCATTTGTTACATCGTTGCGAAGAGTTTCCGCTGTATGGTGATCTAATTCTCCCTTTAATCGAATACACAAAACATCTTGCTTCACTTCTAAATCAATTGTAAGACTCACTATCCACAGCCTCCTTAAATCTGTTATAGTGAGTCAATTCGATATTTTTACCCCATTTTCCTTCCTGTTGACAAAACTAGAAGCAGGTCGCTAAAATTTGCGAATATTCGACTACTTTAATTCTGAGTAAATAGTCCAAATGACCGTTTAAAAAGCTTCCACCATCCGGCACTTTTCACATTTTCTTTTGCAACTAGGTCAGACTTAACCAACACTTTTCCATCTTTTTGTACCGTTAATGTTCCAACAATATCGCCTTTATGAATCGGTGCTTTTAGATTCTTTCTAAAAGTCTTTGTTTTTACAATATTATCTGATTTTTCCCCTCTTTTGGTTAAAACAGATATTGGTTCACTAGTTACAGCATGAATATATTTTTTCTCACCTTTACTCACCTTTACTTCGCCTAATGATTGCCCGCTTTTATATAGAGGATGTGTAACATATTGGGAAAAGGCAAAATCAAGCATTTTTGATACTTGTGCATTTCTCACTTTTGTGGAAGGTGCACCAAATACAACTGCAATGACTCTCATATTATTTTTCTTCGCTGTCGCTGTTAGACAAAATTTTGCTTCGTTGGTAAAGCCCGTTTTCAAGCCATCTACTCCTGGATAAAATTTAACAAGTTTATTGGTGTTTACTAACCAAAATTTTTTATCCGTATTTTCCCGCAAGTAATCCTCATATGTACCGGTAAATTTCGTAATTTTTTCGTATTTTAACAACTCTTTTGCCATAATGGCCATGTCATAAGCAGAACTATAATGATCTTTTACAGGCAATCCGGTTGTATTTTGAAAATGGGTATCTTTTAATCCAAGTGCTTTTGCCTCTTTATTCATCATAGCGACAAATGATTCTTCACTTCCGGCAATTTTTTCAGCCATCGCAACCGCTGCATCATTAGCAGAACCGATAGCGATCCCTTTCAACATTTGTTCTACCGTCATCTCCTCCCCCGGTTCAAGGAAGATTTGAGACCCCCCCATAGATGCCGCATATTCACTCGTACGAACCTTTTCGTTCCATGAAAGAGTACCTTTGTCAATTGCTTGCATAATAAGGAGCATCGTCATTACCTTTGTCATGGATGCCGGAGGAAGTTTTTCATGGCTATTTTTTTCATATAAAATACTTCCTGTATCTCTCTCGATTAAGATAGCCGATTTTGCTTCAGGTGCTAACTCTGAATTGCCTTCTGCAGCATAGGAGTAGGCACTCCCTATCACAATACTTGAAAAAATAATAAACGAACAAATGATGAAACTGCATATCTTTTTCATAAAAGACCCCTCCAATAATTTCCTTTTAGTTGTTTAAAAAATTGCTAAGTTTAAATTGTTTACATTACCATAAGTGTCTTTGCCTTGATGGAAATTTTACAATATACATAACCACATTTTTTCCATTTCAAGTATTTTTATTCAAACTTTTCCTTTACAAAAAAAAAGAAAAAACTGTTGAGATTTCTCCCAACAGTTTTTTCTTTATATTAAATGGTTATTTCTTCTTGAATCAGTTTTGGAGCGGATACTTTTTGTGTTGAAATTTTGATATTTTGATAAAGCGTCTCTTTTACTTCCTCAATATCTTGTTGGTTAGCATAAATGGTTACAAGTGATTCGCCTTTTTTCACTTGATCTCCGATTTTTTTCTTTAAAACAAGGCCTACAGCAAGATCAATTTCGGATTCTTTTGTTGCTCTTCCTGCTCCTAACATCATGGCAGCAGTTCCAATTTCATCAGCAACTATTTCGGAAACATATCCATCCTCAAGAGATGGAAGTTCAATTTGAAACTGTGCTTGTGGCAGTTTCGAAGGATCATCCACAACCGAAGAATCTCCCCCTTGTGATTGTAAAAACGTTTTAAACGTTTCAAGTGCCTTACCATTCGCAATAACTTCCTTCAATTTTTCTCTCGCTTCTGCGGTAGAAGATGCTTCTCCTCCTAGATACACCATATAGCTGCCTAAGGTTAAACATAATTCTGTTAAGTCCTCCGGTCCATTCCCGCTAAGTGTATCAATTGCTTCTTTTACCTCTAACGCGTTTCCGATTGCAAAGCCAAGGGGTTGGCTCATATCGGATATAATTGCCATTGTTTTTCGTCCAACATTATTCCCAATATTCACCATTGCTGTCGCTAGTTCTCTTGCGTCATCCAGTGTTTTCATGAACGCGCCTGCGCCTGTTTTAACATCTAAGCAAATCGCATCTGCACCAGCTGCAATTTTTTTACTCATAATGGAGCTAGCAATTAATGGAATACTGTCTACTGTTGCTGTAACGTCTCGGAGCGCATAAAGCTTTTTATCTGCAGGTGTAAGATTACCGCTTTGTCCAATGACAGCAATTTTATTTTCATTCACTAATCTGATAAATTCATCATTTTCAATCTCAACATGGAAGCCAGCAACGGATTCCAATTTATCGATTGTTCCACCTGTATGTCCTAAACCGCGCCCACTCATTTTTGCGACTGGTACTCCAAGTGCAGCTACAAGCGGTCCCAATACAAGTGTTGTAGTATCTCCAACACCACCAGTTGAGTGCTTATCTACCTTAATGCCCTCGATACCAGCAAGATCAATCGTATCTCCCGAATTCACCATTGCCATTGTTAAATCTGCACGCTCTCGTTCCGTCATTCCTTGGAAAAAAATAGCCATTGTCAACGCACTTACTTGATAATCCGGGATTGTATTATTTGTATAACCATTTATGATAAATTGAATTTCTTCTGTTGATAATTCTTTGCCATCTCGTTTTTTCTCAATTAAATCCACCATTCTCATCATTCTTCACCCATTTTTATATTTTTTACAATCTCTTTTACATATGTTAAAAACTGAGATCTTACTTTATCCGTTGTTTCTATTACTTCATCATGTGTTAATGGCTGATCTAAAATACCTGCAGCCATATTGGAAATACAAGAGATACCTAATACTGAAAGATCAGCATGTCTCGCTACGATAACCTCCGGAACTGTAGACATTCCGACTGCATCCCCACCAAGTGCACGGAGCATTCTCACCTCAGCAGGTGTTTCATAGGTTGGCCCTGTATTGCCAACATATACACCTTCTTGAATGGTTATATTCAGCTTTTCTGCCACTTCTTTAGCAAGCGCACGTAAATCCTTGTTATAGGCTTGAGACATATCTGGGAATCGCGGCCCTAAACGACCATCATTCTGACCAATTAACGGGTTATAGCCCATATTATTAATGTGATCAGATATAATCATTAAATCACCAGGCTGAAAGTTTTCATTTATCCCGCCAGCCGCATTGGTCACAATAAGGATTTCAACCCCAAGCTGTTTCATCACGCGGACCGGAAAGGTAACTTGATCTAAACTATATCCTTCATAGTAATGGAATCGTCCTTGCATTGCGACAACTTCCTTTTCCCCTAGTGAACCAAATACGAGTTGTCCTGCATGCCCCGCCACAGTTGAAACTGGAAAATCTGGAATCTCATTATAAGGAATTTTGATAGGGTTTTTGATTTCATCTGCTAAAACACCTAATCCAGATCCTAAAATTAATCCAATTTTCGGTTTTCCCGTATATTTGTTCTGTAAAAATTGAGTGGCCCTTTCAATTTGACTATAATCCACTGCTACTCCCCCTAGTTTTGTAAGTCTTTTAAAAAGCTTGTTCCATACTGTGGCATCTTCACATGGAAATTATCCGCGACAGTCGCACCGATATCTGCAAAAGTTCTTCTTAAAGGCAATTCTTTACCGCCATCAAAACGTTTGGAATAAATAAGTAATGGCACATATTCTCGAGTATGGTCTGTTCCATGGTGTATTGGATCATTACCATGGTCAGCAGTAATAATCAATAAATCATCATTTGTCATTTTTTCAAACACTTGAGGCAGTCTCGCATCATATTCCTCTAATGCTTTCCCGTATCCAATTGGATCACGGCGATGGCCGTATAGCGCATCAAAATCAACAAGATTGATGAAACTTAGCCCGGTAAAATCTTTATCAAACGTTTGAATGAATTTGTCCATTCCATCCATATTAGAAGTAGTTCTAATAGCTTCTGTGACACCTTCACCATCATAAATATCAGATATTTTTCCGATTGCAATCACATCAAATTGATTATCCTTTAATTCATTCATAACCGTACGATCAAATGGCTTTAATGCATAATCATGGCGATTTGGTGTTCGCGTAAAATTACCTGGCTCTCCGATGAAAGGACGCGCGATGACACGGCCAACCATGTATTTTTCGTCTAATGTTAATTCTCTCGCAATTTCACAAATTTTATATAGTTCATCAAGCGGTACAATGTCTTCATGTGCTGCAATTTGCAATACAGAGTCAGCAGAAGTATAAACAATGATAGCACCAGTTTCCATATGTTCTTTTCCAAGCTCTACTAATATTTCGGTACCGCTTGCAGGTTTATTTCCAATCACTTTTCTCCCTGTTTTTTCCTCTAATTCCTGTATTAATTCGGAAGGAAATCCTTCAGGAAATACTTGAAATGGAGTTTTAATATTCAACCCCATAATTTCCCAATGCCCCGTCATCGTGTCTTTTCCGTTTGAAGCTTCTTGCATTTTAGTATAATAAGCTAATGGTTTTTCTTCCTTTTTAATTCCCTGTATCTCTCTAATATTCGAAAGACCTAATTTCCCCATATTCGGCATATGAAGGCCATTCATTTTTTCTGCAATATGACCAAACGTATCTGCACCCTTGTCATTAAATTTTTCTGCATCCGGCGCTTCACCAATTCCTACTGAATCCATTACAATTAAATGAATTCTTTTATATGTATAATCAGACATGATAAAACCTCCATTCAAAAATTTAAGCGCTTTAATTTTTCTTAATAAATATCATTCCCACTACTTTTACCAATAATCGAACAATTAACTTGTAAGAGGTCTGACCTCTATTTTTATTTTACTAAATTTAAAACATAATAGACAAGGAAAAACCGCTAAAATATTTTAGCGGTTTTTAAATAAACTTTTTTGCTGCTACTAATCTATCTAAATTATGCACGTGGATGATGTTTTGAATAAACATCCTTTAATCTTATTTTTGTCACATGAGTATATATTTGAGTGGTGGAAATGTCCGCATGTCCCAGCATTTCCTGTACAGCACGTAAATCGGCACCGTTCTCTAATAGATGTGTGGCAAAAGAATGTCTTAAAGTATGCGGTGTTAAATCTTTTTCTATATTTGCTTTTTTTGCAAGTCCTTTTAAAATTTTCCAAAATCCTTGTCTAGTTAAACGATTACCGTGATGATTCAAAAATAAAGCTTCCGTTGAATTTTGTTTTGACTTGAGTTTTGGACGTCCAATACTAATGTATTTCTCAATTACATTACTTGCTGTTTTCCCAATCGGAATAATTCTTTCCTTATTTCCCTTTCCAATACAGCGAATAAAGCCCATTGTCAGATGGAGATCATCTAAGTTAAGTTGAATTAATTCACTGACACGAATCCCAGTGGCATATAGCAGCTCTAACATTGCTCGATCTCGGATTCCTAAAGGAGAATCTTCATCAGGGGATTCCAACAAAGCCTCAACTTCTGATAAGTTCAAAACCTTTGGAAGGGTCTTTTCAATTTGCGGCGATTCAATATGCACAGAAGGATCATGCTCCGTAGCTTTTTCCCGTAATAAGAATTGATGAAAGGATCTGACAGAAGCTACATGTCTAGCCAATGTTTTAGCTGATTTCCCCTGCTTCTTTAAATGATGCAGAAAGTGAACAATATGTACCCTTGTTATATCATTTAAAGAGGTAATTTGTTCTACTTTTTGAATATATAAAAGATAATTTTTTAAATCCCGTTCATAGGACAGAATCGTATTTTTAGATAACCCTTTTTCCACCACCATAAAGTGGATAAAATCCTGTAACCGGTCTTCCATTAAGCATTACTCCCCATCCAAATAAAAAAGTAACAGTCGATCTACCCAATTAGAATCCTTTTTATTAGTAGAATTCACTTTAATCGCTGTCCCTTTTGGCTCATCATAATGATGATAATTCTCGTATTCTTGATTTACCCACATAATACCATAATAGAAGAGTAATGTGCACCCGGTAAATAAGATAAACACCTTCAATGTTTTAAAAAACAGCCTCATTCCAGACATTCTTCCTTCGTCCTTCCCTCAAACATTTTGATTATGCTTAATACAAGCTATGACAGATCTGAGGGATTTTATACCTGAATCTATGAAATATTAGAACAAATGCGAAAGCGCTGGAGCTAGACATGGACAATTTTTTAAAAAGTTATTCACAAGGTTAAGTTTTATCATTTCCTTCAATATAAAAAAGACTGACTCCTATTATTCTGAGTCAGTCTCTTCTTCTTTATTCTCTACTTTATCATGGCATCGCCAGCAAATTCCGTGAAATGTTAGACGATGATCCTTAATTTTAAAATTCCAGCGTTTTTCAACAATTGCCTCAACATCTTCAAGCAAATCTTCTTGTATTTCATCCACTGCACCACATTCAATACATACTAAGTGGTGATGAAAATGGGCTGCGCCTTCCTGGCGTAAATCATAGCGAGAAACTCCGTCACCGAAATTAATTTTATCGACAACCTTTAATTCCGTTAGCAACTCTAAGGTACGATAAACAGTAGCTAACCCAATTTCTGGTGATTTTTCTTTTACAAGGAGGTAAACATCTTCAGCACTTAAATGGTCTTCTTCATTTTCAAGCAACACACGTACGGTCGCTTCGCGCTGTGGAGTTAGCTTATAGCTTGCTGAGTGTAATTGCTTTTTTATCCTCTCGATACGACTTTCCATCTAAAGTATCCTCCCTTGCCCACTATCACACTAATTATAGCAGAAGGATTTCATTTTTCAAAATAAAATTATTCTCATCTGGAAAGTGTACTTCTTATTAATTAATAATAATTATTTCTGAATATACGTGACTACTGATTTCATTAATGCTGGGGATATATATGCCTCAATTCCGGCAGCAGCGGCAATTGCCCCTGCTGCTATCAGTATGAAAACAACATAACTCGAAAAGAGCGGAATTAAAGGAAAAGCCATTGTTTGTTTAACAAATATTTTTCGTATTAGCTGTAATGAAAAACAAACAGAGACTACAGCGATAAAAATAAACATCGGGATGATAAAAAGGTTTTGCGGCAATACTGTTGCAAAAGATAACAAAAAACCACTCCAGCCCATCTGATTAACTAAAAAACCAACTGAGAAGCCTACTACTACGCCTTTTAAAAACAACAAAATAAGAATGAGCGGAAGCCCAATAATAGAGATCCCTAACAGCCACATAAATCCCAAAAATTTTATATTATGAAGGAAGCTTAGCCTAAATAAATCAGAAGAATCGGCAACTTTATCATTAGAAACTACTCCAAAAAATTGATTTAAATAATAATATAAATCATCCTTTTGAGAGGGAGAAAGACTATTGACAATAATCGCTCCAAAAACAATACCCATTAAAAATAGGACGATAACAAATAAATAGATTGAGGAGTATTCTTGGACATGAGTTATGATAGGATTAGACTGCAACTTTTTTTTCCGCATTTTCTATCCTCCTGCTTTACATTTAATAGAAACCCTGCTAGCCTTTCGCCATTCAAGATATCTATTAAACTTTATGCACTCATTTACTAGGTTATTCCTTTCCTGCGTGATAAGGAGCAAAAATACTTAAAAAGAAGGAGAGAAAATAGTATGGCCGCCATTAAAACGGCGACCATTCATAAATTATATCTTTCTAGCGACTAATGTAAAAGTTTTCGGCAATCCGATATCATGAATTTTATGATTTGGTTCCTCTTCAAGGACTTCAATAAGCATCTCACTCTGGCCGACTGTCGTAATCAATTCACCTAATGTCCATTTTCTTTGTAAGACCTCTTCCGTATCTTCTCTTTTTTCTTGTGGCATATGCTTGCTAAATGCCACTTCCCGTTTGGAGATTGCTGGGTCAAAGTAATTACCTGTTACCTTATGTTTTTTACCTGAAGAGGTAATTAGTTTTGTGGAAACAGGGTGAAATTCATGTAAGATAAATTTACCATTTGGCCGAAGGAGACTTGATACAATCTTTACTAATGGAAATAAATCTATAAAATAGTGGAGGACACCAAGCTCCATTAAAACATAGTCATATTGCCCTCTATGCTCTTCTATAGGGATCGATAAAATATCGGAAACTACATATTCCAATGGTAATTCGACTGCACTTGCTATCTCCTTGGCATATGCTTGATTTTCCTTTGAAAAATCAACAATAGTTACCTGAGCTCCCAGTAAAGACAGTGCTACTCCTTTAATCCCGTTAGATCCCATTAAATGAATGACTTTTTTACCTGACAGATTGTCAAAATATTTATTAAAAGGATAGAGTCGCCAATTTGGATTTTGTTTTATTTTTTCTGCTACAACTGCAGGGTCTCCATGACGGTTTAATAGTGCTTCATAATTATGCTGATTCCATGCTTCCTCATTTTGATTCGTCACTATCTGCTGCTGTTTATTTAGAAAGGCATGTATCAACTCAATTTCTACATCACTATTTCGATAATAGAGATATTGGTAGAGAGAGATACACCAAAATGAAATGCCATCCTTTTTCAATTCTACACGATAAGGATTTGTACGAATGGTAGTATTAAAAAAACATTCGATAAATATCGTATATCCTTCATATTGTACTTGAAAGGATGCATTTACTTGGTTCTTATTGATCTCAGATAGGGTGGAAGGTGGAAAAAGCGAATAGGCTTTTTCAAATACATCCCATTGAATCTCTAAAAACACTTCATTTGAATGGTCTATTTCTACTCCTTGTATCCTAAGGGAAGTCGTTTTCACAAATTGATATGGAATCCCTTCTTCATCCAATCTCTTGGTTAACTCAGTTAATAATTCAATGTAGTTCATTTTTCTCCACCATATTATTTAGTATTATCCACTTTTCCATATTGACCGCCTCCTCCAGCCATAAGCTGAAGCGTTCCTTGTCTTGCTTGCATTATCATATCAGCTAAATCCGCTTTCACCACTTTTTTCAATTCTTCAATCGGTACATTGTGTAAAATATTCATTTCCGTATCAAAGTAATCTAATAATTTGTGCAATGTTTTCGGACCTAATCCTGGTAGGAAATCAAGCGGGACTTGATGTACATAAGGAGGTCGCTTTGGGCTTACTTGATCTGTTGCCAGTTCTTTTATTCGTTCAGACACTCCCTTTGTGAAATGAGTGGATCCACAGTGAGGGCAAATGTCAGCCACTTTTGGCTCAAAGCATTTCGAACAGGTTGTTCGATAGTACTTGCCAAGATATGGATTCAATCCGTAATTTGCGACAATTCCATTACCGTCTTTACCATGTAAGGCTTTTTCTAATGCAGCAAAGGTCGGAGATTCGAGCTTCATTATCTGATATTCACGGGCAATTTTCCCTAAAGAATGCGCATCGGAATCACTGACAAATGTAAAGTGATGCAATTCTTTAATTCGGT
This sequence comes from Heyndrickxia shackletonii, assembly GCF_001420715.1. Classification (GTDB taxonomy): domain Bacteria; phylum Bacillota; class Bacilli; order Bacillales; family Bacillaceae_C; genus Margalitia; species Margalitia shackletonii. The sequence continues at coordinate 1,919,592 of NZ_LJJC01000004.1, read as the reverse complement.
CCGCCATTTCTGTGTTAGAGCTCAACCCTAATTCAATCCCGTCAATTAAATCGGGATCCAGAATTTCGGATATTGATTTTTCTACACCCTTTCCATACAAACTTTTGAATGGGGTGAAAACATGTGCAGGAATAAAAATTCCGCCTAATGATTTTATTTTCTTTTGTAACGGTACAGCACTTTCATGTATCCTTTGTGTGCTTAATTGGACATTTTTGACCTTTGTTTGATACCACATCGAAAAATTCTTTAAAGCCTCTAAAGTAGGAAAATAGCCAAGGACATGAATTGGACCTTTACAATTCTCGTCATTTACTTCAATTTCTACTCCGGGAATGAGTGTAACCGTTTCTTGAAAACGGAATCCCCCCTCTGCCATTTCCCTTAGGTCTCCACGATAAATCAAGTCTTCTATTTCAGCAATGACTTCCGGAGAATGACAGTCAATGATGCCTACCATATCTAAACCTTTAGGGGACTTTGCCGTATTTAAGATATTGGTAAGCGTTAATGATTTCGATGCAGTAATTTTTACTGGTTTTCCGGTTTTCGTCCTCCCGATATGAATATGGAGGTCGACAAAATAATTATTCACTCTTATTCAACGCCTCTTTTAATTGTAGATATTGAATTGCGTACAGTGTTTTGGCATCATAGATTTTCTTTTCCTGAATTAATTGAAGTGCTTCTTCCAGTGTAACCTCTAATAATTCCACAAATTCGTCTTCATCAGCACTTTTTGGATTTTCTACTTTCTGCAAGCCTTTTGCTAAGTATAAATGAATAAGTTCATCAGCGAAGCCTGGTGATGTATAGAATGAACAAATAAGTTCTAGTTTTTCACATGAGTAGCCAGTTTCCTCTTCTAGCTCCCTTATAGCCGTTACATCTGGCTTTTCTCCTGGTTCTAATTTACCTGCAGGAATTTCAACTAATGCCCTATCCATTGGTTTTCGATATTGATCCACCAAAATAATTTTATCGTCTGGAGTAATAGCTAATATGGCAACTGCCCCTGGATGTTTAATAATTTCCCTCTTTGCCGTTTTACCATTTGGCAGTTCTACTTCATCTATTTGCAGACGGACAACCCTGCCCTCAAAAATTTTCTCTGACCTGATTGTTTTCTCTTCAAATTTATGCATCATAAACTCTCCTTGTTCTTTTCCATAAACTACTATTCATACATTTTAACAAACGGCTCTGTTAAATAATAGTGTTGACGTCTTATCGTCTTATGTGTACATGTTCCCTACCGTTAATGTTCCCTAGTAAAACCCGCACATGTGTATGCGTATAACTAAACACTATTATAGCTTAACAAATTTTAAAAAGCGGAGGCTAATAGGAAGCCCGCTAAAAAGAAGGTGACATACCCGTGAAAATATTTGTACATTCGAAAGGAATTACAATGAGCGGCAAGGCATGGGAAATAAGAGAGCAATTAAAATCATATAGAAAACAGTATTACTATGTGCTTGATTGGGTAAAGTTAATCAATCGTTAGCAAATATTTTGTTAAAGTAAACTGTTTTTCGCTACAATAGTAGGAAACAAATTGAAAGGAAACCTGTCATGAAAAAAAATAGACTAGGAAACTCAGATTTATACGTTTCTGCACTTGGATTAGGATGCATGTCTCTTGGAACAGATGAAAAACATGCACAAGAAATTATATACGCTGCATTAGAGGAAGGTATTAATTATTTTGATACGGCGGACCTATATGATGTTGGAGCAAATGAGGAGATTGTCGGGAAGGCATTAAAGGATGTCCGTGACCAAGTCATTATTGCCACAAAAGTAGGAAACCGCTGGAACAAGAATCATTCCGGGTGGAGCTGGGATCCTTCTAAAAAATATATAAAGGAAGCTGTAAAGGAGAGTCTTAAAAGATTACAAACAGATTATATTGATTTATATCAATTGCATGGGGGAAACATCGAGGATAATATCGAGGATACAATTGAAGCCTTTGAAGAATTAAAATCGGAAGGAATTATTCGGTATTATGGAATTTCCTCTATTCGTCCTAACGTGATTCGTGAATATATTGAGAAATCCTCCATTATTAGCATTATGATGCAATATAGTCTTCTGGATAGACGACCTGAGGAAATTTTTCCATTTATTAAAGAACACTCAGTAAGTGTTGTGACAAGAGGACCGCTTGCTAAAGGATTATTAAGCGAGAAATGGACTAGCAAGCTATCTGAAAAAGGCTATTTGGAATATTCCCATCAGGAGCTTCACGACTTACTTTCTAGTATTCAAAATAAATTGGTTTCTGAGAATAGATCCATGACGGAATTAGCCCTTCAGTTTAATTTAGCGAATGATACTGTAGCTTCTATAATTGCTGGAGCGAGTTCAGTCAAACAAGTTCGCATAAATGCACAAGCCACTAGGTCCGATTCTTTAAACGAGGATGAACGAAAGATTCTTCTTACGTTAACAAAGGAAAATATCTATAAGGAACATCGATAAAAGAAAAGGTCTGGATTGCCGGACCTTTCTTTTGGTTGTCTAGCATAATGCCAATCGATAAGTGAATCTCCGGGTCTCCTCTCAACGATAAGTTAACATCAGCTCCTAAAATACCTTGCAGTGTTTCCTTTACCTCAGTCAATGCCCCTACAGGTAAAATTTGCACTTCCATTTCAATATGAACAAGGCATTTCCACTTTTATGATTTTTGGGGGTAACTATTCAAAAAGTTTTCAACAAATTCTTTTCTTTTTTTACAAATAAGTATTCGTTTTTTCAAATTATATTTTAGAAGAAATAAAAAGTTGCGATGTCATAAAAACTTTTTTTACCATATAACGACAAAATCATTTAAATAGTATGATAATTCATTTCTCGTTTTATTCATTTTGTGGCATTATTTCAATTATTCGACATCGACATAATTTTCGAGTATGGCTAAATCATTTTCGTTATACTCAAAAATGTAGACAAAAAGTAGTAGATAATAAGAATGAATTATTATCAGAAAAAGGCAAACTTATTGAAAAATAAGGACGCAAAGTCACAGGTCTAAGGTTTAATACGATGACGGCTGGGCTACCTGAAATACATGGTATTTTAGGAGGTAAAAATGGAGAAAAAATTAATGGCAAGTACACAAACACTGGATCAGGAATGGATTGATTTAATTTTAGCAGCACTCGATATGGGAATTTCTGTTCAAGAAATAAAAGACTTCTTTCATAAAAAAACCTCTGGATTAGATGTAATGTAAAAAATTTTCCTAACATTCTACTATACATACTATTATTCACATTTTAAAATATTTATTGCAATTATTATAATTTTTTTGCAAATCCGTTCTAAATATGGAACCCGAATTTCGTTATATGTTATAATAAATCGAAGGAAGGTGACATACTTATGATTGGACAACGCATAAAAAATTTCCGATTACAAAGGCAACTATCATTATCAGAGCTTGCCGAAAGAGCAGGTGTCGCAAAATCTTATCTAAGTTCCATTGAACGTAATATTCAATCAAATCCTTCTGTTCAGTTTCTGGAAAAAGTATCAGCCGTTTTAGGAGTATCTGTAAATGCATTACTCCATGATGAGGGGGAAGAAGGATTTGACCACGCAGAACTTGACTCTGAATGGGAACTGTTAGTACGTGAAGCGATGAATTCTGGTGTCTCTAAAAATGAGTTTCGAGAATTTCTCGAATTTAATAAATGGAAAAGGAATAATAAATAAAGCGTTCGTTATGATGATTTGAACGCTTTTTATTTTTCCTTTTTCCAAACCCTATTTAAATTTCTTCCAGTCCATTGGATTTTCATTTAATAATTCTTCAAAGGATTTATTCTTTTCCTTTCTTCTTCTTTCTTCTCTCTTTCTTTCTTCCTCTTGAAGCTTTTCATTTTCTTCCTTTTGTACTAAATCATGCTGTGCTTGTTTTAATTTTAATAATATATCTTGATTTAAAGAATCCTTCAATGTAAGCTTTTCATCCTGCTTTTCCTTTTTAGGTTGATACTTTTGCTGTTTTTTTGTTTTTGCCATTTTGATTTCTCCCTTAAGTTTAAAAATGAAGAAAAAGAATAGGTATCATGTAACCTACACTCCCATCATTTTACTACAGTGACTAATAAGCTTCTAGTCTTACATCTTCAGCTACCATTACAGTTGGCTCCGTCGAAGCAAGTACTTCCTCCACTGTGTATCCTTTTGCCACTTCCCTTAAAATAAGTCCTTTATTGGATACATCGATAACAGCTCTATCCGTAATAATTCGGTTAACAACGCCTTTCCCTGTTAAAGGAAGACTGCATTCTTTGAGAATTTTAGGCTCACCATTTTTATTCACATGGTCCATAATAACAATGATTTTTTGGGCACCATGAACTAAATCCATCGCTCCCCCCATGCCCTTGATCATTTTCCCCGGGATCATCCAATTAGCTAAATCACCTGAGGCCGATACTTCCATTCCGCCCAAAATTGCTATATTTATATGACCGCCCCGAATCATCGCAAACGATTCTGCACTATCAAAATAAGCTGCACCCGGAATTGCCGTCACCGTTTCTTTTCCGGCATTGATTAAATCTGCATCAATCTCCTCCTCTGTAGGATATGGGCCAATTCCAAGCAAGCCGTTTTCCGACTGTAAAACAACTTGTTTATTATCGGAAATGTAATTGGCAACTAATGTTGGCATTCCAATTCCCAGATTTACATAATGGCCATCTTCAATTTCCTTCTCCGCTCTTCTAGCAATCTTTTCCCTTATTGAACCTTTATCAGCTGACATATTCTTCTCTCCCTTCCTTAATGTGCAAATTATTTTCTAATGGTTCTTCTTTCAATACGTTTTTCTTGATCCCCTTGAATGATCCTTTGCACATAAATGCTTGGAGTATGAATAAAATTAGCATCCAGCTCCCCGACTTCATAGAGCACCTCTACCTCTGCAATCGTTACCTTTCCTGCAGCCGCGATCATCGGGTTAAAATTACGGGCTGTTTTGTTGTATACTAAATTCCCCATTTTATCACCTTTCCAAGCACGAATTAAACTAAAATCTGCCGTTAATGCTTCCTCCAAAACATATTCTTTCCCATTAAACGTCCTCGTTTCTTTCCCTTCTGTAATTGGTGTTCCCACACCTGCGGGAGTATAAAATGCAGGAATTCCCGCTCCTCCTGCTCGTATTTTTTCTGCCAAGGTGCCTTGCGGGGTTAATTCCACTTCTAATTCGCCAGCTAACACCTGGCGTTCGAATTCTTTATTTTCCCCAACATATGACCCTATCATTTTCTTAATCTGTTTATTTTGCAAAAGCGGTCCTAATCCCCAATCATCTATCCCGCAGTTATTAGAAATAACCGTTAAATCCTTTACCCCTTTTTCGACAAGTGCAAGAATTAAATTTTCAGGAATTCCGCAAAGACCGAAACCGCCAACCATTATTGTCGCACCGTCTTGAATATCTGCTACCGCTTCCTGGAAGGATGTATATACTTGCTTCAATTATTCTCTCTCCCCTCTGGTTTCGTAAAAATATATTATTGATGATCATACCGCCTTATGCGTAAACGTTCACGTGTACGCATAAGACTATAAATCGAGGTAACAATCAGTAATTAACCGCTTTTAAGCTAATTCAACAATCGTGGCTACCCCTTGCCCCCCGCCAATACAAAGGGTAGCTAATCCGTTTTTCGCTTGTCTTCTTTGCATTTCGTGAATAAGGGTGACAAGGATTCTTGCCCCACTTGCTCCAATTGGATGGCCAAGAGCAATCGCCCCGCCGTTTACATTCAAGATTTCTTTATTAAACTTCAATTCCCTATCAACTGCTAGGGATTGTGCAGCAAATGCTTCATTTGCTTCTATAAGATCCATATCCTCTAACGACATATTTGCCTTTTCCAGCGCTTTCTTGACCGCTGTTACAGGACCAATCCCCATTACACTTGGATCCACCCCGGCATTGGCATTTGCTTTTATCGTTACAAGTGGTTTAATCCCCAATTCATTTGCTTTTTTCCTAGACATTATGACTAATGCTGCCGCTCCGTCATTTATTCCGGACGCGTTTCCTGCTGTAACCGAACCATCTTTCCTAAAAGCAGGTCTTAATGAACTTAATTTCTCCACCGTTGTGCCTTTTTTAGGATATTCATCTGTTTCGAAAATGATGGCATCCCCTTTTCTTTGCGGAATTTCAACAGCTACAATCTCGTCCTTGAACTTGCCTTCTTCGATTGCTTTTACAGCTTTGCTTTGACTCTCCGCAGAGAATTGGTCCTGTTCCTCACGGGAAATTTCATAGCGGTCACAAAGATTTTCTGCTGTTATTCCCATATGATAATCATTAAAGGCACACCATAATCCGTCTTGAATCATACTATCAACTAGCTTTTGATCTCCCATCTTAAAGCCGTCCCTTGCACCTTTTAATAGATATGGCGCCTGACTCATGTTTTCCATCCCACCGGCAACAATTATATCTGCATCTCCTGCTAAGATTGCTTGTGTGGCAAGATGAACAGCCTTTAGTCCCGATCCACAAACTTTATTAATCGTCATCGAGGAAACACTTTCCGGAACCCCAGCCTTTATAGCTGCTTGACGCGCTGGATTTTGTCCCAGCCCAGCCTGCAAAACATTTCCCATAATAACCTCATCAATTTGGTCCCCTTGTATCCCGGCTCGTTCTATTGCATGTTTGATTACGATTCCACCAAGCTCTGGAGCTGGTATATTTTTCAATGATCCATTGAAGCTTCCAATAGCCGTTCTAACTGCACTCACAATCACAACTTCTTGTTTTTCCATCCTTTGGTCCTCCTCTTATATAAAAGTCAGCTTGAAACCGCTAACATTTTCTCTTCTTTGTCTATTTTCGATAAAAAATTGATTTTTCCTGCTGAAGCAGGAAGTTGATTCTTATCGTTTGAGTACTTAAGATGTATAGTACAATACTACTAGAGATGTATTTCTTTCATAGCTGATTTTTTTTATAATAAAAGTTAATGAAACCTTTTTATTCATCATTCGTATTTGAGTTGTAGCTGCTCTAGATTGGAGAGTCGATTAATAATGAAAACATTTTTTTCCTTCATTACCCGTATATTTGTTGCAATACCTGTTGCGGCACTCGTATGGCTGATTAGTTATTTTGGTTTTGAGCAAACCCTTTTATATTCATCCGGTTCCGCAATACTCGGAGGCGCAATCATATATATTGTGATAAAATGGATCACCAAAAGAAAATTTTTGAAAAAACATCAGCTTTCTCGAAAAGAATTTGCTTATATTGTCCAAAACCTTAAGGAAGCTAAGAAGAAAATTCACCGTTTGCAAAAGGTATTCTTTAACGTGCGAAACATTGGCGCATTTAAGCAAATGCTTGATCTTATCCGTCTTGTAAAAAGGATCTACGCGATTATCAGAAGAGAACCAAGAAGATTTTATCAAGCAGAAAAATTCTTTTTCTATCATTTAGATTCTATTGTGGAATTATCTGAAAAATACGCGTTTTTAGCTGCACAACCGGTAAAAAATAATGAATTATATTTTTCTTTAAAGGATACCCGCAATACTTTAAAGGAGTTAAAAAGGACGATAGAGAATGATTTATATGAAGTGTTATCGAAAGACATTGATCATCTTGAGTTTGAACTGAATGTAGCAAAGCATTCTTTAAAACCACCAATAGACACTTCTTTAGATGACGAAAGGAGATCAACAAAATGAGTGAGTCAAAGGAAAGCCTATGGCAAGAAGATATAAGTGAAGGATTGGATGATTTACTAACCAATCCATTTGGAGAAAAGGAGCTTGTAATTCATGATGCTCCTGCAACAGCCCAGGCGGAAAAGCCGCAAAGGCTAATTGATGTTTTACCAGAACAGAACCGTGAAAAAGCAAGACAGTTGGCTGAGCAAATTGATCCAAAAAATCATCAGTCGATTATAATGTACGGAACACAGGCTCAATCAAAGCTTTTAAACTTCTCCCATTCCATGCTTGACCACGTCCAAAAAAAGGATATTGGAGAAATTGGAGAAATATTAGGCGATTTAATGAAGAAATTGGAACAGGTTAACCCCGAAGAATTAGCTCCTGAAAAGAAAGGGCTATTTTCGAGAATGTTTGGAAAAATCTCCAGTTCTGTTCAAGAGGTATTATCAAAGTATCAAAAGACTGGTGCGCAAATCGATAGAATTAGTGTTAAATTGGAGCTTTCGAAAAAAACACTTTTATCCGATATCAATATGCTCGAACAACTATATGAAAAAAATAAAGATTATTTCCATGCCCTAAATATTTATATTGCTGCAGGTGAATTAAAAGTTGAAGAATTATACACAAAAACCATTCCAGAATTAAAGAAAAAAGCGGCAGAAACCGGCGACCAAATGGCCTTTCAGGATGTTAATGATATGATACAATTTGCAGATCGTTTAGAGAAACGATTACATGATTTAAAGCTAAGCAGGCAGATTACGATTCAAAGTGCACCACAAATCAGGTTAATTCAAAATACAAATCAAGCATTGGCGGAAAAAATTCAGTCTTCGATAATGACTGCCATTCCGCTTTGGAAGAATCAAATTGCGATTGCGTTAACACTTATTCGCCAGCGCAGTGCAGTCGAAGCTCAAAAACAGGTATCTAAAACAACAAATGATCTGCTCCTTAAAAATGCCGAAATGCTAAAATCAAATACAATCGAATCCGCGAAGGAAAATGAACGCGGACTTGTTGATATCGAAACATTAAAGAAAACACAAGAAAATCTTGTTTCGACATTAGAAGAAACGCTTCGCATTCAACAAGAGGGCCGTGCAAAACGCTATCAGGCTGAACAAGAGCTGATCACGATGGAGAATGAATTAAAGCAAAAGCTGTTAAATTTAAAATCATAAAGCTAAAAGCAATGTCTAATTCTATGGCATTGCTCTTTTTTTATGAAAAATCATATTATTATTGCAATTCCATCTCTCCTCTTTTTACAATAGACTTATAACAAAGGGGGAGAAATCATGGTATTACCAACAAAGGCTGTTATTATCGAGGTCGGGCCTCGTGATGGATTGCAAAATGAAAAAAGCTTTGTTCCAACGGATATCAAAAATAAATTTATTGAGCAGTTAAAGTCTTCCGGGGTAACAGAGATGGAATTAACTTCATTTGTTTCGCCTAAATGGGTTCCGCAAATGCAAGATGCTGCAGAGATTGTTTTGGTTAATTCCTCGGATACCTATCGAAATATTGTACTTGCTCCTAACCGAAAAGGAGTTGAACGCGCTTTAGAAACAGGCTGCAAAGCCATTGCTGTATTTGTCGGAGTCAGCAATAGCTTTAATAAAAAAAATATAAATAAAACGACTAGAGAAAGTATGGAGGAGCTTAAACCAATTATTGCTGAACTAAAGGCCACTAATGTTTTTGTTCGGGCATGCATTTCCACTTCGTTTTATTGCCCATTTGAAGGGAAAATAGCAGAAGAAGATACCATTGCACTTTGTAAAGAGTTTGCCCAATCAGGGGTAGATGAATTAAGTGTTGCCGATACAATTGGGATGGCTGCCCCTACTGAGTCATTTTCCTTATTCTCTAAATTAAAAAAACAACTTCCCGAGGTTTTGCTAACCGCTCATTTTCATGATACAAGAAAAATGGCGCTTGCCAATATTTATGCTGCACTCGAGGCAGGCATTGATCGTTTCGATACATCGGCAGGCGGTCTTGGAGGCTGCCCATTTGCTCCGGGAGCAACCGGAAATGTGGCGACGGAGGATGTTGTTTATATGCTGGAGAGGATGGGGATTGAAACCGGCATTCATTTAGATGAGCTCGTCAAAGCCATTGACATTATTGCCCCATCCATTTCTCGAAAAATTGAAACCGGATATTATCAATTAGCGAAAGCAAAGTAAAATGGTATAGTTTTTATTGATAATGCTCAATTTAATGATATCGTCTATTTTAAGGAGGTATCATGCAACTATGACGAAGCAGCGTGAAAAAGGCTATAGTCAAAAAGGCAAACCAACTGCTGACACAACCAAAAATGTGTTAGCTGCTGAAGAACTGAATAAAGCGATTCATCCGACTAAGAGACAAAATTCTGAGCAATAATTCCACTTACCTCGATAGGCCTTGTCCTTCATCCACTTGATGAAGGACATTTTGCTTTTTGTCTTGGTGTAACTTGTCCTTCATTCCTTTGATGAAAGACAGTTTGCTTTTTATCTTGTGCGTAACTTGTCCTTCATTCACTTGATGAAGGACATTTTGCTTTTTGCCCTAGCGTTACTTGTCCTTCATACTCTTGATGAAGGACATTTTCCTCTTTGTCTTGGTGTAACTTGTCCTTCATCCACTTGATGAAGGACGTTTTGCTTTTTGTCTTGGTGTAACTTGTCCTTCATCCTCTTGATGAAGGACGTTTTGCTTTTTGCCTTGGCGTTACTTCTCCTTCATTCCTTCGTTGAAAGACAGTTTGCTTTTTATCTTGTGTGTAACTTGTCCTTCATTATTGTGATGCCTTCATTTTTTATGTCATCCTTTTCATATGGTAAAATGAAGAAAATGGTATTTTGGAGGTGGCTATCATTGAAGAAAGTTCTTTCTATTCTGGGAGGCACTACTTTACTTGCTGCAGGTTTGGGATTCTATATGTCACAACGCATCATCTATATGATGAAAAAGGATGAAAAACTTATTTTTGATCGTGAAGTAAAGGCAGAAAGAATCGATCCTATCCACTATGAAGATTTGCCAAAACAAGAAGTTTGGATCGACTCTCCCTTCGGCTACTTAATTAAAGCAATTGTGATACGACCTTATCCCGATAGAAAAAAATACATGATTTTTTCACATGGTGTAACGGAAAACAAAACGAATTCCATCAAATACATGAACATTTTTCTAAAAAGAGGCTTTAATGCGATTATTTACGATCATCGCCGGCACGGGGAATCAGAAGGTAAAACAACAAGCTATGGATACTATGAAAAATACGATTTAAAAGCGGTTGTCGATTATTTAATCTCAACCGAAGGAGAAGATGTCTTTTTTGGGATTCACGGGGAATCCATGGGTGCTGCTACAGCCCTTCTATATGCCGGCAGCCTTGAAGACCGGGCTGATTTTTATATTGCGGACTGCCCTTATTCCGATTTTCGTGAGCAGTTAGCCTACCGAATTACAAAAGAGATGAAGCTTCCTGGAAAATGGTTTCTGCCTCTTGCTGACTTCTTTGTGCGTATTCGAGGCGGTTATAGCCTGAAAACTATTTCCCCTATCCAGGTTATAGACAACATAAAAAAACCCGTTCTATTTATACATAGCCAAAAAGATGATTACATCTTGCCGGAAATGACAAAGACGTTATACAACAGGAAGAAAGATCAAAAAATGTTATTCATGGCTACTATCGGAGGGCATGCACAATCCTTCAATGAGAATAAGGAAGAATACGAGCAAGCAATTGATGAATTTTTTAGTTTGTATTTGAGTGAAGAAGTGCTCTAACTTTAGAAAAGGTTGCATTTTTTTCATTTTCTTTATACCATCTAAGAAGACATGATAATTTTAGAAAGGGTGGTTACATATGGCAAAAGTGCAAATTAAGGTGAATGATAATGGGTCTTACCGTGTATCCGGTGACGTCGAACTTATTGATGCAGAAGGAAATGTTTTCGAAACAAAGCCATCGTTTTCATTATGCCGCTGCGGATTATCCAAAAATAAACCGTTCTGTGACGGTTCACATAAAGGGAATTTTGAATCATGTGTTCGCGCAGAGAAAAAGGAAGTAGAATAGGTTCATCGCGAAAAAATAACCGTCCAAATGGGCGGTTTAATCTTTTATTTGTACATTTATTATTTCGTGGAAATGCACGAATTCTATGTTATCATTCATCGTTTTGACTTTCATTTTTTTTTCTAAAGGGTCCATTTTCATTACCCTGCCAACCATATTCTTTATAAATCCATTTTCAAAAATAGAAAATTCTAAAGGCAGCTTAAATTCCTGTGCGTACTTTATCCTCTCTTCAAACTCCTGAATTTGATATTCATCCAGCACTGGTTTGTTTTGCCGTTTTAAATCTACCGACATATCCCTTAACATTTTTACATGCTCCGGCAGCATTAAGGAGACCCATTTTTTATTTCCTCTATCACGGATCATGCTTTATGCCCTCCCACAAGTGCGGAGCGTTTTAAAGATGTCCCAGCTTCAGTAAAAGAAACAGCTCTCAATATCGATGCAGAACCAAACTTATCTCTAATTTTATCTACCACATATCCTAAATCATGTAATTTTGCTTTATTAGGCTCAAATAAATTCAGCTGCATGCTTCTATCATTCACAATATTGGAGAGAGTGATGGTTATTTGACGAACATTTTTGCCTGTATAAAACTTATCAAATAACTTCAAACACACTTGATAAATGGTCATGGTTACATTGGTCGCCTCTTCCATTGTATAGGATCGATGAAAGCCTCCTCCAAAATCAGAATCACTGTATCCAATTCCTAAACTAATCGTTCTTCCCGATTTTTTTGATGCACGGGCTCTGCGTGCTACTTCCTCACACATTTCTAATATGACTACTTTGATTTCATGCTCTTCTTTATAATCACGCAGTAATATTTGGCCTTTTCCAAAGCTAATTTGCCCATCTATAATAGGAGCTCCCAACTCGGATAAATCTACACCCCAAGCATGATGGTAAAGTTGGTTTCCCATAATACCAAATTCTTTTTCCAATAATTTCAGGTCATATTTTGCCAAAGTACCTACAGAGAAAATCCCCATTCCGTTTAGCCTTTTTTCCAGCCTTCTTCCTATCCCCCACATTTCCCGTAATGGAGATACGGACCATAGTTTGGTTGGGACATCCTCATAGGTCCATTCCGCTATTCCATTCTTTGCTTTTTTCGATTCCAAATCTAATGCCAATTTTGCCATCAGCATATTGGGGCCAATGCCAATCGTGCAAGGCAGTCCAAAGTTTTCAAAAATCTCATTTTTGATCATATGCGCGATTGTTTTTGTGTCACCAAATATATTTTTCAGGCCATCCACTTTAATAAACGATTCATCCACACTGTAGACATGAATATCTTCCATAGGTGCATACTTATTAAAAATTTTTATTAATTCTGTGGAGATTTGTAAGTAAGTCGACATTTGCGCTTCAACAATTTGAATCCTGCTGTCATTAGGAATATTAAACAACCGGGAAGATGCTGATTTAATGCCAAAGTCCTTTTTTAATTTCGGAGAAGCGGCGAGCACAATACTTCCTGGCTGCTCTTTGTTTCCAACCACAGCTAGATAGCATTCCATCGGATCTAGCCCACGTATAACAGCACTGCAACTTGCATAGAAACTCTTCATATCGATGCATAAAATCTTATGATGCGGGAGTTTGCTGTAATCAACGGTCACTTTCTTCACCTTCATTAGGTTTTATTTATTTCGCATTAACGAACTTATGTTCTTATTATATTCTATATTGTATTCGAATATACGTTCGATTTCAATTTATATTTTTTGGAAACAAGTTATTGGATGGGTTGAAAAACATGAATACTAATGAGGTTTCACTTTTTTTGCGGACACTGATTCCGTTATTTGCTAAAAAGCGCACTAAATTAGCCACCTTTCAGCTAAATAACGGAACGTATGTCCGATAAAAACGGAAACCACCACTTTTGTCACACATAACGGAACGTATGTCCGCTCATTTTCACATTATGCTAAAAAGCCTAAATCGCAATGCGATTTAGGCTGAATTCTCCACTAAGCAAAAAACTATTTAATTGAAAAGGGGTTTACTTTTTTATCTTTTAACACCGTGTTACAGGCTGATTGACAGTTATTTTTTAAAGAGCAATGGGCACAGGCACCTTGCTTACTCTTCTTCATAAATTTATACAATGTAAAGGCAGCATATCCGAAAATAAGTACCCCAATAATAATACTTGCCAACATTCGTATCACTCCTTATATTCCGAGAATGAACTTTCCACCATGGTAAATAATCAACGATAGAGCATATGCAATAACAAGCGCATAACCAATGCTAAACAGCGTCCATTTCCATGAAGAGGATTCATTTCGAATCGCTGCCACCGTCGCTACACATGGAATATAAAGCAAAACAAAAACTAAGAAGCTGTAAGCTGATAAAGGTGTGAAATAATGCGACAATAACCCTTGAAGAGCTGTTGAGTCTGGCGTATGGTAAATAATCCCCATCGTCGAAACAACCACTTCTTTTGCTAAAAATCCTGTAATTAAAGCAGCACCTGCCTGCCAAATTCCGAATCCAAGGGGAGCTAATAGTGGAGCAAACCAACCGCCAACGATTGCTAAAAAGCTATGGTCCAAATCTACTCCCATGCCTCCCGGTCCAAAATACGATAAAAGCCAAATCACAACAGACCCGCCAAAGATAAAGGTACCTGCCTTTCGAACAAAGCCTTTTCCTTTATCCCATGTGCTTCTCCATAATGTTAAAGCATGTGGAACACGGTAAGGAGGCAGCTCAATGACAAACATGGAAGGTTCATTTTTCATTAGCACTTTTGAAAAAAGCTTCGCTAGTACAAGCGCCACGACAATACCTAAAACATATAATGAAAAGACGATAATAGCTTGATGTTTTTGAAAAAAGGCACCAACAAACAAAGCATAGATCGATAATCTTGCTGAACAAGACATTAATGGAGTTAATAGAACCGTTAATAATCGCTCTTTCGGCTGTTCAATCGTTCTCGCAGCCATAACACCGGGAACATTACATCCAAAACCGATTACCATAGGAATAAATGCTTTTCCATTCAATCCTACCTTTTCTAACACACGGTCCATGACAAGCGCCGCTCTAGCCATATAACCCGAATCCTCGAGGAGTGAAATAAACAGAAACAACACAAAGATTTGCGGAACGAAAACAAGAACACCGCCAACCCCTGCTACGATTCCATCGAGAACAAGAGCTTGAATAAATGAACTGGCACCAACGGCCTTTAATCCTGCATCAATCCAATTGCTTAACGAACCTGAAATAAAGGAATCCAGCAAATCAGATAATGGCGTCCCAATCCAATCAAAAGTAACCGTAAACATAAGAAACATAAAGGCTAAAAAGATAGGGATTCCTAACCAGCGATTCGTAACAATTTTATCGATACGATCCGTCCAATTCTTTTTCTGTTCGACCTGTGTATTAATACTATCTTGAATAACTTGTTCAATCCAGATTCGACGTTTTTCAAAGATCAGTCTTGAAGCGGATGAGAAGGAAGTCGTTTCCTTAACTTCACCTTCCACCGAATCGATAATCTGGGTTAAAATCTCTTTAGACACCCACCGCTCTATGTATGTGCGAGCATCGGGATTCCCTTCCAAAACCTGGAGGGCAAGCCAACGAGCGGGAAGATGCAACTCTTTATCTTTTAATATATTGGTGATTTTCGTAACTCCAGTTTCGATTGCATCACCATATTGTATATTTGGAATGTTACTTTTTACATCCTTAATGGCTGTAAGCTGCAGTGTGAGCTCATGACAACCTTTCCCGCTTCTTGCAGTAATCGGGACAACGGGGATACCCAGCTTTCTAGAAAGCGTTGCCGCATCAATGTGAATGCCCCTTCTTTCAGCGACATCGATCATATTCAAACCGATAATAACGGGACTCCCAAATTCAAGGAGCTGAATAGTAAGTTGTAAATTTCTTTCAAGCTGTGATGCATCGACAATATTAATAATATTTTCAAATTGTTCGTTTAGGAAAAATTGAATAACAACAGATTCGTCTTTTGAAAATGGATAGAGAGAATAAACACCTGGCAAATCAATAAGATCGCCTTTTATTTCCTTCAATCTTCCTACTTTTTTCTCAACCGTAACACCGCTCCAGTTTCCCACGTACTCATAGGAACCAGTTAAATGATTAAATAAAGATGTTTTTCCGGTGTTCGGATTTCCAACTAGTGCAGTAATCATGATTCACACTCAACCTTAATTTTTTTCGCATCGTCTCGACGAATCCCAATTAATTGGCCTTGGCATTCCACCATACAAGGCCCACCAAAAGGCATTAAACATTTTAATTTTATTGGACAACCTTCAAAAACGCCTACATGGAGTAAACGGTGTTTTAATGTCTCATCAACTTGAGAAAGATCAGAAATACTTCCTGCTTTGCCTTCAAGTAATTCTAATAAAGTCGCCATGATCATTTCTCCGTTCTAATATTAATTGAGAATGATAAATCTTCTCATTTACTAAATTTATTTTATCACGAACCTGGGCAATAAGGAATAAAAAAATGCATTGGAAATGAGAATTTTTATCAATCGTTCACAATTCCCCTTCCTTAAATGAAAAAAGAACCGAAAACAATCGGTTCAGACAACTTCACCCTTACTTTTTATAAAATGCTTTTCCCCCTACCTTTTCAACAAGACGTGGAAATAATGAATAAAGAATACTGCCTGCGTTCATCCAACGCGGCAAATTGATTTCTCTTCTTTTTGTAAAAATGCTTTGCACAATTATATCCGCTAATTTTTCCGGGTTCAGCATATACCGTTCAATATTTTTAATGTATGATCCTGATTTGTCTGCTATATCAAAAAAACCGGTTGCTATTGGTCCAGGATTAACGGTTGTAACAAATACATTGTATGGCGCTAATTCCATGCGCAGACTGTTGGAAAATCCAATAACGGCATGTTTTGTTGCAGCATATGCACTGGATTTTGGTGTTGCCAGTTTTCCAGCTTGAGAGGCGATATTGATAATGTGACCGGATTGTCTATTTCTCATAAAGGTGAGGACTTCTTTCGTACAAGCTATTAATCCGATTACGTTTACGTTAAACATTCCTTGAATATCCTTAAGAGTTGCTTCATGTGCTTCATCAAAAATACCGTACCCTGCATTGTTAATTAGTACATCTATGGGACCAACTTCATCATATATTTTTTTGAAAACGCTCGGGATATCTTCCACAACGGAGACATCAAGCTTTTCAATAATACATTTTATAGAAGACGTTGTTTCAATGGTTTTCTTAATAGTTTCCAGTTTTTCGAGATTCCGGGCAAGCAACACGACATTGGCACCGTTTTTTGCAGCTGCAAACGCTATTTGCTCACCAAGACCGCCGGATGCCCCTGTGATGACAACGGTCTTCCCTTTTAATCTTTCATTAAACATATTTACCTCCAATTATTATAGACGGACTCCTAAAAGAGATTTCCTTTCGCATTTTCCTTAATTGTTTTCCCTAATTAGTAGATTATACAGCATTATCAGTACTAGCAAACGGGTTTTATTCGTAACGAAGACTATCCTGAACATGAAGCACAAGGCGACATGACCCGTTAACGTATTGAAAAATAGGCAACTCCTTTTTCATCTATCCTTTTTTGAATTTCATCAATAGATAATAGAAAGTCAAGCTGAGCAGTTGTTTCAGATAATGTCAATCCAAGTTCTTTTTGGTAGACAGCAGGAAATAGCTTCTTACAAATTTCATATGTAGACAAAGGACTTTCCTTTAACATTTCTTTTACTTGCATTGCACGATCATACTGTCTTTGTATTCGGCGTTCAATTAGCGGATGAACTTTTGCTACATCCGCTCCATGACCAGTATAAGTCGCCGTAATATTGTACTCTAATAATTTTTTTAACGATGCATTATATTGTAATTGTGGCTTCGGACGCTCTTCACCAGCAACCAATGGAGGTTCCAATAAAGGATTCGAAGAAATCGTTGCCAACACATGGTCCCCCGCAATTAAGATGCCATCCTTTTCCTGATAAAAAGACAAATGACTTTGTGCATGACCTGGTGTCTCCAGTACAGTCCAATCCGTATGTCCAGGGATTCGATAATTCTCCTGAATAGTGTCTGTAACAGGGCGATATGCTCCAAATTTTAATGGCGCTTTCCATTTTTTCAAAAGAACCGGAAAATCACCTTCAATACCAAATTCCTGAAAAAGTTGAAAATAAAACTGGTCATGATCAGCAAAGAATTGCTCATCTTCCTTTAACCAAGGAACACAATATGGATGTCCGAATATTTTTATATCCTCCGGCAGCCAATCTAAGAAGCCGACATGATCTGGATGATGATGGGTTAAAACAACTTGCTCAATATCCTCAGGTGTATAGCCTAATTGAGAAAGCTGAAAGATAAAGCTGTCCCATGCTCCCTTTGTTTTCACCCCTGCATCTATTAATGTTAAAGCATCCCCTTTGATTAGATACATATTCACGTCTCCCACCGGAAAAGGTGTAGGTACAGTTATTTTCGAAATATTCTTATCCCACGATACCATATGGTTCCCTCCAACCCTCATCATATTTATATAATCAGTGACCTATTATTTAAGGAATTAATATTTATATTGTAGTCTTTTCATCATGGATTGTCATTATATCGATATAGAATAGCCAGAAAATTTTAAAAAAGGTATTGACAGACAAGCAGTTTCTTTAGCATAATCTATAATAATTTAATCTTTAAAACTAGCTGTGACCAAGGCTATTAGATGAAAAATGATGAAAGAGAATGAAGTTCATTGGCTGGAAGACTTCATCATCCCCTTTTTCACTCGAACCTACCTTGCGAGCTGATTGGAAAACCAATACGTATCTCGGCGTTAACGACCCAAAGATGAATGCCAAGTGCATTCAAATTAAGGTGGTACCGCGAAAAAATTTACCCTTCGTCCTTTGGATGAAGGGTTTTTTGTCTTTAGAAAAATCTTGGGGAGGAATGAGTGATGAAAATATCTTTTATAGGTGCAGGATCCATGGCTGAAGCAATGATTAGCGGATTGATAAGCAATAATGTTGTAGAAAGCGGTCAAATTTACGTCACGAATCGCTCCGAAAATACAAAGCTCCATCATTTGCAGCAAAAATATGGTGTGCAAACAACTTACGATCTGAGAGATCTATTCCATCAAACAAATATAGTTGTGTTAGCTGTAAAGCCGAAGGATGCAAAAGAAGTCCTGCAGAAAATAAGCCTCTTCATGCAACCAGAAACTCTCATTATTTCTGTTATTGCAGGAGTATCAATTGCAACCATCGAGAACATATTAAACATACATGCACCTATTATTAGAGCAATGCCAAATACATCCGCGGCGATTGGTCAGTCAGCAACCGCTATCGCAAAAAATTCGTTGGTTAACAACGACCACTTAGAATTAACACTTTCCCTATTATCGGCTATTGGAATGACGATGATAGTAGAAGAAGAAAAACTCGATGCGGTTACCGGGTTGTCCGGAAGCGGACCAGCTTACATATACTACATCGTTGAAGCAATGGAAAACAGTGCAAAGGAAATTGGTTTAGAATCTGAATTAGCAAAGAAGCTCATTGTTCAAACCCTTTTAGGTGCAGCGGAAATGCTAAATCATTCTAAAGAGAAGGCGGAGAAATTAAGAATCGCTGTCACAAGTCCTGGCGGAACCACAGAGGCGGGAATCCGTGTTCTGGATCAACACAAAGTAAAGGATGCCCTTGTGAACTGTATTAAAGAAGCTACATTGCAATCAAAACGCCTTTCGAAGCAACAAAGCAGCTAAAGAATTGTAAGCAAGTTTCTTTTATACAAAAGGGAGGGTTGATATAATAAACATATTCAAAAAAAAGGAGGTATATTTTATTGACAGTAAAATTATTTGAACCATATAAACTGAAAAATGTGACACTTAAAAATCGAATCGTCATGTCTCCAATGTGCATGTATTCTTGTTATAAAGAAGACGGAAAAGTAACAGATTGGCATTATACACATTATACAGCTCGTGCAGTCGGTCAGGTTGGCTTAATCATCCTAGAAGCAACAGCCGTCACTCCGCAAGGCAGAATTTCACCGCAGGATTTAGGAATTTGGAGTGATGATCATATTGAGGGACTTACGAATTTAGTAGGAATGCTAAAAGAGCATGGGGCTGCAGCGGGAATTCAGATCGCACATGCGGGAAGAAAAGCTGAGCTTGATCAGGAAATCATCGCACCTTCCGCAATTGCTTTCAATGAAAAAATGAAAACCCCTAAGGAAATGACCTTGGCGGATATTAAAGATACAATCGAAGCATTTAAACAAGCTGCTGTGCGTGCGAAAAAAGCTGGCTTTGACGTTATCGAGCTTCATGGTGCACATGGTTATCTAATTAACGAGTTTCTCTCTCCGCTTTCCAATCATCGTAATGATGAATATGGCGGATCCTTGGAAAATCGCTACCGTTTCTTAAAAGAGGTAATCGATGCAGTGAAAACGGTATGGGATGGTCCATTATTGGTTCGTGTATCTGCAAATGACTATCATCCAGAAGGACTTAACATTGACGATTATGTACAAATGTGCGGGTGGATGAAGGAACAGGATGTTGATTTAATTGATGTAAGCTCTGGGGCACTTGTACCTGCCAGAATCAATGTTTATCCTGGTTACCAAGTAAAATATGCAGAAGCTATTAAGCATGAATCCAATATTGATACGGGTGCAGTAGGCCTTATTACATCTGCAAAGCATGCGGAAGAAATTTTACAAAATGAACGTGCTGATTTAATCATTATTGCGCGCGAATTATTAAGAGATCCATATTGGCCGCGAACTGCAGCAAAAGAACTTGGAGTGGAAATCAAAGCTCCCGTACAATACGAACGAGGCTGGAATATATAATAATCACAAAAGACCTTTGCTTATGCAAAGGTCTTTTGATAACTACCTACTCTACTTACGAGTGGGAATCTCTATTTCAAAAAAATCATGGGCAATATATGTGTTTGGGAAAATACTCTTTGCTTCTTTGACAAGTTGTTTTGAATCTTCCAAGCCATATCTAGAGCTAATATGTGTTAAACACAAGACATTTACATCCGCCCGTTTTGCCGTTTTGGCAGCTTGTGATGTAGTAGAATGAAAATATTCATACGCCATTTCCTCGCTATCTGCTGAAAAGGTAGATTCATGTACAAGAATATCTGCATTAGAAGCTAGTTTTACTGCATTTTCACATGTTCGAGTATCCCCTAAAATAGTTATTATTCTTCCTTTGATTGTTGGACCGAGGTAATCACCTCCATGAATAATCTTATTGTTTTCCAATTCAACCGATTCACCTTTTTTCAATTTTGCATAAATAGGTCCAGGTGGTACCCCCTCTTCTTGCAGCTTCTTAGCATTTAAAGTACCAGGCTTGTCCTTCTCAATAATACGATAACCAAATGATTCTACTGCATGATCCAGTTTTGCAGCCTCTACTATAAATTGATCATCTTCAAAAATAACACCATCTTCTATCTCGACAATTTTAAGAGGGTATTGCAGATGTGTATCGCTAATTTGCAAGGATACAACAATAAATTGACGCAATCCTTTAGGACCATATATGGTTAATTCTGTGTCTCCGCTTTGAAATGAACGGCTCCCCAGTAATCCCGGCAGGCCAAAAATATGGTCTCCATGTAAATGGGTAATAAAAATTTTTTCAATCCTTCGAGGTTTTAAAGCTGTATGTAAAATTTGGTGTTGGGTTGCTTCCCCGCAATCGAATAACCATACTGTTTTTCGCTCTTCCAATAATTTCAAGGCAATGGAAGTAACATTTCTGAGTTTAGCAGGGATTCCAGCACCAGTCCCTAAAAACAATAATTCCAAACATTAGCCCTCCCATCACTTCTTTTCTATAGACTGTTTTCGTATCGTTTGTTGCTATTTGTAAATCGTGTTATAACCTTAAATAGACTTAGTTTCATTCCTTTCTTAAAAAAGCTATACATTTAAAACCCGGATGTTTATAAGGGTTTCGTCTACGAAAGCTACATAGCTTTTCTAAATAATACCATAATAATAGAAGCAATTCCTATTTTTAAAGTTGAGTAGCAAATATATTGCTATTCATGCGTGCTAGCGATAGAATTATGAACTTGTAGGGACTTTTTTATTTAGTATAAATGCGAATTTTTGGCATCCTATAGAGTAGAAACATGAAAAGGAGAGGTATTACCATTATGAAATCAAATGAAACTCCATCGTCATTAATCATGATTTTTGGTGCAACCGGCGATTTAGCTAAACGTAAACTTTTCCCATCCCTTTACCATTTATACCAAAAAGGGAGATTAGGCAATAATTTTGCTGTAATTGGAACAGCAAGGCGCCCATGGACACACGAAGAATTAAAAGAAAATGTGAAGGATTCTGTTCTAACGTCTATCGGTAATTGCGAAAATATTGATGAGTTTGTTTCACATTTCTACTATCAGGCACATGATGTAACAAATACAGAATCATACATAGAATTAAAACAATTAGCTAATCAGCTTGATGAGCAATATTCATTAAATGGAAATCGAATTTTTTATTTAGCAATGGCACCTGAATTTTTCGGTACGATTGCCGAACATTTACAAACAGATGGTTTAAATGATACATCTGGATTCAAACGATTAGTCATTGAAAAACCTTTTGGACATGATTTAGAGTCTGCAAAAGCTCTAAATACCCAAATTAGAAAGGCTTTTAATGAGGAAGAAATCTATCGTATCGATCATTATTTAGGGAAAGCAATGGTGCAAAATATAGAAGTAATTCGTTTTGCGAATGCTTTATTTGAGCCGCTATGGAATAATCGTTATATCTCCAATATTCAAATCACATCCAGTGAGATTCTCGGTGTAGAAGAACGGGCAAGATATTATGAAAAAAGCGGTGCACTGCGTGATATGGTTCAAAACCATATGCTGCAGATGGTGGCACTACTTGCAATGGAACCGCCGATTAAATTATCCACAGATGAAATTCGCAGTGAAAAGGTCCGAGTATTTCGTGCGCTCCGTCCAATAGAAGGCGAACATGTAAAGGAATATTTTGTTCGCGGCCAATACGGCGCTGGGCAAATTGATGGTCAAGATGTACCGGCTTACCGGGATGAATTAAATGTTGACCCAGCTTCCAATACAGAAACATTTGTTGCAGGAAAATTAATGATCGATAATTTCAGATGGGCAGGAGTTCCATTCTATATACGAACAGGAAAGAGAATGGAAACAAAATCTACTAAAATTGTGATTCAATTTAAAGATATACCGATGAATTTGTATTACAATACAGAGCAGCAGCAGCAGTTGGCACCAAATCTGTTGGTTATTCATATTCAGCCAGAAGAAGGCATTACACTGCATCTTAATGCCAAAAAATCAGGACAGCATATGGAAACAACCCCTGTTAAATTAAACTTTTCCAATACAAGTACACACGGCATTAATACGCCGGAAGCATATGAAAAGCTTTTGGATGATTGCCTGCGCGGCGATGCAACAAACTTTGCCCATTGGGATGAAGTGGCCTTATCATGGAATTTCGTTGATAAAATTTCCGAGGTTTGGGAAAGTAAAGAGCAAACAGAATTTCCTAATTATGCATCCGGTACAATGGGACCAAAAGAAGCAGATGAGCTTCTTGAAAATGACGGTTATTTCTGGTGGCCGGTATCAAATTTAGATATTGATAATTGTTAATGTGTGCTAAAAAAAAAAGACCTCATGTTGATGGGGTCTTTTTTAGCAAATTAGGAACCAATTTTTCCTTTAAAGCTTATTTTGTATAGAGTAAGGAACAAAAATTTAGGAGGTACATTCTCTTGAGAAACCCTAGCCTTGAAGATTATTTGGAAAAAGGCTTGTACGGTGAAAAACAGATAAAGCCTGCAGAAAAAAAGAAGTTTTTAGGAACATTTAGAGAGAGGATTGTTGTAGCTCTAACGAAAAGCCAGGTAATGGAAAAGGATGTCTATCCCGAAGTAGATCATTTTATCAAACAGCATCCGACAGCGACTTTATTGGTAAATGGAGACTTGAATTATTCCGCCATTTCCAAATACATTCAAATCGCTAAATCAAACGGAATGTCATTTTCCATCGTTACCAATCATACAAGCTCAACAAATATTGGCTTAGTATTAGCATATGATTATGCTATTGATAAAGAAGATATTTTTATCCAAAAAACGAAAATCACCTCAGAGGTCGAAAATAAAAAAAAGGAAGGTTTGTGGTCCTCCCTAAAAAGTAAATTTAAGAAAAAAAGCTAAGTTGGTTCGTTATCATTTTTGGGAGTAGGTTGATGTGTTCTCCCTTTCAGGGAAACCCCTTTCGTTACGGCATGTTCCCCAAACTTTTCACGAAGCATTTCCATCGCATTATAAAGGGGTTCCTTCTTTGCTTCCTTTTCATAAGAAAATAAATCTAATTGTTCCACAGCTTGATGCTGTTCTACTAAATCCTGTCCAGTCACCCCTAATAGTCTTACAGGGTTTCCATTCCAATGCTTTAAAAACAAATCCTTAGCAGCTGCATAAACATCCTCTGCTTTATTGATTGGATTTTGTAATTTTCTACTGCGAGTTATCGTTTGCCGATTTTTATAGCGAATGGAAATAGAAACATTTGTCGCATAATATTCTTTCTTTTTTAATCTATTTGAAGTCTCTTCCGATAATTTTTTTAAATATGCTAACAACTCGTGCTGGTTAGCAATATCTTTAGGCAATGTTAACGAGCTTCCCACACTTTTATAATCATTAGCGGATTCAGGATCAACCTTTCTCTTATCTTCGCCATTAGCCCTTTCCTTTAATTGCAATCCTCTTATACCTAGTAGATGGCGTAACCTAATATCGTTCGCCTTTGCTAAATCATGTATTTTTTCAATGCCTTCGGACGATAATTTTTCAGCTGTTTTTTTTCCAATTCCATGCATTTCAATCAATGGCAAGGGCCAAAGTTTTTCCGGAACATCCCTTTTTCGCAAAATGGTTATTCCAAGCGGCTTTTTCATATCTGAGGCCATCTTTGCTAAAAACTTATTTGGTGCAATTCCAATACTGCATGGCAAGTCTAATTCCTGTATTAACTGTTTTTGAATTTTTTCTGCAATCTCTATTGGAGTGCCGTATTCACTGCTATCTGTAATATCAATATATCCTTCATCAATAGATACCGGCTCCACCAGATTGGAATATTGCCGTAAAATAGAAAACATGGCAGATGAGGCTTCACGATACCGGTGAAAATTTGGCCGCAAAATAATTAATTGCGGGCATAGTTTTTTAGCTTCCCATACAGTCATTGTCGTTTTTACACCGAATTTTCTTGCCTCGTAGCTGCATGTAACGACAATTCCTTTTCTCTCCTCGGGATTCCCTGCAATAGCTAGCGGTTTCCCCTTTAAGGAAGAATCATGGGCCATTTCAACCGCTGCAAAAAAACTATTCATATCAACATGAAGAATGACTCTACCATTTTTAGGATAATATTGGTTCATACTTAGACACTTCCTAAAGCAAGACTACTTAATTCTCAAATTACTTCTTGTGAATATTCCTTCATATATTCTTTAATTTCCTTTATACCTTCTAGGGAAGAAAGAAGTATATTTGGATCGATCATCGTGATAAGACGTTCTTCAAGATTGGCAACACTCGTAAAATAAGCGGTTTTTGAATATGCAAGTAATCCTATTTGCTGCAATGATTCGTTAGCAATGTCAAGAATCTCCTTTGCTTCCTTCACAAGTAATCCAATTGATAACTCATCGGTGTTTAACACAATCATTCTTACATCATCATTTTCTTCCATCGGTCTTTGATAAAGAACCATTTCAAAATCAATCACAGGAATCAGTTCTCCACGAGACTTTACAATCCCCTTTACGAATGTTGGTAATTGCGGAATAGTTGTTACTCCTTCATTTTTCTCTATTGAAACAACAAATTCCACTGGTATTCCATATTCTTCATTTCCAACTAAAAAAATGACTGCTTTACTGCTGAGTGACAAAAAGTATTCCTCCTAAAAGAGCAGACTTTTAAAAGTCTGCTCAAGTTTTTCAATTTTTCGGAAAGTATATTTACTTTTTTTATATAAAGCTAAAATAGTCTAGGTTACTGTCTAGCGTAAGCAGATATCGGCTAGCGGATTTCTCCGTCTCCTCCCTACGATAAGTCAACAACAATTGAAAATGGAAGTGCTATTTTCACTTGTTCGTGAACTACCTCACTGTGTTTCCTTTATCTCGAGGTGAGCGACTACGAAATCCGTACGCTAGAGCTAACGGCGCTTCTGCTTTTCTACTCTCCTGCTACCTCTTGAACGATGGCAACAACCATCTCAGAAAGCTTAACAAGTTCTTCAATTGGCATTCTTTCATTTGTTGTATGAATTTCCTCGTATCCAACGGCAAGATTTACGGTTGGAATTCCAAATCCGGCAATCACATTCGCATCACTGCCTCCGCCGCTTTGTTCCAATTTACATTCACGGCCAATTTTAGCAGCTGCTTTCTTTGCCACTTCCACCACTTGGTCTCCATCTGCAAATTTAAAGCCTGGATACATTACTTGAACTTCTACATCTGCTTTACCGCCCATTTCCTTAGCAGCTTCTTCAAATGCCTCTTTCATTTTTGCAACTTGAGCTTCCATTTTCTCAGGAACTAAAGAACGTGCTTCTGCAAGAATATCAACACGGTCACATACAATATTCGTTGCTTGTCCGCCTTCAAAACGTCCGATATTCGCAGTTGTTTCTTCATCAATTCTGCCTAAAGGCATTCTAGATACTGCTTTTGCAGCGATGGAAATGGCAGAAATTCCTTTTTCAGGCGCAACCCCTGCATGAGCTGTTTTTCCATATAACACGGCTTTAATTTTCGCTTGAGTTGGTGCTGCTACTACAACATTCCCAACTTTTCCGTCACTATCAAGCGCAAAGCCATATTTTGCTTTCAATAAAGATGGGTCTAGCACTTTTGCCCCTACTAAGCCAGATTCCTCGCCTACTGTAATAATAAATTGAATCGTACCATGTTCAATATTTTGTTCTTTTAAGACACGGATGGATTCAAACATTGCAGCAAGACCTGCTTTATCATCAGCACCTAAAATCGTTGTACCGTCTGTTACTACATAACCATCTTTAATGGAAGGTTTTACTCCATTACCAGGTACAACCGTATCCATATGGGAAGTGAAATAAATCACATCAGCAGATGCTTTTGAACCTTTTAAAGTACAAATTAAATTTCCTGCTCCATGTCCTGTCTGAGAAGTAGTATCGTCTTCGAAAACTTCTACCCCAAGCTCTTCAAATTTCTTTTTCAAAACCTTTGCAATTTTAGTTTCATGCTTTGTTTCGGAATCAATTTGAACTAATTCCAAAAATTCGTTTAATAAACGCTCTTGATTAACCATTGTAGTACCTCCTGCTATGTAATAGAATCTCGATTTAATGTAGAATTTTATGTTAATTACTACATTAGTATATCGCTATTTCTTCATGTGGACAAATAAACTTTTTCGGTATTCCTACAATCGTTACTTTTGCTTTTATTCATGTTAAAGAGGGATATTCCCATGTTTTTTATATGGTCTTTCCTCTTGTTTATTCCCAAGCATTTCTAATGCTTGAACAATTTTCATTCGCGTTTCGCGTGGATCTATAACATCATCCACCATTCCTTGTGAAGCTGCTATATATGGATTAGCAAATTTTTCACGGTACTCAGCAATCTTCTGTTTTCTTGTTTCTTCCGGATTAACACTCGCCGCGATTTCTTTCGCGAAAATAATATTTGCTGCACCCTCTGGTCCCATCACTGCAATCTCTGCATTTGGCCATGCATATACAATATCTGCCCCTATCGATTTACTGTTAAGTGCAACATAGGCACCACCATAAGCTTTTCTTAAAATAACAGTAATTTTTGGAACTGTCGCTTCTGAGTAAGCATATAGAATTTTCGCACCGTGACGGATAATTCCTCCATGTTCTTGTTTAATCCCTGGAAAAAATCCAGTCACATCCTCAAATGTAACAATTGGAATATTAAACGAATCACAGAATCGAATAAATCGTGATGCTTTATCAGATGAATCAATATCCAGGCCGCCGGCCATAAATTTCGGTTGATTGCAAACTAAACCGACTACTTCTCCACGGATTCTTGCAAATCCTACTACAATGTTTTTAGCAAATTCCCTTTGCACTTCAAAGAAGGAGTCCGCGTCCACTACTTGCTCAATTACTAAGCGTACATCATACGGACGAACAGCATCAAAAGGTACAATATCCGTTAGATCTGGACGATAATCATCCCCATCCCAGGAATTCTTTATCGCCTTTTCTTTACTATTTTGGGGTAAGTAACTAATAAGTTTTCTTACCATTTGCAGCACTTCTTCTTCCGACCCCGCACGAAAATGAGCATTTCCGCTAATGGTGTTATGTACTTTTGAACCCCCTAGATCCTCGGATGAAATTTTTTCACCAGTTACTGTTTCAATAACCTTTGGACCTGTAATGAACATTTGACTCGTTTCATCCACCATAAAAACAAAATCTGTAATAGCCGGAGAATAAACAGCTCCTCCTGCACACGGCCCCATAATAACGGAGATTTGCGGAATTACTCCGGAATAAATAGCATTTCGATAAAAAACATGTCCGTAGCCATCCAGCGATACAACACCTTCCTGGATGCGTGCACCACCTGAGTCGTTAAGACCAATAAATGGAGCTCCATTTTGAGCTGCCAAATCCATAACATTCGCAATTTTCTTGGCATGCATTTCCCCTAAAGCTCCGCCGAAGACGGTAAAGTCTTGTGAAAACAAATAGATAGGACGGCCATTTACTTTTGCATAGCCAGTTACAACACCATCCCCAGGTCCCTTTGCATTTTCAAGTCCAAAATCATGCCCTCTATGCTCAATAAAGGCATTCAGTTCCACAAACGAGCCAGGGTCTACTAATAACTCAATTCTTTCTCTGGCCGTTAATTTCCCTTTTTGATGCTGTTTTTCAATTTTATCATCGCCACCGCCTAGTTCTATCTCCCTTTTTCGATCATATAGTTCATTAATTTTCTCATATATATCCGTCATCGTTTTTCCCCCTTGATGTGTATCGATATTCCTATTATCCCTTATCACAAAGTTCATATAAAACTCCATGCCCTGCTTTTGGGTGCAGGAATGCAACCTGCGCTCCATGTGCACCAGGCTTTGGAACGTCTTGAATCATACGGATACCCTTTTCCTTTAATTCCTTTATGCGTTCTTCAATATTATTTACATCAAATGCGATATGGTGAATTCCCTGACCGCGAGATTCTAAGAATTTCGCGATGGCACTTGATTCATTCAAAGGTTCTAGCAATTCTAAACGTACATTTCCTGCATCAATAAATGCTACCTTTACATTTTCAGATTCAACATCCTCTATTCCGATGCATTTTAAAGAAAGCGTTTCCGTATAAAAAGGCAACACTTCCTCTATAGAGGTAACAGCTATGCCAATATGATCTACATATTTCATTTTTTTGCCCCCTTGCTGTAACAACCTACTATATTATACTTATACAGCTATTGTCGAAAATCCTGCTTATCACTAGATTTTCATAAAACTGCCGTAATTCGTACCGAATAGTGCTTGTCAGTCGTTCATTTCATCACTACAATATACATAAGTACAGGATAATCAAGGAGTGAATAGAAATGTCAAAAAAGACACAGAAGTTTGTGGTCTATTTGATGCTAATTGCCATGATTGCCTCCACGCTCTTAGCAGGATTAGCTTATCTTCTTTAGTTATTATTAAAGACTCATGTCCAAACATGGGTCTTTTTTGTATAAAAAAACCCGGAAATTCCGGGGTTTTTATACTTCTTCACAATATTTTTCAAATGTATCTTGTAATTTATTTACAACAGACATTGGGTCATGACCCTCAATTTCATGTCTTTCCACCATAGTACAAAGTTTGCCGTCTTTTAGTAGTGCGAAGGATGGTGAGGATGGGGGATATCCAACAAAGTAACTGCGTGCCTTCTCTGTAGCTTCCTTATCTTGACCTGCAAACACCGTTACAAGATGATCAGGGCGTTTATCGTAATGTACAGCATGTGCTGCTGCTGGGCGTGCAATTCCACCTGCACATCCACAAACTGAATTTACTAAAACAAGTGTTGTACCTTTTTGATTTAATGCTTCTTCTACTTCATCTGCTGTTTTTAATTCTTTATAACCTGCACTGACTGCTTCGTCGCGTGCTTGACGTACAACATCATTCATAAAAATATTAAAATCCATGCTCAACATTTTCGCTTCCTTTCCTATCATAACTCAAATTAATAATAACAGGTTTTTCATCGGATTATCAAATGTTCTAGCTTATTTTTTCATTTAAAAAAACCTGTTTGAGTACAAAATATTTTTTCACTCTTTATGTAAATAAATATGTTTCTGAAAATCTTTTAGTATAGATGGATCCATCCTAAAAAAATAATATCCAAATCTAAGAAAAGAGCCATTACAAATGTTTAAGTTTCCCTAATCGGGGTATGCTAATAATACATCTAGATCCATACCCCTAAACTCCCTAGATGTTTTTTGGATAGCGTAAATAAACGCTATCCCTTTTTGTTCTTCTTTCATTACATATTTCTAACCATTTTTTAAGCTTGACTGATATTTTTGAAACAGTGTATCGACTGCATTCGATACCGTTATCGTTTCTTCCATCACCGCGTTCTGGATAAAAGGCAAATACTGCTTTATTTCTTCATGCTGAAAAAAGGAATTCTCCAACCTCTCACGTATCATAGCAAACAACCATTCTTTTATTTGTGATTGGCGCCGTTCCGTAAAAGTCCCACTATTTTTCGTTTTTTCTATAAATAGTTTAATGGTATCCCATAATTCTTGAATACCATCGCCATGTAACGCGGAACAAGTATACGCCTTTGTTTCCCATCCCTTCGTTGCCGGCATTAAAAAATGCAGAATTTGATTATATTCCCGTTTTGCTTTCTCCGCTAATTTTTTATTTTCACCGTCCGCTTTATTTACAACTATAGCATCTGCCAGCTCCATAATACCCTTTTTCATTCCTTGCAGCTCGTCACCTGCGCCTGTGATGGAGAGGAGCAAAAAGAAATCAACCATGCCTCGAACAATCACTTCACTTTGCCCTACTCCAACCGTTTCCACAATGATAATATCGTAACCCGCTGCCTCACATGCAATCATGCTTTCCCGAGTTTTCCGATGAACACCGCCAAGTGTCCCTGTTGACGGTGATGGTCTAATAAAGGCATTAGGATGTTTCGCTAGTCTTTCCATGCGTGTTTTATCACCTAAAATACTCCCACCGCTTACAGTAGAACTTGGATCTATCGCAAGAACAGCTACTTTATGCCCTTTTTCACATAATGAATACCCAAATTCCTCAATAAACGTGCTTTTTCCAGCACCAGGCACCCCTGTAATTCCAATTCTTATGGAAGGGTATGCATTTGGCAATAGGAGGTTCAATAAGTCTTGAGCTTTCTGATAATGATGTTTTGCATTGCTCTCAATTAATGTAATGGCTTTTGAAAGCATGATCCTGTCGCCACCCATTACCTTTTGAGCCAACGCCTCAATCGATAGACTTGAATCTTTCGCTTTTTGAAATTTCTTTTTCCCGGAAGACTGAAGACCATCATGTGTAGATTCGACTCCCGGCATATACGTTGAAGAAAACGACTTGTTCCCAACTGACCATTCCGGACTTTTTTGGTCTCCCATCTATTCCATCACTTCCTCATAGCCTAAACGACGATAAATTTCTTCAATGACTTTTTGTGCGGCTACAGGGATGACGGTTCCCGGTCCAAAAATTGCTACCGCGCCGTTTTCTCTTAAAAATGGATAATCTTGTGCCGGTATTACTCCGCCAATGACAACAATAATATCCTCCCTGCCGATTGCCTTTAGCTCCTTCACCAGCTCTGGCAACAGTGTTTTATGACCTGCTGCTAAAGAGCTTACCCCTATAACATGTACATCATTTTCTGCAGCCTGTCTCGCTGTTTCCTTAGGAGTTTGAAATAATGGACCGATATCAACATCGAATCCCAAATCTGCAAATGCAGTGGCGATTATTTTTGCCCCTCGGTCATGACCATCCTGCCCCATTTTTGCAATTAGAATTCGCGGTCTTCTTCCCTCATTCTCCATGAACTGACTCGTCATTTCTACTACTTCCGCAATTTCCTCTTCATTGGAATAATTAGATCCATACACTCCTGAAATGGAACGGATAACTGCTTTGTGTCTGCCCGAAACCTTTTCAATCGCATCGGAAATTTCTCCGAGGGTTGCCCGCACCCTTGCAGCAGCAACTGCTTTCTCCAATAAATTACCTTCTCCCGTTCTTGCTGCTTCCGTTAAGTCTTGTAATGTTTTTTGAACCTCCATCTCATTACGGGAGGCTTTTAAACTTTCCAGCCTCTCCATTTGCTTCTGACGTACAACGGCATTGTCGATATTGAGAATATCAATTGGTTCTTCCCGCTCTAAACGGAAACGATTCACACCGATGATGGCCTCTTTTTTCGAATCAATAAAAGCTTGCCTTCTTGCGGCTGCTTCCTCGATTTTCATTTTCGGAAGACCTGTTTCAATTGCCTTTGTCATCCCGCCTAAGCCTTCGATTTCTTCAATATGCTGCCATGCTTTCTTCATTAATTCATCTGTAAGAGATTCCACATAATAAGAACCTCCCCAAGGATCAATTACCTTCGTAATTCCGGTTTCTTCTTGCAAATAAAGCTGCGTATTTCTCGCAATGCGTGCAGAAAAATCAGTAGGCAGGGCGATCGCTTCATCCAAAGCATTCGTATGTAGAGACTGTGTATGCCCCATTGCGGCAGCATGTGCCTCTATTAACGTCCGAATGACATTGTTATACGGATCTTGCTCAGTAAGACTCCACCCAGATGTTTGACAATGAGTTCTTAAAGCTAGTGATTTCGGATTTTTCGGTGTAAATTGTTTCATTAATTGTGCCCAAATCCGTCGCGCGGCTCTCATTTTTGCCACTTCCATAAAGTAGTTCATTCCAATTGCCCAGAAAAAGGATAGTCTTGGTGCAAAGGAATCAATATCAATGCCTGCTTTCAGTCCTGTTCGAACATATTCGAGACCATCTGCAAGTGTATATGCCAATTCAATATCCGCTGGAGCACCTGCTTCTTGCATGTGATATCCAGAAATAGAGATGCTATTAAATTTCGGCATTTTTTTTGAGGTGTACTCAAAAATATCTGCGATAATTCTCATCGACATTTCAGGAGGATATATATACGTATTGCGAACCATGTATTCTTTTAAAATATCGTTTTGAATCGTCCCGGAAAGCTTTTCCGGATTTACGCCTTGTTCCTCTGCAGTAACGATATAAAAGGCCATTATCGGCAGGACAGCA
The DNA here is from genome assembly GCF_001420715.1 of Heyndrickxia shackletonii. GTDB lineage: Bacteria > Bacillota > Bacilli > Bacillales > Bacillaceae_C > Margalitia > Margalitia shackletonii. Next base: position 1,886,223 of record NZ_LJJC01000004.1, on the reverse strand, counting down.
CCATTCATGGTCATAGAAACAGACATTTGCTCTAATGGAATACCATCAAATAATATTTTCATATCTTCTATCGAATCAATTGCAACACCGGCTTTTCCTACATCCCCGGTTACGCGTGGATGATCGGAATCATATCCGCGGTGTGTTGCCAAATCGAAGGCAACCGATAAGCCCTTTTGGCCCATTGCCAGGTTTCTGCGATAAAAAGCATTACTTTCCTCCGCTGTAGAAAAACCTGCATATTGTCTTACTGTCCATGGCCGATTTATATACATAGTTGGGTAAGGACCCCTTGTGAAAGGTTCAAGCCCTGGGAAATCCTGAAGATGTGAGAATCCTTTTATATCTTCTTTTGTATAGAAAGGTTTAATTTTTATTTTTTCATTTGTCATATACCCAGCCGGTTGACCATTATTTTGTTTACTTTCAGCAGCAGGTACATCTTTTATATCATAGATAGGATGGATATTTTGAAAATTCGGTTTCATCTTTCGATTACACCTCCCACAAATTCAATAATGAAGTTATTTTTTCCACTATGTTTTGATGTAAATAGATGGAGCCAGCTATCCCACTCGAACGGTAGCTTTCCATTTCCTCCGCTGAAAATCTGCCAGCTATCTCTACATGAATAGATGGATAATTTGCATGTATCCATTCTCCTATTCTCTTCCCATATTCTTTGTACATATCATCCGTTCCGCAAATACAATAGTAAGGTAACTTTGTTTCTTCTATATATTTTTTTACATCCTCCAGTGTAGTGCATTCGTGCCCCCAATCCGTTTTGATACCACCAGTAGCCAACACGCCTGTTACAAAATCTGCTCTCGGTTTATAGTCTTTTAAGGAACCTAAACATATAAGTCCGGCATTCAAGCTTTTTCCATTTGAAACTAAATCATCGGCTCGTTCTCGCAGTTTTTCCAAAGCCTGTGCTATTCTCACTGGATAAATAGGGATAATATTGCAGTCTCCTTTTTCTGGTGTACCATGGATGAACGAAATTTGTTCAGTTGGATTTGCATATACATTGGCTCCAATAACAGATTGTTGCCTTTTTTCTACATCTAAAAGTCTGTTATTTAATACTTGATTGATTTCATTTTGAATCCATCCTGATTTTAACCCTTCTACTATTCCACCTAATGCATCAATTTTTTGGAAAAGCTCCCATGCTTTTTCTATTAATTCATTTGTCAAAGACTCAATATAATAAGAGCCACCTGCTGGATCTGAGATTTTGTTTAAATATGCCTCCTCTTTTAATATAAATTGCGTATTTCTTGCAATCCTAGCAGAAAACTCTCCATTTTCTCGGAAAGCCTCATCATATGGAGAAACATGTAAATAATCGATTCCCCCTAGAATAGCAGCGAATGCCTCATTTCCTGCCCGCAGCATATTCACATAAGGATCTAAAACAGTTTTTGTAAATGTTGAAGTTTCAGCACTAACTGCTACGCGATCCTCGGATGAAGATAATCCATATGCTTTTTCTATTGTCGTCCAAAGCGCTCGAAAAGCCCTCAGTTTCGCAATTTCCATGAAAAAGTTACCGCCAATAGCAAAATGAAAAACGAGCTTTTTAACCGTTTGACTTGGCTGCCATCCGTAACGTTTCATGTGCTCGATATAAAAAACAGCCTCTGATAAGGCAATTGCTAATTCTTGGACGGCATTTGCACCACCGTTATGATAAGGAGTTGTATCTATTAATATAGTTTTAATACTTGGTAAGGTTTGGTTTGCAAGTAAGATTTGCGAACCCCATTTTTCTAAAATGGAAGGATTATCTGCATCCAATTCCCCTTGATGAAGATTACATGAAATTGGATCTGTAGCAATAACTCCATCGGGTGCCAATGTTTTTATTTTTAATGCTTTTTCCAAAAGCAACTGAAAATTCTTTTTTGTTAATAAGAATAGGGGAATATTTTGAGTATCCAGCTCAGAGAAATCAATTTCTTCCATATTACTTAAGTAATCAACATCAAAGGAAAGTGAATCCTGACCGTTTGCAAGTGCTCGTGTCAATAATGTTTTCACTTCATCCCAATTTCGATTCATGATTCTTTGCGAGACTTTCCATGATGGTTGCTGCTCCCCTATTGAATCAAAACCACGTATTCGCAGGTTTGCACCAGGAATTTGTTCCACCATTGTGAATTCCAAATCCTCATTGGAATATAAGGGTTTTAACCGAATATTTTCATATGTTTCACTATACAGTGAATCAATTGTATTGTTTTTCAATGAATTTTTTACCGAAGTCACCCAATCATCCACTGTATATGATGGAAATGATTGGTGTTTTAAATCTTTATGGTTAATTGTCACGCTGTAATACCTCCTTCACCAGGGTATGTAACCGATTGCAATTACCTGAAAATAAAATGGAATTAGAATTTACCTAATATTATTTTAGTATAAAAATGAAATAGATTCCATATTTTCATAAAATATTGGCGACTGAAACCTTCGAATAATGATTATAAATAGATGAAAAGCTTCATTATTGTACTAGGGGAATATTGCAAAACTGATTCAATTAATAAATTCACGTTGTTACACGAGGAAATGGGTGAACGCGGATTTTTTCAAGTCTTCAAACCATGATCTTCCCTATGAATCGACTTTACCGGACACACGTTCCGTTATTCACATGAAAAACCCTCTTTTCATCATATTGGCGGACACACATTCCGCTAATGGATGAAAATCACTCAAAAAGAACTGCCTTTTGCCCCAATAACGGATCGAGTGTCCGCTAAACTCAAAAAAGCACCACTTTTGTCACAGATAACGGATTCTCTGTCCTAATATAGAATTTCTCGCAACAAAAAAACCGCTGTTCGACAGCGGTTTTTCATTAATATACAGATGTATTTTCTTTTGATATGTTTTCTAAAATGGCTTTTACCCTTTGAAGGAATCGGCCACATACTAATCCGTCCAACACACGATGGTCTAGTGACATACAAAGGTTTACCATATCACGAACAGCAATCATCCCATTATTCATGACAACAGGACGTTTCACAATGGACTCCACTTGGAGAATTGCCGCTTGCGGATAATTAATGATTCCCATTGATTGGACAGAGCCAAAAGAACCAGTGTTATTTACAGTAAATGTTCCGCCTTGCATATCATCTGATTTTAAAGTACCAGTACGAACTTTATTTGCTAAATCAAATATTTCGCGTGCAATGCCTTTGATAGACTTATCATCTGCATTTTTAATAACCGGAACGAACAAGGCATCATCAGTTGCAACTGCGATAGAAATATTAATATCTTTCTTTTGAATAATTTTATCCCCAGCCCACATCGAATTGATTTGCGGGTATTCTTTTAGAGCTTGTGCTACCGCTTTTACAAAGAAAGCAAAATAAGTGATATTAAAGCCTTCGCGCTTTTTGAATTCGTTCTTAATGGAATCGCGATATTCCACGAGACTTGTTACGTCCACTTCCATCATTGTCCATGCGTGCGGTGCTTCATGCTTGCTGCGAAGCATATTCGCTGCAATTGCTTTTCTGACACCTGTTACAGGAATCTCAATATCTCCTGGAATAACAGGAATATTTGGAGCTTGCGCTTGTGCAGCAGGTTTTGCTGCTTGTACTGCTGGTGCCTCATTGACAGCTGCTGGTTCTACCACTTTTTGCTCTTGTGGTGCCGGAATCGTTCCCGATTCAATGATTTTCAATAAATCCTTCCTAGTAATACGGCCTTCCTTGCCAGTTCCTTTGACTTGGGAAAGGTCAATATTATGCTCCTGTGATAATTTTAAAACGGCCGGAGAATATCTTACCTTTCCGGCAAGGTTTGCCGGGGCTTCCGCTACAGGTGCAGCTGCCTCTTCATTTTTTGGAGCCTCAGCCGCTGAAGTACTTGCACTTTCTCCACCTTCGACTTCGATGGTACAAATAATTTCTCCTACAGCTAATGTATCCCCTTCGGCAGCAATAAGTTCTTTTATTACACCAGTAAAAGAAGAAGGAACTTCAGCATTTACTTTATCCGTCATTACCTCTGCTAGCGGGTCATATTTATTTACTTTATCTCCAGGAGAAACAAGCCACTTGCTTATGGTACCTTCTGTTACACTTTCCCCTAATTGAGGCATTGTAATGTTTTCGATTGCCATATAGTTGACCTCCTTCTATTAAAATTCTGCAAGCTCACGCATTGCTTTTTCAACCTTATCAGGATTTACCATGAAGTATTTCTCCATTGTTGGAGCATATGGCATTGCAGGAACGTCTGGACCAGCAAGACGCATAATCGGTGCATCAAGGTCAAACAGACAATTTTCAGCAATAATTGCAGAAACCTCACTCATAATGCTTCCTTCTTTCGTGTCTTCTGTTAGAAGAAGGACTTTTCCAGTTTTGGATGCAGCTTCAATAATAGCTTCTTTGTCAAGTGGATAAACAGTGCGTAAATCTAAGATATGTGCTTCAATACCATCCTGAGCCAATCGTTCAGCTGCTTGCAATGCAAAGTGGATGCAAAGTCCATATGTAATTACCGTTATATCCTCGCCTTTACGCTTTACATCTGCTTTGCCGATTGGTAGAACATAATCATCCTCAGGAACCTCTCCTTTAATAAGACGATATGCCCTTTTATGTTCAAAGAATAGAACCGGATCCTCATCGCGAATAGCAGCCTTTAATAAGCCTTTGACATCATAAGGTGTAGAAGGCATCACAATTTTCAATCCTGGTTGGTTGGCAAATACAGCTTCAACAGATTGTGAATGATAGAGAGCACCATGGACACCGCCACCATATGGAGCACGAATAACAATAGGACAGTTCCAATCGTTATTAGAACGATAACGGATTTTTGCTGCTTCTGAAATAATCTGGTTTACAGCTGGCATAATAAAATCAGCAAACTGCATTTCAGCAATTGGTCTCATCCCGTACATTGCAGCACCAATTCCAACTCCTGCAATGGCCGATTCTGCTAAAGGTGTATCCAGCACACGATCTTCTCCAAATTGTTCATATAAACCGTGGGTTGCTTTGAATACCCCACCTTTTTTTCCTACATCTTCCCCTAAAACAAAAACTTTAGGATCACGTTCCATTTCTTCACGAATAGCCATTGTTACAGCATCTATATATGAAATAACCGGCATTATTTTTCCCTCCTATTCTACAACTTATTTCTCTTGTGCATAAACATAAGTTAAAGCAGCTTCCGGATCTGCATATGGTGCATTTTCCGCATAGTCTGTTGCTTCATTTACGATTTTCATGACACGATCATTGATTTCTTTTTCTAATTCGTCACTCATAACGCCGACTTCTTTTAAATAGTTTGCAAAGGTGAAAATAGAATCTTTTTCTTTTGCAGCATCGACTTCTTCTTTAGAACGATATGTACGATCATCATCGTCAGAAGAATGCGCTGTTAAACGATAAGATACTGTTTCAACTAAAGTAGGACCTTCTCCGCGTCTACCTCTATCTGCCGCTTCTTTTACTGCTTGGTAAACTGCAAGAGGATCGTTTCCATCAACTGTTACTCCTGGCATTCCATAGCCGATTGCACGATCGGACACTTTTTCACATGCTAATTGCTTTTCTATCGGGACTGAGATTGCATATTTATTATTTTCACACATGAATATGACTGGTAATTTGTGAACCCCTGCAAAGTTAGCACCTTCATGAAAATCTCCTTGATTGGATGATCCCTCACCAAATGTTACAAAGGTAACGAGATCTTTGTTTTCCATTTTACCGGCTAATGCAATCCCTACCGCATGTGGTACTTGTGTTGTTACTGGTGAAGATCCTGTTACGATACGATTTTTCTTTTGACCAAAATGACCAGGCATTTGTCTTCCACCTGAATTCGGATCTTCCGCTTTCGCAAAACCGGAAAGCATTACTTCCGTTGGAGTCATACCAAATGTTAGAACAACACCAAGATCACGATAATAAGGTAAAACATAATCCTTGTCACGATCTAATGCGAAAGCTGCTCCAACTTGTGCCGCTTCTTGTCCTTGACATGAAATGACAAAGGGAATTTTTCCGGATCGATTTAATAACCACATACGTTCATCAATACGTCTTGCCATTAGCATTGTTTCATACATTTTTAAAACAGTTTCATCACTTAACCCTAGTGCTTGATGACGATTTTCAGCCATTTTACTACCTCCTATTTAAAAAAGTTTAATCTTTGTCTAGCGTTAGTAGATATCGGCTAGCGGATTTCTCCGTCTCCTCCCTACGATAAGTCAACATCAGTTCGTGAACTACCTCACTGTGTTTCCTTTATCTCGAGCCTGCGACTACGAAATCCGTACGCCGATGAGCAAGGCACTTCCGCTTTTCTTATCCATGTATTGCTTTTCCATCAACCGCTAAAGCAGCTTCTCCAATTGCCTCACTTAATGTTGGATGTGGATGGATGGTATGCGCAATCTCCCATGGAGTTGCATCGAGAACACGTGCCAGACCTGCCTCGGAAATCATATCTGTAACATGTGGGCCAATCATATGTACACCTAATACATCATTTGTATCCTTATCTGCAATAATTTTCACGAAACCATCCGCTTCACCGTAGACAAGAGCTTTTCCAATTGCCCTAAAGGAAAATTTCCCGACCTTTACATTATATCCTTTTTGATTTGCTTCATCTTCTGTTAAGCCTACACTAGCCATTTCCGGGTTACTGTAAATACATTTTGAGATGAGTGTATAATCAATTGGAGATGGATTTTCTCCAGCGATATGCTCTACCGCAACAATGCCTTCATGGGATGCAACATGTGCAAGCTGTAATCCACCAATAACATCACCAATTGCATAAATATGGGATTCTTTTGTTTGATAAAATTCATTTACTTGAATGAATCCTTTTTCTACAACGATTTCGGTATTGTGTAATCCGATATTTTCTGTGTTAGCAGCACGTCCTACAGATACCAGAAGTTTTTCAGCAGTAAATTCTTTCTTTTCCCCATTCCATTCAGCACTAATGGTTACCGAACTATTTCCTTTTTGCAATGTCTCGGAAAGAACCTTCGCTCCCGTAACAATGTTAACTCCTTTTTTCTTCATTAATCGCTGAATTTCCTTTGAAATATCCTTATCTTCTGTTGGCACTATGCGGTCCGCATATTCAATGACAGTTACCTCTACACCGAAATCGGAAAGCATGGAAGCCCATTCAATCCCAATAACTCCTCCGCCAACTATAATAATAGAATTTGGCAAAGCTTTAAGTTCTAATGCCTCATCAGAGGATATAACCAACTCTCCATCTATATCTAATCCAGGAAGAGATCTCGGTCTGGATCCTGTGGCAATTATAACATTCTTCGGAATTAGCATTTCATTTTCCTCACCGGATTTCATTTCTACTGAAATTGTTCCAGGCATAGGCGAAAAGATCGAAGGTCCTAATATTGTACCAGTACCCTCGTAGACATCTATCTTTCCTTGCTTCATTAAATGCTGGACACCCTTATGGAGAGTTTCTACTATCCCATTTTTTCTTTCTTGCACACGATCAAAGTTAAGAGAAACTTCACGTGCTACAACCCCGAATTCTTCACCGCGTTTCGCTGTTTTATACACTTCAGCACTTCTGAGTAATGCTTTACTTGGAATACACCCGCGATGAAGACATGTACCGCCAAGTTTTCCTTTTTCTACAATCGCTGTTTTCAAACCTAATTGTGAGGCACGAATAGCCGCTACATAACCGCCGGTTCCGCCTCCCAAGATGACTAAATCATATTCTTTTGCCAAAATGGTGCTCCTCCTTTTATAATGCTTTTTCCATAACTCCTGGGTAATCTTTTGCAGTTTCTTCGCCATTTAGTACTCTATAGACACCTTCAGCTAATGCTTGGAGCTCGTTTTCTCCTGGATAAATAATGACATCGGCAATCCAGCTGACATATTCACTTATAGATTGTACAAAAGATTTGCCATATGCTAAACCTCCAGTTAAAACAATCCCATCGACTTTTCCCATTAATACAGCACTTGCAGCGCCAATTTCTTTCGCTACCTGATAGGCCATTGCATCATAAATGAGCTTAGCATACTCATCTCCATCAGCAATCATTTGTTCCACTTTCACAGCATCATTTGTAGCTAAATAGCCTACAAGACCGCCGCCGCCTACTAATTTCTTTGTCAACTCATTTCGATAATACTCGCCGGAAAAACAAAGGTCAATAAGATCGCCTGCAGGAACTGTACCTGCTCTTTCGGGACTGAATGGACCTTCCCCATGAAGACCATTATTAACATCTATCACTCTTCCGTTTCTATGGGCTCCTACTGTAATCCCGCCACCCATATGAACGACGATTAAATTAAGTTGATCATAATTTTTTCCCAATTGTTTTGCTACTTTTCTAGCAACAGACTTTTGATTTAATGCATGAAAAATACTTTTTCTTTCGATAAGAGAAAACCCTGATATTCTTGCAAGTGGTTCTAATTCATCTACAACGACAGGATCTACAATAAAAGATGGTATATTTAATCCTTTAGCGATTTCATAGGCAATAATTCCACCAAGATTAGAGGCATGCTGTCCGGAATAACCAATTCGTAAATCTTCGAGCATCGCTTCATTAACAGAATAGGTACCACCTTCAATAGGTCGGAGTAGTCCGCCTCTTCCGCACACAGCATTTAGTTTGGATATATTAATGCCTTCTTCATCTAAAGTTTCCAATATAGTTTGTTTGCGAAATTCATATTGATCGATTACATTTTCAAACTGTTGGATCTCCTCTGTTTTGTGGCGAATTGTTTTTTCTAAAATAGAATGTTCATTATCAAAAATACCGATTTTAGTAGAAGTTGATCCAGGATTAATAACAAGTATTCTGAAATTAGCACCTGATAAAGACAAAAATGTTACCTCCGTTTGATGTTCTATAAAAGCGCTCTCGCGTCCTTCTACAAATTAGAAGTTAGAGGTTGGGTTTAAAGAAATAGGCAACGCAGCCGTTTTCTATATTCTTAAAATTCCATTGGACTTCAGATTAAGTTGCTTTATATTAGGCAAGAAACGCCACACTTTTAGCCATTTAACGGGCTTAAGGCATCTGCCTATACCACAGAAGAGAAGCTAGAAGTGAGGCGTAGTTTCTACAAATTATGCACGGTTGCTTAAGATATGGCGGCTGTTCAATAAGAACTGGCTTCTTGACTTAGAAACTTTCGCAATTCTTTCCTCTGCCATTCGATCTGCCGCTACATATGTTGGAATTCCATCGCGTTTTGAAATTTCAATAATTTTTTCAATGCTATTATAAATGCCTTCAACCTTTTTCATTGCACGGTCACGATTATATCCATAAAGCTCGTCAGCAACATTGATTACTCCACCGGCATTAATAACAAAATCTGGTGCATATACGATGCCCATTTCATGGATTTGATCACCGTGACGAGTTTCCTTTAATTGATTATTGGCAGAACCTGCAATAACTTTTGCTTTTATTTGCGGTATCGTATCATCATTTATGATTGCTCCAAGTGCACATGGTGCAAAAATATCACAATCTACACCATAAATTTCATTTGGATCTACTGCTTTTGCGCCAAATTGTTCTACCGCACGTCCTACCGCTTCTTTATTAATGTCCGTTACGATTAATTTTGCACCTTCTTCATGTAAATAACGGCACATTTCAAAAGCAACGTTACCAACACCTTGTACTGCAACAGTAAGACCTTCTAATGAATCAGTTCCAAATGCTTCTTTTGCTGCAGCCTTCATCCCGACATAGCAACCATAAGCAGTAACTGGAGATGGATTTCCCGAAGAACCAAATGCTGGTGATATACCTGTTACGAAATTTGTTTCTTCATGAATAAGGTCCATATCAGCAACGGTTGTACCAACATCTTCCGCTGTAATATAACGTCCGTTCAAACCTTGAATAAAGCGTCCGAAAGCACGAAACATTTCTTCGTTTTTATCTTTTCTTGGATCACCTATTATAACCGTTTTTCCTCCACCGAGGTTTAACCCTGCAGCAGCATTCTTATAAGTCATACCGCGAGCTAAACGGAGTGCGTCTTCAATTGCCGCCTCTTCAGATTCATATGTCCACATTCTTGTCCCACCTAATGCTGGCCCAAGAGTCGTATCATGAATAGCGATAATTGCTTTTAATCCTGATTGTTCGTCTTGACAAAATAAAAGTTGTTCATAATCATATTTTCCCATGTATTCAAAAATTTTCATTGTTCATTCCCCTTTTATCATTTTTTAGTTGAACAGATTGCTAAAGCAAGAGATCTGAGCTTGCTTATTGCACTATCAGATCGTGATGTTAAAACAATTGGTGCTGCAGCTCCAGCAATCATAGCACCGACTTGTGCATTAGCAAAATAAATCAATGATTTATAAAGTGCATTACCTGTTTCAATATTTGGAACAAGCAGAATATCCGCAGCACCTGCCACATCATTTTCAATCCCTTTATGCATTGCTGCTTCTTTAGAAACAGCAATATCGAGTGCTAATGGCCCTTCGATACGACAGCCGCTTAAGGATCCATTTATATTCCTTTCCCTTAATGCAGCTGCATCAATTGTTGCTTGCATGCTCGGATTAACCACTTCTACTGCAGCTAAAGCAGCAACCTTCGGACTATCGATTCCAATAGCATGAGCAAGCTTTACAGCATTTTGCACTATTTGTTCTTTCTGATCGAGATTAGGAGCAATATTCATGGCGGCATCGGTTAAAAGGATGAAACGATCATAGCTTGGGATTTCAAAAACAGCAATATGTGATAGAACATTACTAGTCCTTAATCCATAATCCCTATTTAAAACTTCCTTTAAAATAGTGGATGTCGCAACATTCCCTTTCATTAGAACATTAGCTTCATGGTTCTTGACTGCCATGACAGCTTTTGTACATGCCTCTTGAGGTGAATCTACATGTTTAATATTAATATCATCTAACTCAAGAAGATGTGGTGCATGCTTCTTTAATAATAAATGAATTTGATTAGAATCACCAAACAAGATAAATTTTGCTATTTTCTTTTGAATGGCTAAAGAAACTGCTTCGAGTACTTCAATATCTTCGGCGACCGCTACAGCCACAATAGCCTCTTCGTTTTGGGTTGCTTTATTTACTAATTGGTCTAAATCCATTCCTGCTGCTTCAACCCCTTTTGCATCATTTTTTACGACATTTTTTTAATATGCAATTATCGTACCAACATTCATTTATCATTGTCGAAATTGATAAAAACCCCTAAAACATCTAATTCTCGTGAAAACTTCTTGGTAAAGTTTTTTGCCAAAAACTTCTTATAGAATGCGCAAAAAAATTCATACCATGAAAATTATTGCATGTCATTGTTTGCAAGATTGTATTTTTCTAATTTGTAATAAAGATTTCTTAATGAAATTCCTAATTGTTTTGCTGTAGCAGTCTTATTTCCATTATTGTTTTCCAATGTTTCTTTTATAACTTGACTCTCAAAATCCTCAACCATCCGTGTTAATTCCTTATTTTTCACATGAATATTAGATGAAGCAGTATGTAGGTTTTTATCGGATGATAAAAAAACTAAATGTTTAACATCTATATTAATTTCACTGTAATCCATGAAAATAATAGCACGACCTAAAATATTCTCAAGCTCTCGGACATTGCCAGGCCAGTCGTAGTCCATTAAAACATTCATGGCCTTTGGTGTTACTCCTTCTACATTTCTTCCATAATCACGATTAATTTTTTGAATAAGACGATCGCATAAAAACGGAATTTCCTTTTTTCTATTTCGTAATGGCGGTATTTGAATGGGCATCCGATTTAACCGATAATATAAATCTTCCCTGAAGGACCCGTTTGCAATAGCTTTTTCTAAATTAACATGTGTCGCAGCAATGACTCGAACATTAATTGGAATAGGTTTTGTACCACCAACGCGTATTATCTCATTTTCTTGGAGAACACGTAACAATTTTGCTTGGGTATTGATACTTAATTCGCCTATTTCATCAAGAAAAATGCTGCCATTATTTGCTTCCTCAAACAAACCCTTCTTGCCGCCTCTTTTAGCTCCAGAAAAAGCACCTTCCTCATATCCAAATAATTCACTTTCCAACAACGATTCAGAAATCGCTGCACAATTTACGCGAACAAACTTATTGTATCTTCTATCACTTGCATTATGTATAGCGTGAGCAAACAATTCTTTCCCCGTTCCAGATTCTCCTCTTAATAGAATCGTTACAGGTGTTTTTGCTGCCAGTTTTGCTTGTTCTACGGAAATATTCATTTCTTCTGAATGGCTGATGATATCGGCAAATGTATATTTTGCTTCCAGTGTTCGAATGATTTGTCTTGCAAGATGAAGCTCTTTTGTAAGAGATTGGATTTCCGTGACATCGTGAATAACACCTACACTCCCCTTTAGTTTTCCATTTACAATAATAGGTGCCACATTTACTATTACTTCTTTTTTCATAGGGCCTACCCGCATTTTTGCACCACGCACTGGTCTTCTTGTTTGGAGAACCTTAAAATGCATGCTTTCTCCCTCAGAGATATCTGCTGTTGCAGGCTGCCCGATGACCTGTTCTTCCGTTAATCCAGTAATACGTGTGTATGCAGGATTAATTAATATCCCCCGCCCGTATTCATCCACTACAGAGATGGCATCGTCACTCGATTGTATAATAGCTTCCAGCATGGTTTGAATTTCTTTTAGATTCGTAATTTCTTCAGCAAGAGAAACAACTTCCGAAACATCTTTAAAAACAGCAATCGCTCCAATTATCTCATTGTTATCCGTTATCATTGGAATACGAGTTGTAATAATTTTTTTCCATTCTTTAATTCCGTTTCTTGGTTTGCTTCGATTCTTCTCGTTTGAATGACCCTTAATAGCTGGCTGTTTGGGATAATCTCCAATATATGGCTGCCCACTGCCTCTGACATAGTCGCATCTGTCATTCGCTCTGCACTGCGATTAAAGAAGATAATAGTCCCCTCGTTATCGATCACAACCATTGCTTCATCTGTAGAATTTAAAATTAGTTGATGTTTATAGGATTCATCCTTTAATTTTTTGATTAAGTCCTCTTTTTCATCTAGTAATTTTGCAATGAGAAATGCAATACTTCCCGGAATGAGTATAGTATCCTTTTTACATTTTTCATGAATTTCCCGATAGACTCTTTCCTCTCCAGTTACTTCTACAATGAGATCAATGGGATTGTTAATAAAAGTTCTCCAGTCCTTTCCGACTGTAATTCCATATTCTTTTGCAAGTTTAATTCCAATAGCATTTTCATTTGGATCTGTAATCGCAACTACCTTAAAATCATGACTATTTTTAAATATTTTTAAAATAGCAGTTCCACCCTTACCGCCACCTACCACTAACACGTTTTGCAATTTTTTTCCTCCTAAAATTGCAATATTTTTCATATTTCTATTGTAAGAAAAAAGTGTTCACTTGACAAATTTAATCAGTAATATATCATTTTCTTAGGTAAGGCTCTTTTCTTAAACTTCGTTGTTTTTGTGAGAAAATCTTCTAGCCTTCCGTAGTCTACTTAAGCAGGGCAGCCTTTTAAGAAAAAATGCCCGAAACTAAGGCTAAGTTAAGATTTAAAACAAATTACAAAAAACTATAATCTATACAAAAACAACCCAGGTGAATAATAAGGAGTTTTTAGGATGATTCGATTAATTGCGCTGCTTATTTTAGTAATACCCGGCATTTTCGCAGCAATCGGTATAAAATTAATGAGGGATATGCTGTTCGGAATATTACAACATCCATTTCCATATTTATGGCTACAGTTTTTAGTGGGCCTTATTTTCTTTGTCGGTGGGCTTGGTTTTATTGCCGGTTTCATTTTCCATCGTGATCGGAAGCGTAATAAAGTACAAAAACGTTTCAGTAAAAAAGTGTAATAAAAAAAGGAAGCGCCGCTAGCCGATGGCTGCTTGCGCTTATACAAAAAAATCTGCATTTTAGATATGCAGATTTTTTTATTTTGTATAAGCGTTTCTTAGTTGAATTGCTTCTTCTGGAAAATCTGTAATAATAGCAGAACAGGACAGCTTTAAAAGCCTATTGATATCCTTTTCTTTGTTTACTGTATAGGGACGAACCTGAATTCCATATTCCATTGCAGAAGTAATGATATCATCCGGTGCAATTTTATAATTCGGATGGATTGCTTTAGCATGAATAGAGGAAGCGTATATCCAAGGCATGAACAGCCCATCTGAATATAATGGCGCGATTTCGACTTCAGGTGCCAAACGGTAACAATGGATAATCGAATAATGATTAAAGGAAGAAATAATAATCCTTTCTTCATAATGATACTCCCGAATTAATTGAATGACTTTTTCCTCTATTAAGGGATATTCGATTTTCCCTGTTTTTAATTCAATATTGCATAAGAGGTTATTTGTTTTCATCCATTCGAAAACTTCCCTTAATGAAGGAATATGTGGTGCCTTAAATAAAGTTTTAAGACTTTTTGACTGGTAACTGGCATTTAACTTTTGCAAATCTTTTAAAAGATAATCTTTAACAAATCCTTTTCCATTCGTGGTTCGATTAACCGTTTCATCATGGATGACTACAATCTCACCGTCTTTTGAAAGTTGAACATCTAGTTCAATCCCATCGGCATTACTTTTTTCTGCTGCGATAAATGCATCCATTGTATTTTCTGGATATGTACCGGCTGCACCACGGTGAGCAAAAATAAGAGTCATGCTGTCACATCCTTAACATTTTTTCTTTCCTACATTTTATTATATGGTTTGAATAATGAACATGAAGAAATTCCAAATTATTGTTTTAAAAAATATATACTTTCATTTGTTAAAATTCAAGTCATAGTAACTACGTCATACTTGCTTATTTTTGCATAAACTGATATTCTTAAAGGGAATTATTTTTGTTCGGTATGTAAGGAAAGAGAAAGTGTTATAACTTATCGCCTAATATCACTTGAGCAAGGATAGTAATACATTGTGTGTTTACACACTAGGAGGAAATAAAATGACACAAGGTACAGTAAAATGGTTTAACAGCGAAAAAGGTTTCGGCTTCATCGAAGTTGAAGGCGGAGACGATGTATTCGTTCACTTCTCAGCGATTCAAGGCGAAGGTTATAAAACACTTGATGAAGGCCAAAAAGTAACTTTTGACATTGAACAAGGAGCACGCGGACCTCAAGCTGCTAACGTTCAAAAAAACTAATTTCCAAAAACAAAAAAACAGACTCTTTTCGAGTCTGTTTTTTGTTTATTCCTAACTTGCCTTATGCTCTAACCGTAACTTATCCGCAACCATTGCGATAAATTCTGAATTTGTTGGTTTTGCTTTAGACATGCTAACAGTATATCCAAATAAGGAGGAAATGGAATCGATATTGCCACGGCTCCAAGCAACTTCTATTGCATGGCGAATAGCCCTTTCCACACGACTGGCAGTAGTGTTGTATTTTTTCGCGATATCTGGATAAAGTACCTTTGTAATAGATCCCAATAACTCAATGTCGTTATATACCATGGAGATAGCCTCCCGTAAATATAGATAGCCTTTGATATGGGCAGGCACACCAATTTCATGAATAATACTTGTGATACTTGCATCTAAATTTTTCGTTTTTGTTTCACCGGAAGTTCTAATGGATGATGATGTTCTTTTTATAACAGAGCTTCCTTTTCCACTTACCTGACGTATCTGATTTGCTAAATTCTCCATGTCAAATGGCTTTAAAATAAAATACGATGCACCAAGTTCAACAGCCTTTTTCGTTACATCCTCTTGTCCAAAGGCAGTCAGCATAATCACGTTAGGCAAAGAGGATAGATTTAATTCTTTGATTTTTTCCAATACGCCTAGTCCATCTAAATGAGGCATGATAATATCTAGTATAAGTACATCTGGAGCAGCATCCTCAATTAATTCTAAACATTCTTGGCCATTATAGGCTGCACCAGTTATCTCCATATCATCTTGAGAAGAAATAAATTCCTCTAATAATGAAACTAACTCTCGGTTATCATCCACTACAAATACTTTAATTTTCTTCACTAGCAGTTTCCTCCTCAGTTTTAATCCCTTTTCAATTTTGTACTATAAACATTTTCGACAATTCCATTTAAAATCCTTCTATTTATTGAAAATTTCCCAAAAAAATAAGTTTTTCTTTTGTTTTCTTTAAATTTCTCTCGTTTTCGACCGTTTTCGATACAATATGTTAATTTTGTCGAAAAATCTTTATTTTTATCATAACATATTTTACAAAAAATTAACTATGGCGTTAAGCATTTTAAATATGAAAATGGAATTAAAAAAAAGCAAGCTGAAGAGATGGCTCTGTCAGCTTGCTTTTTCTTTCTCATTATAAATGTTTATCCCGGCCTTGTTTAACATCCATTCAATATGAACTCCGTACCCGGAAGTTGGATCATTGACAAAAACATGAGTGACAGCACCTATTAATTTTCCATCCTGGATAATGGGGCTTCCGCTCATCCCTTGCACTATTCCTCCCGTTTTAGCAAGGAGTTTAGGATCCGTTACTTTAATGATCATTCCTTTAGTTGCAGGAAACTTTTGAGGAATAGTACTGACTACTTCTATGTCAAATTCCTCGACCTTATCACCATTTACAACGGTTAATATTTTTGCCGGACCTTCTTTTACCTGATCAGATAAGGCAATAGGTAAAGGTTTATCATAATTACCATTTTTGATTACCTTGTGTAAATTACCAAATATCCCAAATGGACTATTTTGTTTGATATCACCAATTACTTCTCGGTCAGATGAAAATCGAGCCAGTTTTTCACCAGGATTACCATTGCTACCTTTTTCAATGGATGTGACAGTTGATTTTACAATTTGGCCATTTTCTACAACAATTGGTTTTTTTGTATCCATATCCGAAATAACATGTCCTAATGCTCCATATTTTTTTGATTTCGGATCAATGAATGTCATGGTACCGATTCCGGCAGCGGAATCTCTGATATACAATCCTAATTTATAAATTTTTTCCATTTCATCTTTTTGTGGCTCAATTTCTGTATTAAATTTTCCAGAATCGCGTTGAATAGTTACCTTCAGGGCAGTTCCATTTTCCCCAGCTTGCTGAACAAATGGAGCTACATCTGACATTTTTTCAATGGTATGACCATTTAATTTTGTGATGATGTCCCCTACTTTGATACCTGCTTGATCCCCGGGTGATACTTTGCCATTTTTGGTATCAACCAAATGATGCCCGACCACTAGCACACCCTTTGAATTTAATTTAACTCCAATTGATTGTCCACCAGGAATGACTCGAAAATTTTTTAATACTTTGACGTCAACTTTTTTTATCGGCAAACCTGCTAATTCTAACAGTATTTCATCTCGCCCGGCTTTTTTCCCTTTTATCGCAAGAGAATTTTTTTCTTCATGTACATTCACATGTTCCGTGGAAGGATTAATATTCGCCGAAACTTCAGCAGCTTTTGAGAAATTTATTTCATCACCCTGAATGAGGGTGACACTTTTTGGAATGTGGAGATAGTCTTGAAAAGGTTTTGAAAACCCTATAAAACATAGTGAAACAAGGAGAAATCCACCTAACAATTTTCTAAGAAGTTCCCATTTCAAACTTTTCACTCTCCTCGCTTCTAGTCCACACTTATTTCATCTTTTTATTTATCTTTTGTAGCAGAAATAAGCCTTTTTCTTTTTAATTGCTACAGTTTTAATTTAGCCTTGAAATGCTCGAAATATAACACAAGCTGATGAAAAAAAGCTACCCTTTATGGATAGTAATAACAATTGAATAACCATAAGAAACAACGGATGATTGATATTTATTTATTTTTTCGTATTTCACTTAATAATCGAGTAGGAGGAGGTGACTAACCCCCGACCTCTCACACCACCGTACGTACGGTTCCGTATACGGCGGTTCCATTTATGTCTGACGTAGTTGAGAATATCTCACATAAAGACTCTTCAGCCCTCGCATCTCCCAATAGGAGTTTGTGAGGGTTTTCTGTAGGATTGGGCTTCTGGCTATTCTCCAATATTTCTTTCTAGAGTTTCCCCATTCGTATGCCTTCTCTTTTGGAATCCCTAATCCAATGAGTTTTCTTACTTTGGTTTTTGGTTTCTTCCATTCTTTCCATTGGCACATTCTGAGACGCCTTCTAATCCATTCGTCTAATTCTTTGAAAATAGTGGGTGTATCTGCTAATGCATAATATCCGCACCAGCCAATCAAATATTGATTCAGCTTCTCTATTCTATAATCCATTGGAATTGGTTTTGACCTTGAAGTTAATTCTCGTATCCGTTTCTTGACACGTTGAATACTTTGGTTTGACATCCGCACCTTCGGTTTCTTATGAAATGTGAAGCTAAAACCTAAAAACTTTCTTTTCCAAGGTCTGTCTACAGCTGACTTTTCTCGATTCACCTTTAGTTTTAGAGTAAATTCAATGAAAGTAGTAATCGAGTCCATTACTCGCTCTCCGGCTCTTCTCGATTTTACGTAGATATTACAATCATCTGCGTATCGGACAAACTTGTGCCCTCTCTTTTCTAACTCTTTGTCTAGTTCATCTAGAACGATATTGGAGAGTAAAGGACTTAATGGTCCACCTTGGGGCGTACCCTCCTCGGATTTCGTTATGACTCCATTAATCATAATGCCAGACTGTAGATACTTCCGAATTAGTGATAGGAGCGTTCTGTCTTGAATCCTTTTGGATAGAGTCCGCATTAATCTATCATGATTGACTTTATCAAAGAATTTCTCCAAGTCCATGTCGACTACCCATCGGTATCCCTCTTCGATATATTTCTTCGCTTGTCTAACACCGTCATGACCTCGTTTGTTTGGTCGAAAACCATAGCTCTGTGTTGAAAAAGTCGGGTCGAAGATAGGGGTTAAAATCTGAGTAATCGCCTGTTGGATGAAACGGTCTGTCACGGTTGGGATACCTAATAACCTTACTCCACCGTTCGGTTTTGGGATTTCAACCCGACGGACAGGAGAAGGTTGATAAGTACCCTCCATTAAGGATGTTTTAAGTGTATCCCACGTTTCGAGAATATGTCTTCGTAGGTCTTTTACGGACATATTGTCTACTCCATGACTTCCTTTGTTCTTTTCTACTCGCTTTAATGCCAGTAAAAGATTTTCCCGTGACAGCATTCGTTCCATTAACATTGAGATTTATCCTTTCTACGTGAACAATACATTCTCATTAAGTGGGTTCTTTACTAAGCCCTCCCGAAGTCCCCCATGGAATTCACCATTTCTTCCTTTCAGGTAGGTTCCGTAAGAATTTTCTGCTTTCATACATAAAGAACCGTTTGCCGAGTGTTTGTTCTCCTAAAATGGTTCAGTCCTTCCTTGATTCTCTCGAGCAAACCAAGTACTACGACTTCGGCTGACTTCTGATTGTTCAGCTATCCATTACTAGATAGGTTACCAAGTGTACTTGGCGTATCAACCAGACCTCCCCGGGTAAGAGTGCAATCTTTCCTTCCATCTATCTGCTTCATTTACTTTGTATCACCTTCGGCAGAAAGGACTTTGTTTTGTATTGCAAACTCATCCAATGATACCTAGCCTTGTATGAAGTTCGTGTTCCTCAGACCGGAAGTTTGCCGCTCGCTTCCTTCAGATTCCGCGTCACCACGGACACCCTTGCGTTAAGCTAACTGCTACTTCTGCCTTCACAGTTCGGGACTTTCACCCTAGAGACTACACCCATGCCGGGCGCACAATAAAGAAAAAGTACCTCTAATTCAAGGTACTTTTCAGAAATAAATAAATTATGGCGCTATACATTGGCCATACTTATTGCAATTTGGATTTCCGCCGCCTCCATCATGATCACGATCATAGTTAGGCGGACTGGCACTTGCAGTCGAAGAAAACAATAAACTTAAAATTAAAAAAGCACCAGCAGCAGAACCAACTACCTTTTTCATGCAGAACACCCCCTTTAAAATTAATTATTAACAATATTCTACATTTTCTTTAAATAACCTGCTTATAATTGTAAAAATTTATATAAGTTAGAAAATTTTTCAAGAATGGAAAAAGCCATGAAATCTATTAGAAATAAGTTTCATGGCTTTTGTTTATTATTATTAATTAGTCGCTTTAGTTGCATAGGCTAGTTCAATTAATTCTTTGGCGTGTTCCTTCGTTACATCGGTAATTTCCACTCCGGAAATCATACGGCCAATTTCTGTGATTTTTTCATCATGTGATAATAGCTTTACACTTGTTCTTGTTCTTCCGTCTGCCATTTCCTTGCGAATAAATAAATGGGTATCAGCCATAGCCGCTACTTGAGGAAGATGTGAAATACAAAATACCTGTGAATTCGTAGAAATTTGATGTATTTTTTCTGCGATAGCCTGGGCAACACGACCGCTTACACCAGTATCCACTTCATCAAAAATGATGGAAGTAATTCCTTGATGTTTAGAAAATATCGTTTTTAATGCCAGCATCATTCTGGAAAGTTCTCCGCCAGAGGCTACCTTTGCAAGTGGTTTCAAAGGTTCTCCAGGGTTTGTTGAAATATAAAACTCAATTATATCTAAACCATCTTTTCTGAAAGGAATATCTTGCATGTCCAAGAAATTCTCTGCGCTTTGATGGAATCTAACTTCAAAAATAGTTTTATCCATGTAAAGCTGCTTTAATTCGTTTGAAATAGCTTCCGTCAGTCTTTTTGCCCAAATATGCCGTAAATCACTTAACTGTTTGCCTTCGAGGAACAAATCCTTTTGCATTGTGGATAAACTTTTTTGTAATTTTTGGATGTGACTTTCACGATTGGTAATCGTTTCAATTTCCTCTTCTATTCTCGCACCATACTCTAATATTCCTTGTATGGATTGTCCATATTTGCGTTTCAATTGATTTATTTCATTTAAACGGCTTTCAATATCGTTTAAGCGATCAGGTTGGAATTCTAGTTTGTCCAGCTCATCACTTAAATTTCTTGTAATATCTTCAAGTGTATAAAAGCAGTTTGATACCGCTTCAAGCATCGGCTCGTATTCCTTATTTAGTTCGGCTGCAGTTTCCATTTGACTCATTAACAAACTCACCCAGTCAAGTCCCCGCTGTTCTCCTTGCAACGCGTCGAAACTTGTTTTTAACGCATCAAATAATCTTTCAAAATTCATCAGCTTTCTTTTTTCATCCAAAAGTTCTTCATCTTCATTTAACCGAAGATCTGCATTATGTATTTCTTTCAGCTGAAATTGAATTAGATCTAACCGATGAGCCATTTGTTGTTCGTTCTCACTTAGCTTTTTTAAACGAGATAATGTTTGTTCATAATTTTTATAAACTTCACTGTAATTAGCTATAGCTTTTTCAATGTCCGCTTTCCCATACTGGTCAAGCAGATGTAAATGCAACGATTCATTCATTAATTCCTGGTGCTCGTGCTGACCGTGAATATCCACTAATGTGCTCCCTATTTCCCGCAATACAGAAATAGTAACGAGCTTACCATTAATTCTGCAAACATTTTTTCCGTTAGTGGAAATATTACGATGAAGAACCATCATCCCTTCTTCTATTTCGATGCCAAATTCACGCGCTCGCTCTATACATGGATGTTCATTGCTTTGAATGGTAAAAAGTCCTTCGATTTCGGCTTTTTTTTCCCCATGACGGATAAATTCTACAGATCCTCTTCCGCCGACAAGTAAATGAATGGCATCGATAATTATGGATTTACCTGCACCGGTTTCTCCGGTTATCGTTGTTAATCCTTTATCAAACGATAAGTTTAACTCATCAATAATCGCAAAGTTTCTAATGGTTAATTCTTGTAACAAGACATTGTCACCTCAATATTATTAGGGCTGTTTTCGTATATATTATTGCTTTTCGCTCTTTGCACAAAAAAACTAAAATTGTATTAGTTTCAGGGCTTTTCTTAAACAGAAGCCATTTTATAAGCATAGAAATTTAAGAAATATTGATTAAACAAGCAAAAAAACTTAAAGAAAAGAGCCTTTATTAAAGCATGTCTAATATTTTTTCAGAAATTTTCTTTGATTTTTCCTGATCCCTGCATATAATAAGGCATGTATCATCTCCACATAGAGTACCTACTATTTCTTCCCAATCAAGAATATCAATCAATGCGCCGATAGAATGAGCATTTCCCGGCAAGGTTTTTAAAACAATTAAATGCCCAGCATGATCGATGCTAATAAAAGCATCTGTTAAATTTCTTTTTAATTTTTGTAAAGGATTAAATCTTTGATCAGCAGGCAGACTATATTTGTATCGCCCATCATTTAAAGGAATTTTTACTAAATGAAGCTCCTTAATATCTCGTGAAATTGTCGCTTGCGTTACATTAAATCCCGCATTCTTCAATCGGTCTACTAATTCATCTTGGGTTTCAATATCATATGTGGTTATTAATTCTCTTATTTTAATTAGACGTTGACCCTTACTCATCCAAAAACCACCTCATACACGAATCATAAATAATTTCTCTATTTATCAACATGTTAGCTTATTTTAAAATAAATGTACACAGATAAGAAAAGCACCTTGCTCATCTGCCTAGCCACATGGAGCTAGTTACAAAATTTATTCATTCTTATATCATAAAAAAGAAGCAATCAGTGAGATGCTCCTTTTGATAATTCCATATGTGCTTCTTCCACAAGTTGTTTAATTCCAACAGGTATTAGATTATTTCCTTTTTCCTGAGACTCTCCACACCATTTTAAATGGATTAAAAACTCTATATTTCCTTCTCCGCCTGTTATAGGGGAATACGAAATATTTTCGGTGTTATAACCTAATTCAAGCGCCAATCCAATTATCTTATCAATTACTTGTTCATGTACTTTCTTGTCGCGTACAATCCCTTTCTTTCCCACTTGCTCTTTTCCAGCTTCAAATTGGGGTTTAATAAGCGCAATAATGTCACTGTCAGGAACTAATAATGTTTTTAAAACAGGAAAAATTAAGGAAAGTGAAATAAAGGATACATCAATGGTTGCGAAATTAGGCATTTCACCCGCTAGATCCGCAGGGGTTACATACCTAAAATTAGTTCTTTCCATAACGATAACCCGTTCATCTTGCCGAAGCTTCCATGCGAGTTGATTATATCCAACATCCAGTGCATAAGACATTTTTGCTCCATTTTGCAATGCACAGTCCGTAAAACCGCCTGTCGATGCCCCAATATCCAATAAAATTTTATCCTGAATATTAACATTAAAAACCTTTAATGCCTTTTCAAGCTTTAATCCGCCTCGACTAACATAAGGAAGTGCATTCCCTTTTATCATTAAAGGGATATCTTCATTCACTTTTTCCCCAGGTTTATCTAAACGATTTTCGTTGGAAAAAACGAGGCCAGCCATAATCGCCCGCTTCGCTTTTTCCCTTGTTTCTATAAGGCCTCTTTCCACAAGAAGTATATCTAATCGCTGCTTTTTCATCTTCATCATTATGCCCTTTTTTGTTTTTTGGGAGAAATCGAGATAATTTTTTTAACGGCATTTTCTGCTGTAAACCCAATTTCCTCTAATAATTTATCTACATTTCCGTGCTCTATAAATTGATCTGGAATTCCCATTCTGTCAATAACATTGTGATAATACCCATTGTCATGTGCAAATTCTATTACAGAGCTTCCGAATCCGCCTTGAAGGACGGCTTCTTCAATTGTTAAAATCGGTATATTTTGATCTAAAATACTTCTTAGCATTTTTTCATCCAATGGTTTAATGAACCTGGCATTGACCACTTTAACAGAATATCCTTTCTTTAATAAATGATCCGCTGCCTCCATTGCCATTGGTATGGAAGTTCCAAATGTTAATATAGCTGCTTCAGTACCTTCTCGTAATATTTCCCAAGTGCCAATTGGAATTTGTCTAAGATCTTCATCCATCGGAACTCCAACCCCATTTCCGCGGGGATATCTCATGGCAATTGGTCCATTATCATATTTAATTGCGGTATTCACCATATGCTGGCCTTCGTTTTCATCTTTCGGCATCATAATCACCATATTCGGAATATGACGCAAAAAGGCAATATCGAAAACACCTTGATGTGTTTCCCCATCTGCTCCTACTAACCCTGCCCGGTCAATACCAATAAAAACATTTAAGTTCTGACGGCAAATATCATGAACAACCTGATCATATGCACGTTGCAGAAATGTTGAGTAAATGGCAAGGAAAGGCTTCATTTTTTGAGTAGCCAATCCTGCAGCTACTGTTGCAGCATGCTGCTCGGCAATTCCTACATCATACATCCGATCGGGAAGCTGTTCCGCAAATTTTTCGAGCTTGGAACCAACAGGCATTGCGGGAGTAATGGCCACAATACGTTTATCTTTTTTAGCAAGTTTTAATACAGTATCACTAACTAATTTGCTCCATGCTGGAGGCGCATTCACAGGCTTAATTAAATCGCCAGTTTCAATTTTATATTGACCTGTTCCGTGCCATGTTCCAATCGTATCATTCTCCGCAGGTTTATACCCTTTCCCCTTTTTGGTAATGACATGCAAAAGAACTGGACCTTTTGTTTTTTTGGCATATTGAAAATTCTCAAATAAAGCTTCAAAGTTATGACCATCGACAGGACCTAAATAAGTAAATCCTAATTCCTCAAAAAAGATGCCGGACACAACCAGATATTTTAGACTGTCTTTAATTCTTTCAGCGGTTGCTGCCAGTTTTCCGCCTACTGCAGGAATTTTTTTAAGGAGATTTTCTAGTTCATCCTTCGCCCAGCGGTATTTTCCTGCTGTCCGCAATCTTCCCAACACATTATGAAGAGCACCAACATTAGGTGCAATTGACATTTCATTATCATTTAATACCACAATTAAATCTTTTTGTTCATGGCCAATATGATTCAAAGCTTCAAGTGCCATTCCGCCTGTTAAAGCACCGTCACCGATAACAGGGACAATAAAAGATTTTTCCCCTTTGATATCCCTTGCTATTGCCATTCCCATTGCAGCAGATAAGGAAGTAG
This sequence comes from Heyndrickxia shackletonii, assembly GCF_001420715.1. GTDB lineage: Bacteria > Bacillota > Bacilli > Bacillales > Bacillaceae_C > Margalitia > Margalitia shackletonii. Next base: position 1,861,123 of record NZ_LJJC01000004.1, on the reverse strand, counting down.
AACTATGTCCGGTTTCCCATACATCATGTTCACTTTCAGCCATTTTCGGAAATCCGCTGAGTCCTTTATATTGTCTTAATGTATCAAATTGATCTGCACGGCCCGTTAATATTTTATGAACATATGATTGATGCCCTACATCCCATAATATTTTGTCATTGGGACTATCAAAGCATTTATGCAAAGCAAGGGTTAATTCTACAACACCCAGGTTCGGGCCGATATGTCCGCCTGTTTTGGAAATTTTTTCAATTAAAAAATGACGGATTTCCTCACTAAGGTCTTTTAATTGCTCTATATTCATATTCTTTAAAAAGGATGGGTCCTTAATTGATAATAGATCCATGATGGATCACTCACTTTCATAATTAATTCCTTTATAAATGATTATATTATAGCTGTTTTCGTAAATTGTTTTAAATCCTAAACTAGTCTTAGTTTCGGGGGTATCTTTTCATAAAAACTACGGTTATAAGATCTTCTATTACATAAACAACAAAGTTTATGAAAAGAGCCATTAATAATTTCATTTTCTACAATAATAGCCTATATTATTTATTTTAATGGAAAAAGTGCCGCTAACACTAATGTGATAACGGCAACACATTCGACATAAATCATGATTCAGCATTAAAATATGTATAGAGCAATGTATGGATAGTATATCATAACATCCATTTTTACTCAATTGACCCAACAAGGAGTCTTAATGATCTCTAACAGCAATCAGATCTGTCATCTGGGAAAGAAGATCTGTTTGTAATCCTGTTTGTCTTAAAATTCCCTTCGCTTGCTCAATATGATATTGTAGACGTTCCTTAGCTCCTTCTAGCGAAAGAAGTGATGGGTATGTACTTTTATGGTTTGTAACATCACTTCCAATAGTTTTTCCGACAACATCTTGATTTCCTTCAATATCTAAAACATCATCTCTAATTTGAAAGGCTATCCCAATATGATTAGCATATTTTTCAAAGAGTTCCTGCTGTTTCTGGGTCGCACCACCGATCAATGCCCCTGCCATTACAGAAAAGCTAATTAGTTTTCCTGTTTTATTTGCGTGAATATATTCTAATTGATCGATGGACAATGTAGTATTTTCACCTTGCATATCTGCAACCTGTCCGCCCACCATTCCTTCCGCACCTGCGGCAATGGACAACAGTTTCATTAGTTCTAATTTAGCAGTTGGAGTAAGTTGTTGATCTTCTGCGATTAGTTGAAAGCTATACGTTAACAATCCGTCTCCGGCAAGAATTGCAATTGCCTCGCCGTAAACCTTATGATTGGTAGGCTTTCCTCTTCGCAAATCATCATTATCCATCGCAGGAAGATCATCGTGAATAAGCGAATAGGTATGGATCATCTCTACTGCACATGCGCACGCCAAGCCTTTATTAATATCTTGTTTTAAAGCATGCAAAGTGGATAAAAGTAATATGGGGCGGATTCTTTTTCCTCCTGCTTGTAAAGAATAATCCATAGCTTCTTTAATGATAGACGGAGCATTTAATACTGCAATATACTTTGATAGTTCCTTTTCAATTTGAACAATGTATTGCTTCATAAATACATTCAGCTCAGTTGCACTCAATTTACTCGTCCTCCTTGATGATAAACTCCTCTTCCCCATCATCTGTAATTACCTTTGCTAATTGCTCTTCAACATTTTTCAATTTATCGTGGCAAAGCTTGGACAGTTCCATCCCTTGCTTGTAAATATTTAATGCTTCTTCTAAAGGTACATCCCCTTCTTCTAATCGTTGTACAATGACTTCTAATTTTTCCATAGCTTCTTCAAATGTAATATTTTCACTCATCGTTTAAACTCCCTTCTATCTCCTTAACGGTACAATTTAACGTACCATCTGAAACTCTCACTAAAATGGAATCGCCTCTGTTCGCTTGAGAAATACTTTTAAGTAAAGTCTTATTCTCTGTATAGGTTACACTATACCCTCTATCCATTATTTTCAGAGGACTTAACGCTTGTAAAGTGCTTACCATTTGGGAAAAATCCTTCTGTTTATATTGTAAAATGAGATTTAAGTTTTTTTGAAGACCCTTTGTTAATCGTGTGCAGGAGTCCTTTTCCCGTTTTAATTGTTCAGAAGGCCGATTTCGATAAAGCCGTTGTTTCAAAAACTGCAGCTCCGATTTTGCCCGCTCATATAATAAATGATTTTCTCGCGTTAATTTTTCCGTTAAACGATCAATATGTTCCATTTTTTGTTGATATAGTAACTGAGGGTTTTTAAAAATATAAGAACGTTTAATAAAGTCAAGACGTTTCTTTTCATGACGATAAATATCTGATATTCCTCTTATCAAACGGGATTTTTTATTCAATAATCGTTCCATTAATTCTTCAATATGCGGAACAGCAAGTTCAGCAGCACCAGTTGGCGTCGGTGCCCTTAGATCAGCAACAAAATCAGCAATCGTAAAATCTGTCTCGTGTCCAACCGCTGAGATGACCGGAATATTCGATGAAAAAATAGCTCTGGCAACAATTTCTTCATTGAAAGCCCATAATTCTTCTATTGATCCGCCACCGCGTCCGATAATTAGCACATCTGCCTGCTTTAATTCGTTTGCTTTTTGAATTGCTTGAACAATCGATTTAGCGGCATTTTCCCCTTGAACAAGTGCAGGATGTAAATTAATGGCTCCAATCGGATACCTTCTTCTAATGGTCGTAATTATATCCCTGACAGCAGCTCCAGTCGGTGAAGTAATAACCCCGATTACTTTCGGGTATGGAGGAATTTTACGTTTTCTTTCCAAAGAAAAAAGTCCCTCATTTTCTAGTTTTTCCTTGAGCTGCTCATAAGCTAAAAAAAGCCCGCCAATTCCATCAGGCTGCATTTCTTTCACATAAATTTGATACTGACCACTTGCTTCATAAACGGAAATCGAGCCCCTGATTAATACATTCATCCCATTTTCCGGTTCAAATTTTAATTCTTTAGCTGCTGAAGAAAACATAACAGATAGAATACGTGCTTTTGCATCTTTCAATGTAAAATAGATGTGTCCGCTTGAATGCCGTTTAAGATTTGAAATTTCTCCCTTAACATAGATATCTGTTAAATAAGGGTCAGCATCAAATTTTCTTTTTATATACTTTGTTAATGCTTGAACGCTTAAATAATTTGGATTTGACATTATAACACCTTCAATTATGTAAAGCGCAGAGCTGCTTGCGCTAGACAAAGATTAACTCGTTAAATAATTTAAATTAAAAATAACAAACTTTCTTATTATTTGAAGAAAAGCTGCTTCCTGCATTTTTTTGGAAGACAGCTTTTTCTTATTATTATACACTTTTTTACCTTTGTTGGCGATGATGAAAATCGTTCTGTGCGGATTTCAATGTGTTAGAAAGCAGCATGGTTATAGTCATCGGTCCGACTCCACCTGGAACAGGTGTTATGTAAGAAGCTTTCGTTTTAACATGCTCAAAATCCACATCCCCGCATAACTTTCCATATTCATCCCTGTTCATCCCTACATCAATGACAACAGCGTCTTCTTTTACCATGTCTTCTGTCACAAATTTCGCTTTTCCAATAGCTGCAACAAGAATATCTGCCTGCTTGGTGTAGTAGGATAAGTTATTTGTTCTTGAATGACAATAGGTAACAGTTGCATTTTCATTCAAAAATAATTGACCTGCTGGTTTGCCAACGATATTACTTCTACCTATAACGACAACATGTTTTCCTTCAATAGAAATTCCTTCGTGTTTGATCATTTCCATAATGCCAAATGGTGTACATGGCAAGAATGTATCTTGCCCTGTCATCATTTTCCCAATATTAATTGGATGAAATCCATCGACATCTTTTTTCGGAATAATCGTTTCAATAACCCTCTTCTCATTAATCTGGGGCGGTAAGGGTAACTGCACTAAGATACCATGAATAGAACTGTCTGTATTTAGTTCTTTAATTTTTTCAAGTAATTCATTCTCTGTGACTTCTTCGCTTAGTTCTATTAACACCGATTTCATCCCTAATGCATGACAGCTTTTTTGCTTATTCGTTACGTACGTCCTGGAAGCAGGATTATTTCCGACTAAAATGACTGCAAGACCGGGAATAATTCCTCTTTTCGTTAATACTTCCACTTCACTCTTTATTTCCTGACGAATATCTTCAGCAATTTTTTTACCATCAATGATTTTCGCTGACAATCGATCCATCCCCTTATTTGAAATAATAATTCATTTTATGTTTTTTACCATATAAATTATTTCATGAGATTCTTTGTCTAGCGCAAGCAGCTAGGGACTTGTACGTCCTCTCCCTAGGATAAGCCAGCATCGAATCGTCCACGATCGTGTTTCCTACATCTTGCATCGAAGACGAAAATTTCCGTACGCCAGTGCTGCAGCGTTTGCATTTTTCTTCTGATGTCTTTCTTTAAGCGACTAAACAGAGAAGTAAAATACTACTTATTAATATTTTCTTTAATTTTTGATAGGACACCGTTAATAAATTTACTGGACCTTTCATCCCCAAATCGTTTAGAAATTTCCAAAGCTTCATTAATTACCACATTTGACGGGACATCTTCAACATAATTCAATTCATACACCGCTAACCGTAAAATATTTAATTCTACTTTTGCAAGACGATTAACAGACCAGTTTTCAAGATGATTGGAAATGATTTCATCAATTTCCTTTATTTTTTTTGAAGTTCCATGTACCAGCTCGGAAAGATAAGGATCTACAGGTGCACCCTGAAGGATATTTTCCATGGCTTCTTCTGGATTCGCTTCATTCATATCTATTTGAAACAATGCCTGAAGAGCTTTTTCACGAGCCGTTCTTCTTTTCATCATTATGTATTTCTCCTTTTAATTGAAATAATGTGAGGTATATCTTTTTATGCTTTAAATTTATTGTATTACATTCAAAGTGTTACCATAAAAGATAATATCATAAAAGGCTCTTTTCTTATACTGTTGCTTTTGTATTCGAAAAATTCTAGGTAACATCTTATTTGGTTAAACATGAAGAAACATGGTAAGAAAAGATACCCCAAAACAAGGACTAATTAGGATTTATAACAAATGAGGAAAAACCAAAATTAATACGAAAACTGCCTCATAAAAAGGAGAAACTCCGAATGGTTTATAAAAATCTATAAAGCAAATATAGTTTTCAGAAAAATAAAAGAGTGCCTGACACCATCATCAATAAATAGAATGTTTCATCCTACATATTGAAGTAACCATGGTGACAGACACTTAAATGATAACCTCATTTAATTATGAAAGTTCATCTATTTCACTTTCATGCTTTTGATTTTCAAATTGTATCCCTACAATATGAATATTAACTTCATCGGCAACTAAAGCTGTCATATTAATTAAAGCCTGACGAATATTATCTTGAATTTTCCCAGCAACAGTCGGAATCGATACTCCAAAATTCATAATACAGTACACGTCCACTTTAATACCATCATCAGCTAAATCGACTTTTACACCTTTGCCATGATTTTTCCGGCCTAAACGCTCTGCCACACCAGTTGCAAAATTTCCTCGCATTGAAGCAACACCTTCTACTTCAGATGCTGCAATGCCCGCAATAACCTCTATGACCTCAGGAGCAATTTCCACTTTTCCAAGATCATTATTTACTGTCTCCATCTCTAGCATTGGATTTGTTTCTACCATGATCAAACACCTCCATAGAGCATTATTTCATTACATCATATTTTTCTAAAAACTTCGTATTAAAGTCCCCGGATACGAATACCTCATTTTCCAACAATTTCAAATGAAACGGAATGGTTGTGTGAACGCCTTCAACAGCAAATTCACTCAAAGCACGTTTCATTCGGGCAATCGCTTCTTCTCTAGTAGCTCCATAAGAAATAACCTTTGCAATCATGGAATCGTAATAAGGTGGTATTGTATATCCAGGATATGCTGCGGAATCCACACGAATGCCTAAACCACCAGGCGGTAAGTACATATTAATTTTTCCTGCTGAAGGCATAAAGTTTTTCTCGGGATTTTCCGCATTAATACGGCATTCAATTGCCCATCCATTAAACGTCACATCTTCTTGTTTTAAAGATAGCGGTTTACCAGAGGCAACAAATATCATTTCTTTAATTAAATCCACTCCAGTTACAAGCTCTGTTACCGGATGTTCTACTTGAATACGAGTATTCATTTCCATAAAGTAAAACTTTTGATGATTGTAATCATATATAAATTCTACTGTACCTGCGCCGGAATAATCAACCGCTTTGGCAGCTTTAACAGCAGCTTCACCCATTTTCTCACGAATTTCACTTGTTAATGCAGGAGACGGTGTTTCTTCAAGCAATTTTTGTAATCGTCTTTGAATAGAGCAATCTCTCTCCCCTAAGTGAATAACATTCCCATGTTGGTCTGCCATAATTTGAATCTCAACATGGCGGAAATCCTCGATGTATTTTTCAATATAAACACCTGGATTACCAAATGCTGTTGCCGCTTCTTGCTGAGTAATATTGATTCCTTTAATAAGATCTTCTTCTGTTCTAGCAACACGAATTCCTTTTCCACCACCGCCTGCTGTGGCTTTGATAATAACTGGATATTCTATTTTGTTTGCTAATTCAATTGCTTCTTCAATACTCTCAATAATTCCTTGTGATCCAGGTACGATTGGTACTCCAGCAGCTTTCATTGTTTCTCTGGCAACATCCTTCGTACCCATTTTAGAGATTGCCTCTGGGCTTGGACCAATAAAGATAATGTTGCAAGCTCTGCACAGCTCTGCAAAATCTGCATTTTCAGCTAGGAACCCATAACCTGGATGTATTGCATCACAACCGGTTAATTTTGCTATGCTGATAATATTTGTAAAATTTAAATAACTATCCTTTGAAGCTTTTGGACCAATACAATAAGCTTCATCTGCCATCTGAACATGAAGAGCTTCTTTATCTGCTTCAGAATAAACAGATACTGCCTCTATTCCTAAATCACGGCATGCACGAATTATCCGGACAGCAATCTCTCCTCGATTAGCAATTAAGATTTTCTTTATCACTGATGATCGCTCCTTACTTCGTCTTTACCAAGAATAGTGGTTGTCCATATTCAACAAGTTGTCCATCTTTTACTAGGATTTCCACAATTTCTCCTTCAACCTCTGCTTCAATCTCATTGAAAAGCTTCATCGCTTCCACAATACATACAATAGAGTCGCTTTTTACTTGTGATCCTACTTTTACATAGGCATCTTTATCAGGTGATGGTGATTGATAGAAAGTACCTACCATTGGAGAAACAATTTTATGTAAGTTTGCATCTTGTGCAGGAGCTTGCTCTACCTTTCCATCAACACGATTTGTCATTGCATTTTCAACTGGTGCAGCTGCCTGAACCTGCGGTACACTTTGTACTACTTGTTGCTGAACTGGTTGAGCAACGACTTGCGTTTCAACTACAGCTACATCAGAACGTTTTTTCATTTTTATTGAAGCACCTTCGCCTTCAAATTCAAATTCATCAATGCTTGACTGATCAACAAGTTTAATAATTTCGCGTATTTCTTGAATTTTAAACATATTACACCTCTTCTAAAATTTATGGAACGATACGAATAGTATTTCCATGCTGATTTTAAGGTAGCTGTTACCCAGATTTATATAATAATAAACTTTCTTTAAAAAAAATAGGGTAACAAATATTAGGACTAACTATTAATATCATACGATAACATAGATTAAAAATTCAACCGTCTGGAAAAAGTGTAATATAAATTAATAAAAAAACAAAAAAAGGGAAATTTATTTTCCCTTATTTTTGAAACTCAACAGCTACTTGTGGAGAACTTCCAATTTGCTGTTCAACAAGTTTTATAATATCGTTTGCCGCAGCTGTGCTCTGTTCTTTGGATTTTACTGTAATATTAATATTTGTGCCGTCAGATTCAACCAAAGCATCTTTATAACCATGTGATTTTATTAATGTCTCTAATGCTTGTTCCTGCTGTGCTGTGTCTTTAAGTTTTTGCATTTCATCATATATTTTATTTTTATCATCTGCGGATAAATTTGTAGTGGCCAATTTATTTGTTAATTGTTCTTGTAATTTACTTCTTTCATCATCTCTTGAAATGCGCATTGCTTCAAATGCCTGATCCCCTGCAACTTGTGTTGAAATATTTACTTTTCCATCTTTTTTAGATGTTGTAGAATTGGCTTTATCACTAGTATTTTTTCCGTTTTTATCTACCATCGCCAAATCATTATTTGTTTTTGGATCAGAAGTAACATAGTAGACTGATAGAACTACGACTAGACTAAGCATTGTTAATAACCAAACTGTTTGTTTTTTAAGTAACATTTTAAATCCCCCTTAATTTTTTTTCGGTAAAACCGTTACCTTATAATCTGGAACATCAAATGTTCTAGCTACTGCTTCTTTCACCCATCTTTGAATAGTTATATTTTTTGCCCCTTCTGCTACGACAAGGACACCAGCGATATTTGGTTTCTTTGTTTCTGTAACAATAGGAGTCTCATTTTCTCCATTTCGGATGATTACTAGCTTTTCATCCTGAGAAAGATCTTCTACCTTTCGTTCACCGCCATTTCGGTCTGTTTCCGTTGTTGTTTGATTTTGAGTGGTGGTGTTTTTTTCATACACTTTGCTTTCCGTTGATCCAACATTCACAACTACTTTTACCTTGCCGACACCGTCTATTTGTTCCAAAGCATCTTTTAATTCACTTTCGTACTGTTCCTCGTAGTCTTTCATCGATTTAGCTTGTTTCTTCGATGAACCAGTTCCAAAAGTTGCAACATCTTTTTGATTACTTGGCTGGTTAAAGACAGGTGTGGAATTATCGTTTTGGCTTTTATTCCAGATGTTGCTGATTAGCATGATAGCAATCCCAAAGAGCAGAAGAATTAAGAAATATTGAAGCCTATTATTTTTTTTCCCGCTTCCTTGGTTCTCTTTTGATGAAAAAAGCTTTTCTTTTATCCAGTCGAAGGGCCCTTTATTTTCGCTCATGTAGCTACCTGTTCCCCCTTTCAAAATGTAGCTCTATCGATTGGTTCGTTAAGTTCCACTGTTTAGTTAAGAATGTACTAATACTTTGCGTTTCTGCGGAATTTTGATTATCAACTGGTTTTTGCGTATCAATTTTGATAGGTTCAATGGTTGCTATTGCCGTTTCATCCTTTACATCCTTCAAATAAAGGATAATTTTATCGATATTGTCTACAGATACTTTGCTATAATCTTTCATCGTAATGGAGATATCACCATCTATGCTTTTTCCAAAACGGTCTATCAACTCCTTATTTACATCTTTTTTCATTTGGACAGCCACTTGTTTTAATTTATATGCATCTTGGGAGGCTTGTATTTCTTTTTTTTTCATTTCTATTGAATTTTCTACTTGATTTTTGTTTACAAACGATTTGGCGGATACTTGTGCCATAAGACTATCAAAATCCTGCGAAAAAATTTTCAAAACTGGCGTCAGGATAATAGCGATTAATAATAATCCGGTGACTAGTTTTGTATATTTTTTCATCGAAGAGCTTGGGAGCAGCATGTCCACAATCATGGCTAAAAGGATAAACACAATAATGTTCATGATCCATTCCGTTAAAAAATGCATGGAGTTCCCTCCATTCTGTTAAATTTATTCATGTCTTATCGCATCATCATCGTTATATTTCCAGCCGTTATGATGATGGTAAGACTAAGAAAAAACATAATCGCTACAATGGCTAGTGCCGCAAATACATAGATCATATTTTTGCTGATTGTATCTAAGCATGCTATGACAGGACCATTTCCAACTGGCTGAAGGATTGCGGCTGTAAATTTAAACATAAAGGCTAACGTGAGAATTTTTATGGCAGGAAATGCCGCAATAATTAAGACAATTGCTACACCCGCTAGCCCCAATGTATTTTTCAATAGAACAGAGGCACTTATAACTGTATCCGCAGCATCGGTAAACATCCTTCCAATGACAGGGATGAAATTTCCGGTTACAAATTTTGCTGTTCGGATGGAAATACCATCCGTTACCGCCGTTGCAGTTCCTTGCACGGAAATTACCCCTAAAAAAATCGTCATAAATATTCCTAATAAACCGATAGAGCAATTTCTTAATAGTTGTGCTAATTGGGTTGCTTTATATTGTTCTGAAAGCGTGCTGACAATGCTTAACAAGGTTGATAATAAAAGAAGTGGCAGAACAACATATTGGACGAGAATGCCGCTTGTATTCATGAGGAAAATAATCACAGGATGGAAAAATGCAGCAGATGCTATCCCTCCAGAAGTAGAAATTAGAGCTAAAAGTAATGGTATTAGCGCCAGTATAAAATTTATCATCATACTAACCGCATCTTTTGTATAATTAATTGCAACATGAAAGCTATTGAGAGCAATAATTATCAATACCATAAAAACAATCGAATAAGCTACTTTGCTTATAGTCCCTTGTTCAAATGCATTGTGCAAGGATTGAAGAAATAAGCTAAATATGGTTAAAATAATCAAGGACCCCAGCAACTTCCCATTCATCACAATTTCCTGAAACATAAACTTAAGAATTCCATGAAACCATTGATTTAAGGAAAAGCTTTTGTCTCCTTTAATAAAATCAACTAGGCTGCCTTTTTGACTGTCTGGTAGAAAACCTCCGTACTCATCCACAATCTTTTGCCAATATCCTGTTAGATCGTTTATTCCTAAATCATCCATTTGTTTATTCACGAGCTCGTCTTGTAAAGCTTCTCCTTTATTTTCATCAGTAGCTGCCAATACCGTGTTTTGTCCAATAAAAAATAGGAATAATACTATTAATAACTGCATCCATTGCCGCAATTCGTTTCACCTCTTTATTGCTTGTCCGTCTTATCCGCTTGGAATAAGATTGATGACAGTCTCAATAAGTACACTTAATATTGGTATAGACATTGCTAAAATAATTATTTTTCCTGCTAATTCTACTTTCGCTGCCATTGCACCTTGACCAGCATCCTTAGAGATATGGGAGGCAAATTCTGCAATATAAGCTACTCCGATAATTTTTAAAATAGTTTCGACATAGATAGTATTTACATTTGCATTTGAAGCAATTTTTTGTACCATATGAATGATTTCTCTCAATTGGTCTACAAGGAATAGAAATATAGCACAACCTACAAATAATACTAATAGAAAAGCAAAATTAGGCTTTTGTTCCTTAATAATCAAGGCTAAAAAGGTTGTGATGAGAGATATTCCCACTATCTGTATAATTTCAATTCTTAAGCCCTCCCTTTTTCATATAAAATAAAAATCTTACGATGTTCTATTGAAATAGAAATACAGATTTTATCTTTCCGAATAAATCACCAACGATAGAGGCAACCATAAACAAGATATATATAAAGCCGAATAGCGTTACCCATTGGGCATACTCTTTTTTGCCAACTTGATCCAAAATGGTATGCAGAAATGCGACAACAATTCCGACTCCTGCGATTTTAAATATGATATCAACATCAATCCCCACTATTTCTCCTCCCTACTCACTACATCAATAAAATGACAATTAATAGACCTGATAAAAACCCCATACTCTTCACCATTTTTTCATAACGCTGCTGCCTTTCATGCGCATCCGCTTCTTCCCTTTCCAAATGCGTAATGGTAAGATTAATATTTTTTTGCTCAGTAAGGCGATCATGCTTTCCTAAGTTTTCTCCAAATTGAGTTAATATCTCGTACTCATTTTGTTTTAGGGATGTCATCTTCCAAATTTCTTGCAAGCTTGATTCCCATGCATTTTTTACAGTCGTTTCGACGGTAAGAAGTTTGGCAGAGAAGGATGAAAAAAAAATGGAAAGTGGCTTCGGAAATTGAGTTGAAAGCTTTCTTGCTGCTTCATGCAATGGAGTATGGCCGTACATAATTTCTGCTTCAAGTGATTGCAATGCTGATTTAAACCATCGTAATTGTTTAGGTCGCTCTGTTAAATGTTTAGATATTTCAAATCCTGCCCAAGTGGTTGAAAATATAATAAAAATGGCACCAATAATTTTTATCAAGTTGAAACACCTGCTTTAAATGTCAATTCTTTACCGCGGCCATCTCTAATTTTTTTTATCGTTCCAGGTCCGTTCATGCGTGATAACTCTATATACCTCTCAAAAACTTCTAACTGCAAAATTTCTTTTAAAATAGGTCTTTTTTGAATTTCTTCGAGGGAATTTCCGTGAGTGGTCATCACTAAAATGATTCCCGCATTAATAGCTTCCATAATTGCTGTGCTGTCTTCCTCTCGTCCAATTTCATCTACTATTAATACATCAGGGCTCATAGAGCGAATCATCATCATCATACCTTCAGCCTTCGGACAAGCATCCAGTATATCCACTCTAGGACCGAATTGTAATTGGGGAACACCTCGCACACAGCCCGCGATTTCCGATCTCTCATCGACAATTCCTACTTTCATTGGTGGAATGTGCTTGTCCTTTAAGCCAGTTGAAATGAGTCTGGCAATATCCCGTAAATAAGTGGTCTTCCCCGTTTGTGGAGGACCGATTATCATTGTATGATGCCATCTATTTTGATATAGGTACGGAATAAAGTTTTCCGCAACCCCTATCTTTTCCTTTGCAATCCTTATATTGAAGGAGGATAAATTTCTAATTGCTTTTACATAACCATTTTCTAGGATTACTTTACCCGCAAGGCCAACCCTGTGCCCTCCATCAACGGTAATATAGCCTTTTTTTAATTCTTCATCTAAAGTATAGAAGGAATGATTGGCAATTCGATTCATGAATTGCTCAGCATCCTCTTCCTTTACTATATAGGGGAGGAATAATGGTTCATTCCTCGCTATTACCTCTAAAGGTCGACTAATTCGGATGCGAATTTCTTCTAACGAATCTTGGATGGGAGTCGGTAATTCTTGTATTTTTCCGGAAATTGTTTTTGGCAATAAGGCTAATATGTTTTCCATCACTGATTCCTCCTTTTGTACAGCCCTCCCGATACTAAATGTATTCGATTCTATCAAAATTATGACTTGGAAAAATAGGCATAAAAAAAGAAATCGAAATTGCTTTCGATTTCTTCGACTTTCATTTTTCATTTATTTAGGCTCTTGAAACGTAAGAACCATCACTAGTATTGATAATTAGCCTGTCGCCTTCATTTACAAAGAAAGGAACTTGAACAACTAAACCAGTTTCCACTGTAGCTGGCTTAGAACCGCCAGAAGCAGTATCTCCTTTAATACCTGGTTCCGTTTCTGTAACAGTTAACTCAACTGTATTAGGAAGCTCTACTCCTAGTGTTTCTGTTTGGAACATCATAATGTTTACTTCCATATTTTCTTTTAAAAATTTTAATTCATATTCAATAGAAGATGTAGGCAATTCAATTTGTTCATATGTTTCATTATCCATAAACACATGAGAATCACCGTTTGCATATAAGTATTGCATTCTGCGGTTATCAATTTGAGCCTTTTCTACCTTTTCGCCGGCGCGAAAAGTTTTCTCTTGAATTGCGCCAGTTCTTAGGTTACGTAGTTTTGAACGGACAAAAGCTGCACCTTTTCCTGGTTTTACGTGTTGGAAATCCATTACACGCCAAATTCCTCCGTCCACTTCGATTGTTAGACCTGTACGAAAATCATTTACAGAAATCATGCTTTTCTTTTCCTCCTCGTTTATATGACAATCCTATGGTGCTGAAATTTCACCCGTGCATCCATTCTACAGTATTATTAAATCCTTTGTGGAATGTGTGATGGTTTCGTTTGAGTTATCTGTGATTAATGTATCATCTTCTATTCTTACGCCGCCCAGTCCCGGAACATAAATTCCCGGCTCCACTGTAACAACCATTCCTGGTTTCAGAACGATATCCGAACGGACGGATAAGGATGGTCCTTCATGAACCTCAAGACCAATTCCATGCCCTAAGGAATGGCCGAAATATTCCCCATAACCATGGTTTGCTATATAATCACGAGCAATAGCATCGGCTTCAATTCCTGTCATTCCAGGTTTGATTTTTTCAATGGAAAGTAATTGAGATTCTAATACAATATTATAAATTTCTTTTAGCTTTGCAGGTGGTTCACCAACCGCTACTGTTCGCGTAATATCGGACACATAGCCTTTATAAAGAGCTCCGTAATCTAAAGTAACAAAGTCGCCTTTTTCGATAACTTTGTCACTTGCCACTCCATGTGGAAGAGCGGAACGAGTTCCAGATGCTACGATAGTGTTGAAAGAAGAAGAGGTCGCTCCACATTTTCTCATAAAAAACTCAAGCTCATTCGAAACTTCAAGCTCTGTCAATCCCGGTTTAATATAATCTATAATATGTTTGAATGCCGCATCCGCTATGTCGGCAGCTTCCTTTAATATCTTAATCTCTGATTCAGTCTTTATCAAGCGTAAATTTTCAATAAGGTTTGTGACTGGCACTAATTCTGCTTGGATTTCCTTTTGATATGTTTGGAAAGAAGAATATGTTACATAGTCTTGTTCAAATCCTAGTTTTTTTATGCCAAGCTGTTTAACCTGACTCGCTATTTCCTCATGGATAAGGCCTTTGTGTTGAACAATTGTAAAGCCTTCAGCCTGTTTAGAAGCTTGTTCTACATAACGGAAATCAGTAATAAACAAAGCTTTATCTTGGCTTATAAGGACTACTCCCGCTGTTCCGGTAAAATTTGAAATATATCGGCGATTATAATCACTAGTAATTAAAATTCCATCTATTCCATTTCCCCGAAATGCCTCACGTAATTTATCCAGTTTTTTCATTTCATTCTCCCCTTTTTATGTATTCAAGCAATGCTTTTAAAGCTAATTCATAACCAAAAAAACCAAAACCAACAATTTGGCCAACTGTAACTGGCGCAGTGACAGATTCTCTTCTAAAAGATTCCCTTGCATGTACATTTGAAATATGCACTTCAACAACAGGAACATTGACTGAAGCTATCGCATCACGAATAGCATAACTATAATGTGTAAAAGCCCCTGGGTTTAAAATAATCCCTGTATAGTTTTCCTCTTCTGCATGATGTATTTGGTCAATTAAGTCGCCTTCGTGGTTGGACTGAAATGCTTCCGTGACAGCACCATAGGAAGCAGCTGTTTTTTTTAGATCTTCAATTAAATAATCGAGTGTATTGTTTCCATAAATTGTAGGTTCTCTTTTCCCAAGCAAATTTAAATTTGGACCATTTAGAACTAAGATTTTTTTCATTTTTTTACACCTTTTTATGTAAGAATGTTCAACATATTCATTCTATCATAAAAAATGAAAACGAAACTAGCCATGCGATAAAAAGCAAATTAACTTTTCATATCCTTATTTTTTTCTTTATTTTTATCCTGATAATGTGTTCTTTCATTTTGTTCATAAGATATAGAGTACCCTATGAAAACTCCGTACAGAATATATAAACACGCACATGTGATAATCGTATTTAAATCCAGTTTTAGAAACGGCTTCATACCTGGAAAAATCGGATTTAATATGATAAACACTATTAAAAATAATACAATGCCGTAAATGGCCCCAACCCATATTGTTTTAAATTTTTTTAAAATTGCGTAATATATAAATGAAACGGGAATGGAAATAATGCCATATGCGATAATGGAACTGACTATCCCAATCCAGCTTTCTCTCCAAGAACCAACAGTAAACGGCTCTAAAATAATGTTAGGTTCCACTTTAATAAAGTTTAAATAATAAGTAAAATATCCTACTGCACTCCACAAAAGTCCTCCGAAGAATCCGGTGATAAAAACCATCTTAGCAAAAGAACCCGCTTCATTGAATCCAGCTTCTTCATGTTTCGAATCCATGTAATTCACCTCCAAAAATTAAGGAGCTTTTGACACAATTGTTTCAAAGTCCTTATTAGTAGAATAACCATATCTATTCCAGCTAGTCGTATAACGTTTTTTTTAGTAAAATGAATATAACTCTATACGAGAGGGAGATATCGAAAATTCGATTCTTTATTAGAAAATAGGCTGGTGACTTTCATGGATAATCAAAAAGCCCCTTCTTACGGTGGGCAAGCAGTTATAGAGGGAGTAATGTTTGGTGGAAAATATCAAACCGTTACGGCGGTACGACGAAAGGATTCTTCCATCGAATATTTTTATTTACCTCGTAAAACAAGGCCTGTGTTACAAATGCTAAAAAAGATACCATTTCTTAGAGGGATTATTGCGATAATAGAAGCAAGCGCGAACGGATCCCAGCATTTAAGCTTTTCAAGCGAGAAATTTGAAGTAGATCCTAATGACGATGAAAAAATAAAGGATGAAAAGGTTTCCAAAACAACCATGGTCATAGGTGTTGCAACCCTTGGCGTACTTTCTTTTTTATTTGGTAAGTTTGTTTTTACACTTGTCCCTATATTTCTTGCAGCTTTGTTTAAACCCATCCTATCAAATGATGTCGCACAAGTATTACTTGAGGGATTTTTTAAGCTTCTTCTATTGTTGGGATATATTTATTTTGTATCCTTAACACCTCTTATTAAGCGTGTTTTTCAATATCATGGGGCAGAACACAAGGTAATCAATACCTTTGAAAATAATTTAGAGCTTACAGTAGAAAATGTGCAATCACAGTCACGATTGCATTATCGTTGCGGAAGCAGTTTTATTCTATTTACAGTTTTCATCGGCGTCATCATATATTTATTCGTTCCGACAAGTCCATTATGGTTAAGGATTGTGGATCGAATTGCTCTTATTCCTGTTGTACTTGGAGTCTCATTTGAGGTTTTGCAATTTACAAATAAATTACGGGAAATCCCTGTTCTAAGATACCTTGGATATCCCGGATTATGGCTACAGCTCCTAACAACAAAGGAACCAACAGATGATCAGGTAGAAGTTGCAATTGCATCATTTAAAGAATTGCTACGGGTGGAAAACGAGAAAAAAGACATTTCCGCGGAAACACCGAATATGTCCCTATAAAATAGATTGTTTACCAAACTGATAAATGGGTCTGCGGTCCGAATTGCTTTCTCTGAGAAAGTTATATTCCTTTTAAAAACTTATTATAGGCAATATCGGCCGCATACCGATTTGTTTTTTTCAGAACGAAAAAAGAATGGAGATTTATACTTGAAATGAAACTCATTCCAAATTGAATTGAAAATTGGTATAAAAGGTTGATTTTGAGGAAACAATGCTTATGATGCTCAAATGGAGGTGGCTTTTTTGCACATAAGAAATAGTCTAATTGGTGTTATCTTTCTCCTAGCAGTCATTGGCTTTGGTACAAAATTATTTATAAATCCAGCTTCCCTTTTTAGGCAAATATTGTTTTCTGTTCTTGTAATAGCGGCTATCTTTTTCATTTATCGAATATGGATTGGCAAAAAATCTAATGCAAAAGAACAAAGAAATTTTATCAAAGCAGCCCGAAAATCAAAAAGGCGTCTAAAAAAACGGCAATCATCCGGTAAGCAAACCTTACAAGCCCGTAAAAAACCGATTCGAAAAAAATCAGACGTTCAGCTTACCGTAATCGAAGGAAAAAAAGGAAAAAAGAAAAATCGTGCAATCTTCTAAATCTTAATATGACCATTTTTTTAAAAATTCTTTGGTTCGCAAACGTCCTAAATCAATGAGGGCGTCTTTTTTTTCCTTTATTAAATCAAATTCAATCGATGTAAAGTTATCTGTCGGAATAAAGATAATATCCTTTTCCATTTGCCGCGAAATATATTTCATATCATGAGCGTCCTTCATTGTGTCAAACAATGCTCCAAATAATTGAAAGCCATTTTTTATTACATGTTTTCGATGATCCTTTAGCTTGGTGCTTAAAGAAATACCAATTACTGGCCGTATTTTTTTTGTGCCTTCTTCTACAAATAGCCACATTGGGAAATTACTTAATACTGCACCATCTACGATAAAGTTTGTACCATCTAAGGATTTTAGTTTGACTGGTTCAAAAAAATAAGGGATGCTACAGCTCATTCTTATCGCTTTTGCAACCGGAAAACTGTCGATTGGAACGCCAAGGTCCACTAAATTATCAGGTAGAACTAATAATCTCCCATTTGTTAAATCAGAAGCTACAACTCTTAGTTTTTCTTTCGGCATATCTGCAAAGGTATATACTCCCTTTTCCGCTAATTTCATTGATAGCCATTCTTCGAAAGCCTTGCCTCGATATAAACCTAATCTCCAGTATAAAAATAGCCATTTTGTGAATGGCAAAGGAAGCAACGTCTTTCGTGTATCCAGAAATTGAGAAAGATCCACTTCCGCAGCTAACTGCCTTAATTCTTGACTAGTATATCCGGCTGCAACAAGTGCTGCAATAATGGATCCGGCACTTGTCCCGGCAATCCGTTTAAATGTATATCCTCTTGATTCAAGCTCCTCATATGCACCAATTAATGCTAATCCTTTTATCCCACCTCCAGAAAACACACCATCAATCTCCATAATCTCCATCCCCTTCAGGTAGTATTTATATATTTTTAAGAATGGGGAAAGGAAAATAGAACTTATTAGCTTAAACAAAAATTATGTTTTAAATAGAAAAGGAGCTAAGCCCAATGCTTAACTCCTCTTTTTTTGCTTTACAATCCACATTTTAATTGGGCATTGCAATTGTCACAAGTATTGCATCCACCAATTTCTTTTACCGTTCCTTTACGACATACTGGACATGTATTACCTATTTCCGATCCAATTGTCACACTTGTGGAACGTAAATCCTGGATGGTATCCACTAATACGACCGCTGGTTTTTCCGGTTGATTTGCATTAACATCTTCATCAAATTGATTTTCTTCCGCCTTCAATGTTAAAACTTGCGAATCACGGCTGCCGTCAACATAAACTGTGCCGCCCTTTGCTCCGCCTTTATAAAGTCGCTCATAAACCTTTTGAACTTGTTCCACGGAATATCCGCGCGGTGCATTTACCGTTTTGGAAATAGAGCTATCAATCCATCTTTGAATGACACATTGTACATCTGCATGTGCTTCCGGCGCAAGCTCCATCGCTGTTGTGAACCAAAATGGAAGTTGATTTGGGTCTGCTTCTGGATGTTTGTCTAGATATTCTTGAACGATTTCCGCTTTTACTTCAATAAATTTACCTAAACGTCCGCTGCGGTAATAAGTAAAGGAGAAATATGGTTCTAAGCCTGTTGAACAGCCAATCATTGTTCCGGTTGATCCTGTCGGAGCAACTGTAAGAAGATGCGAATTGCGAATTCCATCCGCAAGAATGGATTGTCTTATGTCTTCAGGCATTTTGCTCATATATCCCGTTTCGATGAATGCTTTGCGTAATCTGTTAGTTTCCTCGTCTGTTTCTCCTACTAAGAATGGGAAGCTTCCTTTTTCTTTCGCAAGCTCAATAGAAGCACGATATGCTGTAGTTGCAATCGTTTCAAACACTTTATCTACAAGAATATTTCCTTCTTCAGAGCCATATTCTTTTTCACAGTAAATCAATAAATCGGCAAGTCCCATCACACCTAGACCTACACGGCGTTCACCAAGTGCTTGCTTTTTGTTTTCTTCAAGGAAATATGGAGTAGCATCAATAACGTTATCTTGCATTCTAACGCCAATTTCAACCGTTTGTTTTAGCTTTTCGAAATTAACCGTTTTATTTTCTTTATCTGCCATTTGTGCTAAATTCACCGCTGCTAAGTTGCAGACACTGAATGGTGCGAGGGGTTGTTCACCACATGGGTTTGTCGCAACAACTTTTTGTCCATATGCCTTTGCATTAGTCATGTCGTTTGCATTATCAATAAAGAAAATACCAGGTTCTGCAGAATAAGTAGCACAAATATTAATTAAATTCCACAATTCTTTTGCTTTCATTTTGCGGTATGTTTTGACTTTATGTCCGAGCTTTTCCCATTCACGAACGTCTCCGACTTTATGCCATTCTTCATTATAAATCTTCATTTCTTCCGCGCTATAATTTTCAACATCTGGGAAACGAAGTTCATATACAGCATCTTGTTCAACTGCATCCATGAAATCTTTTGTTAAACATACAGAAATATTGGCACCTGTTAAGAATTCTGGATTATGAACGGTATAGGTACCACCAGCAGTCAACTTTTCCTGAGCATCATTTAAAATACCTTCGCTAAAACCACCTTGGCCAGGAATCGATTTATAATTTAATATTCCCTGATACATCGCTTTTTCTTGTTCAGTCAGCGGTGTAAATTTGAGCTTTTCTTTCGCGTGCTTTTTAATTGTCTCGTCTTCTGTCGTCTCAAGTAAAAATCTTAATATACGAGGATTTTGCATTTTTGAAATAATAAATTCCACTATATCCGGGTGCCATGAAGAAAGCATTATCATTTGTGCCCCACGTCTTGATCCACCTTGTTCTACAAGATGTGTGAGTTTCGCAATATCATCCAACCATGAAACTGATCCGGATGATTTTCCGTTTACCCCTTTTGCTAATGTATTTCTTGGACGAAGTGTTGAACCGTTAGTTCCGACTCCGCCGCCTCGGCTCATGATTTCCATTACTTGCTTCCTGTGTTCGGAAATACCTTCGCGGGAATCAGGAACAAACGGCATCACATAGCAATTAAAATACGTTACATCTGTATCAGCTCCAGCGCCGTATAATACCCTACCGGCTGGAACAAAATTTAGGTTTACTAATTCTTGATAGAATTTTTCAAACCATTCTTTACGTTTTTCCTCTGTTTTTTCAACTGCAGCAAGGCCTGTTGCGTTGCGTTTCGCAATTTGCTCATAATAAACTTCTAAAGGCTTTTCAATTATGTCAATAGATCGAACAATTAAGCCTGTTTCTATTTCGTTTTGATCATCAAGTGCACTTCTGTACTCCTCCTCAATCAAAACCTTTGCAACATTTCTTTCCCAATCTATCTCTTGTATAAATCCTAATCCGCGAGCAGGAAATTTAGGGTCTTCTTTGATGGTTAAAACGACAAAGTCACCAGCTGTAAGAGTAATCTTTTCTGTATCCTTGAATGCATAGCGGTCAATCATGACAAGACGGGATACCCCTTTATGCGTGATGTGCATGTCAGAAGAAATAGGGTGAACTTGAGGAAAAAGACTAATATCCTTGTTTAACCTCTCCTTATCAATATTCATTTTTGTGGTAAACGCAACAGACATTTTGACAACTCCTTTATATATCTATCAATTTCTAACTCTAGCAAGTTAAACTCTGAGATGTATTTACTTATAATAAATTATCATAAATCCCACCTCAATATCAACATATAGTATTTAAAAAACAGAATTATATACTATATATAGTTTTTAGGTGACTTTTGTCCGTTTTTGTCAAATGTTGAATAAAGCAAAATTAGGAGATTAGAAGAGATATTCTAAGATTCAATAGGAATTATCCTTAAAAACAGATGAATTCCCACGTTGCAATAGAAACAATTAAAATTAAACCCCGCATTAAAAGGGAATTCTACGCAATAGCAATTTATAAAAAAAATAAATATTTTTGTTGAAATTTTTATTTTTTTATATTAGAAGGTGATTTTTTTAATCTTATACAGTTTTGTTAAAATGTTTTGATTCATGAAGCTTTGACGAATATAATAGATATAGTGTTACTCGCAGAAAGGAGCAAAAAAATTGTCACAATGGTATTTTTTTATCATCGTAGTTGTAGCGATTCTTGCTTATACTCTTTATAATTATTTTGCGCAAAAAAGAATCGTTAAAACATTAACAGAAGAAGAATTCAAAGCCGGATATCGAAAGGCTCAGCTTATTGATGTTCGTGAGGTAAATGAATTTGAGAACGGTCACATCCTTGGAGCCCGGAATATTCCTCTATCTCAAATGAAAATGAGAATGAAAGAAATTCGCCCGGATAAACCTGTTTATCTATATTGCCAAAGCGGAATGAGAAGTGCACGTGTCGCTCAGATGTTATACCGAAAAGGCTATAAGGACTTATATCAGCTACAAGGCGGCTTTAAGAAGTGGACAGGCCGTATTAAAGCAAAATAATGAAAACCGCAGATTGACTGCGGTTTTTTATATAGGCTCTATTATTTTTCGTTTACGTATGAGAATTCATAGGCGGAGTATTTCCGGCTAATGTATATAATGGAGGCATAAGTAGTAGATATAAGCGGAGATATTCCGATTAACTGCTCTAAATAGGACAAAATCCAAGGATTTGGATAACATAACCGGAAAACCTCCCCTTATTTTTAGGGAAATAGGAGTATTTCCAAATTTAAACGGAAATTTTCCGTTTATTTTTCAAACAGGTAAAATCAATATTCAGTTATAACAGGGCCTTTATATAAAAAAAGAAAGATAGGTGAAAAAGTTATGTTTTTACAGTCGATACAATGGAAGGATATAACCACCAACCGTAATTATCCTTTTTCTTTGCCGATCTTTGAAGATTTTCAGTCCATTCACTTTCTTCATCCAATTACTATTTTCATAGGGGAAAACGGGAGTGGAAAATCAACGTTTCTGGAAGGTTTAGCAGCAGCCTGTCAGCTTCCGACTGCGGGTGGTGCAGAAGTAAATGATGACCCTGATTTACGGCACGCAAAGGCGCTAGCTGATTCTTTCTTTATAAAATGGCGGGAAAAGACAAGAACAGGTTTCTTTCTTAGAGCGGAGGATTTTATATCATTCACAAAACGAGTCAAACAGATGAGATTAGAAGCGGAACATCAATTGAATTTAATAGAAGAAGAATACAGACATAAGTCAGCTCATGCAAAATCCCTAGCATCTTTGCCACACAAACGAACATTATATGAACTAAATCACCTCTATCAAAATGGTTTGGAAACTAGATCCCACGGTGAAAGCTTTTTAGATTTCTTTCAAGCAAGAATCAAGCCAAATGGGCTATATTTACTCGATGAGCCAGAAGCTCCTTTATCTCCTATGCGGCAACTTACATTAATCAGTATTATTCTCGAAGCAGTTCAAAGCGGATCCCAATTTATCATTGTCACTCATTCTCCAATATTAATGGGGATTCCTGATGCAGATTTATATACTTTTGATTCTCATCCTCCTGCAAAAATAGACTTTGAGGAGACGGAGCATGTTCAGATTACAAAACAATTTTTAGAAGCACCGCAGCGCTTTCTAAAATATCTATAGAAAAAGACCTCTTCCCAAAAAGAGGCCTTAATTATTATACTTGATATCTTAAAATCGGTTTTCGTGCCGCTTGTGTTTCATCAAGACGTTTAATGACAGTGTTATGCGGAGCTTCTTGCACAATCTCAGGATTCTCTTCCGTTTCTTTTGCAATTTGAATCATTGCATCGATAAAGGCATCAAGCGTTTCCTTTGATTCTGTTTCCGTAGGCTCAATCATCATACACTCTTCCACATTAAGCGGGAAGTAAATAGTAGGCGGATGGTATCCAAAGTCTAACAGTCGTTTTGCGATATCCAATGTACGTACACCAAGTTTCTTTTGACGTTTGCCGCTTAATACAAATTCATGCTTACAATGACGATCATACGGAAGATCATAATATTCTGCTAATCTTCTCATCATATAATTCGCATTTAATACTGCATTTTCTGTTACCGCTTGTAATCCGTCAGGACCCATTGTCCGGATATACGTATAGGCTCTGACATTAATACCAAAGTTTCCGTAATATGGTTTTACACGGCCAATGGATTGTGGACGATCATAATCAAAGGCAAATTCGTCCCCTTTTTTCACGATAACTGGTTTCGGTAAGAAAGGAATTAATTCTTTTTTCACTCCAACAGGTCCAGAGCCAGGTCCACCACCACCATGAGGTCCAGTAAATGTTTTATGAAGGTTTAAATGCACGACATCAAATCCCATATCTCCTGGGCGTGCTTTCGATAATACAGCATTAAGGTTTGCACCATCATAATACAATTTACCACCGGCGCTATGAACAATCTCCGCCATTTCAAGAATATTTTCTTCAAAAAGACCAAGAGTATTTGGGTTAGTCAGCATTAAAGCAGCCGTATCAGGTCCAACTAAGCTTCTTAAATCATCTAAATCTACCAAGCCATTTTCATTTGACTTAACCGTAATCGTTTCAAGACCAGCTACAGTAGCAGATGCAGGATTCGTACCGTGAGCAGAATCAGGAACAATTACTTTTGTTCTCTGTGTGTCCCCGTTTGCTTCATGATATGCACGAATCATCATTAATCCAGTCCACTCTCCATGGGCTCCAGCTGCAGGTTGAAGGGTTACTTCGTCCATTCCAGTAATTTCAATTAAATGCTCTTGTAAATCGTACAATAATCCTAAAGCACCTTGGACAGAGCTTTCATCTTGTAATGGATGAATATGGGCAAAACCAGGGTAACGAGCAACAACCTCATTAATTTTTGGATTATATTTCATGGTACAGGAACCTAGTGGATAAAATCCGGAATCAACACCGTGGTTGCGCTTTGACAACGCGGTATAGTGACGCATAATATCTAGCTCGGCTACCTCTGGAAGATTTGGTTCCTCTACTCGAAGATAATCTGTAGGAAGATATTCTCCAAGATTTGTTTCGGGTACATCTAATTCAGGTAAGCTATATCCAACACGACCTTGTTTCGTTATCTCAAAAATGAGTGGTTGATTTGCATTATTCATGGCTATCCCCCAATTCCTCTACGAAGTTATCAATTTCTTCTTTCGTGCGAAGTTCCGTTACAGCTATAAGCATATGATTCTCTAATCCTGGATAATCTCTGCCTAAATCATAGCCGCCAATGATGCCACTCTCTAATAATTTCTGATTAACTTCTTTAACAGGTTTAGCGAGCTTAACAACAAATTCATTAAAGCTTGGTCCTGTAAAAGCAATGTCAAACCCATTATCTTTGAAAACACGCTGAGCATATTGGGTCTTATGAATATTTTGTGAAGCCATTTCCTTTACGCCTTTTTTCCCTAAAGCTGTCATGGCTACAGATGCTGCAAGTGCATTTAATGCTTGGTTTGAACATATATTAGATGTAGCTTTGTCACGTCTAATATGTTGTTCACGTGCTTGTAGGGTTAATACAAATCCCCTTAGACCATTCTCATCTGTCGTTTGTCCCACTAATCGACCAGGAACTTTTCTCATTAATTTATTTGTTACAGCGAAATATCCGCAATGGGGGCCACCAAATGCAGATGGGATTCCAAAAGTTTGCGCATCCCCGACAACAATATCAGCTCCAAATGAACCAGGAGGGGTTAAAACTCCCAATGCTAGCGGATTACTTGAAACAACAAACAGCCCTTTAAATTGATGAGCAATAGGTTCAATCTCCTTTAGAGGTTCAATTTGTCCAAAAAAGTTTGGATATTGAACAATTACTGCGGCAACCTGATCATCTATTTCCGCTTTTAATGCGTCAAGGTTTGTAACACCATTTTCATGAGGAATTTCCACCACTTCAATGTATTGGCCTTTTGCATAAGTTTTTAATACTTCACGGGATTCAGGATGGACCGCTTCCGAAATAAGAACTTTTTTCCGTTTTGTTTGACCGCAAGAAAGCATTGCAGCTTCTGCAAGAGCAGTTCCCCCATCATACATAGATGAATTTGCTACATCCATACCTGTTAATTCACAAATCATCGTTTGAAATTCAAAGATTGCCTGTAATTCACCTTGAGAAATTTCAGGCTGATATGGTGTATATGCAGTATAGAATTCTGATCTTGAAATGACATGATCGACAATTGTCGGAATGTAATGGTCATATACTCCCGCTCCTAAGAAGGAAACATATTGTTTTAAGTCTGCATTCTTGGAAGCTAATCTTGATAATTCTTTTAATAAAGCTGTTTCCGATTTTGCTTTTTTAATATTATATTGACCTTTAAAACGAACTTTTTCCGGAATGTCTTGGAACAATTCATCAACTGAGTCTACCCCTATTGCTGCCAGCATCTCTTTTTGATCTTGTTCTGTCATCGGCAAATAACGATGCGTTGTCATGTTTCGGTTCTCTCCCATCCTATTTTTTTACCCTTTTATAAAATGGTGTTGGCACAACTTTAGCCTTTAATAATTTCCCACGTATTTCTACGTTTACTTCTTGGCCAATTTCACTATTTTCGATATTGACTAGTGCAAGTCCAATGTTCGTTTTGAATGTTGGAGATTGTGTACCTGAAGTTACTTCACCAATTTCAACATCACTTGCGAATACTTTGTAGCCATGTCTTGGAATGCCTCGATCAATCATTTCAATTCCAACTAACTTACGCTTTAAGCCATTTTCTTTTTGAGAGGCTAAAGCATTTTTACCGATAAAATCAGCTTCTTTCCCTACTTTCACGGCAAAGCCAATTCCCGCTTCCAATGGGGAAATATCTGCAGAAAGCTCTTGTCCGTATAAAGGAAGGGTAGCTTCAAAACGAAGTGTATCCCTTGCACCTAGTCCACAAGGTAATACTCCATCTTCTTTGCCGGTCTCTAATATAGCTTTCCATAAGCTTGCTGCATCTTCTTTTTTGCAATAAATTTCAAAACCATCTTCCCCAGTATATCCAGTTCTTGAAACCAGTGCAGAAGCTACAGATAAGTCAACGTTGGAAGAAAATTTAAAAAACTTAATCTCCGACAATTCCTTGTTTGTTGCTAGTTTTTGTAGAATTCCTTGCGCTTTCGGTCCTTGAATGGCAAGCTGTGCAATGCTATCAGAAATATTTTCAAGCTTCACATCACCGAATACATGCTTCTCTAGCCATACAAAATCTTTTTCAATATTTGCTGCGTTTACAACGAGTAAGAAATCTTCCTCTGAATTTCTATAGACCAATAAGTCATCAACGGTGCCGCCATTTTCATAACACATTGCAGTGTACTGGGCACCGTTATCTGCAATTTTCGCAATATCATTTGTCATCATTTTTTGTAAAAACGCTAAACTGTCTTTACCTTTTACCGTGAATTCTCCCATATGAGAAACATCAAATAATCCAGCTTTTGTTCTCACGGCTTCATGCTCTTCCTTAATGCTAGAGAATTGCACCGGAAGCTCCCATCCGCCAAAATCAATTGTTTTCCCACCATATTCTTTATAAACATCAAACAATGGTGTTCTTTTTAATGACATTCTTTTTCCCCCTCATTTGATAGTAGAATTCTTACTATGCTCTTTTTTAGGCAGAAAGGCATAAAAAAGGACAGAAAAACTCTGCATATTAAAGCCTGAGTTTCTCTGTCCTGTAACCTGAAAGTTTACCGTCATAATGGTTTTCCTCTTGGGTGGCTTATAATAAGCACTCTCCAGAGCTGCGTCAAACAAGAGTCTTTTTGCCTGAGAGATTCACAACTTTCGCTATTTGCTCCTTCGGCGCTGCCAAGTACGCGGCAGTCTCTCCCCCTGTTCTCATTCGCCTATATTAAATTAAAAAGTGGGCATACTAAGAAATAACGAAAATGTCATGCTTTACTTTATGTTCAAGCTATTTTCATCCTAACATTAAACACATTTTTCAGCAATCATTTTTAGTACAGAATTAGGACATATTTTATTCTATTTTACAGTCCTTGGATCACAGAATAAGGAGTGGCATAAATGACGATCCATATTGAATTTGATCAAGTTTGGGGAGAGGAATTATCAGAGCGTTTCGGGAAGGATGGTCCATGGGGAAATTGGGAGCTTTATAAGCTAGCAATTGAAATGGAAAAACATTTCATTATCCCTGAATTTGAAGGATTACAAGCTCCAAAGCATTTAGCAAATCTTAAACCTTTGCCACATCAATTAGAGGTTGCGAGACAAGTAGTCGAAAAGATGAACGGAAAAGCGATTCTTGCAGATGAAGTAGGGCTCGGGAAAACAATTGAAGCCGGCTTAATCTTAAAAGAATATATGATTCGAAAACTGGTGAAAAAAGTTTTGATTTTAGTACCTGCCTCATTAGTTTCTCAATGGGCTTTCGAGTTAAATACGAAATTTCATATTCCTGCTGTTGCACAAAAGAAAAGCTATGTATGGGATCAATGCGATTGTGTTGTTTCATCTATCGATACAGCGAAAAGAAGTCCGCACAGAGAAAAAATATACGAACAAAATTATGATTTAGTGATAATCGATGAAGCGCACAAATTAAAAAATCATAAAACCAAAAACTATGAATTTGTTCAAAATCTTAAAAAGAAATTTTGTTTATTATTGACGGCGACCCCTATCCAAAACCGGATTGACGAAATCTTTCATCTCGTGTCTTTATTAAAGCCCGGACATCTAGGCAACCAAACAGGGTTTCTTGAGAAATATAAAAATGGGGATCGTAATATAAAAGATGATAAACATCTTAATGATTTAGTTAATAAGGTTATGATCCGCAATCGCCGTGCAGATACAGGAATTGAATGGACGAAACGCCATGTAAAAACTGTATTAATAGAATTTAATAACGAAGAAAGAGAACTTTATAATGCAATTGATGTTTTAAAAGGAAATCATGATTATGTCGCAAATGCCGGATTTACCATTATGACACTGCAAAGAGAAGCATGCAGCAGCAGAGAGGCTGTATATTATACTTTAAAAAATATGCTTAAAAAAAGAGAAAATCCAACACCTGAATTTGAGGAAAAAATACACTTCCTCATAAAAAAAATTGAAGCGGTTAAACAAAATTCAAAAGCGGAAAAAACACTGGAGCTTATAAAGCAAATAAATGATAAAGTTATCATTTTTACAGAATACCGTGCAACCCAGCTATATTTGCAATGGTTTTTAAAACAGCATGGAATCACTTCTGTTCCGTTTCGGGGCGGATTTAAACGCGGAAAAAAAGACTGGATGAAAGAACTGTTCCAAAAACATATCCAAGTTCTGATTGCAACTGAAGCTGGCGGGGAGGGAATTAATCTACAATTTTGTCACCATATGATTAACTTTGATTTGCCATGGAATCCGATGAGATTGGAGCAAAGGATTGGACGTGTACATCGTCTTGGTCAGGAAGAGGATGTGCATATTTATAATTTTGCTACAAAAAACACAGTAGAAGATCATATTTTAAAGCTGCTGTACGAAAAAATTAATTTATTTGAGCGGGTTATTGGAGAGCTGGATGACATATTGACAAGACTGGAATTCGGTAAATTGGAGAACCATTTAAAAGATATCTTTCAGAATTCTAAATCTGAAGGGGAAATGAAAATAAAAATGGAGAACCTAACAGAAATGATTCAATTTGCAGAAACGATGAAAAATCGAGAGGAGGAAACGCTGCATGCAGCAGGAGGAAATTCATCAATATCTTGAACGTTACTTCTTGGCTAATGAATGCGAAATTTTGGAGAACCAAAATGGTTATTTAACCGTACAACTTACTATTGATATGGATAAAGAACTTATGAATCGCCCTTTTTATTGGCATTATTTAGAGAAAACAGGTGGTATTCCTAATCCTGCAAAGCTAACTATTATTACAGATAAAAGTAAAACTCCTGATGAAGTCAAAGGCGAAATGATTCATTTCGGAGCACCTCGGCTTCATCAAATATTTCAATCGACGAAAAAACTCGCTGGGTTTATTCGATTATTTGAAGAGACAAAGGTTTTACATAATCAACAACGACCTTTGTATCCTTGGTTAGGTGTAAATATAAAAATCTCCTATCAATGTGATCGCAAGCGGGATATTTTTCGATCTTTTGGTCTTAACATGATTAATGGCGGATTAGTGGAAAATTTTCAAGACTATTTACAAACAAAAAAGCTTACACCAAAGATACCCGATTTATGTTTTACGCTATCCCCTATCATTATGCCAAAAAGCGGAATAAATAGGATCGAAGCATTTTTAAAGCAAGAAATATTAATGGAAGATCATGAATGGGCCGTACAAGCTAGACAAAGATGGGATGAGGATTTAGCATTATTAGATCATTTTTATGAAGACATGGAGGAAAAACCGGAAAGCTATCAAATAGAAAAGGAAGCTTTACGTGAGCAATACGAACCGAGCATTAGAATAGAAATTATTAATGGGGGACTTTTCTATTTAACACAGCCAACGGTAAATTAAGAAAATCGCAAGCTCCTTGCACATTAGCAGGCCAATAGGCAATATAAGAATACAGCATATGATGATTCACATATTTTTTAACTTTAAAAAAAGAAAGAAAATAGAAGAGACTTTTTAAAATTGACTCTTCTATTTCCTTTTAAAAATCATCAAAATGGCAAATGGTATCATCCCAAACCATCTGTATAAAAATGGAGATTTTTCTAATTTTCTTTGCAGCCGAATTTCTTTTCTAGCTGTTTTCGGTGTATCGAAATGTTTAACAAAGGTTTGAGTTATATACTTAATATAATCATTTGTTGACACTACAGGCACTCCTCCTTTATTTATTGCAGTGTGCCCATTAAGTGTCTATTTTATTCTTTTTATTATTTCATATGATGTTTCATCGATACTTAAATGAGTTGTATCGATAATAAATTTTGCCGTATTTTCATAGAAACATAGTCTTGATTCATATAACGCTTGCACTTCGTCCAAGGTTTTATTTACGAAGAGAGGCCTGGAAGTATCATACTCGATTCTTTCCATAATTTTTTCTATTCTACATTTAAGAAAAACAGATGATCCAGTTGTTTGGATAAAATCTCTATTTTCTTTACGCAGAATAATCCCGCCGCCTGTCGTAATAATACCATTGATGTTTTTGGTACTTAGGAGTATTTCCGATTCTTTGTCCCGGAAATAAGGTTCTCCTTTTTCAGCAAATATTTGAGATATTTTTTTCCCTTCTGCTTGTTCTACTAAATGATCCGTATCAAACACAGGTATATGAAGATCCTGAGATAATTTTTGTCCAATTGTTGTTTTTCCTGCACCCATAAAGCCGATAATATAAAGTGGCAGCATTTGTTAGAGCTTCTCCTCTCAAATTTCGATCCATTTAGAAATTCGCTTATCTTCCTGATCATAAATTAGTTCATTTTTCGTTACCTGTCCATATGATAGATATGTTACAAGGATGATTCGATATCTACCATCATCCATTAATTCAATTTGATAACTTACCTTTCCTTCATCATATGATATCACTCCTTGCATCTTCATTTTTTGATTTTCGATACGTTCTATTAAGGTTTTCATTGTTAAGGAAATCATACTGTTCCTTATATAGTAACTTTTTGTTTCATGAAGATAGCGTGATTCCGATAAATAAATTTGGACGGAGGAAAGAATAACAAAGAAAACAACAAAGGTGACCATCAGAGTATATGGCAACATAAATCCTTTCTCACTTTTCAATTATCTCTCCCCCTACCTCGGGTTCTTCCTTCATAACCGGTTTAAAAATTGTAAATCCAGCAATTTCTTGATGATTGTTTGTAAATTGAATCACAAGATTAATATGATTTGCTTTCATCGTAAACTCCGCATTTCTTACTTTTTGCAATACTACCTCATGTCCAGTATCATGTACACGTCTGCGCAGCAATAAACCAAATGACTCATAGGTAACCTTCTCTCCATTTACTTGTAAAATTAGTTTGTTTCCCGTAATATCTACCGAACTGCTATTCCTTATTTCCCTTCTTAACTGTATCAGAAAGATGTTCCATTCATACGCGTCCTCTGTGGATAATGAATGATTGATATGATTAAATCCTTTTATTACTAAGGGAATAAGACTTAATATTGTCACTGCGATCATTAAAGAGATAATACTTTCTGCTAATGTAAAACCTTTTTCACTTTTCCAATTCTGTAACACATTTTTGCCCGTTTTCATAGAAAACACATGCTTTCCACATCCCGTTGTTAGACGTTAATTGAACCTCATACATCTTCCCTTCAATGGATTGGCTGCTTACCGGTACTGTATCGTTAATCGTAAAATGTTCTATTGATTCATATAAAACTCGATACGCCATTAATTGTTCCTTTTCATCATTTAATTTCATGATCATCTGAAACATAAGGGGAAATAGAACAGTTGCAACAAAAAGGATTGCACCAAATGAAACTAATCCTTCTGCTATGGTAAAACCTTTTTCATTCCTGCACACGGAATCTTCCCCTTCCAATATTAAAAATCAATTTAAACGTCTGTCCGTTTATCTCAAATGCAAGTGTTCCAAATCTGCTAATATTGCCATCCCTCAGAATATTGAAGGAGTTGAAAGAACCATTTAATAGTTTTACAGACGAAGTCATAGACCTATTCACAATTACTGTTCCTTTAGCAGTCTTCATCATATAGCGGTTATAAGCCGGGTAAAATTGAACTGTTACTAACTCTTGCCTGCTGATCGTATAGGTTTGGGCATAGTACAGGTCTGCTTCTAATTGCGAAATAACCATCTTCTTTTCTAGTGTGCTTTTTAGAGGCTTGAGACTTGCAATACTTAGAGAGAGGAAAATGGTGAGAATCAATAATACGATTAAGACTTCGATTAGTGTAAAGCCTTTGTTTCCAAGATAAGCTTTCAAGAGTTGCTCCCTTTTGACTCTGTAACTTTTCCATCCGAGTCAATGCGTACAGAATTTCCGTTAGGGCAAGTCTTCCTATCTTCCTTCAGGTACTTTTCTTTGATAAGTTCAGATACATCCGTAGGATATTTATTAAATTCCATTTCATAAGCTTCCACTTGTCCTTGCACCATATTGACAAAAGCTTCGCATCCTTTATTATTAATGTTTTTACTATGCTTTGTGATATTAGGAATAGCAACAAAAATTAAAATGGTTATGATCAATAAAACGACCAACATTTCAATCAATGTGAACCCTTTTTCACTTTTCACTAATTTCAAATGTAAAACCTCCTTAAATAGAATCCATCATGTCAAACATCGGCAGCATTATGGACAAATAGACGGCGAGTACTAATAAGCCAATAATGAAAAACATGACAGGTTGAATTATTTTAAATACCTTTTCCATCTTTTCTTCGATTTGTCCAAGACAAAAACGGCTATAAAACTGTAACTCTTGATCCAATCTTCCATTTTTTTCACCATGTTGGATTACCATAATTAACTGAGGATCATAGAAGGAAAACTTAGAAAGGGAATTGGAAAAGGAATAACCTAATGTCAGATCTTTACGAATCAACTCTGCTGTGTTTTTAACTAATGGTCGGTAATGTTGTGATGCTATGCAGGCTAAAACCTCATTAATAGAAAAACCGCTCTGCAGTAAAAATGAGCATTCTCGAGCCAAAAATTGACTATTAAACAATCGAAAATAGAAACGGACTGCAGGAATCCGTGCTATCCATTCCGCGTTTTTAACTGGTGTATTTTTTGAAAAATACAAACAGGAGAAAAGGAATACCAAAAATACAATTACACAAAATATAGAAAGTAATAAGGGTCCTTTTTCCATTAGCTGGGTAAAAAATCGAATCAGTGGTGAAGGATGATAGTCCATTGAGGAATAGAGGTCTGTAAATTGTGAAAGTAATAGGTTTTTCAGCAGAAACAGAATAAGGATGAGAATCCCTATCAAAACCAGCGGATACTGTAATAATTTCATCATCATTTTTCGCTCATTATCTCTTTTAATTAAATACGTTCCAGCCTCCTTTAATGCTATTGCTATGTTACCGTGTTTATCAGCAAAAAATATTTGTGCACAGGCTTTTTTATCAAATTGTTCTTCACTGAGAATCTCATGAATTGGTATTCCTTCTTGTAATTTCTTTAACATCGCCTGTGTAAAACTGCTGCCCCTTTGATCCATTCTTCCTAAAAAACCGATGGCATCTCCCATGGAAAAACCATTTTGCAGCATATCGCCGAGTCTATTTAAAAA
Organism: Heyndrickxia shackletonii; assembly: GCF_001420715.1. Taxonomy (GTDB): domain Bacteria; phylum Bacillota; class Bacilli; order Bacillales; family Bacillaceae_C; genus Margalitia; species Margalitia shackletonii. The sequence continues at coordinate 1,827,287 of NZ_LJJC01000004.1, read as the reverse complement.
CATACCCTGCTCTTTCAAGGTTTGCTTCTTCCGTTTCAAAAACCCAGCGATCATATTCTTTTTTAGAAATATATCCAAGTGCAATCCCCTTTCGTAACGATTCTTTTAATGTGAAATATTGATATGGAACATTTTCACCACTAGCTTCATTTAATACATGCTGCAATGATTTCCCATACAAAAGCTCATAAACGGCCGCTCTTCTTTTTTCATGATAATGCGGACAATATTTGGAACATTGATCTCCGCAAAACGGACAAATGAGCGTAACAAGACGTTGAGCTGTAATCCCGATTATTGTTTGTTCAATTTCATTTAGTTTTATCCCAAATTCTAATAAGCGATAGATCGCTCCCTTTGCATCTCTTGTATGCAATGTGCTAAGTACTAAATGACCTGTTAAAGCTGCTCGAACAGCTATTTCTGCAGTTTCATGATCCCGAATCTCTCCCACGATAATAATATCGGGGTCATGACGTAAAATCGCCTTTAAGCCTGTGCTATATGTTATCCCCGCTTTTTCATTTACCTGTACCTGTAAAAAATGTTCATTTTTTATCTCGACAGGATCTTCTAAAGTAATAACATTTCGTATATCTTTATTTGCGCATTTCTCGACTAATGTGTACATGGTTGTAGATTTCCCACTGCCAGTCGGACCTGTAAACAGCAAAAGCCCATGTGAGTGCATTAATAAAGACATGAGTTTTTTAGCACTGTTAGGAAAAAGTGATATTTGATCAACGGAAAATGTTTTTTTATCTGAGAGGATTCGAATAACTAGGCTTTCTCTGGAATTTGCAGTTGGGAGAGTGGAAATTCTTAAAGACGTATTATGATGTGGAATACTCAGTTGAAAGGAACCACTTTGAGGTTTTCTTTTTTCACCAATGTCTAACGAGGCCATAAACTTGAAATGGGATACAAGTCTTTCCCCTATTGTAACGGGTAGGGGCCGATGCGGAGTTAATCTGCCGTAAAGTCGAAATTGTGTAAGATAATCATCTTGTCTAGGGATAATATGAATGTCAGTCGCATTCAATTTTATCGCCTGTTCTAATAGCAAATCTGCTACTTTTTCAATGGACATATAGAATAATACACCACCTTTTATTTTCGTAAAGACTTATTTCGACAAAAAGATGGATTTTCCTGCAAGATTTTAAAATTTTTCATAAAAAATTTCCATGTGGTACGATTAAAAAAATATATGCCTGAGCAGTTACTTACACTGTTTTTTTCTAATTTCTAGCTTAAATTAAATAAAAAAGAACCAAAGCAGGGAGTCAAATGGAAAACTCCATACTTTGGCTATTAACACCTTTTTAATAGGTACTTAACTATTTGATGATAAAAATTCATCTAAAGCTTTTTTGTTTTGAGCTAAATCGATACTTAATACCTCCCCTAAATGGTCATATCGTTCATTTGTAAAGGATCCATTAACAGGAATTCGCATGGTCTGTATTTTGCTGGACTTGCTTGTGAGCAAGTCTTTTCCCAATGACAAAAGGGTAGGTGTATCTATGTTCGTATCCACATATGGTTCAATTACCCCCATTATTTTAGGAAGTTTCAAAAGGCTTGTCATACTGTAAGCTTGATCCTTCAGTTTGCCAATCACTTCCTGCTGCCTTTGAACTCTACCGAAATCACTTAGATTATCATGTCTAAAACGGACATAACCTAATAATTTCTTTCCATGGAGCACTTGCTTCCCCGGTTGTAGCGTCATCCCGATTCCATAAGACATTTTAGACGGAACATCCACTTCAATCCCTTCAGGGGCAATGACATCCACTACTTTTTCAAATCCTTTGAAATCAACAACCGCGTAGTAATTAATATCGATTCCAAAGTTTTCTTGAATCGTTTGTCTTAAGAGCTCTGTTCCACCGATAGCATACGCTGCATTAATTTTTTGTCTTCCATGTCCAGGAATATCAACAAAACTATCCCTCATTATCGAAATTAATTTTGCTTGATGAGTATTCTGATCATAATGTGCAACCATTATAGAATCCGTTCGAGCAGGTCCTTCTCCACGTGAGTCACTACCTAATAAAAGAACATTTATTTTTCCAAATTTAACTTCTTCACCTTTAAATGATATTACATTTTTGTTATCGTCTTTAAAATTTCCTGCCTTTGCTATTTGGACACCTTGTATATATTCAATAATTGCATAAATACCTACACCAAAAGTAATAAAAACTAATAAAACGAATATTACACGTCCCCATCTTACACGCCTTCTTCTCTTTTTTTTCTTCATTTTTCTCTCCTTGTAAAGTATGTACGCGAATCTTTTTTCATTTTTTGTCGAATAAACAAGCTATTAATAATATGACATAACTTTATTTCACTCAGATTACAATGCTTTAAAAATAATATGAACTTACATTTCACAAGACTTTTTACACATCATTTTTGAAAGAAGAAAATAAAAAAACATTCCTAGTTCAAGGAATGTCGCTGCTTGGTTAATATTGATTTTAAAAAATAATTTTGATGTTGCATTTTCCCATTACATAATTATTTCATTGAATATGATTTGATAATTCAATCGGATTACTCTCCCTTTATAAAAAATTAAAAATTACTTCTTCAAAAGTTCCGACAATGCCTTTTTTGCAATCTCTTTATCATCAAATTGAATCGTTTTGTTTTCTAGAATTTGATACTTTTCATGTCCTTTTCCCGCAATTAATATAATGTCATCCTTAGTAGCAATATTAATCGCTTTTACGATAGCCTCATCACGGTTTACAATGGACAGACAATTATTTGGATTTACCATTCCGTTACGAATATCTTCTATAATGCTAACTGGATCTTCGGTTCGGGGATTATCCGAAGTGATGATAACAGTATCGCTATATTGGTTTGCTATTTTCCCCATAACTGGTCTTTTTGTTTTGTCTCTGTTTCCCCCACAACCAAATACCGTAATAATTTTTCCTTTTGCAAATTCTTTAATCGTAGATAAAGCATTTTCCAATGCATCTGGAGTATGGGCGTAATCTACTATCACGAGGAATTCCTGACCAACGTTTACAATTTCCATCCTGCCATCCACACTACTTAATTCACTTAAACTTTTTTTAATATCCGATAAGGAAACTCCTTCAAGTAAAGTAGCTGTGATTCCAGCCAAAGCATTATAAACATTAAATCTTCCTACTAAGTTAAGATCAATCTCTATTTCTCCAGCAAAACATTTAAGAACAAACCTAGTCCCTTTAGAAGTTAGCAAAATATTATCCGCTGTAACATCTGCTTTTTTGCTTATGCCATATGTAATAACTTCTGCTGGTGTTATTCTTCGAAAGAATTCTTTTGAGGGATCATCTGCATTCAAGACAGCATATTTATTATTTTTTGGTGTGAAAGCATTTCCTAACCTAGAAAAAAAGGAAGCTTTCGCATCCCTATACGCCTCAAAAGTACCATGATAATCTAAATGGTCTTGGGTTAAATTTGTAAAGATAGCAGTCTGAAAATGACACCCAAGCACCCTTCCCATATCCAGCCCCTGAGATGACACTTCCATTACACAGTATTCGGTATTAACTTCTGCCATTTTCCGCAAGTGTCGCTGAAGGATTGGAGGTTCTTGCGTATTGATATCGGTAGGGTAAACATTGTGATTAATTTTAACCCCGTTATTCCCCATTAGGCCTGTTTTATATCCGTAGTCTGAAAGAATCTTATCGATTATGTATGAGGTTGTTGTTTTCCCGTTTGTTCCTGTAATTCCAATTAATTTCATGTCTAATGACGGATAACCATAAAAATGGGTTGAGATAATTGCCATTGCATATCTTGCATCATTCACAATGATTGTTGGAACATCTATTCCTAAATCTCTTTCCGTAACTAATGCAATAGCTCCATTTTTTATTGCATCATTTGCATAATGATGTCTGTCCTCTAAAAATCCTGTGATCCCAGGAGTACAAATGAATAAATTGCCTTTTTCGATTTTCCGTGAGTCCATTTGAATGCCTGTAATTTCAACATTCATGTTACCTATTGTTCGTTTTATCGTTAGGAGTTTTGAAATTTCTATCAATTTCATCTAAACGGCACCTCCTTTGAATGTATTTTCAACAATTATTTGATCCTAGCAGAACGTAAAGCCATAAATACAATGGTCCCAATCATAACGATTATAAAGATGAGCAATTCCCAAATGCCAAACCCTACCCTGGTACCTAAAATTGAATAAATCCAACTCCAACTATTATATGCAAGGAAAATAGTGATCTCAGCCTTAATAATATGAACCATTAGTCTTGCATTTTTATATTGGCCCTCTATATTTCTTTCCGTTAAGTTAGAATAATTATATAAATGAGGAAATTTCTCCAGAATAGTCATGCCATCCCATATAATAAAAGTAATTAATGGAAGGATTCAAACAAAAGCTTTATTTCCCCATCCATCTGCAACATCATTTCCATTAAAATGAATTGGGATCCTATTTGGTAAACATGGGTACATTATTATGATATATATCACGTTTCCAATTATTATTAGCAAACAAATGATATCTAGTAAGATTTCCATCTTTGACCTATGGATGTTTAACTTAGGACGCTTTTGCAATTGCATAAACCATCTCACCTCTCTTATTTATTTACGTACAGTTGAAGAGATGGTTTCATAAGCTAGAAAAGATTAAGTCTGGACATAGAAAAACTTATCATTCGATTCCAAAACACTTACCTTTTATAAACAACATCATGCCATCTCTTTATAATATGAGATATTTGCACCCTAGATTCTTGTCCTCTGTCCATAAATCCCAATCGAAAATATAATGATTTTAGGAAATTCATTATATTCGTTCTTGTTCTATAAAAATGAAATGAATAACGTTCCACCTTAAATATTTCGTCCAAAGAACTACTGATTGTTTGGAGCCAATCTCCTAACAACTCATCGCTCAATCCTTTATCCAGAAGTGCATCGATTGCAAATAACAATCTTTCATCCTCATCATCTATATAACTCCCATTCTTAAATAAACAAGAACGAATAGTTTCTAATGCATCCGGTATTTGTGATGGATAAAAAACGGGATGGGAAATAGCTGTCGTTAACAGGTCTGCTCCATGCGCAATACTGTGTGCCCATCCTTTTTCCTCCACAAATCCGCGAACATCATTTTCTTTCTGTAAATAAAGAAAACTGCTTTGAATACTTTTTTCTACAAGCTCTTTGGAAAGAAATCTTTCTTCAATATCTTGATTTAAAATCAACTGAGCAGCAAGAGCAGAAAAAGAACGTTTAAATACCGAATCTGAATTTACTTCCCCGATCTGGAAGAATAAATAATTTGCTCCTATGCTGGTTTCCAATATTCTTTCCATTAGACTAAAACCAATTAAGCTATTTTCTACTAACCGGCAAAAAGTTAAATGAATCAGGTCATCCCTTAATACAGAATCCGTATCTCCAATATATTTCAACATCATATCGATTAGTTTGTCTTGATTTAATAAAGAAATCTCTTCATCTTTCATGTTTTTTATTATTAGTAGTTGTTCTTTTAAATTCATTCCATACCCTCATTACCATTTTTTATTTTTCCAGTATATTCTTTTCTTATCTTCACAACTGGAAATATCATGATGGATTATCGACACAATTTCTTGGAATATCTTTAGATACATACGAACCTTTGAATAATATCTATTACTTCTCTCGGTCTAATATCAATAAAAGCGCATTCCTCGATATACACCCATACCGGCTCATATGTCCCTCTATTCCGTTTTAGATCAGTGAATTCTTCTCCTGCCCCTGTTCCAAATTCACCTTCCATCATCTCCGCAAGATAAAAATATTGTGTTCCATTGTACTCAAGTTTTCCGATTAACTCCCTGATAGCAACTTTAACTCCTAGCTCTTCATAAGCTTCTCTAATTGTGGCTTCTTCCGGTGTTTCCCCTTCCTTAATCCCTCCGCCAGGAAACACATAATATACAGTTCCTTCCCTTGTTCGTTTTATTAGTCCGATTTTCTGATTCTCCTTATCTACTAGCACAACAGATCCTCTATTTCTAATAAGAATACCCCCAAAAAAGTTTCTTCAAATCTAAATCTATTAAACTATTTTATTATTTTGCAAAAACAAATCTAGAATGTTTGTATAGACTTCCGGCTGTGCATCATGGACAAGATGAGATGCAAATGGAACAACGGCAATATGTATATCCGAAATCATTTTCTTGTAAGTTCCCACTCCACAGACTTCATGATCTTTTTCTTCTCCTACGATATACAAAACGGGAATCCTTAGATTCTCTACCTTCCCTGTTTCGTGAAACGGATACCAATCCTCTTTTTTGGCTAGTGAAAGAAATTTAGTCCAGTTATTATTCTCATGTAAAGCATCATAATATGCCCTTGCATTATTATCATTCAGAAGCTGATCCTGTTGCTCTATATCTGCCTTCTGTAATTCTTCCCAGTTGTCCGGTTTTAATGGGATAACTCCCGATATCGACAATGTGTAAACACGATTAGGATATTTTTTGGTAAACATTAATCCCACTATTGCCCCCAAGGAGCAACCAACTATATGGCACTTTTGAATATTTAAAAAATCTATGGTTTCATATAAATCCTCTACGGAATCATAAAAGAAGTTGTCTATTTTGGAACAGGTAGACTTTCCATGACCACGTAAATCAGGCAAAACAATTTTGTAATGTTTGCTAAAAAACTCCGCCTGATATTGAAAATCAGTTTCTCCTGTTTGCAATCCTGTATGAAGAAAAAGTATAGCTTCTCCTTCCCCCAAAATCTTTGTATGTAATATCAATCATTTCCCTCCTAAAGTTTACAGCTTTTATACAAATTCACTAATGTTAGCATCTTTTCCCAAAAATTCATTTTACTTTTATTGTAAACGGACATACTAATATTGCCAAGCTTTCAGACAAACGTTTTCTGATTTTTCCACTACTTGAAGTAAAGAAATATGGAGGAGAAGTAATAGTGAAAAAGGCAGTACTGATGAAGAAAGTAAAATTTGTTCTAAGTCCCATGAAGAAATATGTTCTCGACGGAGGTTTCAGGGGTAGAGTTTTATATACGAAGTATTTAGAGAAAAAGCCATTAAGGGAAAAAACTATTTTATATGAATCCTATCATGGGCAAAGTATGACTGGAAATCCATATGCAGTATTTAAATATTTGATACATCATCCAAATTATAAAGACTTCCAGCATGTTTGGGTTGTTCAAGATTATTCAGTCATCCATGACGAATATAAACAATTGCGTAATGTAAGGTTTGTTCAAAAGGAAAGCAGCAAATATATTAGTTACCTTGCTACTGCAAAATATTTAATAAACGATACTACTTTCCCTTACTACTTTCAAAAAAGAAAAGATCAAATTTATGCAAATATTTGGCATGGTACCCCTCTTAAAACAATGGGAATCGATATTAAAAATCGGGGGAAAACAGATCATAAAAATATTCAGCGAAATTTTCTTTTTACCGATTATATGGTGAGTCCAAATAAATTTACTGCCGAAAAGCTTCTGCATTCTCATGACGCATACAGTATATTTAACGGGAAAGTATTAGATTCCGGTTATCCCCGTGTTGATCTAATGTTTCAAGCGAATAAAGAAGATATAAAGAAAAAATTATCCGTTCCACCCGATAAGAAGGTAATTCTATATGCTCCAACATGGAGAGGAACGTTAGGCAACGAAAAAGATGAAAGTGAAAAGCTATTAAAGGATATACAATACCTAAAAGAACAAATCAGCAGTGAATACACTGTACTATTAAAGTCCCATTATTATGCTCATAAATTTTTCGAAGAACAAGGTTTAGCCCATTTATGTGTTCCAAACATGATAGACACGAATGAAGTGTTGTCGATTGTCGATATTTTAATTACGGACTACTCCAGTATTTTTTTTGATTTTTTACCCTCGAAAAATCCGGTTATCTTTTATGCACATGATGAAGAGGAATATCAAAAAGAACGAGGCACTTATATTCCAATGGACCAATTGCCTGGCCCATTATGTCACCTTTTAGACGAGGTGATAAGTGCAATCAACAATTCTATGACTATAATGGATAATTATCGAGACAGATATAAGAAATTTTTAGACGAGTTTTGCTACCATGACGATGGAAATGCAACCTCTCGCTTTGTCGAGACGGTTTTCGAAGGAAAAGTATCGGATAAACTCTTTCAAACACTCTCTAATAAAACAAAAATCCTTATTTATTGCGGAGGATTTTTAAATAATGGGATTACTACTTCTGTAACAAACTTACTTAACGCCATTGATTATGACAAATATGACGTAACTGTTCTCGATTATGGTGATAACGATAAACAAGAAAAATGGAATAACGTCGAAAAATTAAATAAAAATGTTCGATTTATCCATAGAGTTGGAACATGGAATGCCACTCTATCCGAATGGTACCGTCACGCCTTACTGTTACAAAGAGGTGCCTACTCTTCCTCTATGAAAAAACTACTTCCTAAAAAAATGTACAGAAGAGAGCTTGAGCGAATAATCGGTAATACTCCATACGATATTGGTATTGACTTTAGCGGGTACAGTCCGTTCTGGGCTTCTCTAATTGCTTTTGGGGATTTTAAAAAGAAAAGCATCTATTTACATAATGATATGGGCCAGGAAATGAATAAAAAAGTAAATAATAAATATCCTCATCGTCAAAACCTAAAAGTTATTTTTTCGTTATATAACTATTTTGATAATGTTGTGTCTGTATCCAAGCTGACAAATGAACAAAATAAAAAAAGCTTGAATAAAGTAGTAAAAAATATGGACAGGCGTATGAAATATGTCATCAATAATATTGATTATGAAAAAATCCTTGCAGGGCGAGAGGAATTTTCCGAAGAATTGGTTATAAACTTCAAGAACAAACATTATATGCTGTCAATATCTAATGATCATCACAATCATCTGGAATTAACAGGGTACCGGATACCTGATGAAAAGGATATTAATTTTATCAATATTGGCAGGCTCAGCCCGGAAAAAGATCATGAAAAATTAATTGCAGCCTTTTCCCATATTGCAGCAAGACATCCCAATACGAAGTTATTTATCGTAGGAGATGGAGATTTAAAAAAATCTTTACTGGAGTTGGTAAAAAAACTAAAGTTGGAGGAAAAAGTCATCTTTACAGGACAAATCAGCAATCCATATGCCCTATTAAACAAATGTGATTGCTTTATCCTTTCCTCTAATCATGAGGGGCAGCCCATGGTGCTCCTAGAAGCCCTAACCCTTGGAAAACCTGTAATTGTTACGGATATTCCTGGTTCGAGAAGTGTTGTTGAAGGCGGTCATGGTTTAATTGTTGAAAATTCCATTAAAGGATTAATAGATGGAATGGAACATTTTATAAACGGAGAAGAGCTTTTTGAGAAACAATTCGATTATGTAAACTATCGAGAAGAAGCGATGAAAATGTTCTATGAAACAATTTGCTTGATGGAAAACCAAATCGGTTAATCCATTTTAATAAATTTTGTGTATGAAACACCTCATTCATTATTCAGAGGTGTTTCGTTTTTTAATAGTTCTACAAACTGTTTAATAATACCCGCTGTTAATCCCCATATCACATAATCTTCGTAGTAGTAAAAATACTCATCCAAATGTCTTGTCTGCCATTTATATTTTTGCCCTCCGCGAATATGCTCGTAAGGAAACCCATCTTCAGGTGCTGCTTTGAAATGAACTTTAAAACAATCAGGTGGATTGGAAATAAAATGGGTCAAGGGAACCGTAAACACTTTATCTACTTCTGATGGATTAGGATTCAAGATCTCGTGTTTTGATATATATCCAACAAAAGGGTATATGATAGTGCCGAACGGTGAAATTGTATAATCCAATGGAGCAATAATAGAGATGCATTCATTTGGAATCCCTAGTTCCTCTGAGGTTTCTCGAATGGCTGTATATTGTTCATTTTTATCTCCCTTATCCATCTTTCCTCCAGGGAAACAAATTTCGCCAGGCTGTCTTCTAAGACTTAGTGCGCGTACTTCTAGCAATAAATGAATTTCATCATCCACTTTTAATAATGGCAGCAGAACAGCATATTTAGTAAAATGTTGTGCCCCCATAATAGACGGTATTCGATTTTCTAAGTTTGTCTTTATTTTTTCGATATCCATCTCAAAACACCTCCATTTTGAACACACTCTTATTTTAGCATGTTAATTTTACATATGTTATTCGCCTTAAAATGGGAAATTCCTTCGTAGGAAAGTTCTATTCCTTCACTAGGTACTGTCACAGCTTCTTCATGATTATCATCATTATGGAAAAATATATATGGTATAATTTTCATGCGGAAAATTCTAATAATTAACCAAAATTTTTCATATTGGAGATGGTGATGCATATTGGTACAAACGGAAAAAAGCCTAATTGGGAGTTGGAAGCTTCCCATATTACTTTTGTTTGGGATAGGAATTTCAGGTTTAGGTGATTATGTTTATCTTATTGCCATTAATTTGCTTATTTTAAAGATGACCCATTCTGCTGCAGCTGTAGCCGGGCTATGGATTATAGGTCCAATCATTGCGATACTGACAAATTTTTGGTCAGGCGGCTTTATTGATCGAGGGAATAAACGAAAAATATTAATCATTACAGATTTTGTCCGGGCCATTTCAGTAGCCATCATTCCATTACTATCTTCTATTTGGTCCATTTATCTCATGCTTATTATCATAAGTCTTGCAAAAGCATTCTTTACCCCAGCCTCAACTACCTATATTACGAAATTGATTCCTTCTCAGCAACGGAAACGGTTTAATTCCATTAATAGCCTTGTAAGATCTGGTGCATTTATTGTTGGTCCTTCAATCGCAGGTGCCTTATTTCTATTTAGCTCTGTTGACATTGCCATTTATATAAATGCATTTAGTTTTGCTTTTTCAGCATGTATTTTATTCTTAATGCCTAATCTGGATGAAAAGTTGAAAATTTCTGATTCCCAAAAAACTAGGACATATAAAATACTTCTGAATGATTGGAAGGATGTAATCGGGGCATATAAGAAACAAGCTTTTGTTTTTCTAGTCTACAGTTTATATCTTGGCACGATTATCTTTACTTTTGCTATGGACGCGCAAGAGGTTGTCTTCACCCAAAAGGTTATTGGACTTAGTGAAACGGAATTTAGCTTGCTTGTTAGTATTACAGGAATAGGATACTTACTCGGATCCATATTTGTTTCATTTATGTCACATCATCTTAGCATTAAACAATTAATTGGAATAGGAATAATGCTTATGTCCGCTGGATATATTATCTATTCTCTTTCCCACCATTTCACAACCGCAGTAATTGGTTTTACCATACTGGGGATATTTAACGCCTTTTCCAGCACAGGGTTTACTACGTTTTATCAAAATAATATCCCAATTGAAATGATGGGGAGGATTTCCAGTATTTTAGGTGTATTCCAGAATGCTGCTCAAGTTATTTTCCTATTATTTATCGGCTTTCTTGGAGACATATTTTCACTACGGAGCATCATTGTAATTTTATCTATTTTTAACTTTTTCATCGCATTAATAATAACCTTTCTTATTTTTAAACCGGAAAAAAATTTGTATTTTATGGAGCCCTCAGAAAAAAAGGAAAGTTTGTAAAAAATACACGTATAAAACGGTTGTATCAACACAAATTAATAATAAAATTGGACCCGCAAATAAATATTAAAAAATGAGTATTATCACGCAAATGTCACAAACTACAGTATTGGTGTATTTACAATATGCACATTTTTCCTTTATAATTATAAATTGATGGATACACATGGTACAAAGGAGGGATACATATGGATCGCATGTACAGAGTATTAGGATTTTGGACTGCTATGTTTACTGTAATGTTTTATCTATTGGGATTAGATAAAACGGCTTTATTATTCCTTGGACAAACAGGATTTTTTGTATTACTAAGTTATTTAAAATTATCAGAACGTATGTATATGTATATTTTTGGTGCATATTTAACCGTGTTTTTCGCAGGATTTACATACTATACAACTTTCTTAATGGTACCAGGTGCAGAATAATGAACAAATGCGAAAGCGCCGCAGCTCTGGCGTATGGATTTCGTAGTCTTCGACTGAGATAAAGGAAACACAGTGAGGTAGTTCACGAACTGATGTTGACTTATCGTAGGGAGGAGACGGAGAAATCCACTAGCCGATAGGCGCTGTAGCTAGACGTAGATAACTTTTATAAAGAGGTTTTCTACAGTGTGAAATTATAAAAAAAGACTCTTTTATGGAGTCTTTTTTTAATATCCGTTTAAAAACGGATTCAAGTTAATTTCTTTTTCAATGGTTGTAGTCGGGCCATGTCCTGGAAGAACCTTTGTTTCTGCCGGCAATATCAATAATTTTTCTTCGATGCTATTTAGTAATTGCTCATGACTTCCCCCAGGTAAATCAGTTCTGCCAATGCTTCCTTGAAATAAGGTATCACCCGCAAAAACAGTATTTATGTCTTTTACATAAAAAGACACGCTACCTGGTGAATGACCTGGTGTCTCAAATATTTCAAAAGTAAATTCGTCGATAGTCAATTTACCTTCCACTTTTAACAATTTATCTGCAGGTGAAGCAATAATGGATCTTCCATTTAAAAATAATTGGGACCCATTTAGAGAAGGATCAGTTAACCAACTTGCTTCTTTTTCATGGACATAAACAGGAATCTTGAAAGCCTTTCGGATCACCTCTACTGCCCCGATATGATCAAAATGAGCATGTGTTAATAATATCGCCTTTGGTTGTAGCTCTTCCTTTGCTAAGTATGTGATTAATTTGTCTCCTTCCGAACCTGGATCAATAATAATACAATCCTTTTGTTGATTGTAAAGCACATAACAATTTGTTTGTAAAAGACCAAGAGGAATTTGCTTCCATTCCATTTCAAATCAACCTCCACTTCTTCGTCCATTCTATCATGAGAGGATGAGAAATAAAAAAGACTGAAAAATTTATTCATGAAATTTACATGTAAGGGTAAACTATGACAAACAACTTTCACTTTTTCAACTCGACAAAATTTATGAGAAAATGTAATATAATATAGAGTGCCATTATTTACATAAGATTCATACAAAGGAAAGGGGTTTGTGAGACATGGGTACTGTAATTATCTTTGCTCTTGTAACACTACTAGCTTTATTCGCAGTATTTAAAACGATCAAAAATAGAAATCCGCTTGGATTTATTTGGGCAATTCTTTCAGTGTTGGTTTTTGGATTCTTTACAGTCATGACCGTTATTAATTCTGGATATCCGGCAACTGTATAAAAAAAGGGCCAATTTTAAGGGCCCTTTTTTTCATATTCAACAATTGATTTTATTTTTCCATTATTCAAGTTGATAAGTTGATTCAATTGATTACCGTATAAACACATTGTTCCATCTGGAGAAAGGGAGATAGGTTGATTTTTCAGCTCATCCGTTATCATTTTTTTCTCCTTCCTCTGAATATCAAATTGGATCAACTGGAACTTCCCGCTATACTCATCGATAGAACCACCCTCACTAGGAACAAAGGTCAAAAATTGATTTCGAAGGAAATCATAATTTGGCACAAGCCAATTATCATACTGATTAAGATGTGGAACCTCAAAAGTAAACAATTCATTTAATTCCTGATTATAAAAATGATACACAGCCTGGTCCTTATGATTTTCTGGTATAGTGATCGTCATTAAGTACGGTGAATATGCTGCAAACTTATAAATTCTTGGAAATAATGTTTTTGCCAAATCGGAACCGGATAAGGAAACAGAACGTAATGGAGCAAAAAAATGCATCTCATTATCTTTCCAGTCTTGAAATAGAATTCCGTCTCCATTAAACCATTTCACAAATGGATCTGCTGCCGGATATTTTTTAAACGTGCGATTTTTAACATCCAATACATGTACTTGATAACTCCAATCTTCAAAAAAGACCGTTGTTAAGATCAAATCGGGATTATTATTATTCCAATCAAAGCTTAAATCATAGGAAGGTACTTTTCTTGTAAAAAGAACTTTTCCATTAAGATTTATCACATTAATCTCTGCCATGTAAGTTAATGATGCAGAATGGATTAACAGCTTCTTTTTATCTGGAGCAATTACTACATTTTTGACTGGGTTATCTGAAGTATATAAAATATGCTTTTGTCCATCCAACAAATTATAACGATAAATATTCGTATTGTTTTTATCTTCCGCTACATATACCACTGTATTATTATTCAACCATCCGACGATTTTTTGAAAGGAATCCTCTTCTATAATAAGTGGTTTTACTTTATCGTAGGGTGATTTCGTGGATTGTTTGTGTGTTGTTGTTATTTTATTTTCACGATGATGACATGCGGAAAGTGAAAACATGAACATAACAAGGAGGATGAATTGTAGAATCTTCCAATAAAGACTTTTATCTTTTCTCACTATTTCTCCATCCCCCTACGCTAACATGTTTTTCGAATTTCTATTTTCATTATATTATAAGCAAAGTAAAATATTAAAATTGTTTCATAAACATTATAATACTATGACAATTATTCAAACCCCCTTATAAAAACGAGGACCCGCTTTATTTGCGGGCTTTGTAAAATCTCAGGAGATCGCCATATATAATTTTATCTGAATACATGAATACTCTTGATTCTTCTCCAATAAAAGGTTTGCATCGCCTTACGTCTACTTCTGTTCCAGTCTTCCGCAAATAACATCTATTTGCTGTCCAAAGATATTGATCCGTGACAAATCTGCCGTCTCTAAAAATGACGTGTTGTTTATATGACGGTGAAAGCAAGTCATGGCCAAATTGTACATCATTTCTTGTATTTATCCCCATTAGATGTAGTAAAGTAGGTCTTATATCAATCTGACCTACGACTTTAGAAAAAGTTATACCTCTACCATGGTCTGTTATTCCTGGAATATGAATGATAAGCGGTATCTTTTGCAAATTAAACGTATCGTAAGGGGTGATTTCCTTTTCGAAATATTGACTCATAGCAGCTTGATGATTTTCTGATATTCCATGATGATCGCCATACAAAACAATAATGGATTTATCATAAAGTTTTTCATCCTTCAGCTTTTGAATAAATTTCTTTATCGCTTCATCTTCATATCTTACCGTCGTAAAATAGCGATTTACCACGGAGTCATTGGAATCATATTCTTCTATGAGCCTATCCTCTACGTTTAATCTAAAAGGATGGTGATTGGTAAGTGTAATCATTTTCACATAAAACGGCTTCGAAAGTTTCTTTATTATATCTATAGACTGTTCAAAAAATGGAATATCCTTCAATCCCCATCCGACCGAATTATCCGTTGTTATAGTATAAGAAGTGGAAGAAAAGAATTTCTGATATCCAATTGCCTTGTACATGATATTACGATTCCAAAAGCTTTTGTTATTAGCATGCATTGCAGCGGTATAATACCCATGATCTTGCAGGCTTTTAGCCAAGGAATGATACGTGTTGCTGCTATGTGTAAAAAATACTGCTCCTCGATTTAATGGATATAGGGAATTTTCCACTAAAAATTCAGCATCAGAGGTTTTTCCTTGTCCTGTTTGATGATACAGGTTAGAAAAATAATAACTTTCTTTCATAAATTGGTTTAAAAACGGTGTAATTTCCTTTCCATTCATTTTCGAATGAATGACAAAGTCTTGTGTAGATTCCAAGGAAACAAGGATTAAGTTCCGCCCTTTTGCTAATCCAAAAAATTCTTTATTCGGAGGTGCATAATTTGCTCGAATATAATTTTGCGTATCTATCAATTTCGTACCATCTGCAAATGCCTTCTGAGCAGATGATTTTGACTGGAGGATTAAATCATATAATTGATAGTTATAAGTACCTAGGTTTTTGACAAGCAGCTTTCGGTCAAAAGTTCTTGTTAAAAGCTGCGGTCTTACTAGTTCCGAAAAAATAAGGTTTAAAAACAATACAATACAGGCAATCGAAAAATATAAGCGTCGGTGTATTATTGTTCTTAAGGGAGAAATGCTTTCAAATAATAAGCTTTTTTTTGAAAATAGTAATAACATTAAAGTGTCTGCGAAAAAAATAATATCCCACCATTTAATTTCTGCAAAAACACTATCCCCGAGTTCCCCAAAATTACTCGTTTGAAAAAGAATGGGAATCGTAATAAAGTCATTAAAAAAACGGTAAAAAACAATATTTGCATACAAAATAACAGACAAAAATAAACTCGATAAAATGATAAAACGAAACTGGCTTTTTACTGTTTTAAAAAAAAGACATGCTCCAAAAAGTAACATTAAAAAACCGATGGGATTAATAAGTAATATGATCCCCTGTATGATATTGGCAGGCTTGAAATGAAAGCATGTCAAGTAAACTATATATGTTTTTACCCAAAGCAAAAAGGTTGCAATGACCGGTAAGAAAATGCCTGCCCTGCTATTACGAAACATTAATATCGAAACCTCCATCTTACAATGGAATTTATTTCTGGTTGTAATATTAATATAGTGGGCATTTATATACATTTCATACCAGTCTTGCAACCATTTTATTTAAATGCTTAACTGCTTTAATGTTTATTTTTTGCTAACCATGCTGCTCCTAGAATGCCTGCATCATTTCCAAGTGTTGCAATCGCAAGTTCTGTTGACGCAGAAACAGCGGAATAAGCAAACTGATTGAAGTATTTTTGTAATGGATTTAATAATAAATCTCCCGCTTTTGATACTCCACCACCGATGACAATTTTTTCAGGATTGAGCACATTTCCGATGTTTGCGAGAACTAGTCCTAAGTGAAGCATAATCTGTTCAATGATGGATGCGGATAAGGTATCCCCTTGATTCATACAATCAAAAACATCTTTCGCTTCAATTGAACCCTTACTTATGTAAAGATCCTTCAAAGAAGATTCCCCTTCGTATTGGATGATAGTATCTTTTGCAACCCTTACAATACCTGTAGCAGAAGCAACCGTTTCAAGACAACCCGTTTTTCCGCAGTTACAAGGAGCTCCGCCTTCTGGAATAATCGTAATATGGCCAATTTCACCCGCTGCCCCTTTTACTCCTTGGACAATGTCGCCATTAACGATTATTCCTCCCCCTACACCTGTTCCTAAAGTTACGCAGGCGATGTTTTTTGCTCCATTCCCTGCCCCTTTCCACATTTCCCCTAATGCTGCACAATTTGCATCATTATCAATTTCAACTGGCAAACCACTTAAATCACTAAGCAATTTTACAATTGGATAATTCTTCGGCCAACCGAGGTTTACCGCTTCATAAATAATTCCTTTTTCTTTATCCACGGCTCCCGGTGCTCCCATGCCAATCCCTATTAATCTTTCTTTCGTTTCTCCAAGCTCAACCATTTTTCTTTGAATGGAATCCGCAATATCAGGTAAAATATTTTTCCCTTGCTCCGACTTATCCGTTGGTATTTCCCATTTATGAAGAATCTCTCCATCCTCTTGAATAAATGCTAGCTTAACACTCGTTCCCCCTAAATCTACTCCTACAATCCATTTGCCTTCCAACCATCTCACCCTTTCCCATGATTTTTTTCTTTCTCTATTTCCATTCTTAATATCAATAGAGCATTTTGAAATTCATCCTTTTGAATAAGCCCCATTTTATATAATTCTTTTATCTCTGTTGCCATTAGTTCAAGGTCCAAAACCCTTTCCCCAACGTAGATAATAATTCCAAATCGTTTCAATAGTTGTTGAACATCGTATACTGTTTTCACCTAGAACACCGGCTTTCTTGCTTATCACTTAAACTCTTTACGGAATTTGGTTGATTCGATTAAGTAAATCCTTATATTTTTTATCATCTGTAAGTTTTACAGCTTTCTCTGCTTCTTTTTTTGCCGCCGATTTATTTCCTTCATATAAATAAACTAAAGCTAAATTAAAATGTGCGTTAGGTAAGTTCGGCTCCATTTTTATTGTTTGAATTAGATGCTCCTTCGCTTCGGAATATTTCTTTAATTGAATTTCCACATAGGAAAGCTGAAAATATGTATCAGCATTCCCTTTTCTTTTTGACACATATTCGTTAAGCAGCTCGTATGCTGCATCATAATTGCCTTCATTTATTTGTTTTTGTGCCACTGAATTCACTACATCCGGAGGTGAATAATTGCCGCCGTGATATCCAATGAATAATCCTCCAATAGAAATGGCTAATGTTAATACGAATGCCCCCATTTGAATAGTAAGTCTTTTTTTCTTAGGAAAGTGTACAATTGCAGCCGCCAAAAAGCCTCCTACCAATCCTCCGATATGGCCAAAATTATCGATACCGGAGACGGAGTATCCAAAAACTAAATTTATGATAATGACCACGATTACATTTGTACCCATTGTCCTGAAAAAAAGTTTCGGATAGATGGCTCCTAAATACAGCAATGCTCCAAAGCATCCAAAAATAGCTCCGCTTGCACCGGCAGAAACACTGCTACTAAAAAGAAAACTCGCAAGCGTTCCAGTAAACCCAGCAATTAAATATATAATCAAAAAACGTATTCGTCCATAAATCCGCTCTATAGTAGGGCCTAAATAATAGAGGGCTAATGAATTCATTATTAGATGGATAATGCCAATATGAAGAAAAATTGGGGTAATAAAACGCCACCACTGTCCTTCGATAATGAATGGATTATACTTGGCACCAAAGCGAATTAAGTTTTGTATATTGGAGCTTCCACCCGTTATTTCCAGCAATAAAAAGACAATTATTTGAATACCGAGGAGTATGTATGTAAAAAGCGGTTTCCCATTATCAAATAGCCGTTGTTCTTCCTGTGTTCGTGAAACGGCATTTGTTAAGACAGTATCCCTAAGATACTGCACATCCTCTTCTTCATAATGATCTTTAAGTGAAATAGAAATATGCTGTTGGACAAAGTTGCTGATTTGTTGAATCCCATTTTCCACATCAGTGCTTTCAATTAACCTATTATATACAATCGTCTTTCCTTTATTGATCGCCAATGGAGATTTCAGGACTGATTGATAGTCATCCACCGGTGGATATGTACTTACATAAATGTTTAAAACGTTCAGACTTCTTTTCATGAAGTGTTTACGTAGCTTTTCTGCTTGGATACATGTATGCTCAGCATCCCTTTTTAACCAATTTCCCCAATCAAGATCATACCTAAGCATTCTTATTATTTGGGCATTTTTATTGGATGTGTCCTCCAACCAAATTTCTCGGTAATCTTCACTAATTTGAATGAGACGATACTTTTTTTCTACAATAAAAAAATAAGCTAGCCTCCAAAACAAAAAGTCCTGCGTACCGCTCAATCTTTTCCCCGCCTTTAAGTATAGAAATTTATTTATATTATTTGATTAATATTTACTATAACGAAAAAATAGACCACCTGTAAAGCAATACATATGCGCTTCAACAGGTGATCTTATTTTTTCATATATTTTTACCGAAACGTATTTTCCATGAACTTGTTGCGAATTCCTGGAATGCTCATTACTGCTCGAATGGCTACTTTCCGAATCCAGTAGCTTCCAAATACAATATTTAATATTTTATATCTGTATTTTATAATACCAGCTATTAAGACAAAAGGAACAATCCATTTCATGATAGTACCCAATCATTTTCCCTCCATTGCTTTTTATTTTAGTATGTGGAGTGGATCTGGATTTATCCAATGATTTAATACTAGAAACTAAAATAATCCTTCTCTGTCATAATAGCTTTCACTGGGATATCATGTTTTTCCACCGGAAGCACTTGACATAATTGTAAAGAAAATGCTAAGGACATTGTTTCTCCATTAAAATGCTGTAAATAACGATCGTAGTAGCCGCCACCAAAGCCTATTCTGTAACCATAAAAATTAAAAGCTACCCCCGGCACGATGATTAAGTCCAGTTCTTGTTGTCTTACTTCATCTGTTTCATCTTCTTTTGGTTCATATAACCCAAAATAGACGGATTCTAACTGTGTAAAGGAAGTAATTTGTCTGAACACCATTTGTTTTGTTTCAGGATGGCATTTTGGAACAACCATTCTCTTTCCTTCCAGCCATCCGCTTCGAATGATTTGCCATGTATCAACCTCAGGCGGACGTGATATCGTTAAGGCGACGGTATTTGCCTTTTTCCAAACAGGTAATTGATAAAGTTTTTTGGCAATCTCAAAAGAATGTTGTTCATAAGTGCTTTTATCTAACTTTTTTAGATCACTCACTATTTTCTGCCGAATCTCTTTCTTTTCCATCCCATCCCCCGCCTTTTTGCTTATATGAAAAAAGCAGCAGGAAATTTCCTACTGCTTACTTTGTTTCACGGTGTGTTGTTGTACGTTTTTCTCTTGGACAGTATTTTTTAAGTTCAATACGGTCTGGATTATTACGTTTATTTTTTGTTGAAATATAGTTACGCTCACCGCACTCAGTGCAAGCTAATGTTATATTTACACGCATGTTTTTCCCTCCAAACTTCATTGCATTCTCAACTATTCATACGACTTTTCTATAATATCATTTTTTTTAAGGAAATGCTAGTCCGTTTTTCACCTTCATTATGCATATGTTCTACTAATTATGCTAGATATGAAAATTTGTTTATGATATAACTTTAAATAGTACATGAGGAGGAGTGGGATTTTGAACTCTTTAATCTTTTTATTATTAATACTGTCCATCCTTTTATTCATTATTTCCTTTTTTCAAAAAGACCGAACATCTAGCGTTGAAAAAGAGGTGGAAGAGCTTTCTTTGAATCTTTATCAGGAAACATATCAATTAAAAAAACGAATGAAGGTTTTGGAGGAAGAACTTTTAATGGACGGGAATGGATCTCAGAATCAATCTTTTTCACCGCCGCGAAATGAAATAAATGCGATTTTAAAAAATCAGGTTATTGCATTACATAAACAAGGTTTAAATGTAGAACAAATTTCCAAGCAGTCTGCTTTACCCATAACGGATGTGCAAAAAATTATTTTACAGCTAAGCTAATGCAAGGAATGTGAGAGGAGATAATAATGGATAGAAGAACTACAAGAGCATTTGCTTCTGGCCTTTTATTTACATCCTTATTATTAATGGGATATCAGCATTTTTACAGTGGTAAGGACTCAAATTCTATAAAAGAAGGGTATAAATCGGTTAAAATTAGCGAGCTCAACAGTCTCCAAAGTGAAGTAACTACTTGGAAACAAAAATATAACCAGCTCAAAAAAGAAGAGGCAAAGGAAGTACAATCAAAGGAAAATCCAAAACAAACAATTGTTAAATATCATTTATCTATAACAAGCGGAATGACACCAGAAAAGATTGGGACAAGACTTAAGACAGGTGGAATTGTAAAGGATGGCAAGAAATTTGTACAGTATTTAATCGATCATCATTATCATAGTAAAATTCAAATTGGAGAATACGAACTGAATAATAATATGAGTTTTGCAGAAATTGCAAAAAGCATTACAAAAGGAAGATAATCGGCAACAAAACATGTTGCTGATTATCTTCCTTTTTATTCATTCTCGTTAGCATCTGAATTAGCCTCTACCTTCTTGGCATCCTCAATATTTTCAACCTTTTGGGTTGATTCTGCATTACTTAATCCTTCTTTTTCCCTTTTCTCCTTTAAATCGAAATATGCTTTAAACACTGCATCCGCAATTTCAAGGTTGACATGTGTTTTATCCGTTAAGTTATATGGTACAACAACTGATAGTGCAACTTCCGGATTATCGTACGGGGCATATCCGGCAAAAGTTACGTTCCAAGTCCAAATAATTTCATTAGGTTTACGATTTGGACCATCATATACCGACTGAGCTGTACCAGTTTTCCCAGCAATTTTATATTGTTTATTATGAATTCCACCATAAGCCGTTCCTAACGGATCGTTCACCACTAGCTTTAGACCTTCTTGCACATGTTTCACCCAATCACTTTTCATATCAACTTTATTTAGGATTTTCGGTTGAATACCATGGGCAATCGGTCCGAGCTCATCCGATTTAACATTTGGCTCCCGAATTTCCTTTACGATATGCGGTTGTAAGCGATAGCCTCCATTTGCAATGGTTGAGATATATTGTACGAGCTGAAGCGGGGTATACGTATCGTATTGTCCAATCGCAAAGTCTAATACTTTCCCACTTTCAGGAGGGATACCTCCGCCAATTCCTGCAGATTCCCCAGGTAGATCTATACCGGTTTTCACTCCAAGGCCAAATTGAGAAAAGTTATTCCGAAATTTCTTAATTGTTTCTATTTTATCAAATAATAATGGGCCATGAGGAACATAATTTTGTCCTCCAACTTTCATAGCCAATTTAAACATGTATACATTGGAAGATCTTTTAAGTGCATATAAATCATTGATGTTTCCAAAGCCAATGCCATTCCATGATTTCTTTACATCTGTACTTTTTAAATATATAGGCTCATCCCTAATTATCTCATATGGTTTAATAGCTCCTGTTTGATACCCAGTCAATACGGTTGCACCTTTTACAGCTGATCCCATAGAATAGGAGGAATTCATATTTCCAAGTGCATAATCATTTATTTCGGTTTTTCCTGTTTCTTTATCCTTTACATATTGTTTACCTGCCATAGCTAATAGCTCTCCGGTTCTCGGATTCATCACCGATACAAATGTACGATCCAAATACGGCTGGCCCATTCGTGCTTTTCCTAGTTTGTCTTGAATAATTTTCTCTACAGCCTGCTGAAGATCAATATCGATGGATAAGACTAAATCATCTCCTCTTTTCCCTTTTCGAATCACTTTCGATTCTAATACATTTCCTGTCTTATCTGTTTTATTTTGGACTTTTTCTTTTTCTCCTTTGAGCACATCCTCATACTGATATTCAAGATAGCTTTTTCCGACACGGTCATTCCGGCTGTACCCGAGTGCTGTATAATACTGTGCTTTTTCTTTAGGCAATCCTTCTTTTGAAGAGGTAACTTTCCCAAGGACTGAACCAAGAACGGTATCTCCGGATTCATTTTTAAAGACAGTAAATCGGTCCCAATCAATCGTCGTGTCCACACCTGGAAGCTTATCTAAATTTTCACTTACTACGGCAAATTCTCTTGGTGTAACATCTCTTTTAATGATTTGGGTAGTTAAGGCGTATCCATTCATTTCACGATAAATGGCTAACACTTCTAATTCCTGCTTTGTAAAAGACTGAATATCTTTTTTGGTAATTCGATTAAGTTGAAGCTGATAACTTTTTGCATTAATTTCTTTTTGATCAAGATGAGCCTTTTTAAATGCGGCTAAATCTTGATCGGTAATTAGAGCTTTTGCTTCATCAGGATGAGTAAGAATCCAAAAATCTTTCCGATCCCTTTCTGTTATCGCTTTAAAATCATCTTTAGAGTCTTTATTTATTAGTTTTGCCAGCTTGCGAGCCACTTCCAGCTTCAATTCAGGTTTTGCCGATTGCGGAATCGTATATGTAATGGCATTTAGCGGTTTATTTCCTACAATCAGCTTACCATTGCGGTCAAAAATTAGCCCCCGTGGTACCGGGTTATAAACTGAAACATCATTTGTTTTATTTATTTCCTTCTTGTAATCCTCACCATGAACGATTTGAACAATCCCTAATCGTAAAATAAGAACGGAAAACAGTAAAAAGACAATTAAAAATAACAGGTTCATTCTTAACAGGACAAATGGCTTTTTTTTATTTTTCACCGTTTCCATTTCAATACCCCCACTGCATAATTTTTCCTTTCTACAATTGTAAAGGATATATCCAATGTATTCCATAAGAAAATAAAAAATATTTCATTTTAATAAAAAAACCGTTTAGTCTTTAAAGACTAAACGGTCAACAAAATTATTGTGCTGAGCTCGAAGTATTAGTAGAAGAATTTGTAATCTTTGCATCCTTAGCATTTTCAACTTTTTGAGTTGAGTTAGATTTATCGAGTCCTTCTTTTTCCCTTTTCTTTTTTAAATCAAAGTAAGCTTTAAATACTTGATCAGCTATCTCTAAGTTAACGTGTGGGTCAGCTTGTGTCCCTTCATATGACCAAGGAACAACAACGGATATTGCCACTTCCGGATGATCATATGGTGCATAACCGGCAAAAGTAACATTCCAAGTCATTGGAGGTAATTCATTTCTTTTCCAATATTCACTAGCTTTTGGACCATCATATAAACCTTGTGCGGTTCCAGTTTTTCCTGCTACTTTATATTCTTTATTAATATGACCATATGCAGTACCGCCTTGTTCATTTACTACTTCCCATAATCCTTTTTTAACATGGTCAATCCATGAAGATTTCATGGATAAAGTATTTAAAACATTTGGTTGAATCTCATCGATAATTGGTCCTAATTCATCTGATTTCTCACTTGGTTCACGTATCTCTTTAACAATATGAGGTTGTATACGATAACCACCATTTGCAATTGTAGAAATATATTGTACTAGCTGTAATGGAGTGTAAGTATCATATTGTCCGAACGCAAAGTCTAATACGTTACCGGATTCTTTTGGAACTCCACCGCCATAACCAGCAGATTCGCCTGGTAAATCAATTCCTGTTTTGACTCCTAAACCAAATTGATTAAAATTATATCTCAGTTTTTTTATTGCATCTAATTTATTGATGCTTAATGAGCCATTCGGTACATAAGTATATTGTCCGCCAATTTTCATAGCGATTAGCATCATGTACACGTTTGATGATCTTTTTAAAGCGGTTAAATCAGATATTGGTCCCATTCCATACGGTGTCCAAGATTTTTTCACCTTCGTGCCTGCAAATTTTAAAGGCTGGTCTACTTGCACCTCGCCAGGATGAATAACTCCTGTTTGATAACCAGTCAATACGGTTGCAGCCTTTACAACAGATCCCGGTGAATACGAAGTTGTCATATTTCCTAAGGCGTAGTCAGCTAATACGGTTTTACCTGTTTTTGGGTCAGTGACATATTGTTTTCCCGCCATTGTCAAAAGGTCGCCTGTATTTGGATCCATAACAGAGACAAATGCCCTATCCAAAAATCGATGCCCAGGTTTATTTTTGGCTAATTCTTTTTCAATTATTTTCTCCACTTGCTGCTGAAGGTCAATATCAATAGATAAGACTAAATCGTCCCCTCTTTTTCCCTTGCTGACAACCTCAGATTCAAGAACATTCCCTGATTTATCCGTTTTATTTTTAACTTTTTCTTTTTGTCCCTGAAGAACATCTTCATATTGATACTCTAGATAACTTTTACCAACGCGGTCATTACGACTGTAGCCGCGTGATAGATAATAATCGACTAGCTCTTTCGGTAAACCTTCCTTGGATGAGGACACATTTCCAAGTACAGAACCAAGAACAGCGTCACCTGTATCACTTTTAAATACGTTGTAACGTTCCCAATCGGTAGTAGTATCCACCCCTGGAAGTGAGCTCAAGTTTTCATTAACCACCGCAAATTCCTTTGGAGTAACATTCTTATTTTTAATAATTTGCGGAGAAAGTGCATAACCGCTGGACATTTCTCGATAAATAGCTAGAACTGCAAGCTGTTGTTTAGAAAATGAATTGATTTCTTTATCTGTAATTCGATCTAATTGCATTTGATAGATATCGCTGTCGCTTAATTTACCGTCTTTTAGCTTCTTCCATTCTGCATCTGTAATTTTAGCTTTCGCCTCATCTGGATGAAGCATAATCCAATAATCTTTACGATCTCTTACCGTAATGGATTTTAAATCATCTGGTGAGTCTTTTTTTATTAATGTTGCTAATTTTCTTGCCTCATTGAGCATTTCTTCTTGTGATGTTGTTTTTGATCTAGTATACGTTATTGCATTCAACGGTTTGTTTCCAACAACCAATTTATGATTTCGATCATAAATTTTCCCTCTTGGAACGGATGTATCTACTGTTACATCTTCCGTGCGTGCAATCTCTCGTTTATAATCCTGACCATGTACAATTTGAACAATTCCCAGCCGAAGAATTAAACAGGAAAATAGCACAAAAACAACAAAAAACAACATATTCATCCTTAATGGAACATGTGTCCTTTTCTTTTTTTTCGTTTTCTTCAATGTTCTCGGGTCCTTCCTGCATTTAATTATTCATTCTTATATTGTAAAGGAACAAGCCTTATTATTCTACAGGTAGAATCAAGAAAAGTACGAAT
This sequence comes from Heyndrickxia shackletonii, assembly GCF_001420715.1. Lineage (GTDB taxonomy): Bacteria > Bacillota > Bacilli > Bacillales > Bacillaceae_C > Margalitia > Margalitia shackletonii. The sequence goes on along the minus strand of NZ_LJJC01000004.1, from coordinate 1,801,031 downwards.
GGATTACCTATTGTCAAAAAATATTCAAAGACAATCGACAAAAGTCGACTGTCTTGTTGTTAGCCCGATGATTGAATTTTTACTCGTCTGATAAAAAGGGAAATGCATAAATGACCAGCACCGATAATCATTAGTAATATTGGAATGCTTTTCTGTTCATTGAAGAAGGAGATAGCAAAAATAAAACATAGGATGGAGACGACACGACCGCAATTAAGAAAAAGCTCCCTGACAACAATATATTCTATCCTTGCTTCAGCTGCTTTCCAACCTTTGCCGATTACATCGTATGTCATCGAAATATATGGAACTAATATCATTGGATACGCAAGCGCAATAATGGCTCCATAAATTAATAATCGAGGAAATGTGACCTCGAACACGATGACATAAATAGCTAAATATAGAAACAAGCCTCCTAATAATATCGACTTTTTGCGGTATTTGGTTTTAATCAACCTAGAAGCAAGAGAATAGCCAATAAAGGATATTCCAGAGTTAATAAGCCCAAACGTGCCAAGTGCAAATTCGCTTCCTGTTGATATAAAAACAAATACCGAAATGACAAATACAAAGGTTCCATCTCGTAAACCTTGAACAAAATGAGCATTTGTGATTAAACGCCAATTTTGATTATTTTTTCTTTCTTGCAAAATCCTTTTAAACAAATAACTGCCGTGTGCTGGTCTGCGCTTTAAAAAAAAGCTCGTTACTACTGCTACACCGAACAGTAATAAAGATAGACCGAATACAATGGTATAACCAATGTTGGAGGCAAGTCTAGAAATGATGAATCCAGCTAATATTGGTCCAATCATCCCCCCCGCCGAATTTAATGTCCCTAAAAATCCATTAAAAAAATCTCTTGTTTCCGGTTCCGTAATCTCAAACGTTAAAACATTAAACGCCAACCAATAAAAGCCATAGCCTATTCCTAATAAACCGCCTAAAATTATAATAAAATGGGATGCGCTACTCCCAAAAAAGAGAACAGATAAATAAAAAAGTGCTAAAAAAGTAACACCAATCCTTAGCACAATCACCCTGTCAATTTTTTTCGCCCATCTTCCTGCCAATATAAATGTAAGCGGCTGTAAAACTACAACAGATAAATTATAAATTGCCAAATCCAAAAATTCTCCGGATTGCTTCCATAAATAAATATTGACGAATGTATTGGATAAAGAAATACTGATTGAATATAAGCCACCAATAAGCAGTAACAAGGTCAAATCCCTTGTTAATTCAACCTCACCTAACAGCTTTTGTAATTTACTCATTTAAAACTCCCCTTTTTCATCCTTTATATTTTTTAGAAAAAGGGGTGACATTATACATAAGAATGTTAGAAGTTATAAGTTGGCTATAAAAGAAGTAATGTATAAATACAAAAAAGCATCGAACCAATGGTCCGATGCTTTATTTCATTATTTTCCTGCTTCGTAAAGCTTAGAAACTTCGTCCCAGTTCACTACATTCCAGAATGCTTTAATGTAATCAGGACGACGATTTTGATAATTCAAGTAATATGCATGTTCCCAAACATCTAATCCTAATAATGGAGTTTTACCTTCCATTAATGGGTTATCTTGATTTGGTGTACTAGTAACTTCTAATTCACCATTGTTTAGAACTAGCCAAGCCCAGCCTGAACCGAAACGTCCAGCTGCAGCAGCAGCAAAATCTTCTTTGAATTTATCAAAGCTGCCAAACTTGCTATTGATTGCGTCTGCTAATGCTCCTGTTGGCTCACCGCCTCCATTTGGAGAAAGAAGCTTCCAGAATAGAGAGTGGTTTGCATGTCCGCCACCATTATTGCGTACAGCAGTACGAGCTGCTTCTGGAACAGCGTCTAAATTAGAAATTAAATCCTCTACAGATTTGTTTAATAATTCATCTTGACCTTGAAGTGCATTGTTCAAGTTAGTTACATAAGTATTGTGATGCTTTGTGTGGTGAATATTCATTGTTTCCTTGTCAATATGAGGCTCAAGAGCATCATATGCGTATGGTAATTGCGGTAATTCAAATGCCATTTTAATACTCCTCCTTATGTATCAATTTTGAACCTAAATGATTCAAATTTTCTTCCACTTAAGATTAACAAATTTATGCAAAGCAATCAAATATGTTGCACTATATTTTTGATAAAAATTTTAGAATTTTTACAGCACAACAAACAGAAAATATCCAACCATTAAAATCTGAATAAAACCTTTTGTAATAACACTGCTTATAAATCCAAGAAGTGAACCAATCCCTATCTTAAAGGCTGATTTAATCGGTTTACGGTTCACAAGTAACTCTCCTAAAACCGCTCCAAGAAACGGTCCAATAAGTATTCCGACAACCGGAATAATAAATGGGCCTGCAATTAATCCGATTGTACTTCCCCACACTCCCGCTTTGGAGCCGCCAAACTTTTTTACTCCAATTAAATTAGATACATAGTCGGCACTAAATAACAAAATAATGAATAATACCTCGATGCTCCAAAATAACCAATTTAATGGGCTGAATGTAAAGAATAAGCCATAAAGCAGGAATCCTCCAAGCATAAATATCGCACTAGGAATAATAGGATAAACCAAACCTATAAAAGCAATAACAAAAACTACGGTGATAATGATCCAGTATAGAACTTCCATTTTTCATCATCCTTTTTCACGGAAAGTAGAAAACAATACTTAACATAATGAACTTTTATTATTACAATGGAAAATAGCGGAGTTTAAAACTACTCTTGAATAATATTGCTGATGTTCTTACCGCTTTAAGCGTCCACATTTACGATAGCTTTCATCCTAAAGTTACTAAACCCGTTAACGTGAACGCATAAGGCTATAAATCAACAATATACATAATCAGCTTAAAATATAAAGGAAGTGAAATATGTGAACATATTTACCAGATTCGTTAAGAGTCTATATTCCCCAAAAGAAGTTGCAAAGTATCGATTTCTTGGTATCGGTAAAACGATTTTTTATGTATTTATAATCATGTTTATATCCATTTTACCAGGCATCTATCATTTTTCAAAAATGGCAGCAACTGCTTTAGAAGAAGGGAAACAAGTTTTCTTAGAGGACCTTCCGTCTTTTACCATATCAAACGGAGACCTAATTTCTAAACAAAGCAGTCCGATAATTATCCCCAAAAATAATGTTACTATCGTATTTGATCCGACTGGTGACTTAAGTACCAATGATGTCCAAGAAAAAGGTAATTCTGTTGGGCTATTAAAACATGAGTTTGTCATTGTAGCTAATGGACAAGTCCAAACCTTCCCTTATACTGCTCTCGAGAATATGAAGGTGACGAATAAAGATATTGACAGCTTTATCAATTCATTAAAGGGTGTTATGTGGATTGCCATACCAATCATTTTTCTTTTCTACTATTTGTTTGTCTCAGCATTAGGGTTTATCAAAATTTCTATATTTGCAGGCATTGGAGCATTATTCGCCCAGACACTCGGAAGAAAACTAAGTTATCGTCAAGGATGGCGGCTATCTGCACACAGTATTACATTATCAACCATCTTTTTTATGCTAATGGACTTATTAAATACTGGCGTACCAGGTGGCATGTTCATTGATTGGTTCGTTTCTCTTCTATTCCTTTATTTAACTATTCGTGAAATACCGAAACCAAAGATAGATGCATAAGAAAAGCGCAAGTGCCTTGCTCATCGGCGTACGGATTTCGTAGTCGCAGGCTCGAGATAAAGGAAACACAGTGAGGTAGTTCACGAACAAGTGAAAATAGCACTTCCATTTTCAATTGATGTTGACTTATCGTAGGGAGGAGACGGAGAAATCCGCTAGCCGATAGGCGCTGTAGCTAGACAAGATTAAACTTGTTAAATTATTTAGATGTTGAAAAATTTTATACTTTCTTATCCCTTAAAAAAACTGGCAGACGCCAGTTTTTTTCATTTTGAAAATGATTTTCGGTAATTTTTTTGTAAAATATTCTATTTTTAACGCTTATATGCTAGCGGATTTATTCATCATTAGAAAATTTTTTTCGTTTTACAGTCATATCTCCCCTTGGACAAGCATATATACATGATATATCCAATCCATAGGGGGCATTCACTTTGAAAAAATTCGTAGCCTTAATTGTAGCAATCATTGTCCTATATAGTGTCTATTATGATTTAAAAATTGGAACGATTCCCGCCGCAACACATGCTTCAGAGGTAAAAACTCCCCAAGAAACAACCGCTAAACCTACCGTTCCATTTCAACTAAAAGAAGTCGAGCCTGGTGAGACTGTTCTAACAATAGTCGAGCAATTAGAAAAAGGACCGCTTTCTGTACCAATTAATAAAGTTATCCATGATTTTCAAAAATTAAATAATGGTATTAAACCCGAGGAGATTCAGATTGGGCAGGAATATAAATTTCCCGTTTACAAAAAAAGGTGAGTGGGTATTTCTTGTCAATTTGAATAGAAGTGATAAAATACTTATGTGTATATTAATTTAATTATCATATGAGTTGTTAAATATAAAGGAGAGAAAACCCTTGGGTGAACTTATACATCGTTCAAAAACACGCCCCGTAAAAGTCGGAAATTTGACGATCGGCGGCAGTAATGAACTTTTTATTCAAAGTATGACAACAACCAAAACACATGATGTGGATGCAACTGTACGTCAAATTGAACGCTTAGAAGAAGCAGGATGTCAAATTGTTAGGGTGGCATGCCCGGATGAACGTGCAGCAAATGCAATTCCAGAAATAAAAAAACGAATCAATATTCCTTTAGTTGCGGATATTCATTTTGACTATCGTTTAGCTTTAAAAGCAATTGAAGGCGGAGTAGATAAAATCAGAATAAATCCTGGTAATATTGGAAAAAGGGAAAAAGTTGAAGAAGTTGTAAAAGCTGCGAAGGAACGCGGTATTCCGATTCGTATTGGAGTTAATGCAGGAAGCTTAGAGAGACATATCTTACAAAAATATGGATACCCTACTGCTGATGGCATGGTAGAGAGTGCCTTACATCATATTAAAATCCTGGAAGATCTCGACTTCCACGATATTATTGTATCTATGAAAGCTTCAGATGTTAATCTTGCAATTGAAGCATATGATAAAGCTGCAAGAGCATTTGACTACCCACTTCATCTTGGTATTACTGAATCAGGAACGTTATTCTCCGGAACAGTAAAAAGTGCAGCGGGACTTGGTGCAATCTTAAATAAAGGCATCGGTAATACACTGCGTATTTCCTTAAGTGCCGACCCTGTTGAAGAGGTAAAAGTTGCCAGAGAGTTATTAAAGGTATTTGGACTTTCCTCAAATGCGGCAACATTAATTTCCTGTCCAACATGCGGAAGAATTGAAATCGACCTAATAAGTATTGCAAATGAAGTAGAGGAATATATTTCAAAAATAAAAGCTCCAATTAAAGTATCCGTGCTTGGTTGTGCGGTAAACGGACCTGGTGAAGCAAGAGAAGCAGACATTGGAATTGCCGGGGCAAGAGGAGAAGGATTATTGTTCCGTAAAGGGCAAATTGTTCGAAAGGTTCCTGAAGAAACAATGGTAGAGGAATTGAAGAAAGAAATCGATATTGTAGCTGAAGAGTACTTTAAAAAACAAGCAGCAGAACTAAATCAGTAAGAAAAGAGCGTGGCCAATTGGCACGCTCTTTTTTTTAGCTCCTACGATACAAATGGAACTCCATTTAAAAAAATGGAAGAACAAATATCCCTATGATGATGGAAACGACCCCAATACCAATACTCCATGCCCCTAAGGTTCCAGCACCCTTATGACGGGCTACAAAACCAAGAACAACTGCTGCTGCACCTAATATTACCGGTAACACAAATAATGATATGATCGATAATGCTAAAGCGGCCCAGCCAATTGCCCGACCACCAGTATCCACATCATTCCTGTCATTATCTTCCCTATCCTCATATCGTTCATACCGATTCATTTGAACAGGTGTTGCAATTTCTGCAGCTGCTTCTTCATCAAAATCATGATGATTATCGTCGACTTTTCGAGCTCCATACATGTTATCTAAATCTTCTGCATCATGTATATCGTGATCATCTTCGACATCATGTACTTCATTATCAAGCTTGTCATAACGTGTATCTTCTTTCAATGCTATCCCCTCACTTTCTAGAGTAAGAGCAGGAGCATTTATAATATGTGCTTTTCAAAGCCTATTTATACCGTTGAGTTATTACGCAACTATTTAAAGGAAAAATACAATATTTTTCGCAGGTTTATACATTATATGTTAAACTTTGTTAGTAGCATTTTTAGCTTATTTAAAAATTACGCTTAAGGAGTATCATCTTTATGAAAAAGAGATTTGGCATTGACATAGACGGCACGGTTACAAGTCCAGATGCACTATTGCCATTCATCAACAAAGAATATCAATTAAATTTAACGTTGGATGATATCACAGAGTATGAACTAACAAATGTTATTGATATCCCTGCTGATGAATTTTATGAATGGTTCATTAAAACAGAACCGGTCATTTACGCACAGTCACCGCTTGCAGTGGGAGCAAAAGAGGTTTTAAATAAATGGAAAGAAGAATTTGAATTATATTTTATCAGTGCAAGGAGTTCGAATCTTCTTGAAGTAACAAATACTTGGTTTAATCAAAATGATATTAAATATCACCATATTGAATTAATTGGATCCCATCATAAAGTGGAAACGGCAAAAAAATATAATGTAGATGTATTCTTCGAGGATAAACATGATAATGCTGTCATGATTCATGAAGAATTAGGCATTCCAGTTATTTTGTTTGATACCCCATATAACCGAGATCCCATTCCTGAAGGTGTTATTAGAGTAAAAAATTGGAGCGAGGCAGATGCTTGGATAAATAATTGGGTTAAAATAAAATCATAAGGAAACATACTCCTTATGATTTTTTACATTTGATGATGGGTTATACAATCAGGGCATTTGCCATAAATTTCAAATTTATGTCCTGATACTTCATATCCTTTCATATCTTCCTCAATATGATTCATCGGACAAATTTCAATTTCTTTCGTTTTTCCGCAATCCAAACAAATAAAATGATGATGGTGATTATTCGTCGAACAACTGAATCGAAAGTGCTTTTCCCCAGATAACTCCGTGGCTTCTAGGATTTCTAACTCAGCGAATAAGGACAGATTGCGATATATTGTATCAAAGCTTAAACCCGGATAATCCTCTTTCATATATTCTAGAACATCTTTTGCAGTTAAATACTTATTATTGGAAGCAAATAGCTCTAGCATTTGTTCTCGTTTCCCCGTATGCTTATACCCTTTTTCCTTAAGTGTTTGCATAGCTTCTGCTAAGTGCATGCCACATTACACCTCTTCTTCCCTTGTCGTTAATAAATGTTTTTCAGTGCGTTTTATGAGAAAAGAAATTAGTAATAATATAATGGAAATCATCACAATGGTTCCACTTGTGAGCCAAATTAAATAAAATCCGTTTATTAATCCATTGATAACAGATATCTCTCAAAGAATAATGGAATTTAAATCGTTTGTTTAAACCCCTTCACAAAAATCTCATACTTGCGGCTACTTAACAAAGTGGAATTACCTGATCCATTTGGACCAACAAGCGTTAAAAAAAGCTCCACATAGTACAGATAGGTTTATATTTTCAATAATATATTCACGTTCGTATCGAAAGCTGATATTTTTTACATTAATAATCGGATTTTCCAAAGAATGTTCTCCCTTTCGATAATAATCATTCCGATTTAGAACATTTATGAGTATACCTCAAATCAAGCAGTCTGTAAAATTTTTTCCTTGCAAAATATTGTTTTCGTTTGAGAAATTGCCTATAAAAATAGGAACATTTTTTGTGTCCCCTTCATATGTTTCAAGGAGGGAGTGATGTGCGATGAAATTATTACAAAATGTGATTAATTACAAAATCAACATAATCACAGGTGATGAATTACTTAAGTATGCAAAACAATTTAATGTTAAATTAACGAAAGCGGATGCCAGTAAAATTGCAGCCTACTTACGAGGTAAAAATCTCAATATTTTTAGTGACAGTGACCGAGCAAAGGCTGTTAAAGATGTAGCAAAGCTTACGAGTCCTGAAATAGCTAAAGAAATAAATAAGGTTCTAGTGCAATTTACCAAGTAATAAAAATAAGAAGATCGGAGGCTAATCCGATCTTCTTATTAATCATTCATGATGGTTTCTAATAAATTTTCCTCAAATTTTTTATTCCTTAACATCGCAATTTCATGCTTATAAGGCGCTTTTTTATTGTTTTTGTCTTCCCCTACATATGGCGTTTCAAGTATTTTCGGAATGTCCTTCAACTGATCGTGGTGAACAATATAACTTAAAGCATCAAAGCCAATGTGACCAAAACCAATATTTTCATGACGATCCTTACTTGCTCCGCATATGTTCTTGCTGTCATTGATGTGCAGTACTTTCATTTTATCAATCCCAAGAATTTTATCAAATTCATCTAATACGCCATCGAAATTATGGACAACATCATATCCAGCATCATGAGTATGACATGTATCAAAACAAACTGATAATCGATCATTATGTTTTACACCATCAAAAATCTGAGCAAGCTCTTCAAAGGAACGTCCGCATTCGGATCCTTTACCTGCCATAGTCTCTAAGGCGATTTGGACTTTTTCATTACCAGTTAAAACTTCATTTAAACCTTCAATAATTTTCTTAATTCCTATTTCTGTGCCTTCGCCTACATGTGCTCCAGGATGTAAAACGATTTGTTTTGCACCGATGGCTTCTGTCCGTTCGATTTCGGATCGAAGAAAATTTACTCCAAGTTCAAAAGTACTCGGATTTACTGCATTTCCAATATTAATAATATATGGTGCATGAACAATAATTTCATCAATACCATGCTCTTTCATGTGTGCCAGTCCAGCCTCAATATTCAAGTCTTCAATTTTTTTCCGTCTTGTATTTTGAGGTGCACCAGTATAGATCATGAATGTATTAGCACCATACGATACCGCTTCTTCACTAGCTGCAAGTAGCATCTTTTTTCCACTCATGGAAACATGTGATCCCAATTTAACCATTTCTCACAACTCCCTTTCAAAGGCTCTTTTCTTAAATTTTATTTCTTTTGTATATGAAATCTAGATAACAACCTTAAATGGTTAAAAAATAAATAAACTTGGCAAGAAAAGATTCCCCAAAGCCAAGCATACTTCGGATTTACTTCTAAAGACTGCAAGCGACAATAGCGAAAACACTCTCTTCAAATTTCTATTTGCGTTTTTGAAGTCTTCGTTCCCTTTTCTTGATTTGTTCTACTTGTCTATTTATTTTCTTCTTATAACCCGGTTTTACCTTTTTCGGCTTTTTCACCAAGTTTCTCGCTTTTTCTTCGATTTCATCTTGCGTTTTCTTTCTCTTACTTCGTTTGTTTCGATCTTCAAGCTGAATCCATTCTCCCTTGTTAATATCCTGATATAGAAAATGAATTCCCATTTTCTCCAAACGATTTAATGCATCTTCATCAGATGTCTCGTATATGGTTAAGGCGATTCCGGAAGCACCAGCCCGAGCTGTTCTTCCTGCGCGATGGATATAAAAGTCCAAATCTTGTGGAAGCTCATAATTAATTACATGACTGACGCCTTCTATATCAATTCCACGTGCAGCAAGATCAGTAGCAATAATATATTGAAAATCAAGGTTGCGAATTTGCTTCATTACCTTTGTACGCTCCCGTGGGGTTAAATCTCCATGGAGTTTCCCAACCTTTATCCCTTTATCAATAAGTTGATCCGCTACTTGATCTGCCATTGCTTTTGTATTCGTAAAGACAATGGCAAGATATGGATTAATCATCCCTAGAATTTCATATAGTAGTCCAATCTTTTCACGACTTTTTAACGGAACGAGAATATGTTCAATATTTTCGGCGGATATATGTTTTGGCTGTACATGCTCGTATGTTGGATTTTCCATATATTTCTTTAAGAAAGGCTTCATTTTTTCCGGAATCGTTGCTGAAAACACCAACATTTGCAATTCCTCTGGCATTCGTCCAGCAATTTGATCCACGTCAAATAAAAAGCCCATATCCAGCATTAAGTCAGCTTCATCCACCACAAGTGTTTTAGCTGTATAAACAAATAAAGCATGTTCCCTTATTAAATCATTAATTCTTCCCGGAGTTCCAACAACAATGTGCGGTTGTTTCTTCAACTTTTCGATCGTTCGCTGTTTATCCGTGCCTCCAATAAATAAGCGCGAATGAATGATACTTTGGGAATCTTCATTTGCTTTCGTTATCTTTTGGATTTCCTGGTAAATTTGGCTGGCTAATTCCCGAGTCGGAGCTGTAATTACAGCTTGTACCTCATCTTTGCCTGGATCAATGGAGTGAATAATTGGTAATAAATAGGCATGAGTTTTTCCCGTACCAGTTTGGGATTGTCCAATTGCACTCTCTCCACGCATAATATTTGGAATCATTTTCTTTTGAATTTCTGTTGGTTCATAAAAACCAAGATCATTTATTGCTTTTTCAATGAATGGTTTAAAGTGGAAAATAGAAAAACGATTTTCACTCAAAATATCACTCTCCTTGTGAAGGAATTTCTTTTATTTACAATGAAAAATAGGCGTGTTAAATGAAAAGTCCATTTTGTTATTATAATCGACATTCAAGAAAACTTCCACCCTGACCGAGGTTTTATAGAAAAGAAGGAAGGTCATTTATATTGCGAATAATAATTCAATGGAAATACAAGACGTTTTTTTCTTTTATGCATATTGTAATATAGAGCATTTCGTTTTCTAGAAAGGAGGCGTGAGGTATGAATATGCCACCAGGAGGTTTTCCACCATTCCTTGGAAATATGGCGAGGGTCCCTATGCAGATGGGTGGAATGACGAGAGCGCCATTTAACCTATTAGGCGGTCTTGGAAGATCACCGGGAAATATGTTAGGTGGAGGTATGGCCCAGAATCCAATGCAAATGATGGGCAGAATGGCTGGTCTCGGAGGTCGAATGCCAATGGGTGCCGGCGGAATGAATGCAGGAGGCGGAGGTGGAGGTCTTCTTTCCAGACTTTTTTCACGTGCAGGGGCCGGTTTAGGCGGTGCAGGCGGTGGTGCCGGTGGAGGGGCTGGTAATGTTGCAAATGCAGCAGCGGGTTTCAGCAGGGCAGCAACCGGTGGTGGAGGAGGTCTTTTACGAAGTTTAGCAAATCCCGGTTCCATTAGTACATTCCTAAATAATACACAAGGAGTTTTACGAGCTGCTGGTCAAGTTGGACCAATGGTTAGGCAATATGGACCGTTAGTTAGAAATCTGCCTGGGATGATTAAAATGTATAGAAGCTTAAATAGTTCAAATACCGATGAATCGTCTGATGATAATAACGAAAATGAAAAAGAATCTTCAGCAATTGAAGAGAAAAGCACCTCGAGAAAGAAACAAGTAAAAAGAACCTCCTCTAGCAATAAAGGAAAAAAGAAGACAACTAGGAAAACGACAAAAAGATCTTCTACTGCTAAAAAGGAAGACAATGAGAAAATCACGGGAAAGGATTTCCGAAAAGGAGTTACCCTAAATTCAAATAAGAAGGGTGCATCCGTTCCAAAATTATATATTTAAAATGTATAGGCGTTATGTGTTTTTTTCGCATAGCGTTTTTTAAATGGAGGAGTTTTACAATATCTCACTTTTTTAGCATTACTATCGATAATCAGGCAATTACACATTTGATCTTTTCTTTGTAATATATGCACTTTTTTTATATAATATTTTTGATGTGTAATAGATTAAAGAGGATATTTTTATTCTCAAGGAGGATTTTTCATGGAGGTTATTAAAATATCCCCACGCGGTTATTGCTATGGCGTCGTTGATGCGATGGTCGTTGCACGTAATGCAGCTTTAGATAAATCATTACCTCGTCCAATCTATATATTGGGCATGATTGTTCATAATAAGCATGTTACAGATGCATTTGCTGAAGAAGGTATTATTACTCTTGACGGAAAAAACCGGAAAGAGATACTTGAAAAAGTACATGAGGGAACCGTTATCTTTACTGCACATGGTGTTTCACCGGAAGTGCGGGAACTAGCAAAGCAAAAAGGTCTTGTTACAATTGATGCAACCTGCCCTGATGTTACAAAAACACATAATCTTATTTTAGAAAAAAAAGATCAGGGATTTGATGTTATTTATATAGGAAAAAAAGGACATCCAGAGCCAGAGGGTGCTGTTGGAGTAGCACCTGACATTGTTCATTTAGTTGAAACATTGGAGGATGTTAATCAATTGAACATCCAAAATGAAAAGATTATCGTAACAAACCAAACGACGATGAGCCAATGGGATGTTCAACACATTATGGAAAAAGTAAAAGAAAAATACCCTAATGTGGAGATTCATAAAGAAATTTGTTTAGCTACGCAAGTAAGACAAGAAGCAGTAGCAAATCAGGCAGGTCAAGCTGACGTTCTAATAGTAGTTGGCGACCCGAAAAGCAACAACTCCAACAGACTTGCACAAGTGTCGGAGGAAATTGCAAGTACAAAGGCTTATAGAATAGCGGATATTTCAGAAATTCAACTTGATTGGATAAAAGATGCGAAGAAAGTAGCTGTTACAGCTGGTGCTTCTACCCCAACTCCAATTGTTCGGGAAGTCATTCAATTTCTAGAACAATATGATCCAATGGACGAGACGACTTGGGCGAGAAAGAAGGAAGTACCTTTAAATAAAATACTTCCGAAAGTTAAAAAACTGAGTGAACAAACTTTAAAATAAAAAATCGGCTTTGGCCGATTTTTTTTATAGGAAGGTAAATGGATCAGTATGAATGTCTGAAGCGATAAACGAGACTTCAAACCCTTTTTCTTCACACATTTTTGTTAACATTTGCGCTACTCCGTTTTTCATTACCTTTTCGACATTATGTCCTGGGTCTACTACATTTAAGCCGGCATTCATCATATCGTGAGCAGTATGGTAATATACATCACCTGTTACGTACACATCTGCCCCTTTAAATTTTGCATGTTGATAATATTTGTTTCCGTCTCCCCCTAGAACAGCTACTTTTTTGATTATATCGTTCAGGTTACCTACTACACGAACTGTTTTTACATCTAAGGTAGTTTTCACATGCTGCGCAAATTGTTCTAAGGTCATGGATTCTGGCAGCACTCCAATCCTGCCAAGCCCTAAACTAGGACCTTTGTTTTCAAGCGGATATATATCATATGCCACTTCTTCATATGGATGTGCTTTTATCATTGCGGATAAAACTTTTTTCTCTAAATAATCCGGAAAGATAGTTTCAATTTTCACTTCTTTTGTTGCCTCTAATTTTCCTACTTCCCCTATAAAAGGATTGGTATTTTCACCTGGTAGAAATCTTCCTGTTCCCTCAGAAGTAAAAGAACAATGGCTATATTGCCCAATTGCTCCGGCTCCGACCTTGCCTAATGCTGACCTTACATCGTTTTCACTCTCGATCGGCACATAGACAGCAAGTTTCTTTAGTTTTTGTTCGAATGTTGGAACAAGTATATCGACATTTTCTAATTTTAATGCGCTTGCTAGTAAATCGTTAACTCCACCAGTTGCCACATCTAAATTTGTATGGGCAGCATAAACAGCTATATCATGTTTTATTAGTTTTTCTATCAGTCTGCCAGAAGGGGTGTCCGTTGTTATTTTTTTTAAGGGGCGAAAAATTGGTGGATGATGGGCAATAATCAACTGAACATTATTTTCGATTGCTTCATCCACTACTTCTTCTAAAACATCAAGTGCAACCAGCACTTTTGTTACGGGCTGATTCAGCTTACCAACCTGTAATCCAATAGGGTCTCCATCCATAGCATATTGCTTTGGCGAAAAGCTTTCAAATAGCTGAATGATCTCATGTCCATTCACTTTTTTCAAGAGATTACCTCCTCTACCATCCTAATATTTTTTTGAAGCTGATTTTTCTTTTCCGTTGTCTCCACTGTTTCTACTGCTTGGTCTAAGGATTTTATAATGCGTTTCCATTGTTCCACTTCTTGATGCCATTTTTTTTGGAAAACGTTATTTTTTTCTTTTATTAACATTGGCCCCATCAAAAGCTCTTCATCTGATAACGTATAAGGTCCATTATCATTTATAGGTTCTAATACGAGAATCTCGTAAATTTTTTGATCTTCTTCAAGTATCTGTTCTGCAATAATCTTCCAACCGTGTTCTATACACCAAGTACGTATCGAAATAGCTGCGATATTAGGTTGAAGGATCAATCTTTGAACACCGCTTAGTTTCTCTATTCCCTGATTTAAAATCGACGTAATCAGCGCTCCACCCATTCCTGCAATTGTTATACAATCGACTTCCCCTTTTTCAATTACTTCGAGACCGTCACCTTTTCTGACTGAAATAGCATGGCTTAAACTCGAATTATTTACTTGCTGTAACGCAGATTGATATGGTCCCTCTACAACTTCCCCAGCTATGGCAAATTCCGCTATACCATTTTTCACGGCATAACAAGGCAAATAGGCATGGTCTGAACCAATATCCGCGACTTTTGATCCTATAGGTATGTATTCACTAACTGCCTCTAATCTTTTTGATAATTTTTCTATGTTCATTTTTTCACCACTTTTTTAGTCTTCTTTTTTATTTTAGACGTTTTTAAAAGCAAAAAAAAGTTCTTCGCACATTTGCGAGAACTTTTTTGACCTAAATTTTACTTCAACTTCGATAGCCAATCAGCCATTGCATCAATATTTTCGGCAGGAACTAAACCTGCAGGCATTCCGCCATTTTTACCATTTTTCAAGACATTTTTAATTTCATCTTTTGAAATCTTTTTACCAATTCCGTGTAAATTAGGACCAACATTTCCCTCTAAATTGTTACCGTGACATGATATACATGTTGTTTTTGCAAAGCTTTCCGGATCAAATTTTCCTCCAGTTTGACCGGCTGGAGCTTCTGTTTTCGCATCTCCCTTTTTATTATCTTTGGCAATCTCTTTTGCATCGCCAAGCCCCTTAACAGAGAGAAAGAATACAAGTACAATTCCTAGCAACATAATAAAAATGTAAGGTATAGCAGGATTACGTTTCACAAAATAACCTCCCTTATGTAAGAAACAAAAAAATACCTATTGGTGCAAACAATTTTATTTTACTCGAAAAACAATGGAAGGAAAACCCCTAATTAGCAAGATTCATCATATTTTCGGAATTTAGACAAAAACTTCATCCATAAATAGATGAAGTTTTCGGCTTTCGATATTTAGTTTGTACCATTTTTATAAATTAATTACATCCAACTTCTCTGGAAATCACCATACGTTGAACTTCTGATGTGCCTTCACCAATTTCAAGCAATTTAGCATCTCGCATAAATCTTTCTACATGGTAATCCCTCATATAGCCATTTCCACCATGAATTTGAACGGCTTGATTCGTAATCTCCATACAAATTTCTGAAGCGTATAATTTACACATTGCCGCTTCTTTTGTAAATGGTCGACCTTGATCTTTTAACCATGCCGCTTTATACACCATATTTCTTGCCAACTCAATTTTCATCGCCATATCGGCAATTTTAAATTGGGTAACTTGAAATTCAGATAAAGAACGGCCAAATTGCTTTCTTTCTTTTGCATATTCTAAAGCTTTCTCAAATGCAGCCTGAGCAATCCCTACTGCCATCGCACCAATACCAATTCTTCCCCCATCTAACGTGACAAGAAACTGCTTAAACCCCTTGCCACGTTCACCCAGCAAATTCTCTTGTGGGACTCTTACGTCCTCTAACACTAATTCCGTAGTATTTGAGGAATGCAGACCTAGCTTTTCGTAATTATCAATGACACTAAAGCCCTTTGTATTCGTTGGGACAATGATTGCACTTATCTCCTTGTTGCCCTCTAATTCACCCGTAATCGCTGTCAGTGCTAAATGTTTTGCGTAACTAGCATTTGTTATGAAACATTTATTGCCGTTAATTACAAAGTCATTTCCGTCAACAACTGCGGTCGTTTTCGTCCCGCCTGCATCTGAGCCTGCATTAGGTTCAGTTAAGCCAAATGCCCCTAAAGATTCACCTGTACAAATCGGAGTCAGAAATTTTTCTTTTTGTTCCTTTGTTCCAAACATATTAATTGGTGCCCCGCCAAGGGAAATATGGGCAGAATATGTAATCCCAGTTGATCCGCAAGCGCGACTTAATTCTTCCACAACAATCGCAAAACTAATTGTATCGGCACCAGCCCCTCCATATTCCTCCGGAAATGGAAGCCCCATCATCCCTAGTTCACTTAATTTCTTGAAAATTTCTGTTGGAAACTGTTTATTCCGATCACGTTCCAATGCACCGGGAGCCACCTCTGCATCAGAAAATTCACGTATAGTGCGCAAGATCATTTTTTGTTCTTCCGTAAGCTCAAAGTTCATTTCCATCCCCCTCACATCTTGTATCCGCTTACATTAAATATTATAATAGAGGTGGACTAATTTTCTCAACTTTTAAAAGTTTTTCATTATTTAATCATTATACTAAAATATAAATTAAAAGCACAGAAATCCCAATTATTCCGGAAATAATAAAATAATACAATTTTAATTTCCATCCCGTAAATATCCAGAGCAGGCAGTTCACAATGATAATAATACTTAATGATAAAGCTCCATTATGAAATAATTTATCATTCAATAAAACGGACAGAAAAAGTAAATGCAAGCTGGCACCAATATAAAAAAATGTATACCAATATTTTTTTTTAGAATAATAAATTCCGAATAATAGCAATAAAACGACAAAACTTGTCAAAATCATCGTTTGCAAAACAAAATTGAATTCAGTAAAATAAATGACAAATACTGATAAACCTAAAGTGGCTAATATAAGAAAAATAATAAAACTATTTTTCCAAAATGCTTTATCCCGACTTTTTTTAGCCGACGATGTTTCCCCTTCTGTATATAAAGCGAGTAAAAAATCACAATAATGTTCGGGTAACATTTGATGCTGTTTCCAATATGTAATTTCGTTAATAATTATTTCTTTTCTTGAAGAATTCATTTGCAACACATCCTGTCATTCAATGATTCGAGATTAAGTGGCAAAATTCCTTTTTTATATGTAAAATTAAACAAAAAAATTAGTTTACCCGGTAAAGGTAAACTAATAACTAAATATTATTCAAGAAAATCTTTTAGCCTTTTGCTTCGGCTTGGATGGCGCAGCTTTCTAAGTGCTTTCGCTTCTATTTGGCGAATACGTTCACGGGTAACGCCAAATACTTTTCCAACTTCTTCTAAGGTTCTTGTTCTGCCATCGTCCAAGCCGAAACGTAATCTTAGAACATTTTCTTCACGATCTGTTAATGTATCCAATACGTCTTCTAATTGTTCTTTCAACAATTCATAGGCGGCATGTTCAGATGGTGATGTAGCATCCTGGTCTTCAATGAAATCACCTAAATGGGAATCATCTTCTTCCCCAATTGGTGTTTCTAATGAAACTGGTTCTTGAGCAATTTTTAAAATTTCCCGAACCTTTTCAGGTGTTAAGTCCATTTCCTCTGCAATTTCTTCAGGTGAAGGTTCACGGCCTAAATCTTGCAGTAATTGACGTTGCACTCGAATCAGTTTATTTATTGTCTCTACCATATGAACAGGAATTCGAATGGTTCTGGCCTGATCGGCAATTGCACGTGTGATGGCTTGTCGAATCCACCATGTAGCATAGGTACTGAATTTAAAGCCTTTGTCATAGTCAAACTTTTCTACCGCTTTAATAAGTCCCATATTGCCTTCTTGAATTAAATCCAAGAAAAGCATGCCACGGCCAACGTAACGCTTTGCAATACTTACAACCAAACGTAAATTTGCTTCTGCCAATCTTCTTTTCGCTTCTTCGTCGCCTTGCTCAATTCGTTTTGCAAGTTCAATTTCTTCATCAGCGGAAAGGAGATCAACACGCCCAATCTCTTTTAAATACATTCTAACTGGGTCATTGATTTTTACACCTGGAGGGACACTTAGATCATTTAAATCAAATTCATCCTCTTCATCTTTTTCTAACTCATGGATATCTGGAGATTCTTCGTCATCATCTTCATTATCTTCCAGAATCTCGATTCCTTGTTCACCTAAAGTTTCATAAAATTCATCCATTTGTTCGGAATCTAATTCAAAATGGCTAAGCTTTCCTGAAATCATTTCATATGTTAAAAATCCGCGTTTTTTACCGCGTTCAATTAATTGTTCTTTTGCTTGATCAAGAGTCAATTCAGGTTCTAATTCTTTGGAACGAGCTGATTTTTCAGCCATTTGTTCCCCTCCTTCCAACTATTTAAACAAAACGAATATAATGGTTATGTTATTCATTTTGATATTATCCATTAAATTATCATAATGACTTGCGAAGCTGTATAATTTCATTTGCAATGGATAAAGCCTTTTGCAGATCATTTTCTAATTCAGCTTTTTTTTGTTCTTTTACTTTTTCATTTATTTTTAACATCTTTTGATGTTTCAACACTTGAATTATATAATCTTCAATTTCCTGATTAGATACTTCACTATTCAATGGCATCATTTCGATATCCGCAACAACCCTGCGGAGCTGTTGATCCGGTAAATAAAGCAAAAACGAACTTGTATCCGGTTCATTCCCTTCTTCATAAAAGCCAAGAAGATAGGTGAGAATAGCCTGATGCTCATCTATATTAAAGGTATGATTAGCTAATAAATCTCTGACTTTATATGCTATTTCCACATCCCTTAACATATGACTAAGAAGTCGTCTTTCTGCTGTTTGATGTGCGGGTAATATTTTTTTTTCTTGCTTTACTAATACTTTATGATTAGTGCTTTGCCCCATGAATGAATTTTTTTTCTTATTTGCATAAAATGCTTGAAGTTGTTGCTGCTTTAACGCATCCATTGAAATCGAAAATTCTTCCGCTAATTGGCGTAAATAATGATCTCTTTCAACCGCGTTTTCAAGCTTTGAAATCTCATTTATTATTATTTCTATATACTTGAGCTTTTCTCCTTCATTTTGAAGCTTTTTTCCGATGCGATGATATTGCATTTTAAACGCCATAAACGTCATGCTTGCCCCTATTACATCTTGACGAAATTTTTCCGCACTGTTTTTTTGGATGTAGTCATCAGGGTCTAAACCGTCTGGCATTCTTGCAATACGAATATTAAAATGATGTTCAACGAGCATTTGCCCTGCTTTGTATGCAGCCTCCGTTCCAGCGGAATCGGAATCGTAGCAAATAATAATATTATCTGTTAATCTCCGTATTTGCTGAACATGCTGCTCTGTTAAAGCAGTTCCCATTGTGGCTATCCCATTATAAATAGATGCCCTATCCGCTGAAATGCAATCGGCAAATCCCTCAAATAAAATAGCTTGTTGCTGCTTCTTTATAAAGCTTCTCGCTTGATGAAGATTATATAAAACAGAGCTTTTATTAAAGAGTTCCGTTTCAGGGCTGTTTAAATACTTCGGCTGCTCTTCTTTATCTAAAACCCTGCCTGAAAATGCGATCGTTTGACCTTTAGAATTCATTATCGGAAACATAATTCTGTTTCGAAATCGGTCAAAATAAGTATCGTCACTTTCTTTTTTTATGATCAAACCAGCTTTTTCCATAAGGGGTAATGGGAAACCCCTTTTTTGAAATAGTTTTACGGTGAAATCCCAGCTTGGCAAAGCATAGCCTATTTGAAATTTCTCCATACTTTCCCTTGTAAAGCCTCTTTGAATAAGATATTCAAATGCTTCTTGACCCTCTTTTGTATTTACCAATAAATGATGATAAAATTTTTGTAACAAAGCATGAGCTTCCAGCATTTTCTGATGGTCGCTAGTGTGGTTCCCTTCAGAACGCTGATCAATTTTCGGGTCAATACTTAATTCAATGTTCGCTTTTTGAGCTAATTTAATAACTGCCTCTTGGAAACCTATCCCATCAATATCCATGATAAAAGTGAAAACATTACCACCAGCCCCACACCCAAAACAATGAAATATTTGTTTGTCAGATGAGACAGAGAAAGATGGAGTATTCTCGCCATGAAAAGGACATAAACCGAAGTAGTTTCTCCCTTGCTTTTTCAAATGAACATATTCACCAATCACATCTACTATGTCTATGGACCCGCGAATTTCATTAATTTTTTCCTCAGGAATTATTCCCGTCACGAAAACATCCCCAATTGCCTTTATTTTTTTATCTCTTCATTTACATTTTTCGACAAAATTCGCACAAATGTAGAAGTAAAGAGCAGTCAGTTTAGAGACTTAAACACTTAGGAGTAGACTTTGAACGCTTAAATACCAAATCATCGGATTACTTTCTTCGTTATTAGTATCTATTCTACATCGCTCCACAGAATCCTTCTTTCTTTAACTAATCATTTTTAAGAATTTTACGGACCTTGTCGAATAACTTTAAGAAAATAATCTTGACATATCTCAATAGTTAGTTTATTCCTTATTTCGTGACTCTAAACCTATTTTAAATACATTTTTATCACAATTTTTTATTATAGTATATTTTTATGCATTTGACCATATATTTTTATTTTCATGGTGGTAAAAAAATAAAAAAAATGAAAAACACATCATCCTAAAGATCATGTGTTATTCCGTACCTCGAATGTAATTCATGATGATATTGGCGGTTTCTTCGACCGCTTTATTTGTAACATCAATAACTTTACAACCGATTTTTGAAGCTATTTGATCAAAATAATCAATTTCTGATTTAATTCGATCAATATTTGCATAGCTTGCTTGATCATTGAGACCAAGGGATATTAACCGTTCTTTTCGAATATGATTTAATTTATCCGGACTAATTTTTAAACCGATACATTTTTCCGGTGGCACTTGAAATAATTCCTCAGGCGGATCCACTTCTGGTACCAAAGGAACGTTTGCTACTTTAAACCTTTTATGTGCCAAATACTGAGATAGTGGTGTTTTAGAGGTGCGGGAAACACCAATAAGTACGATGTCAGCGCGAAGAATTCCCCTAGGATCACGGCCATCATCATATTTTACTGCGAACTCGATTGCTTCCACTTTTTTGAAATACTGTTCATCTAATTTTCGTACCAGCCCTGGTTCGCATAATGGTTTTTTTCCGTAAAGGTCTTCTAGTTTATCAAGTAATGGACCAATGATATCTATGGTATAAATCCGATCCTGTTCGGATTTTTCTTTTATATATTGTCGCATTTCCGGTTTAACTAATGTATATACAATAATGCCATGATTCATTTTTGCAAGTGAAAGTACTTCCTCTATATGCTGAAAATCTTCCACGTAAGGAAACCTTTTTATTTCTGCATCATTTCCATTAAATTGACTTATAGCTGCTTTCGTTACTAATTCTGCCGTTTCTCCCACCGAATCAGATATAATATAAATGGTTGGTTTTATCATTTATTTCACCAAACTCCTTTTTAATAATAAAGCTTTTTCCGAATTAATTGTTGTTTTTCGTACAAAAAAAACTTCTTTTCGTACTTACAATTGATAATTATAAATTTTACTTATAGTAAATAACAACAAATTTACGAAAATGCCTTACTTATAAATCTCCATCTACGAGAGCTACAAATGCTTTCGTTATATTGGTTTTGGTTATACGGCCAGTAACTTCTAAGCCTTGGTCGGTTACTTTTACAACCGGCAAAGAATCAATTTGCTTATCTATCAACTTTTTTGCTACATCGATCAGCATATCATCTTTTTCACAGTATGTTATATTTGGCATTCGGGTCATTATAATATTCACTGGCAATGCGGAAAGTTCTTGTTTTCCTATACTCGCTCTAAGCAAATCTTTCCTGGAAAGGACCCCAACTAAATGAGAATTTTCATCTACCACATATAAAGTACCTACATCCTCCAAAAATACGGAAACGATAGCATCGTAAACAGAAATATTTTCATTTACCACTACAGGCAAGGATTGATAATCTCGGACAAAAATTTTATTTAAATTTTCAGTCAAAAGCTGCGCCCCTGTTTTTCCTGTATAAAAATATCCCACTCTGGGACGAGCATCCAAATAGCCAGCCATGGTCAAAATAGCTAAATCAGGTCTTAATGTCGCTCTTGTTAACTTTAGCCGATCTGCTATATGCTCCCCTGTTATCGGGCCATTGTCCTTTACAATTTGTAATATTTGTTGTTGCCTTTTATTAAGTTCTATTGTTTACACCCCCAATTCAAAAAAGCATTTAGATGTGTTATACTTTTATAACAATTATTATATACTAATTTTAAAATATGAAAAGAAAATTGCAAGGGCAAATACGTAAGCAGAAAGACGAACATTTTTTCAAAAATTTATTTATACTGTTAAATGCCCCAGACAAAAATAAAGGCTCTCTATTTCAAAACGAAATAAAGAACCATTATTTTTGCTTGCATCATTAAAGAATGTCTTTAAATTTATCGATTTGATCTAAAAATTTTTTTGATTTTAACTGCAAGCCGGAGTATTCATCGTAATACATCGTTATCGTTCTCCGAAGCTCCTTTTTTGTTTCTGGCTTCACAGAAATGGAACCTAATCTGTTAATATCAATATAATAAAAAAGTCTTAAAAGTCTAATACTGCTTTGTGAAACAGGCAAGAGATATGGATCCTTTTCAAAACATCGATGACAAATGAGACCGTTTTCCCGAATAGAAAAAGCAAAATTACCATTTTTACTGCCGCAAATCGCACACTGATTCATCACAGGATATAATCCTAAGACATTTAGCATTTTCATTTCGAATATATTTGTAATAATATCTATGTCCACATCTTCGTTTATGTAATTTAATGTTTGATATAAAAGCTCAAACAAAAATGGATTTTTCTGTCTTTCTTCAACACTTTTGTCTAAAAGATCGACAATATACGAAGCATATGCGGTTTGAAAAATATCTTCTCGTATTGACCTCATCGAAGAAATCATTTCTCCTTGTTGAAGCGTCCCAAGTCCATTACCTGTTTGAACGAGAAAATATCCATAAGTAAAAAGTTGGGAAACAGCAGAGAGGCGACTGTTCGGCTTTTTTGCGCCTCTTGCCATCATCCCAAGTTTCCCAAATTCACGTGTATATACATTTATAATTTTATTCGATTCACCATAATCATGTGTTCTTATTACTATACCTTCACATTTTTGAAGCATTATATCCACCTTCCAAAGCAATCTTTTTGCTTCATTCAGGTGATAACAGAAAAGAAATATTTTCAGGAGATTGGATTATAATCAATTCCTGAGATTTCATGATCTGTTTTCATAGGTTCATCTTGTCCTTCTTTTTCCAGTTCCTTAAAAAGCAAATAGGTATCAATACTACCAGTTTCGGTAAAAAATTTCCATGTAAACTCTAGCATATAACCCCCGCCTTTCATGTTGTGAAAACTCATGAAATCATTTTTGTAAAGCATATATTTAGCTTCACCGAGATTTCCTGAAATCATGTGACGTAAAAATTGCTAACAAATTTGGATGCATAATTCATCACTCTAACACAACTTAAGGCTAACCTTAATATTCATCTTCCCTAAAGCCAAAATCCCGCAGTTGATTAATTTTATTTCTCCAATCTTTTTGAACCTTTACCCATAGTTCGAGAAAAACCTTCGATCCAAGTAAATGTTCAATATCAACTCGAGCTCGTTTTCCCACTTCTTTCAGCATACTGCCCTGTTTCCCTATAATAATCCCTTTTTGAGAAGATCGTTCTACTACAATGGTAGCCATAATATGAACAACATCGGAATCTGATTTTTTTTCCATTTTATCCATAACAACTGCAATGGAATGCGGAACCTCTTCTCTAGTTAAATGCAATACCTTTTCCCGTATTAACTCAGAAACAATAAATCTTTCTGGGTGGTCTGTAATCTGGTCTGCTGGATAATATTGCGGGCCTGCAGGTAAGTACTTTTTTATTTCCGCCAGTAATTTTTCCGTATTATTACCTTGCAATGCAGAAATCGGTATTACTTCCTTAAAATCAAAAAGGTCCTTATACTGTTCAATAATTGATAATAATTCTTCAGGATGAATCTGGTCAATTTTATTAATGACAAGGAATACCGGTGTCTTAACTTCTTTTAATTTTTCTATGATAAATTCATCACCACGTCCTAAGCCTTCGACTGCATTTATCATAAATAATATAAGGTCGACTTCTCTTAATGTATTGGTCGCAACCTTCATCATAAAATCGCCAAGTTTATGTTTCGGTTTATGAATGCCTGGAGTATCTATAAAGATCATTTGAGAATCATCTGTAGTATAAACACCTTGGACTTTATTTCTAGTTGTTTGAGGCTTATCACTCATAATGGCAATTTTCTGCCCAATTACCCTATTTAAAAACGTAGACTTTCCAACATTAGGGCGTCCAATTATGGAGATAAAACCTGATTTGAATTCGTTTTCTGCAATTTGTTTATTACTCATTTAAATCCTCCGGAGAAAATGCACCAGGCAATAATTCTTCTACTGTCAACTCTTTCCTATCACCTTTTAAATTGGTAAGGATAACCTTCATGTCTTTAGGACAAAGCTCTGAGATAACTTGGCGACAAGCTCCACATGGTGGTACTGGCCGGTTAGTATCTGCTGTTACAACTAATGCAGCAAAGGATGTATCGCCTTCTGAATAGGCTTTAAACAGGGCTGTTCTTTCAGCACAATTGGCAACACTATACGCTGCATTCTCAATATTGCATCCTTGATAAACCTTTCCGTCGTTCGTGAGCAACGCTGCACCCACAGCAAACTTTGAATATGGCACATATGCTTTATCCCTTGCTTGCTTTGCTTCCTCAATTAAATGCTCTAAATTCATATTACTTCCCCTTCAAATCTTATTTTACCACAAAAATGTCATGAATTATAGAATATTTTTGATTTGATTGAAAATATCAAAAAATCTGACTAAAATAAGTTTACCCACCAAAATGTTGGATAAACTTATTTTAACTCAAATAAAAATCGGATTCAAATTCTGCTATGGTAAAAACTGTTACATTCACCTGTTATTATTACTGTATGAGCATTTTATATAAATGTGCAAGTTTCGGTATGAAAATGATACACGCAATAATAACAGACATAATGGAATAGACTAAAACTGCTCCTGCCGCTAAATCCTTTGCCTGTTTTGCCAAAGGGTGATATTCCGATGTTGTTAAATCCACTACCCTTTCTATTGCCGAATTAATTAACTCTAATGTAAAAACACCGAAAATAGAAAGAATAACAAATAGCCATTCCACCGAGGAAATTCGCATTAGGATACTTAATACTGTTACTAAAATCGCCGCTACCGTATGTATCCTAAAGTTTCTTTCTTGTCCCAAACCATGGACAATTCCACTGAAAGCATAGGAAAATGTTTTTGACAAAGGAGACTTATTTTTATCGTTTAAGTCCATATTCATCTAATATGTCCTTTTGAAGTCCAAACATTTCTTTCTCATCTTCTGGTGTCATATGATCATATCCAAGCAGATGCAAAAATCCATGAAGGGCCAAAAATCCTAATTCACGCGTAAAAGCATGACCATAGTCATTTGCTTGTTCATGTGCTTTAGAAACAGAAATAATAATATCCCCAAGTACCCTAGGCATTTCGACACCACTAATTTCTATTTCCCCTTCTCCCAACTCTTCCATCGCAAAAGAAATAACATCAGTGGGCAGATCCTTTTCCCGATACTCCCTATTTATTTCTTGGATTCTCTCGTTCGATACAAAAGTAATCGAAACTTCACTTTCATTTTCAATTTCTAATTTATTTGCTGCAAAGTTTAAAAGGCTTTCTACTAAATCAAAATCTTCTTTTTTTAATTCATTTGTTTCATCCATAAAGTCAATGGATAAAGACATAATATCCACCTCTAAATATTCAATTTTATTAATTAAAAATACCACCCAAAAAGGGCTCCCTTTTATTTATTATGTAAAAAAATTAACAAATAAGTTATTTTACAAGTTTAAACTTTATATAGTACAAGGCACTTTCAGCTAATGGATTTCTACCGCTGCTCCTTGCGAAAGTATCGACTCGTCTCTCGCCGTGTTTCATTTATCTCGCCTGTGAATTCTCTATATCCTACACTGCCTAAGCAAGAGTTTTCAGCTTTTCTTATTCGGGATACTCAATTCGGGAGTGAAATATACCATTTAATGTTTCACAAAATGTTTTCTTTATAACTTCAAGCTCTTTTAAGGTAATATCACATTCATTAAGCTGACCATCTTGTAAGCGGTCCTGAACAATGTTATGAATTAACTCTTTTATTTGTTCTGGTGATGGGTGTGCCATGGAACGAACGGCAGCTTCTACACTATCCGCTATGCTGATGATAGCAATTTCTTTCGTCTGAGGCTTCGGCCCAGGATATCGAAACGATTCTTTATCCACATTTTGATTTTCTTCTTTTGCCTTTACATAAAAATATTTCAGCAAAGTTGTACCATGATGTTGTTCCGCAATATCAATAATTTCCTTAGGAAATTTATGTTTTCTTAGCATTTTTCCTCCGTCAATTGCGTGCGCAATAATGATATCCCTGCTCACTTCCGGAGACAAGTGATTGTGGGGATTTTCCATGTTAATTTGATTTTCAATAAAAAATTGCGGGCGTTTGGTTTTGCCAATATCATGATAATAGCATCCGACTCTTGCCAGCAAGCCATTTGCCCCGACAGCTTCACATGCTGCTTCCGCTAAATTCGCCACCATCACACTATGATGATATGTACCAGGTGCCTCCGTTAAAATTTTCTTTAATAAAGGGTGGTTCGGATTTGATAGTTCAATTAATTTAATCGTCGACAGTATGCCAAAACCTGCCTCGAAAAATGGCACGAGCCCAATGGTAAATACTGCAGACAGTAATCCTGAAGCAATAGAAAACACCACAAAATAAATGTATTCCATTTTTGAATACTGTCCATTTCCTAATAGGATTAATGCAAATATCATCATCAGGTTGATAACGGAAACAAATAATCCAGCTTGTAAAATATTGGAGCGGCGGTTTCGATTGGATAAAAATAAAATACCTGCAGTACCACTAAACAAAATATAAACAGCTATTTCAATATTAATCGTCCCTGCCAGTTCGTCTCTAAATATAATACTTCCACATGCAGCTAACAAAATCGTTACAATAAATGCAAACCGTTCATTTAACATGATTCGAATTAACATTGGTGCCAAGGCTGCCGGATAAATATAACCTAAATTAGGTAAATCTGTACTATCAATAAACCCCACAATTCTCATTAATAATAGGGATATAAAAAAAACGAAACTTACAAGGATTAAATATATCTGTTTCTTATCTTCAGGATACGAAGTATTGTGTATATAAAGATAAATTGGCGCAATCATTAATAAGACAAACAGTGCTAATCCGTAAAAGGGCTTAACTGTTGGATTACTTTTCAATAAACCAAGTATTTGTAGCTGATGGTAGATATCCCTGTCGATAAGATGTCCTTCTTGAACAATAATTTGCCCCTGTAAAATTTTTACTGGCTCAACATTTTCCATCGCCTGTTTTTGTCTTGCCTCGGTTAACTGAGGATCATAAATATCATTCGGAACAATAGCATATTTGCCAAGCTCCACTGCTGCTTCACGCAAATCTCTGTTTAAATTAGATTGGTTAATTTTATCTGCTATTTTTAATCTTACTTGGGATACCTGATCATCTCTTATTTTTTCATCCATCATTGTTTCTACTTGTTGGATAACAATATCTCTAGCCTGCTCCAAATCAAAGTGATTGGTTTTAAGTAAAGTGTAAAAAATATCATCTGGAATTCTCTTTGTTACGTCTTCATTCACATTTTTCGATAAATCCGATTTTAATATTTGTAATTTTTCTGCATCGGATTTTTTTGCGGGTTTATCCTTTGATTTGTCTTGTAGTTCCGGTTGATAATTTACATCATTAACAAAGTCAAAAATGGAGTTTATCAGTGATACCCTGTTTTGTAAAGTTTCTTTTTTAAATGTATAAACCCTTCCAACCTCGTCTGCAGCCTTTTGCCGTTCTTCATTGGTTTTCGCTTCATCTTCTATCGTTTTAGGAGAACGAACTGTTTTATCGGCAATGGAAAATAACTCCATATTATACGTTTGAGGCTTCACATTGTAGTAAAGGACTCCATAAATCAATATAGATAAAATCAGTAAAGTAATGATTGTAAATACTTTATAACTTAGTAGAGTACGAATTTTTCCAATGTAGTCTTGAATATTCACCTAGTTCTCCCACCACCTTCAAATAGCATAAAACATGACAATAACGACAGATTAAAGTCTTCCTAAAGAAATATCTTTTTTAAAGAGATAACTTCCCTAATTATGTAAAATGATATCAGTTTTTGTACGGAAATGCACTTTATTTTATAAAAAAACCTGAACAGATTGTTCAGGTTAAGAAGAATGTTGATCATATGCTTCAATGATCTTTGCCACAAGCGGGTGGCGAACAATATCACTTTGTTCAAGATAAACAAACGAGATTTTTGGAATGCTTTTTAAAATTTTTTCCGCCTCCACTAATCCTGATTGTGCACCTTTCGGTAAATCAACTTGAGTTCTATCGCCGGTTATGACCATTTTAGAATTAAATCCGAGTCTGGTTAAGAACATTTTCATTTGAGCGTGTGTCGTATTTTGCGCTTCGTCTAATATAACAAATGCATCATCTAAGGTTCTGCCTCTCATGTACGCAAGAGGGGCAATTTCAATTGTTTCCCTTTCTATTAGACGTCCCGTATGCTCACTCCCTAAAACGTCGTGTAAAGCATCGTATAAGGGGCGTAAATAAGGGTCTACTTTTTCTTTTAAATCACCTGGTAAAAAACCTAGGCTTTCCCCAGCTTCAACTGCAGGTCTAGTTAAAATAATTTTTTTCACCATTCCATTCTTCAATGCATGAACAGCCATTACAACTGCTAAGTATGTTTTTCCTGTTCCTGCTGGTCCAATCCCGAAAACTAAATCATGTTTTTTAATTGCAGTAATATATTGTTTTTGTCCTAAGGTTTTAATACGGATTGATTTACCCCTAGCATTTTTCGTTATTTCTTCATCATATATTTCTTCAAAAAATTCTAATGTTCCCTGGTTTTCCATTTGAATAGCATATAAAACATCTCTGGAACTAATATTTATCCCTTTTCTAATGATATATAGTAAACGTTCTAATATTTTATTTACTCGTTCAACATCCTCTGTATTACCAGAGATATGGACAGATTCACCTCTTGTAATAATAGATACCTTATAGGAATCCTCCAATAATTTTAAATGTTTATCAGATATTCCAAATAAAGAAATGGCTTCATTTGGGTTTTGTAATTGTATCTTCGCTGTAATGATTTCTATTGACATTCTCAGTCTCCTTGAACGATTGGTTTTGCCTCCGCTATGTCTTCAATAACTTGGAAATAGATTGATAATTTTACTTTACCATTCTCCACTTGTTCATGCAAAACATATTCATCCACGATTTTTGCATCATTTGGAATTTTTGTTTTTAAATCATTTACCGCAAGTTCCTTTGCTGCACTTATTGCTTGCGCTTTTGTATAATCTCTTTGTGCCAATTCCTTTTCACGTACTGTTTTTTGTACATAATCAATAGGAAGCCGCCATTTCAAAAACTTAATAGGATGTACATTCTTTTCTGTTTCATATGCTTTATATTTTATCTTGCCAAATCCCCAAAAAGGAATACTAAAAGAGCCAATTTTTAAAGAATATTTTTTTTGCTCAAGACCTGTAAATACTTGAAATTCCGATTGTAACGGAAGCTCGACATCCGTCTTGTACCATGTTTTTCCATAAACCTTACCTATAGCTGCTACAGGTTTCTGATCTTCCTCTCTCCCGATTAAGCCAGATACAAGCAATTGCCCTTTATTGACAAACTGATTTACTTTCACAACGGGAATACCTGCTTCAACAAACATATCTACAATAACAGCTTTTTGATTAGCTACCAAATGTCTTGGACTCAAAGTTTTTTTGGTCTTAGGTGTGTTTTTTTCCACTACTTGCAGATGGAAGGTTGTCCCATGTAAATCCACGCCAACCCATGTAATGTTTGGAACTTTATTCGTCAACTCATGTTGGATGGATTCAAGGCTATCCATATTAAATTGTAATTTCCCAACCTGAATTCCCATTTTATTTAACTCTTTTTTGATTTGGTGCTCGGTTTGCGGGCTAGCGCCTTTTATTTGTATTCCCCAGACGACATTCGAAAGCAGCGTGATAACGATAAAAAACAAAATAAGTCCTATTAAGAAACCAGCATTTTTTAATGTTCGTTTCCAGAGAAAAGGCATACCTTGTCCACTTAAAAAAGATATACGGCAATCATTTTTTCTTGCCTGATGTCTGAGCTTATGAAGATCCTGCAGCCGAATATAAAAAGTAATCGCATTTGTTCCTTGTCGCTTTACATTCCATATCATTAGACGGGCACGGGTGAGCTGATTAATAAACCGCTCTACCCCTTTCCCCTCCACCTTTACATGAATTGTCCCACCTAGAAATGTAACCCAATGATTTTTCAACTTTGTCACTCCTATTCTTTCAAATAACTGACAGCATCTATTTTTCCTTCCAGCAAAATTTCTTCCGGTAAAATGGTCTTAATAACAAACGATTTTCCCTTAATAAGCAATTGACCTTGTTTGAGAAGCAGCCTTACTTCCTGATCAGAGAAGGTAAGAAGTCCGCGGTGATTTTCTATGTAAATATGAATTTGGCCAATCATGGTAATTCGCGGCAGGTCCATCATGACATCTTGCGGAAGCTGCATGGTGTTAGTCATCAGATTTTGCAGAAGTCGGCTCCATTTTTTTGCCATAGAAAAGAACCCCCTTTCATATCATATTTATGAAAATAAATAAGGATTCAGCACCTTTTTTCGTATTTATTTAGAAAAGCGGAGGCACCGCAGTACTTGGATACAGATTTAGTAGTCAGAGGTGAGAAAAAGGGAATACAGCGAGGTAATTTACGAGCTATTGCACTTATCCGCAATGTACTTTCTTTGCAAAAAAAATCCGTACCATCATACAATGGCACGGATTTTTTTCAGTTTCTTTTATATGGTTTTTTTGCACGCGGTGGACCGAGTATCTCTGCTAAAATGATTCCTTTTACTAAATCATCACCGTCACTTATCAATGACAGGTGCTCCCTTTTTTTAATATTGTCGACTTGATGATTTATTTGTTCAAGCTTTTTTTCATAATACTCTTCCTGAATCTTCAAACGGTCGGCTTGAATTTCAGCATCCAGTTCTTCATCCCGATATACGAAATCATCGTTATTCATTTTTGGAGCAGGATCAGACACCATTTCGGGTGAAAGTTTTTTTATATTTTCTTCAATTGTTTTTTGCATCTCTCCAAAAAGAGATCTCGGGTTCGGAATTGGTTTATTGCTTTTAGATTTTTCAAGCTTCTTTTTATTGGCCATTGCTCCAATAATACCAACGATTATGGCTATAATAATCGCTTCCAAAGGAAATACCACCTTCCTGCGATCCTTTATTCAGGCTTATTTGGATCTTTCTTTTCACCAGTCATTTTTCCAATGGATCCTCTCATATCTGTATCTGACTCGATATTTTTAAAGTTCATATAGTCCATTACACCAATATTCCCTGATCTTAATGCCTCGGCCATCGCTAATGGAACCTCGGCTTCCGCTTCTACCACTTTAGCCCGCATTTCTTGCACTTTAGCTTTCATTTCTTGTTCGGATGCGACAGCCATTGCACGGCGTTCTTCCGCTTTTGCTTGTGCGATCTTTTTATCAGCCTCTGCTTGTTCTGTTTGAAGCTCAGCACCGATGTTTTTACCGATATCCACATCCGCTATATCAATGGAAAGAATTTCAAATGCTGTCCCAGCATCAAGCCCCTTAGTTAAGACAGTTTGTGAAATTAAGTCCGGATTTTCGAGTACCTTTTTATGATCTTCAGAAGAACCAATTGTACTTACAATACCTTCTCCAACACGGGCGATAACCGTTTCTTCTCCCGCTCCCCCGACTAGCCTTTCAATATTTGCACGAACCGTTATTCTGGCTTTCGCTTTCACTTCAATACCATTCATAGCAACACCAGCAATAAATGGAGTTTCAATAACTTTGGGATTAACACTCATTTGTACTGCTTCTAATACATTACGTCCAGCTAAATCAATAGCGGCACAACGTTCAAAAGATAATTCTATATTTGCCCTATGAGCTGCAATTAAAGCGTTTACGACCCTATCAACATTACCTCCAGCAAGATAATGGCTTTCTAATTGATTTATGCCAACTTCAATACCTGCTTTTCTTGCTTTGATAAGCGGATTAATAACCCTGCTGGGAATAACTCTTCGCAGCCTCATTCCAACTAAGGTGAAGATACCAATTCGAACTCCTGCTGCAAGTGCCGAAATCCAAAGCATTACAGGCACAAATGTTAATAAAATTCCGATAATAATTACCGCTGCAATAATTCCAACTATTAATAAAACTGTTCCAGCTTCTAATACCAATCTAATTCCTCCTCTTCTATTCTATCATTTCATTCTGATTTAATCTGACAATAATTCTAACACCCTCAACCTTTATTACCTTGACATCAGTGCCTGAGGAAATAAAGCCTCCTTCTGTCACCACATCTAATCGCTCTCCATTAATTTCAATAGTCCCAGCAGGTCTTAGTGGAGTGATCGTTTTACCAATTTTACCGAGTAAATCGGTTCTATTAATATTGGATACATATCCTTTCTCTGTGCTGACAGCATCTGACAAAACAATTTTTTTAAATAATTTCATTCTTCGTCCAAACACCTTTATCATAATTATCATGGCAATAATGGTGATAAGCAGTGCAATCATAATCGAAATCCCTGTATAAAGAAGATTTCCACCTGCCATTAACAAGGAACCTATAATTGCTAAAACTCCTAAAAATCCGGCAATTGCCCCTGGTAAAAATAGTTCTGCAATAATTAATACAACTCCCAAGACAAATAAAATGAGAGAATTAAAACTAGCATCACCTGTTACAATATGGCTAAAATAAAATAGAACAAGTGCTATAATTCCAACAATTCCATACAATCCAAATTTAGGTGTATACAATTCCATTACGAATCCTAAACTTGCCAAGCATAATAAAATAGTTACCACAATTGGATTGGTTAAGAAGTTGGCGAAATTTTCTATTGGACTATTTGGAGCAGCAATTATTCCTTGATTCATTGCAGCATGAACAGGAAAATTCAAAATCAACATTATGCTCCAAAAACCGATAAACACCAAAAATTTTTTTCCCAAGTAATCACCCCCCCATTTTATTTAATTTACGAATAAATGACTAAGAAGGTTTCAAGAAAAATTAAATTTTTGTTACTGCAGAACTATGAAGAAAAGCGCAAGCAGCTTATCCGCTAGCCGGTAATCCGCATGCGCTTCCTAGAGACTACATTAGTTAAATCCATTATTTAATAACATTTTTATACCTTCTTTTTATCCCTAAATAAAAAAGGCCGAAAAGTATCCTTCTCGACCTTTTTTATCATTTAAGATAATTGCTGCTGTACTTTTTTGTTTACGGCTGATCCATCTGCCTTACCTTTTACTTTAGGCATAATGGCACTCATGACTTTACCAATGTCAGCTTTTGAAGTTGCATTTACTTCTCGAATTGTTTCTTCCACAATGGAAGTTAATTCCTCATCCGTTAGCTGTTTTGGCATATATATATTCACAAAAGTCAATTCCGTTTGAATTTTTTCAACTAGATCTTCACGACCTGCATCTTTAAATTCCTGGAGGGAGTCTTTACGTTGTTTTACTTCGCGAGAAAGGATTGTCAACTCTTCTTCTTCGGTTAAATTTTCCTTTTTAAGCTTAATTGCTTCGTTTTGTAATGAAGCTTTAAGCATACGAATGACAGAGAGTTTTTCTTTTTCTTTGTTTTTCATAGCTTGTTTCATATCTTCATTTAAACGCTCGAGAAGACCCATATTTTCACCCTCTATTAGAACTTACGTTTTCTAGCAGCTTCAGACTTTTTCTTACGTCTTACGCTTGGTTTTTCATAAAATTCGCGCTTTCTATATTCTTGCAAAGTTCCCGTTTTAGAAACTGAGCGTTTGAAGCGGCGAAGAGCATCTTCAAGCGATTCGTTTTTACGAACAACTGTTTTTGACATCTCTCTTTCCCTCCCTCCGAACACACTACGGTTACATGTTAACGCATGTAAAAAACCATGTACCTTGCAATTATAATATAACCTTCCTATTAGGTCAACATTCTTCATGCAAACTATAAGAGATACCATGGAAAAATTAAAAAGTTTTTCTATTCTTTTCAACTTGTAATCATCTCTTTTTTTTGCCTGCATATCATTATTTAGAGGTGAGTGGACATGTTATATCTTATCTTATTTATATGTCTGGTTGGTGTCTTCATCCTTGGCATTACTTGGCTACGGATAGGGTTATTTAACTTATCAGGCAAAGCGATGGAGCAATGGCTGAAAAAAGTAACAAATACTCCTTTTAAAGGTATGCTTGTTGGAATCATTATGACACCAATTCTTCAAAGCAGCGGGGCTGTGATGGTTATTACAGTAGGATTAGTTTCTGCCCGAGTACTGGCATTTCCACAAACGATTGGAATTATTTTAGGGACAAACATTGGTACCACCTTTACATTAGAATTTCTATCATTTAATCTATCCGTTCTAGTTATTCCATTTTTCATTCTTGGAATTATGTGTTTGTTTTTCAGGAGAACAAAATGGAAAAGCTTAAGTTATGTATTCATTGGTTTCGCGTTCATATTTTCCGCAATGAGGGCTTTTGAACGATTGGCTATCCCATTTACTCAATTACCTTCTACACAAAAATTATTGATGTTATTAAGCGATCATTTCCTTTATGCCTTTATAGTAGGAATAATCCTGACAGCATGTATCCAATCCAGCACTGTTATGACGGGGATTGCGATGAGCTTTTTAAGTGCCCATATTTTCACACTCGAAACGGGAATTGCGATTATGCTTGGAGCAAATATTGGCACGTGTATTACCGGTCTTCTAGCAAGTGTCGGAGCTGGTGAAGAAGCTAGATTGACGGCTTACGCACATATTTGGCTTAATGTTGGCGGTGCATTTCTCTGCTTGCCATTTTTAAGTCAACTATCGTTTATTTGTAAAGAACTTTCTTCCAATCCGGAAACACAACTTGCCCATGCGAGTGTTATTTTTAATTTATTTTCATCGATTCTTGTATTGCCAATTGCTACTAAATTCGGACAATTTATCGTGAAAGTACACGGAAAAAAAACGATATGGAATTAAAAATCGAGGCGAAAAGCCTCGTTTTTTAATTAATAGTCAGATTCACTCGATAAACCTTTTACAATTTTCACTCCCGAACTAGCACCTATTCTAGTCGCTCCCGCTTTAATCAATGCTTCCGCATCTTGTGCACTTCTTACGCCGCCTGAAGCCTTTACTCCGATATCTGGTCCAACTGTTTTTCTCATTAATGCAATATCTTCAGGAGTCGCTCCTCCCGTAGAAAATCCGGTTGAGGTTTTTACAAAATCTGCTCCCGCTTTAACGGCAATTTCGCAAGCATGAACTTTTTCATCATTTGTTAATAAGCATGTTTCGATAATTACCTTTGTTAAGGCTTTTCCTTTTGCAGCATCTGTCACCGCTTTAATATCCTTTTCTACTAACTCATAATCACCGCTTTTTAACGCACTAATATTAATGACCATGTCTACTTCACCTGCGCCATTTTCAATGGCATTCTTTGTTTCAAATGCTTTAGTCTCAGGTGTATTGGAACCCAGCGGAAAGCCAATTACGGTACAAACCAACACATTCGAGTCTTTCAGTATTTCCGCACAATACTTTACCCATGTCGGGTTAACACAAACGGAAGCAAAGGAATATTCTTTTGCTTCAAGACATAGAGTATGTATTTGTTCTTTTGTTGCATCTGCCTTTAATAATGTATGATCAATCATTTTTGCAATATTATTCATTAAAGTTTCCTCCAAACCGTTTTGTTCATTACAAATTTTACTATACCATTATCTTTTCATGTATTCGAGCACTATAAGTTTTGCCCAAAAAGCAAATAAATTCATATCTAAAAAATTTCCAAAAAAAAAAAACCGCAGAAATCTGCAGTTTATATTGCTTTGAGTTCTTCCTTTTCAACTGTATCCTCTAATACACGAACAAATTGTCCTTCATTATATGGATATCCTGCTTTCGTTATTTTTACTCTTACAAGCTTTCCAACCATATCTTCTGTTGCAGGAAATACTACTTTCAAATAATTGTCCGTATATCCTTCATACAATCCGCTATCTGGGTCTTCCTTATATTTTTCTTCAGGAATTACTTCTAATACTTCGTTTTCAAATTTTGATGAATATTCTTTTGCAAGTTGGTCAGAAAGTGCGATTAATCGATGTACGCGTTCATTTTTTATCTCTTCATCAATTTGATCCGTCATCCTAGCCGCAGGTGTACCAGTGCGTTTGGAATATGGGAATACATGAAGTTCTGAAAACTGATGATCTTTTATGAAGTTGTATGTTTCCATGAATTCTTCTTCCGTTTCGCCTGGAAAACCAACAATAACATCAGAT
The DNA here is from genome assembly GCF_001420715.1 of Heyndrickxia shackletonii. Lineage (GTDB taxonomy): Bacteria > Bacillota > Bacilli > Bacillales > Bacillaceae_C > Margalitia > Margalitia shackletonii. The sequence goes on along the minus strand of NZ_LJJC01000004.1, from coordinate 1,764,223 downwards.
GTAACTGCAAGACCTGGTAAAGCTTTCTTTAATTTTACAAGTCTTTCGGCATACTCAGCCATCGTATATTTACGTCTCATTCTCTTTAATACTGTATCCGATCCGGACTGCAAAGGAATATGCATATGTCGAACGATAATTTTAGACTTCTCAATTACTTCAATAACCTCATCTGTTAATTGGCTAGCCTCGATAGATGAGATTCGAATTCGTTTTAAACCATTTACTTCCGCTTCTAAATCACGAAGAAGCATTGCTAAGTTATAATCTTTCAAATCTTGACCGTATCCGCCAGTATGAATACCTGTTAAAACGATTTCTTTATATCCGGCATCGACTAATTGCTGAGCTTGGCGAATAACTTCTTTTGGATCTCTTGACCGCATTAAGCCTCTTGCCCAAGGAATAATACAGAAAGTACAGAAGTTATTACATCCTTCTTGAATTTTTAAAGACGCACGTGTACGGTCAGTAAAGGCAGGTACGTCTAATTCTTCATAAACACGATTTTTCATGATATTTTTAACACCATTAATCGGTTGGCGTTCATTTTTAAATTGTTCAATATACTCAAGCATTTTCGTACGATCTTGTGTACCTACAACAATATCCACACCAGGGATTGCCATGATTTCCGCTGGGGATGTTTGCGCATAACATCCAGTTACACAGATAACTGCGTCAGGATTTTTGCGCACAGCTCGTCTAATCACTTGACGGCTTTTTTTATCACCAGTATTAGTTACTGTACAAGTATTAATGACATATACATCGGATGTTGATTCAAAATCAACTCGTTCATAGCCTTCGCTTTTAAATAATTGCCATATCGCTTCTGTTTCATAGTGGTTTACTTTACAACCTAATGTATGAAATGCTACAGAGGACATGTTGATCACCTCATTAATTCTAAATGATAGGAAATTGCTGATAATGCGTATAATGGAGCAGTTTCTGTCCGAAGAATTCTCGGTCCGAAACCACATGGTACAAACCCATTATTCTCTAGCTGTTCAATTTCCGTATTGGATATTCCGCCTTCAGGTCCAAATACAATTAATACCGTATCATCCTGCTTAAAGTTTTTCAACATTTTAGGAAAATTCGTGCTCTCACCTTGTTTGGCGTTTTCTTCATAAGCGACAATTTTATGTGTATAATTGGAGCTTATATGAAGTAATTCTTTAAAAGTAATTGGAGGTAAAATGTTCGGTTTATGTTGACGATGTGATTGCTCTGCAGCCTCCTCTGCAATTTTCAACCACCTTGTATGCTTTTTCTGTTCCTTTTTTACATCCCATTTCACAATCGAGCGATCCGCAATAAAAGGGATAAATTCATATGCACCTAATTCTGTTCCCTTTTGGATAATCCATTCCAACTTATCCCCTTTAGGCAGTCCGCTCGCAATGGTAATAGGAACAGGCATTTCTTTATTCATTTCTTCCCATTTTACAATAGAAGCCATAACTGCTTCATTGGTAATATCCGTTATTTTGGCAATACATGCCTTTTTATCTTGAAAAACAACATAAAACTCATCTTCCGGAGACATTCTCATCACTCGCGCAATATGATGAAAATGATCATCTTTTAATATTACCTCTTTTTCTCCGGAAAAAGGCTTATCTAGAAAATAACGTTGCAATTCCTTCACCTGCGCTTCGCAATAAATGCTATCCAATCTTCCATTACTATGGTTTCTTCAATGATAAATCCTGATTGAATAATCGCTTCTTTTACCTCATTCTTCTTTGGTTGAATAATACCAGAAGCAATAAAGTATCCGTCTTTTTTAACAGCTGTTGCTACATCATCCGTAAAACGCATGATTACTTCTGCTAAAATGTTAGCAACCACTACATCAGCCTGACTGTCAACACCATTTAAAAGATCATTCTTTGAAACAGAAACAATATCCTGAACTTTGTTTAATTTTATATTTAGCTTGGCAGATTGAACGGCAACTTCATCAAGATCTAATGCCGTCACTTTACCGGCACCGAGTAATGCAGCAGCAATACTCAAAACTCCAGAACCCGTACCTACATCGATGACATGATCATTTTGTTGTACTGTACGTTCCAATGCTTGAATACACATTACAGTTGTTGGATGTGTACCTGTTCCAAATGCCATACCTGGGTCTAATTCAATAATTAACTCATCACTATTAACGGGTTCATATTGTTCCCACGTAGGTACTATCGTAAACTTTGATGATATTTTAACTGGATTATAATATTTCTTCCAAGCAGTTGCCCATTCTTCTTCGTTGACTTCACTAATGGAGACATCATTCTTACCAATATCAATATTAAATAAGGTTAAGTTTGTTATGGATTGCTTTATTTCTTCCACCGTTTCTCCTAAAAAACTATTAACAGGCAAATAAGCCTTTACAATAACACCTTCTTCAGGATAATCCTCTGGATCTAGCTGATAGATCTCTCCAAATTGATCTTCCCGATCTTTAATAAGCTCAAAAGGATCCTCGATGACAACACCACTCGCACCCGCTTCATGCAAAATATTGGAGATTGGTTCAACAGCTTCGTTTGTTGTGTGAATCATAATCTCAGACCATTTCAATACCTGACAACTCCATTCATCCATTATTCCCCTTTAAAAGCTTTCTTCATCTTATCGAAAAAAGACTCGTTGTGCTCGTCAGGAATACTTCCGCTAATTTCACCGAATTCCCGAAGTAATTGCTTTTGTTTATCCGTTAATTTTGTTGGAGTAACTACTTTCACGTGAATATTTTGATCACCGACCCCATAGCCTCTAACATTTGGCACACCTTTTCCTCGTAAGCGGAATTTCGTACCTGTTTGAGTTCCAGCCGGTACTTTTAGTTTCACTTTTCCATGTAAAGTTGGAACTTCTATTTCATCTCCAAGAGCTGCCTGTGTAAACGTAATCGGAACTTCACAGTAAATATCATCTCCGTCACGTTCGAAAAACTCATGATCTCTTACATGGAAAACTACGTATAGATCCCCTGAAGGACCTCCATTTATACCTGGTTCTCCTTGACCAGATACACGTAATTGCTGTCCATCATCAATCCCTGCAGGTATTTTAACATTGATTTTTCTGCGTTTTTTAACCTTTCCGCTTCCTCCACAGGTTCTACATTTATCCTTTATCAATTGCCCAGTACCATTACAATAATTACATACACGTCTATTCACTATTTTACCAAATGGTGTATTTTGTTCTGTATTTAATTGACCGCTTCCATGGCAATGCGGACAAGTTTCCGGTTTTGTTCCGGGTTTGGCTCCAGATCCATGACAAGTATCACATTCTTCTTCTCTTGGTATTTCAATTTCTGTTTCTTTTCCAAAAACGGCATCTTCAAAAGATAATGTCATTGTATATTGAAGATCTGCCCCTTGTCTTGGCGCATTAGGGTCACGTCGTCTGCCTCCGCCGCCAAAAAAGGTACTAAAAATATCCTCAAAACCACCAAAGCCACCAAAATCACTTGCACCACCGAAGCCACCAAAACCTTGATTCGGATCCGTATGTCCAAATTGGTCATAATGTGCACGTTTATTATCATCACTTAAAACTTCATATGCTTCTTTAACTTCTTTGAATTTATCAGCTGCATCTGGGGCTTTATTTATATCAGGATGATATTGCTTTGATAGTTTTCTATAGGCCTTCTTAATTTCATCTTTAGAAGCATTTTTCTCTAGTCCTAAAACTTCATAATAATCCCTTTTACTCATAACAAACACACTCCCGAAACAATCAGCATAAAGGTAATTTTAACATTGACAGTTATAACAATCAATAAAAGAATAAGTTGGTGGTTATATCATAAGAAAAGTCAAAGCCAAGATGGACCTGACTTTGACTTTTATTCTTTCTAACCGTGATATACTTCCATTTTATTGTCTAGCTACGGCTCCTATCGACTAGCAAACTTTCGGCCTCCTCCTACGATAAGATAACATCAGGTGGAAATGGTAGTTCAATTTTCAATAGCTCCTGAAAAACCTCACTGTGTTTCCTTTATCTCAGTCGAAGCCCGAAAGGAGTACGTCGATGAACAGTCGCCTTCGCTTTTCTATTTATCGTCTTTTACTTCTTCAAATTCAGCATCTACAACATTATCGTCTTTTTTAGCCCCATCTTGGCCGCCGGCATCTTGAGAAGCCTGTGCTTGTTTAGCTGCTTCTTCATATAGCTTCACAGATAGGTTTTGAACAATTTCTTGAAGAGCATCTTTAGCAGAACGAATTTCATCTAAATCATTTTTCTCAATTGCTGCTTTTAAAGCATCTTTTGCTTCTTCCGCTTTTTTCACTTCTGCTTGATCTACTTTGCCTTCCAGCTCTTTTAATGTTTTTTCAGTTGTAAAGACGAGCTGGTCAGCCTCATTACGTAATTCAACTTCCTCTTTACGTTTTTTATCTGCTTCAGCATTTTCTTCTGCTTCCTTAACCATACGTTCAATTTCATCATCAGAAAGTCCTGTAGATGATTTAATCGTGATGTTTTGTTGTTTACCAGTTCCTAAATCTTTCGCACTTACATTTACTATACCGTTTTTATCGATATCAAATGTAACTTCGATTTGCGGGATACCTCTTGGTGCTGGCGGAATATCAGATAATTGGAAGCGACCAAGTGTTTTGTTATCAGCTGCCATCGGACGCTCACCTTGCAATACGTGAATGTCCACAGCTGTTTGGTTATCCGCAGCTGTTGAGAATACTTGTGATTTAGAAGTTGGGATTGTAGTATTTCGATCAATTAGTTTCGTAAATACTCCACCCATTGTTTCAATTCCTAAAGAAAGTGGTGTTACATCTAGTAGAACAACATCCTTAACATCACCTGTTAAGACACCACCTTGAATCGCAGCACCCATTGCCACAACTTCATCTGGATTTACCCCTTTATGAGGATCTTTTCCAATTTCTTTACGGATGGCTTCTTGTACCGCTGGAATACGTGTAGATCCACCTACAAGAATAACTTTATCAATATCAGATGGTGTTAAGCCAGCATCCTTAAGTGCTTGACGAGTTGGTCCCATTGTGCGCTCTACTAATCCAGCAGATATTTCATCGAATTTTGCACGAGTTAATGTAAGCTCTAAATGCAATGGACCAGCTTCCCCAGCTGTAATGAACGGTAATGAGATTTGTGTTGATGCAACTCCGGATAAGTCTTTTTTCGCTTTTTCAGCCGCATCTTTTAAACGTTGTAATGCCATTTTATCTTTAGAAAGATCAATTCCATTCTCTTTCTTAAATTCAGCTACTAAATAATCGATAATTACTTGGTCAAAATCGTCTCCACCAAGTCTATTATCACCAGCTGTAGCACGAACCTCGAAAACGCCATCTCCTAATTCAAGGATGGAAACGTCAAATGTACCACCGCCTAGGTCATAGACTAAAATAGTTTGGTCTTCATCCATTTTGTCCAATCCATATGCTAATGCCGCTGCAGTAGGCTCGTTTATAATACGCTCTACTTCTAAGCCGGCAATTTTTCCAGCATCTTTAGTTGCTTGACGTTCTGCATCATTGAAGTATGCAGGAACTGTAATAACCGCCTTGTCTACTTTTTCACCTAAATACTCTTCAGCATAGGATTTCAAATATTGTAAAATCATTGCTGAGATTTCTTGCGGAGAGTATTCTTTTCCTTCGATTGTTTCTTTATGGCTTGTTCCCATGTGTCGTTTAATCGAAATAATCGTATTAGGATTCGTTATAGCTTGACGTTTAGCTACCTCACCTACTTGACGTTCACCATTTTTGAATGCAACAACTGAAGGTGTTGTACGATTGCCTTCTGGATTTGGAATTACTTTTGGTTCCCCGCCCTCAAGGACTGAAACACATGAGTTTGTAGTTCCTAAGTCAATACCAATAATTTTGCTCATGTTAATTCCTCCTACTCTTTTTATATGTATCGATTACTGATTTACTTTCACCATAGATGGGCGAATGACGCGATCATTTAAGATATAGCCTTTTTGAAATTCTTCGACTACGATATTTGATCCGTAGTTTTCATCTTCTGCTTGCATAATTGCTTGATGATATTGCGGATCAAATTCCTTTCCTACGGATTCGATTGGCACTGCACCCTCTTGTTTTAATGCTTCTAAAATGCTTCTATATACCATTTCCATGCCTTGCATAAGCTGAGCAGCTTGCTCATTATCAGGCGTCATTTGCATTGCACGTTCGAAATTATCGATTGCTGGCAATAAATTAGTGATAATGTTTTGCGCTCTATATTTTTCACTTGACTCACGGTCAAGTTGAACACGTCTGCGAAAATTATCAAAATCTGCACGCAACCTCAGGTAACGGTTTTCTGATTCCGCTAATTTTTCTTCCAGTTCTTGAATTTTATCCTGAAGCAATGCTGCTTCATCATTCACATTATTATTATCAGAAGAAGGATCTGCTGCTGACTCTTCATCAAAAACAGCTTCAACATTTTCATTTTGTTCTACTTCTGATTGTTCGATTTCTTCTGCAATCTTTTTTTCATCTGCCACCTGCATTCACCTCCCTCAAAAAATAAACAGAAATATGTCTTTTAGGTTCAATAAACAATGAAAATAACTAGAAATTAGCGTAATATGCTAATCTCCAGCTATACTCAATATATCCAGCTACTTTATGATTGATACAATTTTGTAAGTGCCCTAGACATATCGTTGCTTAAAAAATCTAACAAACTAATGACTCTTGAATATTCCATTCTTGTCGGACCTAAAATAGCAATGGTTCCAACTGGTTCATTTCCAACAGAATAGGTTGCAGTTATCAGGCTGCAATTCTCCATTTCCGTTAACTTATTTTCTTTCCCGATTTTCACATGAATACCCTCTGGAATATGCCTAAATAAATCATAAAATCCTTGCTCACGTTCAATCATATCCATTAAAGAACGGATCTTTTGAATATCATGAAACTCAGGCTGGTTAAGCATATTTGCTTTCCCGCCAAAGAAGATTTTCTCGTGATCAGGTATTTTCAATGTTTCGGAAATGGTATATAACATGGAATCATAATTATGAATATGCTGCTTTAAAATATTGGCAACTTCCTTGTAAATCTTATCTGTTAGATGATGTATAGGAACATTAACCAATCGCTCATTAAGTATATTCACCATTCGTTCCAGTTCACCGACATTAAATCCTTTCGGAAACGTAAACAATCTGTTTTCTACATGACCTGTATCCGTAATAATAATCGCAACTGCAGTATCATTATTTAAAGGAACAATTTGCAGATGTTTCAATTTTGTTTCCTTTACAGCCGGTCCCAAGAGGATGGCCGTATAGTTCGTTAATTCAGATAGGATTTTAGCCGATTTTTGTACAATATTTTCAAGCTCGTAGATTCTTTCGGCAAATATTGAATGTATCAATGAAATATCCTTTGAATTAAGCTTTTGCGGTGACAGAATATGATCTACATAATAGCGATACCCTTTTTCGGAAGGAATTCTCCCTGAAGAGGTATGGGTTTTTTCAATAAAACCCAATTCTTCCAGATCAGCCATCTCATTACGAATCGTCGCCGAACTAAATGAAATCTCTTCTTTTTTTGAAAGAGTTCTTGAGCCAACTGGTTGTGCAGACCGAATAAAATCATCAATAATAACTTGTAATATAAGGAGTTGACGATCTGTTAACAACTTCTATCACCTCTGTTAGCACTCTTAAAGGATGAGTGCTAATTCTAATAATAAATTATCAAAACAGGTGGATAATGTCAACATATTTGCGTACCGAGAACCCTTCTTACATAAGAAAAGCCTGAAATACTTCATTCCCGATGAATCTACCTTCCTTGGTCAATTGAATCCTATTATCAGTAACCTCCAGAAGCTTTCTCTCCACCATTTCAGAAATAGCATTTCCAAAAACATTTAAAACATTTTCATTATATTTTTCCTTAAAACGCACTAAACTTACCCCTTCATTTTTTCGTAACCCTAAAAACATTTCCTCTTCCATCATTTCTTGCTTGGTTAGTTTATGCTGGTCGAAAATAGGCAACTCACCTTTTTCTAATCGTGTAAGATATTTTTTCACGGGTCCACTATTGGATCTTCTAACTTGTTCGACATAGCTATGCGCCCCTGCGCCGAAGCCAAAATATTCTTCATTATTCCAATAAACAAGATTGTGCTTACTTTCAAAGCCTGGTTTGGCAAAATTACTAATTTCGTACTGATGTAATCCATGCTTTTCCATTTCCGTCATGAGGATTTCATACATCCTTGCTTCAGCATCTTCTGATGGAAGATGCAACTTGCCTTTTCTCATTAAGTTATAAAAAACGGTCTTTGGTTCAACAATTAAGGAATAGCTTGAATAATGTGGAAGATTAAGTTCCAATGCCGTCCTTAAACTCGAACGATAGTCATCCTCTGTTTGCCCAGGAAGTGCATACATTAAATCAATGCTGATATTTTCAAATCCTGCTTTTTTCGCTTTCGTTAATGTTTCAAATACATCATCAGAAGTATGAGTTCTGCCTATCTTTTTTAATAATTCATTATTAAAGGATTGAACCCCGAAGCTTAACCGATTTACTCCATATTCATGCAGAATTCTTAATTTTTCTTCCGATAAGTCTCCCGGATTTGCTTCAAATGTAAACTCCCCATTATGAAACGGAAGAATAGCGCGTACTCCATTACAAAGCCTATCTAATTGGGTTTCATTTAAGACTGTTGGAGTTCCTCCGCCGACAAAGATAGTTTCCAATTGGTTAACAGGAGTCATTTCCAATTGCAGTCTCATTTCTTTTAATAATGCATCAATATATTCGTCCACTGGCTGACCCTTTAAAAACACTTTATTAAAGTCACAGTAATAACATATATGCTCACAAAAAGGAATATGAATATATGCTGCTTTCATTTCATCACAACCTAATTAGTAAAATAGAAAAGAGGGAGCACTAGTTGCTGCTAGATTTCTCCCCCATAAATTTTTATTTCGGATTATTATCATCCATCTTAAGAATAGCCATAAATGCTTCTTGAGGTACCTCAACAGAACCTACTTGCTTCATGCGCTTTTTCCCTTCTTTTTGTTTTTCAAGAAGTTTTCTTTTACGTGAAATGTCCCCACCGTAGCATTTTGCAAGTACGTTTTTACGCATTGCTTTAATGGTAGAGCGAGCAATGATTTTTTGACCCACTGCCGCTTGAACTGGCACCTCAAACTGCTGGCGCGGAATAATTTCTTTTAGCTTTTCCACTATTACCTTTCCACGTTCATAAGCAAAATCCTTGTGAACTATGAAGCTTAGAGCATCCACTTTTTCCGCGTTCAAAAGAATATCCATTTTCACGAGCTTCGAAGGTTTATATCCGATTAATTCATAATCAAAGGAAGCATATCCTTTTGTACTTGATTTTAATTGATCAAAGAAATCATATACTATTTCCGAAAGCGGAATTTCATAGATGACGTTAACACGTACATCATCCAAATACTTCATATCGATAAAATTACCACGCTTAGCCTGAGAAAGTTCCATTACCGCTCCCACATAATCATTTGGAACCATAATAGACGCTTTTACATAAGGCTCTTCTACTCTGTCAATTTTTTGAGGGTCCGGCATATTCGATGGGTTATCCACATTTATTTCCGTTCCATCTGTTAAATGAACTGTATAAATAACACTTGGAGCTGTTGTAATTAAATCAATTTTAAATTCCCGTTCAATACGTTCCTGAATAATTTCCATGTGCAATAGTCCAAGGAAGCCGCATCGGAACCCAAAGCCAAGTGCTTGGGATGTTTCTGGTTCAAATTGAAGGGAGGAGTCGTTTAATTCGAGTTTTTCTAAAGCCTCTCGCAAATCATTAAACTTTGCAGAGTCGATAGGATAAAGTCCGCAGTATACCATCGGATTTAATTTTCTGTAACCAGGCAGCGGCTCCGTTGCGGGATTTTTCGCACTGGTTATCGTATCCCCAACTCGTGTATCTCCAACATTTTTAATGGCAGCAGTTAAAAACCCTACATCCCCAACCGTAAGTTCATCACATAGTACCTGTTTCGGAGTATGCACTCCAACTTCTGTGACCTCAAATTCCTTGCCGGTTGCCATCATTTTAATTTTATCTCCTACTTTTACAGATCCTTCGACAACTCTAATATAAGCGATGACACCACGGTAAGCATCATATAAAGAGTCAAAAATCAGCGCTTTTAACGGTGCTTCAGGATCACCTGTAGGGGCTGGTACTTTTTCAACGATTTCTTCTAGAATTTCTTCAATACCGATTCCAGCCTTTGCTGAAGCAAGGACCGCTTCTGATGCATCCAAACCGATAACATCCTCGATTTCTTGTCTAACTCTCTCTGGATCAGCAGCCGGCAAATCAATTTTATTAATAACTGGTAATATTTCCAAATTATTATCAAGTGCTAAATAGACATTTGCTAATGTTTGAGCTTCAATACCTTGTGCGGCATCCACAACTAGGATTGCTCCTTCACATGCAGCCAAGCTTCTTGATACTTCATAAGTAAAATCGACATGCCCAGGAGTATCGATTAAATGTAGAATGTAATCTTCTCCGTCTTTTGCCTTATATTTTAATTGGACAGCGTTCAATTTTATTGTAATCCCGCGTTCGCGTTCAAGGTCCATCGAGTCTAGCAACTGAGCCTTCATTTCGCGAGACGATAACGCATTCGTTTTTTCTAATATTCGATCTGCCAAAGTCGATTTTCCGTGATCGATATGTGCAATAATAGAAAAGTTTCGAATTTTTGCTTGTCGTTGTAGTTTTTCTTCAAGGTTCATCATGTTTCACTCCTGTTAATCGACACATATACACTATTTCTGATTATATCAGCAGGCTTTTTAAGATTCAATAAGAAAAGCGCGGGCGCATGTAGCTTCTAGCGCACGAATCTGTAAAATTGAAGTGCCAATTTCACCATCGCGTCTTGTGCGAGTTAAAGGAAACATAGCGAGGTCGTTCAAGAAGCTGATGTTTCATCCACAGCGAAAAAGACGCAGAAATCCGCTTGCCGCTGGCTGATTGCCCTAGACATAAAGAAAAGCATCCATCTCAAGATTGGATGCTTTAATAGATTATATAAAGGAAGAAGCAAAATCAATGATTTTTTCCGTGAGGGAAGAAACAATGTTTGATAGGACTTTTCCTAAAGAAGAAAATAGATTAAAGGCTTTAATATTTTGTAAATGTTCTTTTTTTTCATCCAAATTATGGGACGTAATATTTTCCCCTGAAACGGAGCTTTCTATATTTCCATCGCTTTTTCCATGAATTTTAACGGGGGATTGTAATGTTGAATCATTATATCCTTTCATGTCAACCATTCCCTCATTAGCTTTTTCCATTCCTATTAAAACACCTACAAATAATAAGGCGATAAGAAAAGAACATTTAATGAAAAACCTTGTCATTTTAATCAATCCTTTATTAGAAATGCCTAGTCGATAGTTATTTACGCTATACAGAATCAAACTTGTTAAATAAAATACCTTGTATTCTTAATTTTTTGCAGGTGGCTGTTTCCCATCTACTTTTTCTGCCTGCCAATAATAATCACTGAATACATCAGCAAGGGCAGTGACAGTTCGATACATTTCTTCAAACGTATTATCGACCCCACCAACCTCTATTAAAAAAGAATTAGACGATAGGTCTTGATTAAATTTACCATTCGTAGAGGCTCCTGCTTTTTGAATAATTCCTTTGCTTAAACCTTTATATTTTCTTTCAAGACGCGAATGTAATTCTTTAGCAAGCTGGACATTCTTTTCGTGATTAGGGTTTTCTCCGCCAATAATAAAGGAAATTTTGGCGTACGATTGACCATTGATGATTGCGGTAGTTTTTTTCTTTCGCTCGGAATCACGATGAATATCGATAAAATAATTAAGATCTCTATCTTGTGCCATTGCCGTTTGAACAAGTTCTCTTGATTCAAGATAAGATTGGCCATATTTCCAGCCCTTTTTTAACAGAAGGTTTTGAACATCCGTTTTATCAATCGTTGTTCCGATACCACGATCTTCTAATTCTTCTTTAAGCTTTTCTCCAACCATTGTGACATTAATTTTCGAATGACTTGCAGCATTCGGGTCTTTTATTCCTTTTAAATATGGCAAGTATGATTCACGTGTATGGGTAAAATATAGGAATACAACCTTCCTGTTACCTGTAGTTAACGCTGTATCTTGTTTTTTTTCCTTACTATCTCTTTTTTGTGTACCTGTAATGTTTTCTGTATTCTTTAAATCCGGATCTTTATTCGACTTAAATATTTTCTCCGGCGGAACAGATTCTATCGGAAGGTTTGTATAATCTGTACCTTCACCGGCTACGAGAATTTTGCTGTCAAACATATAAAATCCGGGAAGTTCACGTCCAATAAAGCTCCTAGGGTCCTTGAAACTAATGTTTGTCACCAGATTAAAAAGTATATTTCCGATAGGGATGGAATTCGAACTGTCCTCTAGGCTGGAACCCAAAACATGATTTTCCGATGCGATAAGATGATAAAGAACTTTTCCGGAAATATGTTGACTTGCATCCGTTACTAGGTTTGAATTCATTCTATATTCAGACTTAACCGTGGTTAAAATTCCTGTTAATGAAAAAATAAGTATTAGGGTTAGAACAATCCCTCCAGAGAATTTTAGAATACTGGACAATTGTAATGAAATAACAATGCTTTGATTTTTATATGGTTTCATTTGTTCCACCCTCTCTTTCTAATCTAGTACAATGTATGAAATTACTAGAGAAAGTAGAACAAATTAAACTAGATTTCACTTATGTTCTTTTCTTAAACTATGTTGCTTTTATTAGGGTAAACCTTTTAAGTATCCTTATTTGAATACGAATGAAGATTTTTTAAGAAATAAAGTTTAAATTTTACAAAATAACTACGATCTATACGAAAAAGGCCATCACTTATCTAGTTTTAAAACCACTGTCTGTTTGATCAACTGATTCATGCAGAGCTGCATTTAACCCACTTGCTATTAAATTGGACATATCTTCTATAAACAAATCTACTTCCTTTGGCGTAACCATTAAATTATGTCCTAACGGTGCTAACACTTCATGGATAAGTCGGCGTTTTTCGTCTTCTTCAAGTGCTCCAATCATCCCCATAAACATCTTTCTGTGCTCCTCACCAGGTAAATCCTCTTCTGTTAACACTCGTTTTTCTCCAAATGTCATTCCCGATGGAGCCAGTGAACTGGATGGCCGTTTTTCTTCCCGCATTTCTCTTCCAAAATGTTTTAAAAGATAATCGATAGTGTCGCTGGTTATAGAAACAGCATCAACAACTGTTGGCACTCCAATGGCGATAACAGGCACACCAAGAGTTTCTTTGCTTAGTTCCTTTCTTTTGTTCCCTACTCCAGATCCCGGATGAATACCTGTATCGGATATTTGAATAGTAGCATTAACTCTTTCAATAGAGCGGGAAGCTAAAGCATCAATTGCAATAATAAAATCAGGCTTTGATTTTTCCGCAACTCCAAAAATAATATCGCTTGTTTCAATTCCGGTTAATCCCATGACACCCGGTGCTATGGCACTTACAGGTCGGTAGCCTTCCTCAACATTTTCAGGCTGAAGCTGAAATAAATGACGTGTTACAATGATATTTTCGCAAACCATTGGACCAAGAGCATCTGGCGTTACATTCCAGTTCCCCAGACCAACAATTAAGCAGCTTGCATCTTTTGGGATATTTAATTGCTTAAGAAATTCACTAAATTCGTTTGCAAAAACCTCTCCCACTTTTTGTTGTAAGACGGTATCATGTTGCCGAATACCTTGAACTTCAAGTGTTAAATAATAACCGGCTTTTTTTCCAATCACCTTTTCTCCCTCTTTTGTTATTTCCACTGAGGATATTTTAATATCATCAACTTTTCGATCTTTGACAATTACTCCTTCAATCTCTGTAACATCTTCATTTGATTTATTTTTCCGTTCCTCAACTGCCATATCGTGCGCTTCGAGGGCTAAATCGGTTCTTACTGAATAAACACTTAAGTCAAGCTGGTTTTCTCTTTTCAATCTTATTCCTCCTTATACTTTTAGAAGAATTTTATACATAATTTACATGATTTCCTTTCCAGAAAAAAATCATTCATCATAGAAAGAATTCACCATTTCAAAAAAAAGGTTGAAGAAAATCCTACGTGCAGATTAATTCTGTTTTTGTCTAATAGTATTGCATTATCACCGCTCGTTTGATAAAATATCACTTGTTCTTACTGTGATAGTCGAGTAGTGAATGTTTATTACTCGTAGGAGGTGAAATAAATGCCAAATATTAAATCTGCAATTAAACGCGTTAAAACAAGTGAAGAGCGCAACGCTAAAAACTCAGCTCAAAAATCAACAATGCGTACGGCTGTAAAGAAATTCGAAGCTGCAGTTGTAAATAACGATGATAACGCTAAAACATTATTAGCTACTGCTGTTAAGCAACTTGATAAAGCTGCATCTAACGGTCTTATTCATAAAAACGCTGCAAATCGCCAAAAAGCACGCTTAATGAAAAAATTAAATGCTGCTAATGCATAATAAAAACGATCCAATTATGGATCGTTTTTTCTTTATTCATTATTTATTAACTGCCATGAATCTTAAATAGCAACATTTCAATAATCATGGATTTTGTTAAAGCGCTTGTCTTCATTTGATAATCCGCATCAGCAAGCCACATCATAATCTTATTTAGTTCTTCTTCCGAAAACATTTTTGCTTGTCCCGCAGCAAGTTTTATTCTAAAAGGATGGATTTTAAGAAAATTAGCAATCTGTTGCTGACCGTATCCTCGTCTCATTAATTCATTTGTTTGATATAATAACCGGAATTGACCTGCCAAAATGGAAAGAATTTTTATCGGTTCTTCATTTTGCTTTAAAAGGTCATAATAGATTCGTAATGCTTCTTCCATATTTCGATTAATTACTTTATCGACAAGTGAAAAAATATTTTGTTCCAATGATTTGGAAGCTAATATCTCAACTGTATGCTTATCTATTACATCCTCGGAATATAGCGACAATTTATCTATTTCACTTGCCAGCATCATTAAATTTGTGCCGGAAAGAGTTAATAACATTTCCATAGCATCGTCGTTAATTTCGACTTGGTTTGCACCTGCCCGATGGCGAATCCAAGTTTTTATTTCCTGTTCACTTAATTTTTTTGCCTCAAAAACTTCTGCAGATCGCTTTAGCAGTTTTGTAATTTTTTTTCGTTCGTCTAATTTTTCATAAGGTGCAACAAAGACAATGGTACTGTACGGAACAGGTTCTTGCAGATAAGCCTCTAATTTTGAAATATCATGCTCTACCTTTGACTTTGATTTTTCAGAGGTTAAAAAAAATGGATTATGTAAGAATATCAATCTTTTCTCACCCATAAAAGGAAGTGTTTCTGCATCCTCGATTGCTACTTCTATAGGAACTTCTTCCAAGTCATAAGAAGCAAAATTAAAGTCTAATTCCTCTTCCGTTAACATATTTTTCAATAATTTTTGCTTTGTCTCATTGATTAAAAAGCTTTCCATTCCATATAATAGATATATCGGCGAAAATTGCTTGCGTTCTATATTTTTCCAAATGTCAATCATCAGTAGCCTTCTCTCCATTTTTTAAAATCTTATCTCTATCGTAAAAAAGGATGATGAATTTGACAAGTGGAGATTAACTCCCGAAGAAGAGTCAATCTCCATTATCTATTATAAACGCTAATGAAAAAGGCCTAGGATACTTTTTCATTAACGGAATAACTCGGGTGTACTAATATTTTCACCTACAGGTTAAAAAGTATTTGTGTTAACTCTTGTCAACGAAGGAAATTGGACGGTTACTATAGCTTTTTCAAAACGAATCGTCTATACTAAAGTGGAAATAGGAGGGGTTGAGAGTGAACCAATTTGAAAAGGATGTACAGTATAAGGGAAATGACGCAATTGATTCAGGTATTGGATTTGGAGTGTCTTTTGCTTTCTTTGCAATTATGTTCATTATCGCAACTGTCATTAAGCTCGTTGGTTAATAACAATGAGTTTGCGAAGGAGTTTGCTGCATGCAAACTCCTTTTTTCCCAACAAATAAATCATACATTATTTTATGGAAGTACCGTATGAATCGTTCCATTATTTTCTTTAAATTTATATATCACTTCACCTTCTAAATCCGTTCTAAATATGGTTATATTATTTTCTTCTAAACGTTCCAGCACTTCCTTATTCGGGTGACCATAACGATTGTTCTTTCCTACTGATATAATCGCAACCTTAGGATGAATGCTTTCCAGAAAAGGCAGAGAAGTAGATGTTTTGCTGCCATGATGACCAACCTTTAGAACATCAGCATGAAAATGATGAGATTTGATTAGCTCCTGTTCTCCTTCTTGTTCCAAATCTCCAGTAAATAACCAGCTTTTCCCGCCAAATATTGCAAACATCACTAATGAATCGTTATTCCCTTCATAATGGAGATCAAATGGAGAAACAATCCGAAAACTACCATCCTTCATTTTCCAGCCAAATCCATCTTTCACCTCCGTAATTGGTGTGTTTTCCTTTTGAAAGGCTTTTAATATTTCATACATTAATGGTTTCTTCCAAGAATTTGGAGATATATAAATGTGATTTACTTTAATATTTCCCGCCAGTTCTTTCGCAGCACCTATATGATCCGCATCACTATGCGTTAAAATTAATTTATCAATTTTGCTTATCCCCTTTCCTTTTAAAAAAGGAACTAAAATATCTTTTCCTACTGAAAATGGATGCTTTTTCTGTGTCCAATCAGGTACATCAAACTGAATAGTCCCTCCAGTATCGATTAAATATGTTCCTCGATTGTATGGAAGCCGAATCATAATGCTGTCGCCCTGACCAATATCAATAAAATTAACTTCACCATATGGATTCAAACATTTTGCCGCCATATAAAAAGGAATAAAAATACAAAGTGGCATTGCTGCAACATAAATTTTTTTTCCTTTTTCCCACTTATAAAACAAATATAAAATTGCCATGATAATGAAAATCAATACCCATATACCCGGTCTTCCGATAATTAAAACCGCCCATTTAAAATCAAGAAATTGTGCGATCTTTTCTGCAAAATAAAGAATGACCAGCAGGCATTTATTTATTAGATTAAAAGCAAACGGCAATAAAAATAACATTAAAAAGGAAAAAATTAACATCGGTAAAATAACAAAGCTGTAGAGGGGAACATAGAAAAGATTACTAAAAATACTGATGATGGAAATTTGATAAAATTGGTAAATCATAACAGGAAGAGCAGAAATTTGAGAGATAAAGGAGATTGCCATCAATTGCAAAATACTATTTTTATACTTCACCATGATATTTGGAGTTGATAAAAGAATGGATAGACTAACAATGAAGGAAAGCTGGAACCCAACGTTAAAAATGATAAAAGGATCTTTCATTAAGAAGAGTAAAAAACTAATAGATAGTCCATCAACTGAAGTCAAGGACAATTTGGAATGAGAAGATAAGAGGATGATGATTAACATGATGGAAGCACGGATCACAGGTGGATTTGCCCCACATAAAATAGTATAAAGGGGCAAGAACAAAATAATAACCCAAGAACTAGTTTCTCTTGTCAAACCTATCCGGATAAGAAAATAATAAAATCCTACGTATATTAAAGATACATGAAGCCCAGATATAGCTAATAAATGGACTATTCCTAAGCGTTGATAACGGGAATATTCATCATCCTCAAAATCCATTCGGTCTCCAAAAAGAAGAGCTTTTGCATATGGAATAATTTCTGGAGGATATTGTTGTTCAATTTTCCTCAACGAAGCTTCACGCATCCGTTTTATTTTATACAATATTCCCTTTCCATCATCCGTGCATTTTTTGAATTCATTTACTTTTAAGACCCAATGAATATTTTGCCTAAATAAATATTGTTTATAATTAAATAAATTTTCATTTCTATTTTTTTCAGGAATGGATAAATTACCAAGTACATGGCACGAAACACCTGATTTAACATTTTGCTCTAAAGATTCTTTTTCTGTTTCACTTACTATTGTATAACCAAGTACCAGATTCTCTTTTCTATCTGTTTGGACAGTCGAACTTAATTTGTTTCCATCTATAGACGGTTTATTTGGAAAGGTAATATAAAATTCACTTTGATTTAAATGAAAATGGGTCTTTTTATGGGCCGCATTATGAATAAAACTTATTGTAAAAAAGAGAAAATAGGTTAATACGGTCATTATGATGAGATTTCTTTTTTTAGTGAGGATACTCCGAAGACAAAATAAATGAAAAATAATGATTAAACCCCAATGAACATGTAATGCAAACGATGTCGCACTTAAGGCAGCAATCGCCAAATAAAACCAATACCCTTGCATATTCTCTCCTTTGCATACCAGGTGGAGACACTTAGCCCCACCTGCAATTTATTTAAACAATTTTTCCGCTTGATTTTGCAGAGAAGCCAGTTCCCTTCCCTCCACTCCATTTTCCTCTAGCAATTTTAATATAGAATGTACAAAATCCGCTTTTTCGTTGGCAGCTAGATCTAATGAATTTTGATCAAATGGGACTTGCTCTACGTGTACTCCCGCCTTTTGGAAGAGTTCAATTGCATATGGATGATTTTTGTAATCCTCCGCATAATAAACCGCCTTAATACCAGCCTGAATGACTGCTTTACAGCATTGTAAGCATGGGAAATGAGTAACATATATTTCAGCACCATTTGTCGGGACCCCAAATTTCGCACATTGAAGAATCGCGTTCATCTCTGCATGAATTGTTCGAACACAATGATGATCAATGACGTAGCAACCTTCATCAATGCAATGCTCTCCGCCTGCAATGGAACCATTATATCCACCTGCAATAATTCTTTTATCACGAACAATCGTAGCGCCAACTGTTAACCGTGTACACGTACTGCGTGAAGACAATAAAAAGCTCTGCGCCATAAAGTACTGATTCCATGAAATTCTCTCCATTTACTTTTCTTCCTTTCCGTAATCAAAGCTTGTCTCTATTAGTGTAACATTATTGTACTGTAATAGAATCCTTTAATTTCTCAAATGTTTTATCTCCAATCCCAGTCACATTTGTAAGCTCCTCCACTTTTTTAAAACCTCCATTCTTTTCTCGATACTCTACAATTGCTGCTGCTTTTGATGGCCCAATACCCGTTAAGGTTTGTAATTGCTCTAAGCTTGCGGTATTTAAATTGACTTTGCCATTATCTTGATTTGGAGACATTGTCGTAATATTTATATCAGGGTCAGGGGATTCACCTTTCTTCGGTACATATATTACCATTTCATCATGAACCTTCTCTGCCAAATTTACTTTCCTTTGATCTGCCTTCTTCAGAAATCCTCCAGCCTTTTGAATTATATCTAAGACCCTGTCATCTTCCTCTGCATCATAAACTCCCGGATGCAATACAGCTCCTTTCACATCAATAAACATTTTTCCATTTGCAGCCTTTTCCTGTTGATTATTTTCATCCTTTTTCACTTCATCAATTGGAGAGAATGAAAAATTGGTATCCCCCTCTTCATTTGATTTTTGTTGATAAAAATAAACGCTTATTGCTATTCCAATGACAGCAATTCCTAAAATAATGATTTTCTTTTTTAATAATAGTTCTTTCATATGAACCACCTTTTCACAGAGTAGTATAATGTTGTGATGAATATTCACATTGAAAATGACATAGAGTTTTATGAAGGATTACTAACGACAAAATAAAGGTTAATATCAACTATAATTTTCTCGCAAGGTGTGTTTTCACAATATTTTCAAAATCCAAAATTAAACTTATTAAAAAGAATATCCATTCTACACCAAACGAGAAAGTTAATAAGATTTTCTTTTTGTAAAAGCAAAAAGTATAAGAAAAGAGCCTTTCGTAAAGGAGGAGAGAAAAAATGAAAATAGGTATCATTGGAACTGGAAATATGGGGACTATCTTGGTGGAATCCTTCGTAGACAGTAAGGCAATTTCTCCTTCCAATCTTTATATTATAAATAGAACGTCAGCAAAAGCTAAAAAACTGCAGAACAAATATCCCTTAATCCATATTTGCAACGATATTCCTGAGATAATTCATACATGCGACTTAATCTTCTTGTGTGTAAAACCATTAGAAATGCATCCGTTATTAACAAAATACAAAGATTTATTTTCGAAAGATAAATGTTTAGTTTCCATTACAAGTTCCGTTTCTGTTGAACAACTCTCATCCGTCACTCAGTGTTCATGTGCAAGAGCTATCCCAAGCATAACAAATAGGGCACTAGCAGGGGTTTCCTTATTAACGTTTTCACCGACTTGTGACGAATACTGGAAAAGAACCATTAAAGAATTACTAGCATATATTTCTATTCCCCTTGAAATAGATCAGAATATTACACGTGTTTCCTCAGATATCGTTAGCTGCGGCCCTGCTTTTTTTAGTTATTTAACACAGGCATTCATCGATGCAGCGGTAAAAAAGACAAATATTGATACATCTACTGCAACTATTTTAGCAGGAGAAATGCTCGTAGGGTTAGGTGACTTATTGAAAAAAGGATTCTATACTCTTCCTACATTACAGGAAAAGGTTTGTGTAAAAGGTGGTATTACGGGAGAAGGAATAAAAGTCTTGGAAAACGAGCTTGGTGATGTTTTCGAAAACATTTTTATCGCTACTCATGAGAAGTTTAACGAGGATGTTGAAGCTGTAAAAAAACAATTTGGGGTTTAGCTATTACAAATTATTCTACATTTTTTCTAAATTCCCTTCAAAACATATGAAAATTTTTAAATAAATGAATGGGGGCTGATATCATCCCCCACTATTTTTTACATGTAAAAAAGATTCTTTCTGAGGCATTATCCGGACTGTGATGTTGAAAATCAGCATTTATATCCAATATTTGAAAGCCTGCTGATTTTAACCACTGCGAATAATCGTTTTCCGTAAATGTACGTTGTACATGCAATTCATCAATACGGCTATATTTTTCTGTTTCCTCATCATATAGAAAAAAAGTGAGCTCGTGTTCAACAGAATACGGATATTCTCCTTCAAAACAGTTCCATATAAATGAGACATTATCATCATTATCCGCAAAGGTTTGGTTAATGAATATATTTTCTATTTTATGAATGGAATGAACATCAAACATAAATAGTCCATCTTTTTTTAAATGGGAATACACTCTGCGAAATGTTTCTTGAACTTCTTTAGGGCTGTGTAAATAGTTTAAAGAATCGCAGAAAATAGTTGCAATATCAAAACTACCAAGACCATCAAGCTCGCACATATTTTGCTGGAACAAAGAAATATTTACCTGATTCTGCACCGCCTTTTGATTTGCAACGGTAAGCATATCTTCTGATAAATCAACACCTGTTAGCTTAAATCCTGCTTTAGCAAGCCTTACTGACAATTCCCCTGTACCACAGGCTATTTCAAGTATTTGATTCCCGGGAGCAGGATTTTGTTGAAGTTTTGTTTTTAAAAAATTCACCCATTCATCATACGGTACATCCTGCATCAGATAATCATAAACGTAAGCAAATCCCTCATATGCCACATTCATCACTCACTATAAACATTAACTGTCGGAGCATCTCCCCACAGTCTTTCTAGATTATAATAGGTTCTTTCATCTCGATGAAAAACATGGGCAATAACATCTCCTAAATCGATTAATACCCATTTCCCTTCATCAAATCCTTCCATTTTTCTAACAAGATAACCCAATTCTTCCGCTTTTTCTTTTATTTCTCTCGCAATTGCTTGTACCTGTTTATCAGAATTTCCATGGCAAATTAAAAAATAATCGGCAATAAGGGAAATTCCATTCATATCTAGGACAACAATGTCCTCCGCTCTTTTATCATCCGCTGCCTTAACCGTTAGATTTAATAACTCCTGATTTCTCATTACCCAACATCCTCGCCTTTCATTACAAGATCATTGTAAAAGTCAACCGTATCTGGATACACAGTCTGATTTCGATTTAATAAATATTGAATTGTATTCCGAACAGAATAAATTAATGCCTTGTTCAGATTTACATGAGCTAATTCCCTAGCTTCCTCTACACCCGGAAAATTACGGCCGGGCTCAATATAATCGGCAAGATATATTATTTTGTCTAATAATGTCATGCCAATTCTGCCAGAAGTATGATAATGTATTGCATTTAGTATTTCTGCATCTTTTATTCCGACTTCTTTTTCAACTAAATATGCGCCAACAGGGGCATGCCATAGCTCAGGATTAAATTGTAAAAGCCGCGCATCAAATTTTTGTTCTACAATGATCCTTTTCATTTCATCAAGCGGACGAAACTTTGCATAGTCATGAAAAATAGCGGACGTTTCCGCTTTCTTTTGATCAGCACCATATTCCTTCGCTAACTGGATGGCTGTTTCCATAACACCTATAGTATGAATATAGCGTTTTTCTGTAATCTGTTCTTTTACAATACTTAATGCCTTAGTTCGATCCATATAATTGATGCTCCTTAATATAATTCCAAACATTATCCGAAATTAAATATTTTACGGATTTATTTTCAGATATTCTTGTCCTTATCAAAGTGGAAGAAATATTTATATCCGGAATAGTAACATGCAGGATAGGGTACTCCGTTTTTTGCGAATGATTGGGGCGATTTACACCAACGAATTGAATCAGTTTGAGTAATTGATCAATTTTATACCATTTCGGCAGGTATTCAATCATATCAGCACCAATAATAAAATAAAATTCAATTTCCGGCTCTCTTTCACGCAGCAACAAAACGGTATCATATGTATAAGATCGACCTTTTCTTTCCAATTCAATTTTTTCAATCGCAAAACACGGATGGTCTGCAATCGATAATGTTAGCATATTAATACGATCTTCATTCGAAACCCATTTATCCTTTTGTTTATGCGGCGGCTCCTGATTTGGCATAAATCGAATTTCATCAAGTTGAAGCGCCTGCAAAACTTCATTCGCAATAATTAAATGACCGAGATGCGGAGGGTCAAAGGTCCCTCCTAAAATGCCTACTCGTCTCTTCATATTTTCCACCTTCTATGGAGAATGTTTTCGTATAGGGTTGCTTTTCGTAAAAGGCTATAAATCCTAATACGGACTTAGTTTCGTGGCATCTTTGCTTATAAGGGCCATTCATTCATAACCTTATTAACGATGTTTACAAGACTTGCGACTTTAAAAGTAACAAATTTTACGAAAAGAGCCTCTATGGAAGCTGAATTTGTTTATTTTCTTTTGATTCCTTGTATAGGACAATAGTATTTCCAATTATTTGCACAACTTCCGCTTTCGCTCCTTTAGCAAGTTGTTCTGCCACTGTATCCCTGTCCACATCACAGTTTTGCAGAACACTGACTTTAAAAAGCTCACGTGCTTCAAGTGCATCGCTTATTTGTTTTATCATATTTTCATTTACTCCTCCTTTTCCAACTTGGAAAATAGGATTTAAATGATGAGCTTGTGAACGTAAAAAACGTTTTTGTTTTCCAGTTAACATATTCCTTAACCTCCTAAATGTTGCATAACGATGTTTTCCATACGAATAATATCAGGTTTAATACCTGTCCATTTTTCAAAAGCAATTGCACCTTGATGAACAAACATTCCTATTCCATTTTGAGTCGTGGCACCTTTTTGCCTTGCCTCTGTTAAAAATTTTGTTTCTAATGGGTTATAAATTATATCTACTGCATGTGTGTTTGGCAGCATATTTTCTAAACTGAAAGGAATTTCATTAATATTAGGACTCATTCCAATCGATGTCGTTTGAATCACTAAAGTATATGCGCCTAAATTTTGTCTAGCTTGGGGAAAGTCCAAAATATTTGTTTCACATTTGAAAGGACAATGATCCACTAGTCCTTGAGCTCTTGCTGTTGTGCGATTACATATATCTATTTTCTTCACGCCAACGGAAGCAAGAGAATAATAAATTGCCTTTGCAGCTCCACCAGCACCAATAATAAGCGTTTTCTCATTTTTAAAATCCTTTTTCCATCTTTCCTGCAAGGAACGAATAAAACCTAATCCATCTGAATTATAGCCCACATAGTCGTTTCCGTCACGAACCACTGTATTAACAGCTCCAATTGCCTTTGCAAGCGGGTCTAATCGATCCACCAATGGTAGAATGGATGTTTTATGGGGAATCGTAACATTAAATCCCTCAATCCCTATCACTTTCATTCCCTTTATAGCAGTCGCCAGATCCTCAGGAGTAATTCTAAATGGTTGATAATATCCGTCTATTTTTAGATTTTTAAATGCATCATTATGCATCATCGGGGACATGGAATGTGAAATTGGATCTCCGATAACTCCAAATAGCCTTTTCATAAAAATTCCCCCTAAAATAGAAATGCGCAAGCGCCTTGCCCAGCGGCGTATGGATTTCGTAGTCTTCGTCTGAGATAAAGAAAACCGAGCTGATGTTGACTTATCATAGGGAGACGAAGAAATCCACTAGCCAATAGGCGCTTTAGCTAGACAAAAACTATATGCCTTATATTAAAGATGGACGAGTTAACACACTAACCCCTTTTGGAACATACGCTGCGACAACAGCTCCAGGATCATTAATGGTTACCCAGCCAAGTCCTGAAAAGACAATATCTGTTTTTCCCTGTTTTAGAGAAAATTCATGACGAACTAAAGGTGGAAATTCTTCCAAATCATTTTTCCTTGGCGGTTGGAGAAGCTCTCCGACATGTTTTTTATATAGTGATTCAGCATTTTCCATCTTCGTTCGATGAATCTTCAGCTCATTTGAAACATAGCAAATAAGGGAGCGTCTTCCGCCACTCATATAATCAAGGCGAGCTAAGCCTCCGAAAAATAACGTTTGTCCCTCATTAAGCTGAAAAACCATTGGCTTTATTTCTTTTTTCGGTGTTATGAGTTTTAAATCCTTTTTATCAACGAAATGGGCCATTTGATGATGATTGATGATTCCAGGAGTGTCTACTAAGGCACTTCCATCATCTAAAGGAATTTCAATCATATCAAGGGTTGTCCCTGGAAAATGGGAAGTAGTGATAACATCATCTTCCCCAGCTACATTTTTGATAATCCGATTAATAAATGTAGACTTTCCTACATTCGTACATCCAACAACATAAACATCCTTACCATTTCGATAATGTTCGATTGTGTCAATCGCTTCGTCTATGGAGCTTCCTTTTGTAGCACTTACTAATAAGACATCAATTGGCTGCAACCCTAATTGTTTTGCCTCATGCTTCATCCACTGAATAAGCTTTGATCTTTTCACTGATTTAGGAAGTAAATCTTCTTTATTACCAATCAGTAATATAGGATTTTTCCCTACAAAGCGGTGTAATCCCGGCAGCCAGCTGCCATTAAAGTCAAAAATGTCTACTATTTTTACAATTAGACCATCGACTTCTGATAACCCATTTAATATTTTTAAAAAGTCATCATCAGTTAATGAAACATCTTGCACTTCATTATAATGCTTAAGTCGAAAACAACGCTGACAAATAACAGATTCCTTCCCCAACGAGGAAGGTGGAGCGTATCCTATTTGTTTTGGGTCATCGGTTTGAATCGTAACCCCGCAGCCGATGCATGTTATTTCTGATCTATTCACATTTTATCCTCCCATTGTAATAATCCTTTTCTCTTAAACCAAGCCATAATTCTTCGTTCAATCATCCGATTGAAACGGGTCGCGAATCCGTCCGATTGTGCAACAGGAACAACTAAAATAGTATAAAAGCCACTCCTATTCCCGCCAAGGACATCTGTTAGTAATTGATCACCAATCACTACTGTTTCTTCTTTTTTTACTCCCATCATTGCTACTGCTTTGTTAAATGCCTTAACGAGCGGTTTTCTTGCTTCGTAAATAAACGGGATACCAAGTGGGTCAGCAAACGCTTTTACCCTTTTTTCTTGATTATTAGAAACGATGGTAACAAGGATATTATGTTCTTTCATATTGGCAAACCATTTTATTAAATTTGGTGTTGCATTCGGACGATCCCACTCTACTAATGTATTATCCAAATCTGTAATGATAGCTTTCACCCCTCTAGCCTTTAAGCTTTGCGGGTCTATTTGAAAAACATCCTTAACATGTTCGTTAGGCAAAAAATTATTTAATAGCAAAATCATGTACACTCCATTCTATTTTTACCGTTTAATCATATCAATTATTTTTTCATAATCAAAGAAGAAAAACTATTTGTGTGCCCATTGTTCAGTAGCTAAAAATAAAAACATGATGGAAATATAAGAAATTTCTAAAGAAAATTCGACAAAATCCACCTTTTCCCTACACTTGTGGATAATTTTATACACATTTTACACACTGATTTATACACTCTTCTTCCAATTATAAACAAGTTAATAACAGGTTATCCACGGTTCTTTGTGGATAGTTGGAACGCTTGTTCTATCACTTATTGTTTGATAGAGTTAAATTACAACATGACAACCTACATTATATTCAGCAAATCTTTTTGTAGAACGTCAAAGTGGAGGTGATGGCTTATGAGAAAATTATCAAATGAATTACTAATTGAATCCTACTTTAAAGCGAAGGAATTACATTTAAGCCAGGATTTTATACGCCTCATTGAGTTAGAAATTCACCGTCGTTCATTAACACATAAAATAAAAATTTCATCTTGATATTTATATCCCTGCGGTTTTAGCAGGGATATTTCTTTGCTAATTATTAATTTGCCCTAATGGTTCGCCAACTTTAATATCAAATGGCACCTGTATATATTCGTGAATCTCGAAGGAATCCTTTTCGAACAAAAGAACAACGGTGGAGCCAAATGAAAAATAAGCAACTTCTTCTCCTTTACGCCAATTATGATGTTTTGCAATGCATTCAATGGAATTAATGAACATTGCACCAACTTTGACAAATAATAAATGACTGCTCCCTGTTTTTAATTCAGTTATTACCCGATAGTTTTTAGATAAAGGGGATTTCCCGTATTTTAAACCATACCGATTTACAGGATAAGACTTTGTTCCTAAAGCATATTGTGTAATGACCTCTCCATCAATAGGGCTATGTATTCGATGATAATGACTCGGGCTTAAATATAAGATAAGGAATTTCCCTCCAATATATTTTTTTATTCGGTCATCATCCCCAATCATTTCTTTTATTGAATACTGTTTCCCTTTTACAGTAATCATCTTATCAGCTTCAATCATTCCACTATCTTCTAATACACCGTCAACTGGGCTCGTAATGATATTACGATCATTTATAAACTGACGTGCACCCGGCTTTAACTTTCTTGTAAAAAATTCATGAAGATTATCATATGAATGAATATCATGTTGCATTTCAGTTTGATTAATATGATAAATTTTTGCATAAGATGGTATTAATACTTTACTCCATTTGGACTCCGCAAAATTTTTCAATAATTGGGATGTGAATTTATGATTTGTTAATTCGATCAACAATCGGTAAAACCAGGTCTTCAATGTAAAACCTCCATATTCAAAAAAATTCTTCTTAACTTTAATGTCATTTAGGCATATAATAATATAATATAGATAAATATGTGAATTTAAATCCTTCTTACAGGAGGTGATCTTATTTGTTTTGGTCTGGCGTTTTTGATCAAACTGTTAAAAAACTTAGAGCACAAACGGCTAATTTAATGACTTTAACGAATTTAAGTTTAGGAGGATTTGCCATTTTGATAGCAGTCCGTGGACAGCTAAGCTTAAGTTTATTGTTAATTTTTCTGGCCGCCCTCGCGGACCGATTTGATGGTTTAATTGCAAGAAAGCTAAATATCGAATCGGATCTTGGGAAACAGCTTGATTCTATGAGTGATATTATATCATTTGGTGTCGCTCCAGCTTTATTATTATACCAAGGAATATTAAATTTGTTTGGATTTCCGGGATTATTTTTTACCATTTTGTACATTGGATGTGGAGCTTACCGCCTTGCACGTTTTAACATTACAGAAAGTAACGGATATTTTACGGGTATGCCAATTACTGCAGCAGGTTGTTTACTCACTTTAAGTTATTTAGGCATTCCGTATCTCCCACCGCATTCATATTTATTTATTATTATCATTTTGTCCATCTTAATGATTTCTTCGTTTAAACTCAAAAAGATATAAAAAAAAATCCGGCATCTGCCGGATTTTTTACATTCTGCGACTCCGAAATCCATCCGCTAGAGCTGCGGTGCTTTCGCATATGTTTTTATTTTGTCATTTCCAAAAATTCTTCTACATCTTTTACACAAAGCTTTACTCCAGCTTCCCAGAAATCTCTTTGTGTAAGATCAACATTCAAATGTTTTAATGCTAATTCTTCCACATTCATAGAACCAGTATCTCTTAAAAGGGCCATATATTTTTCCTCATAACCCTTGCCTTCTTTCAGAGCTTGAGCATAAATACCTAGTGAAAATAAATATCCGAAGGTATATGGGAAGTTATAAAAAGGAACTCCTGTAATAAAGAAGTGCAATTTTGAAGCCCAGAATAAAGGATGGTATTCCTCAAGTCCGTTGCCATAGGCTTCTTTTTGTGCTTCCATCATGAGCTCATTTAATCGATTTTTACTAACTAATCCATTTTTGCGTTCTTCATAAAATCTTGTTTCAAATAAGAAACGTGCATGAATGTTCATTAGAAGAGCTACGGACCTTTGAACCTTATCCTCAAGTAAAGTTAATCTTTCTTTATCGTCTTTAGCATTTTTTACTGACGCGTCAGCTACAATCATTTCCGCGAAGGTAGAGGCTGTTTCTGCAACATTCATGGCATATCCCCGTTTTAAAGGGTGAACATCCCTTAATGCATAGGAATGGAAAGCATGCCCTAATTCATGTGCAAGTGTTGAAACATTGGACGGAGTACCTGAATAGGTCATAAATATTCTTGATTGACTGCTTAATGGAAATCCTGTACAAAAACCTCCAGGACGTTTTCCTGCACGGTCCTCTGCTTCAATCCAGCTATCCTCAAATGCCTTTTTGGTAAAGTTAGCAAGATTTTCTCCAAATTCTCCGAAATGGTTAATGATAAATTCAGCGCCCTCATCAAAACTAAAAAGGCTGTTTACATCCCCTACTGGTGCATCCAAATCATACCAGCTTAATTTTTCAACTCCTAACATTTCTGCCTTGCGATTTAAATACTCCACAAACGGTTGTTTGTAATCGCTAATTACCTGCCACATCATATCAAGGGTTTCTTTTTTCATTCTATTGTAGCTTAATGGTTCTTTTAAAACTTTATCCCAACCTCTTTGTTCGTAAATGGTTAAGCGGAATCCTGCTAAATGGTTTAAAGTAGCAGCAAATAAATCTGCCTTATCATCCCATGCTTCCTCCCATTTACGGAAAACATCTTTTCTAGTTTCTCTATCTGGGTCTGAAAATTTGTTATGGGCCTGTCCGACAGACAGTTTCTTTATCTCTCCGTTTTCTTCAAAGGGGATCTTTACCTTGCTTACTAAAGAATCATACATTTCTCCCCAGCCATGATATCCATCAACACTTAATGCATTTAAAAGCGCCT
Source organism: Heyndrickxia shackletonii (assembly GCF_001420715.1). Taxonomy (GTDB): domain Bacteria; phylum Bacillota; class Bacilli; order Bacillales; family Bacillaceae_C; genus Margalitia; species Margalitia shackletonii. The sequence continues at coordinate 1,734,545 of NZ_LJJC01000004.1, read as the reverse complement.
CTTGATCCTTGGAAAGCTTCTCTTTCGCTTTTTGGCGGCGCTCATTTAAAACAAATTCTAATTCGTTTATTCCATCCGCCTTTAAAAGATTGTTCCAATCCTCATCCTTAATATTGGTTAACTTATCATCAAAGTTCGTCAAAATTGTATTCAATTGTGCTCTTAAAGTAGCAACCGCACCTCTTAATTCATTTGCTTTTGCATCCTCCGTGTTTTGCGCTTGAAGACAGCTTACAAAAGCACCAGCTTGTCCAAGCTTTTGAGTACTATTTTGCAAACTTTCAAGGATAGATACAAAACTGGAAGTGTCATCTAATATGTTTTCAACACTCCAAGTACTTACTTGTTGATCGAAGCTCTTTAACGTTTCTTTCAACTCCCCTAAAAAGGTTTGAAATTCAGTTGAATTACTGCCGCCTTGAAAAAAAACATCCAAATCCCATGTTAACGAATATGTACTAGTTGTCATGATAATCCCCCTTCTTGGTTTGGTACGGACTAATTATATACTAGTTTCATTAATTTTTCTAATATTTAAAACACTAATAAATCCGAAATAAATATACAAATGCGCAAGCGCCTTGCACATCGGCGTACGGATTTCGGAGTTACAGGCTCGAGATAAAGGGAACACAGTGAGGTAGTTCACGAACTGATGTGTTATCGTAGGAAGGAGACGGAGAAATCCGCTAGCCGATAGGCGCTGGAGCTAGACGTAGACACTTGTTTAAAAAATTATCCAAATGGTAAAATTTTAATATTTCCAATACCATAAAAAAATTCGGACAGACATAGGCCCGAATTTTTATTCTTGTTGGTTTCTTTTCAGCTTTTCTTTTTCTGCACGATAAAATTCATGAAACATCTTCATTAATGCACGCTTTTCAATTCGTGACACATAGCTTCTGGAAATACCCAGCTCTTTGGCGATTTCTCTTTGCGTTTTCTCTTTTTGAAGATCTAAACCAAACCTTCCGATGATTACTTCTTTTTCACGGTCATCCAGGACCCGGATATATTCTTTTACTTTTTCTAATTCCATGCTTAGCTGTATAGTGTCAAAAACATCTTCGGCATCGGATTTTAATACATCTATTAACGATATTTCATTTCCTTCTTTATCTTGGCCAATAGGATCATGTAATGAAATATCTTTTTTTGTTTTCTTTAAAGCGCGCAGATGCATCAGAATTTCGTTCTCTATACATCTCGCAGCATATGTGGCCAGCTTCGTGCCTTTTCCTTCCGAATAACTTTCAATGGCTTTAATTAATCCTATCGTCCCAATCGAGATTAGATCTTCAACATCCTCGCCGGTATTTTCGAATTTTTTTACTATATGGGCCACTAATCGTAAATTATGCTCGATTAAAATGTTCCGGGCTTCTTCATCGCCTTCCGCCATTTTTCGTAAAAATTTCCGTTCCTCACCGGCTGAAAGCGGCTGTGGAAAAGCATTATTCTTTACATATGAAACCAAAAAAACAAGTTCTTTAAATAAATAACCTATAGCAGTTAAGATACCGGACATTTTTTCACCTCCGTTAGGCTTTTGCCTATAGTAATGCTTATGTTAAACGAAGGTTATTTGTGTCTGTCCGGAAGATAAATTTATATGGAAAATTACCCCTTTTCCTTTCACTCTTGCGCTTTCAACAAATCTGCACTAAAAACTGTCCGTGTGAAGTGGACAAAATCCCAAAATGTCCATAAGAAGTGCCTGACACCTTATATGGTGGAGATTTTTTTTATTTGTTTTTCTTTTGTTAAATATGCCATGCTCATAGCTGCGATTAGAAGTATGCCTGTTACAAGAAATACGGTTTGAATCGGAAAGATTCCCCCTATAAATCCACCAATCATTGGACCAATCATGCCACCAATTTGGTTAGCAGTTTGATTTAACCCAAATGCACGTCCTCTGAAATCTTCCCGAGTTGAACGGACAACAAGCCCATTGATTGCAGGAAATACAGCACAAAAGAAAATTCCAAACATAAAACGGACAATGGAAAATCCCCAAATATGACCAAATATCATCTGAGCGAATGTACCTATTCCTCCACCAAGAAGGCCAATCATCAAAACCTTGCGGAAGCCTACTTTATCGGCAAATTTCCCCCAAAATGGACCAAAAATGACACTAGCAATACCTGGCAAGGAAAATACGATTCCCGCTATAAAGGACGCATTTTTCGTCGCTCCGCCAAGTTTCACAATATATAATGGAAGTACTGGTTCAATAGTCATTAAAGAACACGATGTTATCACTGTCAATACCATTACAATCATAAAAGTACGATTGGCTGCCGCCTCCTTTATATCCATGAAAACAGAGCCTTTTGATTTGCTTGGTGTAAAATTTTTCTCTTTAACCCAAAAAATCACTAATAATGTAGATAGAAAGACAAGAATTCCAGCACTTGCGAAAGAAAAACGATTGCCTGCTAATTCCGCAATACCTCCGCCTAATAATGGACCGACAACACCTCCAGAGGCAGTAGCGGTTGAAATCATAGCAAGCGCATATCCAACCCTGTCATTTGGAGTATTGGTTCCAATCAATGCTATTGCTCCGGGAATGTATCCTGATAAAAGACCTTGCAATATTCTTAAAATAAGTAATTCGTAGGGATTCGTTACAAAGGCTGTAAGTGTATAGATTACAAATAATGCTATTCCCGCCCTTATAATCATTGGCTTTCGACCATATCGGTCAGACAACATTCCCCAATACGGTGATGCAATAGCACCTGCAAAGAAAGCAGCACTAAATAATATACCTGACCACATTTCCGTATGTTGATTTACTCCAATTTGAAGTAGAAATAATGGCAAAAAAGGAATTACCATTGAGTAGCTTGCTGAGGTAAAAAACGCGCCAATCCAAAGTATCCATAAATTACGCTTCCAATACAACATGATGACTTCTCTCCTTAAGTTCCCCCGATTAATTGTTTAGTGTATCGAAATATTTCCAAGTGCAATCATAACATACTTTTTCACTTCATACATGGACTATTTTAAATAATTTTTATTTTTCAAGAATATAAAATTCCAATTATGATAGCGGACATTTTAATGGAATAACAACCACATGAAAAAACAGAAGGGATTTCCCTTCTGTCTAATTTAATATCATATTAGTAGAATAATAAGTTGTAAGAGCACTCAATAGTTTCTTTCCATCTATACTCCCTAGGCCAGTACATGCATCCCAACCAACTCCTGCTGCGTAAGATCCATTTCCAACCGTATCATTGTTACCGTCTGTAATATCTCGAAAGCTATTATCCTCTGAAGAGAACTGATACAAAATGGGATTTATAAAGCCAATGGATCTGCCTAGCTGCTGATTTAGGATTGCAACTAAACCAGCATATAATGGTGCCACTGCACTAGTACCCCCAAATATATATTCCTGTCCGCCAACTAAGATTTGATATCCTGTTAATGGATCCGCATTACCTGCAACATCAGGAACACCTCTTCCATCCTGGATACTTCCATTAGGAAAGTCAATATTTTTTTGCCATTCGGGAGTCTTGAAAAAGGAACTAATTCCGCCGCCTGTAGCCCCATTATTTACTTCATTCCATACGATTTCACGAGTAATAGATCCATTTGTACCTTCCAATTGAGTTCCGCCGCATCCCATTACAAATGGGCTAGACGCTGGGAAATCAACATGGACCGAACCATCCTCTACCCCATCGGAGGAGCCATTATCACCAGATGCACAACAAACTGTAATTCCGAGTGATGCTGCATCTTTAAATGCTTTATTCATAGCTTTCATCGCTTGTTTCGTCCAGTTGCTTTCAGGAGCACCCCAGCTTATAGAAATAACCGATGGTTTATTTACATTATCATGGATGGCGGTAGTAATTGCTTTTAAAAAACCTGAGTCTGAATTTGGCGCAAAATATACGGCAATTTTAGCATTAGGTGCTACAGCCGCAGCAATTTCAATATCTAATGCAACCTCCCCATCAGGGCCATTTGGATCACCAGTTGGCGAATTTGTTGCACCATCTATTTCAATATCAACAATTTCAGGAGCAGGAACCCCAAGCTTTGAAAAATATTGTTCCATATCTTCAGGGCGGTATCCCCCGCCTAACTCAATAATACCAATGCATTGATTACTGCAATCTATATTCTCTGGAAAGTTATACAGCCTTGCCACTTCTATAGGTGTAAAAGAAGCCGGCTTTCTATTATTTCTCATAAACATTTTTCCACTTTGCAATAGCCGAAAGTGTGCTTTCGATTGCGGGCGGTTGTCCAATCCAAGTACTGCTTGTACAATTTCAGATAGCCTTTCAGGTATGTGAACATATCCATTTCTTCCGCGATATCGGAAATGGGGGTGTTCATATTCCGCTATTTCTACAGAAAAAGCCTTGTTTAGATTTTCAATTGTACCGGTAAGAGTAACCATGCCTGCAAATGAGATGGTCTCCTTTATAGTAAGCTCATAATCATCAGCAAAATCTTGAAGAATTTTCATATCATCGGGATGAATAAAATAATTATTGGCAAATGACTGCCGAGTATAATGTGCTTTGGAGAATTGACGTTCATTCATTTCTGCGAAAGTATCCTGCTCAACACTATGGCGACGCATAATAACCATCACTGAAATCTTTTCATTAGGATTTGCTTGGTCCACTTTTCGTGCATTAGGAAGAATCTCTCGTTCACTGCCTGAAATTTGAATATGCTTGTCCATTTGTCACATCTCCTTTCATATATTAAATTCTATTTTACTCCATTTAGCAATCAGTTATCTATGATATTTCTGACTTATATTAATATTCAGTATTTTATACCTATATAAGAAAAGTGCTATCGTACAGAATTCAAATCCTTCGACGCAAGAATTTGGAAACATGGCGAGCTACTTCAGGACTCGATGGAGATTAGGAGGGCTGGGTTAGATTACCAAACTCGAAATAAATTATGCAATGTATAACTAACATACAAAAATAATAAAAAAACAGCTGACAGAAAAATTGTCAGCTGTTTTTTGATCTTTTCTTTAACATCACCGTTAATACTAAAATGTGTAAAAACATTCATTTTCCCCCTAGCTCAAGGTAGTTAGGCGGAATCTTTCTCCACCCATAAGAAATTTAGTCTTTTGATTTGAAATACACAAAACATCTTTAACCTCTCCTTTCCATTTAATTTTTTTAATAATAATTTCTTAATAGAATTTCACTATGCTTTAATTTATTTTCTTCGAAAATCCTTGAGATATTTTCTTCGTGTAAATATTCCTCGGTTGTTTTCTTACGTTTTTTAATTGTAATCGTAACAAAAATTAAATTCAGTGTCATATGATCACCTCCCTATGTTCATCAATTAAAAAGACTGTTTACTGTTAATACAACTGTCTCATTACTACTTCCACATACTTACGTTTGGTTTGTTCAAAAATATCTGCACTTATTTGTTCTTTTTGATATTGTTCCGCAGTTTTTACTCGTTTCTTTAAATTTAATTTTGTAAAGATTAGATTGAGTACCATATTTTATCACCTCCTATTATTTGATCTTTGCCAATTAATAATAATGTCTTAACATCATCTCATTATGCTTTAATTTGTTTTGCTCCATAATTTCTGCGATATTTTGTTCACGTTTGTATTTGCTTATTGTTTTATTTCTCTTTTTCACATTCATTTTTGTTAAGATAAGACCGAGTGTCATAATTATCACCACCTAAACATAAAAAAGCCGCAGGAAGATACTGTATCTTCTTGCGGCTTAAAAAGCGCATACCTGTAAAAGGCGCAAAAAAGCCGCAGGAAGACAGACATTCTTCCAACGGCTGGATTTACTTATATAAATTTAAAGCAAATTCAATCCATCCAAGGTCGAATGTGAATAATATGAAATTAAGGAAGAAACATTAGCGTATAACTTTTTCATTTTTCAAACGACCTCCTTAAGATTATTTTGCTTACAGAGGTAATTATAACCAACTACTATACAAAAGTAAACATAAATTTTAAAAATGTTTTTAATAAATATATATGTCCTATTAAAGGTCTGATTGCCTGGGGATCTATCTCCAAAAAAAGCCGACCCTCTACTATATGCAAAAAGCCAAAGAAAGTTTCCTCTCTTTGGCTAAAAAAATTTATTTTTTTATTTCTGCAGGTCTAGATCGTTTAATAAAGAAGGATAGAATCAAGGCAACTGCCGCTATACCGGTTGCAACTACAAATGCATCATTAATTCCATCCACTGTTGATTGCTGTACAACTTTTCCATATATAGTGGATGTCGCTAAAGTTTGACCAGCCTGCGCAGGCAATCCAGCCATTTGCGCAATCCCCTGACCAAGCTGTGAAAGCTTATCAGAAATATAAGGGTTTGAACTTGTGATTACATTTGAGTAATTTGCAGTATGAAAACTGGATCTTGTTGACATTACAGTAACAAGAAAGGCAGTTCCGATACTCCCTGCGACCGTTCTTGCCGTATTGGATGCGGCTGTCCCATGACTAGTAAGACGAAGCGGCAATTGATTCATACCTTCTGTCATAACTGTCATCATGATAAAGGACATTCCGAACATACGGAAAATATAGAGAATCATTATATGTGTCAACGTTGTTTGCATTGTTAAACGCGTAAATTCCCATGTAGTAACTACCGTAATAATTAGCCCAATGATGGCCAGTGGCCTTGCACCCATCTTATCAAATAGCTTACCTGAAATCGGAGACATAATCCCCATTATAATCGCACCAGGCAACATCATTAAACCTGATTGTAATGCAGTAAAACCGCGTAAGTTTTGCAGATAAACCGGAAGTAATATCATCGCGGCAAACATCGCCATATTAACGACCATACTAACAACGGTTGTTAATGCAAAAATATCATATTTAAATACATGTAAATCGAGCATTGGAGAATCTGTTGAAAATTCACGTATTACAAATGCAATTAGCGAAATGATTCCAACGATCAAGGAAATCATTACGGTTGCACTCGTCCAACCGTCATTACCTGCTTCACTAAATCCATAGAGCAAAAATCCAAAACCAATGGTTGAAAAAATGAATCCCCATGTATCAAATTTTGGTTTTGTAATTTTTGTTACATCCTTCATCCAGATAATAGCTAAAATCAAGTCCAAGATACCAAATGGAATAACGATATCAAATAATAATCTCCAAGAAAAATGACCGATTAACCATCCGGATAGTGTTGGTCCGATGGCAGGAGCAAATATCATTGCAACCCCCATTAATCCCATTGCACCACCACGTTTTTCAGGTGGGAAGATTGTCATAAACACGGTCATTAATAACGGCATTATTACCCCTGCACCCGCCGCTTGAACAACCCTTCCGACCATCAGCATCGAAAAGTTTGCTGAAACGGAACAAATGACAGATCCAATCGTAAATGCAAAGATTGCGGAAATGAACAATTTTCTTGTCCCCAGTCTTGCAATTAAGAAAGCAGTAATCGGAATAAAGATACCATTTGTTAACATGTATCCTGTTGACAGCCATTGCACTGTACTCGTTGTAATCCCTAAATCATTCATTATATGAGGCAATGCCACATTTAACAAAGTTTGGTTTAATATCGCAACGAAGGCTCCGAGCATCATCGCAGCAATGATTTTTCCACGATGTTTTGAAATATCAGGTGAAATATTAGGACCTGTTGCTTTCTTTGTTTTTTCCTTTGGCTCCTCTGTTTTGCCTGCTTCTTCATTCACATATTCTAAGGCAGGCTCCGTAATAGCAGAGTCCTTTAGAGTTTCACGGATTAAATTATCAGCAACAGTCGCGTCATCTTCGACTGTTTCATCCTTTTCCAAATCAGGTGTAGGATGTTCTTCAATTGAATCTGTCTTTTCCTCATGATGAACGATTAAAGGCTCTTCTGCCGCTTCTTTTTTTATTTCTTGTTTTATTTCCTGATCATCTGTTTCTACTGACCTTACATGTACATCTTCTTTTCCAGTCTCCAGATTCGAAGGTACCGTATCTTTTAAATTTTTACGGTTATTTTTCCCTCTCCTTAATGCAAAATTGATTATAAGAAGAAGTATAACCGATATAAGAACATAACTAGCGATATATATTGTCATGATATCACCTACTTATGAATTCGCACAGTCACATTCATACCAGGAACTAAATCAAGACCACCATAATTTTCAATAGAGACTTTTACAGGAATGACTTGCACCTCTTTTGTATAGTTACCTGTCGCATTATTGCTTGGTAGTAAAGAAAAAGTGCCTGCTGTTGCTAAACCGATGCTTTGAACTTTACCGCTTAAAGTCGTATTTGGATATGCATCTACATAGATGTCGACATCTTGGCCAATTTTCACATCATTTATATTTGTTTCCTTAATATTTGCTGTTACCCATAAATTGGATAAGTCATAGCTTTGGGCAATTGGAACTCCTGCACCAACATAAGTATTTTTCACAGCTGTAGATTGAACAACGGTTCCGTCTGCAGGAGCAGTAATATCTACTTTTGTAACACCTTTATCACTTACAACATCAACGGAACCCATTTTATCGCCTTTATTAAAGGTGTCTCCAACTTTTCCACCCCAACTTACTAATTTACCTGCTGCAGGTGATGCAATAGATACTTGCTGACCAGCAATTTGTGCATTATCTGTCGATAAATAGGTAACAGATTTATTATAGAAGTAGTAACCTGTAAATCCTCCTCCGACAAGGATAATGAGTAAGATCACATTAATTAAAATCATACGTCTTGCATTCATAGATGAATTATTCCTCCTTAATAGTCAATGTTTCTAAAATCCGCTCATGTAATTGAAGTAATTTTTGAATCTCATCCTGCGGAAATTGCTGAATTTGATTTAACTTTTCAATCAAAATAGAATCAGATTCAAACAACTTAGTAATTTTCTCTTCACCTTCTGGGGTAAGTTGCAAAGTTACAGCTCTACGGTCATGTGAAGATGTTACCCTATCGACCAGTTTTTGATTCACCAGTCGGTCAATTACACCACTTACAGTACTATTCGTGAGCCGCATATTTTCAGCTAATTCTCTCAATCCAATGTTGGGATGATTTTGGATTTTATATAATGTCTTTAACTGAACATCTGTGACCCCTATCGATTCAGCATCTTTTTTTAAAAGTCTATAAATAGCTTTATTTATTTTTGTAAATGATTCGATGACTTCATTATTAAGAAGCTTCATTTCCCCCCTCCTCACCCAGTTCGTTCTTATCCAAATATTTCGCATGCGAATTAAGTTAACGAAATATATAATAACATACTCTTCTATTAGTATGTCAAGAAGAAACTATTATATGAAAAAAATAAAAGCGTCTTCATGTTTCAAGCATTTTAGACAAAAAAAATAACGTTTTGACAACGTTATTTCAGATTGTAGACAAAAGGGGTTCGGAATGGTCACATTCCGAACCCCTTTTGATTTTGTTCTTACTTTTTTACCTTTTTGGGTGTATGCTGACCTCTCTCATCCTCATCTACTAGGCCATTTCCGGACCTTTCCATATCCAGTTGGCCATTTTCTTCAAATTCATGGCAGCGAAAGTAAGCATCGCCTGCATCGACAATTTTTTAAGTCCCCTTAACGTTGTCCAACGCATACCATGCTTTTCTTTTGCGTCT
>NZ_LJJC01000004.1:1425677-1724089 GCF_001420715.1 Heyndrickxia shackletonii | reverse complement strand
ATCAAGATCACGGGATCAATACTTGGGCGTCCAACTGCGGAATATGTTTCTTCCACTAAATCATAAATGAAAGAGAAATCAATCGCTGCCTCCATTTTTCGGACTAAATGATTTTCGGGAACCAACTGGTCTAAAGCGATCATTTCTACTTGATCACGTTGAATGGAATTATGTTTTGAAAGCATCTTCATCACCCCAAGTATTATTTCTATTTATATTTTAAAACAAAAAAGACTGTAGGCAAGCTCGATCTTCATCGAGTTTGTCTACAGTCTGAAATAACGTTTTGACAACGTTATTTTTTTTGCAGATATTCTTGTCCCTCTTCCGATTCCAACAATATATTTCGACATTTATTTGAGTATAAAAAGCATAAAGCAGAAAGAATGATCAGTACTAAGGTTCCACCTATTAACGAATAAGTTTTCACTAATGTTTTTCCAGCTATCGGCATGACCGCACCTAAATATAAAAAGGCTGTTAATGCCAATAAAGTAAAACCAAATCTTTTAAAATCATTCATCTTTTCAAATAAATTTTTTTCTTTATTCACATTTACACACCTTACTTTCCCTATGAATCTATATCTCTACTTTATCATAGAATAGTAAGGGAAATTGTATGTAAATAAAGGGATGAGTGGAAAAATGGTGTAAAAAGGCACTTTTCCAGACATCTTACAATTTCTTCTTAAAGTTTTGAAACAATATCCATTACCATGTTTGCCGAATGCAGGGCAGCTTTTTCAAGGAATTGGTCAAATGAAATATTTGATTCTTGTCCTGCAATATCAGATAATGCACGGATTATGACAAAAGGTATGTTAAATTGATAGGCAACCTGCGCAATAGCAGCGGCTTCCATTTCTACCGCTTGCAAGTCTTGAAATTTATGACGAATAGATTCTACTCTAGCGGGGTCGCTCATAAAGGAATCTCCTGTAGCAATAAGTCCTTTTACGACTTGAATATCATTTATTCTATTTGCACAATCCTCTGCAATTTTTATCAATTTTTCGTCTGCAATAAAAGCAGGGGGCATTTGCGGAACTTGTCCATACTCATATCCAAAAGCTGTAACATCTACATCATGATGACGAACTTCGCTGGAAATCACAATATCTCCTACATGAAGATTAGGATCAAATCCACCGGCAGACCCTGTATTGATCACGACATTTGGTTGATATTCCTGTAAGAGAATCGAAGTAGACATTGCGGCATTTACCTTCCCAATTCCTGATCGAAGAAGGACAACATCCTTATCTTTCATTGTACCGGAAATAAATTCATATCCCGCAATCTTTTGAAGCTTAGGGTTCTCAATATTCTCCCGTAATAATGCTACTTCTTCTTCCATTGCTCCAATTATAGCTGCTTTCATTTCATTACCTCTTTCTTATCAAAAATCAATACTTTCATTATTATAAAACAAATAGAGGGGAAAACATACTGTGAATCCTTGAATCGTTTCTTTAGGAAAGCTAAAATATCTTTGGAGGGATTAGTATGAACTTTCAATTAGATATGATAGAAGATAAAATTGAATTTTTTGAAGGAACTAATTTGGATACGATAGAAAAGCAAATAAATGAAAAAATTGATCAAAATAAAGCCATTATGCTTGAAGTTGCCTCTGTTTCTCATCAAATGCATGTGGATGGATCCGGAAGAAGATTTTATTCTGCAGTAGTTCATTTTAAGCTAAAAAAAGGATATTAATTCAGAGAATTAATATCCTTTTTTCTTATTGCCTATCATTATGTTCTAATTCTTCCACTTTAGAAGGTTTCCAGCCTTGGCCATCTACCCATTCAAGATATACACGATAAGCTTTTTTGTTTTTCTTAGAAGTAATTGTTCCGATCACCGAAGAGTCAGAACCACTACGTGACATATACCAGATTGTTATTTGATCAGTTGGTATTCCAGTTGCATAAGATAATGCTTTTTCTTTTTCCTTCCAATCAGTAGAATTGGAATCAGATGAATACTGATGTCCTCCTGTTTGACTTGTCCCAACAGGTTTCCAGTTAGGATTAACATATGTTTTTTTCACATTTCCGTCATTGCCTTCATTTGCAACAACATCGGAATTATTTAAACTGGTATCGCCATTTTCATTAGTAGAAGAATTATCCGATTGATTATCATCGGTTGCATTTCCTGACTGGTCATTGTTATCGTTGACTGTACCTGTACTGTTGTCGTTATTGCCATTATTTTGATTATCTTTTTCATTTTTCGATGTATTTTTTGTTTTGTCTTGTGTATGTGTCGTATTTGCAGGTGCAGTGTTTTTATTGTCATTTTTTCCACCGCCTAAAAAAATCGTACACGCCACAATGACGATTAACAATATTACGATGACAATTAATGAATTTAAAATGATATTTGTTTTTCGGCGTTTTGCTCTTTGTAATGAGCGAGATCGGTTTGGATGATTATAATCATTTGCCATCTTTCAACCCTCCCTTTTCCAAAGAGGCTGTTTTCGTATAAATTGTTGCTTTCGTGCTTAGATAAACTTCTCATAAGGCATAGCTTCGGGGCATCTTTTCTTAACAAGGACTACCCATTCTAAAGGAATAAAAAAATTTATGAGATTTACGATTAGAAAAACAACAAAGTTATAGAAAAGAGCCTTCAATGACATTATCATAACATGAGTTTAACATTGAGAAAAGGTTATATCACACGAAAGATGCTTGCTCCCCCATTCTACCTATGAAGGTTTACTTATGATCTTCCTCATATAATAAACTTACTATATCTGCAAAAAGAGAATTGACACCCCCCTCATTTTCTGGAACACCTAAATTAACCGTCACTAATGAATACTTCGGTTGCTGAAAAGGAAAATATCCTGCAAACCATTTATGATGAAGCTGTTGATCCCCTTTAAATATTCCGGTTTCAGCAGTACCGGATTTACCTGCAACTTCATAAGGAAGATTTCCGAACCATCTACCAGTACCATTTTCGCTTGTAACAACATGCCTTAACATTTTCTGAAGCTTTAAAGCAGTTACTCTTGATATAATTTCACCTTCCAATTTCTTTTGCGGAAAGTGAACAAGAGTAGTTCCATCCCTATATTTCAATGCAGAAACTGCCCTGACCATCTCTTTTTGGCCACCTCTTGCTATCGTTGCCATCATATTTGCAACGCCTAATGGAGTTACTCTTACTTCTTGTTGGCCAATTCCTGTTTGTGCAACTAAATTACCATCCTTTTTACTCTTTGAATCGGCAAATACCCTACCTTTATCCTCTTGCAGCTGATGAAAGTCTTCAAGATGGTACACATCGCCATGCCAGCTAATTTGGCCAGTTAACCCTAATCTTTTTGCGTATTCTTCTAAAAGACTAGGGTTTTTATCTTTAAGCCTTTTTGCTAAATCACCAAAGGTGCGATTACAACTTTGTGAAAAGCTTTCATCAAAATTTAATTCACCAAGCTTGCGTTTATCAGGTTTCCTGTACATATTTTCACTGCAATGAAATAGCTCATCATCGCGCACAGCATCATTCTCAATGGTAGCAGCAGCTGTAACCGTCTTAAAAACGGACCCTGGAATGCGAGCAGTTGTCATCATGTTTGTTGCAGCATCATTTGCAAACGGATGGCTTGGGTCCATAGCGGGTCTCGATACACTTGCTAGAACTGAATTATTCTTTATATCCAAAAGAATAACTCCGCCTTTTTTAATGTGATATTTGTCCACCAAATGTTCTATTTTCGCTTGTAAATTTTTATCAATCGTAGTTTGGACATTTACTGGGTAGTAAGGATTTCCAGATCCAGAATACTTAACATCAACCCCAAAAAGCGGCTCACCCAATGCATCAACATGATAAATAAGCTTTGACTCGCCTTCCGGCAACAAGAACTCATCGAATTGCTTTTGCAAGCCTGTTATCCCTATTTTTACGTTTTGCATTCCCTTTTTATCAGGATATCTTTTTAAAAAGGTTTCTGCCTGTTCTCCTACGATTCCAATGAGCTGTGCAGCTGAATTGTTATTATTTGGTGATCGTTTATTAACAGCAAAGACACCGGGAATTTTCAAGTTATTGATTGATTTCATTTGTTCCTCATTTAAGATATAGGGTTCTTTTCCTCCAAAAACAAAAGGTTCTTTTGCGTTTTCGATTTCTGTTTGCAAACGGTTGATAGGAATATTTAATATGTCCGCTAATTTACTTTCATTCCATTTTGAATTCTTTAAAAATGGAAATAAAATTAGAACTGGTTTTTCCAAATAAGTTAAAGGCTTTCCGGAGCGGTCAAGAAACTGCCCTCTTCCATCATCAATAACAATTTCCTGTGTTCTTTGAGCTACACTTTCTTTTAGTAAATTAATATGATGATTTGAGTAGGATTCTGTATTTAATAATTGAATTTGTACAAGTCTTGCAATTAAAGTTGAAATCATTAGGAGGATAAGTGTTGCTAAAAAATAATAACGTTTAATCCGCATTTTAACACCAACTTTATAAGCGATTTCATTACTTCCGCTCTCCTTACCATTATTGGCCAGTTTTGATGTTTAAAATACATAAGAAAGCTTGCGCTAGACCGAAACTTAACTAGTTAGATAATTTATATGATAAAAAACTTATACATTCTAAATTCAAAAAAACATCGATATTCACATGAAGTGAACATCGATGTTTTCATTTAAGCATTATTTTACAGAAATGATTCTTACCTTCATTTCTCCGCCTGGAGTTTGGACCGTTACTTCCTCGTCTACTTTTTTTCCTAATAAGCTTTTTGCAATTGGAGAATCATTGGAGATTTTCCCTTCAAACGGATCCGCTTCCGCACTACCAACAATGGAATAAGTTTCTTCATCACCATCAGGTAATTCAATAAAGGTTACTGTTTTCCCAAGTGTGACAGTATCTGAATTACTTCCGTCATCTTCAATAATCTTCGCGTTACGAATCATATTTTCTAACGTTGTAATTCGACCTTCAACAAAAGCCTGTTCTTCTTTTGCGGAATCGTATTCTGAGTTTTCGGAAAGGTCACCGAAACTTCTAGCGATTTTTATACGTTCAACAACTTCTTTTCGTTTAACCGTTTTCAAATATTCAAGTTCTTGTTCTAATTTTTCTTTTCCAGCTTGGGTCATTGGAAATACTTTTTCTGTAGCCATATCCCTTCACTCCTATTAATTCTATTTGTTGTTTTATGTAGAAAAAATCTAGAGATTAAATAGTACATCTCTGATAAAGGTGGAAATTTCTACACACCAGATGGTGTTTCATCAATTCACCATCAGTAATTAAATATAATACATCATAGCGCGACCTTTAGAAATGTCGCGCCTAACTGAGTATATAATTATTTTATAAATAATCGTATTACAAAAATGACTTTTGTTCAAGAATTGTTTGAATTTTAGTATTTACCAAATCAATGGCAACGACGTTTTGCCCGCCTTCAGGAATGATGACATCAGCATATCGTTTTGTCGGCTCGATAAATTGATTATGCATCGGTCTTACTACATTTATATATTGATCAATAACAGAGTCCATTGTTCTCCCGCGATCCTCAATGTCTCGGAGCAGACGCCTGATAATTCGTAAATCAGCATCTGTATCAACAAAAAGTTTTATATCCATTAAATTGCGCAATCTTTCATCTTCTAATACTAAAATTCCTTCTAAAATGATGACATCCTTTGCCTCCACATGAATCTTTTTATCAGAACGTGTATGCCTTGTATAATCATACACTGGTTTTTCAATGGATTCATAATTCAACAGTTTTTGTATATGTTCGATTAATAAGTCGTTATCAAAAGCAAGTGGATGATCATAATTTGTCTTCAATCGGTCTTCAAAAGGCAAGTGACTTTGGTCTTTATAATAATAGTCTTGTTCTAAAACTAAAATGGAATGACCTTTAAACTGATCATATATCGCGTTTGTTACGCTTGTTTTTCCCGATCCTGAGCCACCTGCTACCCCGATAACTGCTGGCTTGCGTACCATCTAAATAGAACTCCCTTCAATCTGTCTAACCACTAAAATTTCATTTACTAATTTACCTCTTTTTGCTGATTGCAAGTCCATCACCGACTGGAATAATCGATGTAATGTACTCATTATGGTTCATTAGCCATTCATTATAATTTTTTATTTTATTGACTAAATTTCTTGTTCTTTTACTTTCAATATATTCTTCTACAACAAGGCCTTTAAATAACACATTATCCGTAAATATAATTCCGTTTTCAGATAAATATGGTGTGTACATTTCAAAAAATTTAAGATACTGACCCTTTGCTGCATCAATAAATAATGCATCGAATGGACCATAATCCTTCATTTTGTCACTTATTTCTAATGCATCAGCATGGATAACTTTAATTTGTCGGTCCAAACCAGAACGGCTAATATTATGAATTGCTTCATTAAAGCGCTCTGTGTCTCTCTCAATCGTCACAATAGTTGTATTAGGCAATGCATCTGCCATCCTCATTGCAGAATAACCTATCGCAGTTCCAATTTCAAGAATTTTTGCAGGACCCTGGATTCTTAACATATGCAGCAATGCTTCAATTCCTGAAAGTTCCATAATAGGAACATCATGTTCTAATGCATATTGCTCCATTTCTGCAAATATCGGCTCTCTCTTTTTAATTAAAGATTCAATATAGGTATGTATTCTATCTTGCATATTATGCCTCCATTACAAAGAAAGTAGAAAGCTAAGTGACTTAGCTTTCTACTAAAGCACGAATATCGCCCATTTAATAACCGTTTATTATATTAGCATATTTTCAAATGGAAAGCGAATTTTTGTCTCTTATTTTTGGCTAGTAATATATTTAGCCTTTAATTGATTATGTTCTGCTAAAGTAGCGGAGAAATACACTTTTCCTGTTTTGGAAGCAGCCAAGAAATATAAATAATTGGTTTTAGCAGGATGGATTGCAGCTTCAATCGATAATTCCCCTGCATTGGATATCGGGCTCGGCGGCAGCCCTTTAATTTTATAAGTATTGTACGGTGAATTTACTTCTAAATCCTTATAAGTAACTCTATCCTTATGCTTATTTAAAGAATAAAGGACAGTTGGGTCTGTTTGCAGCGGCATTCCAACCTTTAAGCGATTATAAAACACACTTGAAATTTTATGCCTGTCCGCCTTGCTTGTCGCCTCCTCTTCAATTAATGAAGCCATTATCAGCATTTTTTGAGGGGTTAAATTCTGCTTACTCAAATCATCCTGATACTTTTTAATTTCGATATTTGTTTTATCCAACATTTTCATGATGATGGAATCAAGGGATGGCTTCTTTTCATAAAAATAATAAGTGGCCGGAAATAAGTATCCTTCTAATGGATGCTTCACTTCTGGATTTAGTATATCCTTCGATAACATTTTCGGGTATTGTTTCATCAGTTTCGTTACGAATTTTTTATCATCCAAATGCTTCATTATTTCAACATTTTTATACGGAGTATTTTTCGCAATGATTGTCGCAATTTCCGTTAATTGTATTCCTTCCGGTACTGTTATTTTTACTTCTGCGTTCTTAGCTACCTTCCCTGTCTTTAAGTATTTAATGATTTGATCTAAGGTCATAGAGGGAGATAACCCGTATGTACCAGCTTGGAATCCTGTTTCATTATTAAACTTTACATAATATTTAAAAATAAAGCCATTTTTTATAATGCCTTTATCCTCTAAAAGGCTTCCAATGGATGAAACACTGGAGCCAATCGGTATCTCAACTTTTTTTAATTGATGATTTTTGGGATTGGCGGGTTTTAAAGCAGATTGAACATATAAATAACCCGCCAATACTAGGCACCCAATGATGATAATAATAGAAAGACTGATGATCCCTACAATCTTTCTAATCGTTTTTGCTTCCGATTGTCGAGCTAATAGCTTTTGCATCGAATCATTGGAAGATTTTCCATTATGCTGATTATCCGTCAAATAACTTGCACTCCTTTACATTTAAAGCATTCCATTGATGCGTATGAATAATTTATTATTTATTATTTTTCCCACATTTCATAACCATTCCTAATAGTTATTTTTCCTGTACATTATACTACATATTTCGGCAAATTCGATTTATTTTATAAAAATGACAGAAAAACAAAATCTTTTGCTGAAAAAAGTCATGAAAAAACCGACCCAGCAATAATACCAGGTCGGCTTCCCATTTATTTATTATTCTTCCTCTTCTTCATCAAGAAATGTATTCAACATTTCTTCAATCATATCCCATTCTTCATCCGTTTCAATTGGTTGAAGATCTCCTTCTGTACCATCTTCGTGTTGTACATAAGAAGAAGCATGGATTTCAATTTCTTCGTTATCGTCTTCTTCAGCACCTACTGGATAATATAGGACATATGATTTTCCAAAGTCCTCAGAATCGAATGTAAATAATACTTCAAATAATTGTTCATTTCCGTTTTCATCTACTACTGTAATATGTTGATGTTCTTCATGTTCATGTGCCATTTTTTCACCTCATTATAATTGGCTGTCAAGAAACCCTTGCAAAATCATGACTGCAGCCATTTTATCAATTACTTTTTTCCGTTTTTTCCTACTAACATCAGCTTCCAATAAAACTCGTTCAGCGGCCATCGTACTCATTCGTTCATCCCACATAATAACAGGCAGACCAAGAAGTTCTTTTAATTTTTCTGCATAAGACAAGGATGCTTCTCCTCTTGGTCCTACCGTATTATTCATGTTTTTCGGAAAACCGACAACAATTTTTTCAATTTTGTATTTGCCCGCCAGTTCTTTTACTCGTTCGAAACCAAATTTCCCTTTTTCTTCATCAATGGAAATCGTTTCAATGCCTTGTGCTGTCCAACCCAGTTCATCACTTATTGCAACACCAACTGTTTTGGATCCAACGTCCAGACCCATTATTCTCAATTAATATCCCTCACGATGCTGTTTTAAATACGATTTAACTAATTCTTCGATGATTTCATCTCGTTCAAGCTTGCGAATAATGTTTCTAGCATCATAATGTCTTGGAATGTATGCAGGATCTCCGGAAAGCAAGTAACCGACAATTTGATTAATCGGATTATACCCTTTTTCTTGAAGCGCCTCATATACTTGCAACAGCACTTCCTTCACATCATGTTCAAAAGGTTCCTCCGAAAAGTTAAATCGCATGGTTTTGTCAAAAGAGCTCATTATACAGCACCTCACTTTAAGGCTTGTCTATTTCTATGGCTATTCTCGTATAAATTTGTGTTTTTCGTAATTTGTTTTAAATCCTAATTAGACTTTGCCCCTGGGCATCTTTTCTTAAAAAGGATACCTATTCTTAAGGCGAATGAAGACGTTTATAGGATTTTCTTTTACAAAAGCAACAAAGTTTAAGAAAAGAGCCATTCTAAACAAAATCCTTATTCAAACTTTATTTCCATTGTACACCACTTTTTATACGATTCAAATGGATTTTATCCATTCTTCCACATATTGAAGTGCAGAATCGAGTTTTTCAGGATCTTTTCCACCAGCTTGTGCTAAATCTGGACGACCGCCGCCACCGCCGCCACAGCGTACAGCAACCTCTTTGACTAGCTTACCTGCATGAAATCCTTTTTCTACTAGATCCTTTGTGACACCTGCAATGATATTTACTTTATCATCTTGCACAGTTCCAAGTACAACAATACCTGAACCTAGTTTTTCTTTCAACTCATCGACCATATTTCGCAGATTATTTGCATCCTGAGCTTGAACTTTACTTGCAATAAGCTTAATACCATCTATTTCGATGGCTGATTCTGAAAGATTTCCAGCCTCAATATTGGAAAGCTTAGCTGAAAGAGATTCATTTTCTCTTTGTAATTCTTTTATTTCCGTTTGGACATTTTCAATTCTAGTTAAAATATCCTTTGAATTAGTTTTGAGTATTTCAGCAGCTTGATTCAATCGTAGAATTTGCTCATTCATTAAATGGTATGCTGCTTCACCTGTCACCGCTTCGATTCGTCGTGTTCCTGCACCAATACCGCTTTCCGAAACAATTTTAAATATACCAATTGTGGATGTATTCGGAACATGGCAGCCACCGCAAAGTTCTAAGCTGTAATCACCCATCGAAACTACTCGAACAATATCACCATACTTTTCGCCAAATAATGCCATAGCCCCCATTGCTTTTGCTTCATTGATGTTTTTCAAGTCAATGTTTACCGGCAGGCTTGCCCAGATTTTTTCATTGACTATTTCCTCAATTTTTACAAGTTCATCTGGCGTAATTTGTCCGAAATGAGAAAAGTCAAAGCGAAGTCGGCTTGGTTCTACCAAAGATCCAGCCTGATTAACATGTGTACCAAGGACATCCTTTAATGCCTGATGCAATAAATGGGTTGCGGAGTGATTCTTAATAATTTTATTTCGGTTTATACGATTTACTTCTGCAAAAACCTCTTGATCCAATGTTAAGCTGCCTTGTTCTACAATAGCACGATGTAAATTCTGACCGTTTGGAGCTTTTTGAACATCCTTGACTATTACGCTTAATCCTTCGGCTGTTAAAGTTCCTCCGTCCGCTACTTGACCTCCACTTTCTGCATAGAATGGGGTTTGATCCAATATAAATTGGATTTCGTCTCCGGATTTCGCTTCAGTAACTAGTTCGCCGTCTTTTACAATTGCTACTACTTTAGCATTTGTTTCTAAGGTTTGATAACCCACGAATTCACTATCGACTTTAATTTCTCCTAAAATACCGCCTTGAACCTGCATGGAACCAACATCTTGACGAGCTTTACGAGCACGCTCTCTTTGATTTTCCATTTCCGCTTCAAAGCCTTCGTGATCCACCTTCAAGCCTTCTTCTTCGGCATATTCTTCGGTAAGCTCGACTGGGAATCCATATGTGTCATATAAGCGGAAAACATCCGCACCCGAAATCGTATCTTTGCCTTCATCTTTTGCTTTTTTCATAACGGAAGACAAAATAGACAAACCTTCATGCAGTGTTTCATGGAAACGCTCTTCCTCATTTTTGATTACTTTTTGGATAAACTCCGTTTTTTCCTTTACTTGAGGGTAATAATCAACCATTATTTCTGCTACTACAGGAACTAATTTATACATAAATGGTTCCCCGATATTGATGGTTTTTGCATATCTTACTGCCCTGCGAAGCAAGCGTCTTAAAACATAGCCACGGCCTTCATTTGAAGGAAGCGCACCATCACTAACAGCAAATGCAACCGTTCGAATGTGATCAGCAATAACCTTAAATGCAGTATCTAATGTTTTATCTTTTCCATATGTTTCTCCGGAAATTTTTTCAGTTTCTTTGATAATCGGCATAAATAGGTCTGTATCAAAATTAGTAGGAACATCCTGAACAACAGATGCCATTCTTTCTAAGCCCATACCTGTATCAATGTTTTTCTTAGGGAGAGGTGTATAAGTACCGTCTGGATTATGATTAAATTGAGAAAACACAAGATTCCAAACCTCTAAATACCTTTCATTTTCTCCACCTGGATATAATTCTGGATCATTTTCATCGTCGCCATATTCAGGACCGCGATCATAGAATATTTCTGTATTTGGTCCGCTTGGTCCTTCGCCGATATCCCAGAAGTTCTCCTCTAAACGGATAATTCTTTCCTCCGGTATACCGATTTTTTTATTCCATAATTCAAATGCTTCATCATCCTCAGGATGAATCGTTACGGATAATTTTTCTGGCTCAAAACCAATCCATTCAGGACTGGTTAAAAACTCCCAAGCCCAGGTAATAGCCTCTTCCTTAAAATAATCCCCAATAGAGAAATTCCCCATCATTTCGAAAAATGTATGGTGGCGGGCAGTTTTTCCAACATTTTCAATGTCATTGGTACGAATCGCTTTTTGTGCATTTACGATTCTTGGATTTTCCGGAATCACACGACCATCAAAATATTTCTTTAATGTTGCGACACCACTATTTATCCAAAGCAATGAAGGATCTTCATGCGGAATAAGCGATGCACTTGGCTCAACCTTATGACCTTTTTCTTGAAAAAAGTCTAAAAACATTTGACGAATTTGAGCACCTGTTAGTTTTTTCATATTAATACCTCCTTAAAAAATAAAAAAATCCCCCATCCCTGGTATGCAGGGACGAGAGATTTACTCGCGGTACCACCCTGATTTTAGACAATCAAAAAGACAATCTAACTCTTGGGTGCCTGTAACGTGGCAAGACGGCAGTATTTTAGCTGCACTCCAGATTAGCCTTCTGTTATCCTTCATCTGGAATTTCTCTCAGCCTCGGAAATTCCTCTCTTCTTAGATGGACTATAACATACTCGATCTTTCAATGATTTTTTACATATAAATAGTATATATAGTCGAATTATAAAAAGTTACAGGCCATTTGTCAATTATTCATGTGATGATTTTGTTACAAAATGATATTTTGCATGAATAATCGCTACTTTAATGATAGCTAAGACAGGAACTGCTAAAATTAAGCCAAGAATGCCGCCTATTTCCTCACCTACAATTAATGCTAAAATGATGAAAAGCGGATGCAAATGCAAGGATTTTCCAACAATGAGGGGAGACAGAACATTCCCTTCAAGAAATTGTAAAACAAACATGATGATAACCACATAAATTAAATGTTTAGTTGAAATGGTCATAGCAATAATAGCCGCGGGAATCGCCCCAATAATCGGTCCGAAATAAGGAATTATATTGGTTAATCCAATAATCAAGCCTAATAATACTGGGTAATGAATCCCCAATAACCAGAAAGCTATAGTCGATATGGATCCAATTAAAAAACAAACCAATAACTGTCCACGAATATAACCACCAATAGATTTGTCAACATCTTTCAAAAATGAAACGGCCTGTTTTCTCCATTTACTAGGAGTGATATACCAAGCTGATCTTTTAACTGATTCAATATCCTTCAAAAAATAGAAAGAAATAAACGGAATAATCGCAAGTACAAATATAAAATTCACTAATTTCATTATCGTATTCATTACTTTTATCAAATATTGATTCAGCCATAACTCAAAGTGATCAATACGCTTATCTATTTGA
Organism: Heyndrickxia shackletonii; assembly: GCF_001420715.1. Classification (GTDB taxonomy): domain Bacteria; phylum Bacillota; class Bacilli; order Bacillales; family Bacillaceae_C; genus Margalitia; species Margalitia shackletonii. The sequence continues at coordinate 1,711,003 of NZ_LJJC01000004.1, read as the reverse complement.
TTTTGAATTCCGTCTGGCCACCTCGAAGTGGAATCATGCACTTGTTGGATCCAATTGCGGTATTGATTTGCAAACTCTGGTAAATGATCCGATAAATCCTTGATTTGTTCAATTAATAATGGTACACCTAGATAGATTCCGTAACAAATGCCTCCAAAAAAGATGATATATATGATGGAAATAGCAAGAGCTCTATGCATTCCTTTATCATGAAGCCATTCCACTAATGGATGAAGCAGATAAGTTATAAATCCCCCTATTAAAAAAGGAATCAGAGACATGAACAAGACCTTCAGTATCGGGGACCAAAGAGGTTTTAACAATAATAATACATATAAAATGATAAAAATCAGTAAGATGATACCAAGTTTATAAAACCAATTCCCACTGGATAGTTTCACATCTATCACTCCTTTTACTAGTATTTGTAAAAGAAGTGAATTTATCCATTAGAAAAAGCTGCCTCATACTGAGACAGCTTCAACCGTTATCTAAACGCTTTTCGCAAGCGTTTTGTCATTTTTCGCATTTGTTTTCCGTTAAATCCTTGACGCTGCGAATAAGCTGCAGCTGCAATACCTGCTCCAAAGCCTAGCAAGGAAACAATCGTTTTGTTCAAAACTATGCACCCTTTCCATTAGCTTAGTTTTCTTGAATCCTCATCGAATAAATCATCTAAAGAACTTAATGATCCATCCTCTTCCACCTGATGGGTATATATCATCTCTTTGTTAACAGATAATTCAATAAAGCAATTCCAGCAATAGTATTGGTTAATACCAATTTTTCCAAGATCTTTACTTTGGCAATTGGGGCACTTCATCATAGGTAATATCTCCACCTCGTAATGGTTTTTCAGTCACGATGATGGCATCCTTCCCAAATTTCGGAGGATGAGCTGAATGAATAAATCTCTTACCTTCCAACATATCGGAAAAAAAGCCATCCGTTAGCTCGTATCCTATGATTGTGCCCACTTCCTCTTGAAAATATACGTCCTCTAATAATCCTAGCTCCTCACCATTGCCTGAAATCATAAATTTAAGTGCAATTGGTTGGAAATGGCACATGGAATACTCATTATGTGCCTCTTTGTATTTCCTCAATTGCCCATCTTTCTGAAGTACAATAACATGCGGTCCATATGCTTGAACCTGATCCATTGGTACACTGTACAGATTATGAAAAAAACCTTTCCCTTTTACAATCAAGGATTTTACTTTTCCTTCATCCGTTATACAGATATCACACACTTCCCCGACGCAGCTCCCATCGCAGTCATAAACCGACATGTTCTTCAGAAGAGAATATGTTCGCAAAAAGCATCCCCTACCTTTTCGAACATTTATATTTTACGACTTAAACCATAAAATCATAAGGTGTAACGTTTTCCATGCCAATCATTGGGTCGATAGTTAGAAGCGTATCCTCCGTTAAAATAAATTGATCAGACTTTTGTGAAGGGTCTTGGGTGGAATAATCATGGAGCAAACGTAATTTTTCATACAGAGTTGTCTTTCTCTGCCCGTCATCCTCCCGTTCCACTCCAAGACGAAATGCTTCTTCTTCACCGCATAAAATCAGAAATTGCTTACTTCTTGTAATCGCTGTGTATAATAAATTCCTGCGCAGCATCCGGTAATAGCTTTTGACAACAGGTAAAATAACGATTGGAAATTCACTGCCTTGCGATTTATGAATGGAACAACAAAAAGCATGAGTAAATTGATTAAAATCCTGTCTGGTATACGTAACCTCTGTTCCATCAAAGGAAATAATAATCATGTCTTGTTTTTCTGTATTTTCCTTCGCGTAAAAAATAGAAATAATTTCTCCGATGTCTCCGTTAAACACATGTTGTTCCGGCTGATTAACAAGTTGAAGCACCTTATCTCCGATTCGGTATTTCACATCCCCAAAAGTAAGCTCTTTCCGATTTTTATTCTCATTAGGATTTAAAATTTCTTGAAGCATTTCATTTAGCCGATCAATTCCTGCAGGTCCTCGATACATCGGTGCTAAAATTTGAATATCCTTCGCTAAATATCCTTTTCTTTTTGCACTTAAAACAACTTTTTCCACTACTTCTGGGATTTGTTGTGTAGTACATCTTATGAAGGAGCGATCATTATACTGCTTCGAAAGGTTCTGCGGCATTCGTCCGTTTTTGATTTCGTGTGCTAATTCAATAATGGATGAACCGTCTGCTTGTCTATATATATCCGTCAATCTTACGGTAGGAATTACTTCAGAACGCAATAGGTCTTTAAGTACAACCCCTGGTCCGACAGACGGAAGCTGATCTTCGTCACCAACAAATATTACTTGAATATGGTCTGGCAGTGCCTTTAACAATTGATGGGCGAGCCATGTATCTACCATCGACATTTCGTCTATTATAAGGAATTTACCATCTACTTTTCGATCATCGTCAACATCCATCCCCTCTTGCCCTGTCATCCCTAACAGGCGATGGATGGTCATTGCAGGAAGCCCCGTGGATTCTGACATTCGCTTGGCTGCTCTTCCAGTTGGTGCTGCTAAAAGGATAGGGAATGGATTATCCTTACTATAGTCCTTAGGATTTAAAGAACATCCGTGCAATTCTGAGTATAGCTCGACGATTCCTTTAATTACTGTCGTTTTTCCTGTGCCAGGTCCTCCTGTCAAAATCATCATTGGCGACATTAATGCTGTTTGAATAGCCTCTTTTTGTGATGGAGCATATTGCACATTAATGCGTTCTTCTAATTTTCCAAGGGCCAGCAGAAATTCAGATTCCGGAAATTGATCCTTATATTCTTCCTGCGCTAAAATTCGTTGGATGTTTGTAACAATCCCTTTTTCGGAGAAATAAAGGGAAGGAAGATAAATTCTTTTCTGATCAATTACTAATTTGCTTTCTTCCTCCATTTTAATCAATTCCGTTGAGATTTCCGTAAATTCAATTTCACAAGCTTGATGATATTCAAGCAGTTTTTTCACTTTAGGCAATAATTCTTCTGCATCAACATAAACATTTCCATTTTGCAGACATTCTATTTCTACCGTGTATTTAATACCGGCTTTAATTCGGTCAGGATGATTGCCAGTAATTCCAAGTGCTTTTCCAAGCTCATCTGCTCTCCCAAAACCGACTCCTTCAATATCCTCCACTAATCGGTATGGATTTTGCCGAATAATTTCTAAAGTCTGCTCCTTATATACCTGATAAATTTTCATGGAGATTTGCGGGCCAAAGCCGTATTGATTAAGTCCAATCATTACCTGTTCCAAGCCTTGGTGCTCCATTAATTTATCATAAAGCAGTTTTGCTTTTTCGGGGGGAAGCTTAGGCACTTTATCGAGTAATGATGGTTGTTCTAATATTTTTGTTATAGCATTTTCACCTAGTTCATCCACGATACGCTCTGCTGTTTTTTTGCCAATTCCGTTAAAAAGCTCACTGGAAAGATATCCGACAATTCCCTGTTTTGTATGTGGAATTTCTTTTTTAAAGTGCTTTGCATTATATTGAAGACCAAATTTCGGATGCTCTTGAAAAGCACCGTAGAAAATATATGTTTCTTGTTCATGCATTTTAGGGAAATATCCGGTGATAATAGCTTCTTTATCAGCACTATCCTCATTTGTTTCATCCACCTTGATGCGAATGACTGAATACAGGTTTTGCTCGTTATGAAAAATGGTCACCAGATGTCTGCCTTTTATGAACTTCTCCTCATCTTCAAATAAATTCATTGAATTTTGCCGTTCCAAGTAAAATCCCCCTTAATGCGGGTCTTTCATTTTTTCTATCATTTTCAAACCGTAACCTGCAAGCATATGATCAGGTTGAATTTCTAATGCTTTTGTGAAATAATCCAATGCTTGATTTGGCTTATCATAAATTCCTAAATAGGCAACCCCTAAATTATAATAGGCATCCGCATGGTTCGGGTCACTTGCGACAACCTTTTCAAATTGTTTCGTTGCCTCATCGTAGATTTCACACTTGGCTAAAGCAAGTCCATATTGAAAGCGAGCTTCCACATCGTCTTCATTTAATTCAACACTTCTTTGTAAATATGGAATAGCAAGGCGTATATTTTCAAGGTTAATAAAACACATGCCAAGCATATAATAAACATCATTTGTTTGAAGACCATATTTGATTGCCTTTTCAAATTGCCCCGCTGCCTCCGAGAATTGATTTAGATTAAAGTACAAATTTCCTAAACAATAATAAGCAGCTGATGCTTTTTCATCCAGCTCAATGGCTTTTTGATAAAAGTTTATAGCACGATCATTTTCTCCCACAGCAGTTAGGACATTTCCAAAATTAATATATGCCACTGGATCTTTCGGATTCTCTTCTATCGCTTCACTAAAAAATTTAATTGCATCCTCATATTTTCCCGCTTGTAAGCTTTCAATACCTTGTTTATTCTTATCCATCTTTCACACTCCGCACGTATACAGTTTATATCCAAATTATAACACGAAAGTTTAAAAAATGGCCGCCAAACTCAATAAGAGTACAGCGGCCATTTTTTACAAATGAGGATTCGGAAGTTTTCTCGCGAATCTCCACTTTTTTCTCACGAATCAGGCACAAAGACCTAACCTACATATAGCAATTGTTGTTCTTTTTTATAAATTTTATCGATTGTTCCACCGCCGAGACATTCCTCACCGTCATAAAATACGACTGCTTGTCCAGGGGTAACAGCACGAACTGGTTCATCAAAAACAACCTTTACCTCATCATTAGGCAATAGGTGAACCGTTACCTTATGGTCCGGTTGACGATAACGGAATTTAGCGGTACATTCAAAGGTTTCCGGCTTTTTATGATCAGATACCCAGCTTACGTTAACCGCAGTAATCGAATCGGAATACAATGACTCATGATCAAATCCTTGTTCCACGAAAAGAACGTTTTCCTTTAAATCTTTTCCGACTACAAACCAAGGATCACCTGAGCCTCCAATTCCAAGTCCATGTCTTTGTCCAATAGTATAGTACATTAAGCCATCATGTGTACCCATTACTTTTCCATCTAAAGTCTTCATTTTCCCTTTTTGAGCAGGTAAATAGTTGCTTAAAAATTCTTTAAAGTTTCTTTCTCCAATAAAGCAAATTCCTGTACTGTCTTTCTTCGTTGCAGTAGCGAGCCCTGCTTCAGCAGCTATTTCACGCACTCGTTTTTTATTAATATTTCCAATAGGGAACATTACTTTTTCTAATTGATGTTGATTCAATTGGTTTAGGAAATACGTTTGATCCTTATTTTCGTCTAAACCTCTCAGCATTTTATATTCGCCAGCTTGAAATGCTACTTGTGCATAGTGACCTGTCGCTAAATAGTCTGCACCAAGATTCATGGCATGTTCAAGAAAAGCTTTAAATTTGATTTCTTTATTACACATTACATCTGGATTTGGTGTTCTTCCTGCTTTGTATTCATCTAAGAAATAAGTGAATACTTTATCCCAATATTGTTTTTCAAAATTAACAGCATAATAAGGGATTCCGATTTGATTGCATACTCTAATGACATCATTATAATCTTCTGTTGCTGTGCAGACGCCAAACTCATCGGTATCATCCCAATTTTTCATGAATATCCCGATCACATCATAACCTTGTTCTTTTAAGAGCAATGCGGCAACAGATGAATCTACTCCACCTGACATCCCAACAACCACTCTTGTATCCTTTGGTGATTTATTCATTTTTCGATCCTTCTTTCTAGTCTGCCTGGAAACGACGTACAATACCAGAAACTTTTTCTGCAGCCTCTTTTATCTCTTCCATCGTATTAGTGATGCCGAAGCTGAAACGAATTGAATTTCTGAGTTGTTCTGAATCCTTCCCATACATGGCCACTAATACATGTGACGGTTCTATGGAGCCAGCTGTACAAGCAGACCCACTTGACGCCGCTATACCGGCTATATCTAAATTCACTAACAACGATTCTACGTCCGTACCAGGAAAGCTTATATTTAAAACATGTGGGAGTGATTTTTCAATTGTACTATTTAACGAAAACTCCACCTGATTTTTTGTCAATATTTCCATAAAAGTTTCTTTATATTTTTTGTACAATGCCTGCTTTTCTTCCATTGTTTCTTGTGCAATTTTCACTGCCTCAGCAAATCCTGCAATCGAGCTGATATTTTCAGTGCCCGCCCGTCTTTTTAACTCCTGCTCGCCACCATGGGAACGAGGGACGATTTTTATCCCATTCCGAATGTATAGAAATCCAATTCCTTTTGGTCCATTAATTTTATGGGCCGAAACAGACAGCATATCAACTTTTAGATCCTCAACATTTAATTTGACAACACCATATGCCTGGACAGCATCCGTATGAAAATAAGCAATATGGTCTTTTAGAATTTCACCAATTTCCTCGATTGGTTGGATACTCCCTACTTCATTGTTTCCATACATGATAGTTACAAGTATAGTATCGTCACGAAGGGCGCTCTTCACATCTTCAAGATTTACTCTGCCGTCTTGGTCAACGTCTAAATACGTTACTTCAAATCCTTTTTTCTCTAAATACTGGCAAGCATGAAGAACGGCATGGTGCTCAATTTTAGTAGTAATAATATGTTTTCCTTGTTCTTTTCTTGCTTCCGCCGTTCCGATAATGGCAAAGTTGTCCGCTTCTGTTCCGCCGCTGGTAAAAATAATTTCATTAAAATGTGCACCAATACTACTCGCAATCAATGTTCTTGCTTCATCCAGGAGGTGTCTTGCCTCTCGACCAAATGAATGGATACTGGAAGGATTTCCGAAAGAATCGGTAAGTACCCCCATCATTTTTTCCACTACTTTCGGATGGACTGCTGAAGTAGCTGCGTGATCTAAATATATACGTTCCATTACTGTCACCTCAAATATTTTGCCTATGAATTTATATATAAAACATGTAAGAATCCGTTTCTCCCTCATCTTTGTAGTTTGCTAAATCTTCTATCGTTGTGTTATCAAGCACATCCTTAACAGCATCACGAATCCGGATCCATAAACTACGCTTGACCGGTTCTTCCTCTTCAATTCCTTCAACAGGGCTAATAGGGCCTTCTAAAACTCTAATGATATCACCTGCAGTTATTTTAGATGGTTCATCAGCTAAGATATACCCTCCATAAGCACCTCTTATACTTTTCACCAACCCTGCATTTCGCAGTGGTGAAATTAATTGTTCCAAGTAATGCTCTGATAAATCATTAATCTGTGCAATTGTCTTTAAAGATATGGGACCCTCCCCGCATCTTTTTGCCAATTCAATCATAATAGTTAATCCGTATCGACCTTTTGTAGATATTTTCATACACTAGCACCTCTATCTATATCTTTATTCCATTTTTTATTTCGCAGCCTTTCTAAAATGGCATCCGTCAAAAATTGACATTTCGGCAACGCAATTCCAACGATAGTTCCTATAGTAACGCAAAAAATAATCGTTCCCCAAAAAATCGGGCCGCCTAATAACCAACCAATTAGTAAAACTAGCACTTCCATCAAACGTCTTACATGTGATATTTTCCAACCTGTTAATTTAGTAATGACAAGCATGAAGCTGTCTCTTGGACCCGCACCTAACTGGGCAGAGATATAGACTCCCATTCCAATCCCATTAATAATTACTCCTGCTACAAACATGAGGATTTTCCAAATAATGAATCCAGGTGTAATCATAAAAGGCAAGTGTAATAATATATCCATGAAAATTCCAACTAAAAGCATATTTAAGTAAGCACCTAGCTTTGGCCATTGGTGCATGAATATAGCAGATATTCCTAAAACAAAAAAGCCGATTATAATCGACCATGTGCCAATGGACAAACCAAAATGCTGAAATAGTCCCACATGCAAAACATCCCATGGTGTTGCCCCAAAATGTGCTACAATCATCAGATCCAACCCAAACGCCATAATAAGTAATCCGATCACAAAAATAAGAAATCGAACTATTAATATGCCATTATTCCCCATTTGTACTCCTCGATTCATGTGGTAAAAGTATCTTAGCTACGTTGCATTAGAATAAATATAAAAATCTTAAAACAGTTTATTTTTAAGGCGTCTTTTCATCTATAAAATAATCATCCCAATATGAATGTGCAATATAATAGGCTTTATATGAAAAATAACAAAGCCCAAGAAAAAAGCCTTTGCTTATGACATTATAGCACACACAAAGATTAATTTGCATTATGTTGACATTTTGGAAAGCATCGGCCAAGAAAGTTAGAACAACAAGAAATGCTTGTTATTTCGTTTTAAGACTTTTGAAATGATATACTTTTATTATAAAAAATCGAATCTATTACCTATGGAGAGAGAAATAATGAATGATCAACCATTAGCTTATCGCATGCGGCCAAGGACACTTGATGAGGTTGCAGGACAACAGCATCTTGTCGGGGAAGGAAAAATCATCTACCGCATGGTTTCGGCAAAGCAATTATCTTCGATGATTTTATACGGTCCCCCCGGGATTGGAAAAACATCGATTGCCAGCGCTATAGCAGGCAGTACAAAATATGCTTTTCGAAAATTAAACGCCGTCACAAATAATAAAAAAGATATGGAAATAGTCGCTGCCGAAGCAAAAATGTCCGGGAAGGTTATATTGCTGCTTGATGAGGTTCATCGGCTGGATAAAACAAAACAGGATTTTCTTCTGCCATACCTGGAAAATGGCATGATTGTTTTGATTGGTGCGACAACAAGCAACCCTTACCATGCAATCAATCCTGCCATAAGAAGCAGATGTCAAATTTTTGAATTGTTCCCGCCTACTTCAGAGGAAATGAAGAAAGTGTTAAAAAATGCCCTAAATGATGATGTCCGAGGATTAGGTGCCAGTCAAATCGAAATTGACGAAAATGCCTTTCTTCATTTTGCTACAGCAAGTAATGGAGATGTTCGGAGCGCACTTAATGCATTAGAATTAGCAGCATTATCAACAGCTCCTGATGAGAATGGTATTATTCATATTACAGTCGGGATTGCAGAAGAGTGCTTGCAAAAGAAAGCTTTTGCGCACGATAAAGATGGAGATGGCCATTATGACGTGCTAAGTGCTTTTCAAAAATCAATACGCGGAAGTGATGTGAATGCTGCCCTGCATTATTTAGGAAGACTGATAGAAGCAGGAGATCTTCCAAGTATCAGCCGCCGTTTACTTGTTATCGCCTATGAAGACATCGGACTTGCCAGCCCGCAAGCAGGTGCCAGAACACTCGCTGCCATTCAAACTGCTGAAAAAATCGGTTTTCCCGAGGCCCGGATTCCGCTTGCAAATGCTGTAATCGAGCTTTGTTTATCGCCTAAATCAAATTCTGCCATTTTAGCGATTGATGAAGCAATTGCCGATATTCGAGCCGGAAAAAGCGGGGATGTACCATTGCATTTGAAGGATGCTCATTATCAAGGCGCAAAACAGCTTGGCAGAGGTCTTGATTATAAATACCCGCATGATTATGATAATGGCTGGGTGAATCAACAATATCTGCCGAACACTCTGAAAGGAAAGACATATTACAAACCAAAGCAGACTGGTAAATTTGAACAAGCTCTCGCTGGTGTTTACGAAAAACTATTAAGAAATATGAAAAAAGGAACGGATTAAATCAACGTTCCTTTTTTTCTCTTTATTTATGCCGCTACATCCCGCTTTGTAAATACTCCGAAAGCAAGTAACTGGAAAATCACAAAATATATAATTAACATTGTAATCGAAAATCCGAGAGTCATACCTTTTACCATTGGTGTGCCATCAACATATTGCATTAAGTCTGTATTTGCGAACAAGATATATTTTGCCCAATCAAATTTCATTGAAAGAAGCATCGTTACATTTGAACCCATAACTAATAGAAAAATAGAGATTCCAATAGCTAGAGAACTGTTACGGAATACCGCAGATATCATAAATGCCATCGTTGCAAGCATCAGTACATCAATAGATGAAAGTAAGAACTTCTTCACTAAAAACCACAGCATACTTTGTTCCACAACATGATTGTTTGCATAGGCTAAATGAATATTACTACCAGCACCGGTACCAAATAAGATTAAACCGATTAAAGCTGCTCCAACAAAAAGTACGGCAGTCATTAAAATACCAAATAATAGGACTGTGAAGTATTTAGATAATAAAATCTTGGACCGCTTTATCGGTCTAATCAGCAATAACTTAATTGTTCCCCATCCAAATTCACTTGCAACTATCCCCGCAGCAATGATAATGGTAAATAAGCCTGCAAAAGTGATCAAAGCTGAGCTTTCATTAATAAAAGAATACATCGTTTTCTTAGTTTGTGGTGGTATATTATGTTCGATTCGATATTTATTAATATCAATTTTTTTCTGGATTTCACTTCTTGCAATTTTAGGCATACCTTTCAGTGATTTTTCATCATTTTGAACTTGCGCACTTAGTTCCGTTTTCCAATTTGCATTTTGCTTGCCTTTATCTAAATATATTTTCTGGATTGCTCCCATTCCAATAAGCCCAATAATAATGAGTGCAATCATCACATAAGTTCCGGTGCGTTTGAAAATTTTCAACCATTCATTAGTTATAAGATTAAGCATGTGCAACTTCCTCCTTGCCAGTAACTTCTAAGAAACGATCTTCAAGAGATTTCGAAACTGCCTTCACTTCGTAAATGCGAACGCCGCTTTCCACAAGTTGTTTTATGATATCCGGAATTTGATCTTTTTCTACTTCAATCTCTATACCATTTTCCTGTTGAACAAATGATAGATTCGCGAGATTTTGGACAGAATTTATATTTGTAACGTCCAACTCTATAAAATATTTATGAACATCATCATTAACAAAATCATGGACTTGCTGAACATCAATCAGCTTCCCTTTTTGAATAATGGCAATTCGGTCACACATCATTTCCATCTCCGATAAAAGGTGACTGGAAACGATAACCGCCATTCCTCTTTCTTTTGAAAGGATGCGTAAGTGGTCGCGAATTTCTCTTATTCCGGCAGGGTCTAAACCATTTGTCGGCTCGTCTAATATCATAACTTTTGGGTCATGCAGCAAACTTTGTGCCAATCCTAGACGCTGGCGCATTCCAAGGGAATAAGTTTTCACCTTATCATGTATGCGGTCTGTTAGTCCCACCAGTTGCACCACTTCATCAATTTTTTCCTTTGTGATACCCTTGATCATTCGTGCATATTGCATTAAGTTTTGATACCCTGTTAAAAATTTATACATTTCTGGGTTTTCAACGATTCCCCCGACATTTCGCAATGCTTTATCATGATTTTTTGTAATACTGTTGCCGCAAATGAGAATTTCACCTGAAGTAATCCCCATTAATCCGACAATCATTCTGATAGTGGTAGTTTTTCCGGCACCATTAGGCCCTAAAAAACCAAACACTTCTCCTTCATTAATTGTAAAACTGAGATTATCAATAATCTTTTTACCTTTAATGACCTTAGTGACATTCTTTAATTCAACTGCAGGTTTCATTACTTTTCTCCTCCGTAAACTCCATTTTCTTCCATGATCTTTTTAAACCATTGTAATACAGATACTCCTTTTTCCTCCCGAAGTGTTTCTACGTTTTGTATACCTATTAGGTTCCCATTAAATATAGCTAGCACTTCGTCTAACAGTGGTTCAATTTCATCAATTTCATGGGTAGCGATGATGACCGTTTGTTCCTCAAAATCAATATAGCTTAATAGACTTTTTACAATAGACTCCCTCACCATTGGATCCAGTCCGGAAAATGGTTCATCCAAAAGCAGGATTGGGGCGTTCCTCGAAAGTGCAAGAACTAGCTTCAAGCGGCCGCGATTTCCCTTTGATAATTGTTTTATCTTTTTTGAACGATCCAGTTTTAAATCATTTACAAGCGTATTTGCTTTTTCCATCTCAAAGTCCGGAAATTGGGTAGCATAGAAATCAATCATATGTTGAACGGTAAATGGATCATAAAACATATCCAGTTCTGTTAAGTAAGCAACTTTTCTCGAAATTTTTCGATTTACCAGCTCTCCATCCACGAATATTTCTCCTTTATTCGGATAGACTAGCCCACTTATCATTTTAAGGGTTGTTGATTTTCCGCTGCCGTTTGGACCAAGCAAGCCATAAATCTTACCTGGTTTAAATGTTATCGAAACGTCCTTTAATGAAAAATCCCTTCCATATTTTTTAGATACATTTCTTAACTCAATCATGTTCATCACACCCGTTTAAATAATCCTGTAATCCCTGGACAATTTCTTCTTTGGAAAAACCAATATCTTTCATGCTCTTGACAAACGACTGAATAATATCCGTTTGCAAGCGAATCTTTAATTCAGTTAATATGACCTTATTTTCCGTTATAAAAGTCCCCTGACCCCTTCTTGTTTCCACAATACCCATCCTCTCCATCTCGCTATATGTCCTTTGGATTGTGTTTGGATTTACTCCGGTTTGAATTGCCATTTCCCTTACTGAGGCTAACTTTTCACCGGATGCCATTTCGCCTCTGACAATTTGTTGAAAAATTCGTTCGGCAATTTGCATATATATCGGTTTGGATGTTTGAAATTCTTGTGTCATACCCTACACCTCAACTTTTTTATCCAGAAACCTGCTGGAAATAAAATAAAGAGCAATTGCGATAATGGCATATATAAAGATTGGAATGATAGACACCTGTTGCATATCAAATTGCAAATTCCATTTATGTGACGTTACTACATAATGAAATCTTGGATATATATACATTGGCAGTTTCCATTTCGTAACAATATCTCTAAGAGAATCTATTTGCATTAAGGCAGTTTCAATGGCATTTAAGATGAAAAATAGTATAAGTACGAATAACCATCTTATTTTCTTGATACTCGGATATTTTCCGAGCGAGTGAAAAAAACACCAATAAAATAAAATCCAGCACGAAAAATACAAGCCTGTTAATAATAAAAAGAGAAATAGTGTCACATATGTTAGAAAAGGAAACGATTCGATCTTCATCCCATGACTCAAGACATATTCGTAAACAATATAGCCAGAAATAGTCAGAATAAGTTGAGAAATAACCTGATAGATAAATATAACTGTTATTTTAGCTAATATTAAAGTTTTGCTGCTTTGCGGATTGTATAGCCATAGTTGTGTTTTCCCTTCCAGCTTCAAAGATGATAAGAACATCATAGGCATGAATCCGAAATGTAAAACCGCTATACCTATATTGAATCCAACCGGTACCATCGGCTCATGAATTCGATAAGCGATGATATAGGAAGCAATAATACTAATAAGCATGATTATGATCCAAGTAAGAAACCAAAGTCTTGTAATGTAAAATTCTTTTTTTAACAATCCTTTGAAAGGAATCATCCAGTATCCCAACCTTTTGTATTAGTGTTCTATTTGAATAGTACACTAATACGTGAATACAAGTCAATATTTTATGGCAAAAAAAATAAGCTGCTTAAATTAGCAGCTCATTTAACCGTATTATTTATCTTTAACCCGTTTAATTTCAATATCCTTTAGTATGGAATTCACTACATAGCTCGCCATAAACAAACCGACAGTCGAAGGAACAAATGCATTGGATGACGGTGGCATTTTCGCCTTGCGAATCTTCGCATCATCTTTTCCTACCACTTTTCGGATGTCCTCACGAATCACAATTGGACTTTCATCTGAAAAAACTACCGGAATTCCTTTGCGGATTCCTTCCTTCCGAAGTTTCGCTCGGATTACTTTAGCAATTGGATCTGTATGCGTTTTTGAAATATCCTCTATTCGTAAGCGAGTTGGATCCGTTTTATTAGCAGCACCCATGCTTGAAATAATTGGTATATTTCTCTTTAAACATTCCTTCATTAAGTGAATTTTATAAATAATGGTATCGGAAGCATCAACGACAAAATCCAAATCGTAGCTAAAAAAATCTTCATATGTTTCTTCTGTATAAAACATACTTAATGCAATAACTTCACATTCAGGATTAATATCCTTTATTCTTTCTTTCATTAAGTCTGCTTTCGGTTTCCCAATGGTGGAAAGAAGTGCCGGAAGTTGTCGGTTTATATTGGTAATATCTACATTATCTTTATCAACTAAAATTAGTTTACCTACTCCGCTTCTGGCAAGAGCCTCTGTTGCAAAGGAACCTACTCCGCCAATCCCAAGTATCGCTACAGTACTATTTTTTAATTTTTCTAGGCCTTCTACACCAATAGCAAGTTCATTACGTGAAAATTGATGAAGCAATTGTATCATCTCCAAAGCTAGTTTTCGTATAGATTGTTGTTTTCGTACATGGTAATAAGTTCTAAAGTGGACTTAGTTTTGGGGCATCTTTTCTTAAAAAAGTTAATTATTTTTAACCCCAAAATAAGAGTTTATAATGTTTCTATCTTTAAAACCAACATTTATTAAGAAAAGACCTTTCCAAAAACATCTTTTTCTTACTTGAATAAGAATAAACAATTCATAGTTGAATTGCAATATAGATTTATTTTTAATCCAAATAAAAAACCCTCTATCACTAGAGAGTTAAGATTTCCATTATTGATGATGAGCCCCAATCATGCCGTCAACAAAAATCCTTTTGTCTTGAACCCGCTCTTTCGCAGGTGGGTGTTCTGCCCCAGCTTTTATACGTCCTTCCATAAAGGCATGTATGCCAGTTGGAAACTCCGAACTCCCGAAGGTAGATATGTTCGGTCAAAACGATAAGGTGTCACAACGTACACATCAGGACTCATCTGCTTGTAAATAGAATATCACGGTTTTTTTTATATTTCAATGTGACTAAAGGTGGAAATGATTGACTATATTCGACAAAATTATTCTGTTTTCTTCTTCAAGTTTAGCGATAAACTTAGTTCATCCAATTGTTGTTGGCTTACTTCACCAGGTGCTTCCGTTAACAGACAGCTTGCACTTGCTGTTTTCGGAAATGCAATGGTATCACGAAGGTTTGTTCTTCCGGCAAGAAGCATGACAATTCGGTCTAAACCAAGGGCAATTCCGCCATGTGGAGGTGTGCCATAATCAAAAGCTTCAAGCAAGAATCCAAATTGTTCTGTAGCTTGTTCTTTTGTAAATCCAAGTGTCTTAAACATTTTTTCTTGAACATCACGTTCAAAAATACGTAAAGATCCACCGCCAAGTTCATAGCCATTAAGCACCAAATCGTAAGCTTGCGCTTTAACACTTGCAGGATCACTTTCTAATTTATCGATTTCTTCTCTGACTGGCATTGTAAATGGATGGTGGGCTGCATAATAACGACCTTCTTCTTCGTCATATTCAAATAACGGCCAGTCTGTTACCCATAAGAAATTAAATTTACTTTGGTCAATCAACTGAAGATCTTTCCCCAGTTTTAATCGTAATGCTCCAAGTGCATCTGCAACAACAGATTTTTTATCTGCTACGAATAATAGTAAATCTCCTGTTTCAGTTTCAAGTAATTGACTTAGCTGACTTTGTTCTTCTTCGGAAAAGAATTTCGAGATTGGTCCTTTTAAGCCCTCTTCTTCCACTTTCAACCAAGCTAAGCCTTTAGCGCCATATACTGAAACAAACTCTGTTAAACCATCAATATCTTTTCTGGAATATTTGTCTGCGGCACCTTTTACATTTATGGCTTTTACTTGGCCACCAGAAGAAACTGCTCCTGAAAATACTTTAAAACCAGAATCCTTCACTAGCTCAGAAACATCTACCAATTCCAGACCAAAACGTGTATCCGGCTTATCAGAACCATAACGGCTCATCGCTTCATCATACGTTAATCTTGGAAGTGGAGTAACGATGTCTATTCCTTTCACTTCCTTCATCAAACGGCTCATCATTCTTTCCGTCATTGCCATTATATCTTCTTGACTGTAGAAGCTTGTTTCAATATCGATTTGGGTAAATTCAGGCTGACGGTCAGCACGTAAATCCTCATCCCTAAAACATCTTGCAATTTGATAATATTTATCGAAACCAGCAACCATTAATAATTGCTTAAAGATTTGCGGAGATTGCGGAAGTGCATAAAAATCTCCTGGATGAACCCGGCTTGGCACCAAATAATCACGTGCCCCCTCAGGAGTACTCTTCGTTAAAATCGGTGTCTCCACATCTAAAAAGCCTTCTTCATCTAAAAAGTTGCGAAAAGATTTTGTGACGTTATGACGCATTTTAAAAGTCTCAAATAAAACAGGTCTGCGAAGGTCTAAATAACGATATTTTAATCGTAGATCTTCTGAAACATCCGTATTATTTTCAATCATAAATGGAGGAGTTTTAGCTTCATTTATAATGGATACTTTTTCTACCTTTATTTCTATTTTACCTGTCTTAATGTTTTCATTAATAGTTCCTTCACTTCTGCCAACAACTTCCCCTTGGACATCCAAAACATATTCATTTCGTACCTTTTCTGCTATTGCTAATGCTTCTGTTGAATTAGCAGGATTGAAGACAATTTGTACAATACCGGTACGGTCACGTAAATCAATAAAGATTAGCCCTCCAAGATCCCTTCTTTTTTGAACCCAGCCTTTTAAAGTAACTGTTTCTCCAATATTTTTTTCCGTAATTTCTCCACAATAATAGGTTCTTCCAAACATAACCATTGCCTCCCTTATCGACCTAATCTTTCAAATTCAGATATGAAGTTTGAGATAGAAAGTTCTACTTGCTCTCCATTCTCCATATTCTTCACCACTACTTTGTTCATTTTTATTTCATCTTCACCCAAAATGGCAACAAATTTCGCTTTCATTCTGTCTGCCGCCTTAAGCTGTGCTTTCATTTTTCGGTCTAGATAATCCTTATCAGCCGAATACCCTGCTTTTCTTAGCTGTTGCAATAAAACCATGGCTGGAATTTTTGCTTCGTCTCCTAAAGCAACTACATAGCAGTCCACTTTTGCTTCCGTTTGCAAGGTAATACCTTCGGCGTCCAATGCAGCAATTAAACGTTCAATACTAAGTGCAAATCCCATTCCCGGAGTTTCCGGTCCGCCCATCTCCTGAACAAGTCCATTATAACGACCGCCTCCGCATAACGTAGTAATGGCACCGAATCCTTCAGCATTACTCATAATTTCAAATGCTGTGTGATTATAGTAATCCAGCCCTCTCACTAAGGTAGGATCTACTTCGTACGCGATGCCTAGAGCATCTAAATAAGCAAGAACTTGATCAAAGTATTGCTTTGATTCTTCGTTGAAAAATTCAAATATAGGCGGTGCAGATTTCATTAACTCATGATCCCGATCTTTTTTACAATCCAAAATACGTAATGGATTTTTTTCTAAACGATTTTGGCAATCTGCACAAAACTCATGAATTCTTGGTTTAAAATGTTTAATTAAAGCTTCACGGTGTGCGATTCTGCTTTCCTTATCCCCAAGGCTGTTTATAACCAATTTCAAATGTTTCAAGCCCAGGCTTTGATAAACCTCCATCGCAAGTGAAATTACTTCTGCATCAATGGCAGGATCTTGACTGCCTAACGCTTCGACCCCGAATTGCACAAACTGACGGTATCTGCCCGCCTGTGGTCTTTCATATCGAAACATTGGGCCATTATAAAATAATTTAACAGGTTGGTTAGGATCACCGTACATTTTATTTTCCACATAGGAACGAACAACTGCCGGAGTTCCTTCGGGTCGCAGCGTTAAATCCCGATCGCCGCGGTCCTTAAACGAATACATTTCCTTTTGAACGATATCTGTCGTTTCTCCGCTCTTATGAAATAATTCCGTGTGTTCGAATATTGGAGTTCGAATTTCTTTATATTGATATTTATGGCAAATTTCTTTCGCTTTGTTTTCAATGAGTTCCCATGTTCCAACTTGGCTGGGTAAAATATCCTGTGTTCCTCTTGGAATCTGAATTGCCACTGTTTTTCCTCCTTTAATTTTTTTCCATATGTACTATTTGTGCGGGAATCGAAAAAAAATAAAAAAACCCTCGATCCCTTGTTAAAAAACAAGGGACGAGAGTTTTGTTTCCCGTGGTGCCACCCTAATTGAAGTTTACACTTCCACTTAAGAACAGTTAACGCCTGTTATACGTTCTACCCCTACTAAATATCGTTATCGCGACTTTTTCAGGAAGAAACCTACAAAGTGTTCATTCGCTAAGTCATCATGCAGAGTGCTTCCAGCCTAGGCAACTCTTCTCTTTCCATGTGTACTCTTAACTACTGTGCTTTATCAACGGTTATATGTTGAAATGTTCTTTTATATTTATATAATAATACGAGGGGGAATACGCATTGTCAAGTGTATTTAGAATAAAAGTTAAGAACGTTCCATTTTCTTTTTTAGCAATTTTACTTCCCCTAAAGATAAACCAAATTCTGATGCAAGTTCAACGGACCCGGCCTGGTTTTCTTTTTCGATAAAATGATGAAAGTCTGTATGAAAAATTTGACTGCTTCCTGCATTGCTTATTTGATTTTTGTCATTTATTCTCATGTAGTGTCTCCTTTTCCCTATTTATTTCGTATTGGATTCAAAAATTGTCATATTATTATTCTTTCCCACGATAATTCTTTTCTTTCATTAAACAGGAGATTTTTATTTTATAAAGAATACATACATGTGGCACTAAAATAGGGAAATCCCTTAAGCTCGCGAAAAAAGATAAGGAGGTGCATCACCCTATTGGGTAGAAAATTAACATTTATTTTGCTGATATTATTACTTACGTGCACTGGATTTAATCAGCCAGTGAAAAAGGTTCAGGCGGAAACAAGCAAAGTAACCGTTAATGCATCCGTGCTGAATATTCGAAAAGGCCCTGGATTATCGTATCCGATTTTGAAGCAGGTGCAAAAAGGAGATCAATTTACTGTTTTACAGAAAAAAAATGATTGGTATGAAATTAAAATGCCTTCCGGGGATACAGGTTGGGCAGCTAGTTGGCTTGTTTCATTAAACGAGTCCAATACAGTTGGTGGCGGAACAGGTACTGTAACGGTAGATGGAGTGCGTTTAAGAAGCGGTCCAAGTTCAGACTCTTCTATTTTGCGAGTACTTCAAAAAGATCAGGTTGTAACCATTCAATCGCAAAATGGAAATTGGGTAAAGGTCACGGTAGATGGAGGGAATGGGTGGATATCAAAAGACTTTCTTTCTTCAAAGGAAAAGGTGTCTATTCAGTCTTCCAGCAGTAAAGGAATAGTGACAGTGGATAATCTTAATATCCGAACCTCTCCAACTATTTCGAGCAGTGTAATTGGTTCTTTAAACACCGGCAATGAACTTAATATATTGGAAGAGCAAAACGGTTGGGTTCATTTTACCATGGGTACACTGGAAGGCTGGGTCAGCAGCCAGTATGTTCAAAAGGTAAGCGGAAATGAAGGGAACCAGAATACTCAGTCGAAAAATTCCAATCAAAAGATGACAGGAACTGTAAATGTTAACTCCATTAATGTTCGCAGTAAACCTTCATTAGATGGAAAAATCATTGGATCTATAACAAGTGGCCAAAGCTTTGAAATCGAAAAGGAAGAAAACAATTGGATTGAAATTAAGCTTAATAACCAGATTGGATGGATTGCTGGCTGGTATGTCAATAAATCCACTCAATCCACCGTTACAGCTCCCCAGAAAGGAAGTCAAAAAGGCAGCGTTACGATTCTTTACAATGGGACCAATTTAAGAGGCAACGCCACGACTAACTCCAGCATTCTTTCAAGAGCAAATGCCGGAGATTCCTTTAATATTCTGGATACTGTGAACGATTGGTATAAAATTCAGCTAAAAAATGGCGGAATTGCTTATGTTGCTTCTTGGTTGGTTTCATCCAGTGAAACTAAGTCTAAATCATCTGAGATGAATACACCTCCTAGTACTACTGGTGGTCTTAAGGGAAAAATCATCGTAATTGACCCCGGCCATGGCGGTCAGGACAAAGGTACTAGCGGATATAGAGGGACATTTGAAAAGAATATTACATTGAGTACTGCTATGAAGCTATATCAAAAATTAAAAAATGCTGGTGCCAATGTTATTTTAACGAGAAGTGATGATCATTATATTTCATTGCCTGCTCGTGTGGGAATAGCACAAAACAATCATGCGGACGCCTTTATAAGCATTCATTTTGATAGTTTAAAAGAAGACCAAAGTGTTACTGGGCATACTACTTACTACTATCACGAGAATCAAAAAGAATTGGCGAATGATATTGACCAGGGCATTTCAGCTTCCGTTTCTGTAAAAGACAGAGGAGTTCGATTCGGGGATTTTCATGTTATTCGGGAAAACAGCGGTCCTGCTGTTTTGACGGAATTAGGATATTTAAGTAATCCTAATGAAGAGCTCCTCATTAATACGCAGCAATACCAAGAGCTTGTTTCTACAGGTATCTATAATGGATTAGTGGAATATTTCAAATAGTACCAGAAACAAAATGGGTTATGGTACATGTCGCTTATCCACAAAAAAAAGAGAGGATCTGATTATATGTCAGATTCTCTCTTTGCTTTCCACAATAAGTGTTACAGGACCATCGTTAATTAGCTTTACATCCATCATTGCACCAAACTCTCCAGTCTCAACATGGATGTCTGCTTTTCTTAGACATTCATTAAAATATTCATAAATGGATAACGCATGCTCTGGCCTTGCTGCATCCATAAAATTTGGTCTTCTGCCTTTTCGACAATCACCATATAATGTGAATTGAGTTATAGACAGGATTTGCCCTCCTACATCCAGTAAAGAATAATTCATCTTTTCATTTTCATCTTCAAAGACTCGAAGATGGACAATCTTATCTGCCACATATTTCGCATCTTCCAACGTATCTGAATGAGTGATTCCTACAAGGAGGACAAATCCAGCGGAAATTTGCCCGACGATTTTGCCGTTTACTTCTACACTTGCTTCCTTACTTCTTTGTAATACTACACGCATGAATCAGTATACTCCTTTAAAAAAACATCTTTAGCTCATAATGCGGCGAACAGAATAAATATCAGGAATTTGTTTAATTCTTTCCACTACTTTATGAAGATGGCTAATATTTACAATAGAAATAGACATCGTGATAGTAGCCATTTTATTCCGGTCAGATCGACCGCTTACAGCTGTAATGTTTGTTTTTGTTTCATTAACCGCCTGCAATACCTCGTTTAATAACCCCCGACGATCGTAACCAGATATTTCAATGTCGACATTATATTCCTTACAATTGGTAGAATCTGATTCCCATTCAACCGCAATAAGGCGATTTTGCAACTCTTCATCGGTGACATTTGGACAATCTGCTCTGTGTACAGAAACCCCTCTGCCTTTAGTAATGAAACCTACAATTTCATCACCAGGAACCGGATTACAACAACGTGATAAACGAATTAATAGATTATCAATTCCTTTAACTACTACACCAGTCTCGTGTTTTTTCTTCTTTGGAGGAGCTTTAAGCTCTGTCATCACTTCTTGAACAGCTTCTTTTTGATCGCGTTTTTTGCGCCATTTTTCTGTTAAACGATTGGCAATCTGCAAAGCAGTAATCCCATTATATCCAACTGCTGCGTACATATCATCTTCTTGAACAAAATTGAACTTCTCTGCAACTTTCTTAACATTATCCGTCGTTAAGATTTCCTTTAAATCAAAGTCCATATTTTTGATTTCTTTTTCGACTAATTCTTTACCTTTAATAATGTTTTCTTCTTTTTGCTGTTTTTTAAAGAATTGCCGTATTTTATTTTTTGCTTGGGATGTTTGGGCTAACTTTATCCAATCCCTGCTTGGACCATAGGAATGTTTGGAAGTTAAGATTTCAATAATGTCACCCGTTTTTAACTTATAATCCAGTGTTACCATCTTGCCATTTATCTTGGCACCAATTGTTTTATTACCAATCTCAGAATGAATTCGATAAGCAAAGTCTATTGGGACGGAACCAGACGGAAGTTCAATGACATCACCCTTTGGGGTAAAAACAAATACCATGTCAGAGAACAGGTCAATTTTTAGCGACTCCATAAACTCTTCCGCATTAGCGGATTCATTTTGAAATTCTAATATTTCCCTAAACCAGGACAGTTTTTTCTCAAATGATGTTTGGTTATTAACGGACTTGCCTTCTTTATACGCCCAGTGTGCGGCAACCCCAAATTCTGAGATTCGATGCATCTCAAATGTTCTAATCTGAACTTCCAATGGATCTCCCTTGGGACCAATTACCGTTGTATGCAAGGATTGATACATGTTTGGTTTAGGCATGGCGATATAATCTTTAAAACGGCCCGGCATCGGTTTCCAGCAAGTATGAATAATTCCGAGCACAGCGTAGCAATCCTTTATACTGTTAACAACAATTCGCACAGCTAATAAATCATAAATTTCATTAAATTGCTTATGCTGGAGAACCATTTTTCGATAGATGGAATAAATATGCTTTGGTCTCCCAGAAATATCAGCTTTTATTGATACATCATTTAATCGTTCTTTTACCTCATCAATAACATCATCCAAATACTGCTCCCTTTCAGCACGCTTCCGTTTCATTAAATTGACAATTCGATAATATTGTTGGGGATTTAAGTACCTGAGGGCCGTATCCTCGAGCTCCCATTTTATTTTGGAAATCCCGAGTCGATGTGCAAGTGGGGCGAAAATTTCCAAAGTTTCATTTGCGATTCTTCTCTGTTTTTCGATTGGCAAATGCTTTAAGGTTCTCATATTATGAAGACGGTCGGCTAGCTTTATTAAAATCACACGTATATCCTGTGCCATCGCCACAAACATTTTTCTGTGATTTTCCGCTTGTTGTTCCTCATGGGATTTATATTTAATTTTTCCTAACTTTGTGACACCGTCGACTAACATGGCTACTTCTTCATTAAATTCATCACAGATTTCTTCAAGTGTGACACTCGTATCCTCTACGACATCATGAAGAAAGCCCGCTGCCACTGTGGAAGGATCCATTTCCAAATCCGCTAATATCCCAGCTACCTGGATGGGATGGATAATGTATGGTTCTCCTGATTTGCGGAACTGTTCCTTATGAGCTTCATTTGCAAATTCATATGCTTTAAGCACTAATGCAACATGTTCTTCGTTTAAATATTCTTTTGTTCTATTTATCACATCATCGGCGGATAAAATTTGATCTTTCGCCATAGTATAAGATCACCTTTAAATGAATTTTTGAATGATTGTATTTATTATCGAAAAAAAAACGAATATTGTAAAGTAATTCATGACGTTTTTTTATGGAAATTAATATATATTTGTCGAATCTTCACACATAAAACAATATTACTATATGCTCTTTTCGTAATCTTTGTTGTTTTTGTAGATAAAAGCTAATAAATATCCTTATTTCGGTAATTAGCGAACTTTTTAAAGTGCCCCGAAATGAAGATGATATTGTTTTTTTACGATTTACAAAAAGCTACAATCTATTACGTAAATAGTTACTAAAAAAAGCACTCACTTGAGTGCCTTTTAATATTCCATTAATGTAAGTATATCGTAACCGTCTAATTTTTTGCGACCTTCTAAATAAGATAGTTCAATTAAGAAAGCGATTCCAGCCACAACTCCTCCAAGCTCCTCAACAAGTTTGATTGTTGCTTCAATTGTTCCTCCTGTAGCAAGCAAATCATCTGTAATAAGAACTCGTTGACCTGGTTTTATTGCATCTTTGTGAATGGTTAAGGCATCCTTGCCATATTCCAAGCCGTATTCAACTTGAATCGTTTCTCTAGGAAGTTTTCCAGGTTTTCTTACCGGCGCAAAGCCAACTCCAAGAGCATACGCAACTGGGCAGCCAATAATAAATCCGCGTGCTTCCGGACCAACAACAAGATCAATTTCTTTTTCCTTTGCATATTTAACTATTTCATCTGTCGCAAATTTATATGCCTCGCCATTATCCATTAATGTCGTAATATCCTTAAATACAATACCTTGCTTTGGCCAATCTGGGACAATTGTTACATACTGCTTTAAATCCATTTCGTCATTTCCTCCTCATGTTCCACTGTTCGTGAAACTCTTTCATCAAACCATGATTTCAACTCTTTATATGATGAATATAGAAGTTCATTTTCAAGAGTTATTTGTTGTTGTTTTTCTTGATATGTTTTTGATTCGACTAAATCTCTTTTTACTTTTACAGGTTTTAAGGAAATTAGCCCATCCTCTATTGTAACAAATTCCAGATCAAAAAACACCTGTGACATGAAATCAATTGTTTTACGAGACCAACCTTTAAACGCTGCAAGCTGATCTCCTTGTCTCATTACATTAAATGTCTTTTGCTTTATTAGGAATCCATAGAACCATTTAAAATGCTCCCTTGTTGGAATGGTGCTGAAATAATGATCCTGTTCGTGAAAAAAATGACAATAAATACGACTAGGCTTCTTGTCTTTTATAAGCATTTCTAATTTTGTCAAGGACGTCGGGAGATCTAATAGGACGATATTTCGATCATCAATTTGCAGTTCCAAACATTGCGTTTCATCTTTCATTTCAACAATATCGAATTGTAATGAATCAAGTGCCAACTTTTCTAACGTTTGATGTTGAAAGACAATAAAAAGACTCTCATTCTTAGGAATAAATGGTATCCATTTGTTCCATTGTTTAACCCCTCGAAAGTCAAAGAGCTGCCATTCTTCTATTTTCATATCCCTCAAAAAGATTTGGGGCTTACGAACATTATTCCACTCATTTATTGCTAATTCTCCCAATACCGAAACACTTGCTAAAGGCGAAACTTGATGAAAATAATCCCCCATACCAAATCCGACTCCATCCAATATAGAGCCTTCTTTTTCAAGCACTACTTTTAAATGCTTATTGTCTGCGCCAATTTGTCTCAATTGACTAATGGATAATTTTTCGATCATTATTTTCGGTTTTGGATTGCCAGTTCCATATGGCGCTAGTAAGTTTAATTCCTGAATAGATTCTAAATTTACTTCTTCAATTGGAATATTGGCATCTATTTCTGTAATCGGAATAAAATCTTCACTGGATAAGCTTGTATTTGCTAAATGATTTAACCGAGTTCGTAATTCCGATACATCATCCAATGACAATGTCATCCCTGCTGCCATTGTATGTCCTCCAAAATGAGGGAGTATATCACGGCAAGTAGATAAATTTTGAAAGAGGTCAAAACCGACTATACTTCTTGCAGAACCTTTTGCTAATTTCTTTTCCGTATCAAAGCTTAAAACAATGGTCGGTCGGTAATAGCGTTCAACAAGCCTCGAAGCGACGATTCCTATGACACCGGGATTCCATCCCTCTTTTCCGATAACGATTACTTTATTTTCCTGAAGGTCGAATTCCGCTTCAATCATGGAAATAGCATCTTTTGTTATGTCATTAACTATTGACTGCCTTTCTTTATTTATGCCGTCAATCTCTTTAGCAATCTCGTTTGCTGCTTCGAAATCATCTGTTAATAGCAATTCAACAGCAGGAGCCGCATGATCCAAACGACCTGGAGCGTTTAATCGGGGTGCAAGCATGAATCCCACCGTTTCTTCATTAATATCTTCCGGTGATGAATTAGATAACGCGTATAATGCACGGATTCCAGGACGCTCCGTAATCCCCAATTTCTTTAAGCCTTTTTTTACAATAAGACGATTTTCTCCATGTAAAGGAACTAGATCGGCCACAGTACCAATCGTTACAACATCTAACAATTCCTCTGGCACTCTGCCATACAAAGCATGAGCCAATTTAAATGCTACTCCAACACCAGCTAGTTCCTTAAATGGATATTTACTCTCTGGATGTTTTGGATGGACAATAGCAAGTGCTTCCGGAAGTTCTGGACCAGGTTCATGATGATCGGTAATAATCAAGTCCATTCCTAATTCTTTTGCTAGCAATGCCTCATTAATTGCAGCTATGCCTGTATCGACTGTAATAATTAATTTATACCCATTGTCAGCCGCCCAGCGAAAAGCCATTTCGTTGGGGCCATAGCCTTCCGTGAAACGATTAGGAATATAAAAATCAACTTTCGCACCTAAATCCTTTAAAACCGTCATGAGCACTGTTGTACTGCTGACACCGTCCGCATCATAATCCCCAAATACGAGAATTTTCTCTCCGTTAGCAATGCTTTCGTTAATTCTTTGAACAGCAATATCCATATCGAATAATAGATAAGGATCATGAAAAGATGTATCCTCCATAAATAAAAAAGACCTCGCTTCTTCCGTTTCTACAATTCCACGATTCACTAAAAGAATAGAAACTAGCGGGGTAATGTTTAATTGTTCTACTAGTTTTCGGGCAGCTGAAGAAACTGTCTCTTTGACAACCCAGCGCGTTTTTGACTTTAACATAGGTTCACCTCTTAACATTCTAATTATACAATTAATCCTTCCTACCTGTCATCCTATCAATTTAGAGGTGATAAAAAAATTGATTCTTTCAAAATTATACCAATAGACAAAAAAGGCACCTGTTATATCAGGTACCTTTTGTATTGTTATACTTGTGGTTCATCCGACCATTTACGTTTTTCTTTTACTGTTTTTAGAGGCCCTTTTTTCTTCAATTCGCGTTTCTTTAGATCAAACCAAAGCTGTGCCGCGATGAAAATGGAAGAATAACAACCCATAACCAATCCGACTAACAAGGCGATAGAGAAGTTTCTAATAGACTCGCTTCCGAATATTAACAATGCTAAAGCTGTAATAACAACGGTTAGCACAGTGTTAATAGAACGGGTCAATGTTTGGCGAATACCTGCATTTACAATGTTCGCAAGTTCCTCTGTCGTTTTAACCCTTCCTTTCGACTTCATGTTATCACGGATTCGGTCGAAGGTAACAATCGTATCATTAATGGAATAACCAACGATTGTTAAAACAGCCGCAATAAAGGTTAAATCTACTTCCAGTCTTGTAATACTGAAGAAA
Organism: Heyndrickxia shackletonii; assembly: GCF_001420715.1. Taxonomy (GTDB): domain Bacteria; phylum Bacillota; class Bacilli; order Bacillales; family Bacillaceae_C; genus Margalitia; species Margalitia shackletonii. Next base: position 1,684,068 of record NZ_LJJC01000004.1, on the reverse strand, counting down.
GCTACAATCAAAAAGGCATCATGTAAGAGCGAAACAATTGCCGCAAGCCCCATCCTCCATTCAAATCGAAGGGAAACGTAGATAATGATTCCTATTGCAGCGATAATGAGCGAAATAATCGCATTCTTCGCAAGTTCTTTCCCAACAGTAGGAGATACTTTGCTCAAACTAGTTGTGTTATGTCCATATTTTTTGTCAAAATAGGATTTTACTTGTTCCTCTTTCTGTTTTGAAAAGTCGTCCTTAAATCGGACAACACCAACTTGATTTTTATTTCCGCCTAATACTATATCTTCTGAAGTCAGATGAAGCGATTGTATATCAGATCGGATTTGTTGCTCCGTCAACGGTTGTTTTGCCATTATTTGCAAACGAGTACCTTTGGAAAAATCAATACTTAAATTCAAGCGGAAAATCGCAAGGAAAATAATCCCTAGAACGGTAAGAGCAATGGAAATTGTATAAAATATTTTGCGATGCTTTACAAAATCAAATTTATCGAAACGTGTTGATAAATCATGTGTATCAACATTTTCCGCAAGATTATGGATAGATTTTCGATTAACCCCAAACCAACCTGGTCTATTTTTCAGTAGATTACTGTTAACCCAGAATCCCAAGAAAATTCGAGCCCCGTAAACGGCTGTAAGGAAACTTAATAGGATACTGATAATTAACATGGTTGCAAACCCTTTTACAGAGCTGTTCCCATAAACAAATAATACGGCGGCAGCTAATATCGTAGTGATATTGGCATCAAAAATCGCGATAAAGGATGATTTATTTCCGGCATGAAAGGCAGCTTTTATCGTCCTTCCAACCCGAATTTCTTCCTTGATCCGCTCATAGGTAATGATATTGGCATCTACTGCCATACCGACCCCGAGAACTAAAGCCGCAATTCCCGGCAATGTTAAAACACCATGTATTAAATAGAAGATTAAAAGCGTTAAATAAATATAAATGAACAATGTAACCGTTGCAATAATTCCTGGCAAACGATAATAACCAATCATAAATAAGAAAATAACTAGAACACCTATAACACCTGCTGTAACAGTTGTATTTAGAGAGTGTTGACCGAACTTCGCACCAACAGATGTGGAGTATTCTTCTTTCATTTTAACCGGCAGTGCACCTGCTTTTAATAGAGATGCTAGATTTTGTGCCTCTTCCACGGTGAAATGTCCCGTTATTTGTACACTATCTGTATTTAATACTTGAGATACACTTGGATTGGAAAGGAATTTTGGATTTTTTTTGCTAAGTTCTTTTTTATAAGAATCTTTCCCTTCTTGAAAATCCATCCAAATAATTAATTGATTATTTGGTGACATATCAAGAATTTTTTTTGTAACATTTTTAAACTTATTGCGATCTTTTAATTTCAAAACTACATCTGGATTTCCGGATTCGTCAAAGGATTGCTTCGCAGATCCTTGTACTAAATCCGTTCCATCCATCATCTTTTTATCATTTACATCACGAAATGATATATTTGCTTCGGTAGACAGCATTTTTCGTGCTTCATCTTGATTCTTTACCCCTGCAAGCTGAACACGAATTCTGTCCTTGCCTTCAATTTGAATATTAGGTTCGTTAACACCTAACGCATTTACACGTTTATCAAGTGCCTGTACCGTACTATTCAAAACGTCTTTTGTAATTTTCTGACCCTTAATTGCCGGCTCAACTTTGTACAAAACTTCAAATCCGCCTTGCAAATCGAGACCTAAGTTAATTTTTTTAACAATACTATCCGTAGTGCCTCCCATGAGTCCGGCAAACAAAAGGACAATCAGAAAAAAGGCAATAATACGACTTCTTTTTACCATTATGTAAATCCTCCCAGCAAAAATAAAAAAGCTTTTAAATCTACTTTCTATTTATAAGTGCAATTATGTACAGTTATTAATATTATGAAGTAGAAAAAAAAAAGTGTCAATTTTTGTTTTTTATCTATTTGTTATTTGTCATTAGGTTTTAATAGCTCTTGTAATTCTTCTCCGTCCAATTCAACAAACCAATTAGGAGATTTAAAAGCCTCTATCGTTGCATAATTCATATAGTCCCCTGCTTTAACCGATAGGACATCAGAAACCAGTTCATGTACTCTTATTTCATTTTGTGTTTTTTTCCATTTTTTCTTGGTCAAGTAATCCCATAATTCCCTTACTTCCACTTTTCCATAGCCAATAAGCAAAAATTCCTCGACTTTGCTTTTTAGCGCAGGTTGAAGTACTTCAAAATATTCATCGTATGGATGTATTTTATCCAACCCCTTTTCCCCCTTGATAATGAACTTGTCATGCTTTGTCCATCATGCAGCATATACATTTAATTGTATATGAAATTACCGATTTTGAGAAGGTAGGTTAAAAAGATGTCAAAGTTTCTCAAGGGGACGATGATTTTATTAGCAGCTGGACTTTTTACAAGGGTCTTAGGTTTTATAAATCGGATTGTAATTGCACGCTTTATTGGTGAAGAAGGAGTAGGCTTATATATGATGGCTTTTCCTACTCTTATGCTCGTTATTACGATTACGCAGCTTGGTCTACCTGTTGCCATTTCAAAATGTGTCGCAGAAGCAGACGCAATAGGTGACCGTCAAAAAATCAAAAAAATATTAGTTGTTTCATTAACTATCACGCTTCTCTTATCCTTAATCTTTACACCAGGTTTAATATTATTAGCTCCATATCTCACGAAAGTATTATTTACGGATCAAAGGATTTATTATCCGCTAGTAGCGATAACACCAATTATTCCGATTGTCGCCGTATCGGCTGTGTTGAGAGGTTATTTCCAGGGTAAACAAAATATGAAGCCGTTTGCTATTTCACAAATGATTGAGCAAGTAGTAAGAATCTTTTTAATAGCTGTTTTAGCAAGTGCCTTTTTACCATTTGGCATTGAATATGCGGCAGCAGGAGTGATGTTTGCATCGATTTTGGGAGAATTAATTTCATTGCTTTACATGTTTACCATGTTTAAGCTGAAAAAGAAATTCAAGGTTCGCAGAAATTTCTTTCAAGTGGTGAAAACAGGAAGGGATGCCTTAAACGAGTTAATGAGAGTGGCGCTTCCTTCTCTAGGTAGCCGTTTGATTGGAAATATTTCTTGGTTTTTGGAGCCAATCATTGTCGCAAATAGTTTGGCTATTGCCGGTATAACCGCAAGTATAGCAACAAAACAATACGGACTCTTGACCGGTTTTGCGCTGCCATTAATGATGCTTCCATCATTTGTAACCTCTTCCTTATCAACAGCACTCGTTCCTGCCATCAGTGAAGCAAATACAAAAAGGAACAGTTTGCTGGTGGAGCATCGGCTGCAGCAGGCATTGAGATTTTCTTTATTAGCCGGAGGTTTATCCGTTATTATTTTATACGTTTTTGCAGATCCTCTCATGAAGATGATGTATGGTTCCACCAGCGGATCACAATTTATTAAATTAATGGCGCCATTTTTTCTTTTGCAGTATTATCAAGGTCCATTACAAGCAACCCTTCAAGCATTAGATTTGGCCAGAGCTGCCATGATCAATAGTTTAATTGGCGCTATTGTAAAGCTCGCTGTGATTTTTGTTCTTGCTTCTCGTCCAGAGTTTGGGATAAATGGTGCTGCACTAGGAATCGTTACTAGCATGGTCTTAGTTACGTTGCTCCATTTTGCTACCATACTCAAGAAAATTCCGTTCACTATTTATGTGTCTGAATATGTAAAATTTGCAGTTGTTACTACTTTAGCCGGCGCCTTTGGATTTTGGATATATGAACATTTTTTTATCAATCAAATGCCAGTGATACACTTGCTTATTAGTATTATATCTACTAGCCTTCTGTACGTATTTTTACTAATCGGTACAAAGCTTTTGAAACAATCTGATTTACGCTTAATACCAATTCTCAACAAATTAATAAAATAAGAGTGGCCGATTTCTTGGCCACTCATTATCTTTTCTCATCGATTAAATCGATATAGAATTGCCCGTCTTGAAAGCTGCATAATGAAATATCTTTAATATTGGGATATCCGCGTTTTCTTAACTCTCTTCTAAGCCACATTTCACTTTTTTCTGTTCTTTGTAAGTTTGCCTGGATAATTTGCCCATCCATTATAAGCGGCATTGTAAACGTATTTGTTTTTTTCTTCTTTTTATCTTTTTTTATTACCGATATTTCACCAGATGTTTCCAATATTGCGAACTCAACATCCGCAATATTATTAATATCCTTCGACCTTAACTGCATGAGAAGATCGTCAAAATTATAACGAATTTTACGCATTGCATGTTCATCAATTTTTCCTTTATTTATGACAATGGTTGGAGTACCATCTACTATTTTTCTAAACCTTGAACTTTTCAGCGATATAAAAGCGAGCGCGGTCTGTATAACCAACAAAATAAGCATTGGCAAAAGAACATACCAAATAGGAGATTTGTGGTTCTCGATTGCAATCGCAGCCATCTCACCCATCATGATGAAGACAACTAGGTCTAAAACGCTTAATTCGCCAATTTCCCTTTTCCCCATTAAACGAAAAATTATAAGGATACTGGCGTACAACAGTAAGGTACGTAAAACAATCATCATATAGACTGGCATCCTATTTCCCTCCTACGACACTTTAATAGTTAGTATGTACATTTATATTGGAAAACGAGTTGGAAATAGTTGTTATAAAAAAGAGCGAAGCTGCATGCACTAGACAGTTGGAACCATATCTTTTTCATACTTTCAAAAATTTTGATTCTAAAATCCCAACTGAAGAATATGCTTGTACTAGATGAAGAAAGGCACATTACGGAGGGGGAGAACAAAAATCGAAACGAAAAAAATCGGAACAAGCGTCTTATATGGTGTATTAGTTATATTTATCTTAATCACAATATCTAGTCTCATTTTTTCTTTTATTTTGCGATTCACCAATATACAAGAGCATTCCATTAGGCTAATCGTAACGATTATTTCCTTTATCGCTTTATTTACCGGCGGATTTGTTTGCGGAAGTAAAGGAAAGGAAAAAGGATGGTTGCTTGGAAGCTTAACTGGTATCCTCTACACATTTATTATTTTCTTATCTCAATACTTAGGATATGGAAATATATTCACTATGGAGCAAACCATCTATCACATATGTTATATTCTAACAGCGATGATGGGGGGAGTATTAGGAGTAAATATGTTATCTGGTAAATCAAAATATGTTTAACCAAATTTCCTTTATAAAAAAAAGAAGCAACTCAAGATTGCTTCTTTTCATTTTCCAAAGTGGAAATTGGTTCTGGCCTTTTCGCTTGTTCAACCACTTCTCGAATAGCGGAGCGGTCATATGTAAGACGGCTTCCATCTCCACATTTGATAACGATTTTAGTATCGTCCAGGGAGTCAATAATCCCATGCAGTCCTCCAATTGTAACGATTTTATCGCCTTTTGAAAGACTGTTTTGCATATCCTGAATCTTTCTTTGTCGCTTTTGATTAGGTCTGATCAATAAGAAATAGAACAAGACAATCATCGCAACAATAGGTAAAATTTGTGCAATTGCCATTCCTATTCCTCCTTTCTGCAGAATATCTATTTAGAAGTTTTTCGCATCTGGACGATTAAATCCGTACTGCTCAAAAAATTCTTCCCGGAAATCACCAAGCCTATCTTCCTTAATAGCTTGTCTTACCTCTTTCATTAATTGTAACAGAAAATAGAGATTATGGTAAGAAGTAAGTCTAATTCCAAAAGTTTCATCACATTTTATTAAATGGCGAATATAAGCGCGTGTGTAATTTCGACACGCATAACAATCACAATTTTTATCAAGCGGACTAAAATCTCTCGCATATTTTGCATTTTTAACTACTAATCTTCCCTCACTCGTCATAACAGTGCCATTTCTTGCAATCCTTGTTGGAAGTACACAATCAAACATATCAATTCCTCTTATGGCACCATCAATTAGAGAATCTGGAGAACCAACACCCATTAGATATCTCGGCTTATTTGCCGGAAGCAATGGTGTTGTAAATTCTAACACTCTATTCATAACATCCTTTGGTTCCCCGACAGATAATCCCCCTACCGCATAACCAGGGAAATCGAGGGAGGTAAGGTCAGCAGCACTTAAGCGACGTAAATCCTCATATTCTCCGCCTTGAACAATACCGAATAATCCTTGATCACTTGGACGATTATGTGATTTCAGGCATCTTTCAGCCCATCTGGAGGTTCTTTCCACAGACTTTTTCATATATTCATGTGTAGCAGGGAAAGGAGGGCATTCATCAAATGCCATCATAATATCGGACCCTAAAGCATTTTGGATTTCCATTGACTTTTCAGGAGATAAGAATAGTTTATCCCCATTTAAATGGTTTCGAAAATGAACTCCTTCTTCTTCAATCTTGCGAAAATCACTTAAACTGAAAACCTGGAAACCACCTGAATCCGTTAGAATTGCTTGATCCCAATTCATAAATTGATGCAGTCCACCCGCTTCGCGTACAATTTCATGACCGGGACGTAGCCATAAATGATATGTATTGCTTAAAATCACTCCGCTACCTATTTCCTTTAATTCTTCTGGTGACATCGTTTTAACAGTCGCTAATGTACCTACTGGCATAAACATTGGCGTATCATAAGAACCGTGCGGTGTATGAATTTTCCCAAGACGGGCACCTGTTTGTTTGCACGTCTTTATTAATTCGTATTTAATTGCAGTCAAAATAATGAGCTCCTTCCACATTACTCATCTAAATAATGAGCATTGCATCTCCAAAACTAAAAAATCTATATTTTTCTTGAACAGCCGTTTCATAAGCATGAAGAATATGTTCTCTGCCCGCTAATGCACTTACAAGCATAATTAACGTGGATTTAGGTAAATGGAAGTTCGTAATCATTCCATCTATTCCTTTAAATTCATACCCTGGATAAATGAATATATCCGTCCATCCGTTTTGTGCCACAATTTCACCATTATGCTCTGAAGCAATAGTTTCTAATGTTCTTGTAGAGGTTGTACCAACAGCAATAACTCTACCGCCTTGTTTTTTTACATTATTAATTAAGTCAGCTGTTTCTTTGGAAACTTGATAGTATTCCGAATGCATATCATGCTTCTCTATATTTTCAACACTTACAGGGCGGAAAGTTCCAAGTCCGACATGTAATGTTAGGAACGTAATATGTACCCCCATATTTTTAATTTCTTCTAAAAGCTCATGTGTAAAATGTAAACCAGCTGTCGGTGCTGCTGCAGAACCTTCTTCTTTTGCATATACCGTTTGATAGCGATCACGGTCATCTAATTTTTCTTTAATATATGGTGGTAAAGGCATTTCACCTAAGGCTTCTAATACTTCGTAAAAAATACCATTATATTCAAACTTGAGCACCCTTCCGCCATGTTCTTCTTCCTTGACGCAGTGTGCAACAAGCTGACCGTCTCCAAAAGTTAATTTTGTACCCACTTTTACCCTTTTTGCAGGTTTAACAAGAGTTTCCCAATTGTCTTCCTCAAGCTGTTTTAATAATAAAACCTCGATATGTGCACCAGTATCTTCTTTTACACCGAACAATCTTGCAGGCAGTACCTTTGTATTGTTTAATACAAGGCAATCGCCTTTCCGTAAATATTTGGTAATATTTTTAAAAACAGTATGTTCTATCTCACCATTTTCCTTGTTAAGCACCATTAGCCGGCTGTCTGAACGGTTTTTCAAAGGTGTTTGTGCAATTAATTCTTCTGGTAAATGAAAATCAAAAATATCTACTTTCACTGTTGTCACCTTCATGTTTGTTTTTTGTAATAATACTTTTATATCACATCGTTGGTATTTCTATATCGAAATGATCATAAACTAGCCGTGTTACCATTCTTCCCCTCGGTGTTCTTTGCAGAAATCCTATTTGGAGCAAATACGGTTCATATACATCCTCAATGGTATCGGGTTCTTCCCCTATACTTGCCGCAATGGTTTCCAAACCGACAGGGCCACCTTTAAACTTCTCGATTATCCCTTTTAATAGCTTATGATCAATATGATCTAATCCTAAACGGTCTACCTGTAACTTTTCAAGAGCAGTTTCTGCAAGCTCAATAGTGATTTTACCATTCCCCTGCACTTGTGCATAATCACGAACCCTTCTTAAAAGTCGATTCGTAATTCTTGGAGTTCCTCTCGATCTGCGAGCAATTTCGACTGCACCTTCCCTATCAATATCAGTATGGAGAATTTCTGCCGTTCTTAAAACAATATTGGTTAGTTGTTTTTCAGAATAATATTCAAGACGGCACAGAACTCCAAAACGGTCTCGAAGCGGTGCGGAAATAGCACCTTGTCTGGTAGTAGCGCCAACGAGAGTAAATGGAGGTAGATCTAATCGAACGGATCTGGCACTCGGCCCTTTTCCAATTACAATGTCCAAACAAAAATCTTCCATGGCCGGATATAGAATTTCCTCAATCGCCCTTGGTAAACGATGAATTTCATCAATGAACAAAACTTCTCCAGGCTCTAATGCTGTTAAAATTGCCGCCAAATCACCAGGACGTTCAATGGCAGGGCCGGAAGTGGTCCTTATATTTACACTCATTTCATTAGCAATTACTGCAGCTAGAGTTGTTTTACCAAGTCCAGGAGGACCATAAAGTAAGACATGATCCAACGTTTCTTTCCTTTGCTTTGCCGCTTCAATGAAAATTGCTAAATTGCCTTTTACTTTATCCTGGCCAATATATTGTGATAATACTTGAGGTCGCAAGCTTTGTTCAAATGAAAGATCATGACTATTTGCATCACCTGAAACTACCCTTTCTTCCAACTCACTCCCTCCTTCCGATCTATTCTATTTCATTAATTTTTTCAAGGCTAATTTTATATACTGGTCTGTCGATAATTTTTCTTTTTGCAATTCTTTCGAGACCTTCTTAATTTCTTTATCTGAATATCCTAGTGCTTTAAGTGCAAGAATAGCTTCATCAAACGATTGAAAGTCTTCCTGCTCTTCCATACTATGTTCATTAAAAAGATTAGGAAAATAGTCTGGAACTATATCCTGGAGCTTACCCTTTAAATCCAGGATCATTTGCCGAGCTGTTTTCTTTCCTACACCAGGGAATTTCGTTAAAAATGCTTCATTTTCATTTTCAATTGCTTGAATCACCTGAGTTGGTTCTCCATAAGCAAGAATTGCCAAAGCCCCTTTTGGACCAATTCCGGAAACACCTAGTAATTTTTTAAATAATGTCCGTTCTTCTCGTTGCTGGAAGCCGTATAATGCTATTAAATCTTCCCTAACATGATGATATGTATAGATTTTCGCTGTTTGCCCATGAAGTTTTGAAAAGGTAAATGGATTTGGGGTCGAAATTTGATAACCAATCCCGCCATTTTCAACGACAACATACTCCGGACAGACATACTCAATCGTTCCTTTTATAAATTCATACAATCTCTTTCTCTCCTCTAATCCATTAACCCGAAGTAATGTATTTATTTATCACTAATCTTCATTGTAACATATCCTTTCGATTAATTGGTAGTATACGAATATATTAGAAAAACCGGCTTTTCGCCGGTTTTCACTGTTCCTTTTTTGGAATCGAGTATCGCTTTAACGTTTCTAATACATTCGTATAATCCTCTTTTGATTTTATCGGAATTCCTTTTAATAATTCCTCTTGCTTTTTCCCTTCCAACTTTTTCATATCTAATTGAAAAAACGACTGAATGATATCCGCTTTATTTGGCTTCCCATTAAAAATACTTAATGTTCCATCACTTGATATTCCAAAATAACCATTTGATTTAAGTAATGGGGATATGTCATCCACTTGCGTTTGAAAAACAAGTTGGTCTTCATCCATTTCAACCAATTGCCAGTTTTTGAATTTTTTTATATATTCTTTAGTCGATAAATACGGCACGTGAAGAATTTCTTCACTTACTTCTCCATCAACAAAAACTCTTTCTAAAATAATTGTTTTTTTCCCTTTTGATAGTACCTCTACGGAAGGCTGGCCCTTTGTTTTATTTCCTTTTAAATGTTCTTTTTCTGATGGTGTCACAGCATAAAAATTTATCCCAAAAAGAAATGCAATTAAAATAAACGTCCGAACAACAAAAGCCATCGTTGTCACCTCTACAATCCAAATATACTTTTCTATATTCGTATTCATAGTGTGACCTTTTTTTAGATTAATATCCTTTTTTATAAAAAATTTGGAACAAATGTGCAAATGATGCAGCTCTAGTGTACAGATATGTGAAATTAGCTCTGAAAAATTTCACCTTCTTAGTGGCATGCGGGACAAACGTAAACACAGTGAGGTAGTTTAGGGAGGATGCGTAGACTACAATTTGGTAAACGATAAAAAAGGAATAGAAAGAATTGCATTTTCTATTCCTAAAGAAGTCTTATTTTGCAGATTTTTCATTAAATCCTTCAAACATTTTATCTGTGTCAAGATCAATCATATCTTTCGGTCCGCCGTTACGTAAATCATTATCTAGTTGTCTTACTCGATAATAGGTACCAATATCTGTGGTAACAACATATTTTCGCCCTTTTAAATATGGCAGAACAGCTTTTTCAACCGATTTTTTTGTTGCTTTGGCTTTTTTTTCATCTTTTACAGCAACCGCAACCAATACTCTTTTTCCGTCAATAATGGTTCGAGCATCTGAAACATTCGAAACGGAAGCAGCAGTATTTGAAATATCTTCCGATAACTTTCCTTCATAACCGTTATAATAGGATGGACGTGCTTTACTGTTCCGGCTATTAAATTGACCATGATAGTTAATATCCCGCAAATGTCTTTCTCGATTAACCGTAGTATTATTTGTGTCATATTGAGTCATTGGCGATTTCAGATGTGGTCCATAATCATCCGGGTATCCCGATGGAAGAAAGCGATTATTATTTTTTACATGATCGACATTTCCTGTGGAATAATCCATTAACTCGGTTAATGGTCCATCATGATCCACCATACTGTTACGGTCGTTTGTTGAATATCCTACTGGCTGGAATCTGTTCACGTTTCGATCATTTACTGCATTTTTATCCTGAGCACAGGCGGCTAATCCACTTATTAGTAATGCTGATATTGGCGCAACTAATAATTTTTTTCGCAAACCAGAACTCCCCCTAAATTTTAGGTAGAGCATATTTATGCTCAAAATTAGTTTGTGAGTGGGGAGCTATAATCATTACACAGAAATTCTGGAATTCTTACCATGTTAGAGGCGTTTTATTTCATTGATGACATCTTTTACAAACTTTTCTCTTTTGTCAAATTCTCTAAAGGTTATTTCCGTCATGAATGACGATAATCTTCCTCTTCCTTCCTCATATTTAAGGAAATAGTTCCATTCTCTTAAAAGATCTGTTGGATAAATTAATGCGCTTAAAAATGACTTCTCCTTCAAATGCTTTTCTAACGGTTTGTACATGGACAATTTTTTCAAAGACCAATCTAAATGGGGTAATATTCTATTGCAAAATTGTAAGTCATCAATAATATCCGGCGCCATTTTCGCTAAATCAAAATCGATTAAATACAAGCCATCATTCCCTAATATAAAATTATGATGAGCAACATCTCCGTGAATAATACAATATGGTTTCTTTAGAAAATACTCTTTATTTTTTATCATGTAATCAAGTGACCATTCTGACCAAAATAAATAGGAAAGATAATATTTTTTGGGAAGCCATCTCTCAAGATATTTTTCATTTGCTTTAAATTCTTGAAGCCTTTTTTGCCATTTTTTAATTTGATCGAATACATTTAAGTCCTTTTCAAAATCCTTCGCGAACGTTTCGGAAACGTGGTGGAATTTTTTTAACAGCTGCAATGCTTGTTTTCGATTTTCATGAGTACTATACGAAAATCTTTTTCCATCAAGGTTACTTTCAATATATTCGATCAACCCATATATCCTATGATTAAAAGAAATTTCCTTTCTGGAATGAATAGAATGAAAATGATACGTTTGAGGAAAATGATTAGAAAGCAGTAATTCAGTAAGTTTTATTTGCATTTTTAGCTGAGATGAACTGGAAAATTCCTTTAATATCCATTTCGAAGTATCCGTCTTACATAACCAGACTCCATCTTTTATCGACCTAATGCTTATAAAGTTCTCCTCAGTGACATCTGATAAATAAAGAAGGAGACGTTCTCTTTCGTCTCCTTCTTTACCATTTTTAACAGTCTTCACAATCATCATCATCTTGTCTTGGTGAAGGATAACCGCCTTGCATACCAGGGAATCCCATGCCATAAGGGAATTGTCCGCCATGCATTCCATAAGGAGATCCATATGGTGAATATGGCTGATGATATCCATATTGGTGACCATACGGCATTCCTCCTCCCATCTGGCTGCTTGGATACTGGCTATGCGGGTAGTGGCCATATGGATAGTGACCACCCATATATTGGCTACCAGGATGTTGCATCCCTGGATATTGTCCCGTATGATAATGCGGCACCGCATATTGTCCGCCCATATATTGACCGGTTTGAGAATATCCGCTAGGGTTTTGTCCTTGTACAGATAATTGTCCTGGAATATTTTGTCTACCAGGAATTTCAAAACTTTGCTGAATCACATTGGTTGTATGTTGCGGTTGATATCCTTGATAAGGTACATACCCTTCTCCGTGGAATCCAGGTTGCGCATACATTGGCACGGAAGAAGAGGATTCATCATCATAATGCCCCCAATGCTCGCCATGCGGCATTACAGGCATCATCATTTCTGGACCTGCAACGGGCATATTGTAGGCAGGCATTTGTTGCATATACGGATTTTGATATGCATATGGATTTGGACCGCATCCGCAATCAGGATATGGCATCATATAATTTGGATACATTTCATAACACTCCTCTTGTACAGGCATAATTGGTGGGCATTCTGGTTCTTGTTCCATCATAACAGGCTGAGCTGGCGGGACAGACTGCTGAGTTTGTATTTGCGCCATATTCGTCATATAGTAATTATTTATATCGATTTCGGGAACAACTGGTTGAGGCATTTTTGGAGTGTATATTTCTTTATGCACGATGGTTTCTTTTTTTGGCACTTCCTTGATAATTTCCTTTTGAACCGGCAGTGTCGGAGGTTGCTGTTGCGCAAATGGATGAACTGCTTGTGGAACTTCTTTTTTCACATTTCCTGGATTCCCCGGATTTCCTACATGTTTTACTACCGATCCTCCTGCAGTTGGTACTTTTACTTTCATTCCCGGCATGATCATATCCGGATTCGAAAGCTGAGAATTCATTTTCTTTAACTCTTCAAAATCTACGCCGTATTTTTTGGCAATTTTCCAAAGAGTATCTCCTTTTTGTACTATATGGATCTTCACTCATTTCCCCTCCTCAGGCATAAGTCCATATATCGTATGTGAAAATAGGCAAAATGCTAATAATCTTCACAAAAATTTATGATGAGTTTCAAGAAAATATGCCTTCCCATAAAAGAAGGCATTAGTTTAAAGTATATGAGACATTATCTATTTAACATACGATTCAAAGCTAGATTTGCTAAGGAAGACGTTTCTTCATCCACAACGATTTGATTGATTGGTTTACCGCTCACGATACTTTCCAAGTTCCAAAGCAAATGAGGCAAATCGATTCTATTCATTGTTAAACATGGGCACATATTAGGATTTAGTGAAATAATATGTTTATCTTTGTTCGTATTGATTAATCGATTCACCAAATTCATTTCAGTGCCTATCGCCCATTCTGATTTCGAATCAGCCTGACTAATCATGTCGATAATATATTTTGTCGAGCCATTATAATCTGATAGTTGGACTACTTCACGACTGCATTCAGGATGTACAATAATATTCATATTTGGATAATGTTCACGGACATATTGGATATTTTGCACCGTAAATTTTTCATGAACGGAGCAATGCCCTTTCCATAAGATCACCTTTATATCATCGATATTCCCTTTGAATACTAATTCATCCTTCTGCGGATCCCAAACTCCCATATGCTGAAGGGGAATGCCAATATCATAAGCAGTATTTCTGCCTAAATGCTGATCTGGTAAGAATAGAATTCTTTCCTTTTGTTCAAAAGCCCATTTAATCATAGAATGAGCATTTGAACTTGTTACGGTTGCTCCGCCATTTTTTCCAACAAATGCTTTTATAGCAGCTGTAGAATTCACATATGTTAAAGGTACAATGGTGTCTCCAAAGAGTGATTGAAGTTTTTTCCATGCTCTCTCAGTTTGAAAGATATCCGCCATATCCGCCATGGAACAGCCAGCTCTCATATCAGGCAAAAATACCTTTTGATTGTCATCCGTTAAAATATCTGCCGTCTCTGCCATAAAATGTACCCCGCAAAAGACGATGTATTTTGCATCTTTATTTTTGGCGGAGACTTGAGCGAGCTGCAAGGAATCACCCATTATATCAGCAAACTGGACAACCTCGTCCTTTTGATAGTGATGAACGGGTAAAAAAAGCTCTTTTCCTAATTGCTGCTTAATTTCCCATACTCTCGTTTCCATTTCTTGCTGATCCATTTTAAGATATTGCTCAGAGATCATTATATTTTTATTTTGTTCTAGAAAATTCACGATGCTCATCGAGATATTCCCCCCTCTATTCCGTTCTCCACTATTACTTTTGCACTTATATCAAAGGCTTCTACTGAATGAGTTAAACTTCCTAATGAAATGAACTGGACTCCGGTATTTGCATATTCCTTCACATTTTGCAATGTTATATTGCCAGAAGCCTCGGTTACGATCCAATCTGGAACAACATTTAACCATTCGGTAATTTCAGAGGGATTCCTATTATCAAACATAATGATATCCGCTCCCGCTTCAATTGCTTCAAGAAGCTGATCCTTTGTTTCAATTTCTACCTCCACTTTCACCGTATGCCCTAATCCAGATCTAACTTTAGAAACGGCACTAGTAATGGACCCCGCAAAGGAAATATGATTGTCTTTTATTAATACCGCATCATATAACCCATTACGATGATTAACTCCACCGCCGACTCTAACAGCATATTTATCAAGCATTCTCAGTCCTGGAATCGTTTTTCTTGTATCACATATTTTCGAGTTAGTTCCTTCCAATATCTGCACGATATTAGCGGTTTTTGTAGCAATGCCACTCATTCTTTGAATTAAATTCAGAATGACTCGTTCTCCTTTTAATAATGCTTGAACAGATCCTTTCGCCCGTGCAATAACATTTCCCTTTTCGATACGCTCTCCATCATGAACTTGTATTTGAACGACAATATTCTGATCGAGTACTTTAAATCCTTCATTAATAACGATTTCACCGCAAAATACACCAGATTGTTTTGCAAAGAAAGTCAATTCTCCATCTTTATCAGGTGTAAAGATCATTTCACTTGTTAAATCTCGATCTCCAATATCCTCGATATAAAAATCATTAAGCATGGACCGTAATTTGAGTAAATTCATTTGGATATCCCCTTACAAAAGTTTTATTTTTCGTTTGGATAATATGTTGTCTCTTCCATGTTTCGTCTTCATTTGGAAAGTCTTTACGTATATGACCTCCTCGGCTTTCTGTTCTTAATAATGCTGATTTAACAATTTGCTTTGCAGTAAGAAGCATAAAAATAATTTCTATTTGTGTAATTGAACCGGTATCAAGGCTAATGCTATTAATTTTAAATTGCTCAAGCCAACGTAAAAATGCTGTAAGTTTTTCCTTTGTTCGGATAATACCTGCATATTCCATCATTCTTGTTTGTATTTCTTTTTTTGATGGCAATTCGAGTACTTGCTGTTCCATGTTTACCTTTACTTGATCAAAGCTAATTTCCTGGAAAGGATGGAAAGTTTCATTTAAATAGTAAGCTAGTTTTCTACCAAAAAATAAACCTTCCAATAAAGAATTGCTTGCCAATCGATTTGCCCCATGTACACCGCTACAGGCAGCTTCCCCAATTGCATAGAGACCATTTATGGTTGTCTTCCCAACGGAATCAATGACAATTCCTCCCATTAGAAAATGGCAGCCCGGAGCTACCGGAATCATCCCTTTCGCAATGGAAACACCATTTTTTTCACATAACGCTGATATCGTGGGGAATTTTTCCATAAAATGCTCAATCATCGAAATATCCAGATAAACATTTTTTCCTTTTTGTAATTGGGCATATATTCGCTCTGCTACTACATGTCTTGGAGCAAGTTCCAAGTATGGATGTTTTCCCAGCATAATTCTTTCCTTATCTTCATTGACTAATATTGCTCCTTCTCCTCTAACTGCCTCGGAAATAAGTCCATGTGTGGTACCATTTACATACAAAAGTGTTGGATGGAATTGAATGAATTCCATGTCTGTCAATTCTGCTCCTGCACGGTAGGCTAGAGCAACACCATCGCCGGTAATCGAAGATGCATTGGATGAATAAGGATATAATCCTCCAATTCCTCCAACTGCTACCACAACATGTGGAGCAAAATATTGTTGAATTTGATTTTCGGCATTTTTTGTTTTGACTCCAATACACCTATTTGATTGGTGATCGATGATGATCTCATATACAAATTCATGCTCTTTGATTTCAACATTCCCTGGCATATTGTTCAGAAAGTATTCCATTATATACTTTCCCGTAGCATCACCCCTAATATGGACAATCCTATTTCTGCAATGTGCACCTTCTTTTCCTAAAAGAATTTCGCCTTTGTTATTCAAATCGAAAGTGACACCAGATTTTTTAAGTTCTTGAATAAGATCAGGAGCGGATTTTACCAGTTCCAACACTTCTTTATTATTGTGAAAATGACAGCCTGCTTCTAATGTATCCTCATAATGCAGCCTATAATCATCATTGTTAGATAGTGCTGCTGCAACGCCTCCTTGTGCTAAGTAAGAATTGCTATTATATTTGGATGACTTTGTGAGAACCATCACATGAAATTGCTGAGATAAATGTTGGACTAATTGCATAGCGGCAATGCCGCTTCCTATGATAATAATATCTATTTTTTCCATAAATACTACCTCCTGTTTTAACAGGTGTCTTGACACATATATTTACATATTATTAAACTGAAAGCAAGAGATTTTTTGGGGAGGAATAAAGTTTGATTTATTTTGATTATGCTGCAACTACACCGATGGATGATGAAGCTGTCGAACTGTATGCAAACATAGCAAAACACAATTATGGAAATTCAAGCAGTCTTCACGACATCGGGTCACGTGCTGATCAAATTTTGAGCTACTGCAGAGAAGAATTAGCAGAAATACTTAATGTTCATAAGAAAGGAATTTATTTTACTTCTGGAGGAACAGAGAGTAATTTATTATCGATCATTTCGCTGGCTAAAACTAAATTCTACAATGGTAAGCATATCATTACGTCCATGGCTGAGCATGCATCTGTACATTCAGCGATGGAATATTTAAAGAAGGATGGCTTTGAAGTTACCTATCTTCCCTTTACCACAGATGGGATAGTAGATTTAGATACTTTAAAAAGGGCAATAAGAAAAGATACTATCCTAGTTAGCATTCAGCATGTTAATTCTGAAATTGGCACTATTCAGCCTATACGTGATATTTCCGATTGTTTACGAGAAAGAGATATCCTTTTCCATAGTGATTGTGTCCAATCCTTTGGAAAAACGGAACTAAAGGAAATAACGCCTTATCTCGACGGCTTAAGCCTTTCCAGTCACAAGATTTACGGGCCAAAAGGGGTTGGAGCTGTTTATATAAATCCAATACACCACATTAACCCTGTATTTCCAGGCTTTCATCATGAAAATAGTTTTAGAGGAGGAACCGTAAATGTACCTGGAATTGCGGCATTTGTTTATGCAGCAAAAAAAATACATGAGCAAAATCGGCAAAATATCTATAGTCAATTCCGAGAAATATTTATGAATAAATTGAATCATTTCCAGGAGCACTTTGAAATTTATCAATCCACAAATAATAAGATGCAACTTCCGCAAATTATTGGAATGAGGGTGAACGGATTAGAGGGACAATGGACGATGTTGGAAAGTAACCGCAATGGTTATGCTATTTCAACTGGCAGTGCCTGTCAGGTCGGCCATCAAGAGCCTTCAGCAGCCATGAAAGCACTAGGTATTCGTACAGGGAAAGCAAATGAATTTATTCGAATTACTTTCGGAAAAGATACAGAAGAACATCATGTGAAGGAGTTCGCAGATTTTCTTATTCAACTTTCGTTACAAAGAGGAAACGAAAAGGATTTGATTAAATGAGCAGATCGCAAGCTCCCTTAGGCATCGGCGTACAGATGAGTGAAATGAGCATTTCAAAATTCACCTGATATCCTTACCCGCAAGGAGGAAACGGAGAAATCCGCTAGACGTTGACATTTTTTTGAAAAGTTATCCATAGGGTTAAATTTCATATTTTCCTACACGAAGATAATATCTATTATTTTGCCCAGTATCATACATGTGATAATATTCAACTATATGAATGAATTGGAGGGGAGATCTTTGTCAGATAAAAAACTTCTTGGAGACGATCGTCGTGCATACTTGTTGAAACTACTTCAAGAAAGTAAATCTCCTATTACTGGCGGTGACCTCGCAAAAGAGACAAATGTCAGCAGACAAGTTATTGTAAACGATATTACTCTCTTAAAGGCAAAAAAGGAACCGATTATTGCAACAAGTCAAGGCTATATCTATATGGAAACACACGCTGAAAAAGCTTTGCCGGAAAAAATAATAGCTTGTGTTCATCGTCCTGAAGAAACAGAAAAAGAACTTAATCTATTAGTAGATCACGGTGTCACAGTAAAAGACGTAAAGGTGGAGCATCCTGTATATGGGGACTTAACAGCATCCATTATGGTATCCAATCGAAAAGAAGTAAAACAATTTATTGATAAAATAAAAAGTACACAGGCTTCTTATTTATCTGTTTTAACTGGCGGAATTCATTTACATACAATTGCAGCCTCAAGTGAAGACACACTGCAGGAAGCTATTCATTCCTTAAAAGAGGCAGGATTTCTTTTTGGTGAAAATGATTAAGGGCGCCGCAATAAAATTGCGGCACCCTTTTTTATATTTCTTCTACCTTATATGTTTGATAACTGCCTAGATATTTAACAGTGCATTCTAGTGCTTCAATTTCCTCAATGGCATTTTTCACCAAGATATCATCAAAGCTTTGGTTAATATCAATCATGAAGAAGTAATTTCCTAAACCTGTCTTTAAAGGTCTCGACTCTATTTTGCTTAAGTTGATTTGTCTCCAAGCAAAAGCAGATAATACTTGATGCAGACCGCCGGCTCGATCCGTAGGAATGGTCACCATGATCGTTGTCTTCACAACAGAAGTACTTTTTAATTGAATGGAAAGGTTTTCCTCGTTATGCCTGCTTAACACAATAAATCTAGTGTGATTAAAGGCGTAATCATGGATGTTTTCTTTTACAATAGTAAGCTTATATTTTTCTGCTGCTATTTTATTTGCGATGGCAGCCATCTTTAATTCCGGATGCTCACTAATATATTTTGCTGCCGCTGCAGTAGAAGTCATCTGTTCAATTGTTACACCTCTAAAATGATGGTATAAAAATTTATGGCTTTGTGCAATGGCTTGCGGATGTGAAAGGATTTTTTCAACCTCTCTCCAATTTTTTTGCTGAGAAGGATGAACCATTAAATGCTGTTGGATAGGAACGATAAGTTCAGCCTTGATTGGAACGGTTTCTTCATGAAATAAATAATCAATTGTTAAATTTACGGATCCTTCAAGAGCATTTTCAAAAGGAACCACAGCTATTTCAACTTCCTCTTTTTTTACCGCCTCTATACATTCCGGTATGGTTGTATATGCAATTCCTTCAAGATCAGGGAAAGCGGACCTGACTGCTAAATCTGTAAATGTGCCTCTTGGACCTAAATAACCAACCTTCATCTCATTCCCTCTCCCTTGTATCCCCTCTTATGCGCCAGAACCGAGGATTTCTACTTTATCTACAAATTCTAGTCGTCTGAGCTTCGTTAATAACTCGTCCAAACTGGTTGATATTTCTGTAACATTCAAAGAAATTGTGACATTTGCTCTGCCCTGAAGCGGAATAGTTTGGTGAATAGTCAGGACATTGCAAGAATGTGAAGAAATGATGCCTAATAGCTCTGAGAGTGTTCCTTTTCGGTCTTCTAAATACAAGAATAATGAGATTATTTTCTCTTTTACAATTGTATGAAAAGGAAAAACAGTATCTTTGTATTTATAGAATGCACTTCTGCTTAAACCAGCTTCCTGTGCAGCTTTCCAGACAGAAGTTACCTTTCCGCGTTCGAGAAGTTCCTTTACATCTAATGTTTTTTTCATTGCCTCTGGCAGTACATCTTCTCGAACTAAAAAAAATTGATAATCCTCTTTTTTCTCCATTACAAGTTCCCCCTGAAGAAGAATTATATCAAGGGTAAAATAAGTATTTTTACCCCTTTTTTCTATGTCTAGCTCCAACGCCTATTGGCTAGTGGATGAGTAAGGCGCTTGCGCATTTGTTCTTACTCAACAAATTCAAATTCATAATCAAGGATTCGAACTATATCACCATTAACCGCTCCACGTTCTCTTAATGCGTCATCAATTCCCATAGATCGCATTTGACGCGCAAAACGTCTAACAGACTCATCATGATTAAAATTCGTCATCTTGAATAGCTTTTCTAATTTTTCACCTGAAACGACATAGCCTCCGTCAGGATCCCTAGTGATCCTAAACTCATCTTCCTGCTTTTCATGTTTGTAAACAACACGATGAACTCCTGCTTCTTCCGCCTCTTGAATTTCATGAAGCGGGAACTCCGGTGTATTTTCTAATAAATCCGCGATCGCATATAACAAATCTCTAAGTCCTTGACGAGTTATCGCTGAAATTGGAAATATCGGATAATCTTCTTGAAGCTGCTCTTTAAATTGCTTTAAATTTTCTTCTGCTTCGGGCATATCCATTTTATTTGCTACAATGATTTGCGGTCTTTCGGTTAGCCTTAAATTATATTCTTTCAGTTCTTGATTAATTGTGAGGTAATCCTGATATGGGTCCCTCCCTTCCAATCCGGACATATCGATGACATGAACAATTACCCTTGTTCTTTCTATATGCCTTAGGAATTGATGTCCGAGACCAACACCCTGGTGAGCACCTTCAATGAGACCTGGCAAATCAGCCATTACAAAGCTTCTTCCGTCTTCCGTTTCAACAACTCCCAAATTAGGTACTATAGTCGTAAAATGATACTCTGCGATTTTTGGCTTTGCCGCTGATACAATCGATAGTAATGTTGATTTTCCTACGCTGGGAAATCCGACTAATCCAACATCAGCAAGCACTTTCAATTCCAATACAATATATCTTTCCTGTCCAGGCTCACCATTTTCCGCTATTTCCGGTGCAGGGTTTGCAGGAGTTGCGAATCTAGTATTTCCGCGTCCGCCTCTGCCTCCTTTAGCAACAATCACCTGCTGTCCATGTTCTGTTAAGTCTGCGATAATTTCCTTCGTATCATCATCAATTACCACTGTGCCCGGCGGAACCTTTACTATCATGTCTTCTGCACCGCGGCCATGTTGGCCCTTTGACATACCATGTTCTCCTCGCTTCGCCTTAAAATGTCGTTGGTAACGAAAATCAATTAATGTTCTTAAACCTTCTTCTACTTGAAAAATAACATTAGCGCCTCTGCCTCCGTCACCTCCGGCAGGACCTCCCTTAGGAACATACTTTTCACGACGGAAGGCAACCATTCCGTTCCCTCCATCTCCGCCTTTCACATAAATCTTGACCTGATCGACAAACATAGATGCACCACCTTTTCTTCCTTTTTATGTACTTATTACATTTTCAATTAGTTTTGCCTTTTATGTATACGTGAACAGGTATACATGGGGCGGTTTTAACACCAAATAACATAGCGTAAGCTTAAACGATTATTTCAGCAATAAATTTCCCAGCGCTAATTTCTTTTACTAATATATCTTTTAAAAATGCCTTTTGCTCGGAAAGCCAATTGTTTATGTAATGTATATCTTTTATTGTTCCGCTAAAATCAAAATAGAATCGTACATTTTTTTCATTTAACTCAATTGATATTGACAAATGATTTTCACCAAATGGTTCCACACTATTTTCCATAGCTTCAAAAAAAGCTAGAATCCATTTTGAAATCTTTTCATCATCCATCGGCCATGAACAATATTCATCCATTATTTCATATTCAATTTGAAAGGGATGTTTCTCCCAATTAAAAGTTAATAGGATTTCCGCAAATTTTGGAAGTTTTAAATTAGAGAGGCGCGTTTCTTGACGAGCATCCAATACCATTTCTTCCATTAACCGTTCCACATGTTCAATTTTATTTAAGGCAAGATTTCCTTTTATTAATTGTAATTTGTTCATCCAATCATGACGTGCATGACGCAGCACTTCAACAACCGTCCAATTATTCATTTTCAGTGCTCCCCTTGTTACTTCATATCTTTACTTCTTGCTAGTATACCAAAAATGGAGAAGTTATGCATTGTCTTCAGATGGGAGGTGAGAGATATTAGATGTGAGATTTGGATCAATAGGCGAAAATGCCAATTTGCTCATTATTACCCTAATAAAAAACCCTAACCGACTTAACGATTAGGGTTTTAAGACGTTTATTATGCTTCTTTCGCAACTGGATAAACGCTCACTTTTTTCTTGTCACGGCCCATACGCTCGAAACGTACTACACCGTCAACTTTAGCAAAAAGTGTATCGTCTCCACCACGTCCAACGTTTTCACCTGGATAAATTTTTGTACCGCGTTGACGGTATAAAATAGAACCACCAGTAACAAATTGACCGTCAGCACGCTTTGCACCAAGGCGTTTCGCGATAGAGTCACGACCGTTCTTAGTAGAACCTACTCCCTTTTTAGAAGCGAAAAATTGAAGATCTAATCTTAGCATTCGTTCCACCTCCTACCCGAAGGTTATTTTAATATATTTCCCATAATCTTGTTGAATCGTTTGTAAAGAAACGACCATACCTTGTAATAATAACTGTACCTTTTCAGCTGTCATACTAGGTAATGTTTCTGGAATTTTACACTCCAGGTATCCACCATTCGATTGTTTAATCACAGGTTTAACACCGGTTAATTCCATAATCGCATTAATAGAGCCAAAAGATACTGCCGATGCACCAGCACAAACGATATCTTGGCCTTTATTTGCAAAATCTGCATGACCACTCATCTTAAAAGATGTAATGTATCCCTCAGAATTTCGCTTAATTTGAACATGAATCATGTTCAGTCACCCTTATGCATTGATTTTTTCAATGACAACTTTTGTGTATGGTTGACGGTGACCTTGTTTTTTATGATAGTTTTTCTTAGCTTTGTATTTGAAAACAACTAGTTTCTTTTGACGTCCTTGTTTTTCAACTTTAGCTGTAACAGTAGCGCCAGCAACAAGTGGGCTTCCTACTTTTACATTTTCTCCGCCTACGAAAAGAACTTTGTCAAATGTAACTGAATCACCTTCAGAAGCAGCCAATTTTTCTACATAAATCGCTTGGCCTTCTTCAACTTTGATTTGTTTTCCGCCAGTTTCAATAATTGCGTACATACCTGCACCTCCTCGACTTTACTCAGACTCGCCAATTGCAGGGGTTTTGCGACCATGGCAAAAACTTAACACCTGAATCGTGCGGTTGTAGCACGGGTGCTACAAACATAACATTAAAATCCTAACATAATGATAGATTCCTGTCAACAGCTTATCTCGCCTGCAAAGATTTCTTCTTTCGTGCCAAATTGGCGAATATAATAAACAGGGGTCGGGTTATCAATGATTTTAAAGTTGATTTTAATATGCAATATTTGTTCTAATCTTTCCAAATGAACATTTTTCTTTCCACAAAAAATATCTTTAACATTTTCTGTAATTTCGATTAGAACTGCTTCATGATCTTGGAATGGTCTTTCCCATAACTCCCGTTCTAAGCGGAATGCCATGGTCTCCGCACTATGAACCTTTCCTTTGCCATGACAAACCGGACATGCCATCTGAATAGTTTCAGGTAAAGACTTTTTCGTTTTTTTCCTGGTTATTTGCAATATTCCAAGTTCCGTAAACCCAACAATTCGCGAATACTTAGTATCTTTATTTAATTGTTTCTGCAGTACGTCGATTACTTTTTGTTGGTGATGTTTATTTTTCATATCAATAAAATCAACTAAAATAATCCCACCGTAGTTTCTAAGCGAAATTTGTCTGCCAATTTCCTCTGCTGCTAATAGATTCGTTTTAAATACAGTATCCTGTAAATTTTGACTCCCTGTAAATTTTCCCGTATTTACATCAATCACTACCATTGCCTCTGTTTCTTCAATAATGATATACGAACCATTATGTAACCAGACAATTTTCTTTAAAGCACTTTCTACTTCTTCATCGATATGGTAGACGGAAAAAATATTTTGCTTTTGCTGGTGTAAGACATATTCCCACCTTATACCTGGGATTTTTTTTGCTCTTTCTTGCAAATCATTTAACATTTCGTAATCATCCGCTTTCACGGTTCCTGTTTTAAGTCTTACCAGTTCATGAAGAACCTCTTCAAAGAAGAGCGGTTTTTTCCAAATAATTGATGGATGGGAAACATTTTTTGATTCCTGAACGATTTCTTGATAGCTCTCCCGAAGAAGCTGAAGCTCTCCAGACCATTCCTTTTCATTGCCCTTAACAGCTTCTGTACGTATAATAAAGCCTTCATGTTCTTTTTTATGCGTATCCGCAATGGTTTGCCATTTTTCTCTTGTAGCTTGATCAACCTTTTTAGATACTGCAATATAATTGCCATCAGGAATGTAGATCATTAGTTCACCAGAAAGTTCAATGATTGCTGTTAGCAGAGGACCTTTTATATCCGTTTCATCTTTTTTGACTTGTACCAAAATTTTATTGCCTTCTTGGATATATTTTGAGATCGGTAATTTTTCCTTGTTCGCTTCATGACTATGAATATACGCAGGGAGCTGATCTCTATGAAGATATCCATTTTTCCCCTCGCCGATGTCAATAAAAGCAGCATTCATTCCAACCTTAACATCCACAACTCTTCCTATATAAATATTTCCTACCTTTGATTGATCAGTCGGTTGTTGGATACTAATTTTTGTAACCTTATTGTTTTCAATTACTGAAAAACGCTTCTCTCTAGATAAATAATCAATTACTATTTCATTCAATTACTTGCACCTGCCAAGAAAACGTAAATTTTGCCATTCAATATAACTGTTTTCTTCAACATTATACACTATTTAAAGACCATTCAATAAATATACATGATGTCCTTAATCCTTGCGGTAACCTGCTTTTCCGCAAAATAAGCATGCAGAATCTCGTTTTCATCTAATTTGCCAAGTTCCTGTCCCTCTTTCGTAACAACTAAAGGATGTTTACTTCCGCGCTGAAATAGTTCCAGCACTTCATACAAATAGGCATTACTATCTACAATAATAGGTTTTAATCCCTTAATTCCATTCTTCTTTCCGTAGTATCTTTCCAGAAGAAATCGTATAAATACAAAACGCAACTGTTTCCATTCAAACCACAATGATACATAGAGATAAATCGCAATTACCCATATATTTAGATTAAAAGGAGAAAGTAAAAGAGAAATAAAGTGAAATATTATTAAAAATACAAAGGAACTTATGATGCTCAATCGAAAGGCATGAAGATATGGTATATATCTAGAAATAGCCAAGTGCATTAGCTTTCCCCCATCTAAAGGCCAAATAGGTAATAGATTAAATAGAAGAATCATCAAATTAAATTCCATAAACATGTGGAAATAATGATCAGATATCACTCCTTGTCTCCATAAAATGAGAAATACAATGGATAGCCAAACATGTTGCAACGGTCCAGCTGCAATGACAAAAAATTCTTCTTTCAATGGCCGATTTCCGTGTTCATCCATTTCCGCTACTCCCCCGAAAGGAAGGATAGAAATTTTTTTAATTCTCCATGAAAAAAAATAGGCCACCATTCCATGACCCATTTCATGGATGAAAATAATGAATAAGAGTGTTAACAGTTCGTTGAATCTTGCTGTTATTACCGCTACACCCATCACAATCCAAAATAGTGGATGAATATGAATTTTTTGAATGAATCCGAGCACATTATTCAAATTTTATCACCTGTATTGGATCAATAAATGTGTCACCTTTTTTTATAGCAAAATAAAACTCACCCTTCGAACCATCTTGTATACTTGAAACTGTCCCTAATTTTGTTCCGGTATCAACTTGTTCATAAGAACGAACGTTTATTGTTTTCAAATTACCATACCATGTGTATGTTTTATCGGCGTGTTGAACGATAACCGTATTTCCTAAGCCATCTTTTTTTCCGGCAAATACAATGGTTCCACTATCCATCGCTTTGACGGCTTCATTATTTTTCGTTTCGATCATAACCCCTCTGCCGTCTGAGGAGAAATTAGTCAATACTCGTCCAGAAACGGCAAGGTCGTATGCCTGCTTGGAGACGTTTTTGTGTTTTTCGTTATTTTGAATAGGCAGAAATGCTAAAGGCTTCCCAAACTTTTTCTCATACCAATTCGATACAGTGGCAAATTGAAATTCCTTTTCCATTACCTGTTTTACAATATTTCTCGCATCCTGAAAAATAGGTGCATGTGATTTAAACATAATCGCAACCGCTAAAACCAATAGGGCAGATGCAAGAATTTTAAATAAAAATGTTTCTTTATTCCAGAGCGGATGAATTTTCTGCGTAGGGGGATCCGTTTCGTATATCATCATTTCCCCATGATCATCCCATTCATTTTGGTTCAAGGACAATGGACCTGTTTGTTTTTTTACTGATTTTGGCTTTTCCTTTTTGCGTCTCTCGATTTGTTTCCTAATATCATCCGCACGATTTCCCATCCGATCACCTTATTCCTTTTTTCATTTTGTACTAATGTATGAGTTGTCCAACTTTCATATGACAAAAACAAGAGAGGAAGTGCCATGCTCAACGGCGTATGATTTCGTAGACGCAGTCTAGAGATAAAAGCAACACAGTGTTCATGATTTTCCCCTCAGGAGGTGACATAGAAATCTGCTGATTACGCTAGAAGTAAACATTTTTTTAACTAGACAAAAAAAAAGAAACTGACAATAAGTCAATTTCTTTTTAAATTATTTAACTCCGAAAAGCTTTTTGATTTTAGAAAATACACCTGTTTTGCTATCTCCAATTGGTTGAAGCGGAACCGATTCTCCTAAGATCCTTCTGGCAATATTCCGATAGGCAATGGAGGCCTTGCTATTCGGATTTAATGCAATTGGTTCACCTTGATTAGACGAACGGATTACCTCATCGTCATCCATCACAATTCCAATTAAATCAATTGATAAATGTGTGGTTATTTCATCAATATCCAACATATCGCCATTTGACATCATATGGTTCCGAATTCGATTAATGACTAATTTAGGAGGATCTATATGCTCCTCTTTTTCTAGTAATCCAATAATTCTATCAGCATCGCGAACTGCTGAAACTTCCGGGGTTGTAACAACAATAGCTTTCTCCGCCCCAGCAACCGCGTTTTTGTATCCTTGCTCAATTCCAGCAGGACAATCGATAATGATATAATCATACTCCTGTTTCAGTTCACTAACCAGTTGCTTCATTTGTTCCGGATTTACCGCTGATTTATCACTCGTTTGTGCAGCAGGGAGAAGAAATAGTTTATCATCAAAGCGTTTATCTTTTACTAATGCTTGATGGATCTTACATCTTCCTTCTACTACGTCTACTAAATCATATATGATACGATTTTCAAGACCTAATACAACGTCCAAGTTTCTAAGTCCAATATCAGTATCTATAAGACAAACTTTCTTCCCTTGCAATGCAAGAGCTGTACCTAGATTCGCTGATGTGGTCGTTTTTCCAACTCCTCCTTTTCCAGAGGTTATGACAATCGCCTCACCCATGATTAGTATCCCCCTTTTAATCTATTAATATTTGGTCTTAGATGCTTTAATACCTGCAGTCGGTCAATGACAATATGATTTGTCTCGTCTATGTAAGCGCACTCCATTTCATGCTGGTCCTCATTATCATAATGGTCAGGGGCTCTGTTCAAGCAATCAGCAATCCTTAGCTGTGTTGGCATCATAACACTTGCTGCGATGACAGCTTCTTTCATACCGTTAACACCGGCATGGGCAATCCCTTTCAGAGCACCCATAATAAAAATATTACCGCCCGCTAATACAGTCCCACCAGGGTTTACATCGCCTACAAGCAATAAATCCCCTGGAACCTGCAGGATTTGTCCGGATCTAACGATGGATGTAATAGAAACAATATCATTGTCATCATGTATTTTTTGGGCCTCAGCTTTCGAGATTACATTACTGGTAATATCTCCAACTACTAAGTTCCGTTTATTTCTAACTAGTTCCTTTAGTTCCTCTTCTTGTTCATCCGTTAAATAGCGATTCCCTAACTGTATTCTAACAGAAATCAACGGACTTTCCTCTTCTTCAGTATGATGAATGGAAAGCTTGTCTTCTAATTCTTCCTTTAAGTCCAAATAGGAACATTGATCGTTTAAGTGCAGTGTTAAACCATCCTTTGTTCCTTTAATCATTACATTATGTGTCTTCTTCATCGCAAAATGCTCACCTCAGTGGCTTATAAATTCGACAAATAGTAACGAAATTCCTCTTTTGGCATAAATACTTGTGATTTATTTAATGAGTATTTTTTATGATATATGAATTTATAAGTTGTGTATCACATATATTACTTGACGGGTTTGGTATTGTTTAGCACAAGAAAATATCTGCGCTTCCGCCTTTTTTATTCATCTAATACTTCCTTCTTTAAACGTACAAGACATTTCCGCAGTGGATAAAAAATAATGATATAAAAAACTAAATTTAGGATTAATGTTGGTATCAATCTCACATTAATAAAATCTATCGCTGACATCGTTGTTTTTAAAATTAAAATATTGAGCCCATATACAATAAATTCAGCAATCGCTACATCCACTAGCATAACGATAGCAGCAACGAATAGGTTTGCCTGCAAAACTTTCATTAAGGATGAAGTAATATAGACAATCAAAGGAAAGACAAATAAATAAACGCCTAAAATTCCAGTATAAAATGCATCAAACAATAACCCGAAAATAAAAGCATAAAGAATAGTGCGATTACGGACGTAATATATTCCCATTACAATAAGGACAATCAGGAGAAAATGAGGAACAAATATTTTATTTATCCCAAAAATCCCGCTTGGAAAAAATTCAACATACAAGCTTTCCAAAATAAAACAAATACTTAAAATAAGAGGAAGAACAATACGTTTCATTATTGTCCCCCCCCATTAAGATCTGTCAGTCCAGCTTTATCTACAGAGCTCTTTACAACCATAACATGTTCAATATCATAGAAATCTGCTGCCGGTTTAACATAAGCGGTTTGCGTTAGGCCATTTTCATCTGGTACAAGTTTTTCGACAGTACCGATCGGAAGCCCTTTTGGAAAAATATCTGCAAGTCCAGATGTATAAACACTTGTACCTTTTTTAATCTTAAGATCATAAGGAATACCTTTTAAAAGTAAGACTCTTTCTGTTTGATCATATCCTTCAATCGTTCCATAAATGGCTTTATCATTATCGCCCAATAATTCCGCTGAGATTCTGTTTTTTGGATTTACCGCACTAAGTAATTCAACCGTCGAATATAATGCTGATACACTCTTAACCTTGCCAATAAATCCTTCTGAAGTAATAACGGCCATGTTCTCCTTAATACCGCTCGTCTTTCCTTTATTAATAATAATATGCTCATACCATTGATCAGGATTTCGGGCAATAACAGTGGCTTGTGTTGTAGTGTAGGCACTTAAATCATCTTTTTTGCCTAATATTTTTCTTAATTTATCATTATCATCTTTTAAAATACTTACTTCGGAACTAAGCTGGGATAATTGATCTAATCGTGATTTCAACTTCTTATTCTCGGTATATGTATTTTGAATATCACTAATACTTCCAAAGAAATCTTTCACACTATTTGCAGGAACGGCAATGATTGTTTGTCCAAAACCGACGACATCTTTTAAAAATTGCTCTGGCTTCGAAAGATGACCTCGTTCACGAAGAGAATATCCTATCAATGCCACTAGTAAGATGATGCTGATGAGCAAGATAATCAGTCGTTTATTCAAAAAAAATTGTGGCATGCTGTGTACACCTCATTAATAATGGCTCTTTTCTTAAACTTTGTTGCTTTTGTAACGAAAACTCTAGGTAACAACCTTATTTGGGTTAAAACTAAATAAACCTTATAAGAAAAAGATGCCCCGAAACCAAGCCATACATAGAATTTATAACAAATGACGAAAAGCAACAATCCATGTGAAAACAGCCTTAATAGTAATCCAGATCGTACAAAAATTACCATACGACATTTTTCACAAGTTCATTATAACATAGATTTTTTTGTTAAAGATGTGAAAGAAAAAATTGGCCGGTAGACTTTTACGTCATATCGGCCGTTTTCTAGTAAGACGCCTTCACTTTTCTACTTATCTTGAATCCTTTGCTTTGTTTTTAAATAAATGAATATGTTCTAAAGCATTTCCGGTACCGATTGCAACGCAATCAAGGGGATTCTCAGCGATTATTACAGGCATACTTGTTTCTTTACTAATCACTTTATCTAGATTTCGAAGCATGGCACCTCCGCCAGTTAATACAATCCCACGATCCATAATATCTGCGGCGAGTTCAGGCGGTGTTTGTTCCAAAGTGCTCTTCACTGCATCAACGATTGCAAATACAGTATCATGCAGGGCTTGCGCGATTTCTTCGGCAGTAATTTCAATCGTTTTCGGTAGACCTGTAAGCAAATCGCGTCCGCGAATTTCCATAGGCTCTATTCCAATTGGATCACCAGCTGATCCGATTTCCATCTTTATCGTTTCTGCAGTGCGGTCTCCAATTAGAAGATTATATGTTTTTCTTATATAACTGATAATGGAGTCGTCCATTTCATCTCCCGCAATGCGAATGGATTGACTGGTAACAATCCCCCCTAGTGAGATAATCGCCACTTCAGTAGTTCCTCCACCTATATCGACTACCATGCTTCCTGTAGGTTCCCAAACTGGCAAATTCGCCCCAATCGCCGCTGCAAATGGCTCTTCGATTGTATAGGCATCCCGAGCACCTGCTTGACGTGTAGCATCAATAACCGCACGCTCTTCTACAGCCGTAATTCCAGAAGGCACACATATCATGACATAAGGTTTGCGTGCAAATGCTCCTTTTTTTGAAGCTTGTCTAATATAATATTTCATCATTGTCGCTGTAGTTTCATAATCGGCAATAACTCCGTCTTTCATAGGTCTTAATGCAACTATATTCCCTGGAGTACGGCCTATCATATTTTTTGCATCATTACCTACAGCTCTAATTT
The DNA here is from genome assembly GCF_001420715.1 of Heyndrickxia shackletonii. GTDB lineage: Bacteria > Bacillota > Bacilli > Bacillales > Bacillaceae_C > Margalitia > Margalitia shackletonii. The sequence goes on along the minus strand of NZ_LJJC01000004.1, from coordinate 1,652,485 downwards.
GCTTTGTATCCGTTTCAATCGCAACAACAGATGGTTCTCGGACTACTATTCCTTTCCCTTTAATAAACACTAATGTATTAGCTGTTCCCAGATCAATTCCAAGATCTCTACTACCAAACATGGATGTATCTCCCTTTCTAAACTAAAAATACTTCATTAGGAAAAATCAAAGTCATTTCATTTATGTGTATTTAAAAGGTATAAATCTCCTCTTTTAGCTTGTGTATTTTGCCCAAAAATATTTTGCAATTAGGAGGTTTCGTCAAAAACCATAAACAATATTATAGCGTATCGACAAAAAAATTCATAGTACTCCAATGCTGTTTTCGTATAAATTTGTTGCTTATCATTCTATTAATAAACAAAATCTTTTCAGGAAGTTTTTTCTAAGTTAAAATATCTGATTTTTTGTTTATTCTATAAATTAGTTTAGTATTTAAATAAGCAACCATTACATAGAAAAAAACCTTTACAAATACCCTTTTTCTTTTAAACTCACATATTTTTTATCACCAATAATTAGATGATCTAAAATTTCAATTCCAATGATTTTTCCGCATTCTACAAGTCTTTTGGTAACCTCTATATCTTCTCTCGAAGGAGCTGGGTCACCAGATGGATGGTTATGGATACAAATAATGGATGCGGCCGATCGCCGAAATGCTTCTTTGAATACTTCGCGGGGATGTACGATGGAGGCATTTAAACTCCCGATAAAAACGGTTTGACGATGGAGGACTTGATTCTTGGTGTTTAAATATAGGCAAACGAAATGCTCCTGGGATAAAAATCTCATATCATTCATCACAAAATTCGCCCCATCTTCAGGGCTCCTTATGACATACCGATCCTCATATGACAGGTTAGCAATGCGTCTTCCTAACTCTAATGCAGCCAGAATCTGAACTGCCTTTGCCAGTCCAATGCCTCTAATGTTCATGATTTCCTCAAGAGATGCATCTTTAAGCAGATGCAAGCCTTCGAATTTCTTTAACAAACGATTTGCCATTTGGATAACGGATTCTTGCTTTGTACCAGTTCGAAGCAAAATAGCAAGTAATTCTTGATTGGATAAACTGCTGGCACCGTTCTGTATTAGTCGCTCTCGTGGCCTCTCATCTTGTGGAAAATCCCGTATCATTATTTTTTCCAAACGAATATTTACCTCCTTTTAGACGAACGTTATTACAGTTAAGTTTCAAATTAATTTCTTTTCTTTTAAAAAACGATTCAATCTTGAAATAGGTAATCCAACAACATTATAATAATCTCCGTTTATCATTTTAACAAAAAGGGATCCCAGACCTTGAATTCCATATGCCCCAGCTTTGTCGTATGGTTCATCGCTATCTAAATACTGCTCGATTTCCTTAGAAGTTAACTCCCAAAACGTTACATCTGTTTTTTCATAAAAAGATTGATGTTTTCCTTGATAGATAACTGTTACACCTGTAAAAACTGAATGTTCGTTTCCGGATAAACTTTCGAGCGTTTCCTTAGCCATCGTCCTGTCTTTCGGTTTTCCTAAAATAGTTCCGTTATGCACGACAATTGTATCCGCTCCAATTACTATCGCTTCCTTATATTGCTCAGCAATGATACTAGCCTTTCTTGTTGCTAGCTCAATTACTGCATCTTCTGGAGATAGGTTATCGGCAAGTTGTTCGTCCACATTACTAGAGATCGAATCAAAAGGGATTTGCAGTTTTTGGAGAAGTTCCTTTCTACGAGGTGAATGCGAGGCTAAAATAAGTTTCGGCATGACATTTTTCCCTTCTATTTCATTTTGGAGATACATCCATTTTTATCCTATCAAAAAAACAACATGTCCACAATGGGAGTTTGCCCATAAAAATTAGAGGATAGAATATTTCTACCCTCGTGGTGTTTAAAGTTCGTTATATTGCTTTAAATACGATAATAAAGCTTGTTCCGCACTTATAATTTCATGTTGATCCGCATTTTTTTGGAAATTCAAAAGATGTTGATAGCATTCTTTTTGTGAACTATATAATTTTTTCAAATTTGTATCTTTCCAATTTTTTAATCCTTCTACTTGCTTATATTGCTTCTCAATGTTTGATAAACTATCAGCTTCTAGTTTTCCTGTTAAATAGGCATTGGAAGATACACTGGTCAAAAGGCGAAAAAGTTCACCCGTATGTTCAGCAAACGTTTTTTCATCCTGGGTGGATACCCCGATTTTTTTTTCTTGGAAGGTTAATTGTTTAGCATACACTTCTACATCCTGTTTTTTTTGCTCTTCCGCTAACTGTTTCGCTTCAGCTAAATTATTGGAAACTCCCATCAAAATATATTGCTTATTTTCAAGTGTTATGATGACAGCAGGTAGGCCTTTTCCCTTAATGTCGTTTGCAGGTGCAGTTGCATCATCAAAAACCCCGCCTTGGATGATAGAGGTTGTTATGGCAGGAAGTACAACCGAACTATTTTGCCCGACAGATGCTCCAGCAGGAAGAGCATTTTGTTTATTTCCGATAGATTTTTGCGAAACACCCTCCGTCTGGTATGCAATCACCTTAAGCATAATAAAGCCAAATAATATTCCAATTGAAATCGCCGTTGCCGCAGAAATGAAGATCGTCAGTAAATGGGAACCGGAGTTTTTCTTGAATATTTTATTTGGTTTTGCCTTCTCTATTGAGGGTTCATAGTAAATTTTTTTGAACTCCGGAATAGGTTTATCCTCTACCTCAGGCAGTACCCAATCAAATTGATCTTCCTCAGCAGTCTTTTCAGTGGCTGCTGCCGACTCCATCTCATTTGCGTTCCATTTATGTATAGCAACCTCCTCTTTAAATGGACGTTCATCACCATTAATTTTAATTTTTATTTGATTAGCAGGTTGCTTGTCCATTTTTGTCCCTCCCGCACACGTATTTGTTCAATGCTAACATACACCGAATAAAAAAGAACAAGACTTTTGTCGTCTTGTTCAAGAAGGTTTTCGTCAAAATTTTTATTTTGTTTGAAGTGGGATTTGCAATGTCGTACCGAAATATACAGTGGTATTAGTTAAGTGGTTATATTTCTGAATAATTTCTTCCCCATCTCTTGAATGATAGTATTTCATTGCAATAGTAAATAAGGTTTCCCCAGGTTGGACAACGTGCTTAATTACCTTGAATTGTTTAGTGTTTTTAGCCCCATCCATCGTCTTATCCTCTTGAATTAATGATTCATCTACTTCGTTAGATGTTGACTTTTCCGGTTGAACCCGAGAAACCAACGGATCCTCTTTATTGCTCGGTGGAGGAACTTCCAGCTTAGGAAGTGCAGATTTTAAGATAGATTCCAATCCCGGGTCATAAAAAATGCTGACAGTAACATTACATTCGATCGAATTGGAATTATCCTGTATGGATGTACTGGTTTCTGCTGGACCTTGAAAATCAATGGTATCAACACTTGTAATTCTTGGAAGTGATTCGATTTCCCCCAAAAAATGATAGAGATGAAAATAAGTTGGCGCTTTTAGAATAATTTCAATAGGCTCTTTCTTTACTCCATCAGGCAAAGTATTATCTTCATTGCTTTTCTTTTTTTCCTCTTCAGAATTTTGATTGAAGTTGGGTAAGGATGCTGATACATCCGAATCGCCAACCTTTTGGTTTTGGTTATCCCCAAATATAATATTTTTAATCGTAATCCCTGATGCGACTTCCGCTTTTCCAAGTTCTAATATAAAACTGTCCATATTCAAAACAACCGGAAGCTGTGTTTGCAAGTTCGTTGCATCTGTTATGAGCGCAGGATCTGTTTTTTCCTTCGGGAAAGATTTAAGCTTTTCATCTCGCAGTTCTGAATTTATATATTGAATGTTTCTTTTAGTTGGGATTATTTTTTGTATGTACAAAAGAGTCGATGTAATAAAAAATAAAAGGAAGATGATGATTGTTATAAATACTTTAAGATTTTTCCCGACCACCTTTTATTCTTCCTTTCCATTCTTATTTTTCAAATAAGATTCATTAAGTATTATCGTATATTGGGCAAAGTATCTAGGCAAAATATTTTGATCGGATGCATTCATATCAGCAGTAGTTATATTTTCGATTTTCACATCCCGAACAAATTTAGCTTGATTTAAGTGCCTCATATAATATGCTGCATCATTACTAGTATCAAATTGCACCGTTAATTGGACTGTGCGGTCATCCCGTAAAGAAAAATGTGTAATAAATCCCCTTTCTGGCAATAGCGTAATGATTTCCTTTAACATGCTTACAGTTGAAATGGGGTAATCATTTGCCCACTGTATTGCCTTCTTTAAATCAAGGATAGCCTGCTGCTTTTTATCAATCGGAATATTTTGTTTTACTTTATTTAATTGTTTTTCATAGATTAATTGGCTATTCAATACTGCCTCTTGCTGTTTTATAGACGTATAATAGGAATAAAAAATAGCTAGGGAGACTGCCAAAATAATCAGAATCCCTGATAGGACAAACCAAAATAAATTGGGACGGTGTTTTTTTTCTATAAGATTAATGTCTACTAGCATGCATTTACACCTACTTTAATGTTAAACCGATGCATTCCGAAAAAACGGGTGGGATGTTAATATTCTTTTTTGTCTGGAATAATGAGTCTGTAAGGGGTTGAACCTTAATAGTACTATGCTCTTTTAATTGTTCCACGTACTGGCTAATATAAGGATGCTCTCCTGCTATTAATAATTTATTTATTTCATATTGACCATTTGTTAAATTAAATTGATAGAAGTTTCGAATTCGATCGATTTCCCGTTCTATTTGTTGAATTTGTCCTGTTTTCACTTGAGAATCCTCTTTCATTGCCCAATTTTCATAAGTATATCTTGAGGATTGAAATTCTAATTCGAATTGATCAGTAAAATGAATTTGATGAACATATAATGGTTTATGTTCGTAGAATATCGATAATTGGATGTATGCTAATTGAATTTGAACAACTAAAAGATGCTCATCTCGGCTGGCAAGATCCAAATGATAATATAAACGATATAAAGATAGAATGGATAAATCCATCACAACCGGTTTTAATTTTATTTTTTTTAAAAGATTTACATATTGCTGGACAACCGATTCACGTGAAGAAATCATTAAAACCTCACGATGATCTTGACCTGCCTTCCATTCTACTGCTTCAATAAGCGGATCTTCAAATGGCAAATGCAGGCTCTCCCCGACAGACATGTAAAGATAGCCTTTAATTTCTTCTGTAGGAACCTCCTCTGGAACAAGCACCTTTCTTACAATGGTATGTCCATCCGATAGACACAAATATGTAGGCATTCTTCTAATTTTATTTTCGTAGAGAAATTGCTCCAGTAAAGTCCTTAATGTGGGAGCATCTTCAATTAGTCCACCACGGAGAACTCCTTTAGGCAAGCATTTTTGACCAAATTTAAGGATAAGATTATTTTTACCGGTTACGATAAAACGAACGTAATGGTCCGTAAACATTAAATGTAAACGATGCTGTCTAGAAAATAGTTGTATGTCCATTTACTTCACTCCCCATTACATAAACATGCTTACATACCATGAAATAATATTATCTCCGAAAAAAAATGATAGAATTGCACCTGCACCAATGAAAGGGCCGAACGGTATAGGTTTTCTCTTTTTATATTTTCGTGCAATCATCATTAAAATACCAAAGACTGCACCAAGGAAAGTAGCAATTAGGAACGTTAAAAAAGTATATTTTAGCCCTAGTATTATGCCAAGGACAAAAAATAATTTAATATCTCCACCGCCCATTGCACCTTTACTTAATATAGCTATTAGAAATAATAGGGCAAATCCAAAAACAGCCCCGACTATAGGGTCCCACCAAGGTTCGGAAGGAAACATAATCTTTAAGATAATAAATATTACGGTAAAAACTAATAGAATTTTATCTGGAATAATCATATAAACAAGATCTGATACTGTAATGATCACTATTAATGATAAAAGCAATAAAGCAAATAGCAGCTCAATTCCCCAGCCTAATTTAGCATATGTGAATGCATATAAGCATCCTGTAATTGCCTCCATAACAGGATAGATATAAGAAATAGATGTTTTACACGAACGGCATTTTCCTAATTGAAAAATAAAAGAAAATACGGGGATTAATTCAAACCAGCGCAATTTATGCTTACAGTGCGGACACTGTGATCCTGGATAAATAAGTGATTTTTTTTCAGGGATACGTAAGCCCACTACGTTAAAGAAAGATCCAAGAATCAAACCTACTACTGCAAAATAGATTGTCCAAAATATATTCATTGTTATAATCAACAAAATCTCCTCATTTTATGATTATTATACTATATATTAGTTGATAATTAGAGAATTAAATAGTAGATTTAGGCAAAAAAAAGAGGGCATTTAGGAGCCCTGATTTATTATAATTTCCACCATTATTTTGTAGCCTTACCTTTTTCATCGTACGTCGTAGTATTTCCTGTTCCACTTTTGTTATCTAAAGTAACGGTATAAACATATTTACTCCCTGCCTGTGTTACGGTTACATAATTTTTATCACCAGTATAAGTTGTTTCTTTTAAATACGGATTTTGAGGTACTGAATCAAGAAAACCTTCATCTACTAAGTCTTGCAAAGTTATCTTATGATCTGTTGAATTTATTTTTCCCATTATTGTTTCATTGTTTGAAACAACTGCTAATTTTGCTGCATTAATAATCATTAATGCATTGGATTTCTGTGCATCATCCTTGCTCTTATTTATTATTCCACCAATACTAGGTACCGCAATAGCCGTAACAATGGCAAGAATAACAATTACAGCAAGCAATTCAACAAGAGTCATCCCTTTTTGATTCTTCATTACCTTTTGGAATCTGCTTCTCATTTTCTCTTCTCCTTCTTTAAATATGTAATAAAAAAGCCAACTTCATATTTATTAATCTAGGATGTTAATAGGTTAATAAACATAAAATTGGCGGGTTGCACTACAAGCTCCGAGCCATTCAAGTGCCCATATACAAATGACTCTTCTTCGCTTCCAATTTCTATCTTAAATCTAAGCTCATTATACTATTCCAAATATCGCTATTACAACATATTTTTACTAATCTATACATAATTTTTATAGTGATAGTCGATTTATTGGATATTTTGAAACACGCTATACATTGGGATGGTGATGGCCGCAACAATCGTTCCTACAACTCCGGCGAGAAAAACAATCATCATAGGCTCTAAAAGAGATTTCAATTGCTCTGTTGCCTGATCAACCTCAGATTCATAAAATTCCGCAACTTTTTCTAACATATAGTCTATTGTTCCTGATTGTTCGCCTATGATCATCATTTGTGAAACTAGAGGGGGAATAGCCCAATGATCCTTCATGGGTTCTGCAATTGACTTTCCCTCTTCTATATAATTCTTTGATTCGCCAAGGATTTTGGCAATCACTTGATTTCCAACGACATTTTCCACAATGCTGATTGCATGCAATATCGGAACGGAAGAAGCAAATAATGTGCTAAGAGTTCTAGTCATCCTTGCTAAAGCTGCTTTTTGGATAATTTTTCCGAATACTGGAATTTTAAGTTTTATCATGTCCAAATAAAAGCTGCCATTTTTCGACCTTTCCAATAAATAATATCCTAATAACAACAACAGCAGAAAAAGTATAAATAACCAAAAATAATGGACAACAAATTGACTAGAATTTAGCAGCCACAATGTTAAAGCTGGCAATTTTGCATTAAATGAAGCAAACATGCCAGCAAATTTGGGAACAATCACAGCTAGCATAAAGATAACTACCGCTATTGATATAATTGCCAATATGATTGGATAGGACATTGCCGCCTTAATTTTCTGCCGAGTTTGATGCTGCTTTTCAAAATAAACAGCCATTCTTTCCAAAATCTCCTCTATTTGACCGCTAGCCTCCCCAGCTTTCATCATATTGATAAACATGGAGGGAAAAATAGTTGGAAATTTTTCAGCCGCTTCGGTATAAGATTTTCCTGTTTGAATATCCTCATATATATTGTAAAGGGTTTGTTTTAAAACACGATTTACTGTTTGCTCCGCTAAAATTTTTGTTGAATCAACAACGCTAATTCCCGCCTTAATCAATGTACTGAATTGACGAATATAAATGACTAAATCTTTATGCTTTATATTTGGCTTTATAACATTAATTTCCCGATACAATATTCCCTTTAATTCTGTTAAAGAACGGATCGCAATACCTTTTTCTTTCATCTTTAAAACGGCTTCATTATAATTTGCCGCCTTCAGTTTGCCTTTTACCCTTTCACCTTTTCGATTCCTTCCGATATATTGAAAGACTGCCATTAAAGAACACCATCCAATAAATATGGTCTAGCGTCATTTGCTGAAATTTTTTCTTGTTCCACTAAAGCTTGAATCGCCATTTGCATCGTTTGCATTCCCGCTGCTTTACTTGTTTGCATAACGCTTTGAATTTGATGGATTTTTTCATTGCGAATTAAATTTCGGATTGCAGGATTATTAATTAAAATCTCAAAGGCACCAATTCTGCTATTTTGTTGCTTATGTTGAAATAATCTTTGCGAAATGATAGCCCGTAATACGGAAGCCAATTGAATTCTAACTTGTGCTTGTTGTTCTGATGGAAATACATCAATGATTCGATCAATAGTTGTCGGTGCGTCCGTTGTATGCAAGGTAGCTAGTACCAAGTGTCCTGTTTCTGCAGCAGTTATCGCCGTTGATATTGTTTCTAAATCCCGCATCTCACCCACGAGGATAACATCGGGATCTTGTCTTAAACATGCTCTTAAGGCATTGGAGAATGATTTTGTATCAAACCCTATTTCTCGCTGGTCAATGATACATGTCCCGTGTTTATGTAAATATTCAATAGGGTCTTCTAGTGTAATAATATGTTTTTTAACGGTACGATTCATCTTATCTAGCATCGCTGCTAAAGTAGTCGACTTTCCACTTCCGGTTGGCCCTGTCACTAATATCAGACCTTGGGGCTGTATAGCAAGGTCGCTAAGAACCGATGGCAATCCTAATTCGTCAAATGTAGGGATTCTAGTAGGAATAACCCTAATAGCTAAACTGATACATGAACGTTGGTGAAATGCATTCACTCGAAAACGTGAAACCCCTTCTATTCCATAGGAAAAATCAAGTTCCCCTGTTTCTTTAAATTGCTTCCACATGGAATCAGGAATAATCGCTTTTGCCATTTCTTCTGTATCACTAGGCTTGAGCGGCTCTTGTCCAAATTTTTTTAATTCTCCATTTAACCTCATCATTGGCGGCACTCCAACCGTTAAATGGATATCTGAAGTGCCAATTTCAAATGCAGCGGTCAATATTGCATCTAGTTTTTCTTTCATGTATATCCCCCTAGTCCGGTAAAGTTACTCTAAGTATTTCATCAACCGTTGTTAACCCAGACTTAGCTTTTAACAATCCGTCATCTATTAAGAAAAGCATTCCTTTTTTTAATGCTGCAAGCTTAATCTCTTCCATATTCTGATTATTATATAGTAAATGACGAATATCATCGTCTATTATAAAAAGCTCATGTATCGCCAATCGCCCTTTATAACCAGTTTGCCGGCAAGAGGAGCAGCCCTTGCCGCGATAGAGAGTCTGAACTTGCAAGCCTCTTTTCTCAAATAATTGTTTTTCCATCATTGTAGGCTCATATGGTTCTGTACAATCTTTACATAATTTTCGTACTAGTCTTTGAGCAACTACACCAGATAGTGCCGAAACAACTAAATAAGGCTCAACATTCATATCTAATAGTCTCGGAATAGTAGAAATAGAATCATTTGTATGCATCGTGCTCAGGACTAAATGCCCAGTCAATGCCGATCTTACTGCAATTTCCACTGTTTCACTGTCTCTTATTTCCCCAATCATGATGATATTTGGATCCTGACGCAGCAGTGCACGTAATCCCTTTGAAAAATCGAGTCCGATTTGCGGGTTTACTTGTACTTGATTTATTCCCTCTAGTTGATATTCAACAGGATCTTCTATCGTTACGATGTTTACCGCTTCAGAATTTAAATGATGCAGTCCAGCATACAGAGTGGAAGTTTTTCCGGACCCTGTTGGACCTGTAATCAGGAGAAGACCTGAGGGTTTCTCGATTAATTTAACAAAGGATTGAAGATTCATTCTATTAAATCCAATTTCTGATATATTCTTTTTTACATTTTGTAAATCTAATATACGAATAACTACTTTTTCACCATTAATCGTTGGAAGAATGGATATTCTTAAATCAACTTGCCTTTGTTGCACTGTTAATTTTACACGGCCGTCTTGTGGCAAACGGTTTTCTGTAATTCTTAAATTTCCTATTACTTTTATTCTAGCTATTAATGAAGGATAAATAGACTTAGAAAGAATTCTTTCTGTTTTTAATACACCATCAACTCTATATCGAATGATTACTTTTGTCTCTTGAGGATCAATATGTATGTCACTGGCTTTCATTTGTACACCAGTTGCAAATAGCTGATTGACAAGTTTGACAGCAGGAGCTTCTTCCGGATTCAATGGTACGATACTTGATAGTTCCTCTTCTTCAAAATGTTCATTAAAATGATAATATTTATGAATTGCCCCAATAATTTCTTCTTTTGTAGCTATGACCGGCTTGATTTGAAACCCGGTTGATAATCGTAGATCATCAATCACAAAATAATCCATCGGATCATTCATTGCTACCGTTAATTCCTGTTGATTTTTCTCAATTGGAATAACAACATTTCTGATTGCAAATTCAATAGGAACTAGTTTTATTAAACTTGTATCAATTGGATATCGATGTAAAACGACATGTGGAACACCTAGCTGAAATTCCAGCACTTCAATTAATTGCTGTTCATTTATAAAACCTCTTTCTACCAATACATCCCCAAGTTTTTGCCCGTCTTTTTTAGCATTTAATGCTTCTGATAGCTGGTCTCTTGTAATTTCACCAACATCAACAAGTAAATCTCCTAATCGTTTTCTAACCATGTAATCCCTACTCTCAAAAAATAGTAGTACATTTATACCAATACATTATAAAATAGAAATATGGAAAATTGTATCAGGTAAAGCAAAATCTTTTTGCGAGGTATTAATATAATGAAGAATCATTTAAACAATGAAAAAGGATTTACACTAGTCGAAGTTCTTGCTGCAATCACATTACTGGCAATAGTCCTTATATGCACTTTCGGAATATTTGGTCAATCTTATTCGTTTACTGCCCACAATGAGATAAATTTAAAAGCAACAAACCTCGCTAGAAAAACATTGGCATATCTTGAGTCGAATAAAATTAAGGTCTCAGCCCCAGATGCCGATGTAGACTTATCAAACTATAATCTCACAAATGATCATTTATATCCTTTTGCTACTTTTACACAAAACAATGAAGAAAAACTTGTAAATTTATATAGAGTAGAAATAAAGATTTACAATTCTAAGAATAAGGATAAGCTACTTTCTCATACTTTTGGTTATTTAGAAGGGGTACAATGATGGGTTATTTTAAAAAGATTTACAAGAACCAAATGGGTTTAACAATCATTGAATTACTTGCCGCCATTACGATTGGAACCATTGTACTTATTATTGCATTTAGCACTTTGAACATGGCATTAAATTTTTATAAAAATAATATGGTAAAGTCCAATTTAGAACAAGAAGAAAATATTATCGTAACTACCATGACTACCTTATTTCAACAGAACGATAAATATACGATTAATATTACAAATGATAATAAATTAAGTCTATCAACTTCTCCGCAAAATCAGATGTATACATTCGAAAAAAATTATAAATATTCCATTAGAATAGACGGTACTGCCATTAACCCAGGTTCTTCCTATACCATTATGACAAATAAGCCCGCAGCTATTGATATTACTATAACCGATAATACCAACCCTAAAATTCAAGTACAACTGTCAACGATATTAAGACGACTATAGGGAGGAAGATCTTTGCTTAAGAAAAATCAAGGCCATGTGCTCATCATAGTATTGTTAATATTTACAATTTCCTTTATTTTGATTACTGCTCTATTCAGTCTCTCTGTTAATACTCGAAAGCAGATAAATATTTCGGATATAGAAATGCAGAAAACAAACGCTGCCGAAATGGGAATCAACTTGTTTGAAAAATACTTGCTAAAGGTAATTCAAACTAAGAACTATAAAAATGTAAATGAATTGCTGCAACAATTAAAGGATCAATTAAATCCATTAATTAAATCTAGAACGATAGATAATAATCTTTCCTACAATATTAATAAGATTGATATTTCAAGTACCCTAGATTCTCAAAAGAATACAATTATCACATTAGTTGTATCGACACAGGGAATATTTAAAGACTCTGTTAAGACATTGAATAAAACGTATAAATTGACGGTGCCAAATGGGACAGGAGAATCTGGTGGGAATTCAGAAGGAATCTTTACAAGCAAAAGTCAATTTGATTCAATTAGTGATAGTAATAGAAACTTTCCCTCGTTGTCTCCAGTACTAAGTGGAAAAATACCAAATCAGTGTACTTCAAATTTATCTAATTGTAATCTAAACACTGATGTATATTTTAATCAAAGTCTTTCTTTAACTGGAAATTATACCGTGAATGGAAATGCACAATTTAATGATGTAACAATGAATAATAACTCAAAGATTACAATTTCAAAAGATGCTATATTCACCAAAGCCGTCTTTTTTAATCCGGATTCGGAAATAAATATCGGTGGAAATGCACTTTTTAATGAGAGTTTAGGTTTTAAAGCAACTGGTCCTAAACTTACCATAAGTGGTGATTCGAAGTTCAATAAAGCAGTTCTACCTCAAGGATCTCAATTAACATTATTAGGAAATACTACTTTCGGCAATTCCTTAGAGCTTAATGAATCAAATTTGACACTTGGAAAAAATGTATATTTTTCTAAAAATGTTAGATTATCAACAAATTCAACTATTAAAATTTATGGTAGTGCAGATTTTACAGGTGATATTAACGTGGATAACGGTTCATCTATTACAATCAACGGTAACTTTTATAGTCCTAGCAAATATATTACGGTAAATGGCACAATCTGTGTTTATGGCAGCAGTGATGTTGGTGAAAATGGCGGATCAACAACCAACGCACAAATAATTCGTAATGTTGGCAGTTGTGGAAATGCACCTGCTACAATCTATATTTTAAATAAGCCAATTCAATCAAATGATAACACAGGTGACCTTAATATAAATATTGATTCTTTACCAGTCAAATACCAATAATACAATAAAAACCTTCATTCTAGACATCTAGTATGAAGGTTTTTACCATGACACGGACAATTTTGATCTTATTTACTTATCTTCTTCAGTTTTAACATTATTTTCGCTTTTTGAATTATCTTCCGTTACCTCATTACCATCCCCTGCCAATTGATTATTATCCATTTCAAGACTATTTCCACTACTTGATATACATTTATATTCAACATCATCCTTCGGCAAATAAAAATCATTTGAAACAAGCACTCGTTCTAATAATTGATGTTGATAATATACTTCCTTATACACCTCTATGGAGTATCCATTTTTTCCTTTTATAGTTCTCTCCAAATTTTTTGTCGGCACGTATTCTAATATTTTCCGTTGCGGATATACTTGCTCATCCTCTTCAGAAATAACATATTTCAATGGACTCATTGGTCCGATTATTGATATGTTCATTTTATTAAAAGCTGTTTTTTTACTTATAATTTTTATTTCATCACTATTAGGATTATAAAGTTTCAAGTCCAAATCCTCTTGTACATTTGCCTCGAATCCTAAAGGTATATTATCAGGCTTTGTCTGACTAATGTTTCTTTCCACCACCTGAATATTTGATTGTAATATTGCCTTATATAATGCAGAGGATAGTCTTCCCAAGGAGTCAGCATCGGTTAAACCTTTTACCGTATTTTGAAAAGAAAAAAGCTTATTTGGTTTCAATATAATCGTTTTATGTTCTTTCAGCCAATTATTAATAAAATTCGGCTTATATATTACTACCTCATTTGAAGAAATTACTGTTTGTTTCATTTCATCATATCCAGTTAGATATTTCTCCATATTTATATCCAGGTCTGTTAGGGTTAAATTAGCAGCATCCTGTTTCAGAAACGCTTTCAATTTTGATAAATCTATTTCATCTATTATGGATACCATTCCAAGCTGACGAAATAAGCTGACCAGTTCATTATTATTAATTTCTACCGATAAGGGATTTTCCTTTCCATTTTGGATGGATTTAAACGTATCAGAGACCATAAACATAAATACATTATCAGGTAGTTCTACTCTCTTATTTAAAAAAGATAATTGTATTTTCTTTTTCGCTTTCCAATTATTAATTTGAGCGTTCACTTTTTCTTCGGCATTAGTACTATTCAAAGAACTAATATTTACGGATCCAACTTTTGTATTCTTTAAATAATCTTTTTCATTACTAAGGACAGATGATAGAGGGACTACAGTTAATTGGGAAAGAATAATTAAAAAAATAGTAGAACATAGAATGATACTTATAAAAACAACGATGTTTTTCTTTGCCATACTTAACTCCTTTCCTTATCCTCCCTGATTCTGTCGTATAAAAGCTGCAAATCGTCATTAACAGGATTTTTGCTATTGTCTTGAAGAATATTTTCTAACACATTGGATTGATCTATAGTATCTGAATGTTGATTTACGATGATATCGAAATTATCCAGCTTTTCATTTTCCATTAATAAATTTTGGCGATTCCTAAAAATTAGCTTTAAGTCATCATCATTTGTATTTGCTTGGCTTTCTTTGTATGTAACTTTTAAATCACTATTAACATCAGTATTCGAAACGTTATGTATTTTTAAGGCGTTATCTTCATACGGTATTTCTGTTGCCACTGCAATCTCCCTCAGCAAAGATTTACTTTCATCTTCCGTCACTATTTCAGCAGGTTTCAGATATACATTATTGGAAAAATCCAAGTTTTCTGCAGCTGCAGATCTTTCTAATAAATGGTGATAAGAAAACATCGGTGTTGGCAGTATATTTTGGTTATCAGCAGTGATATCCTGATTCATTTGATCCGTTTCGATCCAGTTGATTTTTACACCGATTAATATTGTTATACAAAGGATAAATAATAGAACAACTAGTACGGATAACCACCAAACAAATAAATACCAAGTAATTTCTCCAATTCCAAAGCAAGAAATGGATAGGAGAATCAATATTAATTTTTTTCGAACCTTTATTTTCATGGGTATTGCTAAAAAAACAATTGAAAAAATGACTATAGATACAACTTGCGATATCAATAAATTCATTCTTCACCTCTATGTAATGCTTTAAATTTTCTATTACAAATAATAGTTTACTAATACTATTATACTAGGTATCTACTTGTAAGATAGATAAAATTATAAATACCATCCCCTAAAAAAGAGATGGTATTATTTCACATACTCCGCCACCCGGTTTTTTCCTGCTCTTTTCGCACCAATATATAATGCACGATCAGCATGGCGAATTAGAGCTATGGCCTCGTCTGCGTCATAAGGTGCAGTTGCAACACCTATACTAACGGTAATTTGTACCTCGACTTCTCCCATATTTTCATCTAATGAATTCTCAAACAGAAATGGACGATTAGCAATCGTCAAACGAACCAATTCGGCTAAGTTTAATGCCGCAGCTTTACTTGTATCCTTAAGAAGGATGACAAATTCTTCTCCGCCATAACGGGCAACGATGCCGCGATTACCAATCAAGCCTGTTATTCGCTTTGCCAACATGACAAGGATATCATTTCCACTTTGATGTCCAAATGTGTCATTAATCATTTTAAAGGAATCAATATCCAGCATAATCAAAGACAATTCTTTGCGGATCCCCTTATTTAGCAGCAAAAATTCATTGGTTAGCAAATTATCAAAATAGCGATAATTATATAGTTGTGTTAAAGGGCAATGCTCGCTATTCATCTTCGTTTGCTCGTAATGCCTTGCATTCGAGATAGCCACGACAAAATAAGAGCAAAGAATATCTAATATTGGCAGCTGATATTTTTCGTACTGCCCCCTCTTAGTGGAAGCCAAAAAGAGAACCCCTTCCACCTTCTTATTTTTAAAAATAGGAACACATAAAATACTCTCTATATTTTCAGGCATATAACCGTCGGCAATATTTTCCCATTCCCCTTTATTATTGTAGAAAACAGGTTTTTCCGTTGCCCATACATGTCCGCTTATCCCCTCATACTTCTTAATTGGAGGAATAATATTTGGCATTTGAAGCCCATTTTCCATACCGCGCAGAAGGACCATTTCATCACCTTGTACGTCCAATATGTAGGCATAATCGACCGTTAATGTTTGTGAAACCTTCTGGATAAAAAGATCAAAAATCTCATCAACCTCCAAGGTTTCATTCAATTGATGGCCAATTTCCGCAGCTTTATGCAAATAATCATTAAATCTTTCGGAAGAATTATATAACCTCACTACATAACCAAAACCCATAAAAGGGAGACCAATTAAAAGGAAAGCAATATACGAAAACTGCTCATTTAAATAATACAAAATAATACTTAGCGGCACTACGATACAGATAATCAATAATTCCCATAATACATCTAGCTCGAAAAGGCTGATCCGTTTTCCTACAAACGGATTCGATATATATAAGAAAAAATGATTAATAAGGACATTCGCTATCGCGTATATAATAATCGGAAGAATATTGTCTTGAAGGGATGTAAATCCTATTTTTCCTCCAATAGCAAAATAAAGAATGCCGCTAAGAAGAGATATTCCAAAAAACATAATTGAATTATAAGGATATCGATATGCTTCTTCCTTTTTTACCTTCAGCGACATTAAAACTACTATTATGGAAAACTGAGTAAGAATTAATTCAAAAAACAATCCATAGGATATAAAGCCCGCCATATTAACCCATTGAAAAATGTATATGGGGCTTGAATTAATATGAATCGGAAAATAGGAAACAATACCTGCCAATACACAAAAAGCGATAATCACAGGTACATCTACAGGTTTTGGAGGGAAAAATTGAAAGGTATAAAATACGCCGATTGGCACTATTAAAAACCAAAGTAATAGGATAATCGACAATTTATTATTTAATTTCATTTTTCTCCCTCCTTTTCTCCTAGTTAATTAGTCATAATGTTCTAAAATATTTTACCAAATAGCTATAAGAATGTCACTATCAAACAGGTGATAACCTTATTCTAAATAAGTTTTTAAGTAGGGCTTTATCTCAGCTAAAAAGTATAAAGAGCCACAAATGATAAGCATTTCATCGTCACCCAAACTCTTCATTAAATCTGCAAGAATTGGTTGCCATTCTTCATATGCTTTCCCATTTTCTATTAAACTTATTTTCGCTAAATTTTGGGCAGTTTCTATTCTTGGTGAGTTAAATTGTGTAAAATAAAATTCTCCCTTTATTTTCCGAAGTTCCTTAAACATTTTGGTTAAGTCCTTATCTCGCAATGCCGCAAACAATACCTTTTTCTTTTTGTCTTGATAACGTTCCTTTACCGCCTTAACCAGCACTTCAACACCTTCAGGATTATGTGCACCATCTATTAATATAAGGGGATTTTCTTGAACAATCTCTAACCTTCCCGGCCAGAATGCTTTTAATAATCCATTCCTAATATGCTTCTCCTGAATATTTAATAGAAGAGCTGCCATAGTGGCCAATGCTGCATTTTTAACCTGGTGTTCACCTAACATTTTAATTTCAAGATTTTTAAGAGTTACTTCGTCCACGGAAAAAGTGAACCTTTCTCCCGTATTTACGGAAAGCCGATTAGATTCATAAAAATCTTTGTTAAGGATTTTTACATCCGCTTTCATTTTCTCTGCCTTTTCAGTAATGACGGAAAGTGCGCTATTTTGTTCTACTCCAGTTATTAATGGGATTCCGCTTTTTATAATTCCTGCTTTTTCAAATGCTATTTTTTCGATGGTATCACCTAAAATATTCATGTGATCAAATCCAATAGTTGTAATGATGGTTAGAATTGGTTCTAAGATGTTAGTGCTATCCAATCTACCTCCAAGGCCAACTTCGAAAACGCAAAAGTCCATTGGATTTATCCTTGCGAAATAATAAATAGCCATGGTTGTAATTACCTCAAACTCTGTCAGGCTCCCGAGATCAGTTGTTTCTAATTCCTCTGTCAAAGGCTTTATAATACGAACTAACTCTACCATTTCATTATCGGAGATGGGAACACCATTAATGCTGATACGTTCATTAAATGTTTCAATGGATGGAGATGTAAAAGTACCAACTTTGTAACCGGCTTCATTTAGAATGGATCGGATAAAAGTGACAGTTGATCCTTTTCCATTTGTTCCGCCTACATGGATAACCTTTAAATCCTTTTCAGGTGAACCCAGTCTCTCCAATATCCATTTCATTCTATCTAGCCCAGGTTTAATACCAAATTGCAATCTCGATAATATCCATTCTAACGCTTCATCGTATGTAGTCATTAGTTTTTGCACCTTCTTTTTAAATAGATGGAAGACGAATCCCTTAAGTGATTCGCCTTCCATTATTACGTTATTATTCCCCTTTTAATTCGGAAATTCTGGCACTAACTGCCGCTTGTTTATCCAGATAATCTTTTTCCTTTGCACGCTCTTCCTCTACTACCTTTTGCGGTGCTTTACTTAAGAACTTTTCATTACTTAGTTTCTTTTGAACACGCTCTACTTCTTGATTCCATTTTTCTAATTCTTTTTGTAGTCTTGCGAGTTCTTCTTCAATATTAATCAATCCTTCAAGCGGTAGGAAAATTTCAGCTCCTGTTACAACTGCTGTCATCGCTTTATCCGGAGCACTGATATCGATTCCGATCACTAATTCCTCAGGGTTGCAGAAACGTTCGATATAAGCTGTATTATTATTAAGTGTTTCTTGTATGGTTTCATCTTTCGCTTTGATAAAGATTTTAACCTTTTTGCTTAGCGGTGTATTAACCTCGGAACGAATATTACGTACGGAACGAATAATTTCAACTAAGAGTTTCATATCATTTGCCGCTTTTTCATCATGGAAATCGAGATTTACTTGCGGCCAGCTCGCAGTTGTAATAGATTCGCCACTATGAGGAAGGTTTTGCCAAATTTCCTCGGTAATGAATGGCATGAATGGATGAAGCAATCTCATCGTATTGTCGAGAACATATGCCAAGATTGATCTTGTTGTCTTTTTAGCAGCTTCATCTTCCCCATATAAAGGAAGCTTTGCCATTTCAATATACCAATCACAGAAATCATCCCAGATGAAGTTGTAAAGGGCACGGCCAACTTCACCAAACTCATACTTTTCAGCAAGCTTTGTAACTGTTTCAATCGTTTCATTAAGGCGGGTAAGAATCCATTTATCTGCTACAGTTTTTTCGCCTGTTAAATCAATTTCATCATACTTTAAGCCTTCCATATTCATTAAGGCGAAACGAGATGCATTCCAAATCTTATTCGCGAAATTCCATACAGACTCCACTTTTTCAATGCTGAAGCGTAAATCTTGACCTGGTGAACTTCCGGTAGCAAGGAAATAGCGTAAAGCGTCTGCTCCATATTGATCTATAACATCCATTGGGTCAACACCGTTGCCTAATGATTTACTCATTTTTCTTCCTTGATCGTCTCGAACAAGACCATGAATTAATACATCCTTAAACGGTCTTTTTCCTGTAAATTCTAAGCCTTGGAAAATCATTCTTGAAACCCAGAATGTAAGAATGTCATAGCCTGTAACTAATGCATCTGTCGGATAATAACGTTTGTAATCAGCAGCTTCTTCATTCGGCCAGCCCATCGTCGAAAATGGCCACAATGCTGAACTGAACCAAGTATCAAGAACATCATTATCCTGTTCCCAATTTTCGATGTCTTGAGGAGGCTCTACATCAACATAGATTTCTCCTGTTTGTTTATGATACCAAGCAGGAATTCGGTGTCCCCACCATAATTGTCTTGATATACACCAATCGTGAATATTTTCCATCCAACGTAAATAATTATTCTCAAAGCGTTCCGGTACAAAATGAACCTTATCCTCTTGCTGTTGCAATTCAATAGCCGTTTTGGCAAGCGGACCCATTTTTACAAACCATTGTGTTGATAGGTATGGTTCTACAACAGCATCACTACGTTCAGAGTGACCAACTGAGTGCATATGCTCTTCAATTTTAAATAATACACCTTGCTCTTGAAGGTCTTTTACAATCTGTTTACGGCACTCAAAACGATCCAATCCCTCGTATTTACCGGCATTTTCATTCATTGTACCGTCTTCATTCATAACTAAAATACGAGCAAGATTGTGGCGATTGCCGATTTCAAAGTCATTCGGATCATGTGCAGGGGTAATTTTAACTGCACCAGAACCAAATTCCATGTCAACATAATCATCGCCAACAATCGGAATTTCACGTCCTGTAATCGGTAAGATAACCGTCTTTCCAATTAAATGTTTATAGCGGTCATCATCAGGGTGAACAGCAACTGCAGTGTCACCAAGCATTGTCTCTGGTCTTGTTGTGGCTATTTCGATACTACCTGAACCATCAGATAGCGGATAATTCATATGGTAAAAGGCACCTTGAATATCTTTATAAATAACTTCTATATCGGAAAGGGCTGTTTTCGTTGCTGGATCCCAGTTAATGATGTATTCACCGCGATAAATTAGTCCCTTTTTATACAAAGTTACAAATACTTTTTTAACTGCTTCTGATAATCCCTCATCAAGGGTAAAGCGTTCACGGGAATAGTCTAAGCCAAGTCCCAGTTTTGCCCATTGCTTACGAATAAATGCAGCATACTCTTCTTTCCATTTCCAGGCTTCCTCAAGAAATTTCTCACGGCCAAGATCGTAACGGCTTTTACCTTCTTCACGAAGTTTTCCTTCTACTTTTGCTTGAGTGGCAATACCTGCATGATCCATTCCAGGGAGCCACAATACATCGTAACCTTGCATTCTTTTCATTCTCGTTAAAATATCTTGCAGGGTGGTATCCCAAGCATGGCCTAAATGAAGTTTTCCTGTTACATTTGGCGGCGGAATAACAATTGTATAAGGCTTTTTCTCTGGGTTATCCTTGGCTTCAAAAAACTTTCCATTAATCCACCATTCATATCGACCGTCTTCAACAGCTTTCGGTTCATACTTCGTCGACATCTTTAATTCATTTTCTTCCATCTTCGTTCCTCACTTTCTTCATAGTACCTTCTGAAAAATAAAAAGCTCCCTACGTCAAAAGGACGAAGGGAGCGGATTCGCGGTACCACCTTTTTTCACAGACATTCATAAAAAAATAAATGTCTGGCACTTAAAACGAATAACGGCTTTTCACCGGCTTCAATTACTACAATGTTTCACTGAAGCTGCTCATGGGCGACCTTCCAATCTGTCAAACTTAGGAAATATTTCAGCAAACAATTTCCCTCTCTTGAAGTTGACTACAATCGTACTCTTCCCAATCAATGCTTTTTATTTTATTTTTTTCTATATAGTATCGAATTTCAGTGACTATAGTCAATTATTTTTTCCTATTTTTTTAAAAAATATTCTTGTTCACTACTTTAAATTGCACATCTTTTGTCTTATACGGTCAGAAAACATGGAAAAGCGATGATTACTCTTAGGCGGATTCACCAAATTATCTTTCTGTCATATTTTATATGGTATCAAGCTGTGGAAGGTGAGGAGATGAAAAAAAAGTTTAATCAATACACATTTCAATCGTGGATGAAAACAATTAAAGGAATATGTAAACAATTAATTATTCCATTTGCCATATTCCAAGGTATTCGCACCATACTCATTCCTACAACCTTTGATGTATTACTATTAGCAATCTTTATATTAATTGCCCTTGCTTTTTATTTTGAATGGTTTTAAGAAATGTGGAAGGCTTGCCCATCGCCGTACGGATTTCGTAGTCGCTCACCTCGAGATAAAGGAAACACAGTGAGGCAGTTCACGAGCTGATGTTGACTTATCGTAGGGAGGAGAGGGAGAAATCCGCTAGCCGATATCTGCTTACGCTAGACAGTCGATACAATAAAATAACCCAAACCTTCTTAATCCTTAGGTTTGGGTTCCGTTTCTGCCATTTGCACTCTATTTTCCATTTCATTCATTCTAACGACAACATATTCTGTGTTTTTAAGCAGCCAATAATGACTTTGCAATTCCTTCACAAATTTAATCTCCGCTTTTTTGGACCTTTGCAGACGATATTCTTGAACTGTTCTGGAAATTGGGCCAGGATGTGCTAAATAACTTAAAAATAATAATTTCTCATCTTCTTTAAATGGGAAATGTCCAAAATAAGTGTAAATCCAATCGATACATTCATCAAATCGTTTAGGATATGTTTGCAGAGTTCTTGATAAAAACGGTAATAGATCTTGAATTGGAGAAGCAATTTTTGAGTTTTCAAAATTAGTAAAATAACCGTAACCTCTATCATCGTATAAAAAATGCTCTGTCGATATTTTTCCATGTGTTATGACGGTTCTGCCTGTTTTTACCTCTTTAGAATTTTCATACCATTCCTCAAGCTTCTTTTTTGAAAAATCAAGTGCTCTTCTAATGTCATTGTAAAACATGCAAAATAGTAATTCAAAAGGTGACATATACCATTTCTTTTCACTAGATTCAAGAAACTCCGTTAAAAATTCTTCTTCCCGTTCCCACCCGTCCAGAGTATTTTCAAAATGTGCTTTTCTTTCTTCCGCCTCTATCGGTATGTTTTTCATTGATAGAGTATGAAGTCTGGCAAGCTCTCTGAACATTTTTTGGTGTTTTTCATTTCGATCCTCTTTTTCTTCATTGGAAAGCCAAGGCATCAAATAGAACAAATAATTTTGCTCCAAAATTGCATACCTTCCATCCATCGTTGGATAGATTGGAACTATACGATTATAGCCTCGTTGATATAAGGCTTGAACATTTCGGACGAAATCAATACCGCTTTGCGGAAGTATTTTCTTTAATGCATAAATGCCGTTGTCGGAATAAACCTTCCACGTCTTTCCGTACTGCTCGGCATATTTCACTCTTATTCCATATTGGTTAACAATTGCTGTCATTTCATCAAAGGATGAATCTTTCATTCCACCACCTGCTATCCAAGAACAGCGAATTCATTTATGCAAATACATCCTACTTTTGGAGGTGGGACTTCGATACGTAAAACTATTCCTCTTTTATCGTAGGCTAGAAGGTGAGAAAAAGTTTCAGCCTTTACTCACCTTCTTTATATATACAACTCGCTTATTATTTTTTACCCGCGTATGAAGGAATATATAAAACTTGACCCTCTGAAACACTTTGATTTGTTTCCATATGGTTCATTCTTAAAATTTGCTGAACACTGATATTGTATTTTTCCGCCAGAAAATCTAGTGTCTCTCCTGATTGGACAATACACATCCTTAACTTTGCAGCTTTTTCTTCTTGTTTGCGCGCAAAAAAATCTGTAAGAGATATGGATTCATATTTGGTTTTTTTCTTTTTCTTCTTACTTTCATCTGTTACTTCCACTTCTTCTACAATATCTTTTTCCTCAAAAGTAAGTTCTTCGTAATGTTTATTAGGAGATTCATCATGCACCAATTCTATCTCAGTAAACGATGAAGATTCTTCATCCTTTTCGATTGCCTTCTTCTTTTTACGTTCCAATGATTCATCCAATGGCGATTGTGAAAATGGATAAACATTATAGGGATTCTGATTTTGCGGATTTGTATGGTGAACATCAAATGCTACGGATGGCCCTTGTTCATCTGAATCGTATACATCTTCATTAGGGTCTTTTCTGACCTCTACGTTAAATGGTTGATATAATTCTTCCTCCTCTTCCTCTTCCGCTTCCTCATCATCGTAGTCGGCATTATCGTTTCGAGAAAGATTATAGATGGGAATTAGTTCTTCGTCCTCATGATATTGTTCCTCTAAATCAACTGGATTTGACGAGTCATATTCCAATTCACCATTTTCATCATCCTGATCTGTATCAACTTGATTACGGTATGAAGAAACCTGCTGCAATTCTTCTACTGAATTATCCTCCTCTTCATTTCGTAATCCTGAGATGGTTAAGTCCGCATTAAGCTTTAAACAAAGGTTATCAAGCAGATCGTAGTCAAAAGAGTCGACTGTTACATCCAAATTAGATACATTTTCTACCTTTTCTTTTGGAATAGTTATGTCAACAGGGAATTGATGATTAAACTCATACACCCCTTCTTCTTCACGATATTCTAATGTATGAACATATTTTTTTTGCCATGATACTTCTTCTTCATCCACAACTTCTGCATTATTTCTAAACTCACCACTTAAAAATAATTTCCCCTGAATAATAATATATTGTTCCTGTTCCTGGATTGTAATATGAGGATCCAAAGATATGGATAAGAGCTCTTCAACTTCCTGTCCCCTTTTAAACCAAACAGATTCCTCTAATGAAAATCGTAAAGACGATTGATTTTCGGACAAAGCGGCTTCCTCCCTTCAATTCCTATACAAAAAGTAAGTCATAATGTCATTAACACTCTATGATAAAAGCAAACAAAATATGAATCTTAGCAAAGGCTCTTTTCTTAAACTTGTTGCTTTTAAATAGGAAAACCGTTTTTTCTTAACATTCATGTTAAAGAAAAGTGTCTTTTTTTAAGAAAAGATGCCCCGAATCTGAGTCTAGATTAGGATTTAAAACAAATGACGAAAAAGCAATAATTTATACGGAAACAGCCTACCAATTAACTTTATAACAAACATATTCATGAATTATTAAGTTTATTACTATCAAAAAAAACCACAACATTCCGTTGTGGTTTTTTGTGTTATCCTCGTATAATATTAAAGGTTTTTTCTGCTGCAGCAATCGTTTTTTCAATATCTTCATCTGTATGTGAAGTTGAAAGAAATAAACCTTCAAATTGTGATGGCGGTAGAAACACACCATTTTGAGCCATTTCTCTATAATAGGCAGCAAATAACTCTAAATCCGATGTTTTAGCTGTATCGTAATTGATTACATTCTCGTTGGTTAAAAAGATTCCAATCATCGACCCCGCACGGTTAATCGTATGAGGTATGTCGTATTTTAATGCCGCCTGATGTAAACCTTCTTCAAGCTTATCTGCTTTTCTAATAAAATCTTTATAGGAATCAGGTGTTAATTGAATTAAGGTTTCATAGCCGGCTGTCATAGCCAGTGGATTTCCCGATAAGGTTCCAGCCTGATAGATAGGGCCGCTTGGTGCTATTTTTTCCATAATTTCAGCCTTGCCTCCAAAGGCACCTACCGGAAGTCCTCCACCAATAACCTTTCCTAGACAAGTTAAGTCAGGTGTTACTCCAAAGTATCCTTGTGCACAATGGTAATCAACTCGGAAGCCTGTCATTACTTCATCAAAAATTAATAAAGCACCATATCGATTCGTTACTTCCCGTAATCCTTCTAAGAATCCTGGCTGAGGAGGCACTACTCCCATATTTCCTGCTACTGGTTCGACAATAATACAAGCAATATCTTCTCCGAATTGCTCAAAAGCAGCACGAACTGCTTCCAAATCATTATAAGGAACTGCAATTGTATTGCTCGCAATTCCTTCTGGTACACCAGGGCTATCCGGTAATCCAAGTGTAGCTACACCTGAACCTGCTTTAATCAATAAGGAATCACCATGTCCATGATAAGATCCCTCGAATTTTATAATTTTATTTCGCCCTGTATACCCGCGGGCAAGTCTCAATGCACTCATCGTTGCCTCAGTACCAGACGAAACCATTCTGACAATTTCTATAGAAGGTACTCGTTCTTGAACTAGTTTCGCCAGCTTATTTTCTAATAAGGTAGGTGCACCAAAACTAGTACCATTTTCTGTTGCCTTTTTAAGAGCTGATACAACCTGATCATTAGCATGTCCTAAAATTAATGGGCCCCATGATAATACATAATCAATATATTCATTGCCGTCAATATCGTAAATTTTAGAGCCCTTGCCTCGTTCCATAAAAATTGGATCCATTTTTACTGATTTAAATGCACGAACAGGACTGTTTACACCGCCAGGCATTAGCGTAACTGCTTCTTTATATGCTTTTTTAGAGTTTTCAAATGAACGCATTTTCCACTCACCCTTTCATCCTTATTCTGCAAGCCAACGTGCGGCATCTTTTGCAAAATAAGTAATAATCAAATCACAGCCTGCACGTTTCATACTAGTTAGCATTTCTAGTACAATTGTTTTTTCGTCAATCCAGCCATTCAGTGCTGCCCCTTTAACCATTGAATACTCTCCACTAACATTATAGCCAACGACAGGCAAGTTAAATTCGTTTCTCACATCACGTACAATATCTAAATAAGATAATGTTGGCTTGACAATAAGAAAATCAGCGCCTTCCTCCACATCAGAGTGTGCTTCTCTTAATGCCTCTAAGCGGTTGGCAGGATCCATTTGATAGGTTTTTCTATCACCAAATTGCGGTGCACTCCCAGCCGCATCGCGGAATGGGCCATAGAATGCGGATGCATATTTTACTGCATAGGACATGATTGGCACATCTTCGAAGCCAGCTTCATCTAAGCCTTTTCTAATAACCGCTACAAATCCATCCATCATATTAGATGGAGCAATAATATCAGCACCAGCTTGTGCTTGACTTACTGCCGTTTTTGCAAGTAAATCCAGGCTCGGATCATTTAAAATTTTTCCGCCTTCAATCACACCGCAATGACCATGGTCTGTGTACTCACATAAGCATGTGTCCGCAACAATGATTATCTCTGGATAATGTTCTTTGATAAAACGGGTAGCCTCTTGTACAATACCGTGATCATGAAAAGCTTGTGTTCCCACTTCGTCCTTTTCCACAGGCACACCAAACAATAAAACAGATTTAATGCCAAGGGATACGACCTCGTCCATTTCCGCTTTCAAATGATCCAAAGAAATTTGATCCACACCTGGCATGGAAGGTACTTCCTTCTTAATATTTTCTCCTTCCACTACAAAGATAGGATAAATAAAATCATCTACATGTAAATGTGTTTCGCGAACAAGTGCCCTCATATTTGCTGAGCTGCGAAGTCTTCTATGTCGTTTAAACTGCAAGTCTTTCATTCTAATTCCTCCCGTTTTGTCATTAATTTGCACAAACTATCAAGCATAGCATCAACCGTATATTTCTGCGGACTCGCTGTAACTTTCCAGCCGTAACCTTCTATAGCTTTCTTTGTTACTGGGCCGATACTAATGAAATCTATCATTTTAGCCTTTTTTTCAAGCTTTGGCTCTTTTGCTATCTCCATAAAATGATGAACGGTTGAAGGACTCGTAAATAATGCATAATCGAGCCTGACATGTTCAAGTAAAGATGCTAATTTTTCCTTACTATCTATAGGAAAAATAGTATCATATATAATCCATTCATCAACTGTCCAGCCTTTTGATATTAAAGATTTAGCAATAATATCCCTGGCAAGATTTCCTTTAGGAATTAAGACTTTCTTTGGACGCATGCCATCATCGTCAAATTCTTTAGCAAAATCATCTGCAGAAAATAAAGTAGGAACAAAAGATACTTGGAATTGATGTTTCTGTAAAGCGTCCTTCGTCTTTTCTCCCACTGCTGCTATTTTCGTTTGAGGAGAAAGGGTAATATTATTTTTACCGAGCTGCTGAAAAAAGAATTTTACGCCATTCTGACTGGTAAAAATAACCCAATCATATTGGTTTAAACTTTTTAAGTATTGAAGTCCATTCGGATCCTTGCCTTCTCTAAATTCTATGAGAGGAATGCAGTAAGGCTCTCCTCCTAATTGGACAATCCTTTTGCTTAATTCCTTCCCTTGTTTACCGCTTCGGGGTATAAAAACTGTTTTACCCTTTAGCGGTAAAGTGATCATGATTGATCAAGCTCCTGTTTTACCTGATCAATCAACAATTTCGCACCTTGGTCAATTAACATTTCTGCTACTTGTTCACCTAACTTGATAGGATCCTTTCCGGTAGCCGTTTCTTTATAGATTGTTTTGCCATCGGGTGAAGCAACTAATCCAGTTAAGGAAATTTGTTGATCGCTAAGCTTCGCAAATCCCGCAACAGGGACCTGGCAACCTCCTTCCATTTTATGGAGAAAGGCACGTTCAGCAGTTACAGTCACAGCAGTTTCTTGCGAATTTAATTTTGCTAATTGTTCTAGCAGCTCATAATCATCTGCGCGGCATTCGATGGAAAGTGCACCTTGCCCAACAGCCGGTAAGCAAACTTCCGGCTCCAAGTATTCCGTAACCACATCGGCGCTCCATCCCATCCTTGACAAGCCCGCTGCTGCTAAAATAATTGCATCATAATCATCTGTTTTCAGCTTTTCTAAACGTGTATCAATATTCCCGCGTATCCACTTAATTTCGAGGTCTGGCCGCTCCGCTAATAATTGCGCTCCTCTTCGTAAGCTGCTTGTGCCAATTACCGCACCTTTTGGTAAATCCCTTAAAGTCATATAGCCTTTCGAAATAAGAGCATCGCGATGATCCTCCCGCTCCGGAATACAGCCTATTGTTAGACCATCAGGAAGTATTGCCGGCATATCCTTCATACTATGTACAGCCATGTCGATATCCTTATTTAACATTGCTTGCTCAATTTCTTTTACAAAAAGCCCTTTACCTCCGACCTTTGATAAAGTGACATCCAGTATTTGGTCCCCCTTCGTGACGATCTCCTTTATTTCAAATTCAAAAGGAACCCCTAGTTTTTTCAACTGATCTGCAACCCAATTTGTTTGCGTTAGTGCAAGTTTGCTTCGCCTTGAACCAATAATAATTTTTCTCACGATAGTTCCTCCTATGAATACCAAAAATGAAAAGCTGATAATCTGCTAATTAAGAAAAAATTGATTAATACTATTAGAAAAGCAGCAATATTTAAATAGGCCAAATTTTTGCCAAACATATTTTTTCTTTCGTGAAAATAGATAATCATGCCGTAAATGATTAATAGAATAAAGGACCCGATAATTTTTGAATCATACCAATGAAAATGATTTAATTTTATTAAGGCCCATTGCAGCCCCAATATTAAACTTAATAATAACATCGGAACTCCAATTAAATTTAATACATAGGACATTTTCTCTAGTTTCGCCAGATCATTTAAACGCCATAACCTGTGTCCCCACTTCTTCTCTTTCAAAAGCTTGTATTGGAGTAAATATAATGCCGAAAAGACAAATGAAAGAGAAAAAGCAACATAAGATAGAATCGCCATTGTAATATGTATAAACAATAATTCAGAAATTAGCCTTTCACTCATTGTTTCAGTTGGCATTTGAATTGGTGCAAAGGTATGAATGGCCATTATTATAAATCCAATGATGTTGAGAAAAAAAACAGTAAAATCTACTCGTAATAGACGATTAATAACAAGTGACAAGGTTAATAGAACCCATGCATAGAAATAAAGTCCTTCAAATATCGTGAGGACCGGGAAGCGTTTAGTATGAATCATATACAGAAACAAAAAAATTGTTTGAAGTACCCAAACAATTGAAAGTAACCAGAAGGCAAACCGATTTGCCTTCTGATTTTGTTGTAGAAAATCAATAAAGTACAGTAAGATACTTACGGCGTAAAGAATAATCATTCCCTCATGCAATCTGGACATCATTATATCAAACATAGCTTTCACCTTTCTATGGTTGCAAGGAAGGATGATGGTTTACCTTAAAGGATGTCTTCTCAACTAGTAAAGTATTTTCAGTTTCCTCTGCCGTTTCTTGGATATTAAATATTCTTTTGAATAAAGCGAGATGCAACTCGGCATTTGGTTCAGCAGCGATTTCCTTTGCTTGGCTAACCGGATCTTTTAACAGCTGATTAACAATACTTTTCGTATGTTTGCTCAATATTTTTTTCTCACGTTCCGTTAAATTAGGCATTTTTCTTTCAATACTTTTCATCGTTTCTGCTTGTATTGCTAATGCTTTTTCCCTTAAAGCGGTAATGACTGGCACTACCCCAAGCATATTAACCCATTCATTAAAGTGAACGATTGCCTCTTCGATCATCATCATAATCTTATCTGCTGCTTTTTTCCGTTCTGCAAGATTTGCTTCTACGATTCCTTCTAAATCATCAATATCATATAAGAAGATATTTTCCGTTTCAGAAATTTGTGGATCAAGATCGCGGGGCACAGCAATATCCACCATGAATAGCGGTCTGTTTTTGCGCATTTTATTAACAGAATCCATCATTTCTTTTGTAATGACATAGTCTTTTGACCCTGTAGAGCTTATTAAAATATCCGCATCTACTAAAGCACACTGCATTTCTTGCAATGTCTTCGCATTTCCTTGGAATCGATCTGCAAGATTCTTCGCTTTTTCAAACGTTCGATTGATTACCGTTATGTTCGTTGCACCGCTTCCATGGAGATTTTCAATTGCAAGCTCTCCCATTTTACCTGCTCCGATAATAAGTACATGCTTGTCTTTTAAATTCCCAAATATCTTCTTCGCAAGTTCGACTGCCGCATAACTAACAGAAACTGCATTAGATCCAATTTCCGTTTCTGAATGTCCTTTTTTGGCAATGGTAATTGCTTCTTTAAATAAGTGATTAAAAATTGTCCCAGTCGATCCTGCTTGTTGTCCTGTTAAAAAGCTGTTTCTCACTTGTCCAAGGATTTGTGTTTCACCTAATACCATTGAGTTTAAACCGCAAATCACTTTGAATAAATGTTCCACGGCCGCATCCTGTTCATAAATAAATAAATACGGAGAAAACTCATCCTTTTCCATTTGAAACCATTCAGCTAAGAAATCTTTAATATAATAGCGCCCTGTATGAAGCTGGTCGACAACAGCATATACTTCCGTTCGATTACATGTAGAAACAATGACATTCTCTAAAATACTTTTTTTCTCTTTTAAAGCTGTCATTGCTGATTGTAATTCTTCCTCATTAAAGGAAAGTCGTTCGCGAATTTCCACAGGGGCTGTTTTATAATTTAAACCAACCGCTATGATGTACATAATTTGAGACCCCCCGTTACATCCAGCATACAAATTATTTAAAATAAGTAATTCGATTCATATATAAATACCATTACTATTATAACATGTACCAAATTTGTTGCCTTTAAAAAATGTGAAAAGAAAATGAATACTGTGATATGATAAATTTACATTTCAAAATAAGATTCCTTATGTACCGTATCAAAAATAATAATGATAATCAAGCAAAGTGGTTGAAAGTAGGATATATATGAAAAATCAAAAAGTATTTGCTGGAATAATTTTATTAGGTTTTGGTTTCTATTTTTATCTTTCCCAAAATCACCTTGAATTATTTAAAGAATATATTACATGGCCCTCTCTTTTCATAATCGTTGGAATTGCATTTTTAGTTCAAGGCTACAGTGGGAAAAATTATGAGGCTATCTTGCCTGGTGTGATTTTCACTGGTTTTGGTTTACATTTTCATGTTGGGCATAAACTTTCTATTTGGCCAAATAATATGGGAATATTTCTCTTAATTATTTCACTTGGTTTTTTATTACAGTACCAAAAAACGCGAAATGGTCTTTTTCAAGGCATGCTATTTCTTATTATCTCTATCATTCTTCTTTTCTATGATAAAGTAATCGGGACGCTTGGACTATTGCAAAACCGCGTAAACACCATCTGGAAGTATAGCCCTGTTGCCTTAATTGTAATAGGGGTAATCTTACTGTTTAAGAAAAAGTAAAACCCAGCGTTTGCTGGGTTTTTTACATTTTTCTGCTAATGGCCTGCCATGCGGCATCTTTTCCTTCACCCGTTTCAGATGAAAAAATGATGATGTCATCATGTGGATCAAATTCAAGAGTTTCCTTCGTTATTTTCAAATGTTTTTGCCATTTTCCTTTTGGAATTTTATCTGCTTTCGTGGCGATAACAATACAAGGAATTTGATAATGCTTTAAAAAGTCATACATCATTCTATCATCAGCAGATGGAGGATGTCGCAAGTCTACGATTAGAATAACGGCTTTTAATTGCTTCCTTGTTGTAATATATGTTTCAATCATTTTCCCCCACGCAGCACGTTCCGTCTTCGATACTTTAGCATATCCATAGCCGGGAACATCAACAAAATAAAGGGAATCCTCAATGATATAAAAATTTAAAGTTTGCGTTTTACCTGGCTTTGACGATATCCTTGCCAATGCTTTTCTGTTCAGCATTTTATTGATAAAAGATGATTTTCCGACATTTGATCTTCCTGCAAGGGCAAACTCAGGTAACGAACTATCTGGATATTGTTCCGGTTTTACAGCGCTAATTACAATTTCAGCATTATTTACTTTCATTTACCATCACCTGCTAATGCGATATTAAGTACTTCGTCTGCATGAATAACAGGGAAGAATTCCAAATCATTGCGCACACTTTCCGGAATATCATCTAGATCTTTCTCGTTGTCCTTTGGAATAATAATTTTGGTCAATCCTGCCCGATGTGCACCTAATGATTTTTCTTTAAGACCACCGATTGGCAGAACACGTCCACGTAATGTTATTTCTCCAGTCATTCCAACTTCCTTTCGTACAGCTTTCCCAGTTAAGGCGGAGACTAACGCAGTGGCTATTGTAATCCCTGCAGAAGGTCCATCCTTTGGTACTGCTCCCTCTGGAACATGGATATGAATATCATAATGTTCATGAAAATCCTCCTCGAGCTCCAAATCCTTCGCCTTGGACCTTACAAAGCTAAAAGCTGTTTGGGCGGATTCTTTCATGACATCCCCTAATTTTCCTGTTAAGACAAGTTTGCCTTTGCCAGGGGATAGGGAGACTTCGATTTGCAACGTATCTCCTCCGACAGTTGTATATGCCAGACCAGTAGCAACCCCGACTTGATCTTCAAGCTCTGCTTGCCCATACCGGAACCTTTTCTTTCCTAAAAATTCTTCTAAATTTTTATCTGTAACAATGACTCGTTTTCGATCGGAAGAGACAATAATCTTTGCCGTTTTTCTACAAATAGTTGCTAGTTCTCTTTCAAGGCTGCGAACCCCTGCTTCCCTAGTATAATAACGAACAATTGTCTGGATACTCTCATCACGAATTTGTAATTGCCCCTTCGTTAGACCATGTTCCTTCATCTGTTTCGGAAGCAGATGGTCCTTGGCAATATGGATTTTTTCTAATTCTGTGTAACCAGCAATTGAAATAATCTCCATACGATCTCGTAATGGGCCAGGGATGGAACCTAGATCATTCGCTGTCGTAATAAACATAACCTTCGATAAGTCATAAGTTTCTTCAATATAGTGATCGCTAAAGCTATGATTTTGCTCAGGATCCAATACTTCGAGCATTGCTGCAGATGGATCACCACGGAAGTCATTAGACATTTTATCAATTTCATCCAATAAAAAGACCGGATTAATCGTACCTGCTTTTTTCATTCCTTGAATGATTCTTCCAGGCATAGCTCCTACATAAGTTCTTCTATGACCCCTGATTTCCGATTCATCTCTTACACCGCCAAGTGAAACACGTACAAAATTTCTTCCTAGAGATTCCGCTATAGATCTTGCCAAACTTGTCTTTCCTACTCCAGGAGGACCTGCTAAACAAAGGATAGGACCACGTAATGACTCTGTAAGTTTCTGAACAGCGAGATATTCTAATACTCTTTCCTTTACTTTCTCTAATCCATAATGCTCACGGTCTAAAATTTGTTCTGCTTTTGTAATATTAAGATCATCTTCTGTTGCGTTTGTCCATGGCAATGCGATTAGCCATTCAACATAATTTCGAATGACAGAGCTTTCTGCGGAACTGGATGGCACCTTTTCATACCTATCCAATTCATTTAATGCCGTTTTTTTGACATGTTCAGGCATTCCCGCTTCTTCTATTCTTTCCGTTAAATCGGCAATCTCACCAGTTTTACCTTCTTTATCTCCAAGTTCCTTTTGGATTGCCTTCATTTGTTCCCTCAAATAATATTCTTTTTGTGTACGTTCCATGGACTTTTTAACTCTTTGTCCAATTCGTTTTTCAAGGTTAAGGACTTCCTTCTCATTATTAATAATTTGGATGACGATATTTAATCTTTCCTTAATATCGATTGTTTCCAAAATGGATTGTTTCTGCGAAAGCTTTAATGGCAAATGAGAAGCAATTATGTCAGCCATTCTTCCGGGTTCCTCAATATCCGACACAGTCGCAAATGTTTCAGCAGATATTTTTTTCGATAATTTTATGTATTGTTCGAAATAATCTAGGAGAGTTCTTGTTAAGGCTTCTGTTTCAGCATCTTTTTCTTCAGACTGCTGTAAGATTTGCAATGCTACTGCATAGTAACGGTCCATATCATAAAATTTGTCTATTTTGGCACGATCAAGACCCTCGACTAAAACACGAATCGTCCCATTAGGTAACTTCAACATTTGTTTCACTTTCGTTAAAGTCCCTACTTGGAAAAGATCGTCTTCAACCGGTTCATCTATCGTTTCATCTTTTTGAGTAGTCAAGAAAATTAAATGGTCATTCATCATGGCTTCTTCTAATGCCTGAACCGAATGATCACGTCCGACATCCAAATGAAGAACCATCGTTGGGTACACTAGCAATCCTCTTAATGGAAGCAGAGGAACCGTGTGTTCTTTTTTCTTTGTCAAATTGTGCACCTCCAAAAAAGTAACTATTATCAGGAGTATTAGTGTCATTTCCTGATGAATCTTTTAACAATTCTATCGTATTTGCCTGAAAGTGTCCATTTACGAGAATACTTAAAAACGAACATTTTTTCATTTTTCATTTGATCCAGATTCCAATAATGTGTTTCCCTTTACTAGTATTAAATATATTACGGAATTTATGAAAAAAATCGGCATCTAAGGCCGATTTTCCTTAACATTTCATTATATGAATCACAATGCTCTACAGTCACGTTCATTTAAAAATTATACGCTTTTTTTACCCATTTGTTCCAAAGAGGGTGGGAACTGTGCTTCTTTTTCGAATCGGTCTATTAATGCCAAGTTTAAAACTTCCTCTAACTTTGTAACCGGAATAACCGTTATCCCTTCCATATCATGAAATATCGATTGCATGTTTTCCGCAGGAATAATGACGGTACTGGCACCTGACTGTCTTGCTGCCTTAACCTTTGCCACTACCCCACCAATTGGCTTTACATTCCCATGAATGGAGATTTCACCAGTCATAGCGATGGAGTTATTGACGGGAATTTTATAGATGGCAGAGTATATGCCAGTTGCCATAGCAATTCCCGCAGACGGCCCATCAATGGGAATCCCTCCAGGAAAATTAACATGAATATCATATTGATCCGCAGGAACTCCCATTGTTTTCAAAACCGTAATAACATTTTCAATGGAACCTCTTGCCATACTTTTTCTTCTTACTTGTTTTCCTTGTCCGCCAATACTTTCTTCTTCCACTATCCCAGTTATATTAGTGCTACCTTTATCTTTTGCTGGGATTACCGTAACTTCTATTTCAAGAAGAATACCGCTATTTGGCCCGGTTACGGCTAAACCATTAACTAAACCAACTTTTGATAGATCGCTGATTCTTTTTTCTAATCTCGGTGTAAGTTGACTAGACTGAATTACCCATTCAATATCCTCATCTAAAATATGCAATCTATCTTCTTGAATTGCGATTCCAGCTGCAATTTGTACCATATTTACAGCTTCCCGGCCATTTCTTGCATAAGATGATAATACTCCAAGACCATTTTCTGAAATAGAAATATTCACCTTTTTTGCAGCTTTATTGGCTACCGTAATGATTTCATCCTGATCCAGTTCCCTAAAAAAAACCTCCATACATCGTGATCGGATTGCTGGTGGTATTTCATTAGGAGTCCTGGTAGTTGCTCC
This sequence comes from Heyndrickxia shackletonii, assembly GCF_001420715.1. GTDB lineage: Bacteria > Bacillota > Bacilli > Bacillales > Bacillaceae_C > Margalitia > Margalitia shackletonii. The sequence continues at coordinate 1,616,464 of NZ_LJJC01000004.1, read as the reverse complement.
AATTAAACGAAAATCGGCAGGTAATCCATTTTGGAAAATATCATGAATATGGGAAGGAATTTGTGTATTTTCTGCACTATAATAGGCGCTGTCAAGAAATACTTTTCTATCCTCTAATACCTTTAGTAATTTATTCATTTGTATGGGATGTAATTCTCCAATTTCATCAATAAATAAAACGCCGCCATGGGCATTTGTTACTGCCCCTTGTTTTGGCTGTGGAATACCTGCTTGCCCCATTGCACCCGCCCCCTGATAAATTGGGTCATGGACAGATCCAATTAACGGATCGGCAATTCCGCGTTCATCAAATCGTGCAGTAGTTGCATCTAGTTCAACAAAGACTGCGCTTTGCTTAAAAGGTGATTTTTCATTTTTCTTTGCCTCTTGTAAAACGAGACGAGCTGCAGCAGTTTTGCCAACTCCAGGCGGACCGTAAATAATAACATGTTGGGGATTTGGACCGCATAATGCTGCTTTAAGTGCTTTAATGCCATCCTCTTGTCCCACAATATCATCAAAGGTTGATGGCCGTACCCGTTCTGCCAGCGGTTCTGTTAAAGAAACAGCCCGCATTTTACGAAGCTGGTCCATTTCTTTTCTAGATTCTCTATCAATGGATATCTTTTGGGTCTTTTGACTTTTCAATAGGTTCCAGAAATAAAGTCCTATAATAATCCCAAAAAATAATTGAATTAATAATGCTATCCCAGTCCAGCTCATTGTATTCCCTCCAAGACACAAATTTCTATAAATTGCTTAAAGAAATATTATATATGCTAGTATCTCCGTGACTTTAAGGGAATAAACCATTTTTTGTTCGCTAAATTTTGTCATAAGAATAAAAAAAACTAGTCAAGATATGTATCTCGACTAGTTTTTCTGTCTAGTTCCAGCGCCTATCGGCCAGCGATGGGCAAGGCGCTTCCACTTATTTATGCAGATTTTTCATTTCCTAACATAACAGTACCATCTTCTAAGACAACCTTTGGAGGTTCATTGTTAAGAACTGCTTCCTTTGTAATAATACATTTTTTAATGTCTTCTCTTGATGGTAGATCAAACATGACATCAAGCATGATTGTTTCAATAATGGAACGAAGTCCACGTGCACCGGTCTTTCTCTCAATTGCTTTTTTGGCAATCTCAACTAATGCTTCTTCATCGAATTCAAGCTCAACATTGTCAAGTTCAAGCATTTTTTTGTATTGCTTGACTAATGCATTTTTTGGTTTTGTTAAAATATCAATTAATGCTTCTTCGTCTAACGGCTCCAAGCTTGCAATAATTGGCAAACGGCCGATAAATTCAGGAATTAAGCCAAAGCGAAGTAAATCTTCTGGTAAAACCTTTGATAATAATGCTTTTTCTTCAATATCCTGCTGTTTTGTTTCACCGCCAAAACCAATAACCTTTTGCCCAAGACGTCGCTTAATAATTTGTTCAATGCCATCAAAAGCACCACCACAAATAAATAAGATATTTGTCGTATCAATTTGAATAAACTCTTGATGAGGATGCTTTCTTCCACCTTGAGGCGGCACACTTGCAACAGTTCCTTCCAAAATTTTCAACAATGCCTGTTGAACACCCTCACCTGAAACATCTCTCGTAATAGACGGGTTTTCAGATTTACGAGCAATTTTATCAATTTCATCAATATAAATAATGCCTTTTTCCGCCTTTTCAACATCATAGTCTGCAGCTTGAATTAATTTTAAAAGAATGTTTTCTACATCTTCTCCAACATATCCAGCCTCAGTAAGAGATGTCGCATCTGCGATGGCAAATGGCACATTAAGAATTCTAGCCAATGTTTGTGCGAGCAATGTTTTTCCGCTTCCGGTAGGCCCAATTAAACAAATATTACTTTTGGCAATTTCAACATCATCAATTTTACTATTAGAATTAATGCGTTTGTAATGATTATAAACAGCTACTGCAAGAGATTTTTTTGCTTTATCCTGTCCTATAACATATTCCTTCAATATTTCTCTTATTTCCATTGGTTTCGGAATATCTTTGTATTCTACTTCTTCTTCTGTACCAAGCTCTTCTTCCACGATTTCTGTACATAGCTCAATACATTCGTCACAAATATATACTCCTGGTCCAGCAACTAATTTACGGACCTGATCTTGTGTTTTACCACAGAAAGAACATTTTAATTGTTGCTTTTCATCGTTGAATTTGAACAATGATTTTCACCCCTTAATTTATCGCAGTAAGTTATAATATGCGTATTGCTTAGTATTTCCTTGCAATGAGAAAATGATTGGACTACACATATTTCCTATTTCTTAAAATCTTAGCAAACAGCTTAACCAATATTCACGCTCAAATATGTAACGTTTTTGTTTTGCGCTTCACTTGAAGGCAAAATAGTTATGTATTGCATTGTATCATATTTTTATGTAAGACAGGAAATGATAAATCTTATTTAATTATTATTCGCCACCAAGAAGCAAAAATCCTACTTACTCCAGATTTTCCTGAAATAATACTTTATATTCGGTTATGTAAATATTTTTATCTGTAATTTCTTATGTTATATACTATATTGGTTTGTATAAAACAAGGCACGAGTGATTTCGCGCCTTGTTTTTTTGTTACCTATGGTACTTTATTTTTATTTTTTATGGACCAATTTTATGCAGCAGTTTTTGCATTTTCGACAAGAAACTCAACAGCTTTACGAATTCTTACATCGTTTTTCACTGTATCTAACCCGCCAATTGCATTTTTTATAGCTTCTGCAGACATATTATACATTTCTGTCATTTTGTTAATTTCTTCTTCTGCTTCTTCATCAGAAACTTCGATATTCTCCGCATCAGCGATTGCTTCAAGGGTTAAATTAATTCTAACACGTTTTTCTGCATCTTCTTTCATTTGAGCACGGAGTTGATCTTCATCTTGACCAGAGAATTGGAAGTATAATTCAAGATTCATTCCTTGCATTTGTAGACGTTGTCCAAACTCTTGAACCATGCGATCTACTTCCGTGTTAATCATTGCTTCAGGTATATCGATTTCTGCGTTGGCAGCAGCTTTTTCAACGACAGCATCTTCTAAAGCATGTTTTGCTTGATGTTCTTTAGATTCAACTAATCTTTTCTTTGTTTTTTCTTTAAGATCAGCTAATGTTTCTACTTCATCGTCTACATCTTTTGCAAATTCATCATCTAAAGCAGGAAGTTCTTTCCCTTTAATTTCATGAACAGTCACTTTAAATGTAGCAGGCTTTCCAGCCAATTCTGCTGCATGATATTCTTCTGGGAACGTTACTTCTACGTCTTTTTCTTCTCCAGCTTTTGTACCTACTAATTGTTCTTCAAATCCTGGAATGAAGCTTCCTGAACCAAGTTCTAATGAGTAATTTTCAGCTTTTCCGCCTTCAAATGCTTCACCGTCTACGAAACCTTCGAAATCGATAACAACTGTATCACCGTTTTCTGCAGTTCCATCTTCTTTAATAACTAATTCAGCTTGACGTTCTTGAAGAGTTTTTAATTCATTTTCAACATCTTCATCTGTTACTTCCGTATCTTGTTTTTCAACTTCTAAGCCTTTGTATTCGCCAAGCTTAACTTCTGGTTTTACAGTAACAGTAGCCTTAATAATTAATTCTTTTCCTTTTTCCATTTGCTCAATATCAATCTCAGGGCGATCAACAGGGAAAATTCCTGTTTCTTCAATTGCATTCGCATATGCATCTGGAAGAATAATATCAAGAGCATCTTGGTATAGTGATTCTACACCGAAACGTTTTTCAAATAAACTGCGTGGCATTTTTCCTTTACGGAATCCTGGAATATTCACTTGTTTTACTACTTTTTTGAATGCAGCATCTAATCCTTTATTTACTGTTTCTACATCAACTTCAATAGTAAGAATTCCTTGATTCCCTTCTTGCTTTTCCCATTTTGCTGACATACCTTTCCCTCCAACAATCTATATTTGATAAAATAATTGGTTTCAATAGATAAGCTACTTTCGCAGGTTAACCCTATCCATTTTTTTAAAATAGAAAAAAGAAAGATGTTGAATAATATACAATACAACCATTACATTATAACATAGGTTTCAGTTGTTTCAATATAGACCTATAGAATAGGTAAAGAAATTTCTTCAAGTTGATGAAGAAATTCCAGACAGTTATTTAAATCTGCCTTGTTAATTTGATAATACTCACATATCTTATCAATTTTGATCGATTCTCCATATAGCTCCTGCCCTAATAAGTGATACCCAGCCATCCACAATTTGACATAAGGGGGTTCTAGTTCAAAAGGATATAACAAAAAAAAGTGCTTATCCAATATTGATTTGATTTGTTCATAGAGTGATGGATTTTTCTGTGCCATATTTTTTTGCAACTCGTCTATTATTTCCATATAAAATGGCGTTTCAAACAGTGGATCTAGCTGAGTAGGTATTACCGTTTCTTTATAATGAAACTTTTCAATCGTTACTTTTTTCTCTATTCCATGTTCTTTGAAGAGATTAAGAATCATGGTTTGAACAAATGGATGCTGCTTAGAATCATTAAGATACCTTGTTAATTCATTCCTATATGGTTGAATGTTCACATTCATTAACGCTGCAATTTCCATTATTTGTTCTTGTATATCATTTGAAGTAAGAATAGCTTTGTTTTCATTTTTGGTTACAAAATCCTCTATTTCGATTCCAGACCTTTTTTCACTAAATTGAAGAAGTTTTTCATAGTGCTCCTGTTTATCAAGCGGAACTTCCTTTTCTTCAATTAGAACATTTATCGTTTCTGCCGCTTTTTTATATTCTTTAAGTTGGATTAATACCATGAGGTAGATATCAATTATTTCAAAATAATCGCCAATTCCTCTTTTTAACATATTTTCACATAAGCTTCTTGCATCCGAATAGTTTCCCATTTCAAAGAAAGCAACGAGCAAGGCAGTTTCTATTTCAGCACTATCAGGCTCAAGCTCTTTGGCTTGGGAGAGAAAATCGGCAGCCTTCTCAAATTGTTTCGATTCCAATTGCTCTATTCCCATAGCAAGTAAACGTTGGGGTAACCCTGGAAAATATATGACATTTTCATTCTTTTTAATATTTTTATCTTTTTTCATATATGTTACCGCCTTTACCATAATCGGGAATAGTGTAGCATGATAAAACAAAATTTACAAAACAATCGTGGTGATTCCACGTAGCATCGATTACGTTTTAATTATTATATAAAACCTATAACCTTAAATTAGAATGGCCTTTTTTGATAAAAATAGTTTGGTTTTTCCGTTACGTTATTATAGGGTTTATGAAAGATATGTGTTGTTGCAGGTGAAACAGGAGGAATAAGCCAAGTCCAATTACCTGTTACCTTTCTTCCTATTTTCATTTCTTTTTCTTCAAATTTTTTAAATTGATTGGCAGCAGTATGATGATCAACAATTGTCACACCACTGCTCTTATAAGAGCTTAAAACAGCAATATTTAATTCAACTAACGCCTTATCTTTCCAAAGTGATTGATTAGAATTAGTATCTAATCCCATTAACGATCCAATTTGAGGAAGCATATTATAACGTTTTTCATCTGCAAAATTACGAGCACCTATTTCTGTCCCCATATACCACCCATTAAAAGGGGCAGCAGTATAAGAAATCCCGCCAATTTCCAGCGTCATATTCGAAATTATTGGAACCGCATACCATTTAAGTTGCAAGTCAGCGAACCAACTATAATCAGGATGATAAATAGGCACTTCATATATAAGTTCTTTAGGGATATCAAAAAGCTTTGGTTTATTATTATTAATCTGGATAACTAAAGGTAATAAATCAAATCTACCGTATTTTGGCAGCCAGCCTTGATTAATACAATAATTAGTAAGCTCTGTAGAATCAGGATCTCCTATAATCCCTTCTGTAGTTTCGTACCCTGCATAGCGAAATAATTGATGGTTCCATATTCGAATAGATTTATTCAAATGCTTTTGTAAGAAAACCGTAATTAAAGGTTTAATTCGACCATTATTTGTAGCATTTTTTATATGATCGCATAATGCTTCAAATACCTCCTCTTCGGTTTCTACATGTCTTTTATCTATTACCTCTAATTGATTCCAAAATAGTCTACCGATACAACGATTACTATTTCGCCATGCCAACTTCGCTCCATATTCCAATTCTAATTTTGTGTGTTCATAATAACCGAATTCGGTAATTTGTTGCTGTATTTGATGTAGTCTCTCTTCTATTTCTTTTTCAGTCTTGTTTAATTCCTTATAACAAGAACGGATAAATTTTTCCGCTTCTATCAAAACATTTTCAGACAAATAAAACCCTCCTGATTTATACTGAAACATAAAAACATAATAACCTTCACATAATACTTACTTTATAAAATAATCAAAAGCATTACCAATTAAAATGATACATAATCGAGTAGGAGGAGGTGACTAACCCCCGACCTCTCACACCACCGTACGTACGGTTCCGTATACGGCGGTTCCATTTATGTCTGACGTAGTTGAGAATATCTCACATAAAGACTCTTCAGCCCTCGCATCTCCCAATAGGAGTTTGTGAGGGTTTTCTGTAGGATTGGGCTTCTGGCTATTCTCCAATATTTCTTTCTAGAGTTTCCCCATTCGTATGCCTTCTCTTTTGGAATCCCTAATCCAATGAGTTTTCTTACTTTGGTTTTTGGTTTCTTCCATTCTTTCCATTGGCACATTCTGAGACGCCTTCTAATCCATTCGTCTAATTCTTTGAAAATAGTGGGTGTATCTGCTAATGCATAATATCCGCACCAGCCAATCAAATATTGATTCAGCTTCTCTATTCTATAATCCATTGGAATTGGTTTTGACCTTGAAGTTAATTCTCGTATCCGTTTCTTGACACGTTGAATACTTTGGTTTGACATCCGCACCTTCGGTTTCTTATGAAATGTGAAGCTAAAACCTAAAAACTTTCTTTTCCAAGGTCTGTCTACAGCTGACTTTTCTCGATTCACCTTTAGTTTTAGAGTAAATTCAATGAAAGTAGTAATCGAGTCCATTACTCGCTCTCCGGCTCTTCTCGATTTTACGTAGATATTACAATCATCTGCGTATCGGACAAACTTGTGCCCTCTCTTTTCTAACTCTTTGTCTAGTTCATCTAGAACGATATTGGAGAGTAAAGGACTTAATGGTCCACCTTGGGGCGTACCCTCCTCGGATTTCGTTATGACTCCATTAATCATAATGCCAGACTGTAGATACTTCCGAATTAGTGATAGGAGCGTTCTGTCTTGAATCCTTTTGGATAGAGTCCGCATTAATCTATCATGATTGACTTTATCAAAGAATTTCTCCAAGTCCATGTCGACTACCCATCGGTATCCCTCTTCGATATATTTCTTCGCTTGTCTAACACCGTCATGACCTCGTTTGTTTGGTCGAAAACCATAGCTCTGTGTTGAAAAAGTCGGGTCGAAGATAGGGGTTAAAATCTGAGTAATCGCCTGTTGGATGAAACGGTCTGTCACGGTTGGGATACCTAATAACCTTACTCCACCGTTCGGTTTTGGGATTTCAACCCGACGGACAGGAGAAGGTTGATAAGTACCCTCCATTAAGGATGTTTTAAGTGTATCCCACGTTTCGAGAATATGTCTTCGTAGGTCTTTTACGGACATATTGTCTACTCCATGACTTCCTTTGTTCTTTTCTACTCGCTTTAATGCCAGTAAAAGATTTTCCCGTGACAGCATTCGTTCCATTAACATTGAGATTTATCCTTTCTACGTGAACAATACATTCTCATTAAGTGGGTTCTTTACTAAGCCCTCCCGAAGTCCCCCATGGAATTCACCATTTCTTCCTTTCAGGTAGGTTCCGTAAGAATTTTCTGCTTTCATACATAAAGAACCGTTTGCCGAGTGTTTGTTCTCCTAAAATGGTTCAGTCCTTCCTTGATTCTCTCGAGCAAACCAAGTACTACGACTTCGGCTGACTTCTGATTGTTCAGCTATCCATTACTAGATAGGTTACCAAGTGTACTTGGCGTATCAACCAGACCTCCCCGGGTAAGAGTGCAATCTTTCCTTCCATCTATCTGCTTCATTTACTTTGTATCACCTTCGGCAGAAAGGACTTTGTTTTGTATTGCAAACTCATCCAATGATACCTAGCCTTGTATGAAGTTCGTGTTCCTCAGACCGGAAGTTTGCCGCTCGCTTCCTTCAGATTCCGCGTCACCACGGACACCCTTGCGTTAAGCTAACTGCTACTTCTGCCTTCACAGTTCGGGACTTTCACCCTAGAGACTACACCCATGCCGGGCGCACAATAAAAAAGAAAAACCTAACTTTGTCAGGTTTTTCTTTTAATTAGCGTCCCAGGAGGGATTCGAACCCCCGACCCACAGCTTAGAAGGCTGTTGCTCTATCCAGCTGAGCTACTGGGACATTATAAATATTAATTAATCAAGTTTGAAGTGAAATCAAAGTAATTGTCGTCCCGATTTCAGAAAGCCTATTCAAGATGCAGCTCAATCGGTACGCTGATGAAACGCTTCGAAGCGTATTCGGTCGTGCTCTATCCAGCTGAGCTACTGGGACATATTTTTAATCATTTCATCATTAAGACATTATTAATTATATTTGTATATCATACTAATGTCAATAACTTTCAAGTTAAATATAATTAAAAATTCCCTATTGCAGTAAATATTTACTGCAATAGGATTATATTATAATACAAATTGATGTCTTAATGGAAGTAGTTCTTGATGATTGCTTGTGAAAAATTTAGTGGTTATTTGATTTTGGTCTTTTTCAATAATGGCATAAGTTTTTTCTAGACGTCCCCGCGGCATAAAGATACTGCCTGGGTTTAAAAATAATGTTCCATCTATTATTTCTGCGCCTAATGCATGGGAATGACCGAAAAAAACAAAATCAGCACCTACTTCCTTCGCTTTATAAGAAAGATTCATTAATGTCATTTTAACATTATAATGGTGTCCATGTGTAACAAAAATAGTATTCCCTTTAATCATTTCTGTCATATCCAACGGATACGAACGATCGTAATCACAATTTCCTCTTACACCTATAAATCCCTGCATTTCTTCACTGTCGGCGGGTAATTCAGAATCCCCGCAGTGGATCATAGCGTCAACTTTATGTTGATATTCCTTTTTTATATCGACTAATTCACTTGTTAATCCATGACTGTCGCTCACCACTAGCAACTTCATTCCCCATCATCCTAATCAAATTATTATATCTTCAAGCAAAGAAATAAGCTTTTGAATTGCCTTGGCACGGTGACTAATTAGATTTTTTTCTTCGGAGGATATCTCGGCCATCGACTTGCCTTTATCCTTTATAAAAAATATGGGGTCATACCCAAAACCATGTGTCCCACGTTTTTCTTTTAAAATTTCCCCTTCACAAGTACCGGAAACGGTTCGGGTTTCTTCACCCGGAATCGCTAAAGCAATAGCACAATAAAATCTTGCTGTCCTATCTTCCTTCGGTACGTTTTCCAATTCAGCAAGTACCTTTCTAATATTTGCATCATCATTCTTTTCTTCACCTGCAAACCTTGCAGAATATACACCCGGTCTGCCATTCAGCGCATCGACAATTAAGCCGCTATCATCTGAAATAACCATCCTGTTAAACCGCTTTGATATCGTTTCTGCTTTTAATATAGCATTTTCTTCAAAGGTACTTCCTGTCTCTTCAATATCGGAAACATCAGGAAAGTCAAGTAAGGTTTGAACTTTAATATCATATGGGGAAAACAGCTTTTCAAATTCTTTCGCTTTTCCTTTATTTTTCGTTGCGATAATGACCTGTTTATTCTCCCTTTTACTTATTTTCATTTACATTTCCCTCTATTTTTAAAGAAATATCACCGAGCGCTTGTTTTTGAATGTCGAATAGTTCCTTTATCCCTTTTTGAGCAGCTTCTAATAATTGCTGAAGCTCTTGAACGGAAAATGTTGCTTCTTCACCAGTTCCTTGCAGCTCAACAAATTCCCCTTTTCCAGTCATAACTACATTCATATCAACCTGGGCAGAGCTATCTTCAGCATAATTCAGATCTAATACCACTCCGATTTCCTGAAGAATTCCGACACTTGTTGCGGCTAAAAAATCCGTTATAGGAAATTTTTTAATCGCTTTTGTCTCATACAGGCTGTTTAGTGCTAATGACATAGCTACAAAAGCACCTGTAATAGAGGCTGTTCTTGTTCCTCCATCTGCTTGAATGACATCGCAGTCAATCCAGACCGTTTTCTCGCCAATTTGTTCCAAATCCACAACGGCCCGTAAAGCACGGCCTATTAAGCGTTGAATCTCCATTGTTCTGCCTGTGACTTTTCCTTTTGAGGATTCACGAATATTTCTTTGTTCCGTTGCACGAGGAAGCATGGAATATTCTGCAGTAATCCAACCTTTTCCGCTGCCTCTCATAAAAGGAGGAACCCTGTCTTCAATACTTGCATTACAAATAACTTTTGTATCACCTACAGTAATAAGTACAGATCCTTCTGGGTGTTTTAAATAATTTGTTTCTATATGTATTGGCCTTAATTGAAATGTTTCCCTGCCATCTGCTCTCAATTATTTTACCTCCTTGTATACTAAAGGTACTTCCGTATAAATTATTGCTTTTACTTTTGTGAAAAGTATTAAATCAGTTTTGTTTTGAAGCATCCATTTAAAAAATCAACTGCGAATTTTGATGTTTTTGATAAAAAAGCAACAGAGATTAAGAAAAGAGCCTACATGAAAGAAGAGGCGGCAATAGCCGACCCCTTTCGTTACATTCTATAGTATATCAAATATTTGCTATTAAAAACTACCCGTGTTTACTTTTTCCGGTCTTGTTACCGGTTTTGTCAAAGATTTTCCTTGTCCATCTACCAATTTCGTACTTCCGTTGACCTCAATGGATACCTTTTGAATATCTGGTAATTCTGTAAGGGAAAGAACAAGTGGATCTATCACATCTTCAGAAATTTGTTTACTCTCAAAGCTGCTAATTATTTCTTCATTGAAATTAAGCGTCACATTTCCTTTCTCCACTTTTGGGTCGGATAATAATTGCACATCTGAATTAAACGCCGACAGTAGATTGGAACTTTGCTTTGGGCCTTGTGCCAATGCCTTTACAATTGCTTTAATATCGTTGTTTTCAGAGTTGGATATACGTTTTGTTACAGGAACATAATAGACTTCATCTGCGTTGTTCTCAGCAGGATAATATACTGTTACAGGATGTGTATTCGTAATATCTACCACTCCAGATGTATCCACATTAATTCCATCTTTTCTTGTCAAACCGTTAGGATTAATAGCTGTTCCGTTAACGGGCATTTGTGAAAGCTTATGGCCATTTACTTCAATTTCTACTTTTTTAACGGTATTAAATTGGGTCAACGTCCATGTAATGGACTGAAGAATTTTTTGTTCCTCTTCTGCTTTGTACTTTTTAAAATCATTTGAAAAATCAACAAGAGCTGTCCCATTCTTAATATCAACATCTACTTCCGTATTAGCAGGTAACACCGCTTGAAAACCATTAGGAAGCAATTCTTCAACAGGTCCGCCTTTTACTAAATATTGAAGTGCTTGTTTAGCTACACTGTTGCTTTTCGGTAACGGAAGAGTTTGTGCCACGACATATCCATTTTTATCTATTAAATAGAGTTCCGTCATTATGGCGTTTTTACTAACCTTGTTATTAGTTTTTACCCCAGATTTCTGATCATAGGAAACTTTTTGAGGCGGATCAATTTGTTCTTTTTTATCACTATTGAACAATCCGCACCCAGTTAAGTACATACTTGAAGCCAGTACTGTTACAGCAATGGTATTTTTTACTTTTTTAGACACCTTGATTCCCTCCTAAGGACAGTTTGTACTATTATCTATACGAGCTATCTGAATGAATTAGACCCGATAAAATAAAAAAAGAAACCATCGATTAAAAAATGGTTTCTCCTAAATAGATGGTCTCAACATTGTCAATTTGTTGTTCTAACCAATCCGAAGCGATATCAGAAAATATTTTATTTGAACCAGTAGTAAAAAATCTATGTTTCGGAGGGGTGCAGACATCAGTAAATATATCATGAAAATAAAGAATTGTACTGACTTCTCTGGCTGTTTCTTCCCCAGAGCTAATAATCTGAATATGTTCCCCCATTGCTTTTTTTATAAGCTTTTCCAAGAGCGGATAATGTGTACAGCCCAAAATAAGGACATCCATATCGGCGTTCTGAATAGGCTCAAGTGATTCAAAGACCATTTTTTCAGCTATAGTTCCATGGTATTCTCCACTTTCTACTAAAGGAACAAATTTTGGACATGCTAAGGATGTAACCTGTACTCTCCGATTGATGGATTTTAATGCTTTTTCATAAGCACTGCTTTTGATGGTTCCAACCGTTCCAAGAACACCGATTTTAAAGCTTTTGGTAATTTTTAATGCTGCCCTGGCACCTGGATAGATAACCCCAAGCACCGGTATTTTAACGACGGATCTTATTTCATCTAACACTACCGCAGTTGCAGTATTACAAGCAATAACAAGCATTTTTATATTATGGTTTAGTAAGAAATTGGTCATTTCCCAGGTAAAAGCCTTTACCTCTTCTACTGGACGTGGACCATAAGGGCACCGTGCAGTATCGCCAACATAATAAATAGTTTCATTAGGCAGCTGCCGCATAACCTCTTTTACAACGGTCAGTCCACCGACCCCCGAATCAATAATGCCAATTGGTTGTCTCAAGCATCTCGCCTCATTCTGTCTTCATTTCATGATGTAATTTTATAAGATTGTCTTTTAATAGTAGAACTTCATCAGACGAGAAGTTTTTTAATATATCCTGTAAATATACTTGTCTTTTTTTAATCACTTCATCTATCATGCTTTTTCCTTTATCAAGCAAGTGAATTCTAACTACGCGTCGATCGTGAGCATCTTTCACTCTGACAACTAATTCATTTTTTTCCATTCGATCAATTAAATCAGTTGTTGTGCTGAATGCTAAGTACATTTTATTAGACAATTCACCTATTGTCATATCCCCTTCTTCAAATAACCATTGCAAAGCCACAAATTGAGGTGGTGTAATTGTATAATTACTTAGGAGTTCACGACCCTTTTGTTTAATAATAGCAGCAATATATCGAAGATCTTTTTCTATTCTAGCAACAATATCTAAATCATGTTGCATTAATTCACTCTCGTTAATCATTTTATAGCGTACCTCCAATCAAAACAAATAAGCAGCTACAACTATTGTCACCTTTTTTAATTGAAATTTCAAGAAAGATTTATTTACATACATTTAGAAGGGTATACTAATACCTGTATTACACTTTTCATTCCATACCACGATATTTGGGCATTCTGGATTATTCTTCATAAACAAAACCGACTGCCATCAGCAGTCGGCTTTGTTTAAAGCTTAAGCTCTCCCATGCGAAGAAGTTCTACCACAGCTTGAGAACGCCCCTTGACCCCAAGCTTTTGCATGGCATTGGAAATATGATTTCGAACTGTTTTCTCACTTATAAACAATTCGCTTGCAATTTCTTTCGTTGTTTTGTCTTGGACTAGCAGTTCGAACACTTCTCTTTCTCTTTTTGTAAGCAGCGGTTTGTGTGTGAATTCGTTGTCCTTCAACTATTGTAACCCTCCTTGCCTTCGCCAGCTTTAAACCGCGGGGATGGGTATTTTGATTGTCAGAATATCATATGTGAAAGAAATAATGAGAGTGACATCTGAAGACAACGAAAAAACGAAAAAAAGAAAAATGTGCTATTTTCTTGGTTTACCAAATAAAATACATTTCATTATAAAACTTATTTTATGGTACCATTAATTTTATTTTTTCATCTTCTTCCCATGGTACTCCTTTTCCAGTTACAGTGGACATTTGAACCATAGAGCCTCTCCCAACTAAGCATACTTCGTCCTTTTGATTGATTGCCATATAATGAATATCGACAGAAGAGTTCCCAACCTTATTTGCCTTTACAAAAAGCTTTAGTTTATCCCCGAAAAATATTGGCTTTAAATAATCACATTGCAGATCAGCTACTACGGGGATGGCATTGTTTTTATTCGAAAGCCAGTCACCCATAAATCCCTTATCTTTCAAAAATTCAATTCTTGCTTCCTCAAAATATGTAAAAGCAACTGTATTATTTAAATGGCCAAACATATCTGTTTCGGAAAATCGAACGGAAATAGGATGAAAAAATGAAAATTCCTGCTTCCATGCTGCAAAGTCTTCAATGTATAAAATGTTTTTCATTTTGGTTATTCCTCCTCAAAAAAATGAATGAATATTCATTCTTTAATTATAACTGGGACTATCAAAATGAGAAAGAAATTTTCAAAAATATCTTTATCCTTTGTTCAATACAAAAAAGGTCTTCAGTCTGAGACTGAAGACCCTCTGTCCTATTAATCAACCATATTGTCGCTTCCGAAGAAGTTTTTGAACATTTGGAAAGTCGTTGCACGGTTTAGTGCGGCAATGGAAGTTGTTAAAGGAATACCTTTAGGACAAGACTGTACGCAGTTTTGTGAGTTACCGCAATTTGCAAGTCCTCCATCTCCCATAATTGCTTCTAAACGCTCGTCTTTATTCATTGCACCAGTTGGATGGGCATTGAACAGACGTACTTGTGATAATGGAGCAGGTCCAATAAAACTAGATTTGCTGTTTACATTTGGACAAGCTTCTAGACAAACACCGCAAGTCATACATTTAGATAACTCGTAAGCCCATTGGCGTTTTTTCTCTGGCATACGAGGACCTTCCCCAAGGTCATATGTGCCATCGATTGGAATCCATGCTTTAACCTTTTTCAAAGAATCAAACATACGGCTACGATCAACCTGAAGATCACGAACAACAGGGAAAGTACGCATTGGTGCAAGACGAATCGGTTGTTCTAGCTTATCAACAAGAGCTGAACAGGATTGTCTTGGTTTACCGTTAATTACCATTGAGCATGCACCGCAAACCTCTTCCAAACAGTTCATATCCCAAGTTACTGGAGTTGTTTTTTCACCTTTAGCATTGACCGGATTTCGGCGAATTTCCATCAATGATGAAATAACGTTCATATTTGGACGATACGGAAGTACAAATTCCTCCTCATAAGGCGCTGAATCCGGATTATCTTGACGTGTTATGATAAAACGTACCGTTTTTTGTTCACTCATCCTTATTTCTCCTCTTTCTTTTAAGTATTGTCGCGTTCACGAGGCTGTATAAGGGATACATTAATATCCACAGGAACTACCTTTTATGGATATTAATGTTTTTTTGTATAGTCACGTTCGCGAGGTTTAATTAATGATACATCAACATCCTCATAGCTAAATGTAGGTGCATTGTTTGCTGCATCATATTTAGCTAATGTTGTTTTTAACCAATTTTCATCATCGCGTTTAGGGAAGTCTGGCTTATAATGCGCACCGCGGCTTTCGTTACGGTTTAATGCACCAATCGTAATAACACGTGCAAGCTGTAACATATTTTGTAATTGACGTGTAAACGCTGCAGCTTGATTACTCCATTTTGCAGTATCATTAACATTGATGTTTTTATAGCGTTCCATCAATTCAAGAATTTTGTCATCCGTCTTTTTCAATCTATCATTGTAGCGTACAACCGTAACATTGTCCGTCATCCATTCGCCAAGCTCTTTATGAAGAACATACGCATTTTCAGTACCATTCAAGGATAGAATATTATTCCATTTTTCTTCTTGTTCTTTTACTGCATTATCAAAGATTGAAGAAGACAAGCCATCTGTGCTAGTTTCTAAACCTTCTATATAATTAACTGCTTCTGGACCTGCCACCATACCACCATAAATAGCTGATAATAAAGAGTTAGCACCTAAGCGGTTGGCACCATGTTGTGAGTAGTCACACTCTCCGCAAGCAAATAAACCTTCAATATTAGTATGCTGTTTGTAATCAACCCATAATCCACCCATAGAATAATGAACAGCTGGGAATATTTTCATTGGTACTTTATGTGGATCTTCTCCAACAAATTTTTCATAAATTTCAATGATACCACCAAGTTTTACGTCTAATTCATGCGGATCTTTATGGGAAAGATCAAGATAAACCATGTTTTCACCATTGATTCCTAGCTTCATATCAACACACACATTAAAAATTTCACGTGTTGCAATATCACGTGGAACAAGATTTCCGTATGCAGGATATTTTTCTTCAAGGAAGTACCAAGGCTTACCGTCTTTATATGTCCAAATACGTCCGCCTTCACCGCGCGCTGATTCACTCATAAGGCGAAGTTTATCATCACCAGGAATTGCAGTTGGATGAATTTGAATAAATTCACCATTTGCATAAGTTGCACCTTGTTGATAAACAATCGATGCAGCAGAACCAGTATTAATAATAGAGTTTGTAGATTTTCCGAAAATAATACCAGGTCCACCAGAAGCCATAATTACAGCATCTGCTTCAAATGCTCTAATTTCCATCGAAGTTAAGTTTTGCGCTACAATACCGCGGCAAACTCCTGCATCATCTCTGATAATTCCAAGGAATTCCCAGCCTTCAAACTTATTTACAAGTCCCGCAACCTCATGGCGACGTACTTGTTCGTCAAGTGCATATAATAGCTGTTGACCAGTTGTAGCACCCGCAAATGCAGTACGGTGATGCTGAGTACCCCCAAAACGTCTGAAATCCAATAAACCTTCTGGTGTACGGTTAAACATAACTCCCATACGGTCAAATAAATGGATGATTCCTGGTGCTGCATCACACATTGCTTTAACAGGAGGTTGATTTGCTAAAAAGTCTCCTCCGTACACGGTGTCATCAAAATGGATCCAAGGCGAATCTCCTTCACCTTTAGTATTAACCGCACCATTTATTCCACCTTGTGCACACACAGAGTGAGAACGTTTCACTGGTACGACAGAAAACAAATCTACTTTTTTTCCTGCTTCCGCTATTTTAATAGTTGACATCAAGCCGGCTAACCCGCCGCCGACTACGATGATTTTTCCCTTACTCATCGTGACTCACTCCTTTTTAAAACTACAAAACCAATATTGAGATCCCCGCTGGAATTCTGTGCATCAGAAGATCACAGGGAGATCCGCATTCATGAAAACTTAAAAATTATTTGTTAGACACGAAAACATCCTAACAAATTTGTGGCTCCGTTCCTTTTTTCCTTAAGCAAACCAGCCTGGATATGCAAAAGCGAATAATGCACGTAAACCGATGATAGTCAATACCACAAACACTACTAACATTACATATGACGAAATTTGTTGTGAACGTGGTGATTGAGTAATTCCCCAGCTTACACAGAATGACCATAATCCATTTGAGAAATGGAAAATTGTTGCAACTACTCCGATTATGTACCAAATAAACATAGCTGGATTTGATAAGATGTTTTCCATTAATTGAAAGTCAAGTGTTTCTTGACCTAATGCAACTTTAATTCGAGTTTCATACACGTGCCATACAAGAAAAATAAACACGATGATACCTGAAATTCGTTGCAAAAGAAACATCCAGTTTCGGAAAAATCCTAGTCTGCTCACATTATTTTTTGCTGTAAATGCAATATAAAAACCATAAATTGCGTGAAACAGCAGTGGTAAATAAATTAGAAAAATTTCAAGGAAAATTAGGAATGGCAGACTTTCCATAAATGAAACTGCATGGTTAAATGATGCTTGACCATGTGTTGCAAAATGGTTCACTACTAAGTGGACAACCAAGAAGGCACCAATTGGAATGACACCAAGCAATGAATGTAATCTGCGGTTTAAAAATTCACGATTTCCGGCCACAATTTACCCCCCTTAGATTAGAGCGTGCATAGCAAAACATGCTAATTAAAATATAGCATTTTTATTTTTCCTTACTATGCATCAAATTTTATGCTTTTATGTGACATACCCATTTTACTCCCCCTTAGATTAAGCGTCAAGGAAACGTATACAGAAAATAGTCGAAAGATGTCCATAATGTTTGACCTTTTTGCACATATAATTTTATGAATGTTTCATTAAATCTGAATAACAAAATGCAATATTTGGTTACGATTTTGTAAAATTTTTTTATCAAACTGACCTCTATTTTTGTATATAATATCCTTATGGTAAAACGTTTTTGCATTAATTGTTGCTTTCGTCATTATTTATAAATCGTAACATGGCTTGGTGTCGGGGCGTCTTTTCTTATAGATTTTTCCATTTTTTAACTTAATTACGGTTGTAACCAAGACCTTTCGTATACAAAAGCAACAAAGTTTAAGAAAAGAGCCTTATAGAAAGAGGGGAATAACTTGAGAGCGTCATTACAAATTGAAGAAGATAGCATGGAGAATACCGAACAGCTTACAATCCCTGCCTTTGGCTATGAACTAATCAGAGAAGTGTTAATACCTGAATTACTTGGAAAGGAAACACCTGAAATCTTATATTGGGCAGGAAAGCATCTTGCAAGAAAGTTTCCTTTAGTATCAATGGATGAAGTTATTTCTTTTTTCGAAGAAGCAGGTTGGGGTTATTTACAAATCCTGAAACAAGATAAGCATGGCATGGAATTAGAAATCACAAGCCCGCTTATTACAAGACAATTGAAATTAAAAACAGACGGATGTTATAAACTTGAAGCCGGGTTTTTAGCGGAACAAATTCAAACACAAAAAAAAGTAAGAACAGAAGCCTATGAAGAGGTCATGAAAAAAACGCAGGTCATTCGTATAATTCTTCGTTGGGATATAAAGGATACTATTATGAATGGGTAATTTCGAATTCAAAAAAAAAAAAGCCTGATATAGGCTTTTTTTTCTGGGCAATTTTTTTATTATACTTGTTGCTCCACCACATCTAATCCAAATGCTGTATGAAGAAGTTGAGCTGCTTTTACCATATAAGATTCTTCCAAAACAGTAGAAACTTTAATTTCAGATGTACTCACCATTCTTATTTGAATTTCATTCTTTGTTAAACAATCAAACATTTTTGCTGCAACACCTGGATTTGAAATCATCCCCGAGCCCACAATCGAAACCTTTGCAAGTCCGGATTCATATTCAAAATGATCAAAGCATAGTTCGTCTTGTTTCGACTCTAATAATTGAATAGTATCCCGTAAATCTTCGTGCTTGATTGTGAAAGACAGATATGGATTTTCTCCATCTGTTTGGTTTTGAATAATAATATCTACATTAATATTTTTGTTTGCGAGTGTCGTAAAAATACCAGATAGATTTGTTAATTTATCTTTCAAACCGAAAACTGTTATTCTTGTGATTTCATCTTCAAAAGCAACTCCGCGTACAATTAAGCTTTTTTCCACCTGAACTTCCTCCTCAATAAACGTTCCATCTTCATTAACCATGCTTGAACACACTTCCAATGGCACATTGTAATTTTTAGCAAACTCTACTGCCCTGGAATGTAGCACACCTGCTCCCAAATTGGAGAGTTCCAACATTTCATCGTACGAAATAGCACCAAGCTTTCTTGCAGTAGGAATATAACGAGGGTCAGAAGTAAAAACACCCGTCACATCGGTGTAAATCATACATTTATCAGCATGAAGTGCAGCTGCTAATGCTACCGCAGTTGTATCAGATCCACCCCTGCCAAGTGTGGTAATTTCGTTATTTTCACTAACCCCTTGAAAACCTGCTACAACAATGATGCGATTTGCAATCAGGTGGTGCCTAATATTTGTTTGATCAATGTTTAATATCCTTGCGTTACTATGTACATTTTCCGTTAGTATTCCAGCCTGCCATCCGGTCAATGAAACAGCTTCAAACCCCGCTTCCGCTAACGCTATAGATAATAATGAAATGGTCACTTGCTCTCCAGTTGATAAAAGCATATCCATTTCACGCTTGCTTGGGTAAGGAGAGAGTTCCTTAGCAAGTGAAACAAGCTGATCCGTTGTTTTTCCCATTGCTGATACAACGACAACCACATCATTTCCTTTCTTTTTTTCCGCTATAACTCTTTTTGCCGTATTTTTAATTCTTTCAATCGTTCCGACAGATGTTCCGCCAAATTTTTGTACAACTAGCCCCAATCTTTTCGCCCGCTTTCCAATTATTATCTGTGCCATTCTAATTGCTTTCTTCGCAGAACTAAAAAAGAGCAATGAGAAAGATATCTCATTGCTCTAGTGAATACGTAAAAAATAATACGACAATCACAACCGCGAGATAGCTCTCCAAGATGCTCACACATCTTGACAATCCTGCATTTATTCAATGCAGAACCAGCAGAAACTGAAATGAGCCAATTTCCACTTCGGCAAAACTTCCTTTCATAGCTTTTCATTGAAACTCATTCTTCTCCAAGCTCTTACTAATAAGTTTTGCTCCTCTATCACTTTTATTATGAAGGTGATAAATGATTTAATTTTTTAAAATTATATCACAACCATTATTTTTTGACTATACTAACTTTCTAGTCTTTCTTTCAAAATTTCCGCTACATTATGTGGAATTCCAAGTTCAATAAATTCTTCCAAAGGAGCTTCCTTCATTTTCTTAATAGACCCAAAATGGCGAAGCAGCAATTTTTTTCGTTTTTCCCCGATTCCAGGGATATCATCCAGTGATGATTGAAAAGCAGATTTCCCTCTTAGCTGACGGTGGAAGGTAATAGCAAATCTATGGACTTCATCCTGAATTCTTTGCAGCAAGTAAAATTCTTGGCTGTTTCTTCCTAATGGCACGATTTCCAGCGGGTTTCCGTACAACAGCTGTGAGGTTCGATGCTTTTCATCCTTTGCTAAGCCAGCAACAGGTATATCAAGACCCAGTTCATTTTCTAAAATATCCTTTGCTGCATCTATTTGTCCTTTTCCTCCATCAATAATAATTAAATCAGCTAAAGGCAGGCCTTCCTTTAAAACTCTGGTATATCTTCTTCTAATTACTTCACGCATAGACTCATAATCATCAGGTCCTTTAACGGTTTTAATTTTATACTTTCGATACTCTTTCTTTTCCGGTCTGCCATCAATAAAGACAATCATTGCTGATACAGGATCTGTCCCTTGTATATTGGAATTATCAAATGCCTCGATGCGATGAGGTGTATAAATACCCATTTCTCTCCCTAATGACTCGACTGCCTTAATGGTTCTATCTTCATCTTTTTCTATCAAGGCAAATTTCTCTTTTAAGGCAATAGCCGCATTTTTTTCTGCTAATTTTACTAAATCTTTTTTCGGCCCAATTTTTGGCTGTATCGTTTTCACCTCTAGCAATTGCTCTGCAAGCTCTTTATCCACTTCTTTAGGAATTAAAATTTCCTTCGGTTTAAAATGATTCGGAAGTAGATAAAACTGTCCGATAAATGTTAAAAATTCTTCTTCTGGCTCATCATAGGTTGGAAACAGCGAAACATCCCTTTCAATTAGTTTCCCTTGCCTGATAAAAAAGACCTGAACACACATCCAGCCTTTATCTACTGAATAACCAAATACATCTCTATCTGTAAAATCGGTCATCGTTATTTTTTGTTTTTCCATGGTTGTTTCTATATGGGTAATTTGATCACGATACTCTTTCGCTCTTTCAAATTCTAGATTTTCGGCGGCCTGCTCCATTTTTTTCGTTAATTCCACTTTTATTTCCCGATATCCGCCGTTTAGAAATCTACTAATATCATCGACCATTTTTTGATAGGTTTCTTCCTTCACTTCATTTACACATGGTGCCAGACACTGCCCCAAATGGTAATATAAGCAAACACGGTCCGGAAGTGTGGTGCATTTTCGTAATGGATAAATTCTGTCCAATAATTTTTTCGTTTCATTGGCTGCCTGTACATTTGGATATGGGCCAAAATATTTTCCCTTATCCTTTTTTACTTTCCTGGTAGTAATTAAACGGGGATGTCGTTCATTGGTTAATTTAATGTATGGATAACTTTTATCATCTTTTAACATGACATTATATTTTGGATCATGTTTTTTGATAAGATTTATTTCAAGTAATAATGCTTCT
Source organism: Heyndrickxia shackletonii (assembly GCF_001420715.1). Classification (GTDB taxonomy): domain Bacteria; phylum Bacillota; class Bacilli; order Bacillales; family Bacillaceae_C; genus Margalitia; species Margalitia shackletonii. The sequence goes on along the minus strand of NZ_LJJC01000004.1, from coordinate 1,594,400 downwards.
ATATTCGAAGAGGTAACAATATATTCAAAATCCTCAATTTCATTTACTAGTCTTTGCGTTTTTCCATCGTGCGATCCCGTAAAGTAAGATCTTACCCGATTTTTTAGGATTTTAGCTTTTCCGACATAAATAATGGTTCCTTGTCGATCTTTCATTAAATAGCAGCCTGGCTGATCAGGAAGGAGGGAAAGTTTATTTTTAATCATTTCATTCATTTCTTTCACCTTTCAAAAAATCCGAGTCACAAGACTCGGATTTCCTTTTAAATAATAAGAAAGTATATGTTTTTTTAACATATAACATAATTCTTAAATTTAGTCATTGTCTAGCTACAGCGCCTATCAGCTAGCGGATACGGCAAGACACTTTCGCTTTTCTTTCATCAAGCATGTTTATTGATAAACTCAACTAATGCTTCTTTCGGTTGATAACCGATTACTTTATCTACTTCTTGTCCGTCCTTCATAAGAATGAGAGTCGGAATGCTCATTACACCATATTTACTTGCAGTTTCTTGATTTTCATCAACATCTAATTTGGCGATTTTTACTTTATCACCAAGTTCTGCATCCACTTCTTCCAATACAGGTGCAATCATTTTACAAGGTCCGCACCAAGTTGCCCAAAAATCTACTAATACTAAACCTTCGCTGGTTTCAGCAGCAAAGTTTGCATCTGTTACATGTGAAATTGCCATAATCACTTGCCTCCTAATTTTAACGTTAATGAAAGTATATCATCCTAATGATAATCATGCTAATGAAAAGTTTCAATTAATAAATTTCCCTTGATTCACACCCTTATTCACATGCAGAACTTAAATATTTTTCAAGCGTAAGGAGTTTAATACAACAGAGACAGAGCTAAAGGCCATAGCTGCGCTTGCAAACCAAGGAGGTAATATCCCCATCATGGCTAGTGGAATACAAATTAAATTGTACATAAATGCCCATGCAAAATTTTGCTTAATATTGATCATGGTTTTTTTACTGATGCTAATAGCATCCGCTACCCTATTTAAATCACCGTTCATGATTGTAATATCGCCCGCTTCAATAGCAATATCGGTGCCGGTCCCTAACCCCACCCCAACATTCGCAACGGACAATGCCGGTGCATCATTAATTCCATCACCGACCATAATAATTCGATTTCCTGCCTTTTGATAATCTTTTATCCAATTTGCCTTACCTTGTGGAGAAACTTCTGATTTATAATGCTTAATACCGGTAATATTTGCAATACTCTTTGTCGTTATCGGATTGTCACCGGATAACATAACAATCTTTAAGCCCATCCCTTTTAAACGGGTAATTGCCTTCTTTGCTGTTTTTTTGATTTCATCTCTAACAGCTATAATCCCATGAATACGATTATCTATGGAAACCAGCATGACTGTTTTCCCTTCTCCCTCCATTTTTTTGAGGTGCTTATATACTGGATTAAGCTGCGTCTTTTGATGCTTTTCAAAATAATGGACACTGGCAACCTTTATTTTTCTATCCATTACAATTCCTTTTACACCATATCCAATCATTACTTCTGAGCTTGCAGCTGTAGGAATATCGTTGATCTTTTTTTCTATTGCATCTGCTATAGAATTACCTATTGGATGATTTACTCCCTTTTCGACAGAGCCGACAAGCTGCAGAAATAAATTTTGCTCCATATCTCTAACCAGGATATCTGTTACTTGCAGCTTTCCCTTCGTAATCGTACCCGTCTTATCCAGAACGACAATATTATTTTTACCTAGGAGTTCAATCATTTTTCCTTCTTTAAAAAGAATTCCAAGCTTGGCAGCACGTCCACTTCCGACCATAATAGACAATGGCGTTGCTAAACCCAACGCACAGGGACAGGAAATAATTAAAACTGCAATCATTTTCTCCATTGCTTCACTCATTACTCCGGGAGCTAAAATAAAATACCAAAGAAGAAATGTCACCATGCCCAGAATAAGGACAACAGGGACAAAAAAAGCTGTAAACCGGTCTGCAATATTTTGTATAGGAGGTTTGGAAAGCTGTGCTTCTTCTACAATGTCAATGATTTTTGATAACAGGGTCTCGGAATGTTTTTTTGTAGCTTTCAATGTGATTACATTTGATAAATTAATGGTTCCTGCATAAACAATTTTTCCTTTTTTCTTCTCAATCGGAATACTTTCTCCAGTTAACATGGATTCATTTACGGTTGTTAAACCACTCATAACTTGTCCATCAATAGGGATTTTTTCACCGGCCTTTACTATTACAACATCACCTGGATTAATATCCCCAATAGATTTTTTTATCTCTTTGCCGTTTAAAATAATAGTTGCTGAATTTGCTTTTAACTTATTTAATGAATGAATGGCATCCATTGTTTTTCTCTTTGTCTTTACCTCGATTAATTTACCAATCAAGACAAATGTAATAATCAAAACACTTGTTTCATAATGAAGATGGATAGGAGGAAGATCATGATCCATCTTAAATGAAAGAACTGTAAGATAATGGCTATAAAAATAGGCGGATGTTGTACTTATCACAACTAGTACATCCATTGTTGCTCCACGATTTTTAATGGCATTCCAAGCACCCTCGTAGAAAGGAAAGGCAATGATAAACTGAACAGGGGTTGCAAGCATTAGCTGAAACCATGGACTAAAAAACATTTGGGGCAATTCAATATTTATCCAGTTAGATTGAACAAACATTGTTAATACTAACGGTAAGGAAAATATAATCGATACAATTACCTTCCAAGTCAAGGAAGTAATTTCTTTATTATTCTCCTTATTAACATGTTTGTCTTTTTGATTTATTAGGGTTGGAATATATCCTAATTTTTTTATCCTTTCTAGGATGGTTTCATTTGAAATATAAGCCGAATCATATACAACCCTCCCTTTTTCTGTTGCTAAGTTAATATTTACATCAAAAATTCCTTCCAATTTCAAAACTGACTTTTCAATTCTTCCAGAACAAGCGCTACAATACATTCCATCGATATTTAGATGGATAGTTTCTATCATTTTTATCACCAGCTTCTACCTGATCATTATTACTACTAAGTTTATTAGAAACTTTTTTCAGCTAGAACTGGTGTGTTTAAAAGAACAAATGCGAAAAGCGCCTTGCCCGTCTGCGTATGGATTTCGTAGTCGCTCACCTCGAGGTAAAGGAAACACAGTGAGATAGTTCACGAACAAGTGAACTTACATTTTCAACGAGTAAAATTTGAAATGTAATTTTACCTGATGTTGACTTATCGTAGGGAGGAGACGGAGAAATCCACTAGCCGATATCTGCTTGCGCTAGACGTAGACAACTTTTCAAATAGTTATCCACAAGGTTCAATTTTATAAATTCCTAAGCAACAAAAAAAGTGTAGGATATATCCCTACACTTCGGTCTCCTATATTTAAATTATGATTGAGCAACTTTTAACTTTTTAAATTCTTCTGTAAGCATTGGAACGACTTCGAACAAATCGCCAACAATTCCGTAATCTGCCACTTTAAAGATATTTGCCTCAGGATCTTTATTAATAGCAACGATTACCTTTGAATTACTCATTCCAGCTAAATGCTGAATTGCACCTGAAATTCCGCAAGCAATATATAGATCTGGAGTAACTACTTTACCTGTTTGGCCTATTTGTAAGGAATAATCACAATAATCGGCATCACAAGCACCACGGGAAGCACCTACAGCACCACCAAGTACATCCGCAAGCTCTTTAAGCGGCTGAAAGCCCTCCGCACTTTTCACACCGCGTCCACCGGCGATGACTACTTTTGCTTCAGAAAGATCCACACCTTCGCTTGCTTTGCGAACTACTTCTTTAATGATGGTACGAAGATCCTTAATTTCGGCAGAAACAGAGCTTACATCCCCTGTTTTTCCTTCATCCTTTTGTAATGGACTAATATTATTTGGACGAATGGTAGCAAAAATGATTCCGTCTGTTACAATTTTCTTTTCGAAAGCCTTACCAGAGTAAATTGGGCGTGTAAATACTAGATTACCTCCTACTACCTCAACACTAGTAGCATCGGAGATTAAGCCAGTGTTAAGCTTACTCGCGATTTTTGGTGATAAATCTTTTCCAAGTGCAGTATGCCCAAATACAATGCCTTCCGGATTTTCATTATTTACGACCGTCAAAAATGCTTGCGAGTATCCGTCAGAGGAGTACTGCTTTAATTTTTCATCCTCTACCACCACTACTCGGTCCGCACCATATTGAATTAATTCATTAGCCAAGCTTGATACCGCTTCACCAACTAGTACACCGACAACCTCTCCGCCTTCAGCAACTGTCTTTCCAGCTGCAATGGCTTCAAATGAAACATTACGAAGTGATCCGTCACGAACCTCACCTAATACTAGAACTTTTCTTGCCATTAGAAAAAACCTCCCTGTATGTTCAGTACGGCTCTTTTCTTAATCGTTATGCTTTTTGTATTTAAAAATATTCAAAACTTCCTAATTCAGCATTAGAACAGGTATCCAAAGAAAAGATGCCCCAAATCTAATACATGTTAGGATTTTTAAAGAATACGAGAAACATCAACTTATTAGAAAAGAATCCTTAGTAATATATCGTCCAATTTTTCTAGTAAATGTATCTAAATCAAACTACTTTAGCTTCCTTATGAAGCAAGTTAACTAGCTCTTTCACTTGAGCATCTAAATCGCCTTCTAAGATTTTTCCAGCTTCCTTTTTAGGCGGTAAATAGACTTCAATTGTTTTTGTTTTCGCTTCCACGTCATCTTCTTCTAAATCTAAATCATCAATTTCAAGCTCTTCCAAAGGCTTTTTCTTTGCTTTCATAATTCCAGGCAAAGATGGGTAACGTGGCTCATTTAGGCCTTGTTGAGCCGTAACCAACAATGGTAATGATGTTTCAATGACTTCAGAGTCGCCTTCTACATCACGAACAACCGTTACTTTGTCACCATCGATCGTCAATTTTGTAATTGTGGTTACATATGGAATATTTAATAGGTCAGCAACCCGTGGGCCAACTTGACCTGAACTATTATCAATCGCTACATTTCCGCCAATAATCAAATCTGCTTCTTTATCCTTTAAAAACTCAGCTAAAATCTTAGCAGTCGTAAATTGGTCAGCGTAGTCTATATCATCCTCTATATTAATAAGGACAGCTTTGTCAGCACCCATTGCCAATGCAGTACGCAACTGTTTTTCCGCTTCTTCATTTCCTACAGTAACAACGGTCACTTCGCCGCCATGTGCATCGCGAACTTGAATTGCTTCCTCCACTGCATATTCATCATATGGGTTAATAATAAATTCAGCACCATCTTCATTAATTTGTCCACCCGAAAGAGTAATTTTTTCCTCTGTATCGAATGTTCTTTTTAAGAGTACAAAAATATTCATCCTAAACCCTCCTAGATTTAATAAGCTGCTTTCATATAATAAGATTTTCCTTTTCAAAATTATCCTATTTTAAGAAAAGAGCTTTCATAAACATTTTGTTAGTTTTAAAGATTGGGATAATTTCTTATATAATTTGGCATCTAAAGGGCCACTAAACGCTATTCTCCGGTAAAGTTTGGTTCCCGCTTTTCAATAAATGCGGCAATTCCTTCTTGCCCGTCCTTTGATTTAAAAACACGCCCAAATAGTTCTGATTCGCGTGCGACACCATTGTAGAAATTTTCTGTTTTTCCATAGTTTAATAGTTCAATAGCGGCACCAACCGATACCGGACTCTTCTTCGCAATTTTCAATGCTAGTTCTTTTGCCTTTGGCATTAAGTCCTCATCGGAATATGCATGATTGGCAAGTCCCCATTTCACTGCCTCTGCTCCGCTGATGGGTTCACTTGTAAATAACATCTCCATTGCTTTTGCCATGCCTACATACCGCGGCAACCTCTGTGTACCTGCAAATCCGGGAACTAGTCCTAATTGTAGTTCAGGTAATCCTAGCTTTGCCGATTCGGTTACAAGTCTGATATGGCAGGCCATCGCGAGTTCTAATCCACCGCCGAGTGCAGCACCATGAATGGCAGCAATAATTGGTTTTGGAAATCTTTCCATTCTTTCAAACAAGTCTTGCCCCTTTTTACCAAGCTTACCGAAGTCTTCTTCTGTTTTAATAGTGGTAAACTCTTTTATATCAGCCCCTGCTGAGAAAAAGCGCCCTTCACCATGCAGTAAGACGACTCGTATTTCTTTATTTGACTCAATCTCATCCAACACTTGTGAAAGCTCTTCCAAAAGTCCAGACGCAAGAGCGTTTGCTGGTGGTCTATGGATGGTTACATAAGCTAGATGATTCTCACTGGTTAATGTTAAAAATTCCAAACGCTTTCTCCTCCCTCTTTGTTGACCTTCGTGATTAACAAGGGGAAAGAAATCCCCCTACTAAAAGTAAGCCATATTTGTTTCATTCTGTCCACCAAATCTATTAAAGGTTTTTCTATTTTCGTACAATTTTATCACAGGCTTTTGCCCTTCCTTAGATGGAAACAGCTTTAATTAATAATTGATGAACAGACGGCGCTAATGCTACCAAGTCGAATTTCTCTTCATTCATTATCCATGTCGTAACAATTTCATCAACAGTGCCAAAAATCATTTGTCTCGAAACCCTAATATCCAAGTTCGGATCGAATTCACCCGTTTCCATTCCAAAGTGGAGAATTTCATCGACTAATTGAAAATATCCTTTTAAAACATCATTAATCTTTAGACGCAATTCTTTATTTGATTGGCGTAATTCTAACTGGGTAACGACAGCCATATTATGGTCTTCGGATAATATGTTAAAATGACTTTCGACCATTACTAACAGTTTCTCAGCTGCGGTCTCTTTCCCTGTTATTCCTTTTCTTATCTTTTCAATAAAGGACCCCATCTTTTCCTGAAACAATGATATTAATATATCTTCTTTATTTTTGAAATAAAGATAAATGGTCCCATCCGCAACACCAGCTTGCTTTGCAATTTTCGATACTTGGGCTTGGTGGTACCCATTTTCCGCTATTACAATGACAGCAGCATCTATTATTTGTTTGTATTTAGGTTTATTACTTTTCAAAACGTATGGTTTCCTCCATTCTAGGTGAGGGGTTAGATGTTGGATGGAAAAAACTAAGTATACCCAGTCATTTCCATTCAACTTAGGTATAATGAATATATATTCTTTTCAAAAATGAATGACTATTCATTCATAATCTTATCTTAATTTGAATTCATTTTAATGTCAAGAATATTCCACACAAAAACGAAGAGCCTTTTAATGGGCTCTGAAATTTTATTCTACCCTATTTCTTCTTGATCTTGCTGCTTTTTTCTTTCCTCGTCAATTAAAGTTCTTCGTAAAATTTTCCCAACTGCAGTTTTCGGCAATTCTTTTCTGAATTCATAAATTCTCGGAATCTTATAAGCTGCTAAATGTTTTCTTGTAAAAGCATTCAGATCAGATTCTGTTACATTTGCATTTTCTTTCAAAACAATATATGCCTTAACTGTTTCACCACGATAAGGATCAGGTATCCCGGCAACTACTGCTTCTTGAATATCAGGATGCTCATATAGCACTTCTTCCACTTCACGGGGATATATATTATAACCTCCAGCAATGATCATATCCTTTTTCCGGTCCACTACATAAAAATACCCTTCTTCATCCATATAGCCTAAATCACCCGTAAATAACCAGCCGTTCTTTAATACTTGTTCCGTTTCTTCCGGTCGGTTCCAATATCCTTTCATGACCTGTGGTCCTTTTACCGCAATTTCACCAATTTCTCCAGGAGGCAATATTTCACCTGTCTCTAATGAGAATATAGCAGAATCCGTATCAGGCCATGGGACGCCGATACTACCCTTCACTCTTTTTTTATCCCAAACAAAATTAGCATGTGTGACGGGTGAAGATTCTGTCAAACCGTAACCCTCAACAAGCTTCCCCCCTGTGACTTCTTCAAACCGCTCCTGAACATCTATCGGTAAAGGGGCAGAGCCACTTATACATGAATCAATCGAGGATAAATCATATTTTTTTATATCCGGATGATTTAATAATCCTATATAAATAGTTGGTGCACCAGGGAATAGTGTTGGACGTTGTTTTTGTATCGTTTTTAAAGTGGTTTCCGCATCGAATTTCGGCAAAAGCACCATTTTATATCCTTGCATAATGGATAAAATAAGAACTGCAGTCATACCATATACATGGAAAAATGGGAGCAATCCTAAAACAACTTCTTCGCCTTTCTTCGCTTTATAAATCCATGCATCACACATGGTCGCATTAGCTACTAAATTTTTATGTGTCAGCATCACGCCTTTTGGGAACCCGGTTGTTCCACCAGTATACTGGAGTAATGCGAGATCATTTTCAAAATCAAATTCAGGGTCAGCTTGCGGATCTTCTGCGGGTGTTTCAGCTATTATTCTTTTGAGCAAATGTTGATGTCCACTATGTTCAATTTTTACAACCATTCCTGTTTGTTTCTTCTGTATGAATGGATATACGATATTTTTTGGAAATGGCAAATAATCTTTGACAGCGGTTACAATAATGTCGTTTATACTAGTCTTTCCCATTATTTTTGTAACTCTTGGAAAAAGGATATCCAACGTAATAATCGCTTTTGCTTCTGAATCCTCCATTTGATATGCAAGCTCTCTTTCAGTATATAGAGGATTAGTTTGAACAACAACACCTCCTGCATAAAGCACACCAAAGTAGCTGATGACTGATTGTGGACCATTTGGCAGCATAATTGCCACCTTATCACCTTTTTTAATTCCTAACGTTCGCAAATAGCTAGCTAATTTTACAGATGATTCATATACCTCTTTGTATGTCAGTTCCTTCCCCATAAAATGTATGGCAATTTTGTCTGAATAAATTTCTGCTGCTTTTGTTAAATAAGCATGCACTGGTTTTTCTTCTAGTTGTAATGTCTTAGGGATTTCTTCAGGATAATGAGACAACCAAGGTTTATTTTCCATTTAACCCCTCCTAAAGGCAAACTAGACGTCAAAAAATTTAAACTACTCTTATTATTATAGTCTATTGCGGTAGGAGATACAATTTGAAAATCGAAAAAGTGAATGAATATTCATTCTTATTTATTTGTGGGGTATGCCGCCTTATGTGTACAGGTTCACTCTAAATAAAACCTGTACGCATAAGGCCAAAGATGTAAAAATACTAAAAAATCATTATTTCAGCCAAAGATTGATAATGTTGCTTTTTGAACCTTTTTGCTCTTTATGGCATATTAGATGAGTTATTACTGGCAATCGTCTTTTGAATCTTTATAAAGACCAGTGGGACTTGGTCTCTTCATCTAGTTGTCTTTTAAATCGTATAAAGGACATTCCCACTTTCGGAAAAAGACTCATAAGTTCACATTTTAAATTTCATAGTAATCCAGAACAAATAAATAACGATAAAAAAAGGATTGCCATCGGCAACCCTTACTTAATAATTAAATAAATAATTCCAAAAAGGATAAAACACCCACATAAAACGAATAGAATTTTTGCTAATTTCTCCATTATAAAAACTCCTCTTACGAAATACTGGCTCCAATCACAAAGGAGAGTCCAATCGATATCACCATGGATATGAATCCGACTGCACGATTGTCATTTTCAATTTCCACGTCAATTTTGAATTTAGGCGTCAAAAATTCATAAATAAAATATCCGATTAATAATAAAACAAATCCGTATACTCCCCATCCAACCATCATAAATAATGAATCATGATCGAGAATCGAATACCTGAAAATATTTGCGATACCAAAAATTTTTCCGCCTGTAGCCATTGCCACTGCAATGTTTCCTTTTTTGATTTCTTCCCAATTTTTATATTTCGTTACGATTTCAAAGATGGTCAAAAATACAATCATACATAAAATAACAACACTATAATAACCAGCCGTTTGAACAAAATGATTTTCCCAAAAATGATTCATGTAAACTAAATGCTCCTTCATATCAAGATTTAGAGGAGGAATGAACAAGGAGAGACAAGCAAGTCTTTGACTTGCTCCTTTATTGTCCAGCTTCAGCGCCTATAGGCTAGCGGATTTCTGTATCTTTTCCCAGGCGGTAAGGACATCAACACGGTGTCTGTTGGTTTCTCCTGCGACTACGAAATCCGTATGCTAGAGCTGCAGCATTTTGGCTTTTCTTATTTAAATTCTACAACTGTAATCCCGCTGCCGCCTTCCCCTGCCTCACCTAATCTTATACGTTTTACAGAGCGATGTTGTTTCAAATATTCTTGTACGCCTGATCTGAGTGCACCAGTACCTTTTCCATGAATGATAGAAACCCTCGGGTAGCCAGCTAAAAGTGCATCATCTATATACTTTTCTACTCTTAATAATGCATTTTCAAATCTTTCACCGCGGAGATCCAGCTCAAGACCAACATGATAATCTTTTCCCTTCACTGTTGCGAGTGGCTTCGGATTCACTTTCTTTTCAGATTGAACAAATTCCATATCCGATTCTTTTACTTTCATCTTCATAATTCCCATTTGAACTTGCCATTCATCATTCCCTATTTTTTCAAGGAGCTGCCCCTTCTGGTTAAAGCTTAGAACTTTTACCTCGTCTCCTGGGACTAATGTACGCTTATTCTTTGCAGGCTTTGCAATCGCTGATTTCTCAATAGACGGAACAGCTTGTTCCAACTTCTTACGGGCTTCTATTAGTTCATGTTCTTTTATGTCAGCATGATGATTTAAACGCATTTTACGTAAATCACGAATAACATCCTCTGCTTCTTCTTTGGCTTTTTCTACAATCTTCGCTGCTTTTAATTCAGCCTTTTCAAATAATGTATCTCGATTTTCATAAAACTCAATCATTTCTTTCTGTAAATCCTTATGAAGCTTTTCCGATTGCTTTAAGAAATCCTGCGCTTCTGCAAGTTCACGTTCTGCTTCTCTTTTGCTTTTTTCCAAGGCAGCGATCATATTTTCCACTTCATTGCTATCAGCACCAATATGGGCACGAGCAGATTTAATGATATTTTCCGTTAATCCAAGGCGTTTAGAGATTTCAAATGCGTTGCTTCGTCCGGGAACGCCAATTAATAATTTATACGTTGGGCTTAATGTTTCCACATCAAACTCGACACTGGCGTTAATGACACCTTCACGATTGTAGCCATATGCTTTTAATTCTGGGTAATGGGTAGTAGCTACAACTTTTGCTCCCCTTTGGTACACTTCATCCAAAATGGAGATGGCTAATGCCGCCCCCTCCTGCGGGTCCGTTCCTGCACCAAGTTCATCAAATAACACAAGTGATTCATGATCGACATATTTTAAAATATCAACAATATTCACCATATGGGAGGAAAACGTACTTAAGCTTTGTTCTATCGATTGTTCGTCCCCAATATCGGCAAAAACCTCTTGAAAAACGGCAACTTCAGAACCATCGAGTGCAGGTATCTGCAATCCTGACTGTGCCATTAAAGTACAAATACCAATCGTTTTTAAAGTAATGGTTTTACCACCTGTATTTGGACCTGTAATGACCATTGTGGAGTAATCTTTCCCTAAAGTAATGTCATTAGCGACAGCCTCATCAATTGGGAGTAATGGATGTCTCGCTTTATACAAGTGGATTACACCGTTATTGTTTACTTTCGGTTTTGTCGCTTTAATTGTTTTTCCGTACCGTGCTTTTGCAAAAATAAAATCAAGATCCCCTAAAATATCCACGATGAGAGTTAAGTCATTAGCTGCTTCTGCCACTTCAGCTGATAACTCCATTAAGATCCGTTCAATTTCCTGACTCTCCTTCATATGAATTTCTCTTAGTTGATTATTTAATTCCACAACGGATTGGGGTTCAATAAATAATGTTTGTCCAGATGATGACTGATCATGAACAATCCCGCCATAATTCGCTCGGTATTCTTGTTTAACCGGGATTACATAGCGATCATTACGAATCGTAACAATGGCATCAGATAACATTTTTGCTGCATTTCTGGATCGAATTAAACTTTCAAGCTTTTCACGAATTCTGCTTTCATTTGAGCGCAGCTGCTGGCGTATATGCCTTAATGTTTCACTTGCTGAATCTAAAATATCTCCATTTTCATCAATTGCTTGTTTAATTCTATGTTCGAGGGGTGTCAAAATTTCAATTTGAGCCGCTTTTTCCCCCAAAATAGGAATGTCTACTTCATTTTCTAACAGACCCTCGATAAATCGTTTCATATTACGCGATGCATAAATAGTACTAGCCGTCTGCATTAATTCAATAGGATTCAAAACGCCGCCAATGACTGCCCTTTTTACATGCGCTCGAATGTCATATATTCCACTTAACGGTGCATGCCCTCTTAAGCGCAATGCATTAGCGGCCTCATCTGTTTCTGCCTGTAATTGTAAAACTTCTTCATAGGAAGAGGATGGTTTTAAAGCTTGAATCCTCTCAGCCCCCAATGTAGAGGAAGCATGTTCCCCAAGTAATTCCTTGATTTTATTGAATTCTAATGTCTTTAATATTTTTTCTTGCATTCATTCAGCCTCCTGTCTTAGCTGTGATCGCGATTTAGAAATGCGATGAGCTCTTCCGGCTCTAATGTGTTTAATACTGTATTTTTTTCTATCCAGCCTTTTCGAGCAGTTCCAACACCTATATCCATATAATTTAAATTTTCTATATAATGTGCATCTGTATTAATGACTATTTTTACACCCTGTTCTTGTGCTTTTCTAACATACACGGGCATTAAGTCAAGCCTGTTAGGGTTTGCATTTAACTCCAGGACTGTATTCGTTTCCTTTGCCAGTTCAATTAATAAATCAATATCTACATCATATCCTAATCGCCTGCCAATTTTACGGCCTGTAGGATGAGCAATAATATCAACATGCGGATTCATTAAAGCAGTTTTCAAGCGTTCCATAATTTTTGTTTTGGACTGGGTGAAACTTGAATGAATCGAAGCAATGACGATATCCATCTCCGCTAAAATTTCATCATCAAAATCAAGTGTTCCATCCGGCAAAATATCCATTTCAATCCCTGATAAAATTAAAATATCATCATATTTTTCATTTAAACGCCTAATTTCTTCTTTCTGCTCACGAAGTCTTTCAACCGTAAGACCATTTGCTACTTTTAAATATTGTGAATGGTCTGTTATTGCCATATATTTATAACCTTTTTTACGGCAAGCTTCAATCATTTCCTCAATGGAAGCTGTACCATCGGACCAAGTTGTATGCATATGAAGATCGCCTTTAATATCCTGTAACGTAACCAGCTCGATATTGGAATGAAACTCCGTAACTTCTTTTCCATCTTCGCGGATTTCAGGAGGGATAAAAGGAAGTCCAAAGTGATGGAAAAATTCCTCCTCTGAATCAAACGTTAACATCTCCCCTGTTTCCTGATTCTCCACACCATATTCACTTATTTTTTCTCCACGTTCCTTTGCAAGCTGACGCATTTTCACATTATGATTTTTTGAACCTGTAAAGTGATGCAATGCAGTGGCAAACTGTTCAGGTGTCACAAGACGAAAGTCAATGTTGATATCATACGTATCCGAAATGGTAATCGATACTTTTGTATCTCCGCTTGCAATTGCTTCTGATGCTTCATTTAATCGAAGCAGCTGTTCTTTTACTAGCTTTGGATCTTTTGTAGCAATTACATAATCTAAATCTTTTAATGTTTCCTGTAACCTTCTGAGACTGCCAGCTTTCGAATATCTTTCAATCCCAATCATGTCCTGAAGGGCAGCCTCAATCATATCAATATATTTCAGCATAAAAGCAAGAGGGAAACGATCTGGCTTTGAACCAATGGAACTTATTGCTTCCAATATTTTTTCTTCTGTTTTTTTGCCAAACCCTTTTAAAGCTTGAACTTCCCCAGATTCACATGCATCTCTTAACGATTCCACATCTGTAACACCTAATTCTTGATACAGACGAGCTATTTTTTTCCCGCCAAGCCCTTGCAATTGTAATAGTGGAATAAGCCCTTTGGGAACTTCTTCTTGAAGCTCCTTTAACACGGTGGAGGTACCAGTTGAGATAAATTCCTCTATTACAGAGGCTGTGCCTTTCCCTATTCCGTTTAGAGCAGTAAAATCTTCAATTTCCGTTAAAACCCTCGGTTCAGCTGTTAAAGAAGCCGCCGCTTTCCGAAAAGCGGATATTTTAAAGGAATTTTCTCCTTTTAATTCTAAATAAATAGCGATTTGTTCAAGCAGTCGAATGACATCCTTTTTATCTACATTCATGAATTAACACCATCCCCATTCTAAATACCGGTTACCTATCTATACTATATACTAGCAAATAGCAGTATAAAAAGAAAAAACTCCTCTTAAAGAGAAGTTTTAGCCCACATAATCGAACCACCATTGTTTAACTTGATTGGACAAAATAGGTGTGTTTTTAATGATTCCTTCGGCTAAAAATGATTTGTCAATCCAATGCTGGATCATTTCAATTGGAACTAATGCCCCGATGTATAATACAATAAAGACAAATAAGTAAACTTCAATAAAGCCTAGAATACCGCCTGCCCAGACATTTAATTGCCTAATGACCGGAAATTTAGCTACAAAGTCGAGCATGGAACCAATAATATGTAAAATAATTTTTACGGCAAAAAAGATAATGGCAAAGGCAATCACTTTATAATAAGCTTGTTCAAGATTCATTCCGTCAAAAATCATTTTAAAGGAAGCATTCTCATTCAAGGTAGGATACGGGATCCAAAGCTTTAATTTGTCTGCAAAATCAGCATAGTACATATACGCAACGATAAAGGCAAAGATAAAGCCTGTCACGTGAATTAATTGGAGGATAAAGCCTCTTCTTAATCCGTTAAAAAAACCAATCACAAAGATTAATAGGATTACAATATCAACCATGTCAGTTTCATTCCTTTAGTGTATTCAAATTCAGATAAACTTTCGTTTTAATTGATTATGGCAAAAGGATTTTGCCGTATACTAAAATACTAAATAATATCATAACATGAACCAAGTAAATTTGGGAAGAATTGTCCACCTGTGTCGATAAGGGAAGAATTATTTATATGGAGGAACAAAATGTCTAATATCATTATTCAAGCGGCACCATCATTATTAGAGAAAATGAAAGTACATTATCAGCCATCACTTATGGATAAAATTCCACAAGGCGGAATTTTCGTAGCAAAAACGAATAACTGCACTATTACCGCATACCGTTCAGGAAAGGTCATGTTTCAAGGAAAAAATAATGAGGAGGAGGCAGCTAAGTGGGGAAATGTTGAACCCGCGAAACCATCTATTGCTTCAAAGGCAAAAACATCTGGCGCTGACCTTCCAGCAAATATCGCAAACATGTCTTTTATCGGCTCCGATGAGGTTGGAACAGGGGATTACTTTGGCCCGATTACCGTTGTAAGTGCATATGTAAGAAAAGAGCAAATTCCATTACTGAAAGAGCTTGGGGTTAAGGATTCAAAGGATTTAACGGACCCGCAAATAATGAAAATTGCAAAGGATCTACTTACAGTCATTCCTTATAGTTTATTAAAGCTGCAAAATGAAAAGTATAATCGATTGCAGGCATCAGGAATGTCTCAGGGGAAAATGAAGGCGATTTTACATAACCAGGCATTGATTCATTTATTAAAAAAAATATCACCTGAAGAGCCAGAAGGCATTCTTATTGACCAGTTTGTAGAGGCAAATACCTATTTCCGCCATATTCAAGGTCAAAAGGAAATATGCAAAAAGAATGTGTATTTCAGTACAAAAGGGGAAAGCATCCATATTGCTGTTGCCGCTGCTTCTATTTTAGCCAGATATGCATTTGTGAAGGCGATGGATGATTTAAGTGCCGAAGCCGGATTTACCCTTCCAAAAGGAGCAGGTCAGCAAGTCGATCAGGCTGCTGCAAAACTAATTAAGTTAAAAGGGGAAGCTTCCTTACATCATTTTACAAAAATGCATTTTGCCAATACGGAAAAGGCGAAAAAACTTGTGTAAATGTTTGTGAGTCAGTGTTCCCTTTCAAAGTTTTGAGGACACAGATTCCCTTATCTGTGACAAAACGGTCGGACTCCTTACTTTTGCGGACACACGTTCCGTTATTACAACAAAAAGCACCTGGTTTTAATAATATTTCATGAAATAACGGAATGTGTGTCCTCTAACAAGATGAAAGAAAGCTTTTTCATGGGAATAACGGAACCTATGTCCGGTAAAACGGGTTTTCAGCCATTAAAGGACACTAGTTCCCTTATCTGTGACAAAACGGCCGGATTCCTTACTTTTGCGGACACACGTTCCGTTATTTAGCTAAAATGCGATGATTTTCATATGTTTTTCGTCATATCAGCGGAACCTGTGTCCGCTAAACGCTTAAATAATGGTCATTTTATAAAAATAAAGGATTCTCTGTCCGCAAAAAATATACAAATAATATGCTATCTAAACGTTATTATTTATTACTCCCCTTTCTTACCTTCTATTATTCTTTCAGAATGAGAATAAATATTAAATTGATGGTTCCTAATAAAGCCCACGACTGTAATACCTAGATCATTCGCCAGTTCAATGGCCAATGTAGTTGGTGCCGATTTTGAAAGAACAATACCAATTCCCATTTTTGCAACTTTTAATAAAACTTCCGATGAAACCCTACCACTAAAAGAAATGATTTTATCGTTTCGCGGCAATTTTCCCTTTAGACAAATACCGTAAAGCTTATCAAGTGCATTGTGACGACCAATATCGGTTTGAATATAAAGAAGTTGGTCAGCAGTGCATAGCGCGGCATTATGAACTCCGCCGGTTTGCTGGAAATCAACGGATTGCTCTTGCATAAGCTTCATTAGACGAAAGCATTGCTCAATTGTGATCTGTATTTTGCTTAAAACAGTTCTCGCTGTTCTTGCATCATTATGAAAATAAAATTGCCTGCTTTTCCCGCAACAAGAACCGATAAATCGCTTTGAATAAAATTCCTTATTAATGGATTGCTTGACCTTCAAGCTAACATAAACTAGCCCCTTTCCCTCGTCGATTACCATAGATTCTATATCTTCGAAAGTACGTACCATCCCTTCTGAAGCTAAGAAGCCAATTACCAGCTCCTCTAAATTGGTTGGTGAACAGACCATTGTGGCAAACTCCTCATTATCGATAAAAATAGTTAGAGGATATTCAATGGCCACTTCGTCCTCCATATCAACAAAGGCATTTCCATCGTATTTAATCATTGGCATACTGTTCCTTACTCTGTTATCCATGTTTTCCCCTACTTTATATTACGTTAATAGTTTCTATTAGAATAGCAAATTTTCAGTAAATTGCAACAAGGATAGGGATACACTCGATTAAACAATAATCTCATTGTTGCCCGTCCCAATAATTTGTAGATTTAGCTTGTATAATTTATATGGTAAAATGAATAAAATGGTTATAAAGGAGATGAGTAAAAATGTACGATGTTTATACCTCAGTAAATAAGCGGGATCTCATGGGTTCAGTATTAAAAGCATTCGCCCTTTCACTATGCTTGGCTGTCATCGGAATGCTGATCGGAACCATGGTACCACCGGCATTGTTTATGCCATTAATGGTCGTTGAGTTCATCATGATTTTATCCGCTTTTCTTTTAAGAAAGAAAAAAAGCGTTGGATATGGATTTTTATTTGCCTTTGCGTTCATTTCAGGGATTACAACTTATCCGATAGTTGCCCATTACTTAGCAACTTCAGGAGCTAAAGTTGTTTTATCTGCGTTCACCGCAACTCTTGTTATATTTGCAGTAATGAGTTTTGTTGGCACGAAAACGAAAAAAGATTTATCGTTCTTAAGCGGGATTTTATTTACAGCTCTACTCGCATTAGTGGTAATAGGCTTGATTAATATCTTTTCACCGTTTTCCTCTACTGCACTCTTTGTTGCATCTATAATCGGAACAGTTGTCTTCTCTCTTTACATTATGTTCGACTTTAATCGCATGAAGCGCATGGAATTTACAGAAGAAGCAGTTCCGTTACTTGCACTTAACTTATTCTTAGACTTTATTAATTTGTTCTTAGAGTTGCTAAGGTTAATTGGGTTTATTAGCAGGGATTAATAGACAAAACGCAGAACCAATTCAAGGTTCTGCGTTTTTATTTTATCCTCTTAACTCTGCACCTGCTTTATCTTTCACCGCTGCAAGTACTTTATTATGTGCTTTTACAACCTCTTCATCCGTTAAAGTTCTTTCTGGATCCATATAAGTTAAAGAGAAGGCGATGGATTTTTTGCCTGGTTCCATATGTTCCCCTTCGTACAAGTCGAAAATGGATACGTTCTTCAATAATTTTCCGCCTGCATTCTCGATAATTTCTTTTACTTCACCAGCATTCACCTTACGATCTACCACTAAAGCGATATCACGTGTAATCGCTGGGAAGCGAGGAATAGCATTGTATTGAAGAGCTGGAACTGGATGATCAAAAACTGGTTTCATATTGATTTCGAATACATACGTTTCTTTTAAATCCAAGTCTTTTTGAACTTGTGGATGTACTTGGCCAACATAGCCAATTCCCTTACCGTCAAGAACAATCTCAGCTGTTCTTCCAGGATGCATCCCTTCCACAGCTGCTGCTTGATAAGTAATGGAATCACTAACACCAAGCTCTTCAAACAAGCCTTCAATAACACCCTTTGCCACGTAAAAATCAACTGGCTTTTTCTCGCCTTGCCATGGATGATTTAACCAAAGGCCTGTGATGGCTCCGGCTAAATGTTCATGCTCTTCAGGCTGTTCATTATCTGTAGTTTTTAGAAAGACAGATCCAATTTCGTATAATGCAATAGACTCGTTTTTACGAGCATTATTATATGACACTACTTCCAGTAGCTGTGGAACAATGCTTAAGCGTAAATAGCTTCTTTCTTCACTCATCGGCATCGCAAGGCGGATTGGATCACGCTTTTCTAAAGCAAATTGAGAAGATTTCTCTAAGCTTGTCAATGAATACGTAACCGCTTGGTTTAGTCCTGCACCCTCTAAAAATCTTTTTGTCGTGCGGCGTTTTCTTTGAATATCGCTTAACCCACCAGGAGTTGCAGCACCGGTTGGTAACGTTATTGGTAAATTATCATATCCGTAAAGTCTTGCAACTTCTTCGATTAAATCTTCTTGGATTGTAATATCGCCACGACGTGTTGGAACTGTAATGGTAAAGGTGTCATTGTCAACCTCGACGCCAAATTGCAAGCGATCGAAAATTTCCTTCACTTCTTGTTTTGTTATGAAAGTACCTAAGAAAGAATTAATTTTTTCAAGTGTAATGGAAACAACAGCAGGTTCCACTGTTAAAGAATTAACTTCAACTGTACCATCAAGAACTTCACCACCAGCATATTTAGCCATTAATTGGGCTGCTCTCTCTGCTGCTTCATGCACACGATTTGGATCAATGCCTTTTTCATAGCGTGCACTTGCTTCACTTCGTAAGCCATGATCTTTTGATGCATTTCTGATTGTTTGTGCATCAAAGTAAGCTGATTCAAGCAAGACTGTTGTTGTATCAGAAGTTACCTCTGAATTTGCTCCACCCATTACACCTGCCATCGCTACAGGTTCTTTTCCGTTAGTAATGACAAGATGATTTGCTTTCAATGTTCTTTCCGCATCATCAAGGGTAACGATTTTTTCTCCTTCATGTGCTAAGCGAACAACGATTTCTTTAGAACCAAGCTGTTCATAGTCAAATGCATGTAATGGCTGACCATACTCTAAAAGAATATAGTTTGTAATGTCTACTACATTGTTATGCGGACGAATGCCGGCAGACATTAATCTCGTCTGCATCCATAAAGGGGATGGACCAATTTTTACATTTTTAATCACTTTTGCTGTATAAAGCGGATTTGCTTCTTTCGCTTCTACTTTAACAGAAATATAATCGGACGCTTTTTCAGAAGAACGCTCATGATTAACGCTTGGAAGTTTTACTTCTTTCCCTAAAATAGCACCTGTTTCATAAGCAACACCAAGCATGCTTAAACAATCAGAACGGTTTGGTGTTAAGCCTAGCTCTAGCACTTCATCATCCAAATTTAATAATGCAAGGGCATCTGAGCCAACTTCCACATCATTTGGGAAAACAAAAATTCCTTCCGCATATTCCTTTGGAGCAAGCTTTCCGTCGATTCCAAGTTCTTTTAAGGAACAAATCATTCCATTTGATTCTTCCCCGCGTAATTTAGAACGTTTAATTTTAAAATTTCCCGGTAAGACGGCACCCGCTTTTGCAACGGCTACTTTTTGACCTTTTCCGACATTCGGTGCACCGCAAACGATTTGAACCGGTTCGCCTTCCCCTAAATCAACCTGGCAGACATTTAATTTATCGGCATTTGGGTGCCTTTCACATTCAAGAACATGCCCTACCACAACACCGCTTACACCCTTGCTCTTTTGTTCCACACCTTCAACCTCAATACCGCTGCGTGTAATTTTTTCCGCAAGGTCGTGTGCTTCAACTCCTGTTAAATCTACATATTCTTGCAGCCATTTATAAGAAACTAACATTTATATCCCTCCAACTTTTACTCAGTTACAGCAAATTGCTTTAAGAAACGAATATCATTTGTGTAGAAATGACGAATATCATCAATTCCGTACTTTAACATCGCGATACGTTCGGGTCCCATTCCAAAAGCAAATCCTGTATATTTTTTCGAGTCAAATCCAGCCATTTCAAGAACATTGGGATGAACCATTCCTGCTCCTAAAATTTCAATCCAACCAGTACCTTTACATACATTACAACCTTCTCCACCGCAAATCTTGCAGGTGATATCCATTTCAACTGATGGCTCTGTGAATGGGAAGAAGCTAGGGCGAAGGCGAATTTCACGATCTTCTCCGAACATTTTCTTAGCAAACACTTGTAACGTACCTTTTAAATCTCCCATTGTGATGTTTTCATCCACCACTAATCCTTCGATTTGCATGAATTGATGAGAGTGTGTGGCATCATCATTATCACGGCGATATACTTTACCAGGGCAAATAATTTTCACTGGTCCTTTGCCTTCATGCTTTTCCATAGTTCTTGCTTGCACAGGTGATGTATGAGTACGAAGCAGCAGTTCTTCTGTAATATAGAAGGAATCCTGCATATCACGTGCAGGGTGGCCTTTTGGCAGATTTAATGCCTCGAAGTTGTAGTAATCCTTTTCTACCTCTGGTCCTTCCGCCACTTTATAGCCCATCCCGATAAACAGATCTTCAATTTCCTCAATTACCTTTGTTAATGGATGATGGTTTCCAACTTTCACCGGACGGCCAGGGAGGGTGATGTCAATTGTTTCGGAAGCTAATTGTTTCTCAACTGCTGCCGCTTCTAATGCTTTTTGCTTCGTTTCGATTTTTTCACTGATGGCTTCTCTCACTTCATTTGCAAGAGCACCCATTTTAGGCCGTTCTTCAGCAGATAATTGCCCCATTCCTCTTAATACTTCGGTGATTGGTCCTTTTTTTCCTAGAAACGCAACACGAATATCATTAAGTGCTTTTAATTCTTCTGCTTGCTCGATTTTTTGTAAAGCCTCTGCTTGAAGCTCCTTTAATTTTTGCTCCATATTTTTTTCCTCCTTTGAAAAAATAAAAAAACCCCGTCTCCACAAAAGGGACGAGGTTATCATCGCGGTACCACCCTAATTAACATAATCATTTTTCTTATGTTCACTTAACTTTGATAACGGTTTTTCACCGATGCATCTTTACGTTTCAATAAACGGTCCCGATGCTGACTCCAGGGGTGAACTTCACTTAATTTTTCATAAAAATGCTTTCAGTCTTTGGCATTTTCTCCCTGCATGAATGTCATAAGCTACTTTTCCCTATCATTGTCTTTCAACTTCATTCAATTGTTTCTATTATAGTATTTTGTGAAATGATTTTCAAATGGATTTTGATATATTATGTCATTTTTTAAGTTAAGTGAGCTCTAATTTTTAAAATAATACATTAAAATGCCAGCAGCAACTGCAACATTAAGGGATTCACTCTTCCCGAAGATTGGGATGTACAGATTTTTATCTGTTAGAGATAACACTTCTTTCGATACACCATTTCCTTCATTACCCAGAATAAGGGCAAAGGACGGTTCCGGCTGCACTTCTTTATAAGGAATTCCATTTTCTAGAGCAGTACCGTAGATTGGAACATTTGCTGCTTTCAGTTTCGGAATCCATTCCTGTAAATTTCCAGACAAAAACTCTACATGGAAATGGCTTCCTTGAGCGGAGCGTAGAACCTTTGGATTATATATATCTGCAGTACCTTTTCCTAAAAGAATCATATCAATTCCTGCAGCATCTGCTGTTCGAATCATCGTACCTAGATTTCCTGGATCTTGCACACCATCAAGGAGTAAATAAGATTTCCCTGTTAAGTCCTTGGTTGTTGCATTTCTTATTTGACATATCGCAAAAATCCCTTGAGTTGTTTCGGTATCAGATATGATTCTGCTTATTTCCGGTGTAACTCTCGTTATTGATATATCACTTACGTCCCAGTATGCAGGTAAATCCGCTTCTTCACTAACAATGATTTCGATTATATCATCTCTATAATGTAAAGCTTCCTCCACTAAATGAAAGCCTTCAAGAATATAGGTATTTGTTTTTTCGCGTTCTTTTTTGGTTAATAGCTTTTTCCATTGTTTTATTTGCGGATTTTGTATAGATTGAATATATTTCACAAGACAATTCTCCTTATAATAGCTTGTCTACCATTATAACGTATTTTTCGTACATAGAAAATTTACTTAGTGTAATGATAAGAGAGAAAAGAATAAAAAGGAGTGTGTCTTCATGAATTTGAACCTGCGAAATGCAATTATTCACAATGTTTCTGGTAATACACAAGATCAATTGAAGGATACTATTGTAGATGCTATACAAAGAGGCGAAGAAAAACTGCTTCCAGGTTTAGGTGTTTTGTTTGAAGTAATCTGGAATCATGCGGATCAAAAGGAACAAGACATGATGCTGGAAACGTTAGAACAAGGGTTAAAACAGTAAGCAAAACATGTTGAATGTAAGCGGACATACGTTCCGTTATTTGTGAATAATATGGTGATTTCAGTTTTTTATCGGACACGGGTTCCGCTATCAAGCGAAAAAAGAGCTATTTTGGAGTGTATTACAGTAAATAACGGAACGTGTGTCCGCAAACATCTCCAAAATAGCACTTTTTATGTGAATAACGGAATCAGTGTCCGCATAATGCAAAAACGCATGGATTCCATGCGTTTCTTTGTGTATTTACTCGAAAGTAATTTTATTTACTGCATCTCTATCTAAGCGCTTGATCACTTCGGTAATCAACTTCACGGCATTTTCATAATCATCACGATGAAGCATCGCAGCATGTGAATGTATATATCGAGTTGCAATGGTAATCGCTAAGGAAGGTACACCATTTGCTGTCAAATGAATGGAACCTGCATCCGTTCCTCCACCAGGGATGGATTCATATTGATATGGAATATTTAATTCATCCGCAACACCAACCACAAAGTCACGTAGGCCTTTATGGGATACCATTGACGCATCATAAAGGATGATTTGCGGACCTTCCCCCATTTTACTCATTGCTTCTTTTTCAGAAAGTCCCGGTGTATCACCAGCGATACCTACGTCTACACCAAAACCGATATCCGGCTTAATTACATTTGCAGCTGTCTTAGCTCCGCGAAGTCCTACTTCTTCTTGAACATTTCCTACTCCATAAACTACGTTTGGATGATTTTCATTTTTCAAGTTTTTAAGAACATCGATGGCAATGGCACAGCCGATGCGGTTATCCCATGCTTTTGCTAATAGCATTTTTTCATTGTTCATGACAGTAAATTCGAAATACGGAACGACCATGTCCCCTGGCAAAACGCCCCACTCAAGTGCTTCTTCTTTGCTGGATGCGCCAATATCAATGAACATATCTTTGATTTCATATGGCTTTTTACGGACTTCAGGTGATAATACATGTGGCGGTTTAGAGCCGATAATACCTGTAATATCGCCTTTTCTTGTGACAATCGTTACTCGTTGAGCAAGCATGACTTGTGACCACCAACCGCCAACCGTTTGAAAACGAATAAAGCCTTTGTCATCAATTTTTGTCACCATGAAGCCTACCTCATCTAAATGGCCAGCTACCATGATCTTAGGACCATTTTCGTCGCCTACTTTTTTCGCAATTAAACTGCCTAAACCATCAGATGTCACTTCATCAGCAAATGGTTCTATGTATTTTTTCATTACATCGTGAACTTCACGTTCATTTCCTGGAATCCCTTTTGCATCTGTCAGGTCCTTCAGCATCGTTAATGTTTCATCTAATTTAGCCAATATTATGACCTCCGAATTAATAATATGTACCTATTCCATTATAATAGAAAAAGCGAAAATGTACAAAAATTCTGCTATTAATACCCTTCCTTCATTCACCTAATTTTTTGCTATATAGGCTTGTTGGACTTCTACCATGTTAAATATGAGATTCATCCCTAATTACAAAAAATTGCTTCTAATTTCGTTATTTTTAGCTTACCGGCTAGGTCATATACATGTAATGTAATTTAATTCAATCCTGATTGATAAAATAAAATGCACTCCGTCTGCAAATCCTTCTAAAATAATGTACCTTTTACAGGAATTTTGCTCCGAGATTGGGATAAAAACGAAACAAATCTCATTATAAATCGTAATGTAATAGATATCATTAAAAGAATAGGGGGATAATATACATGACCTTACTTGGCTTATTTCCATTTTTATTGTATAGTTTAATACCGCTAGTTATTATCATTATTTTACTTATTTGGGTACATGAAATTAAAATTAATTCCGGAAGACAAGTGGAACAAAATGAACAAATCATTAGATTGTTACACGACATTAATCATAATTCAAAAAATCCGCATATGTAGCCAAAAATAAAAAATGCCCTTTAATGGGCTATTTTTATGTTATCATGATGTACCGTTAAAAAATTCACGCCACTTCATGACAACCACTTTTTCTCTTAAAATATAAAACAATATCGAAAGAGCAAGCAAAATCATGATAATCATACCTGGTGTAAAACGGGAAATAAATTGCCCGAATACTGTGTAGAAAAAGACTAAAGGAAGATTTGTTATAATGGAGCCTCTCATGTACTCTCGAAAATTCGTGCTTCTTTCTATTAAACAAATCGTTAAAAGCTGATAGTGGATAAATGGTATGAGTCTTAAGATAGCGATTTGGCCAACCGTTAACTTTGCACGCTGCCCGAACCATTTTTGTTTAATTCTCACAAATTTTTCATAGGTGCGCGGCATTTTTTTAATCCAAAAATAACTGATAACAGACAGCAACAGTAACCCAATTAAAGAATAGATAATTCCGAGTAAGCTTCCAAACAGTATTCCTCCTGCCATGCACACAACCGCTACTGGTATAAACAAAAATTGCCTTAGTAAGTGAAATAAGATAAAGAGGAATGGGGCTAAAATGGCACTACTTTCAACAAATGAAAATAAGATCAATAGTTGATCATTCACATTCTCACCCGCCTTTGATGTTTTGTCTATGATGAAGAATCATACTTATACATATTGAACAAACCGGATGGTTATTACTCAAATATGCAAAATGAAGTAGAAAAGGACTAGATCCAGCAGTGCTAAAATCGGAAATCCCACTTTAAAATTTGGATGCTGCGTTTTATGGTGAAATATCTTCATTCCTATGGTCGTTCCACATGCTCCCCCAATAATGGCAATTTTCCAAAGCGTTCTTTCCGGGATTCTCCATTTATGTTTTCTTGCATAATTTTTATCTACTCCCATGATAATAATCCCAACTAAATTGATGATTATAAAATAACCAATGATAAATTTACTTAACAACCTTCTACCTCCTATTATGTAAAAAGCCATTCTCAAAATTCTTCGAGAATGGCTTTATAAATTTTCTTATTTAGAAAATTGAGCTTTAGCTTGGTTTGCAAGTTCTGCAAATGCTTTTTCATCATGGATAGCAAGATCAGAAAGCATTTTGCGGTTTACTTCGATACCAGCAAGCTTAAGTCCGTGCATTAAACGGCTGTAAGAAAGACCGTTAATACGTGCAGCTGCATTGATACGAGTAATCCATAGCTTACGGAAGTCGCGTTTTTTCTGACGACGGTCACGATAAGCATACATATAGGATTTCATTACTTGTTGGTTTGCAACTTTAAATAATGTATGTTTTGAACCGAAATAACCTTTTGCTAGTTTAAGAACTTTTTTACGACGTCTGCGGGTAACTGTTCCGCCTTTTACACGTGGCATAATATTTCCCTCCTATTTCAATTACGAACGATTAAATATTAGAAAGCATGTGACGAATGCGTCTGAAATCACCTTTAGAAACTACAGTTGATTTACGTAGCTTACGTTTTTGTTTTACTGTTTTATTGGCAAACATATGGCTTCTGTAAGCATGAGAACGTTTAAGTTTGCCAGAACCTGTTCTCTTAAAACGCTTTGCTGAGCCACGGTGAGTTTTCATTTTTGGCATAGGATTTTCCTCCTCATAACATTACTTTTCAGTTTTTGGTGCAAGAACTAAAAACATACTGCGTCCGTCCATTTTTGGCTTTGATTCCACTGTACTTACCTCAGCACAAGCTTCGGCGAAACGATCAAGAACTCGCTGACCAATTTCTTTATGTGTAATCGCACGGCCTTTGAAACGAATGCTTGCTTTTACTTTATCTCCCTTTTCAAGAAACTTAAGGGCATTGCGAAGCTTTGTATTAAAATCATGTTCTTCAATGGTAGGGCTCAAACGAACCTCTTTAATACTGATGACTTTTTGATTTTTACGTGCTTCTTTTTCTTTCTTTTGCTGTTCAAAACGATATTTACCGTAGTCCATAATACGAGCTACTGGCGGTTTTGCATTTGGCGCAACTAGAACAAGGTCAAGGTTTACCCTCGAAGCAATTTCAATTGCCTCATTACGGGACTTAACACCTAGCTGTTCTCCGTTTTGACCAATTAGACGCACTTCACGTGCACGAATGCCATCATTAACCATCATATCTTTGCTAATAGTTAGCCACCTCCAAGGTTTAATCGAGCAATCAGAAATCTATGATTACAAAAGAGTAACTATAGCTCGTCTTTTGCTTCCTGGAAGCCAAGGCAAGCTTAGAATAAATGGTTTGGGTTAAGAATTTCGCCGTCATTGGAACTTTATAATGCTAGGTTTCATAACAAAATAAAAAGTGCGGGAAAGACGACCCGCACTTACATTCACGTATGAATAGTTTTTGAATGTGATGAATTTCGAAACCTGCCAACTGCAATATAAGCGTCAATCAGGCGAGAAGCGGGTGCTCCTTCTTTTCCTCAAACTAATATTCAATTTACCTTAGATAATATATCATATAATTATAATCGATGTCAAATGGCTTGTTGCTATTTTTATTATATTTAAAACAACATCATTTATATTATCAAAGTTTTAATTATGGTGCAATGAAATTTTTATTTTTTCTCTTGAACTTCTGCTTTTAAGTTTTCCATAAATTGTGCAAATGGGATTGTTTCTGATTTTTGTTCCCCATATTTACGAACATTAACAGCATTGTCTTTTACTTCATTATCCCCTACGACAAGCATGTATGGGATTTTTTGCATTTGTGCTTCACGGATTTTATAACCCATTTTCTCATCGCGCAAATCTAATTCAACCCTAAATCCAGCTGCTTTAAGTTGTTCTTTAACTTGTTTAGCGTAATCAAGATGTACATCAGGTGAAACAGGGATGACAGTTGCTTGAACTGGAGCCAACCAAGTTGGGAACGCTCCTTTATATTCCTCAATTAGATAAGCAACAAAGCGTTCCATTGTAGATACAACACCACGGTGGATAACAACAGGGCGATGAGGCTTACCATCTTCACCTATATAGTTTAAATCAAATCTTTCAGGAAGTAAGAAATCAAGCTGCACTGTTGATAATGTTTCATCTTTTCCTAATGCAGTACGAACTTGCACATCTAGCTTCGGACCATAGAAGGCAGCTTCTCCTTCTGCTTCAAAATAATCTAGGCCTAAATCGTCCATTGCATCCTTTAACATAGATTGTGCTTTGTTCCACATTTCATCATCATCAAAATATTTTTCCTTATCTTCCGGATCACGATAAGAAAGTCGGAAGGAATAATCAGTAATATTAAAGTCTTTGTATACTTCAATAATTAATTCCACTACTCGTTTAAATTCATCGCGAATTTGATCTGGACGAACAAATATATGGGCATCATTTAAAGTCATCCCGCGTACCCTTTGAAGCCCTGATAAAGCACCAGACATTTCATAGCGATGCATCGTTCCTAGCTCTGCAATTCTGATTGGCAATTCACGATAGCTGTGGATGCCATTTTTGAATACCATCATATGATGAGGACAGTTCATCGGGCGAAGAACAAGCTCTTCATTATCCATTTCCATTACGGGGAACATATCCTCGTGATAATGATCCCAATGTCCGCTAGTTTTATAAAGGTCCACGCTACCCATAATTGGTGTATAGACGTGGTCGTATCCTAGACTTACTTCCTTATCGACGATATAGCGTTCCACAACACGTCTAATGGTTGCACCTTTTGGCAGCCATAATGGCAAGCCTTGTCCAACTTTTTGAGATGTCATAAATAAACTTAATTCTTTCCCGATTTTACGGTGATCTCTTTCTTTAGCTTCTTCTAATAAACGAAGGTGTTCATCCAGTTCTTCTTTTTTGAAAAAGGCAGTTCCGTAAATACGTTGAAGCATTTTATTGTCGCTATTTCCGCGCCAATATGCCCCGGCGATACTTAGTAGTTTAAATTCTTTTATCTTTCCAGTTGAAGGAACATGTACCCCGCGGCAAAGATCAATGAATTCACCTTGTTCATACACGGTTACTTTTTCATCAGCAGGAATGGCATCAAGTAATTCTTGTTTATACTCATCACCTGCAAAAATTTCTTTCGCTTCGTCACGTGTAACTTCTTTTCGAATAATTTCTAAGTTTTCGTTTACAATTTTCTTCATTTCTTTTTCGATTTTCGGAAGATCTTCTGGTGTAATCGAAACATCGATATCCATATCATAATAGAAGCCGCCTTCGATAACTGGTCCAACTCCAAGTTTCACATTATCAAACAGACGTTTAACTGCTTGAGCCATTAAGTGTGCTGTACTGTGACGGAGGATTTCGAGTGCTTCCGGTTGATCTGGTGTAATAATCGCGATTGTTCCATCCTCATGGATAGGTGTGCGCAAATCAATCAACTTGTCATTTAGTTTTCCAGCTAATGCTTTTTTCTTTAAGCCAGGGCTAATGGATGCTGCGATGTCTTCTGTTGTTGTTCCGCCGGCAAATTCCTTAACTGCGCCATCTGGAAACGTAATTTTAATATCTGACATATATGTCCACTCCTTTATATGTATAAAAAATAAAAAAACTCGTCCCTACGGAAAGGGACGAGTATTATTTACACGTGGTTCCACCCTATTTTTCATTTCCAAAAAAACAAAAATGACTTAGGAAATTTTTAACGGAATGTACCCGTCAACTATTACTAGTTAAACATTTAACGTTCACAGCTGAAGTTTAGAGGTGGTAAGTATTCATTTCGTGATGGAAAGTTTTCACCATGCCTTTCCTCTCTGGAAACCGTAAAGGAATACCCTTGTCCTCATCATTACTTTTCATATGCTTTAATTCGTATGTACGTAATTATAGAAGTTTCTTTACGGAAAATCAAGAGTATGAAAATTATTTTTCCTTACCTATTAGCTGCCTTTCCCAAAAAGGCATTTTTTTCTTGCCAAAACTGGTCTTTTTTTGCGAGAAAGATCCTCTCTTCAAAAATGTTTTGAAGCGTCCGAATTAAACCATTATCAAATGAATCAGCATAAAGATAAATTTTTTTCGGAGCAATAGATAATAAAGGAGCAATTGTTACTGAATCAATGTAGATTGGATGATTGGTTAATAATCTGCGATCCATCAAATTCGAAATTTCACTTTTGGTCATTTCTTGATATTGTTCATTATAAAAAATACTGTATTGATCAAAATAAATTCTTACTACATCCAATTTTGCATCGCGATTTTGTAGATAATCACGGAGAGTCTGGATAAATACTTGGTATTCTTGCTCCATCTTATATTCATCAATAGCTAGTTCGACATATACAATAATTTGTTCATAGTATTCCTTCAACCTGAATTTCGTAAGAGAATCAAATGAAACGGTATCATGTTGCTCTAACAAAGCGGAGATGGCTTGACGAATCATTTCTGTTTCATTTATTCCGCCAATTATAGAAGTTAGTTCTGGTCTATCTCCATTAAACATGTCGATTACAATTTCTAAAATATTGTTTTGCTCCTCTTCTTCTTTATAGAAGAAATACTCTCTTAAGATATCTTTCACCCAATCGTTTCTTTTCTTTTGAATAATAAATTGTATAAATCCATCTTGAATATTTTCTAATGAAATCGTGGAGAGATCTATAGTTAAAAAATATTGTTTTTGATTTTGAAAGATTGTTTCATGGAACCATATTTCCTTATCGTTTTTAATAAAATATTCATGCAGCCATACTGCATCATCTAAATACTTGAAAATAAAATCCAACTTTAGCCCCCCTTGCTATGGAAAATTCCATGTTATATGTATATGGGGAGCATGGTTATTTTAGAAGTCGAGGATAAAAAAAGAAGGCCAAGCTTATTGCTATGGCCTTCTATATTCTTAAATTAGGTCCCTCCACTAAAATTGGGGTTGAAAGATACTTTATCCTTTCCATAATCCTTGCCGCCTTCATCTTTTCCTCTTCCCCTCGTTGTGAATAGGTAAGATGATGTTCAAGACCGGAATAATCGAAATTAGAAGTGAAAAAGGTTGGCAGATTTTCCTGCATTCTAAACTGTAAAATGGATCCTAGAATTTCATCACGTGTCCAGCTCGTCATAGCTTCCGCTCCAATATCATCCAGCATTAACACCGGAGCTTTCTTAACCATTTCCAACTTTTCATTTAACGTATGATCCCCTAATGATTGCTTCATTTCCCTGAAAAATTCCGGAACATAAACAAGGAGAGAGGAGACCTGTTTATTTTCCGCCAAATGGTTAGCAATAGCACCTAATAAATAGGACTTTCCAACTCCAAAGCTGCCATAAAGAAATAACCCTTTCATTTTTTTACCAGCCTCATACTCCACGACAAAACGTTCTGCAAATTCATACGCATTTAGTCGTCCTGCTGATTCCAAAGAGAATTCACCAAAAGACGCATGTAAAATATCCTTTGGAACATAAAGGCTCTGAATTAATTTTTCATTCTTCTTCCGTTCATCAAACATTCTTTTTTTCAGACAAGGACGGTATTTGATATCTATGCCGTTCCTCCCTAAAACAAGCTCTGGTTCATATCCTTGCATCATGTTCACACAACTCTCAAGGCTAGAACATTTTTGACAATCCCTCGTTTGCGAAATGAATTCATATAACTTCATTAAACTTTTTTCGACCATGGATGTTGTAATCTCACCTGTATGTTGAAGCAAAAATTCTCGAACAGCAGGATGGTTTAGGATTTCTTGCTTCATCTCACTGTAAGTTCGTTGAAAGTTGCTGTTATTAGATAATCTTCTTAATGTTTCATTAATATTCTCCATTCCATTCACCTCCTATTTTTTATATTTTTGTTGAATGGATTCAAGTCTGCGACGTTTTTCCTCTACAGATTCTGCTGTTTGATTTGATTTATTATTTTTAGGTTGTGTTTCATCTTTTTCCACAAACCATTCTGGAAGCTTTTCCGTACGAATTGGCTTTTTACGCGCATTCTTTTGCTCGCTTTTAGTATCAGCCCATTGCTGATATTGACGGTGCTCATTTTTTGCTAATTCCATCGCTTCTTTTACTGTTTTCACCTTTTTCCTTGTCCAATGAGAAGCAATCTTTTCCATATAATTTTTCGTGAGTTTCATATCTGTTTTTAATAAAACATATTGAATTAATACATTGACAACGCCTGCTGAGAGCTGTTGTTGAAACATTATGTCTTCCACAGCCTGAAGGTCCGCTTTAGAAGGTTCCGCTCCATCCGAAATATCAATCAGCAGCTGTCGGGGAGATGTCGTTTCAAGATAATGAATAAGCTTTTCCTCACGTGTATCCCCTAATTCACTGCTAGTCCGGTCCTTTAATGGCTGAATACGATCCACTAGCTTCGGTAAATCATTCGCATGCTCCAGTTGGTACCAGTCCCGAGCTGCCTTCCTAAGGTCATCAATGTCAATATTTTGCTCAGCATTCAGTGCACTTAGAAAAATATTTTGCATATCAATTGCGTTAATGTGATATAAAAACGAAAGCTTATAAATTGCATCTCTTACTTGTGCCGTCATTACTTTTTGTGGAAGGATCAAACCTTTCAAACCTGATAAAAACAAGTCGAAATCAAAATCAACTTCTTCTATCTTAATTTCATTTGGACTTGTTCTAGTTTGAAATTGCAGATTTTCATTTATCTTACTTCCCTCATGTGCCTCTATGTCATGTAAAAAATGATCTTCACTTCCTGACATAAATACTTCTTGAAAGGAACGAGTAATATTTTGATACTCCGCTTTTTTTAAAGCAGGATCAGTAAACATATTCTTTAATCTTAAAAAATGTTGCCTGCCTAATTGTTTAAATAAAAAAACATTAAGTATTCCATCTGTGAAAAATTGTTCTGGGGACAACGGTGGTTGCAGTTCATATATAAATAATCTATCCTCATTCATATTTTTCACATATGTTTTTAACAAACCGATACCCTCTAATTTTAAGCGGGCATCATAAATATCCCGTAAATTTAACGATAAAAAGTTCATTAAATGGTAATGTGTCCATTCTTCAGACCATACTCGGCTCACTTCAATTTCATTCCATAAGGTCATATATAAACTATAACAATTAACCCCAATCAGTGGCTGATAAAGTAATGAGATCACTTTGCCGTCATATTCATGAAGCATTCCATTAGAGGAAACTTGATAACGATCCACAGGCTGTATCTCATTCCATAATTGTTTCATAAAAGCCACATCCTTGTTATTAATAATAAAAGCTCAAAAAGGATGAGGAAAATAATGAAAAAGACTAGAACGAAGAAACTCTAGCCTTTTTATTGTTCCTTTTTGATTAATTCCTTTAATTCTTCTAAAAAAACGTTTAAATCTTTAAATTGTCGATAGACAGATGCAAATCGAACATATGCTACTTCATCTACAGCTGCTAATTTGTCCATAACCAGTTCGCCGATTTTTTCCGAGTTTACTTCAGAGTATCCAAGATTTCGAAGCGACTTTTCAATTTCTAATGAAATTTTTTCTAATTCCGCTAGTGAAACTGGTCTTTTCTCACACGCTTTTATAAGTCCGCGCAATATTTTTTCACGGCTGAATTCCTCACGAATGCCTTCCTTTTTTACTACAATTAAAGGGGTTTCTTCCACTTTTTCAAAGGTCGTAAACCGATACAAGCATTCCTCACATTCACGCCTTCTTCTTATTGCACGTCCTTCATCAACGGGGCGAGAATCAATCACGCGTGTCCCATTATTTTGACAAGACGGACATTTCATTATATCAGCTCCGTTTATAAGTACATGATTACTTTCATCATATAAAAAAGATGATAAATTCACAAGAAAAATAATAAAAAACGAGATGTAGCATACACCTCGTTTTAACTTTTTTATCGATTTTTAAAGAGCAGTTACTTTTGATTGTTTAACTTGGACAGGACCCATTCCACGAGGTAATTCGATTGTTTCACGTGTCTCAGCGCCAAGTGATTCGGCAATATAGTCAGCGGCAATGTTTGGATTTAAATTACCGCATGTGTACACATCAATACTTGCATATCCATGCTCTGGAAAGCTATGAATAGTTAAATGAGATTCAGAAATAATAACTACTCCGCTTACTCCTTGTGGAGCAAATTTATGAAATGCTACCTCACGAATTTCAGCACCTGATTTCAATGCTGCATCTACGAATGTTCTTTCAATAAACTCCATGTTATTGAGTTTTTCAAAATCACAGCCCCATAATTCAGAAATTACATGACGACCCATTGTTTCCATCGATCGTTTCCCCCTTTAAAGAATTATTTTTACGATCAAAGAAAAATTCAAATGAATTTTCTCCTTAGCAACTACCACGGGGGAAAGTTAGTCCAAAGAGGTCCTAACCCTTTAAGTAGCTACAAATTATTCATTTTTTTTAATATGAAAAAAACATGATTTTCAAAGAAGTTCACGATTGATAGTATACTTTGTTTACGTCAATTTTGCAATATAAAATTTAAAATTTCAGGCTGCTATTTTACTTGGGTCTACTAATCTATTAAATACCTTCATAAATAAATAAAAAGCCTGCTGATTTTAATACCAGCAGGCCAGTTACCTCATCCAACCTTTACTTCCAAAGGCTTTATTAATTCATTTGCAACATGTTTCAATAAATCGACTACCCGGCAAGAGTACCCCCACTCATTATCATACCATGCCAAAACTTTCACTTTATTGCCGCCCATTACAATCGTAGATAAACCATCCACAATAGCGGAATGACTATTTGTATTAAAGTCAACGGAAACAAGCGGCTCCTCTGTAAAATCTAAAATTCCGTTTAATTCTTTGGAAGCAGCTGAAATAAATGCAGCATTTACTTCCTCCGCTGTCACATCTTTCTTTAAATCTACTACTAAATCGACTAATGAAACATTCGGAGTTGGAACTCTAAGCGCCATCCCGTGTAATTTTCCTTTTAAATGCGGGAGCACTAGAGCAAGTGCCTTTGCCGCACCAGTTGTAGTCGGGATAATGGATTGTCCGCAAGCCCTTGCGCGACGTAAATCCTTATGTGGATTATCAATGTTTTTCTGATCATTTGTGTATGCATGTACCGTTGTCATTAAGCCATTCTCAATCCCGAACTTCTCATCTAAAACCTTTACCACTGGAGCTAAACAATTTGTAGTACAGGAAGCATTAGAAATAATATCATGCTTACGAATATCTAATGCGCTTTCATTTACCCCCATCACAATTGTCACATCTTCATTTTTTCCTGGAGCTGTTAAAATTACTTTTTTTGCTCCAGCTTGAAGATGCAAAGCTGCTTTTTCACGAGAATTAAATTTTCCTGTAGCTTCAATTACGATATCTATATTAAGCTCCTTCCACGGAAGCTCCTCAGGATTACGATTATTTAATAATTGTACACGACGTCCATTTACGACGATTGCTTGATCTTCTGCAAATACTTCTGCATCAAATTTGCCATGATTTGTGTCATACTTTATTAAATGTGCTAATGTTTCCGCTGGATAACTAGCATTAATGGCTATAATATCGATATTTTTATCTAAAATTGCTTTTCTAAATACCATACGTCCTATACGTCCAAAGCCGTTAATTGCTACTTTTGCGTTCATAAATGATGTCCCCCTGAATAAATGTTATACTCGATTTACAATTAGTATAACATATTAATTCGATTATGCGATACTTTTTTTAATAAAAATGGCAGTTTTCGAACGGATTGTTGTTTTTAAATCCTAATATAGGCTTCGTTCCGGGGTATCTATTCTTAAAAAGGCTATTCATTCTTATCCCGAATTAGGTTTTCGTATACAAAAGCAATAAAGTTTAAGAAAAGAATCGAGTAGGAGGAGGTGACTAACCCCCGACCTCTCACACCACCGTACGTACGGTTCCGTATACGGCGGTTCCATTTATGTCTGACGTAGTTGAGAATATCTCACATAAAGACTCTTCAGCCCTCGCATCTCCCAATAGGAGTTTGTGAGGGTTTTCTGTAGGATTGGGCTTCTGGCTATTCTCCAATATTTCTTTCTAGAGTTTCCCCATTCGTATGCCTTCTCTTTTGGAATCCCTAATCCAATGAGTTTTCTTACTTTGGTTTTTGGTTTCTTCCATTCTTTCCATTGGCACATTCTGAGACGCCTTCTAATCCATTCGTCTAATTCTTTGAAAATAGTGGGTGTATCTGCTAATGCATAATATCCGCACCAGCCAATCAAATATTGATTCAGCTTCTCTATTCTATAATCCATTGGAATTGGTTTTGACCTTGAAGTTAATTCTCGTATCCGTTTCTTGACACGTTGAATACTTTGGTTTGACATCCGCACCTTCGGTTTCTTATGAAATGTGAAGCTAAAACCTAAAAACTTTCTTTTCCAAGGTCTGTCTACAGCTGACTTTTCTCGATTCACCTTTAGTTTTAGAGTAAATTCAATGAAAGTAGTAATCGAGTCCATTACTCGCTCTCCGGCTCTTCTCGATTTTACGTAGATATTACAATCATCTGCGTATCGGACAAACTTGTGCCCTCTCTTTTCTAACTCTTTGTCTAGTTCATCTAGAACGATATTGGAGAGTAAAGGACTTAATGGTCCACCTTGGGGCGTACCCTCCTCGGATTTCGTTATGACTCCATTAATCATAATGCCAGACTGTAGATACTTCCGAATTAGTGATAGGAGCGTTCTGTCTTGAATCCTTTTGGATAGAGTCCGCATTAATCTATCATGATTGACTTTATCAAAGAATTTCTCCAAGTCCATGTCGACTACCCATCGGTATCCCTCTTCGATATATTTCTTCGCTTGTCTAACACCGTCATGACCTCGTTTGTTTGGTCGAAAACCATAGCTCTGTGTTGAAAAAGTCGGGTCGAAGATAGGGGTTAAAATCTGAGTAATCGCCTGTTGGATGAAACGGTCTGTCACGGTTGGGATACCTAATAACCTTACTCCACCGTTCGGTTTTGGGATTTCAACCCGACGGACAGGAGAAGGTTGATAAGTACCCTCCATTAAGGATGTTTTAAGTGTATCCCACGTTTCGAGAATATGTCTTCGTAGGTCTTTTACGGACATATTGTCTACTCCATGACTTCCTTTGTTCTTTTCTACTCGCTTTAATGCCAGTAAAAGATTTTCCCGTGACAGCATTCGTTCCATTAACATTGAGATTTATCCTTTCTACGTGAACAATACATTCTCATTAAGTGGGTTCTTTACTAAGCCCTCCCGAAGTCCCCCATGGAATTCACCATTTCTTCCTTTCAGGTAGGTTCCGTAAGAATTTTCTGCTTTCATACATAAAGAACCGTTTGCCGAGTGTTTGTTCTCCTAAAATGGTTCAGTCCTTCCTTGATTCTCTCGAGCAAACCAAGTACTACGACTTCGGCTGACTTCTGATTGTTCAGCTATCCATTACTAGATAGGTTACCAAGTGTACTTGGCGTATCAACCAGACCTCCCCGGGTAAGAGTGCAATCTTTCCTTCCATCTATCTGCTTCATTTACTTTGTATCACCTTCGGCAGAAAGGACTTTGTTTTGTATTGCAAACTCATCCAATGATACCTAGCCTTGTATGAAGTTCGTGTTCCTCAGACCGGAAGTTTGCCGCTCGCTTCCTTCAGATTCCGCGTCACCACGGACACCCTTGCGTTAAGCTAACTGCTACTTCTGCCTTCACAGTTCGGGACTTTCACCCTAGAGACTACACCCATGCCGGGCGCACAACAAAAAACCACCATATTTAGAAATATGATGGTTTAAGGAGTCATTTCCCAGCTATTTATTAACCTATTTAACTGTTTTTCTGTTTCTGTAATATTTCCATTATTATCAATAACAGCATCTGCTAATGGAATTTTATCTTTAAGAGGCATCTGAGCGGAAATCCTTGCTTTTGCCTCCGCTTCTGAAAAGTGATTTCGTTCCATTAATCTTTTTAACTGAATCTGTTCATCTACATAAACAAGTATGGTTTTCTCCACCATGTAGGTTAACTTGCTTTCAAACAGTAGCGGAATATCTAGAATCACTGTATTCTTCCCAGATAAAAGCGCTTCTTCCTTTTTAGCATTCATATACTTTCTAACGGCTGGATGTACAATGCTATTAAGTAGTAATCTTTTTTCTTCCTGGTTAAATACAATGGCCCCTAACTTCCCTCTATTAATGGTTAAATCCTCCTGAAGGATTTCTTCTCCAAATTCTTTTACGATTGCAAGATATGCTTCTTCTCCAATATTAACGACTTCTCTAGCTGCAATATCCGCATCAATGATTGTGAAACCTTTTTCTCTTAACATATTCGATATCGTACTTTTTCCGCTTGCAATTCCACCCGTTAATCCAATGATCCTAGCCATGATAATTGTTCCTTTCAAAATTTCAAAATTCCTATCAATATGAGTAATATCCCGGGTAAAAAGGAAACCTTTTGCATCCAATTTAAATGTGAAAACACTTTACCTAACCGAATTCCGACAGAAACTAGTATCAAACTCATCATGGCAACGATTAAGCTTAAGCTAATTGGAGAGTAACCCAACATGGCTGCACCTATTCCCGCACCAAATGCGTCCAGAGACAGGGCTACCCCAAGCATAAACGCCTCAATTCCTGTAATGGTTCCTGATTGATCAAAATCGGCACTAGTTGGTTTCTTCAAAATTTGGATGACAAATCCTAAAGAGCGAATTTCAAGTTTTAGCACTACCTTTTCTTGTGGTTCACTTACCTCTTTTTCTGATCGAAAAAATTGAAATAACACCCATCCTCCAATAGCAATTAAGATGATACCACCAAATCGATTCCCAAATTCTGGTGACATGAATTTTTGAAGAATATTCCCAAACAGCATTGCAATAAACAATGATAACCCGGAACATAGGGCAATAATGAGAATAGATTTATTGGGGATGCGCAATTTTCTTAATCCGTATGTGAATCCTGTACTGAAGTTATCTAGACTGACGGCAAATGCCAATAAAAATAGTGATAACTGAAAGCCCATTTTTATGCCCCTTCCTGTTGTCACATCACTAAAGATAGTATATGGAAGGGGCATGCCCAAGGTTCATATGTGATCCGGTAGATCAAACTTGATAATATTCGACATAAGGTTGCTTATTTCTTTTTTAATCGTTGACATTTAGGACAGATATGAGTTCCTCTTCCAGCAGTTACTTGCTTTTCGATAGGAGTCCCGCATTTTTTACATGGTTCTCCTTTTCTCCCATAGACAAAGTGCTGGAGCTGAAACATGCCAATTTGCCCTTGTGTATTGACATACGTTCTAACGGTACTGCCACCTTTTTCAACTGCTTCCTTTAATGTGGCAATAATTTCTTGATGAAGCTTGTCTATCTCCTTTGTTGTTAAGGACGGTGCTTTTCGCTCAGGATGTATCCCTGAACGAAATAAGGCTTCGTCCACATATATATTTCCTAATCCGGTCAAAACGGTTTGATCTAAAAGAACCGATTTAATATTTCGTTCTGTTTTACTTAATCTTTTCCTTAAATAACTGCTTGTAAACTCATCCGAAAATGGCTCAGGACCTAGCTGTGATAATGGAAGGGAAGAAAATTCCTCCCCTTTTTTAAATAAATGCATCGTGCCGAATTTACGGACATCCGTATAGCGTAGTTCTGTTCCGTCTGTGAATTGAAAAATAACATGTGTATGTTTATCGACTGGTTCCGCTTTTTGAAACATACCGTAGCGGCCTTCCATACGCAAATGGGAGACAAGGGCAAAATCATTCGTATAAAAGATTAAAAACTTTCCTTTGCGGTCAATACTTTTAAATGTTTGCCCTTTTAAAGCATCCATAAATTGTTCTTTTTCTTCAGGTTTTTTTATGATTTTCGGCCAATGAACAATCACATTTTCAATTGTTTTTCCGATAACTAATTCTTTTAGCGTCCTTCTGATTGTTTCAACTTCAGGTAATTCTGGCACTTAATTTCACCTCATATTTCCACGCTGTCTATTTTGCATCAAACCATGTTGCCCCATATGAATAATCAACCTTTAACGGGACA
Source organism: Heyndrickxia shackletonii (assembly GCF_001420715.1). Taxonomy (GTDB): domain Bacteria; phylum Bacillota; class Bacilli; order Bacillales; family Bacillaceae_C; genus Margalitia; species Margalitia shackletonii. The sequence continues at coordinate 1,554,368 of NZ_LJJC01000004.1, read as the reverse complement.
TCGAGGGAAAGTGCATTTTCCATGACTTCCGGTACGATTCGTTCTAGAATCTCCAGTTCTTCTTGGGGCGCTTCAAAAATCAATTCATCGTGAACCTGTATCAATAAACGTGATTTTAAATTTTCCTTTTTTAATCTAGCAGCCATATCAATCATCGCTTTTTTGATAATATCCGCCGCACTTCCTTGAATAGGAGTGTTCATAGCAGTACGTTCTGCAAAGCTTCGAATATTAAAATTACGGCTTGTAATCTCAGGAATATATCGTCTTCTATTTAATAAAGTGGTGACAAATCCTTTTTGTTTTGCATCTTGCACGATATCTTCCATATAATTTTTTACACCTGGATAGCTCTTAAAATAACGTTCAATAAACCCGGCTGCTTCTTTTCTAGTAATTCCTAGATTTTGTGAAAGACCATAGTCACTTATGCCATATACAATTCCAAAATTAACAGCCTTTGCTTGTCTTCTCATGTTAGAGGTTACTTCATCTGCGGAAACATGAAATACATCCATTGCCGTTTTAGTATGAATATCCATGTCCTCATTAAATGCTTGGATTAGCTTTTCATCACCAGCAATATGCGCTAAGACGCGCAGCTCCACCTGTGAATAATCCGCTGAAAAGATAAACCAGCCTTCTTCTGAAGGTACAAATGCCTGTCTAATCTTTCTTCCTTCTTCAAGACGAATCGGAATATTTTGCAAGTTCGGGTCAATTGAACTCAAACGCCCTGTCTGTGCGAGTACTTGATTAAAACGAGTATGGACCTTTCCGTCTTGTCCATTGATTACTTTCAATAATCCTTCAATATAGGTCGATTGTAATTTCCCCAGTTGGCGATACTGAAGAATTTCTTTTACAATCTCATGCTCAGACTCAAGTTTTTCCAATACATCCGCAGATGTGGAATAACCCGTTTTTGTCTTTTTTAAAGCAGGTAATCCAAGCTTTTCAAATAAAATAACCCCTAATTGTTTTGGTGAATTAATATTAAATTGTTCACCTGCTAAATCATGAATATTTTTTTCTATTTCATTTAGGCGCTCCGCAATTTCCTTGCCCATTTCTTCAAGTCGATTCTTGTCAACCTTAATTCCGGTTGATTCCATCTCAGCTAAAATGAAGGACAGTGGCAGCTCCAGATTTTCATATAAGGAAAGTTGTTCATTTTTTTCAAGCTCTTTCATACGTGAATCAACTAATTTGGATATTCCCAATACCTTTCGTACTACATGATCTGCAACTAACTCTTCTTCAGGTATTTTTCGTTTTGCACCCTTCCCGTATACTTCTTCATCCGTTTGTACATTTGTATATCCATGTAATTTTGCAACGGAAGTAAAATCATCGGCATTTTCTGATGGATTCAAAAGGTAGGAAACAATTAATAAATCAAATTCTATTCCCTTCAGATCTATTCCATGCTTCTTCAATGCAACAATTAATTTTTTACCGTCATATACGTTCTTTATTTTTGTTTCATCTTCTGCCCATTTCTTGAACACTGCAGACGTTAAGGCGATGGAAGCGGGCAAATAGTAAAGACCTTTATCATTGCTTAAACCGAATCCGATTATGTCCCCAGTATGATAATTTTCGTCCAGCATCTCTAGATATAATGAATTTTCTTCGGAAAAAATATCTTCTGTAATGCTATCGACTTTGGTAAACTTAATTTCCTCCATAGGTTCAGACAAATCACTGATAACACTTGCATCCATTTTTTCTAATAGAGAATTAAATCCAAGCTCTTTAAATAGGCCGACTAATTTCTCTGTTTCTCCTTGGCGGTACTCTGTATCCTGTAAGGAAACAGTAACAGGAGCTTCCCTGAAAATCGTAGCGAGTTCTTTACTCATAAGTGCTTGTTCTTTATTTGTTTCAAGCTTTTCCTTTAGTTTATTCCCACTTACTTGATCAATAGATTCAAGTAAGTTTTCTAGTGTGTTAAATTCCTTCAATAATTTGATAGCGGTTTTTTCCCCAACACCGGGAACACCCGGAATATTATCAGATGTATCTCCCATTAGACCCTTCATATCAATTATCTGTAAAGGGGATAATCCGTATTTTTCTTGAATATGATCCGGTGTGTATGCTTCGATTTCAGAAATTCCCTTTTTCGTAATACAAACCGTAGTTTTTTCAGAGCTTAATTGTGTTAAGTCCTTATCACCGGAAATTACTTTTACTTCAAAGCCTTCTTGTTCAGCTTGTTTGGATAGTGTACCGATGATATCGTCTGCTTCATAGTTTTCCAATTCATATCTTTTTATCCCATAAGCATCCAAAAGTTCTCGAATAAACGGAAATTGCTCTGACAATTCAGGAGGAGTTTTTTGACGAGTCCCTTTATATTCTTTAAAGGTATTATGTCTGAAGGTTGTTTTACCCGCATCAAATGCTACTAAGATATGTGTAGGATTTTCTTCTTCTAAAATCTTCATCAGCATCGTTGTAAACCCATATACAGCATTTGTATGTATTCCCTTTTCATTATTTAAAAGCGGCAATGCAAAAAAAGCACGGTATGCAATACTATTGCCATCAATCAGAATCACTTTCTTGGTCAAAATAATACCTCCTCAAATATAATAACACTGTATTCTCTATGCTTATTCTAACATGGTCAACTCTAAAGGGAAAATATCAACGATTTTCTTAGAAAACAAAATAAGCCAGCATAGATGCTGACTGTACTATGTATCATTAAAAATTCTCCAACGCACTACCATTAAACATTTCCAACCGATGCGGCGGACAAACATCTATTTTACCGGTAATCACCGTTTCATTCTCTTCATTTGTTGCTGTCACTTTAATAGTAATCATATGTTGCTTTTGGTTGACGATAATAATTTCGAATAAAAAATGAACCGAGGCATAATGATATACTGGCTTTTTAAATTCGATATTTTGCGAGAGTATGTGTGAACCTGGTCCCGGTAAATATTTCGAAATAGCAGAAGTAATCATTCCTGTCAGCATGATAGCTGGTACAATTGGCTTTTCAAATGGTGTCTGAGAAGCATAGTCATGCTGTATAAATAATGGGTTTGCGTCATCAGTCAAGCCTAAATATAGCAGAAGATCTTTATCCTCTATTTTTTCAGTTAGCGTTAATTTTTCTCCAACCGAAATTTCATCTATTTTTCTGCCAAGCTTTCTTTTCTTCCCTAATAACATAAATAGCGCCTCCAATTACTGTAAACGGTTTCATTTTGTTATTTATAAAAGATTGAAAAATCACTATTATCTGTATTTGTTTATAGTACCATTTAATATAAAAAGGGTCAAACCGTTTAATTGTTTGACCCTTTTAATCTACCTCTTATTAAAAATGTTCATTAAGCTAAAACATTCATTACATTGCGAACAGATTCAGCTGATTTATCTAACGCAGCTTTTTCATCTGCAGTTAATTCTAATTCGATTACTTTTTCAATTCCGTTTCCACCAAGAATGGTTGGCACACCTAAGTAGATTCCATCATATCCATACTCACCTTCGAGATATGCGATGGATGGTAATACACGGCGTTGATCCTTCACAAGAGCCTCTACCATTTCTACTAAGGATGCTGCAGGTGCGTAATATGCACTGCCATTTCCTAATAGATTAACGATTTCGCCTCCGCCTTTACGAGTGCGTTCAACAATTTTCTCTAACCGATCCTTCGGAATTAATGTTTCCAAAGGAATTCCTCCTGCATAAGAGTAGCGAACTAAAGGAACCATGTCATCACCATGACCACCTAATACGAAGCCGGTTACATCTTTAACAGATAGGTTCAATTCTTGTGCAACAAATGTACGGAAGCGAGCAGTATCAAGCACACCCGACTGACCAATTACACGATTTTTAGGGAAACCAGATTCTTTAAACACAGTATATGTCATTGCATCTACAGGATTGGTTAAGACAATGATGTAGCAGTTTGGAGAATATTTTACTATTTCCTTTGTAACACTTTTCATTACTTTTTGATTTGTTTGTACTAGGTCATCACGGCTCATGCCAGGTTTACGTGCAATACCAGCTGTAATAACTACCACGTCAGAATCTTTTGTGTCTACATAATCAGAAGTACCGATAATGTTTGCATCAAATCCTTGAACGGGAGCAGCTTCCAACATATCAAGCGCTTTCCCTTTTGTTGGATTTTCAGCTTGAGGAATGTCAACCAGTACAATATCACCAAGTTCTTTTTGCGCTAATAAGAATGCAGTAGTAGCTCCGGTAAAACCAGCACCAATTACGGAAATTTTCTTTCTTTTCATTGTCATATTAAAAATCTCCTTTATCAATGTAATGAAAAAATTGCCGGCTTTTAAGAATATATCCTACTAGCCGGCAATTTTCTTGTTGCCTGTGATCATGCCGAACCTATCTGTTTGGCTTATGAAAATCAGTCCATATTTTTGATTAATTCAGTTCCAAATTCAGAACATTTAACTTCTGTAGCACCATCCATTAGGCGTGCAAAGTCATATGTTACAACTTTAGAAGCAATTGTTTTTTCCATAGACTTTGTAATTAGGTTTGCTGCTTCATTCCATCCTAAATGTTCAAGCATAAGAACACCAGAAAGAATAACAGAAGATGGATTCACTTTATCTAACCCTGCATATTTAGGAGCTGTACCATGTGTAGCTTCAAAAATAGCATGTCCTGTTTCGTAGTTGATATTAGCTCCAGGTGCAATACCGATACCGCCAACTTGTGCAGCAAGTGCATCAGAAATATAGTCACCATTTAAGTTCATAGTTGCAACTACATCAAACTCACGAGGACGAGTTAAGATTTGTTGTAAGAAGATATCTGCAATAGAATCTTTTACAAGGATTTTGCCTGCAGCTAATGCTTCATCTTGAGCTTTGTTTGCAGCGTCTGTGCCTTGCTCTTCTTTAATTCGGTCATATTGTGCCCAAGTAAATACTTTATCACCGAATTCTTTTTCAGCTAGTTCATAGCCCCAATTTTTGAAAGCTCCTTCTGTAAACTTCATGATATTACCTTTATGTACAAGTGTTACAGATTTACGGCCTTCTTTAATCGCATAATTAATTGCAGCACGTACTAGGCGAGTTGTTCCTTCTTTAGAAACAGGCTTGATTCCGATACCTGAAGTTTCAGGGAAACGGATTTTATTAACTCCCATTTCATTTTTTAAGAATTCAATTACTTTCTTTACTTCAGGAGTGCCTTCTTTGTACTCAATACCAGCATAGATATCTTCTGTATTTTCACGGAAGATTACCATATCTGTATCTTCAGGACGTTTTACTGGAGAAGGAACACCTTCGAAATAACGTACTGGACGTAAACATACAAAAAGATCTAATTCTTGGCGCAACGCAACGTTTAAAGAACGAATACCGCCGCCTACTGGTGTTGTAAGAGGACCTTTGATTGCAATTAAATATTCGTTAATCACATCAAGTGTTTCAGATGGTAACCATTCGCCGGTTTTATTAAATGCCTTTTCCCCAGCATAAACTTCTTTCCACTCAATTTTGCGTTCACCTTTATAAGCTTTTTCCACTGCTGCATCCAATACTCTTTGGGATGCTGCCCAAATATCCGGACCTGTACCGTCTCCTTCGATAAATGGGATAATTGGATTATTAGGTGTTTTAAGTACACCATTTTCTACTGTGATTTTTTCACCTTGTGACATGTCTTTCCCTCCAATTCAGTATCAAAGGTTAGAAGTCTATGCTTCTAACCCATTATCTTCAATGTTAATTGAACCAATTTTTCATCTGTTTGTAAATATATATGGCTCTTTTCTTACACTTTGTTTTTTATTGGAAATTTTCATTCCCCACTTGCAAAAACGAAATCATTGAAAGTTTAAAACAAAGTATGAAAAAACTAGAGAACTAATCCACGTGAACGGATTAGCGATTTTCAATTGGTACGTAGGTTTGCATACCAGGTCCTGTATATTCTGCACGAGGACGGATTAAACGGTTATCAGAATATTGTTCTAAAATATGTGCTAACCATCCTGAAACACGACTCACTGCAAAGATTGGAGTAAATAAGTCATGATCAATTCCTAAGCTGTGGTATACAGAAGCAGAGTAGAAATCAACATTTGGCGGTAAGTGTTTTTCTGATGTAACAATGTCTTCAATTTTTGTAGACATTTCATAATATTGTGGTTCACCTGTAAGCTTTGTTAACTTTTCAGACATTGCTTTCAAATGTTTCGCACGTGGGTCGCCTTGACGGTATACACGATGGCCAAAGCCCATAATTTTTTCTTTATTAGCAAGTTTTTCGTGGATATAAGAATCAACATTTTCAACGGAGCCAATTTCAGTTAACATTTTCATTACTTGCTCATTCGCTCCACCATGAAGAGGTCCTTTTAACGCACCAATTGCTGCAGTTACTCCAGAATAAACATCAGATAGTGTTGCAACACAAACTCGTGCAGTAAATGTAGATGCATTCAATTCATGGTCAGCATGTAATACTAAAGCTTTATTAAATGCTTCAACAGCGATTTCTTCCGGTTCATTGCCAGTTAACATATAAAGGAAATTAGCTGCAAATCCTAAGTCTTTACGTGGTGCTACAGGCTCTAATCCTTTGCGCACACGAGCAAATGCAGCTACTAATGCAGGCATTTTTGCTTGCAGACGAATTGCTTTACGGTAATTAGCTGCCTCTTCCATTACATCCGCCTCTTCATCATATAATCCCAATGATGAAACAGCCGTGCGTAATGCTGCCATTGGATGAACCGATTGAATAGGATATGTTTTAAAGCTTGCAATTACCTCTTTAGGTAGTTCCATATTATCAGCAAGTTCTTGTTTTAATTCGGCTAATTCCGCTTTGTTAGGAAGTTTAAGATGCCATAGTAAGTAAATTACTTCTTCAAAGCTTGCGTTTTCAGCAAGATCATCAATGTTATAACCAACATATGTAAGGGTGTCATCAATGATAGAGCTGATGGAAGTTGTTGCTGCTACAACACCTTCAAGTCCACGAGTAGTTGTCATGACTTTCTCTCCTTTTATCATTTTTTAATATATTTGAGCTATAAAAATAAAATAAAATAAAGTAAATTATTGTACCCGGTTATTCCGGCCACCAAGCAATCGCTTAATATATGTAAGGCTCTTTTCTTCAACTATGCTGCTATGTATACGGAACTCTCATAAAACATCCTTGTATTAGTTAAAAATAAATAACTTTTTAAGAAAAGATGTCCCAAGTCTATGTCTACATTGGAATTTATACCAATGTACGAAGCAACAATTTATACGAAAACAGCCTTTATAAATGTGCAAGCGGTCACATACCTATTATAATATAATTTCAAATCTTGTCTATTTATAGGCTCAAATTTATTCGTTACATCCCATATTATAAACACTTATCAAACTTTTGTGAATGGTATTGGATTCAATCTGGTAAAGAATGTTTTTTTAGAAAAATGAAAAGGATTCTGTTTGTTAGGCTCTTTTCTTATACTTTATTGCTTTTATATACGAAAACACTTAGTAACAACCTTTTTCGGATTAAAAATAAACAAATTTGCTAAGAAAAGATGCCTCGAAGCCACTTTTTATTTGGATTTATAACAATGAAGTAAAGCTATAATTAATGAGAAAACAACTATTTGTTATGATTGCTCTATTCATGATATTCATTCATCTTTATTCAACGTTTTTCAGAATTTCATAGATTTTCATATATCTCTTTTTTTTACCAATATCAGCATGTAAAATAATAGTAATACCTACCTGAGGAGGGCTAAGTTTGAATCCTGAATATATATATAGAACAATACGTTTTTTTATCGTAATCGCTGTTGTTGTCGGGACAGTTACACTGTTTGTCTTGATTTCGAAGGTAACGTATCCATTCCTCATTGGAATCGTCATTGCTCTTTTTATTAACCCTCTTGTAAATTTCCTTGAAAAAAAAATCAGACTCCCAAGGGCAGTTGCGGTTATTATATCCATTATCTTCATCATAAGTGTGTTTATTGGATTAATTACTTTATTAATTACTGAAATAGTTGCTGGTGCAAATTATCTGGCGGACGTATTACCGGATCATGTGCAAACATTAGTCAACTATATTGAAGATTTTATAGCTTCCCAGGTAATTCCTCTCTATGACCAAGCTACAAGTTTGTTTAAAAGCCTAAATGCTGGACAACAAGATACAATCATGCAAAATATCCAATCTGCCGGACAAAAAATCGCTTCTAGTGCAGGTAATTTTCTTCAAAACTTTTTTCAAAAATTGCCAAGCTTAATTTCTTGGATTCCAAATGCAGCTACTGTTATGATTTTTTCATTGTTGGCTACGTTTTTCATCAGCAAAGATTGGTACCGATTGACAAAATACGGGAGAAAATTTTTGCCAGAAAAAGCACAAAAAAGCGGGCAAACAGTATTTAATGATTTAAAGAAAGCGCTTGTTGGATTCATTCGGGCACAGCTTACTTTAATATCCATTACTTTAGTGATTGTTCTAATCGGCCTTCTCATTTTAAGAGTAGACTATGCGATTACGATTGCATTGGTAAGCGGAATAGTCGATTTATTGCCATATTTAGGAACTGGTGTGGTTTTTATACCTTGGATCGTATATGAGGCGATTACGGGAAATATTACTCTTGCGGTCGGTCTTGGAGTTTTATATACAGTTGTCATTGTACAGAGACAATTTATGGAGCCAAAAATTCTTTCATCCAGTATTGGATTAAATCCTTTAGCCACACTAGTTGCATTATTTGTCGGATTTAAATTAGTTGGCTTTTTAGGCTTAATTCTTGGACCGGTCACATTAGTCATTATAACTACGCTAAATAGAGCAAATGTTTTTCGCGATGTATGGAATTTTATCATTGGCAAACCAAATACTGATATAAAAGAATAAAACCAAGGGGCAGCCCCTTGGTTTTTTTTTTATTTATTATAATACACTTGCATGGCCGTTATATATAACGCCTCTATGTGCGTCCACTGTAATCTCTTGACCATCTACTATTTTAGAAGTAGCATTTTCCACTCCTACAATAACTGGAATACCGAGATTTATTCCTACAACTGCCGCATGACTTGTCAAGCCGCCTTCTTCAACGATTAGAGCACTACATTTCTCAAGTACAGAAACCATTTCCCGATCAGTACCGATGGCGACTAATACGGATCCTTCTTTTACTTTTTCCTTCGCTTCTTTTGCATTTTTAGCTATAACCGCTTTCCCGTATCCTGACTTTCTGCCAATTCCTTGACCCTTCGCTACAATATCACCAACTACATGAACTTTCATTAGATTGGTTGTTCCTGCTTCTCCAACTGGAACTCCTGCAGTGATCACAACTAAATCGCCATGCTTCACTAAATTAGTATTTAAACTTTCTTGTACTGCTAGTTCAAGCATTTCATCAGTAGAATTTACTTTCTTGCCAACTTGAGGGTACACTCCCCATACTAATGATAATCTGCGTACGACATAATCATTGGAAGTCACTGCCACAATTGGTGCCTTAGGGCGGTATTTAGAGATCATCTTGGCAGTATATCCACTCTCTGTTGGAGTTATAATGGCTTTCAATTCTAAATTAAGCGCTGTATGGGCAACAGACTGGCAAATAGCATCTGTCATGTTATGGTCGCTGTTTTTACTCCGGTAAGATAAAATGTCACGATGGTCTAAAGCTTCTTCAGCATGTATCGCGATTTTATACATTGTTTTCACTGCTTCAACTGGATATAACCCTGCAGCCGTTTCTCCTGAAAGCATAATTGCATCTGTACCATCAAAAATCGCATTGGCAACGTCACTAGCTTCAGCCCTTGTTGGCCTTGGATTTCTCTGCATAGAATCCAGCATTTGTGTGGCTGTTATAACAGGTTTTCCAAGCTCATTGCACTTCTTAATTAATTCTTTTTGAACCAAAGGAACTGCTTCAGTTGGAATTTCTACCCCTAAATCACCGCGCGCTACCATTAAACCATCCGAAACATCTAAAATCTCATCGATGTTGTCAACACCTTCTTGATTCTCTATTTTAGGGATAATTTGAATATATTCAGCATTGTTTTCTTCTAATAATTTCCTAATCTCTAATACATCGGATGCACGACGAACAAAAGATGCTGCGATAAAGTCAATACCTTGTTCAATTCCGAACAGGATGTCCTTTGCATCTTTTTCAGTGATACCTGGTAAATTCACCGAAACCCCCGGTACATTTACCCCTTTTTTATTTTTTAATGTACCGCTGTTTAGTACATTTGTTTTTAGTTCTTTTTTGTCATGATCTATTTCCGTAACTTCTAATTCGATTAAACCATCATCCAATAAAATTTTTGATCCAACATGTACATCATCAATTAATCCTGTGTAAGAGATAGAAAACTTTTCTGGTGTTCCTAGGACTTGTGACATCGAAATAATTGTTTGTGTTCCCTCTTTTAATTCGATGGAGCCATTTTCCATATCATGTGTTCGAATTTCAGGTCCTTTTGTATCTAATAAAATTGCTACAGTTTTCTTTGTATTTGCAGATGCAGTGCGGATATTATTAATTCGTCTGCCATGCTCTTCATGATCACCATGTGAAAAATTTAATCGCGCTACATTCATCCCTGCATCAATCAATTTTTCCAGCATTTCAACGCTTTCGCTCGCTGGACCGATCGTACACACAATTTTTGTTTTCTTCATTGTCTTACCTCCGCAATTTATATAGATAATTCTTTTGAAAGTTTATACATATCGAAATTAAGCTCATGTTTTCTGCTTAAAGCTTCAATAATATCATAGTCCACAAGTTGATTTTTTTCGATGCCTACAGCTCTGCCGCCTTTTCCTTCCATTAAAAGTTCCACGGCTCTTGCTCCAAGTCTGCTTGCCAAAACTCTATCAGAAGCAGTCGGAGATCCACCACGCTGAATATGGCCAAGCACAGATACACGTGTTTCAATATTGGAAGCTTCCTTTAGTTCTTCTGCGAACTTATTCCCAGATGTAACACCTTCTGCCACAATAATAATACTATGCTTTTTACCACGCTCATTTCCTTTATTTAAACGTTCTACGATATCGTTCATATCATAGTTTTCTTCAGGAATTAAAATGGTTTCCGCACCGCCTGCAAGACCAGACCAAAGGGCAATATCTCCGGCATCTCTTCCCATTACTTCAATGATAAAAGTTCGTTCATGTGAGGAAGCAGTATCACGTATTTTATCAATTGCATCCAGTACGGTATTTAATGCAGTATCAAAACCGATTGTAAATTCTGTTCCCGGGATATCATTATCGATGGTTCCAGGTACTCCAACACATGGAAAGCCTTGCACTGTCAATGCTTTTGCACCTTGATAGGATCCATCTCCACCAATTACAACAAGACCCTCAATTCCATGCTTTTTGAGCTGTTCAATTCCTTTTTGCTGGCCTTCTTTTGTTTTAAACTCTTCACAGCGTGCCGAGTGAAGCATGGTTCCGCCACGATGTATAATATCTCCTACAGAACCTAACTCTAATTTCTCTATCTTTCCGTTTATTAGACCGCTATATCCATTGTAGATGCCCATCACTTCAAGATTATGATAAATTCCTTTTCTGACTACTGCACGTATAGCAGCATTCATCCCTGGTGCGTCTCCGCCGCTTGTTAACACTCCAATTCTTTTCATAGAAAACACCTCTTGTAAATAGGTTAATATGTAATAATCCTTTTTAGCTTGTTTAAAGCAAATACTTTCTATCCAAGTATCTTCTCTTATACAATCAATGAATATTTATAAAATACCACTATTTATCCTACTTCACAATGGATTTGATACAGAAAATAGAAAGCCAAAATAATAACAAAATTGAAAGCGATTTAATTAGAAAAGCGTAAGCGCCTTGCTCATCAGCGTACGGATTTCGGAGTCGCAGGCTCGAGATAAAGGAAACAAGGCGAGATTTTCCACGAGCCGATGTTGACTTATCGTAGGACTAAGACCTAGAAATCCGCTTGCCAATAGAAGCTGTAGCTAGACAAATATAGAAGCAATCGGATCTATAAACCGATTGCTTCACAAAAAATCTATTTCTAGTAGTAAATGATTATTTCACTATTTAGAGTTGACGAATTCCTTAACTTCCGTGAATTTACCCATTTTCCTAAACTTATCAAATCGATCTTGAATAAGCTCATCAGCACTTAATGCAAGCAATTGTTTCAACGAATTTTCTAATACCTTATCGATGGCAGCAGCTTGGGTAGTAATATCTTTATGAGCCCCACCCTTAACTTCAGGTATTAGCTCATCAATGACCCCAAGTTTCTTTAAATCAGGTGCAGTAATCTTCATGATATTTGCAGCTTTTTGAGCTTGTCCTGCATCCTTCCACAGCAATGCTGCAGCACTTTCAGGTGCAATAACGGAGAACCAAGAGTTCTCTAAAATATGAATATGATTTCCTACTCCAATTCCTAAAGCGCCACCGCTTGCACCTTCACCGATAACAATGCAAATAATCGGGACGCGAAAACCAGCCATTTCGAACAAATTGCGGGCGATGGATTCCGCTATGCCGCGTTCCTCGGCAGCTTTTCCAGGATATGCACCTTTAGTATCAATAAATGTAATAATAGGACGTTTAAACTTATCTGCCTGTTTCATTAATCTTAATGCCTTGCGATATCCTTCTGGATGCGGCATCCCGAAATTTCGCCGGATATTTTCTTTTGTATCCTTACCACGTTGCTGTCCAATGATAGTAACTGGCAGACCTTTGTATTTAGCAATTCCACCAACAATAGCTTCATCATCACCAAAAAGTCTGTCACCATGTATTTCGATAAAATCAGTGAACAGATGCGGAATATAGTCTAATGTGGTTGGTCTATTAGGATGGCGGGCAACTTGAACCCGATCCCACGGCTTCATATTTTCGTAAATATCTGTTTCAAGTTTACTTAAACGTGATTCTAGTTTCTCAATTTCAGATGATAAATCTACATCAGAGCTTTGAGTAAACTCTTTTAGTTCTTTAATTTTTTTTCGCAATTCTATTAGATGCTTCTCAAACTCGAGTTCATTTACCACTGTAATTCACCTACTTGCCCATGAATTTCAAGAACGGTTGTTATCGTTTCTTTTAATTCTTGTCTTTCGATAACAGCATCAAGTTGACCATGTTTTAATAAGAATTCTGCGGTTTGAAACTCTGCAGGTAATTCTTCACGGATTGTTTGTTCAATAATTCTTCTTCCTGCAAAACCGATTAACGCGCCAGGCTCTGAAAAATTATAATCACCTAATGACGCAAAACTCGCAGTTACGCCGCCGGTAGTTGGGTGGGTCATAATGGTAATGAACAATCCGCCGTTATCACTAAATTTTTTCAATGCAGCGCTTGTTTTTGCCATTTGCATTAGGGAAAGAACACCTTCCTGCATCCTTGCACCGCCCGAAGCAGTAAAAATAATAAATGGAAGCCTTCGTTTATCAGCCTCTTCAATAGCACGGGTAATTTTTTCTCCAACGACAGATCCCATACTTCCCATGATAAAAGTTGAATCCATAATCGCTAATACAATTTCGCGTCCGTTAACCTTCCCAGTTCCAGTTAAGACTGCTTCATTCATCTTTGCTTTCTCGCGAACTTGTTCCAGTTTTTCTAGATAGCCAGGAAAACCAAGCGGATTTTCAGAGATCAGCTGGCCGTCCATTTCTTGGAATGTGCCTTCATCAATAAAGCTCTCCACACGTTCATATGCATTCATTTTCAGATGGTATCCACAGTGTAAGCACACTTTTAAGTTTTTCTCTAGATCCTTCGAATATAAGATTTTACGACAATTTGGGCATTTGGTCATTAACCCTTCAGGTACATCATGTTTTGCCGCTTCTGAAGGAATGGTTGCATATTTTTTCTTTTTAGGTTTCGTAAAAAAATCTTTCAGCAAAATTAATCCTCCTTTAAAAACAACTGGGAAGCAGCTTGTTCTATATCTTTTACAATTTATCGTACTTTCGTAAAAAATAATGTTGGAATTCGTCGATGTTTTTTCGACACTTTTCACATTGTATCATAAATTTCAATAGCATGTTCTGAATTCCTTTTTATGATGCTGTCTAATAAGAGAAGATATTTATCTCTATGGATGAAATTTCCCTTATTGGAAATTAATTGTGACGAATATTCATTTATTATTTGCCATATTTTTAATAGCAGCCGATTTTCCGTAATGGCAATAAGCTGATGATAAAATCTATCTTCCGTATTGATTTCTTCGCTTTCCAGCTGTTCTTTCAAGACATGTAGTTTCTGAACATATTGCTCCTTGGAAACAAGCCTAATTACATCCTTTTCAATTAGAGCCTTCGTTTCCAATACATCTTGCCTAACCTGTGAATCTTGTAAAATAAAGGTACTTAGAAGCTCTACTAATTGATGATTAGTAAAATCGCGAAGATATGTACCTTCACCCCTCCGAGTTTCAATCAACCCAAGCAGTTCTAATGCCCTAAAAGCTTCTCGAACAGAAGAGCGCCCTACATTAAGACGCTCTGAAAGTTCCCGTTCTGAAGGAAGCTTATCGCCAGGCAATAATTGGTCCTCTGTTATCATTTCTCGAATTTGATGTACAATCTCAAGATATAGCTTTGTTTTGCTTTGATTTGAACTCACTAATCAAATCACTCACTTTTTCCAATTGCAGACAGTCGCATTGTTCTAGCTCTAACTTCTTCAGGATCGACTTTTAAACGTGCTACTCCTGTTTCCATTGCAGCTTTAGCAACTGCAGCGGCAACGGCTGGAGCAACTCTTGGATCAAATGGTCTTGGGATGACATAATCTGAGTTTAGCTCACTTTCTTCTATTAAGCTTGCAATAGCCTCCACTGCGGCTTGCTTCATTTTTTCATTAATATGTGTGGCACGAACATCTAATGCACCACGGAAAATTCCTGGAAACGCCAACACATTATTAACCTGATTTGGGAAATCAGATCTACCGGTACCAATCACTGCAGCCCCTGCTGATTTCGCATCCTCCGGCATAATTTCCGGATCAGGATTAGCCATTGCAAAAATAATAGAATCCGGATTCATTGATTCGACCATTGCTTTTGAAAGTGCCCCTGCTACAGAGACCCCAATAAAGACATCTGCACCTTTAATGACATCTGAAAGTTTACCTTCTTCTTTATTTCTATTCGTATATTTTGCAACTTCTGATTTAACACTGTTCATCCCAAAAGTACGGCCTTCAAAAATAGCCCCTTTTGAATCACACATAATAATGTCACGAACACCGTAATGATATAATAATTTTATAATAGCAATTCCAGCAGCCCCTGCGCCGCTTGCGACAACTTTAATTTCAGACATTTTCTTGCCGACAATTTTTAATGCATTTACTAATCCTGCAACCGTTACAATTGCTGTTCCATGCTGGTCATCATGAAAAACAGGAATATTAACTTCTTTCTTTAATCTTTCTTCCACTTCAAAACAATGAGGTGCGGAAATATCCTCTAAATTCACACCGCCAAATGTTGGCTCCAATAGTTTCACTGTTTCTACGATTTTATCTACCTCTGTAGAATTTAAACAAATTGGAAAAGCATCTACACCTGCAAAACTTTTAAATAATACTGCTTTTCCTTCCATAACAGGAAGTGCAGCCTCAGGTCCAATATTCCCTAAGCCTAATACTGCTGTTCCATCTGTTACAACAGCAACCATATTCCCTTTCATGGTGTATTCATACACCGTTTCCGGTTTATCGTAAATCATTTTGCATGGTTCAGCCACCCCAGGTGAATAAGCAAGACTTAGATCCTTTGCATTTTTTACGACTACTTTAGACTTGGACTCTAATTTTCCTCTGTTTATGCGGTGCATATGTAATGCTTCTTCTCGTAAAGACATGATTTCACTCCTTCGTTAAGTGGTCTGACCACACATGTCTATTAAATAATATACCACATTTATCTTACAAGTGAAAAATATTATTGTAAAATCACGTTTTCTTGTCCTAATAAATCCTTACATGCCTTTAAACATTCATCAGAACCATCGACCCAGTCATTTCGTGATAGCTGTACTGTTCGCTTGCTGCTTTCATAATATAAAATGACAGGGATATCTCCAGTAAATTTTCTTAATTTTATTTTCATTTTCTCTATGCCGATAGAATCTTCAATCTGTTTTGTTACTTTAATATACAGTTTTTTATTGTCCATTTTAGAGTTCTCTGCTGCTTCATCCATTTTAGTTATTTTTTGGACAATGAATTGAAGCTTTCCATTTCTCTCTTCCACTGCTCCTTCCATGACCGCAAGCTGCCCTTGATTACAAACACTGCTAAATTGTCGGTAAACGTTTGGAAAAATCACAGCTTCCATTTCTCCTGTGGCATCACTAATTTTCAAAAAGCCCATGACTTCCCCTTTTTTAGTACGAATCGTTTTAAATTCATTTATATATATGCCTAGTTTACAGTGCTTCTGTCCTTTTTTTATATCTACTACTAAGGTTATCGAAAGTTGCTCCAGCATTTTTTTATATGAACTTACAGGATGATCAGATAAATAGAGTCCTAATACTTGTTTTTCGAATAATAGCTTATCCATATTTTGCATCTTTTCAACTTCCATATATTTGGGTTTAAGCTGGAAAACGTCATCTTCTGAAAATAAATCATATTCCTGATTTTCCGGTCTGACTAGTGCAGCATGTTCTATTGCGATATCCAGACTTGCAAGTAATGTCGCACGGTCATGATTAAAATCATCCATTGCCCCGGAAAATACAAGCGATTCTAGTACATTTCGATTTAAAGCCTTCCCGGAAACCCTTATACATAAATCAAATAAATCGCTAAACGGTTTTGTTTGTCTTGCTCCCATTATTTCCTTCAAGGTAGCCATGCCAACCCCTTTTATTGCAGCAAGACTATATCGAATTGAGCCTTTTTCCACACTAAATGGGTAAAAACTATGATTGATAGAAGGAGGAAGAATCTTTATTCCCATTAGTCTAGCTTCTCTTATATATTGTGAAATTTTATCCTCATTTCCTATCGCAGATGTTAAAAGCGCCGCCATAAAATACAGGGGATAATGTGCCTTTAAAAAGGCGAGCTGATATGCTATAAAGCTGTATGCCACTGCATGACTGCGATTAAAACCATAATTGGCAAATCGGACAATTAAATCGTAAATATCATTTGCAGTTTGGCTATCATAACCCTTTTCTGCAGCACCTTTAACAAAATGTTCTCTTTCTTCATCCAATACTTCTTTTTTCTTTTTTGCAACCGCTCTTCTTAATAAATCTGCCTCCCCAAGTGTAAAGCCCGCCATTATGGAAGCTATTTGCATTATTTGCTCCTGATAAACAATAACGCCATATGTTTTTTTCAAAATTGGCTCTAAATCAGGATGTGGATATCGGATCGGTTCCTGTCCATGTTTTCGTCTTATATAGGTTGGAATGTTCTCCATTGGGCCGGGTCTGTACAAGGCATTCACTGCAACAATATCTTCAAAATCTGATGGTTTAAGCTTTTCCAGCACATTTCTCATACCATCTGATTCAAGCTGAAATATGCCTGTGGTAATACCATCGCTTAATAATTTAAATGTTTTTTCATCAGACAGCGGCAAACTTTTTATGTTTATCTTTCTTCCCAGACCTTTTTGAATACTAGCAACAATTCTTTCTATAAGGGATAAGTTTCGCAGACCCAGAAAGTCCATTTTCAATAAACCGATTTCCTCTAAAATATCCATCGGATACTGTGTCAAATAGACACCATCATGTCCATCTTGGATAGGAATAATATTACTTAAAGGTTTATCACTTATAATGACTCCTGCAGCATGCGTAGAGGTGTGTCTCGGTAACCCCTCCAGCTTTAATGCAGTGACAAAAAGCTTCTTATGCAGTTCTGATTGCTGTACAAAGCTTCTCAGCTTTTCTGACTGTTCATATGCCTTATTCAGTGTTGTTCCCGGTCTGGATGGAATAAGTCTGGAAAGCTGCTCTAATTCTTTTGTATTAAATCCAAAAACACGTGCAACATCTCTGATCGCAGCTTTTGCTGCCAGAGTTCCAAATGTGATAATTTGGGCAACATGCAGCTTTCCATACTTTTCTGCAACATATTGAATTACTTCATCACGGCGATGGTCAGGAAAATCAATATCTATATCAGGCATCGTAATTCTTTCCGGATTCAAAAATCGTTCAAATAGTAGTTCGTACTGAATGGGATCCACATCTGTAATATTTAAAGTATAGGCAACTAGGGAACCCGCTGCAGACCCGCGTCCCGGTCCAGTTAAGATTCCATTATCACGGGCATATTTCATAAAATCCCATACTATCAGAAAATAGTCATTGAATTGCATCTTATTGATTATATTTAATTCATAATCTAATCTTTCTATGTAAATGGGAGCCACATGATCAATTCGCTCATTTAAGCCATGTAAACATAATTCCCGCAGCAAATCCTTTGTCGTCTGATTTCCTTCTATTGGGAATTTTGGCAATAGCCTTTGATTCATCTTTATTTCTAAATTGCACGAATTTGCCAATCGAATCGTGTTTTCCAACGCATCTACTTCATCAGCAAATAACTGTACAATTTCTTCCTTCGATTTTAAATAATATTCTTCCGATTTCAGTGTAAAACGTGTTTCGTCACTTAATTTTAAACCTTGGCCGATGGCTAGCAAGCATTCTTGACTAAAAGCATCCTCTTTTTCAACATATCTTACATCATTAGTCACTATAGTGTTTATCCCATTATTTTTTGCGATATCTTTTAATTTTTGATTGATTCTTTGCTCATCAGGAAGCAGATGATTTTGCAGAGATAAAAAAAAGGAATCACTCTCGAATAACTGTTGATAAAACTTCGCTGTACGGATTGCATTTTCCGTTTCATTTCGAAGTAATAGATCTTCAATTTCACCCTCTATCCCTGGTGAAAATGCAAATAAACCTTGCCTGTATCCTTTTAACCATTTTGTTGGTATACCTGCCGGGGACACGGTTTGAATAGTACTTGAAATTTTTATTAGGTTTTCAAAGCCTTTTTCATTTTTAGCCAATAAAACAAGAGGATATGATTTATTTTCCTGTGTTTCGCTTAAAACATCTACAGTAATTCCAATAATTGGTTTGATTCCATTCTTTATACATTCTTTATAAAAAGGGATAACTCCATATAAAACATTCCGGTCTGTAATAGCAAGTGTTTGATAATTTAACTTTTTCGCTTGCTCAATTAAACTTTTTATGGAAACAGTACTAGATAGCAGACTATAAGCTGTTGATATTTGAAGGTGTATAAATGACAATCCTACTCCCACCTTTTTACTTCTTTCTTTTATTATAAATCGATAAAAACAAAAAAGAAAATATGTTCTCATTTTTATACTATGTTTTTTCTTATTTGATTTACAGGGACTTTATTTATTTCTGATAAGTTTTTTTATTTCATTTCATATACCGGTGTGTTGTCCCATATAGTGTAGGGAAGGACAATCGATTTCAGGGGATGGTCTCTAGTGAATGAAGCATTTTTTCCGGCCTTTTTTAATAGTTTTTTTATCGGTTTTGGTGTCATGATTGGGGGAACTTTAATTGGTGGACTCGCATCATTTATTACTGGACAACCACTACTCACGGAAATTACAAGAATATCCAGCAATTTGCGAATATGGGCGATTATCGCTGCAATAGGCGGCACCTTTGACACTGTATATAGTTTTGAAAAAGGATTTTTAGACGGAGGGACAAAGGACATTGTAAAGCAACTTTTGCTTATCCTATCTGCTATGGGCGGCGCAAATACCGCTTCCATTATCATATCTTGGCTTACACAGGAGCATGTCCAATGAGAGTTCCAACCTTACATCGAAAACCGGTCTGGCAAAGATTTTTTGCAGGGGTTGTCATTGGCGGCTGTATTAGCTGGATGATCTTTCTTTTCATGTATGGCACCCTGCAGGAAAAACAATCCATAGTTATTAAAAGACAGAACTCCATTATTAAAGACCTTAGAGATGAAAAAAAAATATGGCAGGATGAGTGGGATAAGCTGACAAAGAAAAATGCAGAAATGTTGATTGTCCAAAATGTAAGTGTGAAAATTAATAGGTATGAAAAATACGGAATAAAGGATTCTCATAGCATTTTTGAAAAGGAAGAAGAGATAAAAGAAGACTTACGATCCTTGATTGCGAAAGACATTAGTGAAGTCTACCAAAACAAGGATTTAATCTTTAAAACCATTGAAAATAAGACGCTTAAAATAAATAATCGCCGTTATAAGCTAGTAATTAAGGACATATTATTCTATTCAACCATCAATATTTATTTGGAACTAAAGTTAGCGGACTAGTAAAGCCTCAAATAGAGGCTTTACTGTCTTTACATACTTCCACCAAGTCTTTCATGACGTTTTGTGCTTCGTCCCATGAATAAATCGAAGCACCCGCAGCAAGCGGGTGGCCGCCGCCGTTATAATTACGGGCAATCTGATTAATAATAGGCCCTTTTGAACGAAGTCTTACCCTAATTTGGTCCTCTTCTTCAATGAAGAAACACCAAGCCTTAATACCTTTTATATTTCCTAACTGACTTACAAGCTGTGATGCTTCCGATGGTACTACATTAAATTCGCGCAGCATCTCTTTTTTCAAAATGACAACCGCTGCTCCTTCATCTAAAACCTCAAAATTTTGCAAGACATAACCTTGCAGCTTTACCACCTTAGGATCCAATTCATACATTTTATTGTAGAGACTATTTCTGTCAAATGAATAACGAATTAGTTCTCCTGCATAATCAAATGTTCGTTGTGTTGTGCTTGGATATAAAAAACGCCCGGTATCGCCAACTATTCCACCGTAAATTAGTCTTGCAGCCTCATCCGACATTTTTAAACCTTTGTCTCTACCAAATAAATAAAATTCATAGATCATTTCACTGACGGAAGATGCATCTGTATCTACCCATAATAAATCCCCATATGGGTCCTCATTTGGATGATGATCAATTTTAATTAGCATGTCCCCTAATGTATATCGATCGTCGCAAATTCTCTCTTTGTTGGCTGTATCACAGACAATTACTAAAGCACCATTGTATGCCTCATCCGGAATAACATCAAGGGTCCTCAAAAATTCTAATGTTGGTTCGGGTTTACCGACAGTATAAATATTTTTTTCAGGATAGGATGCTTTTAAAATTTCAGCAAGTCCTCCTTGGGAGCCATACGCATCAGGGTCAGGGCGAACATGACGATGTATAATAATAGTTTCGTATTGCTTTATTGTTTCAAATATCTCCTGTTTCATTTAATCACCTTCGTTAATTTGTCATGGAATTCATAGATACTTTGTAGATATTTCTAGTAATTATCGTTACAATATTGTTTGTATATAGCCTAGATTATTGTCTTTTGGAGGATAAAAAATGATTATTTTAGTGTTTCTTATTGTTATTTCTCTTTCCTTTTATGTTTATTATAAAATTAAATATGTACGCAGCAGATTACAAATGGAAAGAAAATATTTATCCGGAAAATCCAGTATTGCACTTGGATTATTTGTCGCTTTTTTCGGAATCAATCAATTGTTTCTCTATCATACGATAACGACCTATATAGTAGCAGCTGTTTTTATTATCATAGGTTTTCTAAGTGCCTGGACTGGTTTTAAAGCTTTTAAATATTATAGGCCATTTGCCCTGAAAGAAATCGAGGAATTGAATAGTTAACAGATGCCGCTTCTTATGTAAAGCGGCTTTTCTCTTCTATCGGTCAATTAGCTGACAGGTTAATAATGCCTTTCCCACCAGAATCCCTTCATGGTAAACCTCGACATCTACTTTTCCAAATTTTCGTCCTACTTCTAGAACTTTCGGAATAATTTCTATCGTACTCTCAATTTGTACTGGCTTAATAAAATAGACGGTCATGTTTTCGATAATAATATCTTCTTTTTTTTGCTGACGCAATTTCCGGTTAGCTGCTTCATATAGAAGTGTGGTGAATACACCATAGGAAATGGTTCCGAGCGGATTCGTCATTTGCGGAGAAACCTCAAAAAAATAACTTTCTTCATCTTGATTTTTTATAGAGGTAGAATCTAGCCGTGTTGTTATGATATCGTCTATCGTTTCCCCAACCTGAGGCTGGCGCTGTGTCATTTGCAACGCTTTTAAAATATCCTGTCTGCTAATAATTCCTTGTAGGCGCTGATAATCATCCACAACCGGGATCATTTCAATTCCTTCCCAAATCATCATGTGGCTGGCAGAAGTTAGACTTGTTTTTGGACTAACCGTAATAGGATTTTTCGTCATTACCTTTTCAATAGGTACGAAAGCTTCCTGCTCAATGATATCTTTAGCTGTAACCATCCCCTGAACCTTCATATGGGAATCTACTACCGGAAATCGACTATGAGTAGTATGGCGCTTTTTTTCATACCAATTTTCTACTTTTTCATCGATTTTTAAATAAATTGTTTCGGCTAAAGGTGTTAGGATATCTTCTACTAGTATAATCTCTTTTTTAATCAGCTGATCGTAAATAGCACGATTTATCATGGTTGCAACTGTAAAAGTATCAAAACTGGTAGATAAAATCGGGAGTTCTAATTGATCGGCAAGTTTTTTGACACGTTCTTCGGTATCAAAGCCGCCTGTAATGAGAACTGCCGCACCAGCGCGCAATGCCAGTTCATGGGCATTGGTTCGATTACCGACAATTAGCAAGCTGCCTGCATCCGTATACTTCATCATTGCTTCTAATTTCATGGCACCAATGACAAATTTATTTAATGTTTTATGAAGTCCTGATTTCCCACCCAAAACTTGTCCATCTATGATATTTACAACTTCAGCAAAAGTAAGCTTTTCAATATTTTCCTTTTTCTTTCTTTCGATTCGAATCGTGCCAACACGTTCAATAGTGCTGACATAACCCTTATTTTCAGCATCTTTAATGGCTCTATACGCAGTTCCTTCACTTACATTCAAAGCCTTCGCAATTTGCCTAACCGAAATCTTCTCACCAATAGGCAAGGTATCTATGTATTGCAAGATTTGTTCATGTTTAGTTGCCAAGCTTTTCACCCTTTTTTCCGCCGCAATATTTAAGCTTCATTATAAAGTGAAAAGCTTGGTAATTCAATTAATAAGAAAAGCATACCTTAAAGTTAAAGCTAATTAATGTAGGAATTCCGCATTTTAAATAGATAATTCAGGCGTTTCGAAAAATAATTCAGGCACTACCGGGATTAATTCAGGCGGAACTGCAAATAATTCTGCCACAAGCAAAAAACCCCTGAAACAGGGGTGCCAATTAATTTTCTAAGTAGCAATGAAAGAGTTTTTTAATGTGATCTAATTCGTTTCCTCGCCTGAATTTCTCTCTTATTGTAGGATTTTTTCTTTGGTGAATAAAGAAGTGCTGAAAGGTTCCCTGCAATCACCAATAGAGCAAATCCAAGCCAAACAGATGCAAATAATCCGCCTGACCCAGATGCTGTAAATGGCAGCTGTGGAATGGCATAATAAATCAGGGCTGCTGCGAGCAGAAAACAAAGTAAATATCTATTTCTTTTCATCACAATACCTCCATTTTTTAAGGCTTGTATTATTTTATGCGTTTATTCATTAAAAGTGCACAAAAAAAACGACCTAAAATTAGGCCGTTATCATAGTTCAATCGTATCTCCAGCATGCATGATTTTCCCATGCTGCCCTTCTAATAGTTCAATAAATTTAGCAGGATCTTGTTTAATAGGAGGAAATGTATTGTAGTGAATAGGCACTACTGTTTTTGCTTTCAAAAGGCTTGCAGCATAAGCCGCATCATCCGGCCCCATCGTAAAATTATCTCCAATTGGCAGGAACGCTAAATCAATAGGATGTCTTTCCCCGATAAGCTTCATATCTGAAAATAGCGCAGTATCACCAGCATGATAGATTGTTTTTCCCTCTGCCATTAACAGAACACCAGCAGGTTCTCCTAAATAAATGATTTGTTTATCTTCTGTATAATAGGATGAGCCATGAAATGCCTGTGTTAATTTAACCTTTCCAAAGTCAAATTCACAAGAACCGCCAATATGGAGAGGATGTGTTTTTAATCCTTGCCATTCCATATAAGTGGCAATTTCATCATTTCCAATGATTAGAGCACCGCTTCTTTTAGCAATTTCAACGGTATCTCCAACATGGTCATTATGACCGTGCGTTAAAATAATGACATCCGGGTTTTCATTTTCTGCTTTTAAATCTGTTTGTGAGTTTCCATTAATAAAAGGATCAAATAAAATCGTTTTCCCATTTGTTTCAACTTTCACAACTGAATGTCCATGATAAGATACTTTCAATTTCTTCACTCCTCTTATTTTTATTCTTTATGTACTTCGGGAAAAATAGCTTTATTTCCTTCCGCCACTCTACCTTAAATAATAGAATAACTTCTGAAATTTTGCTATTCTTAAGAGGAACCTATTTAAGGAGATGACGGTAGTGAACCAACGATTACAAAGTTTAACGGAATGGTTAAAAACGGAAAACATTGATGCAGCATTCATCACTTCTTCCGAAAATGTATTTTACTTAAGCGGTTTT
Source organism: Heyndrickxia shackletonii (assembly GCF_001420715.1). Classification (GTDB taxonomy): domain Bacteria; phylum Bacillota; class Bacilli; order Bacillales; family Bacillaceae_C; genus Margalitia; species Margalitia shackletonii. The sequence continues at coordinate 1,529,697 of NZ_LJJC01000004.1, read as the reverse complement.
TATAGCGATCCCCATGAGCGATTACTTGGTATTGCTGTATTTCAAGATAAAGAGCCTTTTTTAATTTGTCCCGCTTTAGATGCCCATGATGCAAAGCAATCAGGTTGGGAATATGAGATTATCGGCTGTTCCGATACAGATAATGCTTGGGATATTGTTGCCCAAAATATGAAATCCCGAGTGGAGAAAGTTGCAAAAATGGCTCTAGAAAAAGAGCATATCAATCTTGAACGCTATGAAGAAATACTGAAGAGATTTGCAGGCGCTTCCTTTGTTGCTGCAGAAGAAAAGCTGCGTGAACTTCGCCTTGTGAAAGATGAAAACGAAAAACAAATCTTAAAAAAAGCAGCTGAATATGCTGATTTTGCCGTGCAAGTTGGTATTAACGAAATCGCTGAGGGAAAGACAGAACTTGATATCATTGCAGCGATTGAATACGAACTAAAGAAAAAAGGAATCTCCCAAATGTCATTTGAAACGATGGTGTTGACAGGTAATAATGCCGCTTCACCACATGGAAATCCTGGATTAACAAAAATTAAAAAAGGCGATCTTGTGTTGTTTGATTTGGGCGTCATTTATGAAGGCTACTGCTCTGATATTACTAGAACGGTTGCTTATGACCATATCAATGATGAACAGCATAAAATCTATCATACAGTACTTAAAGCTGAGGAAGAAGCTGTTAAGGCAGTAAAACCAGGGATCAAAGCAAAAGAACTAGATCAACTTGCAAGAGATATTATTACAGACGCAGGTTATGGTGAATATTTCACCCATCGATTAGGCCATGGTTTGGGAATTGGTGTCCACGAGTTTCCTTCCGTTACCAATACGAATGAACTTGTTTTAAAGGAAGGTATGGTATTTACGATTGAACCTGGAATTTACGTACCAGGTATTGCCGGGGTTCGTATTGAGGATGATGTTTTTGTTACGAAAAATGGAGTAGATGTTTTAACATCGTTTGATAAAACTTTACAAATAATAAAGTAAGCTAAAAATCCACCCATTTTGGGTGGATTTTTTTCACCATTATTGAAGCAGTGTCTTCGCATCAACATATTCAAGTTGAAGAGAGTCTGCAACCGCTTGATACGTACAACGACCATTTAGTGTATTAATACCTTTAAATAATGGTTCATTATCAAGACACGCTTGTTTGTATCCTTTGTTCGCGATTTGCAATGCGTATGGAACCGTTACATTTGTTAACGCAATCGTTGATGTACGTGGAACAGCTCCAGGCATGTTAGCAACGGCATAGTGAACAACACCATGTTTTTCATAAGTTGGGTTATCATGAGTTGTAATGCGATCGCTTGTTTCGAAAATTCCACCTTGGTCAATAGCAATATCCACTACAACAGAACCTGGCTTCATAGACGAAATCATTTCCTCTGTCACTAATTTCGGTGCTTTTGCACCAGGGATAAGAACAGCTCCGATTACTAAATCAGCATCTTTCACAGATTCAGCAATATTATATGGATTTGACATTAGAGTGGAAATATCGCTTCCGAAAATATCGTCAAGCTGACGTAAACGATCAGGGTTTAAGTCAATCACAGTTACTTCAGCACCTAGACCAACTGCCATTTTCGCAGCGTGCGTTCCAGCCATACCACCGCCAATGATGGTAACTTTTCCTCTTTGTACACCAGGAACACCTGATAACAGAATTCCTTTACCTCCATGATTTTTCTCAAGGAATTGAGCACCAATTTGCGGAGCCATTCTTCCTGCCACTTCACTCATTGGAGTTAATAGTGGTAAAGAACGATTTGGAAGCTGTACTGTTTCGTATGCAATACCGATTACTTTGCTTTCTAATAATGCTTTTGTTAATTCTGGTTCAGCTGCAAGATGTAAATATGTAAATAGAATTAAACCTTCTCTGAAATACTTATATTCACTTTGTAAAGGTTCTTTAACCTTCATGACCATTTCCATGGACCATGCTTCTTCAGCTGTTTGGACAATCTTTGCTCCAGCTTGAGCATAATCTCCATCGATGAATCCGGAACCTAATCCCGCTCCAGTTTCAATAAAAACCTCATGTCCAGCTTTTGTTAACGTTACAACACCTGCTGGAGTCATAGCTACACGATTTTCGTTATTTTTAATTTCCTTTGGTACCCCAATACGCATAAGATAAACCTCCTTTATATCATCCATGAACAAAATATATTAAAAAAGTAATTTTAGAAAGCACTTTCATTTTATCAAATATAATCGTATATTCCTATTAATTTTTCTCTTACTTATAAAAAATAATAGAATAGCCACCCTAAAGGTGGCTAGATAATAACCTATTGTTCATCATTTTGATCATAGATATGAAATTGTCCATCTGGCTGATCGACAACTCCGCTGGCATAGGCATCCATAATTTGATTTGTCGTTTCTTCAATTGCCTGTTCATCATAAGTAAGGTCTTTGCTAGGTTCCTGCTTTTTCATACATACACCCCTTCAAGTTTTAAATACTCTATTATTTTTCGGTTACGAGGAATAAATTATCCGAAAAATATGGAGGAAATAAATTGAAGAGTTAATCAGTAAAAGTCATATTAAAGCCTTATAGATCCTTTTCTATTTCATGAACGACATGATTAAGCTCAGGTACGATAAGCTTCTCCATCGCTAATCGTACTGCACCTGTAGAGCCGGGAGTTGAAAAAATAACACGGTTTCGGTAAATTCCAGCTGTCGCCCTGGACAGCATAGCAGCAGGACCGATATCTACCGTATAACTTAGCATTCGAAATAGCTCACCAAATCCAATTATTTCCTTTTCGAAAAGATTGGTAACTGTTTCTATGGTAACATCCCGCTTTGCAATACCAGTTCCTCCATTTAGAAGAATTGCTTTGATATTGCTATTTTCCAGAACTTCATGAATAGAATTTATTATTTCATCCCTGTCATCCTTAATAATTTTGTAATATTCCACTTGATGTCCGTTTCCAATTAAAAGATCTTTCATTAACTTTCCGCTCTTATCATTTTCAACATTTCTTGTATCACTAATGGTAATGACGGCACAAGTCACATAGCCCTCAGCGTTTCGTTTATGTTCTTCCACACTCATCAATATTCTTCCCTTTGTTTATCAAGTAAAAATCGATATTGATAATACTTTTCTGCAAATTGATTCACTTTTCGCGAGAATTGATAATTTGCGCCTGCCCCAATAGCCAGTGAAACAAAAGAAGATTTTGAAGAAGAATTTTTATTAAAAAGTGAAATAAAAAATACTTTTAGCAATTGTTTAAACGGCTCCTCCAACCACCTATAATCGATTATTTTTTCCATGCCTTCATAAAAATACAAGGAGTGATGCTCCTCTAATTCATCCGTTAACTCTTTCCACCCCATCCCTTTTAACCGATTTGGAAGAGATGCAGTATGAAAAACTTTCAAAGATGTCATCATTTCAAATGGCTGTCGGACATCATATCCATAGGTGATAGCTGTTAATTGTACGGACCGTAAATTAATCAAGATTAAAGCTAAAAAATCGGAGCTCAAAAAAATAGGCTGTGCTGTTGCTGTCATTCCTCCCTGCAGCAAGGAATATATTTTATGTCGTGAAACATGCTGGTCAGCTATGTATGAAAGCTGATCAATGGATAGCTTTTTCATATCCTCAATTAAAAAAATGGATTCGTCAAAAACTTTTGCTGATTTTAGGATTCTCTCTCTCGCTTCGTCCTGGATATGCAAACCTTGAAGAAGGGAATGAAGATGAAATAACCATGTATCCAGCTTTTCAAAAAACGGTTCAGTCAAACTTTCTGGAATTGATGTAAATGCCTTTTCAACCCATTTTCCATAAAGATTCTGAAAATCATTTCCTTCATATGATTGAAAGGATTGAACATATTCTTCAATATCCTCCCACACCTTTTGTTCGTTTTTCGTCCATGTCATCTTGTAGCCACCTCATTCCAAGGAATATTTTTCTACTATTAGAAGTATATCAAAAAGGAAGGAAAGAGAACAAAAAAAGTACAACCCTCAGGTATTTAGAAGGTTGTACTTATAATTTTATAAGGCTGCAATTCGCAGTACATCTCGTGCAATCATTACCTCTTCATTCGTCGGGATTACCATTACCTTTACAGGCGAATGGGGATAACTGATGAAAGCCTCTTTCCCGCGGATTTTATTTAACTGAGGGTCCCAGTAGACTCCCATAAATTCAAGTCCGCGCAATACCTTCCCTCTAATAATATCACTGTTTTCGCCAATTCCCGCTGTGAAAATAATCGCATCTACCCCAGACATTTTAGCTGCATAAGTTCCAATGTATTTATGAATACGATTTGCAAATATTTCTAAAGCTAAATCAGCACGCTCGTTACCTTCTGATGCCTGTGATTCAATATCACGAAGGTCGCTTGATAAACCAGAGATACCAAGTAATCCTGATTCTTTATTGAGCACTTGTAATACTTCATCAACCGTTTTCCCTGTTTTCTCCATGATAAATGGAATGAGAGCAGGGTCAAGATTTCCTGATCGTGTCCCCATGGCAACACCTGCTAAAGGGGTAAATCCCATCGAAGTATCGATGGATTTTCCACTTTCAATAGCAGCTATACTTGCCCCGTTTCCAAGATGACAGGAGATTAATCTTAGTTGTTCTGATGGGCGTCCTAGCAATTCGGCCGCACGTTCTGACACATATTTATGGGAAGTGCCGTGAAATCCATATTTTCGAATCCCGTACTTTTTATAATATTCATACGGTAAGCTATATAAAAAGGAGCTTTCGGGCATCGTCTGATGAAATGCGGTATCAAATACTGCGACTGCTGGAACATTAGGCAATGCATTTTTAAAAGCTTTTATTCCTGTAATATTCGCAGGATTATGAAGAGGTGCTAATTCTGACAAATCCTCTAGTTGCTGAACCACCTCATCATTTATTAAAACAGAATCATGGAAAACTTCCCCTCCATGGACAACCCTGTGCCCAACACCGTTAATTTCGGATAGAGATTTAATAATTTCTAATGATGTAAGCTTTTCTAACAGTAATTTAACTGCTACTTCATGATTAGGAATATCAAGAATTTCCGTTTGTTTTTCATCGTTTACCGTTATATTAAAAATAGAATCGTTTAAACCGATTCGCTCAATAAGTCCTTTTGTAATTACCTTTTCCTCGGGCATTTCAAATAATTGAAACTTTAAGGAAGAACTTCCGGCATTTATTGCAATTATTTTTGACATTGATACCGTCCCTTCTATTCTTAAGTCAATTTATATCATATGTTTTGTATCCATACGATTCATTTAAACATGTTAAAAAATGTTTATCAAGCTTAAGACCTAATTGCAATCGGTTCCAATTCAAAATAAATATATTCAAATCTTTACAAAAAATTAAGCCGGTGTCATACACCGGCATCAATACTTATTTTCTGCAAACCACTTTTCAATTTTTTGAAGAATACTTCCCATTGCCTGTTGATTAGATAGTGTAGGCAGTGATGCAATAAGCACTTGTTTAGGCGCAGAAATTTCTTCTGATTTTTTTTGTAAAATAAAAATACTTTTTGCTGCACGCGGATTTTTAAACATAGATAACGGAAGCTGCAGCACACCTTGAATATGTGCATGCTCTTGTATATATGTATGGAGTTTAGGAGCCTCCTTCGATTCAAATAAATCATTTGGAATGAGGAAGAATAAGTATCCCCCTGGTTTAATATGATTTAAACTTTGTTCTATAAATAAATGATGAGCATAAGAATGACCTTCTTCTGCTTTTAATTGGTATTTTTGTGCACCTTCATCATTCGGATAATAACCGACAGGAAGATCACAAACAATTGCATCAACCGGATCAACGAATAAGGATTGCAATGCATCCTGATGAAAAAATTGAATAGGATGTCTTTGTAAATTCGCTCCAATATAAGCTAGCTTAAGCAGAAGATCATCCACATCTACGGCAACGGCATTTATTTCTTTTGGTCTTAAATGATTCAAAATTGTCGTTAATAGATTTCCGGATCCTACCGCTGGATCAAGCAATGAAAAGGACTGGGAGTTTTCAAAAAATTTATTGATTAAATAACCCATGAATAGTCCTATGGAATCTGGTGTCATTTGATGGTTAGGTTGAACACTGTCCTTCATCCCTTTTAAAATTGCCAATTGATAGGCTTTACGGATTTGTTCATTTGAAAATTGATTCCAAGATAGTTCACTATATATTTTCTCTAATCTTTTTCTTATTATTTCGCTTAATTCCTCCTGCATAATATCTTCGTGGAAAATATTTTCCCCTGTTTCTGCTAGAGCTTCTAAATAAGTGCACGAAAGTTCCGCTTGCAAAATCTCCGCCGTTTCATTCAATACATTAAAAATCTTTTCGATACTTTCCAACTTCATTAACAAAATTCCTCCTGCAATATCCTATAAGAAATCAGTGACAATAATAGACCCCGATTTAATATCGGGGTTAAATTAGCGTTATTTTGCTTCTTTTGCTGCCGCAATTGCTTTATCGTAATCAGGATGATTAGTACCTTCACTTACGTATTCTACATATGTAACCATATCATTGCTATCAACGACAAAAACAGATCTTGCTAATAATCTTAATTCTTTCATTACAACACCATATGCTTCGCCAAATGATAAATCACGATGGTCAGATAATGTTACCACATTGTCAAGACCGCTCGCTGCACACCAGCGTGCTTGCGCAAAAGGTAAATCAACTGAAATTGTAAGGACTTTAACATTATCAAGTTTTGATGCTTCTTCATTGAAGCGGCGAGTTTGTGCATCGCAAACACCAGTATCAATGGAAGGAACAACACTAATGATACGCACAGAACCTTTTGTATCGTCAAGTGTTACTTCTGATAAATCATTTGCTAATACCGTGAAATTAGGAGCTTTATCGCCAACCTTTACTTCATTGCCGACTAAAGTCATATTTGTGCCTTTAAATGTTACGGATGCCATTTATTCATTTCCTCCTTAGGTAATTTATTTCTATATCTATTCCTATCATACTGAAGAATTCGCTATTTTTCCAATTAAAAACCTCGCCGAAAACGGCGAGAGTTGTTAATTGCTGGTTTCGTATAGATTGTTAAAATCAAAGGTCCATTTAAACTTGTTGCTTCCCGTATTTTTTTTACAATTTCAAATACAGATTTCATTTCAGGTTATCTTTTCTAAATAAGTTCCTGCTTAACTTAGCTTTTCATCTACTTAGGCAACATAGTCTAAGAATAAAACTGTATTAAAAATCAAAATCTTGTTTTTGCTGCGTAGGCTGGTGTGTCTTCCATCCATTTGAATTTTGATTATTTTGGTTATTTTGGCTATTCTTCTTTATCATTGACTGAATTTTATCTACGACACTAGGTGCAACATCTAAGATTTTTTCAAGAAGATGGGTACTCTCATCGAGGTGCAGCATTTTAACTCCGGACGAATTAACGATTAAGAAAGCAATTGGTGTAATCGAAACCCCGCCACCGCTTCCTCCGCCAAATGGAAGCCCGGACCCGCCACCTTGCTGTCCTTGACTTTGCTCTGATGCATGCGATTTTCCATTAGCATTAAATTGGCTACCACCGGCAGCAAATCCAAATCCAACCTTGGAAACAGTTAAGATCACACTTCCATCCGGTGTTTCCACAGGATCACCAATAATGGTATTTACATCTATCATTTCCTTTAAATTTTCCATGGCAGCTGTCATTAAGCCCTCAATTGGATGGTCACTCATTTCGACTCCTCCTCATTAAATGGAATGATTATTTTCATCTTCTGAGACCGTAGATAAAGGCTTTGTTTTAAATGAGCCTTTACCACCTCTCCAAAACTTCAATATTTTTATTCCTGCTAAAATAGCATTCCCGATTCGAATTTTAAACATACATTTTATCTTTGTTTGGGATAAGGGAATTTGGAAGGAAGGATGAATAGAGATTTCGGGATACACCATAAGTTTCATATATTTACTCAGCAGCCCCACTATGCCTCCCTTAAACGCCCAAGCGGTCCCTGTTAAAACCCCGGTTAAAGCAGCATCCTTTACTCCGATGACAGAGTGCCATTCCAACTGTTTAACCTTTATCGTTTTAAAAAATTTCCGAAATACCATATTTAAGCCAAAAACATGTTGTAATAGTTCCTTATAATCGGAAAGGCGGTCACTAATTTCATGAGGAGTTATTTTGTTCGTATCATGATCCCCATCCGTATTTTTCGTTTTATAAATAAGATGTGGTTCATCCTTATCAATTTTTACAACGGGCACCTCTATGGTATAACGAATAATTTTCCAAACCTGAAGTTTAATTTTAAAATGATCATCATCTTGTTGATGAGAATAATCCAGTATGATGGTGACAGTCGTAAACCAAATAATGAAAAAAATTAGTATAAGAATTCCAATTATAATAGAGGCTACGATCATCAGGACACACAACCTTTCAGCCTACCATTTTCTCCAGTTCATAAAAAAATAAACCTGCTCTTAAAGAGCAGGCTGTAATAATTGTTTTTTATTTTCTTCCCGTACGACAGTTGTATCAGCAAACAAATCATGTAATCCTTGTTTTTTTGAAGTAAATGCAATGATTACATACAATATCGAGATAGTTGTAGATATATAACGTCCAATTAATTCCCGAATCAATATCATTCCCCAGGTTCGTTTAGCTTCTTTCAACGAAATCACTTTCAATCCGAATACCATCTTCCCAATCGTCTGCCCTGTGAATTTCGTCATTAACACAAAATATCCATAAAAGACAAGAGCTGTGGTAATGGCAATAGGCGAGAACATTCCTGTGTTTTCCAAAGAAATACCAAGCAGGCGGAAAATTGATTTAACAAGCAAACGATCAATGCTTCCGATCACAATTAAATCTACTAAGTATGCCCAAAACCTCATCCAAAAGCCGGCAAGATAATAATTATTTTCCTTTGATTCGCGATTATTAGTAAGCAATTTATCTGCTTCAGCCGGATCTAGAAGATATTGATCATCGTTATTTATTCCACTCATTTTCTGCCCACCTCCTTATTTCGAATAAAGATACATTAATCTTGGCGCATTTGGTTGGGCTAGTAAATGCATCAATCCCGACAATTCTGCATCTTTGCCAGCCATTTTTTGTGCTGTCATGGATAACAAGGAGCTTAATCCAAAATTTGAACTATATTGAACTACTTGTGCTCCTTGTATATGATAATCCTTTTCCATATTATTGATAACATCATCCAAATAACCAAAGTCATCTATTAAATTTAGTTTTTTCGCTTGTCTTCCATCATAAACTCGCCCATCTGCTAATTCACGTACTCGTTTTTCCGGAATATTTCGCCCTTCTGATATAACCTTTACAAACCCGGCATAAGAATCATTGACCATATTTTGGAGGATTTTTTTCTCGCTATCTGTCATAGGACGTGATGGACTCATGATATCCTTATATGGTCCGCTTTTTATGGTCATAAAGTTAATTCCGTATTTTTTTGCAAGCTCTCCATAGTTTACCCCTTCCATAATAACACCAAGTGAACCTGTAAGTGTCTCAGGGCTTGCAAATATTTTTTTCGCTGGGGTAGATATGTAATAACCGCCAGATGCTGCTGTAGCACCCATTGAAACATAAACGGGTTTTTTCGTTGTTTTTTGGATTTGAACAATTTTGTCGTGAATTTCCGCCGACTCTACTACCCCTCCGCCAGGTGAGTTCACACGAATGATAATGCCTTTTACATTATTATCATCTTTTGCATAGTTTAATTGATCCATAAAATCTTGAAAATTAAAGCTTCCGTTATTTAATAAGGAACTTGCACCTCCGGAATCTTGAATCACACCATTGACATTTAAAACAGCGATTTTTTTAGTGCTTTTTCCATCCTTCATAACATCCTCCGTGAAATTTTGTTCCGGGGTTGTAAAAGCCTTATCAAAAAGGCTGGAAAAATCAGTTGTAAAGGCAGTAATAGCAAAATTAACAATAATTGATACTACAAATAAAGCAGCAGCAATTCCTAGTGCCGCCCATCTTTTTTTATTCATTCTTCATCCTCCTTCTAGCTTTATACCATATGTATGATGAAATGATTTTTTAAATATAATTTGTTACACTAATATTACTATTAATTTAGACTTGTGAAATGAGGTAAAATTATGACGGAACGTAATCACATTTATTTTTTTCATAAAGAACGATCTGATGCAAAAATATTTGCTTTATTTGAACTAGCCGAAAGGTATGGCTTTCAAATTGTTCAAAATCCAAACGATGCAAACATCATAATAAGCATCGGAGGAGATGGAACCTTTCTTCAAGCAGTAAGAAAAACGAATTTCCGTCAGGATTGTCTTTATGCGGGAATAACTACAAAAAATGAGCTTGGATTATATTGTGATTTTCAGCTTGAACATGTTTCCGACATGATTGACGCCATTACCCAAGAAAAAATCGAAGTTCGAAGGTATCCCGTTCTCATCGCTAATATTGATGATCAAGGATCCTTTTATTGTTTAAACGAATTCAGCATCCGTTCCGGGATTATCAAAACATTTGTAATGGATGTATTCATTGATGATCTTCATTTTGAAACGTTCCGCGGCGATGGGATGCTAATTGCGACTCCTACTGGAAGCACTGCTTATAATAAGTCTGTGAATGGAGCTGTTGTTGACCCAATGCTACCGTGTCTTCAAGTAAGTGAAATAGCATCGTTAAATAATAACAGATATAGAACTTTAGGCTCCTCCTTCATTCTCGATGGCAGTCGCAAACTTACCTTAAAGATTACCGGAGACGGAAACGAATATCCCTTAATGGGAATGGACAATGAAGCTCTAAGTATTCGCCATGTCGATAAAGTAGAAATCAAGCTAAGTGACAAAAAAATAAAAACAGTAAAACTAAAAGACAATTCCTTTTGGGAGAAAGTCAGGAGAACTTTCTTGTAATTATGTATAAAAAGCAATCGGGTATATTTCCGATTGCTTTTTATACGGAATAACCGGATGGAAGGTTTCGTCTAATTCTAAAATAATTACCAGATTCATGCGCTAATGCTGTTAGGCTTCTTCCATTTACTGCTTTTATATACATTGGATGCAGATAGAATAATAATGGCTGCCCAAATACATACAAAAGCCCACATATGTGCTTTTGTAAAATGTTCATTATAAAAAAATACACCTAGGATGAGCATGATGGTTGGAGCAATATATTGTAAAAAGCCTAACAAATACATTGGTATTACTTGTGCACCTTTTGCGAAAAACAATAATGGAGTGGCAGTTACAATCCCCCCTCCCATTAGTAAAAGATCCGTTCCTAAAGATCCTGAAAATATCGACAGGTTCCCCTTTAAAGAAAGATAAATGAGAAAAATAATTGCAAAAGGAGTTACTGTCATTGTTTCTAAAGTTAAACCAATTGAAGAATCAACTTTAATAACCTTTTTCACTAACCCATATAAACCAAATGTCAATGCTAAACTAAAGGCAACCCAAGGAAAATGACCATATGACAAAGTGAGAATTATTACCCCAATCGCTGCAAGAAGAAAGGAAATAATTTGCACATAATTAAGCCTTTCTTTTAAAACAAAAACACCTAATAAAATACTAATTAATGGATTAATATAATACCCCAGACTTGCTTCTACAATATGATCAGCATTCACGGCCCAAATATAAATGAACCAATTCATTGTAATGAGAATGGAAGCGACTGTAAGAGATAAACCAGTTTTTCGATTGGTCTTTAAATTTTTTATTGTTTCTACGAACTTTTTCCACTTTTTTGTCACTATTAGTAAAATGACCATAAAAGCAAAAGACCAAAAAATTCGATTCGCTAATATTTCATCTGCTGATACATGCTGCAGCCATTTCCAATATACAGGTAATACTCCCCAAAAGATATAGGAAAAAGCGGCATAAAAAACTCCCTTTTTTTCATTCTGCATCATTTCTCTTCTCCTCTTTTCTAGTTCTGAGTCGATGATGTAATATATACTCGTTTCTCAACTCTAATATTATAAATGAAAGAAAGGCAGACAGTATATAAACCGTCCACCTTTTTATCAAAAATTTATTTCACCTTTTCCATTTCCTGTTGACGTAATTCAATGCGACGAATTTTTCCTGATGTTGTTTTCGGCAATTCGTTAATAAATTCAATTTGGCGCGGATATTTATAAGGTGCAGTTAATGCTTTTACATGATCCTGTAATGTTTTGATTAAATTAGGATGCTCTGGATCCATACCATCCTGAAGGACTATAAAGGCTTTCACGATATTTCCTCTAATTTCATCGGGGCTTGCGACAACAGCACATTCCTTTACAAATGGATGTTTGACAAGAGCATCTTCCACTTCAAATGGTCCGATTGTATATCCTGAGCTGATGATAATGTCGTCAGATCTACCTTCAAACCAAAAATAACCATCCTCATCTTTCTTTGCCCTGTCACCGGTAATATAGTATTCCCCTCTAAATTGCTTTGCAGTTCGTTCAGGATCTTTATAATAATTTTTAAATAATGCAGGTGTTTCAATATGAACTGCAATATCTCCAACTTCCCCTACTTCACACGGATTTCCGTTATCATCAATTATTTCAACAGTATTCCCGGGTGTTGGTTTTCCCATTGAACCCGGTTTGACATCCATTTCCTTCGTAATCCCAACAAGCAAGGTATTTTCCGTTTGGCCGTATCCGTCTCTTACAGTTATATTAAAATATCTCATAAAAGTCTCAATCACTTCTCTGTTTAATGGTTCACCGGCAGATACTGCACTATGTAAATTTGACAATTGATATTCATTCAAATTGTCTACCTTCGCCATTAAACGATATTCTGTTGGTGTACAGCATAACACATTTACTTTATATTTTTCTAAAAGATTTAAATATGTTTTCGGTTCAAATTTCCCATTATAAACAAAGCCTGTTGCCCCTGAACCTAAGACTGATAAAAACGGGCTCCAAATCCATTTTTGCCATCCTGGCCCTGCTGTCGCCCATACTACATCATCTTCTTCGATGCACAACCAATTCGGAGCTGCCGTGCGTAAATGAGCGTATCCCCATCCATGGGTATGTACGACACCTTTTGGATTACCGGTAGTTCCGGAAGTATAGGATAAAAATGCCATATCGTCTTTCGATGTATCACCAATTTCTAAATGTTCCGAGGAAGTCTCCATTAAGTCATATAAGGAATTCCAATCATTTGTTTTATTCCCAACGACAAATTTTAATATATCCTTTAAATCTTCGATATCATTAAACTGCTCGATATATGGATAATAGGCTACAATACCTTTTACCTCTGCATGTTGAATGCGATATTGTAAATCTTTTGCTTTTAACATTTCGGAGCTTGGAATTACCACAATTCCGGTTTTCAAGGCGGCAAGGTATATCTCATATGCTTCAATTAATCTTGGAACCATTACTAAAATAACGTCGCCCTTTTGAAGTCCGGACTTCAAGAAAATGTTTCCAATCTTATTCACATTTTTCATTAAATTGGAATAGGTAATTTCTCTTGTTTCTCCTTGTTCATTTTCCCATTTGATTGCTATTCTGGAAGGATCTTTTGCAAACCTTTCAACTTCCTCTACTATATTGTACTTTTCCGGTGCTAATAAATCCTCACGCCTCATCCAAACTCCCCCTAAACATTATTCTTCTATATCATTATACATAATAATTTAAAAATTTGAAATTATTAAATCGAAGAAGAGCAAAAAGGAGCGGGCATTGCCCACTCCTTTATCCATACTTTATTTAATTATTGAATACGTCCACCTAGTTGTTGCTCAGCCATAGAAACAAGGCGTTTTGTGATTTCACCACCAACAGAACCGTTAGCACGTGAAGTTGTATCTGCTCCAAGGTTTACACCAAATTCGTTTGCAATTTCATATTTCATTTGGTCAAGTGCTTGCTCAGCACCATTTACTAATAATTGATTATTGTTTGGCATGTGTTTTCACCTCCTTGTGAGTATAGATTTTGCAAAAACACATGCCTTCATACAACGAAACGTATGGTAATTGTTCCTTGTATAATTAATTTTTACTATAATTTCTATTTACAATAAATCAGAAAACTGTTCGCTTTTAATAGGGTCTTCACTGCTAACAATAATTGTTTCTACATTATTCACAGCTTCTTCTATTAATGTGTCGAAGTCAATATCACTTTCATAATATTGAATTTTAGAAAGTTTCGGCCTTGTTTTAGGAGAAGGCGGGGTAAAGATTGTGCAACAGTCTTCATAGGGCAAACTTGAAATATCAAATGTATCGATTTTTTTTGCGATATCAATAATTTCCAGTTTATCCATTGAGATTAACGGCCTTAAAATTGGTGTTGCCGTTACATCGTTTATCGCTATCATACTTTCAAGCGTTTGGCTTGCTACCTGTCCTAAACTTTCTCCTGTAACAATCGCTAATCCATCATTTTTTCTTCTTATTTCATCTGTAATTCTAAGCATCATTCTTCTGGTCGCTGTCATCGAGTATCCTTCAGGGATATGCTTGTGAATGGTTTCTTGTATTTTTGTAAACGGAACAAAATGCATTTTTACATAGCCGCTAAATGCAGAGATTTTCTTTGCTAAATCTATCGTTTTTTGTTTTGCCCGTTCACTTGTGAAAGGAGGGCTTTGGAAATGAACTGCCTCTATTTGAACCCCTCGCTTCATTGTTAAATACCCGGCTACAGGGCTGTCGATTCCGCCGGATAACATGAGCATCGCTTTACCGGATGATCCAACTGGAAGTCCTCCTGCGCCTTGAATGACCTCGCATGATAAGTAAATAGCATCAGGTCTGACATCAACAAGAAGATTAATATCCGGATTTTTCACATCCACTTTAATATTTTCTATATTTTGTAATATATGCCCTCCAACCGCATGATTAATGTCATTCGTATCGTATTCAAACGATTTGTCGCCGCGTCTTGTTGATACTTTAAATGTTTTTCCCGATTCGAAAATTTGTTCGACTAAAGACAATCCTACTCGCTGAATATCTTGAATATTTCTTTCTGTACGAACAGCTAAGCTAAAGGATTGGATACCAAAGACTGAGGTTAGTTTCTCCATAATTGGATCACTATCCTCACCATTTAATAAGATGTACATACGATCATGTCCACCTTGAATATGAATATTTTTAAAATCCTTTAATACTTCACGAATGTTTCTTTTCAAATGGGTAATAAAATGCTTACGATTTCTACCCTTTGTGGATAATTCTCCATAACGGATTAATATACGGTCATATTTCATTTTGAATCCCTCATTACCATATTTAATTTTTCTAAAATTTGTTGTAGGGTTTGGATAAAGACCTTCGCTTCATCCATTGTATTATCATATGACAAGCTGATTCTTACTGCACCTTCTGCTAGGCTTTCTGGAACTCCTGTCGATAATAATGTTCTGCTGAGTTTTCTCTGCTTTGATGAGCAAGCGCTTGTAGTAGAAACATATACCTTTTCCTTTTCAAGTGCATGAACAATAACTTCTCCACGTAAACCAACGACAGAGAAATTAATAATATGTGGTGCGGAAACAGATGGTTTTGTATTTAATTGAACTTGCGGTATTTGGCCGAGCTGTTCCACTAAATAATCGCGGATCTGCAGAAGCTCTGCACCTTTTTCTTTCCTCTTATCTTCTATCATCCGCATGGCTTTTGCCATGGTTACAATCCCACCTGTATTCTCGGTACCGCTACGCAATTTCCCTTCTTGGCTGCCACCGGTTAAAAGGGGAGAAATTCTTATCCCATCACGTTTAAATAAAAGACCATTTCCTTTCAGTCCATGAAATTTATGTGCTGAAATCGTACATAAATCAATATTTGCCTTATACAGGTCTAGTGGAACCTTTCCAAATCCTTGTACATGGTCTACATGAAATAATACTTTTGGATAGTTTTTCAGGATGCTTCCAATTTCCTCAATTGGTTGAATAGCCCCAATTTCATTATTTACATGCATGATGGAAACAAGTATCGTTTCTTCTGTTATCGCGGACTCCAGATCCTCAACATTTACTTGTCCATTTGAATCAACAGATAAATAAGTTATCTTATATCCCAATGATTTTAATTGCTCACAAGTTTCATAAACAGAAGCATGCTCAATTCCTGAAATAATAATATGTTTCCCACGGGAAGCATACTGCAATGCGGTTCCTTTAATTGCTAAATTATTCCCTTCCGTTCCACCTGAAGTAAAGAAAATTTCGTTTGACTTTACCTGTAATAGACTAGCTATTTGCAATCTGGCCTGTTTTAAAAGCTCTTCTACCTGACCACCTAAGTCATGTAAGGAAGACGGGTTTGCAAAAAACTGAGTTGATATTTTTACAAAAGCATTGATTACCTCGTCATATGGCTTTGTTGTAGCACTATTATCGAAATATATCATGAAATACACCTTCATTTATTTAATATGAAAAGTCCTAATAGGAAAAACGTTAACAAAAATAAATCTTATCATAAATTACGACTATTGAAAATGAAGTAGATTTATTTTCCTATTGGAATGTTCGTATGACATCCATAGCATTTTATGCATAAAAAAATAAAGACAAAAGCAGCACTCCGCTTTTGTCCTTATTATTCTTCGTTCAATAAACTTTCAATATGTTTTAATGCGCCAGGCTCCACTTCTTCTACTGCTGTTGCAGCTTCTTCAAGAGCTGCCCGGTAATCAAAGCTTCTAAAAGCTTCTTCCGCATGTTGTAAACCAATTGCAACCTTTGGATAACGGGCACGATAACGATTGCCATATTGAATTACCTTTTCCGCTAAAACAACACTTTCAATCAAATCTTCTGTTTTTCCGCTTAAATGATCTACTGTATCTACTGCATTATTTAAGTGCTGCTGTACTGAGATTATATTTAAAGGTTTTTCATTTAGGCTCGCAAACACATCCTGTATGTGTTCCATTGCTTGTTCCAGAACTGATTGATAATCGTTAGGCAGCCCCGGGACATTACTTTTGGAAATATTTCTCTTCATTTCTGTTATTTTTCTCTTTAAATCTTGCACCTTTTCACGTGCTTCCAGTTCATCTTTCCTTAGAGTTTGCAGGTGCTCCGTAAATTCTTGTTGCTCTTTCTCAATTTTCTCCATTAAATCTTTGATTTCCTTTAGGTCTTCACTAAGAAGTGTATAAGCGGAATTCTCTTCCCTTAATCTTGCTTCGAGCATTTCATATCTCTTCATTAGCTGAGATAATTCCTTTTCAAAATTAACCGGAATTTGCTGTTCCCCTTCCAATAACTGATAGCTTTCCTGAACAATTTCGGTCTCCGCTTTTATTTTTTGATTTGCTTCTTTTAATTTGTCGAATATGTTTATAATGCTATTTTGGTGCTGATGAATATAATGCTTTGCATGTACTTCCTTTTCGAGAAGATCATATAAGATCTCGATCTTTTCTTTTATCTCTTGTACGCCTTTTTCAACTTCTGCAATCTCTGTTTTCTCTAAAAAGCTGCTATAAGTTACTAAAGTTTTTCTTAGTTGTTCTATCTCTTTTTCAAGCTGCAGATGTTCCAAAATAAATCCTTGTTCAGACATCTCCTTATAGCCTTCTTCGATTTCATTCACTTGAGATGGCAAAACGGTTTCTATTTCTGTTAATAAATCTGGTAGTTTTTCAACTTTTTCTTCAAATTCCTCCATCCCGGAAGTTAAGCCAATTACCAGCTCGCGAGCTTCCAGATAATCTCCGTTCGTCGTTAATTCTTCAAACTTTTGAAGGCCCTCTGCTATCTCCTCAAGTTTATTTTCCAATTGTTTAATAGACTTTCCATATGTATGCCTATGAATGAGCAAGTGTTTTTTTATTGATTTATATTTTTGCTGCAGTTCCTCTATTTCAACTTTGTTTTTTTCCTCACTGCCAATTAGTTCGCTTAATTCGGAAAGTATCGTCTCTATATTTTCTTCAATATCCTGTAAAACCTTTTCAATCTTTGCTTGCTCACTTTTTGCTTTTTTGAAACGATATCGATCTGTATACTCCTCAATATCGAATAAATAATCCTCCACATCAGGAAGCCGCACGGCGACAATCTCATCCCATGACTTTCTCCAACGTTCAAACTTTTCCTCTGTTTGTCCAGTCATGTTTAATTGCTTTACTTTTCCCAGTTCATCTAATACTGGGCGATTCATAATGTCAATTTTCCAAGCCTCCAGCTTGTCAATTTCTTTATAATACTTTTTCCGTATAATAAAACCGATCACTAATAAAATAAGTACAAGTACAATTATACTGATGATGCCGTACATCATATGACCATAAGCCTCCTGTTTATCCGAAATACATCTATTTTAACGATTTTGTTATTTTATGTATGATGTATTTATGATACCATGTAACGACAATTTTTGACTATTAAATTCGCTAATTTTTGCAAAAAGAGAAGGATTTTTACACAAAATTTTCGCCCTTTACAAAAAAGAGTTCGAATATCGCATTAAATATGGTCAAAAAAACACCGCTTAAATCACGGTGTTGGTATTGGCTGGTTTGCCGTTTCCTTTTTTTCTACAGTTATTTGATCAATCCATTCCTTTAGAACAAGATAATATTTTTCAATAAAATATTTTTCCTGAGGGAATATATGCAGAACTTCCCTTAAATATTGACTGTTTAAAAATGGCATTGTAAGCATGCTCTTCAATTGAATTATTTTCATATAGATGGAAGCATTGTTTCCTTCTCCTTCCTCTAATAGACGCTTAAATAAGTAGCGTTCCTTCATTAGATAGGATGAAGTAATTTCCCTAATAACTTGTGAGTCAATCGATATTTCTCTCCAAACAAATCTTGTTAAAAAGTGATTTTTTCCTTGAAATTCTAATATCTTATAAATAGCTCTGTTTAAACATTCTTTACGGTTCTCCAACGCGATCAAATTCACTTCTTCTTCCAAAAAGTTTAAATAATGTTCAAAAAAGTACACAAGACATGCTTCAAGCAAACCTTGTTTATTATGAAAATAGTAAGAAATATTTGCAGGATTTACATTTGCCTTGTTTGATATATCTCGAATCGAAGTTCCATCGTATCCTTTTGTATTAAATAATAAAATTGCTGAATTCAAAATTGTCTCCTTTGTCGACAGAGCTGATTTCATCACGGAATCCCTCATTTCATACTTTTTCCTTGTACATTTACTTGAAATATGCTATTCCTAAAAAGAAGCAGTTCAAAAAATATTTATTATTTATACACTTCTAGCTAATATGCATTTTTCCTATAAATAAATATCGACACTTTTCATTGATATTGACGAGAAATGCTGAGTTTTAAAATATTTTGCTAAAGAATAGGGTGAATATCATGTTTCATGCAAGTGCATATCAAGGTACAAAAGAAGAGAAATACCAGCTTGTCATAAAGCAATTAGAGGCTCTGATTGAAGATGAGCCAAATCGAATTGCAAACCTAAGCAATGCCTCCGCTCTTTTAAATCAATTTTTAGAGACAATTAATTGGGTTGGCTTTTATTTAGTGGAGAATGATCAATTAGTGCTCGGGCCGTTCCAAGGACTGCCTGCCTGTGTTAGAATTCCTTTTGGTAAAGGGGTTTGCGGCACTGCTATTGCAGAAAGAAAGACAATAAGAGTAGAAGATGTTAACCAATTCCCTGGCCATATTGCATGTGATTCAGCATCCCAATCAGAGATTGTGGTTCCCATTATTAAAAATGAAGAATTGATAGGTGTTCTTGATATCGATAGTCCTATTACCAATCGCTTCGACGAGGTGGACGAAATCCAATTAGGCAGGTTTGTAGAAGTATTGGTTAAATATCTTTAAAATTAAGTAAAAGCCATCAAAATGATGGCTTTTTACATAATTTGATATTCTTCTTTTATGACTACTTGGTTTTTTCCAAGATTTTTGGCATCATATAGGCCAATATCTGCTCGATTAAACAAATTTTTTGCTTCATCTTGCCTTTTTTTGTTCCAATAAGAAACGCCGCATGAAACCGTAATTTGTGGATTTGTTTTTTCTTGTACTGCCTTTACTAATCGTTTAGCAATTTGTGCTCCAGCTTTTAAAGAGACACCAGGAAGATAGATCGCTAATTCTTCTCCTCCCCATCTTGCACCAATATCCGTTAATCGAATATTTTCTAAGATTAAATTAGCTACTTGAACAAGCACATCATCCCCTACTTGATGACCATACGTATCGTTTACTTCCTTAAAATTATCAATATCCAATAAAATAAAGGTGCCTTCATTATCACTCGTCATAGATTTTTTTATTTGATTATTCAAATAGCTTTTCACAAACAATTGCGTCAATTGATCCGTAATCACCATCTTCTCTAATTTTTCTCGCAAAATGGAATTTGAAATTGCCATAGTAGAATGGTGGATTAGGGATTGGAATAATTTAAATTTATCAAATGTAAAAAAATATGGCTGCTCATGTAAAACGATACAGAAACCTTTTAACGAATTACCTTCCAACATCGGAACTGCCATCATCGATAAGTAGGATAAAGGCTGACCCAATATTCTCCCATTCATATCACTTATGAGAATAGAATCTTTCTGTTTATTTAAGGAATCAAAGACAAATTGAATATAATCTTTGCCTTTTGAAGATGAAAAAAATTGGCTGCTTCCCTCAAGTATTAAACTTGTGTTATCCTCGTTAACAAATATAAAAGCAATTGTATTTGCATGAAAAGATTTGGAAATTTGAGCTATTAAAAATTGGGTGGTCTCATTTAAGCTGGAACTGCCATTTAAGACATGGGATGTTTCATTAATTAATCGTAAATCCTCTATTAAACTTCTGGATTGCTGATATAGTTTTGCATTTTCGATTGCACTGCCGGCAGTATTGGCAAGCAGGCGGATAAATTCAATCTCGTTTGGCTTAAACATAAATGAGGCGTATGTTATAACCTCAAGGACGCCATATACTCCCTGTTTCCCGTGCAACGGTGAATATAATCTTGTCAAATGGGTATCACATGTTGTATCAATTTGAATGGAACCATTTACAAATGCCTGCATGGCCCTATCATCCAAACTTTCATATTGCAATGGTTTAACAGGTAAATCTTGATTGTAGTCATTATCATTAGATATCATCAAACTATACTCGAATTTTGGAAATACACGTCTAAGAGTATAAATAATTTCAGAGAGAACATTCTCTACATCCATAGATGAATGGAATTTTTCTGTTACTCTAAATAATTCCTTATATAAACTTTCATTATTCATGTCCATCTACAATCACCTATATATCTAATCCTTTTATTGTTAAAGAAAAATTAACACTTTTCATAGTACTATTATACTATTAATGATTTCGATTTGCACAGAACTGAATAAAAGTTTAAGGAAATTTTCCCATAAATAAAATCGCTTCAGAATACATAATTTCTTTTAATTCGCCTTGACTTTATTGTATTAGAAACATATAATGAAATTTGTGTAAAATAATGCAGCCTGTGCGGACAACTTTATGAGCGTATTTTGTTCCCGTTCTAGGAGTTTTCTAATCGCAAACTCTAGAATGTGGTGTATCGTGTAACCCTTAGCTGCTAGGGCGATGGTACATGAAAACATCATACACATAATGGATGTTCACATCTGTTTTTATTTTACAACAAAATAAAAACAAAGAGGAGGAGTCATTCATGGCTCGCTATACTGGTCCAAGTTGGAAATTATCACGCCGTCTTGGTATTTCACTAAGCGGTACTGGTAAAGAATTAGAAAAGCGTCCTTACGCGCCAGGACAACACGGTCCTAACCAACGTAAGAAATTATCTGAATATGGTTTGCAATTGCAAGAAAAGCAAAAGCTTCGCCATATGTATGGAGTTAACGAACGTCAATTCCATAACACATTCGTAAGAGCTGGTAAAATGCCAGGTAAGCATGGTGAAAACTTCATGATTCTTCTTGAG
This sequence comes from Heyndrickxia shackletonii, assembly GCF_001420715.1. Lineage (GTDB taxonomy): Bacteria > Bacillota > Bacilli > Bacillales > Bacillaceae_C > Margalitia > Margalitia shackletonii. The sequence continues at coordinate 1,507,665 of NZ_LJJC01000004.1, read as the reverse complement.
TCTCGTTTAGACAACCTTGTTTATCGCCTTGGTTTAGCTCGTACTCGCCGTCAAGCTCGTCAGCTTGTTAACCACGGCCACATTCTTGTGAATGGCAAACGCGTTGATATTCCATCTTACCGCGTATTACCAGGACAAACAATCAGCGTTCGTGAAAAATCACGCAACTTATCTATCATTAAAGAAGCAATTGAAGTAACAAACTATGTTCCTGATTATGTTACTTTTGATGCTGATAAGCTTGAAGGTACTTTCTCTCGTTTACCAGAACGTTCTGAATTACCAGCTGAAATTAACGAATCATTCATCGTAGAGTTCTACTCTCGTTAATTAAATTGCTTATTCAATAGCAATGCTAAAAAACCTAGAAATGTTGTTATATCAACATTTCTAGGTTTTTTGTTTTTCTATTTTATTCTCTGATAATTAGTTAAAAGGATTTTGTGGGAATATCGGACACATATTTGGGTGAAATTATTAATTATTTTCCCTGTTTAAAAAGCTAAATTCATGAGTGTATAATGAAATACTTATTATTTATTCAATTGCACTTCCTTGATCATCTTTTTTGAACGGTAATAATTAAAAAAACCAATCAAAAGAAGAATTACTCCTAGTGTAATGGATATGTACGCTGTAATTTCGAACTTTATGTTCTTATCAAAAAACTCTATTAACGCTGCTGAACCTGCAAAGAATGTTAAAGATGTACGAATATAGGCTAACAGGGTCCGAATATTGGCTAGTTTTGTTCTTTCCATAGCTAATAATTCACTTGGAGATGCTGTATTTTTATTTGATACATTAGTATTTCCGCTCATACTACTGCTCCTTTTTCTGAAGGATGTGTATAGTATGCCAAAATCGATACATTTTAAGAGTAAAAAGTTGGTTGAGGAATCAATCATTTATCCTCAACTCTATACACTTACGAACAAATATCCTTATGCTATAAAATACAAATTATTTCATTCCACATAAAAACCAGCAGATTTTTTATTCTGCTGGTTTTTTCAATTAAATAAACTTGATGAGGAAATATTTTTTCTTCCCTTTACGAATAACGGTAAATTCCCCTTCAATACGGTCACTTTCCGATAATATATAGCCTACATCATTATTTCTTTCACCATTGATATAGATGGCTCCATTTTGAATGTCTTCCCGTGCTTGACGCTTAGAAGGTACAATTTTTGCTTCCACTAATATATCAACAAGATTTAAATCACTATCCTTTGGAAGATCAAAAGAAGGAACATCTTTAAAGCCTTGCTTGACTTCAGTTGCAGTTAAGTTTTTGATATCTCCGCTGAAAAGTGCATCCGTGATTTTTAATGCTTGCTGCAATGAAGCTTCACCGTGAATTAGTCGTGTCATTTCCTCCGCAAGAGCTTTTTGAGCTTTACGCAAATGCGGTTCCTCTTCCACAGATTTTGCTAATGCCTCAATTTCTTCATGAGATAAGAATGTAAAGTATTTTAAGTATTTCACCACATCAGCATCTGCTGTATTAATCCAGAATTGGTAGAATTCATATGGACTTGTTTTATCAGGATTTAGCCACACAGTTCCGCTTTCCGTCTTACCGAATTTTGTTCCATCTGCTTTTGTTACTAGCGGAATCGTTAAACCGTATGCTTTCGCTCCCTCTTCTTCCACTTTGCGGATAAGCTCTAAACCAGTTGTGATATTTCCCCACTGATCGCTTCCGCCAATTTGTAGTTTACAATCATAGTTTTGATATAAATGTAAAAAGTCAATAGCCTGCAGAATGGTATAAGTGAATTCTGTATAGGATATTCCCGTTTCTAATCTGGATGAAATAGTATCCTTCGCAAGCATGTAATTAACACCAATGTATTTTCCATAGTCACGTAGGAAGGAAACAAGATTCATGGTGCCTGCCCAATCATAGTTATTGGTCATTACAGCAGCATTTTCGCCTTCAAAGTTAAAAATTTGCTTAAGCTGTTTCTTAAGACCATTTACATTTTCTTGTACATTTTCAATAGTTAGCAGCTTTCTTTCTTCCTTCTTTCCACTCGGATCTCCTATTAACCCTGTTGCACCACCAACTAAAATAATTGGACGGTGACCAGCCTGCTGAAATCGACGTAATGTTAAATAAGGAAGCAAGTGTCCGATATGCATACTATCTGCCGTCGGATCGATTCCGCAGTATAGGGAGATTTTATTTTCATCTAACGTTTTTTGTAAGCCTTCTTCATCTGTTTGCTGATAAACAATACCCCGCCACTGTAAATCTTCTAATAAGTTCATCCTCATAATCACTCCTTTGAAAAATAAAAAGCCCCTTCGTTACATAACGAAGGGACGAAATTATCGTGGTACCACCCAACTTGAGAAAAAAATTCTCCACTCAAAAACTTTAACGGAATTCAACCGTTTGCTGCTACTAACCTTCACAGCAAAAGCTCCAGAATGTAATTCATCTTTTCTATATATACCGATTTACACCACCCACCGGCTCTCTTAGAACAGGGATAGAAAGACTACTTTATTCCTTCAATGCATTTCATATAAATTTGTAATAAAATCTTAATACATTTTAAACATACTCATGAAATAATGTCAAATCCTTTAATAAAATTCTTGCGTATTTTTATAGCCATAAGATTAAAATGCATCTGATTGACGCTCTTACAACGTTGAACAGGTAAAGGTAAAGGAATGAACCTAACCTATTTAATTTTTTTACTTAAAATACCCTTTTCAATCAAATAAATAGTATGCTTCTTTTCTTAGGGGTAATTCTATACATAACAAATAATTTACGAAAAATCTGCTAATTCCCACCCATACTTATGCTATAATGAGGGTGATTTTGGGGGGATATGATGAGAGAAAGAATACATAAGATAAAAATATTTTTCGATAAAATTTTATTGTTTTTTCAAAATGAAAAACTGCAAAAACGAACTAGAATTACTTATGGGGTTTTTTGGAATCTACTTCTTATTTTTTTTATTGTCGGTGTTATTGGTTTTGCTTTTGCTGGGGGGATCGGTGCTGGTTATTTTGCATCCTTAGTAAAGGACGAGCCTATCCGCACTTATGCTGAGATGAAGAAAGATATCAATGATGAGAATCAAACAACGAAACTATATTTTGCAAACAATGTATACCTAGGTAAAATGCGAACAGATTTAGAACGTGAAGAAGTATCCATTGACCAGGTTTCAAAATATGTAAAAAACGGACTCATTGCAACGGAAGATGAATATTTTTATGAGCATCATGGGATTGTACCGAAAGCATTATTTCGGGCCATCTTTCAAGAACTGACTAACTCTTCTAGTCAAACCGGCGGAAGCACTTTGACACAACAGGTTATTAAAAATCAAATTTTGACGAATGAGGTTTCCTTTGACCGAAAAGCAAAGGAGGTATTACTTGCCCTTCGTTTAGAAAAGTTTTTTTCAAAGGATCAAATCCTAGACGCCTATTTGAATGACACAACTTTTGGACGTAATTCATCCGGAAGGAATATCGCTGGCGTGCAAACAGCAGCCAAAGGAATATTTGGAGTAAATGCAAAGGATTTGAACCTTCCGCAATCGGCCTTTATAGCGGGATTGCCCCAAAGCCCATTTGGTTATACCCCGTTTACCAATCAAGGAACATTAAAGAAAAACTTGCAACCTGGTATTAACCGTATGAAAACTGTATTAAAAAGGATGCATGATAATGGATATATAAGTGATAAAGAATACAAGGATGCACTTCAATACGATATTAAAAAGGACTTTATTTCCTCTCAGACAAGCCCGCGGGAACAGTACCCTTGGCTTGTCGACGAAATTGAGAGAAGGGCAACAGATATCATCGCTACGATTTTAGCAAAGAAGGACGGCTATTCTGATACAGACTTACAAAAAGATAAAACCTTAAATCAAAAATATGAGACACTGGCAAATCGTAATATCCGTCAAAATGGATATAAAATTCATACTACTGTCATTAAACAGATTTACGATAAAATGCAAAAAGCGAAAAATGAATTTCGTGGGTACGGGCCTATCAATACAGTTACCTATACAGATCCTAATACGGGAAGGGTAAAGAACAGGATTGAACCGGTACAAATTGGTGCGATGCTCATTGAGAATAGTACTGGAAAAATTTTAAGTTTTGTAGGAGGACGTGATTTTAAGCTTGAACAATTAAATCACGCAACACAAGGAAAACGCCCAAATGGGTCAACAATGAAACCATTATTAGTATATGGTCCCTCCCTTGAACAAGGAAAAATTTCTCCCGGCAGTATGATCGCGGATACGAAGTTTTCTATCACATCTGGTGGGAAGGAATGGAGTCCAGAAAACTATACAATAGGAAAAGAATATGGGCTCGTTACAGCAAGACAAGCACTCGCATATTCTTATAATATTTCCGCTGCCAAAACGTATTTAAACATAATCAACGGGCGGCCCGCAAATTATTTAAAACAAATGGGCTTTACATCTTTAACCGAGGGAGACTATTATAATCCTGCTTTGTCACTTGGCGGAATTACCAATGGTGTTACAGTTGAGGAAAATGTCAATGCATATGCAACATTTGCAAACGGAGGTAAATTTGTCGATGCTTATCTAATCGATAAAATTGTCGATAAAAATGGAAAAACCATCTATCAGCATCAGGCAAAGCCAGTCCAAGTTTTTAGCAAGCAAACGTCTTATTTGGCTATTGATATGATGCGAGATGTATTAGGTTATGGAACAGCGGCATCAGCTAAAGGTATGCTTAAATTTTCAGCTGATTGGGCTGGAAAAACGGGGACCACTCAAGACTGGAAGGATGCATGGTTTGTTGCTACTAATCCTAATGTTACCTTTGGTACATGGATTGGCTATGATACACCAAGTGATTTAAGATCTTCCAATTACCCTAACTACAGTATCAGAAATCTGCAAATATGGAGTAAGCTCATGAATGCTGCATATGATGCCAAACCAAATTTAGTTGCTCCGAAAGAACATTTTAGCATGCCTAGCGGTATTGAAAGAAAATCCTATTGTGCCATATCGGGTAATCTTCCGTCCAAAGCATGCTCAGATGCAGGACTTGTTAAATCTGATTTGTTTAATGTAAAATTTGCTCCAACAAAAGTGGATAATAGCTTGATCGAAGGAAAATACGTGACCATTAAAGGCAAAAATTACGTAGCATTAGAATCTACCCCATTCGAATTTGCTAGATCTGGATTTATATTAAATCCAGACTTTATAAAAGAAATTGGTGCAGATCAAAGTAAAGATTTGCGAAAGTTGATCCCAAATAATCCGCTTTGGAGTAAAATTCTAATTCCGGATGATAAAATAACGGATGATGGAAAACCTCCATTACCTGTAAAAGTAACAACAGAAGGAAAACATATTAAATGGACGGAGTCGCCAAGTTCTGATGTTGTAGGGTACCGCGTATATAGTAAAGATGGTAAAAAACTTACATCTATCAAAAGCGGATCAACCCTATCCTATTATTCAAATAATGAGAAGGTATTTGTAGTGGCTGTGGATGTTGCAGGAAATGAGTCCATTCATTCCAATGTAATTCAGATTGGGATTGAACCTCCTAATGATAATCAAAAACCAGATGAAAACAATAATGACGATGAGAACATTGACATCATTAATGGACTAAATCATTAATCATAGAAAAAACCGGGCAAAAACCGCCCGGTCCTTTTTTGTTTGAGGACATCCGTTTCTGACTTTATGCTTTAATCCAAGTTTTTGAACAAGCTTCATCTTTGCGTTACCGTTTTTCTTGCATTACTTTGATTTCGGGCACGATTCTCTCCTTATCGTTACCGTTTTCCTTTCCTTAACCTGATTTCGAGCACGATTCTCGATTAAGTCCATATAATTGTGTAAAAAGAATAGGTCATCATCATGACCCGTGTTACAATGTTTTCGACCAAGAAACCATTTACGGAGGACATGATGATGACCCAAATAAATATTACTATAAATTTAGAAGATCTCAAAGAAAAAATTGAAAAAAGCTCACTTGAATCACCCGTAAAAGCCTCTTTGACATTAATTTTAAATTCTTTGATGGAGAAAGAAAGAGACGAATATATCAATGCTCTTTCCCATGAAAGAACAGAAGAACGTAGAGGGTATCGAAATGGTTATTATGAGCGTGAATTAATGACTGGTGCGGGCTCACTTACGTTAAAAGTTCCTCGAACTAGAGACGGTGAATTTTCTACGACTATCTTTGAAAAGTTTAAACGCTGCGATCAAGCATTAATTCTATCCATGATTGAAATGGTAGTAAATGGTGTTTCCACACGTAAAGTGACTAAAATTGTAGAAGAATTATGTGGGAAAAGTGTGTCTAAATCACTTGTTTCTAACCTAATTAAAACATTGGACCCTGCAATTAATGAATGGAGAAACCGACCACTAAACGTAAGTTATTACCCATATATTTACGTTGATGCCATGTACATTAAGGTTCGCGAAAACAAACAAGTCGTTTCAAAGAGTGTCCACATTGCTGTTGGAGTGACCGAAGGTGGCCATAGAGAAATCATTGGCCTAAAAATTAACCATACGGAGTCCACAGAAAGCTGGTCTTTCTTCTTTGAGTATTTAAAATCCAGAGGACTTCAATCTCCTAAAATGGTTATTTCAGATGCTCATAGTGGCTTAGTTTCATCTATTAAAGAGACATTTTTAGGTACTTCATGGCAACGCTGTACGGTCCATTTCATAAGAAACCTCCTGGATTCGCTACCTAAAAAAGGAACAGCTGAAGCTAGGCAAGAGCTAAAATGTTTATTTAAAAACTCAGATATGGATGTTGTGAGAGATTTGAAAAATCGTTTTGTAGAAAAATATCAAGATACCAAAGGCTTTTCCAAAACCATAGACATCTTAGACAGTGGTTTTGAAGATGCAATCCAGTTTCTTGCACACCCGGTTGAGTATCATATAAGTTTACGTACAACCAACATGCTAGAACGATTAAACCAAGAGGTCCGTAGAAGAGAAAGAGTCATTCGTATTTTTACCAATGATCAGTCTGCCATAAGGATTATTGGCTCAGTATTGATGGATATTAATGAAGAATGGACGTCAAAGGATTACCCATATTTAAAAAAATCAAAAGATAATTAACTCTATCATACAGAGTGTAAAAGCCTAATTTCGAATTGACTTTGAGCCTCCAGTAGGCATGATAAAAAGCCAGGAAGCCAGGAGTTTACAACACCTGGCTTACCCTCCAGGCTATCATGCCCACCCCTCAAAGTAAATTCGAAATAATATAGTTCATTACACAAGTTGAATTAACTCGAAAATATTGTTAACACTTTTACACAATTAAATGGACTTGACTCGATTCTCTCCTTATCGTTACCGTTTTCCTTGCCTTACTTTGATTTCGGGCACGATTCTCTCCCTATTGTTACCATTTCCCTTGCCTTTCCTTCATTTCGGGCACGATTCTCTCCTTATCGTTACCGTTTTCCTTGCCTTACTTTGATTTCGGGCACGATTCTCTCCCTATTGTTACCATTTCCCTTGCCTTTCCTTCATTTCGGGCACGATTCTCTCCTTATCGTTACCGTTTTCCTTGCATAATTTATTTGATAATATATTATGTTTTCAAAAAGAAAGCCCACACCGAAATGGTGCGGGCTTTCTTTCATTTAATTAGTCTTCCATTGTTGACAAATCACCAACAGGTAAATCAAGTTCCCAAGCTTTCAATACACGGCGCATTATTTTACCGCTTCTTGTTTTCGGAAGTTTGTCACGGAACTCTATTTCTCTTGGTGCTGCATGGGCAGCAAAGCCTTTTTTAACAAATTGGCGAATATCTTCTTTTAGTTCATCTGATTCTTCATAGCCATCCATTAATGCTACGAAAGCTTTGATGATTTCACCACGCACAGGGTCAGGTTTACCGATGACTCCTGCCTCTGCAACAGCTGGATGCTCTAATAATTTACTTTCCACTTCAAATGGACCTACTCGTTCACCTGCAGTCATAATAACATCATCCACACGGCCTTGGAACCAGAAGTATCCATCCTCATCCATATAGGCGGAATCTCCTGATACATACCAGCCATTAGGGAAGAAATAGGAATCATATTTTGCTTGATTGTTCCAAATAGTATGCATCATAGATGGCCAGCCGCGTTTAATAGCTAGATTCCCCATTCGATTCGGAGGAAGAACATTTCCTTGATCATCCACAATCGCGGCTTCCACACCTGGAATCGGTTTTCCCATGGAACCTGGTTTAATTTCCATGCTTGGGTAGTTGCAAATTAAATGTGCTCCTGTTTCTGTCATCCACCATGTATCATGGATTCGATGATTAAACACCTTACGTCCCCAGCGAATTACTTCCGGATTAAGCGGTTCACCTACACTTAAAATATGACGCAGAGTGGAAAGATTATATTTCTTAATAACTTCATCTCCTGCACCCATTAACATTCGGAAGGAAGTAGGCGCACTGTACCAAACAGTTACACCAAATTCTTCAATTGTTTTATACCATGCATCAGGACTAAAACGGCCTCCGATAATTACATTGGATGTACCTGTTAACCATGGGCCAAACATTCCATATGAGGTTCCCGTTACCCAGCCTGGATCTGCTGTACACCAATAGATATCCTCTTCTTGTAAATCTAACACCCATTTAGCAGTTTGATAGTGTTGGATCATTGCATTATGGACATGAAGGACGCCTTTTGGTTTACCAGTAGAACCGGAAGTATAGTGAAGAATTAAACCATCATTTCTGTCAACCCATTCAATATCTAAACTTGACGGTGCATCTTCCAAATGTTTTAGAAAGTCTACATATTTTCCATCTTCCTCTACATCTGTTCCGACGATAAAGATGGTTTTTAAAGCCGGCAATTGGTCAACAGGAACACGGTATAATAAATCTGGTGTGGTAACTAGTACCTTTGCCTCACTATCTTCTAAACGGTCTTTAACAGCACCCTCCATAAATGCTTCAAACAACGGACCAACAATAGCGCCTAGTTTAATAGCACCTAGTGCTGCAAAATAAAATTCAGGTGATCTAGGCATAAAAATAAATACTCTATCACCTTTTTCAACATCCCCATATGATTTTAAAACGTTTCCTGCCTTATTTGTTAATTCTTTTAATTCCTTGAATGTATACTTTTCTTTTCTTGAATCATTGCGGTAATATAGTGCTATTTTATTTTTGCGAAACGATTCGGCATGACGGTCTATCGCTTCATAAGCCATATTTACCTTACCTGTCTCAGACCATGAAAAAGACTTCTCTGTTTCCTTCCAATCAAAGGTTTTGTAAGTTTCTTCATAGTCTTGAAGATTATAGTTTCCTTTAATTGCTGGTAACGCTTCCACTTTCATGATTACAACCCCTTTACCAAGATAAGAAAGTTCAATATTCAAGGCTTTATCATTAAATTATATTATGTTAACCATTTCCCTTGAACATTCTTTAAATAATTTTCACACAATTATTATAATATAAAGTTTTTAAAATCTCAATTTTTTTAGGGTTTTCGGCCACTGTTAACATGGTATAATAGAAACGGTTTACCAGAATGAAAACGCTTAACTTCAAGAAAATGTTGGTTTATTTTTTATATAATTAAGATAATTATGTATAATATTAATATCTATGTGACAGGTGGAGAACTGGATGGAGCACAGAAAAACGTATAATGCGATGGAACTGAAAACAGCACACGGAAATCTAATCATTGAAGGGCCGATTCCTTCCAAACAGCTTGCTAGCTTGGAATTCCATAAAGATTTAGTCGCTTTTCGCCCCCCTGCCCTGCAGCACAAAGCGCTAATTGAAATTGCCGATTTGCCTGAAGGCAGAATTATTATTGCTAAGGATCACGAAACCATTGTCGGCTATGTTACTTATCTTCATCCTGACCCATTAGAACGTTGGTCCGAGGGAAATATGAGTAATTTAATAGAATTAGGGGCAATTGAAGTAATTCCTAAGTATAGAGGGGCATCCGTTGGAAAAAGCTTATTAAAAGTTTCGATGATGGACGATTATATGGAAAATTATATTATTATCACAACCGAGTACTATTGGCATTGGGATTTAAAAGGAACAGGACTCAATGTTTGGGAATATCGAAAGGTAATGGAAAAAATGATGAAAACAGGCGGGTTAGAATGGTTTGCAACAGATGATCCGGAAATATGCTCACATCCTGCTAATTGTTTAATGGTGAAAATAGGTAGAAACGTTGACCAAGATTCCATTCAGCAATTTGACCGTATTAGATTTAAGAATAGATTCATGTATTAATAGTATAACTAAAAACTATCCGGGAGTTTAATGATGACTAAAGATGCTGTATTTATTTATTCAAATGAACTTCTTTCTTATCGTTTTTCTAATAACCATCCTTTCAACCAGATGCGCATCAAATTAACATTAGATTTATTAAAAGAAATGAAGGCGATTACCAGTACGGATATTGTGGCACCACGAGTCGCTACCGATGAAGAACTTTCTTTAAATCATGAGCCGTCCTACATAAATGCTGTAAAAAATGCCGGAAATAATCAATTAACGCTTGAACTGGCCGAAAGCTTTGGGTTAGGGACAGAGGATACCCCTATATTTGCCAATATGCATCACGCTAGCGCTTTATCAGTAGGGGGAACTTTAACTGCTGTTGATGAGGTAATGTCTGGCAATTATTTACACGCCCTTCATTTAGGAGGCGGACTCCATCATGGATTTCGCGGGAAGGCGTCAGGATTTTGTGTCTATAACGATTGTTCTGTTGCACTTAAATACTTACAAGAAAAATATAATGCTAGAGTCTTATATATAGATACAGATGCCCATCACGGGGACGGTGTCCAATGGTCGTTTTATGACGATGAGAATATTTGCACCATCTCCATCCATGAAACTGGCCGGTACTTATTTCCAGGTACCGGTAACGTGAACGAATGGGGAACAGGAAAGGGATATGGATATTCCTTTAATATCCCGCTCGATGCTTTTACGGAAGATGAGTCCTGGTTAGAGTGCTATATTGCTGCAGTAAAAGAAATTGCCGAGTATTTTAAGCCAGATATTATCTTAACTCAAAATGGAGCAGATGCTCATTATTTCGATCCACTAACCCATTTATCCGCAACGATGAATATATATCGTGAAATACCGAAGCTTGCGCATGAGCTTGCACATAAGTATTGCAGTGGTAAATGGATTGCAGTCGGAGGAGGCGGTTACGACATCTGGCGGGTCGTTCCAAGAGCCTGGTCTCTTTTATGGCTTGAAATGACAAATAACACGAACATCGGACGTACACTTCCAAAAGCTTGGTTAGAAAAGTGGCAGCCAAAAGCACGCGTTTCATTAGTGTCAACATGGGATGATCCTGAAAACATGTATGAACCAATTCCTAGAAAAAAAGAAATTACTGAAAAAAATAGACAAACACTTGAAAAAGCACTGCATATGCTGAAAACGAATCGAGTAGGAGGAGGTGACTAACCCCCGACCTCTCACACCACCGTACGTACGGTTCCGTATACGGCGGTTCCATTTATGTCTGACGTAGTTGAGAATATCTCACATAAAGACTCTTCAGCCCTCGCATCTCCCAATAGGAGTTTGTGAGGGTTTTCTGTAGGATTGGGCTTCTGGCTATTCTCCAATATTTCTTTCTAGAGTTTCCCCATTCGTATGCCTTCTCTTTTGGAATCCCTAATCCAATGAGTTTTCTTACTTTGGTTTTTGGTTTCTTCCATTCTTTCCATTGGCACATTCTGAGACGCCTTCTAATCCATTCGTCTAATTCTTTGAAAATAGTGGGTGTATCTGCTAATGCATAATATCCGCACCAGCCAATCAAATATTGATTCAGCTTCTCTATTCTATAATCCATTGGAATTGGTTTTGACCTTGAAGTTAATTCTCGTATCCGTTTCTTGACACGTTGAATACTTTGGTTTGACATCCGCACCTTCGGTTTCTTATGAAATGTGAAGCTAAAACCTAAAAACTTTCTTTTCCAAGGTCTGTCTACAGCTGACTTTTCTCGATTCACCTTTAGTTTTAGAGTAAATTCAATGAAAGTAGTAATCGAGTCCATTACTCGCTCTCCGGCTCTTCTCGATTTTACGTAGATATTACAATCATCTGCGTATCGGACAAACTTGTGCCCTCTCTTTTCTAACTCTTTGTCTAGTTCATCTAGAACGATATTGGAGAGTAAAGGACTTAATGGTCCACCTTGGGGCGTACCCTCCTCGGATTTCGTTATGACTCCATTAATCATAATGCCAGACTGTAGATACTTCCGAATTAGTGATAGGAGCGTTCTGTCTTGAATCCTTTTGGATAGAGTCCGCATTAATCTATCATGATTGACTTTATCAAAGAATTTCTCCAAGTCCATGTCGACTACCCATCGGTATCCCTCTTCGATATATTTCTTCGCTTGTCTAACACCGTCATGACCTCGTTTGTTTGGTCGAAAACCATAGCTCTGTGTTGAAAAAGTCGGGTCGAAGATAGGGGTTAAAATCTGAGTAATCGCCTGTTGGATGAAACGGTCTGTCACGGTTGGGATACCTAATAACCTTACTCCACCGTTCGGTTTTGGGATTTCAACCCGACGGACAGGAGAAGGTTGATAAGTACCCTCCATTAAGGATGTTTTAAGTGTATCCCACGTTTCGAGAATATGTCTTCGTAGGTCTTTTACGGACATATTGTCTACTCCATGACTTCCTTTGTTCTTTTCTACTCGCTTTAATGCCAGTAAAAGATTTTCCCGTGACAGCATTCGTTCCATTAACATTGAGATTTATCCTTTCTACGTGAACAATACATTCTCATTAAGTGGGTTCTTTACTAAGCCCTCCCGAAGTCCCCCATGGAATTCACCATTTCTTCCTTTCAGGTAGGTTCCGTAAGAATTTTCTGCTTTCATACATAAAGAACCGTTTGCCGAGTGTTTGTTCTCCTAAAATGGTTCAGTCCTTCCTTGATTCTCTCGAGCAAACCAAGTACTACGACTTCGGCTGACTTCTGATTGTTCAGCTATCCATTACTAGATAGGTTACCAAGTGTACTTGGCGTATCAACCAGACCTCCCCGGGTAAGAGTGCAATCTTTCCTTCCATCTATCTGCTTCATTTACTTTGTATCACCTTCGGCAGAAAGGACTTTGTTTTGTATTGCAAACTCATCCAATGATACCTAGCCTTGTATGAAGTTCGTGTTCCTCAGACCGGAAGTTTGCCGCTCGCTTCCTTCAGATTCCGCGTCACCACGGACACCCTTGCGTTAAGCTAACTGCTACTTCTGCCTTCACAGTTCGGGACTTTCACCCTAGAGACTACACCCATGCCGGGCGCACAATAAAAAACAAGACCTTTTAGGTCTTGTTTTAACGGTTTATTTAAATACATTAATCTCGTTTAATGGCCAAAAACGAATCTTCACTTTTCCCACTACCGATTTCATAGGAACAAATCCAAATATCCGACTATCCTTACTTATTTTTCTGTTATCCCCTAGCACGAATAAATAACCTTTTGGAACTACTTTTGCGTTCGTCGGCGGGTCTTGCAAAGAAAAATCTCCCGTCAGCTTTTGCATTGGCGGTAAAGCAGATTTATATTGTTTCAAATATGGTTCATCGTATTTTTTTCCGTTGATATACAGTTCATCATTCTTCATTTCTACCTTGTCTCCAGGCAGTCCGATAACTCTTTTCACATAATCCTCATCTGCATCTGGAGCATGAAAGACAATCTCATCAAATCGCTCAATTTTACTTAATTTACTAACAATAATTCTATTACCATCTTGAAGATTCGGCATCATGGATTGTCCCACCACGACGGATGGCACAAAAATAAAATATCTGCAAACAAAAACAATGATTGCTGCAAATAATATTGATTTAATCCATGAATATACTTCCTTTTTTGTGTTTTTTTCCATTTAATTACCATCCTTTTAGAATTCATGCAAACATCAAAAAGTAATATACTTACAACTATATATACGTGAATTTACTCATATAATAACAGGTTAACAGAAATATGTATATGTATCAAATGGTAAAAAAACAATAAGTATGATTCTTTTTTTTACTTGTTGTTGTTAAACTAGTTAATGCATGTATTTTCTAGTTCCATAACAATTTTTATTTCAATAGAAAATAAAAGGGTTTTCCAGAAGCGGTAGAATGTAATTACTTCTGGGAACCCTTTCTTTAGAGATAAGAAAGTATTGATTTTTTATAACAAAAATTAATTATCAAGTACAGACGCTTTCTTATTCTTTTGTTGAACTGCGATGTTCAATTCTATGTGGCAAAATAACAATATTTTCGGTTACTTTCTCTTTGTTCATATATTTTGTTAAAAGTCTCATTGCAACTGCTCCAATATCATACAATGGCTGAACTACTGATGTAAGCTGTGGACGAACCATTAAAGCTAATCTGGTATTATCGGAAGTGATAACCTCCAACTGCTCAGGGATGACGATACCATCATCCTGCGCCCCATGTACAACTCCGAGTGCCATTTCGTCATTTCCGGCAAAAATAGCTGTTGGCTTTGATTGTTGTTCACTTAATTTTTGCCATGCTTCAATACCGGAATCATAGGTATAATCACCTTCAATAACAAGTTCTTCATTATAAGGAATGCCTGCATTTTGAAGTGCCTCTTTATACCCCTCAAGCTTTAATTCCTTGTTAATAGGATCATGTAATGGACCTATTAAAAGAGCTATGTTTTTATGCCCTCTATTAATAAATTCAGTAATGGCATCATACGCAGACTGCTTATAATCAATATTTACAGATGGAATCTTATTGAACGGTTCAATGGAACCTGCCAATACAATTGGGACAGGTGAGCGTTCAAATTCCACAACATGTTCTTCTGTTATATTTCCGCCCATAAACACGATACCGTCTACTTGTTTTCCAAGCATCGTATTGAGTAAATGCAGTTCCTTTTCTTTATTTTGATCGGAGTTGCTTAAGATAATATTATATTTATACATGGTTGCAATATCTTCTATACCGCGAGCCAGTTCTGCAAAAAAGATATTAGATATATCCGGTATAATAACTCCAACTGTTGTTGTTTTCTTACTTGCTAATCCACGGGCTACCGCGTTAGGACGGTATCCAAGTCTTTCGATTACTTCCATTACTTTTTTTCTAGTTGCCGGTTTTACGTTAGGATTTCCATTCACAACCCTTGAAACGGTTGCCATTGAAACATTTGCTTCTCTTGCAACATCGTATATCGTAATATTCATTTTTTTCTTCACTCCAATTTTACAACTTCTATATTCTATTTTTATTAGTATTTTCCATTTCTCTTATTTTTACCAAAAAAGTATGTATGAAAAAACTAAGCTTAGAATAATCATACGACACAAGTGCCTATACTGCAACGAATTACACAATTTTGACAAACTCAAGCTAGTATTTATAATTTTTTAAAAAGGAAAAACCCTCGGATATCCGGGGGTTATACTCTTACTGGTTGTGAAGCTAGCAACTCTTGATAAAATTTATCAAATTGTTGTATGTCCATTTGCTGTGCCGCATCAGAAAGGGCAACCGCTGGATCAGGATGAACCTCTGCCATTACACCATCCGCTCCAATTGCCAACGCTGCTTTTGCCGCCGGCAGAAGCAAATCTCTTCTTCCGGTAGAATGAGTCACATCAACAAAAACAGGCAGATGTGTTTCTTGTTTTAAAATCGGCACTGCTGTTATGTCTAATGTATTTCGTGTTGCTCTTTCATAAGTACGTATACCGCGTTCGCAAAGAATAATTTGCCCGTTCCCTTGCGACATAATATATTCAGCTGCATTGATAAACTCATCTATGGTTGCAGCAAGTCCTCTTTTTAATAATACTGGTTTATTGATTGCACCTGCAGCTTTAAGCAATTCGAAATTTTGCATGTTTCGAGCCCCTATTTGGATCACATCAATGTATTCCACAGCCTTTTCGATATCTGTTGGGGTTACGATTTCACTGATCACAGCCAAATCAAATTCATCTGCTATTTGCTTTAAAATTTTTAACCCTTCAAGTCCTAAACCTTGGAAATCATATGGTGAAGTACGTGGTTTATATGCCCCTCCCCTTAATAGCTTAAGACCTTTTGCCCTAACCGCTTTCGCCACTTCGGCAACTTGCTCATAAGATTCAACCGCACACGGGCCAAAAACAAAATGCGGCTTTCCGTCCCCAATCGTTTCTCCCTTTAATGTAACAATTGTATTTTCTGGCTGTTTTTTACGTGAAACCAACAATGCTTTTTGATGATTCTCTTGTTGAAGATCTAATCCGGCTTTAAAAATTTCTTTAAAAATATGTTCAACGGTCGCATTTTCAAATGGACCATCATTATATTCTTTAATAATATTCAACATATCTCGTTCACGAACCGGATCGAAGCGATTTACACCTTGAGTTTCTTTAACTCGTCCAATTTCCTGAACTAATCGTCCTCTTTCATTAATTAACTCTAATAGTCTTAAATTTACATCTTCCACCTGTTTACGTAAATCATTAAGCTCTTGATTTCCCACTTCCTACACCCTTTCTTTTCATCACACGATATTAGCAAATTCATATAGAAAATTGCCTTGTGAAGCTTTTTACAATTGTCATTTTGCTAGGAGATCTTGTAACCCCTCCCCTTTTGTTTGTATCTAAAATGTCACATCGAGACAATTTTCAATTTTGTTTAAAAAATTCGGTCTATATGTTACATTTTAGATAGAAAAAACATTAACCATAAACATATATTAGGAATCATTATAATCCATTGTTGTAAAAATGTCACTAAAAATTTCTTTAACAATTAAACGCTTTTAAGTATTAAAGTGCTTTTTGAATTCTATATAAGAAGGTGTATCATCTTGGACGAAAAAAAGAAGATATTTGCATTAGACATTGGTACACGTTCAGTGGTTGGAATTATTTTAGAAGAAGAAAACAAACAATACAATGTCTCCGATATATTTGTAAAAGAACATGTTGAAAGGGCTATGTTAGACGGACAAATTCATGATGTCGTAGCCGTTTCCAAAATCATTAAAGAAGTTAAAGAAGAAATGGAAAAAAAACACGGACCTTTAACAAAAGTTTGTGTAGCTGCTGCCGGCCGTGCTTTAAAAACAGAAAAGGCAAGTGTGTCTGTATCAATTAAAGGAAAGCGGGTAATAACAAAGGAAGATGTTTTGCATCTTGAATTAAGTGCCGTACAACATGCACAAGCAATAGCTGCAGAAAAAAATTCAATAGAAAAAAGCAAAAATTATTATTGTGTTGGCTATTCTGTTTTCCAGTACCAATTAGATGGCGAAGAGATTGGTAATCTTATAGACCAGCAAGGTGATGAAGCTTCTGTTGAAATTATCGCTACTTTCCTTCCAAGGGTTGTCGTAGAGTCTTTGATAGCTGCCCTTCATCGTGCAGAACTGGAAATGGATGCACTGACTCTGGAACCAATTGCAGCTATTAATGTACTCATTCCATCATCTATGAGGCGACTAAATGTCGCGTTGGTAGATATTGGCGCAGGTACTTCCGATATTGCTTTAACGGAATTAGGAACGGTTACCGCATACGGTATGGTGCCAATAGCTGGGGACGAAATTACAGAAGCAATTAGCGATCAATTACTTCTTGATTTTCCTCTTGCCGAAAAAGCAAAAAGGGACCTCTTAGAAAATGAATCCATTATTGTGCAAGATATATTAGGATTTGAAACAGCAATGGATAAAGCTAATGTCGTAAAACAAATAGAATACGCGATCGATCGCCTGGCAGATGCAATCTCGACCGAAATTTTGCAATTAAATAACGGAAAATCGCCAAAAGCTGTCATGCTTGTGGGAGGGGGAAGCCTTACCCCTGATTTGCCGAAAAAAATAGCCGAATGCCTGCAACTTCCTGAAAATCGTGTTGCGATTCGTGATTCTAGCGCCATTCAGGGCTTGCGCTTTTCTGAGAAAATCCCAATGGGACCGGAATTTATTACACCAATTGGAATTGCCATAGCAGCGGATCTTACTCCCGTTCATTATGTTACCGTCTACGTGAACGATCAGCCTGTCCGTTTATTCGAGGTAAAGCAGCTTACCATTGGGGACTGTTTATTAGCATCTGGCACAAAAGTGAGTTCATTACATGGAAAGCCTGGCATGGCCATTATTGTTCAAATAAATGGTCAACAAATTACATTACCTGGTGATCATGGACTTCCACCCATTATTAAAAAAAATGGTGTGGAATGCGGGTTGGATGAGCCTGTGCAAAATGGTGACGAAATAATTGCTGTAAAAGGAATGGATGGGCAATCACCACAAATCACGATCGGTCAGATGCTGGACGATATCCCATCTAAAGTTACATTTATTAACGGGAAAAAATATGAAATAACAACCTTAATTAAAATGAATGGTGAAATCGTGACTACGGATACATTACTGAAAGATCGAGATGAACTAGAGATTCATTTTCCTAATACAATTGAGGAGCTGCTGAAGACAACGAAGCAGGATAAGCTGCTTACTGATTTACAGCCATTTAGAATTCGGTTAAATGGCAAGGAAACATTCTTGCTTGCTTTTTCAAGTAAATTATTATTAAATGATAACCCTGCAAAGCTTTCACAGTCATTTCATGATAACGATCATGTTCAAGTAGTTTCCAGTAAACTTAGCACGATTAAACATCTTGCAGACATAAAAAACATACCACTCTACTATCAAATAAATGTTTTCTTTAATGGTAAAAAAATTACGATGAAGAAATCAAGAATAGAATGGTATAGAAATGAAGTAAAACTATCTGAATCAGATATACTTTCACACGGTGATGTGATTGAAATGAAAGAAATGGAGATGGAACCTTTTATATTCCAAGATTTATTCCGATATGTAGAAATCGATATACCGAAGGAGAGCTCAGGGAAATTTCATCTATTAAAAAATGGAGAAGAAACGACTTTCTACGAAACTGTCATAGACGGAGATAAATTAGAAATTGTATGGGACCCAGTATTTCGCTGAAATAAAAACCAGCAGAGGCTCTGCTGGTTTCTTTTCTATTAAAAAGCCTCTACTTCTTCGTTACGTTTTCCGTTATAATTTTGGACTTTTCTTTCACTGTTTCTGCTAAATTACTTCCTTTTTCCATCGTTAAATCACGCAATCGAGCGGATTTTTCCTTAGTTGCGGCGATAAGTTCAGTGCTTTTTTCAGAGGCAATCGTTTTAAGCTGATTACTTTTATTTTTCAAGGTATCCACTTGTCCTGTTAAATCACTGCGAATTTCTTTTCCTGATTTTGGAGTAAGTAATAATGCGGTAGCAGCACCAACTACACCTCCAATAATTGCACCTACTATAAAAGTCTTTGTATCTAATTTTTCACGAGCGTCGCTTCGATTCATTTCTGTTTTCTCCATTACTATTCCTCCTATTCGCTTCTTACTCTTTTAACCTCTCTAAGTTCTACATCTGCTTGTTCATCAAAAGTAACCGGCTCTTTTTTGCTTTCTTTTCTTTCCATCCATTTATCTCTTAATTCTTTTATTACCGAGCCCCATTGTAAAACCTGTGCGATTTTATCCTGATTATTGACAACTTGTGTAGAAAGACTTGATGATACTTTTCTAATAGATCCGTTGAATTCCTTAATAGTGGATCCAATATCTTGAACAGCATTTACAACACTATTTAATTTTTCCGATTTTCTCTGAATGTCTTCAGCTAATTCATTCGTCTTATGTAATAATAATGTAGATTCCGTTGTTATTCCTTGCATTTGACCTTCCAAGTCTTCCATTGTCTTAGAGACCCTATCCAATGTTATTTTCATGGATTTTAAGGTTTTTGTAAGACTGATGACAAGAACTAAAAATGCCACCGCTATTAATGCAACACTTAAATAAAGAATAATAATCATCTGCAAACCTCCAGTTAACTAAACAATTCCCCAATTATGGACTACCTAAACTTTCATCTCGTTTTTTTTTCCTTTAACATACGTCCTAATTTGAGATGTCTTTTTTCTTTTATTTTCTCATATTCGTGTTCTTTCGCCAAATATTAAATTATTTAGACTTTTTTTATTAAACAGGATCTATTCATTTGGGTTACAATATAATAGTACGTAAACTTTTTACTGGAGGAATACAACATGAAAGATCCACGTATTGAAAAACTGGCTAAAAATCTAATTAATTATTCCGTTCAATTACAGCCCGGAGAAAAAGTGTTAATTGAGAATTTCGGATTACAGCGTGAATTAGTAGTAGCACTTGTAAAAGAGGCTTATGCAGCAGGTGGCTATCCTTTTGTTTCATTAAAGGATCAACAGGTTGATCGTGCCCTTTTAATGGGAGCAGTACAAGAACAATTTGAGATGAAGGCTGAATTTGAAGCAAATGTTATGCAGAACATGGATGCATATATTGGCCTTCGTTCTGGTGATAACATCAATGAACACGCAGATGTACCTGATGAGAAAATGAAAATCGAAGGAAATACGGTTGGTAAAAAAGTACATAGAGAAATTCGGGTGCCGAAAACAAAATGGGTCGTTCTTCGTTATCCAAACTCTTCAATGGCACAGCTGGCAAAAATGAGTACGGAAAGCTTCGAAGACTTTTATTTCGATGTATGTAATTTGGATTACAGTAAGATGGACAAAGCAATGGATTCATTAGTGGAATTAATGAACAAAACGGATAAAGTAAGACTGGTAAGTCCGGGTACAGATTTAACTTTTTCCATTAAGGATATTCCGGCAATTAAGTGTGCCGGCCACCTTAACATACCAGATGGAGAGGTTTACACAGCTCCGGTACGAAATTCCGTTAACGGGACTCTTACCTACAATACTCCATCCCCTTACCAAGGTTTTACTTTCGAAAACGTGAAGCTAACATTTAAAGATGGAAAAATTGTTGAAGCCTCGTCCAATGATACTGAAAGAATTAACAAGATTTTCGATACGGATGAAGGTGCTAGATATGTCGGTGAGTTTGCAATCGGTGTTAATCCATATATCCTTCACCCTATGCAAGACATATTGTTCGATGAAAAAATCGCCGGCAGTATTCACTTCACTCCAGGTCAATGCTATGATGTAGCACCAAATGGAAATAACTCTAATATTCATTGGGATATGGTTCTAATCCAACGACCAGAATATGGCGGCGGGGAAATTTATTTTGATGATGTGTTGATTCGAAAAGACGGACTATTTGTAATACCAGAATTGGAATGCTTGAATCCTGAAAATCTAAAATAATGATAAGAAAAAGGACTGCTATCTCAAGCAGTCCTTTTTCAAGAAATTATTTAGATTGCAATAAATTCTCATATGCTTTTTGGAACTTTTGAATATCTCCGGCACCCATAAATAGAATAACACTATTGTCGAGATGTAATAATGGTGAAGTATCTTCTTCTGAAAGGATTTCAGATCTGTCAATTTTTTCTTGTAAATCTTTAATTGATAATTTACCATGATTTTCTCTTGCAGATCCAAAAATCTCACATAAGAAAACATCATCCGCTTGGCTTAAGCTTTCCGCAAATTCATTTAAAAATGTTTGTGTTCTGGTAAAGGTATGTGGTTGAAATACAGCAACAATATTACGATCGGGATATTTTTGTCGTGCTGCATCAACAGTCGCTCTTATCTCGGTTGGATGATGAGCATAGTCATCAATAATTATCTGCGATCCAATCTGTTTTTCCGTAAAGCGACGTTTTACTCCTTGGAAAGACTTAATATGCTTTTGAATAGCTTCTGTTTCAATTCCTTCATAATGGCATATTGCAATGACGGATAAGGCGTTCAACACATTATGATCACCAAAGAAAGGAATTTCGAATGTTGCATAGTAATTATTTCTTACATGAACATCAAACTTTGTCCCAGTTGTTTCTTTTACAATATTTCTTGCTTGAAAATCATTCTCTTCTTCAAATCCGTAAAAAAGGACAGGAACTTTTGCCTGAATTTTTTGCAGCTGTTCATCATCCCCATACGCAAATATTCCTTTTTTGACTTGTAATGCTAACTCCTGAAATGCTGAAAATACATCATCAATATTAGCAAAATAATCAGGATGATCAAAATCAATATTGGTCATAATGGCATAATCAGGAAAGTAGGATAGAAAATGTCTTCTATATTCACAGGCTTCAAATACAAAGTACTCTGCATTCTTTACACCACTACCTGTACCGTCGCCGATCAGATAGGAAGTTGGCCTTACATTTTTCATGACATGTGCCAATAAGCCAGTCGTCCCCGTTTTTCCATGCGCACCAGTAACGGCTATACTCGTAAATCGCTGCATAAATTCCCCTAAAAATTTATGGTAGCGAATAACTGGAATACCCTTATTAAAGGCTTCTTCAATTTCTTCATGTGTATCAGGAAAAGCATTACCTGCTATTACCGTCATACCAGGTTGAATATTTTCACGCTGGAAGGGCAATATTTTTATACCTGAGTCTTCTAAGGCTTTCTGGGTAAAAAAATATTTTTCAACATCTGATCCTTGCACTTCATAACCCATATCGTGAAGTATTTGTGCTAAAGAACTCATTCCGGAACCCTTGATGCCTACGAAATGGTATACAGTCATAATAGAACCTCCAACAATGTCTATATGTATGCAGTATATGACAAAGACTATTTTTTGCGAAGAAAAAACTTGCAATTTTCTAACGGTTATGTAATTCAAAATGAATCGTAATGTCCTTGTTCATCAAAAAACATACTTAATAATTATAGCACTTTTTATTATGGGTGACTATGGTATCTTAGGAGGAGTTATATAAGATATCTTTCCCAATTTTATGAAGATATTATCTTATAATCCAAATTTTTCATTCATCTACATAAAAAGTATGGGAGCTTATCCTTTATAATAAGCTCCTCCTAAAACTACTTTTAATTTGTATCTTCTGTTCCAATGAGAATATTTAATTCTTCACGTGAAACTAATATATCCCTAGGTTTGCTGCCTTTTGCCTCCGATATAATTCCTTGCTGCTCCATCATTTCAATTAAACGTGCCGCACGATTATAGCCAATTCTAAAGTTCCTTTGAATAAGGGATGTAGATGCTGCTCCTTGTTCCATTACAAATTCACATACATCTTGAAAGATTTCATCTTCTTCCTCTTGGATGATGGCTTTTTTAAGAAGTTCTTCCTGTTCAAATAAATAATCCGGTTTCCTTTCTGCACGTACATGTGCCACCACCTGATCAATTTCCTCATCTGAGACATATGTTCCTTGAAGGCGTACAGGCTTGGAAGTGCCATTACCTAAAAAGAGCATATCACCCCTTCCCAACAGCTTCTCTGCACCACTTATGTCTATAATCGTTCTGGAATCGACTTGTGAGGATACAGAAAAGGCGATTCTGGTTGGAACATTGGCTTTGATTAATCCAGTTATGACATCAACAGATGGACGTTGGGTTGCAATGATCAAGTGAATGCCACATGCCCTAGCTTTCTGGGCAATACGGCAGATAGCTTCCTCCACGTCAGCAGGAGCCATCATCATTAAATCCGCTAATTCATCAATAACAATGACGATAAAAGGCAGCTTTTGATTAAATTGCCTATTTTCTTCGGCCATCTCATTATACCGCCCGATTTCCCTGACACCTGTATGCGCAAATAGTTCATATCTTCTCTCCATCTCTTCTACAGCCCATTTAAGTGCTGCGGTTGCTGCTTTGACATCTGTTATAACTGGACTCACTAAATGCGGAATATAATTATATGGCGCAAGCTCCACCATTTTCGGATCTATCATTAACAACTTTAATTCATCAGGAGTTGATTTATACAACAGACTGACAAGAATAGAATTGATACAAACACTTTTTCCTGATCCTGTTGCTCCTGCAATTAAACCGTGCGGCATTTTTCTTAAATCAGTTATAACCGGGTTTCCTGAAATATCTAATCCAAGTGCAGCAGTGAGAGGTGACTCACTTTGTTGAAATATTTCGCTGGAAATAATTTCACTAATATATACTGGTCTGCTTTTCGCATTAGGAAGTTCAATTCCAATCGTATGTTTACCTGGAATAGGCGCTTCCATTCGAATATCTCTTGCAGCAAGACTTAGTTTAATATCGTCACTTAAATTGGTTATTTTATTTACCTTAACTCCGGGTTCAGGCTGAACCTCAAACCTTGTTACGGATGGACCTTGACTTACATTTACAACTTTTGCCCGAACATTAAAACTCAATAATGTCTCATCCAGTAGTTCACTTTGACTTTTAAGCCACTCCTTATCCATATCTTGCTGGATAGGGGGATTTAACAACTGCAGGGATGGAAAAACATAATCCTCTTCTATATATTCTTCAGTTTCATATACTTCCGTGTCTACGGCAGCTGCAATTTCAGGATTTGCCATCGGAATTTCGACTGCCGTTTGCTTTTTAGCTAAATTTTCGCGGTCTTTTTTCAGCATGATAACGTTAAATGGTATATGAGAGCGAACTGGCTCTTCATTTAATTCAGGATTTGTTTCTTCCACGTCTGATTCATCTGCATCAGGATATAATGCTACTTCTTCTTCCGACTCTTGCTCCTCTTGCAGTGATTGTTCTTCTACTTCTGGTTGATTTGCATCAGAATTTAATGCTACTTCTTCTTCCGATTCTTGCTCCTCTTGCAGTGATTGTTCTTCTACCTCAGATTCATTTGCATCTGAATGTAATACTACTTCTTCTTCCGACTCTTGCTCCTCTTGCAGTGATTGTTCTTCTACTTCTAGTTGATTTGCATCAGAATTTAATGCTACTACTTCTTCCGATTCTTGCTCCTCTTGTAGTGGTTCTTTCACTTCTGATTCATTTAATGGAATTTCTTCTTCTGCTTCTTGCTCCTCTTGTAGCGGTTCTTCCACTTCCGGTTCATTTGAATTAGAATTTAAAGCTACTTCTTCCAGTTCTTGCTCCTGTTGAAATAATTGATCTTTCCCTGCCAGTTTATTTTGATTAGAAATTGACCGTTTTTCTTCTTCCAGTTCCTGTTGCTCTGTTTGGAGTGGAACTTCTGTTTCTAACCAATTTTGCAACTTTTGCTGTTCGTCTCTTTTTAACTGATGATCATTAACGTTATCCTGTTTCACCATATTATTTTCCGATACTTCCATAACCGCCGTTGGTCGCATCGTTTCATTTTCGAAATCCTTATAAGATTGTATATCTTTACTTTCCTCATTGTTTAAATCGTTAAGCACATTACTGTTTTTTTCTTTGTTTCTTTTTGGTGGTCGATTAAATCCATACACGGGCGAAGGAATTTCTGTTGGCCGAAATGGCTGCTTTATTTTCGGCTTGATTTTAGTCTGAATCCTTTCACGTTGGTCAGAAGATACGGAAGTTTCCACAGAGCTGTTATATTTTTTCTCCGTTGTTTTCCCCGTAAATGGACGACTTTTCGAAATTGGTTTTTGATGTTGTTTTTGATCTTGATCTTGATACTGATCTTTATTATTTATTTTTGAAGTGCTTGTCCTAATAGATGCGTTCCTTTTATCTTCTACCTGTAACGGAAATCGGAAATTTCCTTTTGGATATTGATATGTAACCTTTGTTTCCATTTGTCCGTTTGTATGTTCATGTCGTTTTAATTCTTGATTTTCAAATTCGTCATATTCTTCACTTTCATTTGATCCAAATATTTTCATTAGATTTTTTATCCAACTCATTTTATCACTCTTTCTATTGTTCAACCTGTTTCAAAACAAAGGCACAAACTCCCCAGCTCCAACGCACGGATTTCGTAGTGTTCGATTGAGATAAAGGAACACAGTGAGGAAGTTCACAAAATAATGTTGACTTATCGTAGGAAGGAGACGGAGAAATCCGCTAGCCGACGGCTGCTTTGGCTAGACGCAGACTATTTTTTTGAAAAGTTATCCACAGGGTTAAATTTTTTATCATTTCCTAAAACGAGTACAGAGGAAATTTAAGCAATTAAAATTCCTATATTATTCATTATACAAGGATATGTTGAAATTTCGAGGGATTTTCTTTGTTAATGGCAAAATAAGTACATAAGCCTGTCTCGGCTAACAATAATTAGCAGAATGAAATTCAATAGTGTATGGAAAATTAATAGGGATTAACGAAATAAGGAGGCGATAACGTTGAAAATCGTTAAGACAGTACTAACACTTGGTCTTGCTTCAGGATTATTATTGGGATGTGCCAATAATAATGCCGATAGGGGAAAAAGTAATGTAAGCCCGGTTCGTTATAATCCAAACACTAACAACATGGACCGAGTAAGTTATACAGATAACCTAGGTCCTGGGGCAAATGTTAACTACCGTGACCGCGATAATAATCTTGATGTTAACCGAGATAATACTTTTGGAGTTAACCGAGATAACAATCTTGGAACAGATGTTAACTATAACAGAAATTACAACAACCGTAGCAACTACAGAATTGCAAAAGAAGCGGCAGACCGTGTATCTAATTTAAAAGAAGTTCGCAGAGCCAATGTTCTTGTTACGGGAAATAATGCATATGTGGCAGTAATGCTGAACAACCGTTCCAGAGGTGAACTGCCAAAAACATTTGAAAATAAAATAGCCCGTGAGGTCAAAAAAGCGGACAACACCATTGATAATGTATATGTAACAACAAACCCAGATTTTTACAACCGAGTAACTGATTTTGGTAATGAGCTAAGAAAAGGACATCCTGTTAAAGGATTATATGACCAAATCAGCAGTGCGGTAAATAGAGTTTTCCCAAATAATCGTTAAAGGTAAGGCCAGCATTAGCTGGCCTTTTTATTTTTTCCGATTTTTTGCCATAATAAAAATTGGCTCCAATTCTCCATTTTCATAAATAAATGACAATGCTGTAATGGGAACATGTCCATTCGTAAAGAAGCTCATTGACATTTGTGCTAAAATATCATATCCAGTCTCATTGCGGAGATCACAAATGATAAGAACATCCTGATGGGGAACAGAAACTGCCATATCTCCTTCTATCTTCTCCGACATTTCCTTTAAAAATTTTTCATTTAAAATTCTGCTTGCATCATAACCATCATTTGTATTTAAGAAATAATAATCATTTCCTGCTACTGTATCTTTTTTCATTTCTGTTGATAATGATCGAAGATTAAATTGGGCCATTTCGCGAATTTTCTCTTGATCCCAGCCTTCTTTTTTTAATAATTCTTCATCCACAAGCCTATATGTATTGCCTAAATCTAATGCATAATAAATACGGGTTTCAGCTGTATGGTCATCTGTTATAAACGTATTTCCATCTGATGATTCTTGTGGAAAAGAGGTAGAACGAATAACCGGAAATATTTTCTTTTCATTACCAGAAATTTTTTGTTCCGTTCCCATTACTCCCAATGCTTCTTCTACATAATAGACAACTTCATCTATTGCCTTTTCCTTTTCCTCATGCCATTTTGATACAGCACTCGATAAGGATACCGTAATGCCCTTGCCAGTTTCTTTATTTTCAAACCGAATCGTTTCTTTTTCACGATCATAGTGAATACTACGATTATCTTTTTGTAATCTTTTTTCCAGTTCTTTTTTCATTTTTTTCGTATCCATCTTCACGATCTATCATCCTTTTGGGTAAACATTTTATTAACTCATTTTACATGAAAAAACCTCTATCTAAAAGACAGAGGCTTATTTTACATTATTTAAGACCGTTAATGAAATTTTCGATTTCTTCTTTTGTTTTACGGTCTTTACTTACAAAACGTCCTAGCTCTTTGCCATCTTGGTAGGCAAGAAAGCTTGGGATTCCAAATATGCTTAATTCCCCGCAGAGATCAATGAATTGATCACGATCAACATAAACAAAAGTATAATCAGAAAATTCTTCTTCCAACTCAGGTAACACTGGTTCTATAAAACGGCAATCCGGGCACCAATCCGCTGAAAACATAAATATATGTTTTCCTTTCTTTGTTAGTTCATGAAATTGCTCAACAGATGTTAATTTTTCCATAGTATTTCCTCCTTAACTTTTATTTTCTATATTTCACTGAAGAAACGATTTTCATCATTTTTTCTGCGTCGCTTGCTATATTTTTCATATCTGTTTCCGTGGTCATTTTTATGCCGCCAATTCCAACAGTCACCTCATAAAGATTTTTTTTAACTTTAGAAACAAATAAATATCCAAATTTCTCCTTTGAGGTGAAATTCTTATCCAGAAGAATTCCTTTATTAGGCTTAGAAATTTTGTACACTTCCTTGCCTTTTTTATCCACCTTTTGATTATAAAATAAAAGATAGTTTTGATTACCTCTTTTCATAATCACATTATTTGGAGAATCTTTTTGAATCGCCATTCCAAAAGGAAGATATAGCTTTAAATGTTTTGTTGATTTTTTGGCTGCTTTCGGTTGATTTGAAAAAGCCTCATTTACATTTTTAACTGCTTCCTTTTGTTGTTCCTTTATGGAGGTGCTGCATCCTGAAATTAGGGCAATTACGAAAACCAAAAGCATTCCCATCGTTATTTTCCGTAAAATAGTATGTTCCCCCTATACTACCCGAGTATCTATTACTATTTTAACTTTTTTAAATAAAACTTTACAAGAGAGAAGATTTTTAACTCTCCATTAAAGCTCTGTATTGATATTGACCAATCAATAATTTCATTACATGTATGAACATCTCTTCTCGCGTAACTAATCCATTCGTAAATACTCCGATGGCTCCTTCTTTTTTGCGGATGTTTTTCTTATTAGCATAATCATCCATTACTGGACCTAGCTCCTCCCCGGAGCGTAAACGGGATGTTATTTCATTGGGAAGGATGATTCTTGCCCCACCTGCGATAATAGGAGATTTACCTTTTTCTACTAAAGCTCCCCAATTGCAGACACTTAACCCGAATTCAGATTCGACAACGCCGCCCTCAAGTCCGATAGCGATATCAATCTCCTTCTTATTTAAACAGTTTTCTGCCCTATGTACGGCACCTTTTATGGTTTCTTCGTCTGAAAAAGGCTGTTCACTAACTCCCGAAGGAACATCCATTGGTTGAACTTCTACTTCGATATTCATTTCTTTGAAAGCAAGTTCGACCGCATGTATTTTCGCAGGATTTTTTGAGCCAATTGCAACTAACATATGATCTCTCCTTACAGTCTTTGATGATTTCCTTGAATGTTGAGTCTTTTTATGACAAGTATAAAAAAGAGAGGGGCTCTATGCCCCTCATCAGTTTATCCTATTTTGCCCGAATTGCTTCAACCGTAGACTTATCACATGCTTTTACAAGCTTCACGAGCAGCGCCTTTGCCGCTGCATAATCATCAACATGGATAATAGATGCATGTGTATGGATATAACGAGAACAAATTCCGACAACGGCACTAGGCACTCCTTCATTGGAAGTATGAACTCGTCCTGCATCTGTCCCGCCTTGCGATACAAAATATTGGTAAGGGATGCTATTGCTTTCCGCTGTATCAAGAACAAATTCACGCATTCCTTTATGGGTTACCATCGAACGGTCGAATATGCGTAATAAAGTTCCTTTCCCAAGCTGACCAAATTCATTTTTATCGCCAGACATATCATTGGCAGGGCTCGCATCTAGAGCAAAGAAGATATCAGGTTTAATCATATTTGCCGCAGCCTGTGCTCCACGAAGACCAACTTCTTCTTGAACGTTAGCTCCGGAATAAAGAATATTCGGAATAGATTCTCCTTGGAGTTCCTTTAATAATTCAATGGATAATCCGCATCCGTAACGATTATCCCATGCTTTTGCTAATATTTTCTTTTCATTTGCCATAACAGTAAACGGGCAGATTGGGACAATCTGCTGACCTGGTTTGATACCAATTCTTTTAGCATCCTCGCGGTCATCTGCACCGATATCAATTAGCATATTTTTGATATCCATTGGTTTATTGCGTTGGCTATCATCAAGTAAATGTGGAGGGATAGAACCAATAACCCCAATAATTGGACCATTATCTGTAATAATTTGGACACGTTGGGCAAGCAATACTTGACTCCACCAGCCACCAAGGGTTTGAAAACGAATCATTCCATTATCCGTGATCGAAGTAACCATAAAGCCTACTTCATCCATATGACCAGCAACCATAACAGTAGGTCCATTTTGACTACCGCGTTTCACTCCAAAAATACCGCCAAGGCCATCTTGCACAACCTCTTCCGCATATTTGGATAATTGTTCACGCATAAATTTTCTTACCTGATGTTCATTTCCTGGTGCCCCAGGTAATTCTGTCAAGGTTCTAAAAAGTTCCAGCGTCTCATTTTCCATTGTTCATACCCCTTTACAAAAAAACTAATATGTACCCCCTTCATTTTACAGAACTTTCTTACTGATCGCCAGTTTAGTGTCTGAACTTATTATTCTTTTGATGAAGGGTTTTTAATAATAATTCCGTCACTTTCCAAAAAACGGAGTAAATCTCCAAAGATAACATTATCGGAATACATTAATTCATTCTGCACTTTGTCTAAATATGGGGTACAAAGATTTCTTTTAACCTTATTACCTACCGATTTATCATAGCAACCATCATCCAAATAGGCATATTTATTTGTTACGAAGCTGCCATCACGGAAAACAACAAGATTTTTCCTATCAGATGAGAACAAGCTTCTGCCAAAGTCTACTTCCTCTTTCTTTGGCACAATTCCCATAATATCAAGAATCGTTTGCCTTATATCGATTTCTCCGCCTAATGTATTTATTTGTTTCCCTTTTACTCCTGGGATATGAATAATGAATGGTACTTTTTGAAGATCTAATTGATCCGTAAGCGAAATTTTCTTTCCTAATACCTCTTCAAGTTCCTTATCGTAGCTTCTCGATATGCCATAATGATCGCCATATAAAACAATAACGGAATTATTATATATGCCTTCTTTTTTTAGTAAATCGAAAAATTGTTTTATTGCTTCATCCTCATACCGGACGGTAGCAAAATAGCGATGAACCAAATCTGCATTATTTTCATCAATATTTAAGAAACGATCATCTTCATTATGAAGCAAAAAAGGAAAATGATTTGTTAACGTTAAAAACTTTGCATAAAACGGCTGTGGCAGTTTTTTTAAATATGGGATAGACTGCTTAAAAAACGGAATATCTTTCAATCCGTAATTTACTGAGTTTTCTTCCGTAACCTGGTAATCCTTTTTGGAAAAAAAACGATCATAACCTAATGTTTGATACATATTTCCCCTATTCCAAAACGATTCATCATTACTATGAAATACCGTACTAATATAGCCTTGCTCCTTTAAAATTGCGGGGAGTGCATAGTAATCATTATGCGGCCTTCTTACAAAAACAGAGCCTCCGGATAATGGATACAGCCCATTGTCTATCATAAATTCAGCATCTGATGTTTTGCCTTGAGCTGTTTGATGGTAGAAGTTTGGAAAATAATAACTTTCTTTTATTAATTTATTTAGAAATGGTGTAATTTCTTCCCCGTTTATTTTCCGATTAAGGACGAACTGCTGAGTTGATTCTAATGATATTAAAATTAAATTTTTTCCTTGTGCCTGTCCATGGTAGCTAGATTTAGAAAGACTTGGGGCATTTTCTTTTTTTAGATAGCTTTCTACCTTATGAATATCGTTGCTTTCAGCAAATGCTGATTGTACTAGCATTTTTGAATTAAAGAGAATATCATATACATGGTAGTTGAAAGTTCCGATAGTTTTGACAAGCAATTCCCTGTCATATGTTTTCTTAAAAAGGTTTGGATCTTCAACCTCCCCGCCGACTAATACTGCCAGAATCAACATAATGCTAATAGCAAGTGAAGCACGATGTTGTTTTTTTGATACGAATTTCGATTTATCAACCAATTTTATTGCTGCAAAAATAAGAAATATTATATCAACAACCAGTAACGGGTCCGTCCATCTTAACAATTCAACAGTGCTTTGACTTAATCCACCAACATTTTGAAATTGAAAGAGAACAGGCACTGTTACATAATCTATGTAAAATCGATAATAAAGAATGTTTCCAAAAAGGATGCCTGTTAATACTGTGTATACGATTAGCATACAAACGATTCTTATTTTTTTCGAAAAGAAAAAGCTGATTCCTAAGAATAACGCAACGGAGCCGATAGGATTTAAAAACAACAACAGCATTTCCATCATAGACTTGCCGCGCAAATCAAATTCGCAAAAATAAACAAGTATTGTTTTGATGGTTAAAAATGCAACTGCAATAATATAAAAAACAAACTCATTCCACTTTTTCATAACGTATCCTCACCCCGCTTTCTCTATAGTAAAAAATTGGGCAATATATTACAAGAAAAATCATTTTATTTTTTAAATGTTACGATTTGTTAAACATGTTATACTTAAATTAAGATAGGTTGTTTTCGCAATAATTGTTGCTTTACGTCAATGGTTAAAAATCCTAAGTAGACTTTGTTTTGGGGCATCTTTCCTTACCAAGTTTATTCATTTTAACCTCAATAAGGTTGTTACTTAGAATTTCATATACATAAGCAACAAGGTTTAAGAAAAGAGCCTTCGATAAGACAGGAGGTTTAAATTCATGACCTGGAAGTCCTTTATTGCCGGAGCGCTTGTAGGAGCAATTAGTGGATACTTATTAAATGAAGCAGTAAAAAAGAACACTTCTCTATCTAGTGAAACCGTTCTAGCAAATGTGAAAAAAGCTTTTAAAGAAGAAGGACCAATTAATGGTTCCTGGATACAAATGACCAAGGAAGATTATACTAAATATGCCGTTAAGACAAAAGTATACCGAGGCGGAATCACAACAAGTCAAAATGGGGAAAGAAAGCAATATGAATTTATTGCCGATGCATCTACAGGCAGTGTCTTAGATGTATATCCTATTTCGTAAAAAATACATATTAATAATGAAGGAGTGTCTTTGTAAGTAATTTTATTCGGACACTCCTTTCCTTTTGCTTAACGTTCACATTTTACAGCATCTATAAGCTTTCCTTCTCCGTCCCACTTTAATGCGCGGTAAACAGCATCATGATAAAAAATAAACCAAGCCCCGTCCTCAATCGCTTGTGCAATCCATTTTTCTTTTGCAAAAATAGAAGTCATTGGATAATCATCATATGCTAAAACCCATAGTGGATTCTGATGTGCATGTGTCGGCATGATATCCGCCATATGAATGGCTTTTTCGCCTTTACTTTCTATTAAGATAATGGAATGGCCATCGCTATGTCCTCCAGTATGGACCATTCGAAGTACTCCTTCAATTAACAGTTCTTTCTCAAAAGTAACAACTTGTGATTCGATAGCTTCCCAGTTTTCTTTCCAATATGTACTTTTTGAACGGATATTTGGATTTCTCATTTCATCCCATTCTATTTGGGAAGAATAGATAACGGCATTTGGGAAGACGGAAACAAATCCATCATTAACTGGCTTAGTTAACCCACAAGCATGATCGAAATGCAAATGCGTCATGCATATAATATCGATATCTCCTGGAGTAATTCCTAATTCCAATAATGATTCCTCTAATTTTGATTCTTCTGTAACTCCAAAATTTCGTTTTTGTTTCTCTGATAATTTCCCAAATCCAATTCCAGATTCTATTAAAATATTTTTTCCATTTACCTGCAAAAATATTGGATCGGTCAATAAGGGTATTTGATTTTTTTCATTGACTGGATATTTTTTCGACCATAACGGCTTTGGTACGACTCCGAACATTGCCCCTCCATCTAAATGGGTTATACCGCCATTCAACCATTTTAACGTTATATCTCCGATTGTTAGCGTTTGCATTTTGTGTTTTTCCTCCCTCTCCTTATGTCCTCTTTATTTTATCATAAAAAAAATACCCTCTGCCAAAATCAATTAAGGCGGAGAGTATTTCTTCCCATTACCTTATTTAGTTTGATACTGTACCTCACAACGATAAATGCGTTGCCCGCGTGAAGAAA
This sequence comes from Heyndrickxia shackletonii, assembly GCF_001420715.1. Classification (GTDB taxonomy): domain Bacteria; phylum Bacillota; class Bacilli; order Bacillales; family Bacillaceae_C; genus Margalitia; species Margalitia shackletonii. The sequence continues at coordinate 1,473,575 of NZ_LJJC01000004.1, read as the reverse complement.
ACTTTTCCTCATATTCTGTCATAATATTATTTTCAAAGTCACTATTGTGTAAATCAAGGCTAACAAATTTTAATAAAAGTCCATATTCAGAAAAGCTTCTTAATGAATATTCAAATAATCCTTGATTATCTGTTTTGAAATGAATTTCTCCATTATCAACCAAAATGTCCTCATATAATTTCAAAAAGGTTTTATACGTTAACCGACGCTTTTCATGACGTTTTTTTGGCCATGGATCAGAGAAATTTAAATACACTCTTTCCACATCGTCTTTTGCAAAATATTCTTGTAAATTGGTTCCGTCAATATTAAGAAGTTTTAAGTTAGGTAACGGATCTTCTATGATTTTATCTAAGGCAGAAACAATTACGCTGTCCTGCATTTCAATGCCAATATAATTGATTTCCGGATTTGCCTTTGCCATTCCATATATAAATTGCCCTTTTCCTGTTCCAACCTCAATATGGAGCGGATGGTCATTTTGAAACTCTTCATTCCATTTGCCTTTAATAGTTTCAGGATTTTGAACTACATATTGTGGGTATTGCAAAAGCTTATCCTTTGCCCATGGTTTATGTCTTAGACGCAAAATTCACACCTCGTTCATTTCATAGTTGTAATAGTATTGCATAAAGTTAATAGAAAAAAGCAAACTAATGATACGACATTAAAGAAACTGGCCAAAACGCCAGTTTCGTTTCATATATTTATTTACCATATTCACGAAAGGAATGTACATAAAACATGCCGCTGAGCCATCATGACCAAATAACCTTGTTAAAAGATATTTTAAGTAACCATCAAACCGACTGCTGCGGATCCGTCGCAGAATGCGAACAATTAGAAAGATTGGTTAAATCGCTTTTAGTAAATCCTAGTATAAATAATAATATTAGACCAATATTAGAACAAGTATATTCTTACAGCCAAAATGGAATTAATACGCAAAACTTAGACGATCATATTTTGTCCAACCAAAGCAATCTTTCACAATGGGTTCAGGATATGAATTCCTATTCATAGCTTTCATTTACTTCCTGTAAAAATCGAGTCCAATGGTTCATTTCCTGATAACGTTGTTTATCTTTATGCCATTGAATATCAATTAATGTTTGCCTTACCACATACCATTTCATCCTAAGCAATAGATGATCAGTTAGTATTACACCATATTGGTTAAGCCAAGTGGGCCAATTTTCGCGGGGAATATATAAATATAAAAGCATTCCGATATCCAATGCCGGGTCGGCTATAACCGGGCCGTCCCAATCTATTAAATATAATTCATTATCTTCCGAAAGCATCCAATTATTATGGTTTATATCGCTATGACAAACAACAAATTCACCGTTCTGAATATTTTTTATTTCAGCTTTAAGAAAGGTAATAGCGGACCTGACACTTGGCATTTGTAACAATTCATTATCTATACTTTTTTCTAATTCTGCCAACATTTTTTCGGGTTTAAACGAAGCTTTTCCCAATCGCTCAAGCATTGAAACTAATGGAGCAGAATCATGTATTTTTTTCAAAAGCTTTGCAACACGTTCTTGGCCCATTTCCTCAGGCTTTAGCTCTCTGCCGTTCAGCCATTGTTGTGCTGTGATGACATCTCCGTTTTCCATCCTTTTTGTCCAAACAAGCTTTGGAACAATTCCTTCAGCTGATAGAACTGCTAAAAAGGGAGATGAGTTTCTTTTTAAAAATAATTTTTGTTCCTGATATTTGGCAAAGAATGCTTCTCCTGTTGCCCCCCCAGCCGGATGTATCTCCCAGCCTTGACCAAGTATGTGTTCCAACTTCATTCACCTTCAGTTTCACGCGCATGTTTCGTGCATACGACTCATCTAAATCTATATTATATACTAAAATGATGAAAAAACCTACATAGACTTCCTCTTAATGACCAGTCTATATAGTTTATCAAACAGCAGCAATTGATATAATCATAATATACAAAGAAAAAAAGACAGCTATTGGAAACTAGAGTAGACAACAATAGCCATCTTTTAATAAATTTTATCGCTTTTTGACATTTTTCGTCAAGGTGAATTTTATCATTTCCTGTATTTTTCATCTTTTTTTGGCTGTTTTCTTTATCAAAGTTAGTTGGCTTAGTAGAAAACCTTATGAACACCCTTATCTGTACAAAGAATGAATAACCTTTATAAAAAAAGATGCCCATAACTATATCTGCATTAGGATTACTAAAAATATAAGAAAAACACTAATCACGAAACCATGATTTTCACTTCAAACTTTCCTCTTCAAAAGGGTCGGTATTTTCTTCCTCCCATTCTATCCTTTTGAAACTTACAGTCTGACAATAATCCAAAAGAATTTTGGCTGCTTTTAATTGCATATGCTTTAATGGAGCACGAGTTTGTCTCATCTGCTCAAACCATTTAGGATACTCTCTTTTTTCTAATAAGGAAAGGTCATATGGCTTTTCCATAAAATCGATGTATCCATTTCTTGAAATAATCGCTTTTTTAATCGGAAGATCCACATTGTAATACGAAAAAATTTGACCCACAATTTTTGACATTCTATTTAATGATATCATCGGATTTAACAGTTTCTTTTCCTGTTTGTTTGTTCTCTTCAGCCAAAATCGATCGTTTGAGCCAAGAAATACAGCATCCTTTTCTTCTTCCAAAAATGTAATGCACCATACCTCCATTGGGGTAATGAAAATAATCTCCATTTCAATTGGTGCCTTCTTTAATAATAAAACAGGCTCATACAGAAGAAGACAATTATCTGGAAATCGCTGCAAAAAAGTGCGGAGTTTGTCATCATAATAGTATTTTGGATGAGCATCTGATTTTTCATAAATGGTTGAGCTTGCCCATTTTAATTGAAAGCTAAAGAGCTGGTCTAAAAATAATTGCTTTAATTCCACTTCTGTATCAGGTCGAAAGGATAGGATAGGAGCAAATTGGAGAGATGTAACAGTCCTAGTATCTGATTCATCCTTAATTTCACTTTTTTCTTCTTTTTTAAACATTTTTGTCATTTTATTTAAAATGCTAGATTTTTTATCCTCTGTATCCTTCCACTCTATCGGAGACATTTCGAGAGAATCAGTTATCCATGCTTCTTTCAATTTATCCCACTGTTGTTTTTTTAATCGTATATATTGGGTAGGATATCGGTAAACATCCTGCTCATAGCGAGACACATAATCTTGGAGCTTAATTAACTGCGCCAAATAAGCTCACTCCTTCCTGAAAGTCTAAAACTTACGACAGTGTGTATGTTTTCTTTATCACATATTTAGGATTCTTATTTAAATGGGTTTCATATAACACAACATGATTTGCCATAAATTTTTTATCTTCCAGTGCAAAACGCTTCAAAGATTCCAGAGAAAACTGATTATCTCCTAACCAATTTCTTGCCAGTGTTATATGGGGTTTAAATGGTCTTGGGTCTAGCTGAAATCCTGCCATAGTGCAGGAATCATACACTAACTCTCTAATCGTATTTAAGAATTGCGAACTCTTCGTATTAGCCCAGAAGATTCTAGGAGAATCTGGACGCCCAAATCCCCCAAACTGATCGAGAGTTAACTCAAACCCTTCTTTATGACGTAAGACATCTTTTATGTAATAATCCGCTTTTTCAAGCTGCTCTTCTGATGCATGACCTAAAAAAGCTAAAGTAATATGGTAATCTTCATGATGAACCCATCTTTTAAAAGGAAAATCCATCTTTATTTGTTCACATTTCTCTTGAAGATATGATTTAATATGCTGCGGCAATAGCAATGCAAAAAAATAATGATGTCCTTCCACTTCATATACCTCTTTCGTTTAATTTTATTTACAAATATATTGTAACAAATTTCTATCTATAAGACATATTTCCCTTTTTATTTACATATATTGATTTCAGGTTTGATAATTATTGTATTTCATTCATACGAAATCATGTAAAAGGGAGAGCAATTCCATGAAAATTGGTGATTTTGTTAGTTATAAAGGGGAAAAATGTGAAATTATTTATATGTATGACAGCGGATACTGTGAAATAAAACGACCATATAGATTATCTATTCAATTAGTTCCTCAAACGGAGCTTGATGAGATAAATTGGAACAGCGCAATTTAAAAAGAAACCCGTCTATGACGGGTTTCAGACATATTATTGCAACACTACATTTTTACATTCCTTTTGAATTTCTTCTACGAACAACTTTTGTAATTTCTTTGTGATTTCTCCTGGCTCTCCATTGCCGATAACACTTCCGTCCAGTTGAATAATCGGCATAATTTCAGATGTTGTACTTGAGATAAAAATTTCATCTGCTGTTTTAATATCATCCACAGTAAAAGATTCTTCCTTAACTGGAATTTGATTATGTTTACAAATCCTTAAAATCACTTGCCTTGTAATCCCGTTTAAAATAAGATTTACTGCTGGATGTGTTTTTAATATCCCATCCTTTACAATAAACACATTAGATGAAGAACCTTCTGTAACGGTTTCTCCACGATGTTGAATTGCCTCAAAGCAGCCTGATTCCGCCGCTTTTTGTTTTGCCATAATGTTTCCCAATAAATTTAAGCTTTTAATGTCACATCTTAACCAGCGAATATCTTCAACAAGCAATCCCTTCGCACCAGACTTCATTAAATCTTCCGGGCGATCCATTGGTTTTGTATAAGCGACAAATGTAGGTTCAACTTCAGGTGTTGGGTATCCATGCTGTCTTGGCGACACACCTCTGGAAATTTGCAAATAAATTATACCTGTCTCTAAGTGATTTTCTTGCACCAATTCCTCAAGCTTCTTACAAAGAACATCCTTTTCATAAGGAATCTTTATTCCTATTTTTTCACCACTTTCATATAAACGCTGAACATGCTCCTTTTTTGTAAAAAGTTCCCCATTATATACACGAATGACTTCATATATTCCGTCACCAAATTGATATCCACGGTCTTCAATATCTACTTTAACATTTTCTCTTTCAACTAGTTCCCCGTTAAAAATCACTTTTCCCATCATTGCCTCTTCCTCTCCGATTTATTTTTCCTTTTTGCCCGCAAGCTCATATATCGCTTGTGCATAAATGGCCGTTGCCTTTACTAAATCTTCTATAAACATATACTCGTCTTTTTGGTGCATAACATCCGGTCTTCCTGGAAACAGTGCACCAAAAGCAACACCTGATTTTAAAGAACGTGCATATGTACCACCGCCAATGGCAAGCAATTCAGCTTTTTCGCCAGTTTGTTCTTCATATACTTTCTTTAAGACTTGTACTAATTCGTCATTTTCGTCTACATGGTGAGGCTTCGAATCAGAAAAATCCTCTATGGAAAATCCTTCTTGTTTCACATGTTTTTCAATGCTGCTCTTCCCTTGCTCCATATCAAAGGTAACAGGATATCTCATATTTAGTCCGAACCTGCCTCCATCTGCCTGTTCATAATCCATTTTTCCGACATTGATAGTAAGATCGCCTGTTATGTCATCCGCATATTGAATGCCAAAACCTTCTCCGCGGGACTTTTCAAACAAATAATTTGCGGCGAACTTAATAAATTGATCCCCTTGTTTGTCGAGTGAAATATCTGCTAAGAAAGAAGCCAAAATAAGACCTGCATTCTTTCCATTTCTAGGCTCCATTCCATGAGCGGATATCCCTTCTAATTCCAACACTAGCTCTCCGGATTCAACATAATATTTTCCTTTTAAATTTACTTGCTGAAGGAAATCATTATATTTTTGTAAAATCTCCGTTTGTTCTTTTTGCATAAAAAGCTTTGCCTGTGCAAAATCAGGAACCATGTTATATCTTCTTCCTGAATGGAAGGAGACTAGTTGAATTGGCTCATTCTTATTACTATGACCGCTTTCTTCCACTTTTTGGACGATATCATAATCTGCAATTCCCTTTTCCGCGTAGATAATTGGAAAATCCGCATCTGGGGCAAATCCCATATCCGGCATTTCTTCATGTTTAAAATAATGGTCCACACAACGCCATTCACTTTCCTCGTCCGTGCCAATAATCATGCGAACACGCTTTTCCAACGGAATTCCTAGTTCTTTTACAATTTTCATCGCATAGTATGCGGCCATTGTAGGGCCTTTATCATCACTAGATCCACGGGCATAAATTTTGTCATCTTTTACAATACCACCGTATGGATCAACCGACCATCCGTCCCCTTCAGGAACAACATCCACATGACAAAGGATTCCGACTAATTCATCGCCAGTTCCCATTTCCAGATGTCCTGCAAGATTTCCAACATTTTTAGGAATGAAGCCATCCTTTTCACCCAAATCCAATAAATATTGCAAAGCTTCCTTTACACCAACTCCTAAAGGTGCATCCTCAGTTGCATTTTCCTCATCTAAAACACTTCTAATTTGCAAAATTCCCTGCAAATCTTTTATAAGATCCTCTTTTCTTTTTAGCACTTCGTCCATCCATTGAATTGACATCGTCATAACTCCTTTAATAATGGCTCTTTTCTTCACTTTGTTGCTTTTGTATACGGAAGTCCTTGGTTATACCCTAAACCTGGCCAGATTAGGATTTATAACAAATGAAGCTAAGCAACAATTATTGCGAAAACAGCTTTTAAATTTACAATACTTTGTGATTCCAGATTATTTTACTCCTTTTTAAGCTTCAATAAAACATCCACAATACAATATAAAATTTACCTCTGTGGACCCTTTTATAAAATATCTGCGTCTAGCTTCAGCATTTATACTTTAAGTTATTTTACTATATTAATACTAAAAATGGATGAGAAACATATTATAAAGTAAAGTAATTACCTAAAATATTTGTAAATTCCCACTATAGACTGGAAATTTAAAAACAATGGGTGTAAAATGTAATTGTCTGACATCTGGGGTATAAAATTCGACATGAAAGAAGGAGTTGTCTGGCAAAGAAAGGTCTGTAAAGCTTGAAGAGATTTTCTTCAAAACCAATAAGTCGTCCGTAGTCTTAAGTCTTAGGAAAAAGGATGAGGGAGTGGTTTTTTGAAACCTTCAACAAACAGGATGTTAACCCGAATTAAATCAATCTATGTGTTTATTAAAGAAAATGGCACGGTAACCACACAGGAACTTGTCGATGAGTTCGGAATAACTCCGCGTACAATTCAAAGAGATTTGAATGTATTGGCTTATAATGACTTGATTAAAAGCCCCCACCGCGGGACTTGGACAACAACGAAGAAAAGGGTAAAAATGTCATCGTAATAGAATATAATACTAGAATCGAGTAGGAGGAGGTGACTAACCCCCGACCTCTCACACCACCGTACGTACGGTTCCGTATACGGCGGTTCCATTTATGTCTGACGTAGTTGAGAATATCTCACATAAAGACTCTTCAGCCCTCGCATCTCCCAATAGGAGTTTGTGAGGGTTTTCTGTAGGATTGGGCTTCTGGCTATTCTCCAATATTTCTTTCTAGAGTTTCCCCATTCGTATGCCTTCTCTTTTGGAATCCCTAATCCAATGAGTTTTCTTACTTTGGTTTTTGGTTTCTTCCATTCTTTCCATTGGCACATTCTGAGACGCCTTCTAATCCATTCGTCTAATTCTTTGAAAATAGTGGGTGTATCTGCTAATGCATAATATCCGCACCAGCCAATCAAATATTGATTCAGCTTCTCTATTCTATAATCCATTGGAATTGGTTTTGACCTTGAAGTTAATTCTCGTATCCGTTTCTTGACACGTTGAATACTTTGGTTTGACATCCGCACCTTCGGTTTCTTATGAAATGTGAAGCTAAAACCTAAAAACTTTCTTTTCCAAGGTCTGTCTACAGCTGACTTTTCTCGATTCACCTTTAGTTTTAGAGTAAATTCAATGAAAGTAGTAATCGAGTCCATTACTCGCTCTCCGGCTCTTCTCGATTTTACGTAGATATTACAATCATCTGCGTATCGGACAAACTTGTGCCCTCTCTTTTCTAACTCTTTGTCTAGTTCATCTAGAACGATATTGGAGAGTAAAGGACTTAATGGTCCACCTTGGGGCGTACCCTCCTCGGATTTCGTTATGACTCCATTAATCATAATGCCAGACTGTAGATACTTCCGAATTAGTGATAGGAGCGTTCTGTCTTGAATCCTTTTGGATAGAGTCCGCATTAATCTATCATGATTGACTTTATCAAAGAATTTCTCCAAGTCCATGTCGACTACCCATCGGTATCCCTCTTCGATATATTTCTTCGCTTGTCTAACACCGTCATGACCTCGTTTGTTTGGTCGAAAACCATAGCTCTGTGTTGAAAAAGTCGGGTCGAAGATAGGGGTTAAAATCTGAGTAATCGCCTGTTGGATGAAACGGTCTGTCACGGTTGGGATACCTAATAACCTTACTCCACCGTTCGGTTTTGGGATTTCAACCCGACGGACAGGAGAAGGTTGATAAGTACCCTCCATTAAGGATGTTTTAAGTGTATCCCACGTTTCGAGAATATGTCTTCGTAGGTCTTTTACGGACATATTGTCTACTCCATGACTTCCTTTGTTCTTTTCTACTCGCTTTAATGCCAGTAAAAGATTTTCCCGTGACAGCATTCGTTCCATTAACATTGAGATTTATCCTTTCTACGTGAACAATACATTCTCATTAAGTGGGTTCTTTACTAAGCCCTCCCGAAGTCCCCCATGGAATTCACCATTTCTTCCTTTCAGGTAGGTTCCGTAAGAATTTTCTGCTTTCATACATAAAGAACCGTTTGCCGAGTGTTTGTTCTCCTAAAATGGTTCAGTCCTTCCTTGATTCTCTCGAGCAAACCAAGTACTACGACTTCGGCTGACTTCTGATTGTTCAGCTATCCATTACTAGATAGGTTACCAAGTGTACTTGGCGTATCAACCAGACCTCCCCGGGTAAGAGTGCAATCTTTCCTTCCATCTATCTGCTTCATTTACTTTGTATCACCTTCGGCAGAAAGGACTTTGTTTTGTATTGCAAACTCATCCAATGATACCTAGCCTTGTATGAAGTTCGTGTTCCTCAGACCGGAAGTTTGCCGCTCGCTTCCTTCAGATTCCGCGTCACCACGGACACCCTTGCGTTAAGCTAACTGCTACTTCTGCCTTCACAGTTCGGGACTTTCACCCTAGAGACTACACCCATGCCGGGCGCACAATATAAAAGGAGCTGGATTTTAACAGCTCCTTTTCATGTACCTTTCATTTCGATTCCTCTATACAGGGAAATTCTTTAATTGTTCTACTTCCTCTTCCGACAGTTCACGATATTCTCCAAGCATTAAGTTTTCATCAAGTTGGATTGGCCCCATAGAAATACGCTTTAAATAGACAACCTTTTTTCCAACCGCTTCAAACATTCTTTTTACTTGGTGGAACTTTCCTTCCGTAATCGTTAATTCGATATCGGAGCGAATTCCGGATTTAAGGATTTTTAGCTCCCCGGGCTTTGTAGGGTATCCATCATCTAATAAAACACCTTTTTTAAAGGCATCGATATCTGATTCAGAAACTACTCCATCGATGACTGCAAAATAGGTTTTGGGAACATGCTTTTTCGGAGATAGCAGCTTATGCGCCAGCCCTCCATCATTTGTAATTAGGAGAAGTCCTTCCGTATCCTTATCAAGTCTTCCTACCGGAAACGGGTTCAGGACAGAATCTTCCATATCTAATAAATCTATGACCGTTTTTTCATGATAGTCCTCGGTTGCCGAGATAACTCCTGGTGGTTTATTCATCATTAAATAAATGAATTCTTTATAATAAACCTGATCCCCGTGTATCGTAATAATATCTTCAATAGGATTTACATGTAATTTTCCATCCTTCGCGACATTCTCATTAACTTTTACAACGCCGTCTTTTAAAAGCTTTTTCACCTCTTTTCGGCTACCATATCCGACATTTGCAAGCAATTTATCAAGTCTCATTTCGTGCTCCTTTTATCATTTTAAGAATGGCCTTTTTCTCAGACTTTATTATTCCTCAAAAAAATTACACCTTATTTCGATTTCACAAAAGAAAGAATAAAAACATTATATTCATTTAAATCATAAGAATATTTATTGTTTTTTGGGCAGCTACCCATACCTAAAGCGTTTACCTACATAGGCTATTAGGGAATGGCAAGAAGATTTATTAGTTGTTTTCTGCAAAGTAATTATGTAGAAATCGATAGAATCAAAAAAATAACCTGCATGTTCAATACAACTAATAATCGAATTGCTTAATTATCATGATGAGGTGAAAACGAAATGGATTATAGACAACAAATGTATCCCCAAATGCCCGGCCAGCAATATGCAAATTTCCCACCATCTATGCAGCATCAGGGAGGCGGGCATTTGCCTCCAGGTACTACCACCTTTCCAGGAGGCGGGCAGAGCCAATTGGAAAGGCGAATGGAACGTCTTGAAAGACAAGTAGAACGAATGAATCGCAGGATTACTCAAATCGAACGCCAAATGCAATATTGGGGACAAATGGGTCATCACTAATAAAGCGGAAAGTGCGCAGCAAACGAACAGAATGTATAGACTCCGACTCATGACTCATAAAACATAGCGAGTCTAAGGACGAGTTGATGTTGACATATCGAAAGGAGGAGATTGGAAGACCTATAGTCGATAGGCGCTAAAACTTTACAAGGACAAGACTTTTTATATAAGAGGTCAACTTTTTCAGTTGACCTCCTTTCCTATTATCCGATATGAAGCCTTCTCTTAATGCTTTGCAGCCTTTGTCCAAATAGCTTATCAGCAAGACCAGATCTTAATCCTATATAGCCATAAATTGCAGCCCCAATTCCTCCACATATAATCACAATCAACAATGACTGCCATTTAGATGCTGGCGAAAGAAATAGAGTGGTAATTTTGTAAAAAGCGATAACAACCCCAACCATAATTGCATTCATTAACAAAATTAATATACTTCTTCGCAATACTGTTTTGAATGGATAGTTTGCAAAAATCTTAATGACAACCAAGTTGATGATGATAGAAACAGAGTAGCCCAAAGCCGTAGCATATACTGCTCCATCCGTTTCGAATAATTTTATCAACGGTATATTAAAGGCTAACTTAACCAACAAACCAGTTAACAAGCTCAGTATCGTAAACCGCTGTTCATTAATTCCTTGTAAAATGGCGGCGGTAACGGAATACAAAGCGAAAAGAATAGCAACCGGCGCATAATGTCCCAGAACATCCGCACCTAATTTACTATGCTGATAAAACACGGTAAAAATAGGGTCTGCAAGCAATGATAACCCCATTGCCGCAGGTACCGTTAAAAACAGTAAGAGTTGAAAGGTTTGATCCACTTGACGAATCATGGACTGGCGATTTCCTTTGGCGAATGATTCCGTTATAAGCGGAACAAGCGTTAAAGAAAACGATGTGGCCAGTGAAACTGGTATTATTACAAGCTTATGAGAATCGAAATTAAGTACCCCAATAGCCTCAAGTGCTTCTTTTCCCTTATTTATAGCTGCCATACCTCTTGTAAAGGTTAATTGATCCACATATTGGAATAGGGAGTTAGCTACACCTACAAATACAAAAGGCAAGGCGTAGATAAAAATTTCCTTGTACATTTCCCTCAGCGAAACATTCAAGGTGCCTTTATCGTGTTCCAGCAGCTCATCAAAATGATGCTTTCTTATTTTCCAATACCAAAATAAAACAATTAAACTCGCAATTCCTCCAACAAATGCTGCAAATGTCGCAACACTAATAGCTGTTACCATACTTCCATTAAATACATGCAGTACTAAATATGCTCCCAACAGAAGAAATACGATTCTGACAATTTGCTCAATCACCTGCGAAACCGCAGAAGGTCCCATAGATTGATGACCTTGAAAATATCCGCGAATTAAGCTCATTATTGGAATAATAATAAGTGCAAAGCTTACAGCCCGGATAATTGTCGTTACATTATCAATGGAATATTTTTTAGACTCTACCCCTGACATACTCAATTCCGCAAATGTTGGTGCAAAAATATACATAATGAGAAAACAAACGATACCGGTCATCAACATTAATATCATCCCGGATTTAAAAAGCTTTCTGCCAACTGCATATTCTTCTAATGCATTGTACTTTGCTATATATTTTGAAACAGCAAGCGGAACTCCAGCTGTTGCAATGCTAATAAATAATGTATATGGAACATAACCAAATTGATATAGAGCTTCCGGCTCCGAGCCTCCAATAATAGCGTGAAACGGAATGACATAAAATAACCCGATAAATTTGGAAATAAATGTTCCTAACGTTAAAATAAATGTACCACGGATAAGTTTTGAAGACATATAATCCCTACTTTAATCATGATTCATAATTGAAATTCACTAATTAGTAGTGTACAACTAACCAAGTCAATTGACAATTTATTCGAAAAATCTTTTTATTCCTTTTGCTTCCTTAAGCGGGATAAAAATTGTTGCTCTCTTGATTTAATAGTCAAGTCATTCTAAAATGAAACGAATATATACAAAGGTGTGGAACGAATGAAGTTTGATGTAATTGTTGTTGGAGGCGGCCCCTCCGGTTTGATGGCTGCGATTGCAGCTGGGGAAAAAAACGCCAAAGTAATGTTAATAGACAAAGGAGACAAGCTAGGGAGAAAGCTTGCCATTTCAGGCGGGGGCCGATGTAATGTCACGAACCGTCTTCCAATTGAGGAAATTGTAAAACATATCCCGGGAAATGGCCGCTTTCTATATAGTGCCTTTTCTATTTTTAATAATGAAGATATTATTCAGTTTTTTGAAAATCTCGGAATTAAGCTCAAGGAAGAGGACCACGGAAGAATGTTTCCCGTGACAAATAAAGCACAATCAGTCGTGGATGCCCTTTTAAAAAGGCTGTCTGAATTAAATGTAACCATCAAAACAAATACTCCTGTAAAAGAGGTATTGTATGATCATCAACAAGTAACAGGTGTTATGCTCCAAAATGGCGAAGTGATTCATAGTGATTCCGTTGTGGTGGCAGTTGGGGGGAAATCTGTTCCGCAAACAGGTTCAACCGGAGACGGATTTCCATGGGCAGAAAAAGCAGGACATTCTATATCGGAGCTTTTCCCCACAGAAGTACCTGTAACATCAGATGAATTTTTTATAAAAGAAAAAACATTACAGGGGCTTTCCCTTCGTGACGTGGCTATTAGTGTTTTGAATCCAAAAGGAAAACCAATTATTACCCATAAAATGGATATGATTTTCACTCATTTTGGCATTTCGGGCCCAGCCGTCTTAAGATGCAGCCAATTTGTCGTAAAGGCAATGAAAAAGTGGAATTTACAGCATGTCACAATGAGCATAGACGCTTTACCTGATTTTAACGAAGAACAGCTTTTTCAGCATATTATGAAAATATTAAAAGACGAACCGAAAAAGGCTGTAAAAAATAGTTTGAAAGGACTTTTGCCAGAACGTTATTTATTATTTTTACTCCATATGAGCGGAATCGATGAAAACACGCAAGCCTCCAATGTTTCTGTAGAAAAAATCCGTTCTTTTACAAAGGGATGTAAACAATTTCAATTTACCGTTAATGGAACACTCCCATTGGAAAAAGCATTTGTGACAGGAGGCGGTGTTTCTGTTAAAGAAATTGAACCAAAAACGATGGCTTCCAAATTAATGCCCGGTTTATATTTTTGTGGAGAAATTTTAGATATATACGGTTATACTGGAGGCTATAATATAACATCCGCACTTGTAACAGGTAGATTAGCTGGGATGAATGCAGCTATCTATTCTACGGATTGTCATTAATACACAATAACGCATGGATTTTTTCCATGCGTTGCTCGTATTGCGGACACTGAGTCCGTTATTTTCATAAATAATGTAATGATATTTTTTTATTGTTTCCGGACACTGAGTCCGCTATTTGCCAAAAATCACGCTAAAATAACCCTTTTTTGGCTAAATAGCGGAACGTATGTCCTATAATATCTTGAAATCCCCATTTTTGTCACAAATAACGAAATGTATGTCCGTTTTACCACATAGGCGGAACTACTTTATTTTTTATATAAAATCATCGCACTAAAACAATAAATTTGGTCGTCTTCGTCTTCGGGCATAACTGCCACATGATATTTTATATCTAACAGTTTATTATCATCAATGGTTTTCAAAAATTGATTCACATCTTCTTCTAAATCCTTTTCATGTTCATAATCGAATACCTTTACTTGGATCATACGATTTCCTCTCCCGTTTTTTATTACTATTGTTTCCAGGAGATGAAATTTTTAAAACATTCAAACATAATGAATTTTGGCTTTATACATCCTCCATTAGTATCAAGTTGATATTACTGCATAACTGCTGACATTTCCTCACAAGCGGGTACGAATTATCTTTTATGCGATGAAATATCAATTTAATTCATTATTTTTACATAAAAAACCAGGCAAATTGCCCGGTTAGTTTTTATTACTTTTTAGGCTTTGTTTCCCCTGTCCAATGTGACATTCCGCCTGTCATATTAATAACATGAAACCCTTGGTCTTGAAGAAATTGACATACTTTCATGCTTCGTCCCCCTGCATGGCAAGCAATGATATATTCTTCGTTTTTATCTAATTTATCCAAGGAATCAGGGATATCCCCCATTCGTATATGTACTGCTTCAGGAATCATTCCTTCTGCAACCTCATCATCTTCGCGCACATCAATTATATATAATGTCTCATCATTTTTTAATTTCTTTTCCACTTCTTCTGGAGTAATTTGTTTTATTTCCAATCCTGTCATTCCTTTCGAGTATTTTCTTTTCGATTATATCAAATACGTTTATGTAAAAACAAAGAAAGGGGTTTAAATAACCCCTCCCTTAATTTGCAACAATATTCACTAGCTTACCTGGAACTGCAATTATTTTACGAACGGTTTTTCCTTCAATAAAACCCTTTACTGTATCATCATTTTGTGCTATCTCTTCTAATTCTTTAGCAGATGCCTCACGGGAAACAGTCATTTTGCTTCGAACTTTTCCATTTACTTGGATAACGATTTCAACCTCATTATCAACAAGCTTAGCTTCATCATAAGTTGGCCAAGCTTCATAAGAAATCGTACCTTCATGGCCAAGTTTTTCCCAAAGCTCTTCACAGATATGCGGAGCAATTGGAGCTAGCATTTTCACAAAGCCCTCCATATATTCTTTTGGAAGAACGTCTGCTTTGTAAGCTTCATTAACGAATACCATTAGCTGAGAAATAGCAGTGTTATAGCCAAGATTTTCGAAGTCTTCCGTTACTTTTTTCACGGTTTGATGATATACCTTTTCAAGGACATCTTTATTTCCATTCTGAACTTTGCTTGAAAGCTCACCATTATCATCCACAAGCAAACGCCATACACGGTCAAGGAATCGTCTTGCTCCATCAAGACCATTTGTTGTCCAGGCAATAGATGCTGTTAGTGGTCCCATGAACATTTCATATAGACGAAGCGTATCAGCACCATGGCTAGAGACGATTTGATCAGGGTTAACCACGTTTCCTTTTGATTTACTCATTTTTTCATTGTTTTCACCAAGAATCATCCCTTGGTTAAGCAATCTTTGGAAAGGCTCTTTTGTTGGAACAACCCCAATATCATACAAGAACTTATACCAGAAGCGAGCATATAGCAGATGAAGCACGGCATGCTCTGCCCCGCCAATATACGTATCAACTGGAAGCCATTCTTTTAGTTTTTCTGGATCCGCAAGCGCCTCACTATTATGAGGATCAATGTAGCGAATAAAGTACCAGCAGCTTCCTGCCCATTGCGGCATCGTATTCGTTTCACGACGGCCTTTTTTTCCTGTTACAGGATCCACAACATTTATCCATTCTTCGATATTGGCAAGAGGAGACTCCCCAGTACCGGATGGTTTAATGTCCGTTGTTTTTGGAAGAGTAAGCGGAAGCTCTTCTTCCGGAACAGCTGTCATTGTACCATCTTCCCAATGAATAATCGGGATTGGTTCACCCCAATAACGTTGGCGGCTAAATAGCCAATCACGAAGGCGGTAGGTTACTTTCTTTTCGCCTATTCCTTTATCCTCAAGCCAAGCAATCATTTGCTTAATGCCATCTTCTTTATTTAGACCATTTAGGAAATCCGAATTTACGTGCTCCCCATCACCTGTATAGGCTTCTTCCGCAACATTTCCGCCTGCTACAACTTCTTTTATAGTTAATCCGAATTTTTTAGCAAATTCATAGTCGCGCTCATCATGTGCTGGAACAGCCATAATTGCACCGGTTCCATAGCTCATTAGAACATAGTCGGCAATCCAGATTGGCATTTTTTCATCATTTACAGGGTTGATAGCATAAGCTCCCGTAAATACACCTGTTTTGTCTTTGGCAAGATCTGTACGCTCAAGATCGCTTTTCGATTTAATTTGATCAAGATATGCATCAACTGCTGCACGCTGATCGGCAGTTGTAATTTTTTCTACTAGCGGATGCTCTGGTGCCAAAACGGCATATGTTGCACCGAATAGAGTATCAGGACGAGTTGTGAAAACAGTAAATGTTTCATCTGTACCATTAATATTGAAAGTTACCTCTGCACCCTCAGATCTGCCAATCCAATTTCTTTGCATATCTTTAAGACTTTCTGGCCAATCAAGATCATCCAGATCTTCAAGCAGTTTGTCCGCATAAGCAGTGATTCTTAGAATCCATTGTCTCATCGGACGTCTTTCAACCGGATGACCACCGCGTTCACTTTTTCCATCGATAACTTCTTCATTTGCAAGTACTGTGCCAAGTGCCGGACACCAGTTAACCGGTACCTCGTCGACATATGCAAGACCTTTTTCATAAAGCTTCAAGAAAATCCATTGTGTCCATTTATAATATTCCGGATCCGTTGTATTTACTTCACGATCCCAATCAAAGGAAAAGCCAAGTGAGTTCAATTGACGTCTAAACGTCTCGATATTGTGTTTCGTAAATTCAGCCGGATCATTGCCGGTGTCAATCGCATATTGTTCTGCAGGCAGTCCAAATGCGTCCCATCCCATTGGATGAAGCACATTATAGCCCTGCATTCTTTTCCATCTTGCCAGAATATCGGTGGAAATATATCCTTTTGGATGCCCGACATGAAGTCCTACTCCAGAAGGGTATGGGAACATATCCAACGCATAATAGTTTTCTTTTGATTTATCCTCTGTTGTTTTAAAGCTATCATGGTCTTTCCAATATTTTTGCCACTTTTTTTCAATCTCAATATGATTGTAACTCATGAAATTGCCTCCTTATCTTTTTATAACAGCAAAAAACCTCTCATCCCTATCAAAATAGGGACGAGAGGTTAACTTATACTCCCGCGGTACCACCCAAATTAGTGCATGCACTCGCTTCATTCATCCTTAACGCGGAAAACGGCAAAGATTACTTGGGTGTTCCCGTTCACATTTGCAACTAATAGGCGAGTTCATGATGGATCCGATTGGCTTGCACCTACCGCCAATTCTCTTGTTCAGATGAACATCACTACTATTCCTACTCAAACGTTTCATATGGATTAAATTATTTACCATTTTAGCCAATTTTAATCGTTGTTGCAAGCCTTTTTTTCATTCATGTTACATGCTTAAAGTTTGTTCCTGATTGGAGGATGATTTTAACGGTTTATCAAAGAAAATGGATAATCCAATAGATATAACAAATAATACCATCAGCGAAATAAATAACGTGGACATTCCGTATAAATCTACGACAATTCCACCGACTAAAGGTCCGACCATACGACCGCCCGTTGCTGTACTATTGACGATACCTTGAAAAAGCCCTTCTTTTCCTTTTGGAGACAGCTGACTCGCAATAGTTGGAATAGCTGGCCATACAAGCATTTCTCCTATCGTAAGAATAACCATAGCTGCAACAAAAGCACTCAAGCTATGTGCGACACTTACAACCCCAAAAGAAATGATAAAAATGACAATTCCCATTATGATTTGTCCTTTTAAGCTTGAACAGAACTTCTTGATCAGTGGTGTCATGATCGGCTGGCCAATTACGATTAATGCACCGTTAATCGTCCATAAAAGGCCATATTGTCTTAAAGTGATCCCAATTTCTTGAGTATAGCTTGAAATGGTCGCTTGCCACTGAACATACCCTACCCAGCATAGCAAGTAGGCCGAACATAAAATAACCAAAGCCTTAAAAATTTGTTTATTTCTAATAGCTCCATGTTCTTGAATAACCGATGTTTGCTTTCCTTGCTGGGCAGACAAATTTTTATACCCGAAGAAGGCAATCAATAAAAAGACAATAAACATAAGTAAATTAGCTAAAAAGATATAGTTAAAGGAAAAAGATGCTACAAAGCCACCTAAGGCAGAACCAACTGCAACCCCAACGTTCTGCGCAACATAAATAGCATTAAAAGCTCTTCTTCCTCCTTCTTTCCAAACGGAACCTGCCATTGCAAATACACAAGGAAAAATAATTCCTGAACCAAAACCAGTTATGGTCAGAAAAATGACATAGTTTGGCCAATCATGCCAAAGAGTAAGACCAAGTGCTGCCAATATAGTAAGGATGATTCCGAATAAAACGGTCCGGTACCCCCCAAGTTTATCAAAAAGAGTTCCCCCGAGTAAGTTACCTATAACGCTTGCAGCCGAATTTAACATTAAAACAATTCCTGCAATAGATAATGACTTTCCGAGGTGATCATGGATGTAAATGGTGTTTAAAGGCCATAAAAAAGAAGAGCCTGTTGTATTCACCACCATCCCGATTACTAAAAGCCACAAGGATTTAGGCATGAGAAACGCTCCCTTCCCCCAGTATATATTTTATATCAATCACCATTGTATTCTTTTTAAATTATAGCGACAAGGGGTAAAAGAGATAACTATGTTTTCAGAAAAAGAAGGAGTGCTGAAGATGCACTCCTTCTTTACTTTATCTAGTTAATCCGGGTTTTCAATATGCTGTTTCGAACGAATTGGCTGGCTTTTTTTAGCATTGTTTTTCTTTAACTGTTTTACAGGATCATATTCCTTACCGAGCTCCATGTCCTGATTATTTACACCATTGCGAGTTTTTTGCTCTGGATTATTTTGCTTAGATCGTTTTTTCATTGTTTCCTCCGACATTAAATATTTAATTATATTGGCCTGTCATGATTGAGAAGGATCATTTGGTTTTGTAATTGCTGCAGTTGCAATCTCTTGCGATGTAATATTTCTCTTTGCTGGGAATTGGAGCTATTTGCTAATTGACATACTTCATTATAAGATGCTTCTAATTGTTGCAATGCGTTCGTATAATCATAATCATGATAATGCTCCTGGCGCAGTCCTTCTGTATATTGTTCCTGTGCTTGTTGAATCGCGTTATCACATCTTTGGAGGCATTCGTCAATTGATTTTCTAGTGGCCACTTATGAATCCTCTCCTTATTCAGCTAGTGGAAGCATCGCAAAATGCTTCACTTTTAGTTTGTTCACTAATGGAATGACTATGTAGGAAATCCAAGGTAAACTGGTTATAGCTTCAAGACAAGGTTTTTGATACTATTTTCTAAGGATCTTTTCTTAAACGCTGTTACATTTCCAGTAAAAACTTTATTTGGGTTAAAAATGATAAACTAGTAAGAAAAGATGCCCCGAATCCAAGTCATATTAGGAAATATAACAAATGACGAAAAACAACCATTTATGCGGAAGCAGCCCTTACTAAAGCTGTTCAACTATTAGGAGGAAGATTTTTGACACAGGATAATCCATTTCCATATGCAACAGATCATAAAAGATACTTAACATGGAATTATCATTTAAGAGAACATTTTGGCTATAAAGTTTTTAAGGTTTCCTTAGACGGAGGATTTGATTGTCCTAATCGCGATGGTACAGTGGCACATGGAGGATGTACATTCTGCAGTGCTGCAGGGTCGGGAGATTTTGCCGGTGACCGTGCAAAAGATCTCGTAACACAATTTCACGAAGTTAAAGCAAATATGCACAAAAAATGGAAAGACGCTAAATATATGGCTTATTTTCAGGCATACACAAACACCCATGCACCAGTCGAGGTATTACGGAGCAAATTCGAGCCCGTTTTAAAACAAGAAGGAGTAGTTGGAATTTCGATAGCTACCCGTCCAGATTGCTTACCGGACGAAGTTGTCGAATATTTAGCAGAGCTAAATGAGCGTACTTATTTATGGGTAGAGCTTGGACTCCAAACCGTTCACGAAAGAACCTCCTTACTCATTAATCGTGCTCACGATTATCAATGCTATGTAGATGGCGTTGCTAAGCTACGTAAACATGGAATTCGAATTTGTACCCATATTATTAATGGACTGCCGCTTGAAAATAAGGAAATGATGTTAGAAACAGCTAAAGAAGTAGCAAAATTAGATGTACAGGGAATTAAAATACATCTCCTTCATCTCCTTAAAGGTACCCCAATGGTGAAACAATTTGAGAAAGGGTTACTTCAGTTCCTTTCTTTTGATGACTATGTAAACCTAGTATGTGATCAATTAGAAATTATACCGCCCGAGATG
This sequence comes from Heyndrickxia shackletonii, assembly GCF_001420715.1. Taxonomy (GTDB): domain Bacteria; phylum Bacillota; class Bacilli; order Bacillales; family Bacillaceae_C; genus Margalitia; species Margalitia shackletonii. Next base: position 1,453,020 of record NZ_LJJC01000004.1, on the reverse strand, counting down.
ATTATTCATCGTATTACTGGAGATGGGCCTCTTGATTTAATGATCGGACCTATGTGGAGTGCAAATAAATGGGCAGTTATGAATGCAATCGATGCAGAATTAAAAAGAAGAAATAGCTGGCAAGGAAAATATTATACAGTGGAGATGAGTTTATGAAGCTGCAACGAATCTTAAACTTTGCTCACTCCCTGCTTCAATCCGCTGTTTCCAATGGTGATATTGTTGTGGATGCAACCGTAGGAAATGGACATGATACAGAAATGTTGGCCAAATTAGTAGGAGATTCTGGACATGTTTTTGGATTTGATATTCAAGAAGAGGCAATAGCCAATACTCAAGTTCGTTTAGCTGACCATAAGCTAAACAGCCGAGTTACACTTTTTGCTAAAGGACATGAAACCTTAAAGGAATCAATTCCAGACAAATTTCACCCATTTATTACTGCAACTATCTTTAATCTCGGGTATTTGCCAGGCGGGAGTAAAAACATTGTTACCCACGGCAATACAACAATCTCAGCAATCGAACAGTTATTAGAAATCATGCCAAAAGAGGGTATAATTATATTAGTGGTCTATCATGGTCATCCAGAAGGTGCAGTAGAACGCGATGAATTATTACAATATGTAACAAAGCTGGATCAGAAAAAAGCGCATGTATTAAAATATGAATTCATTAATCAAATAAACAATCCGCCATTCATCATTGCCATTGAAAAACGATAAGAGATTAAAAGCTCTTATCGTTTTTTTTATACCACATTCTTTTCATTTTTTTCACGATTATTCAGTAATACCTTTAATAAACTGGTCGGAATGACATTTTGCAACCCTCTGTATGCTCTGCCATTCCAATAAAAGAAATAACTGATGGAGCCAGCATATTTCATCAATTTCCTCGAGAGTTTTTGCACATCTCTTTGTTTGTTTACTTTTTCATCCGATAAATACACGCCTAATAACCCTCGGTTGATTAATTTATGGAATTTTTGATCAGGTAGTTTATTTGTATGCTTGTCCGCTTCTTTTAAAAAGTGAATCAGCCTCTCAAACAATTGCTTTTCACTTTCATAATAAAAACAAAAATTCAAATCTCCGCCTTCTCTATCCTCATCCTGATCAATAAAATAGTCCAGTAATATATGTAAGCCTTGAATATAAGGAAAATAACCCTCTCTTATAATTTGAGCATATTCTTTTTTAAAATCCTTTCGCATTGCGTACGAAACCAGACAAAAAATTCCTAGCGTAGAGCCGGAACATGCCGAAAACTCATGCCATTCCATTTCAGGCAGACCATCTTTATATTGATTGAACATGCCTTGCAATCTCTCTACCCTTTCTTCCACACATACATGCTTATGAATTTGCAAATCACAATAATATTGGCATAACTCAATTAAAAAAGGTTTTATCACTTCATAATGGTCTATTTTTGCCAATACAGATTGACATGTTTTCACCAGTTTATGTAAGTATTCATTATCATTTTGATCTTCCCGAAAACGATAATAATTTTTTGGTTCCGCTCCTACTGTCAAAGCATCCTTCATCGATTCGTGCAATGCAGCAAAATCTACAGGATCTAACGAAGTACTCCGATCACAAAGATTATCTAAATAATCGCTGATCGTTTGATATGCCACAATAAACTTAATCGCTTCTTCTTTTCTATCCAAGCTTAATAATGCGAGAATAGATCCACCTTCGCAATGAAAGGTTTTATGTTCAATGCTGGCAAGGGCCTGGTTTCTTAATTCCGCATTCGGAATCATCTTCGCCGCATCTTTCCAATAAAATAGCTCACGATGAACATTGGGCATTACCTTTCGATAGACCTGGTTCATAAGTGAAAATGGATGAGAGGGTACTGTCATTTATATATTCACCTCAATCAACAATATATCCAATTAAACGCAAACGATTTTCTACGAAATTTTTCGCATAAAGAAATATGTCTTCCCGTTCGGGTTCATTAAAAATCTCGTGATAACACTTAGGCCATTCTTTATAATTTTTCTCAGATAATTTCACCTGATTAAACCAGTCGCTAACTGAAGTCTTATTCACAATTTTATCATCTCCGCCTTGAAGAACCAAAAGTGGCACATCCGGAAATTTTGAAATATTTGTGAAAGCAAGTTTCATTCCTTTTACTAACTCTCGGTACCATCGAACGGAAATTTTTGTAATATACAAGGAATCATTAACAGCTGATTCCATTATTTCCTCATTTCTTGTAGACATTTGAATAGTTAAAGGGCTTTTAAACCGTACTCCTGGCGCGATCTTATTTAACCCGACAGAAAGTCCGCTTAAAATTTTTGATGGATAATCTACAAGCCCAAGGCACGGGGACGATAAAATTACTCCTGCAATTTTTAGCTTTATTTCTTGAAGTGTACGAATTACAGCGAGTCCTCCCATACTATGTCCTAATAGAAAAATAGGAACATTAAATTGATAAGCTGTTTGTACCCAATCTTTTATTTCAAATATATATTCGTCAAAGGAATCAATATGACCTCTATTTGATCTTGTAGTCATCCCTTGTCCGGGTAAATCTCCCATAATAACATGGTAACCGGAGGAGCGCCACATTTCAATTAACCAGCTGTAACGTCCGTGGTGCTCCATTGCCCCATGAACCATGACAATGACCGCTTTAGGAGCTTCATCCGCTTCCCATTTCCACATAGCTTCTGCCTCCCTTTTCTCTTGTTGTTGGCCGTTTTCGTATCAATTGTTGCTTCACGTCATTTGTTACAAATTTCAAGCAAACTTGGAGTCGGGGCATCTTTTCTTACAAAATTTATTCGTTTTTAACCCCTATTAAGGTTGTACCAAGTGTTTTCGTATGACAAAGCAACAAAATTTAAGAAAAGAGCCTTTGTTGGAATACTCTATTTTACCCTAAATATGCTAACTCCTCTCTTTATTATATATCTTTTCACAAATTGGCATTAACTTTTTCGAAAGTTTGACGATGTAATACATAGAATCTTCTTATTTAGGTGGTAGGAATGAAGCAGTTTATATCAGGTTTATTATGTTTATTTTTTCTAATTGGAACAGGGATTATTGTTTATGGAATACGTGATTCAAAGGAATCTGAATCATATACACACGATGCACTAGTAAATAGCGATCATGAACAATATGCTGTTATTAAGATAAAGGATGCGGTATCCATTAATGTTCCCTCTATAAACCAGCATCCTGAACTGGATAGAGGTTGTGAGGTAACGAGCCTTGCAATGCTTTTGCAGTCTGCTGGTGTTCAAGTAGATAAATTAACTTTGGCTAAGGAGATTAAGAAAAATCCTACACCACGAACGATTAAAAATGGAAAAATCTATTATGGAGATCCAAACGAGGGATTCGTCGGTAATATTTATACCTATCATAAACCCGGGTACGGTGTTTACAATAAGCCAATTTATGAATTAGGAAATAAATTTCTGCCAGGAAAGTTAATTAATTTAACAGGGCATTCCTTTGAAGATTTAAAAATATATCTATCTGATGATCGGCCAATATGGGTAATCATTAATACAGAATATAAAAAACTGCCTTCCGCATACTTTCAATCTTGGTATACAAAAAACGGAAAAATCCACATCACTTATAAAGAACATTCTGTGCTTATTACAGGATATGATAAAAAATATATTTATTTTAATGACCCACTTACTGGACAAAAAAATAAAGCACCCGCTAATTCCTTTATGGAAGCGTGGGTGCAAATGGGCAGCCAAGCTATCACTTACGAAAAATAGCTTGGCTTAATTTTTATTTGAAACATGATGATTTTCAATTGCTTTCGAGGAGCATTTGTTCAGCCGTAAATTTATACAGTTGCCTGCTCAGCGTTTAATCTATATTGTTTTTGAAAGTCATATTTTTCTTCTAAATAAACTGCATGCCAAATCATGAAGACTAAAACAGTCCATATTTTACGACTATGATCTAATTTTCCTTGGCAATGTTCTTCCAGAAGATTTAATACATAATTTTTATTTATGATATGATCAGTCGGGCTACCCTTGATAATGTTGATTGCCCAGTCATGCATTTCATCTTTTAGCCAATGTCTAATCGGAACTGGAAAACCTAGTTTTTTTCGATTTAAAACATGATCAGGAACTACTCCCTCCGCAGCCTTGCGAAGAATATACTTCGTCGTATCATTAGCGGTCTTTAGACTGGTCGGAATTTGTGACGCAACTTTAAATACCTCTTTATCCAAAAATGGAACACGCAACTCGAGGGAGTGTGCCATTGTCATTTTATCCGCCTTTAATAATATATCCCCGCGCATCCATGTATGAATATCAATGTATTGCATGCGATCTACAGGATCATACCCAGCTGTCTCTGCGTAAAGGCCTTTCGTAATCTCTGTATAGTCCAATCCTTGTTTGTACCTGGCTAAAAGTTCTTTCTTTTCTTTTTCCGTATACATTTTTGCATTTCCGATATAACGCTCTTCCATTGGAGTAACACCGCGTTCTATAAAGCTCTTTCCTTTGACACCTTCCGGCATCATTTTAGCCAATGCCTTAAGAAGCGATTTTCCAACTGCAGGAATCTTATTAAATACCTCTAAAGATTGGGGCTCTCGATAAATATTATAGCCTCCGAACAGCTCATCTGCCCCTTCCCCTGACAATACAACTGTAACATGTTTTCTTGCTTCTCTTGCAACAAAGTATAAAGGAACGCATGCAGGGTCAGCCAATGGATCATCAAGATGCCACATGATTTTCGGAAGTTCCTTCATGTATTCCTCCGGAGTAATCACATAGCTGATATTTTCTACACCAAGCTTTTCCGCGGTTTCCTTCGCTACATCAATTTCGCTAAAACCATTGCGTTCAAAACCCACGGAAAAGGTTTGAATTTTGGGATTGTATTGTTTCGCAATGGAAGCAATAATAGAGGAATCAATTCCGCCAGATAAGAATGATCCAACCGGAACATCACTGCGCATATGAACATTTACAGAATCGAAAAGAACATCTTTGATTTCTTTTATAAATTCATCTTCGGACTTATGAATCGGTTTAAACGCAGCTTTCCAATAGCGTTTAATATCTAACGGTTGTCCTAATCTTTTCACAAAATAATGGCCAGGCTCTAATTTTTTAATTCCAGCAGTCATCGTTTCAGGCTCAGGAACAAATTGGTATGTCATATAATGCTGAACAGCATCATAGTTTAATACATCATTTTCCATTGCCAATAATATACTTTTCTTTTCAGATGCAAAAAATGTCCGATTTTCTTCTTCTAAATAGAAAAAAGGTTTAATTCCAAAAGGATCACGAGCACCAAGCAAGGATTGTTCTTGTTTATCCCAAATAACAAACGAAAACATTCCGCGCAGTTTTTCAACAGCCTTTTCCTTATAATGGCTGTACAATGCTAAAATAACCTCAGTATCTGATGAAGTCGCGAACGTTAAGCCTGCTTCTATTAATTCATTACGTAATTCCACGTAATTATAAATTTCTCCATTAAAGATAATCCAATAACGATCGTTTTCATATGTTAACGGCTGGTGTCCGCTTTCTAAGTCAATAATGCTCAGACGACGGAAACCAAATTGAATATGTTCGTCTTCATAAAAACCATCGTCATCGGGTCCACGATGGGTAATAATGTCATTCATATTTTTAAATAGTTGTTTATCTTCATCACGAAGTTCAATTGAACGGTCGTGTACACAACCTATAAATCCACACATTATGTAGTTCACCTACTCCATTTTTTTAAGCTTCTTTTGAACAATGCTATTTTTCTTATAGATTATTGCTTTTCGTCATTGTTTTAAATCTTAGACTTTGTTTCGGGCAATCTTATCCGATGAAGATAGTTATAAGATTTTACTTTTACAAAAGCAATAGTACAAGAAAAAAGTCATTAAAAAATTCATACTACCTTATACTATCATTTTTTATTTCGTTTTTGCAGTAGCCATTTTACTTATCCCGACAAATATTTTTTTCCAAAATGTTCTTACGAATAGCTCTGTTAAATAATTCGTTGGTGTTTAGTACCGACTTATGCGCACCCGTTCACGTTTAAGCATACATTTAATTCAATAATAATCACTAATTTACCTCTTCGATAAAAAACAAAGAGGAGTTACAATATCGTTCTGTAACCCCTCCATTTTCTTTCAACCACTATTTTGCAAGTTGACTTAAAACTTCCGCTTTGTCTGTTCTTTCCCAAGGTAAATCTAAATCATTGCGTCCAAAATGTCCGTAAGCAGCCGTTTGCTTATAAATAGGACGTCTTAAATCTAACATTTTAATGATACCAGCAGGACGAAGGTCGAAGTTTTCACGAACCGCTTCAATCAATTCCTCTTCTGAAACCTTTCCTGTACCAAAAGTATCAATGGAGATGGATACCGGCTTTGCTACACCAATAGCATAAGCAAGCTGTACTTCACATTTATCTGCAAGGCCAGCAGCTACAATATTTTTAGCAACATAACGTGCAGCATATGCTGCGGAACGGTCCACTTTTGTAGGATCCTTACCTGAGAATGCACCACCGCCATGGCGTGCATAACCACCATACGTATCAACGATAATTTTACGACCTGTTAATCCAGCATCCCCTTGTGGTCCACCGATAACAAATCGACCAGTTGGATTAATGAAATATTTTGTGTTTTCGTCGATTAATTCTTTAGGAACAACTGGACCAATAACATATTCTTTCACATTGCGTTGAATTTGCTCTAAGCTGATTTCTGGATGGTGCTGTGTAGAAATAACGATCGTGTCAATTCTTGCTGGTTTGCCATTTTCATCATATTCAACCGTTACCTGTGTTTTAGCATCCGGGCGTAAATATGGAAGAATCTCTTCTTTACGCACTTCTGATAATCTGCGTGCAAGCTTATGTGATAGGGAAATTGGCAAAGGCATTAACTCCTTTGTCTCATTACATGCAAAACCAAACATTAATCCTTGGTCCCCTGCACCAATTGCTTCAATTTCTTCTTCAGACATTTGTCCTTCACGTGCTTCTAATGCTTTATCAACACCCATTGCGATATCGGCAGATTGCTCATCTATAGATGTAAGAACCGCACATGTTTCAGCATCAAAGCCATATTTTGCACGAGTATATCCAATATCTTTAATGGTTTCACGAACAATTTTTGGAATATCCACATATGTGCTGGTAGTAATTTCTCCTGCAACAAGTACAAGACCTGTTGTCACAGATGTTTCACAAGCCACACGTGCGTTAGGGTCCTTTGCTAAAATCGCATCCAAAATGGCATCCGAAATTTGGTCACATATTTTATCCGGATGACCTTCCGTCACGGATTCGGATGTGAATAAACGACGTTTGTTTGTCATCTTTTTTCCTCCCTTAGAGATAAATCAAAAACTCTATATTTACGCCTCACGGTACTCATTTCCCTAATAGTATGAAATAATCAGGAGAATTTATCCTCGATTCTTTCAAGATGCTATTTGCATTCATTCGCATTTTGCATTTACTTAGGCTGGGGCGAATAACAAATAAAACCTTTCCTATTAATATTTTGAGGAAAGGTTCACATTCGTTTTTACGCCTTTCACTCTTATCGTTCAAGGAATTACCTTGCTACAGGTTAGCACCTTTTCATTTTAGCATGCTTATAAAAATGACTCTTCAACTTATCTACTAAGCTTTCATTTTTATTATATGCACCTAAAAAGCTGGTTGCTGGGCTTCATCGGGCCTGTCCCTCCGCCATCTCGGGATAAGAGTATCCGTTCAAGGTAAAATCATACGCAATTTGTCGCACCGTGTCAACTACTTCATGCATTTTTTCAATATTATTTAAGGCTTTTCTTAGACTTTGTTGCTTTTGTATAACAACCTTATTAAGGTTAAATATGAATGATACTTTATAGAAAAGATGCCTCGAAACCAATCTACTCAGGTTTTAGGAAAAAGTGACGAAAAGGAACAGATTAAATTCGGCTTTTGGGTTTTTAACAATCTATTCGAAAACAGCCTTATATAAAGTCCATTTTTAAAAATCGGAATAATGTTCCGTCAGTCAAAAATACTAATGTTATGGCTTAAATAAGGAAAGAAATCGAAATGTTAAAACTTTGTGTTTTTTAAAAAATAAGCATATATAGTATAGACTAATTATTTAATTGTGTTATACTAATTGACATAAGCGATTAAAAATTTTTTATTCTTTCATAAAGGATGGTAACGCATTCATGAATTCAATAAGTTTATCTACTGAATTAAGTGAATTACTAAATGGAAATAATGTTTATACTCAATTATCCGTTCCACGATTAGTGGAAAAAATATTAGCGCGTAAAGAAGGAATCTTAACCTCAACTGGAGCCGTTCAGGCTGAAACTGGAAAATATACTGGGCGTTCCCCTAAAGATAAATTTATTGTTGAAGAACCTTCTGTAAAAGACAAAATTGATTGGGGTTCTGTCAATCAACCAATTTCTGTAGAAGTCTTTGACAAACTGTATCATAAGGTAATTCAATATTTAGAAAATCAAAATGAATTATTTGTATTTAAAGGATTTGCCGGTGCAGACAAAAAAAGCCGTCTTCCTATACAGGTTGTGAATGAATATGCTTGGCATAATTTATTCGCACATCAATTGTTTATCCGCCCATCAGAAGAAGAATTAGCGGATCATAAGGCACAATTTACGATTCTATCTGCTCCAAATTTTAAAGCAGACCCACAAGTAGATGGAACTAAGTCGGAAACATTTATCATTGTGTCCTTTGAACGCCGAATTATTTTAATTGGCGGAACGGAATATGCTGGAGAGATGAAAAAATCCATTTTCTCCATAATGAATTATTTATTGCCTGAAGCAGGAATATTACCTATGCACTGTTCCGCAAATGTAGGTCCGGAAGGCGATGTAGCATTATTCTTCGGCCTGTCCGGTACAGGAAAAACTACGTTATCCGCAGATCCAAATCGCAAGCTTATTGGGGATGATGAGCATGGTTGGTCAGCTAATGGGGTATTTAATATAGAAGGCGGCTGCTACGCAAAATGTATTGGTTTAACCCGTGAAAAAGAGCCGCAAATTTATGATGCCATTACGTTTGGATCTGTTTTGGAAAATGTAATGGTAAATCCTGATACACATGAAGCAATGTATGATGACAATACATTGACAGAAAATACACGTGCCGCTTATCCGATTCAATCCATCGAAAATATTGTTGAACCAAGTGTAGCAGGTCATCCACAAACAATCGTTTTCTTAACAGCCGATGCATTTGGTGTCTTGCCTCCGATCAGTAAATTAACAAAAGAGCAGGCAATGTATCACTTCTTAAGTGGATATACATCGAAGCTTGCAGGAACAGAGCGCGGGGTTACTTCTCCAGAAGCAACATTCTCGACATGCTTTGGAGCACCATTCCTTCCGCTTCCTGCCACGGTCTATGCGGAAATGCTCGGTAAAAAAATTGATGAATACGGAGTCGATGTCTTCCTTGTAAATACAGGATGGACTGGCGGAGAATACGGCGTAGGATCACGTATGAAATTAAGCTATACACGCGCCATGGTTCAAGCTGCTTTAGAAGGAGAATTGCACCATGCTGAAACAGTAAAGGATGAAATCTTTGGCTTAAATATTCCATTACATGTTCCAGGTGTTCCAGACGAAGTACTATTACCAAATAAAACTTGGGCTAGCCAAGATGAGTATATTATAAAAGCAAAGGAACTCTCTGAAAAATTCCAATTGAATTTCCAAAAGTTCAAAAATGTTGACAAGGAAATTGTGGAATTAGGAGGTCCAAAGAAATTATAATAGAAAGGGTGACCAATTTGGTCACCCTTTTAATTTGTAGAATTCAAGGAAATTAACTGATAAAAAATCGTTGTTTTCTCTTTTTCCCATTCTACCTTTTGAATAACAGCTGTTCCGCTTGAATCACTTTCCAACGTCCGCTTGACATCAATTGGTATATCGATTGGATATAGGCGATACCCCGCTTTTTCTAATATAAATAAATTATCGTCTAATCGTTTTTCATTTCCTTTTGTCACAATCATCGTATTAAGTTCTAAAGGCATTCCCATTTATTTTTCTCCTTTACCTTATCTGCATTCTTACAACTATTTTATCATGTCAGTGCCTGTTTTTTCATCCATGAACATAAATCCGAAACAATTTGCCGATTTATTATAGGCGGAAAATAATGTGTGTAATTTGGAAAATACCATGTTTCGACTGGTTTTTTTAGCAGTTTCAATCTTTCCTCCAGTCTTTTTGCATGCTCAAAAGATACATTTTGATCATGTTCCCCATGTATAATTAATACAGGTGATTCTATTTCCTCCAGAAAATACAGCGGGGTTCGCTCTTTGTATCGATCCGGATATTTTGCAGGAGTGCCTCCAATTACCCGTTTCATCATTCTTCGTAAATCCTTTCTCTCTCCATAAGTTAATTCCATATCGGAGACCCCTCCCCATGTTACAACGGATGCTGCCTCCTTTCGATGGATAGCCGTATGTAGAGCCATTACCCCTCCTCTTGAAAAACCAAACACATGGATGCGGTTTTTAGCTACCCGGGGATACTGTTTCAAAAGATCGAAAGCAGAATAGGCATCCATTCGATCCTCCCCTGCAAAATCTTCATCTCCTTCCCCTCCTCTGTTTCCTCGATAGAAAGGAGCAAAGACAACAAAGCCCTCACTGGCAAATTGTCCGATTCTAGCAGGTCTCACCATCCCTACACTTTTAATTCCACCCCTTAAGTATAAAAATCCATCATACACAAGGTCATCCTTTGGTTCTGCTAATAATCCCTTTACCTTATAGGAACCAGACATATAAGTTATTATGTACATATTTACCTGTGGATTGGGCGACGGAAATCGAAATTTTTCCATAATATTCATGTAAATACCTCCTTCCAGCTTCTTTATATCCATGTCTTCTAGGCATTCACACATTTTTTTTACAATCATACGATAGGTAACAAATCAGAAATAAACGAATGCCTATAAGGAGGTTTAAATATGAAAAGATGGCTTAGAGTTAGCTTTTCACTTTTGGTACCATTCATTCTGCTGTTTTCTTTAGGAGCATGCTCAAAAAAGGAAGGCTTGAAAACAGTTCGCGTTGCAGAGGTTACCCGTTCCGTTTTCTATACACCTCAGTATGTAGCAATCCAGAAAGGATTCTTTAAGGACGAAGGCTTAAAAATCGACTTAAAAACAACTGCTGGCGGCGACAAAACGATGACAACGTTATTGTCTGATGGAGCCGATATTGCCCTTGTAGGTTCTGAAACCTCCATTTACGTCCATGCTCAAGGCAGTGATGATCCAGTTATTAATTTCGCCCAACTGACTAGAACGGACGGAACCTTCCTTGTCTCTCGAAAAAAAATTGATAACTTTTCCTGGGACCAATTAAAAGGCTCCACTTTTCTTGGTCAAAGAAAAGGCGGGATGCCGCAAATGGTTGGAGAATTTGTTCTAAAAAAACATGGCATTGACCCACATAAGGATTTAAAGCTTATTCAAAATATTGATTATGCCAATATTGCTAATGCCTTTGCCTCTGGAACAGGTGATTTTGTCCAATTATTTGAACCGACCGCATCTGTTTTTGAAAAAGAGGGAAAAGGATATATCGTCGCTTCTTTCGGGAAAGAATCCGGTAATGTCCCATATACCGATTATATGGCAAAGCAAAGCTATATTAAAGAACATAAGGATACAATAGAAAAATTTGTCCGCGCTTTATATAAAGCGGAAAAATGGGTGAAGGATCATGATTCCAAGCAAGTAGCGAAAGTAGTCCAACCATTCTTCGAAGATACGGATATTGATATTTTAGCTTCTTCCATTGAGCGCTACCGTAATCAAGGTTCATTTGGAACTGATTTAGTCCTAAATGAGGATGGTTGGAATAACCTTCAAAATATTATGAGTGAAGCAGGAGAATTACCAAAGCGAGTTGATTATAAAACGCTTGTAAATACGTCCATTACAAAAAACGTTATTAATAAATAAGGAGGTTAAATATTATATGAGCTTCCTATCTGTAGATAATGTCCACCATAGCTACTTTACACCAAAATCAGCTACAAATGCTTTAAAAGACATAAACTTTGAGATTCAAGAAGGAGAATTTATTTCTTTGCTTGGTCCTAGTGGTTGTGGAAAAACAACGATGCTATCCATTCTTTCAGGTTTGATTCAACCAACAGAAGGAAGTGTTTTAATCGATGGAGCAGTACCTAGTTCGTTAACATCCTCCATCGGCTACATGCTGCAACAAGATTATTTATTTCCATGGAAAACCATCGAGGAAAATGTTTTACTTGGACTGAAACTTAATAAACAATTAACAGCTAAATCACGGAAAACAGCATTAAATTTACTAAAAGAAATAGGTTTAGCAGGTGTTGAAAAACAATATCCGAGGCAGCTTTCCGGCGGAATGAGGCAAAGAGCTGCTTTAGTAAGAACATTGGCCATCAATCCAAAAATTTTATTTTTAGATGAACCATTTTCAGCACTTGATTATCAAACAAAACTAAAATTAGAGGATCTCGTATTTGAAACATTAAAATCATACAAAAAAACTGCCGTATTAGTCACACATGATATAGGAGAAGCCATTTCTATGAGTGATCGCATTTTATTATTTGCTGCTAAACCTGGGCGTTTATATAAAACCTTTCTTGTCCCTGAAGAATTAAGAGCTATTAGGCCTTTTGATGTAAGAAGTAAAGAAGCATATTCTGTGTTATTTCAGGAAATTTGGAAGGAGTTGGAGTCCCTTGAAAACCACGAATAAACCAAATTTCCTTTATCACCAATATTTAAATAAGCTTAAAATCGAAAAAAGATGGGTTCGATTTTATCAGTTGATTATTTTAATCGTATTTTTTTCTCTTTGGGAAACAGCTAGCAGGCTTCATTGGGTAAATCCCCTTATATTTAGTTCTCCATCAAAAATATGGGTATTATTAGTTCATAAGATCCAAGATGGCACTATTTTTAGCCATATTGGCGTAACAGTATTTGAAACCATTATGGGATTTGTCCTTGGTACTTTTCTTGGAGCACTTTTGGCAGCCATTCTTTGGGCATCTCCAAAGCTATCGAAAATATTGGACCCCTACCTAGTTATCTTTAATGCAATGCCAAAGGTTGCCCTAGGACCAATCTTAATTGTTATCTTTGGACCTGGAGTATCATCTAGTATCGCGATGGGAATTATAATATCCGTCATTATAACCACCATCGTCATCTATACAGCCTTTCGAGACGTGGATTCTAACTATTTGAAGGTGCTGCAAACATTTGGAGCAACAAGGTCCCAAATGTTCAAGGAAGCCATTTTGCCTGCATCGTTTCCAACAATTATTTCCACTTTAAAGGTAAATGTCGGTTTATCTTGGGTCGGAGTTATTGTTGGAGAGTACTTAGTCGCATCAAAAGGATTAGGATATTTAATTATATATGGATTCCAGGTTTTTAATTTTACCCTTGTCATGTTATCACTCATTATTGTAGCGATAATAGCAACCATTATGTATCAATTGGTAGATTTATTAGAAAAAAAGCTTATTAAAGACTCAAATAATTAAAGGGGGCTATTTAAGATAGCACCCCACTATTTATTCTCTACTTTGAAGTAAAATCCTTTAAAATTCCAATACTGTCAATATGTTTTTTTGCCTCTTCATCCCCTAAATCATACAACATTTGATAAGCACGCAGTAAATTTTCATCCGAAATATCATTAGGACGATCATGATGATATTCTACAACAGGAACATGAGCCCGCCAAAATCCTAATACATCCGCATCATAATTTGAATCAAAAATTTGTCTCAGACGTGTGATTTCTTCATCTGTTGCCTCTATTTTATAATTCCATACTGATGCATCTTTGCTTCTAGAAATTTCCCCGCTTCCCAGATCGACATAATATGTGTGCTTAACTTCTTCCATGTTTGTTTCACCTCTAATTATTTTCAGATACGTTTAGAAATCTTTATGTATCGTTTCCCACAAAACTACTCAAAATATTCCTATTCAAGGAAAAAGCCTTTCTGAACGTAAACTGAAAAAAGGAGTGTTCTAATTGAGATTAGTGGACGAACTCTTTCAAATATATCGCGATAGATTAACGGGTGATGAAGAGGATTTAGACATTATCGCTTTAGCGGTTGTAGAAAACAACAGTCGTCAAGAACTTTTAAACATCGTCAAAGAAATGAACGATTATGAATTGCACTATTTCATAAGCATGTATTTAACAGAAACACTAAAGGAAAAATTTGCAAGCCATTCGGGTAATATTGATTATAGCCACCATTCAAAGTATCTTCATTAAAATAGTACTTTCTTCCTTCACTGGATGTTCATTTCCTAGTCAATTTCAGTGCAAAAATTGCAGAAATACATGTTAAAATATATTTATGTATTAAATTAAGAGGGGTATTGGAATGCTGATTTTGACTGCAATAGTATCGATTATTATTATTATCGTGATTATGTCAGCTGCTGTCATTACTACATCAAAAGCATATTCACATAAGCATACAATCGATCCGATTGAAAATAACCCAAATATTAAAACAGATGGAAAAGAACCGTCCGATATTTAAGGATGGTTCTTTTGACTTTTTTTCTGTTATGGAATAACCTAAAGAAAAAATAAGGAAGTAATGATTCATGCTAAAATATTTATTTATCTTAATCATTCGTTTTTATCAACTTGTCATTTCCCCTTTAAAACCACCAACATGTCGTTTTTATCCAACTTGTTCCCATTACGGACTTGAATCCATTAAACGATTCGGCGCTCTACGTGGCGGATATCTAGCCATCAAACGGATTTTAAAATGTCATCCTTTTCATCCAGGCGGAGTAGACCCGGTTCCAACAGAATGGCCCTCAAGGAAGAAGCAAAAATAATCATTGCTTTACCGCTAGCAATCTAGTATTAAAATTTCGTTTCTTAAATCGGAATCATTCTATTTTCTAAATAATGTCTAATCTAAACTGGCAAAGGTTGTAAAATAAGAAAACAGAACAAAGGTCCTTTATTTACACAATCTTGCTGTTTTAAGGGAAAAACGAGGATTATTTTTTACTAATGCAAAAAAATATTCAGTCACTTAACTGCCTTAAACTTATCTTCCTTTGATTTCCGTTATATTTTCATGGTGCCCGCAAACAATAAAAGATGTATCATCAATTTTATAAAATGAGGTGGTATGAAGATGGCAAAGGATGTTTTATGCGAAGTAAACAACTGTCATTATTGGAAAGACGGAAATAAATGCTCTGCTGATCAAATATACGTTGTAAGCCATAAAGGGCATGAAGCTAAAAATCAAGCAGAAACAGATTGTAAAACTTTTAAGCCTGAGGGTAATTGGTAAAATAGAGATAAGACAAAAAGAAATCGGCAAATTAGCCGATTTCTTTTTTAATCATATTTTTCCTCAAATATTGTAACTTCCTTTAAACGTCTTTGATTTAATTCGTATCCGATACCATAATCGGAAGGAGCTTTTATTCCACCATTATGCACTTTAATTTCCGGCGTAATAATATCTTCTTCCCAATACCTGCTAGACGAAGAAATATCACCAGGTATAGTAAAACCGCTTTTGGTTGCCAAGGCAATATTATGTGCCTTTGAAATACCGAACTCAATCATTCCCCCGCACCATACTTTAATATTGTTTTCTACACATAAATCATGCATTTGAATAGCGTTCCATAAGCCGCCAACTCGACCGATTTTTATATTGATGACACCGCAGCTTTTTAAGTAAATGGCGCTTTTCGCATCCTGGAGAGAAACAATACTCTCATCTAAACAAATAGGCGTCTTTATCTCTTTTTGAAGAATGGAATGTTCCACAATATCATCTATACCAAGTGGCTGTTCAATCATCAGCAAATTAAATTCATCCAAAGACTTAAGGATCTCGACATCTTTTAAGGAATAGGCAGAGTTAGCGTCAGCCATTAAATCGAGTTCAGGATAATGCTTTCGTATTTCTTTTAAGAGATAATAGTCATTCTCCGGTTTAATTTTTACTTTTACTCTTTTGTAGCCCTCCTGCAGATACATAGATATGTTTTCAATAGCCTCTATAGGATCTTGTGAGCCAACTACAACACCTGCAGGCACATGTTCCCTTACTCCGCCGATAAGGTCCCATAAAGGCTTCTTTTGTTGTTTAGCATATAAGTCCCATATAGCTGTTTCTATACCTGCTTTAGCCATTTGATTACCACGAATCATATCAAAGCGTTTGGACACTTCACTTGGATCATTAATAGGCTGATGCAGAATTAAAGGAAGTAAAATATCCTTTAACATGTGGAAAACTGTCTTAACGGTTTCCTCTGTGTACCATGGCGTTGAAAAAGCAACTGCCTCCCCTAATCCAATCGTTCCTTCCTCATCTCTTACCTTGATGATTATTCCTTCTCTTTCCGTCACTTTGCTTAGAGAAGTGGAAAAAGGAGATTTTAATGGCATTTTAATAACATATATCCAAGCTTCCGTTATCTTCATATTTCCATATCCTTTGGAATTATTTCGATTAACCTTCTGCGCAAAAGCTTATTGGAAGCATTTCTTGGCAAAGATTCAACCTTATATAACTTTTTCGGTATTTTATATTTTGCTAATTTTTTCCTACAAAATGAGATTAATTCTTCCTCTGATACGGAATGATTTAATACTACAAATCCAATTGGAACTTGACCCCATACCTCATCTTTTATTCCAGTTACCCCCGCTTCTTCGACATTAGGATGAGCTAATAACACCTCTTCAATTTCGGCTGGATATATATTTTCACCGCCTGAAATAATAAGGTCTGAGCGCCTATCCATGACAAAGAGATAACCTTCTTCGTCCACATATCCGATATCTCCTGTTTTAAGCCAGCCCTCACAGAAGCTATTTTGATTAGCTTCCGGCCGATTCAGATAGCCAATTGTAACATTTGGTCCCTTTACGACAATTTCCCCTGGCTCAAATGGTTTGTTCACTTTTCCTTCTGACATAATTTTTAACTCAGATGGAAATAACGGTTTCCCTGCTGAACCAAGTTTTTTCAAACTATCTTCCGGTGCTAATGTAACAATTTGTGAAGAGGTTTCTGTCATTCCATAGGACTGAAAGACTGGAATTCCTTTCTCCGCACATGCTTCCAGCAATGGACGTGGAGCAGGTCCTCCACCAAGTAGCATGCATCGGAATTTGGAATGATATCCTTGTTCATTTAGTGAAGAAACCATTCTTTGCAGCATGGCTCCTACTACAGACATAATGGTTATGTCCCCTGTCTGCAGTAATGTATTCACTTTTGTTTCGTTAAATTGCTCCATTAAATATACAGGAATCCCATAGATTACACTTCTCATCAAAATAGATAATCCGCTAATGTGAAATATAGGAACCGTACAAAGCCATGCATCATCATCTCTAATTCCAAGATTAAGAGCGGATCCAACAGCACTCCACCAATGGTTTCCAAATGTTTGTAAAACCCCTTTTGGATTTCCTGTCGTTCCGGAGGTATACATAATGGAACAAATATCGCTTAGCATATATTCCTTCACAACCTCGATATCTTTCTTCGGCAAACTCTCTAGCTCTTTAAAGGTGAGAAGCGGAAGTGAATCATATAGCGGATGTATTTCGTTCAATATATGTTTAAAATCGTCATCACTAATTAATAGTTTTGCTTGACTGTCCTTCAGCTGGAATGTCATTTCGGATGGGGTTAAGCGGTGATTTAAAAATACAGCTTTTACACGCAATTGTTGTAATGCATGGATTATAAACACAGTAGAGGGACGATTTTTCATTAATAGGGCAACTGTATCTTCTTGTTTTATACCTAAAGAGGATATTGTTTGGGCATAATCTTTCGCCTTCTCAAAAAGCTGAGCAAAGCTCCACGTTTTATTTTCAAAAACAAGTGCATTCCGATTAGGTGTTAAAAACGCACGCTGCTTTAAAAAATTTGGAATGATTGTTTCCAAAGAGATCACCTTCATTTTTTACATAAATTTTAGGAACAAATCCGTAAGCCGATTGACGCTGAAGCTAGACGTAGACCATTTTTCAAAAAAGCTTTCTACTGGTTTAAACTCTATAATTTTCCTAAACAGCTAAGAAAAAAGCTTGATGGTATTCCACCAAGCTTTTTATTTCATCATGGAAAACGAGGGAATTGTCCGAAGTCTGGTTTGCGTTTTTCTTTAAACGCATCACGACCTTCTTTTGCTTCATCTGTTGTGTAATATAGAAGCGTCGCATCTCCACCCATTTGCTGTAAACCAGCTAGCCCATCTGTATCTGCATTGAACGATGCTTTTAAGAAGCGAAGTGCAGTAGGGCTTTTCTCAAGAATTTCATTACACCATTTGATTGTTTCTTCTTCTAATTGCTCTAATGGAACAACTGTATTGACCAGACCCATATCCAATGCCTCTTGTGCATTGTATTGACGGCATAGGTACCAAATTTCACGTGCCTTTTTGTGGCCAACTATACGTGCTAGGTAACCAGCACCATAACCTGCATCAAAAGAACCTACTTTTGGTCCAGTTTGACCAAAAATAGCATTATCAGCTGCAATGGTTAAATCACAGACAATATGTAGTACATGTCCACCACCGATTGCATAACCGGCAACCATCGCAATTACTGGTTTTGGTGTAAAGCGAATTAATCTTTGTAAATCAAGAACGTTCAAACGTGGAATATTGTCATCTCCAACATAACCACCATGTCCGCGAACTTTTTGGTCACCGCCGGAGCAAAATGCTTTATCCCCTGCACCAGCTAATACAATAACACCGATTTTGCTATCATCACGTGCATAAGAAAATGCATCAATCATTTCATTTACTGTTTTAGGAGTAAATGCATTATGTACATGAGGACGGTTTATGGTTATTTTCGCAATTCCATTATACGTTTCATATAAAATTTCATCATATTTACGTTCAGCAATCCATTCAACTGCCATTAATATTCCTCCTTTTTTGTCAAGTTAAAACGATGGGAGTCGATGTTCCTTTCCGATTTTTTTGTCGGTAAGCAAATCATTTTGCAGGATAACAAAGCGCTGCAAAATTTAACGAAAAAAAGCATTATTTATCTGTTTTCGTCAAAAACTCCATTACTATTGTACCAAACTTTTTTGGACTTTCCACATGAATTGCATGTCCGGCATTCGGAATAGTTATCCATTCTGCGTGTTGGAGTCTGTTTTTCATCTCGACTGCAATATTACAAAACTTCTGATCAAGTGCACCTGTTATTAAAAGAATGGGCATTGTTAAGTTTGTAAGAGAATCCCACCAAGACGGCTGGCTTCCTGTTCCCATTCCTAAAAGGCTATTTGCCAGCCCAGTAGGATTATTGGATAGCCTTTGCATCCTAATACTGTTTTGGATGGAGGGATCAAGAGATTTCTGTGTTTGGAACAAAGCAATATTTGTCCAATAATCTACAAAAGACTCGATCCCCTCTGCCGTTATTTTATCTGCTAATATTTTGTCTTGCTTTCTTCTTGCTATTCTATCATTTTCACTTGCTAACCCTGGAGATGCACTTTCTAATATAAGATGTTTCGTTCTCTCAGGATATTTTTGGGCAAAGGTTATTGCTAATCTGCCGCCCATCGAATAACCAATGATACTAACATCTTTGAAAGCTAATCTATCAATGATTTCTTTTATATCATCAGCAACTAGTTCAATATCATAACGAGCTGGATTTTTAGGGCTGTCAGTCAATCCATGACCTAAGATATCCACAAGAACAACCTTAAATTGTTTTTTAAGATACTCAGCCAAGAAGTTCCATGTAGAAGTATCACCAGTAAACCCGTGCAATAATATTACCGGATCGCCTTCTCCTAAAACCTCAACATGGTACTGGGCATCATGAACTTTCATTAACATAATGTATCACCAGTTAATAATTTGCTCTTTTCCTGCGAAACATGATTCCACATATTTCGGTGGGTTTGGACATTTTTTTCACGATTGGTCGGTACTTCAATAACATTTAAACCGGATGTTTCAATAGCCCGATTGATTGAAGATTGAAACTCATTCCAGTTTGTGACTTTCTTATAATTTCCGCCATACATTTTTACAGCATATTCAAACTCTACATCAATTGGTGTGCCAAATAAATTTTCAAAATTCTTGGAAGAGCTTGCTTGCGGAAGAAACGAAAAGATCCCCCCGCCATTATTGTTAATAACAATAATCGTAATATTTAAATGATGCATTTTGGCTGCTAAAAGCCCGTTTAAATCATGGAAAAAGGAGAGATCACCAATGATCAGAAATAAGTTTTCTCCATAGACGCTTGCTCCTATTGCACTGGATACAACACCATCTATACCATTAGCTCCACGATTAGCCATCACTCGAATGTTTTTTTGATTATTATGAAAGAAAGTATCCACATCTCTGATTGGCATACTATTTCCAACAAATAAAGTACTGTTATTTGGCAATAGCTTAGTTAGTTCCAAAACGACTCTACCCTCATCTAATTCTTGAACATCCTCTATCGTTTTGGTGACAATCTTTCTTGTGTTCCTATTTAATTGCTGCCAGATTTGAAGCCATTTATTATTTGGTTCATTTTTTATCCGAGAAGATATACCCTCACAAAATAATATTTCATCTGCATGAATCATTTGTGTGCCCATTTTTATAGGATCTCTCCAGCCGCTTCCACTATCTATAATATAATGGTCCACTTTTTTAAGCTTTTTAAGGAATAATGTTAATGGTTTTGATACAGGCATGGCACCAAAGCGAATAATGACTTCCGGAGAGAGCTTCTCCTCATACTTACCGTCTTTTAAAAATGAATCATAGTTATCTATAATTGCCTCACTACTATGTAATCCACTTCTTAACTGTGACAACGGATCCGCTATAATAGGATATCCAAGCCGTTCGGAAAGAGTAAGGACCGCCTGAGCAAAATCTGGTTCATCTATAACTCCACAAATGATTAACCCTTTTGGTTGTGTTTCGAGATCCATACAAATCCTTTCCAATTCACCATTAGAAAGAATTAACTTACCTTGCGAACTTTTCACAGATTGCTTTGTTTCTTCAAATGGTGATGGTTCGAGTCTTGGTATTAAAGGCTCTCTAAATGGAAAATTTAAATGAACTGGTCCTGCAGGTGCTTGTAGGGATAGATTAACCGCTCTTGCAGCAGTAGTTCTTACAAAATAGTGCAGTTCTTCATTTGGATCCGGAATGGACATTTCTACAAACCATTTTACATGTTTTCCATATAAGTTGATCTGATCAATTGATTGTGGCGCTCCAATATCTCTTAACTCATGAGGGCGATCTGCAGTTAGCACAATCAATGGTACCCTTGAAATTTTTGCTTCAACGATTGCCGGATAGTAATTGGCTGCAGCCGTTCCAGATGTACATAGTAGGGCAACTGGTTTTCTCGTCTGTTTTGCCATTCCAAGCGCAAAGAAAGCAGCAGATCGCTCATCAATATTGATATGGTAAGCAAGATCTGGATGCTCAGCAATCATCATCGCTAAAGGGGTTGATCTTGATCCAGGACTAATAACAACATCTTTAACTCCATTAAAGACCAACTCCTGAATAAAATCTGCTAAAAAACTTGTTAGTATTTCTTGTTCATTCATCTTCTTTTCCTCCCAATGCACGAAGCATAGGACGAAATTTAATTTTCGTTTCTAAATATTCATCCTCTGGGTTTGAATCTGCAACAATTCCACACCCAGCATATATAAATGCTTCATTTCCTTTTAATAAACCTGATCTGATACCAACGATAAATTCACCATTACCGCGATAATCCATCCATCCGATTGGTCCCGCATATAAGCCTCTATCCATATTTTCAACATCCCTTATGACTCTCATCGCATCTTGTTTTGGAGTACCGCCAAGTGCTGGTGTCGGATGCAAAGATTCGACCAATTGAAGAATAGATGTGTTTTCCTTAACTTTCCCTTTTACCGGTGTATATAAATGTTGAATATCCGGTGTTTTCATTAAGGTTGGTTCATCTGGAATATTAACCTCCCAACAATGCTTCCGGAATACATCTGCAATCATAGATACTACTAGCTGATGCTCATGTCTATTTTTTTTATCCTCTAATAACATTTTACCTAAAGTTTCATCATGCTTCTCATCATTGCTTCTTTTCATTGAACCTGCTAAACAAGTGGATAAAATATTCTCCCCTGTTTTCTTCACTAATCTTTCGGGCGAAGCACCAGCAAAGCAATGATTCTGGAACCCAAATGAAAATACGAAGCTTGTCTGTTGCTGGTCCAATAAGTGATTCAAAATATTTTCAGGCAATATATCTTGCTGGTATTCAACTCTCATTTTTCTTGCCAAAACTACTTTATCCAAATGACCGTCTTTTAAAAGAGAAATAACCCTTGCAACGGACTCTTTCCATTCTTCCGGATTTATTTCTTCCTTTTTCATCACTTCTGAGATGAAATTATTTGAGAACTCTTGAATGTTTAATATTTTCTTCTTTTGATTTTCCAAATACATTAATTGGGATACATCACTTTCAGGCTTTACAATGGAATTTACCGTCAGAAAACTATTCTTTTCTGTTATTGTAAGCATGATTTCCGGAACATAAAAAGTTGCATTTGAAAATGCTCCCCATTCGTATTCTTTCCTATTATAAGGGTCGAAAGTAAAGCCACCAAATAATAAAGGACCTGTTCCAGGCTGATCAGCTGAATTGTATATGGAAGCGTTTTCTAAAATATTCTCCCATTTTTCTTCTACATTGCGAAATCTCTCATCTATCAGTTCAGAAATAATCGGAAGTACATTGCCTAATCCAATTATAATGGTCTCATTCTGAGGATCTTTCCAATAAAAATGATCTTCACTATTGCGGATAACAGATGAATATAATTGGTGAGGATATGGAAGAGCAATCTGTTCTGTGTAACTGAATAATATCTCTTTATTATTTTCCTTCGCATTTTTTATGGATAATTCAAATTGTTCATCTATTGGTTTCAATTAAATCTCCCCCAGGGCCATAACATCTTAACTATTTTATCAACAATAAAAAATAAATGGTGCTTTATTTGTATTTGAATAATGAAGAATTCATCCATCCTTTAAGATACACCTCAAAAAGTTTCGAGTCAATGTTCGACAAGTTTTGCACTTTCCCTTACCTATTATAATTATTTTGAGCAGATAAATCAGCTATAACGTGTCCTATATAGCTAAAAAGGAATAATTTCTCTACAATACATATAAAAATTCATTGACACCACCTTCTCCTTTACCTACACTTTAGATTGTAATGTTTTGTCTTTATTCATTAAACCTTGAACCAATATAAGGGAGAGACTTATAATGAGCAAACAATCTTCACCACCAATAGAACGAGATCATGGTTGGCGAATATGGTGGCAATTAACTAGACCTCATACACTAACAGCTGGCTTTGTGCCCGTTTTTCTGGGAACTGCACTAGCATTGCATTACACACATCTAAATATTTCATTATTTATCGCAATGCTGATTGCTTCCCTATTAATACAGGCTGCAACAAATATGTTCAATGAGTATTATGACTATAAAAGAGGCCTGGATAATGAAAAGTCTGTAGGGATAGGCGGAGCCATTGTAAGAAATGGTGTACATCCTAAAACTGTGTTAAGACTTGCATTCACTTTTTTTGGCATTGCCATTCTGTTAGGCGTTTATATTTGTATGAATACTACATGGTGGATTGCCGTAATTGGGACTGTATGTATGCTGATTGCTTATTTTTATACAGGTGGACCTTATCCGATCGCCTATACACCATTTGGAGAATTCTTATCAGGATTCTTTATGGGAGTCATTATTGTTCTAATTTCTTTTTACATTCAAGTAAGAGAAATCACCGCAGACAGTGTATTAATTTCTATACCAATAATGATTCTTATTGGAGCTATTATGCTATCCAATAACATTCGTGACCTTGATGGTGATAAAGAGAACGGTCGAAGAACGGTAGCGATTTTAATCGGGCGTAAAAAAGCAATAAATTTATTAGCCGCCATGTTTACTGTTTCGTATGTATGGATTATTGCCTTAATTCTTTTTGGAGGCGCAACGCCTTGGCTTCTATTGATATTGATAAGTATTCCTAAACCTATTACGGCTGTTAAGGGTTTTATCGGTAAAACAGAGCCAATCCAAATGCTGCCTGCTATGAAGGCTACAGCTCAGACCAATACATTTTTTGGACTATTGCTGTCAATTGGTTTAGTAATTGCACATTTCTTTTAATCTGCAAAAAGACTTCATTCCGTTTGGAATGAAGTCTTTTTGTTTTCTTATTTGGAGGAAATAGATCTGCTATCTTGTTTCTCAGCTTTGGTAACCCATTTGTATCGTATGTAGATTTTATTCTAGTTTTGTACGGATTTCATAAATATCGTTATTCTAAAGTATTTTTTTGTAGTTTTCTATACTAATCCCAGGAAAATGACAGCTAATCTTTGTAATTTTATATTTAATCTCGTGAAAGTAGCAAATAATCTCATCATTTTTATACTTAATCTCGCGAATTAGGACTTTCTGCCTAATTTTGTTATAAAAGAAAAAAGGATTTCTCATGAATGAGAAATCCTTTTTTCACTCTATTAAACTATGACCCGTACGGGATTCGAACCCGTGTTACCGCCGTGAAAGGGCGGTGTCTTAACCGCTTGACCAACGGGCCAAGGTGAAAATATGGCGGAGAAGGAGGGATTTGAACCCTCGCGCCGCTTACGCGACCTACACCCTTAGCAGGGGCGCCTCTTCAGCCACTTGAGTACTTCCCCCAAAAAAATGGCTCCGCAGGTAGGATTCGAACCTACGACCGATCGGTTAACAGCCGATAGCTCTACCACTGAGCTACTGCGGAACAATAATTGAAAGTTATTTTGCTATTGCAAAAAATTCTGGTGGGCCTAAATGGACTTGAACCATCGACCTCACGCTTATCAGGCGTGCGCTCTAACCAGCTGAGCTATAGGCCCATTTACTATGGAGCGGGTGATGGGAATCGAACCCACGACAACAGCTTGGAAGGCTGTAGTTTTACCACTAAACTACACCCGCGTAAAATATGGGGCGACTAGTGGGAATCGAACCCACGAATGTCGGAGCCACAATCCGATGCGTTAACCACTTCGCCATAGCCGCCATTACAAATAAATATTATTAAAAGATGGATGGTGGCTCGGGACGGAATCGAACCGCCGACACAAGGATTTTCAGTCCTTTGCTCTACCGACTGAGCTACCGAGCCATAATTACTTATTTTTAAAATAAATGGCGGTCCGGACGGGACTCGAACCCGCGACCTCCTGCGTGACAGGCAGGCATTCTAACCAGCTGAACTACCGGACCAGGTTTTTTCAAGAATTGAAAATAAACTTTCTTATAATCTTCCTTGAAAATAACTTACCTTAATTGCGGGGGCAGGATTTGAACCTGCGACCTTCGGGTTATGAGCCCGACGAGCTACCGGACTGCTCCACCCCGCGACGATATTATAAAACCATTTTATTTAATTATGGCGGAGGAAGAGGGATTCGAACCCCCGCGCGGTTTAACCCGCCTGTCGGTTTTCAAGACCGATCCCTTCAGCCAGACTTGGGTATTCCTCCGAATGATTATGGTGGACCTTGTAGGACTCGAACCTACGACCGGACGGTTATGAGCCGTCTGCTCTAACCAGCTGAGCTAAAGGTCCATTTTATGGTAGCGGCGGAGGGGATCGAACCCACGACCTCACGGGTATGAACCGTACGCTCTAGCCAGCTGAGCTACGCCGCCATAAAATACTATATTATTGGTGGAGCCTAGCGGGATCGAACCGCTGACCTCCTGCGTGCAAAGCAGGCGCTCTCCCAGCTGAGCTAAGGCCCCATTTTTTTAAGTGGTCGGGAAGACAGGATTCGAACCTGCGACCCCATGGTCCCAAACCATGTGCTCTACCAAGCTGAGCTACTTCCCGTTTGTATTGATAATGGCGCGCCCAAGAGGAGTCGAACCCCTAACCTTTTGATCCGTAGTCAAACGCTCTATCCAATTGAGCTATGGGCGCATATTATGGTAGTTTATTTTGCTTTGCAAAAAAACTTGGTGCCGAGGACCGGAATCGAACCGGTACGGTAGTCACCTACCGCAGGATTTTAAGTCCTGTGCGTCTGCCAGTTCCGCCACCCCGGCAAAGGGTATTTGGAGCGGAAGACGGGATTCGAACCCGCGACCCCCACCTTGGCAAGGTGGTGTTCTACCACTGAACTACTTCCGCGCAGAATTTTTTATCTATGCGGGTGAAGGGAGTCGAACCCCCACGCCTTGCGGCGCCAGATCCTAAGTCTGGTGCGTCTGCCAATTCCGCCACACCCGCGTTATGAAAATTTATTTACTTTAAAATGGTGAGCCATGAAGGACTCGAACCTTCGACCCTCTGATTAAAAGTCAGATGCTCTACCGACTGAGCTAATGGCTCGTAATATAGTATTTAGAAATGATGTCATATTGCTTTCTACCTAAGTGCATCTACGACGTCCCAATCTCAGAAAGATTATTCAAGTAGCAGCTCGATTGGTACGCTGAAGTATCGCTCCGTAGTTAATCGGTCGTGCTCTACCGACTGAGCTAATGGCTCGTATTAAATGGTGCCGGCCAGAGGACTTGAACCCCCAACCTACTGATTACGATTCAGTTGCTCTACCAATTGAGCTAGGCCGGCATTTCAAGCATTCATTTTGCAATTAAATGACTTAAAATATCTGGTCCAACTAAATAATCAAAGCAGTTAACTTTCATTATTGTAGCCGGGCCGGCTTTATCTGAAATCTTTTATCATCAATAATATGGTGGAGGATGACGGGATCGAACCGCCGACCCCCTGCTTGTAAGGCAGGTGCTCTCCCAGCTGAGCTAATCCTCCATTTTGTAAGCCTGGCAACGTCCTACTCTTGCAGGGGGAGAGCCCCCAACTACCATCGGCGCTGAGAAGCTTAACTTCCGTGTTCGGGATGGGAACGGGTGTGACCTTCTCGCCATAATTACCAGACTATATGAGGTTTGTTCCCTCAAAACTAAATACTGCAGAAGAAGAAGTAAAGAGAATCGCTTTATAATTTGGTTAAGTCCTCGATCGATTAGTATTCGTCAGCTCCATGTGTCGCCACACTTCCACCTCGAACCTATCAACC
>NZ_LJJC01000004.1:1424009-1424442 GCF_001420715.1 Heyndrickxia shackletonii | reverse complement strand
TGGGTTCCCCCATTCGGAAATCTCCGGATCAAAGCTTGCTTACAGCTCCCCGAAGCATATCGGTGTTAGTCCCGTCCTTCATCGGCTCCTAGTGCCAAGGCATCCACCGTGCGCCCTTACTAACTTAACCTATAAGGTTATTACTACTTTAAAATGGATAAAATCCATAAAGTGGCGATTCTCGGTTTTACTTGGTTTCTTCTATCAGTATCTAGTTTTCAAGGAACAAGGCTACTGACTTCAATCACATCATGATTAAACGTCAGAGAATTTGCTACATGCTGCCTTGCTCCGAGGTGAACCTAATCATCCTCGAATATGCTTTGCCGCAGGAGCAAAAAACTTTGTTAGAATTAGAAATAGTTTCTTAATAGTTTCTAATTTATAACAATATATTTGAAAGGATTGACCTTTCAAAACTGAACAGAACTTA
>NZ_LJJC01000004.1:1335398-1422708 GCF_001420715.1 Heyndrickxia shackletonii | reverse complement strand
CTTCAATCACATCATGATTAAACGTCAGAGAATTTGCTACATGCTGCCTTGCTCCGAGGTGAACCTAATCATCCTCGAATATGCTTTGCCGCAGGAGCAAAAAACTTTGTTAGAATTAGAAATATTTTCTTAATAGTTTCTAATTTATAACAATATATTTGAAAGGATTGACCTTTCAAAACTGAACAGAACTTAAAAACGTCTTCTTATAACCACGTAAGTGGTTTTCCATTATCCTTAGAAAGGAGGTGATCCAGCCGCACCTTCCGATACGGCTACCTTGTTACGACTTCACCCCAATCATCTGTCCCACCTTCGGCGGCTGGCTCCAAAAGGTTACCTCACCGACTTCGGGTGTTACAAACTCTCGTGGTGTGACGGGCGGTGTGTACAAGGCCCGGGAACGTATTCACCGCGGCATGCTGATCCGCGATTACTAGCGATTCCGGCTTCATGCAGGCGAGTTGCAGCCTGCAATCCGAACTGAGAATGGTTTTATGGGATTGGCTTAACCTCGCGGTCTCGCAGCCCTTTGTACCATCCATTGTAGCACGTGTGTAGCCCAGGTCATAAGGGGCATGATGATTTGACGTCATCCCCACCTTCCTCCGGTTTGTCACCGGCAGTCACCTTAGAGTGCCCAACTGAATGCTGGCAACTAAGGTCAAGGGTTGCGCTCGTTGCGGGACTTAACCCAACATCTCACGACACGAGCTGACGACAACCATGCACCACCTGTCACTCTGTCCCCCGAAGGGGAACGCCCTATCTCTAGGGTTGTCAGAGGATGTCAAGACCTGGTAAGGTTCTTCGCGTTGCTTCGAATTAAACCACATGCTCCACCGCTTGTGCGGGCCCCCGTCAATTCCTTTGAGTTTCAGCCTTGCGGCCGTACTCCCCAGGCGGAGTGCTTAATGCGTTAGCTGCAGCACTAAAGGGCGGAAACCCTCTAACACTTAGCACTCATCGTTTACGGCGTGGACTACCAGGGTATCTAATCCTGTTCGCTCCCCACGCTTTCGCGCCTCAGCGTCAGTTACAGACCAGAGAGTCGCCTTCGCCACTGGTGTTCCTCCACATCTCTACGCATTTCACCGCTACACGTGGAATTCCACTCTCCTCTTCTGCACTCAAGTCTCCCAGTTTCCAATGACCCTCCACGGTTGAGCCGTGGGCTTTCACATCAGACTTAAGAAACCGCCTGCGCGCGCTTTACGCCCAATAATTCCGGACAACGCTTGCCACCTACGTATTACCGCGGCTGCTGGCACGTAGTTAGCCGTGGCTTTCTGGTTAGGTACCGTCAAGGTACC
This sequence comes from Heyndrickxia shackletonii, assembly GCF_001420715.1. Classification (GTDB taxonomy): domain Bacteria; phylum Bacillota; class Bacilli; order Bacillales; family Bacillaceae_C; genus Margalitia; species Margalitia shackletonii. Next base: position 1,421,395 of record NZ_LJJC01000004.1, on the reverse strand, counting down.
GCCCTATTCGAACGATACTTGTTCTTCCCTAACAACAGAGTTTTACGATCCGAAAACCTTCATCACTCACGCGGCGTTGCTCCGTCAGACTTTCGTCCATTGCGGAAGATTCCCTACTGCTGCCTCCCGTAGGAGTCTGGGCCGTGTCTCAGTCCCAGTGTGGCCGATCACCCTCTCAGGTCGGCTACGCATCGTTGCCTTGGTGAGCCGTTACCTCACCAACTAGCTAATGCGCCGCGGGTCCATCTGTAAGTGATAGCCGAAGCCATCTTTCAATCTTTCCTCATGCGAGGAAAGAAGTTATCCGGTATTAGCCCCGGTTTCCCGGAGTTATCCCAGTCTTACAGGCAGATTACCCACGTGTTACTCACCCGTCCGCCGCTAACTTTTAAAAGCAAGCTTTTAAAAGTCCGCTCGACTTGCATGTATTAGGCACGCCGCCAGCGTTCGTCCTGAGCCAGGATCAAACTCTCCAAAAAAGTGTTTGATATAGCTCATTATTTTCAAAAACATTGACGTTTTGTTCTGTTCAGTTTTCAAAGATCAATGTCACTTTCTTTTATAAGCGACTTTTATATCATATCATTTTCTCCGATGCTTTGTCAATTCTTTTTTAATAGAATTTTTATTGAGTTTTTATGGTGAATACCTTGAACTCTATCGGACGAATAATAATATAACATGAATTACTAATCAATGCAATACCATTTTTTCATGAATTTTTAAGCAAAAAGTTTATTGAACATACTTTGTCCTTTATATAAATATATTAGCAAAAAGCAATAATAAATGAAAGGTGTAATTTCATATGGCAGGTAATTTCGCACTTGGTTTATCCATTCTCATGACATTGTATCTCTTTTGTTGTGCAATTATGGATATGAAGCGAGAAAACAAAAGCATCTTTTCACTTCATATGATTTTAGTAATTATTATGGCTTTTGTATTCTCAGGATTAGCTTATATATTCATTTAATGATTAGATCTTCTTTTAACAGTCTTAACAGGTATGCCATCAAAAACAAAAAACAGCACACTTACGATAATGATAATTCCTCCAACAACCTGGGTCATAACGATTTTTTCATTAAATATATAATAAGCTAATATAGCCGCTCCGATAGGTTCAAAAAGAATAGCCATCGAAATCGTAGCGGTACTTATCCACTTTATACACCAATTAAAAATGGTGTGTCCTAATAAAGTTGGGAAAATGGCTAGCAGCAAAAAGTAAATCCAATCTTGAATTTGTAAATGGTAGAATGGTTCTTTCTTTATTAATATATATAGAAATAAAACAATAGAGCTTATTGCATAAACAATGAAAGTATAAGTCATTAATGAAAGCCTTTTTCGGATATTTTGTCCTATAAGTAAATAACCTGTTACAAGTGCACATGCAGCAAGAGCAATTAAATCACCAATAAGCGCTTTGCCATTAATCGCAAAATCGCCCCAGCTTATTATAAAACTTCCTAATACTGCAATTACTCCACTAGTAATAGCTTTTGCCGAAAAAGATTCTTTGAAAATCAAGAAAGTGCCGACAAACGCAAAAAGAGGCTGTAAGGTAACCAGAACGGTTGAACTTGCGACTGATGTCAGATTTAACGATTCAAACCATAGTATAAAATGAAATGCTAAAAAAACTCCCGCAATAATAGACTTTACCCAGTCTCCAATCGTAATAGTGCGGAGTTCTCTTACATTCTTCATTAAAAAAAAGGGGAGCATTAATAAAACAGTAAAAAATAAACGATAAAATGCAATAACCCCGGAATCAGCAGATGACAATTTTACTAGAATAGCAGAAGTAGATACAGCAATCACTCCAACTATTAGTGCGAAATACGGATTTATTTTCGGAGTTTTCATATTTTTCTCCTTCTATAACAATGGTGTATGTGATAAAATGACATACACCATTTTAAACCCTTTTCACATCAATTGCCATCCAATAATTTTACTTTAGTTAAACAACTATTTGCTGTTGAATCAGGGCCATAAGCGGAAATATGATTTGATCGTTTTATAATCCTTACTTTAATAATAGGGCCTTTTATTTAGAAAGGGGTTTACTTCAGTGGAAATGATAGATAATGAGATACTATTAAAGCTCGGAATCTCCGCTATTTTGGGATTAATTATCGGATTAGAGAGAGAACTTAAAAGAAAGCCACTCGGGTTAAAAACCAGTCTTGTCATTTCTATTACCAGTTGCTTACTTACGATTGTCTCTATTCAATCTGCCTATTCTTTCCCAAAATCCCATCAAGTTCCGATAGGCATGGATCCGCTTCGGCTTGCAGCACAAATCGTTTCCGGAATTGGTTTTCTTGGCGCAGGGGTAATATTAAAAAAAGGAAATGATAATATTACTGGTTTAACAACTTCTGCAATGATTTGGGGTGCAGGAGGAATTGGCATTGCTGTTGGTGCAGGTTTTTATTTCGAAGCCATTGCCGGTGTTATATTATTAATGATAAGCGTCGAAATATTACCTTCCATCCTTAGAATAATCGGTATTAAACAATTAAGACAAAAGGATATTCAAATCAAGATTATTGTTCAAGAGAAGGAAAGTATTGATAGGGTTATAGTAAACCTAGAAGCAATGCAGATTGTCTTGGAGGGTATAAGAATAAGAGATTTACAAGAAAAAGGTCATTTAATAGAGTTAAAGGCTTTGGTTGGTTTTCAAAAGCCAATTTCGGAAATTTATAATGAAATATCTAACTTGAAGGAAGTAACGAGCACTGATATCGAAATTTAGTGAGTTACTGACTTTTTATAGCCTCTAAAAACTTTACTTTTCATTTAGAATAAATTTGGTGAACCAATCAAATGGAGTGAAATCATATATACCTGGAAACACGAATAAAGCAGAAGAAAACATGGATTTTGCTGACAAAGTACTTTATATTGCTAAAAATTATGGAAGAAATCGGTTCATGTCCAATAAAAAAGCGAAGCTTCGTAATAAAGAGCTTCGCTTTTTATTCTTTCTTAATTTTTTTTGACTTTAAACATTGCGACAGTAATAAGCGTAAATGCGATAAATGCAAGCAGCGGAATAGTGATGAAACCAAGCCAGTTAATGTATTGACCAGAGCATGGAACACCGCTAGTACAAACTTGAACTTCTTTCATAAATGGCACCTTTTGTATGCTGTAATGATAGATAGATATTATCATTCCAATAATAGACAATGGCATAACATATTTATATATATTCTTATCATGATTAAAAACCGCCACCCCAAGGATAACCACTAACGGGTACATAAGGATCCGTTGATACCAGCAAAGAGTACAAGGTATAAACTTCATTATCTCACTAAAGTATAGGCTTCCTAACATTGCAATAATAGCTGTTACCCATGCGAAACCTAAAGCTTTATTCATCATCTATTTCCCCTTTGCCGCATCGTTAATCATTTTTATTAGATCCTCATATGTTTTGCCATTAAATTCTTTTCCATTAATAAAGAATGTCGGGGTTGAATTGATCTTAAGTTTTTTCACATATGAAGTGTCCTTATCCAAAGCACCTTTATAACGGTTTTCCTTAACTGCACTTTCTACCTTTTTAACATCGTCTTCATTAACAATTTCCCTTAAAGTATTTTGTAAAAAAGAATCAGTATACAAGTCTATACGTTCATATTTTTCATCTTCCGGTTGTTTTTTATAAAGCAAATCATGAAACTTCCAAAACACATCATTTCCTAATTCACCATATACTGCTTCTGAAAACAACGCTGCCGTTGTGGAATCTTTATTAATAAAAGGATAATTCATAAAGTAGAATTTCACTTTTCCATTATCCACTAGTTTTTTTATTGTTGCTGGATAAACATTTTCCGTAAAGTTTTTACAGACAGGGCATTTATAATCGCCAAATTCAACAATATTTACTGGAGCGTCACTTTTACCAAGGTACGGCTGATTTTTATAGTTGAAATCAAATTCAGCATCGTTTTTTCCAGTTAATTTACTTAATAAGATCAATCCAATGATACAAATCACCACGAGGCCAATTACCCAATAAAAAAAAGTTCTCGATGAATGATTTGCATTTTTCGGTTTGCTCATTTGTTTTGCCATTATTTCACCTCATAGATATATTTCTGGATATAGGTTGTTATTCTTGTAATTTTATTAGAAGACTTCTTCTTAAATAAACCATTTCTATTAAATCATACTATAATTTCATAGCAAAAGTGTAATTCCTTTTCGTTTTTCGTAAAATCTCCACATCCGTTTAAGTAACTTTATGTTAGTTACTTTATATTAATAAGTAAACGGAGTCAAGTAGTTATCATAGTATTTATACGACCACACAATAAAAAAGGACCAAACTAAACGGTCCTTTTTTATATTATTTATCAAGTTTTACGGAGATTGCCGGAGAAGAATACACTTTCAAGCATCCTTCCAAATCTTTCTCTTTTAATAACCCTAAATGAATAGCTGATTTAATTTTTTCCTCATCAGGACGTTTCACAATTTGTATCAAATCATTAAAGTTAAGTTCTTCTAATCTTTGCACCGTTTCTATTTCATCATACTTTTCCGTTTTTCTAATCAGCCTTTGTAATTTATAGTTTCCAATTTTGATTTGTCCTTTTGAATGGAGACCGATATTTTGATCAAAATAAAGATGGAAAGCTTTTTTATATTCTTCCATTTTACTTTCTATTTCCTTTTTCTGCTGGCTCCATTCAAAGTATTGAGTCACCATTTCTTCTGTTATAAGTTGGTCGAATTGTTTACTCATTCCCTTTCCTCCATTTATACTAGATAATTCATCATATGGGAAAAGGTAAATAAATATGACGAACAAAAAAGAGAACATATCATATACGTGTATGAAAACAAATGGGATCAATATTGACTGTAGCGCTTGTAAGTCTCCTCAAAAATATTCGAACAATGTTATTGCAGCAAAAGTAGTTTCAAGCTAAACTAAAAATAATAGTCAGTCATTATAATGGCCGCTTCAATACATTTACAAAATGCTTCTGGCATTAGGTATTGTATTTAAGCGGCATTTTTATTTGACTTACTAAAATAATAATAAGGAGGGTATAGATGTCACAGTTTGAAGAAAAGTTTAAAAAATGGCACCAGGATAATATTACAAATGAAAAAAATCATAGAAGGCGTGAAATTTTAGAAAAAGGGTTGGGGCATGGGACAATGGAATTCCTTCGATTGGTTTGGTTCCCTGTTGTTGGAAATTTCGATCACTTGCACCCTGAATGGGAGGTACAGGATTTCAATAATGGATATCGTTACCTCGATCTTGCCTATATGCCTGGACAAGCGAAAGGAGGAATTGAAATTCAAGGATATGGCCCTCATGCTAGGGACCTTGATGTAAGACGCTTTAAAGATTTATGTTGGCGACATTCATTGTTAGCGCTTGATGGCTGGACATTCCTACCTATTGCTTATTTATCTATTCAAGATGAACCAAAGAGATGCCAACAACTTATATTATCTTTCATTGGGAAATTCACCTCTATAGATGTACCATCTCAATTGTCTTGGCTCGAAGCAGAAACGGTGCGATTTGCTCATCGTTTGCTGCGTCCGTTCACTCCTATTGAAGTTGCTAATCATCTTAGAATTAGTGATCGCCATACCAGAAGAATTTTGCGTAAACTTGTTGATTTACAAATTCTTGCTGTTGCAAGCGGAAAAAAGCGAGCCCGGACTTATAGCCTCGTTTTACCTACAATATATTTACCACAATGTTGACTGCATTATATGCGGACACACGTTCCGCTATTCCCTTGAAATACTGTATTTTCATAATGTTAACGGACTCTCATTCCGTTATTGTATGCAAATCACCGTAAAAGATTCGCGTTTATACACAATAACGGATCTTGTGTCCGCTAATACCCGGATTCTACCCCTTTTGTCACAAATAACGGAACCTCTGTCCGATTGGAAAGTATTCTCCCTATTTTCCGGACACACGTTCCGCTATTCCCTTGAAATACTGTATTTTCATAATGTTAACGGACTCTCATTCCGTTATTGCATGCAAATCACCGTAAACGATTTGCTTTTTCACACAATAACGGATCTTGTGTCCGCTAAACTCCAATTTTACGCCTTTTGTCACTAATAACGGAACCTCTGTCCGATTTAGAGAGTAGTAACCCTAGATTAAAAAAACGACATCCTTCCTCGTTTTTACGAGAAATAATGTCGTAATAAAAATAAATGGAGCATAGGGGGATCGAACCCCTGACCTCTTGCATGCCATGCAAGCACTCTCCCAGCTGAGCTAATGCCCCTTATATCACTATATTTAAAATTATAGTAGTTTTTGTAAAAACTTCAAGTGTATTTTTACGAAAGAGTTATACACTCTTCCAAATGAGGAAATAATGAAAATCCAAGGAGCTGATGAAATGGTTCAGCATATTTATTTTCGTTTTCTTCGTTGGCCTTTGATTATGAAACTACTTCTTCTAATATTCGGATTAATTATTTCGTTTGGGATTGCCGTTCATTACGTGGAGCCTAAGCAATTTCCGACCATTTTTACCGGTATCTGGTGGGCGGTCATTACAACTGCAACGGTTGGATATGGGGATGTTTACCCCGTAACAGTAAAGGGGAGGATTTTAGGAATTCTTCTAGTCCTTACCGGTGCAGGAGTTGTATCAGCTTATTTTGCCTCTATTGCAGCAACGACCATTCGAATTCAAAATGCGGCAATGAAAGGAACAAAAATGTTTACAGGAAAAGATCATATTATTATTGTAGGGTGGAATGGACGCTCCAAAAATGTCATTGACCAATGGCTCAGCTTAGACAAGCGCCAGTCTATTGTTTTAATCGATGATACATTGGATGTTAATCCATATCCTACTCATCAGGTGCATTTTATAAAAGGAAAGGCTTCTGTTGATGAAACACTGCAAAGAGCCTGTTTAAAAAAGGCCAAATACATATTAATTACTTCTGATCAAAATGAAAATGAATCTCACGCCGATATGGGATCCATTTTAATTTTACTTGCTGTAAAAGGATTCCATCCTGATATATACTGTGTGGTGGAAATTTTGATGAATGAAAATGTGATTAATGCAAAACGTGCTGGTGCAGATGAGGTGATTCAAACAAATGCACAGTCAAGTTATGTAATGATGAATTCATTATTATCCCATGGTATGTCAGATACAATTTTAATGATGTTAGACCACATTAAAGGAAACCATTTAAAGTATATCCCGATTATGGAGGAATGGAATGGGAAGCATTTTGAGGATATTAGCTCTATGTTAAAGGAAGAAAGAAAACTCCTTATTGGCCTAAAAAGAGGGGGCGAAACCATCATTAATCCCCCTATGCATTTCCATATCTTATCTACTGATCAATTACTTGTTATTTCAAATTAATTCTAATGTAAAATATTTTCTAACTCGCGGACAAGCTCTTTTCCAAAGTCAATATATTTTTTGGGAGTATCTGCATCCTCATCCTTTGGTTCAGCAAATTGATCAAAGGATGCAGATACGTTTCCTGAACCGGTATAATCATCAAGATCATTTTGATATACATGTGTTAAGATAAACGGTGTTCCCAATTCTACAATAGCACCGTCAGAATCTAACGCACCTTCGATTGGTCTAAACGGTACCCTTAAAAACTGATATCCATCATCATCTGCCATTTTAAAATCAAAATAACCCTGATCATAATCCCATCCGCCGCCAATCGAATAACCAATTGGTTTTAACTCTTGTTCCAGCTTATATAATTCGAATTGCTTCCCTTCTATTTTTGATGGAATTCTATACATAAAATAGCCACTCCTTTGTTTTTTATAGTTTTCCAAAGGGGCGGCTATATATTCCTTGTTAAAATAAATAGAACTGTTTAGTGTTACAAACCATCATTATTTACTTCAATCTTTTTTCCAATTCACTTTTCTTTTCCTCAAAACCTGGTTTACCGAGTAAAGCAAACATATTTACTTTATAAGCTTCTACTCCCGGCTGATCAAATGGATTGACACCTAATAAATATCCGCTGATAGCACAAGCCTTTTCAAAGAAATACACAAGATAGCCGAAAGTATAGGCATTCATTTCCGGAATTTCCACAACTAAGTTCGGAACCCCGCCATCTGTATGGGCTAAAAGCGTTCCTTCAAATGCTTTGTTATTTACAAAGTCGACTGTTTGCCCAGCAAGGTAGTTTAGTCCATCAAGATCATTTTGTTCCTTTTCAATCGTGAGCTCATGACGTGGCTTAGAAACCTTAATGACAGTCTCAAATAAATCACGACGGCCTTCTTGAATGTATTGTCCTAATGAATGCAAGTCTGTTGAAAAGTTTGCAGAGGATGGGAATATACCCTTTTGATCCTTTCCTTCACTCTCGCCAAATAATTGCTTCCACCATTCGGAGAAATATTGTAATCCAGGCTCATAATTAATGAGCATCTCGATTGTTTTCCCTTTATTGTATAGGATATTCCTAACTGCAGCGTATTGATAAGCAAGGTTATTTTCAAGCTCCTCTGCTCCGAAATCATTTCTTGCTTGTGCTGCACCATTCATCATCTCTTCGATGTTCGCACCACTTACTGCAATTGGAAGTAAACCGACAGCGGTTAAAACGGAGTATCTGCCACCTACATCATCAGGAATAACAAAGGATTCATACCCTTCCTCATTCGCAAGTGTTTTTAAAGCTCCTCTTGCCTTGTCCGTTGTTGCGTATATGCGTTTCTTTGCATTTTCTTCTCCATATTTTTCTTGGAGTAGTTTTTTGAATACCCTAAATGCAATGGCTGGTTCCGTTGTTGTTCCAGACTTAGAAATCACATTGATAGAGAAATTTTTATCCTCTAAAAGATCCATCACATCTTTCATATAAGTTGAGCTTATATTATTTCCTAAAAAGATGATTTGTGGTGACTGGCGTTTTTCTTTCGGAAGAGCATTATAGAAGCTGTGATTTAGCATTTCTATTGCTGCTCTTGCTCCTAAATAAGATCCGCCAATGCCAATGACAAGCAAAACATCTGAGTCATTTTGGATTTTCTCAGCAGCCTTCTGAATACGAGTAAATTCATCTTTATCATAGTTTACTGGTAAATCAATCCATCCTAAAAAGTCATTTCCTGCACCAGTTTTATCATGCAAAGAATGATGGGCTGTTTTTACTGCATCTTTTAAGTATGTAAGCTCATGTTCTCCAAAAAAAGTTAGTGCCTTTGAATAGTCAAAGCGAATGTGTGTCATATTTAATTCCTCCTTTTCAACTCTCACTGTTTCACTTTATCGAAAGAAAGCTTGTATTTCAAGAATCATATACTATATTTTCATCCTTAAACTTAAGTCTTAGTATGAATAAAATTTATGAAGTAATGCATCCTATTAGTGAATCATTATAAAAAGGAGGAAAAAGGATGAGTGCCGTTCAAAGAATCGCATTAGTATTTACCATTATTGGCGCTATTAACTGGGGTCTCATCGGTTTTTTTCAATTTGATTTAGTAGCTGCAATTTTTGGGCATGCAAGTGCCTTAACGAGGATTATATATGGTATTGTTGGAATCGCCGGACTCATCAATCTTGGTTTATTATTTAAGCCTAATCCAGAGATTGAGCGCTCGGAAGCTAGGACACCAACAAGGTAAAATTAGAAAAGCAACTCCTGCAATATAGGAGTTGCTTTTCTAATTTTTATAAAAAATATCGTATTCTTAGACCCATCCTCTAAATTTAGAGGCCTCTGCCGCATTACGAAGGCCAACCATGTAGGCTGCCAAGCGCATATTAATGCGGCGTGTTTCTGCTGTGTTATACACGTTGTTAAATGATTCAACAAGCTTTTTCCGAAGCTTCTCATTTACTTCTTCTTCTGACCAGTAATATCCTTGATTATTTTGCACCCATTCGAAATAAGAAACCGTTACACCACCTGCACTCGCAAGTACATCAGGTACTAGCAATACACCATTATCACTTAAAATTTTGGTTGCTTCCATCGTGGTAGGGCCGTTAGCTGCCTCTACAATAATAGATGCTTTTATATTATGTGCATTTTCGGCGGTGATTTGATTAGAAATGGCTGCTGGAACAAGAATGTCACAATCAAGCTCTAAAAGCTCTTTATTTGTAATGGTATTTTCAAATAGAGTTGTTACTGTACCAAAGCTATCACGACGATCAAGCAAATAATCGATATCTAAACCATCAGGATCATGCAAAGCACCATATGCATCAGAAATTCCAATTACTTTTGCTCCATAATCATGCAGGAATTTTGCCAAGAAGCTTCCCGCATTACCGAACCCTTGAATAACTACCCGGGCATCTTTTAAATTGATGCCTCTTTTTTTAGCAGCCTCCTCAATACAAATGGTTACACCTTGAGCCGTTGCCTTTTCACGTCCTTCTGATCCACCTAAAACTAATGGTTTTCCTGTAATAAACCCAGGAGAGTCATTCTCACGTAAGCGGCTGTATTCATCCATCATCCATGCCATAATTTGTGAGTTTGTATAAACATCTGGAGCAGGAATGTCTTTTGTAGGGCCAACAATTTGGCTAATTGCCCTTACATACCCGCGGCTAAGCCGTTCAATCTCACTCATAGACATCGTTCTTGGATCACACACAATTCCACCTTTACCACCGCCATAAGGAAGGCCAACAATTCCGCATTTCAAGGTCATCCACATAGAGAGAGCCTTCACTTCATCCTCATTTACTTCAGGATGAAAACGCACCCCGCCTTTTGTAGGGCCTACTGAATCATTGTGTTGAGAACGATATCCTTGAAATACTTTGACTGTACCATCGTCCATTCTTACAGGAATTCTTACCATCAAAACACGTAATGGTTCTTTTAAAAGCTCATACATTTCATCATTAAAGCCTAATTTTACTAGTGCCTCTTTTATAATTTCCTGTGTTGATGTAAATAAATTCAGATTCTCTTCCATCGATTTCGCCTCTTTATAGTAAATAATCGTGTGACGCTTGTATTGTACCATTTAGGCTCTTTTCTTATATTTTGTTGCGGTTGTATACAAAGACTCTTTGTTACAACCAATTTGGGTTAAAAAATGAATAAACTTTATAAGAAAAGATGCCCCGAAACCATCCTATTTCGGATGACGAAAAACAACTATTAATAAAAACAGTCTACCATTAAGATAATACTTTTTTAATCCGTTCAATTGCCCAATCTAAATCTTCCTTAGAAATGACTAGTGGAGGGGCAAATCGGATTACATTTTCATGCGTTTCTTTACATAACAGCCCTTCAGCCTTTAGTGCTTCACAATATTTACGAGCAGGTTCGTCTAACACTACTCCAATAAATAGCCCTTTTCCGCGAACCTCTTTAATCATTGGATTTTGAATTTCTTTCAGTTTTGCCATAAAATATTCACCAAGCTCTAAAGAACGATCAGCAAGATTTTCATCCATTAAAACGTCGAGTGCTGCAATGGACACTGCACACGCTAGTGGATTTCCACCGAAAGTAGAGCCGTGGGAACCAGGATTAAATACACCTAAAATGTCTTTATTCGCTACCACACATGAAATAGGAAATACACCGCCACCCAAAGCCTTGCCCAAGATATACACATCTGGTGTTACCTCTTCCCAATCACAAGCAAATAATTTTCCTGAACGGCATAATCCTGATTGAATTTCATCGGCAATAAATAATACGTTATTTTCCTTACATAATTCATATGCCGCTTGTAGGAATCCTGCTGGCGGAATAACAATACCAGCTTCCCCCTGGATTGGTTCAATTAGAAATGCTGCAGTGTTTGGAGTAATAGCTTTTTTCAATGCATCAATATCCCCGTAAGGAATTAATTTGATTCCGGGAAGCATTGGACCAAAGCCTCTTTTGTATTCCTCATCTGATGATAAAGAAACCGCCGTCATCGTTCGGCCATGAAAATTACCTTCGCATCCAATGATTTCAGCCTGATCCGGAGCTACACCTTTTACATCGTATGCCCAGCGGCGTGCCGCTTTAACAGCCGTTTCCACTGCTTCAGCGCCTGTATTCATCGGTAATACCATGTCTTTATTTGTTAACTGGGACACTTTTTCATACCATGGTCCAAGCTGGTCACTATGAAATGCACGAGAAGTTAAGGTTACACGGTCCGCTTGCTTTTTCAACGCATCAATAATTTTCGGATGACGGTGTCCTTGATTAACGGCGGAGTATGCACTTAACATATCCATATATCTATTTCCCTCAGGATCCTTGACCCAAACGCCTTCTGCTTCTGAAATAACAACTGGCAGCGGATGATAATTATGGGCACCAAAGTTTTCTGTTTGTTCAATTAGTTGTTGTGATTTTGTTAGAGTTTTCAAATTAGTATCCCCCATTCGTTATATAAGTGGAGCCTCTCTAATAAGAAGGTTCCTATTTTCATACACCAGGAAATTATAAAATTTAACCTTGTGGATTACTTTAAAAAAATAGTCTGCGTCTAGCTTCAGCGTCTATAGGCTATCGGATATATTGTTCTCCCCTCTTGATAAGTAAAGAGTGCGAAATCCGTAGTGCCCGCGCATGATTAAAGCATTTCAGATGTAGTTTTACCTTGCATATGAAGTACTAAATAATCTGGTCCTCCAGCTTTTGAATCCGTACCTGACATGTTGAAACCTCCGAATGGCTGGTAGCCTACAATTGCACCTGTACAACCGCGGTTAAAGTACAGATTACCAACCTGAAAGTCTTCGCGAGCTTGTTCGATATGTTCTCTATTATTAGAGATAACAGCTCCTGTTAAACCATATTCTGTGTTGTTGGCAATTTCAAGAGCATGAGAGAAGTCTTTTGCTTTAGAAAATGCAACAACAGGACCGAAGATTTCTTCTTGCATTAAACGCGCATTAGCATATAGGTCAGCGAAAATCGTTGGCTGAATGAAGAAACCTTTTGAATCATCACCTTCTCCGCCTGCAAGCAATCTGCCTTCTTGTTTGCCAATTTCAATATAGCTTAGTATTTTATTATATGCAGCTTGGTCAATAACAGGTCCCATGAAGTTTTTATCATTTGTCGGGTTGCCTACTGTTAATTCTTTTGTTAATTCAACTGCTCGGTTTAGAACTTGATCATATACATCCTCCACTATTACAGCACGGGAGCATGCGGAACATTTTTGTCCAGAAAAGCCAAATGCAGATGCAACAATCGATTGTGCTGCAAGCTCAAGATCAGCTTCTTTATCTACAACAATCGTATCTTTTCCGCCCATCTCAGCAATTACTCGTTTCAACCAAATTTGTCCTTCGTTTACTTTTGATGCACGTTCGTAAATTCTAATACCTACATCACGAGATCCTGTAAAGCTTACGAATCTTGTTTTCGGATGATCCACTAAATAATCTCCAACTTCTGCACCGCTTCCTGGTACAAAGTTTAGTACACCTTTTGGAAGGCCTGCTTCTTCTAAAACTTCTACAAATTTAGCTGCAATAATAGGTGTTGTTGAAGCTGGTTTTAAAAGAACTGTATTCCCTGTTACAAGTGCGGCCACAGTTGTACCTGCCATGATTGCAAATGGGAAGTTCCATGGTGAAATGACAATACCAACACCAAGAGGGATATAACCGAAACGATTATATTCACCTGGACGGCTTTGAACAGGAATACCGTCTTTTAAACTTAACATTTGACGACCATAATATTCCAAGAAATCAATACCTTCAGCTGTATCTGCATCTGCTTCTTTCCATGGTTTACCTGCTTCTTTCACCATTAATGCAGAAAATTCATGCTTACGACGGCGAACGATTGCCGCAGCCTTGAATAAAATATCTGCTCGTACTTCCGGTTTTACTTTTCTCCAAGTTTGGAATGTTTCATATGCTGTTGTCATTGCTTTTTCAGCAAGATCTTTATTTGCTTTGGACACGCGTCCAATTACTTCTTCCTTATCAGCAGGGTTAACAGATACAATTTTATCATCCGTTGTGATTCTTTCTCCGCCTATAACGAGTGGATAGTCTTGACCTAAATAGCTTTCCACTATGCTTAATGCTTCTTGAAATGACTTTTTATTTTCTTCATTATTAAAATCTGTAAGTGGTTCGGTTTTGTATGGAATCATTCATCTTCCTCCTTTTATAGGCTTATTTTTTGCTTTTTCAATCTTATCCGCAAAAAATATTTGCATTAAGAAAACCCTTACAATATAATAATGCAAAAATATATTGCATTTTTCAAGTCTTTTTCAATAAAAAAATTTTAGGGGGATTCAGATGGATAATGAAACCTTATTAACAATCTATAAGAATGTTATAGATTACTTAGATGTAGGAGTTCATGCGATTGATCAAGACGGCAAAACAGTTATTTATAATAATAAAATGATGGAAATAGAAGGAATGGACATTGAGGATGTCCTGGATAAAAACATACTCGATGTTTTTCAATTTTTCCAAGGGGAAGGAAGTATTTTATTACAAATATTAAAGTCCGGAGAACCTATTTTTAATAACAAACAAACGTATTTTAACAATAAAGGAATGGAAATAAATACTGTCCATAGTACGTATCCTATAAAAAAGGACAATGTAACAATAGGGGCAGTCGAAATTGTTCGTGATGTTACTAAACTAGAAAGAATCCTTGGCAGTAAGCTTCTAAAAAATGAATTTGGCGCATATACCTTTGACCAATTGGAATTTAATAAATGGTTTCCAAAAGAAGTTATTCAAATTGCTAAACTGGCTTCTTCGATGTCTTCGCCGCTGTTTATTATCGGCGAACATGGAACATACAAAAATATTATTTCTCAAAGCATTCATTATCATAGTTCCGTGCAAGGGAAATTTTATTCCCAAAATTGTACGGAACTTACCGGTGCTTTTATAGAAAAATTATTATTTGGTGAAAAAGAACTAGCCGGGATTCTTGAAATGGCTGACGGGGGTACTCTGTTACTAGAGGAAATTCATTTATTGCCTCTAGATATCCAATCTACGTTACTTAGTTCATTAAAAAATCAAAGAGTAAGGCGGCTTGGTGAGAAAGAGGAAAGATCTTTTCATGTAAGAATTATTGGCAGTATAAGCGATGACCCCATTAAGACAATTGCAGAAGGAAAATTGTTAAAAGATCTTTATTATTTTCTAAGTCAGTCATCCATTGTTATTCCTCCATTACGAGATCGGAAAAACGACATTCCTGAACTGGTGAACTCTTTTATCAAAAAATATAACGACAGATTCCAAATGAATGTAAACACCATTTCAAAAAAAGTGCTGAATGAATTTATTGAATTTGATTGGCCAGGTAATATTAAGGAATTAGAACATGTTATAGAAAGCACTATGAAGTTAATGAAGGATGAAGAAATGATCGAAATCCACCATTTGCCGACTAATTTCACTCACAAAACAGCAGAGGAAAATGAGTTCTTATTTCAAAAAGATAGGGAGATAAAACCTCTCGAGGAATATTTACAGGAGGCCGAAACTTACTATATTCAAAAAGCATTACAATTTCATGATTACAATATCACCAAGACTGCCAGCGCTCTGCATATGAGCAGGCAAAATTTGCAATATCGCTTAAGAAAGCATGGGATTGTGAAAAAATAAATCCAGGCATGAAGCCTGGATTTTATTTTCGTTTAAATAAGCACCAGTGCCTGCTAACGGATGAGCAAGGCGCTTACGCTTTTGTTCTATTATTTCTTAATTAAATCTTCACGTTCAGATTGTGAAATCCACTCTTGTAATTTTTCTTTTAAAGTATTAAAACCTTCTGTAGGTTCCTCTGTTTTTACACTCGCTTGACGACGACGTGGTTTAGAAGGTGCCTGTGCAGCTTTTGGCGCTTCTTCTGTTGCACGAATAGACAAGCTTATTTTTCCGCTCTCTTCATCAACAGAAAGTACCTTTACTTTAACTTCATCTCCAACGCTTAAATGATCGTTAATATCTTTTACAAATCCGTGCTTAATTTCAGAGATATGAACTAAACCTTGAGTATTTTCATCTAGTGCAATAAATGCGCCATATGGTTGAATACCTGCTACTTTTCCAGTTAATACTGATCCAATTTCATAATTTGTTGTCATGGAATCACTCCTATTTTCTTATTTATTTCTCCTGTATATACGCAATAAAAAATTATATCATAACAGTTTATATGACGCAAAAATAAGCCCTTATTATCAAAAGTGCAAGTACCTTAATCATTGGCAACCGAATAAGTGAAATTCGAGTGCCAATGTAACTTTCGTAGTCTTCGATATAATTCTTAGGAATCAGAAGGACGAGTCGATGCCATGAAGTGCAAGGAAAATACATAAAAATGCACTTACCGATAGGCGTTGTGGTCAGTCAAAGACTACAATAGTAAAATATTCTGTTTATGAACCTTTTTTCAAATTAAACGGAACATTTGGAACAAAAAGTTCAAGATTCTAAATAAATGACAATGAAATGATTGTGGTACAATATAAAGAAAAGGTTTAGATTTGGAGGAATGTACTTTGGCTTCATTTGCAGAAAATCTAAAATTTTACCGTGAACAAAGAAATATGACACAAGAAGAATTAGCTTTAAAGGCGAGATTAGGTACGGCTGTGATAGAAAAATATGAATCTGGTGATCAAGTTCCAAATACAGAAACAATCTTCAAGCTTTCCACCATTTTAGATGTTCCAGCATCATCCCTCTCAGGAGAAGGCCAATCATAATTTAATTTTGGAATAATTTTTTTCATTACCTAGTTTAACATTAGCAGTATTTGGATATGCTTATACTACAAGGCTTTCTGTTAGTGGAGGCTCAGGTAACATTGGGCTAAAACTACACTAGTATTCCCCCTTTTTATTTTATTTTTTGACGAGACAAATTTGCCTCGTCCTTTTTTTTGCATAAATTTCTTCTCTGAACTGTCCGTTCTCCAGACAAATGGACCAACATGCTGTCGGTCCATTAGCGTCACTTATTTCCCATATCTTTTCTAATCTTTTCTTCTATTTGCTGCGCTTTTGTTAACTGTTTTTTATTTACCTTTAAAATAATGATAAACGTAATGACTGCAAGAATAGCGAAAATGGATAAGGAAATAAAAGCCGGAATATATTCTCTCTTATCCTCCGGAAAATATAAGAATAGGTTTAATACCATTGCATGTAAAGGGTTAAACATTTCCTAACTCCCTTTCGATTAAAAATAATATCATCATAATAGCCTTTATCTATTATATCAACTTCTTATATTGAAAACCAATAGCCGGGATTTGACAACTTTATTAAAAAATATCAGTGCAATAGTTTGCTGGCACGACATGTAAATGTACGCCAACCTAATCTTTTTCCGATCAGATTCACCCTCATAAAGGCTTGTTCAAGCAGGTTGACTGGCAATATATTTTTTGTACAAAAAAAGCTGCCAAAATGACAGCCTTTTACCTTATTTTAAAACAGTAATTTTTTCAATTACAACATCTTCTTCTGGTTTATCACGCATATTTGTTTTAACCGAAGCAATCTTATCGACTACATCCATTCCTTCTACAACGTGGCCAAACACAGTGTGACGGAAATCTAGCCAAGGGGTGCCGCCATTTTCCATGTATGCATTTATAATTACTTCCGGATATCCTGCTTGTTCTAATTGTCCTTGCATCCTTGAATCCGTTTGTTTACTTTGTACGATAAAAAATTGACTTCCATTTGTATTTGGCCCGGCATTTGCCATTGACAATGCTCCGCGTAAATTAAATAGCTTCTCAGAAAACTCGTCTTCAAATGTCTCACCGTAAATACTTTGTCCGCCTGT
Source organism: Heyndrickxia shackletonii (assembly GCF_001420715.1). GTDB lineage: Bacteria > Bacillota > Bacilli > Bacillales > Bacillaceae_C > Margalitia > Margalitia shackletonii. The sequence continues at coordinate 1,403,558 of NZ_LJJC01000004.1, read as the reverse complement.
TCCATTTCCAGACGGATCCCCGCCTTGAATCATAAAGCCATCAATAACACGGTGGAAGATAATTCCTTCATAATAGCCATTTTCACTATGAGTTAGGAAATTTTCAACTGTCTTCGGTGCCAGGTCAGGAAACAATTTTATTTTAATACTTCCCATATTTGTCTTCATTTCAACGAGCTTTTCGTTTTGTAGTACTTCCTTTGTTAATTGAGGATATGTATTTTGTTCTGTCATTTTCAAACTCTCCTTTAATGTATGTCGTACTTTCTTCCCCTACTTTACTAGAATTTTGTCCTTAAGCCAAGTCTCCATACCATTTCTTTGCTTTTTTTGAAATTTCCTTTCATAATATTAATATAGTTCCACTTGAATTAAGCGGAGGAGATTTATGATGCAGACCGGTGAAATTGTAACTTTTTTTAATAAAACAGGGAAATATGTTGGTGAAATCACTGCATGTCACCCGGATCGCTACTTAGTAAAAACATTAGCAGTCTTAAAGCATCCGATGCAAGGTGATTTACATCATCCAAAAGAAACAGACGTGCCTTTTTTCCATGAGAGAAAAGCATTAGCATTCCGAGAGCAAACGAATATTCCATTAAAAATGGTAAAGCCTTTCGATGGCGAAGTTCCGGATTATAGTAAATCCTTACAAGACGCTTTTAATAAGCTTTACGATGAATTAATGTCAGCTAATACCCCTTTTAGTCTAAAAAGTATCGAGTGTTTGGAAAACATTTTAAAAGAATACGAAACAATGTACTCCATCAAACGTTGAAACACGAAAAGCAAGCATTTGCATATGAAAAAAGACAACCTATTTTCGTCCATTCGAAAAATGGTTGTCTTTTCTTTTACTTTTTCTTTGGAACAACAGCCATAGTGCATCTTGAGATGCAAATTAAATTTTCTTCTTCGTCTTTAATTTGAATTTGCCAAACCTGTGTGCTTTTCCCTTTATGTACAACCTCCGCTGTTGCGGTTACTACTCCATCACGTTTTGATCGGATATGATTCGCATTAATCTCCAGCCCAAAACAAATTTCATTTTCTAAATCTATTAAATTCGCAGCGCCAACGCTTGCAACCGTTTCTGCTAAGGCAACAGACGCCCCTCCATGCAAATAGCCAAAAGGCTGACGTGTATGATCATTGACTGGCATAGTTGCGACAACTTTACCTCCGACTATTTCAATAATATCAATACCAAGAGCTTCCATTAACGTATTTTTCATTTCCATCATTACTGCCTCCTTCTGAGTATATTTTTATGTATTCTTTTAATGTATTCAAGGATATCGCTAAAAAACCCTTTTCATATTTCATGATTTTCATCATATGTATAAAAGATGAATGATAACAGGGAAGGGATGAAAGGATGAATAGGTATCCGTTTCATTATTATCATGTATATCCCTTAATTCCTAAATATACGTTTCCACATCGTCAATTCCTTCCAGTAAATCCAAAAATGTTTATGGACTCCGCTAAAAAAATGGACCCGCTCTTAAAGGATGCTGAGGTGTTAATGAGGCATATATCCAGTACAGAAGCATTTGCAAAAAAATTAATGAATGCTGCTCAACAATCAAATTTAAATGAGGTTAACCAGATGATTGCTCAAACAGGGATTAAAAGCAAAGCTGACATTCGCTTTAATCCAAGCGGACTCATCCTTATTCTATCCAGAAAAAATGACCCATTAGATTGCTGTCATGTGGAATTACGTGTTAGGTGGATGTAATTAAAAAGCAAGTATCAATCAGAGTATATCCTTACTCTGATTAATACTTGCCCACCTTTTAATAATATGGTCCATAGCCTCCATACGGTGGATAAGGATAGCCTCCTCCAGGGTATGGGTATCCTCCATAAATTGGAGGACGCGGTCTAAATAATGCACTTCCGATTAAACCTCCAACAAATCCGCCAAGAAGCGGTGCACCGAAAAATAACGGGAATTGTCTTTGCTGATAAGGGTCAGGTCCATGATGATAATAATTCAATTTAGGTTACCTCCTTTTTTCTCCTATCATCTATACTATATGCATACGCACAAAATTGGACTGGGCACAAGCCCGTGCTCGATATGAACAAAACGCTCAAGCGCCGCAGCTCTAGTATACGGATGACTGAAATTAGCACTTCAAATATCACCTAGTGAAATTGGCAATTGAAATTTCACCTGATGTTTTACCCGCAAAGAGGAGACGGAGGCGATTAAAAAAAGGAAGCCTGGTGTTTCATTGGCTTCCTTTGAATATTAAATCATTTCAAATCGTTCCACTAACAAGGCGAGCGTACGAACCATTACACCTGTTGCACCAGCAGGTCCTAATTCATGCTCCTGATTGGTTGTGGCTGTTCCTGCGATATCAAGATGTACCCACGGAGTATCCTCTGCGAATTCACCGACAAAGCCACCACCCATAATCGCATGTCCTTCACTGCCTGGTGAATTATTTAAGTCGGCAATTTTACTGTTCCGAATCCGTTTTTTGTCATTTTCTGTATATGGAAGTAGCCAAATGAATTCCCCTGCTTCAAATGACGCTTCTAATACTTGCTCATAAAATGCTTCATTGTTTGTCATTGCACCTGTTTTATCCAGTCCAAGGGCTGTAATAACACCGCCGGTTAATGTGGCAACATCCACTATATAGCCTGCTCCATGGTGCTTTGCATATGTAACTGCATCCGCTAATGCTAAGCGTCCCTCAGCATCCGTATTTAATACTTCAATTGTTTTTCCATTCATGGAAGTAATAACATCATCAGGTTTGAAGGCGGATCCGCTAATCATATTGTCTGTTGATGGAATGACAGCGACCACATTTTGTTCTGGACGCAATTCACCAATGACTTCCATCGCACCTAAAACAGCTGCGGCACCACCCATATCCGTTTTCATCCCGACAATTCCAGCTTTTGTCTTTAAGGAATAACCACCCGTATCAAAGGTAATCCCTTTTCCAACAAGTCCGATTACATCCTTCCATTCTTCTTTTCCTTGATATTTGAGGACAATCATTTTCGGCGGTTCCACAGAACCTTTATTAACGGCTAAAAGTGCACCCATACCGAGTTTTTCCATATCCTCTTTTTCAAGAATTTCTACATCGAATTCATATTTTTTAGCAAGTTCCACTGCATAATTAGCTAAATCGGTTGCAGTCAGCATATTTCCAGGTAAATTCACTAATGTGCGCGCAGAATTAGTAGCATTACCATACACAAAACCGACTGTTAAGGAGGATTCGATTTCCCCTTTGTCATACTCACTATAAATACTTAATTTTTCTATATTTTTTTCAGGTGCATTTGATTTTTGCTTGTATCCTTCAAACTTATAAGTTGCAAGTGCAAATGCTTCACTTAGAGCGTGGGATGCATCTTCATGGGAGATTTCTTCCGTAATAAAAGTATCGAGTGCAATAGCTGCCTGCTTTATACCTAATTTATTTACCTCTTTGAACGTTTTCCCAAATGCTTGCTTCAAATCATCAAAGCTTAATTTTTTCTCTTTTCCTAGTCCAACAAAGAATACGCGTTTTGCTGCGATTTTTCCAAGTGTATGTACTTTTGATACTTCTTTAAGTTTAGCAGAAATATCGCCTGATTTTACAAGCTCTGTTAATTGACGGTCAAATTTAAGATCTAATTCTTCCAATATTCCAGAGAATTTTTCCGGCTGGTCCTTCAGCCCAACAATAATACATTCTTGTTCATTTTCAAAAGGATTTTTGTTTTCATATTGAAACATCCTTAATCACCCCCATTTCATTATAAAGGAATGCATAGGTTATTTCGAATATTAAATTCCTTTTGTCAGAATTTAAAGAACGGGGAAATGGACATAACTTAGTACATTTTGAGGTGCTAGTATGAGGATTAATTCTATTTGTCCCAGATATACCTAATTATTAACCTATTTAGACTCCTCTATTCTTGGCTGAGTAGGTAATAATTCTGGTGTTGCCCGAATTTAAACCTGCCGTGTTTAGGACCTGATTTATCAATTAGAATGAAAAATGTTAGAAGCCCTATAAAATAAACGCAGGGACACCCTGCGCTTATTCTTTTTTCATTTTGACATATTGCTGTCTAAATACCTGCATTTTTTTATTATCATTTAATTCGGACAGTTCCTTTTCAGTTAGTTTTCCCTCTCCCTTTTGAACAACATACACATCGAGAGTTTTTTTCCCCCATTGCTGATAAACATCATCCACTGTCTCATAATATAAATCCAACCTATTCCCTTGAATAGCGCCACCCTTATCTGCCACTACCCCATATCCATAACCCGGAATAAATAGGATTGTACCAATTGGAAATACATTTAGATCAGCTGCAATAGTAGAATACAAATCCCTCTTTACTTTTACCCCCGAAAAGGTTATCCCATATTCAGGGTCATTCGCATATTTTCCCGTTGACTCTACTCCAGCCGTATAACCTGTAGCCGTTACCGTAACCTTAGGGTATTCCGACCAGTTAAAAGCATCCTCCAATTTTGGCGGATTTCCTTTTACCGGATTACTTGAAGAAATTTTGGTTGCAATGGTATCAATGTGATTTAATGATTTTAAAGAAATGTCTAACGATTTATAGCTATTATTGTGATAAGTTCTGTTGTCATCCGCTCCAGCTTGTCCATTATAGGAATTTTCTATTTCTACATCTACTGTTGCTGCTTTCACCTTAATTCCGGAAAGTGTTTGAAAGGTCGTAAAAACTGCTATACAAAAAAGCACACTCATTAATATTCGTTTTATTGTTTTATTCATTATCATGTTTTTTCACTCCTCCCAAATCTATTACTTTCCCAATCTCATTTAAAATATTCATCAGAAGTGAAAAAAACTTAAAATTCTAACCAATTAGAATAGTGCATCAATATCAGACAAAATTAAAAGCCATTACATAGTAAAGGCTTTAAAACATTCGATATCCTTTTTTTCTCAATGTTTTCATTGTAATACCAGCAACAATGGCACCAATCAATCCACTAATTAATATAATAATGTCGGAAGGGTGAAGAGCAGTTAATTTAACACCTAATTTATGAAAAGCATTGCCAGTATCCGTAAAATAATCAATAAATCGAACATCATCAATAATTAAGATGGCGATGATCGGATACAAAATCGCCATTAACCAAGTCATTCGCAATAACATGTTTAAAATAAAGCCAATTCCAAAAAATAATACAAAAAACAATAGCATTGAAATAATCATTACTGGGATGGACATTTGCTGCATCTATAACACCTCCTACTACGATGCACACTAAAATAAAGTGTACTAAATAGATGTATTATGCGTCAATGAAGAAGATTTGAACAATTTAATAGAAAAGTGTTAGCACTTGCCCATCGGCGTACGGATGAGTGAAAATAGCATTTCCATTTCTTCGAGTAAAATTTGAAATTTTATCAAGTGAATATAGTACTTCCATTTTCACCTGATGTTTTACCCTCAGGGAGGAAACGGAATCCGCTAGTTGATATGCGCTGAAAATAGACAAGGATTTAACTTGAAAAATAATTTGTTTGCTATTTTGCAACAAAAAAGAGTGTCACCGGCATGACACTCTTACACTACCATATAAGGGCATATTTAATTATTTTTTTTGCCTGTGCCACTGCAGCATGGGCATGTTTCGGAACCGCCTAATAAAAGCTGAAAATAACCTTTTCCTGAACAATAGGTACAATTATTTGTATCTGGAGCTGACGTTTTCCTTTTCATTTGTCTAACCACTCCTTTTTTAAAATTTTCTGATAATATATCATCTTTTACCTAAACAGTAAATACCTTATTTCTTTAATGTAAGCGAATACAAATACTCTTTATTCACTCATACCCTTTCAAACTCCAAATTTCGAAATATTTTAAAAAGTTAACTAAAGAAAGCCAGTGGCTACTGCCACCGGCTTTCTTTTTAAAATAATTTAAATTTACCCTTTTTCAATACAAGTGAAGTTCCGCCAACCATAAACAACGCACGGTTATCGACAACCTTCTTCATAAAGGATGCACTAGATCCTTTGATTTTCTTGCCAAATACGACACCTATTGCATCATCTTCTCCAAGAGAGCATACAGTTCCTTTATCATCAAAAACAAATGGTTCTAAATTGTCTTGATGATGGATTAGCTTAGCAAGATTTCGGGCACATACCTCACCTTGCTGCATAGCAATTTGTGCAGTCGGCGGATATGGACGATTACAATCTTCATTAATAATAAGGGAGCAATCGCCAATAACAAAAATATTGTCTTTATCAGGGATACGTAAATCAAGATTTACTTTGACACGGCCGCGCATATTTTCAATTCCTGATTTTTCTATAATGCAATTACCGCGAACACCAGCAGACCATATAACCGTTCCACATTTGATTTCTTGAGGTTCTTCTCCTTTTTTACAAATCAGAACACTATCTTCTCTCACTTCTTGAACCGTTGTACCAGAGTGGAATTCAACACCTTTGCTTTCAAGCAAAGATATGGCATAATCTACTAAATCACGATCAAATTGCGGCAATGCCATAGGAGCGGCATCGACACAAACAATCCGAACTTTCGAACGATCAACATCATATTCTTTGCAAAGTTCTGGAATGCGATTTGTAATTTCTCCCAAAAATTCAATTCCTGTAAATCCAGCACCAGCAACAACAATCGTTAATCGATCATCTTTTTTTTCATCTTCATTATGATAAGTGGCAAATTGATATTCAATATGTTCACGAATTTGACGTGCTGCATTTACATTTGTAATGGCATATGCATACTTATCAAGACCCTTAATACCAAATGTTTCAGAATCCGAACCTAATGCGATGACTAGATAGTCAAATTCGACTTCCCCATTATCTAAAATAACCTTTTTCTCATCCATTCTAATCGCTTCGGCTGTAGCTTGAACAAATTGTACTTTACTCCCATTAATCACTTTTTTTATATCATAGCGAACTCTATCATGATGTAAAGTTCCTGCAGATGCAGCATGCAGCCATGTTGTTTCATAATGATACTCATTTTTATTCACAAGAATAATTTCCGCTTCATTGCTTCCAATAAGCTTTTGAAGACGCGTTACCGTCATTAATCCACCATATCCAGCACCTAAAACAACAATTTTGGGCTTTCTCACTTGTATCACTTCCACCTTTTATTTTTAATTAATGATGGCTATATTATTTCCACCACAATTGTACGCTTATTAACATTTTTAGTATGTGATTTTTTTCACTAATCCGTTCATATCCATAATAAAGGCTGTTTTCGAATATAAAAATTGCATATTTAGAAAAGAGCCATAAAAAAAGACAAAAAAAATTTGTCAAAAAAAAATGAACATAATTCCCTATTACATGATATGCCTTTTATCCCTGTTTTTCAATATATATTTAGGAATATGAAAACTTATGAAGATTCAAAAAAGTTATGTTCGGTTTTGTTCTGTATGTATTAGATTACATGGTGATAGCAGGGATATGATATTATATATAGGAATAATTGTACTAATGGAGGGGTTCTTTTGAAAGAGGATCAAAAAGTTTATGATATAACCATTATCGGAGGAGGACCAACTGGATTATTTACAGCCTTTTACGGTGGTATGCGCCAAACTAGCGTTAAAATTATTGAGAGCCTACCACAATTAGGCGGACAACTATCCACCCTCTATCCCGAAAAATATATTTATGATGTTGCAGGTTTCCCAAAGGTGAAAGCTCAAGATTTAGTTAATAATCTAACAGAGCAGATATCTATGTTTTCTCCAACTATTTGTTTAGACCAAGCTGTTAACGAGGTGGAAAAGCTAGAAGACGGATCTTTTAAGCTTATAACAGACAAAGAAATTCATTATTCCAAGACCATTATTATTACAGCTGGAGTTGGTGCGTTCCAGCCCCGCCGCTTAGAATTGGATAACGCTTCTCAATATGAAGGAAAAAACCTTCATTATTTTGTAAATGATATGAATCAATTTGCAGGTAAGAAAGTGGCAATCCTTGGCGGTGGCGATTCTGCGGTTGATTGGGCACTAATGTTAGAGCCTATTGCTGAGAAAGTTACACTTATCCATCGCAGAGACAAATTCCGTGCTCATGAACATAGTGTTGCAACGCTTGAAGCATCAAAGGTAGAAATAAAAACTCCTTTTGTACCCGTAGAATTAATAGGTGATGAAAATGAGGCAAAACAACTAGTATTAGAAGAAGTAAAAGGAGATAAAAAAGATACAGTTGATTTTGATGCTCTAATTGTTAACTATGGATTTATTTCATCACTAGGACCTATTAAAAATTGGGGATTAGAAATAGAGAAAAACTCCATTGTTGTTAATTCGAAAATGGAGACTAATATCCCTGGTATTTATGCAGCCGGCGATATTTGCACCTTTGATGGCAAGATTAAATTAATTGCTACAGGCTTTGGGGAAGCTCCAACTGCAGTCAGCAATGCGAAGGCCTACATAGATCCAAAATCGCGTCTGCAGCCAATGCATAGTACATCCTTGTTTCCATCATAATTAGAAAAGCGTATGCACATCCTCATCTGCTTTACGATTATTGAAATTTGAAGGCAGCGAGGAACGAGTCGATGATGGCTTATCATAAGGATAAGATCAAGAAATTCGCTAGCCGATATGCTCCGGAGTACCACTTAGACCTTAGACGGAAAAAACTTATAAATTCTAAAATCATCATAATAAAAAGCTGTTGATTTCAATAATCAACAGCTTTTTTATTAACAGGTTTCTGGAGTTCCAGCGTTAGTAGCAGTCTTAAATGAAGATCCGCAGCCGCAAGTTACAAGTGCATTAGGATTATCTATTGTAAATCCGCCGCCCATTAACGAATTTTTATAATCAATTTTCGTTCCTTTTAATAATGGGGCGCTTTCATGATCAACCAAGATGGCAATCCCAAATTGCTCATCTTCATGGTCGCCGTCTTTTTTTTCATGGTCAAATCCCATTCCGTAAGAAAGACCGCTGCAGCCTCCACCATTAATGGATACACGTAAATAGGCTCCCTCTTCCTCATTGTGTTTCATCATATCTTTTACTTGATTTGCAGCCGATTGAGATAAAGTGATAATTTCACCCAACTTGTTACACCTCCGATTTTTTTACCATTAATACTACCTATATATAATAATAAAATACTCGTGTACTTGTTCCATTACTAACTTTTTCTTTATTATATACCCTTTAATGACATCTCTCAACCATTCGAACTTGAACAAACAATATAGTTTATTATTCCATTTTTCCGTTTTCTATTTATAATAAGTATATAGACATACTCCAAATGTCACAGAAATCTATATAAGGTGTTGATACTAATGGGACATTTATCACCTTTCTATGAAAAGAATTTTGAATGTCTACTATGCAAAAACAAGTTCACATCATTAAAAATACGATCCAGCTATGTTAAAGTTGATTTTTACGATAAGGACTTCTGTCCTAACTATAAATCAAAGGAAATAAATCCTGTATTATACAATATATATGTTTGCCCGCATTGTGGGTTTTCTTTTTCTGATGAATTTTCGAAATATATCGTTCCAGCAATAAAAGAAGAATTAAACGAAAAGGTTAGTATGCACTGGAAAACGCAAGATTTTGGGCACGAACGGTCCATTCAGCAAGCCATAAATGCATACAAGCTTGCATCCTATTGTGCAGTGATAAAACGGGAGAAAAAAGTTACTTTGGCTGGTGTATTTTTAAGAATTGCTTGGCTTTATCGTATGAACGAAGATGAGCAAGAACAACGCTTTCTTCAGATGGCTGTTCAGGAATATATTAATTCTTATGTAAATGACGATTTCAGAGGTTCGCAAATGTCTGAATTGAAAATTCTATATTTAATTGCAGAATTACTGCGAAGAACTGGCCAGTATAAAGAAGCCGTTTTTTATTTTTCGAAAGTGCTTGAAAAACAAGCCTCTGCTTCGGAAAGAACAATAGTGGAAATGGCACGTGATCAATGGAATGAAATGCGTAACGTAATGAATCAAGCATAAATAGGTATATAAAAAGGAACAGATCTCTGTTCCTTTTTAAAACATTGGATTTTCTTCCAAATATTTATATATATTTGCCACTAGCTCTTCGGCAGTATCTCCTTTCACATACTCACCGTTCACTAATGCAAACATAGCTTCCCCGCATATATCACAAAAATCCAGACAGCTGTACTCAACAATATCCAGATTTGGGTCTTCTTCCAATATTTCTAAAGCTTTATACGAACCACTTGCAAGATTACTTGCACAAAACTCAATTATTGGATTCAAGATAATCACCTCTCTACCAATGATTATCCTACTCCATTTCAGTTCTATCGTCAACGAGACAGTGTTTAGGTAATCAATCCAACAAAAATAAGAGGACACTTTTGCAAGAATCCTCATCATCGTTTTATTTATCCTTCAGAACTATATCCATATTTTTCCAGTTCTTCATATATGACTTTTAAACGTGGATTTCCTTCTCCAACAACATTTCCCTCTAAAGTGACAACCGGATAGAACATATCCTCTTCCACTACTCTTTTCGCAAACTTTGAAAGCTCTTCCTCATTAGGAGGATTAAAGATATCTACATGCAATATATCAAAAGGCTGATCCGGATACTTTCTGGAAATTGCCGCTCCAAGCCATTCAAACGTTTCCTTTGAGGAAGGTAAATTTACGCAGCTAGCACATAATTGTTCTGCACCATAAACCACAATTTTAACTTGTTTTTTCATTTTTCTCTCCCCTTCTCTCTTTATTTTACACAAGATTTTCAAAAACGGAAGAAGAATTCATCTTCATTCATTGAGAATCAATAATAGATTTTTTTATTTAAACTTATTATAATAAGATTATGGAAAGGAGTCGATTTTAAATGTCTCAAGAAACTATTATTGAACAAGTTCAAGAAGTATTAGATAAATTGCGTCCATTTTTATTGCGTGATGGCGGTGACTGTGAATTAGTTGATGTGGAGGATGGAATTGTGAAACTCCGCTTACTTGGTGCATGCGGAACATGTCCAAGCTCCACCATTACGTTAAAAGCTGGTATTGAACGTGCTTTATTTGAGGAAGTTCCCGGTGTAGTGGAAGTAGAACAAGTATTTTAATAAAAAAAGCGATTCCTTGGGAATCGCCTTTTTTTATTAAAATTAAGAAATCATTAGTTTTCTTTCCTATTCTTTATTGTCTAATCTAAGCAGCCTTCGTTAAGGATTACTCCGATGTGAGCAAAGCACTTCCATTTTTCTACGATGATACATTGAACCAATTTATTTCAGGAATATTCCATATACCAGGATCTCTTCCCATCAAACGATAAAAAGTACCTAAAAAGCTTTCGTATTCAGTAGAATCCCGCTTATATTTATGCAACCGTTCCTCTAACTGTTTATGCTGCTTTTCTGAATTTGTTAAATAATACTGTTCTATACACTCAAAATAATGTAAAGGGAACAAAAGCCTTGCAAAAATTAATCTCCAAGAAAAATTGGATAAGGGGATGATTCCCTCATATTCTTCTAAGAAATTTTGCACATCAGGTAAAAATGATTTGCTTTTCCTAAAATATTGCTGCCGAATCCATTCCGCAATATCTCTGCTGGCGTGGTCAAATACCCAATCAAATGGATTTCTAATCCACATTCTGTTTCCCCAAATCTCGTTATTAAACCGATCATGGCAAACCGTACCAGCATCTATATCAAGGGTTTCCTCATCCAATTCAGTATCCACTAAATACTGAATCGCATTTTCACACATCCCCATATAGTATGGAAAGGTCTCAACAAACATATGATCAAAATCGTTATTCGGATTTTCTTGTACTACTTGATACCATACTTTTTCCAATTGTTCTAGTCTTTTTTCCCAATATATTTTCCATTGTCCAATGCTGCTTGTATGCTGAATTTGAGCTTCTATCGATCGCCCGCGTTGATGAAACTTTGCTAACTTTCTGCCAAGACTTCTTTTTTTAGGGATTTTTGTATAAGAGTTAAATAAGAGGACATAATCCTCTTCATGATGGGTAATTAAAAACTTTTGATCCTTCGAAGCGTAAAATGTCGATACATTTCGATCACCTTGACGGGAAAGATGATCGGACATTAAATATAATTCCACAAGTACTTCTTCCTTTATGTTGGTAACAGGAACAAGAGTATATAAATTGCCTTCTTTTAAATATCTAATATATTTTCCATCAAGAAAAGAAGTTTCAGGCTGGATTTGAAAATATTGCTGCAACAAGTCAACCGACACTCTGACACCTCCTTCAAGAAATAATAAAATCATCTATGGAAGATTACATAAAACCATATTCAATCATATATATGAAGTAACCCCATTAATTATCACGTTGTTCAAAATTACAAGGAATATGAATTTTGAATTTTTCTTTTTTGCCTTGTAAATGAACCAGATTAGGGAAAAATGAGGAATATAAAAATGAAAAAAGGTGGCCAATATGGAAAAAAAACAAGCAATGAATGAATCTGAAACAACAGCACGACTTTGGCTAAAAAAACGAGGAGTTCAAATAGAAGATATTGCGGAGCTTGTTATGTTTTTACAAAAGAAATATCATCCGGATTTAAATTTGAAGGAATGCATTGAGAATGTTGAGCGTGTTATTTCAAAGCGCGAGGTTCAAAACGCAATATTAACCGGTATTCAAATGGATATGTTAGCAGAAAAAGGATTATTAGACGAGCCATTACAATCCATAATAGCAGTGGATGAAAGTCTTTATGGTGTAGATGAAATTCTCGCATTTTCGATTGTCAATGTATATGGTTCCATTGGTTTTACAAATTACGGTTATATTGACAAATTAAAACCTGGAATACTAAAAAAATTAAATGATCATTCAAGCGGGAACTGTCATACCTTTTTAGATGATATTGTGGGTGCAATTGCTGCAGCCGCTTCCAGTAGACTAGCCCATCGTGCTGATAATGAATAGAAACAAGGCGTGTAAATTTATTACACGCCTGTTTTTGTTAAATATTCCATTCTGATAGTGATTCAATTGAATAGGTTGGTTGAATTTCTTTCTCTTTCAGTTGTTCTTTAGTTGTTACACCCGTATGCACTAACAAGGTATCCATCCCACTTCGTATCCCTGCCATAATATCGGTATCATAAAAATCCCCTACCATAATGGTTTCCTCTTTTTTAGTTCCTAAAAAAGCCAATGCTTGTTCCATTATAATTGATTCTGGTTTTCCAATAAAAACAGGCTCTGTTTGGGTTGACACTGTAATGACAGACGTTATAGATCCATTTCCGGGCAAAAATCCTCTTTCGGTAGGAAGAGCGATATCCGCATTTGTAGAAATAAACGTTGCTCCACTTCTAACCGCCAAACAAGCGAGCGATAATTTTTCATAATTAATTTCACGGTCAATGCCTACTACGACGAAATCAGGATGCTCATCTTTGAATTGAAATCCCTTCTTTTGCAAGGCATCTTTTATTCCCTCTTCCCCAATTACATAAATAGAGGCATGCGGTTTTAATTCATAAATATATTGTGCAGTTGCCATGGAAGTCGTAAATACTTGGTTTGGTGTGGCGGGAATTTCAAAATCATTTAGTTTTTTTGCAACCTGTTCCGGTGTTCTTGAGGAATTATTTGTTACAAACAAATATGGTATGCCTTTTTTATGTAACCGATAAATAAAATCTGAAGCTTCCTCTATTTTTTCCGTTCCCCGATACATTGTCCCATCCAAATCAATTAAATATCCTTGATAATTTTTCATTATGCCGGCTCCTTTTCCAAGTGTAAATGCACAAGCGCCGAAACTATAGTGCACGGATTTCGTAGTCATAGGCATGACTAAAGAAAACATCGAGGTCGTTCAAAAGCTAGTGAAATTAACACTTCAAATTTCACTTGATGCCCTTACTCACAGTAAGGAGAAATCCGCTTGCCAACGGCTACTTGCGGCTAGACATAGACATCTTCTTAAAACCGTTATCCGTCATTTTAGTAAAAGCAAGAAAAACGCTTTCATTATGAAAGCGTTAACTAGCTTTTGAATGCTGATACAGGACCTAACTCATTTGTTAAATAGTCTCTTACCCTTTTCGGAAATTCCTCTAAAGATGGCGCACATTCTAAGAAAGTTTCCAATAATTCTTTATGATTTACGTTTATATATTGCTGCACAAGTATTTTTCTATATAAAATCACCTTTAGTAAGCTTTTAGACATTTCATCTGTTATTACTTTTTCATCTGTTAGAATGTCCAAAATATCTTCATAGCTTCCAGGGTCGCGCATAATAAATCCATCAATCATGGCATTTCCCACATCTAGAATCGATTCGATAATGGTATGTGTTAATCTTTCTAATGCTAGTTGCTCGATTTCATTTTTCCAATTCCCATTTGCTTGAAGCAATTTTACTTTATCCTCGAAGTATTGTAAGGTTTCTTCTATTTTTTCACGATCTACAAAATACATCTAATAACACCCTTCCATTTTCCACTTCGATATTATTTTATCATAATAATGTTAGGATATCTTTATTTGCGGATTGAATGATTAGACTGAACAAAACATAAGCATAATAAATAATCTAACCCGCATATTCTTGGAGCAATTTTTCAAACTCTTTGTGCTACAAAATAAGCACAGCCGAAATTACAATATTCGTACAGATATTCAGACAGCACGCTTATTTTTGTATCAAAAGTTGCCTTTGGGTTATCGTCAGCAAAAAAACCCTTAAGTCGCAACTGACCATATCCCCAATCCCCTACAATATAATCATATTTAGTCAAAATATCACTATATCGAGCACGAAATGCTTCTTCATTAAAGCCATTTCGAAAATCTTTTATGACTTCATAACAATAATTATTAACACAAATCATTGTGGATCACCTCATCCTTTACTATATCCCCTGAGGAATAATTACCTATAAGCTAGAGCAAGTTCATTACATCCTTACTTTCTAATTTAAATTATAACTAATTCCCCATCAATTACTAAGAGAAAAATAAAAAAACGTGCGCACTATAACCATTAAGGGGGTGCTTATTTTGAACAAAAAAATCATTACTGCAACAATGTTAAGCATGGCGCTGCTTGCTGCTTGTAGTAATAATAATAATGGCAAAAATGTCGCGGAAAATCCCGCTGTATATAAAAAAAATGGAAACACGGTTAATAGAAATGAACGTGTAGATATGTATAATAAAGGGCTTGAAAAAACAAGTGCAGATAGACAGAATGAATTCGGCTATGTTCGTCATGTTAAAAGTCCTGTTCCCGGCCAAAATATTAAATACCAAGATATTTATACGTTAAATCGGGAAAAAGTAGCCGATGCCATTAGTAAATTAGCTGTAACAAACCCAAAAGTACATGATGCTGCAACGTTGGTAACAGATGAAGAGGTTTTAATTTGGTACAAAACCGATGCTAAATCAAAAAAGGACAGAAATAATGTAGCCGATCAAGTGAAAAAAACGGCGTTTTCCACAGTCCCTCGATGGTATCATGTTTATGTTACTGATAATCCAACATTAAAGCAATATGTTGAGAATATTTCCTATATGAAATCCAGTGATGCTAATAAAGAAAGGGTTATTAGACAAACAGTAAAGATGATGTTAGACAGTTCACCGCAAGGATATAAGATGAGCACTGGGGAGAATGAAAACGGGGAATCCAAGGATATAAATAATGGAAAGATGGAAGATACTGATAATCTTCATGAGCAGCATGATAATGGTAATTTATAAACATTAACTGCGTCTAGATAAGGCGCAGTTTTTTATCTTTCTTCATCTTATTAGCATTATTATTAATGTCCTTCCATTATTTGATACAAATGAAAAAGGACTTCCGACACAAACTATGTTTAGTATTTGAAACAAGGAGGCGGAACCGCTTGCGCATTATTACTTGTTCTCTTATATTTTTCTTGTTATTTGCTTCACCTAACATCTCTTTTGGCAAGGAAATGTCTGAGGAGGAAGCTTATCAAAAGAGAATGGAGCTTTATAAGCGTGTAGAGCTTACTACACAAATTCCCTGGTATTACATCGCTGCTGTTGATCATTATGAAAGAAGTATTAGATTTGTAAGGAAAGACATTCCAAAGCCTGGTGGAATTACTGGCATTTATATAAAACCAGTTCAGTGGGCTGGATGGTTAAATCCCAATCAAACCAATCCATCCCTTCCATCTATTGAACTTTTTAATGGATTTGGGATAGACGGTAATGGTGACGGAAAAGCGAATATGAACGATGACGAGGATATTATTTATTCCTTTGCTAACTATATATTAAAATATGGAATAGATGAAGATCATTTCCGTATTGCCTTGTGGAATTATTATAAACGGGATAGAGCAGTTGGTTTAATTATGGAGAAAGCCAAATTGTACAGACACTTTGGTAAATTAGATTTAAATGCTAAAACTTTTCCGATTCCGCACCGTTTTAATTACAGCTATCGAGATACATGGGGAGATCGACGCGGCTGGGGAGGACGCAGAATCCATGAAGGAACCGATATATTTGCAGGTTATGGGGTTCCTGTTCGCTCTACCTGTTACGGCATTGTCGAATTAAAGGGCTGGAATAAATTTGGAGGATGGAGAGTTGGAATACGTGATATAAACAATACGTATCATTATTTTGCCCATCTAAATGGGTATGCAAAGGATTTACATGTAGGACAAATTGTGGAGCCTGGTATGCTTATCGGAAGTGTTGGCAGCACAGGCTACGGACCACCAGGTACATCCGGAAAATTCCCACCTCATTTACATTATGGAATGTATAAGGATAATGGATATAGTGAATGGTCCTTTGATCCTTACCCGCATTTGCGACAATGGGAATGGTCAGACAGGAAAAAGAGAAAGAATTAAAGCTTCAGGTTTGAACCTGAAGCTTTATTATTTTTTTGGTGGTAATTGTATGGTTGGAGTTGATGAACCACCATTATAATATTGCGGCGGATCATAAGGGATAACTCCATTAAAAAGAGTAATTTTTTGTTTATATGGACTCTCTTTTGTATCAAATGGAATAATAGTTTGAACATTGACCGTTAATTGGATATATACATTTGCCGAAATGTGATTAATTCCAACCTGTGTATAATGGGAAATTAAATCTGCTTGAACATCCCCAATTACTTGGAGTTTAATGGGGATCTTGGGACCTAAGTTTCCTAATAAAGCATTATCCGTTGCACGCCCAATTGGTATCGAATATATAAGTCCATCTGAATCATGGGTAATTCCATATTTAGATAATGTCTCAGTTATCCCCGCCTCACGCCCATTCAGAACAGATTGGATAATGTCCTGAGCTTTTTGCTCGATTTTATTACTAATCGCGGGATTAGTAATAAAGTAATTGTTTTCCTTATTCGTAACGACAATTTTTTCAGGGTCAATTTCATCCTGTATTTGCCTTTTTGCATAGTTTACAGCTTCTTCTGCAATTTTTCGATTTTGACTCTCAGCATATTTAATTAATGTCGGGGCAAGGCCTTTATTCACAATCCAAATTCCTAAAACAGTGGATAATATAAAAAATACAAATGTCAGAAGTAACACATAGCGTAACGGCAAAGGACCTCCTCGCCGGGGTTTACGAGCTCGAAATTTAGCCAAAAAAATCCCCCCTTACAAGCTATGTGTATGCTTGTTTGGAGGATAAAATTATCATTGTTTTAGATCATTTTCAGAAGTGCATCTTTGCCAATCATTCCAACCTGAATACCGAGATTTTCTGCCTCCCATGTAATGGACTCGAGTGGAGCATTTAATAATTCGTCGATTGTTTTCACTCCAACCGCTCTTCCGGCAATAATTTTCCGATCTTTAAGATTGTTATTTAATAGCGAAACATCTAATGCACCACACATAATATATCCTTTATCATTTGAAACAGTTAATAGAGTCGTTTTAGGAAGTTTTACTGTGGTCGCAATAAACGTATGACCACCGATTTCAACTGGTGTAATCGTAACCAATGTTTTACCGCTCCTTTACTGAAATGAAATCTAATAAGTTTAACTTTTATTAACATCTCTATGTAAAGGACAATAAATGGTTGCTTGCCTATTTTATTTTTCGCTATACATCTTTTGTAATTTCCACATCATCACGTCCCGAATAAATTCCGGCATAAAATACTTTTTCTTAGCATCTAAAAGTTCAGGAAAAAAATGTCCAAATGTATACATATCAACTGTTCCAAGTTTATATATTTTTTGCTCCTCCATTTTAAAGCCATTTATATAAACAGTTTGATGATCTAACAGGATATTATGATAAATAAAATTTCCAAGGACTTTTCCTCTAAATCCTAAACCCTTTAATTCCAATGGAGGCCATTTTGGATTTAGTGTCTGCAGAATAACCTCTTTTAGTTCAGCACCAGATAACTCAATTAAACATGGATTTATGGGGTGCGGAAGGATGGAATGAATATCAAATCTTGTTATCGGTCCTTTTTCCAAGTTTCCAAGCAGGAGTCCAGCATTAATGAGAGCACAATCTGATCTGCACCATTCATTAATAGCCTCACACAACATCTGCGGCAAAGGAGAAGGCTTAAACCATTCTGTCTGTAGTGTCTTAGGTACATCAACAAGAAAGGAATTTAAGAGTCTTTTCCCTTTTTCCTGAAATGAAGTAACAATAAGTTCCTCTTCTTCTAATGATGGTAAAAATTTGGTTTCATATAACAATGCTTTCTTTCTCAATACTTTTTTACTTTCTATATCAATATCCAGAGTAACCGTACCAACATAGTATCCATGTTTTCCTGCTGCTGCCAACAATGTGTCGGATATATATTTTCCTTCGGGAAGTACATGATGAGTATGGCCGCCTAATATAATGTCTATTTCAGGATGAAGGCTTGCAATTTTTTCATCGTCGTGAATTCCTAAATGGGATAATAGGATAATAATATCCGCCTCTTGTTTAAGGCTTTGAAGTTCCGCTTCTAACTCTGGAATAGGTGCCGTTAAATGCCAACCAAGTATTTCGTACAATTTCCCAAAATAAGCTGTTACGGCCAAAACACCGATTTTTATCCCGTTTTTTGTATAGTAAATTTTCGAAGGCATTGCCCACTTAGGTCTATTTCCCGATTTCTCAAATAAATTAGCAACTAGGACATCAAATGAGGCATCCTGATAGAGTGTATTTAATTCATCATATGCCAAAGTAATTCCCTCATTATTGCCTATTGTTACTGCAGTATAATCCAATTCATTCAATAGCTGGACGTTTCCTTTTCCAAAAGTCCCTTCCGTATAAGGATGCCAACGATCTACGTGGTCTCCAATATCGAATAGAAAAAAATTCTGATGAAGAGATTTTCCCTTTTGCAGGAAGGAACTTATTTTTGGCCAGTTTTCAAAATGACTATGGATATCATTTGTATGATATATATGAACTTGTTCAATCATTAAGATACTCCTTAAAACAAATCTAATTGACGCGGCGCCAATCCTTCGTACTCTATTCCTAATAATTCCATAAATTGCTTAGCATTATCTGCTGCATCTCCGCCAGAGTTATTGTTAAAAATAATATAGATATCCTTCGATTGCTTTTTTAAAACCTGAAGTTTCTCTATCCAATCCAACAATTCTTCTTTATTATACCGATACAAATAGCGAACCTCACGCCAGTCCCCTTGATTAGGTCTCTTCCATCCATACACATTTCTTCCATGAAAACGAATAAGCGTTTTATCCGATTGGCTTGCCGTTAAAACTATAGGTATAGAGCCATCCCCTGCTTGTGGCTCATCACAAATACTATGGATCCATCCTTCCTCTTTCATAAAGGTAAGAGTTCCTTCTTTAAATTGCGGAGTAAACCATGATTGATGGCGAAATTCTAGCGCTACTGGAATATCTCCCATCTTTTGTTTACAAAAGCGCAAATAATTTACATTTTCTTTTGTACAACGGAACCAGGGTGGAAATTGGAAAAGTACCATTGCTAACTTTTCAGACTGTTGATAGGGAATGAGCGATTGTATAAATGCTTGAAACATTTCCTCTTTTGACTGGTAAGGTATGGAACCTCTTTCGTGCCCTGTCATCCCTTGATAGGCTTTTACGATAAATTGAAAGGTGTTAGGTGTGTCTTCTATCCATTTAACGGCGTTTCTTTCGGGTTGAATCGCAAAAAAAGACGCATCTACCTCAACAATAGGAAAATGCCCAGCATATTCTCTTAATTTGTTTTTTGGTGCTGTACCATTTTTATAAAGGGAATCATGATCTCCCCATCCAGCAAGGCCGATGTAAATCATAAAATCACCTACATTTCTTACGAATCATTTTACCATAATAATGAATAAAAAAAACTCGCATGAACATTTGTTCATACGAGTTTTCGATTCTTCTTATCCAATTGAACCTTCCATTTCGAACTTGATAAGACGGTTCATTTCTACCGCATATTCCATTGGTAGTTCTTTTGTAAATGGCTCGATAAAGCCCATAACAATCATTTCTGTTGCTTCTTGTTCAGATACACCGCGGCTCATTAAGTAGAAGAGTTGTTCTTCTGATACTTTTGATACCTTTGCTTCGTGCTCTAATGAAATATTGTCATTTAATATTTCATTATATGGAATCGTATCGGATGTAGATTGATTATCCATAATTAATGTATCACATTCGATATTTGCTCTGGCACCGTCTGCTTTACGTCCAAAATGAACAATCCCGCGATACGTTACTTTACCGCCATGCTTTGAAATGGATTTAGATACGATTGTAGAAGACGTATTAGGCGCTAAGTGCATCATTTTTGCACCTGCATCTTGATGCTGTCCTTTACCTGCTATCGCAATAGAAAGGGTCATACCGCGAGCGCCTTCTCCTTTTAAAATAACAGCAGGATATTTCATCGTTAATTTAGAACCGATGTTACCGTCAATCCATTCCATTGTGGCATTTTCTTCACATACAGCACGTTTTGTTACTAAGTTATAAACGTTATTGGCCCAGTTTTGAATCGTTGTATAACGGCAATAAGCATTTTTCTTAATAATAATTTCTACTACGGCACTGTGAAGGGAATTAGTTGTATAAACTGGCGCTGTACATCCCTCTACATAATGAACATGAGCACCCTCATCTACGATAATTAAAGTACGTTCAAATTGTCCCATATTTTCTGAGTTAATTCGGAAATAGGCTTGAAGTGGAGTTTCCACCTTTACACCTTTAGGAACATAGATGAAAGATCCACCTGACCAAACAGCTGAGTTTAACGCAGCAAATTTATTATCAGTAGGCGGAATTACCGAAGCCCAATGTTCACGGAAGATATCTTCATTTTCACGTAAAGCGGAATCAGTATCCTTGAAAATAATACCCATTTTTTCAAGGTCTTCCTTCATGTTATGATAAACTACTTCAGATTCATATTGTGCAGAAACCCCTGCTAGATATTTTTGCTCGGCTTCAGGAATCCCTAATTTATCAAAGGTATTTTTAATTTCTTCCGGTACTTCATCCCAAGTACGTCCTTGCGCCTCTGATGGTTTTACATAGTAAGTAATTTCATCAAAGTTTAAGCCGGACAAATCTCCACCCCATTGAGGCATTGGTTTATTATAAAAATGCTCCAATGATTTAAGACGGAAGTCTAACATCCATTGTGGTTCATTTTTCATTTTAGATATCTCTTCGACAATTTCACGTGTTAACCCACGTTTTGAACGGAATACCGAAACGTCTTTATCATGAAAGCCGTATTTATAATCGCCGATTTCAGGCATTTTTTTTGCCATTCCAATCATTCCTCCCTTGCTTTGTCTAGCTTCAGCGCGTATCGACTAGCGGATTTCTCCGTCTCCTCCCTACGATAAGTCAAAGACTACGAAATCTGTACGCCGATGTTCAAAGGGCCTCCGCTTTTCGAATTGTGCTACTCCTTTTCCTTGCCTAAGCCTTTTTCCATTGCCTTCCATGCCAACGTAGCACATTTTATGCGAGCTGGAAATTTTGAAACTCCTTGAAGTGCTTCCATATCACCTAAATCCAAGTCACCCTCATATTCTTTTCCTTGCACCATGTCGGAAAAAATATGGGAGAGGGCTTCTGCGGTTTCAACGTCTTTTCCTTTAATCATTTGTGTCATCATTGAAGCAGATGCCATGGAAATAGAACAGCCTTCTCCTTCAAATTTAGCATCTGTTACAATGCCATTTTCAACATTCATGGTTAAATGAATTCGGTCACCACAGGTTGGATTGTTCATATCGATTGTAAGATTACCGTTTTCTAAGGTACCCTTATTTCTTGGATTTTTATAATGATCCATAATAACTCTTCGATATAATGCATCTAGATTATTAAAGGACATCGCTAAAATACTCCTTTGTTTTAACAAGCCCAAGGGCAAGTCTGTCAATATCTTCTTCGGTGTTATATAAATAAAAACTTGCACGGGCTGTTGCGGACACATTTAACCATTTCATTAATGGTTGCGCACAATGATGACCAGCCCGAACGGCAATACCTTCAGCATCCAGTACCGTTGCAACATCATGCGGATGAACATCCTCAATATTAAAGGTTACCAGTCCTGCACGCTTCGCCGGATCTTTCGGACCATAAATAGTAAGACCATTTATTTCTGACAATCTATTCATAGCATATTCTGCTAATTTATGTTCATGATTCGTAATATTATCGAGACCAATTTCTTCTAGAAAATCAATTGCAGCTCCTAATCCAATAGCACCTGCTATTATAGGGGTCCCACCTTCGAATTTCCACGGAAGTTCTTTCCATGTTGAATCATATAAGTCCACAAAATCAATCATTTCTCCGCCAAATTCAACTGGCTCCATCTCTTCAAGCAGTTTTTTCTTTCCATACATAACACCAATACCTGTTGGTCCGCACATTTTATGACCTGAAAATGCTAGGAAATCACAGTCTAAATCTTGAACATCCACTTTCATATGTGGAGCACCTTGTGCACCATCGACTACCATATAGGCATGATGTTCGTGGGCGATTTTAGCAATTTCTTTAATTGGGTTCATCGTACCTAGTACATTTGATACGAGTGCAATTGCCACTATTTTTGTTTGGTCTGTTACTGTTTTTCGAATATCATTCAACAGAATGGTTCCATCTTCTTGCATTGGAACATATTTTAAAGTAGCACCCTTGCGTTTCGCTAATTGCTGCCAAGGAATGAGATTACTATGATGCTCCATAAAGGAGATCACAATTTCATCTCCTTCTTTCACATTATCATATCCAAAGCTGCTTGCAATCATGTTAAGCGATGCGGTAGTTCCGCGAGTGAATACAATTTCTTCTCTCGATGCAGCATTGATAAATTTGCGCACCTTATCTCGTGCACCTTCATATTTATCTGTTGCTCTAGTTCCTAATGTGTGAACACCGCGATGAACATTTGAATTATCTTGACGATAATATTGGTTTACAGCTTCAATGACGGAAAGTGGTTTTTGCGATGTTGCCGCACTATCTAAATAAACCAACGGATGTCCGTTTACTTCCTGATCGAGGATTGGAAACAGTTTACGGATCTCGTTTGCATTCATTATTTAACTTTCCTTTCAATAACCTCTGTTAACTGCTTTTTAACACCCTCGATTGGCATTTCATTTACTACAGGGGCTAGGAATCCATGGATAATTAAACGTTCTGCCTCTTTGCGGGAAATCCCACGGCTCATTAAATAATATAATTGTACCGGATCCACACGGCCAACGGAAGCAGCATGTCCCGCCATTACATCATCTTCATCAATAAGCAGCATAGGGTTTGCATCACCGCGAGCTTTTTCACTTAACATTAAAACACGTGATTCTTGCTCAGCATTTGATTTTGTAGCACCATGTTCTATTTTGCCAATCCCGTTAAAAATAGAAGAAGCCGCGTCTTTCATAACACCATGCTTTAATATAAAGCCTTCTGTATTTTTACCGAAATGGGTAATTTGTGTTGTAAAGTTTTGAGTTTGCTTACCGCGTCCAACAACTACTGTTTTAGAATGTGCGAATGAACCATCGCCAACAAGTTTGGTTGTATTATCAGAAATGGTGTTTCCATCATTCATCATTCCTAGTGCCCATTCAATGTGGGCATCACGTTTCGCAAAACCTCTGCGATTTACATATGTCGTAACGCCTTCTGCAAGTGTATCTACAGCACCATAAGAGATTTTCGCACCGGAATTTGCTACTAGCTCCGTAATAATATTCACAATTCCATTAGCTTTCTCATTTGTTGAAACGTAATTTTCAACAATTGTAACTGAACTATTATCATCTGCTACTACTAAAACATGATTAAACAACGGTGCATCATCATGATCATGCACATAAACAGTTTGTACAGGCTCACTAATTTCCACATTTTTCGGGATGTAAAGGAATACCCCGCCATTCATTAATGCAGCATGCAGTGCTGTTAATTTGTGTTCATTTATTTTAACTGCTTCTTGCATAAAATATTTTTGAACTAGGTCTGAATGTTCTTTAATGGCAGTAATAATATCAGTAAATATGACGCCCTTTGCTTTTAAATCATCTGAAATGGATAGAAAAGCAGGTGTTTGATTATGTTGAATATAGAGATTCTTGCTTTCGTTTTCCAATTCAATTAAGGAACGAACTGTTTCTGGTAAAGCTTCTAATGAAGAATATACTTCACTTTCAACCGAATGCTGCGCAAATTGAGTAAAATTCCAAGTTGTAATACGTGTTTTATCAGGTCTTGGCATAGGAAGCTCATCAGCCTTTTGGAAGGCATCAACACGAAGCTTCGTAAACCATTCTGGCTCGCCCTTTTCTTGTGAGAAAGAGTGAACATAGTCCTGACTAACGGATAGTTTTGTTTCTACAGTCATGTTAATCCTCCTAACCTTATGCTTCTTGGCCGACAGTTTCGTCTTCAATACCTAATTCATGCTTAATCCAATCGTATCCTTCTGCTTCTAGACGTTGTGCTAATTCAGGACCACCGGATTTCACAACGCGGCCTTGCATCATAACATGAACAAAGTCAGGAGTAATATAGTTAAGTAAACGTTGGTAGTGAGTGATGATTAGACAACCGAACTCACTGCTTCTCATTTCGTTAATACCTTTTGAAACGACCTTTAATGCATCTATATCTAATCCAGAGTCAATCTCATCCAAGATAGCTAGTTTTGGTTGAAGCATCATTAATTGAAGAATTTCATTACGTTTTTTCTCCCCGCCTGAAAATCCTTCATTTAAATAACGTTGTGCCATATCTGGATCCATTTCTAGGAATTCCATTTTTTTATCCAACTCACGGATAAATTTCATTAATGAAATTTCATTGCCTTCCTCACGTCTCGCATTGATTGCAGAACGTAAAAAGTCAGCATTAGTTACCCCTGCGATTTCGCTTGGATACTGCATTGCTAAGAAAAGACCGGCACGAGCGCGCTCATCTACTTCCATTTCCAAAACATTCTCTCCATCTAAAGTAATGGTGCCTTGTGTTACTTCATATTTAGGATGACCCATTATCGCAGAAGATAAAGTGGATTTACCAGTACCATTTGGACCCATGATAGCATGGATTTCTCCGCCTTTAATTTCTAAATTAACACCTTTTAAAATTTCTTTCCCTTCAATTTCAACATGAAGATCCTTAATAATTAACGTTGAACCTGCCATGATTATACCTCCGTTGTATATAAAAATTTCTACATCTCATTCTCAATCTATTCTCATTCTAATCTTATAACAAATTAAATTTATAAGCAACCGAGAACGACAATAAAAAGCTATATCTAAATAGCACTCACAACATCTAATTTAACATTTATTTTTAATGTAATCAAAGGCTCTTTTCTTAATCATTATTGCTTTGTAAATCGATAATCTTACTAGGTTACCCCTTCCACTTTAGAATAGGTCTCTTATAGGAAAAAACACCTGAAACAAAACCCTATAAGGATGAAATATAGGATACAATTGGTTATATATACAAAAATAAAAAAAGGCGGCGATACAATTGCCACCTTTCTTTCATTAATTTATTCCAATATTTAATTTACGACTAATGTCGGCCACTATACGTTGGGAGTTAACATATTCCGTCTCTCTTTTTTTCTCAATTTGCATCCTGACTCTGTGCTTTCTTTTGTACACTTCATATCCTACTCCATGTGCACTGTGCAATGCTTTTTCCATGTCCGTCGTGTACTTGATTTTAAGAGAGTTAATAATGAACCAATCCCTTCAATTTTATTTACGTTGTTCATCGTAACAAGATAAACATAATAAAACAAAGATGATTTTCATTCATTATTTTGGTTATTCTCTTCTGCTACTTAAAAATGAATACTATATAGAAGGTATTCTTAATAATCTTTTTAAATGCTCTAATATGATGGATTGTATAACAAAAAGGCTCCGGAACCCCGGAGCTTAGATGATGTATTATTTTACTGGTACTACTGCACCTTTCCATTCTTTTAAGATGAAGTCCTGAATTTCTTTTGAATGTAATACATCCACTAGCGTTTTGATTGCTTTTTTATTTTCATCACCTTTACGTACCGCAATAACGTTTACATATGGCGATTCCTTTCCTTCAATCGCAATAGAGTCTTTTAGAGGATTTAAACCAGCATCGATTGCAAAATTTGAGTTAATAACAACTGCATCCCCTTCCCCCTGTTTATATAAAGTTGTTAGAAGCGCTGGTTCATAATTATACTCAAATTTTAGATGTTTTGGATTATCTGCAATGTCTTTAAGAGTTGCTTTTGTTTTATCGATACCAGGCTTTAGTTTTATAAGTCCATTTGCTTCAAATAAAGATAAAATTCTTCCGTGGTCTGCAACAGAATTACTCATGATAATCTTAGCTCCATTTGGAAGGTCTTTCAGTGACTTATATTTTTTCGAATAAACTCCCATTGGCTCAATATGAATCTTACCAGCAATCGCGAACTTATATCCATTTTCTTTCATTTGTAAATTTAAATAAGGAATATGCTGAAAATAGTTTGCATCAAGTTCACCAGAATCTAGTGCTTTATTTGGGATTACATAATCCGTATACTTTTCAATTTGTAAATCAATTCCTTTTTTCTTCAAAATTGGCTTGGCTTTTTCTAAAATGACAGCATGTGGTGTATTAGATGCACCCACAACTAATTTTGTATCGCTATTACTAGATGAATTTTTCGTTCCGCAAGCAGCCAGTGAAACAATTAATAAAGAAGCTATGAAAATACCTAACCATTTTTTCATTTCTTAACCCTCCTGATGTTTTTAACGTTTATCTATTTTTTTTGTTATAAAATCTCCAAGAAATTGGATGATAAACACGATAATTAAAACTAGAATAGTAGCAAATACAGTTACATCATTTCGGCCTCTTTCAAAACCGTCCATATATGCAACATTTCCTAAACCACCGGCGCCAATTGCTCCGGCCATCGCTGTGTAACCGACAATAGCAATAGCAGTGACCGTTATACCTGAAACAATAGCGGGCATTGATTCTGGTAATAATACTTTAAAAATAATTGTACCTGTTGAGGCACCCATTGATTTTGCTGCTTCAATGACACCTTTGTCTATTTCACGAAGACCAATTTCCACAAGCCTAGCATAGAATGGAGCAGCCCCAATAATTAAGGCCGGTAAAGCTGCTGTTTCTCCAATAATTGTTCCTACAAGTAATTTCGTAAAAGGGATTAGTAGGACGATTAAGATAATAAACGGTATGGACCGAAATATATTAACGACAGCGGAAATAATCGAATGGATAAATCGATTTTCCCATGCTTGACCTTTAGCAGTAAGAAATAGTAAAAGTCCTAAAATAATACCTAAAATGAAAGTGGCGAGAACAGACCAAAAAGACATATATAATGTTTCCCATACAGCCTCTTTCATTGATAGCCATTCAACATCCGGAAAAAATTTCTCCATCATTTTACTTCATCACCTCCACGCCAACTTGCTGTTCTTTCAAATAATGGATTGCTTGATCCATTTCTTTTTCGTGACCAACAATTTGTAAAAATAAGGTTCCATAGGAGCCATTCTGCGTTTGTGAAATATTCCCTTGCAAGATATTAATGGATAATGGAAACTCCCTAATTAAATTTGTTATAATCGGCTGCTCTGTTGAACCACCAATAAAGGTTAATTTTATTACGAGTCCATCCGGATACTTTTGCAGTAAATGGGAAACTACTTCTTTTGTATCTTCCTGTTCGGATACTTGCTGAACAAATCGTTTTGTAATTTGCTGCTGCGGGTTTTTAAAGACCTCCAGAACTGGTCCTGTTTCTACTATCTTCCCATTTTCCATCACTGCGACCCGATGGCATATTTTGCGAATGACGTGCATTTCATGTGTAATTAAAACAATGGTTAATCCCAATTGTTTATTGATGTCTACTAATAAATCTAAAATCGAATCTGTAGTTTGTGGATCAAGCGCTGAAGTAGCCTCATCACAAAGGAGAACCTTCGGATTATTAGCTAATGCACGAGCTATCCCTACTCTTTGCTTTTGTCCTCCACTTAATTGGGATGGATATGCATTTTCTCTACCCTCAAGCCCGACAAGCTTAATAAGCTCATCAACTCTCTTCATACGTACTTTTTTTGGTACACGGGCAATTTCTAATGGGAAGGCAATATTTTCACGCACGGTTCGAGACCATAATAGATTAAAATGCTGAAAAATCATGGCAATATCTTGTCTAGCTTTTCTCAATGCTTTGCCTTTTATTTTGGAAATCTCCTGCCCTGCTACTCGAACAACACCCGAGGTAGGAAGCTCCAATCCATTTAACATACGAATAAGTGTACTCTTTCCGGCACCAGAATATCCGATTACTCCAAAGATTTCCCCTTCCTTGATTTGCAAATCAATATTATCAACCGCAGTGACCACTTTATTTTTCGTTTTAAATTGTTTTCTCACCTGTTGAATCGTAATCAAATTATTTCACCTTCTTTTCCCGAAATGTTCCAAATAAAAATGCCTCTCTGCAATGAGCAGAAAGGCACGCAAATATGATGTCCTTTCTCTCATCTTCCAAAACAATACAAGATTGTTTTGTGTGAATTGGCACCATTTCAGTTATGAACTGATGGTTGCCGGGTTTCATAGGGCACATCCCTCCACCTCTCTTGATAAGAGCACACATTTATTCAATTGAAATTAAGTTCATATAATTACGAAAGTGATTGTAACACGCAAAGAATTAACATGTCAAAGGAAAATTATACATTTCTAAAAAGAAACCGCTTCCACTTGTTCGTCATAATCTCGACATAACCAAAAAACGGATTCTAACAATAGAAAATGCCGGAATGAACCCTCGTAAACAACATGATTATATTTTCTTAATTGTGATAATCGAATATTCCCGCTTAATAGATCCATTGCAATTGGTTTTCCCATTATCATTTTCGTATCTATTTCATCTACTTGATTCGTTTTTTCAAAGGAAAATTCATTTTTAGAAAACCAAACGACCCAAGTTTCCTTTTCTATACATATACAAAAAGTAAGAGGTTCATTTGGCAACAAGGCCTGTATGTGATTCCGGGCAAAAAAATGATATTTTAATTTTGTTAAGCAGCTTTCCATATAATCATCCCATTCAATCGTTATTTAACTGTAAAATACTTTAAACATCTCCTTATCTCCTCCTAAAATTTATCTGCAATTTTCGCGTTTAAAAACAAAAAAGGACAACAATCATCAAATCACGACTGTTATCCTACTTATTTCCCAAGAAATATGTGATATTTTGGATATATTACTACCTATTTGTAATATTCGTTCTAAAGTGTTTTTAATTTTTCGAATATGAATGGAACTGAATGAAATGCATAAATTTTTTCCCTTAATACTCCGTTTTGAAAAAGGAGTAGGCAAGGGACACTTTCTATTTGAAATTTTTCGGCAAGTTGTGGAGAGTAATTTAAATCTGTTTTATACATTTGTAAGGAAGGTAAAAGTTCTTCTGTTATTCTGAGAATCTTACCCGCAACCTGGCATGTACCACATAAAGGAGTATATAAATAGAGGGTATAACTTTTATCTTGCATTACCATCATTTCGCTGATTTCTTCATATGTTAAATCGTTCACGTTCTATCATCCTATCTATGGAAAAACACCTTGGAAGAACCAAGGTGTTTTTGATTAATCTTCGTTAATCATTTCTTGATATTGTTCTGCAGTCAATAATTCGCTTATTTCCTCTTTATTAGATGGTTCCACTACGATCATCCACGCTTTTTCATATGGTGATTCATTTACAAATTCAGGGCTGTCATTTAAATCTTCGTTAACAGCCACAACTTTTCCGCTTATTGGTGCATAAAGCTCGGATACTGTTTTAACAGATTCCACACTCCCGAATGGTTCGTCAGCTTGCACTTCTGTTCCTACCTCAGGAAGCTCCACGAAAACGATGTCGCCTAGCTCAGACTGCGCAAAATCTGTAATTCCGATGCGAACATTACCGCCTTCATCTTTTACCCACTCATGTTCTTCTGAATAACGTAATTCACTTGGTAAACTCATTGAAAAATCCCTCCATCAATATGTTCAAAAATACAGGTGAAATTCCCATAATAATATGTACTCACCCAACTTGCGTTTAAAGTCGAAATTCGACTTATGATATTAATACATAACAAGTTAATATTTACATAAAAGTTGTATGTAAATCAAGAATTTACTACATTCTTATCCCCATTTTTGTGCAAATTCTTCTTCCTTGAATCCAACTGTTACATCTTTCCCATCTGTAACTAGTGGCCGCTTCATTAACATTCCATCAGAAGCAAGTATATCAAGTAATTCATCTTCTGATGCACTTTTTATTTTATCTTTTAATCCGAGTTCCCGATATTTTTGTCCACTCGTATTAAAGAACTTTTTTAAATCTAATCCACTTAAATGGTAGAGCTTTTTTAATTCCTCTTTAGATGGCGGCGAGTCCACAATATGAATTTCTATCAATTCATGCTTATGACTCTCTAACCATTTTTTTGCTTTTCGGCAAGTACCGCATTTAGGATACCAATAAAACGTCAATGCCATCTGCGTTTCACTTCCTTTCTCATGGATAGTACAATCATGCTGCAATAATACTATTTCGACACAAATTTTATTTTACCTTCTATGCTAATAGCAAATTTATTGATTTTTATCCTATTCCCATTTGCGTTTTAGCTGAAAAAATTCTTGTATATAACCATAGGTTGAAACAGGAGACATGATCATTTGATAGGCCAAAATAAAGAGAATAAAACCGATAAAGTTTTTTCGAATTCGAAGATTTAACGGTCTAAAAACAAATCTCTTCTGATATAAGTAAAGAATTCCAAAGCTTATAAGCGTTAGTGGTAAAACAAAAAAGGTCATTGGCCCCACTATCCAAAAATGACCAAAAAATGCTAAAACTAAACCAGGTATCCAGAATAGGGTGTAGCTTATGTCTAAAAAAGGCATAATGAAGTTGATTCCTGTTAAATATTTCGTATATATTTGTGGCTGCTGCCATGGTTTGATTTCTCGCAGCCCTTCAATCATTCCCCTTGCCCAGCGTGAACGTTGACGGACAAAATGAAGGATTGATGTTGGTGCATCCGTAAAGGCTACCGCCAATGGTTCGAAAAATACTTTATTCTTACCTTCCAATAGTCTCCAAGTTAATACGATATCTTCTCCGATAGCATCCGGCCATCCACCAACTTCTTTAATGTATTTTGTTTTATACAAGCTAAATGCCCCTTGAGCTACTAAAGTTCCCTGATAGAGGCCCTGCAAACGTTTGATGGAAGCAATGCCTAAAAAATAATCCCATTCTTGTATTCTTGTCCAAATATTTTGGCGGCTATTACGGACAAGAACCGAGCCTGCAACTGCCACAACATCAATAGGACTACTTATCATGCGAGCCATTAAATATCTTACCGCAGATTTATGAATTATTGTATCCGCATCGAGCGTTATTACGTTCTCTGTCTCGACATATTTTAGCCCCTTGTTCAAAGCATGGAACTTCCCAGGTTTTTCCTCATTTAATAAGAGTAAATTTAATTGTAGTTCATCTTTTGCCTTAAGTACCTCCGTTGCTGTTTGATCTTCTGATGCATTATTTACAACAATGACATATATTTCTCCTTCGTAGTCTTGGTTTTTAACATATTTTAAGGTATTATAAATTCCATTTTCTTCATTGTAAGCGGCAATAATGATCGTTACAGGAATATCTGGATATTCTTTTTTAAAAGGCGGCTGTTTGTCAAACAATAAACTTACAACCAGAAATGCATTCATATAACCCGGTATATAGGAAATACCGGAAATAACCACAATAGCTGCCGGAATCGAAATTAGATTTCCAAGATCCTTAATCCATGGGACGGATAAATAAATGGAGAATAGCATCCAAAACAATGCCAGGATATGACTAATCCAAAACTTTACAGAGACGGATATATAAAATTTAGATTGCATTATTCTAATGGGATTAAAGTTTGAAGATTTCATTGGAGCCCCCAAAAAGAAATGAATTCTCTTTTAGGTTTCCCTATTAAAAAAAGCATACCATATGAATTTTTAAAAATAAAACCAACAAATCAAATGATTTGTTGGCTAATATCTATTAAAGAACGTATTTTTCTGCTTCAATAAGTTTGACAGAAGCTTCACGTTTTTTCGCAATGACATTAATAGGATTGTGGCGTGTTAATTTTCGTAATGCAGATAGCATCATTCTTAATGTGTCGCCTTCTTCAATTGCTACTAACGATTCCTTTGCCAATTGTTCAATTTCATAGAAGGATTCTTGACAAAAGATTTGTGTATATAGAAGTTTTTGCTGATTCTTTTCTACACCATCTTTTGCAATTGCTTTTTCTGTACGAAGCAGAGCTGACTCCATAGAGTATGTTAAGGAAACAATATCCGCTATATTAACAAGAATTTCTTGCTCATGCTCTAAAGCAGTACCAAATTTTTGTGCTGCAAGTCCAGCGATCATTAATGCAACCTTTTTCGCATTGCGAGTTAAATATTTTTCTTGTTCTAATGGAGCGTCACCAATTTCCTCGGGCATCATCATCATTAACTCTTCCTGTAAGCTTTGAGCTTTTTGAAGCAATGTTAATTCGCCTTTCAGTGCTTTTTTCATAAATGTTCCAGGTACGATTAAACGGTTAATTTCGTTTGTTCCTTCAAAGATACGGTTAATTCGGGAATCACGGTATGCTCTAGAAATTTCGTACTCATCCATGAAACCGTATCCGCCATGAATTTGCACACCTTCATCAACTACATAATCAAGAACTTCTGATCCAAATACTTTGTTTAAGGAACACTCAATCGCATATTCTGCAATAGAATTTGCAACTTCTAATCCATTCTTCGATTGTTCCTCAGTTAATTGGCTCATTCTTTCATCGAAAAGACCTACTGTACGGTATACAGAGCTTTCAGATGCATAGATTTTCGAAGCCATTGTTGCCAGTTTTTCCTTCGTTAAGTTAAACTCGGAAATTGGTGTTTTAAATTGCTTGCGTTGGTTCGCATATTTTGCCGTAATTTCAAAAGCACTTTTCGCACCGCCAACTGTACCTACACCAAGCTTATAACGACCGATGTTTAAAATGTTAAATGCTATCTTATGGCCTTTACCAATTTCGCCTAATAGATTTTCGACCGGTACTTCGGCATCCTCTAAAATTAAAGTACGTGTAGAGGAGCTTTTAATCCCCATTTTCTTTTCTTCTGCACCTGTTGATACACCAGGGAATTCACGTTCTACGATAAATGCAGAGAATTTATCCCCATCGATTTTTGCATAAACGACAAATACATCTGCAAAACCTGCATTGGTTATCCATTGCTTCTCACCATTTAAAATATAATGTGTACCCGCATCGTTTAATTTTGCGACTGTTTTTGCACCAAGTGCATCGGATCCTGAGCTTGGCTCTGTCAGTGCATAAGCAGCAATTTTTTCACCGGTTGCAAGTACAGGTAAATATTTTTGTTTTTGTTCTTCATTACCGAATAAAACAATCGGCAGGGAACCAATCCCAACGTGAGCACCATGGGAAATAGAGAATCCGCCTGATTTTGCCATTTTTTCAGCAATTAAAGCTGAACTTACTTTATCAAGATCCAAACCGCCATATTCTTCTGGTACATCTGCACCTAATAAACCAAGTTCTCCAGCTGATTTTAATAATTTTACTGAGCGGTCAAATTCATGCTTTTCTAAATACTCAACTTGTGGCAATACTTCGTTATCAATAAAATCTTCTGTCGTTTTGGCAATCATTTTTTGCTCATCTGAAAAGTCTTCAGGTGTAAAGATTCGTTCATAAGAAATATCTTCAATTAAAAAGCTGCCGCCTTTAATCAATTTTTCCGTTTGATTTGTCATTGTCATTTCCTCCTTGAAATCATTTACATTAATTCAAATACGCCAGCTGCTCCCATGCCGCCGCCAATACACATTGTTACTACACCAAATTGTACGTTACGTCTTTTCATTTCATGAATAAGAGAAAGTGTTAATTTCGTTCCTGTACAGCCAAGCGGATGACCTAAAGCAATTGCTCCGCCGTTTACATTCACAATCTCTTCATTTAAACCAAGCTTGCGAATCACTTGAATCGATTGAGATGCAAAGGCTTCATTTAATTCAAATAATCCAATATCCGATAATTCCAGTCCAGCAATTTTTAAGGCCTTTGGAATTGCTTCTACTGGGCCAATTCCCATAATTTCAGGCGGAACCCCTGCAACTGCAAAAGAACGGAATTTGGCCATTGGCTGATAGCCCAATGATTTTGCTTTTTCACCATCCATTAATAGGACTGCCGCTGCTCCATCACTTGTTTGTGATGAGTTTCCGGCTGTAACACTACCTGTTACGGAGAACGCAGGGCGAAGCTTTCCTAAAACCTCTACAGTTGATTCTGGACGAACACCTTCATCATTTGTGAATAAAATCTTGTTTTCTACTAATTTATTCTTTGAATCTACTGAACGAAGGGTAACATCAACTGGTACAATTTCGTCCTTAAATTTCCCTTCTTCAATTGCTTTAGCTGCTTTTTGATGACTGCGAACGGCAAATGCATCCTGATCTTCACGTGATACTCCGAACTTCGTTGCGACTTGTTCAGCAGTATGCCCCATTCCCATATAATACTGTGGGGCCGTTTCAGCTAACGTGGCATTTGGACGGACTACATGCCCCATCATCGGTACAAGACTCATAGATTCCGCACCGCCGGCAAGGATGGTATCAGAGGATCCCAGCATAATTCTTTCTGCACCATATGCAATTGCTTGCAGTCCAGAAGAACAATATCTGTTAATGGTTACTGCAGGTACTGTATCTGGAAGCCCTGCTAATGCTCCGATATTACGAGCCATATTCAAGCCTTGCTCTGCTTCCGGCATGGCGCAGCCGATAATTAAATCATCGATGTTTCCTTCATAATTTCCCGCTCTTTTTAACGTTTCTTTTACCACTAATGCACCTAAATCATCTGGACGAACATTGGCAAGTGTTCCTTTATTCGCTTTTCCAACCGGTGTTCTGGCCCCGGCTACAATGACTGCTTCACGCATTTACTTCCCCTCTTTCCAGGTGATTTATCAAATAGGTAAAATCACCTTTCGAATATATGTCCATCTATTAGGCTCTTTTCTTAAACTTTGTAGCTATTTACATATGAGTAAAAATCGGCAGTAGGATTTTTACGGTGATTTTCTACAATCAAATGAAAAGCGGAATGTAGAAAAGAGCGCGAATCCTATCCATTTTAAGAATTATTTACGTATACGAAAAGCCACAATCTTTTGCGAAAACAGCCATCTATTAAGAAGAATGAGTTTTAATTTCTTAAAGGTTTTCCTTTTGTCAGCATATATTGCATTCTTTGCTGCGTCTTTCCTTCAGCAATCAAGCTCAGGAATGCTTCTCTTTCAAGATCAAGCAGATATTGTTCATCTACCTCTGTTCCATATGGCACTTTTCCGCCAGCGATGACATAAGCAATTTTCTTTGCGATTTTCATGTCATGCTCGGAAATATAACCGGATAAGTGCATTGCTTGTGCACCTAATAAAAGAGTTGCATATCCGGTTTCACCTACAACTGGAACTTTCTTGCGAGCAGGTGCCTTATAGCCTTTTGCATGAAGTGCTAAGACTGCTTGTTTAGCGTCGTAAAGTTGATGGTCCCCGTTAACACTGATTCCATCCGCATTACTTAAGAAATTATTTAAACGTGCTTCTTCGCCAGATGTCGAAACCTTTGCCATTGCAATGGTTTCAAACACTTTATTTGCTACTTTTTGTAAGTCGAAATCAACCCCGTTAGGCATATTTCTCAAATGCTTGATGTAAAGCTCTTTGTTTCCGCCGCCGCCAGGAAGGAGACCAACACCTACTTCTACAAGACCCATATAGGTTTCCATAGAGGCTTGAATATGTGCAGATGGAAGGCAAACTTCTGCCCCTCCGCCTAGTGTCATCGCAAATGGTGCTGTTACAACAGGCTTTGGACTGTATTTCACTTTCATCATCGCATTTTGGAACTGACGGACAACCATATCTAATTCAAAGAAATTATCATCTTGTGCTTCCATTAACATTAATGCTAAGTTGGCTCCAACGCAGAAGTTTTTCCCTTGATTTCCGATAACAAGCCCTTTGTAGTTTTTCTCCACCTCATCAATGGCGAAATTGATCATTTGAATGATATCTAGACCAATTGCGTTATTCGGTGAATGGAATTCTAATAGTGCAACTTCATCACCTATGTCAATAAGGCTTGCTCCTGTATTCTTTTTGATCAATTTGCCCTGTTTTTTCAATTGAGCTAAATCAATTACTTTTGGATTGCGTTTTACTTGTTTATATTCGCCTTTATGGTAGTAATACTGGACTCCTTCTTCCTCTTTATAGAAGGAAGTATTTCCTTTTTCCACCATTTCTTTTACCCATGCAGGAACGGTTAATCCCGATTCTTCCATTAATTGAACAGATTTTTCTACTCCGATAACATCCCAAGTTTCAAATGGCCCAAACTTCCAGCCGAAGCCCCACTTCATCGCGTTGTCTACGGATACAATGTCATCAGCAATGACATCTAATAATTCCGCGGAATACACAAGAACTGGTGCCATTATATTCCACAGCAAAGAACCAACTTTATCCTTCGCATATATTAGCGCTTTCATTTTTGCAGCGGTTCCTTTTTGCTGATTAGCCATTTGCAAGGATGGTGACGAGAGCTTTTTGCGTTCCTCATATTCAAGCGTTTCCGGATTAAGTTCTAAGATTTCTTTGCCCTTTTTCAAATAGAATCCTTGACCGGATTTACTTCCTAACCAGCCCTTATCAAACATTTTCTTCATAAAATCAGGTACGGCAAATACTTCTTTTTCTTTTCCTTCCACTTGTTCATACACATTGTTTGCAACATGGATAAAGGTATCTAACCCTACAACATCAAGGGTACGGAATGTTGCACTTTTCGGTCTTCCTAGAAGCGGACCTGTTACGGAATCAACCTCACCGATACTGTATCCGCCTTTTAGCATTTCTTGAACGGTTATAAGAAGTCCGTAAGTTCCTATTCTGTTTCCGATAAAGTTGGGAGTATCCTTCGCAAACACAACCCCTTTTCCCAGAACATCTTCGCCAAATGTCTTCATAAACTCCAGAACTGCTGGGTCTGTATTCTTAGTTGGTATCACCTCTAAAAGCTTTAAGTATCTTGGTGGGTTGAAAAAGTGTGTACCAAGGAAATGCTTCTGGAAATCCTCTGAGCGGCCTTCCGCCATTGCTTCAACAGAAATTCCTGATGTATTTGAACTTACAATGCTTCCTGGCTTACGATATTTATCTACCTGTTCAAAGACTTTCTTTTTAATAGTTAAGTTTTCCACTACTACTTCAATAACCCAGTCCACTTCGGAAAGCTTTGAAATATCATCTTCCATATTTCCTGTTTGGATCAGCGCCAGACTCTCTTTTGTAGTTAGCGGAGCTGGTTTTTGTTTCAATAATTTTTGTACGGCACTATTGGCAAATCGATTTCGTACCGCTTTATCCTCTAATGTTAATCCCTTTGTAATTTCATCATTCGTTCGTTCATTCGGTACGATGTCCAACAATAATGTTGGAATACCGATATTCGCCAAATGAGCAGCGATTCCTGAGCCCATTACACCGGAACCTAAAACAGCCGCTTTTTTAATACTGTAACCCAATGATATTTCCCCCTTCGACGACATTTTGAATGAATACTCATTCATTTTATAACCAAAAAAATATCTCACGAATGAGTTTTACTACTTCTAATATAAATGAATATTTAAATTCCTTCAATAATTAATTCTCGAAAAATTTATAAATTTTAATAAAGAGCGATACTAAGAGTTTTTCTGAAGCTTTCAACCTGTTTTTAGTGAGCAAAAATTTTACAATCCTGCTTTTGAATGATATTTCGGTCAGTAATGGGAAATCTAACTTTTAGAATCTATTTGGGAGGTGAAGTTACCTGTGGCAAGGCTCAAAAAAAATCCATCCAAGGCTGGTGTAAGTGCAGCAAGTGTGAAAGGAAATGCAGGCCCTACAGTGGAAGCGGATGGCGGCGGAAAAGTTAATAGTCAAAATAACCAATATAAAAAACGCTAAAAAACAAATACGCAAGCGCATTACCCATCGGCGTATGGATGAGTGAAATTTGAAGTGTAATTTCACCTTCGTAATCGCAGGCTCTAGATAAAGGAAATGTTGAATTATCGTAGTGCGTAGACAGAGAAATTCACTAGCCGATAGGCGCTGAAGCTAAACTTGCAGATAAACTTTTCAAAAGTTATACACAGGGTTAAATCGATAAAAAGGAGGTATTTTTATGCAACAGCAAAACCAGCAAACGGCTATGAATCAGCCGCCAAGCATCATCTCTACGAAAGATTTGTCTTATATTGATGATATGCTGGCTTGGAATTTACTTGCGATGAAAAAAGCACATTTTGCTGCTGAACATTGTCAAGACGAAGAAGTAAAAGCTGCATGTGAAAAATGCGGAGAAATGCACCAGCGCCACTATAGTCAAATACTTGGACATCTTCAGCATCATTTGCAAAATCAGGCTCAAGCTTTTCAACAAAATCAAGCAAATCAAACGATTCAACAAAATCAACAAATGATGTAATGAAGGAGGTGTTAAATATGCAAAACCAACAAGGTATTCAAAATCCGCAAACACAGGTTCCAAAAACACCGCGAATGAATGACCGCGATTTTGCTACTGATTTATTATCAATGGAAAAATATATGACTGCTTCCTATAATAATGCATTAAATGAAGCTAGCCATCAAGGTCTTTATCAGGATCTATTGTCCATTTTTAACGAAACACAAAATGAGCAGCGGGAAATTTTTAATCTTATGTTTCGCAAAGGCTGGTATAAGCTTGAAGAAGCAGATCAGCAAAAAATGCAGCAATCCTATCAGAATCATCAGGAGTATTCTTCACAATTTCCTTATGGGAATCAAATGCATTAATTAATTTTTGAAAGAATCTTGTCCTTCATAATTATTGTGAAGGACATATTTATTGTTGATCGAGCTAGTTTTGTCCTTCATAACCTTTGTGAAGGACACTTCCTTCTTTTTCTTGCTTCATTTTGTCCTTCATCAACCTTATGAAGGACACTCCCATCCCTCCCTTGCTTCAGTTTGTCCTTCATCAACGTTATAAAGGACAATTCCCCCCTTCCCCAACTTCATTTTGTCCTTCATAATGTTTTCTATCTTATAGATAGCCCATCAATTATCAATCGCACTTTTAGTATGACGAACTCTTCAACATTCCACTATAATATGTGTAAAGTAAACTTCAGGATGGGGTGCCTATTTTGTTACATGCCAATCTCGCTAAAAAGATTGTTCAAGAGGTCCGAAAATTATTAAATGAAGAAATTGTCGTCATGGATACGAACGGAATTATTATTGCTGCTACTAATCAAACAAGAATTGGCCAATTCCACGAGGGAGCTTTATTAACTTGTAAAAGCAAACAAAAGCTGATTATCTCACTTGAAGACGAGAAAAATATGATGGGAGTAAAGGCTGGAATTAATTTACCTATATTTACAGGTGAACATGTTGTTGGAGTGATTGGCATCACCGGTAGCCCTGAAGCAGTTTCCCAGTATGGGGAATTACTAAAGAGGATGACAGAGCTACTTATTAAAGAAAGCATATATATTGAGGAAACAGGTCGTCATATACGCGCGATGGAAACGTTTATTTTTGATTGGCTTGAACTCAGGGAATGGGATCCCACTTTTATCAATCGTGCGGAAAGACTAGGTATTGACATAAATGTTTCTAGACAATTAGTACTTATAAAAATGGAAAATAATCCACAACCAAGTCAGCAGCTTATTGAAAAGTGGCATAACACTCTAGAAAAGAATGAACTTCTAATAAGATGGGGACATGATCGCTTTTTATTATTGTTAGATGCAGATATACCTCTTGACCAAAAACAGCTAAGGCAAAAACTTTCTACTTGGAAAAAAATAATGAAGGATGACCTTATTTTTGGAGTTGGAAATATTACGCCGGCAAAGGATTTAAAAAAGTCATTTTTGCAGGCTGAACGTGCACTCCGTTCCGTCAAGGGGACTGAGTGGATTGTATTTGATGAGGACCTCACTTTAGAAATGATAATCGATGATGTGCGAATGGAAACGAAAGCATTATTTATTGAGCGAACACTAAAGCCAATATTAATGGACTTTGAACTGATTGAAACTTTAAAGGCATACTTCCAGCATGATTATTCTATTAAAGCAACAGCTAATCATTTGCATATTCATATAAATACCTTACATTATAGACTGAAAAAAACGGAAGAATTAACTGGTTTAAACCCAAAACATACTCGTGATCAAGCAATCCTCTACATTGCCCTGCAAATTTTAGATGAATATACAAATTAAAACGAAATAATGTCATATATTTTGTTTCAACATACATAGCGAGATTCCCTCGCTTTTTCTATACTTATATCAAGAAAAATGATTGGAGGCGTTTTCTTGATTACCTCAACACTAAAGGAAAAATTAGTTTCAATAGTTGGTCATGAAAATATAGATGATTCAAAAGCTGGCAGACTTGTATATTCCTATGATGCCACACCGCAATTTCAATCCATGCCGGATATGATAGTAGCACCCCGTAATACAAAGGAAGTATCAGAAATTGTAAAGCTTTGCAATGAACATAAGATTCCAATTGTTCCACGCGGTTCAGGAACAAATCTTTGTGCAGGTACTTGCCCTACTGAAGGCGGGATTGTGCTCTTATTCAAGCATATGAATAAAATTCTCGAGCTTGATGAAGAAAATCTTGCCGTTATCGTTCAGCCAGGTGTTATCACGCTCGATTTGACTAATACGGTTGAAGCTGCTGGTCTCTTCTATCCCCCGGATCCCAGCTCTATGAAAATATCAACGATTGGCGGGAACTTAAATGAGAACTCCGGCGGATTAAGAGGCCTTAAATATGGAGTTACTCGCGACTACGTTTTGGGTCTTGAAATTGTCCTTCCAAATGGGGATATTATCCGTACTGGAGGCAAGCTTGCAAAAGATGTTGCCGGATATGATTTAACAAGGCTATTTGTCGGATCGGAAGGAACACTTGGTATTATTACAGAGGCAACGCTTAAATTGATACCGATGCCTGAAACGAAGAAAACGATGCTGGCACTCTATCAAGATATGGAAGCTGCTGCAAGAACTGTTTCGAGAATTATCGCGAATAGAATCATCCCTGCCACCCTTGAGTTTTTAGACCAGCCGACTTTAATTGCTGTTGAAGACTTTGCCAAAATCGGATTGCCAACTAACGTAAAAGCAGTTCTTTTGATTGAGCAGGATGGAGCTCCTGAAATTGTGGAAAGGGATATGAAGAGAATTGCAGAAATATGTCATGAGGAATTAGCTGAGTCTGTGCAGATAGCGGGGACAAATGAAGAAGCGGAAAATTTAACTGCTGCGAGACGTGCTGCCCTTTCTGCTTTGGCAAGGCTGAAACCAACGACTATTTTAGAGGATGCAACAGTCCCTAGATCAGAAATTGCTAATATGGTTCGTGCTATCAATGAAATAGCCGATAAATATCATGTGAAAATTGCAACTTTCGGTCATGCAGGTGATGGAAACCTCCATCCTACATGCCCTACGGATGTGCGCGATCGC
Source organism: Heyndrickxia shackletonii (assembly GCF_001420715.1). GTDB lineage: Bacteria > Bacillota > Bacilli > Bacillales > Bacillaceae_C > Margalitia > Margalitia shackletonii. The sequence goes on along the minus strand of NZ_LJJC01000004.1, from coordinate 1,361,151 downwards.
GATGAAATAGAGCGAGTGGAACATGCTTTTGCAGAAATATTTGCGAAAGCAATAGAACTTGGAGGCACTATTACAGGTGAACATGGTGTGGGAGCAATGAAAGCACCCTATCTTGAATGGAAGCTAGGGAAAGAAGGAATTGCCGCGATGAAAGCAATTAAAGCTAGTTTTGATCCTAATAATATTATGAACCCTGGAAAGGTCTTTGCGAAAGAGAGCCGGAAACGTTTGGTGGTGACAAGATGACTACAATAAAAGAACAAACAACTATTAGGCAGCAATTTGCTGAACGGATGGATGAAGATGAATTATTAAACTGTATGAGATGTGGGTTTTGTCTTCCCTCTTGTCCCACTTATATTGAATCTGGATTTCAGGAGATCCATTCTCCGCGTGGTAGAATTGCCTTAATGAAAGCAGTAAAAGATGGTGTGCTGGAACCGGATGAAGATGTGGAACGCTCCTTAAGCCTATGCTTGGGATGCAGAGCTTGTGAGCCTGTTTGTCCGTCCGGTGTGAAATACGGCCACCTTCTGGAAGAAGCAAGAGATATCATACATCAAAACAAAAAACACACCATGCCAGCACAAGCTGTTCGAAATGCTGTATTTGAAGGGCTTTTTCCGCATCAAAACCGCATGCAAACCGTAACTGGACTATTAGGATTTTATCAGCGCTCCGGGTTGCAAAAGCTGACCAGGAAAATCGGCTTTATGAAGCTATTTCCTGAGAATTTGGCAACCATGGAGAAAGTGTTGCCGAAAGTGCCAACTATAAAAGAAATAAAAAGCAGACCCGAGTATTTTCCGGCTAACGGTGTAGAAGCGAAAAGAGTTGCTTTCTTTGCTGGCTGTCTAATGGATACCATGTTTTTGGATACGAATAATGCAACGATCAAGCTGCTCAAACTTGCTGGATGTGAAATTGTCATTCCAAAATCACAAGCCTGTTGCGGAGCCCTGCATGGTCATAGTGGTGAAAAAACGAAAGCAATGGAAATGGCAAAGCGAAATATCGAAGCTTTTGAAAAGGTAAATGTGGATTATATTATTACAAATGCCGGCGGATGCGGAGCCTTTTTAATCGATTATGATCATTTACTGAAGGACGACCCTGAATGGAAAGAGCGTGCGATTGCTTTTAAAAATAAATTAAAAGATATAACACAAATTTTAGTAGAATTAGAGTTTCATCATAAAGTTCCGTTACGATTATCAGAGCGTGTCGTGACTTATCAGGATTCCTGTCATTTGCGGAATGTCATGAAAACCTCGGATGCGCCAAGAACCTTATTGAAGGCGATCGATGGGGTAGAATTTCGAGAGATGAACAAGGCTGACAGCTGTTGCGGTTCAGCGGGAATATATAATATTGTTGAATCGGAAATGTCGATGAAAATTCTTGATTCCAAAATGGTGAATGCGAAAGCTACCAATGCAACCACCATCGTCACAGCCAATCCTGGCTGCTTGCTGCAAATGAAGCTTGGAATTGAACGAGAAGGCTTGTCAGAAAAAGTGGAAGCTGTCCATATTGTTGATTTATTGGCCGAGGCAGCGTCCTTGGATCGGGATTCAGGTCCATTATTTCATTAATGGGATGGATCCTACTCCTTATATTGGGACGTAGGACCTGTCCCTTTTTCCCTTTTAAATGGCGACATATTGCACCCATTCGGGCATGTTGCACATCGTTTTCCATCTTTAGCATCTAACAAATTGGATAAACAGCAAGTTTTTCGTACACGAATCCACTCATTGAATTCTTCCCGGTATATTTTTTCACGATCAAATCTAGTCAGTGGATTTTGTAAATAAGGGCCAAATAATGTGCCTTCTGCTTTCTGTATAATAAAACAAAAATCATCTTCTATTCTTTGTTTTATTTCAATCTTTTTCTCTTCCTTCAAAAGGCATTCATACAACCAAAAAATATATAAAGCAATATTCTCCCACATCACCATTTTTGAAAATCTGGTTACTTCCCTAAGTGCTTCTATCAATGGGTGAAAAAAGTGTGCAAACAAATTTTCTACAATTTCTTCCCTCCACTGATTCCGATTCTTGCATGCTTCGCTAATAATAAAATTCCCTAAATAAAAATCCGGCAACCACAATGAATCATCATCTTTTTCAACTAGGCTCATTTCTTTTATATCAACACTTAACCTTTTGTTCAAAACACTCATAGTATATAAATGGATAACTGCATAGAAAGCCATTCTTTTCGTCAATAAAGAAGCGGTCACTCTATGTGTTGGTGAGCCCATTTGTTTACCGATTTTATTTAGATGGTCTTGTAATGTAGTATGATCAAATAACTCGTGAACTGCGATATTTCTTCTTTCACTGGGCTTTTGATCCGTAAAGCGGAACTTTGATAATGCATTCACTTCAGAAGACGTTAAATTAGACAGCATTGATTGCTCCATCCTTTAAGATACAACGGCCTTTTCCAAATGGTATGCATAACGGTGTTCCAAAAAGTGGATCAATTGTCACCTGACAATCCATTTCGAAAACATCCCTTATCATTTGACAGCTTATAACCGTTTCTGGTTTTCCTTGCACATAAACCTGTTTGTCTTTTATCGCTACGATGTTATGGGCATATCTGCATGCCAAATTTAAATCATGCAGTACCATGACAATCGTACGTTTTTCTTTTTCGTTTAATTCGAAAAGTAAGTCTAGGATTTCAATTTGATGTGTCATATCTAAATAGGTTGTTGGTTCATCAAGCAGTATAACATCTGTGTCTTGTGCTAATGTCATCGCAATCCACGCGCGCTGTCTTTGTCCACCAGAAAGCTCATCTACATGTCGGTCTTTATATTCCTCCATATTTGTCACTTTTAATGCATTCATGACAATTTCTTCATCTTTTTCTGACCATTGCTTTAGCCATGATTGATAAGGAAAACGACCTTGCTTTACAAGCTGGAGAACCGTTAATCCTTCAGGTGCAACGGGAGTCTGAGGCAAAATCGATAGTTTTTTTGCCACTTCTTTAGTCGGAAGCTTTGCGACATCCTTCCCTTCGAAAAGTACGGAGCCCGATTCCGGTTTTAAAAGCCGTGCAATAGATCTTAATAGAGTTGATTTCCCACAGCCGTTCCCGCCGATAAAAACCGTAATTTCACCTTTTGGAATGGCAATATCTAATTCATTTATGATAATAGAATCACCATATCCTAACGTTAAAGCCTTTGTTTCTATTGTTCCGGTCATAATTTTTTCTCCTTTCCTTTCTAAAAAATCCCACTAATCCAACCCTGCATTATGCATTTTTTGCCCGAAATAATAGATAGATAAAGTAAGGAGCACCAATTGCTGCAGTAAAAACACCTGCAGGAATTTCAAGCGGCAGAAAAATTGTCCGTCCTATTAAATCTGCGAGCATGACAAGAATTCCACCAATACATGCAGCAGTCGGAAGAAGTGCACCAAAGCTCGAACCGACTAACCTTCTCGCCATATGTGGTGCCATTAGACCGACAAATCCGATTCCTCCAGCAAAGGCAACTGCCGAACCTACTAATGCAGTACTTAGGATTAAAAGCAGAAATCGTTGTTTTTGCACGGGACTTCCAACACCAGTAGCAAGTTCATCCCCTAACTCCTGAATGTTTATTCTTCTAGCTGAAATAAACGAGATAATAACAAGTACTAACACCGTTGGAACAATAACATATACATTACTCCAATTGGATCCATTCACTGTACCTGTGATCCAAATATTCGCTTCACTTGCTCTATAAATAGGACCCTTTAGCATTAACATTGTCGTAATGGCTTGCATAACAGCAGATACACCAATACCAATTAACACTAGTCGTATAGGCGAAACACCATTTTTCCAAGCTAAGAAATACACCAAAAAAGCGACTACAGTTGCTCCTAGGAAGGCTGCAACAGGCAGCCAATCTATGCTAACTGTCAGTATATTATCTGCATTGCTAAATATCGCTAGAAACCCTACTACAGCTGCACTTGCTCCCCCAGTAATACCGATAATATCCGGAGATGCAAGTGGATTCCGAATGATTCCCTGTAAGATAGATCCAGCAACAGCTAAGGCCATGCCAACAAACAATGCAACGATAATTCTTGGAAGGCGAAATTTTGTAATCACTAATTGATCAAAAGCATTGCCTCCACCAAAAAATACTTTTAAAACCCTTAAAGGATTTATTTTCATATCACCTAAACCAGTACTTGTTACAAATACAATTAATAATAAAAGGAATAATGTACCTGTGATCCAGAGAGCACGACGGTCAAGGATGAATGATATTTTCCCTTTTAAAAGACGAATACTTTTATATTGACTCATCGTCTCGTTAACCCCTTTCTTGCCAGATAAATAAAGAATGGTGCACCGATTATGGCGGTCATAACACCAACTGGTACCTCTGAGGGCATAATCACGTATCTGGCGGCGATATCCGCAGCAAGCAGTAATATGCCTCCTAAAAGTCCCGAAAAAGGGAGTAACCAGCGATGATCTATTCCTATTATTTTTCTGGCGATATGGGGAATGACAATTCCGATGAATCCGATTGGTCCCGCAACAGCAACGGCACTTCCTGCAAGTAAAATAACAATCAGACCTGCGCCAATCTTTACGAGTCCGATTTTCAGACCGAGCCCTTTTGCTACATCATCTCCCATAGCCAGTATATTCATTTTTCCAGCTAAGAGGAGTGCTGCCCCCCAACCAATAATCATATATGGAAGCACGGAGGTTAATATTTCTAATTTTCTTCCTTGAACAGAACCTGCTAGCCAAAATAATACTTGTTCTAACGCGGATTCATTTAATGTCAGTAGACCTTGTGTAAAGGAGGAAAATAACGCACCAATAGCAGCTCCTGCTAATGTAAGCTTCATAGGAGTTAATCCTTCTCTGCCTGTATTCCCTAATAAATAAACAATGATTGCAGCTAATGCAGCTCCTGCAAAGGAAACCCAAGCAAATCCTTGTAAACTCGTAACTTTAAATATAGTTACTGCAATGACAACTGCAAAACCCGCACCAGCATTTATTCCAAGAATCCCCGGCGATGCTAATGGATTTTTCGTTAGTGTTTGCATAATAACACCGGACATGGCAAGACATGCCCCCACTGCACCGGCAATAAATGCTCTTGGTAAACGAACGGTAGTGATAATAATATGCTTATTGGATCCATTAAAATGTGTAAAGGACTGAATGGCTGTTTTTATAGACGTATCTGTATAGCCATATATAATACTCATCCCCATCAGGCATACCAAACATATGACAGCTATAATCGTTCCAACTAACTTCTGCCAATTATATTTTAAGACCATTTTATTTTTACCTTTCAATCATTCTCTACCACTAGTCTAGGAAAAGTTGGGCATGAAGTCAATGATTTTGATAATCATTTTCATTTATATATTGACAGTCCTCCCCACTCCCTTTATGATTAAGAAGGAATAAATGATAATGATTATCAATCACATTCAGGAGGTACATAGATAATGCGGAAGTTAAAATCCATATTTACGATAATTGCTATATTATCCTTACTTCTTCTCGCTGCTTGTGGAAATAAGAGCGTAAGTAATAGTGAAAAAGGTAAAGGAACAAATAATACTTCGGACAAAAGCTATACTGTTGAACACGCTATGGGCAAAACCACTATAAAAGGAACACCAAAACGTGTTGTCATTTTAACAAACGAAGGTACAGAAGCACTACTTGCATTAGGTATAAAACCTGTTGGAGCAGTTCAATCTTGGACCGGTCATCCATGGTATGACCATATTAAAGATAAAATGAAGGGTGTAAAAGTTGTCGGTACGGAAGATCAAGTGAATGTAGAGGCTATCGCAAAATTGCACCCAGATTTAATTATCGGAAATAAAATGCGCCAAGAAAAAATATATGATCAATTAAGTGCCATCGCTCCTACTGTTTTTGCTGAAACATTGCGCGGTGATTGGAAAGATAACTTCTCCCTCTATGCTAAAGCAGTTAATAAAGAGGCAAAAGGAAAAGAAGTTATTCAACAATTTGATCAAAGAATTGCTGACATAAAGAAGGAGCTTGGAGACAAAACAAAAATGAAAGTTTCCCTTGTTCGTTTTATGTCCGGAGATGTTCGAATTTATCATAAAGATACCTTTGCAGGTGTTATCTTTGACCAACTTGGATTTGCAAGACCAAAAGGTCAGGATGTAAATGATTTTGCTGAACGTAATTTGACAAAAGAACGAATTCCTGCAATGGATGGGGGCATTTTGTTCTATTTCACCTATGATACTGGTGATGGAAACGCATCATCACTGGAAAAAGAGTATATTAATGATCCTCTCTTTAAAAACCTAAAAGTTGCGAAAGCAGGAAATGTTCATAAAGTAAATGATGTTATTTGGAATACTGCTGGCGGTGTAATCGCTGCTAACTTAATGCTCGATGATATTGAAAAGATTTTCTTAAATAAACAGTGAGACATGGGGACAAATTTCTTGTCCCCTTTTTTTATCAACTCTCTTTTATCCCACCTTTGTTTCTTCCGGCGCTCAGGACTTTTTACTTCTTCACGTACCTGGATATATGTCCCCATTTCCCTCCTTGGTTAATTCCCTGTCCCGCTTTTTTTACTCTTTTCACTTCTTTTACATATTACACCTTTTATTGGTAAAGACTATGTTCGATAGGATGGCTGGATTTTCCCTCAGATTACTGGCCATCCAATTTTCAATGCGGGGGAACGGATATGGACTTTTTTAAAAAAAGAAGGAAAAATCAGGAATCGTCTAATACCAATCAACAGCAGCAGCAACAAATAGTTACACAGGATAACCAACCGAAATCCAAGGATATTAAAGAGGCAAAATATTTCAATCACCGAACAAATTTACATTTTTCTTTAAAATTTATTTCCACCTTAACAGATGAGGAAATTATTCAAAAGGATGTTCTTCCGTATTTATTGGAAGAATGGTTTGAAAAAGTAGAAGATCTTAATAAAATTCTACCCGTAGCTGATTTCCATTTAAGTACGGATTTAAGTCAAATTGAGCAAAAACTTTATAATGGGTATGTTTTACTGCGAACAGAGCACGAGAGAGATAGTAAATTTGCTTTTATTTCCGCACAAAAACAAATCACGCGGACAGTTAGTGCTCCTGAAATTGAATTTAGTGTTATTGGACCAAAGGAAGCTTTCATAGAGTCTATTGACCAAAACATAAACTTAATAAGAAAAAGATTGCCTATTGAGGATTTAATATTAGAAGAATATAAAGTTGGGGTGCTTTCCAAAACGAAAGTAGTATTACTTTATATTAATGGAACAGCTAATAATGAAAATGTGGAAACCATCAGACAAAGGCTGAAGTCCATCGATTTTGACGCGGTTAGTGATAGTTCTTTTATTGAACAAATTATATCTGATAATCATTCATCACCCTTTCCATCCTTTCTGGACACTGAAAGGCCGGATCGGGCTGCCGGTGTACTAAGCCAGGGAAAAGCGGTCATCATTGTAGATGGTTCCCCCCATGCTTTGATTGGGCCGACAACGCTTGTTGAGTTTTTCGTTTCATTCGAGGATTATTATATAAACTGGGTTATGGCCACTTTCTTCAGACTTTTACGGATATTTGCCGTACTATTCTCTATATTGGTAACTCCTTTGTATGTAGCGGCCTTAACCTATCATTATCATTTGATTCCTACCAACCTGATGGCGACGTTAATTAGTTCTCGTCAGGGAGTGCCATTCCCACCTATTCTAGAAGCACTCGTTCTGGAACTCACGATTGAGCTCTTGCGAGAGGCCGGTGCACGTCTGCCAACGAAAATCGGACAAACAATCGGTATCGTGGGCGGTATCGTTATCGGAACTGCTTCCGTAGACGCAGGCTTTACGAGTAATGTTCTGCTCATTTTAATTGCCTTAGCCGCACTGGCATCCTTTACGACGCCGGTCTATAAAATCGGTAATACTATTCGTATCCTGCGATTCCCTTTTTTACTATTTGCGCAGTTATGGGGATTACTTGGAATTGTATTTTGTTTTTGCATTCTTTTAACCCATTTAATCCGATTAACTTCTTTAGGAAGGCCATATTTAGAACCTTTATATCCTTTACGATTTCCTGATTTGAAGGATACCATTGTACGCTTAGGTTTTAATAAGCAAATACTTCGCCCGCTTTATTTGCAAACGAAAGATACCGTTCGCTTTCCGCCAAAGGACGGAAAACGGAAAAAAGATATTGATGAGTAGCTGAAATATTAAGCGGAGGTCATATTATGCAGCCTCAATCCATCCCGGAAAACCGGAAATTTTCGCCCTATTTTGTTTTTTACTCCGTTATATCCATGCAGATAGGGGTAGGGGCTCTTGGATTCCAAAGAATTATCGCAATGATCGCAGGTTATGATTCGTGGCAATCTGTTATTATTGCAGGTGTCGCATCCCTTCTGGTGATGTCATTCATGTATAAACAACTGGAAACGGTAAACGGAGATCTAACCGACGTTCATCAATTTGTATTTGGCAAATGGCTGGGGAAAATATTAAGTATATTTTTTGTCTTATATTTTTCTATACTATCCATTACCGTTCTTCGTTCCTATATCGAGGTTATACAAGTTTGGATGTTTCCCGATCTAAGTACCTTTTGGTTTTCTTTGCTTTATCTATTGCTATGTATTTATATTATTTTCGGAGGAATCCGAACGGTAATTGGCATTTCTTTTTTTTCGTTTGTTCTTCCAATGTATATCATTTATGTACTTGGAGCTGCGATCCCATTTGGTGATTTTCGCCATTTCTTACCACTTTTTAATCATTCGTTTAATAAATTATTAGAAGCGTCCCAAAGCATGTCCCTAACATATATGGGTTTTGAAACTCTTATGATTTATTACCCTTTTATAAAAGAACCAAAGAAATCAAAAAAATGGGCACACCTTGGATTATGTTATTCTTTGTTATTTTATTTTTATATGACCATTATCTGCTTCGCATTTTACGGGGAGGAACAGTTGCAAAAAGATATTTGGGCCACATTAACTACTTTTAAAATAGTCCATTTTCTGGTTGTGGAACGTTTCGAATATATCGGAATTGCAAATTGGTGCTTGGTTATTTTGCCCAATATTTGTTTATCCCTGTGGTGTGCTACCCGTTTACTAAAGAGAACCATGAAAATAAAACAAAAATATGGCGTTTGGATTTTAAGCGGAATCATCCTTATTTGCTGTCCTTTATTTAATAATCGTTTACAAATTAACTTGTTAAATGCCATCACTGGCAACACAGGATTTATCCTTAATTTCATTTATATACCTATTCTTTTTCTTTTGGCATCCATTGTAAAGAAGGTGAAAAAAAAGGCATGAAAAGACTCTTCATCCTATGTCTGTTCACAAGTATTATTTTAAGCGGATGTGTTCAGCAGCAGATCATCGATAAACAAAATATTGAAACGGCTGCAGGCTTTGATTGGACGGATGGAAAAATTCAAGGAACCATTCTTTATCCAACCTACATGCCAGACAAAAGTGTATCCAATAATGTGCTGGTGGCAAAATCCAAGGTTACTCGAGAAATATTGGAGAATCTGCAAAAGAAATCTGACCAGCCTTTAGTAACAGGAAGTTTGCAGGTTGCTTTATTTGGGAAGAGTTTGGCGAAACGCGGTTTCTTCCATTTAATTGATTCCTTTCAAAGAGATCCTAATATTGGATCGAGGATTCATCTTGCTGTTGTAGACGGCAGTACTTCCACACTCTTAATGGGTAAATACGGAAACACAGGTAATGGTATATATATTAAAGATCTGCTTGACCATAATATGAAGTATCTCGATGTTCCAAGGCAAAATTTACATTTATTTGGCGCCTATCTGCATGAAAAAGGAAGAACCACCTATTTGCCTATCATTAAGCAGGTAAATAATAATGAGCTGCAGATTACAGGGATTGCTTTATTTAATACAAAAAAGATGGTGATGGAACTTCCCGCTAAAAAAATGTTTTTCTTTAAACTGTTAGTAGATCGGCACAGTCAGGGAAACCAGGCAGTGAAAATTAATAATGAGGAAGTAGTGGTTAGAAGTATTAACTCCAGTAATAACATTAAAGTAAATAATAAAAAGAATCCTTACGAAGTCACTATTAATATAGATATAGAAGGCATCATTCGCGAATATACCGGGAAAAAGATTTCTAATACGATTATGAATAAATTTGAAAAGGCATTTGAAAAAAAGATTGAAAGAGAAACATTATCGTTATTGAAGGATTTTCAAAAGCATAAAATAGACCCCGTAGGGATTGGAGAACGTGCCGAGAATGTTACAAGACATTTCGATTGGGATAAATGGTGGGACTCGGACTACAAAAATGTTACGTTTAAAATAGTACCAAAGGTAAAAATCGTAGAAAGCGGTACGGTTGAATAAAGAAACAGATAAAAAATAGCCTGATGAGAAGTATCTTTCTTCCTATCAGGCTATTTCTTTAAATCTCCGTTGAAAACATATATTTTTTATAATGATATCGCATGGAAAACACCAAACCAATTGCAAGCATGTTCCCCATTAAAGAACTTCCACCATAGCTGATAAATGGTAACGGAATACCTGTAATCGGTAAAAGCCCAATCGTCATCCCTATATTTTGGAAAACATGAAAGGTGATCATTGCAATGATACCAGAACAAATATAGGAATAAAAATCATTCTTCGTTTCAAGACTTGCCTTTGTAATGTGATAAATCAACATAAAAAATAAACTGACCACAATACTAGCCCCAATAAAACCATATTGTTCCCCGATTACACTGAAAATGAAATCAGTTTGGCTCTCCGGCAAATAGACATCTCTTTGATTAAATCCTTTGCCTAATGTTTCTCCAGAGCCAATAGCCAAAAGTGATTTTATAAGTTGATATCCAGAATCACTTTGATAATTATAAGGGTCTAACCAGGAATAAATTCGACCGAATTGATAAGACTTCACATGTAAATACTTACTCAATACCTGTGGAGCCCAAATGACAAAATAAAGAACAATGCTTGCAATCGCTGAAAACCCTCCAAATATAGGGAGTAAAAGTTTCCATGTAATTCCGGATGTGAAAATAATACCGAGCATAATCGCTAAATAAACCAATACGGTTCCAAGATCCGGTTCTAGCATGATTAGAACCGAAGGGATCATTGTAATAATTCCTAACTTCACTAAAAGCCAGAAATCTGTTTTTAATGTTTTGACTATAAACTTTTGATGATGGTCTAATACACAACGCGATAAAGCAAGAATAAAAAATACTTTTGTAATTTCTGAAGGTTGGAAAGTCCCTAGGAAAGGCACTTTAAACCAGTTTTTTGCCCCTTTAATATCGGGAGCAATGGAAGCTGGAGCAATGACAAGAAGGAATAGCAACAAAATTCCAAACCCATATGAATACCAGGAAAGTTTTTTCAATTGGTCAGAATCGAGTCGTATGGTAAACACAATGATTACCGTTCCAACTATATACCAAATTGCTTGTTTTAATACAAAGTTATCAGAATACTGCCCCGATTTTTGAGCACTATAAACCGATACAAGGCTGGCTATACACATTAGCATTAATGTTAAAACAAGCCCGTAATCTATTTTAGATGATTTTGTTGTCTGAGAAGTCATACTGTTTCGTCTCCTACTATAGCTTAAAATCCTTGTTCCATACTTAACAAGTATAGTCATAATAACATTATACAGGTTGATGTCAACGATACAAAGTCACAAATTGTGGCATTGTCTTGACCAAAAGATTTTTTCATCACTTTGTTGCGTTTGTAATGGAAAATCTAATCATTTTTCGCAAAAGGAAAGCAAAACAAATAAATTGTATGAAAAGAAAAGAAGCTATACAATACTAATGAAGTAAAATGTAAACTATTTTTATTTAACATAAGGAGGATCTACCTTGGAGGAAATTAAGAAACTGGAAACATTCGAAGAATTAATCTCTGGTAATGAGCCTGTCATCATGAAATTTTTTGCAGGCTGGTGCCCGGATTGCACTAGAATGAATATGTTTATTGACGATGTCATTAAGGATTATAGCCAATATAAATGGTATGAAATTAACCGTGACGATTTTCCTGAGCTTGCAGAAAAATATTCCGTTATGGGAATTCCAAGCCTGCTAATTTTTAAAAATGGAGAAAAACTGGCACATTTACACAGTGCTAATGCTAAATCCCCTGAACAAGTACGGGAATTCTTAGACGCTCAATAATTAGACAAAACGGCCAGATATTTTCTGGCCGTTTGTTAATTTTTCATCTCAAACATATACTTTCCATACATTTTGTGTATGGATAAGGCAACCCCAAACAATAACATATTTGAAAACAGTGAACTTCCTCCATACGTTAAAAACGGCAAGGAAATTCCTTTAACAGGCATTACGCCCACCATCATGCCTATGTTTTGAAAAATCTGCAGAGATAATTCTGCAACAATGCCTATACAAAAATAAGTGCCAAATGGATCACTCGTTTTGTCGCCAATAATAATTAAGCGATACATGAGTAGAAAAAATAAACATATCACTAAAGAGGCAGTAACAAACCCTCCCTCTTCCGCAACAGTAGCAAAAATAAAATCGGTGTGCTTTTCAGGAATGTATACATCCCCATGTCCGATTCCTTTTCCCTGCAGTTCCCCGCTTCCTACAGCTAAAATGGCCTTTTTCGTCTGATACCCTTGATTAGGATTTTGATCCGGTTTAAGCCAACCTATCACACGCTCTTGTTGATGTGGTTTTAGCATTGGAATAAGGTCTTTAAACAAAATATCCGGGTGTTGAAAGTATATATAAACTAAACCTGACACTAATATGGATGGAACAATAATAATTGTTACAATTAATTTTTTATTTATCCCAGAAAGAAAGATGATACTTGATACGCTTGCAAGATACAAGAATACCATGCCTGTATCAGGCTGTTGGTAAACAAATAAAGATGGCGGAATCGTTACTAACATAATTTTACCAACCAACATTAAATCGGAAAGCATCGTTCTCTTCAAATAAGTTAAATTATGCTTTACGGCAATATTGGCAGTGACAATTAACAATGGAATTTTAAAAAACTCAGATGGTTGTATGGAACCAAGGAATGGAATCTGATACCATCTCTTTGCCCCTAATATTGGATGTGCAATGGAATCCGGTAATGGCAATGCTAGAATAATAATGGACAAAAATCCAATTATATATAGATGCCAGCCTAATTTTTGGATTTGGTCCGGATCCAAATATGCCATGAAAAACAGCAGAAAGAAACCTATCAGATAGTTAATCCCTTGCTTCAACGCAAAATTATCATTTCCATATTGTCCAGTTTGTTGACTGCTATGGATAAATACGATGCTTAGAATGGCAAATAAAAAGATGATAAATAAAATAGTCGGATCCAATCTTTTCAAAAATTCATTTTCAGTCTTCATGTTAAACTCCCGCTAGAAAGATATTCGCTTCTTTAATCGAACATCATCATTATTCTATTGACTAAGAAATTCTTTTAACGCCTGTTTGTTTTTGTCTATATCCATGCTTAAAACATCCCCTACATCTACACGTTCATTCGTATAAGAATCATTAACCGGTAATCTTAAAGTCTCCGTTTTTTGAGATTTCCCAATCATTAACCCTTTTCCAATTGCTAGGATCGTTCCAGTATCTACATTTGTATCAATGTAAGGGTCGGCTAAACCTAGAATCCTTGGAAGGTTGACGATACTATGCACGGAAACCGCTTGATCCTTTAATTTCCCTAAAACTTCTTGTTGGCGTTCCACTCGCCCGAAATCACTTAAACGGTCATGACGAAAACGTACATATCCTAATAGTTTTTTACCATGGAGAACTTGTTTACCTGGATGCAGTTTCATGCCAATTCCGTACGACATTTCATATGGGATATCCACTTCAACCCCTTTAGGCGCAATGATATCAACAATCTTCGAAAATCCTTGGAAATCGACAATTGTATAGTAATTTATATCAATATCAAACGTTTGCTTGATTGTTTTCCTGAGCAATTCGGGTCCGCCAAATGCAAACGCAGCATTTAACTTTTGCTTCCCATGATCAGGAATATCCACGTACATATCTCTCATCAAAGAGACAAGCTTTAAACGATGCGTGTTTTGATTATAATGTGCAATCATAATCGTATCGGATCTTGCGTGTTCTTCCCCTCTTGAATCGCTCCCTATTAATAAGATATTGATTTCGCCAAATTGAGGTTCCGCACCTTGAAATTGCTCAAAGGTTTTACCATCGTTTTTATATTTACCGTCTGACGCTTCAGACAAGCCTTTATTGTATTGATATACACAATATGCAGCTACCGCCACAATGAATAGGAGGATAAATAACATGAGGTTCCGTACCCATTTACGTACCCTTCTCTTCTTTTTTCTTCTTTGATCCATTGAAATTCCCCTATCTATTAATCTAAAAATACTATTGTGTACTCATTTTAATAGCATCAAGAGTATAAATTGTCTTTTAATCCTTCATTAATAATTTCAGTACAATTTGTACAGCCGTCGCATCATCTAAATAGCCAATCGGAAAAATATAATCAGGAATAACATCTACCGGTAAAATAAAATAAATTAGAGCACTGCCAATTATGACAAGCTCACGAGGTGTTCCTTTACTTAATCGAAATTTATCGTACATGTTCTTCAGCTGATTAATAAATGGTCCAATACTCCCGACTTTTTGAAGCTTCTCTTCAAATCCCGTCAAAATGGTTTCTTTCCCCTCTTCCGTTTGGGAGTATTGTTCGTATTTCGTTAATTGATTTTTTATATTATCAATCGTAAAATTCCTGTCATAAATATTAGAGGACTCAAGGAAACTTTGAATACTTGCAACGGACAATTGAATATCAGACTGATCGTTTTGTCCATCTTGTTCAATTGGATAACCTGCAGCAACTAATAATTTTGCCAAAGGAATTCCAAGGCATTCAGCAAATTTTTGCAAATGTGCGGGAGTAGCTTTTCTTTTACCATTAATGATCCGAGATATTGTAGCGGTATCAATATTAGTAAGTTCACTAAATTTGCGCATAGATAATGACTGATCCTTCAATATAGCTTTTAATAGCGGTCCGAGATGATTAATATCTCCATTTTCAGACATATTCATTTTCCTTTCTATTAACCTCTTATAGTAAACTAAGATACAGATATATTGACATTTTGTCAACAGCGTCTATGACTATATGAAAAATGGTTAAATGTATGTATATTTCAGGCAATGTTCCAATATGCTAATTATCAACGTAAAGCCCGATATAACCAAGTCTAGATTATATCGGGCTTAAAAATCTTTATCCTATGCTGTCTTCGTACAGTTTGTTCTTAAAAGAAAGCTGCAAAAGCGATCACTACTATTATTACTCCACTTAAAAGGGTCCCGAATTGACCAACTGTAAATTTGCCAATTCGAATATTTGCTAATTTGCTTCCTAGCTTCACACCTGCCCAAACACTGATGAAACTTCCTATTGCAGCTGTTAAGGAAATCGCAAAGGGCGATAATCCAAGCAAACCAGCACCAAGCCCATTTGTAAGTGCATTTGCCGATAAGGCTACTCCTAGAATAATAGCCTCTATCCAACCGATTTCTCCAGACTGATCCATATCAACTACTTCCGGATTTTTTAAAATTCCTTTAAGACCCTTAGAGTGCTTTTTTTGCTCCATGATGACATCAGAATTATCCTTTTTACGTGGAGCTGCCAAAAGAATAATTCTTATTCCAATAATAAAAAGTAGGAACGCTCCTATTATTACAGGAAGGACGCCGGGAAGAATCTTTGAAAGCCAAATTCCAAATGTAATCCCCGCTATACTCATAAGAAAACAAATCAATGCAATCAATATGTTTGCACCAATTCCAATTCGGATTTTTCGAATACCATAGGATATCCCAACTCCTAAATTATCAATACTTGATGAAGCGGCGAACGCCAATATAATTAACCACGACATTGTTTTATACCTCCTTTTTTTTACACATAGTATTTTCCTTTCTCTGTGTAAGTGCGTGTCTAATCAAAAACTGTTGAAAAAAAATCAACACTTTCCTGTTCATAAATGAATTTTCAGCACATCTTTTATACGAATCGAATCTTTGTTGACATTTTTTCAACGTTTTATTTCTAAATAAACAACATTTTGTTACTTCATCTTCATTTAAACAGGCACAGTTATGAGGCATTTCAATATAATATAAAAAACATTTCATGGTGTTGAAGTAAAGTTAATCAACATTACTACATATATATATAAGGAGGGTGAAACAAGATGAATAAAGATTCTAAGCGTGCAATCATGTTCGGCGCGATTCATTCATTCTTTTTTCTAGAATTAGTAGTATTTTTCTTAAGCTGATATAGTTTTGTATTCGGAAAGGAGGGAAGGTAATGTCAACTGAAATAAATGGAGACCATAATCTCGGCTTATTAATTAAAGCATTGTTAAAGGAAAGGATGCTTTCCATGCGCAAGCTTAGTGCTCTAACGGGAATAGATACTGCAACTATTTCACGAATTGCAAATAATAAACAGAAAGCCACGCCCTCTCACTTACAGCTGCTCGCCAATCATTTAGATGTCCCGCCAGCCAAATTAATTCAAGCAGCAGGTTATAATCTTGTACTATCTGAAAATAATGATCAATCGGATATGTATCAATCTATCGATGCTATTCAGGAAATTCTTGTTTCCTCCAATTTTCTTGATCATGAATTTACGGTGGAAAAAATTCATCAGGAATTGGCCAAATATGAACACTTCTCCCTGACTAAAGAGGGAGAACAGAAAATACTTGAAGAGTTTGAGACAAAGGTGGAGGAAGTAAGAGGTGCGGGACCATTTATTATTGAATTAAATAAAATGTTTAAGAGTTTTCGTGAGGAAAATCTTTCTATAGAAAAGCGTACAATCCTCGGTAGTGTCCTTTTATATTTTATTCTATCAACAGATATTATCCCCGATTATGTATTCCCGTTTGGATATTTAGATGATTGCCTAGCTGTTCAAATTGGCTTAGAGCGACTTTCAAAGTTAGAGGAAAATAATGTATAAAGCAATACCCGCTCCTCACTAAAAACATATCAGCAAGGAGCGGGTATTGTTTTAATTCTAAATATGAAGCAATAATTTTGCCATAGAGAAATAAAGGATTAGTCCTGTTCCATCGACTAGGGTTGTAATGAATGGACCGGAAACAACAGCCGGGTCGATTTTTAATTTGTGTAATATCATCGGCAGAACAGCCGCAACCATCGATGCCCATATGACAATGAACAGTGCTGATATGGCAACAACGGAGCTGATATGGATATTCACTCCAAGAAAAAAGGCGCGGATGATCGCAACAATTCCCATCGATATTCCTAGAAAAACACCAGTTGATACTTCCTTTCGAAATACTTTGAACATATCCTTGAATTGTACTTCACCGACTGCTAAAGCCCGAACTAAGGTCGTAACGGTTTGTGAACCTGTATTTCCTCCCGTTCCAATTAGCAGCGGTACGAAAAAGGATAATGCGATTTGCTTTGAAAGCGTGTCTTCGTAATGTCTTAATACAGTTCCTGTATATGCTTCCGCAATAAATAAGACTAATAACCATCCAATTCTTTTTCTATAAAGGTTCCAAATGGAATTTTTAAAATACGGCTCATCTAAAGGTTGACTTCCTCCAAGCTTTTGAAAATCCTCTGTTGCTTCTTCATGAATAACATCAATAAGGTCATCAACCGTAAGAATTCCAATCATTCGATGATCCTGTGCTACCACAGGAATGGCAACAAGATCGTATTTGGACAAAATTTCTGCCGCATCCTGCTGATCCATATCAACAGAGACAGAAATAGGGTCACCTTGAATTATTTCTTCTAGCTTTGTACCTGATTTCGCCAGAATGATTTCTTTTAACGAAACGACTCCAACCAATTCACCGCGGCTTCCTACCACATAAATATACGATACAATCTCTGCCTCTTGGCCAACTTTTCTAATATGCTGTAATGTTTGATCAACTGTCCAATTAATACGGGCGGCGATATAATCTACTGTCGCTAGCCTTCCTGCTGTATCTGGTTCATATTTCATAAGTGTATCTATTTTTTTTCGATAATCTTCTGGCAAAAACTCCATTAGTTTTTTTGCTTGATGAGGATGTATCGATAAAAGTAAATTTACGATCGTATCACTCGACATTTCATTTAATAGTAAAGATGTAAAATTGTCCTTTATTCGGTGTAAAACTTTGTATTGCAACTCCGGCTCTAAATATTCAAGAATCTCTGCCCCTAATTCAATTGGAAGTATGGATATAAGCACTAACTGTTCTTCATGGTCTAATTCCACAAGCATTTCGGCAATATCGAAAGGTTGAAAATGAGACACGAACTCCTTAATTGATTCTTGATTATTTTCCAGTAGAAGTGTTTTTATTTCATTAATTTTATTTTGGTCCATGTTCCTTCCTCCAATCCTCATTCTTAGAATGGTGCAATGAGAAAGGAATATACAGTGAGTCGATAAACGAAAGACTGTTAAAATCACCTTTCCTTATTGCACAAGTAAATTTATTTGCATGTTTCTGACCTGGGCCTTCGTCCATCAACATCACCTCCAGAATAAGGGGAAAATTTAAGCTTAACTACTAGTACTGTATGTTCAAATGAGGGAATTTCCAGTTTAAATGACCAATTTTAAACAAAAAAATAGCCTTCATTTCTTGGCGAAAAGAAATAAAGGCTTTGTTTTGCAAAACAAAAAACCGCTCAGAAGCTTATGCTTCTTGTGGTATTCCTCCGTTTCCCTCGCTTGAGCTTTAGCACTGTATAGCATAGGTAATCTGGTACCAGCTACATTAAGAAAGACCTTATTCCGATCTTTCCTGTTGACCCATTGGCGTCTCTCGACATTTTTGGGCAGCAGCTTATCTCTATACAGGAGCCTCACCTAACAGAACACGTAGAGTAATATGAAACTACATTTAATATATTGATATTTTGACAAGTTGTCAACAATGGATTTTCTTAGTATTTCATTAGCAAAGCATTTTGAACATTTTGAGCATCCTTCTCTAATAATTTTTGCAAATTAAAAGATGGGTATAGTCCATTTTTATTCATATATTCAAAAATCTTTGTATACCAGCTAATAACAATATTTAAATGGCGGTGAAAAACAGAACGTAATTCGGATGAGGTTGTTTCCGTTATGGCGCTTGCATACATTTTTATCGTAGTTTTGGCTGCTCCTAATAAGTCACCTGCAAAAAAGTTCTGCTCATTTTTACGACGGCTATATTCATTTGGAATGTTCTCCACATATGGCAATAAATCTTTTAAATTCTTTTCCACTAATTTGATGGAATAGAGGTATAAATCATGGAGTTCGTGATTAATGACTTTTCTAACGGACATTTTTAATTGAATTAAACAGTTCGCCTGGAATGTTAATAATTCATGGAGTTCCAATGATTCATGCCATGCTAACGGATGATTCATTTTCGATTTCTCCCTTCGTTATTCCCTCTATCTTATGACCAATTAGGCTTTTTTGACAGTCATCCAATCATCTTTGGGCAAATCTATTTAAGTACAACTTAATTGGAACATGATAAGGATTTAATTCTTTACAAATATATAGGTGTAATTTAAGAGACTATTGGGTAATGTAACCATAAAGAGAAAGGAGTTAGTTATATGCTTTGGACCATAATAATTATTTTAATAATTCTATGGGTTCTAGGAATAATCGGCCATATTGCAGGCGGCCTTATCCATTTACTGCTAATCATCGCAGTAATTTTATTTATTTTGAAATTAGTACGAGGAAGAAAAAACAGGTGAAAAAAAGAGCTGTCAGACAACTAACGTGGATCTGTTCCCTATCGCAAAACGTCCATTTGCACAGGAAAATGCAGGGCAATTTGTGAGGCTAAAGAGGTTAAAAAACATTAGAAATAGCAAGGGTTCATTCCCTTGCTATTTTGCTTTTAATTGCTAAATTGCGAATGAAGAAGTTCGAAACCATTTCCGCCTTCTTCGTATCGGTTTTTGTGTAGGTATGAAATAGTCGGAAAATTTCCGGCTATTGTGAATAGGGGAAGCTTAAGAAGCGAAAATAAGCGGAGAAATTCCGGTTAACCGCTCTAAATGAGACAAAATCCAAAGATTTGGATAAAATAAGCGGAAAAACTCCGCTTATTTTAAGGGAAATATGGGTATTTCCCAATTTAGCCGGAATTTTTCCGTTTATTTCTCATACCCTGTCAAATCATCACCAAGATACAGAAGTACCTAACCTTAATGCATCATAAAAGTTCAATTTCCAATACTTTCGCAATTTCTTTTCTATAGGAATCTAATTCCTTAATTGGTTTAAAATTTGCAAGCATCCCCTGAAAAATATATTTTTTCACTTCCGTTTTGTTATTTTCTTCTATTAAATAATGAATAACGTTATAAAGCTCTTCTTTTTTCTCCGGAGTGATTTCCAAGGATTCTAAGGTTTCCTTGATGCTTAATAGATTTGACAATATCTTTTGTTGATTGCTAAGCAGGCCATTAGTATATTCCTTAAAAAGACTTTTTGTTAGAAGAGGATCCAGACTGCTCCTTTTTATTCCCGCTACGACGTCATCAATTCGTTCCATCAAGAAATAGGAAATCTCAGTAGGATCCAGCTTTATTCCATCAAATACGGTGATTTTCATATAACTATTGCGGATGCCCAGACAAATTAATACCAAATCATTTATATAAGGTTGTATGGAATCACCATACGATGCAACCAGAAGTTTCTCTTCCTTTTGAAGCATGTTTAAGGTATGTTCCTTCATCAGATTTCTCAATCCCTCGTTAATGGATTGATTTTGTTCGCGGAAATACATGACGATAAAATCCCTATGCCTCATAAAATATTTGAATTGGAGATAAATTCTTTTCTGCAGTTTTTCTCTCGGAGATATATTTAATGCATCAATTTCATCCGTCTTTAGATTAAATTTATCATTATAATATTTAAATATATCAACCAGCAATTCTTCCTTCGAGGAGAAATAATTATAAAATGCCCCTTTAGATATCCCGTAACTGCTGACAATATCTTGGACAGATGTGGATTGAAATCCTTTTTCAGCAAATAATTTAATAGCTGTTTCGATAAGTTCCTTTCTTCTTTGCTTCATCATGGTCCCCTCTTTTATCGTCAAGCGCAAGCACCGCTTATTGGTACCACACCTGATGCACCTATACCTTCTCTTTCATGATCAATCTGGTGCACGTCCTCTAGCCATAACACCTATCGGCTAGAGGATGAACAAGGCGTTTACGCTTTTGTTATTATAACGGTAAAAATATAGAATCTCTTACCGCGTCTATCGCATTTACCTCATCACGAATACCCTTCATTTTTTCATCCAACATTTTCACACTATCAGCAGCTTCCTTAAGTTCATCCTTTAAATATTGCGGAATATCCCGATTATATTTATAGAAGATTTTGTGCTCTAGACTTGCCCAAAAATCCATTGCTAATGTTCTTAACTGAATTTCAGCCATTACATGTTCCACCCGATGTGTCAGCTGTACAGGAATTTGCACGATTAAATGTAAGCTTTGATAGCCATTTGGTTTCGGATTGCGAATATAATCCTTTACTTCTACTACCTTTAAATCTTTTCTCTTTAAAAATAAGTTATAAATTTCATAGATATCGGAAACAAAAGAACAGACGATTCTTACGCCAACAATATCCAGGAGATGCTGCTTTGCATTTTCCAGTGTTGGTTCGATTCTCTTTCTTTTTAACTTTTCCAACATACTTGACGGTGTTTTAATTCTTGTTTTAATATGCTCGATGGAATTATTTTCTCCCATTAGAAAGGCTTCTTCGACCATTATATTTATTTTTGTCTTTAAATCATCTAATCCGAACTTATAGGGAAGAATAAACTCTTTCCATTGATTTGTGTCGTACATAGTAACTCTCCTTTAATATGCATCCTTTTATAGGATAAAAGTTTCAATTTAGTCTGTTTTCGTACCTAAACCTTCCCATCCGTCATTTATTACGAATCTTAAGTAGGCTTGGTTTCGTGGCATCTTTTCTTTAAATGGTAACCATTTCAAAACAGATTGAGGAAGTTTATAAGATTTACTTTTACAAAAGCAACAAAAATTTAAGAAAAGAGCCTTATTTAACAGAACTTTCACTTGCTAATGTATGACCAGTCATTTATATTATATTTTGATATGACTAGTCGGTCAACCTTAAGAAGGAGCGATATACCTTGAATCGAATCATTAACTTTTGTATGAAAAATAAGTTCGCGGTATGGTTAATTACCATCATTGTTGTCGCGGCAGGATTGTACTCTGGTGTTAATATGAAGCTGGAAACAATACCGAATATTACGGCTCCAGTAGTGATGGTTTCCACTGTATATCCGGGGGCAACACCTGACGATATTGCGGAAAAAGTAACGAAACCGATCGAACAAAGAATTAAAAACCTACCTGGTGTAGAGGTAGTAAACTCCACCTCATCACAAAATGTGTCATCCATCCAAATTCAATATAAGTTTTCAAAGGATATGGATAAAGCAGAGTCTGAGGTAAAAGAAGCGGTATCATCTATCACATTACCGGAGAAGGTAAATACCCCAAAAGTATCGAGATTAAATATTAACGATTTCCCTATCCTTTCATTAAGCATTACAAATACGAAGCAATCACTTGAAGAGTTAACCAAAACAGTTGAAGAAGATATAGCTCCTTCATTAGAAGGAATTGATGGAGTTTCACAAGTTCAAGCTTCAGGACAATTTGAAAAAGAAGTAGACATTACTTTCGATAAGAAAAAATTGGAAAAATACGGTTTATCCGAAGATACCGTTAAACAGCTTATACAAGGCTCAGATGTCTCTGTGCCACTTGGGCTGATTAATTTCGGTGATAAGGAAAAAACCGTTGTTGTCGATGGAAATATCCATTCTATCAATGATTTGAAAAACATTAAAATACCATACACGCCACAAGTAAGTGCAGGTATTTCTAAACAGGGTGCTATGCCTCAAACTGTTGCTGGACAAACCACACCACAAGCAGGAATGAAAAATACAAAACAAACTGTTCCAGGCATACCAACTGTAAAACTGACGGATATCGCAAAAGTTGAAATCGTTGGAAAGCATGAATCCATTTCCAAAACAAATGGCGCTGATTCTATTGGTGTTCAAATAACGAAATCTTCAGATGCAAACACAGTGGATGTTGCAAATAATGTAACGAAAAAAATCAATGAGTTGAAAAAAGACCATAACGGCTTAAAAGTAGTGAAAATGTTTGACCAAGCTACACCGATAAAAGATTCTGTGAACACGATGTTAAACAAAGCCATTATTGGTGCATTATTTGCCGTTATCATTATCTTGTTATTTTTAAGGGACTTCCGTTCAACAATTATTTCGGTTATATCGATTCCATTATCGTTATTAATTGCTATTTTAGCTTTAAAACAAATGGATATTTCCCTTAACATGATGACATTGGGTGCAATGACCGTTGCAATCGGTCGGGTGGTCGATGATTCGATCGTCGTTATTGAAAATATTTACCGAAGAATGTCTTTAACAGACGAAAAACTTCGGGGTAACGATTTAATTAGAGAAGCTACAAAAGAAATGTTCAGACCAATTATGTCTTCTACTATCGTGACAATTGCTGTATTTTTGCCGCTTGGACTAGTATCAGGGATGGTTGGACAGCTATTCTTACCTTTTGCTTTGACTATTGTTTTCGCTCTTTTGGCATCTTTACTTGTTGCCGTAACCGTTGTACCGATGTTTGCAAGTTCGCTATTTAGTCGCGGGGTAAAGAAAAAACATCAACACGATAAAAAACATGGAAAAATATCTACTTTTTATAAAAAGATATTAAATTGGTCCCTGAACCATAAATTGATTACGTTTGGAATTGCTATCTTAATATTTATTGGAAGTTTGTTCTTAATCCCAGCGATCGGGGTAAGTTTCATTCCTTCTGATCAACAAAAAATGGTGATGGCAACCTATAAGCCAGATCCTGGACAAACAAGAAGTGATGTGGAAAAAATAACATCCAAAGCAGAAGACTATTTTGAAAAACGTGCAGGTGTTAAAAATATTCAATACTCGGTCGGCAGCGGAAATCCAATGAATCCGGGTGATAATAATTCAGCATTATTCTATGTTGAATATAATAAAGATACGAAAAACTTTGATAAAGAACCTGAGAAAGTCATTAAAGATCTTCAAGCAATGACTAATAAGGGTGTATGGAAATCACAGGATTTCGGCACTTCAGGAAACAGCAACAATCTTGAAATCATTGTATACGGCGATAACTTAGAGCAAATTAAACCGGTGATTTCAGATATTGAAAAAATAATGAAACAAAATCATACATTAAAAAATGTAGAATCAAGCCTTTCTAAAACATACGAACAATATACTTTAGTTGCAGATCAAAGTAAGTTAAGCAGCTATGGACTGACTGCCGGACAAATCGGTATGGAGTTAAGCCGCGTAGGAGAAAATCCTGTTTTGACAACCATCCAAAAGGATGGCAAAGATTTAAATGTATACGTTACGGTAGATCAAAAGTCATATAAAAATATAAACGATCTAACGGACACAAAAGTCAAATCAGCGCTTGGCACCGATGTTGCCTTAAATGATGTTGTGAAAGTTCAAACCGGGGAATCCCCTAACTCTATTACAAGACAAAATGGAAGAATTTATGCAAGTGTGAGCGGAGAAATCAAAGGAAAAGATGTTTCAAAGGTTTCCGCAGATGTTAAGAAAAAGGTAGATAAGATTAAGCTGCCAAGCAATGTAGAGGTCTCCATGGGCGGTGTAACGAAGGATATAAATGAATCCTTCTCTCAACTTGGTCTTGCGATGCTCGCAGCGATTGCGATTGTATATTTGGTTCTCGTCATTACATTTGGCGGAGCACTAGCACCATTTGCAATCCTATTCTCCCTGCCGTTTACGATTATCGGAGGATTACTCGCCCTCCTTATTACAAGGGAAACATTAAGTATTTCTTCGATGATTGGAGCACTCATGTTGATCGGTATCGTAGTTACAAATGCGATTGTGTTAATTGACCGTGTGATTCAAAAGCAGCAGGAAGGTTTATCCACTCGCGAGGCGTTGTTAGAAGCTGGCGCTACGCGGATTCGTCCAATTTTGATGACTGCCCTTGCCACTATCGGAGCGTTATTGCCACTGGCTTTCGGGTTTGAAGGAAGCGGTCTGATTTCGAAGGACCTAGGAGTTACCGTTATCGGCGGACTTACAAGTTCAACGCTACTAACGCTTATCATTGTGCCAGTAGTATATGAGTTTCTAATGAAGTTTAAAAAGAAGAAAAAGGTTGTTGAAGAATAATCGAGTAGGAGGAGGTGACTAACCCCCGACCTCTCACACCACCGTACGTACGGTTCCGTATACGGCGGTTCCATTTATGTCTGACGTAGTTGAGAATATCTCACATAAAGACTCTTCAGCCCTCGCATCTCCCAATAGGAGTTTGTGAGGGTTTTCTGTAGGATTGGGCTTCTGGCTATTCTCCAATATTTCTTTCTAGAGTTTCCCCATTCGTATG
>NZ_LJJC01000004.1:1266267-1334175 GCF_001420715.1 Heyndrickxia shackletonii | reverse complement strand
TTCCTTCCATCTATCTGCTTCATTTACTTTGTATCACCTTCGGCAGAAAGGACTTTGTTTTGTATTGCAAACTCATCCAATGATACCTAGCCTTGTATGAAGTTCGTGTTCCTCAGACCGGAAGTTTGCCGCTCGCTTCCTTCAGATTCCGCGTCACCACGGACACCCTTGCGTTAAGCTAACTGCTACTTCTGCCTTCACAGTTCGGGACTTTCACCCTAGAGACTACACCCATGCCGGGCGCACAATGAAAATGAGGTCACTTCTCTAATGAAGTGACCTCTTTCATATATCCATTTCATATCTTTTTTCCATGTAATCCTGAATAAAGGAAATTAGGGTACAGAGTGCCCAGTAAATTAGGGCAACTAAAATATACATTGTCATATAATCGAATTCTCTTCCACCGACAATTTTCGCCTTTTGAAACATTTCCGGCACCGTAATCATGGCTGCCAGAGAGGTTCCTTTAATTAAATCAAGAAACACATTGAATAAGGGTGCAATGGCAATCCTAATGGCTTGCGGAAGAATAATTCTTCTCATTGTTTGCCAGTAGGAAAAACCAAGCGATGCAGCTGCCTCCCACTGACCTTTTCCAACCGAGGAAATGGATGAACGGCAAATTTCCGCCATAAAAGCCGCGCTATTTAGTGTAAAACCAATAATGGCTGCCGTCACTGCGGTAAATTCGATTCCGATGATTGGAAATCCATAGTATAGTAAAAACAATATTACTAGGATTGGTACACCACGCATGAAGGAAATGTAGATCCTAGAAAACCATCTTAGTAATCGAAACTTCGAAGTTCTTGCTAATGCCAAAAAAAAGCCAAGGACAAGTCCCAACGCCATACTGACGAAGGAAAGCAGCATTGTGTAGCCAATTCCTTGTAGCACATATGGGAAGGACTCAATAGCGAGCTTTATATTAAATAAATATTGCCACTGAATATCACCCAATTGTCCTTCCCTCATTTCTTAATTAGATTTAATATCAATGTTGTTTAAAATTTTTGCCTCATACATATACGTGAACCGGTTTTATTCGGAATGAAAACTAGCGTGAATGTATTCGTATAAGGTGATTTGATAGAGCTTATTTCGAAAACTTAATATTCGGTTTTACTGACACATCATCACCTGCAAAGAATTGCTTAGATAGCTTTGTAAGAGTGCCGTCTTCCTTCATTTTTTTCAAGGTACTATCAATCTTATTTTTTAATTCCTGATTATCTTTTTTCATAATCATTCCGCCGCTGCTAGGTGAAAAGCGGATATGTGGTTCAATCATGATGTTTAATTTTGAATAATACGCAATCGCTAGCTTTTGCAGATAATAATCATTTAAAATGACATCTGTTCTTCCCGTAGAAACATCACGTAAATATTGGTCATTGGTTGCATTATCATAGATAACTTCCTTAGCACCATGATCACGTGCGATTTTCATATAAGTAGTGGTTGCTTCCCCAGCTGCTTTTTTTCCTTTTAAATCATCCAAGGAATGAATGCCGGAGCTGTCGCTTTTGCGAACAATTGCCGAACCAAAAGAATATTTATATGGAGCTGAAAAGGCAAATTTCTTTTCACGGTCCTTTGTTATCGCAATATCATTTGCAGCAAGATCTACTTTACCGCTATTTACAGAAGTAAGCATTCCATCGAAGCCCATTTCTATAAATTTAACCTTTAATCCTAATCTTTTTGCTACTTCACGAACTACTTCCACATCATATCCCGTTAATTGATTGGATTTTGAATCGTGATAGGAGGCAGGGTAAAGTGTTCCGGAAGTGGCAACAGTTAGCTCACCCTTTTCCTTAATTTTATCCCAAGCTGTTTGTTTTTGATTTTCAGTTTTATTGCTTCCACAAGCTGCAGTTACCAACATTACTGCTACTATAAACAGAACGATTGGAAGCCGTTTCAATGTATGTACTTTAAACATGTAAATATCCCCCATTAATGTTTTATCAAAAGACTGCTTTCCAGCCTCAACAGATTAAAACATAGCATTGAACTTGGATTTGTGCAATGGAAATTTTAGTAGACAGAATTTTAGATTAATAGGGCCAATTCATTCTCTGAATTGGCCCTTCCTTCATTTAATTTCAATGACAAACGGAAATGTTCTTACTTTCCCATTTTGTTTAAATTCCGCCCAGATTTTATAAATTCCAGGCATTTCAAATTCCGTTTCAAATACAGGTTCTTCTTCATTTTTGGGGTGTACATGTAAATATTTTTTGCCATTTTCATCAAGGATAACAACATGACCGACAGCGCCTAGATAAGGCTCTAAGTGGGATCGATCAAGATCGAATGTTAAAGTAGCTGGTTTGGATGCTTGGAATGTATTCATTTTTAATGAAACAGTTTTTTGCTCAACCGTTTTTGTTAATGAACTATCAGGAACAAGTGCTTCATGATCATTTGCCCCTTTTTCCTGCCCGACAACGAATGGTACGGGCACAACATGATAAGCTAAATTTTTTGGTTTAATATCAATAAATGCCTTATACGAACCATCCGGCAGCGTTTTGTGGATACTAAAGTCTCCATTTTCAAGCGGCTGTGGATGCAGATGATAATAGTGTTGAAGAGAATCATCTACTATGATTAAATGAAGCAGCTTTTCGTGATTAACCTCTAAATCCTTCACTGTTTTTCCAGATAAGTCCTTAATGGATATGGTCATTAGACCGTCCGAATAATGCAAATCTGTTTTCACTTCACTTTTCTCATGTGAATCTGCATGCATTTGGCTCATGCCTTCTTCATGATGGTCCATTTTGGCTTCACTGCTTTTTGGATAGAACTGTGCATATACCATATATCCGCCCATTACGACAGCTAAGTAAAGAACTGCAATAATTGCCCATTTTTTCACTGTAAACACCTCTTATATTTTTTATTTACTATACCTAGGTATCCTATATTTCAAATTAAAAAAATAAAATTTACTTATTTTTTCTAAAGTTGGTATTCACGTCAATTGTTGGTTCACCTCATACTTTTAATTTACTATACCCCCCTACCCTATGTCAATAAGAGAAAACAAAAAAATGGAAAATAGGCTTGTCCATTTTTATTAATAAACTTATCTATATAAGGTTTGATCCCGTATTAATGGACGGTAAATCTAGGTAACTCCATCCAATATACCGTCCGTTAATACCCGAATATTCGTAACTGAATAGAAGCTTAGAAAGGCATTGCAACAGGACGTTACGATGCATCAAGGGAAAATTCACTTATTTCTTCATAAGCTTTTGAAATGTTGTTAATACCTCATCCAACACATCCATATCCCCTTGCTGAATTCGCTCTACTACACAGCTCTTCATATGCCCCTCCAATAATATTTTCGCAACGCTATTTAAAGCAGCTTGAGTAGCTGATATTTGTGTTATAACATCATCACAATAAGTATCCTTTTCAATTAGCCCTTTTATTCCTCGAATTTGTCCTTCAATACGATTTAAGCGTGTGATTAAATTTTTTTTCGTTTTTTCAGAATGGTGAGAGACCTGCTGCTCATCTGTTTTCACGAAATCATCCTGCTCCCCTATTACCATGAAAAATACCCCCATTCCGTATTCTTTGTTCTTCAAATCGTGTCCTTTTATTGTATGCAAATAAAAAGAAATGTTATGTACTATTGTAGGTAATCATGTAAAAAGACTGATCAAAAGACCAGTCTTTTTTGAGAAAGAAGAAAGTAGCAAATAAGCTAAAAATATAACTGTGTCTAGCTCAAACTACTATCAGCTAGTGGATATTTTATTAAAAATATTTCTTTTTCCAAAAAATAAAGGCTATGGTTGCAGCCAAAAATATTGAAACTAAAATTGCCGATAAAAATCCGTGTGGATAATGCTCCAAACCAAATGGCAACGGAACGTTCATTCCTAAGAAGCTGGCTACCATGGTAGGAAAAGCGAGAATAATGGTAATCGAAGTTAAAAACTTCATGACCACGTTAAGATTATTCGAAATGATCGACGAAAAAGCGTTCATCATACTTGTTAAAATCGAACTATAAGTTGCAGCCATTTCGATAGCCTGCGTATTTTCAATCATAACATCTTCTAATAAATCTTCGTCTTCCTCATACATTTTTAAATATTTTATCCGAAGAATTTTATCTAAAACCATTTTATTAGATTTTAAAGAAGTGGTAAAGTAAACCAAACTCTTTTCTAATGCTAATAATGAATATAATTCCTTATTGGTCATGGATGAATGATGGAGTTCACGTTCCACATCATCTGTTTTTTTGTTAATTTGTTTCAGATATCTTAAGTAATAAGATGAAATAACAAAAAGAATCTGAAATGCAAAACGGGTTTTTTTATACGTATAAAATTCTTTAATTTTATTGTTTTTAAAGTCCATTAAAACAGGTGCATCTTTTAATGAAATCGTAATAAAACAGTCTTTTGTCAAAATCATTCCCAATGGAAGAGTTTCATAAACGGAATAACCGGATTCATCCCTCACCATATACGGATAATCGATAATGATAAAAACATCGCCTTCTTCTTTTTCAATTCTGGATCTTTCTTCATCATCCAGTGCATCACGGATAAAATCAACAGGAACATTCGCTTCTTTGGCGACTCTTTGAATTTCCTGTTCATTTGGAGAGCTTAAATTTACCCAGCACCCTTTTGTGATTTCATCCACTACCTCAAGTTTTCTCGATTCAATATTTGTTTTGTAAATTTCAAGCATAAATAACCTCCTCTCTTGTATGGAGGAAGCCATCAGTACCTTCATCAGAGTGGATATTTAGTTAAGGCCGTTTTCATATAAATTATTGCTATTTGTTTTAAACCCTAATTTAATCTTAGTTTCGGACATCTTTTCTTAAAATGGATATCCATTTCTAAGCCGAATAAGAAAATTTATTAGATTTTCATTTTTAAAAAGCAACAAGTTTAAGAAAAGAGCCTTGGTTAGTACCAATTCCTTTTCGACGTAAGATTTTTGACTTCCTCGTAATTACTTGGTTCAGGACCATTGGAATCCAAATATACCAACCCCTTTACAGTATGCTTCATGTTAATCTTATACCCAAATGCTTGAAAGAACAATGGGGTAAATAATCATTTTATTTTTCTGATATCGTTTTTTTATTATATTGTTGTAAAAGTGATTTGTTTATGAAACGACCATATTTATTTTTATTGTTCACCTTCACACCACTTTATACAAATATACAAAAAAAGAGAATGAAAATTTCTTTTCATTCTCCTCTGATTTCGGCTATTTGATAATAGTCATTTTGCACTGAATTTAATAATCTTGTTGGCGTTCCAATGCTTGTTATCACTAAACGATGCATCGCTCTAGTGCAAATCGTGTAAAGCAATTTTCTTTCTGAGTCTCTATATACTTCATCCGATGCGTTTAAAACAATGACACTGTCGAATTCCAAGCCTTTAGCAAGGTACGAAGGGATCACGATAACTCCTTCATTAAATTCCCTTGTTTCCATTCCTAAAAGAGTAACATCCATTCTCATCTGCAAATATCTGAAAGCTTCTTCGCATTGTTCCAAGGATTTACCGATTATGGCAACCGTGTTGCTTTCCTTGGAAAGGCATTTTGCCTTTTCAAAAACTTTTTCCAGCATTTCATTTTTATTTTTCGTTATAAGTACGGTCGGCAATTCACCATCACGTTCAAATAGTTCCACTTCCTCCCCATCCTCTAAAATGGCCTTCGTAAAACGTGTGATGGGCATGGTGGATCTGTAGCTTTTCTTTAAATAAACAATCTCACTTTTTTGATTCTGGAATATTTCCTCTGCAATTTGAATTTTTGATTCGCTTTCCGTTCCATGAATCGATTGATTAATATCTCCGAGCATCGTAAATTTACTGTAGGGAAATAAAAAACGTAAATATGCGAGCTGAATAGGTGTATAGTCTTGGATTTCATCGATAAAAACATATTTCATGGAGGTTTGCGATTTTTTCCCCTCTATTAGGTCTGATAAGTACATATAAGGAACTACATCCTCCATTTGTATTTGCTTATTTCGGAGACGACTCATGGTTTGCGATCTTATAGAATCCCACTCAGATTGGGACATACCCAGTTTATCTAATTGCATGAGTTTTGGAACCTGTTCTAAAAAATGAATATATTGAGCTTTTCGATGAAAAAAGCGGTATTGCTTCACACTTCTTTTCAGCCTTCTAAAATACCGGCCAACAATCTCCTTAGCAAGATAAGACTTTTCTTGTTCAAAGGAGTCAAAAACTTCATCATTCTTCCCCGATTTTACACTTTTAAATGCAGCTAGGAAATCGTCCCTATCTAAAAGCTCCATTTGCTCCTCTACCCACTCTTCTTGCTCCTCCTCCCTTGCTTTTTCATCTAACATTCTCAGCAGTTGTTTAGCCACTAACGGAAAACGATTGGGCAAGGAATAGGATTTGTCATATGAGTAAAACAGCTCAGCGATTTCCTGTTTAGAAATTAATTGCTTTCCGCGAAAAACAATATCCCTGAAAAACAATCCATTATCCAAAAGCTGTTCTGCATATTGTTGGATTGCATGGTAAAAATCGAGGCTGCCTTTCACGTTGATTGCTTTTTCCCTAATATCTGATGGCTCATCACGGTCTTTAAGGCGGTTTTCGAATTGTTCAAACAGGCTCTCTACTTCAAGATCTTTACCAATTCGATGGCGAGCATAATCATAAAAGGTAGTCTGCACCATATTATTTTCACCAAGTTCAGGCAGAACCTTTGAAATATAACTATTAAATAACGGGTTTGGAGAAAATAATATAATTTGTTCCGCATTTAGTGACTCTCTGAAATGATACAAAAGAAAGGCAATTCGTTGTAAGGCAACGGATGTTTTTCCGCTTCCAGCAGCTCCTTGCACAAAAAGAAGCTGACTTTTAATATCGCGAATGATTTTATTCTGTTCCTTTTGAATGGTGGCAACAATACTTTTCATATGGGTATTTGCTTTTGCCCCTAATATCTCTTGGAGCATTTCGTCCCCAATCGTTACCCCTGTATCAAACATCGACTGAATCACGCCATCACGAATGAGAAACTGCCTTTTTAATTCCATTTCACCATACCGCGTTCCTTCAGGTGTTTTATAAGATACCGGCCCCGGAATCCCATCATAGTAAATGCTTGAAATAGGGGCCCGCCAATCATAAACAAGATATTCATCGTGTTCATCCAGAAAAGAAGCTATCCCAATATAGATTTGCTCCAGAGGTTCCTTTTCCTCACTAAAATCAACTCTTGCAAAATAGGGGGAGGAAGCGAGCTTTTGCAGGGTTTTTACGTTTTCTTCCACATGACCGTAGCTTCGTTCCCGCTCCGAAAGCAATTCCATCTGCTGTTTGATGCTTGTCATCGTTTCAATAACATCATCTGGTTCATCAAAATTTACAGTGACATCCTCCCAGAAATTTCTGCGAATTTCCTCCGCTTCCTGTTTTACATTTTCAGCACTTGCTACTAAGGTATTTATGTGACTCCTAACTTTTTTTACGGTATAATCTACTCTCTCCTGTTCCTGAGTCCATTCTCTGCTTTGATTTTCCATGAAAGCACCTCCGAGGAAAAATAGTTGACATCCAGTTTCTTTTGTGGTAATGTTATTATAGGATATTTATATTTTTATAATTTAAACTGATGTCGACCATCTTTTATCATATCATGGTTTCATCCAGTTTGCCATCTTTATTTGTAAAAGACTTTTTGATATGTCTTTTTTTTATTTTCGTTTCCTCTCTATTATGACCCCTAACCTTTTATCCCTTATCCATTTTTAAGAAAAAATTAAGTAATACTTCTCATAATCATAATAAATGTATTTTTAAGGAGAGATGATTATGAGAAGAATTCATTATTGGGTTGGATTTTTAGCAGCGCTTTTATTATTTATCCAATCTGTTTTTGGTATTTATACGTATTTTCAACAAAAAAGCATGCAACAAAACGCACAGGCATTTTTTCAGCAACGGCAATCTAATTTTCAGAGTCAAGATTCCAACCCGAATTCTTCGGATAATAGCAGCTCTGCAGGACAAAATGGGACATCCTCTTTCAATGGACAAAATCGCAACTTTTATCGCGGACAAATGAATTTTAATCGGCAAGGTAATACATTTACGATGACACTAAGAAGACTGCAAAACAATATTATCAGTTTACTGATTATGTTGATTATTTCCGGATCAGGGCTTGTACTATCCATTATAGTTGGAATGAATCGTAAGAAGAATGCAGAACCCGCATAATGAGAAAAGAGGTGAAGCAATTTACTGCATCACCTCTTTTTAAATCTTTTTCCTCTTAGAGAACAAAATCTCAAATTTTGTCCCTTTCCCTAACTTACTTTCCACTCTTATTTTCCCTGCATGCTTATCGATAATCCATTGAGCAATGGATAAACCAAGCCCCAAGCTTTCTGATTTCGTTCTGGATTTATCCACTTGATAGAACCGGTCAAAAATATGAGCGAGATTTTCTTCTTTCATCCCAATTCCATTATCTTTTACTGTTAATCCAATATGGCTCTTTGTTTCAAAGCATGATAATTCGATGATTCCGTTATCTCCTGTATATTTCATAGCATTGTCCAATAGAATGACAATCAATTGATGAATTCTATCTCGATCACCAAAAAAGGTTATAGG
Organism: Heyndrickxia shackletonii; assembly: GCF_001420715.1. Classification (GTDB taxonomy): domain Bacteria; phylum Bacillota; class Bacilli; order Bacillales; family Bacillaceae_C; genus Margalitia; species Margalitia shackletonii. Next base: position 1,325,485 of record NZ_LJJC01000004.1, on the reverse strand, counting down.
AGGTGCAGAAGTTAACGTAATCGCCTTTCCTTGAAAGGATGCAACTTCTGAAAAATGCTCTACAATATCTCTTAGTAACTCATCTAGATAAAAATCCTTTCGTTCAATCTCCAATTCATTGGAGTCTGATCTTGCCAATGTTAATAGATTCGCAACAAGCTTCGCTAATCGCCGGCATTCTTTTAAAATTATCGATATATCTGGGAGTTTATCTTGTATGGTTGCTTCTGGTGTTTGTAATAATAAGTCCCCACGGGTTTGAATGACAGTTAGTGGTGTCCTCAATTCATGGGAAGCATCCGAAACAAATTGCTGTTGTTTATCCCAAGCATTTTTAATTGGTCGCAATGCTCTTTCTGCCAAAAATAAACCTGCTGCAATAGCAAGAATGATCCCAATTGCTCCTCCTATCAACATCATCAACAACAAACGTCGTAAAATGTTTCTTTCTATATCTACATTACGAATAAATTCCAGCTTTACCGGCTGATTATTCATTGTTGCTTGAACGGATATTGTATGAAAATAGAAACCTTCCACCGCGATTGTTTGAATTTTGTCAAAAGTGTGTGGGATAAAACGATCTTGATAATTATCCTGAATAGCATTTTTGTTCAAAAGCTCGTTTTTTTCATTCCAGATCAGAACGATTATATTGTTACGAGGATCCCGACCTTGCACTCCCAATTTTGGAATTTCTCCTGTCAGTCCGACTCTTCCTACCATATCCTGCAGCGAATGATCCGCATCTCTGTATACATAAATACGAATGTAAGAATAGATCATACTGCCTAAAATATAAATAATTAAAATAAAAACAATTGAATTTAAAATGGTAAGGTTTATACGTGTCTTTTTGAACATATGCTACTCCTTAAATTCTTTCAGTATATACCCCACTCCGCGGACATTTTGAATATCCTTATGATAGCCGTAAGCCTCAAGTTTTTTTCGCAAGTGATGAATATACACTTCGACAATGGCAACGGTGGTATCGGAATCAAATCCCCAAATTCGATCATATATTTGCTCTCTCGTTAAAATTTTTCCGTGATTTTGAATTAAGTATTCTAAAAGCTCATATTGCTTAATCGTTAGTCTAACTGGTGTTCCGTCAACTTTAATTTCTTGTTCTTTTCCAAAAAGCTCAATACCGCGATAACGAATGGTATGTTCAATCGTTAAGCTGCCGCTTCTTCTTAATAAAGCCCGAATTCTGGCAATTAGTTCTGGTGCCTGGAACGGCTTAACAAGATAATCATCACCGCCTATTTCAAGACCTTTTACACGGTCTTCGAGCGCATCCTTTGCAGTTACAAATAGAACTGGTGTCATAATCCGATCTGCTCGAAGTTTTTTTAAAATCTCAAAACCATCCATGCCCGGAAGCATTACATCAAGGATAATGGCATCATATATATTTTGAAAGGCAAGAAATAATCCTTCTTCTCCATCTGTAGCGGAGTCCACTTCAAATTCATCACTTAATATTTTTTTCATTGATTCTAATAAATCTATATTATCTTCAACAATCAATAGTTTCATCGGGATAAACGACCTCCATTTTTATTTATTCTACCAGATGCGACCATCTTCTAAAACTTTGATATATTTTTGACTGTTTGCTTTAAAATTTCAAAAGTGGAGCTGTTTGAATCAAGGATGAAATGTGCCAAAACGGAAAAAAACAGCCTGTTTTGTCACACATAACGGATCTGGTGTCCGCTTGTGGGTTTCTTAAAGAAATTAGTCATTCCATTTACAAATTAGCGGAGTTTAACAAAAACACCTACATTAAAAACGATTGCGCGAACTACGCAATCGTTTTTTGTTATTCGAACCTTAAGGCATGGATTGGATGTAGTTTGGATGCTTTGTTTGCTGGAAAAACACCAAAAATGACACCCACTAATAAAGAGAAGATAAAAGCGATTGCCGTTACCGGTAAAGAAAAGGCGATGGTCGAATTCGTAATAGAACCATAGACATTGGTTGCTATAAATCCAAGAACAATTCCTAAAATGCCTCCCATGGCACTGAGAACAATGGATTCTATTAAAAATTGTGTTAAAATGTCTTTTCGTTTCGCGCCAATTGCTTTTCGAATGCCGGTTTCCTTCGTCCGTTCTGTTACAGATACAAACATAATATTCATGATTCCGATTCCTCCAACTAATAAGGAGATACTTGCAATTCCTCCGAGCATCATGGTCATCGTTTTCGAAACAGAGCTCATTGTATCCATCAAGTCTTGTTGACTCACGACGCTGTAACTATCCTGACTATGGAAAATAGATAACAAGGAACGCTCCAGCATATTTTGTACAAAGGTTAATTGATTTTCATTTTGTGCTTGAACATATACCGTTTGAACATTTAGGGAAGCCAGCACACGTTCAGCTGTACTCAACGGTGTAATAATGACGCTGTCACCGCTTTCTCCAATAGAACTGCCTTTTGATGCTAATACCCCGACAATTTTAAAAGATGTTCCATTGATTTGAACGTATTTTCCGACTGGGTTTTCCGCTCCAAAAAGAGTCTGTGCCGTATCTGATCCTAATACCGCTACCTTCATGCGAAACTCATTATCAATATCGGCTAAGAATCGTCCATTTGAAACAGGCGTATTTCGAATAGTTTTATAGGAAGATGTTGTCCCAATCATGCTTACCTGTGTGGATGTTCGGCCATTCTTAGCGGTAATTCTGCCTTGAACAGCGGGTGCAACATCTTTTACTCCGGTGATTTTCTTTAAGCCTTCTGCATCTGCTTCTTTAAAATCACTTGAACTCGAATCTAAAACATTCACCGTTAATAGATTTGTCCCAAGATTATTAATTTGATCCGTAACGGTTTTCGTTGAGGATTGCCCTATTGAAACGAGTACAATAACCGAGGATACCCCGATGATGATGCCTAACATGGTTAAAAATGCTCGTAATTTACTACTCTTAATATTGCGTAATGCCATTTTAATAGACGGAAGAAGCTTCAAGAAGATCCCCTCCCTTTTCAAACAATTTCCCATCTTTCATTTGAACAATTCTCCTTGCCTGTTCTGCTACTTCTAAATCATGTGTAATCAAAATGACGGTATGACCGATTTTATTTAATTCCTTCATGACATCCATGATTTCCTTACTTGTTTTACTATCCAGTGCACCTGTTGGTTCATCGGCAAGTAAAATAGAAGGATTGCATACTAAGGCTCGAGCGATAGCGACACGCTGCTGCTGACCACCAGAAAGTTGTGTTGGAAGATGGGCAGCACGATCTAAAAGCCCCACTTTTTTCAAACACTCAAGTGCCATTTCTTTTCGTTCCTGAGTCGGAATGCCTTTATATAAAAGCGGAAGTTCCACATTCTCTAAAGCGGTTAATTTGGATAGAAGATTAAAGTTTTGAAAAATAAACCCGATTTTTTGATTTCTTATTGTAGCCAATTGATTATCACTCAAGCTACCAACCTTTTTATCCCCAAGGATATATTCACCAGAGTCAGGCTTATCAAGACATCCAATCATATTCATCAGCGTTGACTTTCCAGAACCAGAAGGACCAATGATCGCTAAAAACTCACCTTCATTAATCTCCAGAGATATCCGGTGGAGAGCGGTTACCGTTTCCCCACCGATTTTATAAGATTTCACCATGTTCTGTATGGAAATAAGAGGTTTAGTCATGATTAATTACCTCCTCCGCTTTTCATACCGCCACCATTATTGCCCCAATTTCCACGTTCCACTCGGTTAAATCCACCATTCATACCGCCGCCCATTCCTCCCATGCCGCCAAATCCGCGCATGTTGCTTGAGCTATTGGTAGTGCTCTTCGAAATTGCAGGAAGCTGCACTTGTTGTCCCTCTTGTAGGCCGCTTGTAATTTCTACATAACTATCATTATTAATGCCTGTTTTCACTTCTTGACTTGTAATTTGTCCGTCTGAGCTTTTCACCATAACAAATTTCTGTTTTCCATTCGTATGTACGGCTTCAACAGGTACATAGAGGACATTATCCTTGCTTGCGGTTAAAATCTTCGCTTCCGTAGTCATCCCTACTTTAAAATTTTTAGGACTTGTCAGATGGACAGTTACATTGAAAGTAGATACTCCATTCGATACATCGCCTTCTTCCGCAATATCCGTAACTTTGCCTGCAAACGTTGTATCTGGAAAAGCATTCGCCGTTACTTCAGCAGTTTGGCCTTTTTTAATTTTGGAAATATCTAACTCATCAATTTTAACCGTTGTTTGAAGATCTTTATAGTTTGTGATGTGTGCCACGACGGTACCGCTATTCAATCGGTCCCCGCTTTCTATAGACAATGAAGTAACCGTACCTTTGATAGGCGCTGTAATAGGGTCACTGCCATCCGTAAATGTCACCAGCTCTTGTCCTTTGGAGACTGTTTCATTTGCAGATACTAAGACTTCATCAACCACTCCATTAGCGCTTGCTTTTACATCTTCAGAGCTTGCAGACTCAACAGAACCTGATCCACTTATTTGAACCTGTAATTTTCCTTTTTGAACAGTTGCCACCGGATTGGACACTGCCATCACCTGGTTCTGATTTTGCTTTTTGCTGAAATAAAACCATGAACCACCGCCAATTACAAGAACAAGAACAACAATAGTAATAATCCACTTTTTCAATGTCTTTACTCCTTTCACATTGGAACACCGATTATCATTTGGAAATGTTTCTCTTTGTATGAGATAAGCCTATTATGGAGAGGATTTCTTAATTTTTGCTTAATCAGATTATGTAAAATGAAGCCTTTTCCTTACAATATTTTTCTAAGGAACATTTTCCTAGCTATTCTTTCATGGTTATCTTTAGCAAATTAAAAATATAATAAAAAGCACACAAGAATTCCTAATGAATCCCGTGTGCATTCATGTTTATTATAAATCCAATAATCCATACTTCTTCCGAAACCTTATCAGGATTTTCACCCAACTATTCGAAAAAATAGCTAAGAAAAAGACATTGGATAGGGCGTGGGCTAAATCAAAGTAAAAGCCTATTGCGTAATATGCAATAAATTGGGCAAGGGTGATGTTTTGAAATATGGTTACTACATAAGATAAATTCATCAGCCAATCAAATAAAAATCCTGCAATAAAGCCAAACAAACATCTAGAAATGGTTGTTCTCATGAACCATGTATTTCGCAAAAATCCGGCAATCATTCCAATCATTCCCCATGCGTACATTTGCCAGGGTGTCCAAGGTCCTTGACCGAGAAAAAGATTCGAAACTAAAGCTGCAAGTGCCCCAACCACAAATCCACTTTCGGCACCAAGCGCTGCTCCCGTTACAATGATGACAAATGTAGTAGGCTGCACATTAGGAATCGAAGAAAAAGGGATTCTGCTGACGGCTGCGATTGCTGCAAGAACTGCCAACATAACAAGTTCTCTGCCGGAAACTTTGCGCCGCTCAAAGCGGATGATAAAAGGGAGAAATGTACAAACCATGAACAATATACTTACTAAAATATAATGGTGCTGTGCGATTAATGTAAAGGCTACTAATAGTAACAGCAGAAGGATTACCAGAAATCCTAGGACATTCCGAGAACGTGCCATACTTTCCGTGCCTCCTCTACCGTTAAAACGTCCGGAACATGACTGCCTCTTGTAATCCGATTAATCACAGTTGTGTAAAATGCATTCCCCCGAAAAAACTTATCAGGAGATGCGGTTACCGTTATATTTCCTTGAAACATCATCCCACAGCGGGTTGCATATTGAGCAGCAAACTCGATGTCATGCGTGACCATTACAATCGTCAAGCCATTTTTTTGCAATGCCTTCAATAAGTTTCCCAGCCTCCTCTTCGTTTCCGGATCGAGTCCCTTTGTCGGTTCATCTATTAATAAAATGGAAGGGTTCGAAAGCATCACCCCCGCAAGTGCAGCCTTTTGTACTTCACCGCCACTAATATCATATGGATGGCGATTCTTTAATTCAGTTAGATTAAAGGTTTCAAGTAAATGATTGATTTTTGCTTCTCGATCCGCTAGATTTTGCTTCTTGGCAATCTCTGTTAATTCATCGAGGATTGTTTCCTGCAAAAAGAAGAGCTTTGGATTTTGCGGTAAATACCCCATCTCGATTGGTAACGGTCCTTTTACTTTTTTACCTTTATACACTATTTCCCCACGTTGTGGTTTTTGAAGGCCGTCCATTATTCTAAGCAAGGTAGATTTCCCAGTTCCGTTAGCTCCCACAATCGAAAACCATTCTCCTTCGTATATCTCCATTGATAGATTATCGAGAATTTTTTTTTGATTCCTTTCATATTGAAAATCAATTCCCTTCATTGTTACCAATGGCTTCGGAAACGAAGGGGTTTCTACATCCTGTTGTATAGTTTCTATCTTTAATTTTCCGACCCAACGCTTGCCTTCCTTAATGGTTAATGGTATCTCTTCTTCTTTAATCGCATGTGCTTGCTCCAAATATAGCAAGGCACTGCTTGGAAGATAGGAATACATATTATTAGATGGATTCATGCCTATTTCCCGAATAATTTTACGCGGCGACCCATCATGCTTTTTCTTTCCCTGTTCCAATACTAGCACCCGATCTGCAAGCGCAAACAATTCTTCCAATCGATGCTCTGCAATGATAACGGTAATCCCAAATTCTTCATTCATCCGATGGAGCATTCCGATAAAATCTTTTGCTGCAATTGGATCTAATTGTGCAGTTGGTTCATCCAGAAGCAGTACTTGCGGTTCCATTAATAAAACAGATGCCAAATTCAACAATTGCTTTTGACCGCCAGATAATTCATGTGTTCTTTTATGCAATAAATTTTCTAATCCGAAAAAATGAATCATCTCCGCTACTTTTTTACGCATCTCATCAGTAGGAGTTCCGATATTTTCCAATCCGAATACAAGCTCCTCCATTACTTGATCCATCACGATCTGATTTTCCGGATCCTGAAACACCATCCCAATACTCTGAGCCAATTGTTCACTTGAAAAATGAGAAATAGCCTGATTCTGAAAAAATAAATCTCCTGTCCATTTCCCATGTGGAGCAATCTCTCTTTTTAGAAGCCTCAGAAGAGTTGATTTCCCGCTTCCAGATGGGCCGCAAAGAACGATAAATTCACCTTGCTCTATTTGGAAGGAGATATTATCTATTGCTTTTCTTGGTTGATCTGGGTAATGAAATGTTATATTTTTCGCTTCCAATAGTGCCATTGCAATGCCTCTCTTTCTTCTATACCAAGCGGAAAACCTATAAATAGAATAAAAATAACGAGATAAAACCATTCTCTTCCTTCTAGATAAATCGGTTCTAAAACAGGGCTAATCGATAAAACACCATCACCAAGCCACCATCCGAAAATACTTACGCTTCCAATAGCCAGCATATAAATAAGCGCAAACCAATCCTTCCTTTTCATTTGAAAAGGGATGTAGCGACTTCTTTTTCGTAATCCATATCCTCTTGCCGCCATCGAATCGGCTGTTTGTAATGCCTCTTCTAGCGACCAGGTAAGTAATATTTGCACAAGTTGAATTCCGTTTTTGGATCGTTGTTTTATCGTTCCAGTCTTTATGGAATGACCTTTACTCCGCTGGACCGTTTCAATTTCCGCCAATCTTCTTCTAAGTAAAGGGACAAATCGCAGCGAAATCATCGTTAGTAATGCCCACTGCGGCAGCCATTTTGAAAATAAGTACAAAAATTTATCGGCGGTAATGACAAGATTATAGGATGTAAATAAAACCATTAAACAAAAAAGCGATAAAGCCAAAATAATCCCTTGAATGATTGCTTCAAGCGTAACAGGATTTTCTCTAAGATAGAACAATATATGTGACCCTCGATGATTAGTAAGTGGGGTTAATATAAGAAAAAAAACGGATAGAATCCATACCATCTTCCACCACTTTTTCAATGTCATACCGCGGTCGAGAGCAATATTATAAAAAATAAGAATCATAGTACCCATAAATAAAAACACCGGATGCTTATTAAGCATAACCAGTGCTGCCGCTCCTACGTAATATAGGAAACAAACGATAGGGTGAAATGAACGAAAGCCTCTATTCATTTATTTCGTGTCCTTTGTATAATCTGTCGTATAAATCCAGCGAACCTGGTCACCGCTTTTGACCGCTTTAACTCCGGCACTGCGGTCAAGTTTCACACCGTTCTTTTCGGCAATCCAGCCGCTTAAAGGCCCATGGTCAAATTCATATAAATCGCCAATCCCTTCTACATATGCCGATGCACCGCTGCCTCGTACACTAATCGGAATTCCTTTTTGTTTAAGGATTGTTCTTGTAGCAGAAAGAAATGTATCACCATTTTGAATGGTTACTTGCGTCGGAGAAAGAATGGTTTTATTCAAATCTTTACTTACAATCGAAATGGTTACGGTTAGCTTGGGCTTGGGTGCTGTTGGTGTCGTTTTTGGTTTTGATTTATTTGTATTGTTATTCTGATTTGTATTTGGTTTTGAAGTTGCCGTTGAAGTTGAGTTTGTGTTAGGTTTAGTTGCTGTCTTTGTTTTTGCACTTGTTGGCGCTTGTTTTTTTACAGAAGTTGATGTTGATTGGGTACTATTCGATCTCTCGCCTTTACCAGCCGATTTTTGCGAAGCTGTTTCAGACTTATTTTCAGAAGTTGATGTTTTCGTATTATTAGTTTCGGTTTTAGATTGTTGTTTTGAAGTATTTTCTTTTACATTTTGGTTAGCGGAAGCAGATTCGGTATATGTTCCTTCCTGCTGTTTTGGACTTACAGAGTCTTTTTGACAGCCGGAAACCATGAAAATAACAAGTAGTGCAATTAGCATTATGAAAGGTGTTTTAAATATTTTCATATTTCCTGCCTCCTAAGTTGTTTTTGGATATGCATAGATGATATAGCGTTTTGGTGCGTTACCGACATAATGAAATGGATAACATGTTGTTAATACAAGCTCTTCCCTTGGTTTTGTGGAATGAATAATGCTTCGATCATCCGCGTCAACGATTTTCATATGATCAATCACATATTGATAGGAGCCGCTTTTTAATTTTACCGTCACCGTATCACCCTTTTTTAACTCACCAAAACGTAGAAAAACAGTATCGCGATGACCTGATAAAACAATTTGATCCTTGCCCCCTGGTAATGAAGAGGTTTTATAATGGCCAACCCCTTTTGCCAAATCATCAAGCGTTGTTCCTTCAACGATTGGCAGCTCTTTTTCCAATTTAGGAATTTCCAGCAATCCAATGATATTTTTATTTGTTTTGTTTAGGACCTGTTTTTCTTGTACTTTCAATGGACTGTCTATTTCTTTTGTCATGGCTTTAGCTTGATGAAGAGCCGACACTTGGAGCTGTCGGCCCTTCATCAATTCTGTACCACTATAGATTAAACAGATGAGACCAGCTGTCATGATCACAAATGCAATTTTCTTCATGTTTAAGCCGCTTTCTGTTTACGATTATAGAAGTAAATAGCTGCACCAATGATGAAAAGGATTACACCTAATAATAATACGTTATAATAATTGGTTGCTGTATTTGGCAATGGCTGACCGTTATCAGAAGGATGCTTTTCTGTGTTTGTTGCATCATTACCTGGCTGAACAGTCACATCATTTCCTGTAAATTGATAAATGGAGCCCTCTCCATTTAGATATTGCTGATACGCAGTTAATCCTAATAAGCCTTGCGTTGTTGCAATTAAATTTGATTCATGATCTGCTGCGATGTGAGCAAATCCGCCATCCTTTTGATGGAATGACATTAAATGTTGCACAAGGTTTCCGCCTGTTTTTGTAAATGCTTTATCAGTTGGGTCAACACCGATAGACGATAAACCAATGATTACTTGAGCAGTCGTTTCACTTGCATCTCCGCCATTAATATCGCTGCTAAATCCGCCATTTTTATCCTGAACGGATGAAAGCCAGTTTACTGCATTATCGATAGCATTTTTTACATTTTCTTTGCTCTTATATGGAGCAAGTGCAGCTAATGCCATGGAAGTGATGTCAACACTCGCATTATCGCCAACAAGTGCCCATCCACCAGACTTAAGCTGATTATCCAATAAGTAGTTTACAAGTTTTTCTCTAGACCATTTTGCATTAGCAGGAACTTTATATTTCTTGCTATCTAATGCAAGCAATGCATATATAACCCCATTTGTTCCTTGATTTGTCATGCGGTCATTGGAGTAAATTTTTTCAATCAAATTATAACCATCAATATTAGCAGCATTTCCTCCAGCTGCAGTAACACCGATTGCTAATCTTTCATAATCGGTAACATTGCGGAATGTACCATCATTTTCTTTCAATGTCTTTTTAATATTATTTAAATAAACGGCAGGAATCTTTTGACCGGATCTTTGCAGTCCGATGATTTCAAACTCATCATTACCACCATTTTTCAATACATAAGAAGCAGAAGATTTCATTGCAGCTGCAACCTGTTGCTTCGTTACATTTGGTTGTTTTGTTCCATCTGGAGTTCCTGAATTATTGCCCCCGTTTCCATTATCACCATTGGAATCCGGCGGTGTTATATAATTATCAATGGTTAATTCAACACTATCTCCATTTTTTAAAATGTTTGTTGACAGGGATGATTGTAGAGGATTTCCATTCAAAGCGGTCTTCCAATAATCCCCTTCATTCAGTTTCGCATTTCCGATATTTTGAACAAATTCAAAGTAACTTGAATCTACCGAAACCTTTAGTGCAAGATTTTTCTGTGAAGCAGCTTGTATTAATGCATCGTACGCATTGGCACCTTCCACGACCTTTACATCTGTTTCTGGTATCAGTGCATTACCTTTTACATCTTTTGCAGAAACTTTTGCGGAAATAGTTTTCTCCGGGTAACTTACTACCTTAAATAGCAAATCATCCCCATTTTTCACTTTGTATCCGGATACTCCTACTTGAGCCATGCTGCCGTTAATAATAAAGCCCCAATATGTACTGTCCTTTGCATAGTCAGGCTTTGCATCCCCAATTTGTACAATATTTGCGCCATACTTAGGATCAGTAGTATAGTCAAATGCAATATTTTTCTTTGTAGTTGCTTCCTTTAATACATCGAAAGCTGTTTCTCCATCCTTTATTTCCAACACAGAATGTGGAAGGACGGTTTTACCATTTTCATCGACAACCGAAATCATTGCTGCATTTTTTAAAGCAGCAGCAGATACCGGATTTGTAAAAAATCCCGTTAGTTGAAGCATCACAAGTAGGATAGCCGTCAACACGACAGAACTTCTTTTGAAAAGCATTCCTTTCATTTCTCTTCCCCCTTGAAAAAAATAAAAAAACATCTCCTAATGTGAAGATGTTGTGCGTCGCAGGAGGTGAAAATGTTCGATTTTCCTCGAGCTCAGCACCACCTATCCACGTAGGTTTATGGTGCAAAAAATAGGCAGGTCTCCTGGCTCATGATCAACACTCTTTAACTCCTTCCCATCTTGTAAGACAGTGGATAATCTTTGTAAAGAGCTCCCATTTACAGTGGCGGGACCGCGTCGGTTTTTCACCGAACTTCCCTTTTAATGATTGAAATAATTCAATCAACCTAGTTTTCCCACTATTAAATTAATACCGATATTATCATAGTTTAATAAGTAAGAATATGTCAAGTTGTGGTTATTACCGATATTTGACCTGATAGTGAAATTTATTTTATTCCATTAATTTTATTTTAAATCTTCCCTCCTATAATCAAAATCAACCGAGTCAGATATTATTTCATATGGAGTGAGGATAATGGCGAAAAATAAAGGATTAAAATGGATTGTCGGTTTATCAAGCGTGGCGGTTTTTACCGGGTTTGTCGGATTATCACAAAAATATTCCTATTTTCCGGATGATCATTCAGGTTGAATTCTCCAAATCAAACAACTGTAAATTAAAAAAAGGGTACTATCAGTTTCATGTTGATAGTACCTTATTTATTTTAGAAAGCTTATCAAAAATCACCTTATAATAATTCGAAGGATGAGGTACAAAATCTTTTAGCTCTACATCTGTGCGAAGGCTAGTTAATTGGTTATTTTTATATTCAAAACCAGAGATGTTAATAGATTTAAGTGAACCATTATATAAACCTTCCATTTGGTGAAAAGGAATTCGATAAATTCCAGCAACTTCTACAGGGTCAGGTATTATTTTTTCCATATGCTCTTTATAATGGTAAAAGTAAGTGTAGCAGAATTCATTATCGATAAATGTATCACCAGTATAGCTTGCCGAGATAACCCCAATCGATTCCAGTTCATCCATTTGTACTTGTATTCCGAGCTCCTCTTCTACCTCTCTTATGCCCTCGTGAGGACGTTCTCCTGCAGTCAAATGTCCTGCTGCAGTTATATCGAGTAAATTAGGATGGGTATCCTTGTCATGCTGTCTTTTTTGAAAAAGAACATTCAGCACCCCATTTTCGATTTGATAGAACCAGCAATGAAATGCCTTATGCCAATATCCCTTTTGGTGAACTTCATTTCGTTCCGCAACACCCATGTGATTCATATCTGCATCAAAAATATCAAAGAATTCTTTTGTCATTTGTCATACTCCTATCTAGTTGCCTTTTGTGCAAAAACTTATTCTTTATTTCCTGTCCCTACCGCCAAAACATACCCATCCGGATCCTCAATCGCAAATTCCCTCCATGCTCCCCAATCAAACTCTGTTACTACGGGTTCTTGAACAATTTTCGCCCCTTTTTGTTTCCACTCATTATGTAATTGATCTAAGGCTGCAAAATCATACGCGTAAGCATAGGCATCCCATATAACCTCATTATTGCTGCTATTAGGGGATATTATTTGATTTTCTTTTGCTTGTAAAAGTTTAAACCCGAGTTTCAATGAATCATTCCGAAGAGCCCACCAATCGTTCACTTCACATCCTAAAACATCTTGATAGAAAGCCATTGATTTTTCTATGTCTGAAACTAGTAAAACGGTTAAGGATTGTATTCTATCCATTTTCATTCTCCTTTTAAAAAATTATATACATAAAGATTTTACCCGAAAAGACAGCTATTTGTTTAGAATTTTTGAAATATTTTTGACGTTTTACAAATATTTTTTAGGTGCGAGTATAAGATATGCACCTCGGTTAAAATAATCCTTATGGTAGAAAAAAATGAAGGAGACCTGCATTCGATGAAGCTTTTTACAGATATTGATTTAGACGGATTAGGCTGCGGAATTGTCGCCAAGCTAGCATTTGGTGAAGATGCAAATGTTTCTTATTGTTCCTATCGAAATTTAAATCAACGTGTGGAGCATTTTATCGATAACCCCGATCATAATAACACCGAAACATATATTACGGACCTGGCAGTCAATGAACATGTGGAAAAAAAGCTTGAAAAGCGGTTTTCTAATGGACATCCGATTCAAATGATTGACCACCATGTAACGGCCATGCATTTTAATGAATACAAATGGGCAATGGTCGATCCCGAATATAAGACTGGTAAGAAAACCTGTGCGACATCACTGTTTTATGATTTTCTCGTGGAGCATCAAAAAATTCAAAAGACCCCTGCATTGGACGAATTTGTTGATCTAGTTCGTCAATATGATACTTGGGAATGGGATGAAAATAATAATGTCGCTGCTAAACGTTTAAATGACTTATTTTATATGATGGATAGGGAGCATTTTGAGGAAGATCTGCTCAAAAGATTAAAGGACCATCCTAATTCCTTCACCTTAACAGATACGGAAAACCTACTATTGGACGTAGAAGACAAAAAGATCCATAGGTATATTCATTCCAAAAACAGACAACTTGTCCAAACCTTCGTGGAGGAATATTGTGTGGGAATCGTCCATGCGGAGCAGTATTTATCTGAACTCGGCAATGCATTGCATAAGCTGAATCCGCATCTGGATATGATTATTTTAATAAATGCCGGAAATAAAAAGGTGGGTTTTCGCACGATATACGATCATATTGATGTATCAGAATTCGCCTCCCGCTTCGGTGGCGGTGGCCATCCAAAAGCTTCAGGATGTGATTTGTCACAGGAAACATTTGAAAAATTTGTAGTGGATGTGTTCCCTATATCTCCACACAAACCGGATCCTGAGCGAAACGAAATCAATGTCAAATGTGCCCATTATGGTACATGTTACGAAAACCGAAAAGGAGACATCTCCTTTATTCGTCCCTTAAACGAACATGATTTTGAAGTCATACATAACGGGAAAAGAATAGATGAATCGTTTGATGCCTATGAGAGCGCTGAGTATTTTATTAAACGGAACTATAACTCCTGGCTTCGTTTTGACAACGACTATCTTCGTCATTTAACTACTGCTTTGCCAGTTACGACGGAAGAGATTAGAGCAAATTATGAAATGATAATTTCCACTTGCGGAGGTTCTTCCATCCAGCCATTCTTAATCATAATCTTTCCACCGTCTTGAGAGAAAGTAAAAATATCTTTTGCAAGAATAGCCATTTTAACCGGTATATCATTTCTTAGACTAAATGCCCCACCCAATGCATTACTGCCTAGGCTAAATGAAGTTAACAGATTGGTATTGAACATCATCAATTTATCAGAAAATGGTGCAATCTTTGAATCAGTTGCTTTTCCAGCATGGGTTGCGGGTGGCTCTAAAAACTTTCGCGTAAAAATCCACCTAAATCAATTTCGATTTTTTTGGACAATTCCATGCCCTCAACAAAGTATTTTTGCACCTCTTTATTTTGTGCAACCTGGGCAAAGCCAATAATTAATTGCAGTCCAACTAGGTTCATTTCAATGGCATGATGGATAAGCGAAACTTCAATCGTATTTAGCGACCTTTTATCACTAAACAGATTAAAACCACTTCTATAATGCAGTATTTTCTATAAAATGTACCTCTTTTGGCATGGAAACAAAAGGTGGACGTGATAAAACCCCTTTTTCTAAAAGGAATTGGGTGCATTGCTTATTTATTTCTTGTGACTGTGCTGTTAACTCTATAAATAATTCTAAAATATCTTTTCGATAAGACATACCAGCAAACAGTGAATAGAGACTCATTTCCACTTTCGTCATCATATGCAGATACATGATGTTAAACATATAATCATATAACTTGGAAACTCCTTTATGTATATCACTTTCTGTAAAACCGATTGGAATGACTGCACCTTCTTGTTGAAAAATACTTTTAATCACTTCTACTGTTTTAGCCGCACTATTATAATGCATTAGCAAAAGTTGCTTTTCTTCCTCATCGGCATGCTCTATAAAATGCTCTAACATTCTCATCATCATGGACTTCTCTTGATAAGAGTTCCATATGTTAGCTAATTCTGATGATGTAATTGGAATATGAGTAGAAGTCATAATCGTATCCTCTCTTAGTTGCATTTTTTTTAATTTAACCAAAAGAAATTATGATTATAACTATTTTGAGGGGTGTAACTATTTTAAAGTTTAAATTGAAATGCAGTGGGTTTTAAATTTCTAATGTTTCTGAAAGTATAAGTAATTTTAGATTTGAAAATTTCCCTAAACTCTGATAACTTATAATCGGAACGTATGTTTCATAGGAGGGAGACTATGGAAAATTGGGAGGCAGCCTACGTTGCGGGAATCATAGATGTAGAAGGAACCATTACCTTAACACGAATGCATGAAAATGAACATCGACGTCCTTGTATAACCATCTCTTCTACAGATAAAGAACTATTAGTTTATTTACAAACATTGACCGGAGGAACAATTAATAATAAAAAAATTACAAACCTGAAATACATAAAAATTCTTTTACTTTATCTATAAAAAAGAAAAAAGATGTTTTTGACACCTTAAAACAAACAGCACCGTATTTAAGGGTTAATCAAAAAAGAAAACGTGCTTTTTGGATACTAGAAAAATATGATCAAGTTACAAGTAGAAACGGTAAATATTCTTCCAATTTATTAAAAAAGAAAAATATGTTTGAGACCCAATTTTTTCAAATCGAATAAAAATTTTATGCTTCGCTTTTGATTATGCATCAACTATAATATTGTGATTAAACTCCTGAAGAATGTTACTACGTCAAGAAAATAGACACAGATTTTTCTACCGCGCTTTCGCTTGGTGGCCTTCATCAAAAAGTTTAAATAAAGTACGATTTAAACTTTTTGATGAAGGTAAAATCAAGCTGCAGAATTACTATACATTCGCTCAAATTCATTTGGTGTACAGTAGCCCAATGTTGAATGAATCCGCTTAGAATTGTAGAAGAACTCGATGTATTCAAATAATGATTTCTTCGCTTCTTCTCTTGTTCTATACTTGGTTTGATAAACTAACTCACGTTTAAGAATCCCGTGAAACGATTCAATGCAAGCATTGTCATAACAGTTTCCTTTACGGCTCATACTACCAATCATATGATACTTTTTTAATAGTTTCTGATACTCAGAGGAAGCATATTGAACACCTCTGTCTGAGTGATGAATGACGCCTTTTCCCGGCTTTTGACGCTTGTAAGCCATTTTTAATGCAGAGATAACCAATTCCTTTGTCATAGTTTTGCCCATAGCCCAACCTACTATTTTACGAGAATATAAGTCCATTACGGTCGCCAAATACAACCAGCCCTCATTGGTCGGTATATAAGTGATATCCGTTACCCAAAATTGGTTTGGTTTGCTTGCTTTAAACTGTCGATCTAGGACGTTTTCACTTACTGGATGTTTATGTTTTGAATTGGTCGTAGCCTTGTATTTCTTGACTGTACAAGACTTCCATTGGTTCTTCGTCATAATACGGGAAACCGTACGCTCACTTACCTTCATGCCACGTTTATTAAGGGTTTTAGTAATTTTCACGCTGCCGTAACGTTGTTTAAATTCTAAATGGGTCTTCAGAATTTTTTGTGCTAATTTCTCGTGCTTTTTCTGCCGGTTACTTTTTGGTCGGTTTAACCATTTGAAGTAACCACTCTTGGATACTCCCAGGACTTTGCACATCTTCTCCACTCGGAATTGGGAGCGATTCTTATGAATAAATTCATATTTTACCGAGGGCTTTTCGCGAAGTAGTGCATCGCCTTTTTTAAGATTTCATTTTCCTCCTTTAAATCGCGCATTTCTTTCTGAAGAGCTTTTAAAGCAGCACCTTCCGAGGAGAAAGATTGTACAGCCTTGATTTCCGGTTGTTGACCATACTTTTTCATCCAACCATGTAATGTATTTTCGTTTACACCAACTTCTCTCGCCACTTGAGCTACAGATTTATGGTTTTCGCTAATATACTTTACAGTTTCAATTTTAAAAGACTCTTCGTATCGTTTACCATTACCTTTTGCCATACGGACACACCTCATTATAATTGATATATTTATTATAACAATCTGTGTCCACTTTTTAGTCTAGCATCANTTTGCCATACGGACACACCTCATTATAATTGATATATTTATTATAACAATCTGTGTCCACTTTTTAGTCTAGCATCATCCAGCTGCCAATTTGGTGGCTTTTTCTTATTCGACTAAAGGGGCAGTTTTGTTGAACAAGTTTTTAAAGGAATTTATGCTTTGAAATTACCTTATTAAGGAAGCGTTAAATTGCATATTGGGGTGTGGAAATGAAAATTAGAAGAGCAAAATTAGATGATGCACAAGGTATTGCAAAAGTTCACGTTAATAGTTGGCGAACGACTTATAAGGACATTATCCCAAATGACTTTTTAGATAATTTATCTGTTGAACAACGAACAGAATTGTGAAAGAAAAACTTGGAAAGAGAAGATAATTACGTTGCTATTGCAGAGAATAATGAAGGTCAAATTATAGGTTTTGCAGATGCCTGGAAAAGAGAAACTAATGTAGTGGAAAATTCAGGTGATTTGACCTCGATTTACTTGCTTGAAGAGTATCAAGGAAAAGGAATCGGAAAAAAACTGCTTAAAGAACTATTTTGGCATTTTAATTAATTGGGTTATGAAAAAGTATTTGTGGAAGTCCTTGAGGATAATAAAACTCGTTATTTTTATGAATATTATGGTGCAAAATTAGTTAATAAAGTTCAAATTAAAATAGGAGGAAAAGTATTAAATGAACTAATATATGAATGGAATAATGTTGACAAAGTTATTG
This sequence comes from Heyndrickxia shackletonii, assembly GCF_001420715.1. Classification (GTDB taxonomy): domain Bacteria; phylum Bacillota; class Bacilli; order Bacillales; family Bacillaceae_C; genus Margalitia; species Margalitia shackletonii. Next base: position 1,307,361 of record NZ_LJJC01000004.1, on the reverse strand, counting down.
AAAAAATATGATTCCACCTTTCAAATCAATTAGAAGAGGTAAATTCCAATTAGCGAAGACGTTCTGTTACAAATGAGGGCTTTCCTAAAATATAGTATGATCTTTTCTTATGTAACAAAAGCAGCAGGTTAGTAAAAAAGGATTTTGTAGATACAAAGTCGAATTATATAAATAGTATATTAGCACTAAATTATAAGGAGAGGTTTAGCGTGAAATTTTTATTCAACAGTAAGGGACATCATATTGCTAATTTTGTAAATGGTCACCTTCATTCGCCTACAGGGGAGAATATAGGTCATTATCGTGAACAGGAAAATATATTTATCGATATGAGAGGACATTATCTGGGTGAAATTATTCATGAAAATCGATTAATGTATAATAATTATTCTCCTTACAAAAATGTTAATTTCGGTATTTATGGTAACTATGGAAATGTAGGGAATTATGGCAACCCAGGAAATTATGGTTCTATCGGGTTAGTTTCGGGTTTTAAAGATATTGTTTTTTAAAAAGACTTATTTGAACTAACAGATGTGTTGTTCAAAGATTAACCGCCTTTTTGAAGTTATCCTACTAAAGGAGATAATAACAATGAGATTAACGAAAGATGTCGTACAAAAACTCTTAGATAAGAATGAAGGATTTGCGAAAACAACAAGCTGGAGCAAATTTCAAGGAAACGAATCACTATTTAATTAAGGGTAGAAAATTACTCATACGTTCTGTGGGCAAGACATCATGGTCTGATAGCCACTTTGATAACACCAATATTGCGGAACTAGTTCAAACTAGGAGATTTTTGAAAAAAGTCATTGATGTGCTAAAAACTGAAGGAATTAAGTAGGCAAATTCCATTTAACGTTAGTTGATTCGTAGTTTTCTTATATTATGATATAGTATCTCATTTAACTTCAAAAACTAGTTTGTGAAACAATGCACTTAAACTCCCTCAATAAGAAAAGGAGATGCAGACACAACTCTTTGTTCCACTAAAGCCCCCTCTACTTTCCTAGCTGCCGTTGCATTTTATTGCTGATCAGTCTGTCCTTGAACCATTTCTCATTAGTAAATTTCCAATTTCTAATGGTAAATAGTCTTGCTAATACTTCATCGTTCTTTACAATTAACTATTCATAAAATACCACTGCATTTTCGTTATTCCTTAGACGAATAGATCTATCTTCAAACTTCTTTTTAGCACCTAGAAAATGCTTAACAGACTGAATCATGCCAGTTATAGCGTCTTCTTTGTTAAAAATAATTGCTTTTTCATCTATACCCAATTTGATATTCGATGCATATGATTGTAAATGAACATAAAAATAATTTGTGAATTTCTCATTTAATCGCATTAAGGGAGAGAGTATCTTTGAATACAGGACAGGAAATTCCGTTAAGTATCCCATTCCCATCAAGGTGGGGTATCCATGCTGCTATTGGTGGTAGACCAATCATTTGGGGGATACTTATCATTAACTCTATTACTAATAACAGGGTAAGTGGAACAATTAATTTTCGTGGAACCGCTATTCCAATTAGGGGGTATTGGAATGAAAATACCAATCAAATAAGATTTGATTCACCCTATGCCACATTTACTGGTCATTTATATATATTTGATGATGTCACTATTAAAATTCGTCATTTGATTTTAAGTGGGCAGCTTATCATGAATCCCCCCTCTTTACAGACTGGCGAACATGGAAGTTGGATAGCTACAACAGAAACAAACCTTATTGGATCCCCCATTAAAAGTGAATCCCTGCCACCCGCCGGAGTCTTTTTAACATCTGATTTATTATACGGCAGCCGATATTGAATTAAAGGGGAATATTGTTGGTGAATGGAGGAATATTCGTACGGACTTTCAGCTAACATATTTGTTTAAAGAAGCCCTCAGTTTTAGATTACATGAGGGCTTTTAGAATATGTTTTATAGTAGAAAACTTCTTCAAATGTTGATGGCTACAGCAACGGAAAAAGGAGACGAGCGCCTTGCTGCATTAAACGCTGGGAAGGAGAGCGCTGCAATATATCCTCTACTTTCAAAGATACAGAATCTTGTAAATCCTGCTCAAATTGTTGTGTAAGTTCTATCGCCACGTCATTACTGTAAAAAAATTCACTCACTTCGTAATTCAAGCGAAAGCTTCTCATATCATAGTTTGCTGCCCCTACTTCCGCTACTTCCCCATCGATAACCATCGTCTTCGCGTGCAACATTCCTTTGTTATATAGAAAGATTTGAACCCCTGCTTCGAGCAACTCTCCGTAATAAGTAAAGCTTGCCCGTTCCACGATTTTTTGATCGACTTCCCGGGGAACCAGTAATCTTACACGTACTCCACGTTTCACTGCTGTCTTAAGTCCCATAATAATATCTTGATCTGGCACGAAATAGGGTGTGGTGATGTCAATGGTTTTGGTGGCTTGTGTTATCCCTATAAAGTAGGCTTCCCTAATAAAAGGCGTAGGAATCCCAGGATTCCCTTCAACTGTATGTACATAGGCTTGGTTCATTTTCTCACTGCCCGGATCTTTATTCGCGTTTGTTTCTTGAATAGTTGCCAACTCGGCGCTCCATTCTGTCATCATGGTAAATGGTTTTGGTAAGCTGATTGTAGTGTTGAGTGGAGAACCATCTTTTCCTGTCCTAGTTTTCATTCTGGTTTTTGACTTTATTTGTTCTGGCGAAGCAATATTCCAATGGTCTTCGAAAATATGGTTCAAATCAGATGATGCTTTACCTGCTATTCTTACATGAGTATCACGCCAGAACCCTATATTTGGGTTTAATCCAGCATAATCATCCCCAATATTAATCCCGCCGGTAAAAGCTTCCCCACCGTCGATTAGGACAATCTTACAATGATCTCTGTTATTCAGGGTTGAAAATACCCAAGGGGGACGTAAAGGAAAAATTGTCCTGCACTCTATCCCTGCATCCATCATCCGGGAAATCTGCGTTTTGGATAATTTTCTGCTACCCCAGCCGTCCCTAATAAAGCGGATATGCACACCGTCCAATGATCGTGCGATAAGCAGATCCGTGATACGCCTCCCAATTTGGTCATCTTTATATATGTAATATTCCAGGTCAATCGTTTTTTTGGCGTTCTGTATAGATTTCATAAGTCTTTCATAAGTTTTCATCCCATTTATAAGCACTTGTACTTGACCAGACCTTAATCCCCCCACGCTCATGTGTTTCAATGTTTGTGCGATTACTTTTGCTGAGTTGCTAAAAGAATCCGGTAACGTGTCTGATTCGTTAGAAGTAGAAGTCGGCTTTTTACGGCGATTCATACGTACGGGATTAGATGTAATCAGATAGAGAACAAAACCAATCGCAGGGAATATAAAACTAATGGCTATCCAATTTAATGCCACTGCTGGTCGCCGTACCTCACGAATCATCATAATGATCATAAAACCAGTATTTAATAAATAAAGCCCGAAAATCCAACTCAAAATAAGCACCTTCTATCTTGACGATTTAAATGATCGAAAGAGTATATGATTATTTCAATAAACACAATTGCAATGATTTTTGTATTAATAAAATGTTTTATTCCCAATTTGGGTCTCCATAAAGCCAAGCAAAAACATTGGACATTATTGCTTATATTGAAGCTCTTCTTGTTGTATTTGTTAATCACGGGGCTCGATACTGTCAATTATAGCTTGAGTTTTTCGATATAGTTGCTTTGCATTCTTGTTTTCGGTTTGTAATGCAAATTGTTCAAAGCTTGCCCAGGAACTTTTTAATCCCGCTACTGTGTTTGGTATACTTGAGTTTCAACAGTCATTTTGTTATTCCTCCTAAAAATGCTGAACTTACAAGTATTGTCTGTTTATAAAGTCGGGAATATACGTGGAAAAGATTAGAGAATAGAAATGATATACTGTTTAGAAGTGTCCAGGGAGAATGTCAAAAACAGTGTAAATGAGGCCAGTATATACATAATTTCCTATTGCCTAATCAACATATATACTCATTTATAAGGACAAACTTTGATAAGAATCTAGGCTTTACACTTACCGAATGTTGCCCGTTTCAGGCTTAAAATTAAGCTATGGAAAAATGGGGCCTTCCAATTAATAAAATCGTAAATCCAAAATATCCAGCTAACAATTAGAGGGCCTAACAATTAATGAAACAAACATCCCAATTAAAAATAGAATGCTTTAAATCCTAATGTATTAAAACCTACCGTAATGATAAAACCATCCAACGCAAAATAACTAATCCAATAATTAATTTCGATTTATTTTGAGGAAAAGAGCGAATAAATTGCTCTTTTCTCCTGTCCTTTAGTTTATTTTGTTTTTCCATTTTTACTCTCGAAAAGTTACCTTTTGTTTTCATACCAAAAAGCCTAAAACACCAACATTTCATTTAGGCTTTTTGGAGCTTCAAGAGTTTTTAGTTGAAAGGCTTTGGATTCGGCAAAAATAAGGAGGTGATTATCCTGCCACAATCATTGTATTCGTTTTAAATATATGGGGTGATTGACCATTATTAAAAATACATTACAGGCACAAAAAACAAAAATGCCTCTGAAAGCAAATACAAGCGTTTCAAACGTATTTTTAAATTAAAAAAATGCTTAGGGACACGTTCTCCCCCTGGGTGTAAGGTAGGATAAATTCAAAATCAAAGACCCTTTCACTGCCAAAAAGCGCTCGATGAAAGGGTCTAAGCTTTGTAAAGGAGGATTAGTCCTACCGAAATAATCCTTTGTTTCCTTTTCCAATTATAAATGTTTTGGCTGACACCCCCTTCTTAGAAAACCATTCAAGGATCTAGAGAATGGGTATTTTTTGCCACATTTGCCTAGTAGTATATGAATCTTTGTTCTGAGATGTGTGTTGAGGCTAATGTATAAAAAAACTTAAATAAGATATCTTATAAAAAGAATTAGACTGAGATAAATTAAAAATTGATCAGTCTTTTGTACGCGATCTTTATAACAATCCAAGTGTTGAGGAGATTGTTAAAACTATTATATCAATGGGACATAGTTTAAATATGAACGTGATTGCTGAAGGTATAGAAACAAAGGAACAACTTTTATTTCTTCAGGAGCATTTGTGTGACCAGGGGCAAGGGTATTTCTTAAGTAAACCTTTGGTGGCAAGCAAATTAAAAGAAAAACTTGATGAAATTCAATTTGCAAAAGGTGCTAACTATTTTCATCTATTGATTGGATATATAATTTGTGGTTTATTTTCTAAATGGGTGGTTAATTTTTTCTTCTATTTACATATAAAACTGCAATCCTAGTTTTAACCCGCTTGATCCTGTTTTCAATGTCTAAGTTTTAATAAGTTAAAACAGTAAACAGTACCACCGATTTATGAAATAACTTGTGCCTCAGTTTACTTCTCATTAAAATGGCCAATTCTTAAAGAAGAGCACACTTTTGCTACAGAAATGCGCACGATTTATTAAAAACGATTCAACTTTCAATTATGTGATTTAATTGTTCTTTCTAATACGAAGTAAAGACTGAATATCTTCTTCGGGCATTTTATCTAATGCGAACAGCATAGCCATATAAGATACCGAATTTTCACTAGATTTATTTGAAACTTTTTACCTTAAATAGTTATTTTAATTTCACTTCTCTTCGGCCTTCCTTAGAAAATTTTCTTTCCACTAACTCCATTTTAACTAATGTCAAAAGTGGTACATTTCAATGGCTGTAACAATATTTTGATAAAACTTTATTCCAAAGCAACATATGTACTAATCTATCAACAGCTACTGAATATGAAAGCTTATGGAATCATTGTCTATAATAAGCGTAATGAAGGCCTTATGAGGGCGCAATGATTGGGTTTGATGAACAATTTGCACTAACATGTGTGAGTGAACATTCTTATCGATACGAAAGCTTTGACGATAAAATATCACTGTTTAAAACACATAAGACCAAGCTAGTTCCCTGACAATCCTTACATTCAAACAATATGGTTTTCGTCTCTTAATGCGGAATAAACAGAAAATCTTCCTCGAAATAATTTGGAATTTTTTACCATAACCCTCATCTTGCTCATAAAAATTGAGGGACCTTAAAGTTTTTTATTCCTGTAATATTTCACAAATTTAAATCTTATTTAGTTCTAAAATTATGCTATTTCTTAAAATTTTCGACTCTTATATCTTTTGTAGGATAAAAAACAAAAAGCTGTAGACATGTCTACAGCTTTTCAAAAATAAACAAGAACCAGCATAAAATTCAAATGATTCTTTAAAGCATAAAATTGTCACTTAAATTTTAAAGAATAAAATTGTAAGTGTGACATTTTTATGGTTCAAGTCACAAAATGAAAAATCCACCAACTATGTATTTGGTGGAGACGGTGGGACGTGCTCTTCCATGCTTTCGTCATGGCACTGACTATATCTTGAACCTGTAATATGAACAGGTCCCCCGGCGTATTATGCGAAAGAAAAATTTATCAATGGTGATATCATTTTCGCATCCTAGTACTACCACTAGAAACGGTGGCAGCCTATAAGTCGATACACGGCTGTTGGATTACTCCACATACCGCTCGGTATTGCCTTACTACAATAGTAGCTTAGGTTTCACCGATAAAGCCGGATTTTCACTTGTATGTTACCATACAAGGCGACTAATTTACTAATCGAACCCACGTCCAGAAATATTGCCACTTAAGCTTCTACGAGCGTAGTCGATATATTTTGGTTTCGCATCAACATATGCCTACCGACAGGCGTCCGTGATGCTAGCCTGATTGTTCTCTTCCATAGTCCCCAGGCGGAGGACGTCCGGCGTATCCCACTTAAGTTGAGACCCTGACCCTACCACATGGGCGATGGAGGGAGGATCAGCTCAGTGCTTATTAGGCAGCTAAAGCTAGGTTTTGTTTAGATTTGCCAGTTATATTTAGGCTTGCGTTTTTACGAGGTCGACCCCTCGGCTCGCAACTCAAGCTCAAACTACCCCTGTCGAATCCGTAACGTCCCCATATATAATATATTGGGATTTAGGATCAATCCTTATGAGCTATGCGCTACAAAATTAATAACTTATTAACTGGCTACATGTACTATTATAACATGTTTATCGTATATTTCAATTGTAAATTTCTGTATCTCTCATCAGTATTGCTGCTGCTTTGCTTTAAATGCCTTTTCGATCTCGCGCTTTGCTTCTTTTTTCTTTAAATCTTCTCGTTTATCGTAGTTCTTCTTCCCTTTTCCTAATCCAATTAATACTTTTGCGAATCCATCTTTTAAGTACATCTTTAGCGGTACAAGCGCATATCCTTGCTCTTTCGTTTCACCAATCAATTTATTGATTTGTTTACGATGAAGCAAAAGCTTTCTTGTTCTTAATGGATCATGATTATAGCGATTTCCCTGTTCATAAGGGCTAATATGCATATTATAAAGAAATACTTCGCCTTTATGAATACGTGCAAAAGAATCTTTTAGATTTACTCTTCCGGCCCGAATCGACTTTATCTCCGTTCCTTGCAGCACAATTCCAGCTTCATATGTTTCTTCAATAAAATAATCATGGCCAGCCTTTTTGTTTTGGGCAACAACCTTGCCTTCCCCTTTTGGCATTCTGACTCCCCCATTCTAAAAACTGTTTCGAAAGCCAGGCACTTATCGGTGCCTGGCACTATCTTTTTATTTTCTTTTCTTGTTCCGATTATTTTTTGGTTTATTAGAGAATGACTTTTTCTTCTTCTTTTTCGCTTGAGGTGGACGATTAGACCATTCTCCCTCATTTTCTTCATTACCTGGACCTTTTCGCTTCGAATCTTTTTTATGACCGCGAACCTTAACAATACGCGGTTTATCATCGCTGCGACGTGGTCTGTTATTTTTCATGCCGACAATTTCAAAGTCAATATCATGTTCATCTTTATTTACTTTGATGACACGAACGGTAATTTCATCGCCGATTCGGAAGACATTTGCTGTCCTTTCCCCTATCATAGCATATTGGCGCTCATCATAGCGATAATAATCATCTGTCATATAGCTCACATGGACAAGACCTTCAATCGTGTTCGGCAATTCCACAAACATCCCGAAATTAGTGACAGAACTGATGATTCCATCAAATTCTTCGCCAATTTTATCTTCCATGAATTCTGCCTTTTTCAATTCATCTGTTTCTCGTTCCGCATCAACCGCTCTTCTTTCCATCTTTGATGTATGATCAGCAATTTCACGTAAAACCGCATCCCATTTTGCACGAGTTGCCTCATCTAATTTTCCTTCAATTAAATAAGTGCGGATCAAGCGATGCACAATTAAATCAGGATAACGGCGAATCGGTGATGTGAAGTGAGTATAAAACTGTGTTGATAGCCCAAAATGTCCAAGACTTTCAGGATCATATTTTGCCTGCTGCATGGACCTTAACATGACAGTGGAAACAACCATTTCCTCTGGTTTTCCTTGCACCGCTTCAATAATTTCCTGCAATGCTCTTGGATGAACGGCATTTGCCGTCCCTCTGACGATAAGTCCAAAGTTCGTGATAAATTCAAAAAAGCGTTGAAGCTTTTCAGCTTTTGGATCCTCATGAATACGGTACATAAAAGGTACCTCAAGCCAGTGAAAATGTTCCGCAACCGTTTCATTAGCTGCAAGCATAAACTCTTCAATTAATCTTTCTGCAACAGAGCGCTCTCTAGTTACGACATCGGTAGGTTTGCCATCTTCATCCACAATAACCTTTGCTTCTTTAAAATCAAAGTCAATAGCACCGCGATGCATTCTTTTATTTCGAAGGAGCCCGGCAAGCTCTTCCATTGTTTCAAACATTGGAACCAATTCTTTATAATGATTTCTCAGTTCTTCATCTTTTTCTACTAAAATCTTATTAACATCGGAGTACGTCATTCTTTCCGTTGTTTTAATGACACTTTCGAAAATTTCGTGACTGACCACTTCCCCCTGATCATTAATCTCCATTTCACAAGATAAGGTAAAACGGTTCACTTTCGGATTAAGCGAGCAAATACCGTTCGATAAACGATGCGGTATCATTGGAATGACACGGTCCACTAAGTAAACACTAGTTCCTCTTTCAAATGCTTCTTTATCGATTGGAGAACCTTCTGTTACATAATGGCTGACATCTGCAATATGAACACCTAGCTTATAGTTTCCATTATCTAATTTTGTTACGGTTACAGCATCATCTAAATCCTTCGCATCTGCCCCATCAATTGTCACAATCATTTCACCGCGCAGATCACGGCGGTTGCCGATTTCACTCTCCTCAATAGTGTCAGGGACGCTATTCGCCTGATCTAATACTTCTTCCGGAAAGCCTTGTGGAAGTCCGTATTTATGAATTACTGAGAGAATATCTACTCCAGGATCATTTTTATGACCAAGGACTTTAATTACTTCTCCCTCCGCATTTTTTCTTCCTTCAGGATAGGATGTTAACCGAACGACAACTTTGTGCCCTTCCACTGCGCCTGCATTTGCATTTTTCGGTATAAAAACATCACTATCAAGCTTCTTATCATCCGGAATGACAAATCCAAAGTATTTACTTTCCGTATAAGTTCCGACGATTTCTTTAATACCGCGCTCTAAGATTCGTACAACGGTACCTTCTCGTCTTGCACCCGAACTTTCTGCTGAAACACGAACAAGAACAATATCCCCATGCATCGCATTATTCGTTTCATGCGGAGGGATAAAAATGTCGTCATACCCTGGCTCTTCGGGTGTAACAAAGGCAAAGCCCTTTGCATGTCCTGTTAGTTTTCCTCTTACCAAATTCATTTTTTCAGGGAGTCCATAGCGATTGCTTCTTGTTCTAACCACCAGTCCCTTTTCTTCCATATATACAAGTGTTTTTACAAAATCTTTAAAATCCGTTGAATCCTCAATCCCAAATGCGGCTTCAAGTTCTTGAACCGTTAAAGGTTTATAAGTTTCATCTCTCATATAATGTAAAATACGGTCAACCCGTGAAAGTATATTTTCTTCCAAATTTTATCCCTCCGTCATTGGGAACATTGTTCATGTTTTTTAGACAGTCCAATTCAATGTTTCTAAAAACTCGTACACATCCTCATGCAGCTGTTCCTTTTCTTTTCCTAGTGTAATCACATGAGTAGATTCCTCGTACCATTTTATCTGTTTTTTGTCCGATTCTACTTCATTATAAATAATATTCGCGCTGTCTGTATTGATCATTTCATCATGTCTTGCTTGAACAACAAAAGTAGGGGCATAGATCATGTCAACATTTTTGCGAACATCAGCTATTAAATCTTGCAGTTCTTTCAACGTTCCCATTGGTGTTTTTTTAAATTCTTCAATTTCTGTTTCAATTTGTTCTGGACTTTTTCCTTCGAATTTTTTATATTGACGAGCGTAATCCACCACTCCGTTATACATGGTTTCTTCACTTTTTATATACATAGGTGCACACATTGGGATAATTCCCTTTATTGCTACAGTGTAACCCAATTTTAGGGAAAATACTCCACCTAGCGAAAGACCTGCAACTGCAATTTCCTCATAGCCTTTTTCTTTAAGATGCTCATAGCCTTTCATGACATCTTGCCACCAGTCATTAGGTCCCGTGTGAACCAACTCTTCTGGAGGTACACCGTGTCCTTTATAAATTGGGGCATGGCATGTGTAGCCTTTTGACTCTAAAAATCTCCCTAGCATTCGGACATCCGCCGAGCTGCCGGTGAAACCGTGGAGCAGTAATACAGCTCTTTTTCCTCCTTCGAATGTAAATGGCTTAGGTGCTACTATTTTCATGATGTACAAACTCCTTTAATTTCGATTCGTTCCATATTATTTTTAACAGAGTATATGTAAACATTCCACAAATACGCTTTGATATGAGTTTATTGCATTAATTATGTAAAGCAGATTCCTCGAGATAAGCTGCTTCCAACCCTATTAAAACAGAATATCATAACAACACAGCTTATGAATAAAAAACAAACCTGACCATCCAGCGGCCAGGTTGAGTACTCTTTTCTTATTCTCCAAAAACAGTAACTGCTAATGCAAATATGAAAAATAATACAGCAAGGACAATCGTGATTCTGTGAAGCACTAAATCCATACCACGAGCTTTTTGTTTCCCGAAAAGTTGCTCCGCTCCACCGGAAATAGCTCCTGAAAGACCAGCACTTTTACTAGATTGTAATATGACGACAGCAATTAAAGCAACCGCATCAATAATTAATAAGGTCAAAAATAACGTATGCATGAAGACCCACCTCCTGAAAAAACAATCACAGAATGCTGATTTTAGACGGTTGTCCAATCTAATTTAGCAATCCGGAACACTATAGATATATTTAATGTATCATAACAGCCAATTAGATACAATCAAATTTTAACGGACGAGATATTGAATATGGTAAGTTCGCGGAATTATTACCCAATTTGGCGGAATAATGCTTAAATTTCGCGGGATTATCCGTTATATTGGCGGGATTCTTTATTTTTCGCTAAAAAAGGTTCTGCAAAGCAAGCATCAAAAATAAGTTTGAGCAAATAAAACGTCATTTTCACATAAAAAACTGCCAGATCCACAGACCTGACAGTTTAAGTAAATTATTTAGATAAGTTATAGAATGAGTTTTTACCAAGGTATTGTGCAGTTTCGCCAAGTTGATCTTCGATGCGAAGTAATTGGTTGTATTTCGCAACTCGGTCTGTACGAGATGGTGCACCTGTTTTGATTTGGCCTGCGTTTGTCGCAACTGCGATATCAGCAATAGTTGTATCTTCTGTTTCACCAGAACGGTGAGATACAACTGCTGTATAACCAGCGCGTTTTGCCATTTCAATTGCATCAAATGTTTCTGTCAAAGTACCAATTTGGTTCACTTTGATAAGGATAGAGTTACCTACACCGTTTTTAATACCTTCAGAAAGTTTTTTCGTATTTGTTACGAATAAATCGTCACCAACTAGTTGAACTTTTTTGCCAAGACGTTCTGTTAGAAGCTTATGGCCTTCCCAGTCATTTTCATCTAAACCATCTTCAATGGAGATGATTGGATATTTAGAAGCAAGTTCTTCATACCAGTCAACCATTTCTGCAGATGTTTTTACAACACCTTCACCTGATAAATGGTATTTTCCGTCTTCTTTGTTATAGAACTCTGAAGATGCCGCATCCATTGCAAGCATAACGTCTTCGCCTGGTTTGTAGCCAGCTTTTTCGATTGCTTCAATGATTGTTTGAAGAGCTTCTTCATTAGATCCAAGGTTTGGAGCAAATCCACCTTCATCACCAACAGCTGTGTTTAAGCCTTTTGCTTTTAGAACTGATTTTAAGTTATGGAATACTTCTGCACCCATACGAAGTGCTTCTTTAAATGTAGGAGCACCAACAGGCATGATCATAAATTCTTGAATATCCACGTTGTTATCCGCATGCTCTCCACCGTTTACAATGTTCATCATTGGTGTTGGCAATTGTTTTGCATTGAAACCGCCAAGATATTGATATAATTCTACTCCTAGGAAATCTGCAGCTGCGCGAGCTACTGCCATGGAAACACCTAGAATTGCGTTAGCACCTAATTTACCTTTGTTTTCAGTGCCATCTAATTCAATAAGTACTTTATCAATAAGAACTTGTTCTGTTACGTCATATCCGATAATCGCTTCAGCAATTACTTCGTTTACGTGTTGAACTGCTTTTTGAACGCCTTTTCCAAGGTAACGGTCTTTATCTCCATCGCGAAGTTCTACTGCTTCGTATTCTCCAGTGGAAGCACCGCTTGGCACTAATGCGCGGCCAAATGCTCCTGATTGTGTATAAACTTCTACTTCTACTGTTGGATTACCGCGAGAATCTAATACTTCACGTGCGTATACTTCTGTAATATGTGGCATTGTAACTATCTCCTTTTCATAAAAAAATTAATGTTTAATTAAAGATGAACCTGTCATTTCTTTTGGTTTTTCAACATTTAATAAGTCTAGCATTGTTGGTGCCAAATCACCTAGAATTCCGCCATCACGCAATTCAATGCCTTGTTTTGTGACAATAACAGGAACTGGATTCGTGGTATGGGCAGTCATTGGCTGTCCTTCTAGCGTTACTACTTCATCGGCGTTTCCATGATCCGCAGTAATAATCGCTGTACCGCCTTTTTCAACAATTAAATCAACGATTTTACCTAAGCATTCGTCGACTGCTTCAATTGCTTTAACAGTTGGCTCTAGCATACCTGAGTGTCCAACCATATCAGGATTAGCGAAGTTTAGGATAATTGCATCTTGCTTATCATTTTGAATTTGATCGAGAAGCGCCTCTGTTACCTCATATGCGCTCATCTCTGGCTTCAAATCATACGTTGCGACTTTAGGTGAATTAATCAGAATTCTTGTCTCACCAGGGAACTCTGCTTCACGACCACCGCTCATAAAGAATGTAACATGAGGATACTTTTCTGTCTCCGCAATGCGAAGTTGTTTTAAACCGTTTTGTGATAAAACCTCACCAAGTGTATTATCAAGATTGACTGGTTTAAAAGCAACATATCCATCCACTGATTCAGAGAATAGGGTCATACATACAAAAAATAAGTTTTTAGGATGTTTTGGCCCACGATCAAATGAACGGAAATCCTCATTCGTAAACGTGTTTGAGATTTGAATTGCACGGTCCGGACGGAAGTTATAGAAAATAACAGCATCATTATCCTGAATCGTAGCAACCGGCTCGCCATTTTCCTTTGTGATAACAGAAGGAATGACGAACTCGTCTAAAATACCATGCTCATAAGAATCCTCTACAAGCTGTAATGGATCAGTATAAGTAGGACCTTCCCCGTATACCATGGCGCGATAAGATTTTTCTACACGTTCCCAACGCTTATCACGGTCCATTGAGTAATAACGGCCTGAAATAGTAGCAAACTCTCCAACGCCATATTCCTTAAACTTTTCTTGGGTTTCCTTAATATATTTAGCAGCTGTTTTCGGACCTACATCACGTCCGTCCAGAAAAGCATGAACGTAAACCTTATCAAGACCTTGATCTGCTGCTAATTTTAATAAAGCAAACATGTGATTAATATGGCTGTGAACTCCGCCATCAGATAAAAGTCCAAATAGGTGAAGTGCTGTTCCGTTCTTTTTCGCATGCTCTACCGCTTCAACAAGAGTCGGGTTCTTCTCAAACTCACCTTCACGGATCGCTACATTCACTCTTGTTAAACTTTGGTAGACAATACGTCCAGCACCTATATTAAGATGCCCAACTTCAGAGTTTCCCATTTGACCTTCTGGTAACCCCACAGCCTCACCGCTCGCTGTAAGTGTATTGTGAGGAAATTCATTCCAATAGCGGTCAAAATTCGGTTTCTTAGCATGTGAAACAGCATTACCTTTTGTTTCACTGCGAAGTCCAAACCCATCCAAAATGATGAGTGCGACTGGAGATTTACTCATGGCTTACCGCCTCCAAAAGTTGTAAAAATGATTGTGGCTCTAGGCTGGCACCGCCAACTAATGCCCCATCAATATCCGGTTGTGACATATATTCTTTAATATTTGCAGGCTTCACACTGCCGCCATATTGGATGCGAATCGCATCAGCAGCATCCTGAGAAAAGCTTTCTGAAACAACGCTGCGGATATGGGCACAAACTTCATTTGCATCTTCAGCTGTAGAAGATTTTCCTGTGCCGATTGCCCAGATTGGTTCATAAGCAATAACTGTTTGTTTAACTTGATCTTCTGTGAGACCTGTTAAAGCTTTTTTCACTTGTGAACCAACAAGTTCTTTTGTTTCATTATTTTCACGTTGTGCAAGAGTTTCACCGACACATACGATTGGTGTTAAATGATATTTAAAAGCAGATAAAACTTTTTTATTGACAGCTTCATCTGTTTCATTGAACATCTCGCGGCGCTCAGAATGACCTAGAATGACATAATCAACACCTAAATCTTCTAATGCTTTAGGACTGATTTCCCCTGTGAAAGCACCGCTTTCTTCAAAGTGCATGTTTTGTGCACCAATTTTTACATCTGAATCTTTTGTAGCTTCCACTAAACGCTCTAGGAACAACGCTGGTGAGCAAATAACGGAATCTACTACATTATTACTTGGAACAAGACCTTTTACTTCCTGAGCAAAAGAAGTTGCTTCCGGTAATGTTTTAAACATTTTCCAGTTTCCTGCGATAATTGGCTTACGCATCTTCCATCTTCCTTTCTACCATGAGAATTACTTATCATTCAATGCCGCTACACCCGGTAAAACTTTACCTTCCATAAATTCAAGGGATGCACCGCCACCTGTAGAAATATGGTCCATTTTATCTGCTAAGTTGAACTTCTCAACTGCAGCAGCAGAATCTCCACCGCCAATAACGGAATATGTATCATTTGCATCAGCCAGTGCTTGGGCCACACCCTTAGTTCCATTTGCAAAGGAATCTAATTCAAATACACCCATCGGTCCATTCCAGATGACAAGCTTTGATTTTTGAATGACATCTTTATATAATTCAACCGTTTTCGGACCAATATCCAAAGCTTCCCAGTCTGCTGGAATTTCTTCAATCGATACAACCTTTTTATTCGCAGAATCAGAGAAATCATCTGCTACAATAACATCAACAGGCATATAGAAATTCACATTTTTCTGTTTTGCTTTCTCCATAAACGATTTAGCTAATTCGATTTTATCCTCTTCTAATAAGGATTTACCGATTTCATATCCTTTAGCTTTTACAAATGTGTAAGCTAAACCGCCACCGATAATTAAGTTGTCGACTTTTTCAAGAAGATTTTCGATTACACCGATCTTGTCTTTTACTTTCGCTCCGCCAATAATGGCTGTAAAAGGACGCTCAGGATTTGATAATGCTTTTCCAAGTACTTCTAATTCTTTTTCCATTAAGAATCCTGCAACTGCTGGCAAGAACTTAGCGATACCTTCAGTGGAAGCATGCGCACGATGTGCTGCACCAAATGCATCGTTTACATAAACATCAGCTAATTCGGCAAATGCCTTTGCAAGCTCAGGATCATTTTTTTCTTCGCCTGGATAGAAGCGAACATTTTCAAGAAGAAGAACATCACCATTTTCTAGTTTGTCAACATCGCTCTTGGCAATTTCTCCATAAGCTTCATTTGATTTACGAATATCTTTTTGTAGTAACTCGCTAAGGCGTTTTGCAACAGGAGTTAATCTTAACTCTTCCACTACTTTTCCTTTTGGACGTCCTAAGTGGCTGGCAAGAATTACTTTTGCGCCTTGGTCGATTAAATATTGAATCGTCGGCAATGCAGCACGAATTCGTGTATCATCCGTAACATTTCCATTTTCTAACGGAACGTTGAAATCAACACGGCAAAATACACGTTTTCCTTTTAAATCGATATCCTTGATTGATTTTTTATTCAACTTACTTTGCCTCCTTTATTAAGGAAATATTAATGATTATTGTTAGCATTAAGCCAACAATTTTCAAAGCATTTTAATAAAAAAAGGAGTGGGGAATGTTCCCCTCTCCCCTAATGCTCCCTTTTTTATTATAGATGTAGGGATTCTAAATATCCATTCATTTTTTCAAAAAGTATAACACATATATTGAATTAATGTGTCATATTAATGGATATTATAGTCCTTTTTGAGCAATATAATCAGCTAAGTCTACTACACGGTTAGAATAACCTGTTTCGTTATCATACCAAGAAAGAACTTTAACCATATTGTTATCTAATACCATTGTAGATAATCCATCAACAGTTGAAGAAGCAGGAACACCATTGTAGTCTTTAGACACTAATGGAAGGTCGTTGTATGCTAAGATACCTTTTAATTCGCCTTCAGCAGCTTCTTTCAATGCAGCATTAACTTCTTCTGCAGTAACTGTTTTATCAAGTTCAGCAACTAAATCAACTACAGAAACGTTTGAAGTTGGAACACGCATTGCCATACCGTTTAATTTTCCTTTAAGTTCAGGTAATACAAGTGCAACTGCTTTAGCAGCACCAGTTGTTGTTGGAATAATGTTTTCAGCTGCTGCACGTGCACGACGGTAATCTTTATGCGGTAAATCAAGAATTTGTTGATCATTTGTGTATGAGTGAACTGTAGTCATCATACCGCGTTTGATACCGAATTTTTCATGAAGTACCTTTGCAAATGGTGCAAGGCAGTTTGTTGTACAAGATGCATTTGAGATAACATTATGATTAGCAGCATCATATTTATCTTCATTAACACCCATTACGATTGTGATATCTTCATCAGTTGCAGGTGCAGAGATGATAACTTTTTTAGCGCCTGCTTCTAAATGTTTAGCTGCATCTGCACGTTTTGTGAAACGACCAGTTGATTCAACAACGATTTCCACTCCAAGATCGCCCCAGCCAAGTTGTGCTGGTTCACGCTCAGCAAGAACTTTCACTTTGTGGCCGCCAACTACTAGGCTGTCTCCGTCTACTGTAACTTTTTCTTCAAGTGTTCCGTGAACACTGTCATATTGTAAAAGATGTGCAAGCATATTTGCATCTGTTAAATCGTTTACTGCAACAACTTCTACATTAGGATTTTTTAATGCTGCGCGAAAAACATTACGACCGATACGACCAAAACCGTTAATACCAATTTTTACTGCCATTTATATTTCCTCCTTTGGATAATAAACAAATAATGTATTTTCAAAAGGGTAATCCCTTTTAAAAGCTATAAGTTAAGTATTTCTTTTGCCGCACCTTCATCCGTTATCAATACGGTTGATTTGGTGGTAGCATTCATAAATGCTTTAATTGCCTTTGCTTTGGATGCTCCGCCCGCAACGGCAAATACATTTTGCACATTCGGCAAATCTTTCAATTGAAGACCAATCGTCGGCACTTTATGTACGATTTCGCCGGCTTCATTAAAATAATATCCGAATGCTTCCCCAACAGCGTGACCACCGGTAATTTTCTCCATGTCCTCTTCTTTTGTTTTGCGCCTTTTCGCCATTGTATAAGCCTCACCAATACCGTGAAGAACCATATTGGCATTTTTTATAAGACTTAGAACCTCTTTTATCATTGGCTCCTTTACTATAGACTCATATACTTCCTTACTGACTTGATCCGGCACATAAAGAACACGATGCTGCGAACCAGTATTTTCAGCCATCTTGGCACATATTGTATTAGCTTGATTTTTTACATCCTCACCAATACCGCCGCGTGCGGGTACGAATACAATTTCCTTCTCGGCAAAATCGGTTGTCAGCATATCAGCAACCGTCGCCATGGTTGTGCCACCTGTTACAGCTATGATATTTTTCCCATCAAGATGTTCTTTCATTCTTATGGCACAAGCTCTTCCGAGTTCACCTTTTACCCATGGGGTCTCATCACTGTCTCCAGCGACGATAACAACTTCCTGAAGGTTCAATATCTTTTTCAATTGTTCTTCCATTTCATTAATCCCCGAAATCTCTCTCATCATACTTTCCATATCCTGTAAAAGCTTTAATCCTAACTTTGTCACACTCATTCCGGAAGATTGAATGGTAATCAGCTTTTGATCTTTCAAAAATTCCACTTCACTGCGAAGAACTCGTTCAGAATGGCCAAGCTCACCTGCGAGCGTTCTTCTGCCGACCGGCTCCATGAAATAAATAGACCTAAGGATTTGATATCTTTTTTGCATAATAGAAAGTAAATCGGGTAATAATTTTTTTTGAACCTCAATTAATGAGTACATCTAGTATGGCCCCTTCTGTTATTCTCTGGGTCAAAAAGTGTCCCGTATAGACATATTGTGTCCCATCTATCCGAAAAAAAATACCCTTGCTACATTTTTTATTTTAGCAGGGGTATTTTTATAATTCAACTATGATGCATCAACTTTTTTGTTGCAAACGTTTACTTACTGTAAAAGGATCGATTTGCCCATATTGAACAATTTCTCCATCGATTTCAATTACCGGTATCATTAGTCCGTATTTTTCCGTCCATTCATCACTGCTTTCAATATCCTTCTCTACAACCTCAAATAAATAATCATCCTGAAGAAGGTTCAGAATTTGCTTAGCATCTTCACAAAGCTGGCATTTCTCTCTTGTATAGAACACAACTTGCTGCAACGAATAAGTCTCCTTCCATTAATGGATAAGAAAGAATACATTTTTAACAAATAGTTTTTTACTAGTATGGTTTGTGTTTGGCTCCAATGTCTATTGGCTAGCCACTGGAGCATTTCTTATATAAACCGTCTTCTTTTAGATGAGGGCAATATATTCAATTGATCCCGGTATTTCGCTACTGTTCTTCTCGAAACAGTGATGCCTTCTTGTTGCAGGGCTTCGACGATCGTTTGATCGGAAAGGGGCTTGATTTTGTCTTCTTGCTGAATTAATTGGACTATTTTATCCTTTACTTGAACAGCTGATGCATTCGTTTCATCTGCACTATGTAAAGCCGCAGAGAAAAAATGCTTAAGCTCAAAAGTTCCAAAGGGGGTTTGGATATATTTTTCTCGAACCGCCCTGCTGACCGTGGATTCATGCGTTCCTATGTCATCCGCTACTTCTCTCATGGTCATCGGCTTTAAATATCCCTTTCCCTTATGAAAGAAATCCATTTGTTTCTGTAAAATCGAGCGGCCGACTTTTAAGAGCGTTTCTTTTCGCTGTTCCAATCCTTTCATTAGCCATTGAAAATCATAGTTCTTATCCTTTAAAAATTGCTGCACCTGAACATCCTTATAGGCTGACATCATTGTATAATATTCCTTTTGAAATTGCACATTTGGTAGATGCTTTTCAAATAAATAAACATCTAGTTTATTTTGATTACCCATTACAATTAAATCAGGCAAAACATACTGTGGTTTTTCCGTAATAAAATGTGATCCAGGACGCGGATCAAGAGTTTGTATAAAATCAGCTGCTTCCTGAATCTTTTGAATTTCAACATTCAGTTTCTTCGATATTATTTTCCACTTTTTTTCTGCAAATTCCATAAAGTAATTTTGAAGAATATCAAAAACAAGCTTCGGACATTTCTCTTCTTTTTTTGCCTGCAGCAATAAACACTCTTGCAAGCTTTGCGCACCGACCCCTGCAGGTTCAAGTGATTGAAGAAAAAGAATTCCTTTTGATATCGCTTCTTCATCCACACCGAGTGTCTCTATTAGTTCCTCTTTTTCAATGCTCAAATACCCGTTTGCATCAAGACTATTAATAAGGCAATATATCACTTTTTTTTCGGTCTTTGTTAGCGCTTTCAAATGTGCCTGAAATAGTAAGTATTCCTGTAATGAACCTGACTTTTTGGCAATTTGCTGCACCCAATCCCTGTCATCTTTTTCGATCTTTCTAAATTTACTTTTCTTTGTATAATCAAAATGAGGATCCATTAATTTTATATTGGAATGTTCCAACTGTATAAGGGGGTTCTCCAGCGCTTTTGTTTCTAAAAAAGAAGACAATTCTTGAGCTGAATATTGTAAAATTTCAATGGCTTGTTTCAATTCCTGTGTCATGGTCAGCTTTAATGTTTGCTGCTGCCATAAACCTGCTTGTAAATCCATCCATACATCCCCTTTCTAGATTTTATTTTACACTAGAATAGTGGATTCGTATATTTCTTTTTTGTTAAGGATATACTTATTGGCTATTGTTACCGTATAATTCTTATTATATTTTAATGAAATTATAAGAGAAAGTTCCTATAATAATATATAGTACTTTTTTATTACCAATTCCAAAAAGTAGATTGGCAGTTTGGATGTTTTGTAGGTACAATATACTGGTACATTGACTTATTTTCATTCTTAATAAGGAGAATCATCATGGATGAATTAAAAAATAAGGTTAATACAAGCTCTCGTATTCAACGAAAGCGAAAAAAAGCAAGGAAACGCTTTTGGAGAGTTTTTACAATTGTTTTTGTTTCTGTCTTCATCATAGGAGGCGGTTTTTTATATGGTACAAATCAAGGTTTACAATTTAGAAAAATGCTAGTCGGGTCAGTATTATCAACGCAGCATGCCCGATATGTGAAATATATGGGATTTCTACTCCCACAATCAGAGATCGATAAGTTGAAAAAAGCATTTTATCATCCTCCAACTGTCCAGACAGCAGTTGACAGCATTAATAACATTGGAAGTAAACAATTGAATATTCACGAGGATACCATTGATACAGCAAACTATACGGCAAAAATTTTGGTCATTTCAGATCCAACAACGGTTCATTTAGTGCAATCAAGACTGCCTGATAAAGGTCAAGCACTTTCCGAATTGATATCTGAAAATCAAGGAATTGCTGGTATTAATGGAGGAGGATTTGTGGATCGCGGAGGAACTGGCTCGGGGGGAAAAGCGACTGGAATTGTTATTAGTCAGGGAAATGTCCTAGCTTCACCAAAGGGAGATCGAAATATCCCACAGCTTGTAGGAGGTTTTCTAAAAGACGGTCAATTCATAACCGGTAAATATTCTGTCAATCAATTACTGAACTTAGGCGTAAGTGATGCGGTAAGCTTTGGCCCACAATTGATTGTGAATGGAGTTAATCGAGTAACTCCTGCAATTGATGGAGCGTGGGGCTGGGCGCCGCGCACTGCCATTGGCCAAGCGAAAAACGGAGATGTTATCATGATTATCACGGATGGCCGATTTTATTGGAATAAGACACATCGCGGCGCGTCCATGTCTGACATGGCCCAGATGTTTGAGAAATATCAAGTAACTAATGCCATTGCAATGGATGGCGGAGGATCCACAACGATGATCCATAATGGACAATTGCTGTTAAAGCCCGCTACGGATACAGCTGTCGGTATGCGATATTTACCTAATGCTTGGGTAGTTATTCCGCACTAGCCTTTTCTAATCATTTTGTTAAGATATTCAAAAAGCTAATGTAAAAAATTACAAAGTATGGTAAACTAACATTTGTGGAATAATTTCCTATTTTTCCGCAAACTTTCTACATGGCGACTATATAGTCGCCTTTTTAATTTTCATCAATCATTCACTAAATTCCCCAAATAAATCGAAAAATTTTATTGCCACTACTAACTTCTGTTACACATAATCCTTTAAAGTAAAACCTGTATGAATTCTTCATTTTTGTCCTTAAGTACAAGCAATTTTGCGTAAAAAACATAAACTAAATATATCTATAACCAAGGGGGTGTTCTAAAGATGAGCAAAGAACATCATCACCACAGAGCTGGATTTGCTCTAATAGTAGTGTTATTTATACTGCTCATAATCGTTGGAACTTCCTATGTTTATTAATTTTCACTGCTATAGAAGCATCTTTTAGATGCTTCTACCTTTTTGCAATTGCTACTAAAGTTGAAGCCAATTTACAAAAGGGTATTATTCCACATAAAAAAAGAACCCTTTGATGATTAGTTCATGGGTTCGATAAAAGTATATAAAACTATTATTAGTGATGTTACTCTAAAAAGGTATCACGATAAACTTCCACGATTATTACTTCTTTGAGGTAAACACCTATTCAAGCTATTCCTTCAAATAGGAAAGAGTTGCTTCTTGTGTTTGTTCCATACTATTCGGTATCTCTTTTCACAATTAGCCATAAATATATACGAAAATTAAAATATTTTTAAAACTTTAATCTTCAGTGTGTATTATCATTGTGTAAGGTATATTATCATAATCCACATTTTTAAGACAATCATGCTCTTTATAAAGATTTTCGACGTCTCTAAGGATTGGTAGAATTGGAAAAGTTCTTTCTGCTACCTTTTCTTTTTGAAGAAGCTCTTCCAAGACTACACATGAATCATTTTCAGTGTAATCTTCTAATACAATCCCAATTACAACATATGATGGTTCTTGACCGTTTCTTCCAGCCCATCTTGCTTCAACTCCATCATATTTATCTGCTATTGAGCTTATAATATTTGCAGCGTCGTAACTCAAATCTCCGTTCTCATTAACAACGTTAATTCCATATATTATACATGATTTTAATTCTGACATTTAAATCACCCCTATTTTCTTATTTTAATAATATCTTCAATACTATAATTATATTGCCAGCATTTCTTTCCTTGGTATTCAAATACCCAACCAAACTCTTAAGTATATTCAGCTTTTACAACTGTATCTTTTGGAATGATTATCTCCCTTAAAATATCTCTATTTTGGTTTGGTACGGTTTCTAAAGTTCTAAATATCAAAATTTAGATAGACAGATTGAGGAACTAGAGAAATATGGATGCAATAGAATCTTTTGCGATAAAGATTCTGTAAAGACCTGAATATCAAAAAATGAAATCTATAATAGGTCTTGGTAATATCTTAGTAATCCATTCATTGAGCCGCTTCATTTTTATAGGAGAATATCAACTATTTTTGAACGAATACGGAAAGAATCATATAAAGGAATCGTTACGAAACTAAAATACTTATAATAGAGCTCGCGTTTGAATTGCAATTGAGGAAGGAATTATAAGAATACGCAAGCACTTGAAGAAAAACATCTAAATTATTGCAGGTAAAAGAAGAATAATGATGGAATTGTATTGTAGTTTAGACGGAACTCTAAGTTATTATTACTCGTGTTAACATTAGGGATGCGCTTCGCTGAAATGTTTGTCTTACATTTCTTTTCTTAACGTTAACGTTTTCTCATCATCATTATAATAAAAAAAAACACTTATAAAAATTTACAAGTGTTTTTCACCTTTATTAGCGCCCTCGGAGGGAATCGAACCCCCATTTTAAGAACCGGAATCTTACGTGCTATCCGTTGCACCACTAATTTTTGAAATATCCGATAGACGTTGATATATAAATGTTTATTTTCAATTACAGTGTTTCTACTGCATAATATTTAGTACAAAAACGAACCTTATCTATACCCTAATAGTAAATGAAGGGGAAAATCTTGTCAATTATTTATTAGGTAGTCTTTTCACACTTTACAATAATTAATCCTATTTCAGTATTATCAAATCCAATGACTTTATAATATTGATCTGAAACTGAGAATTTATCATTCAATTTGATTTTCTTCGTATTCTCATTGTCTTGGAACATTAAATCAATATTTCCATTTGGTAATCTAATAGAACCGTTTTCAACTGACGCTGTTTGATTAGCAACTATACATTCTTCATTTACATTAACAGGTGTAATTTTATAAACGGGTTCACCAAAATCATTAGTTCCAACGTATTCTTTTTCTTCACCTACTTTAATAGGAATAATAAAGTTAGTTCTCCTCATTAATCCCTTATATTTTCCGTATCTATCCCCATTAATTTCTGAAATAATTAAATACACTCCATCTTCATAGGTAACCTTATCACCACGTTTAATTACATCAAGTGTATTGATCTTCTTATCATCATAATTAGCATTAACAGGTGTATTAGTTATTACTGCCTTTGTAGATACTGCATTAATCTGAACATCTATACCTAAACTATCTAATATATATTGGAAGTCATCAACTAGATTAAACATTTATATACCTCCTTTTGTACTATTTTGTTTACAAACAATTTCCACTATTGTAAAATTACATTAAATTGTTGTCGATTTTGACAATTTTTTATAACTATCCTTTTAGGTATTGCAAATTTGCAATGCCCTTTTTTAATCCGCAAACAACATGAAAAAGTTAGACTCCCCTTGTAGCTGGTCGTCCGTTTTCATTTGCCTTATTTTCCGTTCTAAATTGTCAATCTGATTCAATACTTTTGCGTGAAAATCTCTTATTGTAATATCATCCATCTTATATGACTTCATGGTGTCGGGAGATGAAGCGATACTTTCTAATACGCTCAATGCTGAACGGTAAATATTCCGTTTATTTGTTGCTGATTGTGGGTTATATTCTTCAAATGGCTGCAAGTCGTTTTCTTGTAGGTAGATGGTTAATTCAGATTGATCTAGTTTTACCCCTTTTGTTTCTAATTGGACACGTTGAAGGTTATTCATCTATATCATTCCTTTCTGTAAAATTAAAAACACTCCATAACTTTATGGAGTGAGAATTTGATTATTTAAACTGGATATGTTTTACTCTTGCCATGTTACCTTGACCACTTTGATATGCTCTACTCGGAATAATAGCAGTAACCATAACTTCAGAAGTCCCACCATTAATCAATTTCTGATAAAGTGGATCAAAAGATTCTCTATGAAAATATAAATACCATGAATCAGAATAGTTCCCATTGGTTGGAGTTAATTGACCACAAAACAAGTCTTTTTCATTAGTAAATCCATAATTGTAATAATTACATAATTTTACTTCACCCTCAATGAAGAATGGTTTATCTAAGTTATTTGGCATATTGTATGAAACTTCATTTGCAGTCAATGATAAATTTTGCTCAGACATATATGCTTCTTTAATACCTTCATCATTTGCAGTTTTTTTGGTAACTTGAGTGACGAGGGATTTTTTAATAAAATCTTCATCTAAATTACTTGCAACTAAATTCGATTTTCCATATATTTTTTCCATCTTGTCATAATACTTATTATATTCTTTAAGGCTTTCTTTTGTATCTCCACCTGATAATTGAGCAATTCTTACTTTAAGAAAATTAAGATTTAAAAATCTTAAATTATTCACAATTTCTCTTTCCTTACTAGACATTTCTGATTCACTTTTGCTAGAGAGAAAGGATAGTAACGTATCATTAAAGTTATCATCTGCTTCCCCTTTTTCTTCCACAATCTTATTTATGTAAATAGTGTACTGTTTTCCACCATTCCATATTTCATCACTCACATTACTTGGTTTACCAGAAGCAGAACAACCTACTAATAATAATGAAAATAAAAAAACTACCCAAAATTTCCTCATTTCATCTTCCCCCTTATATCTTTGTACCTATTACATTCGATATAAAATATGGGAATCCTTTGAAATTTATGAATATTTTTATTGGGTGTGTAAAATGGTATGCTAGGGGGCTGATTTTTCGACTTTGGGGTATCGGCTATCCTATTAAATACTCTAATAAAAGCAAAATTTTATAAGAATTTCTTCCAAAAAATAGGTATCTTATCCTGTATCTAAGATTTATTATGATAAGGATTAGCCAAGTTAACATAATCATTGTTATAGGTAGCAATCTTTCATACCCCCAAAAGTGTTGGTACTACTCAACTTTGCCTATTTTTCAGAAAATTTTCTAGTTGACAATAATTCTAACCCATTATTTTAAAAAAATCAACAAAAAATATAATAACAGGGGCGTGAAGTTTAATATAGTATGTAAAGTATCTAACCTTGACACTACAACATTTCTATTAAACTTCGCACCCATTCATGTCAATTTAACTGACCTGTTTATCATTATGATTATTTCCCTCGTTATTTCCCTTTTTATTATCCACATTGGACAACCTTTTTAATTCTGTAGCCACATCATTTACATAAGGATTCTTAGCCAATATCGTTTCTAAACTAATAGCCCCCATACCATTTAACTTCTCTAGGTTTTCAATCGTTTCTTTATCATTAGAAGGTTGGTTATAATGAAACACGAAGTCCAAAGTATCAAATGATTCTTCATCAAATGTCACTCCCTGTAATGCTAACAACTTTCTAATCTTCTCATTCCTCTGTTCAATACCTTCACGCATGAATTGTTCATTTAACCCTGCCTTTTCATCCGCTAATGAGAACAGTAGTTTTAAACTTACTTCCGACAAATTGCTTATGTCTGTCTTATTCATACTTACAGCAGGTGTACTACTTGTATCTAATAACGATTGCAATAACGTCTTATAGATCGTTTCAAAGGATTTATAATCCAACTTATTCCCTTCAAACTTAAAGTCAGCACCATCATCTAATGTAATGCCACCACCTACAATATTGCTAGGTAGTCCATCACCTTTTAATTGCTGTCCTATTGCTACTGGAATTGGATTCATGAACTTATAGAATGAATCAGTATACTTACTTATTAAATCCTCCATACTGTCCAATATCTCTATCCAATCATCTAATTCACTTCTACCCTCTACATCTGATAACTCATTGTCATTATGATAAACAATAGGCAATCCACTTAATGATACCTTTCTATCTACCAATCTAAGAGTTCCACCATCATTATTATATTTCTCCACATACTTATCAGTGAATACAGTATAATAACTGATTCCGTCACTAACATACGCTTCAATGAACGCTATTAGACTATTCTCATTATCATAAACAGGATAACCCTCACTAGCATCAATCAACTTGGATTTAATAACCTTACCATCCAAATAAACGTACTCTGCAACTGAACCATATTTCAGCACCTTATCAAGTATCTTCTGATTTAATCTATTATATTTTCCTTGCTTATTAACTCTAAGAAATTCCTTCACAACATCTTCATTCCCTGTAAATGTAATGGGATTTCCAAGCAGATAATTTTGCTGAAATGATAGTAAAGTTTTTGCATACTGCAATACAATTCGTCTTGGATTAAACTCTTTCCCATTATATTTATAACTGGGTGTCTGCTTAATCTTATGTTCACCGTTTAGATAATTCTTTTTAGCTATTACATCTAATACACGTTGCTGATTAGAAATGGATTGTACTTCTTCAATAAACCAATCCGATTTATTTTCATACTTGGCTTTTATGTACTGATCTAATTTATCACTCAATTCTTATTCCTCCTTTACAAAATAAAAAGGCTAAGTTCTTGGCTGAACCTAACCTCAAATATCCACATAATATTTAGTTTGTTTCATGGCTTGGCACATCATAGCAGTAGCAATAACCAAGTCATCATGCAAATTAGCACCCTTTTTATTACCCATTTTTCCTTTAACCTCTTGATAAATCTTCATTTCTTCCAGTGTCTCGACACATTCTATGTTAATCATGCCTAGTTCAAAGTTTTCCTTTAAATCATTAATGATAATTGGCTTTGTAGTTGTAGTGGTCATGAATCCTAGTTGGAGTTTCTTTTTCCCTTTTTGGTCAAATATCTTCTGTTTCAATAGATTCAAATAACCGTATTCTTTCCGTAACTTCTCTAACAATGGCAATCCATAACTATTTCTTTCCACACAAATAAACGCATAATTAAAAAACCTGCCTAAACTGTTCACGATTTCCGCAAACTTATAGACAGGAACATCATTTGCAAAGAATGAAGCCATTTGTTGACCATCTGCATTATATATAGCCATTGTAGAATTATCATTCTCTCCACCTGTACCCGAAGCAACGTCAACACCCGAGTACATTTTTGTACCCTTCTTAGGTAGATGGTAGATGAATAGATTCTTATTGATATAAGGTTTTAATACTTCCGGCAATTCCTCATATATTTCCTTAGTTTCAAGTGGAGGAATAACATTTTGTAAACGCTCAAGTATCTTTTTAGTATCAAATACAGCGTTATTACTTTCTGCAAATGCTTCATCAGGAGTAGTGGGAAACTCACGCATAAACTTTTCTAAACTATTAGTTTCTATGTAATACCTTCTAAACATCAACTGTCTAAAAGTTGCCTTGTATTTATCTCTAAGTATTCGTTCATCATGTTCAAGGTCATCATAGGATAATCTTTTACCCTTATTATGTAATTTATAGTAAGTTTCTGCTTCATCAAATGAATTTTTGAATTGTTTATGATAACCTTCTGCAAGCCATGAAAAAAAGAATGGTGTGAATGTAGAATTTCCTCTCCATGCTTTCATAAATATATCGGTATAAAATGAATAACCTAATGCGGTACTTTCTATCAAAATTTTAGCGTCTTTTGATTTCCTTAATCCTGGGATTGAAGTTGAAAGTATTTCTTCCATAACTTCGCTATTAGGATACTTTGCCATCTCACTAAGTTGGATAATATCCCATGTAGCACCCGATATTACATCTTCACCATTTGCAGTACCAATAACAATTTTTGATCCATTTGATAATATAAATTCCTCTCTATTATCCATTTCAACTTTGGGGAATAAGTCGGGGTATTTATCATGTGGTAGATTCTTATAACTAAATTTTAAACGTTTGAATAAATCCTTACTAATCTTATTATGATGGGTTAATATCAAATAGTTAGTGTTAGGTCTAGTTACTGCATTAAATATCATCAAATTTAAACATAGACTTGACAGCCCAATCTGTCTTCCTTTAAGTACAACATTGTACTTTCCCATTTCATTAATAAATTGTTCCTGTTCAGGATTAAGAATAAACGGTACTGTTTCACCATCATTATCTACAATCTTGATAAAGTTTTTACTGAACAAACGGAAGTCCTTCATGACCTTATCTAATTTTTTATTTGTTACTGATTTACTTTTAACCGCCATCTACTCACCTCCAATAAAAAAAGGAGGACTAAATATAGTCCCCCATCAACTTAAATCTAAATCATCATCTTCTGTTTCTTCTTCATCATCAACACTTGTAAATGTTTGTGCTGCGAGTTTCGCATTGGATTGAATATCCTTCTGCATAGACAAAAAGAGACGAATAGATTTCTCGTCTCCCTCTTTTGCCTTATCCGTTACAACTCTATATATTTCATCAAAATCATTAGCTACTTTAGATTCTAATAGTAGCAATAATAAATTCTTATACTCTTGAGTCCGTTCCCACCTGTGGAAGGTATTTAATGATTTCAAATCAACAACTTTTAAAAATTCTTCTTCTGACTTTCTAGGGATTGATTGATTGAAACGAATATCATGTTTCCATTTGAAATACTCCTGCTTTTTATAGGATACATTTTGCAATGCTTCATAAATATTCATTACTTTTCACCATCCATTTTGTCCATCATGGATAATGCTTCATCATACAATTTGAACCGTTCGTCAATAAGTTCCTGTAGGTGATTAATTCCCTTTTGCAACTCATAAGCATGATAACTCATATTATCAATATTAACCTTCATGTCACTTACAATTTCCTTTACTGATTGCTTTTTGCTGAATAATTTCATAATAAATTCCTCCATTGATTAAATATTTGAATAGAAAAAAGGACAGGTAATAATTCACCTATCCTCTGTAATTACATCTTCCAATTAATCCCATATACTAATAAATTTTTGAATAAGTTATGTTTTCGTCCTATACTTAATATAGATTAAAGATTGTATGAATATTTATATAATTTTTAATTTATAGTTGATTAGTTATAATTGAAACTGACAACTAACATATTCATAAGTCGTATACTCTTATATTATATGTAGGACGGATTTATAACTTATTCAAAATTTTAATTAAAAATGGGTTAAAATGGTAACTGGTCTAGTGAAATATCTATCCTACCCTCTTGAATCTTCATTCTACTTCTCTCGGCTTCTTCCTTCATCAGATCAATATACTCCCTTGATTCTACAACTTTTATTTTCTCATAATCTTGTGGACTATCATTAAAAGTTATATATTCATTTGTTTTGTATGTATTGGCTTTCCTTTTACCATCATCAAGTAATAGGCAGAAGTATTCTTGATTATGAATAACACCTACCATATTGTATTGTCTTAATGTTTTGAGATGGTCAACCATTGTCATTTTGGGTAGTCCTATATCAATGGCTAATTGGTGCATTGCAACATCATAACCATTTACAAATTTTTGATTCTGCATTTTCAAGTAACTCCATAAATAGAATCCTGTACAACCAATTTCCTTTTTGCTCATACAGAACATAAAAACTTCAAATGGTACTAAGTGGGTATTATCAACCTCGAAGAATGTACCATCTTCATAACTATCTTCCTCTGATTCCTTACTTCTGTGAAATGCTTTAACTGGATATTTAATTGTATATTTTCTACTTTGTAATTCTTTTAATGTCTTTTGTATTTCTTCGGGGAACTCACTTAACATTTCAAACTCTAAACCATAGCCATCATACTTGTCATATCTCCAAGAAAGAGGATAATCCTTTTGTGTAATAGTGTATTCCATTAGATCGAGTACACCACCCTTTTTCATTATATAGTCGATACCTTTTGAATCTTGGTGATACCCTAATATCTCTTTAATCTTCTTATTGTCAATGTTAAAACTTCCATACTTAGCATATCTGTATAGCCAACAAATGAGATAATAATAGGAATACGCTACAGGAATGTGATTAGTTTTCTTGAAGTTATTCTGTAAATCTTTAAATATTTCATTAGGGATATAAATATTTGTTTCCTGCTCATTAAAACGTAAGTATTTTTCAATTTCTTCAAATTTCATTTTAATTCCTCCGATTATATTAAGATTTTATTATTTGGATTGGATTAATTATCTTTGATATTCAGAAAGTGCTTTTTGTAATTGTTCATCTATGTAATAAAGTGAGAATATCTTTTTACTCTTTGGGTCTTGTGCTACGGTTATGTATTCAAATCCTTGTGAATTAAGATAATCAGATACTTTCTTTGTGTAACAGAAAAAGTAGTTTTTCATGATTTTATCCTCCTATATGCGAATAATTTATATTTTATTTGATTTAACGTTCGTGTTTTAGCATAATTTTATTATAATTTATTATGTAATGTTCGTAAATAGTTTGGAAAGGGGGCGATATTTCATCCTCCCCTTATCCTTTTGTATTAGTCTTTAAATCTTGTAACTTTAACTTCATTTCTATTAGTTACAGCCATAGAAAAAACACGACCAGTTAGATCGTGTTTAGAATCTCCAGTATAAAATTGTTCCTTTGTTGGATTATCAAATTCACAATATCTATCAAATGTAGCTAGTGAAAAGTCCAACATTGGGAATTGCTCTTGTAAATATCCTATGTCTAATCCTGTTCCTAATTCGTATGTATCATTATTCCCTTTAGCAAATATACTTCCTTTGAGTCTATGTTCACGCTGAAAGTTCATAATTTCTGACTTAGTATATTTATTAAATAAGTCATTGAACATTTCTAACCCTAATGCTTTTTGCCAAATGTAAAAATATTTATGTGCTTCATAATGCTTAGGATGATATGCACCCCAAAAGTATGAATCAATTGATACTAATATTAATTTTTGTTCCTCTGTTAATTCAGTATGATTAGGAAGTATTAACTTATCAAATACACCGTACAATGATAAAACCATTAATAAAGTAGAACCATTGTATTTGCGGAAATAAGTTGTAGATTGAATAGAACCTCCACCATATACACCTTTAGCGAAGTTGTTTAGATTGGCTGACATTGGATTGACTTTATCATCCTTCCACATTCTTGTTACATGATTACAGAATGTGCGAGTTTCTTCATCCTCAATAGCTAAATCACAACCTATTATTTTTGATTTATCAAATTTTTCTAGGTTACTATATAGTCTATGAAAATCATAAAACATTCCAACATCACAACCGAATAATAAGCGTAATATTGCAACTGTAAATAATGAATCTAAATCATTTGTTAAAATCAAACTGTATGTATTATCAATCTCATTTGTCCATTCTTGGAATTTCTCTTTTAATTCTTGTTTCATTTAATAAGCGAAAGATTGGAAAATCTCCCACTGCCTTTTAACTGTAAACATCCTATGACAACATTATTTGTCGTCAATAACCTCTGACAGCCAATAGTTTGACTATCAGATTCCTCCTTTTATTCCTCGACCATATTTGTTTGAAGTGTATTCCTCAATTTTTCTTCAAACGGTCATCTATGAAATAAAAGGAGTGGTTAAGACGAATTTCTAAATCTATTCACTGTGTCACCTTACCTTTCTGATTATATTTTTGGGAATTATTTTTCGTATGTATCTATAAATTTTTTGTACATTTCAATCTTGTAATCTGACATTTGACAGTTCCCTGTCTCATAACGTGATATTAGACTTTGTGAACAGCCAATGTAACTTGCTATTTTCTGCATACTGATTTTCTTATGTCTGCGTTTTAGAAAATACTCATCCTTTTCATTCATCCTCTTTTCTCCTTTTGATTAAATAAAAGAACGCTCCCCCAAATAATGAAGGAACGTTCCTAGTAATGTATAGAATAATTATTTGCTTGCTACAATTTCAAAACTTGCTGCTGCTTTATCATTCAATAGGTTTACACCTGCTTGAGTTTCTAAGAATACAGATTGTTTAGAGCCACTAACTGCTTCTACTTGTCCATGGAAAGGAATAAGTACAGGCATTTCTAAGTAGTCAGGGTTTACTGCAAACATCTTGTTATTTCCTAATTCTTCACACAAAGCGAACCTTACCGTACCAAATACAGTTACATACTCGTCAATGTCAAAACCTAGAAACTTATCTTTTGCAAAGTGTTCAACTACTTTTGATTCAGTTAATGCTTTCTTAATACGAGCAGGAAGGAATACAATAAGGTTATCTGATACTCCTGCGTCATAAAGTTTACCAATCATTTCTTCAAATGCGTCACCAGTCAAAGCACCTTTAATTTGATGATCTGCGTTAATTTGAGTTAGGATACCAT
The DNA here is from genome assembly GCF_001420715.1 of Heyndrickxia shackletonii. Taxonomy (GTDB): domain Bacteria; phylum Bacillota; class Bacilli; order Bacillales; family Bacillaceae_C; genus Margalitia; species Margalitia shackletonii. Next base: position 1,273,932 of record NZ_LJJC01000004.1, on the reverse strand, counting down.
CTGTTGTATAAGTTTGAGTTGCGGAATCATACCCTTTAACACCATGTAAAAACTTTCGTTCCATTAGACGTTTGATTGCCTTTGATTTCTTATCAACTTCATGTGCTAATAAGTCACTGATACCTTTAGCAGTAGAATATTGAGCCGTATTTGTTACAACTGCGGTATTAGCAAAAATTTCAAGATAATTGTCTTTTGGTGCTAATGTATCCTTTTTGAAATCCGGTGCATTTCCACCTTCACCAAGTGTTACTGCTGAATCTGCAATTTCTTCAGTAATCCAATGTACTTGTGGTGCTGTCGCCTTTACACTTTTAGATAGTAAGAAAGTAGTAAATGGATTCTGTTTCTTATTTACCTCAATTAATACATCTTTCATGTCATAGTTTTGTCCTACTACAAAATCTTTACTTGTAAAAATAGTCATATTAAATATTCTCCTCTGACGTAGGTCGTCGCCCAATATTTTTAATTAATATAAAAAAGTCACCAATCAGATTATTAATTCAATCCGAATAGTGACTTAATCATCCCTTTTGTATTTCCATTTTGTTTTGCTTGGTCATAGGCGGTAACTTGCTTGTGATTATCGGGAATATACCCTAGTGACACCTTAATGTCATTGACAATAGTATTAAGTGATTCAATCACTGTTTTTAATTCGTCAGTATTCGTCACTTTGACAACACCTGCAAATTGTTCAAGTCCTGCTGATTTCAATTCGAGTTGAATCTCTTTATCAATCAATTCTTGTTGCTTAGTTTGAATGGCTTTTTCTTCATCTGATAAGTCTTTAGGTTTGAATTGAAGCAAATTATCCCTTTCTGCAACTATTGGATTAAGTTCCTTTTCAACCCATTCATTCTTTGCGTTGGTTATTGCTTCATCTAGTTGTTCCTGTGTAAAACTGATTTCTTCTGCCATTTTGTGACCTCCTATTGATTAAATTTAATTTCTACCTTTCCTCTACTAAGGATAGGTTTGTCTTGCACACTGCCAGCAAACTCGAAAATAAATTCGTTCAATTCACTGGCAGGACTGTAATCGTAATAAAAAATACCCACATTCTCTTTGTGAGTATCATCTAATGGTATTTGTTCAATTTGTTCCTTTTTACTATTATAAATAGTCAATTTAAGGTCGATTGGATCGACTGACTTTCCGTCAAATGTCTTAAAATGACACTGCAATCTTACTGTGTCCCCTTGTAACATCTAAATCACCTCCACAAATGAAGGATTTTCTATGTAATAGCAACTAGATTGCCCCTCTATGGTGCTTAATTCGCAAACTGTTACATTAGGTATTATTTTAATTCTAACGTCAATTTCGCCATTTATAGGGCTTACAAATGATGACAAGGAAATAGTAACGTTTTGTATTTCATTACCACTTTTGACTATTGCACCATTAATTGTTGATACATATGATTCAATTACTATCGTTTGTTTTTTCGGCACTTCTACTTCTGAAACAAGATGATTAATAGAGGATATTAATTCAACTGTTTCATTTTTCAAATTTAATACTTCTTTATCATGACTTGATGAGGAATAAATCGAGGAAATATAAGAAACTAAATCAATTTGCATATTAATCACCTACGCAATCGCAGGTACTTGTATTTTGTGCTTAATAGTTAATTGATCTCCTGCATTTTCAAAAGTAAAAGGTTGAAAACTTTCTACGCTGATTTCCTTATTATTACTGTCAAGGATGACTGATTTACTAATTGTTGAAGGTAAAGAAAAATCAGCACCAGTAAGAGTAATTGTTAATTCTAATGTTTGATTGCTTTCGACTTCTACATAGTCATATATCGGTTCGTCAAAGTCGTTGACACCTGTTTGTACTTGTTCTGTAGTTTTAGTATGTGTCCATTTAACCTTTGAGCTATCGTATGTAAGTCGTTTAATTTCTCTATTTGTATCATCCTTTAGTGATACAGTTTTCCAATTAGATGTGATATACGTTCTTAGTGCAACATAAGCGTCTTGTGTGACTTCAGCCATTATTTACCCTCCTTTAAATTACTAACTTGTTGTTCAAATTCGTTTAGCCTTGTGTCAATATGGTCTACTTTACTAGATACATTTTCCATACGTTGACTTAGTACATCTAATGTTTCTGTTGTTTTTTCAACGTGATTCATTAGTCTTTCTTCTCGATTATTTGATTCCTTCTTTTGTGTGATAAGCAACCAAATAAATAAAAGGCAAAATATGCCCTCTTTGATGAAAGATTCTAATGGAATACCTCCTAAATCCACATTCCCCTACCTCCTATCATTCTTTAATTTCTTGAAGTCATGATGTACCACTGCAAAAAAGATTGCAAAACCAATAAGTTCAATTAACACTAACATTCTACATTCCTCCAATTGATTAATATTTATGAGATTAAATATATATAAAAATGGCTAGACAAAATACCTAGCCATCTTCATTCAAAATTATGAGTAAAAAATTATATAAAAATGACTAAGCGATATTTTCCGCCAAGTCATCCCTATGCAAAATTATGAGTAAAAAAATAGAGGTAGTCACAAATGACTACCCAAAAGAAAGGTGAGGTCAAACAATGAATAAATCTGGTAGAAGGTGTAGACCTTCATTCAATGTCATAGGTTATGGCACTCAATGAAAATTACACTTTGTATTCTATTTTGATAAATACCATTCTAAACTTGGACATTTTCTATACTGATAATACCAAAAAACTACTTCACTAATTTTCTAAATGATACCTATACTGATAAATACCATTCTACTTTTCTTCCTTTTTTTGTTTTCTCTATCATAGTAACAGAAAAACCAAAAGTGGAGTAAACCTTAGAGTCACAAGGGGTTCAAGCGTTTTCGCTTTTTCTACTATTAGTATTTTTCCATATTCTCTTGCTTTCTTTACCTTAGTAACAGAAAATATATAAATGGGTGTAGCCTTACAGTCGCAAGGGATTGCTGAATTTTTCGCTTAGGTAGTGTGATATTTTTATATCTTATCATAGTAACAGAAAAACTAAAAAACGCTATATCCGTTGATATACAAGGGATTGAGGAATGTCTAAACTTCAAAAGATTTATTTTTTTCTGTATTCTTCTCATGTTAAGTTTGACTTGTTCTTTCCTTTAACGACAATTCATTGAAAAACGCTGAAACCGTTGGTACTATAGGATTCTAGGAAATTTAGAATCTGAAAGTTTATTAAGAAACGCATTAGATCAAAGAAAATAGCACTTAATTTTTATAACGCTTTTTCTTTTCTCTATATTTTCTCATGTTAAGTTTGACTTGTTCTTTCCTTTAACGACAATTCATTGAAAAACGCTTAAACCGTTGGCGCTGTAAGAGTTGAGTCACTTTTCAAATAATACTTTTTTAGAAGATACTGTCTTATTCCATATATATATCAATGATTCTAGCGATTTTCTAAACTTCTAGTACTATTATTATTCCTTTAACGACGATCCATGAAAAATGGCTGTATCCTTACTCTCCCAAGAGATTCAGCGTTTTGACTTTCTCAAAGTTTAGGAAGAATGTTGATATATCAAGGGTTAGAGCGATTTCTAAACCGTTACAATTTATAACGCTATTTTCTTTCCTTTAGGGTGAATTAAGAAAAATCCATTAGAAACGTTGATAACAAAGGGTTTTATCCACCTATGGTTATTCCTTATATTTGAACAATGTTGATATATCAAGGGTTGACGGAGTTTCTATTGTCGGACATTTTCTTCCTTTATAGACTATTAAGGAAAATATACCCCTATACCTAGCCAAAACCATTGAAAAGCAAGGAAATAATAAGCATTAAAATTCTATCTTTCACATTCAAATATTGATACGTTGTTGATGTACCAATGGTTCAAGCGATTTCTATTTGTCTACTTTTTATATATACCCATACAGGGTATTTTCAATTTATTATATCTATACTGATAAATAACATCAACTGTTCTTAATTTCTATTCTGATAAATAACCAAAAACTACTTCACATATCTATTCTGATATATACCAAGTTTTTCGCTACCGTTCCCCCTATTCTGATATATAACAAGACAAACGCTAACATCCATTCTTTCTCCGTATTCCTTATAATTAATCATGATCTACAAATTGTAATTCCTCCCCTACCAACCATACTACCCTAACATTCCATTTCATTTTTTCATGATAATTTATTAGGAATTTTGGCAAATAAACTTGACTTAGGTTTTAGGGGTTGATACTTTTGGTTGAGGTGTATGGAAAACGGCTTGGGCATAGTTGTTGCCTACTGTCAGATGATAAAAAATAATCAAGTGACAATAGACAAGCGACTGTTCCTTTTGTATATCGGGTTATGGTATCCGTATTTGTAACACCCTATTCGTCGAGGATTATTCATCCTAACATCCTACTGCAACAGATAGCCCTAGCAGGTTCATTGGTTGTCCAAAATTTGGACTAGCAATTACTTGTGAATGTCTTGCGAGTATATATACTCCTATCCTTCCTTCGATCAGCACTTAATGGTAGCCCTCACCATTCAGACACAAGCATAAATAGGGAAGTGCTTATTGTGTCCTATCCCCTTTTTATGCGTTGGCAGGGTCATTACCTTACGAAATTTATTATAGTGTGTTTATCGGCAACTCACACTGAAACACCCTAAAAAAGACAATAGGAAACTAGACCCCTTGCAATATATTTTTTTAAATTTTATAATATAGGGGAATAGGATGTTTCTTATTCAGTTTTAGTTGAATGAAAACTTATTGGCTTAGAGGTACTGCGAATACTTCTAAGTCATTTTTCTGTTTATTCCATTGTATAAAAATAGACTAATAGGTTGATAAACCTAGTAATATCAATGGATTTAGCGATTTTCAATTTGTTTACATATTTTTTTCATTCTTCCATATATAAAAATAGACTACCCCACTCTCAATCCCTTGTAGTAGTAAGAGTACAGCGATTTGTTGCTTTCTCGCTTTTCAAGGCTTATATCTTTCCCTTACTTCTGATAACTTGTCCCGTAAGTAACACTTCATTAATAATAGTCCTATGATTTTCCCATGTGTTTCATCTGATAGGAAGTTACAACCCTCTAATTGGTATTTGGCTTGCTTTTGTTCATAATCAGATATTTTTTCATCTATTTCCTCGAACAATTCCTCGATAACCATTTCAATATCTCTGACACTGGAATAGTGAATGATGGAACGTTTAAATTTAGTTGTCATCTTCGATTTTCTCCTTTTGATTTTCTTGTAAATATTCTCGTATATCCTCAACTGTTAGACCTTGATGTTTTGCTTCAAGTATTAGTAGCAACCATTCTTGATCTAGGGGCATTTGATTTCTCCTTTGATTTTTTATAGTCCGTCAAAACCATCCTCAATGGCTTTTTCTAAATCCGTTCCATATATCTCGACATATCGCCTTAATATCTCTAAGGAGTGATGACCAGTTAAACGTTGCAGAACGAAAATATTTGTACCTGCTTCAACTTTCAATCGGCAAAACGTTCTACGGAAGGCATGAGGACTTACTTTTACTTGTTTAATAACTCCTGTTTGTTGTCCATAATGTTTTAATCTACATTGAATCGATCTTCCTGTAATTGGCTGATTCTCTACCGTTATAAATAATGAATCAGTATCTAATGCTCCACGTTCTTCGATATAAGCCCGTAAAACTGCCTTTAAACGTTTTGTAAGAGGGATTCTTCGAGCATAACGATTCTTAGCGTGCTGAACATTAATAGCACCCTTTCCATCAAAAGAAACGTCTTGTACACGTAAGGAGGTCAATTCCGTTAAGCGTATTCCTGTATGAGCAAAGGTAAGCATTACAGCTAGATCACGCAGACCAACGAATGTTGTTACATCTGGTGCTTCAAGTAAAAGTTTTAATTGTCTCTTTGTAAAAGTCGCCCCTACTTCATGACGTTTTTTCAGTTGTGGAACACCCTCATAAGGATTGGAATTGATATATCCTTTTCTCAAGCAAAAGTTAAAGAATGTTCTTCCTGCCCTAAGCCGTGAATTAATGGTATTAATGGCACGACCTAAACTTTGTTGATATTCAATAAAATTTTCAACGTGGGGAGTTTTAATTTTGCGTATATCCCCTATTGGCACATTAATTTCTGCAAAACTTCTCATAGTTTGTTTTAATTCTTTTTGATAAAACTTTACGGTATCAATAGATAAACCTTTTATGCGACAATGTTTTAAAAATTCTTGGGAAGCATTTTGAAAATTAGATGTAGGAATTTCTTTTTTAGAAACATTTTCAACTACTTTTTTTACTTCAATTTTGGTAACTTCTTTTCTACGTCTAATGGGGATACCTCCTTTACTATTTTTAGTAAGGAGTTTTTGCACTACGTGGTACTTTTCGTGGTATTTTTGAATAAAAAAAATCGGCTAAAATTGAACACAAAAAAAGTGTTCCCACGAATTAAATATCGCAGAAACACTGTAAAATAAACACCTTTATTAGCGCCCTCGGAGGGAATCGAACCCCCATTTTAAGAACCGGAATCTTACGTGCTATCCGTTGCACCACGAGGGCAAAATTGAACTGTACGGTTTTTAATTATAGTCTAGAAATCGGTTTATTGCAAGCTATTTTATGGTTTAAAATGAATACTTTTTGTTAATGATGAATAAAGAATAAATTTTTGAGAAATATAAGCGAATCGTTTGACCTTTATTGACCATTAGTGTATGATGTTAATTACATAAGGATGAATTTTCCTTAAAAACCATTCGGGTTCTTATAGTCCTGAATTATTAAAAATGTGAGGAGGAGAAAGTATGAACTTAATCCCTACAGTTATTGAACAAACTAATCGCGGTGAACGTGCCTATGATATTTATTCCCGATTGTTAAAAGATCGTATCATCATGCTCGGCAGTGCCATCGATGATCAAGTGGCAAACTCCATCGTTGCCCAATTATTGTTTTTAGATGCCGAGAATCCTGAAAAAGATATATCCCTTTATATCAACAGCCCAGGTGGAAGCATCACAGCAGGTATGGCAATTTATGATACAATGCAATATATTAAGTCAGATGTACAAACAATTTGTATTGGTATGGCTGCATCGATGGGAGCTTTCCTACTTGCTGCTGGTGAAAAAGGAAAAAGGATTGCATTACCGAATAGTGAGGTTATGATTCATCAACCACTTGGCGGTGCCCAAGGTCAAGCAACGGAAATCGAAATTGCTGCGAAACGTATTCTGTTTTTACGTGAAAAACTAAATACAATTCTTTCAGAACGCACTGGTCAGCCGTTAGACGTAATCAGCAGAGATACAGATCGCGATAACTTTATGACTGCTGAAAAGGCTTTGGAATATGGATTAGTGGATAAAATTATTACTCGTAATGAATTAGATTCTAAAAAATAAAAAGCTGAAACGAGTTTGTTTCTTAGTACAAAAACAATCGAGTAGGAGGAGGTGACTAACCCCCGACCTCTCACACCACCGTACGTACGGTTCCGTATACGGCGGTTCCATTTATGTCTGACGTAGTTGAGAATATCTCACATAAAGACTCTTCAGCCCTCGCATCTCCCAATAGGAGTTTGTGAGGGTTTTCTGTAGGATTGGGCTTCTGGCTATTCTCCAATATTTCTTTCTAGAGTTTCCCCATTCGTATG
>NZ_LJJC01000004.1:1255722-1264962 GCF_001420715.1 Heyndrickxia shackletonii | reverse complement strand
TTGTTTTGTATTGCAAACTCATCCAATGATACCTAGCCTTGTATGAAGTTCGTGTTCCTCAGACCGGAAGTTTGCCGCTCGCTTCCTTCAGATTCCGCGTCACCACGGACACCCTTGCGTTAAGCTAACTGCTACTTCTGCCTTCACAGTTCGGGACTTTCACCCTAGAGACTACACCCATGCCGGGCGCACAATAGCAAAAATAGCCTTTCTATTCGAAAGGCTTTTTTTTATGAATACCTGGGGAACCTGCGTTCCGTTGTTATGAAGGACACTGGGGCTTTACTTCGGGGACTTTTGTTCTTCATTCCCCTTATGAAGGACACTCAGATCCTTTTTCCAGTGGCTTTTGTCCTTCATCCCTTCTATGAAGGAAACTTGGGACTTTGCTTCGGAGAATTTTGTTCTTCATTCCCCTTATGAAGGACACTCAGACCCTTTTTTTAGTGGCTTTTGTCCTTCATCCCCTTCTTTTAAGGAAACTTTTAATTCTCATCCTCAATAAATTTCTTTAATTCTTCCACCGCTTCTTTTTCATCATGTCCATTGGCACTTAAAGTAACGATGGATCCTGCACCTGCTGCGAGGCTCATTAATCCCATGATACTTTTGGCATTAACTTTTTTTCCATCCTTTTCTAGGAATACCTCGGAAGAAAACCGATTTGCCTCCTGTACGAATAATGCTGCCGGACGTGCTTGCAGTCCTGATTTCCGTTTTACTTCTACTTGTTTCTCTTCCATCACTAACTCCCCTTACTCTCCTTATTTATTTGGAAACAGAAAAATCTCCTGCACGAAGCTTTTCCGCAATTTCATCAATTTTTCTTAGTCGGTGATTAATGCCTGATTTACTAATGGTGCCCCCGGATACCATTTCTCCAAGCTCCTTCAGAGTAACATCCTGATATGCTATGCGAAGCTCAGCGATTTCACGCAATTTTTCTGGTAAAACTTGCAGCCCCACCGTTGATTCGATATACCGAATATTTTCAACTTGTCTCAAAGATGCTCCAATTGTTTTATTTAAATTAGCCGTTTCGCAATTGACTAACCTGTTTACAGAATTGCGCATATCGCGAACAATTCGGACATCCTCGAAACGCAGTAATGCATTATGAGCACCAATGACATTTAAGAATTCCGTAATTTTTTCGGCTTCTTTTAAATACGTTATAAAGCCTTTTTTTCGTTCCAGTGTTTTACTATTTAACCCAAATGAATTCATTAGCTCACAAAGGGATTCATTATGCTCTTTATATTGAGAAAAGATTTCTAAATGATAGGAAGATGTTTCAGGATTATTGACAGACCCTCCTGCAAGAAATGCCCCTCTTAAGTACGAGCGCTTACAGCATTTCTTTTTAATCAAACTTGGAGAAATATGATGATCAAAAGTAAAATTTTCACCTAAAATCTTCAAATCTTCCAGAATATCTTTTGCCCTGCTTTTTAATCGAACAATGTAAACATTATTTTTTTTCAATCGCATTTTTTTCCTTACAAGCAATTCGACTGGGGTATCATATATTTTTTTGATAAGTATATAAATGCGGCGCGCAATTGCTGCATTTTCTGTTTGTACATTAACAACTAATAGTTTATTGGAAAAAGATAATGAACCGTTCATTCTAATAAGTGCTGATAGCTCCGCCTTTGCACAGCAATCCTTCACTTGTAGATTGGTTAATTCCTTTTTCGTTTCCGATGCAAATGACAACCCCAAAACCTCCAATGAAGTGAAAGAAAAAATTCACTTAAAATCACTAACTATTTGGCAGCAGGTTATATAAAATTTTTGCTACTTTATCGGTATCATGACGGATTAATCCGTCTTCATACGTAAGAATCTGATCATAAATAACATCTAAGCCTAAATTAATTAATCTGTCTACATCGTAAACTACAGGCTTTGCTAATTCCTCTTTGTAACGATCTTGGATATTTTGCGGAATTTCTTCATTATTTACTAAGATAGTATCAATAAAATGACATCCCATATGCTGATAAATGGCATCGACATGGTCACTGGCCGTATAATCAAGCGTTTCTCCAGCCTGTGTCATCAAATTGCATATATATACTTTCTTTGCTTTAGCTTTGCAAACTTCCTTACCCAACTGAGGAACAATTAAATTAGGCAATACACTCGTATATAAGCTTCCCGGTCCAATGACGATTAAATCTGCTTGACGAATCTCTCTAATCGTTTCGGAAAGCGGAAAAATGACATCTGGTGTTAAAAACACACGTTTTATTTTCTTTCCGGAAAAAGGAATTTTTGATTCTCCTGAAACAATCGTGCCATCCGTCATTTCAGCATGAAGTACTACACTCTGGTTAGCTGCAGGCAAAACTTTGCCATGAACATTTAGTACCTTGCTCATTTCCTGAACTGCATGAACAAAGTTGCCTGTAATAGATGTTAAAGCCGCAATAATTAAATTACCTAAGGAATGGCCAGACAATTCATTGTCTGTCTTAAAGCGGTGCTGAAACATTTGTTCCACTAATGGCTCTACATCGGATAAAGCAGCCAACACATTTCTTATATCTCCTGGTGACGGCATATCCATTTCTTCTCGAATTCTGCCGGAGCTGCCGCCATCATCTGCTACCGTTACAATGGCAGTAATATCGACTGGATATTTTTTCAACCCTCTTAATAATACGGGTAATCCGGTCCCCCCGCCAAGGATAACGATTTTAGATTTTTTTGCCGTTTTCATGCAGTTGTTTCCCTTCTCTATGCTTTATATCCCTATGGGAAATGCAAGTATGATAGTCTTCTTCAAAATAATGACCTATATATTCTGTTAACGCCACGGAGCGATGCTGACCGCCTGTGCAACCTATCGCGATAACCAATTGACTTTTCCCTTCCCGTTTATAATGTGGAAGCATAAACGAAAGTAAGTCAGTAATTTTTTCAAGAAACTTATGGGTTTCATTCCATTTTAATACATATTCATAAACCTCTTGATCTAAGCCAGTTTTTGGCCGCATATGCTGAACATAATATGGATTTGGGAGGAATCGCACATCAAATACTAAGTCCGCATCAATTGGGATACCATGCTTAAACCCAAATGACATAACATTAACCGTAAAGGTTGCTTGCTTATTAAGGGAGAACTCCGTTAATATTTTTTCCCTTAATTCTCTAGGGGACATTTTTGATGTATTATATAAAATTTGGGCACGTCCCTTTAGTTCCTCCAACAATGTCCTTTCCTGAGCTATACCCTCAAGCGGCAGCCCTGTTGGAGATAAAGGGTGTAGTCGTCTTGTCTCTTTATATCTTCTGACTAAAACAGAGTCATCCGCATCAAGAAATAGAATTTGCGGTGCAACCCAAGAAATTTCAGCTAATTCATCTAACGCTTTGAATAACGAATCAAAAAATTCCCTACCACGAAGATCCATTCCAAGCGCTACTTTATTCATCTTATTATTAGCATCCTTCATGAGCTCCAAAAATTTAGGAAGTAAAGTTGGAGGTAAGTTATCCACACAAAAAAAACCTAAATCTTCAAAGCTTTGAATGGCAACTGTTTTCCCCGCACCAGACATACCTGTTATGATAACTAATTGAACATTATTTGCACCTGTGCTCATGATCATTTCCTCCCATTAATAATGCCCCTACTAAAGAAGTTACAGACGATAGATCTACTATCAAGACGTTTTCACTCATTGGCATCAGTTAATTCAGATTCTGCCTAAAAAGTCTTTATTTCTCAATAATATGGTTAACTTTTTGCGAACGTTCACATAAGTATTCATCCCGAATAAAATTGGTTCTCCTATACACCTATGGCAATAAAACTAGCTCCGGCACTAAGATTGACTCACCTGCCTGTTTAAAGCATTTTCAATTAACTTGGGTCAATTCGATATGAAATTAATTCAAAGTCAGGTGTATATGTAAATTGTCCGTAAATGATCCCTGATCCATGAACAAGATAATCCAGAATATGATAATCGCCCTTTGCCATTGGCAGGTTTTGTATTTCATCAATTGGGTGCCATGCCAAGTTCCCTTCCTCAGATTTCAATAGCTGCACACCATCATAATCTTTCGCCACAAAGGAGAACATCATCCACTCCGAAACGATTTTTTCCTTATCTATAATATCAAAGGTGAAAACACCTTTTAATGACGGTTGCTTAAGGTAGATTCCCGTTTCTTCCCTGTATTCTCGTATAACAGATTCACGTATCGATTCTCCTTGTTCCATTTTCCCGCCGGGTGCCACCCACCAATTACGTCGAGGCTTTTGCAATAGCAAAATTTCATTGTCTTTTACCAAAACACAGTTCGTTACGCGTTGCACAACTCTCACCTCTTTTAGTTAGGCTGTTTTCGCATAAAATGTTGCTTTTCTTGCATTAGGATATTCCTCATATGTTTTTTCGTTATCATTTCTATGACTAGATGAGGAAATATATAATTTTCCTGTAAAAGACAACATGTATAAGAAAAGAGCACTTTTTTAGGAGTTATAGCCTTTTATATTCTCTTTATTATACTATTTATCTAACTTCCTAACAAACGTAAAACGGAGTGTTTGCACTAAAAAACAAATGTGCAAGCGCCTTGCTCATCGGTGTACGGATTTTTTGGTTTTCGAAGCAAGATTTATGAAACATGGCGAGGTTGTTCAGAAACTGATGTATTACCCTCAAGAAGGAGACGGAGAGCTGATAGGTGCTTGAAGCTAGACGATAAAAAAAAGCACCAGGCAATGCCCGGGCTCGAAAGTTTCTTATTAAAAAGGGGGTCAATTTCATTTGTCTTTATCATACATGATTAATGTTTCACAATGATTACAGGAAAATTAAAACAAAATTACTTTTATCAAATATCCCTTTAAAATACTAAAGGATAGCTGAAAATCATTTAATATTCAGCTTTTCTTTTAATTCCTCAATATAGTGTTGAGCACTTTGTGCCGCAATACTTCCGTCGCCTGTCGCAGTTACAATTTGACGAAGAGTCTTTTCACGAACATCTCCGGCTGCAAATATACCAGGAATTTTCGTTTCCATATCATCATTTGTTTCGATATAGCCTGTTTCATTTACAATACCAAGACTTTGGAAAGGTTTTGTTAAAGGCACTAGTCCAATGTAAATAAATACACCATCCGCTTTATATTCCATTTCACTATCATCCACAGTTGAAACAAGAGTAACAGAGCCCACTTTTCCATCTTTTTCGTTAATTTCTTTCACGGTATGATTCCAAATAAAATCAACTTTTTCGTTTGCAAATGCCCGATCCTGCAAGATTTTTTGTGCTCTTAATTGATCGCGGCGATGCACAATCGTTACCTTACTAGCAAATCTTGTAAGATATACGCCCTCTTCTACTGCAGAATCTCCTCCACCAACAACCACTAATTCCTTGTTTTTGAAGAAAGCTCCATCACAAACGGCACAGTAAGAAACACCGCGTCCGCCTAATTCTTTTTCGCCAGGAACTCCAATCTTTTTATACTCAGCTCCTGTTGCTATAATGATGGCTCTAGTTTTGTATTCCTTAGAACCCGCTTTAAGCGTTTTATATTCTTCCCCATCGACAATTTCCTTAATATCTCCATATGCATATTCAGCACCAAATTTCTTTGCATGCTCAAACATTTTATTGGAAAGTTCAGGTCCTAGAATGCTTTCATATCCAGGGTAATTTTCTACATCCTCCGTATTGGCCATTTGTCCACCAGGTACACCGCGCTCAATCATTAAAGTCGATAAATTGGCACGCGAAGCATACACGGCAGCTGTCATACCAGCAGGGCCGGCACCAATAATTATAAGATCATATATTTTTTCTTCCATATCTCAACACTCCTTACAGGTGAAATTCACTGCAAATTTCACTCACACCCATTTTTCTTTATCTATTTTTAATCTTTAATTCCTTATCTTATCATTCCCGATTTTGCTTTTGATTAAGGCTCTTTTCTTAAACTTTGTTGTTTTTAAGAAAAGATTCCCCGAAACAATACTGCCTTAGTCTTTTTGTACAAAGAGTGAAAAGTAACAATTTGTATAAAACAGTCTTGTTAAGTTCTCAAAAAACAATTTTACCGAGAATCATTACCCTTATCTTAAAAGAATGTTCTTCCAGAGTCCATATATATGCTTACTGAGAATATTGCTGTATCATTTTAATGTATTTCTGGAGTGTCGAAGGTGAAATATGATACAGTTTGGCAATCTCTGATTGGCTAATCTTCTCATGATGGATCTTATTCCATACATAATCAACTGCCGCTGCATATGCAGGTTGGTTAGCAAATGATATCCCCTCTTTTAATCCATTGATAAAAATGGAGAACCACATATGAAATAATCCGGTCGTTTGCGGATATACCGGGTGGTGATGTTCATACAATAATGTGGCAACACCATGCCCTTTTCCAATGATTCCATCTGGGTCAAATTGCTCTTTCATTCCTGCATCCAATACGTTCGCCAAGTAAATTTTCTCCGTAATCGTAAATTCATCCAGGCTTTTAAAATCGGGATGGGAGATAATTTCCTGTCTGCGATTGGAAACCGATATTAGAAAAATGCCAAATAACCTTTCTTCTAAATAATCGCTTTTTAATTTGTTTAGAATGGATGTAACATGGTTTTCGAAGCCTTCATCACCCTGTTGATTTTTGTTCCAAGGCTCTGTCCCCTCTTTTTCCGGACTTAATTCTAATAATTGCTTCCAAGCAGATTTGGACGTCTGTTCATGTCCAGTAGAATAGGCAACATGTGAAAGCCAATAGTAAAAGCTTGCATCTCCCTCAAAGCCTTGTTTTTTTAGTTTATTTAACCAATAAAATGCCTTTTGATGATTTCCCAACAAGGCAAATGTGGCGCCTAGTTTATATTGATGTTCAATCAAGAGCGGCTGGATTTTTTCAAGACCATTTATTAATTCTTGAAGTTCCTCATCACGATGTTGATGATACAAAAATACTGCTAAATTGCAAAGAGCGTGTAAGTTTCCGGGATTCTTATCCAAAAGCTCTTTTAACACATTTGCCGCTTTTTCCATTTCTCCTAAATAAAAATAACCGAGAGCCAAGTTATTGTAGGCTGACCAAAAATCCGGATATTTTTCAATCAATTCTTGTAAATTTTTAATGGCCATTTGAAAATTCCCAGATTCGAGAAGCTGTCTTGCCTTCTCTTGTTTCATGATTAACTCGTCTTGCATATATAAGGAATCTTCCAGGTCTGTTTCTTCCGTATTAATAACGTATATTAAATCTTCAGCTTCCTCTGCAAATTCACCATAAGGATCCAATTCCAAATATTTATTGGCATGTTTATATGCTTCATGAAAAAGACCAAGCTCGGCATAATTATTTGCCAAAAAATAATGACATTCTGTCATACTTGGGTCTAATTCGTCCAAAATTTGGGTGAAAAGTTCATTAGATTGCTGAAATTCATCCAGCTGCATACAAACAAGGCCAAGCTGACAGGCAATCATCGGTTCATATGGTTCTAACTGCATTGCACGCTGCAAATATTTTTTCGCTTTCTTTAAATCATGTCTATGATAAGCATTTATTCCTTTATTAAAATAGTATTCTCCTGTCGGTATAAAGGACAGGACGACACCTTGCTGCTCCTGCCTTACTTTTGAGTCTTTTGCCATGAAGGTCCCTCACAATAATCTTGTTTCTTCTATATTAAAATGATCTGTATTTACATTTCATAAAAATATTTTTAATCTATTACAAAAAGATGCCAAGACATTTTATCTGATATGGAGTAATCATTCATTCGAAAACAACCATAACTACTGTAGTATATCATATATAGTTATAATGATTAACAAGCAAATTGAAAAGTAGAAACACTTTCTACAAGACAACATAAGGTACCTGTTATCCCAGGTACCTATTTCCCGCTCTCCATTCCATATATTGGATCTGAAGCCCTTTTTTCTTCTAACTGTTCCTTTGTATAAATAACTTTCATAGGATTTCCGCCTACAAATGATCCTGCGGGAACATCTTTATGAACGAGTGTGCCAGCTGATACGATGGCTCCATCTCCAATTGTCACCCCGGGCAAAATAGTCGTATTGGCACCTATCATTACTTCACTGCCAATTTTTACATTTCCAAGCCTGTATTCCTTTATTAAATACTCGTGGGCAAGAATAGTTGTATTGTAGCCGATAACCGTATTTTTCCCTACAGAAATTTTTTCCGGAAACATAACATCTAACATTACCATTAAGGCAAAGGATGTTTGGTTTCCAATTTTCATCTTTAAAAAGACACGATACATCCAATTTTTTATACCTAAAAACGGTGTATATCTCGCCAATTGTATTATGAGGAAATTTTTAACCACTTTCCAAAAAGGAACCGTTTTATAAACATGCCATAAAGAATTTGCACCTGAAACGGGAAAACGGTCCGTCTTTCTCATCCATTTACCGCTCCAACTATTTCTAGTAGATCACGCATGTTATCAAGAATAAAATCAGGTTCATATTTTTCTAAATAAGCTCGCCCTTTTGCAGACCATGCAACTCCTGCAGACAGAGTCCCAGCATTTTTTGCCCCTAATATATCGTGGTAGTTATCTCCTACCATAATCGCTTCCTGTGGTGCTGACTCGAGCAATTTCAAAGCTTTTTCAATCGGTTCAGGATCAGGCTTTACATTCTCAACATCATCTATGGCGATTATTACTTCAAAAAAGGAATCCAAATTTGTCAGCTTTAGTCCTTTTTTTATGGTTGAGGACATCTTAGTAGAAACAATCGCAAGCTTATATCCCTTTTCTTTAAGGACCTTCACTGTCTCATAAACACCATCAAATTCTTTTACCAGAAGGTCATGATTTTCTAAATTATGAGCACGATATCTTTCTATCATTTCATCCACATTATCCGGATTAATAGATGAGAAGGTATCCTTGAGAGAAGGCCCCATGAACGGAAGCACATCCTCCCTTGTGTATTTCTGCGGATAATAGTGGTTTAATGTATGCAAAAAAGAAGCGATGATTAATTCATTTGTATCAATTAAAGTTCCGTCTAAATCAAAAAGAATCGTTGTTATTTGTTTTGACATATTTTGCTACCCTTTCTGCTGTAAATATCTATTCTTAGTCTAATAATAAATGTTATGGATGTAATCGAGTAGGAGGAGGTGACTAACCCCCGACCTCTCACACCACCGTACGTACGGTTCCGTATACGGCGGTTCCA
>NZ_LJJC01000004.1:1237535-1254113 GCF_001420715.1 Heyndrickxia shackletonii | reverse complement strand
GCTAACTGCTACTTCTGCCTTCACAGTTCGGGACTTTCACCCTAGAGACTACACCCATGCCGGGCGCACAATGAAAAGGAAACCGGTTGGAACCAGCTTCCTTTTTATCCCTCAAGGGTTGATGGGGTACTTTTGGACAAATCTATTCGGTTCCAAATCAACCCAACAATAAATGTTAATATGATGGCTGTTATCAATCTAACCAACAAAAGGTAGATTACAGGGATACCAAGAGGAACAAAGATCAGCGTGTCTTCTACCACAGCATGACAGCCGCAAAGGAAAATAAAAGCCAATGTGGCATCCTTCTTGCTGACACCATCTTCTTTTACTGCTTGAATCATTACCCCAGCCCCATAAGCCAATCCAAAGAATAATCCTGCTGCAAGGGTTGTAGAGGTATTTTCTTTCATTCCTAATAATTTTGTAACTGGAGCCATCCAACGCGAAAATAACTTAAGTAGTTGTAAGTCTTTCAAAATTTGAATCCCAATCATCAAGGGTATTACTATTTCGGCAAGTTTTAATACACCGAGCAGTGCCTTTTCCATTCCATTCAAGATAATCGGCCATACGCCGATTATTTTCTCTTGTTCAGGCGCCAATGTGCCGAAATGAACTTGCTGTCCGCCACCATGCCAGCATAAGTTTATTATTATCGCGGAAAGAACCGCCAAGCCAACCCGAACTAGAATCATCACCCAAATTTTCACGCCCACTTTGACGGCAACACTCGATTCAATAAATAAGTTATGGGCAAAGCTTAACATGACCGCAATAATAAATACTTCCTTAAGTGTTAAATCAACAGATAATATTCCTGCAATACCAGCATACAAATTTAAAAAATTTCCTAATACAATTGGGATAGCTGCATCTCCGGATAAACCAATTAGCTTCATTAAAGGCGTGACTATTTTAATGATCCATGGCAATATTGGGGTAAATTGCAAAATCGTTATCACTAATGTAATAGGAAAAATAATTTTCCCTAATGTCCATGTTGTTTTTAGCCCCGACCATAAACCTGTTTTTAGTGTTTGCAGCATGTTCCATTTCTCCCCATTGTTCTTGTTATACTAAGATCTATTATTTAAGCTTGTGAATCAGTACTAAAGACTTAAGTGTCGGCACAGCCTCTGAATTTTTAAATTTAGATGGATGAGGGACATTTCCCCCTACCTCACGATTGTTTAATAGTTGTTTCCCGATAATGCATGGCAGAATAGCCCGCTTTTCTTCTAAAAACCCATAATATAATTGAAACCACTACCAGTGCGATAGAAATCATTTGGGCCATACGCAAATTACTTGTTAACATTAAGCTATCTGTTCTCATACCTTCAATGAAAAATCTTCCTATTGAATACCAAATTAAATAGCTTAAGAATAACTCTCCTCTACGTAAATTTACTCTTCTTAAGTATATAAGAATGATAAATCCAACAATATCCCAAATGGACTCATATAAGAAAGTAGGATGATAATAATGACCATTAATATACATTTGATTAATGATAAAGTCGGGTAAATGCAAATGTTCCAAGAATGTGCGGCTAACCTCTTGACCATGCGCCTCTTGGTTCATAAAATTACCCCAGCGTCCAATCGCCTGCCCTAAAATGAGGCTTGGAGCACAAATATCTGCAAGCTTCCAGAATGAAACATTTTTTGCTTTAGAAAAAATAATAGCTGTCAGTATTGCACCAATTAACCCGCCGTGGATAGCGATTCCACCATTCCAAATTTTAATAATTTCTGATGGATGGACAGAATAATAGCTCCACTCAAAAAGAACATAATAAATACGCGCACAAATAATCGAAATAGGGATTGCCCAAATCATTAAATCTGCAAATAAATCTTTATCAATTCCTAACTTCTCTCCTTCACGAATCGCCAGAAATAAACCGATGGCGATGCCGCATCCAATAATAATTCCATACCAATGCACTTCAAATGACCCTAGATGCAGGGCGATTGGATTCAGTGGTTTGATATTATCCATATTCATTGCTCCTTTTTAGACGAATAAATATTTAAATTCTAATTTAAGTAGGCAATCAGTAATTTTCCATTTATGTTTTTATATGAAAAACTCACCTATTCATTCATCTTTTTATAGACATCATTTTTCGTCCCCATCTTCAATGACATCAGCAAGTCGCTCGGTAAATTGTTGAGCAGCATTGACCCCCATTTTTTTCAAACGATAATTCATTGCTGCAACTTCAATAATAATGGCTAAGTTTCTTCCCGGACGTACTGGAATCGTTAATTTTGGTATTTCCGTATCAATAATTTTTATTTTCTCCTCATCCAGCCCAAGGCGGTCATACTGTTTCATTTGATCCCAAAGCTCTAAATGAACAACCATCGTGATACGTTTATGGCTGCGAACCGCTCCTGCACCAAAAAGTGTCATGACATTTATAATCCCAAGACCGCGGATCTCTAATAAATGTTCTATTAAGTCAGGGGCATTCCCCACTAGTGAATCCGTATCTTCCTGGCGAATTTCTACACAATCATCGGCAACAAGTCGATGTCCCCTCTTCACTAATTCCAACGCTGCCTCACTTTTACCCACACCGCTTTTTCCGGTAATTAATACTCCAACCCCATAAATATCAACGAGAACACCATGGACTGCCGTTGTTGGGGCTAACTTAAATTCCAAATAGTTCGTTAAATGACTTGAAAACCGTGTTGTTTTCATATTTGTACGCATAACCGGAACAGAATACTCGTTAGAAGCTTCGATTAATTCTTCCGGTATTTCCAAGCCACGTGAAATAATAATCCCTGGTGTTAAATCACTGCAGAGCTGTTCCAAGCGAAGCTTTCTTTCTTCTGGATCCAAGCGCTCGCTAAAGGTAATTTCGGTCATCCCCAGCAGCTGAATTCGGTCAGCAGGATAATAGTTAAAGAATCCGGCCATTTCCAGACCAGGCCTAGAAATATCACTTGTTGTAATCGGACGGTGGATGCCTTCTTCCCCGCTAATTAATTCTAAATTAAATTTTTTTATAATATCCTCAACACGAACCTTCGCCAAATTGTTATCCTCCTTGCATTAAATCTGTATCTGTATACAGACAAGCAACAAACAGATTTCTCCTTCTATATTGTAAAGCTTTCTTTATTGTAGCATTACACTGTAGCGGAAGACTACCCTTTAAATGAACAAATGCGGAAGCGCCTTGCTCATCGGCGTATGGATTTCGTAGTCGCAGGCTCGAGATAAAGGAAACACAGTGAGGTAGTTCACGAGCTGATGTTGACTTATCGTAGGGAGGAGACGGAGAAATCCACTAGCCGATAGGCGCTGTAGCTAGACGGATACAAGTACAAATGTCTTCCAAAGGTACCGAAATCATTCCGCTAAACATATTATAAGAATATAAGCACCTTCTGTATGTGCATTACCTTTCATGGGAGGAGAATGGGATGAAAATAATGCTGGATGCCGGACACGGACCGAATACTCCGGGTAAAAGGAGTCCTGACAATTTTAAAGAATTTGAATTCAATAGTAAGGTAGCAGATTTCGCGAAGGAGCTTTTGAATGAGTATAAGGATGTTACTGTTTATTTTGACCATTCAAAGAAAGAGGATGTTCCTTTAAAAGAACGTACGGATAAAGCAAATAAATTAAGAGTAGATTGTTATGTTTCTATCCACGCTAACGCATATGGTACAACTTGGAACGACGCTGAAGGAATCGAAACATATGTGTATGTAACAAAACCGAAGGAAGCCATGGAATTAGCGAAAAAAGTGCAAAAGAACCTTGTAATTCGAACTGGATTAAGCGATCGCGGCGTAAAAACTGCTGATTTTCATGTGTTGCGTGAGACAACGATGACTGCCATTCTTTGTGAATGCGGTTTTTACACAAATAAAAAGGAAGTGGCCTTATTAAAGTCGAAGATATATCAAAAAACTTGTGCAGAGGCAATTGTTAAAGGAATTGCAGACCAATACCATTTAAAAAAAGAGGATGTTAAAACAACGAATCCACCAGTTAAGAAAAAACAATATCGTGTCCAAATAGGGGCCTTTGAGAAGAAAGAAAATGCGCAGGACTTAATTAAGGAGCTAAAAGAAAAGGGATACGATCCAATATTAGTAGAATGAAGGGATAGTCCGTAAACGACTATCCCTTTTATTTTTCTTAAGCATTATTGGTGATTTGATTTATAAACTTATACGTTCACGTGAACATCTACGCATAAGACAATGTGAACCAAAATCATTTTTATTTAGCTGAATTTTTCTTTAAAATCGTATTTTGCAATATGACATTCGTAATCGACATTATCATTGCCATGAGAAAAGCCATCCCAAAACTGTGAATTTCAAAACTGTCTCCCATAAGCTTATCTGTTATTAGTAATGTGATCGCGTTAATTACTAGTAAAAATATTCCTAATGTCAATATGGTTATTGGCAAAGTTAAAATAATTAAAATAGGACGGACCAACACATTTAATATAGATAGAATAAAACTTGCTACTATTGCAGCTCCAAAACTTGATACCTCGAAGCTATGGAAAAAACCTGCAATTGCTACAAAAAGTATTGCATTGATGAATATGCTGATTAACCATCTCATAAAAAACAAAACCTCTTTCTAGAAAGGCTCTTTTCTTAAGACTTCTTGGAATGGATTTTTAAGAAAAGATGCCCGAAACTTATACATATTAATACCTATTTATCATGGACGGAACCCGTTTTTAGAAAACTGCCTCTTTTTTCTCCGCTTTCTTGATATTCACAGAGCCAGTTTTAGTATCTGCAAAAACCCTTGTTATCTCATCTGTGTTACCTGACTTTTTAAATTTCATTTGCTTTTGGGCAATATCCTTCTTTTCGAGAATGGTTTCTACATCATCAAGCTCAATTTTTATATTGCCAAAATTAGATTTACATTCCCCTTCCACGCCACTTCCATCTGGAAGATATAGATGAACATTTCCTGTTACAGCTTTCACATGAACGGTGTCTGCTTGATTTTCCAATGTACAGTGAACATTGCCGTTAAAAGATTGTAAATCAACCATATGATAGGAACCTACAACATCGATTTGACCGTTCATCGTTTCAGCAGCGAGTCTTTTTGCTTTACTATTTTGGATCGTAATTTTACCATTCGCTGTTTCCGCCTCTAATTTATCTGTTATCATTTCCTGCAAGGAGATTTTTCCGTTTGCCGTTTTTGTTTTAAAGTCCTGAACATCCATTTTTTCAGCGCTAATTTTTCCATTAAAAGTTCGGATAATCGCCTTCTCATAGGTGCTTCTAGGAACATATACAACGGTATCCACTTTCATCCATTTAGATTGTGTAGAAAAACGAAGACGTTTGTTTTCTACCGAAAAATAACTGTTTTCGATAAAAAAGCTTCGTGCATCATCTCGTTGATCTTTTCGATATACTTTAGCAAAGCATTCGACACGGGTATCTGGCTGATCCCAAGGCTTTATTTCGACATGACCATTTGCAACATCGATATCGATATGGGTAAATTCTGCCTCAGGCTGTTGAAAAACATGCGGAAATTCAACAGATTGATTAAATGGGAAATCAAACTCTTTAATTTTTTTCACAGCTGAATTAACAAAATCTAAAATCTTATCTTTTGTTGCATTGAACTGGAATCCTTCTTCCTCTTCCTCCGCCTTATCCTGATGCTTTTTATGATTTTCATGTCCTTTTGCAGCAGAGTCGATTTCATGTTTCATATCATGAACTGGTTCATTTTTCTCTTCATTTTCTAACGCTTCTAATAAGGTTAATGCTTCCTCAGTGGATAGCTTTCCATTCTTCACTAATTCCAAAATACGCTTTCTTTCCATATGCATTTTCAGCTCCTCCTTATTTATTGTTAAAGAAATTCTATAGATGGATTCATAAATTGATTGTTTATTATTACCTATTTCTATTTTCGCATAACCCTCGAGGTTCTTCCTCCGTCTTAAGTTGGAAATATTTTAGTTATTTTGATTTAGCCTAAGGGTTATAAGTTTAACTTATGTAAAAAAAGACGAATCACTGCAAGATCGGAGCGATTCGTCTTTTTTGTTAAGCTTCTGAAGGTTCGAAAACAGTGCTTCGTTTTTTCATAACCTTTTCTCGATATTCTTTTCTTTCTACATCTGACATTGCTTTAAAGCTTTTTAAAAATTTCTCGTATTTTGGTACTACCTCTTCAATTGTTCCATATGCTCTTACTTCACCATACTCAATCCAAAGCGCCTTCTCACAAAATGTCTTAATTTGTTTTAGTGAGTGGCTGATAAAAAATATCGTTTTTCCCTTTTCCTTAAATTCATTCATTTTTGCTTCACATTTATCTGCAAATATTTTATCTCCGACCGATAAAGCTTCGTCAATAATTAATATGTCTGGATCAATATTTACAGAAATAGCAAAACCTAATCGAGATTTCATACCGCTTGAGTAATTTTTTACTGGCTGATCGATAAATTTGCCAAGCTCCGCAAATTCAATAATTTCTGGTTCCAGTTCTTTAATTTGTTTTTTATTAAAGCCAAGCATTAAACATTTTAATTCAATGTTTTCTCTTCCTGTCAGCTGATTATCTAATCCAGAACTAATGGCAATTAAGGCAACCTCACCATTGATTTCAATCGTTCCGGATGTCGGTGGGATAATTCCGGATATTATATTTGACAATGTTGATTTACCGGAACCATTTACCCCAACAATACCTATAACATCTCCACTTTCTGCCTCAAAGGTGATATTCCTTAAAGCATAAAAGTCCTCACCATAACCCTTTGGCAAAAATATATCTAGCAATTTCTCAGAAGTACGATTATACATCTTATATTTTTTGGCAACATTATGGAGAACTACTGTTTTCGACACATTTCTCACATCCGTATTATAAAAAGTCAACAAATCGATTTCTAAATTTCAAATGCATAATGGATCCAATGGTAAATAGGACAAGAATAACTACCCAAAAATATATTGTATAATGCCATTCTGCAACTAAATACCACTTTTTCCCAAGCAATGAATTTCGATAACCCTCCACGATGTAGTAAATAGGATTTATCTTTAATATTCCTTGATATTTTGCCATTCCACCTGTTGGTGGCCATAATATTGGTGATAAATATATCATCATTCTCATAATTGCCTGCACTATCATTTGAACATCTCTTACAATCATGGAAAGTGTAGAAGTAATTAAAGACACCGATAAGGTTAGTGCAATAGCTGCAAACATATAGTACACCAATTCAAAATAGTGCAGGGATATGGAAAACCCATAAAATTGCAAGATCACCATAATAACTACTAATAGCATTAAATGCTGATAAAACTTCGCAATGATCACATAAGTAGGAATAATACTCATTGGAAAGCTCATTTTTGAAACCATCTTAATTCGTGAATAAATAGACTTCGATCCTTGCGTAATGGCAGGATTAATGAAAAACCATATTACAATTCCAGCCAACAGCCATGGAAAGTAATCTACACCACTTTCACCTTTTCTAGTGGTAATATGTCCAAAAACAAACCAATATACAGCAATTTGAATCATAGGATTGATAACTTCCCACAGTATTCCTAAATAATGACTTTTATTTGCACTTTTTACTTCATAGGCCGATAAACGGCTAATAAGATATATGCTATTAAATTGTTCTTTGATAATGGTTAAAACGGATTTCATGTAATATTCCTTCCCCGGAATACCTTGTCAACCACCCTTTTAGATGATTGTCCAGATTCCAAATAACAAAACTTCTCGTAAAAACTATTAAAAGCCGAGGATACTCGAAAATCATTTAATTGAATTTCTTTGATTGTTTCAATTACTTGTTCTGTTGTTTTTACTAATGGTCCTGGTGCCTGATTTTCAAAATCAAAATAGAATCCCCGCAGTGTATCCCGATACATATCGATATCGTAAACATAAAAAATCATCGGTCTTTTTAAGTTTGCATAGTCAAAAAAGACAGAGGAATAATCAGTAATCAGAAGATCAGAAATCAAATATAATTCCCGAATATCTTCATGATTGGAAAAATCATAGACAAATCCTTCATAAGGACTTAAATCAAAATTTTCCGCAACAAGATAATGCATCCTTAATATAATAACATATTCATTCCCTAGTTCTTCTTGTAATAAACGTAAATCTAAATCAAGGTCAAATTTGTATTTTCCTACCGCATAAAACTGATTATCACGCCATGTTGGAGCATATAATATTAGTTTTTTATCTAAAGGAATTTTATATCTTTCTTTTAACATATTAATGGTATCGCTCGTATTGGATTTATATAAAAAGTCATTTCTTGGATACCCTGACTCTATCATCTCTTTGTTAAATTGGAAAGCTCTCCTAAATATTTTTGTAGAATATTCATTAGGAGATACAAGAAAATCCCAATTACTTGCCTCTTTAATAAAATTTTCCTTGTAGCGTTGAGTAGAAGTACCTGGCATATGGACTTCATCCATATCTGCAGCCAGTTTTTTTAATGGAGTACCATGCCATGTTTGTAGATAGGTACAGTGCTTTGGCTTTGGAATCCATAAAGGCATACGACTGTTGGTTACCCAATATTTTGCTAACGCCATATGAAAAAGCCATTTAATTGAAAAACGATTTACATAATCGATATCTTTATCCTTAAAGTTATGAATAAACCTTTTATCAACACTCCACACAAGTTTATACTCTGGATGTGTTTCCTTCAAATATTCATAAATTGCTCTTGGGTTATCACTATATTGCTTCCCTAAAAAACTTTCAAATACAACTAGATTTTTTTTGGCTGGCAGCTTTCCAACCAAGGCAAATATCCGTTTGTAGAGTTTTTGAGTTAAAAAAGACTTTTTCCATCTATTTAATCTATTTTTGACTTTTATCAATATATCTTTGCTCCATCTATACTCATTAATACTAATATATAAATAATTATTATTTGTTTTTCCAATGATAACCTTTTTCTTGTTCTGTAAATAGTTAAGTTTTTCACTTAAAATTTCATTTTTTTGATTCCAATAGAGGTTTCTTGGAGTGCTTTTACCTACCTCTTGATTATCTTTCATATAACTTATTTCAACATATGGTTCCAATAATATCAATGATTTTTCAGCATATGAAAAGAAATCTTCCACATTGAATTCAAATTGAAATTTACATATAGCATGGTTTCCCTGCTTGGAATAAGAGGACTCGTAATTAATAGAATTGACTATTTTCTCCTCAATGCCAAGGTCTTCATTTTGAATAATAAGTGTCATATTCAATTCTGAAGGTGTTTCACCCTTATCGGGAATAATTATGTAACCGCCTATTGAAGCGGCACCTTCTTTTGTTAAACTACTTTTCTCCACAATTGCCATTGATTCTATTTCTTTCACGTTAAAGGACAAATTTCCTTTGTTCGTGGTGTATGGCAAGAGCACCATTTCTTTTTTACTATCAACATATAATGGCAGTGGAGCTGAGCTATCCTTAGTTTTTAGGCGAAATTGATTGGATTGTTCTTCATGATTTATCACAATATATAAATCCCAACATTGATTCTCCGTTATAATTGCCGATAAATATTCTTTACTTATTTTTGTACTTAAAAGGAAATTGCGATGAACTTCCTTGGATTCTTCAAACGTAATGTCTAATTTATCGTTTGAATGCCGGGACACGAATCTAAGATAAGTGAATTTCAAGTCCGTTTTACTGGTACTGAGTATTTGAAGCTTGTATTCTTCATTTTGATGACTGATTGATGTGAGCATAAAATTATTATTAGTTTGTACTGTCATGAAGTTTTTTAATACTCCTCTCAGAGTTTTTTCCACTTTCAAGAAGGTAATCTACGAGATTCCTACTGGAATGGCCTGTAGAATATTTATTCCATTCCCTGGAAAATTGGCGAATCTCCTCCATATCAAATTGATCATCGATAATTAGTTTAACAATATCTTCTGTAGTAAATACAACTGGACCAGGTACTATTTTATCATACTGTCCCCAAACCCCTTTATTTGAAATATACTGTTCCAAATCATATGGATAAAAAATCATTGGTTTTTCCAAAATCGCAAATTCAAATGGGATGGAAGAATAGTCACTTATTAAATAGTCGGTTACAAGAAGTATTTCATTAACATCGTTATAAGTGGAGAAATCAAGAACAAAACCACTATATTTCTTTTCAAAGTCTATAGTCTTATGAATCGCTGGATGCAATTTAATAATTAATATAAACTGGTGACTCAATTTTTCATACATATAGTCAAGATCAAGGTTAAGTTGGAAAGAGTCCAAGCTTTCATCACGAAAAGTCGGTGCATACAAAATAACCTTTTTTCCTTCAAAGGAATTATATCGGTCCTGAAGTCTTTTTTTAACTTCCGTTTGATATTGTGTATCATAAAAAAGATCGGTTCGAGGAATACCTGTATGAAGGATATTTTCTTCAGAAAGGTTAAAAGCCTCCATAAAAATATTCGCCATAACATCGGAACCGACAACGACTTTATGAAATTTATCGTATACCTTTAAAAATCGCTTATGAGCTGATTTTTTTCTATTCGTAATAAATTTATCTTTCAAACCGAATGTTTTGATAGCACCCGCAGCATGCCATAACTGGATGCACTGAACATCCGCTTTAAAAGAAGTCGCTGCTAAAAACCCAAAATAGTTATCCACTACTACGTATTTTGAGGTTGCCAGATGGAAAATATATTTAAACTGATAAAATAAATTAAGCGTTTGAATCTTGAATACTTTTTCATTAATTGTATTATTAATGTCCTTGTAACAGGAATTATCACATAAAAAGACCACCTCAAAAGGAACATTTTGCCTTTTCATTTCTTCGTAAACAAATTTTGGGTTTTGTTTAAATGAAAGGACAAATGTTACTTTATTTTTTAGTGGCCACAATTTAGCAAAGTTGAATTGTATTTTAAAAATCAGCAAATACAATCCAATAATTAATTCTTTAACCATTTTTAACGGTAAGCAAATCTTTTTTTATTTTCGTGGTTGAGATACCAATTGTTCTTGGTAAATAAACGACTTCACAGTACTCCTTAAGAAAATCAAATTTCCCCTTCCAGTCATCCCCCATGACAAACACGTCAACATCATTATTACGAATATCCTCAATTTTTTGTTCCCAAGAATCCTCAGGTATAACTTCATCGACATACCGAATTGCTTCTAGAATCACTTTGCGTTCATCAAAACTGTAATAAGCCTTTTTATTTTTGATTTCATTAAAATGGTCCGTAGAAATAGCTACAATTAAATAATCTCCAAGTTCTTTGGCTCTTTTTAATAAATTGATATGTCCCCAATGCAACAGGTCAAAGGTACCATAAGTAATAACCTTTTTCATTTACAATCTCTCCAGTTTAAATTTTATTCCACATATAATAAACGAATGAAAAAAATTCGACATGAATAGACGAACTTAAACATTATTATAAATCGAAAAAACTGTTCTTACAACGATTAATTGATAAATAGGGCTTAACTACTTCTATTGCCAATATATTGCATGCCATCCAGACCAGCAAATAATACAGGTATTGATGTTATATTACCCCCGTACAAAGATTATAAACTTCAAGACCAATATCAAAAAAAGAGTTAATCCCCAAACGGAAATAACTCTTTTTGATCTCTTCTTTTGAAAGAAGCGGAAATTTCCTAATGCTTCCTCCTAAGTAAGTCTTCCAATTGTCTTCCTATACAAGAGCTTTACCTTTTCAGGATAATATCCCCTTTTTTTGATTTGTGTAATTTCATGATACATTCTCTCACAATTCTTATGATCAATATAAGTGAATATTAAATCTTTTCCCTGACTTACTTGTTCTTTTTCTTTAAAATCGTTTTTAATGTACTCTTTTAATTCGTTATTCATGGTTTCAACATTATTTACAATACTACCTAAGAAGGTCTCTTCTGGTGCACGAAGTATGCCTCTTTTAAAGAAATCGTCAAAGTCAAAATGATAAAAGATAACTGGCTTGCACATATACGAAAAGTCAAATGAAACACTTGAAAAGTCCGTAATCATAATACTGCTTTCAATTAATAAATCTTGAACATTTTTTTCCCCGAGCTTTATTATTTTCATTCTAGGATTATCTGGGATATTAAAATGTTCAATATAAGGCTGCATTCGGTAATGCGGGTAGAAAATAAACTCGAGATTATACGTTTCAAGTATTTTCTGTAATTCTTCACTTTGCAATAATTCGCTGTACCTCTTAAAATATACAGATTCTAAAAAGGCTTCTTCTGTATTTAACCATTCTCTCCATGTAGGAATACAAAGTATTTTTCTGTTTCCCGATAGATCCTGTTGGAGTGGAAGTGCATCAAATCTTGACAGCCCTGTTATTTTCACATTCTTTTTAGGATATTGCATGCTATTAACAACAAGTTCCTGCTCTCCTTCAGAACTAACACAAAACATATCAAACGGATAATCATAATATTTACGATGATACTCTACATTTTTCCTACCTAATACACCATGTTGAATGAAAATCTTTCGTGCTTTACGATAATTAAAAAGCGAATATCCTTTAAATGGAAGAAAATATTCATTATCGTGTGAAGAAATATAGGTAGATGCCAAAAGCGTGTAAAGAAAATGCTTTCTTGTTCCAAAATATAGTACATTACCTAAATTTCTTATATTTTCAATATCATTGGATTCAGGATCAATTGCATAATATATTTCTTTGTTAGGAAATTTCTCTCTGCAGTATTTAAAAAAATGATAACCCGTATCTTGAGCAGTATCCGGTCTTTCCCCTATGATCCATATATCTTTTTTCTTATATAAAAAGATATACAATAACGGATGAATTAACATGAGCAACTTGCTGTAAAAATCAAAAGATAACACTTCAATTTTAATATTTCCTCTTGGAGTCAACGAAAAATAGTGATCCTTTATTTTCTTTATTTGCTTATCAAATAAAGAAGCTTTTCGAATACTTCTATCTTTTCGATAAACAAATTTTCTAAAACCAAGTTTTTTGGTTATTATTTCCCCTTCAAACTCAATAACAATATAAAAATCCCATATTCCATTGGAAAGGATTGATCCATTATTAATTTTCTGCAAATTAATTTTTGTTTCAAAACCACTCCATTGATAATCCATTATTTCTTTGCCAAATCGTTCGGTTATATCCGGTCTTTTGGAGCTATTTAATGGAATAACGATTTTTTCTTCTGTAAACCTTTTATGCAAAATAATGTTTCTTTTCATTTCTTGTGTCGAGTTTTTTCCATCAACAAAAGCCCACCCCTTTATCTTGAGTGTCTTATTGTTTGTTTTAAATACTTCAACATCTCTTATAATTCTTAATGAATTAATGGTAAAACATAACCCTTGAGTTCTACTGGAATACAGGTAACATTGGAGTTTCTCATCATTTTGAATGAAATCCCACATATATTGATACCTATTGATTTGTTCTTCCGGAAAACTAAGCAGAATCGTTTCTTCTTTGTCATTAATGGTACTAACAAGCTGAAAATCCCATCTGCCCTTAATTTCAGAAGAATTCTCTTGTATTATCTTTTCAAAATCAATAATTGTTTCTAGATGAATGATGTCAGATTCTTCATCTATAACCATTTCGGCATGAAAATCGATTTGCTCATTTGTATTTCGTTTGATTAATCTACATACAGGAAATAAATGAATATCCATTTTAGATAAGAAACGGTTCTGTAATTGAGCAGAAAGGTGTAATTTCCAACCATCCATTTTAAAATTACTCATTGTCCCCTGAACCGATACATTATCTAAAATAATGGAAAAATTACCTTTAATAGTTTGATAAAATTTAATATCAGAATATCTATTATTATTTTGAACTAAGAGTGTTGAATGTTCTCCCTGCCAATTTTCATTTGTAAATGTTAAACGGCTGACAACTTCCAATCCCGAATAATGTTCTACTAAATAGAAATCCCAAATTCCATATAAAAATTCATTTGATGGCAACTTTTGAAAGTCAATTTCAACTGTACCTTCCTTATTCTCATTAACATCAAAAGGAAAGTCGAAAAAATGCCCCGTTTTTCGGCTGGCGATTCGGAGAAATTTCTTATCATTTATTTCTTCATTAAATAATGCGAAAATAGTAAACAATGCGGTAGTGGAATTGATTACTTCAAAATGAAGCAATTCATTTTCGATTTGGTATTTACGTGATTCCTTTTTTGCATTGATGGAGGTAACTCGTAATTGGGAATCTTCCATACTAGACAACTTCCAAAGTACATTTTGGCTCAAATATAGATTATGTTTATGTTGGTCAATTTCATTCGTTAGTTTTTGTGTATCAACTAATTTACCTTCTTTCTTTATCTGCAACCAACAATCAAATAGACCGTAATTTAAGCTTTTTCGTATCCATTGTATGGGAATTTCTCCATTGAAAGTGTATTTCAAATTATTTTTATCTATTAATTCGTAGCTCTCTATTTTATACAAGAACTTTTTCCTATCTTTTACAAAAACCAAAAAAAGCTCACTGTTATTTCTATCGATAACACTGTTTACTAAGAGATCACCACTAAAATGTATCTTTTCATTTTTCTCTACCATTATTTCACGTATAGAAGATTTTATTATAGTAGAAAAATTTTTATCGATTTTTCTTTTTATACTGAACAATTATTATCACCACTCATAACAATTTGCACTAA
Source organism: Heyndrickxia shackletonii (assembly GCF_001420715.1). GTDB lineage: Bacteria > Bacillota > Bacilli > Bacillales > Bacillaceae_C > Margalitia > Margalitia shackletonii. The sequence goes on along the minus strand of NZ_LJJC01000004.1, from coordinate 1,239,355 downwards.
ATGAACTATCTTTGTATTATAACAAATTGCGACAAATTCATACAGTAAAAAAGGAAAATGATATAAGACACTTTTAGCTTTATTGTTGAAAAAGGAACTAATAGAAATAACATTCTTCTCTTTTATTTAGTAATGGAAAGTTGAAAGTAACCTTAATTTCGTTATAAATATTGTTCGTAATTATCAAAAAACTTCATCTACAATCTTTGCGGCAGCTACCCCATTATCCCAATCGCAATATACTTTATAGAAGTTCTCATACCGTTCCTTATATTCATCTTCCACTTTCTCGATATTTAGAATAGCATCGATCACTTCCTCTGATGTATGAAGAAGAGGCCCCGGAACATCCGTTTCTATATTAATATAAAATCCTCTTAAGGTATCTCGGTATTTTTCAAGATCATACGTATAAAATAATATTGGCCTTTTTAAATTTGCGTAATCAAAAAAGACAGAAGAATAATCTGTTATCAAAATATCCGATATTAAATAAAGCTCGGCAATATCATTGTATTTTGAAAGATTTAGCGCAAAATCCTCCAAGCCTTTTGTTTCAATATCGTCTGCAATAAAATAATGCATTCGCAAAAGGATAACATATTGATCACCAAGTTTTTCTTTCATATCCTGGAGATTCAGACTTAAATTGAATTTATACTTACCCGGTTCATAATATTCATCATCTCTCCATGTAGGTGCATACAAAACTACTTTCTTATTTAATGGAATGCCTAATTTTTGTTTTATATTTTTGGCAATTCTATTACGGTCTTTATGATATAAAATGTCATTTCTAGGATAACCATATTCTAAAACTTTTTTATTATATTTAAAGGCTCTTTTAAATATATCTGTTGAATACTGATTTGGTGAAATAAGATAATCCCATCTTCTGGATTGTTCATAAAAATGTTTTTTATAATTTGGATTAGCGGAATATACATCGTTCATATCAAATACCAGTTTTTTCAATGGAGTGCCGTGCCATGTTTGCAGATAAATATTTTCTGATCTTTTTTTTAAATGGAGAGGCATTCTTGAATTACTGACCCAGTATTTTGCAGTCGCTAAGTAATAATAATACGCAAAACTAAAACGTTTTATTTGCTTATGTTTACCGGGAATATCTTTTACCTTCTTATTAAAAATCCATATGTACTTAAAATCCATATTTTGTTTCACCATATGTTCATAAATGTACTTTGGACTATCTGAATAGTTCTTTCCCAAAAAACTTTCAAAAATAATGGTCTTTTCTTTTATAGGTAATTTTAAAAGAATAGTGTCATAAATAAAATAATACATTTTTGTTCTGCCTTTTAACGCACGTTTTAAATTTCTAGCAAAGTGATGAAATGTTAATAATCTGGAATACTTTTCTTCTTTTCCTTTTGCTAGTAATTTAATTTCATGTTTCACCACCATATTGGTGTTTTTTAACATGCGTTTAGAAACCTTTTTAGCAGAAAATGACAACAGATTAAAATTATTAGCTATTTTAGCTTTGTCCGCGAATAGCATTACAACCTCTTTTCTATATAAATTAAGAAATTGTTTGTCTAAATAATCTGTTATGAATGAATCCCCTTTTTCCATATCCCTCAAATCATTATAAATCGTTAAAAAGTCATGTAATCTTTGTTCTCTTTCTAATTGCATTAATGCCGGATTTGAGATAGGATCATTTCTTAATCTTTTGAAATATAAACAATCAGATAAATACGGAATTTCCTCCAAACCTAGAAATGCTAACTTAAATATGTACAATCGTGCTTGAATAAAGATGTACAAAATTGATTGCTCATTTCATACTAATC
>NZ_LJJC01000004.1:972518-1233744 GCF_001420715.1 Heyndrickxia shackletonii | reverse complement strand
TTTGCCATACGGACACACCTCATTATAATTGATATATTTATTATAACAATCTGTGTCCACTTTTTAGTCTAGCATCAAAATTTTATACAAATATATTAATTGAACCAATATTTTATTTTATTGTTAGCCCTTTGTCATTGACCATCTTGCAGTATTGGTTTACATAGAAAAAAAGCAATTTCGACTTAAAGTCGAAATTGCTTTCACATAGATGAGGTGACTTTTTCAAGGTTTTGAACCTTTTTTTCCATTCTTATAGCGTCTCTGTCCAGCACAGGCTTTAAATATTTTCCCGTATAGGATTCCGGAACCTCGGCAATTTTTTCCGGTGTGCCTGTTGCAACAATGGTTCCCCCATTAGATCCTCCTTCTGGACCCAAATCAATAATGTAATCTACTGTTTTGATGACATCTAAATTATGTTCAATAACAAGAACCGTATCACCGTTCTCTACTAATCGTTGCAGAACATCAAGAAGTCTAGCAATATCATCTACATGAAGTCCTGTTGTCGGTTCATCTAATATATAGAAAGACTTGCCAGTTGAGCGGCGGTGAAGTTCAGATGCTAGCTTCACCCTTTGTGCTTCTCCACCTGATAAAGTTGTCGCGGGCTGGCCAAGTTGAATATACCCCAATCCAACATCTGCAATCGTTTGTAATTTCCTTTTGATTTTTGGGATGTTTTCAAAAAATTCAAGAGCATTCTCCACGGTCATATCCAACACTTCAGCAATACTTTTTCCTTTGTACTTTACTTCTAATGTTTCACGATTATATCGTTTTCCATGGCAAACTTCGCACGGTACATAGACATCTGGGAGAAAGTGCATTTCGATTTTGATAATCCCGTCTCCTCGACATGCCTCACACCGTCCTCCCTTAACATTAAAACTGAAACGACCTTTCTTGTATCCGCGAATTTTCGCTTCATTGGTGGCGGCAAAAACATCACGTATATCATCAAATACTCCAGTATAGGTTGCTGGGTTCGAGCGTGGAGTTCTGCCGATCGGTGATTGATCAATATCAATGACCTTTTCAAGGTAGTCGATGCCTTTAATATCTTTATGCTCACCAGGCTTGCTTTTCGAACGATATAGTCTTTGAGCTAATGTCTTATACAGAATCTCATTTATTAGTGTACTTTTTCCGGAGCCTGAAACACCTGTAACAGCGATAAACGTTCCGAGTGGAAATTTTACATTTACATTCTTTAAGTTATTTTCCTTTGCTCCTTTAATTTCAATGAAGCGTCCATCCGGTTTTCTTCTTTCAATCGGAAGAGGAATAAACTTTTTCCCTGATAAATATTGACCGGTTAATGATTTCGGATCATTCATTACTTGTTCAGGAGTGCCTGCAGAAATGATCTCACCACCATGAATCCCCGCACCAGGGCCAATATCAATTAAGTAGTCTGCCGCAAGCATTGTATCTTCATCGTGTTCTACGACAATTAATGTATTTCCTATGTCACGCATATTTTTCAAAGTACCAATTAGACGGTCATTATCACGCTGATGTAAGCCGATAGACGGCTCATCAAGAATATAAAGTACGCCTGTTAAACGGGAACCAATTTGGGTAGCGAGCCGGATCCTTTGTGCTTCCCCACCAGAGAGAGTACCAGCTGCTCTGCTTAACGTCAAATATTCCAAACCGACATTAACAAGAAACCCTAGTCTTTCCCTAATTTCACGAAGAATTAGGTTGGCGATTTTCATTTCTTTTTCTGTAAGCTCTAAGCTGTTAAAGAAATGATCCGCATTTTCGATGGAAAGCTCAGATACTTCTCCGATATGTTTATGATTAATTTTGACGGCAAGCGTTTCTTGCTTAAGCCTGTATCCTTTACATTTTGGACACGCATGTTGTGCCATATATTTTTCCATCTGCTCTCGAATATAATCCGAGCTTGTTTCTTTGTAACGGCGTTCCACATTTGGGATTACACCCTCAAAACGAATATTTCCTTCCCTTATTTGACCGAAATCATTCTCATATCGGAAATAAATGGATTCATCACCTGATCCGTATAAAATTTTCTCCATTTGGTGCTTCGGTATATCCTTTACAGGTATATCCATATCGATCCCATAATGATTGCAGACTGCTTCTAAAAGCTGCGGATAGTATTGTGAACTGACTGGTTCCCATGGAGCAATAGCATTTTCCTTTAAAGAAATATCCCAATTAGGAATAACGAGTTCCACATCTACCTCAAGCTTTGTTCCTAAACCATCACACTCAGGACAGGCGCCGAATGGGCTATTAAAAGAAAACATCCGTGGTTCCATTTTATCGATGGAAAAACCGCAATGCGGACAAGCAAGATGTTCACTGAAGAGCAATTCCTCTTCCCCAATAACATCAATAATTACTTTTCCATCCGCTAGCCGCAATGCTGTTTCCAAGGAATCCGCCAAGCGGGCTTCAACACCCTCTTTTACAACAATCCGGTCAATTACCACTTCGATGGAATGTTTTTTATTTTTCTCCAGATTAATATCTTCCCCAAGATCAAGTAATTCTCCGTTTACTCTAACCCTGACAAATCCTTGCTTTTTAATATCCTCAAATACCTTAACGTGAGCACCTTTTCTTCCGGATACAATGGGTGCTAACACTTGCAGCTTCGTTCTTTCCGGATATTCCATTATACGATCAACCATTTGCTCCACTGTTTGAGAGGTAATTTCAATCCCATGATTCGGACAGATTGGTCTGCCGACACGCGCAAATAAAAGGCGTAAGTAATCATATATTTCGGTTACGGTTCCAACTGTTGAGCGAGGGTTGCGGCTTGTTGTTTTTTGATCAATAGAAATAGCTGGAGATAAGCCTTCAATCGCATCCACATCCGGCTTATCCATTTGTCCTAAAAACTGCCTTGCATAAGCAGATAAGGATTCTACATATCGTCTTTGTCCTTCTGCATAAATCGTATCGAAAGCAAGAGATGATTTTCCTGATCCGGAAAGACCTGTAACAACGACAAGTTTATCACGCGGTATTTCGACATCAATATTTTTTAAATTATGGGCCCTTGCTCCCTGTACTATTATTTTATCTTTTGCCATAAAGGCATCATCCTTCCGCTTTCAATTCTAAAAGTGTGTCACGAAGCTGGGCTGCCCGTTCGAAATCAAGCGCCTTTGCGGCCTCTTTCATTTCTTTCTCGAGATTTGCCATTAATGTTTCTCTCTCTTGTTTCGTTAACTTTCTCGATTTTTCCTTTGGAGCATATTCTTCTTGCTCCTCGGCAGCATGGGTTGCACGGATTATATCATGAATATCCTTTTGAATCGTAGTAGGTGTAATGCCATGCTTCTTATTGTATTCTTCTTGAACAGTACGCCTGCGTTTTGTTTCCTCTATCGCTTTCTCCATTGAATCTGTTATGCGATCAGCATACATAATTACTTGACCGTTTGCATTACGGGCAGCACGGCCAATAGTTTGTATGAGGGAACGTTCGGATCGTAAAAACCCTTCTTTATCCGCATCAAGGATTGCTACTAATGAAACTTCAGGAATATCAAGTCCTTCACGAAGAAGGTTGATTCCTACTAATACATCATATTTACCGAGACGGAGATCGCGAATGACCTCAATTCGTTCCAACGTCTTTACTTCTGAGTGCAAATATTGCACCTTAATGCCAACTTCCTTTAAATAATCCGTTAAATCCTCGGACATTTTCTTTGTTAACGTTGTAACGAGAACCCGTTCATTACGTTTTACACGTTCATTAATTTCTCCCAATAGGTCATCAATTTGTCCCTCAATTGGGCGGACATCAATGGTAGGATCAAGCAATCCAGTAGGCCGGATAATTTGTTCAACCATTTCCGGTGAATGCTCCAATTCATATGGTCCGGGAGTTGCAGAAACAAACACAATTTGACTGATATGCTCCTCAAATTCATCAAACGTAAGCGGGCGATTGTCTAGTGCAGATGGCAGACGAAATCCGTGGTCAACCAACACTTGTTTCCTTGCCTGGTCCCCATTATACATTCCGCGAATTTGCGGAAGGGTCACATGGGACTCATCCACGACAATCAGCATATCTTTTGGAAAATAGTCTAATAAAGTATATGGAGTCGAGCCTGGAGGGCGCAGTGTTAAATGCCTTGAATAGTTCTCAATTCCAGAGCAAAATCCCATTTCCCTCATCATTTCAAGATCGTATCTCGTACGTTGCTCCAATCTTTGCGCTTCCAGCAAACGATCGTTTTCACGCAGCTGTTTTAACCGCTCTTCCAATTCTTTTTCAATATTTTCAATGGCAACACGCATTTTCTCTTCACGTGTCACGAAGTGGGATGCTGGGAAAATGGCAACATGATCTCTATCTCCAATAATTTCTCCTGTTAATGCATCCACTTCCCGAATTCGATCAATTTCATCTCCGAAAAATTCTACGCGGATGCAATGTTCGTCACGGGATGCAGGAAAAATCTCTACAACATCTCCTCTAACCCGGAAGGTTCCGCGCTGAAAGTCAATATCATTTCTTGCATACTGAATATCTACAAGCTTTCGAAGTAATTGATTCCGTTCTATTTCCATTCCAGTTCTTAAGGAAAGCACCATTTCCCGATATTCCTCAGGCGAACCTAAACCGTAAATACACGAAACGCTGGCAATAATCACAACATCATTTCTTTCAAATAAGGAAGATGTAGCTGAATGGCGCAATTTATCAATTTCATCATTCACACTTGAATCTTTTTCAATATAAGTATCAGTTTGAGGTACATAAGCTTCTGGTTGGTAATAATCATAGTAGCTTACAAAATATTCAACAGCATTATTTGGAAAAAATTCTTTAAACTCACTATATAATTGACCGGCTAATGTTTTATTGTGTGCAATAATCAATGTTGGCCGGTTTATTTCTTTGATTACATTCGAAATGGTAAATGTTTTTCCGGTTCCAGTGGCTCCAAGCAATGTCTGATATCTTTTACCGGAATGAATCCCATCCACAATTCGCTTAATTGCCCCCGGCTGATCTCCTTGTGGCTGATATTTTGAAATAAGCTCGAATTGACCGTTCATTTCCTTAACCTCCCATCCATTCTAGAAATATATCTTTTTTGTCATACTCCATACATGATCATAATCATTATTCTACCACAAATAGTAAACTTTTAACCACTAAAAAGCGAACAAATTTTCGGTTTTTCTTATTGCTGATTTATAGCCTTATATATCCACACAATATACAAGAGGTACAAACATCAACATTACTATTTATCAAAGTTTTTTTCTGTTATTCAACCTTATATAATGCAAGTAAAATCAAAGCAGAAAAAACGCTTAATGCGGCAAATAATTATGTGCATTAAGCGTTGTGATTTTGTTGTTTTTTATGTTTTTTAGGACCCAATTTATTGGCAAAGAAATATCCGGCTGTTAACGAGGCTGCATCTATAATATACAGTAATTCTGTATGAGTATACCCCTTATAGACAGAAGCAACAATTAAACCAACCGTTAACAGGAGTCCAATTATTTTACTGTATGTAACCCTTGCGAAAAAAACCACCAGTATTCCCGGCAAGAAAATGGCGGCGATTATTTTTTCGATCATACACATCCCCCTGGTGAAATTTGAATTGCTAAATTCACTTGCACCTTTCACTGTTTATATCATAACCAAAAATTCGGTAATGGAAAAGTGAAAATTAATCGGAAAGGTTTGCTTTAATGATTTTCTTTGTAATGCTATTCAATTCACTATGCTCGATGAATTTTTCATTTAGCATGTCAGGTAAAATTTCTTTTAAAAAGTATTGAACACTCACCATTTCTTTAAATTCTAATATGGTCATCAAGGATTCTTCATAGATTTCCTGAAATAAGCTTTCCGGGTTACCCTTTTGAATTTCGCCAAATGATTCATAAAGTAAATCAACTTTATCTGCTACAGATAAAATTTTTCCTTCTAATGTATCATCCTTGCCTTCCTTAAACCGTTCTAAATAGATGGATTGAAATTCCTTGGGAAACTCTCTTAAAACAAATTTTTTTGACATCTGTTCCTCGACTTGACTAAATAAATCCCGTAATTCTTTGGAGGCATACTTAACAGGGGTTTTAATATCACCTGTAAAAAGCTCATTATAATCATGATTTAAGGCTTTTTCATATAAAGATTTCCAATCTACTTTGTTCCCGGCTTGTTCCTCCACCGTTCCAAAAAATTGAGCGATTTTTGTTACCTTGAAAGAATGACTTGCAACTGAATGCTCCTGAAATTTAAATTTACCAGGACATCGGTATAGCTTTTCCAAATCCGATAAACTTTTAAAATATTGATGAACACCCATTATCATCATCCTTCTCTTTAATTATTTCTTGTGATTGTATCATGAAATGAAGGAAAACCAAAAATATAAAGAACAAATGCGCAAGCGCCTTGCCCATCGGCGTATGGATTTCGTAGTCGCTCACCTCGAGATAAAGGAAACACAGTGAGGTAGTTCACGAACTGATGTTGACTTATCGTAGGGAGGAGACGGAGAAATCCACTAGCCGATAGGCGCTGGTGAAATTTGAACTGCCAATTTCACTTGAAGCTAGACGTAGACAACTTTTCCAAAAGTTATCCACAAGGTTCAATTTTATAAATTCCTTAGCACCAAGAAAACCTCATCAAATCCAGGATGAGGTTCAGCAGTTTTTATTTATTTAAGTCGATAAGGGAGCCTGTTTTCAAATAAACAATCCACTCACAAATATTCGTAACATAATCCCCGATTCTTTCTAAATGCTGAGCCACTAGAAGGAGATGTGAGGCTTGATGAATCCAAGCTGGATTTTCTTTCATGATATCTACTAATTCCAAGAAAATCTTTGAGTAGTATTTGTCTATCATATCATCCTTTTTGGCAACATCAACGGCAGCATCGCGGTCTAGTTCCACATATGAATTTAAAACTTCATGAACCATTTCCTTCACCATTTCAGCCATTTTAGGAATGTCAATTAAAGGTTTTATATACGTTTCATCCTTTAACCGAATGGTCGCCTTGGCAATACTTACAGCATGGTCGCCCATCCGTTCGAGGTCAGATGATACTTTGAGCATTGTGGCAATACGGCGTAAATCCGTTCCTACTGGCTGTTGTGTTGCAATCAATTCAAAGCATTTTTGTTCCACCTGTAATTCTAAATCATTAATATTTTGATCATCCAAAACAACTTCTAATGCAAGTTCATTATTCTTCTCCACTAAAGACTTAATTGCCTTATAAATTGCTTCTTCTACTAAAAGTCCCATTTTCAATAGATTTTCATGCAGCTCTGTCAGTCGATCCTCAAAAATACGTCTAGCCACCGTCATTTCTCCCTTCAATATCCTTTTGATAAATTGTCTACGTCTAGCTCCTTATCCGAATCGGCCGGTAATATAATCCTCCGTTTGTTGTTTCTGAGGATTGGTAAAAATTTTGTTCGTTTCGGCGAATTCTACTACTTCACCATTTAGAAAAAAGGCGGTTTCGTCTGACACGCGTGCGGCTTGCTGCATACTGTGGGTGACAATAACAATCGTATATTTCTCTTTTAAATCCAAAATAAGCTGCTCAATTTTAGATGTTGAAATAGGATCAAGTGCGCTTGCAGGCTCATCCATTAAAATAACTTCCGGCTGAATAGCCAAAACCCTGGCGATAACAAGCCGTTGCTGCTGTCCACCAGAAAGCCCCATAGCAGAGGTATTCAAGCGATCTTTTACCTCTTCCCAAAGTGCAGCGGCTTTTAAGCTCTTCTCTACTAGTTCATCTAACACAACTTTATTTTTAATCCCATGAATGCGCGGGCCGTATGCAACATTATCGTAAATAGACATAGGAAACGGATTAGGTCGTTGAAATACCATGCCTACTTGCTTGCGTAAATCAACGACGTCCACTTTCGTATCATAAATATTTTCATTTTTGATAAAAATATTTCCTTCCACCCGAAATCCCGAAATTAAGTCATTCATGCGGTTTAATGTGCGCAGAAAAGTAGATTTTCCGCAGCCTGATGGCCCTATAAGTGCAGTAACTGCTTTTTCTTTCATGTTTAATTGAATGTTTTTAAGCGCCTTAAAATCATCGTAATATACATTTAAAGAGTCTGTTTGAATAATAGAAGCTGTAGCTGTCAGTGTCATTTATTTCACCTACTTTAATAAAATTGTGTATGGATTATCCAAAATTTCCTGAGATATAGTCCTCTGTTTGCTTTTGCTTTGGATTTGTAAACATATCCTTCGTTGCACCGAATTCAACTAGTTTTCCCATATAGAAAAAAGCAGTCTGATCGGAAATCCTTGCGGCTTGGTGCATGCTATGAGTAACGATGGCAACTGTATAATCATTTTTTAACTCTGTAATCAATTCTTCTATTTTTCCTGTTGAAATGGGGTCCAGTGCAGAAGCAGGTTCATCTAACAGCAAAACATCCGGTTCCATCGCAATGGCTCTGGCAATGCAAAGGCGCTGCTGTTGTCCCCCAGACAAATTTAATGCAGAACGATGTAAACGATCCTTTACCTCATCCCAAAGTGCAGCCTTCTTCAAGCTTTTTTCCACGATTTCTTGGAGGACCCGTTTATTTTTTTCACCGTGATGCCTTGGTCCAAATGCCACATTTTCGAATATGGATTTCGGGAATGGATTCGGTCTTTGAAAAACCATCCCAATATTTTTTCGAATTTCAAATACATTAACATTCGAATCATTTAAATTCATTCCGTTATAAAGGATTTTGCCTTCTATCCGGCAGCCTTGAATTTCGTCATTCATCCGATTGATGCTGCGCAGGAAAGTAGATTTTCCGCAGCCTGATGGACCAATTAGAGCTGTAACCTGATTTTTATAGAAAGGAATGGATACATCATAGATTGCTTGATGCTTGCCATAGAAAACATTAATATCTTCTGTTCCGATTGCAATCTCTTTTGGCTTTTCTATTGGAGTATCCTCCACCAAATAAATGGGAGGGTTTTTTTCCTTTTTTAATACAGTGGAAACCATAGCTTCGTTCTCCTTTCTGGCATTACGCCGATGTCATCCGTTTGTAAAGTAATTTTCCAATCCAGCGTGCGCCAATATTAAAGATTAAAATAACAATTACTAAAAGTGCTGAGGCACCGCTTGATACGGCTGCTACATCGGGCATAATACCTTCCCCGTTAATTTTCCAAATGTGAACGGCGAGTGTTTCAGCAGGTCTTAATGGATTAAGCGGTGAAGCAGGATTAAATGGATTCCAATTTGTAAAATCCAGAATAGGCGAACTCATACCTGCTGTATAAATTAGCGCGGCAGCCTCTCCAAAAACTCTTCCTGACGCTAATACAATCCCAGTGACAATACCTGGTATAGCGGCTGGAACCAAAACATGCTTAATGGTTTCCCAGCGAGAAACTCCAAGAGATAACCCTGCCTCCCTTTGGGTTCCAGGTATCGCTCTAATTGAATCCTCGACAACCCTAACCATTAAAGGAAGATTAAACACTGTTAAGGCAAGTGCTCCAGAAAGGATGGAAAATCCCCAGCCCATGTAAATAACGAATAACAAAAATCCAAAAAGTCCTACAACAATGGACGGCAGTGAGGAAAGAACCTCAATTGCTGTTCTTAATATAGATGTAAAAGCGTTTTTCTTCGCATACTCAGCCATATAGATCCCTGCTCCAAGTGAAAGGGGGATACTAATGACCATTGTTAAAATCAATAGATAAAAGGAATTAAACAATTGCGGGCCAATTCCGCCTCCAGCCTGCACTGCTTGCGGCGGAGAGGTAATAAAATGCCAATTGATATGGGCAATTCCTTTTAAAACAATATATCCAAGTAAGCCTGCCAGAAGGATAATAATGAAAGCTGCGATTAGATAAAAAACGGCGGTTGCGATACGATCTGCTATTTTTGCGTTCATTAATAGGACCTCCTTCTGCCTATAATGCGGACGATTAAGATAAAGAATAAAGACATGAATAACAAGACTAGTGCAAGGGACCAAAGTGCATTATTTTCGACTTGACCCATGATGGAATTTCCCATTCCCATTGTTAATATACTGGTTAAGGTTGATGCAGGCTCAACCAATGAATGAGGAAGAATGGATGCATTCCCAATTACCATTTGAACCGCTAATGCTTCCCCAAAGGCTCTTGCCATCCCAAATACAATAGCAGTTAACAAGCCGGGACGCGCTGTTTTTAAAATAACACGAAAGATGGTTTGCCAGCGTGTTGCACCTAAAGATAGAGATGCTTCCCGCAGAGAATTAGAGACTCCTTCAATAGCATCGACTGAAAGACTTGTAATCGTTGGTAAAATCATGACTGCTAACACAATGGTTCCTGCCAGAATTCCAAACCCGCTTCCTGTAAAAGTATTTCTGAGGAAAGGAACAACTATCGATAAACCAACAAATCCGTATACTACAGATGGTATCCCCACTAAAAGTTCAATCACTGGCTGCAAAACTTTTTTGCCGAATTTCGGAGATATCTCTGTCATAAAGACAGCAGCACCTATAGATAACGGGGCACAAATAAGCGCGGCTAAAAAAGTAACGGCAAAGGAACCAACGATTAACGGAAGAGCACCGATTAATGGTTTTCCTAATTGATCTACTTTTCCAGGTGACCAGTTCTTGCCGGTGATAAAATCAACAAAACTTCCGTGATTCACAAAAAAAGTACTGAGACCCTTTGTAGCCACGAAAGAGATAATAGAAATTGCTACCAATATCATAATAAAGACAGATGAAAAAGTAAGAATGCGTCCACGACGTTCTGTCCAGATCTTTGTTGTTGAGTTCCATTTTTCTGTCATTTTAACTTCTTTTACTTCCAAAATGGTTTCCCCTTTCATGAGAGGTTATTAGAAAAGAGCAAGCGCCGCAGCTCTAGCGTGTGGATTTCGTAGTCCCATGCGAGATAATGAATAATTAACTAGGTCGTTCACAAGCTGTTGTTTTATCTGCAGGAAGGAAACCTAGAAATCTGCTAGCCGATGGCTGCTTGCGCTAGACATATAAAGAACATCAGACCCCAATCATCGAGAAACTCGGGTGAAGGGGCCAATGTTTTGCTTATTTTTGTGTTACTTTTCCTTGTGCATCACGTTCTACTTTCATTCCTGTCAATGGAATATAGCCAAGATTAGGAACAAGAGAATCTTGTACACTAGGGCTTAACATATAATCTAAGAAGGATTTTGTAAGTCCTTTTGGTTCACCATTTGTATACATATGTTCATAAGCCCAAATTTTCCAATCGTTTGTTTCTACATTTGCTTGCGTTGGCTCTACTCCATCTACTTTTAATGGCTGGATAGTATCATTGAAATAAGAGAATGCTAGATAACTAATCGCACCTGGAGTTTGGCTGACAATTTTTTGTACTGTACCTGATGAATCTTGTTCTTGTGATTTCACTGGAGTTGCACCATCTAATGCCGTTTTTTCAAATACGGCTCTTGTACCAGATCCTTCAGCACGGTTGATGATGACGATTTTTTCATCTTTACCGCCAACTTCTTTCCAGTTCGTGATTTTTCCAGTGAATATTTTAATTAAATCATCTTTTTTAATATCCTTAACGCCAGTATCCTTGTTAACAACAGGGCCCATTCCAACTACAGCTACTTTATGATCAACAAGTTTACTTGCATCTACACCTTTTTCTTCAGCAAATACGTCAGAGTTACCAATGTCAACGGCACCTTCAAAAACTTTACTAATACCTGTCCCACTACCGCCACCTTGAACGTTAATAGTAGTTCCGGCATTTTCACCCATATATTGACTAGCAGCCTGTTCTACAAGTTGTTGTATCGCTGTAGATCCAACTGCTGTAATAGAACCACTCACTGCTTCTTTTTTATTTCCATCGCTATTGTTATTAGATGAGGAAGCATTAGAATTTGTAGAATTACCGTTTCCACATCCTGCTGCTATAAAAGCAAACATTAATAACATTCCTAGCATTGCTACTAATCTTTTTCTCATTTGTTTGTGCCCCCTAGTAATTTTGGATTATCAACCTTACAAGTTTAAGATACTACTAGGGTGTTAATGTGGTATTAATGAATTGTTAAGAGTTTGTAAAGGCGTTAAAGCTTGTTTTTCGGGTTGAAATAATGGTGATGTTCATTGAACAGACCGAAAACAGTATGGAACGGCACGAAATTGCCCTTGAATGGCCCGAATTAGAACAAGAGACCTATATGTGTATACAAAAAAAGGACCATCTATCGAATAGATTAGTCCTCATGATTGTTTCTTCGGTAATGTAATAGTAAATTGTGTTCCTTTTCCTTCTTGACTTTCCACTTCAATAACTCCGCGATGAGATTCAACAAGATGCTTTACAATTGCTAATCCGAGTCCTGTTCCACCGGAATTTCTGGAACGTGCTTTATCCACCCGGTAAAATCGCTCGAAGATTCTTGGAAGGTCCTTTTCCGCAATGCCTATGCCTGTATCTTTTACAATCAATTTTACATCGGAAGCTTTTTCTTCCACATTTATTTCAATCATCCCATGCTCTGGAGTGTAAGTAATAGCATTGGCAACTAAATTTAAAATGATTTGCCTAATGCGATCTTTTTCCGCTTCCATATATAGTTCCTTAGTATCAGGAAGCTTTATATCAATATCCTTCTTACTCACTTCTTCTTGCAGTGTTTCTACTGTTTCATTGATAACATCCACGATATTGATAATTTCCGGATGTAACGGAAGCTGGTGCTGCTCGATTTTTGATAAATGTAAGATATCTGCAATTAAACGATGTAAACGATCACTTTCATCGTAAATAATCTGCAGAAAGGACCTACATAATTTTTCATCATACATAGCTCCATCCAGTAAGGTTTCTGCAAAGCCCTTTACTGACGTTACAGGTGTTTTCAGTTCGTGGGAAACATTTGCGACGAATTCACTTCGCATTTTTTCTAGGCGCCTTATATCTGTAATATCATGCAAAACGGTAATAACCCCATTAATATCTCCGTCAACACCTAAAAGTGGCGCAAAATGTGCATCTAATATCCTTTCCTTTGGAAAATAGATAGACACCTCTTCATGAATTTTAATGCCCAGTTTTAAAGAACGTTCAATTAATTGGCTTAAACCAAAGCTTTTTCCCGCTTCGATATGCAGCTTTCCTGTTAAATCAGATGCTTTTGCTCCAATGATTTGTTCCATAGCCGGATTGACAAGCGCAATTCTGCCGTTAGGATGGATTAACATCACACCGCTGACCATATTGGTCAACACACCAGTTAAACGTTGCTGATTTTCACGAATTTCATTCATTTGTTTTTGCAAACTGATGGCTAAAACATTTATTGCGTGAGACAATTCTCTTATTTCACCCGACGTTTTTAAACGAACCCTGCTGCTATAGTCGTTTTCGGATAATTTTCTTGCAACATGGATAATATCCTCAATAGGACGGGAAATGCCCTTTGCTAATTTTATACCAATGATACTGGACAAAATAAGCGTAACTCCCATAGCAAGTCCAAGGCTAATCCAAAGCTTCACGATAGCCTGTTCGATTTTTCCTAATGTATAGGCAGCGCGTATAACACCGATAATCTTATGGTTTTGCTGAATGGGGATCGCCATGTACATCATATTAAATCCCAATGTATGACTATAACGAACGGATTCCCCCATCTTTTTATGCTGTTCCACCACATTTTTAAACTCCGGTCGGTTAGAGTGATTTTCCATTTTACTTGGATCATCCTCTGAATCAGCTAAAACCTTTCCGGAGGTATTTATGATGGTAATCCTCGGCTGATTTTTTGCATAAAAACGTTCCACCGATTTTTGTAAGGAAGGATTATCATTCGTAACATTGGATACATCGATCACTTTTGACACTAAATTGGCATCCTGCAATAATTGTTGCCGTGTCATATCCATATAAGTTTTTTTCATCATATCCGCAATAAAAAAACCCATTGCCAGTAAAACAAAAAACAAAAGGATTAAGAATGTGAGCGAAATACGGAGCCAAAGCTTTTTCATGTTTACATTCCTTCCATTTTATAACCGAATCCTCTTATCGTTTTGATATATTGCGGCTGTTTCGTGTCTTCTTCAATTTTTTCGCGAAGATGACTGATATGTACATCTACAATTCGTGTATCTCCTGCATAATCATAATCCCAAACAGCATTCAATAATTGGTCTCTACTTAGTACTTTTCCAGAATGCTGTGTTAAATATAACAATAACTCAAATTCCTTTGGAGTTAATTCAAGCTTTATTCCTTTAAAGCGTGCTTCATATTGATCTGGCAAAACTTCCAGATCTCCTATTTTCAAAACCTTTTCAACGGTGGTTTCACTTTCTTCATTTATTTTTGTCCTGCGGAGGATTGCTTTTACCCTCGCTACAACTTCTCGAGGACTGAACGGCTTAGTTAAGTAATCATCAGCTCCAAGCTCAAGCCCAAGGATTTTATCTAATTCGTCATCTTTAGCTGTCAGCATTAAGATAGGAGTGTTTATTTTCTCTTGACGCAGTGACTTACAAATTTCCATACCATCCATTTCAGGTAACATTAAATCTAACACAATAAGATCCAGTTCTTCCTGACTTGCGATGGTGTAGCCTTCCTTTCCATTTAGAGCTGTAACTACAGTAAAACCTGCTTGCTCCAAATTGAATTTCAACAATGTCACAATAGAAGATTCATCATCTACAACTAAAATTTTCGTCACTACTTAATCCCCTCCATGATAGACCTATTCGATTTCATTCTACAATGTTGTAACTAAATGGGAAAGAAATTTCTGATTTGATAAAAGCGTATAAAATTATCCACATAATCTATTTTCATCCAATAATACTTATTAGAAACAAATGGCACTTAGAAAAAAATTTCTAAAAAAACATTTTATGAACTAGAAAAATAAGTTAAGATTAATTTAATTACTTTAAAATATGATAATATATAGAAGGATAATCTTAGGGGTATGTCAAATTCAAACATATCTCTTTAAAATATTTACCTACATTAGAAATTCAGACAGAACGGATTTCGTAAATAGGTTCAAGGAAAAGGTGGTTATTTCATTATGGCTTATGTCATTACATTCCCATGTGCAGGTGAAAAAGCGGCTGAATGTGTTGAGGTTTGTCCGGTCGATTGTATTGCAGAAGGAAAAGATCAATTTTACATTGACCCTGATATTTGTATCGACTGCGGTGCTTGCCAAGCGGTTTGTCCAGTGGACGCAATCTTCCATGAGGAAGAATTGCTTGATGAGGATTTACCATTCTTAGAAAAAGCACGCCAACACTTTAGCTCATAATAATACTTATGACATTCGCTCAACTGGATAGTTGAGCGTTTTATTTTTTTACATACAAAGAAAGGGCTGTTCATATAAACAGCCCTTTCTTTGTCGTTTAGGAATTTTAAAAAATTTTACTCTGTGGGTACTCTTTTAAAATGTGGTCCACGTCTTAGATTGACTTTTTGTAATCTCCTTTTGATTTGCGGCCAAATAAGGAATTGTAAAACTTGATAATGGCATCCAAAATAGGATTTAAGAATCTTTCTAATTTGCATATGATAAAAGTAACAATTGCCGCTACAATAATACTTCCGACTACGTCGAATGGATAATGCACCCCTACCCAAACGCGTGAAAAACCAGTTATGATCGCTAAAATAATCATCGGCACCCCAATTTTGCGATTACGAGCCCATAATGCAAAGGCAATGGCAAATGAACCTGTCGCATGATCGCTTGGGAAGGATGCATCTTCCGCATGCTTAATTAATGTATGGACATCATGATGCGTAACAAATGGACGCGGCTCATAATAAATTTTAGAAATAATAAGATTTGCCGCTAAAGCAACAATTCCTGTCCCTAGCGCATATAACGCGTTTCTTTTGCTCTTGTTTCCTCCCAAAAACCAAATTCCAAGCAAACAAATGGCATAAAGGACAAGAGCATAATTCGTGAAGAAAATCATGATGTCATCTAAAATAGTAGAATGACCAGATAAATTGTGGATTGATTGAAATAGTTGGTAATTCATTCCATTAATTCCTACTTTCTAATTTATTTTATCCCGTTTATGACGGAAATGCTCTTTAAAATGTTTCATTATTCTTTTAATAATTTTTTTGTCTAACAATATAAAGACTCTATTATTAAACAAAAAGTTCATGTATATTGAAAGTGTAAAAATTACCCATTAATAATTGGGTTTATGATAAGCCCAATACACCCACACTAAATAGTGGAATACATATCATTTTACAGAATAAAACCAAATAAAACTACATTTTTCTTGAACTTTCGCGTTCCATAATCCGTCATTTTAATAGTAAATTGTTTTTAGGCATGGAGGAGTAAAAATGAATTTACTTATTCATTTAATAGACCAGTACGGTTATATCGTATTGTTTTTTTCGCTAATGTTAGAGCTGATTATAATACCAATCCCGAATGAAATACTTATGAGTTACGTTGGGTTTCGAGTATACCAGGGAAAGCTGAATTTATTCTTAACCATCCTGTTTGGTGGACTTGGAGGTATTATTGGGGTAACGATTTCCTATTGGATTGGGTATAAGCTAGGAGCTCCATTCTTTAATAAATATGGCAGTAAAATTCATATGGGGCCGGACAAAATTGAAAAAATGTCGAAGTGGCATCGAAAATATGGAAAAAGATTATTATTATTTTCCTACTTCATCCCGGGGGTTCGCCATGTAACAAGTCTTTTTTCCGGGGTTACAAGAATTTCCTTTAAATCATATGCAATTTTTGCTTATATAGGCGTATTTCTATGGGTAGGTACATTTATTTTCCTGGGCAAAATTTTTGGACCTAAATGGGAGCAATTTCACCAGCAGGCAAAGATCTATGTCATTATCGGTTGTGTGGTTATCGGAATTATTTATTTACTGTATTTCCTAATCAAAACATACAAGACTCAAATCAAAGAAAATTTAATTCTTCTATTTGTTCATACATTTATGCGTTTTAGAAGCTTTATTAAAATAAAATTACTTATTTTTTTTATCACCGTTTTGTTTATCGCTTTATTTAGTTTAATGATCGGATTAATAGATGATTTTATCGGAAACGAGTTCCAGCAGTTTAATACAATTGCAAATACGGTTGTGTTATATGCATTCAACCAAAATTGGACCCATTTAATGAAAATCTTCAGCAGATTAACATCATGGCAATCTCTTTTAGCCGTTGGCATCCTTACTGTTATTTGGATCGGAATAAAAGGGAAAAATAAATTATTGGAATATCAGTACTATGTAATCGGAATTATTGGTGGTGTTTTATTAAGTAAAGGGCTGCCTTTCCTGTTTAATATGATAACGACAGGAAAAGTAGTCAGTAAAAATTTCCCGAGTGAGGAAACCTTGCTAACCATAGTAATATATGCTTTCTTTATGTATGTTGTTGTCAGACATAGTAAAAACAGTTTGTTGAACACCATCATTGTCAGTTTAGAAATATTAATCATGCTTGTTATTACCGCAAGCCATATCTATCTAGGATATCAGCATCCGAGCGATCTTGTTGCAGGATATACGTTTGGCGGCGTGTGGATTTGCTTAGTTATTTTGTTAATTGAACTTTCGAGATTATTGAATTTAATCAAGCAATCCTCCACTACGAAATAAGAACCCGTAAAGCTGCGGGTTCTTTTTGTTATAAAAAAAAAGACCGAACAAAAATGTCCAGCCTCCTAAGTGGTCTATATATGTGATTGTCTTATATGAAGCTTATTTCCTGCAATTTCATCAATTCGTGTGAATTGAACGCCTTGTTTTTTTAATGCAGTGAAAACATGCTTTAATCCTTCAATTGTATAGGAAGGGGCGTCCTCATTTGCTCCCCAAGTTTCACCGCTGTCATGCAATAAAATAATATCTCCAGGTTTTACATGATTCAATATGCCGTGAATAATTTTTTTACTTCCGCCTTTACTGCGCCAATCTCCAAACATTTTTGACCATAATATTAATTGAAATTTACCAATTAAGAAAAAATCAAAGAAATTCATCAATCCCCATGGAGGACGGTAGTAAATTGGCCTTTCGCCGGTGATACCTTCAATGATTGCGGCTGATTTTTCTAAATCTCGTCTAACCGTCCAAGGCATCATCAGCCAATTGGAACGATGCACATAATTATGAATACCAATTAAATGGCCTTCATGATGCATTCTTAAAATTAGTTCTGGATTTTTTTCCGCTTTCGAACCAACTACAAAAAAGGTTGCTTTGATTCGATGTTTTTTTAGTAAGTCCAGAAGCTGTGCAGTATATTTCGGATCTGGGCCGTCATCAAAAGTAAAAGCGACCCCGCATTTTGCTTTGTCCTTACGAAGAACACCTATCCCAAGCCATGTGGATAGGATATAGGGAACTACGGTATATAAAAGAATAATAGCAAGGATTAGAAACAATACCCTCATCTGAAATTACATCCCTTCCTTAGTAATGTCTAGTCCCAGCGCCTATCGACTCGCAAACTTCGGGTCTCTACCCTATGATAAGTTAACATCAGGTAAAATTAGATTTCAAATTTTACTAGCTCCTATACTCCTCACTGTGTTTCCTAAATCATGCGTCGAGGCCCGATATTTTGTACATCAATGGGCAGGCGCTTCCTCTTTTCGCATTAAATATGACTATAAAAAGCACCTTCTCGTTTCAATAAGCGATTTGTTCTCCATTTTGTCATGGGCGATAATTCCGCTTCATAAAAGGGTCTTTGATTCATCATATACTCGGTTATAATGTCAACCGCATCAAATGCAGCTTCTTTTCTATTAATATTTCTCGCATTGTCTCTCATGCTTAACACTACGGCAGGATTTTTTAAAACGGTTGAAATGGATGCAATTATTTCGGATCCACTCTTTGCTTTTACGGCAACTCCTGCTTTTGTTAAAAATAAAGCATTCTCCTGTTCTTGGCCAGGAAGAGGTTTATACAGTATCATCGGCAGTTCCATTGCAATGGCCTCTGAGGTTGTAACTCCGCCAGGCTTCGTTACAATTAAATCTGAAATAGCCATTAGTTCCTGTACATGCTCAATATATCCGAATAAAAGTATATGATGTTTGGAAGAATGAAGTCCTTCTTCTAATTGCTTCCGTAATTTTTCATTTCTTCCACACAAAATAATAAATTGAGCTTTAAAAGGCAAGGTGTCCAATGTATCCGCATTTAAAAGTTCTTCTCCAATTAATCCATCTCCGCCACCCATAATTAAAATGGTTGGAAGATCTGGATTTAATCCATGTTTTCGAACCCATGCTTCCTTTTTCATCGGTTGAAGAAATTTTGTTCGAATTGGTATACCTGTACAAGTGATTTGTTCTCCGGTGATACCTAATTGAATTAATTCCTGTCTAACACCATTTGAGCCAACAATATAATGATCGGTAAACGGATGAATCCAATAGCTATGTGTCGAATGATCCGTTATGACAGTTACCAATGGAACATTCGTAAGTCCATATTCCTTTAATTTAGAAAGAATACCCGCAGCAAAAGGAAATGTGCTTACTACAACTGTCGGTCTGATTTGTTGTAATAACTTCAACATTTTTCCCATTCCCGCTGACATTATATTATTTAAACCCAATGAAAAAGCATTTCGATCATGTGTTTTTTTATATAAATAACCATAAAGCTGCGGTAGCTTTTGAATACTTTTCATATATACATAATGGCTAATCGGATAAACATTTGGGTGGGCCCAAGCCATAAAATCTACCACGATAGACTCAAAGTTCGGAAGACGAAGCTCGGCAGCCTCTTTAATGGCAGTTGCTACTTGTTGGTGTCCTTGACCAAATGATCCAGATAAAATCAAAATTTTTTCCTTTTTTTTCATAACCATATTAAATCTCCTCTTTTGCCTTTAAATCTTTAAAAAGATAAAAAGGAGGATATATTCTTTGGTATTATCCTTTGAAATTTAAAGGATTCTTATTAATAGACTTGTCTGCTCTGTTAAAAGTTCATTTTATAATTAAATTTATTACTAAAACATAAAAAAACCCTTAACATTAGCTAAGGATTTGATTAAAGTTTTCTTATACCAATAGGATCGTGCGCAATCATTATCGTCAATAGATTTATATTGTGAATCAACAACTATGCTTCGTTTAGAAATTTTAAAAAAATGGTCTACGACTTTTTTCTTTTTGTAGTAAATTTATAATACAGCCATGACACGGTTAAACCTAATGAAAACCATGAAATGATTAATAAAATGATCCCACCGAATAGCGGAAAGTTTATCGCAGCCACAATGAATGAGGATCCAGCTAAAAGCACTAACCATTTTGGTTTTCCTTCAAATAGTTTCAATTGACTTCCCAACTGTCCGCTTAAAAAAATTAGTCCGGCAATAAGAGAAATAATGACCCCAATTAAAATGATAATTACAATTGGGATTCCAATAATTAAAATGGTTAATAAGACACTAATCGCAAAAAGTGCAAGGCTGGAAATAAACCCTGTAATAATCATTCTTCCCGGCTTCATCGTAAGTCCTTCCGGAAGAGAATTAAATTTATGCTTCGTTGCAATTCCAGCAATAACCGTTATAAGAACTAGGAGAATGCTTAGTGCAAGACGAGTAATCCACGATGCCAAAAACAATAAGCCGCCAAGGATAAAACTATTTTTCGTTTGATCATTCAAGTTCAATGAAATAATCGGCTCTGTCACCTTGGCACCTATTTCTTGATTAATTTGACCGCCAATGACGAGGACCGGACCTTTTATATTAGCAGTCTTATTAATTTGTAAATTTCCATTAATCACAACGACTGCTACCCTGACTTCCCCATTGATGGTTGCATTATCACCTAGAACAATGACATTTTCTACTTTTTCATTTTTGGGAATGATCGTTTCCTTTTGATTGACAATATTTTTTTCGTCCGCTAACACTGGTGTCAGCAAAAGAGCGGAAATGATAACCATCACCATAAAACTTAAAAGAACCCTAAATCCTTTCATCCGTACATCCCCTTATTCTGCTGTTTTTGTCCGTAACAAATAGCGAACGGACCAAACGGATAATCCAACGATGATAATCGTTGTTATAGCAAAAACTTCTGATAGAAATGGAATGGACGATAGAACCGAAACAAATGCATGTGACAAACTAACTGCAATTTTAATCATTTCAGAAACAACTGTCACTCCTACAAATAAAATATCACTAAAAGCAAATAAACAGATAGCGATGGTGATTGCCAAGAATAAAGTCGGCAACCCTACAATCCATTTATAGTAAATGGAATTGACAGGATTTATCTCCTTGATTTTGGCCATTACGGCATTTTCAAATTGAAAATCAGGAATCTCGATGGATCCATATAATAAAGAAATTCCCTGTTTTATTTCTTGTAATTCATGAAGTGCAGTATCACATCTGCTGCATAAAGCTAGATGATTTTTTACTTTTATATTTTCTTTTTCGCTCAATTCATCGTCTAAATAAGCGGAGAGGAGTTCATCAACATGTTCACTCATTTTCATCACCTCTGGAAAGTTCCTTCTTTAAAATACCTCTAGCTGTATTAATTCGGGATTTTACTGTTCCAATAGGAATTTTCAAAATCCCGCTAATCTCCTCATATGAATAGCCCTGTACATCACGAAGAACGAGCGCTGATCGATGCTCGAAAGATAATTTTTTCATGGCTTCCTGGATGATGAGCTTTGTGTTTGAACTATCGATTGGAGAAGAAGAATGGCGGAGAGAATTTTGCTCCAAATTTTCCATTTGCACATATTTATTTTTTTTGTTTTTTTTAAGCCTATCATAACATAAATTGGATACAATCCTTGTTAACCAAGAAACAAAGGCAAAATCATTATCTAGTTTACTTAGAGAATAAAACGCCTTCACAAAGGCTTCCTGTGCAACATCCTCTGCCTCTCCGCGGTCATTCATCATCGCATATGCATGCCGGAATACTTGACCTTTATATCTCGAGACGAGCGCTGAAAATGCTTCTTCACTGCCACCCCTTGCTTCTTTTATTAATAGCGTTAATTCATGGTCCACAGCTTCAACTCCTTGAAAGAAAAGCGAAAGCCAATCAGCAATTGACGATACATCCATTCGTTTCCTACAGTCCTAATAATGGATTGTTATATTAAAAGACATCTAATATCTCGAAAAAGTTCACGTCTTTTTTTAAAAATTTCCCTATTAAAAAAGCGCAAGTGCCGCAGCTCTTTCGAACGGAATTCGTAATCTTCGACGCAAGATTTAGCAAACACATTAACTGCTGCTTTATATCATAAAAAAATTTTATACTTTCTTATCCTTAATGAAAGTATAATTTTATACATCCTTACAGAAAATAGTATAGGTGGTAAACATTGTTTTATGTATATCAAATTAATTTTTAAAGCTACGAACTTTTTTCATTTCTATTCAGTCTCTTTACTTGAAAAATACTTATTAAAGAATAGACCTATACTATCATTTTTAAAGGAGTTATAAAAATGAACATACCAGTACTTACGATTGTTGTACCTTGCTACAATGAAGAAGAAGTACTTCATGAAACAACGAAACAATTGTCAGAGATAATTTCTCAAATGATAAAAGAAAATCTTATAACGGATAAAAGCAAAATATTGTATGTGGATGATGGTAGCCGGGACAAGACTTGGGCAATCATCGAAGAATTAAATGGAGTACACCCATTTGTTACAGGGTTAAAATTAGCCCATAATGTCGGTCATCAAAAGGCATTATTAGCAGGGCTTGAAGTTGCGGGAAAAAATTCAGATTGTGTGATTTCAATCGATGCAGATTTACAGGATGATATATCGGTTATAAAGGAGTTTATATTAAAATTTCATGAAGGATACGAGATAGTATATGGTGTCCGAAAAAGCAGAGAAACGGATACTTTCTTTAAAAGAGCAACTGCACAAGGTTTTTATCGTTTCATGCAAAAGATGGGGGTTAATGTCGTTTATAACCATGCTGACTATCGATTGATGAGTAAAAGAGCTCTTGAGGAACTCAGCCGCTACAAGGAGCAAAATTTGTTTCTGCGTGGAATTGTCTCGTTAATTGGACTGAAAACAACGGAGGTATATTACGACCGTAAAGAAAGATTTGCAGGGGAATCAAAATATCCATTGAAAAAAATGCTTTCCTTTGCTTTTGACGGGATTACTTCCTTTAGTGTAGCGCCTATTCGTTTCATCACCTTTATAGGCTTTTTATCCTTTTTAATCAGCAGCTGCGTAGGGATCTATGCCTTGGTAATTAAATTTATGGGACATGCTAACACCGGATGGACCTCATTAATGGTCTCAATTTGGTTTCTAGGCGGACTTTTATTAATGAGCGTCGGGTTAATCGGTGAATATATTGGGAAAATTTACGAGGAAACGAAGGGACGGCCAAGGTTTGCAATTGAAACAGACTTATATACGGATGAAATGGTGAAAAGCGAAGTTGGTGCACGATTTAATATGATTCGAGGGAAAAAGGGATGAAGCATTCCTTTTTTCGCTTTTTGTTAGTTGGAATTATTAACACCATTATCGGATTATCTTTCATGTATCTCTTTCTGCATCTTTTTCATTTTTCCTATTGGCTTTCTACATTTATCGGAAATACAATTGGTTGCTGTGTTAGCTATTTTTTAAACAAATCCTTTACCTTTAAAAGCGACAAATCATTTGCCAGCAGTATCATACGCTTTATCCTTGTCATTCTAATTTGTTACGTCTTTTCTTATTATGTTGGGGAGAAACTTGCCTTGCTTCTTTTTACACAGTTAAACTTTCTGCCTTCCATATACGGAAAAGACGCGGCAGTTCTATTCGGAACCGGTATATATACTATATGTAACTATATCGGGCAAAAATATTTTGTATTTAGAAGTGAGCCATTAGTGAAGGAATGGAATCAATAAGGCAGCCCTTGAGCTGCCTCTTCCATGAAAATATTATGCTGAAACAGGACTAGGCTTTACGCGTAATACTCGCATCGCATTTAAAACAGCGAGCAGAGTGACTCCAACATCGGAAAAGACTGCCTCCCACATCGTTGCAATGCCAAAGGCGCCCAATAGAAGAAAAACAGCCTTAATTCCGAGGGCAAAAAGAATATTCTGCCAGACGATGTTTCTTGTTCGTTTCGCTAATTGGATGGCATCTACAATTTTTGACGGTTCATCTGTCATGATAACAATATCTGCTGCTTCAATTGCTGCATCAGAGCCAAGCCCCCCCATTGCCATTCCAACGTCTGCTCTTGCCAAGACAGGAGTGTCATTCAGGCCATCTCCGACAAAAACGATTTTTTCTTTCGGAAGCTTTTGTTGATCTAATTTTTCTATCTCTTCTACTTTATTTTGCGGCAATAATTCTGCATGCACCTCATCGATTCCTAGTTTTTGTCCGATTGCTTTTCCTACTTTTTGGACATCTCCTGTAAGCATAACCGTCTTTTTAATGCCTAATTTCTTTAAAGAACGGATTGTATTTCCTGCATCCTCCTTCACTTCATCCGAAATAACGATGTAACCTGCAAACTCATTATCGACAGCAAGATAAACAATAGTTCCAATCTCTGCCGGTTCTGAAAAAGAAATATTATGTTGTTTCATCAGCTTTCTGTTTCCCGCGAGAATTTCTTTTCCATCTACTGTTACTTTTACACCAAATCCTGAAAGTTCCTCATAGTTCGTAATCAACTGCTCCATGACCGCTTCCTTGTATGCTTTCCTGATGGATTCTGCAATTGGGTGATTCGAATGAGTTTCAGCATATGCCGCATATTTTAAGATATCTTCCTCGGAAACATTATTCGCGGAATAAATTTTCGTAACTTGAAATACCCCTTTTGTAAGTGTTCCAGTTTTATCAAATACGACATATTTTACATCGTTTAGAGCTTCTAAATAGTTGCTGCCCTTAACTAAAATACCTGATTTAGACGCTGCACCAATTCCGCCAAAGAAACCAAGAGGTATAGAAACGACCAGGGCACATGGACAAGAAATAACTAAAAAGACAAGAGCGCGGTAAATCCAGTCGGAAAAGTGAGCACCGCTAATCAGCATAGGAGGAATGAAGGCAAGCGCTAATGCTACAATTACGACAACAGGTGTATAGTACCTTGCAAATTTCGTAATAAAATTCTCTGTCGGTGCTTTTCGGCTGCTGGCATTTTCGACTAGGTCCAATATTTTCGAGACGGTTGATTCCCCAAATAGCTTCGTTACCTTGACGGTTAAAAGACCATTTTGATTCATAAAACCGCTAAGAATTTCATCGCCTGCTTTCACTTGGCGAGGAACTGATTCTCCAGTAAGTGCTGATGTATCAATCATCGAGCTTCCTTCTATAACAACACCGTCCAGAGGTACCTTTTCACCAGGTTTAATGACAATGATTTCCCCGATTTGAACGTCCTCAGGCGATTTCTTTAATAAAGTTTTGCCCATCTTTACATTTGCAAACTCCGGTCGAATATTCATCAGTTTACTAATCGATTTTCTTGAACGATTTACCGCCATGCCTTGAAATAACTCTCCAACCTGGTAAAAAAGCATCACTGCAACACCTTCCGGATACTGCTTCACAGCAAAAGCACCAATGGTTGCAAGTGCCATTAAAAAGTGCTCATCAAATACCTGACCGCGAATAATATTTTTAACAGCCCGTAAAACAATGTCTCCACCGACTACTAAATAAGCAATAATAAATAATTCGAATTCAATCATTCCTGTTACTGGAGCAAATATTCCTATTGCTGTTAAAATGGCGCCAATGCCTAATCGGATTACCATCGTTTGATTGAAACTGCCATGGTCATGATCATGACTGTGATGTTCATGTTCCCCTTTTTCTTTCGCATGAATATGCGGTTCTAATCTCTTTACGGTTTCCTTCGTTACGGTTATTACGTTCTCTAATTGTTGTTCTTCCACTTCCAATGAAAGGGTTTTTGTCGCAAAATTTACTGTGCTTGAGCGAACTCCGGAAATATCCTTTACACCATTTTCTATTTTCAGCGCGCAATTGGCACAGTCTAATCCCTCAAGGGTAAATTCTTTTTTTATCATTTTCTTTTGAAGTGCTTCCATCGTTTTTATCTCTCCTCTGCACCTGGTGAAATTTGAAGTGCCAATTTCACTTTGACATAACAACGTTAAAAGACTTTTTATAAATAGTATGAATGATTCAATGGTGAAATATTATTATAAAAATGCATATATGAACAACTAATCATATAATGTACTTGTATTTATTATATGTAACATATTTGAAAGGTGTCAATAATAATCGATAATTAATGCAAATTTTTTCTATATTAGTGATTTTGCTGATTTTAGCACTGTCAGTACACGTAAACATGAAATATTTAAATAGCTAAACTTTAGCATTTGTAACGAATAAGGCAGAGTGAACATCAATTTTCATAAATTCATTGTCTTATACTATAGATTTTTTTATACTTAGGAAAAAGAAAATTTCAGGGGTGAAAAACATGAACGAGGAAAATGAGCCAATTGAAAGTTATGAACTTGATGAAGAAACTTTATTTATGGTTTCCCAGACATTTAAAGCATTATCGGACCCGACACGTCTGAGAATTTTGAATCTATTATTTTCCGGTGAACATTCCGTTAACGATATCGCAGAATCCCTTTCCTTGCTTCAATCAACCGTTTCCCACCAACTGCGTTTTTTAAAAAATGTCCGACTTGTTAAATTCCGCAGAGAGGGTACGACCATATACTACTCACATGATGATGAACATGTTATGGAATTGTTAAGGAAGGCTATTGAACATTCCTATCACACTTGACCATAGAAAAAATGCCTAACAACGTTGAAATAGTTAGGCATTTTTATCAGGATGATATTGAAATTGTGATAAATTTATCGACCAATTCGTGACCTTAACACCTTCGAATTGAAGCGCCATTTTTTGTTCATCATCTTTTAAGGAAATTTCCCCCTTTGAACTTATGACACGATGCCATGGGAGCTTATGCTTTTTACTCATGGAGTGAAGAATTCTGGCAACCTGTCTTGCCCCTCTAGGACTTCCTGCAAGTGAAGCGATTTGTCCGTAAGTCATTACTTTTCCTGGTGGAATAGTGCGAATTATTCCGATAACCTTAGCTGTAAATGGCGACATCGTTAACCCCTTCCATCCTGTTTAATATCTCCACACTCTACCGCTAAACGATTAAGTTCAGCTTGGATTTTATTGTATACGATTTGTTTTTCTTCCTTAAATATTTGTCCATCCCTAAAAGATATACCCTGATTTCCAATAATGGTTCTTTTATTCTTGCTGACGTATAATGGGACAAAGCAAACATGCTGTCCAGTTGTCTTGAAATAATATTTTTCTAAAGAAAGAAAACCATCATACATATCCTTCATTTCTGATGAACTATCACTGTAATCTCTATCCGGAAAAATTGCAATGCTTTCTCCTTTGACTAATGCGGCAGTACTTTGTTTAAAGGTATTCACAATTTGCCTTGACCCTCGATATACCGGAATCCCTTTACAGGAACGGAGAAGCTTTGATACGGTAAAAGATAATAAAAATGCACATATTTTTGCCCAGCTGCGATTCCAGCCAAATCTCTCTGTAAAAGTGTAATTTACATATTGATCGTAGCACGCTTTTCGATCAAGAAAAACATGAAGAATCCACGCATGGATACATTCCCTGAACCATAACAAAAGGATAAAAGGGCCAAATAAATTTTGATGATGGGTGATATACACAACCGGGCCTGGATTGTTTGGCAATTGGACCGTGTACTTTGGATAAAAAATCCGGACAATTGACCTGCATATTCGAAAAAAGTTTCCATAGAAATTTTTCTTTAACTGTTTCACTGCTCCTTAATACATCCTTTTTCTTTTTTAAAAAACCCAATGAAGCTGTATTTGATAGCTGCATATTCCGATAAGTATGTCGAAGCATATTTTCGCTAAAACAACATTAATCCCTAAAAATTTATTCGTAAATGTAATCAGTAAATATGAAGTAATGATAATAGCAAGACACAAAATATAATATTTTAAGACAGACTTAAAAAATGTATTACTACCTTTAAAGACAATTCTTCGATTTATGTAAAAATTATAGGATGAGGAAATTGCCCTGGCTACGAACGTAGCGTAAAACACACGCATTTCGAGGGACAATTCCTTTAAAAGAAAATTATTAAGTAATACAAAGAAGAAAATATCAATAATGCCAGATGTGACTGTCGAAAAAAAATATTGCAAAAACCCTGTAATGAGACGGATAAAAATTCGGGTGGAATCAACGATAGAATTATAATGTGAGCCCTCATTATTATTAAAATACACAGTCTCAATTGGGACCTCACTGATAGTTAAATTCATTTTTTTTGCTTGTATAAGCATGTTCATTTCGTATTCGTAACGCTCACCTTGTAATTTTATAATGGAAGAAAGGACATTTGTCGGTATTCCCCTTAAACCTGTCTGTGTATCTTTTATGTTATATCCATACAGCAGACGGAAAATAAAGCTTGTCAACTTATTTCCTATCAAGCTGCGTTTTGGAATATCCACCTCATCAAAATCCCTGACCCCTAAAATGATCCCTTCATCATTTCCTTCCAATGCATCAGCAATTCTACAAACATCTTTTACCGTGTGCTGTCCATCCGCATCCGCAGTAATAACACCAACCAAATCCTTAAAATGCTCTAAAAAGTATGCAAAGGCTGTTTTTAATGCTCTGCCTTTGCCGCGGTTAACAGCATGGGTAAGAACCGTACACCTTTCCATCGCATCCAACTTTTCGAAAATAGGTATCAGTTCTTTGTTGCTCCCATCGTTTACTACAATAATTTGCGGAACACCATTACTTAACAAAGCAGCAACATAATGAATTAAATCTTCTGCAGGATTAAGGACAGGTATAATGACTGCACATTTTTTCATCCTTTTCACCCCCTTTCACACCCTAAAGCTCCTGAATTCATTTCAATTTTATACTTTCTAATTTTCTATTTCTACGATTTATGCTTGGGATTAAAACGGAAGTACATGAAATGTACTTCCGCCTTAATATGTTGCCGTCCAACAGCAACCCCTACTGATTGTAGCTATGTTATTTCGCTTCATATAAATATATTTTCCATGCCGCATCTTTATCATCAAATGATTTCAGAAAATGTAATCCATCTTGCTCCGCATTCAGGATCGGGACAGAAGAAAATATGTATTTTCCGCCAAGCTTCTTGAAGGCATTTATATTTAAATCCAGATGGTGAATTTTCTTCTTTGAATCCTTGCGAAAATCATATTTTTTTCCAAGTTCAGCAACAAACAGATAACAACGTCCGCCCCAAGTATCAAAATAGTCCTGTAAGGAAGGGCTTTTATCCAGCTCACCTGCAATAATTTTGCGGAATTGATGCTTATAAGATAACGGATAAAAATTATTATATGTATCGATCGTATAGAATCCATTATATTGTGCGATAGCGGGATGAAGACCAATGCTTGCCACCCGATACGAGTCCTTAGGCTTTCCAATATAATCACTGATTTCTTTAAACTCATGAACGGCATAAAATTGTTTAAAGGATGGCGATCCGGCTACACGATAATATATTTCCGGATTACATGCACATAAAATAATAATCTGCATGATTAAGCATACCTTTACAAATTCTCGCCAATTCCGCCCATATTTCCAGAGAATATAGGACCCAACTGCAAACATCATATAGATGATAAGCGGCCGCAAAAAGTGAAAGCGGGCAAAATTAAAGGTATTCAACAAACTAATTCTTTCCTTTAATGGCTCCCAGCCTATATAAAACCAAAATGCATACCATAAGGAAAGAACAAAATTAAGAATAAAAATTTGGATATATCGTTTTTCTGTTCTAAATATCTTTTCTTTCCAAAGCTTCCATATGACTATAAAGGAAAGCGGGACTATGACTAGAGTGTGCAACGTCATTACATGGGTATGCCCCAGAAAATAATTTTTGAACGTTAACCGAATGCAATGCCAGAATCCTAGTGTTGAGCTGACAAATTCATCTCTGCTTGTCGGTTCAGTTGGAAACACTAGCGAATATACAAGACGATATTCAATCCCCAGAAATAGCAATGTCATAAAAGCAATACTGCCCAAAAATTTAAAGTTCCAATCCCGCTTTACTATTAAATCACGCAGCCAAAGCAGACCCATTGCAACAAGGAAAAAGAAAAAGCCCAAAACAAAACTAGAGTAGAATGGCAATAGGGTAAGAGTAAGCCATTCTTTCCACGTCCCTTTTCGTTCTCTAATGGTTAAAAAAGCCCAAAGAGCAAGCGGCTGTCCAAGTGTACTTAGCATCCCAGATGGCCAAACAGGTGTCAATGCAAATGCTAAGGAAACCCAAACCCGTATCGGATAAGCATCATCTGCCTTAATAAAATGCCTTCTTAACAATAAATACATTCCAATAAATGCAAAAATCCGAATTAATGCTTGGCTGATTCCATATGCCACCATTGGCGGAAACATTTCATAAAGCCATTGTATTCCACTAAATTCTGTACCGAAGGCATTTCTTGGCAAACCATTGATAATCTGTGGAATGGTCGCATTAATTGGTCCAAAAAGTTCTCCGCTTTCTTTCATCACTTTATACCAGGCAATATTGGAGTCCATGTTATCATGTACCCGAATATGACTGTTTTCACCTAAAATAAACATAGGAGCGAGAAACACAATCAGAATTATTGCTGCAATTAGTAATAGCTTTTTTTCCTTCATCCAATACTTAGCAGTTTCTACATTCATTTCTTTTCTCCACACACCAATCATTTTGAAGCTTAAGTAAATATGAAATAACTATACTTATCTCTTCAAGCTTATTTTTATCGCAATTCAATCAAGTTTCATTATAGAGGTTCCGCCACTGTTTCTATGATCTCACGCATTTTTTTCAATAGCGGTTCTTTAAGATCCGTTTCTTTTAAAGCGAATTCAATATTGGTTAAGATAAATCCTAACTTTTCACCTACATCATATCGCATTCCATCAAATGCATATGCCAACACTTTATGCCGATTATTCAATTCCATAATCGCATCCGTTAGTTGAATTTCCCCTTGTACACCGCTTTTTTGTTGTTCTATAATGGGAAAAATTTCAGGTGTTAATATATAGCGGCCCATAATGGCTAAATTAGAAGGTGCCTCCTGCACGGATGGTTTTTCTATAAAATAATCGACATCATACACCTTTCCGTGCTGGCTTATGGGAGCAATGATGCCATACCTGTTTGTTTCGTTTTTGGGAACCTGCTTTACACCAACAACAGTGGCGCCTGTTTGTTCGTAAATTTCCATCAATTGTTTTGTGCAAGGAACATCCGATTGGATCACATCATCCCCTAGCAAAACAGCAAACGGTTCATCTCCGATAAATTTTCTGGCGCACCAGATGGCATGCCCTAAGCCTTTTGGCTCCATTTGTCTTATATAATGGATATTAGCCAATTTCGATGGTTTTTGTACACTTTCCAAAAGATCCAGCTTTCCCCTTTTCAATAGGGTAAGTTCTAATTCTGCGGCATGATCGAAATGATCTTCGATAGCACGCTTCCCTTTTCCGGTAACGATAATGATATCTTCAATACCGGATTGGAAAGCTTCCTCCACAATATATTGAATCGTCGGCTTATCCACTATTGGAAGCATTTCCTTTGGCATTGCCTTTGTGGCTGGCAAAAAACGCGTTCCAAGACCTGCTGCAGGAATAATTGCTTTCTTTATTTGTTGTGTCACGTTACTTCTCCTCCAAAAATCGAACTTATTAAAGGCTTTTCGTAAAAGATGATGTTGTTAAAACTAACAATAAATGTATAGAAAAATGGATCTTGAAAATCTAAGAACAGATGTCCCGTCAACCATATTTGTTAAGTTCTAACCACTTTTCAGAAATGCATCAATCTGTTCGAAATAAGCCTTATTATATTTAATGATGGCTGCTCGTCATTTAGTCCGTTTTTTCCGCAATTCCTCCTATTTGCCATTATGACCATCTTTTTATTTTTTTTTCTCTATTTCTTATCTTTTTGGAAAAGTTTGGTGAATCCTATTCATGTTACACGCATTACAAGTACCGGAAATGGATGAAAAATTGCCCAATCATTTTGGTAAAATCAATTTGAATTTCCGCTCGTATAGCTTGATGCTGAAGCACTTCTTCCCCAAATGGCAGGATAAAGCTTTTCCATAAAAGTGCCGCGGTCCACCACATATGATTTTCGCTCCAATAAAGACTTCATAACGTTGAGAATACTTTGTGAATCAT
Source organism: Heyndrickxia shackletonii (assembly GCF_001420715.1). Taxonomy (GTDB): domain Bacteria; phylum Bacillota; class Bacilli; order Bacillales; family Bacillaceae_C; genus Margalitia; species Margalitia shackletonii. The sequence continues at coordinate 1,201,315 of NZ_LJJC01000004.1, read as the reverse complement.
TTAATTCCATCTCTTGAAGATACACATCTATTTGTTCAAATAAATAAGATAAAGTCTTTCTATTAGTTAAAACATCGAGTAACTGCTTTTCGAATGATTCTTTAGAATTAAGCTCAAACACGAGACCTTTTTGTTTCAAAAACGTTAAATTAATTTCCTCTTGTCCGGGAAGAGCAGAGTTGATAAAAATTGGGAGTCGCTTTTGTAATGCCTCGCTCACGGTAACTCCCCCAGGCTTTGTAATAATCGCATCTGCTTGATCATAAAGAGCATTCATATCTAATCTTGAGGTTAAGTACGACACTGGGTGAATATGAGATGCATTCCACGAAGAAATTTCTTGAAAAAGCCGCTGATTTTTACCGCATAACACAATGTAATCAAAATGATTAGACTCTTTCACTTCCTTTAACATGGTCAAAATATTACCTAGGCCGCTGCTGCCACCGGATACGAGAATCTTTTTCCGGCGGTGATGCCATTCTAAATGGTACTCCGCCTCTTTGAAATCACCGTGCACTGGAATTCCTGTAACAAAAACGTTCGATTCCGGAATTTGATATTCCTCCATTAATCGTTCCTTAATCTGTGAATTAGGGACAAAGTGAGCATCAATTCCCTTTTTCCCCCAAACATTATTGATAAAAAAATCAGTGTATACATTTACAATAGGTGTTTGAAGCTTGCCTTTTTGTTTTAAATGACTTAGTAAAAGAGAAGGAAATCCATGTGTGCAAATAATTAAATCAGGTTGTTCTTCTTCTAATAATTGCTTCATTTTAGTCAAAAACAGTTGATGGTACCATCTGACTCTTACAGAAGAACCTGAGTAAAATAAGTGCTTATACACCCATTCATACGTTCCTGGGGCATAGCGAATCCATTTTAAATATGAATTTGAAATAATTCTTTCTAATTTATTGCTTGTATACGTTAAAAAATCCATTTTATTGATAACAACATCTTCTATATTTTCATTTAATAAATGAATAACTGCCTCTGCAACTTGATGATGTCCAGATGGCATTCTCATAAAGGGAAATACTAGTACTTTTTTCATTTTTGATTACTCCTTTTTAAAAGGGCTATAAATAAACCTACAATGAAAAGACTAGTTTTATAGAAAGAAAGTTCATACGAATTGTATTTCAAAATTCAAGAACAAAAAAAAGACTATTACTAGTCTCCCTTTTGAAAATATCTTCGTTACATAGAAAATATTAAAAACCACTATTTCCAAATACCTTTTATAGCAGAAGTGGATGCTGTCTTACCCACTGGGGCAATCCCGTACATATCTTCAATCGTGCGCAACACCGAATAATGGTCCATATAGGAAGGATATTTTCCTGGTTTCAACATTGGGCCTACAAAGATTGTTGGAATTTGATTCGGCTTTTTGAAATTATCCTCATCCCATGTCAAAATGAATAAACTATCATTTGAAAATGCCCATTGAATATACGAGTCAAGATTTTTCTTCAGCCAAGTATCAGCTTGCTTTACCGTACCATCGTGCATATCATGCATAAGATTGGGGATAACAAAGGAAACTGTTGGCAATTGGCTGTAGTTTTTCGGAAAACTGGAGAATGGCAAATTGGAGCTAGACGGTACATTTGAAAAATTCACCCACGGGCTATGCTTCCGATGATAGGAATGCGACTGGCAGCCCGCAAAACCAACGGAGGGCAAGTCTTCCGAATATCCCGCAAAGCTATTGCCTTTCTTCTGTAGTGCAACTGCCAAATTATTAGATGAAAAAGTATGAGGGCAGCTATCATCTGTTATTCCTTGTGTATCTCCTGAAAATAAGGCAAGATAGTTAGGTTGACTTGGGTGGGCAATCCCGTGAGAATTTGTAAATAATACTCCCTTTTTGGCAAGTTCATTGATATAAGGGGCATCACTTGCACCAATTATTTGATTGTAAGGATGATTCTCCCCAACCACAATGACAATATGTTTTGGTTTTGGGATGTTTTGTGCACTTTTTACCGTCTCTTTCTGTTTTCTATCGGTTTGATCATGATGTTGAACTTTTAATATGAGTACAACAATACAAACGATAACAACAATTCCTATTAAACCAAGAACCCATGTGGTTTTCCTCATTTTTTCCTCCAACGTATAATCATTTTCTTTTTTTATTATATACGTTTGACGTTCCGATTAACTATTTTTGAAATAAAATCTTATCTATTATTAGAAAGAGGAAAGTCATTTTAATAAAAAAACAGACCAAATAAATTGATCTGTTTTGTACTTCTTAATTTTCTGTTGCTTGTTTTACAAATGTTTGATTTGGTTTCGTTTCTTGTGTTGCTTCTTGAGCAGGCTTTACACGTTTCATAAAGAAGGCAAGTATCAATGCAATAAGAGCAATACAAACAGAAACTTTAAACGAATCATTTATACCATCAACCATCGCTTGCATTCCTATATGTTGTTTCATTTCTGCAAGTTGTGCAGGATTGGGTTGACCAGTCAATTTTTTCATTGCAGAAGCAGTTAAATCTGTAATATGTGTTTTTGTACGGTTTGACATAACCGTAATTAAAAGCGCAGACCCAATCGCACCAGAAACTTGCTGTAAAGTATTGTTCATGGCCGTGCCATGCGGATTGAGGTGCTGCGGTAATTGGTTTAAGCCATTTGTCATTACAGGCATCATTACCATCGACATACCAAACATACGTGCAGTATACAATAAAATTAATTCCGTGTACGTAGTGGATAATGTCAGCGTACTGAACATATAAGTGGTAGCAATTGTAATCGTAAGTCCAATAATCGCTAGCACCCTTCCGCCAAATTTATCAAACAGCTTTCCAGTTATCGGGGACATAAATCCCATTAAAAGCGCACCTGGCAGCAGCATTAAGCCTGATTTTAGCGGAGATATCCCTCTAATCGACTGTATATACATCGGCAATAACAGCATTGCTGAAAACATTGCCATCATTAGCACTACCGAAATGGCAGATGCTAAAGTGAACATTGGATACTTATAAACTCTAAATTCCAGCATTGGTGTCGGGATTACAAATTGACGCCAAATAAAGAGAATCAAAGATAGTCCGCCAACTATTAAAGTGATATATACCGCTGGGGCACTCCAGCCTTTGTCCCCTGCGGAACTAAATCCGTATAAAATTCCACCAAATCCTATCGTAGACAATATAAAAGAAAGTGTGTCCAGTTTGATGTTTATCTTTTCTTTTTTATCTTTAAGCAAGAAAAAGGCAATAACTACTACGGCAATTGCAATTGGCATTACAATATGGAAAAGCATTCTCCATTCGTAGTGCTCCACAATCCAACCGGATAAAGTTGGTCCAATTGCAGGTGCGAAAACCATTACTAATCCGAATAAGCCCATTGCTGCTCCCCTTTTTTCAATAGGGAAGGAAGTCAACATCACGTTCATTAATAAAGGCATCATAATTGCGGAGCCTGAAGCCTGAACAATTCTTCCGACAAGTAATACCCAAAATTCCGGAGAAAATCCGGCTAATATGGTCCCTATGGTAAACAAACTCATTGCAACTAGAAATAAATGGCGAACGGTATATCTTTGAATAAGAAATGCCGTTGCAGGGATCATGACCCCGTTAACAAGCATATAACCAGTTGCAAGCCATTGTACGGTTGACATCGATACGTGAAAATCTTGCTTTATGGAAGGTAATGCAATATTGAGTAATGTTTCATTTAATATGGAAATAAACGCTCCGATTGTTAGGATTGTAATAATCCCGTACGGAGGTTTCTTTGTTTCTAACATGGACGATTCCATCTATTTTCCCCTCTCAGTAAACTTATAGTCTATTTTTTTATACAGCCGTTATAACGTAATGATTATAATAAACCGATTGTTCCATTTTTGCAACAAAAAAATCATGGTTACTTAAAGATTTGTATAAACAATTAAAGTGCGTTAGTATTGTCATTAGAATGACAGTCTATTTTTATTTTTAGGTGATACATATGAATGACCGGAAACAGCATGTTATGAAAGTAGCTCATCAAATATTTATGGAAAAAGGATTCCAAGCTACATCCATTCAAGACATTTTAGACTACAGCGGTATTTCAAAAGGTACCTTTTACAATTATTTTTCTTCCAAAAATGAATTACTGCTGGCTATTTTTCATTCTCTTCATGAAAAATTCGAGGTGGAACGAAATAAACTATTGATTGGTCAGGACCCTTCTAATATTGAAATTTTCATTAAGCAAATAGAGCTTCAAATGAAAATGAATAAACAAAATAAGCTATTTGCTTTATTCGAAGAAGTATTTGTGTCAAAGGATAAAGATTTCAAGGATTATTTAAAGCAAACCCAATTGAACACGCTCAGTTGGACTTTTCATCGTTTCGTTGATATTTATGGTGAAAGTAAGAAACCATATTTATTGGATTGCACGATACTATTTACAGGAATGCTTCATCATCAGTTTCATTTTTTCTTCCAGCAAAAAGAAACGGAACTCACCGTTCATCAAGTTATTCGCTATTGTATAAACCGTCTTTCCACCATTGTAGAAGATGTATCCTGCAATCACGATCAATTATATAACCCCAATCTTATTAAAGATTGGTTTCCAACGTATGAAAATGAAGAACAACAACTACTTAAAAAAAGATTGGTTCAGTCTATTTGTTTTTTAAAAAATATGATTCGGAAAGAGCACCAAAATGAAAAACATCAATTGAAATGGATGGAACTATTGGATTTTCTTCAAGACGAACTGCTCCAATCCAAACAGCCGCGCATATACCTTGTGGAAAGTGCACTGGATTCGTTAGCGAAGAACAATAATAAACAGATTCAAGAGGAACTGAAAGCCTTAACTGAATTAATACATGATTGGAACGAAAACAAAGTCAAATAATCCTTAGATAGAATCATCATTATGATAAAAAGCAGCCCAAGTTGTAATCATACCGGCTGCTTTTCTCCATTTTTTATCTTGCGAAAACGGGTTTCCGATTATTTTTATCTTGGTACATTTTTTGATCTGCATGAGTAAATAGTTCCTCCATTTTGCCAATGGAGGAAGCTTCAAAAGCATAGCCAATCGACATTTTCATCATAAAATGGGGATGCTTTTCATTATATTCCATAACTTCCTTCTTTATTTGCTCGGATAAATGTTGTAACGATAATTCATTTGTTTTTATTACCAGGAAAGCAAATTCATCCCCGCCTATTCTTATAACCATACTATTTTCATTTGAAAACTTATTAAGCAGTTTGGATGTTTGAATAATCAATTTATCCCCCATCTGATGACCAAAATTATCATTCATCCATTTCAATTCATCTAAATCACATAGTACAATCCCAACAGATTCATCGAGATCCTCATTATATAATTTTTTTTGTTTTTCAAAAAAAGCTCGGTTATATATTCCTGTTAACGGATCATGTTCTACCTTATATTCTAGCTCCTTTTGTGCCATCATTTTTTCATCGATATTCCGGATGATTCCATGTAACGCAACGATTTCGCCATTTTCATATATAGGTGTGGCAAATTCTTCGAACCATTTGTAATCACCGTGCACGTCTCTCCATCGCACAATGATTGGTTTATTATAATCCATTTTCCCTGCTATTTTTTTCTCTACAAGATGATAATCATCGGGATGGACAATTTCAAAGGTGATATATGGATTTTTCAAACTATCTTTAGAAAGATTAGGGCGCAGAATTTCATCTATTGCAGGACTTAGATACCGATATTTAAACTGTGGTTTGATTTCACAATAATAAATAATGTCCTTCGAACTCTCCACAAGCTGATAAATTCTTTTTTCATTTTTCGTTCTTTCATTATATCCCTTCCATACTATTCTCTTAATAGGTTCAGAATATATTACTCCTAATATAAGTCCAAGAATTCCTAAACAGAAGCCAAGCATGGTTTCTCCCCCCAAATGTTTAAGAATAAAAACAATTTCTCTAGCCGCTATGTGTAGTAGCTAGACGTAGATAATAGTTTTAAAAAGTTATCCATATATCAACACTTATAGTTAAAAAACAGAAAAAGAGGCAGTCCGAAAACGAAACTACCCCTTAAAGTATTTTCTAATTTTTCGGTAACCCGGCTACCATAGATCATCCTTAGGTCCGTGGCTTTGCGTCCTTACTTTTCAATAAGTTTGCCTTTGTCAAAATATCGTTATGATTTTATTAATTTATTTTCATTATAAGCTTTATGGGTACAATTATCATTTTTTTTACCAATAAAATACACTTAACAGAAACTTTCGAACCATTCGTCATGTTCTTTACAAAAAATGTATTATTTTTTAAAAATTGCAGAGTATATAAATAGTCTTTTAGGAAAGGAGATGAAAGCAATGTTAAAAAAAATGAAGGCAATCCTAATTGTTCCTCTATTCGTGCTGCTTGTAGGGCTACCTGTACATGCCGAACCAACGCCTAACACGGATCAACATAAACAGGTTGTAAAGCTAACAAAACAACAAAAAGCAGAGTTAACGAAATTACATCTTGATATATTAACGAAGAAAAAACAGCTTATCATGAAATATGTTGAATATGGTGTACTTCCAAAGGAAAAAGGCGATAAAATCCTTGAAAGATTAAATGAGCATTATCAGGAAATAAAAGAACACGGATCTGATATGCATTGGGGTAAAATGCATCATCACCACCAATCTCATCATCAACACAATGAATAATTGACAGTGCCTTACATAAAAAACCAATGAAACGCAAAAGTTTCATTGGTTTTTTGTTTTCCAGACATAAATGACGCAATGTCGAAAATTTGTCGAATGATATTTAATTTTATCCTTTATTGCCGATATAAAAAGAGAAAGGAACTGAACTTAAATATTAACTATTTTCAAATGACTAGGAAGGGACCGCGCAGATGAAATCTATTAAATCAAAAATTATTAGCACCACTTTGCTTATGTTGGCTATTCCTGCATTAATTATTGGTCTTGTGGGCTATAATCAAGCAAAGCAACATCTAACTGAATTGGGCCAAACCAATATGAAAAATGGTGTAAAAATGGCCATTCAAATGATAAATGGATTAAATGATGAAGTTTTAAAAGGCCATTTATCGATCGATGAGGCACAAGAAAAAGTAAAAACCGCTCTTATCGGTCCTAAAAATACAGATGGAACCAGAACGAATACAAACAAAATAGATCTTGGAAAAAACGGTTATTTTTTTGTTTTAGATGAAAAAGGTACGGAGCTGGCACATCCTTCGCTAGAAGGAAAAAATGTTTGGAATTTAAAAGATCAAAACGGTTATTACTATATTCATGACATAGTAAAGAAGGCAAAAGCTGGCGGAGGCTTTACTACCTATGACTGGCCGCTGCCAAATAATGAAAAGCAAATTGCTCAAAAAACCACTTATAGTGAAGTGGATCCAAATTGGGGATGGGTCATTTCCGCAGGCACTTATTCCACTGACTTCAACAAACCTGCGAATTCTATTCTTTATGTATTAATTATTACATTAGCTATCACTTTAATTGTTGGCAGTATTATTACTTATTTATTTTCAAAGCATTTGGCTTCTCCAATTAAGAAGCTTACCCTGCAAATGGGAGAGCTGGCTAGCGGAAATCTTGCAATCGATGACACGAATTCAAAAAGAAAAGATGAAATTGGTCAATTAATGAACTCTATGAACTATATGAAAGAAAAACTTCGTAACATGATTCTCAGTATTACAAAGGTCTCTGATCATGTTACAAGCCAAAGTGAAGAACTGACTCAATATGCAGATGAAGTAGGAATCGGTACAACACAAATTGCCACAACGATGCAAGAACTCTCTAATGGTGCGGAAGAACAAGCTAATTCGGCAACTACACTATTAGAAAAAATGAGTGACTTCTCCGAAACGATCATGCAAGTTGCTATACAAGGTGAAAGTGTCAAGGAAAGCTCCGGTCAAATGCTGAGAATGACCGAACAAGGCGGACAGGATATGCAGCAATCTGTTCAGCAAATGCATGTGATCGATGAGCGGATCAAGCAATCGTTAGAAATGGTAAAAGGATTAGATCATAAGACAAGTCAAATTACGGATTTAGTAAAAGTCATTAAAGATATTTCTGAACAAACGAATCTATTATCTTTAAATGCAGCAATAGAAGCGGCTCGAGCTGGCGAGCATGGAAAAGGCTTTGCAGTCGTTGCGGATGAGGTAAGAAAATTGGCTGATCAAGTTACACAATCGATCACGAATATTACCGCCATTGTTACCGATATTCAAAATGAATCCAAACAAGTAGTGGACACTCTTGAAGATGGTTATCAGTTAGTAGCAGACGGAACAAAACAAATTAACGTTACCGGAACAACCTTTAAAAACCTTAAAGACACAATTGAAAATGCCGGAAACCTAGTAGAGAATATGGCCGCCGCAATGTTCAATGTGTTGGATAACACAAAAGAAATCAATGAATCAATCGATACCATTGCCTCTGTTTCTGAGGAGACTGCAGCTGGTGTCGAGGAAGTTACAGCTACCACTGAGCAGTCAAGCAGTTCTATGGAAGAGGTCGCGAAAAGTGCAAAAATGTTGGAAGAGCAAGCGACTAATTTAAATAGTTTAATTCAGCAGTTTAAATTTTAATTATAAAAAAAAGCCTCCATGTTGAATGGGGGCTTCACGCTTTGAGTAAAATATTGAAACAGTATAGTTATGAGTAATTTTTCCTAAACTTCTTTTCCAAGCTAAACGGAATAAATTATTATGTTATTGATAAAAAAGCAATTAGTTTAAGAATTATGGTTTTCTTATAGATATCTAACATAAATGTATAACATAGAAATGGCTACACTTATTAACATGATTGGTAATCCTATAAGAGAAAATTTTATAAAGGAAATTTTATAACCTTCTTTGCCTGCCATTCCGGCAACAATTAAGTTGGCACTAGCACCAATTAATGTTCCATTTCCTCCTAGACATGCTCCTAAAGACAAACTCCACCATAATGGATTTAAATCATGGATTCCAAGCGATCCCATCTGTTCTATTAACGGAATCATGGTTGCAACAAATGGAATATTATCTACAAAGGCAGACGCAATTGCACTCAGCCATAGAATAAGAAAAGAGGTTAATGTTTCATTCCCTCCCGTTAAATCGATAGCGTATGTTGCGACCTTTGCTATGACCCCCGTTTCCACCAATCCTGAAACTAAAACAAAGAGACCGACAAAAAAGAAAATAGTAGTCCATTCTACTTTTGTTAAAGCATTCTCCAGATAGCTTTCTCCTACTAAAATCAATAAAAGAAAAGCTCCCATTAATGCAATAGTTGCTGATTCTACCCCGATGATTTGATGGATAAAGAAACCGACAATCGTTAATCCCATTACTGTTAAGGACTTAATCATTAACGTTTTATCTGTAATTTCGTCTTTTTCGTTAAGCTGCATGATTCGTTCTCTTATCTGATCAGAAACATGTAATGCTTTACGGTAGAAAAAGGCAAGTAAAATCATCGTAACAATCATGATCACCATGACGATAGGTGCTAAGTTCGTGATAAAATCCATAAATGTGATAGATTCAACAGCACTTCCAATCATGATATTTGGCGGGTCTCCAATCATTGTGGCTGTTCCGCCAATATTAGACATCAATATCTCGGAAATAAGAAACGGCATTGGATTCATACCAAGCTGTCTCGTGATGCTAAATGTAATTGGAACCATCAGAAGTACCGTTGTTACATTATCTAGAAAGGCAGAACCCACTGCTGTAATAATCGAGAGAACGATTAAAATAGAAAGCGGTCTTCCTTTTACCTTCTTAGCAGACCATATGGCAACATATTTAAATACACCAGTCTCCGCAGTTATCGAAACAATAATCATCATTCCAATTAGTAGACCTATAGTATTGAAATCAATATGGTGGATAGCAGTTTCCTGATCTACTATCCCTAATAGAACCATAAGTCCTCCACCAATCATGGCAATGATGGTTCGATGAATTTTCTCTGAAATAATTAATGCATAAGTAAGGAAAAAAATAACAATAGCATAAAGTGCTTCGTTAGACATAAACATCCCCTTTTCTCTAGATTCTTTTATTTTTCTTTCTAATCAATAAAAACATTCTCTTGAAGGAATAAAATATCCCTAAAAAAACGCAAAAAGGAGCCCTAAATGACAGGCTCCTCCAAATTTTCACGTTCTATTTAATTTAAACCCATATTATCAAAAAGTTTTATTTTCTGCAACAACATTTCATCCATTTATGATATTGTTTAGTTTATATACTATAGCAAATAATTCCAACATCATATATATTTGCTGTTAGGGAAAATTATAAGAAAAGCTCAAGCTCTAAAGCTAGACAGATTAAACATGTTAACTATTTAATGGAGAGGATATTTATGAAAAAGCAATTTGCTGTTTTTGGACTTGGCCGCTTTGGTGGAAGCCTTGTGAAGGAGTTTCACGAATTGGCAACCGAAGTATTAGCCGTCGATAAGGATATCGATAAAGTAAATGATATGGCCCAATATGCCACTGCTGCTGTCCAAGCCAATACGATTGATGAAATGACGCTAAAAAACTTAGGAATTCGTAATTTTGATCTTGTTTTTGTCTCTTTTGGGGATGATATTGAAGCCAGTATCCTTACCTCGCTTTTACTAAAAGATATGGGTGTCAAACAAGTATGGGCAAAAGCCCAAAACAGCTATCACGAAAAGGTATTGGATAAAATTGGAGTCGATCGAATTATTAATCCGGAAAGAGATATGGCAAAGAGAATTGCCCACCATATTGTTTCCGAAAAAATATTAGATTATATTGAGCTATCTAAGGAATATGGAATTGTAGAAATTATGGCAACAGAAAAAATACATCTAAAGACATTAGTGGAGCTGGACGTCCGCGCGAAATATGGGTGTAATATTGTCGCCATTAAACGAGGAACAGATATAGTCGTCTCTCCTATGGCGGAGGATAAGATTTTTAAAGGGGATATATTGATTGTAATCGGAAAGAACGAAGATATAACGAGATTTGAGGAAGAAGGTGTCTAAAATAAAGACAAGAGCTATTCACCTAAGCCCTTCCCAACTGCTCATTTTAGTGTTTTTTACAGCCATTCTTTTAGGGACTTGTCTATTAAAATTGCCCATTGCATCTTACCATTATGTCCGCTGGATAGACGCTTTATTTACAGCAACTTCTGCCATGACGGTGACAGGTCTATCGACGATTGATTCCGCAAAGGAGTATACCTTGTTCGGTCAATTTGTCATTATTACCTTGATCCAATTGGGCGGTTTAGGCATCGTTTCCTTCGCCCTCTTAATTTTTATCATGTTAGGGAAAAAAATCGGACTAAAGGAACGGATTCTTATTCAGCAAAGCTTAAATCAAACATCCTTAGGGGGTGTCATCAAGCTTGTTCGCAACCTCTTTCTTTTTTCCTTCATGTTTGAATTTATCGCAATGTTGTTTTTATCTATTAGATGGATCCCGGAATACGGGTTTTGGAAAGGTGTCTTCTATAGTTTCTTCCACTCCATTTCCGCGTTTAATAACGCAGGATTTGCATTGTGGTCAGACAATTTAATAAGATATGTTGGCGATCCCATTGTCAATATCGGAATTACCGGTCTTATTATTCTGGGTGGAATTGGTTTCACGGTCATGTCCGATATTTGGTATAAAAAAAGCTTTCGGAAACTGAGTCTTCACTCTAAAATCATGATTATCGGCACAATCGTGACAAATTTACTCGCAATGGCATTCATATTTTTTCTAGAATATCATAATCCTCATACGTTAGGTCACTTATCAACGCCGAATAAACTATGGGCTTCTTATTTTCAAGCAGTTACAACAAGAACAGCAGGATTTGAAACAATGGACCTTAACGATTTAAAGGAACCTACTGCCTTATTATTTTTATTATTAATGTTTGTAGGGGCAGGAAGTGCATCAACTGGCGGAGGAATAAAATTAACGACTTTTATTGTCATCGTCATTTCCGTTATTACTTTTATAAAAGGAAAACAAGAAATTGTGCTGGCAAAACGAACCATTGCCACTTCGATATTATTAAAATCATTAGCGATATTTAGTATCGCCTTACTTGCTATTTTCTTGGCAGTATTTGTTCTATGTATTACCGAAAAAGCGCCATTTCTTAAGGTATTATTTGAAGTTATTTCCGCTTTCGGCACCGTTGGGCTAACGATGGGATTGACAACAAAATTAACAATGATTGGCAAACTGATTATTGTGATGATGATGTTTATCGGCAAGCTAGGCCCATTAACCCTTGCTGTTTCTATTGCAAAATCGGAACAAGCAAGCATCCGTTATCCGCATGAGGATATTTTAACGGGGTGAAAAGAAAAGCGCACAGCGCTGGGGCTAGTCTTCTAAACTAGATATTTGTAAAAAAGGTGCACAAAAGTCGCTAACTAACCAACGACATTTACGTGCACCTTTTTTATTATGATAATTTAAATCTTGAAACGACAACTTGCAATTCATCTGCTAAATTTGATAATGATTCGGCAGAGCTTGTGATTTCCTCCATTGTCGCCAATTGTTCTTCAGAAGCTGCAGCATTTTCTTGACTTCCGGCAGCAACTTGCTCGGAAACCTCTCTTGCTTTCACCACTGCAGATACCATTTGGGTAGTGATAGCTTGAATCTCTTCCACAGAAGCAGATACATCTGCTGCTTTACCGGTTACATTACCAATGGATTCTGAAATTTTTGTAAAGGACTCATTTGCTTCCGCTGTATAGGTTAGTCCGGTATTCACTTTCTCATTTCCTAATTCCATCGACAATACTGCCTTTTTCGTTTCTTCTTGAATAACAGCAATCATTTTAGATATTTGATCAGAGGATTTACTCGATTCCTCTGCCAATTTTCGAACTTCATCCGCAACAACAGCAAATCCCTTTCCTTGTTCACCAGCACGTGCTGCTTCGATGGCGGCATTTAATGCTAATAAATTGGTTTGTTCCGCGATTCCTGTAATAATATCCGTAATTCGTCTTATTTCATCTGAGCGCTTTCCTAATGTATGAATCAATTTTGCAGCTTCTTCAACCGAGACATGGATCTCATTCATTTGTGAAACCACATTTGCGATGGAATCCGCTCCCTTGCTTGCAAGTGTACGGGTTTCTTCGGAAGACTGAAGCATTACTTCACTTGCTTCAGCAATCTGATCCATACCTATTGCCATTTCCTTGACGGAAGCAGACATTTCATTAAATGTCCGAAGTTGCTGCTCCGTGCCTTCCGCACTTTCTGTTATCACTCGTGTTACCTGCTCTGCAGCGCTAGTACTTTGCTGAGCGCTCGCAGTAAGCTGCTCGGAGCTTGCCGCAACCTGCATACTGGAATCAGAAACTTGACGAACTACAGATGAAAGGTCATGAACCATTTTATTAAAAGAATTCGATAATTCTCCAAGCTCATCCTTACTTTTAACCTTTATCGGTTCCACACTTAAGTCACCCATTGCAACTAATTTCATCACCTCTGAAATCTTTTTAATCGGTTTTGAAATCATTTGACCCATTACAATGGCAATCAGAATTCCTAGGATAAATGTTATCACAGACAAGATGATTAATATCATTTGGATTTTTTTATCATTATCAGTAGTTTGAGTGTTTGCCTTCAATAATTCATCATTCTGATGCTTGGCTAATGCTTCAATACTTTGTTGGAGCGTTAATGTAATGTCTTTTACAGTACTGGTAGTATATAATGTTAGCTCTTCTTGTTTATTTTCCTGTTTAAGCTGAACCTGATGTTCTACAGCTGAAAAATATTTTTGGTCGATATCCTCGATGCTTGCATACAGTCGTTTCCCCATCGGGCTTTTTACTAGTTTTCCTAATTCATCCAAGGTGTCTTGATACCTTCCATTTGCAACTTGATATTGATTATAGTAAGTAGGGCTGCCGGTTAAAAGAAAGCCTCTCACACTGGCACTTTGGGCATAATATAAACTTTCAAGCCGATTTGCCAAATCAACCTTTTTGGAGGTAACCGTAATCAACTTGCTGTACGTTTTATTTAGCATGGAAAGTTCATAATAAGCTCCCCCTGCTAAAACTAATAATAAAATTAGTACCCCGCTAAAACCAGATAAAATCTTTTTCTTGATAGACCATTTCATGTTGTGTAATTCTCCTTGTATGAATATATAAGTTTTCACTATCCTTTATTTCGACAGATTTCGGTAAAAGTTTAGTGCTTTCCTAACGGTTAAAATGAATGGGATATTCGTGTTTATGTCATATTAATGTTAAAACATCGGATGGAGGATTTTTAATGAGTAATGACATTAAACTAAGACCGCTAGAGAGAGAGGATTTAGAATTCATTCATATGCTGAATAACAATGCAAAAATCATGTCATATTGGTTTGAAGAGCCATATGAAGCCTTTGTTGAGCTTCAGGATCTCTATGATAAACATATCCATGATCAAGGGGAACGGAGGTTTATTTTAGAAAAGGAAAAGGATAAGGAGATGGTAGGGTTAGTCGAATTAGTGGAAATTGACTATATTCACAGACGGGCAGAGTTTCAAATCATTATTGATCCGAAACATCAAAATCACGGCTATGCAAGTATTGCAACTCGGATGGCGATGGACTATGCATTTTCTGTATTAAATATGCATAAGCTGTATCTCATTGTAGATTCAACGAATGAAAAAGCCATTCATATTTATAAAAAAGCCGGATTTCAAGAAGAAGGGGAATTTCTGGATGAATTTTTCGTAGATGGGACTTATCACAATGCGATTAGAATGTGTATTTTTCAGAAGCAATATTTGGAGTTGTTATAACGTGTGAAGAAATATTCATAAAGACTTACCGGAGATGTATTTCGGTTTGGAGGTTAATTCAAATCAGAAAATAGTTTTATATTCCCTCCCCTGCACATAAAATGTACAAGTTCATATTCGGAGGGGATTATTTTGTTAAGTGGAGGGTTACTGCTTAGTTATGTCTTTTTAGGATTATCATTAGCGGCACCAATTGGGCCAGTTAATTCAGCCCAAATTGATAAAGGGATCAAAAATGGATTTTTACATGCTTGGATTGTCGGAGCCGGTGCTGTTACCGCCGATGGAATTTTTATGGCAATTGTCTATTTAGGGTTTACTCATTTTATCAATATTCCAATTATCCAGGTATTTCTGTGGCTTTTCGGTGCATTTGTACTAATTTATACAGGAATAGAAAGCATCACGAGTGGAAAAAAGCTCACAATTAATCAAACACGAAATAAAGATTCTTTGCTTTCCTGCTATTTAACAGGTTTCTTTATGTCGATTACAAACCCTTTATCCATTATGTTTTGGATTGGTATTTACGGATCGGTTCTCGCAAAAGTAGCTACAAATTATGGGCATATTGAAACCATCATTTGTACAAGTATGATTTTTCTAGGGTTAACTCTTTGGGATGTTATTATGGCGATTCTATCAAGTGGATCACGGAAATTTTTACATACAAACTTTCTGAAGATCATATCCTACTTATCCGGAATCTCTATGATTGCATTCGGAATCTACTTTGGAAGCCAAGGCGTTAAAGCATTGGTATTCTAGTTGCTTAGGAATTTATAAAATTGAACCTTTTGGATAACTTTTTGAAAAGTTGTCTACGTCTAGCTTCAGCACATTAGTTCTTTATATGATTTACATATTCAAGCCTCTTTTTGTAAAAAGTAATAGTAACTATGAGGAGGTTTTGGATTGGGGTCAAAAAACTCAAATAATACAAGTAAACAGACTAATCAAGGGGAATTAAATTGGTGGCAGCTGTCCCTTATTGGAGTCGGATGTACGATTGGTACCGGGTACTTTCTAGGATCAAGCATCGGAATCAAAACGACAGGGCCGTCGATTGTATTTTCCTTTATCTGTGCTGCAATCGCTACTTATATTGTTTACAATATGCTGGCAAAAATGACGGCGCAAGACCCACAGGAAGGTTCCTTTTGCTACTATGCAAAAAAGGCATTTGGGAAGTGGGCAGGATTTTCATGCGGATGGAATTATTGGTGTTCCAATATTCTCATCATGGGAAGTCAATTAACAGGTTTGTCCATTCTATCACGCTTTTGGTTCCATCAAATTCCTCTTTGGCTATTCGCAGCATGCTACGCTGTTCTTTCCATTATGGTGGTTTTACTAGGAACAAAGGGCTTTGATAAAATCGAAAATATATTGGCTATTCTAAAAACAGCAGCCATACTTATGTTTATAATATTAGCAGTAGCTGCCTTGTTTGGCTGGATAAATGGACATGCAAATCATCCAAGCTTGCCCCATTCTTTTGATACCTTTTTTCCTAAGGGTTGGAAGGGTTTTGGTGCTGCACTTATTTATGCTTTTTACGCTTTTGGCGGCATAGAAGTAATTGGACTGATGGCAATGCAGCTGAAAAAGAAAGAAGATGCACCAAAAGCCGGAACGATCATGCTAATCGTTTTGACGATTATTTATGTCCTCTCCCTTGGACTTGTCGTATGTATGGAGTCCTATCATGCCTTTAATGAAGAGGAAAGCCCTTTTGTGAAAGCGATGGAAGATTACCACCTTCCATTTTTTCCGCATGTATTTAATGGAGCGATCATCATTGCAGGATTTTCTACGATGACAGCCTCTTTATTTGGAGTAACCCAACTGTTAGTAACACTAGCGGAGACGCATGATGCTCCTGCCTTTTTTGCAAAAAAGATAAAAAGATTCAAGGACTTGCCGCTTCCGTCTTTAGGATTAGCAACAGTCGGCTTGCTTGTTTCCATCATCACCGCATTACTGTTACCAGGAAAAATATATGAGTATATCACGACTGCAGCCGGCATTTTATTGTTATTTAATTGGTTTTTTATCATCATATCAGCCCTTCGACTTTTGCAATTGAAAATGTGGGAAAAAATAATGTCAGTTGTCGGAAACATCCTTCTGTTAGCTGCTATATGCGGGACTATGTTAGAGAAGGAAATTCGACCAGGTTTGTATGTCAGTATTGGAGTGGTGGTGGTGATTGTTATTATTTCCATCCTTATAAATAGAAAAATAAAAAAGCAAGTTGCTTCTTAGCGGACAGTGAATCCTCTATTTTGATAAAAAGACCCATATTTGAGAGACAAGCGGACTTAGGGTACGCTATTCGCAAAAAAGCACATGAAAATCTCTGTTTTTTTACAAATAACGGAACCTCTGTCCGCAAACATATGAAAATACCCCGTTTTGTCACAGATAAAGGAACTAGTGTCCGTATTAAACTAAATCAAGGACCAAATCGTAAACTTGTCCGATTTGGTCCTTGATTTGATAGCTATTTACGCTCTTTCTAAATTCCCTTGTTTTTGATCCTCTATTGCTAACGATCTTACTTCAAAATGTTTCTTTTTCCCTGTGGCTGTATACGGCAATTCATCAATAAATCGGTAAAAACGCGGTCTCTTATAATCTGCGAGCATCGGATGCTCTGTACAGTACTTATTTAATTCATCTGCTGTCAGGGATGGATCTGCCTTAATGATATAAGCGACTACTGATTCTCCTCTTAGTTCATCAGGAACTCCTACCACTACTGCTTCTTGTACTTTCGGATGTTCACTTAGAATTTCTTCTACTTGTACCGGATGAATATTTTCTCCAGAAGAGACAATCATATCATTTTTGCGGCCAACAATGGTGATAAATTCATTTTCATCCCAAGTAGCCATATCTCCTATATAGAGCCATCCTTTGTAAAAGACTCTCTCACTTTCCTTTTCATTATTAACGTATGCATAAGCAGTCTTACCAGGTGCCCTGACAATCACTTCCCCGACCTCTGTTTTGTCTTTTGCCACAAGATCATCCGGTTCTGCTTTGCGATCAGGATAAATTTTCACGACCGCTACATCATCATCTGTACACGCTCGCCCAGCAGAACCAGCCATTGCAGGCAAATCATAAGGACGAAGGAACGTATTCCAGAAAGCTTCTGTTGTACCATATCCATTAAAAATATTTGGTGATAAGGTTTCCTGAAACTTAATACAATCCTCTCTGCCAAGAGGAGCCCCCATTGTAACAATCCCCTTCAATTTGGATAGATCAACAGGATGTTTCTTTTGCTGATTATAAAGCATTTTCAGCATTGGCGGCGCTCCAATTAGAAATGTTAAATTATACTCTTCCGCATATTTTAAACATGTCTTTGGATGAAAATATCTAAGAATGACAATTTCTCCGCCTACATATAAGGTAGGGTTTGGCCCGCCTGAATGTATACCACCGCGATGAAACCATGGACTCATATTCATTGTTTTATCTGTTGGATTGAGAGGAAAATGCATGGCAACATCGTGCGCAGAAAGAATATCGTTAATGTTGTTTAAAGGTACACCCTTTGGCATACCGGTAGTTCCGGATGTATAGAGACGTGTATTTTCGTCATAAATGTGCCGAATTACCTTTTCAGGTTCTGCTTCTGAATGGTCCCGTACGTAGTCTGAATACGTAATATGTCCTTCAGGAGCTTCTTTTTCCCCTGTAATATCAACCATAATTACCCTTACAGGTTTATGCTTTGCCATTTCCAAAGCTTGCATAGCCGTTTCCTTAATCTCTTCATCATAAATAAATACTGCTGGTTTACTGTCATCAAGAATATAGGCAGTTTCCCCTGGCGAAAGCCGGAAATTGATAGGGCTGTTAATCGCGCCAATTTTTTGTGGTGCTAAATAACTAAAGACAAATTCCGCAGAATTTAACAGCTGATACATCACTACTTCATTCTTGCCTACCCCATCCTCCCGAAGTGCATGGGCTAATTTATTTACCTCACGATTTAATTCTTGATACGTCCATGTCCGATTGCGAAGTGTACAAGTCATTGCTGGCTGGTTCGCGAATCGATGGACATTTCGCAAAAATCCATTAATATACGTAAATTCATGCTCAAATGTTTCTTGGAACATACGAACATCATATGTATATTGATTCACAAGATTCATCCTTCTTTCCATTTCAATTAAAAATAGGCCACATTGGTCTTCTCAATTATGGCCATAACCTTTCTTTTACTATTCAAAGAAATCATTTAATTATTAAATTCTGGCCAAATATTCATTAATTTTCCCCAAAGCTCAGGAAACCGTTTTTTTAAATTAAATGGGTTTCCATGATTATCGACGTATGTATGAGTGGTCACACCCTCACATGCAATTTGGCCATCGTCTTTTATTATTTGATAATGAAATGCCATCCGTGACCTTGTAAACTCTGTCAAGCTTGTCCGAACAATAACTTTGTCTTCTGGACGCAGCATTTTTTTATATTGACAGTCTGCCTTCAAACATACAATCGCAATTCCAAGTTGATGGAAAGTTTTCATATAAGGGACATCGCTATTCTCCCAAAAATGCATACGTCCATTTGTAAACCAATCAAATGTTCTGGCATAATAGGAAATTCCCGCAGCATCACAATCTCCCCAGGTAATATTCATTTCCATATCTGTGCTTGGATAAGTATTTGTCATATTACGCACCTCCTTTTTTTCCTAGACTGCAAAAAAGATACTAGATATAATTACTGTGTCAAGTATTATTTTAGCACCAATCTTGTATTTGTTACATTTTTTTGACTTAACCTCTCATCCGGTGCATATTATTTACTTGAAAACTCTTCCTTCCTCAAAAGGTATCCCCACTTATTTGAATGGACAATTTTTAATTGATTGGCTTGAATAAATTGGTCCGTAACTAAATCCTTCTTTGCCATAAGAATAGCTTTTTCATTATGTAAAAATGCCTGAAAATCTCCGGATTCCGTCTTAAAATCATTCACAAGTTCCGCTGTTAATAAAGTGCTTTGTGACCATTTAATTGAATCAGTGGGATGATATAAATACAAACTGTATCCTTTTATCCCTTCCATTCCCCGTGTTTTTTCCAGTAAATTTTGTTGTAAACTTTTTCGTGGCTCGTTTAAATATAATTGAATCTGACCTTCATAAAAAAAAGATATACCAAGCATAGATATCAGAAGTAAACTGCGAAGCATTAGGTTCCCATTTATCCAAACTTTTTTCGCTAAAATACCAATCATTATAGATAGCGGAGGATAAACAGGGAGAATATACCATCTTATTTTTGTTTTAGAAAATGTAAAGACAATTATCGGAATAAGTATCCATATACATAAACTTATAAAATAGGCTTGCTTTTCAAGGCGAAAATTTTTAAAAGAAAAGTCCCTTTTGAAAAGAATGACTAAAAAAAGGGAGAATAAAAACAGCAGCCACAAGGAGAAAAATCTCTTTAATATTTCCGCATAATAAAAGAATCCGCCTACATGACCTTCAATTGTATCGGATGATCGTTTCAGCAGATCGTATTCAATCATGGTCCTAAAGAACACAAAACCATCATAATGGAATCTAATAACTCCCCAAACAATAATGGGGCCAAACATACATAAACCTAATATCAGCGTTTTTTTAGGAGATAATCTTTTATATTTCCCACTAACTAAAAGATACATTGCCATAATGATTACAATATTCCCTGCATGCCAGCTTTTTGTTAAAAAGGAAAGTGAAAATGCTAATCCGGAAACATATAACCATCTATCATTATGTTCGGAAAGGAATAAAGATAATATGGACAATGTAAATAAAAAGAGAAACAGCGAATCTGCATCACCAGTTCTAGCACTATGATTAATTAAAAATTGAGTACACGTTGATAATGTTAATAAAGTGACAAGTGAAGCAAACTTTCCATGTATTTTGTAAACAAATAACGTAACTAATAAAAGGGTTAAACCTGCACATATTCCAGATATTAAACGGAGTCCAAGTGCATTGAAACCTGCCATCTTATAACCAATTATAATAGCCCAAAAACTGAGTGGAGGTTTTAGATTCCAATAATCTGACTCATAACCATATGTATTTACAATGAAGTTTCTACTTTTCAACATTTCATAGGCACTTATTCCATGTCTTGCTTCATCCCAGCTATAAATTGGAAAATTAGAGAGACGATAAAAAACATTATATAAAAATAAGGACAAGAAAATAATAAATAAAACAAGATAAATAAAGACTTGTATTCGTTTTGAAAAGTACATATTGGGTCTCCTTGCAGCTACAAAATTTTGCATTTACACCATTTTGAAAGCTTCGTACATTTATTCAATATAACGTTAGTTTTTTCAAGAAATATGTAAGGAATCCATGTCATCTAGTGGTATGAGTTTAAATATTTTCCATATTGTTAAATGAGAATAGGGAGGCGTTTTTTACAAAAAAAAGCCTGAATCTCGTGAATTCAGGCTTTTACGCTATTTCTATCATGAGTGATCTCCACATGTATTTCCCAGCATTTATGTGTAGCTTCTAACATACCCCCAACAATACCGAATAGCCAGAAGTTGAAAAATAAAAAACTCCCTTAAACAAATTTGTAAAAGAGAGTTATGGAAGAACAAATATAACATTGTATTTGGAAATGTATTGTGTATTTTATAATGATCCATATTAAGATGCTTCACCTGTGCCCCACTTTTTCTTTCCTTCTACTGTGATGATGCCTAACTCATGGTGATCCCCTTCGTATAAGGCCCCTTGGGCAAAACGAATTTGTTCGTTTGTATCCAATACTTCAAGCTTGCAGTAAGCACGGTTTTTTTGGAGTGCACGATAAAATTCATCTGTATTTTTTACAAGTTGACCATTGCATTTATGAATAACTTCTCCTGTTTTCAGAGATAATTTATCTGCCGGTGAACCTGGGATAACAGCCAAAATAATAAGGCCATTGTCTCTTTGAGTAAAATAATATGGATTTGCGCCTTCGCGGACACGATGCTGATAGGATATCCATGCTCTTGCTAAAATCGCGAATACCATCCCAACAAGCGGCAAAAAGGAAATCCATAATCCGCCTGCCGCAATAGCCGTTGTAACAACTCCTGCAGCGATGATTTGTTTGCCGAGCTTTTTCACGGCAACATCTGGCAAATTGCTTTGAATTTGCTGCTGAAACCCTATGATGAACGGTACGAGAATAAGGGAATAAGAATGTGTTCCCCAATCCAATGTCGGCCACCAGCTAAATGGTGCCGTTAACGGTCCCGTCGGCAGAAAGCAGAATATAGGAATGAACCACATCCGCTTTGCTTGAAAGGCACCTACCGTTAATCCACGGCGGCTTTTCCGATATTTCGGCGAGCTTTCCTTAGCCCCATTGCGGATCATGAGGATGCCTTCTACTATTAGTAGTAATCCTGCTAATATCACCATTCCCGCTAGACTAGTATGGTTCGTTTTTTCAATAAAAGGACCAAGCCACGGAATGTGAAAGTCAAATTGATTCAACACATAAATAGAAAGAAAGGCTAACCCTATTGTAAATGCGGAGGATAACAAGCGGAAGCCGCCAATCAATGTAAAGATGGTTGTCGTAAAAAATAAAGTGGTCAAAATACCAAAGCTAACGGTGAAGCCAGCCGCTACAGAAATGACGGACAAAATAAGTCCGGCTATCCAACCGGAGGATAGAAAGTACCGCAGTTCATGCAGCAGTGGGTATACACTGATATGAAAATCCGCCCGTTCCCTTTTTATCCGCAAATAACCAATAAATACTGCTGCAATAATAGCAATATATAAACTTGGATGAATAAAAAACCTTCCAATGCTTTTTAGTAATTCGAGACCCCATTCCTGCGCCAATTTTATTCACCATCCTTTATTATGTAAAAAATTTTTTATAGAAAGCTTTAGAGCATTAAGTACGCAGACCACATCAGTTAAAACTTACGAATCTATTATTATTATTCTATCAGATGAAAGCATTAAAACCTATTCCCTTTTCTATAAAAATCTAGGAATTTATAAGTCATAACATTGTATTTAGCTTTGATTTACATAAAAAAGGAGCCAAGCAATGCTCGACTCCTAGTTTTTATTCCCAATATATGTTAAAGCCACCTGCAGCTGAAGATCATTTTTTTCTTCTTTTCTAGCTTGTGTAAGGGCTGTGTCCATTAGCTCTGCTGTTTTCGGGTCGATTTCACCGGTCGCAGGCAGCTTTTCCTGATTTTGAAATGCCTTTACAGCCCGTTCCGTCTGATAGTCAAAATAGCCATCTTCACGCCCCGGTCCATATCCCAAGCCTGAAAGAATTTGCTGAGCAAGTTTGACTTGTTCATTATTCGCATCAAGCTTTAAGGAATGATCTAACGTTAATGGATTCACATAAAAATACTCCGGCTGTTTTACTTCAATGGTTGGATTTATACCTTTTTGATGAATCCAATTTCCATCTGGAGTAAGCCATTTGTACATGGTCAATTTAATAGAGCTGCCGTCCCCTAATGGGATCGCAGTTTGGACTGTACCCTTTCCAAATGTTTTTTCTCCTATTAACGCATATCCATCCGCCTCCTGCAAGGAACTTGCTAATATCTCAGCTGCGGAAGCACTTCCTTCATCAACTAATACGGCTATTGGATATGGCTTTTTCTGTTTTAACTTTGAATAATAAGGAAGCTTTTCGCCATTTCGCTGCTCAATTTGAAAATAAGGCTTATTATTTGGGACAAGACCTTTCAGCATATCTTCTACGCTGGATAAATACCCTCCCGGATTTCCTCTTACATCAATGATAAGCCCGTGTATGTTCTGTGATTCTAATTTTTTTAGCTTCTCATTAAAGTCGATGGCAGTATCCTTTGAAAACTGTGTAATTTCCAAGTATCCGATTGATTTATCGCCTTGTTTTTTTATTTCTGAAAAAACCGTTTCAAGTGGAATGCTTTCCCGTTTTACCACAAATGTTAATGGATTGCTTGTACCTTCACGCTGAATTTCAAGTGTGACCGTTGTTCCTTTTTTACCACGGATTTTCGTTGTTGCTTCAGTAAGATCCAACCCATGTGTACTAACACCATCAATTTTTACGATAACATCCTTTGGCCGAAGTCCAGCTTTTTCAGCTGGGGAATCTTTATAAGGAGCCACAATAACAATTTTTCCGTCCTTTTGGGCTACCTCCGCCCCTATACCCTCAAAAGAGGAATCCAAAGTATTATTAAATTGCGTAGCTGTTTTTGCATCCATATAAACAGAAAAGGGATCATTTAAGGTACTTACCATTCCTTGAATTGCGCCTTCGACCAATTGCTTCTCTTCTACCTTTTTTACATATGATTTCATAATAAGGTCATATGCTTGGGCAATTTTGGACAAATCGGGCTGAATTTGCTGCCCTTTTAAAGATATTGGTGATCCATTCTCTTCCACTTTTCGCTCCAAATCATGATAATACCATTTCATCCCTGTATATGTTCCGCCTACACCAGTAATTAATGACCCAGAAATAATAACTGCCAACCATTTACGTTTCATCGAAGTCCCCCTCATCACGGATAAATATAACTTTTTCAAGTGAGATTTAGCGGGAGAAGTGCTTGACTAAATATCACAAACCTATTCTTCAATATATGATTGGAAAGGACAGGTTATGATAACTTCGTTTGTGTTTAAAGAAAGATAGCTTATGTAGATGGAGTAGATGGGTGATTTGGATCAATTGAAATGCTGAAGGCTAACTGGGGGTTTCTTTTTTTCTGGCTGATAGTTTTAGCGGACACCTGTTCCGTTATATGTGTCAAAATGCATGTTTTTCGACCAATAGCGGACAGACGTTCCGCTATTCGCAAAAATCTTAAGGAAATCACCGCTTTTTTGCAAAATAACGGAACATCTGTCCGCAAACTACGGAAAATATGCGATTTTGTCACAGATAACGGAAGCTCTGTCCTATAATTTCTAGGAAACTATTTAGCCGGACACACGTTCCGTTATTTCAATAAAACACCATGGTTTCATCATGTGAGAGGACACACGTTCCGCTATTAGCGATTTTCGCTCGTTGCTTTACACAATTTTCGGCAAATAACGGATTCTGTGTCCGCAAATGCAGCCAAAACAAGGGTTTTTCTAAAATAACGGAACGTCTGTCCGCCAAATGTTTTTGCGGACACAGATTTTCCCCTAAAATAACACTTGAACTGCTCTAAACGATATCTGAACACTGTGATAGTAAAAGAACGTGTACTAGTTCACACGTCCTTGATTAACACTATTTAGATACTGGGTTGCAACTCGCGTTTTTTCACAGTAAAAATATCTGCTAAATCCTCTACCATTGCACTCGCAGTTGGCAGCTTTCCTGCACCAGGTCCAGTTAAAGTAAATCTTCCTAGTAAACTGGCTTCAACAGTGATGGCATTATCAACCCCATCAACGGAAAATAAAGGGTGACTTTCTCCTACTAAAATCGGTTTAACCGAGGCTTTGATTGTTCCATTTTCCTGATATATATCTGCAACATGTTTATACCTTAGATTCAACTGTAAGGCTTGCTGTACCTGCTCTTCTGTGATAGAGGTTATTCCCTCCAATTCAACATCCGACCAAATGGGCTGTTTACCAAATGCTAATTCACTTAAAATCATCGTTTTGCAGAATGCATCCTTGCCGCTTATATCACTTGTTGGATCTTCTTCCGCGTAGCCATTGCGCTGTGCCAGTTGCAATGCCTCATCAAAGGAAATCCCTCTGCTGCGCATTTCTGTTAAAATAAAATTCGATGTTCCGTTCACGATACCTTGTATTCTATTGATTTTATTCACTTGCAGTAATTGCTTCAGTGTTCGAATGATTGGTACGCCGCCAGCAGTCGTTGCTTCATAGCCAACACTAACCCCATATTTCTGCCCCTTTTGAAGGAGTACTTTTCCGTAACGGGCAAACATTACTTTATTGGCCGTAATCACCTGTATTCCTTTCTCAATCGCCCGATTTAAATAGGTGAAGCCAGGCTCTTCCCCAACAATCGCTTCAAATATCACTTGCAGACCGGGAATATTTAAAATGTCCTCAAACTCTGTTGTTATAAGGATATCTGGATCAATATCCCTTTTCTTATTTGGATCCTTGATCAGTACCCCTGCTATTTCCACCTCTGCACCTAAGAGTTTTTTCAACTGCTGACGATGGGTTTTTAACGCTGTATACACACCTTGACCAACGGTACCGTATCCTAAGAGGGCTGCCTTAATAATTGTCATTTCATCACCTTTCCTTTTTGGAATAACTAGCACATTGGATAGGTGCACCCACTCTATCGTTTTTCTGCACTACTTACACCGATTAAGTTTTTTTCTAACTGATGCTGTATTAAGTGGCCCCATTTCTCAAATTCTACTAAAAAGCCGTCATGGCCAAAGTCAGTTGGGACCTTATAAAAATCACCTTTCTCTACTGTCTGGATAAATGCCTGAATCTCTTCGCTTGGATAAATAAGATCATGTTCATAACCGATTCCTGTTACATGGGCTTTGATAGCGGATGCTGCATTTCTCCAACCGCCTCTCCCACGTCCAATATCATGGGAATTCATCGCTTTTAACAAAACCAGATAGCTATTCACGTCAAAACGTTTTGCTAATTTCTCACCTTGATAATGTAAATAGGATTCTACACTATATAAATCAGACGACTGGCTTTCCCTATGAAATCGCTGCGAAAAAAGCTTTGGACTCCGGTATGTTACCATTCCTGCCATTCTAGCAACCTCAAAGCCTTTTACCTCATGAGAAAATTGATAATATCCGTTTTGGAAATTTGGATCTCCTTCAATTGCCGCAATTCCTATTCGGTTAAAAGCAATTCCGTAATCACTTAAATATGGGGTAGACGCAAGCACGAAAAGCTGTTCCATATCATTCGGATACAAGACTCCCCACTCCAACACCTGCATTCCGCCTAATGATCCGCCAATCACCGCTTTCAGCTTTCCAATACCTAGCTGATCCAGTGCCAGGCGTTCTGCCTTAACCATATCGCGGATGGTTATTGCCGGAAATGCTGAGCGATATGTGTCCTGAGTATCAGGATGGATAGATAAAGGTCCTGTCGATCCGTCACAGCCTCCCAAAACATTGAATGTAATTACTTGCCAATGATTCGTATCAATATACTTACCGCTGCCAATGAGCCCGCTCCACCAGCCGGGCTCTCTTTCCGTTCCGATGGAGAACTGGTTTCCTGTCAAGGCATGGCACACCAGGATGACCGGCGCATCCTCAGGTCCACGTCTTTCATACGCGAGTTCAATATTTAAAACCCCGCCATTTTCCAGTTTCATGTTGCCGATACTAACGGTTTGAATTTTTGTCATGAGACCGAAACAGCCGTTGCCTTTAAAATAGCTTGCTCAAGATCTGCAATGATATCTTCTGCTGCTTCTAAACCAACAGATAAACGAATTAATTCTTCCGTTACACCGGTTTGTTTTAAATCTTCCGCACTTAATTGCTGATGGGTAGTAGATGCAGGATGAATAATCAATGATTTTGCATCACCGACATTGGCAACATGTGACCATAGTTGAATATTGTCAATCACTTTGCGTCCTGTTTCTCTTCCGCCTTTGATACCAAAGTTCACGATGGAACCAAAGCCATCTTTGAAATACTTTTTCGCTAATTCATGGGATGGATGACTTTCTAAACCTGTATAGCTTACCCATTCAACTGCAGGATGACTTTGTAAAAATTGCGCGACCTTTAAGGCATTTTCATTATGTTTCGGAACACGTAAATGTAATGTCTCAAGACCTTGTAAAAATAAAAACGCACTATCTGGACTTAATGCCGGCCCAAAGTCACGAAGCAATTGGACACGAAGCTTTGTAGCAAAAGCGGCTTGTGGGACATCTACTCCGTAACGCAAACCATGGTAGCTTGGGTCTGGATCTTTAAATCCAGGGAATTTATCGCTGTTCCAATCAAACTTTCCGCCATCGACAACAACACCGCCGATTGCTGTACCGTGTCCGCCAATCCATTTGGTTGCTGAGTGTACAACAACATCTGCTCCCCATTTAATCGGGTTTGTTAAGTATGGCGTACCGAAAGTATTATCTACAATCAATGGAATGCCATTTTCATGAGCAACTTTTGAAACGGCTTCAACATCTAATACGTGTAAGCTTGGATTTCCAATAATTTCTGCAAACAATGCTTTTGTTTTTGGAGTGATTGCTTTTCGAAAATTTTCCGGATCATCTGCATCGACAAATTTCACATTAATACCATACTTTGGAAGGGTGACTGCAAATAGATTGTAAGTTCCCCCATAAAGGTTACCAGCTGCTACGATCTCATCCCCTGTACCTGCCAGGTTTAAAATGGAAAAAGCAATCGCTGCTGCTCCAGATGAAAGAGCTACTGCTGCTGTGCCACCTTCTAAAAGGGCTACTCGTTTTTCAAATACATCTACAGTCGGATTTCCAATTCGAGTATAGATGAAACCTTCCTGTTCTAAAGCAAACAATCCTTGAGCATAATCCGTATCTTTGAAAACATAGGAAGTAGTTTTATAAAGGGGAACGGCGCGAGAACCAGTGACTGGATCTGCTTGTTGACCTCCATGAAGTAATAAAGTTTCTGGGCGAAGCTGTTTTTGTTCTGTCATTTTTACATTCCTCCAATTTTTGATTAGGTTTTCATCGAGAAATTTAAAGACAGGGGTGAGGTTCTAAAGAGGAATTAAAAAAGCCCTCTTCATAAGAAGAGGGCTTGTTATGCAGGTTCCTCCCCTTATCTTTCAGATCTCATGGATCTGTAGGAATTAGCACCTTATCAAACTTATGTGTTTGATGGTTGCCGGGCATCACAGGGCCTAGTCCCTCCGCCGCTCTCGATAAGAGTATTCGTTTAGTTTTCATAAAATTTAAAATTGCTTCTAATGTGCATTATAGAAGAGTGATAATTCATAAGTCAATAGTTTTTTTAAAATTTTTTAAATACTCGCTTTTTAATGTGTTGCAAATTCCGCCATTAAAGGGAAGCTTGGATGGCTTGCTCAAATTGTTTAATTATATCGCTTGCACTTTCAATTCCTATTGAGATGCGAACCACTTGTTTATTGATTCCAATTTTATCTTGGAGTTCCGGCGGTAATGCCCGATGAGATGTTCCAAGCGGATAGGAAACAGTTGTTTCAACGCCGGCTAAGGTAGGAACGATTTTTACCCAGCCAAGAGATGAAAAGAATCGGCTAATATCGCAATTTTCCCCTAATTCAATTGTTACTATGGCTCCGTTCCCTTTTTCCGATACATATTCAGGATAGTAAACTTTTTTTACAGAAGGATTTGCATTTAGCGCATGTGCTAACTCTTTAGCATTTAAAGCCTGACGTTCCATTCTTAGTGCTAAAGTTTTTAAGCCACGGCATGCAAGCCACGCCTCAAATGGACTTAAATTTGCGCCGAGGTTGACTACTTTTTCACGTGCTTTTTTCACAATGTCAGTGTGTCCCACTAAAACTCCTGCGGTTACATCACTATGGCCGCCTAAATATTTGGTCGCACTATGTACAACAAGGTTGACTCCTTCCAGATATGGCTGCTTTAAATAAGGACTCGCGAAAGTATTGTCTACCATCGTGATAATAGATTTTTCTTTTGCAATTTCGACAAGTTTTCCGATATTCTCCACTCGTAAAAATGGATTGGTTACCGTTTCGGTATAGAGTAGTGTTGTGTTTTTTTGAATGGCGTTTTTCACTTGTGCGCTATTTTCAAATGGAACAAAGGTAGTTTCAATACCGAATTGTTTCAGCTCTTCTTTTAATAGATGATAGGTTCCTCCATAAAGGTCTTCCGCTGCCACAACGTGATCTCCCGCTTTTGCAACAGATAAAATTCCCGCTAGAATGGCAGACAGTCCTGACGAGGTTGCCACTCCAGCTGGTGCACCTTCCAAAGCTGCAACTGCTTGTCCCAGTTCATCCGTATTCGGATTTCCCGTCCGACTGTACAGATAAGGAGATTTTCCTTGGTAGAATCCCTCCAATTCTTCTAAAGACGAGAAAGTAAAAGCCGTTGTTTGATAGATTGGTGTTGTTTTGCTATGGATAGAATTCGTGTTTTTTAATGAATTATGAACCACTTTCGTATCGAATGAAACATCCAATTTCCACACCCCGCATATTAGTAGTTATGGCTCTTTTCATAAACTTTGTTGCTTTCGAAGCGAACACCTAAAAAACATAAAAAGCAACAATCTTTAAAAAATTGCCTATTTAATTAAACAGATTGTACGTCTGGAATGTCTTGATGTCAAAGGATTTTTTAAAAAAAAGGGGGAATGTAAAAGTGGAACATGGATGAAGAGACAGGTCCCTAATCCCAAAAGGCGGGACGAGGGACCTGTGCTCTTTTCCACTATAATATTGGTGACAGTAAGCGGGAAACGGATTCTTTAAAACGTATATACATTGGGCGTTTTCGATAATCCTCCAGGGTGAGTTCCCGAGATTTTTTCATATCCTCTTTGTAAATGTTTTCGAGTTTTTTCGCGATATATTGGCTATATAAAAAGGCATTTACTTCAAAGTTTAAGCGGAAGCTGCGGTTATCAATATTGGCTGTTCCAACGGTTGCAATTTTTCCGTCCACCACAAGCATTTTCGCGTGAATAAACCCATTTTCATAAATATAGACCTTCGCATTTGTTTTCAAAAGCTCTCCAACATTCGAATAGGTTGCCCAGTACACAAACATATGATCCGGCTTATCCGGAATCATCAAGCGCACATCAACACCTGATAAGGCTGCGATTTTTAAGGCATTGAGCAAACTATCATCCGGGATAAAATATGGTGTCTGCATGTAAATATATTTTTTAGCAGAATTGATCATTTTAATATATCCGTTTTTAATTTGCTCCCATTCCGAATCAGGTCCGCTCGAAACGATTTGGACATCAGTATCTCCTGTTGATTCTATATCAGGAAAATATCTTGTTTCATATCGGATTTCCTTTGAGGATGCCTGATTCCAATCAAGAATGAATCGTGTTTGCATTGCATAAACAGCTTTTCCAGAAATTTTCAAATGAGTATCTCTCCAGTAGCCAAACTTATCATCTAAGCCTAAATACTCATCTCCAATATTAAAACCACCGATATAGCCTATCTCTCCATCAATAATAGCAAGCTTTCGGTGATTTCGAAAATTGACCCGCAAATTAACATGAGGAATTTTTGCGGCAAAGAAAGATGCAATCTCCCCGCCGGCTTCAACGAATTTCTTAAAGAATTTCTTCGGTAATTTGCGAGATCCCATGTCATCATACAAGATTCGAACCTTTACTCCTTCTTTCGCCTTCAGGGTTAATAATTCAATTAGCTGTTTTCCTAGATTGTCATTCCGGATAATATAATAAAGAAGGTGGATATGATCTTTTGCTTTCTCAATATCCTTAAATAAGGTGTGGAATTTATCTTTCCCATCGATGAAAATTTCAACGTCATTGTCATGTGACATAACCGCTCCGTCATTGACAAGGAGCATATATACCAAGTCTTTATATTGCACCGTCCGTTCATCATGAAACGGAAAAGCATTATGGCGCAATAAATCGATTTGATGATGGGTAATTTCTTTTATCCCGATTTTCTCTTGATCCTTCCAATAAAAAATTCTTCTTCTGCTCAGATTTTGTCCCAATATTAAGTAAATAATAAAGCCTATAATAGGCAAAAATAATAAGACAAGCATCCATGCCCAGGTTGCTCCGACATTGCGTCTCTCCAAAAAGATAACAACACCGGCTAACACAAAATTCAATAAGAAAAAAAATGCAAATAAGACCGTCGTAATTGTCATTCTGTTCTCCTTTAATCCAGTCCCGCTTACAATCTAGTTCAAACAGTATCATAACATAAATGGCTCGAAAACTTCCATTTGTAAAGGCTATGCCACAATGAAGAATAATATCTTTGAATTTTCAACAAGTATTCACTTTTCACTATATGTTCAAACCTTTTCTTTTTAGAGCACTTTCTTTAAAAAGAAATAGGAAGATTTATCCTAAAAGTAGTCCCTTCCTGTTTCTCACTCTCCACCTCGATCCGGCCATTATGCAGTTGGATAATCGTTTCGACAATGGAAAGCCCCAGTCCAGTTCCTTCTACCGAACGGGTTCTAGCTATATCTGCACGGTAAAAACGGTCAAAAATTCGTTTGATTTCTTCTTGCGACAATCCGATTCCGGTATCTTGGAAAGATACTGCAATCATGGAGTCTTTCCTTTCGATCGATATATCAATAGATCCATTTGGTTTATTATATTTAATAGCATTCGATAATAAGTTATCCCAAACGGTATTTAATAAAGAAGAGTCCCCCATAATTATGATGTCAGGCAGTGAATAGCTAAGCATTATTTCCTTTTCATTTATGGTCCATTGATAATTTCGGATTAGTTCTTTTATTTGTTCCGCTACATTGAACGGTTTTTTCTTAACCATATCCTCATTGCGATCCAATGAAGCAAGTAAAAGCAATTGTTTCGTTAGAGTAGAAAGCCTGTTAATTTCACCATTAATAATCGCTATATACTGCGTTTTTTCATCATGGCTTAACGTTTCTTTTTCCAATAAATTCGTGTATCCCTTAATATTCGATAGCGGTGATTGAATATCATGGGAAATGTTCGAGATAAATTCCTTCCGCATATCGTCCAGCTGCTCCAATTTTTTGGACATATGCAAAAAGCTTTTGGCAAGTGCCCCCAGTTCATCATGGCGAATAATATCCAGCTCCACATCAAACTTTCCTGCCGCAAGGGATTTCGTAGCCTTTGTTAATTGTGAAATCGGCTTTACTAAATATTTTGTACTAATAAGAACAAGCACTATACTTAGCAAAATGGTTAAAGCAATCAGCCAAGCAAATAAAATATGCATTTCGTTAAAAAGAAGCTTTATATCTGGCCGTAAAAAAAGAGCATAATGTCTCCCGTTATGAGTTAGGGGAACTCCGATTGTGTTATTTAATTCATTAGCAAAAAAACCTGTCACAAACGTTTGCTGCGGGAAATGCAGAATTCCATGATAGACATGGCCATTTAAAACTTGATGGATTGCAGAAGGAGAAAGATTTTTTACCCGAAAAGGAGCCCCAAAATAGTTGCTCTTCCCATTATCTTCGACCAAATATAGCTGATATCCAATGGAAGAAAGATTCTTCATATATTCGTGTAAATTGATATTCGGATGTGTATCGGCAAAATTTGCAATACTTAATCCGATTTTCGTATTTTTTTGATCATTATACGGTTTTAATTTTTGCTGGTAATAGCTATTGGAGATGATAAAAGCCAGGATCCCGCTTAGAAGCATAATACCGATGGTGATGACCACAAACTTTACATATAATGATTTCATCCTTGAGCTGCCTCCAATAAGTATCCAATGCCGCGCACTGTTTTAATTTGGAAATCATCCGTTAATTTAGAAAAACGTTCCCTTAATCGTTTGATATGGACATCCACTGTTCGCTCGTCGCCTTCAAAATCTAATCCCCAAATATGTTCAATTAAATGATCGCGTGTAAACACCTGCTTCGGCTGCGACATTAAAAAATAAAGAAGTTCAAACTCCTTTAAAGGCAATAGAATTGTTCGATTGCCAATGTGCACCTCATAGCTTTTCTTGTTCAAAGTCGTATTTCCGATGGTAATGATGGAATCAGCTGGTTGTTTATCATAGCGTCTTAATAATGCTTTTATACGGAACAGCAACTCCTTTGGTTCGAATGGCTTCACAAGATAATCATCTGTTCCTGACTGAAAGCCTTGTTCCTTATCCTCGATTTGATTTTTTGCCGTCAACAGAATAATTGGAATATCGTATAACTCTCGAATTTCCTTCGTTAAGGAATACCCGTCCATATAA
Source organism: Heyndrickxia shackletonii (assembly GCF_001420715.1). Taxonomy (GTDB): domain Bacteria; phylum Bacillota; class Bacilli; order Bacillales; family Bacillaceae_C; genus Margalitia; species Margalitia shackletonii. Next base: position 1,167,442 of record NZ_LJJC01000004.1, on the reverse strand, counting down.
GGCATCATCACATCCACAACAGCCAAATCACATTTCTCCTTTTCCAGCACCTCCAAGGCCTCATTTCCGTTCTCTGCCTTGAATACCTTATACCCTACTTCTGTTAAATGGACACTTACTAGCTTCAAAATATTTGGATCGTCATCCACAATTAAGATCGTTGTCATATGTATCATTAACTCCTCTTTATCCTTCATCTAAACCTAGTGTACAAAAAATTGGGGAAAATGAAAAAGAATTCAAGAAATCCCGTTGTTTCGTTTTTAGGATTTTTTGAATTCTTGATATGGGAATGGGACTTGGACCTGCGTCCCGGTATTCGAATTGAATTGGGGACCGTTTCCCCTATTAAAGACCATTTAGTTTCACATTCTTCCTCCAATTGGACTTTTGATCCATCATAAAGACCTTTTGTTTTCAGATTCTTCCACCAGCCAGTCTTTAGAATCCTCAGCCCAGCTTTGTGGGAAAAGGGCCCCAGCCCTTCATCCCATTACTTAATTCCACTTGTTGAAATACCTTTGACGAATTGTTTTTGAAAGATAAGGAAGATAATAATCATTGGTAAGGTTAGCATGATTACACCGGCAAGAACGCTATTCCAGTATGCACTATACTGACCATAGAATGAGTTTAAGCCGACTGGTAGTGTATACATGTCATCACTTTGTGATAATAATACCGGCCACAAAAAGGAGTTCCAGTTACCTTGAAAAGTGAAAATGATTTGTGTTGCAATTAACGGCTTGGAAAGTGGCAAAAATATTTTGAAAAAGATTCCCCATTTTCCCAATCCGTCCATCTCGGCCGCCTCCTCCAATTCTTTTGGGATGCCAAGGAAAAATTGCCTTGCCAGGAATATCATAAACGGACTCATTAAAAACGGAATCGTCAACCCTTTATAGGAATCAATCCAACCGAGATTTGCTAATAACATATAAATAGGAACAAGGAGGACTTGCCCCGGTATCATCATAATAGCTAAAAATAGATAAAACAAAATTCCTTTGAAAGGAAACTTAAATCGTGCAAATGCATATCCGGCAAACGTATTCACAATAAGGTTACCGATTGTTACTATTACAGCAACAACTATACTATTGAATAACCATTTCCCGAATGGAAAGTTGTGCAAAATATAGGAGTAGCTTTGAAAATTCAATTTGCTTAAAGGTGTCCAAAAATGAAACACTTCGTCTGTTGGCTTCAAGGATGTATAAACCGACCACAAAAACGGAATAAGTGTTAGAAATGAGTAAAATATTGCTACCACGTAGAGGGCTGTACGGTTACGGCTACGTTTCATTTTCCTTCCCCCTTACTTATCTTCTCGACCTAAGAAGTAGTTTTGAATTAAAGTAAAAATTAGAATGATGGCAAACAATACAAATGCCATAGCCGATGCATATCCCATTTGCATCGTTTTAAACCCTTTTCTAAAAATATCTAACACGACCGTTAAGGTAGAGTTTAATGGACCACCATTTCCTCCCGAGATAACATATGCCTGATCAAATACTTGGAAGGTTCCAATCATGGACATGACAACATTCAAAAAGGTGGTTCTTTTTAAGAGAGGAAGGGTAACATGCCATAATAATCGAAAGCCGCGTGCACCATCTAATTCCGCTGCTTCATATACCTCTTCGGGAATATCTTGAAGCCCTGCTAAATAAATGATCATAAATTGACCCACACTGGACCAGATAGCCATCATCATAATAGCAGGAAGGGCAAATGTCGGACTGTTAAAGTAATTGGGGCCATGTATCCCGAAGTTTTCCAAGAATTTGTTTAAAATTCCATCTGGTTGAAATATAAACGTAAACATAACACTGACTGCTACGGTGGAAGTAACCGTCGGTAAATAATAAGCAACACGAAAAAAGGTCTTACCACGAATATTGTTTACAATTAATGCTAAAAACAGAGCAATTGCAGTTTGGATGGGAACAACTACAATCGTATAAAGGGAAGTATTCCATAGCGCTCTTAAAAATTCTTTGTCCTGAAATAAATGAATATAGTTTGAGAATCCTATAAATTTTGCGTTTTGAGGTTCTAAGAAAGAAAAGCGAAAAAAGCTAATATAAAAGGCATAAAAAATAGGACCAATTAAAAAAACTAATAGAGCAACTAGTGCAGGTAATAGAAAAAGATACCCCGTCATTGCCTGATCAAATTTATTTTTTTGAAAAAATTTATTCCTTGGTTTCTTCATCATTTGTCACTTCCTAACAGAAATGAGTGAAACAAATGCAAACCGCTGAGGTTTGCATTTGTTTCAATTTCAAATTATTGTTGTGATTGGCTTTCAACTGTTTGCTGAGCTTGTTTCAAGACTTTTTCCGGAGATAATCCTTTTAATGCACCTTGTTCGGTAGCTTTGTTAATCGCATCTACAAAGTTTTGTCCGTAAGTACCAAATTGATATGGAGTGGCACTTTTAATCCCATTTACAAATGCCTGATATTCTGGATTTTTATCCAAGAATGCACTTTGTTGGCTGACACGAGATGGAATTGCAAGTCCTGAATCGGCCGTCATTTTTTCCGCTTCTTTGCCTGTCATAAAGAATAATAATTTTGCTGCTTCTTTTGGATGCTTCGTTGACTTTGCCATTGAGTAGCTTACAGTGTACGTCATATTACCGCTTTTTCCATCAGCAGATGGGAAATCAGAAATTCCAAACTTCACATTAGGAGCTGAATCTGCCATAAACGGAAGGACCCATGCACCTTCAAGAGCCATTGCTACTTTCCCTTGAGAGAACGGCACGCCTGCCCAGTCACCACCTAAATCCTTTGGTGGAACGATGTTTTTATTATGAATATTATCTAAAAAGAACTTAAGACCAGCTACGTTTGAAGAATCGTCCAATGTTACTTTATTTGCCGAGCTATCATAATAGCTTCCACCAAATTCTGTAATAAAAGGATAATAACGTGCGACATCAATTGGCATGGAAAGCGGCGCAATCCCTTTGGATTTTAAGATTTCTGCATCCTTGATCAGCTCATCCCATGTTTTTGGTGGCTCAGAGATTCCAGCCTTTGCAAATAAATCTTTATTATATTCTAAAGCCATTGTGTTATAGTCTTTTGGCAATCCATATGTCTTGCCTTTCCATTGAAACGCTTCCAAAGCTGCCGGTGCGAAATCACTTGTATCTACTTTTTCTTTCTTTATATAATCGTCAAGTTCTGCTAATACCCCGGAATCTTCCAGTGTAGGTGCATAAGAAGCATCCACATAGAAAATATCTGGAGCCGTTTTAGACGCTAACATCGGCTGTAATGCTTGTAAATAGTCCCCTGTTATGACCTGTTCTTTTACTTTAATATTTGGGTTCGCTTTTTCAAAAGCAGCGATTTGCTTATCTACTAATTTCTTCTCTGCTGGACTAGATGCCCACATCCCCAGTTTTAATGTTACTTTTCCACCATCGGTATTACCGCTGCTGTTCGAGCTGCATCCTGCTATTAACCCTACACTCATCACAACTGCTGTAGCTGCTCCTAGTAATCTACGTTTCATACCTTTTCCCCCTTTGAATAAGTATATGATTGTTTGAAACATTTTCATAAACCGCTTACATTTTTCAATATACACCGTATACTCTTGAGTAGTCAATATATAACTTTATTTAATAGAATAATATTTCCACTCTCCCAAATTTTTAGATATTTGAGAGAGTAGTAATGAATATTCCCCTTTTATGCCTCTATTTGCATATCGAATCCAGTAGTATTTTTTAAGATACTGAATGTTGTCTGGTCCTGTTCGGTTCTCTGTAAAAGGATACTTATCGTTCCGCCTGCAATACGTATATTTTCGATTTTAAGCTCCGCTATTCCAACTGGCAAAACAGGATTGATAGAAATAATCCCTTTATTAGCATTTGGAACCAAACCTAAGATCGCTTGCAACGCCAAAATAGGTGTGCCTGCAGCCCACGCTTGCGGGGAACAGGATACCGGATATGGAATTGGCTTCTTTGTTTCACTCTCTCCAAACCCTGTAAACAGCTCAGGCAGGCGCATGAAAGGAAAATAGGATGCTGTCTTTAATAAACCTCCTGTTAAAGTACGAACTGCATCTTTACGGCCATATTTCTGCATTCCAGAAAGGATTAAAGAATTATCATGAGCCCAAATAGAACCATTGTGATAACTAAGCGGATTATAGCCAATTTCCTTAGATGACAAGGTACGGATTCCAAACCCATTAAACATGTCATCTTCCAGTAAGCGATTTATTAATTTGTCTGCATATTCTTTAGGCAGGATGCCTCCCCAAAGCACTTGCCCGGCATTAGAAGAAATACTCGCAACTTTCTTTTTCTCGCCATCTAATGCAAGTGCAACGGCATGGTCGTCTTCCATCCAAAATTCCTTCATAAAATTAGTCTGCAGGTTTTTTGCCTTTTCAGCAAAATCTCTGCTAAGTATATCGTTTTCTAGCAAAGCAAAAATATGAGACCATTGCTCATAAGCTCTATATGTGTATGCTTGGACCTCACTTAGCGCTATGGGACCTGTTGCAAGGGTACCATCTTTGTGAACGTTGGAATCACCGGAATCCTTCCATCCTTGGTTAGCAAGTCCTTTACTGGCTTCCTGATAATATTCGACAAAGCTATCTCCGTCACGATCACCATAATTTTCGATCCATTCGAAAGCTCGTTCTACTGTAGGTAACAAATCCTTAATAAATTCGATATCTCCAGTCCATAGCAAATATTCTGCGGCCAGTATTAAAAACAAAGGTGTCGCATCGATTGTTCCGTAATAAGGACCGAATGGAAGCTCTTTTGTTCTTGTAACCTCTCCTGCACGGAGTTCATGCATAATTTTACCTGGCTGTTCATCACGCCAAGAATCGACTTTCGTTCCTTGAAATGCAGCCATTGTCTTTAATGTTCCTTTTGCTACTTCCGGATGGGCAGAAAGAAGCTGAAAAGCTGTAATGAGACTGTCGCGGCCAAACGGTACAGCAAACCACGGCACTCCGGCGACTGGAAAGGAACCATACCCAATATCCGTTAATAGCATACGGATATCTGCTAAACCTCTGTTATACCAAGTTTCGAAACGATCATCACCAACTACTCTTGGTGCTCCTTCTTCCCAAATTTGATAAGACTTTTCTACATTACTTTGTTTTACTTGAAGAGTGGCAGATAAATGATCCGTAAGCTCAGCGAAATCTACTGCAATAATATAATTCAAAGTATCATGTCCGCCAATGGAGACTTGCTTTGATAGCCTGATAGAATCACCATGGTTTTCTATAGTGAAGAAGTCCTTTTCCCCATTCAACAACTCTCCGTGAAGATATACCTTGCTTTCCACCCCATCCTGAGCCACATGCGACAGCTTTAAAGAATTTCCTTCTATAATGACGGTTCGTTCATTTATCTTGCCTTTACTTGCAAATCCTCGTACTTGGAACATGTCCAGAAAATCAGCATCCGTATCATATTGTAATGTCAGCTCAATCGGATTGCCTGAGTAATTATGAATGGACACCTCCTCGAAAAAGGTCTTCCCGTCAACAAACTGTTTCCTTGTTACAAGGAGGACTTCTCTTGGAATTTTTATCGTTCCATTCTCTGCTAATTCACGATTCGTGTAGCGATAGATTCCTTGATAGTTATTGGAAACATCCGAATCTAGAGGGACTAAAACATTTGGACACACGCCAAAGCTAAATTTCGAAAGAATCCGAGTATCCTTTGTATATAGACCATACCCAAAATAATTTTGATCAGACTGCGGAATGTTACCGTTTTCATCTGATAGGTAAAATAAATCATTTTCCTTAATGACATGGAAAGCCATTCCTATTCCCCCCTGTTTCGATAAATTTAAAAGATAAGCCTATAAATTCGAGCTTCATAGGGTCTTAGATTTCTCCAATCCTCTTTACCCGAATAGTTAGATAAAATCAATTCATACTTGGCTCTCTGTAATGTTTCCGGAATCTCGAATATAGAGCTTTTATCAGAGTGATTCAACAAAATTAACCAGCATTCGGAATCTAACTTTCTTGTATAAGCATATATGCGAGGATCATTATTCGATATATCTTGATAATCTCCGTATATCATTACTAGATTCTGTTTTCTTAATTGAATAAGATTCTTATAATAATTTAAGACGGAATCCTGATTGGCCGATTCATTCTCCACATTAATTTCCTTATAATTAGGATTTACTTTTATCCAAGGTTTTCCCATTGAAAAACCTGCATTTTTCTGATCAGACCATTGCATAGGCGAACGTGAATTATCCCTAGCCAAAGGCTTTAATTCTTCAAACACCTCAGAAGGATTCCTGCCCTTTGAAACTTCCTCTTCATATTTATTATGGAATGCAATATCCTTGTAATCTTCAATATTTTGATAATCAACACCAGTCATGCCGATTTCTTCCCCTTGATAAATATATGGGGTTCCAGGCAAGGTATGGATCATTGTTGCAAGAAGCTTGGCAGATTCTACTCGAAATTCATTATCATTCCCATATCTAGTTACCTGCCTAGTATGATCATGATTATTTAAAAACTGAGAATTCCAGCCTTTTTTCCATAAACCGGCATACCACCTGTTTTGAATATCTCTATATCTCTGTAAATCCCAATCTGGCATTTCATCACAAACTTCAAAATGAAATAAGCTATGAAGTTCATTGCGGTCTTCTCCAACATATTTCACACCATCATCAGGGCCGACAAAAGCAACTTCTCCAACCGTTAAAATATCATAGCGATTTAATACTTTCTCATTCAATTCCTGTAAAAAAATATGAATTCCTGGATTATTAGTCAGGTAACGAATATCATCTGGATTTTCTGCATTTGGAAACCCATCTTGTTTTTTTAATAAGGCGATGGCATCTAATCGAAATCCATCAATCCCCTTGTCTAGCCAAAAGCGCATCATTTTATATATTTCTTCCCGTAATGTCGGGTTTTCCCAGTTTAAATCCGGTTGTTCTGTTGCAAAGGAATGAAAATAATATTCATCCGTTCTTTCATCATATTCCCAAGCAGACGGCGTAAAGTACGAACGCCAGTTGTTTGGCGGATTCCCATCTTTTCCGGGACGCCAAATATAATAATCTCGTTTCGGATTATTTTTGGAGGAACATGATTCGAGAAACCATGGATGCTGATTAGATGTATGATTCACAACTAAATCCATCATTAATTTCATTCCTTTAGCGTGTACTTTTTCTAACAATTCATTCCAAATTTCAACGGTACCGGCCTTCTTCATAATGGAATAATAGTCACGAATATCATAACCGTAATCAATATCTGGCGAATCGTAACAAGGATTTAACCAGATAACGTCGACACCTAAGTCTTTTATATAATCAAGCTTTTCTATTACCCCTTGTAAATCTCCGATACCATCTCCATTTGAGTCATAGAAACTTCTCCAGTACACTTGATATACAACTGCTTCTTTCCACCAAGTTCGTTTCAACTATATTAACTCCTCTGCAAAATACGAAGTCTGCAATACTGCAGACACCACTTTTAAATTGTTTGTATTAATCAGGAACGATAATGCGTACGGATTCCCGTTCAACAATATGATGGGATACATAATGAATACTGTTGTCTATACTTGTTGATTCATCTTCCATACATTTTAATAAGTGTGATACAGCAAATTCGCCGATTTGTTTCAAGGGCTGGGCCACTGTCGTTAAGGTCGGAGTACTCATTTGGCAAATCCTTAAATCATCAAATCCCATGACAGAAATATCATCTGGAACTCGAATTCCTTTATCATGGAGGCATCTCATTGCTCCGATTGCCATCTCATCACTTGCAGCAAAAACAGCCGTCAATTTGTTAGTACTTTGTTTCTCCAACAACCTAGCCATTGCCCGGTACCCATCTTCAAATCGAAATTCCCCATATTCAATCGCCTCATCGGAAATAGGGATAGAAGATTGCTGTAACGCTGCCTTATAACCAGTTAAACGAGTTTTTCCAGCAATAATATCTGTAGTCGGTCCTGAAATCATTCCGATTCTTTGGTGACCGCGGGAAATTAAATAGGACACAGCATCATAGGCAGCCTTGTAATCATCAACACGGAATGATTTTAATGGATATGTACCATAACTTTGTGTTAATGCTAACACTACTGGAACATCTAACCGGGAAAGGATCGCATCATAGTCACTTGTTATGGGGCGACTGGTGAAAATAATCCCATCAACCTGATGCTGTTTTAAAAATGTAAGACCCTCTTGAACTCTGTATTCACTGTGCTGGGAATCAAAAAGCAACACTTTCATATTATTTTTTCTTGCTACTTCTTCTATCCCTACATAAAGTTCATTGAAGAAAAAGTCTGAAATTCCTGGTACAATTAAACCAATCGTATTTGTTTTTTGGACACTTAAGCCACGAGCGATGGCATTCGGTGAGAAACCTAATTTGTCGATCGTCTCCTGCACCTTAACCTTTGTTTCTTCCCCCACCAGCTCAGGGGTATTTATTACTCGTGATACAGTAGCAGGTGAAACATTAGCCGCATTTGCGACATCACGTATTGTAATCTTCATTTAGCCATTTCTCCTAATTCAAAAATGAAACATTTTCATAAAACGGTTTCATGAAAATTATATTTAAAAAATTTGGTACTGTCAATTTAGTCTATTAAGAATATGTATGTCTTCTCATTGGAAAATTTTTTAGTAGAAAACTATTGGACTAGTATGAGCAACACAAAGAAAAGTCCTATGTTCTGAAACATAGGACTTGTTGAATTCAAATTTGATATATAAAAACAGCGAATCAGATTAATTGACTTAGGAACAAATTCATTATTAACTTACTTCTAACTCCATAACAACCCCAAAAACAGGTCCTGAATCATCTACTTCCCCATTAAGATAGAATCCAAACTTTTCATATAGTTTTTGAGCAGGATAATTATCCGGATGGAGACTTAAATAAATTTTTCGGCATGAAAATTGCTGTTTCATTCTTTGAATTAATAACGGTAAAAAATGCTTTGCATATCCATTTCCTTGATAGCGCTGATCAATCATAAATCGATCCAGCCATGCACTCTGCTTTATTGGAGATGACCAACCATACATGGCATAACCGACTAATGTTTCGTCGTCATACAGTCCTACTGAAATCCATTTTTTGTCATACTGCGACTCTGCCAGCGAATAGGCATTGCTTTCAATAAATGGCGCTTGCTGTTCAGACACCGCTAATTCGGCAACTGAACGCCAATTTTCTTTCGTTACTTCACGGATGTGAAGAGACATATTTCCATCTCACTTTCTTGTTTTTAAGCAATTTCGTTCCTTTATCTGTATTCGATTCCGTTCCGTATACTCCTGCCATAAATTTATACATTATTTAACAATTTCTTGAACGAGCTTTCTGTTCTTCTTATAAAACACTTCATTATGGGAAGATACCATGGCAATGGAGTCAGCCGTCGGATCAATAAATTGCTTTGCTTTATTAACAGCGTTTGCTGCATCCTGAAATGCTCCGGCAATTAAATTCAATTTTCCATCATGCTTTAAAATATCACCAGCTGCAAAAAGACCGGGTACCGAGGATTCACTCATCGATGTACCATCAATGTAAAATTGCTCTACTAGTTCAATATTCAACTCACTATTATTCAACAAAGCTGCATCGATATCGAAACCATGATTAACTACAACTTCATCGACTTCTACCTCTGTCACTTCCCCAGTGAAACAATGTTCCAGTTGTACACGCTCAATTCGATCTCCACTTCCGGCGATTAATTTAGCAATCCGAGTTTGGGCAAGACATTCTGCAGAACTGCACTGTAATTGGCTTATTTGCGATTCATGACCCGTTAAGCAAGCTTTTCGATGTGTTACATACACTTTTTTCGCAATCGGCTCCAATTCATTTGCCCAATCAATGGCCGAGTTTCCTCCTCCAGAAATTAAAACAATTTTATCTTTAAAATACTTTAAGGATTTTACTGTATAATGCAGATTCGAAACCTCAAAGCGTTCAGCACCTTCAATATTCAGTTTTTGATGCTTGATAATCCCGCTGCCAATTGCAACAATTACCGCTTTTGATATATGCTCGTTTCCAGATTCCGCTTTTAAAATAAATAATCCGTCTTCATTCTTTGAAATAGATACAATTTTTTCATTTAGGACAACCTCCGGGTTAAATGTTAAACCTTGTTCCACAAGCTGATTTATTAATTTTGCTCCTGGAAGAGGTGTATGCCCTCCGACATCCCATATCATTTTCTCCGGATAAATATGTATTTTTCCACCTAGCTGTGATTGATATTCAACAATCTTTGTTTTCATTCCTCGCAAACCACTGTAAAAAGCAGAATAAAGTCCAGCTGGCCCTCCGCCCAAAATCGTTACATCAAAGCATTCCAGTTTGCTCATTTTTTTCACTCCAATATATTTATCTCTCTTTAAAAAAGTTTATTGACAAAAAGATTGAATCACTTTATAGTGACATTGTAACTGATAATGATTATCAATATCAACAAAATATTTTTATTGGAGGCATCTTCATGGTCCACCTTTATACAGATCATGTACATATTGGTTATGGTGAGCGTTCCATTGTAAAAGATTTATCGATTGAAATCCCTGTAAAAAAAATAACCACCATTATTGGGTCAAATGGCTGCGGGAAATCAACTCTTTTGAAAGCAATGACGCGAATTATTCCACATCAATCAGGCTCGATTATTCTGGACGGGAAAAGCATAACGAATGTGGATACTAAAAAATTGGCTAGTAAACTAGCAATCTTGCCGCAAACACCTGAAAGTGCAGCCGGACTGACTGTTGGAGAATTAGTTTCTTACGGCAGGTTCCCCTATCAGAAAGGCTTTGGCCGCTTGTCGAAGAAAGACTTGGAGGTCATAAACTGGGCATTAGAGGTTACCGGGATATCAGAGTTCAAGTTTCATCAAGTGGACGCATTATCCGGCGGCCAGCGTCAGCGTGTTTGGATAGCAATGGCATTAGCCCAGGAAACAGAAATGATCTTTCTTGATGAACCGACCACTTATTTAGATATGGCTCACCAATTAGAAGTGCTGGAGCTTTTGCAAAAGCTTAATAAGGAGCAAGAAAGAACGATTGTTATGGTGCTGCACGATATTAATCAAGCTGCGCGTTTTTCCGATTACATCATTGCATTAAAGAGCGGGCAAATAGTGAAAGCCGGAACCAGTGATGAAGTAATCAATCAACAAGTACTTAGAGAAGTATTTCATATTGATGCTGATATTGGTCTGGACCCGAGAACAAATAAACCAATCTGTGTAACTTACAATTTATTAAAAGGAGAATATGCAAAATGAAAAAGAAGTTTATTCCGTTTTTACTGTTAATTGTTGTTCTCATGTTAGGAGCATGTTCCGGTACAACAGGTAAAAAATCCGCTGAGGAAAAAGAAAATAAAAAGGATACCATTACATACCAATCTGAAAACGGACCCGTTGAGGTTCCCGCTCATCCTAAGAGAGTAGTCGTTTTATCAAGCTTTGCCGGAAATGTGATGTCACTTGGCGTTCATCTCGTTGGCGTAGACTCTTGGTCTAAAATGAATCCTAATTTTAAAGACAAATTAAAAGGTGTTGCGGAAGTTTCGGATGAAAATTTAGAGAAAATTATTGAACTGAATCCGGACTTAATTATCGGTCTCGACAACGTAAAAAATCTAGATAAGCTGAAGAAAATCGCTCCTACTGTTGTCTTTACATACGGAAAAGTAGACTATTTAACACAGCAAATAGAAATTGGCAAGCTATTAAACAAGGAAAAAGAAGCGACTTCCTGGGTAAATGATTTCAAAAAGCGGGCACATGAAACTGGCGAACAAATTAAAGCGAAAATTGGGACTAATTCAACGGTTTCTGTCATTGAAAACTTCGATAAACAGCTTTACGTATTCGGAAATAACTGGGGCCGAGGAACAGAAATATTATATCAAGAAATGGGGCTGAAAATGCCTAAAAAGGTGGAAGAAACTGCTTTAAAACCTGGTTATTACGCCATTTCACCGGAAGTACTTCCCGAATATGCAGGCGATTATGTTATTTTCAGTAAAAACAAGGATGGAGATACGTCCTTCCAAAATACAAAAACGTACAAAAATATTCCGGCTGTGAAAAACAAGCATGTCTTTGAAGTCGATGCAAAAGCATTTTATTTCAATGATCCGTTAACATTAGATTATCAACTTGATTTCTTTAGGAAGGCGTTTCTTGGCAATTAATAGATAGATTATCAGAATGAGGGTGGCACATTTTTGTCGCCCTTTTTCTCAGAAAAGTTAGGTGTCATATAATGAAAACAAAAAGTGTAAAATCTGATTTTACTAAATTTATAATGGGAATTGTTTTGCTCCTTATGACTTTTATAGCAGCGATGGTGTTCGGTGCTGCGAAGACAGGGTTAAGTGAGGTTTGGCATGCAATTGCCACGAATAAAACCTCCGAAACGATTACCATGATTCGCGAAATCCGTCTTCCAAGAGAAATAGGTGCTATATTTGTTGGTGCTGCCCTTTCTGTTGCCGGGGCTATTATGCAGGGATTAACAAGGAATCCGTTAGCAGACCCGGGGTTATTGGGGTTAACGGCGGGAGCAAATGCTGCTCTAGCTCTCACCGTTGCACTGATTCCATCCGCCAATTATTTTATGATTATGATTGCCTGCTTTATTGGGGCTGCCGGTGGTGTCTTAGCTGTGTTTGGAATTGGAGCAATAAGAAAAGGCGGATTTTCCCCCCTTCGTATTGTCTTAGCGGGTGCTGCGGTTTCTACTTTTCTGTACGGGGTAGCAGACGGCATTGGTCTCTACTTTAAAATTTCAAAGGATGTATCCATGTGGACATCAGGCGGTTTACTCGGTACAACATGGAATCAGCTTGAGCTGATTATTCCTTTTATCATCGTTGGTATCGTGATTTCTATTTTTCTGTCAAAACAGTTAACTATTTTAAGCTTAAACGAAGATGTCGCGATTGGTCTGGGACAAAATATTACACGAATTAAAGCTATTCTATATGTTATCATTGTCCTTCTTGCAGGTGCAGCTGTTTCCCTTGTTGGAAATCTAGCTTTTATCGGCTTAATGGTGCCACATATCGTTCGGCAAATCGTTGGAACGGATTATCGCTTTATTTTGCCGATGTCAGCTATTTTCGGAGCTTCCTTCATGTCTTTAGCTGATACTATCGCACGCACGATCAATGCACCGTATGAAACACCGATTGCTGCCATAGTATCGATTATCGGACTTCCCTTCTTTCTATTTATTGTTCATAAAGGAGGGAAAGTACTATCATGATGCATCCTTCTGTTGTTAGAAAGCAGCGAATTATCTTAGCTATTTTATTTTGCTTAACTATTATTACTACTGTGATTGGAATGACTACTGGTTATGCTCCAATCGCTTTTAATAGAATCCTGCCTATCTTAAGCGGGGATGGAACCTTTAAAGAAGATTTTGTTCTATTTTCCATACGCTTGCCGCGAATCTTGATTACCTTATTATCAGGGATGGCTTTAGCAGTATCTGGAGCTATTTTGCAAGGTCTTACAAGGAATGACCTAGCAGACCCGGGGATTATCGGGATTAATTCTGGAGCTGGAGTTGCTATTGCGGTTTTTTATTTATTTGTTCCTGTTGAGGCGCATTACTTTGCTTTTGTACTTCCGATAGTTGCATTTATCGGTGCCTTTTTGACAGCGATTTTTATCTATATTTTTTCCTATAATAAACGGGTAGGTTTTCAGCCTGTAAAATTAGTACTTGTCGGTGTAGGATTTTCCATGGCGCTTTCAGGTGCTATGATTGTATTCATTTCCGGGGCTGAAAGAGAGAAAGTGGATTTCATTAGTAAATGGTTATCGGGAAATATATGGGGAACAGATTGGCCTTTTATATGGGCGATTCTGCCTTGGATCCTGGTTCTTATCCCATTTACACTGTTTAAATCCAATCGTTTGAATATTTTAGCGTTATCTGAACCATCTGCAATTGGAGTGGGGCTGAATCTTAAAAAGGAAAGATTTGTTTTGCTGCTTACAGCTGTGGCACTCGCAGCATCTGCCGTCTCCGTTACCGGAGGAATTGCTTTTATCGGACTTCTTGCCCCGCATTTGGCCAAATCTCTCATTGGCCCCAGAAGTCAATTATATATGCCGATTGTGATTCTCATGGGCGGTTTGATATTACTAATATCAGATACAATCGGGCGAAATCTTGCCGATCCAGATGGCATCCCTGCAGGAATTGTTACTGCCTTAATTGGTGCACCTTATTTTTTATATTTATTGTTGAGGGAAAAACGCGTTTAATGTGGTGGAGGGAACGGGATACGCTTCTTCAGTCGAGTCTTTTTTCTAATCTCGTCAATTTCGCTCCTAATCTCGCGAATTAGGACTATAGACCTAAATATGAAATGGTGGACGGATCCCTCTTCTCATTCATATCACAATAAATTGGGATAAGGGATCTACACCCCCTATCCCAATTCACTACTTTTTATCAATTTTAATCTCATATATGGATGGAGCTTTTCCTTTTTGCCAATCTATTTTCAAATCCAAAACTTGCGGAAGTTTATTTGTTTGGAAGAAGTGATAACCTGCTGAAATGGTTCCGAGCTTTCTCCAGCCCTTAGTTGTTCGCACCGATATTTTACCGCTGGATAAGCTGTTTGGATCTTCCAAAATCGTAATTCCCGTTACTTTCTTTTCTGCTTCCCCAATATGATAAAGGATTTGGCCGGCATTTTTTCCTATAGGCTCGAACTTCGTTTCCAAATTCCCATCAATCAAATTATCCTTGGTGTTTCCTGCTTTATTCACCGCAGGAGTTGTAATGGTTGGATCGTTTAGTTCAGGATAGTACTGACCGTCGTTAATCACTAACTCTTGTAATCTAACCCATTTATCTGATCCTGTTTTGGTTCTTGTAACTTTCAATCTTATATACTTGATTTTTTGATTTAAATTTTTGACCTCTTTTACTCGATATGGATCTTCAAGTTTATCAAAAATCGCATCAATTTGGTCATCATCTGTTGCTTCTCCCACATTTTCACCACTTTGACTTCCAAATGTCATCACCGTAGTCCATTGGTTTCCATCTAAGGAAGCCTCTAATACGGCGTGTCTAGGATAGTCATGCTCCGTCTTTGTAATAACGGCTTTTAAATTATGCAAGGTGATTTCCTGCCCCAGATTATAAGTTATATACTTTCCAGCGATCTGACTATTTTTAAACCATGCTGGAGTCGAATAATCACCATCAAAGAGAGCGAGAGGATTTTCAACACTTGTATAATTAGTTTCTTTTACGGATTTTGGTTCCACCTCGTAGGATGTTACCTTTAATGTTCCCAATGTAAACTGAACTGGCTTTGCTTGCTTGTTCAATAGCCTTACATATCTGGCATCTGCAGGCTTCTTACCTGCCTTTTCCCATTCGATGCCATTAAGTGATGTTTCTAATATTAAACCTTTTGCGGAAGGTGCTTCGATATTGGTTATATCTTTTACTCTGCTTAACTTTAAGCCTAGGTATTGGCCTTTGTTCAGCTTAATAGGTGCTGCATTATTTATGGAAGTGACCGTTTTTTCTTCTGTAAGCTGCAGGTTTTTATAAGCTGCAACATTTGTAAAAATGCTTGCCTTTGTTTCTTCTTTTTTAATATCAAGAAGTTTTGTTACTTTTGGCGTAATTTTATTCTGTAAATTATCGGTGAACGGCTGCAGCCTTTTTTTCGCAGGCTTTGTTTTCATCGTCCCATTTAAAATTGGTCGATCATAGTTTAAGCTTTGCTTACGTAAGGTGGTTGCTTTTGAAAAATGGTTCCATGTATCTGCTTTATTGCCTGATTCGATGGCAAGGTCGGTTTTGATAAATTCAATATCCGCAAGCACCATATCTCTTAATGCTTTCACAAATGGTGTCAGCTCTGTTTTTAACTTTTTATTTTTCGTTTTAGCTAAAAATCCATTTGCAGCATTTGCAATTTTTTGGAGCTGGTCTTTTGCCTCTGGTGCAACATCTTTTATCGATTCCCCATTATTCACTTTGGAAGTGATGGGATCTAATAAACCTTTGATATCTTCACTCTCGGATAAAGCAAGGCCGTTAGGATATGCATCAGACATATGCTTCGCTAAAGTATGAAGCTCTTCTGTTGCATTCGGTTCAATATATTTAAAGCTGTCATTCCAGCTTTTATCAGCGTTGAAGGTTTCTGTATTCCATGTATAATCCGCAAGAGCAAATAACGCTATTTTAGATGCTTCCGCTTCCTGCATTGGGTTTGTTACCGCACCCGCAAGATTTTTAATTCCAGGCTGCAGCATTTCCCCTTTTCCTAAAAATACACGTGACATATCCACATCATTGACCGGCCAGTTTAGCCAGAACAATGGATCTCTTCTCACCACACCACCATTGCTGCGATTTTTGAAGGTATCAATAGTAGACTGCTCAATTGGTGCACAGGTCGTGGATCCAGTCCAGAAAATTTGTATGTTTTTAGGAAATCCTTTTTCATAGGCATTCAACTCAGCTGGATTCCATGCCCAGCTGGAATTATAGCTTGCCGGACAATATAAAATATCATAGACATCTCCTTTTGCCTTAGCCCAATCAGATACTGAGTTCATCAATTTGACAACATAATCGGTTGGTAGACTGCCGACGTCATCCCCTAAAACACCAAATTGGCGAACACCAACATCGTATAACTGATCGAATTTTGCCAGCATCTTATCGGTATTTTCCTTCAGTTTCAGCATTGGGTCACCGCCTGATTGAGCAATCCTTGCAACCTCACCTAATGGTGAAATAGTCCAAACAAAGCGAGTTTTATTTTCATTCCCGACTTGTGCCATTTCTTTAATTTCTGCTAATTTTTCCGCGGGATATAACTCATCCCATTTTTCTCTGTGATATGGATCATCTTTTGGCGCAAAAATATAGGATGTCATTTTAAAATTACCGCCAAATCTCATTAATGACATGCGATCCTCGTTGCTCCATGGGATTCCATAATATCCTTCAATGAATCCTCTAATTTTGGTATTTGCATAGTCTTGAATGGTTAGATTTCGTACTTCTTTGTTTTTAGCTTGAGACAAGATTGCGTTTAGAGTCACCACACCGTAGAAGCTTGCATCTGAGTCTTTTCCTAAAATAGTAATGGTATTGTTCTGAATGTCTAAATCATAAGCATCAATCTTTGAAAAATCCATTCCTTCGCTGCTTAGATTGTTGGTTGCGTAAGTATCTACAGGGCCGCTCGAGTTCTTTGTACCAACTAAAAGATTGATTTTATCTTTAGCAGGTTTCGTTCCTGTTCTTGGGGCTTGGTAGCCATTTTGTTTTAACACGTTTTCAACTTTTTTCTTAGTTACGGAATCTATGGTGTCGTCGTATATTACTTGAATAGGTTTGTTTAATTTCATCGTCCCATCGTAGTATGTCACTTGGTGAGGTACTGGGTATATTTCATACTCTTTTGGAGAATTTTCTTTCGCAGAGACTATTGGTGTGTTAAAAGTAATGACAGTACTTAATATCATCGTAAAAATTATACCTAAATGAATCCAAAATCTTTTCTTCAATTACCATCCCTACTTTCTTTATGATTTTTTTTCTCCTTTCAAGACTTTCCTGATCCACACACCTCCGCATGTTTCATTTTATATAATTGGCTTTTTTAACTTGGTTATGTTAATAGTCACACGATTCAATGAGCCCGTTGCGGCTAGGTTTGCCTATGTATTAGAGTCGCAACAAAATCTTTTTGAAAATAAAAAGGCACAGAAAACAACCGAGAATGCTCTCGTATTTGTTTTCCATGCCTAGTATGACCTAGTAACATGAAACCAATTATATACTGAAATTTTAAACGCTTACATAATAGGAGGTCAATAGGATATGGATAATTTGGTAATAACTTACTAGTGATAACCATGTATGGCAGGAAGAAGGTCATTAAAACAAACTGGGATAAGGGACCCACTCCCTTATCCCATAAAAAATACCACATCAATAATTTTTATTAAAAGTCAAGAAAATAATTAAGGTTACTTATAAATATACACTTGGTTATAATGTCACACATTTTATAGGTATAAAAGAAAAGGATAGATGAACAGGAATAATACCTGTATTAATCTATCCTTTTTGTACAACAAATGACCTCATTTACCACTACGACTATATAATATTGTTGTTCAACTAAAGCACCCGTTACTTTAAGTGTAATTCTTCACAATCATAATTTGGAACTCACTTCAAAAATTACAGGAATGCTCCCTCAATAAAGAAAGCAATATCTCCTGATTTCTTCGTTTTTCTTAGATTTTCAAAGTAGTTTACCTTCCGGTAATTACTTAATAGTTGGAGGGAAATCACTTAAAAGGATAAAATTGGACTTTTGAAGAAAAAAGAACAATAGACCACTAACCACCAACTTACAGAAATTGGTGAGTGAGTAAATTTATGATTGCACTGGTGGATGTCCACATTTCTCATGGAGGTCAACCCTCCCATGCCTCACAGAGTCTTCGCTCTCAAATTCCTTCGTCCAACCTTTCCATGAGGTGGATGTCGGCCATGCTGCCCCACAGGGTCTTTGCCCGTAATTTAGTTGCTTTGCCGACTAATCCGTGCTTCAAATGTCTCCAAAACTATAAAGTGTCTACTATTTATCTAAACTAAAACAAAATTATGCAGCCAATTCTGTCTCATTCATTACTGTCATATGAGGGATGTCTTTTAACATCCTATCTTCACTAAATTCAAATTGCTTTTTACCTATACTAAAGAGGATACGGATCAGTTTATTACACAAAGCAATGAGAGACTGCATCTTCTTTAATGGATTATCTGGGCGTTGCGTATAGTATGCATGCAATGCTTTAAATGCTGAATTTTTGGCAACGAGAATCATACAAACCCTAAACAACAGAGCTCTTAGTTTCTTCCGTCCCCTTTTTGTGATGGTCGTTTTCCCTTTGTGCTTACCAGATGTATTTTCTTTTAAACTCAACCCGGCGAGTTTAATAATTTGTCTGGGATGAGTATATTCATTTAGATCACCTACTTCTGCAAAGAAACCGGCAATCGTATCCCTTCCAACACCTTTAATGGCCAACATTTGAGGTACACCTGGTATTTCATCAAGTAAGATATCTATTTTTGAATCTAATTCTTCGAATTTAAGTTGAATCAATTCATATTTATCTAATAATGTTTTTAATTCCAATTTAGCCATATTAGAACCTTGTCGAAGTCCGATGGACTTACTAGCTGCTTGTTTTAACTCCTGAATCTTATGAAGTCCCACACTACGGGTTACTGATTTTCTAAGATGAGATAACAGTTCATGTTCAGTAAAATTCACTATTTCATGAGGTAAGGCATAAAGCCTTAAGAATTGTAACGCTGCTTTTCCTTCCCACTTCTTAAAGACCGTTAGAAATTCTGGAAAGTACCGATCAATCCAGTTGTGAACCTGACCTTGGACCGTTTGGAGATCCTCTGTTAGGAGATTGCGAATTTTCTTTGCCACACGGAGTTCGGCATAAACACCTTGCGGTATCGTAGGTTCGGCGTATCTTCCGTCCTTGACCAACTGGGCTATGACCTTGGCATCTTTCACATCATTCTTCGTAGGTGAGTTATCATCCAACTCCTTGCTTTTCTTGACGTGCAAGGGGTTTACAGCGACAAATTTAATCCCATTTTCTTTTAAAATATGGGCCAAGTTAAACCAATAATGGCCTGTCGGTTCCATACCAACCATCACTTTATCCATACGCTGTTCTTTTTTGATTTCTGAAATCCAATTTAGAAAATACTCAATTCCTTCTTTAGTATTTTCAAATTGACAAGGAGATCCAAACTCTATACCTCTAAAATCCTGGGCACGTGCCACATGCTTGAATTTCGCAATATCGACTCCTATAATAAGTGTTTGAGAAGTTATTTGAGCAATCTTCTTATTCTGGTTATAATTCATTTTAAGGCCTCCTGGTATTTGAGATGTTTGTCCTTTTTGCTGGCCAGCGTCAGGACTCTCTTATTCTACCAAGAGGTTATTTTTTTGTTCAAACTCCATTTTCCTTCATTACAGGAATGCTGCCCCGTTAGTTGAAGAAGGGGAGGTAATACACGATAAGTATTACCCTACTTAAACTTTTCAAAATGACTTGCAACCCATTCTGAATTCTCTTCTACGATATACTGCTCCGCATAGAATAGGCGGTCAACAAGTTCTTTTTTAGATAACTTCATGTAATTTCTCTTTGTGTTTTTTTCATTTCGGTTTGGCTTTATGTTACGAAAATCAATATCTATATCAGTATTGAGGGTAGGTTTAATATTTTTGCTATTCTGGTTTTGTTTATACGTTAAGCTATGTTGTTTATAATAGTCATACAATTGCTCATTTGTTCTTATGGTATTTGGATGTATTCCTTTCCCTTCGGGATCAATTTCTTTTGATGCGATAGCCACATTAGTGTACGTTATGAGTTTACCTTTCTTAATCAATGAATCAATAGCTCCTTTACCTATATCAACTGAACGGTTACTACGTTTCTTATGACTTTCTTTTAGCCACGGTCTATCATTTTTTGAATTGAATGTGTGGCTCATACTTTTGTTCCTCCCTATATTTCTCAATAAGTTCAATCTCTTTTAACTCATTCCGAGCGTGTTTTCGCATTGCTTTTGCTTTCTTTACTTCTACTGGCAAGTTCATTTCGGTAAAGCGTTTCTCCATGTCTTTTGATAATTCGATTACTTCTTCTAATTCATGCTTCTTTTCAGGTTGAGGAACTTTGGCTTGGCATCCCAAACATTGCATTTTAGTAGGACATACAAAATTCGTAGTACAAGCTCCACCTAACACATTATTAAATACTCCAACTTTTTGTTTATATTCTTCTAGTTCATTTACAAGTTCTTCACCACTTCGTAAAACAGCCTCATCTAAGTCTACATAATCCGAGATAACATCATGTAAATCACTAACAGATTGAGCAACTTGGCTAGGTGTAGGTTCTGAATAATAACCCGTAACCTCTATATCTCTTTGATGCAATATTTTTGCTACAATGTCGATAGGTAAATTTTGTCGCTGAACAGCTTCGGTTGCGAACGCATGGCGTAATAAATGTGTTTTAATTACAACTGGTTTTCCCTCCTGTGATTCGAAGTTTAGTCCATGAAGTAAAAAGCGAAGACATGCCCCAACAGCAAAATGATTGAAAGAACTTTCATGATACTGAAAGAAATATGGTTTAGGTTCAGGAAATAGGTGACTTCGATTACCACGATATATTACACTTGGTATTTTATCAGTACCATAATGCTCCTTTAAAAATTTTGCTACCAATTGAATTAACTTCATCGTTTGTTCGCTAATATAAAAAGGTTCTACTTCATCTCGACCTTTTGGTATAGCGTAAAAGGAAAATTTCAATTTGTCCTCAACTTTAACTTTTCGGATACATTCCCTTGTATTACTTATCTGCAATAATTCATTTATTCTTGCACCAGTTGTAGTAAAAATGTCTACAGCTAATAGGCCGAAGGTTACTGCTGCATAAAGTGGTTCTACATCAAACAAAATTCCTTCTGCTAAATGTTTGTTACGAGAAACAAAGGTACTTGGTGTAAGTATTCCTTTATGTTTTGAAAAGAAAGGGAAGGAGTTTTCAGTAAAATCATTCTTACCATATCCCCATGAATATAATAATTCTCGTTTCTGTTGGATTAGATCATCAGTCACATCCACAAATTCATTCCATCGACCAATCAACCCTTTTTCGAAAATTTCCGTAAACCAAAGACCTTCGGCCTTTTCATCGTCATCTAATCGCTCTGCTTTCACAAATTCAACGAAATAGCGATTATTCCCCTCAGAATAAGCACCTGTACGTTTATATGCCGACGTTAACGATGAAGCTGAGAATTGGTCATGGTGATTCAAAACAAACGAAGACTTGTCCCACAGACGAAAGTAAAAGCGTTCTCCCACACGTTCAGGTTCATCATAATGGAATTCTAAGGGTAGATCCATACTTGTCGTCTTAGCCTGTTCACACGCCTTTAAAAAGGTTTGTCTTAGTCGGTTTATCTGATTCCATCTGAAATGTCCTTCTGCTCGTATTTGGGGGAGTAGCGGCACAATAACATCTGTTTCATTCTTTCGAGTGTCTTTAGCCAGATCCTTAGCTGATTTAGTAAATGAGAAATCTCTTGAATCGTAAGATGGCATAGGTAATAAGTATTGCTCAAAGTAGGATTGTTGATCACTGTTTAATTTTGATGTGACCCATTTCCTTGTGGAATAAGTTAAACTTCTATACAATGCTAATAATTTACTTCTCATGGAATCCGAATGTTCCTGGTAATACGAACCTTTTAAATACTGGTACATATGTGTTTCAACATTAAACTCAGCCATGTTGCTAAGATGAAATATTTTAAACAAGTCTACTAATCTTACATTAACTTGTTGGAGCAGTTCATCTATTGTTCTGACATCCGCATTTTTGTCGACATAAACTAAAGCAGAAAGTAGTAAATGATTATTCCAAGGCTTTTCTGCTACATTACGGAGATAGTATCTCATATACCTTTCATGGGCCTTATCTAAAAGAAATATTCCTCTTGCATCTTGCAAATGGAGAATTTGTTCATCAACTATACCCGATAATTGTTCATAAAATGGGGATTCTGGTTTATCAGTTAATACGGTCAGTGTAATCACTCCAATCCATCTAATAATTCTTGTATTTCATCATCTATTTCAATATCATCATAGTTACCTTCTATGACCTTTATGCTCGATTTCTTCCTGCGTTTGTTTTTCTGTTGATCCATGTATTCTTTTTCTTTCTGTGCCATACTCTCAAGCATTCCATCATGTGCTTTACGATGACTTTCTTCGTCAAAGTAATGCTCATATACCTCAATGGTTTTTTTATCTTTCCATTTGATATATTTAATGAGTTCCTGTTTCCTTTGCTGGATTTCTGCTTCTGTTTTAGAAGTATTATAGATTTCACGTAGCCTTGAAGTTACAAACCAATGTCTTGTTTTATGTGGATTTAACTTAATCTCACATTCCTTCATTGCATTGTCCCAATGGTAATACCAGGCTGGATAGGATAATGGTGTTCCAAGTTCCGTAAGGAACACAGGATCTTCATCCGGTAAATCATCAAATTTACGTTGTAACTCGTCAAATTGCTTACGTTCTTTATTTATGTATTGCATAAGTAGTTTAACTGTATCTTTACTAAACCGTAAAAATTTAACCCTTTTTTCATGGCTTCCCTTATTAAATGTACTAGCCTCTTGAAGTGATTTACGTGAACGATAATCTCCAATTGTCAATTCAATCACTTCTGATGCTCTCGCTCCTGTTTCAAATAGCATACGAGCAATTACTACTTCTCTTAATGACCAATTCGCTTTTTTGCCTGCTTGATAAACTTGATAGGGAAGATGAATATCACCAATGATTTCAGGTTGCCATTCTTCATTAATTAATTTGAAGTAGGAATCCGTTAGTCTTCTGTGCGGAGCAGCATCCTCTGTTCCTGCTTTTGACGGCATGAGAGGCTTGTCCTTTCTAACACCTACGGTGTTATCTTTATAATCATTTAAGATAGCATATGAGTCTATTAAAGGGTTTTGATGTTTATATTGTTTTAATCGAATAAGAGATTTGTAGAATGACTTTAATGCAGAAAGGAAACGATTAACTGTATTCGGACTTTTATTTGTTCGATTCACAAACCGGAATGTATCATTTTCTCTAACTTTACAAGCCATTTCGTTCATAAGGTAATCTTCAATGGCTATTCGTATAATGTCAGGCGAATCATCCCATTTAACCTTTTTTCCTTGATAGTTACTAAATTGATCTAACCATGTAAAAAAGGGAAGAAGACATTGCATATACGAAAGGGCGGAACTTTTATCAATTCTTCCAATGCAATCATGATAATGCTCTGTTAAAGGGAGAAATGGCTGGTTTTGATTATCAAATACTAACAGTTCAAAACGACTTTCAATCCCCTCAGGACAATAAAAATAGGAATACTTAGACATGGATATACCCCTACTTTCCCTTAGTTATTCTTCAAGCCAATTATAGAAAGGGACCTTTGGGACTGTTTGGGATTTCTCTCTACCGAATCTTTCTTCAAATTCTTGTGGTGTTAAATCGTAAACCCCTTTACTTCTTTCTCTCCTGGATAATTTAATTGGAGTAGAAGTTGGTGTCCAATTTTCCCGTATCGCCTTTCGAATGAACCCGTCAGGGTTTTTAACTTTGGTAATGGATTGCTGCATAATTAGCAGTATTTCTAAGGTTCTTTTGATTCCAACAACAGATAAAACAAATAAAATTTCATCAGTAGGAGAAGTAAGCGTTACAGCTTGATATGCTAATTTAACTAACTCTGATTCATCAACCTCCAATTTCACATCATCATTTTCTAGTTCATGTTTGTTAACTGGAATAGTTTTATTCAAGTTTAGTAAATCCGATTCGATAATCCTCCAACCTTCTTTGTCACTATTTCTGTAAGAGTTAGGTAATTTACCCGAACGGATCCAACGTTTAATAGTTTCTTCATGCTTGTCTAGGAGGTCAGCAACTTCTTTAACAGTGTATTCTTTCATTACCATCACCACCTGTTACAGAATATACGTTCCCGGAATATATGTTCCTGTATTTTATTGTAGCACAAAATGTTGTGGTATTTCCATAATTTTCTTTAACTTTGTTGTAGTAGTAAATGAGGTCATTTAAGTGGTCTAATAAATAAAAAAGTACACCACTAATATATAAGTGATGTACTAATTTTTATATTGTGTGTGACATTAAAGACAAGTTGTTCTTATCATAATAAAAACATACATTCACTTATCTTTAATTTTACATAGTAGATGTGGTATTTTTCTTCTAGAAGTTCACGTAGTTTCTTGGGTTTACTGCTCCATTATGTGGTGGACCTGTCCATGGACCAATATAAAATTCAAAGTGCAGATGCTGTCCAGTGGATTCTCCTGTAGTACCCATTACTCCTATTTGTTGTCCTTTACTTACGGATTGCCCAGCGCTAACAGTGAAATATTTCATATGTGCATATACGGTAGTGTATTGTTGCCCGTTTAAATAATGAGTAATCATTACAACATTTCCATAACTGCTAGAATGATAGGCAGTAGCAACGACACCGTCTCCAGCTGCTACAATTGGTACATTACTTCCGCTGTTTGCTATATCGATTCCTGCATGGAAACCACTATACGTACCAGAACGGTAACCAAATTCTGATGAAATATACCCTGCAGCTGGTCTTGTAAAGTTGCTAGATGAAACTGGTGGTAGATTGGATGAACCTCCACCTCCGCTATTATGTTGCTGATGCTGTTGCTGTTGACGTTGCAGCTGTTGTTGTCTTCTTTTTTCATCAGCGATACGCTTTTTCTCTAATTGAATTGCTTTTTGAATAGCTGACTTTTGCGCAGCTAATACTTTTTGCTCTTCTTGAAGGGAGAATTTATCTTCTTCAAGATGTTTTTTCTGTGCAGCAAGTGCTGTCATTATTTCTTTCTTCTTCGCTTGCTGTTGATTTAATTGTGATTTCATCTGTTGAAGGTCATTAACCATACCTTGAAGAGCATTTAATTTTTTTTCAACATCTGCTTGCTTTTTCTCTAAATCCGCTTTATCTTTCTTTTGCTGATCGATGATTTCTTTATCTGCATTAACGAGAGTAGTCACAGCTGAAAGGCGATCAATCAAGTCACTTATACTTTCTGATTCCAAAATAACATCCATATAATTGACAGAACCGCCATTCGTTTGCATTGCACGTGCCCGTTGCTTTAATAACTGATCACGTTCTTCAATTCTCTTCTTCAACGATTCAATATTCTTTTTCAATTCGGCTATTTGCTCTTTAGTGTTGCTCACTTGTAGTTGCTTTTCTTGAATCTTATGATCTGTACTATTAATCTCAGCTTCTATTTGTTTCATTTGGCTTTCTAAATCTATTTGTTGCCCATTAATATTCGAAATCTGCTTATCCTTCTTTTGGATACTAGAATTTACATTGGAGCGTTTGTCTTCTACTTGTTTCTGTTTGTTCTGTAAATCGGAAAGCTTAGAAGCAAATGCATTTGAATGATAGGTAAGAACTAGAGGCAAAATTAGCACAATAGAAAATAACGAACGTTTCTTCAATGAATAAACCCCTCTCACTCTTTCCAAGCTAATATGTATTATATCTAGAACGAAAAGTATCTTCTCTTTATTTCCTACTTTCCGTTCATGATGACTGTCTTACTTGAAATATGTTTTATTTATTTGAAACTAAATCGAACTCATTTACACTTTTAAATAACGGCGTATGGACATCGTACTTCCCCATATACCAATGAAAACACCGATGACTAAAAGAAGTGCGCTCACTTCAAACACAAACGGACTGAAGTTCAAGATTTGAATAAATTGGCCAACTAATCTTGGAGCAATGATTTTATGTGCGTAATAGTAACCGACTGAAACAATGAAAATCGGCAATATCGAGCCCAGTACTCCGAGCCAGATACCTTCCATTACTAACGGCCAGCGGATAAACCAGTTTGTTGCTCCTACTAGTTTCATAATCTCAATTTCTTTTCTTCTTGCAAAAATTGTAATTTTAATAGTGTTAGAGATTAAGAACATTGCTGTAAATAACAAGCCGATGACTAAAACTAAACCAACATTTCGACTTACTTTTAGTACACTAAAAAGTTTTTCTACTTTCCCTTTACCGTAAATGGCCGATTCGACATGATCCATGTGTTCTATCTGCTTGGCCACTATAGGGGTATCGGTAGGTTTCTTCGTTTTTACGACAAATACGTCATATAATGGATTGTCTTGCTTAAATAATTCGAAGTCCTTCCCCATTTTCTTAATTAAATCCTGCAATTCATGCTCTTTCGAGGAAAAGGTTACGGATTTTACTTGCGGGATATTTTGTATTTGGTTTTGCAAAACGGTTTGATCCTGCTTGTTAGCAGTTAAATCAATGTGGACGCGAATTTCTACATCATTTTCAATATCTGACGCAATCTTGTTCATATTCATCATAATAACGAAGAAGACGCCTACGAGTAATAGTGTAATGGTAACAGCACTTGCTGAGGCAAACATCATCCAGCCGTTACGTCCGAGGCTTTTCAGGCTCTCACGGAGATGACGCTGAAACGTTCTAGCTTTCATATCCGTATTCCCCCCGATTCTCGTCGCGAACGATTTTTCCACCTTCAATTGCAATAACACGATGTCTAATTGCATTTACAATCTCACGGTTATGAGTTGCCATGACGACAGTCGTTCCGCGATTATTAATTTCTTCAAAGATCTTCATAATTTCCCAAGATGTTTCCGGGTCAAGGTTTCCTGTAGGCTCGTCCGCTATCATCACTCGTGGACGGTTTACAATAGAGCGTGCGATGGAAACACGTTGCTGCTCTCCACCCGAAAGCTCGGTTGGAAGCATTCGCGCTTTATGTTTTAAACCAACAAGATTTAAAACGTCCATTACGCGTTTTTTTATGGATTTTGGTTGTTCTTCAATTACTTCCAGCGCAAACGCTACATTTTCAAAGACAGTAAGCGTTGGCAGCAACTTAAAATCTTGAAATACGACGCCAATCTGTCTGCGGAAGTATGGTATTTTACTATTTTTCAGTTTGGATAGATTAATTCCATTTACCATAATGGAGCCGTCTGTCGCTTTTTCTTCCCGGTACATCATCTTAATAAAAGTTGATTTACCTGCACCACTAGGTCCAACGACATAGACAAATTCTCCTTGCTTTATATGCACATTTAATCCATTGGCTGCGATAATCCCATTGGGATACTTTTTATAAACATTTTGCATTTCTATCATCTAATCACCTATCTTTACTGTATTCTTCTTTCTAAGTTGCAGAAAAAATTCTGTATTTCAGTGATTAACTATTTTCGTCAAATTTTGTATTTCTATCAAAAAATAGCAAAAAACATCGTAAAACATCGAAATGAATCACAGAATTATTATAACATCCCAGTAGCAGTAAGCATATTACATTTTTATTTCAATCGGTGGGGTTACATTAAAGTAAAGATATTTTTACTACATATTTATTATGGGGCAATTTGTCATATTAGGCAGTTTTTTATAAAACATACTTAAAAGTAGGTGTATAATGGCATGAAATTCATATAAAATAGGCACAAAGAACTAATAGGTTAAAAAATACAATCTTGACTATGAAAAAAGACCTGATGATGAACATCAAGTCCTTTTCTGTAAATTATTATTTTTTATTAGATAACCAAGTGGCAATTGTATCTGCATCTTTCCCACTGTATAATCCAGCAGGCATTGCTCCGTTGCCTTTACCATTTTTAATGATGTTTAAAATTTCATCTTTACTATATTTGGAACCGATTTTTTGTAGGTTTGGACCAACATTACCTGCAAGATCTTTGCCATGACATGAAGAGCATTTTGCATCAAAAAGCTTTTGAGCATCGCCCGCATTTGCAGTAGTGGTAGTTTTGTTAGTTGTTTTTTCACTTGTATCCTTTGATTTACTTGAACAAGCAACCATCGCAAATGCAAGCATAACAATCATGATAACTCCAATTATTTTTCTTTTCATCCTTTTTCCTCCTTAGGAATGGAAAATGTTTCTCGCATTTCCATTATAGCAATTCTAATTTTTTTTGAAACCTTCCCCAAGCACTTCAAAAGCATCCATAACGATGACAAATGCAGTCGGATCAAGACTTTTCACCAATTGTTTCAACTTTATGAATTCAGTTTGATCGACCACACACATGAGAACGGGTTTTTCGTTTTCTGTAAAGCCCCCATATGCTGATAGTTTTGTCACACCACGGTCAATTTTATGCAAAATTCCTTCACGAATTTCCTGCTGCTTGTCCGTAATAATTAAAGCTGTCTTAGAACGGCTAATTCCAAGCTGCACTAAATCAATCGTTTTGCTTGTGACAAAAAGTCCAATCAGTGCATAAAGCGCTTTTTCAATGTCAAATACGATAGCGGCTGATAATACTACTAGACCATCGATAATAACAACACAAGTTCCAAGAGTTAAACCAGTAAACTTATGAATGATTTGAGCTGCTAAATCAGTTCCGCCGGTTGAAGCCTTTCCTCTAAAAACAATGCCAAGCCCAAGACCGACACCTACTCCGCCAAATAATGCACCTAATAACGGATCATTTGTCCAAGGCTTCATATGTTCCGTTAAAAATACGACAAAAGGCAAAAAGATGGTTCCAACTAAAGTTTTGACTCCGAATTGAAATCCTAAAAAGATAAGCCCAGCAATGAATAACGGGATATTAAATGCCCATTGGACATAGGCTGGCTTCCAACCGAATAATCCATGAAAAATGGTACTTATGCCGCTGACGCCGCCAGATGCTACTTCATTTGGGAGTAAAAAGGCATTAAAGGCTATCGCAATAATGGCAGATCCAATTAATATGTATATGTATTCTAAGATTTTTGATTGAAAGTGATTTGCTGTAGCTTCTCCTCTGCGTTTCTTCATGTACTAATTTCCCTTCTAAGTTGTATAGACTACCGACAGAGAGTATAGCATGGGGGTGATAGGAGTGTCTATAAAGAGTTTTGAATATTTTATGGTCAAGTTTGCATGGTAATAAACTGCAGTATACGAATAGCTGCTCCCGCTTTCGGCGCTATTTTTGCATTCGTACATTTTTAAATAAAAAACTCTCATGCCTAGTGTGCCATGGCATGAGAGTTTTATGTGTATTATGCTTACGAAAGTCGGGAACGAAGGTAAGCATTGATAAATGGATCGATATCGCCATCCATCACTGCCTGCACATTTCCGCTTTCCGTATTGGTACGGTGATCCTTCACCATTGAATACGGATGGAAAACGTAGGAACGGATTTGACTTCCCCAGCCGATTTCCTTTTGCTCACCGCGAATTTCTGCTAATTGCTTTTCTTTTTCTTCGATTTCACGTTGATAAAGTTTCGCTTTTAACATACTCATTGCAGTTTCGCGGTTTTTAATTTGGGAGCGTTCTGATTGACAGGAAACAACGACACCCGTTGGGATGTGTGTAATCCTTACCGCAGAGTCTGTTGTGTTAATATGCTGTCCACCCGCTCCACTTGAACGGTAGGTGTCAATTCTAAGATCTTCAGTTCGAATTTCGATTTCGATATCATCATCAAATTCCGGCATCACTTCGCAGGATACGAAGGAAGTATGGCGGCGGCCTGATGAATCAAATGGGGAAATCCGCACAAGACGGTGAACCCCTTTTTCCGCTTTTAAATAACCATATGCATTGTGACCTTTAATTAACAAGGTTACACTTTTAATTCCAGCTTCGTCTCCGGCAAGATAATCAAGTGTTTCCACTTTGAAACCTTTCTTTTCACCCCAACGAGTATACATTCTAAGAAGCATAGAACCCCAATCCTGTGATTCTGTTCCGCCGGCACCTGGATGAAGCTCCAGAATAGCATTGTTTTTATCGTATGGTTCGCTTAATAGAAGCTGAAGTTCAAATTCATTTAATCGCGTAACTAACTCCTGAAGTTCAGATTCCAATTCAGCACGTAAGTCTGGATCCTCTTCTTCTTTTACTAGATCATGTGTAAGTTCAAGGTTCTCTTGTGTATCAACGAGTTCCTTGTATTCATTCACCAAATCCTTTAAACCATTTGCTTCATTAATTACCTTTTGAGCACCTTGCTGATCATTCCAGAAATTTGGCTCCAGCATGATTTCATCTAATTCAGCAATGCGTGCCTCTTTATTTTCGAGGTCAAAGAGACCCCCTAAAATCAGCTAATTTCACAGCAGTTTTTTCAAGCTCAGTTCTAATTTCAAATAATTCCATATAGTTTCACCTCATGTTGATTTCAAATACGTAAGCACCTTGAACATCTGATGGCGCTGAAGCTAAACGTAGCCCCTGCTATAAACAGCAAGAAATCGGAATCGCCTTGGTTAGTCTGAAGAGACGATTCCGAATAAAAAGCTAGTGTTCATTTATTTTAAAGATTTTTCCCATGGCATTGCTTATATTTTTTCCCGCTTCCGCATGGGCAAAGGGCGTTTCGGCCAATATCCTGTTTCTTACGGACAGGCTTCTTCTTAACGGTTTCCCCATCTTCTTTTGGATTTACCGCCTGGCCTTTCGCTACCTCTTCACGCTGCAGATTATTGCGAATTTCAGCCTTCATGATATATTTAGCTGCATCTTCTTCAATGGCAGTGACCATGCCTTCGAACATAGCAAAGCCTTCACTTTGATATTCACGAAGCGGATCAACTTGTCCGTAAGCACGTAAATGGATACCTTGACGTAAATGATCCATTGCATCAATATGATCAATCCATTTCGTATCAACAGCACGAAGAAGGACAACCTTTTCAAACTCGCGCATTTGTTCAGAACCTAATGATTCCTCTTTTTCATCATAATCCTTTTTCACTTTTTCAAAGATCAGATCCACCATTTCCTCTGGTTCTTTGCCAAGGAAATCGTTAACGGATACAGCACCTTCGTGTAAAAGATTACCGTGAACATAGTCGACAAGTCCTTGCAGATTCCAATTTTCCTCGTCTTCGTGTTTTGGAGTATGAAGTTCAACAGCGCGTTCAATAACACTTTTGATCATATTCTCCACAATGTCACGCAGATTTTCGGAATCGATAACTTCATTACGCTGGTTGTAGATAATTTCACGTTGTTGGCGAAGTACATCATCGTATTGTAATAACTGCTTCCGTGCATCAAAGTTATTTCCTTCTACACGTTTTTGTGCAGATTCCACCGCTTTGGATACCATTTTACTTTGAATTGGCTGTGAATCATCCATTCCTAGCCGCTGCATCATGTTTTTCATATTGTCGGAACCGAAGCGGCGCATCAATTCATCTTCCATAGAAAGATAAAATTGGGTAATACCAGGATCCCCTTGACGTCCAGAACGTCCGCGGAGCTGGTTATCAATACGGCGTGATTCATGACGTTCTGTACCAATAACAGCAAGACCGCCAAGCTCAACGACACCTTCACCAAGCTTGATATCGGTACCACGGCCAGCCATATTCGTCGCAATCGTTACGGATCCTTTTTCACCGGCAAGAGCAATAATTTCTGCTTCACGCTCATGATTTTTCGCATTCAAGACATTATGGCGAATACCTTTTTTCGATAAATATTGGGAAATTAATTCCGATGTTTCGATGGCAACAGTACCTACAAGGACTGGCTGCCCTTTTTTATTGCGCTCTGCAATATCCTCTACCACCGCACGGAATTTTCCATCCATCGATGCATAGATTAAATCCGGACGGTCATCACGTGCAATTGGTTTGTTTGTCGGAATGACAATTACTCTCATATTGTAAATATTACGGAATTCCTCTTCTTCCGTTTTCGCCGTACCAGTCATCCCGGCAAGCTTTTCATACATACGGAAGTAGTTTTGGAACGTAATGGTCGCCATTGTCATACTTTCATTCTGAATTTCTACCGCTTCTTTCGCTTCGATTGCTTGATGCAATCCGTCACTGAAACGGCGTCCCTTCATCAAACGGCCAGTAAACTGGTCAACGATAACAATTTCTCCATCTTGCACAACATAATCCACATCAATATGCATCGATACATTTGCCTTTAACGCTTGATTGATATGGTGATTCAACGTTACGTGATTAATATCGAACAAGTTGTCGATACCAAAGGAACGTTCCGCTTTGCTAATACCTTCCTCTGTCAACTGAACGCTTTTAGTTTTTTCATCATAGGTATAATCTTCTTCTTTTTTCAATGTACGAACGAAAGCATTCGCTTGAATATAAAGATTTGTTGACTTTTGCGCCTGACCAGAAATAATTAGCGGTGTACGCGCCTCATCAATTAAAATCGAGTCAACCTCGTCAATAACCGCATAAAAAAGCGGTCTTTGCACACGCTGCTCTTTATATAGTACCATGTTGTCCCGCAGGTAATCGAACCCGAATTCATTATTGGTTCCATACGTAATATCTGCTGCATACGCTTCTTGTTTTTCTTCGCTAGACATACTGTTTAGGTTCAACCCTACAGATAGGCCTAAAAAGTTATAAAGCTCGCCCATCTCAGTCGCGTCACGGCTTGCCAAGTATTCATTGACTGTTACAACGTGCACTCCTTTGCCAGATAGAGCATTCAAATAAACAGGCATGGTTGCCGTTAATGTTTTACCTTCACCTGTCTTCATTTCAGAAATATTTCCTTCATGAAGGGAAATACCACCCATTAGCTGAACATGATATGGATACAATCCAAGCACCCGGCGCGCCCCTTCACGGACAACCGCAAATGCCTCTACAAGTAAATCGTCTAATGTTTCCCCTTTTTGATAGCGTTCTTTAAACTCCTCTGTCTTGTCACGAAGCTGATCATCTGAAAGCTTCTCCATATCAGAGGCTAACTCTTCAATTTGGTTTGCTAACTTATCAAGACGCTTTATTTCGCGTTTATTTGCATCAAACACTTTTTCTAAAAAAGCAACCATCTATAACGCTCCTTTATCATCAACTGTGAGAGCCTTCTATTAAGGCTCTTTTCTTAAACTATATTGCTTATGATGACGAAAACCTTGTAAATCCCTGTTTGGGCTAGGTTTGACCATCGAATATAAGAAAAGATGCCCCGAAATGAATTCTATATTAGAATTTATAGCCGTTTGACGAGAAACAACGACTATACAGAAACTGTCTCTATATACATTCTTTGCGGAGTAGAAAAAATCCTCTCACACGACTTACCTATTATACTACTTTTTAAATTTTAACATTTTAACCTATGAAGTGACAACCAAAGAGGTGAAATGGATTGTTGGGAAAAGGATGAAAATATAAAATATGGGGTTTCCTAGTGAAAATAGTGTTCCGATATGATCTCGTTGAACTATTTTATTGGTTAGAGGACACACGTTCCGTTATATGTGACAAATCGCCCTAATTTAGTGGTTAAGCGGACTGAGGTTCCGTTATTTACGAAAAAACACAAGAAATCACTGCTTTTTTTGCTGATAGCGGAACGTGTGTCCTCTAACATAGGAAATTAATGCGTTTTGTCACACATAACGGATCTGGTGTCCGCTAAGTATTTTTTTGCGGGAGTTTTGCGGAATTTTTTCTATATTTTGCTGATCTGTCCTTACTAAATGCTGAACCTTATGGAAGGTGGGGAACTTCCCGGGATGTTTTGTCAGACTCAAAAAACATTACTCCTGTCCGCTTAATTTCACTAGATTTTATCATTGCACTCCCACAAAAAGACAAGCACTAATCCTCTAGCACTTGTCCTCAAATATTTATTCACCCTAAAAAAATCGCTCCGTACACTAACGCTCCGCAGATAACATACACAGGACTAACCTTCCATTTTTCTAACAGCAATAAACTAACAATCCCGATTATCGCTGTTTGAACGATTCCAACCCCTTTATAAGAAGTGGTAAAAAAGTCGATCGTCATAACGCCTAATAGCACTGCAATTGCCGGGCGAACGAGCTTCGTCATATTTTTCACCTTGGCAGTGTCCTTAAATTTCATCAAAATACCGAGCAAGGCAATTATTAAAATTAGGGAAGGAGCAACACTTGCGAACAAAGCAATGATGGCACCAATTACGCCGCCTTGTGAGTATCCGATATATCCCGCAAGTTTTGTGGCAATTGGACCCGGTAATGCATTTCCAAGTGCAACCATCTCACTAAACTCATGGACGGAAAACCAATGATAACGGTCTACAACCTCATGCTCGAGAAGGGGTATCGTTGCTGGCCCGCCTCCATAGCCTAAAAGGTTAGCCATAAAGTTCGCTAAAAAAATCTGCCAGTATATCATGATGCCTTCACCTGCTTTTCTTCCTTCTTATTTTTAGAAAGGAGGGCAGAGACAAGTAAGCCTACGATTAAAATAGCCGGATGGATTCCTAAAACCTGCATCACTACTATACTTATTACTAGAAGAATCACGGTCATTGTCCATCCCATCGTGTTTTTGGATTTTTTGATAAAATCCCATGTCAACACTCCTAGCATTACACCTGCAATTGGTATTACTGCTCGAGACATTCCATTCACCCAAGGCTTATCCTTGTATTCATGTAATACTGTTAAAAAAATGATCAACAAAACGACGGTTGGAAGCACGGTACCCACTAATGCACTCATCATGCCCCAGAAGCCACCAACGCGCCATCCAATATAACCGGACATTTTCGTATTAATAGGTCCTGGAAGTGTGTTGGCTAACGCTAAAATATCGGAGAATTCCTCTTCTTCCATCCACTTATATATGTCCACGACTTCCCTTTTCATTAGCGGAATAGCCGAAAGTCCTCCTCCGTATCCAAGCATTCCCGACCGGAAAAAGGCAACAAATATATCCCAAGATTTCACTTTATCACATTCCTTTTTTGTGTCTTCCACTGGTTGTTTTAGTTTGAGACTGCGTTTCAAAAACGATTCACTTATATTTTTGTATTTACCTTGTTAGGAAACATTTCCTAAAATACCGCAATCGAGCCGTCTGTTCTGGATTCTGTTCCACCCATTAACACACCTGTTTCAGGGTCACGCCAAATCACTTGGCCGCGGCCGAATCCGCCACCATCCGTGGCAACTTGAATTTGATGGCCTTTGCGTGCTAAAGCTTGCGCAAGATGGTTTGGAAAATGAGGTTCCACTTGAATCTTTTTCCCTTCCGTCCACTGCCAGCGCGGTGCATCCAGTGCTGCTTGCGGATTCAAATGAAAATCAATGGTATTCATAATGACTTGGAAATGTCCTTGCGGCTGCATGTATCCGCCCATTACCCCAAACGGACCAACTGCTTGATCACCTTTCGTTAAAAATCCCGGAATAATCGTATGATACGTTTTCTTACCAGGCTTCAACGCATTAGGATGTTCGGGATCTAATGAGAAGTCTGCTCCGCGATTTTGCAAAGCAATACCGGTGCCAGGCACTACAATTCCAGATCCAAATCCCATATAATTGCTTTGGATAAAAGAAACCATATTACCTTCTCCGTCAGCAGCTGCCAAATACACGGTTCCTCCGCTTGGCGGCTTATATGGATCAGGAGTAATTGCTTCTTCCCCGATTAACGCACGACGCTCTGCAGCATATTCCTCTGATAAAAGATGGTTCACTTCCACTCGCATATGTTGAATATCGGAAATATGCGCCTTTCCATCTGTAAACGCAAGTTTCATCGCTTCAATTTGTTTATGGTAAGTATCCACTGTTTCTTTCTCTGTAAAATCAAAACCTCTGGCAATATTAAGCGCCATTAAAGCAACCAATCCTTGACCATTCGGCGGAATCTCCCAAACATCATAACCGCGATAATTCGTAGAAATTGGTTCTACCCATTCAGCACGATACTCGGCTAAATCCTCTTTGGATAAAAATCCATTGTGTTTTTGCACATAATCAGCGATTTTTTCTGCTAATGGCCCACGATAAAAGCTTTCCGCATTAGTTTCTGCTATCTCCCTTAAAGTGCTGGCATGACCAGGTGAACGCCAAATTTCTCCGATTTCTGGTGCCCTTCCTTCCGGTGCAAAGTTTTCAAACCATGCTTGGAACTCCTCACCAGTCATGTTTTGCTTGTAAATACGATAGGCAGACTTCCAATACTTGCCTAGAATTGGTGTTAAAGGATAGCCTTCTTCTGCATAACGAATTGCAGGCTCCAGAACTTCTTTTAAAGATAACCGGCCAAATTTTTTAGAAAGCTCCGCCCACCCTGATGGTGTACCTGGCACAGTGACAGGCACCACACCATGAACCGGCATTTTTTCATACCCGCGTTCGCGCAAAGCTTCTATTGAAATTGATTTTGGCGAAGGTCCGCTGGCATTTAACCCATGAAGCTTTCCTTCAGTCCAAACAAGAGCAAAACAATCTGAACCGATTCCATTAGAGGTAGGCTCAACAACCGTTAAAGCTGCAGCAGTCGCAATCGCCGCATCAATGGCATTTCCGCCTTTGCGAAGGATTTCAAGCCCTGCCTGTGCAGCAAGCGGCTGTGAGGTGGCCACCATCCCATTTCTTGCAAAAACAGTATTTCTAGTTGAAGGATACGGTTGATATAAGTGATCAAGATTCACGTTTCTACACTCCCCTTTTTGTACATTTGTAAAGCAAAATCGATATTTTGTTTTACAAACGTAATCTTTATCTATGATTATAGTAAATATTTATCTTTATGACTACCTTTTTTCTACAAAATTCTTAATCTTTTAGAAACAGATATCTTGATTTACTTCAATTTCGGCTGGTTTTGCAAACTAATATTGGTGTTTATCAAATTAGCACCAGTAAAATGGTTAACGGCACAGATTTTCATTCGAATGGACTGAAAACGGGGAACAATGGACCGATTTAGGTATTTAGACCTAAAACATAACAATTATCCACTTCAAATTTGTAATGTCTCCTGAAACTACAGCTTCAATCCATTTCGACTCTTGAATCTCCGCAATAAAATATTACTCTCCACCCTTGTAATGCCTTCTAAGTTGTACAATTCATTGTTAATAAAGTGCTCTAGGCTAGAAAAATCATCCACTAACACATGCATATGTAAAGTACTTGGTCCGGTCATTTGATAGCAGCTTGCAACACTAGGGTTGTCCGCCAATTTTTGGGCAACCTCTACTAAATAGGCAGGTTCACAGTCCACTTCAAAAAAAGCGGATACATGTTTTCCGATTTTTTCCGAATTGATAACGACGGAAAATTTTTCAATTACACCATGATTCATCAACTGATGGACACGCTCGCGAACGGCCACTCGAGATAAATTCAATTGTTTTCCGATATCTGCATATGATAAGCGTCCATTTTCTGTTAAAAGCTGCAGTATTTTACGATCAATATCATCTATTTTCATTTGAGCACCTCATATTAGATCTTTTTTTACTATTATTATACAGTAACCTGTCCAAAATATTGCAGCCAAAACATTTGCGCATCAGTTCACGAGCTAGTGAAATTGGCACTTCAAATTTCACCTGATGCCCTTACCTGCAGGGAGAAGAAGGAGAAATATAATAGTCGATGGCTGCTTGCGCTATACGGTGAGTATTTTTTAAAGTTAAACGAACAAAAAATCCGCAACCACCAGGTCACGGATTTTTTTCTGCATTATTTTGTTTCGATTAATCCATATTTTCCATCTTTACGACGGTACACAATATTCGTTTGATTCGTTTCGGAATCAGTGTAGACGAAGAAACTGTGGCCGAGAAGATTCATTTGCAGAACAGCTTCCTCGCTGTCCATCGGTTTCAAATCAAATTGCTTTGTTCTCACAACTTCTAAATCATTTTCATCCTCTTCTACTTGTACACTAGTAGAGACATTGGATGCAAAGAACTCTCTTTGGTTTCCATTTTCACGGAGTTTTCGGTTTACTTTTGTTTTATGTTTACGGATTTGTCTTTCCAATTTATCAGTTATTAAATCAATTGCAGCATACATGTCCTCATTTACTTCCTCTGCTCTCAACACAAGCTGTGGAAGAGGGATGGTGACTTCTACCTTAGACCCTTTACCTTGATACACCTTCAAATTGACATGAACATTGGTATCAGGTACCTCAATAAAATAACGCTCTAACTTGCTTACTTTCTTTTCTACATAATCCCTTATTGCTGGAGTTACCTCAATGTTTTCGCCACGAATGTTGTAGTTCATCATATGGACTCCTCCTATTTTGGCTGTGTCCCAAGTAAGTATAGGCTTGTCTAGACAAGACTTGCGGAACACATTACCTATTTTTATTGCTATGATTATATATTTCTATTATACACGTCTATATTCCTGCTTAAACCTAAAAAGATTTTTGTCGAATTTCTCGGGAAATATTTAAATTTGTCGAAAATGTCACTTTTTCACTAGGACAATATCCCAAAAATAATTTCCAATATTAAGGCATACACCCAAACAGCTTACACCTATTTATCATATCCTTTAATGAAAATGCTTATAAAAATATATTTTTGAGGAGGAAATAAAATGCATCCTGATTATTTACATGGATATAGTGAACCCACGCAAGATGAAAGAATTATTGGGAGACCTTTTGGATTTGGTCACTTTGGAGGCTTTGGAAGGCCTTTCGGATTCGGCAGACCATGGGGATTCGGGAGACCTTGGGGATTCGGGAGACCTTGGGGATTTGGATTTGGTGCGCCATTTATCGGCGGGTTAGCAACTGGTGCTTTATTAGGAACCGCTCTTGGTGGCCCTTATGGCTATCCGTATCCTTACCCTTATTATGGATATCCTTACTATTGGTAAAAATAATAAAGCTCAAAGAAGAGGCTTTTCAATCGAAAGAGCCTCTTCTTTTTCTATATTAGATTAGCACTTAAATCAAGATCCACAATCGCTTCATTTTTTTCAATACGCTCTTTTATTTCATCAATCCAATGCTGGATCCTTTCATTGCGATCCTCTATCGGCACTTTTTTACTAAAAACAGCGTATAACTCAATATCTCTTTGCTTTAGAAACAACGGAATTGTTTCTAAGCAATCTTGAGAAAGCGTATTTTCTTCACGATACCCTTCAAGAAAAGCCTTTAAAAATCCTCTTGCAAATTCATTACGTTCCTCTTTCGTTCCATAAAAATGCTTGCTATTAGTTGAATAATATAAAGGAATAGCAATATCCGATGCAAAATAATGATAACATGCATCATCAAAATCAAATATATGGATTGTTTCTCCATCATAGAAAAAGTTTCCGCTGTGGATGTCTGTGTGAAGCAGCCCGTAAGAATCTATTGTTCTAGGTAATTTTTCAACTTCTTCTATTACTTTAAGCGCAGCTGCCAAGGCTTCTTTATCCTCTTTCGGATAATAATACTCCAATTGCAATAAATCATTACCATTCCAATGAGAACGTGGTTGAATGTTTTCACCTGGTTGATAATTCTTTGTAACACGATGCATTTTTCCGGTTACTTTTCCCCAAATACGAAAAAGCTTTTCACTAAAATCATCAACTTTTACGGGATTGCCCGGTGCTTTTTCAAATAAGCATGCATAAAAAACGGAATCCTCTGCCTCAAAAGCTTCTACGGTTTTCCCATTCGGCGATAGAAAAACCGCCGGGATGCTGATTCCACAGCCATGCAAATACTGAATCCAATCAAGCTCCGATTCCAGCTCCTTCTGTGAACGATGGGAACTATGTGTGACCCTCAAAATTTTCGCTTCACCGTTTTGATACACCTCAAATGCATAATTCTCAAAATCACCTAGCTTCTTAAAATTAGAATCAAGTTGATAAGTTTCTAATATTTTATTCATCATTTCTTTTGTAAATTGTTTCTCTACTGAGTGTTCCATGAAAATTTCCCCCTATGTCTGAAGATTGCCGAAATATATATATTTGACATAGGTTGGGTTTTAACCTGCTCGGAGAAAAGATTTTGTGAAATATAATATAAGATTGGATTAACAAAATAGCACTGATTGCGAATCGTTGGACTTATTGTAGTTACGTTTTTAAGTAAAAAAAATAAAAGGGCGGACCTATGCCACCCTTTTTTAAAAGTTACTCTGGAACTCTCTTTGAAATACTTTTACCATGATATAATGTTGTAATCCTCTTGTTAATTCCAATGCCTTATTCGCATGCTCCGACGCTTTATCCAGATTCCCATCCTTTTTCTCTAATTCTGCTGATAACGCATGTATCATCCAAGGTTTTAACGGTTTCTGCATTAGATTTTTTGCCTCTTGCAGATTATTTTCCTCTAACGCAATAGCCACTTCGTAATAATTTTTTAAAGTAATCGTTTGAATTTCATCAACAAATCTCTTAGCTTCCTCTGTATTTCGCTTATAGAGTGCATAAAAGGTTTGAATATATGCTTGAAAAGACTTTTTTCGAGGTTTCTTTTGCAGCTTAATAAAAGCCTCTTCTATTAGAGAATCGTTTTTATTCGCCATCCCATAAATAAACTGGTAATAAGGATGCCTTTGTCTTTTTACTAAAAACTTCTCTAGTTTTTCCATGTTTTTAGATCGATACAATGAATAGAGAACAGGAGATAATAAAACTGCAAAAACAATAATATAGGCAATGATAAAAACTAGTATTTCAGGCACATTTAATATTGTCAGTACCGTTCCAGCAAGTACTGCAATAATAAAAGCTAGAATAAATCGAATCATAGATGCTCCTTTTTCCTGGTGTCTTAATTTCCACAACGTTTATTTTTCGCGACCACATCAGCTGCCTGAATAACAGTACTAAGTATTTTCGTAGCACCTTGACGATCAGCTGTATACATTGCTCGAATATATGGTCTACTATCTTGATTGACAACATATTGAGCAGGCAATTTGTTTAAGGAAAGGGCAAGAATATCCTCCTGGCATCGTTCACACTTACATGGTAAATGCAATAGTTCGATATTTTCATGTAAAGCGTTCCGTACTATTTCTTCCATCACATTATAGAGTGCCATTAAGTTTCCTCCAGCTTGTCCCTGAGAATGTTCTTACAATTAATGTAATTATAATAGAGGCTTAGGGATTTGTATATATGAAAAAAATCACCTTGTTTGATAGGTGATCTAAGTCATAGAGTATCCAACAGGACTATTTGAACTTCTCTCATTCATGAATTTCGTTTGATAATAATTTCCTCGACTTATCGCTTCATTGCAAATCGGAGGTATTGATTAAGCTGAATTCTCCTACTAGCTATTTGCCTTTATTCAGCCGAATAGAGCTGATATTGATTTCTTTTTTGACACGATGACTTTTTCTATACTCCTATTCATTAATATTCTTGTTTTTCGGATAAGCAATATCGATAAAAGTAGTTTTTCGGATTTTCTATAATTATCGACTGGTTTGGTTAAAGTTTAAAGGAATTCTATATTTTTTATAAGTCTGGTAGTTATATTCTTTTATTAAAATACAATATTATTATTTCAAAAAAAAACAGTTAACTGTATAACAATTAACTGTTTTCATTACTATTTCTTTTTATCGAAAAATCTTGATGCTTGATGAATTTGTGAATAAGGATTTAAATATTTTTTTTGAGTACTTTTTGCTTTAGTTGTACTACGTAACTTTTGCTGAATTTCTATTAAAATTGTTTTACAGCTTTCATTTATTTCCTTATCCATTTCAATTACTTTGTAAATATACATTTTTTCTTCATCTTGTAGAGAATTTATATTAATATTTGAAAGCAGTTCTTCACGTTTATCTAAGATACTGCTTATCATTGATATTTTTTTATCCGTATCCTTTTCTTTCTCTTCTGTGGATATTTCATATAATTCTTTTGTAAGAACATACAATTCTTGAACGGCTGACATTAGACTGTTTCACCTAGTTTAAATTGTGATTTTCTAGTAATTTTTATGACTTCTTTCCATGTATCTCGAAACTCTTCAACAAAGTGTTCAACCTCATCTAAAATGGAGGTGTCATTTTTAATGTTTGCCTCAATTAATCTTCTATTCATATAGTCATATAATTTCCGCATATCTTTCGAAATTTCATAATCCATATTCAAGGTTACTATTAATTCTTTTATGATGTTTTGAGCTTTAGTAATGTTGAGGTGCTTCTTTTCAATATCTTGTTCATTCATTGCATTCTTAGCAATCTTAATAAATTTAATACAGCCATTATATAGCATTAAAACCAGTTCTCCAGGAGTAGCTGTAGTAACCGAAACTTGTTGATATGCTTCATATGTCTTATTCATTACCCTAACTCCTTTCCTCTATTTTTATTAGCCTCTCCCTAATGCAGAAGTAATATAGCTTAATTGACTGTTGAGTTTTTGTATGGCTGCATCCATTGCATTAAATTGATTATAATATCTCGTCTCAAGGTCATTTAACTTGTCCGTCCAATCATTAAATTGAGTATTATAATCGCTAATGCTTTTCCCTAAAATACTTGTATCCAGATTATCGGGAGTATTTGGGGCACCCGCTTGTGCCTTTAATTGGCTAAGTGCGTCATTAAGAATATCGTATAATCGATCTCCTATACCTTCTTTATTTTTATCAGCAGGCACTGGAGGTTTTGCATTAGGATTTGCATTTGGGTCTGATTTAGTAAATAAGTTCATGACCTGATCAGGATTATTATTAATTGCGTCTCTTAATTTAGTTTCATCAATCTGTAATTTTCCATCTAAGGACATATACTCAGTCGTAATCCCAATTTTAGAGAGTGAATTTAACTCATTACTAGCTATTCCCGTAACTGGAACTGACAAATATTGTCTTAAGCTCGCCATAATATCACTAAGCATCGGGTCTCTCGACAATGTACCGCTTTTTGCTTTTTCATCCCAAAGTTTTTGTTCGTTTTCGCTCATGGAATTACGC
This sequence comes from Heyndrickxia shackletonii, assembly GCF_001420715.1. Classification (GTDB taxonomy): domain Bacteria; phylum Bacillota; class Bacilli; order Bacillales; family Bacillaceae_C; genus Margalitia; species Margalitia shackletonii. Next base: position 1,123,827 of record NZ_LJJC01000004.1, on the reverse strand, counting down.
TGATCCTTTGTTAACGGTGCATAATCTCGATAGCGTTTTTCATTTAATTTAGTATTTACGGTATCAATAAGTTTGTTATAGTTGTCTACAAAATTTTTAATTGTATTAAATACCGCATCTGAATCCGATTTGACCGTGATGGTGTTGGTTACGTTAGGAGACTCTTTTAATACGGTTATGTTCATGCCGTAAACAGAAATATTGTTTGTTGAACTTGTTACAGTAGCTCCATTAATAGTAACAGAAGCATCTTGACCCTTAGCGGTTGTAGTGTGATTATTACTAGGATCAGTTATAGCTGCATTCGTTGCATCTCCACCATTACCAATTAACCCAGCTACACTACCAGTTACATCTGAAATGGTAATACTTTGTGCTTCTCCTGAATCCTTCGAGGAAGTTACAAATCTCGATGTTGCATCATCAAACATGGCTCTTACCCCTAAAGATTTGCCAGAAGAATCAGTTGCATTAGCTATTTTAGTAGCTAATGATGCATAAGTAGTATTTTCGTCAATATCGATATCTGCTTCACCGTTGGCTGTTTTGATATGTATTTGAGCTGTTTGTCCAGTGCCAAGAATTTTATCTGTAGATTTTACATTTATTCCATTATTTTTAATAGCGTCTGCAGATGTTAAATTTGCTACCTTTGCAATACTATTGACCACTATATTGTAATTCCCAGATACGGAATTGGATGTTGAAGACACTGTAAAACTTGTTGGGTCAGAACTAATTGCACTATATGCATTATAAGTACTTTGAAAACGGAGGTTATCTACACTTTTTCTGAAAGCATCTATAGCAAGATTCATATCTCTGTAAGCATCACGCTGATACTCCGCCCATTGTTCTTTTTGATAAATGGTATCCTGAGGAATTTTCTCCGATTTCATCAGATCGCTTACTAACTTATCAATATCCAGTCCCGAAGCTGTACCAACTATTCTAGTAACCATTTCGGTCCCTCCTTATTTATATTTTCATATCAAATAATATTCCAAGCATTTCTTTCATGGAAGCATATGTATCCAAAAGCTTTTCTGATGGAATTTCGCGAACAACTTCATTACTATTATCATTTATAACCTGAACATAATAGGATTCCGTCTTTTCATGATATTTATATTTGACTGAATAATGATCCGGTAACATATGATCCACATTTTCAATCGTTTCTTTTAAATATTTTTCCGAAACCTGGTTTCCGTTATCTTGTTTATTTGAATGTTGATTTAAAAATTCTTGTGCTCCCTCAAATGTTTGCTGTTGTTGATTATCATTAGATGTAGGTCTTATTTGAGGAATAAATGTAGAGTGTATTTTCTCCATTTAAATTTCCCCCTAAAATCGCAGCAGTTCACATTCATTTATTATATCGACATATTCTATTACTCTTTTAGCCCTTTTCAAAGAATATATCTAAAACAATATATCTATACGAATACATATAAGATAAAAAAACTGTCGAGAGTATCGACAGCAAATAAAATTCATTTTTTAAGAAACATAGTTGTTGGAAGCACATAATACAATTTCTTTTATAGATAGATACACCTTTTCGCCAGACGTTCCATCTGTATTAACATATACTTTTTCTGCCATTCCCTTACGATTTGGCAATAGTGGATCATATCCTTTTGAAAACTTCTTCACAAGTTCATACCACGGTTCAGATTTATTTAGTGCATAATAAAAAACATTCGATGGAAGCAAGGAACCTTTCGGCATCATATCATCCCAATACATTACTATTTTTTCGGTAAGCAAATAAGAGCGTAGAAGTGAAAAATCAGTACTTATTAATATATCTGCTGCTCTTAAAGCAGGGATATAATCATCTGTTTCATCTAAAATTATTCCTTTATAAAGTTTCCCCTCCCCTTTAATGTGCTTTTCAGTCAAATCTTTAAAATAACCTAAAAAGTGTGGAGTATACTTCATTATAGATGTTTTCGTAAGAGGATGAGGGCGCCATATAATAATACTATTGTCAATAAATCTAGGGATATTAAATAAATCTATCAGTCTTTCCATTGCTAAAAAAGGCTGGTTTGCAAAATAAAGGCATCCTGTATTCACTAAATAAACTGTTTTACCTTCTAGCTTTTCTTTCCATCCTACAGGGTATGAAATTTCACTTTTCAGGGCTTTTACCATTGCATCTAGCTTAGGAGAACCAAGAACCAGTAATTTATCGGATGGTATCCCTTCCTTAATAGCTATATCTCTCTCTGTATTATTTACTAGAATAATTTTATCGATATTTTTAATCGATGGTAAATCATATGGATAGAAGCCTTCTCCTTTTTTGTAAGGGATAAATGAGGATACGTAATAAGGTACATAAACTAACATGTCAGTAAATTTTTTTAAATTCGATGTAAAATATTCTTCAAATACACAAGTTAGCGTATTGAAGTTGTCATAAATATTATGAATAAAAATAATATCAGGTTCTTGTTCCTCAAGTTTATACTGACTATAATGTGTTATCGGTACATTTTCAGGAAACTGACTGCCTTCGTACGTCGGGATTGCTTCATTCTGTGAAAGCTGAAAATAAGGAATAGGAACAACATGAACTACACAATCTCTATCTTCTGCTGCCGCTTCATACACACTTGCAAGACTATCCCACATAGAAGCCTTATAAGGAAAAAATACTATATTTAGCTTTGCTTTTATCTCATCGACAAAAATAGATTTGAACAAAATTACTTGTTTTTTTAAATCTTTAATAGTATTTTCATCTATTTGAGTAGAATTATTTAAAAATGTTTCGAACATAATTTCTATCTTTTGTAGCTGTGTAATTGTTTTTCGAGGAATATTTTCTTCCTGAATTATTTGGGAAGAAATAGCCTCCAGTGCCGCTAAGCAATCGGAAATTTCTGTTAGAGGATCATTAATTTGAAGTAGAACATCTATCATCTCAGAAATTGTATCGATTAAATCGGAAATTTTATTTTTCATTTTTAAAAACATACTTGTAATCCTCCAAAGTTTCCTTTTCTTTTAAACTATTATTCTGATTTCACCCATTCAGCCAATGGAAATAATCGTTTTATCTCATTTTTGACAGTTAATAATCCAACTTGATCGTTTAACTTTTCTAATGTTCTATACATCTTCTCGTATGTTGGATAATCATGCTTTAGTTCTATAGCCCGATTATAAAAGGAAAGGGCTTCTTTTAGCTGATTTTGTTTAAAACAAGTATCAGCTAATAATTCTACGAAATCCTTATTTGCATGATTTTTTGAATAGGATGCAAGCAAAAGCTCTTGTGCGTTTTGTGCAAAGCCATTTTTGAGGAGGATTCTCGATAATTCAATTTTTAAAGCAATATCACTATTAGCTATTACATTTAATAAATAATTAAACTTATCATCTTCACCTAAAAAAATTAATTTTTCTGCAATAAAAATGATAATTTCCACAAACTTTTCACTTGCTTTTTCAAGCTCAATATTCTTTCCGTGAATAAGTTTATCTAATAATTTCCATTCTTTTTTGTTTAAATTAACAAATTGACGGCATTTTTCTAAAAGATCATTAGTTTCCAGAATAAAAGACAGTAAAATAATATCTTTATATTCTTCACTTTCTATATCAATTTTTTTCCATATTTTAAAGGATTCAATATATTTCTTTGAATAAAGGTAATTAATGCCCAAAACTGATTCGGAAACACTTAGTTTATATAAGTCTAAATACGTTTGTAATAAAGGGCTCTTAACAACTGTTAAAACAATAATCAAATGCTTTAAATCATTATAATTTGCCACTGGAAAAATAGATTCTAAATTAGTTCTTATATTTTCCACAGGAATCTTAGTTCTAACTAATGAATCCATATACAACCTCAATGCAGGTAAAAAGTATTTATTTAATTTTAAAGCCTCTATTGCCATTTCAAAAGCTTTTACGTTATCTCCCCGCTCTAAATAAATGTCACCTAATGCATTGTATGCAAGAAAGCTCCCTACTCCTTCCAATGTTTGTGCAGCCTTTACCTCACCAATCTCAATGCATTTCCAATATGATTTTTCTGCATCTATAAAGTATGACATTTCTCCGTAAATTCTCCCCCGCAAAAAATAGAAATCCGTATAGTTAGGAAAACTTTCGATAGATGCGTTTACAACTTCAAGTGCTTCTTCTCTTTGACCTAAAATTCGAAGACAATCAATCATATTAAATAGGAGATGATTTACATATACTTTATCTTTGGATAACGAAAAAGCTTTTTTATATTCTTCTAAGGCTTCACTATGCTGTTTATTGGACTTATATTGATTTCCTAAATTATATAAATTGTAACCGCTAGGGTTCCTTTTTACTTCTGCTAATAAGAGTTTTAAGTTTCGTTCATGCTTTCCTTTTTCTTTATAAGTTTCATTTTTATACCCAACATGATACAATAAGACATTTCCATTATCATTAGTTAATGTTAGTGACTCATCCCCTATATTTAAATGTTCATGAATTTTCCCAAAATATTGTAATCCTATATTATTTTTAAATAGTCTAATAGCTGAATGAAGAATTCCAATCCCACTTGAAGTTTCATTTTTTATGCGGACCATATAATAATCTTTTTCATTATTTAATACTTCTTGTAAATCTACCTTTTCATCCAACCATTCATCCGCATCCATAATTAGAATGTAATCCATCTTTGCTTGTTGAATTGAAAAATTTCTAGCCTCTGCAAAATCATTGTTCCATTTATAAAAAAATGTTTTTGCACCAAACTTTTTTGCAATACTCAGTGTTTTATCGTTTGATCCCGTATCAACGATGATTAATTCATCAACACAGTTTTTAACACTTTGTAAACATTTTTCTAAGTGCTTTTCTTCGTTTTTAACAATCATACAAAGAGATATGGTATGTTTCTTCATCATGTTCACCTTTTCATTATCTAGTACTATTAATTATATCGACAAAATACTACATATTTTTAGATATATCTCAGAATGAAATTCTCTATAATATATTTACTTTAATATTGATCAAATACTTAATTTAGGAATACAAGAAAAAAAGAGTCTTCTATTAAGAAGACTCTTTTTTTATGAAATTAACGAAGTAATTGAAGTACACCTTGTGGCTGTTGATTTGCTTGTGCAAGCATAGATTGTGCAGCTTGAGTAAGGATGTTATTCTTAGTGAAATTCATCATTTCAGAAGCCATATCTACATCACGGATACGTGATTCAGCAGCTTGTAAGTTTTCTTCAGTAGTTCCAAGGTTATTGATAGTGTGCTCTAGACGGTTTTGAACCGCACCGAAATTAGAACGAGATTCAGAAACTTTGTTAATAGCATCTTGAATCTTTTTAAGGTTAGCACTTGCAGTTGCGTTAGAACCATCAAGTGAACTCATGCCGCTAATTCCTAATGCACTCGCAGTAGCATCTACTAGACTTAATGAAATAGTTTCCCCACCGTTAGCACCAACTTGGAATTTAAGAGCACTTGTAGTATTCAATACATTTTTTGTATTGAATTTAGTTTGTGTAGCAATACTATCAATTTGATTTGTTAATTGAGAAAGCTCAGCTTGGATTTTATCAGCATCAGATTTAGTAATTGTTTCATTTGCTGCTTGTGTTGTTAACTCAGCCATACGTTGTAACATTGCATGAGTTTCATTTAATGCACCTTCAGCAGTTTGAATTAAAGAAATACCATCTTGTGCGTTGCGTTGAGCTTGATCTAAGCCACGAATTTGGTTACGCATTTTTTCAGAGATTGCAAGACCTGCTGCATCATCTGCTGCACGGTTAATGCGGTATCCTGAAGATAGTTTTTCTGAAGATTTTGCTGCTGCATCAGCATTAGAATTTAACATACGAGCAGTGTTCATTGCAGAAATATTATGATTGATAATCATTTAATTTTCCTCCTTGAATGTACCGTTCACATCCGTGTGAACATGATTTATTTTTTTGTCTAAGTGAATTACCATGGTCGGCCGCCCTTGGTTTCTCGCTTACATTATTAATATCGACAGGATTCGAGGAGGTTTAATAGTTTTTATAAATTTTTTTATTCTTTTTTGTTTCTGGATAAAATATTGATTAAGTCATCGATACCTATAGCAGCATTTGTGTTTTCTAATTGGATTTCCTGGTAGATTTCTTTTCGATGAATTTCAATTTGTTTTGGAGCGTTAATACCTATTTTTACTTGATCACCTTGGATAGAAACGATTTGAATTTCAATATTTTCACCAATTTGAATGGATTCGCCTTTTTTTCTGGTTAGTACAAGCACTATTCGGTCACCCCTTTACGTTTTCTGTTTGCAGAGTAAAAATTGGGTGCTTTGTTTTGTATCTTGAATCATTGAGAATCAACTGTTTTGATTGACGGTTTTTAATATTCGTGACAATAGGAGCTTGAAGATTAGCTGTTGTTTGGTTAAATGGATCATGAACGGTCAAAATAACCATGACAGTTACGTCTTTATCATTTTTGATTTCTAATTGTTCTAATGTTTGACTATCTAATTGAATTTCATATTCAGAAAAAAACTCAAATGGACTAGTTAAAACAAAAGCAACTTCCTTTGTTTGAAGAGATTGTAAGATAGAAAATAGTTGATTTTCTTGTAAAGGCAGTAATATAAATTCCCTCTCGTCCGGGAATCCTGGTAAACCATTTGTAAATGTTAATATATCATCCTTTTTAATTTCTATCTCTCCATGATACTTAGTTTGCAGCTTCAATATAAACACTCCTAAATCTGATTTTCAAAATTGGATCCAATACTATTAATATTAGTAAAATCAATTTTCAAGCTTTGATATTGTTTCATGCTAATGCTAACATTCCCAGGACTATACTCAATAGTTGGTTTATTGACTCGAACATTAATCGAAGGCTTCTTTGTATCCCATTGAATATCAAGCTTCGATGGGTCAAAATATGTTTTTACACTCAGCGGAGAGGGAACAAGCCCAAAATTAAATTCGTGAGTAGGAAGCTTGCTATTTTCTTTCGAGATAGAGGCTATAGGATTTCCGCCATTCTCAACTCTCATTAATTGATCTCCTTCTTCCGCTCTGCGGGCAATCCCATCTAGCCAATCTTGATAACCATTTTGAGCAAATTCCTTAATTCTTTTCGAAATAGGTTTTAAGTCCATATCCGCCCATGCCTGTGACTGATCAACGGTGAATTTAGCAGGTGTACGTTCAATATGTAACTCAGCAGGCGGCTGTTGGATATCTAATCCAGCAGCTGGCTGCTCTATCGATTGAGTAGCTATTTTTGAATTCATTTGAATCATAGCAGGTTGTGATTCAAGTCTTATTTGCGGTAGTTTCACTTATTTTCACCTCTAGTAAAAAAAGCTATCCAGATAGAATAGCTTTTAACGTAAAAAGTCTAATAGTGTAGGCTGGATAATTTTCGCACCTACGCCAAGTGCAGCACGTTGTATAGAATCCTGTGTCAATAAATCGGTAATGGCTTGTTCCATGTCAACATCCTCATTCTTTGACATCATCTTTGTTACCGATACTTGTTGCTGGCCAATACGATCTTCCATAAGATCAATTCTATTACTTCGAGCTCCCACGGTAGCACGTTCATTCACAATTTGTGTATTTAGATTATTCACTTCATCAATATATTGATCAATATTAGTTGGATTATTCGATTCTAAATCCTTTGACAACTTATCTAACTTGTCGAATAAGTCTGAGGAGAACACATTGCTTGCATCGCTGTTCACCTGTATATAGACACCCTTTGATAATTCTATATTTACTGGGTTTGTATTAATAGATACAGGGGGAGTCTTTGTTAAATCTACTGGTTTTGTAGATGTATCAGTGCCATTAAAAATATATTTTTCCCCAACTTTTGTATTTGCAATATCCGCTAATTGATTGCGGAGTTGCGTAACTTCTTTTGCAACAGATGATCTTTCAGTATCTGTTAAAGTTCCATTGGAAGCTTGATTTGTTATTTCACTAATTCGCTGCATTATTTTACTTGCTTGGCTTAATGCATCATCTGTATTATCCACCCAATTATGTGCCTCAGAAAAGTTTCGTTTGAATTGTGATACTTCTTGCAAATCAGTACGAAATCCGATTCCTTTCATGGCTACTACTGGATCATCCGATGGACGCGTAATTTTCTTTTGGGATGATATTTGTTCTTGGATTTTTCCCATTTTATCATAGCTATTACTTAAATTTTTCAAAAAGTTATTAGAAAGCATAGATTGAGTTACACGCATCAACTTTTACCTCTCTATCTTCCGCCGGTTCCAAGACCGTTTATAATTTTGTCTAACATTTCATCTACAATCGTAATATTTCTTGCTGAAGCATTGTATGCCTGTTGAAATTTAATCATGTTTATCATTTCTTCATCTAATGATACTGAGCTTACTGACTGACGATTTTGATCTACAGATTGTGTCAGGCTTTGACTATTTGCTGTTAAACGATTTGCTTGCTGAGCATCAACGCCTAATTTACCTATAATAGCTTGGTAGTTTGAAGTAATCGTTCCAGAACCACTTACAGTTATAGTCGTTGGGGTAGAAAATCCTTCAAGAGTAATGGTTCCTTTTGACAAATCAAAGCTTAGTACGTTACCCAGATTTATAGCATTAGACCCGTTGCCTGTTTCAGATTCGGTTGGTGATTTTAAGGCTGTTGAGGCCGCAATCATGTCTTTTGACAAGCTAGAATTTATTTTAATTGCACCAGCTGCACCATGATAATCAGAAAGGGAGGATAAATCAAAAAAGTCATTGCCGGTTTCACCATTTTTGCCATACCCTTTTTGATGTACTTGATTAAATACAGTTCCAAATGTATAGGCTAACTGGTCGAGCTGATCTAGCATTTCTGGATAAATGCCTTTGGAATTTCCACTGTTGTCCTTATAACCATAACTTTCAATTAGCCCCCGAAGTTTCCCTTGACCAATATTTACCTGACCATTATCAAAGAAGTTTACATTTTGCGAATTATTATCTGCATCTGTAATATTTAACGAGGTAACACCATCAGCAGGCGGAAAATTCCCACTGCTTCCAGTCCCTCCTGTAATTCCCATATTTCCATAGTTTGAGCCTTTGACTAGGTAATAATCATTACCATTGGAGTCCGTAATTTTTATATCATATACTCCTTCTGCAATCGGGGAGGAATTACCGCCGCTAGATTTAGGCTCAACTTGCACATTGAAATAGTTTGAAAGTTGATCTACTAAACGATCTCGTTCATCGTACAAATCATTAGGCAAGTAGCCACTAGGCTCTACTTTTGAGATTTGTTGGTTAATTTCCCCTATTTGCTTTAGAATAGAGTTTATATCTGTAATAGATACGTCCAATTCATTTCCAATATATTGTTGATTATCTTTAATAGAATTGCTCAAGTAGTTAAAAGTTTCCGCTACTGCTTGTCCACGTTGTAGCACAACTGCTCTTGCCCCATCGTTTTCCGGACCTGTACTTAAATCCTGTAATGATTGCCAAAATTGATTCATAGCGGCGGAAAGTCCACTATCACTTGGTTCATTCAAGATATCTTCCATCTTGGATAATGCATCTGAACGAGTACTCCAATATCCTAGTTTACTATTCTCCCCACGATATTGCTGGTCTAAAAACGAATCTCGAACACGTTGAATAGAGCCAGCTTTAACTCCTGTTCCCATTTGTCCAGGTATTTGTGGACGGCTCATCCCTCCATGTGGATATGGTGACGTTGCTTCAAAATTGATTCTTTGTCTTGTATATCCTAGTGTATTCGCATTCGAAATATTTTGCCCTGTCACAAATAACGCGTTTTGTTGGGTATTCATCCCACGCTTGGCTGTTTCAAGGCCGAAAAATGTTGAAGTCATGTGTAAACCTCCATTAACATGTTTTGATCTTTTTACGCCTTCGAATCAAATGCAGTAAATGAAGGCTTTTGAGGTGCTTTGGGTTGATTTGGTCTTCCGTATGTATAGCTTTCAGGTTTTGGTTGAATCATGTCTAGTGACATGTTGACGTATTGTAATGAAAGATAGATTAGCGATTGGTTTAATTCGTTTTGTTCTTTCAATTTTTCTATGATTTCTACGATTTTTGTTTTTAAGGTTGATAGTTTTTCTTTCAATTCGATAGGTGCAGCTTCTATGCAGTCAGAAATCGTTACATCCTTCTCTGTATGTAAAAATTCCTTGGCTAATCTTTGACGTTCGACTTCCAAAGTATTAATGGCCGTGATATGTGTTTGCTCATCCTTTAATATTTGCTGGAGGCTCTCCATGTCGTTTCCCTTAATAATTGTAGTTTTTTCTAAGGATAGTTTATATAAACTTTCGTGCAGCTTGCTCAACTTTTCAAGGACTTCTATTAATGGTTCTGACATGAAGGTTCCTCCTTTCTATTTTCCAAAGTAAAATTTTGATATGCCCTTCGCAACAGCTTGCGGATCAACCTTATACTGTCCGTTCTCCACTTGAATTTTGAGCTGCTCTACTTTCTTTTGGCGGTCTTTTTCTACGCTGGAAACTTGTTGGAGTTCCTTGGCCGTTGCAGATATTTCTACTTTGTCGTTTTGTTTATTTATATTTTTTTGTTGATTTAGTTTGTTCATTTGTTGTTTATATGGATTGATTCCGGATGTTCCATAATTATTGATTTTCATTGTCTACGCCCCTTTCGTACGAACGTATATGCTTCTTCTTATTATATCGGAAGATTTAGCAGATGTTTTATAGTTTATTTTTCCTATTTGCTTAAATAGGTTTGATGTCTTGTATTTTCGACTTTTAGTTTTTCCGTTTCATCGAAGTGACTTAAATCTTTTTTTATTTCCGAGGTACATGATTTGCAAAGTTTTCCCTCTTTTATAAGAGTTCCACATTTACTGCATGGGTAACCTAAGTTTGGAAAATGTGTGGTATGAAGTCGACCTTTTTTCACCCATTTATAAATAAGTTCTTCTTCTACTTGTGTTGCTTCTACGATAGTTGTGATCATAGCCGCTCTATTTTCACGTTTTCTTAAAAATTTTGATACTAGCTCATATTTTTTCTCTTCTTCTTTATAGCAATTTTCGCATACGTCGCGAAGATTATTTTTCACGAATAGGTTACCGCATTTAGGGCAATTTTCTAAGCCTGCCATTTTGAATTCCTCCTGAATGACATTTTCTTTCTATTTATTATATCGGATAGATTTTTCATTTGTTTATCCTCTCGCTATTGTAAAAGAGACGACAAATTTTGCACCAGCATTTTTTAGTGTTTTGGCGGCATGTCTAATAGTGGAACCGGTAGTGTATATATCATCGATAAGAAGAATGGATTTACCCTGGACAGGTTCCACTGCCTGAAAAACATTTTCTATATGGATTCGTTCGTGGCGAGATTTTTTCGATTGTTTTTCGGTATGTATTCGTGTAAGGGCATGGTATGGTTGGAGCTCAGCTTCCACGATAAGCGCTTCTGCTTGGCTGAAGCCTCTTTCTAATAGACGTTCTTCGCTTAGCGGAATGGGGACGATGTGGTCATAATTGAAGGATTTTGTTATTTTATAAATATCTTGTGCGAAGACCTTTGCTAAGACATAGTCTCCTCTAAATTTGAACCTGGATAATAGATCCTTGAAAAAATCATTGTATTCATATATGGAAACATTTTTTTCTAAAATGCCGCTCCATTCCGGATCCTCTTCCCAGCGAACACAGTCTAAACATAAATTATTTTGTACGAATTCAGGTGAAAGCTTATCCAGAGGTCGGCAACACTTTTCACATGTTTTCCCAGATATTTTGCTGAGTTTTTTCCTGCAATCAGTACAAAGAAAAGCTTCCTCATGCTGAAAAGAAAAAAAGATCCATGTAATTCTTGGAACTAAATAGACAGAGCACAGCAGGCAATAATCAGCCATCAATAAGCCCCCTTTTCCTCGCCTCTTGGTTCATGCGGATAATATGGTTTTGCGCTTTGAGCATTTCCCTTGATTGCCCATAGTGAAAAAAAGTGATATTCCCAGTTGGGTAATCTGCGCTTCGGCCAACTCGTCCGGAAATTTGGACAAGGGCAGCCTCGGTAAAAATTCGGTCCTCTGCCCCCACAACAGCCACATCTATATTTGGAAAGGTGACTCCTCGTTCTAGAATAGTAGTAGTTAATAGTATAGGTGTTTCCTTTGTACGCATTCTCATAACCTTTTCTTTTCGATTTTGGTCTTCTGCATGGACCGATTCGATTTTTGGATGGAGCTTTTGAAAGAGAGGTGCCGCTTTTTCCATAAGCTTAATATTGGGTAAAAAAACAAGAGCTTGTTTGTTAATTTGGAGGCGGTCAGATACCCATTTTTCCACTATCCTTGGAAGTTTGCCTTTTTCGATCGGTTTTCGCCAGTTTCCGCACCATTTAAATTGTGGGACTGGGAGAGATCGCCTGTGGAAACGAGCCGGTATAGTGACATGTGCCCGATTGCCTGACATGCATTCTTTTTGCCATTTAGTGCTTGGAGTTGCTGTTAAGTGAATTTTTGCAGATGGTTGACGTGCTGCTTTTTCGACAGCCCATTGCAAAGTTCTATCAAATGTATAGGGAAAGGCATCGACTTCATCAACAATGATGACATCGAAGGCATTTTCGAAGCGGAAAAGCTGGTGGGTGGTCGAGATGACAAGTTGTGCGTATTGGTGGCGTTCCTCACTGCCACCGTAAAGGGCTGAGATAGTAGTTGCCGGGAAAACTTTACGGAAGCGCGGGGCAAGTTCAAGTACCACATCCGTTCTTGGTGTGGCGATGCAGACACGTCGTCCGTTACGGAGTGCCTCATTGATCCCTGCAAATAGAACCTCTGTTTTTCCAGCGCCACAGACCGCCCAAACCAACATGTCGGAATTAGATTGAATTGCTTTAACAACTGCAGCTGAGGCGTGTTGTTGACCTTTTGATAACTGGCCGTCCCATTGCAAAGGAATGTCTTCTGGATCTATTTCTGGATCAGGCCCGTTCCAGCCTATTAAAGGAGTACATGTAGAAACCCGCCCCATCATGATGCAATTTCGGCAATAAGTGCAATGTTGTTTGCACCGTGCACATGGATAATTGGCAAATAGATTTTGGTTGGTGTTTCCACATCTAGTACATTTCCATTGATTTTTTTCCTTTGTGATACCGTCTTGGTATGAGATGAGATTATTCTCTTCTAGCAGATCGGGAGGGATTTCACTTTGAAGCAATTTGCGGCCTGCAAGGTAGGCTTGTAATTCTGTGGACAAATGGGGTCACTCCTTTGGAATTGTTTTGTTTAGAATGTACTCAAAAAAGAAACAGATGAAATTCAGGGTGTTAGATTTTTCATTTGGAGGACATCCGTTCCGTTATCTGTGACAAAATGGCATTTTTTCCGAAGTTTGCGGACAGACGTTCCGTTATTTTGCAAACAAGCGGGGATTTCCTTATGATTTTTGCGAATAGCGGAACGTCTGTCCTCTAACATGTTGAAAGCATGGTTTTTTCCTGAAATAACGGAACTAGTGTCCGGTTAAATTAGGTTCTAACCAATTAAAGGACACAGCTTCCGTTATCTGTGACAAAATGGCATTTTTTCCGAAGTTTGCGGACAGGCGTTCCGTTATTTTGCAAACAAGCGGGGATTTCCTTATGATTTTTTGCGAATAGCGGAACGTCTGTCCTCTAACATGTTGAAAGCATGGTTTTTTCCTGAAAATAACGGAACCTGTGTCCGGTTAAACTAGTTTCCTAACAATTAAAGGACACAGCTTCCGTTATCTGTGACAAATGGCATTTTTTCCGAAGTTTGCGGACAGACGTTCCGTTATTTTGCAAAAAAGCAGGGATTTCCTTATGATTTTTGCGAATAGCGGAACGCCTGTCCTCTAACATGTTGAAAGCAAGGCTGATTACTGAAATAACGGAACCTGTGTCCACATTTGGGGCTATAATTGCCCAAATAAGCAGACGCCATTCCCTGCTTGGAATGGCGCTTTACCATTTTATTTCAACATCCAAGTCAATCCCATCGCGCCTTCGCCGATATGGGTTCCAATGACAGGACCAAAATAGCTGATGGAAAAATCAACATTTGGATATAGCTTTTCAAGTTCAGACTTCCATTCCATTGCTTCTTCTTCACGATTTGCGTGAATGATAGACGCTTTTAATGGGATTCCTTTAGCAGCATCTTCACCTAGTAATTCGGCAATTCGATTCATCGCTTTTTTCCTTGTTCGGATTTTTTCAAAAGGGACGATGACTTTATCGACAAAGTGAAGAAGTGGCTTTATTTTTAATAGGCTACCAATCATCGCTTGGGCACTGGACAAACGGCCTCCGCGTTGGAGGTGGGAAAGATCATCGGCCATAAAATAAGCTCGTGTAGATGCTTTTAGCTCATTAAGTCTTAGGAGAATTTCCTCGGGAGATTTTCCTTCTAATGCAAGCTTTGCCGCATCAATTGCATAGAACCCCTGTGCCATACAGCTTATTTCGGAATCATAAGGGTAGACTTTGACGCCCTCCACCATTGTTCCGGCAGTGACAGCACCTTGATAGGTCCCGCTGATTCCGCTCGACAAATGAATGCTAATGATGGCATCGTGGTCTTTAGCTAGTTTTTCAAATAGTTCTATGAATTTCCCAGTTGAAGGCTGAGAGGAGGTTGGAAGCTTGTCTAATTGCTTTACTTCTTCATAAAATTGATCTGCAAATAAATCTACTTCCTCCTCATACGTTTCCCCTTTCATTATGACACTAAGCGGAATCATATGAATGTTTAGTTCTTCTCGAATTTCTTTTGGGATATATGCAGTACTGTCTGTGACAATGGCAGTTTTCATTTTAAACTCATCCTTAAAAGTATTTGCTACCATTTTATAAAAATTGTTCCAATAAATCTAGATAAAGTTGGATTTTTGATTGATCTAGAGGTTTTCTGCGAAGTTTATTTTATTGAAAAACAAAGAGGATATTAAAATAGGTTATCTTGAATTTTTTCGACTTTATTTACTTTTCTTTCAAGCTTTTGCTGCTTTTCATAAAAAAGGTCTAGGTCATATTTATGACTTTGACAAATTGATTGGATTGAATCAAGCTTTCTATGCACGTCCTTAAAGCCAGTTTCCATCTCCGATTTCATGCCCTTTACTTCCGTTTCAAGGGTTTCAAATCTTTTGTCCATTGCATCAAATCTTTTATCCATTTCATCAAATCTTTTGTCAATCACGTCAAATTTTTTGTTCATCTCTCCCAATAAAGACATTATCTCTTTTATTTCGTTTTCCATTTTTATTCACCTCCTTGTAATTGATTCTATCCTATTATTTCTAATGAAGTCTAGTCCATATAATTGGTTTTTCCTAGCAAATCAATAGATGAAAACGGAAAAATCACTTAAAAAAAACACAAAAACAGGCGGAAATCTCCGCCTGCTTCTATTATTTTTCTACTACGGCATGTCCGCCAAATTCATTACGTAAAGCTGCAACGACTTTACCTGTAAAAGTATCATCCTCTAGTGAACGATATCTCATCATCAAGGATAACGCGATAACTGGTGCTGCGGTTTGGAAGTCTAATGCTGCTTCAACCGTCCATTTTCCTTCACCAGAAGAATGCATAACACCTTTGATTTTATCTAGCTTCGCATCTTTCGAGAAGGCATTTTCCATAAGCTCCATTAACCAAGAACGGATAACGGAACCGTTGTTCCATACAGTAGAAACTTTCTCGTATTCGTAGTCAAATGGGCTTTTTTCCAGAATTTCGAAGCCTTCTGCGATTGCTGCCATCATACCGTATTCAATTCCGTTATGTACCATTTTCAAGAAATGTCCGCTGCCCGCTTTTCCGGTATATAGATAACCTTTTTCAACGGAAATATCTTTAAAAACATTTTCCACTTGGTCAAATGCTTCCTTATCTCCACCGATCATCGTACATGCTCCGTGACGTGCACCTTCTACACCGCCGCTTGTTCCGCAATCAAGGAAATATACGCCTTTTTCTTTACTTTCATCATAGCGGCGAAGCGAATCTTTATAATGCGCATTTCCACCGTCAATAACGATATCTTTTTCATCTAATAATGGTAAAAGTTCTTGAAAAACTTGTTCTGTAATATCCCCCGCTGGAACCATCAGCCAAATCTTGCGAGGACGGTCAAGCTTTGCAACAAGTTCTTTAAGAGTTACTGCACCTTGTGCACCTTCATTAGAAATATTTTGAACTGCCTCTTTATTTACATCAAATGCACATACTTGATATCCTTTTTCCATTAGGTTTAAGGAAAGCTGGTATCCCATTTTCCCTAATCCAACCATACCGATTTGCATTGTAACTGCCACCCTTCAAATATTTTTTCACAATAACTTCATTATAGAAGAAAAAAATTTCCGCGTAAACATTTATATACCGGATGCTGCTTATAGGATTCCCTTTATTATAAGTATGGTTTCCTAATTACTTTGTTTGCATTACCATAATAGAAGTCAGTTTCCACTGTCCATTTTCTTTATGATAAGTGTTCACTTGTCTGCTTGTTTTTACAACCTTTTCCCCTTTTGAAGCAACAGTTGTTTTTAATGCTATATAAACATTTGCACTATTGGGCTTGTACCCGATTACGGTGATTTTAGTCGGCTCCATTTTGACATCCATTGTGTCAAAAACTTTTTTCGTATAAGCTTTTTCCTCGTCATATTTAAAGGATGTTGGATTTTTTGAAATGGTGGCCATGTACGCATCTAAATTTTTCTCATTAAAGGCTTTAATGTACTGATCTGTGACCGCAAGCAACGCTTTTTTCTCTGCTTCCGGGACGTTTTGGTCCTCTTTTAAAGATGGTTTTGTTGTATTGCCGGTAACCTCTTGGTTAGGTGATTCCGTTTGTTTATCCGATGCTTTCTTGTTCGTTGGGCTATCATTGTTACTGCATGCCCCTAATAAAAATACGCCTATGATGAAAAGGCCAATTAATTTAGTCCACTTCATTAGTATGTATACCTCCTATGGATCAATACCTTCATTTTATTGATTTTAGACGTTTAATACAAATGGAAAACACGTATAATGGGAATTTTGCTAGTTTTTTTGTTAAGGGATTGTGAAGTTTTAGGAGCAGTGTTTGTGTATTTGTCAAACCAATTTGACGAATAAAAATTAAATGGACCGAATGGACTGGGAATAGACCGATTTAGTCATTTATAACTAAAAAAAGCACCTGCCCGGCAAGGCAAATGCTTCCTACTGTCCGCGCCGCGCGAAGTCGACAAATTTAAATTTATCGAGGCGGTGGCGTGATTCCGTATATTGAAAAAGACTTGTATCCTCTAGATAAACATAGTTTTTAACAACGACAACATGCTCATAGTTTTTTAAATCTAAGTATTTCCGATCTTCCTCAGTTGGTTCATCGACAGAAATTTCTTTTTTCGCGAAGCTAATGGTAAGGCCGAGTTCTCCCTCAATGTATTCATATATGGAGCCTTCACATATTTCTTTCGTCAAGGATGGCACTGTTTTTTTCAAAATAAAATCCTTATCAAGGATAATCCGTTCATGCTCCAATTCCCTGGCACGAACAAGCTTCCATACACTGTCTTTACTCGAAATATGCAACTGCTTTTGGATGTAGTCGTCCGGTTTAATATCTTCCAACTCATAGACAATGGTCCGCCATGGCTTCCCGGTTTTCTGGGCAATTTCCTTAAAGCTTACAAGCCCGGAAACCGGAAAATCAAAACGGCCAACATCTAAAACAAAGGATCCTTTACCTTTGATCTTTTGAATATAACCATTTTGTGAAAGTAAATTTAACGCCTTGCGAATCGTTTCGCGGGAGGTATCATATTTTTCAACTAGTTCATTTTCGGATAAAAGTTTCTCATTTGGCTTTAGCTTGCCTGATTGGATTTGTTCTACAATTTCCTCGTAGATAGATAAGAACTTGTTTACTCTCATGCTGAGAATCCTTTCAAAATATCGTTTTCTCTATTCTACCGATATTTTACGGGCTCTACAATCACTCTATTTTTTCAAGTGAAAAACAATGGATTCATAGGGTCTTAAGATTATTGTTTGAACATTATTTTCGGAATCCGCGTAATTTGAAAGAAGAATCTCACTTGAATAACCGGACAGATCTTTTGGACACTCAAAACTTGTTTCGTTTCCGTAAAAATTATTCACTACCAACAGTTTTTCATTTTCTCCATTTCGGATATAAGCAAATATTTCAGGATGATCCTCTAAAAGTAATTCATAATCTCCATCTGTGATAATATCAAATTCCTTACGGAGCTGGATGAGTTTTTGATAATGGTAAAAAACAGAATTTTGATCCTGTATGGCATTCTCAACATTTAATGTCTTGTAATTTTGCGCTACTTTTATCCAAGGTGTCCCTGAGGTAAAACCAGCGTTTTCACTGGAATCCCATTGAACAGGTGTCCGCGAATTATCACGGGATTTTTGTCTTAAAATCTCCAGTACTTCCTCTTCGCTTAAACCTTGTTCCAGCATCAAACGATACATATTATGTGATTCTACATCACGATAATCTTCGATGGATTCAAAATTCGGATTCGTCATCCCAATTTCTTCCCCTTGATAAATATAAGGGGTTCCTTGCATCAAGTGAATGGCAGTCGCGAGCATTTTTGCGGATTCCGTTAAATATTCACGGTCATTTCCATAGCGGCTCACAATTCGCGGCTGGTCATGATTACACCAAAATAAAGCATTCCATCCTCCGCCTTTGTTCATTTCTACCTGCCACTTTGATAAAATTCTTTTTAAGGATAGTAAGTCAAAATCAGCGTTCGACCACTTTTCACCGTTGGCATAATCCACTTTTAAATGGTGAAAATGAAAGGTCATGCTTAATTCTTTTTCCTCTGGATTGGTGTATTTAATACAATTGTCTATTGTTGTGGAAGACATTTCTCCCACTGTCATAGCATCATATTTTGAAAAAACCTCACGATTCATTTCTTTCAAAAATTCGTGGACTCGCGGGCCGTCCGTGTAAAACTTACGCCCATCTCCTGTTTGGTCATCCGGGAAACGCTGATCCTTCGAAATTACATTAATTACATCTAACCGGAAGCCATCTACACCTTTTTGAAACCAGAAGTGCATCATATCATAGACTTTTTTCCGCAGCTCCTCGTTCTCCCAATTTAAATCAGCTTGGGATACATCGTAGAGATGCAAATAATATTGGCCAGTTTGTTCATCAAGCTTCCATGCTGATCCGCCAAATTTTGATTCCCAGTTCGTTGGCTCACTTCCATTAGGTTTCGCATCTTTCCATATATAATAATCACGATATGGATTGTCTTTAGAGGATCTGGCCTGCTTGAACCATTCATGCTCTGTCGATGTATGATTCACTACAATATCCATGATAATTTTGATATCACGCTGATGTGCCTCTTGTAAAAGCTGTTCAAAATCCTCCATCGTTCCAAATTCATCATAGATTTTATAATAGTCACTGATATCATACCCATTATCACGTTGTGGAGATTGATAGATTGGGGTCAACCAAATAACATCAATCCCAAGCTTTTTTAAATAATCTAGCTTTCTTATTACTCCTTGAATATCCCCCAAACCGTTCCCGGTTGTATCATAAAAACTTTTCGGATAGATTTGATATACTGCTGCTTTTTTCCACCATGGTTGTGTCATCTTATATCACCACTTCTTATTTGTTTATTTGAAATTCGATGAGGACTACTCGTTTTTCTGCAATCCCCTTTACAAAAAGCAAGACACGATACCTCTTCACTCCTGGTATCGTCCCTTGTATCATTATTTATCTTTTCTCATTTTACCGATGACCAATGTTAAGACGAACGGAACAACAATTGCGATTGCCATCCCGATAAAGAATGGTCCCCAGTTTTGAGCTCTGATTGATAAAAATGCTGGTAAACCGCCGACACCTACTGAAGGTGCGAGAACATGATTAATCGTTATGAACATGCCTGCGATTGCGGACCCAATGATTGCTGAGATAAAAGCGAATCGGAATCGTAAGTTTACTCCGAACATGGCTGGCTCGGTAATTCCAAGGTATGCAGAAACTGCGGAAGTTAAGGATAGTCCTTTTATCTTTTCATCGCGTGTTGCGAACATCATCCCAAGTGCAGCTGAACCTTGCGCAATATTAGATAGTGCTACCATTGGCCATAAGAAGGTTGTACCAGTGCTTCCGATTAGTTGCAAATCAACTGCAAGGAAAGTGTGATGCATACCTGTGATAACAAGCGGCGCGTAAAGTAAACCATAGATTAAACCGCCAAGTGCAGGTGCTGCATGGAAAATAGCAACGACTGCGTGAGTAATTGCATTAGCTATAGCAAATGTAACTGGTCCGATTACGATAAAGGATAAAAATCCAGTAACTAGTAAAGCAATGGGTGCTACAAGTAAAAGCTGGAATGCATCTGGAATGCGCTTTTTCAAAAACACCTCAATTTTTGCTAATACCCAGGAAGCAACCAGCACTGGTAAAACTTGACCTTGATAACCGATTTTGTCAATATGAAGTCCAAATAAGTTCCATTGCGGAATTTTTTCTGTCGAACCATATGCCCAAGCATTTAATAGATCCGGATGGACAAGCATTAATCCAAGGACAATACCAAGTAATGAGTTTCCCCCAAATTTCTTTACGGCAGACCAACCGATTAATGCTGGTAAAAAGGTAAATGCTGTGTTCGCAATTAAGTTGATAATGCTAGCGAAATCCGCCCATTGTGGATATACGTCCACAAGTGATTTTTTATCAAAGAAAATTCCTTGTCCTGTTAAAATATTATTGATCCCCATTAACAAACCAACTGTCACAATTGCAGGTAAAATAGGAATAAATATATCCGCTAGTGTTTTAATTGCTCGTTGTAATGGATTAAGTTTTTTAGCGGCTGCATCTTTAATTTCCTGCTTTGTTGCATGACCGATTCCAGTTAAATCCACCAATTCATTGTAAACTTTATCTACTGTACCTTGACCAATCACAACTTGAAATTGACCATTAGCAGAAAATGATCCTTTTACAAGGTCAATGTTTTCTAATTCTTCCTTATTCACTTTTCCCTCATCTACTAAGGCAAAACGTAAGCGAGTCACGCAGTGTGTAGCCGCTGTGATGTTTTCCTTGCCACCAACTGCTTGTACAATTTTCTCTGCAGCTTCTCTATTGGTCGACATATTCTCCCCATCCTTCTGATACCGTTTACATTAACGAGTATTTTTTTAGTCTCCTTTAATATATGGAGACGTTTTCATTTTTGGCAAAAAACTATGAATCTATAAAACTATTTACGAACTTGTATATACAAGATGATCCTTATGTCCTAATCATATCTTGTATATACAAGTGTGTCAATGAATTTTTTTAAATAATAAAAAAAAACACCCCATGCAATGTCGCATAGGGTACAAAGTTTCAATTCAATATCTCACTAATTAGAACAGACAATTCTTCACTTAAATCTATTTCCATACCAGTATTTTTCACACGTACTATCGGGCGGTGAATATTGTTTTGAATTCGAGTCACAATCGCTTCTTGCCGGTTGCTTAGACGAATTCTTGTTCCGGGTATGTAGGAAGGGATGCTATCAATAAAAGCTTGTACAATTTTTTCATTAAAATCGATTCCGTTTTTCGCCATGATTATTTCTAGCGCTACATGCGGCAATGCTTCGCCACTTGAAATAAGATGTTCATACAGATTGGCAACAGCACAAATTTGTGGGAAATCCAGAATTTCAGAGCCTGAAAGTTTACGCGGATAGCCAGTACCATCAAACCTTTCATGATGCTGATAAGCAACATGTGCAGATAGTAAGCTGATTTCGCGATTTTTTCGAATGATTTCAAATCCTTTTTCGGGATGGAGCGTTGTATCATCTGTTACCATTTTTCCAATATCATGAAGCATCGTCCCCATGGCAAGGTCGCGTTGCTGTGAATTGGTGTATCCTAGTTGTTTAGAAGTTTGCAGAGCAAGTAATGTTACATTGACAGCATGGGCATATGGTTTTAATTCTTCTGTAACAGACGAGGAAGGAATCAAATAGATCGTTTTTCTTCGAATCACTTCAAAGATAATTTTGTTGATAGCTACTTGTAAAGCAAAAACATTCAATAGTTTGTTCTGTTTTGCTAAATCATGAGCTTTTTTCACTTCGTCAATCGCATCCATCCAAGTTGGCATATCGACCAATTCATCCATTGAAATCCCGTGGGACTCAGCATCTTCCACTATTAAGGTGGAAATATTCATTTGCTTGATCCGTTCTAAATATATCGGATGAATCGTTCGTCCAGCAGCGAGTAAAATTCGTTTTTGTCGATCATAAATGGGCCTTGCAAGCTGCATCGTTGTATGATCATATTCTTCTATTTGGATAAAACGCATATCTTAAATACCCTCTTTATGGCTAATAATGAATTTAGATAATATTATAGGCTTCAAATGAAGAAACGTATATGTGGGAATGTAGTTTGATTAAAAGTGCATTGTTTTTTAAAACATTCATTTTTGGTACAACTTTTAGGTCTTCCCATATAGTATCGGCAAAATAGAGAATTTTTTTAGTTCTTTATTCAGAGAGCTCGGAGATTTTAATTAATGAGCCAAAACAAAAGAAAAACCCTCTCCAAAAGGAGAAGGTCCTTCTTAGCGTACTTCGACCCAGCCATTTTTGATCGCTGTTACTACTGCTTGAGTTCGGTCGTTTGCGCTCATCTTTTGTAAAATATTTGATACATGGTTTTTGACTGTTTTTTCACTTATGTACAAAGCTTCCCCGATGACACGATTGCTTTTTCCATCAGCTAAAAGCTGTAAAACTTCGCATTCACGTGGTGTTAGTAAATGAAGTGGTCTTACTACCTCAGGCTGTTGATAGCCTTTTCCAGTATTTTGTCTGTTTGCTAGGCGACGGTATTCAGTCACTAAATTATGCGTGATTTTTGGATGTAGATAGGATCCACCGTCTGCTACTACCTTCACCGCTTCAATTAGCGCATCGGAATCCATTTCTTTTAATAGATATCCTGTTGCACCTGTTTTTAAAGCATGTGTAACATAGTTTTCGTCGTCGTGGATGGATAATATTATTACCTTTGTATCCGGATATGTTTCCACTAATAGTCTAGTTGCTTCAATTCCGTTTTTGTTTGGCATATTTATATCCATGAGGACTACATCCGGTTTATGCTGCTCAATAATTTTTAGAGCAGCATCTCCATCGTCCCCTTCTGCAACGATTTCGAAAGATTTTTCAAATTCTAATATACGTTTAACACCTTCGCGAAATAATTGGTGATCATCAATTATGGCAATTTTCGTTGTCATTTGCCTCGGCCTCCTTTGTCCCATTCATCAATCTTCTATCGGTACTTGAATTGTTACAATTGTGCCTAATCCTTGTTTGGAATCGATGGTAATATTTCCATTGAGCAGTTCAATTCTTTCCTTCATGCCGACAATACCGAATGAGCCTTCTTTCTTTGCTCTTACATCGAACCCTTTTCCGTTGTCTTTTATAATGACGACAATGCGTTCTTTCTGCATTTCAAGCTTTACTTGAATCACAGAGCATTCCGCATGCTTTAAGGCATTTTGAACAGATTCTTGAACCAGTCTAAACAATGCTACTTCGTAATTCGAATGGAGCCTTACTTCCTCACCAAAATTAAAAAATTGAATATGAGGTGCCCCATTGTTATATTCTTCGGTTCTAGCTAAATATTTTCTGAGGGTAGGCACTAAACCTAAATCATCAAGTGCCATTGGTCGTAAATCGTAGATGATGCGACGGACTTCATATAATGAAGATCTTACCATCCGTTTTAAATCGGATACTTCATTAATCGCTTCCTGCGCACCTCTTTCCCGATAAATTTTTTCAATTAGATCAGATCTAATTAACATATTGGCAAGCATTTGTGCAGGACCGTCATGAATTTCTCTCGAAAGGCGTTTCCGCTCTTCCTCTTGTGCTTCAATTACCTTTAAGCCGAAATCCTGCCTCTCCTTTGCATCCTCTAATGCACTGCCAATCTGCTTCAGATCTCTGGTTAAATAATTCAATACTACACTTGTCTGCGAGACTAAATGGTCTGCCCGCTCAATTGTTTCCTGAAGATTTATCAGCCGTCTTTCCAGTTCATCGCGCCTTTTGCGCAGATTTTTCTCTAACTCCCGATTCATCGAGAGCTTCATTTGGAGATTGTGGGCCACTTCGTATGCATTCCGAACTTGCTCTTCTGTGTAATCACGGAAATTAAGACTTACTTCAGAAAGTCGGCGCCTTGAATAGCGTGTCTTTACTTCCAATTCATCGCCTTCCTCGATTACCTTTCCAACCATTATCTTAATCTCTTTCAGCTCACTCGTAATAGAGTCAAAGTCTTGACGGCACTGCTCACCTATTTGAAAAATCTCAGACTTACTGTTATCAACGGTTGAAATCATTTTCTCCAGAATATCATCGAGAGCCTTCGTATCAATTTTTTTTAAAGACATCTGACATTCCTCCAGGGTCATCTCCCTTTGGGATAAAATTATTTTAACTCGATTTGAATCAATATACTATTTGGAATCATTGGTAAAATAAAATTAGGAAAATGATACTAAAAGTTTTTTAAGTCTTATGACCTAGTACTATATTCTATGTATAATATTCGAGCATCTCACTAATTTTCCCTGCAAGTTTACAAGACTCATAAAGAATTTATACTTATTATATCAAAACTAATTATCTCAAAATATATTTGTTTTATTACATTTTGTTTAGCATTATTGCAACATTTTGGAGAAAGCATCCTTTTTTTGCTACCATATATGTAGAAAGTTTCGGAGGTATCTATATGTTAAAGCAGTATTTTACAATAAAAGAATTCGGCAGTCATGAAATTATCATTCAAAAATCCAGATTTATTGCCCACGTTAACCGAGCCGTAACAGAGAAAGACGCCCAGGACTTTATCCAGGAAATCAAAAAGAAGCATTGGGACGCCAACCATAATTGCTCCGCATACATGATTGGCCAGCATAATGAAATCCAAAAAGCAAATGATGACGGTGAACCGAGCGGCACAGCAGGAGTTCCAATCTTGGAGGTCCTCAAAAAACGAGACTTAAAAGATACCGTTGTCGTCGTTACACGTTATTTTGGAGGAATCAAGCTCGGAGCTGGCGGACTTATTCGTGCTTACGGAAAATCTACCTCAGAAGGAATTAATGCAGTTGGAGTTGTAGAACGCAAACTAATGAAAATAGTGCACACCAAGATTGACTATACATGGCTTGGAAAGGTAGAAAATGAGCTTCGTTCCTCTGTGTATGAGATAAAGGAAATTCATTATGTGGATAATGTCGAAATAGAAACATTTGTCGAAGAGGAACAGGTTGGGAAATTTACGGAATGGATGATTGAAATGACGAATGGGCAAGCGGAGATTTTGGAGGGTGAAGTGTTGTATTTAGAAAAGGATATGTAAAAACAAATGCGCAAGCGCCGCAGCTCTAGCGTACGGATTTCGTAGTCTTCGACTGAGATAAAGGAAACACAGCGAGGTAGTTCACGAGCTGATGTTGACTTATCGTAGGGAGGAGACGGAGAAATCCGCTAGCCGATAGGCGCTGAAGCTAGACGTAGGCAACTTTTCAAAAAAGTTATCCACAGGGTTAAATTATATAATTTCCTAGACTAAAGTAAAACGGATCTATTAAGGATCCGTTTTCTTTGTTGATTTCATTATATTCAGTAATGGTTTGTAATTTTTACCAACTAGTTCAATGCTTTCCACAAAAATTTCAATAGCAATTAATAAAACAGCCACTAATATGATGGATCCCCACATCGTTGACATAGAGAAAATAATTGCGGCTAAGCCAAACATAGCGGCTATAGCATAAATGATTAACACTGTTTGGCGATGGGAAAATCCAAGACGCAATAAGCAGTGATGCAAATGGGATTTATCCGCGCCAAATATATATTGCTTATTTGCAAATCGACGAACCAGTGCAAAGAAAGTATCAGACAAAGGTACCCCAAGAATAATAACTGGTATGACCAAGGAAATAAAAGTAATATTTTTAAATCCAAGCAGTGATAATACAGATATCATATATCCAAGATAAAGGGCTCCTGTATCTCCCATGAAAATCTTCGCCGGATGAAAATTAAAAAGTAAAAATCCTAGTGTACTTGCCAACAGTATTGCTCCTAATGTTGCAGCAAAAAAGTTTCCCATTAAGACGGCCATTCCTGATATTGTAATTAAAGCGATGCTGGAAACTCCAGCAGCAAGACCATCTAAACCATCAATTAAATTAATCGCATTAGTAACTCCCACAATCCAAATAATAGTTAACGGAATGGTAAAGATGCCAAATTCTAATTGTCCTCCAAATGGTAAATTGATGAAATCAATTTCTATCCCACCTAAAACAACAACAATTGCTGCTACCACTTGTCCAGCTAATTTCAATTTAGGACTTAATTCGTATTTATCGTCCAAAATACCAGTTATGATAATGATTAAACTTCCTAAAATAATGGATAAAACAGATACTTTGCTGTCAGTTGGTCTCAAAATTAAAAAACCAATAATAAAACTAATAAATATGGCTAACCCACCCATAAGCGGCATTGCTTTCTGATGAACTTTTCGTTTATTAGGAAGATCTGTAACACCGTATTTAAGGGCAAGTCTTTTTACGAAAGGAGTTATTATTAAAGAACTAATAAAACATATAAACATCGTTATATATAATAACATTTACATCCTCCTTATACTCACAAGACCCCTTATTATAATAATAAATGGATAATTGTCGTATAACCCGTATATAATAAATGTTGTGTTTCTTATAGTCGAAATTTGTAATCAAATGAATTATATCACATGACTTTGATTAATTATAGAATATTTTTTGTTTCGAGAAATACTTTCTTTTACCATATGCATTTGCATTTATTTCATTACTATCCACGTTGCTTTTGAAATATGACTTTGACTAAAAAATGTGGGATGACAAGCATTCTTCGCCATCTTGATGGTTGCTTTATTAAACGATAAAGCCACTCCAGATTTAATTTTTGCCAAGTTTTTGGAGCACGTTTGACCACACCGGCAATCACGTCAAAGCTGCCTCCAACTCCCATAAATACCCCTTTTTGAAAAGAGTCGAGATGTTCAGCAATCCATTGCTCTTGTTTTGGTACTCCTAATGCAACAAAGATAAGGTCAGGCTCAGTCGATTTAATTTCTTCTTCTATATTATTATCATTCCAATCAAAGAAACCATTATGTGAGCCAACTATTTCTACTTGTGGATATCGTTCATGTACATTCTTCAATAATAATTGTAAGACAAACTCTGCTGCACCTAAAAAATAAACGCGATGCCGTTTTTGATTTGCAATTTCTAACAAATCCAGCATCATGTCGGTTCCGGATACCCTTCCTGGTAATGGTTGGTTTAATATTTTAGAGGCAATGACAATGCCTATACCATCGGCGGTAATATAATCTGCCTTCTTAAGATAACCTTCATACCCTTTATCATTTAAAGCTCGCATTACAATTTCTGGGTTAGCGGTTACCACAAAAGTTTTTTTATTCTCTTTAATTTGTCCCTCCAGCAAATCAATAAACGAATGATGGTTGGAGTGTATAATTGGAATACCTAATACATTGAAAAATCTTTGTTTCATTCTTTATCGTTCACCCCTGAGATGAGTGCCATTCATGATTTTGAGTATACTAGAATTGGAACACTTCGTCTAAACATTCCTTAAGTAAATAAATACTTAGACATTACTTTAATGTGTCAATCTTAAAATACTCTTAAAAATTACAAAAAGCCAAATTTTATCTTTTGCTGTGCTTTCGACTATTTTCTACCTAATAACATACCAAAAGTAAAACCATTATACTAGCGACTTTTTCTTACAAAGTTGTTTCATTCATAAATAGTTAGTTACATTAGTAAAAATCCAGAGGTCATTTTTTCCTAAATTGGGGTTCGGTGGCCGAATTTAATAATTTTACATAAAATACCAATCTCCAGAAATATTCTACTAAGCTCTTTATCCATTTGTTATGTTATACTATTACTACCAGTTTTTTAAGGAGAGACACGAATGATTACATATCTCAAATCTACAATGAGTCAACAAGACAAAATGTTAAAAAAATATACCAAAATAGTGGAGAAAATCAATCAATTAGAACCTGAATTTGAATCCTTAACAGATGAACAACTAAGGGAAAAAACAAAGGAATTTAAATCTTTTTTGAACAATAACGGTACAATCGATGATATAAAAGCAGAGGCTTTCGCAGCTGTTCGGGAAGCTGCAAAAAGAATATTGGGAATGCGGCATTTTGATGTCCAACTAATTGGCGGACTGACCCTTTTAGATGGGAATATTCCTGAAATGCCTACTGGGGAAGGAAAAACATTAGTAGCATCCCTTCCAAGTTATTTACGCGCACTTGAAGGAAAAGGTGTTCATGTCATTACCGTGAATGAATATTTAGCAAAACGAGATAAGGAAAAAATTGGCCAAATTCATGAGTTTCTTGGTCTAACTGTTGGAATTAATCTTAGTGAAATGTCCCCCGCAGAGAAGCAAAAAGCCTACGCGGCCGATATTACATACGGAATTGGAACAGAGTTTGGATTTGACTATCTACGCGATAACATGGTGCTAGATGCTAGCGAGCGTGTTCAAAGACCTTACCACTATGCCATTATTGATGAGGTCGACAGCGTTCTAATTGATGAAGCAAAAACGCCTCTTATTATTGCCGGAAAAGCATCATTGAATTCCGAATTATTTTTTATCTGTTCAAAAGTCATTAAGCACTTTAAAAATGAAGTGGATTATACTTTTGATCTTGAAACGAAATCAGTAAATTTTACAGAAGAAGGAATTACGAAGATTGAAAAGACCTTCTCTATTGATAATTTATATGATATAGAACACCAAACATTATACCATTACATGATTCAAATGCTTCGGGCGGAAGTGGTATTCCGGAAAGATGTAGATTATATAATTCGTGATGGAAAAATTGAACTCATTGATATGTTTACAGGCAGGGTTTTAGACGGAAGAAGCCTTAGTGATGGTCTCCATCAAGCTATTGAAGCAAAAGAAGGCCTTAAGTTGACCGATGAAAACAAGATGCAGGCAACCATTACGATTCAAAACTACTTCCGTATGTATCCAATCCTTTCAGGTATGACTGGTACTGCCAAGTCTGAAGAAAAGGAATTCCAACAAATATACGGAATGGATGTCATTCAAGTGCCAACCAATCGTCCAAAAATTCGTATGGATATGGATGATGTGGTATTTGATTCTATTGACCATAAGTATAAGGCTCTTACAAAAGAAGTAAAGCTCCGCCATCAGACTGGCCAGCCTATTCTTATTGGAACAACTTCCATTGAGCAATCTGAACTTCTTTCTGAATACTTGAATAAGGAAAACCTTTCTTTTCAGCTTTTAAATGCCAAAAGCGTTGAAAAAGAGGTTGAACTTATTTCGATGGCTGGACAAAAGGGGCAAATAACCATTGCTACGAATATGGCTGGTAGAGGAACCGACATTTTGCTGGGCGAGGGAGTTCCGGAATTAGGCGGTCTCCATGTGATAGGAACGGAACGCCATGAAAGCCGCCGAATTGATAATCAGTTAAAAGGTCGTGCTGGAAGGCAAGGGGACCCCGGATCAAGCCAATTCTTCATTTCTTTGGAGGATGAAATAATTAAACGTTTTGGGGGAGAGCAGTTTGAAAAGCTTAAAAAATCCCTGAAAACAGATGAAAATGGTGTTGTTTTAAATAAAAATATTCTCGAATTTGTTGACAGAATTCAAAGAGTTTGTGAAGGAAGTAATTTTTCTGCAAGAGAATATACATTAAAATTAGATGATGTTGTCAATGATCAACGTAATATTTTTTATCAATTACGTACAAATATACTTATCTCGGAAGAACCTTTAGATTTTGTGAAAAAATCGTTTCAAAGTTTAGGAGAGCATTATTTTGAATTAGGAACGAACCAAAATAACTATTCAACATTATTGAATAAGCTAAAATCTGTTTCTATTTCAGAAATAGCCACACCTGAAGATATAGAAGATATAAATATGAAGGACCTTATTTCCACTAAGATAAATGAAACATTCGATACTATTGAGGAATTACACACAAGTCAACCTGAAATTCTTTTAAACTTAAAATCAATCATTTTATCAGTTATTGACCAAAATTGGGTAAATCATTTAGAAGCAATGACACGTTTAAAAGAAGGAATTGGCTTAAGAGGTTACAGTCAGGAAGATCCGATTAGAACCTATCAAAAAGAAGGATTGCAAGTATTCTCTTATACTTTTTATCAAATGCAAGAAGAAATTTGCCAGTTAGTGGTTCAGACGATACACTCCGTTTTAAATGGAAATGATTCGGCTAATGATATGATCGAGGATGAAATAGTAGAAATAGAAGGATTTGAAATAGAGGAATAAATAATGGATTGACCATAGGAGGAACCTTCCAATGTTATTTAAAGATAAAAATAGAAAAAAGGGCAAAGACAGTGTTGTCATGTCCAATGATTTATTAAATGAAAATGTTCAGCAAGATGTAACTGGGGATGAGGATATTAAAACGGAACTTTCCATTCTCCCCGACTGGCTCGATGCACCTGAAAAAGAATATGTGTTTCGATTTTTAAATAATGAATGCCCGCCATTAAAGCCCAATCAGATTTCATTATCCGGTATTGAGCTAGAACAAGATTCTGATGGTGATATTATTGTAACTGCATTTATTCGAAGCAGTTTGAACAAACCTATTCGATTGGAAACAGCTACCCTCGTTCTGATTGGAGAAAATGGTGAACGGTTAGCAAGAAAGGTATTTGACTTTACAGACTTAGGTGAAATTCCACCGCGAAGCAGCCGTCCATGGTATTTTATCTTTTCTTCGGATGAAATTTATTCTGAATCCATCCCGAAAGAGGGCTGGAAGCTTGCGTTTGAATTACAAAAAGACCATTCGTTAGACCTTGATAGCAGCTGGGAACAAAGTCTTTCCACTGAGGATAAGGAAAAGCTTCAGCAACTGATAGGCTCCCTTCAGCCCCCAAATACAGGCGAGGTTAATTTTATGGGTTACCAGGCAAAACAAGCTGAAAATGGGGATTTGCACATTACCATACTAATTCGCAATGGATCAGATAATAATATTAGCATTGAATCCTTACCCCTTACTGTTGAAGATGCCGAGGGGGATGTCGTTGCAAAAGGCGGTTTTCAAATGAATGGGTTTGAAGTAAAGGCAAATACAACGAAACCTTGGACATTTATCTTTCCTTCTAGCCTTGTAACCAAAGAAAATCCTAATTTTTCTAATTGGAGAGCTTATCCTTCCAATAATTAAGGGCGGTATTTTTACCGTCCTTTTTTATATAGGTTCTTTTCGTAACCTTTGCCGTTTTTAAATATAACGTGTCTAACACGAATATTTCGATACTCCCCTACTTTTTCATATATTCAATGGTTTTTTGATGAATGTCTTGAACGGATTCCTTTATTATTGGATCAGAATAAACTGCTGCCTTTTTATGATTATTTTTCTTGATAAATATAGGAACCGCTTTTGATTGAGATGAAAGGATATTCCACCTTTCATTTTTTCTTTCAAGAATAAGATCAATAACCCCCAAATAACTTCCCCAACTTCCAGCTTGGACTGCTGGCACCCCATTAATTGTTCCTTTCACATTATCAATTCCCGGTATCCCTTTAAATTTAGAGAGATCGGGAAAAGTTACATGTGTATGTCCAAACAGAATTGCATCGATTCCTTTTACACGACTTAAAGGAAGAATCGCATTTTGTTCTTCTTGATATGGATCTGCAAGTAAGGAAATACCTGTATGCGCAAGAGCGATGATAATATCGGCACCTTGTTTTTTAAGGATTGGAATATATTTTTCTGCGCTTGCAACAATATCATCGACACATATATTATCCGTTAGCGCCTGCTTCTCCCATTTCATTACATATGGAGTAATAAATCCAATCACTCCTACCTTTAATGGATGACTCATTCCATTTACATCTACTACTTCTTTATTTAATATTACGTACGGATTGAATAGATGAAAGGTGTCAAAATCCGTATGTAAATACATATTAGCATTTACATATGGGAAATTTGCTCCTTGAATGGCTTTATTTAAAAAAGGTAATCCATAATGGAAATCGTGATTACCTAATGTCGCTGCATCGTAGCCAAGTGTATTCATTACTTTCATCATCGGATGGATATCCATATCCAATGTCATTTTCATTGCTGCATAGTCCATTAATTCATTTCCTTGAAGTAAATCACCATTATCAAATAGAAGTGTATTTAACGAATCCTGTCTCGCTTTCTTAATTAAGGTTGCCGTCCTGGCTAACCCAAAATGATTTACATAGGTCCCCTTCTGATAATCATAGTTTAAAATGTTTCCGTGAACATCTGTTGTCTCAAGTATGCGAAGATGGACAATCGGTCGTTGAATGGATGCTGCATTTACGTGAAAATGACGAAGGGAAAAAGTTTGAAATAAAATAAGAGCCAATGCGATGATAATTTTACTGGTGAATTTTACATTCATAGGTTTATCAATCCCTTCAAGTCACTTTCTTGTATTGGCCTGGTTTATAGGTTTTGCAATCGAATTCGTTATCATTCCAATATACTTCAAAAATTTGCACAATAATGCTTTTTTCCTAGTAGTGTGCACAATGCAGGCAGATACATTCCTTCCCTCACTGTTTTACAATTTTAAAATGCACTAGACAGAGACCTCATCGATGAAATAATTTTTCATACTTTCTTTTCCATTCAAAAAGTCTCCATAAGAAAAAAACCTACTCGAAACTCGACGAACTGTGTTTGTTATGCTCATAAATTATTTACAAAATGACATTTTTTCGACACAATTCAACAATTTTCTATGGGTATATTTAACTATTCCTATAAAACTAGAATATTAGTATTTATATAAAAAATAGGGATATGGTAAAATATTTTTGAACGTTTACATAGAAAAAATAAGGAGTGAATGAAAAAATTGGGGGAAAACAGAAAAAAAGCACGAAAAATCGGTAGTTTTTTGGTAGCCCTAATGTTGTTATTTGCCGTTTCTCCGCTTTCTAGTAAAGCGGCATCAGATTTGGCAGCACAACAAATCGATAAGATGAATACAAACGTTATTGCGGCTGATGGGAAAGATACCGTTGAGTTGTTAAAGGAAAATGCCCCAAATAGTGAAGTAATAACACAAATTCCTACACTATCTACGGTTACAATCCTGGATAAAGGATCTGAATATACTCATGTCACTTATGTTGATCCTAAAACTCAAGAAGTATGGACTGGATATATTTTAAATACGAATCTGGCAGATCCATCACAATCAACAACGAAAACAAAAGATGAAAAATCAACAGACACAACTGTACAAGGAGAAAGTAAAGATTCTTCTAATACTGATACAGCTGTACAAAAAGAGAATAAGGATTCTTCCAGTACTGATACTGTTGCACAAAAAGAGAATAAGGTTTCTTCAAATACTTTAACATCCGAGACTAATTCCAAAGAAACAACAAAAAGTACTGATCAAACAAAAACCTTAAAACCTCTTGCCGCAAAATCTGACTTAGATGTTAGGTACCAATCATTACAAGGTATTGGATTAAAAAATCCAACGAATGTTTACCAAGTTCAAGACACGAATTCTAATGTATTAAAGAGCTATGCACAAGGAACACTATTAAAATATGAAGCTCCTATTCCGCAATGGTATCAATGTACCGTCATTCTTAATGGTGAACCTACAACAGGTTATATCTATGCCAGTGATGTAGAAACAACGGATGATTCTGAATATGTCCTGATTGGTACTGCACTTCAAAGCCCTACAAATGTCTATTCGGCACCATCCCTTGATTCTACTGTGTTGAAAAGCTATGCACAAGGGAAAACACTGCAATACAATCAAAATACAATTGATTGGTATGAGTGTACGGTTGTTATAAACGGTGTTGCTACACATGGATACATAAAAGCTGAGGATGTCGAAAACGTAACCGATGAACAAAAATCATTTCGGGGTATTGGCCTGAAGGCTCCTACAAATATTTATTCAAAAGCATCTGTTAATTCTAAGACGGTCAAAACCTATGCACAAGGAACTATATTAAAATATAAAACTTTCACTGCTGATTGGTATGAGTGTACCGTTTATGTTAACGGAAAAGCGGTCACAGGATATATCAGCAAAAATGATGTGGAAAATATTGTGGACTCACAGCAATCGCTTAAAGGGGTTGGCCTATCAAGTCCAACAAACATTTACTCGAGTGCATCTACAAGTGCGAAAGTTTTGAAAACCTATGATCAAGGTACTGTTTTACAATATCTAACATTTACTTCCGATTGGTATGAATGCACTGTTATTATTAAAGGAAACAAAGTGACGGGATATATCAAAGCAAGTAACGTAGATAATGTGGTATCACCGCAGCAAAATATGCGAGGCATAGCACAAAAAGACGTTACAAAAATATATTCAAAAGCTTCAACAAGTTCTAAAGTATTAAAAAGCTATAGTAAATATACTATTTTAAGCTATAGAACCTTTACATCAAACTGGTTTGAATGTACGGTGTATGTGAAT
This sequence comes from Heyndrickxia shackletonii, assembly GCF_001420715.1. Classification (GTDB taxonomy): domain Bacteria; phylum Bacillota; class Bacilli; order Bacillales; family Bacillaceae_C; genus Margalitia; species Margalitia shackletonii. The sequence goes on along the minus strand of NZ_LJJC01000004.1, from coordinate 1,089,012 downwards.
GGCGTCGCGACTACTGGATATATCAAAAATGGCGATGTAAGCATTCAAAAGGAAACAAATTATAATCTTTCCTTTAATGACGCTGTTACAATGCAAATGAATGCAAGTCCTAAAGCTGACGGTGCTGGAAAAGTTAACGCAACTATCGATCAAGTATCCTATTATTTAAATCCGAACAATTTTGCGCAAAATTCCAGTGAATATTATCAATTCCTTCTATTGTCTAGTTATGCAGGTACCTCTGCATCTGAATTAAATAATAATATCTTAAAGGGAAAAGGTATACTAGATGGTCATGGCCAAGCTTTTATCACAGCAGCCAAGACATACAATATTAACGAATTATATTTAATCAGTCACTCCTTATTAGAGACTGGAAATGGTACAAGTCAATTGGCAACAGGTGTAAAAATTAACGGAGTAACAGTTTACAACATGTATGGTATCGGTGCCACCGATGGCAATGCTACCCAAAACGGGGCGCAATATGCATATGACCACGGTTGGACCACTGTGGATAAAGCCATTATTGAAGGGGCGCAATTTGTCTCCGATAATTATATTCATAATGGACAAGATACATTATACAAAATGCGTTGGAACCCAGCAGGAATGGTACTTAAAGGGTACGCAAATCATCAATATGCAACAGATGTAGGCTGGGCTGTAAAACAAACTACTACACTAGCAAATCTGTATAATCAATTAACCATTTACACATTATTATTTGAAGTTCCAGTGTATAACTTTTAATCTTCAACGGATATTTCTAAAATAATACGTAACAAAGAATAACCTGCCGAAACATTTCGGCAGGCTTTTTTTGTAAATCAACGTTATTTTTTATTAAATAAAATATCTGTCTAGCTCAAGCAGAATATTGGCAAGCGGATTTCTATGCCACTTCTTGCGAGGAATCAGGTGAAATACCCTCGCTGTGTATCCGTTGATCTCTTCGATAACTATGAAATCCGTACGCCGTTGAGCAAGGCGCTTTTGCTTATGTTTTTAATTTTACAAATTATTTACATGACATTTATTTTAACTTAACATAAAATAAAGATACTAAAAGTGTGGTATGAAAAAATTTAAAATGGAAAAACTAAAAAAAGAATACCGTTCCCCTTGTGTAACCCCAATAAATCATTCGGGAGTGAGATTATGGAACTACTGAATTCCATTTTTATCCTAGATGTAGTGGCCGCTTTTATTTATATTTTTTACCATACCTTTTTTCCGCATGAATATAAATAATTCTTTTACTAATATTTATTTCCCATAAATTTAGCTGTTTCGAACTTTTTTCATAATATTCCACCAATTGTTATTCACTTTGATATAAAGATGTTTTAGTTGAAAGGTTTTGAAATTAATAGTAAAATATCCTCATGGTTAAAATTGCGACTATTTAAAAAATAACCAGGAGGAAATATGGAAAGTAGAGAGAAGAAGAACGTCAGCACCAAGAAAAAGAAGCGCAGAATTATAATTTATACCCTTCTAGTTATTTTTGTTTTACTGTTAACAATTGGTGGTTTTTCATACTATCAATTACAACCTGCTAAACATTTTAAAACAGCACCTGTCATAACTCCTGGCAATACATCCTCCAATAGTACTGATGAAAATAAATTAAGCGACTCCGTCCTAAATATATTGCTTCTAGGTTCAGACCAAAGAAAAGACGAAAAGATTGGTCATACTGATTCCATGATAATCGTACATGTTGATTTAAAGAAACATGAGTACCAAACCTTGAGCATACCTCGCGATACAAGGGTCTATTTAGATGGATATGGCTATACAAAGCTTACAAGTGTTCAATATATTATTCAAGCAACAAAAGGGCAAAAAGAGGGTGTTCAAGCGACTGTAGATGCAATTGGCAAGCTCACTGGGATACCAATTAATTATTATGTTGAAACCAATTATTGGGGATTTAAATCTATGGTAGATGCAGTTGGAGACGTGGACGTAACAGTACCGTTTGATGTGACGCTGACACATCCATGGTACAAAGAAAATAAAAATAAGGTTATTAAGGCTGGAACCCATACTTTTGATGGAAAAATGGTAACGGAGCTCGTTCATGAGAGACATTCATTAAAAAACGGGGAATATGGAAGACAACAATTACAGCAAGCAACATTAGTTGGAATTGCAAAATCCGCATTAAATCCCAACAAGATTACCCATTTGCCATCCTTAATCAATTCAATCTCAGACTTTTTGATTGCCACAAATATGACTACTTCTGATATGGTTAGTTTAGGATTAGCAGTAAAAAATATAGACTTAGAATCCATTCATTATCACCAGCTACATGGGGAAAATAAAAAAATGTATGATGATGTACTTAAAAATAATAATGATCAAGTTATATTGGATCCTGAGGAAATTAAAGATATTGCAACGACCTATTTTATGGATTAATACATCATAAAAAAGGTAATTCAAAAGTGCATGGCACATTTGAATTACCTTCTTTAATTTTGATTGGTTTTGACATAAATACACTATCTTTGGTGTCAGGCACCACCCGTCCGACAGTTATATCTTTTGTCCATATAAAAAGGACAGTGGTAATTTCGCTCTGTCCCTTTCCATCATTACAACCTATAAAAATTGTCCATTTATGGTGCTTAACATCCTATACACTCTTTTTTTTATTGCGATATTGCTGGATAAGTTTTCGTGATTCGTTGAGGTCACGCATTAGTCGATATGGTTTGCTTGCTACACGAAAAGGCAATCTTGATAGAAAATGACTTAGATCTTGCCTATATTCTTGAGTAATTCGTGATGGCTTTGTAAAAACTCGTTCGTATATTTCTTTGTAGAATTCTTTCATAATATCGACTTGTATGCTAACTGTATGTTGGCATTCCTCACAACGAACACTGGTGATCTCATCGTTAATATAAATAATGGAGTGCGGTGTATCGTCATTACATTGTAAACAAAAGAGGCTTGCCTTCATTTCCGTTTCTTTCATCGTCTTCACTCCTCAAAATAACAAGTAATGATATTCTACACATTAATAGGAATATACTTATTATATCAGTAAAACAGGAAATTATTTCAACCTGTATTTCATTTGTAATAAGAAGTGACATTTGTAATTATTATATTATACACAATTTTTTGTATGATTTCCATAAGTAAAATGGCAATTCAGAAAAATTTCATAAATTTAAAACCGCAGTAGCGGTTGGCTCATCAATGATCAGGACGTCTAAGTAATTTCCGTTTAGAGCCCCTAAAATACTATCTTTTTTGCCTACTCCCTCCACTACACCAATTACAAGATTAATTTTTTTAATTTCCTCTAGCGTTATTCCAATGACCTTTTCATTTATGTTATGTTCAATTGGGTTTCCATTTAGATCTATAAAACGTGAAGAGATATCTCCAACCGCTCCTGCTTCACGGAATTCTTTTATATCTTTTTCTTTTAGATATCCAACTTCCTTAAGAATCGAATTAGGCTGATATGGATTCCCGATTCCTACAAGAGCGATGTCCACAGTTCTTCCCTCTTCTAGTACGGATCTGACATCATTCATGTTCACTAATCGTTCCTTCAATTCCTCCGATTCAATCACTGCAGGAACATATAAATAAGAACAAGAGGAATGCATTTTTTTCGCTAGTTCATAAGCTAGCTGGTTGGCATGGATATCCACTTGCTTGCTTCCCATACCTCCGACAAGCGGTATTATTTTAATTTTTTCATTTCTTTCATAAGGATATTCCTGAACGAAAGCAGCTAATGTCGTTCCCCAGCTAATCCCTATTTTTTCAACATTCTTTAGCTTTTTTGACACATAATTTGCCGCTGCTTGCCCCACTGCTTTTTTGCTTATATCCGGTGATCCTCCTGCAGTCGGAACCACGATGACATCCTTTAATTGAAATTTGTCTTCCAACCATTTTTCAATTTCTACTGTATGTAAACTTTCATCTTTAATAAAAACCTCAACAATTCCATATTCCTTTGCCTTTTGTAATTGTTTTGAAATGACAGGTCGCGACACACCTACTTTTTTGGCAATTTGCTCCTGTGTCATTCCTTCTATATAATATAAATTTGCTGTTTTCACTAATTGTCTTCTTTCTTCCCAGCTTAGCATGGCTTCACCTCATAAGTTTATCTCTTACTATTATAACAATAATAAAAATCATTTCGATAAAATGATGGAGCCATGATATTAACCCTTCCAATAATGGTAAAAAGCCTGCAGACACCTATAACAAGTGACTGCAAGCCATTTAATCCTTACGCAAGAATTTGTTCTTTAATTTTTTCAAACATCTCTTCTTTTCCAATTCCCGTTAACAAAGGAACACCATCGATGACTTTGTCCTTAATATTATCCGGAACAAGAGTGGTAGAAACTACAATATCATAGTCATTAATTCGACTTAGTTCCTCACTTATTTTCGATTGATAAAGCTGTACTTGATTTTCCAGGCCATTTTCCGCTAACCATGTTTTTACCTTGCCTGTTACAACCGTTGATGTTGCAATACCTGTTCCACACATAATCAATAATTTTTTCATTATCTTCACCCTTTATCAAATAATTTGATCTTTCTTTTCTGTTTGCCCATATGATGTCTTATAAAAATAGTTACATTGTTCAATAATTTCCTTTCTTAGAGGAAGCAGGTCTGGATCATGCAATGTAGCATAATGGGCGTATTCTGCCGTTTCTTCTAATATAACCGCAGCCTTAAGTGCATCTTCTACATCTTTTCCCACTGTGAATACTCCATGGTTACGAAGCAGTACAGCAGGCGATAAATCAATATAATCAATAATTTGCTTCCCTATTTCTTCTTCTCCTATAGCGGCAAAATCAGAGCATGGGACATAATCTTTAAATATATTAGCTGCTGTTGTCGTATAGGAAGGAATATCCAAGCCGCGAATTGCAAAACTAGTTGCGAACGGGGAATGGGTATGCACAATACTATGAATATCATTTCGATTTCGATACACGTATAAATGGCTGGCTGTATCAACGGATGGTTTCAAATGACCTTCTATTACATTACCATCTAGATCTACCACAACCATGTCGTCGGGTTTTAATTGATTGAAATGGACCCCACTTGGTTTTATTATGACTAAATTAGTTTTACTATCTCGAAAGCTTACATTTCCACTCGTCCATTTTACGAGATTTAATTCTTTTAAAGATTTGTTTGCCCTGCAAACCAATTGTTTTAAATCCTCTAACATATGGACCCTCTCCTTTCATCTTTGATAGCGATGATATGGGACTTCACCCCATTTTTGCACTGTTACTATTCTCTAGCTTTGCAGCGCGTCTTGGCTTGATTTTATTCATGTAAACCAATCCTCCAACAGCTACCGCGCCAATGATGGTAATACCTAACCAACTGATTACCTTTGCTAATCCGACAAAAATAAATGTCGTCCACACTGCACCATCGACTAAAGCAGAAATACTGGTATTCCCGCCCATGTCAAATTTGGCAGCTAAAGCAGAATGGGTAATTAGCGGAGCAGCCCAGGATGCTATTAATAAACCAATTGCCATATAAATCGTTCCGGCAACAACGGTTCGAATAATATTTCCTCTAAACACTGGAGTCATTAAACAAACTAGGAAAGGAATGGTGGCTAAATCACCAAATGGCAATACTTTGTTGCCAGGTAAAATAACAGCTAAAAATAAAGTAATAGGGACAATAATTAACGAAGCGGATAAGACTGCTGGGTGACCAACTGACAATGCGCTATCCATACCAATGTACAAGTCACGCCCAGGCATTCTTTTTCTTACAAACTCACTGGCTGCTTCCGAAATTGGAGAAAGCCCTTCCATTAGTAATGACACCATTCTTGGCATTAACATCATAACTGCTCCAGTCTGAACAGCCAGCTGTAAAACTTCCTTCACATTGTAACCCGCTAATATTCCGATTATGATACCAATTAAAACACCCATAACTGTAGAATCACCGAATATTCCAATTCTCTTTTGGATAGTTTCAGGATTTGCTTCCAATTTATTAAATCCTGGGATTCTATCAAATACCCAGTTTAACGGCTTTGCAACCAGATAAGATGGCGCGGATGCACCGTGTGGAAAAGTAATATTCCGGAACCCATAAAACTTACTAATATCCTTTGCAATTAAGTCGCCAAGGAAGAAGATCACGATTAAATGAACAGCAATCGTGTATAATCCTAGCGCAAAGTTTCCTGTTAATGCATAGACAAGTGAGCCAGTAAAAGCACAATGCCAATAATCCCAAATATCAACATCCAATGTTCTTGTAAGACCTGTAATAAGAAGAACAACATTGATTCCAATGCCTAATGGAATCGCTAAACTTCCTAATGCCGTACCATAGGATATTGCAGCTGCAGCTGGCCAACCAACATCGATGGTTCCCAGTTTAAATCCAAAATGATCCACCATTGCCTTTGCCGCTGGTCCTAAACTGCTCGTCAATAACCCAATAACAAGATTTAAACCAACAAATCCAATTCCTACTGTTAATCCCGCTTTAAATGCTTTGCCAGGTTTTGTTCCTAATATAATTCCAAATATGAATAACAAGATTGGCAGCATAACACTAGCACCAAGGTCTACAAACCATTGTAAGACTGACATACTTTTTCCCTCCTAGTTTTAATAAGTATAATAATTAAATAGTGCTAAGCTTTATTTCGTATTCTCCTCCAAAAAGGTAAGCAGAATTGAACATTATTCAAGGCCCACTCTACTTAATAAGACCTCAAACTCTTCCTGTGTTTTACAGCATGTAAATTCTGAAAGTAATGCTTGATCTTGGAATATATCCATTAATTTTTGCAGCATACTAATTTGTTCCTCCGCCTTTTTTAAAGCAAGCATAAATATTAAGGAGACCTCTACATCTTCTGCCTGATTTCCCATTTGTTTAAATTTGACAGGTTTTCTTAAAGACGCAAAAGCAATTTGCGGTATAATTACTTTATCAGCATCTGTATGAGGAATGGCTATTCCGCATGGAACCGCGGAAAGTCCTGTTGGAAAAACTTCTTCCCTATTTAGAATTCCGTTATAAAAGGATGCATCCACCAGTTCTGCCTCATATAATTTGTCAGCCATTTTTTTTAAAACTTCATCTCGGTTATTCACTACTAGATCAAAAAAGGTAATTTTTTTATCAAAGAACATTTTACTTCCTCCTAGCATGCTCCATTTATCATCAACCAGACCTCGGACACATCCCGCGCTTTTAGTATTCTTGAAATTCTTTTTTCATCTTCCGCAAGCTCTGCTAGCTGAGAAAGAGCCTTTAAATGGCGGTTTTGATTAAATATTGCTAATGGTGTAATAATGGATACCTTGTGTCCGTTTTTAAAAGGAATGGGTTCCTTTAAAATAAGCATGGCGAATGCATCTGCCATTACTCCTTTTTCAGGAGCTGCATGGGGAATGGCCATTCTTTTCCCTAAAAAGCTATAGAGATGTTGATGATCATTTTCTTCAATTAAAGTTCTTACATAAGATGATTTAACAATATTTCTTTCCAGTAAAGGCTGACATGCAACGCTAATTCCTTCCTGCCAGTTATTCACTCTCTCCTTCATTTGAATAAATTCACTAGGCAAAAATTGTTTTAAATCATAATTTACATTTTTTATTAATTCCTTGTTATTTTTTCCATGTGCCATTTGAAACAGCCTTGATAGGGAGGCTAATAAAGCAACCTCATTCGTTACAATGGCGTGCTCTTTAATGGTATCCACTAATCTATTAATATGGATATTAGAATAGCTTTGTTTATCAATCTTATTAATAACCTGTTTTCTTAAAGATTCTTTTTCGTATACTGTCATTAAAGGATTTACTAAAAACATAGGCTTCTCTGTTTGAACGGGAATAGTGCTAAAAACAATATCATATTCCTGTCTGTAACTTTGAAACTGCCTTAAAGAAAGACTTTCCGCAAAGCAAAACTCTGGAAATAATTCACTAAGGGTATGCATCATGATTTTGGAAATCGTCAACCCGTTTGTACAAACTACCAATGCCCGTTTCTTTTTATTCAATTGTTCCCCTTGTTTAATAAGTTGCCCCGCAATAAACATCGTAATAAAAGCTATTTCACTTGGAGGCAGTTTCTCACCAATTAAATCCTCAAGTGGAGAAATAGAAGCTGCCACCGTTTCATTTAATTCTTGATACTCTTCTAATATTTTTTCAGGAAAGTGATTTTTTAATGTTAAATGATACTTTATCCTGTAATAAGCCGGGCGCATATGAAGCATTAGTTTCCCAACGATTTCTTCCTTGTCCGCTATGAAAATACAGGATCTCTGTTCGAAAAGCTCTAACATCCGTCTAATAACGGATTGTAAATCTTTTATTCTTTCATCGGTTAAAAGGTCGGCGGACCTCACATTTGAAGTTAACAGCTGTAACGTTAACCAGATTCTCTCTGTGAACGGCAAATCCTGTTCCTCTTTTAATAACATCTCAGATGCAACATATTCTTCAGTGTCAGCAAGTTCCTCTAAATCGATATTAAACTTGGCATGTAAGAGTTTTCCTTGTTCAATTCTCTGAAAAATAATCTCTATTATATAAGGAAGACTTTCGTAACTTTCATCTGTTAAATGAATATTCAGTGATTTCTCGATAGACTTAATCTTTTCTTTCATTTCCGTAATGTCCATCTGTAAAATTTTCTCGAAATATCTATGGCCTTTATAAAAATTCAAGACGGATTTTACCACTTCTATTAAAAGCCTTCGAATTTGTATTTCATCTCCAACAATTTCATAACCATCTTGTCGGGTATACATAATAGAAAGTGAATAGTTCTTAACCACCTCCTCTGCTATTTTAATATCACTAATCCCGGTATTTCGGCTTATATTAAGAAGATGAATAATATGAAAAAGAGAAATCGGTTCTTTCTTGCCTAATAAATATAAAATAATTAAAATTGCTCTTTCCCTTTCTGTTGGTAAATATTCTTCAATAGGACGATTTTCCGACTCCCCTTCTGAAAAATGCTCAAATACTTTTTTATCAATAATAAAAAATCCATTTTTACTTTTGGTAATAGGGCATAGTTGATTTGTCGATAACCACTGATTTATCTTTTCCAAGGAATAGGTAATTTGTCTTCTGCTTAAATGAAATTTATTTTCCAGTTCCTTATTTTTTATTTGAGGATTTCTAATCAATTCATGTAGCAAATTGACGCTTCGATCATCAAGGAACATAAATGAGACCTCCTTATATTCTGATTATAGTTGGTATTCTGACAGTTTTGTAACCGTTTTCATCCCAACTTTTTTCCCACTATACCTTTCATTTTTGTTCAAGATTGGACTGAGATAATTTTCCAGATTTAATTGTTTAAATGCTGATATAATTATCATAAAAGTCCTTGTTATCCTACCTTCTTTTCCACAAAAAAATAGTGCTAGAACAACTTCATGACTGTTCTAGCACTGTTAAAAGATAGCTTTCTATAATTGCTGCTGTATGCTCTTATTTTGCTCATTCCTTACCCTCAATGCTGCCTCGAAAAACGTTTCTGTAACGGTTGGATGTGGGTGAATCATTTTTGCTGCTTCCTCAATGGTACCTTCTAAGAACATAAAGGCAGAAGCTTCAGAAATTATTTCCGTTACATGCGGTCCAACCATGGTGACACCAATGATTTCTCCATATTTTTCTTCATAGACTAATTTGGTGAATCCTTCCGTTTCGCCAAGTGCTAAAGCTTTTCCGTTTCCAATGAGGTCAAATTTTTCCGACCTTACGGATAAACCTTTTTGAATTGCCTTCGCTTCGGTCATGCCGACACTGGCGATTTCAGGTAAAGTATAAATACATCTTGGAACAACTTTGTAATCAATTTGGTCTGCAGTTCCCGAAGCATTATTTGCAGCAACAATGCCTTCTGCACTTGCTACATGGGCAAGCTGATAGCCTCCTATTACATCACCTACGGCGTATACATTTTGTACATTCGTTTCCATTTTGTTATTTACCTTTATATATGGTCCATTCATATCTAGTGGTCTATTGGAGACAGCAGAAAGATTCGGTCTTCGTCCGACACTGATTAGCAAGGACTCGGTTTCGACCGTTCGTTCTTTTCCCGAGTTATCGGTGCAAACAATGGATGTTCCGTTTCCAGTCTTGTTTACTTTCTCAACTTTTGTGCTCACCAAAACTTGGACACCTTTTTTCTTTAAAACTTTTTCAAGGAGCTTAGATGCTTCGGGATCTTCACTTGGTATTAATCGATCGGACATTTCGACTATGGTTACTAGTGATTTTAAACTGGAGAAGATACAGGCAAATTCAACTCCGATTACGCCACCGCCGATGATCGTAATAGATTCCGGGATATGTGAAAGGTCGAAAATAGTATCGCTTGTATCAAAATGAACGTCATCTAATCCGGGAATAGGTGGAACAACTGGTGTAGATCCTGTTGCAATAATCACATTGTGTGCCTGAATCCACTCTTCCTTTTCTTCTTGTAAAATCTTTATTTGATTCCCTTCCTCCAGCATCCCAAATCCTTCATACACATCAATTTTTCCTTTTTTCATTAAAAAGGCAATCCCATTCCTTAATCTCTGGATTACATCATCTTTTCGTCTCTTCATTTTTTCCAGTGAGAAGGAGAGCTTCCCAGTTTCAATTCCCCAGCTTTTAGCTTTTTCAATGGATTCTATGATTTCAGCATGTTTTAATAATGTTTTAGAAGGAATACAGCCGCGATTCAGGCAGGTTCCTCCTAAGAAGTTTGCTTCGATAACGGCAACTTTTTTTCCATTTTCAGCACCTTGAATGGCAGAAACATATCCCCCGGGACCACCACCAATCACTACAATGTCATATGTTTTGTTCATGTTTTCACCTCTTTTTATAGCTTCGTTGCCTATCAGTTAACAAACTACTATTTATGAAATGCAAGAAGCTTACACTTTTCTCTTAAACTAGTAATTCAAATGGGTTTTCTAGGACTCGTTTAAGCTCCGTTAAAAATGCTGCTGCTGGAGCTCCATCGATGACGCGATGATCAAAGGACAAGCTTATCGTCATCATTGGACGGATCTCAATTGCTTGGTTAATGACAACCGGTTTATCTTGGATTCTGCCAACACCAAGAATCGCTGTTTCTGGTAGATTAATAATCGGTGTAAACGCATCAATTGCATACATTCCTAAGTTGCTGATAGTGAAGGTCGAACCCTTCATTTGATGAGGCTGTAATTTAGACTCCCTTGCTTGTGACCCAATTTCTTTTGCTTCCGTTGTGATAGCTGCCAGCCCTTTTAAATTCACATTTTTTAAGACAGGAACCAATAATCCATCTTCTACCGCTACAGCCAAACCAATATTGACCTCTTCGTTATAAACAATTTCATCATTAATTAGAGAAGCATTTACAGATTCATGTCTTGAAAGAACAAGTCCAACTGCCTTCACAATTACTTCCGTAAAAGATAAACGATATCCAGTTTGTTTTTCAATGATTGGCAACAGCTGAGTTCGCAGTTCTTTTACTTTGGACATATCGATCTCGCTTGTTAACGTAACATGTGGGGCAGTGTTGACACTCTGTTGCATGCGATCCCCAATTACTTTACGGATTCCGGATAACCGTTTACGTTTTCTAGAAGCTGGTTGCGACTGTTCTTTTCGGCCAGCAATTAATGGTGTAACATCGTCCTTCACAATTTTCTCGTTGATGCCTGTTCCTTTAACGGAATCGATTTCTAACTGATTCGATCCGACTATTTTCTTAGCAAGCGGTGTTATTTTTACTTTGCTTTTATCATGTAAAAGTAATTGCTGAACATCCTTTTCTTGTATTCTGCCATTCGGTCCGCTGCCTGTTACAAGAGAAAGTTCCATATAATTTTCTCTCGCTATCCGTCTTGCTGCAGGTGTTGCCCGAATCTTTTGTCCTTGTTCTTGCCCTTCGTTTTGCGGTTTATTTGGAGGCTCCGTTGATATTTCTGTCCCTGTTGAATCGCCTGTTGAAATACCAGGAGATTCATTTGGTACCTGTTCATTTTTTTCGCCAATATACCCAATGACCTGATTAACTGGAATTTCATCGTCTACTTGAAAATATTTTTTTAATAAGAACCCGTCCTCGTATGACTCTACTTCAATATTTATTTTGTCCGTCATTATTTCAAAAAGCGGATCACCCATAGAGACCGGATCTCCCTCTTCCTTAAACCATTGAAGGAGGGTTCCTACTTCCATCGTACTGCTAAGCTTTGGCATGAATATTTCTTTTGCCATGATACTCCCTCCTTATATAAATCGTACCGTTTCTTTGACTGCTGCAATGATGTCTTCCACTTGAGGTACTGCTGCTTTTTCAAGGTTAGGATTATATGGAATGGGAATAGGCAGACCGCCAAGGCGTTTAATCGGCGCATCTAGGTAATCGAATGCCTCACTTTCGGCAATGACACTTGCAATTTCTCCTCCAAACCCGCCTCTTTTTACAGCTTCATGGACAACAATTACTCGGCCGGTTTTTTTCACTGATTCAATAATGGTTTCTTCATCGAGCGGGACAAGCGTTCGTGGATCAACTACCTCCACATCAATTCCTTCACTTTCTAGAACTGCAGCTGCTTCCAGTGCTTTATGAACCATGATGGAAGTGGCAACAATTGTTACATCCTTGCCTTGACGCTTAATATCCGCTTTTCCTAATGGGATGGAATACTGTTCTTCTGGTACATCTCCCTTTGTTTTATAAAGCAGTTTATGTTCATAAAAAATGACTGGATTATCATCATCCATAGCAGCCTTTAACAGTCCTTTTGCATCATATGCGTTAGAAGGCTGCACTACTTTTAACCCCGGAATATGGGCTACCCAAGCTTCTAAGCTTTGGGAATGCTGTGCTGCCGCTCCAGTACCAGAACCTGCCGGTGTTCTAAGCACCATTGGCACCTTTCCTTTTCCGCCGTACATATAACGAAGCTTCGCAGCTTGGTTGACAAGGTTATCCATTGCAATCGTGATAAAATCGGAAAACTGCAGCTCCAAGATCGGTCTCATCCCAGTTAAAGCTGCACCCACTGCTCCCCCGGCAATTGCTGCTTCTGAAATAGGTGTATTCCGTACTCGTTCTGGACCAAACTCTTCAATCATTCCGCGAGTTACCCCAAAAGCTCCCCCATATACACCGATGTCTTCACCAAGAATAAAAACATCTTCATTTTTCCTCATCTCCTGGCTCATCGCTTCTCTGACTGCTTCTAAATAAGTGATTTCTCTCATTGCCAATGGCTCCCCCTTATGCGTAAACGTCTTCTAATAAAGAATCAATGGATGGTTCTGGGCTATTTTCTGCAAATCTGACAGCATCTTCAATATCTTGTTTTGCCTGTTCTTGAAGCTCGGCTGCTTTTTCTTCTGTCAGCAATCCTTCTTGGATTAAAAGTTCTTTATATTTCTTAATTGCATCCTTTTCTCTCCATTCTGCTTCTTCTTCTCGTGTACGGTATTTCTTCGCATCACTTTTTGAATGGCCTTTCCAGCGATATGTTTTTGCTTCAATTAGGGATGGACCGTTTCCTTGACGTGCATTTTCAACTGCTTCATAAACTGTATTCATAATTTCGATCATATCTGTTCCATCCACGACTTTTCCCGGAATTCCATAACTGCTTGCACGATCCGCAATATTTTCGATGTTCGTCATTTCCTTAACAGAGCCGCTCATCCCGTACTGATTGTTCTCGCAAAGGAAAACAACCGGCAACTTCCAAATAGATGCTAGATTAAGAGCTTCATGGAAGCTACCTTCATTGCTTGCCCCATCACCAAAATAGCAAAGAACGACATAGCCTTTATTCTTCATTTTGGATGTAAGTGCGGCCCCAACAGCAAGCGGAATTCCGCCGCCTACTATTCCATTCGCTCCAAGGTTTCCTTTATCAACATCTGCTATGTGCATTGAGCCACCTTTTCCTTTACAATAACCTGTTTCTTTTCCAAAGAGCTCTGCCATCATGCGGCCAGCGTCAGCCCCTTTGGAAATGCAATGGCCATGCCCTCGGTGTGTACTTGTGATTTTGTCGATCTCTTTAAGTGCAGCAATGGCACCAGCAGCGGAAGCTTCCTGACCTACACATAAGTGGGTGGTACCATGAATCATTCCTTTGGCAAAAAATTGGTCGACTTTTTCATCAAAATAACGGATTAGCCACATTTCCTTATATAAATCCACTAACTTATCATTTGTAATATGAGGCGGTGTTTTAACCGTGCTTAACATCATGTTACATCCTCCTTTTACATTTGTTCAATACAGTTACATTTGTAAATATAGTAATACCATTTTAGAAATTCGTCAAGGTATTGGTGCTAATTTTTCGATAATTTCATAATATTGATTGAAAAAGACTGTACTTTGCTTTTTTTGATACTTTCTGTCCAAAATTAAAAGCTTTTAAAATCATTAAATGATTTTAAAAACTTCTCATGGTCGACATTATTTAAATGAAATAACCGTTCCTTCTTTAATAGTTGGAAAACGGAATGGACTTGCAAATATTGATCCGGGAAGAACTTCCCCTTCAGGTTCTTGAAAATAGATAGAGATATGCCCTAACTCTTTAAAATTTTTGTTAGCAAGGGACCCTACCGCTGTAATCGTAAAAGCTTCATTATCAAAATAAAACGTTCCGCCTACTCTTAGTGGTTCTTCACAAAGTTCGTTAAATTCATGAATTACGGAAATTTCCCGTAATTCTGCGGGTGCACTTGGTCCAAATAAAATCACAATTTTATCCTCCTGGAAAGTTGGAACTAATACACCAATTTCTTGTACAGTTGATTGTGTCATTGTTTTTTACCTCCAAACATGAAAACATTTTTCATAAAAAAATAGGCTGGTATATTCTTTTCTTACCAGTTTGATGATTTCGAAAAAACAGCACGAAACTGCCCGCCCACTCGAGTTTTTCACTGAATACTTTATTGGTTTACAGTCTTACAAGATGACTACTTTTCGAAATAGATGATGGAAACAGCTGATCCTGAAGTGCTCTTAATTTCCAAACAGTCGTCGATGTATCTAAATCTACATCATCAAGGGTTAAAAACTGTCCAAGTTTAATATCCTTCTTCGCAATAATATTCCCGCTAATTAATCCAATTGGAATATGTCCATTACTCTTCATGTCAGCATTAGTTTCCAAGACACCACGTACGGAATATCCGCCAATGCCATCCACTTTTTCACCCGACTTGATATCGCGTTTTGCAACAGCAACCGTTTCCGAAATTGGAGCTCCCAGGGGCTGTATAGAAGAATCGTGTTGAAGAACGGCTTTGGCAATCGTAATAGGTGTTTCCAAGCTTGCTAGATGGTATGGGCGATAGATTACATAGTGTGGCCCTTTTCCAACCTTCAAATAACGAAGCTCTTCATCTACAGGCTCTAAATCGGATTTTACAATCACAAATACACCCGGAGCTAAACCTTTCACATATTCCACTACTCCGAAGTTTTCTAGAACACCGCCGTTTTCAATAAGGTTCAATTTGTCAGCAACTGTTTCAATAGTGGCTTCTACCCCGTGCATCCCCACTTTATCTGGAACTAATCCTGTTGCATTACTTAAAAGATTCATTTCCGCCATCGTTTTAGTTCCATCTTGGAACGCGGCTAACATATGGGCACTCATATGCTTTTGTTTAGCTTCTGCAGCACAAATATCCGGATTTGAGGTTGGAATAAATGGATTATTTTTCCCCTTGCCAGCAACTAAAACTTCCATCCCCATTGTTTTAGCAAATTCATATAATTCTAGCGTAGCAGCAGGCTCATCACCGGCAGAACCTGTATAAACTAAACCAGCATTGGTGAAGAACTGATGCATAATAGATCCGATCGTTATATCGACTTCAACATTTAATAGCACAAGATGTTTCTTCGACCTTAATGCTTCAAGAGAAATATTCGCTCCGACTTCCGGTACACCTGTCGCATCCACAATAACCTCTACATTTTCGGATTGAATTACTTTTCGATAGTCGGTTGTAACAACCATGATTTCTTTTCTAGAAGCCTGCGTGTTATAGAAATTTTGCGCTCTTTCCGCAGCTTCAAGATTCATATCGCATATCCCGGTTACACACATTCCAGGGATTCTTGAAATTTGTGCAATCATTCCAAATCCCATTTGCCCTGCACCTATAACCCCGACCTTAATTGGGTTATTTTCCTTTTCACGTTGTAAAAGCTGTTGATAAATTGACATTTGCTAATCCTCCTCACCCATTTTCCCGCTACAAATCTATTTCTTAATACATTGAAGAAATTAATTTAGAAAATAACAAACGATAGATAGTGTGGCAAAAATCAATTAATATTATCATTTGTCACAACTTGTGTCATTTGTTAATATACGTTCAGTTTAATCACAAATGTAAGGGCTGTCAAGATGGAACTTTCTAAAAATTCTGCTCTGTAATCGTTTTAGTTATTAAGAACTAGTAAAAAGCTGCAAAGACTAGTTTGCAGCTTTTTTATTATTATCCAACTAAAGCTTGACCAGTTGCTTCGTCTGTTACTAACACATGAATTAAATTACCTTCTAATGCTGCTTTTATGGCATTTACTTTTTCTAAGCCTGAAGCGACTCCAATTACAAGTGGGATTTTTTTCAATGCCTCAAGCTCGATTGCAATCACACGTTCATTCCAAGAATTTGGCACAGATTTTCCAAATTTATTGATAAAGTTATAACAAATATCCCCGACAATTCCTCCGTCTTGAGTAATTTCTTGATGATTAGAGCCAAGGTAAGATTTCACCATTGTGGAATGTTCCGGACTACCACCAATTCCTACCACTGCAATACTGGATTCTTCAGCCAGTTCAAGTATTTTTCGAATCGATGGCTGTCGTATTAAGACATCCTTTGCCTCCTTTGAATCGACCATTACAGGAACGTGAAGAAGTTTATAGTTTGCTTGCAGGGAGTCGCCCATTTTCGCAACTAAATAATTCGCATGGATATCCACTCTTTCATTTCCAACTCCTCCTACTAAAGGTACGATTGTAACCGATGGGAATGGCTGTGGAGAATTTAAGGCTTTAGCCATTTCATGTAAGGTTGTTCCCGAAGAAATCCCAATGATTTGGCCATCCTTAATCATTCTTAATAAATAATGTGCTGCTGCTTCCCCAAGCTGTTTTTTGGAGGATTCCAATCCAACACTATCAATACATACTACTTCCCTTAAACCATATAATCTTTCAATTTTCCTCTCTAATCTGCGATATTGCGGGTCATGTTCATCATGAATCGTAATCTCTACAATTCCTAATTCCCTCGCCGTTGTAAGATATTTAGAAATAAGAGAACGGCTTACCCCTATTTTTTCTGCAATTTCTGATTGGGTAGCGCCTTCTTCATAATACATTTGGGCAACCTTGATCAGGATTCTTCTATTTTCTTGTAGAGCCATATTCTTATCCTTTCTTCTATTTTATAAAGATGAATAAACTATGCGTATGAGCTATTTCGTTAGCTCATACGCATAGTTCCTTGATTTTTAAAACATGCCAAAGCTTGCAAAGTAAGCGATAATTACTGACAACACTCCAGTAATTAATCGACTATATAAAATGGCTGGTACTCCATATTGCACCGTTTCAGGTTTAGCTTCTCCTAATGATAAACCAACAGGGATAAAGTCACAGCCTACTTGACCATTGATTGCAAATAATGCTGGTAAGGCAAACTGTGGAGGAATATGTCCTAACGCAATTTGACTACCAATTAACACCCCAATTACCTGTGCAATGACGGCACCAGGTCCAAGCACCGGTGATAAAAATGGCAACGTACACACAATAACGATAATTAGTAATCCCCAAAGCGATCCTGCAAGCGGAGATAATGAATGTGCAATAAGATTCCCTATACCAGTATAATTGATAATTCCGATTAATAAACTGACAAATGCCATGAACGGAATGATATTTTTAATTAACATATCAACCGAATCACGTCCGGCCTGATAAAAAGTTCCAGTAACTTTTCCAATTCCTCTCGAGAATTTTGTTAGGAAATTATCTTTATTTTTTTGATTTTCTTTTTTCAATTGATCATATTCTTTTTTAAAAGCTTCTTTATCTTTCACATTATATTTTGATTCTGCAACCTCTTGAGCTCCTGCTGATTCTGTATAACCTTCAGCAAGTGTAACTTGTTTTTCCGTAACACCAGATACAAATATATCCTCCGTAATATGCTTAGCAAGCGGACCGGAAGGGGAGGATGCGAGAATATCAATGGTAGGAATTTGCTTCATTGGATAAAGACCAATTCTCGCTGTACCACCGCAGTCGATGACCACACACATCATTTCATCTTCCGGCACGGCATTCTTGAAACCATCTATAGCTTCTCCACCTGTAAGCTCAGCAATTTTTTGTGCAACTGGATGGATACCGCCTCCGGTAATAGAAACAACTTTTGTCTTTTTACCTTGTGGTTCAATATGAAGACCGACTCCCCATCCACCTGGACCTTTCGAAACAAAAACAGCTTGATAACTCATATTTACTCCCCCTCCTTATTCTGACTTCGCTTCCATTCTTTTTGCTATATATTTTGTGATTAATTCCGTAATAATTCCGCGTAATAGAATAACGATAATACCGACAATAAAGTAACGAACTGCTAGTTCCGACATGGAATACCCTGCTTGCTTAATTCCATTTGCTATCCCAAGATATACGAACAATTCACCTGCATTCGCATATGGAAAAAAGGATGTAACCGGGTGAACAAAAGAAACGGCAGAATCATAAAAAGCCGGCTTTTGTTTTTCAGGTAAAAAACGTCCGAATGTATATGCCATTGGGTTCGTTAAAATTAACACGGAAAGAATTGGCATTAAGGTGTAACGAAGCAGCATATATTTGGATGCGAATTGAATGGCCCGGTTTACTCGCTCCTCCCCGATAAATTTCATAATCGCGTAAGTAAATGTTAAAAGTACCACTAATGTAGGAATGATTCCTGTAACAAGACCCATGAATTGCTTGCCGCCTGCATCAAACATTCCGATGAAATGCTCTCCTAACCATTTAATCCAATCCATTCAACATACCCCTTTCTATGAACCTACCGAAATATTTTGTTTTGAAATATTTACAATCGCATTTTCCCCAGCTTTTAAAAGGGCTTTCCCGAAGGCAGGGATTTTCTTCCTCTTATCTTTACCAGGAAAACTTTCATTTACATCATTTAAGATAGTTCCAACATGCTGCCCCTTGTACTGTTCCATTTCTTTAAACTTTGATAAAACGGAAATACCCTTTAACATGTGACATTCGTGAACAATATATTCTTTATCAACAACTAGAATCGCAATGGCCCCTGGTCGGAACTTATTTCGCTCCATACCCGAAAACATGTAAAAACCATCATCCCCCTTGTAACCGCCTACAATTTTATTAATGCTTCTTCGGTAATAACGAATTTGAATAAGTGAAAACGCATATTGCACAACAAGTATCGCACAAGCAATAATAGCGATTTTCATGATGCACACCTCCTTTTTTATTGATCTTTAGAAAGTCAACAAATCTTTTAAGCGCTTTCATTTTCAGTAAATATTTAAATACTTCACTAGAGGAACTGTAACATATGTTACATTTTGTGGAATTTTTCTGTTGATTTTAACATTTGTTAATAACCGTTACATATGTTATAAACATAGAATAATGGAATTCAAGTAGACTGTCAATCATCATTTTAAATTTTTTGAAAATTAATATTACCGCTGGTATTACCAATGGTGCCTGGCACCGCTCGTGGACAAATGAGTATTTTGTCCACACACAGTGTACAATATTGAAAAAGAGGATTCACATGAGCGAATCCTCTTTTTTAGCCTTATATCATTTTTCAATGAAGTGAAGTAATCTGTTTTTGATCCATTAAGAAATTATATATTTATACAGAAGTATATTCCTTTGTACCTATATTCACATTATCGTCTCCATTCCCCTTCACCTTATCAATCTTATCAATAAACAGTTGAAAGACCTTTTTCTTTTCTTCCAGATCCTTAATGATCTCTTTCAATTGATTGAATTTCTGTTCGAAGGGGCTAAGGTATAATTCACGGATATTTCGGAGAATATCGCCGTTTACGGTGGATTGAAGAACTTGTTTCGTTATGCTGAATTTATATGAATATACCTGCAGCTCCTGTTTTACTTCTTCGTATTCTAAATCAATTTTCAGTAGAAGCTCCCCAATCTCTTCCTTCCATTCTTCTAATGATTTTTTCACATGTTCATCCATCATCTATCTCCCCTTTTCCTAAATGTTTTATGTAGAAAATAGCTAACTTTCATTTTATCAATGGAAGTTTTCAGTTTGATTTCGATAGATTTACATACTGATGTTTGTTTGGTGAAAAAAAATAACAGATTTACACTGAATGATGAGTTATCCGGATTAGATCTGCAAAAAATTATCTATCCGTAAATTACTACCAAATTGTATAATTAATTTATACTACATCATCATGATTGGAGATATCTTTTAATGACAATTCTAAACATGTGCTCCTCTGAATTAATAGAGGAACTTACAAAAGTATTTGGAGTAGAATCGGAAGAAGAGTTAAATACTCAACTAAAATCGTTGTCAAAGATTGAAGCAATGGATAAGTGGGTGAATTCATTTGCTGGAAACCTTGATAGTGAAGGAATTTGCAAAATAATAAATCTGCTTTTCGGTTTTGATTTAAAAACTAAGACAGTCTCATCTGCAAGCAGTTCTGTTAGCTCGTTATCGGTAATCAATTCATACTTGGAAGCGCATGAATTTAACGTTACTGGGGCAGATATCCGCAAAATGATCAATGAGATGTTTGGAATCAATTTGGACGCAATTGCTTCTTTGGAAAAAGCTCGGATATCGTTGTTTTCAAAAAATCAATGGATGGTACGTCATGAGCAAGATTTATTTGTTGTCCATACTGGAGATAATGATGTTGATGCGTGGGTGTATCCAACGGAATATTTTAAGGAGCACACAGGGAAAATAGAGCTTCCGGAAGAACTCCAACAGGATTTAATTCAATTGGGATACACTTTTAACGATAAAGTAGGAGGCTACTATTATAGCAATCCGACTGGAAAAGCAGTCCCTGATGCTTTTAAGGGGCAAACAATGGGTGCAATTATAAAAGTTATTCAGAAATCCTATCTTTCATTATAAGAAAAGCGCAAGCGCCTTGCTCATCGGCGTACGGATTTCGTAGTCGCAGGCTCGAGATAAAGGAAACACAGTGAGGTAGTTCACGAACTGATGTTGACTTATCGTAGGGAGGAGACGGAGAAATCCGCTAGCCGATATCTGCTTACGCTAGACAAGATTAAACTTGTTAAATTATTTAGATGTTGAAAAATTTTATACTTTCTTATCCCTTAAAAGTAGGGTGAGCGAGGCTTTTTCTCCCCACTCACCCGTTTTTTTAACTTACTTGGCCAATTCAGCCCGTCCCTATATGCTTCTATTTCCCAAATGAAGATAGAAATTTCACACGATCTCCCATTGGCGGAATATTATTATCCACTAATGCAATCTCTAAAACAGCCGGTCCATTTCCCTCCATTAAGGATTGAATGACATCTTCCTTTAAATCCGCCAATTCATTCACACGATAACTTGGAATATTCATGGCAGCAGCCATCGCGGCAATATTGATGCCTTCTTGTTCAAAGGATGGATGTGTGCGCTGAAATTGCAGGGCATGTCCATGGTAGACCATTCCTAAGCGCGCATTGTTCATGACAACAAATAAGATTGGTAAATTGTATTCTTTCGCAGTTAATATTTCCATTCCATGCATGAAGAAACAGCCATCACCAGTTATACACACGACTGGGCGCTCCGGTTCGGCAAGTTTAGAACCGATAGCAGAACCAATTCCGCTTCCCATTGCCCCGAAATGTACATTGATATTATATGAATCAGAATCCAGCACTTTCATGTATTGAATAACATAGGACATAAATTCGCCGATATCAACTGTATATCGGGTAGATGCAGGCATAAACTTTTGGAGATTTAACAAGACATTTTTCGTGTTATATTCATTTTTATCCCCAGTTATTTCTTTATTCTTCTTAACAATCTCCATACTTGATTTATGAATCCCCAGTTCCCTTAATTCCTCTATTAAAAAGGCAAGACTTAAATTGATAT
Source organism: Heyndrickxia shackletonii (assembly GCF_001420715.1). GTDB lineage: Bacteria > Bacillota > Bacilli > Bacillales > Bacillaceae_C > Margalitia > Margalitia shackletonii. Next base: position 1,066,724 of record NZ_LJJC01000004.1, on the reverse strand, counting down.
CTCCCAACACGGGAATATCAATCTTATATTTTCGATTAAATACGGTTTCATCAAAATCCATTTGAACGGTAAAGCGATTTTTCGTAATATTACCGTTATAATTATTGGTTGCTGTTTCTCCTAAGCTTGAACCAACAATCAATAAAGCCTGTCCATCCCCTTCATTTATTAATTGGGACGCTGATTCATGACCGGCAAAACCAAAAACTCCGGCAAAAAGTGGATGATTCTCCCTGACATAACCTTTTGCTTGAGGTGTAACCATCACTGGCCATTGCAGAATTTCCGCCAGTTCCAAAAGCTGGTCTACAGAATTTCGAACCCCTTGGCCGGCTAAGATATAACCATTTTTCCTTTTTACTAATTGAGCTGCTGCTTCCTTAATAATTTCTAGTTTCGGAACAATCGGTTTTCTTTTCGGAGGAACTGGAATAGTTTGTAATTCTACTTCTTCGTGTTGAATATCAATCGGCATAGCAATATGAACAGGACCTGGTACTCCAGATACCGCAATTTCAACAGCTTTTACAATTTCCTTAAGCAAATCCTTGGATTGGTCCACTCTAGTGCTATATTTGGTGACTGGACGAAAGATTGGTTCGGCATCTAATTCTTGTGAAGCATTTAACCCAATTGTGTTCACGGGAACGGCACCGGTTAAAAATAATACAGGTAAATGTTCCCGCATCGCATTTGCTGCACCAGTTACAAGGTTTGTTCCTCCAGGACCGCTGCATCCAACACATACACTCAATTGATTTGTATATTTTGCATACGCTGCTGCCATATAGGAGGCAGCCCCTTCATGCTTCGTTACGATAGGGGTAATTTCCGGTATTTCGGTAAGCTCATCGAATATTGCATTAACAGAGCCTGCCGGAATCCCAAAAATATGTTTCACCCCTGCCCCTTTTAAAAATTCAAGTACTGCACGTGCTGCTTTCATCAAATATCCCACCTATTCTTTTTATATTTGGCTATTGTTTAATAGACGTATACGCAACAAAAACCATAATGACCGTCACAATAATATTGATCAAAGCTTTATATGATAACTGCTATTTTTCAAGAAGGTGCTTGCAATATCTTCTGGCAGCATAGGACGGCTGAAGAAATATCCTTGCATCAAATAGCAGTTTCTGGCGGTAAGAAATTCTGCATGCTCCTTTGTTTCAACACCTTCAGCAATAACATTTAAATTCAAGTTTTGCGCCAAGGTAATAATGGTATTCGTTATCGCTGCATTGTCATTATCCCATGTCATATCTTGGATAAAGGATTTATCAATTTTTAATGTATTAATAGGCAAGTCCTTCAAATACCCTAAGGAAGAATAGCCGGTGCCAAAATCATCAATGGCAATATTAATTCCGATTTCCTTTAATTGTTTGATGGTTTCTACCGTCTTTTCGGTATTTTTCACTATATGGTTTTCCGTAAGTTCTAAATGTAAAAATTCCGGTGACAGACCGACGTCCTCTAACGTATTTTTAATCATTTCGAATAAATTATTTTGTTCAAACTGACGAACCGATAAATTAACCGACATACTAATATCCGCAGCTCCTTGCTCCTGCCATTTTTTCAATTGGCTGCATGCCTCTTTCAGAACCCATTCCCCAATAGGAATGATTAGGCCTGTATCCTCTGCAATCGGGATAAATTTATCCGGCGGTATCAATCCTTTTACAGGGTGATTCCATCTCAGTAATGCTTCTACCCCTACGATTTTTTTGGTCAGATAGTTGATTTGAGGCTGGTAGTAAACAACAAGCTCTTCTTGATCCAATGCTTTATATAGTGCACTTTCAAGTTCGACATTTTCAAATGTTCTTGAATTCATGCCAGTACTATAAAAATGATAGCTATTTCCGGAAATTTCTTTTGCCTTGTACATTGCTGTATCTGCATTTTTGATAAGTATTTCAGCTGTTTCTCCGTTTTCCGGGAACAGGCTTATTCCTATACTCGTCTTCATATAAACTTCATTATTCTTAAGCGAAAAAGGCTTCGAAAAAGAATCAATAACCGGATTTACCACTTTCATGACATCATTTTTTCCTTTTATATTAGGTAAAAAGATAGTAAATTCATCTCCACCTTGGCGTGACACCGTTGCACTTTTTGGTATACAAGCGCTTAGCCGTTTGGCAACTTCCCGCAATAAAACATCCCCGTAGCTATGCCCCATCGTATCGTTAATGTACTTAAACCGGTCTAAATCAAGATACAGAACCGCTGCTTTTTCATTATGTATTCCGGCATACGTTAACCCTTGATTAAGCCTGTCGTTTAATAGAACCCTATTTGGTAAATCTGTGACAATATCAAAGTAGGCATGATAGCGAATTTTTTCCTCCATCTGCTTTCTTTCCGTAATATCCTTGAACGTCACAACATATCCAACGGTTTCTTCCCCTTCTTTAATAGAAGCTATGATGTATTCAACCGGAAAGGTGGATTGGTCTTTTCGAATAAACGTTTCATTCGTATAGTAATGGTCTTTCTTGGAACTTGAATCAAACGGCATTCTATTAGAAGCTTTTCTATTAAAAATAATCTTGGACGGCTTTCCAATAAGCTCGCCTTTTTTATGATAGCCAAGCAAAGATTCACCTGCAGGATTACAGAAGGTAATGTTTCCCTCTAAATCTAAGCCAAATATACCTTCACCAGCGGAATTCAGGATTAACTCATTTTCGCGGCTAAGCTGCTGCAGCTCCATTACTACTCTATTTAGTTCCTTGTTTTTTTCGGTAATCTCCATCGTTCTTTCTTCTATAATAACCTCTTGTTTTTCCATATACAGGAGGTTTGATAATGTGGAGGCAGTTGCGTCCACAATGGATTGCGCCATCCTAATTGCAGCTTCTGGATAAATACGTCCCTTTTCCTCTAAATTAACAACGGCAATAGCACCTAATACCTCTCCCATGGAAACCATCGGGAGCATAAATAGCCCTTTCATTCCGAACTCTCTGCAAAGATCATGATTCGGCCTATCATCCGCAAATACATCTGGAATAAGAAGGGCCTTCTTGGTTCTGATTACTTCCTGAAATACCGGGTCATTATTTTGATCGATTTTGATCTTACTATGCGCCATCATCCAGTCTTCTTGGGTCCAGTCACTATCCTTGCTTAATTTTGCTGGTTTCATTCTTTTCTCGGCAATTGGATCTAGTATGTGAACACCAATATTATAATTATTAAGGACCCTTCCGACATAGGAGAAGCATTTATCCAGCGCTTCCTGCAAAGAGGAACACATCGATAAGTCCCGCGTTACATCAAGCAACAGCTGTTTCTCTGCAATCAAATTTTCCTTAAACGTTATATTGTTTGCATTTTGGATGGCAACAGCCGCCATATTTACATATGCCTCAACCGTTTGAATCTCTGACTCTGTTAAGTTCATTGGGATGCCATAGTCAAATAAAAAAACAAGGCCATATAATTCATTTTCATACGAAATCGGAAGTCCTAATAATGATTTGATTTGAAAGCCTTCAACTGCCAGCGGATTCGGCCTATTATCCACTGATGTATCTGGAATGTAGATTGTTTTTTTGGTTTCAATGACTTCCTTTGCGAGTAAATCCTTTTCCAAATCAATGACATGCATGTCGAGTGTCATTCCGTTTATCACTTCCGGTTTCCCAATATACCCTCTGAATGTTCCCTCCTCCTGAGGCAAATAAATACCGACAGAATCACATTGAACAATTTCTTCGGATATGGCGGTGACCACATGCTCCAGCACTTGACGCAATTCGAGCTTTGTATTGATCAGCTTTGTTAAATTCGCGAGGCGAGAATACCTGGTCTGTTCCTTTAACATTTACTCGTACTCCATTCCTATAGCAAAATCAAAAATAGTTATATTCAAAAAAAATCCACCTAATATATACTAGAAGCCAGATTTGTTAACAAAAAATATTCTTATCTAATATTTCGACAAAAACTACCATAATTTTAACACTTATTTACTATCTTTTTACATCATTTTTGTAGTATTGATGTGGTGTCAGGCACTACTCGTGGACATTCTGGGATTTTGTTCGTGTGCAGTGTACAGTGACAAAAAAAAGAAGGCCGTTGCTGCCCTCTTTCCCTTTAATAGTAATCTCTGTTTTTTGGTTAGTTTTAACTAATCCTCAACCATTTAATTTACTATAGATATTCAACAATTGATTAAGCTCTTCCCTATCTAGCTTTTCAAATAACTGCATACGTAATTGCAGCCCTTTTTCTTGAGCGGAAGATAAGATGTCGCAGCCATCGTCTGTAATTTTAAGATATAATGCTCGTCTATCCACTTCATTCCTTTCCCGCACCACAAGCCCCTTTTTAATCAGTTTTTCTGAAAGGTGGGTTAATGTCGGCGGTGTTAGACCTAAGCCTTTCGCGATGTCGGAAGGTCGGCTTCGGCCATTTTTATGTAAATGACTTAGCACCAGAATATGTGATATTCCAAGGTTTTCATGAAACATTTGATTCCATTGAATAATCATGTTATTCGTGATTTGTTCCATTTTATGAATAAGCTCAAAAATGGTTTGATTCTGATCCATGCTTTTCCTACTTTCTAATTATCTTTGTATTATAGTAACATAAAAAAGAAAATCCCCTTATCAAGAAGGGGAAATGTCACGATTATTACTGTGCAGAAAATCCGCCATCAATGACTAGCTCTGCCCCAGTGATAAAGGATGCTTCGTCGGATGCCAGGAATAATGCCGCATTTGCAACATCCTCAGGCTTTCCAATTCGTTTAAGCGGAATACCTGCTTCTAATTGCTTAAGTAATTCTTTAGATTCTTGCAGTGCCTGAGTCATAGGTGTTTCGATAATTCCTGGAAACAAAGTATTTACTCGAATTCCATAAGAACCAAAGTGCACAGCTGCTGCTTTTGAAAAAGCACGAACGGCACCTTTTGAAGCTGTGTAAGGGTTTAAGCCCTGACCTATTTGTGCTGTATAAGAGGAAATGTTCACAATAGATCCACTCCCCTGTTCCTTCATATATGGAAATACATGCTTCAAGCCAAGGAATGGTCCAAAACCATTAATAGTCATCATTTTATTCCAATCATCAAATGTTGTCTCCTCTAAAGGCTTTTCGGAAGAAATCCCTGCATTATTGACTAAGATATCCATTTTTCCGAAACGTTCTTTTACTTCTTTTAACAAATTAGACCAATCTTCTTCGGAGGATACATTCAGCTTCATTCCCGTCACTTTTGGCAGTTTGCTAACCTTTTCAAGGCCCAGTTCATTGATGTCTGCTGCAATGACTTGCGCACCTTCTTGGCTAAAAAGCTGCACCATGCGTTCTCCCATACCAGAAGCTCCACCAGTAATAATTGCTACCTTGTTTGCTAATCTCATATACATTCCTCATTTCTGGAAATTCATTTAGATGTCTAATTATTTCACATCTAAATAATAGCAAGATTAAAGTAAGATAGCAATTTTTCTGATTGCCGGAAATATTATTTAGAATTGTCCACGAGTAGTGTCAGACACACTCCCAGCAAAAACTATAAAAAATAACTATATAACCAATAACCATGGAGCAGAAATACAAAAGTGTACAGGATCGTTGCAAAAACAGTTATTTTTTTTAGTATTCCCGATCTTAATAGTCTATTTTTTGTACAAAACAACATTAATAGAATGGAAAGAGTAATTTTTAAGCAAAGAAATAAAACGGGATTAGTATCATAAAGGCTATTCATGAGAGGATTTGATTCTGTGATGTATGAAAAATGCAAACCAAAGAAAGTCAATAATGCATCCATTAAGTTAAGGAATGCTAAATAGAATAATAGTGTTCTCATATTAATCCCCTCTCCGATGTTCGTTATTAAGAACGAATGAAATAAAAAATTTTTGTTGAATCCCTAATATAATTGCTATTTATTACTCCCTTTATACTAAAATTAATATGTGAATAACCTCAAAATTTGTCTGTAGTAAAAATATTTTTAATAAAGGAGCATAAAACTCAACGTTGATACGCAATTGTGATGCGTGAAATGGCTGCGGACATAGAAAAAAAACATGATAATAGCAAGAATTGCGTTCTCATGTTTTTTTTTGGATTATTCCTTTTAGCGATTAGTTTCTTAATTATATTGTTTTCTTTTCCGATAATGCCGCTTAAAGTACCATTTCAATAAGGGCGGCACAATAAAGAAGATAAAAAAGATCCGAAATAACTGGTACCCGGTCACGATGGAAAGATCCGCATGGACGGCATGTGCGATAATTCCCATTTGATCCATGCCTCCTGGCGCAACACTTAAAAAAGAAGTTATATTGGTGACATGATGAAGGGTGACTAATAGAAAAGACAGCCCGAATGAAGTCAAGATTAAAATAAATCCGCTAATCAGTGAAAACGTTATGATCTTTCCTTTATTTTTTAATTGGTCTGGTTTCATTAAAAGTCCGATATATCCCCCCATTAGAAATTGCGAAAGATTCGTAAGGGTTGCCGGCAAGCTGGGACCATGCACAACCCCTAGATTAATAATTGCAGTACCAATAATAGGACCAAGCAAGTAAGGAGTTGGCAGCTTTGCCTTTTTTCCTAGCAAAGCAAAAACAACACTTCCTACAGCGAAAATGATAATAGCGGGGAATAGATTGCTCCATTCGGCGGAAATTTTACTGCTTACAGCATGCAAATCCCCAACTGCAAACAAAGGACTAGTAATCAGCAAAGGCACGATAAAAATAATCATCATTAACCGTGTCACTTGTAAAAACGTCACAACCGTTAAATCTAGGCCTTTGATTTCCTCCCCAAGTGTAATCATCTGTGACAAGCCTCCAGGGATGCTCCCTGTTAAAATAGTAGGATATTCAACTCCAGTCAGCTTTGAAATCAAAATAGCAAATAGTGCACTAATAGCTATCGTTAATACCGTCATCAACAACATAGATGGAAGCTGGTGCACGATTTGAATGAGGGCTGGATTCGTAAAAGAAAGCCCAATGGTATAACCAACGATAATCAATCCGCTATTCCTTAATTGAACTGGCCAGTATAGCTTCATCTTCCCGATTCGAGCAGCTAGGAAAACAGCCACCATTGGGCCAAGCAGCCATGGAATCGGCATATGAATGAGAAGAAAAACTGCTCCGCCAATGAAAGAAATGACGAATGTGACAAGGAATGGAATCCACTTATTTTTTTCCATACTAAAACCTTCTTAATACAATTTTTTCACCAAATTACTCTACCAAAAAGGACGAAACTATTCTACTGGTAAAGCAAACCTTAATGGTACATACGGAGTAATATCCAATTCAACTTCTTCCCCCATTGCTAAGCGTGCTGCCAAAGATCCTAAATATGGTCCCATCGTTAAGCCGGAAGCCCCGAGTCCATTCGCAATGATTAAACCTTGAATGGATGGAACAGGCCCTAACAAAGGTAAAATATCAGGTCCAGCTGGCCTGAACCCAATTCTTACTTCATGCATAGTACTGCCAGCGAGTCCGGGTGCTACTTTCAATGCTTCATCCAATACTTCTTGTAAACCTGCTGCCGTTACCCGATAATCGAATCCGGCACCTGTTTCCCTAGTAGCCCCTACTACGACCCTCGAGTCATCGAACGAAACAAGATAATGGCTGCTTTGTGGAAGAATGACCGGCCAATTGGAAGTATCTTGCTCCGGTACTTGTAGGTGAACAATTTGCCCGCGCTGTGGCTCTACCTTTAAATCTATTCCATGCGGAGCTAATAATTCCCGTGCCCATGCCCCGGCAGCAACCACTACTGCATCTGCCGCTATAAATTCTTCATTTATTCGCACACCTGTGACAATACTATTTACCATTTCCAAACTTGCTTTTCCTGTATAAAAGGTTGCCCCATGCTTTTCGGCTCCTCTTTTCAAAGCATCCCTTAACAATCTGCCGTCTACTCTCGCTGCTCCTTCCACATAAACGGCTTTTAATCCTTCTTTTAATGGAGGGAATAATTTACGGGCTTCTTCAGCTGATAAACGACGTATTTCTCCTACCTCTGGGATTTCCGCTCGGCATTTAGTTCCTCTTTGCTCGACATAATCCAGTTTTTCTTCATCCTCACTAACAGCCAGCGCACCTACCAATCGATATCCTAAATTGGTTTCTCCATCTTCTTTTAGCTGTTCAACTAGGGAAGGATAATAGCATGCTCCTGCTTTCGCAAGTCGAAACCAATCCTCATCCTCCAAGCTGGTAACCCAAGGACAAACGATTCCGGCTCCTGCCGCTGTTGCCTGTCCTTCATGAAATTGGTCGACGACAATCACTTCTGCCCCTTTTTTGGATAAGTGGTATGCGGTGCTTGCCCCTGCAATTCCTGCGCCAATAACGATTACTTTCATAATGGTTCCATCCTTTCTTCTTTTAATTTATTCTTAATTGTTTAATAGGAAGAATTATGTTGCAAAAAATGCAAAGAAATGTTCTTTGCATTTTTCTGTGAACCTATTGAATATGTTTTTTTGCAGACTCTAATTGAAAAACAGGTGATAATTGCCCAATCGTTTCTTGACGGCAATTTTTTAACTGTGGATAATGATAACCTTTCAGTTGCTCCAGCTGCTCATCCGTTAATAGATTCAATTGTTTTAATACCTCAACTGCTACAGGCTCCGTGCCTCTGCCATTTCCGTCCTCTACTTTAATCGCGATTCCGATACCAGTTTCTATATCCCCGATACAATAAACTGCTTCTGCCCCAGCCTTCCCAAATGCCCGTCCTTGCGCAACTCTCATGAAATCAGTGCAAAAACGATTGGTTCCGCCAACCATTTCCGGTGCATTCATCATTGCTTGGGCGATTCTTTTAACTGCGGTTGTTCTTTCATTGCTTAGTCCTGTTGGATTGGCCATCCGGGCATAGCAATACGCTAATTTATCAAGAGGCATCCCATGAACAGGAACTCCACAGCCATCGATGCCGATTTCTATTTTTTCCTTTGGAAACTCTGCTAAACTACTAATGGCTTCTAAAATTCTTTGTTGAACAGGATGATCCAGCTTATAATAATCGTCGACCGTTTCATTCATATGTTGAGCGGTTGTCAACATTCCGCTATGTTTTCCAGAACAGTTGTTGAATAAGGCTGTAACAGGCTTTCCCTCTCTAATGAGTTCTTCGTAAACCTCTTCCCACCTTGGATTATGGGTACCGCATTGCAAATCTTTTACATCAAGCCCAATCCTACTAAGAATAGATAGCACCCGATTCGTATGCTGCTTTTCGGCATTATGTGATGCACAGCACAATGCAATATCTGCATCGTCAAAATGGTAAAAATCTGCCGCTCCCGTTTCGATCAACGGAATAGCCTGAACCGGCTTCATGGACGAACGAGCATATACCATTTGTTGCGGATTTCCTGCCTGATAAAGAAGATTGCCGTCTGAATCAACAACAGCAATATGTCCCTTATGTACGCTTTCTAGCATTTTCCCTCTGTGAACATGTACAAGTTGTGCGGCTTCCATGTCATCATCCCCATTTGTAAATTATTTAGCTATTCGAAATAACAATAAAACATGTTCATCCTAAATACAAGGTTATTTTTATACAATTTTGATTTTTCCTTATTGATAATAAATAATTGGAAATGTTATTTTCTTATATCTATTTTTCATTGCAAATAAAAAAAGAAGCAGATTTCACTCTACTTCAACTCGACAGAATAAGTAAATTTATCTCCTCTTGCAATGGAAATGGTGTATTCAATAACCGAATTACCTTCATAAGTCACTCGTCTGATTAATAGACTAGGTTCTTTCGTATCTATTTTTAGTTTTGCAGCCTCCTCTTTTGTTGCCATAACCGCTTTAAAGCTTTCATTTGCTTTTGTTATGACTACATTATATTTTTCACGAAATAAGTTATACATTGGGATATTTTCAAGGTCTTCCTTCCTTAGATTCGGAAACCTTACTAAGGGAAGATAGGAAGTTTCGTACATCATCGGCTCATCATCAGCAAGGCGCAGCCTGATAATTTTATACACATGATCTTCAACAGGAATATTTAAGACCTTAGCGGCTTTAGCATCGCAAGGTACTAATTGAAAATCAACAACGACAGAGGATGGTATTTTCCCTACTTTTTTCATCTCTTCTGTAAAACTATAAAATTTCACAAGACTTTGATTGATCACTTTTGGAGCTACAAAACTTCCTTTTCCATGCTCTTTATAAATGAATCCTTCTTTTTCTAATTCCTGCATTGTTTGGCGAACAGTTGTCCGACTTACTTGATACATTTCACATAACTCCCGCTCAGAAGGAAGGCGGTCGTTTTCCTTCAGTTCACCACGCTCAATTTTCCCTTGAATTATATCCATCAGTTGATAATATAGGGGCAGACGATTATCTTTTTCAATCATACTTTTCTCCTTTAAAAATCCTATCATTATCCATATTGTACGAAAAAATCAAAAAAATCTCACCCCAATATGCTCATCTTTAACCAACTTCTTTTGTTTCCTTAGTCAGCTGCCCAACATATTCGGCAAAGTTCACCGTTTTCCCAGTTAATCTCGATTGTCCCTTGCGGATTCAGTGACATAGGTTTTTTTAAAAATTCTTTATGATAGGTTAATCATTTCTTGATCTGGTGAACAGATTAATACTGCAGCACATAGCTTTTCTTTATCCAACAAGTCTTCCCGTGATTATTCGATGAAGAGCTACAAACTTTTTCCCATTTTCTATTACTTGCCTCCAGTGATGGCTATTCCTTCGATAAATCTCTTTTGTAAGAACATAAATAATATAAGCATCGGCAAAATAGCTAAAAATGAACCTGCCATTAAAATTGGATAATTGGTGACATATTGTCCTTGTAAGGATGAAAGTCCTACAGAAAGTGTCATCTTTTCCGAGGAACTGTTTACAATAAGTGGCCACATTAACTCATTCCATGACCATAAAGCTGTAAATATTCCAAGTGCAATCAGACCTGGTTTCGCAAGAGGCAGCATAATCTTCCAGTAAATTTGAAAATGATTGCAACCATCAAGTCTGGCCGCTTCCTCCAATTCTTTTGGCAATCCCATAAAAAACTGACGAAGTAAAAACGTTCCAAAGGCACTAAAGAGACCTGGGACAATGACAGCCTGCAACGTGTTTAACCAATTCAACTTCACCATAATCATATATTGAGGCAGTAAAAATACTTGGCTTGGGACCATCAAAACAGATAAAACAAGGATAAAAAGAACATTTCTACCCGGAAAAGAAATACGAGCAAACGCATAAGCTGCAATGGAACATAGAAATAATTGTCCAATAGTTCGAATCACAGTAACAATAAATGTATTAAGCATAAACTTAAAAAATGGCAGTAAATCAAAAACCTCTTTATAGTTGTGCCATTGAAACACTTTTGGAAAAATCTTAGGCGGAACTTGAACGGATTCTGCATATGTCTTCAATGAAGTCAAAATCATCCATATAAATGGAATGACCATTATGACTGCACCTATGATTAAAACAAGATGTATCCATAGATGTTTACCTTTCATCGTTTTTTCCAAGGTCTTTTCCTCCTTTATTCATAGTGCACCCATTTTTTCTGTAAAATCATTTGTATTACGGTAACGATTAAAATAATGAATAACAATACAACTGCAATAGCCGCTGCATAACCTTTATCATTTAACACAAACGCATGTTGATAAAATAAGTAGACGATAGATTGTGTACTTTCGATTGCTACGCTAGTATTTGGAATCATCATAAAAATCAAATCGAATACTTGAAATGCACTAATTAACGACATAATCGTAACAAAGAAAATAATAGGTGATAAAAGCGGCAAGGTAATTTTAAAAAAGGTAGTGACTGGGCCTGCCCCATCGATTTTGGCAGCTTCATAATAGGTTTTAGAAATACCTTGCAGACCTGAAAGAAAAATGACCATATTGTATCCGATGCCGCTCCATATTGCCACAATGATTACCGAGTATAAGGCAATATGGGGATTTGTAATCCAGCTTGGTCCCTTAAGATGAAACCATGAGAGAATGTAATTAATTAAGCCAAAGTCTGTATTGTAAAGCCATTTCCACACCATTGCAATCGCAGCCGGCATTGTAATAACAGGAAGGAAATATAATGTCCGATAAACCGATCTTCCTTTTATTTTTTGATTAAGTAAAACCGCCACAATGATGGATAGAAAAACACCAATCGGAACGGTTAAAAGGATATAAATAAGTGTGTTTTTAAAAGCTTTCCCCAGATCGGGATCCGACAACATTTCTGAATAATTTTTTGTTCCTATCCATTCATGGGTTCCAAAAGCTCCCCATTCTGTAAAGCTATAATAAATGGTTTGAATAATTGGCCAAAAATAAAAGATTAATAGACCAATCATGGTTGGAGCTATCATTAAATATGCCCATAGATAATCTGATCGCTTTTTTGTTTTATAATATTTTTTGGTCTTCATTTTGTTTTGCGTTTCCATTGCTATTGGGAGCTCACTCATGCCAGCCCTCCTCCTATTATGTGAGGAAGGGCATTACCCTTCCTCTAATATTGACTAATTTTTATCAAGTATCTTATTACCTTCTGTTGTTAATTCCTTCGTCGCATCTTCAACGCTTTCCTCGCCGCTCCAAGCTTTTTTAAGCACTTTCGTTTCTTCGTCCCATAAAGCACCTGTATTTTTCACACTTGGTAATGGATGAGAGTATTGTACACCGTCAATGAATGCTTGAAGATGAAGATTGCTAACCGATTTAATCCAAGCATCTTGTGTGCCGTTATAAGCAGGAATAACAGTGCCTGTATTCGCAAATATATCCGCTGCTTCCTTTGAACCTAAAAATTTCACAAACTTCCATGCTTCCTTCTGATGCTTCGTATTTTTAGCAATAACGTTTGCTAATCCATGTATACTAACTGCTCTTTCTTTTCCTTTTGGCATTACTGCTACATCTAAATCCTTATTCTTTTTATATTCTGGAACCATCCATGGGCCATCAAATAACATGGCGATTTTTCCAGAAAGAAACATGTCTGATGGAGCTGTTTCTGTCATTTGTGCAGCTGTAGGAGATAAGCCTTCTTTAATAAAGCTGATATTGTATTTAAGTGCTTCAATGGCTTCAGGTTGTGAAAATCCCACGGATTTACCATCATCCGAAATGATATAGCCGCCATTCTGCCAAATTAAATCATAATATCCGCCTTGATTTCCCATTAAAGCACCGAATCCCCAAATGCCTTTATCCTTATTGGTTAATTTCTTTGCTGCTTCCTTTAATGTATTCCAATCCCAAGTATCATCAGGATAAGAGACACCAGCTTCGTCAAAAAGCTTTTTGTTATACCATAACCCGGTTGTATCAAAATCTTTCGGAATTCCAAATTTCTTGTTATCCACCGTATATAAGCTTACTAACGAATCCGGATAATTTCCCATATTATAATGATCCTTTTTAATCAAATCATCTAATGGCAAAAGAACGTTCCCTTCCGCATATTGAGTAATGTGAGGACCGTTCATCCATAGAACATCCGGCAATGCTCCGCCAGTGGCTGCCGTTTCAAGTTTCTGAAAGTATTGTGCATACGGAGTGAGTTCTATTTTTACTTCAATATTTGGATTTGTTTCATTAAACTTTTTGATGATTTGCTCAATAGCGGGCACTTGCTTTTTATCCCAAAGACCATAGCGAATAACGACTTTTCCATCCTTGGAAGAAGCTGTTTGTCCTGAACAACCAGCTATTACAAAAACCAACGTCAGCATAGCAATGAACAGAAAACATTTCTTCATTTTAAATCCCCCTCGAGTACAATTCTCCATACAGACTGTTATAGCGATGTCATTACCATTTACGATTGAAAGTGCTTACAATTTAATTCATTACCCTCCCTTTCAAAAAAATTATAATGATGTCATTACCAGTTGATAGTATTATAGCATTAAACTTATTTGCGTGGAAAGATAAATTTTCAATTTTTAGAATTATGTAGACCCTTGGAAACCATGTTTAACTTCAAGAATTAATGGATTATTATAAAGAAGAATACAATGTTTTTCATACAAAAAACCACCCCAAAACATATATATTTTTGAGATGGTTTTACATACATTTTTCACTAAATCCTCGTAACCTAGATGCTTTCTTGCTTTAGCGAGTCGATAATATTTTCTTTTTTTACTTTGGAGCTGGAGTAAAGCATGGCGATGCTGACGATGATGAATACGGCAAGGATAGCATAGACAATTTCCAACCATGGAAGGGAAAATCCAAAGCTGAAACTGTTCATTAGGGATCGATAGATCAAATACATGACAACAATGCTAACAGGAAGACCGTACAGCAATGACTTTATACCATAAAAAATGCTTTCATAATGAATCATCTTATTAAAGCCTTTTGGCGTCATGCCGATCGATTTCAACATTGCAAATTCGCGTTTTCTGAGCGAGATGGAAGTGGTAATCGTATTTAAAATATTTGCCACCGATATCGCAGTCATGAGTGCGATAAATCCGTACGTGAATACCGACATTAACAGCATCATCTGTTCTTCCTGCTGCCTTCCTCGAAATACATTGTAAACATACATATTGCTAGGTTTTATTTTTTCAATTGCTTCTTGTGTTTTGATAGGATCCTTACTTTTTAAGTAAAGTAAAGAACTAATACCATCTGATGTATATTTTTTAAGCAATTGATTCATGCCCTGTTTGGAAACAATGATATTTAAGTTTCCTAGCCCACTTGAAGATACTCCCATCGGCAATTGATCAGTCAATGCCGCAAAGGTTACTTCTCCAAATCTCTCCGTTTTTTCCGTATTAGGATCCATAAGGCTTAGATCAATACTTTGGCCGACTTTGGCATGAATAGCTTTCGTTTCTACATATTTTTTTGCTTGCATATCCTGATATGAAATAGTGTCAATCACAATACCAGATACACGTTTCGGATTAATCAACTGCGCATAGTCGGCACCAATTGATTTTGCATATGCCTTTAAATGTTGCTCATCTATTTCATACACCATTATATTATAAGGATATTTCCCATTCTTCATTTGATCTTGATAGTCTTTTGTCTTTAGTTCTTTCGCGATCGAATCTTTATGGATCCATGCAATACCCTCGATACTCCTCATTTCGCTAGTATCCGTTACATCCCCAAGCTGCGCAATGGACTTGAACAATTCTTCATCCGCTTTCGTCATTTTACCATTTACAGAAACTTGAATATCAAAATTTATATTTTCCTGTGAAAGAACCAATGATTTTTTTAAATTGGCATTAAAAAAGGAAACGGCTAAAAACAGTACAATACTAATAACGAGTGAAAAAACGGTCGCCTGATATCTTCGTTTATTTCTTTTTAAATTTTTCAATCCAACCTCTGCTTCAAAGCCAAAAACTTTGCGAACAAACTTAGATGTTTTTACTTTTTTACTCGTGAGTTTAATATCGGTTGTTTGCCGAATCGCATCGATCGCAGAAATCTTCGATGCTTTTCTAGCAGGGAGATATGTTGAAATGAAAATAGTTACTATTGAAACAACGCACGCTATTAAAATCGAGTATGGTGTAACCGTCAACCTCCAATTCACATCTAACCCCAGTGCATCTTGAATGACCGAATTAATAAAGAGAAAAGTAACTCCAATCCCGGCAAGTCCAAAAATAATTCCAAGCGGAATACTAATCAAGCCAATGATAAACCCTTCAAAAAATACAGAGTTTTGCTTTTGTCGTCTGGTCGCTCCAACACTGGAAAGCATACCCAAATGACGAGAACGCTCGGAAACAGAGATGGCAAAGGCATTATAGATGAGGGAAACAGAGCCAATGATGATGACCCCCATAATAACCGCAGTTAATGAAAATAGGGTGCGTTTTAGGCCAGGGTCACTTGTTACTCCATAATAACGCAATAATTCATTATTAAACTTTACGGATTTAATATTTTCTTTCTTGGCAAGAGCCTTGGCATGTGAATATAAAGATCCATTCACCTTTTTTAATACAACAGCAGCATCAGCTTTATTGGATGCTCCGATCATGCTTTTATCAATATAACCAATAACCGTATATCCTGGTGCCCATGTTGGTTCCCATTTCGGAAGTTTTATAAAACCAACAACAGTATATGTTTTAGTAGTCAGCTTTTTAAAAGTTTCGGTTAATTTTTCATTCTCTATTTGTAATGGATCGTTTTGTCCAAATTTCTTGATCGGTTGACCAGGTAATTTCATTTCCCGCTCCCCGATATCCAGGGTGATAGAATCGCCAATATTAAAATTCACTTTTCCATCTGTGGATATCCGATCAGAGAGAACTACCTCGTTCGCTGCCTTTGGCAACCTTCCTTTTTCCAATTCAATCGGAAACTGTTTAAAGCCTTGGGCATTATATTGTTTTATAAATAAATAAGGCTTACTTTTGTTTTGCCCGCCTTTTAAAGGGGCATATCCCGCGTCTCGTGTTAATACAACCTTTTTCGTTGCGTCATCTTTTTCAATGGCTTCGAGTTGTTTCTTATTTACATCCTTATATAAAACATGCCATTCCCCATTGTCCTTCATTTCCTGCCTCTTCATTAAATCTGTAAAGGAAACAAATAAGGTTGCAACCGCCGTAATCATCGCAACAGAAATGATAACTCCAATAATGGTCACAAGGGTTCGCCGCTTATTTAATTTCATATGTCTTACTGTGAGTTTGTTAACAATGTTCACGGACGAATCACCTCATCCTTAGCAATCTTTCCATCTTCAATGCTAATGACGCGATCCGCCTGAAGCGCGATTCCTTCATCGTGTGTAATAACAAGTAACGTCTGATTTAATGTTTTATTAAACATTTTTAATAAGTCAATGATTTCCTTGCTGTTCTTGCTATCAAGGTTCCCAGTTGGCTCGTCTGCGAGCATAATTGCTGGATTGCTAATTAATGCTCTGCCGATTGAAACCCTTTGCTGCTGTCCGCCTGATAGTTGGTTCGGCAAATGGTTTAAGCGATTCTCCAGATTAAGTAGCTTCACAATATCATCAAATTGTTTTTTATCCACCTTATGCCCGTCAAGCAAAAGAGGCAGAGTGATATTCTCTTCGACTGTTAAGACAGGGATAAGATTGTAAAACTGATAGATTAACCCGATTTGCCTGCGTCTAAAAATGGCTAATTGTGTTTCATTCAGGTTATATATGTCCGTATTGTCAACGAAAACTTTTCCGCTGGTTGGACGGTCGACACCGCCAAGCAGATGCAGAAGCGTGGATTTGCCGGAGCCAGAAGGGCCTATTATGGCGACAAATTCGCCCTTTTTTACGGAAAAAGATACATCATCGAGCGCCTTCACTGCCGTTTCACCTTTGCCATATTGTTTAGACAGATGTTCTATTTTTAGAATTTCCATGTAAAAAACCTCCAAGTATTTTCTAAGGTCTATTCTATCTGCCTTTTATGACTTTGCAGTGACTGGAAAATGACAGTTTAGTCACTTAAGGTATTTGAAATAAAGAATCTTATAGCCTTAATAACCGTTATCTTGTTTAAGAAAAGATGCTTAACTCTAATCTAGTATTAAAAGCTTCAATTTATATGAATCAGTCAACCTTTAAATGACTTGCTTATAAAACTTTATTCTAAAGCTCGTCCCTTCCCCTTTTTTACTCTTCACCTCGATATCTCCATTTTGACTCGTAATAATGCGATGGGCCATCGCCAATCCGATTCCGACACTTTCTTTGCTCGCATTTTTCCCTTTATAAAATCGTTTGAAAATATTGGGCAAGTCTTCTTTCGCGATGCCGATTCCAGTATCAGTGATACTGATTTCTGTAAACAGGACATTATCGTTGCAGGAAATGGTGATTGTTCCCCCTACAGGTGTGTGCTCCACACAGTTTTTTAAAATATTGATCAAGGCTTCGGCCGTCCAATGAAAATCCCCTAAAATAGTTATAGACTTCTCGCAACTTATGGATACGGTTTGATCCTTAATCTCTATTGGAATCAGCAAATTCTCCAGCGCTTTTTGTACTAGCTTTTCCACCAATATGGGTTCGTTTTTAAATTGGGTTGTACCTGCATCAATTTTGGAGAGTTTCAATAACGAAGAAACGAGCCATTCTAATCGTTCTAACTGATTACGAAGATTTCTTGTGAATTCCATTCTTTTTTCAGCCGGAAGATCGGGGGTACTTAATAAATCGGACATCATCATCATCGAGGTAAGCGGAGTTTTCAGTTGATGGGAGATATCGGAAATCGCATTCGTCAATTGGATTTTATCCTTTTGCAGAAGCACTCTTTGCTCCGATAACATGATAGTCACTTTATAAATCTCATTTTTTAAAATACTAAGCTCTCCCTCGACATTATCACGAACATCAAGGGTATAATCCCCACTGTGAATTTGCCGCAAATATCCGGAAAGCTTCTCGATTTCACGATATCGCTTTTTGGTAAATAACAGGCTGATACTAATCAGTAATATAGATACGATGGTAATTAGCAAGGTGGCAGCGACGGAGAAAAATGCCGCAGCTGCAATAGCCACTAGGCTAATCACACACATTGTTAAAAGGTGGGCTTGCACCTCTTTGTTTCTCAGCAATTCAATCACCAACCTTATAGCCTAAACCACGCACTGTTTTAATAATTTGCGGATTTTGCGGATTATCCTCTAACTTTTCCCTCAACCTCTTTATATACACCGTTAACGTATTGTCATTCACAAAATCCCCCGCAACATCCCAAATTTGCTCTAAAAGCTGGTTTCTTGAGAGGACTTGTCCAATATGGTTGGCAAAAATCAATAAAAGACGATATTCTAATGCGGTCAATAAAATCTCCTGCCCATTTTTATAGACTTTTCCTTCAAGGGTATGGACCTGAATGTCGTTTATTTCAATGAAAGATTTGGTAGAAGTATACTTTTGATACCTTCTTAAAACCGTTTTAATCCTGGAAATCAGTTCGCGGATTCGAAATGGTTTGGTGATGTAGTCATCAGCACCCATGTCAAGCCCCATAACCACATTCACTTCATCATCAATAGCGGTCAGAAAAATAACCGGAATATCTGTCTGCTTTTTTACTAATGTGCATAACTCATAGCCGCTCCCATCCGGCAAAGAGACATCAAACAAACATAGATCAAATTCATCTAAACGTTTCGCTATTACCTTTTTTGCCGATTCAGCATCATAGCACAGTTCGGTAGAAAAATGATCATGCTGAAGCGAATATTCCAATCCGGAGGCAATCGTTTTATCATCTTCCACAAGTAATATTTTCATAGAAAATCACCTTATCTTTGTTTCAATAAATTCCCACTCTCATATTCTATATCATCCCGCATTTAGGTATAAATGTCATCCCTTATTTTGGGACGGGGGTGACAGGTCCCTTTTCCAACTTGGAAAAGATTTATTCTTTAGAAAGAAAAAAGGAGCATTGTTAGCTCCGATTATGGTAATTTTTAAGTTGTAATGGATACTCCCGCTTTTTTTGCAGATATGAATAAAGCGATTTATTGACAGTTCGCTGCTGCCAGGGGATGGTGTTATATCAATCAGCGTTTCATTTTTTTTCTGTTCTATATCTATCACTACTGAATTTCACTCAATACAATCCGACGATTTTCTTTATTAGATAAAGCAGCTGCCTCATTTATCTTTGTTAAGTTAATAAAGTCTTCTTTTGTAAGAGTAGGAGCTTTATCTGTTTGTATTTCCGCAACCCATTGGTCCATAGGCATTGGTATTCGCTGTACTGCTTGTTGTGGACTTTCCCAGTCATGATGGTCAAGACGGCTGCTTCTGAGGCGAATCTGCTCGTCCTCGATTAGAAGAGTCCCTTCTGTTCCATACAGCTCTAATTGAAATGGACTGCCATAGGATAAAAAGCCAGTTTCAATCACGCCCAGTGCACCAGATTTGTATTCTAGTATAACGACGGCATTGTCATCCACTCCATGATGATTGGTTTGCTGCAGGCGTGCATGTAACGCATTAACAGGTCCCATTAGTCGATTGGTCAAATAAATCGGGTGTGCACCAAGATCAATGAAGGAACCTCCACCGCATTGTTCCTCATCAAAAAAGCGGGCAGGCAGCCAGCCTTGTGTCTTTCCTTCAGGAGGAACTGCACCATTGTGAGCCATGCGGCAGCGAATCGTTGTAATTTGGCCCAGCAGTCCTTCGTCCACTACCTTTTGTGCATACAGATATGGGCTTTCTGTTAACCTTGGTAAGGATACCATCAGTTTAACTCCGTTCTCCTCAACTGCAGCAAAAATTTCTTCACAGTCTTTTACTGTAAAAGCTAACACCTTTTCCGTAAAAACATGCTTTCCGTGGTTTACAGCTGCAAAAATAACTTCCTTATGTAGATTGGTAGGTGTATTTACGACCACCGCATCAATGGAAGGATTAGATAAAACGGATTGTAGATTACCATCAAAAGGCACACCTAATTCCGCAGCCCACTTTTCCCCGCGTTCTGCGTCTTCATCCCATACAAGCTGAATCGATAGCTGTTCATTTTTTTTAATCTGATTCGCATAGTCATCCGCATGGACATGCCATCTGCTTAATAATGCAACATTGATCATGTTTGCCACTCCTTATATTAACTAGTTTGATTGAATTGAGGGGACAGATCACTTTTAGTTAAAATAAACTGCCTTGCCCGTTTTAGCAGATTCATAGATGGCTTCTAAAATTTGCGTTACAACTAGAGCTTCCCTAGGTTTTACAACTGGCTCCGTATCATTTAGGATGCTTTCAATCCAAAGTCGTGCTTCCATATCAGAGTCATTTTCTGCCTTTCCGTCGTAAAAGGCTACACCACCTGAGCCTAATTCCACATTGGTCGTATAAAGCTTCCCAAAATTCTCACCATTAATACGCAAGCCGTCTTTCATATCAGCTCCGCCTTCTGTTCCGCTTAACGAGCATTTCGCTTCATCGACATCCAACGTATTTAATGCCCAGCTTGACTCCAGGACGATGGTCGCTCCATTTTCCATCGTAATAAAACCGAATGCAGAATCTTCAACGGTGAATTTTTCTGGATTCCAAGGTCCCCATGCATTTGCAGCGTCTTTCTTTTTCCCTAATTTATGATAAGTGGTTCCCATCACAGATTTTGGCTTATAATTATCCATCATCCATAAAGTTAAATCGAGAGCATGTGTACCAATATCGATCAATGGTCCGCCACCTTGTTTTTCTTCATCTAAAAATACTCCCCAAGTTGGGACTGCACGACGGCGAATCGCATGTGCCTTGGCATAATAAATTTCCCCAAGATCTCCGCGCTGACATACCTTATGTAAATACTGGCTGTCTTGACGGTAGCGGTTGTTGTAGCCGATTGTCAGCTTCTTGCCTGTACGCTCAGCTGCTTCAACCATGGCTTTCGCTTCTTCATATGTTTTCGCCATTGGTTTTTCACACATAACATGCTTCCCGCTTTCTAAGGCCGCAATCGAAATTTCCGCATGGGAGATATTAGGGGTACAAACATGTACAACATCAATGGACGGATCTTTTAATAATTGTTTATAGTCCCCATATACCGCCGCCTCACTTGTACCGTATTTTTCAGCAGCTTTTTTTGCCTTTTCGATTTCAATATCACAGAATGCCACGATTTCGACTTGTTCGATTTTACTTAAGCTTGGCAAATGCTTTCCGTTTGCGATTCCTCCGCAACCAATGATCGCTACTTTTAGCTTTTCTGTCATGGTTCTTCCTCCTAATCTATTATTTTATTTATATGTTTTTATGAACTTTATCGCATCACTAATATCCTGAAGCGGATTTGTTCCAACTTCTCTTTCAATCGTCAAATAACCTTCATAACCGATTTCTTGTAATGCGGCAAAATACGCTGGGAAATCTACCTTTCCTTGGCCAAGTGGAAGCTCCTTGAAGTATTCCCCTGCAGTTACCATTTGAGCGATTTTTTCATGATCTACCCCACTGCCATAACCAAGTGCACCGTAGACATCACGAGGATCGACTTCACGATATCTTACTCCGTCTTTTACATGTGTATGAACTATATAGTCTTTTAAAAGCTTTACCCCTTGGGCAGGGTCATCACCTGTCACCATCACCATATTCGCAGGGTCAAAATTCACTGATACACCATTTGTGCTGAGGGAATCCAGGAAACTTTTTAATCTTGCTGATGGCTCCGGACCTGTTTCAATCGCAAAATAAGCATTTAAGCTTTTTGCATAGATTCCCAACTCATCACATGCCTTTTGCATTTCTTCGTAAATTGGGTCAGATGGTTCATCAGGGATGATGCCGATATGTGTCGTAACAATATTTGTTCCCAATTCCACGGCAAGATCCAGGATTCTTTTTGATTTTTCAATCTTTTCTGGGTTCAATTGGGCATCTTGAAATCCGTGTCCACCGAGATCTCCGCATAGGGCAGAAATTTCTAATCCTAAGGAATCAATATAATTCTTTAAATCTTTTCTAGCGGAAGAACTCAAATTTTCCGGGCTCATCTCCCCTTTTACCGCATAGATTTGCACACCATCGGCACCAAGCTCCTTTGCGGTCTTTAAACCTTCCCGAATCGGCATTCGAAGACTGTCCACAATAATACCGATTTTGTTGGACAATTTTTGTTCTAACTTCATAGGATGAACTCCTCCTTTTGAGAAAGTATTTGCTTTACATGAAATTTGTTTTTATTGTTGATGCCAGTTCTGCTGATTGGATTCCATGATCGGGCATCGAGCCACTTCTTTGGTGACCGTGGCAGTGGCACAATCCCTTTTTCGGGCATCAAACCGCTTCTTTGGTGACCGTGGCAGTGGCACAATCCCTTTTTCGGGCACGATTCCACTTCTTGCGTGACCAGAGTGGTAACCCGAGCTCAATTTTAGGCACGATTCTATCTAAACCCTCCTTCCACCAACTCCAGCTCAATCACCGTATCCATCTCATCCGGCAGCCTTGCTCCCTGCAAAGTGATAAACGCTCCATTTTGAACATCGGAATACTGCTCGGCCATCCATGGAACTTCGACTATTAATTCACTGCCATCAGCCAGCAGCCTTGCTTTTTTTATCTTGCCTTTTAATCCTTGAAAATAGATGGGGCCAATGCCGCGGTCATAAACATGTGCGTATAAATAGTTTCCTTTTTGCGTATACCTTCCCCATTCAGGCTTCGGCAAGCTGGAAGCGTGGCAGCCGTATATGCTTGCCCCATTTTGCTTCATCCATTTTCCAACTTCCTTTAAAATCTCCAAGGACTGCTGCGGAATCTCTCCTTTTGCATTCGGTCCAACATTTAATAGTAGATTGCCATTTTTACTGACGCATTCTACTAAAGTGCGGATCACCTGCTGCGGAGATTTATAGTTTACATCCTTAGAATGATAGCCCCAGTGATCATTTAACGTGATACATGCTTCCCAGGGAATCGGTTTAGCAACCGAATTTACAATCCCGCCGACCGGAATAATTTGCTCCGGTGAATAAAAATCCCCTGCATAAATTTCCGGTTCGGCTGCCAAGATATTTCCTCCAAGGCGATTATCAATCAATACATCCGGCTGAATCGAACGGATCATTTTAACAAGCTCCGTTGCCCGCCATTTTTCACCGGACATATCATCGTATGAAAAATCAAACCACAAAATATCTATTTTTCCGTAATTCGTTAATAACTCTTTCACCTGTCCATGAAAATAGGAAATATATCTGGAAAAGTCCCCTGTGAAGTTTTTAAAATCCTCATGATCCCTCATGGGATGATGACGATCCCCATATGCGGGGTAATCAGGGTGATGCCAGTCGATAATCGAGTAATACAGTCCAACCTTCAGACCTTCCTCCCGAAAAGCTTCTGTATATTCTTTGATTAAATCTCGTCCCGCAGGTGTATTCGTCGCTTTATAGTCTGTTAGCTTACTATCAAATAAGCAGAAACCATCATGATGCTTTGCCGTCAGAACTGCATATTTCTGCCCTGCTGCTTTTGCCGCCTTAGCCCATTCCCTTGGGTTATAAAAAATAGGATTGAACTCCTCAAAATATGGTTGATAATCTTCTACACTTAAGCGTTCATTGTTACGAATCCATTCCCCGCGTGCTGGAATCGAATAGAGCCCCCAGTGAATAAATAGGCCGAATCGATCCTCCATAAACCATTTAACGCGTTCTTCTCTTTCACCCATGAAATGTCCCCCACTTTGTTCTAAATCTTATTAACAACTGCTATGAGAAAGTTACTTCCATTCCTTTTTCGCTTGATTCGTAAATCCCGCAAAGAATTTTCATAATTTCTACTCCATCCTGGACAGGACTGATGGTTTCTTTATTTTCAGTAATACATTCGATGAAATGGTCGATTTCTGATTGAAATGCTTGCGTAAAATTAAACGTTAAATAATCCACTTGTGGGGTAACATTCAAGATTGTATTGTGTTTTTCCGAAACAATGTGCAGCTCCGGCTCAATTTCAGCGCCGCCTTTATCCCCATATAATTTCACTTGTGTCTCATCTTTTTTGGCATGAAGGGTGAAGCTTACGTCCACAAATAAAGATGCTCCATTTTCAAAGCGAACTAAAGCGTTTGTCATATCCTCCACATCATTTTTGGATGAATCATAGTCTGCAGCTTGATAGAAGGAGAGATTTTGAATATGAGAGCGATTTCCTAATTTACGATAAGTATTTCCTGTTATCGATTTCACTTTCGGACGCCCCATTAAATACCAGCATAAATCGATGACATGCACTCCGATATCAATTAGTGGTCCACCGCCTGACCGGCTTTTATCAGAAAACCAACCACCCGGGTTGCCAAGCCTGCGTAAGCATGATGCTTTCGCATAATAAATGGATCCTAAATCACCTGCATCAATAAATGATTTTAAAATCTTCGTATTGGAGGCATATCTTCTCACAAACCCAACCTGCAGAAGCTTTCCGCTTTCCTTAACCGCTTTTTCAATCTCCAAAGCTTTTTCTACGCTAGTCGTTAACGGTTTTTCTACCAAAACATGCTTTCCCGCTTTTAAGGCGGCGATGGAAATTTCCGCATGGGAATGATTCCATGTACAAATACTTACGGCATCAATCTCTTTATCTAGTAGGAGTTCACGGTAATCAGAATAGTGTTTCGTCGCTTTATATAACCCTGCCTTTTCTTTTGCTCTTTCTTCATTTACATCACAAACCGCAAAGATTTCTGCATAAGGATTTTTTTCGTATCCATTAAAATGCATTTCTGAAATAGATCCTGCACCAATAACCCCGATTTTTACCTTTTTCAACAATAATTCCTCCTTATACTGTTACAATTCATCCCAAATTCGTTTTATATTTTCTAAGCCAATTTTCACCCCAGTACGGCAATCTTCCATTCCTTCAAACTCAAGGGAGAGATAGCCATCATACCCGGATTCTTTCACTTCCTTCATGACATGAGGAATATGGATGTCACCCTGACCGACAATCGCACCGCGTAAATAATTTCCCGCAGCAGATTGAAACCAGCCGCTTCCAGGATTCCGATCATGTGGTCTTACATAAAAGTCCTTGAAATGAACCATCGATGCAATGGAAATGTTTCGTTTTACCGAAGATAGCGGGTCCTCATCAACACATAAAAAGTTTCCGATATCCAGGGTTGTTTTAAAATTTTCCTTATCCACTAGATCGACAATTTGATGGACCCGGTCTGCATGCTGAACATGAAATCCGTGATTTTCAATGCTTGTCGTGATGTTGTATTGGGATGCATAATCAGCAATTTCCTTACAGGCGGTTACGATGGCAGGTAAATCCTTTTGAAATTGAGTGATCGTTGCTTCCTTAGGATTTCTTGATGCAACATCGTGGCGCATTTTCTTCACCCCAAGTGCATGGGCAATATCCACCTGCTTTTTTACTCTTTCTATTTCTGCTTGGTATTCCTCTTTATTTTTATCGATAAAATTTGCTCCAATAGCATAATTGGAAATATCAATGCCGAGGGAGCTTGCTTTATTGCGAATCGCACCTGCAAATTCTTCATTGTCATCCAAAGTAAATCCGATAGGAACAATTTCAATATGCTCCCCGCCATGTTCCTTAATCCAATCCATCACATCGAAAATGGTCATTTCTCCCGACTGAATGGCAGATAAAAAACTATATGAACTTACTCCAAGTTTCATACAAATCCCTCCTTTTTTGGTGTCAGGCACCACCCGTGGACATTTTGCAATTTTGTATGCCAGAGGCGGACAGTGCGTATATATATTTTTATATTTCCACTCGTGGTGCCTGCCTGTTGAGGCCTAACTAGACATTAATACCCGAATCGGTCTGTTTCTTCATATCTTTCGGGCTATTCGCCTGTCGATTTAAAATAAATCTATTCCATGGCACTTAAATTAACCCTGTTACCGCTAATTTTTTAAACCAATATCCGCTTTTTTTCACCGTTCGCTTACAATCTTTATCCAAATCAACGGATACTAGGCCATAGCGGTTTTTGTAGGCATTGAGCCAGGACCAGTTATCGATAAAGGTCCAAACATGAAAACCTTTTACATTAGATCCATCTTGGATTGCCTGATGGACCCACTTTAAATGCTCTTCGTAAAATTCAATGCGATAGTCATCTTCAATCATCCCTTCTTCATTTAGAAATCGGGTTTCATTTTCAACTCCCATTCCGTTTTCCGAAATAAAGCATTCGATATTTCCATAGTTTTCTTTTACATTCATTAAGATGTCGTAAATTCCCTTTTCATAGATTTCCCAGCCTCGGTAAGGATTCATTTTCTTACCTGGCATATCGTGATAATCAAAATATCGTTCCGGCATGAACGGTGCATTTGGATTAAATAAATTTTCCTTCGCCTTTACTCTCCTAGGCTGATAATAGTTAATCCCTAATAGATCGACGGTATTTTCCTTAATCAGCGTTATATCTCCGTCCTCAATATGAGGCATAAATCCTTCCTTCTTCAAGATATCAACCAATTCACTTGGAAAGGTCCCTTTTACAGATGGATCAAGAAAAGATCGGTTAAAAAAGGCATCTGCAATCTTTGCAGCTTCTACATCTGCCGGATGCTGACTTCTTGGATAGGATGGAGTTAGGTTCAGGATAATCCCAATTTTCCCACCTAAATTTCTCTTATGATATGCACGAATCGCCATCGCACTGGCTAAAATCGAATGAAAACCAGCTTGAACACATTTCTGAAAATTACAGAGTGCTGGATAATGGTGACCGTATAAATATTGATTTTCTACGGGAACAATCGGTTCGTTATGGGTAAACCACTTTTTCACGCGGTCACCAAATAAATCGAAACAGGTTTCTGCATACTTCACATATGCTTTCACTACTTCCCTGCTTTCCCAGCCGCCTTTTTCCTGCTGTTCAAAAGGCATGTCGAAATGATATAAATTCACGAATGGTTCAATCCCGTGATTCCAAAGCTCGTCCATTACTTGGTTATAAAATTGAACAGCCTTAGGATTTACTTCTCCCTCACCGGTTGGGATTAATCTGGACCATGAGATGGAGAAGCGGAAGCTGTTATGACCAAGCTCCTTCATTAATGCAATGTCCTCTTTATACCGTTCGTAAAATTGTGATGTCTCACTTGGGCCTATCTTTTTAAAAAAGCGATTTGGTTCTATTTCGTACCAATGATCCCAAATATTTTTCCCTTTTCCATCCTTGTTTGCTGCCCCTTCCATTTGCGTAGCGGAAGATGCGGAGCCCCACCAAAAATCCTTGGGAAATAGATAATCCTTCACAATGTAATCCCCTTTCTTTAAAGGTTATGTAAAACATAAAGATTTGCTTGCCTTATCTCGGTTGAGTTATACATCCCAAGTAAAAGCCCTGCTACTTGCATTTTCTTTATTTCAAAAATGTCCTTCATTGCCTCTATGATGGACAGCCTTCCCTTTTCATTCCTCGACTTTGTCCTTCATACAGTCAATGAAGGACTACTTGCCTATCCTTTTTTACAAACCTGTCCTTCATATCCCCCATGAAGGACGGGTTTCCCTCTTCTTTCCTCGTTTTTGTCTTTCATACAGTTTATGAAGGACAACTAGCCCATTCTTTTTTTCAAACCTGTCCTTCATAACCCCCATGAAGGACGGGTTTCCCTTTTCATTCCTCGACTTTGTCCTTCATACTGTCTATGAAGGACAACTAGCCTATTCTTTTTTTCAAACCTGTCCTTCATAACCCCCATGAAGGACGGGTTTCCCTCTTCTTTCCTCGTTTTTGTCTTTCATACAGTTTATGAAGGACAACTTGCCCATTCTTTTTTTCAAACCTGTCCTTCATACTGCACACAAAAAACTGTTTACAAAATCATCAATCTACTTTTCTACTAATCAAAAACTTAAAGATTTCTCCATTCGGTCGGCGTAACACCGACGCTTTTTTTGAATTGCTTGTAGAAGTAGGTGGTATCGGAATAGCCTACTTTTTTGCCGATTTCGCCAGCGCGATAATTAGTTGCTTTTAGCAATTCCTTAGCTTTTTTTAGTCGGTAATGATTAATATAGACCGAGAATACGACTCCTACCTCTTTTTGAAATAGCTGGCCGAGGTAGATAGGGTTTACATGAAAGCGATGACCGAATGTTTTTAATGATAGCTCCTGATCATAGTTGGCATGGATATATTCCAGAACATTCTGCACTATAGGACTGCGCATTTTATTTTGATGATTAATAGACAAAAGCAGTTCCTGGCAATATTCTTCTAAAATGCTTTTCATTTGCGGAATATTCGTAGCGTAAACCATCTTTTCAATAGAGGCGGTGTGGTAGCTAAATTCATCCGGCTTTAAGGAATGATGAATATATGAAATGAAATCAATCGTATATTTTTTCGCTACTGAAGGAGCCAAGAAGCCCGATTTTTTCATTAAGGAACAGTAGAATTGATCTATCATCTTCTTTAAATTCTCTTTTGACTTTACTAATTCTTTCGTAAAATTCTCTTTCCATTCCTGCTCTTTTTTTAAGATTGCTTGTCTATCCTCATAGACTTGCCTGGAAATAAGCACATGGGGTTCCATATATATTTGAAGCGGTTTGCATTCTCTCGCACTTAGATAGCTCTCCTCTATCTCGTCCATTCCATTGACGGTATTTCCTAAGGACAGATAAAATTTACCGACCATATCTTGTTCCTTTTTTAAATAATCAACCAGTAAATGATTACATTCCGTAATGTATACTGCACTTTCTCCGCCAAAAACAATAATGAATTCTTGATCCAATTGATAAAGACAGTCAGCGGAAAATGTATCCTCTACATATCGCGCTATTTCAGCTACGACCTTTTCATCGCCGGAATTCTCAAAATCTAAGATAGATACTCCATAAAAGGGATGATTGACTTCCATTTCATACAGGGACAATCTTTCCCGCCAATTGTTTTTATCAATCTCACCATTTAGCAATCGCCATAAAATATTTTCCTTCAGCGTCGTGAATTTCGTATGATCATTCGAATCCAATGTCGTAAACAGCTTCTTACTAATGGTTTGAATCGTCTTTAATAATTCCTCTTTATCAACAGGCTTCAATAAGTAATTCTCAATTCCTAAAAGCAATCCTTCTTTTACGTAAGCAAACTCCTGGTATCCGGATAATACGACACATTTTAATTCCGGCCAAAGCCCTTTAGCCTTTTGGATCAGCTCTAAACCAGTCATTTTCGGCATTAAAATATCTGTAATTAAAAGCTGAATATCGCCCGTTTTTAATATTTCAAGAGCTTCTTCCCCATTTTCAGCAAAACAGGTAACCTCAAATCCGTAATCTTCCCAATTCAATAGTGCCTTTAGTCCTCTCGTAATTAACGGTTCATCATCAACAAGCAATACACGAAACATATCCCTCACACCTCACCCGGTATTAAAACGGTTACAATCGTTTCTTGATCTGGCACACTTTGAATCGATAAACCATAAGGATCGTTAAATTTTAAATTCAAGCGTTGATGAACATTTCTTAATCCAATGGATTTCATTTCAACACCATCCTTATCATTTATTTGATCTCTGATTAATGTGAGCTGATCATAAGAAATACCTGTTCCATTATCTTTGATACTGATTTCAATATCTCCTTCCGCCTTTTGACCGATGATTTCCAGCTTATTATCATTCCGATCCTTTTTAAAACCATGTTTAATATAATTTTCCACAAGGGGCTGAAGAATCAAGCGTTGAATCGGAACATTCTCCATTTCTTTTGGAATTTGAATAGCTACTTGTAACTTATTAGGATATTGAAGCTGGATCAGTTTTAAATATTGCTCTACATTCTCTATTTCGACCTGCAAGGATACTGTTTCTTTTGTTTCTAATGAATATCTCAGCATTCTCGACAAATGGAAAATCATATCTCCGGAAGTATCCGAACCTTCCATTACCGCAACCATCCGTATTACTTCTAGTGTATTAAATAAAAAATGCGGGTTAATTTGCGCTTGAAGAGCTTTTAATTCCGCTTGTTTTTGCATGTTATTCAATAAAAAGAAACGTTCAATATAATCATTTAATTTTACTAACATCGAATTAAAACTTATGCCGATAATCGATAATTCATCAGCCTTTTTCGATTCTGGAATTCTCACAGAAAGATTTCCTTTTTCTACTTCCCGAATAGAAGCAACGATTTGCCCAATTCGTTTAGAGTAACTACTAGTAAACCTATATGTAATTAAAATAGCTGCAAGCGTCGCAAAAATAATTAATACCCACATCGTTCCTCTGGCAAAGGTTAATTTGTTTAATTCCTTTTTGGGAATGACACCTATATAGGTATATTCATTATTTTGAGCAGAGACATCCATGTAATAGGTTTGTCCATGATATGTTTGAATCGATTCCCCGGTTTTTTTCGATACCTTCTCAATTAGTTGTTTTGGAATACCATGATTATCAGAATATAAAACCTTTCCCTCTTTATTTAATAAAAAGAAGGATTTCTCAACCTCAGAATTCTTTCTTTTCACAATTTGGTCTAATCCATCCGTCGAATAGTAGATAGATAAAATCCCCATTTTCTCCATCGTACCCGGGTTATAAAGGAGAATTTCCTTTGTAATCGTGTCTTTTAAATGTCTTTTCGGATAGCTTTGTCCTTCAAAAAAAGGCTGCATTTGTCTTGGGGGAATTTCATTTGCCGTTTGGTCTTTAATGGAATCATTCCACCGGCCATTATTGTAAATAAATAAGTACTCCACCTCAGGAAGTGCAATAGAACGCAGGCTCACTGCATTAATATTGGGATCCTGATTGAAAAAGTCCATAAAAATCGTATTGATGTTTCGGGAAATAAAAGAATGGGATTTAGTATAACGATCTAGATTAGATTTCATGTAATCTTCGTATCCCTTATTCAGTGCTAAAGAAACATCCGAAATTAAATCACTTCTGCCGTACAATTCTCTTACTAAATAATCCACATCACCTTGTTTATTGGAAAAAAATCCATCCACTCTATCCAGTGTGCGGGAATCGATGTCTCTTTCTCTTTGGATAATAATATCTGAGTAATAATTCGTAATGGTTACAATGAGAATAATCACCGTAACGACTAATGTTAGTGAAGAAGCTAAAAGTAGTTTATGAAATATATTGTATTTAAAATATTTGTTCTTGAGCATGTTCATTCCTCACTCACCATCATCCGCTGTTAATATGTATTCTAAGAAGAATTAAATTCTGCCTTCGTGTCTGTTTTCTCTTTATAAAATGGTGTAAAAGGGGAAGCACCTATATGAGCAAAAGTGTTGCACATGTTGTATAAAGGAGATTTCACTAAAATGTGAACAGAAAAATCCTCCTGAGTTAAAATCAAAAATATTAAAAGTATTCTATAAATCTATTTTTCTAAATATACAAGTAAAAATCAAGCCAGATTTGCATCCAGCTTGATTTCCGTTATTTACTTATTTTTCGCTTTCCATGCATCGTATTGTTTTTGAATTTCTTTCAATACTTTATCAATACCTGCTTCTTTGAATTTCTTATTTGCTTTTGGCAAATATTCCTCAGGATCAACCGTACCAGTTGCAAGTGCCGGATAGAATTCTTCACTTACATTGGTGATGGCAGCAATTTCTGATCGAACAGAACTAGGATCAAAATGGAAACCAAGGGTTGGTGCAGGTTGAGCTGATGCATTAAATTCCTTGAATTTTTCCCACTTGTCTTTAGGATCATTGTTATATAGATAAAGAATAAAATGGTTTCCTAAAGAGTAAGACGGCATATTGTATTTATCGATTCGTGCTGGAAGATCCGTGATTGTACCATCATCATTCTTTTTATAGTGAACTCCTTCAATTCCTTTATCCACTAAGTTGCGAAGGTATGGATCTGTGTTTAATAAGTTTAGGAAGTCCATTACCTTTTCCGGATTTTTCGAATTAGCAGAAATTGCTTGGATAGCACCTGTTACAGAATCATTAAAGGTTGTTGGCTGTTCTGCCGGTACAGAAACCACATCGTATTTAGCTGAACGGCTCCATAGTATATCTGCATATGGTTGGGAGTCACCCATACGTACAAACCAGTTTTCCACATCCATCGGCCATGTATCTTTACTTGTCGCAGCATCCGCTTTTAGGTAGCCGGCCTTATAGTACTTATGCATTGTTTTAAATGTGCTCATTGCAATATCTGATTCATACCAATTAATAACATGACTCGTGTCGCCTGCTAACGGAAAAGCCATCGGTATTTTTTGATCCATAACATAATCGAATGGAAGATATGCTTTAAATGTTGCCATTGGCGTAATTTTTGGTTCATTTTCTTTAATCGTCTTAAGCATTGGCTCTAAATCTTCCAACGTTTTTACCTTTGAAAGATCAAAGTGATATTTATCTACCAATCTCTTATTAAATGTATAGACCGTTTGTCTTGCAACTTCCTTATTGGAAGGAATTCCGTATAATTTCCCATTTACTTTCGCACCTTCAACAAATGCCGGATCAAGTGCTTTCTTTAACTCTTGTCCGTGAGTGTCCAACAATTTATCTACTGGATAGAAGGCACCTTTTTGTGCGTTTTGGACATAAGAAGTTCCATTAGTAAAAGCTAAATCATATGGCTCTCCAGAAGAGATAATGACTTGCATTTTTTGCTCATAATCTCCCCAATCGATTTGTTTAAAATTAACAAGTGCATTGATCTTTTTCTTTGTGTATTTATTAACTTCCTTAAAAACCTTGTCTGTATCCTTTTGCGGTGTACCAATGGTGTACCAGATAATTTCATACGGTTTATCTTTGCCATTACCGCTTGCTTTTTCATTACTTGAACAAGCGCCAAGAACTAAACCAATAGCCAGTACAAGTACCAGTAAAGATAAAAGTCTCTTTCTCATAATTGTTCCCCCTTGTATTTTTCATTGTATTTCGGCTCTTTTTTCATCATTGTTGCTATTTTAACCGAAGATCTTTGAATTTCCTGTTTGGGTAAAAACAAAAGCTCGAAAAGCAACAATAGATGCGAAAACAGCCTTGTTATTCTTTAACTCCCCCGATAGTTAAACCGCTGATGAAATACTTTTGGAAAAACGGGTACGTCACAGCGATTGGCAGGGTAGCAATAACAACCATAGCCATCTTTGCAGAATCCTCCGGTATAGCCGATAATAAATCAGATTGTCTCGCGGCAATTTCCGTATTTTGCCTCATAAATTCCAGATTGCTTTCAATTTTCATAAGCAAGGACTGCAGTGGTACAAGATGCGGATTATCAATAAAGAGCAAGGCATTAAACCAGTCATTCCAATAACCTAATGTACTGAACAATGCAATCGTTGCGAGTCCAGGCAAGGAGAGCGGAAATACAATTTGGAAGAATATCCGAAATTCGCTTGCCCCATCGATTCTAGCAGATTCCAAAATGGATTCCGGGACTGATTTCATAAAGAATGTTCTCATTACAATAATGTAGAAAGCATTCATGGCAAGAGGTAAAATTAATGCCCAAATAGAATTTTTCAACCCTAGAAATTGAGTAACAACGATATAGAACGGAACCATTCCGCCGCCGAATAACATGGTAAACAGCGCGATGAAGGTAAAAAACTTTCGGTATTTAAATTGCGGCCTTGAAATCGCATAAGCGTAAAAGGAAATCATTAAGACACTGATAATCGTTCCTACTACCGTAACAATTATGGTAATCCCATAGGAGGTAAGTAATTGTTCTTTCATATGCCACAAGTATTTATAGGCTTCAAGACTCCAAGTTTTAGGGATTAGCCGAAATCCATCTGTATCGATGCTTTTCTGGCTGGACAGTGAAATAATAATGACATATATAAATGGAAACACACACAAAATACTAATTATACCAATTAAAGTAGTCATCAACCCATTGGTAACGGGATGAAACCCAAATAGATTTTTCTGCTTTTTTTGTTTTACATTTACCTTTTGATCATGGACTGAAAGAGGTGTTGTTTCTGTTTCAGCAGTTTTCATCATACTCTTTGACATATCCCCTGCCCCCTTTCGAATAATATTGGTAGATGTCAGAATAGAGCACTCTCTTCATCTACCTTTCTAACAATAAAGTTAGTTAGCAAAACGAGAATAAATCCAATGAAGGACTGATATAGTCCAGCCGCAGTACTCATTCCAATATCACCTAATGTCATTAATCCTCGATAAACAAATGTATCAACGGTATTTGTAACGGGGTATAATGCTCCTGAATCCATCGGCAGCTGATAGAATAGCCCGAAATCAGAGTTGAAGATTTTTCCAACTGACATGATAGTAAGGACAATCATTAAGGATCTGAGCATCGGAAGGGTAACATGCATAATTTGCTGCCATTTGGATGCACCATCGATCATTGCAGCTTCGTAATACGTTTTATCGATTCCGACTATTGCTGCCAGATACAAGATACTGCCATATCCGATCCCTTTCCATGTATTAGAAATGATTAATATGTATGGCCAATAACGCGGTTCGTTGTACCAGGAAACGGTATCTACGCCAAAACTTTTAAGAAGATTGTTTAAAAGTCCACTATCAGTACTTAAAAAGCTAAAAGCAAAATAACTGACAACAACCCAAGAAAGAAAGTGTGGAAACAACATTCCTGTTTGATAGATTTTGGATAAACGCTTGTTGGCAAGCTGACTTAAAACAATGGCAACCCCAACACCGAGCACTAATCCCAGAATAATAAATACTAGATTATATAACACCGTATTTCTTGTGATAATATAAGCACTATCTGTATTAAACAGGAATTTAAAATTATCAAATCCTACCCACTTACTGTCCATCACGCTGGCAAAAAATCCGTCCCGTGAGATTCGGAAATCCTTGAAGGCGATGACCGTACCAAACATGGGCAAATAGGAAAACAACAAAAACCAAATAGTACCAGGAAGCACCATTAGAAGCCAAATTCGATTCTTATAAAGATCTTTCCATATCTTCTTCAATGTTCTCCCACCTCCCTCACAGTATTGTAACCCCTTTCATAGTTTTATTATAGAAAACGGTAAAACGCTTTCAAAGTTAACTAATTTCAGAAATAGTGGAAAAATTAAATAAGAGTATGCTGGAAGAATTACAGGCTTTCTGCTTCAACTGGAGAGGAAGAGCTCTTAACGGACACGGGTTCCGTTATCTGTGACAAAATGCTGGTTTTTAAAGAGATAGCGGACACTGGTTCCGTTATTAGCTACTTTCAATCGTAATTTTGCCTGATTATCGTCAAATAACGGATTCTATGTCCGGAAACACAAGGAAAACAAGGATTTTTATCCCAATAACGAATCGTCTGTCCGCTAAAATTCTCTGCATCGTAAAAACGCTTGGATTCTGATATGCTCCAAGCGTCTTTTTGTGAAAGGTATCACCATACTCTTATCGTTTTAATTTCATATGGTTTGACCTTCAACACAATCGGGGAAGTGGTTTCTACTCCGATAGGCTCCTCCATTAAATCCGTTTCTACCCAACTGACAGGATCACGTTGAACATTTAAGGTTACCGTGCCCCTTTTTCCTTCATATTCATGAAGTCTAATAATGATGCCATTCCCGTCATATGCTTGTTTTATCGCATCTACCCACACATGGTCTGAATTGATTTCAACAAAGGATTCTTCGCTGTCCCATTTCCCAGGGAAAGTAAGGGCAGGATCATTCAAATCCCATGCCTTTTCGACTGTTTTCGCCTCACGCCAATCTCCCATATGCGGATAAAGAGAATAAACAAAGGAGTGGGAACCTTGATCAGCCTCCGGATCTGGATGAGTTGCCGACTTTAACAATGTAAGTCTTAAGACATTTTCTTGAATGTCATATCCGTATTTAGCGTTATTTAATAAACTAACGCCATAATCCGCTTCTGAAATGTCTGCCCATTGATGACCAACCGTTTCAAACCTTGCCATATCCCAGCTTGTATTCCAATGGGTTGCCCGTTTTACATTCCCGTATTGAATGTCATAAGTTGCTTCTGTTGCACGGACATCAATTGGAAATGCTGCTTTCAGAAGTTTTCGCTTTTCATGCCATTCTACCTTGGTGTCAAAATCAATCCTACGATCATTCGCATAAAACACGATATGCTGAGAAATGTCGGAATGATGGTACTTATAAGTAAGTTTGATTCCAAATGACAACGAACCATTTTCCACCACTTGGAAATCTATTAAATCCTGAATCTCTTCCATTTTTTCTTGATAGAATATATCAATATCCCATGCATCATGGGCAAGCGGCTTATCCTCAAATATTTGTAAAACATTTCCTCTTTGTTCGTCACTTAGAACATTACGATCTGCTTCTTTATCATAAAGCATGGTCCACTGTCCATGTTCATTCCATTTCACGATGTAAAAAGGCGTTTCCAATTGGTTATCTGTATACTTAAACGGAGAGTCTGTCTTTTCCATCCTAGTTTTTGGTTCAAAATACAACGTTTTCGCTCCAAAGGAAGGTAGGGAAACAACTTCTACCAGCCAGCTATCATGATCCTTTTGAGCACTCAACTGGTTGCCCTCCCTATCTTTCCATACACCCCATTCATATTCTGTATATTCATGGATTCGGATATTTTTTCCGTCTTTTACATGGGTAGTATTCAACACCACTACTGTATGTTCTTCTTCCTTTAGATGGTCTTTTATGATATTAGATTCTAGCTGCTCAGCAATTTGAAAAGCTTCTTCGTACTCCAGCTTTGCATCTTCGTACACTTCATGTATGGAGGATCCAGGTATAATATCGTGAAACTGGTTTCTTAATATAATTTTCCAGCCCTCTTTTAATTGTTTCGCCTCTTGATCTCGTTTTTCATTAGTTGATAACCATGTGGAAAGCATCTCCACCCTGCGATAGAAAAGCTCTAGTTTGCGATTCATCTTTTTCATAAAAGCCTGACTCGTATACGTTCCACGGTGATATTCGAGATACAGTTCCCCATCCCATTTATGAATATATGCATCTGACTCCGTAACATTTTCATGAAGCTTTTCGAAAAATTCACCTGCAGTTGACGTTTTCACATTCGGCATCCCTGGCAAAGTATCAAATCTGCGTCTCATTTCCAGCATGTGACGGTTTACCCCGCCGCCTCCGTCCCCATAGCCATAGGATAACAGCAGATCTTTAGATAACTCCTTATCCTGATAGCCCTTCCATGCACCTTTTACGGTTTTTGCGGTGATATATCCATTGTACGTATAGAACCAAGAATCCGGCGCATTCCATGGTTCCGGTGTCGTAATGAAATGCGTTAATATCTCGGATCCGTCCATGCCCTTCCAATAAAACGTATCATGCGGCATACGATTGTATTGATTCCAGCTGATTTTGGTCGTCATCATCGTCTTGATTCCCGATTTTTTTAATATTTGCGGCAATGCCCAGCTATAGCCAAAGACGTCCGGAAGCCAGAGGTATTCACAATTAACGCCAAATTCTTCTTTGAAAAAGTTTTTGCCATGTAAAATTTGGCGGACAAGCGATTCCCCGCTCGGGATATTACAATCCGCTTCGAGCCACATAGCTCCTCCCGCTTCCCATTTCCCTTCCGCAATTCGCTCTTTCATTTGCTTGTAAATTTCCGGATAATCAGTCTTTATGTAATCGTAAAGCTGCGGTTGTGTTTGTAAAAAGACATATTCAGGATATTGCTTCATCAAATGCAAAACGGTTGAGAACGAACGTGCAGCCTTTTCCCGAGTATTTCGTAATCTCCAAAGCCATGCTACATCAATATGGGTATGGCCAACCGCATGAATCGTAAGCTCTGATGAGGCATCGATTTTTTGTAATGCATTCATTAATTGAGCTTCCGCCTCGTAACAGGATTCATAGAAAGAATCGCTGCCTGGTTCTGTCCAATTGATGATTTTCAAACTATCGGAAATCAATGTTTTCAAAGTGAGAAAAGCCGTATCTGTCTCCTCAGTTTCCATTAAAACCTCGTATGCAGCTAGCAGCGTATAATAAAGATTGTCCACTTTTCTGTCCAGCCAGCCGATTTTCGCCATCGTTAATTTATACTCATTCTCAACCGGGACACCTCCGCCTTCCAGTCCTGACCATAGACGGAAATCCAATCGCAAAGGCTGTCTCGCTGCTTCTTCATCAAACAAAACTTCTTCATGATTGGAATCAACACCTTGGTACGGATGCTCATTCACAAATAATAAAGACTCAAAACCAGAATTATTGCCGCCTCCAGTCTTTCCAAAGGAAAAAAGACCAACTACTTGACGGTCTGCGAATGTTACATGATGATCCACCGTCGTATGGAGCCAAAGATAGCGATCTCGCCCCTTCCAGTAGTCGCCAAGTTTCATTTGATGATTTTGATCATACTCACTGGGTGGATACGCACCTACTTCGCCATCATCATTTTTAGCAGCAAATGCCTGTATATCCACACAATCACGGTAACGATACCCCTCTAATTCTCTGATCCGTGCCTCAAATTTTCTCTCTGTCAGGAACATGATATACACCCCTATCATTCTATTAAAATATTTGAGCAATGTTTCCGATTATCCAATAGTCACCTAATTTCCTTAAGCTTCAAGGATTTGTTTTTCCAGCCTGCGGAACCTTTTCATGCAAACCGTCATCACCCAATAGCTTGGCAAGACAGCGCTCATAAAAGGAATAAGACCGGGTAATTTATAGATGAAATACCCTATACATACTAACCCTACTAAAATAACAAATGTATCTTTAAAGCCAGCAAACGCATGGATGAAGGCTTGCTTTAAATAGGCTTTTGCACTGAAAGTATATTGTACGTATAGCGGGAAAAAGTAAATTAAGGTTAATAGTAAAATAGCCAATAAGAATAGAATGAAAACATAGAGAAAAATAGAAAAGAATCCCTTCATATAAAACGAAATCCGCAGGTCAATGAATAGAAATGCTGCAATGCAAACAAAGACAAGCCCGATTTTATTGCTGTTTACCCATTCCTTTTTATAAGTGTCCTTAAACAGCTGCCATATAGAAAAATCCAATTCTTTTTTGGCCCATTTTCTTGTCACAGTACACATGGCGATTGTCGCCGGAAAAAAACCTGCAATGACAAGGCCGGATAAGGTAAACGCAATCCATAACAAGTTCGTCCATACGAGACGCAAAATCCATTCACTTACATATTGGAATAATTTCATTTCTATCCATCTCCATTTCAATGAGATTCTTACCTCCTTATGCGTAAACCCATTCAAGTGTACGCATAAGGATAAAATTAACAATAATTACTAATATAAGTTAAAATGAAAACTACTTACGCAAAGGGCTTCCCTTCACAAATTGCCCGCATAAGCTTAATAAAAACTCACTGAACATGGAATTCGCCCACGAAAACCAATCTCTTGTAAAATGATTAGGGTCATCCACATGAAATCCTTCATGCATGAGATTCGTACCAGCATCCGTATGTTTAAACAAATCCAGTATTCTCATTTTTTCTTCTTCAGAAGTTGATGTCATTCCCTGAATGGAAAGGGCGATATGCCAAATATAATGTTCCGGAGTATGCGGACTTCCAATCCCTTTTGCGGCCGTTCCTTCATAGTAATAAGGATTTTCATTGCTAAGGATGAAGTTTCTCGTATTTAAATAGATTGGGTCATCGATGCTGCAATACCCTAAATACGGCAATGATAGTAAACTCGGAACATTAGCATCATCCATTAAATTGTAATTTCCTTGTCCATCCGTTTCATATGCATAGATGGTTCCGTAAACGGGATGTTCCACCTTACCAAATTTCTGAATCCCTTCGTTGATTTCATCTGCTAATTTTAGGGCACTCTCTTTTAGCTCCTGATTCTTTAAGACATTCTCCGCAATTTCGGCAAGCTGTCTTAAGACCACAACTGCAAACATATTGGAAGGAATTAGATAGCCATATTGACAAGCATCGTCACTTGGACGAAAACCGGACCATGTCATTCCTGTGTAGGTAACAAGACTACCTTTTCCTTCTCGCGTCAGCGTATCGGATGGCGGGCAATTATCCCGTTCAAACCGGTATTCTGATTGCTTTTCATGATGCTGCTCAATCTTCCATGTTTCGATGATGGTTTGAACTGCTTTTATAAATGTTTCATTGAAATGGGATGTTCTGCCCGTTGCTTTCCAGAAAAGATACGCTAATTGAATGGGATAGCATAATGAATCAATTTCATATTTTCTTTCCCACAAAAGTGGGGTCATTTTTGTTTTGTCACGATGATAGCAATTTCCATTTGGGTTTTCATTAAATGCATTGGCATATGGATCATGCAAGACAAAAAATAATTGACGCTTAATTACTCCTTCAATCATATCGGCCATATCATCATCTTGTTCCGCTAACATTAAATATGGACGAACCTGAGCTGCAGAATCACGAAGCCACATAGCAGGGATATCTCCCGTAATGACAAAAGTGGTTCCATCTTCTTTCCGGCGAATCGTTGTTTCATACGTATTGGAAAAACAATGCTCAAATAAGGTAATTACTTTCTCATCATTAGAAAAATGAGATTTTACGGTATCTATTTTTTCCTTAATGGATAAAGGTAAATTAGTATTCATTGGTGGTACTCCTTTCTTTCCAACCCCACGGTTATGATTTCATATGGTTGTACCGGTGCTTGCCAGTTTCCGTTTTCATTTAAAGGCAGCATTTCAACATTTTCTTCGATCACATTACTGCGGTAGCATTGTTCCCTGCCACAAGAATGTATAGTTAATTGATCCTCTTGGTTTGCCGTATTGAACCAGCGGACCATGATGTCACCAGAACCTTCTGCTACTTTTACAGAAGATAGGGAAAGATGTTCTGCATTCCATTCGATAAAAGAATGAACAGTTGGCAGTGTCCCCTCATGGATTCCTGTTTGTTTCGCCACCCAAGGAATTTGGAATTGATAAGCATCTTGGTATGCATTTGTTTCGATACAGTCCCCAGTGTGCGGATAAATCCGGAAGGTAACCGTGTGCTCTCCTAAACATTGAGCTTCAGGTGTTGGGAAGTAGCCCCAGTCTCCCAGTTCGCCGACAGCACGTAATAATGTTAAAGCAATCGTATTTCTGCCATCTTGGAGAACTTCATATTCATTTAAGCCAAGATTTGCAATTGTTAAGCCTTCACTTTGATTGCAGACACTGACAAAGGCTTGTTGATGTTGACAATTGCTTGGGTTGGTCCATTCATCCGCTGGTACATTATTTCTTTTCGCTATTTCAAAAATAGAATCTGCATAATGAACCGAAGTTTCCACATCTGTCGGGAACAATGCACGTAAGCGATGATCCTTTGCCTGATTATTGAAAGTTGTAGAAACTGTGATCCCTTTGCTATTTTTCTCGATTGTAAGGACTGTTTTTATCTTGAAAGGCACGGTCTCTTCGACTCGTTGTGCTATTCTGTTCATGAATGGAATCACTTCTTTTTGTTCTTGAGCGAGCAATTCATTTGCTCCCCTAGGCAGCTCCCACTCATGAATAATCTCAAATGCTGCTTCAAATGGAGTGTCTTTTAAGATATGAACCTTAGCTTTACTATTTTTCGTGGTAAGGTTTTCTTCGCCATCCGGTTGTTTATACATGTATTCATTTCCGATATCCCCGCTGTCTTCATAGATAAGGAGATCCGTGAATGTTCGATTCATTGTTTTATCTGTTACGGTTAAGGAACCGTTTTCTTCAATTTTCACATGGAGCCATTCGTTTTCTGCTTCTCTATCATTTACGATTAATGATTCCGTTTCGGGAAGTGTGGTTTCTTTTTTCACGAAGGCATAGGTTTTGTATCCAAGAGCCGGAACTGCATGTGCTTCAAAAGATAATTGAACACGTCTCGCCATGTAAGGTTGGCGGAAACGATCATTCGGTAAATCATAGTCAAAAGCAATCCCGAGATCTTCCATCGTAAATGGGATGACATTCCCATCTTGATCGACTATTTCCCTATCGTTTAGAGGAAAACTTTTTAATGCCTCTTTATTCACACCTTCTGAAAAATATTCACTTTTCACATCTACGGTAACAGACACTACCCCGGTCCGTTCCCAGCCGGTCGTATTAAAAACCGTAAACGGTACAGCTTCTGCTCCAAATGGTGCAAAACCTGTTGTATCGATTTTGTCGGAAATCTGTGTTAGTTTTTCGTCCACAATCATTTCCGCTACATGCTTGCTTTTTTCAAAGCGGGTTTCCATTTCTCGGTGGACCTCATCCACACTGCAGCCGCAAATACTGTCATGCGGATGATTTTGCATTAAGGTTTTCCATGCATATGTAAATAGATGATGAGGATACTCTTCCCCTGTCATATAAGCAAAAGTCGCAAGCGGTTCTGCTACTTTTTCAAGGAGAACTTGACCGCGCTGATTCATCTGTTTCAAATAAATCCGTGCGGATGCTGTATTGACAAGCGTCCCCCATCCGTCTGTCTGCTGACTTCTCAGTTCCCCATCAATATATTTCAAATCCTTTGGCAGGGTAGTCATTAATTCAGCAAGATAGTCATTAAAATTAGAGTGGACAAACTGAATATCCGGATATAACTGTTCTGCCGTTTGAATTGCTTTTGATAGATTGGTTTGAATCGGTTGATGATCACACCCATTCATCATCAAATGATGATTCGTAGAAGCGTATTTCTCTAAGGCAGCGATTTTTTGTTCCCAATAAACAGCTGCTTCTTCTTTATCAGCAGGAATTTCAATCCCATTGCAATACCAATTGGCGAATAAAACACCTAACACAGCCGAACCATCAGGGGAACGCCAGAACATTTCCGAATATGGAGATTCATACATATCAACATCACTAACCATATTATTAAACCCAGTTGGCTTCACCCCTCTGCCAAAAACAGCAGCTTCGATTCCCGCCTGCTTTAAAATTTGCGGTGCTTGCCCCATATTTCCAAATGAATCAGGAAAATATCCTACCTTAGAAATACCGCCCCACTGCAGCGCATCCTTCATTCCATATTGAAGATTGCGAATATTTGCCTCGCTGCTGGTTAAAAACTCATCCTGCAGAATATACCAGGGGCCGATTTGGATTCTGCCATCCTTAATATATTTTTGAAGCTTTTCCCGCATTTCCGGACGGACCTGTAAATAATCGTCTAAAATAATCGTTTGACCATCTAAATGAAAGCTCCGAAAATGCTCATCGCGATCCAATGTTTCTAAAAGCTGATCTACTAATTTCACCAGCAGTACATGGTGCTTTTCATATGGCAAATACCATTCCCGATCCCAGTGAGTGTGAGAAATAATGTGAATATGTTTCTTTTTCTCCATAATTGCCCCTCCAATCGTTCTTTAAAAATATGAATCTATTTTTATATGGTAACGCTATCATTTTTTTGTACCTCAAAAAAAATAGGCTAACATAATGCATTTATTTCATCTTAAAAATGGAATAAAACCATTGTCAACCTAAACTCCGCTTATATCCTTGATTCCGCCAACATTCATTTAATTAGTCAACAAACCATTTAATTTTTCCATTAAAAAACGCCCTAAGTACATTAGACCTAAAGTCAATTTTTCATATAGTAATATTTTCCTGTATATGGATAATCATCTAAAATTAATCAAGTAAATCTATGATTCATCCAATAAAGCGCTTACATTATTTTTGGTAGTATAAAGTGGAAGATTAAAAACCTTCTGAATATATCACGGGATTGGGGGGGGAAAAATCACTCTAGATAGAGAAAGGGGGGAAAGACAAGCATTTCATCTTACTTCAGGATACTTTTTAAATATGAGGAGGATCGAGTTTGAAAAAGAAAAAAGTCTTTAAATATATTTCTTCTTTTGTCCTTTTAGCAACTCTTGTTATTTCCATGATAACGCCTAAATCATTTGCTGCCGTTAATGGAGACGGAACCGATGAAATCAATGAACAATATAAAGATAAATTGAGTTTACAGCCGCTTGCTCCAGCATTTTCAGTTAAGACACTTTTGAAATGGTCGCCGGCTAATGACCCAGACTCCGAACTAGACCGTGCATCCGTTCCTTTA
This sequence comes from Heyndrickxia shackletonii, assembly GCF_001420715.1. Classification (GTDB taxonomy): domain Bacteria; phylum Bacillota; class Bacilli; order Bacillales; family Bacillaceae_C; genus Margalitia; species Margalitia shackletonii. Next base: position 1,022,104 of record NZ_LJJC01000004.1, on the reverse strand, counting down.
AACAAAAAACGTTTTAAAGGACATCAGATTAACCCGCTTGCGAATCCGAAGGCAGGAATTACCTCTGCTGCAATTACATTAACCAACCATGACCAATCCAGCCCTGTTGGCAGCAATGACTTTAATGTTTATGCATTTGATAACTGGCAATTATTAGATTCCTATATTTATTGGGCTGGAACCGATGAAGGGATTTTTGCGATTCCATCCCCTGATATCGTGGATGCCGCCCATCGCAATGGTGTTCCTGTCTACGCAACATTAGGTTTCCCATGGGGCAGCGGATCACCTGAGGCACTTGCAGAAATCCAGGCATTTACACAGCAAGCATCTGATGGCAGCTTCCCAGTTGCTGACAAGATGATTGAAATCGCCAAGTACTATGGCTTCGATGGGTACTTTTTTAACCAAGAAACATCCGGAGTCAATAAAGAAACAGCGGTCCGCATGAATGAAATGATGCGTTATGCAAAACGGAAATCAGACATCCGTTTTAGCTGGTATGATGCACAGGATAACAACGGAAACATCAACTACCAAAATGCCGTAAACAGCAAAAATGATATGTATGTTACACCTGCGGAAGATGGAGTTTATGGAGTGGACGAATTCTTCTTGAATTATAACTGGGGTGTCAGTCAAATTAATACAACGGTTTCGACGATGAAAAGTCATAACCGTGACCCTTTTGATGCATACGCTGGTTTTGAGGTACAGCAAAATTCTTACAATACAAGTATTAATACAAATGCACTCCTCGATGAAAAAGGACAACCTAAGGTTTCTATTGCGCTTTATGCACCTAATTCAACCATGGGATTAGCGAAAAATCCTGCAGATTTCCATGATAAAGAAACATATTTCTGGACGGGGCCACAAGGGGATCCATCTAAAGCCGATGATACTGCAAAGTGGAAAGGAATGGCCCGTTTCGTCACGGATTCATCTGTTATTCAAGACTTACCGTTTACAACCAACTTTAACAGTGGACATGGCAAGCAATATTTTACAGATGGAAAAGTAGTGAGCACACAGGAATGGAATAACCGTTCGATCCAGGATATTATGCCAACATGGCGCTGGTGGATCCGTGGAGAAGGCAGCAGAATCAATGTTTCCTATGATTTTGATCATCCTTATAATGGTGGAAATTCGCTGAAACTCAGCGGTCCGCTTGATGCCAATTCATCTAATGACGTTATGCTTTACAGTACTAAACTTTCTATCACAAAATCTACGAAAATAAAGGTCGTTTATCAAAATCAATCAGATGCTGATGTTTCCCTTGGAGTTGCTTACGGTGAGGATTATGCTGCTGATAAGATGAAATATTATATCCTTCCAAAGTCAGATGAAAGCGGCTGGCAAACCGCTGTTATTGATTTAAAAGAGGATGCCGGTAAAACAGCCTATGCAATTAGTTTAAAAGTCAGTAACTCAAAGGAATTAAAGGATTATTCTATTCATCTAGGTCAGTTATCTGTATATGATTCTAAGGAGCCTAGTCTTGCTGCACCGCGTGATGCTGCAGTGGCGGAAAAAATGCTGCATGATGCTTTTACAGCGGAAGCACGTATAAATTGGTCGAAACAAGAAAATGTTTTGCAATATGAGGTGTATCAGCAAAATGTCGATGGGGTTAAAACGTTTATAGGGGCAACACCAAACAACTATTTTTATACTCCGAATATCTCAAGAAGTATTGAAAATGCTTCTGCTGATAACATAACAAAACTTTATATCGTGCCAGTAAATCAAAACTATGAACGCGGAAAAGCAGCGGTGGTTGATTTTAATTGGGGAATGGGAACAGATGCAACGGAAATAGATCCAAACCCTCCTTCTGCTAATGTTGCCTTACATGCGCAGGTAACAGGTGTTTCAGCTGAAAACGATGCAGAACCAGCATCTAAAGCTTTGGATGGCACTGCTGCGAATAATAGTAAATGGTGTGCAACCAACAAACAGTCAGGGTACATGTCTATTGACATTGGTGAGCCTAAAACCATTCGCCGCTGGAGAGTGGAACATGCTCAATATGGCGGGGAAGCCCAAAACATGAATACCGTTGATTTTGAATTACAATATAAAAATAAAAATGGCGAGTGGGTAAGCGCAAAAAGAATCACAGGCAATGATAAAGCAGTTACCGATGTGATTCTTGATCAGCCGATTACCGCAAATGAATTTAAGCTGCAAATTTACAATAGCGGAACATCCCCGTGGGGAGCAATCCGTATTTATGAGTGGCAAATGTTTGAAAGTGACGGTTTGCCAAGAACAGAAAATATCATGATGCATTTCGTCACTGCGGAAAATAATAAAGGTGAACAGGATAAAGTAGTCTTAGATAGGGTTAAAAAGGGACAAATTGTTCGCTTATATACATCCCTAAAATCAACGGAAGTTCTAGCAGAAAAGCAAGCAGATCAAGATGGCTCGGTAACATTTGATAACCTTGATTTTGGTCCTGATGCCGACAGAATTTATTACACGGTTCAAGATCCAGACACAAGAGAAAGCCTAAAATACAGCGTTGCTTACGTAAGTGAAAAAGTAATGTCTGTGATTAACCAAATTAAGGCTCTGCCGGATGTCAAAGACCTCACATTGGCTGATAAGCATATAGTCAATGATGCCAAAGTTGCTTACAATAAGCTGCATCCTACAGAAAGAAAACAAGTAACCAATTATGATCGCCTTGTACAGGCAATTGAGCGAATGAAGGAATTGCAAAAAGGTAATTATTGATAGAGGGAACGACTGGGTGTAGAGGATAGCATGCTAGCTATCCTCACTTTTATTTAAAATTGGCTTGGAGAAACGGGGCTATTTCCCCGATTCGTGCGGTTTCCGATACGTTTCGCGCGGTTCAACATGTATTTTGTGCAGTTCGCCACTAAACTCGTGCGGTTCAGCAAGTTTTTCGTGCGGTTTTTGATTTATTTTTCAAAAGGTTACGAAAATAGTTCTTGTATTGGACAAATTATTATTTATATAATGTTTCTGTTATTCAAAACAAGGAGGAATAAAATGAGGAAAATGAAGTTTTTTAAAATATCCATCGCTTTTGCTTTCATTTTTGGCTTACTTTTCGGTGTAACCACTTCCCAATCGGAAGCAAATGCCGCAACGACAAAGGCAAACGTAAGCCAGCACCTATACAAAGGGTTAAAGTTTTTAAAATATCCACAAGTATCTGGTTTGACTAGTAAATCTGCTGAAAAGAAGATCAACGCCTCCCTTTTAGGTGCGGCAAAAAAATCCTATAAAGCATACTTAGAGGTAAAAAAACAGGAGAAGGAGGCTAAAGGCGATAAGAATTGTAAGGATTTCCCTTCCTCCTGCCATTATGAATATCAATCCCTTTACAAAGTAAAATACAATACAAGCGGGAAACTTAGTATTCTATATACTGATTATCAGTACACTGGCGGGGCACACGGTATAAGTGCAGTGACTTCCTACAATTACAGCCTGTCTTCAGGCAAGCAATATAAAATCAGTGATATATTGAAAACTAAATCTAACTTTGCGAAGGTACAAAAGTATGCCTATAAATACTTTAGCAGCCATGAACCTTACTCTTATTTTGTTAACAAAGTAAGTGATGTACCAGTGAACAAAAACACACAATTTTACTTTACAAAAGGCGGCATCTATTTAATCTTTCAAGAATACGAAGTTGGACCTTACGCAGCAGGAAACCCAACAATTAAAATCCCAAGCTCCCTCTATAAATAAGGGTGTCAGGCACCCTCAGTGGACATTTTGGTATTTTGTACGCTACCGATGGACAATGAATATATGTCCTCCTGTTACGTACAGATTCCTCATTTGTCCACGAGTGGTGCCTGACACCATTTTTCTGCTTTGGTGAACCAAGGTTTTGCGGTTTTCCTTAGGACTTCATTTAAATCGGTGATGTTTTTCTTGCCTTCTGATTGCATCCAGTGGCAGCCTGCTTCGTCGCCTAGTTCTGCGAATGGTTGGACACCGTTTTTCCATGTTGCCCGACCGCAAAGAACACCATTAAATTCTGCACCAGCTGAGGCCGCGAATTCCAACGTTTCTCGGAAAAGCTCTGCGCTTACTCCGGCACTTAAATATATATAAGGCAAGTCTGTTGCATCACTTTGTTCTTTAAAGTATTGTTTCGCTTGTTCTATTGTATAAATAACCTCTCCTGCTGAAAAACCCTCCACATAGTTCATGTTAACAGGAACCTCCACCTTCAAAACATCTACTTGATATCTTGGTTTTGAGAATTCCCGCATCATGTCATTTACCTTATGCGGCTTCACTTTCGCATATTCAACACCTTTGACATCCTCATTTTTTGCATCGTAAGAAACCAGTTCAAGAAAAAATGGAATATCCTCGGCAACACATTCCGATCCTAAGCGCTCGACAAATGCATGTTTGATATTATTAATTGCTGCGTCTTCGTCCACGTCATAGTATAAAAGAAATTTTACAGCATCTGCCCCCGCTTCTTTTAATCTCTTAACAGACCATTCGTCCAGCAAATCTGGCAATCGTCCTGGTACCGTTGCGTCATAGCCCGTTTTTTCATAAGCCAGCAGCAATCCTGCGTGAACATCCCTTACTCCTGCTGCAGGCAGTCCATATTCCGGGTCTAGTAGAATAGCAGAAGCATATTTTGTCAGCTCTTTACTTACCATTTTTTTGAAGTCTATAATTCCATTGTCCCCAATATCAATGGTACTTGCGCTGCTTATCATTTTTTTCAAAGAGCCCCGCTGATCAATAGCCAGAGCACCGATAATCCCATTTTCATCCGACAGACGCTTCAAAGCTTCTCGTTTATTTTCAGTTAACTTTAACAAGGTGTTCCCTCCCTACATGATTTTTTGTATCTCAATTTGGCTGTAAACAAAATCAAACTTTTCTGAATTCACAAAACCTGTCTGTGTTTCCATAGCATTCAGCACACCCGTTGTCATCGCTGTTTTAATCACATTTTCAACCGTTTTTTTCTGTAAAATGGCTACCGCCAATCCTGCAACGACCGAATCTCCTGAGCCAACTGGATTCACCACCGGCACTTTTGGGATTCTCGCAAAATAATAATCATCTAGATACTTAATGAAAGCCCCTTTTGCTCCAAGAGAAACCAGCACCCAATCTATTCCGCTAAAGCATGAATGTGAAACCGCCTCTCTAAGCCCATTAATATCATCTGCGGAAACCTGCAAGTTTAGTAATTCATTTAACTCATCTATATTTGGTTTAATAGCCAAAGGTCTAGCTTCCTGAAAGTCCAAAACCTGCTTCAAAATTTTTTCAGAGCAATCTAGTATCACTGGAATTTGCTGTTGCTTCGCTAATAAAATCATCTGAGAATATAAAGACGCCTCCAGCCCTCTTGGAAGACTACCAGAAATCGTCACAACTTCACCCTTTTCCAGCAGTTTGGAGTAATGCTGCAAAAATTGCATCTCTTCTTGTTTCGAAAAGGTTGGGCCCGCTTCTAATATTTCTGTCTGATTCCCGTCATGAAGGATGGCAATACAATTGCGGGATTCTTGATCGGTTTTTAAAAAGTCATGAGAAATTCCATCTAGCTGCAACTGACTTTCGATAAAGTCTCCAATGGTGCCGCCTAAAATACCGGTTGCCATAACAGGCGAATTCAGCAAATGAACCACCCTTGCCACATTCAGCCCTTTTCCGCCCGCCGTTTTCAGGACATTTTCCACACGATTCACACCATTTAGCCTAAATTCCTCTAATCTATACGAAATATCTACCGATGGGTTCATCGTAACACTTATAATCATTTCATTATTCTCCTTTTAAAAAGGTCAAAGACAACGTGAGTTAAAGTATACCTATGTCGCTGATTTTACTTTACGGGAAACTATAACTCACAAGAAAAACAATTATTCAAATGGATATATCGTTACTCCTTGCACAACACGGTTCACACTGCCATTCGGAACAGGGTTATCTGGTGTAATTTTCAAATTTAGGGACTTATAGACGGCAAGAATTTGCGCATAAATAATGTATGGGAAGGATAGCCATACATCATCTAGGGAAGCTGGTATGTCAAGTTCTGTTTTAATACTTAAATAGTAATCGCTGTTTTCCTCTGCGTCGTTTATATATTGATTTGATATCGCCATCACGTTCAATCCGCATCTATTTTTTTCAGCATATAACTCTTTTAAAATATCTAAATCATATTTCTGGGTATATGGATTGCTGCTGATAAAAACAACTGTAAGATTTTTATCATTCAAAAGTGTTTTCGGACCATGACGGAAGCCTAATGGCGATTCAAAATATGTAAATACATTCCCATCTGTTAACTCAAGCATTTTTAAAGATGCTTCATGTGACAGTCCTAGAAGCGTACCAGAGCCTAAATAAATAAGACTTGTAAATGGAATGGACGATAATTCCTTTAAAGTCGGAAGCGAATGTTCGAAAACATTATTACCTGTATCCATAATCCAATTAACATTGTCTTCCAATGTATTCAATCTATCCATTTGAAATATTAGCAATACACTTAGCATCATGCATGTAAAGCTGCTTGTCATTGCAAAGCTTTCATCATTGCTGCCTTCTGGCATTACCAGCAATAATGTTCTATTTCTGATGTCTGGCTTTTTCGCTAAAAAACCGTCAGGATTGCAGGTAATGTGGATGGAGTAAAAATCCTTAACGATTTGCTCCCCCAATTCAACTGCAGCAACACTTTCAGGGCTATTTCCGGATCTTGCGAACGAAACCATAATCGTTGGCATATTCTCCTCTAAATAATACCCCGGATTCGAAACAATATTGGTAGTCGGAATGCTGTGAATCGTAAATGCTTTATTCTCACATACTTTTGTTAAATACGGCTCAACGGTATCGCCAACAAATGCGGATGTTCCCGCCCCTGTTAAAATAACTTTGACAGACTCATACTTTGCTGTGATGGCGTGAAAAAATGCTTGAATTCGATCCTTTTCGCGTTGGATGTACTGATATGTTTCCCCCCAGAGCGCGGGTTGATGAGAGATTTCTTTATGTGTGTGATAAACGCCAAGCTCTTTTAATTGTTCTTCTGTTTTGTTTATAAACAATGTCTCCACCCCTACCCTTTTTATTTTTTTCATTTTTTCGTACATAATGAAAATTTTAAACTTCTTTTGAAATAGAATATAGTGTTGTATCCATTTTTTTAATTTAATGGCATAGACAAGCTTCTCAAATGCACATCATTAAAAATAAGCCACCTGGCTTTTTTATCAATCACCTCACCTTTCAGAAAATTCTGTTGTAGTGTTGTCATTACCAGTTAACCACTTAAACACCATTTCGTCAATAGTTGGTGTCAGGCACCCTTCATGGACATTTTTGGCTTTTTTTCTTAAAATGTTATTTCAAAAAAACAACATTTTGGTAAACAGTGCATTTAACTTGAACTAAATTATAGGGAAAAATGGATTTTTTTACCTATGAATTTTAAATAAAACAAACCCCACACAAGTCGTCTTTTTACTTTGTGTAGGGTTTGTTTTTAATAATAATAGGCAATTAAACTAATCACCGAAATCGATAAAGAGATAACAGCGAGGTTCGTACACATATAGGCTAACCACTTTGTCACATCGCTCTTCCATTGGTTAAGCCCAGGATCATTTTTCATCAGGTAATCGGCGCGTTCAGCAGATCTCGTTTTTGGTGTGATCATATTTCCCAAAAGTTTAAACCCATCTGTTAACAAGGTTAAAAACCCTGATTTCCAAATGTTTATGGTAACTGCTGCAACCAGCGCGATGATTCCTACTAAAAAGGTGCTATTAATCCAGGTTAATAGTGTGCCACCTGCCCATATCTTGTATCCTATTAAAATACAAAACGATATACAACTTAGCAGTAAATGTTTTTTCATCCTGTCTGTCACCTCAACTTCTTATCTCGATTCGATTGATGAATGATACTAAATAACTGAATAAAGTGGGAAAAGGCACTGATCTCCCCTTCCCACTTAGGACTGAAGAACCGTCCCTTAATTACTTGTTTTCTTTGCCCACTTGAAGGAAGGGCTGCTTTCCAAGTAATAGGCAATGTTGCTGAATTTAGATGATACTAAGAATGTGTTTGTGTAGAAATAAACTGGCATAAATGGCATGTCCTGCATTAAAACATCTTCTGCTTGGTGCAATAATTCAAAGCGTTTTGTTTCGTCTTGTTCCACTTTTGATTTTGCCATTATGTCATCATATTTCTTATTTACCCAGCCTGTACGATTGTTCGGGCTGTCACCTAAGTAGTAATCAAGCATAATTACTGGGTCTACAAAGGAACCAATCCAACCCATACGTGCCATTTGGAAGTTTTGCTGATGCGTTGTATCCAAGTATGTTTTCCATTCTTGATTGTTTACCTTGATGTCCACCCCAAGATTTTTCTTCACCATTTCTTGTACAGCTTCGGCGATTTTTTTGTTGTTTTCTGCAGTGTTATATAGCAATGTTACGTTTGGAAGAGTAGACCAGCCTTCTTCCTTCATTCCTTCTTGTAAAAGCTTCTTAGCTTCCGCAGCATCTTCTTTGAAATAGTTTCCGCCTTCTTCACGGAAGTCGCCGCCATTTGGTGTTTTAACACCAGGAGGAACCATGCCGTATGCTGGAATTTCACCAGCTTTTGTTACGTTATCCGTAAGTGTTTTACGATCAATGGACATTGCAAATGCGCGACGGATTTTTGCATTGGTGAATGGCTCTTTATTAACATTAAACATAATCATATAGGTTCCGAAATAAGGTACTTCTTTAAATTCTTTATTATTTTTTTCTGCTTCCAGTGCATCAGATGGCAATGTCATGATAAAATCTAACTCGCCTGTCTTATACATTTGGTAGTAAGTTGTCGCATCTGGCACGATTTTAAAGGTAATCTTTTTCAAGCTTACATCTTTTTGTCCATAATACTTATCGTTTTTCTCAATAACTACTTGACTATTATGCTTCCAATCTGTCATTTTGAAGGCACCGTTACTTACATAGTTTTTCGCATCTGCAGCCCAATTTTTATTTTTCTCTACTAAATCCTTTTTCACTGGATAGAAAGTATACATAGCCAGCAATTTATTGAAGTAAGCAAGCGGTGCATTTAGTTCTACCTGCAATGTATGATCATCAACTGCTTTTACTCCGACTTGATCAGCGGAGCCTTTTCCCTTGTTATATGCTTCTGCTCCTTTTATATAGTAAAGATAAAAAGCAAAGGAACTTCCTGTTTCAGGATTAAGCACTCGTTTCCATGAATATTCAAAATCCTGTGCTGTTACTGGTGTACCATCAGACCATTTTGCATCGTCGCGAATAGTAAAAGTATACGTTTTTCCATCATCCGAAACCTTTGTATCCTTCGCTAAACCAGGTACAATTTCCCCTTTTTTATCCTTCGTATATAATCCTTCAAATGTATGGTTTAATACCCAGCCTGAGGTTGTATCGGTTGCAAGTGCAGGATCGAGAGCTGGCGGCTCCGCAGTCATCCCAACCGTCATTTCTTGCTTCACATCTTTACTGTTTCCTGACGTTGCTTTATCGCCGCCACATCCAGCCAAAACACTGGACAATGCAAGCATGGCAACCAGCATAATTAACCATTTTTTCATCTTAATTCCCCTCCATTTTTATCTTTTATAAAATTGTCCACGTCTAGCCGCAAGCAGCCATTGTCTAGCGGATTTCTACGGGGTAAAACATTAGCTTTGAACTACCTTTTATCTCGTCTGTGACTTCGAAATCCGTACGCTAGAGCTGGTGTGCTTGCACATTTGTTCTTCATTACTTATATAAATGACAGGCTGTCCAATGGTTCGGTTGGACTTCCTTCCATTCCGGTGAAGTTAGAGAGCAGATTTCCATTGCATGCGGACATCTCGTAGAAAAACGACACCCTTGCGGTGGATTCACGGGACTTGGTGGGTCCCCTCCCAATACAATCCGTTCTCTCTTAACTGCCTTAGGATTTGCTACTGGAATGGCCGACAAAAGTGCTTGTGTATAAGGATGCAATGGATTGACAAATAGCTCATGGCTGTCAGACAGCTCCATCATTTTCCCTAAATACATCACGCCAATGCGGTCACTGATATGCTTCACCATTCCTAAATCATGAGCGATAAAAAGATAGGTTAAGCCTTCCTGCTCCTTCAAATCATCCAGCAAATTAATCACTTGTGCCTGAATCGAGACATCCAGAGCAGAAATCGGCTCATCCGCGACGATAAATTTCGGCTGGACGGCGAGTGCTCTGGCAATTCCAATCCGCTGTCTTTGCCCCCCGCTGAATTCATGCGGGTATCTTTTTGCATGAGTGGGACTCAATCCAACTTTTTCAAGCAATTCATAGATTCGGTTTTGACGTTCTGCACCTTTAGCCAATTTATAAGCATCGATTCCCTCGGCTATTATATCTCCGACTCTCATACGTGGATTAAGGGAGGCATGCGGATCTTGGAAAATTATTTGCATCTCTTTATTCACGATTTTTCGTTTCTTGGAATCTAGCTTTCCGAAATCTTGATCATTGTAAAAAATACTTCCAGAGCTGGGAGACTGTAACCCGACAATCGTTTTCCCTAATGTGGACTTTCCGCTCCCGCTCTCTCCTACAAGTCCAAACGTCTCACCCTTGCGAATGTAAAAAGAAATATCATCTACAGATTTAACAGTTTGATCCTTTTTAATATGAAAGTATTTTTTAAGATTTTTCACTTCCAATAAGGCTTCACTCATTTTGCTCCCTCCCTGCTGCCACTAAGTCATGAATTTTTGGTGCACGTTCATCATTTAACCAGCATTTTGCCGTATGACCGTTTTCTATTTCAAACTCAGGCGGCATATGATCGACGCAAACCTCCATCGCATACTTGCAGCGGGCGGCAAATGGACATCCCTTTGGCGGATTAAAAAGATCCGGCGGTGAACCTTCTATCGGAATCAGCCTTTCCTTTTCCTCAGCCTCGAAATTTGGAATCGATTCTAACAGGCCCCATGTGTAAGGATGCTTTGGAGATTCAAAAATATCCTCCACACTGCCTGTTTCGACAATTACGCCTGCGTACATAACGGCAACTCTTTGCGCTGTTTCTGCCACCACTCCTAAATCATGAGTAATTAAAATGATGGCTGTATTCGTTTTTTCCTGTAAGTCCTTCATCAAATTCAGAACCTGTGCTTGGATCGTCACATCGAGCGCGGTTGTCGGTTCATCTGCGATTAGCAGTTCTGGATTACAAGCCAACGCGATTGCAATCATGGCTCTTTGCCGCATACCACCACTAAATTCATGGGGATATTGATGATACCGTTCTTCCGGATTCGGAATTCCCACTAGCTTGATCATTTCCACTGCTTTTTTCCTGGCTTGTCCTTTGGTTACTTGCTGATGGTTGAGAATGGACTCCTCAATTTGTTTCCCGACCTTCATCGTTGGATTCAACGAGGTCATCGGATCCTGGAATACCATACTAATCTTCGAACCTTTTAATTTGCGCATTTCCTTTTTTGAAAGCTTTAACAGATCTTTTCCTTGAAAAAGAATTTTTCCACCTTTAATTTTTCCCGGTGGGGTTGGAATCAGGTCCATAATCGTTTGAACTGTAACGCTTTTTCCGCTGCCGCTTTCCCCAACGATTGCCATGATTTCGCCTTTTTCAACATGAAAGGAAACATCTCGAACAGCCTGGACCTCACCTCCGTAGGTTTTAAAATTAACCTCTAAATTCGATACCTCCAATAAGTGTTCCATTTTCTCACCTCCTAATCGCTGCTTCTTGGATCAAGCGCATCCTGAACCCCATCGCCAAACGAGTTAAAGGCAAACATCGTTAACGAAATCAGAAAGCCCGGGAAGAATAATCTCCACCATTGCCCGCTTAAAATTACGCCTAATGCATCATTCGCCATTGTTCCCCAGCTTGCAAACGGGGCTTGAACACCTAACCCTAGGAAGCTTAAGAATGACTCTGCAAATATAGCCTGGGGAATAGTGAAGGTTAGGTTTACGATAATAATCCCCAACGTATTTGGTATCAAATGCTTTAGGATGATTTTTGAATGGGATGTACCAAGTTTTTCCGCAGCTAACACATATTCCTGTGATTTCAGCTGTAAAATTTGACCGCGAATAATCCGTGCCATTCCAACCCAACCTGTTACGGAAAGTGCAATAATAATTGCTTTTATCCCTGGCTCCATGATGACCATTAACAAAATAACAATCAGCAAATATGGAATGCCGTATAAAATTTCGACAATCCGCATTAACGTCATATCAATGCGGTCGCCTTTTTTGCCGCGTCCGGCCATATAGCCAGAGATACCTCCAACCACAACTCCGATGAGTAAATCAATTAGTGCTGCAACTAGTCCGATGGTCAAGGAAACACGTGCACCATACCATGTACGTGCCCACATATCTCTCCCTAAATCATCCGTTCCAAACCAGTGGCTTCCTGACGGAGCTAAGTTCGCTTTTGTTAAGCTTTGCTCCGATGGGCTGTAAGGGACCATGGATGGACCAAAAATAGCAAAAAAAACGATGATGACTAAAAGGGAGAATCCTAGGATAGCAAGCTTATTTTTGATAATTTTTAAGAGCGCGTCCTTCCACGCACTTAAGCTTGGCCGCTGAATAGTATCATGCATGAGTCGCTTCGGATCAGCGGGCCGAAATAGGGATTGCTCTATATTTTTTTCTATCATGTTAATCCCCCTTACTCGAAAGCTTAATTCTCGGATCAATAATTCGGTATGAAATATCAATTAAAAACAACGTCACCACAAGAATGGCACTATAGAATACTGTGACACCCATAATGACTGGATAATCCCGATTGAAAATACTGTCGACAAAGTATCGACCTAATCCCGGTATCGCAAATATTTTTTCAATGACAAATGTACCGGTAAGCAATGCTGCAAATAACGGACCAATAAACGTAACGACTGGAAGGATTGCATTTCTGACACCGTGCTTGATGACTAGCTTTGTAGTCGACAATCCTTTTGCGTCCGCAGTCTTCATGTAATTTTGATTCATCACCTCAATCATGCTGGAGCGCATGAATCGGGCAACGACTGCGAGCGGTGTTGCCGCGAGAGCGATACATGGAAGAATCGTGTGATCCCACGTTCCCCATGAGGCAACCGGCAACAGCCTCCACTTCACTGCCACAAACTTAATTAATAATGGGGCCAGGATAAAACTCGGTACCGATATTCCGATAATCGCGATCACCATCGCCGTGTAATCAAGGAACCTATTATGATTTAGTGCTGCGATAATTCCTAATAAAAGTCCAAAGAATAAAGCTAGTACAATTGCTTGAAGTCCTAAAGTGGCAGATATCGGAAAACCGGTAGATATAATGTCATTTACCGTTCTGGTTTCTGATTGTGTAGATGGCCCTAAATCAAAAGTAACTAAGTTTTTTAAGTACAGTGCATACTGGACAGGGATAGGCTTGTCCAAGTTGTACTTAGCCCGGATATTTTCCAGCACTTCTTTCGGAAGCACATTAGCATCGGACGCAAATGGATCCCCAGGAATACACTTCATAATGACAAACGTCAAGGTGGCAATCACCCAAATCGTCAAAAACATCGTAAGGAAACGTTTTAAAATGTACACCATGTACACCTCCTATCAAAGTTTTGAATTCTTTATTAAAACAATTGGGTACCGCATTAAAGTCGAATTGGTATCGAACAAGCTGGATGGAGATTCAGTTTCCTTTTCACAGTTTAATATTTGAAATAAGGAGACAATTGCCCGTTCTTTTTATCAAATTTTGATTTCGCGAAAATCCATTTTCCTCCACGTTCGTTTTATAAGTTTAAACATGGGTTTAGGTACGTTCAGCTTTTTATCGTGACCGTTTGAGGCGATGGGGCACGGTTTCGGGCACTTTCACCTCTTCATCGTGACCGTTTGCAGCAATAGAGCACTTCCTCGGGTACTTTCGTCTCTCCCGTAACAATGCGTGATGGCACCCAATTTCTTTCACTGATGACTGAAGGCTCAACATCATATGTACTCAAATGTATTTTTATACACACCAAGCTGTACAATGCTGTTCGTTTCTGTTATATCTTGAATTTGATTGAGCTTTAAAACAATATTAGTTATTTCCTGTTGATCAGAGACGGCAATTTGTACGAGCAGCGGATAATCTCCCGATGTTAGAGTGATGTAGCGGATCACCTTTATTTTTTTTAATTCTTCTATTACACTTGGGATAGAATCCGGTTTTACCTTTATTTGAATGATTGCGCCTGACTTTAGACCCAACGCGATCGGATTCACAACCCCTACCACTTCAAAAATTTCTTTTTCTATTAAACTTTTATAGCGAAGTCTAATAGTTTTCTCTGTTACATTCAGCCTACCGGCTATTTCTTTAAAAGACATCCGGCCGTCCACCGATAATTCTTTAATGATACCGCGATCCAAATCATCAATTTCAACGCTCATAAAATACCCCCTTTCGATACCGGAATAGTAAATTAGCACTATAAAGAGGTTGCTAACTTGATACTTCACTCTGTTTTTAGATACATTTTTAACAAAATAATATCGGAAAAAGGAATATTATTGGTATTATATATTTACATTTTTCTGAAATCAATATATTTTGCGAAGGTTTTGATTATTGATTCTATTGTAATAGGAATTTAGTCCTTTACTATAATGAAGTATAAGGTGGCACGAATTTTTCAACTAATTTCGGGACTAGCAAATAGGGAATTTGGTACAGAGGATAAGATAGAAGTTCTATTAAAATAATAAAAAAGATGTCCCAAAAGAGAGAAATCCTTTTAAGACATCTTTTTTAAAAATACATATCTAACTATTAAAAGAAATACAAACCAACTATAAATATAATACCGGAATAAATTAACGCTGTGAGACAGAATCCCATGATATCCCTTGCTTTCAGACCTGCAATGGCTAATGCAGGAAGCGCCCAAAACGGTTGAGCCATATTCATCCAAGCTTCTCCATATGCAATGGCCATGGTAGCTTTTCCTAGATTAGCTCCAATTTCCTTTGCAGCTGAAATGACATATGGACCTTGCACAACCCAGTGTCCTCCGCCAGAAGGGACAGCCAAGTTAACAATTCCAGAACTTAAGAATGTTAATAGCGGGAATGTGTGTACATTAGAGATTGCTACAAAGAAATGTGTAATGCTTTCCCCTAAGCCTGATTGTTCCATCATAATTTGAATACCCGCATAAAATGGAAACTGCACCAAAATACCTGCTGTACCGCCAATTGCCCTTTGAACCGCTCGCATATAAGACATTGGTGTTCCATGCAGTATAATACCAAGAATAAAGAAAATAAGATTTACTATATTAATATTTATATTAAATCCGTTATGAGAGAAATAGAAAATAAAATATACAATTCCAAGAAGACCAATGATATAAGCAAGAATTCTGCTTTCCTCCAGCTTTTCGGCAATACTTGCATTAGGCGGCAATTTCCTAGAAGTTGGCGGATCCTCCTTCAATAGCTTTGGATCGATTGCTACAATTTCATTTTCCGGCCGTATCATAAGCTTAGTTAAGATTGGCAATGTAAGTAAAATAGCAACTGTAATAAAAATATTATAAGGTGTTAGTAATGTTTGAGAAATAGGAATGAGTCCCGCAAGTTTTTCCACTGGGTTTCCTTCCGTCGCTGCCGCTAATGGCACTGAACCAGACAGACCTCCATGCCAAGCCAAAAATCCCATATAAGCACTGGCAATTAATAATCGGTAATCTACTTTTGGAATACGGCGAGCTACTTCACGAGCAAATAAAGCACCGACTACTAATCCGAAGCCCCAGTTAATAATACAGCAAAAAGTAGACATAAATGTAACAAGCATGACACCTTGAGCAGGGGTATGCGCGAGTGAAGCCATTTTGCCCATTCCCCTTCTTAACAGCGGCGAACTAGCCAAGGCATGTCCTGTTACAAGAACTAAAGCCATCTGCATAGAAAAAGCAAGCAGTCCCCAGAATCCATCTCCCCACATCTGAACAACGTCTATCGGAGTGCTTGGGGTAATCGTCACACTAAGGATAAAGACAATAATTGTCAAAATCATTGCGAAGATCAGTGGATCCGGTAAATACCGTTCCACTATTTTAGAAAAAAACTTTGTTATCGAACTAACCATATACATCCCCCGTATTTAAAAATATTTAATGTAATTTGTGAAGATCTCTGCCATATAAGGAGATATTCCATTCTTCTATTTCTCCATCTCCACAATGGTTGAAATACCTTGGCCGCCGCCAATACAAAGTGTAGCCAAGCCTAAGCGCGCGTCACTATGTTTCATCTCATGTAATAAGGTTACTAAGATTCGTGCACCGCTTGCACCAATCGGATGTCCAAGGGCAATTGCGCCGCCATTTACATTCAGTTTATCCCGTGGTATTTGAAGTTCGCGCCCGACCGCTAATGATTGTGCGGCAAACGCCTCATTTGCTTCAATGCGATCCATATCATCAATAGTGAGTCCTGCTTTTTCAAGTGCCTTTTTTGTTGCTGGTACAGGTCCAATTCCCATGATTTTCGGATCAACACCTGCTGTTCCATTGCCACGGATTACTGCCATCGGTTTGATGCCCAGTTCTTTCGCTTTTTCCCTGCTCATCAGTACTAATGCTGCAGCACCATCATTGATACCAGAAGCATTTCCAGCTGTAACTGTTCCATTTTGTTTAAATGCTGGTTTTAATTTCGCGAGATTTTCTGTTGTTACTCCTGAACGCGGGAATTCGTCCGTATCAAAAATAATCGGATCACCTTTTCTTTGCGGAATCACGACGGGAACAATCTCATCTTTAAATTTCCCTGCATTGATTGCATTCTCTGTTTTTTGCTGGCTCCAAGCAGCAAATTCATCTTGTTCCTCTCTGCTTAATTGATATTGCTCTGCAATGTTTTCTGCCGTAACCCCCATATGATAGGAGTTGATGGAGCAATGCAATCCGTCAACGAGCATACTGTCGAAGATTTTCCCATCTCCCATCCGGTATCCTGAACGTGCATCCATCAGCAAGTATGGCGCCATACTCATATTTTCCATGCCGCCAGCTACGACAATCTCTGCATCGCCTGTTTGAATAGCCTGAGTGGCAAGATGAACAGCTTTTAGACCGGAACCGCATAGTTTATTGATCGTCATGGAAGTCACTTCAACTGGTATACCGGCTTGAATCGCAGCTTGACGTGCAGGACCTTGACCAAGACCAGCTTGAAGCACGTTCCCCATGATTACTTCATCCACTTGCTCTCCTTTTATCCCTGCACGTTCTACAGCTTCCTTAATCACAATTGCACCCAACTCCGTGGCCGGTGTGTTACTTAACACACCCATATAACGACCAATCGCCGTACGCACCGCACTGACAATCACAACATCACGCATCATTTTCCCTCCAATATTTAAAATAATTAGACAGAGGGACAGGACCTAGTTCCATTTACTGCAAAGATATTATTCTAAGAAATAGAGCTGTCTCCTTTTTGGAAACAACAGAACCGTCCCTCCATCCTGCTTAATCTTATTGTGCTGCTAAAAGTTCCGGGGCCACCGTGAACTCCGCTTCTGTTTTCTCTTTCACATCGGAAACGGTTACATTTTCTTGCGTTTCAATAAGCACCATTCCATTTGGAGTAAAGTCAAAAACGGCTAATTCTGTAATTAAACGATGCACGACTTTTTTTCCTGTGAGCGGCAATGAGCATTCTCGTTTAATTTTGGATTCACCAAATTTATTTACATGCTCCATTATGACAATCACTCGTTTTGCACCATTGACAAGGTCCATTGCACCGCCCATGCCTTTTACCATTTTCCCGGGAATCATCCAATTTGCCAAGTCACCTTGTTCCGATACTTCCATACCTCCAAGAATAGCCAGATCAATATGGCCGCCGCGAATCATCGCAAATGACTCCGCACTATCAAAAAACGATGCACCCGGAACGGCTGTAACTGTTTCCTTTCCGGCATTGATTAAATCTGGGTCCTCCTCGCCTTCTACTGGATATGGTCCGATTCCGAGCAAACCATTTTCCGATTGCAGCAAAACATTGAAGTCAGCTGGGATTTCATTCGCTACAAGTGTGGGTATCCCGATGCCCAGATTAACATTCATTCCATCTTTAATTTCCATCACTGCTCTACTTACTATTTTTTGATGTGAATCTTTCATTTTCGACACTCCATTCTATGAAAATATTAAGCTTTTACAACGGTACGGCGTTCAATCCGCTTTTGATAATTCGTTCCAAGCAACAGACGCTGCACAAAAATGCCCGGTGTATGAATTTCATCTGGGTCCAGTTCCCCTGGCTCAACGATTTCCTCTACTTCTGCAATGGTTATTTTTCCAGCCATCGCTGCTAATGGATTAAAATTACGAGCTGTCTTACGATACACAAGGTTTCCAAGAGTATCCGCTTTCCATGCCTTCACGAGCGCGAAATCGCCAACAATGCCGTGCTCCAAAAGATACGTTTTCCCATCAAACTCTTTTGTTTCCTTTCCTTCCGCAATAGGAGTTCCAACACCTGTTGCAGTATAAAAGCCCGGAATACCTGCACCACCAGCGCGAATTCGTTCTGCCAGTGTACCTTGTGGCACGAGTTCCACTTCCAGTTCACCACTTAAAAACTGAGTCTCGAAAATTTTATTTTCACCCACATAGGAGGACACCATTTTTTTTATTTGTTTGTTAGCAAGAAGTAAGCCCAGTCCCCAATCATCCACTCCGCAGTTATTGCTGACAACGGTTAAATCTTTCGTTCCCTGCTCTTTAAGTGCCTGTATAGAAAATTCAGGTATCCCTGAAAGTCCAAATCCGCCCACAATAATCGTTGCTCCATCTTTAATATCTGAAACCGCTTCCATAAAGGAATGCATAATTTTACTACTTTTCACCCGTATAGCCTCCTTTAATTGCTTTTAAAATTCTGAATGATTCAACATTCAGTTTACAGTCCTCTTTTTTATTAGTAAAATACATATATAGAATAAATAGTATGAAAATAAGGAATAAATAGGAGAATGTGATGGATGGATTTACGTGAAATAAAATTATTTATCGAAGTAGCAGACCACATGAGTTTTACAAAAGCAGCGGAACATTCTTACTTATCACAGCCCTCCCTCAGTAAAATTGTCAAAAAGCTCGAAGAAGAACTTCAAGTTGAACTGTTTGATCGCTCCACTCGCCACTTAAGATTAACGGATGCCGGGAAAATTGTTTATCAGCAAGGCCGGAAAGCTCTTGCCCCGCTATACGAATTAAATATTCTTTTGGATGAACTAAGAGACCTGGAAACGGGAGAAATTAAGATTGGCATCCCTCCCCTTATTGGTACTCTCTTTTTCCCTGATATTGCAAGGAAATTCCATGCGAAGTACCCAAAAGTAAAGCTTCAGCTTGTGGAATTGGGAGCCAAACGGATTGCCGAGCTTGTTGAGGATGCCCAAATAGATTTAGGTATTATTGTCTTGCCGGCTGATGAAGAAAAATTTAAAGTATATCCTTATATTACGGACGAATTTGTTTTATTTATATACGAGGAACACCCACTTTCTAATAGAAAGGAAGTTTTATTAACAGAACTGAAAGATGAAAGATTTGTTCTCTTTTCGGAGGATTTTACATTGCATGACTACGTAAAAAAAGCATGTAATGAAGTAGGTTTTGAAGCGAATGTTTCTTACGAAAGCAGTCAATGGGATTTACTTGTCGAACTTGTTTCTTCCAAAATGGGAATAGCCTTATTACCGAAATCGATTTTTTACAAACAAAACCATCCTAATGTCAAAATGATCCCTATAAAAGAGCCTACTCTCCTATGGAAATTAGGCATCATAACTAAAAAGGACGCTTATCATTCATTCTCATTGAACCAGCTTTTAAGCATATTAAATTAGGAGACGGGATGGAACTTGTAAAAAAATAGGATGAGTTACCTCTCCCCCTAACCCACAAAAAAATGGGACGAGGGGTTTGACCCTCCGTCCCATTAACCAATATAAAATCCGATTTTCCCCAGTTGTTTGCCGGTTTCCAAACGACTAAATGCTTCCTTGTATTGTTCAAGTGGAAAAACTTGATCCACTACCGGTCTGATTTGATATTTTTCCATAAATGCTATCATTTCTTTGTATTCTTCTCCGCTTCCCATTGTGGAACCCAGCAGGTTAAATTGACCGTAGAAGAATTCACGAAGATTTAGCTGAATCATATCTCCTGTTGAGGATCCGAACGTAACGATGGTCCCGCCTTGACGCAATTGCTTTAGGGATTTATTAATCGTTGCTGCCCCAACACAATCGATAATTAAATCCATTTTCTCCCCATTTAACTCCATGTCCCAGTCGCCGTTGCTGTCAATCGCTTTATCTGCACCAATCTCAAGGGCTTTTTCACCTTTTTCCTTTGAACGCGACGTTACATATACAGTTGCGCCTGCTGCCTTTGCAAATTGCAGCATAAAAGTTGCTACCCCACTTCCAATGCCCGGAATAAGTACCTTCATTCCAGATTGCACTTTCCCTCTTGTAAATAAAGCACGGTATGCAGTTAAAGCAGCCAGTGATAAAACGCCAGCTTCTTCCCATGTTAAATAGGCAGGTTTTGTCACCACGTTTTCTGCAGGAACAACAATTTTCTCTGAAAAAGTACCATCAGTGGGATGTCCAAGAATGTCGAATCCGACTGGCGGCGCATCACTTTTCTCTTTCCACCCTAAACTTGGGTTGATCATTACTTCGTCGCCAATCTTAACGCTTGTAACTCCTTCTCCAATGGCATCGACCACTCCGGCTCCATCAGATCCAACGATTAATGGCGGATCCGTATGCTTGTGCCGGTTAAGGACTACAAATAAATCTCGGTGGTTTAACCCTGCTGCTTTTAGCTTCACTCTAACCTCCCCTGCTTTTGGAGTTTTTTCTTCCACTTCGCACAAAGATAATCCGTCAAAACCATCTTTTTCCGCATGAACGATTGCTTTCATAATTTGATTCTCCTCTAATGATAATGTTTCTTTTCCTTGAACATGTCTTTGAAAGGAACAGCTCAAACTGTACCAAATTCCATAGAAGATCAGGATGATTTACAATGGAATCCAATCATATCCCTTTACTCCAAAAAACTAAAAACATTCCAAACCTGCATGGCAACACCAATCTTTAAGCTTTTTTCATCTATATTAAAAAATGGTGTATGTACATCATGGACAATTCCTTTTTCATCGTTTCGTACCCCAAGTCGGAAAAAGGCCCCTGGTACCGCTTTGGCGAAAAAAGCAAAGTCTTCTACTCCTAGACTGGGTCTCGAAAGCAGGTTCACATTTTCTTTCCCAATTAGTGCCTCGCCGCTTTCCTTCACAATATCTACCATTTCATCATTATTGATCAACGAAGTGTAGCCGGGTTCAACAGAAAGTACTGCTTCACCACCTAATCCCTTTGCAACATAAGTGACGGTTTCCTCTAATTTTTGTAAAACACCTCTGCGAATCTCAGGAGTTAATGTACGAACCGTTCCGACAAGCTTCACTTCATCAGCTACGATATTCCCTTGGGTTCCTCCGTGAATGGTGCCAATGGAGATGACAGCAGATTCACGGGCATCGACACTGCGACTAACAATGGTTTGCAATGCGCTGATAACCCCGGCGGCAATGACAATCGCGTCTTTTCCCATATATGCATAAGCACCATGCGCATTTTTTCCTTTTACCGTTATCGTTATCGTATCAGAAGAAGCATTCATTTGCCCGTATTTAACCCCAATTTTTCCAACTGGTATCGCAGGATCGACATGAAGGCCAAAGACCGCATCGACCTTTGGATTTTCCAATGCCCCTTCTTTTATCATTGGCTCCGCCCCACCGACTGTTTCCTCAGCCGGCTGAAACAATAACTTTACATTGCCTTTCAGTAAATGCTTGTTTTCCTGTAAAAGCTTGGCCGCTCCTAATAAAACGGTCATATGCGCATCATGTCCGCAAGCATGCATTTTTCCGTCAACAGTGGATTTATACGGGATATCATTTTTTTCTAAAATAGGCAAAGCATCCATATCTGCTCGCAATGCAACTGTTTTTCCATCTTGCTCCCCTTGAATAAGCCCAACCACACCAGTATTGGCAATTCCGGCTTGATAAGGAATGTCCATCTCGTCTAGATACTCACAAATCTTATCCTTCGTTCTAAATTCCTCCATCCCAAACTCAGGATAAGCATGAAAATCTCTGCGTACTTCCACTAACCATGGTAAAATTCCCCCTGCTTGCTGAAGCAAGATTTCTTTTTCCATCATGACAGAACCACACTTTCTTCTATAATTAGACTGCGATTGGTTGCATCGAGCTTTGCTTTTACTCCGAATGGCAAGGTTAATTTTGTCTCGCAATGACCAGCCTGAAGATTATAGATTGTTGGCTTCCCAAACGGTGCGACGATCGTTTTAAATACATCGACAATATCAAATCCATGAGAATAGTTTGGCGATTCACATTCTGTGAATGTGCCAAAAATGATTCCTGCCGCGTCTGTCAACTTTCCAGCTAAAGCTAATTGAGTTAACATTCGATCCACTTTAAACGGTTCTTCCCCGACATCCTCCAGAAATAAAATTTTTCCTTTCGTGTCTAAATCATAAGGGGTACCCATTAACGACGCGACTAAGCAGAGATTTCCTCCGACCAATTCTCCTTCCGCTACACCATCTACTAAACTTAAAATCTCCTCGCCTTCCGGATTGCTGACTGCCCCCAGTGGATTTGAGTTCATTAATAATCGCAGTAAGGAAGTACGCGTAAACTCATCACCATCTAAAAGATCCGAGGTTGCCATCGGTCCGTGAACAGTTGCCAGCCCGCATTTCTGCATAAAAACAGTATGTAAGGCAGTAATATCACTATATCCGATAAATAGTTTTGGATGCTGCGATATCTCTTCATAGTCTAAATAAGGCAGTAGCTGCGGTGTTCCGTATCCGCCGCGTAAACATAGAATCGCATCCACCTCCGGATCAGTAAACATCTCGTTTAGCTCTTTCGCGCGATTTTCCGGAGTCCCAGCCAAATAACCGCCATATTCCTCATAACAGCTTTTCCCTACTTTTACGTTAAAGCCAAGCTCTCGGATCATTTGAATTGCCATCTGCACCCTTTCCACTTTAGATGGACTTGACGGAGCCGTTAATCCAATCGTATCCCCAAATTTAAGCATTTTTCCTTTAAGCATTTCATTCATCTCCCCCAAAATTTTGCGTAAAACTAGTCGCTTTGAATTCATTTATGTATCCATATGCTAACTAAAATTCGATTAACACCAATGGAGTTCCTATAGGTATTTATACCCATTTTATGCTGTTGAAGGTCCATTTCGGGCTGATCGTCATGAAATTCGGGCTGTTCACCTCCCATTTTGGGCCATTCAACATGTAATTCGTGCGATTATTTTTTCTGAGTACTTTCTATTAAATTTTTTTCCAATCAATTTGACCAATAGTGATGAAAATAATCAAAAATGCTTTGAAAATCGTATAAAATAGAATCATAGGGAGGTTGTTTATGAAAAATAAGAAAAGCTTATTTGGAGCTATAGGCGCAGTTCTATTGATCATGTTATCAAAATTAAAATATGTCATTGTTATATTAAAAATTGCCAAGCTTCATACATTAATTTCTTTATTTATCAGTATCGGGGCTTATGCACTTATTTATGGATGGAAGTTCGGGGTAGGGATTGTCTATTTATTGTTCATACATGAGATGGGGCATATGGTTGCAGCGCGGAAAAAAGGAATTCCAACCACTCCTGCTGTTTTTATACCTTTTCTTGGGGCTGCTGTCGGAATGAAAGAAAAACCGAAATCTATCAAAGACGATGTGTATATTTCATACATGGGACCGTTTGCCGGATTATTGTCCATTCTTCCTTTCTTTGTTCTCTACTTTATGACACATGAGTTGTTTTGGATGGCTTTATTCCAGGTAGGTGCGATGCTTAATTTATTCAATCTTATTCCGATGATGCCATTAGACGGCGGCCACATTGCCAAAATGTTAAGTAAAAAATTTACCATTTTCGGACTGATTGTGCTTGCCATCGTTGCGATATTCAGCCCCAATCCAATTCTTATCCTGCTTGTGATTTTTGGAATCCTTCAAGTATTCGCGATGTTTGGCGAAGACAGAAAGGAAAAAGCCTTACACATTCAATGCTTAGAATGGGAAGAAAGAATCCGGGAATGGGAACAACTGAAAAGCACTTATTTAAATATGGAAGAAAGTTCAGAAAAGCTTTCATGGCTTAACAGAATGATTTACGAATACAAAAACATATTACATTCCACTAATAATGCCTTATCTGAAAAACGTGATCTTGCTTCGGAAGCGATCTATGAAACAAGAATGCTGGCATATCGAACCATTGTCGTACAGTTGGAATCTTTATATGATGGGGATTTATCCGAAGAACCTATTTATGCAGAAAAAGAGGAAATCGATAAACAACTCAGGAAAATACAATTTTATAAAAAAACAACAAAAAAAGAAAAGCTAGCAGTGTTTTTACTCTATATCGTACTCATACTAGTCCTGTCAGGATGTATGATATATTCCATGCATGTGCTGGATTTAAACCAAATACGACAAATGATGTCAGGCACCAGATTAGATTAATCTCTGGTGCCTGAGACCTTTCTATGCAATCTTCCGCTTTTGCTTTACCGATGGATGAAAATACTTATCTATCATATACCCAAAAACGGACGCCAATACTTGTTGAAACAGCATCGCAATAATAACAGGGGTGGCAACAGCTGGAGGAAAATAAGAAACAGCAATGACCGCTCCGGCACTAATATTCCTCATGCCGCCCAGAAAAGTTAAGGCAACTGTCGTTTCCAAATCTCTTTTCAATATTCTGCCGATCAGAAAAGAAAATAAGTAACCCGTAAAAGCAATGAAGAATACTACTACGCCAATTCCCACTAACTTCAATGAAACATTCTTTAAATGAGGTGCAATAACCGCTCCATTCAACATCACAACAAGCCCTAGGCATATTTTCGAGAAAGGGGCTAATTTAGGACCCAAAGTATTTTTGATTTTCCCTTTTGTCCATTGATTTAACATCATGGCAAGGATCGACGGGATGACCACCATCTCAAATAGCCCTTTCATAATCCCAAGAGTATCTAGTTCAACCTTCTGTCCCACAATTAATGAAAGTGTATATGGAACAATAAACGGTGACAGCAAGGTATCTATTAAAATAAGAGATAAAGTTAACGCCATATTCCCTCTGTAAATAGAAACCCAAATAACGCTTGTCACACCTGTTGGGATTACCATCCCGAGGACTAATCCCGTAATTGTATAAGCATCTCCATGAAAAACGGCATGCCCGATCCCCCAAGCCCAAATCGGCATCAAAACATGTAAGATTACTAGACCAATGATGATGGAAAAAGGATGTGTTACCACCTGTTTCAGTGACTGAAAATTAGAACCAAGACTCCCTGCAAAGGTCATAAAAGCAAATATCCACGGAACGAGAAAGGAATAATCCTTTAAATACACGGATAACAGCACACCAAGTACCACACTTACCGGTGTAATAAAGGGCATCATCTTTTCAAGCCGCTTATTCATTCTAACTAACAAGTAAAACATCTCCTACATTCTAGGTGTCAAACACAGATTCATTCTTTCCTTTATTAGATTAATATGAAAAAGAGTAGAGGTAAATGATTTTTTAAGGGCGAGTGCGTGAGAGTCGAATTCCTTGTATAGAGACTTTCCCCTTTCCCTATTTTTAAAAATAGTTCAAAAATAGTGTAGAAATTTCTCAGAATATATTTTATAATCAAAACTATTATTATTCAAAAGTTAATATTTTCAGTAAATTTTATTAACATTCGGTAATCATTCTGTTTTTATTATTACGAATGGGATATTTTTGTTCCTAAATTTCTGAATAATCGTAATAATGAATT
Organism: Heyndrickxia shackletonii; assembly: GCF_001420715.1. Classification (GTDB taxonomy): domain Bacteria; phylum Bacillota; class Bacilli; order Bacillales; family Bacillaceae_C; genus Margalitia; species Margalitia shackletonii. Next base: position 996,014 of record NZ_LJJC01000004.1, on the reverse strand, counting down.
CCATCTTTTTTATTCCAGGAGGCTATATTATGACAATCAATGAACCAGTTTTTGCAGCAATGCTAGTGTTAGCATTAGTTGCGGTAGGGGAGATTATTTCAGTTCTAACGAGGGCTAGGGTGCCTATGCTGTTAATTGCAATTATTGGTTTTCTAGTTTTGGTTTGGACGGGAATTTTCCCTAAAAATATTGTGGATACATCAACTTTTAGTCAAATAGGCAGCTTGATGACAGGACCATTGGTGGTTCATTTGGGCACGCTTATTCCATTAACCCTGATGTTTAGACAGTATAAAGCAGTATTAATTGCACTGGGCGGGACGCTTGTAGCTATCGCTTTGGTTCTTCCGATCATTACCATGCTTTTTGGTTATGAAACAGCTGTAGCTGGGATGGGGCCAATCGTCGGGGGAATTGTCGCTTTTATTGTCACCTCTGATGAGTTAAAAGCGCTTGGTTTTACCAATCTTGTAGCGATTCCAGCACTTGTGCTTGCCATTCATAAATTATTTGGTATGCCAGTTGCCTCTATCTTTCTTCGGAAATATGCACTTATTTTACGAGACAAAATAGGACTTCCAGATTCTAAAAAGTATGTTGCTGCAACATTGGAAGCACACATACAAGAAAGCAAACCCAAAAAGAAATTTGAATTTAATACCGCGAATGTTCTCCTATTTAAATTGTTTCTTGGTGCTTCACTTGGAACGGTTATCGGTAGCTTTACCGGGGTCAGTTCTACCATTTGGTGCCTGATTATTGGTGTGCTTGGTGCAAGAGTGAAATTCTATAATGAAAATATTATGGACAAGGCGAAAGCTTCGAGTGTTGCAATTCTTGGTACGATTTTTATTGTCATTGCATCGATGAGTACTGTGAGCCTTTCGCAATTTTTACATTTTATCCCGCAAATTTTAGCAATCATTATCATTGGACAAATTGGAATTTTAACAGGAGGATTTATCTTTTCAAAAGTATTTAAAGTACATCCATATAAGGGGATGTCGCTGGCTTTGACTTCTATGTTCGGCTTTCCGGCAGACTATATATTGTGTCAGGAAGTTAGTAGGAGTGTTGGAAGGACAGAAGAAGAACAAGAAATGCTCTTAAATGAATTATCGCCACCAATGTTAATTGCCGGCTTTACAACGGTGACCGTCGCATCCGTCATCATAGCTAGCATTCTAGTTAAGACACTATAATAAGAAGAAAAGCGCAAGCGCCTTGCTCATCGGCGTACGGATTTCGTAGTCTTCGACTGAGATAAAGGAAACACAGTGAGGTAGTTCACGAACTGATGTTGACTTATCGTAGGGAGGAGACGGAGAAATCCGCTAGCCGATAGGCGCTGGAGCTAGACAAGGCTGAATTCATTAAATAATTTGTATATTGAAATATTTTATACTTTCTTATCCTTTGAAAAAAGAAGAATCTACTTTTAATAGAAAACGGTGTCAGGCACCAAATTAGAATACTTCTAACTTGGTGCTTGACACCCCTTTTTTGGGAAACTTAACTTATTGCTGACTCTGGTGTTGCTTCAATAGGGTTCATGATGACTGTTAAGATTCTCACTCTTTCAACTATCAAAGATTATCCACAATATTTATGTATCGTTACACCTTTAACAACACGGTTAACCGTTCCGGTCGGTGATGGTGTATCTGGTTTATTGCCTACTTTAATAGAAGATAACAACGCAATTGTTTGACCGACCATAATATATGGTAATGCCAGGTATGCATCTGGTATAGACTGAGCTTCACTTCCAAACATGAATCCATCCCCGAAATAATTCGTTTCCCCTTCTACTTGAATCGCACAAATATAGTTCGCGATATCATCCTGCTTCAATTCGTTTAAAATATCGAGGTCATATTGACGGGTATAAGGATGGTTTGAAACAAATACAAATACCAATGCTCTTTCATTCACAAATGATTTAGGACCATGCCTAAAGCCCAATGGGGAATCAAAAGCGGTGACAACTTGCCCCGCAGTTAACTCTAATATCTTTAACTGTGCTTCCCTTGTCAATCCTTCTAAACTGCCGGCTCCAAGATAAATAATTCGTTCAAAGTCCGTATCAACGATTTTTTGGATATTATCTTCCATGCTAATGACATTTTCACCCATTAAACATAACTTTTTCACCATCTTCATTTTTTCTTCAATGGATAATGGATCAAAGATCAATAAAGCAGCCAAAGTCATACATGAATAACTTCCAGTCATCGCAAAGCCTTGGTCATTCGCTTTTTCGGGCATTAAAAGGAGATAATTATTTTCGTTCCCATCCGACCGTTTTGCAAGCTCACCATCTTGTGCACAAGTGATCGTTAACTGATAAAAGTTAGTTACTATTTTTTGAGCTAATTCGACTGCTGCAACACTTTCGGGACTATTCCCACTTCTTGCAAAGGAAACGAGGAGTGTCGGGATATTCGCCTTTAAATATTGATATGGATTCGACACCAGCGTTGTGGTAGGAACACTTTGCAAATCCCATTTGCCTTCATCCAGTTTTTCCTTTAAATAAGGAAGAATTGTGTCACCAACATAGGCTGATGTACCGGCACCGGTAAAAATGACCCGAATCTGTGAATGCATATCCGTTATTTTTTGCAAAAACGTTTGGATTTCTTCGCTTTTCTGTTGATAAAAGGAATACGTTTCGTCCCATAAACCGGGCTGCTGTTTTATTTCTTCTGTTGTTAACCTTGCACCCAATGAATCTAATATTTCTTGACTGCTTTTAAACAACTTCTACACTCCTTTTTTTAAATGTTAGGCTATGTAAGTGATTATGGTTGATTTATAGCCTTATGTGCACACGGGAACCGGTAATATTTTTTGGAGGAAAACTGACGTGAACGTGTACACATAAGGCGATATTAGCATCAACACTATTATTTAACAGAGCCAAATGTTAAAAAAGTAAATTAATGCTTCTTAAGGAATGCTGTCATCGATTGTATACAATCCATTTTCAATAGTTATGAAACCATTAATCTACTTTATATTTAAAATCATGCCATCATATGTAGCTTGGATACCATGCGGATATAACTGATTACGGACGTTCGCGAACGTATATTACGTCCACCCAGTCTTCTTGCTTCTGTACAAGTATTACAAGTACAGTGTGGATTTGGAATACCCTCCGCTGCTGCGGTTCCTAGGAAATGTAATTTCATATCTTTCACATCCATCTGCAAGTTAATATTAACAATAACCTATTAATCAATTATACAAGTGACAGGCAACGAAATGGCTTGGTTCCCTTTCCTTCATAATTGGTTTTTCTTGTGAGCAAATCTTCATAGCAAGAGGGCATCTCGTATGGAATGGGCATCCTTTTGGCGGGTTTGCTGGGCTAGGAACTTCTCCTTGCAGTAAAATCCTTTCTCGTCCACTATTTCTTGTTGGCTCAGGTGCTGCAGAAAGCAACGCTTGTGAATAAGGATGTAATGCATTGTTGAAGAAATCCTTTTTTCCCGCTATTTCCACTAGGTTTCCAAGATACATCACTCCCACACGATCGCTTATATGACGGATAACCGAAAGATTATGTGAAATAAAGATATAAGAAAGCTGTCGCTTCTTTTTCAGCTCCACCATCAAGTTTAAAATTTGCGATTGCACGGAAACATCTAGCGCGGAAACAACCTCATCCGCAACGATTAACTTCGGATTTAAAGCAAGCGATCTTGCTATCCCAATTCTTTGCCTTTGACCTCCAGAAAATTCATGCGGATACTTTTGCCTATCTTCCGGCCGTAATCCTACAGTCTCCAATAATTCATTAACTCTGTGGATTAACTCCTTTCCTTTTGCAATACCATTTACTTCAAGCGGTTCAGCTATAATGCTTTGAATAGCCATTTTCGGATTTAAGGAAGCATATGGATCTTGAAAAACCATCTGTAGATTGGAGCGTATTTCCTTTAATTTTTTTCCTTTTAATTTTGAAATATCGATACCATCGAATTTAATGTTGCCACCCGTTGGTTCCATTACTCTAGCAATCATTCTGCCAGTTGTTGATTTACCGCAGCCGGATTCACCAACAAGTCCCAACGTTTCTCCGATACCGACTTCAAATGATATGCCATCAACCGCTTTTACTTGCCCTACTGCTCTTTTTAGAAGTCCGCCAGAAATGGGGAAATATTTTTTTAAGTCTTTAACCTCTAGTAAACTCGACATACTCATCACCCCTTTAGAAAACAAAATCGATTATATGATATCGCACCTTACATAGTGTCCTGGTTTGATTTCCCGTAATTCCGGCATTTTTTTCTTACAGCTTTCCTGTGCAATCGGGCAACGATCGGCAAATCTGCATCCTTCGGGGAAATTCGCTGCATCAGGTACGGTGCCGGGGATGGAATATAAAGTCTCTACATCTTCGGTAATAGATGGAATGGCACTCATCAATCCATTAGTATATGGATGTAGCGATTCTTGGAAGAGAGTATCCGCATCCGTAGACTCTACAACTTGCCCTGCATACATGACAACAACGTAGTCTGATATTTCTGCTACCACACCTAGATCATGGGTGACTAACATAATAGATGTTCCAAAATCGTCCCGCATTTTTTTCATTAGTTCTAATACTTGCGCTTGGATGGTCACATCAAGGGCGGTTGTGGGCTCATCTGCAATAAGCAGCTTAGGCTGGCAGATCATTGCCATCGCAATCATTACCCTTTGCCGCAATCCGCCTGAAAGTTGATGCGGATATTCATTTACAATTTCACTCGCCCTTGGTACACCGACAAATTTCAACATTTCAATTGCCTTATTCAGCGCTTCCTTTTTCGTCGTATTATTGTGACGAAGATATCCCTCTGTAATCTGATCACCAATTTTAAGTACCGGATTTAGTGCAGTCATGGGCTCTTGAAAGATCATCGAAATGTCGTTACCGCGAATCTCGGTCATTTCTTTAAATGTATACTTTAAAAGGTTCGAGCCATTGAAGGTAATGTTTCCTTCAACAATTTTTCCTTTTGGTTTCGGTACTAATCCCATGATAGACAATGATGTCATACTTTTTCCCGAACCTGATTCCCCTACAATGCATACTATCTGCTTTGGATACACCTTGATGTCAACACCATCAACGGCACGTGTAACAGAATTCTTGCTAAAAAAATAGGTTTTCAGATTCTCAATCTCAAGCAGTGGCTCCATAGCGAATAACCTCCCCATCTTTAACATGAAACATAAGGTATGTGTTGATGGAAACAAAAGTGCATACTAATAACATTATTTCCGTTGTTATTCATATGCACTAATGTATACTAGCCATCTTAATCAAGATCTTTGGCAGTTATTATTCCGAAAGCCACCAATCTTGTGGATTATATAAACTTCCGATATCAATCAAATCATCTTGCGGAATGTGTAATTTTTTGCTTTTCACAGCCACATCATAATATGTCCACAAGAATAACAATGGTACTTGCTCGTTAGTATGTAGCTGCCATTTAATAAGTGATTGTTTGCGGTCATCTGCGTTAAAGGCACTATCACTTGCATACGTGTCTTTAATCAATTTATCGTTTTCTGCATCCTTCCAACGCTCCCAGTTCAGTGCGGCATCACTTGCCCAAAGACCTCTTGGGTCATCTCCACCGCCGCCCCAAGCACCAATCCACATATCGATACTCGGATCATCATTTTGCAGCTTTGCATTCTTTGTCGTACTATCCTGAGGATTAAGCGTCACTTGAATACCAACATTTCCAAAATATTTCTTAATCGATTCTGCTATTGCTTGGCTTGTTTTTGAATCTTGAGTATAAGTGAGTTTCAAATCCGCTGGTTTGTTCGTATTCGGGTCAATCCGCTTTCCATCGGATGACTTTTTCCAACCAGCTTCATCCAATAACTGATTCGCTTTATCTTCATTGTAGTCGTATGAGTTTATTCCATCTTTTTCTGATGCATGAGCTCCAATTATTTCAGGCAGCGGACCGTTTAACAACACACCATTTCCTTTATAAATGGAATCCAACATTAATTTTCTTGGCAACGCATACATCAATGCTTGACGAACTTTCTGGTCTTTGAATGGAGGTTTATACAGCTTCATCCCAATATATTCAAACAAATCACCTGGTTTCGCGATTACATCGACATTCTGAATTCGTTTCAAGTTTTGAACGTCGGCAACATTAAATCCTTTCATCATATAGTCTAATTGACCTTTTGCAAATAATCCTGGAGCCACATCGACGTTTACACCCTGGATGACAATTTCTTTAATGTGCGGCTTGCTAATATAGTAATTGTTATTTGCTTCCATAATGACCGTTGTTGGTTTTTGCACTTTTTTCACTTTATATGGCCCTGAAACTACACTTGGCGCCTGAACAAAATCGAGGTTTTGCCAGTCCTTAATAGGTTTGTCTTTTAAAATATGGTAAGGAAGTAAACGTTGTGTCAATATGTTTGTTACAGATACAGCATCCTTCTCGCTTAAATTTAATTTAAACTGCTTGTCAGAAATTTTCTCAAAGCCTTTCGTTTTTTCAAATGATGTTTCTTTTCCTTCTGAAATTTCCTTATAGCCTTTCAAAGTGTTTAAAGCGCTTCCGCCATCTCCGCCAATTTTCAATAGATCAGGTGATACTAGAGAGTTATAAGTAAATAAAACATCATCGGAAGTAACCGGTTCTCCGTCGGACCACTTGGCTTTTTCATTCAACGTAACCGTTATGGACATTTTGTCTGATGACACTTCCCATTTATCTGCCAAACGAGGCACGAGTTCCAGTTTTCCATTTTGATCGGCAAGACCATCGAATAACATCCTCACAAGATTCGCGTTGAATGCATCGTTTGCAAGACCAGGAATCAATGTATCGTTAAATTCCTTTGCACCAAATGCCATTTTCAATGTACCGCCATCTACCGGTTTGCCATCATCTTTCCCACTTGTTCCCCCGGTTTGACCAGCAGACCCCTTTGAACATCCAGATATGATTAACAACAAACTAAGTACAACGGCCATCAACATAAATGCGCTTTTTCTCATTCCATAATCCCCTTTTCCATTTGACATTATTTTTCAAAGCTTGGATCAAATGCATCACGTAAACCATCGCCAATAAAGTTGAAACAAAGGATGGTAATAAAAATCAATCCGGCTGGAGGGACCCATGCCCACGGCTTAAATTGCAAAGTAAAATAATCTAAAGCACTATTTAATGTATTCCCCCAAGACGGAGTATTAGGCGGAACACCAAAGCCGATTAGCGAAAGGGCTGCTTCCATCCCTATCAAGCCTGCCATTAAGAATGTAGCATTTACTACTAGCGGGCCAATTGCATTTGGCAGAAAGTGTTTGAAAATAATACGCCAAACACTGCATCCTGACATTTTAGCGGCTAATACAAATTCCTGTTCACGTAGGTTCAGGAAAAGCCCGCGCACAAATCTTGTTATTCCAGACCAGTCTGTAAAAGCAATAATAAGAATTAATAACCATACAGAGTTGGTCGAGAAAAAGGCACTAAGGATGACGATAAGCAGGAGACTAGGAAAATTAAGCATAATATCCACAATACGCATGATAACTGCGTCTACCCATCCACCGTAATATCCCGCTAATCCGCCGAGAATAATTCCAATGCCCATAATGATAACCATATCGACTATGGCAATCATGAAATCAACTCGTCCACCGTAAATATTTCTTGCAAAATAATCCTGGCCGGTATTATTCGTACCCAGTAAATGCTCCGAAGACGGTGGAAGATCCGATGAAGTAAGATCTTGACTGGTCGGATCCCAGTGAGTGATTAAAGGTGCAATCAAAGTCATGACGAAAATAAGCAACAGAACAATGGCACTAACCACCGCCGCTTTATTGTTCATAAACCTTCTTAAAGCCATTCGAAATGGACTTCTAACTTTTTTAAGCTTGACAGTATAATCAGTCTGAAAATCTTTTTGTTCTTGAATCGCAGCTTTCATTTTTCCACCTCTTTCTACTTGTAACGGATACGCGGATCTACCACCGCATATAAAATATCAGCAATTAAATTTCCGATAAGAATGGCTACGGCATAAATGATCGTAGTTGCCATGATAACGGGGTAATCCCTGTTGTTTACAGCATCAATGGTTAGAAGCCCCATACCTTGGTATTGAAAGAGTCCCTCCAAAATGATGGAACCGCCAACAATTGCCGCTATGTCGTATCCCCATTGTGTAATAGATGGAATCATCGCATTGCGGAAAACATGTTTTGTAAAAACCTTGCTTTCTTTTAACCCTTTTGCATAGGCTGTTCGGGTATAATCAGAACTTTTCACATCAAGCATCGCACCTCTTATGTATCTTGTATGAGCAACAAAACTTAATAAAATGAGTGCAATTGCCGGTAAAAAGGCGTGATACAAATGATCTCCCAACGATCCTGCCGAAGGACCAAATCCAACCGCTCCTTGTGCCGGGAAAAAGCCTAAATTGATGGCAAACACGTAAATCAAAATGATCCCAAAGATAAAGGAAGGGATAGAAAAAAAGATAAATAGTATGGTAGATGTTGTATAGTCGAATTTTGAATAAGGAAACCGACTTTGCAAAATACCAATTGGAATTCCCAACCCTATAGAAATTATCTGGGCCATTAAGGATAAAATCACGGTATTAACAAGAGCGGGTGTTATCATCGACAATACTGGCTCATGTTTCACATAACTATAACCCCAATCACCGGTAAAAAAATTCTTAATCCAAGTAACATACTGCATTATCAAGGGTTGGTCATAACCGGCTGCATGGCGCAATGCTTCTTGTAGTTCATTAATGTTTTTTATCTTTGGATTCAAAATAGAGGAAAAGGCATCTCCAGGTGCAGCATGCATCATTAAAAAGGCAATAACCGTAATGATGAATATCATTGGAATAAGCCCAAAAACCCTTCTTATAACATATACACCCATCCAAACGCTCCTTTCATATCCTGTGACCAGGAATGTAGTTTAATCTAGTACTCTATTATTGCTCACTTTTCCAAACCGACACGCAGATTTATTTTTTTCAGATTTATAGATTGTTAACCATTAAAAGAGTGTAATAGCTTCCCTCCACCTCAATATTAGAAATTTCTCATACATCAGATGCCAATTTCATAACCTAAACATTCCTATGATTCAGAAAATTTGATTCAAAAAAAAATTTGCGCAAATTTAATTCATGAACTCATTATAATCATATTGGGTTGTTGGGTCAACAGGTTGTTGTGAGATGTCATTTTTCCGATTAAAGGGAAATACAACATAATTTATTATTTTACTTATTACACATATGTCGATTGAAGGCCACAAATATATAGAAAAACTCATAGTGTTTTACACTATGAGTAACTTGTGTTAATGCCGATATCTTTTTTATGTTAATTCTGTGTAAAAACGGCAGCGATCGCCGCGGACAATAGAATGACAAAATTCAACTGGTAATCCCTTCGCATCATATGCAATGCGTTCCAATAGCAGTGCGGGAAGTCCTTCCCTTGTTTGCAAATATTTACTTTCCTCACCACGAATCAATACAGGTTCAAATGCCTCTTTAGCTCGAGTAACGACAATATTAAATTCCTGTTCAAGCAAATCATAAAGTGAAATAGGTCCAACCTTCTTCAGCATTTCCTTATCGGAAATAATGCTTTTCGGAATATAGGAGGATTCAAGAATATAAGGTTCATCATCCGCACAACGAAGACGTTTCACTTCAATGACATCATTATCATCTGTTAATTGAAGTCCTTCCTTCACTTTTGTAGTCGGTGTAACCTCATTAATAGCAAGAATAATATCCTTAGGGTTCATTCCCTTTTCCTTCAATACTTTACTAAAGCTGTAGAACCCCATTAATGACTGCTGTAATTTCGGTTTCGCCACAAAGGTTCCTTTACCCTGTATGCGATAAAGTGACCCTTCTTGAACAAGCTCTTCAATAGCTTTTTTTGCCGTGTTCCTACTCACACTATATTGATCCATCAGCTGATTTTCTGATGGAATTTTATCACCCGGCATCCAGTAACCGCCATCAATGGATTCCTTAAGTCTTTCCTTTAATTGGTGATAAAGCGGTATCACACTGTCATATTGTAAAGGTTTCATCGTGTACTACCTTTCTTTCAATCTTAAAAATTTTCACATAATATAGCAATTATTTTTGATAATATTATATCGTTGTAACATCAACACATCAAGTAATCCATTCCTATATGACCTATTTGATTTCACTATGGCGAAATATCCGTTTTCATCTTACTTGTTAATTATTGTTTTTTTTCCAATACTGGTGTGTCAGATAAATAGATGCTAGGTTTCATTGTTCCATGAAGTTCAAATAAGATGATTTCATTTACTCCTTTTTTGAGTAATGGTGCTGGGATGTATAATGTTTGCTGCGGACCAATCTCCCAGTATCTTCCTAAGTTAAATCCATTAATATAGGCAACCCCTTTTTTCCAGCCTTCAAAATTTAAGAAAGTATCTGCTGGCTGATCGACCGTGAAGGATCCTTTATAAAATTGCGGAGTATGCACCATTTTTGAAATATCGGTAAATTCCAATCTTGTCAAATCTTTGAGAGGAAGCGGATAAATAGTCCAATGGAATAAAAATTGTCCATTTAAACGAACTCCCTCTGTAATCCCTTTATAATCTTTTAAAAATGGTCCATAATTGATCCTTCCCATATTCTCTACAAGAATTCCTAGGCGGGCACCATCCTCTGGAATATCCAGAATAATCTCCTGTTGATCCCATCTTGTAATCTCCCCGATATAGCGTCCATTTAAATAGACTAATGCACGGTCATGGGCATCCTGCAGGATTAATTTGTTATCTTTACGAGGACCACTTATCTTTGTTTCGTAATAAATAAACCCATAATCCTGCCCCATTTCCTCCATCGTTTCCGGACATATTCGTTCTGCTGGTATGGATAAAACGTCCAATGAATCGAATAGTATCGCTGATTTTGTCATCGGAATTTCTCCAAAATCCTTCACTGGTATCGGTTCTGGCAAGGCTATAGGTGGCAGAGGCACATATTTCTCTATTACTTTGCGGACAGCAAAATATTTCTCGGTCGGTACACCATGCTCCGTTAATAATACGTCATAATCATAGCTTGTAATGGTTGGCTCGTATTTTTCTCCGTGATTTGCCCCATTGTAGAAACCAAAGTTCGTTCCGCCATGAAAAACATAGAAATTAACAGAGGCATTCCTTTTCAGCATTTCATCCAATGTTTTAGCTACATCTTCCGCCTCTCTTGTATGGTGTTTTTCACCCCAATGATCAAACCATCCATTCCAAAATTCCATACACATTAAAGGTTGGTTAGGCTGATATTCCTCTAATTTGTCAAATGATTGATTTACTCCTGAGCCGAAATTGACGGTTGCTAATACGCCCTTTGCCATGCCACCTTGTAACATACTGTCAGTTGGGCCATCCGATGTGAACAAAAGAACATCTATCCCTCTTTTTTCCATAGCCTCTTTTAAATATTGCAGGTATTTCTGATCATTTCCGTAGCTTCCATACTCATTTTCAATTTGCATCGCAATAATTGGTCCGTCGTTTGTACATAGATGCGGAACTAAAATCGGCATTAGTACATCATAATAAGCATCTACCTTTTCTAGAAAAAGCGGATCTATGCAACGCAAACGAATATGTTTATCTTTTAGTAACCACGAAGGCAGCCCACCAAATTCCCATTCTGCGCAAATATATGGGCTTGGACGAATGATGACGTATAACCCTACTTTCTTCGCGGTTTTAATAAATCGTTCAATATCCGCGAGTCCTTCGAAGGAAAAACTTCCTTCTACAGGCTCATGTAAATTCCAAGGAATATACGTTTCAACTGTATTAAATCCACACTCCTTTAATTTTATAAGCCGGTCCTCCCAATACTCGGGAACGACTCGAAAATAATGAATCACACCAGATATAATTCTTGTAGGTTCGCCATTTATCATGAATTGATTACCTTTAACATAAAAATCTATACTCATTGAACACCCTCCATTTTCATTTGCTTATGTTCTGACAAAGGGACAAGTCCCTTTTCCACCAATTTCCCTTATCCTGCTTTTCTGTTGTAATCATAGAGCAGTGCTAAAAGACCGGCTAAACCGATGAGCATGAAACCTAAATTGAGTTTTCCTACGGTTTTGTTGCAAAAAAATATTAGAGCCAGGCATAAAATAAATGCAATAACTTTTAAGAGAACAAGAAGTTTTGAATTCATAAGAGCTTTCCCTCCACTTGATTTCATCTGCCGCCAAATTCGCTTTCTCCTAATCTTTCAGTCCGCCGAGCGTCATCCCTTGGGTCAGTTTCCTTTGAACCAAAATATACAGAATCAAGGTAGGAAGCATGACAATTACCATTCCCGCATACAATTGGCCATAATTTGCGGCAGATTTTTGCGCTGCCATTAAGTTCATTAACCCAACAGGTAAGGTTTTGTTTGGACCGGGTATCAATGTCAGCGCAATAATATATTCATTCCAATAGGAAAGGAAATTGAATAGAATAATAGCAATGATGCTTGGTCTGGCCATTGGGATCATAATTTTCACCATTGTTTTAAAATATCCAGCTCCATCCACGAATGCTGCTTCTTCATAGGTGGAAGGCAATGTCTGAAAATAACTGGATAATAAATAAATCGTGAAAGGCAGTGATGTTGCAGCATACACAACGGATAAAACAAAGAGATTGTCTAATAAAAACCCATCACCAAACTGTCCCCGTAAAAAAGTATCGCCATTTAATAACAGCAGGAAAATAGGTACGACAATATAGTTCACATTGATAAACAATCCTGCCTTAAACAATGATTGGATAAATTTACTTCCTTTAAATGAATATCTCGCTAATACATATGCAGCCGGCAAAGCAACGATTAATAGGATGAGAAGTGCCAATGCTGTAACCATGATGGAATTCAGCATATATGTACCCATGTTTGCCTTTTCAAAAGCATCGATAAAGTTTTGAAAATATAAGCCTTTTGGCAGCACCCACGGACTGCCATAGAATTCCGAATTACGTTTGAGCGATGCCAGAAACACCCAAGCAACAGGAACAATGATAGAAATTGCTAATGTTATGAGCGCCACATACATAAACAATCGAAACAAGTTTTCTGTACTCATGCCTTTTTGTTTTTTCATAGATTGAGAACCTCCTTAATACTCCAGCACTTCTCGTTTGGTAACCCGACTAACAATCGCCGATAATGCAAATGAGAATAAGAAGATGACCACTCCTATTGCCATCCCGTAACCGTAAGAAGAATTGGTGTATGCTTGCTTATACATGTAACTCAAAAAGACCTCTGTTGCCCCATCAGGTCCGCCGCCTGTCATGGCCTGAACGAGCAGGAAACTTAGATTAATGGTACTGATGATAAAAAAGGTTAAAGTGGTCCGAATGTTATTCCAAATCAACGGCAAGGTAATACTGAAAAATTGCCGAATCCTTCCAGCCCCTTCCAGAGCAGAGGCCTCATAAAAACTTTCAGGTATACTTGCTATACTTGTCATATACATGACCATATAGTAGCCGATTGCTTGCCAAATAAGCGCTCCACCAATACTGTAAATCGCAATTTGCTGATCCCCAAGCCACATTTTTTGAAGTCCTTTAAATTTAAAAACACCTAGAAAATTATTTAATAACCCTGTTGTAGGGTCATATACCGCTGAGAAAATACCGGCAATTACTACAATGGATAAGATATTTGGAATATAAAAAATAACTCGAAAAAAACTATTTCCTTTTATTTTTTCTCTCGTTAAGAAAGTCGCGAATAAAATCGACAATGCCATCGTAACAATCGTCACCACAACAATTAGGACAATACTATTTTGGAGAGAGTGAATGAAATTCATATCATTCCATAGCTTCTTAAAGTTTTCGAAACTTACGAATAGTTTGTTATTGGAGAACCCACCCCATTTATATAGAGACATTCTAAATACCTCAATCGTTGGTACTATCATGAATATCGCAAACAGGATAAGTGCGGGTGCAATGCACATAAAAATGAACATTCTTTTTGCTGTCTTTTTATTCAATGCTATCACCTCTATCAGGGCTTTCGTTAATAGTTGTTAATAGATATTCGAATATGCCCCCGAATCTTTACCACTTTGAAAAAACAAAAACAAGGCAAACCTAATGAAATATAACGGTGAGAACGATACTCACCGTTATACTTTTATGAAACGATTAATTTTTTAAAGCAGGGCGTAATTGGTCACTGGCTTTTTCAACAGCTTTTTGCCACGCTTTCACGGTTTTGTTTCCAGAAACAATACTGTCGATTGTTCCAAATAAAGTATCACCCATGCTTACCCCTTCCACCGGATCGGTTGCCGCAAAGCCTCCCATTCCGGCTTTTGCACCATTATCATAGATGCTATAGAATATCTTATTATCTCCAGATAGTTTACTAGAAATATCTTTAATTGGTTGGATTGCTCCAGCTTCCGCGAAAATATCCGCTGCTTTATCAGAATAGACGAAGGTTAAGAAGTCTTTTGCAGCATCTTTATTTTTTGCTTGAGATGGAATCCACATTTGTTCAAAGAATGTGAAAGCGTATCTGTCGCCGCCATCCTCGATAGCCGGTAAGGCAGTCATCCCCCATTCAAAGTTTTTCGCTCTAGGCGCATCCTTCATTTCCCCTACTACCCATGTACCATTAGGCATAAAGAGTGCTTTATTATCCAATACCAACTGTTGGTTCTTTTTGTAGTTTTGATCATTTCCATTTGCAACCGTTGTTGGTGCTGTATATTTTGCTAGTTTTCCAATAAGATCAAAAACCTTTGTAGCTTCAGGAGATTCCCAAATACCATCTTCATATCGCATTGCACGATTATAGAAATCCGGTCCCCCTGCTTCTAATAGCATGGAATACACAAATGCATCAAAGTAACCTGTGGTAGGATAAGTGAATAGAGAAATACCTTCTTTCTTCGCTTTATCTCCTAATGCCCACATTTCGTCCCATGTCTTCGGAACTTCCCAGCCCTTCTCTTCCAATAGTGCTTTGTTATAGAATAATCCTGTTGGGCTATAGAACATTGGTGCTAAATAAGTCTTTTTATCATTGTATGGATTTGTTGCAAGTGTATCCGTAAAGCCAGGAATCAGCTTATCCTTCACTTTGACATCTTCCCCATAAACATTCTTATCGAATACATCTGTTATATCTTCTAATGCTTTATCTTTAATCATAGTTTCTGTAAGTCCTAATTTTCTTCCTGTTGCTAGCAGCACTACATCGGGATAGTTTCCAGCCTTCATTTGTGGGCTAACTACCTCTTCAACGTTTTTATCTACTGTTAGCTCTACCTTCACATTAGGATTTGCTGCCTCATATGCATCCGCTATTTTTGTCCACATATCCTTCCCATATGCTGACTCCAGAGCTGCCATATGCAATACGGTTTTTTTATCCCCATTCGCACCAGCTTTCTGATTGCCGCCATTTTGACAAGCGATTAAGCCAACAGAAAGCAAAGCTATCATTCCTACGATCAAAAGCTTCTTTTTCACCTTTTCATCCCCCTCTTTTCCCTTATATAGCTAGGCTGTTTTCTTACAAATTGTTACTTTTTGTCTTTTGTTATAAAACATAAGCGGACTTGGTTTTGGGCATCTTTTCTTATAAAGTTTCTTTCATCCCAAATAGAGTTGCTACCGACAGTTTTACGGTTTAAGAAAAGAGCCTTTGTTAGAAGTATACGGACGAAAAAACGCTTTCACAACATACATCTTGTCGTGTTTTTTAGGTATCTTGCTTTCCGTTGTGAAAATTCAGTAAAAATACTATACTATTACTAATAGTTTTGAAGGAGGGGATTATTTGTCCAATGTAATCGTTGAAATCCCACAATCCCATCGAGATCATCTTCCGGTAAAAATCCTTTATGTAACAAAGGCAAAATATGATAAGGACTGGCATAGCACCAATCATACCCATCCTTTCACCGAGATCTTATACATAACGAAGGGGAAAGGGACTTTTGTTTTTTCCAACAAAGAGGTACCAGTAACGGAGCATGATTTAATTGTGATCAACCCTAATATTGAACATACGGAAAAATCATCTCCCAAAGACCCGCTTGAGTATATTGCACTAGGCATTCAAGGGATCGCTTTCTTGGATCCAAATAATTCAGGTTCTCAGATTACCTTTTATAATTTCAAGCAGGAGCAACATGTTTACCTTTTTTATCTCCGGCAATTATTAGAGGAAGTACAAAATCAGAAGGAAGACTATGAAATCATCATTCATAATATTTTAGAAATACTGCTTCTTAAAATGATGAGGAAAAGGGAGTTCACCTTAGAAAAAACCTCTGCTCAAAAAATCAATAAAGATATTGCATTTATTAAAAATTATATTAAGTTAAATTTTCGAGAAAATATTAATTTAGATACATTAGCGGAAGCAGGACATATTAATAAATACTATTTGGCTCATTCCTTTAAGAAGCTTGTTGGAGTTTCTCCGATTGAATATTTAATCCAAACGCGGATTCGAGAAAGTAAGATATTACTAGAAACAACAAATTATCCGATTTCAAATATTGCCGCGATAACCGGTTTTTCATCACAATCTTTTTTTGCCCAGTCCTTTAAACGGGTAACTAATTTATCTCCCTCCCAATATAGAAATCTTAAAAGTGCCAAGAATAATAAAACGAAAAGGGCTAAAAGAAAATAGAAAGGGAGAAGCGGATTCGAGCACTTCTCCCTTTTTTACTTCGAAAAAATCTTCCTTCATTTACTTAGATCCAGGTGTCACCTTTTCAATACGCAGATTATCCAATATAAAGGTACCTGCACCAGTATCACCATTTAAACTTGTGCCATTACTGAAAATACCAATATAGGTTTGACCGTTTTCTGAGCCGGTGACTGTAAACTCAACCCTTTTCGTATCGGTCGCAGCTCCAAGTTTTTCATTCACATTGATTCCTTTAGCACTCGCAATATCTTTCACATCGATTTCCTGGTCTCCAGAGATAAAGCGGTAAGCGCCAGCCGTAGTTTGATAGTCAAATGAAACCTTATACGCAACTCCAGGTTCAAAATGGTAGTTTTGCGGAATGGTGCGATAAAGCAAGCCTTTATTTCCAGTATTCACTTTGACCGACCAATTGCCTCCCAATACATCATCAACCAGCTTCTTCCCTGCCCAGCCTTTTTGCGTATATGGTGCATGCAATTCAGAAAGGTGGATCCTGTTATCTTCTACGCCTTCCGTGTTGCCAATCACAAATGGGTAAATTCCCTGCACCACTGATTCGAAATCTTGTTGAAAAACTTGTGGTGAGACGATATTTTTTAAAGTCTTTTGAACGATACGAATATCATCGAATTTCGTGTTTCCCTCACCAGCTTCACGGGCAAGCGTTAATTGAGCTGTTTTATTCGTTGCAGTAAAGCTGACTTGCATGATTTGCATTTTACTGTTGTATCCATCATTGGAAGCATGCGAATCTGCTTTCACATAGTTCTTTTGCAGACTGCGTAGCGTGTAATTGCTTACCTCATTTTTTCCGTTTGATACTTTGATTTCAGCCTTTGCATCACTATTGTTTTCCACATAAACTTCCGCCACATACTCTTTTCCCGGCTCTAAGTCGGTTAGAGTTCTCGTAACGGAAGTATATTGTGTTGGACTGTCAAAGCTTAAATAGTAATCTCCGCTGCTCACATTACGAGCACTTCCTGTTTGATCGGTTCTCTTTACACTTACAGCTTCCTTATCTCCAGAAACCTTTGTATATTTATCCTTAATCGTACCTGAATTAAATCCGGTATCGTAAACATGTGAATTCTTACTCCAATCATCGATTTGGACACCTTTATCTTTCCCATTCTTCGGTACAACGACATAAGGAGTTGCAGGATCCGCAGTTAAAGTAATTTGATTATTTACGACTTTTACCGATTTCTTTTCGGTTCTTCCTTGATCCGTCAATTTGTAAACAAAGACACTGTGCACATT
The DNA here is from genome assembly GCF_001420715.1 of Heyndrickxia shackletonii. Lineage (GTDB taxonomy): Bacteria > Bacillota > Bacilli > Bacillales > Bacillaceae_C > Margalitia > Margalitia shackletonii. The sequence continues at coordinate 977,927 of NZ_LJJC01000004.1, read as the reverse complement.
CTTGTATTCATCCGGAAGTGTCCAAGTAGTGGTGCCGCCATTCAAATTCCAGTGATATAACTTTTGGGAATCCGGTGTTGGCGTTTTAAAGTCCTGTTTCACCCAAGGAATCAGATAAGCATGCCCATCCAATATGACGTTTCCGTTAAGTGTTATAACACGTTCTCTTGAGTTGTCTTTTCTTTTAACGTCTACTACATCACCATTGCTTGGGTCCGCCAACTTAATTTCCTTTTCCAGATTTGTTTTTGATTTGTCGCCTTTTTCCGTAATCCAGTTTGTGACATAATACTTTTGTAAAAATTTAGTTGGTAAATTGGTATCAAATGTTGTTTTGATAAAGTTATCAAAGTTCTTATCTGATTGCCATCCTTCAAAACCGGCTAATTCATATCCCCCAAGTAATGGATGATCTGCTGTGCCGCCAAAGTCAGGCGCATTCAACACCCAGGAGTCTTTTTGGTGATTGCTTATAAAACGAAGCACATCCGAGTTGATTCCTTTACTTGTCGGTCCTCCATAGTTTTTATCAACAGCCCAGTGCTGCCAAGTGGAGTAATTTGGAACAGCTGTACCAAATTCAGTAGAAACCCTCCATCCTCGGTCCATGAACTGTTCTGCTATTCTATCCGATTCCCATTGATCTTGATACCACACATCTAAATAGACATAATCAAGTCCAGGAACGGCAGCTTTAAGGTCATCTAACCTTTTCGCACGAGTTCCGGAATATAAATCTTTTAATTTATTGATGGTATAGGATTGATCTAACCAGCCCCATCCCAATGAATTTGGCCCATCAATAAAGTCATTGCTGAAGGCTTTTGCTTCTGGATACGTTTCTTGTGCATTAATATGGACGCCAAACTGAGCATCATATTTATGTCCTTCATTAATAAGTGTATTTAAGTCTTTAGCGCCGCCCATTCGTTCTCCGACATCTCCATAATCAGGGTGACCGCTGTCATGTCCTTCATTGGCATATCCCTTTAATAAAACGGATTGCCCAAGACCATCTGTAGCGAGTGCAACTTTTTTCACATTATCTAATGTTTTTAAAAATGGCTGTTGAGCTTGCGAGCCAAAATTCATGGCGATGCGCATTCCGACATTGTTATTAACATCTTCGTATCCTTTAATGGTCTGCATAATATCACGATAAGCAATAGCACCGTCCTGCCAGTTAATCTCGTTATCATGATTCAAATCATCTGCAATCGCAATTTTAATGGTTGGCTTACTAGCTTGCGGTTCAGGCATAAAGCCTCTTTGATAATAAAGCAGGCTAGACCCGATTCCCATTGCTTTAGCACCGTTTTCCGTTTCATAGCGCTTTGCAACTAAGTTACGATATCCGTTCACTTCCGAACTGGACCATACCCCTGCACTTAATTCATTCGTAGATAAAAATGCCGTGTAATACGTATTGGAAGTACCAATGCCACTCATCGAAGAGTCAACTACCACATCAACATCGCCGGATTTCGTGACATCACTGCTTAGATTCGTTAATTTCGCGTTAGCATCTTTTTGATTGGAGTTGACCGAGATGAAGTTCATATCTGGAAACTCTACTGTTTCGATTTTTGCACTACCATTATTTTTAATGTCATCGAATTGATAGATTACTTTATTGTTATCTACCTTCAATGAAACTTTAAAAATAGCATCGAAATTTTCTTCTTCGTCTACTACTTTTAACGTATATAAAGCTTCACTGCTGCTAATTTTTTTATAGGCTACCTCTGGATAATACAGATTTCCATTTACTTTTAACCCATAGACAGGTGTTTCTTGTCCATTCATCATCTTGTTACCAACCTTGTATTCCACCACTCGAGGAAAAACTTGATCAATGATGACATCCATATACTTTGAACTTAATGTATCTTCTATAGGTGCAGTATTTGGAGGTGTTTGTGGAACAATTTCTTTTATCTTAATGTTGGAAATAGTAATATTTGCTGCACCTCTACTTTTTTCAAATCCTAGTAGGCCGGGCTGATCTACTCCCCCGGTCAAATCCCATGAATTTACCTTTTTATCATCAATATATAAGGTTGCTACATTATCAATAAATTTCAATTTCATATGATACGTTTGATTTGCTTTTAATGGAACATCTGTTGTCATCGATGTCCATGTATTGGCAGGGCCAAAGATTTCTCCAAAGTATTGATTATTCGCATCTCCTGTTCCCACATAAGTGTAGGCGGAAGCGTCTTGAACCCGGTAAAGGATACCAAAGCGATTCATGGCGTCCCTATCAGGAGTGATGTCAGCCTCAAAAATTCCATTCTTGATTTTATCCATTTTATTATACACAATTCGATTCTTTTGAGTGGAAGTAACCCCAAAAGTAACGGAACCATCTGGGTTATACGTAAGTTTTCCATCCCCTGATAGAATGTTAAAGTCGCCTTCTTGAAGGTTATTGTCCATAATATTAACTGGATCCTTGATTGCGGAATTTTGTTCCACTTCATTTCCCTTAAAAGCATTGGTTACATTTGCTGCTTTTTCTTCCGCCGATGCACGTAGAGCTGGAGTAAAATTCATCATAAAAGTTGCCAAAATTACTACTACAGCAAGCGTAATACTAAAAGACTTTTTGAAATATCGACTGCCCAAAAATGATCCCCTCCTAAATATAGCTGTTAAATAAAAAAGGATACTTTCTATTGGGTTATGGACGTCTTTCCTTCCCCCCCTTTTTAGATTCTGGTGCAACTAAAAGCAGTAAGGTAAAAGAGAAATCTTTTTCCTTACGTAATCCACATTCATTGTTAGAACATTGCCGCCCCCAACAGCAGGCACCTCTTTTACTTATCTTTAGGCTACTTTTATGGAGGCGCTTCCACAATCATAATATTGTTCTGTTTTTTATGAATATTGCTTTTCACAAAAAAATAGGGAGAAAGAGTCAGGGCTTTTGTCCTTAGTAAATTGAGGCGTTGGAATGAATTGAGGGGACATTTAAAAAGATAGAGAACTTACGCTTTTCCATCAGAACATATTATATGGACTTCGGGATTTGATGTTGTTTTCCTTTTGTCTTTCTTTACCTTTTTGAAAGACATCTACTCTTGTTGGCCATCACATTTGGGCTTCATCGCTTTTATGAAGGTCATCTCCTCTTGTTGCTCATCATATTTTGGCCTTCATCGCTCTTATGAAGGTCATCTCCTCTTGTTACCAGATTAAGTCCATATAATTGTGTAAAAAGAATAGGTCATCATCATGACCCGTGTTACAATGTTTTCGACCAAGAAACCATTTACGGAGGACATGATGATGACCCAAATAAATATTACTATAAATTTAGAAGATCTCAAAGAAAAAATTGAAAAAAGCTCACTTGAATCACCCGTAAAAGCCTCTTTGACATTAATTTTAAATTCTTTGATGGAGAAAGAAAGAGACGAATATATCAATGCTCTTTCCCATGAAAGAACAGAAGAACGTAGAGGGTATCGAAATGGTTATTATGAGCGTGAATTAATGACTGGTGCGGGCTCACTTACGTTAAAAGTTCCTCGAACTAGAGACGGTGAATTTTCTACGACTATCTTTGAAAAGTTTAAACGCTGCGATCAAGCATTAATTCTATCCATGATTGAAATGGTAGTAAATGGTGTTTCCACACGTAAAGTGACTAAAATTGTAGAAGAATTATGTGGGAAAAGTGTGTCTAAATCACTTGTTTCTAACCTAATTAAAACATTGGACCCTGCAATTAATGAATGGAGAAACCGACCACTAAACGTAAGTTATTACCCATATATTTACGTTGATGCCATGTACATTAAGGTTCGCGAAAACAAACAAGTCGTTTCAAAGAGTGTCCACATTGCTGTTGGAGTGACCGAAGGTGGCCATAGAGAAATCATTGGCCTAAAAATTAACCATACGGAGTCCACAGAAAGCTGGTCTTTCTTCTTTGAGTATTTAAAATCCAGAGGACTTCAATCTCCTAAAATGGTTATTTCAGATGCTCATAGTGGCTTAGTTTCATCTATTAAAGAGACATTTTTAGGTACTTCATGGCAACGCTGTACGGTCCATTTCATAAGAAACCTCCTGGATTCGCTACCTAAAAAAGGAACAGCTGAAGCTAGGCAAGAGCTAAAATGTTTATTTAAAAACTCAGATATGGATGTTGTGAGAGATTTGAAAAATCGTTTTGTAGAAAAATATCAAGATACCAAAGGCTTTTCCAAAACCATAGACATCTTAGACAGTGGTTTTGAAGATGCAATCCAGTTTCTTGCACACCCGGTTGAGTATCATATAAGTTTACGTACAACCAACATGCTAGAACGATTAAACCAAGAGGTCCGTAGAAGAGAAAGAGTCATTCGTATTTTTACCAATGATCAGTCTGCCATAAGGATTATTGGCTCAGTATTGATGGATATTAATGAAGAATGGACGTCAAAGGATTACCCATATTTAAAAAAATCAAAAGATAATTAACTCTATCATACAGAGTGTAAAAGCCTAATTTCGAATTGACTTTGAGCCTCCAGTAGGCATGATAAAAAGCCAGGAAGCCAGGAGTTTACAACACCTGGCTTACCCTCCAGGCTATCATGCCCACCCTCAAAGTAAATTCGAAATAATATAGTTCATTACACAAGTTGAATTAACTCGAAAATATTGTTAACACTTTTACACAATTAAATGGACTTGACTTGTTACCAAGCACATTTTGGCCTTCATCGCTCTTATGAAGGTCATCTCCTCTTGTTACCGAGCACATTTTGGCCTTCATCGCTTTTATGAAGGTCATCTGTTCTTGTTACCGAGCACATTTTGACCTTCATCGCTCTTATGAAGGTCATCTGCTCTTGTTACCAAGCACATTTTGGCCTTCATCGCTTTTATGAAGGTCATCTGTTCTTGTTACCGAGCACATTTTGACCTTCATCACTTTTATGAAGGTCATCTCCTCTTGTTGCTCATCACATTTTGGTCTTCATCGCTCTTATGAAAGACATCTTCGCTTGTTGCTCATCACATTTTGGCCTTCATCGCTCTTATGAAGGACTTCTCCTCTTGCTACCGAGCTCATTTTGTCCCTCATAATTTTTTTTAACGTAAAAAACACACATGTATAAAAACATGTGTGTTCAGACTGTAGACAAACTCGATGAAGATCGAGCTTGCCTACAGTCTTTTTTGTTTTAAAATATAAATAGAAATAATACTTGGGGTGATGAAGATGCTTTCAAAACATAATTCCATTCAACGTGATCAAGTAGAAATGATCGCTTTAGACCAGTTGGTTCCCGAAAATCATTTAGTCCGAAAAATGGAGGCAGCGATTGATTTCTCTTTCATTTATGATTTAGTGGAAGAAACATATTCCGCAGTTGGACGCCCAAGTATTGATCCCGTGATCTTGAT
>NZ_LJJC01000004.1:878575-971843 GCF_001420715.1 Heyndrickxia shackletonii | reverse complement strand
CCGTATACTCTTCATAATATTGAGTAAGGATCATCAAAAAGTAGTGACTCGTCATATTTGGCAAGAGTACCTTGAGGAAGCAGATCATCTTCGTCATCACAAAGAGGTAAAAACGATATATGCGAAACGCAAAGAAACGATTGAGCGTGTATTTGCAGACGCAAAAGAAAAGCATGGTATGCGTTGGACAACGTTAAGGGGACTTAAAAAATTGTCGATGCAGGCGATGCTTACTTTCGCTGCCATGAATTTGAAGAAAATGGCCAACTGGATATGGAAAGGTCCGGAAATGGCCTAGTAGATGAGGATGAGAGAGGTCAGCATACACCCAAAAAGGTAAAAAAGTAAGAACAAAATCAAAAGGGGTTCGGAATGTGACCATTCCGAACCCCTTTTGTCTACAATCTGAACACACATGTATAAAAACATGTGTGTTGAGCTTAAAATAGCAATCAGCTTAATAAATAATAACCGGCTCGTTTTGTTCAAGATTGTCATAGACCGTTTTCATGACGCTTGGCGGTGTGTTAACGCAACCGCCTGATCCATAATGAAGGTAGGCATCACTAGCCCAATTTGTCCGCCAGTACGCATCGTGGAATCCGCAGCCGCTATTGGTAAAAGGTGCCCAATAGTTGACTTTAATAGAATAATTCGGATTACCTACTTCACTTCCTCTAAGTACGGATGGAGATTTTTTATACATAATATACCATACACCTTTTGGTGTATCTTCATTGGTATCATGTCTACCAGTGACAACGTGGGTAGTGACCTTAAGCTTTCCATCTTTATAAATCCAAATACGTTGATCTTTTATCGAAACTTCAGCATAGGTGTTGCCTATCCCATTGTTTGCTGTCGTATGATAGCCTACGCCATATGTGTTCCAACCAATTCCATAAACATTATATGCAAGAATCGACTTTTTCCCTTTTTCAAGTGCAGCTTGAATGCGTTTCGATTCTTCGACAACATTGATGGACCATCCATAGGATTCCCCTTTTACCGATATCACTTTCCCTGAATGAGTTTTAAAAGTGTAATTTTTATGTAGAGTTGATTGAGTACGATTAATTTCAGCTATTTTATTTTGAATATCACTTGGATCGATCGTAACCTTCAAATCCTTTGATATCGTTGCATTTTTAATTACATCTTGACCATTAAAGGAATATATTTTGTTCTGAACCTTATAGTCGACGTTTCGCTGCATGAGTTCCTGCAGCTTTTTCTTTTGCTCTTTTACAATCGCACTGTCCGCTTTGATAGGCTGCAAATATGCGACTTTTAAATGGATTACACTACTATATTCATGCTTACTGTAGTCCTTTAATAATGTTGCAACGTCATACTGATTACCAGCTTCGCTTTTGGAGACAATCATTTTCCCTTGCTTCAATTGGACTTGAGCGTCTTTCGGTGCTTTTAAGCTTTTATTCATCGAAACAAGCTTTTCTTCTACCTTCTGTTTCATCGTTTGGTTGCGATATTGATCCAAGTTTATTGGTAACAGCGAATAATTTTTTTCCCGTGACGAAGGAAAAAACGTTTGCTGCGTCTTTAATATTTTCTTGAGTTCCGGCAAATTTTCATCTGTAAAACCAGTCTTCGTGTTTTTTCCATTAAAAATAAGCTTATTACCAACATAGACATCATTTTTCATGACAGTTGTTTTCAATTTTTTTATTGCTTTTTCAGCTGTCAATCCACCAACTTTTGTATTATTAATCGTGATGTTTGCATTGAAATGCGTTGACTGATAATAGTAAATGCCACCTAATGCGACAATGATTACCATCACAATAATACTAATAATAATAGGTAATTTTCGCACAGCTCTTCACCTCTCACATAATTGAAATCATTGTTTAATAGATTAAAAGCCAGTAGAGCAAAGCATTTCTGACCTGGGCGAAGGGATACTTAAACAAGTTATCATATGAATCTTATGTTTAACTTAATCTCTCCTCCACTATACCAAAATCATTGAATTTTATCCAACAATTGGTAACTACCTTTACAAGGGTAAAAAGCTGTACAAAATTTCATATAACGTATTTAAACCTTATCATCTATACATCTGTGCCATTTTGTCCAGCAACACGGCAATCAAAATTCCTTCTGAATACCGAATTAAATCCATTATTAGAAACCCTTTGCCTAAAATTAATGCTCCGAGTATGGTATTACGGATTTGATTAATCCAGTCTGCCTGGTATAGCTGGCTAAACTCGATTCCGAAACTAAAAAAAATACTGAGACAAAATGCTAGGAACAAGCTCTTCCGCACAAGTAATAAACGGAAGCCGAAATAGACCATCATTGCCCAAAGCGCGTCCCCTGCGTTACGTGCAACAAATAACGGAAGAAGATAACTGAATTTCCTAGAGGCAAGACCCAATACAATGGTGATGCCGACAGCTACTAAATACACTATTCGCATATTACGGTATTGTAAGCTTGATTTGCTTTTTAATATTTTGTTAGAGATCAAACGGATCACTCTTTTTCTTAGATTTATTCAATAACCTACATTATAAAGAAATGACTTGGATTTGAGGAGAAAGAACCTTTTTTCCTATATAAAACTGAATTTATGAATTATCTCAAAATATATGCTACTCTTAAAATATCTTAGAAAGGAGTGATTTTCATGGGTATAGAAATTCCGGAAATAACGCTTCATGACGGATTGAGAATACCGGCTATTGGTTTTGGTACATATAGTCTAAAGGGAAATGAAGGTGCCAACGCGATAAAAAGCGCCATTGATTTAGGTTATAGACTCATTGATACTGCTTATAATTATGAAAATGAAGGAGCCGTCGGAGAAGCCATTAGAAGGAGTACGGTTCCAAGAAAAGATTTACTCATTACGTCAAAATTGCCCGGTCGCTACCATACATATGACAAAGCGGTCGTGACTATTCAAGAATCGTTATATCGCGCGAATCTTGATTATTATGATCTATATCTGATTCACTGGCCAAATCCCCAACAGGATCACTATGTAGAAGCTTGGCAAGCTTTAATCGACGCAAAAAAATGGGGGTTAATCCGTTCAATCGGGGTTTGCAACTTTTTACCGGAACATTTGGAACGGTTAAAAAAGGAAACTGGTGTTTTGCCAAGTATTAATCAGATAGAATTACACCCATTTTTTAACCAGGAAGAGCAAAGAAAATGGCATGAAGAGAATGATATTGCGACAGAGTCTTGGAGTCCATTAGCCCGTGCAAATGAAGTCTTAAAAAACGACACTCTGCAAAAAATTGCGGAGCATCACAACAAATCAATCTCACAAATTATTTTACGCTGGCATTACCAGCTCGGTGCCATTGCCATTCCGAAATCAGCATCTCCTGTTCGTCAGCTTGAAAATATTTCAATATTTGATTTTGCCTTAGATGCAGCAGAAATGGCGGAGATTTCAGGAATAACACGCCCTGATGGAAGAATGAGGGATCAGGATCCAGCCACTTATGAGGAATTTTAATTGGATATCAGGGACAGGTCCCTTGACCCATTAAAAAACTGTGCCCCCTTTCCCTGCATGGAAAGGGGTGGACATATTAAAATGACAAAATGTTTCTCACAACTCGTTTAGCCAGCATTTTTTGTGGAATGCAGTTCCTCCGAAATATCTACAGCATCATCATCGAATACCGCCTTTGGAAGACCTGTTCGACTTCCCCAGTAATATGTAATGATAGAAATTACGACTACTATAAGCAGATCCCAAGGATGTTTTATAGCTTCCGTGCCTCCGAAAAGTCCAAAATAGGAAATAACAATGATGGATGCATAGTAAAAGACCAGCCACATGGATGATTTGACTTGTTGTTTGAAGCTAACAGTCTTAGTAGGTACCCATTTTTTAAAGAATAAATAGATAATGAACATAACAATTTGTGAACCAAGGAGCCAGGAAATCGTTTTCCAACCGGACCAGTACACGATTAAGGTTGCAATAATAAACGAAAGGGGACCAAGAATAACCATACCCTTTAAATAAAATGGACGTGGTAAATCAGGTGCATTACGACGGAAAGATGCAGCCGCAATAGGAGCGATCGCATAGCTTAAGACGAGAGCTGCTGAAACAACACTGATTAAGGCCTCCCAAGACGGAAATGGCAATGTCCAGAAGACGGACAAAATAAAGGATAACCAAACTGCTGGACGCGGAATTCCTGATTTTTCATCAACTTTAGTAAAAATTTTAAACAAAGTTCCACTGCGGGCCCATCCGTACACTACACGTGGGGTCGTAGACATATAAATGTTTCCTGTCCCGCTGGGAGAAATAATGGCATCTGATACAATAAAGTACACGAGCCATCCAAGTCCTAATACAGCTGCTATATCCTTGAATGGAAGACTAAATTCCTTCCCAACTCCTGACCAGCCGCCTGTTAGCATATTTGTAGGAATACTTCCTAAAAAGGCTACCTGCAACAGTACATAGACGATTGTCGAGAGAACTACAGACAATATCAAAGCGATTGGAATGGTTCGCTGTGGATTTTTTGCTTCACTTGCAACCGAAACAATAGGGGTTAATCCTAAATAAGCAAAAATTACTCCTCCAGTAGAGATGGCAGATTCGATACCAAAGAAACCTGATGGTGCAAATCCATGAATAGTAAAGTTCGCTGATTTCAATTGTGTTAACAAAACAACAATGGTTAGTGCTGGAACTAAAAATTTAAAGATAGTGACAATTGTATTGGACTTCGCAAAGGTTTTTATACTCCAATAATTAAGAAGAAAGAAAATACATAATAACGCAAATTGTACAATCCAACCGGACATCGTTGGTAAGCTTGATCCCGTTTTTGTTAAACTTGGCCACCAGGCTGCCGCATATTGTCGTGCCGCCTCTACTTCAATCGCTATAAGACTTGAATAAGCAATCAAAGTAATAAACCCGATAAGATACCCCATAAGCGGACCGTGGGAATAGACAGGATAACGAACCACGCCACCAGCTCTAGGTATGGCAGCGCCAAGCTCACAATAAACTAGTCCCAATAATAGAATGGCTATTCCACCGATAACCCATGAAAGGATTCCCGAAGGTCCCGCAAGTGCTCCGACATGACTGGCGGAAAAAAGCCACCCTGAACCAAAGATCGCTCCAAACCCTATAAAAGTAAGATCTGACAGAGAAAGCTGTCGTTTAAATTTCCCTTGTGTTGACATGTTCATCGCCCCTTTAATAATGAAATGGATTGGTGATTATAAATGGCAATCAGTGGAAGATCCTTTCTATCCTCCACCATATAGTCAAACTCTAGCTTATTAAAGACAGTTATCCCGTATACTCTTCATAATATTTCAAAGTCTTGTCCATTGCAGGTGTAGCAACAAAAGCGTAAAGCCCTTGTTCATGCTATGACAAAAAATGATGCAATAAAGTGGAAGTTTAACTTTAACTTCCACTTTGGACGTCATTTGACCTAAAGCAGACAAAAATCTTCTGTCAAAAGAGAAGAAGCTTCGACACCTTCTCTATAAAATGGCTTTATTTTTGTATGACGAATAAACTTTCTAATATACCTTGTAGTTTTGCATCTTCTTCAGGTGTTAATGGCAAACGTGGTTTGCGCGAAGGTCCTCCAGCTAAGCCTTTCAAATCCATTACGCGTTTAATGATTTGCACGTACTTTCCGGACTCTTCGATAAAACGGCAAAGAGGCAGAATTTTATCGTACAACTCCCAGGCTTTCTCTAGCTCCTTGTTTTCTACTGCATCAAAAAGATTAGTAACTAATTTTGGTGCTGCATTTCCAGCTACTGATATCCATCCTGTCGCACCAACTAAGAAGGATTCTAATACTAAATCATCGGAGCCGCAGAATGTTTTGATGAAGCCCTTTCCTTGTCTGGAAATATCCCGGACTTTACGGATGTCACCGCTAGATTCTTTCACATGAGTGATATTATGAATGTCACGGCCAACGCGGAGAATTGTTTCTGTACTAATGTCCACACCCGATGTAAATGGGTTGTTATAAATCATAATGGGAAAATTAACTGCCCCTGCTACTGCTTTGAAATGTTCATAGATTTCTTCTTCCTTTGGGTGAGCATAATAAGAATTTATTAATAGGGCACCGCTTGCTCCTGCAGCTTCGGCTTGCTGTGTATATTCGATGGCTTCTTTCGTCGTTTCTGCAGCTGTGCCTACAAGCAGCGGAATACGACCTTTGATTTGAGCAACGGCCGTTTCAACAACTTTAAAACGTTCTGATTTTGATAAGCTCACAAATTCACCTGTGCTTCCATTAATAACAAGCCCAGCGACACCTTCACTGATGAAATGCTCAATATTCCTTTTTAAACCTTCCCAATCGATTTCCTCCTGACTATTCATTGGGGTAATAATGACAGGATAAGCTCCTTTAAATTCCTTAAACATGTTGATCTTCCTCCTTATTTTTAATGGTTATTTATTTTAATAGAAACCCGTCGGCAAGCGGATCACTCGGGTCTACAAAAAACTGATGAAGCCCCGTAACGAAAGCCCTTCCATTAATTTCTGTAATAATAGCTTGATAGTCTTTTATCATTGTTTTTCCTACACATTTACCACTTAATTGACTTCCAACAATGCTTTCATTTACAAATAAATCATTTTCTGCTAATCTTCCACTTTCATAAAGACTGGCCAATAGGGCAGATGTTCCTGTCCCGCACGGTGAACGATCAATTTGCTGGTCGGCAAATACAGTTACACTTCGTAAATCTGAATTTGGGCGATGAGCTTTATCTGTAAAAATCACACCGTATATTCCTGAAATTCCGTCTTCTAGTGGATGCTGTACCATAAGCTTGTCTTCAATGGCCTCTTTAATCTGTTTTGCTGTCTTTTGAATCATGGGCAATTGTTCAATATTTAATGAGAGGGAAAAATCACTAGCTGTGACAATCGCATAGAATGCTCCTCCGTATGCGACGTCAATTTGACATTCTCTATTCCCAACAGTAAGGACTAAATTTTTTTTATATACAAAAGAAGGCACATTCAAAAATGCTACTGACTGAACCTCATTATTTTCAAAATAGACCTTTGCTGTAATTAAGCCGGCAGGAGAATCTATCAAAATAGTCTCTTTTTCCGGTGATATGTGAAGTCTCCCTGTTTCAACTAAAGCCGTAACCACCGCTATAATTCCATGTCCACACATCGTACTTAAACCCTCATTATGCATAAAAAGAACACCAAACTCAGCTTTCTCACTAACGGGTGGTGTAACAATACACCCATACATTCCATGATGTCCCCGTGGTTCATACATAAGGATCTGCCGGATATGATCAAGATTTTCCGTAAAATATTGTCTCTTTTCTAACATGGTATTTCCTTTAATATCGGGAACCCCACTGATTATTATCCTTAACGGTTCTCCTGCAGTATGGGTATCGATCGTTGAAAAGTGTTGATGAAACTCCATCTTTTATCCCTCCTTCTAAACAGAGTTTTTACATTTAATGCCCCTTCATTGGCGGAATTAATAGAAATCCATCATTTAATTCATCCTTTGGCTGATAAAAAAATTGATGCATTCCCATCACCCAGGCAGAACCGGTGATTTCCGCCACAACCGCATCTAGCTCGCCAACTTTGGCAAGTTTGACAATCTTTCCTTTAAATAACGACCCGACAATACTCTCATGAACAAATTCTTGCCCTACCTCGAGCTTTTTATAGTGGAAAAGAGTTGCCATTTTAGCACATGTTCCAGTTCCGCATGGAGAACGGTCGATACCGCCAGGAGGTACAACAACAGTATTTTTTACATCTGCCTTTTTGTCAGTTGGATCGGTAAAAAACTCAACATGGGTTAAACCGTGAATAAACGGTGACTCCGGATGAATCACTTCCACAGACGCATTAATCGCATCCCGAATTTGAATCGCTGTTGATATAATCGTTGACCCATTTTCCGGAGAGAGATCAAGACCTAGTTTTCGTGCATCTGTTATCGCATAAAAATTACCGCCATATGCTATATCACATGTCACAACACCTAAACCAGTAACTTCAACCTCTACCGTTTTAAGTAAAAACGCTGGGATATTGCAAAATGTCACCTCTTTTGCCTTGCCATTTTCAACCGTTATTGCTACTTCCACAAGTCCCGCAGGTGTATCTAAAGTAAGATGGGTTTGGGGCTCCTTAATTTCTATTAATCCCGCTTCCACTAATGCCGTACAAAAACCAATTGTGTCATGCCCGCACATCGGGAGATATCCGCCGGTCTCAATATAAATCACACCAAAGTCAGCTTCAGGATGACAAGGCTCCACCATTAAAGCTCCGGACATTACTTCATGTCCACGAGGTTCATACATTAAAAAGGTGCGAATCCAATCATAATGCTCTTTCATATACAGCATCTTTTCTGCCATCGTATGACCTTTTAATGGAGGTATCCCTCTTAAAACTGTACGTGTTGGATTCCCGCCAGTATGGGTATCAATTGTGTAAAATACTTTTTCTGCTTTCAATGAACACTCACCCTTTCTATAAATCGATCATGGCGGAGCGGTTCATAAGGAATAATAGTATTTGATTGCTCACGAATTAGTTCATCTATTAATTTACCTGTAACAGCCGCTAGACTAATACCATCTCCTTCATGCCCTGCTGCAATATAATATCCCGGTACTTTTTCTACATGGGAAACAATTGGTAAATGATCCTCTGTCCACGGTCGCAATCCGGCATAGCTGCGAATTACCATCATATCAGCCATCTGCGGATAAAAACGAATCGCCCTTCTGGCAATACATCTGACCACATTCATATCGACTTTCGTATTGTAACCTGCAAACTGACGACTGCTTCCAATAAGGAAATTCTGGCTTTCCGTTGGTTCAAAAACCAACGCCACTCCATATTTTTCCGTTTCTTTATCCACTTGTCTTTTGCCGCCAAATTTCGAAATCAAATAGCCAAATTCCATCACCTTACGCAGTCCGACTGGCTGTTGCCGTGAAGCAACAATGATATGCCCTTTTCTCGGCTTTATCGGTACTTGAACTCCTACCATTTCACCAATATAAGGTGCCCACACTCCCGCTGCATTCACTACCTTTTTAGCGGTGAAAGTGCCGTTAGTCGTTTCAATCGTAAAAAACTCCCTCTTTATAATGTTTTTCACTTCTGTCTGTATAAAAATTCTTGCCCCTTGTTTTTGTGCTTTATCAAAAAGAGAGTAGGTAAGTAAATACGGATTCACCGTAGAATCTGTCGCACACTCTAGGCCACCCAATAAATCCTCCGCAAAATAGGGAGACTCTTGCCTAATATCTGAGCGGTCCAACATCCTAAATGGCAATCCTGCTTCTTTTTGACGGTCCACCCATTTCTTAGCAGCAATCATTTCATCCTCTGATTCGCATACTAAAATACTTCCCGGTGCACGGTATTCAAAAGGCAAATCCAACTCCCTGCTCAAGTCATCTACTAACTGCTGACTTTTTAAAGACATTTGGCTGTCGAAGCCTGGGTCTTTATCAATCGCCAAAATATTTCCATCACATCTTGATGACGTGCCACTTACAAGTTCCCCTTTCTCAAGGACAATGCAATCTAGGCCGGATTTCGAAACATAGTAAGCAATCGCACTTCCTATAATCCCGCCACCAATAATAATGACTTCCGCATGTTTGCTTTCCTCCATTATGTACCTCCTCCCAAGAGAGTCTGAAATTATAGATTGCAAGATTCGTGCCAATCACCACTATTATTTCCTTTAATATATTTATCTAAATTATTTGTATCTTCAGGTCATTCGTGTAAAATATTTTATATACTGTCTTAATTCTTATACAGTTTTAAAAGGAGGGATTGGGATGAATGAATTTTTACCTTCAATAACAGAATTCATTAGAAATGATTTTCTCATTTTCGAGGAGAATCAAGATATTCAACTTCTGAATAATTACGACTGTGTTATCCAACGTAAAGAAGATCACTTTTTTTACTTAACCTCACTTCAAGAATGGAAGCCATGCCTTGTAATAAAAGAGCAGGTGCTTCCAGACATCTCTAAACTTATAAAACTGTTGCATAAAGATAGCATGATTATTATTGAAAATGAGAATCAAAGTGTAGTAGGCTACATTTCACTTTACTCATTTTGTACAAAGCTTCTTTATAAATATCAACATTTAGCAGCCTATTTTCATACGATTTTACAAACCATCGACACCTCCGTAACAGCTATTGATGAAAACGAGATTGTAAAAGTTTGGACAAAACAAGCGGAAGAAATTTTTTCGTATTCACAAGAAGAAGTAATCGGGAACCCCATCACTAAATTTTTCAAATTAGAACATTTACAAATTATCGATACCTTAAGGACAGGACGAACGATATCAAAACATTAACATCAGGCACGTGAAGATTTAATTGTCCTAATAAACGCGGCACCAGTATATCTAGATAAAAAAATTATTGGAGCCGTTGTTTCCGAAACAGATATTACAAGACATGTTCGTCTAAATCAGGAATTGTTCTATATGTCAGAAAAAATGCATGATCTTGAGAAAAAATATCGTAAACTGGCACCTTCGAATGATCCTTTTCAAGCAATAAAAGGAAATAGCCGCGGTTTAGAAAAAACGATTGATCGGGCGAAAAAAGTGTGCACTACGAAGGCACCTGTTCTATTACTTGGTGAAAGCGGCGTTGGAAAGGAAGTGTTCGCAAAGGCCATCCACGAAGTGAGAGAAGGTAAAGATGCACCTTTTATCGCAATTAATTGCGGAGCCATCCCTGCCTCGTTATTTGAAAGTGAATTATTCGGCTATGAAAAAGGGGCATTTTCAGGTGCTGATTTGCGTGGAAAAAAAGGAAAAATCGAAATGGCACGCGGTGGGACTCTATTTTTAGATGAAATCGGTGAAATGCCTTTAGATCTGCAAGTGAAGTTATTAAGGGTATTACAAGAGAAACGTTTCTTCCCTATTGGAGGAACAAAGGAAGTATTAGCTGATTTTCGTATTATTGCGGCCACCAACCGAGATTTACAAGCGATGATCCATGAAAGCAAATTTCGAGAAGATTTATATTATCGCTTAAATGTCGTAAATATTAATATCCCTCCGTTACGAGAACGAAGAGAAGACGTAATCGAACTTAGTCACCACTTTTTTCATGAGTTTTCCCTTCGATATGAGCGACCTATTCATAGCATTCCTCAACAAGTTATGCAAGATTTGCTCCAGCATGATTGGCCGGGGAATGTTCGTGAGCTTCGAAATGTCGTGGAAAGATTAGTTGTCTTTTCAAGTAACGGTGAAATTAAACGGGAAGATCTTCCTTTCCATAATGATACAAGTAAACAAACAGGAATTCCTTTTCATAAAGAAAATCCCTTTTCTAACCATTACCAAGGAATACCTTTAGCAGACCAGCTTGAGCAATATGAACGGAACATTATTTTAGAAACATTAAAACAAGAAAACAATAATAAGCAAGCTACCGCGCAAACGTTAGGTGTATCACGAGCAACCTTGTATAATCGTATGAAAAAGTTGAACATTTAATCTAAAACAAAAATTCTCGAAAAATATTAACCTTTCTATATGAATCCTTTTCATTTTTGGAACAATTCTTGCATGTATATCAAAAGAATGAAAAGGAGGAATAGCGAATGGACTCATCGTTGATTATTTGCAGATGTGAAGAGGTGACTCTCGGGGAATTAACAGACACAGCTAAACAATATCATTGTTCTGCAAGGGAGCTAAAATTAAGAACAAGAGCAGGAATGGGATTTTGCGGTGGTCGTACATGTCGTTTTGCTATTGATGCCATTATGAAAGAAATAAGTGGACAAGAAAATCAAGATTCTATTCCCTTAAAATATCAGCCGCCTGTTAGACCAGTATCCTTTGGTGAATTAGGGGGCGAATGAAAAATGATGAATGAATATCGAATTATCGAGCATCCTGTACTTGGCTCTTTAACGGACCGAAAAAAAGTAACTTTCCAATTTGATGGTACAACTTATGAAGGGTATGAAGGCGAGACGATTGCTGCAGCTCTTTTGGCAAATGGGATTCGAACTCTTCGCGTCCATGAGGAAAAAGGAACCCCAAGGGGAATTTATTGCAATATTGGACATTGTTTCGAATGTCGGGTTAGTGTAAACGGTGTTCCAAGCAAGCGTGCATGTTTAACTGTAATTGAGCAAGGGATGGATATTGAAAGCGGCAAACAACTACCTTCACCTGTCAAGGAGCTTTCCAAGCATCTTGAAAAGGAAGGAGGAAAATTTCATGTTTGATGTTGTTATTATCGGAGCTGGACCTGCCGGATTATCCGCTGCTAATATTTGTCGTGAGTATCAATTGAAAGTCGTGGTTGTGGATGAATTTATCAAACCCGGTGGGCGACTTCTTGGTCAACTTCATCAAGAACCGGATGGAACCTGGTGGAATGGAATCGAGGAAGCAAAAAAGCTGTCTTCCCGTGCCGAACAACTTGGAGTTGATATTCGTTGCGGGGTTTCCGTACATGATATTAATAACCAAGATGGTATATGGTCTATTCATACAAATCAAGAAACCTTTAGAGCTGCTAATCTATTATTGGCAACTGGAGCAGCGGAAACCCCAGTACCCATCCCTGGTTGGACACTGCCGGGAGTAATGTCCATCGGTGCGGCTCAAGTCATGGCAAATGTCCATCGCGTACGAGTCGGTAAAAAAGGAGTGGTTGTAGGAATTAATGTGTTATCTGCTGCTATCACTCGCGAATTGCAGCTTGCGGGAATCGATATTGCATGTATGGCGCTCCCTGCTGTTAATCACATTACAAAAGATGCTGGGCATCCAGAAAAAGTGATGGAATCCCTTCTTCGTATCTCTCATCTTGCTCCTTCCGCTTTTATTCGTATGGGGAGTAAATTGGTAAAATCCAGTTGGATGCAGGGTCTTGCCTTGAAATTTCTTCCGAAAAAAGGGATTAAAATGTGGGATATGCCCATTCATTTGAAAAAATGCGTAACTCAAATTAATGGGAAGAATCAAGTAGAATCTGTGACCATATGTGATGTACGACCGGATGGGACCATAATAGAAGAAAGTGCTCAACAAATGGAGGTAGACTTTGTCTGTATTGCTGGAGGTCTTTACCCGCTTGTTGAACTTGCGGCTATTGCCGGCTGTCCATTTCAATTCATTCCTGAATTAGGCGGACATGTACCAGTGCATAATGAAAAAATGGAAACGATGTTAGACGGACTTTATGTTGCAGGGAACATAACAGGAATTGAGAGTGCAAAAGTGGCAATAACACAAGGAAATGTGGCCGGTTTCTCCATCGTAAACCGTGCTTTCCCAAACAATAAAGAAACCACCGAACATTTGCGTGAAGCAATTCTAAACGTACATACAACCAGAAACAACGCGAGCATTCAATTTCATCCGGGAATAACGGATGGACGCGAAAGGTTAGAAAAAGTTTATCAAGAAATTTCCTAATCAAAAACATGGGGACGATTCTTCTTTCCTTAAAGGAAACAAAAGAACCGTCCCTCTGTTTTCAGTCATATAAATGACATGCGACCCAATGATCATTCCGTACTTCTTGCCATTGCGGTCTAACTTTAGAGCATATATCCATAGCAAGTGGACACCTTGTTCTAAACCTGCACCCACTCGGCGGATCTATTGGACTCGGCAATTCCCCTTTAAGTACAATCCGCTCTCTCTTTCGTTCTGTTATTGGATCAGGATGTGAAATGGCTGATAAAAGCGCCTGTGTATATGGATGTAGTGGCTCTTTATACAATTCTTTACTTGAAGCAATCTCTACCATATTGCCAAGATACATTACACCAACTCGATCACTTATATGTTTAACCATAGATAAATCATGAGCTATGAATAGATAGGTCAATCCTCGTTCTCTCTGAAGCTTTTTCATTAAATTTACAACTTGTGCTTGTATGGAAACATCTAAGGCAGAGATTGGCTCATCGGCAATAATAAGTTCAGGATCGACAGCCAATGCCCGTGCAATTCCTATCCGTTGGCGTTGCCCCCCACTAAATTCATGTGCATAGCGATTCCCATGTTCTTCATTTAATCCAACCACTCTTAATAATTCATTCACTCGTTCTGTTCTTTCTTTGTTACTATTAAATAATCCATGAATGTCCATTCCCTCTGCGATAATGTCTTTAACCGTCATCCGTGGATTTAATGATGCATAAGGATCTTGAAAAATCATTTGCATGCTGCGTTTAAATTGTTTGATGTCTTGCTTCGATTTATTTTCATTCACCTTTTTTCCTTTAAAAACTACTTCTCCTCCAGTTGCCTTATAATAATTGATAATCGTTCTCCCAACCGTTGATTTTCCGCACCCTGATTCTCCTACAAGACCAAACGTTTCTCCTTTATAAATATCAAAGGAAATTCCATCCACTGCCTTTAAACTGACCTTTCTTCCTTCTTTAAAGTGTTTCTTTAAATCTTTTATTTCAAGTAATTTTTCTTTATTCACTTATGCTCCCTCCTGCCATGACAGTTTCAGATTGTTTGATACTTTGTGCTTCTTTAGTAAGCAGCCAACAAGCTGTTTTTTGTGTATCAGAGAGAGTCGTATATTTCGGCATTTCATCCGCACATATATTCATTGCGTGAGAGCAGCGAGCAGCAAAGGGACATCCCTTAGGTGGATCTAATAAGTCTGGAGGAGATCCAGGTATTGCCAACAGTTCTTCATCATTATCGGCATCTATTTTAGGCATAGATGATAACAATCCCCATGTATAAGGATGTTTGGATTGATAAAATATTTCATCCACTGTACCCGTTTCAACTACAATTCCACCATACATGACAACCACACGTTGTGAAGTTCTTGCCACTACCCCCAAATCATGGGTAATTAAGATGATGGACATGCCCATATCCTCTTGCAAATCTTTCATTAAATCAAGAATCTGTGCCTGAATGGTAACATCCAGTGCGGTTGTCGGCTCATCCGCTATTAACACCTTTGGATTACACGCAAGTGCAATGGCAATCATGACACGTTGACGCATCCCCCCAGAAAATTGATGGGGATACTGATTAATTCGTTTTTCTGGATTCGGAATTCCAACCAATCTTAATAATTCAATACTTTTTTCATAAGCTCTTTTTTTATTAAGTTTTTGGTGCTTGATTAATCCTTCTGAAATTTGACGCCCCACCTTCATTGTTGGATTTAACGATGTCATCGGATCCTGGAAAATCACTCCAATATCCTTACCACGAATTTTTTCCATCTCCATTTCCGATTTTTGAATGAGATCTTCTCCGTTAAAGATGATGGATCCACTCTCGAATTTTCCAGGCGGCATCGGTATCAATTGAACAATGGATTGTGATGTGACACTTTTCCCCGATCCAGATTCACCCACAATAGCCAATGTCTCTCCTTTATATAAATCAAAGCTTACTCCTCTGACGGCCTGAACTTTTCCACCATACGTTTCAAAGGATACAGCTAAGTCTCTCACTTCTAGAATTTTATCCATAATCTTCTCCCCTTTATTTTTTCAAATGAGAACTATTTACGTTCTTTGGGATCGAGTGCATCTCTCAATCCATCACCAATCGAATTAAAAGCTAACATTGTGATACAAATAAAGAAGGATGGGATAAATAATTGCCATGGATAACTCTCCATAGCTGGCAGACCCTCATTAGACATCGTTCCCCAGCTGGCTAAAGGTGCAGGTACCCCTAAACCTATGTAGCTTAAAAAGGCTTCCGTAAAAATAGCAGATGGAATGGTTAATGTTAATGTAACAAGAATCGGTCCCAATGTATTTGGAACTAAATGACGAAACAATATTCGAAAACGACTAGCACCTAACGTCTGTGCAGCCATCACATATTCCTCTGACCTTAACCTCAATACTTCTCCACGAACAATTCGCGCCATATTGACCCAACCGGTGATAGTCATTGCTAGAATAATAGTGTGCAATCCTTGAGGTAATACTACTAATAGTAAAATAACGACTAATAAGTAAGGAACTCCATATAAAATATCTGCTATACGCATGATTACTTCATCTACTTTTCCTCCAAAATATCCAGCAGCGGAACCTAATAGTACGCCTATTATTAAGTCAATAATGGCTGCAGCCAAACCAATAAATAACGAGATTCTAGCACCAAACCATACCCTGGAAAATACGTCACGACCTAATTGATCCGTTCCAAACCAATGCTGTGCTGAAGGTGGTTTATTGGCACTCATTAAATCATTGGAATAATAGTTGTGACCAGAAATAACGGATCCAAAAATCGCCATTATGGCTAATAGCGAGATGGTTATAACCCCAAAAAGGGCTAACTTATTCTTTTTAAACCTGCGCCATACATCTTTCCAATATGAAATACTAGGTCTAGCTATTTTTTCAGCTACTGCATTATCTCTTGAAAGCGGCTCATACCTTCGATTTATTTGCATGATTTTTCCTTGTTCCTGCATGATCAATTCCCTCTTCCTGATATTTTAATTCTTGGATCAATAAACCCATAAACTAAATCAAGAGTAAATACACATGCCAATAACAAAACACTATAAAAAACCGTCATCCCCATGATTAATGTGTAATCCCGATTGGTGATACTCGTTACAAACTCACTGCCTAATCCAGGAATAGCAAAGATTTTTTCAATAATAAAACTACCAGTTATGATGGAAGCTAATAGTGGTCCTATAAAAGTAACGACAGGCATAATGGCATTTCTAATCGCATGACGATAAGTCACTGCATAACTTTTCAACCCTTTTGATTTTGCTGTACGAATGTAATCTGCCTTGAGTACTTCAAGCATGCTTGTTCGCATTAAGCGCGCAATGAAGGCTAATGCGATCATGCCAAGTGAAATGGCTGGTAGGATGGAATGTGCAAAGGTATCGAAACGGGCAACAGGTAAAATCCCTAATTTCATTGAAAAGATATATTGCAGAAAGGATGCAAGTAAGAAGCTTGGTACGGAAATTCCAAGTACGGCAATCACCATCGCTGCATAATCAGCTATTTTATTATGGCGAAGCGCGGCTATGACTCCTAACAGTACTCCAATACTTACAGCAAAAAGAATGGCTTCTATTCCGAGCATAAAAGAGGTGGGAAATCCACGGTTAATAATATCGTTCACACTTTGCCCTTTATAATAAAACGAAGGGCCAAAGTCCCACTTCACTACATGTAATAAATAAGATCCATATTGTGCATACCACGGGTCATTTAAACCATAAGTTTCATTAAGCTTGGCTTCAATTTCCGGTTGCAATTTTTTCTCAGCGGCAAATGGTCCACCTGGCGCCGCTTTCATTAAGAAAAAGGTGACAGATACTATAACGAATAGTGAAACAAGAATAAAGAATACACGTTTTAGCAGGTACTTAATCAAATGAAAACACCTCCAAATAACTTATAACCCATAAAAGGCTGACCAAAAGGATGATCCTATGAAACAACGTAAAAGTTTTATACAGAAAGTTGTTCGTTAGGAAAACATCCTTTTTTTTGGTCTGCTATCTTGTCTTTAAAGATTTATCACTTAATATACGCCCACTTTAATTGAATGAAACCATTGCGAACGACAATATCATGAACATAATTTTGTTGGACATATGCACTCATATAGTAATAGATTGGTAATATTGGCATTTCATCCATTAAGATCCCTTCGGCCTGTTTTAAAAGTTCTTTGCGTTTAACCGCATCTGTCTCTGTAGTAGAGGCCTTCATGTATTTATTAAATTCCGGATTGGTCCAGTTCGTATAATTATCGCCACTTAGCACTTGATAGGTTTCTAAAATACTATAGGCATCCGCAACCGTAACACTATTTCCCAAGCGCCCAACTTGATAGTTTCCAGCTGCAAGCTTATCTAAATAAACGCCCCATTCATTATTTTCAAGTTTTACATTGACACCAAGATTCTTTTTCCACATATCTTGGATAGCTTGAGCAATTGCTGCATGTTCATCAGATGTATTATAAGACAAGGTAATGGCAGGGAAATCTTTCACACTGCTATATCCAAGTTCTTCTAAACCCTCTTGTAATAATTCTTTTGCTTTTTTAATATCATTGTCTTTAAAATATGGTTTTGCATCATCCCAAATGGTAGGAGATACATACGTCATTGCTGGTACTTCACCGGCTTTTGTTATGTTTTCAACAATAGCTTTTCGATTGATGGCATAAGTAAATGCTTTTCGAATATTGGCATTGTTGAAAGGCTTCTTTTTGGTATTAAAGGTATAATAATAAGTACCTCCCATATATTCCGCCTTCAACTCACCTTTTTGCTTAAGTGCCGGAATGGCAGTAAGAGGAAGTTTACCACTTGGATTACCTGCAAAATCTACCTCACCTTGCTGATACATCTTATATTCGGTATTTGGATCATTGATAATTGGCATATTAATCGTTTTTAATTTAACAGAATTAGCATCCCAATAACTTTCATTTTTCTTAAAGACAATCTTGTTCTTATGGTCTCATTCCGTCATTTTAAATGGTCCATTTGTTACATAATTATCGCCAGCTTCCAAAGCCCACTTAGGATTTGTTTTTGCTATCTTTTCATTAACCGGATAGAAGTAGGCGTTCGCTATTAATTTAGTAAAATAAGGTACAGGATATTTTAATTGTACTTCTAATGTTTTATCATTGATTGCCTTAATTCCCACTTGATCTAAAGAAGCCTTTCCTTTTTTCGCTTCTTCCGCATTTTTAATGATATAAAACAGGTAGGCATTAGGTGTATTTGCGTTATTGGGATCAATTTGATATTTCCATGCGTATTCAAAATCCCCCGCAGTAACTGGATCCCCATTCGTCCATTTAGCACCATCACGGATGGTAAAGGTATACTTGGTTTGGTCCTTCGATACTTGAATATCAGATGCCATTGCTAGTTCTGGTTCGCCTTTAGGATTCAATCGAGTTAAACCATCAAAAATTTGATCCAGTACAATGATAGATGTCACATTGTTTACCTCTGCAGGATTCAGTGTTGGCGGCTCGTCAAAAAGGCCAATATTTAACACTTGGTCACGTGAATGCCCGCCATTATTATTTCCTGAAACACTTTGTTTTCCTGACGATGAACATGCTGCCAGTAACATACTTGGTATGGATACTAACAATAATAAACTCACTAACCATTTTTTCATTCATTTATCCCCCCGAATTGTGGGACGTTTCTTCTGTTTACTTTAAGAAACAAAAGAAACGTCCCTCTGTTCTCCCCCGCTTTACTTTGACATCAGTTGAAAACTCTCTTCCAATTCATCCACTATGGATCCAACTTTAGCAATGGCTTTTCTTAGACTTTCAGTGGTAGACATGTCAATACCCGCCATTTTATATAAGTCGAAACCATTCATATTTCCACCTTGCTTCAATACTTCAGTCCATTGTTTCCCTGCACTTTGTCCTTCTTTTTGAATCCGTTCTGCCATGATGGTGGAAGCAGAAATACCGACGGAGTAGGTAAAAGGATAAAGACCCATATAATAATGAGGTTGGCGCATCCAAGTCAGTTTTGCCCCTTCATCCATTTCTACCGTATCACCCCAGAACTCGGACAATATGGAACCCTTTGTTTCACTTATGATGAATGTAGAAAGTGGTTGCTTGTTTTCAGCTAAATCATACAGCCTTCTTAATAACTCCGCTTCAAGCACATGGGTAACACAATTGTGGTGATAACTCATCATTAAATACATATTTAACCATCGTTTTAGTCTAGGATCATCTCGGTTTTCTTTTAAATAATTGACAACAAGTTGTTCTACCAATGTGGATGGTGCTTCAACAAATAATTGTGATTGTGTATTATTAATAAAACGTTGATTTTTCATGGATAGGGAATAGTGCAAGGTATGGCCGAGCTCATGTCCTAAAAGGAGCATGTCAAATAGGTTTCCGCCCCAAGGGTAAAATGAATATCCATGTACTCCATGAACTCCTCCTCCAAATGCAATCATTCGTCGACCTACGTTATCACCTCGATAGACCCATCTTTCGGAAAAAACACGTGCCATTTCATTTTGATATTCAGGACCTAACACTCCAACTGCATCTGTTATAATTTCTCCTGCTTCTTTATAGCTAATAGGAGGATCAAATTCCGGATCTAATGGTGCTTTTACATCTGAAAATAGTAGTTTGTCTAATCCCAATTGTTTTTTCCTTAATTTTGCATAACGTTGCATGTGCGGGGATAGTTCATTTCGAAATGTATCTAAAATATCTCCAAAAAATTGAGATGAGACACCATCCCCAGAATAGAAATTGTCCGCTAATGAAAATTGAAGTAGCATATCTTTGGCAGATTCATAGCCTCGGAGTTTTGCTAAAGAAATATTTTTATTTACTTCACTTATTAATGATTTTGCCAAGGTATGTTGATATGTTTTCAAACCGTTTGATAAGGAGCGATAAGCATTACGACGTAGGACAGTATCTGGAGAAGTTTCGATTTGAGTGAAATACATGTGTATAGAAACAGAGAATTCCTTCCCATTTCGATCTTTGACTGGCTCAAATTTCATATCAGAAGAGGTAACAGCGTGATATATTACTTCTGGTGTACGCAATGTTTCTGACATTGTCGCTAATGCCATTTCTATATCCGGAGATAGTACTTTGTCACGAACTTGATCAAAACGGTCTAGAAATCGGCTAAATTCATTTAGCCCATTCTCCTCTTTCTTCCATTGATCAATTTTGGCTATGTCGAGTTGAGATAATATGTCATTGGAGAAATTTGTTGCTACCTGTCTTCCTTTTGCCACTAGGGATAATGAACGTCCCATCATTGCCTGATTTTCAGCATCCGATTCATCCTCCGAGAATTTATACATTGCATAGCTTGATACCCGATTTAATTTTTCTTGTAATTCATCATATCGTTTCAAACTATTAAGTAAGTTTCTTGCACTAGAAAGAGTTAACGTATCATTGCCTAATAACAAATCGTCTATTTTCTTTTCAAGTGCTAAGAAAGACTGTTCCCATTCATCCACTGATGCAAATATTGGAGTGAGATCCCAAGTTTCTTCTTCTGGAACATCTTTTCTCAAAATTTGGCCCATAGATAAAACTCCCCTTTAATGTTTTTTTACTTCTTCATTCATTATCAATGCAATATATATGCCAACTTTCTATCAGAACAATAAAAAGGTATGTTTTTTCCCGCCTTTTCCTAGTCCCGTTAACCATTTATAAAAAAAGAACAAGTTTTTTAAAGTAAGATAACTTGTTCTTAGATGAAACAATAAATATAAATACTCTTTTAAACGACGCTGTAAAAGTCTGATTTGTAATAAAGGAGGAATTGGGCTACTTCTAAACAGCTATGATGAACAATAAATTAATTGTAAATTTTGTTATACATTAGTTATGTGTTTTCTAACTTTTTAGAATTTTATGTCTAATTTTATAAACAAGCAATAATGTCATCATGTTTAGACAAATATCTTTAAAACATATTGGTATGGAAATTGCACATAAATAATAGCGACAGAGAATAGTTTCAACATGTTTATTCCAATTAGATCGAGGGAGGAGAAACTTATGAAGAAATTGGAAAACCTTCGGGGAACTATTAAGAAATTAGATATTGATGGTTTAATAGTAACAAATCCATTTAATCGTCAATATTTAACGGGTTTTACGGGAACAGCCGGAATGGTTTTAATAAGTCAAACGGAAGCTAAATTTTTAACAGATTTCAGGTATAATGACCAGGCAAAAGAAGAAGTAAAAGATTATGAAGTGATTATTTGCAAAGGCTCTGAAACTTTACTAAAAAGTGTTTTTGATCAAATTAATAGAATGGACCTTTGTACGGTGGGATTTGAATCTACCGATGTTAGTTTTGATCTATACTCACAATTCGAGAAGAACTTAGAGATAAGGATGAAACCGACAAAAAGTATTATTGAAGAAATGAGAATGATTAAAACAGATGAAGAAATTCAAAAGATTAAAACAGCTGCGGAAATTACGGATAAAACATTTAAGCATATCCTAACATTTATTAAACCCGGCATAACAGAGCTCGATTTATCTCATGAAATAGAGTATTTTATGAGAAAACAAGGAGCAACTACCAATGCCTCGGCAAGGATCATTGTTGCATCTGGTTATCGTTCGGCTTACCCACATGGTGGAGCAAGTAGTAAAGTGATTGAAAATGGCGATATAATTACTTTTGATTTTGGTGCTCAATATCAAGGATATGCTTCTGATATGACAAGAACTGTTGCTGTTGGTGAACCTAATTCCAAGTTAAAAGAAATCTATCAAATTGTATACGATGCTTTAGAACTAAGCCTTAACACACTACAACCAGGTATGAGTTGCCGTGAAGGGGATGCAATTGCAAGGGATTATATTACTGCTAAGGGCTATGGAGAGTATTTTGGTCATGGAGGTGGCCATGGTATTGGATTGGAAATACATGAGGATCCATATTTCTCTAAATCTTCAAAACAAGTATTAGCACCTGGAATGGTTGTAACAGTGGAACCAGGTATATATATACCTGGACTTGGAGGTGTACGGATTGAAGATGATGTGTTAATAAAATCAGATGGAATAGAAATATTAACACATTCGCCTAAAGATCTAATCATCATTTAAAACGGTAACATAATTTGGCCGTAAACCTACACAATATAGGTTTACAGCCTTTTTTATTTTCAATAGAATCAGTGTTTTTTACTGTTTTGGGAGATTTAGATTCCCGCCTGTTCCCCAGGTTAAAAGACGCAACTTTTTATTTCAATGTAACCCAAATACTCTTCACTTCCGTATAGTTTTGCAATGCATATGACCCCATTTCTCTACCGACTCCAGACTGTTTAAACCCACCAAATGGCGAAGCAGGGTTTTCAATATTATAATCGTTAATCCAAACAGTACCAGCCTTCAATTTATTAGCTACATAATGGGCTGTTTTAATATTCTCTGTCCAAACTCCTGCCGCTAAGCCATACAAAGTATCATTTGCTCGCCGAATTACTTCCTCCACTGTATCAAATGGCAGCACGACTGCAACAGGTCCGAAAATCTCCTCACGTGCAATTACCATGTCATCTGTTACATCTGCAAAAATGGTTGGCTCTACAAAATACCCTTTGCTAAATGGCGCCTTTCCACCGGCAGTAATTCTTGCTCCTTCTGCTTTTCCTTTTTCAATATAGTTCAAAACACGTTCTTGTTGTTTTTTCGAAACAAGCGGGCCCATTTCACTCGTGGATTCGATTCCTGGTCCCAATTTTACTTGTTTAGCCATTTTAGATAGTTCTTCTACAACATAATCATAGTGTTTTCGGTGAACGAATATCCGTGAGCCAGCACTGCAATTTTGACCATGGTTATACATAATACCATTAAACGCAGCTGGAATAGCAGCAGAGAGATCCGCGTCTTCCAAAATAATATTTGGAGATTTCCCCCCAAGTTCAAGTGTCACATGTTTAATTGTATCAGCAGCTTTTCGCATAATCGATTTTCCGACGACTGTAGAACCAGTAAATGCTACTTTATCGATATCCGGATGGTTCACAATCGCTTCCCCAGCCGGATCACCAAAGCCAGGTACAAAATTCACTACCCCATCTGGAAATCCTGCTTCTTTAAACAATTGTGCTGCATAGAGTAAGGATAATGGTGTTTGCTCTGCCGGCTTCAGGACAACTGTGCATCCTACCGCAAGAGCTGCCCCAAGTTTCCACGATGCCATTTGCAATGGATAGTTCCAAGGAATGATTTGACCGGCTACCCCTACTGGTTCATGTCGGGTATAGTTTAAATAGTCTGGCGAAATAGGAATTGTTTGGCCCATCACTTTCGTTGCCCATCCCGCATAATAACGAAAATGTTCAACAGTTCCCGGAATATCATCTGATAAAGCAACATGATAAGGTTTTCCATTATCAAGTGCCTCAAGTTGTGCTAGCTCTTCCTTATGAGCATCCATTAAATCTGCTACTTTATAGATAATATGCGCCCGTTCTGCCGCACTCATTTGCGGCCATGGCCCTTCTTCAAATGCTCGACGTGCCGCCTTTACCGCAAGATCAATGTCCTCTTTTTGCGCTTCGCTTACAACCGCTAAAACCTCTTCCGTTGAAGGATTTACCGTTTCAAACGTCTTCCCACTTACTGAAGGAACAAACTTCCCATCGATAAACAAACCAATAGTCCCTTTTAAAAACTCCTCTACCCTTGGCTTTAATGCTACTTGAACAGTCAAAAAAAGCACTCTCCTTCCATTTATCTCATTTATATTTATTGCAAGAATTATGCCAAAAATAAATTATAATAATACAACACTAGTTCTTTTTTAAAGATGCAGAATATGTTTATTTTTTTGTACACTGTATAAAAAGATAGACTTTTATTAAACATATATTTTCGAAGGGAACTTCGATAATACACTAAATAGATAAATTTTCTTTACTTGATTTTACAACTTGCAATTCTTTAGGAAATTGAGTTAAAACTTTGCAGCCATTTTCCGTAATTACGACATCATCCTCAATTCGAACCCCGGTAACATCATTAATATAAATACCCGGTTCAATCGTTATAACCATTCCTGGTTTTAAAATCCCTTCATTTTGGTCGGTAATGGATGGTGCTTCGTGGATATCTATGCCTAAACCATGTCCAATTCTATGCGGAAAATAATCTCCATATCCTGCATTTGCTATTATCATACGAGATGCCACATCAAGATCTCCCATGCGCTTATTAGGTTGACATGCTTGTATCCCAGCTTCATTTGCCGCTAAAACAATCCCGTATATTTTCTTTACCTCCTCTGTCACATGGTCAAATACAACTGTTCGCGTAATATCTGAGCAATACCCTTTATATTTCACACCCAAATCAAATAAAGCTACATCCCCTCTATTTAATTTTTTCTCTCCTGGGACTCCATGTGGATTACTAGCATTTTCACCAAATAAAACGGTCGGTGCAAACGACATTTCTCGAATCCCCTGTTGCTTTAGGGAATATTCAATCTTAGCCATCACTTCTATTTCTGAAACGCCTTCTTCCAATGCCTCAATTCCGAATCTTACTGCCATATCTGCGTAAATAGCTGCCTTTTGTAAATTTTCGACTTCCTCTTGATTTTTTATCAGACGCATACTGTCCAGTTGTTCATCTAGTGATGAAAGTTGCAGGGTGGGATGAATGTCTACTAGATGTTCAATATAGGAGTAAGATATTTTGTTTTTTTCCACTGCTATCGTTTTTACTTGTTCAAGGCACTTCTTTACAAGATTCCAAACATTATCTGTATCAATATAGCTTATAATCTCGTATTTCCAGCCTGCCTCTTTCACCATTTGTACTTCCATCGCCGGAGTAACAATAAGCGGATCCCCATTTTGAAAAACAAAAATACCAATAAATCGTTCATGAGGATCATAATCAAAATCGGATAAATAAAAGATATTATGTCTTGATGTAATAAGTCCGCAGTCAATTTGCTGAGATATTAAAAATTGCTTCAGGGTTTGTAGCTTAGTGTTCATTTGTTATTCCTCCTCCACAAAAGGGAATTTATTATTTGCCATAGCGTTAACTATATCTAAAAAGACATCATTCATTTCCTCCCTTTCAAATTGAACCATTTACATAAGCTGTGAAATAGTTCTTTATATTTGGTCGAACCAAAATGAAGCTATTTCACCTCCATAATTTGTTTCAAAAACCTATCGTAGTAACATGCAATTTTAATGCCAGATTTACGATAAATAAAAATATTATTTTTTTGTAATGATAATTTCTAACAATAAAAAAACCCCGATTTCCCGAGGTTTTAAAAAGTGATAGAATATATTTCGAATAATCAGTCATACAATCTTTTCGCTTTCCATTCTATTTTGATCTAAATGAACTTCTGTAAAATGATCTGGTTTTACTTTTGCTTTGATCTTCATTGCAACCCAATAAATGAATGCTGAAATGATAATGGATTGAACTGCTGGCAACCCAAATTCGTAAACATATTGCGTTAAATACCCAACAACCGTACCGGCAACCAGCGCAATAGTAGCCATCCAATTCCAGCCCTTGTGATCGACAAATTGCTGCTTTCTAATCAGGAAAAAGTCAGCCATCATAACACCGCCAATAGCTGGATATATAAGAGCTGTTAAATATAAAAAGTCTGTAAAATAATCTAGTATACCAGCTAATGCAATAAAAATGGCAATGATTGTGCCTAATAATGTAAGCAGTGCCCTTCCTTTTCCTGAATTGATATTGAACATATTGGCCAGAGCTAGTCCCATACTATAGTTATTGACCAACTGACTAGTCCAGGTTGCAAACCATAAAACTAAAAATCCCCAGAGTGGAAAGCCTAATTTCAACATAACATTGACAATGTCCGCATCTCCAACCCCAACGGACATAATGGAGCCCACATAAAATAATGGGAAACCAACTGCTACAATGCCTAATGGAATTAGAATATTATCCTTCCATTTTGGTTTTGCATACCGGGTATAGTCGGAAGCAATTACCCATTGTGAAACATTTGCCCCAATAACTAGGCTAATTGCGGCTAAAAAAGTGATTTTTGGTTCAGGATGCCAAGAAGTGATTTTGTCAAAGCCGGTATTTCTAAGTGCATAGAAAATACATCCTACAATAAGTGCTAATCCTGCTGGAACGGCAATATAATCAGTCCACTTCATTGAGGAATATCCAATAATAGAAGGTATCGCAAATATTAATCCGGCAATTACAGTGATAACTGCCCATAATCCCCATTGTTTTTCATAATCAACTCCAAACATTGCGGAGATTGCATTTCCTGCAACAGCGGTCTGTAAAGCCCACCATCCTAGGGAAACAATAAAAATCGTTAGTCCAACAATAAAACGGGCTTGCGCTGCCCCAAAGCTTGATCTGGCAATGACGGAAGAAGATCTCCCCGTTTTTGCCCCAATATAGCCTTGAATGCTATTTCCTATCCATTGGAAAAAAATTAACCCAATTGCTAATATCCAAAAGATATTACCCATTCCATAGGATCCACTTAAAGTTGCACCAATCATTAAAACTGGGATAGTAAATTCTAGACCACCAAAAATCATGGCCGGTGTCATCCAATGCTGGCGTTGTGCTAACGGAACCGCTAATAAGGCTTCATCTTTACCAACCGACTTCATTCCTTTTGCATCTTCCATTTACATTTCCCCTTTTATTTGATGCTCGTGCCCTTTGGCACGAGCAAATGAATTATTTATGCTTCACCAATGCATAGACAATTTCACACGGTTCTTCCCCTTCATTTAATGCCCAATGTTTTTCGTTTGCAGGAATAAATGTTGCACTTCCTTTGGCTACCTTTTTCATTTCCTCATCTCCGCTTTGGGTCGTCATACATCCTTTTAAAATATAAGAATATTCGTCTTCATCATGACAGGATAATCCCTCTTTTGGTACTCGTTCCCCCGGCGGGACGGTAACATACCCCATTTTTACAACGGATTCGTTATCAATATGTTGAAATAGAATATGATTCGTTGCTTCATTGTTAAATTCTTTCGTAACCTTTGAAATTTTCATTTTCAAAATCCTCCTTTAGTTTTTTCTTTTGTTCGTTTCTTGATATTCAAAGGTGGATTCATTGACCAAAACACCGTAAACTTCTTCGGCCTGTGCTACCGTTATATAGCCGTTTTTCACATCTTCTGCCACTTTCTTTGCTGGGCGATTAAGTGGATTTCCATATCCACCGCCTGTGGCTGTCATAAGCTTGATTACATCCCCTTTTTGAAGAGGGTACCGCGGAAATACACCATATGGTCCATCCACCTCACCATTGGATTTTTCTACAAAAAATTGATTGGTGGAACCATTATGTCCTTCGTTAAAGCCCCATGGTGGATTGATATGTCGGCCATAGGTAATAGTTGCAGCTTGTCCGTCTGTCATAGCACGGTAGGAACGGATTACTCCTTTCCCTCCATTGTATTCTCCTGCACCAGCACCATCGATACGCAAGCTATATTCATCTAACATAACACCATATCTTGTTTCTGCTACTTCAACTGGTACATTATAGGTTTCTCCATCGCCAATACAAAATTGGCCGCTGGCTCCGTCTTGCCCTTCGGCAGCTCCCCACCCACCAACCGATGGTTCAACAATAAGAAATGGTTCATTTGTATCCTGATGCAAGCCGGATAATGTAACACTGCATACAGATGTTAAATGTCCCGCTGATAAACGTTCTGGTAAATACGGAGCCAATGCTTTCCATATCAAGTCAGCTCCGACAAGCATAGATTCAAAATAGTTAGAGACAGGTGCAGGACGCTCAGCCGACAAGATGGATTTTTTATCTGTAATCACTTTTAATGGGCGGAATACACCATCGTTCACATCTTGTGACGGATTGGTAATCGCAAGGAAGATGGTTCGCACAGCAGACGTTAATCCAGTCAGTGAACAGTTAATAGATCCCGGAACTTGCGGGTGACTTCCACGGAAATCACAAATAAATTCATCCTCTGTAATGGTTACCTTCACTTTTAGTTTGAAGGGGCCATTTCCCATTCCATCTGAATCAACATAATCCTCCGCTTCAAACGTTCCCTTTGGTAATTTACCAAGCTCAATTCGGGAAAGCACTTCGCCATGATTTAAATATTGCTCAATGGATGCAAGCACAACTTCCTTTCCATGTTTATCGCATAGTTCTCTCACACGTTTATCACCCGTTTTAAGTGCGGCTACTTGCGCCCACATATCTCCTAATGAAAGATCCGGAAAACGAACATTTGACTCAATAATATCGACAATGGCTTGGTTCACTTTCCCTTCTTCAAACAACTTTACACAAGGAAATTGCAAACCTTCTTGGAAGATTTCCGTGGAATCATTTGTGAAAGAACCAGGATCCTTTCCTCCTACCTCTGTCCAATGTGCTTTATTTGCTGAGAATGCCACAATTTCACCATCATGAAAAATCGGCATCACAAGACCCACATCAGAAAGATGAGAACCTCCGCCTTTGTATGGGTCATTAATAATAATAATGTCGCCAGGCTTTAGATCCTTTTCACCATATTTATTTAACGTTTCCTTTACCATAAAAGTAAGCATTCCGATAAATCCAGTTACACCATTTCCTTGCGTCAGTAAATTTCCTTTCGCATCTGTTAATCCGCTGGCATAATCTAAAACTTCATAAATAATCGGACTCATAGATGTTCTGGCTAAAGCAATGAACATTTCATCTCCAATAGCAAGTAAAGAATCTTTGACAATTTCCAATGTAAATGGATCAATTTTTTTAGTAGCTGTCTCCATTTTTATTCCACCCCCGTATCGATGATAAGATTTCCGTATTCATCTACTTGCAGTGATTGACCATCATAAATAACGGTTACTGAAGCTTTTTCTTCTACAATTGCAGGACCTTCCATTCGTTGCATTGTAGGAATACTATCTCTATCATAAATATTGGTATCTACCCAGCCTTTACCTTCAAAATATACGGGTCTTACTTCTTTTAAGGCTTCTCTCAAATCACTTGTTATAAATTTCTTTTCTAAACTTGGTTTTTGGACTTGTCCAAATGCCGTTAAGTGCATATTCACGATTTCTGTTTGAGCATTCTCAAGCTTAAACGAATAGTTTTTCTCATGTAGTTGGTGGAATCTTTCGATAATTTCGAGTATAGTTTCTTCCTTCCAATCATCATTCGGCACCGGTACTTTTACTGTATGTTCTTGGCCAAGGTATCTCATATCTAGGAATCTTGTAAATAATACAGATTCCTTTTGAACATCCTCTTGCTCAAATTGAGCATAAGCTTTACATTCTAAGTTGATCCAGTTTTGATTAAGTACACCAACATCCACTTCACTTAGGCGCTTAATTTGCGTTTGAATATAATCATGTCTTAAATCCGTCATTAACATTCCCCAGGCAGAGAACACAGGTGATGCAACTGGTACAACGACCTTCTTTACTCCTAGTTCCTTCGCAAGTGCGGCAGCATGCATGGATCCCCCTCCGCCAAAGGCTACAAGAGTAAATTCACGCGGATTGTACCCTTTACGAATGGAAATTAGTTTCAGTGCATTAAGCATATTGGAATTTGCAATACGAATAATGCCCAAAGCACCTTCTTCGGCAGACATATTAAAATGATTGGAAACTCTTGTTTGAATTGCTTCTCTTACTTTCTTCATATCTACTTCATAATCGAAATTCTTTGGTGAAAGTCTACCTGTTAATAGATTTGCATCTGTCGTAGTTGGTTCTGTACCGCCCTGTCCATATGCAACGGGACCTGGTAGAGCCCCGGCAGAGTGAGGTCCTACTTTTAATGAACCAGCTTCATCAATCCAGGCAATGGAACCTCCGCCATTTCCAATTTCTACGATGTCCACAACTGGTGTTTTGATAGGGTATCCAGCATGACGACTGTCACGCTCAATATAATAATCGGTGGATACTTTGACCTCTCCTTTTTCTATAAGCGAACATTTTGCTGTTGTACCACCGATATCAAAGGCAATAATATTCTTTTCTCCAATAATTTCTCCCAATACAGCTGCACCATAAATGCCAGCTACAGGTCCTGACTCCACCATATTGATTGGAAGTTCCTTCGCCTGTTCAAATGTCGTTGTTCCGCCATTAGACTGCATGATATAATTGTTACTTTCAGTCTGTTGCCCATTTAGCTTATCCTGGAGCTTATTAACATAAGATGTCGCAATTGGTTTTACATAGGCATTTAAAACCGTGGTATTTGTTCTCTCATATTCACGCCATTCCTTTGTTACTTCATGAGAAGCTGTAACAAATACTTCTGGCCACAGTTCTTTAATATATTGCACCGTTTCTTGTTCATGTAAAGGGTTTACATAGGAGTGAAGGTATGAAACCGCAATTGCTTGAACACCTTCGCTTTTAAAAAAGGAAATAATATCACTGATTTGATCTTTATTTAACTCTATTAATACTTCCCCTTTATAGTTCATTCTTTCTTCTACTTCCTGGCGTAAATACCTACTAACAAAGGGTTCAGGCTTTTGATAGCGTACATTAAACAAGTCAGGCCGGTTACCACGGGCTATCTCTAATACATCTCGGAATCCTTTTGTTGTAATAAGTCCTGTTTTGACTCCTTTTCTTTCTGTCAGTGCATTAATAATAACGGTTGTTCCATGAATGAAAGTTGTAATGGACTTTTGATCAATTCCGCTTTTTTCCATAACATCCATGACGCCTTGTTCAAAATAAGGGGGCGTTGTATGACTTTTCGCAACACCAAAGCGACCACTATTATCGACATACACTAAATCTGTAAACGTACCTCCAATATCTGTAGCAACTCTCATGAAACTGCTCCTCTCATTAAAAATCTATATATTTAAGACTCCAATACTAAAAAAGTACCGGAGTTAACACACTTAAAAGAACGGTTTCTTCATTTAAAGGGTTTTCCCATTGATGTTCCTTTTCTGATGGGAAATGGATCGACTCCCCTGGATTCAGCATGTATTCTTGATTATCCACTCGGATAATGAGCTTTCCTTTAACAACATAATGAAATTCTTCTCCGGGATGGCTATATAATTGAGTATCTTTTTGAAACGGTCGTAAAGTAACCAACATACTTTCCAGATTTCTTCCCGGAAAGCTGCCACTTAATTTAACATATTTGGTTGCATTTCCTTCTACTTCAAAACTCTTTTGATTTTCTAATGTCACAGTATAATTACTGCTTGATTCCTGTTGAAAAAAATAGGACATCTCAACCCCTAACGAATCGGCAATTTTTTTAAGCGATGTAATAGCAAGAGAAGATGTACCTCTTTCTACCTGAGAAAGAAATCCAACAGACAAATTGGTATTTTCACTTAATTCTTTTAAAGTGAGTCCCTGTTGTTGTCGTAATTCGCGAATTTTTGTATGAATTTCTACCATAATTTGTCCTTTCCTTTAATAAAATTTTTAGTGAAATCATAAATAATTATAGTATTACTAAAATTATTAATGTATATGTTATCATAATAGACTAAATTTTCAATACATTTTTTTAAGTAATATAATATTTTTTTTAGTATAACTAAAAATTTCTATTGTGCTTCGCTTGTTTCCACATAAAGATCCTCTTTTTTATTAACTTTTTAAAAAGCAGGTTGATATGTTGATTTTCTATTCTAAATATTGAAAAATATATGATGAATTTGATATGATTAAGGCAATAAACATTAATCTTTAAAGGAGGGAAGGAATGAACGTCTTTAATATTGATGGCAGGTTCTACCGAATTCTTGATAAAATAACCGATTTTCTTCTATTAAATTTATTATGGATTATTTTCTGTCTGCCCATTGTTACTATTTTCCCCTCTACAGCTGCAATGTTTGGAGTCGTTCGCAGTTGGGTAAGAAAAGATGAGCCTAGTATTACAAAGCATTTCTATACTCTTTTTAAAGATAATTTTAAGCAAGGTATCTTAATAGAAATAGCCTGGTTTTTCATGGCTGCCATTGTTACTTTTAATATTTTCGTGAGCTTCCATATGGGCGATACCTTGAAATACATCATATTCCCTCCACTAATTTTTATCGGGATTCTCTTTGTTTTTACTTCGATTTTTCTTTTTCCGATTATGGTTCATTATAAAACTAGCTGGCTAGGTTTGATAAAAAATGCCTTCTTCTTTTCGATTAGTCAACCTGTTACGTCCCTGTTGGGAATATTGATTATAGGCATATCAGGTGTTTTAATATTTTTTATTCCGATTTCCTTTTTTGCAATTGCTAGCTTAATAGCATATATTCTCTATTATTTATGTAATAAAGCATTCCAAAAGGTGGAAACGATTAAAAGCAAGTAGAATCTAATCTCAAAAAAACAACCTTTTATATTAAAAGGTTGTTTTCTATTTATTACTGGTCTAAACCTAGTAATGCATATTCTTCTTTATTGACGATTCTTAATCCAAAAACTCTCCTTACTCTATGACCTGGATGTGCTTTAAACGTAACCGTAACTTTTTCTTTCCCCTCAATCCTTTGTAGAGGAAGATCATAGTTCACATTATAAAATTTATCTGTTTCTACAATGCCTTCTTTTTCATCCTGCATTTTTTCTCCATCTAGTAGAATATCAAATTTACAATTGGAAATTTCATGCGCGGAAGTATATGTTATGACAAGCATTAAATCTTGCTTGATCGATTCCTTTAACAATGTGACAACATTCATATCGACAGAAAACCAACCGTCTGTACCCGCCTGTCTGAATGCTCGATTATTTACGATTCCAACACTTGTTGTTTCACCTTGAAAATGATGGTCACGCTCCGGCTGCATTTCACCAAGCTGGACAAAATCAATCGTACAGTCATTAAGAATACGCATTTTTTCACGAGCTCTTTTGTACTCTTTTTCTGCCTTTTCCCATTCTTCCTTGGTAAACAGATCCCAATAGACGGAATACATTTTGTGATGCATTCGATAAAATGGATATAATTCTACTTCTCTTGGATATCCTGTATTCACCGTGCGAAAAGTATTCGTTTTCCCCTCAACAGGCTGTACCCAATTGGATAAAGGTTGATTATTGTTAATCATGACAGGGGTATATAAATAACTTTTTGCCTCAGGATCTTGATCAGGTCCTAATTCACCCGCTAGAACAAGCGGACCGTACATAATCGCTGCCCGGTTTGGATTATCCGGCAAACACTCAAGTCGCAATGAGAAGGGAATACTAATTTCGACGTTATCGTCATTGCTCCACAAACGTTTAATTTCAATAAAATGACCTGGCGATGTTTCAATTGTTTTCTGTTTGCCGTTAATCTTGATTTGAATCCCCTGCTCCGCCCAGTTCGGATAACGGATGCACATGGTGAATTCAGCATCTTTTTCACCATTCACCCGTATCAGGATTTTATTGGATTCAGGATAATCCGTTTCTTGAGTAATCGTTACTCCTTTATCCTTCCAATTAAGGGAAGAGGCGATGTACTGACTCACGTATAACTTGTCATCATGATGATAATAAATACCGCTTCCATAGCTGGCATGGTTCTCCATACCGGTACCTACACAGCATGTGAAGTGATCAAATTTATGGTTGTAAGCTTTATAGCCTCCCATTGCTAGAGAAACGAAATAACAAACTCCACCCTCAAGGGGATCTTGAGATGCCAAAATATGATTATATAGTGCTCGTTCATAATAGTCAGCTGCTTCAACAGAACCGTTCCATTCAAAAAGATGCTTGGTCAGTTTTAACATATTATAAGTATTACATGTTTCTGTTGTATGTGGACCAAGGCGATCCGTTAACATATCGGGCTCACTAAAATACTCTCCAAAACTATTTCCGCCTGTTACATAGGAATGATGATGGACTACCCGATTCCAGAAGAACTCGGCTGTGTTTTTTCGTTTCTCATCGTCCGTTAACTCATATTGTCTCGCTAAACCAATAATCTTCGGAATTTGCGTATTGGCATGTTTCCCAGGCAAACTATCTTGCCCTTGTGATATGGGGTCTAATACAAGACGATGCCAGAAACGTTCTGCTAGGTGTAAATATTTCTCATCACCTGTATCCGCGTATAAATCGGCCAATACTTCATTCATTCCCCCATACTCGCAAATCATCAATTCTTCCATTTGTTCATCACTTAAATCTTTGAAAATACCATCAAGCCAATCTGCCAACTTACAGGCAATGCCCAAAGCCTTTTTGTTTTCCGCTAAATGATAGGCATCGCGCAATCCCGCTAACAGCTTATGAATAGTGTATAATGGAGCCCATCCGCCATTCAGGTCAAATCCCTTTGACCGTATATCCCCTGAAGCTACTTCCAAAAATAATTCTTTGCCCCGTGGAATTCCAGATACATATCCGTCTCCATGTGCATTTTGACAAATTTCTATCTCATCAACGATATAATCTACCCTTTGCTTGAAAGCTTCATCGGAAAGGGATGCATAGAGCATGGAGCATGCTGATAAATAGTGCCCAAGTGTATGACCTGAAAGACTCATTGCCTCCCAACCTTCATATTGAGGCGCTTTTATTTCGAGTCCAGCATATTCTCTAAATCTGGCTAGCAATCGATCTGGTTCCAATTGCAGTAAATAATTCTTGTTTAAATCCATTGCATGTTTAAAGGGTCCTCCTATTATGGAGACATCCTTCAAAGCAAATGGATTGGCTTTTGTTTTCACATTGGTTTTCACCGTCATGTATGAAACCCCCTATCCAATTTACTCCTTTTCTGGTATCCAAACACGCATTTGTCCTGATTCGCGATTATCCCATGCATAATACGGAATAGCGGTTATCTGATATGGCCTGCTAGTTGGTTTTTCAGTGCGATATAAACTATTTTCCCATTGATGACTATCTAATACCTCTGCATCACCCAAAATTTTTACGACCCCGCCAAGTAACGATTCATCGTAAATGGCAGTCAGATTCGCATCATTTGGCAGCATTACCCTTTGCAAATGCTCCATATTATCTGCCGATTCGATACAATACACAATAGGGCCTCTTTGAATGGCTGTGTGATGGACATTTTGCCTAACATTTGGATGAGAATAGACCTTTTCAATAGGCATGGATAAATCTAGTTCGATGATATCTCCATCCTTCCATAGCCGCTCAAGATAAACATATCCTTTATCCATATTTTGAAGGATATTAACCCTTTCATGATTTACTTTAAGTTCTGCATTCTTACACCAACCCGGAATGCGCAGTTTGAGACCAAATTTGTCTTCATGTTCCAATCCAAGTAAGAAGGTTAGGTGGCCATCCCATGGATAATTGCCCTTTTGTCCTATTTTTACTTGTTGCCCATGAATATTTATTATTGCCTCCCCTTCGATGTATTGATGAACAATAATGTCATCTGGACTTTGAGAATAAATATATCCTCCCAGTGAAGCTAGTAGTCTTGCAATATTTGGCGGACAGCATGCGCACCCAAACCATTCCTTTCGATGACGATCTCCGACACTCGCTAACGGATTGGCATAAAAGAATTTTTTCCCATCTAAAGACACTCCGCTAATGACTCCATTAAATAGAGCACGTTCTATCGCATCCGCATATTTGCTTTCACATTCCAACTGCAGCATCCTATGATTCCAAAAAACTAACCCAATAGATGCACATGTTTCCGCATAGGAAGTTTCATTTGGAAGGTCATAATCAAACGTAAAGCCTTCGTTCTTTCCTGTCGATCCAATTCCGCCTGTAATAAACATATTTTTTAAATGAAGATGTTCCCATAACCGCTCACATGCTTCTAAAAGTGAAGCGTCTCCAGTCTCTCCCGCCAATTCTGCCATTGCTGTATACATATACATTGCCCGAACGGAATGCCCCACCACTTTACTCTGTTCTCTGACCGGCTTATGAGACTGGTTATACTCTTTGAGGTTATCCATATAGCGCATTATATCTTCAAAATATCCTGTTGAATCTTTCTTTTCTAGCTCAAAATAATGAGGTTTTTGTCCCCGTTCATCAATGAAGTATTGGCTTAATTTTAAATAACGTTCTTCCCCAGTGGCATGATACAATTTGATCAAAGCCAATTCGATTTCTTGATGACCGCAGTATCCCCGTAATTTACCTTCCTCCCTCCCAAATACTGAATCAATATGATCGGCATATTTGCAAACAACCTCCAGGAGAGTTCGTTTCCTTGTTGCTTCATAGTGTGCAACACCAGCTTCTATTAAATGTCCTGCACAATATAATTCATGCGCATCCCGCAAATCTGTCCATCTCATTCCAGGTTTTACAACTGAAAAATAAATATTTAGATACCCATCTTCCTGCTGGGCCGATGCAATCAACTCAATTACTTCGTCGACTAGACGGTCTAGTTCCGGATCTGGATGGGTGGCAAGGCTGTAGCTTGCAGCTTCAATCCATTTTGCTACGTCAGAATCCCAGAAAATATGAGGTTCGTTGTCCATTCCCTGCTTCCAATCCAGCTTAAATGCATCAATCCTTCCTGTTTCCTTACATTGCTTATATTGGTGCGGAATGGTTTGCTCACGGTTAACCTTAATTCGTGGGGACCAAAAAGCATCGTTAATCACCACATTTGAAAATGAGACAGGTCTTAGTCGATTTTGATTTAAAACATGCATTATAGTTAACTCCTTTTTATAAAAAATAACTCCCTCAAGCTTAAGGCTAACCTTTAATTCCTGTTAAACTTATTCCTTCAATAAAATGGCGTTGCCCAATAAAGAAAATGATAATCGCAGGAATAACCATTACGGCAGATGCTGCCATCATGAGATTCCAATCGGAAGAGTAAGAGCCTTTCAACTGCAATAGCCCTAATGCAAGCGTGTATTTGGATTCATCATTTAAGAAAATCAAAGGTCCAAAGAAGTCATTCCATACACCCATAAAAGTAAAGAACCCAACAACTAAAATTGGCGGTTTCACCAATGGCAAAAGTATTTTCGTGAAAATTTGAAAATGATTGGCACCATCCATTAATGCAGATTCGTCCAGTTCACGAGGTATATTCATAAAAAATTGTCTCATTAGAAAGATGAAGAACCCGCCGCCGCCAAAAAAGGCTGGAACAATCAACGGCCAAAATGTATTAATTCCATCTAGCTTAGACCACATCAAAAAGGTAGGGATCAATGTGACAGCTCCCGGGAGCATCATGGTTGCAAGAATCATTCCGAACCATATATTCCTTCCCGGAAAACGAAGTCTTGCAAAGCCATATCCGCACATACAGCACGTGACAATTGTTCCAATGATGACTGGGACCATAATAAATAATGTGTTTTTCAAGTAAAGACCGAAATTAATAATGGAGAAAATATCCTTGTAATTGGACCATTGAAATTTCTCCGGTAATAGTTTAGGTGGAAATTCAAAAATCTCTGTAGAAGTCATTAAGGAACTGCGAATAAGCCAAACAAAGGGAACTAGACTTACAATAGCGCCGATTACTAAGATAATTAATGCGAATGACCTTTTCACGGTTTTTAGCTTCATGATTATTTTCCACCCCCGTAATAAACCCAGTTTTTAGATGATCGAAAGACAATTAATGTGAAAAGTAAAATAATGATAAACAGGATCCATGCCAGAGCACTTGCATAACCCATATTATTTTTCTGGAACGCCTCCCGGTAAATTAGCAGGACATAGAATAGCGTACTGTTGTTTGGCCCGCCCTCCGTCATAACATATGCTTGAGTGAAAGCTTGGAAGGACCCTATCAGGCCCATAATAAGATTGAAGAAGATAACTGGTGAGATAGAAGGCAAAGTTACATATCTGAACTTATGCCACCAATTACCGCCATCTATTTCAACAGCCTCCAGTAATTGCTTTGGAACATCCTGCAAGCCTGCTAGAAATATTAAGGCAGTACCTCCGCATCCCCAAATACTTAATAAAATTAGCGAAGGTATAACCGTATTCTCATCGTAAATCCACATCAACTTTGGCAATCCCAAAAATTGTAAAATACTATTTAATAAACCGAAGTCCGGATTAAATAACCACAGCCATAAAATATTGGATGCTACGGAAGGGACAATGACAGGCAAATAGTACATCGTTCGAAAGATGGATTGTCCTTTTACATTCATATTCATTAGAACTGCAA
Source organism: Heyndrickxia shackletonii (assembly GCF_001420715.1). Taxonomy (GTDB): domain Bacteria; phylum Bacillota; class Bacilli; order Bacillales; family Bacillaceae_C; genus Margalitia; species Margalitia shackletonii. Next base: position 933,076 of record NZ_LJJC01000004.1, on the reverse strand, counting down.
CAATTAAAGCAGCAAGCAGCGTAAAAAAAGTACTCCCTATAGCAAAATAAAATGTGACAAATAAAGATTTCTTGAAATCAAGATCGTTTTTAAAAATATCAACGTAATTTTGAAAGCCAACCCAGTGATAACTTCCTACTACCTTATAATCTGTAAAACTGAAATAAAGACTGGCAATCATAGGACCAATTGTCCAAATAAGAAGCCCTAAAATAGCAGGCATAGCAAAAAAGTAACCCCAAAACGCTTCCTTTCTCTGCAATTTATGAAGTTTTGGCTTTTTGATATTGACAACTGTTCTTTTTAAGGTAACATTTTCAATATTCATTTTTTCACTCCTCAAACGATTATTACTTGGGAATTGATTATGTGTTATGAGGACGAATCTTCATAACACATAATCTGTTAAAAAGGAAGCTTGTTACTCATATTTGTATTTGTCTCCAAATTTCTTTTTCAATTTTGGCATAATGTCATTTACCGCTTCTTGCGCACTCTTTTTATTTGTCCAAATTAGGTCTAATGCAGGCGAAATAATTTGGCTGGCTTCTGATCGATCAGCCCAAAAATAGTTTGGATTTTTCTGCACATTATTCATTGCCCAATCGATAACAGCTGTTTTATATTCTTTTGGATGAATTTTTGTATCGGTCCACTTTTTAACAAGTTCCGGATCTTTATACCATTTTTCTTCATTAGGCATCCAAAGTCCGGCTTGGATAAGCGGCAAACTATTAGATGGATCCATAATAAATTTAAGAAACTCTTTTGTTTCGTTCCAATGCTTTTTCGTATTATCATTGTTAAATACGACAATTGGCGTACCGGCACTAGAAGTCACTGCTTTTTTCATTTTTGGCAATACACCGATACCCAACTTCAAATTCTTTTGTTTTTCCGCTTCCCCTAGCACCTGCATAGCCCATTGACCATCTACATCCATCGCTACCCTTTTGGTTAATAGAGCTGTATCTGTGTTTGGAAGCGTAGATAGGCTGGCAGGTGTTGGCATCACATGGTATACATACATTAAGTCTTGCATTCTCTGTAATGCTTCAATCGTTTCAGGTTTGTTTAATAGAATAGTCTTTCCATCCTCAGAAATAATTCCTCCATCATTGCTGAAAAGGAAGTTTTCATAGAAATAGGTAAAATTGCTAACCCCGTATGTTTTGATATTTTTCGGATCAAATCCTGGATCATCAGGGTGCTTTCCGTTCCGGTCCACTGTCAGTTTCTTGGCTACATCGACAAATTCGTCCCATGTCCATGCATCCTCTGCTTTAGCAGGAGGATATGGCATCCCCAATTCATCAAATAATTCTTTATTGTAGTAAATATTATTTACTTCATTTGCTACGCTTGAACCGGCAATCGGTCCGTCTTTTTCGTATTGAAAAATACTATATTTTAATTTGTCACCGAATTCTCCTGAATCAAATAGTGGCTTCAAATCTTTAATCGCTCCGCTTTTCACCCACGGTGAAAGGCTTCCCTCCGTAAAATAACCAACGTCAGGAAGAGTATTAGAAGAGGCCATCGTTGTCATTTTCTCTAAATAGTTTCCTTGAATTTGCTGTCCTGTCACATAAATATTTGGATGTGATTTGTTAAACGCTTTCAAAATATCTTCTATAGATTTTTTCTCAAGTGGATCTCCCCAATAAGTAAATTTTAATTGAACAACACCTTTTTTGCCGCTTCCCCCCGTTGCACTAGTTCCGCCTAGACAACCACTTAACATCCCAACAAGCAAAACAAGCACGCCTATAAGTCCTATCAATGATTTACGCTTTCTCAACATACACACCCCATTCTTATTTCCTAAATATATTAGTATATTTTTAAAAGTTGTAAGTACAACTTTGTGTTTGATCGGTGAAGTAATCCTCCACCAATCATTATTATTCAAAAATGTAATCTATTAATATACTAGCTTTAATCTTCATTATAGAAATAACATGGTGTATAAAATCGACCTTTTAAGAGTAATTTCCGAAAAAGGTATTTACTATTTTAAAATATTTATTTTTCCATAATCCAAACCAACATTTCACCAGGCTGCCGGTTGCACCACGCATAATAAGGGATTGCTTTAAGAGTAATGGATTTTGTGTCTTTTTCATAAGTCATATATAACTCATTACCCCAAGCTTGATCATCAATCCTCTCTGCTTTTGCAGTTATTACACTAATTCCACCAAGCAATTCTTCCTGGAATGTAACCTCAAGCTCAGAATCTTTTGGCAGAAGGATGTTCGGTAAATTTGCACCATTGTCTACTTCTTCCAAACAATAGACAATTGGACCTCTCTGTAAAGAAACCTTCCCTACATTTTCTCGTACTTTCGGATTCGCACGGACTCTCTCAACCGGCATAGGCAGAACAAGAACAATCTTATCCCCTTTTTTCCAAGTTCGGGTAATATATGCATACCCATTCTTTGTACAACAATCTATATCCACTAACTCATTATTCACTTTTAATGCGGCTAATTTGCACCATCCTGGAATCCGAACGGCAACCGTAAATTCACGCTCATTTTCCGGTGAAAGTGTAATTTGAACATTCCCATCCCATGGATAATTTGTTTCTTGGATAATTTGAACCTTTTGTCCCGCAATATCTAATTCTGATTCATTGCCCATGTATAAATGAACAAACAATTGATTGGAATCAACAGAGTATACATATTGTCCTATGGAAGCAATTAATCTTGCTAGATTAGGTGGGCAGCAAGCACAGCTATACCATTTTTGCCTAACAGGCTTTACATGTGTTTTATCCTGCCTTTTTTCATTCGCTTTCGGCCATACCTCCAACGGATTAACATAGAAGAATTTCTTCCCGTCCAAATCCATTCCGCTAATGGTTCCGTTATAAAGTGCCCTCTCCATGACATCCGCATATTTTCCATTCTTTTCAATCCCTAGCATTCGCTTTGCCCAGAAAACTAAGCCAATCGATGCGCATGTTTCTGTGTAGCACGTATCATTTGGCAAGTCATAATCAAATGAAAACGCTTCACCAAAATCTTGTGATCCGACACCGCCAGTAATGTACATTTGGCGATTCGTTACATTTTCCCATAATCTCTCACAGGCTTCCTTTAAAGTGTGATCCCCTGTCTCAATGGCTAAATCCGCCATCGCTGTGTACATATACATAGCCCTAACAGCATGGCCGATTGCTTCTTTCTGATCTCGAACAGGCAAATGTGCTTGGTGATAGCTATAATCTCCATATTCATCATGCCACCAAAATTCTTTATCATCATTTCTTGCTTTCTTTTCTAGGTCGAAATAATGTGGTTGCTGACCGCGCTCATCTATGAAATATTTGCTTAACTGTAAATATCGTTCATTTCCGGTTGCTTTATATAGCTTTACAAGAGCTAATTTTATTTCTTGATGACCATCATATCCTCGCAATTTATTTTCTTCTTTGCCAAACATTTCATCGATGTGATCAGCGAAACGACACATAATATCTAAAAGCTTCCGCTTGCCAGTAACCTCGAAATAAGCGACAGCAGCTTCCATCATATGGCCTGCTACATACATTTCATGTTTATCTCGAAGATTGCGCCACTTAAGTTGTGGTTCTTTTATCGTAAAATAGGTATTTAAATATCCATCATCCTGCTGTGCCCTGCCTATTAATTCAATGACCTCATCCGCTGTTTTTTCCAGTTCAGGGTCAGGATCATTCTCTAAACTATAAGCTACTGCCTCAAGCCATTTACCTACATCACTGTCCTGAAATACAAAACCAAAAAATTCACCTGATTCCTCACCAGCTGCGATTTTAAAATTTTTCATTGCATGGCTGGCAGGGGCATCTGGAATTCTATCGTTTAATGCTTCCCACTGATATGGAATCACTTCATCACGTATGATATCTATTCGTTTTCTCCAAAAATGGTCTGTTATTTTTACTCTTTTAATATTCTTGCTTAATACCTCTGTCAATTTTTGCACATCCTTCCTATTAATTCGCGATAAGAATTAGCTGCTATTCGGATTCTTATCCTACCTTTATTTTTTTACTCACCCCCTCAAACGTTTTCTCCAAAATAGAATAGTTTTTAGTAAAATAGAATTATGAAAATCAATTTTGAATAGTATGATTAATTAAAATAATATCAACAAAAAAGAATCTTGTCGGTAGTCCATTTTAAACATTAGGTGTATAAAACTGACTTTCTAAATTATTGAGATTTCGTAGAATCGCAAAGGGGGGCGAAAGTAATGGAACAATACTTGAAAACAAATGCTGACAATCCAATGGAATATATTTCTGGAGGATTATTTGTATCGAATGAACCATGGATTCATTCAAAACGTAATCTTAATAGCTACGAAATAATCATCGGAGTGAGGGAAACACTTTATATTCAGCAAGAGGAAGAAAAATTTGAAGTTTGCCCTGGCGATGTACTTCTATTACTTCCCCATCATACTCACCAGGGATATGCCCTTTGTTCTCCTGGGGTTTCCTTCTACTGGTTTCATTTTTATTGCCCTAATGAAAGCTCGATTATCGATTATAATACGATGGAGGATGAGGTGATATCTTACCGTACAAATCCCGATTCACATCGTTCCAGTACGGACATCTTCATCCCAATTTATTCAAGCCCTAAAGAAATAGAAAGGATAAATATTTTATTTAACCAACTATTAGATATTGATAATGCAAATTACTACAATAAAAGAAGTACCGATTATTTCATGACTTCCTTGCTTATTGAAATTTCGGAGCAATCCGTAACCCATTTCATTACAGAAAGAGAACATAGTAAATCGGAGAAAAACTTAGTAAATATCGTGGAATGGATTAGAATTAATGCAATGAGCAATATTTCGGTAACAGCAATTGCTCAGGAGTTCAATTATAACCAAGATTATTTGTCCCGAATATTTAAGAAAAAAAACGGGATGAATATTCAAAAATACATTCACATTCTTAAGCTGTCAAAAGCGAAGGATATGTTAACGAGTACCAATTTAAGCATTAAAGAGATTGCCAATATCGTAGGGATTTTTGATGAAAAATACTTTATGAAGCTGTTTAAAAAATACGAAAAAGTAACACCGACTGAATTTCGCAAAGCCTATTATCGTGTCCATTTAAATAATAAATAATCTCAACATAATAATTTTAGAAACTCTTGAAAGCAGAGAATTCATATGAATAAAGAAAGGAGCGTGATATCAAAACACGCTCCTCTTTCTTTACAATATAATGAGTTCTTTAGGTGATTTCGTTATTATTTCGTTACCAGATTTCGTAATAACAATATCATCTTCAATTCTTACTCCCCCGATACCAGGGAGATAGATACCAGGTTCAACCGTCAGAACCATTCCCGGTTCAATCAACTGCTCGCATTTTGGCGACATAAAGATTTCTTCATGAATATCCAGACCAATTCCATGTCCTGATCCATGTCCGTACTTATCTCCATATCCTTTTTCCGTGATATAATCCCGCGTAAAAGCATCAGCTTGTTTACCAGTAATCCCCGCTTTGATTCCTTCAAGGGCCCTTGATAACGCATCATATACAATCGTATAAATGCCTTTTAATTCCTCCTTCGGTTCACCAACAGCGATGGTTCTGGTTAAATCCGCCCTGTATCCTTTGTAATATGCACCAACATCAATAGTGACCATATCGCCTTTTTCGATTACTTTCGTGCTTGCTACACCGTGCGGCAATGCCCCGCGATAACCGGAAGCCACGATTGTATCATAGGCGGAAGATGTTGCCCCTAACTTCCGCATTTGAAATTCCAGTTCATTTGAGACATCCAGTTCCGTTATTCCGGGACGAATGAACTCTAAAATATGTGCGAATGCGGCATCTGTCATTTCCGCTGCGGTCTTAATGATTTGTATCTCGTCTTTTGTTTTAATCATACGAAGCTTTTCCACAACATCTGATACAGGTACCATTTCCGCTTTTACTTTTCCCTGATATTTGGAAAGTAAATAATAAGTAATATTTTTTTCTTCAAAACCAATTTTGCTAATCTTTAATTTTTCCGTTAGATTAGCCACCTCTTCAAAAATAGTAGCCTTTTCTAATACTTTGATGGTAAACCCTTTTGCCTGATTTTGCGCTTGCTCCACATATCGGAAATCAACCAAAAGGATTGCCTCTGTTTTGGTAATCACAACTGTCCCTGCTGAGCCTGTAAACCCAGTTAAATATCGACGGTTAACATCGCTTGTTACTAGTAGACCATCAATACCAATTTGGTCCAATGATTCTCTTAACATATTTAAATTTCCCATGATAATTCCTCCAAATGTTTAGAATTTCAATCTTCCATTGTGATTATCATCTATGTTCGTATAAGTTGTTAAATTCCATTTACCATATCAACTTGAAAATATTATGTTATCTTACCATTGCGGATTATCTGGTGAAGCACAATGCTTGTCAGGAAATTTCGCCTTATATTGAACAAGACAACCGCAATACTGACATGTTGTTCCATAGAGCAAATTCGGGCAATGATTACATTTTTCCAGTCTTTCTTGATAAATAGCATCGGTAACCAAATCGGAAAAGCTTTTTGTTTGCATTTCTAATAATGCTGCTATTTCTTTCTTAGCAACATGAACGGTTTGGGAACAGCCTTTACATAAAGATTTTTCCGGCATCTCTTCGCCTCCATTTTCCTACTCTTTTACAGAAAGCATGATGATCGACATTGGCGGGAGGCTCACTTCAATAAATTGGTCTATTAATGTAAATTCAGTAAAATTTTCAGGCTTGACCGCTTCTGGATTTTCAAACGAATTATGGGCATTGCGATAATCCGCTGTAAGGATTTCACCGGAAATCTCCGCAATTTTATTGACTCCTCGCAGCTGGATGTTTACATCTGTTTTTTCTGAAAGGCTCATATTACAAAGGCTAATATGAATTTGCCCGCTATCATTCTTCGATGCTGATACACTAACCTTTGGTAAATGAAAATCCTCCACTGCTATATTCTCAATGTCAGTCTCAAGGGATAATAATGCTGCATCCTGATGGACTTTAAACATGTCAAAAATATAATAGGTAGGTGTTTTCAGCATTTTTTCCCCTTCTGTTAAAACCATTGCCTGCAGCACATTTACCGTCTGCGCAATATTTGCCATATGTACGCGGTCACAATGTTGATGAAAAATATGAAAATGAAGTGCCGCAACAATAGCATCACGTATAGAATTTTGTTGATAAAGAAATCCTGGATTCGTTCCCGGTTCTACATCAAACCATGTGCCCCATTCATCTATGATTAAACTAACTCTTTTCTCGGGATCGTATTTATCCATAATCGTACTATGTTTTGTGATTAATTCATCCATATACAATGCCTTTTGCATCGTAATGAACCATTCTTGCTCGGAAAATTGTAAGGATGATCCTTTTCCCTTCCAAAAGTCCCCAGGTATTGTATAGTAATGTAAACTCAAACCATCCATTAACGAAGAGGCGCGTTCCATCAACGTTTCTGTCCAATTATAGTCATCAATATTTGCTCCGCCGGCTATTTTGTAAAGCCTGTTGTCCCCATAATTACGGGCATATGTTTGATAACGTCTATACAAATCTGCGTAATATTCCGGACGCATATTGCCGCCGCATCCCCAATTTTCATTGCCAACTCCAAAATATTTTAATTTCCACGGCTTTTCCCTGCCGTTTTCCTTTCTCCAGTTTGCCATCGGAGATTCACCGTCAAATGTCATATATTCCACCCATTCCGACATTTCTTGGACTGTCCCGCTCCCAACATTTCCACATATGTAAGGTTCGCATTCCAGCAATTCACATAACAACATAAACTCATGTGTACCAAAATGATTATTTTCTACTACACCGCCCCAATGCGTATTAACCATTCTCTTGCGATTTTCTCTCGGACCAATTCCATCCTTCCAATGATATTCATCGGCAAAACATCCCCCCGGCCAGCGAAGCACCGGTATTTGAAGCTGTTTTAAAGCTTCTAAAACATCATTGCGGATCCCTTTTGTATTCGGAATAATGGAATCCTCCCCGACCCATATTCCTTCATAAATACATCTCCCTAAATGTTCAGCGAATTGCCCATAAATATGCTTAGAGATTGTACCTTTTTCAATATCACTATTAATGATCACTTTATTCATTCTTTCTCTCCTTCTTCCTACTAGATTCCTTAGCGACAAAACTTCTGATAAATGTTGATGATTTCATTTTGAAATAGTGCCCTTATAAGAAAAAGAGGCTTCCAAAACCCGCACCTTTGGCAACCTCTTTCTATTAAACTTAAAAAAGTGATTATGCTGCGTTCACAAATTTCGCTTCAATAGCTCCAAGCATTTTTCGCATGGAATATAAAGTAACGAAAGCAAACAATGGAAGTGCTCCAAAAATAGCAAGACTGCTTGCAAATCTAAAAAATAGGTAAACTGCTAAAACGAAAAAGATGATCGTAAGCGATGTAATCGGCCGATTAATGGTTAAGTACAGTGAAAATTTTAATATATCCCTTATCTTCATAATGAATTTTGTATGCAAAACAAGTGAATAAACATAGCTAATAATCATGACAATGATAAGGATATAAATAAGGGGAAGTGCATAGGCAGTCTGTTTGCTAAAACCAATATAATATAAATCTCCAAACAGAATAACCGTCAGCAAAAAGTATGGCAGCCATACTTTTATGGAGGAAATGAATCCTTCTTTATATATCCTAAAATAGCTTTTTATTACGTTTCCCTTCCCACCGATAATACATTGAAAGACCGTTTCAAAAATGGCACTCAAAGTAGGACCGAACAATAAAAACGCTATTAAGTAGAATGGTAGTGTCAAAAAAGACAGTTTCACATTTAATAGAAGGAAAACAAACAGGAAACTTGTAACGATGGCACATCCCCCAATTAAAAACGCTGCCCAAACGAGATTTGTTGCTTTCATAACTAAGTTTTCTTTATTGATCATAGAAAAGCACCTCTTCTCTTAACATACATCAGCCTTTTATTCCGCCGATTGTCATACCATTGATAAAGGACTTTTGATTAAATAAGAATAGGATGATAATAGGAATAATCGACATCATGGATCCTGCAAATACAATATCGTAGTTATTACCATACGGTGTCATGGCTGTTAATAGCCCGGCAGGTATGACGAGATTTTCATCTGATCTCATTACCACCAACGGCCACAGGAAATTATTCCATACATTCATGGAAGTCATAATGGTCATTGCCCCAAATGCCGGTTTCATCATCGGCGCATAAATTTGCGTAAAGATACGAAATTCTCCGGCACCATCTATTCTGGCTGCTTCCGCATAATCACGTGGAAGACCTATCGCATATTGTCTAAAAAAGAAAACGGTAGCAGGCGGAATAATCCCAGGTAAAATAACTCCTGCAAATGAATCCATCAAACCTAAATTCGTCACTAATTTATACATAGGGATAAATAATATATCACCAGGTACCATTAACATAACAAGCACTAAACCAAAGATAAAATTCCGCCCTTTAAACGTGTACTGTGCAAGTGCATAACCAACCATTGAACTGAATAATAGAACAAGCAATGTTTGAATTACTGTAATCAGTACACTGTTTTTAAACCATGTCCAATATATTCCATCATTATTTGTAAATAATTGAAGGTAATTCTTAAAACTCATTTTTGAAAAATCCAGATGGACATTCAGACCTTGGCCAAAAATATCAGATGCCGGCTTAAAAGAGGAGACTAATAGAAACCAAAAGGGAATCAAAATAATAATTCCGATTATTGTTAGTAATATAAAGGTGACAATGGTTGTAATTTTTCTTCTGGTCTTCATCCTTAGTCCTCCTTAAACAAGCCTCTAACGGAAACTTGAATAAAATTAATGACCATTACGATAATAAACATCGCAACCCCTAATGCACATGCGTAGCCAAATTCACCTTGTCCAAAAGCGCTTTTATAAATATAGGTTAAGAAGGTAGCACCAATATTGTTTGGTGAACTAGCTCCCCAATAAACATAGCTTTCATTAAACAAAGAGAATCCAGCTAGAATGGAAATTGTTAGTACATAAGTCGTAATAGGTTTAATCATCGGCATCGTAATATTTTTAAACTTTGCCCATGTGCTTGCACCATCAATTTCGGCACATTCATAAAGCTCTTTCGGAATACTTTGTAAACCCGACAAAAAGTAAATCATATTTACTCCCATCCATCTCCATACGCAAATAACAACTAAAGCGAACATCCCTGTATGGGCACCGTCTAACCAATCAACGGGTTTGATCCCAAGGTGGCCAATCCATGAGTTAAAAACACCTGTTTTTTCTCTGCTAAAAGCAAAACGGAATACAATCCCCGCAATAACTGTTGATGTAAGAACCGGAAGAAAGAAGATGGAACGAAAAAGCGACTTGAACTTTGTCGTATCTAAATTCATAACAACCGCTAAAATTAATGGCACCGGAATCAGTATTAAAATCGTCCAGAAAGTATACCGAATAACATTCCACAGAACGGTATAGAACACCGGATCATGAATTAATTGTTTAAAGTTCTTCAGTCCAACAAATGTTGTATCATCTAACCCTTGCAGCTCTTGAAAACTCATAATAAAGGCATTAATAAACGGATACACCGTAAATACTAGAAAAATAAGGATAAATGGTAATATAAAGAGGTACGGTGCAATCTTTTGCTTATTCCACTTTTTCCTTTGGGGAACCGGAAACTTAACATTACGCTGCAAGTTTGTTTGCCCTGTGCTTGACTCCAAATCTATCCCCTCCTGTTCGTAAAAATCCTACCCACCCACCCGTTTCATCACTTCACATTACTTGTTAATTTTTTTATCTGCCGCTGCATCCGCAGCTTCAAGCGTTGATGTTACATCTGCCTGTTTATTCATGATTTTAGGTATTGCATTGGTTAATAATTGATCACTGACAAATGGGTAATCCTTATTTGTGAAACTCAACGTACCAATTTCATCTTTTAAATCGGCTAATTTTTGGAAGATATCTACCCCAAAATAATCCGTGTATTTATTTTTTGCTTTCATTTCATCTGATGTCCAAACATCGGAACGAATTGGGTCAAATCCTAGAATCGTCCATTGTTTGATAGCCCCTTCCTTGCTTGCCTTCGATTCCACGACAAATTTCTTCGCCAACTCTTTATCATGTGCTTGTTTTGTAACAACAGTAGCTGTTCCACCTAATCCTGCCGAACGATCATCCCCCTCATTAAAGATTGGAAGTGGTTCAATTTGAATTTTTCCTGAGAGATTTTTCATATATGTCACCATACGGCTCATATACCATGCAGGCATTACAACAGAAGCATAGTTTCCTTTGTTAAATGCAGAGAAATACTCTTCATTATCCTGACTGCCGCCCTCCGCCTTTTTCGCAATTCCATCCTTGTAAATCATATCTTGGAGGAGTTTTAATGCGTTTACATTTTTTTCATCAGCTAAATTTGCTTTGCCATCTTTCAGCACATCTGAGTGTTGCTGGGAAACTAATGCATTGAATACGAAACTTGCATTCGTTTCAACGGAAGTCATGTATTTGCCTGTTTTTTCTTTTACTGTCTTGCCTGCGTTTACATAGTCAGCCCATGTTTTAATTTTCGCAGGATCAATTCCTGCTTGTTTCATAATATCCATGTTATAATAAACAACCGTTGTACCGACGTGGTAATCCAAACCGTAAATTTTATTGTTATACGTATAGTTATCCACCCGTGACTTCACTAAGTCGGAAAGATACGGTTCTACATTCTTCGTCAAGTCTTCAAACGGAACTGTTTTATTCTTGGTGAAATTGGCAAATTGTCCAATTTCAATATCTGCAATATCAGGTGCACCGCTTCCAGAATTTAAAGCAACCTGCAGCTTTTGAAACATTTGATCAAACGGCAGAACATTTATTTTTAGGTCAATTTTCTCTTTCGGATTATTTTTATTCCAAGTCTCTGCTGCATCTTTCCAATAATCTGCATGCTGTTGCACAAATGTCCACATTTCAAATTTTGTCTTTCCGTCACTTGTTTTCGTGGAGCTCTTGGAACTGCATCCAGCTAATGCAAAGGATATTGAAAGTACAAGCACTAGTAACATCGCTACCACTTTACGCGGCTTTTTAAAAATACTCATGATTATCACCTCTAAATGATATGATTTCTTCCAGCTTTCATAAACAGAGCATAAATGTTTAGAACTGTTTCTTGTTAATAACCAGCCATATAAGCGCTTTCAAATTTGAAACAACTTAAAATCTAGGATTCTATTTTTTATATAAATTGCTTTGAATGAATATACTTGGCTTCATCTATCCCCTATTTGTTTTCACCCTCTTTTCAGTTAACAGAGTAGTATTCGCAACATATAGAAATCGATTTCTTAATTATTTCCAGTTTATTATATCTATTCCGTACATGTCAATGAATATTCTGAAAGTTGTGCGAACATTTTCAGGTAAATAAAATTATATATTTACTCTGTATAAACGAAAGGTTTTTTCTCCTTATTAATCCCTTGATAATCGTATATTACAGATACTTTTGTGAACTGATTACCATGTTAAAAATATATCCTTCCATTGACTTAGCAGACCATTATATCAAATGAGGTAGTTTAACTTGTACGGTTTTCGCCCTCAACTTGTATGGTATTTTGCATGTTGTGAAACATAAATAATATTACTCCTTTACAAAAAATTGTTAGATATTTAGTCTATTAAAAAACTAGGGACATTGTAGCTGCCCCTTAAATATGTGGATCACCAAAATGCGGAGTTCCATCTTCATTCCAAGAAATCATCTGTGCATGAGTATGACGGTTTGGATCCCAAAGCGGGTCGCCTTCAATCTCCTGATAATGGCGGGCATGAAAGATTAAAATATCTGTACTTCCATCTTCAGATACAGTAAAACTATTATGACCAGGGCCAAATAAACCATTTTTCTCGTTTGTTTGAAAAATAGGTTTTTCCGATTTACTCCATGATTTTATATTTAGTAGATCGCTAGACTCATCTGCTGTTAACAATCCCATGCAATAATTAGCATCTGTTGCACTCGCTGAGTATGTAAGAAAGATCTTTCCGTTTCGCTTTAGAACGGCTGCACCTTCATTAACCATAAATCCAATCTTTTCCCAATCATATTCTGGCTTTGTAATCATTACTTGTGGAGCTTCGATAGTCCAAGGATTGACCATTCTCGCAATGTAGAGGTTAGAGTTTCCTGCTATATTCGGATCTTTTTGGGCCCAAACGTAATACCTTTCCCCTTTATGTTCAAATGTAGTGGCATCGAGGGAGAAGGATTCCCAATCCGTTTTGACTTGGCCTTTTTCGGTCCAATGCCCCTCTAAAGGATTTGCTGATTTATTTTCCAGGACATACATTCGGTGGTCAAAAATCGCATCCTCTCTTGCAGCCGCAAAATAGATATACCAGTTTCCGTCAATATAATGAATTTCAGGTGCCCATATATTAGCACTCATTGGCCCATTGTTATATTTTCTCCATATTACAACGGGACTGGCTGTGCCAAGCTCCTGTATCGTTTTAGCTCTCCTGACCTCGATTCTGTCATATTCCGGAACGGATCCGGTAAAATAGTAATAACCATCTGTATGTTTATAAATAAACGGGTCTGCCCGTTGTTCCATAATGGGATTTTTATAAGCTGCTGCTTTTGACATATGTTCACTTCCTTACAAAATTTCACTGGCAAATTCGCGCCTTATTTTAACGATTTCATTCAAAAATTTTAAAGCCGTAAAACGGTCTCTTAGTTTATGTGCTTCATTTAATCCCTTTATGACAAGATCATTCTCAATTCCAAGCTGTTCAGGATGGGTTTCACCGCCCAGCTGCTCTACCCACTTGCGAAGCAAAATACTATCCGGTATTTGCTCATAAACTGCCTTGATTTCTTCTTTATGTTCCTTGATTTTTATATACAAATTCTCGTCTATTCCCTCCATTCCGTTACAAATGAATGGCAGGAACTCTGATTTATAGATTTTTGCAAGAATGGAAGCAGCAATCCCTACTTTAGCCCCATGCAGGACCGCTGCGCGTTTTTGCCGCAGGAATTCCATTTCCCAGTAATGAGAAAGATGATGTTCGCCGGCTGAGGCAGGATGTGAGTGCCCAAATAAAAGCATCGCCAGACCGGATGCAATCAGGGATTCTATTAATATTTGAATTCCTTCCTCATCACCTTTTTTTATTTTTTCTACATTTTTAACACTTGCATTTAGTGCATCTCGGGTAATTTGAGCCGCAGCTTTGCAATATGGCTCACCGCCAACAAGATGACCAAATTTCCAGTCCGCTAAAGAAGTAAATTTTGCTATCATATCTCCAAAGCCGGCTGCAATCATTTTTCTTGGTGCATTCTTCAAAACCGTCAAATCTGCAAATATAGCAATTGGTGAAGACATTTGGAAAGTTTTCTTTTCCCCTCTGACGATTAAAGGAGCACCCATTGAGGTAAAGCCATCAACAGACGGTGCAGTAGGAATGGAAATAAAGGGAATTCCCATCTTTGTACTGCAAAAACGAACAATATCGTGAATCGTTCCCGCCCCAACTGCAACCATGACATCCGTTTCTTTGGATGATTCTAACAGCACTTGGACCAATGCCCTTTCATCGGCAATAATATCTTGATTCTCGTCAGGAAGGATATAACATGTAGTAAAGGGAATATCAGCCCTTTCCAATTGATTTGCTAGCTCTTTCCCTGCTGCTTGAAAAGTGTGGTTATCAACAATGATTTTTACCTTTTGATAGTTTTTTTCTCCTATATAGCGAACCGCATCTTTTAACATTTCATTGCCGACTGTTATTTTTTCAATAGTAATCGGATGATGATTACCGCAATGACAATTTTCTGCTAGAGTGGCAATCTTCGATATGAATGATTCCAATCGAACCCCTCCTGATTAATTGATAGGAAAAATACTTTCCATCATTAAAATCGAAAGAAAAGCGAATGAATTTATTTACGCTTAGCTAAACGAATCACGTTCCAGGATAACTTCGGCAATGCAGCTGTAACCAAACCGCCATCGATTGCGGCGTTTCCATTCGAATGAGGTGCCACTGGTGTATCTTTGGCTGAATTCGTTTGTTTTAAATCGTCATTTTCGAGGACAATATGTTCGATAACCTCATAATCTTCAAAATTACGAATATCACATTCAAGATGTAAACTATCTTGTAAATGACGGTTCACTGCAAATATCGTTAATTGTTCATTTTCTTCATTATATACAGCCGTTGCTTCTAAGTATGGAACATCCGTAAAATCTTTGCTATCATATTTCGGACTTGAAATGATTGGATTTAACGAAACACCCCTGCCATAAACAGATGTGTGCATATATGGATAGAAGATCGTTTGTTTCCACGCTGGACCATTCTCTTCCGTCATAATTGGCGCAATAACATTCACTAACTGGGCGAGACAAGCAATCTTTAAACGGTCAGCGTGCTTTAACATCGTAATTAGCATACAGCCTACCAACAGGGCATCTTCAAAATTATAATGATCCTCCAGTTGTGGAGGTGCGATGCTCCACGGTTCGATTAATTTATCCGCCTCATTACTGTGATACCAAACATTCCATTCGTCAAAAGATAGATTAATGTTCTTTTTACCGCGTTTTTTTGCTTTAATATAGTCAGCAATGGAAATAACCGATCGGATAAAATCATCCATCTCAAGTGATAATGCCAAATAGTTGGCGATATCATTATCACGATTCCCGTAATATTGGTGGAGCGAAATATAATCAACATGGTCATACGTATAATCAAGAACCGTTGCTTCCCAATCTGCAAAAGTCGGCATATTACGATTAGAGCTTCCGCATGCGACAAGCTCAATAGTAGGATCCACCCACTTCATCACCTTTGCTGCTTCTTGGGCAATTCGTCCATACTCAGCAGCTGTTTTATGACCAATTTGCCAAGGTCCGTCCATTTCATTTCCTAAGCACCATGTCTTAATTTTATGCGGCTCCTTGTAACCATGGGAAATCCGTAAATCACTGTAGTAGGAACCACCGGGATGATTACAATACTCCACAAGATTCCTAGCAGCATCGATACCGCGTGTTCCGAGATTTACCGCCATATTCACTTCTGCATTTACAAGCTTTGCCCACTTCATAAATTCATTTGTTCCCATTTCATTCGTTTCTGTAGTACGCCAAGCTAAGTCTAATCTGCGAGGACGGTTTTCTACCGGTCCGACCCCATCCTCCCAGTTATACCCGGAAACAAAATTTCCTCCGGGATACCTGACTATCGGTACTTGAAGTTCTTTTACCATTTCAATAACATCTTGACGGAAGCCATTTTCATCTGCTTGCGGATGACCAGGTTCATAAATTCCGCCATAAACAGCACGCCCCAGATGTTCGATAAAGGAACCGTAAATACGATTATCAATTTCTGAAATTTTAAAGTCCTTTTCTAAAATCATTTTCGCTTTATTATTCGTCATATCCATTCTCCCCTTTTCCCAGTCGCTAAAAGCACGGTGTCACTTTATCGATATACAACATCATTCCATCGTAATTCATTTGTAAAGGCATGAGTATTTGTCTCATTATTGATTAAAACCATCTCAATTCCAGTTAACGCTGCAAAATCTCGCAATTGCTCGCTCGTTACTTTATAAGAGAAGCATGTATGATGTGCCCCGCCTGCCTGCACCCAGTTTTCAACCGCTTGACTTAACGATGGCTGTGTTTTCCACAGGACTCTTGCAACAGGCAGCTTCGGCATTTCCTTGTCCGGCTGAAGTGCATCGACCTCATTGACAACAAGACGGAAACGGTGTCCAAGGTCCACAACGGTCGCAACTATGGCTGCTCCGCTTCTGCCATCAAAAACAAAGCGTGCCGGATCCTCCTTGCCGCCGATTCCAAGCGGATGAACTTCTATTTTCGGACGAGTTGCGGCTATTGTTGGACAAATCTCGAGCATATGGGAACCAAGAACCATTTCATTTCCGGCTTCAAAATGATAGGTATAGTCTTCCATGAAAGAGGTTCCTTCATTTCCGGCAATAATTTTCATTAATCTTACCAGAGCAGCGGTTTTCCAATCCCCTTCACCGGCAAATCCATAGCCCTGTTCCATTAATCGCTGGGCAGCTAGACCTGGAAGCTGGAGCATGCCATGTAAATCTTCAAAGGTTGTGGTGAAAGCAGTGTAACCTCCCTCTGTTAAAAAGGCTTTCAATCCAAGTTCAATTCTGGCCTGATATCGAATGGATTCCCTTACCTCTCCTTCCTTCAATCCTTCAGGAGCGATTTCATAAAGCTTTTCATACTCGGCAACAAGCTTATTAACCTCTTGCTCGGTCACATCGTTCATTCGTTGCACGAGGTCGCCAATCCCATAGCCATCAACGGTCCAGCCAAATTTGATTTGCGCCTCTATTTTATCCCCTTCTGTAACGGCCACTTGGCGCATATTATCTCCGAATCTAGCAACCTTTAAATTTTTGCTTTCTGATAAAGCTACCGCAGTTCTCATCCAGCTGCCGATTCTCTCCCGTACCTCTTGGTTTTCCCAGTGACCCACAATCACCTTGCGCTTTACATTCAAACGGCTTGCTATAAATCCGTGTTCACGATCACCATGAGCGGACTGATTTAAATTCATAAAATCCATATCAATAGAATCCCATGGGATATCGCGATTAAATTGCGTATTTAAATGTAAAAGCGGTTTTTGTGCAGCGGACAAACCAGCAATCCACATTTTTGATGGGGAGAATGTATGCATCCATGTCACGACACCAGCACAATTTTCCGCAGCATTCGCTTCTAAAAAAAGCTTAAGGATCGAATCGGCATCCTTTACAACCGATTTAAATACAAGCTTATAAGGAATGGATGAGTCTTTATCTAAACCGTTAACCATTTCTCTTGCATTCTGTTCAACTGTTTTTAAAACATCTTCTCCATACAGCAATTGACTTCCTGTTACAAACCAAAATTCATATGTTTTTGTTGTTAACAACCTTGTTTCCTCCTTAGTAATCTAGTTATTTTTCTAACTCATGCGTACAAGTTACATTAATGTTAAAAACGTTTTACTACTTTTTCTGCCCGTAATAAGCATTTTCTCCATGCTTGCGAAGATAATGCTTATTTAATAAAAACTGATCAATTGGGGTAACTTGCGGATTAAGCTGAACGGTATGTATCGCCATTTTTGCTACTTCCTCTAAGACGACTGCATTATGCACCGCTTCACTCGCATTCTTTCCCCAGCAGAATGGGGCATGACCAGATACAAGAACACCCGGCATGGACAATGGTTCCATCCCGCCTGTTTCAAAGGCTTCAATAATGACCTTACCGGTTTCCAGTTCATAAGCTTTTTGAATCTCTTCCTTTGTTAATCCGCGTGTACATGGAATTTCACCATAGTAATAGTCCGCATGTGTCGTTCCGAGTGCAGGAATAGGAAGTCCCGCTTGTGCCCAGCTTGTTGCCCAC
The DNA here is from genome assembly GCF_001420715.1 of Heyndrickxia shackletonii. Lineage (GTDB taxonomy): Bacteria > Bacillota > Bacilli > Bacillales > Bacillaceae_C > Margalitia > Margalitia shackletonii. Next base: position 914,499 of record NZ_LJJC01000004.1, on the reverse strand, counting down.
GGTGAATGTGTATGAACAATTCCTCCTATATTAGGAAACTCTCGATACAGAACTAAATGTGTCGGTGTATCCGAAGAAGGTCTTAAGGAACCTTCAATAATTTGACCATCCAAATCTACTACAACCAGATCTTCAAGCTGCAATTCTTCATACTTAACACCGCTTGGTTTTATTACAACAAGCCCCTGTTCCCGGTCAATTCCACTTACGTTTCCCCATGTGAAGGTTACTAAACCATGTTTAGGCAGCATGAGGTTCGCTTCCAACACCTCTTTTTTCAAGTGCTCTAACATACGGTTTCCCCCTTATTACTTTGAGAACTTCTTGATTTTATTTGTTTTAACACTTTCATCACGTTATTTTCACCGCGGCCGAAATAGTCATAAAGACGAGCATATTCCTTATAAAGCTGATCATACACTTCAACGTTTTCTTTAATAGGTTGATAGATTGCTTCCTTGACTCCGCCCATGTCTTTGGCAGCTGCAGAAATACTTTCGTAACCGCCACGTTCGATTCCGGCAGCGACTGCACCAAACATTGCTGAACCTAATGCCGGTGTTTGTGACGAAGCGGAAATCTTTACATCCATATTTAATACGTCGGAGTATATTTGCATCATAAAGGCATTTTTCTCGGCAATGCCGCCGCATGCATATACTTCATTAATTGGCACACCATATTTACGGAATGTTTCGACAATCATTTTCGTACCAAAGGCTGTCGCTTCGATCAATGCGCGATAAATTTCTTCCGGCTTTGTAAGTAATGTTGCCCCTAATAACACACCTGTTAAATCAGCATCCACTAGAGTGGACCGGTTTCCATTCCACCAATCCAACGCAAGCAGCCCGCTTTCCCCAACTTGTAATGTACTCGCCTTATCTGTTAACAATTGATGAATACTGATCCCTAATTGATTCGCTTCCTCATAATAACTGGATGGAACACAATTTTCGGTAAACCATTCAAAATGATCCCCAACACATGATTGCCCAGCTTCATACCCCATGAACCCGGGAATAACACCATCTTCCACTACCCCGCACATACCTGGAACGACTTTTTCCTCGTCTCCTAATAAAATATGACAAGTAGAGGTTCCCATAATCATAAGTAATTTCCCCGGTTCCGTAATTCCCACCGCTGGTAATGACACATGGGCATCAACGTTCGCAACTGCAACAGCTGTTCCTGCACATAATCCGGTAAGCTTTGCTGCTTTTTCCGTTATTTCCCCTGCCTTCGAACCAATCGGTACAATGGTTGACGATAATTTTTCTTCTACAACATTTTCCAATCTTGGATCAAGTGCTTTGAAGAATTCCCTTGAAGGATATCCATCCTGCTTATGCCAAATTGCCTTATAACCAGCTGTACAACTATTTCTTTTTAATTCACCAGTTAATTGGTAAATCACCCAATCTGCGGCCTCTACCATTTGATCTGCAGCTTGATAAATTTCCGGCGCCTCATTCAAAATTTGCCATAGTTTTGGGAACATCCATTCAGAAGAGATTTTTCCACCATATCGTTGAAGGAATATTTCCCCTCTCTTTTCCGCGATTTCATTCAGCCGATTGGCCTCCTCCTGTGCAGCATGATGCTTCCAAAGCTTCACATAACTATGCGGGTTACTCGAAAATTCCGCTGTCATACATAGCGGTGTTCCATTGCAATCTATCGGGAGTACAGTACACGCTGTAAAATCAATTCCCAATCCAATAACATGATCCGGAGAAACATTCGCTTTCTTTAATACTTCTGGAATGGTACACTGCAAAACTTCTAAATAGTCTGCAGGATGTTGCAATGCCCAATCAATTCCTAATTTGGTCTTTCCATCGGGTAAAAATTCATCCATTACACCGTGAGTATATTCCTTTACAGCAGTCGCAACCTCTTTGCCTGTTCCAACTTCAACAAGAACAGCTCTGCCTGATTGCGTACCATAATCCACACCAATCGTATATTTAACCATGACATCACACCTTTCTGGAATAGAATCCTCTCAAACATTCAAATGATATTTGTTCTCGTGCTAGTTCACCTTTTAAAGAATAAGGAAGCATAAAATTTTTCCTTATGTAAAACCCGGAGCCCGGCTAGTGAATGAACAATGCGCCCGCACTTTCTTATAAAGCACTTGCCAAATAGCATTTATTCATCAATACTAGAATACGGAAGACCTTCAATGCATCGTCCCCATTTGTCCATAACTCATACAATTTAAAAAATTCCTGCTCCTTATGTAACAACAAAGATGAAAGCGTTATCTAATTACACATAAATATATTACACTTGTTCGTACATGTCAACGGAATTTATCACATAATTCGCCCAATTTGTACGAATCAAATATCTTGATTCTTTATATAAACATTGATTTATTAGTCTTTTATAAATTATTTATATTAATGAAGATTAGCATTTTATGCTGTGAATTTAGTAGTATCTTTTTAAAATGTTGTATATTATAATAATTGTACGTATAAGTAGTTACTGTTTGTTTTTTATTGGAAAGTGGTGAAAAAATGGCGCAACAAACGAAATATAATATGGTGAAAGAAAAGATAAAAAGTTGGATTCTAAATGGGGATGTAAAGCCTGGAGAAAAAATATACTCTGAAAATGAGCTCGTAAAAATGTTAGGGGTAAGCCGTCATACTGTCCGTCAAGCTATCGGCGATTTGGTTCACGAAGGATGGTTGTATAGAGAACAAGGTGCAGGAACGTTTTGTTCAAATAGATTCGAACAAAATCAACAAACAGGTACTCTGCAGCCAGCGGTAAATGGAAAAAACATAGGCATTATTACAACCTATATTTCCGATTATATTTTTCCTTCCATTATAAAGGGGATTGAATCCTACTTAACTGATATGGGATATTCTTTAACGCTGGCATGCACGGATAACGATTTGGAAAAAGAAAAACAGTGCTTGCAAAGTATGCTGAGCAGAAACATCGATGGGCTTATTGTGGAGCCGACAAAAAGCGGCAGCTTCAATCCCAACATGAATTACTATCTGGAATTGGAACAAAAAAACATCCCTTACTTAATGATTAACCAATTTTATTCGCAACTAGCTCCTCCACATATTATTGTAGATGATGAGAAGGGCGGATTTATTGCGACGGAACATTTACTTAAATTAAATCACCGGAAAATTATTGGAATTTTTAAAACAGATGATTTACAAGGTGTTTACCGGATGCAAGGATTTATCCGGGCATTTAGAGAAAATGGTATTCCGTTGTCCCCAGAAATGATTATTACCTATACAACAGAAGAACTTAATAACGGATTATTAGAAAAAATAAAAGCTTTATTAATTTCTTCCAAGAAGCCTACTGGCATTATTTGTTATAATGATCAAATTGCATTATCCGTACTGGATATTCTTAGAGAACTGAAGATGAGCGTTCCAGAAGATATCTCCATCGTCGGATATGATGATTCCTCATTGGCTGAAGCTTCGGAAGTGAAACTGACATCCATTACCCATCCAAAGATGCAAATGGGAATCGATGCTGCTAAATGGATTGTATCTGCGGTAGAACAAAATAATCCGGATGTCATGAGGCAAAAATCAATTATTTATGATCCTGAAATAGTTATTAGAAGTTCTACTTCTTCATTAAATTAGCTGTACGGTTCCTTGAATGCAAGCAGGCACAAAGTGACTATACTTTGTGCCTTTAGAATATTTCACAACTGAATTGCATAATAAAATGTATCCATAATGTGGGCTAATTATTTTTAATAGAAATCTCAAGCACCAGCAATATTCCCTTGATGCATAATCTGCTCATCATCAATAAAAACATCCGGTTTATTTACAACTCCATCAATTTGAACCCCTGCAGAGATAGTGCCGCCAAAAGTATTATTGCTTCCGAAGGCTACATGGATGGTTCCGTATACTTTTTCATCTTCCAATACTACTCCTGTAATTCTAGCTTTTTCATTTGTTCCGATTCCAAATTCAGCAAGGAAGCTGGGGCCTGACCAATTGTAATCATACCAAGCCTCTCCATCACACTACCACCATTTAATGGCCGGCTTTTAAAATAAGTAGTTTTGATAATGTGTTTAAAATCATTAGCGGACATGGAATCCGTTATTTCTATGAAATAACCCTATTTTAAGGGTTTAGTGGACACTGAGTACGCTATTTAGGGAAAAACACAGGGAAACTACTCCCTTTTTACAAAATAACGGAACCTATGTCCGCAAATAGCATAAATACACCCATTTTGGCGCAAATAACGGAACGGGTGTCCGCCAAACTCAGATGACCAATCACTAGCGGACACGAAATCCTTTATTTCTATTAAATGACAATGAGTCTCTTCAGTAAAGATATCTAATTGACCCTTTTTACCATTATAGACCCATACTAAATTTACTAGCTTTCAAAAAAAGTCACACAAAGCAAACATCCCCTCAAAAAATGACATGCAAGTACTCTCCTCGTATACTTTTTAAAAAGAATATTTTAGAAGAGTCCAATTAAAAAATTTTTTCAAAACATTGATTGGACCCAATGACAATAGCGAAGAAAACGTTTACAAATTATGATGTTTATGAGGAGGATAAATCATGTTTGATCACCGCTCCATACAATTACTAGACCAAATGATCCAATATCGTCGCACAGCAATTCCGGAATTAATGCGAAAACTGAAATTATCGCCTCGTCAATTTCACTATGATCTTGAAAAATTAAATGATGGATTGATAGACATTAAGCTTCCTCCTATCAAACTAGTGGATAATCATTTTAAAGTGGATGATTCACTTATAGAAAGGTGGCAGAAAGGAAATTTACCTATCAAAAAAAATCAATTATTTTTTCAAGAAACAGAAAGAGTTTATTTAATTTATCTGTATACGTTTATACGTAGTGAACCTGTTTCTAATATGCATTATCAATCATTATTACAAGTTAGTCGAAATACTGCATTAACAGATGTAAAGAAGGTACGTGAGTTTTGCCAATCTATGAATGTAGAATTGCTATACAATCGTACAAATGGCTACCATCTTAAGGGCACAGAAGAAGACAAACGTCGGATTGCATCTCTTTGCTTAGGATCCATTTTACAATTACCGCTCGGTCGATTAGGCATCGAGCATATTATGGCAAATTGGAAAAAGGATTTAGAGATTGAGGGTATCCGGAGAAAAATGGAGACCCTTGCGAAACAGTTTTCTGTACAGTTTGTAAACGATCGGATTGAAGAGCTTTGTTATTTGCTGGCTTTTATAAAAGAAAGACATCAAAGGCAGGCAATCGATTATCCCGAAGAAAAACGGACACTTGTTATAAAACAACCTTTATACGAAATGGGAACACAATTAGCCTATGATTTGTTTGGTGAAACAATTCAAGGTGAATCCTTGTATATAACCATTCAATTATTGTCTGCTGTCCAAGGGTCATCAAAAGAAATTCAAGATCCATTGCTCATAAAAATTGCCGATGAAATCATCGAGCATTTTGAAAGGATCACTTTAATTACGATTAATGAAAAAGCAAAGTTAAGGGATAGCCTGTATGCCCATCTTGTTCCAGCGTATTTTCGAATACAATTTGGGATTCCAATCGCGAACCCGCTTATTGACAAAATTAAAGAGGAACACAAAGAATTATTTTCCTTTGTTAAGAAAGCGTTGTTCCCATTAGAACAATCAACCCAGAAGATGATCTCCGATGAAGAGGTTGGGTACTTCACTCTTCATTTTGGTGGCCAGTTCGCTGAACGTAAAAAAGAGCCACGACAATATCGTGCCTTAATTGTGTGCCCAAATGGGATCAGCTCATCCCTAATGATGCGATCTCAATTGCAGCAAATTTTTCCGGAAATTTCATTTTCCAATCCAACATCTCTAGAACAGGCGAAGGAAATGGATCCGGATAGCTATGACATGATCTTTTCAACCGTTTATCTTGCTTCGCCGAAACCATTATATTTAATGCAACCGTTACTGAGTACGGTTGAGAAAAATTTCCTTATTCAAGCAGTAGCTACTGATTTTAGCTCATTAGATTATCGAACGGTTTCAGTCGAAGAATTAATGGAAATCATTCATCGTTATGCAGATGTGAAAGAGGAAAAAAAATTATATGAAGCCATCTCTACGAAACTATGGATCAAGAAATCAACAGAAAGGAGATATGCTCCCATGCTTTCAGAGATTCTTACAAAAGATATGATCCAATTTACGGATGAACCCCTTGATTGGAAAACAGCTATTCGAATGGCTGCCGAACCATTACAAAAAACGCAAAAAATCCAAAACACTTATATCGATGCAATGATTAAAAAAGTAACCGATATTGGAGCGTATATCTATCTTGGAAAAGGAATTGCCATCCCTCACGCGCGTCCAGAGGAAGGTGTGAATCAGCTAGGCATGTCATTTCTTCGTACAAAAACACCAGTGTTGCTACTGGATGACCAAGAGCGACCGACAGATATCTTCATTTGCTTAGCAGCAATTGATAATCACACACATTTAAAAGCGCTCTCGCAGTTAACAAAATTCTTATCAAATGATGATTCTCTGCAAGCACTGAAAGAAGTTGCTACAGCGGAAGAACTCATCCATTTAATTAAAAAAGGAGAGGAAGAATAATGAAAATTTTAGCGGTTTGTGGATCAGGGTTAGGAACAAGCTTCATGGTAGAAATGAATATTAAACAAATTTTAGATGAGTTAGGTGTTACAGGTGTGGAAGTAGAACACTCTGATTTAAGTTCCGCAACACCTGGTGATGCAGATGTATTTTTCTTAGCAAAAGACATCGCGGAAGGCGGCGCTGGTTTGGGTGAAGTAGTTGTTCTTGAAAGCATTATCGATATGGATGAACTCCGCACAAAGGTAACAGAGGTTTTACGACAAAAAAATGTCATTTAATAGAAGGGTGAGGAAAAATGAATAAAGTTTTGAGTGTTTTAGTCGACATTTTAAGAGAACCTTCCATTCTAGTAGCATTAATGGCTTTAATCGGGTTATTGGCACAAAAGAAAAAGCTTCCTGATATCATCAAAGGAACCACGAAAACCTTTGTCGGATTTCTAGTTATCGCAGCTGGGGCAGGAATCTTACAAAACGCTCTAGCTCCCTTTGGTGACATGTTTCAACATGCCTTTCATGTGAAAGGGGTTGTTCCTAACAATGAAGCAATCGTAGCGATCGCTCTTACCAAATATGGTACTAATACTGCACTTATAATGTTTTTCGGTATGATCGCGAATATCTTAATTGCTCGCTTTACCCGTTTTAAATATATTTTCTTAACAGGACATCATACCCTTTATATGGCATGTATGATTGCTGTTATTATGACGGTTGCCGGATTTACTACTGCACCTCTTATTATTCTTGGAGCTATCGCATTAGGAATCATCATGTCCCTATCTCCAGCGATGCTGCAGCCTTTTATGAGAAAGCTGACTGGCAATGATAATGTAGCGCTTGGTCATTTTGGCGGCGTTGGTTATGCGCTAAGCGGCTTAGTAGGAAAAGCGGTTGGAGGTAAAAATCCAAAATCGACAGAAGATATTAATTTTCCAAAAGGGTTGGGGTTCCTTCGTGACAGTACCGTTAGTATTGCGTTAACAATGGCCGTTATTTATATAATCGTTGCCCTTTTTGCTGGTCCATCTTACATTCAGGGACACCTTAGCAATGGCCAAAACTATATTGTATTTTCTCTTATCCAAGCAGGAACATTTGCAGCCGGCGTATTCATCATCCTATCAGGTGTACGTTTAGTACTTGCAGAAATTGTTCCGGCATTTAAAGGTATTTCAACGAAAATTGTTCCAAATGCAAAACCGGCACTGGATTGCCCAATTGTTTATCCTTTTGCACCTAATGCTGTATTAATTGGCTTCTTCTCAAGCTTCGTTGGCGGTATTGTGAGTATGCTCATCATGACATTCACAGGTGGGGTCATTATTTTACCTGGTGTCGTTCCACACTTTTTCACCGGGGCAACAGCTGGAGTACTAGGTAATGCAACCGGCGGTGTGCGCGGGTCCGTAATCGGATCCTTTGTAAATGGTATTCTCATCAGCTTTTTACCTGTTTTCTTAATGCCAGTTCTTGGAGATTTAGGATTTGCAAACTCCACCTTCTCAGATGCCGACTTTGGAGTAGCTGGTATTTTCCTTGGATCATTGGCAAATCACGGTGGAAAAGGTGCAATCATCGTTGGAATCCTGGTTGTTTTAGCGATTATGTTCCTTTTCAACTTTCGCAAAAAAGCAAAAGATATGAACTCTGATATTAAAGCATAAGAAAAGTCGTCGGCACCCCACCCGTTGGGCTGCCGATTGATTTTTTAATAAATTTCAAGGAGGACTTAGCATTGGTAACTGTAACTAACTCACTATCTGCCTTCGCAGACAAAATACGTTACTACACATTAAAAGAATTAGGTCATACTGGGTTCGGACATTATGGCGGGAGTCTTTCTATAGTAGAAGTCTTGGCTGTTTTATATGGAAAGCATATCAATAAAAATGTCCATGATCCCCATAACCCAGACCGTGATTATTTTGTGCTTTCAAAAGGTCATGGGGGTCCAGCTTTATATGCGACACTCTTCTTAAAAGGTTTTATTTCAGAAGACGTCCTCTATTCTTTAAATCAAAACGGTACTACATTGCCGTCACACCCTGATCGCAACTTAACTCCTGGGGTTGAGATGACTACAGGTTCATTAGGTCAAGGTATCTCAGTAGCGGCCGGTATTGCTTATAGTAATAAACTTGATGGACGTTCCAATTATACGTACTGTATTGTTGGGGACGGAGAGTTAAACGAAGGGGAATGTTGGGAAGCTTTTCAGTTTGCTGGACATCATCGCTTAAACCATTTAATTGTTTTTATTGATGATAACAAAAAACAATTAGATGGCCCTACAAAGGATATTATTGATCCGCTTGATTTTGTTGAAAAATTGAAATCATTTGGTTTTGCATCCTGCCGAGTGGACGGCAGCTCTACTACTGCAATAGATGAGGCAATCGAGCAAGCAAAGCTGGTTACAGACAAACCGATTGCCATCGTCCTTGATACGATAAAAGGACAAGGTGTGCCATATCTTGAGCAAAAAGCGGATAATCACCACATTCGCCCTAATGAAGAAGATAAAAAAGCGTTGCAAGAAGCCATTGAACAGTTAGAACAACGCATGAAGGATGGTGAGTAGCATGACACAAACATTACAATTGGACACATTAGAAATGAGGCAAGTATATGCAAAAACATTAAAGGAACTAGCTGCTGCAGATGATCGAGTTATTGCTTTAGAAGCTGATTTAAGCAGTTCCATGTCGACTGGTCGTTTAAAAGATGAGATTCCAAATCAATATTTAAATCTTGGAATTATGGAAGCGAACATGATGGGGGTTACTGCAGGACTTTCCCTTACAGGACGAAAACCATTCGTCCATTCCTTCGGGCAATTTGTGACACGCCGCGCTTTTGATCAAATATTTGTGTCCTTAGCCTATGCGAAATTAAATGCTGTACTTGTTGGTTCAGATGCTGGTGTTACAGCGGAACATAATGGCGGTACTCATATGACTTTTGAAGATATGGGGCTTATGCGTGAAGTTCCAAATGCAAAAGTATACGAAGTAAGTGACGCTGTTCAATTTGCATATATCCTTCGAAAAGCTTACCGTGAAGGCGGAGTTAACTACATCCGTACGATTCGAAAAAATGCCGTTCACCTATATGAAGAAGGCGAAACCTTTGAAAAAGCAAAGGTTCTTACAGAAGGAAAAGATATTACGATTGTTGCTTGTGGTATCCTTGTTGCCGAAGCACTTAAAGCAGCAGAGCAATTAAAGGAAAAAGGAATCTCCGCTACTGTTATCGATATGTTCTCAATAAAACCATTAGATGTTGAAACACTTATAGCTTCCGCTAAACAAACTGGTGCCGTTTTAACAGCTGAAAATCACAATGTGAATGGCGGATTAGGAAGTGCTGTAGCGGAAGTCTTGGGCGAAAACTATCCTGTTCCGCTTTACCGGATTGGCGTTCGTGAACAATTCGGCCAAGTAGGAAAACTGGATTATTTAAAAGAATTTTATGGATTAACCGCTTCGAATATCGTTGAACATGCTCATAAACTAGTACAACGAAAAAAATAATATAAGCCGATAAAACCAACTTTTTAATAGATTACTTTTGAGGCCATATTGGCCTCTTTTCTTTGGTGGGACAAGGGGACCAATCTTGCTAACAAATCCCATGATATAATAAACCGTGAAAAATTATTACCTATAGGAAGTGACAGAGATGACAGCTATATTTTTTGATTTAGATGACACATTGTACAATCAACTACAACCCTTTCAAAGTGCATACAATGCTGTATTCTCTCACATAACGAATATTTCAATCTTGGAATTGTTTAAAAAGAGCAGAGAGTATAGTGATAGGGTTTTTCACTTAACGGAGTCTGGAGAAATGCCTGTCGAGGAGATGCATCGAAAACGAATGATTTATGCATTTGATTGCTTTCATCATCGAATTTCTGACGAAGAAGCAATGGATTTTCAAAAGATTTATAAAGAGCATCAATATAAAATTACTTTAGCTCCGGAAATGGAAAATATCTTAAACTATCTATCAACCAAAAACATTTCTTTATATATTCTTACAAATGGTCCATCCAATCACCAACGATTAAAAATAGAAGCATTAAATCCGTTTCAGTGGATTCCAAAGAATCATATTTTCATTTCAAGTGAAGTAGGATATGCCAAGCCTCAAATAGAATTATTTGAGCATGTTAATGCACAAACCAAAACAACTGCATCTACCTCCTTCATAATTGGAGATTCATATGAAAATGATATTATTGGTGCGAATAATGCAGACTGGAACTCCATTTGGCTCAATACAAAACAAAGAAAGATGCCTTTAAATCAAAGACATCCAAATTATGAAGTAACCTCTTATCAGAAATTAGAGGAAATAATAAAGAATATTTTCTAAAAGGAAATATGGGGACATGTTCCTCGTCCCATTTTCATTGTTCGTAAACGAAATGAACGGGGATATGATCCCCGTCCAACTTGGAAAAGGACATGTCCCCTAATTGCAAATCATGGATGCGAAGTCTCTAGGGTAGTAAGTGAGCATTTCCATGCCATTTTCCGTAACGAGTACAGTATCGGAATGTCTGAATCCGCCTAATCCTCTTACGTAAATACCTGGTTCAACAGTAAATACCATTCCTGGCTGCATAATCGTTTCTTCTCCAAGATCGAAGAATGGGGCTTCATGGCCTAATAAACCAATATTGTGACCTGTATGGTGTTGGACAAGGTGCTGTACCCCCGCTTCTTTAAAATACTTTTGAACCTCTTGTTCCACATGTGAGCATGGAATTCCAGGACGGATGGATCTAAAAGCAACATCTTGCGCCTCGTACATTATATTAAAATATTTTTCTTGCTCCTTGCTTGCTTCTTGCACAAACATCGTGCGCTCAAGCTCGCTATGATATCCCCACACAGTAGCTGCTGCTCCCGTTACAAGAGTATCTCCTTTTTTCAACACAATATTTTGTGTCACCGCATGCGGGAAAGCTGACATTGGACCAACTTGACCACGAAAAACGGCAAATGCAGTGCTTCCATGAGGTTTATAATCTTTTCCGAGCGTTTCAATCATTGCCATTGTTGCTTCAGAGGATGCTCTACTGGTTATTTCAATTTCGCTTAGCCCTGGCTTGGAGTATTTTTGAAGCAGACGATGAGCGAGATTTCCCCAACGACAGGATTCTTTAATTAGCTCCACTTCATTAGGAGATTTAATAAAACGCATTTCTTCCACAATACCCTTAACGGAAACAAATTCTTTTGCACTTAAGAAATCACTCACAACTGGTCCCCTATATCCACTTGGAGAACCATAACCTATCGCATCATAGCCAACCGTTTTTCCTTCAAAGCCCGCATTATATAATGCATCTTTGAAGTATTCCATTGGATGTCGAAGTCCAGGATATTCTGGATAAGAATGAACAACATTAACATTTGCAAATTCTTCTGCATGCTCATGCTCCAGTGCAGGAACTAATAAGTGGGTTTGCTTATTCGGGTCGATAAAAAATCCAATTGGCCTTTCTGTCGGATGAAAATGAAACCCTGTTAGATAAAAAATATCTGTTACACTAAACAACACAGCACAATCAATCTGTTTATCTTGTAAAATTCCAAAAAACTTTTCCTGTCTTTCTAAAATTTCCTCTTTTGGTATAGCTAGTAACATATTCAACACTCCTTCTTTTATTTTGTATATAAATGACAAGCCACAGTGTGACCATCATCAAACGAAATAACAGGGGGTTTTTCCCTTTTGCAAATCTCCATACAGGAAGCACACCGTGGATGAAAAGTACAGCCACTTGGCGGATTCGCAGGACTTGGAACATCCCCCGATAAAACGATTCTTTCTTTCTTTTCATCTGGATGATTAATTGGAACTGCTGATATAAGTGCTTTTGTATAGGGATGTTTCGGATCTGTAAAAAGCTGCTCCGTTTCTGCTAGCTCTACTATCTTTCCTAGATACATGACAGCTACCCTATCGGTTATATGCCTTACTACACCAAGATCGTGAGAAATGAATATATAAGTGAGATGGAATTTTTTTTGCAACTGTAATAATAGATTAATAACTTGCGATTGAACGGAAACATCCAAGGCGGATACCGGTTCATCCGCTACTATTAATTCCGGGTTTAATATAACCGCTTTTGCAATTCCAATTCTTTGTCTTTGTCCACCGGAAAATTCATGTGGATAACGCTCTAAATGATAGGAGGACAAGCCAACTATTTCTAATATCTCAACTGCCTTTTCCAGTCTCTCTTTCTTTGAATATAGATTATGGACTCTTAAAGGTTCCGTTAATATTTGCTTAATCGTCTTTTTTGGATTAAGAGAGGCATACGGATCTTGGAACACCATTTGCATTTTCCGTCTTAATTTTCGCATTTTTTCATACGGCAAAAGATTGATATCGTTTCCCTCAAAAAGAATTTGCCCCTCTGTAGGTTGATCCAGCCTTAATATTGTTCTGCCTGTTGTGGATTTGCCACATCCGCTTTCTCCTACAATCCCAAATGTTTCCCCCTTATGAACGCGAAAGGAAATGTCATCAACAGCCTTTACCTTGATATTTTCCTTAAACCATCCTTGATGGATGTCATAAAACTTTTTTAAACCCTTTACTTCTAAAATCGCCTCATTTGACATGTGACATCACCTCTTGCGTTTCTGCCTCATATAACCAACAACGACAGGATTGGTTGTTAAGTTTTAAAAGCGGTGGTCTTTCGGTTCTACACTTATCAAAGACATGTGGGCATCTTGTGGAAAAAGCACACCCTTTTGGGATTTCATCCGGTCTTGGGACATTCCCCTTGATAGAATATAGACTTTGTTTTCTTTCGTTCATTTTTGGTAATGAAGCCAAAAGACCCTGTGAATAAGGATGCTTCGGATCATTAAAAAGCGTACGAACATCTGTATTTTCGACAATCTGACCAGCGTACATGACAATGACTCTGTCGCAAGTTTCTGCAATGACTCCAAGATCATGAGTTATTAACAACATTGCCATCTGATTCTCACGTTTGATTTTCTTCATTAAATCTAATATTTGGGCTTGTATAGTAACATCCAAGGCAGTTGTCGGTTCATCCGCAATTAATAGCTTGGGCTTGCAAAGCATAGCCAATGAAATCATTACTCTTTGGCGCATTCCGCCGGAAAGCTGATGTGGATATTCGTCTATTATTTCCTCCGATCTAGGGATACCCACGAGTTTTAGCATTTCGATAATTCTTTGACGGATTTCCTTTTTGCCAAGCTTTGTATGCTGTCTAAGCGGCTCACTAAGCTGTTCGCCGATGGTGAAAACCGGATTCAGAGATGTCATTGGCTCTTGAAAAATCATTGCAATATCATTGCCTCTTAATTTCCTCATTTCACGATCATTTAAGTGGGAGATTTTTTTTCCTTCCAGCAATATTTCGCCTTCTGCTATGTAACCTGTTGGAGAAGGAAGCAACCCCATAACGGCCAATGATGTCACACTTTTTCCACAGCCCGATTCTCCTACAATCCCCAGTGTTTCCCCTTCATTAACCTGAAAATCAACACCGCTGACTGGTTGAACAATACCCATAGAAGTTTTAAATTGAACTTGCAAATTTTTCACTTCAAGAATCTTGTTATTCACTGCTCCTCCCTCTTTTTGCATCACGAATCCCCCTTCATTTCCGGATCAAGTTCGTCTCGAAGCCAATCGCCAAATAAATTTACCCCTAACGTAGTAATGACAATGGCAAGTCCCGGGAATGTAATGAGCCACCATGAATTAAAGATATAATCCTTCCCTTCATTCAACATATTTCCCCATGCAGGCTGTGGCGGTTGAACCCCAAATCCCAGGAAACTGACCGATGCTTCAGCAATAATAAAGGAAGCTACTTGTAAGGAAGATAAGACAATGATTGGTGTGAAAAGGTTTGGCAGAATATGCTTCACAATGATTTCCCACCTTGGCACCCCCGTTGCCACACATGAAAGAATAAACTCCTTTTCTCTTAGTGCTAGCACTTCACTTCTAACAACACGGGCAAAAATGACCCAACCACCGATAACTAGCGAAATAATAATATTTTTCAATCCTGCTCCAAGAACAGCGTTGACCACTAATACTAGTAAAATAAAAGGAAAACTAAGTTGAACATCCACAATTCTCATTAAAATAACATCGATCCATCCGCGAAAATAACCGGAAATAATCCCAATTATGCTTCCTATTAAACCGGAAAGAAATACTGTAGTGACTCCAATAAGTAAGGAGATTTTTGTTCCGGCAATAATTCGTGACAGAATATCACGACCAAGCTGATCTGTTCCCAGTATATGATCCTTCGTCATAGGAGGCAGAAGTTTGTCCCCAAAACTTGCCTTTAAAGGATCAAATGGAGCAATCCAACTACCGGCAACACCAAGGACTAGTAAAAAAATAATTATAATAAATCCCGCTAATCCTGTTTTGCTTTTCCTAAGTTGCTTAAAAAAATGTCTTACTTTCGATCTCTTTTTTACGGAAGGCAATATGACAGCAGGGTTCACTTCATTTTCCAAGATTATTTTCGACATTCCACCACCTCCTATTTCACACGAATTTGCGGATTTACATAGGCATAAGCTATGTCGGCAATAAAATTAATAACAGAATAAATGACAGCGATTAAGAAGACCCCCGCCAGAACTATTGGAAAATCACGGTTTAGCAATGATTGCATGAGTAATCTTCCTACTCCGGGCCATGAGAACACTACCTCTGTAATAACGGCTCCGCCAAGCAAAACCCCTAAGTCCAATGCTACCAATGTAATGATTGGGATTAACGAGTTTTTTAAAGCATATCTAAAAAGAACGCGCATCATCGGAACACCTGATGCTTTTGCCGTTCGAATATAGTCCTTCTTTAACACATCGAGCATGGTGGAACGAGTAAACCTGGCAAACCGCGCAACGCTATAGGCAGCCAATGTTATTGTTGGTAGAATCATATGAAAAATGGTTCCGCCGCCGCCGGACGGCAGCAAATGCAAGACTGCGGCAAAAAAGAAGATTAATAGCAGACCCAGCCAAAAGCTTGGGATTGCTTGACCTAATACGGTAAGCCCTACCCCTATTCGGTCATAAAAGGTATTCCTTTTATATGCGGATAGAATTCCAATAGGTATTGCGATTAATATCGATAAACCTAATGCTGAAAATGCTAATTGAAAGGTTGCTGGCACCCTATCTAATACAACGGATAAGGCATCTTCATGACTCCGAAGTGATTCTCCAAAGTCCCCTTTAACAGCTTTAAAAAGGAAATCTCCATATTGGACATAAAGAGGGCGGTCAAATCCTAACATTTCACGATATTGAGCAATTTGATCTTTTGGTGCATCTGGAGGAAGGAAAAGAGTAGCCGGATCTCCTGACAGTCTAAGCAAGAAAAATACCGCCGTTAACGCAAGAAAGATGACAATAATCATTTGCATGGTGCGTTTTATAATAAATTCAAACATATATGTGGAATCCTCCATTTCTGACTTGCAAAAATGATAATGTTAAGGAAGGGATGACCCTTCCTTATATATTTCTCACTTCCAACTCATATCAAAAACTTGCATACTTTCGTCCACTTTTGGTTTGAAATTTAGATTTTTATTCACAGCATAAAGATCGGCTTGTTGCCATAATGGAACCCATGCTGCCTTATCCACCAATAATTGTTGAATTTCGCCAAATGCTTGCTTTCTTTTATCTTGATCAAAAATCGGAATGGCATTTTGAATAGCTTTTTCCACTTCCGGATCATAAAAGCCACTGTATGGAGCATCCTTCATAAAAAGATTTTGAATCGTTGACTGTGCATCAAATGCAGGTCCCCATCCTAAAATAAACATGTCCCCTGCCTTGCGTTGTTGAATTTTAGTCAAATGGTTGCCCCACTCATTCACCTGCACTTTTACATCGATACCAATTCTTTTTAGTTGTGCAGCAATAGCTTGTGCTACTTGTGAATCCATTGGATATCGCCCATTCGGTGTATCAAGTGTTAGTTTTAAATCTTTTGGACTATATCCTGCCTCCTTCAAAAGCTCCTTTGCCTTTTCAGGATTGTATCCATAGTCTTTCGTTTCCACATAATCGGCATTAATTTTCGATAATGGACCTGTCATCTTTGTCCCATTACCATTTAGAACTGTTTTTAATAGTTCATCCACGTTTACAGCATAATTAATCGCTTGACGAACCTTTTGATTTTGTAAAGGCCCTTTATGAAGGGTATTTAATGCCAAATAATTTACACGAGATGAACCGATGCTCTCCACTTTTGAGTTCTGGTTATTCTTTACATTCTCAACGGAATCGACCGGTATGTTCTTAAATAGATCGATTTCTCCACTTAAAAAAGCGGAAAGCCTGCTGCTGAATTCTGGAATATAACGGAAAGTAGCTTCCTTAATAGAAGGTTTTCCTTTCCAATAATCATCATTTGCAACCAATGTTAGGTGGTCGTCACGAACCCATTCTTTTACTTTATATGGACCTGTTCCAACTGGATGTTTGGCTGCCTCTTCCAATCCAAGCTTCTTCACATTGCCAGGATCCATAATGAGCAAGTCATCGGCAATTCTAGCAATCATCGTTGGAAAAGGTTTGGAGGTAATAATTTGTACTTTATCATCAGCGATTACTTTTACTTCTTTCACGTCAGCCCATCTAGATAAGTAAGTGGAATTGTTTTTCTTATCAAGGATATAATCGATATTAAATTTCACAGCCTCTGCATTAAATGGGTCACCGTTTTGGAACTTTACCCCTTTTTTGAGGGTAATTTCCCATGTATATTCATCGATATTTTTCCATTCTGTTGCTAAAGCGGGCTCGAAGCCACCTGTTTCCGGATTTCTTTTAATCAAAGGGTCGTAAATATTTCTAATTTGTACATCGGTAATATAGTTCACATCCGTATTAGCTAATAATGTTGCCGCATCCGCTTCTATACCAATAACAACATTATCTTTCTTGCTGCTCTTCCCGCTGCTGTTGTTAGATTTTTCATTTCCGGCCGTACCTGCAGTACAAGCTGCTGTGAAGATTACTAACAACATTAAAATCGACAATAACGCTTTTTTACGCACAAAAAATCCCCCTTTATAATTAAAAGTTCTTTCTTCTGTCCTTCTGTGATGATTTATAAAATATTCACCATTAAATTAGTGAATAGACACACCATTACATATGAAAAGAGAAGCTTATAATTATGGTGAGCTCTAGGGGGTTGGCCTCTGTTATTCTATTGTCTAAATCTCATTCTCATAGTCTTTTAAAATACTTTCTATCTTTATCATGGATTGAACCAGCTCATCCAGTTTTTCAGCGGGAATTTTATTTATCATATTACGGGTGATTTCATTAGAGGAGTTTATCAATGTATCTAATTCTTTCAATCCATAATCTGTAATATGTAAGTAAGAAATTCTTTTATCCTCTTGTGATATCTGTTTTGTTATTAGCTTACCTTCATCAAAACGTTTTAATATTCTACTAAGGTATCCTTTATCTAGTTTGAAATAATCCCTTAAATACACAGCAGTGCAATCCTCTTTGATACTGATCTCATACAAGATTTGTGCCTCTATGGATGAATACTTCGTTTGATCCGTGTACTGGTTATTAACCCCGATAATTCTTGTATAAAACCGATTAAAATGTCTAATTTTCTCTGTATAGTCACCTAATTGCAAATAATCACCCTTTTCTAAATTTACTTAATTATAAGTCCATCAGTTGCCTTTGTCAACCTTTTTTACATTATATTTTTTTATATAAAAGTTAGAGGAAAATTATCGTGGAACTGAAATATATATAACAAATAGATTTATTTAAAGGAGCTGTGAGAGCATGGATACGAGTAAAAGAATAATAGAATTAAAATCGTTTATGGAGAAAAACAATGTTAAGGCAAGCATTATTATCAACTTTGAAAATCAATATTATATGAGCGGATTCAAAGCAATCACATATTCACGTCCGGTGGTACTAGTTGTTGAAATGGAGCAAACAAGTTTAATCGTTCCCGCCTTAGAAGAAAATCATGCCTTTAGTGAAGCACAGGCTGACAGACTTTATGTGTATTATGAACATCCAGAAAAAAGCGATAAGGGAACTTCTTATTTAGACCATGTAAAAACATTGTTGTCAAAATATCCTGTTGGAACAAAAATTGGAGTGGAGTTTCATTCATTATCCATAAAAGTTGCCCATCTTTTAGAAGATTTGAGATTAGAGTTGTTTGATATTGGAGAAAAAATGGCGATTATGCGTTATATCAAAGATTCACAAGAAATAGAACTGATTAAAGAATCGGGAAGACTAGTAAGTCTAGCGCTGAGCGAATCCTTAAAACATACAAAACCCGGCATTACGGAAATGGAATTAGATCAATATGGCAATCAAACTTTATTCGAGGAAACTTCCAGCAAACATCCTGATGCAACCCTTGAATTCTTTGCCATGTCCCCTTCCGGTATCGAAAGAAGCGTCATGCCACATGTTTTCTCCAATACAAGAAAACTTGAGAGCCACGACATTATCATTCATAGCCGTCAAGTGGGGCTAAATGGATATCGTGCCGAATGTGAAAGAACTTTTTTCGTAGGGCAACCAACTGAGCAACAAAAAACAGCCTTTCAAGCAGCACTAGAAGCACAGCTGACCGCATTAGAAGTCATTAAAGCTGGAATATCTGCCAAAGAAGTAGATAATGCTGCTCGCAAAGTTTTCCAAGAAGCTGGATTAGAAGAATACAGCATTCACCGAACCGGGCACGGGATTGGAATTGGCTTGCATGAAGAACCATCCCTGCGATTTGATAATGATTTAATCTTACAAGAAGGAATGGTTTTCACCATTGAACCAGGCATCTACATACCCGGTGTTGGTGGTTTCCGCCATTCGGATACAGTGATTTTGACAGATAAGGGTACAGAGCTTATAACAGAATACCCTAGAGAAATGAGGGATTTGATATTTTAAGTTTTCTTCAAAAATATTGAAAAAGCACGAATAGAAAAAACCTACTTGGAAACTATATCACCGAGGTGATATAAATGAAAAAAGCAACTATACTATTCCTTTTTATCTTTTTAATCGGTAATGCTTCCCTAGTTTCAGCGGAAATTCCTCATCAAAAGGATATAAACGAAATTCAAGAAATGAATCCAAATGTTTTTATCCACATAGTTACCCCTGAAGTAACTAAGGCGGTTAAAAAGGAGCATGGGGAACAGGCAACATGGACGCCTGATGGGATTGCAAAATTATCAGTGCATAATGACCATACAACGAAACCATCCAAGCGCTGGTATGTAGTAAAAATGAAGATATTAGTTCAAGCACCTGATACTAAAGAAAAACATGCTGACTTGGTAACTTCGAAAATCATCACAGATGCCGATTTAATAAAAATGAAACAAATTCAGAAGGTTGATGCTTTTGTTACAGTGCTAGAGTATCATCATGATGTAAAAGAATGAAAAATGAGGGTGACTCAAAAGGTCTTTAAATAACGACTTTTTGAATCACCCTCTTTCAGCTTCAATTAATCATTCCATTTACAACCACTATAATGTATCATAATATTATATTACATTATAACTTTACGAGGTATATTAGATGAAATTAAATAATTCCAGTTCTCTTCCTTTATATTATCAACTTAAACAAAATATAAAAGAAGCCATTGACAGTAATGAATATAAACCGGGCAAAAAGATTCCAAACGAGACAGAGTTATGCGAACACTATGGGGTTAGCAGAATTACCGTAAGGAGAGCGCTTCAGGATTTAGTTGACGAAGGTCTCTTGGAGCGGAAACAAGGAAAAGGAACTTTTGTCAGTGCTACAAAAATAACACGAGAACTTATCACTGTAGATGGATTTACTGATTATATTAAAAGAATCGGTAAAAATCCTTCTACGCGAATCATCCTAAGCAAGGAAGTGCCTGCTTCAAAGGAAGAGGCTGAAAAATTAAAGGTACAAGAAGGTGCTCCATTATTGAGGCTAGTCCGAGTAATGGGGATTGAGGAACAACCGCTTGTCATCGATGTTGCTCATTATTCGTTGGAAAGATTCCCGGATTTACCTAGTTACGTGTATAAATATAAATCAACTTATGATGTTCTGAAAAATATTTACGGTGTAGTCAATGGCTCCAGTGAGAAAATTTTAACGGTTAGCTTTGCAACAATGGAAGAGGCAAATTATTTGGAATGTGAGTCCGGGGAACCGTTGTTTAACATCGACAAAGTCTTATGGGATAACAATGGAGTCCCTATTCATATATCAAACTATAAAATTCCAACAGCACGAGCAGCCTTTTCGATTACTACTTAATTCCATGAAAAAAAGCGGGGATCACCCGCTTTTTTTTTTTTTGTAAATCTTACTTTGAAAGTAATTTACTATCCAATTTCTTTCCGAAGCCAAATGCACCATTTACTTCACAGGTTAAAGAAGCCCTATAAGCTGCAAATTGTAATGCATCCTGAATGTTATGATTCTCCAAATATCTTGTTAAAAATCCTGCGATAAAAGAATCTCCTGCACCTAAAGTATCAATAACATTTGCTTTGACTATTCCTTGTTCGTAAATTTCGCCTTTATATGACATCATGACACCACTTGAACCCCTTGTAACCACTGCATATGGAGTTCCTAAAGAATGTATTTCCTGGAACAACTCTTTGATTTCTATTTCTGTTAGATGACTTCCTGATAAAAAAGCAAAGGTTAGATGTGGACAAACTTGTTTTAAGATTTCATGATCAAAGTGATTGGAGAAATCAAAAGATAATTGGATAGATTTTTTTAATGTTTCCAGATCATTTTCTAAGCTACTATAAATACTTGTGTGCAAAACATCATATTGCTTAATAAGTTGATAATCTTCATCCGTTAACCGAATTTTTAATAACGATTGAATACCACCTTTGTTAGAACCAACAAAGATTCGATCGCCATCCTCATTTAAATCTACATAAGCTTTTCCACTTTCTCCGCAGGCTCTTCGAATTCGACTGATATCCACTTCATTTTTTTCCAATGAATCAATAATATGATCCCCGACATCGTCATTGCCAATAATTCCAATAAATGCAGTTTGCTTTGCACCGCTATGTTTTGCTAATACTGCCACATTTAGTGCGTTCCCCCCTGGAAACATTTCATTGCGTTCCTTATATATATCTACAACATTATCGCCAATTGCAATTAATCTCAATGTTTTCCACTCCTTTTAGCCTTTTACACTACCAGATGTAAGTCCGCGCACAAAGAACTTTTGCATGCACAGGAACAATATAATAATTGGAATCGCTGATATCATTAATCCTGCTAATAGTACACCCCAGTTCGTTTGCAATGCATCTCGAAATTGCATTAGTCCAGCTGGAATCGTTTTCAAAGATTCCGAATCAACAAAGATTAAGGCAAACAAAAACTCATTCCAGGTAAAGTATGCTGTCAGAATAGTTGCTGTAACCATAATAGGAAAATTTAAAGGAACGAATATTTTCGTAAAAATTTTCCATGTACCACATCCGTCTAATAGAGCCGATTCCTCCAAATCTCTTGGAACTTCAAGGAAAGCAGATCTTATTAATAAGACGGTAATAGGAATTCGATAAGCCACATAGGGTAAAATCATCGCAAAATATGTATCATGAATTCCTAGTGCTTGAATTAATTTATATAGAGGAATAAGGCTAACCTGTGGAGAGAGCATCATTCCACCAATGCAAAAGATTAATAGTAAATGCTTGCCCTTAAATGCAAATCGGGATAATCCATAGGCACCTAATGCACTGATAGATACTGTTAATAAACAAGTAGAAACGGTAACGATCACACTGTTTATAAAATAACTAGATATTCCAGTATTCCATGCTTCTACATAGTTGGAAAACAGCCATTTATCCGGTAAAGCCCAACTATTCCCAAAAATCTCATCCGTAGATTTAAAGGAATTAATCACCATCCAAAAAAGAGGATAGGCAATAATAATAAAATATATCATTAATATAATATAAACTGGCGAGGCTTGCAGAATGGTTTTTCGATTGTTTTTATAGCGTCGGTTTAACGATATTGTTTGATGCTTTACAACTTGTTCATTAGCCTCCATTTTAACCATCCTTTCCAGTCCTGAATAATTTCATTTGGATAATAGATATCATTAATGTCAGGATTAAAATAACCGTCGCAATCGTGGATGCATACCCCATCTTGTCCTCAAAAAAGGCGGAATGATATAGCAGCGTTCCCAAAACATCGCTTGAATTTCCAGGTCCTCCACCTGTTAAAATATAGGGCTCATTAAATACTGTGAATGCACCAGTTAAAGTTATCAAGGTAGTAACAAAGAACATTTCTTTGACTTGTGGGACGGTGATACTAAAGAACTTCCTGATTCCTCCCGCACCATCGATATCGGCAGCTTCATATAATTCTTTTGGTATCCCTTGAATAGCAACGATAAAAAGCATCATAATATAGCCAATACTTTGCCACTGCGAAACGGCAATGACAGCATAAATAGCTGTTTCCGATTCACCTAACCATGCCCGCGTCCAATCCTCTAACCCTATTAAACTTAAAAATTTGTTTACTATTCCAATTTGCGGATCGTATATAAAGGTAAAAAGCAATGCAATAACAGTAATAGAGATAACAACTGGCAGAAAAAACACGGTGCGAAAAAAGCCTGATAATAATCTTGTTATTGGTGCCTCCAGTATCGCTGCTAGTATAAGTCCGCCAAACACTTGGCATACAACTGAAATAACAGCATAAAGTACATTATTTTTTAATGCTATATAAAACACCTTATCATGAAACAGATCGATGAAATTTTGCAACCCAACAAATGTTTTACTCGGTGAAAATGCTGAAAAGTCAAAGAAGCTATAGCGTAAATTTTCCACAATAGGATAATAAACAAAAACTAATAGGAAAAGTAAGCAGGGTGCTAAATAAAGATACGGGGTTATTTTCCTCTTTAAATTAAGCATTTCCCTTCACCTCGATTTTGAAAAAAGGTGGACTCAGGCATCCACCTATTCATATTATTATTTTGCTGCCGATTGTTTTACCTCTTTAGCGGCTTTTTGAACGTCCTTCATTACCTCTTCTGGTGTTTTTTTACCGTCTAACATAAGCTGTGCTCCTTTTAAATAAGCATCCACAATCTTTATATCCAAATCAGTATCCAACCAGAGCGCTGTTCGATCCGCATTCACAATTTGGTCAACTGCTTTCTGCTGAAGCGGTGATGAATTTTGATCAGTAAGAGTACCTTTTGTAGCGCTATATTCATTCACTTCTTTCACTTGTTGGATTCCTTTTTCTTTAGAGGTTAAAAATTTTATAAATTCCATTGCTTCTTTAGGATATTTTGTTTTAGAGGAAATCATAATTCCCTCTGGGGCACCGGTAATAACATTGGGATCTCCTTTGCCGCCTTCAATTTCCGGCAATTTAAATACTCCTAAATCATCCTTAAGCGCTGGTTCCACCATGCCGATTTCGGCATATTGCATGTAGCATATAGCTGCTTTTCCACTTTTAAAAAGCTGTCTAGCATACTCATGGTCTACCGCATTTACCCCTTTATTAAAATATGGCTCTAATTCTTTGAATTTCTTAAGTGCCTCTACATAACCAGGATTCGAGAAATCACCTTCAGGGTTCTTCGGATCATAATCAACCTTAATAATCTCTTGCGGTACGAGGCGTTGATTTAAAGTTCCAATATAATGCGAAATGGTCCAAGGTGCCTTACTTCCAAATGCAATTGGTGTAATATTCGCGTCTTTTATTTTTTGGAGGTCGTCCATAAATTCGGTCCAAGTCTTTGGTTCTTCCAAGTTTAATTGTTTAAATATCTTTTTATTATAGAAGAATGATTTTCCATCCATTGACCATGGAACTCCATAGGTTTTGCCGTCTAAGGTGAAGGGGATAAATTGAGATTGGATAATTTGGTCAGACCATCCTGTATCTTCTTTAATCATATCCGTTAAATCTAAGGCTTTTCCCGCTCGGGCAAAATTATAGGCAAATTCACCGCTCCAGGAGAAGAAAATGTCAGGAGGATTGCTAGATCCTAATACAACACGAATCTTTTCTTTATAGGAATCATTCAACACAGCTTCCGTCTTGATCTTAATATTAGGATGCTGCTTTTCAAATTCTTTAACAGCTTTCTCAAAGAAAGCCTTTTTGGGCTGTGTTGGCCAGCGATGAAAGAAATTGAGCTGGATTACCTTCCCATCCTTTGAAGATGATGTGGAAGAAGAACATCCAACTAATACGGAGATACATAAAACAAATACAGTAAAGACAGTAAATATTTTCTTCATTCTTTCTCCCCCTATTTCACCTATTAAAGACTAGCGGAAAAGTGGTCTCCCACTTTTCCGAAAAAATGAAAGATTAATATTCTACTTTCCACATATAGCGACGTAAGGATAAAGGATGATTCCGAATTTCAGCCAACTTATCGGCATACTGGCGCAATACATAATTAAGTACTAACGGTGCAATATATCCTTTTACCTCATCATCAATATCCGATAGATCATATTCTTTTGCATCAAGTACCGTTAATTTTTCTCCATATTTCTTGGAGAAAGATAAAGCTCGCTCTTCAAGATGACGTGTTTCATCGAGACCGAGCAAGATGATAAATGGAGTTTCTTTATCCAAAATTTCAAATGGTCCGTGGAAATATTCACCAGCATGAATAGCATGGGAATGAATCCATTGCATTTCCATTAAAATACAGATAGCAAAGGAATACGCAACACCATAATTTGCCCCGCTTGCCATTGTATAAATAATTTTTTCATCTTTATGCTTTTCTGCAAATTGGGTTGCAGCAGCTGCTGTTTGCTCTGCAGCTTTATGGTAAGTAGCTTGCAGCTTTTCAAGATTTTTCTCTATTAGCTCATATTTTTCGTTACCTTCTAGCAAGTTCAAAACACCAAAGACAAGCTGGTACATAACAGAATAATTAGTAGCAAAAGCATCTGCCTCTTTGCCCCATTCATACTTCAAATAAACATCAGATTCCTTCGCTAATGGAGATTCTGGCTCATTTGTTAATGAAATTGCCAGAGCTCCTTTGGAACGGGCAAATTTTGCTGACTCTACTGTTTCAGGAGTTGTACCAGAATGAGAGCAAAGAATAACAAGAGAGTTTTTGCCGAGTTTAACAGGATTACGGTAGATAAATTCATTGGAACTATAAAGATATGAATCTACCCCTTTTGCTTCACGATCCATCACATATTTACTTGGATACATGAGTGCTGAAGATCCACCACATGCTACAAAGAAAACATTTTTAATATCTCTTTTATTAACCTCTGCCAATGCTGCTTTTATTTGCGATTTTACACCTACGTTAATTTCCGTCGTCATAAAACATCCTCCTTATTTTTTATGTAGAAAGGTCTATTACAAAGAGAACCTCCCTTCTGAAATAACGTTATGCAATTTAATATAACATTATATATCGTTATATTAAATTCTATCTTACGACCACATTATAAGGTTGTCAATATATTTTTCTGATAATTTAAATTAAAAGGAATAGACAAAATAATCGGTTGAGAGGGTTGTTTTTTCGACATACACAAATTTTAAATCATCATCTAGCTAAACCTCTCTTTTTTATGTTAAAATAAGATAAATATTCGTACTATGGTTAGAGATTAAGAGAGACCATACAATGTTCTGGAGTTTACTCCAAAATATTTGTATTGGTCTCTTTTTATTTTTTCCTTCCACACATAAGTATATAAAGATGGAGAATTAAGGAGAGGAATCTGCATGAGCGTACAATTTTCAGGAAGTACAAGAGCAAACATTTTAGAGGCGATGTCACAAAAACAATATGATGTATTGATTATCGGTGGAGGCATTACTGGTGCAGGAATTGCTTTGGATGCAGTTACACGTGGGCTGAAGGTTGCTCTTGTGGAGATGCAGGATTTTGCGGGCGGCACCTCAAGTAGATCCACTAAATTAGTACACGGAGGACTCCGTTATTTAAAGCAATTCGAAATTAATGTCGTGGCAGAAGTTGGCAGAGAAAGGGAAATCGTTTATCGAAATGGTCCACATGTTACCACACCAGAATGGATGCTGCTCCCCATTCATGAGGGCGGGACTTTTGGACGTTTCACTACCTCCATTGGTCTGCGTGTTTATGATTTTTTAGCAAGAGTAAAAAAAGAAGAAAGGCGCACGATGCTAAGTGCTTCAGATACACTTGAGAAAGAACCTTTAATTAAACAAGATGGATTAAAAGGAGGCGGTTATTACGTGGAATATCGCACCGATGATGCTCGCTTAACCATTGAAGTGTTAAAAGCAGCAGGAGAAGCAGGAGCTGACATCATTAATTACACAAAGGCGGAAACATTTTTATATGATTCTGCTAGAAAGGTAAACGGATTAATGGTGAAAGATACACTTTCCGACCAGTGCTACACCATTCAGGGAAAGAAAATCGTCAATGCTGCCGGCCCATGGGTGGATGATATCCGCGGAAAGGATTTTTCTAAAAATAACAAGCAGCTTCGCTTAACAAAAGGTGTTCATATTGTCATTGACCAAAGTATCTTTCCTTTAAAACAATCTGTCTATTTTGATACTCCTGATAAACGGATGGTATTCGCTATCCCACGAGACGGAAAGACATATGTCGGCACTACTGACACCTTCTATGATCAGGATATTCAGCATCCAAGGATGACTGCAGCTGATCGGGAATACCTAGTTAATGCCATTCACTATATGTTCCCGAATGTTGCTATTTCCGAAGACGATGTGGAATCGAGCTGGGCAGGTGTTAGGCCGCTTATTTATGAAGAAGGCAAGGATCCTTCCGAAATTTCGAGAAAGGATGAAATATGGGAATCCGAAAGCGGTCTGATTACGATTGCTGGCGGTAAATTAACAGGATATCGAAAAATGGCAGAAAATGTCGTTGATCTCATTGCCAATCGATTGGCTGCAACAGATGAAATGACCTTTAAGCCTTGTCAAACCATTCATTATCCTATTTCAGGAGGAAACATCGGTCATTATGAGGATTTTGTTAATAAAAAATCCAAAGAAGCCCTGCAATATGGTTTAACTGAAGTGGAAGGGAACAAGTTGGCAAAGAAATATGGAGCGAATGTTGATCACTTATTTCAATATGCAATGGAAACGGACGGCCGCTTGCCTCCTTTTGTCTATGCCCAATTAATCTATAGCATCGAACACGAAATGGTTGTGAAACCAGTTGACTTTTTTATCAGAAGAACCGGCAGCCTTTACTTCGACATCCATTGGGTACACGAATGGAAGAATCAGGTGGTGGAAGTAATGCAAGAACGGATGAATTGGACCGTTGAAGAAGCGGAACTTATGAAAAAGGAATTGGAGCAGGAATTGCACTATGCGGTATCTCCGCAAGATTGAAGCTCAGATCCCCTGATTCCAACTTTTTTGAAAAAATAAGATTGGATCGGTGAGATTTGGGGCAGTACACACCTAGGACTAAATACCTAATTAGGGCGGTTTATGCCCATTTTCGGGCCATTGCTTTTGAGTTTCGGGCTGTTTCTTAAGGGTTTCAGTCCGTTCATTACACGTTTCGGACCATTGCTCGCAAGTGAAGGTCGGTTTAGTAAATCTGTGGGACAAAGGGTCCGGTCCCCTGTCCCACAAATTTAACGATGGAAGGAGGAAATTTCATTTCGATTGTCGAAACAGGAATATATACCCGAACTGACAAGGAGATGCATCTGATGAATATAGTCGATCTAGTTCAGTCACAAGTAATCGCCTCTATTAAAAATGAAGAGGATATCGATAAGGCGATTACAAGCAATTCTAATATTGTATTTCTTTTAACAGGTAATCTGCTAAATATGACAGACCATCTGAACAGATTAAAGAAGGCAAAAAAGCAGATATTTATTCATATTGATTTTATAGAAGGCCTTTCCAATACAAAGAGTGCCATCAAATATATAGCGCAATGCTGGAAACCGACCGGGATCATTACAACGAAAAATTCCTTAATTAAATACGCAAAAGAGGAAAAGCTGATGACGATTCAGCGTATATTTTTAATTGATAAAACTGCGATACAAAAAGGGATTGATATGTGCAAAACATGCAATCCCGATGCGATTGAAGTGTTGCCGGGATTAATGCCAAGCATCATTGACCAGCTTACTACACGAATAAATCTGCCAATCATTGCCGGTGGATTAATTAGCTCAAAAGAGGAAATTTTACAAGGATTAGAAGCAGGAGCTCTAGCGATTTCTTCTGGGGACCCTGCTCTATGGAATTTGGATATTTAGAAAAAGCGAACCATCTTGCATAAGGAGATGGTTCGTTTTTTTATCCGCTAATTTCCGTTCGATAAATCTTATTAATTTGAGATACTCCGTCATAAATAGCGGAAGTGCTTTTACGATAGCTTACTCTAACCTTTAATTCTAGCAAATAAGTTTGGTCTTCCAATTCTTTAATATGGACATGATCCATCGTCATCTCTTTTTCCTGTAATGCTTTAATAACGTCTTTAATATCTTCCCGATTCTTTAAGATGAGTTTTAACAAAATTTCCTTAGAATGAAGCTTTTTAAAACCGATTAATTTAATGAGACTAGGAATTAATTCCACACTGATCATTAATAAAACGACGCCGGCAATCGCTTCAATATAAAATCCGGCACCTGTTGCAATGCCGATACCAGCAGCTCCCCAAACCATTGCGGCAGTTGTAAGGCCAGAAATGGTATCGTCCTCTTTCCTAAGGATCACTCCTGCTCCCAAAAATCCGATTCCGGAAACAATTTGTGCGGCCAATCGAAGGGGATCCATTTGAATCTTCATCACATCAGATGAAGGAAAGGAGTAAGCAGCTTGAATGGAGACAATCGTTAATAAACAACTAACGATGGATATAACTAAACTTGTTTTTAACCCTAATGGTTTTCTTTTCAATTCCCGTTCAAGGCCAATGGCCAGACCAAGAATAGCAGATATCAGAAGCTTGATAAGCATTTCTAAATCAAAGTGTTCCAAAACTACCTGCATCTCCATCCCCCTTTATCATTAAATAGGACTTGATACAATTTCTTGTAAATGCGGAATATCCTTTATGCTCTCTAGGATATAAGTCGGTTTCATTGCTGAAGCTTTCACCATATCAATTGTGGTAATCCCTGTTAAAACCAAAATAGTATTTAATCCATTTTCCTTACCCATTCGAATATCCGTTTCTAAACGGTCCCCTATCATAAAGCATTGTTCTGGGTTTAATTGTAAAATCTCATTGACTACCATTTCCGCCGCAAGTTTAGAAGGCTTCCCCATGATAAGATCAATGGCTACTCCTGTTGCCCCTTCTAATGCACCAATCATGGAGGCGCAATCAGGAAGCTGGCCACCTGCAACAGGACATGTACGGTCAGGATTAGTTGCCACTATAACCGCATTATTCTTTACCCATGCTTGATATGCATTATTCAATTTTTCATAGGTAAATGCACGGTCCCAACCAAGGACAATATAAGTTGCCTCATTTGAATCCATGGTAATTCGGATGCCTTCCTCTTTTAATTCCTCCAATAATGCCTTTTCCCCAATCACATATGCAGCATCAGAGCTAATCATATGCTGCTTTAAATACTTTGCTGTAATAAAATTGGAATTTACTATATCATCGATTGTTGCCTCAATTCCAAGGTCATTTAATTTTTTTACATAATCCTGGCGTGTCGAGATGGACTTGTTGGTAAAAAAAACGACCTTATGTCCGTTCTCACGTAAATACCGAATCGTCTCGATACTCCCTTCAATGATATGATTATCCAAGTACACCGTTCCATCTAAATCAAAGATAAAGCCTTTTGTCACTCTAATACCTCCAATAAAAAATAAAATCCTCGAGCTTAATTAGGCCTAAAAAGTTAGGCCTGTAAAAAGCTTGAGGATTTCTCTTAAGTCTCTTTCCTATCGCTATTCTTTTTTATACATTTACCTTTGCAATGTGGTTTAAGATATCCTGTAAAGAATATTTATAAGGATTAATTTCATAAACGACTGGCCCTGAAAAATCAATATTTTTTAAATAATCGTGTAAACCTTTAGAAAGATTATTTCCTTCACCTGGAAGCTGATGGAGATCCGCCTTCCCGTCATTGTCTGATAAATGAACAGCACCTAAAGAACTGCCCAGTTTCCCAATCGTCTCTTCCATATCATTCCCCATAACTGCCAAGTGTCCGATATCCAAGCAGGCTTTTATGTTGGCGAATTGGATTAAATCCAACCATTCCTCTACATTCGATGCAATGTGGTGACAGTAGTTTAATTTGTCCGGGATGAGGTTTTCCAATAATAAGTCTATTCCATACTGCTTTGCCTTTTCATCCAGCTGCAGCAATCGTTTTTTTACACGAACTAGCGTTTCATCCCGTTCCTCTGAGGACCAGGCATATCCGCCATGGAAGGTTGCATGCTGTCCCCCATATTCAGCTAGTGTTTCTAACCATTCTGTGAAAACATTCAACGTTCTTTCATATACAACAGAATCGGGAGTTGCCAAATTTAAATCATGAAACGGAAGATGGATTCCAATTTTTAATTCCATTTGTTTTGCATAATCTAAATATTCCTTCGATCGATATTGCTCTGCCCATATTTCAATGCCATCAAAACCGGCATTTTTAATAGCCTGAAAATCACTTAATGTACCTTCTTGACCTATCGACCAAAGACTAAGCCATTTTTCCATGATTGCCTCCTATGTTTGCCTTGTTGTTCAGTGCTGATGTTACATCTTGATTTAGTTCCTCTAAATTTTTACCTTTCGTTTCAGGTGCTAAAATGGCTGAGATAATCAAGCCTGCTAACCCAGCAACGGCAAAGAGCCATAATGCTTTGCTATTTCCCCAAGCTGCTACAAGCTGCGGAAATACTAATATACCTAAAATAGAACCAATCCTGCTTACACCAGTTGCCAAACCGGATGCACTTGCGCGAATACCTGTAGGGAATAACTCTGTTGGATACACAAAGTTCAGTATTCCTCCACCCATATTCGCGAATAAAACAGCAAGACTGAATAAAATAACTAGAAATGCCATCGTCGGGCTAGGGTTAAGCGCTAAAATAATTAGGGCGATCGATAATCCTGTAAAAGAAGTAATAATAAGCGGTCTTCTTCCGATTTTCTCTACAATATTCATACCGATAATGGCTCCCAATAGTCCCAGCACACTAACTGTACCGGAGCCGATATACGCCATCATTTGTGACCCATGAGTAAATGGTTTTAGAATAGTTGGTGAATACATGGAGATACCGTAATATGCAACCGCGTAACAGAACCAAAACCCGCAAACGAAGAATGTACGACGGAATAAAGTTTTGGAAAAGAGATCCCCTATTTTTTGCTTTTTATCCGTATTTGGTTTGATAACAACCTTTTTACCAGTAATTTTAAACATAATTTCTTCCGCTTCCTTCTCACGGCCTCTAGAGGCAAGCCACCTCGGAGATTCAGGAAGTGTTACCCTAAAATAGAAAACAATAAGTGCAAATACAGCTCCTACTAATAACATATATCTCCACGCGCTTGGTCCAAGCGGTTCCAATATAATTCCGAAAATATAAGCAACAACGGCCCCTACAAACCACATTGCTCCTAAAGAGGTACTATGCTTACCACGGCTTTTCGTTGAACTAAATTCGGAAACGAGGGTTGCTGAAATCGGATAATCTGCTCCAATTCCGATTCCCAGTAAGAAACGGAATAGTATAAGCTGCCATGGTGCTTGAGCAAAAGCGGTAAGGGCTGCAAACACAACAAAGGCTAATAAATCAATGACATACATCGCTTTGCGGCCAAACTTATCCGTCAAATTTCCAAGCCATAACGCTCCAATCAAAGAACCGATAACGGCAGATGATGTAATCAACCCTTGCAGTCCTGGCCCGATATCCCACTGATTCAAAATTAAGGGCATCGCAACAGCAATAACCGTTAAATCAAAGCCATCCAGAAAAGTACCCGCAGCAGATAATAACGTTATCTTTCGCTGAAAGCGCTTTAACTGCGGTGAATCCAAATGCTCAAAACTCATCAAAATCCCCCCTGAATTTTCATTTATAGTACAAGAATAAGATAATACTAAGGTGTTAATGTGGTATTAATAGATTGTTAAAGGTTTATTAATGTTCGATTCATAAAGAGAGATCACATGATAGTAAGATTTCCCCTTCCCCACTTATGAGTAATCAAATAGCATGAAGAAACAACAAAAGCCATAGTCAAAAAAACACATGAAACATGTTTTTCCTGACTATGGCATCTCTTCATCTCCGGCCATAAAATTACTCAAAATTATAGTTTGATAAATTATTTATATAATATTTAAATTAGTCTGTCAACTATTTTTGTGAGACAGAGTTTGGGAGCTGTCTACTCATTTCCTTTCTTCTTTTTCCATATCTCTATCATCTTTCATTAAAGTTTTCATATCTATCTTTAGCATGCGATCTCTTGGATATGTGCCGGTGTAACGATATTTGTTGGCTCCGGATTCGAATGAGACATAGAGGTCGCTTTTGACCAGAACTGCACCTTCATTCATTGGGATAGACACTATACTTTCCCTTGGCTTAGTTGTCTGTCCATCAAGGAACCAGAGTGGAACTTCTTTTTCACCTATTTTCACATGCGTATGGGGCTCTTCTTTTAGCGGAGCTTCATAACGATAAAGTACGCTATCATTAGCTCTTCCATAAGAAGTAACTAAAGATATTCCCTTCTTCTGAACAATTGCCCCTTGAACCTTCCCAATCGTGGATAAAACATAATCAGGAGTTGCCGGCATACCAGACTCTTTATTCCATTGATCACTGGAAAGCATGTCTAAATTGCTCTTCAGCTTATACCCTACCATCCACGCATATTGCATTTCCCCAGCTCGATTCACCAAATGGTGGGATGGATCAGTTGGATAACTGTTTGGTTCGTAAAATTCACCGACCCACAGAATTCCATTATCATCATCATATACATCGTAAGCAGCTTCTACTGGAACCGGAATTTGATTAGTAAACTGCAGTTCATCGTTATTTTGAGCTGACACTAAATCACTTATATTTAATGTAAATAAGTAATTCTCAGATGAAATCCAAACATGGTCTTTACTAACTGCTACTCCACCTGCGTGTCCTGTGTATGGCGTACCATCTTCGTTATATAACTCAACAGATTTAATCAATTTTTCCGTTGTTGCATCAATCACACATAATGTCCCTGGTCTGCCATCATCCAGATAATTAATGGTAAGCAGCCAATTCTTTTTCTTATAGTATCCCAGCCCTTGCGGAACAAGATCCTGAACTAATCCGGGAATGACCGGCCCATCCTTGCTTATATCCCACAAGCCTTGATATTTAGGATCACGATCGTTCGAAGATCTTTCTTCCTGTGTAATTATTTGATGCTCTGGTGTAACCGTTATTGGTGAGGATTTTTCGGATTCATTCCCCGATGTATCAACCGCAGTCACTTGCAGCGTAACATCCCGATTCCCAATAAGAGAGTAAAGTGTAAAATCATGTTTGGATGGAGATACCGAGAACTCCAGTGCCCCATTTTTATACACATTATAACGGTAGAGGTCTGTTTCTGGATTCTGATCCCATGTTAATGATACTTCCCCGTTTCCTGCATTTGCTTTAATATTTGCTGGTACTTTGGGTGCGATTTCATCTTGTTTTGGTCTTGGTGGTGCCTGATTAGGATCTATCCAGCCTGGTGTTGGCTTTTGATTACCGGAAAGAATTTTCATCTGTGTGCTGCCATCCTGTGGATAGGTGAATGTAATAGATTTATTCAAGAAAACGTCATTGCCCGTATACTTTGCCCGAATGACTTCCTTACCATTAGGATCAAAAACAGACACGGTCTGCGTATTGCTATTAACCAGCCCACCAATATTATCTAAGGTCTTTAATTTGCTTTCATCTACATATTTACTTTGGTAAGATGCGAAGTAATTATGATTGAAAGCTTCTAAGGTAATAGGCTGAATTTCTTGCCTTCTCGTCCAAAAAAGCTTCGTATCCCACGGTGCAATTTTAGTGGAGGTTTCCAATTCTACATTCCATGATCCGGATTGTATATGGTATCCTTTTAAGTCTATCTCTTGACTACTGTTATTATAGATTTCGACATACTCAAACGCATCATAACCTGCATAATTATCTGTATCTGGCACCACCTCTGTAATCAGCAAATTAGGAACAGAGGTAATCTCGGTTGCATTTGATTTAGAAGTATGGAAAATGAATACATTTCCCATTGTCAAAACAAAAGAAGTAACAAAAATGAACCACTTGTAAGACCTTGCTTTCCCCATTCTTTATCCTCCCCTATTCGAAACATGGGAACGTTTCTTGCGTTTCTATGAAACAGGAGAAACGTCCTCGTGTTTCTCTTAATCACAAATAATTGTAAAGCAGCATCATTTAGGATAAAAGAAACACAAAACCCTATGAATCCTAAAATGTACTACAAAAATGTAATACAGATTAATCATCATAGGGTTCTCTTAGCATCTCTACCCAAAAGATAAAATCCGCGCTTATAATTATCTGATTATTTTTAATGGTACAAGGCTGTTTAAGAGTTAGCAAGGGGCTTTTTGCATGGGGCTAGGGACGGATGGTCAAGTTCTTCGTCCCAAACTTATCAAAAAAAATGTGGCATCACTTCATCTAGGAGTAAATACCTAATTCATGCTGTTTATGCTAATTTTCGGGCTATTGCTTTAGAGTTTCGGTCCGTTCCTTTTTAGCCCCCTTAATCATTTAGACACGATAATACCTTAGGTTTACACTTAATGTATAACATACAAAATGATTCATAGGGAGGTGAAGACCCATGCCTGGAAAGAAAATTGATGTAATTGAAGATGTAAAAAAGAAATATGTTCGGCTTGCGTTAGAAACGGGTAACCATTCTTCTATTGCCCGAAAGGCGGGAATATCAAGAGATACCTTTAGAAGGTGGATGAATGAATATAAAGATGAAATGCTTGATCTAATGGAAAATGAGGGTACAACCATATTATCTGATAACCCCACTAAAGGCGAACTACTAGAAAAGTATGAACAAGCGATGAAATTGCT
>NZ_LJJC01000004.1:868555-877875 GCF_001420715.1 Heyndrickxia shackletonii | reverse complement strand
GGTTATTAATTTGTAGTGAGAATAGGATGAGAGGAAATTGGCCCCTTATTTGGTATAAAAGCAGAACGAATTAGGAGCACGACTTGATATGGAGCAGCGCATGATAACCTAGTTGGTGAATACAGCTTCTTAAGAGGCTGGGTTCCTGGATAGAGAATCATGCGCGAAGAGGCTCCATGTCAAGTCGATATGATACTATCACAAAATTAGCGAAGACAGAGGGGGCAATTTCCATCTTAAACAAAAAAATAAAATACTGCGAAAAAGAAAGATAATAGGAGTATGTGTCTAAAATAAGGGGGCCAACCCGGTTCATTACAAGTTTCAGGCCATTGCACAAAAGTATAGAGCGGTATAACAAATTCCAGTTGGGGGTTAGAGAATCCGGTCCCTCATCCCTACTCCCCAAAAACATCCTCTAACACCAGTGCGGCTGCCCCCATTATGATAGATCGTTCTTTTAATTTTCCTGGAATAATAGACAGCTTCTTTTGAAATACTTCAAACGCTCGATTTCTGGCAATTCCCGCTGATAATTCAATCATTCTCTCATATTTTTCAGGGAGTTTGCCGCCGATAATGATGAGATCAGGGTTAAAATTATTGATAACGTTGGTTAAACC
This sequence comes from Heyndrickxia shackletonii, assembly GCF_001420715.1. Classification (GTDB taxonomy): domain Bacteria; phylum Bacillota; class Bacilli; order Bacillales; family Bacillaceae_C; genus Margalitia; species Margalitia shackletonii. The sequence goes on along the minus strand of NZ_LJJC01000004.1, from coordinate 877,252 downwards.
AATGCCTAAATAGTTGGCGGCTTCCTCTACTATTTTTAAAGTAAAGGGATCATTGCTTTCAATTGCCTTCAAAACATTGGAGAAGGAAATTTGTTCGCTTTTTGGATACGGATAATTGGATGGATAACCTAGCTGCAGTCCTTCCTTGACCTTTTTCACAATCGCTAGTCCGGAAGCTTTTAATTCTAAGCATCCATAGTTTCCGCAATTGCAGCGTGGGCCGGCACTGTCAATGGTGCAATGTCCAATTTCACTATTCCCTATTAATGTTCCATTTAAAATAACCCCGCTGCCGATTCCTTCTCCTACGAATAAATAGACTAAATTGTTAACCTCTTTTCCCGCTCCGAACCATTTCTCGCCCAACGCAGATAGATTGGCGTCCTTTTCAATTTTAATAGGAATATGAAGTTCTTTTTCTAGCATTCTCTTTAATGGAACATTTCTCCAAAGAGGCAAATTAGGCGGGGAAACAACCTCTCCAGTTGTTGTATTAATTGGACCCGGAATCGAAACCCCTATCCCTAAAATTTTTTGGTAATCGATTTTTTCATGATCAACAAGGGTCTTCAAACCATTTTTAATTATCTTAATATATTCATCGGGACCTTTTACCGCAGGTGGATCCATACATAATTCATATACTAAAACAGTATCGAACGTAAATAAGCCAAATCTTATCTGTTCGTCAATGGACACATCAATACCTACAACATATAATGCTTCGGAATTTAATTCATAAAGAAGTGGCTTTCTGCCGCCGCTTGATGCCCCTTCCCCACATTCTTTAATCATTCCCGCCTTCATTAATCCATTGATTATATTGGAGATAGCTGCAAAGGTGAGGTTTGTTTCTTCCGCTAATTCGGCCTTTGTCACTTTGCTCTTTTTTCGTATAAAATCAAGGACTTTTGTTGTATTTACATTTTTCAGGTTTTGTTCTACATATTCTTTCATCGTTCATACCTCTTACGTGTACTGGTTATTTATGATCATACCACAAGAAACGCAGGGACGGTTCTGCTACTTCCATTTACTTGAAGCACCAAAACCGTCCCCTTTTTGAGTTCTTATTTTCTATTTCATAAGGTTCGTCTAGCTTAAATGGGGAGAGGCACGCAAATAAAACTGTTTCTAGGAGAATGGTTATAAAAAAACTGTTCAAATCTTTTGTTAAACCATAAAAGGATCATACAAGGAATTGGATTGTTCCAATTGTCCTTTTTGCAGCTACTTACAGACAGTACACGGGGGTTGTTCCTTCCATTTGGTCTCTTGAGTCCTTATAAGGACATTGGACTCGGCTTTTTTCCCGCTCTTGGTCTTTTGACCCTTTATAAAGGACATTGGGCTTCGATTTTTTCTTCCTCTTGGCCTTTTGAACCCTTATAAAGGACATTGGACTTGGCTTTTTTCACGCTCTTGGTCTTTTGATCCTTTATAAAGGACATTGGGCTTCGATTTTTTCTTCCTCTTGGCCTTTTGAACCTTTATAAAGACAGCGCGGCGAATTTTATCATTTATGGACCGATCAGTGTGTCAATGAAAGACGCGACTCTTTTGTTTTTCAGCGACAGTGTCCTTCATCTCACTTATGAAGGACAGCTGTACTTATTTTTCCTTCAACCCCGTCCTTCATTGAGGCGTTGAAGGACAACTTGCCTGTCATTTTATACATAACTGTTCTTCATCTCACTTATGAAGGACATCTGTATTTATTTTTCTTTCTAACTTGTCCTTCATTACCACTATGAAGGACATCTGTACTTATTTTTCCTTCCAACTTGTCCTTCATTACCACTATGAAGGACATCTATATATATTTCCCCTTCAAACTTGTCCTTCATTAGAGTAATGAAGGACAACTTTCCTGTTATTTTAAGCCAAGCTGTCCTTCATCAAGTCCTTCTCTTAATAATAAAAGCCTCCAAACAGTTTTTTACAAACATACATTACCGATTGAAAGAACGGACATTTCCACTTTTGAACTATTCCTTTTCAAAAAAGACGGAAGAACCAGCCTGCCTTCCCACGCAAAACTGGCTCTTCTTCCTAAAGCAAACTCTTTATTCCCGATTTAGTAAAACAATCAACTGATTAGCATCTGCAGATAAAACCTTCTTTGCTTTTGCAGAGATACTGTCCTGTAAGCCTTTGTTATTCAAGTGTTTGATGAAATCATCAAGGTGTTTGATAGCCTGATCTTTATGCTCTTTTTTATAATGATCAAGCGAGCTCTTTAGACTGTTGGTTAGTTGGACAACCATTGGTCCTGTGATTTCTTTTTCTGATTTCAAGTCGTCGATTAATTTTTGCACTGAGTCATAGCTAGCTGTTAGATCGTCATAACCAAGCAGCTCTAATTCTGCTAATGAAGTGCTGTCCGCTCCGCCGTTTTCCTTAACTTCGAGTTTATAATAAGCGTATTTCCCAGGATTTTTGATCACAAATGCTCTAGTATATAAGCGCCATTGGAAGGTCTCATTCTTCCGATCATCTAGTACGGTCCAGTTCTCTCCATCATTGGACCCTTTTAATACCCATGATTTCGGATCCTTCTCTGCCCCCGAACTGGAAGACGTTACGGTGTACATTTTTACCAGCTGTTTGCCTTCCTTAAATTCATAATCTACTGTTGGCGTTTTGCTATCCAATGTCACCTGGGTATTAGAATTATTATCAAACAATACCTCACCCTTGTCAGATACTTTCCCCTTGCCATCCGCTAACAAATGATCCGTCATGTCTCTTAATGGAAGTGCTTTTAGCGTTGTTCCATCCGTCAATCCGGAAGTAATGGATTGAGGAACATCCTGATCTCCACTGCCCCATTTCGATGGCTTTGGTCCCATATCAAAATCAATGACAGCACCCTTCACAAGGTCCGCATGTAAGATGGAAGTTTTATCGTACGCTTTTCCATTTACCTTCACACCTTGCACATACTTGTTCTCCTTGCTATTGTTTGGTGCATTAATCACGATCGATTTTCCATTTTCAAGATGAACGGTAGCCTTTTTAAATAAAGGTGCACCAATCGCATATTCCGGAGTTCCCATCTTCAAAGGATAGAAACCTAGTGAACTGAAGATATACCATGCGGACATTTCTCCGTTATCTTCATCCCCTGCATACCCTTGGCCGATTTCACTTCCAATATACAAGCGATCGAGAACCTCCCGAACTAATTCCTGTGTCTTCCATGGCTGACCAGCATAATCATACATGTAAATAATATGGTGTGCAGGCTGATTGCTATGGCCGTACATGCCCATGCGGACATCACGTGCTTCTCTCATTTCATGAATGGTTCCACCATAGGATCCCGGATATAGTCCGGTTTCCGGTGTGTTAAAAAATTCATCAAGTTTACCAGCCAATGCTTCTTTTCCACCATATAAATTAGCTAGCCCCTGTCCGTCTTGCGGCACATGGAACGCCATATTCCATGCATTGGTTTCAGTATAATCATAGCCCCAAACTGCCGGATTAAAATTATCTGCAGTAGATCTCCATGCTCCATTTGCTGTTCGACCGTTGAAAAATCCAATTGCCGGATTAAACATATTCACATAGTTTTGAGCACGATTGATAAAATATTGATAATCTGCTGCATAGTTCGCTTGGTACGGATCGTTCTTATCGCCTTTTTCGCTTAGTGCCTTTGCTAAATTGGCAATACCGAAATCATTGATATAGCCATCCATTGCCCATGCCAAGCCTTCACCTGTTGAAGTATTGGTGTAACCGTCAAATATGGAGGTTGTTAATCCTTTTCTCCCTGTACCCGCATTTGGACTCACCACTTCAGCATTTTTAATGGCAGATTGATAAAAACTCTTCACATCAAAATTCGTAACACCTTTTAAATAAGCATCTGCAAACGCGATATCCGAGCTAGTTCCCGGCATTAAATTTGCATAACCTGGTGAAGACCATCGTGCAATCCAGCCACCATCCCGATATTGCTGAACAAATCCGTCAATCAATTCCCCGGCAATGGTCGGAGTTAACAACGAATAAGCTGGCCAAGCAGTTCGATAAGTATCCCAAAAACCGTTATTTACATAGGTCTTTCCATCAACAATCTTGGCGCCAGTCTTCGTCTCCGTATTTTGTCCAGTCGCTGCTGAATATGGACTTGCGTATTTATACTCTGGATTGTCATTAGTACCTACATTTTCAAAGGCTGAGTTTGGATACAAGAATAAGCGATACATATTAGAGTAAAGGGTTACTAACTGATCCTCCTTTGCCCCTTCCACTTCAATAGTGCTTAACTGTTGATCCCATTGTTTTTGCGCTCTGTCTTTTACACTATTAAATGTATCATTTGGACCAATTTCCTGTTCCAGGTTTTTCTTAGCCTGATCGACACTAATTAAGGAAGTAGCAATTTTCATCGTTACCACTTTGTCCTTAGCAGAATCAAAGCGAACAAATCCAGTCACATTGTTTCCGCCGCCACCTGTCAGCTTTCCGCTTTTTACAATAGGTTTATCAAATGTGGCATATACGAAAAGCCTTGTAGCTCCCGTTGATAAACCGCTTTTTACATCGGAGTAGCCAGTGACTTCACCCGTTTCCTGATTAATCGTGAGACCGCCATTATTGTTCACATTGTCAAAAATAAGATTGGAGGTGTCTCCAGTAAAAGTAAATTTAAACATCGCTGCATGATCTGTCGGTGTCATTTCCGTCTGAATTCCGTTTTCAAATTTGACGCTATAATAATGAGGCTTAGCAATTTCATTTGAATGTTTAAAAGCCAATGCACGTGCCGAACGGCTAGCATTTGGTTTATCTGCACTAGAATCGGATGGCATCACCTGAAAGGTTTGGCGATTCCCCATCCATGGGCTTGGCTCATGGCTAAGGGCAAAAGCTTGAATTTGCGGAAGATTATCCGCATTATTACTTTCATTGTATTGATAGATCCAATCTGATCCTGCATTCGTAGTCGGTGTCCAGAAGTTAAACCCATGCGGAACCGCTACGGCTGGGAAGTTATTTCCGCGTGAGAAAGTACCGTTCGATTGTGTCCCTCTAAGGATATTGACATAATCAGAAACTGCGTCATATTTTTTTGCAACCGGATTCCCTTCAATTTTTACATCGTCGATACTTCCTCTGAAAGCACCAGGTCCTTTCGGGTTATCGTAAGCAACAAGAATTCTTTTAATCGTTTTGCCCGCTGCTACATCGCCAATCTTGGATTTGATAAAATTCCATTGGTTCACATATAAATATTTTGAATCTCCTTGGTCTTTCGGGTTTAGTCCTACCCCATGCTGGTCTGTGGCTTTTAAATCATGAAGATAGGTTCCATCTGAGAATGCTAAATCTATGGATGCGTATGTGCTGGAGTAGTCATTATGATTTTTATCTGTAAATTCTGGGGCGATATAATAGGAGAGCTCTGAATTTTTCGTTACTGGGATGTCGACATCATATATTTTGTTATAAGAATAGGCTCTGCCTTTTGTAAGATGGGTTCCGGAATACATTAGTGCTCCTAATCCTGTCCATCCTACATTTGATTTAGCCGTATAGGAGGATGTCGGTCCTTTGCCTATCTGTGACTTCATATCTCCTGGCGGCGGATCTGGAACCTCGATTCCATTTGAAAAAGCAACCTCCGCAAGCTGTGTAATACTGTCACCGGAGTTCTTGGTAATGTCCATTTTGTAGTATTGGTAAGCAGTTGTATTGGAAAAATCATAAATTTTTCGTTGGAAACGATCCTTAAAATCTTCCCCTTTTCTTGAATCTAAAGCAGTCCAGGTAGATCCATCCTTAGAACCATAAAGAGTCCAATCTTGAGGATCTCTTCCTTCAAAATCGTTCGCAGATGTTAAAGCATATTTCACAACGGTTACTGGTTCCGAAAACTTAAACACGATATTTGCCGTTTTCTCGAATGCCAGCCATTTTGTTGTCGGATCCCCATCAATTAATTTCGTATCTACTTCGTTTGGCGGATTGTTAGCGCTTGCATTTACTTCCACGACCTTATCTGTAATATCTCCAAGAATGGAATCGCGCTTTACATTTCCATCAATTCCTTCGGTCATTTTCTTCCCATTTTGATCCGTTTCCACGGTATTCACCCAATCAAGCTGCGGTTCTGATTTCTCAAAAGAGGAAAAGAAATCTGTTTTCGTTGCATCATTGCCAGCCGCATGTACAGCTGTTTTTGGCATGATGGGAACACTCGTCATCAATACAAGCGATAATGCACTTAAAAGAATTTTTTTCATTGGCTTTCTTTTCATATCCCCTGCTCCTTTCACCTTTTTCAAGTAACTTTAAAAAGTACTCAACTTAACCGACTGAATTCACCTCCCTAATGCCAGAAAAGGATGGTTTCAAGATGATTGAAAATCGTATAAAGTATTCACCACTTTTTAAAATGACTTTAATAAGCTACACCAAGAGCATATTATATTCAGAAATATCTGTCTACAATAAGAAGAAGGGGATTGTAAAATTCATACAAAACTCCTAGTTGAGAGTAGGCATTTGGAAATAGTGTACTTGTTAATTGTGCAGTTTCCTTTAAAAGTCATGCAGTTCCTCGCAGATCTGGTGCAGTTGAGGTGCCAACTCATGCAGTTCCACCCTTTTTTCATGCAGTTCTCATAATCAGGGGAAGTTCCAAATAAAAAATAGGGAAGCCAGTGCAGTTCCACTTGTCTTCCCTATTTCGCACGATGTACGGTCAAAGTAACTCTATTGGTTTCACACATAAAAGTAGAAAGGTGAACAGGCTCATCGTTAGAATCAAAGGCAATCTTTAAAATTCGAAATAGATTTGCCCCAATATCGCATTCTAATAACTTAGCATATTCAGGAGTTGCTCCGATTACGTCAATAATTTTGTCATTGCTAACGATTTCTGTACCATATTCTTCATGAAGTATCTTATAGGTTGATTCATCTCCCGCGATTTTCTTTTCCAAATTCGGAAAGTGAATTAACGAGTAATGGGCAATATCGTAGAAAAGGGGCCGATCGTTTACATACATAAGTCGTTCCAGTTCGAGAATGGGACTTCCCTCTTCTACTTTCAGTCGTTCAGCAACTTCTTTCGTCGCAGGGATTACGTCACTGCGTAAAATGCGTGAATTTGGGATCATCCCTAATTGATGACTAAACTCCGAGAAACCGCTTACAGATAGCAATTCATTTTGAAACTTATTAGTGGCAACAAAAGTTCCTCTTCGTGGAATACGTGTCAGCGTACCATCCTTCACCAGTTCTTCTATAGCCTTACGAATGGTGATACGGCTTACATTATAAATTTCACAAAGTTCTGCTTCTGTAGGAATCTGTTCTTCCGGTTGATATGTCCCATTTTGAATATCGTTTTTTAACATTTGCCGAATCTGCATGTATAATGGCTGGGGTGTTGAAGGATTTAATTTCATCTAAAATTCGTCCTTTTCCATCAAGGTATATACACCATTATACATTGATTTCCAATATTCGTCACCATGCCCCAAAATATCTTATCGTTTTTGCAGCAGTCTCTGAACCTAATTTCAAGCACTCTTGAATAGAGCATCCCTTATGTGTTCCAAAAATGAAACCGGCAATAAAAGAATCCCCTGCCCCCATCGTATCGACAACATTCGTTTCCAACACCCCACATGTAAAAAATTGCTCCCCATCATACGCTAGGGACCCATTTTCTCCTAATGTTGCCACGGCTACTTTGGAACCTAACGCATGCACTTCTTTTAAAAAGCTTCTAATATACGCATCATCTTTTGTATAAGAAAAAAATGGGTAGTCAACGAAAGCTGGCAGTGTTTTTACAAGACTATGATTCAATTGATCGGAAAAATCAAAGAATGTAAGCATTCCTTTTTCTTTAAAAATAGGGTAATACTCCTCTGTATGCCCCCAAATACCGGCATGTACAGAATCGAAGGTTTGAATAAAATCAAGATCTTCTTTCGTTAAGGAAAAAGAAGCCATAACACCCTCATCATAGTCCCCAAAGCGACGATCATTATCTACTAATTCAACAAAGGTAACGGCTGTTTTTCCTTCTTTTATTGTGATACGAGAAGGATCCACCCCTTTACTTTGAATCGCTTGGATCATGGTATCGCCATATTGATCGGATCCGACCCAACCGACATATGCTGTTTCAGCCCCAAGATTTTTTAAATATACACTGACATTTACAGGGTTCCCACCAGGATATGCCTCCCCGCTAGTTTGATAGACATCCATGCAGTTATCTCCTACTGTTACAACTCTCATTCCATGGCCTCCTTTTTTTACAGAAACAAGCACTACAAAGTAGTGCTCCAGACTGTAGACAAACTCGATGAAGATCGAGCTTGCCTACAGTCTTTTTTGTTTTAAAATATAAATAGAAATAATACTTGGGGTGATGAAGATGCTTTCAAAACATAATTCCATTCAACGTGATCAAGTAGAAATGATCGCTTTAGACCAGTTGGTTCCCGAAAATCATTTAGTCCGAAAAATGGAGGCAGCGATTGATTTCTCTTTCATTTATGATTTAGTGGAAGAAACATATTCCGCAGTTGGACGCCCAAGTATTGATCCCGTGATCTTGATTAAACTTACCTTTATTCAATATACATTTGGCATTCGTTCGATGCGTCAAACGATTGAAGAATTAAAAACGAATATGGCTTCTCGCTCATGCGGACATCA
>NZ_LJJC01000004.1:252546-868328 GCF_001420715.1 Heyndrickxia shackletonii | reverse complement strand
GATGCCGTTGCGGCAGATGCAGCTTATAAAACACCGGCCATCACGAAATACTTAATCGAAAACGAAATGACACCTGCTTTACCTTATACAAGACCACGTACAAAAGAAGGTTTCTTCCGAAAACACGAGTACGTATATGATGAATACTATGATTGTTACATATGCCCATCAGGGGAGATATTGAATTACTCTACCACGACAAAAGAAGGGTATCGTGAATACAAATCTTCTAAGCATATTTGCGCTAATTGTCCATTTTTATCGCAATGTACGGAGAGTAAGGATCATCAAAAAGTAGTGACTCGTCATATTTGGCAAGAGTACCTTGAGGAAGCAGATCATCTTCGTCATCACAAAGAGGTAAAAACGATATATGCGAAACGCAAAGAAACGATTGAGCGTGTATTTGCAGACGCAAAAGAAAAGCATGGTATGCGTTGGACAACGTTAAGGGGACTTAAAAAATTGTCGATGCAGGCGATGCTTACTTTCGCTGCCATGAATTTGAAGAAAATGGCCAACTGGATATGGAAAGGTCCGGAAATGGCCTAGTAGATGAGGATGAGAGAGGTCAGCATACACCCAAAAAGGTAAAAAAGTAAGAACAAAATCAAAAGGGGTTCGGAATGTGACCATTCCGAACCCCTTTTGTCTACAATCTGAAGCACTACAAAGTAGTGCTCATCGTTCCATTAATATTCCATTTTTCGATAATATCTGCGAAGGTCTAATGAATGGTTTCTTTCTCTCTCAAGGTACACACTAATACGGCTTAGAACCGACCAGTTAATGCTAACGGCAAAGTGCTTTCTAAATTCTTCGCTGATGCCTTCCATAGCAAAGTCTTTCGTATCGATAATGGTCAGCTGTTTGGTGATTTTTTCAGCAAATCTCTCCACTCGGTCCATTAGCGGTCTTGTTTCATCTTCCCCTTTTAATAAAATCACGCTTGTATCTTCTACCACCATTTCAAGCGTACCATGGAAAAATTCCGCAGCATGAATCGATTTGGCATGAATCCATTGCATTTCCTCTAAAATACACATTGCATAGGAATACGTGTTACCCCACAAATTCCCTGACCCAACCATCATATGGTAGTCCGTATCTTTATGTTTGATCGCAAATTCTTCTGCTTTTTTATCAAAGGCTTTTACTGCACTTAAGATGGCTCTTGGCAGCAACGAAACTTCCTTCGTAAATTGCTCGTATTGAGGAAATTCATTACGGTTGTACATGAAACGGAAGACAAACATATACAACAGCATGAAGAACGTATCAAAGGAATGCTTTTCGGAACCGGTTGTGATGCAATAATCTACCATTTTAGTTAATGGTGTATCCGGTTCTGCCACTAGCGCAATGGTGGTAGCTCCTTTTTCCTTACAGAATTCTGCGGCCTCTAACGTTTCTTTCGTAGTCCCTGAAACAGATGCAAAAATACACACAGAATCCTTACTAAAATGTTTATGATTCATCACCAAGAATTCTGCGGCAATTTCCGCATGAACATCAATAGTAGAATTGGATTTTAATATGTATTCATACGGATACATCATCGCAATTGTTCCACCGGCACCGATCATAAATATATTGCTATATCCCTTTTTGGAAATAGTATCGACTATTTCTTCAATTTGCCCTCTAAATTGAAGACCTTCTTTTTCTACTAATCTAAGAAATAATTCCTCATCAAATTTTAGCATAGATGCTTCCTCCTTGTAGGACATAGGGTCTGATTCCTCGTCCTAATATTCGTTTTTCACTTTACTTGGAAGTATATTTGTTATGTCTTGTATTATAACAAACTGATACATCAAATACAATTATTTTTTAATTCTAGGGAAGTGTCCCTCTACTAAGCTATTAATTGATCATCATCCTTATTCCGGCCATATTTCTTTTGCCAGTAAAAGTAGACTGGAAGACCAGTGGCAATTACAATTAACGCTGCCAGCATTCCTTGCCAAGGTGCCCAGGTGAAAGTTCCCCACGCAAGCCATGAAGCACCAAGGATCGCTAAAATGGTGGTAATTTTCCAAAACGGCATCCGGTAAATTGGGTTATAGTCATCTCTTTTACGGCATTTATATACGGCCACAAAATCCAAAATATTGATGACGAGCTGAATAAGGGTAAAATAGCCAAGCAATGCTGTTAAACTACTGGAAAATACCAGAATACATGCATATGTAACTTGTATAATAATGGAGAAGCTTGGTGTTTCGTATTTAGGATGGACCTTTGCAAAGCGTTTAAAGAATAGGCCATCCTTCGCCATCGCATACTCTAACCGCGGTTGAAACATAATACACGAGCTTAATGACCCTAAGATTACGATGATGGCTGTTATCCCTACAAAAGTAGAGGCAATATGTGACAGACCCGGTATAAATTTCACAGCATCCGATACTGCTGCTTGAGAATGCAGTAATTTATCAAAAGGCATTAGACCAATTACACAAACTGCTAAAAGGGTATACAAGCCCATTACAATAAATACGGAACTAATAAGCGCACGCGGAAGAATTTTTCCAGGGTTTTTAAATTCACCTGCCATAAAACAAATTGCTGCCATTCCTGTATAGGCCCAAGTAGTCGCAGAAACGCCGCCTATTAAACTTGTTTTTACTGCTCCATGTGTAGGAGTATAAGAAAAGTTTCCCACCTTCATATACATGAACCCCAAAATAATTACTATAAGGAAAGGTATGATTTTAACAGCTGTAATAATGACTTGGAAAAGTCCGCCTTCCTTCACGCTCCGGTAATGAATAGAGGTGATGATAAGAATAATTGCGACCCCCAGCAACTTTCCTGCAATACCCGTAAAGAATGGAAAAAAGCTTGCTACATAAGAGACGATTGCCAATGCCATAATGGAGATAGAGGGTGGATCTAGAGCCCAGAACGTAGCCCATCCATATAAAAAGGCAAGGGGTCTCCATCCTGCTTTATTCAGATAGACGTAACCGCTTCCATTTTCAGGGTAAGCAGTAGATAATTCCGCCAACACCATCACTTGCGGGATTGCAATGATTCCTCCAATGATCCAGGCTAGAATGGAAATGGACGGAGTTCCCGCTGCTTTTGCAACATCACCAGATGAAACGAAAATACCTGATCCAACTGTAGTGCCTACCGCGATGGCTAATGCGGACCAAAAACCGAGTTTTCGTGTAAGTGTGCTATTCCCCATAAGAGTTCCTCCACATTCAGATTATTCAATTCCCAATTCTTTTATTTTATAGTACGATTTCCGGACTGCTTGTTGTGGATCTTGATAATAACTAGAACCCATAATTTCTAAGGTGAAGGCTCCTTGATAATGATGATTTTGAAGACTCTTTATATATTCCCGCCACGGTAAAATTCCATCATCCATTCCCAAATGGGCATCTGAATGACCATCCCCATCCATTAAATGAAAATGGCTTAATTCAGGCAGAATAGAAAAATAATCATCCGGCGTTTCACCAGCTAATTGCATTGCTACCGTATCAATCATTCCCTTTATGGAAGAAGATTGTATTTCTTCTATCATTCTTTTTACCCCTTGCGTATCAATGACTAGATTTGATTCAAATTTCGTTAAAGGTTCTAAGGCAAGCGTCATTCCTTCCCTTTCCGCAACCTTCGATAATTGATAAATAGAGTCACATGAATACTTCCAAGATTCCTCCTTCGGCAGAGAAAAATCCCCAATTCCAGAAGTGATCAACATCATATTCGTTTCTAACTCCAAGGCCGCATACATGTTTTCAATAAAATAATCCATGCTCGTTTTTCTCCATTGAGAATCCGCGGCAGCAATATTGTATGGATAGACACATTGTTCGGGAGTATAGCAAATAATATCCATATTTCTGGATTTCACTTCTTTTTTGATACTCCCAATACTTTCCAATGCATTTCGATAAACATATAAATGCGGCTCCCCTGCCCATAGTTCAATGCTGGTTATTCCGAGCTGTTCCATACTGTTTAAAAAATACGAAAACGGAAAATGCTTAAACGTAATATTCATCCCTGCAACTTTCATTCATATCACCTCCATAGCTTTGAAAGCGTTTTTATTTGTTATATCTTGTATTATAATTAACAGATACAAAACTTGCAATCTATTTTTTGTATGTCTGCTCCTGAAGTTCCTTTTCCCACATAGAAAAAGGACAATTCCACTGCGTTAATTAAGCAGTGGAGCTGTCCTATTTTCATATCATTTCTTTTAATTCTTCATATATACTACTAGAAAGCCCATCTATTTGATTTAAATCCTTATCCCAAAATAGATCATTTCCCAAAAATTGCTTAATCAAATTCTGAAGTGAAAGCTCGTTCTTTTTAAATTGAGACCATCGTTCACACATAAAAGAAAGTACTTGTTCATGATCTTTTACGACATATGAATCCCCGTTGAATTGAAATCCAATATAACCATCTTCCATTTTTTCTATTTGATAAAAGCGAATAAGCGCTGCAAATGCACGTATTAAATTATCCGGCAGTTTTTGATTCTTTTCATAATAGGACTCGATGGTAGGGAGAAGACGAACTTTAAATTTAGAGATGCTATTTAATGAAATATCCGCTAAACGGTGTTGAACAAATGGATTCATAAAACGCTCAAACACACTTTCTGCATATTCCATTATCTCTTTACGGTCAAATGCTAGAGTTGGAATAATCTCATTATCCACCGTTTCACGCAGAAATTGATTACTTTCTGATTGTGACACCCACTCCCCAACCGTATCCATTCCAGATAAAATTCCAAGAAGAGCCATTAAAGTATGAGAACCATTTAAGATACGCACCTTCCTGATTTGATAGGGAGCTAAATCCTTCACCCATTGCACGTTTAAACCTGATTTTCTTAATGGAAGCTTCTTCTCTAATTCAGGATTACCTTCTATTGCCCAAAAATGATACGGTTCAGCAGTGTTCAGCAATAAATCTCGATATCCCCATTTAGAAAATAAACATTCCGCCTCCTTTTCAGGAAAACCCGTGACTATCCTATCAACAAGAGAATTAAGAAATAGATTATCCCGCTCTACCCATTCCATAAAGGTCAGTGGCAACCCCCAGTCTTTACTGTGCTGAAGGACATATCGCTTCAAAATGTCACCGTTTTTTTCCAAAAGCTCACACGGAAGCATAATGAGACCTTTTTTCGGATCCCCATTAAAGTGCACATAACGTCTATATAAAAAAGCAGTAAGTTTACCCGGAAATGATTCTATTGGTTCCCCATCTTTCCAAGGTAATGTTTGATAGGAAAGTCCCGCTTCCGTGGTATTGGATACGATAAATTCTAATGTTGGGCTGCATGCTAATGCCAAGAATTCTTTCCACTCTTCATATGGATTTAGTGCTCCTGCAAAAACAGGAATAATCTCCTTGTGTTCTATCTTTGCCCCGTTCTGTAACCCACGTATCATCAATGTATATAGACAATCTTGATTGGCCAATTTTTCAATCATGCCTTTTCCAGATGGCCGTGGTTGGGTAACTACGATACTGCCTTGGAAATTCCCTTGTTTATTACATTCATGTATCATCCAATCAAAGAATCCACGGAGGAAATTCCCCTCTCCGATTTGCAGAACCTTTACTGGATAATCCTGTCCCCTATAATTTCTTTTTATGGTTTCTGTCTGTTCATTTAGAAGGTTTGATGACGAGTGAATATTGTTCATTCTACAATATCCTTTCTATTTAAACTTTAGCACTGCCGTTCCATTCATCTTTATCACTGGTAAAATCCCCTATTTGTTGGGTTATCAACGCTCCTTAAAGCTCCACAATCGCTTTGATCACTTTTGCCTCAGGATTCAACCATCCCTCAAACTGCTCTATCATCTGATCGAAATGGGCACGATGAGTAATATATTTCCTTAAATCTACTAATCCTTCCTTTAGTGCATTTACTACATACTGAAAATCCTCACGAGTTGCGTTACGGCTTCCCATCAAAGTTAGCTCCTTTGCATGGAAATCAGGGTCATGAAAGGTAATATCCGTTTTTACTAAACCGACAAAAATTAATTTTCCGCCGTGAGCAGGATAGTTAAAAGCGTCTGTCATGGACTTTGCGTTTCCTGTTGCATCAAAAACAACGGTTGGCATCTGCCCATTCGTCAGTTCCGCTAATTTTTCCAAAGGTTGTTCCAGTACATTGACTGTTTCATCAATATTTGCCCACTCACGGGCAAATGCAAGTCGTTCATCATTCAGATCCATGGCAATTACTTTTGCCCCCTGGTTCTTTGCAAATGCCATGACACCTAAACCAATCGGACCAGCCCCAATCACTAGTGCGTATTCTCCTTTTTGAATAGCTGCCCTTCTTACTGCGTGAGCACCTATACTCAAGGGTTCAATCATCGCAGATTGATCAAGTGTCAGCCCTTCCGTTTTTACTAAATGGTCAGCAAGAACAGTCATCCACTCACTCATTCCGCCATCAATATGTACACCCTTTACCTTCATATTCGTACAGCAATTTGGTTTTCCGTTCTTACAAGCAATACATTCCCCACACTCCATGTATGGAATAATGGAAACTTGATCGCCAACCCTTAATCCTGATGCATTATCTGGAATAGATTCAATAATCCCCGACAATTCATGCCCAAGTACACGTGGGTACGTGAAAAATGGCTGATTGCCTCCATATGCGTGAATATCCGTTCCGCAAATCCCAATACGCTGAACCCGAATGAGCGCTTCGCCTTCTTGAGGAACAGGAGGTTCTGCTTCCACCATTTTAAATTGCTTTGGTTTTTCACAAACAATTTTTTTCATAAAAATTCCGCTCCTTTTTTTATCTGCAAGTTTTGTACATTCTTTGTTCTTTTCAAATTTCCAGGTTTCTTGATAAGTTGAATTGACGGTACACGGGACCTGGCCCCCTAATCCCACCTAAAGAATTACTCCATCTTTAAAAATACTAATCTCTTTAAATCCGAATTGTTCGTTATTGGTGCGTTTTTGTCCGGAGGCTAGTGAAAGAATATATTCATATAAATCTTTTTTTAAGCTTTCCATTGTTTGTCCTTCCAATAGCTGCCCAGCATTGTAGTCAATCCAGTGTTTCTTGCGTTTAGCCAATTCTGAGTTCGTTGCTATTTTCACTGTAGGAACCGGCCCTCCAAACGGCGTTCCTCTACCTGTTGTAAACAAAACAATATGGGCACCAGCCGCCGCAAGGGCTGTCACGGAAACTAAATCATTTCCAGGGGCATTCACCAAATTCAACCCGTTCCTTGTCACTCTTTCCCCATAAGGACTAACATCTACCACTGGTGAGTGCCCGCCCTTTTGCGTACAGCCAAGTGATTTTTCCTCTAGCGTGCTAATGCCACCTGCTTTATTGCCGGGGGATGGATTTTCATAGATTTCTTGTTCGTGACGGATAAAATATTCCTTAAAATTATTGATTAACTGTACGATTTTATGAAAGGTTTCTTCATCCTTTGCCCGATTCATCAAAATGGTTTCGGCACCAAACATTTCCGGAACCTCTGTTAAAATCGTTGTTCCGCCTTCCCCTACAATGAGATCGGACACAGCTCCCACTAATGGATTTGCCGTTATACCGGAAAATCCATCTGAACCGCCGCATTTAAGCCCTACTTTAAGCTTCGATACCGGAATAGGCTGACGTGCAAATTGTTCCGCATACTCCACTAATTCTTCTATTAAGCTCATTCCAATTTCCAGCTCATCCTCAACATCCTGAGCCCTCAAGAACTTTATGCGATTCGGAGAAAAATCACCGATTACCTTTTTGAATGCTTCAATTTGATTATTTTCACATCCTAATCCCACAATTAAAACACCAGCAGCATTTGGATGCTGAGCTAAGGAAGCTAATAGTTTTTGCGTATTAGAAAGGTCATCCCCCAATTGGGAACAGCCATAAGGATGCGGAAAATGATAAACTCCATCTATGTTGCGATCTTTAAATTGTTCATTCCCCATTTTAGCCAGGATTTCGCAAGTCTTATTAATACATCCAACCGTATTAATAATCCATATTTCATTTCGGATTCCTGCTTCTCCGTTCTCCCTTAGGTATCCTCGAAAAGTATGTTGTACATTTTCCGTTGGAAACTTATGATTAGTAGGTTGATAGGAATAATCTAAAATCCCCTTTAACCCTGATTCCAAATTATGTGTGTGAACCCATTCCCCAACCGTTAAATCTCTTTTGGCTTTTCCTATCGAATAGCCAAACTTTAATACATCTTCTCCGGATTTTACTGGATTTACTAAAATCTTATGCCCTTTTGGAATATCCTCTGAGACCTCCACTTGTTTCCCCGTACTTGGAATCTCGAGAATTTCCCCTTTGTTCATATCCTGTAGGCAAATTACCACATCATCACTGGAATGTAATTGTACTATTTTACTCATATCGGCCCCTCCTTAAATGATGAAAGGGACGGTTCTTCCGTTTCCATGGAACAGGAGAACCGTCCCTTCGTTCCCTGTAAGCCCTTTCAATTCATAACTCTATTTTATCATCAAGAAATGAAATACAAATGGCATATTTTGCTGTAATTGTGCTCATTTTTGATATAATAAATACAAGGTGATAAACGGATGAAAAATATTCAAAAAGTGTCAAATCAAAACTTGCTGTTCCCTTTTTCCTTTGTCTTCCAAGATACAAAGAGCCCACAAAGGGAACTGTCTAACCATGTGCACGATTATTATGAAATTGTATATGTTTATAGCGGCCAAGGAACTTTCTTTATTGGTGATGTATTTTATCGAATGCAGCAAGGTGATGTATTTCTGATTCCAAATAATACAATTCACAGAGCAATGCCCGATAAGGATAATCCCGTTACATCAACCATTATCTTTTTTAGCCCAACCCTGCTATATAATAATCCAGTAGACGAATTTTTTTCCTATATACATTTATTTGAGGAAACGAAGAAGTTTAATATCTATCAAATATCTTTGCCATCCGAAGCACAACAAAAAATAGAAAAACAACTATTAACGATTCAACAGGAAATAACGAACGAGGAGCTTGGGGCAAAGCATGCTTCATTGATCATACTCCACCAAATAATTCTCGATTTATATCGCATTCGCATAAAAAGCAACGCGAAAAGTAGAATATACAACTCGGATTGGATAACCGATATCTTGGCATATATAAATGAACATTTAGGGGAATCTTTATCCTTAACAGAGCTTGCCAATAAATCTTTAGTGAGCACCTCCCATTTCAGCAGAATATTTAAACAAAAAACAGGAATTGGATTAATCGAATATTTGAACACCAAAAGGATCATTAAGGCAAAAGAGCTTTTATTAACTACTACTTACACGGTGTCACAAATAGCTGAAAAATGCGGCTTCGAAAGCGTGTCCCATTTTCATCGTATTTTTAAAAAATATCTAAAAATGACTCCAGCAAGCTATCGAAAAAGTGATAAAAAGACCAGAAACACATGATGAATTTCGATGTCTCTGGTCTTTTCTTTTCTATTTACTCTTACGTTGTATGAAACAGGAGAACCGTCCCCATGCTCCCATTACGCCTCTTTCACAATCGGACGAACAAATCGAATAACTGCCAGAGAAGCAACTACTGCTAAAGCACCGGCAAGAATAAATGCAGCAGTAAAAGTTCCTGACTTATCAACAAGGTAGCCAGTTAGGGTTGGCCCAATAATTCCTGCTGTATTCGCTAAAAAGTGCATGAAACCGCCAACAGATCCAACATTGTTTTGATCGACAACATCATTGATGATTGCCCAATAGATTGCACCCGTTAAATATAAGAAGAAAACAGAGAGCGCTACCAAAGTTACGGCACCAACGGTTGTCGTTACGACGCCGGCAAAGCCGATACAAACTGCTGATAAGAACAGGCATGTAACAAGGACGAGCTTTCTGGAGAATAAGACTCCCTTTTTGATGAATTTCTTGTAGAAGAAATCGGATACAATTCCGCCTAAAGCGAGACCTAAAAAGCCTAGTATCCACGGAATAACCGTTACCACACTCATATCCTTAACACTTAATCCGCGGGCATCTACCAAATAGCTTGGGAACCAAGTTAAAAAGAAAAATAAAATATAGTTGTAAGCAAAGAATGCAAAGGCTGTAAATAATACGGTTTTTTGTTTTAGATAAAAAGTCAGACTGTATTTTTTACCAGATTGATCCCTTTCTTTTGCCGCAGCAATTTCCAATTCTGCAGAAGCCGAATCCGATGGTTTTTCCTTTACAAACTTCCACCAGAACAGTGCCCAAATTAGACCAATTAACATAATCGCAATAAAGGAATATCTCCATCCAAATGAAATAGCAATAAAACCAACGATTGGTCCTGAAATCGCACCGCCGAGTGGAGTCCCACTGTTCGTTAACCCAACCACTGATGCACGATTACTCGGCGGAAACCAGTTATTGACCATTTTATTAATCGTTGCTGAAAGCGGACCTTCGCCCATTCCAAACAATACGCGAATGACAATCATGCTGACAAAACCAACAGCAAGCACGATAGCTCCGCTGAAAAGCGACCAAACAATCATTGCAACAAATAGGGTAAGTTTGGCGCCAAATCGATCCGATGCCATCCCTCCCAAAAAGTTAAAAATCGCATATCCAACAGAGAAACTACTGAAAATAATTCCCATTTGTGTATCTGTTAAGGTTAAATCATGTCTAATAAATGGAGCCCCAACGGATAATGCAGAACGGTCTAAATAATTGACCACTCCAGCTAAAAACAAGAATAGAATTACAACTCCTCTTCCTTTAGAAAACATCCATACTCCCCCTGGAATAAATTTTATATTTCTCTGAATACAGAAAGCGTTTCCATTTAATAACAGAAACATGTTAGTAGTTTATATTTTTGAAAAATGGATAATAAACCGATTTAGTTTTTCAAAAAACGAAAGATTCTAATTTAACAGGAAAATCTTGGGATTAATGTTGGTTTAAAACGATGTACACCTGTATCGATAACCCTTTCTTGTTTAATCTGACTAAGAAGCTGTTCTGCAGCTAAATGAGCCATTTCTACAGTCGGCTGTTTAACAGTGGTAATCGTTGGAGTATAGAAATCAGCAAATGGCACCTCATCAATCCCAATTACCGCAACATCATTAGGAATCTTTAAATTACGGTTTTTGATAAATCTTAACACTTCGTTTAGGACAATATCATTCCCAGCTAATACAGCTTCAGGAGGGGTATCTAACGAAAATAACTCCGTTAATGCCTCTGAAATTTCTTCCGCTGGAGCTGTCTTAATATATTCTTCCTTAACAGGGAATCCATACGATTCAAGCGCCTCTCTGTATCCTTGAATACGTTCCACACGCGGACTAATATTCCGGATAATAGAAGTGGTCACTATCGCAATATTCCGATATCCTTTTTCAACAAAATGATCAACAGCCAGTTTTGCAGCCAGATGATTATCGAGCATCACCGTTGTAATATCCAACTCTGCAATCGTCCTATCCATAAACACAATCGGAAACTGATCGCGAATCATTTGCTGATACAAATCAAGATTATCCCCTGTTGGAAAAATGATAATTCCATCTACTTGCTTTGCCCTCAGCATTTCAATATAATTCTTTTCCTTTTGCGGCTCATCATCCGCATTACACACAATTATATGAAACCCTTGTTGATAAAAATATCCTTCGATTGCGCGAATGATATTTGTGGAAAAAGTGTGGACATTATTAGCCACGACCACGCCGATCGTAAAAGTAGATTTCTGCTTTAAGCTTCTTGCTAATATGTTAGGTTGATAGTTTAATTCTTCAATGGTATCCTTGATTTTTTTTCGCGTTTTTTCACTCATATATTCATATCGTTCGTTCAAATATTGCGAAACCGTACTTTTGGATACATTTGCATGCTTAGCAACATCAGCAATGGTTAACTTCTTCATCATGTATAGTTCATTCCTGTCTTTTCTGTAAACCCAATACATAAAACGGTTCACCTTGTATTATTAAGGCTATTATCTTAAACCATGTTGCTTCAATCTCATAAACTTCCTTATTCAAGTTAAAACCGCTGAATTAGGATTTAAAACAAATGAAGAAAAGCAACAGGTTAAAATCAGCTTTTGTATTTTAACAACCTTTACGAAAACAGCCATTAATAAGATTATTCTATTATAATTGGAACCGCTTTACAATTTCTCTAAAAAAAATCACCGGTATTAGGCGAACCACCACCTTTCCTCATGACGAAAATGTATTACACACCGGAATAAGCCATGAAACCTCCATCAACTGGCACCGTAACACCTGTTACAAACCCTGAATAAGATTCATCGACAAGCCATAGCATGGTTCCAAGCAGATCCTCCGGTTGACCAAATCGTTTCATTGGTGTTCCTGTAATGATTTTCTGTGAACGCGGAGTGTAGCTGCCGTCTTCGTTAAGCAGCAAATCGCGGTTCTGCTTAGTTAGGAAGAACCCTGGAGCAATCGCATTCACACGCAAGCCTGCTTCGGCAAAATGCACTGCCATCCACATGGTGAAATTATTAATGGATGCTTTTGCTGCACTATAGGCCGGCACCTTCGTCATCGGAGCATAGGAACTCATAGAAGAAAAGTTCAAGATAACAGGTGCTTTTGCTTGTAATAACAATTTTCCAAAAACTTGGCTTACTAAAAATGTTCCAGTAAAGTTGCTTGAGAAAACAGTGGAAAATCCACGTTCATCTAAATCAAAGAAGGATTTCCCTTCTGCATCTTCTTCATAGGTTTCTGGGCCTGTTATCGCATCCGGATGGTTTCCGCCAGCACCATTTATTAGGATATCTACGCCGCCAAACTCTTCTACAATTCTATCTTTTGCTTTTTCTAAAGAAGCTCGGTCTAAGACATCTGCCACAACGGAAATAGCTGTTCCGCCAGACTCGGTAATTTGATCGACTACTAGTTTTCCGCTTTCAGCGGTTCTATTTAAGATGGCGATTTTGACTCCATGGCGAGCTAATTCGCTCGCCATTTTGGAACATAAAACCCCGCTGCCTCCGATAATAACTGCCACTCTGCCTTCTAAGTTTGAATGAACTGGAATCATGATTGTCTCCCTACCTTTTTGGCTTCATATGCATCCCATAATCCTAATAGATACATAATTCCTAAAGCCCGGTCGTATAATCCATAACCTGGGCGGCAAACCTCTCCCCAAATATGGCGGCCATGGTCCGGTCTGACATAGCCGGTATAATCATGATTATGTAATGCTTCGACAACTCCTTTTACATCAATGGAACCATCTTGTGTATAATGGGAGGTTTCTTCAAAATCACCATTTTCATAGATTTTTACATTGCGAATATGAGCGAATGGTGAGCGGTTTGCATATTCTTTTGCAATTTCCACCATATTGTTTTCAGGATTGGCACCCATTGAACCTGTACATAAAGTAAACCCGTTCGCAGGAGAATCAGAGATCTGAATTAGTCTTTCATAGCTTGCCTTCCCTGTGATAATCCGTGGCAATCCAAAAATAGACCAAGGTGGATCATCCGGATGAATCGCCATTTTGATTCCGTTAGCCTCCGCTATTGGTAAAATTTCGTTAAGGAAGAAGGCTAAATTTTCCCATAGCTTTTCTTCGTCCACGCTTTTATAAGCCTCAAAAAGTTCTGAAATGCGCTCAAGTCTTTCTGGTTCCCAGCCAGGTAATGTTAAATCGGAAGCACTCGATACAGTTTGGATAAGCTCTTTCGGGTCAATTTGATCGACTTTTGCTTTTTCATAGAATAGTGCCGTTGATCCATCTTTTAAAGGATGGAACATTTCTGTACGGGTCCAATCAAACACTGGCATGAAATTATAACAAATAACTTTTACTCCAAATTCTGCTAGATTTCGAATTGTTTCTTTGTAATTCTCGATGTACTTCATTCGGTCGGCATTGCCTAATTTAATGGATTCATGAACATTGACACTTTCCACGACCTCGGTATGAAAGCCAAATGACTGAATATATTCGATTTCTTCTTTAATTTCGTTCTTTTCCCATACATCTCCGGCTGGTTTTTGGTGCAATGCCCACACGATGCCTTTGACGCCAGGGATTTGCTTAATATGTTCTAACGTAACGGTATCATTTTCTCTGCCGTACCATCTAAATGTAATATTCATCACGACACCTCCACTTTTTCTTCACTTTTTTGGATATATTTTCGGCTTAATTCTACAACAGCATCGTAGCCGCCGCTTTGATAGGCTTTGTTTAAATCACTGCCGATTCCAACTGCTACGGCTCCTGCATCCAGCCAATTTTTTAAATTGGATAAGTTGATTCCACCCGTAGGCATGATTCGCACATTTGGAAGCGGGCCATTTACAGATTTTATAAAGGACGGGTCAAAATGATTTGCCGGGAATAATTTCAGCACATCACATCCTGATTCTAAAGCCATTCCCATTTCCCGAATCGTCATACAGCCTGGCATGTACGGAATACCATAACGATTGCAAAGGATTGCCACTTCTTCATTAAAATAAGGACTAACAATGAATTTAGCGCCATTTAAAATAGCATGCCTAGCTGTTTCCGCATCTAATACAGATCCTGCTCCAATTAATGCATCCGTATGTTGAAGAACTTTAAATGCTTCTTCAATTTGCGGAGTCGTATAGGTTAGTTCGATAACACGAATACCGCCTTCGATTGCTGCTTTTGACAAGATGCCAGCTTCTTCGCCGGACTTCCCCCGAATGACCGCAACTACTTTCTTCTCTACTAATTGTTGAGTGATAGATTGTTTATTCATCGATTACAACCTCCTTATTCAAATTCGATAAGGGCTTTGCGAACTTGTTCTGGATGTTTTTCGATAAAATCAAAAGCTTCTTGAACATCCTCTAGTTTGTAAGTATGAGTTACGAGCCCGTTATGACGAAGCTTTCCTTCATTTAATAGTTTCACGACTTTTGGAAACTGGTAAGTTTGTAATCTTGAACCTACTATCGTTACTTCCCCTTTTGTAATTGGAAGCTGTGAAATAGCTGCTTTTCGTTCATCAAAGCCAAGAACCACGACTCGTCCGGCAGGAGAAACAACATCAATCCCCAATTCGAATGTCATTGGCAAGCAAACGGCATCCATTACAACATTTGCCCCTTCGCCATTTGTCCACTCCTCCACACGTTTTCGAACGTCTTCACTTCCGGCATTCACTATTACATCAGCGCCATTTTCCTTCGCAAAAGCTAATCGTTCCTCATTTAAATCGGTAATCATGACGGTAGCCCCCATGAGCTTAGCCAATTTTAAAACGCATATTCCAATTGGGCCGGCACCTTGTATTAATACGGTTTCTCCTTCCTCTACTCCGCCTCTCCAAATAGCTTGAGCTCCAATCGTATAAGGCTCGGCTAGAACAACTTCTTCCCATGGCAAGGAGGAATCTACCACATGAAGTTGCTTTTCCGGAAGAACAAACCATTCTCTCATTCCTCCATCCTCATGGACTCCAAATACAGATAACTTTTCACAAACATTTGGACGGCCTTTTCGACAAGCATAGCATTCACCGCAATATCGGATTGGTTCTACAACAACATGGTCGCCTACTTTTATTCCTTTAACATCCTCTCCGACTTCTACCACTTCCCCGGCAACCTCATGACCAATTACTCGCGGTAAAGTAGCGAGCGGATTCGTTCCATGATAGATATGCATATCTGAACCGCAAATCCCCACACGTTTTACTTTTACAAGAACGTCTGTTGTATGTACTATCTGTGGTTTTTCGATTTCATTAATGATAAGTTCATGTGCTTTTCTAACTTGAACCGCTTTCATTTATTGCACCTTCTTTGTTAAAAATTCATATACGCTTGAAGCGATGGTAATCCCTTGCTCAAGATTTCTTGCTTCATGCAATTGTTCAATTTCCCCAGGCACATATACCCGTTCAAATCCCGGTGCAGGCGGTACCTGTTGTAATTCTTCCATCATCCGGTCCATTTGCTCTAAAAAGACGTCTGGATCCGTGAAGAAAGCAGGGTTTATCGCACAGAAGTAATGTCCCAGTTTTCTTTTCTTATCAAGATCATCGTACATTTTTCCAATGTGCGGACCGAATGCCGCACCCGCTAATAGTCCGGAGAAAATGTCTACTATCACGGCCAAACCGTACCCTTTAGGTCCTCCAAATGGGGTAAGAGAAGCGACTTTGTTTGGATCCGTTACAGGAGCTCCATTTTCATCTACCGCCCAGCCTTCCGGTATTTCTTTTCCTTCCTCACGAGCTTGGAGAATTTTCCCTAAAGCTACGTTCGATGTCGCCATATCAAGAATAAATGGCTGCTTCGTCTTGGCTGGAACCCCATATGCAATCGGATTGGTACCGAGAAACTGTGTTTTCCCTCCAAACGGAACGACAATTTTATCCGTATGTGTCATGGCAATTCCAATTAGCTTTTCCTCTGCAGCCTTTTGAACAAAATAGCTTAAAGCCCCGCAATGGCTGCTGTTCATTGCCGTTACCATCCCAACTCCACTTGACTTTGCCATTTCAATTGCATGATCTATCGCAATATCCGCAACCACATGACCAAAACCATCATCTCCATCTACAATGCCTGTTACAGGTCCAGTAGATTGAAAAGTGATGTTTGCGTCAGGGTTAATCCCCCCTGCTTTTAAACGGTTGATATAATGTTCTGTTCGCAAAACACCGTGGGAATTTACATTTCTTAAATCCGCATGGACTAAAACTTCCGCTATTTTCTTAGCATGTTGATCATTTAACCCTGCTTCTTGTAATTTCTGAATGACTAGCTGCTTTGCTTCCTCTGCTTTTATGGTTACAGTCGCTATGCTACCATCTCCTTAATTTAGAAACTATAAAAACGCTTCCAATAAGTTCATTACAATCATTGGTATTTATCTTTCTATCACTGCTTCGTTTCGAATAAAAGACCAAACTTCCTCTAAATAAGGTAAGCCTTCGTTATCTCCTGAGACAGTCGTCACTAATGCCCCGACTCCATTTGCAAATGCTAATCGCTCTTCCATATGTAAATCATGTAAATACCCATAAATATAGCCCGCATCAAAACCATCTCCGGCTCCAACCGTGTCTACTGGTTTAACTGCAAAAGCTTCTTTTTGAAACCAGATTCCACGATAATAAACCCTTGATCCGTTTGCTCCATCTTTTATAACAAGCTGATCAATGTTATAGCGTTTTGCTAAGTTCACAAAATCTTCTTCTGATGACGAATCTAATATTAGCTTGATCTCATCTAGACCTGTCAGCAAGATATCCACGTATGGAAACAGTTCAAAATAAGCTTTTCTTGCCTCCTCGATAGTCCATAATTTCAAACGAATATTAGGATCCATAGAAACAGTTATGTGCTTTTGCTTCGCTATTTCTAAAACGCGTTTTGCAATCTCTAAATTTTTAGGATCAACCGCTAAAAACACGCCTGTTATGTGAACTAGATTGATTCCTTCTAACATCTCTTCTGTGATATCATTCGGTGCTAAAGTTAAGATTGGAGATTGATAGCGGTAATAGAAGGTTTTTCCCGAACCATCCTCCCGAATCTCTTTAAAATTCAACGAAGTTGGATATCCTTCCACAAAATGGACATCTTCGGTATTCACCCCTTCGCCACGTACGAAATTATAAATATATCGTCCAAATTCGTCCTTTCCTAAACGACTTACCCACTTTGAACGTAACCCGAGACGAGAACAGCCGATAGCAAAATTAAGCTCAGCTCCTCCCACTTTTCGTTCAAACTGAGGGACGTATCGCATTGGTCCGGTTTGGGACGGATTAAAGGTGATCAAAGCATCCCCTATCGTAAAAACACTAAAACTTGGTGGCATTTTAATACCTCCTTCTTTCGTTTCCTTCTAAGTTGATTAGATAAACCGGTTTAGTATTGAGCAAAAAATAAAAGTTTTATAAATCGGTTTAGTTACCAAATAAAAAATAAATCGATTTAGTAATTCTATGTAACTTGCCATACTAATCTAAGAAACTAGTATGCAAAAATTTAAAATAATTAGTAAATCAGTTTAGTAAAAGTATATCTGAAACCCTTTTCATTTTCAATAATAATTTGAAAGTTTTTTTAGTTTGTGGAGATTGTTCCCATGTTTCCACCTCTGGTTTAAATAAGTGAAATGTAAGAACCGTCTTATTATTAACCATTATAAAGGACATTGGACTTGGAATTTTTCTTTCTATTGGTCTTTTGAATCCCTATAAAAGACATTGCTCTCGGTTTTTTTCTTCCTCTTGGTCTTTTGAATCCCTATAAAGGACATTGGAACCGGATTTTTCCTTCCTCTTGGTCTTTTGATCCGGTCCCTCTTCTCACAAAAAAAGGGTGTAGTGTTGTTAGTAATTTTGAGAAAAGAGAACCGCCCCCCAAACCCACAAGAAAAAACAGGGGCTTGCAACCCCTGTTCTCCTTACAATTTAAATTGCGATATTACTTCTTCCAGTTCCATTGCCATTTTGGCGAGTTCTTGTGCCGCGGAAGATACTTCGTTCATGGATGCACTCATTTCTTCGGAGGATGCGGCAACGTTTTGGGAGTGTTCATTTACACCCATTGACGTTTTAAAGACTTTTTCAAAATGGGTAAAAACTTCTTCTATACTTGCTTTCATTTTGTTCATAGATCCGCTGACTTCAGCGATACTTTTGGTTACGTTCACAACGGAATTATTAATATTTTCGAAGGCAGTACCGCTTTTATTCACTAAATCGAGACCTTCTTTAGTGGAATCGGAACCTTTGTCCACCAGTTCCATAGATTCATTGATTCCTTCTTTAATGTCCGTAATGATTTCACTAATTTGCGATGCAGATTGGCTTGATTGTTCTGCCAGTTTTCGAACCTCATCGGCTACAACAGCGAAGCCTTTTCCTTGTTCTCCCGCTCTTGCCGCTTCAATGGCTGCATTAAGCGCCAAAAGATTCGTTTGTTCGGAAATGGATTGAATCATAAGGCTTATTTGGCTAATTTCATTAGATTTTTCTTTTAGTTCATTTATTTTTTCTGCAGAAGATGCAACATTTTGATCGATTTCCGCCATTTGTTGGACGGTTTGATTTACTACCTCGCTACCGAGACTAGCGGTTTCTGCAGATAGATTAATAGATTTGTGGACATTTTCCATGCTGGTTGTTACTACTTCCACATTTTCTAATACTTCTCTCATAATGTTAACCGCATCATTCATTTCTGCATTTTGTTCATCCGTGCCTGAAGCCACACTCTGAATGGATTCGGATATTTGCGTAGATGCTTTTAGGTTTTCTTCAGAGCTTGCAGCAAGTTCCTCTGATGTAGCGGATAGTTGCTGGGAGCCATCGGAAACCTTTGTAATCATTTCTTTTAAATTATTTGCCATCAGATTAAAATTAGATCCTGTTTCGCCAATTTCATCGTTCGATTTGATATCCACCTGCTGAGTCAAATCACCTTTTGACATGGATAAGGATAGAGCACTTAGCTTCTTAATATCACGTGTAATCCTTGAACTCATAAAGAACGACACGATGATCGCTAAAATAGCGACGATTGCACCTAATAGAAGAAGAATATTCGTGATATGTTTCGCAGATGCTAGAAACTCACTTTTTTCCACAACGGATATGTAATTCCAGCCTTTTATTTTAGAAGAAATGATTGTGAACACATAATCCTTTCCGTTAAGCTTTGCTACGATACTAGTATCTTTATTCAATTTTTTTAACTCTGGAACTTTTAATGTAGATATCGGTTTGAAATTTAGCTTTGGATTTTTCGGATCGGCAAGAATCGTTCCATTATCCTCCGCTAAAATAACATAGCCATTTTTCCCAATTTTAATTTGCTTGATGATGCTAGTTAATCCATTTAAGTCAACGTCTAATCCAAGTACGCCTTTTTGCTGTCCATTTTGTTCAATGGTAACAACATTACTTACAATGATCGAATCCGATCCATTTGCGGCATAGGCACTTGTCATATTAACTTTACCAGGATTTGCTGTCGCCGTTTGATACCAAGGCCGTTCACGCGGGTCAAAGCCTGCCGTTGTCGGACCTTCAGGATATTGAATATAGCCGCCATCAGGAGTTCCCATATATACATAAGCAGCATTTGGGTGTGAAGCACCAAACTGGGCAAAAATATCAAATATTTCTTTTTCCTTTTTGCTGTTTTTGGAAGGGGTCATATCAACAGATTGACCCGAATCCACACCCTTCACCTTCATATAAGATGTAATGGATTTGTCCGCACTTATGACAGAAGGATTGGTCGCTAATAATTTGGCATTTTCATGAATCGTATCAAAATATAAGGAGATCGCATTATCGACTTGGTTAATTTCCTTTTTACTAGATTCCGTATAAGCATTTTGAGTGGTTTTTCGAACTTCATTATTGATAAAAAAGGAAACGATAAAAATTGGAATAATGGATAACAATAAAGAATAGACTATAAGCTTAGTTTTAAATGAACCTCTTTTTTTCTTCATATAAAAACCTTTATAAAGCAAGAAAGGCATATTTCTATGCCGTACCTTGCTTTCCTTTCTCTTATTCTTGAATTAATGGAACAAAATATGGTGTTCTTCTGGAGAGAAGCAATTTATCTTGGTTAAACCACCAGTCATTTTGTAATGTTTCATATTTCACGACCAATGCTTCCTCTTTATCACTTGGGGCTACAACAGGCTGATCTAAACCATACAATGGATCAAGCGTGTACAAGCTGCTGCCGCCTAAATAATGTTGATCGCTTCCTACATAATTAGCAACAACAGTGTACGCTTGTGCACCAATTGCAACGGCATCCCAAGTAACCATGGAGTCATCCGGATATTTATTTACAGACATTTTTTTGCTGATTTCCATCTTTCCTCCGTATTGTCCGTTCCAAGCGGAAGGAATGGCAATTGTATCAGCTCGTTCCACTGCTAAAACTCCTGAAGCTTCCGGAAACTGAGCATCTTCGCCTATTAAAATACCGATTTTACCTAATTCCTTTGTTTCAAAAACTGGTAAAGAAGAACCTGGTGTTGCCCATTTTTTATCCATTTTGCTTAGATGAGTTTTTTCATATTTCCCTGCAATGCTGCCATCTGGAGAAATTAAGAAGGCTGAATTAAATAAGTTATTATTTTCTTTTTCAATTAGTCCTGCTACGATAGAAACTTGGTATTTCTTTGCAAGATCAGCGAAAAATTGCGTTGTTTCCCCATCAGCACTTTCAGCGAAGCTTGCTGCATCTTTTTTATTATCAACCGGACCTGTTAAAGATAATTCAGGAAGAACAACTAAATTTAAATTACCATCTTGTTTCTTTGCGTCTTCTAATAGAGAAACAATTTTTTGTTTATTTTTTGCTTTATCACCCAATACAGGCTCATATTGAAGAGCAGCTGCTACAATTTTGTGTGGAGTTGTATTTTTCGTATAGTCCCATGGCTCTACATATTGCATAAGCTCTTTATAAAGCTCTGGTCTTCTTTCCTTCAATGCTTCTTTATTTTTATTATCGTATTGCTTTGGATCAATGGTTGCATAAGTAATCGTCGGTTCATCGACATCTTCTTTTTCTGTCATGATAACAGGTGCTTCCGCAAGTTTATGTCCTTCCGGAGACCAAACAGCACTTCCGCCAATCATATGGAAGCCATGCTCTGTATTGGAACGGTTTGCACTGACAATATACATTCCATTTTGTTGTGCACGAGCAGGAAGAGCAGAAATCGCTTGTGCAGATGAATTCGTTGGGAATGCTAGAATGTCTGCACCTTGAATACCTGCTAATCTTGCAGTCTCAAAATAAGCAGAGTCCATACAGATGTTAATAGCAATTTTACCTAGTTCTGTATCAAACACAGGTACGCCTAAGTCTCCCCATGCTCCCCAATGTGTTTCCGTTTCCCACATTTGTGTTTTGCGATACTTGCCAACGTATCCATCAGGACCTACCATTGCTGCTGAGTTATAATAAAGGTTTGTTTTTTTATCCACTTCCGGCATACCAAACACAATGTACGCATCGTATTTTTTCGTTAATTTCGCGAATACATCCGTTGTTTTACCAGGAATCGTATCAACAAACGGCTCAATAGCCTTACGATTAGCATAGTAATATCCAGTGGTAGACATTTCAGGAGCTACAACAAGCTTTGCCCCATTTTTAAATGCTTCTTCCGTTAACTTTGCTAATGCAGCTACGTTCTTATCTCTTTCATTTAAAATTGGATTAAACTCGATAGATGCTACCTTAAAAGGCTTTGTAACTTTTTTGATTTTCGTTTCCTTTGCATGAACAGGTGTGTCATTTTGTATATATGGATACACACCAGCTGTTATTAAAGCTAAAATAAGTACAATTCCAAATACAATCTTCTTTGCTGACATTTCATTCTTCCTTTCTTGATGTTGATTTTACATATTAAGTGCAGGATGTTTATTTCTACATTCCCCCTTTCGATGTGTTACATTTTTTCATCCCAAATGAACAGCAGAAACTGTTTCTAAAGCATCTAATGTTGAAAGTAGCTTTTCGATATTCAAGATGGATATCATTCGGTTGTCTATTAAGGCAACTCCTTTAAAAATTTCGGAAGTGGCGTTAATGGAATCAATCGGTTTTATTTCCTCTTCATCGATACTCAAAATTTCATTTGTCTTCGAAACCATCAGAGCAATATCAGATTGATGAATGTCTAAAAGAAGAAATCTTGTACTTTCATCTATTTCAATAGATTGATTGAATAGTAATGTAGCAGCATCAATGACTCCTTTCATTTGCCCCCTTAAATTGGTAATCCCTTTGATATAATCAGGCATTTGCGGAAGACAGGTGATCTCCGTTACCTTTTCAATGGAAATGACGTATTGGATTTCGATACCAAAGTCATTATCTCCAACACGAAAAATGACATAGTTTGATTTCACTTTCATCCCCCTATCTTATTTTTGTCATTCGTTGATATTTTCTTTGAACGCTCGTTTTTGTCCTCGACAGCCGCTTCGCTACCTCGGAATAGGAATACCCTGATAGCACCATCATTTCTAACACTCTTTCTTCTTTTACACTCCACACTTTATAATGTTCTTCTTTCCGGCAATTTCTTTCATGTCTTACCCATTCGGGTTCAGGAGCGATAGTATTGCATTCTATCTTTGAAAAATCTATTTTTTCGCGGTTTCTTTCTGCCCATTTCCAAAAGTCTATTGGATCGATAAAATAAAAGCTCTTGGTGGTACGTGTAACCTTTTTGGTGAATTTTAGGCCATGTCTTTTCATCCAACCGATAATTGTATTTCGATCAACGGAGAGTAACTCGGCTAATTGATACGTGGATAAATGTCCAGTTTGATTTTTGGTATAAGCAATACCCAGTCTCTTCATTTTGCTAATAACAGACCCTTGTGATCTATTTAACTTTTGAGAAACCGTCTCGATTTTCATCTTTCCCACATTTTCTTTTAAGAATCGAATTTCCTCATCTGTCCAACTTCTTCTGTTCATAACATTACTCATTTCCTTTACAACGTTTCATAAGCGATGCGGCTTCGCAATAAAGTATCCCTGCAGTAAAGGCACACCCAGTTGCTTTGCCACTAATAAATCATCATTCGTTTCAATCCCCTCTAAGACCACGACCATTTCCTTAAAAGTATCAGAAACAAAATATTCGACGTGCTCCTGCTTTTCTAAAGAATCCGCCAAATTTTGAGAACACGATCGATCTAATTTCGTAAAATCCGGAACATAGTCATGAATTTTCCTTATGGATGACTGAGTATAGGTTAAATCATCATAAGCAATAAAAAATCCCTTATCCCTAAGGAATGACAAGCGATTTTTAAAATGGGGTTCTTCCCAATAATGATCTTCTGCAGGATCCTCATTTATTTCAAACACTACTCTGTGTTTGATTTCTTCATAGTTCCGTAATAGTCCATTAATAAAGGCAGGGAAATCTGGGTGAATAATCGTAGAAGGAAAAACATTTACGAAAAGTAAATATTTATCTAAATGGCCGTATGGATATTCTTTAACGGCATTCGATATGGATGCAGTATCTAATTCGTAAAGGACTCCCATATTACGCGCTTGATAAAAAAGTTCCAAAGGATCTGTAAACGGGTTTGTCCTAATAAATGCCTCATAGGCAAATATAGTATTTTCCGAGGTATTCCAAAGAGGTTGAAACTCGTTGTAAAATAAGCGATCTTTAATTAAATCATGTAGATTAAGATGCTTAGTATCCATTCGTTTTTAACTCCTTTGTCATTATCTATCAGAAACAAATTTGTTTCTGTATAAAAATACTTTTTTAAAATTCCTTTTTACAAGAATACAACGACAATAAAAGAGACTATTTTACTATTAAAAAAGGAATACTTAAAAAGAATTTTTTTACACACAAAGAAGATTATGACAACCAAAATGAAATTTTCAACAATTTTAGACAAAAAAATAGTAAAAATTTCATTTTTATATTTTTTTGTCGATATTATCAACCTATTCATAGTTTTTACTTATATAGTAAAATATACCTAGAAAAACATAGGAAGAAGGAAACAACATGAAACGACAAATACCAAGACATAATGCAATTGGAAAAAAAATAAGAGCAGCCAGAAAATCAAGAGGAATGACCTTAGAGGAATTAGCAAAAGGGATTTGCTCTTTAGGGAAAATGAGTCAAATTGAGAATGGTCATCGCCCCGTCACGAATGAAGAGTTAGAAAAATTGAGTGAACGGTTAGATTTCCCGATTAGCCACTTTTCAGACCCAGACATAGACGAAAAGATTAAAGAATTAGATAATAGGAAACAAAAAATAGGTGATTTAATTGGATTACATCATTGGAAGGCAGTAAAAGGCGAATTAACTCAATTTAAAAACAAAATAGAAGAATATGAAGTTACCACACGAATGATTGATTATTATTATTTATCGGGTAATTATTCTTTAAGATTATCTCATTATGATGAAGCAAATACTTTTTTTAACAAAGTCCTCCACGAGCCCGAAAACAAATATAATTTAAAACTAAAAATGAAATCATACAATGCTTTAGCCAGCATGTCTTTTGCAAGAAAAAAGGGAATGAAAAGTATTGATTTATTAAATAGAGCATTAGAAATCTCCAAAGAAAATCCAACTAACCTGAAGGAAGAAAGAGATAATATTCATTTTAATCTTTCTATTTTATATTTATATATTGGATCATTTAACCAATCATTGTTCCATATCAATCAAGTTAACCATCATATTATTCATCCCATGGAAACGGATTATATCAAACTTCTTATTCAATTTTCAGATGGAGATGCCGATAATTCTCTTCATAATGGACTTTTGACATTAAGGGAAAAACTCCATCAAACAAAGGATCAGGAAGGCATTCTGCGAGGATGGGCACTTACCATTTACTCTTTATTAAGATCACAACCAAATCAAGAACACCTTAATAATTTAAAAGATAATTTTTTATATGATATTGATACCATTGCGGAAGTTCCACAGCTTCAAAAACAAGCTTTAGCAATCTATCAATTAGCAATTCAATGCTGCATGTCCACAAATGTCGAAGATTCTTTTATTGAAAGGCTTTTAGACAAAACCAAATCACTTTTACCTACGGTTTCCAACTACTTTTTACATGCGAGAAATTTATATTTAGAAGGGAAATATCACTCCCACGCTGATCAAATTTCACTCGCTCTCTTCGAGGAGGCGCTTTCCTTGCTAGAACCAGACTACGAAGGGCTCCTAAAAGCGGATATTCTTTATGAAATAAGTAAACGAAAAGAACCGGAAAGTCGAACCTCTTCAGCACGGGCTTTGGAAATTTATCACCAACACCAACAAAGCAATTTCCTATTCAGCCAATTCTATGAACTAATTTTGCCTTGTTTTAGATATTAACAGTACGAATGGGTCCCTCCCTCCTAGTACTGGGGCTTTACATCCAAAATCAAAGGGTAGACTCACTGCTTATATGAAGCATGAGAACCGCCCCTTCCAAACAGATGTAATAGGCTTTATATGGCGAATTTAAGAAGAGGAATCCTACTATGTCTTTAAAATGAAAACAGAGCAAGAAAAATTCTAACGGTTTTACTTATGAGGTGCAAAATGGTAAATCGAAGACTAAATCAAATAGCAAATCACATAAACTCCACAGCATAATTCACAGTCAAAAAGGCTTAGAGATGCAAATATCTCAAAGCCTTTTTTTTACGAAGTCATCCGTAAGTTGTACAAGTACCATTAGATGCTAAAGCGTATTGAAAAATAAGCGGAGAAATTTCTCTTAATGAGGAAATAGCACTGAAAATAGCTTAAAATAGACGGAAAGATTCCGACTATTGACTCAAAAAACATGAAAATAGGTAATATTCCTTTGCTTAATCGGAAATTCTACGCTTATATACCTCGAACCGAGTTCTTTTCTGCAGTCTAACCGGAAAATCTACGCTTATTTTAACGATGACTGGTTACTTCATTAAGAATAAGTCATCTTATGTTTCAAAAAAAAAACAAGTGAACCTTATTTAGATGCGATGCGGGGAGCATTCACAATGGCATCTGCGGGGTCGGTCTCTTCAGCCCCACTAATCCTGAATGTGTCTGCATGCCTATGAAAGTTACCCATTAAAATTAAATTCAACACAACATTACCTTCATCGCTTAAGGGTGATTTTCTTTTCCGTGATAAAGTGTGTGCTGCTGTTAACTTCTACTAGGATTCGGTTCAAATCGGCGAGTATGCTGGCAATGTCTCTTAGTACGGTGAGGTCATCCAATTGATGAATAATATGTAAGCATTTATTTTGGTAGCTTTTTGCTTGTTCAATGGAAAATGCTAATTTTTCTTTAAGTTCCGCTGAAGGGGTTATTTCCCGTTCGGCAAAAAGTCCAACACATATAGCCGTATCGCTTATTGCCTTTATTAACTCTTCCATTGGGCTGTTTCTTCTATCAAGATCAACGAGTCCGCACGCAATCCCACGAATTTGAACGGTGATGAGTTCATACCTGCTAATAACTTTGGCTAAAGCAAGAAATTGCGAGCGCCTCTTTTGCAAAATGGGACTGAATCGTAAACTTTGCTGTGCAAATTGAACTGCTTGATAGGACTTTTCCGTTTCACTAACTAATTCCTGAACATATGGCATATCAATCGGTTTCAAACATTGCTCTCGGTAAGCAATCGCTAAATTTTTGAGAACGTTACTGGCATGTTTGCTTAAGTCTAAAACACGTTTCTCTGCCTCTGGGATTGGGTTCGGAGGAATGAGGAAAATATTCAATAACACAGCAATGATACAGCCAATAAAAGTCTCCAGAATTCGATCAACGGAATAGCCGGGTTGTCCACCAAACGCAAGAACAAGTATGGAGCTGACACCTACCTGAGAAATAATTTGCGAATTTAATCGGAACGCAGTAAAAATGGCCATTCCAACGAGTACCACTAAGGTAATGGATCCAGCATTTAAAGGGAGGAATTCCCTAATAATGACACTAACAAATACTCCTCCAATAATACCCACGACACGGTAAACTCCCTTATTAATTGAATCTACGACTGTCACCTGGACAGTAAGAATACCGCCTAATGCTGCAAAATAAGGATATTGGTTATGCGAGATCAGCGATGCTGCATACCATGCCAGCCCTGCTGCCAATGCCGTCTTTATAACATAAAGCGTCAAACCAAATCGATTGAAAATTCGCCACTTCATCTAAGCTTTCTCCTTGTAAAAATCCCGTACGACATTTTTATTGTATTTGACCTACCGTATAATTTTGTCCTCCTTTACTTCTCCTATACTCACCATCCATGTGTACAAACCAGATCAGGTTCTAAGAGTCTGTATCTTTTGCTTTTTTCAATCTTTCTAAAGCCACTATATTGGCTAAATTTATACGCTCAAATACATATCCTTCATCAAAGAATAATTCAGACTTGTGCATTAGTTTTTCAAGTTCGTCTTTATCTAAACCAAGTCCATCCACTTTTTTAAATATAATTTAAAAAAGAGCGAACACCTTTCAAATGTTCGCCCTAGCCCTAACGTACAGTTGTGTATTTATACCAATGCAATAGAGAACCCTTTACATTTTCTAATTTTATTCCTTATTGCTGGTACTTCCCCCCCGTAAGATTAAACAAGCAACTTAATTTTCATTCTCCATCTACAAAAATATCTTTCCATTCTTCTTTTTTAGCAAGCAATTCACGAGCAAGCTCCTGCGCCCCTTCAAGGCTGTGACTTGCAGCCCAACCGCATTGTACTTCATTGCAAGCCGGAACTTCTTTAGCAGCTAATACGTCATTCAATGTTTTTTCCAGTGCAACCAGAATTCCATCATAATCATCATGGTTAAGGACGGCTAAATAAAAGCCAGTTTGACAACCCATAGGGCTTAAGTCGACAACATGATCAAGATGATTGCGGACATTTTCTGCAAGTAAATGTTCAAGGGAATGAAGAGCAGGCATTTTCATATGCTCTTTATTGGGCTGTTTTACTCGAATATCATACTTATGAATAACATCTCCATTTTTCCCGTGAGTGACGCCAGCTAATCGGACATAAGGTGCTTTTACTTTCGTATGATCGAGATTAAAGCTTTCTACATTCATTTTTTGTACCATTTGATTTCACTCCTAAATAATCTTTTTTTGCCTGAAACTTAGAAACAAAAATTTTCTCTCCTATTAACTATCATAAAGATTTTTCTTCTAAAGAAGGATTTGCCTTACTATTTATTCCTTTTTCTTTGCTTTGTAGCTTTGGATATCCAATTAAAATGGCTACTATCCCACAAATCCCCATTAATATTGGATAGAATGAGTAAGGAATAATGCTAACAGGTGAGATGGAAGCTAAACCTGCTGCAGCTAGCAACTGCCCACCATATGGAACTATCCCTTGCCAGCAGCTGGAGAACAGATCGAGTATACTAGCTGACTTTCTTAAATCGATATGGTATTCATCTGCAATATTTTTCGCTAAAGGGCCTGTAATGACAATGGAAATCGTATTATTAGCCGTCGCAATATCAGCCACACTAACCAAGCCTGCAATCCCAAATTCAGCACCCTTTTTAGATTTAATTTTACTAGTTACGAAATTTAATAGAAAATCAATTCCGCTATTATATTTAATAAGTTCAACTACCCCGCCTATCATAATAGCTACAATGGCAAGATCCTCCATACTCATGACACCTTTGGCAACGGTTTGCAAAAAGCCGAGCAAATCATAAGATCCATAGGCCATACCAATTATGCCAGCAAATATCGTTCCTCCAAGTAATACGATTAAAACATTCACTCCTACAAGAGCTGCTATAAGGACAGCAACATAAGGAAGAACCTTAATGATTTCATAAGGATGTTCCCCACCTATATTTGCATGATTACCAAGTGTGATAATTCCAAGAATGATTGCAGTTAGAATGGCCCCAGGCAGCACAATAAAGAAATTGACTTTGAATTTGTCCTTCATTTGCGTGTTTTGAGTTCTTACTGCTGCAATCGTTGTATCTGAAATCATTGATAGGTTATCACCAAACATTGCTCCTCCAATAACAGTAGCCATCGCCAATGCCATCGAAATATCTGTTTGTCCTGCAATTCCTATCCCAATAGGAGCAAGTGCAACAACTGTGCCCATTGAGGTTCCCATCGAGGTGGAAATAAAGCAGGCGATAACAAATAGTCCCACCATTAATAAATTTGCGGGAAGAAAGGACAATCCAAGATTAACCGTTGATTCTACAGCACCCATTTCCTTAGCAACACCTGCAAAAGCTCCGGCCAAAATAAAGATTATTACCATTAAGATAATATTTGGGTGCCCAGCCCCTTTACAAAAGATATCAACCTTTTTCGATAACGTCTCTTTCCTATTCATTAAAAGTGCAATCGCACCTGCAACAATAATCGCGACACTTAATGGCATTTTTGAAAAGTCTTTTGAAAGTAGCCCTGTACCGATAAAAAGCAATACAAAGATTAGCAAGGGGACAAGTGCAAGTGCACTTCCTTTATTTTCTTTTTGTATAGTAGGCATTTCTATTCCCTCCAGTTTATGGATCATTAGTGCATTGTCATACCACCTGTTACATTAATCCCTTGGCCTGTCATATAATCGGAGTATTTTGATGCTAGGAAAACAACGACATTGGCAATATCTTGAGGTGTTGCTGTTCTTCCTAATGGTACTTGTGAAATATCCTCATCTTTAATAGCTTCTGCATTTAATCCTCTCAACTTACCTCCTATAACTCTTTCATTTCTTTTCATATCTGTTTCAACGATTCCAGGACATACGGCGTTAACATTTATTTGATCTTTTGCTAATTCGATGGCCATAACCTTTGTAAAACCTAATACAGCATGTTTAGAAGCTACATAGCTCCCCATTAATCGATAGCCATTTTTACCTGCTTGCGAAGAAATATTAATAATTTTTCCTCCTTCACCTTGTTCTTTTAAGTAACGTGCGACGGCTTGACTGCATAAGTAAACTCCCTTTGCATTCACATCCATTACACGATCCCAATCACTCGCTTTAATATCGACGGCATAATCCAAGGAAGAAACTCCGGCATTATTAACTAAAATATCTACCCTTCCAAAAGTTTTGGTCACCGTTTGCACCATTTCTTCGACTTGTTCACTTTTTGCAACATTCGCCTGAAGATAGAGCAAATGATTAGTTGTTTGTTGTGGGTCAACGTTTATATCGATTGCTGCTACCTTTGCTCCACAGTCTAAAAGAGCATCGACAATTGCTTTACCGATTCCTTGTGCTCCGCCAGTTACAATGGCTACTTTCCCAGTTAGGTCCATACAATACATAATAATTCTCCTTTAAAAGCATTAAACATATTGGAATAATCGGATTAAAATGTGGTTAAATTTTGTTTTTGTACCTTCTTTTTATAGACGATATGCCT
The DNA here is from genome assembly GCF_001420715.1 of Heyndrickxia shackletonii. Classification (GTDB taxonomy): domain Bacteria; phylum Bacillota; class Bacilli; order Bacillales; family Bacillaceae_C; genus Margalitia; species Margalitia shackletonii. The sequence goes on along the minus strand of NZ_LJJC01000004.1, from coordinate 837,308 downwards.
TATTTAATGAAGAAGGAATTAGTAAAAAGGAGCATCATTAATCCAAAAGTCAAAAAGAAAAGGCCGCTCATAAATAGAGAGGCCTTGGATTAACAAGTAGGTACGTCCTCTCTTATCTTTCAAAACTAATGTTTTGCAGGATTTAGCACCAATTCATGTTAAACATGAAAGGTTGCCGAGCTTCATAGGGCCAGTCCCTCCACTACTCTTTATAAGAGATACAATATGAAATTAAATTTACATCCTATTTGTATAGGATACACAATAGTTTCAGAAAAGTCAATTTTATTTTTATTGTGAAAATATATTTTTTGGGTTAATGGCATGCTCTTTTTTATTCAAATATTTATAGTTAGATAATTGTCGTTAGGTGACATGGCTTATGCTTTAGTAAATTATTTCACAATCTTATCGCATATCATAAATTATGATTAATAGACTCTTCCATTCGATCCAACCATTCATTTACTAAATGATTAAAAAGGTGTGGTTGTTCAATTTGCAAATTGTGACCAGCTCTATCCAATATAGCAAATGTACCTCGTGGATACTTGTTTAATAAACCAAGTGCATCTTTGTATCCAACTGAGGAGTCTTGTCTTCCTAAAAGGAATACACTAGGTTTATTAAAAACAGATTGATCAATCTCAAAAGTAAATCCATATTTATTCTTAACCTTATCTAAAAACTTTTCATCTCCAATTTTACAGCCACTTAAAATCTCTTGGTTGTATCTTAACCAAGTGTATTCATCAAGCACAACATTATTATTTCTAAAATCCTCTAATTCTTCCTTTGATAATTTTTCAATAAATCTTTCATCTGTTTTCAATATTTTATGTTTCTCAACTGTTCTTCCTTCTGAAAAAGGAATGATAACAGGACAAATAAATGCTGCACCTAGTACCTTTTCTTTTTGCTTTTGAATAACGCCCCTAGCTAAGTAACCACCATATGATTCTCCTGCGATTATGTACTCTTGATTAGGAATTATCGTTTGAATAAATTCTAAAACAGCATCCAACATTTCATCAGAACTACTTATGACATGATAATTTTTTGTTAAACCCATACCTGGCAGATCAATATAAATACGTCTCCATCCATCTCTCTTTGTAAATATAGGTTCCATACATCCAGTCATTAATCGATGGTCGGGTGTATAACCGTGTATCATAATAATTGGTTTCCCTTCCCCAAATTCTTCATAGTGTATTTCTGCTTGACGAACTTTGCAATATGCCATATCCTATCCCTCTTTTTTAATAAAATTCTTAACTAAAATTATATAATAGAATACTGCCAACCCCTTCTTGAAGATTCCCAATCTTAATTTGAACATCCAACTCCCTTTCTTTTTCGCTACACTCTTCTACTAAATTCACCATTGCTTCATAAGGAGCGATGAACAGCACTTTTACTTTCATTATCTTTTCCACCCATATCTTATAAATTCTAATTCAGTCATAGCATACATCCTAATGGAATGCAATTATGAGAAATGATGTCGGGTTGCTCATCCTAGATTAATTATTTTTAAAACAACCTTCCTATTATACGAATTAGTAATGAATTATCCCTTTATGCAGCAAGCGAGCTTTTCCCTATATCCAATATATAAATTGGTATTGGACATTCCTTTGAGATAACATAATAATTTGAATTATATAAACAGGAGGTGATAGGATGCGTGCACTTGCAAAAGTTAATCCTGGCCCTGGTGCCACCATACAACATAGGGAAATTCCCATCCCTAAGGATAATGAAGTATTGCTTTCTATTAAAATAGCAGCGATTTGCGGTACTGACTTGCATATTTATGACTGGAACCCTTGGGCTGCTAATGCAAACATCCAGATTCCAGGAATTATGGGACATGAATGTGTTGGAGAAGTAGTGGATATTGGAAGAAAAGTTACCTCTTTATCGAAGGGAGACCGTGTAAGCGTCGAGACACACATCCCATGTGGTCATTGTCAGCTTTGTTTGAGTGGGAAGCCCCATATTTGTGAGAACCTACAATTATTTGGCTTGCAAACAAACGGTTGTTTTGCAGAATATGCAACAGTTCCGGCGATTTGCGTCAGAAAAATCCCTTCCAGTATTCCGGATGAAATTGCCTCTGTATTAGAACCATTAGGAGTAGGGGTTCATGCTGCTCAGAAAGCGGATATTACAGGGAAACGAGTGGCTGTTCTCGGAGCCGGTCCTATTGGAATATTTTCAGCATGTTCTTGTATGGCACTTGGAGCGGAATCCGTTTCAATTAGCGACATCCAGCCAAATCGCTTGAAGATAGCTTCTGAATGCGCGGATGTTACAGCGTGGAATCCCCTTACATCAAAGAGTACCGATGTATTAACTGGCACTAATATTCCAGATGTCATCATAGAGACCACCGGGAATGAACGGGCACTTCAAGAAGCACTGCCTCATTTGCGAAAGGGTGGGCAGGTCGTACTAGCAGGTCTATTTCCTGGCAATGTTTCTCTTAATCTATCAAATGATCTTGTTTTTAAAGAGGCAACTCTTTATGGAATACATGGACGAAGAATGTGGAGCACTTGGGACTTGATGGAAGACTTAATTTCGAGTAAAAAGCTCAACATACAGCCTGCCTTAACTCACCACTTACCACTAGAGGACTATAAAGAAGCTTTTCAAATTTCCCATAGTGGAGAAGGGGTAAAAGTTCTCCTAACACCTTAAAAATAGTATATCGAGGAGGTTTTTCAATTGAATCGTAACAAAATTGCATTGATCACAGGAGCTGCACAAGGACTTGGTTTTGCCATTACAGATGTACTATCCTCATCCGGGTACAAGGTTATTTTGTTAGACCGAAATGAGGAGCAGCTCCAAGTGGCCACTAACAAACTTGTTAATGAAGGAAAAGATGCCCACGGGATAAACCTAGATTTGAGCTTCACAGAAGATATCAGTCGGATTGTAACAAAAATTCATGAAGACTTTGGAGATTTTCATGTACTAGTCAATAATGCGGGTGTTAATTTCGTTAAACCAGTTGAAACCGTGACGGAAAAAGATTGGGATTTTGTGATGAATATTAATTTGAAAGCAGCCTTCTTTATGATTCAATCAGTAGCTCCATATATCTCTAATGGAGGATCTATCATTAATATTTCCTCTATTGCTGCAAGTAGTCCTCGTCCACTATCGGTAGCTTATGCAGCATCAAAAGCTGGAATAATCAGTTTGACCAAAACAGCCTCTATTGTCCTTGCTCCCCGGAAAATTAGAGTAAATGCCGTATGCCCTGGTGCAATGGAAACGGATCTTCTTGCAAAAATGGCTGTGGATATGAGTGACCTTGCCAGTGTTACACCAGAGGAATCGATGAAAAATTACTTAGGAGACATTCCGCTTGGTCGTATCAGTTCACCAGAAGATGTTGCAAAAACAGTGGGATTTCTTGCCTCTGAGGATGCCTCTTATATTACAGGGCAAGCACTTAATGTGTGTGGTGGATTAACAGTCAAATAGGGATAGGAGCTTTTCATGTATGATACGTTTTTTGCAAATTTTGATTACGAGGTTTCTGCCGCTTTGGATAATTTGTTGTGCTTATATTGGGTATACATTTCCCGAATGGTTTACTGGGATAAAAAATTGGACTTCATTTGCCCTAGCTTTTATCCTCTTTATCATGGGACTCACCTTATCAAGAGATAGCCTGAAGCGGATTATGACACATCCTAAGAATGCCATTATCGGTGTCATTGGGAAATGGATAGTCACTACTGGAATTTCTTTTTTCCTTGCCTGTCTTTTTTTTAGTCATCAGAATGATCTTAAGGCTGGCGTTATTCTTGCCGGCTCCGTTCCAAGTGGAACCTCTGCTAACCTATATTCAATGATGGCAAATGGAAATGTTGCACTAAGTGTCATGATGTCTTCCTTAGATACATTTGTCAGTCCGTTCTTCACTCCCGTCATTATGAAAGCGGCAGTAGGGAGTGTAGTGTACGTTGCCATTACACCTCTTGTTTTAAAAATGGTATATGTTGTATTGTTGCCCATTTCACTAGGACTGTTGGTTCAATGGAAGTTCCAAGAAAAAATCACTGCTATTCGGAGCATCATTCCAGTTTTATCCTCAATCGCATTGCTGATTGTAGACTTGTCCGTCGTTTCAAATGCTCATAATATGCTCCACGATAATATGAATCAATTACCCAAGTTATTTTTATGTGTCTTTTTACAAATCACCATTCCGATGATTCTTGGTTATCTCTATAGTGCCCTATTTAAAATGGAAGAGCCGGAAAGACGTTCCATGGTCTATGAATTTGGCATATGCAATACGGCATTGGCAGCCCTGCTTGCAATGGTGAGCATTAGTCCTATAGCTGCCGTACCTGCTGTGACCAATATGATCGTCAATACATCATTGGGAGCTTTAATCGCTATATTATGGGAACCCGCTCATTCAAAATGGAAAAACCTATTTCATTCTCATAGAAAAAACAAGTTAAAGGTAAGTTAATTCAAAGAAATGGCCCCTGCTATCGGCATTGGGCCATTTTCTATTTATGAAAAAACAGCTTCCTGAATCCCTTCCACAATAGAAGGGTGTGGAAATACCATATTCTTTATTTCATCTATGGTAGATTCTAATGAGAGACCCAGAGTTGCGTGAGAGATGATTTCCGTTGCATTTGGGCATAATAGATGAATTCCAAGAATTTGTCCATATCTTTTATCCGATATCACTTTTATGAATCCTGTAGATTCCCCTTCAATCAATGCCCTTCCGCTTGCTCTTAGGGAAAAGTATCCCTCGTTCACATGAAATCCTCTCTTTTCTGCTTCTTCTTTTGTTAATCCGACCATTGCTGCTTCTGGATGAGAATAAATACATTGCGGAACTAAATCATATTGAATCGGATGTGGGGCAAATCCAAGTGCATGTTCTGCTGCTACTTTTCCTTCTGCCATTGCGACATGAGCAAGCATAATTGGACTTGAACAATCTCCAATGGCGTATATTCCATTTACATTAGTTTGTTGAAAGGTGTTTACTTTTACTTTATTCCCTTCTTTTACAACTCCAACTCTTTCTAGATGGAGCTGATCTACAACTGCTTCTCTGCCAACTGCAACCAACACTACTTCAGCTTGAATGGAGGCATATTCAGATAACCTAAGGGTCACGCTATTTGATTCTCTTTCAAGCTTTTTTATTTTTTGGGAAAGACAGAAGGAAACCCCCTTTTTTTCTAAATGTGATTGAATATTGAAGGAAATATCCTTATCCATATTGGGTAGGATCCGATTTGCCGCTTCTACTACATGTACTTTTACCCCTAACTCCGTATAGATGGTGGCAAACTCAATCCCAATGACACCGCCGCCAATGATTGCTAGACTCTCTGGCAAAGTTTTTTGGGTTAGTAGTCCGTCACTTGTGAATACTCCTTCTGAATTAATCCCTTTGATCCTAGGTAGAACAGGACGACTTCCGGTGGCAATAATAATTGCATCCGCCGCAAATTCATAAGTTTCCTTTCCTTCTACTAAAACTTTCTTATCACATGTGAAGGAAGCAATTCCATCTAAAACATTAATTTTTCCTTTTCTTAAAAGTCTTTCTACCCCTTTTCTTAACTGCAGCACCGCTTCGTTTTTTCGAGAAAATATAGAATTCCATGGTACCCCTCCCATTACATTTTCGGGAAACATCGTCTTGCTTTTATGCCATATATGAGAGGATTCCAGTAAACTTTTTGTAGGAATGCATCCTTGATTTAAACAAGTACCGCCTAAATTATCTTTTTCTATCAACGTCACTTCGGCACCTAATTCACTTGCACGCAGCGCAGCCGTATATCCGCCTGGGCCACCGCCAATCACAACTACCTTCACGCTATTTTCCCCTCGCTTTCATCAGTAAACGAATGGGTTCTTGTATATAAAATTCGACGGTTTGGAGAAAGTTTGCTGCTTCAGCGCCGTCTAAGGCACGATGATCAAAGGATAATGAAAAGGATGCAAACGAACGTCGGACAATATCATCACCAATAAAGAATGGTTTCTCTATTATTCTGCCAACTCCCAAAATCCCAGTCTCCGGAGGATTTATGATTGGCGTAAATTGCTCTACTCCCATCATTCCAAGATTGCTAATGGTAAAGGTTCCTCCTTGTGTCTCATCTAAGCGAAGCTTTTGTTCTTTGGCTCTGGATGTTATATCAGACATTAACTCTGCGATTTCAAGAATATCCATTTGATCCACTCGCTTTAAAACCGGAACAAGCAGGCCTTCAGGAACAGAAACTGCTATTCCCATATTTACCTCGTGGTGATAAAGGATCTCCTTATCTTGAAACCAAGCATTTAAAACAGGATGTTTTTGCAATGCCGCAGCGATAATTTTAATTAAGAAATGGGTGATGGATATTTTGAAATTTTTATCTAAGACCGCTTTTGCCGACAATAACGGAGTAACATCCACTTCCCTTGAGATCGTTACATGAGGTATTTGCTGCCAACTATTGCTCATCCGTTCAGCTATTACCTTGCGCATTCCCGTTATTGGCTTAACAGTTGCTGCAGGCACATCGATCGCTGCTGCAACTGCAGCTGATCCTTCCAGTTCCTTTTTGATCACATCCGGCAGCATAATCCTTCGTCCTTGTTCTATTTGTTGCCATTCAATCTCTTGTTCTTCTGCATATTTCTTTGCGAGCGGGGAAATTGCAGGAGAAACAGATTTTTTCATGACATCATGAGAAAGGATTATTCCTCTCGGCCCTGATGCCTCAACATCCTGCATAGAGATCCCTTGTTCTCTAGCAAGTTTTTTTGCATAAGGCGTCGCTCTCGTATAAGTATCAGAATAGACTTCCTCCACAACATTCTGCGCACCTTTTTCTTCTACCACTCCATTACTTTTAGATTCTTCTTCTGGACCTTGCAAATCTAGTAATTCTGTTATATCTTCCGATTCCTCTGCAATAATGGCGAGAGGCGCGCCAACTTGAACGGTCTGACCAACCTCTGTAAAAATATATCGAATTACGCCTTCCTGTGGCGCCTCAATCTCATTCGTAATTTTATCTGTTTCCACTTCATAAAGTGGTTCTCCTTGCTCCACTCTTTCCCCAACGGATTTATTCCAGTGGGATAAAGTTCCTTCTGTCATGGTTAAACCAAATTTCGGCATAGTAATGATGGATGCCATTTCAGATCCTCCTCTCTTTTAAGCACTTTATCTATTACCACTTTGCTTTTAACACTGCTTCCACGACACTTTCTACTTGTGGAATAACATGCTTCTCTAGTGGCGGGCTAAAAGGAATCGGTGTAAAGGCTGCCCCCACCCTTATAATCGGTGCATCTAAATACTCAAGAATGTTTTCACTGACTTGTGCAGCGATTTCTCCTCCTACACCACCCGACTTAACTGCTTCATGGGCAATGACAAGTCTATGAGTCTTTTTTACAGATTCGTATATTGTTTCCATATCCATCGGGACAATGGTTCTTAAATCGATTACTTCCGCACTAATACCATCTTGATCTTGTAATTGCTCTGCAGCCTCTAAACATTTTCCAAGCATGGCGGAGTAAGAAACAATGGTAATATCTTTTCCTTCTCTCACCACTGCTGCTTTTCCAATTGGGGTGACATAATCGTCGTCTGGAACCGATCCTTTTTGGCTAAACAAATTCTTATGTTCAAAAAAGATGACAGGATTTTGATCCCGAATGGCTGCTTTCAAAAGTCCTTTGGCATCTGCAGGATTCGATGGAATTACCACTTTTAGGCCAGGAATATGAAGAAACCACGCTTCAAGGGATTGAGAATGCTGAGCGGCAGCTGATTGGGTTACTCCATCTGGTGCCCGTAATACAAGGGGCATAGTTGCTTGGCCGCCAAACATATAGCGAATCTTTGCCATTTGATTCAGCACCTCGTCCATCGTTACCCCAATAAAATCAGCAAAATGCATATCAACAACCGGAACCGCTCCAGCTAGTGCCGCACCAATACCAGCACCAACTAAAGCAGTTTCTGAAATAGGAGTATCACGAACGCGATCGAGCCCAAATTCCTTTGGTAAACCTTTAAATTGACCGAATATACCGCCTTGGCTGGCGATATCTTCCCCCATAATAAAGATTCGTTCATCCCTGCGCATTTCTTCTTGCATCGCTTCCAGTGTAGCTTGGGAAAAGGTAATATTACGCATGACTCATGACCTCCTCTACGTATAAATCTTCGAATGCTTCTTCCGGTTTCGGGAATGGGCTTTCTTCCGCAAACTTCACTGCCTCTTCTATATCAACGGCTACTTGCTCTTCTATTTCCTTTAATTGGATTTCATCTAATAAATTTTCACCCAACACCCGTTCTAAGAACTTTTTCAACGGGTCATTGGATTCCATTTGTGCCATTACCTCTTCTCTAGTCCGATACTGCTCCGGATCCCCAACAAAATGTCCTTTTACTCTATAAGTTTTGCATTCTATTAAAGTTGGACCTTCGCCTCTTCTTGCTCTATCCACAGCCTTTACTGCCGCTTCATATACAGCAAAGACATCATTTCCATCCACCATTTCACTTGGCATTGCATAAGATATCGAGCGAACTGATATATCCGTAACCGCTGTCGCTTCATGAAGAGGAGTAGTGGAAGCCCATTGGTTATTTTCACAGACAAATATAACTGGGAGGTTCCAAACAGATGCCATATTCAGTCCTTCATGAAAAGTCCCACGGTTGCTTGCACCGTCTCCAAAAAAGCAAACTGCAACCCCGTCATCATTCTTCCTTAATTGAATGGCTAGTGCGGCTCCGACTGCTAAGTTGAATCCTCCTCCAACCACGCCGTTTGCCCCCAACATACCAATTCCAAAGTCGGCTATATGCATGGAACCTCCTTTTCCTTTACAATACCCTGTCCTTTTTCCATAAAGCTCTGCCATGCAACGTTTGACATCGGCACCTTTTGCAATAGTATGTCCATGCCCTCTATGTGTACTTGTAATATAATCCGATTTTCTCAACGTGGAGCATACTCCTACTCCTGTTGCTTCTTCACCAATATAAAGATGAACAAATCCTGGGATATCCCCAGCTAAAAACTTTTCGTTAATCATTTCTTCGAACCGTCTTATTAAAAGCATTTTATAGTACCAATGTTTGATGAGCTCCTTAGAGATACCTTTATTTCCCATATTAACCCTCCATTTGGTTCATGATTTTTCTTTTCATATCAATGGTAAGAAAAATTAAAACGCTTTCATATAACCAATATTAAAATTGGTATTCTTTATATTCCAAAATGGTATGATGAAGTAGCTTAATCCCCTTTTTCAACCATTCAAGAGAAGGGTGTGTATAAGCAAGGCGAATATAGTTTTCAAACATGCCAACCCCGCTCATCCAGTTCCCCGGAACAAAGGTAAAGCCATTTTTCACCGCAAACTCTAATAATCGGTCTGTCGGTATTTCCTTCGGTACTTTACACCAAAGAAAGACTCCACCTTCTGGCAATTTACAATGAATATAGGGACCTTCGTTCAATAGTTCCTTCATCAGGTGAAGGCGCTCCAAGTAAGCGCTCTTCAACTTCCAAATATGATTTTCTAGATTTCCTTCTGAGATATAGGCATGTAAGGCAATTTGCGTTAAATTATTGCTATGTAAATCTACCCTTTGTTTCACTTTCGATAGATTATGAATAATGCCTTCATTAGCAACTAAAACAGCTAAGCGAATCCCTGGATATAGATATTTGGAAAAGGATTGAATATAAATGACATTATCCGATCCTAATGATTTTATAGGAGGAGCCGGCTTGTCTTCAAAATAAAGCAAGCTAAACGGATCGTCTTCCACAATAAGCACTCCATATTTAGAACATAGCTCCAAAAGCTTCTTCCTTCGTTTTAAGGACATCGTGACGCCAGTTGGATTTTGGTAGGTCGGATTCACATAAATAAATTTAATAGGAAATTGCATTAACATATTCTCTAAACTATCCAAGCGAATTCCTTCCTCATCAAGAGTGATCCTTAGAATTTTCGCTCCAGTAGCCTTGAAAGCGTCAGCTGCTCCCAAAAATCCCGGCTCCTCCATTACCACATAATCACCTGGTTTTAAAAACAAACGACTGATTAAATCCAGTCCTTGCATAGCACCGGAAACAATCATAATTTCATTCAGCTTTACCTCGATTTTCACTTTTTTTAGCCACGATATCATTTCCAATCGCAGAGGCTCATATCCCTGTGTAGGGGAGGGTAATTGAAGTAAGATGGGATTCTTTCGCAAATGCTCGGAAAAGCACTGGCTAAGTTCAATTCCCGGATGTACTTCCGGAGCAGTACCTACTCCTGCAAGGTTAATGAGATGGGTATTTTCCCCGTGTCTCATGATTTCATCCATTCCTTGATTAATTTCACCAGTTGGATAGGCAAACTCCACTGGAAGGTCTAAATCCCTTTCCACTTCTTTAGCCCTTGGTCCACGCAATATAAAGGTTCCGCTTCCTTGATGGCTGCGAACCATTCCCCTTGCTTTCATTTCTTCATTGGCTAAGGTAATCGTCATTCTACTAACATTCAGTAATTTAGCCATTTTTCTTTCCGATGGCAACCGGGTACCTGGTTTCAATCTCCCATCATGAACCATTCCTTCTACTTGATGAATGATTTGTTTATAAAGAGGCATCTTATCCTTCGCATTAATTGCGAATTCTTCCCAAATGTTTTTCGTCATTGTTATCCCTCCCAAGCATGAAATTCTTTTTACTAAGATACTTTTAATAATATTTTAAATATACTGAATACTAATCGAAAGAAAAGGAGCTATTCTCTCATTTACAAAGAATAGCCCCACTTTTATCAATAGATTTCTGCTTTCACTCTTATGCTATTTTGTTACTAATTGCTTGCTATTTTGATGAGCATCCAAATTTTTCACTCTCGATTTATTTAGTGCTGCAAAGGTAAGAACAATAATGGACCCTAAAATGAGGAAGAATCCTAAAACATAGAAGCCTTCTAATAAATTTTTCCCTTGTGCAACCGCCCCAACGATAATCGGTCCGACAATCCCACCAAAATTACCAACTAAATTAATTAAACCATTTGCCGTACCAGCTTGGTTATTTGGTACAAATGACATCGCCCATGCCCACCATGGGCCAAATGCAGCATAGATCCCAATACCTGCGATGATTAGCATAATAAGATTAGTCGTAAGGTTTACACCGAAAATATGCTGAAGAACTAATGCCAGACCGCCAATCAATAATGGAATGGCAATAAAGAAGGAGCGTTTACTAGTATGAGAATCAGACCATTTTGCATTAAAATACATCGCAATAGCAGCTAATACAAACGGAATAGCTGTTAACCATCCGACCGTACCAATACCTGTACTGCTTAATTCCTTCATTAAACTAGGCATCCATAACCCGAAACTATACAATCCAGTAATCCAAAGAAAGTACACAACACAGAATACCCAAACACGATAATTGCCAATGACTTCAAGAAAAGATCCCTTTTCTTTTAACTCTGCAGTACGATTCTGTTTGATATAATCTAGCTCTTCTTTTGAAACATAGCGATCTTTTTCAGGAGAGTCTGAAGCAAACCAAGCAAAGAAAATAGCCAATACGATAGGTAAACTTCCTTGTAAGATAAACATGACATGATAATTCCAATTTTCAATCATCCATCCTGCTAGAGGGGCCATAATAATAGAAGAGATTGGCAGAGACATTTCGGAAAAATTTATCGCTCTTGCTCTTTCTGAATTGGCATACCAATTAATAAAATAAATGGCAAAAGCTGGCCATAATACTCCTTCAGCAAGACCCATTATAAAACGAACTACTAACAGCCCATCGTAACTCTTCACAACACCTGTTAAAATACCGGTTATCCCTAATAGTACTAGAGAACCGACAATAATTTTTTTCGCACTATACTTACTTGCTAATAGGCCACTTGGTATTTGGGTAATGACATATCCCCAAAAAAATGCAGATAATAAAACACCTGTCGTAGTAGAAGAAAGTCCAAGAGATTTAACCATTAATGGTGCAGCCATCCCAATATTGGACCTATCCACAAATGCCACTAGATAGGTTAGAAATAATAACAATCCAATCCTATACCATCTTGCCTTTGGAATACTCATTTTTTTCTCTCCTTTACCCCTAAATAATTTTGTCTCATAAATATTGCCTAAAGAAATAATATAACCCCTCTAATTTTTTGGCAGCGCTTACTTTCATTTATTTTAGAATAATCAAAATTTCTGCCTCTATACATAACCACTTTCAAAATTGGATATATAGAGATTACGAGACGGGGCCATTTCTTACAATCGGAACCCAAACACTTTATAAATACTAGAAATAGGTGCTTTTGCTTTCCCCTTGAGATGCCCCTATCAAATTACAGTAATTTTTTTTAATCACATTGTTATACTTCTTAATTTGCTAGTAATCGTTTTTTAATAATTCTTTATTATCATTATTTACAAATCCATATAAGAAGGTGATCCCCATGAAAAAGTTAAGAGCAATAGTTTGTTATATCCGTGGATTTCATAAATATAACTATTATTCTGGTGAATGTATAAAGTGTGGGAGAAAAGCATTTAAAGAAGAAATAAATGATAAAGAATAAGTTTCAAACATCATTTTGAAATTCCCATATTTCAGGTAAAAAGAAATAGACTAGACAATCAATTTGCCTAGCCTTATCATTTATCCCGCTCATGAAGCAGGGCTGAAAAATTTAATTTATTTTTCGGAAGATTCATAGGAAATGTGCCGGTTATGAATGTTGAGTAGGCCATGTCGAGGACTCCGTCTCCTGACATTTATTATGAAACAGTGAATTGTTTTTCATAAACGGTATATTTTTTTACTTTTTCCTTATCTACGGTATAGCCTATTCCATTCCCGCTTGGCAATTGAACAATGCCGTTCTTTACTTCTACCTCCGGCTGAATGATATCCTCATGCCAATATTGCTGAGATGGGCCTGTGTCTCCCGGAATAAGGAATTGACTTAATGATGTAATAGCAATATTATGAGCACGCCCTATTCCAGCTTCTAGCATTCCGCCGCACCATACTGGAATGTTATGTTCTTTACATAGATTGTGAATTTTAATCGATTCAGAATGTCCACCAACACGTCCTATTTTGATATTAATAATTTTGCAGCTTCCTAATTCAATTGCATTTTTGGCATCTTCATAGGAGCAAATGCTTTCATCCAGGCATATTGGAGTTTCGATTTGCTTTTGAAGCTTACTATGATGAATAATATCATCGTGCTCCAAAGGTTGTTCGATCATTAAAAGATTAAATTGATCCAGTTGCTTAAGAAGGTCGATATCCTTTAAGGTGTAGGCGGAATTAGCGTCTGCCATTAATGGAATATCCGGAAAAACCTTTCTTATTTCCCGAATAACCTCCACATCTTTTCCAGGCTTAATTTTGACTTTAATTTTATGGAATCCTTTATCCATTTTTTCCTCAATAGTTTCTAATAATTCTTTAATAGAATCTTTAATCCCAATACTTACTCCTACTTTAATATCCTTCTTTTCCCCGCCCAGCACTTTATACAATGGAACACCATTGTTTTTTGCATACAAGTCCCAGATGGCTGTTTCCACTGTTGATTTTGCCATGCGATTACGGCGGATGTACGAAATCTGCTGGTTAAATTGGTCGGGATGATCATACGAATTTCCTAAAATAGAAGGAATTAAAAAGTCCTCTAATATATGCTGATTGGTTATCGTGGTTTCTTCATTATAGCCTGGGAAAGTAAGCGCTCCTGATTCCCCCCAGCCGATATTTCCATTCTTATCTTCTACTTCTAAAATGCAAAACTCTTTTTCCGTTTGAGTGCCAAAGCTAGTCGTAAATGGTTGTTTTAATTTCATTTGTAGTTTGCGCAAAGTAATCTTCTTTGGCTGAATAGGTTTCATGATCATATCATTCTTCCCCGCTTTCTTTGGAAAATGTTCTTAATACGGCAGTTGTTAATATATCAATACCTGAAAGAATGGCATTTCTGTCAAATGTCATATGTGGATGATGGAGTCCAGGCTCCAATCCGCAGCCAAGGCCAAGCATGGTTGCATGGATGTGCGGCCGGTTTAATTTATAATAATGAAAGTCTTCCCCACCAGTTGTCACAAGGGCATCATCGAGGTTTTCACTTCCCAGTACCTCTGCAATAGAACTCGCCATAATGTTTTCCGCGACAGGATCTATCGTTGCCGCAGCTAAGCTTCCTGGGATATCCAAATCTATTTTCACTTTATGAAATTCTGCAATGGAATCGACCGCAGCCTTAACATGCTCCTCTAAAGTATCCATTGCTTCATTTGTTTGTGCCCGAAGATCCAGGCTAAAGGATGCTTGACCAGGAATAATATTGGAGCTTTCCCCTCCTGCATGAAGCTTCGTCATTTTCACAGAATAAGGAATCATTGGATCAATATGAATAAAGCCAAGTTCATGGATTATCGAAGCAGCTACTTCAATAGCATTGGTTCCAAGATGCGGTCTTGCACCATGTGCATCTTCTCCAATAATCGTGCCGCTGATATGCTGGCTTGCTCCATGTAAAATTGCCGGAGCCGCCCTGCCGTTTAAGGTTTCTTGGATTGGCCGTACATGAACGCCGTACAAGTAATCAACGTCATCCACTACTCCCTTTTTCAGCATCGTTTTCGCACCCAGCCCAATCTCTTCAGCTGGTTGAAAAATAAATCGAATGGTTCCGGATGGTAATGTTTTTTGCCTTTTTAGAAGCATAGCGGTTCCAAGCGCCATCGTCATGTGTGAATCATGGCCACAGGAATGATTCGCTTTAAACTTCCCATCTACCTCTTGCCACAAAGCATCCATATCCGCACGAACAGCAACAACAGGCGAGCCTTCCCCCAATTCCCCTATTACACCTGGGCAATCATCGAAGGTCTTCGTTCTGTACCCAAGCTCATCTAGTTTCGCCTTAATAAATTGTGTCGTGTTATATTCTTTCATGCTTAATTCCGGATGTTCGTGCAGGTAATGAAAAATATCCAATACCTCATCTTTTATCTCTCGTATATTGCTAGTTAAAGTTTTCATGAACATATTCCTTTCTAAAGTTGTCAAAATTACTGTACAAAAAAGTCCATTATTTTATCCTCTTCTTTAAAATCTATATTGGCGTTGCTTTTTACAGAAATACCGGAAAGCAATGCATTCATCATGGAAAAAGTAACAGGTGCAAACTGCAGGATGGATCTCGTTGGTATTTCCAAAGTAAATACAATATCAGCATATTCCGTAATCGGTGAGATGGTGGTATCTGTAAAGGCAATGACAAATAACCCTTTTTCCTTTGCCTTTTCTGCCAGTCGAATAGGGTGCAAAGAATAGCGATAATAAGAGAAAACAACTAAAACACTTTGGTCTGTAAAAGCGCCTAAATGCGTCGAAAACTCCGGTCGGTAAAGATGACAATTCTTTTTTAATAGATCCAGTGCAAAGGTAAACCAATGTGCCATCGGAAACGCTGCGTGAAGACCCGCCACTAATACTGCATCGGCATCTACTATTTTGGAGATTGCTGCATCCATATCCTCTGGATTCATATGATTTGCCGTATTCTCAATGTTGGTTTGATCCCAGCGCATAATTTGCTTGAAAGAATACGGAGATTGATCACTCTCTTTTCCATCATTACTCCATTTAGCCGTGCGTATATCATAGATTACTTCCCTAATCTCCTGCTGTAGCTCACTATACCCTTGGTAGCCGAGAGCATTGCAAAAGCGAATAATCATCGTTTCACTTACACCAATCGACTCGCCAACTGTTTTAGCAGAACGGGCTGCAAATGCAGTGGGGTCAGCTAATAACAAATCTGCTACTCTTTTCATTCCCTTCGTTAATTGATCGTATTTTTCTTGTACTTTCTTTTGAAAATGAAACAGTTGACATCACCTCGAAGGATTTTTTGCAAAATGTATTGATTTGAAGGAAAACCTTTAATATAATCTAACACATACCCTAAATATTCGCAATATTCCGTTATGAATGTTTATTCCAAACCTTTCTAAAAATCATCTCAGCACAAAGGAGGAAATTGAATGAGCTTACAAGCCGAAACAAAAAAACCTATGCAGCATAAATCGAAGTTTAAGATGCCTGATGCATATGTATTACTTTTCTTAGTGGCATTAATTTGTGCGATTGCTACGTATTTTGTTCCTGCAGGAGAATTTAACAGGGTAATGAAAGGAACCATCTCCACCACCATTCCGGGAAGCTACCATACGGTTGCTCAATCACCTGTTAGTTTTGTGAACTTTTTCTCATCCATTGGACAAGGAATGTCAGCCGCATCTTCCATCATCTTTTTAATTCTTTTCACCGGTGGTACCATCGCCATCCTGGAAAAAACAGGGGCAATCAACGGATTAATTTATCACGTCATTAACAAGTTTCGAACACGCCAACTTCTATTCGTTTGTATCGTTGCTGCATTATTTTCTATTTTAGGAACAACAGGAATTGTGGTGAACTCGGTAATCGGCTTTATTCCCATCGGAATCATCGTTGCCCGTACCTTAAAATGGGATGCTGTTGTAGGTGCAGCAATTATTTATTTAGGTGCCTACGCCGGATTTAATGCCACCATTTTATCGCCATCGCCATTAGGGATTTCACAAACGATTGCGGAGCTGCCTATGTTTTCAGGCATGGGCTTGCGAATTGCCATTTATGTCTGCTTCCTGATCGCAACCATTATTTATATTTACCTTTATACAAAACGACTTAAGAATCCGAATAAAGGGAGCGTTCTCGGTAAGGATTGGTTTCCAAGCAAGGCTCTTCTAAGTGATGAAAAAACGAATGAAAGTGCCGTTTCTTGGACCATTCGTCATAAGCTCATTTTACTTATCACAGCGTTATCGTTGATTGGATTTTTAGCGGGAGCCCTTTGGTTAAAATGGGGCGATATCGAAATGACTGGAACATTTATTTTCATCGCTATCGCTGCTGGAATTATCGGAGGATTAAAAGCAAATGATATCGCTTCTACCTTTTTACAAGGTTGCCAACGACTAGTTTACGGTTCTTTAATTGTCGGAATGGCCCGCTGTATATCAGTTATTTTAGAAAACGGAAAATTATTGGATACTATCGTAAACGGCTTAGCTCACTTATTACAAGGACATAGCCCGCTCTTTGGTGCAATCGGCATGTACTTAAGCAGTGCAGCCCTGCATTTCCTGATTTCCTCTGGAACAGGGGAATCTGTCGTCTTTATTCCAATTCTTGCTCCATTATCTGACTTAATGCATATTACAAGACAAGTGGCGGTCGAAGCAGTCATGCTCGGAGAAGGAGTTGTGAACTGCCTGAATCCAACATCCGGAGTTCTCATGGGGGTTCTTGCCGCAAGTGGCATTCCTTATGGAAAATGGCTGCGTTTCATGGCTCCATTAGCACTCATTTGGTTTTTAATTGGACTTATCTTCCTCATCGTTGGTGTCTTGATTCATTGGGGACCTTATTAAGAGGAAATTTTTATAGGCGATTTACCTGTTAGAAAAGGTAAATCGCCTTTTTGATTGAAAAGGTCGGCTTCGATTCATTCAATCATTCATTCGAGGTTTTATATTGTGAAAAGGCATCATATTTTTATATAAATATGAAAGGAGAGGGATACATGAATTCTAACGAACAGCAGGATCCACAATGGGATGATCTAGATGAATTAGATAATCTTCGTCCCCTCCAAAAAAATTATAAAACGCTAACGGAGATCGTACATTCCAAACTTGATTTTAAATTATCAAAAAAAGTAAAAACGAACGGAACCGTTAATAAAATTTTGGACCTTAATTGGTCCATCCACCCTGTAAAATACCAAATCAACTTTTCTGCAAACCATCTCTGGATCTCCGGCAAACTTATTGGAGAAATTACTTATACAAAAGGAAAAGATACTCAAGTACATTTTCAAATGATTAAGTTACCTTGGAAAACAACATCCAAATTGGAGTATTTGTCCCCTCCGTTTTATACACAAAGTAATCAAAAAAGGCAATACGAGTTTACGGAAAAAGAAAATAATCAGGAAACCATTCATTATGAGCAAATTATTTATAACAATGAAAGCCCCCAGTTCGAAGTCATTAAAACAAAAGTGATTACTTCTCAATCCATGAATAAAAAAGAAAAAAATGCATACCTCTTACTGGATATACATTGTGAAATGGAATATCGAATTCTCCAATACCAAATCCATCCTTTTGAATCCTAAACAAGCCTATATCATCGATAAATGTGCTAATCCTTCGGTCACTTTGTCCAAGCTTTATGTCATTTTCATCATACACTGAAATGGAAACCAACAAATTATTTGAAAGGAGAAAAAATATGTCCCGGTACAAATCGAAGGGTAGCCATAAAAAGGTAGTGAAGTCATCCGTACAACAGGAAGCAAGTAATCGGCCGGTTGAGCCACGTGTTATTAATTCACACCCCTATATGAAAGTACCTGTTGTTTTAGGTGAACAAACGGTTCAAATTGATTTGGACTCTGTTATTGAATTCCCAGAACCAGTTCTGGAAATTAAAAGGATCAAAAAGAATTTAAAATTGGTACAGTGCCGCTTATTATTGCCTACTAATAAACTATTTTTAAAGGGGTTTGTTCGCAAAAATATTCAGTATGCGACACCAAAACGCGGCGGAAAAGATTATGTTTCCTCTGCTATTCATTCTTTAACGGTAGATGTACCTTTCCAAGTTGTGACAAGAATTGATCTCATTAGCGAGCCTGACTTTAGATCTACTCCACCAGAAAAAGAATTCAATTATTTTAGATCCTCTCATCTTCCAAAAGGATTTTCACAAAAAGAACACTTACTTTCAGGTGATTTCACAGAACACAATCAAATAAGTGAAGAAATCTTAAATGAACTGCCATATTGCGAACTACTCTCCAGCAGATTTATTGAATACGATGAAGTCCTAGATAGGGAGATGGGTATTGTAAAGGGCCATTCTGGAAAAAGAATGTCCGCCCCATTTGAAGAAGGAACCTTTAGGAAAATAGAGGAAAAAATGGTTGTTGAAATAACGTTTAAAGTCTTGCAAAATCAACAAGTATTATTACACAATTATAATAAGAAAGACGAGGATGATTGGGAGTCTTCATAATAGGTAAGGATACTTGATAAGACGTTTTTAAAGTTAGTGGGGACAGATTCCTTGGCATTGGGATGAGGGACTTGTCCCATCATCCCTCTTAATTACCGAACATTAGCCGTCTGATGCCGGCTTTTTTTATTTTATCCAATGTTTCGAGTTTTATGGTGTAACATTTTTCATGGATATTTTATTTGGATATGCACATTATAGTAGCACACCAAAATGTTAGGAGTGCAGTTCCAGTGAGAGATGAGAAAAGGGAAGAAAAAACATTTGCAGACCTCTTTGGGGTTGATGCGGATATGAGCTTGCAGTCAGTTCATTTTGCTGCAACTTCTGAGAATCGATATTTGAATGAGCATGTTCAGGAGGAGAAGGAGTAACAATAGTGAAATTTCGTGTTGCTCCCAGATCTTTTAATAAGTTTAGAACATCATTTTTGGATAAACTCGCTAATTGTAGAAGAGAATGGGCACATTGAAGTAGTGAACGTGACCGTTGACAATTTTGAATGTTCCCTTCCTTCAATAAGTATCCGCGGTAAAACCGGCGGATACTTACTTTTGTAAAGAAACCGAGAAAGGTTATTTCCTCTGAAAGTGTATTTTTCTTTTATTCATGTATATCGTAATAATCACCGTAATAACTAAAAAATAACAAGCATAAATTCCAATAGAAAGGATTTTATTATGTTCAAATAAACTGCCCGCGAATGTTGAAATTACGATATTAGGAAGCTTCCCAATTATGGTTGCTGCCAGAAACGTTATCCATGAAACTTTGCTTACCCCGCTTAAAACATTTAATAATGGCGATGGAATAACTGGAACTAATCGCAGAAATAATATACCCAGAAATGCATTCTTCTCAAAATATGTTTCATATTCCTTTGATCTCGGAAACTTTTGAATTGTCCTTTGTACCCATTGCTGGAATCCATATCTCGCCATTAAAAACATGGTAAAGGTTCCCACCATTACCCCGAGGAGGGAAATGAAGATTCCCTGCCAAACTCCGAATACCGATCCAATTAAGCCTGCCACTAGTGGGTAAGGCATGACTGGGAAGAAGACTAGGAGGGCTACGAATAGGATGCTGATAAGGAATGCAGAGGTGTGGCCGGTATGAATTTCGTGTAGAATGGTTTCTTTTTGGGTAAATGCCAAAACTATAATCACTATTGCTGTCAAAAGCATCGCCAATTGTTTCATTTTCTCATTACCTCATTTTTAATAAAAATAAAAACGTATCCAACTAGAATACGTAATTATAATAAGTTTAGTTTCATTTTATATCAACTGCTCTTTTTCTTTTAAACAAGTAAAACGAACTTCCTCCAATTATTAATATAATTCCTCCTGCCATTGCATTTAAAACATTGGACCCTGTATTAGACAAAAGACTTTTGTCTGCTGGCAAAATTCCGCCTAATGTACCCTCTACATATAATTTTATGGTAAATTTGCAGGTTAACCCTTGATATTCATTTCCCACTTCGGTAGGAACGTCTACTCGAAAGGTTAAAGTCTCTTCATCTGCTTTTGCCAGCTTTCGATAATCCAGTTTATTAAAATCCGCTAATTTCCCGCTGTATAATTCACCTTTTTTATCACTAACCTTTAATTTAAGTGCTTTAAAGAATAGTTTGGACCCGGATTCAAAATGAATAGATGTGGTATATTTAAAATCTTGTTTTCCTAAGTTTTGCACATGTAAGTCCCGAGTTGCCCAATCACCAGGCTTTAAATTGTCTACATCAAATAAAACCTTATGAGGAGAAGTCGCGATATCGATTTCATTTGTATTTGACGCTGCCCATATCTTTCCTATAGGACTGATAATGATAAAAATCACCGTTAAAACAAGTGGCAACGATATGATCCTTTTTTTCATCCACTTTCCACCCTTTGTAATCATATATAAAAGATGGGGATACCCCATCTTTTATTAAACTGATTTCTCTATTGATTCTGGAGGATTTTTCGTTTTATCATCAATTTCTGCAATTGCTTTCCAGATCGAAAACACTGCATAGCCAAGTAATAGAATCCCAGGTAATATCAGTAATAAAGCACTGCCATTTTTCGTTTGAGTAAAGTTTATAAAATAACCTAAGTAAGGAATAGTAAACCCTGTATACTTTGCGATAACATTTTGTGAAAGAACTGGGTTCAAATCGGCGGTTTTGTTATTATCTCCTTTTGTACGATACAACACTTGGCCACCACTTTTTTCTACCTTCACAATTCTATGAGTGACAATCATTTTCTCGTCTGCTTTAAAAGTTATAATGTCACCTTTTTTAAAGTCTGCCTTATCCTTTGCGGGCTTTACCGCAATGATAGATCCTGTTTTAAATGTTGGCTCCATGGAACCAGATAGAACGGTTTTTAACTCGTAACCGAGGAATTTTGGTGACCCTCCGGATGCTTTCGAAGAGATTACAACAAAAATCATGAATATTAATACAAGAAATAAAATGATGGATGTAAAGTTACTTATCCATTTTACTATTTTGGAAGACTTCATTTATTTGCACCATCCTTGTTTGCATTCTGTGAATTGTCATTTGCCTGTTGATTGGCATTTTCTGCAGATTCAACTTTTTCTGCATTATTTTTACTTGAACTAGTATCAGATTGGTTATCTGCATTATTTTGCTTATCTGATTGTTTTGACTCTGTATTCTGCTGGGAATCTAAATTGGATTGATCGGAATCAGTTTTGTTTGGATTATCTTGATTCTTATCAGTATCCTTTCCATCATTTGTAGAAGATGCATCACTTTGTTTATCACAGGTTATGGAAATAGTTTGACTCCACAACTCTCCCTGTCCAGGATGACCAGGGCGTTGATATGCCTTGAATTTGTAGTTTCCAGGTTTTTCAGCATCATAGGAGAGACTTATTGAATCATTGGAAGAAATAGCTAGTATTGTCCCTTCCCCTACCTTAACACCTTTTTTAGGATTACCATTTTCAGCATAATAGACTTCATAACTTGCTTGCCCTTCCATATTGTTCCCTGAGTTCTTAATATCTACAGAAATATTCGTAGTACTGCAACTATTAATTGTTTGATCATTACCATTAAAGCTTAATGAACTTTTATCCCAAGGGCCGTTATCAGGGTTTTCCTTCTCCCAAGTACCAGCTTGGAGGACACCGTTAACTTCAGATGTACTACTAAAATAGGCACTGGTGTTTGACGACAAGTAGCTGCCCGTAAAAATGGCGATATACCAAATAGCCAAGATTTTTATCATAAGTAATAGTTTCTTATTTTTGCGTTTGAATTTATTTAGACGTGAGGCTCTAATTCTAATTACCTCCTTTATGACTTCTTGAATAACTTATTCCTTTAACCAACCATTAAATATTTATATTACTCTTCTAAACATTAATGACTCGTTAAAAGAATAATTAAACAGGACAGAAGGTGGTGCTTCCACCTTCCATCTTTTCTTATTATTTGCTTTGACCAGCAGTTTGTTTTGCATCGAAATTCCAAGTTAATTTAAGCTGATCTCCTTGGAACTTATTTTGGTCCTTTCCTGTCTCTTTAAAGGTAAATCTTACTTTAAAGCTATCTGTATCCCCTGCTTTTAATCCAGGATTTTCTCCGCCAAGAATCCAGCCAAGTAAATCTCTGTCTGTTACATCTGTCGCAGATAGTTTATCTAGTGTCGTTTTATAGACTTCTTCTGTAGCTTTGTCTTTATTTACTAAGAACGTTACTTCAATGTATTTTCCAAAATCTTCTCCCAAATTATCACCTTTTGCATCTACTACTTGATAACTAGAAGTCAATAGTACTTTTGAAATATCTAATGACCCATCATTTTTCAATGTAAAATCACGATCCATCCAGTCCCCAGGTTTAATATCCTTCACATCAATGATGGTTGTTGGTTTTGCAGTCAAATTTAATGTTCCAGCAGCAAATGAATTATTGGTTGTTTCTACATCATTAAAGTACGCATATGTACCTCCCCCAATTAATGACAATCCTAGTGCAGCTGATGCTATCCCCATACCTAGTTTCTTTTTAAGACTCATTTCTTTTCCTCCTCTTTTTTCCCTTTAATATTTTTTTATTTTGAACCCTTATGTTGTTCATAAGGAGTTGCAAACTTCATTAAATCTTGTAGATTGAAGCGTTCGTTATCGTTCGTTTTAACGAATCCTACGACCTGAGTATAGGCCAA
Organism: Heyndrickxia shackletonii; assembly: GCF_001420715.1. Classification (GTDB taxonomy): domain Bacteria; phylum Bacillota; class Bacilli; order Bacillales; family Bacillaceae_C; genus Margalitia; species Margalitia shackletonii. The sequence continues at coordinate 813,868 of NZ_LJJC01000004.1, read as the reverse complement.
ATAGATTATTTTGAAAAATCTTAAAAATAGGCAAGTATTCGTTAAAAAGAACATTTATTGTTCATTATCTCGTTTTATCTCTTTTTTTCTTACTTTTTTATAATTTTATAAAGAACATTTTGTTCATTATAATGAACATATAAATTTACAATAGACTTGGGGAGAGAGTGATGATTGGACAAAGAATAAAAGAACTAAGAAGGGGAAAAGGATATTCCATTTCAAAATTAGCTCTTCTGGCAGGAGTGTCAAAATCCTATTTGAGCTACATTGAACGAGGGCTTCGGAATAATCCTTCGCTGGATTTTTTGTCAAGGATTGCTGAACCACTTGATACAACAGTTGATTTCCTATTAAATGAACAGGTTAAAACATTATTCCAAGACACTAATATAGATGAAGAATGGAAAATTCTCCTTAATAAGGCTATTGATAACGGGATGACAAAGGAGGATTTTCTAACGCTGCAAAACTTTATTGAATTTAAAAATTGGAAAATCCAAAATAGTTAACAAGGAAAATAAAGTTTGATGAAATAGATGAATATTACTAGAAACAAAGAAATATTGGGACTATCGCCCAATGAAATAAGAAGCTTTTTATATTTGTCCAGACGTGAAGCATAAAGACGGTTCTTTTTGAAAAAAATACAAGAACCGCCCACTCGCTTCCATTGAGGATTTCTTCTTTGGCCATCATGAGGATTAAAAAAAGATCCCCCATTTTTGGCAGAATCCTTTACATCTATCATCTTGCACTTTTCACCAGCTTGGTTTGATCCGATTTATATCCCTTACCAACAATCTCATGAACACTGTGCACCGTTACATACGCATTTTCATCAAGAGTGTTTATGATATTTTTTAACCGAACAACCTCTTGCTTACTAATAACAACATACAGTACTTCCTTATTCCTGCCACTGTATCCCCCACGGCCTTCAAGCACTGTAATACCTCTCAACATTTTGGTGGTAATTTCATTCAAAACGACATCTGGAAAGTTGGAAATAATGAAGACGCCAACTCTTTCATCCAATCGTTCTCCAATAAAATCAATCGCTTTGGCACCAACGTAAACAACAATTAGCGTATACATTGCTTTTTCCAGCCCAATGATGAAGACAGAACCGGTAACGACAATTATATCAATCAGAAGCATGGCGCTTCCGATACTCCAGCCAAAGTATTGATTTGCCATTCTAGCAATTATGGTAGTGCCGCCGGAGGTTCCACCCGCTCGGAAAATAATCCCTAAGCCTGCCCCCACTAATAAACCAGCAAATATAGACGCCAACAATGTATTGTTGGTAATGGTTTTGCCTGTATTCTCCGTTAAATATAAAAACCCAGAGCAAGACGCTATCGATAAAAGTGTATAAACAATCGTTCTTTTTTCAAAAAATTTATAGCCTACCAGAAAGAGTGCCATATTTAAGACAAAGTTCACCACACCTGGTGACCAATGAAATAAATAGTGTGCAATAACCGTCAGGCCAATAATTCCACCTTCTGATAAATGATTGGGGATCGTAAAATAATTAATCCCAACGGCAAAAATAAGTGCGCCAATTAAAATGAATATTATGTCTTTAATCGTTTGTTTCATGATAGGACTTCCTTAAATTTATATTGCTAACCAAGTATGCTATTAAACTATAATAATCCAACACACAAAAAGAGAAAACCCTTTTTTGTTTGTTGGATTCATTCATTTCTTGCGTTTGATTACTAATTCCGTAAAATTAGAGATATTCACGCGAGTTTGACCAATAATTCCACAAAATTAGAGATATTCACGCAAGTTTGATCAATAATCCCGCCAAATTTTGAGATATTCCCGCGAATTTGACCAATAATCCCGCCAAATTTTGAGATATTCCCGCGAATTTGACCAATAATCCCGCCAAATTTTGAGATATTCACGCGAATTTGACCAGTAATTCCGCTAATCAAAATTCGACATTCCACATCTGTTTTAACAACCTCATTTTGTCCACCCACCACGCACAAACCACCCATTTTGTCCACGAGTAGTGCCTGACACCACACCATTATGACAACACATTAGAGAAAGCTGGAAATGCAACAGTAAAGGTACTGCCGCTGCCTAGCTTGGATTCGACGGAGACTTTACCGCCATGGAACTTTACAATTTCTTGGACGATGGATAGACCAAGGCCCGTGCCGCCTATTTTTCTTCTGTCGGAATTATCGACTCGGTAAAATTTCGTAAATAGTTTGTCCATTGCTTCTTGTGGAATACCTAAACCGTGATCAATGATGTCAACTTTAACCTGTTCATCAGTTCCCGTAACCTTTACCTTTATCGATCCGCCTTCGGGAGAATATTTTACGGCATTATGGATTAAGTTAGTAAAAACTTGTTCCATTTTCGCTTCGTCGCCTAGAATAGCAGGAATAGATCCACGATGATCAAGTATAAAGTGATGCAGACTTGTATTAATTTGCTGGGCATCGATTATTTTTCTTAAAATTGGCAGCAAATCTATATATTTTTTCTCATAAGTTTGCTTGCCGGATTCCATTCTCTGTACATCGAGAAAATCATTAATTAAAGCAGTTAAACGCTTAGATTCATTCCAAATAGTAGTTAAATATTTTTTCTGCCTGTCTGGATTTAATTCACGGTTGATCATTAATTCGGTAAAACCAAGAATACTGGAAAGTGGTGTCCGTAATTCATGACTTACCGTGCTGACAAACTCTGATTTCATTTGATCGACTTCGTACTCTTTTGTAATATCCCTGTGAACCAAAACCGTTCCTATCCTTACATCATTATGGTACAGTTCTTTGCTGTAAACTTTTATTACTTTCTTAGAGCGCTCCAATGTATAGATAAAGGTTTCCAATTCATTGTTATTCTTTGCACGCACCGCATTTTCTAAGTAATCGGCAATTTGTTCTTCTTTTACTTTCCCTTTCATAAAGGAAATCCATTCATCCCATTCCATCCCGACAAGGGTAGAATTTTCACATTCTAATATATCGATTAATAGGTTGTTGATGTGCAAAGTCCTTCCATTCGTATCAATTAATTGTACACCTTCTTGAAGTGTATTAAGGATATCCTGATTTTGTTTCCTTTCCTTTTCTGACTTTTGGAAAAGAGAGATTTTCTCCAGACTGATTCCAATACTTTTTGAAAGAGCTTGAAACTCTTCCATTTGAGACTCCTGAAAAGGCTCGCCATACCTAGTGAAAATCATAATAGCAATGACCTCTTCATCAGATGCAAGAACCGGCAAGTAGAGATCATATCCAAATAGCGTTCCCTCGTGGTAGCCTTTTTCGGATAATTCCAGCCGTCTTTTCAGGGTGTATGGCATTTTGGTTATCTTCAACTTTTCACACAATCTGCTTTTCATATGATGCAAAAATTGATTTACGGCGGAGGGGGATATTCCGTATGAAGCACATAATGGATTATCGACCATCGCAATAATTCCTTTATCCGCTTGGATAATTTCACACATATTCATTACACTGCTATTCAAGAGATCATGCATATTGATTGTATTGGAAAGCTGATTGACTAATTTATTTCTATTTTTTAATTTTTCCCCGTTAGCATTTAGTGTCTGTAAAGCATTTTCCAGTTCTTCCTGTTGAGCTTGAAGCTCCTCCTGCTGGGCAATTAATTCTTCATTATGTGCCAACAAATCCTGCTCTTTTTCGATTACCTTTTCCATCATGCTTTGAAATGATTTTGACAGTATCCCAATTTCATCTTCCCTTTTTGTATCTAGTGAAATAGAGACCTCTCTTCCACTGGCCATTTCATTTGCCGCAATAGATAAATCGGATAAAGGCTTCCCTAATTGCCGGAACATATAAGACATAATTCCTAAAAGAATAAAAAAGACGATAATGACGAAAATAAGAAAACCGATTTGAATACTAGTTTGCAAGGTAATGAGCTTTTGATAATGGGCTTCCAGATTATCATCAATCCCCTGAATATAGGTTTTCATCTGTTTTTGAAAAGAAGTAACCCGTGACGTAGCCTGCTCATTTGCCATTTTAACGATGGCACTTTTATTACCAGATTTATAGTCCGCTATTTTAGTTAATAACTCCATAGGACTAAAAGGCTTGGCGATAAAATAATTGGCCCCTGCCTCTAATACCTTCTCCTGTTCAAACTGCTGACTTTTCGCAGATAACATGAGAATTTTGACCTCGTGATTGTGGAGGCTTCCCCTTATATGCCTAATGAGCTCCAGCCCTGTAATTTCAGGCATCATGTAATCTAAAATTAACAAATCATACTCGTTTTTTTCTATATAATGTAATGCTTCTTGTCCATCTGAAGCTTCATGAATCAAATAGTCCTGCTCCTCAAGTGTATCTACGATGAGCATTCTTAACACTTCTTCGTCTTCTGCTAATAAGATTTTTTTCATTTAGACCACCTTATTTATATCAAATATTCATTTCTTCCTTTGAATAAGTCGCATAATCCTCTCTTGAAGGTCGTTCATATGAAAAGGCTTCGTCATATAATCATCTGCCCCTAATTCTAATGCCTTCGCGATATCATCCTCACTATTTCTTCCGGTCAACATGATAACGCTAACGTTATTCCGTTCTGTTTGTTTTACCTTTTGCAATACTTCTATTCCATCCATAATAGGCATAACCCCGTCTAAAATTAGGAAATGTTCTCCCGGATATTCTAGTATTCCAGACTGAAAGAAGGATGGCCCATTTTCAAATGTATGGATATTGGATACATAATGATTAAATTCTGCTTCTTGTAATCTACTTTTCAACATCGATCGAATAATAGGGTCATCATCAATAACGGAAATAAACAACTTCTTTTGTTCCATCAATGACTGATTAAAGCATTCAACCCTTGATCTGCCCAAATTCTTTGCTGTATATAATGCTTGATCTGCAGCATTTATAGCTGAATCCATTGTTGTTTCCTTAGAGCAAATGCCAGTAATTCCAGCGGAAAAGGTAACGAAGAAGACTTCTCCATTAGCCTCAAAACATTTTGTAGTGAAATCTGCCAATAGTCTTGAAACAATTTCATAAGCTTTATGATAATCTGTATTTTGAAATAAGATGATAAACTCTTCTCCGCCATATCTAAATACTAAATCGTTACTTCTTGTATTCTCCGCCAAAAATAATGCAAATGTTGAGAGGACTAAGTCACCTGTAACATGACCATAACGATCATTAATCTTTTTAAAATAATCAATATCCAAGATCGCTATACTAAATTGTTGATTGTTCCGTTTCCATTCTTCCATGCTCCGGTCATATACAACCTTTAAATACCTGCGGTTATACAGGTTTGTTAGTTCATCAAGTAAAACAGATTGGTCATATATTTGTTTTCTCAGGAGATGGCGCTCAATACGGACTGCGAATTCCTCTAAGTCAATTGGCTTCTGGATAAAATCATCCGCTCCCATTTTAAAAGCTTTTATACGAGTATTTCGATCGTTGAATACGCTAATCATCACAATGGGAACGAAGTGTTTATTACTATGAATTTGTAAATCTTCAATAATTTCAAAGCCATTTTTGTTTGGCAAATTCACATCAATCACAACACAGTCGGGCTGTAAATCAAAGTATTGAGATACAGCTTTATTCGAAGTGGAATTCGTAATGACCATCCAACCTTTCTTTTCAAGGAAATCCTTCAAAAGAATAAGGATGGAAATATCATCATCAATGATTTGGATCAGTGGGACGTCCCCATTTCTAGACTGCTGTTTCTTCATCTCCACTTCTTCAAAATGGCCATAACTATAGGTAAGCTCCATTAATTCAGAAAGAAACTCTCTCAATTCCTGTCCTTTCCATTCTTTTTTATGGAAGCTGCTTAATTGTTCTAACAATGTTTCTGAAATACGATGAATGCCTTCCAATTCTAAAGTTCCAGACGTCCCTTTAATAGAGTGTAAGAAACGATGTACCTCAGAATTAGAAATCATTATTTCGGCATCCGATTCACACCATTCAGCAACTTGCTCCATTATTTTTTTTATAAGCAAGTTTCTATATTTAGATAAATCCATTTTCTCACTCCGACCTTTGATTTCCACGCAAAAAAAAAAGAAAAGACTAGTAAAAGGCCCTTTCGATTTTCCTTTTATCCTTTGTATTATCGGTGGGAAATCCAAAATATTTACTGATATTTATTGTTTCGCTAGAGATTTCTACAATAATCGACAATTTCCATTCTAAATTGTTGAAGTATTTTGTTAAAACGCCTCAAAAAAATGTAATATGAATGTCATGCATCCAGTAGCACTTAAAAAGATTAATAAAATGAAAGGGATTCTTTAACAGGGGTGTTTATTTAAACTGGAGAAAGTGAAATTATCTGCAAAACCGTTTAGAAGGTTGTCACTGTCATTTTGTTACAGCTTTTGACCAACAACACCTTTATAACACATAAAATACAATAACTAAAATGAATCCATTTTGAAATAGAATGATCAAAATGGATTCTTCTCTTCAAAATCGTAAGCTTCATTAAAATAAAAACCTAACAGTAGCCATACATATTATTCCCACTATTACTGTAACGGACAAACTCTTGGTCCATATTGCGATAATTAGTGTCGGTATAATAGCAGCAAGAACACTCCAATTAATCGAGATTAACGCTGATTGATCTTTGCTTATAAAACTATCAACGATAAGTGCAGTAAAAATACAAATAGGGATAAATGAAAGCCATTTGACGACAATTTTCGGGAGCTTCATATTTCTTATCACTATAAATGGAATAATTCTTGGAATAAAGGTTACCATAGCACAGCCTAAAATGATTAGTAATATAGATAAATTAATACTCATTTGTCTTTAACCACTCCAATCGTTGCAACAATTATTGTTGATAAGATAATTGCTATATACGAAGGAACAAACATACATAGAACCAACATTAATATAACTACATACACAATTAATGATAGATAAAACTTCAATTTACCATTATCAATATTTTGTAATTGCAAAACAAGCAATGCTAAAAACATAGCTGTTAAAGAAAAATCTAATCCAAATACTTCAGGATTTGAAATCCATTTACCAAAGATGGAACCCAACAAACAAGATAAAATCCAAAATATATAAGCTGTTACATTCAACCCATTCATCCATTGCGCATTAATATTCTCTTTTTTAGCAATTTTATTAATGGCAACACCAAATGACTCATCTGTTACAAGAGCTCCAATCCCAATATTTCTCATTAAAGAGTATTTTGTAAAGTGGGGAGCCAATGCCATACTTAATAAAAAATTCCGTAAATTCACGATAAAAGTAGTAAATACAATGACTGACAAAGGACTTCCTGATACTAGCAGTGCACAAATAATAAACTGTGATGCACCAGCATAAACTAATGCGGCTAAAAGAGTAATCTCTACAATACTTAGATTAGAGGAAACTCCAACAATCCCCATAGCGATACCAATACTGATGTAACCAATTAAAGTTGGAATGCAATCTTTTACGCCTTGAGAAAATGTAGAAAGATTTTTTTCTCTAGGCATTTCGTGAGATAATTCATTCATTGTTTCCCCACCTTTTTGTCTGTTATATTGTTTATATGTATGCTATAATAAACACAAAAAAGAGTCAAGGAGATTTTTTATGGAGTTCATTCAAGAGGTTATAGCCAATAATCTTGCCAAAATGAGAAAAAAGCGAGGATTGAGCTTAGATAGCGTAGCGGAACTGACTGGAGTCAGTAAGGCAATGTTAGCTCAAATTGAAAATGGAAAATCAAATCCGACTGTCACCACTCTCTGGAAAATTGCAAATGGATTACAAGTATCTTTTTCTGCTTTTTTAAAGGAAACAGATAAGCCGCAAATTGAAAAAATAAACATCAATCAACTGAACCCATTGATTGATGATGATGGCAATTATCTTGTATACTCCGTTTTCCCATTTCATCCGGAAAAAAAGTTTGAAATTTTCACTGTAGACCTCAAACCTGGGTTTAGTCATATATCTGAAAAGCATCTAGGTGAGGAATATGTACTTATACAACACGGTGTACTTACACTCGAGGTGCAAGGTGAGAAGTTTGAATTAACCAATGATGAGACTATTAAATTTAACGCAAATATTGAACACATGTATATAAATTCTTCTGATGAAACGGTAAGATTCTATGTCATTATCTCTTATCCCGACTAATATCTATGTCTATTTTCTAGGTTAAATGAAATAAAGGTTGCGTAAACGGTACGCAACTTTTGTTCAACCTTCTCAGTACTGCAACAAGAAAAAATATAATTATAGTACAAATATATATTTCTATTACCTGAAAAAAATGAAAATTTACACTGAAACCATTAAATATATGTTTTCCCTTTCCAAATTTGTCGTGGTTAAATGTTGCATTATTTACTTCCTTATTAAGATTCCTTCGCATTATGGTTTCCCCTCCTTGTTTTATGTTCTAAAAGGAAAAACCGAATTTTCAAATAGGAAAAATCGGTTTTTGGTCGATTGTAGAACATTAAATAACTGTGAAAACTATTTTATTATTAATTATTCATGTATTTTAAATTCATTTAACATCTTAGCCGTATCTGCTGTAAAATGATCAATTATTTCGCTTTTTCCAATATCCATAGTCGAAATAGTAGCCATATCTTCATCACTTAAAGCGAAATCCCATATATTAAAGTTTTCAACCATACGCTCTTTATGAACTGATTTTGGTATGGTTACTATACCACGTTGAAGATGCCAACGTAGAATAACTTGTGCCACTGTCTTTCTATATTTTTCTCCAATTCCAGTAAGTACTTCATTTTGGAAGATATTCTTCTGACCTTCTGCAAATGGTCCCCATGATTGTAGTTGCACTCCATATTCTTTCATTACTTCCTTTGCAACTTTCTGTTGGAAGAATGGGTGGGTTTCTACTTGGTTAACTGCAGGTACAATTTCATTGTTCTTAATTAGATCAACCAAACGATCTGGATAGAAATTAGAAACTCCAATAGCACGAATCTTTCCTTCTTTATAGAGTTCTTCCATTGCTCTCCAAGAACCGTAATAATCGTTAAACGGTTGGTGAATTAAATACAAATCAAGATAATCAAGTCCTAATTTCTTTAAGGAAACCTCAAAGGCCTTTTTTGCACTCTCATAACCTTGGTCCTGAATCCAAAGTTTTGTTGTAATAAATAGTTCTTCTCTTGGAATACCGCTTTTTTTGATGGCTGCGCCAACTGCCTCTTCATTCATATACGCTGCTGCTGTATCAATTAGACGATACCCAGCTTCAAGTGCATCGAATACTGCCTGCTCACATTGTGCTAAATCAGGAACTTGGAATACACCAAAACCTAAGATTGGCATTTCCACACCATTGTTTAAAGTAACTTTTTGCATATAAAATTCCTCCTCATTTTAAATAATGTTTTCTTACAAAGCCTGCGTAACAGCTTCTTTATAGTTATTAAGGCAGCTGTTTTTATATAAGCAAATTGCAATTACTAACTATACAGACTGGATTTTCGTGTTATACATATAACTTCTGAGTAGAATAGACACAAAGCTCAATACCAGGAATATGATTCCTCCTAATACGATATATTGTGTGCCCATACCTGATATGAAAAATCCACCAACAGCTGTCCCAAATGTTATTCCTAAATTACTAAAGGCTAAAAACAGACCATTTGCGAAATCAGGAGCTTCGGGAGCCGCAGAGGTTATCCAATATTGACTTACATTATTGGATATTGCGAATAATATCCCCCATAATAAAATTGTTATCATCATAGGAAATGTTGACTTTCCAGTAAAAAAGGACAAAATATGCACTATTACTAAAAGAATAGGAAAAAACATTGCAGTTTTTACTGCATTTTTTGTAAGTAAATTTCCTCCTGCAAGATTCCCTATCAAACTAGATATACCTAAAATAAATAACGCCAAAGTTAAAGTGTTTCCGGTTATATTGGTAACAGTTCCAAGGTATTCTGTAATAAAACTATTAATACTAGAAGTTGCTGATCCAATAAATATTACTGTAGCAATAGCTAACCAAACTATTGGTTTCTTCAATACCCTTATTTGAGCTCCGTAAGAAAGCCTTTCTATAACAGGTAAAGAGGGAACAAATATTAATGTAGCGACAAAGGCAATAGCATTTAAAATGGCAAAAAACAGGATAGACAATTCTATAGAAGTTTGATTAGCAATAAAATTTGTAATTGGTACTCCAAGAATCATTCCTGCAGTTACACCCAAAATGACTTTTGAAACAGCCTTTGGTGCTTCTTCCTTGCTAACGGATGTAGCTGCAACCGTCAAAGCTAAAGAACAATAAATAGGATGAAAAAAGGCAGGAACTACACGAGCAACTAACAAAACGGTAAAGTTTGATGCAAACATTGAAACAATGTTACCTATAACAAATATGCCAAGTACAAGTAACATAACCGTTTTACGATTAATTCCTGAAAAAAATATCGGCATAGTTGGACCAGAAATAGCAACAGCAAGTGCAAAGAGACTTACTAATAAACCAGCTTTGGATATACTAATATTGAAATGTTCTGCTAGCGCAGGTAATATTCCGGTTATCCCCATTTCTGTAGTTAGAATCCCGAAGACTCCAATGGTTAATATTAATAATAACTGCTTATTTTGTTTATCCAAGTAATCCTCTCCTATGGATGTTTTTTCTATGTGGTGATATAAAAAAGCCCTAATATATAAGGCTTTTTTTCTTATAATTGTTGAATAGTTGGGCGTATAATCAACTCATTAATAGCTACATCTGATGGTTGCTCAATTGCAAATGCAATAGCACGAGCAATATTAGCAGGATCTATTGCAATTTCACTTTGTTCTTTTATTGAAGCTTTTAATTCACTATTGGAAATATGATCGGTTAATTCTGTAGCAACAGAACCTGGGCAAATAATAGTTGTACGAATATTGTTGTTACACTCTTCTTGACGCAGACCTTCTGTAATAGCACGTACAGCGAATTTTGTACCGCTATAGACCGAACTAGAAGGGAATACTAAATGACCAGCTACTGAGGATACAATAATAATATGTCCCTCTTTTCTTTCTCTCATGGACGGAAGGACAGCAGCTATACCATAAAGAACACCCTTTACATTAACATCAATCATCGTATCCCACTCATTAATTTTTCTTTCATGCACAGACGATAACGGCATTACTCCTGCATTATTAATCATTACATCAATTTTCCCAAACTCTTTTAGAGCATAATTAGCCAACTCTTCCATTTGTTCATGCGAGGAAACATCTGTAACTTTATATATTGCTTGTCCACCATTCATTTGAATCTCTTCTTGTAATTTTATTAATCGTTCTTCACGTCGTGCTGCCATTACTAACTTAGCACCCTTAGAAGCCAATTCTTTTGCAGTAGATTCTCCAATTCCGCTCGAGACACCAGTAATAATTACAACTTTATCTTGAATATTAGACATAATAACAACATCCTCTCTTATCTGTATAAATTGGTAGATCCCCCTATGCTTACTTGCAAATATTTTTAAATAAAATTTATAGGAATAGCTTTACCGCTCGCTCGAATGTATTCTCAACTTCCAATTAAGTAATACTAGTGTATTAGGAAACATCTGTGTATAATTATATACAGAAATAGAATATCTACAATTCCCAAATGATTAAAATTTGTGTGTTAATACACAGATTTGCAATATTGTGTAATTACTATTAAGAAGTTTGGTGGTCACTATGTCGAAAGTTGATAGAAGAATACTTAAATCTCAAAAGGCAATAAAAAATGCTCTTTTAGAATTGATGTCTGAACGAGGCTTTGATCAAATTACTGTACAAAATATTGTTGACCGCGCAGATATCAGTCGAAAAACCTTCTACCTTCATTATTTGGATAAATTTGATTTACTTGATAAGCTGATTGAAGAACATATTACGGAACTACGGGAAATCTGTGATTTAGCTAATGAAACGAAAGAAGTTGTAAGCTGGTTCGAATATTTTGAAAAGAATTACCTTTTCTTTTCAATGATGTTAGTCAGTAAAGGAGCACCTTTTTTTCGTAAACGGTTCTTAGATTTTGTCATTGAAGATATAAAAAATGGCTGGGATATAACAACCGAAGGGAAAAATCATGGATTAAGTGAAGACGTTTTACTGCAATTTTTTGGAGCTGCATACGTACAGGTAGTTGAATGGTGGTTTACGAATGAAATGCCTTATCCCCCTCAAGCTATGGAAAAGCAAATAGAGATATTGTTAGATAGGAATTTATAAAATCAGCCAATATCATAGGAAATTGGCTGCTCTCCTTAAATTTGCAAATTCATTCACTTATTAATATCCCTGAGTTTACAAAAACAGTGATAGCTTCTTCAGGTAAGTTTAATGATTATTGCTAAATTCAAATGGTTCACTATTATGATGTTATGAAAAGGTTATTTTTCACTAAAAAAAGTCGATAATCCTTATTAGAAAAGGATTGTTTTTTTAACTTGTTAAGAAATGTACTTAAACTAACTGCCCCTTTTATTCAAGAAAGAAAAGCCGCCGAAATGGCAGTTGGATTTTAAACTCTTGCACCCTTTAGTTGAAGAAGGATTTTGGTTAATTGAGTAAATTAAGTCCGTAGTCGCCCCATGATCAAAAAAGGAGTAAAATCCTAAAAATAAACCAGTTACGTCCTTCAAATCTATAAAAAGAATCAAAGTAGACAAGACTAGAAAAACTTGTCTACTTTGATTCTACTTGATAAAACTATCAACTACTTTTCAATTTATACTATTCATCACCAACAATTGTCATTCTTTGGCGAACATAAGAACCATTCTCCAAAATATCAATTAACGCACTGGCAAAATCAGCATAGCTAATATGGCTCGTTGGAATATCCTCAATGCTAAATTCTTCGCCATCAAAATGATATTTACCTGTCGCTTCTCCTTCAACGTCATAATTAAATGCTGGTGTCGCATATGTCCAAGCAATGTTTGAGTATGAGCGCAAGCGTTCCAAACTTTGAACCAAGACTTCTGCTAATGGTTTGTATTCTTCCATATAGTTTTCCCAGTCTTTGAAATATTTTGTATGCTCTTTATTAATAAACAATGTACCTGTTCCACCGATTTTGATGTAGCGTGTGTTGCTACCTTCAAGCAAATTTGCGATATGAGAAACACCGTCAGTGTGCACATGGAAAGTTTCTGGTACCCAAGCACTTACTCCGTCTATAATGGCATCATAGCCTGCTATATCTTCTTTGGTTAAGTCCATGATGTCTTTGATTAATACGTTTTTATAATGTACATCCTCATGTTTTCTGTGTGCTACTGCTAATACCTCATGACCACGTTTTTCAGCCTCTGGAATAATGGAGCGTCCGGATTTCCCATATGCTCCAAGTACGATAATTTTCATTTGTTTTTTCTTCCTTTCGAATATCCATTTAATTTTTGTTTTATAATTTTATTTGTGTTGCTTCTTCTAATTTAGCTAGCAGTTGATTTTGCAAGTCAATATTATCTACTCTTTCATCATAACGAGAAAGCTTCTTATGGTAGTAATAATTCCCTGAGTTCAAGGCATTTTTATCCTCACCACTAGCTAGCCAAACCTGTGAGGAATAGCCACCTTCAAGAGAATCATTTGCGCCTGCACCACCCATACGAGTTGGCACCCAGCCAGGATCAACTGCATTGACAAACACATCTGGCCATAAACGACTGACCGCTTTCATCAGTAATAACAAGGCTAATTTGGAACTTGAATAATCTGTTCCTTGATCTAAATGATCAATGTTCAATCTAGAGCCGCGATGCATGCCAGATGAGACATAAATAATCCGTTTAGGTTTCTCAATAAGGCTAGTTAAAAGATAAGGTGCTTCAATATTCACTGTGTAGGTTAAACGAGCATCTGGCGCGTAAACTCCTGCATTATGAATAATGACATCAAATCGACCGAATTGATTGACTTGTTTAGCCACTGAGAGAATTTCTTCTTTCTTGCCCAGGTCTCCAATGACCACCTGAGTAGCACCAGGATTTTCTTTTAAAGCCTCTTTTGCACGAGCTTCATTACGTGCATGTAAAACTACTTCATTTCCTTGAGCAATTAGCTCTTTTGCTGCCAATGCACCAAGACCTGTTGATGATCCTGTAATAAAAATTTTTGCCATTTCATTCACCTCCAAAATTTTAACAAATTCGGCAAATTATCAATGAAGCCCCCACCTCCCTTTAGGACTCTACTTCTCATACAATCCTTTAAATCAAGCCGCGTCGGACAGGCGGGTACGTAAAGCGGACCAGATAATGAGCCCAGCGATGGTAATGACCAGAGCAGCGACCATAATCGCGGTCCAACCACCGAATGCCCAAAGTGGACCAGCAATGACCGAACCTATCGCACCTCCAAGAAAGTTACTCACTACGATAGCTGTGTTCAGACGGCTTCGTGCAGAACCAGGAAGAGCGAGGAGACGGGTCTGTCCCAGAACAAGGTTGGTCTGCGTGGCGATGTCTAAGACAATGATAACGATGATTAGCCCAATGATTAAACTTTTCACTACCAAAGCCGCAACCAGTGACAATGCGAGTAGTGCTAAGGCTCCTCCAGTAGCAGGAACGGACCAGCCACGGTCGTGCAAGACACCAGCACGCCTTGCAGCGAGTGCACCAGCCAAGCCAGCAAGCCCCAAGAGCCCAATCTGACCAGCCGAGTAGGAGAACGGCGATGCCGTCAGCAAATAGGTCAGTGATGTCCAAAACAGCGAGAACACGGCGAAGTTCGCTGCAGAAATGACCAATGTCGGAGGCACTGCACGATGACGTGCCACGGTTGTGAATACCGATCCTAAAAGACGTGGGTAGGATATACGTTCGCGTGGTTCGAGTTGCGGAATAATTTTGTACAGTATGATAGCAAGAATAATTGCTACACCTGCTGCTAATCCAAAGATCGCCCTCCACCCAATAAGATCGGCTACTAAGCCGCTAATAGTGCGTGAAAGTAAAATACCGATTAGAGCTCCCGAAGCGACCGTGCTGACTATTCGCCCACGTCGCTCAGGCTCAGCCAGTTCACTGGCTAATGGAGTCAGAAGCTGTGCAGAGACAGTGGTCAATCCTAAGCCGCCGAGCGCTGCTAGTAGGACGGAGAACGTCGGTGCTATTGCGGAGACTATAAGCATCACTGCTGATAGACTCAGAATCAGTGGAATGAGTCGGCGTCGGTTGAGAACATCGCCCAGCGGAACGAGGAGGAATATCCCTAGCGCGTACCCGAACTGGGTGACGGTCACCAGCATCGCTGCGCTAGATGATGAGACGCCGAGAGATGTGGCGATGATTTCGAACAGTGGCTGGGACAAATAGAGATTGCCGACTGCCAGCCCTGAGGCGACCGCAAAGATAACTGTTTTCGCAAGGGTCATCCGGCGGTCGGACTTGATAGATTTTTTTGACATAGTTGAACCTCCTTCTAATCTAGCTGCTAAATTATTACAATGAAATTGTGAGAGTATCGTCGAATACTATCACAACTGTTTCATTCACTTTCTTTTATATTTCGTTTAGCGCTGCTTTCCCTATTAATGGCTCTTACTTTTCATGACTTATCATAGGGTTTTAAAATGCCAGTCTTAAACAATTATAAGCATACGATCTTCGAGTAACACGAAGTCAACAGTTTTGATTTTTTTTCATGCCTCCAATGTTATTCACCATTGTAAGATTGTTCGGATTCCTCTTTGTTTTACATGATTTATCATGTGAATTTAATTTCAGAACATTGAACAATTAAAATCATACAACCTTCGGGTAACACGAAGTCAATAGTTTAGATTTATTTTTCATGCTTAGGGATTTACAATTTTACGAGTACAAAGTATTATTACTACTATCATCTTCGAGTAACACGAAGTCATTTTTTTATTTAACTATACAAAGTGAAAATGGGGAGGGTTTATATGTACACTGTGAAAGAAGTTGCAAAACTACTAGACCTAACTGAACACACCATTCGTTACTATACTGATAAGGGATTAGTTCCAAGTTTACAGCGTGATAAAAATAATAATCGAATTTTTAATGACGCATCCATACAATGGCTTTCAGGTGCAAAAAAATTAAAAAAATGTGGTATGTCAGTGGAAGACATCAAAAAATATGTAGACTTGTGTTTGGAAGGCGGTTCTACCATTCAGGAACGTTATGAAATGATTTTTAAGCAAAAAGAAATTGTTCTATCCCAATTAGAAGAAATAAAAACAATGGCAGAGTATATTACTAATAAAGAAAAACACTACCGTGACATTATAAATCAAGTGATCCCGGATGATACCAATCCTGCCTATTGGCAAAATGATAAAAATGTCAATTCATCCTGCCCATTGATAAAAGATAAAATGCCGATTGCTCATTAATTATTGCAATTGTAATGGTATACTACTATGCTGTTATGAAATTGTTCAGTATTAAAGAAGAAAAGTCGATGTTCCTAATAGGAAGATCGACTTTTTTTCTCTTCATATCGATTGCCGTTACCTCTTGCCATCCTGACACACCTCGTTATAGTTGATATTTTTATTATAACAATCTGTGTCTACTATTTAGTCTAGCATCAGAGTCCTCAACAAGGTATTCTATTGTCCACAATGAATTTTTACTAACCTGCCCTTTACTTCAATAAGAAAAAAGCATCCCTTATTTAAGGAATGCCCGTTAGTTCGATAGATGTATGTTCCGCAATCTCGAATACATTTCCAAAGGGATCTTGAAAGGCTGCATACTTATCTTCAGTAGGTATTTTTCGTGTAAAAATGAGCAGTTCTGTTTATTTCATTATCTCTTGTTTATCGAGATCCCTTAACGCCCATGTTAAAATATTATTTGCGTAAAGTTCTACATCGTCTGGTGAAATTTCAACAAATTTACCATCAATAAATGCAGCCCAATGGATGTTTTCTGTAGGTTTTTCAACCAATCCATTGATTCCTGTAATCATACCGTTAGTTTCCGTCACATCAAAGTTGTTCTTGGTTATGTCGTATATATTGTCTCCCTCTTCAAATGTTATATTTTTCTTTACTATAACTTTATTGTTTTGATCCATAATCTGAACAACGCCAGTTACTTCAACTGCATATGCTGGATTTACAAGCAATAAAGCAAACAAAAAGGGGAGTGCAAAAGCAAGTTTGTACATAATATATCCTCCTCATTTTTTCTTATTTTTTCCTAATGTCATCTAATTATGTCAATAAAAACACCTAACAAGTTGTTAGGTGTAATTTCAAATATATATAGAATTTACTAAACAAATTTGTTTGCCGGTTATATGCAGTTAAAAATTATTATGAAAGCATCCTTGGATATTCAACAATTTAGTATAGTACCCTTAAGGATTGGATAATAGAGTTTAGAGTTTCGTGGATTCCCTACTTCTACGATTCTTCCGAGGCATTTAGCCTTATTTAACTAACTGTCCCGTTGAATATGGTTTTAGATATAACCCAAAATTTAGCGATTAATAGTGTCAGTAGAAACACAAAGCAGAAAAATGGGTTTACAGTTGTAAATCCGTCTTTTCCTGATGGTATCCTTATTGATTTTTTATTGTTTTTCTACTTTATACCGTCTTCAAGTTTTTTCAAGAACAAAGAGACTGCCACTACCTTACTCCTTCACCCATTAACTTCCCGATGAAATCCCCTTTTCCTTTGGGGGCCAAATAAAATAAGTAATCGCAATCAGCAGATCTATCCCTAAAACCAGCGACCAAATTTTTGCTATTCCGCTTAACGCTTCTGTTCTTGATGTATCATTGATCCAAAAGATCAATCCAGCTAATATTCCAACACCGATTATATAAGCTACAAGATGTCTGATCCAACCTTTAAAGTAGTGCTTTGAGTATTCGATTCCGTAACGTTTTCTAGGTTTTTCCCCTTGTTTTGTTACATAATATTGAAAGCGCTGATCTGCCCACCCAATCATACTTTTACCGAATGCAATGGATACACCTATATAAACAGCAGCAATTGCATGTGCTTTGGTCGCGGCTTCACCTCGGTATAAATCAATTCCTGCTGTAATTAATAAAATTACATCAACTAACGGAGTCAGTGCTAAAAGAATCATTCCTAACCGTTTTTGCTTGAAGATATATCGAGCCACCAACCCTAAAATAATGACAACCCAAAACGCAATTTCACAAAAGACAATCATCCAACCAACACTGCTCAAAAAAACACCCCTTTTTTTAATACATCCGTATTATTTAAGGAAAGTATACCACTCCCGTTTAAATAATACAATTGTATTATTTAAACTAATATTTGTGTTAAAATAGGGTTATGCCTAAAATAGTTGATCATGATTTAAGAAAAAAACAAATTGCAGAAGCTTCATGGAGAGTCATTCTAAAACAGGGAATGGAAGGAGCAACAGTTAGGAATATAGCAAACGAGGCTGGTCTCTCATTAGGTGCTTTGCGTTATTATTTTTCTACTCAGGATGAGTTACTGGAATATGCTATGAATCTTGTTATTGAAAGAGTAACAGAACGAATTAAAAAAATTGCCCTGAAAGAATTGCCTCCAAAAGAAAAAATTTTACAAATCCTACTGGAGTTTGTCCCAACTGACTCTGAAAAGATGGCGGAAATGGAAGTATGGTTTACGTTTGTAGGTTATATTAGACATAAAAAAGATGTTTTTGATGCACAATATGACGGAATTTATCATGGTCTCCGTAATTTAATACACTATATGGACCAAGAGAAACTATTGCGGAAAAACCTTAATACAGAACTTGAAATTGAAAGATTATATTCGTTGGTTGATGGTACCGCTATGCATGCATTATTAGACCCTGATAGGTTGGAAAAGGATCGAATCTATCAGTTATTTGTTTATCATTTAAATTCAATCTGTATTGATGAGATTTAAAAGTCGTTTTAAACCACAGGCCTTCCTGCGGTTTAAAACGACTAATAAAAGGCTGCATCATAGCAGCCAAATCTTTAGTATTAGTAAAAGTAAGAAGATAAAATAATTATTCTGGTGCATTCGCTAATTCCCAGGTAATCGTTTGCTGAATTCCCTCTTCAAAAGGAACGATTTCCTTATATCCAAGCTCATCTCGAATTTTCTTTGAACTGATGACCAGATGCTGTTCCGGATTGAAGCCATCCAAAACAACTGCAGCTTCGTCAACAAGGATTTGACCGTCCCATTTGTAGTGCTCCTTAATCGTTTTTACCCATTCTAATTCAGTAAACGCAAAATCTTCAGCAACATTATAAATTTGGTTTGCAGCCTTAGGATCAACACTGGCCAGTGTAATGGCATGGGCTACATTTTCAACAAATCCGCGAGATGTTCTCCACTTTGCTTCCGTTGAATGTAAGGTTATTTCATTGCTGGTTTTCATTGTCTTTAAATACTGGGATAAACGGAATTGACGGTCATTAGGGCCATATATCATAGGCAGTCTCAATACCGTCGATGGTACAGAACTATTCCTCATAAACTGCTGTTCCACTAGGATCTTATCATAGTGATATTGCCAATCATCTTCCTTTGAAATAGCTCTGTATGGATAAATGACAGTCCGAACGGGAGATTCCTCTGTCATGATATCTGTCGTAAATTCACCCTTTTCAATGCCAATCAATCTGCCATATGCCTGATAAACATCAACACTGCTTAAAGCAACGAATCTTTTGGTAACATCTGAAAAAGATTCTATGACATCAATCGCATCCTGTTCCGAATATGGGAACATATCAACCAACACATCGATGGAAAGATGCTGAATTTGTTGACGCAGGTCTTTCAAGTTATTGCGGTCTCCGATAATCTCATTCACTGAATCTGGTAATGTACAATTTGTTTGGCCACGATGAAAAATCGTTACATTATGTCCCAATTTCACCAACTGTTTCGTCACATAAGGACCTAAAAATCGTGTACCGCCAATGATCAATACATTCATCTTCTCACCTCTAAAAATGGTTGATTTCTCTGTGTAAAGAGATTATATAAACGTCAAAAATGTTACCCATACCGAACCAGTATTTCATTATTTTCTATATTATAAGATTAAATTGATAAATCAGTTTATTTTAATCATAAAGGGAGATTTACCGGTTTTCAAGATATTTTTCTATCTTACTTAAGGGGATATATTGGTTCTTTTCGCAAAGATAGGAGATTTCAAAGTAGGGGAACAGTTATAGTAGGGTTGCCGCCCTTAATAACCGTTGGAGTCCTCTTTCATTCTGTTCACATGTATTTACTTAATACTATTATTTTATGATGAAACACCCTGAATACGATTCTGCAAAGATTAAAACAAAAAAGAGCCGCGAAGCAGCCCTTTCTTCAACTAAAGCGTCTGTATGTGGAATAGACAATAACCATTCTTATATCTTTTTTACTTTTCGCCAGTATTGCTTCGTTTCTTCATCACGTACGATATACCCAAGTTTTATTAATTCATTTCGAAGGTCTTTTATATCTTTAACGTCCCTTTTTTGCATTGCAATTTCTCTCGCCCTTAGTAAAGCATTGGCAGTTGGTGACATATCGGGCGTATCCTCCACCCATCTTCTATACTCATCATTAAACGGATCCCCCTCAGATGACCAGGAGTAACCATGTTTCTTGAAGCTATCAACGACTTTTTTAGGGGATTCATCAATTTTTTCCCGTGCAAGTTCATATCCTGATTTCCCGAGGATCACCAGTTGTTTTCCATCTAAGAAAACAATGTCAATCTCTTTTTGTCCGATTGTCTGTTTGTGTCCATCTTTATCGAGTTGCACTGCTTCATCGCTTATCGTGACAACAAGAATCTCCTTCACTGCGATTGAGGCAATCACTAGCCCTACTATTAAGCCTACAAGTGCTATAATCATATCCACCCAGAAACCATTAAATGAATGGATTAGTTTCAATGGCCCCTCAAACGGCACCCATGGAAGTTTTAAAGCCCACGTTGCTATTCGCGGTAAGAAATAGCCCAGTAAAAGCCCTAGTGCTCCAAACCCTGCATACAGGACGAATCCTGTAGTTGCAGAAAATCCGATGACTGTTTTTGGACTAGTTGACGAATTCGTCATCTAGTTCACGCTCCCTTTGTTTAAGGTTTCCTTTTTCTCAGTGTTAAGGACGGCCTTCTCAACAATATTTACGAGTTCACTACTATATGTTTCTAGATCAACCTTCTTTGTGATCGCAGTGTTAAGCATATACTCTCCAATTGCACCTCGAATCAGATTACACATAACATCTACATTAAAATCCCCAAAGACTCCTTGTTTCTGACCATCACGCAGTATTTGTTGAAGTTCATACAAGACCGGGTCTTCTTCCTCATCACTAAGCTTATAGTACGGAATGTTATCAGGTGTTCTTGCATTAAAAACAATTTCTAATAATGCTATGTTATGTTCGTGATGGGTTCCTTGATAAGCTAAACTTGCTGAAATAAATGCATTGAGTTTATTTCTTGGAGTATCTTCTTTATTTACCCTTTCCAAGATATAGGAACTAGACCTTTCTATAAGTTTGATTAGTAATTGGTTCATCAAATCGTTTTTATCGGAAAAGTGATAAGAAATAAGTCCTGTACTTATTCTCGCCTTCTTAGCAATCTGAGCAAGGCTAGCTTTTACATAACCGATTTCATCAAGTGTATGAATCGCTGCATCAATAATTTGTTCACGTCTTGCTTCAGCGATAAACGATTGCTTTCTTTCCTCATTGTTATCTTTCTTCAATAAAATCACTCCTAAAGAAAATTGATTGAATGACCATTTTTTTATTTGATTGATTAATCAAATTTTATCATAAAAAAATTTGAAGTCAATACATTATGTTCATAATATTTTCCAGTTTCTTTGAAAGTTAAATCACAATCTCGGGGCCATTTTATCCTTATTAAGCTGTCCCGCCATGTTAGTACAAGAAAAAGGTTGATACGCAGTGTCTTTGTTATGGGACTCGGCCGTTTTTTCACTCCCTCTGCCCAATTTTATGTGACCCTTTTGCAAGGCCATTTGCTCTCTCCACATATTCTTTCGAACTGCGTATCAACATGTCTATGAAAAAGTTCTAGATGATTCATATTCCCTTCTCAATATAGACATCACAGTAAGGGACTCATAAGCTTTTCCATTCCTGATGCATTCTCTTAAAGTACCCTCAACATGAAACCCCTGCTTTTTATATGCCCTTGACCATGGAATGATGAATGAAGCATTTTCCTCTTTGTTTTCTAAGTTGCAAACGAAATCAAGATCCGCTATTGTTGTATAATCTAATCTTATTACCTCTGACTCTTGAAACACCGTAATCACTCCTATTATTACTCCCTAATCCTATTTTATTTTTTCATTTATATATGTACACTTCAGAAGTGTTCTTTATTTCATAATCAATTGTGAAGCTAAACAGTTCAGCTTTATATATTATTCCTCATTTTATCACTCTTTTTTTAGCCTTTGTTTGCTATTGAAAGAACATCACCTTTATTTTCAAAGTGATTTTTTGGTATTGAAGTTATTTGCTATCTGTGTAATATTATAGTTAATTGTATATTTAAAAGTTTTCTAGGGTTCCGCAACTTACAGTTGGTCTGGTCCGAGAGAAAACTCACAGCATTGCTGTGTCACGGAGGGATAAAAGCCTGGGAGATACTGTTTACAGTTGTCTCCTGGGCTTTTTTGTTTTTTGCTAAAAATAACATTGGAGGTGCTTTTTATATGAACAAAAACTGGGTTAAAGTATTGGTTGCTGCATTTTTTGAGGTTTTTTGGGTTATTGGATTAAAACATGCGTATGACTTTTGGACATGGAGCGGAACAGTTATTTCCATTATCATCAGTTTTTATGCCATGATCATGGCCGGAAGGAAACTTCCCGTGGGAACTGTTTATGCTGTTTTTGTGGGATTAGGTACTGCGGGAACTGTTTTTTCGGATATTGTTTTCTTTGGAGAACCATTTAAGCCAGCAAAAATCATATTGATTTTGGTTTTATTAGCAGGGGTAATTGGATTGAAATTAGTTACGAGTGACAAGGTTGAAAAAGGAGTTGATTCTTAATGGCGTGGATTTCTTTAATTGCGGCTGGTTTATTCGAAATGTTTGGAGTTACCATGATAAATAAGTTACATAGAGATCGTAATTGGAAAGCATTCATACTGCTAATTCTTGGATTTGGAGCAAGTTTTCTTTTTTTGGCATTTGCAATGAAAACTTTACCAATGGGTACCGCATATGCCATTTGGACTGGAATTGGTGCATCTGGTGGAGCAATATTAGGAATGATTTTTTATGGTGAGTCAAAAAATTGGAAAAGAATCATTTTTATTGCAATGGTTTTAGGATCAGCCATTGGTTTAAAGCTAGTCTCATAAATGGATTTCTTATCGAGAGAGAAGAAAATTAAAAGGTTTTTACCTTAATAGTTTTAACATCACAAATAGAATTGTAGATTTTATTCTGTTCAATAGATGCTTATTATTGTAAAACAATTAATAAAAATAGCACCAAAAAGGTTCCTTGATGAAGGGACCTTTTTTATATAGTTCTGGATATGAAAGTGCAGATCGTGAGAGGAGAGCAAGAACAAATATGGTTGGCCACTCAACTCCCTCCCACCAAGTAAAAAACTTATTTCGACTATAGCGTCTTATTTAACCTGTATAAGCCTTTTTCAGTAGCTCCATAACCTCTTCTATTGTGAGACCAAAGGATTTATAGTAGGAGATGTCGTTAACCATTTGCTTCAAGACCATTTCGTTGCGTATTCGCAGCATCTCATCGGATGAGAATTCGGCTACAAAGCACCCTTTACCGGTAATGGTGTTTATCAAACCGCATCGTTCGAGCTCTTCCCAAGCTTTCTTAACGGTAATGATACTGACACGAAGTTCTTTAGCTGCTTGTCGAATTGGTGGTAAGCAGTAACCGCCTTCTAACTCGCCTTTCAGAATTTGGGCGCTTATTTGTTCGAACAGTTGCTGATAAATCGGTTTTTCAGATGAATTCGAAATCGCTACGTTCATTATATCTCCACTTTGAGGAATCGTTTGACCGCAATTTGATAACCAATTACTGTGAAGACAATAAATATCAAGATTCCTACAATCATTATGGATGTTTGAAGCATCACATTGTCAGCACCGCTGCCATTGAAAATGTTGGATACAAAAGAATTCTGGATTCCGAGCCATTGTGCAGCTACAGCAAAAAGCATAGCGGCTGTTATCGATACAAGCGTTGCTTTCCCAAATGTATATGCAGTCTTATAATACATGGATATAAAGAGGATGTTGAAGATTGCTAACATAATGAAAACTAATCCCCAAAAACCCATGTGAGGCGCAAAGAAATGGTAGTGCATATTGGAGTATAAGCGAATTGTTATCATACCATAGATCATGGCAATCACAATATGCAATAATTCCAGGATGACAATAACAGTGACCCTAGCCTTCACAATGTCTTTCTTCGTTACAGGCATCATAGTGGTGAATATCAAATCGTTCTGAGCTTTATATGCGCCAAACACATTCGGTATCGTGACCCAATAAAAATACATAGGGACGATAAAATATATCCAATCGGGAATAAGCATTAAAGCACCCATCACTAAAGGGAATAAAAAAAACATGGGATGTACGCCTATTTTTAAATCTTTCATCACTAAGTTATACATTCATATCCTCCTTTTTAGCGAAGTAAATCATGATTTCCTCAAGACTTGGCGTTGTTGCTTTAATATCCAGAGAAGGGTCGAAGTCATGGGAATGGATCAGTCCCGTAAAGCCGAACGAATTTACTTTATAAGAAATAAGCTGCTCTTTCACCTCATTCAACTGACTTTTGCTACCGTTCAGTAGGAGGTACGATTCCATAAATTCTTCTTTTTCAGAGCTATGGACAATCTGGCCATTTTCTATAAAGGTAATAAAGTCTGCACATTTTTCCAAGTCGGATGTAATGTGAGTGGAGAAAAGAATACTGATTTCACCATTTGATACAAGATCTTGAAAGATATCCAGTAGATTATCTCTTGCAACCGGATCAAGTCCACTTGTCGGTTCGTCAAGGATAAGAACCTTCGCCCCATGAGATAAGGCTATGGCCAAACTATACTTCACCTTCATTCCCGTCGATAATTCAATGATTTTTTTGCTTTCATCCAATTTGAACTTTCGTAAATAGTTGTAATAGGTATCATCATCCCAATTTTTGTAGAACTTCTTAATCACATTGGTCAATGTCTTTATTTTGCTGCGAGTATAAAAGTCAATATCGCCAAACGCGTAACCAATTTCCTGTTTCAATTCAATCTCATGTTCAACAATATTTTTACCCAAAATCCGTACCTCACCGCTATCAAGATGAAGCATGTTCAAAATCGATTTAATGGTGGTTGTTTTTCCCGCGCCATTGGCACCGATAAAGCCCATTATATAACCCTTTTCCAGTTGAAATGATACATCCTTTAACTCGAAATTAGGATATTTCTTATTTAAATTTCTAACGTCTAATGCCAGCATGCAGAACCTCCTTATCAAATTGTGCATATCGTATATACACAATATATCACTGGAGTATTTATTAAGTCAACAATCAAATTTTCCAATGGATTGGTACAACTTGTATCATTATCATGATTTTCTTGTTGGCTTTTAATAAAAATTCATCTTTAAAGACTAATCAATTTTCTAAAAATGAAAAGCCCCTCCGAATTAGCTAGTTTTGCTAAAGAGGGGCTTCTTACTAAAGAAAATCGCCCGATTGCGGGATAATGAAAAATTCAAAAAAGCTTTCCCTTTTTCTATTCTTTAGTCCTCTAATTTGTTCCATACCTTTTAGCTGCTCTGATACCAGCACGCTCAGCTTCGACCTCACGATTGCGTGGCTCGGTATTGGTTACCAGTGAGTTCAATAGATCTCTACTAACCATTGCAATCTCATTAACTGCACGATTAAACGCCTCCTCGTTCGCCTTTGAGGGCTTGTTATAACCCGTTATCTTTCTTACATACTGAAGAGATGCTGCGCGAATCTCTTCATCGGTAGCTGGTGGGTCAAAATTAAATAATGTTCGAATGTTTCGGCACATAACTTACTCCTTTTTGTTTTTATTAAACGCTCTTTTTTCCAATAATACTTTACAAGACTATTTCGGAAATGATTGGTTCATCTTGAGAAATTTCATTACAGGGATTGGACCCTGAACGTGTATTATCCATTGGTTCATTCAGCAAAATCTTATCACCCGCTCTCAGAATGGGATATTTGATTCTACCTATACAGCTCATTGAACAGTGCCGGAAGCTAAAATGGTTTTCGGATCTGCATACGCCTTCTTTAGATCAGCTTATCCTTGCACGTTTTATAAAGGAAGGCCATTTGAAACGGCATATTTCAAGAATGAAGAAGACTTATAAATGCCGGAGAGATTTTCTTATCAATTGTTTAAAAACAACATTTTCGAATAAGATTAATATTTTGGGTGACTCCACAGGCTTACACCTCATGGTTGAATTTAAGGCACAACATTTTTCAAAAGAATTACTTGAAGAAATTGAACAATTTGGAGTTAAAATTTATCCAGTTGAAGAACATGCAATTGAAAAGGGAAAATATCCTAATCAAATTATTTTGGGTTATGGACATCTAAACAATGACGAAATTGAAGAAGGTATAACTAGACTGTTTCAAGCAATAAATAAGGGTAATACTTAAAAAATAAAAGTCGATTGATCCTGAACGTAAAGGAAATCGACTTTTTTATGAGATCAGGTACTTAGCGTACGATTTTTTTAAAACGGGACCCCAATCTGTGGAACAATCTTGTGAAACAAGAAAATTCGAGGAGTGACAGGCACCCTTTCTAATTGAACCAGGTGTTGTAAAGAACCGAGATCCCCTTTTCGATTTGATCAATCGACATTCCTCCAAAACCAATTAAAAAGACGGGATGCTTAAATGGGTTGTTCTCTTTTCTGTACCAATAATCACTTAAGCTATCTAGGTGAATGTTCGCATCCCTTGCCTTTTGAAGTAAAACTTGCTCACTTTGATTTATGATTACCTGCATCACAATATGTAGACCCGTTTGGCCTTTTAGCACGATCGCTTTTTCTTTGAAACACTTTTTAATCGCTTTTAAGGTAACTTTGTATTTTTTCTTATATATTTCTTTCATCCGGAATCGATGCTGTTCCCAATGCCCGTCCCTCATGAATAATTCAAGTGTTTTTTGTGCGATTCTCGATGTTGTTTGCTGTAATTCAAATTGACTATGATGATATTTTGCAAGTAAATGCTTTGGCAAAACGATATAACCTATATTTATGGCTGGCAGTATTGTGCCATGGAAGGTGCCCATATAAATGACACGTTCGTGTTGATCCAAATTTTGCAAAGAAGGGATTAACTCGCCTGAGTACCGATACTCTGACAAGTAATCGTCTTCAACGATATAAGCGTTGTGCTGAACTGCCCATTTAAGTAAATGAATCCGCTTTTGAATTTTCATAATGTTGCCAAACGGGAATTGAAAAGAAGGCGAAGTGAATACAAGACTTGCTCCTGACCTTTTCAAATCTTCTTCATTCATCCCATCACCTTCAATGACAGCAGGTGCAATGTTGCATTCAAAGCTTTCAAAGATATTGGTAGCGTGAGGATATCCTGGCTCGCCAACTGCAACCGTCTTTCCGCGAAGACCAATAAGATTGCAAATCATCCAAAGTAAAATTTGCGAATGTGACCCAATAATAATTTGCTCCTCAGAACAACGAACCCCTCTTGAATTCCTGACATACGATGTAATTTCCCTTCTTAACCCAAGCTCACCTTGTGAATTTCCTGTATTAAAAATATGATTGGTTCCATAACTCAAGACTTCATTTGTTAGTCTTTTCCACGTTGATATTGGAAAATTTTCTACATCGACATGATCTATATTAAAATCATATTTATAATTACTCTCAACCTTTTTTTCTACTGTTAAGACTTCATTGCCTTCATGTGTATTAAAATACCCTATATCTATCTCTTTGACGTAATGTCCGCTTCGTGGCTTGCTTTCAATTAACCCTTCTATAATAAGCTGGTCATACGCTGCTTCAAGTGTGGTCTTATTAACCTGCAATTGCTCTGACATTTTTCTAATAGAAGGCAGTGACGTATTCGTTAGTATGTTTCCTTCTATAATTTCTTTTTTGATGCCTTTATAAATTTGAACGTATAAAGGCTCTCGAGAATTACGATTTATAGTTATGAACAACTCATTCATGTTTTTCTTCTACTTTCTCCTTTCGAATAATGAGCATAAAAAATAGAGAAAGGCTGCATATGAGCAATATCGAAATAGCCATGATTACAAAACTAAAATGAATTCCCGTCCAATCAATCATAAACGCTGCCAATAAGCTAGCTCCCGCTTCGCCAATAAAAGCGATTGTTGATAATGCACTAAACACTTTTCCCAGCTGTTCTTCGGGTGTATATTTCTGAATCATTAACACCATGGGAAGGTCTATAAAGGCTTCCGCTACTCCAGTGAATAATGCGATAATTGCTGCAATCAAAATGGTTGGTGAAAGTCCGACACCCATTAAGCCAAATCCCCATAGGATGCAACCAACCATGATAAATTGCGGATAATTCGATTTTATTTCCAATTTTCCTAATAGAATAGCTCCAGTTGCATTTCCAGCCGCAAAAAGTGTCAGAATCAACGAAAATCCTTTCGCTCCCATTTGCCACTGTTGGTCGGAAATAATAGGGAGTCCGAGACGTTCCATACCAGTAAAAAATAGCAATACAACGCCAAATGAGACAATAGACAGAAACATCATTCTTTTTGTCTGTAATAACGTGAACATCTCTTGCAATTCCTTTAAAACACGAATTTTTTTAGAGTTTTTCTCCCGCTCTACTTTCAAAGATATCACAAATACGAGTGGGATGAGAGATAAAATGCAAATGAAAAAAAATATCCATTCCATTGAAAAAGATGCTATTAAAATACCCCCAATAACAGGGGCTAGCGACCTTGATAACTGAAGAATTAATTGAAAAATAGAATTCCCTTTTAGCCATAACGACTCTGGCAGTGTGATTGATACAAGACTTCTGATCGCAGGGCTGTAGAAGCAGCGAAACGCAACGATTAGAAACGATGCTACTGCTATATACCAAATAGATTCAATATGAAGCATATAAGAAATAAGAATGGTAAATAAAATGAATCCAGTGCCAACTTGATTCCAAATAATGATTTTTTTCTTGTTCCAGTTATCCGCATACACACCCCCAATGAGACCAAACAATAAATACGGAACCGCACTACTTTGAACGACAATGGCAGCTTGTAAAGTCGAATCTGACATTTTATATGCTAGCCAATAAAGTACAACTTGAAATATAACGAAACCAAATCCCGACAACATGTTTAGAACCAATACAAATAAATAATTATGATATTTAAGCAATTCTTTATAGCCAGTATCCTTCATCTAACCCTTCCTCTCTTCATATCCACTTTAAATAAAGTTGAACACCGAGAAGCGGTTCACTTTTTGATTTTTTTACCGGGTCAG
This sequence comes from Heyndrickxia shackletonii, assembly GCF_001420715.1. Taxonomy (GTDB): domain Bacteria; phylum Bacillota; class Bacilli; order Bacillales; family Bacillaceae_C; genus Margalitia; species Margalitia shackletonii. Next base: position 784,191 of record NZ_LJJC01000004.1, on the reverse strand, counting down.
ATTCCAATGTTTACTTGAAATTTTTTTCCAATTGATATCGATGCAGTTAGTGATTTAGCACTGTTTGGGATACTAGTAAGTCAATATGAGTCTATTTGCCTCGGTTTATTCGTTTTTTGGAGTAGAAAACCCTGCTTTCACAACTGGACTATCATGCCAAAACTTGGATTTAGACATTGTTTATCAATACTAAATTTTAACTGCTATTTTCGTTTTTGTTTGGATACAGCTTCCCGCTGCAGATGGAATCAATGGTTCGTAGAGGGGTGCGGTTCGCCCCATGTATTATTCGCAGGATGATCGGACTATTTATTCTTGGAACCGTGCATGCTTTACTTTTTTCATGGCGATATCTTAAGACTTTATGCTGTACTAGGTCTAATTCTTCTCATGCTTCAGAGATTACGGCCGCGTACTGCACTTATCTTGGCTGATGTGTTCATTGGCAGTACTGCCATTCTCATTACTGGAAAGAGAAATTCTTCAATCCATTTATCCGTCATTTCATCCTCCAAGGGACACTCTAAACCCTTCACATTAGCTTTCTCAATGACCTCTGTTACCTTTGGGCGAAAGTTACCCGTACTTGCGGCGATGCCTCTCAGACTGATGTTGTCATGATGTATTTCCAATATCCTTCGATAATGAATCAAATAAAAAAACTCCTATAGGGGTACCGTCAGGAAAATGCGGATTTACAACGCTAAGCACATTTTCGGGACGATTCCCCCTTTTTTAACAACGTTAAGAAAATTTCAATGGTCTTAAAGAATCTAATGAGACTATTTTCTCGGGATTAAAATGGTATTCTCCTAGCAAATTAATATGTTCCCAACCTAGAGGCGACATATGGTGCAATAATTCTTCATTAAAACTACCAGCCTGTTTTTGATATTCAACTGCCTTTGTTAGATGTAAGGTATTCCATATACTGATGGCATTATTGATAATGTTTAAGGCACTGGCCCTTTGCAATTGATGCTGTATGGTTCGTTCCCTAAGCTCACCTTGTTTTCCAAAGAAAATGGCTCTTGCCGATCCCCCCACTCATGATCACTTTATTGTAGTGATAACATACTAATAATCGTTTTTAATACAGCGTCTTCCTCATTTGAACGGGTAATAAAATTTGCTGCATCTTTTAATTCTTGCACTGCATTTCGGACAGCAAAACTGAATTTACCGCAAGCCATTAGCTCTAAATCGTTATAGCCATCACCGAATACCATTGTTTCCTCAGAAGTAATATTTAATAAACGCTGTAGGTGTTCAACCGTAGTACCTTTATGAACATTGACATTCGCTATATCGATCCAAGCAGCATCCGAAGCAACAATATAAGCGGATTCAAAAAACGGAGATAATTTTTCTCTGGTTTCAAAACAATGAAACGAAGGATCATGAATAGTAATCTTAACAAAGTCATCTACTATTTCATTAAAATCAGAAACTTGCCTTACTTGAGCATAAGACATCCTGACAATAGCTGCTTCCTCTTGAGGGATAGTATCTTTTATTACTGCACCATTTCTAGTACATGCAATAATAGTATGTTCCAAGCTTATTTCCTCAAGTAAACGGATAATTTCCAGTCCTAACTTATTACTTAGCAGAGATTCATAGACGAATTCTCCGTTATGCTTGATTCGAGCTGCACTATCACCTAAAATCCATAAATCATTGGCATCGTCACCAAATAACTCTTCTACTCGTTCACATTGCTTGCCAGTAACTGGAGCAAAAGCAACTCCTTTTTCAGTCATTATCTTTTTAACTTCCTTGTACAAATCCCTATTAAAGTCACCGCTGTTATTCAAGAAAGTTCCGTCCATATCCGTTAACACTAATTTAATCATGAGATTCTCCCCCCAATGTTAAAAAATCTATAACGATTATCTATACTATAACTGGATTAGGAAAGTCGGAAAATACTCTTAGAGCATCCTGTTTTTAATACCAAAGGAAGTCACCTGTTACAAAAATGTAACGGCATGTAACTTAGTGTGAATTGTGTTAAAATGAGGTTACTAATCTTCTAGATACAAGGAGAATGGACATACTATGTTTTCAAGCGAAGTGATTAGTTCTTTCAATGAGTTAGAAACTTCAATATACCATTTTATTTGTCAAAACAGCGATAAAGTAGCTTATATGCGAATTCGTGAATTAGCAGATGAGACCCATGTATCGACAGCAACAATATTACGTTTTTGTAAAAAAGTAAATTGCGAAGGTTTTTCTGAATTTAAAATAAAACTGAAAATGCATTTGGGCGAGAATAAAAAGCAGATAATAAAAAGTGCTCAACATTCACTCGTTGAATTCTTTGAGCGGACCTTAAAAGGGGATATAAACGAAAAAATTAAGGATGCGGCAATTCAGGTTGCCAAAGCAGATAATGTCATTTTTATTGGAATCGGCAGTTCTGGTATTCTCGCGGAATATGGAGCAAGGTATTTTTCTAGCTTAGGGAAATTTTCGATGTATATTAAAGATCCTCTCTTTCCTATTCAATCTAAACTTATGTTTAATAGTGTCACCATTGCATTGTCTGTATCAGGAGAAAACAGTTTTACAGTGACACATCTTAACCAACTTAAACAAAAGGGAAGTAAAATTATTAGTATTACCAACAATAAACTTTCTACCATTGCAAAAATCTCCGATATTAATATTCCCTATTTTGTAACCGAGGAATTTAATGAAGGAGCAAATATTACTACACAAGTACCTGTTGTCTATATTCTGGAATCTATGGGCCGTGAAATACATAAACTTAAACAATAACTTACCATTCAGAATGAAAAACGCTTTTGCCTAGAAGAAAAAGTTCCACAACTGCAATAAGATTTGAATCTGCATTTTCACCGATTACAAAATAGCATCAAACCTTCTTCTAGGCTTAATGCTATTATTTACTTAATTTCTTATATCCACTCTTTTCCATATTCATTCCCTTTTTTAAATACTAAAGCATTTGAAATCTCGTTTTTTTCTATAAAACGCCACCCGTTTACTAAATATCCGTAAATCCCATTTACTTCCTCTGTTCCTTTTACCTCATCTATTTCTTTATTTTGAAAAATCATTTTAGACATAGCTACAGCTAACGGAATGGGGTTTCCTTCTTGAAAAATCACATCTTTTTTTTGAACTATAAAGAAAGATAATAGGAATAACATTAGTATTGTTATAAGAAAAGACCTTTGATTTTAACATATCATCCACCCCCTCTTTTTTTATCAGCTAAAATGTAAATCTACGCCATACTGCTTTAGCCGTAGTTTTCTTGCAACAGCTTGAGATGAAAGATTATTCCAAGCAGTACTATAAAGAGCAATTCGACCCTGACTTTGCACCTCGGCAGCCCACGCAGTACAAACCTCCAAAGCGTACCCCTTCCCACGAAAATTCTGAGCAGTATGCAAACTCGCTTCAGCAGCATCTGAAGTTTGTCTTGCGCTGCAACACAATGATACTGCAACTTGATTTTGGACAACTGCAAACATCGGTTGACCATTTTTGACGTCATCGAAGTAGTCAGGAAAATGATGTTCTAATAGTCCGATATTTTCATGCGTAATCCTTACTGCATGCGTAGAAGCTCCTCTTAATTCAGGGAATACATACGCAGGTCCTGCATAGACATTCTCTATTGGTCTATCTTTACTTAAAACGCTAATAATTTCAGCCAAGTTTACTCTATTAGGCGCATCCACCCATGGGGATTTTGCAACAATCCGTTTTAACTCGTCTTTAACATCTTCATGAAGTGCCTGATGATATCTTTCGACAGTACCTTGGTTTGTGATGCCGAGGAAGATTCGAGGTGCACTCTTAGTTCCAGGTTCGTTAATCCATGTCATCCCACCGAATTCATCGTGGTTAAACAGAACGTTTACTTGGAGTTCCATTAATTCATAATCAGAAAGCATAAAATACCTCCATATCACTTTGATGTGCCAACATCTTCAAGCTTATTCTTTGCTAAACAACATTCTAATGTTTTATATTCGTTATTTCCCATTTGCCCGTTACTCTGCTTTTTCTGAGTCAACGTGCACTTTCTTGCTTTGATTGTTACCGTTGCTATGCTTTTTCTGCCACAACGGGCACATTCATTCCTTAATCGTTACCGTTCTTCGCCTTTTTCCAGGTGCAATATTTATTGCTGAGTTTTAAAGATGTCCTAATATCTCTTTTTAGACCATTTATTTGTAGATTCTCATGTTTAAATATTTCTCTAAAAGCTTTAATATCCCTTCTTCGCACTAAACTGCTCGTTGGAGATTAATAACATAAACCTTTTTTGAAAAATCTCTATTCTATTTACTTAAGTCGTAAAAATCCCTTTCTTATCACCTAGAGCACTTTGATAGTAAAATGATATATTATTCTAAAAAAGGAGGGGAAGTTAATGAGATATTTCTTTTCTGTAATTATTGTTGTATTTTTCTTAATGGGATGTAGTTCTTCTACATCTTGGGCGTTTGAATTTATAAGATACAATGACGTAAATTATAAAGTTACTAATGAAGAAATTAAGAGTAAGAATCTCGGGGAAAAAATTGGAGAGGTGAAGTACTACCTTAAAAAAGAACAAGACGGTAAAGATATGTCTTCAAATATTTATCCGAAAGGAACGGAATTTTATCGGATTAATGGAATAGATAAATCAGATGCAATAGCCGTCAAAGATGATAATGGGAAAATAATAAAACTTGTGGCTGATAAATAGTAATTGCAACATGAGAAAATATTAATCTCACAAAAGTATTCAGCACAACTTAAGAAAAATAATGGTTTTTTAAGTTGTGCTATTTTTATTAATCATTTTAAATTACGGGACCTTTCTGTTTGTAAAAGAAACTTGTAGAGTTAAAAATGTGGAAATCTTCTTGGAAACATGCTTAGCGTTGTAAATACGGATTTACTACGTTACAGAAATTTCAATATTAAATAGCTTAACAATATTTTTAAGATGCAGTGTCGATAACATATTAACTCAAGTGTAAATCTATATTACTCAGATGCATTGATTCTTTTGAAGACTAGACTTTGTCTTTTTGCATGTTTTTCAGTATTTAGAAGCAAACTCCCTAAGATTCGGCTTTGCGGTCTTAGTACCCATGAAGCGATGTTGAGTGCAGCATATGAAAGCGGAAGAATAATATTAAACCCATAATCACCATAATCATGAGCAAACACATGAGATAAAGCCGCACCAGTCATTAAAAAGAAGATTCCAGCGTGAACCCATTCTTTAAGCCGTGGAAAGCCTGGCACTACAAGTGCGATGGCTCCGAGTACTTTCCATATCCCGAGAATAGTCAAGATGTATAATGGGTAACCAATATTCGTCACTAACTCCACGTTTCCTCCATATTGCATGAGTTGCCCGATACCACTTAACAAAATAGCAAATACAAGTAGTGAGGTGACTGTCCAGTAAGCAATCTTTTTCCCTTTTGTTTTCATCCTTGATCCCATCCTTTAATCATTAATTTAAAAATGAATTACCATCTGTTCTTACAATTCTTCACATGCTTGAAAAGCTATTCTTCCATTTGACAACAAATAGTATCCTGTTTATCTATTTTTTTAGATATTTGACAAGTTAGCAAAAAAAAGTAATCAACGAAAATCTCTGCATCCATTGCGTTTGCAAGCTAGTGAAAGCTATTTTTTACCTAGTGAGAAAATAGCTTTCACTAATTTCAATGATGAAAAGGCACTCGGGATTTAATATTCTCCTTTAATCACAAAATACGATCCCCGAATGGTTCCAGCTAGTTTTGATTTCTGCCTAGCAAACTTAAACTTCCCTTCTAACTCTTTCGGTACCTCCATCCCCTCAGAAAGCTTAAAACCAACAGCTCGCTTCTTAGGGTCATCCACCGTATACATAACGTTGACCGAAAGACCATCCTCATAAAAGACATAGGCTATTTTGATATTTTCCACTTGAAAACGTGACGTTTCTAAAGGTTTTGCCGCAAACTCAATATCACGTTCTTCTTTCAAAATTCGGTTCACATAATCAAGGGTCTCCTGACTTTCGTTAGCTGGCACAACCGTGAATTCATGCTTGTATTTGTTCATAAAGTAACGGGCTTCATTAGCTCGTAAACCAGCAAGCGCTTCTGCTACAGGTGAAGTCTCTAAACCAACCGTAGACACATTTTTAAAATCAACAATATAGGACAATTCCGTCTCTCCTTTTATCATTTTATTTCCTCACAACAGGAATCCACATTTCACCATATACTAAGCCGTTTCTCTGCCCCATCTCCACCATTGTATTTGGCCCGCCAACATAGGCAAAATCCTTTGCTTCCGGCAAGACTTGACCAAAGGCAATTCCAGCAAGCTTATTACTTAACTCATCTGCTGTGTTCCCTTCCCCTTTCACAACTAAGTATTCCCCCTTAGGAAATTCGATAATTCTTGATGCTTCTGGTAATGTTTCCTCTGTCATGACACCAGCATAATGCATCATCTTGTTATTCACCGCTTCGTTCACGGCAAAAATGTAGTCATTTGTTGCTACCGCCTTTAAAGTGTCAAGTGTTCCATCTTGGCTGACGGTCTGCCAAAAGTCTGCCTTTTCCTTGTTTATGCCAGCAAAATCAGTGTAATGGCTTTTCAGCTCCGTTCCAATACCTAAAACAGTAAAGCTGTCTTTTTCTTCTAGAATATAATTTGTCATATTCAAAACCTTCCTTTTTTTTAATTTATCAAATGACTTTTTCTCCTTCACTTGATGGTTATATCATAACCTTTAATCGTGTCAAAAAATGATACTGTTTAGGAGCCTTATGAAAAAAGCATATCCTGTAACTCGCCGTAACCTTGTGTCTAACTTTTTGGGTCCCTTCATCTTTGATCAACGCAATCTTTTTATTAAATAGGCTCTGTTAAATTTTAATGGTGATTTTTCCATAAAAAAATGGGAGACGCTTGTTTAGGGCGTTTCCCTTAAATAATTCAATTAAATACCTTATCAATTTCAGGTCTGTCATAGTCTAAAATCCAATCATTGTGTTTATTATAAATATCTTTTATTGTAGCGGGGGAAGTTGCCAATAAATCACAACCTCTGTCATCGTAAACGTGAAAGATAGTTTTCCTATTGATATTGATGAAGTAAACTCTGTGAAAAATGCTCGGTTTCAAACCCAAGTCTTGATTACAGATTGCCTTTAACAACGGAACATATTTAAAATCTGATGTTTTGCATTTTAGAGTAAATCTGTGAGTTTTGTATGTGCCTTCTTCATCATCTTCTGGAAAAATATAAGGCAATGCTTGATGTTTCAATTTAAATTGCATTGATTTATTTACATATTTAGGAAAATTATTTAACTGATGTTTAAGGTTTTTCCCTTTATCAAAATCATTGACATCCATCACGACAAAAATATCCTCAGTTGGAGAATGTAGGGATTCAAATAAAGTAATTGCCCTCTTATAACACCCCAATACATATGGGTTGTTTGGATAATCATATTCTCTTTTCCACTCTACACCAAGTTCAAAACGAATCCCAATATCCCAACTATAAAATAAAGGTGGTCTAAGCTCTAAATTGGGGTAATTTTCGTGCATAAAGTCATTTAACTGCATTTCAACACCTCATAGTTACTATTTATCGGCTCAACTGACCTGAAATTTGGACTGACGTAAACTATCATAAGTCTCTGTCATTTCAAATACAAATGATGTTAGCAGAAGTTCTTTAATGTGTTGCTTTGTGCTTTCGTTACTACGACTATCTATAAACAAGAACCCAGCAAGGTAATTGTCGAGATATTTTGTAGCGACACCTTTAAAACGGTCAAGCCATTTTTTCATTCGAGAATGAAAGCTGTTCACGTTTTGAATATGATATAAGCCTTTAATAACGTACTTTCCATCATCTGACTTAATTCGGTAATTCTCCAATCCTTTTTCTTTCGCATAGGTTTTGTAGGCTCTCCAAGCATTAGTTACAAGCACATTGTCGGATGATAGTTTAGAACCAATGATTTTTTCAACTTTTGGCTTCACAATACGACCCATACAAGAAACTTTGGAGACAGTTGCTTTTGTACGGTCTCTTGCGACAAGAACGCAAACTTGTTCGTGGCTGATTCCTCTGTGTTTGGATTTTCCTCCACGTTTACGAGGCTTCCGTTCTGTAATGCCACGTTGCCCTTTTTGCGAGTAAAAGAAATAGGTCTCGTCAACTTCAACGATACCCTCAAAATGGTCAAAATCCATTTGTTTCAATGCGGATAGCAGTTTATGTCGCCAGTAAAAAAGCGTAACCCAAGTAACCTCTACAATTTCAGCCGATTTTCGCAAGGAATAACCTTTGAACATACAATCCACAAATGTAATCCATTCATCACCTTTTCTGGTGCGATAAAGGACAGTATTAGTAGTATCGGTAAAAGTTTTACGGCAACTTTTACAACGATAGCGTTGACGACCTTTTACCTTGCCGAACCGAACAACGTGTTCAGAAGAACAATGTGGACACTCAAACCCATCTTTAAAACGAGTTTCCCGCATTTCGTTAATTAGCCGACCACCGACAGAAGAGGTAGGGTCAACATAGCGTTTAACCCATTGATATATTCGTTCTTTTTTAGTATGGGGTAATTTGTCGATATACTTAACAAGTTACTAAACGCTTTGTCCATTTCAAATCTATTCTCGAACGTTTGTTCTTATGTTGATTATATCAAGGTTTTGGACAATCATCAAATATCAACATTTATCTTTAACAGAGCAATTAAATAAAAAAACTGCCTATTATGGCAGCAGATTTAAAAAGCTTATATTTTTGTTGCTTTGAAATAAAGTTTGATCCAAAATATCTCGTATATCTAAAAGAATCCATTTTGAAAAAAGATTGAGCAAAATAGCACTTTATAAAAGTTAATCATTTTGCACCTATGTTGTTCGATAACTCCACCCTTTTTTTGAAAAATCCCCAAGATGCATATCCTTTAGATAAAAAATAAGCAATGATTGTCAGGACAGCCAGGCTGCCATCAATCAATCCAATAAATCCTGCCCCTTCAGCATTGTCTTTCATAAGAACTAAAGCAGAGACCGTCATGGCAAGTTTATGAAATATTACCAGTTCCCATATTCCAACATAACGGGTCGGGTTAAAAGCTAATAATGTAAAAATACCTGCAAAGACAATAAACCCAAGCAATCTCCATAGTTCAACAATCTTTTGATTAGTTGAGGCTGCGACAACATTTTCAAAACCGCTGATGAAAGCAATGATTGCACTCAAAGCACAAAACAACATGATCCATCGTGCAATTTTTACTGCCATTGAACGACCTCCTTTTTAAATCAAATACCATGCATAAATCTACATTCAACTTCTGTCCTAAAACACTCGGTTTTATTTAACAATCTAGCTCTTAACGAAATAATGAAATAACCCTACTGCTACACAACACTTCCATAATCTATTTACCGAGGATAAGGTATTCTTTTCCTTTTCAATATATATTCACTTCATTAAGTATCTATATCCAAATGGTAGTAGAACAGTATAATTTATTAACTTGCTACTTTACGGTTTAGTAATCATCCATGTAACACCGAATTTATCTACAACTTCTCCATAGTATGCGCCCCATGGCTGTAAAGCAAAAGGATACTTGGCTTCTCCCCCCTCACTAAGCTTGGTATAAGCCTCTCTTGCTTCAGATTCATTATCGTAGGTCAAAGCAAGACTGATACTTCGGCTGCCGGATACCGGTACAAAAGAATCGGAGATCATCAGCATATTGCTTCCAGCTACCGTCAAAGCAAGATGCATGACTTTATCCTTCATCGCCTCCGGTGTACCTGGAGCCTCACTAAATGTTCTAAGTGATTGAATTTCTCCTCCAAGTGACTCTACATAAAAATTAGCTTGATTCCTTGCATCCTCCGACATCAAATAAGCGTTTAATTGTGCTCCCATATTTTTAACAACCTTTCTATTTAAAATTGCCTTTCTATCAATACAACGAATATATATTGATGAAATCGACAAGGAAAAAATTTATTTTTAAAATTTTTTACTTCTTGAGTTGGTCCTCTAAATAAGCGCTCATAACCAATATTCTAAGTTCTTATGAGAATCCGTCCTTCGATCTTATCCTCTTTACTATCCATGGACATCATCCTTAACCCTTTTGAGCATGGTTAGTGTTCCCTGGGACCTGGTTATTTTAATTAACTGTTAGAAGTCCGACTAAATCTTTCTTGCATGCGTGTCGGATATTCATCGGGCAGACGGCTGACGTGATCCAAATGCTCCCACTGTTCCTTGGTTAACGCCCAACCAACGGCACCCATATTCTGTTCGAGTTGAGAAAGGGAGCTTGCGCCAACGATTGGGGATGTGATTCCCTCTTTACCCAACAACCAATTTAATGCCACTTGTGAAGGCAATTTTTCCGTTTGACGCGCAATGTCATTTACCGCTTCTACAATTTTGAAATTTCTCGGAGTAAACTTGTTATTGATAGCAAATTCGCCATTTAACTCCAATGAGAACCGGCCGAAATCAGGCTTGTCCAGAGAACTGTATTTGCCCGTTAGTAAACCTCCGCCCAGTGGACCCCATGCGATAATACCAACATTTTCATCGAGGCATAGTGATATGTGTTCACGATCCATCTCTCGATTCACTAAACTATATTGTTGTTGGATGGAAATGAATCGGATATAATTTTTCGCATCACTGTATGCAAGTGATTTCATCAGTTGCCATGCGAGATAATTGCTGCATCCAATGTATCTGACTTTGCCGGACGCAACGAGATCATCCAAAGTCCTTAACGTTTCTTCAATCGGTGTCAATTGATCCCAGACATGCAACTGATATAAGTCAATATAATCGGTATTCAACCGTTTAAGACTTGCATCAACGGAGTCTAAAATGTGCTTTCTGGAATTGCCTCTATCATTAGGGCTACTGCCTGTGCTCAATCCAGCCTTGGTTGCAAGAATGACCTCTGACCTTCGTCCTTGAATGGCCTTACCGACAATTGTTTCAGCATTACCATAAACATCCGCCGTGTCGATGAAGTTACCGCCTGCATCCAGAAAATGATGCACCATTCGAATCGATTCCTCTTCGCTGGCTGGATCTCCAAACATCATCGTACCTAAACACAATTCCGATACAAGCAGTCCACTATTACCTAATTTTCTATATTTCATATCATTTTCCTCCTTTAATAGTTCAAAAGCGCTTTCCCTTTTCCTAACATAGTTATAATTTTATATTGTAAAAGAGGAATAAAAAGGGTAGGATTTAATCAGAAATTTCACCTTTTTTAAAAAGGAGGGGGGAAAAGATGATATCCTCCGAACAGTATTTAAGCATCTTGTTATCACTGCCGACACTTCCGAAAAAAGGCGAGACTATTTCAGTCACCATCGGCGAATTGGCGAATGTTCTGTACTGCACCCCACGAAATGTCAAACTGATATTGCGCAAATTAGCAGAGGACGGATTTATTCAGTGGCGAGGCGGGGTTGGTCGAGGACATCCCTCACAGATGACGCCTTTAAGGGATTTTAATGAAGTAGCAGTCGGGCACTTTCAGGATTTATTGGTGAAAGATAAAATAAAAGAAGCCATGAACATCCTCTACCTTAAAGATCTTCCCCTGCCTTTACGTCACAAGCTCCACCGTTTCCTTGAGAACCGATTTGGATTTCAGGTGGAACGCGCTAATGCCACTACAGTCGATGTGTTAAGGGTCACCATGAGACGTAAACCGGACTCTCTGGACCCAGCATTTGTATCCACCTCGACAGAAGCCTTTTTGCTTCAACAAATATGTGACACATTGCTGGTGTTCAACCCAAAGGAAAAAACATTCATACCGGGACTTGCACATTCATGGGAAAGCAATGACGATGGGAGCCAGTGGACGTTTTATTTGCGAAAAGGGGTCCGCTTTCATAACGGAAAGCTTCTGACATCCAAGGATGTATTATATACATTTCAAAGACTTCAGGAATTGCAATCTCCGTCACGGTGGCAGTATGAAGAAGTGATCCATGTTGAAATACCATCAGACTTTATCATAACCTTTCATTTACGCCAGCCTAATTTATTGTTTCTCCATTTTCTCAGTTCCTTCTATATGTACGTCCTTCCTCATGACGTCACTTTCTCTTCAAGTGGCATCATTGGAACAGGGCCGTTTCGAATGACTGAATTTACAAATCAAGTGCTTGTCCTGGAGGCATATGAGGATTATTTTCGAGAGCGGGCGTTGCTTGACCGGGTTGAGTTGTGGTTTGTTCCTGAAGACATCCAGGATGATCTTTATCAGCTTCCCGATTGGAGCGGGCAAGGAGAGAAAAAGGCAGCCGAAATTGAATATTTAATGGATGGCAGTCAATTTGTGGTATTCAATTTCAGAAAAAAAGGAATCCATCACAACCGATATTTTCGAAAAGCGATGAGACTAATTTTTGATCGGTTATCGATCATCGAAGAATTGGCAGAGAATCGCATCTCCCCGGCGAACAGCTTTTTGCCCGTTAAAAGTAAACAGGCCGACTATGAGCGGTCACCGATTGACTTGGCAAAGAACTATCTTAGGGAAAGCGGGTATTCCGGCGAAACATTAAAACTGTATTATTTGGACAAAAAGGAATTCGTAGATGATGCCCGGTGGCTGCAACAGCGCTGTGAAGCTGCCGGATTGACTATAACCCTACACCCCATTTCCTTTGATAATTACTATTTAACAAATGCGGATGAAGAAGCCGATTTGCTGATCATTTGTGAATCGCTTGAAGATGATACGGAGTGGGGTTATCTCAATTTGTTTCAGAATGAATCGAGCTTCTTGCGAAGATTTTTGAGTGATAAGCAACATTCGTGGCTGGATGAATTGCTTCTCCAGTTTGTTCAAACACCTTCCGCGGAGGAGCGAGATAAAATTATTGATAAAGTTGAACAGAAAATTCTGGATGAGGAATGGCTTTTATTTGGCTATCACATGAATAAGATTTCTCGGTATCACCCTGCACTCAATGGCGTATCATTTGATTCTTTTGGGTGGATCAATTTTTCAAAGTTATGGATTAGGAAAGACATGCAGGGATAACACTGAGCCAGGGACGTGGAAATCACAGAAGAAATTGATGATACTTTAGAAATTTTTACGAACAATAGTTTACCAATCTATTAAATTGTAATTAAAATCCTAGGCTTGGGTTTGGTACAATACCATATTCAAGCCTAAAAGGGTTACTTTTTAAAAGATATGATTGTTCAACTAAAACCCCGTTTAGTTGAATAAGACCTTTTAATCTTTAAAAGATTATCAGTTCAAGGCCCCCATATTACACGTATTCCAATGAGTTAAAATTCATAAGGATAATCTTTTGGCGGAATAATAGCAGGTTTACCTTTAAAATCAACAAATTTGTTCTTTGATTGAAAATAAACCACTTTGGCACCGATAAAATTATCTTGGTCGTTTGAGGTCACTTGCCCTCCGTAAATAATTACCCTTTTTTGATTCAGATCCATAGAAGGCATTGTTTTTATAATAAAGGAGTATATTTTTCCGATTTTGTATGGGTTTTTCGCTCCAGATGCTGAATTTTGAAATGCTTTCTCTACAAGTAAATTTAATACTTTTTTTCCGTCTCTATTCTTTTTAATCCCTTTAACAGTTCCTTGTAGATAATATAATCTTGCTCCCAGTTGAACCCATTTCCCATCTTTTCTAAGAGGCAGCTTGGATGCCCCATTCGATTTATTATGGCTAGTCTTAGTGGTGGTATTATTATTGATTGAAACCTTGGATTTGCTTTTTTCCTTGTTTGCCTTAATGTTATCATTCGACATATTGCTTGAACTACAACCCACTAAAGCAAAAACTAAAATTACGGACATCACCAAAATTTTTCTCAACAATTAGCCTCCTTTAATAATCATTTTATATATATATATTTTACCATATACTAACAAATGTCCTGTTTTATATAATAGTTTTTTCGATGTATTTGAGCTTTCCCACTAGTTCCCCATCTATTTCCCTTCTTCAACAAACCTGCCGCGGTTGCTTATTAATAAAAGGCTCTATTATTTTTCATTGTTGATTTTCGTTTAGGTATGAGAATTCATAGGCGGAGAATTTCCGGCTAATGCATATAAGGGAGGCTTAAGAAGCAGATATAAGCGGAAATATTCCGATTAACTTCTCTAAAATAGGACAAAATCCAAGGATTTGGATAAGATAACCGGAAAACCTCCCCTTATTTTTAGGGAAATAGGAGTATTTCCAAATTTAAACGGAAATTTTCCGTTTATTTTTCAAAAGGTAAAATCAACATTCAGTTATAACAGACCCTAACAAAAAAAAGGATTGCCGCAGCAACCCTGATTCTTTGACTCTTGCACTCTTTAGTCTAACAAGAACTCATAGTGAAAAGGTATTACCTAATTTTTTACAGATCCTTATCTTAAAATATCCTCAATTCGAGCGAGTGTTTCATCATTTAACTTTACACCTGATGCTTTTACATTTTCCTCTATTTGTTCAGGGCGGCTCGCCCCTACAAGAGCACTGGAGACATTTTGTTGTCGCAAAATCCACGATAGTGCGAGGGTGACAAGTGACATGTCATTGTCGTTGGCGACCTCTTTTAGTAGTTCCACTTTATCGAGATTCTCCTCCGTTAGTAATCCAAAAAGATTACTGTATTTTTCTTGTGATGCACGGCTTCCTGCAGGTGCCTGAGAACCCTTCTGATATTTACCAGTTAAAAGACCTTGGGCAAGAGGAGACCAAACGACTTGGCCAATACCATGTTTTTCACATACTGGGATGATGTCCTTTTCAATATACCGTTCAAGCATGCTGTATTGTGGCTGATTCACTACAATTCGGTCAAGGAGCTTTTTGTCTGCAAGATGCACCGCTTCTGTAATTTGCTCAGCTGTCCATTCACTAACCCCGATATATAATACTTTTCCTTGGCGCACAAGGTCATCTAAAGCCCGCAATGTTTCATCGAGTGGCGTTTCCTGATCAAAACGATGACAATAATAAATATCCACATAATCGGTGTTCAGACGTTTTAGACTCGCATGACATTGTTCCATTACATGTTTTCGGGATAACCCACGATCATTCGGCCCATCACCCATTGGCCAGAATACCTTTGTGGCTAAAACGTAGGAATCACGTACGTACTTCTTTAGGGCTTTTCCGACTACAATTTCTGCTCCCCCTTGCATATAAACATTGGCAGTATCAAAAAAGTTTATCCCAAGGTCATAAGCCTTATCAATAGAAGCTGTAGCATTTTCTTCCTCCACATAACCACCATATGTAAGCCAGCTCCCTAAACTTATTTCACTCACTTTTAATCCTGTTCTTCCTAAACGACGGTATTCCATGTTCATCCCTCCAAATAATTTCGTGACACAAAATAAAAATACTATATGTTTTGTCTTATACACTTCCATCCAAACAGTTAGCTCTTTTCCATTTTTAGTTTTCAGCGTTACCGTTTATAAATAGAAAATTTCCCCATCCTAATGTCATCCCAATTTATATCCACGGCTTTTATTCCCAATCTTTTTGGTGGAGATTGCAAACACAAAGCTGTATAATCTGTGGATTTCCCAGTTGTTTATATTGGCTGTTGGTATGTATATGCAAAACAAATGATAAGTAAAACTAAAATACTATTCACTATCGTATAAAAATGCAATACGACAACATCTCTAAAAATCCTGCTTTGGATGTGGAAAATCTGCGGGCAGACGATCACCCGAAAAACACAGACTAGTTAGACTAATATAAAGTTCACAAACATGTCACTTATGCGAAAAAAATTGAACCTATATAATTACATTATTCTCTGAAAGAAAGGATGTTTTAATTGCCAAATAATAAAAAAGAGGGCATAATTTTCGGGTTATTTATGTGTTTTGGAATGGTTCTTATTATGTCTGTTTACAATACAATTTTACACGGAGTTTCATCTTTTACAGTTGGTAGAGGAATTGTTCAATTTGTCATAATATTCCTCCTTGCTTTTGTCACGGAATCATTAGTAGAACCGAGAGCACGCAAAATTGCATTATCTCTCCCTTATGAAAAATCTAAAGAACTCAACTTTATTGTGGCGCTTGCTTTTTGCATGGTCCCTATGATGGTTCTTATTATGTCGATATATGGACTTATTTTAACGGCTATTATGACAGGAATTGAAGGTTCCGTTTTCAGCGCATACATTAAAACTGTTGGTTTAAACTTTATCGTGGCTCTTCCATCGCAATTACTAATTGTTGGACCAATATCACGTTGGCTTTTGACTAAATACATTAAACCATCTACGCAACATCTCAATACCTAAAAACAAGCAAGCTACTTTTTCGTAGCGTGCTTGTTTTTAGGTAAAACTTAATACACATTCATATGCTATGGATTAGTCCATTATTTCCTGTTTAAAAACTAACCTGAGCACGTTCGTATAATCAAGGTATCCGGGGTAGAACGTACCTGCCCGCAGGACAAAGATCTCGTCGAGCAAAATACGCCTTTCTTTAATACATTAAGCAGTTTTTTTGTTTCTTACTTTCACTCCCTCGGTAGGATACGAATATCACTCGTGTGCTCTCTTATTCGCAGAAATTCTCATAACCCTTGAAATTGTTTTTTTATTAATGATAATCCCCCTATTAATGCTTACCAGGAAAAATTAATCTACTAAAAATGCTGCCTCCAAGGCCCCAGTATCTTCAAAACCACGGAAATACTTAATCTTGCCATCTTCCACTTCGCAAACCACGGCCCAATAGCTTTCAAACATTTTTCCGGTAGGACGGATCAGATGCTTAAATCTTCCCCAAGCTAAAGCTGTGGTTTCATCAGCAAGTACCTTATTGATTTCGAATTCCTGGGTATCTAGATCTTTCTGGAACTTGGATAATAGCGTCCTTACACCCTCTACCCCGTAATAAGTCCCATAAAAATGGTGTCTATCTGACTCCTTCTCGAATGCAGCGATAAACGTAGCGTCTTTGTGTACATAACTGAGGGCCTTATCCATATCCACTAAATTGTGGAAGTATTGAAGTAGGACTTGATCCGGTTTCATATAGCATCAATCTCCTTTTTTAGAGCTGGCATGTTATTACCTTTATTGGATTGCTTTAAGCTGGCTCGAAATAACCCCAAGATGTATAGCCTCATGCATCAGAGCGAAGTTAAACAACTCCCCGGAGGACACGAACTGGAATGGTCCCATGATAAATGGTGATTCCAGATTCATATCCAACATTTCGGGTGTTAGCTCTGAGAAACAGATAAGCTGAGCCTTTAATTGTTCAAGCAGCTCTTCTTTCGAGGGTGGCGTAGTAGTCCATTCCGAAGGTTTGGTTCCGGACCCAAATAGCATTTCGTATTCAGTTGGAATGTCAGATTTAAGTCCGAATGATAACTGCGAGTATTTATCCATCCAGTACACTATGTGACCTAGATTCCAGCGAATCGTGTTATTGAAACCTTTCGCTTGAATATCAAATTGATTTTCCGAAATGTTCTGAAGCTGACCAATCAAGATTTGACGTAGAACCTTTCCAGTAGTAATAATCGATTTTTCCATAATTAAAATTCCTCCCGTTAAATTGTTTTGCTTTCACATCTAAAGTGTAACTTTCTCTTCAACAAGCAACAATCACGAGATTCCGATTTAATTAATCGGTTTCAGTAATGATTAACTGGAATAAAATAGGTCATCTATTATAATAAAGAATGAAGATCAATTATTAAAAAGGGGAAGGGGAAGTAGGGGATGGAATTTAGACAGCTTGAGTATTTTGCCGCAGTTTGTAAGGAATTGCATTTCACAAGGGCGGCCGAGAACCTATGCACGACACAGTCTAATTTGAGTCAGCAGATTAAATTTTTGGAAAATGAGCTCGGGATGCCCTTGTTCGACCGTATTGGCAAGCGGATTGCATTGACAGAAGCAGGAAAGATCTTGCTGGAGCAAAGTGAAATCATTTTCGATCGTATCGACTATATAAAGGGAGCGATTACCGATCTGAAGAGAATGGAAGGCGGCATGCTAGACATTGGGATTCTTCCAGGAGACGGAGATTTGCTGTTTGATACATTGTTGATCAATTTCCACCGTACATATCCCAAACTTTCCATTAGCGTTACGGAAACCGTGGATGTGTATGAACAGGTTGTCAACGGAACAAGGGATCTAGGAGTTACCATTGTCCCTACGAATCCTGATCCTCGCATCTCAATCATCCCTTTGTTCCATGAGGAGTTTGCTTTGGCTATTCATTCAGATCACCCCGTTGCGAAGTCAAAGGCGATTCCCTTTGAACAATTACAGCAACTTAAACTAGTAATGTTCGGTCCCGAGCACCAGATTTCAAGGGTAGTTCATTCTAGTTGTAAAGAAAAAGGGATTACTATAGACAATTCCATTGTAACCTCAACGTTATCAACACTTCTGTCTTTAGTTGAACAAGGAATAGGAGCGGCAATTCTTCCGCGACTGCTGCTTGATTACCTGAAACGTGATAACATTTCTGCCGTATCGCTACTCAATCCTACACCAAGTCAGGATATTTGCATCATCTATCGAACGGACAAATTTATGGGGAAAGCTGCAAAAATATTTATAGACGAATTGCAGTCTTTCATACAAAGTGTAGAGGATCTTTCTAATCGATCGTTGGGGTAATAATATGTAGAGCAGGGGCATGTTGAGATAGTAATGTGTTTTATTGCAAGTAAATCCCGTTTCAACTCCCCTGCCCTTTTAACGAGTACATTACTTCACTACAACCCAAAACTCGTGCTATTTACTAATTAAAGTAAACAAAAGATATACTGCTGCCCCCCACATTACTAGGGCTGATATTTTATTTAATATCAACAAAAATTTTCCGGATTTATCAAGTTCTCCACTTATTCGACCAATCAGTGCAAGCCCCAAAAACCAAATCCATGAAACCAATATACAAGCAAAAGCAAAGATTACTTTATCTTCCCCTTGGTATCTTAATGAACTTGTTCCGATTACACCTACAGTGTCCATGATGGCATGAGGGTTGAGTAAGGAAACTGAAGCTGCAAACAATACTTGTTTCTTTAAAGAAAATTTATTCGCACTTACTTCCCTTTCACTACTTGGTTTACTATTCCATGTGGTCCATCCCATATAGATTAAAAAAATACAACCTGCCCCAATTAAAATCATCTTTATCCAGTACGAGCCTAAAATAACAAATGAAACACCCAAAACAGATACTAGGATTAAGAGAGTATCACACAAAGAAGCTGTTATGATGACTGGTAGCGCATGAGCAAAACGTCGCTGAAGTACCCCTTGATTAAAAACAAAAACATTTTGGACACCAAGAGGAAGAATCAGCCCTAATGCAAGAATAAAACCATGAAAAAATGCTTCTAACATCTATGTTCTCCCTTTCTTATATAGGATTCAACGAATCTTATTTTATTTTGAAGTTTTGCTTTTGTCTCCAACCAATTGGATGGAATCCAAACCAACCAAGTAATATAATAATTAAAAAAGGAGAACCATCTTGATGTTTAAAAGCGATTGGAAGCCAAATAAGTCATCGTCAGTACCATTACATAAACAAATAACTGATTATATTAAAGAAAAAATATCCAATGGAGAGTGGACCTTAGGATATAAACTCCCACCTCAACGTACTTTAGCAAAAGTTTTAGAAGTTAATAGAAGTACAGTTGTAACTGCTTATGAGGAATTAATAGCTGAAGGACTTATTGAGGGAAAAAGCGGCAGTGGAACAAAAGTAGTAAATAATACTTGGAACCTGCTAGCTACTACTCCTCCCCCTGATTGGAATTCATATGTAAGTTTCGGAACGCACAAGCCAAATTTGCCAACGATTCATGAAATAAATCAAGCGGAATTTTCCCCTAACATCATTCGTTTGGGAACCGGTGAATTATCGCCACATCTGATTCCTAGTACATCTATGAAAAAAGTATTCCATCAATTGTCGAATAAAGAAATTTCTTATGGCTATGAAGAGCCAAAAGGGTTGCTGCCATTAAGAGAACAGATAGCTAACTATTTAAAAACAATAGGAATTCCTGCTTCACCATCATCCATTTTAATCGTATCAGGTGCATTACAAGCTCTACAGCTTATTAGTGTTGGTTTATTGCATAGGGGTTCTACCGTATTAACAGAAAAGCCATCGTATCTTCATTCATTAAATGTCTTTCAATCAGCAGGTATGCATCTAGTGGGCATCCCGTTGGATAAAGAAGGAATTCAAGCCAATCTGATTCAACAATATAAAAAACAGCAAAAAGCTGCTTTACTCTATACCATCCCTTCCTTTCATAATCCTACTGGAACTTTAATGACATTGGAAAGACGCAAACAATTACTAGATATTTGTCATCAAGAACAACTACCTTTAATTGAAGATGATGTATACAGAGAATTATGGTTTGATGAAAATCCGCCAAAACCAATAAAGGCTTTTGACAAACATGGACTTGTACTTTATTTGGGGAGTTTATCTAAATCTTTAAGTCCTGGTTTTCGTATCGGTTGGATTGTTGGTCCAGAACCAGTAGTGGAGCACTTAGCAGATATTAAAATGCAAACGGATTACGGTTCTAGCTCTTTATCTCAGTGGGCTGCAGTAGAATGGCTTTCCAGCGGACTTTACTATGAACATCTTCATGAAGTCAGACAACAACTGAAAACTCGCAGAGACTTTACTTTAGATACTTTGAACAAGTATTTTTCTGACATTGCAGTTTGGGAAAAACCAACTGGAGGATTTTATATTTGGTTGCGTTTGTTACCGTCGCTCTCAATGAGAAGATTATTTGAAATGGCACTTACAGAAGGAATATTACTGAATCCGGGAAATGTTTATGATAACCAAGCTGATCAATATCTCCGGATATCCTATTCATTTGCCTCTCTTTCGAATATAGAGAATGGACTTAAACGTTTATCAAAAATTGTAAAAACGATAGCAAAATAATGGCTTATATGGAAGCATGGAAGTTAACAGCTCGTGTAACAATACAACTAAGATTTTGATTTAAAGTAAATGGTTTCATGGTCTCCTTCTTAGCATTGAAATAAAGTTTGAGCAAAAATGCCTTACAAACTACATATTACAATAAATAATAGCAATCCATTTTGAAAATAGGATTGATCAAAATGGATTGTTATCTAGCAGGAATATGAATTACCTTTTTCTACCTAATTTCACATAAAGTGTCTTATGGT
Source organism: Heyndrickxia shackletonii (assembly GCF_001420715.1). GTDB lineage: Bacteria > Bacillota > Bacilli > Bacillales > Bacillaceae_C > Margalitia > Margalitia shackletonii. Next base: position 762,861 of record NZ_LJJC01000004.1, on the reverse strand, counting down.
ATTTAATAAGTTATACATTACAATGGTAAGAGCTTTCCTTTCATTGCATTATTAGGAACTTGGAGATTAATGGACCAGCACACGTATAAAAGTTTGGATATATTCCGCATACTTTTTAGCCTCTTGCTCAAGATATTCATCCGTGCATTCGTTTGCACTATAGGTGACGAATGCAGGAAGATAAATTCCATTACATTTGGTAATCGTTCTTTGGATAGGTTTTAAAAATTCACTGATCGTGAACCAATTGTCTCCGCCCGCTCGATAGCAATTTTCGGAACCTCCCGTCGTTGTAGCAATGATAAACTCTTTGCCTTTCAAACTATCTCCTCCTGGTCCATATGCCCGACCAAACGTCAATACATCATCGAACCACTTTTTTAAAAGAGGAGGGCAACTATACCAATAGAACGGGAACTGAAACACAACCCGGTCATATTGAAGCAGCAATTGTTGTTCTCTTTCCACATCAATATTCCAATTGGGATACTCCTGATAAAGGTCGCGAATATAGATATTAGTTTGATTTTTCAGCTCTCGTACTAACGCCCGATTGGCCCGGGAATTATTTAGATTGGGATGTGCAGTGATAACCATAATTTTCATAACGATCATCCTTTCTCATTTTTCGTAGCATCATGAACTACACCCCTATTATTGTGCGGAATTTCAGTTTTGCAAAGTACCCTTTTTTTACAGACTAAGTCCTGTGAAACGTACCATAGACGACGTCTGAAGTCGGCAGGTAGTATGGTAAAACGTACTAAGTATGATAAATCATCGTACTGTTTTCATTCTGGATACTCTGATAAAATTACAACTAACAAGGTAAAGATCATGTGATTGGGAGATGGTAAGATGCAAGAGGAGATTCGCGATTCTTATAAGACACAAGGAATATTAGCCACTCTGCAGGTGATAGGAGGAAAATGGAAGCCACTCATTTTGTTTATTTTACTGCATCAAGGTACAAAGAGATTCGGGGAATTGAGACGTCTGCTTCCGAATGTCACGCAAGGTATGCTCACTAATCAACTTCGTGAGATGGAAAGGGACGAACTCATCATACGCCGAGTGTATAAAGAGATTCCACCCAAAGTGGAATATTTTTTGTCCGATCACGGTAGAACGTTAGGTTCCGTTTTGACCGAAATGTGCGAATGGGGATTTAAACATATCGAATTTATGGAAAATGCGAATGAGGACGACGCGAACACCCTTTGATCTCAATGAAAAAAACTCTGATGAAGAAATCTTTTTTCGTTCCCGTAAATACCCATTTTATTTCGAACTTTTTTATCAGAAATCAGCATAACTTCTTTCCCAAGCTTTTTATTACAAAGCTTAAAGTTCACATTATCGTAATGAACTGCAAATCCTGACATTGCATCAACACTAAATAAAAGTTATTATTTTTTAATGAAAAAAACTCCAATCCGCTGATGGGAATGGAGTAGAGATAAGATCATTTTATCATTGTTGTTGATTTATGAAAAAATCGAGGTAAACCATGCTAGCAAACCCTAAATAATCGATATACGGTTCCATATTCCTCCACTTACTTGAATAAAGTATATACATAACATTCTCTCCTATCTTTCTTCTTTATTCACTGATACTAGGGTGGGTGAGTTTGGCGGATTGCAATAATTTCCCAATCATCATATCAAAGTGGATCTGAACGTTGAGGCAACCATTCTTCCAGATAATCTGGAAGTTTGTTATTTTTTACAAATAAATGAGTGTGACCGCCTTGGAGAAGTTTATACGTTTTATCCTGACTTGAAACGAGATCTATAATAGGCATGCTTTGTTCCTTAGGGACAAGATGATCTAAGTTGGAGGAAACAACGAGAAGGTTAGCCTTAATATCGCTTAGATTAACCTTTTTCTCACGGATCATAAGTTCCCCTTTGATCAACTTATTTTCCTTTACAAAATCATTGATTAATTGTTTCATTGCGCCCCCAGCAAACGGAATATGTTCTTTTGTCCACTTATTAAAAAGTTTCCACCTAAGTACATAGTTTGGATCATCAGATCGATTTAATAAAGATAGATAATGACTGAAATAAACTGGTGATGTAAGTAATCTTACCCCAAACTTTACAAATTCCGCTGGGATGATTCCATAAGCATCAATAAAATCATCTACATTTATAGAACCCGCTCTTAACGCTTCAACCCATTGGTCATATGAAGGAAAATACTGAAAATCAATAGGAGTAACCATTAAAATTAAATTTTCGATTGGTTCGTTAGATATTGCCGTATATACTGCTGCTAAAGTTCCTCCAAGACAATAACCAACAATACTTATTTTTTCAGCATTAGAGTGATGAATTGCCCTTATTACTCCTCGCTGGATATAATCTACTATATAATGGTCGACAGTGATATCACTATCTTCCTCTCTAGGAATCCCAAAATCTAATAGATAAACATCGAAGCCATTTTCAGTAAATGATTGTATAACACTCTCATTAGGTAATAAATCTAATATAAATGGTTGGTTCACTAGGGAATAGATTAAAAATAATGGAGTTTTATACTTCTTCTGTGAGGAAGGATAGTACCATAATGTAGCCTTGTTTTTTTTCCAGATTGCCTCCCTTGGTGTAGGGTGTTGCATTAATTCACTGTCTGTCCAATGGTTGATAAAGCCTTTCCACCTTAGAGATTCTTTACTTAAATTTATATTTGCTGTATGCAAGCTATTTGGATAATCATCCTTTTTATCCACAGGTTACTTCATCTCCTTTATGATAAGAAAAGCGCAAGCGCCTTGCTCATCGGCGTACGGATTTCGTAGTCTTCGACTGAGATAAAGGAAACACAGTGAGGTAGTTCACGAACTGATGTTGACTTATCGTAGGGAGGAGACGGAGAAATCCGCTAGCCGATAGGCGCTGGTGAAATTTGAAGTGCCAATTTCACTTGGAGCTAGACAAGGTTGAATTTGTTAAGTAATTTGTATGTTGAAACATTTTATATTTTCTTATCCTTTAAAAACAAGCAGTCTATTACCCATTTTTTAAATTCTCCACTTGTTGCTGAAGTGAAATTACCTGATCTTCCACCTTATCTACTTTTTCTTCCACTTGTAACACCAATTTACCTATATTCGTAACGTCTTTTTTCGATGGTATATTTAAATGAGTGAACAAATGCCCCATCCTATTTTGAACACATTTCATTGCATGGACATAATACTTGCCGGCAATGTTTGTTCCTTCCATGATTTTCTTGTGATTAAGCTGATCTTTAATCCAATTATTTATTTCTTGCTCCACTTTAAAGCCAGCTAGTTTCATAGCCTTATAGAGTTCTACTTGCTCGTTATTCTCCACTGCTTTTTTCTCCTTTCTTACTAGACTAAACTACTTATTCCTCCATCCATGACTAAAACATGTCCAATCATATAATCGGATGCGCTTGAGGCTAAGAAGACAGTTGCTCCGTGTAAGTCTTCTGCCTTTCCGAATCTTCTTGACGGTATTTGACTTAGAATATATGAGTTAGCTTTATCTATTACCTTTTGACTTATTTTAGTAGGAAAGAATCCTGGTGCGATGGCATTTACTTGAATATTATGACGTGCTAATTTAATGGCCAAATCTTTTGTGAATGTCATAACGGCACCTTTACTCGTATTGTAGGCTATCGTATCTAATAATTCTGGTTGTGTGCCACCAAATCCAGTAACAGATGCGATATTAATAATTTTTCCGCTCCCTTGCTTTATCATTTCCTTTGCTACAGCCTGACTAAAAAGAAATACTCCCTTTACATTCACATCCATGACTTTGTCCCATTTTTCCTCAGGCAATTCTAAAGCAGGCCCAATCCACGAAGTTCCACTATTATTAATTAAAATATCTATCTTTCCAAACTCTTTGATCGTTTCCCTGACTACATTTTCAATTTCTTTTTGGTCAGTTACATCGCATTTAAAAGCTAATGAGCCAACACCACATTTTTTTAACTGATCAGCAACTAATTGGCATGCTTCTAAATCTCGTGAACATACAACAACATTTGCTCCAGCGCTAGCAAGTGCACTAGCCATTTCTGCACCTAAACCCTTTCCTCCGCCTGTAACAATAGCTGTTTTACCAGATAGACTAAAAAGATCATTTATCCCCACATACATCATCTCCTTATACAAAGAATTACAAGAATGCTTTAAACACAGAATCTTTTCCGTCATATTTTAAATTCTTTATATTATAGTAAAGTTGAATGAAGGTGGTGCACGAAATGATATTTCTGTCTTAAGCATATTTTTTATTGCATAAGAACATAGACTAAATAATTTTTGTTGTATGTTATGAATGAAGATAAGAGAATACACCCATGGGGCAACAGTTAGTGGGAGAAAGATATAGGTATTTTATGTTTCTTAGATGTTTCACTTTATGTAGAAGTTGGAGCCAACATTATAACTAACAATATTAGGTGGAATAACCGCCAATCGAAATCAACTGGTTAAAGGGAATCTTTAGACCTCTTAGAAAATGGAATGGCAAAGTAATAACTACAAAAGATGACCTCTGTCCAATACTGAAAAACAGGGATCATCTTCATTACGCTAACTAGATAAATCACTTTTTAAGAGCAATTGTGTTAAAAGATTGATTGCTGCCTGCACTACCACTTCTACCTGTACTTCCGTTTGTGTAACTTTAATGCCTTCAGAATTTTCTATAACTATAGTTTGATACTGCTTTTGAGCTGCTTCTAAATTTTGAGCCACTTTTTGCAGCTGCTTAACATCTTTGTCTTCACTGCCCAATACAAGGATAGAGGCTTCAAGAGTTGCCTGAAGTGCTGCTTGAACGAGTATTAAACCTTGTATCTCCGTTTGTGTTACCTGAATATTGTGTGAATCACGTATAAATAACCCCTGCAATCCTTTTTGCTTGGTATCTATATTATTTAAAATTTTTTGTTTGTATTTTTCCCGGTCTTTTTTCCTGTCTCTGTCTCTGTCTCTGTCTCTGTCCTTACTTCTGTGTTTTTCTTTATGGTGTGATGACATTCTTACATCTCCTTATCAATCAATTTCCTATTAGGGTATGCATAGGATGGATAGGGAGTTGGACAAAACAATCAGCATATTTGCGGAATTTGACAAATCTCTTTTCAATAAAATTAATCAAGCTTTATTATAAATTATCATCCTTTTTAGTTTTATAGTGCTTATAAATATGAATTACAAGATAAAAAGATAGAAAACCATCAAAAAGAGGATTCCAACTAAGAATCCTCTTTTTCTGACTTACTCTGTAAATTACACATAAGGTTGGTTCTGTTACCTTCTATACGAGTTTTTCATGACTTCTGCCATTTGATGCGAATGTAAATCCTCTTCCTCATTCAGCTTATCAATAATGTTGCGGTAGTCCTCTTCAGTTCGATTTTGACTTAATTTATATGCTGCTTGAACTTCTTGTATTTTAATTTTAAATCCAACAATCCCTTTTATTTGTTTCTTCGTTTGTGGAGAAAGATTTTCCCATAGAGCAGCATTCTTACGATGACGTTCGTATTTTTGCAATAATAAAATAAGATCCTCTTCCAACTCTTGTTCACTCATAATACTGGGTGTTCCATATACATGGACAGATTGGTAATTCCATGTCGGTACATTTTCATGATTGTACCAAGATGATGAAATGTACGCATGTGGGCCTTGATACATAACAAGGACATTTTCATTCTCACCCTCGAACGTTTTCCATTGAGGGTTCGCATACGCCATATGCCCCGTAATATAGTAATCATCACCTTTTTTATTTAACTGCAAAGGTAAATGAGTGGCAATTGGTTTCCCTTGTTCTGTTGTGACTATCGTGCCAAAAGAGTTTTTTTGAACAAAGTCCCAAATTTCATCCACATTTGTGACCTGAAAATATTTTGGAATATACATAATAACCACCTTTCAAAAAAATTATAGGAGTGTTTTGGTCATGATAAGGTCCGTTTGTTCTTCATCCCCCATATAAAAAGAGTGTGCTCCAGTTTGAACAAACCCCATTTTCTTATAAAATGCAATAGCATTATCATTTTTTTCCCATACGCCTAGCCAGATCTTCTTTTTATTACCTTCCATCGCAATTTCCGTCGCTTTATTTAGCAGATATTTACCAAGCCCATGCTTTTGAAATTGGTTCTTTATATAAATTCTCTCAATTTCAAGCGATTCATCACCCATTTCTTCTGACTGAGCATCATTGGTGTTAACCTTTAAATATCCAGCGACTTCATTATGAAAATAAACAAAAAAGAATTGCGAAGAAATATTGGATAATTCTTTTTCTAACTGTTTTACGTTAAATGCCTTTTCCAAATAGGCATTCATATTTTCAGCTGAATTCTGATGCTTAAATGTCTCATAAAATGTTTCAGAACTGATTTCTTGAAGTGTGCGTAAATCTTCAAGGGTACACTTTTTAATATTTATAGTCATGTATGTCGCTCCTTTATATAATCAATAATTTCTCTTGTTTCCCTTTTTCACAAATTCCCAGTCTTTTTCTATATTTTTTCTTACTCTCTGAAGAAGATCGAAAATGGTTTCTGTTTCTTTTTCGGAAAATCCCTCTAATGCAACGGCATTAGAATAATCATTTTCTCTTTTTATAAAAGGATAAACATTTTTTCCTTTCTCTGTTGGAAAGAGTCTTTTAATTTTTTTGTTCTGTTCATCTTCTTTCTTTTCAATAAATCCATTTATTTCAAGTTTTTTAATTGCACGAGATGCTGTTGTTCGATCTACTTTAATCATCTCTGCTACCTTTTCTTGAATGATTCCAGGGTTTTCACATATTCGCACAAGGTACAAATACTGCCCTTTTGTCAGATCATATTCTTTGAATTCTATATTGCTTATAGAATCTAATGCCCTTGCTATCATTCCAATTTCACGAAGAATTTCCTTCATCATTAACTCCTTAATACTTATTTTTGTTGCAAATGCAATAAAAATACTATGCATTAAATTTAACTTAAATTTGTTGCATTTGCAACAAAAAAAATCAGAAAGAGGTCAAGTAAAGTGATACAATCAGATCTTGGAACTTCACCATTTGATGCACTTTTGGTAGGACTGTCCGTAAAGGTGGGGCTAACTGTAGGAAGTTGGGAAATAATAATAGCATTAATATTATGCTCTGTTATAACTGAATGTTGATTTTACCTGTTTGAAAAATAAACGGAAAAATTCCGTTTAAATTTAGAAATACTCCTATTTCCCTAAAAATAAGGGGAGGTTTTCCGTTTATCTTATCCAAATCCTTGGATTTTGCCCTATTTAGAGCAGTTAATCGGAATATCTCCGCTTATATCTACTTCTTAACCCTGCCTTATTTACATTAGCCGGAAATTCTCCGCCTAAGAATTCTCATACCTAATCGAAAATCAACAACGAAAAATAAGTCTAATATTAATATGTTGTAATTCATTTTAAAAAAGACAAAGGCCAGAAATTTTGGGGTTGTTAACGACATTTATAACGGGGATTGGTATTGATATGTGGATTTTCTTATTGCACTTTTTTATAACACCTGAACTTTGGTACAGCAAATTTGTTTGTTTTGGAATCGGCTTAGTTGTTATAGGACTAGGAACTGCAACATATTTACACACTAATTTTGCACTGATTCCAGTTGACCGTTTAACATTAATCCTACAAGAATTAACTAAAACGAATATATATTTTTCGAGAACATTGATTTACATCGTATTCTTGGTAATCGCAATGATTTTAAATGGACCAATTGGCGTTGGAACTTTATTAACCGTTTGTTTAGGAGGGCTAATACTTAATTACTTTATGCCAATTACTGAAAAAGTATTAGATCGCATATTCACACCATCTAGTACATTACCAAACGATGATAATGATAAAAACCATTCTAATTGTGGTTAGCTGTTTATACTAAAAGGACCGCACATTTTAGAGCTCTAAAAAATGTGCTGTCCGGTTTTCAACTAAAGCCCCGTTACTTTCTGAAGATCATCAAACTTTTCAATCACCCAATCATATTCACTTACTTGTCCAAATCCATACTTCGCATAAACGAATGGAATTCCAGCATATCTGGCTGCATTTAAATCTCCTTCTGTATCCCCTACATAAATGGGGGCAGTTAAATTATTTCTCCTGATAATTAAGTTAATATTCTCCCCTTTTGAAAGGCCGGTTCTTCCGGGATTTTCATAATCCAAAAAGTATTTCTCCAGGTTATGATACTCATAAAAAGTTTCAATGTATCCGTCTTGACAGTTGCTTACGATAAAGAGCTTGTATTTCTTAGATAAAACGTTCAATACATTCTCGACATTCCGGTAAAGTTTGCCTCCTTGTTTCTTCAAATACCGCTGCTCTAAATCACCACACTCGGTTATCACTTTCATACTGAATTCCTCGCTTAAATAAGGAAACAACTTTTTGCCAATATCGTTCATTTGTAATCCCATTATTCCTTCGAGATCAGTACGAGTTAATTCTCCTTTTATTTCACCGTGTTTTTTGATACAACTGTTCCACGCATTAAGAACCGTGTCTATCGGATCCCATATAGTCCCGTCTAAATCAAAAATTATACTATCCAGTACTTTTTCAGCTCTCAATTCTTCCATAACATCCTCCAATTATAAATATGTAGTTTAAAGAAATCTTTACTCACGACCATACAAGATTTTTGATTTTCTTTCATTCCATTCTATAGGTATTCATCGTTTTCATTGTTGTGCTAAATCTGCTCTTTACTTCATTGAGAAAAAACATCCCTTATTAAAGGAGTGCTCCTGTTACTATTAAGTACATCTCTTCACAAAATTAGTATATTACATTTCAATGCTAACTTCTAAGATTTGTAGCTAATCAATATAAAAGGAAAAAAGGATGTCCTAGAAACTGCATCTCGGACATCCTCGAAAATATCATTGAAATTTATCATTACACAACTCACATTGTACTGATGTCAATCACGAATCGATACTTGACATCAGAAGCTAAGACACGTTCATAGGCTTCGTCAATTTGGTCAGCAGAAATTATTCCGCGCAGAATAAGGTTAAACTCTGTGAAATGATACCATAAAGTCGCAAGTAAAAGGATACTTGCAACTTTATGGTACTTAATGTTTTAAGGGTATTGTAAGGTTTACATTAAAATAGTGTAAGGTTAGGTCGCTATATTAATTTTATAATAGAACCTACGTATTAAAGGGAGTAATTATAGTATGAATCCATCCATTACACAAAAGGAAAGAATCATTTCCTTAGATATCATCCGTGGTCTTGCCTTGTTCGGGATCTTGTTAATTAATGTTAAAGCATTTCAGGTTGTTACCGATGACGTTCAGCTGCCTGATTATAACGGTTTGAATGGAATGATAGAAACGTTCATTCAAATATTTGTCGAAAAAAAATTCTTTTCCATTTTTTCTTTTCTATTTGGTGTGGGGTTTTATATTTTTGCCTCGCGTGCAGAAAGTCGCGGTGATAAGCCACGCTGGCGTTTTGCCAGACGTTTATTAGCTCTATTGTTAATCGGTATTATTCATGGCTTGTTTTTTTGGGGTTCCATTCTTGCTGCATATGCCTTGATTGGCTTCCTACTTATTCCTTTTTATCGGGCAAAGGTTTCAACAATTAGTAAGTGGCTTGGTGGAATAATAACAGTATATATCATATCACAACTATTAAAAATACTTGTTCCAGATATGGGAGTCTTTTCAAACGTTATTGCCTTTCTTGGGAACGATACCATTACGGTTTTCATTATGTTTTTATCAGGATTTCTTGCAGCTAAAGCGAATTGGATTAGAAAAATAAGTGATTTGTCCACTCAAATAAGATGGCTCCAAATCGTTACATTTCCATTGTTTATCGGTTTTTCTATTTGGATCTGGTTCGCCTCACAAAGCAATAATCAACATCTTCAAGAAATCATTGCTTTAGGCACAATCCCGACAACCTATTTATACTTATCTAGTCTATTTGTAATCTTAGAAAACAAACGTTTAGCGAAACTTCTGCAGCCGATTGCCCGTGTTGGTCAAATGGCGTTCACAAATTATTTGGCCCAAAGCTTTATCGGTCTCGCCATCATTTCAATATTGGAACTTGACGCTTTTGCGCCGTTAAACGTTATCATCATTTCAATCATCATTTTTACGATTCAAATCATTTATAGCGTCATTTGGTTTAAATTCTTTAAGATGGGACCATTAGAGAAAGTATGGCGATTCATGACGTATGGCAGGAATGCAGCATCCATTAGGAAGTAATTAAGCTATGAATGTATTGTATTCAATTAAACAATAATAAGGCAGACTAGTTGCGTATAATCAGCGCATTTCGTCTGCTTTTTAAATTCATTCCAAGTATAAGAGAGCAAATAGAGGTGTATTTATGTCTGTATATATCCTACCAATAAAGGTCGCTTTCATTATGTTTGGTGTATTGGGGTTTTTGCTTGTCATTCCGTGGATGGTCTATAGCTATAGAAAATATGGATATTTTAGTCTTTGGGCTTCCATTGTTGCTTACTCGTTTATTTTCTATATGTTATCAGCTCTATTTCTAGTTCTCTTGCCACTTCCGTCAACTAGGAATACTTGCGCTTTTCAATCACCAAATACCGTTTATTATTCATTGAAGCCATTTACCTTTATTCATGATATTTTTAAAAGCAGTTCGAGTATTTGGTCACAACCGAGGACATATGTTCAGATATTCAATCAAAGTGCCTTTTGGCAGGCGGCATTTAATTTTCTGTTATTACTCCCTTTTGGAGTATATTTGAGATATTTTTTCCAAGAAAAACGATATTGGAAAAGGGCATTAGCTCTAGGATTTTCCCTGTCTCTCTTTTACGAAGTAACGCAGCTTACAGGAATTTACGGAATTTACAAATGTCCTTATCGTTTATTTGATGTTGACGATCTGATGTTAAATAGTACAGGGGCACTCTTTGGTTTTCTTATTGCTCCAGTCATACTAGCTTTATTTCCTTCTAGGGAAAAAATATTGGCGAAAGGGGAAAAAATACAGAAGAGCTATCCAGTATCGCCGTTGTCACAATTACTTGCTGTACTTATAGATTATATTTTCATTAAATTAACATTTTCTTTCACAGTCGGACTACTTACATCGAGTGGATTCGCCGAAATGATGTATATAACAGTGGGCTTTATGGTTGTGTACTTTGTCATACCTCTTCTATGGGGTGGAAAAACAATCGGAACAAGTATAATGCGATTTAAACTTTCAAATTTGAAGGGAGATGCACCTTCATGGCAAGCCTTACTTAAAAGAACCGTTTCCTTATATTTACCTTGGCTGGCATCTAAGTTAGACAGTCTTCTTTCACACATGAAGCTAGCAATAGAATCACATCTTTATTTCACTTATGTGTGGGTAACAGTGGCCATGCTCGCGTTTGTTAGCATCATGTGGCTGACTTTAAGCATTCATGCCGTTTTCGTTATGTTAAAAAAAGGGAAACGTACCTTCTACTTTGATCATGTTGCAGATATTGTTCCAAGAAAAAATGAAGCAAATTCCTAGTACAGGATTTGCTTCATTTTTTCTGGTTTATTCGCAGAACCAATACTAGATTAGCACAAAGAGGATCTGAACTAGGACTGGGCATGTCCATAGACAATGTCATTATTAAAGTACACAATGGGAATCATCTTCATAGGTTGACTATGGAACTACGATTGACATTCAAATTTGATTGATGTTGCGTCTTTAAAACTTAACTAACTCATTGTAGAAAAGCGATTCTCTATAGATGAATGGCTTTTTGGATTGGTTACTTAAATAGAACTAAAAGAAGGGATAGAAGGGTTAAAAGGATAGAACCTCCTAAAATGGTCCCCACTACAATGGTATGACGTTTACGTTGCATCACAATGATGGCGATATATTCTCGAATCATTGCATTTGGCCAATAGTAGAATGCAGTTTTTGAACCAATTCCTTGGCTCTTTAGGCCTGCCATTTTTGCATATAAGCTGGCCCTGAATAGATGAAAATTGTTTGTAGTAAAGATGCTGCTATATTCGGCTCCTTTTATGGAATCCATTATTTGTTTTGAGTAAAGCATATTCTGAAGCGTATTAACTGAACGAGTTTCTGTCAATGTATGCTCAGAAGGAATTCCTTTCTCTACAGCATACTTTTGCATGGCTTCCCCTTCAGGAAGGTTTTCATCCGGCCCTTGTCCGCCTGAGAAAAGTATGATTGGCGGAAAAGCGGCAGCGGCTTGTTTCCAATAAAATTCAATTGCCTTATTTATTCGACTAGCTAAGAGCGGCGGCACTTTATCGTTAATTAAACCACTGCCAAGTACGATGATAAAGTCTTGGTTAAATTTTGGCTTGTTAAATTGGTACAAAAAATAGGCAGTTAAAAAATTGGTTAAGTGTAAAAAGAAATAAACGATTATTAAAGTAGCCCCAGTGTATAAAGGGTGAAATTCAGTAGAAATAAAACGCTCAGTATTCATGATTCTAAATAAGAACAATACTAAAAGAAAGATCCCTAAAATGAGAGTTAAACTGTTAGAGAATCGCCTGCTTTCTTTTTTCATCAGGATTCGGCCATTTAAAAATAACCCTACACCTAGTGCAAATAATCCGAATGCTGAGATAAAAAGTAGAAATAAAACAGTCGGGATAAGAGCGATTAACTTAAAAGTAAAAATATCTGAGCTGAATCCTACATAACCACAAAAAAGAAGAAATGAACAAATAAACAGGTTAAATAGAAAGCCGTTTATCATTCGTCTAGGATCTGTTAAATAAAATGCAAGGAATAGAATGAATAAAACAAGTGTAATAATTCCAATAATGACCATTTTATACCTCGGTTTCTTAAAAGATTTTCCAATTCATTATAAATGCTAGTAGTTTCAGTTTATAGAGCCTTTTTTATTTTTTTTAGTATTCCATCAAAATAACTCCCCCATTACTGTCCAATGGTTTCGTTATACTTATAAATTCACCATATTCTTTTATCATTTGAAAGTGGTCAAATCGAAAAAGGAAATATTTATCACCTAGAAAAAGCAATACCCCTGTTTATTTATAGAAATCGTGCATAAAGTCACCATTTTGGTTCAACAACGAAATTACAGATCTTCATACCTGGTAACCATCCACGAAGCACGAAAATCCATCTCCCTATCATAAAATTCATCACACAATGGTTCTGAAATTCTACCTACGAACGAAACGTAATTTTACCCAATTCTTATTAAAGCTCCTAGGTTTATTAATTTTTCTATGCCCGAACAAATTGATAAAACAAGCATTTAATATTGTATACCTTAGAAAGAAAGGAGCCTATTATGGATAATTTAAAAGTGTTTAATCTGGATGAAATGAATCAGACCCTTACTAAAAACTCTAGAATGGAGATTCGAAATAACCAAGTTTTCACCTTCGTTTGCGGAGCATTCCCACTTGTCACTTTTCCTATTATATTGCAAAGAGGTCAATTTGTAGAAATCACATGTATGTCTGGCCCCATCACCATCAGAATCGGATGCGGTAATCAGTTCAATGTTCGAATTGCTCATTTTAACTTAAGAGCCGGACAGGCAGTTCAAGTAACTTGTACTGGTTAACCCAATTCACCGGAACAGTACCCTTATGAGGTACTGTTTTTACTTTATAAAATGCGTAACAGCTACACTTAGTATTAGTGAAAAATTCACAATGCCCATCGTTTAAAAATAAATAAATAAAAAAATCATCTTACCTCTAAGAAATTATAGAAGATAAGATGATTTAAAGTATTCCAATCAACTCTGTAGGTGTACATCCAGTCAGATGCCTTTGGGTTAGCAAAAAGTTTAACCGAAATTATTAAAGGAATGCACCCTATTGCTTTCATAATTGGAAGGTCTAAATTTGTCTTTTCTTAATCCGTTGATTGGATGGTTAAATCATAGACTTTTTTCAAATTTGACTTAAAATATGTGGAAAAGTACCAATCTTGATAAGCATTTGGTATTAAAATATCATGAATACTTCTATTACTTTGAACCGTTTCCTCGACCAATGCCACTATATCCTTTATGTAACCTTTAACCTCATGAAGTTCTTTCATTGAGCAAACTTCACCATGTCCCGGTATAATCGTTTCTATATTAAGAAGTTCTACTTGCTCTAAAATATTCAACCATTCCTGTGGATTTGCATTGTTCATTACAGGATGATGCTTCGAGAGCACTAAATCCCCCATAACGGCAATTTTCTGTTCAGGCAGGTACACAAATGCATCACTTTGTGTGTGACCGCCTCCATATGTAATAAGTTGCACTGATAGATCACTTCCATGAATACTCATTTGATGATCAAAGGTTATCTTTGGTAGAGTATAAACCAAATCAGGCAGTATTTTCATATACTCACGATCACTAGCATTTTCCCATTGCATATCTCTCTTTAACTTTTCGTCTGTCTCATTTTGTATTTTCTTCTCTATTTCGTCGATAGCCTGATAAATCGGTTCGGGATTGGACAGTTGTTGTGATAACCTGTTCCTCCCAAATGTATCCATCATTTCACGTGTGGCAGACGTAGAAATTATTTGTGCTTTAGGAGCAAATACTTGATTTCCGCTTGTATGGTCACTGTGCCAATGTGTGTTGACCACATAGGAAACTGGTTTTCCCGTGAGATACATGGCGGCAGCCTTTAAGTCTTCCGCAGCCTGTATTGTCGTGAAGGTATCCACCACAATAGTGGCATCACCTAAATCAATGATTGCCGCATTCCCTAAAGAGCCGGTACCTGGAACTGAGATTGCAGCAAATACCCCCTTAGCCACTTGATTCAGCCGGAAATGCTTTGATCCCTCGAATGTTTCAATTTGATTATTCATGTATTATCTCTCCTCCCAACTGAAATCATAGTTTTATAGTATCATGGAAATAGAACAAATACATTTTTCTTACAAAGTTTTAATGCATAAGAATAAGCATCCCTAATTAAAGAAATGCCTCCGTTACTTTAAGTTCATTCACCATCTATAAAAAATGTCTGGAACTGATTTTTTAGCTATAACAAAAAGTAAGACTCTTTTACTAAAAAGCCTTCCCCTTTCTTCATCCACTAATTGACTCATTAATTCCACAAAAGTGAATAGATTATGAAAGAGAGGGGAGATAAAATGAAGAAATCTGTAAAGTGGGGAGCTATTGTTGTAGGAGCAATAATCAGTGTATGGATTATATACAGCATTTTTAGTGGGTCTCATATATTCAAAAACGGTTGGTAAAGCTACCCTCAATGGGTATTTTTTTTGACCTATTTTCTATCCCTGATACTTCTCGGTTAAGAGCTGTTTGACCAAATCAGATATTGTTGTTGTAGCTTTTGATTATCAAAAATTTCGTTTATTGTGTTAACGAATGAATTATATATGGGTAACTTTAAAATAAAGATTGATAAAAAACTGTATTCAATCTCGTATACAATAACGTTCAATATTTATTTGATTTCCTCCGCCAACTCTAAAATAATGCCTTCTGGCCCACGAACATAGCATAATTTATAAGCGTTTTCGTAGTTTAATATCTCACCAAAAAGTTCTGCACCTTTCTGTTTCAATTTGGTAACAATGGCTTCAATATCTTCAACAGCAAATGCAATATGCCCGATACCCAAGGTATTTGCAAAAGATTGCTGGACACCTATTTGATCTGACGGCGTATGGAATTTGACCAGCTCCAAAGTTGCCTGGCCGTCTGGCATCCCTAACATGACAACTGTCTCTCTCACGTCATTAAGCCCAATAATCCGTTCCACCCACTCCCCTTTCACTTCTGCTTCCCCTAGCACTTTAAGACCAAGCACAAGAAAAAAGTCTATTGCAGCAGGAAGATCATTTACGATTACACCCACATGATCTATTCTATGGATCTTCATATCTCATACCTCCTAGGTTCTTGTTTTTTGCAATTCCTATCATTAAATAATCTGGTCCTTATACGCAAAACAGGCACACTTCTTATCCTGTTCATTTGCCCGTATCTTAAACATCTAATAACTAATATTACAATGATTCAATTACATAAGAAGTACATTCTTTTATTTTTGAATTATTACGCGGACTAATGAATTTGTACACGTTACAGAAAGCATAAATCTTCTTATTCTCTAATATGAAAGTACCGTTTACAGAACCATCATAGCCGTGGGTAATAATATTACTAATATGTAGTTCTTTCACTTTATTATTCTGCATTTGTTTTAATGTTTCGACAAAACTGTCTTTCCCCTGGATAAGCTTTTTACCGACAATATTCCAATTAAAATCCTCTGTAATATTATCTACCATAAAAGCCAAATCGTTTTTAGCAAAAGCAATGCTTAATTCCTTTAGAAAGTATTTTTTGGGTGCATTTCCACAATCGTCAGGGCAAATTATTTTTAAGCCATTATATTCCAACTTTTCAATCCCCTTTAATCCACCAATTTTTATTGATAACTTTAATATTAGTATTGTCTGTTACTTATTATAGGATGCAGCAGTAACCTGTTTAAATGGTTAAATTACAATCCTTCACCATCTCATCTATATTTTAACATAGATATCCAGTACTATTTGTGTTATTTTACCAAATAGTCGGATTATTTTTAAAAATATAATGACGATTGTTCAACTGCCCGTTAGCTCAATAAAAAAAGCATTAATCCTTAAAGGATCAACGCAACCGTTAGCTTAATTTTTAATATCTATTTTTTTATTTATTTCTAATATCCTCCAATAAAGAAATAACTTTTTTGTTCTGTTCAATAATTGTTTGATTTTGCTTTCTTAATGCTACAAAGTCAAATAAATACACTAATAAAATTGCTAATACAAGGAATTCCATAAGTAAAACTCTCCCCCTCCATCTTTCTCTAAATTATACCATTTTTAACCAAGATATCCCCCATTCAATAAGAAAAGCCGCCGAAATGGCAGTTGAATCTTAAACTGTTGCACCCGCTACTTTAAGATCCACTTTTCACACTCTTTCCTATGTACTCTAAGAATAATTTACTATGAAAAATTTTTTCGTTTTTTTGTTGACTTAAACCTTCCTTTAAGTCGTATGATAGTTCTGTCGACGAAAGATAAAGATCAACTTTGGAGGTCTCCAAATGAAATACTATTCAATTAGCGAAGTCGCAGTCAGATTCAATATACCACAGTGAACGATACGTTATTATGAAAAACAGGGGTTACTACCACTTATCCAGCGTGATGAAGCCGGTAGACGGTTATTTTCAGAAGATCAAATTGCACTTTTTGAAACAGTGTTGTGTTTAAAAAACACGAATATGCCAATAAGTAGTATTAAGCAATATATTGATTGGGTGATTGAAGGTGACAGCACCATTGAACTTAGGCTTGAAATGATGAAAAATCACAAACGAGCGGTTCTAGAAGAAATTTCATTAATGAGGGAATCAATAAAGGGAATTGACTTCAAAATTGAACGTTATACAAAACAAATTCAAGAAAGAAAACAGGATGAGTGACAGTTTGTCTAAAAAAATATTAGAAAAGAGGTACTATAATGAAACTTTCAGGAAATACAATACTGATTACAGGCGGAAATGCTGGAATAGGACTTGCTTTCGCAGAACGCTTTATTAAGACTGGAAATAAAGTGATTGTATGCGGTCGGCGTAAAGAAGTACTGCAGAACGTGAAAGAAAAATTCCCGAGCCTGATTACTCGTGTATGTGATTTGGCTAATGAAGCCGAACGTGTTGCATTGTTTGATTGGGTAACATCTAACTACCCAGATGTAAATGTGTTGATTAACAACGCAGGGATCCAACAACGTTTTAATGTATTAAAAGCAGACGCGAAGAACGATTGGAGTTATTTTAATAAAGAAATCATAACCAACCTGGAAGCACCGATCCAGCTTTCTATGTTATTCGCTCCATTTTTTGCAACCAAAGAAGAGGCCACTATTATTAATGTGACATCAGGATTAGCTTTTACTCCATTTGTGATTGCACCTATATATTCAGCAACGAAAGCAGCACTTCATTCTTTTACAATGAGTCTCAGACACCAACTTTCTGATACCTCTGTAGAAGTCATTGAAGTTGCTCCTCCAGCTGTGAATACCGATTTAGGCGGTACAGGTCTGCATATGTCTGGAGAACCATTAGATGCATTTGCAGATGGTATTTTCAAAGGATTAGCAGAAGGTAAAACGGAAATTGGATATGGTACTTCTGTGGAACGCTTACGTATGTCACGGGACGAAATCGACGACTACGTAGAGAAAATGTACCAAGCAACGAAAAACTTAATTGAATAATCTTTTGCAGAAATCACCAAATTGTTCCTATTGGGAAATATAAAACAAAACTCGCCACAGTTATTTTTGGGCGAGTTTATTTTTTTTACCTTCTCCTACTTCCACTAAACTGCCCTTTGAAAGAAAGCTGACAAATAGTTAACGGGTTCTCTTAAAGGTGCAAAACAGTAAATCACACAATGCAAATAGGGTACGGCAGTGATTTTATTGTTGCTATCAATGTTTTGGGTAAATTAGCGATATAAAATAACATGATAAATCACATAGTAAGAAACAACTTGCGAATAGATATTCTCTGTCTGATAATTGAATTGTTACGATTGATGCAAATTACTAATATATCGGACTATCAGACAAAGTTATTTGATTTTTGCTCTGTTATAACTAAATGTTGATTTTACCTGTTTGAAAAATAAACGGAGAAATTCCGTTTAAATTGGGAAATACCCATATTTCCTTAAAAATAAAGGAAGTTTTTCCGTTTATCTTATTCTAACTCTTTGGATTTCGCCTTATTTAGAGAAGTTAATCGGAATATCTCCGCTTATATCTTCTTCTTAAGCCTCCCTTATATACATTAACCGGAAATTCTCCGTTTATGAATTCTCATACCTCCTAATATCGTAAGTATTTCAAGTTACTTTATAATAACAGGACTAATTGGAAACTCTCCTTAAATCAAACAATTCCAAACACCGCCTCTTAATATTGTTTCAAATAACCGACCAGCCCTTTCCTATTGGTGTATTCTTTATGTCTGTGTAAAATTACTTGGTGAAATAATGCTCACGTTAATTTATGTACATTCTTCACAAACTTTATAGTAATATATCCTTCTTTACTTAAAAAGTTTATCAATATTATCCTTACAGAAGGGACAAATCCAATCACCATACCTCTCATATAATGGGAGAAGGGTTTCCAAAGAATTAGATATGACTTCGCAGCCAGTATCATCGTGCATAAAGAATATTACATTTTTAGAGACATTTACGAAAAATACATCATAGTGCATTCCTAATTCATCTGAGAATCTTGGCTTTAAAGGAGGAAAATCTCTATTAGTTAATGCCTTTAAAATTAAGCGGGTCTGAATGTCACGTTTCATACACTTTATGGAATATTGAATTGTATAAGCGTTAATTGGTTCCTCCTCTTCTTCTTCAGGAAATGGGTAAGGAAAGGTACTTTGCTGTAAATGATATCTGACATTCTTATCGGAAATATATTTAAGGTATAATCCTAATTTTGATTTATATTTTAAGTCATTTTCCCTATAAACATTTACTAATAGGAAAACTTGATCATCATCTGAAAATATACTGTTAAAGATTGATGATGCTTGAAAAAACACTTTCTCAAAGTATTTTAGATTAATTTCATCTGAACCATCGATAAATTGATAAAGTTCTCTAGCGAACTCAAAGTGCAAATTAATTTTCCATTGGTCTATTAGACTTGGTCCTAGGGTAACTCCCGGAAATAAACCATTTAAATATTCATGAATAGTAGGCATTCTAAATTCCTTTCTTTACAAAACAATGTGATAATATACTAATTTCACTATCCTGCCCTTTTGTTCAATAAGAAAAGCCGCCGAAATGGCAGCTGGATCTTCAACAGTTTTAATTTCTACTGCCTGGAAGTTCAGAATAAATATCTAATAAATCTTAATTATTTGTTTAGGTTCCTCTCCACCTTTTCCGTTTATTGCTGACTCTAATCTTGCATATATAATTAGTAAATGACTTTTGGCATCAGATTCATCTAATAATTGAATCTTCCCCTTTACCTTTTCAATATCTAACAATAAAAACACTTCCTCACAAAATCATTTTCCTTATTTTAACTTATTTGTATTCAACTAAACTCCCCGTTTTTTAAATAAGATTTATTATTAGTTGTTCTTTTGCTAGTCCTTATCATTCTCTGTATTTTCCTGTTTTATTTCACCACCAAAAGACCATCCCTTTTGTTCGAGAAATTTAGTAAATTCATCTATAAATTCATTGATATGTACCGACCTCTTAAACCTACTATCTATAACATTTCCTTCTATTAATATTTGTGCTAGTTTGTTTTCATTGGGTTTTGCTTCCTTTTCCCAAACTGGTTTCCATAAAGGGTTTTTCTCGTAATTACTTTTTTTGCCCTTATCACCAAATATTTTTTCACTAGCACCATATCTAATAAAATTTCTTTGAGCTTGCCTTAAACATACTCCGTTTGCACCGCCCCAGTAGTCCGGATTTTCATTCATTACATTATCATCTTCCCATTTGCAATTGTCACAAATATCAAACGTTCCAGATGGCTCTTCGTCAAAGGTCTTATATCCACAACAAGGACACGTATATTTCTTCAAATAATTCACTCCCTATTAGCATCTATTGCACTTAATTTTTTTCTATGTCTTGTTTTAACTAAACTCCCTTTAGCTCAAGAAGAAACTTCAACAAAAAAACGCAATCCGTAAGTGAAAGAAATAAATCTATGTCTAATCCACTACATTTAAAAGGACCTCACAATCACAAAATCCTCCTTGATTCCGCATAGCTTTTATGATTTTTGAAATTTTGCTTTTAGGAACGTTATTTTCTAGCCAACTCTTTGTTAATTTATGTGTATGGTCGCATCCTTCTGAATTTATCATCTCATCCAAAAACTCCCCAAGTGTTTCCAACTGTTCAGGCGATAGATTTATTTCTTCCCACTTACCACCATATTCTTTTAACAATGCCAGTCTTTTTTAAATCCTTACGTTCTCTGTGACCTAATTCCATTGTTTTCTCCTGACAGATGATAGCTTCTTTGTAATTCAACAAGCATTCTTCTGCCTGGGAAAGTAAACGCCAAGCCAAAGCATTATTCGAATTTTCAATAACAAATTCCTTTAAACCTTTCCGAGCACTCAATAAAAAAGGTACGGCTTTTTTTGACGGAGCTCTCCTTTGTAGGGAACCTTGCATGGATAATTGTTGTCCTTTTATTAGAATATCTTTTAATTCATTTAATCTATCCATTAAACCACCTTTATACGATTTGCTTTAACCTATACTAGTGGGGAATTTTGAGAGGGTTAACCGATTAATATTATATCACCTGATTAAGCTAACCCGTTTTGTGAAAGAACAACTAATTACAAAGAAAAAACATAGAGTTCATACTTAGTACTTCATAACAATGGATGAAATCCGTACGCCGTTCCAAATTTCTATGCAGTACATATATTTGTAATTACGAATAGTGTGTTCAGTACATGTGATAGTGTTTGTGAAAATAAGATAAATAAAAGGGGTAAAGTACATGATTAGAGTTTTATTTGTATGCCTGGGGAATATTTGCCGGTCACCGATGGCTGAAGCTTTGTTTCGCGACATGGTTAAGAAAGAAAACTTAAATGACAGAATCTTAGTTGATTCCGCTGCAACCAGTTCATGGCAAATCGGCTTACCTCCTCACAAAGGAACTCTTGATATTCTAAAGAAATACAATATCTCTTCTAATGGGCTTGTTGGACGCCCACTAATAAAAGAAGACTTTTGGAAGTTCGACTATATTATAGGTATGGACAAGAGTAACATAAAAAATATTTATAGTATAACCGGCAAACCTAATCATCCAAAGATTATTAGGTTGCTAGACCTGACCAAAGCCAGAAAAGATATACCCGATCCATTTTACACAGGCGACTTTGAAGAAACTTATAGTCTTGTTTCAGCTGGCTGTCGGGCATTACTCAAGAAAATATGTAGGGAAGAAAACTTATCCTATTGAATGAATCTTCATCTTTCGTAAAAAAAGAAAAGCCGCCAAAATGGCGACCGATTCTTTAGCTCAAGTACCCTAATTAGTTGCAAATCAACTAATCTACATGAATTACGGAGAGTTGTCATTTTAACTTCGATAAAATCCACCTTCCGAATGGATAACCTGTCCTGTTATCCAATTTGCCTCTTCACTAGCAAGAAATGCTATAATGCGTGCAGCATCTTCCGGCAGTCCAATACGTCCCATTAGGAATTTAGGTTGAAGATATTTTCTTATATCATCCGTCATCCAGTTTGAATCTGTTGGTCCTGGATTTACTGCATTTACTGTTATACCTAAAGGTGCAAGCTCAGCTGATAAAGAAAGTGTAAACGCTGAAATTGCACCTTTTGTTGCTACATAAGCTAAATTCCCAGGCATAGGACCAAGATCTTGACCAGATGTTATATTAATTATTCGTCCCCACATTCTATTCATTTCTTGGAAACGGCGAGCAAACTCTGCAGAAAGAAGACAAGTTGCTCTAATGTTTACATTGTAATGTTCATCTAATGACTTTGTATCTAAATCCATATATCCCAAATCAACGGAATGTGCCGCATTATTGATTAGTATAGAAGGAAACCCTAATTTTTTTGAAACTTCATCCAATAAGAATAGGTGAGAATCAACCTTTGATAAATCAATTTCCAATCCCTCACACCGAACCCCCATTGCCGAAATCTCACGTTGAAATATATCTGGCCATTCAGAATCAGCATTCCAATAAGTGAAGAAAATATCTAACCCTTGAGAAGCTAGCTTGCGACATACAGCAGCACCTATTCCTCTTTGGTTACTTACACCTGTGATAATTGCAATTTTATCCTGTTTATTAGTCATTAAAAATCCCTCCTAATAAAGGGAACAATGATTGTGTTATTAGAGATGTAGATTTCCCAAAAAAATAAAAAGCAGATACACAAAGGTAACTGCTTAGTGAATGGGGCGTTTATAACTCCACACCATGTATCCCTTGAATGATTAAAGATAGACAGACCACACCCATACTATTTATGGAAAAAGCATACTGTCTCTATCCAGTTAATTAATCATTACAAGGTTTTCCACATATGGAATCTAGATTCCCCTCTCTTTACATCTCTAATTTTGATATTAACAAACTACTAATTATAAAATCAAGGGTATAAATAACAGCTGTAATCACCGTGATTAACAGCTTTTGTCCCACAGGTAAAATAAAATATATCAAAGGAATATCCACATTAATGAAACAACCATGGAATTATTGAAAGATTACCTCATCTCCAACATTTACCTCACCATTACATTCAATCTTAGCCCAAACACCAAACGTTGCATCATGATTATTAACCAAGTTACGCAGTATCCGAACATCCTTTTTTAGTTCCTCCTGTGGTTGGTTCACCATTACACACCTTTGGAGCGGGGCCACAACTCTGATGATAACGTTCGGTCCAACTTTGATTAATCGGTCCACCCAATCATCTTCAAAGTATCCCGTTGATGCTGTATCAATTAAAATATTAGCTCGAAAACGACGAGGGTCTACTGGCTCTCCTATTTCCTGACTAAACTGATTTAACGCAGAAGTCGTAATGATACTTATTGGTCCTTCATCAAAATGAGATATTGATTCCTCCCGTGCCAAGGTTACTGGAAAACCTAACCACTGCGTTAATGCCTCATTTACACCATTATGATCACCCCGATAATCCGTTCCATCAGGCATTGTTACAATTGGAGTAGTCCCCTCATATCTGGCTCTAAAATTAAATAATCCTTTCATCTGCTGGAAACGTCGTGTTGTCTTACCACTCCCAAACTTTCCATTCCCATTTTTTATTGCCCACAGACGGTCTCCAAATAGACCTCGTTGATCAATGGAAACGGATGTTAAAGATTCCCCTAAGGTTGATTTTACAGGAAACCGCCGGATTTCCTTGACTCTCCCTACAAGTTCATTCTTTTTATCCAAAGTTTCACTTCCCTGCTTTTGATCTTTCCAAACTGTTTGATAAAAAGAAAAATAGTATTGCTGATAATCCTATTTTCGGCATCCTCCCCCAGATTCCTTCTTTGATTTCCCTCCCGATTATTAGATTCAGGATATTCAGTTTATATTTTGTTTACACCAGTTTTTTAGAATCTTCCTCGCCTATGCCCATGGCTTATTTTTCTCCACCGATCTGTGCATAGCCTCGATAACCATTTCACTGCTCAGGTCCTTTATCTACTTCGATAACTCTTCCATGATGAACGGAGTAATCATTCCAAATTTTTATTCATAGCAGTCCTTCACTTTTATGTATTCATCATCATTCATTTTTATTGTTTAAGAATGTTCGCGCTTTGTGTCGGATTCGTTGTCGAGTTTGCTGTCTGGGATGGTGTCGGATTTTCATCGGATGTCGGGATTATTGTCTGGGAAATTTTCTGGAATGGTGTCGGGCTTTCTGATGTGGAAGTTGTCGCAAATTCCGACTGAATTTTCTTTTCTTCCACAAAAGGGATAATCCAAAATACCGTTGCCTGTGATCCCTGTTCCTTGAATCCAATTCTACCTTTTTCCTGAAGAAGCTTTCTTGCTGCATAATAAGCATCCTTTTTCAAACCTGTTTTTGCTTCGATGAACGTTCGTGAAACCGAAAATTCCTTTTTCCAACCACATTATTGTTGATATTCATTAACGCATGCCAAAGATTCATTGCTGCAGTTGAAATAGAATTAGTTTCGATCAAATCAAAAAATGAGTTCATTTCGTAAATGTAGTTCATGCTACTACTCCCCTTAATAAATTGTCTTCACTAAGTATATAGGGAAAACCGATTCAAAGGTGTAGCAACCAAGTACCTTGACATCTACTTAGCCAGGTTTTTGTTTGTTGATAGTCGCAGTAACGAAAACACAAAGCACAATATTAAAGATTTTCTATTATCATCATTTGTTTTTGAAATGACAGATACCTACGATAGCTTACTCTTATCAAAATTGGCTGTACAGTGCTTCTCAACTATCAGCCAGTTTAGTTTAACTCTGATATTAAATTAAATGAAAAAAAAGCGAGGTCCTCCCTCGCCTGGTTTATACTTTTGGAACATATTGATCACGATGCCGCAGTCCACGATCATCTTGCCGACCTTTCGGCACTAAATCGAGAAACTGATAAGTGATATTCATCATGTCAATACCACGAGCGTAGGTCGAGTAAGTATGAAATATATTATTTCCTTCATCTTTGTAAAAAACGCTTACGCCCTCCCTGTCGGTACTCATAGGATTCTGCATTGTATAATTGTAAAATGCTTGTTCCTTCTCTACTTTTTCTTCGGTAAAAGATGCTTGAAAATCATAATTAAAATCCGTATGACCTGATGAATACCAAGGAAATGTCCAATCCATTCGTTTTTTGAATGCTTCCAACTTTTCTAATGGTGCACGGGATATACAGACAAAAGAGACATCACGGTGGTTTAGATGCGGAATCATCCCACTGTAATGATCCGCCCAAAAAGAACAATGTTTGCAGCCTTGATCCCAACTGGGATTGAACATAAAATGGTACACAACTAGTTGACTTCTTCCATCAAATAAGTCTGCGAGTGACATCTTACCATTGGGACCGTCAAATGTGTAAGACTTGCTGACAGCTTCCCACGGCAAATCTCGTCTCTGTTGCGTGAGTTCGTCCCGCAACTTCGTAAATTCTTTCTCTTTCTGTAGAAGTTCTTTTCTCGCTTCGATCCATTCATTCCTTGGTAAAACTTTATGTTCCATAGCAACACCTCATCATCTCACTTTTTCCCGCTTATTCTATCCATTCAATAACTTGATATACTTTTCATTTCTTTCATTAATCGGCAGATGCTTAAGATTTATAAGTTTGTTAAAAGATGTGCTTAAAGTAACGGGTACCGTTAGTCGGAAAAGAATGGGAGAGCTTAACGAATTTGTGAGGGTATCCTAATTACTATATAAAAATCAACATTTAAATTTAACAGAGCCATTTTTTAAAAAGAAGAATTTCCAAAAAAAAAGACAAGCTCTTTCAGAATAGGAGAGCTTGCCTTTTTCTAATCTACTTATTCCATCTATCAAACCGCAATCCATTAATATCCGTACTGTTATTCTGAGGATCACGACCAGGACCATGCACAGAATAATGGGTTAAACAATGGGCAGTTCTTTCTCTTTGCTTTATGTATGTGTTAAGAGAGCAATTTAGCTCTACTTTCATTCCATTTTTAAAAATAACATAGAGGTGATTATTTTCTATAATGTGGGTTTGTATATGGGCAGGAAAAATCCACCTGCACGTAAAGTCTTCCGGTGATTTAGTAGGAAACGCATATAAAAACAACTCAGGATAAATCATCAATGGGGTCCTTCTCCAATAAGAGAATATGTTACGAACGGTTTCAATTCGTCCTTGATAGGAGGCACCATATCTGTCACATGACTTCTTCAGGATATCCTTCATCGTTTGTTTTGAGTAATAAATACCATTTAAATCATAAATTTTTGTGTTTAGTTCTGGATGATAGATTTCTGTTAGTGCTACCGTGTCAGTTGTCACGATGTAGTCTTTCAGTTCTATCAATCTCATAACCTCCCTTTCCCTTTTATGGGTATAGTATACTATAATTTTCCACTTAAATCCATATTTTTATATAAATTTTCCTAATTTTTTTAATAGATAAAAAAGGGCTATTATTTACGGTTGAATCGCTGGAAACTATCCATTTCTCTGCAAGAAAAGATCATTATCTCTTATTTTCAACATGGATTTTACCAAAATCTTGATTCGTACAGACAAATTTTTTCCGATATGGTGGACCTAACCCGGGAATACATGACAAAAGGCGCCTTTTGTGAAAGGTCTGTCGAATGGAAGATTTCCAAATGATAATGAAAGAATACGAAGCGATGATTCATCATATTTTGCATTCCTTACGAATTTACAAAAACTATGACGAATTTTTTCAAATAGGTTTGATTGCACTGTGGGAGGCGAAGGAAAAATTCGATCCGAGCAAAGGATCGTTTACAAGCTATGCCTATATGACGATGAAGGGGAGATTGTTAAGTGAAATAAAAAGATGCTCAAAAGTGGAGGAGAGACAATTTTATCCGAAAGAAGAGTTTTGGGACATTCAATTTGACGAAGGTGCTGTGAAGCCGTTAGAAAAAGATACCTTATTAGCGTATTGTGAGGGACTAACGAATAATCAGAAAAAGTGGGTTGTGGCTACATTTTACTTGGGGATGAATTCTGCTGAACTTGCGGCATATGAAAAAGTATCGCCATCTGCGGTGAAGAAGTGGAAAAAGGGAGCGTTGGAGAAGATTAGGATGACGGTACTTAGTGAATGTAAATAAAAATCATAAAATCAACCTCGTTCCAATCGAGGTTGATTTTGTAAAAAAACGCATATTATTTTTTCATTGATATAAACTTTCCGTGATACATCTTTATTTTCACATAATAAAGCAATTCTAATGAACCACCTTGAGCCCCCCTTTGCCTACTACATCTCTAGGCAAAGGGGGATCTAATTCCATAACTGTCACTCACCCAGCAATTTTCTTCACTTCTTCTGTCTTCTTATCTTCCATTTTACTAAAGATAAACGCTAGGATGGAGCCTGAAATATTATGCCATACACTGAAAATAGCACTTGGGACAGCTGCCAATGGGGAAAAACTTGCAGAGGCAATCGCAACTCCTAAACCGGAGTTTTGCATCCCAACCTCCATGGCAACCGCTTTTTGTTTTGCTAAATCCATGCCGCATAGACGGGAAAAGAAAAATCCTAAACAATACCCAAGAACATTATGTAAAACAACAACGGCAAAAATAAGTAAGCCCGTTTTCGCAATTTGCGCCTGGCTTCCAGCAACTACACCAGAAACAATCATGACAATTGCGATAACAGACACAAGCGGCATTGCCTTCGTTCCCGCTTGAGCTTGTCTGCCAAAAAATTTCTTAATGATAAACCCTAAACATAAAGGAACAATAATGACTTGTACGATGGACAAAAACAATGATCCAACACTAACATGTACCCATTTGCTGGCAAGCAACAAAATAAGCAGCGGTGTCAAAATAGGGGCCAGAATGGTGGAAACGGATGCGATTGAAACAGCTAATGCTACGTTCCCCTTACCTAAAAACACCATTACGTTGGAGGAAGTTCCGCTTGGACAACATCCAACTAATATAACACCCACAGCTACCTCCTTCGGTAAATGTAACCCAACCGCTAATAAAAATGCTAATACCGGCATTATAATAAAATGCCCCGCAACTCCCAGTGCCACCTCTTTTGGTCTGCGAAATACCTCTTTAAAATCAGATGCCGAAAGAGTAAGCCCCATACCAAACATAACAATCCCCAGCAGAGGAACAACATATCCGCCTATCCATTTGAAACTTCCCGGAAACATATAAGCCAAAACGGCTACAATGATCACCCAAAATGTAAAAGTCTTGCCTGCGAATCCACTTACTTTTTCTATTACCTTCATACTTTACCTCCTACACAATCTCTAAATCTGGTTATGAATTGGTGACTCTCCTTTAGTAGCTTTTTAGAGGGGCAAAACTAGCAACAAAGGAGAACACTAACACACATTTTTAAAAGTAAATCCTATTTTACAATATAATTAGAATTATTCAACAATTTTTCTGCAAAATTATCGAATATTAGTACAATTTTTTCTTGTACTTTTGCATTATTTGAGGAAAAGTGATTATTGATGACCATATTTATGCTTCGGGTTTGGGTTTGGGCATCATATTGCCACTTTGGTGACCATTTTTTCCAGATTCGCACGGGGGTTCGGGCACCATTCTTCCTCTTTGGTGACCGTTTTCCGACTTCGCATGGGGGCTCGGGCAGGATACTCCCTTTATTGTTACCATATTCCTTCTTCGGGCTTGATTTCAGGCACGATTCTCCCTCTATTGTTACCATATTCCTTCTTCGGGCTTGATTTCAGGCACGATTCTCCCTCTATTGTTACCATATTCCTTCTTCGGGCTTGATTTCAGGCACGATTCTCCCTCTATTGTTACCATATTCCTTCTTCGGGCTTGATTTCGGGCACGATTCTCCCTCTATTGTTACCATATTCCTTCTTCGGGCTTGATTTCGGGCACGATACTACTTCTATTGTTACCATATTCCTTCTTCGGGCTTGGGTTCGGGCACGATACTACTTCTATTGTTACCATATTCCTTCTTCGGGCTTGATTTCGGGCACGATACTCTCTCTATTGTTACCATATTCCTTCTTCGGGCTTGATTTCGGGCACGATACTACTTCTATTGTTACCATATTCCTTCTTCGGGCTTGATTTCGGGCACGATACTACTTCTATTGTTACCATATTCCTTCTTCGGGCTTGATTTCGGGCACGATACTACTTCTATTGTTACCGTTCAGGCTTAGTTTTCGGCACTATCCCGTCCGAGTTTCACTTAGCGAATCTTCCAAACTATTTTCGTGAAAAGTTTATACCCCAGACATTTAATTCCGTCCACTTTTAAAAATTTCTTATGTAATAGACTTTATCCTGCCTTGAATAAGATTAGGGGACCTTGAGTACCGTCCCCCGTTGTCCCCCTATTGACCATATGTTCCTTGACTATGGTGAACGCCATAACCTGGATAGTATCCGGTTTGTCCATGATGATAACCTTGACCAGGAATATAGGTGCCATGTCCATGATGGTAACCTTGACCAGGGTGATAACTTCCATGCCCATGATGATAGCCTTGACCTGGGTAATAGGTACCGTGTCCATGATGGTAGCCTTGACCAGGTTTATATGTCCCATGTCCATGATGGTACCCTTGACCAGGTTTATATGTCCCATGTCCATGATGGTAGCCTTGACCTGGGTAATAGGCGCCATGCCCATGATGGTACCCTTGACCTGGGTGATAGGTTCCGTGTCCATGATGGTAGCCTTGATTTGGATAATTTCCATATTTCATTTGCCGTTCCATTCTATCCCTCCTTGTTATTCAAGTTAGTATATGTGCCTTTAGGTAAAATGGGACTAGGTATATACACAAGTAAGATGAATTACCTGCAATGAAGTAACATGGAGGAAAAAAGATACACACCAGAAACCTTCCTCAGTATTAAAAAGTATTAAGGGGGAACCACCGCCTCTTTGTTCCTACTAAAAAAATACGCAAGCGCTGCAGCTAGTTTCAGGTTATCCACAGGGTTAAGTTTTATAATTTCCTCGACGATAAAAAAATAGCCCGGAAATCAATCCAAGCTATCTATTACCTTTCCCTACACCGTCTTCACATCACGCAAAAACCTTTTCGTTCGTTCTTCCTTTGGTGCGCTAAATATCTGATCGGACGTCCCTTCCTCTACGATTACTCCATCCGCCATAAATAGCACTCGATCAGCAACCTCTCGCGCAAATCCCATTTCATGAGTGACGACAACCATGGTCATCCCTTCCTTCGCGAGATCCTTCATCACCTGCAACACTTCTCGCACAAGCTCAGGATCTAATGCTGATGTGGGTTCATCATATAGCATCACCATCGGTTCCATGGATAGTGCCCGGGCAATCGCGACACGCTGTTGCTGACCTCCAGACAACTGGGATGGATAGTGATCACAGCGATCGGACAATCCTACCTTTTCGAGGAGGGAATAAGCAAAGGCCTTTGCTTTTTCCTTTGGCATCTTTTTGATAATAAGCGGGCCTTCCATTACATTTTCAATGGCTGTCTTATGCGGAAATAGATTAAATTGTTGAAAGACAAAACCCGTATTTTGGCGGATGCTTCGAATGAGTCTTTTCCGCTCACCATTCATCTTTTCTCCAGCTTTCATTTCCGTTTGACCGATACGAACGATACCTGAATTAGGCTCCTCCAGAAACGTCATGCATCGAAGGAGCGTCGACTTACCAGAGCCGCTTGGCCCCATAATAACGACAACCTCACTCTTATTCACTGTCAAATTTATCTGTTGTAGTACTTCATTGCTACCAAAGTTTTTCGTAATATTTTCGAGTTTAATAACCTCCAATCTACTTCCCTCCTTTATTGAACTACGTGTTTCGAAGTCCGTTTCTCCAATCGATCTAATAGGACAGTGAAGATTGTAATGACAACCCAGTAAATGGCGGCAGCAATTAAATAGATGGTAAGCGGCTCAAAGGTTTTTGCAATAATGAGGGAAGACATTTGCAGTAGTTCTGTTACCGTTATCACGGACACGAGGGACGTATCCTTAATCAAAATAATATAGGTATTCGACATCGTTGGAATCGCAATTCGAATACTCTGCGGAATAATAATTCTTCGCATCATCTGACCGTATGTCATTCCTAAGGAAACGGCAGCTTCATGCTGGCCTCGATCCACAGAAATAAGCGCTGCCCGGAAGGATTCCGACAAATAGGCGCCTGCATTTAAGCTTAAAGCAAGAATTCCGGACGGTATCGGTTCTAACTGGATACCAATCTGCGGCAAACCATAATAAATCACGAATATTTGTACCAATAGAGGCGTTCCGCGGAAAATAGATACATAAATAGAAGCAATAGCTTTAAGTACTTTGATCTTTGAAATTCTGGCGAGTGCCGTAAAGAAACCTAGAACCAATGCAATAAGCATCGAAACCACAGCTAGCACAATAGTCATGAGCGTGGCAGTTAATAATGGCGGCAATGATTCAGCTAGTAATGACATCCTATTTTCCCCTCCTCCTTGTCATCTTAAATAGCACCATCACTTGCTCGTAAAAGTAAAATGAATTCCATACTCTGCTAATTCCTCGATAAAAGGGTGGAAACGGTCCCTAACAATGATGCTTTCAGGCGGTACAATACCACGCTCTCCTATCTTTCCTTCCGCGATCCACTTCGCCATCAGCATAGCAGGTATGGAAGTAGTCTTTGCCATCGAAGTTATATTGCGGTTATGGTCGTAAAAATCAACCATTTCCCATTCATACTCAGTTGGCTTCCCATTTTTTATTCCTTTCACCGTAACCCGAACAACGGTAATATCCTCATTGGACTTTCCTTTTAATTGAGGAGCTAAAATCGCCTCTGTCATTTTCCGCGGACTCACTTCGATTCCCTCTACAACGATTGGTTTCTCATCTAAAAACCCTAACTCTGCGAGCG
The DNA here is from genome assembly GCF_001420715.1 of Heyndrickxia shackletonii. GTDB lineage: Bacteria > Bacillota > Bacilli > Bacillales > Bacillaceae_C > Margalitia > Margalitia shackletonii. Next base: position 730,530 of record NZ_LJJC01000004.1, on the reverse strand, counting down.
TTTTCATTTTACTCCAATGCTCCGGATATCGAACGGTTTTTTCATATAGGTTGTTGACCTTTGTTCTTAACGTATAAGCGGTACTGTGGGCATCCGTAATGACCGCTTCACAATCACCCACAGGTTCTGGAAATGACAGTCGTTCCAATCCTGATAACGGTTCAAGTCTTATCAGCTCTCCATTTTCAACCGCCAATGCGGAACGTGTATAAAGCCCCATTACACTTTCCAATCGAAAGACAACCTGGTACCATAACGGCGGCAATGGATCTTTCGGAATTCCACCGCAAATCATGATAGCCTCGTCAGCCTCATCTAACATCTCGATCCCCTGTGCCGCAAGAAAATTGGTTATTCCGGGAGCAACCCCGCAGCCTGGTACGACCAGTACATTTGCCGCTTTCGCTTCTTCCTCTAATTCTAGCTTTCTTTCAAATTGCGAACCTACTAAATCGACAAGATGGCATTTAGCAGAAATAGCTGCTTTAACTGCAGATAAACTTAGTGAATGCGGTAAGCAAGCAATGGCCACATCCGCTCCTTTTAGTACCTCATAAATCGCTTCCTCTGAATGTAAATCCGCTACTTTTCCTTCTACCTTTTTGTTCTCCGCAATTTCGAGACATTTCGTTACACTCGATTCGATGGCATCCACAGCTGTAACCTTATGGATGACTGAACAACTCGCAAGCTCCTTCACAACGGTCGTACCAATCATACCGGTTCCTAACACGACTGCTAGCATTGTTTATCTCCTCATTTCTTCTTTACTGAATTCTATTTCACTCACTTAACGGATCTGTTCCGAACCATTTTTTATAAATCTTGTTATAGGTTCCATCTTTCTTCATATCGGCTAATGCCTGATTTAATTCTTTCACGAAATCTTCATTTCCTTTTTTCACAGCCATCCCAATGCTATCTTTATTGACGATATCACTGGCGACTTTAATCGGAAGCTTTTCTTTTTGAATGTTATAGCTCATTAATAGTTGGTCATTGATGATGACATCCAAGCGTCCATTGATTAAATCCTGTATATATTCGTTCACCGTTTTATATAAATGAACATTGGCACCATTCACACTTCTTGCCACTTTTTCAAAGGTTGTTCCTCCGCCAACTCCTACGTTTTTACCTTTAATTTGCTCAAGTTTGGAAATATCATTTTGATCCTTCCTAGTTATGAGGACCGATCCTGTCACAACGTATGGGTCTGTAAAATCCACACTTTTCTTTCGTTCGTCCGTAATAGACATTTGCCCAATAATGATGTCAAATTTATCCGCCTTCAGACCTCCTATTAGACCCTCCCATTTAGTAGCGATGAACTTTGCCTTCACCCCTAACCGACTGGCAATTTCATTCGATATATCGACATCAAATCCATCGTATTTATTACCATCATCTAAAAAGTTAAATGGCGGATATGTACCTTCAAATCCAACCCGCAGAACCTTTGAGTCTTTTACTCTTGAAAGCACATTTTCTTTGGAATTCCCCTTTGCATCATCCTTGCCACAACCAGCAAGCAAACTGAATACAAGTACAGCAAATAAAGCGAGAATCGAAAATTTCCTCACAGCCATCCCTCCTCTGTTTCAAAATGTAGAACAATTTTGTACTACAATTTTATTGATACGAGTCTTAAATTATACTAACTTTCATAATATTAAATAAAATTTTATTAACACCATTTTAGAAAGGATGGTACATAGATTGACCAATGAAAAGTCTCTCTCCTTAAAACAAAGGGTATATCAGCATATTAAAGAAGCCATTTTCCAACGAAAAATGACACCAGGATTCCAGCTTATAGAGACGGATATTTCCAAACAACTGCAGGTTAGCAGAACCCCCATCCGAGAAGCCTTTCAGCAATTGTCCAAGGAAGGTTTAGTAGACATGATTCCATACCGGGGAGCGTATATCGCCAATCCCTCCCATGAGGAAATAAAAGATATTTGCCACGCACGGGCAGTAATCGAAAGTGCGGCTGCGGGAATCGCCGTAGAACACATAACCCCAAAGGACATCATGCTTTTGCAGGAACTCGTGGAGAAAGAAGAACTTGCATCCTATAAAAAAGACATTGAACAATATCTTTCTATTAATAAGCAATTTCATTTATCCATTGTCCAAAAAGCCAATAATCAGTATTTCAACGAATTTGCGGAAACACTGCTAGACAAAACCAATATCTATTTAATCTTTTACGACCATTTCTTTGATCAAAACAATCCGCTCCAAATTGCCGAAAGTCCAGATGAACATCGAAGGATTATTCAATTGTTGAAAAGTAGGGAGAAGGAAGAATTGCAGGCGGAATTGGTGAAGCATACGCAGGTTAGCCAATATATGGTGAGAGTTTGAAATAAGTGGGAAAAGAGCAGATCTCCTCCAGAATAAAAAGATAAATCTACTCTTTTATTTTATTCTTTATCTCTTTTCGTCACCCTCCTGAAAAGCTGACGAATCGTATATTTTACCACTAATACTTGAATAAATCTTATTACTGGTAAGATATTTTGGCAACGGGATGCTATGATAGTAACGTTTTAAAAACAGGGCAAGCAAAAGAGTCATCACAGACAAAATCAGCTTACCTGTTAGCATGCTTAATAATAACAACCCTATTGCAACGAGGACTAACGAATACCAAAGCCATTTATTCATTTTTATTCCTCCTCAAATAGAAATAGCCCTAACTCTTCTAAAGGAATTTGGGCTTGATTTATTTTCTTCTAAAATAATTTCTATTTGATTCAGATTCTATCAAAGAAGAAAAACCCCGCAGAGATTTCTCTCCACAGAGCTTCCTTCATGTCATTAGACACATTTCGATTGGTGACAGTCACCAATCTTACCTAAATTTTTTTATGTACATAAAAATGAAGATGATTAGATCTATTATTAAAAAAAATAGGCCGATAACCAGAGTATAGGATTTAAAAAAGGCGTTTTGGGAATATCCTCCTACATAGGCTAAGTGCAAAAATAAAAAAATAAAACCTAATATCGCACAAGTTTTTTGGGATTTTGCCAAAGTTATGCCTCCTTTTAATCGGGGATTTTTGGAACTTTATATCCCCGAGTTCAGGCCTTGGGACGAGGTTCCTGTCCCCTCGTCCCTTGCAACACTTTATTTATCAATTAGCTTTTTAAATTCCTCTAATGTAGTGGAAAAGCTTACTCTCACTCTTTGTAATGCATAATGATTATTATTTGTATTTGCAATTCCTGGTTTCGTTGTGACAGCAAAGTCATAATATTTTTTTACTTCGTTCATAACTGTGTTGTTATAACTGCCATATGGATAAGCAATTGCAGAAACTTTCTTCCCGGTAATGTCTTCCAGTAACAATTTGATTTCTTTAATCTCTTTTACTAAATCAATGTTACCAGCGTTCTCGCCATCATTAAAAAACGGATGTGTCATGGTATGTGCTTGAATGGAGATAATTCCAGAACTGCTTATTTCCTTTATTTGTTCTAATGAAAGATAATTATTTTCATCCATTCTTGAGCCTATGATGAAAAATGTTGCTTTTGGATTATACGTTTCGTCTCTTAAATCTTTTAAAATATCGTATGCAACGATATTATCTTCAAATCCATCATCAAAGGTAATGATAATTGGTTTTTGAATATTTTTTATGTTTTCGATTTCATCGAAATTAATGGGTGTATATCCTGCTGCTTTTAAATATTCCATTTGTTCCTTGAAATTTTGTTCAGTAACAAACCTACCATATTCATTAGGACGAGGATTATCCCCGATTTGGTGATACATTAAAATGGGAATATTATATCCAGGATCCTTTGTAACAGGAATTACCATTACATCATTTACATCTATATAGCCAGTTTCTTTCTTTCCATTGATATTAACTGTAGCTTGATACCAATTATCATCATAATGCGTTAGATTCAGAATGTCCCCTTTTTTATAACTCTTCAATACTAATGACTTTCTAGAAGTTTTACTATATACATATGTTGGGCTTTTTAGGGCAGTAGACTGTATACTTGGAGCGTATGTACTCACATCGCTAGTAGGAATATATCCGGTTTGGTTCGTCCCATTTACAATAACCGTTGCCATCAACCAATTTGAGTTATATGGCCGATATGCAAGTAATTTTCCTTTCTTGTAAACTTTTAATATATTTGAGTTCTCTGAAGTGTCACTATACACTATTGTTGGGTTTTTAGCGGCATATCCTTCTAGAACTTTATTTACATCGTTTTTAAATATATATCCAGTTTGTACCTCCCCATTTATATAGACTTTCACTTCGTACCAATTCTTGGTGAATGTTCGATAACTCAAAAGTTGCCCAGCCTGATAGCTTTTGATTATATTTGCATCTAAGGATGGATTTGAGTACACCTTAGTAGACTCGATAACCCCGATTTCACCTTCAATAGGTTTATTCGTAATGGTTTCAACATTATTTGTTGGAATATATCCCGTATATTCTTTATCGTTATCATTTACTGTAACCATATACCAATCAGTATCGTAGCTTCGATATTCGATGATGCTTCCCTTTTCATAATTATTTAAGACGGGGGAATCGATACTTGTAGAACTGTAAACATTTGTATTATTTAATGTTATTCCTTTGACGCTTTGTGCCTCACTAATATTTCCGACATCATCCTTATTTATATAGCCTTTATACCTATTTCCATTAACAATTACTTCAACAATATACCAGTCGCTTGAATACGGTTGATAAACAAGAGGATGGTTATAATCATAGCTTTTTAGAATAGGTGCCTCTCTCGAAGTGCTGGCATAAACATTTACAGGCTCAACTAACGCATAACCATGTATGTTCTTATCAATTCCTTCATTGTCACTGGCTGTTACAATTGACTGAAGAAAAAATGAGAAAGTGAATATTACAACTAGAACAGTTAATAGTTTTTTAGATCTTAACATTATTTTTCCACCTCAGATGTGTAATTAATTTTAAAAATTATATATTAATTATTATATCATTTAGGATGGTATATTTTAACTATTAAATTACCATTTTGATGAGGAATAGTGTTTTATTTACTTGTATGTAAAGATTTTCTGAGATAGTGGACATGAATGGTAAATGGTTTGAGGTGTACGTACAGGTGAGTGGCACCAGTCCTAATTCCTGATTACTTTATAAAATAGTTGCTGTAGTAACAGTTTGACCATCAGCTGCTGTTTTATTAACATCAACTGTTACAGCTTTTGCAGCAATTACATCATGGTTACCTTTTACTAAGTCAGTTACTGAGAATGTTAAAGTACCTTTAGAACCTTCTGCAACTGAAATACCAGTGTATGCATCAGAACCAATGATCACCTGTGCACATTCAATGCAGATTTACTGCACAAGGTACGACTGCCAGTAGCACAACTAAAAGCCATACCAAAAATAGTATGGCTTCCTTAAAATTATTTATTTTCCCATTTTAAAGATAGAAGTAAAGAAACTATATAAAGCGTCACCAGCAATGAAACCTGCCGCCATAATGGTCATTGGTGTTTCTGCCTCTTTACCTTTCCACTTTAAGACAATAATTCTAATCAGAATGCCCGCTAATACAGCCCAACCGGCAATAGGATTGACAATTAATAATCCAGTAGCAAATAATATCCCCATTTGTCTTTTGGACCCACCAATAAGTTGCAATAGTGCACCAGGTATTGCCCATATTAATAATTGAGTAGCAATATTACTAGATACCCCAGATTTAATGGTTGCTGCATAGACTTTATCAACTGGAGGAATTAATCCTTTTGAAAAGTAGCCATTATAAGTTAAAAATACAACGATAGCAGAAACAGAAAATCCTATAAGTCCAGCATAAAGTTGTTGTCGTCTTCCTTTTTTCTCAAAATCAATATCTTTCCCATTATCCCGCAGCATGTAGCCAGTTTTTAAGTCATATCCCATATCTGCGAATGCCACACCCGTGGAAGCACTAAACCCAACTAAGATGGCAAGAGCAGGAGCAGGAAAACCTATAAGTATTCCTATGATAAGGGTAATTAGGGCTACAGCAAAGGCAGGAAACCATCCTGCATGCATCGCCGAAATCCCAACAATCATCTCATGGGCCAGCGCTGCAAAAGCTGCAAAAACTAAAAATCCTATTAACATTCCAGTAGACATATGGGTTAAAAGACCACCAGTCAGCGCCAATAATATGGCAATAAGAAGATAAGCTATAAATCCGAAACCAAAAGCTTGTCCAATATCTTTTTCGTTTCTCGTATAGATAGGTTCCTCTATTGTTGCTGCTATTTCTGCATTGCTGCCATTAACAGGTTTTTCAGTTTTGTTTTTACGTAATATAAGAAATCCAACTTGTACCAAAGCTACGACTCCTGCACCAATCATAAATCCGTGAGGAACGTAATGTGTATCAAGATCGATTCCAAACAATGGGATGGAATATCCCCTTAATAATAACCCTATACCAAACATCGTAAGAGCCCAAATGTTACCGATGAAGGCAACCCCAAATGCAGACATTGGTATTTTCAATACAGATCCTATAAGACCAATTACGATACCAACACCTAATAATTTTGCCCGTTTTCCACCTTGGTCACCAGCCTTAATAGATTCGGCTGTGGCGATTCCCGGTGGCCATGCTTCTCTCGCAGGGAAAACTTTTGAATCATAAAATTTATAAAGTAAGAGAGCATCTGCAAACATTGCTAAGATTACCCCAATAAATAAAGGTAACACTAGTTCCTTCATCCCTAAAACATATGGAATTCCAATAGGCAAAAGCAAACTGCTTGCTGCCCCAAATGTTGCGGAGGAAATTCCCGTTTGAACTAGATTTTGCCTGTGTATGGATTTAAACTTAAGGAATGTTTTAATAGGAATTCGCGCTATGATCATAGCAAAAATGGCACCTATAATGGAGGTATTGGCTGAAATCCCTAGTGATGTGATTAACTGCACACCGATGATTGCCCCTATCACAGATGTGACCACAATCGTGATGATAACGATTGGATCAAAAACCGTTGGATGTTTTCTTTGTTCCATGTCCGTGTTCCTCATAACCATCCTCCTCTATAAATCAACCTTTTAAATTACTAAACATATCTACCGCTAAAGTTATAAAGATAGTTTTGTATTTTTGCCCCTGCATCTTGTAGTGGTTTTAGGATGTTATCCAAATGAATATCCTCTATACGATATTCAGGTCCCGCAATGGTTAACGAGGCAATAATCTCATTTTGCCTATTAAAAAGAGGAATACCTAGGCCAAATACGGCATCAGAATATTCACCAACCGAATAACACCATCCCTTTGCTTTAATTTCCTCTAAATTGGAGAGCAGCTTTTCCTCGTCCAAAATCGTGTTGTTTGTGAATTGCTGAAGCCCTTCATGGATAATTTCTAATTGTTGTTCTTTAGAAAGATACGCCATTATTACCTTACAGGATGCACCTACATAAAGAGGTGTTCTGGTACCTAAGGAAACAGCATATTTGATTTGCTGGGAACTTTCTGCAATTTCCACCGTTACTCCATCAAATTTATCCAACCATGTTAAAAATACGGATTCCTCCACTTCATTGGATAGCGCTTCCATTACAGGGTAAATGTAGTGCGAAAGTTTCATATCCTCTTTAACCATTTGCCCATATTCCAAAAAGCGAAATCCTAGTTTATATCTTTTGGAAATGGGATCTTGTATTAAGAAACCATATTGTTCAAATGTTGATAAGATCCTGTATACAATAGAATGGCTAATTCCTATTTCCTTGGCAAGCTCACGGACTCCCCATGAAGATCTGTCTCTAGTAAAATATTTAAGGATTTCTAAAGAATTTTCTAAAGTTTTTAATGACATATGAACCTCCGTTGTCTCTAAATAAGAACCAATGTTTCATAATTATGAAACTATTATACAACAACAAAAGTTTAGGACACAATAAAATTTTAAAAATTCACAAAATGATTCAGAAATAAAGAGCAGGGTACTAAATAAGCAAAAACCCTGCACTTAAAGTTTTAATGAAGATTTGTTCTTTCTTCCGTCTCACCCAATACCTCATAAGTTTTTGGGTCAATCATAACCCCGAATGTTTCATTGGCCTGTTCTACCGAAATATAACCATTTTTCACATCATTTTTAACCTTTTCAACGGAGCGTTTTAAAGGATTTCCAAACCCTCCTCCAGTTGCCGTTACCAGTTGTACAACATCTCCCTTATTTAATGGATATCTAGCCGTTACACCTACGGGACCTACAGTTTGACCATTTGCCTTAATAATTTTTGCATAGTTTGTAGATCCATCCTTTCCTCCATTCATTCCCCACGGAGAAAATTTATGACGGCCAAAGTTTATGGAAAGCTTTTGATCATCGCTTAATGCTTGATAAGAGCGAACTACCCCCGATCCACCGATAAACTCACCTGCCCCCGCTCCATCACAACGAAGACTATATTCTTCTACAAGAATCCCATATTTTGTTTCGGCAACCTCAATTGGAATATTGTAAGTTTCTCCATCTCCCATACAAAATTGCCCACTTTGTCCGTCCATTCCTTCGCCTGCTCCCCAACCTCCAACGGAAGGTTCTACAATTAAAAATGGCGCATTCGAATCAGGATGATTCCCAGATAATACGACAGAACAAACGGATAATAAATGCCCGGCAGTTAATCTATCTGGTAAATATGGTGCGAGCGCTTTCCAAATAAGGTCTGCACCGCCTATGCGGCCTTCAAAGTTCATCGAAACGGGTGCTGGGCGTTCGGCTGAAATAATGGATCCCCTATCCGTTATAATTTTTAATGGCGAAAATACACCTTCATTAATGTTTTGCGGCGGTCTGATAATGGCTAGGTACATGACACGTACACTCGAAAGTAACCCAAAATAGGAGCAATTTACTGGGTTCGTCACTTGCGGATGACTTCCACGAAAATCACAAATAAATTCATCATCTGTAATCGTAATTTTCACGTTTATAGGATACGGCCCGCCTTTTGTACTGTCCCCTTCAATATAATCTTGTGCGCTAAATGTTCCCTTAGGAAGTACTTTAAGTTCTTGTCTCGCAAATTGCCCCCCTTGATTTAATAGATTTTCAATAGCTGCAGCTACAAGCTCTTTAGAATGCTTTTTACATAATTCTATGAATCTTCTTCCACCAGTTCGTAATGCAGCTACTTGGGCCCACATGTCACCCAAAGATAGATCAGGAAGACGAACATTTGTAGAAATAATATCCACAATAGCTTGATTAACCTTTCCTTCTTCAAACAACTTAACACCCGGTAATTGAAGACCCTCTTGATAAATTTCAGTCGAATCACTGGTAAAGGACCCAGCATCTTTTCCCCCGACTTCTGTCCAGTGACCTTTATTTGCAGAGAATGCCACAAGTTCTCCATTAGAAAAGATAGGCATTACTAATCCTACATCAGATAAATGAGACCCGCCTCCGACATAGGGATCATTGATGATAATGATATCTCCATCCTTTAATTCCTTACCGCTATCATATTTTTCAATTACATGCTGAACCATAGGACTTAACATTCCGATGAAACTGGTAACTCCATTCCCCTGACTTATTAACCTTCCCTTCGCATCGGTTAATCCACATGCGTAATCAAGTACCTCATAAATAATCGGACTCATGGAAGTTCGAGCAAGTGCAAGGAACATTTCATCCCCGATGGACATTAAGGAATCTTTAATAACCTCTAAGGTAATTGGATTAACTTTCATTTTATTAGAAGTTACCATCTTGCTTCACCCCCGTATCGATAATTAAATTTCCATAAGAATCAACTATTAGAGACTGCCCTGAGTAAATAACAGTAGATGCCGACGTTTCCTCAATAATAGCTGGTCCATTAATATTCATTCCTGACTCCAGTTCATTTCGATTATAGACTTCCGTATTTACCCATCCTTCCTCCTTATAGTAAACTGGGCGACATTCCTTTAGTGCGGAGTTCACTAATTTACCTGTGGTTATTAATGTATTTATTGTAGGCTTTTTCACTTTACCAAAACCTGTTAAATGAAGGCTTACTATTTCTGTTGAAGCATCTAAAAGTTTAAACGTATAGTTCTGTTCATGGAGATGATGAAACCTTGATATTATTTCTTCTACTGTATCACTTGTCCAAACACTGTTAGGTACCGGAACCTTTACAGTATGTTCTTGTCCTACATAACGCATATCTACAAAACAATGAAATAAAACCTGACCTTTATCTATTCCCTCATCTAAAAATTGATTAAATGCGTGATCCATCATTTCGTTCCATGTGCTATTGATTTCCGAAAGATCCATATCATTTAATTTTTTTATATAAGTTTGAATGTAATCATGACGTAAGTCTGTCATTAACATTCCCCATGCCGAAAATACGGAAGAAGCAACTGGAACAATGACCTTTTTGACCCCTAGCTCCTTGGCCAATGCTGCAGCATGCATGGAACCGCCTCCTCCAAAAGCAATCATCGAAAAATCTGCAGGATCATACCCCTTTCTAACAGAAATGAGTTTTAAGGCATTAAGCATATTGGAATTTGCTATTTCAATAATTCCAAGTGCCCCTTCTTCAACGGAAAGATCGTAATGGGAAGCTACCTTTTGGTCAATCGCATCTCTAACCTTTTCAAGATCAACCTCATAATCAAAGTTTTTCTTGGAAAGCCGTCCTGTAACTAAGTTCGCGTCCGTAGTGGTTGGCTCCAATCCTCCCTGTCCATATGCAACGGGTCCAGGTACAGATCCAGCCGATTGGGGACCAACTTTTAGTGAACCCGTGGCATCAATCCAAGCGATGGATCCTCCTCCGTTTCCTATTTCCACAATGTCAACTACTGGTACCTTTACTGGATATCCGGAAGTTTTATCGGTTTTCTCAATATAATAATCTGTCGTTACTTTTACTTCACCTTTGCTAATCAACGAACATTTAGCAGTAGTTCCACCAATATCAAAAGCAATGATATTCTCCTCACCTAAAATTTCACCTAAAACTGCAGCACCATAAATTCCAGCAACAGGACCGGATTCAACCATATGAATGGGTGACTGTTTTGCTCCTTCAAAAGTGGTTGAACCGCCATTTGACTGCATAATGTATGAATTTCCGTTTACTTTTCTATCAGTCAATCGTTTGCTTAAACGATCTATATAGGATGTGGCAGTTGGTTTTACATAGGAATTTAATACAGTGGTATTTGTTCGTTCATATTCCCTCCATTCCTTTGTAATCTCATGGGAAGCTGTAACAGCAATTTCTGGCCATAGTTGATGGATAAGATCGACCGTTCTTTTTTCATGAATTGGATTTTTGTAAGAATGTAAATAGCAAACAGCAATCGCCTCAACATTTTCCTTTTTAAAGAAGGATAATATATCCGGAATTTGCTCCTCATTAAGTGGGGTAAGGATTTCTCCCTTATAATTCAAACGTTCTTCCACTTCCAAACGTAAATATCGTTCTACAAATGGTGCAGGCTTTTGGTACCGAAAATTATATAAATCTGGTCGATTTCCCCTAGCAATTTCAAGAACATCCTTTGTTCCTTTTGTAGTAATTAATCCAACCTTTGCACCTTTTCTTTCCGTTAAAGCATTAATTACTACTGTAGATCCGTGAATAAACATCTCAATAGATTCGGGGTTTATCCCACTTGACTCCATTACATTTATCACCCCATTTTCGAATTGAGAGGGTGTTGTATGCGCTTTCGAAATTCCGAAATTTCCATTTTCGTCTAAATAGACAAGATCCGTAAACGTTCCTCCAATATCCGTGGCAACTCTCATGTGAAATCACCTTTCTTCATTTAAGTAATCTAAAGTGTATCTATATTAGAACCAGTGGTTCCTATTTGATATCATTATATAAAATATATAGAAAATTATCAAGATTGGATAAAGTCAACATAATTTGGATGGGAACATTTACTTAAGCGTTTTAATCTAAAGTTTGTTTGAAGGCAAAAAAGTTCATTATTAGTTAAAAAAAGAAACCAAAACCAAAAGACGGGGGCCGCGACTTCATTCTTCTAGGGTTATCAAAAATTTTGCGCAGGTGGATTTATTACAAAAAAACACAAAGGCACAGCTAGTACATACCACTAGCTGTGCCTTTTTTACGCGCAAAACTTCCGATTGTCCCTTGAAAGGACCGTCCCCTGTAATCAACAATCATAATTTAATAAAACATTCCCCAAGAACTTTATCTCCCCAGACTAAAGATAAATGGTCCCCGTCGGCAACTTGTCCAACACCCTCTGGCGTTCCGGTAAATATTATATCTCCCTCTCCTAATCCAAAGTGAAGTGCAGTAAAATCGATGATTGTCTGTAAATCAAAAATCATATTTTTTATATTTCCTTGTTGTACTTTTACTTCATTTTTCAAAAGAGAAAAATCCGTTTTTTGCAATTCTTCCATTCCAGGAAAATCGATAAATTTACTTATGACAGCTGAATGTTGAAATCCTTTTGCTAGAAGCCATGGCTGTCCTTTCTTTTTAAGTTCACTTTGAACGTCTCTTAATGTAAAATCTAGACCGATTGCCATCCTATCAATCAAATCATCCACTTTTATTCCTTTTTCATAGTTTCTTCCAACTTTAATTACTAGTTCCGTTTCAAAATGGACTGATCCTTGATTTTCCGGTAATGATATCCAATTCCCACTTGCCTCGATCAGGGCATGTGTAGGCTTTAAAAATAGAAAAGGCGATTTGGGAATTTCATTATTTAACTCCTTTGCGTGGGCAGCATAGTTGCGACCAACACAATATATATTTTTAATATTATTCATAATCAAACCTACTTTCTTCATGATGAATGATTCAAGGGAGAAAATTCTCTCAGTATTTTTTTCATAAATTACGGAAACACGAGAAACGTCTCCATGTTTTTCCCTTATACTTGGTGATACACTTGCTGATCTGTTTGGTCATTAAGGGATTTATTTGGGGTAAATTCTTTTTCCCACTTTGAAACTACGATACTTGCTAAACAATGTCCAGGAGTATTACATGCAGTTCGAGCCATATCTAATACACGGTCAATACCTGCAATAATGGCAACACCCTCCGCAGGTAGGCCAACAGCTGAGACAGTAGCCAAAAGGACCACTAAAGAACCCGATGGAACCGCAGCAATTCCTTTAGATGTAGCAATTAAGACCGCCATTACAATTAATTGTTGGCTAAAGGTCATTGGCACTCCGAATGCCTGCGCTATAAAAATGGAGCAAACGGATAAGTATAATGTGGAGCCATCACAATTCAAAGATAATCCAGTCGGAATGACAAAGGAAACAACCCGTTTGGAACAACCGAATTTCTCCATTCGTTCCATTAATTGAGGTAGAATTGTTTCTGTACTGGTTGTTGAAAAGGCAATTAAAAATAAATCCCATACCATCCGAAAAACTTTAAAATAAGGTATTTTTAAGAACCAGGAAATCAGTGGGAATAAACCGAAAATAACGATAGCAAGTCCCAAATATACAACGCCTATCAACTTAGCCATTGGGATTAATAGGCCTATGCCATATTGACCAACCGAAGCTGCCATCAGTGCAAGTACACCAATTGGTGCCGTTACCATAACCATTTGTGTAAGTCTAAACATAATTTTGGCAACTGAATCTATAAATTTAAGTGCGGGTTCTGAAGCTTTACCAATTGCACTGGCAGCAGCGCCAAATAATATTGCAAAGAAAATAACGGCTAATAAATCACTCTTTCCCATTGCATCAACAATGTTAGAAGGAATAATATTCACAATCATTGATTTAAAATCTACAACGGTAGAAACACTACCATTTAATGCGTGAATATCTTGCTTAACAAGGTGTGAAAGGTCAAGACCATGACCAGGCTTTAAAAGATTAACAAGTATTAGTCCAATACCTAGAACTAAAGTAGTAATAAATTCAAACCAAATAATCGTTTTAAGGCCTAATGCTCCCATTTTTTTCATGTTTCCCTTGCTTCCTGAGGATCCAATAACAATCGTTGTAAAGACAATAGGAACAACAATCATTTTAATAAGATGGATAAACATATCGCCTATTGGCCTTAGACCCATTCCAAACTTAGGGAAAAAGTGTCCGATTATAGCACCAATAAATAATCCAATTAAAACTTGAAAGGCAAAAAACTTTTTCATAGATTTTCCTCCCATAAGTAAAATTAAAAAAGGTAATGGAAAACGAGAGTGGATTCAGGTTAAGTTAGAAAAAGCAAATATAATTGAGTTTATTCAAAATCTAGATATTTGCTATGATAACGTTTTCAAAACCAAGAAGCACAAAAGATTAACTCACAATATTAGAAGATAATCCTTTGCTATTTTTGAAATGAAATTGGTATATCGAAATTATTTTAGATGGAATAGAGAAAGCAAAAACTTATTCTGCTGTTTCTTTTTCAGTTTGAATATTCAGAAATAAATTCACCTAAACATTTATTTAGGCTTCTGCTTACTGTAATACTGAGAACTAATTAGCAAGAACCTCTTAAATGTTATATCCACTTCGTAATTATATTATAATAATAAAACTATTCTATCATTTCGAAAAGCCTAAGTGAAATAGGAAAATACTATTAAGTTATAATGATTTTTAGTAGAAGAATTTCAAAAACACAATGAATAGGTTACTTGGTTTAAAGATGGACTATCCATTTCTCTGGCTAGTCCGGTTTAAAAAATCTTCATATAAACGGCGTATCTCTTCCATATGTATAGATTCCAAAACATATGGTATAAGCGTGTGATCCTCGACCTCCTTTAATTCAGAACAAATACAATCCATGAGCGTTTTTCCGCACTTTTGCAGGATCTCTATCCCCCAGCTTTTAATCGCGATTTCCCTTGTTTTAGAGTTGTAACGAATCATCTGATAATGTTCCTCGAATCGCTCCATTAACAAATGAACACTTTCCAACGAAACTCCCAAATCAAATGCCATTTCTTTCTTCGTAATTGGATAGATTCCAATGTGAGTAGTACGCGAATTCGTAAGCAGATAAAGGTAAAAATACTTATCCTCCGGGGTCATCTCCTTTAACACAATTGGATTCTTCCAAAAATCAGAACGCACCATTCTATATTTTGCCATTCTTCCTCCACAACCTTTCTTCATATAAATAGCCTTCCTATGTTTATATAGAGTTTTAGGAAGAAAAAGGGCACTATGCTTTTCAAAAAAATCAGGACATTTTTATGGCAATACCATTTATAGACTCTATTTATCCACGCACTTTAATGCGTCAAAAATTTCTCGAATCAGAGGGACTGTCCCCCTGATCTATTTTTTTATTCAGGGTGTCCTTTTCACTTTTTAATCCCTATATAAGAAGTGAAAGGCTGGTGCAAAAGAATGAATTTAAAATCAGGCAGTATTGATTGTTTTGAACAGTATTCACAGTTCCATTCTCTACAGGAATTTAATAGTCATATAGAAATGTGGCTTTCATCATGTAAGAAAGAATTCACAAAAGGGGAAATCGTCGCTTTGAAACGACTTGTCCGTTTTTCAGCAAAAATCCCTGGAGTTTGCAATGCAAAAATTGGAACATTACTTAAAGCCATTCATGATGAGTTTGATGGGAATGGGATATCCCGTTCTACTTTTAAGCGGATGACCGCTAAGGCAGCTCAATTAGGAATCATCACAATCTACAAAACAGAAAGAAAAAATGGTTCTCAATCCAGCAATCTATACGTTTTTAATTTTTTTCCTAACCATGAACCACCCAAAGAGGAAAAATTGGACCACCCTAATAAAACTAATAATCCTTCAAAAACTATTAATAATTTAAAAAAACGTAAAGAAAGCGAATTAGATTACACCTTTACAAATGATTCTGTACCACAATCATTTGTGCAATTTGCCAAATATTTTTTCTCAGATGCAAAAACAATTGAAGAGTATTGGAGAATGACCATGATTGCTGCCTATCGAAATAATCGTGAAAAAGAATATGATAAAGTCCTTGAATATTCTATCTCCACATTAAAGCAGTTAATACGCAAAATGAAATTAACGAAAAATGGTGTCAGAAATCCAATCGCTTATTTTTATGGAATATTAAATAAAAAATTAGAAGAACTTTATTTTGAAGAATTATTTGAGATGGGGTTTTGGTGATTTCATTTAATAGATAAGCACCTAGTACCACAAAGTGTTTTGTAATGTATAATGTCTATCCAGTCAATCGCTCAAAAATTGTGCATCATTCCTTTGACACAAGATTTTTTTGGACGTCACTGTGACCAGACCTATATATCCAAAAAACTTTTACGGTTTAAAGTAGTGGGGTTCACGCCCGAATCAGGGTGGTTCCTGGCACCCGATACCAAAAAATACTTGATTCTAGAAAAATTTAGGTCTATTATAAAAAAATAAATTTTATACAAATTCAAAATAGTATAAAATTATTAAATCGCTTAGAAGGAGATCTTGCATAATGGTTAAGGCAGATTTGCAACACATAAGTTTGAAAGAGGTATATCAAGAGGCTATCGAATGGAGGCGTTATTTACATGCCCATCCGGAACTGTCCTTTCACGAAGTAAACACAGCTAAGTTTGTTTATGAAACCTTAAAGGCATTTGGGGGCATTGATGTTACTCGACCGACCAAGACAAGTGTGTTAGGGGTGTTAAAAGGCTCCTTACCTGGGAAAACCATCGCCATTCGGGCCGATATGGATGCACTGCCAATCGAAGAAAATAGCGGGGTGCCTTACTCCTCCCAAACGCCTGGTGTTATGCATGCTTGTGGACATGACGGTCATACAGCTATTCTCTTGGGGGCAGCCAAAATCTTATCACAATGTAAGGATGATATCGCTGGAGAAATACGTTTTATCTTTCAACACGCGGAAGAACTTTATCCCGGCGGTGCAGAGGAACTTGTCCAACATGGGGTGATGAATGGGGTAGATGTCGTAATTGGAACGCATTTATGGTCTCCGCTTGAAATCGGGAAAATCGGCATCGTGTATGGACCGATGATGGCAGCTCCTGACACCTTTCAAATTTTTGTAAATGGCAAAGGCGGACACGCTGCAATGCCACAGGATACCGTGGACAGTATTGCGATTGCCAGTCAGGTTGTGACAAATCTGCAACATATTGTTTCAAGAAATATTGATCCTTTAAAGCCTGTTGTGATTTCTGTGGCGAAGTTTGTTGGTGGAACAACCCATAATGTGATCCCGGGATCTGTTGAAATCATGGGGACTGTACGAAGCTTCGATCCAGAAGTCCGCAAAGAAATTCCAAAGCATATGGAGAGAATTGTAAAAGGGATAACAAGTGCCCATGACGCGGATTACACGTTTCGTTATGAATTCGGGTATCGTGCCGTTATTAATCATGAGGAAATCACAAAAGTAATGGAAGACACCGCGATTGAAGTGTATGGAAAAGAGGATGTAGTGCGAATGGATCCAACCATGGTGGGCGAAGACTTCTCCGCATATCAGCAAGCGGCAAAAGGCTGTTTCTTTTACATAGGTGCCGGAAATAAAGAACAGGGGATCATCTATCCACATCATCATGAACAATTTATGATTGATGAACGCTCCATTGAAAAAGGGATCAATCTATTTGTGCATGCAGTATTTAACTTTCTTTCTCAGTAATAGACAGGAGGGATTTCATGAAAGCAGTAAAACTCTTGGCGCTTGTGCCTATCATTGGAATTTTTGTCGGAGCGATTTTCTTTAATCGGGTAACCCCCATCGTTCTCGGAATGCCGTTTTTATTATTTTGGTTAGTAATGTGTACTGTCCTCTCCTCCCCTATTATGTGGATCGTGTTCAAATTCGACCCCAAACGTAAGGAGGATGAATTACTATGAATATTGCCTTAATCATTATCTTTATTGTTCTGGTCCTCGCTATTCTATTAGGAATCCAAGCGAAAAAGGGAAAAGACATGGACCTAGAGCAATGGTCTGTTGGTGGACGAGGATTCGGTACCATTTTTGTCTTCCTATTAATGGCAGGTGAAATTTATACCACTTTTACCTTTTTAGGAGGAAGTGGCTGGGCATATGGAAAAGGTGGACCGACCTATTACATCATTTCCTATAGTGCAGTAGCCTATATTATGTCCTATTTCCTTTTGCCAAGAATTTGGAAATATGCAAAGAAACATAATCTCATCTCTCAATCCGACTTTTTCGTACAAAAATATAACAGTCCCTACTTAGGCGTTTTCGTTTCATTAATTGGTGTAGTCGGAATGGTCCCTTATTTTATCACGCAATTAAAGGGCCTTGGACTCATTGTTTCTCAGGCTTCTTATGGGAGTATTTCCCCTACATTAGCCATCTGGATTGGTGCCATAGCCGTTACAATCTATGTTATGGTCTCAGGGATTCACGGATCAGCTTGGACAGCCGTGGTGAAAGATATATTAATACTTGTTGTCGTCGTGTTTCTGGGAATTTATTTACCTATTCATTATTACGGTGGACTCGGGTCTATGTTTGAAGCGATTCATGCCAAGGATGCCAATTTCTTAGCATTGCCTGCTACAGGACAAAGCCCATCTTGGTTTATTTCAACCGTCTTACTGACCGCTTTTGGTTTTTATATGTGGCCACATACGTTTGGCTCCACCTATACGGCAAAAAATGCGAACACCTTTCGCAGAAATGCAATCATTATGCCTTTGTATTCCTTAGTTTTACTTTTTGTCTTTTTTGTGGGATTCGCCGCAATATTAAAGGTTCCAGGACTAACAGGAAGCGATACCGACCTTGCCCTATTAAAAATCTCCATTGCGACCTTTGATCCATGGATTATTGGAATTATCGGGGCTGCCGGAGTTTTAACCGCATTAGTTCCAGGTTCATTGATTCTCATGTCATCGGCTACCCTTTTATCAAAGAATATCTTTAAGGTAATAAAACCGACTGCTACCGAGAAGCAAATTGAAAAAATAGCAAAATACATGGTACCCGTGGTTGCCTTAGTAACCGTGTATTATACGATTAACGGAGGGGAAACTATAGTAGCCTTACTGTTAATGGGATACAGCCTAGTTACCCAGCTCTTTCCAGCATTACTCTTTAGTCTAATGAAAAATAATTTTGTTACGAAATACGGTGCATTTGCTGGAATGGCAACTGGTGTCGCAACGGTAGCCTATGTAACTATAGCGAATAAATCCGTGGGAACTTTGCTTCCATTCTTACCACAAGTCATTAAAGATCTAAATGTCGGGATTGTAGCTTTGATTATCAATCTCTTCTTCTTAGTAATTGTAAGCATCCTGACTCGTTCCGTGACCGTATCCAAGCAATCAACCTTACATTTAGAATAGTATTTTGGTGGTGCCAGGCACCCAAAGCTTCATAAATGGGGACGATAGATGCCTGATACCAAATGTAATCATTAAGAGCCAACCGAACAAAAGCAATTAAAAAGCAAAAAGGAATGGATCCAGTTTTAATCCATTCCTTTCCACTTTTTCTCCCCGTTATTCACTCTTAATTCTGGGACGAGGATCCTGTCCCAGTTTCCTTAGAAAGCAAATACGCGACTAAAATATATCGTTTTGGTGCTTGGCCAATAAAGTTAAAAGGATAGCAGGTTGTTACTGTTAGAGTTGCTGTTGGCCTTGGGACGATGACAGTTCTGTCATTCTGGTCCACTATTCTCACTTTATTCACTTTGTAGGTGAACTTACCAGCTTCTGTCTTGACAATGAGCAAGTCCCCTTTGCCTACCTCGCCTAACTTTCTGAATACGGTATCCCGGTGACCGGCAAGCACGGAGTTATCTTTTTCCCCTGGGAGTACGCTGCCGGCATAATGGCCGACTCCCTTCGCTAGTTCATTTTCATCCGCCCCCTCGAAAATGGGCAGAGTCGCATCTAGTTTTGGAATATATAACTCTCCGAAGTTTTCGCCTTGCTTTGGTCGTTCAGGATATAGTACCTGTGTTGTTTGATGCAATTTCTTACCGCTCGTTTCTTCTTTTTTAGAAGGAGCTGCGTAAGCCTTGTTCATCTTATATAAAGCATAACCTCTAACAAATGTAAAAAGATTCGATGTCGAAAAAGCCACACCTAGAATGATTAAAAGGATGGAAACAAAAAGAATTATTTTTGTTTTTCTCTTTTTCATTTTAAGCAGCCTTTCGATAATAACGGATTCCAAATAGACCTGCTAACACAATGATAAGACCGATAAGTACATTCAGAACATAGTTTCCAGCAGTATTTGGCAGCTGACCGCCTTTTACTGTTTTTACAACTGGCTTCTGTACTGCTACTTTTTGTACTTTCTTTGCAGCGGTATCAATATTTTTTCCGATTTGTTTCACAGTACCCGAATCGACCATGTCACCTGTAATAATAAGATCCGCCAGTAGATTGCCGTCTAAATCGTAAATATTTACCTTTAATTTTGCGTTTACTAGGTTGTCCATTTTCAATAAATCTAATAATGATAGCGGTGTTTCCTTATTTCCTTTTACAAGGTGAAAATCGACCTTTAATTCTAACATGGAGAATAACTCATCATATATAGATAAAATTTCTTGAACATCTTTTGCTGTTAATTCATTAATGGTAGTAAATTGACTAAATGCTTCCATTCTTTGCGCAAGATTTTCCAACTCACTAACAGCCTCTGGTGTGGATAGCTTGTCACTTATTTTCATAAAATGATTTTTTAAATTCGTAATCTCTTGATCTGTTAAGCCAAATTCATCCTGGAACATTGGTAAAAGTTCCTTAATCATATCTTCATCGATTCCCGAATCTGAACCGTCATCAGGATTTAAATAAAAGTACACTGCTTCATCAAGATCATCAACGAACACATAATCATTGAGGTCTTCTCCATTTTCCTTCAATAGAGCTTTTAATTCATCTAACGTTATATCGTTTTCTTTTAAAATATCTGTTAGATTACTATAATCCGCTTTAATGACATCACCTAAAAATGATTTCAATCCATCTTCTCCATCCATGGAATCAAAATCTGCTATTTCTTCATCATAGTTACTAAGGGATTTCTCTATATCTTCCTTTGTAACAGGCATGCCGCGTGTTGCACTGATTTCCTTCAAGTAAGCATCCAAATCAGCATTGAAACTTTCAGATTGTGCAGCAAACGAAATGTTTGGCGCAACCGCTAACATTAATACGATAGCAAATAAAACTTTCAACATTTTCCCCATTTTAACGTTTCCCCTCATTTATATAATTTTGCATAACTAGGTAATTATAATCTATGGATGAAATAAATGGCATGAGTAAATTTATCCAGAATTCGTTTCAATTATTTTCATTTTCAATTTTTTCTGTTGTTATGAAACAGTGATTTAAAAAACAACTTTAGAGTGGTGAAGGTAAAAGCAAAAAAGTACCATATAGATAGACTTATATAGTGTCTAATCTATCTGGTACTTTTCACCAGCAAAACAAAAAGCATTCAATTTTCCGTTAAGTTATCTTTCAACATCTTCGAAACTTTTGCCTTCTCCTTATCTGGAACGACTAAATAATAGATATTATTAATCATCTGACCTGTTCCCTTTACTTCATACTCATAAATATTATTTCGGCAGTTACGATAGTTTTTTTGAATATTCATCATATCATCAAAGGTCATATTGGTTTTTACATTTTTGCCAAGTGCATTAAGTATATCGTCAAAGCGTGTTACCGACTTAATACTAGCAGCTTTGTCAATGACTCCTGTGATGATTTTGCGTTGACGCTCGTTTCTCCCAAAGTCGCCATTTGGATCTTGATGACGCATTCGAACATATGCCAATGCTTTTTTTCCATTTAACGGAACAGCGCCCTTTTGAAAATGGTATCCCGCTTCCGTAAAATCGATATTGTTTTGAACCGTTATCCCATCAACCGCATCTACTAAAGCAATTAATGCTTCCATATTAACTCGAATATAATAATTCAATGGAATACCTGTAAACTTCTCTACGGTTTCCATGGACATCTTTGGTCCGCCAAAAGCATATGCGTGATTAATTTTATCCACCGTTCCATGACCGACAATTTCTGTTCTTGTGTCACGTGGAATACTTACCATTTGCATGCTGCTTCTTTCTGGATTAAGAGTCATGACAATCGTAGTGTCAGAACGACCGACATCGCCTTTTCGTTCATCAACACCTAATAGTAAAATAGAGATAGGTTGTGCATTCTCTTTAGTCATGACTGGTGTTTTATGTGGTGCCTCTAATTTAACAGGTTCATGCATTTTAATAGCAGTTTCTTTTACAGAGTGATAGAGATAAAAAGCATAGCTTCCAATAGCAATCACTAAAACACCTATAATACTTAAAATTGATATTAGTATCTTCTTTTTCATTGTTCTCTCACCTATGCTGATAGAATGAAAAACATAGAATGGATCCATACTTGTGGTTTATCCTTATTTTATTTCAGCTTATAAGTGAATAGTCCTGTTAAGGAAGGAAAAATAATTCCAACCCTATTTGTGATAGGAAAATTGGGGACTAACTGTCATGTGGCTATACCGAATTGTTTGATTTCAAACTGTCCACCTAGAGTGGACAAAACACCTATTTGTCCATTTGTGGTGCCTGACACCCGAAAATGACACCAAAAAAGAGACACAAGCGTGTCCCTATTTCTGCCCTTAATTTTTCTTATAATATACTTGCAGTTGATCAAAATAAAGGGTGCCTTTATTTTTCAATTCCTGATGCGGTTGTGCTACATAGATTTGTTTGATTTTAATAGGCAACGGCATATTTTGAGGAATGTCAGCCTGAACAAATTTCCAACCTTTCCAAGTTAGTCCTTTATCTTTTGTAAAATCAACCGTATAACTTTTTCCATTGCCATCTATTAATTGCGTTCTTAGCCAATGGCTATTTCCGTCTCCATATAAATACATACCGAGATGATCAGGTCTGCTTGTAAAAACGAAATCCTTCTTGGCATTCAAATAGACTGCTGCAGTGCCTGTTGTACTTGTTGTGAAATCATAGTTCAACTTCAATGCTGCTTTCCCATTATGAACTGGCTCGCCTTTTCCAGTAGTTTTAATGCTGGCAGTTGCTCTGACGGCAGAGGGTGTCCAATTAGCTGCAGTATCGAAAGTGTCTATTACTTCTTGACTAGCGCCAATTTTGACGGAAACAGTGGCTTTTATTTTTCCATAGGTTGCCGTAATGGTACCTGTACCTTTTGTCCCAGTTACAGTAAACTGGCCATCCTTTGAAACGGTGCCAATCTTTCCTGCCACGGACCATTTAACGGAATTTGGACTAACGACAACTGTTCTCCCCTTACTGTCATAGCCTTTCAAAGAAAGCTTAACACTATCCCCATTTCGGACTAACAAGTTACTCTGAGAAATTTGTAATTTTGCTAGTTTGTCTACTACTTCAATTGGGAGAGTTGTAGATGCTTGATTATATTGAACCTTTACCGTGCTTTTTCCTGTTTTCGTTGCTGTAAAAGTATTACCATTTCCCGTACCTAGATTACTGCTAAGTTTTAAATTCTTCACTGAGGCTTGGAGCGGATTATAATATTGATCCAGCACGTAATCTATTAATACCTTCATCGACGATCCTTTTAAAAGAACGGCATTCGTTGATTTATGTACTTTTAGACTTTTTGCCTCACCTATTGGAGCCGTTGAAATAGCCATTAATGTCGTAGCTACGGATCTTTCAAAACCATCGGATGGTAAGTTCGCTAATTTGACAGTACTATCGCCAGGATTTCTTACTGCCATTGCGGTCGAACCACCGCCATCCATATTTAATGCTCGATAAGCACCGAGGCTTACTAAATACTGTGCGAACTCCGTTAAATTCATGCCGGTGCTATATCCTGGTTTCCCTCCATCAATTGTGACAAAGAAGACATTTTGTCCTGTTTTATCAATCGCAACTGCAGTGCGAGCTGCTCGTGCCTTTGCTTTTTCACTTTTTGGATCCATGGATAAAGAAACCTTACCATTATCGACAAGCATTGGTCCGCTTCCTAATATAAAGGAAGAATCTTTCCAAATATCATCAATATCTACGGACAGGGAAATACTATCACCGAGTTGAATCCCCTTTAATGCTGCTTTGCTCTTTCCCGTTGCCGACAAAACAAAGCCGCCTTCCGGAATCTTCGTATTTGTCTCATCCCCATAGTCCCGTATCTGCGTTACCTCTCCTGTTACAGTAGAACCAAAGGTAAGATCCGGATATGCATCTAAGTTTTGTACGACAACCTCAATACCCTTCGCACTTGTATTCGTATAAGCACTGGGATTTTCTTCTGTATAGAGAATGAGCTGATCTGCGGCTCTTGCTTTATTAGAGGCGGTAATTGGATAAGAAACTCCATTATGGTCAAAATGAAGATCTAAATTATAGTGATCGATAATTCCTTTCCCATCCTTAAGCCCAAATGCAATCGGCTCATTTGCGTATTCTGTTTTTCCGATTGGCAGTTTCCCTGCATTTACGAGTTGATTATTATTTGCAATTAAATAAACTGGCAAACCAGTTGGCCCGAAAAAGGAACCATTAACCGCCCCAACAACTTGATGCCCCGGCTTCGAGTTTGATAATGCCCTAGTCGTAACCTTTGATAATTTATTGAGAGGATTCGGAATCCCAACTTCTATATCCGTATATGGATCTTTCAAATTCACCTTCATGACTCTAGCAGCCTGCTTGCTGGTTGAGGTACTGAGTCTATTATCCTGATAAGATACACCCGCAGATACCTTAAATTGCTGATTCACAGTAGTTGCCGCGCTTGCAGGCTTTGACCATGAAAATACGGATGTAGTCAGCAGAACAGCCAGTAGCACTCTCACGCTTTTTACCATTCGACCTTTCATTACAAAAATTTACCTCCACTCTTAAATAATGACAATCTACTACTATTATAGACTCATTATTTAGGTAAACCAAGGAAAGATTAGTAGAATTAATGAAATGTAGGAATATTTTTCTAAGATGTGGAGTTGCTAAAAAGAGTGTAAAAATGATTGTTAAGAAGTGAGATTTTTATTTTCCCTTGACGAAATTGAGAATGGAAATTCAATAGAATGGATGACACGACTTGTTAATGAGAAAGTTTCGGCTAACTATGCTACTTACGATTAGGAGGACACAAAATCGACCCCCTAATAATCATTTTGAGGTCGATTATTAAAAAATATGAAATTGGGTAATAGTAATTCAGAGGAAATATCTCGTGAGGTTCAACTGAAGTTTAATTCATTCCCATAGTTTTTTGTATTCTGCGGATATCTTTTTTATTGTCCCAGACGTCTTCTTTTAACATTTCAATGCTTGTCTCATGACTTTCCAATTGTTCTTTCACTTCGCCAAAATCCTTCGCATTCTGTAGCTTCATCTCATTTAATTCTGCCTTAAGTGATTCTTGTCCAGTTTTAAGCGCACTTAACAATCTAGTATGCTCTTTTAAGGTCTCACCTTGGATTTTAAACATTTCACTATGGCTTTTTAGAATTACACTATGTTCTTTTAACATTTCACTGTGTTCTTTTAATATTCCACTGTGTTCTTTTAATATTCCACTGTGTTCCTTTAACATTTCACTGTGACTTTCTAATATCTCACTATGAGAATCAAGCTTATCATTTATTTGCTGCAGTGCGGCTAGTATTTGTTTTTCGACGTTTATTTCCATTTTTCTCACCTCCTTTTCTATCATTTTACAATATGGATGATTCTATTACTACATGTACATTCTGAAATGATTGTTAAAGAAAGGTTAAGTAAAATTGCTGCTAAATAACTTTTTATTCCATCTTGTTACACTAGTTCTAGCCGGTATATACTAGTAAAATGAATAAGGATTCTTATCTATTAAAACATAAATAAAAAGAAATTCTAATTACAGAATAAATAAGGAGAGGCAATATGGGATTTTTTGATTTAAAAGCGGTATGTGGAGTTTGTGAAAATACTGTTGGGATGAACCGATATAAAGTAAGAAAATCAAATGCGTGGGTTTGTCCTTCTTGCCTTAAAAAGGCTGGCGGGATGACAAAAGTAAATATTTCAAAGGTAACTATTGAAGAATTGAAATCAATAATCGCTGCTAAGGAGCAGCTTCAGCATGAAAGAGAAAATATGGACCCGATGTCTACTGCAGAGGGTATGTATCAGTATTGCCTTGATAATAAGTTTGGCTCTGGCTTCAATGACAAATGGGGAGTAAAACATTTCAGTGTAATAGAAAGCAAATTGATGAAAGACGAAAAGGTTCTAATGACATTTATAGGTCTACATAACTATGTATCAACTACAAAACATGATAATAATTATGCCTACGCTATTACTAATAAACGGATTCTTTTTGCTCAAAAAACGATAACAGGAGAAAAATTCAAGGCAGTAAACTTTGATCACCTGAACGATATCTCTTTTAAAAAAGGAATGGTATTTGGAGTACTAACCATTGACACCTTGAACGAGATATTTAATGTTGCCTTAGACAAGTATTCGGCAGAAGCCATTAATAATAATATTCATCAGGTGCTAGATGAAGTGAGAAATGTTTCTAAACAGCCACAAGTAATCACAAGTACTGTATCTGCAGCTGATGAACTTAAAAAGTTTAAAGAACTATTAGATATGGGCGTTCTTACAGAAGACGAATTTAATGCTAAAAAGAAACAGCTTCTTGGTATATAAGAAGCTGTTTTCTTAATTTGACATTGTCCTTAACAGATGTTGCTGCTAATAGATCTATCATTTTTCATCCGTGTACTGAAGTATCCTACGATTATAGCGGGGATATCTCCTGCAGAATTTTAATAAATTTGAAGCTTCTTCCCTTACCATACTTCAATATTTTAGTTATGCAAAAAGGTTTAAATAATCTTAACTATATTTCCATTGATTATGAAACTGTCACCAAGATTAATAGTATCAACAGCAACAGTTTTATTCGCACTTAGTAGAGATGGTTCACCGGAAAGATGTTCATTCTCTATTATATATAATCTTCCGTCATTCGCTGTTACTTTTATTACTGCCTTTGTTGGTACATCGTCAACCCTTCCATTCCAATGACCATAATTCCATGAATCATCTGAACCATTAAATGTTCCATTAATATTAAATGGCGTAGATAAGGATTTTGCTTCTGGGTATTGTGTCAATACCTCTTTACTTGTATTGGTTGCTAATAATCTATCGCCCTTATACAAGCTCACTTCTACAGAAGCAATATCACTTGCTTTTGTTGTACCTTGTAAGCCAAATCCAACACTGTATCCATTCACTCCTGATGACTGCATCACTCCAAAGTCTTCTGGTTGTACAAAATTTAGTGCTTCCTCACCTGTTTTTGTGTAAATAGATGATGGATTACCTGTTAAGTGTTCATTTTCTATAATGTATACTTTTCCATCCTGCGCTGTTACTTTTATTACGGCTTTTGTCGGTACATCGCTGATAGATCCTTGCCATTCCCCATAATTCCATGAATCATCCGATCCAGCAAATGTTCCATCCACATCAAATGGTGTTGATAAGGATTTTGCTTCTGGGTATTGTGTCAATACCTCTTTACTTGTATTGGTTGCTAATAGTCTTTCTCCCTTATACAAGCTTACCTCTATGGATGTAATATCTTTTGCTTGTGTCGTGCCTTGTAAGGCAAACCCTACATTGTATCCATTTACTCCTGATAACTGCATCACACCAAAGTCTTCTGGTTGTACAAAACTTAGTGCTTCATCACCCATTATTGGATTTAATGCTGCTGGATTTCCTGTCAATTTTTTATTTTCTACAATATATACTTTTCCATCTCTACCTGTTACCTTTATTACTGCCTTTGTTGGTACATCGTCAACCCTTCCATTCCAATGACCATAATTCCATGAATCATCTGAACCATCGAATGTTCCATTAATATTAAATGGCGTTGATAAGGATTGTGCTTCTTTGTATTGTGTCAATACATCTTTACTTGTGTTGGTTGCTAATAATGTATTGTCCTTATACAAGCTTACCTCTATGGATGTAATATCTTTTGCTTGTGTTGTACCTTGTAAGGCAAATCCAACAGTATATCCATTCACTCCTGATAACTGCATAACACCAAAGTCTTGCGGTTGTACAAAACTTAGTGCTTCCTCACCTGTTTTTGTGTAGATAGATGATGGATTACCTGTTAAGTGTTCATTTTCTATAATGTATACTTTTCCATCCTGTGCTGTTACTTTTATTACAGCTTTTGTCGGTACATCGTTGATAGACCCTTGCCATTTCCCATAATTCCATGAATCATCCAATCCATCAAATGTTCCATCCACATCAAATGGTGTTGATAAGGATTTTGCTTCTTTGTATTGTGTCAATACCTTTTTACTTGTGTTGGTTGCTAATAGTCTGTCGCTCTTATACAAGCTTACCTCTATGGATGTAATATCTTTTGCTTCTGTTGTGCCTTGTAAGCCAAATCCAACAGTATATCCATTCACTCCTGATAACTGCATCACACCAAAATCTTGCGGTTGTACAAATCTTTCTGCTTCCTCACCTGTTACAATTGTTACTGGTGGCGTCACTGGAGGTGTTACTGGTGGAGTTACCGGCGGAGTCACTGGTGGATTCTTTGACACCTCTACTCCTGTTGTTTTATTAATCGTACCTTTATTTTCAATCGTTACAGTTCCAGTTACACTACTATCCTTCGTTACTTCTTTAACAGTTGTGTTTTCTCCCACTGTAATATTCGCATTTGCATTTCGTACATTAACTGTTGTATTGGATAAATCGCCATTTAGGGTAATGTTTTGGCCTTGTTTGTTAGCTGCAAGATTCACTGATTGAATATTTGCACCAGTTGATGCTGATAGTGTTGCAGCAGTACTTACATTGATTTCTTTTACTGTCGCATCCTTATCAACATTCACCTTCGAACCTGCGCCAGTTACTGACACGCTAGATTCGGAGAAATCACCTTTAAGATTTGTACCTTCGGACTTTGCAGTTCCTTTTGCAGCTAATAATACAGTACCATATGTTCCTTTTTCCTGAGATTCAAGATTAATTTGACCCGAAGTTCCGGCATTTTCAGTTACAACAACTGAATTGATTCTCGTTCCATTTCCAGCTATAATGTTTGCGCCATTTACGTCCGTTACTTTTAACTGTTCAGCAGTGACATTTTCTTGATGCAAGCTGTGGTCTGCAACGTCTTCGACAACGATAGTTCCACCTACACCTTTAACCCTGTTTACTGTAACGTTATCAAGGTAAACAGTTCCAGCGCCTGTTTTGTCGCCTTTTATGATGATGTCTCCATTCACCACTGCATTTGCTAGCTTTATATATTTGTCTTTTCCAGCAACAAGCACAATTGGGCCATTGTACGTTTTTATTTGATCATTTTGACTTCCTACTAACGTAGGTTTATCTGAAGATTTTGAATTTTAAATATAGACGAATGAATGAAAGCTTGCTTTTTGATTTGTATATGTTTTAGATAATCCAGCATATAGCTTTGATTTAGTGTTTATTTTTCCAGACTTCTTGGCATCAGCAAATAGTTGATCAAGTTTATTAGTGTATTCAATGGACTTGTCTGCATCTTTTGCTTTTAATGCTTTATCAAGAAGTGTTTCATAGTTTTTAATGGAGATTGCTAGATTAGCAGTATCTGCAACTTTATTAGCAGATGTTACATAATTTTCTGTCAAACCATTGCGCATTGATTTTTCATAGACCTTTTTAATAGCATCTTGATTCTTTTTCAATGCCGCTGCTAAATCCTTATATTCTTTCGAAGTTGTGGAATCTACTAACCCTTTATCTAATCTTGCCTTTAAAGATTTTGTTTTAGTAGCAACGTCTTTACCCGCTTTTACTGCAGATATGTATGCACGAGCGTGATCATAATGCGATTTTACATTCTTTGTAAGTCTTTCCACTAATGCTTTTTTCTCTTTACCTTTAAGTTTGTTAACAGCTTTTTGAGCAGTTTTTAAAGCGTTTTCTTTTTGAACAAAGAGTGCCATGTTAGGATAATCAAATGCTGTTTTCTTTGTTTAATTCTGTGTTGGTAAGAAATATCTAGCCTCAGAGATTTTGCCAATCCTTCAGCCTTCTGTACTAGTTGACTAGGACTTAGTGAAGCAGCTTGGTTATGTGCTGGATTCACTGTTGCCACAACACTTACTACGGAGGCGGTAGATAGTAATAGCAGTTTACTAGTATTACCTTTCTTCTTTTTTACCATTAAACAACAGCCTTCTTCCTAATGTAAAATTTCATTAATTTACTACCTTTTCCACAATAAAGTTTATTACAATATCGGTACATAAATCTAGTAAAATAACCAGTATTTTATAACTTTTGATGATAATATGCTATTAAAAATTGTTATGCTTTGTTTGAACTCAATATATCTACTAACTTATTTTGATTAATATTTACTAATACGCTAGAATACCCTTTTGTAATTGTCTTTGTTTGAAATCACCAAAGGTTGGATAGTAAGTGTCAAACATATTGCTCTCCGAAGCATTAATAATGTACTATTCTTTTTCCTTCTGCCACGGTGTAACACTGATTCAATTGTCAGGCAAAATAAAATAAATCGCTTTATCTTTGTATATTTTTGGTGAAAAGGCAATGGATCTTGAATAGGCTAAGCCCATCGGTTTGCCCAAACCTTTAGTTTGCATTTGATTATATTAGTTTTCCATTATCGTCTTTTTGGATAGTATAATTTTCTTGATCCAATTGCGGAACTTTTACTTCTCAGTACTCGAATCGAAAATTCCTTTAAAATTTTCCGGTCTTTAAAGGAAGTCCTTGGACTGGAATTGCAAACCTATTTCTCCCTGATTAATAGTGTGTAAATACACAATAGCCGTTCCATTATTGAATATACTATTATTTATTACCGCTATTTTTCTCCATAAAATATCCTCTTACCTCAATAGCAAAATTAGACCATAAGCATGCTAAAAAGTAAGGAAGTGTTATCATCTTAACAATTAGATCAAAAAATGATTCCACACCTAAACCATTTGAAATAATTTCTTTTTTCATTTCTGAATCAATTAGTAAATTAGTAAAATTCGGTGTAAAGTAAACAACAAAAGTAATACCAAGTATCGTTAATACCAATGCGTTAATAAATTGAATCGCAACCTTGATTTTATAATAATCGAATATGAATACTGCTATAGTCCAAATAAGAATAAAAAAGAGAATATAAAGAGGTGTTGATATTGGAGTTGCGAAAATTCCTTTTATAAATATACTTAATATTGCTAATGGAATTATAGAAATAAATAATGGAATAAAAACTAACCATAAAATAATTAGAAAAATATTTTTTGCCTTTTTCACACTCCTACGAATAATATGAGTGTAGATTAGGCCCAATATTATATATCCTAAAATTGTAGCACCAAAGGAAGTAAATTTTGCCACTATAACAGAAAGAATTAAAATAAAAAATGCTGCTATATATAATTTTTTTTCGTTATCAATAAAGTTGAAAAATTTCTTATGCATATAACTCTCCACCCATTCATTCACTATTTATTAAGTTCCTATATCCTTCACAGCGGTTTCTTTTCCAATTTCCCTTGTTTATTTTTAAGATTTAAATCGAAATATTGATAATTCGTACATTAAATATACAGAGATTTTGACACAACCTGAATCAATAACTTCCTATACCGCTAATACATTCTCTACCTATTTGAAATAAGCTTATAGATTTTGTATCTCCTCCAAAAAACAACTAAACAATTCGTAAAAAAATTACTATGATACAAGAATACCTTTTTGGGGATCTACCAATCGATTAAATGTAAAAGAGATTTGACAGTAGCTTTTTTTCACCACTTCAATACTACCTTTATTGTAACTAGAAAGTAAATACAGAAAATTTCTCCTTTCGATATACTTGCTGCACTAGGGTGCATATGCAATACAAGAAGCTGGTACAATTAAATTACTTTTTAGGGTTGGTTAAAGAAATATTGTTACAATCATAGACCGCTGTTCCTTAGAATCAGCTGAATTTAAGGAGCTATTCAAATAGAAATTGGTGATCTAAACATAAATATAATTCACATTTTGATTGTATTAGAATATAAAGTTCAATTGTTTTCTTCTGCAAAATGATTTTTAATTGATGAGGAATTCCGCAATGGTAATAACCACCGGGAATGTAATTTAGCTTAATGTCTCTTTTACAAATTTAGAATCTTGAAAACTTCTTACATAGCAATAACTTTGCAATTTCTTAGTCAATTGGTAAATAATATGTCTCATCGATAAACAATAGGTTGAATTTACTGGATATTTTCATGTTGATTACTAAGCTGTTTTCTAAGAGTCAACTGGTCAAATTCTGTATCAAATCATGACACTTAATATATTCTAATTCATACTTGAAGGGCAGTTGACTCTCCTCTCTTTTGTAGAATACTTATTCTTCCACTAGCTTAATAGAGAAGATGTCTATAAGTTTTCTAGCATGATTCTCCTTTTTTATATAATTTAAGTACTACCTATTCTTTAAATTCATATTTTTAACAATAATTCCTCCTCAAAATAAAATAGCGCTAACTCCTTAAAGGAATTTGGACTTGATTCTTCTTATTCTAATGAATAATTCGACACAAAACGTGGTTTTGGTTTCATTGTTAACACAAACTAAGCAGTATAAAGGTCTATTTATGCGCAACCGGAATTTCCTTAATCTAAAAAATCATTAAACAAATTCATAATCACGCAGAAACGCCGCTGAAAAGCGGCGTTAATTTGGTTTAATGGATAGCAACAAAGTGTCGTTATTATTAGCATACAAATCTTTTGCTTTATTTTTGCTTTGAAATTGAAATTCGATAATACGATCGTCCCAAATCCTTATAACATTAACTTCTGTAAGGTACTGTAATGACTTCATTATTCTTGATGGTCTATACATATAAGTATCTGGAATAAATCTTGATATTTCAATACTTCCTGCTTTTATTTCACCTTTCAACAGCTTGACGCTCTCGCTCTCTCCCTCTAAAAGTTTCATGTAATTATCATATAAATCTTTTCTTTTAGCTAACAAAAGCGCTTTGACATTTGAATAAATATACTTATCAACAATCGACAAGGCAAAATATGGGGTTACGGTTCCGTCTTCCGGATTCACATAAATATGATTAAAGAAATCTATATCTACAATACATCCGTGGATTGTCCCAACACCCCCAATTTTTTTAATACTATCAGATATGGATTTTAGTGCTTGATTGTAATCGCTAAATAACCCTTTAACAGTATCTGAATAATACGCCATTCTCTCAAAGTAATAATTGATGCTGTTATGCTCCAAATTATTAAGCATCCCACCATTTAACAAAGATATTTTCCCTGTGTTTTGGTTTTTATATATAAAACAATATACATTATTGTTTTTAAGCATATATATAGTTCCTGTTCTATTAAAAGTTACTTTAATCTTAACGCCACGGTTAAAGTCCAAATATTGCTCTCTCGAAATAGAATAAATTCCGTCAGGATAATACTTAAAAATATCATAAACTCTTGATAATTTAAAATGCTTTAAACCTATATTTGAAGAATAATATCCAATTTGGTTGTCAGAATAAAAGGTTTTTTCTTCGTCACAGCAGTAATCATTTCGATGAGTATGCCCATTCACATATATCCAGTTACTGTTGTAATCTTCATTCGACCAGTTTTCTTTTGGCGTATGAGTTAAAATAATAACTTTATCGTTGCCTAAAACACTTTTCACTTTATTGTAAATGAATTTAAATCGGTTTGTCTGTTTGATGTCCTCATCTAAAGACATAATGGTTTGCCGATAAATTCCTTGGGTTGCGTTAAATTGTGAATTTAAGCCGGAAAACCCTAATCCCCCCAGTATTACAAAAGGACTTTTCAAGCAGATATGCTTCAACTCGTCTTGATCAATGGATTTCAATTCCTTTTCTGAAATAATCGTTCCGTCTGAAAGCAGCAAATCATTTTGTAAAAAGCATATACCTAGACTTGAAAACAAATCCCGGTATTGCTGAATAATTTCATCAATTGTATACAAATTAGAATGTGCGACCCCGCGTCGATTGAAATCCCATAATTCGTGATTTCCAAGCACTACTACTATTCGACGATGACTCCAAAACTTGACTAATTCTGTGTAAAACAAAGTCGATATTTCAAAGTTAAAAGATATATCTCCCCCTATTAATAAGTAGTCGCCATACGATTTATTTGTAGCAGTATCAATCATTTTTTTAGCAAGCTGCGTGATATACATTTTAACTTCCAATTCAGTTGCATTTGCCGGGAAAGCTTTTAAAAGCTTATGATTGAGGTGGATATCACTAATATAGTATATCTTGTGAGAAGTGTCATTTAGTGTTGCATCTGAAACCAAATCGATATCATGAAGAACAGAGATAGCCTCTACTACCTCATTTTCTGCAGATATCATAAGCTCAGTATTGCATTCATGATCTTTAACGTTTTCATCGTAAAAAGAATCGTCATATAAGTGTTGTTCGACTAATACAGTGCTGTTAATATAGGCACCTTCAATATTATAATCGGCGAGGCTGACCTCTTTAAAATCATAATCATGCAGATTGGCATTTTTCAAATCCGCATCTAAATGCTTATAGAAGTCAACAAAAAAATCGAATTCTTTTACTTCATCCTCTTCTCTATAGCTTATTTGTTCTATCGTAATAAATCTATGTGTTTCTTTATCAAAGTATTTTCTCTTAAATCCCCTTACCTGTAATTGTCTTTCCAATCTGATAATTTGAATATCGTTGTTTATACTACTTGGCAAGCGGTTTGCTATCTCTTTAACATAAGAGCGGTCACTATACGATATCTCAGAAAGATCGTCGCATTCCCTTAATATCCGATTAAATAATTCAAGGCAATTTTTTAAAGTATACATATTCTCAGGCACATAAAGGAAAGCTTTCCAACTTGAATTTACAGCCGAATTGCACAACTTCGTCGTTTTATATCTGTTCGGTACATGCTCTAAAGCCAATACATTATTATGAACAGCAGCATTACATAATTCTTTGGTTCTGTTTTTACTTGGCACATATTCCAAGGCCAATCCGTTTTGCTCAACTGCTAACACGAATAATTCTTTTGACAGTATATTCTCTGGAACAAATTTGAGCGCTAAACCATTTTGCATAATAGCTACTCTGCAAAAGCTTTCAGACTTATACTTATCGGGAACATATTTAAGGGCTTTGCCATTTTGCTTTATTGCCTCAAAATAAAGCTTTTTTGTTCGGAACTCATCAGGAATATACGTGGAGTATTTTATTATTGTTCCGTCGTTTCTAACGGCTTCTATGCAAATGTCATCCGTCATTATTTTTCTTGACACATATTTCATAGCTGAAGCATTTTGTTTAACAGCCTCAAGACACAAAGATACAGAATGCAAATTTTTGGGAACTGATTTTAATGTAAGACCATCTTGCTTAACAGCTTCTAAGCATCTTTCAGTCGTTTTTTCTACGTTGTCAATGTACCATCCATTCTCTTGAATGGCTGATATAATCTCTCGATCACTTATGGTAATAATCTCAGATGGCTTATCCATGCTATCCACCTCCACTGAAAACACAATTTCTTTAATATATAACTCCATATTTACCCATTTTGTTTTGAATAAACTGCCTTATTTATCAATAATTTATTCATTTTGCTAATCATTATAATTACTCCGTTTTTTTTTTGGATAATTATAGCATTTCCAACTGATTTGCACTATGTTTATTCAACTAAACTGCCCGAATAGTTGAATAGTCTACTCCTTTCTATTTCGAGAATCCAGTCAATAATTCCTTTAAAAAAGAAATTATTAAGGGAGAGAAGTATTTTGTTATTATCACAGGCATGGAAAATGTATGAATCTGATAAACAAATAGAAGGATTCTCGTCACAAACATTAAAAGCATATAAGCTTCAAGTTAACTTACTTATGGGGCATTTTGGAGATGTAGAAATCAATTCACTTACAACAGAACAATTGAAAATTACTTTTCTAAATCTAGAAAAACCATAAGAAACAATAAATGGCCAACATTTTTTGTTGACCTTTTATTGTTATTATTTTGTAAATATTAGATATTTTGTCTAAACATATCTAAATTCTCTTTTATACTATTTTGGCCAATTTCCAAAAGTAGCTTTTACATAAACCTTTGTCCCGATTAATAGTGTACCTACTTCCTAATACTTGCTTCTATGCCCCGCTCTAACATTTACTTTAGTAGCTTTAACAATTGCATGATTAGATTTTGAAGATTAGAAATAGGTCTTTACGCCCTAGTTACTCATTATATTTATTCAAAATGATTTATAGTACCAATAATTTTGGACTTTCTTCTATTTGTTCTTCTTAACGAAAGACTATCTCCTAAACTTTTCCTTAAATGATGTATAATAATTATAGATGCTAGTAATAGAATGATAATATAAAATGTTAAAGCAGTTGCAGCTATAACAAATAATGTTGAAAGGTGAATTGGATAAAAAATAACATAGAAAACAAAACTTAAAAGACTTCCAGAAATTAATGAAATTCCTGACCATAATGCAATTTCTTTTAAATATAAATTAAAAATGTTATTTTTCTCCCAACCAATTGATTTTAATACTCCAATTTCACGTTTTCTTGAGATAATAATTGACATAACACTTTCACATAACGTAATAAGTGCGAGTAAATATGCACCGACTATTAAATAGAGATGCCAATCGTTTATACGAACGTTAATATACTCGCCTAAAACAGTTAAACTAGTTTGTTTTACAGTGTCCGTTAAAGATAAATAAACAAAAGATGATAACCCGCTTACAATAGTTAATTGAATAAAAGGCGAAGAAATTTGTTTACGATAAAAATATATATTTTTGGCGATTAACGATTTCCATTTCTTTCTTATATAAATGTTTTTATCCTTTTTGGATAACATCATTCCTCTATCTACTTGTCTTTTAGTAGGTATTAATAATAATAATGTCATTATAAGCACTGTACCAATTTGATATATATAGATATTATTAGAGATATTTAATTTTAATTTAATTAACATCAATAAAAGAATGGAAATGATAAATGATAATATATTTATTATCAAAATTTCTCCGTTAAACAGTCTTACAATAAACTTTTTTTCCCAACCTAATTGAACTAATAGGGATAGTTCATTAGACTTTTGATTATTCCAGAATTTCAAACGGTTAATAATATAAGTTACTGAAACCAATAGGAAAACTATAATAAGGATTATGTTAGTTAAATTCCATTGTTCGATTATACTTCCTGCTGCTCCTAAACTAGTCCACGATTCTTGAACTAATCCTATCCCCTCGACATCTATCTTCATTTTTCGCGGTGATGCACCAGCAATGATTGATACTTTGAAACCCATATTTTCTATTTCAGAAGCTACTTTCTCGATTTTCTTCGCTGCAGCGGGAGTATAGTCGCTAATCCCTGCTACTTTAACCCGAATTGCATCTATAGGTCTACTACCTTTAATTTTTTCCGAAGACTGTATATTTGTAACTCCTTTTGCAGGTGCAGAAACAAAACTACCTGGAGTTGTTGTGGCCTCCATTTTAATATTCTTCTCTTTACCGTTTCCTATGTAAATCACCGGAGCTAACTCATAAATTCCTAATGGACTAGAAGCTAGTTGTTTCTGCCTATCTCTAACTTTAAAACTCCCGACTGGATCTAAATAAAATGGAATTTTTTTATTTTGGTTCTTTGCATCCAAAAAAGAAATTCCCTCTTTTTTAACTTCTCGATAAATAGGAACACCATTTTCATTTCCTATTTTGTTTACTTTTAAATGGTCTCCATCCTTCTTATATTTCACACTACTTGCATTAAAGTGAACTGAACTATAACTTAGGTCAGTGGTACCTGTATAAATTCCATCAGGGTTCATTATCGACACTTTACCATTTTCATTAACTAAAACAAAATCTGACTGATAAGGGTGAAGTATAGAAGTGAGATTTGAATTAAATTTCTTTTCTCTCATTGCTGGATATTTTGCTAGCTCATTAACAAATTGTAAATACGGTTGTGTATTCATTAGATTTAAAAACTCAGTATTTTGTATTTGCCCCTCAACCTGTTTACTAGAAAGGCCAAGTTTATCTCTATATTTTTGAGTCTTTTTA
The DNA here is from genome assembly GCF_001420715.1 of Heyndrickxia shackletonii. Taxonomy (GTDB): domain Bacteria; phylum Bacillota; class Bacilli; order Bacillales; family Bacillaceae_C; genus Margalitia; species Margalitia shackletonii. The sequence goes on along the minus strand of NZ_LJJC01000004.1, from coordinate 692,245 downwards.
GCGTCAATATCTAATTCTGAAACATCAATTTCTGCATCTAATGATACATCTCCATCATCTAGTTGTAATACTGGAATCAATGGAGCATTAGTATTATTTAGGGAATCATTTCTATAAGTCGCTCCCCATCCAGTTGCACTACTACCATATTTAATCCCTTTAAATGAAATTCCGGTTAATGCTTTTTCCTCATCCGGATCAATTCCTACTAACAAGTGATATGTAGGAGGTAATGGGAACAAGGGTGCTTCAGGACTATATTCTTGTAACATTTCTGAATTCCCATAGATATCTTCAAATTTACGGTTTGCTCTAGGTGATTCAAGTAATACTTTTATGTATTTTGATCCTAAAGAATATTTTCTCACACCGTCGGTGGTATAATATTGTACAGTATAACGGGTGGATTTTTCGGGTAAAGGGGAAATTCCCAAATTTGTCTTGATTCCCGTAAAATATCCTAGAGAGGCAACTGGAGCTGCAATTTCTATATCTGGCCTTTCTTTTATTGCCTTCCATTCCTTTATTGAAATTCCTCCATCTCCTACTCCTAGATAGTTTTCAGGAACAATTCCAAATTCCTTCTCTACATTTAGTTCTTTACCTTTAGGTCTTACCAAAAGATCATAACTACCTCTTGAATAATATGTAATATCAGTCTTAACTTTTGAATGTGTTTCTTTTATTGAATTTATGGCAATAGGAAGGATAATAAAAATAATTGTAATAGCTAAGATAAATAAAATATGAGGTAATTTTAATCGTTTAAAATTATTTAGTATTAATGAGATCATACGATTACCTTCTCCTGAAGAACTCCATCACGCATATACAATATTCTATCACCATATTTTGCAACTTCTAAATCGTGGGTCACAAGAATTATTGTAATGTTTAGTTTGTTGAGATTTGTTAAAACTCCCATAATGTTTTCACGGTTAATAGAATCAAGATTACCAGTTGGTTCATCACATAATAAAATACTTGGTCTATTTAGGATTGCTCTTGCAATTGCAGTTCTTTGTTGTTCTCCACCAGATAATTCCCCAGGTAGATGATGCAAACGATGACCCATTTCAAGTTGGATCAGCACTTCTTTAGCACTTTCTTCAAGTGCTTTACGCTTTTGATAAGGTAACTGAGGTAACATAACATTTTCCAAAACTGAAAATTGGTTTAACAAACGAAAATCCTGATAAATATAGCCAATTGTATTTCTTCGATACGATTGACTATCAATCTTTGATATATTTTCACCAAAAACTTTAATAGTACCTTCACTTAATTTTTCTATACCACCGATAACGTTTAACAAACTTGTTTTTCCAGAACCTGAGGGACCCAATATTGAAATCCAATCTCCTTTATTTATATTTATATTAATATTTTTTAAGGCATGAACTGGATTTTGATTTTGGAATATAAGTTGTCCGTTTTCTATTTTAATCAATACCTTTTCCTCCCCCAATAATTATCCAATTTATTTGGAATCGGTTGTTAAAAAACAACCGATTCCATTTACTAAGTATTAAGGAGCTAATCGTTTATAAACAATAGCACTTGCAGCTTGGACTGCATCACCATTGTCTTTAACTAGAATAGATGGATAATAAGTATTCGTATTATTGTTAGATTGATATGCAAAAGAGTAATCCATAGAAAGATATTTTGTGCTAGAGTTAATAGTTTTATAAGCTAATCCTGTATCTCCTTGAAAAGAAACCGTATAAGGAGCACCTGTTGAACTCCAAGTAAAAGTCCAGCTTGCAGTTGCATATGAACCATAAATTGTCTGTGTACGTGGTGATATATTTGCAGCCGCGCTAGCAGCAGATCCAATACTAAATATGCCAAATAACACAGATGCTATTAATATAATTTTTTTCACTAATATTCCTCCCTTGGTAAATTATGGCCGGCCAACCACTATTAGGATACCAAAAATACTAATGAATGTAAACATTTAAAATAACAATATTATTCTTAATATTATTTAAAAAGATTGTTTAAAATCATTTAATTATTGGTGTAAGTCCAAAAATTAACCATTTGCCGATTGACCTAACCATCTTCCAGAAAATCACCTTTTTCTAAAGCCGTAAATGATTAAAATTATACCAAGGACAAAGAAAATTGGTACAAACAAATTACTAAATACACTAGCCACTTCGACTTTTGGAACTTCTCCTGTTATTTTTCCTGCATAAAACCCAGCAATAACGACATTCGTAGATAACATTGTCACAGCCCGTTCTATGGAATACATAAAACCCGACACAAGAATAAAAATTGCACCAAGAACTTTATATGTTTGCATTTTCTTCCTCCTAACCAAATTCTGCCCTTTTATTTGATACGTATATTGATTTCCTTGATAATCCTTCAGAAATACAAACTAACTCGATGTTGCTTTCCTTTATATCTTAAAATGTTAATATAAATTCAAATGCTTCTCTTGCTAATTTACTCGAGAAACCTACTAGTACCGTGTCTATGTCTTTTTGTGTTTTCAGATCCTTTTTTAATAACTGATATTCGTATCTTCCTTCCACCTTGGTACCAGTCGTACAGTCATCTATATATATCCTTTTTAAAAAAATGTTATTCTTTTTCACAGTATTTTTTATAGTAAATCTGCAAAAATAGCATTATTTCAATATATTGAAGGCTGGTATAACCTAAACAGGATTCATGGAAGTCTTGTATATAAAACGCCACAAGATATAGAAGACCAATTTCGTGATATAGCGTAGTATAGAAATTTCATTCAAGTCGTGCGCTTTACACGGAGCAGCGGGCATGATAGCCTCTTTTTGCGTGCCAATGTTTGGGACATCTGGCTTCTCGGCAGGAGAAATAACTCCACAGAGGCTCCATGTCAAGCGACATGATCCAGCCCGCATTTATGGCTACGAGAACTACAGAAAAAACTAACTTTTTTATGTCCAAAATATTGACGTAGATCCACGAATACAGACGAATGTTTGGTCATTTGGTAAAGTTGAGTTAATAGATAAGATCACCCCTAGTTACCTAATAATTAACTATTAAACTAAACTTGTTATTAAATTGAAAAAGCATACCTACGATTTATGATGGTATGCTAGAAGTATTTTTCAATAGATAATATATTATTCGTTAAATTTTTTATAGAAATGCTAATTTAAATATGTACAATCGTGCTTGAATAAAGATGTACAAAATGGATTGCTCATTTCATACTAATCTTGGGGTGATTAGTATGTATATGGCGCTAAATGTTGAAACCAATTTTGAGATTACTAGTCTTTCAGACTTACCAAAATTCAAACAACTAATGGAGCATTTAAAAATGAAAATCAATAAGAGTAAATTAGCAGAAGAGTTAGGTGTAGATCGTAGGACAATTGACAAATACCTAAAGGGATTTGTGCCGAAACGGAAGAGAGAAAAGCCATCCAAAATAGATGAGTATTATGAGATCATTGCAGCTCTCCTCTCCGAGGATTCTAAACAAGTTTTCTATTACCGACGGGTACTTTGGCAGTATTTAAAAGATAATCATGGATTACAATGTTCAGACTCTGCATTTCGTGCTTATATTGCACGTACACCAGAATTTAAAGCTTATTTTGAGGAAGATAAACGGATTGCCTCACCTAAAGGAGTGGTTCGATATGAAACACCACCAGGAAAACAAGCCCAGTTGGATTGGAAAGAAAGTATCCTATTTGAAACAAAGGATGGGGAACAAGTAGAGGTGAATGTGGCAGTTTTTCTTCTCTCTTATTCGCGATTCCGTGCTTTTCATTTAAGTGTCTCAAAATCTCAACGTGTGCTTCTATCATTTCTAACGGATGCATTTGAAACATTTGGGGGAGTACCTGATGAAATTGTGACGGATAACATGAAAACCGTAATGGATGAAGCACGAACAGAGTATTTCGCTGGAAAAGTAAATCCTAAGTTCGCTCAATTTGCGAAAGACTTTGGCTTTAAAGTGAGACCATGTATAGCTGGTCGACCAAGAACAAAAGGAAAAGTAGAAACAACAATGAAGCTACTGGATGAAATCCATGCTTATCAGGGACAGCTAACCCTCGAAGAGTTACATCAGTTTGTGCAAGATTTAAGTAATCGGATAAATCATGAAATGCATCAAGGTACGGGGAAGATTCCTATTTTTGAATTTAAAAAAGAAAAGAACCTCTTACACCAGCTACCAACTGAGAAAGTAAGAGATTCTTATCGCATCAAACATACGCTTGTCAAAGTCAATGCCTCAAACATGATTTCCTACAAATCGAATCAATACTCGGTACCCGCAAAGTACCAAGGAAAGAAAGTAGGCTTACAAGTGTATGATGATCAATTATGGATTTATTATAACACAGAGCTGATCGCCCAACACCCTATAAGTAACAAGAAGCTAAATTATCAGGAGGCTCATTATCAAGAAGCACTTGGTGTATCTATGCCTTATTTTCCAGATATAAATGATTTGGCCAAACGAAATTTAGCGGCGATTGGAGAGGTGTATAAAAAATGAATCCAATGACAACGAATTACCAACGACTCCTACAAAATTTAGAGTATTTAAAGTTAAAGCAAATGACATTGCATTTAAACGAAGTCATCGATTTCAGCGTGAATAATCAAATGTCGTTCATTGATACACTTATCAAATTAACGAATTATGAGATCGATGTACGCGAGCAAAATATGATTCAATCGATGGTCAAAGTGGGTGCGTTTCCGCACTTAAAAGAAATAAAGGATTTTGATTTTAGTTTTCAAACGTCCGTCAATCAGCAACAGATTTTAGACTTTTTAACGCTTCGCTTTATTGAAAAGAATGAGAATATCGTTTTTCTAGGTCCAAGTGGCGTGGGGAAAACCCATTTGGCAACTTCCATCGGAATTACAGCAGCAAAGAAACGAACTAGTACATATTTTATAAAGTGTCATGACCTCATTCAAAATCTAAAGAGAGCACGACTAGAAAATCGATTAGAAGCTCGTTTAAAGCATTATACAAAATACAAGCTACTTATAATTGATGAAATAGGTTATTTACCGATTGATGCCGAAGATGCGAAGCTCTTTTTCCAACTCATAGACATGCGTTACGAAAAACGAAGTACCATATTGACAACGAATGTGAACTTTAAATCATGGGATGAGATCTTTCAAGAGCCGAAGCTAGCAAACGCAATTCTAGATCGAATTTTACATCACGCGACAGTCGTTACAATCGTAGGAGAATCTTATCGTTTAAAGAATCATTTAGCGAAAGAAAATGAGTAATTTTGTACATTCTTATACAAGCGAAAGTGTACATATTTGTGTTGACATTTATAGTTGTGGAACGTTTTGAATTCATCGGAATCGCCAACTGGAGTTTAATTGTTTTACCCAGTATCTGTGTATCCCTTTGGTGTTCAGGCAGATTGATAAAAAGAACGACAAAGTTAAAAATGAAACACAACATAATTATTTTAAGTATCCTTGTAGTACTAGGATGTATCCTTTTTGATAAAAAATCTCAAATAGATATATTAAACGAAATCATCAATGATCTGGGATTTATCATCGTTTATATCTACATCCCTATCCTGCTCTTATTATTATGGCTTGTTATGAAAATCAAGGCAAAAAAGCAAACATAGAACAGACAAAATTCCCTCTTATTTAGAGGGGTTTACTGTTTTAGCACGAAACTTTTCCAGTCGAACAATCGTATATCCTCTAAAGGAAAGGGAGTGTAAGACATGGAAGAAATTGTATTTTCTGCTGGACCATATTTTATTGGTATTGTTTTTTTAATAGTGTTCGTGGTAATTATTTTTACAGTTATAAAGGGAATTACTCAGTGGCAAAAAAATGAGCGGTCACCTAGGATTTCTGTACCAGTGACGGTAAAAACGAAAAGAACTGATGTAAGACGCCATGCTAACCATAATGACAATCTAGTTTCTCATAGTACGAGCACGTCCTATTATGTTACGTTTGAATTTGAAAGCGGCGATCGTTCCGAATTTCATATTTCGGGTTCTGAGTATGGCCAATTAGCTGAAGGGGATTCCGGTATCTTAACCTTCCAAGGAACAAGATATCTCGGATTTGAACGGAGGGTTGGGCATCAAGCATAGACCGAGGTGTGTTTTCATCTTGGTTTTATTTTTTTTTGGACAGACATAAAAATCTGTATAGTAGATAGGAACATAAATACTAAAATTCCGATACTGACAAAATAAGAAATGTCAGGTTGATAATCAAAAATGTGAAAGAAATAGGCAGATATAATTACTAAGGCTAGTAAAAAAAGCTCAAAAATGACTCCCATTATCAAAAACAGTAAATAAGGAATTACGATTCCCCTATCTGAAATATGTTTTAAAGTCAAACCTTCCCAACAGAAATCTGCAACCTTATGGAAAATCTGCATTTTATCCACCTCTATGACTATTCAAGTGAAAATAGCTTTATAAAATGAAAGAGTTTGTGCACAAATTTTTTACGGCAAAGTACCGCTTTCCTATATAGTATGTCCATCAAATGGATTATTTAACACTTATATGTTATTTTAGTACAGAGTATTTTTTAAACAGGAATACCTTTCTACTAATCTTGCATATAATGTAATTTCCGTATGGCTAATTTGTTGTGCGGATGACCTATCTTATTAATATAGAAAAAAATAGGCTTTTCAGACTGTAACACGGACGAAAAAGATTCGTCTAATGTGTGTAATAAAATTTAAAGATACACCATTTATAAAAATTGGGGGATCAATACATGATGAAATATAAAAAAGGTAAAATGTTGACGGCTTTGGGGTTGGGGCTTGCTCTCATTCTTGGCGGATGCGGATCGGAAGAAAATCAAAACCCAAAGCAAACAAGCGATGTTTCCATAGCGGATAAGGGACAATCGAAATCGGAAACATCGAATACAAAACAACATTCAGGTAAAAACGAGACTGCAGGTTCTAATCAATCATCGGAGACACAAACGAATGTTGGAAAAACGAGTTCCAATTCATCTAAAACTTCCACACCTCCTACAAATATATCAAACAAAAAAATTAATATGAGTGATGTAACAGCAGTCCGACTTGCAGACCCGCAAATTGGCTGGGTCGGAGGCGATGGCTGGATAGCTAAAACGGTTAACGGCGGAAAAAACTGGGCGGTGAGTTACCAAGGAATCGGGACAGTACGGCAAATTTTTGCTTTAAATCAACAAAATGTTTGGGCGACAATAGACCAGGGCGGAAATAGTCTAAGATTGCTGCAATCAAAGGATGGCGGTTTACACTGGACATTAATCGGTACTGCACCAAATAAAGAATTTCTTCATTTTATTTCGGGTGACACTGCTCTTAGCGGAAATGCCTATTCATTAGATGGAGGCAGAACATGGCATCCGATTTCTACACCGAAAAACATGGTGGACCAAGCGTATTTCCATGATTTAAAAAACGGATGGGCAGTTACTGAGAGCAATAAAGTGTTAACTGTGCAGAAAACAACAGATGGAGGAAAGACTTGGCGTCCTGTTTTAACGAAAAAACTAGCATCCCCTTTAGAGGGTGTTATTATTCGATCTACAGGAGTGCATGATGCCTGGATTGAATGCATTGGTGATTCCGGAATGAACCAAACATCCTACTCCGTTTTCCATACAGCAGATGGAGGTAATTCATGGAAAACCGTTATTGCTAATTCAACTGCTGGGGGAGGGCCTGCTCCGGGATTTACCCAAAAGGATAATAAAGGTCCAAAAAATAAAGGATCGAAACCTGGCCCATTATATGTAGTCAGCCCGCAAGTTGCCTTCATGGGAGGGACTTGTCCGGCTTGTGATAATCCTAATTCCATCGGCTGGACAAAAGACGGGGGAAAAACATGGGTAAATAGCAAGGAAACCTTTAAAGGATACGGTGAATCCTACCTGGCTATCGCCGACAAAAACCATGGCTGGTGGATCATGACGGAAAACAATAAACCAAGTATCATGTACACTACTTCCGATGGCGGAACCCACTGGACCCAGGTCCACATCTTCCGTTAGGGTTAACGGAAAGTCACCGCAAAAGGATTGGCAAGCGCCAGTCCTTTTTTGTGTTCCGAAATGGGACAGATTGCACCACTTTTACCCTTTACATGATTAAAAAAATATTTAGATTTCCGAAAGAAATGTTGTTTTTTTTGCAGGATATCCGCTGAATTACATTGAATATTAGTAATTGAAAGAATAAACACACAAAAAGGAAGGGATACTCACATGACTTACGTACTTGTAAAAAACGGAACACTAATCGATGGAAATGGCGGAGAGCCGATTCAGGATGCTGCAGTTTTACTAAAAGACAACAAAATCAAACAAGTAGGCAGAGCAAATGAGATTCGCCTTCCAGACGAAGAAGTAGAAATACTAGATGCAGAGAATGGTTATATCCTGCCTGGACTATTTGATACACATGTTCATATGATGATGGAGTTTTCTAATCTTGAAAAAACAGTTTCCACTCCATTCTCCTATCATTTTTACCAAGCAATCGAGTATATGAAGAAAACAGTGAATGCAGGGATTACTTCTGTGCGTGATGCCGGCTTTACAGATGTAGGTGTAAAGCAAGCTATTGAAAATGGCCTTGTGCTTGGACCGAGAATGCAAGTTAGTATTAACCCGCTAACGATTACTGGCGGCCATGGTGACAGTTGGACAAGATCCGGAATTGATACTACTAGACCTACCTATCCTGGTATGCCAAGCGGACTCTGTGACGGCCCCGAACAAGTTCGCCAACGAGTAAGGGAAATGCTAAGAGCCGGTGCTGATATCATTAAAGTTCATGCAACTGGCGGGGTAATGAGCCCGACAGATCATCCGGAGTTTACTCAGTTCTCCTTCGAAGAGTTAAGTATAATGGTGGAAGAAGCAAGATTCCGCCGCGGTATAAAAGTAATGGCTCATGCCCAAGGTGCAGAAGGAGTCAAAAATGCCGTACGTGCAGGCATTCATTCTATTGAACACGGTATTTACCTGGATGATGAAGCGATTGAGTTAATGCTGAAACATGGAACTTACCTAGTGCCAACCTTACTTGCACCAGTAGCCGTTTTAGAGCAAGGGAAAAACAGTAATAATATGCCGGCACATGCTATTCAAAAAGCATTGGAAGTGGTGGATATCCACCATGAAAGTGTTGCGAAGGCATACAAAGCAGGAGTTAAAATTGCAATGGGTACAGACGCAGGGGTTATGCCTCACGGAACCAATCTTCGTGAATTGAACCTAATGTGCGGCATTGGTATGAGCCCAATGGAATCCCTTGTTGCAACAACAAAGGTTGCCGCTGAATGCCTTGGCTGGGAAGATAAATTAGGAACTGTCGAAGAAGGAAAATTAGCCGATCTAGTCATCACGAAGGCTAACCCATTAGCTGATATCGCCGCTCTTGAAAATCAAGACAATATCGTTACCGTTGTAAAAGATGGGAAAGTAGTAAAGGATTTACGAGTGGCAAACACTAATTTAGTTACTCAATAATTTTCAATGGCCAAATCACCCAGGTGATTTGGTCATTTTCATGGAGTGCTATAGTTTACCGGACACCAGTTCCGTTATATGTGACAAAACGGGAGATTTCGCAATGTTTGCGGACCCTGGTTCCGTTATTATGCAAAAATACGTTGATTTCCTTATGTTTTTATACCAATAGCGTACTGTGAGTCCGCTTAGACCTGAAATTATGGCCATTTTGTCGAAATAACGGATTCTGTGTCCGCCATTTTGATTGTTCCATTATCACTTCCAAGCAAAAAAAATCCTTCCCATGTCAGCGTCCGCTTTCCACAGGAGGGATTTTTATTTTATAATGTCTTCATTAATACACTTGCTAACACAACCGACGCTACTGTTACTGTTGTAAAACCACCTATTAATAAAGGGGTAAGCAACTGAGAAAACAACCATTCTTCCTCTTTTTTATTGCGAGCCAGGGAACGGCTGATTTCTTGGCAGATCATATAGTCTCCCGGGAATCCGAATAGGGCTGTTAAAGCAACAGGGATGCCAAGGAATTTATCCCATTTGAAAATTTTTGATCCTACAATACCCCCAATAATAATACCAAATGCCCCTACTGCAAGAATAAGCAGTACTGCAGGTAAATTACGTAAAAATACATCAAAGGTTACGGAATTCAGAGATGGTAATAATACAACAATCAGTGCAGCATTTGCAATGCCGAACGCATTGGCTCTTTGCATCATGTTCTCTCGGTAAAATCCAATTTTTATTCCAATAAAACCGATAACAAGTGACCATAGGCTGTAATGAATGCCTGTCCATTTTCCCAGTAAAACAGCTATAGCACCACCTAAAAATAATTGAAAAATTAGCACTGCGGAGGTTGCATATTTTTCCGGAATCCATGATTTAGAGGTTTCTGCTGCTGCAGCCGCTACTTCATTTGCTGCTTCCCCATCGATATTGTGTGAGTCGCGCAGCTTCACACCATACTTTCTTAAAAAATTGGAAGCGAGCGGCAAGCCAAGGATACTTTGTAAAGCTAATATAAGTGCAGGAATAACAATAATAGATGTCATACCGATTGCTTTTAATTTTTCTGATGTAATAACAAATGCGATAATTCCACCAGTTAACGGCCCGATTCCCGAAGCTGCCGTCTTATAACCTAGTATCGGAGTTGCAATGGCAAGAATAAGAATAGTAGCAAATATAATACCGATAATCGCAATAATAACAGATTTATATTGTGCTTTTAATGTTTTTAACGGAATGAGTGTCCCCATATGTACAATAAGCGGTGCTATCATAAGCCCTCCAAAAACGGTTAATGGGGTCTTGTCCGTCAGATTGGTAGGAATAATACCTGCCCAAAGGGAAAGTAAATAACCTAAAAAAACAACGAATAGCATTGGAACTCTTGCCCGACTAACAATAGAAATAACTTCTCCAATCATTACTAGTGCTAACACGACGACGCTTGCAACGATAGGCTCATTAAGCATCTAAATCCCTCCTAAATGTCTTGTCTTGAAGCAACGGGACATACCAATAAAAAAGTATTCTCGCAACATTCTCTGAATTGATAAATAATTTGGAAATTACAATCAATTCTATTGATATTGTTAACGCATGTCAACCCCTTCGTTACTCGAAAGATAAAAAAATTTCTGAAAACGTTTGCAACGGGTGTCAGGCACCACTCGTGGACAAAACGCAAAAGTGTCCACATCTGGTGGACACTTCAAGCACATGGAATTATACTTTTTTCACTACATTCCCGCGTATAATAATTCTTCCATTCAATTCAAGATCAAAAAGTTCATTCATTAATAATTGCTCATTTATTTTCAGGAGTTCCGACAAACTGGAGATTGTATGGGGGTTAGATGATTCGGAAAGTGTGGATAATATTTGGTTATATTGTTCATGCTCTTTAGGCGGCTCGCACTCCATTTTAAGATCGCGAATAGCTTCGAGGCTGTTTATTCCCAGATAAGGTTCCACCCCTTGAGCAAGCAATTGATTTGTTCCAACACCTTCTGGCACATGAATATAGCTTGGAACAGCATATATTTTTTTCCCTTGACCAACAGCAAATTTCTCGGTCCAAAGAGCTCCACTCCTCATCCCTGCTTCCACCACGACTAGCTCTGTAGACCAGGCACTAATAAGGGCATTACGCCTCAGAAAAAACGGTGGTTTTGGTAAAGTACCCGGTGGATATTGCGAAAGGATGGCACCATCGGCTTCAAGAATTTCATGGTAAAGTCGGAAATGCTCCTTTGGGTAACAAACATCCACGCCACCGGCAAGAAATGCGATTGCCGTACCCCCATGTTGAACGCAAGATGCATGTGCATAACTATCAATGCCTTTTGCAAGACCACTGACAACGGGAATATGTAATCCTGCCAATTGCTTTCCTATTTCCTCCGCAACCTTTCTTCCATACGCTGTACATCTTCTTGAGCCAACAACGGCAATCGAGTGTTCAAATGGTCTCAGATGCCCTTTATAAAATAAAAGCACAGGAGACTCTGGACATATTTTAGCAGAAGTTGGATATAAAGGATCATCGAAGGAAAGTAACCCAATCCCCTGTTTTATTGCTTTTTCAGCAATCGTTTCAGCATCTTTTAGAGAACGATTGTTTAATACAGAGGAAATAACCCTTTTATTAAGTCCTTTTACCGCCTCAAGTTCTTCCCTAGCTGCCTTGTAAACCGACAACGGTGATCGAAAGTATTTAATCAGTCTTTTTTGAAAAACGGGGCCGACATGTGGCAGTATACTTAACCAAATCCAATATACCTTCATATAGATTGTTTCACCTCCTTATGAACGCCAATTTATCCTTTTCCAAGTCACGGCTTAATAAGCTTTTTCTCATATGTTCATAGCGAATATCCTCACTTTCTTCCATATCTGCAATTGTTCGGGCAATTTTAATGTATTTGTGAATTGCCCTGCCAATATATTGAAAGCGTTCAGCCGCAACCCGCAACAGACTGATCGTTCCACTATCTAAACGGCAAAATCTATCAATGTGTGCAGGTGTCATCTGAGCGTTGCAATTAATAGAAGGTACATCCCGAAAGCGCTCTTGCTGTAATTTGCGAGCCTTTTCCATTACTATTCTTATATCTCTTGAACTTTTCCCTTGTAAATCCTCATCAAAAAAATCCACGATTCCGACATATTTTTGAATATCCATTCTATCCATGATTGGTCCTGATAATTTCTGCCGGTATTTTAAAATTTCATAATCGGTACATCTACATTTTTCCTGTCCAAAATAACCACAGGGGCAAGGGTTCATAGCACCTACTAACATAAAGTTTGCAGGATAAGTGTTGGAACCCCATACTCTTGTAATCGTCACACTTTTATCTTCTAGTGGCTGCCGCAAAGAATCTAGTGACTTCCTACTAAACTCTCCCATTTCGTCTAAAAATAAGACGCCATTATGAGCAAGGGAAATTTCTCCTGGACGGGCATAAGTCCCTCCACCAATTAACGAATTTGTTGACGCATTATGATGCGGTGCACGAAACGGTCTCTCTGTTAAAAGGGCACATTTTGTTTTTAACAAATTTGCTACACTGTAAATCTTCATTACCTCTAAAGACTCTTCTTCTGTCATATTCGGTAATATGCTTGGAATTCTTTTTGCAATCATTGATTTACCAGCTCCAGGTGGGCCAATCATCAAAAAAATTATGGCCGCCAGCCGCAGCAATGGCTAAAAATTCTATCAGAAGGGATTGCCCTTTTACATCCTTAAAATCCAAGTCTTTATAAAATGGTAGGTCCTCACTGCTATTTTCATCATTAACGGAACATATTTGCTGACCACCGTTTAAAAATTGAATAACATCCTGCAGCTTTTCACACCCAACTACTTCTATTCCTTTTACTAATCTAGCTTCCGCAACATTTTCCCGAGCCACGAATAATTTTGTTATTCTTGCTTCCTTTGCCTTCATAACCATCGGAAGCACTCCCTATACAGGACGAATAGTTGAATTTAATGAAAGCTCCCCAATAAAACCAACCTTTTGCAAAGAGGGTACTTGAATCTGGTTCGTTCTAATTAAAAGGCCTATTGCCATTGCCAAGTCGAAGTGAGTACCTGCTTTTTTCATATCAGAAGGGGCAAGATTGAATACTACTTTCTGAGGAGGAAACAGATAATTAGCATGCCTTATCGCCACCTCCAATCGCTCCTTCGCCTCCTTCACCGCTTTATCCCCTAAACCAACAATCGATACAGATGGAAGGCCGATTAATGTTTCTGTTTCGACCTCCACCACATATCCATCAATACCGGAAATCGCAAAGCTGTATACAGTTGATGCCATATTCATCACCACCCTTTGCTGAATTGATAATAGGGGATCGGTACTCGTCATAGCAGTATTTAATTTTCCATTCGGGAAAAATGTCAGTCTAGAATAATTGGTGTTTAAATAGCTTTTATAGTTTTCAGCAAGGGGAGGGTAAAAATAAGAGAAGATTTTTTCCGTCGTAATCAGCGGGTTTTTCTCACCGAGGAGATAAGTGCGGTAACTGCTCCATGGGTAGTCCTCTGGATGCTTGACAATATTTGCCCTCAGTGGGTTTAAGTGAATGTATTTACTGACCTCCAGCTCATATTCAGGAGTATCGATGAGTTCATCACCATATCTGCTTTGGAAGACATGACCGTCATAATCATATCGCTTGTTAAAATATTTGGCGTATTTTGTGTGCAAATGCTTCATAATATCGCTTGGTGAATGTTCAATGGTTTCTACTTGGAGGTGAATATGATTAGTCATGAGGCAATATGTGTGCAGTTTAAAGGGGTAACGTTGTTTTACCTCTGTTAATAAGTGAAGGTATTCTAGGCGGTCGTGATCATCAAGAAAGAGGTCCATTTTTCGAATGCCTCGACTTGTAATATGATATTTGGCCCCCGGAAACCAAAAACGTCGTTTACGGACCAAGTAAATCACTCCTTTATTTTTTTAACTGGAAAATGGGATGTAGGGGTGAAAAGGAAATTAATGCGTGGCTTTCTTACTCAATTCGACTAATCTCGTATAAATCCTTCTTAATTTTATTAAAATTTTAATATGGATCTATTATCCAAAATTAGTTTTGCATTACTTGGAGGGAAATACCATTTCAAATCCTATAAAAATAAACTGTCCTCCACACAAGGACAATATTCCTAATTGTCTACAGATGGTGCCTGACACCACTTAAAGAGAAGGAGCGTTAGGGATTGAATGATGAAGTAGACAGTAAAAGAGTAAGCTAATTGCCACCCCTCATAGATGAACACATGGAATTGCTTGGTTAGCCATTCAAACATGGTTCCAACCAGTGTGCAACCGATGATATAAAATAAGATTGTAAAACCTTTGATTCTGAATTTATCAAAAAAGTAAATAAAAAGATAAGCGAACGGGGCGTAAAAAAGATATAAAACAAGGTCAAAAAGATCGAACTTAGGAGTGTCCATTAAATTATACATATCCACTCTTGGGGCAGCTAAAAGATGATCCGAAATCCTTGCTACCGTAGATCCAAACATCATCAGCAGAATCGAGATGCTAATAGGGAACCTCTTTGGTAATAGAAAAACAATAGTATACGATATGATAATTCCGATTATCACAAACCATTCATTTTCATCAAATTTTTGCGGAAGCGGCAGCATTTTCTCTCTTCAACCCCTTTTTATGGAATTGGTATTCAGTGTTTATAAAAATAATTATCCAAACGAAGTGTTTAACCTAACTTTTTTTCGAAAAATTGAAACAATTTTATTAAAATGCCGAATAAGACCGTCGTGAAAACGAAAACTAGCAGTGACTTCCACGCTTGCCAGTTGATATAAATAATTACATTCCATAATACCAACCAACATTCAACCCCAAGGAGAATTCCAATTAGTAGGGCGGTCAAGCAAATTTTCGTTAACTGTTTCTTTACCATTGGAAGCATATTAAAATAAAGCAAAAATAGTAATGGAGTTAGTAAAACCTCATATAATCGAAAAATGATAAAAAGTTCCGCACTCTTCCCAATGGTCCATACATCTAAATTTATATAAAGAATGGCATAGTAGCATGAGAAAACAAATTCTGCGATCATTAAAATAAAGAGATTTTCTAATTTATTTCGCTTCTTCTTTAACAAACAAAAGGAAATCAACCCAATCATCCACACGTCTATAAAAAAAGCAAGTTTCATAACCACCCACTCAATCATAAATAAATCTACTTACTTATTAAGTTGGTTATTTCATTGCCTTTTTATGCAAAAAGGTGCCAGGCAATAACTAAAATGAACACTTTTGTCCATTTTGAGTGCCTGACACCTTATTAAAAAACGGGGCTCTTTCACCCTCATACATAACATCACAGCGCCATGTTAATCTGCGCTGGCTAAGAATTCTCTTACGACCCGAATATATTCTTCCGGCTCTTCCAAGTAAGCTAAGTGAGCACTGTTTTCATATACATGGAATCTCGCTCCCGGAAGCTTGCGGCTTTGGGCTTCTACAGTGCTTGGTGTAGCCTCGTCAAAACGGCCGCATGTAAAAAGGGCAGGAATCTGAATCTCCTTTAATCGGTCCGTTACATCGAAGCTTTTCAGGTTCCCGGTTGTACAAAATTCAGAAGGTCCCCACATTGTGTTGTAAACCACTGCATTCGATTTTGCATATTCGGTTTCCGTTTCTTTTGGCTTGGATTCAAGGCGATATACAAACCGTTTATTAAATTCCTTCATCGCCGTTTTATATTCTTCTGAATCGGTTGTACCTACACGTTCATGTTTTGCTAAAATATCCTGAACATCCTGCGGAAGCTGTTTTAAATGAACTTCCTGATCTCGCTCCCACTCTGGTGCACTTAAGCAAGGGCTTGAAAAGATGACACTTTTGACCCCTTCTGGCTTTGTTAATAAATAACTAGCAGCAAGCATGGTTCCCCATGAATGTCCTAAAATATGCAGCTGTGAAAGTCCTAGTGCTTCCCTTATTTGACCAAGCTCCTCCACGAACCGCTCCACATGCCACAAGGATAGATCATCCGGCTTGTCCGATCTTCCGGAACCAAGCTGATCATAAAAAATAACAGGGCGCTCATCTCCCAGTTCCTCCAGTTTGAAGAACGGAACATGTGTCCCACCTGGTCCCCCGTGCAAAAGAATCACAGGTGTTTTTTCACCGTTTCCCACTTTTTTATAATAAACTTTTCCACCAGTTACCGAAACATAGCCTTCTGTCATTCTCGCTCATCCCTTCGTATGTATATCTGTAGTCTATAATACTGTTAAAAGCGGACATTGAATCCGTTATTTTGATAAATTCCCCTTATTTAAAGGGGCAAGTGGACAATGAGTCCGTTATTTACGAAAAAACACGACGAAGTCACTGCTTTTTTACATGATAAGGGAACCAGTGTCCGCAAACATCAAAATTTGACCCCATTTATCACAGATAACGGATCTGGTGTCCACCTGGCCCACAAAATAAACCCAATAAGCGCCTTTTCCACATTAGATTAGGTATTTTCCCCGTCTTTGTTTACAAAACCCACTGTAAAATTGCTTTGGCAACGCCATCCTCTTCATTTGTAGCCGTTACCCAATCAGCTGCTTTTTTCACCGTTTCCTGAGCATTCCCCATTGCCACTCCTATACCGGCGCTCTCAATCATCGCGATATCATTAAGGCTGTCGCCTACTGCCATTACGTTATCCATCGTAATACCGATGCGCTTGCAGACTTTTTCCAGTGCTTTCGCCTTACTAATACCGTACGGATTTACTTCTAAATTCGTCGGACTTGAATTTGTGACTTGGAGCTTATGCTTGTTCAACTCTTGTATAATCGTATTGCGAACATCATCGTCCTCCACATCAAATCCAAACTTCAACCATTGGTGCTCTGATAATGCCATGTCCTCAGGAAAGTCCTCTCGGAATACCTTATCCACGGTAAGAGCCCAAAACTTCGTTTGATGGCGATTTTTCAAATCCCACATCATTTTGATTTCCTCAACTTGAAGTAAATTTCTTTCCAATAAATTGCCGTTGCTATCCCAAATTTCCCCGCCATTGACCGTAATGATAAAGGAATTCAGTTCGAGGGAACGCGCATATTCATCCACGTGAATAAATGGCCGTCCCGTACTTAATACAACATGAACACCGTTTTCTCGTGCCTTTGTAATGGCCTCCCGATTCGCTTGGGAGATTTCCTGATTTTCATTGAGAAGCGTTCCATCCATATCTAGTGCAACTAATCGTATATCCTTTTTTTGAGTATTATTTTCCAATTCTCTATACCTCTCTTCGCCTGCCTATTTTCGTCCCCTCTATTGTAGGCATAAATGCTTCATAATGCCAATAATTGAAGAAAAGCAATAGAATTGTCCACCTGCCGCGTACAAAAAGGCCAAATGTCCACGAGTGGTGCCTGACACCACTCATAGACACCACTCGTAATTCAGCCAAAACTTTTATATATACTCAAGCTTACATAACATAACGATGTCCACAGATTGTGTACAATCCACAAATGGTGCATCCAATCAAGTTTGCGGGTAGTTTTCAGCACCCATGTAGCGCTCTTGGATGATGTTGCGGTGATGAAGTTCATGTCCTGCTATGATGTATGCAAGGGCCCGGACGGTTACTTCGGAACCATTGGCATTTCCTGTTCGCTGCCACGCATCTTCATGTAAACTTTTAAGTAAAAGAGCGGTGGAGTGACGTACGGCTTCCAAATTTTCAAGAAGTTCCTCAACCGATAATTGGTTGAAGGCAGAGTGAAGTACATAGCTTTCTTCATTGAAACCTGGCAATGCCACTTTCTCTCCCCGCGCAATGCTTAGAAGACGATATGCCATTATTCTTTCCGTATCTGTGATATGGCCAATCACTTCTTTTATCGTCCATTTGTCAGGAGCATATCGAAAATGGGCTTGTTCTACTGTTAATCCTTTAAGAAGTTCCACCGTTCTTTTTATTTGCTCGCTAATAATATGCTCGATATCACCTTCTGAGACTAAGCCAATGTAAGTTGCAAAAAATGGATTATACTCCTTGAATTCCGGTCTTTTTTTCATCTTTGCCATCCCCTCTTTTATTCGTTTTTCATTTCCTTTGCCATTGAATCAAGCTTAACCGTTGTTCTCCAATTCCGTACAGTTGCTTGCACACCAACCCTCTGAACCTGCACCGCCAGCTTTGAATCTCGGATACTTTTTCGAAAAAATAAGTACATCTCTTTCCCTATCAGCCGGAACTGTTCATCATCATTTTCAAATTGCCTTAAACGATCCACCGCTTCTTGAGTTGGTTCTTCCTCTAAAAAAGCAACATGAACGCTTTCTCCCTCTAACAAATGGTCAACCGGAAACGGACATTGCTGAATAATCTTTTCAATCTGTATAGAAGTTCTCAAAATAATGGAGACAGGAAACCCAAATGTTTTTTCAACTTCCTGTTCCAATCGATTTCGTAAGGTCTTTTCCTCCTCTTCAGACTCAAACACAACATTCCCGCTCTGAATATATGTCTTCACGTTTTTAAGCTGTATTGTTTGAAAAAGATTTCTTAATTCAGCCATTTTGATGATATTATGGCCGCCAACATTAATTCCTCGAAACAACGCAATATAAATGGTTATTTTTAACACTCTCCTTTCAAATTCTAATATTTTCATAATTTTGTGACCTATTTTACAAGCTTTCATCATTATTTACAATCCTCTATTATTTTGTCTATGTCTCAAAAAAAGAAAAAAGCACTTTACCCAATCGAGGAAAGTACTTTTTCTTTAAGACAAAAAACTAAACAGCAACGCTAATATCATTCCGACCACAATAAAAGCAATAATGGTATAAAAATTTTTGTACCAGTGCTCCACAAGTTGTTCCGATAACACGTTATCCTTCTTAGCATTATTTAATTCTTTGTTAAATTTATATAAACGGGTAGCGGGTATTACAAATATCACGACAGCAATTATACCTATAAGGATCCTCAGGCATTCTTTCATTTTCTGTCCTCGATTCATTAGAAGTTACCTTATTTTATCATTTCCTATTTTTAGATACATAAATCCATTAAGAAGTTCAAAATTCCGTCATTTTTGTGGCAAGGAAATGTCAGTATAGATTTATTCCTTCAATGGCTTACTAGTGATCATTGTAAACAAACCCGGAACCCTGTTTTCTATACCTGCCGGTGCCCCGTCAGAAAAAGCCCACCTCACACCTTTTTCTTCCTCTAATTTTTTGATTTCTAATCCTACCTGAACAACCGAGGTGACGATTTCCCTTAATGTCCAGCGGCGAACCAACACTTTTTCCAAAGAGGATCTTTCCCTTTCAGAAAGAAGACTGCTATAGGCAACATCCCCTTCTATCACCGTTTCATCAAAGTAATTTCCGTTTTCACCCATATCCACTACTTTTGAGGCATAAGGATGATAATCCCTTAGAATAAAAACACCGCCTGGTTTTAAAGCATTAAAAATTAATGCAAAAAGCGGCTCAAGATCAACAAAATAATGTAAAACGCCTAATTCTAATAAGATATAATCAAAGTCGGCCAGCTTTTCTTCTTCCTGAATCTTCAATACATCCGACACAATGTATTTGATTTTTACCCCTGCCGCATTTGCCAGCTCTAATGCATATTTTTGATTGTCATGTGAAATATCGACAACCGTCATATCGGCACCCAATAACGCAAGAGACACAGCTTTATTTCCTTTAGAACCAAGTAAATTAGCAATCTTCTTCCCTTTCACATCACCCATATAGGGCAAATAATGTGAAACATCTGTAACAGGATCTTTTTTCAACGTTTGCGCATATTCATTTGGAAATCCATGCCGATTCACCCAGGACTGGTAAGCTGATTGGCTCCAGCTCTTTTGATTCTGGCTACTGATTTTTTCTTGATGCATTTGCTCACCTCTTCTGCAATCATTAAAAATCCCTTTTATTGAATAGTTCTTTATTCACACTTTATTTCCTTCTATTTCAAAGAAAAAAAGACTTCCGCTCCTAGAGAAAGTCTGTATAAGTATCACCTATGTAAGTACCCAAAACTTTACGCCGATATATAATGCTTTGCACAATCCTCGGCCATTGTTAAAATTTCCATCCTAAACCGGCTGTCCCCTTCTATTTGTTTAATCATCTGCCGAGCTGTTTCAAAATTAAAAATAACATACCCTGTTTTTTCATTTTCAAATTCATATGGGACAAAATGATCTACTTTTGCCAACAGCCACACTGTATAGGTATCTGTTGATTCCCAGTACCAAGCGGCAAAAGGCTGCCTTTCTCCGCTAACTACTAGCCCAACCTCCTCCATCAGTTCACGATCAAGGGCTTCCTCAAGCGTTTCCTCCCCCTCCATTCTCCCGCCAATCGTCGTTAAGACCTGTTCATCTTTATCCCAGGCCATTACGATATTGCCATCTTTCGTTATCGGTATACAATGAACTCCGGCAATTTTTTTATCTGTTGGCAGTTCCACAATCTTTTTTAACATGAAGATTCCTCCTTAACCGCATCGAGAATTAGCGATGGAAATACAATTTTATCCCGATTTCTGGGATCATATTTTTTTGAACGAAAGATAACTCCATCACGACCATCCCATTCTTTTTATCTCCATAATATTGCACAAAATTGTTTTGTACAAAAATAATTAGGTTGTAAATTATCAAAAAAGGATTTTAAGAGTTTTTACAAAAATATTACTGTACAAAAAGCGTCAGATTGATATTATAGAAAACATAACATATCCAATTTATTCGCTTTTCAGAAAATATTGTACATAAATATAACTTATTGGAGGGCAAATGGTCAATTCGCATACTTCAAAAATAGCAACTCTACAAAATTATAAATTTATCATGATTCCTGTATGGATTGATTGGGGAAAATTAAGCGACGGTAAAGTTATAAAAAAACAGTTCGCTGTGATCGGACTAAAAAATCTACATACAGGCACCCATATCATTCATCCAATGACAGATTTTATTTTACATTACTGGCAGGCAAGAAAGTTCAACACGCAAAAGAAACATGCGTTAAACACCGTGAAATTCCTTAATTACTTACTTGTTAACAGGCGCAGTATGCGGATACACTCACTGTCTAATTTAAAACTGGCGGACGGGAGTAAGTACCTTAATACGTTAACTTCGGAAGGACAGTCCAGAGTAACAGTAAAAGACAGTGAAAGGACGCTCACCTATTTCTATCTTTGGTTAATCGGTAAGGGTGTTATTAACGGCATAGATAAAAGTAGCTTTGTCAAAAAGGAAACAATGCATGGCACAATCTATTACGAGTCTCCTTTCCAGGTGATTTATCCAGAATATCAACCTCCAAAAGTAGAGCATGCATTCCCCATCAAATACATCCCTCTCCTATTAGAAATCGCTATTCTGGAAGCAATGCCTATTGCTCTAGGCGTTTATATGCAGTTATTCGGTGGTCTTCGAGTGGGAGAAGTGGTTAATCTAAAACGAACTCAAGTGAAAAGACGAATAGTGAACGGGGATTTTCTTTTTGATGTTAAGAATCAATATTTTCGTTCTGACCTTAAGGATAGTGCGGGCAGCAGCTATGTAAAGCGAACTAGGAGTCAAAGAATTTTTCAGATTAAGGATTGGGGTGAATCCCTATTCAATGATCATATAGAATTATTTAAGGCGATGGATAACACCAATGCCCTTTTCGTAAATAGGGACGGAAATGCAATGTCTGGACGGAGTTACCGTCAATATTTCGATAAGTTAAAAAGAAGCTTCATTGAATACCTGAAAACTTATGGGGACAGCGAAGATAAATTACTTGCCCACCATTTGAGCATGATGAGTTGGTCGACCCATATTGGAAGAGGAACCTTTACAAATATGTTAGCAGAGATTGCTGAAAATCCATACGATATTGCATTTCCACGAGGCGATAAAAGCCTACTTTCTTCCCTATCTTATATGTCTAGGACCGAACGATTGCGAAAGAAACTGGAACAAAAATTTAATCATATGCATGAAGCATATATTCCAAAGCTCATAGAAAACCTCAAAACACATAAGGAGTAATAATACGTGCAGAATATATCTAAATATCTGACAAAGTCTGAACTCGCAAGAGTTTTAAATGTCACCCATAGCACTATCATCAGATGGATATCCGAGGGAAAAGTTCCTTTGATTGAAGTTGATAATAAAACCCTAATCCCAAAGAATGCCATTCCAGTGATAAAGGAGAATATCGGATATATAAATACTGATGAGTACATGAGGCTCAAGGATTTTCTTGAGTTCTTTAAAATCAGCCATGAAACTTTTTTGAATTGGATTAAAAGAGGCTGGATTAAAACTAGTGTACAATACGGGAAAAATACCTATATCCCTCTCAGTTCCATTGATGAGATAAAAAGGTTAAGTGGCTATGTTAATGAGGAAGCTTGTATAGACATTAAACAGCTGAGCAGCATATTAGGTGTGAGATCGGAAAAAATCTTTAGATTAATCAAAAGTGGCTTACTCGTAAATTACCATCTGTATAAAGATAAATTTCTTTTTAAATCCGATTCTATTGAGGATATTAAGCAAACCATCGGTTATTTCGATAGTTTTAATCCGAATGAATACATAAGGATAAACGAGGCTAAGAAAAAATTAAATCTCAATTTTGATTTTCATTATTGGAAAACAAAAATACCTTACATTACACATATGGGAACACCCTATATACATATGAAGGACTTGACCTTTATATTTGACCTTATAAATCGTAAAGAAGATAAAACAATTCTTAGCGAATATTCGGTGTTAGAAAACTATGTGGACACCATTATGGCTGCTGAATTATTAAAAATTAATAGAACTACCGTATCACAACTAATAAATTCTGGGAAAATTAAGGGTGCCGTGAAAGTTTCGTATACCCCGCGCAAAACTAAATGGATGATTCCGATGGAATCAATCGAGGATTATAAGGAACAACGCCAACTTTCTTTGAGTGATAAAAAAAAGGCTGTTTCGAAACCAGCCAATACATTACAACTTAAAATTACGGAATATCCGGTGTTAGAAAACTATGTGGACACCAGTAAGGCTGCTGAATTACTACAAATTAATAAGACTACCGTATCACAACAAATAAAGTTTGGAAAAATTAAGGGTGCCGTGAAAGTTCCGTATACCCCACGCAGAACTAAATGGATGATTCCGATGGAATCAATCGAGGATTATAAGGAACAACGTTGCATTTCTTTGAGTGATAAAAGAAATGCAGTTTCGAAACCAGCCAATACATTACAACTTAAAATAATAGCTGAAAAGACCGGATTATCATTGCGAACATTACGGAATAAGATTAGAAAAAAGCAGTTGTTTCCAAATGCCCAAAAGGTTGGAGGAGTTTATTATATACCAATTGAAGAGGCAAATGCTTTTATTAAGAACAATAACCAGCGGCTTTACAAAAAAAAGGTAGACATCTATACGAATAAGGACGCTTTAGAAGAGATATTAAAATTTATGAATGCCTTCCCTTTACCTTATCGTTTAAGGAAAACGCAGGATTTATTTGTGGATTTCTGTAAGCTCAAATTGAGCAAATTAAGAGGCGCTCCAAACCATATTCAATCCTTTTTTGGTTACTACCAGTCAGTGTTCGAAATCTTAAGTACTCTTGAAAAAAATTTGTACGAGTTAGATGTTAGTCTTATAGATTCGATTATGACCAATGAAATAACAAACGACCATAAGAAACGCATCTTCAATCATTTTTATGAATATTGTTACTCTTACTATGGTCAGCAGGTTCCGAAAAAATATGTGGTTTCTAAAACGAAAACCAATGAAGATAAGGATAAGGAAATTTACTCCCCTGAAGTTTTTTTTTCTTACTATAAATATGTAAAAGATATAGCGTTGCATTTGCCAAATGCCATTAACGATCAATATTACGCAAACATGTGGGCATTTACAATAATGCATCTTACAGACGTTTGGAGGGCATCCGACATTGTTTATAATACGCCAAAAATCGATATATCGTCTATTCAGGTCGATTCTTTGGCCTGGTTTAATACAAATGTTTTAACAATGACACAGTGCCAAAAGGTCATTAATCAGTTGTACTTGCATTTCCGGTCAATTAGGACCAGTAAAACGAATACGCTTGTCACGTTTTTGGTCGAACCGGGACTGGTTAAGCCATTATCCACTGCATTAATTATTTCAGAATTACATAGGCAAAAAAACGGGCATTCATTTCTCCTTGAATCATTCTTCAGAGGAAAAAAATTTAAATCAGTGGCTACGTCTGGGAAAGATCAACACCATTCCTTTTTTAAAAACGAATCGAACCTTGAACCCTTTAAAAGCTTGAAGTTTAATAACAGTACGATGACTTACCTGTTTTATAGTATAAGCGATGAGGACGGCAACGACGCAGATGTGGCTCTAGAACTTACTCAAAGGGTAAGGTCCCATAATAGGGCGGAGACTACAGCTATTTATGTGAAAGCCACGAACAAGGACGACACCTTGAATCAAGTGTCTTCTAACCTGTTCCGACGAGGGCATTTCGGTTGGCTGTATAATTATCTAATATTATTGACTAGTGAAAAGGATGATGTGACCCGAACAATGGAAGAAAAAACAGTGGCAATTTCGACCCTTAGAAACGAGTTAGGCAGTCCATTTCACACCGAAAGGTGGGCGCAATTTCTATTACAAATTAAGCAAAAGAGAAATTCTGTTATAACCAGATTGGCGAATCTGAGAAAGGAATCTCTTAAAGAAACAATAATAAAGATTTTTAAGGGGGAAATGTCTTCAAAGACAGA
The DNA here is from genome assembly GCF_001420715.1 of Heyndrickxia shackletonii. Classification (GTDB taxonomy): domain Bacteria; phylum Bacillota; class Bacilli; order Bacillales; family Bacillaceae_C; genus Margalitia; species Margalitia shackletonii. The sequence continues at coordinate 666,827 of NZ_LJJC01000004.1, read as the reverse complement.
AAATGCCCAGTGTATTACGCATCCTGTTTGTGAATACCCACGATTAAACTCGTGTTATTCATGCCCAAACATCATCCCTAAAAATTATTTATTTATCGAACTGAGTGGAGAATTCGACCGTTTAATTAATTCCATTGAAGCCACTCAACATGATGCCGTCCGAAGAAAGGAATCGTACTTTCTTTTAAATTTATTACTCCTACTTGACGAAGGAATCGACTTTTTCGGGGAGGATTATGTTGAGGCATTTATAGAAATACAACATGTACGTGATAAGCTTAGCCAACTAGCTGACAAAATTTATATTGAATAAGGAGAACAACTTGGAATTAAAACTTTCTCAAGATTTGTTCGGCAATGCTAATGTAACGGTAGTCGAACAAATTTATTATGATGATACAGAAAAAGAACGATATTTAAACACTTTTTCATCTTTGAAAGAAAATGGGTATATTTCCGCAAACTCTTTTAATGACCATGTGTGGATTATGCCCTGCCCAATAAAGGCAAACGATTTCCGATTGGTATTTAATATAGAAATTTTTGGAGTATTAAACCAAGCTGTTAAAGCCTTTATCATCTTACGGAGATCATCCGGAGTCAGCCCGCATAATTGTTACGATGAACTCCAACTCCTCAAAAAAACGATAAGGGTATCAAATGGTTTTAAAAAAACAGACAGGATCAAACAAACAATGTTGTCAATGTCAGCGCCGCGGGCCTATAAACTTTCAAATGTGTTAAAGAACTTCATCAGTTTTTTTCCCTGTGAACAAGGAGAAGAAATATTAGGCATCTGTAACACCGCGCCTTTTGCAATATATGGTAACAGGGATTTACCTCATTTCCATGATGTATTGATATTCAATGATATTGTAAATGATTTTTTTCAGACTAAGCCGATCGAGTTGACTCTAAAATTTATGCCAATTATGATTTGGTGGCTTATTACGAATATCATACCTCAGCGACCAACAGAGTTCCTTTTGACGAATAAAGACTGCCTGGAACATAGACCAGATGGAAGCATGTGGCTTAAAGTGCCAAGAATCAAGAATGAAAATGACTCACCTGACAGGGTAATCCGTTACGATTCCATCCAAATTGATCGTAAAACGTACCAGATTATCTCTTCCTACAAATTAAAACTAATAGAACTGGGTATCGAGGATGATTACCTTTTCCCGCGGGATTTTTACCAATTATTCCGGAAAAGACCCAGACGTCAAGCATTTAATAGGGTGACACTGTACAATTTTGATCTTTTACTACAAGAGTTTTATACCGAGGTCGTTGAAGGGGTATATTCGGAAACAAGTCTTGAGAAAATCAAGCCGGGAGATACCAGGCACTTCGCGATTATCAATATGTTTTTACAGGGATTTAACATGCTTTCCATAGCCAGAATGGCAGGTCATGATGTAATTGCCACACAGGAGAATTACTACTCTCATGCGGAACATTTTTCTCAATCGTATGTCTACATACTGGCCCAGCACATGCTGGAACGAAAAATCTCAGATACAATTCCCGAGGGATTTATTGGATGGAGAAGGGATGCATACGATAGAGGAAAAATTTACAATGACCAGGACACCTTAAAAATGTTAAAAGTAGAATACGGTTATTGTAAGGAGAAAAGTGAAATCTTCCCTTCCTCATGTGTCGAGGATTGCAGGATGTGCAACAATTATGTCTTTAAACCAGTTATTGAGAAATACGAACAAGGGATAAAATGGCTACAGGACTATTCCACCTTCCTTAATCAGCGCATGAATGAGATTCTTTCAATTATGAAGAAACAATGCAGTTCATCACACCTTTCTGGCCATCCTAGATCTGAAGAAATATTAAAAGCAAATTCAATGAATCTGGTAAAATACATGAATCAAAAAGCAATGGTCGATTCAAAATTGATGGAGGAGGACAGATATGATTAAATCACAAGATGGACAGACTGGCAAAGGCAGACCTTCCAACTATAGTGACGAACAGCTTAAAGAAATGGCGTTACAAATTAAAAACAAATTTAAAGGGCAAAAACTAACTTATCTTTTCTTAGAAAGGGAAACTGGCATTGGCAGGAATACATGGAGCAGGCGTATACCTGATACAATCAAAGAATTAAACAAGCCAATCCCAAGGATTATCGGATTGACAGAAAGTGATGATGTATACTTTCCAAATATTGAACAAATATTTGAAGTGTACAAAAATGACAAGAACAAAATAGTTAATGAGCTTCACTTCATCGAGGCAACTTTCATTGAGCTTTATAATGAGGCTAAGAAATTAAAAGAAGATCTCAAACGAAGAAAAGATGAAAGTGAGGAGTTAAGACTGAAAAACGACGAGATAAGGTTTTTACGGGAGCAGGTAAAACATTATGAACAATTGTACAATCAGCAAATGGTTTCCAGCGCATTTTCTCATCTTCATTCACAAAATCAGGTTAACGACAATCTAATACAGTTTGATAAAAATAATAGATACCATATGAGTTTAGAAAATTTGGAAGTTTTTTTCGAAACCGTGGAATCCAATCCTTCAAAAAAAAATTCACACCTTTCAAACATGGAAAATAGGTTTAGTAATCTATTCAAAAAGGACCGATAGGTCCGGTCCTTTTATTTGTGTGCTTATTCAATTATAGCACCCTTTAGCCATCCATGCAGGACAAAAACAGTCCTGCACCACAGAGAATGAAAATTGTTCAGAAGAGTCAATACTGATATAGACCTAAATCCTATCGACACTTAGCTTTATTATTATCTAGCTCCTCTTTTTTTTACGGGGAAGTGGGTCTTAGGGCATATTGTTTCCATTTTGATAAGTGTACCTCACGGTACATTATCTCCTTTGGAAAGTTTTTTAAGATTTTTTGATTACTATTCCACCCAAGATTTATTTCGAAATACTTAAAACTAAATTCACTAAATCATAAATACAATTCAAAAAATACAAAATACCATAAGCCGATAATCCTTAGTGTAGGAAAAATCGGCTTTTTATGTCGAAATTTGCTTAGGGTATGTTTTTTCCTGACGATTACCCCAGGAAATAATTTTTTAGTTTAATTTTAACCAACCTTCAAAATCAGAATTATCTTTAAGATTAAAATAGGCTTTGGTAAACCTTACAAATTCTTGTGTATTTAATTCCTTAAATTTATATAACTGATAATAGGTTTTTAAAAATTCTTTAGCTTTATTGATTCCTCCTCTTTTTTCAAACAGTTTCCACAACATATTCATTGATTCCCCATATATATACGAACTTTGATTATTTCTATACTTATCAATTGGTAAATTGACTACTAGTTCTTTGGATGGCCTTTTTATTAAATTATAGGGTACCTTTTCTTTTGTAGAAGAAAAGTAATATAGTGATTCAGCGAAATTTGCAAATCCTTCATCTAACCATGCATCATTAAAAGAATCGTTACTAATAATTGCATAAAACCATTGGTGAGCTATTTCATGTACAACCATATTTTTAAGTGCTTCGGAACTTACCTGTTGACTATTATATATTGAACCGGCTGTTATTATTCCGGGATACTCCATTCCCATTTCTCCCAATACAATATCCAACTGTTTAAAAGGATACGGACCAATATTTTGTTGAAAAAAATTTAAAGCATCTAGAGCTACATCGCTTATTTCTTTATATAATTCAATATCATTTTCCATTCCGAATACTCTAATAGAAACATTGTTTTCCTTTTTTAATACGAATTTAGGATTTTTAAGAATTGATATAAAAACCTCTTTAACGTTATTAATCTCAAATGAACCTCTATTTTCACTTGGATATTCATCATTTTGACTTGTAGATGTAATAGTAAATTCTTTAGGGATATCATATGTAATCTTAAAATCACTAAATCCAGTATGATAGGATTCTCCCCTAAGTTGATATTTTTCTTTATTCCACTTATGGTTTCTGTAAGTAGCTAGCATAGGATAAAACTGAGCCAAGAAGTAATTATTACCACTCTTTGTCAGTCTTAAACCTTTTTCAGGAAGAGTGAAATCGTAAGAAAAATGTACCACAGTTTCTTTTTTTGGTTGAATATTTGATGACAAAGGTAATTTGAGCGTATCTTTATCTAATTTGAAACTAACATTTTTCTCGTTAATTTCGACCTTCTTAAAATTTATTGTGGATGGATATTCTAGTTGTGGAGCATTTTTTTTAGTAGACATATTCGGAATAAAATAAAACACCAGTTCATTCCATGCATCTGCAGAAGTGTTTTTAATTTTGATCGTAGATTCTATATGGAAGACACCATTGGTATTCATTGTAAGATTAATTCTATATTTACTTTCGTTTCCCTGTTTTATAAAACTTGGTTTAAAACCAAGCATAGAATCAATTTTAGATGATTCTAACCTCTTAACATTATGAACTTTGAAAATAGTATAAGAAAAACCAATCATAAAGATAACAAAGCAAACTAATAAAATCAGCTTATTCTTTATCTTTTTCCCCTCCTTATTTTTTACTAATATATAATAAAAATTGGAGGTTTATTCGTTTTAAGCTAAATCAAGTCCCAATAAAAATTTTCATAGAATAAACCTATATTTGACTGATATAATAATTTACTGATACCAAGATGCTTGGGACTCATACATATTATAATATTCACCTTTCTTTTTCATTAAATATTCATGAGAACCTTCTTCAACAATTTCACCCTGCTTCATAACAATAATTCGATCTGCCATTCTTGCAGATGCCATTCTATGAGAAATAAATATAGCTGTTTTTTCTTTAACAATTTCCATAAATTGATTAAAAATTGACAATTCACTTTTGGGATCTAATGAAGCTGTAGGCTCATCCAAAATAATAATATTGGAGTTTTTAAATAAAGCCCTAGATAACGCTATCTTTTGCCACTCACCACCTGAAATATCTATACTATTAGGAAGAATCTTGCCTAAGTTTGTATCATATCCTTTTGGTAACTTTTCGACTAACTTATCGACACCACTTATTAATCCAACGTTTTTTATTTTTTCTTCATTAGTTATATTGTCCAAATCACTAAAAGCTATATTTTCCTTTACACTGTAAGCAAATTTAACAAAATCTTGAAATATTGCAGTCATGTTTTTTCTTAAATCATCATCTTTTATTTCTCGAATTTCTTTCTCAGAAAAAAATATTTTTCCCTGTGTAGGTTGGTATAGGCCTACTAATATTTTTATAAGAGTACTTTTCCCAGATCCGTTATCGCCAACAATTGCAACTTTTTCCTTAGGTTTAATAACGAAAGAAATATTATTTAATGTATAAGTATCGCTGAGTGGATATTTATAATATAAATTTTCCACTGATATACCTTTGGAGAAAATAGATCTACTGTTATCTAAGCTCAATTGAATTTTTTCGTTTATAGTACCTTTATTATCGATTTCATAATCTATAAATTCAAAAAAATCTTTAATATATAAACTACTCTCTAATATCAATGCCACTAAAAATGAAATGCGATTTACGGAGAATTGTAATTCTTTCAAAGATTGTATAGTAGTAACAAAGTTACCTACGCTTAATTTTTTTATTTTTATTACATACACAATTAGAACTAATGCTAATGCATATAATAAACCAGAGAATGCATCGATTCCGACACTTAGTCTATTTTGCTTATTTAAAATTCTAATGTACTTTTTGTTATTAGTTAAAACAATTTCCTTCCACCTTTGTAACAATTTATCTCTTAACTTAAAAAGTCTTATTTCTTTTGTACTTTGTTTACTTCCAAATAAACCAATTATATAATTTGCTTCTCTTAATTTACCCGATTGATCTTTATGAAAAGCAAATTTCTTGTTTCCGTACTTATATTGAATAACTAAAGTAGGTATTGCAACAACAACACCCAAAAATATCAAAGACCAATGAATGAAATATAAAAAACTAATATAAGATACTATACTGATAATATTTTGTACCGCTTCAACAAGATTTTTAACTGGCCTTAAAAATCTACTCCCATAATTATTTAATATTCGATACTGGTGATTATAAAAAGACGGAATTTCATAATAATAGTAAGGTACACTTATTAGTTTATTCATTATAATCTCACCTAAATAATAATCTAACATCTGCTCCATTTTCGTATCGAAAACGTTAAAATAATTGCTGAGACTTGACTTAACTATAATAATAAAAAACTGAAAAACAATTAGTTTTACAATAATGATAAGGTTATCATTATTTCCAGTAATGTACATAGTTACCTTGTTAATAAGAATTTGTAGTATCCACAATTCTATTAATGGAATAAATCCATTGGCAATCCGAAAAAAGATTGTAAAAAAAAGCCATGACTTTTTTATTTTGTAGATCATTTTAAAAGACCTAAACAAATACAAAATCATAATATCACCTATTTTTATAGCTAGGATATATATAAGACCAGGTAAAACACCTGGTCTTATATATTTTAATTAAAATATCCACAGCCACAATGGGTCGCAATAAGTTTTCCACCAAATATTTTTGGTTCATAGCAAAATTCCATGTCTCTCTCTCTACCAGGTCCACACGGATCATTTGCACAATATACTGTATCACAATCGGCCCCCATAGGTTTTACTTCGTTTTCATGGTTGTCCATAAATTCCACCTCCTTTCATAGTTTATATGAAAATAGGTTAAACTTTTTGATAGAGGAATTAACAAGTATAAATTGGCATTTCACATGTTATGGTCTAAGATTAGAAACATAACCCTCTAGTTATAACCTAATTACTAACTTTAATAGTAAAGGAAAGAAGATTTTACACTATTTCCCATACTTATAGTATAATTTTTTTTAATACATAAGATGTTTTGGAATAAGTCGTATATAAGAGAAAAAGAAATGAAGTTTAATCAGTGTTGTATTAAAAGGCAATATAATAGTTAACAGGTCTTTTTTAATCATTTCCACCTATCAATTTCATAAATTTAAGTTATTAAAGTCTATTTACATTGCTTTCTACAATTTAATTAAATATCAAGATACCTTTTTAATAGTCAGAAAAGAGATTAGCAAGTCAAAATCCTTCTTATGGTTCACAATGCCTTTTTCAATAACCTTCTTCTCTTTTGAAAGAAGATAACTGAAAGGGAACCCTGTTATTCCTAAATTATGTAACTGATCGTTTTGTATTAATGAAACTTTAAAGTTTCTTAAGTTATAAAGATTAATAGTTTCTTGTGTTTGATCTTTATTTGCTAACATTAATAGATGAAAATCGATATTATTATATTCTTGTCTAAGTTGTTCTAAATATGGATAAACTCTTTTACAGGCTGCACATCCGTATGAGGTAGCTATTAATATAGTTCCATCGCAATTTGAATTTGTATTGACGTCCTTTTCATTTATGTACTCTAGATTATTTAAAGGATATAAAGTTCCTTTTCTAAGTCCGTCCTGATTCTTAAGAAGTTGTCTGCTACTTTTCAAGATATTGTTATATATATAAAGGATCATACAAGCTACTAAAATTACCAAAAAAGATAAACTGTATAAAAAAATTAATGTACTCATATATTTCTCGTCCTATTCATTAAAATTAATCTGCCAAAAGCATTAAATAAGAAGTAAAACAACATCAAATTAATACTAGAAAGTACAAAGTTAATTGTGATCGTATCTGAAATTTCGGTAATTCCAATATAATTCTGGCTAAAGGTTAGACTAAAGAAAAGAATTAATAAAAAGAATATTCGATAGTAGGTGGATTTACCTAAATTATCTTCCATCAAATTGCCGAAGCAATTACATTTTATTTTCAAACTTTTTATTTGACTGTATATAGTTGTTCCTAAGAAGGCAAATATTAATAAAATCAAAATTATCATACCTATTGAAACAGTCGATTTAAAAACAATGAATACAGATACAGAAAACTCTAACAAAAATGTGGAAATTGCACAAAATAAAGAGAAAGTCTTATTAAATCCTAATGACTGAAACACATTAATGAACTGACTTAAAGTAAAAAGTTTTGATACAGAAGAAAACAAAAAAATTATACTCGTAAATATTTGTATAAAGTAGAATATTTCCAATGTAATCACCTTCTAAAAATTAACAATATTTATAGTACACTGTCATTATAAACTATTAATTCCATTTAGTAAACAATTAATTTTGAATATTATAAAAATATTAAACTATTTTAAATATTCCATATATCATACATCTTCGCTGGTGTGAGGTTTCGCGGGAATACACCTTTGATATAAAGAAAGTAACTAGTTTGGAATTACTTTGTTATTTATCCATAATTATGCCAGATGGTTCCTTAGCAATTGGTTGTGGGGGTAGTACCAGCGAAGCTGACATCACCCGCAATACGGAAATGTCAAAGGTTATATTACGTTATTCAAGTTAAATACTACCAATACACATACCCCCATTCTGTAGGATGGGGGTAAAATAAAGTTGTTAAATTAAGGATTATTTAGCAATAAAGTCATTTAAAAATCTAAGTTTTATACAACAATTGCGTCAGTTAACTGAAAAGGCGTTGCTTTCATATTTCTAAACTAATAACGATGTCTCATCATTCCATTGAACCGGGGTAAGAGTCCCGTTCTTAAAATCGCTTTTTATTATGCTATAACCTATGGAATCCAAGTATTCGTTGGATTCGTCTTCCCAACATCCTCTATAGTGGGCTTCCTTCAGATAACCGCATGAACGAAAAACCTTCCTCATTGCTATGTTATCCTGTCTAGTTTGCCGCCTTTCAATACGGATGATTTCTGGATATGTATTAAATACATGGACAGTAAGTCAACGAACTGCTTGTTTGCCAATTCCAGTTCCCCTGCTTGATGTCTTGACTCGTAAGTCAAACATAGCGGACTGTCCAACTAGTCATTAATTCTAATGAGTCCAACATTTTCACTCGATTGTGGGTCACGTATCCAGAAAGTACGACATTCGTCGCTATGATAATTCCCATTATCAATGGCAAAGGAGATTTCGTCTCTTATCTTATAGGCGTGGTATTTACATAGAAGTCCCATCTGTCGGATGTCAACCAGTCAATGAGTTTTGTTTTTTCTTCTTGCATAAAGGGGTACCACCAGAATTTTGACATATAACCCACGCTAAGACATTTTTTGGAAGATAAAACCCTGACATTTCTACTCTAAGTGAATTTCAACTTAAAAAAATCGATTTCCGTACTCTTAAGAATCGACTTATTTAGATTAGATTCTTAAACTAAAACTGCATATTGTTAAGTAGTAGCATCAGGATAATGTGGGCACTGGCACTATCCTAACGCGAATTACCTTTTTGAAACATCTACTACACCAATGTCTGGATTCATTCAAACTCAACTAATAATTTGTCGGTATCCCTATATCCTCTATGCGGTATCACTGCTTCGCTAATTATACCTTAATCTAAGTTCTGAACAGTTCTTAAATATGTTTCACAAGTAAGGGGTTAAATTCCCGTTTCACCCAGGTTACTGACACTGATATAGTAAAAACACACAAAAAAGGTCAACCATAAATTTTTACGGCAGACCTTATAATATAAGAATTCGATTTTAATATTTTTAGGAAAGTCACATTGTTGCAACATGATGATCTATCTTAAAATGTAGCAGAATATGAAACATTTTTTTCTGTACCAAATTGATCGGCCCAATAACGATTCGTCGAGTTATCTGTTCCATAATAAACATCAAACCAATCACCAGCTAAACCTGCACCGGTATCAGTAACACTATAAGTAGAAACATATTTGGTACCACTAGCTGTAGGTAAACGAAGCGCAATATCACAGTTAATATCAGTTCCAAACGGAATAACAGGTTTATTTGAACTGTCTTTATGCACTGCAATAGTTTTATATTGTACATTATAAAATCCATAAGTAGCTCCATGTCCAGAAGTTAAACCTACATAAGCAGTAACAACTGGAGCAGTATAAGAATGCTTGGTGGCAGCAAATGATTCTGAACCGAAGTTAGATACAGTAAAAATTAATAATGCTATAATAAAAAATGTAATCTTTTTCAATTTTGATATTCCTCCCTTTATTTCGAAAGAAGTAATTTGCCATTAGTAGCATTAAAATAAACAGATACCATTTTCTTGTATTCACTATTCCAACCGATCACTAACATTAAGGTGATATTTGTTTCTGGATCCTTGGTTAGCATAAAATTATAACCTTTTGCCCAATCTTTACCTGGGTGAATACCTCCTTTTTCTAGTGCCTTTTTGAGTAATTGCGGCGAATCATATTTTACATCTGATAATCTTATCAATTCCTGTTTTGGAAAAGGATCTGTATTTTTTACAGTAAAATCATTCGTTTGATCAACTTTTCCCTCATGGATTGTTACTAAAAATGTCTTGTTAGTATCTGGTACTACAAATTTCACATTCCAATATTTCCTTTTTCCATTGCTCCCAATTGACTTTCCAGGCTTATCTAAGTCTATATTTATTGCTTGATATAATTGTGCATTCTTATTCCATTTCAACGCGGATGGATATGCAAGTTTAACTGCTTCTAATATTGATAGTTCAGTTTTAGTTTTTTCGGCTTTAGAAGCTGAGGTTTGTGGGATAAGATTATCTTTAAATAGTAGTACACTAACCAGTAATATCGGAATAAATACGAGTATAGTAACTATTAATTTTTTTTTTTCATCTAACCACCTCCGTAATGTATTGTTTTAAATAAAAAACCTTCTACATTTTCTTTCCCCCTATAAAACTGCCGTTATCTTTACACAATACTCCTTTCCCTTATATTTCCTTTCATAGAATTATTATTCTATTAGTGTAAATAAATGTCCTTTTAAGAACATTGTCTATTTTTGTCTATAATTGAAATTATATATATATAAGTTAATAAAACATCGCTGTAATAGTTACGGTCTATTTAACTGTAACAAAAACGACCGTTTATGGTACTAATAAATATTCTAAAAAAAATAACATATTTCTTTTTATTTTAGAACCAAAACTCATTCCCAAAATCAAAGTAAAATTTGATTCGCATCAATTACCTATAAATTCTCTAAGACCATTAAATAAATATTAGACATAACACATAAAGCCAAATGCCTTAACGTACATGTATTTGGCTATTTCTATGTAGATTTTGCTTAGCGTACAAAATTTCCGATTATCTAACGTGCTATTCATAGTATACAAAGTAAAGAAAACGGTCCTAAATGTTACATTGTAGACAATATCTTAACTCTGTAAACAACGTATTCAGCGTAGAAATGTCTTTACAATGAGAAGGCATCAGATAACCTTGTTAGGTAAACCGATCATTTTTCAAGTGTCGGGCAAAAAGGATAGAATCAGATGACTCGAAGCTCATTGTCAAGACGAATACGTTGTTTACATTACAACAATGAATAAACCATTGATAGACAAAGGTTTACTATTTACGAGTTAAGATAACCGTATTTTGTTGGTGGGACCCCTATTATCAAAGGTTGTTCTATAGAGGATATTGCGGAGATATTTAGTTAGTCTGGAGGTAATGTCAAATCGGTGCTTTTCAGAGTAATTCCTTTTGAAGATACAATAGATAATATTAAGTTGTGGATAAGTTTATTGAAAGAGACTGAATTTCCCTAGAGTGGGGAAATTGGACCCTTTTGATATCGCATTTTCCTTAGCGTATGTTTTTTGCTGGTAGGACCCCTACATACTCATTCAGCATTTCAGCTAAACTTCCCGTTAGCGCACATACAATTTTTAACGGCCTATACCTAATTCACCATATATTACCTAAACGTAGTTATTAAACTTCGAGATTTGGTGGCTTTGAACCGGGTGCATGAGTCCACTAACCCTAACCATTTAATATGTTTGAAAAATTAATGTACAAAAATATTCGTTAACATCTGTTATTTATGTACAGTTAAACAATTATGTACAGACAATAAATAAGTTAAAAACGTATGTTATATAAGCATATGGATATTTTTTTTAATAATGTACATGAACATTTGTGGAGATACCTTTAATTCATGGAAAATTCCATTTTCATCGAAGAACTCAAGTAAATTCACTTTAAATCCCGCACTCACAAAAAGTTCCGTTAATGTTTGATAATGATAGACCATTTTATGGCTTGCAGCCGGGTGATTTTTTTGGCCAGGACCGCCAACCTTTACAATAGCTTGGTAGGCCTCATCTGAAAAAAAAACCATCCGGAACCGCACAACGTATATAGCCGTTCGGTTTTAAATACCGATAACAAATTCGGACTGCTTCCTGTCCTTCCTGGTAGGAAAGATGTTCCCAAACATGTTCTGCCAAAATCGCGTGGATAGTTCCCTCTTTAAAACGTTTTTCCCATGTACGTTCGTCCAGGAGGTTAAGTTCATTTTCCTGTGTATGTATCCAGCCTGGGTTATTGTTAAATTCCCCTGCACCTACTACCACTTTTATCTCATCCAACGCCAATATCCCCACCTCACTAAAAATAATTTCTATTTTTCTATAAAATATCCTTTTTTATATTGAAAACTGCTCCAAAATCGAGTTATGATTTGAGTAAAAAAGAGGGATACTTCATGAAAAAACTTCTTGCCATTTTCCTTTCTATTGGGCTCATTCTTTCCTTTTCTGTTATAGAATCAAAGGAAGCATCTGCAAAAACCACCGTCAAAAAATATGCAAATTGTAAGGCATTGAATAAAGATTACAAAGGCGGAGTTGCCCGTTCCGCTTCCGTGAAAAACAAGGGTGGAAAAACGCGCTATAAGCCATTTGTATCAAAGGCACTTTATGATGCTAATGCCAATAAGGATCGAGATCATGATTTTATTGCATGTGAACGATAAAGAACAAATGTGCAAGATCGGCCGATAGTTACTTGCTCTAAAAACTGTAAAAAAAGACCTTTCCAACGAAAGTAAGTAGTTCCGATTACAAAGAACAAATAACATAAGATTTCGTAGCATTGAATAACCATGTAATTAGCACACAAAAGCTTGGGATTTTTCCCAAGCTTTTGTCTTTAATATGTAAGGAAGTTCATTAGACGCTAAAGGGAGTTTGATAAATAAGCGGAGAAATTTCTCTTAATGACGAAATAACACAGAAAATCCCTTAAATAAACGGAAGAATTCCGACTATTATTTCAAAAAACGTAAAAATGAGTAATTTTGCTTTGCTTAATCGGAGAACCTCCGCTTATATCCCCCGAACCGATCTCTATTCCGCTGTATAACCGGAAAATATCCGCTTATTTTGATTATCTTTGGTTGCTCAAAAAGGACAATTAACATGTTGACAACAACAAATGTCAAAATATTTTTTAGACTGCGTTTTTCCTTGCTACATAATCGTTGATATATAGGAGGAAATCGAGTAGGAGGAGGTGACTAACCCCCGACCTCTCACACCACCGTACGTACGGTTCCGTATACGGCGGTTCCATTTATGTCTGACGTAGTTGAGAATATCTCACATAAAGACTCTTCAGCCCTCGCATCTCCCAATAGGAGTTTGTGAGGGTTTTCTGTAGGATTGGGCTTCTGGCTATTCTCCAATATTTCTTTCTAGAGTTTCCCCATTCGTATGCCTTCTCTTTTGGAATCCCTAATCCAATGAGTTTTCTTACTTTGGTTTTTGGTTTCTTCCATTCTTTCCATTGGCACATTCTGAGACGCCTTCTAATCCATTCGTCTAATTCTTTGAAAATAGTGGGTGTATCTGCTAATGCATAATATCCGCACCAGCCAATCAAATATTGATTCAGCTTCTCTATTCTATAATCCATTGGAATTGGTTTTGACCTTGAAGTTAATTCTCGTATCCGTTTCTTGACACGTTGAATACTTTGGTTTGACATCCGCACCTTCGGTTTCTTATGAAATGTGAAGCTAAAACCTAAAAACTTTCTTTTCCAAGGTCTGTCTACAGCTGACTTTTCTCGATTCACCTTTAGTTTTAGAGTAAATTCAATGAAAGTAGTAATCGAGTCCATTACTCGCTCTCCGGCTCTTCTCGATTTTACGTAGATATTACAATCATCTGCGTATCGGACAAACTTGTGCCCTCTCTTTTCTAACTCTTTGTCTAGTTCATCTAGAACGATATTGGAGAGTAAAGGACTTAATGGTCCACCTTGGGGCGTACCCTCCTCGGATTTCGTTATGACTCCATTAATCATAATGCCAGACTGTAGATACTTCCGAATTAGTGATAGGAGCGTTCTGTCTTGAATCCTTTTGGATAGAGTCCGCATTAATCTATCATGATTGACTTTATCAAAGAATTTCTCCAAGTCCATGTCGACTACCCATCGGTATCCCTCTTCGATATATTTCTTCGCTTGTCTAACACCGTCATGACCTCGTTTGTTTGGTCGAAAACCATAGCTCTGTGTTGAAAAAGTCGGGTCGAAGATAGGGGTTAAAATCTGAGTAATCGCCTGTTGGATGAAACGGTCTGTCACGGTTGGGATACCTAATAACCTTACTCCACCGTTCGGTTTTGGGATTTCAACCCGACGGACAGGAGAAGGTTGATAAGTACCCTCCATTAAGGATGTTTTAAGTGTATCCCACGTTTCGAGAATATGTCTTCGTAGGTCTTTTACGGACATATTGTCTACTCCATGACTTCCTTTGTTCTTTTCTACTCGCTTTAATGCCAGTAAAAGATTTTCCCGTGACAGCATTCGTTCCATTAACATTGAGATTTATCCTTTCTACGTGAACAATACATTCTCATTAAGTGGGTTCTTTACTAAGCCCTCCCGAAGTCCCCCATGGAATTCACCATTTCTTCCTTTCAGGTAGGTTCCGTAAGAATTTTCTGCTTTCATACATAAAGAACCGTTTGCCGAGTGTTTGTTCTCCTAAAATGGTTCAGTCCTTCCTTGATTCTCTCGAGCAAACCAAGTACTACGACTTCTTCTGACTTCTGATTGTTCAGCTATCCATTACTAGATAGGTTACCAAGTGTACTTGGCGTATCAACCAGACCTCCCCGGGTAAGAGTGCAATCTTTCCTTCCATCTATCTGCTTCATTTACTTTGTATCACCTTCGGCAGAAAGGACTTTGTTTTGTATTGCAAACTCATCCAATGATACCTAGCCTTGTATGAAGTTCGTGTTCCTCAGACCGGAAGTTTGCCGCTCGCTTCCTTCAGATTCCGCGTCACCACGGACACCCTTGCGTTAAGCTAACTGCTACTTCTGCCTTCACAGTTCGGGACTTTCACCCTAGAGACTACACCCATGCCGGGCGCACAATAAGAGACCAAATCATATGCGATTTGGTCTGCTAATTAGCATACTATTTGGTATGTTTCTCCACCGAAACGAAACCACTCTACAACGAAAGGTCTTTTTTTATTCTGCTTCTCCAACAACCGTAAATCTCTCATTCACATGAGCAGGACTTTCAATCTCATCTACCATTGCGATTGCATAATCTGGATAACTAATATAGCTTTCTCCTTTAGAATTAACTAAGAGCTGATCTTTTCCTTTTTGATATGAACCTGTTCGTTTTCCTTGAGGGTCAAAGAAAGCAGATGGGCTAATATAAGTCCAGTTGATACCACTTGATTGTAGGTCTTCAAGGTTTTTAGCCATGTTAGAGGCAGTTGGGAAATAAGCTGCCGGAAAATCAGGTGTTTCTAATACGCGTACGGTTTTGCTTTCATCCGTAAACAAGCTTCCTGCCCCACCAACTACGAGCAGTCTCGTTTGCGGAAGATTTTTCAATGCATCAATTAACACTTTTCCCGCTTCAATATGTTTTTCTTCTTGTCCAGGTGCTGCATTAAATGCATTTACTACTACGTCGAATTCTTTTAGATCTTCGGATTTTAAATCAAAAATATCCTTTTCTAAAACTTTAATGTCTTGATTTTGAATTTTTGCTGCATTTCGAACAATTGCAGTAACCTCATGTCCTCTTTCCACAGCTTCTTTTAAAATAAGGCTTCCTGCTTTACCAGTTGCACCGATAATTCCAATTTTCATTATGAACACTCCTTTTAAGTTGTAACTAAAATGATTACATGTAATAATATAAGTTACAGGTTAAGCTTTGTCAATCCATTTTTGATTGTTGTAACTAATTTTGTTACATTTGATATGGTATAATAACAAATAATCGATATAAACGAAGGTGAAATCATGTCTATAAGCAGCCGTTTTGCTGTCGGAATTCATATATTATCGCTACTGGAAATAAACAAGAACACGGTAAATTCCTCAGAATTTATCGCTAGTAGTGTAAACACGAATCCAGTTGTTATTCGTAAAATTATGGGAATGTTAAAAAACGCAGGACTCGTCAAGGTTCGACCCGGAGTGGCAGGGGCAGAGCTTGCAAAGAAACTTTCAGAGATCACTTTATTGGATGTCTATAGAGCGGTAGATGTCGTACCTGAGAAGGAATTATTCGGCATGCATGAACATCCGAACCCAGATTGTTTAGTCGGCAGAAACATTCAAAGTGCCATTGTCCCGATTTTTACTACCGCGCAATCCGCTTTGGAAAAAGCACTAGTGAATATTACGATAGAGGATGTAGTGAAGGATATTTTAGAAAAAGAAAATGCAAAGCAATAAAGACATTCCTTCTGCAGAATGTCTTTATTGCTTCACTATAATTCTTTTTTCATCACCCATGACCCGCCATCATCTGCACCAATTTTGATAAATCCATTCATTTCATACATGTTTAACGCTGGTACATTCTGAGGATTAACGCTGAGGGAAAGTGCTTTATATCCACTCGACTTTGCAAGCTGGAACATTTCCCTCATCAATTTTTTACCTATGCCCTTTCCCCGTGCTTCAGGTATCAGAGCAATCCCTAACTCAGGCGTCTCCTCATCAATAAACCCATAACCGCCGTCCTCCTTACTAAAAAGACGAATCCAAATTGCTCCAAGTGGTTGATTGCTTTCGTTCACGGAAATTAGAGCACGGTCGGTATCACGCCCCCAATCTTTAAGATATTTTTCAATTGCAGGTTCCTTTAATATATCTCTACTTAGGGCTGGCTTCCCTTCTTCTACATACATGGATTCATATAACATGTCCCATAGAAAATCCATGTCTTGTTTTTCAAAATTTCTAATATACTTTTCCATTTCACCCATCCTTTCCATAATAATTAGAGCTTCCATATTTCATTGTGAAATTCCTCTTTTTATGGCATGTTTCTATTCTATATGCAATAATTTGATTATTATGAAATTAGTCCAATATGTAGGGGGAATGAAACATGCATCCTAAATTGCCGCTGTTCCTAGTTGGGGCGGGTGCTTTTTTATGGGGAATCATCGGGATCTTTGTTACCAATCTATATGCCATTGGATTTACGCCATTACAGGTTGTTGCCATACGGGCACTGTTCGCATCCATTTCCCTAGTTTTGTACATAGTGGTGAAAGATCGAAACCTTTTAAAAATCAACATTTCGGACAGTAAGTATTTTATAGGTACAGGAATTATCAGCTTTGTTCTGTTTAATTGGTGCTTGTTCCGCGCCATGGAAGTAACCTCCATCTCCATTTCTGTCATTCTGCTATATACTGCACCTGCCTTTGTAGCCATTTTTTCAAGAATTCTTTTTAAGGAATGGTTTACAACACGCAAGGTGATCGCATTAATTGCTACCTTTATCGGCTGCGCCTTTGTCATTGGTGTACTGCCATCTTTTCATGGATCGATTTCTTTTCATGGCCTATTATTCGGTCTTGGCTCTGGTCTTTTCTATGCCCTGTACAGCATATTCGGAAAATACGCTTTGCGAAAATATAACACGATAACCGTCACGGTATATACGTTTATTTTTGCTGCAATTGCCGTCACACCATTTAGTGGATTATGGTCTGCAGCCTCTTTATTTTCAAGCTTAAATGCATGGTTGAATATTATCGGCCTCGGCCTTTTTTCCACATTATTAGCCTTTTTGCTATATACAAAAGGTTTAACCAAAATAGAATCAAGCCGAGCTTCTATTATGGCTACGATCGAACCAGTCGTAGCATCGATTATGAGCTTTCTTGTGTTCAGTGAAACCTTGCATTTGTGGCAGTATATTGGAATTTTAATGGTGATTGCAGCAGTTGTGTTTGTTCAGGAGTCTGGGAGAAAAGAAATCGTACATAAAAAAGAGTCCTCACTAGGCAATAATGAAGCGAGGAATAACAGTATAACTAGATTTAAACAAAATTAAGGTCTGATTCTCCTATTTTGATATTTAGACCGATTTAGGCACTTAGTCCTAAACAAAATCGAACAGACTGGATGTAATTTAAACAGGTACCTGCACCCTTTTCATATTCCCCCATGTTAAAAAGCTCATTAAAATGAGAACAACAAAAGCTAGCAATATATTTTGAATGCCAATATGGCTAATTAGCGTACCTGTTAACAGTGCAGATGATATTTTTACAAAGGAGGCTAGAATCGTTCTTAATCCTATGACTCTGCCAATATATTCTTTTGTTGTGTTTAATTGAATAAGCGTTTGGACAATTGTTAGGTGTGACATCGTGAACAGTCCTAAGATGAAGATGCATATCACCGCTACTATTCTAAAATCATTCAAATATAATAGGAATGCAGATATCATCATGCCCACCATCGTCACCACTATCACTTTTTGTTTCAGTTTTTTGAGAAAAAACGTAACGATAAGCCCGGCGGCAATTCCCCCGATAGAAAACGCCATTTCAAAAGAAGAATACAACCCGCTGCCGCCATGAAACTGATTGGCAAGAGGGAGCATTAATGTCGTGGTCATTTGGATACTTATACTATTTAATATGGATAGGAATAATAAAAACTTCATTCCAGCCTGATAGTTTATAAAATTCCAGCCCGCAATCAGCTCAGGTATGTAGCGAACTTTTGCAGTCTTCCTTTGTTTTGGACGAACCCTCTTAATAAAAAAGTACAAAATTGCTGCCACTAAAAATGTTAACGAATTAATGAAAAAACTAGTAGAAATTGATAACTTCACTAAAAACATACCGGAAACAGCCATTCCAGCAAGGCCAGCCGCTTCACTTAAGGAAGACGACTTTGAAATGACAAATGGAATATCCTTATCGGCAAATGCCTCTTTTATAAAAGATTGGGATGCTGGTTTGTAAATGGTGTAACAAATGGCAAGGATAAATTGCAGAACGTAAAATAACACTGCCGATTCCACGTGAAAAAAAATCAGCCCTGCCATGACAAATACAAACAGGAAACGAAGGCCATCCGTCACAACCACAATATTTTTGGAGTCACGGTGGTCCACATACACAGAAAGAAACGGCGTCAGAATCATACTAGGCAAATAATAGATAGCAATCATCAACCCAATCGAAGCCGCTTCGCCTGTAAGATGAAAAATATACCACATCAATGCGATTTGCTGAATTCCATCCCCAAAGCCTGTTATTGTAATCCCTAATAAGTATGTGATTTTATTTTTCATAAAAAGGACCTCTAATCGCGCTATTTTCCCTCATTATAAAACGATATTTTCATAAGTAAAATTACAAAAATACTATAATTATTCATAAGTAATCCTTATGAATATACAAATCTACATACTAAAAAATTTCCCCATATTTTTGAAACAAACCAATTACAACTGGCCTCTAATAAGTGAAAGGAGGCAAGGGGAATGGATGAAACCATTATAAAATACCAAACTCCATGATAAAAACCATGGAGTCTTTTTGCAGCAATATTAAAACAGAACCTTATACCCCAACCACTCATCCAAATCAACATCGCCCTGCACCGATAACAATCTATAAAAATACCGATAAGGAAGCCGAACCTTTGACAAATCAGGTATGGACAGAACTTTTTCATATCCTATTTTAAAATCCTTGGCAGATTGCTCATCCAATATGTACTCTAATCCGATAAAATCAAGCTCTCTCGGTGCTACCACATAAGCTTCTGTATCCACTAATCCCGTAATCTCCTTTTCATTTGCTAAAAATTGCGAAGGGTCTATGTCTACTAAAACAAACGTGGAGTATTCCGGATGTGGCAATGAGCTTATGATTTCCGTAACCTTTGGCAACATAACTGTTATTTTTTCATTATCTGAGTGAAACCTGGAAACTAGCTCTGCTGCACATCGGCTTAGGTGTTGATGAAAGTCATCCAAAGATATTCTAACACTTCCAGAAGGATTTCCGGCAAAGTCTTCCCTAAGTTGATGAATTCTTGCCAACCCTTCTCCAAGACTCTCCAGCACCGAAGAAGGCTGATCAATAAAAGATGAAACAACCTGGCCATCTAATTTTTCAACGACAACATACTCTCTTGTCGTTTTACCTTTGTTCATTACTTTCGGCACAGGAATTGAACTAATTTTGCTTAATGTATCATTCACATTTTCCAATGCAAAAACATTTCTTGGGTCTATCCCAAATGTATTTTTACAGCCCCACCAGAAATCATTGTTTGGTTCTTCTTTTAATCTGGATGCACGCACCACAAATTCCTGGCTGAGCGTTTTAACCAGCCAAACATCACTTGCATGGCCCGAGTAGCCAGGGCTTAATTCCTGAATTTCTTTGATGGGATCTTCGAATAAAAACTGTAATTCCAACTGCAAAACCTGCTTTCCTCAAAATGAACCTTCATTTAATTTCGAGCAGGCATTTGATTATTCCTTCTCTTCTCCATACTTTCCTTCACAAATTGAAATCCGTATAATAGCAATGCTCTAAATAAAAGGACAAATACAAGCTGAACACGGCTCATTTTATCTAATGAAGTAATTCTTAAACGTTTCAGTACCCACATCCCAATTGTTGCAAACGCTATATGTAAAAGAAGATTGCTCATCAAATAAGACACAAATTTTCCATAAGTGTTTTTTAAACTCCAAAATGCGGATGCCAAAAAAGGACCGAAGACCAGTGGTGCGCTGCCTTTTAATAGCGGATGAATGGTTGTATAATACTTCCACCAATTGCGCTTCCCAGCAATGATATCTATTATTTTGGATACCATACTTATAAAAATAACTGCAGGAAGAAATCTTTTTATCGCTTTTTCACCTACAAATGGTAATGTAAACCAAGGCAGAATCATGATTAAAAATAAAAGGAACTTCGGTCTCTTCATCTGTGCACCTCCATTTTTAGGATGTGCAATATTCACTTTTTCATGAAAAAAACCTACTTTATGAAAAAAGTAGGTTTCATCTATTATTAGCTGCGAATTCTATGGATTTCATCCGCCACAAATTGAACATTTGTGCCGACAATAACTTGAATACTTGTTGATCCGACAACATTAATTCCCGGAACGCCTGTAGATTTGATCTTATTTTTATCCACTTTATTCATGTCTTTCACTTCTACTCTTAGACGTGTAACGCAGTTATCAACAGATACAACATTTTCATCGCCGCCTAAGCCATCGTAAATCTTTTCTGCCATTGCAGTGAATCTATTTGCTTTGTTCGTAGCTGTTGCTGCCACTTCTTGTTCCATTACGCTTACGCCTTCTTCCATTTCTTCTCCTCGACCAGGAGTCATAAGGTTGAATTTTGTAATGATGAAACGGAATACGAAATAGTAAATTACCGCAAATACTAAGCCTTGTACAAGTAACATTAATGGCATATTCGCAATCGGAATTTTTAAACTTAACACAAAGTCAACTAATCCCGCACTGAATCCAAATCCTGCTGTCCAATGGAATAGGGCAGCAATCATTAAAGAAAGACCTGTTAAAACTGCATGCACAACATAAAGTACCGGCGCTACGAACATGAAGGAAAACTCAAGTGGTTCAGTAACCCCTGTAAAGAAGGACGCAAAACCTGCTGCCATCATCAAAGATGCTACTTGTTTTTTGTGTTTTGTTTTTGCAGTATGGTACATTGCAAGTGCTGCTGCTGGTAAACCAAACATCATGACTGGGAAGAAACCAGCTTGGTACATACCTGTGACACCCTTTGTACCTTTGGATGCCCAGAAATTTTTAATATCGTCGATTCCAGCAACGTCAAACCAGAACACGGCATTTAAAGCATGGTGTAAGCCAATAGGAATTAATAGGCGATTGAAGAATCCGTATAAGCCGGCACCTATCGCACCTAATTTACTAATTCCTTCTCCAAATGAAACTAATCCTGTATAAATTACTGGCCATACGAAGAACAAAACAACAGAAATAACAATCATTGCAACCGCTGTCATAATCGGCACTAAACGTTTTCCACTAAAGAACGCTAGGAAATCCGGTAATTTTACCTTACTAAAACGGTTGTACATTACAGAAGCGACAATGCCGGAAAGAATACCGATAAATGCATTATCAATTTTTCCAAAGGCAGGATCTACCTTACCAGCATCAATATGTTTTAACATTGCTACCGCATCTGTTGAAAGCAATGTAGTTGCTACGAGAAAAGCTACTAATCCACTGATTGCTGCAGATCCATCCCTTTCTTTCGCCATTCCTAAGGCAACCCCAACTGCAAACAAAATTGGAATATGATCGATAATGGAACTTCCAGCCTTAATCAAGAAAGCCGCTACAGGGCTTCCAGCACCCCAACCACTCGGGTCAATCCAGTAACCAATACCCATTAGAATCGCTGCAGCTGGTAAAACTGCTACTGGCAGCATTAAGGAGCGGCCAATTCTTTGTAAATATTTCATTACCATGGTTTCATTTCCCCCTAAAAAATATATTCTCTTTTTTAGATAAACTAGTAATCTCCATTTTTTGGGGTTCAGAATAATCCGTATAAGTACAAGGAATTCAGAGTGATTATGGTATGGATAAATAGAAAAATAATATCTAAGACGATTCTAATTCCTCTGATTTCACTAGTTACATTCGGCTCTTATCCGAATCCCGCTGCAACACTCCCTTCAAGCTTTTTATGGCTGTTTTCGCATACATGTGAAAAAGCCTTTATTGAAAAAGCAATTTGCTTATTCAATTACTGTTTTCTTATTTCGTAAACTGTTATAAATCCTAATGGAAACTTATCTTCGGTGCATCTTTTCTTTATCTATAAAAACAATATTGTTTAAGAAAAGAGCTTATTCAATCCACTGTTTTCTCAATCGTTCAATGTGAAGAGTGATATATCCCATTTCATGTTTCGGTAGCATCAAATCGTGATTAGCATCCAATTCCTTCGCTACCTTCCGTGCACATTGATAGGAAAGTGGGAACTTTTTCTTGATCATATCAAGCATTTCCTCGTCCATTGTGTGGGTTTCATCGTGATTCATTCTAGTTAAAGCAAATCTTAAATGAGTAATAAGCCGATGATAGGATATATCGTCTTCCCTCACTTGGATATGAAGAAAACCCATAATGGTTTCGACGATTTCTCGGATGATGGTTGTTTGAATCACCGTTTGACGCATATCTCCGCCTTGAAGTTTCATCGTATGAATATGGAGAGCAATATATCCCGCTTCATCCTCCGGCATTCGAATATGACATGTTTTTTCAATATAGTTTACAGCCCACAGACCGATTTCAAATTCCCTTTTGTACAAGATTCTAATTTCGTGCAATAGCTTGTTCTTTAATTGAATGCCTTGCGATTCCCGCTCAAGTGCATAGGAAAGATGGTCTGTGAGCGCAATATGAATATGTTCGTTCAGCTTGGTTCCCAAGTATTCTTCTGCATAAGAAATAATTTTTTCTGAGATGATGAAATGCTCTTCTGGAATTCGGCTAAGGAGCTGCTGGAGCTTTTCGTTTTCCTTCATGACAAAAAGCTTTTCTACTTTCCCGGCATTGACGATATCATTTCTCTTTTTGCCAAAGGCAATTCCCGCCCCAACAGCAATTTTCTCCTGCATACCGTCATTCACAATGACAGCATTATTATTCAGGATCCTCGTTATTTTCATCCGAATTCATCTCCTTGTATTCACTATTTATACAGTGTATCATTTTCCGGATGCAGTTATCATAACGGTCTGACCTTGAATGCCTTCTTTTTCCTCCGTGAACGTATACTGTTTATTTCCATCATGGCTGTTTGTTATCACCATTGGTGTTACTGTACTGCTTGCATGAGTACCAATGTATTCCCAATCGACCTCGATTAAAAGCTGACCCATGGAGACACGATCCCCTTCATTTACTCGAACGGTAAAGCCTTCTCCCTCCAATGCGACTGTTTCCAATCCAATATGGATGAGAATCTCCGTTCCATCCTTCGCAAGAATGCCTACTGCATGCTTTGTCGGAGCAACTTGGATAATCGTCCCCTCAACTGGGGAATGAATCCCGCCGTTCGAAGGCATAATAGCGATCCCTTCCCCCATCATTTTTTGGCTAAAAACAGGATCCGGAACCTCTTCAATCGGAATAACTCGACCGTTCACAGGTGCATATATCTCTAGTGGTGTTTTTTTGAAAAGATTTTTAAACATGTTAAAGGACTCCTCTTTTACATTTTTGACATCAAAAAAGGCATGGCGGTATTAAAGAAGGGGACACTATTTGGACCTTCCAATTACCACCATGCCTGATCGTATCAGTAACATGTGATGCATTATTAAAGTATTAGGTACATATTATCATGATTTTTTTCGGGATTCAAGTGGAAGCGGTAACATTTTTTATTTGAATTTTTCCGATTATTTTTACTGAAGATAGTTCATGGCATCCTCAAGTAAATCCTGAATGGGTTTGGATGTATCCACCTTTAAAAATTCCGGCCCGTACGGTCGCTTACTATTTTGAATCGATTTTCGAAACATTTCTTCTGATTCAATACCCTGAATCTGGCTGATCAAACGCTCTCGAGTTTTTAACCTTCTATTTATTTCTATGAAATCCTCCAGATAACATTCTATATATTTATAATCAGCTTGATGTTTTTTGGAAATGCCCTGACCCTTTTCCAGCATTTCTTCATAGAAGCAAGGGCTATCAAAAATAACACTATGTCCTTGCGACAAATGGAAATCGATTAGTGCCCATTCAATATCATATGAAATGCTTCCTGTAGTTTTGGCATCTACCTGCTTTTCGTCTAGGGATTCTAGAAAAGCTGATTTTACAATATCATGATCGATCACAACAGCACCTGTTCTTTTACCGATTTGTCTCGCAAGTGTCGACTTCCCTGATCCTGGAAAGCCTGACATTTGGAGAAAAAACATAAGACATTCTCCTCTCTTTTTATTGCTTAAATCCTGTTAAAAACCAACCTGGAGTAAGATTTTCAAAATTCTTATGATCTTCCATCACTCGATACAACCTCTCCATCATTTCATCAATGGTGTCAGGCGCCGCTTTTAACGTCCAGACAATAGAAGAGAAAATGGTCATAACTAAATAGATAGAATACAGCCTCCAAAAATGTTCCGGAATTTCACCATTAAAATATCCGATAATTTGTCCAACCGAAAATGGAATACTTGTTTCACACGAGAACATTCCTACTTTTACAAAATCATGGAATGGGTCTCCCCAATCGAAGCGTTCAAAATCGATAACACCACTGTATTGCTTATTTTTTTCAATGATATTTCCTGGATGAAAGTCATCATGTTGAAAGCGATTTGGACGATTTTTTAGAAGATCAACATTCGTTTCGATAAAATCTATTAGCCTATGGTCTGAATGAATTCTTTTTCCACACGTTTTATATGCATCTATGTATCTTTTATATTTCTTCGTTATCCTTGGAAACCATGATTCAATTGTTGACGGAGCCTGAAGGGAATGCATGCGTTTAAGATCCTGGCTAGCGGCCATACCAATTGAATACTGTTCCCTAAGAGTATACGCAGGAAGCTTTATCTTTGCATCTTCGCCTTCCACATAAGAATACACACTGTAGCACATTCCCTTATCCTCCAATAAACCTAGCTCAATTGGTTGCGGAGATTGTACATGCAGCTTCTTCATTTCTTGTAAAATAGCAAATTCCGTTGTTTTTCTTTCATATTCCTTGGCACCGCTAGTACGTAATAAGTACTTTTCCTGTTCATTCACGGTAACAAGATACTTCTTATCGAAGGAATATCCCTTATGTATTTCTTCGACTTTTTTGGCTGATCGAAGTATGGGAATTTCCGTTATTAACTCTTCCATACTATCCCCGCCTTATTTTTTATATTCCATTAGCCAGCAGTCACGAAGTTCCCCTTCATGCATCTCATGTTTCGGGAGAAATTTCACTTTTTTCATCCCGCATTTTTCATAACAGGCAATAGCACGTTCATTCCAGCTTTGCGGATCCATCACGACTCTGTCTGCGCCTTTTTCCCTTACCAAAAATTCTATCATGGAAGAAACCAGCTGCTTGCCGATTCCTTTATTCCAATACAGAACTTCCCCAATAAATTGATCGGTTCCAAATATCGTTTCAGGTGTATCTGCGTATCCGTATTCTTCTATCTCATCCTCTTCTAATGGGTAAAATTGAATATAGCCAATTTCTGCACCCTCGTATTCTATGATACAACCAGTAACTTCACTATTTTCCCGATTGTAAAAATGCTTTGTCACCATCTCCATATCATGCGGCTGATCTCTGCCTTCATAATATTCAAGGACACAGGGATCAGATAGCCACTTTACTAACTTTTCTTTATCCGTATCAACAAGTTTTCGTACAAGTAATGCTCCTTTTTGATATATCATTGGTTTTCTCCTTCCAAATGTATCATTAATGAATTCCTCAATCTCCGAGGTATTTCCTTCTTTTTGATGAAGGTTGCCTTTTCTGATAGTGTGAGAAA
This sequence comes from Heyndrickxia shackletonii, assembly GCF_001420715.1. Lineage (GTDB taxonomy): Bacteria > Bacillota > Bacilli > Bacillales > Bacillaceae_C > Margalitia > Margalitia shackletonii. Next base: position 640,065 of record NZ_LJJC01000004.1, on the reverse strand, counting down.
AACTTCTCTTCTCGTAAAGGGCAGCTCGCTTTCGTTTTTGCGTTACTCTTGGTCTTTTGAATTTTTATAAAGGACAACTCTCTTCAGTTTTTCCTTCCACTTGGTCTCTTGAATCAGATGGTAATCAATTTCGGCCATCTAATTGCTATTACTGTTTATTTGCTAATCCGTTTTATAGTCGATCGGTGATCTTCGTTCAAATCAAAAGCTATCCTAAGAAAATTACGTATTTCCAGATACAGTTACATTTGTTTCAGAAGCAATTCTTGCAAGTCCGTTCTCCTAGCATGCCGGTTGACGTAGATAGTGCACGAGCAAAAATCATTAAATCTCTTATTTTTTCATTCCTTGTTTTAAAAGTTATGCATCCTTTGTGATAATTAAATACTAAGGATGCATAATTTTATATTGACTATTATTATGGATAAGCTGTATATAAAGGGGGATTTATGAAAAAGGGAATCTTTTGGTTATGTATTGTAGTGGTTATTTTATTAATTGTTGCTTTATATACAGGAATCTTTAGCTTTTTGATTTATCTTTTAAGCATAATTCCAATACTGAACATAACAATTTACAACTGGCCTTCTGTTTTTACTTTTTCTCTATGTATCATAATATGGATTATTCCATATGAATTGATTGGTTTTCTTCAAGATATTCCTGGCAAAAATAAATATCTTATAAAGCTATTTTCGTTGATTTCAACTTTATTAAATCTTTCACTATTTACACTTTATATACTATTTTTAGATCACCGTTTTATTGGACTTTCGTTTTCCAAGGTAGGAATTATCTGTCTTATCATCATAACTATTGCTTTATCAAAAATAATTAATATAGCTGGAACTAAATTAAAAGATGCAGAAGAAAATAACAATAGCATATAATAAGTTCCAATAAATACAAAGGAGTCTCACCAATACTACTGACTCTTTTTTTGTTTTCGTTTTCTTTCCTATTGCTCAAGACCAAATTTGTTGAAAATTATTCCGTTAAATGTAACTTAAAAACAGTGTTCACCTGACTAAACTGGATGATTTTCAATAATTGTTCTGCCATATAGGTAGAGCTGTATTTAAATCCTTGATTAATCCACTCTACCATCATCCCGAAAATGGCATACGCATGAAAGCTTGCTTGCAGTTCGCGATCTATTTTTGCATCGGGGTGATGATCGTATAAATCGTGCAAAACCAAGTCTTTTAAAACATGACAAATCTTATTTTGGAATCCTGATAGTGCACTTGATTGAACGATTAAAGTATAAAATCCCCTGTATTTATCCACATGGTCAAAAATTTTAATAGCGGAAGAAGTAAGTTTTCTTACCTCAAACGTTTCGCTGTTTATATATGGTTCCCGATAAGAGGCAATTAGATTGGATATGACATCGTCCATCATCTCTTCTAATAGATCCTCTTTATATTGATAATGCTTGTAAAAAGTCCCTCGGTTCAAGTTTGCCAATTGTACAAGGTCTGTAATGGTAATTTCTTTAAAATCCTTCTTTTGCATTAAAGATATTAACGCATCCTTTAATGCCTGTTTGGATTTAGCGATTCTTCTATCAATAGAATTATTTTTAGACATAAGAAACCCTCGCTGTTCAATAATAAAAATTAATAAACAAATATAAGAGATAGTGTTGATTTTCCAACAAATAGACCTTCATTTGCTGATTGTACGTTGGATACTTTGATTATATTATATTTAGTAGATAGATAAGCAACAAATGTTCATTAAAATCCAAATGAATGGAGGACTTTTCATGAAACTAGAAAATAAAGTTGCGGTTGTAACAGGAGCAGCATCCGGAATGGGAAAAGCTATTGCAGAGTTATATGCAAAGGAAGGCGCAAAAGTCATCGTTGCAGACCTTAATGCAGAAGGTGCAAAAGCTGTTGCGGATGGGATTACGAATAATGGTGGAGTTGCATTGGCCATTCAAGCAAATGTTGCAAAATTAGAAGATATCGAAAATATGATTGATACAGCTGTCAAAGAATATGGAACTTTAGACATTCTCGTGAATAATGCCGGAATTATGGATGGATTTGAGCCTGTTGGTGACATAAATGATGAACGATGGGATTTAATTTTTGATATAAATACAAAAGGTGTTATGCGGGCAATGCGAAAAGCAATCCCAATTTTCTTAGAAAAAGGCAATGGGGTGATCGTCAATATAGCTTCTACCGGTGGATTAAACGGCGCTCATGCGGGTGCTGCTTATGGGGCATCAAAACATGCTGTTGTAGGACTTACTAAGAATACAGGATACATGTATGCTAATAAAGGGATTCGCTGTAACGCAATTGCACCAGGCGGTGTAGAAACAAACATCGCTGCATCAATGAAAAATATTAATGAATTTGGTTTCGATCGTACAAAAGCAGTACAAGGTGTTATGCCGCGAACAGGAAAACCAGAAGAAATCGCTAAAGTTGCTTTATTCTTAGCTTCTGATGAATCCAGCTTTGTTAATGGAACGGTGGTATTAGCGGATGCGGGCTGGACCGCTGCATTTTAAAAGGCTAAATTAGTTATGGACTTCCTTGAAGGAGGTCCTATTTTTATTCCACGAGAACCTTCCAGATATTTCTCTGTTTTCCTAATAATAACTTTATGATACCATTAATGTAAAAATAAGTTATCCACAAGAGGAGAATTTATGTATCTAATTTTATCCATCGTTTTGGCTACCATATTAGGTTATCTTTTATTTATGCTAGGACCAATTTTTGCCGGTTTTATTGCTTTTGGAATTGTAGCAGGCTGTTTATTTAGAGGATTATACTTACTAAATAACATAAGTAAGAAACTTTCAAATGTAGCACCAGAATCGGACAAAGTAAAGGAAGTGTATGAGGCTTATCTTAAAGAAAAAGAGAATACCACCCAAGGATAGTACTCTACAAATTTATTAAAATTTTTAGCATAAAAATTGACTGCCAAAAAGGCAGCCAATTCTTTAATCTCCATATGATAAAACATTCCGACTGTGTAAATGTGTTCGCCGAACCGATTTCCACATCCAATAATAAACAGTTGGAATAACTAAAAGACTTGCAAGGGTGGAAGTAATCATTCCGCCAACCACTACCAGTCCAAGAGATTGGGATATGAGCGTATCCGACTGTCCTGAGAATGCTAACGGTAAAAGAGTCAGGATAGTCGTTGCAGCTGTCATAAGTACTGGTCTCACACGGCTTGCAGTACCTTCAATGATGAATCTTTTTAATGGTTCTCCCTCCTCTCGCAGCCTCTCCAATCGATCGACAAGTACGATTCCATTTGTTGTGACAATACCGATCAGCATTACCATTCCTACTAATGCACCTAGATTCCATGATTGCCTAAAAATAAACAGGAATAAAACCGATCCGATTAAGGCAAAAGGCAAAGAGGATAATACCGCAACTGGACCTCTAATCCCCTTAAAAATACATGAGATAATAAACAGAACCAGAATAATAGACACAACTCCAGCTAAACCAATACTCCAAATCATTTGCTGAACCTGCTGAGGGATACCTCCAAATTCAATCTGTATTCCTTTTGGCAGCTCAACTTTGTTTATAGTATCTTTAATCTGTTTTGTTACCTCTCCGATATCAGTGGTCAAAATATTCCCAGTTACAACTGCAATCGGCTGGCCATCTTTTTCACTCGTTAATAGTGGTGAATCCACATTCAGCTTTGCAAATTCCTGTAGTTTGACTGTTTCCCCATTCTTATTTTGGAAGGACAAGTGGCCCAATTGTGTAAGCCATTCCTGCTCAGAATCGGATCCTTGTGAATAGGAAAGTGAAACAGCAGAAGGCTTGCGAAGTTCCACTTGATAGGAAGACGCAGAATTCGCAACTTGGATATCAGTGCGCTTATTCAAAAAAGATTCCAACTTCACTAGTATCGCTTGCTTATCTAACCCTGAATCATTTATTTTGTCTTCGTTAAGTTCAATCGTAAACCTTTCCTGATCAGATTGTTCCGCGTCCCCATATATCTGTAAACCTTTAATTGTCTGCAATTTCCCTCTTAAGAGACCTGCAGTTTTTGCTAGTTTGCTGGGATTATCCCCCGTTAACATCAAGTTCACTCTGGAATCATCCCCGGCAATTTTCTGATTTGTAATGGTATACTTGGAGCTTGTGGAAAGATTTTTGATATCCTGTCTTAATATACTGGTTAATTGAGCGATATCAACTCCTTTTTGGGGTGTCACATATACATTTGCAATGTTTGGCTGCTGGATCCATCCTCCCCCTTGATCGAACACGTCATCGAATGCTGGTGCAAATATGGATCCAACGGACGACGAATAAGCAGCTATCTCCTTATGTTTTTGCAATAAAGCTTCCAATGCCCTAACATCGGCATCAACCTGTTCAAGTGTGGCTCCTTCTTTCGCTTCGACTTGAATGTTAAGATCTTGTGCATGTGTCCGTGGAAGAACATTTACAGGTATAAAGAAAGCGCTGATGATAGCTAAGATAAGAACAACCGTCAACCCGCTAATCCATTTGCTTCGATGTACCCAAACCTTTTCCAGCAGGACTATAGCCGACTTTTCTGTTTTTGGTGCTTTTGCATAAAAACGCCCCCTCCAAGTATTTGCGACATAAGGCGGCAAAATAAGGATAGAGACTACTAATGAACAAAGTAGCGAAATGGTCACCGCCCAACCCAGTCCGTAAAATGCTTGACCGATCATGTTTTTTGTCATGGTTAATGGTAAATACACAGCAATGGTGGTCAAGGTCGAAGAAACAACAGCTGGAACCATTTCCTTTACAGCAGAAGCTAATAAATCTAATGAATAACTGCCATTCTTTTCAAGTCTGCGATAGATATTGTCTAGCACCACAATGGAGTCATCTACCACCCTACCCATAGAAACAATCAACCCGGATACGGTTAATAGATTCAAAGTGATTCCCATTGCTTGTAAAATGGATACCGCAACAAGAAAACATATTGGCAATGTCAGGGCAATTACAGCAGTAGACCTCCATTCACGAAAAAAGAAGAAAACACATAGCATCGAAAATAAACAGCCAAGTGCGCCCTCCTTCCACAATCCATTAATCGCATGGGATACTGTTTGTCCCTGATTAGATAGAATCGTAAATGTATCATCAGGATTAGACTGCTTAATCTTAGCCAGCTTTGTCATTACATCCTTGCTTACTTTTGTGACATCCGCTGAGTTCTTTTTATACAAATCTAGTATGACACTCGGTTTCCCATTTGTTCTTACCTTCGTTTGGACATTTATTGTTCCCTTCTCAATCTTGGCAATATCCTTTAATAAAACCTGTTTATTATTTGCTGTTTTAATAATCCTATTTTCAAGGTCCGCCTTTTGGTCTGCCGTCCCTTCTACCTTCAGCATCATCTGGAGATTTTTCGTCGCAACCGTTCCTTCAGGCCAAATATTCTTGTCATTCTGAAGCACATTTTGGACATCCTCAAAACGAAGGCCATTTTCAAGCAGCTTTTTATTGTCCAAATTAACGATTAACCCTTTTTGACCATTCCCGGTTACATTTATTTTTTTTACGCCTTTTATTTCGTTTAATTGTTTTGCAAAACTTGCGGACGATGCGCTGATTTCCATAAAAGGAAAGGCATCCGAGCTAATCTTTTGGATCTCGGGCTTGTTAACATTTGCCGGAAAATTCACTTGCTGAATGGCGGCTTGGATATTTCTTTCTGCTTGTTCCACATCGAAGTTTTGTGAAAAGGTTAAACTTGCAAACAATCCCTGCGAGTAAATCGTTGATTGAATAGATTGCAGTCCGTCCACTTCCTTTAAAGAACGAACAAGATTATTATTCATTTGGTCAGTAGTGACACCATCAGTTTCGGCGGGTGATTTCCAAGTAACCATTAAAATCGGGTTATTAATTTGCGGAAGATACTCCGTTTTCATTTGTGCAGCAGAATAAATGCCCCATATAAATAACAACATCACCATAACGGAAAGAAGTACTAATCGCCTCGAAAAGAAACGAATGAACTTTTTCATAAATTTCTCCTCTCTATGTATGGATAGAGCCCCCGAGATAGGAGGCTCTCAACTAGATTATTTATGTTTGTTTTTCGGATACGGTTTGCCTTTCATGGTCTTTTCCCACAATACTTGGTTTAACTGATCCTCGTTGGCGTGGTCTGCTCCGGAGAAGTCCAGTTTGGCGGAAATTTGTGCTCCCGGTGTGTTGTTTCCGTTCTTTTCCTCCAATGAAGTACGCGGTTCTTCATATTGATACGCAGTAAAATCAGGCTTATGTGTAAAGGCATTGTACATTGGAATACTTGATGCATCGTATTGGGACATCGGCTTCATTCCAAGGATTAATTCCATCGTGCGAATCATCGAAGTAGTATCATAGAAAGTACTATCTAATTTACCTGTTTGTGTATAAGGGCTGATGACCAGCGCTTCCGTACGGTGTGCGTCGACATGATCCCAGCCGTTTTGCGCATCGTCCTGGGTAATGAAAATAGCCGTGTCTTTCCAATATTTCGAGTGACTGACCGCATCCACAAGCTTTCCGACAGCAGCATCATTTTGGGCAACCATCGCTTCCGGTGTTAATTTCCCGACTTTCGTTCCCTGTGTGTGATCATTCCCAAGACGAACAATCTGCAGCTGCGGCAGGTTATCATTTTTCACAAATTCGTTGAATTCCCTTTCCCATTCAGCTTGTCGATCCAAATCTGAAATATCAAGATTCCATCCCGGGAAAGCTGGATCGAAGTTGTCACCAATACTAGGATCCGTTGCTACCCATTGATTTTTGGCCTTGTCGAAGTTAATGAATTCACCATAATCGCGGAACGATACACCTGAACGATGTGCATTATTCCAAAGGAACCCGGCTTTTGGATAAGCAGCTTCATTGTCCCCTTCAAAATCATATGCCCGTTTGCGGCTGGAGTAGTTCGCCATCCAGTTCTTTTCTGTATAATCATTCGCTTTGGCTGCTGTAGACCAGTTATGACCTTGCGCACTGATCTCGGCATCTGCATAAAAATTGTCGAATGTCACAAATTGATTTGCGAGCTTATGAAGATTTGGGGTAATCTTTTCACCGAAACTTGTTAAGCTAGGATCCCCATTTCCCTTTCCTAAATCACCAAACACCTGGTCATATGTACGATTCTCTTTGATGATATATATCACGTGTTTAATTGGTGATTTTCCTTCTGGGTTCATCGGAATAGGATTATTACCTGTTCTTTTCCCTTCTCCTTTATCCGTTAAGTTACTAAATACCTGTTTTGTATATTGATTTAACTCATGCTCATTTGGTGTGTCGAAAATAGAAAGTGTCCCTTCGATCATACTGCCGATATACTGACCTTGATCATTTGGACCTGCCCCTAATCCTTTTGCATTCGTAACCATTACTTTATCCTTGTTCAGGTAAACGCCTGTCGGATACCATGCGGTTGGAATAAGTCCTTTTATTTTTGCCTTTTTCGAAGACAGATCAATCATAACTACATCATTGTTGCCTGCATTGGCGACATATAAGGTTTTTCCGTCTTTTGAAACCGTTAAGGCATCTGGCTGACTTCCAGTAGGAGATTGATTAAATGGCTTAACGGAAAGGGTCTGTACAACTTGTTGCGATTTTGCATCAATGATAGAGACGGAATCATCGTCTGAATTAGAAATGTATATATCCCCTGTTACCGGATTTTCCGCAATGGCATTCGGATGCAACTCAGTCGGAATGGTTTTCTTCACTTCCATTGTTTCGGGATTCAGGAGTGTTACACTGCTTTCCCCCCAATTGCTGACGTACAATGACTTTCCATCCTTTGATAAAAAAGCTGTATATGGGTTCTTTCCAACGGAAACCGTTTGAACAATTTTTTGGGTTCCAAGATCAACTTTAGAAACGGAATGGTCTAAATTATTCGCGACATACAGATATGCACCATCCGGTGATACCGAAAGTCCAGCAGGATAGAAATTGCTATTTTTACTGTCTTTTAACAGGATGGCTGGTTTTTCGGATAATTGCCCATCCGTAAAAGTAAATTGACGAATCTTATTATTTCCACCGGCTGACGCATACAATGTTTTCCCATCAGGACTAAATGCAACACCCAAATATAAAGCCTCCGGAGATTTATATTCGATTGTCTGAACCACTTTATTCGTATTGGTATCGATTACCTGAAGAGATTGTGTTCCTTGACCATCATTTGAAATAACTAAATACCTTCCATCTGGGCTTAAAGCTCCACCCATTGGAAAATTTCCTAATGTAATTTGCTGGCCGGCAGGTGTCAAGGCGGTATTATAAGGAGTAAAACCAGTATTCTCACCCACGGGTCCGGCTGTTCTGTTCAAGTTCATTGCAGCATAAGTAGAACCAGTTGTAATCATAAGAGCAGCAACAGCAGCAGTAATTGCAGTTTTTCTTTTCATTCCAACTCTCCCCTTCATTTATTTTTGTCTTACAAATAAAATGTTAGGAGAAATATATGAATATAATGTTTTGTTAAGGTTAAGAAACTAATAAGAATTTTGCGAAAATAGTCCTGTTCCTTTTGGCTTTTATTTTGTCTGTGTTTTAACAAAAATAAGAGAAAAGGAGGATTTACTTCACTAGATTTTAAGCGTTTTTTTATTATTCTATGATTATGTTCTTAGAAGGAGTTGAAATGGATGATTGTGGTCAAAATATGTAGAGAGTAATTAGTCCTAAAGCACAATAAATAATGTTTAAAAAATATTCCATACCAAGAGAGCAGGAATATAGTGAGTTTTACAGAATAAAATAATAAAATCCTATAAGGGGAGGTTCGGATTTGGGATATTTTTTTATACTAATCATTATTGTGGTAATTGGGGTTGTTTGCTTTCGATTTTTCAAAAGAAAATCAGCACCTTCCAACCAGTATACCCCCTACGATGATATAACTGTCGGGAAAAAGATAGAGATTAAAAGAGATAGCCCGCTTCATGACACCAAACACCAAATCGAATATGAAGAGAAAGATGTTTGAATTGTATTAACAAAGGGATTACAAAAAGATAAGAAGGATGATGAAAAATGAACAATCTTACCAAAATGAAAATTTTAAAACCTGCACATGATGTATTCGAGGCTTTCGCAGATCCTTCGAAAATCAAAAATTTCTGGTGGTCATCCAGCTCCGAAAGATGGGAACAGGGAAAAGCCATCACGCTTACATACGATGAGTACGATGCACAATTGGAAATAAAAATTGCAGAGGTAGATCCAGATAAAAAAATTGTTTTCTTATGGGGTGCACCAGGAGCCGAAAATGTGGTTACGATTTCGCTCAAAGAGCTAGATAGCTCTACTACTATTATTGAAGTGAACGAGGATGGTTTTAAGAGCGATGATCCTGAGCTACTTTATAAAATGATCGACAATAAAGAAGGCTGGGTTTACATGCTTACCTGTTTAAAAGGGTATTTAGAACATGGTATAAATACATTGCGTGGCGGTTTAGTGAAGGATTAATCATTAAAAGAGCAGGGGATTTTGCTAAGTAGTTCGGTTCAGAGGTAGAAAAATAAAAAGAACAAGAGTTTTAGCAAGCAAATTAGCATATAAATCTGCTTGCTTTTTTTACTAAGTTTTAATATTGAAAATAGAATCAGATTTAGCACTGGATTTAACAAGTGGGCAATAGCCATTGGTCACACTATAAAATATGTCTTAAAAGCATTGCAAACTGTGTAATCAATTTATTAGATGTATCTAGTGAAATGAGGGTTTCTGTTAGGGGCAGGTCAAGTACATGATCTAATAAATAGACGGAAAAATTCCGCTTAATTCGTAATTATTATTAAAAAAGGCATAAATAGACGGAGAGATTCCGCTTATTGTCTCGAAAAATGTATAATTAGGAGATTTTGCTTTGCATAATCGGAAAATCTCCCCTTATTTACCCCAAAAAGAGCTCCATTCTTCATTTAACGGAAGTATCTCCGCTTATTTTACTTTTGCTTGTTGCTCGTTTAAGAAAAAGACATCTTATTTAAAAATAAGTGAGGTTTTTAACAGTGACGTTCTTTAGCAAAAATTGATTTATCTTTGTGTTAGTTGAAAAACTAGTCATTTGATTAAAAAAACATTGAATATTAAACCATATATTTCGGAGTTACAGGAACGGAAAAAACATTTTTTTGCACTTTTGACGATAGATGAATTATTAGAAATTCAGGAAAACTATTAAGAATAATGGCCCTTACGTTTTCTATTAATCATGTAATTTTTGCAGCGGAAGGGCCATATATGGATCCTTAACTTATTTCATAAAACAACCACGGAGAGATTTCCCCGCCCATCTTATTATATAGCGACTGCGCTGCCACATTATCCTTTGCCGTCTCCCAAGTCATAGAGCAAAAGCCATTTTCACGTATGTAATCCAGGCAATGTTGAAATAACTTTTCCCCCACCTTTTTCCCTCTGATATCCGCGTTTACAAACAAATCGTTTAATACTGCTTGCCTCTTTACCCTTAATGTACTAAATGTAAAATACAAAGTGGCAAATCCGACTAACCCGCCATCCAGCTCTGCAACAAATTGCTGCCCGCTGGAAGGATTTTTTAACAAATGCTCTATTAAACCTTTAAGTTCGCCTTCATCTGGTCTCGGCTGTTTATAGAAATCTACAATATATTCGATCATTAATTGGTAGAGTTCAGGAATGTCTTGATGGGTGGCTTTTCTGATTAATACTTCTTGGCTCAATGTTTTTTCCCCCTTAAATTAAAAATCAATCATTGCTCCTCTTTCGTCAAAAACAGCGGTTGGATTCCAAGCAACCTCCCAAAGATTATTTTCGGGATCGGCAAAATAAGCAGTCCTGCCTCCCCAGAAGGCATCACTTGGTTCTCTTAGAATTTCCCCATTGGATTGTCTAATATTACTTATTACCTCATCAACTTGATCGGGCTTATCTACATTAATAGCAAGAGCAACCCGAGAGTATGCCTGTGATGCTGAAATATTGACACCTGCATCTTTCGCCAGCTCCTCGATTGGGAATAACGAAAGTAAAACCCCTGCTGTTTTAAATACAGCATAATCATCCGAACTTACATTGGTTTCTTCCCAGCCCAAGCTCTTATAAAATGCGCGCAAATTCGGCAAATCAATAGCACCAATTGTAATTAAGCTAACACGTTGTGGAATCACCTAATTCCTCCTTAAATGAGTTACTTAAAAATTTCATATGTGCATCTTTTAGATTATTGTTTGATAATTGGCATTTTGGATCATTTTGGTTAAGTACTTTCCGTTCAATATAAATACTGGGCATTTTCAGGACCAAATATCCATATATTCCCTAAGATTCGGTATCCTCTTTGGTGACCGATTTTCCCAACTCACCCTGGTTCCGGACACCCCTCTCACTATTCAATTACCATGGATCCCTTGAAATTGGGCACCACCCTAGTCAACTTCCATTTATCTATTTAAAAATTGACTAACCGCTTCTGCAAACTCGTCCTTTTCTTCTATATGTGGAAAATGACCGCTATTTTCAAATTGCTTAAAAGAAGCATATGGAACAGCTTTCAAGAAGGACTCCACTTGATCGTCCGATGCTACCCAATCATACTTTCCTTTTATAAGCAGAGCAGGATGCACTATTTTTTCTAATAAAGGAAGAAAGGATTCAAATAATCTTTCGTCCTGGTAAAGTTTCCGTTGAAACAATCCTTGCTTTTCCCACATTTCATTTGGTGAATCATATGCTTCCCTATATATCTTATTGAAAACATCAGGTGAAGTATTTTTATAATATAGATTTTCTCTGTCTTCTCCTAACTCATTCATAAGATCCATAAGCATCGACCACGTTTCTTTTGATGATTGATTACCGTGAATATATTCTAAACATCTTTCCATCATCACCCGATTTTGTTTCTTTTCATATTCATGGAATGCCCCTTTTAAAAGAGATTTCGCTGAAAGCTCTAAATCAAAGGTTGGGCACTCAAAAATTAGCTTATCAAGAGAATCAGAGTATTTGGTTGCATATAAAACTACTAACATCGCACCAAAGGAATGGCCTAAAACCGACCAACTATTAATGCCCAGCTGTTTTCGGATTTCTTCACAATCATCCACAAGATCATCCAATGCTAAATCATCAGTCTCTGCCAACTCTTCTGAACGTCCAATCCCCCTTTGGTCCAGTGTTATAAGCTGAATACTTTTTGAAAGAATACTAGATTGAAAATAGGTAAAATCACAGCACCCGGAGCCAGGGCCGCCATGCAAATAAAGAAGTTTGGGCAAATGATCGGCTCCATGTGTTTCAACATATATTTGCTTCCCTCGGACATTTATATACTTTTTCAAAGAATCCACCCCCTTACCCTTTCAGTTCAGCCCTAATGCATGCTGAATCGCCCAGCTTTGATGTTCATGAATAAGCCTTTCTATTGCCACTTCTATTTCTACCATTTCATAAACATGATCTTCTTCAATTGGTTCCATTATTTTTTCACCTAATTGGCATGTATAGAAATGTCCGATGCTTAAGTAATAGTCATTGTAGTGTTGTGAATAAAAATATCTCTGTGCTTTTCCGATGAATTCATTAACTTGAACATCACATCCCATTTCTTCTAAAACCTCTCTTTTAAGGCAATCCACATCACTTTCATTGCCTTCCTTTCCTCCTCCAGGAAGAAAATAGCGGTCATGAATATTCACAACACCTACCTTTGTTCTATCCTCGTTAAAAATAATTCCGTAGCACCCTACTCTTGGTTGATACTCAATCGATTCTTCTTTTTCGCCAAACGTTAACATTGCAGGCATCTCATCACCTCGCTTTTAAAATATTGTTTCCGCTTAAGACCCTAAAAATTCTGTTTGTAATTCTCTTTCCACCACTGTGTTTTCAAGCAATACTTGATATGCTTTTGCGTTCGGTCTTGAACTGACAATTTTAGCAATATCCTGTTCGACAAAATGGATCGCTACTCCATCGTCCGCCGCTATCCCTGGTTTAATTTGGGTTGTTTCTATAAGTCTATGATAAGCCGGTCTTCTTTCCAGTTCTGCATCGTAATGAGGGCAATGACTTCCTTTCAGGAATCCAAGCGCTTCAATAGGTTCAAGCTCATCGCCATAGGAATCCGTTACTCCTTCTTCAAACCAGCAGATAGACCCTGCACTAATTCCTGCAAGTACAACCCCTTGATCCCACGCCTTTTTTAACATTTGATTTAAGCCCCATTCTTGCCAAAGAATCAACAAGTTCTTTGTATTCCCGCCGCCTACATAAATAATATCCTTAGACAATATAAAATCCTCCAAATCTCTTGTTGGCGGCTTGAATAGCGATAGATGGGAAGGCTTGCAATTATGTTGATTAAAAGCATTATAAAACCTATTAATATAGTTTTCTGCATCTCCGCTCGCTGTCGGCAAAAAGCAGATAGAAGGAGTGGCTTTTCTGGATTGTTGTAAAACATATAAGTCTAATAACGGATTTTCCGGTTCCATTGAAAACCCGCCACCGCCAAGTCCGATGATTTGTCTCATGGTTTTACCCCCTCTTCCTCTTCGATAATTTCTTTTATTTCCATTAAATCATCAATGATGAAATCAGCATGGGCAAACTCATCCTCCTGGGCAAAATCAAACCGGCAGCCAATAGCATATAGACCATTGGATTTTGCTGCTTTTATATCCGATAACCGATCCCCTACGACGGCTCCCCTTTGAATCTTGTATTTTTCTAAAATCATTTGTACAAGATCTGATTTATCCTTCGATTTAATTTGCTGAATACTGAAAACCTCTTTAACCCAGTAATCCAGGTGATAGTATTTAACAATGGATTCCAAATAATTTGGCAACCCATTGCTGGCGATAAAAATAGGGATATTTCTATTTTTTAAATAGGTAAATAACTCCTCCACACGGGGATACAAATCGCCGTTGCCGTTTTGTATGTTATAGATTAATTGATCGTGAAAAAACTCATTTGCCATTGTGCGAATTTCAGATGGATGGGTTGGTAAAAGGGTTTCCCAGACTACGGACAATGGGACACCCATAATCTGACGGTATTTTTCAATTGGAGTTTCCTTTTCCCATAGACCCTTTTGCCGCAGCTCTTGGAATGTTTCTTCCAGACTTATTTCTAAAATCTTATCCGTTTGAAAGAGAGTTCCATCCATATCAAATATCATAGAAAAATTCATCGTTCTGACCTCATTTATTTTGTAATATACGTTATGTTTATTTTATTCCAAATGGACTTCCAGTTCTTTTTGATTATTCGCTCCTCGTATATCGATTCCCGTTCTCTTTCTTCCATAAAATATGGTGAAGGTTTCACTTTTAAATGAAGCACATCCTCCAGTCCACAAGGAGCAGTTAAAATAAGCTGATCCTCTTCATCTAATTTTAGCCCCAATGCCGTTGCCGTTTCGGGAAATTTCGATATTGCGTCAACGGAGGAGGAATACGGCGGGATATTATTCTTCACATGCATTCTCGCTTCATTTTTTACGGACCATGGAACATTAGGATGTAAATGTCTCAAACTTTCTTCTAATCTCTTTTCCTCGGATTCATCCGTGTTTTTTTCATCGAAATAGATGACATCAACATCCGGAATTGGTGTTCTCTCCTCGAATCCATGGAGGGTATCCCAAATTTTCGAACGAACAAAGCCTGCACACACCCACCAATCTGGCAGATTCAGTGTTTTAGCAGTCCGCAGAATATCCATCATCCATTTATCTTCTCTTACAAGCTGCAGAATATCATTTTCAGTCTGAATCATTTTTTACTCCCTCTGCATGATAAATTTAGTCCTTCTGTGTCCACGAGTGGTGTTAAACACCAGATTATCATTACTCTAATCCGGTACCTAACACACGTGCTTTTATGATCATGAAGTGTGGATTTTTCATGAGCTTTTCATACGTTTCGGGATTCTTCTTTTCGAACTCCTTTGTTGGTTGGGGCTCTATCAATTTCTCCAGTGAAAAATGGGCAAGTGTTTCATTTAATATAAGGTGCAGGGGACGGCGATAGAAAGTCACCTCAATGAACTTCCCTTGTCTTTTCCACTGATCGACAATGAATTCGGTAGAAAAATAGTCTTGGTTTTGCGACATATTGATATCCATAAATGGGTGGTGGACTGAAAATAGCAGGATTCCATCCGGTTTTAATATCCTTTTAAATTCTTGAAATGTCGGTCCCCAATCCTTCACATAATGAAGAACAAGCGAGCTGACGATAAAATCAAATGTATTGTCTTTAAAAGGAAGCTTATCTGCAAGATCCAGACAGAGAACTTCCGCTTGATCTCCAACTCTCCTTTTGGTGGCTGCGACCATTTCCGAGCTGAGATCGATTGCGGTAACGCCTGCACCTAGTTTAATAAATTGCTCCGTATACCACCCGGCTGCACAACCGGCATCGAGTATCATTTTCCCCTTAAGGTCTTGTGGCAGAAGGTTCATCATCGCTGGCCGCTCATAGTCAATATTGTACAATGCATGCTTATCCACACGATGCTCATAGTCGTAGGAAAGCTCATCATATGCTTTTTGTACTCGATTCATCATCATCCACCTTTCATAAAAACATAATCTTCACAATCTATAAAAACATTCTTTAGAAAAGGGCAATAATCCTTTTTTATTTAGATTATTATCTGATATGATCGGTAACCAGACAAATACAAGAAAGATCAAGAAGATAAGCCTTGTTTTTATACACACGCTCTATTCCGCCATTTTATCCAATATTTTTTGCTTGTTTGTCTATGTCGAAAAATCAGATATCAACATTTACTAATAGATGTAATCGTTATTCTATATAGCTTCATCCACATAATTAGAATTTTAAAGGAGGACATATCATGGATAAAGGTACTCATGATAAATTCAAAGCTTTCACTGTGAAATTTTTTGAAACAAATAAGATTACGGACTCTTATAAGGACGTTCAATGGGGAAGTACAGAAAGCCAAAACATTAGATTTCAATATTTATGTAAATTGTTTGAGGAGGACCAAACGAAGGAAATTACTTTACTCGATGTTGGCTGTGGATTAGGGCACTTATATGATTTTATTTTAGAAAAAAATTACGATAATATTCGATACTCAGGATTAGACATTCAAAGGGATTTTATCGAATTTGCTAAGAAAAAGCACCCTGATGGTAATTTCATGAACAAATCTCTTTTTGAGCTCGAAACGGACCAACAATACGATTATCTAGTCGCTTCCGGAACTTTTAGTGTTACCGTTCCGAATGAGGACATGAAAAAGTTTCTAGAAGAAAGCGTAGAAAAAATGTTTACATTATGCAATAAAGGGATTGCCTTTAATTTACTAACCACTAAAATGCCCAGCGAATATATAGGAACAACGGAAACACATTTTGATCCAGTAGAAATTCTCGATATGTGTTTTAAACTCACTAACCGAATTAATGTATATCATTCCTACAAACCTAACGATTTCACCATATTGATGTATAAATAAAGCAGAACTTATGAAGGAAGTATACCAAAATATATCATCAAAAAGTGCCTAATTTTAAAAGAATGATAGAAGTTTCCCCCTTGCTCTTTAAAAACCTATAAAAAGACTTTACTTTATTGAAGGTGATATAAGTGCAAAAAACGATTACATTTAATTCGGAAGTTTCGGGTATGGCAGTTAACGGAAAGTTTCCAGCAAAAGTGGTGTTCGAAGCAGCCGAACCCGACACAGGAATCGTTTTTATTCGCGATGATTTACCAGATAAACCTGAAATAGAATGTCGCTTTGAATATGCGGTAATGAATAAACGATGGTCGTCTTTAGAAAAGAATGGAATACGTATCGAACATACAGAGCATATTTTAGCAGCAATTTCTGGATTAGGAATTACGAATATACGTATTCACTTAAATAGCCCATATATACCAGTAGTATCAACATTTAGCAGCTGGGAATTTATAGTTGCCCTTCTAAAAGCTGCTCCCATTGCTCAATCTGTTCCTTTACAATATAAAGTGGTGAAAGAACCACTTTGGGTGCTGGACGATTTCGAAACAATGAACGGCAAACGATATGACTCCTTCCTTCTTGGACTTCCATCAGACCATTTTTCCATCACCTATTTTCTCCAATATCCGGAGGAACAAATCCCAACTCAAGTTGCTCATTTTTCCACCATCAATGATGAAAACTTTATTTCAGAGTTGGCAATAGCACGGTCTTTTATTTTGGATGAGGATTATGACCTTATGCTTCAATATTTCGGCAAAAATATCGACAATTGTTTATCCGTCCCCAGCGGTAATGCAACTTTGCGGTGGAGCAATGAAATTGCAAGACATAAAGTGTTGGATCTAGTAGGAGATTTGATGTTGATCGGGCAGCAAATAAAAGGGCATTTTATCGGTTTTCGAAGCGGACACAACATGAATATTAAGATGGTACGCTTATTAAGCAAAGCTTGATCTCCGTTGTTTTTAGTAAAGGAAGTGTTATTCATCCATGATTGTAGGAATTCATCAGCCAAATTATATCCCCTGGTTTGGCTTTTTTCATAAAATGCTCTCCAGTGATATCTTTGTCATTTTAGATGATGTATTGTGTTCCAATAAAGAAGAAAGAAGAAATGTAATAAAGGGCTCGAATGGAATGATTTCGTTAGCTATTCCTATATTAAATAAAAAAGCGCAAATAAAAGATATTGAGATGAATAATCAATTAGATTGGAAACATAGACATATTTACACTCTGCAAGGTTGCTATCAAAAAGCAGATTATTGGGAAAGTCTTTCTCCTTCTTTCATTGATATATACCAACACTCCGGCAATAAATTAATAGATTTCAACTTAGCGCTAATCGAATTAATCCGGGAGCACTTAGATATAAAGACACCAATGATACGCTCATCCGAAATGAGTGGAGTATACGGGGAGAAGAATACAAAAATTATTAGTATCTGTAAATCTCTAGGTGCTGAAATTTATTTATCAGGTTCAGGTGCAAAATCATACATGAACGAGGAGGCTTTTGAAGACAATCATATAAAAGTGGTTTATCAGCATTTTAACCATCCTGTCTATCCCCAACGGTGGGGAACGTTCATCCATAATTTATCTATAGTAGATTTATTATTTAATTGTGGTCCTAATGCAAAACAATATCTAGAAAAACAAATTATTGTGTGAAATGGTGGTAATTTGGCTTAGACGGCAACTTTTCATAAATAATGTCTATCCTACACCACTGCCATGAAAAATTACTCCATTTCCGTAAAAAAGACTAATCAAAAAATTAGTCTTTTACATAGCTTTCATTTTCCTTTAAGTTAATCGCTTAATAAATAAAACCCTGCTTCCTCCACGTCCATCATAGTCAGAATGAATGGAAACCCCCTCTATTATTGAATCACCCTCCTCTACTTCAAAACCCAAGCGCGTATGAAAATCGATAGAGGTTTTATTGATAGGAGAAGTTACACAGCGCACTGTATCACACCCCTTTTGTTTTACCGTTTCAAAAAATACCTCGTACAATTTCCTCGCAACCCCTGCTTTTCTGTAGTTCGGATGAACTCCTATGAAATGAATATAAGCTTCATTTCCATGTGTTTGGGAAAGGAAACCTACTAGAAATCCAATGATATTTCCATCTTCCTCCGCTATAAAACTAGTAGACTGAAAATGCACAAAAAATAATTTAGGAAGCATATCAGACATTTGTCTGCCGCCCCACCATTCATCAATAACGGAAATAACATTTTTATAATCTGAAGCTTGGAGCTTCCTTATTAGCATAATAAGTAACCTGCCTTTTTTATTTTTATTATATAAGGATTCTTTAAAATAAAGGAATTTCCTTCTATTTCATCCATTTATAAAGTATTTGGGATAAAAAATGTTTGACAATAAATCGACTCCTCCCCATAATTGTCTTAGTAACTAAGATAATTAGTAACTAAATCTTTTCAAAGTTGTTTTATCTTAAATCGAAAGATGGGATTTATGTGACAGAGGAATCATTACTTAAGGAGGAATTTATCCCTTCCCTGATTCAGGAATTGAGAAAATTTAGTACGGTAAATCTGTTCTTTATTGAAGGGATTGCTGCTAAGCTTCATCTAAATGCCACAGATTTGAAATGCAGAGACCTTCTTAATTATACAGGGCCTATTTCCGCTGGAAAGCTTGCTAAATTAACAAATTTGACTACAGGAGCGATTACAGGAGTGATAGATCGTTTGGAGAAAGTAGATCTTGTGGAGCGCAGGGAAGATCCCAATGATCGAAGACGTGTGATTATTCACCCACTAACACACCGTGCTTCCGAAATTCGCGAATTATTCAAACCGTTATCCAATTCTCTTTCCGAATTATTTAAGAAATACAATGAAGAAGAATTAAAACTAATACTAGATATTTTAGTTCAGTTCAATGAGATATATCCGCAAGAGACAAGAAAATTAACAAACGATGAATAAGAAAAGTGAAAGCGCCTTGCCCATCTGCGTACGGATTGCGTAGTCTTCGACTGAGATAAAGGAAACACGGTGAGGTAGTTCACGAGCCGATGTTGACTTATCGTAGGGAGAAGACGTAGAAATCCGCTAGCCGATAGGCGCTGTAGCTAGACCAAGACCAAACTGGTGAAATAATTTAAGTGCTAAAAACTTATAAAAGTTTATAGCATAAAAAGGGGGATTTCTATGGTTTCAAATGAAAGCAAAATAGGCTTTGTTGTAGCAGGCCTGCTTTTAGGAATATTAATGGGAGCAATGGACAATACGATTGTGGCAGCTTCCATGCCAACCATTGTTGGAGAGCTTGGCGGACTCGATAAGTTTATCTGGGTTACTTCCGCTTATTTAGTGGCAACCATGGCGAGTATGCCGATTTTCGGTAAATTATCCGATATGTATGGCAGAAAGCGATTTTTCATTTTCGGACTTATTATTTTTCTAGTAGGTTCTGCACTTTGCGGAACAGCGCAAAGCATTACTCAGCTAAGTATTTACCGTGCCATTCAAGGGATTGGCGGAGGTTCTTTAATGCCAATCGCATTTACCATTATTTTTGATATCTTTCCACCTGAAAAGCGCGGAAAAATGACTGGTTTATTCGGAGCTGTGTTTGGTCTGTCCAGTGTTGTAGGTCCATTACTAGGCGCGTATATTACAGATCAAATTGATTGGCGCTGGATCTTTTATATTAACTTGCCTTTAGGTGTCATTTCGTTATTTTTTATTATTCAATTTTACAAAGAAAATCTCAATCTTAAGAAGCTTAAAATCGATTGGATCGGAGCGATTACACTTATTGGTGCCGTTGTCAGCTTAATGTTTGCACTTGAGCTTGGCGGAAATCAATATGCTTGGGGCTCTACTATGATAATTTCTCTATTTGCTATTTTTGCTGTCCTATTTGTCATTTTTCTTATTGTGGAGAGAAAAGTGGCGGAGCCAATCATTTCTTTTAGCCTCTTTAAAAGCCAATTATTTGCTGCAACACAAGGGGCCGCGTTTTTCTATGGTGCCGCTTTTATCATTACAACGGTAATGATTCCGATATTTGTTCAGTCGGTTTATGGCGGTTCCGCTACGAACTCAGGAGTTATTTTGATTCCAATGATGATTGGATCTGTTATAGGAAGCCAAGCGGGAGGACAATCCGTAAGGCGCTTTAGTTATCGTGGCATTATGCTTGTTTCGGTTGTTTTATTTTTTGCAGGGATGTTCCTCTTGAGTACAATCGATGTGAATACACCACGATATCTTCTGACCATTTTCATGGTTCTTACTGGTCTTGGAATGGGATTTAATTTCTCTTTATTGAGCATGGCTACACAGCATAATATTGAACCGCAAAGACGCGGCATTGCAACATCAACGAATAACTTTTTTAGAACGCTTGGCATGACTCTTGGTGTTACAATATTTGGGACGATTCAAAATCATCTTTTAAACAGCAAATTACAGGATGCATTTGGTCAAATGAAAGGATTTGCTGGACATATGGATTCACGTGCTTTGCTATCTACGGATGCAAGAGCAAAAATTCCACCGGAAATCCTTCATAAAATCACCGGTGCAATGGCCCACTCCGTCTCTACCACTTTCGGTTGGGCACTAATTCCGATTGGCCTGGGGTTTGTCGCTATTCTATTAATGGGGAAAGAACGGCTGATGGCTCCCGGTAAAGGAAAAGGCGCAGCATAGGGTGTCAGGCACCACTCGTGGACATTTGGACGTTTTGTCCTTGAGTGGTGTACACAACTTAATTGAAAAGCTCTAGTATATACAAAAGTAGTCGAGTGCTTAAACTCGACTACTTTTTTTGACTTTTAGTACAATTTGTAAATTTTTACGTTAAAATGTAATTATTCTTGCAAAAATTAGAGAGGTAAAGTAAATGAAGGAAGGAATAAATTACAAGTTTTGGACGGTTTGCATGGTACAAGATGGAGATTCCGTACTGCTATTGAATAGACAACATGATAATTTTAAAGGATACATTCCCCCTGGCGGAAAAGTAAAGTTTCCTGAAAGCTTTACAGAAGCCGCAATTAGAGAAGTGAAGGAAGAAACTGGGCTAGAGGTAAGTAACCTAATTTATAAAGGACTTTATGAATACGTTAATCCTGAAAAAAATGATCGATATATGATTTTTAACTATATTACGAATTGCTTTACCGGAACGTTGTTAGAAGATGCACCCGAAGGAAAACCTGTTTGGGTCCAATTAAAAGAAGTCCCAAATCTTCCTATGCAGACTTCTATAAGAAGAAGATTCCCATTGTTTTTTGAAGAAGGAACTTTTGAAATTCAGGTTGAATGGAACAATGAGAAAAACCAGGAAGGAAAAGTTACTATAAGGAAAACGTAAGAGTATAAATTAATATCAAAGAATGATTATAGAAAGCCCGCATCCACGCTGTCAGGCTTTCTTTTCTTTTATGTTATCCCCAAAGTTAGTACAATGAAAGTATCCCAAAATCAAAAGTGTCCATGAAGAAAAGACAAAACCACTGGTTCGGGAAAATACATAGGTGGTGGACCTTTTGAAACGATAAAGGTTATGTAAAAATGATAGCAAGGGGTTGAAGGCGTTGTTTAACGATTTTAAGCCTGTGGACGGTCGTCCTGTTTATATTCAGCTAAAAGAATATTTGAAGAAAATGATTACAAATGGGCATCTGCTTGAGCATCAGAAGCTGCCTTCCACCCGTGAACTTAGTACTTTATTATCCGTCAGCCGGAATACAGTTCTCACGGCTTATGCAGATTTGGAACAGGAAGGGCTCATTTACGCGATAAAAGGAAAAGGAAATTTTGTTGGGCGTGTTGAGACTTCAAAAGCTCCTTCCATTCAACTTAATTGGGAAGAAAAAGTTAGCGAGGTCACCTTGCTTGCCGAGGAAATGGACCTGATGAAGCACGGTGTTCGCTGGAACAAAGGAATGATTGCATTCAATAGCATTGCACCCGATGAAAAGCTTTTTGATGTCGAAAACTTTAAAAGAGCTTTTCTGACGAGAATGTCGATTGAAGGAGACATCGTCCTTAACTATGGTTATGCAAAAGGCTTCAAGCCCCTAATCGATTACCTTTTACACTATATGGAAATCAAAGGCGTGGATATTTCAAACAAGGATATTCTGATTACCAATGGTTTTACAGAGGGGCTGGATATTTTATTATCCTCACTTGCCAAAAAATCAGGTCGAATCCTTTGCGAGAATCCTACTCATCATTCTGCCCTTAAGCTTTTCCGTTTGCATGGGTTTGAAATCCATGGAATTGAAATGGAGGATGATGGAATAAACATTCCGCAACTAGAAAAATCCTTGTCTGAATCCAATTTTGATTTTTCCTATTTAATTCCGTCCTATCATAATCCAACCGGGATTGTCACCTCCTCTGAAAAAAGAATGGAAATGATGAGACTGATGTCGAAATATCAAATTCCAATTTTGGAGGATGGGTTTAACGAGGAATTGCGCTATTCAGGTTCCCACTTAGCCCCTTTTGCAGCCTTTGCCGGGAATGGCAATAATGTCATCTATTTAAGCAGCTTCTCCAAAATTCTTTTTCCAGGTTTGCGTGTTGGCTGGATTTTGGCAGACAAAGAACTGATCTATTATCTAGAGAGCATGAAGCGGGCACGAACTATTCACACTTCTACGCTAGATCAGGCTGTTTTGTATCAATATCTGCATGACGGACATTTTGAAAAATATTTAAAAAGGGCCAGAGCCGTTTATAAGAAGAAATATGAATTAGCGGTTCATGCTTGCGAACAATACCTGCCTTTTAAAAGAATAACTGGTGATGGCGGCCTTCATCTTTTTATAGAATTAGAAAAACATATAAATGTGCGAGAGTTATTAAAAAAATGCTATCAAATGGGAGTCGTCTTTTCACCCGGAGATATTTTTTATACAAATGGAGAAGGAAGTAATACCTTCCGTTTGGGATTTTCAAGATTAAAAGAAGAAGAAATTGTGCGCGGCATAAAAATAATTGGTGATATATTAAAACGAGAATTTGGAGGTTCATAAAATGAAAGTTGGCGTTATCATGGGAGGTGTATCCTCCGAAAAGCAAGTATCCCTTATGACCGGGGGAGAAATGATTGCACATTTGGATAAAAGTAAATATGAGGTTATACCTGTTGAACTTAATAATAAGGAAGATTTGGTCGAAAAAGCGAAAAATCTTGATATCGCACTTCTAGCCCTTCACGGAAAATACGGAGAAGACGGAACCATCCAAGGTACGCTTGAAACCCTTGGCATCCCATATACCGGAAGCGGCATGTTATCCAGCAGTATTTGTATGGATAAAAATATCTCGAAAAAAATTATCCGTTATGAGGGTATTCCAACAGCAGATTGGATTTGCCTTTCAAATATGGAAGAGCTTCATATGGATGAAATAGACAAAATGGGTTACCCTGTTGTGGTAAAACCTAATTCCGGCGGTTCAAGTGTGGGAGTAAAACTCGTGTATGATCAGGATTCCTTACTTTCCGCTGTTGCTGAAGTGTTCGAATGGGATACAGAAGTCCTAATTGAAAAGTATATAAAAGGTGAGGAGATTACCTGCGCGATTTTTGACGGTAAGCTTTTACCTATTATTTCGATTCGACATGCTGCTGAGTTTTTTGACTATAATGCAAAATACGACGATGTTGCTACCATCGAAGAGGTGGTGGAACTGCCTGCAGAATTAAATGAACGCGTTGCCGCTGCTGCATTGGCCTGCTTCAAAGCACTTAAATGCAGTGTTTACGCAAGAATTGACATGATGGTCAAGGATGGAATCCCATATGTTATGGAGGTTAATTCATTGCCAGGCATGACAAAAAATAGCCTACTCCCAAAGAGCGCCCAAGCGGTTGGCATCTCCTACAGCGAACTCTTGGATATGATTATTGAAACCTCGTTAAAGGTTAGGAAAATGGAAGGATTTTAATTGAAGCCTTTATAGAAAAAGAAGTATTCTAGTTCCTTAAGGTGGATTAGAATACTTCTTTATTTGGTTAAGCAAATGTTGTAGGGGTTCTATTTCAACAATAGTGGTCCTTTATTGTTTTGATGAAGGACACTTTTGGTTTCTGGCACACCCGGTTTGGACTTCATTGCCTTCATGAAGGACGCTTTTCGATTCTGGTACACCTAGTTTGGTCTTCATTGCTGCGATGAAGGACACTTTCCGATTTTGGTACACCTAGTTTGGACTTCATTATTGCGATGAAGGACACTTTCCGATTTTGGTACACCTAGTTTGGACTTCATTACCTTCATGAAGGACGCTTTCCGATTCTGGTACACCTAGTTTGGACTTCATTACCTTCATGAAGGACACTTTTGGTTTCTGGCACACCCGGTTTGAACTTCATTACCTTCATGAAGGACACTTTTCGATTTTGGTCCATCTAGTTTGAACTTCATTACCTTCATGAAGGACACTTCTCGATTTTGGTCCATCTAGTTTGGACTTCATTACCTTCATGAAGGACACTTTTGGTTTCTGGCACACCCGGTTTGGACTTCATTGCCTTCATGAAGGACACTTTCCGATTTTGGTACACCTAGTTTGGCCTTCATTACCTTCATGAAGGACACTTTTGGTTTCTGGCACACCCGGTTTGAACTTCATTACCTTCATGAAGGACACTTTTCGATTTTGGTCCATCTAGTTTGGTCTTCATTACCTTCATGAAGGACACTTTCCAATTCTGGTTCAACCATTTTGTCCTTCATTACCTTCATGAAGGACATTTTATGATTCTAGTTCATCCATTTTGTCCTTCATCGTTTTGATTATGAGTGGTGCCTGACAATAGGTCTAAATAATATTTGACCAGCTCCGGGTATTCTTTTATTTCTGTATTTCCTTTTTCCGTGAGCGTGTAAATTCCTCTGCTAACTTTTTCGAACCACCCGTAATAATTTTGGGTCAGGATGGATAAGGTTTTGTCGCCTGTGCCCATTTTACGGAGATTTTTTGGAGATAGCGGTCCTTCTCGCTCCATATAACAGGCAATCTGTATGCAATTTTCCTTATATGCGGTCATGATTTTTGTTTTGTTGCTGCCCCCGATATTATAATCCGCACTCCGTCCTTCTATTTCCTTCAGCAGATTCAGCCTTTTTTTCTTATTCATCTGCATGCTTCTCTTCCGATCAAAAGGAGCAGGTGAAAGAATGATTTCTGCCTTTGCCCCACTTTTCAAAAAAGATACTATGATTAATCCTAGCTCCAGTCTTTTAATCAAATGACACATATCATGCCATTTTTTGGAGTACATTTTATACTTCGGCTTCGGGATGGCAATATAGACAAGATCTGTTAAACGCTGTCTTTTCGCAGCTTGTATCAAAAGCTCCACCGTCAAATTCTTTTTCATTTCAACGATGATAAGCTCTTCTCCTTTAACAGCTGTTAAATCACAGTCCTTTACCTCGCCGTTCACCTCATATCCTTCCCGAACAAAAAGCTTCCTGATCGGCTCATATAAATCCGACTCATATAGTTTATCTTTTCCCATGAAAATCCTCTTCTCATTCGGCTTGCTCTTGTTTAATCAAACAAATGCTTAAACACACTTCTTCTTTTTTCCCGATTTATTCATAGTTGCTTAACCTGCTGGATTCCTCTAGTTAGTTAGAAACTAGAACTAATTTTTCTTTCCTATTGGTCTTTTGAAACCCCATAAAGACCTTTTCGATCTACTTTTTCCTTCCCCTTGGTCTTTTGAATCCCTATAAAGACCATCTCGACCTGATTTTACCTTCCTCTTGGTCTTTTGAAACCCCATAAAGACCTTCTCGACCTACTTTTTCCTTCCCCTTGGTCTTTTGAATCCCAATAAAGACCATCTCGACCTGATTTTTCCTTCCTCTTGGTCTTTTGAACACCCATAAAGGACAACTAGATCACAATTTTCCCTTCCCCTCGGTCTTTTGAATCCCAATAAAGACCATCTCGACCTGATTTTTTCTTCCTCTTGGTCTTTTGAACACCCATAAAGGACAACTAGATCACAATTTTCCCTTCCCCTCGGTCTTTTGAACACCCATAAAGGACAACTAGATCACAATTTTTCTTCCCGTTGACCTTGAACCCCTATAAGGACCATCTCGACCTGCTGTTTCCTTTATCCATTTGAATTCCCTAAAGGACAACTGACTCGGGCTTTCCATCATTTTTTATTTGTTTTACCCACCATTATATTTTTCCGTTCCTCTAGTTTCCTCTTTATCTCTTTTATTTTATCTAAGTTCACCTCTTCTTGACCATATAATTCAACAAGCTCCATTTCTAGCAGGGATATTTCATTCTCTATTCCTTGGTTTTCAGGAGTCAGTTGATGGCTTTCCTCCCAATCCACATAGCTGCCTTTGTAATGAGAGATGTTGCCCGC
The DNA here is from genome assembly GCF_001420715.1 of Heyndrickxia shackletonii. Classification (GTDB taxonomy): domain Bacteria; phylum Bacillota; class Bacilli; order Bacillales; family Bacillaceae_C; genus Margalitia; species Margalitia shackletonii. The sequence goes on along the minus strand of NZ_LJJC01000004.1, from coordinate 613,096 downwards.
CTCTATTTCCATAACCCGATTCGCAACCTTTCTGAGCAAATAAGGATCATGCGATACAATTACGACGGAACCGGGATACACCGCTAAAGCTTCTTCTATTTGTTCGCGTGTACTGATGTCCAAATAGTTCGTCGGCTCATCCAACACAAGCAGATTCGCATCGGAAAAGTAGAGCTTTACAAACGCAACGCGGCATTTTTCTCCCATACTCAAGTCCTTAATTTTTTTAAAAACATCCTCACGGCGGAATAAGAAACACGCCAAAATCGTCCTTGCCTCTTCCTGAGTTAAATGGTCTAGCTCAAGCAGCTCATCAAGAATCGTATTTTCCATATTTAATTGATCCAGTTCCTGCATAAAATATCCGATTTTCAGCTGTGGATTCCGTCGAACCTCGCCTTCCACTGGTAAAATAGTGCCCGTTAAAAGCTTTAATAAAGTTGTTTTACCGGAGCCATTTTTCCCTATAACCGCCAGACGATCTCCACGAGAAATCTCCATCTCCAGATTTTGAATAAAAGGAAAGTCCGGATTGTACGAAAAAGATACATTTTTCATTCCTATCATCCGTTTTCCTTCAAAAGCCTCCGCATCGAAAATGGCTTCAATCCCCTTATTCTCTTTGGGCCTTTCGATTTTCTTGTTTTCCAATCGTTCTAATGCCTTCTCCTTCACCTTCACTTGTTTCGCATGCCTGCCCGCTTGCTTTTTAGCAAACGTATTTCGTTCGCTCGCTGAATTCGACGCCTTCTGATACCACTGTTTATACGTTTGAATAACTTCTAGTAGCTTTTTTCGTTCCTGATTGTATTTTTTATATAATTCCTCTGCTGCATGCTGTTCCTGGTCATGCAACTCTTTATAAAAAGAATATCCTCCAGTGTACCGCTTAGTGCCTTTATCCGTTAATGCATAGGTAATAGAAGCAACTTTATCGATAAAATCACGTTCATGCGAAGTGAAAAGCACGGTCCCTTTATATTGCCGCAGCCAGCTAACCAACCACTCTACCGATTCGATATCCATATGATTCGTTGGTTCATCCAAAACGAGCATCTGCGGATCTTTAATGAGCAGCCTTGCCAGCTTCACACGAGTTTTTTGCCCTCCGCTTAACTCGGAAAAAGAAATATTCCACCATTCCTGGTTAATCCCGAGCTCTTTGGCAACACGCTCAATCTTCGCTTCCCATTCGTAGCCTTGGAGATCCATATATTGCTGTAAGGTATCGTTGTAATCCTCAACAAAATCAGTATCCTCGTTCCAAAGCTCCTGCATTTGCTCCAATCTATTTTTTAATTCATAACACTGTTCATTTCCCATGTAGATGTATTTAATCGTTGTGAGATCAGCGTTCACCTGTTCATCCATCATCCAGCCAATTTCATCGTGACCTAGACCAAACTCTAACTTTCCGCCTGTCTGCGAAATCTGCCCGCATAATACTTTTAACAATGTTGTTTTTCCAACCCCATTGTTTCCTATTAAAGCAACATGATCTCCCCGTTGAATGTCGAGGTTCACACCTTGAATAATGGTAATTCCGTTCAATTCCACACTTAGATTATCTGTTTTTAATACATGCATATTGATCCCTCCACCTAAAAAAATAAAACAAAAAAGCACAGACGACTGCCTGTGCTAAAATAGATGGATCAATATACAAACACAAATAAAATACCATTAGAAATTTTACTTCTTATAATCCGAATTGACATATAAAAATAGACATACTAATCCCATCACTCTGACCACGCACAGGCAGAGTCCTTTTTTGCTATAAAATTGCTTAGCGTAAAAGGTTATAGAATCATATCGTCTATTTTTGATGCCTCCTTCAAGAAATTACCTTTATTATAACATGTTTTTTAGTAATGGCAATATTCATTTTTTTCCTTTCTTTACCACCATCGATTGATAGCTATTAAACAATTTTAACGATAAATTCTTTGTATATTCTTGTGTCTCATGAATAAAAGCGGTTACGGCAGGACTCATATAGTCTGATGATTTTACTTCAAGTCCTAAATTCTGATACACTTGCGGATTTAAGTAAGAGATATTGACATTAGTCAAACTGGGGGGAACAGCCATCTCCGGTAGTATCGTATTGCCGACCCCTTCTTGAACCATAGCGATGATAGTCGATATATCGCGGACTTCAAATGGAATCGTTGGAGACACTTCCTGTTCCTTAAAAATTTTATGAAGTATACTCTGACATTCCTTTGGCATGATAAATGGCTCGTTAGCGATATCTTTTACATGTATAGATGGTTGATTACTTAAGCGATGATTTTCTGGTACAAAGACGACCATTTTATCCTGAAGTAAGGGAATAAATTCAAATTCATGCTTTTCTTCTGTTACGACCCCAATATCAATAATCGATAATTTGATCCAATTACTAACTTCTTCATAACTCCCTTCATATAGAATAACCTCCACACCAGGGAATCTTCTCTTAAAGGAGCTGATCATTCCCGGCAATAATTTGGCAGACATGTTTGAAATGCTGCCGATTTTTATCGTTCCTGTTTCTATTTCCGTGATTCCCGCCGCTTCATTCACTATTTTTGTTTTAATCATCAACAATTCTCGAATAAGACCGGTAATTCGTTCCCCTATTTTGGTTAAGCTTACACCATTTCTGTTTCGGATCAGCAATTTAACATTGAGTTCCGACTCTAAAGCAGCAACCGCTTGGCTGACGGCAGATTGGGAAAGACCGATTCGCTCCCCGGCTTTGGTAAAACTCCCTGTTTCCACCACTTTTATAAAAACCTCTAATTGAAATAAAGTCATAAAGCACCTCGTGATTACATTAGTAAAAACTTATTCAACTAATTAGAAACATTAATTTTACTTATATTACATTTCATCATATACTACAATCAAAATCAAATAGAAAAAGGTGAGTAGCTTGATAATAAATGCAAATGGACAAGAAATTATGAAAGAAATCGAAACGAATACCCCTGTGCTTGTAGATTGTTGGGCTCCCTGGTGTCCAGCATGCAAAATGTTAGCTCCCATATTAGATGAAATTCATGAGGAGTTTGGATTAAAAATGATAAAGGTAAATGCTGATAAGAATGAGGATTTTATCAGTAAGTTTCAAGTACTGGGCTTGCCGACATTATTGCTTTTTCAAGAAAACCAGCTTGTAGAAAGGATAATTGGCTATCAATCTAAAGAAACACTTATCGATATTTTAAAAAGCCAAGGGATGATAGTATAAGTAAGGGCGGGATTAAACTGCTCCCGCCTTATATCGCGTTATAATCTAGGTCCGACGCACAGCATAAAAAGGATAAATCGAGTATGCGTTTCATCCCCAAAATTTATCCACTTTCACAAAGCTGGTTTGATAAAAATTTGAATCTGTTTTTCATTACCAAATACATGAATAAAATGTATGGTGAAATAGACTAGCAAACCAGTAGTAATATGTGCAGCGCATGAGAACCAATATAATAATATCCCATTTTTCATTAATCCATAAAAATCTTTCCAGGATTCAAAATCCCTTTTGGATCCAATACGTTTTTTATCAATTTCATCACATTTAATGCCTCACCGTGTTCTTTTTGTTGATAAATAGCTTTTCCTACTCCTACCCCGTGTTCCCCGGTACAGGAACCGCCGCGACTGTGAGCATAATCTACAAGATGAGCATTTAACTTTTTGGCTTTTTCCAATTCTTCTTTATTATTGGGATCTATCATCACAATCGTATGATAGTTTCCATCGCCGACATGACCCAAAACGGCGCCATCCAAACCAATTTCGTCAATTGCCTTTCTCGCATCATGGACAGCCCCGCCCAATTCAGACATGGGAACTACAACATCCGTGACCATCATTTTTTTACCAGGAGATTTATGGACAAATGCGTAGGCTAAATTATGGCGAACCTCCCATAGCCGATTTCGCGCCTTTGAATCAGTCTCAAATAAAAACTCTTCACATTGATTATCGAAGGCCAATTTTTCCGCAAACTCTACATCATACCGCATTCCAGCTTCACTTCCATGGAATTCCATAAATAAGGTTGGCTTCACGGGGAAGTCTGTGTTGTTGTATAGATTCACTTGTTGAACCGACCTTGCATCTACTAGTTCAATCCTAGCCATCTGAATTCCTGCAGACATAATGTCAGCTACAGCACTAACGGCAGTTTCAATACTAGGAAATACAGCCCTAGCTGCGGTTATTGCTTCAGGTATTCCATATACTCTTAGTGTTAACTCTACAAAAGCACCAAGGGTTCCTTCTGACCCGACAAACAAGCCTGAAAGCGAATAACCTGAAGAAGATTTAACCGTCATACTGCCGGTATGAATGATACTCCCATCTGCAAGCACCACTTTCAAATCCCGAACCTGATCACGCATTACCCCATAACGCACAGAAGTCGTTCCACTTGCATTCGTTGCCGCCATTCCGCCAATTGTGGCATCCGCTCCCGGGTCAACTGGAAAAAACAAGCCATACTTTTTCAGTTCCTTGTTCAATTGAGTTCTTGTCACTCCAGGCTGGATTCGAACAAGAAAATCCTCGGGACGGACCTCAAGAATTTGATTCATAAGTTGGAAATCGAGCGAAATACCGCCGTGATATGGAATAACATGACCCTCGAGACTAGATCCAACCCCAAATGGTGTCACAGGAATCTCCCGTTCTGAAGCAAACTTCATGATGCGACTTACATCTTCTTCATTTTTCGGAAACACTACTACATCCGGAAAATGCGGCGTATGATAGGATTCATCCTTGCTGTGCTGATCCAAAACCGTTGGATTTATGCTTACCTGATCTCCAGGGAGAATTTTTTTTAACTCTTCAAGCAATGCTGCCGACATCCCCATATGCTATCACTCTTCTTTCCTCTAAAAATCAGTATTTTAAAAATTCAATTACTATCATTATGATAAAATATTTGAAATCATCAAACAAATAATAAGATTACAATATAATTTAACTTCCATAAATGATACAATACACATATTAAGAACAAGGAGGACAATTATTTGAAAAAGAATCCCACGCAAGATATGTATGATTACAATGTTTGGGCAAATAAGGAAATAATCAATCATCTAAAAGAACTTCCTGAGGACATTTATCATCATGACATACAAAGTGGCTTTTCTTCTATTTCACAAGTGTTAACCCACATTTATCTCGTTGAGCAATCATGGTTCGAAATTCTCGCAGGCAAAACAATGAAGGAAGCCTTTGCACTCGCAAATCAGTTACAAAAAGAGCTAGAATCAATAGATATTGAAGAAATGTTAAACCTCTATGACGATTTATCCCTCAAAAACAAATCATTTCTAGACCAACAAGAAAATATGGATCAAGTTATTATCGTTGATAATCCTTATGCTGGAGAATTGGAAACGTCTATTTATGAATCCGTTTTCCACGTTGTTACTCATGGAAATTACCATCGCGGTAATATCACTACAATGCTAAGACAATTAGGACACCCATCGGTTATGCAAGATTATGGACTTTATCTATATAAAAGATAAGCTCTAATAAATGATTAGGAGGCTTACCATTTGAAGATAAATAATGCAACTCAAAGCAATGAAAAATTCAAAGGAAAGCCTTCAGTCCTTAGTACCAGGGCCTTGAACCGTGCTTTACTCGCAAGACAAATGTTACTGAATCGTGTAGATATCCCTGTAATAGATGCAATTGAGCGCCTTGTTGGGATACAAGCTCAAGACCCGATGGCCCCATATTTTGGTCTTTGGAATCGACTTAAAGAATTCTGCCAAGAAGATCTTTCCAATCTCATTCTAGATAAAAAGGTCGTACGCCTCGCCTTGATGCGCTCTACCATCCACTTAGTGTCATCACAGGATGGCATGAGTTTGCGACCCTTAGTTCAGTCTGTCCAAGAAAGTGTTTTAAAAAATTCTTTTGGCAAGTACCTTAATGGTGTGGATACTTGTGCGATTGCAGAAGCCGGTCGTGCTTTAGTTGAGACAAAGCCACTTACATTCAGCGAACTTGGTAAACTATTAGGTAATCAGTGGCCGAATGTTGATTCAGCAGCCCTCGCAGCTGTCGTTCGGACAATGATTCCGCTTGTACAATTGCCGCCACGTGGAATATGGGGTAAGAGCGGGAAGGCGGTCCATACTTCCGCTGAAGTTTGGCTAGGCGCGCTCCCCTTCTCAAAATTAACTACTGAAGATATGATACTGCGTTATTTAGCTGCATTTGGTCCCGCTACTATTAAGGATATACAGGTTTGGTCCGGCCGCACTCGGCTTATTGAAAATGTAGAACATCTTCTACCGCAGCTCATCATTTTCCATGACGAAGAAGGAAATGAACTTTTCGATATTCCTAATGCTCCAAGACCTGAAGAGAACATTCCGTCTCCACCAAGATTCCTGGGAGGCTTTGACAACATGTTACTGTCCTATGCCAATCGGAAACGAATTATGGATGAGTCCTATCGTAATAAAGTTTTTACGAAAAATGGAATCATCCGGCCAACCATACTCATTGATGGCTTCGTCTCCGGAATATGGAAATACGAGAAAGAAAAAGGTATTGTTAGACTCATTATCGAGCTTTTTAAAGAGGTTTCTGAGCAGGACCAAAACGAATTAACGGAAGAGGGAAACAGATTGTTAGACTTTATTGAAGGTATGGAAGGTCCCCGGGAAATAGCTTTTGTTTGAAATGATTCTCTATTTAGCTTTGAAAATGCAATAGAAACTTTTACGCTTATACGAATTAATAACGGAACAATGAACCTAACTAAAAGTCCATTATTATATTTAAAAACTAAAAAGGACATCTGCCTTTTTTGTGAAAATCCCCAAAAAAGTAGATGTCTATTTTTATTGGAAACCTTTAATTATTGAATATTGTGTATAATCTAAGAAAGGAGAGATGGGGTATGTTGCATTTAAAAACGATTACGAAAGACAATTGGGTAAAGGCCATTTCGTTACGTGTCAGAGAAGATCAAGTGAAGTTCGTGGCTTCAAATGCGGTATCGCTGGCTCAATTAAATTTTCTAGACAATTTCCATGCAAAAGGAATCTATCAAGAAGAGGAAATGATCGGATTTGCACTTTATGGAATTGACGAAGACGACCATGAGTATTGGATTTATCGCATGATGATCGATCAAAAACATCAAGGAAAAGGGTATGGAAAGGAGGCAATTCAACTCGTCATAGATGATATCAGAAATATGAAAGAGGATTGCCATCAAACCATTACACTGTCGTATGAACCAACTAATGAACACGCAAAACGAGTTTACGAAAAAATAGGTTTTCAAGAAATAGACGGATTAATAATTGAAGGCGAACAAGTATCCCGGTTTACGTTTTAACAGTAGCTTCTATTAATTAAGTGGACATAGAATCCGTTATTTTTAATAAATCCCCCTAATTTAAAGGCGAAGCGGACTCTAAGTACGTTATTTACGAAAAAACAGAAGGAATTTACTGCTTTTTTGCAAAATAGCAGAACCTCAGACCACAAAGATAAGAACCCAATTTGTAACCAATACGGTTCAGTTTTTCGCCAAAAGTGAAATTGATATAGTTTAAGACAAAACCAAATCAGTATAGCGATTTGGTTTAGTTAATATTAATTATTTGGATTTTTTTGTGATTCTCTATAGATAATCTCAGAAAACTTTTCCTTCTCCTCAAATAACGGGGAATGTGCTGAATTCTCAAACCATATCCACTGTTTTTCATCTGCTTTAATGGATTGAAATAGTTCCCTTGTAGGTTCCGGCACGACTGTTAGATCATATTTTCCCATCAGAAAATAAATGGGGATCTTCACGGTTTTAATCATACTTTTTAAATCAACGGTCTTTAGTTCATTACGAAGAGCCTTTTTGCTGAAAACCTGACCTGCTAAAAAGCGATGATAATCATGAAATTTATATTCCGTACCTTGAATGACATGTTTTATCATCGATTTTAATAGCTTCCCATCACGCGACATACCTCCGCCTAATATATCCAAATATTTGTTTAGTACCCGTTGCTTTTTCAGTTGAGTCCACGGCGGTTGCCCTATTTTTATTAAATCCTTAATAGCTTTTTTATGGTTTTCCTTTTTAGCCTTTTCCAGCAAAACTTGGTATGAAGCTTTTTCGTTCTCCAGATAGTTGGCTATTTGGGCAATTCCAAAATATTGATAAAAGAGATCCGGTCGTTTATGAACCGCTAGTAACCCAATGATGGAACCCCATGAATGAGCCGCAATATAGATTTTATTTTTCTTAAATCGTTGACGTACATATTCTGTCAGCTCAATAATATCATCTACAAATTTCTGTACAGTCATTTCCCCTTTAGGAATGATTTGCGAATAGGACATTCCAGATCCCCTTTGATCCCAATTGACCACCACAAAATGCCGTTCTAATTCCTTTTGGAAATGTCGGATATAACCAATTTGACTGGCGCCCGGCCCTCCATGAACCATTAAAAGGACAGGTTTTGTCGAATCCTCTCCTCTGATATAGACCCATTGGTTCACTCCATTTAACGGAAGACCAAATAGCTCTGAGATGGAATTTTCTTTATTTATAGGAAACGCTTTTCCTCTATACATAGGTCCGCGACCTTTCTTTTTTAGTCATCCTCTCTATTTTAAAACGAATTTTTTTATTTTACCAAGGGAATGAAAACCATACTATCCAAACAGTCCCTTACCCTTTTATAAAGTTTGGGCTCGGAGAAAACCTTTTGAATTCATTTTTCAGGCATAATCACCAGTTTATGTTCGATTCCTCTTTTATTTAACTTCTATTTTCCTCCATTTCAGGGGAATTATGACTCTTATTGTTAAAGTTGTTCTGTGGTTTCCTCTGTTAATGGCACGTTCCGACTCTGATTGTTACCGTTGTCCCGAGATTTCCTCTGTTGCGGGCACTATCAGGCTCTGATTGTTACCGTTGTCCCGAGATTTCCTCTGTTACGGCACATTCCACCTCTGATCGTTACCGTTGTTCCGGCATTTTCTCCGCTACGGGCACATTCCACCTCTGATCGTTACCGTTGTCCCAAGATTTCCTCCGCTACGGGCACATTCCACCTCTGATCGTTACCGTTGTCCCAAGATTTCCTCCGTTACAGGAACAATTCTTCCACTATCGTTACCGTTTCCTTGGATCCTCCTCTTTATTGGGCACCAATCCACAAACAACAATTTTCAATCACATTAAAAAGCCAGCCCCAGGCTGACTTTCCTCACTTCAACTCAATATAAAATCGCTTTTCTTCCGATATTTCCTTAAACCCAGCAGAGCGATAGAGGTTTAATGCCTTATCGTTATCTGTAACAACCTCCAGCTGGGCTTCTTTTAATTCAACTGATTGTAAATGCGTAAGACCAGCAACAAGAAGATATCTTCCCAGACCTGATTTTCGATAAGCTTCTTTTACAAAGAGATCTTCAATCACCCCTGCTTGCTCACCTAAATCCTCCCACGCCATTACGCTTCCGACTATGTCCTCACCGTCGAAAGCCGTAATGGCAGTCCAATTTGGGTTCCTCTTAAACTCCAACAATCTTTCTAAGCCAAGCGGATTATCTGGCCAAATTTCTTTTTCTGCTCGCAGATACTTCAATTGTTCCTCTTCCTGATTCATCTGCCAATGTCGGACTTCAATACCTAACGGATACTCGCTTGCAACCATTTCCTCTGATAAATCTCTTGCCATTCCATATAAACTGTTCAGAGGTTTAAATCCATTCGCAAGATAGAATGCATTATTTTCCTCTTCTTCGCGAAAATTTCCGACACATAGTAAACAACCAAATCCAGTCGGCAACGAATCTTTAATTTTCAGCGCCTTTTTATACAATGATTCATACAATATTTGATAGATCTCTGTTTCCTTTTCATAATCAGGGTGGATTTTTATATTGATAAAAATTTTATGCTTTAAGTCGTGACTATCCCCTTCCTCCATGACAGCGATTGGTTGTACTTGTCCTTTTCCAATAAACTTGTCGCCTATAAAAGCACAGTCACAAAAATTCCATGTAAAAGATTCTTTTCCCGGCCACCAATAAATGAAATCCACGTATTTTTCCTTCAATGACTGATAGAGCTCAACCACTTTAGAATGATATGCCGGTTCATATTTTTTCAGAAAAAAATGATTCAATATTGTCCTCCATGTATATATAAAATTTAAAATTCTGAATACACTTACATTCTAACATTCAACTCAGACTTAAAACTAGACATTCGACCACATTTGGTTTAAATTTTCAGTATAGAAAGAAATTTCTAAAAGGGGTGGGTCAGTTTGGTAACGTTTAAAAAACCGGATATCGAAAATTTTTATCGTACTTTTAATGTGCAAGCCTTCACGGTGAGTCCAGATGAAAAGCAATTAGTTTTCAGCACCAATTTAACAGGTAAATACAATCTTTGGGCGATGGATTTACCGAATCAATATCCTTATCCACTCACATTTGTGGATCAAAATTGCCATGCGTTACGGTATTCGCATGATGGGCGTTTTTTGGTAGTTGGTTTTGATCAAGATGGAGATGAAAATGCACAGCTTTATGCGCTTCCTCCAGCTGGCGGTGAACTTGTTCCGCTTCGAACAGCAGAAGGTCATCGTCATATGTACCCGTTTTTATCAAAAGATGACAAGAGGCTTTATTACACTTCGACGAAAAACAATGAAACATTCCTGAATATATATCAATACGATATCGAAAATGATGAAGAAAAAGTGGTGCTGGAAGGTGCGGATGCTGCATGCTTCTTGTTGGCCGTCAATGGGGAGGAAACAAGCTTTGTCTATATGAAGCAATTCGCCAATACATATGCACCTGGATATGTTTATCAGAACGGGAAGTCCTATTCTCTTACACCTGAAACTGAGGAGCAATTTACGGTTGGAGATGGTGTATTTGTAGACAAGGAATATTATTTTGTCACGACATTTGGAGAAGACTTTTCCTACTTAGCCAAGTTTCATCTTGAAACACATGAATTCTCCAAGGTCCTTTCTCTTGAAAAAGAAGAGTTTGACGTTGTACGCTTTGACAAGCAAACAAATTCCCTATACTTGCTTACTTCAAAAGGTGTAAATGATTATTTATACCAGTATGATTTAGCAAGCGGTACTTTGCAAAAAGTAGAATTGCCTGCAACTGTGGTAACAGGAATAAAGGTGATGGAAAGCGGAAACGTTTATCTTTTGGCTGGAACGGCAACGAAGCCATATAATATTTTCTTAAAAGAAGCAGGAAGCACAGAATGGAAGCAGCTCACGAACCTATCTGTACCAGGGGTCAAAGAGGATGAGCTTGTTGTACCGGAAGTGTTCACATACCCTTCTTATGACGGATTAGCTATTGAAGCACTATTTTTCAAAGCTAAAGACGATGTGAATAACGGGCATGTGATTCTTTGGCCGCATGGCGGTCCGCAAGCCGCGGAACGAAATAATTTCCGTGCGATGTTCCAATTCCTTGTTAACAGAGGATACAGCATTTTCGCGCCAAACTTCCGCGGTTCCACTGGATATGGTTTGGCCTATACAAAAATGGTAGAAGGCAACTGGGGAGAAGGTCCTCGTCTAGATAATATTGCCGGCCTAGAATACCTTTACGAAAATGGTTTGGCTGACAGAGAAAAAACATTGTTGATGGGTGGAAGCTTTGGAGGTTATATGGCGCTGTTGTTGCACGGGCGTCATCCAGAGTATTTCAAAGCGGTCGTGGATATTTTTGGGCCGTCGAACCTATTTTCGTTTATCGAGTCCGTTCCAAATCATTGGAAGCCGATTATGAACCAGTGGGTAGGAGATCCTGAGAAAGATTTTGATAAGCTAACGGAATACTCCCCTATCACTTATTTAGATAACATGACCAAACCAATGCTTGTTATCCAAGGCGCCAACGATCCAAGGGTTGTGAAGAAAGAATCCGATCAAATCGTCAAAGCGCTTCAGGATAATGGTGTTAATGTAAAATACCTTGTCCTCGAAGATGAAGGCCATGGATTCTCGAAGAAAGCGAATGAAATCCTTGTGAATCGTACAATCCTTGAGTTTTTTGATCAATTTGTTGTTGAAAAAGTGACAAACTGATAATAATAGAAAAAAAGGCTGAACGATAATTTCGCTCAGCCTTTTTCTTTCTTTAATATTTGATATAATTCAATCACGTTTCCTTCTGGGTCGCGGAGATGTACAACTCGTGATCCCCAACCAGCCTGATCATGCGGCAGATTAATAAATCTTACGCCCTTGTTTACTAACCCACGATACGTTTCGTCAACATTATCCACTTCAAATTGAAGCAGGAATTTTGAATAGAAAGCCTCATTCGTAGGTTGTTCTTCACCGATAACATCCCTTATTTTTAAGTGAGAAAAAAGTGCCAGCTGTTGTTTTTCGAAATAAGCATACTCTTGTTCATCGTTATGCCATTCAGAAAATCCCAGAACATCTCTGTAAAAGCTTAAACTCTTCTGAAAATCATTTACCAACAACCTAACTGCATGAAATTCCATACATATCCCTCCTCACATACCGAACAATTTTATATATTCTTCGTAAGAAGGAAATATCCTTTTTCTTAAAAAACCTGGGAGTGCGTGCACTTCTAAACCAGTTTAGAGCTTTTAACCGACTCTTTATTTGTTCCGTTGCGATGTTGCCAAGCTAATTGGATACTTTTCACTCTTGCTGCACTCCATCGATGAAGAAAATAAATGACCTCCACAACAGCGACACCGCCAATCAGGTCAAACAATACATGCTGCTTCACAAAAAGAATCGAAACCATGATAAGAAGCGCCATGAGGGAAACTCCGATTCGAATTGGACGAGGGATATTCTTTGCCGATTGGAATCCTTTTAAAATTAAATAAGAGGTTAGAACATGAGTGCTTGGAAAGCAATTGTACGGTTCATCCAAATGATAAACAGAGCGAACCATATTGGTTAGCAAGTCATGTCCTGTTAATGTTGGTCGCGGAACATGAGTTTGAAAGACTGAATAAATTCCGTAACAAATTAAAAGCCCTATATTGAAATATACTAAAGTCCGATAATAAACTTGGCGATTTTTTACACAAAGATAAATTAACGCGGCCAATATAAACACAAACCATGATACATAAGGTATGATAAAAATTTTTATAAAAGGAATATGGCGGTCAAGATCTGTTACTAGGCTATATGCCTTGACGTTTTGGCGATTTAATATTACATACAAGGTTCCTAACAACGGAATCGATATTAACCAGCATAATGCCATCAAATGAGATGGAATGGATTTACGTTTCATCAGGGGTCACCCTCTCATTATTTTGTATATTAAGCATATCGAAAAGAAAAAAGTTCCCCAATTGAACCTTTTACATATTTTTCACTAAGGCTTGAGGTGTACTTTACCCCTTTTTTGCATTCTATTAATAATGGCCCGGTTTGTAGATAGGATACAGCCCGGTTTATCAAATAAAATTCAATACCATTACATTTTATAGGGCTAAAATTAAAATAACATTAAAGGAAAAAGAATAATTTATCATGGAGGGTAAGAACTATTTAAGGCATAGATACAAGCAGAATTTTCGTAAGCAAGCATTTTAATCGTTATTTGCTGCGAGGTTGAATTTTCATTTCGACTGGCAAAACAGGCATGATTGATTGCTTATTTCGTACTTTGATTCCAAATCAAACTCTAATCATCCATACCACCTCATATCGAACTCTAAACCAAGTGCCTTTCCAAACCGATTGCCAAACTCGACAAAGGCGCGGCCCGTTGCCGTAATAAGATTTGCATCCTGTATGATTTCCTTTCTGAATAATTATCCAGTTCTAATACGCCAAGCTCTCTCATGTCAGATTCGTTACCTCTAACTACCAGAATACTAAAATTATAACCAGCTCCATAAATGGACCGACTTAGAAGTTAAACAGCCCGAAAACTATTGCGTTAAATGGACCGATTTCGTCAAACAACGGACCAAATCGGGACTTTTCACCCATCTTCTATAACATAAAAAACCTTCCCCATCAGGAAGGCTTTAAATCCAGTGTGCAAACCAAGCAATATACAATGCTGCCGGTATAAAAATAACTTGTGCCAGTAAGGTACCAACTAATTTGGAGCTTACCATGGCAAAAGAATAGCTTTTTAAATAGACGTATTTATTTTGTTTTTTCACTACTTGATCCGCTAATACGGATGCTTTTGGGTCTACAAAGAGTGTTAATAAAATAGTAGCCACTCCGTTAATGATTCCGGAAGACATAATAGCAGCCGGTGCATACTCAGGAGGCACAATAACAGATGCATATAATGCAGCCAACACTCCTACTGTATAAATAGCGGTAATGACGGCATTGATAACAAAAATCCGTTTCGGAAAAGTTCGCTTATTAATTCCTTTTAAATAGGATAAGCGCGGCAGACGAATGCAAGCAATAGCCTTCTGCAAGCCTTGTTTATTACTCCACTTTTTTATAACAGTAAAAATTGAGCCTTTTTCTAGCGAGAGCTGTGTGATGGCTCTGGAAAAAATCGCGATAAAAGTTGGAAATAGAAATATTCCTATACAAACGCCTAACGTCGTGACCCCAAGCAAAATGCGATATTGATCTTGGATAAAATCCAGAGTATTGACTTTAGGAGCTTCACCAATAAGCTTCCCCGTCATTGGCTGTTGAAACATAGTCGAGAATCTGGAGACAATAATCATCGTGTTAAATAAAGAAAGAGCCGATGCGATTAAACCAACTCTTGCCCCAGACAGCCTTGTAGAATAGGCCAGTGTTTCGATGGTAGTGACAATTAATAAAAATACGGAGATGATAATCAATTTTGTTGAAATTAAATCCATAGTTTTGATCTTTTCCTTTTCCATTATTTTAAAACTATTATATCTATTCCAGACAAAATAGAGATAGCATTTTTTTTAAAAGAGACGAGCAATTTAACTCGTCTCTTTTAATCTATAAGGCCAGTTTTTCCAATGATGGCCTCATTAATCCTTGCATATATTCTTTTCCAGTATACAGCTGACCGTTCATGGCTCTGAACATTAAATGTTCTTCGGTGAATTCCGTTGGTGAAGCTATACCTGCTGCACCAGCCAGGTTGAAAAGTCCTTCTCTTGTGGAGATAACATAGTTACAGACACGATACATTTTTTCTTCCACGACTAATGCCTTTTCTCGATTTGGATCTGTTGTGGCAACTCCTACTGGACAAGTATTGGAATGACATGTTTGCGCCATGATACAGCCTACCGAAATCATAAAGGCACGGGCAGTGTTGATTAAGTCCGCTCCTAAGCAAAGAGCATAAGCCATTTTATCAGGAGTAATTAATTTTCCGGATGCAATAATCTTTACACGATCCCTAATTTGATATTTTTTGAGCATTTCATGCAGTATCGGTAGCGCAGTATAAAGCGGTAAGCCTGGTCCATCTGCAAGCTCTTGGTAAGTTGCTCCTGTACCTCCTTCACCGCCGTCAACGGTGATAAAATCAGGGTATTTTCCTTCCTCCGCCATCACCTTGACCATATCCTCTACCTCGTCACGGCTTCCGACAACGATTTTAAATCCAACTGGTTTTCCGCCAATTTCTCTCATTTGTTCTACGAAATCTAGTAACCCCTTCGTATCATGAAATTGGCGAAAACGATTTGGACTATCTATCGTTTTCCATGGTGTGACATTACGGATTTCTGCAATCTCTGGTGTTACTTTTTCCGCCTCGACGTGTCCACCGCGGATTTTTGCACCTTGCGCTAGTTTTAGTTCGAATGCTTTTACTTGTTCGATCTCACTTTTTTTCTTAAACTGCTCCCAAGAAAACTCTCCGTCTTCCGTTCGGTAGCCGAACAATCCTGGTCCAATTTGAGCAATAATATCCACATTCCCTGCCTGATGATGCTTGGAAAGCCCGCCTTCTCCAGTATTCATCCATGTACCGCCGGCAAGCGCAAGTCCTTTTGATAACGCGGTTATCGCATTTTTCCCTAATGCTCCATAGCTCATTGCTGATTGGCCGATTAATCCTTTAACGTAAAAAGGTTTTGCACAAGTATCTTTTCCTATCACAATTTGGTCTTGTTCTGATAGGTAATAAGGGACAACCTCCGCTTTTTCGGAGTGTTCCTTTCTACTAACAAGCTTTTCATTATCAATTTTATAAAGCATGGTCTGAACTTTTGGATTTTGGTCAATACGAAGCTCTTCTCTTTGCTTAGGAAACATGGAGTTCTTTAAATAAAAACCTGTATCCTCAAAATTCCGTTCCGATCCAAATGCCGTAATTCTCTGTTTGTATTTACCTGATTTGACGACACCTTCATACTGATTCCTAGAGAAAGGCTTTCCTTCATTGTTGTTTAGAAATAAATATTGCCGCAGCTCAGGACCAACCTTTTCCGCTATGTATCGAACTCGTCCGAGCACCGGAAAGTTTCTTAATACCGCATGTTCTTTTTGACGTGAATCGCGTAATAATATGTAAAAATAAAACCCCAGCGGCCCAACGATAACCGCCACCAACAAAACAAAAATCGCAATAATTAATCCCTGTGTCCAACTCATTCCATCACCATCCTCCTCATTTTCTACTATTCTACCACTTGGTGTCAGGCACCACAAATGGACAATCCGGGCACTTTGTATTTACAGGGTGGACACTTAGTTGTTGGATAAACCCTCCATGCATGACCATGAAGGGTTCTCCATTTCATTCTATTAAAAAGTTCTTAACGACTTTCATAAATTTTTCAGGTTCTTCTGCATTTGGAGCATGGCCCGATTCTGCAAATTCTACAAATGTCGAATGTGGAATCAGATTTGCTATTTCTCTTCCTAGTTTTGGTGGATTAAGTCCATCGTGTTTACCGCTAATCACTAATGTTTCAGCAGTAATTTTATGCAGGGCAGATCGGAAATCGAAGCCTTCCAATGCTTTATTGGCTGCTGCTTGTTCCTCCGGCGTTAATACGTGACCTTTCATCTGAAACTCCATCAAATATTTCCATACAGCA
Organism: Heyndrickxia shackletonii; assembly: GCF_001420715.1. Lineage (GTDB taxonomy): Bacteria > Bacillota > Bacilli > Bacillales > Bacillaceae_C > Margalitia > Margalitia shackletonii. The sequence continues at coordinate 596,031 of NZ_LJJC01000004.1, read as the reverse complement.
TCAGGATTATAGAACATATACTTGGATAAATGAGCCATAGCTTCCTCCAAGTTCAAACCTGCAATCTCCTCCGCATGCTGATCCATAAGTTCTTGTGTAGACGAGGTTTTTCCGTGTGATTTTGCCACAACAAGGATCAACTTTTTAATCCGATTCGGAATAGCAATTGCCACTCCTTGTGCAATATAACTTCCCATTGATGCCCCAAGTATATGTGCCGAATCGATACCGAGAAAATCCATTAAAGCAATAACGTCCTCAATATGGTCATTCAAGGTATAATTCTTCGGCTTTTCTGAGTCGCCATGCCCCCTAGAATCCAAAGCAATGACACGAAAATGACTTTTGAATTTTTCTATAAATTCAAGATAACTATAGCGATTACCACCCAGACCATGCAGTAAAATAATAGGCGTACCTGCCCCATCATCGTCATAGGTTAAAGTAACTCCATTTGCAACAAACTCCGGCATTCCTATCACCTCTTATCGATTTCTCTAAAACTATTATGTTTGAAATAACTCCCCTTGCAGCGCCTTTATATACCTCTCCGCTGATTTTTGAACAGCCTCATTTGCGTTCTCGGCCACTACCCTATGAAAAGCATTATATAAACGATTAACTTTCAGTTCCTTTACCCTGTTCGCCATTTCTGCAACTTTTTTTGCTGGCAAAGGAATGAGATTTGGGTAACTATACATGAAGCTTACCCACCTTGTATCTGCGACTACCTGAATAATATCTCCTGATAGTAAAATGCCCTTCCCGTTGTTTCCCTGCTCCCAATGTAAAACTGCCCCGCCTCTGTAATGACCGCCCAATCTATGGAGGGTTATTCCTTCAGCAAGTTCCAGTTGCTCCCCTGACCAAAATACTATTTTGTCACTTGGGCGCATGACCCATTCCTGGTCGTCTTCATGAATGTATATAGGGATATTTAGCTTTTCCGCCCACTCCACTTGGGTGGAATAATAGTGGGGATGGGATAGTGCCATAGCATGAATTGGTCCGTTTTCCGTTAAGAAATCAAGTGTTTGCTCGTCAAGGTAAGTCACACAATCCCAAATGACTCCAAATCCATTTTGCTTTATAACATAAGCTGTTTGACCGATTGCAAATGAAGGATTCGTGGTGATACTGTATAAATTCTCTTCTTCTTTTAAAATCTCATTATGGTATTTTTGACTTTGCAGCATTTCTTCTAAGGTAGTCCAGGATTGTCCGTTCGGATGAACGTATTGACGCTCCTCATTACAGATGTGACATAAGTGAGGCGGTTCTTGTGTGTGAGGATATTGGGTACCACATGTAATACAAATATAATTTGGCATAAAATCTCTCCTTATTTGCTGTGTATTTGCTCCAACATTAATCATATGACATTCTACTGTAACCATGCATTTATTTTTTCAAAGATTTCAACCAATTCTTTTGCTTCCAACTGCAAATGATATAGGCAACCAAGGAAATTCCTGTAATCCCCAATGCGACATCTGTTATCAATGTTATTCTGGAATATATACCAAACAAGCTTCCGGTAATTCCTATAGCTCCCAAGAAGAATAGTTGCCTTTTCTGATTCTCCAGAACCGAAAAGTGAAATTCTCTATGTTGCTGAATTTCCTTTAATTCTATGAATCTCCTAGGGGAATCCAACAAATCTTGAATAGAATGAAAAACTTGAAATAAAGGCTGGGCATTAATCCATTTCCAAATCAGCTTCCATTTGCTCTGATTATTTTGATACAGCCACTTCAAAAAAGCCGGCTTCGCAATCTCTAATATTTCACTGCTTGGGCTAATCGTATGTAGCATTCCCTCTATCGTGATAAAGGATCTGCCTAAAAAAAATGAAACGTGTCGGTACTTGTATAGGCAATGAACGGATTAAATCATTCAGCTCTTTTTTTACGCTAAATAGATCCATTTCTTTGTACAGTGCCATATCAATGGACAGTGCCTCTTTTAGAATCATCTCAATCTTTTTGGTATTGGCGTCTGGGTGAATAAATCCCAAATCCATTAGTACTTTTACAGCCAATGTATAATTTTTCAACAAAAAAGCTTGTAACAAATCTTGAAAGTTGGCGGCATCCTTTTTTGAAATTTCTCCAACCATACCATAATCGAGTAGAACGATTGAACCGTCTTCCTTTACTAAAACATTTCCCGCATGAGGATCAGCATGGAAAATACCTGCCTCGAGCCACTGAGGAATAAATAGCTGTAAAAGACGTACGGATAATTCCTCTCTATTAATCCTGGATTGCACTAAAAAATCAACATCTGTGATCTTTCTTCCTTCTACCCATTCCATTACTAGTACTCTAGAAGTGCATAAATCTGGAAAAACCCTTGGAATGATAAGTCTATTAAACTTATTAAATCGGGTGCGAAAATGAAGGGCCGCTTCCATTTCCAGATGAAAATCCAGTTCTCTTTTTATCACTTGTTTGAGCTCAAAAAAAAGCATTTTAAAATTTACGAATTGTTTTGGGACAGGTGCAAAATGGTGTGCAATCCAGATTATGATGGACAGGGATCGAAAATCTGTCTGGATAATCGATCGGATAGCCGGCCTTTGTACTTTAATCGCAACACAAGTTCCATCTTTCAAATATCCTTTATAAACTTCACCAATGGACGCTGATGCGATTGCAGTTGGATGGATCGATTCGAGTTTATCCTCAATCTTCCCTTCCCATTCTTTTTGTAATACATCTTTTATTTCCTCCCAAGATGAAGGGGGGACATGGTCGACTAAATCTTCAAGCTGTTTGACAAAGCTCCCTGGCAATAAATCAGAGCGGATGCTTAGAAATTGCCCTACCTTAATCAGGAGCCCCTCTAATTCGAATAAGGTTTCCCGGAATTCCTGGCCAATTTTTGCCCATAATTTCTCCCTCACGGATTTCGGCTTTTTGCGGATTTGATACCAATAGATTCGAACCAATATCGATATACCAAGCGAGATTATTTTCCACATCCTAGGCCACTTCTTGTTATATTTCATAAGAATCCCCTATTCTATTAGAGATTTAAATCAGCACTACTGTCCACTGGATATGTACAATACAGTATTTTGTCCATTTGTGGTGCCTGACACCAAAAGAAAAGCCAGCACCTCTAACGTATGGATTTCATAGTCACAGGCGAAACAGCAAGGCCTTACCTGAAAGAAAAATCTGCTAACCGATGGCTGCTTGCGTTAAAAATTTATACTTATTTCACAAAATAGAAGCTACACTAAAGTAGCTTCTATTCGATAATTGTTACCCGATCTTTACACGACATATTCTTGATATTTTTCAAAATCGGCAGTACGGCATTCCATTAACAGCTTTGTTCCTTCATTTTCATAGCTTGTTGAAAGAATCTCTGCGTTTTTATTAAAATAAGAGACAATATTTCCTTGATCATAAGGAATCAACATTTCACATTGAACATAATTTTTAAATATCTGCTGGCGAATCATTTCGACTAATTCCATGATTCCAATCCGTTGTTTCGCTGATAGATAAACTGTATTGTGTTGAACAGCAGGAAGCTCTATTTCCAGTAAATCTGCTTTATTATAGGCATAGATTGTTGGAATATCTTCTACACCTATCGCTTTTAATGTCTGTTCTGTAATATCCATCATTTGCTTGTGATTCGGATTCGAATAATCAACCACATGAATTAGTAAATCGGATTCTGCTACTTCCTCTAACGTGGAGCGAAACGCTTTTACTAGATGATGCGGCAGCTTATCAACAAATCCAACCGTATCCGTTAATAAGAAAGACTTTGCATCCGGTAATGGTATATTTCTTACGGAAGTTTCCAAGGTCGCAAACAACATATCCTTTTCAAAAACTTGCTTATTTGCTGCAGGATTATATAATTCCACCATTGCATTCATAATGGTTGATTTCCCCGCATTTGTATAGCCAACTAGTGACACCACCGGAAGATTATTTTTCCTGCGCCTTTTTCGCTGTGTTTGCCGATGTGAAACAAGAACCTCTAATTCTTTATTTAGTGTAGTAATTTTTTCTTCAATTTTTCTACGATCCAGCTCCAATTTTGTTTCACCTGACCCACGATTTTTCAATCCTGAGCCTCCGCCCTGACGTCCAAGAGATTCCCGCAGTCCAATCAAGCGAGGCAGCATATACTGCAATTTCGCTACTTCCACTTGAAGCTGTGCTTCCTTCGTTTTCGCACGCTCTGCAAAAATATCCAGGATTAGGATGGTGCGATCGATTACCCTGCATTCCAGTTCTTTTTCGAGATTTCGAATATGGGAAGGGGATAATTCATCATTAAAAATAACGGTTCGCGCATTCGTTGCCGCTAACAAGGCAATAATCTCTTTAATCTTCCCTGTCCCTATATAATGAGATTTATTTATTCGTTGAAGGTTTTGAGTAATTATACCTGTCACTTCCATCTCACAGGCGGCTGTTAGATTTGCCAATTCCTCCATTGAATAATCAAAATTTTGTTGTGTTCCAAGATTCGCACCGACTAATATTGCTTTTTCACGTTCTGCCATCATATATTTGTATCCTCCTAAATAATAAATGTAAAAATAGTCCATCTACTACATACAGAGGGTTATCGGAAAAACGGACAGCAAATAAACCGATTCAGACTATGGTGAAAATGCCCACCATATGATCATGACACTACTTCGAATTATTTGAGAACACAAAAAAAGAGGGCTATTCGTCCTCCCTCTTTTATCATAAAAATATGAAATTTAACATGAGTTCCATAAAAATAGGCAGACCAATTCCGATTTCCCCTGCTGCATGAGCAGAGTTTCAGCACACTATTCAATTAGTGGCGTAATAAATCGAATCGTAGTCGCACTTCGGAACCCCTCCGTTCATTATAGTTATATGCATTTTAACACAACTACCTATAATTAGCAATGATTCATTGATCATTTTTATGAATTTTCTAAAAGTATACACCCCGTACTTATACTTTCCCGTTTCCACGAGTAGTAGTTGGCACCCTACTTTATAGTGTGAATTTGTTTACGATTTCTTTTAGTTCTTCTGCCATGTTTGCGAGCATTTTGGAGGATGAGTTGATTTCTTCCATGGATGCAAGCTGTTCTTCTGTGGAGGCTGCCACCTCTTCGGAATTTGAAGCATTTACTTGTGAGTTAAGCGCCACTTCTTTTGCTGTATGCGAGACTTCTTCAATGCTGGCGGATATTTGCTGAATTGCTGCAGTCATTTCCTCTATCCTCGGTGTTATATGCTGTGTCCCGGCAATAATCTCCTTAAATTTAGCAGAAGTCTCCACCGTAACATTCATGCCGTTTTCAGCATTCTCCTTCACTTCATCCATAAATTGGATAGATTGATTAATATCAAGTTTTGTACTGTTAATTAAACCAGCAATCATTTCTGTTGATGATTGGGATTGTTCGGCGAGCTTCCTCACCTCATCTGCAACCACTGCAAATCCTTTTCCATGTTCTCCAGCTCTTGCCGCTTCAATAGCAGCATTGAGAGCAAGCAAATTCGTTTGTTCGGATATGCCGTTAATAACTTCCAGAATTTTTTCTATTTCCAGCGAGCGATTGGAAAGAGCTCGGATAACATTATTTGATTTTTGAACAGATTCATTTATGTATTTCATCTGAGTCAGGTTTTCTTCTATCGAACGTCCTCCTTCTTTTGCCTTTTTAGACGTTTCGTTAGATAACACCGAAATATTTTCCGTATTCTGCGATATATTTGTTATTCCATCTTTTATCTCACTTAGTGAGAGAGAGTTTCTTTCAAGCTTGACCATAGATTCTTCCGATCCGCTTGCTACCTCTTGTATTGCTGAAGCAACATGTTCTGTCGCCTCGGTCGTTTGTTCTGCATTTGCGGTAAGTTCCTCGGAAGTCGCCGCTAATTGTTGTGATGCATCATGAACAGTTTCCATTGTTTTGTGCAAGCCCTCTACCATATTATTAAAAGAGAAAGTGAGCATTCCCATTTCATCTTTGGACTTGTAAGTTCCTTTTACCGTAAGATCGCCATTTTCAGCTTTTGAAAGTAGCTTCATCATATCTTTAGTTGGCTTTACAATTAATCTTGTAATCACTACCCCAAACCCAATGGAGATGGCCAATGCCACAATAATGATAATAATAGAGATTATACTTGCACTTTCCATGGATTGTTTATTTTCATTATTTGTTTGTTTTGCAACGTCATTATTTAATTTCTGCAGATCTGATAACAAGCCATTTACATAAGATCCAATTGGGAGCACTTTATTTGTATATAACTGATAAGCCTCTGTATTTTTGTTTTCGATTGCCAGTTGAATTACTTCTTCCCTTGCTTGTGCTAATTCCGGTACTTTTTTTTGATATTCCTGTATTTTATCTAGTTCCTTTGATGATAAATGGGCTTTGCTGAGCTTATTGATAGTTTCATCGTTCTGTTTTTGTACAATACTTATGCTTTGCTTTAATGTCTCATTTTGTTGATCATTAGTTGTAAGCATCAGTTGCAAAATGTCGGAATTAATTGCAGTGTTATACTGTGATACTTCCCCTAACATTTGGTTTGGAATCAGTCGATTTTGATACAGGGAATCTGATTTCCCAGCCATATCCGAGATATAGTATAGTCCACACCAGCCGACAACCAAGAGTGAACAAACTTCAATCAGAATAAATAAAAATATTTTCCTTGAAATTTTAATGTTACGTAATAATTGCATGACTTTTCTCCTTTTCATGGTGGCTTTACATGGTTGTTTGTTCATACCTATTTTTTATCGGCACATAGATTGATAATTTGCAGTTTTTTTGAGGGTAGATATTTAAATCGGGCCAGTTGACATTTTTTGTTCTCGATTTTCCATAAAAAAAAAACACCAACAAATGTTAGTGTCCTTTATTATAAATAGAATTTGAATCTGCTGCCTGCGTAATGGGAGCGGACATATTCGAAAGGGGTTCCGTTCTTTAAAGTTGTAACCCTCTCAATTAAGAGAATTGGAGACCCTGTTGGGAGATCCAGTTGGTTTGCAGTTTGTTTATCTGCGCTGATGGCTTCGATGGATTGCCTGCCTTCTCCAAGATCCAGCCCCTTTTTCTCTTCGATAAATTCGTATAAGGAATGCTCCATATCTTCCACAGTAATACCTTCCGCAAATGGCCATGGAATGATGGTCGTTTCTATGGCAATCGGCGTATTATTTCCGAGACGAATTCGCTCGATTTGTAAAACCTCTACTGCCTGATCCATTTCCAGATGTTCTGCCTCCACATCGGATGGTTTCCTTTTCAAAAAAGAAATAATTTTGCTGGACGGTATCATTCCGCGCTGCTCCATTAGTTTGGTAAAACTTGTAACACCTCTTAATGGCTGCTCTACTTTTTCATTGCTGACAAAGGTCCCGCTTCCACGTTTGCGCGTGAGCACCCCTTCATCCACAAGACCTTGAACTGCCTGCCTGATGGTCATTCGGCTGACCTCGAACTGCTCCGATAAAATACGTTCAGAAGGAATGGCATCCCCAACGGACCATTCCCCCTTCTTAATTTGTTCCTTTATCACTTGCTGAATTTGATAATAAATCGGAACGGGCGAACCCTTATCGATCACTTGTTATCCCTTCCTTAAGCAAGACGGCCGCTTCTTCATCCGCCAACACAGTCACATTAGGATGCTTTTGCAAAATAGATGCAGGACATGAAGGATCAATCGCACCTTCAACCATCTCCTTAATTGCTTCTGCTTTGGAGCGGCCAAATGCTAACAAAATAATTTTTTTCGCTGCTAAAATGGACTTAATCCCCATTGAAATGGCGTACTTTGGAACATCCTCTTCTTTTTCAAAATAGCGTTTATTCGCTTCTCTTGTTGACTCTGTTAATTCAACAATGTGAGTTTCTGCGTCAAAAGAGGTTCCCGGCTCATTAAATCCAATATGACCATTCGCCCCAATGCCAAGGATTTGAATGTCAACAGCATGATTTTTCAAGATTTTCTCATATCTTCTGCACTCTGCTTCTAAATCTTTAGCCATTCCATTTGGTAAAAAAGATTCTTTAAAATTCATATGAGAAAATAACTCTTTCTCCATATAATAATGATAACTGTTTGGATCATTTTTTTCTAACCCAACATATTCATCTAAATTAACGGTAGAAATAGAGGACACATCCAAATTAGATTCTCTCATCTTTTTATAAAATTCAACAGGGGTTCCTCCTGTAGCAAGTCCAAGTGTAGAAACACGTCCGCTTACCACACCATCGCGTACAATTTCAAATGCTTTTTGTGCTGCATCTTTATCTGATTTAAATGTTAAAATTTCCATTATGACTATTCCCCTCTCTGATGTTTCCTTCCTAACGAATAGGTTTCACATACGTGTAAGCTTTCATCCATGATGACGAAATCCGCGTCTTTTCCCGTTGTTAAAGTACCTTTCGAAGTAAGTCCAAATTCCTTCGCTTGATTAACAGAGGTCATTTGAACCGCATCACGAATGCTGCAGCCAGTAAACTGAATAATATTTCGGAAAGCTTGGTCCATCTTTAAAATACTTCCCGCAAGTGAGCCATTTTCCAAACGTGCCTCTCCGTTTTTCACATATACTTTTTGCCCGCCTAATTCCGATACTCCATCAGGCATACCTTTCGCTCTCATCGCATCGGAAATCAACACCATTCCGGATGCTCCTTTTACTTTATATGTTAAATTCACCATATCAGGGTGGACATGTATCCCATCCGCAATCATTTCTACTTGAATTTGCGGCGATAATAAAGCGTGGCCCGCTACACCTGCTTCACGATGATGCAATCCGCGCATCCCGTTATACATATGGGTCGCATGTGTGGTTTTACTTTGTAAAAGTTCCTCGCGAACAGCGTCCGAATGACCCATAGAAGGTACAATTCCACGTTCCATCATCACCTTTTCAAATTCACGTGCTCCTTCTTTTTCCGGTGCATACGTGACAAGTTTGATAAGGTTGCCGGAAGCTTCATGCCATTTTAAAAATAAGTCTATATCGGGTGCTTTGATAAATTCCAAAGGTTGTGCACCAGCTCTTTTTTCAGAAATAAACGGCCCTTCCAAATGAACGCCTTCAATAATAGTATTTCCGGATTCTTTTGCGGCTTTAACTGCACGAAGAGCCTTTTCAATCGCAGGATAATCTTGTGTAATTGTTGTCGCAAAAAAAGAGGTTACCCCTTCATCCAAAAGCTTGTCACTTAAAAATGCCAGTTTTTCAGGGTCGGCATCCATTACATCAACACCATATCCGCCATGAATATGGACATCAATCATTCCTGGTATAATAATTTTTCCTTTCGCATTGATGACCTCTTCGTCGCTTTGTTCTTGGAACCCGTCCATTGAGCCCGTCTCGATGATTTTATCCTGAAAACGAATATATCCATTTGCAATTTCTGTTTCACCTGTAAAAATCTTGGCATTGATTACAACCTTTTGTACCAATGCTGCCCACCTCGATTTCTAAATTTATATAGTTGTCTATACCAATTATCTATTGGAATAGATGATTTGTCAATATCGCTTTAACGATTTCATAAATGAAACTTTTTGTGGCTGTAAAACGTTTTTATTAAGAACAGCGCAGGAGTGTTAACCCTTTAAAGAAATGACTGATTCGTAAAATGGATATTATAGATTTATTTTTGTAAAAGTTGCATAAAATATTCATGACAGGCATCGACGAATTTTTAAAATTTTCTACACAACTTTTCCGAGTTTTGCTATGATATATTTAATAAATTTTTCCAATTTGGAGGAAAAAGATATATGCGTGCGGATAAATATAAAAAACGTAAAAAGAAACGGACATGGTTGAAGGCTGTTGGTATCATCCTCCTTCTCCTATTAATTGGCGGAGGAGTATTTGCATATAATATTTATCATTCCATGAGGGCTGCTGTAGACACGATGCATAAGCCTGTCAAAAGTAAGAATTCCCGTGCCGGAGAACTGAATTTCGGAAAGGAACAACCTTTCTCTGTATTATTGTTGGGTGTCGATCAAAGAAAAGGCGATGTCGGGCGGTCTGATACGATGATTGTCATGACGGTAAATCCGAATAAGGAATCGGTAGAAATGCTGAGTATTCCCCGAGACACACGTGTTGAAATCGTCGGAAGAGGTACACAGGATAAAATTAATGCTGCTTATGCATATGGCGGCGTAAAAATGTCCATGGATACAGTCCAAAATTTCCTCGATATCCCGATTGATTATTACATTAAAGTAAATATGGAAGGTTTTTCAGAAATTGTAGATGCATTAGGCGGTGTTACCGTAAATAATAATCTTGATTTCAGTTATGGCGGCTATCATTTTCCAAAGGGCCAAATTGATTTAAATGGTAAAAAGGCCATTAATTATGTCCGGATGCGAAAACAAGATCCACGCGGAGACTTTGGACGGGAAGAGCGCCAGCGTGCCGTCATTCAAGGGATAATCGACAAGGGAGCAAGCTTTTCTTCGTTAACACATTTCAGTGATGTATTTCAGGCATTAGGAAAAAACATCGAAACAAACCTCAGCTTCGATGATATGGTAAGCATTCAAAAGAATTATCGAAACGCACGAAAAAATATTGAGAAATTCCAGCTTCAAGGCCAAGGCCAAATGATTAATAAAATTTATTATTTTGTTGTGCCGGAATCCGAACGTCAAAAAGCGCATGACCGTTTGAAGACCCACTTAGAGCTTTAGAACATTTCTTAGTCTTTGACGGGACCCACGTAAAAACCAGGCTATATGCCTGGTTTTTATTATGGCTTTAACACTACCTTGATACAGTTATCTTCCTTTTCATCAAAGATAGAATAAGCATGTTCCGCCTGATCCAACGGCAAACGATGAGTGATTATATCCGTTGGGTCAAACTTCTCTTCCTTAATCATTTTATATAATTCCGGCATGTAATGAATGACTGGAGCCTGTCCCATTTTCAAAGTGATATTTCGTGCAAATAGATCACCAAGCGGAAATTGATTATACCTTGTTCCGTATACCCCAACGAGTTGTATAGTTCCACCTTTTCTGACACACTGGGAAGCGATGACAATTGCCCCCATCGCGCCACCTTGCAGCTTTAAAGCGGATTCCACCATTTCTAAGGCTGTCTTTTTTCCATCCAGCCCTACACAGTCGATGACAACATCTGCTCCGCCTTTCGTTAGCTCATGCAAGTACTCGCCGGTGTTTTTAAATTTTGTAAAATCAACCACCTCCACATGATTGGTTTTCTTCGCATGATCAAGACGGTACTGAATATAATCAACAGCAATTACCCTTTTTGCACCCTTCAGCCATGCAAACTTTTGAGTGAGCAGTCCTACAGGTCCACATCCCAGTACAATTACCGTATCCCCCTCTTTAACACCAGCATTATCCACCCCCCAATAAGCGGTCGGAATAATATCAGATAAAAAGAGAATCTTTTCATCCTCAAATTCACAGTCTTCCGGTACAGCAAATGGGGTAAAATTTGCAAATGGCACACGTAAATACTCAGCTTGTCCGCCCGGATAACCACCAAATGTTTCGGAGTAACCAAAATATGCTCCTGCTTCTCCATGAGGATTCGAATTATCGCATTGACTTTCCAAATCATGCTGGCAATACCAGCACTGACCGCACGATATGTTAAACGGAACTATAACACGGTCGCCTTTTTTGAGTTTTTTTACCTCTGGACCGACCTCTTCGACAATCCCCATCGGCTCATGGCCAATAATAAAATTATGAGGCATATTCGGCATCATCCCGTGAACAAGATGAAGATCCGATCCGCATATTGCCGTACTCGTAATTTTCACAATGATGTCATCTGGTTTGTGAATGGTAGGCTCTGGTACATCTTTCACCTTTACATCTTTTATCCCTTGATATGTAACTGCTCTCAAATGAAAAACCTCCTTTTTCTTACTCATTATGTGCAATTCCCTGCTTCTTCATCATTTTTAGGGAGTGGAATTTATTAAAATGATTTTTCGAATTTTAGCAATTTTTGAAGGGAATTGTTGGATGATTATCGAATACATTAAAAAAATGTGAAGTGAGTGATGAGGATGAATCCATTTGTATTTGCTTGCATTACGCCGCATGGCGGTGAAATTATTCCGGAACTCTCAGGCGACAAACCAGAAAGAATGAAACTGACTCGTGATAGTATGGTGAAGTTAGGAAAGAAAATGAATTCCGCAAATCCGGATACAATCATTGTCCTAACCCCGCATGGGACAAGAATCGACGGACAATTTTCGATTTCGGGCAGTGAAAGAATGTATGGGTCATTTGATGAAAATGATACCTATTATGAGATGGAGAGAATGGTGGATCGAGAATTAGCACTGGAAATTACGAAGGCTGCTAAGGAATCCGGGCTTGCTGCAGGATCCATTAATTATGCGACGTCTACCGGGCCTCTTTCTTGTTTGCCGCTTGATTGGGGTGCCATTGTTCCACTAGCTTTTATGCCGGAAGTTCCTGTTGTGGTGATCACTCCATCAAGAGAAGTAGCACTTGAGGATCACTATAAGTTCGGGGAAGTTCTCCGTGAAGTAGTTCAAAACTCATCGAAAAATATCGGCCTCATCGCCAGCTGTGATTGGGCGCATGCACATGACGAAAAAGGACCATATGGATATGATCCAGCCGCTGCAATGCTTGATGAGGAAGTAGTCGGTTTGTTCCGCTCTAATGAATTGGAGAAAATGGCAGAATTTGATCCGGAATATGTCGACGCTGCAAAGCCGGACGGAATTTGGCAAACAATGATTCTCGCGGGAGCCATTCCGAAAGAAAAGCGTAATATCCATTTATATTCTTATGAAGTGCCAACTTATTTTGGCTTGATTTGTGCTGAAGTTGGGAGTGCAGATGAATAGGTGAGTCTTTTTGTCTCACCTTTTTTACTCCTTCCATTTATAAAAACCAGTTTTCCATCCTCTAAAAAATAGGAATAAAGATGTTTGTTTCTTCAATCGCTTGTTGTAAGGTTTGGCGAGTTCCGCACACAAATGGATTTCCTTCTCTATCCTCTCTTGCCCCCGGATTATCAAGAATCACATAAATATCTCCATTTGGATTCCCTTCTCCCCAAATCATTCTGGAACCATGCTTATAAAGTCCACATTTTTGGCAATCAGATACCTCTTTTGGAGTTATATCTTCTTTTAAGGTAATTGGTTTGAATACCATGGTTTTCACCTCCGGGATAGTATAAAAAAGCAGTGCACCCGTCAATATTGTGCACTGCTGATAAAAAGTTTATTTTAAAATATCTTCTATCTTTTCAAGAACATCATTAGAAAGCTCTATATCAATTGCTTTCACATTTTCTTCAACTTGCTCTGGTTTGCTGGCTCCGATTAGCGCACTCGCAACATTTGGCTGACGCAAAATCCAAGCTAACGCTAATTGAGAGAGCTTCACATCTAATTCTTTTGCTATACCATCAAGCTGTTTTACTTTCGTAAGTACATCTTCTGTAAGCATCCTTGATAAAGATCCATTAGACTTTGGATCTGTTGCACGTGTTCCTTCTGGAAGGTTTGCTAAATCAGTGTATTTTCCTGTTAAAATTCCTTGTGCAAGCGGCGAGAATACGATTTGGCTAAAGCCGGTTTTTTCGCCAAGCGGAATAATTTCCTTTTCAATATAACGATTGAACATATTGTATACAGGTTGGTTTACAACAATGCGATTTAATAAGTAACGATCTGAAGTTCCAAGCCCAAGCTGAATTTGCTGTGCCGTCCATTCACTGACACCAATATAGAGGACCTTCCCTTGACGAACAAGGTCATCAAGTGTTCGAAGGGTTTCATCAATTGCTGTTTCCGGATCAAAACGGTGGCAATAATAAATATCCACATAGTCTTTGTTTAGTCGCTTTAAGCTTGCATTAATCTGCTCGGTGATATGTTTTCTGGATAGACCTTGGTCATTCGGGCCGTCGCCCATTTTTCCGAACACTTTTGTTGCTAGCACATAAGATTCCCTTGGGTATTTTGCGAGGGCCTCCCCAACAATTTTTTCCGCTTCCCCACGGGCATACACATTCGCTGTATCAAAGGAATTAATGCCTAACTCATAAGCTTTTTCAATCGTTTTCGTTGCTGTCTCTGAACCGATGGAATTACCATACGTTAGCCAGCTTCCTAAGCTGATTTCGCTAACCTTTAAGCCTGTTCTCCCAAGTTTACGATATTTCACTTTGATCGCCCCTGATTTTTTAGATTATGTAACATAACTATTATAAAATTCTAAATAGACTAATTAAAATAAAATGCATTAAAATTGTGAATATGGGTAGTTTTTACTATAATGATTAAAAAAAAGGATGTGGAACATGCTTATTAAACCTCGATATGAGTCCGTTGAATTAAAGCTTCTGCGATTTTTAAACACAAGGATGAATTTGTCACCTAAAGATGCAGGATATTTTTTAAACTTGGAAAAAGGATATGAAGGAGAATTAGTTTTTGATAAATGGTTAGAGAATCTTTCCGACAATTGGCTCATCATGAATGACTTATTGCTGGAAACCAATAATACCATCTATCAAATCGATTCTACCCTAATCTCTCCAGATATTATTTACCTATTCGAAGTAAAAAATTTTGAAGGTGATTATTACCTCGAGGACGACAAGTGGTATACCATTTCAGGAAAAGAAATTAAGAACCCCCTTCTTCAATTAAAGCGTGCTGAGTCTCTTTTTCGAAGATTGCTCCAGGATTTACGATTTTCATTTTCTATTGAAGCATATGTAGTCTTCGTAAACCCCGATTTTTTCTTATACCAAACTCCTATGAATGTACCCATTATTTTTCCAAACCAGATAGATGGATTTATGAAAAAACTAAATATGCGATCACCAAGGCAAACTAATGGAACCTCGAAATTCGTAGAAAGGTTATCTTCCATTCTTTTAGAAGAATCCCCATATAAGAATTTACCTGGATATACCTATGACCAATTAAAAAAGGGAATAACCTGTTCGAAGTGTTTTGGGTTTGTTACTAGGATTAATGAAAACAATCTTGTATGTAAACGGTGTGGCAAATTGGAGAAAATAAGTGAAGCGGTTTTACGAAGTGTGGAGGAATATAGATTTCTTTTTCCTGAAAAGAAAATAACAACTAATGCAATTCATGAATGGTGTGATTTAATTGAATCGAAAAAAACAATACGGAGGATTCTAAAAGAGAATTTTATCCTAATGCAACAAGCAAGATCTTCCTACTTTCAAATTCCTCCTTCCAAGGGTGATTAATCGTCGTAACCTAATTCTGTTACCGTTTTATATATAAATATTTCTAATTGGGGAATTGACCCGTAAGTTAATTAGCAATTTCTTTGAGTATCTATGTCTTTTTGTCAAGGTAATTCGGTTTTGTTACCAGTTTAATTGACTAGTAACTGTGATGGGCACAATTCTACTTCTATTGTTCCCGGGGGCACTGCTCTTTCCTGATTTCGGGCACAATTCTACTTCTATTGTTCCCAGTGGCACTGTTCTCTCTTGATTTCGGGCACGATTCTACTTCTATTGTTCCCGGGGGCACTGCTCTTTCCTGATTTCGGGCACGATTCTACAACTATTGTTCCCAGGGTCATTGCTCTCTCTTGATTTCGGGCACGATTCTACCTCTATTGTTCCCGGGGACACTGCTCCCTCCTGATTTCGGGCACGATTCTACTTCTATTGTTCCCAGGGTCACTGCTCTTTCCTGATTTCGGGCACGATTCTACTTCTATTGTTCCCGGTGTCGTTGCTCTCGCCTGATTTCGGGCACGATTTTACTTCTATTGTTCCCGGTGTCGTTGCTCTCGCCTGATTTCAGGCACAATTCTACCTCTATTGTTCCCAGGGGCACTGTTCTCTCTTGATTTCGGGCACAATTCTACTTCTATTGTTCCCGGGGGCACTGTTCTCTCTTGATTTCGGGCACAACTCTACTTCTGAACTCGTGTTAACTCTATAACCATCTACCTCATTGCACAACACCTCCACAAAAAAAACAAAACAAGGTGGTGCCAGCACCACCCCATCTACATCTTATTTAATATAAAGTTTTCCAGCTGCAAGCTTAGTAGAAACGTTGCCATAATCATCTACAACTTTTACTTCGATTAAAGCTCCATCTGCTTTTGTCTTGTTCGGAACTGTCCAGTAGCCAACATAATGACCAGCAGATGTTTCCATCATTGGAAGTTCAGTTGTATTATCACTGGATGGAACATTCGTTAATGGCATGTGGATTGCAAATGTTGCTTTTAATCCTGGTTCACTGTCAAATTCGATTTTGACGGAGTCACCTTTTTTCAGATTCTTGTCTTTGTCAGGTAATAGATTTTGAATTTCTGGTGCTGTGTACTTTGCAAAGACGGTAACTTTCTTCGTTACTTTATTGCCTGCTTTGTCTTGTGCTACCACATTAATCACGTTTTCGCCTGTTTCAAGCAAGATACGTTTTGAATATTTTCCATTTGTTACAGTTGCTTTTTCGCCATTGACTTTAACAAAGTCCAGATTAGCATCGCTAACTGTTCCTTCAACAGTCACTGTTTCACGATTGGTCTTATCGTTATTTTTCGGACTGTCGATGGATAATGTTGGTTTTGTTTTATCATAAACCACTTTTACTGGTGCTGAAGCCTCAGTTGAACCGGAAGCAACGGAAGCTTTTGCTGTTAAAACATTATCCCCTTCTGAAAGGGTAACGTCTGCAGAGAATTTTCCATCTGCTGTTGCTTTTGTAGTTGCTACTTCTTTCCCATTATTATACACATGAACATCTGTTGTAGGAGAAGCAGTACCTTCAACCGTTACGGTTCCTTCATTCGTGAAGGAGCCATCTTTTGGAGAAGAGATTACTGGTACATCCGCTTCATAGCTAACGCGGGCACGGATCATGTAATTTCCTTCACTCGCAGGTGATTGTGACCATGCACCACCTACTAACTGCCAGCTGCGTTTTGCATTCGTACCGCTTTCATCTGTTGCAAGTCCCGGAGCATTTGGATTCGGATTCGATTGAATGTACACCATGTAGAAGTCTCCATCCACAGAAATTCCTTGAGAGGAGAGATCCACTACTGTCCATTCACCGTTACGAAGTGCCTTTGCATTAATAGGGCCTGCAATCTTCTTGCCTGGTGCACCATTAGAACCAGATGCATCCCAAACCTCTACTTTAAAATCTGTTCCGCCAGGAGTTGGCCAATCAGATGTCCAGAAGCGGAATACACCAGCTGTTACAATCGCAGATTTTTTGCCTTCTGGTAAGGACATTTTTACAGCCCAGCCATTGCCTGCATCATAGAAAGCATGTGCATTTTCTGCTGTTCCATCATCGTAGCCGATTTCACCGCCTGGGTAGCTGATGATTGGCACTAAATCAATATTTTTCTCTGTTGTTTCATTACCGTTTACTGTTACAGCGATTTCTTGAGAATGATAGTACGGTGCTAAAACTTTTAACGTATAGTTTCCTGCATATGCAGTAATATCATAGTGACCATTCGCATCTGTTTGAACAGGTGTTACGACTGCATCCTCTACAAGAAGAAGTGTTGCACCTTGTAAAGGCTCACCCGTAGATTTGTTTTTCACAGTACCGCTGATATGGCCTTTTGCTAATTCATGTAAAACAAAATTAGCAGTAGCAACGCCATCGCGTTCAATATTCACACGTTGTTGTTCAGACTGGAATCCATATGCTTCAGCTTGTAAAGTATACGAACCAGCCGCATGTGAAAATTGATATTCACCATTTGCCGGGTTTGTATAAACAGAGCGTCCTGTTTCTAGAACACTTACTTGCGCACCCATAGGCAATAGTGTAGGATTAACTTGTTCCTCTTTCGCTGGAGGAGCGTCCTTTTTAGGTAGTTCTGGCTTAATGGAAGCTGGATCTACCTTTTCTTTTTTAAGTGAATCTTTATCATCGCTTTGATCCACACCTAGATTTACTCCAGTCTTAGATCCTGTGCTGTTTAATGAAGTAGCCGAAAGCTTCACATCATCCAAATACCAGCCTGCTTTTTGAACACTTCCATCGGTTTTAACATTAAAGCCGATGTAGATTCTTTGACCGCTGTAGTTGGAAAGATTCACTTCCTTATCTGTCCATCCACCTGATTGGCCATTTACTTGTAAAAGCTGTGTCCAGTTTTGAAGATCTGTCGAAACAAAAACAGTACCAAAATCATATCTAGTCTCTAAGTCATACCAGTTTTTAAACTGTAAATATGCATTTCCGGCAGGTAAATCGATAGGAGGCATCACAAGCGTCATGTTCGCACTATTATCGTAATTTCCTGCTAGATTTGTCGCATATACTTTTTGACCAGAAGCTGCACTGTTTGGTCCGGATGTTGGAACACCCCATTGCCATGAATCCTTTGTTCCATAGGAATACCAGCCAATTGGAGTAGATTCAAAGTCTTGGGAATAACCTACCGTGATTCCCGGTTTTACATTGACTTGATATTGCTCTGTAGTTACTTCATTATTACCAAAGTCATTGACTTTCCAACGATATTTTAAAGATGGTACAGCAATTTTATTCCCCGGAATTACTGCTTGATAATCACCGGATTTGTAGTCACCGGAAGTACGGGTAGCATCAACATCTTGCCAGTTTCCATCTTTATCTTGATATTGAAGCTTAACAGAAGAAACACTTACATTATCGGAAACACTAGCATTTAGCGTTAAATCCATGCCTGCATATGTTTCTGATGGTGCTTGATGAGTAATGGTTGGTGCTTCATTATCATTACCTTCTTTGGCAACTTGACCTTTCACTGTTCCTAGTCCACTTAAAACGGAAGAAACAGCATCGAATGCATTAACAAGTCCGTGTCCATACCCGTTGTTCGGAGATTGCGGGAAGGTGGAATCTGTTAATGGTGTTGCAGTATTCATTAAAATATCCTCGATTTGGTCTACTGTTAAGGACGCATTTGCTTGCCTTAATAATGCAACAACTGCCGAAACATGCGGACCTGCCATCGAAGTTCCATTCCAACCGCCTTCATATACTCCGCCTGGAACAGAAGAACGAATATTCACTCCAGGTGCAGACACTTCCGGCTTAATTTCACCGTATGGAGATGGTCCTTGTAAAGAGAAGTTGGCTAGTTTGTTGTTAATGTCTGTTGCACCAGTGGCAAATGATTCAGGATAGTTAGCAGGATTTGCTACTGAACCAGGTCCGCCAGGGTTGAACAAGTCTGTATTCCCCGCTGAAAACTCTGGGAAAATATCTGCTGCACGCCAGTTTCTCACCATATCGCGATACCATTCATCTAATCCCGGTCCGCCGCCCCAAGAGTTATTTACAACATCAGGTGCCTTCTCAGGGTGAGGGTTACCTGCTGCATCCTTTGGAGCGATAATCCATTCACCTGCTCTAAGTAGATCTGCATCAGTTCCGCCAGCAGCTGTGAAAGCTTTTACAGCAATCCACTTTGCGCCAGGTGCCACGCCGATTTTGTTTGAACCATTAGGCTCAGATCCGACCATTGTTCCCATAGTATGTGAACCATGTCCTTGGTCATCATATGGAGTTGAACGCCCTGCAGTTGCATCAAACCAGTTCATTTCATTGTTTGGAGTATTTGGATTTGCCGGGTTATAACCACGGTATTTTTCTTTTAATGCCGGATGATCCCACTGCACCCCAGTATCGATATTCGCAATGACAGTTCCGGTTCCATCGATGCCCATATCCCAAACTTGCGGTGCACCGACTCGCTCCACATTCCATTCAATACTGCTTGTTTTTGCTTTTGGCTCATCCGCCGTTTTTCCTACTGTTACAGATTCCTTTTTAGCCCCGGTTTTGGTTGCTGTTCCTCCATCAAACAACTGACGAGTTTCATTTGGAAGTATTTTTTCTACTCCTTCAAAATTAGCAATCTTTTCGGCAACTTCTTTCGTCGCGGTAACCGCAATACCATTTACGATGTAAAAGGATTCAAAATCCTTTACATTACCATTCTTTTTCTCTTTTTCTAAGTAGCTAAGTACATCATGCTGTGTTTCCATCGCAGTCGATCTTAATTCGGAAACAACCGCTGATCTTTTTGCAAGCTTTGCCTTTTGGGCGGTTAGTTTACCCTTTGAGGCCTTTTCAGACGCGTTTTTTGCGGCCTTAACCGTATCTGCCTGTTCTTTGAACTTGATTAAGAATGTTACCTTTTCATCCGCCTTAGTGAATTGCTTTAAAAGCCGGTCACTTAGCTTCACGCTGGATACATTCTTTCCATCGGAAACCGACGTATACGGTTTTCCATTCACTGCTGCCGCATTGGAAAAGCTTGGCGTGAGCAGTGAGGCAGATAGTAAGACTGTTGCTAGGACACTAGTAGTCTTTTTGAGACTTTTCTTTCTCAACATCTTTTTTCCTCCCCTCTATTTTTGAAAAAAGGTCAAAAAAATGACAACCCCAACCCTCCTTTTCTTTTTCTCCAATGATGAAGGTCATTGTTGTCTCTTTAAATGTATAAGTTTTGGCGGAAAAAATGTGTCAAAACAAGTCGCATTTTGTCAGACTTTTTATAAATGGTAAATAGGATGTAGCTTTAAATAATTTTATTAGACTAAAGAACTACTATCCTATTTTGGAAAACCACCATACTTTTCCACTTTTTTGAGTATTCACCCAATATTCCCCATTTGCATTCAACTAGTTCTAAACCTCCATTAATAGGAAAAATTAAATACATAAACAAAAAAATACTAATTTATACCTATATGTCTTTTGATTCATTAATAGAAATATGGTCTATTTAGGGGTATAGTCCCTCTTTTTGCACACAAATTTCATTAAGAAAATAGGGCTTTTTTCATCCATTGCATCGAATATGACAATGCTATTGTCACAACTTTCCGAAAATCCACACTATTTTGCGCATGGGAATAGTTATATTCAAAACATTTGAACGTCAACTAATTTATTTAACAAAGCTTTCCAAAAAGTAATTGACATGTACGATAAAATAAAAAGATACTTATATTCATAAAGATTTAACTTAACGGAGGTTTAGAATGCAAACAACTAATATACGTTCTGTAACGATTGCCCTATTCGTTGCTACTTTTTTAACGGCGATTGAAGGTACAATTGTCAGTACGGCAATGCCTACAATTGTCAGTGATTTAAAAGGAATTGAGCTCATGAACTGGGTATTCGCTATATACTTGCTTACATCTGCGGTAACTGTACCTGTTTTCGGGAAGTTATCGGATTTGTTCGGAAGGAAGTTTATTTTTATTGCCGGAACCATCGTCTTTTTGATTGGTTCAGGGCTCTGCGGGTTATCACAGACCATGGAACAGCTTATTATTTTTCGGGCGATTCAGGGAATCGGCGCCGGAGCCGTAATGCCTGTTACAACCACGATTATCGGTGATATTTATCCTCATGAAAAACGTGCGAAGGTACTCGGATTTATGGGGGCGGCTTGGGGAATCGCCGGTGTTATTGGTCCTTTAATCGGTGGATTTTTCGTAGATCAGCTGTCCTGGCATTGGATTTTTTATATTAATGTGCCATTTGGCTTACTGTCTATTTTGATGGTCGTTGTCTCTTTAAAGGAAAAGATTGAAAAAACGAAGAAAAGTATTGATTTTGCAGGCTCGCTAACTTTTACCATTGGTATGCTTGCATTGTTATTTGCCCTGCAGCGAGGCGGGGAAACACATAACTGGACATCACCATCTATTATTGGAATTTTTGTCATTGCTATTGTATTTATCTTGGCATTTCTTTTTATCGAATCAAAAGTAAAGGAACCGCTAATCCCACTTGCCCTTTTCCGAATTCGTTCGATTTCTGTTGCCAACGCTGTTGCTTTACTAGGGAGTGCGGTCCTTATTGGTTTAACCGTTTATATCCCAATGTGGGTGCAAGGAGTTCTTGGGCATGGTGCGACGATTTCAGGTCTGATGCTTGCGCCATTGTCGATTACATGGATGATTGGTTCGTTCGTAGGAGGAAGACTCCTCGTTAAATATGGAGAACGGGTGACAGTTGCCATTGGTACGCTCATCATCCTTCTATCATCCATTTGGTTAATGATGTTTACGATTCACACTTCCGAGTTAATGTTTTATCTAATGTCCGCACTTGCAGGACTCGGTTTCGGGATGGTTATGACAATCACTACTGTTACCGTCCAATCATCTGTTGATTGGTCAATACGCGGTGCAGCAACTGCTTCCAATACCTTTTTCCGGACATTAGGTCAGTCAGTAGGTGTTGCTTTATTAGGAACCTATTTTAATTCCATTGTCACAGGAAAACTGCTGACTCATCGTGCAAATCCAGATGTCAATGCGGTCAATCTTAATAAGCTAATTAACCCAAATAGCGGGCAAGCTGTTCCTGAGGCTGCGCAAGCACCTTTGAGAGCTGTTATCGTGTCGGGACTTCATCATTTATTCATTGTCATGGTGGTGATTGCCATAATCGGTTTATTGGCCTCGATGTTCCTGCCAAGGGTAAAAGCAGTCGCGAAGCACATTGATAAATAACAGGTCAGTCCATTTGGATTGGCCTTTTTTCACTTACTCTTGAATCATGAAAGAACGATGTATATATGAATACAACTTACTCAGGTCCCCCTGAGTAAGCTCTACTATTTACACCCAGATTTTCGGTTTCATCTTTTTAATCATTCCTCCATCTATATATCTTTCCTCATGTCCATTTAGTTCCTTCATCACACGCTCTTACTACAATACTAGTTGCCGCGAATAATCCCGATGAGCTTGTACGTGGTTAAATTATAGAGAAACTTGCTAATTCAGCGGATTTTCCATTAATTCAGTTGAATTAATGAGGAATTCAGCCAAATTCGGCAATAATCCCGTCAGTTCCGATGATAATTCAGCCAGTTTGTGCATTAATTCCGCCAATTCCGAGGTTAATCCCGCCAGTTTGAGCATTATTTCCGCCAATTCCGAGGTTAATCCCGCCAGTTTGTGCATTATTTCCGCCAATTCCGAGGTTAATCCCGCCAATTAAAATTCGAACCACCTACTGCCACAAAAACCAATTAAAATTTGTCCACCACAGATGTACACTTCACCTTTTTGTCCATTCGCGGTGCCTGACACCACATCATTTTTGATATTCCCTATTCTTCTCTAGCGCACAATGCAGCGCACCTTGAAGGCCAGCATCCCCTTTATAGTGACTGGGCTTTATGCGAGTGCTCATGCCCTTTTGAATAGGATTATCTGATAAGTGCTCCAGCTCTTTTTGAATTAGCTTTAAAAATTGTGGCTGGTTATTGATGACCCCTCCACCAACAACGATGACATGCGGGTCTAATACGGTAAAAAGTTGGTGTAATCCACGGGCAATATAGTTCGCCGCTTGCTGAACTACAATTGCCGCTTTTGGATCAAGTTCTTCATATAATTCCATCAGTTTTTTTGTTGTCATAGAAGGATCCCCAAATACTCTTCTTGCTTTTGCTTCCATTGCAGGTCCAGACGCAAGGGATTCTAAAGTTTGCACTTCATCCTTATCCTCCATGACGGAAAATCCAACTTCACCTGCTAAACCACGCCCGCGAATAAATTTGCCTTCATGTAAGATACATCCCGATATCCCTGTGCTAATCGTGACATATGCAAAGGTTTCCTTCTCCAGCATCTGTGCCTTCCATTCCCCAAACGCAGCCATATAAACGTCGTTATCCATGATAATGCTTGCATTGGGAAAAGCGGATCGAAGTCTGTTCGCCAATGGGAAGTTTCGCCATGGCAGATTATTTTGAAACACCGCTACTCCATTTGCAGCGTCTACTACACCCGGTACACCTAGTGAAATCACATCAATCTCCTCATATGTGATTTTTCCCTGGTTTAATACACCAAAAAACGCTGTATGCAGGCTTTCAAACATTGCCTCTGCATCATGAGAAGCACTTTTCACTTCCACCCGGCAATTAATCCTGCCACTTCCATCAGAAAACCCTGCAGCTATTTTCGTTCCGCCAATATCTGCTACGAGTACATTCACCAATATCACACCCTTCCTTCACGGAAAATTCCAATAATTCATTCGACATGAGCATCTTTTCGTGACTTAACCTTCCTTTACGAAATTATAAGCATGCAGTTCCTATCTCTCCGAGCAACCCTTTTTATGACAAAAATTATTTAATAAGTTTAGTCACTATTTAGCAAGCAACCTGCGGGTAGAACATCACTCGCGAATTATTTCGCTGTGTTACTAAAATCTTGCATCGACATCTACGAAATCCGTACCCTAGAGCTGCCTGCGATTCCGCTTTTCTTACTTAATTAGAACCAACCTTAGATTGAAGAATCTCATTATAATAGTCTTTCAGTTCAATAGATTTACCCTTTTGCAGGCGTGAATCTTCTGCTGCAAACGCCATTAAATGACTCTGTAAAGATACGCTAGCCGAAGATAAACTTTGTCCATCCGTATAATTTTTAACCTCGTTTATGAAGTTTTTTACAATAGCTGTATCTCCGCCACCATGTCCGCCAACAGGTTCATGTAATTTAATAACGGTTTCCTGTTTGGTTAAAAAATCATAGATGGAGATTTCATTATCCTCCATATTGCCGATGATTTCGCCTTTCGTTCCCATTACTTGCACTCTTCTAGTCTGGATTCTTGTGAAACCGCACATGCTAAAATTCGCTGTGATTCCGCCTTCAAATTCCATATTGACCACTTGATGATCGACAACATTATTATCCGAGCGGTACACACATTTTCCGTATGGAGTTGTTTTTAGAGCCTTGATAATTCCTTCTTTTGTAAAGTCTTCTGTAAATTTGCGTGCCCAGCCTTTCCCTTCACCTAAATAATACTTTCCAGCATGGAATGGGCACACATCTTCGGCCGGACATCCATCCAAACATCTTTCCGGTGCTCCTTCAGGTGCATTTTTTTCATTAAAATGCATTAAGGATCCATAAGAGCTTACCCGTAAGCAAGGCTTGTCAATAATATACGAAAGAATATCCATATCATGACAGGATTTTTGCAGTATCATTGGACTTGATTTCTCTTTGTTATTCCAATTGCCCCTGACAAAGCTATGTGACATATGCATAACTTCTACATTTTCACTTAATTGAACGGATGCTATATCGCCAATTTTACCTTCTTTAATTACCTCTCTAATTTTTGACCAAAAATCGGTATAGCGAAGGACATGACAAATCGTTAGCAACCGGTTCTGCTCTTTCGCAACTCTTTCCATCTCAATACATTCCAAAGGATCGGGAGACATCGGCTTTTCCAGCAAAACATGATAACCAGCCTTTAACGCCGTAATCGTTGGATGAAAATGATAACGGTCTAGTGTACAAATAATCGCTACATCTGCACGTTTCGGGCCATTTAAAAGCTCCTCCCAAGATTCAAAACAATTCTCATCGGATAAATGATGTTTGGCAGCAAAATCATTGCGGCGCTCTTTATTAGGTTCCGCAACTGCGATAATTTCTAATTCATGTGGATTTTCTAAAGAATAAGGAGCATATGCTCTTGCACCTCTATCCCCCGCTCCAATTAATACCGCTGTAATTTTTTTCATTTGTTACACTCCTTTTATAATGTTTAGTTGGGTTTCGGCTCGCCCCTGAATTTATTTAGTAGATTGCATTAACGCCGCCGAATTTCCCTCTTTTTTCCACACATATATCCAATAAGAAAGAAGGGGCACGATGATGATTACCGTTAACCAGAAAAGCCACTTGATCCCATAAGCATCAATAATGACATATCCCAGTAATGGTCCTAAGGCAGAACCAACATCAACGAATAATGTGTAATAGGCGATGACGGTAACTTGCGATTTTCCTGATGCTACATCTGTTGCAATGGAATCACTCATCGTTATTAACAAAGTGGTTGTCAGTTGAAATAAAAATAAGATGAATATAAATATAGACATGGATATTTTTAATGGAAAAATAGTGAAACAACATGCCGCTGAAAATAGCGCAATGATCAATAATGGAATTCTGCCCCATCTGCTATCCGAACATCTTCCAAGATAAGGTGCTAGGAATGGCTCCCAGCTGGTTCGAATTGCTTGAATGATACCGGTAATAGAGCTTGCTCCTATAGCTAAACCGAACACTAGCCACTTTTTCTCCATATGAAAATCCATGAGTTTACTTAAAGTAGATGCAAACACTCCGTATACAATAAACGCAGATATTAATCCAGTTGCAAAGGAAGATAGGATTCGTCTATTTCTCCAAATCAATGAATCTTTCTTCTTCTCTTGTTGTACTTCCACACTCTTTGTATTTGGAATAAACCCTAAAATAAACGGGATACTGCAAATACCTGCAATAGAAAACAATGTGGTGATAGTCCGGATGCCGATAAGATCTGCAGATAACCCGCCAAACAGCATTCCAAACAATGTTCCAAGACCCCAGAGTCCATTATATAGTCCTACATTTTGACCCCTAGTTCGGGAATTACTGCAGGATATTACCGTTAAATAGCCTCCTAATCGGAAGAAAGACCAAGCTATCCCCCAAAAAAAGCGAGTCAGAAGAAGTGGCCAAAAGCCTTTTAATACACCATATGAAAAGGTGGATATAACAGCTAGCATAACCGCAATTAATATACCCGAACGTTTTCCGATTCTTTTGTAGCACCATCCGACAGATGAATTAATCGGAATCCGAATTAGGCGATTAGCTGATAATAGAATACCCACTTGCCATAAAGACTCTAGTCCGAAAAACTTCCAATATAAAGGTAAAACAATAAAAAGCATTTCGTTG
This sequence comes from Heyndrickxia shackletonii, assembly GCF_001420715.1. GTDB lineage: Bacteria > Bacillota > Bacilli > Bacillales > Bacillaceae_C > Margalitia > Margalitia shackletonii. Next base: position 569,178 of record NZ_LJJC01000004.1, on the reverse strand, counting down.
CCCAACATACAGACAGCTGTTACTAATGCAATGACAACAATCGGCTTTTTGGAAGACAGTGTCTCACTCATGGTGTTTTTGTCCCTTCTTCCATAGCAAAATAAAACTATAGTGGAATATTATGCTGATATTCCGAAATCCATTGCTTTTTTGTAAAATCTCGTCCCTTGATCACAACTTTATCTGTATAGACCTGTAAAAACAGTCCTTGACTGCCAGTAGAGTCAATGACTTTTTCATGCCCTTCTCCATCTGGCCCCCATATATCATAAATAGCCCCTGTGTTAATCATTGTAAAAGGTTCTTTTACTATGCTATTCGGGAACCGAAGATCAAAATGAGAGTGGCCGGAAAAATAAAAAACATTGTCTATTCCCGATAAAATATTCTTTAATTCATCGGATTGAATAATTCCTTTTTGGTAGTATTCTAAAAGATCGGTACCATATAAAGAATATGGGAGAGGCTGATGTAAAAATACAAATACTGGCATATCGCCTTGCCTGTGTTCCTCCATCCTCTCAGACAACCAGTCTAATTGTTCCTCACTTAATACGGCTGAATCCTTTGTGATCGTGCCAACAGGTCCCCAACTCTCAGAACCTAAAAAGATAAATGGATGCCCTGCTATCTTTCTTTCATAATAAACCTTATCCAATTTACTAAATTCTAAGAATCGTTGAATAGAAGGCACGTTCCCATCATTTTGGAAAAATTCATGATTTCCAATCGTAAAATACATTTCTTGCGTGTGTGGGCAGCTTTCCAAAACTTCCGATAATTTTTCATAGCTTTGTTTTTTGCCGTCAGCCACCAAATCCCCATTCATAATTAGAGCAGAAGAATTTTTATCAAGTTCATAAAGATCCTGTAATGCATGTGCTAATTTTTGATGGGACAGTTCATTTTCATTAGTTAATTGAATATCACTAATCACAGTAAAGGAAAATAACGGTGTTTCAGATTTCATAGTGCCCTCCCAAAACTAAACCAATTTGCAATGCTCTTGTTTGCTATTAATTTGTTCTGTTAAAATTACGTTTTAAAAGAAAGGATATGTGAGCGATTACAAATCAATTCTAATCACCCCCCTTTATCTAAATGAAAAATACAATTCTTTAATTAAGCCAAACGTTTTCCAAAAATACACCTTTTATTGTTATAAATAGTTGCAAATTGATTTTCCTGATTTTATCCAAACGTTTTCCCAAAAGACAAGATATTTACTTTCCAATAAATATCCTTCACTGAATAGTGGATTCACGTTTTACTAATTGGTAGGGTAATAAAATTCTGATTGGGAGTTTTACCCTTTTCTCTACTTGGTCAATAATAGTTTTAGCAGCCATTTCCCCAAGTTCATATTTAGGAATGTCTATGGTGGTGAGAGGCGGTGTTGAATACTTGGACATTTCTATGTTATCAATACCTATAAAGGCGATATCATTTGGAATTTCCATATTATTTTCTATTACAGCTCTCATCGCTGCAATCGCCATCATATCACTTGCACAAAACATGGCTGTGGGAAGATGTTTAGGACTTTCCTTAATAAGCTTGTTCATACCATTATAGCTTTCATCAATGATCCATTTCGTATTAATAGTCCATTCAGAACGAACTTCCAGTCCCGAAGCTTCCATCGCTGTTTTAAAACCTTTGTAGCGCTTTTCACCATCTAAATGCTCAAAATAGTTTCCAATACCACCACCAACAAATCCAATTTCACGATGTCCTTGTTGGATAAAATAATTAACAGCCATTTTCGCTGCAGCCTCACGATCATAGTCAATAACCGATATATTTTTGTCCGTATAAAAGAAATCTAAGCCGACAACAGGCAAGTATTTCATAATATAATCTAAAATACTTGTTTCAATCGGATCAATTAAAATGAAACCTTCTATTCCTGATTCGTGAATTAGCTTTATAAGCGAAGTTTCGTTGTGAAGCTCTTCTTTATAAATGTTAATCAATGTATAGTTGGCATTGGCTAAAGTATCCCTGATTCCGGAATATATTCTCGAAAAATAAGGATTAAACTCTGCAAACTTCGGGTCTGCAACCCAACCGATTTTCATTGTTCTTATTTTTTTCTTTTGATGATTATTTGTTACTAAATTACGTGCATTTTGGTTAGGAATATAACCTAATTCTTTTACCGCATCCCATATTTTCTTTCTTGTTTCAGGATTCACATTGCGAGTAGGATCATTCTGGATCACTCTTGATACGGTAGATATCGATACACCTACATATTCTGCAATATCTTTAAGTCTTGCCACTTGTCTAACTCCCCTAGAAATAAAATAATCCTTTTCAATAGAATACCAAAAGTATTGGCATATTGTTATGAATTGACACTAAATTTTTAAGTCAAATATCCCATTCTAGGGTTAATATTTTTTACATCTGCTGGCTATCTTTATATGTTTGAAAATTTCAATTAGTTAAAATATACCTTTGTCTATATTTGGCTGTCAACAGTTTTTTCGAAAAGGAAATATGCCAAAAACGTTTAGCCCTTTTATATCCATTAATTATGGTCAAGTTTTTTTCATCAATTTACACGAGTTAATGCTGCTTCCCCGTTTAAAACACAAATCAAGTTTTCTGCCGCTAAGTCAGCCATTTTTAATCTTGTTTTTTCACTTGCACTGCCGATATGCGGCAAGGTGACGACATTAGGCAATGTGAGAAGCGATGAATCTAAGTTTACCGGCTCTTGTTCAAATACATCCAAACCTGCAGCCCATATTTCCCCGGTCTTTAACGCATCAAAAAGGGCAGCCTCATCCACAATTCCCCCTCGGGCAGTGTTAATGAGAATTGCTGATTTCTTCATTAATTTCAATTCTTTTTCACCAATGAGATGATGCACTTCTGAACTATAAGGGATTAAGATACTGATATAATCCGATGCTTGAAGCAATTCCTTAAGCTCCATATACTGGATCCCCATTTCTTTTTCCATAGCAGGTTTACGAGAGCGATTATAATAAATGATATTCATATCAAATCCTTTTGCCCGTTTCACAAGTGCCTGCCCAATTCTGCCCATTCCGATAATTCCTAAAGTAGCACCGTATATATCCTGTCCGGTTAATTGCATCGGTGACCACGTCTTCCATTCACCGTTTCGCAGATAATCAGATGCCTCCACTACTCTTCTCGCGGTTGCCATTAATAGTGCAAAAGTGAGGTCCGCGGTTGTTTCCGTTAAAACTCCTGGCGTGTTGGTTACAATGATGCCTTTTTCTGTGGCGGTTTGAATATTGATATTGTTATAGCCGACGGCCATATTGGCAATTACTTTTAATTTCGGTGCGTTTTCGATTACTACCTGATCAATAGTCTCTGTTAGTAGACAAAACAAACCATCCATTTCTTTGACTTCCTCTATTAAAATCTCTCTTGGAACTGGTTGGTCCGTTTTATCCCACATTTTCACCTCAAATTTATCTGCGAGTTTTTTATAGATGACCTGGGGGAGTTTTCTAGTTATATATACTTTCTTTTTCACCGTTTTTCACCTCAAAAGTTGGATAATTTAGTCTTTTCAGCAAGTATACTCCCTAACCCGGATCGTGGAAACTAGAAAATTACTCTTTGAATAACAATCATTACATTAGTTTTAAAGAAATGGACCGATCTCTTTGGGGAATAGCCCGAAACTCACTTCAAACGGACTGAAATCAATAGTAAACAGCCTGACTTAAGTCTATTGAACAATAACTCTAGTAACTTCCATATGCATAAGGCAATGTATAAAAAAAGACAGGATCCTATCCTGCCCTAAAAGCTCAACGCTTGATTCAAATCCTCCCAAATATCCTCCCATGCTTCAAGCCCAACAGATAAACGAATTAATGTATCCGATATTCCCATTTTTAAACGTTCCTCCTCAGGGACAACCGCATGTGTCATCGTAGCAGGATGCTGAATGAGCGTCTCTGAATCTCCTAAACTGACGGCAATTTTGATAAGCTTGCAGCGATTTAAGAAGCCTTGTGTGTCCTGCTTTGTACCGTCAACCTCAAAGCTGATCATCCCGCCTGGATATCGCATCTGTTTCTTTGCTAACTCATATTGAGGAAATGATTCATCCCTGGATACAGCAACGTTTTCACCTTTGGATGTTCTTTCAGCTTTTCAGCAATTTTCCTTGCATTGTCACAATGGCGGTCCACCCGAACCGGCAATGTTTTCAATCCGCGCAGCAGCAACCAAGCATCAAAGGGGCTCATGACTCCGCCGATATCCTTAAGGGTTGTCATCGCCATTTTATCCATCTCCGCTTTACTTCCAATCACAAGGCCCGCAATGACATCGCCGTGACCGCCAATATATTTTGTCGCACTATGAATGACGTAATCACAGCCTAAAGCAAGTGGTTGTTGAAGATATGGCGAGCAAAATGTGTTATCCACTACCACAGGAATATTTTTCTCCTGTGCAACCCTAACCACCATTTCAAGGTCCACCAATTTCATCGTTGGATTTATCGGAGTTTCTATATAAATACAGGTTGTGTTTTCTTTAATATATCCTCTCACTTCCTCTTCGTTTTCAAAGGAAACAAGATCATGACCGATTCCAAATTTCTTTTCCATCAGTTGAAGCAGTCCAAATGTACAACCGTAAATTCCTTCTGAGCATAAAATATGGTCACCGGTTTTCGTTAAGTGAAAAAGAGTCGCTGAAACAGCCGCCATTCCCGATGAGAATGCAAGTGCAGCCTCCCCGCCTTCAAGAGCAGCAATTCTTTCCTGTAAGACGCTAACCGTCGGATTTCCTAATCTGGAATAAATATAGCCTTCCGTTTCACCGGCAAACCGTTTCTCCCCAACTTCTGCAGTTGGAAAAGTAAACGTGGACGTTTGAAAAAGCGGCGGAACAAGACTGCCTTGAAAATCTAATGACTCATATCCAGCATGAATAACCTCTGTTTCAAATCGCTTTTTATCCTTCAAACTCATAACCTCCTATAATACTTCCTATATATCTATAATATGTTAAAAAATCCGGAAATGAAAGCGTTTTCAATAATACGAACTTTTTTAACGAAACATAAATTAATCTTCGTTTTTTTAAAAACATAAAAAACAGCTAGCAATCTCGCTAACTGTTTCTTTGTTACCCTTTCACTGATCCTGCCAATAGTCCTTTCACAAAATACTTCCCTAAGAAAATATAAACCAATAAGGTTGGAAGTGCTGCGAGCAAGGCACCCGCCATCTGGACATTCCATTGGACAATTTGACTTCCGGATAGGTTTTGCAGAGCAACCATGATAGGCTGTTGATCCGAGGTTGTGATCGTAACCGCGAATAAGAACTCATTCCAAATATTCGTAAACTGCCAAATGGCCACAACAACGAATCCTGATAAAGATAATGGAATCATAATGTAATAGAAAATCCGCAAGAAACCTGCGCCATCTATTTTGGCTGATTCAATCATCGAAAATGGTATATTAGCATAAAAATTCCGGAACATCAGTGTGGTAATCGGAATTCCGTACACGACATGGACTAAGACCAATCCTGGGATCGTATTATATAAGCCGATATTTCTTAAAAATTGAATCAGTGGGATTAATATACTTTGGTAAGGGATAAACATCCCAAATAAAATGGCTGTAAATAAGATTTCCGAGCCTTTAAATCTCCATTTAGATAGGACATAGCCATTAAGTGCTCCTAACAAAGCAGATAAAATAGTTGCCGGAATTACTAGATATAGAGAATTCATAAAATTTGGCGCCAGTTTTTCAAAAGCTATCCTGTAGCTGCTAAAATCGAGTGCCGTCGGGAGCTTCCACATGTCACTCAATGTAACCTGATCAAGCGGCTTGACACTTGTCACCAGTATGACGTAAACGGGCATAAGGAAAAGTAAACATAGAACGATTAAAATTAAATACAGCATTGGTTTGGATAATCGTCTAAGAGCCACTTGAATCACCCCTTCGACTTAGGATTAAATATGGAACAATGAAAATCGCAACCGTCAGAAGCATGATAATCGCAATAGCAGCTCCATTTGCATAAAAATTGCCGCGGAATGTCGTTTCAAACATATAGACTCCAGGGACATCGGTTACGAAGTTTGCACCCGGCCCTGTCATCGAATAGATAAGATCAAAGATTTTTAATGAAATATGCGCCATAATAATAATGACACTCACCGTAATAGGGCGTAATAGCGGAATGATCACCTTCCAATATACTTGAAATTCCGTCGCTCCATCCATTCTTGCAGCCTCTTTTAACTCATCGGATATCCCACGAAGTCCTGCTAAATACATCGCTAAGGAGAATCCGGTCATTTGCCAAACTGCTGCAATGACAACCGCAATAATGGCGACTGGCGCACCAACTTCTATTTGCCCGAGCTTCACACCTGCTAAAACATGTGTGTCTGTATACCATAACGGTTCGATTCCGAATTTTTTTAAAAACAAGTTCACACCCGTAGATGGGTTTAAAATCCATTGCCAAACAACACCCGTAACGACAAAGGATAGAGCCATCGGAAAGAATAGGATGTTTCGGAAAATCGATTCACCGCGAATTTTTTGATCAAGAAAAATCGAAAGAACAAGACCTAGAATAAGAACTATTCCAATAAATAAGATGGTAAAAACAACGGTATTGCGTACATCTGATAGGAACCTGAAATCATGAAATAAGAATATAAAGTTCTTCAGTCCAGCAAATGAAAAATCAGGAACGAGTGTATTCCAATTACTTAAAGATACATAACCCGTCCAACCGATAAATCCGTAGACAAAAATGGCGATTAAAATAATCGACGGTAATAAAAATAATAATGCTAAAGTGTGATCCACCGAAAATCGCTTTTTTCGCTTCGGCTTCGTTTTAATGACGGGAGAAGCATTTCCCCGGGCAACACTAGGTGATTCCATACTCTACCCCCTTATTCACTAATGAAAAAGAGGGAGAGTTACCCTATCCTCTTTTTCGCAATTACTTGATATGATCAAGCTCCAGTGCCATTGGCAAGCAGATTTCTCCCTACGATAAGCCAACATTGGCTCCTTTATCTAGCCTGACGGGAAATCCGTACGCTGGAGCTGCAGCGCTAATGCTTTTCTTATTTCAAATCACCAGAAGCATTTTTCAAGCTGCTGATAAATGCATTAACATCCTTTTGTGTAACGAAAATATTCACTGCTTGGTTTACCTTTGTAAGGAATCCCTCTGGAGCAGCTGAACCGTGTGCTAAGCTTGGCGCAAGCTGTGCTGATTTGAAGTCTTCCATAGTAGCCTTACCATAGTCATCATATTTTGAAGGGTCCGCATCCACTCGAGCTGGAATGGAGCCTTTTAATGGGTTGAAAGCATCTTGACCTTCAACAGATCCAAGCAGGCCTAAGAATTTCTTCACGTCTGCTACATTGTCTACGCCTTTAGGCAAGCCAAATGTATCGGAAATAATCATAAACATTCCTTGAGATTCAGGAGTTGTTGTATAACCAAAGTCTTGATTTAATTTCAATTTTAAATCGTTAACAAAATAACCTTTTGCCCAGTCTCCCATCACGTTCATAGCCGCTTCGCCTTTTGCGACTAGCTGTGAAGCATCTTGCCAATTGCGAGAACTATGGTCCTTGTTCACATAACCCATCATCTTTTTAAAGATTTCCGCTGATTCCTTTACCTTTGCATCATCTAAAGGAATTTCACCTGTCCAAAGTTTTTTATAGTCATCTGCTCCAAGCTTGGCAACGAGTATATTTTCAAAAATCATCGTTGCTGCCCATGGTTCTTTATCCCCTAAAGCAAGTGGAGTAATGCCCTTCGATTGTAAAGCTTCTGCAACCTTGAAGAAATCATCAAATGTTTTAGGCGGTTGTAAGCCATTATCATCAAAAACTTTTTTGTTGTACCATAAAACGTTTCCTCTATGAATATCCACTGGAACGGAATAGATATTTCCATCTTTGCTGATCATATCAATCAAAGATTGCGGAAATTTATCGTCCCAACCTTGTTCTTTATACAAATCATTTAATGGTTCCATTTTTCCCGCTGCTACCCAGCTCGCATTCAATTCTGCCCCAGCATGAACCTGGAAGGTAGATGGCGGATCATTTCCTTGCATTCTGCTTGCAAGAACCGCTTTCGCATTTGTCCCTGCACCACCTGCAACAGCAGCGTTATTCACTTTAATGTCTGGATATTTATCACCAAATAATTTCAATAATGCTTTCAGACCATCTTCCTCACCAGCACCTGTCCACCAACTGAAGATTTCAAGCTCTTGTTTCTTGTTCTTTTTGCCGCCGTCACTGTTCGATTTGGAGCTACAAGCAGCAAGTGCAAAAACAAGAACCATTGCCATTGCAATGAGAAGCCCTTTCTTTTTCACTTCATTTACCCCCTTTGATTTTGCAAGCGTTATCTTACTCTTTTAATTTATCAAATTATTTAAAGGAAAATATTTGTAAGCGCCTTCACTATTTTGCGAATGTCTGTATTTTTTTGTGGTCGGTTTCGTTAAAGTTTATGGGAAGTACTGGGGAATTTTGTGAATATGCCAAACTTTCTGGAGTGAGCGACGAACTTTTAGTGGATTTCACCCAACTTTTTCGGATATCCTCCGAATTCCTGTAAGGAGCTGAGGTTTTCTGTAAAAACATATACTTTCCTTCCATAAGAAAGGCGTAAGTGTAGAGGCCCGTATTAGTAGTTTTCAATCACTATTAGCCGTCACGCTCGGTCTATTAGCCGTTATCCTTTTCTATTAGCCATCACGCCGCTCTATTAGCCGTTATCCTTTTCTATTAGCCATCACTCTCGGTCTATTAGCTGTTATCCTTTTCTATTAGCCATCATACAAAGTTTATCTTTTTTACACTTAGTCTTGAATTTCTCATAAATCACATATCTAAGAGTTTTCGAAGCTGCTCTACACTCAATTCATATTCCCTATGCCTAAGCTCGCCTTTATATGGGAGATTGAGGGACTTTAGCATTTTTGAAGCCATATGAACGGATGATACTCCCGTGAGTTCCCTAAACTTTTGATTCGTAATTTTAGAATCTTGAAGCAAGGTATAGTCCATTAAGAGTTTGAATAATGCCTTTTTATCTGTTTTTCCGCAGATAGTGCAGGTCCAATTTCGTCTGATTCTTTTAATAGATAAATGGTTACAACCCTCACAGTAAATACCGGGCAAAAGTTCTTCTTCACTAATTTGAAATTTCTCCATTACCTTAGGCCAAGCGGGTGTGTGCAGTTTTAACAGCAGACGTGTAACTTTCTGTATGTCTTTTTTGTCTAAAATTGGATTCCGGAATTTTTGTTTAACCATATCTAACTTGGATCGAATCGCGGCAGGGCGTATAACTTTTTGGGAAACGGCAGGATAATCCGGATTAGGTTTGATGATGGAATTCGGGCTGGTGATCACTACAAAGGAGGTATTCGGAACTCGAGGTATAGAGTATTTTTCAAACAAAGCTGATAAAAAATATTGTTGATTTTCCGCCTGAACAATCGGATTGGGGAATATGTCTACTTTGCCATCCAATGTTCGCTCTAGCTGATTTGGATCGAAAAATAGCTCTCCTAAAATGTATTTGCCCTCCAAAATGGTAAAAAAGCTAGGGCTTAGGATAAGGGTATCAATTTGAAAGAATGCTTCGTTTGAGATCGGAAGACGCAAATCATGAAAAACTGTATACTCTTCACGATTAAAAAGACTTTCAACATAGTAATCTAGACTTTGCTCTCCACGAAATCCCGCCCATCGCCTAGATAATTCCTTTTCGATGTCATTTCTTTTAGGATGAGTTTGTGGGATTCTCCTTAATAGAGCCTCAAGCATAAAAATAATAATAGGAGTGGTTCGTAGTTTCTTAACCAATCCATCACCTCCAAAATAATAGTATATAATAGGTCTTCTACGAAACATCCCTTTTTCCTCTTTTTTTAAAACAAAAGCTTTGTTTATGATGATTGTTGATTCCAGCCTATCGTGTACACATTAGGCGGTATGTACGCCAACAACATTATTTAACAGAGCCAAAACAAAAAAAGACACTCCCTATCGGAATGCCCGCATCTATAATCTCACAATGACCTCTGTTCCATCTTTATCTTTCACATCAACGATTGTTAAACCGCGATATCGTTTGAGTTCTCTCAATAAGTGTTTAACTTCTTTACGATCAATGGATGCGGGAATAAACGATTTTGTGTTTTCCTCCGCATTTTTCCGGATAAACGTATTATTCACATATTTCCACAGCAAAGGTGAAGAGGCAACCCATCCACCTGCCTGTAAAAGCGCATAAGGTAGTGGAACCGTGAATTCCTTCTTGTCTTTAAGTTTCACTTTCACTTTTAGCATGGTAATCACTCAATAACGACAGAGACTTTTTCGCCCTTCTCAGTCTCGATATCGACAATTTGACCGGACAATTCATTTTCAATTGCTTCTAAAATCAATTCCACATCAAGAACGTTGATATCTTTCACGTACTTAGCGGATTCAGGTATTGCCGATGCGATGCTAAGTCCTGTTTTTAACGCAACTTTGATTAGCCGTAATGGCAAGTTTACATTTACTTTGTCGCCTTCCTCGGAGAGTACACGAATTTTCAACATTTTATCGAGGTAATTCGACCCTTTGACCGTAGCCGGAGTGGAGTCTTTTTCCTTTAATGCTTGAATTAGTTCCGTAGCCTCATTCGAATCAAGTTTTCCTTCTTGAACCATTGTAAGTATCTTTGTAATTTCTTCTTTCATCATCTAGTTCCCCCTTTAATTCCCCTTTATGATTTTTAATGCTTCCTCTGGAAGAGATTTCTCCTTTTTCAAGCATGGTAATTACTTTCTTATCATCTATATCGCTTTTCTTTTCTACATACCCAAGTGCAGAAACAACTTCGTTCAACTTACCGCGTACAGTTGGGTAAGAAATCCCCAATTCTTTTTCAACTTCTTTAATATTTCCGCGGCTCTTGAGGAATATTTCTATAAAAAATAGCTGTTCTTGACTAAGGGCTGCAAACTTGGATAGCTCAAATTCATTCTCAATGGTTGTATGACAATGCGTACACTGTAATTTTGTAATTTTCAACGCTTCGCTGCAAACAGGGCAATTGGTGATTAGTGGGTAAGCCATTTTTATCCCCTCCCTTAATATTATTAATATGATATTACATATATTAAAAAATGTAAACAAAATTTATTAAAATTATTAAGTTGCAAATTAAAATAATTAACTAACCCTGTGCTATTCTTTTAAAACATGTTTGATTATCCCATTTTTTGTCTTCTACTTATAAGAAATACAACAAAAAAAGACGACCCACCAAAAGGGTCATCCCAAAAATTAATATATACTTACTTTCCCACTGGATGCAGTGACATTAATCTTATACTTTCCTGTTCCATACGAACCACTTATTCTATGTCTGCTGTCAAACCCATTTTCGAGCGGAAACTTGCATGAAAGGATTCCGCTGCTGACATTTCCATTCAATGTAAAATCGGAGTCCTTAGGGAGATCCAGATTCAGAATACCCGAGCTAATTTTAACATCAATCGGATCATTTAATTGGTCCATTTGGGCTTTAAACCTTCCAGACGATAATCTTGCATTCAACTTTCCATGGTAATGATTTATGTCGACATTTCCTGAGCTCATCTTAATCGTGGCATTTCCGGCAGTCACATAATCTAGATTAGCATTTCCTGAAGAACCTTCATGATGATACGATTCAATATGGAGTTTTTCCAAATCTACCATACCCGATGACATATCAAGGTTTAATTCCTTTAAATTCATGGGATGTTCTTTAGAAGGGCCAGAAAAATGCAATTTTCCCGAACCAATGTTAACAGCCATTTTTTGATTAAAATCCTTAGGTATATAAATTTTTAGCTTTTTCTTATCAAAAAAATTAATACCTTCCAACCAGCTACGCACTAATGACACTTTTACAGTATCTCCACTTTTTGTTACCTTCAGTTTTCCTTTGCCCTTATATTCTGCTTTAACATCCTCCCGATTGACCGGAATAACGGAAACGTCGGCAGCTGATGCATGAATATCAATTACCTCAATATTGTGCATGGACGCTGCCTGTGTTTCTTTACTACCAAACGGAAACCAAGATACCCTTTGCAGACTCAACGCAATGATATAAAAACAAGCAAGAACAGCTAAAAATGCAAGTAACTTTTTCATAATAGTTCTCTTCCCCTCTAATATTATCTTAACTATTATGGTAAATGGTGTATTAGTTTTCAACAATGCACCGCAGTATTAATTTCTTCTAAGACCAGCGACTTACTAGAAAAGCGGGGACGCCTTGCCCATCGGCGTATGGATTTCGTAGCCTTCGACTGAGATAAAGGAAACCGTGCTGAGGTAGTTCAGGAGCTGATGTTGACTTATCTTAGGTAGGAGACGGAGAAATCCACTTGCCGATAGGCGTCGGAGCTAGAAATATATAATCCGTATTTACGTGAATGGGGTTTGTGTACTCCGATATGCAGTAGGAGCAACACCGGTTTTCTTTTTAAATACACGGCTAAAATAGTTCGGATCCTTATAACCGACACTGAAACAAATTTCCTTCAAGCTTTTATTCGTATTGAGCATTTCCTTCTTTGCTTGTTCAATGCGCAAATCCGTCACATAATCGATAAAATTTACCCCGTATTTTTCTTTAAAAAGCTTACTAAAATGAAATGGGCTAAGCTCTACATACTCCGCCACTTCCTCTAAGGTAATCGTTTTATGGAAGTGCTCCGTAATATATTCCTTTGCCTTCAATAAATATCCTTTTGTATGACTATTTCTCCATGCTTGGACAAGCTCTGCAGATTCAACTACATATTGTCTTGTCGCTGCAATCATTTGATCATATGAACCATTTTGCTGGAAAGTGTATGGATCTGTTTGGATTCCTATTTCATACAAGGCTCTTGAAACGACAATCCATAATTCCTCCAACATTCTTTCCGCTTTTTGCTCCGATTGGGATTCCAGCTCGCTGACATAGAGTTCAAATACCTCCAGCACATGCTGGCGGTCACCCATTTTGATGAGATCAATCAACTCTTTCTCTTTTTCTAATGATAAAAATTCTTCGTTCCTAGTTTCTGTTGGAAACGCATAGGCTACTTCATGTTGATGATTTCGCTGCTCCAACGCACGTAATGCTTCATGATAAGAGTTTGGCAAATCTTCTATTGTTTGAAAGGGATGCCCCATCGCTGCGAATAGCGATAAATTTGATTCTCTCAGTTTGGTTACAACATTTCTAACCAGTTTAATTGCTTGTGATTTCATGCGATTTTTCTCTTGAGTAGAATTAAATAATATAAGTACAGGAATCTTATTTTCTACCATAGGGCCAATCATGCATTCACTTTTTGTTTTTAACTGTTCCTTCAGTTTTTGATAGATATAGTGCTTCTGTTCTTTTAACAATTGCCCATTTTGTTCTTGGATAATAAAAATAACAATAATTCCCGATTTTACCTCAACACCAAGAAGCTCACTCCATGCCTCAAAGCTTATATGGTCATTTAATATCGATGAAAGCCATTCTGTCTCAATAACAGAAAGGGCCCGTTTCAGACTATCTTGCAGTAATTGTTTCTCCGCTTGCAGCTGTCTTTCTTCCTCAATCTCTCGCATAACCCTCGACAATGCAGCAATCACTTCTGATTGTTTACTCGGTTTTAATAAATATTCCTTTACACCTTGCTGCATGACTTCTTTTGCATACTCAAAGGTATTAAAAGCGGACACCATAATAAATTTGATTTGTTTATTTTTCTTTCTAATTTCTCTTACAGCCTCGACACCATCGATCCCCGGCATTTTGATATCCATCATCATGATATCCGGTTTGAGCATATCTGCCAGCTGGATCGCCATTCTCCCATTAACCGCTTCCCCAATCAAATTGATGTCAGGTATTTCTTTTTCAATCATTTTCGACAATGCTTTTCGTTCCAACATTTCATCATCGGCTATTACTAGACGCATAACCTATACCCCCTTGATTTTTAAGCGAAAAGTAGTCCCTCTCCCTAGCTCCGATTCAATCTCCACTACATCCTTTTCTTGATAAAAAAGCTGCATGCGCTTAATCACATTAATTACGCCGATCCCTGTGGAATGCCCGGATCGCTTATGTAATTCATTTGGATGCATATCTTCTGCGTTCACATAATTTAATAGTCTCTGTTTTGTCTCCTGATCCATTCCTAAACCGTCATCCATCACCTCAATGAAAATCTGATTCGCTTCTTTAAAAATGGATAACGTAATGGACCCGCCTTCCTCCTTTGACTCCACCCCGTGGATAAAAGCGTTTTCGACAATGGGCTGCAAGGTAAGCCTGGGAACTGGTGCCTGCATACAACTTTCATCAATATGAGTATAAAAGGAAATACGATCTCCAAACCTTGTTTGTTGTATGTAAAAATATTCTTTTACCACATTGATTTCATCTTTCAAAGATGAAGGCTTATCGATATTTTCCAAATTATATCGCAGTAATGTGGATACCGATTCTATCAGTCTCGTAGTCTCAGGCGCCTCCTCTAAATACGCCATTTTCGCAATGTTATTTAAGGTATTAAACAAAAAATGCGGGTTTATTTGATTTTGGAGGTTTTTCAGCTCCAGCTCCTTTAAAAGCTTATCCAGTTCCGATTTATCTTTAATTTCATTAACTAATTCAATGATATTTTTTCGCATTTGGTTAAAGGTTTCCGTTAAAAGCTTCAATTCATCCTTACTGGTTACCTTTATGTCTTCACCAGTCAAATGCCCTGCCGAGATTTCCTTGGCAGCTAGCGAAAGACGCCTTATTGGATTCGTAATTCCTCCTGATATACGGATGGCCAATATCGTACAGAGGATAAACACCGCGCTTAAAAATAAACCGGCAGTTATCCGATAATAATGATTTCTTTTTACCATTTGATTATAAAAAAGCTGGTAGGAGGTTAGTTCCTGATTAATTAAGGACAACGTGTTTTCCTGTATATATCCCGAAATATCTGTTGCCTCATTAAAATAGGAGGAGTACTGATTGATATCATTGTCTTGGAAAGCACTGATAGCGATATAGCTGTCATCCAGAAAGCTTTCGAGCATATTTTCATAATTCGTTAAAACGACGTAGTTAGATTTGTTTTGAATTTCACTGTCTAATCTTTTTTTATTTGACCGCAACTGTATATTGGTTTTATTGAACTCGTTTAAATAGACAGGATCCTTTTCCACAATATAGGCATTCATTTTTTCCACAAGGGTATTCGTTTGCTGAGAAATTTCATTTAATAATAAAAAACGCTGAAAGCTGCGGTCATATTCCCGCAAAATTTGCTCACTGCTGCTGTACAAATAGAAAGCAACACCATTCACAAGAACAACTAGAATAATAAAGTATAGGATTAGTTTTGTGCGAATACGAATCATGACGGGGACCTCTTTTGCTGTTCGATTGCGGCAATCGGCAAATCACTTCGGTGAATGACCTTAGTTTCCGTATAATTTAACTTCGACACTCTAATTCCTTCTTCGATTGCTACCATCATCTCTACCGATTTATAGCCCATTTCATAAGGCTCTTGCATTACAGTTGCATCAATAATTCCTTTTTCCATATCATTGATTGTATCTTTAATAGTATCAAATGCGATGATGTACATGGAGTTCTGTCTATTTAGGTGAACGACCGTTTGGGCAATTCCGATGCCATCTAATGCACTTGTTCCAAAAAAGGCATTCGTCTCCGGATGCTCGGTTAAAATTTTATTTGCCTTCTCTGCCGCTCTTATTCTCGTAATTTTCGATTCTTCTATTGCGATTATTTTCACTCGTTTTTCCTTCCGAATCGCATCTTTAAATCCTTGGACGCGAAGCTGCTGGTGGCTTGCCTGAAAACTCCCTGTTATAATGGCAACATTTATTTTCCCTTTCGTATCAGTAAGCAATGCCTGTCCAGCGATATATCCGGAATAGTAATTATCGGAACCAATATAAGCCCTTCGATTGCTGGACGGAGCATCCGTATCAACCGTTATTACAGGAATCCCTTTATTTTCAAGATTATCGATAACTGGAGAAAATTGTTGATCATTGTATCCCTGCGTTAAAATTCCATCAACTCTTGAGGCACCTGCTATTTTCAGTTCTTTTAGATGCTCATCAATGTTGGATTGCTTTGGTCCTCTGTATTCAAGCAGAACATGCAATCTTTTCGCGGCAGCCCTCGCCCCTTTTTCTACTAATCTCCAATAATCATTATCCATTTCCTCCGGGACAAGGACAAAATGATACTTATATTGTGGTATGGAACCATCATTTGTTTTTTTGCTAACTTCATTCATTTTAAAAGCATAAAAAATGGCTGCGGAAAACAAACCTACAAATAAGATGAAACCGATTACATAAAAAAGTCTTGTCCATCGAACCACAAGCTTTCCCCCTTACTTATGTAATATATTATCATGGGAAAGTTTAGAAATGGTATCAAATATTAACGGAAAATTAGAAATAATCGTTTGACAAGCAACCAAATGGTTGCGTATAATCAATATATGGATAAAGTATTTAAAGCTCTAGCAGATGAAAGCCGCAGATTATTATTAGATCAGCTATATATGGAAAATGGACAAACCTTAAGTGAGCTCTGTACACATCTGGATATGTCTCGCCAAGCAGTGTCTAAGCATTTGGCCATTCTTGAAGAAGCTAATCTTGTTGTCGTGATTCGAAATGGACGAAACAAATTCCATTATCTTAATGCCGCACCTATCGGCGAAATTTATGAACGATGGATCGGTAAATATGAACGACATCAGGTGAAGGCTCTGTACGAACTAAAAAGAAAACTGGAGGAGGAAAATAATGACTAAGCCATCATTTGTTTATGTAACTTACATTGCAAGTACACCTGATAAAGTATGGAATGCATTGACATCAGAGGAATTTACGGAAAAATATTTTTTTGGAAGAAGAATTCAATCTGATTGGAACGAAGGATCAGACGTTACCTTCCTTCGCGAAAGAGATGAATTAGATGTTTACGGAAAAGTCCTTATTAGTGAACCCTACAAACGACTATCCTATACTTGGTTCCATGCAGATGAAAAGCCTCAGCGTGAAGAAGCATCCATCGTTACCTTCGAGTTGCAGCAATTAGAGGATACTGTTAAATTAACCCTTAAACACGAAAATGTTGCAGAAGGAGATATCGTTGATAAAGAAAATACCTTCGAGGGGCTAAATAACGGTTGGCCGGCGATCATAAGTAATATGAAAAGTTTACTTGAAACAGGGAAAACCTTGCCGGCTGTGGTGGTTTGATGTCGTGCCAAGCACTGCACTATTAGGAAGTCTCGCTCTACTAAAAGAAAAAAGGCTGCTTCAATCGAAGCGGCCATTTTCATTATGGATGAGACACAATCAAGCTTAATTTCCCTTCAAAAGCATACTCTCCAGTTCCTGCAGGAAGGATAAAATGATCCCCTTTACGGACCGGATATGATTGTCCACCAACCATAATAGATCCTTCTCCATCTAACACACTGAACAATTGAAAGGCTTGATCCTGCGTAAATGTTGCTTGTCCATGAATGTCACATTTAAAAACGGAAAAGTACTCTTCTTTTACAAAAGTGGTGATGTCAGCACCTGTTACGTTTGTTGTCTCAATATGTAATTTCGCATCTGTATGTGGAACCGTGGAAACATCAATGGCTTTTTCTAAATGTAGCTCCCGCTTATTCCCTTTATCATCCGTGCGATCATAATCATATACACGATAAGTCGTATCCGAGCTTTGCTGTGTTTCCAACACTAACGTCCCTTCACACAAAGCATGGATGGTTCCGCTTGGTACATAGAAAAAGTCGCCGGGTTTCACAGGAACTCGCCGAAGCAGCTTATTCCACTCCTCATCTTCAACCATTTTGACAAGTTCTTCTTTCGTATGTGCATTATGCCCGTAAATTAGCTCTGCCCCTTCTTTACAGTCAATAATATACCAGCATTCTGTTTTGCCAAGTTCGCCATTTTCATTTTTATTGGCATATTCATCATTCGGATGGACTTGAACAGATAGGTCTGTATTCGCATCTAGAATCTTCGTCAGCAAAGGAAATACCTTTGTCTTATAGCCTCCAAATAACTCGCGGTTTTCATCCCATAACTGGATCAAGGTTTTTCCCGCAAATTGGCCATTTTTTACAACAGATGGTCCATTGGGGTGAGCAGATATTGCCCAGCATTCACCCGTATGGTTTGATGGAATCTCATATCCGAATTGTTCTTTAAGTGCAGTTCCTCCCCAAATTCGTTCTTGAAAAACAGGTTCTAAAAATAATGGTTGTATCATATTAATTTCCTTCTTTCCTTATTGCTCCGATTGTTTTGCTAAAATAAGTGCCCCAGTAATTCCTGCATTATCACCAAGACTAGGCGGTACAATGTATTCTTCCAGTGGAGGAAGCTCTACATAACCATTAATGAAACTCGCAACGTTCTCCCGTATTAACGGAAATACTTGCTGCTGTTTCATTACGCCTCCGCCTAAAATAATTTTTTCAGGAGAAAGGACTAAAATATATTGCATTAAGGCTTGTGCGATATAGTATGCTTCCATCTCCCAGACCTTTGAATTATTTTCTAGCTCTATGCCCTTCTTACCCCAACGTTCTTCAATTGCAGGGCCGGCTGCTAAACCTTCTAAGCAATCCTTATGATATGGGCATTTCCCTGTATAGGAATCCTCTTCATGCCTTCTAACCAAAATATGTCCCATTTCCGGATGTGAAAATCCTTGCAGAAGATTTCCTTGAACAACGGCACCCGCACCAATCCCGGTTCCAACTGTAATGTATAAGCAGTTTTCCATTCCTTTTGCCGCGCCTAAAGTAACTTCCCCTAATGCAGCAACATTTACATCTGTGTTGAATCCGATTGGAATATTCAGCTCCTTTTGTAAGGCTTGTAAAAACGGATAGTTAGTCCAAGCTGTTTTTGGAGTAGAAGTAATGTATCCGTATGTATCGCTTTTTACATTAATATCGATTGGTCCAAATGAACCTACACCTAAAGCACGAATCTCATGCTTTTGAAAAAATTCTATTACCTTTGGGATTGTTTCTTCAGGTGTAAGAGTCGGAAACTGAATTCTCTCTATGATATTTCCATTCTCATCCCCAACTGCGCAAACAAACTTAGTGCCTCCCGCTTCAATTCCTCCGTAGTGCATATGGTCTCCTCCTTTTTTATGAGTGTATTTCTATACCTCATATATCTCAAGTGGCAAATTATCAGGATCCCTGAAAAAAGTAAATTTTTTATTTGTAATCAGATCTACACGAATATCCTCGCACTCAATTCCCCTTTGTTCCAATTCCTTTTTAGTTTGTTCAACTGAATCCACCTCAAATGCAAGGTGCCTTAGTCCTACAGCTTCAGGCTGGGTTTGCCTATCAGGAGGATTCGGAAAGGAAAATAATTCAATCTGATAATGCCCTTTTATTGCCAGATCTAGCTTATAGGATCCACGATCATTTCTAAAGACTTCATTCATGATCGAAAACCCTAATTTATTTACATAAAAATCCTTAGAAGTCTCATAATTGGAGCAAATAATCGCGACATGATGAATCCGTTTGAATAGCAATGTTTCCACCTCTTTTGCGATTATTGTACCATAACATGGGAATTTAACGTCCGTTGATCTACTTTCATTTGTAAAAATATTGATTCAGCATATGAAGGACAGCTTGTCCCAATTTTGTCTCGGCACCGGTCTTCATCTCGCATATGAAGGACATCTCCGCTCTATTTTGAGTCAAGTCCATTTAATTGTGTAAAAGTGTTAACAATATTTTCGAGTTAATTCAACTTGTGTAATGAACTATATTATTTCGAATTTACTTTGAGGGGTGGGCATGATAGCCTGGAGGGTAAGCCAGGTGTTGTAAACTCCTGGCTTCCTGGCTTTTTATCATGCCTACTGGAGGCTCAAAGTCAATTCGAAATTAGGCTTTTACACTCTGTATGATAGAGTTAATTATCTTTTGATTTTTTTAAATATGGGTAATCCTTTTACGTCCATTCTTCATTAATATCCATCAATACTGAGCCAATAATCCTTATGGCAGACTGATCATTGGTAAAAATACGAATGACTCTTTCTCTTCTACGGACCTCTTGGTTTAATCGTTCTAGCATGTTGGTTGTACGTAAACTTATATGATACTCAACCGGGTGTGCAAGAAACTGGATTGCATCTTCAAAACCACTGTCTAAGATGTCTATGGTTTTGGAAAAGCCTTTGGTATCTTGATATTTTTCTACAAAACGATTTTTCAAATCTCTCACAACATCCATATCTGAGTTTTTAAATAAACATTTTAGCTCTTGCCTAGCTTCAGCTGTTCCTTTTTTAGGTAGCGAATCCAGGAGGTTTCTTATGAAATGGACCGTACAGCGTTGCCATGAAGTACCTAAAAATGTCTCTTTAATAGATGAAACTAAGCCACTATGAGCATCTGAAATAACCATTTTAGGAGATTGAAGTCCTCTGGATTTTAAATACTCAAAGAAGAAAGACCAGCTTTCTGTGGACTCCGTATGGTTAATTTTTAGGCCAATGATTTCTCTATGGCCACCTTCGGTCACTCCAACAGCAATGTGGACACTCTTTGAAACGACTTGTTTGTTTTCGCGAACCTTAATGTACATGGCATCAACGTAAATATATGGGTAATAACTTACGTTTAGTGGTCGGTTTCTCCATTCATTAATTGCAGGGTCCAATGTTTTAATTAGGTTAGAAACAAGTGATTTAGACACACTTTTCCCACATAATTCTTCTACAATTTTAGTCACTTTACGTGTAGAAACACCATTTACTACCATTTCAATCATGGATAGAATTAATGCTTGATCGCAGCGTTTAAACTTTTCAAAGATAGTCGTAGAAAATTCACCGTCTCTAGTTCGAGGAACTTTTAACGTAAGTGAGCCCGCACCAGTTATTAATTCACGCTCATAATAACCATTTCGATACCCTCTACGTTCTTCTGTTCTTTCATGGGAAAGAGCATTGATATATTCGTCTCTTTCTTTCTCCATCAAAGAATTTAAAATTAATGTCAAAGAGGCTTTTACGGGTGATTCAAGTGAGCTTTTTTCAATTTTTTCTTTGAGATCTTCTAAATTTATAGTAATATTTATTTGGGTCATCATCATGTCCTCCGTAAATGGTTTCTTGGTCGAAAACATTGTAACACGGGTCATGATGATGACCTATTCTTTTTACACAATTATATGGACTTAATCCTATTTTGTCTCGACATTGGCCTTCATCACGCATATGAAGGACATCTCCGCTCTATTTTGTCTCGGCATTGGTCTTCATCACGCATATGAAGGACATCTCGGCTCTATTTTGTCTCAGCATTGGCCTTCATCACGCTATCCAAATGCGTCTTACTCCCATTTTAAAAGCCCCTTTCAAAAGGGGCAATGTTTATTCATCTTAGAACTTATTTACATAAAAAAATGTGAAGCAATTTACTCCACATTTTTACTATTTAATATTGTTAACGTTGGATACCGTTTTATGCAATACCATACATATAAAAACTACTTAAAATAGCTCCAGCCCTCTTTCTGATACACTTTTCCTTCCTTCATGAGCTTTCCAAGTGCCCTTTTAAAAGAAGCCTTGCTCATGTGAAAGCGTGCATCGATATCCTCGGGAGCGCTTTTATCCCAATATGGCATCTTCCCACCGCGGCTTTCCATATAACGATAAATAATATCGGAATCGTCTTCCATTGCTTCATGGCTTCTTTTTAGAAGGGAAACATTGATGGATCCATCGGGCTTCACATCGATTATCCGTCCCTCTACTTTTTGTCCTAAGCGAGGTTCTTGCATTCGCTGCGATTCATGAATGAAGCCAATATAGTTTTCTTCGGTAAGGATAAAGGAACCTATTTTCAACAAACGATATGCCCTTCCGGAAACATTTTTATTAAAATCTTTACGGGTGGCAGGTACTGCAATGGCTCGCATAATATCCTCTGTCGCAAGTCTGCCAAACAAACGATTATGCTTATCCGTTTTTAATGTGCAATATAACTTGTCTCCTATAGCTGGCCATAGGGTAAGTAGTGCAGGCAGGTCATCCTTGGATACAAGAATATCCTTGCTGATTCCTATGTTTACGAACACTCCCAGTTCTTCTTTTACTTCTACGACCTCTACCCAATCGTATGTACCTATTTTAATTGTTGGGATGGTCATCGTTGCACTTAATCTTCCTTGATGATCTTGATAAAGGAACACAGTTTGCGGTTCCTCTGGATCAAAGGATTCCAGAATTTCACTTTGATGAAGAAGAACATCCTCTTCCCCATTGGATAAAAAATATCCAAATGGCGCTTCCCGCTCTACATGCAGCTGAGCAATCGTTCCTGGCTGTAATCCTGTCATATATAAAAAATCCTTTCCAGCTTAATGGTATTAGTTTTTATTCGTTTCATCATAACTATTCAACTATTTTATCCTTTCTATTGTACACCAAGGCTGTTTTCAAATAAATTGTTGTTTATCGTTCTTTGTATTAATTTCTAAAACTGACTAGGTTCGGAGCATCTAAAAATTTATGGTTTAAGTGGAATACAGTTAAAAGATGCCTTCATCAAACCACGAATAAAGGAACTATTTAAGTGAAGAATATGTATGAACTACCTATTTTGATTTGAGAGAAAAGGGTGAAGACATGGACCGAGACCGTGATTATCATGACAGAGATCCCCATCCAATTTCCCCTTATGAGGGTGTGGAGACAGATCCCTTTGGCGGGCCAAACATGGGATTGATGATTGATTTACCTTATAAGAACCCCTTTCATGTTACTTCTCTTCGAAAAGATGAAGAACTAGAAAGATTTTCAAAATACTTCGATGGAAAAATAGATAACGATACAAATGGAAAGGATGAACCGCATGACACAATCTAAAGGACAAAAAAAGCGTCAATGGAATGTAAGAAAGCAATCGCAAAATCCCCATGGAAAGATAAAATCTTTAGAAGAAATTGCGGATGAAATTACACCTAATGATGCTAATAATCCATCCAAATAAGCACCATGGAA
Organism: Heyndrickxia shackletonii; assembly: GCF_001420715.1. Taxonomy (GTDB): domain Bacteria; phylum Bacillota; class Bacilli; order Bacillales; family Bacillaceae_C; genus Margalitia; species Margalitia shackletonii. Next base: position 545,980 of record NZ_LJJC01000004.1, on the reverse strand, counting down.
ACTATTTTGCATTTGTATTAAAAGCAATTGGAAATAAAGGGTTTTTTCTATTTGTGGAAGGGTCTAAAAGCTGGTATAGCTTTAGGCCTTTTTTGTAAGATACTCTCACTTATGTGCCGTAAACGCTTTGATTTGTATTTCGTAAAGGACAATTAATTTCTCCTTTTTCCCCGGCTGGTCTTTTGATTCCTTATAAAGGACAATCTCCTTCTCTTTTTTACCTTAACTGGTCTTTTGTATCATCCATAAAGACAATTTGCTTCTTCTATACTCAAGCTGGCCTTTTGTAGCATCGTTAATGACAACCTTTACCTTTTGAACAAAACAAAGGAGCCGCACCATGTCGGCTCCCTCTCTACTAAATTGCCTCTTCGTATTGTACAGTTGTTACAGACGAACTAATTAATAGATCCGCAAAATCGGCATCAATTTTCTTACCTTTTTGCGCGTTTACTTCATTTACAAAAGCATGAATCATGTTTTGTTTTACTTTTTCACTATTGGCATTTTGAATATTTTTTACTTTTGCTTGTAAGCTGTTGTATATGCCGTGATTTGTAATTTTACCGTTATCATAACCAATTGCTAGCAGCTCATCTAAATGGTCTGTATCCATCATTACTTGAATCACAAAGTCTCGTGTACTTATATTTCCAGCATAATCCTCTGCTGTTACAGATATCGTATGCTGCCCTAACGCAAGCTGAAGTGGTTCTATTTGGATTGGATTTTGAACTTCTTGACCATCAAGAGTAATTTTTACGCTTTTTACACCTGTACCCTCATCTGTCACATTAATGTTTTCTGCAATTTTATCTGTTAAATAGAAAGAAAGTGTATCCAGATCGTGAATGACTGGCGGTGTTTTATCTGCTAATTCAAAGTTGTTTAGGCTTAAAGGCTTTAATTGATAGATACCTTTAAAAATGGAAGAAACACCGGACATGTTAACTACATCACCATTTTTGTATTGGGAGGTAAACTGACCGTATGTGAGACCCGTTCTTTCATCCACGCGTACTCTAGTTGTTTTTCCATCCTTAACCGCATCAAATTCAAAGGCTCCTTTTAAGGAAGTTAGATTTTGAATTTGTACATTTTCTAATTTTACAAGTTTACCTTGATTGTCATCGTTTAGTTCACTTACCGTTATAGGATTGGGGATATCTCCTGTTCCTGTTTTTTCAATTGCCAACGGATCGGATAATTCCAATTCCGTATTAAAAACAGAAAGAGGTGCAGTGATTTTTACTTTATCCCCTGGTTTAAAATCACCATCATTTAAAAACACATAGATACCAGCAGTATCATCCTGTAAATAGAACCCTTTACCACCGAATATTCCCGGTGTAGTAGTTACAATTCCTTCTACTGTTACTACGGAATCCGCGCTTAACGCTCTCGCTTCCTTTACAGTAATTTGATCTGGCAGATTTGGTTTATCTTCTGGAAGTGGTTCGGCTGGTACATTGTCGATATTTACTGGTTCCGTTAACACAGCATTTTTTGCTAAACGCAGGCGAAGATTTGCAGCGCCCTTTGTTCCAGACTTAATTTTCACTGATAAATCCTTACTGGCATGCCCTGTTGCATCTGCCGTAACAGAGAAATCTGCACTGTAATTGTACGCTGTCGGCCATGTTCCATCAGGATTTTGAATCATCGCGACCTGAGTTCCACCGGTGAGATAAATTCCCAGACTCAAACCACTAACTGTTTGCCCTGGTGCTAAATTATCCAGTTTAACGCGAATCTGGAACTCTTGCGCATTTGGTAAAGTAGCTTGGTGCACAAATGAATATGTTGGGTTTACCGGCGCCGATTTAGTAGATCCATATGATCCAGCAGCAAAAGTAGATGAATCATACCATTTGTATCCGCCAGATGGTTGAGACCATGGCTCCGGTTGTGGTTCCGTTGAATTTTGCGGTTGCTCCCAATCATATAACTTAGTTACTGGGCTAAGTTCTAGTCCTGGAACTTTATCAAAACTAGTATAATCTTCTTGATTCGCTAACCAATTAATTGTATTAATTAAATAAATTGCATCTTGACCTTCTGTTAAAAAACCATCATAAGTTGTTTTCTTTTTCCCGTTATCTTCACGTACATATTTTGGTGTAGAATCTTCTACCGGAGAAGAATCACCTAAGAAAGCTGCTTTCCCTTTGCCTACCTTTGAAATGGCCGCAAAAGCACCTTCTTCAATGCCACCATTATTATATACACCCTGGTCTACTGCACTTCCCCATCTAGGTGGGTTTTTTGGCATATAAATTAAACCTTTTGCTTTAGTAGGATCCAAGATAGCAAGAGTAGCGCCAGCATGCATTTCGACTGTTGTAACACCTTGTGTAATTCCGAAAGATTGGTCCGGCTTAACTACCGTTTCCCCTCCCGTAATATCTCCTAATGCATTAGTACGAAAACGTATACCAAAATTTTCCCCTAACCAGTCTGAGCTTACCACACCTTGCATAGCTTGAGAGGATGCTTCTTCTTTTGTCATCCCTTTAGTAGGATCGCTCCATGCCCCGCGTCTGAAACCATTGAAAACTTCTCCTGAATCCCAACGATTTAAGTTGCGGTCGGAATTATAATGGTCTCCAATAAAAAAGATACTTCCACCATTTTGCACATATTGCAACATGGCATCTTGTTCCGATTTTTTAAACGGAATATTGGATTCACCAAGAACAAATACATTGTAACCCTTTAAATCATCATACGTAATTGGCGTTGTTTTTCTTAGTTCTTTTACATAATACCCCTGGTCCGCAATAGCATTTGCGAAGTCGGAAAACGCTCCATCAATAACCCAATCCGCAGCACCCGCTGTTTCACCGTGAGTATTATCAAACAATACCTTTTTCCCATTCGGATTTTTTGGATTAATAAATGGGGCTGGATCATTTGCTCCTTCTGCCTTGGCAACATGCAAGCCAGATAGGGATGGAATGGTTCCAGCAATAAGAATGACTGTTAATACTTTTACAAACAAGCTTTTTAATTTCCCCATATTTGCCTCCCCTAAAAATAGTAATATGCCACACTTCTTTTAAGATTTTAATAGAAATGTGACATACTCATAGAAATAGTATCATCCCTCTGTCATTCATTATATAGGTCAAACAACCTAAAAAAGTAAAGGGGAGATTAAGATTATGTAAACTTTATATATTAAAACTTCTATATTTTCGCAGTATTTCGTCAAATTATCCGACCATTACCAAAGTCCTATTGATGTAATTAGTAAGTAAAATAATTTGGCTGTTTTCACAATGCTTTTCGTCATTGTTTATAAATCCTAAGTAGGATTGGTTTCGCCTTAATAAGATTGTTACTTTGCATTTCGTATACAAAAGCAACAAAGCATAACAAAAGAGCCAATTAATTTCTCTCTACCTTTTAACAATAAAAAACAGCTACCTCTTTAAGTAGCTGTAAATTACTCTTTCTTTATTCTATTACGGGTAAAATTTTCGTTCCCTTTTCCATTTCAGAATTACATAATGGGCATTTAGGAGTATCCTCAAGAGAGAATGCTTCCCTCATCCATCCAAAACAGTCGTCATTGGTGCATGACCAAATAGATGTTTCTACTTCAGGTACTGGTTCCTTCTGGCCTCTAAAATATGCCATAATAGATCGCATCCCTTCTATGAGTTACCTTTAGTATAACATTGTTCTAGGAACTAAGATATACTAATGGCTAAAAAGAAGATGAGTTACTCATCCCTCTTTATGTACATACTCAATTATTTTATGCTGGAAGGTTCGGTTTTACTCCAACTTTTTGAAAAAAGGGAAGGAACCCACTCCATATGAAATAGGTTCCGTTTTTAGTTCTATGCCATCGCCCGGTGGTATGAAACTATACTTTTTTAATAAAAGCAGGCTGCTCCAACAATGATAAGGAGGATAAATAAGACAACAATTAATGCAAATCCTGCGCCAAATCCCCCTACCGGTGCGGCATAACCATATCCACCGCAGCATCCATATCCAGGGTGTCCGTAAAACATGATCATACACTCCTTTTTGATTTTTTCTCAAATTGCATTAACATACGAATGCGGAACCGACAATAATCAATAGTATAAATAGTACAACGATTAGCGCGAATCCGCCGCCAAAACCAACTGCACTCATTTATAACACCTCCTACTGTGTTATCACTATTAGAATATGAGATTCCCCTAAAAGTGGGTGGGTGAATGACCATTTTTTGAAAAAATAATAAACTAGCCGTTCTGGTATATAGTAAAATGCCTACCAGGGATAGTTACTGCTGGAAGTGTGATGTGGGGATCTTGCCGGACACTGGTTCCGTTATCTGTGACAAAATGGGGTTTTTCTTTATGTTTGAGGACATAGGTTCCGTTATCCGGTAAAAAAACGGTTATTTTCCTGTTTTTTTACCGGATAACGGAACGAGAGTCCGCTTAACCCTTACATTAGGGTCATTTATGAAAAATAGCGGATTCTGTGTCCGCACTAATTATTAAATATGATTTTACACCCGTTTCGCTAATTGCATTAACGTCATATCGTCCATTGGAGGATTGTGAAGTCCTGCCCGAACGTCGCGATAATACCTCTGTAATGGGCTTTTTTCTGATAAGCTTCTTGCCCCGACGATTCTCATTGCAAGGTCTACAATCTCAACTGCCTGATTGGTAACCGTTAATTTCACTGCTCCAAGCTCAGGATTCATGTTGTTCCGAGACTCCGTCGTTCCTTCATCCCACATTTTCGCCACAGAATATAGAAAATGTCTGGATTGTATTAGCTTTAATTCGATTTCCCCGAACTTTTGCTGAATCGCTGGCAATTCAAAAATTGGATGGTTTAAACTGTTAGGAGTATAGCTTTTCGCGAAAGCAGCTGCTTCCCGCTTAGCTGCCTCGGCAATACCTAAGTAGCATGCCGGAATATGCAAGAGCCAGCCATTCGCAGATTTACTTCTAGGTCCGCTCTTTTCTGTTAAAAAGTGTATTGGAATCTCGACATTTTCCATCACTAAATCGTGGCTACCAGATGCTCTCATCGCCACACTGTCCCATGTTTCATCAATGGAAAGCCCTGGTGTATTGCGGGGAATTAGAAAAAAAGCTACATCATCGGAATCCTCGATGGTTGCGGATACGATAAAAAAGTCTAGGACAGGAGACATCGTTGTAAATGACTTTCTTCCATTAATCACCCATACATCACCTTGTTGCTTGGCAGTTGTAGTCGGTTTTCCTCCTCGTGTTGGACTACCCGTTTGCGGTTCTGTTGCACAGACATTGAGTAATGCGCCTTTTCGAACTTCTTCACTAACATAGGAAAAAAGCTTTTCATCCCAATTTCTTTTGTCCGTTAAATTCATCATATTTCCCATATGCCATCCTATAGATAAAGCTGTGGCACCATCACCAATTGCAATGGTTTCTTGAAAACGAACAAAATCAAATAAGGAAATTTCTGCTCCGCCATATTCCTTCGGCAAAGTCAGCCTGGTATAACCAATCCTCTTTAAATCCTCGATATTTTCAAAGGGAAAACGCCCTTCTTTATCATTCTTTGCCGCACGATCATGAAATGTTTTGACTAATCCTTCAAGAACTTGTAGACGGTCATCAAACGTATGTAAGCTTAACAGCTCCATCTTCTTCCCTCCAACATAATAAACTCTTCCTTTATTTTAGCGAAAATCATTTTTAATTTCTAGTAAACAACTCGGAATTGCAATTACGAAACTTTTAGGACTGATTATTCGTAAAATTTAAAAACAGGAGGTGTTCATATGTTTTTCTTTTTATTAATTCTTATACCAGCTCTAGGCGTCTTATGGTTCTTGAATCTTACTAATTTCCTCATTCGACTGAAAAAGGACCAAAACACACATAATCAAAAAGTTTTAGGCGCAATTTTAACGTTTCTCCTAGTATTTGCATTTGCGTACGGTTTCCTAGGCTTGATAGAATAATACACTCTACTTCCCTTCATCGAATGTTAAAATAAAAATAAAAAGGTATCTGGTTATGATTATTATTTGGTTTCTTTTATTTATTGCCCCCCTTACCTTGTTCATTCATGAATTTGGGCATTCTATAGGGGCTTATCTTGTTAAATCGGATAAAATTCAATTATTTATTGGTGTTGGAAAAAGGCTTTTTTTCTTTCGTATAAGTACAATATCCTTTCATATTCATACTTTTTACATGCTTGGCGGACACACAGCTAGTGAACGGGACCCTTACTATTCAAAAGTGGAACAAATCATTATTTCACTATTTGGACCGTTGCTAAATGGAGTGGTGGGTATCCTTAGTACACTTATATTTTCCGCCAGTAATTCTAGTGTTCTCCTATTCTTTAATCTTTTTAATATTTGGTTATGTGTCATTAACCTGATTCCGTACCGAATTGGCGACAAACAATCAGATGGATATGTGATTTTGAAAATCATGTTTGGAAGGCAAAATAAGCGTAAATCCATGTAAATGAATAAAAAAGTGACTGTCTGCATGCATCCAAAGCGCACCATTCCATATAGTGCGCTTTCTTTGTATAATCACTATCCAACTATTTCTCCATTGCTTCCCATTCTTTTTCAAATTCACTTAACTGCTTATCCACATAAGCTTGACTAGGTATGTGCTTTAATATTTCTTCTTGGCTGTACACTTTTCCACCCTTAATGACATAATAGATGTCCTGTGTATGTTGAATATTTTCGAGCGGATCATTATTTAAGAGGACAAGATCGGCGATATTTCCTTTCTTTATGGAACCGACATTCTCTAATTGTATAGATTTAGCCGCATTAACAGTTGCTGCCTGCAAGGTTTCCATTTCTGAAAATCCCATTTCTACAAACAACTCCATCTCACGGTGTATAGCCATTCCTGGGAATGTCCAAATCAGTGCTGGGGAGTCTGTCCCCGTAACTACCGTGCCTCCTAAATCAAAATAAGTCTTCGCGACAACTTTTGTAAACTGATTTAATTTAGCAAATTGCTGCTTCAGCTGTTCTTGATATTCAGACATATTACGCCAATGCCCAATCAGTATATGCTCTTTTTCAAGTGACTCCGTTATTATATTTTTCGGATCCCAAACCTGAGGTGATTTATCTATTTGATCAAAGATAATTAGGGTTGGACAGAGTTTTACATTATACGCAATCATTTGTTGGCAAAGGTCTTTAATCTTCCGTTCATCTGGTTCTTCCCAATTAAGATGCTCCCATTGAGTTTGATCTGCCCTTGGGTACCATCCCTGATATAAGGCTTGAGCAAACCCGGATGCATGTTCAAACCAGGTAACACCGATTTGTGCTGCATCTAAAGCATTCAAATCCTTAGAATGAATTAAGTCACAGCTCACTTCTAAATCATATTTTTTCGCCTCATTCACTACCGCTTCCATAACATTTCTGTTGATCCAGCCATATGCTTTTATAAACTTTACCCCAGCTGCAGCCTGCCTCCTGACTTCCATTCTTGCCTCTTCCGGATCATCGGTGACAAGATTTCCAGAACTCGTTGGTCCCCATTGTCCAGGGGTTCCATCAATCATTCTATCTGCTGAATATACTCGTGGTGTCGGTGCATCAATAGGTGCATCTATTAAGTTTTTTATCATGAATACATTTCCTGCTGTATTGCGTACCGTTGTTACCCCGGATGCAAGAAAATGTGGTGCATACAGTTCTTGAATATGACAATGCATATCAATTAAACCAGGAATAATAAATTTCCCCTTTGCGTCAATGACCGGAATCCCTTCTGGTAACACTTGATTTGGTAGAAAAATGGTCTTTATTTTACTTTCTTGAATTTCGATAGATCCCGTAAAAGAATTACTATTTTCTACATCGATAATTGTTCCGTTTGCCACAATATAATGTTTTTGTTCCCTCATATTTTTTATCCCCCTTAAATCATTTCCGTTATAATGAAAGCAACTTATTTTTGGTAATTTCATTGTATATTGGACTTTTAATGGTCCTTTTAAAATTTTCATATAGTGGAATAGAGGGATGTGGATGGTACCTTACGGTGAAACGTTGCGGCAAATCCGTGTACAGAAGGGATTGACCATGAAGGAACTTGCAGATGGAATTTGTTCGGTTTCTTTTTTGTCGAAGTTTGAACGAGGTGATTCCGATATTACCCTCGGACTTTTTACAAAAATATTGGAAAAATTAATGCTAAGTTTTGATGAGTTTTTATACATACATAACGACTACATGCCTGATCAGCTTGAACAATTTTTCAAAAATGTAAGTACAGCATACTTCAATCGAAATTCTGCTCAACTGAAGCATTTAAAAAAACAAGAAATAGAAAAATGGGAGAAATATAGAATAGATATCTATTATTGTAATGTTTTGATGCTCCAGGTTTATGAACGGATTGTCGACGCAAAGGAAATCGATGAAAATGTTGATAAAGAGGATGTAAAAATTTTATCGAATTATTTATTTAGTGTTGAGGTATGGGGGTATTATGAATTACAGCTTTATAGCGCTACTATGCTGTTTCTTGAGCCTATCATGGTCGTACATTTATCTAAAACAGCCTATGAAAAAAGTATCCGTTACCGAAGTTTAAAAAAGGTGAACGAAGCTATCATTGCCATCATTATGAATACCATTGTCTATTTATTAGGACCCGTAAATCGTTTTAATGAAAAAATGGAGTATCGAAAGGAAATCAGTGAGTTCTTTTCCTATCTTGAAACGATTGCATTGCCGGAAAGCAGTTTGTTGGAACGGGTAGAATTACTTCATTTAAAGGGTGCGTATGAATTAAGAATTGGAAACAGGGAAGAAGGAATTGCTAAAATACAACATGCAATTCAAATCCTTTCCGATTTAGGTTCCTACGGAAATGCAACTAGGATAGAAAAATATTTGCAGCAAATCTTGGATTGCACTAAATAAAAAAATGCGGACAGATTTGTCACTCGAGGGAAATTCATTTCTTAGTTAAATTTTTTTCGATAGTCGATAGTGTTGTCTAAATGAAGGACACTTTTCTTGTTTTACTATCCGGGTTTGCCCTTCATTAACAAGATGAAGGACACTTTTCCTATTTTACTATCTGGGTTTGTCCTTCATTAACAAGATGAAGGACACTTCTCTTATTTTACTAGATTAAGTCCATATAATTGTGTAAAAAGAATAGGTCATCATCATGACCCGTGTTACAATGTTTTCGACCAAGAAACCATTTACGGAGGACATGATGATGACCCAAATAAATATTACTATAAATTTAGAAGATCTCAAAGAAAAAATTGAAAAAAGCTCACTTGAATCACCCGTAAAAGCCTCTTTGACATTAATTTTAAATTCTTTGATGGAGAAAGAAAGAGACGAATATATCAATGCTCTTTCCCATGAAAGAACAGAAGAACGTAGAGGGTATCGAAATGGTTATTATGAGCGTGAATTAATGACTGGTGCGGGCTCACTTACGTTAAAAGTTCCTCGAACTAGAGACGGTGAATTTTCTACGACTATCTTTGAAAAGTTTAAACGCTGCGATCAAGCATTAATTCTATCCATGATTGAAATGGTAGTAAATGGTGTTTCCACACGTAAAGTGACTAAAATTGTAGAAGAATTATGTGGGAAAAGTGTGTCTAAATCACTTGTTTCTAACCTAATTAAAACATTGGACCCTGCAATTAATGAATGGAGAAACCGACCACTAAACGTAAGTTATTACCCATATATTTACGTTGATGCCATGTACATTAAGGTTCGCGAAAACAAACAAGTCGTTTCAAAGAGTGTCCACATTGCTGTTGGAGTGACCGAAGGTGGCCATAGAGAAATCATTGGCCTAAAAATTAACCATACGGAGTCCACAGAAAGCTGGTCTTTCTTCTTTGAGTATTTAAAATCCAGAGGACTTCAATCTCCTAAAATGGTTATTTCAGATGCTCATAGTGGCTTAGTTTCATCTATTAAAGAGACATTTTTAGGTACTTCATGGCAACGCTGTACGGTCCATTTCATAAGAAACCTCCTGGATTCGCTACCTAAAAAAGGAACAGCTGAAGCTAGGCAAGAGCTAAAATGTTTATTTAAAAACTCAGATATGGATGTTGTGAGAGATTTGAAAAATCGTTTTGTAGAAAAATATCAAGATACCAAAGGCTTTTCCAAAACCATAGACATCTTAGACAGTGGTTTTGAAGATGCAATCCAGTTTCTTGCACACCCGGTTGAGTATCATATAAGTTTACGTACAACCAACATGCTAGAACGATTAAACCAAGAGGTCCGTAGAAGAGAAAGAGTCATTCGTATTTTTACCAATGATCAGTCTGCCATAAGGATTATTGGCTCAGTATTGATGGATATTAATGAAGAATGGACGTCAAAGGATTACCCATATTTAAAAAAATCAAAAGATAATTAACTCTATCATACAGAGTGTAAAAGCCTAATTTCGAATTGACTTTGAGCCTCCAGTAGGCATGATAAAAAGCCAGGAAGCCAGGAGTTTACAACACCTGGCTTACCCTCCAGGCTATCATGCCCACCCCTCAAAGTAAATTCGAAATAATATAGTTCATTACACAAGTTGAATTAACTCGAAAATATTGTTAACACTTTTACACAATTAAATGGACTTGACTTTTTACTATCTGGGTTTGTCCTTCATTAACAAGATGAAGGACACTTTTCCTATTTTACTATCGGGTTTTGTCCTTCATTAACAAGATGAAGGACACTTTTCCTATTTTACTATCGGGTTTTGTCCTTCATTAACAAGATGAAGGACACTTTTCCTATTTTACTATCGGGTTTTGTCCTTCATTAACAAGATGAAGGACACTTTTCCTATTTTACTATCGGGTTTTGTCCTTCATTAACAAGATGAAGGACACTTTTCCTATTTTACTATCTGGGTTTGTCCTTCATTAACAAGATGAAGGACACTTTTCCTTCTATGCATTCACATTCCCAAGTACACCATTCGTTGCAGTAATCGCAATAATAACACAGCCCCACATATGCTTGTAGGCAGTAACCATATCGTCGCACGTAAAACGAATCGTTTTTGGATCCACCGCTTCAACCGTTGGCAAAGTGGTCGTCATTTTTGCCTGCTGAGGACCTTTAAACTGAATCTCAAAGGTCACGGGGCCATCAATAGTAAGCGGTTTGATTGTTTTCGCTTTTTTAACAGCGATTTCTGCTTTTTCTCGAATTTGCTCTGCCACTACGGTTGGATGAATCAGTTCAGCTGCAAAGCGATCTACCGCACGCTTCACTACCACTGCTTCTACTTGCGGCAGCGTTTCCTTGACCTCTTTTACATACGCATCATCCCCGCTTATAAATACAGCCGGAACGCCAAATGAACCGGCAACGAAAGCATTCATTTCCGTTTCACCGACCACTTTCCCATTAATCTTCATTTCGTTCACACATATCCCTGCTAATGTATGGCTAATAACCGCATCTGATCCGCCTTCACGGCCGTGATGTCCGACAAACATAATCGCATCAAAGCTTTCATCTAATCCCTCTAACTGGCACATTACGCGATTGCTTCCGGAAATTAGTCTCGCCCGAGGATCTAAATCCTCAATCAATATATTGGACATATTTCCATGACCATCTGCGACCACTACCTCTGTTGCTCCGCCATTAAAAGCTCCCTCAACAACTGCATTGACTTCAGCTGTCATAAGCTTTCTAAAACGTTGATACTCACTAGGTGTTTTTAGCTGTTGATTAGTCGCAACACCAGAAATTCCTTCAATATCTGCTGAAATAAAAACTTTCATTTAACACAGCTCCTTTTTAAAAATTACCATTCAAAACTAGTATCTTCTGCCAAATTTAATACAAATGCCTTCACTAAATCCTTCGTCGCCTCTAAATCTGCAACACTCACCAGCTCAATCGGCGAATGGGCATATCTTGATGGGATAGACAATACTCCCGTAGGAACACCGTTATTGGCTAACGCAACGGCACCGCCATCTGTTCCAATACCAGGAAAGATCTCTAACTGATACGGAATCCCTTTTTCCTTTGCGAGATTTACTAAATGATTCTTCATTGTTTTATGTACAATTAGGCTGAAATCCATCACTTTAATTCCGGTTCCTTTTCCTAAAAACAACGTCTTGTCCATCGTTTCTTCCGGTGTATCACTGACAGCTGTTGTATCAAGGGCGATAGCTGCATCAACGTCTAATGTTTTGATGGCTGTTTCCGCCCCTCTTAAGCCAACCTCCTCTTGAACGGAAAATAAAAAGGTGACAACGCCTGCAAATGTTTCATCCTGTAATTCATTGACCAATTGCAGTAAAACGGCACAGCCTGCCCGGTCATCCAATGATTTGGCCATAATCATTTCTTTTCCCTTTGGTCCCAATACCTTCATTTCGGTTGCCCATGTTACTGGCGCGCCCACCTCTATCCCCATCTCCTCCACTTCCGCTTTGGAGGATGCACCGATATCGATGTACAAATGCGTATGTTTGCGTACTTTGGATGGATCATCAAATTTTACAAAGTGGGCTGACATGGTTCCGATTACTCCGGATATTTCCCCTGAGTTTCCTAAAACCTTTACCTCTTGGGCAAGGAGGATGCGGTCGTCATGTCCGCCAAGCTTTTCAAAGCGAATAAGGCCGTTCTCTTCGATTTTTTTTACGATAAAGCCGACTTCATCCATATGTGCTGTTAATAGAATTTTGGGTCCTGGAAGTCTTCCTTTTTTTGTTGCAATGACATTCCCGATTCCATCGATGCGCACCTCATCAACCAGATCCTTTACATAATCACGAATATAGTAGGAAACATTGTGCTCGTAACCACATGGGCCGTTTAAGGAAGTTAACTTTTTTACAATATCTAACATGAACATTCTCCTTCTCTAAATATATTCGAAAGTATTTTTATAGACTTGCAATTGAATCATTGATTTATATTCTTTAATACATGGAATTTGATCCAGCTTATAAAGGATATTTGTAATTTCATCCTGATTTTGCACAGTGATTTGGGCGAGCAGTGGGTAATCTCCGGATGTCATAGTGATAAAACGAATTTCACGGATGTTTTTTAACTCCTCAATTGCTGTTTGCAGCATGCCAGATTGAATTTTCATCTGAATAATCGCTTCTGCCTTTAATCCAAGCGCAATCGGATTCACCACTCCTACAACACTTAAAATATCGTTTTCTATTAAGTTCTTATACCTTGCTCTCACTGTTTTTTCTGTAACATTTAATCGGGAAGACAGCTCGGTAAAAGACATGCGCCCATCCCCTGAGAGCAATTTAATCATGGCACGGTCTAATTCATCGATTTCATATTTCATAAATTTCCTTCTTCCGACAAAAAAATTTCTCTTTCCCAACTGAAATCAGTAGTAATTCTTAAATCTATAACTCTTTTTCAATACTAAAAATATACTTTACTATCTAAAAATGATATATTATGAATAATTATATAGTTGAAATCTTCTGAAATCAACTGTTAACAAGGAGGATGTCCATGTTAGCTATTATCAACGCAAAAGTGTTTGATGGCACTGGAAATGTTATAGACAATGGGAAAATCGTTATTGAAGATGGAAAGTTTTCGCAAATCGGAACATCACTTTCTATTCCGGAAGGGTGTAAAGTCATCGACGTCGAAGGGAAAATTGTCACCCCAGGTTTAATTGATGTACATACACATCTTGGGGTACATGAAGAAGGTGTCGGAAAAGCAGGTCAGGATGTAAATGAAACAAGTTCAGAAGTTACATCACAGGTCCGTTCCCTTGATGGAATTAACCCTTTTGAGCCTGGTTTTGAAGTTGCCAGAAAATCAGGGATAACCACTGTGCAAATTATGCCTGGAAGTGCTAATGTGATCGGCGGTGAGATGGTGGTTGTCAAAACGAAAGGAACTGTTGTGGATCAAATGGTTTTACGGGAGCCATCAGGAATGAAAGCCGCTACTGGTGAGAACCCTAAAAATGTCCACGGCGGTAAAGGAAAAATGCCGACAACCAGAATGGGCGTAGCCGCAAGATTGCGGGAAAAGTTCATAGAAGCAGAGCACTATAAAATGCAGTTTGAAAATGGGAAGGTTGCCCGCAATCTTGGACTAGAAAATCTTTGCAAGGTATTAAATAAAGAAATTCCTCTTCGCGTTCACGCCCATCGCGCAGATGATATTGCCACTGTTTTAAGACTGAAGCGGGAATTCAATATTGATATCACGATTGAACATTGTACAGAAGGACATCTGATTGCTGATTTTATTGCCGAGCACGATGTTATGGTTTCGGTCGGACCAACCATGTCCTCCAAATCCAAGGTAGAGCTTGCTAATAAGGGCTGGCATACTCTTGTTGCTCTTACAAATGCTGGTGTTTCCGTATCGATTACAACAGATCATCCGGTCGTAGGAATTGAACACTTAATGACTAGTGCCATAATGGCGGTGAAGAACGGATTGTCAGAAACGGATGCTTTAAAAGCCATCACCATCAATGCGGCAAAGCACTTAGGTGTCGAGGAAAGGGTTGGAAGTATTGAAGCAGGAAAGGATGCAGACTTCGCTATTTGGAGTGGAGATCCTTTTGATTTACGTTCCTCTGTTGTAAAAACATATATTCAAGGGGAATGTGTATTTGAAAAGGGTTCTGATTTTTAAGTCGGTAATACTGGAAGTGTGTCTTCTATATTCTAATTCAAAATAAATGAACTTGAAGCAGGCACATAAAAAACGCGAAGATCACTTGTATCTCGACGTTTTTTATGTGCCTCACCGTTTAATTATTTTCCCCATACCGATCGTAATCAACAGAAGAAGTATTAGCGAAAAAGATGTAGCCCAAATAATGCTCCCATCCCCAAATATTGCAGTCAATACATCAGCATAGGAAGGCACACCCAGTGCATATAGCAAGGGCAATAGTAAAAGGGTCGTAAACAAGCCCATTACAAAATATAATAGTCTACTCTTTTTGCTCATAGTCTCACCCCCCACCTAATTTTAACATAATATTCAAAATAGATGTTCTTTTATGAATTTAGACATATTATTTCCGTTTACCTTTCAGCTTAGACTCTGGAATACTCAGATTAAGCACAATCTTAGTTAGAAATGATTTAAGGTCATTCCTGCCTAATCATCATAAAATATATAAAAACATCTTTAGTAGAGGTCGATAGGTGTGGGATAAGAACTTGTCTCCTTGAGCAACGTAAGATAAAAGCAAAACATCATCTGCTGAAGTCGGTTGCAATGGGACGAGGGACCTGTCCTTTCATCCTGAAAAGGAGGAATTATTTTTGTACAATGTTTTAATGTTTGTGGATTCGGGTGTGGATGATGCGTTTGCGCTTATGTATGCACTTTTGCACCCCGAAATAAAAGTTGTCGGAGTTGTAAGCGGGTATGGAAATATTACGAAGGAGGAATCGGTGGCGCATACTGCCTATTTATTGAATTTAGCAGGGAAACGGGATATTCCGATTATTGCCGGATCATCGGGACCTTTATCAGGAGAACCAGCTCAATTTTATCCAGAAATCCATGGAAAAGGCGGATTTGGACCGATACAGCCTCCAAACAATTCAAAGGAAGTCAATGTTTATGATATAAATAAAATTATTGAAATTGTAACTACCTATCCGAAAAACTTGATTATTGTTGGCGTGGGTAGGCAAACAGATGTGGCATTGCCGCTAATTATCTATGGATCAGAGGTTTATCAGAATATAAATGCCTTATATATTATGGGCGGTGCATTCCTCGGTCCAGGCAATGTAACTCCAGAAGCAGAAGCTAATTTTTATTCGGACCCTATTGCAGCCAACCAAGTGATGGAAAAAGCAAAAAACATCTACTTACACCCATTAAACATAACGAGCAGAGCCCTTATACCTCCCGAAGTAATTAGTTATATTGCGGAAAAAGGCAAGTCACCTTTTAATCATATCATTAAACCCGCTTATGATTATTATCTTAATGCCTATAAAAAAAATGTACCGGGAATTAAGGCGGCACCTTTACACGATGTCCTTGCGGTTAGTGCGATTGTGAATCCGAATCTCGTCACTTATGTGCCCCGGAGAGTAACAGTGGAGCAATTCGGGTCAGCACGCGGCAAAAGCATTGCTGATTTCCGGCCTAAGCCAACACAGGAACCAGAGGAAACCCTTGATTGGATTGGGATGGATGCGGATATTCCTGCGTTTATTGAAGATTTTACTTTAACTTTTATGAGAGAAATTACAAGCAAATAATTAGGAAGGGAGTACATATGGAAGACAAATTGTGCTTCCTTTTTTAGATTACTAAAGACATTTGCTTTCTGGTTACCAATAAAAGGGGGGCCATCATCGATGCTTAGAATAAAATTGTTTTTACTCTCTTGATTACGGGCACAATTCTACCACTATTGTTCCCTTTTCCTTGTACTCTCTTGATTTCGGGCACAATCCTGCTACTATTGTTCCCTTTTTCCTTGCACTCTCTCGATTTCGGGCACAATTCTACCACTATTGTTCCCTTTTTCCTCGCACTCTCTTGATTTCGGGCACAATCCTGCTACTATTGTTCCCTTTTTCTCAGCACAATCCCGATTTCGAGCACAATTCTACTACTATTTTGTTTTCTTTTTCCCTACACTTTGGAATAATTCAAAGTGTCCTTCATCAAGGTTCAAATCCGAGTTGGCTTACGAAAATCTGCTGTGCAGGAAATATTTTTTTCAACCTATCTACAACAATCTTATATGCATTAGGTTCATACCATTCCTGTAATCCAAGCTCCTCATACTTCTTCTCCATCCCTAATCTTTTTGTCCGCTTCCCTCCGCTGCCATCACCCATAAAATAATCATCCACACAGACACGTTGCACTAATGTTTTTAATATTTCCGGGAAGGCCTCACTGCTTGGTAACACCGGCGCAATCGTTGCTTGAGTTGGGATACCGGCGTCCTTTAACATCTGAAGTGTTTTCAGGCGTGCATTCACAGGTGGAGCACCAGGAGTAAAATGTTTCCTAACGCTTTCCAAATCGGTCTCAATGGTCATACTGATTCGCACTTTCTCCCCCATTTGTTGAAACAAATCAATGTCCCTGCGTACAAGAGGACTTCTCGTTTGTACCAATAAAAAATCAGGTGGATCCTGGACCATAACTTCCAATAAAGAACGAGTCACTTTTTCCTTATATTCTATTGGCTGGTACGGATCTGTACTGGATGACATAAAAATAGTAACGTCGCCCTTCTTTTTTGCTCTTTGTAGCTCCTTTTTTAACAAATCTGCTGCTCCATTTTTCACATCTACCCACTCCCCCCATTCCCCTTCCCGAAAAAGAGAGACGGGCATTTGCCGAACATAGCAGTAGGAGCAGCCAAATGAGCAACCCGTGTACGGATTAAGTGAATGGGTGTATCCCGATAGATAACCCGTGCCTTTATTCAAAATCGTTTTCGGATTTTTATAGAGAATATCTTTATTCACACTCTCACCTCCGCAAAAATTATCGTTTAATCCTCCAATTGCTCCACATAATTAGAAACTTCAATCAAGTTTTGATCCGGGTCCCTAAAGTAAACAGAATGGATTTTCCCTAATGCACCAGTTCGATATACTGGACCTTCTATTATGGTTATATTATTTTTTGCTAATTGATCTAGAATATCTTCCATTGGCGACTCGCTAATAAAACACAAATCCGCCGATCCGGGTGTTGGATGCTTTGCTTTTGGTTCGAATTCCTTTCCAATTTGATGTAAATTTATTTTTTGCTTACCAAATTGCAGTGCTTTCCGTCCCTCACCAAATGTTACGACCTTCATACCTAATACATTTTCGTAGAAATTACATGTATGTTGGATATCCCTTACTGTTAAAACAAGATGGTCCAGTTTACTAATTTTCATTTTTTTCCTCCTTATCATAAATCTCTTATATCTCCACTATAATTCCTTCATTTTCCTCCATAATATGTCTAAAAAGCAACTAAAAAATAGAGCTGCCAAAGATTTTTAATGGCAACCCTTTCAGTACTCTTATAAAATATCCATCCAAACCTTAATAGCGGTGATACAAATTAACACAGCTAAAATCACTTGGAGGATTTTAGTGTTCATTTTTCTGCTGACTTTTGCGCCGATTGGTGCGGCAATTAAGCTTGCCACAATCATGATAATGGCTGGTGCGTAATCAATTTGACCAGTCGTAACTTTGCCTATCGTGGAGCCGATGGACGAAATAAAGGTAATAGCTAACGAAGAAGCGATCGTCATTCTCGTTGGTATTTTTAATACTGTTAACATGATTGGCACTAACAGGAAGGATCCGCCTGCTCCTACAATACCAGCACCTATTCCTACAATTAACGCAAGAATCGCGGCGAGCCATCCATTAAATTTCACTTGATCGAAGGGAATATCATCAATACCTTTTTTCGGAATAAACATCATGACTACTGCTATCACTGCTAGAATTCCATAAATTACATTAATCCCGCTTTCCGGCATATGATTAGAACCAAAGCTGCCAACAAAGCTCCCAATTAAAATACTTATGCCCATGTAGACAATCAGCTTTTTATTTAAAAACTCTCCTTTGCGATAAGTCCAGACACCGCCAATGGTTGCAAATAACACTTGAATAGCAGTAATTCCTGACACCTCGTGTGATGTAAAATGAGCTACACCTAAAAATGTCGGAATATACAATAGCAATGGAAAATTTATAATCGCGCCGCCTATCCCCAACATACCTGATATAAAGGAACCGATAAAACCAATAATAAATATAGTAACAATGAAGCTAATATCCAAAGAGAAAACCTCCTTAATAAGGGAACCTTTTCCGGTCCCCTTATTTTTAAGCCTTTTTAATCCAAAACTTCATTACATCATTCTCTTCTTCCAATTTTAAAAGCTCATGACCACCAGATTTTGCCCATGCAGAAAGGTCGTTTTTTGCCCCTTTATCTGTCGCATGAATTTCCAATACTTGACCGGAATCAAGATCCATCATCGCTTTCTTCGTTTTTACAATCGGCATTGGACATGCAAGTCCTTTTGCGTCTAACACTTTGCTTACTTCCATTATAATATTCCTCCTCTATTATTGTAGGCTGTTTTCAATTCTTGTGTACCGTCACTATTTATAGGCTTTGCATCGTAGGCCAAATAAGAGGCTTTTCGATTACAAAAGCAACAAAGTTTAAGAAAAGAGCCTTTATTGTTAGCGAACGGCACATCGGTTTGGACCGATTTCCATTTCACGCTGTTTTTCTTCATCAGGACTGATTTTCCCCATGTTTATTTCCCGAATTTCTTGGTATGCATTTGGCTGTGGCGGTAAATTCTCCGTCACTAATTTCCGAAATTCATGCTCATCCTCTATCTTTAATCCATGATTTTTTGCAAATAATGTACCTAGCTTTGCCGCTACAGTTCCATCATCATTTAATTCATCAATAATCATAAAATGGGCAGGAAGAACCATGAGCTCCTCCGATAATTCACGATACTTCTTGTACAGTGTTTCTCTCAAATCTTCTACCCAATCCTCTGCTTTCCCCGCTAAATCAGGTCGTCCAATGGAATCAATAAATAGAATATCCCCAGATAATAAATACTTTTCATCCACAATAAAAGAAGTAGAGCCAATGGTGTGACCTGGTGAATAAAGAGCCTGAATATGGATTGCAGTATTTCCTATAGTTACTTCATTCCCATCTTCTAATGGCTGATATTCAAAGGTTACCTCGGTTGCATCCTTTGGCGGCAGCATGTAAATGGCACCCGTTTTCTCTGCAATACTGCGGCCACCGGAAATGTGATCTGCGTGAAGGTGGGTATCAAATACATATGTGATTTTGGCCCCAATGCTGTCAGCAAAATTCAGATAAATATCCGTCATCCGTGTAGCATCAATCAACGCTGCTTCACCGTTAGAGACAACCATATAGGATAGACAGCCTTTTCCGATTCGGACGAATTGATAAATTTCCCCTCCATCTTTTAAGTCGCCTACTTTAATAGGTTCTAGATGCTCACTCCAAGCCTTCATTCCACCTTTTAAATAGGATACCGCCAAGCCGGCCTCCGAAAGCATATCCGCCACCATAACAGATGATCCTTCTTTTGCACATACTACTAATATCTCTTTATCAGAAGGCAGTTTATTTAAAATCTCCTCTACACCATCCAGCAATTCAAAATAAGGAACATTTAAATAATCAAAGTTCTCGCCTTCAATCTTCCAATCGTGAAAATCACTTTCATTTCTTACATCTAATATAAATAATGGTTCTTTATTAAATATTTTTTGTGTAACTGCTTTTGATGTCATTTCCCTGATTGTCATGTTCATCATTACCCCCTACGGTATAATAAATGATAAAAAATTATTCAATATTACTTTCTGTTTTACCGGACCACTGACTCATTCCCGGAATAACGTTTACCACCTTTGTAAATCCTTTTTTCACTAACATTTGTGCTGCAAGATCACTGCGATTGCCAGAACGGCATACCACATAAATTTCATCTTCTTTATTAAGTCCTTCCACATGATCCTCCAGCTCTCCTAAAGGAATCGACATAGCGGTTGGAATATGATTGAAAGCATATTCAGCAGTTTCTCTTACATCAAGAACAACGATGTTTTCGGCCGCATCCAGTTTCTTTAAAAGCTCATCATTATGGATTGTATTTGCATGCACTTTTTCTTGTTCTTCCTCATTGGAAGCTTTTCTTAAGTAATGCTTTAATACATCTCCTTCTTCGATGGTACCTAAATATTGGTGACCGGTACTCTCTGCCCAAGCCTTCATGTCTGCTTTTGATCCTCTATCAGTGGCTTGTACCTCCAAAACCTGTCCTGGCTCAAGTGTTTTCAGAGCTTTTTTTGTATTTACAATTGGCATCGGACATGCTAATCCTTTTGCATCTAAAATAGCATTTGTTTTTATGCTTTCCATATTGATTCCTCCTGTTTTATACCCATATAGGTATATACCTAATTAAAAAAATTTATTCCACTTTGCCTCCCCAAGCTAGCATTCCGCCAGTCATATTCACAACTTGAAACCCTTCACTTTCTAATAATTGTGCAGCACGGCCGCTTCTGCCACCGGAACGGCATACCATGATATATTCTGTATCCTTGTTCAACTCGTCCATTCGTAATTCAATGAAACCTAACGGAATATTTACAGCACTAGGTATTTTTCCGGCTACTACTTCATCTACTTCGCGGACATCAATAATATTAAGCTTTTTCCCTTCTTCTAAAAGTTTTTCAACCTCTCTTGGTGTGATTTCTTTCATTTTTCATTCCTCCCAATTAAATAAACAAATTAACATTTCCATCTTGTGCATCCGCCAAATAGGCAGCTACACCTGCATATTCAAGGTTATCTACAAACTCTTCCTTTTGTAGCCCTAAAAGGTCCATTGTCATCGTGCATGCTACCAACTTTACGTCTTGTTCCTGTGCCATTTCGATAAGCTGCGGCAAAGTTAATGCATTGTGTTTTTTTATAACCCCTTTTATCATTTTAGGACCCATTCCAGCAAAGTTCATTTTCGACAGGCCCATTTTATCTGCACCTTTTGGCATCATTTTCCCAAACATTTTTTCCATAAAACCTTTTTTCACTTGGATATTTTCAGTTTTTCGTAATGCGTTTAACCCCCAGAAGGTATGAAAAATCGTTACCTCATGATCATAAGCTGCCGCGCCGTTTGCAATGATATAAGCTGCCATTGCTTTGTCGTAATCACCGCTGAATAATACGATGGTTGTCCTTTTTGTCATATAAGTTATCCTCCCTCTAATTATTTACTTATACCCGTATAGGTATATTTAAATCTAAAAAATATATTACCCCAAAGGGTATTATAGAAATCAAAATGAAAGGGGTTGATTTCCCCCAAGATTTAACGGCTTTTTACAAGAAGATTAACCGCCTCTTTTACCAGTTCTTCTGCGCTTCCATCCCCTTTTTCCGTAGCCTTTTGAACGCATTCTACCAAATTAGAGCTTACGATAACCCCAATCGTTCGATCAATGGCAGTTCGGGATGCGGATAACTGTGTAATTACTTCTTTGCAATCCTTGTTCTCTTCCATCATTTTTAAAATTCCTCGCAGCTGCCCCTCAATCCGCTTTACACGATTTTTCATTTGATCGTCATAGTACATAATCTCGCCTCCTTGTAACATACATTTTCTATTTCTACTATCTTACATTAATCTAAAGTGGTATATCCAATTTCGTTATAATCCCCTTTACATATGCCTGCGAATTGCATTCCGTAAAAGGAATAACTTTAACAAGATTCATCATATACCCCGCAGGGTATAATGTCAACGAATTTATTTTCTCCTCTAGTTTCCAAACAAATGGCCGTTTATCAGGATAACGACTACTGCTTTGTCTACACTATTATCTTTTAATTGTATGCCCTCGTATAGTTCGACTAATTGTTTTTTCATTATTTCATGTTTAAAGCTTTACTTTTATACATATCCGTACTATAATCAATTACGAAGTTAAACTTACTTACTTTTTAATAGTAAGATTAAATTTGTAAGGGAAGGTTAAATAATGGGTTTCTTAAACAAATTATTTGGAAATCAATCTAAGGAGGAAGAAATCATGTCAAATACAAAATTAAATATAGGTATTATTTTAGGCAGTACACGTCAAGGAAGAGTAAGTCCTCAAGTAGGCGAATGGGTTAAAGGAATCGCTGACAAACGTGAAGATGCAAACTATGAAATCGTTGATATTTCTGAATATAAATTGCCTTTCCTAGGTGAAGGTACTGGGGAAGAAGCAGGTGTACTAGCTTGGAAGGAAAAGGTAGCAAACCTTGATGGATATGTATTCATTACTCAAGAATATAATCATAGCATTACTGGTGCATTAAAAAATGCATTAGATTCTGCATATCAAGAATGGAACAATAAAGCGGCTGGAATCGTAAGCTATGGTTCAACAGGCGGAGCACGTGCGGCTGAGCATTTACGCGGAATTTTAGCGGAATTACAAGTAGCAAGTGTTCGTACACACCCAACACTATCCTTATTTACTGACTTTGAAAACTTCAGTAATTTCAAACCAGCTGACATGCACACAGATAATGTAAATGCGATGCTTGACCAAGTTATTGCATGGAGCGGCGCATTTAAAACATTAAGATAATAAGAACTATGTAGTTACCGATGCCTGATAGAGACTTAATAAAGAAATCTATAATACAAAAGGACTGATGGATCCAAACATCAGTCCTTTTATCTTTCCGGCAATGTTATAGCTTTCTTCATCTTCTGCTGCAACGAATAAAAGGTCTCTCTTCCAAAAAACGCATCGGCTCTTTGTTGTATTTCCTTTAACCTTTCATCATTTTCAACTAATGTCTCTCTAATCCTATTTACAATCTGCAATGCTTCCTGATCTTTAATATTATTTGCTACCAGTTCGAGCAGTACTTTCATATCCTCTGAAAATCTTTCGGCAAAGCTATGACACTTTACCATATTCATCCGAAGACCATCTCCATATTCTTCTGTAAAAGCTCTCCTGATACATCCTCTAACACCGGCATATCCATAGGAAACTTCCGAAGCAGCACGGTAAAAAAGGATAATACCATTTGCATTGCTTGACGCTGGATGTACGCGCAGCTCAGTCGTTAAAGACATTAATGTACGCACCATTGGTTTGGCTGCCTCCATTGTATTCCACCAATCTAGCAGCCGTTTTCTCTCATCATTATCCATTGATTTTGGTGGATTGAGCATTTTCTCCCCCTCCCTAAAGACGCGGGATTGCTTGAATATTTTGGATGCGGGCATGTATTTTATACCATTCTTTGCCCAAAAGCTCTTGACCCAGTCTATTTGCTTCGTTAATCATTTGCCCTATTTGCCTATTTAAATTTCGGCTTAAATTCACTAAATAATACACATCTGGTGTCGCACCTTTAACAGCCATTTCAAAGTTGGGGCTTAACTGTTTTTCACTAATTCTTAATGTATCTAAATCAAAAACAAGCATTTCCAGCATATGTTGACTAGTTTCCTCTTTTTTTAAACGATTGATAGTTCCCTGTACCGCATCAAACCCATAGCCTATATCTGCCACAGAAGCATGATAAGGGTTAAGTCCTGGGTTCGTCCGCAGAGCTAGGACCGACCTGAAGCCCGTTGTAATCGAACATACAACCTCTTTCGCAGCCATTCCCCGCTCGATAACATCGTATATTGCATCAAGATAGCTGTTCCATTGACTAACGTTAGTGTTGTTAGAAGTATATGCCATACCTTAATCTCCTTACATACTCGTTAATTAGGTGAACTATTCCACTACCTTTGTTCCATTATATTTTTAGTAAAAGAAATTTATATTTTGTACAAAAATTTCACTTACCAGTACAAGGAGAAAACTCAAGTATTTTAAAAAAAATGTATGGTAAAAAATGATTATGCACAATATAAAATATGCCAAATCAGCGTAAATCTTCAAGGAATGTAAATGGTGGTGGCTCAAAGAATGCTTCGTAAACTTTTCCACAAAAAGATAGACAAGCCAGTTGAAAATAAAGATATAAAAGGAAAAATAACCGGCATTTACAGTGAAGACTTACAATTTTTCCAGAATACTTATAAAGATTGTTTCGACATTGTTTTTCATTGTTTTGAAACGATTGAGCAAAGGAAAGCGGTCATCATTTACATTCAAGGTTTATCCGATCCAGAGGAATTAAATGAAAACGTCATTAAGCCCCTTTTAACGACAGAAGGGGCCTCAGGTGAGAGATTTTCAATGATTCCAGTTTCCCAAATGAAAACTCTGAAAACATATGAGGAATGCATCCAATCAATTAGTGCAGGGCTCCCTGTGCTAATTATGGATGGCGATGAATCGGCACTTTCATTAGGACTTGCGAAATCGGAAAAGAGAAATATTGAGGAACCAGTTGGTGAATCTGTTATACGCGGCCCTCGCGAAGGATTTACAGAGGTGCTAGCAGTCAACACCTCCCTATTACGAAGAAAAATACACAGTCCTAAATTAAAAATGCTTCAAATGTCCATTGGAAAGTATTCGCAAACATCTGTGGTTCTAGTATATATTGAAGACCTTGCAGCTACTCAACTCATTGAGGAAGCAAAGCAGAGATTGGAAGGAATCGATATTGACGGCATTTTGGAAAGCAGTTACATCGAGGAATTCATTGAAGACACACCGCGATCTCCTTTTCCGCAATTACTATCAACGGAAAGGCCAGATACGGTTGTAGCTAATTTGTTGGAAGGACGAATCGCCATCTTAGTTGATGGAACACCTTTTTCCATAATAGCACCAGCTACCTTGTTTTCTTTTATTCAATCATCTGAAGACTATTATCAACGATATATTATAAGTACCATGATTAGATGGATTCGGTATCCATTTTTTTTAGTATCTCTGCTGCTCCCTTCATTTTATGTAGCACTAACGACATTCCATCAGGAAATGATTCCTACTGACTTGATTATTTCAATGGCTTCAGCTAGAGAATTTGTTCCTTTTCCGACATTTATTGAGGCATTTCTTATGGAAATTACATTCGAGGCATTGCGAGAGGCAGGGTTGCGACTTCCAAAACAAATTGGTTCCGCAGTTAGTATTGTTGGAGCACTCGTCATCGGAGAATCCGCCGTTCAAGCTGGAATCGTCTCACCTGCAATGGTTATCGTAGTATCGATAACGGGAATCGCTTCCTTTATGATTCCAAGATATGCTTTTGGATTTTCTCTGCGAATATTACGATTTCCAATGATGATTTTGGCAGGAACCTTAGGAATTCTTGGAATTATGCTTGGCATTTGCGGAATAGTCATTCATTTATGTAAACTACGCTCCTTTGGAGTCCCTTATCTATCCACATTAGCCCCTGCCCATGCGGATCAATTTAAGGACTCACTGGTTCGTGCCCCTTTTTGGAAATTCAATACACGTCCGCGACTAACTGGAAAGTATAATCAGTATCGACAATCTAGCAATCAAAAACCTAAACCACCGACAAATGAGTAGTTTTTATGGTAAAACGTGAAAAAAACAAACTGTTGACGATGAAAAATCCAGGTAAGGTGTGAAAAAAAGAATAAGAATGGATGAACAACCCCGGGTAGAAGGAGAATCAAATGCATAAATTAATTTTGCCATTATTCTTGACCTCATTTTTATTAAGCGGTTGTGGAAATAGTCGAGAGCTGAATCAACTAGCGATTATCTTAGCTGCTGCTATTGATTTAACGGAAAATGGGGAAATTGAATTATCCGCACAAGTATTAAATCCTCATAGTACTAGTAACAGCGGAGGTGGTGGAGCTGGGGGTGGTGGAGGAAAATTTACTATCGTTCGAACAGCGAAAGGGTTAACGGTTGCCGATGCAGCCTCCAAGCTACAGGAAAAGATTCCCCGCAAAATATTTTGGGGACATTGCAATGTCTTTGTATTCGGAAAAAAATTAGCAAAGAAAGGAATTTATGATGCAGCCGATTATATCGTTCGTGCTCCCCAAACACGGGAACAAGCTCTTTTGTTTGTTAGTGATGGAGATGCAAAAGAAGCTTTAAATGTTGAGCCGCCAATGGAGAAACAGTCCGGACGAGTATTATCTTTACTAAGCAAACAACATGTATTAATGTCCATTACTGTAAAAGATTTTATGGAGATGAAGCTAGGTCCATCCAATGCCATCTTTCTGCCATATGTAAGTATATTGCCGCCCAATCCAACAGATTCTCCAAAAGAAACGATCCCCTATATTAATGGGACGGCTATCTTAAAAAAAGGAAAAATGATCGGTATTTTAAATGATTCTTTAACACGCGGCGTCATGTGGCTGAGAAATGAGGTGAAAGAAAGCCAGGTGGTTGTGAGAGATCCTCTTGGAGAGAAAGGCACCATTACATTATCCCCCTTTCAAGCAACCATCCGATTGATTCCCGTTATTAAAAATGGCCAATGGAAAATGATTGCAAAAGCTTCAGCGAAGGGGGAAATAGTCGAAAATGTAACCAATCTTGACATAATGAACCTTACTACTGTTCGAAAAATTGAAAAGGAAATGAATATCGATATTAGCAAAAGAATAAAGCAATCCTTTACCAAATTACAGAAAGATATGGACTCCGATGTTGTCGGTTTTGCAGAAGAATTCCATCGTAAATACCCAAATGAGTGGAAGAGAGAACGAAATCATTGGGATGATATTTTTCGAAATATGAAGCTGGATGTTGAAATAGACTCCCATATTATTGGACCGGGGCTTTTGACTATTCCAACGGATTAAGGGAATCAGGAGTGAAGAGTAGTGGTTTTTCTAAAATTAATTGGAGTCATCCTCTTTACCATCATAGCCACACTATTACAGCGACCCTATTTAAAGACCAAAACAAAAAGGGAAAAATGGATATATGCTATTTTTATATTCTTTTGTTTGGCTATCGCTGCTCTTCTTATTGTTAAACCCGATTTCCCTGGGCCTACTCAGCTAGTAGAAAAACTATATCCCCCACTATTAAGGACACATAAGTAGGTATTTTAGGAGTGAATAACAATATGACGAAAAAAATACAAATATCTGCTTTACAAACCGGATTTGTCCTATATCCAACCGTACTTGCTACTGGAATCATTAATATGCCTCTATTAACCGGGCAGGTGGCAAAACAAGATTCTTGGATTTCCCCGCTTTGGGCATCTTTAGCTGGGTTTATTGCCATAATTATCGCGTATCAATTATATAAAAGCTTCCCTGAAAAAACATTTATCCAATATTCTGAAATAGTGGTTGGGAAATTTTTGGGAAAAATAATCGGTTTTGTTTATTTGCTATTTTTCCTTCATTTTAATGGAATCGTTATAAAAGAATATGCAAATTTTGTTTGGGGAACTTTTCTTAATGAAACACCGATGATCATCATTTCGGTCATTATTATGGTTTTTAGTGCCTATGCCGTTCATGGTGGCTTAGAGGTAATTGCCCGACTAGGACAGTTCTTTTTTCCGTTCTTTTGCATTCCGCTTTTTCTATTCTTATTTATTATGCTAATCTACATGAATCCAAAAAATATATTACCAATCATGGAGAATGGTGTGATGCCTTCCATGAAAGGTGGTGTGGTTCTTACCTCTTGGTTTTGTGAGTTATTTCTTATATCTTTTTTCCTTCCGCATCTAAAAAACAATTCAAAAGGATTAAAATGGGGAGTATACACCGGAATTGCTATTACCGTTACATTAATGTTCGTTAATCTTGTCGTTATTTTTGTTTTAGGGAGGTTTTCTTATTATGCATTAACACCTTTACTTACTGTGGTCCGATATGTAAGTATAGGGGAATTTTTTGAACATATAGAGGCAGGGCTTTTAGCCGTTTGGATACTAGGTACATTTGTTAAGATTACAACTCTTTATTACGTCGTCACAAAGACTGCCGCTCAATGGCTAAACTTATCAGATGAAAAACTCTTGATTTTTCCTTTAGGCTTTTTACAAGTGTTGTTCAGCATGTGGATTGCAAAGAGTTTTCAGCAACTGTCAAGCTTCTTTCTTAGCATATTGCCCAGCTATTTTATTACCTTTTTTATTGTCATTCCACTAATTATTCTTCTTATTAATGTGATTAAAAACAAAATAGTAAAGGCGGGAAGTTAACACAAAAAAGTGCATTCCTTTTACGAAGGAACACACTTTTTTTCTATAAATTCAACTTCTCCATTAGTAATTCCTTATTTCTTTCCATTTCATATTGAGAATTATTGATTTTTTGCTTTTTCATTTTTAAAAGATCAAAAACTTCTTTTTCAATAGCTCTTCTAGCCTCCAGTACTTTCAGAGTACCGTCTAGGCCCTTATATCCCCGTTCTTTCCCATAGCCTTGATTTGTGTAGTAGTCAATGAATCCAGATGACCATTCTTGTGGTCTTTCCTCGATTGCTTTCTTAAATGAAAAATCTAGGTCATCTTGTTCTACATAAATTAATAGCGGATCTAAACGGTCTATTATTTTTGCTAATTTCATCACATAATCCATAACTTTTTCTTTCTGCTCACCGTATTTTACCATAGCAACGGTTATGGGGTTTTGTATGAAGCAGCATTCGAAAATATATGTATTATTATCCGACATGACTTTTTCCGTGAATTCGGCCCATTTTTGCGTAATTAATTCCATATTACGTTCTAGTGGTAATTCATATATATCAAAGGTAAAAATAATATTTAATAATTCATCAGAAAACATGGAACCATATTCGTTTTGTATTTTTCTATATGGTAAAAAATAATTGTTTCCCTTTTTCTTCACTCCATTTATAAACACTTCTTTTAAATCTCCACAATTCGCTAACAATCCATCGAATTCTTTTTCATCGAAACAGGAAACTCCATCATAATCAGCCGGATGATCCAGATTCCCTTCTAAAAATAACTCAGCTGGGATGTTTCTTTCCGTAAGAATCTCATGAATTAATTTAGCGGTAGTTGATTTCCCGAATCCGGGCAGTCCTTCTACCAATATAAGTTTTGTATTCATACGGTTTCCCCCTTCCATAACTTTCAAGAATGAGTAAAATCCTTCATTAACTTAAAGAAATCAGCATAGTTCGATAAATAATAATCTGCGTTAACATGTTGATTTTGAAAAATGCATGTGGCTATTCCTAATTCTTTTGCGGGAATAAGGTCAATTTCTCTGTCTCCAATAGCCAAATCAATATGGTGTTTTTCGTGCAAATATTTGTAGGCCGCTGAATTTGGTTTCCGAGGAAAACCATCATCAATCGTGACGATATCTGCAAAATATTTATCCCATCCATAGTACTCTAATATAGATAAAACACCTTTTCTATCCTTGTGAGTCATAATGACATTTTTGTTTGCAAACTTTAAGATTTCTTCTGCGTTTTCAAAAGGCTTTATGTCTTTGGGAGCTAATTGACTTTCCAAGGTATCTATTTCTTTTATTTGATTTTCTGTAATTCCATAATGATGAACAGCGTGAGAAAAGGAAATTTTTAATGTTTCATAGATCTCCTTTTTATCCACTGCTTCTCCTAAAACCTGAGAAAAAACGTTGGAATATGCAGGATATGTGTCGAATAAGGTTCCATCAAAGTCCCATAATATGTTCAATTGTAAACACCCTAACTAATTTTTGATTTTTGTTACGGTTGTTGATTTTTACTTTTTACTTCCCAATTTTCATAGACTTCTACATGTAATCCTAAATTACTTTCTCTAATCCATTCAAACGCTTTAAGAACTAACGGCGAAGAATTATCTATTGAGACATCTGGTTCCGAAATCCACAATGCCCCAAGGGAATCCTCCCCATCAAATGGAATAGGCTTCGTTAACTCCCCGCCTATAATCTTAACTGAATATAAAACAGCTATGTGATGTACATCCGTATACTCCTTCCAATCCCAGGGGAGCATAAAGTCTATTACACCTATGTTTTGCTTGATTTCGATTTCGAATCCCGTTTCTTCTAGGAACTCTCTTTTCATTGCAGATGTTAAGCTTTCTGCCTCTTCTAAGCTCCCACCGGGAAGATCATAACGATTTTTATAGGGACCGCCATTCTTGTTAATTACGAATAGCTTCCCATTTTCATAGCATATTCCATATACACCGAATGCACGGTGATATTTTCTTACTTTCTGCATTGCTTATCCCCTTTTGGAAATATGATTTTTAAATCCTATTTCTCACTTAATGCAAAATCAACCGCCGCTGTTGCATGTATTCGGGTTGTATCAAATACAGGAACTTTACAATCCTTTTGAGAGATTAGTAGTGTAATTTCCGTACATCCTAAAATAATGCCTTCAGCACCTTCGGAAATAAGATTATTTATGATGTCTATGTAAGCTAATCGAGAGGAGTCTTCGATCTTCCCAAGACATAACTCATTGTAGATAATGTCATGCACTTTTTCGCGATCGCTCTTTTCAGGAACTAAAATATCCAAACCATATTCTTTTAAACGTCCTTTGTAAAACTCTTCTTCCATCGTAAAGGCGGTCGCAAGTAAACCAACCTTTTTTATACCTTGTTGAACGATTTGTTTGCCGGTTGCATCCGCAATATGTAATAACGGGAGTTTCGTAGATTCCTGAACCTTCTCAGCTACTTTATGCATTGTATTGGTACAAATCACAACACAATCAGCACCTCCAAGTTCTAACTTTTTGGCAGCGTCCACTAAAATATTGGTCGCTTCCTCCCATTTCCCCGCATATTGGAATGCTTTTATTTGTTCAAAGTCCACAGAAAACATTAAGCTTTTTGCAGAATGATGACCTCCTAATCTCTCTTTAACTGCTTCATTAATCCATTGGTAGTAAAGAATAGAAGATTCCCAACTCATACCGCCAATCATTCCAATTGTTTTCATACATCGCACTCCTTACAAGTATTTATAAGCCAAATACAAAGTCTAAATATTTCCCAACAACTTTATCCAGAAGAAATGAATTGTTAAGCCTTGTTCTTCTCCATCGCCTGTTGGCTGAAAATCCCATTCATCTGATACCGCTATTCTATAAAAAAATCGGTTATGTACCGCGCCGTCATCATTCACCCAAAAGTCCATCAGCTATTAAGTCTTGTACACTAAAATCTGTCAGTCCCGTTCCATTTCCCTCATTAACCGCGTTATATGTATCTTCATTTTGTTTGACAGTACCCTTAGTGCCTCTGTTATATAGGCTTTTTTAATAGGTTCTATTGGTATCTCCATCTTCACTACTCTCTAAATCCTGCACCGACAACTTTTTGAGATTTTTCATCTACAAGTTTGCTGATATCACCCAATATTTTACTTTTTTTAGAGCGAAACGTTACCACGGTAAGTTCTTTCCCTTCATAGGAGCGGTCATCTAAATAAAACTTTTGTGGGTTTGCAATCACTTTAGTTATGCTGGCTTCTTTCCATGTCCCAATTACTTCTTTTTTCTCTGATGGTGAAAGTGAGCTCCATGCAGTTTCTCGTACATCCTTCATTTGTGTTTCTATTGTTTTACTTTCTGTTTGTTTATTTGTCATATCGCAGCCAGTTATTAAGATTGAAAATGAGATGCTTGCCAATATAAGCATAGTTTTCATCTGTTTCCACCCCACCATATATATTCTCTATTTGTCTCTTTTTTCCTTTTTCACGCTAACTTTTATGACAATACCACACTACTTTTTGGTAAAATATAGGCAATAACCATTACTGGAGGAGATATGATGGAATTAACTGTTTATCTGGCAGGGCAGATTCACGATAATTGGAGAGAGGAAGTAGAGAAGAAAGCAAAAGAAAGAAATCTTCCATTAGTATTTGTGGGACCCCAAACAGACCACGAACGATCTGATAATATTGGAGAAGACATTCTGGGGAAACAACCCGGAAATGTATACAAAGATGACGCGGCATCGGATATTAACAATTTCAGAACACAGGTGTTAATGCAAAAATCTGATATTGTAATAGCGTTATTCGGCGATAAGTATAAACAATGGAATACTGCGATGGACGCCAGCACAGCTATTGCATTGAACAGGCCTACCATTATTATCAGACATGAATCCTTAATCCATCCCCTAAAAGAGCTTTCCAATAAAGCAAATGTAACAGTTGAGACTATTGATCAAGCGTTGGATGTTGTAGGTTATATTTTTGAATAAGGATTTTGGGGGCGGATGTCCCCTTTCCATTCCTATTTCATTATAGAAAGGATGAACCAAAATAATGCCTTTTAAATCTCGAACGAAATCTACTGAACTATTGGTTTTAGAAATTTTAAACTCGCGTATGAATTTGTCTGAGAAAGATAAAAACCACTATCTCTATTTAAAAAAGGGTTTTGAAGGAGAAGTAATGTTTGATTTGCTGACAGAGAAACTTCAGTGCGATTGCTTAATCATTAATGATTTATTGCTCCAAATGAATAGCACTACTTTCCAGAATGACTCGCTGATTTTAACACCTGAGATGTTGTACCTTTTTGAAATAAAAAACTTTGAAGGGGATTTTTATTACGAAAGAGATAAATTTTTTATGAAAAATAAATCAGAAGTCAATAATCCATTAATCCAATTGAAACGAAATGAATCCTTATTACGCCAGCTCCTTCAAAGCATAGGATTTACCGTTCCCATTGTTGCTTCGGTCGTTTTTATCAACCCCGAGTTTACCTTATACCAAGCACCTCTTAACTTGCCATTTATCTTCCCAACTCAAGTGAATCGCTATTTGAATCAACTAGATAGAAACTCCTCTAAGTTAAATAAAAAACATACTATGCTTGCTGAAAAATTAATTTCACTGCATATTGAAGATTCTCCTTATACACAGCTTCCTTCTTATGATTATGATCAATTGCAAAAAGGAATAACTTGTGAAAAATGCCACTCCTTCGCCTTATCGATAGATAGAGTCTATATTGTATGCGAAAAATGCGGGCATAAAGAAGTATTTTCCGAAGGGGTATTGCGCAGTGTGAATGAATATAAGCTTCTTTTTCCAGATCGAAAAATTACTACAAATGCCATTCATGATTGGTGTCAAATCATTGATTCTAAGAAGAGAGTTAGGAGGGTTTTGGGGGAGAATTATAATATTGTCGGAGTTCATCAATGGTCCTATTACCAATAATATTTTAATAATTTCTTATTAAAGGTGATGACTTTTCTGTATTTCCAAGCATTTTGTCCTTCATACTTCCAATGAAGGACAAGATCCCCTTCGATTTCCTACACTTTGTCCCTCATATCAACGATGAAGGACTTTTTCCTTGGTTCTTTCCTTCATCCTGTCCTTCATGCTTCCAATGAAGGACAGATTCCCCTTCGATTTCCTACTCATTGTCCTTCATATCAACGATGAAGGACTTTTTCCTTGATTCTTTCCTTCAACCTGTCCTTCATACTTCCAATGAAGGACAGATCTCCCTTCAATTTCCTACCTATTGTCCTTCATACCAACGATGAAAGACTTGTTCCTTGATTCTTTCCTTTAATCTGTCCTTCATACTTCCAATGAAGGACAAGATCCCCCTTCGATTTCCTACGCATTGTCCTTCATACTAACGATGAAGGACTTTTTCCTTGATTCTTTCCATCAACCTGTCCTTCATACTTCCAATGAAGGACAGATCCCCCTTCGATTTCCTACGCATTGTCCTTCATACTAACGATGAAGGACTTTTTCCTTGATTCTTTCCTTCAATCTGTCCTTCATACTTCCAATGGAGGACAAGATCCCCTTGCTCTTATCTAGGAGTCTGTCCTTTACACACATTCTATTGAACTTTCCGAGCTACCACCAAAATCTAAACCATTCGCAAATCATCCGGACCCCAAAAAGCTTGCATCGTGGATATCTTCCCGTCATTGTTAAAGGTCATTACGTCTGTAACCTCGATACGAGCAGAACGCCCCTCCATTTTGGTGTGAACCGCAAAGGTAATGGAAGCCGCGTTACTGAACGAACCGCGCGGAGGTGCTAATAATTCAAGTTTACTTTCACCTGACATGCTTTCTCGATAAAACTCCTCAATCTCTTGACGACCTTTCTTAAGAGGTTTTCCGACGGGATCCTCCACGCTCGCATCATCCGCAAAGAGTGATATTAATCGTTCCAGATCTTTTTGATTGAACGCATCTACATATTCTTGCAATGCTTTTTTCATTACGGAGCTTTCCATTTCAACTCTCTCTCCTTCATCCGAAATATTTATAATTCCATTTCTATCGTTGTACCCCGACCAACCTCACTGCTAATCGTAATCGCCCCATCATGGGCCTGAATAATATCCTTCGCTATTGCCATTCCCAATCCAGATCCTTTATGTGCAGCACCAGTATTGGTTCCACGGTAATAACGATCAAATATTCTCTCCAGTTCTTCCTTATTAATTCCTTTCCCATCGTCTTTTATGACTATATGGATGTGTTCATTCCTTTCGATGCTTACGATTATTTTCACATCTTTATTATTATGAACAACCGCATTATAAATCAAATTATTGATAGCTCTCCGAAAAAGAATTTCATCTACTTCCAGCATAATCTTCTCTTCGTTTACAAGAAATTGAATATCCCGATCGGCGTATTTAGGATCGTTTAATATATCAATGACAACGCTGCGTAAAAGCGCCACAATATTCATTTCTGTTTTCTTTAAAGCAAGTTCTTTGTTTTTTAATCTTGTCGTTAAATTTAGATCCTCCATCACTTCTTTTATATAGAGGGACTTTGTTTCAATAATTTCCGCATATTCTCTTATTTCGTCTAAAGTAAAATCATATTCCGGATCCTTTATCATTTCTGCATAGCCTTGAATCGAGGATAAAGGAGTTTTTATATCATGCGAAATATTTGCTATCCACTCTTCCTTCATCAGATCTAATTTCCTTCGTTCCTTTTCCGTTGCTTGTAGTTGATTGGATAAATGATTTAAATTATAAAATACATTTTTATAAATGCCTCTTGCTTCCCAACGATGATAGAACTCGCGATTTGCCAACTTTTTAATGCCCTCGATTAATTTATGCAATGGGATAGTAAGTCTTTTGCTAAAAAAGTAACCGACTAATAAAGCAATAAGAATATCAACCATAAAAATAGCGGTTCCAACCTTTAGTACTCGAATGATGGTGTTATTATCATAAGAGATAAAATATCTATTTAAATTTGGATTTTCAATTCCTATAAAATAACTTAAATTTTTCTTAGCACCAACATAGACAACTGTATGTACAAATTCTTGATATTTGTACATTTGTACAATTTCTGAAGGATTGTATTTTCGCTTGACCTTCGGTGGAACTTTGAATCCAAATACCTCTTTGCCATTTTCATCTAAAATTTGAATCCATGCGTTCCTCTTCGTTAACTCTTTTTTCCCTTTTTCCGTAATGGTCACATGATTATCGGTGATTTTTACTTGGCTAGCGAACTGCCTTGTAAATTGTTCTGGAGAAGTTTCCTTTTCCTGAAAGATTGGTACATTAAAAGCTGACTGTGCTACGAGCAATGCTAAAGCAAGAAAAATATTAATAAAAACAACTAAAATAACAACCAATACAACAGATAATAAATACCTTCCTGTCAACTTCCATTTCATACATTATTCATCCTCAATAGAGAGCTTATATCCTAAGCCTTTTAGTGTAACTAAATGCTGGGGATGGGATGGATTCTCTTCAATTTTTTCACGTAACCTTCTAATATGCACCATCACCGTATTATCATCACCAAAGAATTCGTCACCCCAGACAGTATCATAAAGTTGTTCCTTACTGAGTACCCTATTTTTATTTCGCAGAAAATACTTCATTAATCCAAGTTCCTTCGGATTTAATTGAACTATCTCCCCGTTTTTTGTTAATTGCGCTTTTTCTTCATGTAACTCAAATGGTCCGGCTTTCAGTATGGAATCTTTCTCCTTTTCCGGTTGCATATATTCTGCTCTCCGTAATTGTGCTTTTACACGATAAGCTACCTCTTTCGGGCTAAAAGGCTTTGAAATATAATCATCCCCGCCTATAGCGAAACCTAAAATCTTATCAATTTCCTCCGTTTTTGCCGATAAAAATAAAATAGGTACCATCGACACGCTTCTAATTTGCCGACAAACGTCATAGCCTTCTCCATCCGGCAACATAATATCCAGTAAAACGATATCTGGATTGCTTTTTTGAAATTGATCAAATCCGTCTTTTGCAGTAGTGGCCGTAATGACATTCTCCACTCCTTCTTTTTTTAATACGGTTTTTATTAGTTTTAAAATATCTTCTTCATCGTCTATAATTAACACCTTTTTATTAATGGACATTTTTCTTCCCTCCAAGTTTGTACCCTTATTATAATAAAAAGGAACCCATTTTAATAAGGATTCCTTTACAGTTAAAATTATTTCAACTTTTCCCTTACCTTTTGAGGAAGCTCCTCTTTTTTCACTTCCTGAAAGGATGTGACTCCTTTTTTATCTTTCACGTATAAACGGAGATAGGCATTTTCGCGAAGCTGCTTTTGAGCAGAGAAACTAAATGTTTTTTGTTTCCCGTCTTTATCAAAGGCTAGCAGGGTATACTCATATTGTACATATTTCTCTCCATTATCCGCTTTACTTTCCACCTTTTTTCCTTGATCGTTTATTTGTACATAATATTCGTCCGCACCTAATCTATTGAAATTTACTTTTTGCAGAAAAATAAGTCCGCCAAAGATGATGACGACTATAACAACTAATGATGTGATTATTTTTTTCATTACACTCTACCCTTTCTATTACTATCTATTTGATTTCGTCACGATTTTATAGTACGTATTCACGGTTAAAAAATAATAAGCAATGTATATACAAACGTAAACGGCTATACATATCAACACGGGGATGACCAAATTTGTTTGCATTAATCTTGATAAAGCAGTTAAGGCAACCACACTGTGAGCAATTCCTACAATTAATGGCAATGCAAAAATAAACAAGACTTGTTTCGCAATAGATCTTTTTACTTCCTTTTTCTTCACACCGATTTTGTGTAATATATCATATCTCTCTACATCTAAGTTTGCTTCTGTTAGCTGTTTGAAATAAATAATGCTTCCAGTTGCTGCAAGGAACACTAAACCAAGGAACCCACCGATAAAAATAATTAGCCCTGTTGATTCCATTCCCCGTGCATAATCGTTATAGAAGCTGGAGAAATTTGCATCCTCTGGTAAAATGGACTGAATATCCTTCGTTAATTTATTTGCGTGATCAGCATTAGTCATTCCGTAAGCTTCCATGTTTACTAGATTTGCTTTATTCGCTAATTTAGAAAACAACTCATCACTAACAACAACGGTTGTGTTAGCTGTATGAAGATTGAGGACATTATATTTTTTCAACTTTTTAAAGGTTACGTTTTCACTAAGGTCTTTCACCTTCAATGAAATAGTTGACCCTACATACTTTGGTGATAAACCTTCAAAATAAGATGCATCTAATGCCGCTGCATCCTTTCCTTTCAGTGAAAGAGAATCATTCTTTTTCTGATCTTTTACTAATTTGTTATAAGTCTTATTTGCAATAATAGTATATTCCACCTGATCACCAGAGATTTTACTATGCAAATTCGTAATATCAACATCCAATTGAAGTGTTGGGATTATCTCGTGATATTCAATGCTGTGACTTTTATCGTGAGAAATTAGGTCATGTATTTTATTGGAAATGTTTGTATCTTTGGCGACAAACATCATACTATTTGGATTCGCAGTTTCTGCATTACTTCTATTGTTAAAATAAAAACTATAAGCTGCCCCTACAGCCGTTAGTGTTGTTGCACTTAGGACTGCGATAATGGTCAACGTACGCGCATTTCCTTTTATTCGATAGAGAAGTTGCGAAGTACTGATAATGTTAATCCCATTCCAAAAATGGCCTTTATTTTTTCTTAAAATCTTTAATAGATAAACAGTTAATGTACTCAATAATAAATAAGTACCGAGAATAACCGTTATTAGTATGACTAGAGGGGTGATCATGAAGCCCATTTTTCTCCAAATTTCAGACTCCAATAAATTTTGAAGTGCGAGCCAGTAACCAATTCCAACTAATAGCACGGAAAAAATCGCGATAATAAAAGATGCTTTTGACTGTTTTTCTCCTTCTTTTTCAGCTTTGAATAGTTCAATTAATTTAAATCGGTAGATTAATCGATATCCATGAATCGAAGTAATAGCCGTAATAAGGATAAACACAATAACTGTATTCATCACCGCAGCAAAAGAAATAGCAAAATTACTGATGGCATCATATCCCATAACCTTCATTAAAAGTACTACAAAGAACTTAGATAATATGGAACCTAAAATTATCCCGATGATAAGGGCTAAAATCCCCATGATAAAATTTTCATAAAATAACATCTGGCCAATTTGTTTTTTCCGGACACCTAATAAAGAATATAGACCAATTTCTTTTTTGCGCTTCTTTGTAAAGAATGAATTGGAATACCAAATAAAAATAGCCACAAAAATAATCAAAACAACTGAAGCTGCATTAAAAGCGGAACTTATTTTTGTAGAAGAATCAGTAGTAGCTTGAATCGTTTGATCATATTTTAATGAAACAAATGTAAAATAAATTACAATACTGAATACCATGGAAGCTATATATAGAAAATAATTCTTAAAATTTTTTCTAATATTTTTTTTGGCAATGCTAAATAGTGTCATTTAACGCCCACCCCCAAGAGAGGCGAGGACATCCAATATTTTTTGAAAGAATTCCTGGCGAGATTGCTGCAGTTTATGGATTTCCGCAAAAATCCTGCCATCCTTAATAAATAAAATTCGTTTACAAAAGCTTGCCGCAAACGCATCATGTGTAACCATCATAATGGTTGACTGATTCTGTTCGTTCAGTGCTGTTAAGCTTTCCAGTAAACTTTCGGCGGATTTTGAATCCAAAGCACCTGTTGGCTCGTCCGCTAGAATTAAGCTTGGGTTTGTAACAATTGCGCGAGATGCAGCGGTTCTCTGCTTTTGGCCCCCGGAGATATGATAAGGATATTTATTCAGAATCTCCCGAATACCAAAGGTATCAGCGATTTCCTCGACTCGTTTTTTAATCTCATTTGCAGGTACTTTTGATAATGCCAATGGGAGTAAGATATTTTCCTTAACCGTTAATGTATCGAGCAGATTATAATCTTGAAAAATAAATCCAAGTTTATTCCGGCGAAAATCGGATAATGATTCCTCGTTCATGGTGACGATATTTTGGTCTGCAATGATAATTTCTCCCGATGTAGGAGTATCAATCGTCGATAAAATATTCAGCAAGGTCGATTTTCCTGCTCCCGAAGGACCCATAATTCCAATAAATTCGCCTTCTGTAATTTCCAAATTTATATCTTCCAATGCTTTATATTGATTTCCTTTAGACCCATATATTTTTTGAACATTTTTTGCATGTAAAATTGTTTTCATTGTGTAAGCCTCCTTGATTGACTACAAATACAATTATAGTCACCGGACCTTACATGATTTTAATGTCAACCTTACATGAACCTTAAAAAAGCAGCAAACCCTTTATTTGCAGGATTTGCTGTTTTTGGTGTTGTATAGTATATAAAAGAATATTAAATATCAAGTTTACGATTACCGATTGATTTCACTATTTCTGGGTCGTTATGGGAAAAGAACAAGCTTATATGTAAGCCGGATAGTATAAATGCATGCCCCCACGCTAAGCTCGTGGTTTTCTCATATCACAAAGTATTTTATAATAAAAGATTATAGGTAATATCTGGGTTTGCATATAATTGATGAAGTAATTGAGAAATACCAAATTTAGTGAATAGAGGTAGACTAGTATGAAGTTAGCCTATTTGCAACTCGCTTTATCAATGGCTTTTGTTGGCGCAAATGTTGCTGTAGGAAAATTAATTGTTGAACATGTCCCAATCTTTCTTTTTTCAGAAATGAGATTCTTCATTGCTCTACTATTTTTAATACCAATGTTAGTAATTAGCCGACCAAAGAAGGTACAACAACTTCAAAAACGCCACTGGGGATTTTTATTTTTGCAATCATTTTTTGGCGTTTTTTTGTTTAGTGTATTGATGTTGTATGGGGTTCGCTATACTTCCGCTACTGCAGCGGGAATTATCACAAGTACCGTCCCTGCCATCATTGCGATTTTATCATTTTTCATTTTAAAGGAAAGGCTATCCATCTCCCAAGCATTCTCTATCTGTCTCTCTATATTTGGAATAGCTGTTATTACTTTTCAAGCACCCTCATTAAATTCAGAAAGCAATTCATTATTACTCGGAAATTTCCTTGTATTTGGAGCTGTTATTTCGGAAGCCTTGTTTACGATTTTTGCAAAAAAACTCTCTGCTATACTCTCACCAATTCAACTGTCTACAGGGGTTAATATCATTGGTTTTTTATTATTTCTGCCTTTTGCAATAAAGGAGGCTGTCACCTTTAACTTTATGAATCTATCATTGTCAGTGTGGTTCCTGATCATATATTACGCATTAACTGCGAGCATCCTATCATTTGTTCTATGGTATCGCGGCGTCGCCAATATAAAGGCAAATATTGCTGGGATTTTTACAGGATTCATCCCAATTACTGCAGCATTGGTAGGAATAGTGTTCCTTAAAGAGCCATTTGGTTGGAATCAATCTATTGGAATTTTGAGCGTTTTAGGTGCTATATACATAGGGACCAGGGAAAAACTTATAGATGGCGGACAAATTGATTCAGCTTAAAAGTTGAATGAAAAGAAATCGACTTGCTGTCGATTTCTTTCACTATTATGTGAACCTTATATTTTTACTCGTCTGGCCAAATTTTTGCGTTTGGCTCAAGCAACCATTTATGATCTTCTTCCATAATTCGATCTGTCCACGGGTTGTTATTAAGATGTCTAATCATCCAACAGAAGTACATCGCGTATCCAGGAGCTGTTGCCTGAGGATGATCGAGTTTACCAGGGATTGTAATAAAGCTATTGTTCTCGATACGATATGCCTCAGGTCCAACCATCGCACATCCAAAGCCTTGTGGTTTATCAAAGCGATAATAATATACTTCTGGCTGATCATGATGATGCGGCGGATAACTGGACCAACGTCCTGGATAGGAGATTACTTCACCTATAACAAGATTGGAATAAGGAGCATTGTTATAATCAAATATGGTTCGAATCACCCGCTCTGCCGTTCCATTCCATAGACCTTCCCCTGCATTAGTGCTTTCACAGTCCTCAGGTGTATATAACTTAGCATCAAACGAGCGTTCATTATCCGTTTTTTGAACAAGCACTTCACTGGCAGCAAGTGCAAAGATTTTTACATTAGTACCTTTTGGAACATGCAGGCACCATGGATCCTCTTCAAAGACATTATTGCGTTTTATTTCTTTTGATATGCCATTCCATTCTAGGCGTATTTCCCCTTCAAGAAGGAGAATGGCTGTTTCTTTGCTTTTATCAATAAGTGCTTCTGTTTTGCCCTTTTGGATTGCATAAATACCGATATCCTGCAGCATATCACTATGCTTCCCGCCCATTTCTGTTATCGTCGTATAGCCTTCCTTTAAATCTTGAAGTTTTTCATACATACATTTTTCCTCCTTAAACTCGTCCTACACTTTCAAACATATGCATGTGGCGTTTTATATTTTCTGTTGCAGCTTCTATGACACTTTCATGATAAGAAAAATATTGATTAAAAGGAGCCTGTCCGTTTACCATTTGAACAACATGATTGAAAGTCGCCGTCGCCACATTAATTTTGCGTATTCCATATTTGATACAAGCTCTAAAGTCTTCCTCCGAAATTCCCGATCCTCCATGTAGGACAAGTGGAATACTTACTACGTCATTAATTTCAGATAAACGATCCATCCGCAATTGTGGCTTTCCTTTATACATGCCATGTGCGTTACCGATTGCAATAGCTAACGCATCAATTTCTGTCTCAAGGGCAAAACGCTTTGCTTCTTCAGTAGACGTAAGTAAAATTTCCATATCAACGGAACCGTCTTCACTGCCTCCAACTTGACCGATTTCTGCCTCTACCGTTGCACCATATCCACAGGCAAGTTTTACCATTTTTTTTGTCTCGGCAATATTTTTTTCTAGTGGGTGATGTGAGCTATCATACATAATAGAAGAAAAGCCGATTTCAAGC
This sequence comes from Heyndrickxia shackletonii, assembly GCF_001420715.1. GTDB lineage: Bacteria > Bacillota > Bacilli > Bacillales > Bacillaceae_C > Margalitia > Margalitia shackletonii. The sequence continues at coordinate 503,203 of NZ_LJJC01000004.1, read as the reverse complement.
GCTTCACGGATTTTCCCTGCTGTTAATCCATGATCAAAATGGACCGCCACAGGTACATTTGCCTTCTTTGCTGCAGCTACCATCAATGGACCAATTAAATGGAGCGGGGAGTGCTTTAGCCTCACTTCTGCGATTTGTAAAATAAGTGGTGATCGAAGCTCCTCAGCTGCCCTTACAGCACCTATGACCATTTCCATGTTAGCGACACTAAATGCTCCCACACCGTAATTATTCTCTTCCGCATGAGCAAGAATTTCTTTCATTTTTACTAATGTCATATTCGTTCTCCTTTAGTAGGCACGCGCTTTCTTCAAATTTTCATGTTTGTTTTCAAATGCAGATTTTATACTTTCTTTAACCGCTTCTTCTGCAACACCGACATGCCACCATGCATCATAGCCATGTGTCATTGTTTTTGGAAGCACCCTAATGTCAATTAGGGTACTTATTGTTTGGTGTTTTGCATCTAAAATAGCCGATTCAAGTTCCGCCATTGTATGAACGGTATATGTCTTTACACCATAGCCTGCTGCTACTTTGGCATAATTAATAGTCATAATTGGTCCGTCCAGCTTGCCCGTTCTCGGGTTCCTCTTACGGAATTCAGTCCCAAAACTCCCCATACCATTTTCCATCTGCAAATTGTTAATGCATCCGAACCCAGCGTTATCAAATAGGATGACATTAATCTTTTTTCCTTCCTGTAAGCTTGTAACAAGTTCGGAATGCAACATCAAGAAGCTTCCATCTCCCGTCATCGCGTATACTTCTTTATTTGGTTCCGCAAGCTTTGCGCCTAATGCTGCAGCAATTTCATATCCCATGCACGAATATCCGTACTCTACATGATACGTGTTACGTGATTTAGATAGCCACATTCGCTGCAAGTCGCCTGGCAGACTTCCTGCTGCACCAACTATAATTGCCTGATCATCCAGCCATTCATTCAGCTTTCCGAGTACACTTGTTTGTGTTAATTCAGTTTGAAGGACCTCGTTATATTCAGCTATTTGGTCATCTAGATGCCCGGCGATTTCAGGAATGAAGCTGTCACTGTAAGTGATACTATATAAACGATCCAGTTCTTTTTTCCATTCTTGCTTTGCTTTCTTTATTTCATCTTTATACTCTGATACGTAGCCCTCTAAAGCTGATGAAATCTCCTCAATCCCCTTTTTCGCATCGGCAACTACTTTCATCGCATCTAGTTTGGATGCATGGAATTCAGAAATGTTAATGGAAAGAATACTTGCTTGCCCAAATAATTGTTTAGAGGCAGTAGTAAAATCGGTAAACCGAGTGCCGACACCAATAATCAAATCCGCTTCTTTTGCAATTTTATTAACTGCCAAATTACCTGTTACTCCAATTCCACCAAGGTTCAAAGGATGATTACTTTCCACACCGCTTTTTCCCGCTTGTGTTTCTCCAAATGGAATATTAAATGTTTCGGCAAATTTTACAAATACATCTGCCGCTTCGGAATAACGAACTCCTCCACCTAGAACTAATAATGGCTTTTTCTTCGAACGAATGAGTTTAACAGCGTCCTCTACACTTTCAACAGAAGGAAGACGACGTTCAATACGATGAACACGCTTTTCGAAAAAGCTTTGCGGGTAATCCCAAGCCTCTCCTTGGACATCCTGTGGAAGTGCAATCGTGACTGCACCAGTATCAGCAGGATTTGTTAATACGCGCATCGCATTTAACATGGCAGACATAAGTTGCTCTGGACGGTTGATACGATCCCAATATTTACTTACCGGTCGAAATGCATCATTTGTAGAAAGAGATAAGTCATGAGTCTGCTCAATTTGCTGTAACACAGGATCAGGCTGCCTGGTCGCAAATACATCTCCAGGAAGTAAAAGCACAGGGATATTATTCGCAGTTGCAGTTGCTGCAGATGTAATCATATTAGCTGCTCCAGGACCGACGGATGAGGTACAGGCCATAATCTGTTTACGATGTTTCTGCTTAGCAAATGCCATTGCTGCATGTGCCATTCCCTGCTCATTACGTCCCTGATATACTTCTAATTCTCCTGCGTCTTCTTCAAGAGCTTGACCAAGACCAACTACATTTCCATGACCAAATATCGTAAAGATTCCTTTTATAAATCGCCTTTGTTTACCATCAAACTCTACATACTGTGCATTTAAAAACTTTACTAGTGCTTGTGCGGTTGTTAAACGAATAGAACTCATAATGTAAACTCCTCTCTATAAAAATCGTAAGAAAGGGAAGCGGCATGGAAATTAACCTTCCCTCCTCTTCCCCTTTTTGGACATTGCGTTCCTTTACTTCACATAACGAGCTGTAACCATTTTCTTTCTTGTGTAAAATTCCACTCCATCTGTGCCATTTGCATGCAAATCACCATAGAAGGAATCTTTCCATCCTGAAAATGGGAAGAACGCCATCGGAGCTGGAACACCGAGATTAATGCCGAGCATTCCCGCATCAATTGTTTCACGAAATTGACGAACAGAGGACGAACTATCTGTAAAAAGACATGCCCCATTTGCAAATGGTGATGCATTTGCTACATTAATTGCCTCTGATAAATCTTTTACACGGACGATAGAAAGTACTGGAGCAAATATTTCTTCCTTCCAGATTTTCATTTCTTGTGTGACATGATCAAAAATAGTCGGTCCTATAAAGTAACCCTCGCCATTTACTGCTTCATCTTTACGTCCATCACGGACAAGTGTTGCGCCTTCCTTAACCCCAGATTCAATATAACCAAGTGTACGCTCTTTATGAGAATCACGAATAACCGGTCCAAGAAAAACATTTTCTTCAAGGCCATTTCCAATTTTGATTTCATCTGCAGCTTTTTTTAGTTTTTCAATCAGTTCATCAGCAACAGATTCTTCCACTGCAACGACTGCTGCTGCCATACAGCGCTCACCTGCGGATCCGAAAGCTGCACTTGTAATTTGTGTAGCTGCCAAGTCAAGATTTGCATCTCCTAGTACAATAGAGTGATTCTTCGCACCAGAAAGTGCTTGTACACGTTTCAAGTTTGCAGTACCTGTTTTATATACATATTCCGCTACTGGCTGAGACCCTACAAATGAAATGGCTTTAACAAGTTTATGCTCCAAAAGTCCATTTACCACATCATGTGCACCATGAACGATATTTAATACTCCTTTTGGAAGTCCAGCCTCTTCAAATAATTCGGCAAGACGTGTTGCAAGAATTGGTGTCCTCTCTGATGGCTTTAATACAAATGTATTTCCACAGGCAATCGCAAGCGGGAACATCCAACAAGGTACCATCATTGGGAAATTGAATGGCGTAATTCCTCCGACTACTCCGATTGGATAGCGATACATACCCGACTCGATGCCTGTCGCTATATCCGGAAGCTGTTTTCCCATCATTAATGTCGGTGCTCCTGCAGCAAATTCCACACATTCAATGCCTCGAAGCACTTCACCGTATGCTTCTGAATAACTTTTACCGTTTTCTATCGTTACAAGCTTAGCAAGCTCATCCCAATGATCCACAAGAAGCTGTTGATATTTAAAAAGTATACGGGCACGTTTAGGAACAGGTGTCTGAGACCATGTATGAAATGCTTTTTGTGCAGCTTGAACTGCGAAATCTACATCTTGTTTAGTTGAAAGAGGTACCTCCGCAATCGTTGCACCTGTTGCTGGGTTCTTAACGATTTCCGTTTCATCGGAAGCTGAGGCTACCCACTCTCCGCCGATATAGTTTTTTAATCGTTCTACTGATGTTAGTATCATTCTGTTCTCTCCCTTTCTGTATTGAAGGCTGTTTATTCAACGATTGTTTTCTTCAATATTTTTATAATTCCCCATACAAAATGAACAAATATTAAGATGGTTTATACTCTGCTGTATCTATATGGTTGAGCAATTCTTCCTCCGTTGGCATTGCTTCGGAGCAGCTATGGCGTGAAATAACAATGGATGCCGACGCACTCCCCAACTTCATTGCTTCCTCCACTGTTTTCCCATTCATTAGTCCGTAGATGAATGCAGATGCATAAGAGTCCCCGGCACCAAACGTTTTTAGGACGTTTGTTTGGAAAATGCCCCCTTTGTGAGAACTACCGTCTTTTGTATATGCGATTGAACCTGCTCCGCCATGCTTGATTACAACAAGCTCGGCTCGGTATGAAAACCAACGTGATGCAGTATAGCGATCGTCGGACTCTGTTATATTTAAGAGCTTTTCCATCATATCGAATTCTTCACGTGTACCTATTAAACAATCGCATTTTTCAGCAGCTAAATTGTAATAAACTGCTGTTTCTGCTTCATCAATCCAGGTATATGGACGGTAGTCTAGGTCAAAAAATACAGTAACATCATGTTTCACGGCATATTCAAGTGCAACAAATACAGCTTCCCTTGATGGACTTTTGGCCAGTGCTGTTCCTGATATTAAAAGTGCTTTTGCTTGTTTAATATATTCTTCATCTACTTCGGAAGGATGCAGCTTCAAATCCGCTACATTGTCACGATACATTAAAATACTGCAATCCTCGGGACTCTTAATCTCTGTAAATGCCAGTCCGGTAACAGCACCAGTACGATCTGTTGTTACACTATTAGTATCAATATTATTTTTTTTCAAATAATCTATGATAAAACGACCCATTTGATCATCTGCTACTTTTCCTATAAACCCTGTTTTTTGTCCAAGTCTTGCTGTGCCAATCGCAATATTGGCTGGCGACCCCCCTACGTATTTCGTAAACGTCATCGTTTCTTCCATCGGTCTATTAATCTCGTTTGCATTTAAATCGATACAAAGCCGTCCCATTGCAATCAGATCAAGTCTTCTATTATTTTTCCAGGTTAGCATTTTAACTGTTCCTTCTTTCAAATCAAAGTGGAAATGTGAATCTATTCGATTTACAATTGTTCCTGAAGTTTTAGTAAATTATTAAAACTAATTTGATAGCTTTCCATCATACCGCCTGTTAAAAAACTACGATCCTGCTCCACCACGTACCATTCCGTTCCATTTGCTTCACCCCATTTTAAAATCGGGAGAAAGTCTATGCTGCCCGTTCCTATTTCTGCAAGAGATTCAGGATATGTTAGTTTCTTATCTGCCTTCATATCTTTCAAGTGTAAAATAGGCATTTTGTCCGGAAAGCGTTGAATCACAGATAATGGATTGATTTCAGCATATTGAACCCAATAAGTATCTACTTCTGGATAAAGAAAACGATTCCCCTCTGGCAACATTAAATAATCATATGCCGTTCGGTTATCAACCTTTGATAAAAACTCAAATTCATGGTTATGGTAACCTACTCTAAAGCCTAATCCATTGAGGCGATCAGCTAAGTCAAGCATTGAACGTTTCACATAGCGATACCCCTCTTCATTCTGTAATTCTTCCGGTAACGAGTTGCAAAAAATATCCTTTGTTCCAAATAACAATCCCTCGTATACTACGTTGTCCGTATCATTAAGCATCCGATCAAGTGAGACATGCATACCTGCTACCTTCATTCCTGTTTCTCGAAGGACCGCAGCGATATCCTCCGCACTATTGCCACGAAGTCCGTCCATCTGAACAGCCTCCCAGCCCATTTTTCGCAGCTCTCGTATTGTTCCAGCGAAGTCTGCTTCAAGTTCACGCCTAAATGAATATAATTCCACGGCAAACTTATGACGAATGTCTTTCATCTTTGCACCTCCATTTTTTCTATATTTTTGTTTCACTTAAAATCCCCTTCTTTAAATCGAAACGATTACGAATTAAACCAAACCATTTTTCCCTTTTTCAGCACTAATCCAATTATTCCTTTAAATCTAGCCAACGAACTTCATCATCTGTTAATAAAATCTTCGTTGCATCGTAAGAAGATAATAATTCGTTACTATTTTCCGGACCAATTACCGCTGCTGTCGGGAAAGTCTGACGTAATACATAAGCAAGAGAAATCTGAATAGGTGTTACCCCTTTTTTAGCTGCCAGCTCTTTTGCACGGCGATATCTCTCCCAGTTATTTTCACTATAATAAACCTCTACCATTTCCACATTCTCTTTCATATGTGGCGCAAATTTACCAGAGAAGAACCCTCCTGCTTGTGAGGACCATGACAACAGAGGTGTCTTTGTATTTTGATGCCAAGCAATCATCTCATCATTTGCTGATACGCAATTTTCCCAACGAGGTCGATTCACTTTAGCGAGACTTAAATTTGGACTATTAAAGGTAAACGGTGTTAACCCATGTTCGGCTGCATATTTATTTGCTTCTATTATTCTTGTTGTTTCCCAATTAGAAGCACCGATTGCGTAAACTAATCCTTTTTCCACCTGTTTATGAAGACTTTCCATAATTGGTCCAACTTCCTTTGTAGGATCATCTCGGTGCAAAGCAAATAATTCCACATGATCCGTACCGAGCATTTCTAAGCTAGTATGGAGATCCTCTTCAATTGCTTCGGGGTTAACCCTTGCAACATCAGGATTTTCACGGGTTGGATGACATGCCTTCGTATGAATAACTAAGCGGTCTCTATTTCCTCGTGCTTCCATCCAAGCTGCTAAAGCCTTTTCACTATGGCGATATTGTCTAGCTGTATCAAATGTATTTCCACCTATTTCAAGAAATTTATCCAATACTGGAGCAGCAAAATCCATATTATCCGCTCGAAGGAAATCTCCTGAACCCATCAGTAAATTAGAAACTCTAATGGTAATATCTTGTCCATCTTTTTTTCCTTGAATATCTATATATTTCATCTGCCTAAGTCCTTCTTTCCTTAGTTTAGTTGGCTTCCAGCTGCTTCATCGATAAACATAACCGCATTTTTCGAGTTCTTAGCAAGAGTGGAAGGAACATCTGAAGTTGGTTCTGTATCGATTGTACGCTTCACAATGTCTGCTTTCTTTTCTCCATATGCCATTAACATCACTTCAGTCGCTTCCATAATATGTTTTATTCCAAGAGAGATTCCCTTTGATACATTAACTTCTTCATCAAAATATTTCACTGAAACCTTCTTTGTTACTGAATCAAGATCTACTACATGACAATACTTATCTGTCGGTACACCTGGTTCATTGAAACCAAGATGTCCATTCATGCCAATACCTAGCAGCATAAAGTCTATTACTCCATGTTTGGCTATAAATTCATCTACTCTTTTACATTCAGCATCCAAATCATTTGCCAAACCATCAAAAAAACAAATTTGCGAATCCGTTAATTCCGGAACACGGTCAAAGAAATAATCAAACAATGTTTGCCTGCAACTGCCCTTTGTCTCACGGCCAAGACCGACCCACTCATCCAGACCGACAAAGGAGCATTTTCCAAAGTCCACTTTCCCTTTTAAAGCAGCTTCTACTAAATAGTTTAAAGTCAAAAGTGGAGTTTCTCCCCCAGCAAAGCATAGTAAACTTTCAGGCTTCTTTTTTACTAATTCAATAATATGTTCACCAGCTGCTTCAGCCATTGATACTGCTGTAGAAAACTTTTTTATGTTCATTTTGTTGTTTCCTTTCTATTTTAAAAATCAAGGTCAAGCTCTTGATGTGCTCTTTCCCTGTCATTAAGAACTCTTTCTTCTTTCATTGCACTGCGCTCATACATTTTGAAAAACGGATAATACATACAAACGGCTGCAGCCAACACAGCGAATCCAAGAATAACCGCTTTCCAGTCCATCGTGGACAAATATTGCGCAAAAGGTATAGGTGTTCCTCCAACATTAACAACTGGTGGCCGTACTAAACCCCAGTGGAATATAAACCATTGAACAGCTGCCAAAATAGGTGTCCCGATTACAAATGGGATAAATAAATACGGATTAAAGCATATTGGTAATCCGAAAACAACTGGCTCCGAAATAGTAAAGATCGCTGGAACAACGGAGGCTTTACCGACAGCTTTAATTTTCTGAGATCTACTAAATAATGCTAATACCACTAATGCCCCAGTAATTCCGGATCCTGAAAATCCCATAAAATAATCCCAAAAATTTGGTGCAAACACATGTGGAATTGGTTCCCCAGCTGCAAATGCTGCAGCATTTTGACCAAGGTACTGGGTCATAAATGGTAAGACAAAGCCAATTAAAATCGCATAACCATTCAATCCAATGAACCAAAATAACATTTCTAAAAACGAAATAACAAAAACGGCATATGGTGTATCAATACTATTGATTGCAGGTGCAAGCATCGTTGTGAATGCTTCCGGAATGATTTTTCCATTCGTCATACTTTGTACACCAACACTTAGTAATACAGCTCCAAATAAAACCACTACCATCGGTATGATCGATTCAAATGTAGCGGAAATCCCCTCTGGCAAGCCTTTTAATCGAATGGTAATATTATTTTTCATAAATACATTTAGTACTTCAATCGTTATTAATGATGCAAAGATCGCAATAAATAACCCGCGTGAATCAAGAAACTGTGTATTTAAGCTTCCATCCACTATCTTTGTATTTAATATTAATGTCACTAATACCCCAGCTATTACACCATGTAAAACAGGAACCTTCATCTGTTTCGCATGATTATAGGAAATCGTGATGGCACAATAAACCGATAGTAAGCCAAATGTAAACTGGAAAGGTAATTGCAATATATCATTGTAATGAACAAAGAAGGTCTTTACTGCTGTTCCATTAGGAAACATATTGCCGATGGATGAAATGATTAAAGAAAAAGAGCCGATTATCAATACCGAAATAAGTGCGATCATACCATTCTTAATGGATGCTACATGTCGTTGTTTCTCTATCCTTGCTGCTATCGGCTCAAAGTGCTTTTCCATAAAGGATATAAAACCATCCATTTTCGATTTTTTACCGTTTCTCGACATATAGACATCCTCCTATTTTGCAGTAGACTGCATTTTCATGATAATAGCATCTTTCAAAATATTCCCACCGTTCACCATTCCATAATCTTGAGTATCGATAATTTGAATTGGTTTACCAGCTTCATCTGCTAGCTTTTTCAGCTCCGCAAATTTATGTTTAATTTGCGGCCCCACCATAATGACATCAAAGTCTTCAATATATTCTCTTAATTCTCCCGCAGGATGTGCTTCAATTCGGATATCTACTTTTTTTAATTTCTCGCTTTTCGATGCGACCTCTTTCATTTTTGTAACCATAACTCCAGTCGAAGCACCTAAATTACAAACCAACAAAATATACAATTTATCAAAATTCATGTTTTATTCCCCCTTATTTTCTATTTGTTTTTTTAAATCCATATACATGCCAATCATTTCTTCTACTAATGTCATCGTTAAAATCGTATTCATTAAAGTATCTTGAGCATGAATAAGTAAAACAGAGAACTCTGCTTTCTCTCCTTGAGCCTCTTTTACAATTAAGTCAGTCTGTACATTATGAGCCTCATTTACTTGTTCTTTTGCCTCGTTAATTAATGTTTCTACTTGTTGAAGCTCACCTTTTTTCGCCATTCGTAAAGCTTCAATCAGCTTCGCGAAAGCATCTCCGGCTAATGAAATAATTTTGAAAGAAATTTGCTCTGTGTTCATCCTTGTTCTCCTTTTATATAATGGTTGCTTTAACAAGCTGATAGATTTCCTCTTTTGAACTTGCTTCTGTAAGTAATCGAACCTTGTCCGAATTTAGTGCTAATTGAGCCAGCCGTTCCACTAAGAGATGCGTTCCCTTTGAATGAAATGCCATTGTAAAGATTACCTGTACTGGAATATTGTATCGATCATAAAAAGAAACCCCTTTGTTCAAAACCGTTACTGCTAAACTGTCTTTTAATACGCCATCATCAGGACCTGCGTGTGCCAAAACTACTCCAGGAGCAACAGTCATATAGGGACCATACTTCGTGATGCTCTTAATGATATTTTCATAATATCTTGATTCTATACAATTCATCGAAAGCAGGTTGTTTGTCCCAAGCGCAATAGCCTGACGCCAGGTATTTGCCTTTTCTCCATAAACAATGGTTTCTGAAGAAAAAATAAAATCCGGCACCTCTTCCTTCCGATTTTCATATGAATCATTAGTAAGAACTTCTAGCAAATCAGATTCCAGCTTGCTCAAATTTGTAATATGACCATTATCCATCATTATCTGTATTATTTTGCTAAATTTATTTAACGGCTGAGTTGGCTGTACAATCATCTTCATTTGTATATGCTTCTGAAGTAATTCAATGTCGTCCATATGAAGATAACTATTGATGCGCAAGATCTTCTCTGAACTAATATCTGGGATATTCACTGTGCTCAGCACATAATCATATTTTTCTATCATTTCCTTATTTAAACGCCTTAGTGGGGTAGTCTCGATTCTTTCAAATTCAAACATTCTTTTAATCTGCGCACCTATCATGCTTGCTACAGCGGTTCCTTCCACACAAACAATCAGAATGGAAGGTTTTTTCTTTTGCTTTGTTTTATACCGTTGTAGTTCGGACGAAAAATAGATGGCTAGAAAAGAGACTTCTTGATTTGTAACGGTAACTTTAATTAACGGTTCCAATTCTTGGCAAAATTTTGATGTTACAAGAAATATTTCATGATCAGCCTTCATAAATTGGTCAAAAATCGGGTTTTCAATCATTACATTTTCCTGCAACCGCTTTACCATAAATGCAACATGCTTTTTAATTTGTTCAAAAAATTTACTATGCCCCTGCAGAAAATCCACTTGGTATGCTTCCCCCATTTTTCTGCAAAGTTCTTTTGTAAATACTTCAATTTCTTCTGCTTGTTTCTGGCTATCTAGTTGTTTAACACTATTTAGAAGAGTCCTTAAGCTGTCTTTGTATTTAGGATCAATATGGGATAACGTACCTAAAGTACTCTCAAATTCTCCTTGTTCTTCTGTAAGAATTTTAAATAGTAAGGTTAATAGCGTCAGATATGATTGATCATCCAGACCGTGATTTAAATTAGTTTCCATCCGATGACTGATTTCTACAGCCTTTTGCAAATGCTCATATTCAAAAAGATTATAAAAAAACAGTTCTCCGCGTTTTGAAACGATTCTGTCATCTTCAATAAAATTATAAAATTCCCTAATATTAATACTCCGGATCAGGGTTTTAGCAAAAATAATGCATTTTGAAAGGATCTCTCCGGAAATATAGTGCCCCTTTCGCTTCTTATGTGCTAAATATAAGTTTTCTAGAAAAATATCCCCCTCAATAGCCCTTAGATGATTTAATACTGACGTTCGTGAAATAAAAAGGACCTCTTCAAAATAGGAAGTTGGAATGGGCACATCTGAAATTAACAATTTCAGCTTTAAAAAATTTTGGACTTCGTCTGGTGAATACTGATATTTTTTTGGTGTCATTCGTTGTTTAAAAGTTGCTAAGATTGGTCGGATTCGATTCTTTTCAACAAGAAATATTCCTTTGCGCGGATGCCTTGTTAATGGGGCTAGTTGATTTTCTTCCATAAATAAATCAATCTTGCTCAAACTATAACGAACGTTACGTTCACTCGTTTCCACATGTTCCGCAATTTTTGCGATATTCATAAAACCATCCTGCAAAAGCAAAATATCTATAATTTCAATACATCGCTGATCCAATTTCACCTGTATTCACCTGCCCTTCCTAAACTCTGATTCTAGTATAGAAATTCAAAAAAGCGCTTTCAACTAAGGTTATAACACTTTTTGTCACGAAACTAGCGTCAAAAAATGACTATGCATAAAGATATCTCCAATCAAATAAAAAAGGTCAGTCCTCTTTCTTCATAAGAAATTGGACTGACACTACTAGTCTTTAAATATATTTTAAAACAGATACTTTTCCACTCTAAAAAGGTTAGTTAGAAAGATAAGTGATTTATTTAGGCTAAAGGGATATTTTTCATTTTAAGGAATAGATATTTTAGGGAGATCAACAATTACAAAAGGAATGGATTAAACACTATAACTATAATGTCCAGAGGAGGAAAATTATTTGCAACATGAAATGGGTCATATGATGATGAGTACTTCAAGCATATCATGGATCTTTGCTATAAGCATTTTAGTTATTACCATCCTATTAGTCTTACATATATTAAATACACTATGGGAACATCAAAATCTGTTAAGTCAATTAATAGAACAGCACAGCAGTCTTATACATTCTATAACGATGTCTTTGGGGATGAGTTCTACTATTACTATTTGTACCATTTTGGGTGCTATGTTTAACACTCAACAAAATGCAGCTTATATTATCGGTTTTATTGTGGGAGTTTTAATTAGTGTAATAATTTGTTCTCCATTTAAAGATGGAATTGCAGTATTAGATGGTGTTGTTTCAGGTACAATGGGTGGATTGATGGGTGTGATGATTGGCACAATGGTACCTGAAGCAGGTCTGTACACAGTAGCTATATTACTGACTATATTATTTGCAATCACGTGGATTGTCATTTATCGCCGTATTAACACCATCTCATTAAAATAATTAGTTTAAGTGAAAATTTTCAACATCTTTAGTATAGGAGTATATAAAAAAGACGCCTTCTTATTAAAGAAAAGCGCCCATTTACTTAAGATTCGTTTTACAACGTCTGTTGCAGCGATATTGTAAATCGTCCCTAGAGTTCTTATAAACGGCCTATTTACTCATTTGCTTGGTAACGTTGGGTAACCGAATGAACCATTCTTCAAGCGTACCTTTGTGTAGATGCAATCATCTCTGAGGTCACCAGCTGGATCTTTGAAATTGTTTATAAGTATTGCTTCCAAGTGATACCCACAACGCTCTGCAACCCTACGACTGGCACTATTTCTAGAGTCACACCGTATTTCGATGCGATTGGCTTGAAGATTTTCAAAAGCAAATTGTGTCAATCCGTCCACGGCTTCACTCATATACCCGTGTCTAGAAGCAGATTGCCTAATCCAGTAACTGATTTCAAAGCGGCCTACATGCCAATCTATCCTTACTAGACTGCAAGAACCAATGAACTCTCCGGAAACTTTATCTAGTATGTAAAAAGGAAATGCGTCACGCAAAAAGAAATTCGCTCGATGTTTACGAGCACCTACTTCAGTCTCTTCGATATCTGGAATATGGTCAGACCATATCCACTCATTCAGAAACTCATAAGACTCTCTTATTGCCTCGTTAACCATGGCTCCATCGCCAACCTGAGGCACCCGCAATAAAAGTCGTTCGGTTTCAAACTGTTCCGGTATATCAAGAAGAATTGGATTCATGATCACACCCCCGTAAATTCCTGCCTTTTAACTAGTAATTATTATGTCAAATCCCCATCATTAGCGCAATGCGTTATTTCGAATCTGGCCCGATTGTTGTAAAAAAGCTATGACGATTGTTCAACTAAAATGCCACGTTAGCTTAATTAGAACATCGTGAAAGGATAAACAATCCACCAATAATAATAACGACTGTGATAATCTTTGTTAGACAGCCACCTCTGGCTAAAGCCCCTATGTCACCAACCTTTGAACGGTTTATAGAATCCCCTAAATTACCCATTGGATTTTTTTTATTCTCTTGGTTTTGTCGTTTCTCTTGTTCGTCTCCTTTATACACCAATTTACCCCCTAAATTATCCCTTAAGGAATTTTATTCTCCAAAATTCAAAATTAATCCTTCTTTTACTAAGTTGCCATTGTAGCTCATGAAGCAAATTCCCCTTAATCTACCACAGACTGTACTTCATCCCAAAATGTAAATTTCATACACTTGATCTAAGTAAGGTTAAACTACATAAACGTTTCTAGCCACTCCTTTGTCGAGAGCGGCTTGTGTTTATAAATTAATATATTTATGATGTAATATTCTTATTGTATTAAACAGAACCTGAGTTCTTGAGTCTCCATTACAATTTTGGTTTCAAAGGAGGTAGACAATGAATAAGACAGACCGTTTGTTAGCTATTGTATTAGAGTTGCAAGGCAAAGAAATAGTACGGGCGCAAGATTTGGCAAACCAATTTGAAACCAGCGTGCGTACCATTTACCGTGACATTCAGGCACTCAGTGAAGCGGGCGTACCAATCGTAGGATCTACCGGGATAGGTTATTCCTTGATGGAAGGTTATTTCCTGCCACCCATTAGTTTCACAGTAGAAGAAGCCGTGACCTTACTCATTGGAACTGACTTTATCGAAGAACGATTTGATGATCATTATCGCATTAGGGCTCAAGATGCTCATAGGAAAATCGAAGCCATTCTACCTGAGAGCGTTCGCAATGAAACAACTCGTGTGCGCAAGGCTATGCGCTTGCTCGCTTCTGATAAACGGGTCACGGTATCAAAAGAAAGGGAATATCTCGAAAAGATCCGTCGAGCGATATTAGACAAGCGAAAGATCAACTTTCATTATGTAAAAAGATTTGCAGATGCTGAAAAAAATCGCCATAGTGTTCGTACAGTTGCTCCCTATGGACTGGTTCTCATTCAAGGATCATGGATGCTTGTAGCCCACTGTGATTTGCGCCAAGACATTCGCCATTTTCACTTATCCCGTATGACAGAGCTTACTGTTCTGGAAAGCCAATTTGAACTGCCAGTCCATTTTAGCTTAAGAGAGTACACACCTCCGGACGATCGGAGCTTGCAAGTTCGCCTTCTATTTAACTATGACATAGCAGATAAGGTGAAGGAATCGAACAATGCATACGTGGAAGAAATGGAAGAACATCAAGATGGCTTACTAGTGGTCTTACGTGTTCATCAGCTGGAGGAAGTGCTGCAATGGGTGCTTGGATGGGGAGCAGAAGTGATTGTTTTAGAGCCTGAATCATTCCGAAATCGAATTCGTGAGGAAGCAGAAAAAACATTAAAACGCTACTGACATATCGTTGTCAGTAGCGTTTTTGTATAGTCAGAGTTAAGAGTGGCTTAACGAATGGCAAGGTTTCTGCCATCCACTCAATAAAAATTGGAGTGGGAATATCACACCGCATTAGATAGGGTGATCTCTCTCTCAAATTTAATTAAAGGAGCGATATCTAATTATGAGTACAGTAAATTGGGCAGTTGATCCGGATCACAGCTCCATCGAATTTTCGGTGACACATTTAATGATTAATAGAATCAAAGGATTCTTCGGAGACTTTCAAGCAAACATAAGTTTTGACCCCGATAACTTAACATCAACAGTTGTTCAAGCATCCATCGATTCAAACAGCATCACAACTCGCCAACCACAGCGCGATGAACATCTGAAAAGCGTTGATTTCTTTGATGTTGCAAAGTATCCTAGTATTACATTTCAAAGCACCGGTTGCTCTTTAGTTAGTGAACAACAATATGAAATGACGGGAAATCTAACTGTACATGGAGTTACAAAGCCCATTATATTTCAAACTACTTTTAGAGGAGTAAACAAAGATCCTCGCGGTCGAAACCGTGCCGGATTTCATTCAATAGCCTATATCGATCGCAATGAATTTGGCCTGGCATTTAACTCACCCTTGGAATCTGGTGGATTAATTGTTGGAAATGAAGTAAAGATTGAGCTGAATATTGAAGCATTAAGGATTGACTAATTTGTAGATGGTTAACCTATTATGATAAATTCAATTGTTGAATTTTGAGTCTAAATTTTTTATGTCAATTGTACAGCACTACTTTAAATAGGAACTAGCTTCGTATTAAGATTACTACAATCACAATTAGGGTAAGAGGTAAGTATCCGCCTGTAATAAGGCGGTTTTACTTACACCCTAAAAATTATTAACACACCTTTTTGAAAGGACTCTAAAAAAGACCGTCATTGACTATCTTCCACTCTACTTTTTAAATAATACCCAATAAAAAATCATCTTACCTCTAAAAAATCTAGAAGTAAGATGATTTTTATCAAACTATATTACATATTATCGATCTTTATATATATATGTCTCTTTTTTCCTCTGAACGCCTATTAGCAAAGTAGAAATTACCAAGAAAAATGTCTGCATCCATTGTGTTTGCAAGCTAGTGAAAGCTATTTTTTACCAAGCGAGAAAATAGCTTTCACTAATTTCAATGATGAAAAAGGATAATCTGATACAAAAAATGCTTGATTCCTTCACTTAGGCTTTAATACTCTCCTTTAATTACGAAAAACGATCCCCGAATGGTTCCAGCTAGTTTTGACTTCTGTCTAGCGAACTTAAACTTCCCTTCTAACTCCTTTGGTACCTCCATCCCCTCAGAAAGCTTAAAACCTACGGCCCGCTTCTTAGGGTCATCAACCGTATACATGACGTTGAGCACAAGGCCATCCTCATAAATAACGTAGGAAAATTGGATATTTTCTACTTGAAAACGCGACGTTTCTAAAGGTTTGGCCGCAAACTCAATATCACGTTCTTCTTTCAAAATTCGGTTCACATAATCAAGGGTCTCGCTCGACTCGCTAGCTGGTACAATCGTAAATTCATGCTTGTATTTGTTCATAAAGTAACGGGCTTCATTAGCTCGTAAACCAGCAAGCGCTTCTGCTACAGGTGAAGACTCTAAACCAACCGTAGACACATTTTTAAAATCAACAATATAGGACAATTCCGTCTCTCCTTTTATCATATTATTTCCTCACAACAGGAATCCACATTTCACCAAATACTACACCGTTTCTCTGACCCATCTCCACCGTTGTATTTGGCCCGCCAACATAGGCAAAATCCTTTGCTTCCGGCAAGACTTGACCAAAGGCAATGCCAGCAAGCTTATTACTCAACTCATCCGCCGTGTTCCCTTCCCCTTTCACAACTAGGTATTCCCCCTTAGGAAATTCGATAATTCTTGATGCTTCTGGTAATGTTTCCTCTGTCATGACACCAGCATAATGCATCATCTTGTTATTCACCGCTTCGTTCACGGCAAAAATGTAGTCATTTGTTGCTACGGCCTTTAAAGTGTCAAGCGTTCCATCTTGGCTGACAGTCTGCCAGAAATCTGCCTTTTCCTTGTTTATGCCTGCAAAGTCTGTGTAATGGCTCTTAATCTCCGTACCAATACCTAAAACGGTAAAACTGTCTTTTTCTTCAAGAGTATAATTTGTCATATTCAAAACCTTCCTCTTCTTTTTAATTTATCAAATGAACTTTTCTTCTTCACTTGATAGTTATATAATAACCTTAAATCATGTCAAAAAGTGATACTGTTTAGGAGTCCTAATGAAAAAAGTTGAACGAATTAATGTCATCATGCGTTATATCAATAACCGCTCCCACTTTACAATATCTGAAATCATGCGAGAATTTAACATCTCTCGTTCGACAGCTATTAGAGATATCAGAGAAGTTGAAGCCATGGGAATGCCACTTGTCGCTGAAGTTGGTAGGGATGGTGGTTATTTTGTCATGCACAACTCTGTCTTGCCCGAAGTTCGCTTTACTGATAATGAGGTCAAAGCTCTTTTTATTGCCTTTATGGCAACAAGAAATCAACAACTTCCTTATCTAAAGAGTCGTCATTCTTTGGCTGAAAAATTACTGGGTCTCATCTCAGAGAACCAGCAAGATGACCTTGTACTTTTAAATCAAACCTTGCTTTTTGAAGGGACTAACCCCAATAATCCCGACCTCCTTGATCTGTCAGACCTCCCCCATCCCATGTTAGAAAAACTGATCCAAATCCTTCTTTTGGACCGCTATTTATTGATTACCATCGAAGAAGAGGGGGTAATAAAGTCTTATCCAATTTATCTCTTGCACCTTTATCGTGAAAAAAGCGTGTGGCTGATTGAAGGCTTTGACTTAAAGGAAGAAAAGCAGCAAATTTTTTCTGTCGATAATCTCACAGAGGTCAAACCCTACCCGACGAAAAAAAGATTAAGTAAGAAAAAGATTTTAGAAAAGATGAGTAAACAGGAGGAAGTAAGCAACCTTGTCCTTGAACTTGGTCCGAAAGCAATTGCCCAGTTCAAAAAATACCATCCTTTAAAAGTTTCCATTTCCTATACGAATCCTTTCCAAACGACAGCCATTTTAAAGACTTTTATCAATGTTTATAAGCCCGAAGAATTGACAGAAATGACAAATTGGCTACTTTTCTTAGGTGGGGATATCAAGGTTAGGGAAGTGCCAAAAGAAGTTTTAGAAGGTTTACAAGAGAGATTATGCTTATTCTTCCCATAAGTATAATCTTTTCAAACCCGGCAATCTTTAGACCACATCTAAAAATCTGGCAGTCAACAGTCGCTAAAATAGGTTAAGTTTCCTTAAAACTTAACCTTTAAAAACGGAATCAGGTAAAATAACGTAAAATAGTTCTTACTAAAAGTCAAAGCATAAATAATGAATGTGGTTATTCCCGGAGAATATCTTAAATAAAATAATGATGACTTTTATTGAATTACCCTGCCCTTTATTCAAAAAAGAAGATCCTGCCTACTAACACCTCTAATTCAGCTCACAAAGCGTCCTTAACGTTTCAAAAAAAGTTGGATAGGACACCTTAATGGCTTCACTATTTTCTATAAGTGTTTCTCCATCTGCAAGACAACCTGCAATGGCGAGCATCATCCCGATACGGTGATCTCCATGGCTGTTTACGTGCGCTCCTTTTAATGGGGTTTTACCATGAATAATTAACCCATCTGCAGTTGTTTCAATATGCGCACCCATTTTATTTAATTCCTTGGCTACAGTATCGATGCGATTGGTTTCTTTCACCTTTAATTCTCCAGCATCCTTAATAATGGTCGTTCCTTCCGCCTGGGTAGCGGCCAGAGCGATAATCGGAATTTCATCGATTAATCTTGGAATCAATTCACCTGCGATTTCCGTTGCTTTTAAAGGGGCAGAGATAACTTTTAAATCGGCAAATGGCTCGAAGGATTGTTCATCCTCCCCTGTTACTGTTATGGATGCCCCCATCCTCTCTAATACATCGATGATCCCCGTTCTAGTTTGATTTACCCCAACTCCTTGAATAGTAATATTACTATTAGGAATGATAGAACCTGCTGCTAAGAAAAATGCTGCAGATGAAATATCTCCTGGTACATTGATGGTTGTAGCAGTTAGACTCTGTTTCCCAGCAATAGATACTTTTTTTCCATTTCGATGTACCGTTACACCAAATGCCTCGAGCATACGTTCAGTATGATCTCTTGAGACTTGAAGCTCCGTAACAGATGTCGTTCCTGTGGCATGAAGCCCCGCAAGTAGAATCGCCGATTTAACTTGTGCACTGGCAATTGGCATTGCATAATCAATAGAATGTAAGCCTCCTCCATTAATGGTGAGCGGAGTATACTTGCCATCTTGACGTCCATCCATTTTTGTACCCATTAACCGTAATGGTTCAACAATTCGATTCATCGGTCTTTTCGCAATGGAAGAATCCCCTTGCAGGCAAGCATATAAGGGCAGACCTGCCAACAAACCCGATAAAAGTCGGATGGTTGTTCCTGAATTTCCAACCTCAAGCACAGCTTCAGGTTCTCGTAATTGCTCCACACCTTTCCCATCAATTTCTACGTAATCCCCTTCCTGCAAAATGTTTACCCCAAGCTGTCTTAGACATGCAATCGTACTCAAGCAATCTTCACCTGGCAAAAATCCTTTCACCACCGTTTTTCCTTTCGCAATTCCACCTAGCATTATAGCTCGATGGGAAATCGATTTATCCCCAGGTACAGCTATCGTTCCATTAAAACCATTTTCTGTTTTCCTCACTGCTTGTAATGTCACTAGTTTCACTCCTTCTATCACTTTCACTGAATTCATTCAGCAACCATTAAACATGGCTTGGTAAAGAATCACGGTATTCTTTTGCCCCTTCAAAAAAATGATGGATCGCCCGTTCATCACCAGCCTGTAAAACAGTCGTTAAATGACGAATTTCGTTCATCCAATCCTCCATTAACTCTAGTAAATTACGGCGATTATCCATAACAATATCGCTCCAAATGCCTGGATTACTGGAGGCAATTCTTGTTATATCACGAAATCCTCCAGCTGCCATTTGACGAATAAGGGGTTCTTTGGCAGCATGTTTTTTTGCTTGGTTCACCAATACTCCTGCAATTAAATGAGGTAGATGACTAATCATTCCTACAATGTAATCATGCTCATCTTTGTCGAGAATATGGAGATGTGCATTGGTGCCACTTAACCAACTCTTTAATTCACTTATTCTCTTATTACTGATTTCAGGGGCAGGAGTAAGAATATAATAAGCACCATCAAATAAATGTAAGTTGGCATTTTCTACTCCGGTTTTATGTGAGCCTGCTACAGGGTGCCCGCCAATAAAGGTTGCTTTTCCATTAAACACTTCATTAGCAGCCTCCATTATCTCCCCTTTTGTACTGCCTGTATCTGTAATAATGACATTGTCTTTTAATGTCATGCTTGATAGTTGTTTCATTATTTTCCTCAGTTCTAATACAGGTGTCGACAAAATGATTAAGTCGGCGAGTTCTGCTCCCTGCTGTAAAGAATCGACTTTTTCGTCAATAATATTTAGGTCCATTGCTTTTTCCATCTCATGTTGATTTATATCCAAACCATAAATTTTTGCATTTGGATGCTGTTTTTTTATTGTAAGGGCAAGTGATCCACCGATTAATCCTAACCCTACAATCAGTACATTTCCTTTCATGATTAGACCTCCATCATTGCTTACCATTCAATGAGCGTTCTTTTATAAATTCCTTTATTGCATCTCTGACTCTTTCATTTTGTTCCGCTAAACCAATCGTAACGCGCACACATGTCGGAAACCCTAGTTGTTTACCTGAACGTACGATTAGCCCCTGTTCCAATAAAAACTGTGAAACCTCGTCTCCATCCCATTTAAAATCTATTAATACAAAGTTCCCCTCTGAGGGATAAACTTTTAGCCCATTGTCTAAGCAAAAAGCATAATATTTCTCCCTCTCATCAGCATTTTTTCGAAAGCATTCCTTTACAAATTCTTGATCGCTTATTGCCGCTGCAGCAGCCATTTGGCCAAGGACATTTGTATTAAAAGGAGGACGGGCCGCTTCTAATTTTTGAATAATGTTGACTGATGAGATCCCATATCCCACTCGCAAACTGGCGAGTCCATAAATTTTCGAAAAGGTTCTCGTAATCATTACGTTAGAGAAATCCTTAAGCAATTCAATCGTGTTACCTGGCTGTTCGACATATTCAAAATAAGCCTCATCTAGTACTACAAACACGTCATTTGGAACTTTCCTCAAAAATGTCGAAAGTTCATCGCTAGCGATATACGTCCCTGTTGGATTATTAGGGTTACATACCCAGACCACCGTTGTATTCCTATCGATGGCTAAAAGCATTCTGTCTAAATCATGCAGCCCATCTACTAATGGAATTTCCCGAACCTCCCCACCTTCGAGCACTGCATTATGCTTATACTGAGAAAAAGTAGGGGCGGCCATTACCGTATTTTTCCCAGGTTGTATTAAAGCCCTCGAAATAATTTGGATTAATTCATCCGTTCCGTTTGTAAAAATTAATTGATTTGGGTCGACCTCTAAAAGGGAAGCGGTCTCCGCTCTTAGTTTGCTAGCTTTTCCATCTGGGTAAATATTTAATGAGCCCCCAAATTCTTTTAACGCCTTATCTACTTTCAATGAATGGCCATATGGATTCTCATTTGAAGCTAATTTGATAATTGGGTTTTGCGTATTATGAGTCTTCACCTCAGCAACTGATTTACCGGGTTGATATGCATGCAGTTGATGCATTTGTTCTTTCCATTTCATTTTGAATTCACTCCTTCTTCTTATCTTGTAAATCTAATAAAGTCTTTCGGAGTAACTCCTGATTAACTTTTTGCCTAATGGGTCTTCCTATATCCTGCAGCAAAACAAATACAGGTTCATTTCCAACAGATTTTTTATCTCGAACCATCCATTCCAGAATGGACTCAAATGTACAATTTGCAGGAATTTTCCACCTATACCCCAATCCCTCTAGCCAACTGATAAAGCTTTCATAAGGGAAAGCAAATGGATAGATTTGCTTACTTAGGTTCAAAGCATAAACGATTCCCATCATAACAGCTTCACCATGAGTTAATTCTCCAAATCCCGCTGCCGCTTCCAAGGCATGGCCAAGTGTATGACCGAAATTTAAATAGGCGCGAATATCGTTTTCCGTTTCATCCTGTTTCACGATATTTGCCTTGGTTTCAATGCCTTTTTTCAAAAATTTTTGTAAAGGAATTGCGGCTAGATCTTCGAGAGATTTTGTTTCGTTCATCAATTCTTGTAAAAATTGTGGATCTGAAATGAAGGCATGCTTAATGATTTCCGCAAACCCACTTCTTTTCTCTCGAATTGATAATGTTGCTAAAAATTGAGTATCATAGATAACTAGTTCAGGCTGCTTAAAGGCGCCAACCATATTTTTTCCCAGTGGATGATTAATCCCTACCTTGCCTCCGACCGCACTGTCATGGGCTAAAATGGTGGTAGGAATCTGTATAAAGGCAATTCCCCTCATATAAGAGGCGGCTACAAACCCTGCTAAATCGCCAATGGCCCCGCCGCCAAAAGCTAAAACAACCGAATGACGGTCCATCCCATGATTCATTCCAAATGAAATACAATCTTGATAAATCTCAAATGTTTTCGCCTTTTCACCATTGGGTGCTATATAAATATGGGTTTCAATATTAGGAAGATGGTTCGTAATTGTGTCTAAATGCCGTTCCTTCAAATCCGTATTGGTGACGATCCATAGCTTTGAATATCCGGTTAAATGATCCTTTAAATTCTCGAGGATGTCACTGCCTAAATAAACAGGATAGTTTTTCGATGAGGTCAAAACATGAATGACGTCCATGTTAAAATCCCCTAGTATATACTCTGTGCTCTTCAATGGATTGCTTCAATAGCTCAAAACGATCACTGCTAAATTGCTCGGTTATAGCGGCTGCCAGCTCCCATGCGACAACTGCTTCTGCCACGACACTTGCAGCTGGAACGGCACAGCTATCGGAGCGTTCGATACTTGCTGTAAAAGGCTCTTTTGTATCAATATCAACGCTTTTCAACGGTTTATATAAGGTAGGAATTGGCTTCATTACCCCTCTCACAACGATCGGCATACCTGTCGTCATTCCGCCTTCAAAACCTCCTAATCTATTAGTTGAACGAACATATCCTTCATCCTCATTCCAGATAATTTCATCATGCACTTCACTGCCCGGCATTCTCGCCATCTCAAAGCCTAAGCCAAACTCTACACCCTTAAAAGCATTTATACTTAACATTGCTTGAGCAATTTTTGCATCCAGCTTCCGATCATAGTGAACATAACTCCCTACGCCAATCGGCATGCCTTCCACAATCACTTCGACAATACCGCCAATCGAATCTCCTTTTGCTTTTGCCTGATCAATGGCCTCCATCATCTGTTTTTCCACTTTTTCATCAAAACAGCGAACAGGAGAATCTTCGGTTTTATGCTGTAATTCTTGAATACTCTCGTATTTTGGTGGGTTTGCTCTCACTCCGCCAATTTCTAAAACATGTCCGGCAACTTCAATCCCAAGCATTGAAAGGAGCTTTTTAGCAACTGCCCCAGCTGCAACCCTTACCGTTGTCTCACGGGCTGAGGATCTCTCTAGAACATTTCTCATATCGCGATGCCCGTACTTCATTCCACCAACTAAATCAGCGTGACCTGGCCTTGGCCTCGTTACCTTTCGTTTCACTTCTTCTTGATTTTCCAGATCCAATGGTTCAATCCCCATAATTTTAGTCCAATGCTTCCAATCATTATTTTCAACGACAAGGGATAACGGTGATCCTAATGTAAGGCCATGGCGAACACCTCCAGTGATATTTACCATATCGGTTTCAATTTGCATTCTTCTTCCGCGTCCATAGCCTTTTTGACGGCTGGCAAGTTCCTTATTAATATCCTCTGCAGTTAAAGGCATCCCCGCGGGTAACCCCTCGATAATCGTTGTCAGCTGCGGACCATGTGATTCACCTGCTGTAATATGTCTCATTGTTGACATCCTCCTTTGACCCCTGCTGAACCACAGGGATCTATTATTCTATTTTTTATAAAAATGCTCTTACGCTAACTTTTCTTGCAACGTTTTTAATTGCTGAATAAACTTATGAAACTGCGGAATATCCATTTGCTGTGCAGAATCTGATAGTGCAACTGCTGGGTCCGGATGTACTTCCGCCATAATTGCATCAGCACCAATGGCCATCGCTGCTTTCGCTGTTGGTAGCAGTAAATCTCGTCTTCCTGTCGAATGTGTCACATCAACTACCACTGGGAGATGAGTTTCTTTTTTCAAAATCGGCACGGCCGAAATATCCAACGTATTTCTTGTCGCTTTTTCATAAGTGCGAATCCCGCGCTCACATAAAATGATTTGATTATTACCTTGTGAAATGATGTACTCCGCTGCATGGATGAACTCTTCAATCGTGGCAGAAAGTCCCCGTTTTAAAAGAATTGGTTTATTTACTTTCCCGACTGTTTTCAGTAAATCGAAGTTTTGCATATTGCGAGCCCCAACTTGAATAACATCTACGTAGTCTAGTGCAAGCTCTACATCATTAGGGGAAACAATTTCACTAACAATCGACATCCCCAATTCATTTCCGACTTCTCTTAAAATCTTCAGGCCTTCTACCCCTAAGCCTTGGAAGTCATAAGGTGATGTCCGTGGCTTAAATGCGCCGCCGCGCATGATGCTTAAGCCTTGCTCTTTCATAGCAACGGCAACCTCTCTTACTTGTTCATAGCTTTCAACCGCACATGGTCCCATAATAAATCTTTGTTTTCCATCACCGAACGTTTCCCCATTAATGTCGACAATGGTATTTTCAGGATGCGCCTTCCGCGACACTAGCAATACTTTCCGACTATCGTCTTCTTGAAGCTCTAAGCTTGCTTTAAATATTTCTTTAAAAATATGTTGAATAGTTGATGTTTTAAAATGTCCGTGGTGATGTTTAATAATTAAATCAAGTGATTCTCGTTCACGAACAGGATCAAAACGATTAACTCCTTGTTTTTTCTTCTCTTCTCCAATTTCGTGGACGACTTCAGCTCTTTCGTTCAATAAATGTAATATCTCTAAGTTAATCTCATCAATTTTGTTTCGTAATTGCGTTAATTTATTGGTTGTCATCTTTATTCCTCCTGAATATTTATGATTAAATTCGTGAATTTTTTTGTGAAGTTTCCCCTAAGCATTATTTCTAAACAAAGCATCAACTCCTTTAAATTTGTTTGGACGGTTAAAAAAAAGCCCCTACTGGTTTTCCAGTAGGGACGAAACTTCTCGCGGTACCACCCTAGTTGTGAACAACTAACTTGTTCACCTCTCGATTTTGTTAACGATCATATGACCGTCTTTCCCTTCACAAAGATTTCTCCTTGCTACGAAAAAGAAGCTCCAGGATTGTAATTCATGTTGATCTTTGCACTGATTTGCACCGCCATCAGCTCTCTGAATACAGGGAGATCATCCACTACTTGTTTCCTTTCATTGCCTTGCATCTTATTAAATTTTGATAATAAAAAAGTCCCTACTGGTTTTCCAGTAGGGACGAACTTGTCGCGGTACCACCCTAGTTGTGAACAGTCTTGTTCACCTCTCGATTTTGTTAACGATCATATGACCGTCTTTCCCTTCACAAAGACGACTCTTTGCTACGAAAAAGAAGCTCCAGGACTGTAATTCATGTTGATCTTTGTACTGATTTGCACCGCCATCAGCTCTCTTGAACAGGGAGATCACACACTACTCATGTTCCTTTCAATGCCGAACGAATAATTATTATTTTTCACATTATATATTTGTTCAAGATGATAAGTCAACAATCTTTTTTTAATGAACAAAACCTTCCTTCCAAAATATAGCTTAGAGACTACACGATCAATGGGTTTTATTTTGTCATGTGTATTTTATGCGAGAGCAATTTTTGTTGAATAAAATGAAGGTATACGAATAAGAGACAAGAATAGCCCCTTAACTCTAAAATAAGTCGACAAGGTTATTTTTTAGGGCATATTTCATAAATTCATGCTTGTCTTTTAAACTGAGTTTTTGCATGATATTTGATTTATGATTTTCTACCGTTTTCGGACTAATGCCTAGCTGTTGTCCAGTCTGGACATTGGTAAATCCTAAAGATGTTAATCGAACAACCTCCTGCTCCCGCTGTGTTAAAACAGACTGAGGTACTTCTGCCATCATTAACCGTTTCAGCTGTTCATCTGGAATTTTTGTTTTATAGAATCGTTTCCCATTGAGCACAGCTTGGATTGCATCATGTAATTCATTCGCCTCACTGTTCTTCAATAAATATCCATGAATCTGATATTGGATTGCCTTTCTAACATATATTTCTTCATCATGCATCGTTAATAAAATAATTTTTGTATCCTTTACTTCTGATAAAATGGTTTTTGATGCCGTAAAACCGTCTAACCCATCCGGCATGGAAAGATCCATCAAAATAATATCGGGCTGATGCTTGATAGCCAGACTGATTGCTTCAGATCCGTTTCCGGCTTCAATAATTTCTTTTATATCGATGTAATATTCAAGAAGAAGTTTAATCCCTTTTCTGATTAAAATATGGTCATCCACGATTAAAACTCTCATCCTCTACCTCCATATTCATCGGTACATTCATTGTTATTGCTGTACCATGATTAAGATCTGAATGGATGACCATGGTGCCTTGAATTTGAGAGATGCGTTCTTGCATATGCTTTAAACCCAGCCCTTCTTTCTTCTCATCAAGCTGAAAGCCTACACCATTATCGATTATGGAAATAAAAATAGTGTCTGCTTTTTTCTCGACTTTAATATTCACTTCGGTCGCATGTGAATATTTCATAATATTATGAAGGGCTTCTTGGATTACTCGATATAAATTGATCTCTAACAAAGGATGCAGTCGCTCGTTGAAATTGTAGGAAAAATGAAAAGTTGAACCGGACATTTTTTTCTCTGAAGATTGTATGAGAGATATAATAGTAGGAATTAAACCTAATTCATCAAGACTTTTAGGCCTTAATTGTTGCGAGTATGATTTTACATCTTCCATTACTTTTCCTAATTCAGCACGAACTTCATTTATATATTCATGTAGTTTTATATCTTGAACTCTCGTAATAACGTTATCTAGTGCGATCGCAATACTAAACAGTGATTGTCCGACACCGTCATGTAATTCTTGCGCAAGACGTTTATGCTCCATTTCCTTAGCCTCAGTAAGCCTTTTCAGCATTAATTTAGATATACGTGCTTCTTCTTCATTTTTCTTCAGTGCTTGGTCACGAAGGACGAGGAGATAATATTTTTCTTTCGACTCATCATCTTCAAAAATTAACGCTGTACTCATTTCAACGTCTATCATATTCCCATGATAGGTAGGCATTTCAGATAAGAAATAAGGAACCTCTTCTCGCGAGATTAAATAACATCTTTCCTCGCCATCACATAATTTTCTTTGCTGACAAAAAGAACAATAAGGAACTTTATCTCCTATTTTCCATCCAGAAAGTCTTTCCGCAGCTGGATTCATTTTTACAATTTCTCTGGATTGTGTCATCACGATAATCCCGTCTTGTATATAATAAAAAATATTCGTTAAGAAAAGTTTTTCGATATCTTGTTTCACCATAAATCTCTCCAAAATTAAATATCTGTTTCTACTATGCACAGAAGAAACTTAGAAAAACAATATGAGCAGAGACTTACTTTTTTTAGTAGATATGAGTCTTTGTACACATATATATCATTAAAAGGAATTAAAAACCCTAGCCATTCGATATGTTCGGCTAAGGTTTAACTATCGTTATTTTAATATAGGTAAATTTTCTTTCTTCCAAGCTATATAGCCACCTTTTAAATTATAGACATCATGCAATCCATTTGCTTGAAGAATACTGGCGGCAATAGCGGAGCGAGCACCGGACCGGCATTGAACAATATATTTTTTTCCAGCTGGAATTTCGTTTAAACGGTTCTTTAATGTTCCAAGCATTATATGTTGTGCTGACTCGATTCTTCCATCATCCCATTCTGATTGATTCCGAACATCAATAAGGTGATATTGGTCATCATTTAACAACTTTTGAAGCTGATGAACATCTATTTCACGATAGTTTTCAAGATTCGATGTATCTTCGAGAGCAATAGCTGGTTCTACTCTAGCAACAATTTTATCTAAACCTATCGATGCTAAGGCTTTTCGGATCGAATCTAGATCTTTCTCCGGTGTAATAAGCACGATGTTTTGATCATAACCTATTAGCCAACCAGCCCAATTAGTTATGGATTTATCGAAAGGGATATTTATTGCTCCCTTAAAATGAGATGCCGCAAAGTCTTTCGCTGAGCGTGTGTCTAAAATAACCGTTTCAGAACTGAATCGTTCTAATTCCTCGACGCTTGATAAAGTTTTAATTGGACCATCATTCAAATAATCTGGACCAAGTTTATTTACTTTTTTCATCATTGCAAAATAAGCAGGAGGCTCTGGTTGCCCGGTAAGTAAGGTAGTAACAAATTCCTCTTCATCTTCTATTTTCAACGCCCAGTTATTTAATTTTTCATACCCTACAGTAGAAACGGGAACGGCGCCTAATGCTTTCCCACAGGCACTGCCCGCTCCATGAGCCGGCCACACTTGCAAATAATCCGGAAGTGATTTGAACTTCTTCAAGAAATGGAACATTTGTCTAGCTCCTAAACTAGCCGTCCCTTTAACACCTGCCGCTTTTTCAAGTAAATCCGGACGGCCAATATCGCCTACAAAAACGAAATCTCCTGAGAAGATTCCCATTGGCTTGGTAGATCCGCTGCCTTTATCTGTCAGTACGAAAGAAATACTTTCTGGGGTATGCCCAGGTGTATGCATCACTTGAAATTCTACCAATCCAATCGTAAATGTACTGCCATCTTTGAGAAGAACATAATTGACTTCATCAAGATATTGATATTTCCAGTTTTCATCGCCTTCATCTGATAAATACAATGTTGCTCCGAGCTGTTTCGCCGCCTCCCTTGAGCCTGATACAAAGTCAGCATGAATATGGGTCTCTGTTGCAGCGATAATTTCAAGCCCTTCTTTTTCGGCTGTTTCTTTATACAATTGCAGATTACGAGCAGGATCAATAATAATCGCTTCTCCGGTGCGCTGACAGCCCACTAAGTAAGACATATGCGCTAAATTTTCATCGAAAAAAGAACGAAAGAACATTTTCAATTCCCCCTATTTACTTTTACAGAACTTGGTAAATAACAATATTGAATATTGATTTTTTTGGACCTCGAAAAAGGAAGCTCAAGTCCTCAGTAACTACTTTTTGTTAATAACCTCCAATAACGTTTCAAAATACTTAAATCCTTTTTGAATAGTAGGATCTTTTAGTAATCGATACATGCGCAGGATAGATATTTGACCTGTATCTTTATTTTCTCGATAACGGTTATTGGTTTCCTTCATAATTTCGATCCCTTTTTGTATTGGTATCACATCATCTATTCCACGAATTAAATAATCTACTGATTTAGAGTCTCCGAGTGTATTCGTGACAAAAAGTGTTAATTCTTCAAGTTTATTAATGAGCGGGACGAGCTTGGGTAAAAATTGAATAAGTGTCACCATAGCTTCCAAATGATCTTTATTTAAGTGTAGGCTTTCTACCTTTTCTTCAGCATCATTTACTAGACTATTTAGCGCATGCTTGTCGTTTAAGGTATTGGTCACAAATGATAATTTATCTTCCATCGATTGAATAGCAGCTGTAAACTCAGGAAGTTTCTTTACTAGATAAAAGAGAGACTCCATTTGTTCACTCTTCTCTAGCTCTTGTAAAACAACATCAAAGTCCGTATCTGTTTTCGTCATGTTCATTATGCTCCCCCTCTTCTTAAAAGTTGTCTTACATTACACCTTTAAGCATTCCATTAAAGTACATGATCGGTAATAAATTCTTCTTCATTAAATACATACTCGTTCTTTCTTTAGATTGGTCGAATGGAAAAGATTCTTGTGGATTTTTATCATAGTCAAATTCTGCTAATACTAGCTTGTTATAACCGGTTACTAATGGACAGGATGTATATCCATCGTATTTAGCTTTCATTTCTTTGCTATTCATAACTGCAAGCAGATTCTCTACCACAACAGGAGCTTGTTTACGAATGGCAGCACCTGTTTTTGATGTTGGTAAACTGGAACAATCTCCCGCTGCAAAAATATTGCGGAAATGATTATGTCTTAATGTGAATTTATCTACATCAACAAACCCTTCCGCATCTGCAAGCGGACTTTGGGCAATAAATTGCGGGGCTCCCATTGGCGGAGTGACATGGATCATATCGTAATCCTTTGTCATGATTTCATTTGTATCGACATTTTTAAACGTAGCTTTTTTCTTTTGTCCGTCAATTTCAATGAGGTCGATTCGATACTGTGCCTCAATGTTTTTTCGCTCAACGACTTTCTCTAACGTATCTGCATAACGTTTCACTGCGAAAATCTTCGGTAAACCACAAGCAAACAAAATAGATGATTTATGACGTACACCTGAAATTCTGAAGTAATCATCTGCTAGATACATGATTTTTTGCGGTGCTCCACCACATTTTACTTGTGTGCTTGGTTGTGTAAAAATAGCTGTCCCACCATTGAAATTTTGTATAGCCTCCCATGTACTTTGAACATAGTCCACCGAGTAGTTACTGCACACACCATTTTTCCCGATTGCTTCTTTTAATCCTTTTACTTTATCCCAGTAAATTTGAAGACCTGCTGTAACAACAAGATACTCATACTGTATTTGAGTTCCATTACTAGTTACGATGATATTTTTATCAGGAAGAAACTCTTGTACTGCTTCTTTCACCCATTTTGCTCCATCAGGAATTAATGTTTCTTGCTCTCGAATAGAGTCTTCAATATTCGCTGCTCCCCCGCCGACTAGTGTCCACAATGGTTGGTAGTAATGCTTTTCAGAAGGATCAATGATCATTACTTTCCCCTTAAGATAAGGAGCACTCCTTAATAAACGGGAGGCAATAGAAATCCCCGCAGAACCGGCTCCTACAATAGCAATGTTTGTTCCCAGCATATTAGACATTCTGTTTCCTCCTTTTAAAGTGGTGAAATAATAGTTGGCAAAACTGTAAGTAAATTATATTAAAACGTTTTCAGTGTATATATAGGGGAAATCCCTCAAATGGGAGGATTCTATGTTCCTCATCCATAAATTGCAAAAAATTCACCCCCCCTATATTTAAGTAGTAAATAGAAGCTTCATATAATTCATTACATTTTAAACCCTTTGAAGTACAAGACCTCTTTTTGATAGACAGTTCTATAAATGTAAAGTTTTTTAAGTTTCCATAACAATTTTTTCAAAACCAAAAGTGGATGAACTTTTACTCAAAATATGTTGTCTATTAGAAAGTATTAGCTAATACAACCCAACATTATAGGAAGTGATAACCGGACTAGAATGTTATGACACCGTGTTTCTAATGGGACGATTTATTATAGGATGAGGGATTGGATCGTTCTCCTATTTAACGAGAGAGAAAAATCAAATTGTAGGAAACACTACAAAGAAAGGACCAACTATATGCCAATAAATCAAAGTAAATCGAAAATTTTACTTAACAAGGTTCCGCAAGTTACTATTTTCTTTTGGATAATCAAAGTTCTATGCACTACTGTCGGTGAAACATTTGCTGATTTTCTAAATTTTAACCTTGGATTTGGTTTATCTTTCACTACCATAATTATGGGAATAGCGTTTTTCATCGCTTTGTTTTTTCAATTTAGAGCAACTAAATATGTTCCAAGCATTTATTGGATAACAGTCGTACTTATTAGTGTATTCGGAACATTAGTTACAGATAATTTGACAGATGGAATGGGAGTTCCTCTTGAGCTTAGTACAGCCGTATTCTCTGTGCTTCTAGGATTAACTTTTCTTTTTTGGTATCTT
Source organism: Heyndrickxia shackletonii (assembly GCF_001420715.1). Classification (GTDB taxonomy): domain Bacteria; phylum Bacillota; class Bacilli; order Bacillales; family Bacillaceae_C; genus Margalitia; species Margalitia shackletonii. Next base: position 471,284 of record NZ_LJJC01000004.1, on the reverse strand, counting down.
AGTGAAAAAACACTTTCTATACACTCGATTTATACAAGAAAAAGAGAAGCTTTCTATTGGTTGACTATCCTTTTCACATTTGCACTCGGAACAGCTGTCGGAGATTTATATTCCGAACAACTCGGCCTTGGTTATCTTAACACAGGAATTATCGTGGTAATTATAATAGCGATTATATATATTGCATATAAGTTTTTTAAACTTAATGGGATATTAGCGTTTTGGATTGCGTATATTCTTACTCGTCCACTCGGAGCATCATTAGGAGATTACCTATCTCAAACGAAAGTGAATGGCGGCTTAGGCTTGGGAACAACCATTACAAGCGTCATTTTTCTTATTGCTATATTAGGAATTATTGTTTTTCTTGCTGTTTCAAAAATTGATATATCTACTAAAAGGGAAACAACAAATACAGAACAGACAAATGGTAGCAAGAAGAATGTTTTTATACAAACGATTGTAGTATTATGTGTTTTCTTAATTGTGGGTATCGGAGGTTATACTTGGAGAAGTAATAATTTAGCATTGGAAACCAATGTTTCACAAGCAACATTGAGCGGACAATTATCAGATTTTGTAAAAATCGAAAATGATATGTTCAACGATGTAAGCTCAAATAACTTTATATCGGCAAAAAATAAAGCTAACGAATTGGAACATCAATGGGACACATCGGAACCTAAGCTTAGATAAATAGATGGCACCACTTGGACTAAAATTGACGGAACTATTGATGTTGTATTAGCTGCTGTTCGTACAGGAAATCCTGATGCTAGTAAGTGTAAATCAGCACTTAACAATTCGCTTCATGTACTAAAGGGAGCAAATAAGTAATAATCTTAGGAATCGCAAATTGCGGTTCTTTTTTAATTATAAACCTTTGTACCGTTCAATTTTTTTAAATACCTCGCATTAGACTTAGATAAATTCAAATAAATAGATAAGAGTAGTTTGACATGCATTGACACGGGATAATAGACTGCATTTTCTGTTAATTATTTGATACAATTTATAGAAAAAGAGAGGATATTCGCTCATATATTGAACGAACTATCCTCTTTATATGATAGTCTAATTAACATATGTTTTCCGAGTTTTTACAACGCTAAGCTCATTTTCCTGACATTACTCCAGGATATAATTTCTTAGTCTAATTTTAACCAGCCTTCAAAATCAGAATTATCTTTAAGATTAAAATAAGCTTTGGTAAACCTTACAAATTCTTGTGTATTTAATTCCTTAAATTTATATAACCGATAATAGGTCTTTAAGAATTCTTTAGCTTCATTGATTCCTCCTCTTTTTTCAAACAGTTTCCACAACATATTCATTGATTTCCCATATATAAATGAACTTTGATTATTTCTATACTCATCAATTGGTAAATTGACTACTAGTTCTTTCGATGGCCTTTTTATTAAATTGTAGGGTACCTTTTCTTTTGTAGAAGAAAAGTAATACAGTGATTCAGCGAAATTTGCAAATCCTTCATCTAACCATGCATCATTAAAAGGATCGTTACTAATAATTGCATAAAACCATTGGTGAGCTATTTCATGTACAACCATATTCTTAAGTGCTTCGGAACTAACTTGTTGGCTATTATATATTGAACCGGCTGTTATTATTCCGGGATACTCCATACCCATTTCTCCCAATACAATATCCAACTGTTTAAAAGGATACGGACCAATATTTTGTTGAAAAAAACTTAAAGCATCTTGAGCTACATCGCTTATTTCTTTATATAATTCAATATCATTTTCCATTCCGAATACTCTAATAGAAACATTGTTTTCCTTTTTTAATACGAATTTAGGCTTTTTAAGAATTGATATAAAAACCTCTTTAACGTTATTAATCTCAAATGAGCCTCTATTTTCACTTGGATATTCATCATTTTGGCTTGTAGATGTAATAGTAAATTCTTTAGGGATATCATATGTAATCTTAAAATCACTAAATCCAGTATGATAGGATTCTCCCCTAAATTGATATTTTTCTTTATTCCACTTATGGTTTCTGTAAGTAGCTAGCATAGGATAAAACTGGGCCAGGAAGTAGTTATCACCATTCTTTGTCAGTCTTATACCTTTTTCAGGAAGAGTGAAATCGTAAGAAAAATGTACCACAGTTTCTTTTTTTGGTTGAATCTTTGATGACAAAGATACTTTGAGAGTATCTTCATCTAATTTGAAACTAACATTTTTCTCGTTAATTTTGACCTTCTTAAAATTTATTGTGGATGGATATTCTAGTTGTGGAGCATTTTTTCTAGTAAACATATTTGGAATAAAATAAAACACCAGTTCATTCCATGCATCTGGAGAAGTGTTTTTGATTTTGATCGTAGATTCTATGTGGAAGACACCATTAGTATTCATTGTAAGATTAATTCTATATTTACTTTCGTTTCCCTGCTTTATAAAACTTGGTTTAAAACCAAGCATAGAATTAATTTTAGATGATTCTACCCTCTTAACATTATTAGTTTTGAAAATAGTATAAGAAAGACCAATCATAAGGAAAACAAAGCAAGCTAATAGAATCAGCTTATTCTTTATCTTCATCTCCTCCTTATTTTTTACTAATATATAATAAAAATTGAAGGTTTATTCGTTTTAATCTAAATCAAGTCCCTATAAAAATTTAATAGAATAAACTATTTGACTGATATAATAATTTACTGATACCAAGATGCTTGAAACTCATACATATTATAATATTCACCTTTCTTTTCATTAAATATTCATGAGAGCCTCCCTCAATAATTTCACCATTCTTCATCACAATAATGTGGTCGGTCCGCCATTCTTGCAGATGTCATTCTATGTGAAATAAATATAGCCGCTTTCACTTTAACAATTTCAATAAATTGATTAAAATTGATAATTCACTTTTTGGATCTAACGAAGCTGTAGGCTCATCCAAAATGTTTTTAAATAATGCTTGCATGTAAAATGACTTTTTCTTGTGTTTTTTGTTTACCTTCTAAAAAAGTAGACTTTTACAACAGCTACTTGAATTTACTTTTGTCTATTAAAAAACAATGGGATCTTAAGTATCCACCGGAAATATATCTAACTACATTTCCAATAAAAATTTCTATTGGACTTGAATTCCAAGATAAACTAATGGAATATAAGCTTTCCTCACTTCTTTTATCGTATCCTTGATTCATTCATAGTATGATAGACTAATTTAAAAAAATTTTTAATAATATGTGAGAAAAAAATGGTTCCTTCTCGTTATATAGGATGTAAAAGCTTTTACAAAAAAATAAGGGGATTTCTATATGAAGTCAAATGAAACAAATTTTATACAGCGATTACATCGTAAAAAGGAAGATGCATTAGAATATATAGTCGATAAATATTTACCATTAATTAAGGGTGTAACTTATAAAGTTCTATCTCCCCTTAATAATAACGGAATCATGGAAGAGTGTATGAATGATATTTTACTTTCAATATGGGAACATTCCCATAAGTTTAACGGAGACTCTAAGGATTTTAAAAAATGGATTTGTTCAATAGCAAAATTCAAATCTATTGATTATTACAGAAGAGCAAGTAAAAAAGTGGAATTTACATCCAACCATTTAGATTTACACTCAGAAAAATCAATTGAGGATGAATTAATATTTCTTGAAAAAAGAACGGAATTAATAAACTTAATCAATAAACTGGAACCTCTTGAACGGGAAATTTTTATTATGAAGTTTTTCCTTGGTTTAAAAACGGAAGAAATAGCAATGAAACTGGGGTTAACTAAAGCATCCATTGACAATCGAATTTATAGAGGAAAAAAGAAACTTAATAAAAGGGCATCAAACCTTAAGTTGGGAGAGAATGGGATTTGAAAGATATTTACGAATTATTAAATGAAATTGACTTAGACGAAAATGAATTTGTAGAAATGGAAGTCAATGAATTAGAAACGGCCAAAGTCAAGAATGCCCTAAAAAAATCAATCAATGAAAAGAAAAAATGGAAAAGTAAAAGTTGGAGAAAGAATATTATTGCTGCCTCCATTTTCGTATGCATCTCGGCTACAACCATTGGATTAACCTTTCCATCTTATGCTAAAAACATCCCTGTAATTGATAATATTTTTCGCTTTTTTGATCATAAAAAAACTGGTCCTTATGATAAAAGAAATGAGAAATCTGATATTTCAATAGTTAAAGGAAACGGACTATATTATGATTACAAGAAGTTTTCCAATACCATTAATTTAACGAAGGAAAGTAATGGTATAAAATTCACTATTAATGATGCAGTATTTGATGGAAAGACGGTTACCTTAACTTATTCTATTGAGAGCAATCAAAATTTAGGTAATATAGGTATTCCTTTGCCAAAAATAAAAGGGATGCAGGCTATAGGGGGAAGCGGTGAGACTAAAAAAATAGATTCGAACAAATATGTAGGAATTTTGACGGCTAGTAATATGGAAGACACAAAATTGGATGTTGCTGATATCCATTGGAATATTGAGGGTATGAAGAACCCAGAAAATGGGACTGTTATTAAAGGTAGTTGGAATTTTGCATTTAAAGTAGATGCCACTGATAGCAAGATACAAATAGCCGTAAGTTCTGCTGAGAAAAATGGCGTAAAGGTAAATATCAAAAAAATCACCTTTAATCCTATGTCCTTTACCGTTTATTATGATCAAGAAGTATCGGAAATGACTAAAAAGAAGTCGGACGGAGTGTATGTTGAATTAGAAATAAAAGACGATTTAGGAAATCTCTATTCTGGGAGAGATAATGGTGGTATGGGTAAAGAAGGGTCTTATAATATAAGTTGGAGTAAAACATTCGGAAAATTGGATTCGAATGCAAAAGAGCTTATTATTACACCTCATATCACCTTAAAAGATTATCATTCAAATGATTACGCTTTTGTATCAAATGAGATTCATATAAAATTAAAGAAATAAGGGATTATATCTAAAGGACTGCCTTTATAAATTGAGCAGTCTATTTTATTTAATTATTTTAAAAGTATAATTATAAGACTTACTAGAACTTCATTTTCAAGTTTTAAGCATCAAAAAACACCGTTTTTTAAAGGAAATGACACTGTCTCTACTGCATTGATTTCCTTAAAGTAATAAAAAAAGCTGCTAATTTTAATTGATCATCAGCTCAGCTCTATCTCCATTTAGTTGCATTATAATCTTTATAAAGATTCAAGTATATATACTAGCGTAAGCTTTCATTTTACGAAATCTTATGGTTTAAGTCCCTCATGTCCCTTCAATCATAAATTTTCCGATAGTCAACCATATGTTTTCACTAAGTCCTTATTTTCTTGGGATAAGAACTATCATTTACTTGTAAAGAAAATCATATATCAATGATATGGCTTCGTAAAGTATCGAAATCAAGTATAATGTTACATTAAGAATTTACGGGTATTCTAAAAAAAGAACTATGATTTAGTAACGGGTTCTGTTTTGAAGTACAAAATTCGGAAAAGCAATTTAAATAGCGTACCAAATAACATTAAAAACACAAAGTATTTCGCGGTGTGTTTTTAATGATCAAATAGAAAGGCTTATTTAACTACGGCACCCTTTAGCTGGATAATTAGGAAGATAAATCCAGTATCATTTGTATTCTATGCAACGAGAAAATTACAGTAGTTAATGGTATCAGAGCAGCAAAAAAATTACTTTCAAAGATTGCTTTCCATAATGTCAAGCCGTTACGAAGCTTATAAATTAACAAAAATGTTGAGATAGTAATTGATGAAAATAATAGCCATAAAAAAGTTTTTTGTTTTTTTACTTCAAAATCAATTTCATCAATATACCAAGTATCATCTCCAGAAAAGGATAGAGTTTTTACATTTTTTTCAATCCCTAACAAATTGAATGATTTTAGCGAAACATTATCTTTTTGCACTTTTTCAATATCATATCCATTTGGTAAAAATGAAACTTTGTACACAATAAGATATGAACCAAAGGTAAGGATACTTGCAATTAATAAAAAGGCTAAAAAATTTTTAACCTTTCTCATAAAATTGTTATTCATTATTGTTTTCACCTGTTTCTATCAAACTGCTTTTTAGTATATGAAGTCACATAAATTATCATGGCAATAAAGTAATTTACTGTATCATTTATATTCGAATTGTCAGAAAGGTCCCCTCTTAATTATACGGAATATTTCTAAAAGAGTTTCAGTATTCGATAATTCGTTAGCCTAGATGCAAAACTTCACATTATTTATGTTTATTAAAAAAAGATGCTTAAAATCATTTAATTATTTGTGTAAGTCCAAAAATTAACCAATAGGCGATTGTCCCAACCATCCTCCAAGGGGATTTTCTAACCATAATACCGATACATACACAAAGCAAAGTAAATAAAGAGAAACCTACCATTCGTAATTGCCCTTCAAATGGACCAAATTTATTTAAAGCGTGTAAAAAAGTAGAAAAGATAAGGATTGTAATTATAGCGATAGTTGTGCTATTCGATAATTTCATATTTAGCCCCTTCATCCCCAGATTTTTTTATAAATGAAAAGATATTCATTTTTTTATTATTATTCCACAAATATCCTAGACTTTCCTTTTTCAACAATCCTGCCCCTTTTGTTAAATAAGAAAGGTGTCCTATTATTTAATAAGTAGTTCCGATAACGTGGATAAAACACAAAATCGCTGGGAGAATAACACAAGCTTTCAGGTAAAAAAAGCAGGTGAAAATACCATATAATTTGCACAAAAAAAGCTCAGGATTTCCCTTGCTTTTCTTTATAGATATTATTAATTTAAAGTCCTCATTACTTCAATGGAGTTCATATCCATTTAAGATATTTTTCATTAATTCATTAGAAATCTGTATGGCTTTATTTCTACTTTTGGCAGGTCCTGAAACGAGCAATCCATTTTGAGCTTCCCAAGTTTGGCCCCTATCATTTACAGGAGGAAATTCTTCAATAGTCACTTTACTAAGGTCTTTGTTTATAAAAAGGACACCATAACTATGAACAACAGGTTTTCTATCTTTATAATAAGCATAAATAATATTCCCGGAACCATTCTTTTGAAACTTTATTTCTAATTGTTTATCTTTATCATCAGGGTTTGGATGGATAACTCCTATTAACTCTATTTTACCGATAAATGTTTTGCTACCTAATAAAGAATGTTGTAGCTTCCCATTAATACTAATTGTCACAGGTTTTGGATTGTTATTGCTACCCAGTTGAAATTCAACTCCGCTAATGGAGCGATTAATATTCTTAGGATGAGTGTAATAAAAGCCCCGGACTGTCACGAACACTATTATTAAAACTAAAAAAAAAGAAATCAACCATTTCTTCATTAAATCCCCCCACTATTCCCTTTAATAAAGAACCCTTCATATTTACCTCTTCCAAATCAATTATTAAGATATTCTGTGGAATGGTAACAAATTCCTTCTTAAATTAAACTGACCCGTTAGCCACCCATGCAGCGCATAAATAAGCGCTGCACCACAGAGGATGAAAATGGGGGTAATACACTATGGTGCCTTTGAGCCCATCCGTTTACCTTTACTTATATATGGTTTTGCACTCTTTTTTTTGTTTGTACTAGCTTGCCAACGATTCCACCCCTTCTTGTCTGTTCCTCTCCCTGTACCGCCTTTTCCTTTAGCTTTACTCATAAAATCACTCCAATATTATTCTAAGTTGATTTACCTATCGAGTTAGTTTTAGTCATTTTACTCGGTTATTAACCAAGCATCTTGCAAAAAACAATATCCTTCCACACTCCCCATACTAATGTGAAAAAAAGAGTCCAATAATGGTTATTATCACTTAAATTCTGAACTCTTCCTTGTAAATAATATCCCAAATACTTTCAAACATTATTTTCACTCCCTAAAAAGGGTAAACCATTTCTTCTATTACCACAAGTTTCTAGAAAGAGTATGGTTTCCAACCACAATTTTCGCTAACCTGCCCAAATTTCTCCTAAGCACAAGTACATAATGATTAAAAGAAATCAACGAAGCCGCAAGAGTTTGCAAGCTATTTCATTTTCTGTTATGATAAAAAGGAATTATTTTTGTTCGGTGTAAAGGATAGTATAAGTGTCGACTTTTCGTCTTGATGATCACTTTGGGCAAGGATAGTAACACATTGTGTGGTTACACACTAGGAGGCAACAAAAATGGAACAAGGTACAGTTAAATGGTTTAATGCAGAAAAAGGTTTTGGTTTTATCGAGCGTGCTAATGGAGGCGACGTATTCGTACACTTCTCAGCTATCCAAAGTGAAGGTTTCAAATCTTTAGACGAAGGTCAAAAAGTTACATTTGATGTTGAGCAAGGACCTCGTGGAGATCAAGCAGCTAACGTTCAAAAAGCTTAATCTAAATAAATCGAGTAGGAGGAGGTGACTAACCCCCGACCTCTCACACCACCGTACGTACGGTTCCGTATACGGCGGTTCCATTTATGTCTGACGTAGTTGAGAATATCTCACATAAAGACTCTTCAGCCCTCGCATCTCCCAATAGGAGTTTGTGAGGGTTTTCTGTAGGATTGGGCTTCTGGCTATTCTCCAATATTTCTTTCTAGAGTTTCCCCATTCGTATGCCTTCTCTTTTGGAATCCCTAATCCAATGAGTTTTCTTACTTTGGTTTTTGGTTTCTTCCATTCTTTCCATTGGCACATTCTGAGACGCCTTCTAATCCATTCGTCTAATTCTTTGAAAATAGTGGGTGTATCTGCTAATGCATAATATCCGCACCAGCCAATCAAATATTGATTCAGCTTCTCTATTCTATAATCCATTGGAATTGGTTTTGACCTTGAAGTTAATTCTCGTATCCGTTTCTTGACACGTTGAATACTTTGGTTTGACATCCGCACCTTCGGTTTCTTATGAAATGTGAAGCTAAAACCTAAAAACTTTCTTTTCCAAGGTCTGTCTACAGCTGACTTTTCTCGATTCACCTTTAGTTTTAGAGTAAATTCAATGAAAGTAGTAATCGAGTCCATTACTCGCTCTCCGGCTCTTCTCGATTTTACGTAGATATTACAATCATCTGCGTATCGGACAAACTTGTGCCCTCTCTTTTCTAACTCTTTGTCTAGTTCATCTAGAACGATATTGGAGAGTAAAGGACTTAATGGTCCACCTTGGGGCGTACCCTCCTCGGATTTCGTTATGACTCCATTAATCATAATGCCAGACTGTAGATACTTCCGAATTAGTGATAGGAGCGTTCTGTCTTGAATCCTTTTGGATAGAGTCCGCATTAATCTATCATGATTGACTTTATCAAAGAATTTCTCCAAGTCCATGTCGACTACCCATCGGTATCCCTCTTCGATATATTTCTTCGCTTGTCTAACACCGTCATGACCTCGTTTGTTTGGTCGAAAACCATAGCTCTGTGTTGAAAAAGTCGGGTCGAAGATAGGGGTTAAAATCTGAGTAATCGCCTGTTGGATGAAACGGTCTGTCACGGTTGGGATACCTAATAACCTTACTCCACCGTTCGGTTTTGGGATTTCAACCCGACGGACAGGAGAAGGTTGATAAGTACCCTCCATTAAGGATGTTTTAAGTGTATCCCACGTTTCGAGAATATGTCTTCGTAGGTCTTTTACGGACATATTGTCTACTCCATGACTTCCTTTGTTCTTTTCTACTCGCTTTAATGCCAGTAAAAGATTTTCCCGTGACAGCATTCGTTCCATTAACATTGAGATTTATCCTTTCTACGTGAACAATACATTCTCATTAAGTGGGTTCTTTACTAAGCCCTCCCGAAGTCCCCCATGGAATTCACCATTTCTTCCTTTCAGGTAGGTTCCGTAAGAATTTTCTGCTTTCATACATAAAGAACCGTTTGCCGAGTGTTTGTTCTCCTAAAATGGTTCAGTCCTTCCTTGATTCTCTCGAGCAAACCAAGTACTACGACTTCGGCTGACTTCTGATTGTTCAGCTATCCATTACTAGATAGGTTACCAAGTGTACTTGGCGTATCAACCAGACCTCCCCGGGTAAGAGTGCAATCTTTCCTTCCATCTATCTGCTTCATTTACTTTGTATCACCTTCGGCAGAAAGGACTTTGTTTTGTATTGCAAACTCATCCAATGATACCTAGCCTTGTATGAAGTTCGTGTTCCTCAGACCGGAAGTTTGCCGCTCGCTTCCTTCAGATTCCGCGTCACCACGGACACCCTTGCGTTAAGCTAACTGCTACTTCTGCCTTCACAGTTCGGGACTTTCACCCTAGAGACTACACCCATGCCGGGCGCACAATTATACAAACAGGCTCTAATAGAGCCTGTTTTTTTATGTATTTCTAGTTTATTCTTAAATAAAAAAACCTACTCAACAGTGAGTAGGAATCTAAAACAGGTACAGTAAAATGATTTTAAGCTTTAAAGGTTCACTACAGTATAACATATTGATTAACAATATACAGAGCTTTCATCCACCATTCAAAAATTAATTTGAAAGTAAGTATATTCCTATTGAGCTATCCTGCCCCGTTTGTGGCATAAGAAAAGAGCTTCCTAACACTTTTGGAAAGTGACCTTTAGTTTAGTTTGTACAATAGAAAAAAAGCATCCCTTATTAAAGGAATGCCCCCGCATCTGTCTCATTAGCTGCTTCTCTTCTCTATCCGGGCTGTTTCTAACATTGTATCCTTCTTATATTGTTTTATAATGCCTCTTTTTTTCGAGAGGACATGGAAGTTTTTTTACGTTTACCCTTGCTCCCCTTCTTCGCTAATTCCCTATTCCCTTTATAGTTTCTACTAGATTTCTCTTTTACCTTCTTTTTAGGCTTACTGGAATATCGCGGAGTCTCAGAAGTTAATTGAACAGGAACATCCCTCTGTTCCTTGGACATCAATTTTAAGGCAACTGAAACTAATGTAATTGAATCGTACTGATCGAGCAATTCGCTTGCTGCACGATTAAACTGTGTGTACTGCTCCTCTTCAACCAATTGGATCATCTTTTCTACTGCGGCTTGCTGTACAGACTCCCTTGCCTCAGCTATGGTCGGTATTGATTTCCGTTGAATGTTTCCTTTGGAGGCTTTTTCAATAATGCGGATCTGTCCGGTCTCCCTTGGTGTAGCAAATGTAATAGCTAGCCCTGTTTTACCTGCTCTCCCTGTTCTACCGATTCGGTGAACATAACTTTCCGGGTCTTGAGGAATATCAAAATTGTAGACGTGAGTAACTCCTGAAACATCAATTCCTCTCGCAGCTACATCGGTTGCCACTAAAATATCAATTTTTCCCTCACGAAATTTATTCATAACAACATCTCGCTGTCGTTGATTTAAATCTCCGTGTAATCCATCAGCAAGATACCCTCTTTTATTCAATGCATCACTTAATTCATCAACGCGTCGTTTTGTTCTTCCAAAAATAACGGCTAATTCTGGGTTATCCACGTCTAGCAGACGGCAAAGCACTTCAAACTTATCCCTTTCATTAACCTCATAATAGATTTGCTTAACAGTTGGCGAGGTAACTTCCCTTGCTTTCATCTTTACTAACTCTGGATTGTGCATAAACCTTTCCGCAAGATTTTGAATCGGTTTTGGCATAGTTGCAGAGAACAGCAAAGTTTGTTTTTCTTCAGGGGTCTCTTTTAGGATTCGTTCGATGTCCTCCAGAAAGCCCATATCTAACATTTCATCAGCTTCATCTAAAACTACAACTGAGATACGATTTAATTTTAGCGTTTTACGTTTAATGTGGTCCAAAAGTCTTCCGGGTGTTCCCGTAATAATTTGAGGTCCCTTTTTTAATGCCTTAATTTGGCGTTCTATCGACTGCCCCCCATAAATAGGAAGAGCAGTAATGCCCATGTATTTTGACAGACGATTAATCTCTTCTGAAACTTGGATAGCTAATTCTCTGGTAGGTGCAATCACAATTGCTTGTACAAATTTTTTGCTTGTATCCACTTTTTCTAAAATCGGTATTGAGAAGGCAGCAGTCTTTCCTGTCCCTGTTTGTGCTTGACCAATAATGTCCTTCCCAGTCAAAGCTATAGGAATGGCTTTCTCTTGAATAGGAGATGCTTCTTCAAATCCCATATCCGTAATTGCTCTTTTTATAGGATCACTAATTCCCATTTCTTGAAATGTTGTCATACTCAATGCCCCCCTTTATGTGTTTACTATTTTTTATCTTGGACAAATCTCCTATATTGAATGCACATCTTTATGCGATCTTTACAACTTTTCATCCTCCCTCATTCAAAATAGGAATTTTCGTTAATGTATTCTTACCATTTGTATTTGTTTTACCGCTATATGTAATCTCTAGTTAGTAATTTGGCCTTAGATTTAAAAATAAAAAACGGACTCTAAAATAAGAACTTAGTATTGAGAAATCGATTTATTTTATTAAAATGCTCTTCCGTTGTAAAACTTTCTCATTCAACCTGCCCTTTTACTTCAATCAGAAATATCATCCCATGTTGAATTATTATGCATTTATATTATAAAAAAACTGATGATCTTATTTTGATCATCAGCTTTTTCCATTGTTAATTTCATTAAATCTTTCTAAAATATTCAAGCATATAATTTCGCAAAGTATATTCAAGCATTAGCCTTCATTTTTCGAAAACTTATGGTTAAAGTCACAAAAATACAGCACTAACATTCCTATGTATGGCGGAGAAGGTGGGATTTGAACCCACGCGGGCAGGTCTACTACCCCTAACGCATTTCGAGTGCGCCCCCTTAAGCCTCTTGGGTACTCCTCCAAAAAAATGTTCCTCTTCTATTATACTAAATTCCTTTCTTTTTTCAATGCAAAGGATCTCCAGCCACCTTGATGAACTGCTATCTGACACAGAATAGAAGTTCCGCAAAACGGTTACCTTAAAGGTAAATTATTGCGGGAGGAAGAAGGCTTTGGAAACAATTGATTTTTTAACCTTTAAAGAAGATTGGACATACATCAAGAGGATGGTCATTAGCGTTGCTGCCCAATTGGAGGATAATCAAAGCTATGTAAGAGAAATGGCGATTGAAGATTTAGTGGAAATTATTCAGGAAATGGATAAACGTGAACCGAAAAAGGAAAAAGGGGAAACGAAAATATCTATTGATTAGGTGTTATCTGCTACAAAGTCAAAGTGTTTTTGGATTCACTGCTAAAAAGGACATGGCATAGGAGGGAATTTTCATGCTAGCATTTCTGCAAAAAATCGGTAAATCCTTGATGCTGCCTATCGCAGTCCTGCCTGCAGCTGGTTTATTATTGCGGCTGGGTCAACCAGACTTGCTAAATATTAAATTTATTGCTGAGGCTGGAAATGCCTTTTTCGGAAGCATGGCGATTGGACAAGATGCCGTCTTTAGTAATCTTGCCCTTTTATTTGCGATTGGCGTCGCCATTGGCTTTGCAAAAGATAATAATGGAGCTGCCGCATTAGCAGGCGCCATCGGTTATATGGTTTTAACCTTTACTACACACGCCATTAATCCAACGGTAAATATGGGAGTACTCGGCGGAATTATTTCCGGAATTGTCGCCGGTTTATTATACAACCGGTTCCATGATATTCATCTTCCAACCTGGCTTGCCTTTTTCGGAGGAAGGAGATTTATTCCGATTATTACCGCTTTAGCAGGAGTTATCTTAGGGATTCTATTCGGGTATATTTGGCCGTATGTACAAGATGGAATTGATGCATTAGCTCACTGGATTACAAGTGCCGGTGCCTTTGGCTACGCGGTCTACGGATTCTTAAACCGACTGCTTATTCCTTTAGGCTTGCATCATATTATTAATACTCTTGTCTGGTTTGATTTTGGAACCTTTAAGGATGCCGCCGGAAATGTGTATCATGGGGATATTACCCGCTTCCTGCATCATGATCCGACTGCCGGAAGGTTTACGACCGGTTTCTTCCCTATTATGATGTTTGGTTTGCCAGCCGCTTGTTTCGCAATGATGGCTACAGCCAAAACAGAACGGCGCAGAAAAACAGCAGGTTTACTGCTCGGTATGGCGTTAACCTCTTTTGTTACCGGGGTAACGGAACCAATTGAATTTGGATTCATGTTCGTGTCACCACTGCTTTACGTTATTCATGCTTTACTGACCGCTACATCATTTGCGGTGACGTATTTGCTTGGTATCCATGATTCTTTCAGCTTTTCTGCAAGTTTGATTGATTATATTTTGAACTATGGTATTGCTCAAAAACCGTTGCTATTGATTTTAGTTGGCTTAATTTATGGGGTTATCTATTTTATCATCTTCTATTTCGTCATCAAATGGCGCGATTTAAAAACACCTGGGCGCGAAGATGAAGATGAATTCGCAGATGATGACACCATCGCTATCTCTGCGGACGATAAGTATACAAGGATGGCAGCAGGCTTTTTAAAAGGGCTGGGAGGAAAAGAAAACTTAACTAATATTGATAACTGCGCTACCCGCCTCCGCTTGGATGTACGGGATAGCTGTAATATTGACGAAACAACTATTAAACGTTTCGGAGCAAGAGGCGTGATGAAAACAAGTAAATCAAGCGTGCAGATTATCGTTGGTCCGGATGTAGAATTTGCAGCCAATGCTTTGAAAAAGCTGTATGCACTGGATCATCCGCCAGAGCCGGAGACACCTGGTACAGCCCATACTGAACCAATTACCAAAAATGCAACTGCCAAAAAATTTGATAAAGATTCATTTACTGCCCCACTTAGTGGCAGGCTTTTAAAAATAGAAGAAGTCCCAGATAAAGTGTTTTCCGAAAAAATGATGGGAGATGGCTTTGGAATTGAACCATCTGACGGAGAAGTCATATCGCCTTTTAATGGAGTAGTGAAATCCGTATTTCCAACCAATCATGCGATTGGTTTAGAATCGGAGGATGGACTAGAGGTTTTAATCCATATGGGGCTTGATACAGTGAACCTTAAAGGAGAAGGATTTACTGTTCATGTGGAAAATGGGGATTGTATAAAACAAGGACAAAAGCTTGCAGACATGGATATCGATTTTATTAAGGATAAAGTTCCATCTATCGTAACACCAATTATCTTCACGAATCTTGAACAGGATAACCGAGTAAAATTGCTTAAAGAAGGAAACATACAACGCGGGGATAAAGGATTTATCGAAATAGAATAAAATGTATGGAGGGTGGCTTTGGGAAATGGGCCACCCTCCTTAATTTTTTATCAGATTTTTTCTGCATCTTCCCCGGCGGGTAAGCGCAATGACACGTCTCTTACCGTGTTTCCTTTGGCAGCTAATTTCACTCATCCATACGTTAGAGCTTCGCCGCGTGCACAAACAACACGATTTCTTCCATTATTTTTTGCCTTATATAAAGCGATATCTGCACGGTGGTAACACGATGTAAAGGGATCTGCTTCCTCCGTGTTTAGGGACGCCACCCCTAGACTTGCCGTTATGATAATGGTTTCATTGCCTACGGTAAACAAGTTAGATTGAATGGCAGACTTTACTTGTTCTGCAACCAATACTGCTTCCGTAAGCGACGTGTCAGGTAAAAGGAAGATAAATTCCTCCCCTCCTAACCTTGCAGGGAAATATTTAGCACCTAACATTTTTTTCAACAGAATTCCAACCTCTTTTAAGATTTGATCTCCTGCTGGATGACCAAAATGGTCATTCACATGCTTGAAATGGTCAATATCCATTATAATGACACAAGTCTCGCTTTGATTATTACTCGAATTCGCTATTTCGATTTCCGTATGTTTCATAAACTCCATTCTATTTAAGAGACCAGTTAAAGAATCATGGGTGGCTAGAAACTCAAGTTGCTTATTTTGTTCTTCCAGTATTTGATTCTGCGCTTCAATTTCTTTCTCTTGAAAAATTTTATAGATGCTATTCCTCCACGTAATTAATGCGATTCCAAAGCTAATGCCAATGACAGAAATACTGTTCACTCTTTCTGATAACAAGATATTGTGATTGTTTTGGGTGAACGAAATCCCAAAATGAAAGAAGACAAAGGCTAAACCATAAATAAATAGTGAAGAAATGGGATGTATGAAAAAAATAACCGCAATTCCGATACATACACTTGAAAAGGCATTGATACCCGCATTGACATATTGGTCAAAGGTGCTTACAACAATGCCAAAAAGAAGATAACTTATAATGGCTATTAGTTGTAGAAAAGAAGCCGCTTTGCTTTTATCCATTTTCTTTTGTTTAAAAAAATAGGCGGTACAACCAATCACTAGTATCACAAAAAACATAGTAAAATGAGAAATAGCTACTCCCATTCGCCATTTATGTACATTTTCTGCTGACTTAAAACCTGGATCATACATCCAAAAGATACATCCATGTGCTAGATGAATCAGCATTAAGATAATGGATAGAAGATAAATTCGATGATTATTTGTGGAAATCATATCTTCCTTAGCGATTTTACTATTCATATTTAAAGGATGATTTCTAATTCGCGTGATAAGCTTCATTTTAATTCCTTCTCCACCTGCAAAACAGGATTTCACCAAATAAACGTTCCATTCATAATTTTATAACTTTTCGTGACCTTTTACCTACTTGCGTATATTTTTATTTTTCGACAAAATTCGAACGTATTCATAGCAGGTGTCGAAGGATTTCTTTGCATTCTTCGATAAGAAGCTGGTTTGAGTTATCATACGCATACAGAAGGAGCAGGGTTGTTGTGTAAATCGCTTTAAACTTTGCAAGATTTTCCGTTTGTTCATCGACAGTACCATATATGCTATAAAATAAATACCGGCCTTCCGGAGGGATAAAAGTATAAACAATGGATAAATCGATGGCAGGGTTCCCTATATGAGTATCTCCCCAGTCAATAATTCCAGATACCTTTCCTTCCCCATCTACCAGCATGTTTCTTGTATGAAGATCCCCATGGACTAATGCACATTCTGTATTTGTTTCATCAGTAGAAACGGATTCGATAAATTGTTCCAATTCTTTCTGCGCGATAAATAAACCTAGCTCTGAGGCTTTTTGCAGATTTTCTTTTAATTTCGGCCTGCGACTTTCGATATCTAGTCGATTTAATTCATCATAGGGAATTTTCACATGTAGTGCATCCTTTACAGGGAATCGATGTAATTCCTTTAAAAAGAGTGCTAATTTTTCTACGGACTGCATTCTCTTTTCATTGGACAGTATTCCAGGTGTTGTACCGTGGACGATTGGATATCCTGTAAATGACCAAGGGTAGCTTTCTCCTGGTACCCCTATAAAAGTAGGAATTGGAATGGGAATAGGAAGCTTATCAGCTAGTTTCGGTAAAATTCGATTTTCCGTTTCTAACAAATGGGCAGCAACATTACGACGCGGAAAGCGAAAGATAAATTCATCATTTACCTTGAACACCGTATTATCAAATCCTTCTCCGATTACCTCTGCCTTAGTTGGATTCAGTTGTGGAAATTGCTCTTCAATTAATGAAGTTGCTAACGTTTCTGTGACAACCACTTGCGGATCCCATATTGGTGACATGCAAACACCTCAATCCCTTTAAATTATATTAAAAATAATTGTAATGGATGTCACCTCTAAGTGACAACCAGTAACAAAAAGCGCAAGCGCCAGCACTAACGTAGACGCCTGCGCTTTTCTTATTCATTACTCTTCAATCGATCAGGAAGACTTTGAATCGACTGTATGACTGCTTCCAACTTCGTTTCTATACGATACAAAAGATACAGTGATACAACGATTGGGAAACCAACCTCATTGATGAAGGTCATGATATTATCCAAAATATTTCCCCCCTTTCTTCCAATAATCCCGCAAACAAAGAAATTATAAATAATGAAAGGCCTGTCCAATTTGAACAAGGCCTTCCCTTCCAGAACTATTCAATCGTATATTCTGTGACATTGTGATCTACTAATCTAGCACCCTTCATTTCGGTAAAAGCATAACCGGTGGAATTTTGAAAGACATTGGCTGCAATCAACTGCTCCATCGCCGCTTTTACCTTTGCAGTATCAACAGGCTCGATAGGATCTTCAATGGATACACTAGCAGTTTTATTATTTGCTGTGACAAATTGTAATTCAAGAGTTTTCACTATTTTCACCTCCCTCTTTTTTTCAAATGGCTTTGTTAAATAAATGTTATAACGGGACATCGATTGAACCGTAAATAACATTGCTTAACGTAGCCCTGAAATTATTCCCCATTACGCCTGAATATCCGAACTGTCATTACGTTCCACACCATAAAGAGCTTTCTGAGATAAGGAAGCAATTGCTTGTGCAGCACTTTGCAGCTCATCAGGAGTGGAATCCAGACGGATATTGCTAAAGGTTTTGCTTTTAAACAATTGCTTTCCATCACCGTCTACTCCATTATCGAAGATTAGCTTTAGCCTGGATTCCTTTAGAAGTGTTTCTGCCATTTGTATCACCTCCCTTCACCTTTTATATAGGTTTCTGGGATAGAAAAGGACACCCTTAAATGAAAAAAAGAACTTTCTTAACGAAAGTCCTTGGCAACAAATCTATTTAATTATTCCAGATCGAATAGCCTTAACTGCTGCCTCTGTTCTGTTTTTAGCATTCAGTCGTTTCATAATATTAGATACATAGTCTCTAACAGTATATTCGCTTAAATGGAGCTTTTCAGCCGCTTCTGACGTCGAAGCACCTTCCGCTAACAGTTCCAGTACCTCTATCTCACGAGAGGATAACGGCGCTATGCCTGAATCTAGTACCTTCCACTTATTAGTTCCTGAAAATTTCATCAATAATTCCCCCGCACTCTGTCCGAATTTCAAAAGGGCTGTAAAGGTGTTACTGTCCACTTGAAAATGCTTTCCTGGCCCTTGATCCAAGATGGCTGCGGCAATTAACTCCCCTTCAGAAGGAACATAGATTGGGGCAACGATAACGGATTCCAATTGGAAATGCTGTACATATCGTGTAGGGAATTCCTTTGAAGCATTCGAAATATAGATCGGCTGAAAGTTCTTCATTGCCTCATTTTGAGGATGGAGCTTCGTAATACTCTTATATAAGGAAGGGATATTATCCACATGTTCTTTTATATTGCGGATTTCGTCATTATTAAAATGGTAGCCAAATAATCCTAATCCTGTCTCATCCTCGTTCGAATACTTAAATAACGCACATCTTTCAAAAGGAAGATATTGCGCATATCCATATGCTATATTTTGAATAGCCTCCTCTAAATTATGGGACTTCATAATCCATTCATTAAATAGAATAACCGCGTCTTTCCACTGATCACCGGATTGTTCCTGTCTTTTTTCCTCCTCTATTTGCAATAAATGCATTGCATAGGTTAAAAAAGGGGCAATGGAAGAAACATTTTGGTTTTTGGTACAAAATAATAATGTCTCACTTTTCCACGGAATTGGAAAAACATCCCGGGTTTCCTGGCCACCTGTTAATTGCAGAAGAGACTCTGTCAACATAAACCATGATGGTTTTATCTCATCATATAGGCTGCTTTGTATTGATTCTTCAGATATACCAATTATTTTTTTGAATTGGTAGCCATTTTGAACGTGCCCTATCCGTGCAATCCACTCAATATGCAGTTGTTTCGATTGAACAAGCTGCCGACAAAGTATGTCGATCTGAAATTGTCTTTGTTTTGAAATCGATAGCATTTCCTCACATATTTTCGAAAAGAGAAATTGTACAGCTGGATGCAAATGAAAAGAACGTGTTGTATTAGATTTAATGACCTTATGAACGGCATTCTCCAACAGGGTCAAAATAAAGATGAGCATATTTGGTTCAGGAGGTCTTTGAAATTGCCTGTACCATTCCGAACGAATATCCAGAAGTAAAGTATCTGTTTGGTGATTTTCCGACTGTAAAAAACGACGGAAAAAATGGAATGCAAATTCAAAAGCATCTGCTGATTTTTTATTGGTTTTTTTCATGTACTCTAATATTTCCTTCCACTCCGCCATAATGGAATCTTTATAAGCGTATAAAAGCTCCACACCATTTTTCAATACTGTTTTCATATGGGTATTCAATGATAGAGACATAGAGATCCTCCATTCCCATCTAGGTAACAATCCGCATCCTTAAAAGATATATTCAAACCTATTTCCACCATAGTACCACCGTCTATTAAAAGATAAACCTTATTTCTTTCGCCAAATATCAGCAAACTCGACATCTTTTGCTAATTTTCGTACACGACAATTGTAGGGGCACTCTTGCTATTTTCCTACATTGATAGGAATTCAGTTATCAGATTTTTTCGAATAAAATTAAAAATAAAAGTGGCTTGTAAGCGGTTTCTTAGGTGATGTTTGGATCTGGAAACCTTCGTTATTTTCCACTTTTTATTTATGAAAAAAGGGAGGGGTTTAAATGAATGAAGGTGTTATGTTGATTCAGGGGAAGACGTCGAAGAAATGGTTTTTTAGTGCACTTTTATGTGGATTTTTATTGTTAGGCGGATTGTTTGCAGTGTTTGGCGTAACTGGTGTGGCATATGCAACTCCTATTGGAGGGATTGGGAAATTTAATGTTTCCTTTGACAAGATGGTTGGAAAAGGATTCAAGCTATATGGAAGCCTTTATGGTGACCCTCAAAGCGGAAATCCAAGCAAAGTTAGTCCTGTTTTTGTAAATGAAATTGATGATGTGACTATTAATGGATTAGTTATCTCAAGAGATGTCGACATTCCAATATTAGGTAAATACACAGTAAAAATTACAGCAGGTAATGGAAATAATCCTGTAAAAATACAAGGGTTAACTCAAAAAGCCACTCTTATAAATGGTGATGCATCCTTTACAAAGATGAATATCAGTGAAAACTATGTGGAAGCATCAGATCCGCAAGCTGTTAGTAAGGCTTTTACGCAAGGATCTGATACTATTACGATTACAAACGGCAGTTTAGACACTCAATATCTATTCCAACAAGCTGTTACCTTACCTGGAATGAAGGTAGAATTTGTTAAAAAGTAATTTCATGGCTTTCTTCAAGGAGTTGAATAACATGAATCCTAGCATTTCAAAGAGAAAAAAATTTAAAAATTGGAGAATGAGCCGCCCATTTTGGGGAGCGACCTTGTCGCTCCTTGCTGGTATTATCATTTTATACATTCCTATACAGCTTCTTAATATTGCCTTTGCACCGGGAAACATGGTGGTAATCGGCCTTATCTTTGGCGGACTCATTATTCTCATGGGAGCTCTTGGTTATTTCTATCCAAAATTTAATGTTGTCTTTGGAATCGTTACGATCTTTTTATCGGTTCTTTCTGTTATGGGTGCACTCGGCGGTTTTCTAATTGGAACTATTCTTGGCATTGTAGGAGGTTCCTTGTCCATTGCTTGGAAATATGAAATGATCCAACCTAATAATGAAATAGGCGCACTTTCAAACGCGGAAGTCGCTGCAAGTTCGGTTCTATCTGAAGAAACTACTCAAAAATGAAATGTGCATAGATAGACATGCGCTTTTGTCTTATTTTAAGAAAATGGTGATAACCTTGGTGAAAAAAACTAGTTTCATAATCATGATTACCTTGCTTATTTTAGGTACTGCCATATCCCCCAAAAAGTTGCATGCGGATGCATCTGTACCCATGATTGATGGCTTTGTGATTGAGGCAGACAAAGTGGAAGGTGTTATGGGGATTCCAGGCATTATGAATGGTGAAACAGCTACCCAGAAAAATAAACTTATGCTTCGATTAACGTTCAGTAAAGCAACCATATATGGCCTTACTATTACGAAGGTGTTAAATACACCAAATGGTCCTGTCACGATTCAATTTAAATCAACAGGACCAGTGGAATTAACCAATATGGCAGTTGATGTGACAAAGATTGAATTTAGCGGTATATATCTCCCAAATAAACTGGGTGAGCTTGGGATGAAGAACGTACGGCTCGTTGCCCATATGCAAACAGCGGATCAGGCAATTCTTCCTGCTCTTGTTGCCAGTCTCGAAGAACAAGGAGCTAACCTGGATACAACAAGCGATTCAGATGAAAATTTACAGAAACAAGTGGATATTTTTAAAAAGATATTAGGAGATTCTAAGGATGGAAATCTCCAGCTTCCACTGGATGATTTAAATAAGATTTTACAGCCTGATAAAGAAAAAGACTCTAATGATAAGGCAGGTAGCAATCCGTTAAACGAAATAAATAAAATCTTACCACCTAGTGGAGAGGGAAAAAATGATGACTTAGAAAGTAAGAGTACAACTTCAGAAGACAAAAATATCAAACCTGAAAAATCAGATTCTAATACATCAAATGGTAATGAAAAACCAGGCAGGAACCAAAACAATCAGACTAGTGACAATGCACAACCAAGGGATAACAATAATCCAGTTATGAAAAATACAACTCCCGATACGTCTGAAGATACCACGAGCGATACCAAACAGAGTAAAGGCACAACAGAAGAACCTGTGCCAACTGGAGATACAAATTCTGGGTCCGCTAATGAAACAAAACATGGTGGATTATTAGACCTTTTAAAAAAGCTATTTCCATAACATAAGAGTAAGGAGTAGTTATTTAGAAACTACTCCTTTCCGTTCAGCATATTTCTTTTGAAAATACCTCACAATTAAAATTGCAATGATACAGCCACACGAGTCAATAATCACGTCCTTAAAAGATGCCGTTCTACCCGGCACAAAGGATTGATGATACTCATCCGTTGCAGCATAAATCGTTGTGATCTCCCAAGCAAGAAACGCTCTTTTTCTTAAAGCCATGAAAAAACATATCCCTAGAAATCCAAATGTCGTGATATGGGTAGCCTTACGAAAAATAAAATTCACATTGCTCGCCTGATCAGGACTCAAGCCGGTTAATTTTTCAATTATACGCTGTGTGTTGGAACCGGTGGAAGCTTGTGTTCCGGTAAAGTAAAATATCATGCAGCACAACAAAATTGCGATAATCCACCAAATTACTTCTTTTTTCATTTTAAAACCTCATTACTATAATGAATTGATCAATTCTTTTCCATCATTCTTCGGACTGTTCACAAGGGAGGAAATCGGATATGCTTCCATTTCATGATGATCATACGGGATAAGAACCTTTTTCGCTTCTTCCCCTACGTTTCTGTCCAGCCACATTTTTTCTGTTTCCTTCGTTAAAATAACAGGCATGCGGTCATGTATTTTTTCCATTAATGGATTTGCTTCTGTCGTAATAATCGTACACGTTTGCAGCTTTTCTCCATTCCGTTCCCAACGGTCCCATAATCCTGCAAAGGCAAATGGCTCTCCGCTTTTCAAACGTATATGATAGGGCTGTTTGGTGTTTCCATCTTTTTTCCATTCATAAAAACCATCTGCGGGTATGATGCATCTTCTTCTAGATAGGAGCTTTTTGAAGCTCGGCTTTTCAGCTAAAGTTTCTGCCCGTGCATTGATCATCTTATATCCCATCTTCGGATCATTGGCCCATGATGGCACAAGCCCCCATTTTAAAAAGCCACCCTTATTGCCGTGTTCCCCTTGGACCACAGCTAAGACAGCCTGACTCGGCGCAAGATTGTAACGGGGAGATAATTCAATCCAATCTATGTTCGTAAGTTCAAATCTCTCCAATAATATTTCAATACTAGAATAAAGATTGTAACGACCGCACATAAAGGAACACTCCAATTTAGTGATGTTAATTTATTGTATCATAGAAATATTGCATTAAATAATGAAAGTCTGTTTATCCCCACCTTTACAGGATTTCCACATTTCTTACCTCATTTTCATCACTTTTCTCATAAAATCCCACAGGAACCTTTGGTTTTTCCACACTTTCCCCGCCTCCACACGTTTTCGTGCACACTTCCCCCCTACAACATATAAAAATATCCATAAAAAAAAATAAACCGGGCTGTAACCACCACCCGATTGATTCATGTATATAAATGACAGGCAACATAATGTCCTGGTTTTGCTTCCTTCCACTCCGGCTTTGCCTGGGCGCATATATCCATCGCATGTGGGCAGCGTGTTCGGAAGACGCAACCGCTTGGCGGATTTATCGGGCTCGGAACATCCCCGGAAATGACAATTCGCTCTCGATGAAGGTTTGGATTAGGAACCGGAACAGATGACAGTAACGCTTTTGTATAGGGATGGAGAGGGTCGCGATATAGCTCTTCACTTTCCGATAGCTCCATCATATTTCCTAAGTACATCACAATTATCCGATCAGAAATATATTTTACCATCGCTAGATCATGGGCAATGAATAAATAGGTAAGCCCCATCTTCTTCTGCAGCTCTTTCAATAAATTTACGACCTGTGCTTGAATGGATACATCAAGGGCTGAAATAGGTTCATCACAGACGATAAATTTCGGATTTAGCGCAAGTGCCCGCGCAATCCCAATGCGCTGTCTTTGCCCTCCGCTGAATTCATGAGGAAAGCGATTAATATGATCCGGACTCAAACCTACCAATTCTAATAATTCTACAATCCTGTCATGCTTCTGCTTTCCTTTTACAATTCCATGAATGGTTAGCGGCTCACCGATAATATCTTCTACGGTCATCCGCGGATTTAAGGAAGCATAAGGATCTTGGAAGATCATTTGGATTTCGCGGCGAATCTTCATTAATTCTTTTTGATGAAGAGAAAATAAATTCTTTCCATTAAAAAGAACTTCTCCGCCTGTAGCCTCGTATAAACGAATCATCGTTCTACCGGCAGTAGATTTTCCACAACCGGATTCCCCAACAAGCCCTACTGTTTCACCTGGATAAATGTCAAAGTTTAAATGGTCCACAGCCTTAAGATGCTTATCTCCAACTTTAAAATACTTCTTTAAATCCTTCACTTCAACAAGAGGAGATTTTACTGCCGTTTCCTGATGATCCATGCTTTCACTCGTTTCGTTCACCATATATTTCCCCTCCTTTATCCTTTAACACTAGCCTGCGCCATATAATGATGCAGCCAGCATGCCGAAGTTTGCCCAGTCTCGATTTCTTTAAGCTCTGGTTCATTTTCCTTGCAAACTCTCATTGCCTTTTCACATCTCGCATAGAAGGAGCATCCTTTTGGAGGATCGATAAGGTCTGGCGGTGTCCCAATAATGGGCGCTAACGGCACCTTCTTGTCCATATCAAGGCGGGGGATAGATTTCAATAACCCTTTCGTATAAGGATGCTGCGGGTTATCAAAAATATCCTGCACCGTACCCGTTTCGACCACTTTTCCCGCATACATGACAATGACTCTATCACACATTTCCGCTACTACCCCTAAATCATGGGTAATCAGAATAATAGATGTTTCTGTTTTTTTCTGTAGCTGTTTCATCAATTCCAATATTTGCGCCTGTATCGTTACATCCAATGCAGTTGTAGGCTCGTCCGCAATTAAAAGTCTAGGCTGACAGGCAAGAGCCATCGCAATCATGGCACGCTGCCGCATTCCTCCAGAGTATTCATGAGGGTATTGATTCATTCTTTTTGCAGGTTGTGGGATGCCTACCAGCTCCAGCATTTCCAACGCAATCTGAAAAGCTTCTTTTCTAGTAACCTTATTATGCTTTAATACTGCTTCAATAATTTGATTTCCAACTTTACTTGTTGGATTTAAGGAGGTCATCGGATCCTGAAAAATAATACTGATTTCATTGCCGCGAATTTTCTGCATTTCTTTTTCCGGTAATCCTATTAGCTCTTTTCCGTTAAAAAGGATGGATCCACTTTTATAAATCGCTGGCGGAGTCGGTAATAGCTTCATAATAGATTTAGCGGTAACACTCTTTCCGCAGCCCGATTCTCCAACAATTGCAATTGCTTCTCCTTCTTTGACTTCAAAATTCACACCCCGAACAGCCTTCACTTCACCCGAATACGTTTGAAATGAAACATTCAAGTCCTTTACCTCTAATAAATTCCCCATATTATCTCCCTTTCCAATTCCGATTATTTCTAGGTAAAAAGTGGTTGGTCCATGAAGCAGGTCGTTATACAAAAATTCTTGCTCAGATTCATCTTGGATCTAGTGCATCACGTAATCCATCGCCAAAAACATTAAAAGCGAACATGGTGATAGAAATTAAGATAGCAGGAACGAAAAGCTGATAAAAATTGCCGATGAGGATGCTGCTAAGTGCTTCATTTGCCATCGTCCCCCAACTTGCTTTTGGAGCTGGGATTCCTAATCCTAAAAAGCTAAGTGTCGCTTCAGCAAAAATCGCTGTCGGAACGGTCAAGGTAATATTAACTAATATTGGTCCCATCGTATTTGGAATCATATGCTTGCGTAAAATCCACGAAGTTTTTGCACCTGCTGCATTGGCAGCCTGAACATATTCAGATTCTTTCAATTGCAACACTTGTCCCCGGACAAGTCGTGCCATTGGAATCCACCCCGTGATGGTCATGGCAATAATCATTGGGAAAATCCCACTATTATTCCCAAACCATACCATGATTAGAATAACCATTAGCAAATAAGGAATCGCATAAAGTACTTCTGCAATTCTCATCATAATATTATCGGTGCGGCCGCCTTTTAATGCGGAGATTCCTCCGTACAATACACCAATCAGAAAATCCATTAATGCCGCCATAAAACCAATAAACAACGATATTCTGGCTCCGTACCATGCCCGTGTGAACATATCCCTTCCCAATGAATCTGTCCCAAACCAATGCTCCGCATTCGGATGTAAATTTCTCTTCTTAAAATCTTGTTCATAGTACGTATATCCGTTAATATGAGTACCAATGCATGCCATAATGACAAGCAAAACAATCAAGATGAGACCAAGCATTGCCAGCTTATTGGAACGCAATCTCCTCCATACATTTGCCCAATAAGAGATGGTGGGACGTGCAATTTTTTCCGCTTCTTTATAATTGTCCTCTGCTGGTAAGAACATTTCTTCCGTTAAATGTAAGTCCTTTGCCATTATTTACTCTCCCCCGTCACCTTAATTCTCGGATCAATCCATGTGTAAGCAACATCTACAATGAAAATTAATAAGATGAGGATCACACTGTAAAAAACCGTTGATCCAAGTATGACTGGATAATCCCGATTAGAGATTCCTCTGACAAACATTTCCCCCATACCTGGAATACCAAAAATATTTTCGATAATAAAGCTTCCCGTAACAATATTGGCAATTAGTATACCGAGAACCGTCACAACTGGTAAAATAGCATTTCGAATTGCATGTTTGATGATAACCACACTTCTTCCTAAACCTTTTGCCTGTGCGGTTAAAATATAGTCCTGACTTAAAACTTCAATCATGCTGGAACGCATCAGTCGCGCAATATACGCCATTGGCATGGTGGCCAGCGATAGGGATGGCAACACTGTATGGGACCACGATGTCCATGTTGCAACCGGGAAAATGGGCCATTTGACAGCAAAATAATTAATAAGAAAGGTTGCTAGAATAAAGCTTGGGACGGAAATTCCAATGATTGCTAGAATCATAGAAAGATAATCTGGCCACCTGTTTTTATTCAATGATGCAATGACCCCGAAGATTAATCCGAAGCAAATCGCAATTACCATTGCCTGCAGCCCTAGATGAAGGGAGACTGGAAATCCATTTTTTATATAGTCATTTACGGTAATAGATTGTGATTTCATGGATGGACCAAAATCTAAGTGTATAAGTGACTTTAGATATAGCCCATATTGTACAATTTTGGGCTTATCCAAATTATAATGATGCTGAAGATTATCGTAGACAGCTTTTGGCATGGAGCCTTCTTTGGCAAAAGGGTTCCCGGGGATACTATGCATAATAATAAAGGTAAGAGTAATAATCGCCCAAATGGTAACCAGTGCCCAAAAAAACCGTTTTAATGTGTATCTTAACATGAGTGTTTCACTCCAATTCATTTAGCGTAAACAAATAGGTTTTTTATACGCTCGTCCAATTACATGTTGTTAAAGGCTGTTTTCGTTCAAAATGTTGTTTTCCGTCATTTTAATTACTCCCCAGTTTCGGAGCATCCTTTTCCAAGATGACCATGGAAATATATTAGGTTTTGGTTCAAATAAAGTCTGAGAATAGAGCCTTTATAAAAATAATGTTGAAAAAGCGGGGTATGCCCACCTGAGCATACCTCCTGGTTAAAGATTTATAACTGTGACAGTTCCTATGACTCCTTATTTCTTGTTGATGTCTGCGTAGATGTATTGCGGATAGCGGTTAATTGGTGTAAAGAATCCTGTTACGTAAGATTTAAGTGCGTATGGTTTTGTGTAGAAATAGATTGGGATAACTGGCATTTCGTCCATTAAGATTTTTTCTGCATCATGCATTGCTGTCATGCGTGTCGCAGGGTCCATAGATGTTTTCGCTTTTTTAATGAGAGCATCATAGTCTTTATTGCTCCATTTTGCGTCATTGTATGGTCCGTTTGACACCCATAGATCCATGAATGTCATTGGATCCACATAGTCACCAATCCAGCCAGCACGGGAGATTTGATAATCGCCGGCATGTTCGCGGTCGATTTTGACCTGGAACTCAACGTTTTGCGCTTTTACATTAACACCAAGGTTTTTACGCCACATTTCCTGAATGGCTTCTGCGATCTTTTTATGCCCTTCATTTGTGTTATACATGATTGTAAAGGCAGGCATTTTCGATAAACCTTCTTCAGCAAGCCCTTCCTTCAGAAGCTTCTTAGCCTCTGCAACATCTTCCTTAAATAAATCCCCGCCATTTTCTTGATAATCACCGTTTACATCAGGGATTCCAGGTGGAACGACAGAATAAGCTGGTTTTTGTCCGCCTTGTGCTACATCCTGCACAATGACTTTACGATCGATAGCCATCGCTAACGCTTTTCTAATCTTTTTATTGTCAAAAGGTTTCACTTTATTATTTAAGTTGTAATAGTAAGTGGATAAGTCTGGACCGTTGTGGAATTCAGGATTTTTAGATGCCATCAATTGTCCTTGAACATCCTGTGGAAGCGGATACACCATATCCAATTCCCCTGCCTGATACATTTGCCATGCTGTGTTTTCGTTGGCAATTTGTACAAAATCCACTTCGTCTAACTTGATATTGTCCTTATCATAATAATTTTCGTTTTTCACTAGCTTCATGCTTTCTTTATGCTTCCAATCTGCTAATTTAAATGGTCCGTTTGAAACATAAGTGGAAGCTTCTAAAGCCCATTTAGGGTTTTGTTCTTGTACTTTTTTATCAACAGGATAATAGGTATAAAATGATGTTAAATCAAGGAAGTATGGAGTTTGCTCTGCCAGTGTAACAACCAATGTCTTGTCGTCTGTCGCTTTGACTCCAACCTTATCTTCCAATGCTTTTAAGTCGGCTCCCTTTTTAGCTGAGTTAAACTCTACCCCGCCTTTTAAATAATAGAGCTGATAGGCATATTCAGAAGCTGTCTTTGGGTTAAGTGCATATTTCCATGCATACTCAAAGTCCCCTGCAGTAACTGGATCGCCATTCGACCATTTCATTCCATCCTTTAATTTGAAGGTCCATGTTAATCCATCCTTGCTTATATCCCAAGATTCAGCCATACCAGGTTCAATCTTGCCTTCAGGTGTTTTCTTTGTTAATCCTTCGAAAAGACCTTCTAATAACCAGGAGTCATGGGTACCTTGTGCCGTGCCTGGATGAAGTGATCCGGGTTCCTCTGTATTATTGAGGTGTAGGATTTTTGGCCCGGCATTAGCATTGTTTTTGTCTCCTCCCGTATTTCCATTAGATGATGGCTTTGGTGAGGTATTTCCTTGTCCACTAAAACACCCCGAAAGAAGCAACATTGCAGCAAATAGTACCGAAGCAAGCGAAAACAACGTCTTTTTCTTTCTCAAACTATTTCCCCCTTTGAAATATAAACTATGAGCAACTTAAAATTGCTGCACCCAATAAAATCTATTAAAAATATCCTATTTATATTCCTAAAAATTACTTATTTTCTTTTAAAAATTTGCGCTAAAAAAATAAAAAACTGACTGTTAGCACGTAACAGTCAGTTTTTTATACTACATAATATTAATCAATACGATTTACCCAAATAGTCCGCTAAAGAAATTTCCTATTGCCTGAAATAAACTTTTGAAAAAGTTGGCGACACTTTGCCAAAAGCCTTTATCTCCGGCCGCTTCTTGCAGTTTCTTCTTAATATCAGAGGTGATGCTTCCGAGCTGGCTTTTTACATTATCAAAATTAATATTAAGTGAACGCATTTTATCAAATAATTTAATAAGCAGCTGACGGTCCTCAGGACTTAGTTCAATTTTCAACGTTTTTAATTTATCATCCACAATCTTCTCAATATCTTCTTTTGTAGCAGGGTGTTGGTTCGCAATTTCCTGTTTAATCTCTGTTAATAATTGCGTTACTTTATCTTGGTCCAAGCCATTTTTTTGCGAAAGATCGGTTGCTAGATTTAATTCCTGATTCGCAACTTCCATACGATCCTTGTTCAGTGTTGTTCCAGATTTATCATAGGCCTTATAAATTCCAACTAGCGCAGATTCACCAGTTACTTTTATTGGTGAAGCCACATCAACAGTTGCATCCTCAACCCCTGCAGTAAGTAATGCATTCGAATACATATCAGATGTAACTCTTGTAATATTGTCCGGAGTTACAATATTGACAACGATACCATTACCTTTATCTTTTCTTGTTATTTTTGCGGAAGAATATAAATTGGAGTTCGGATCCCCATTAATATATTTGACAAGGTCAGAATCTGTAACAGTGATTTCCTTAACCTGGCTGCTGTCTGTCACATTAAACACTTTTCTCATTTCATCCTTCTGAGCAGGTGTCAAGGTTTCCCCATATACTACAATAGGCGATCCGTATTTTTCATCATAACCAGTATCATTACTGTCATTGCTTGATGCTTTTGCCACACCATTCAATCCTATTCCTAATAGGAAGATTGCTACTAGAATAAATCTACTTAGCATTTTTAACATTTTTTGTTTCTCCTTTTGTTCCCTTTTTGGCATCTTTTCTATCAGTACAAAGAAAATAATAATTTTTTGATAAAAAAACTATCAATAATTAAGAAAAGATACTTCATCATCTCTATTTAGTTGTATCACATTTTAGACGTTTTTTCGCAATTTAATGTTTCACTTTTTAATGAAAAATGGGTATACGTCCCATTTAAACCTTTACAAATCAACTATTCCGACAGAACTTACCATCCAATTACGTTTTTAATTTTTTCTGTCTAAACAAACAATAAGCTTAATATAGCTATAGATGCCTGTTGTAGAAGTGAGGCAATAAGATGAAAAAAATAATAATCATTATGGCAAGTATTGTTGGTATTTTGGCAATTGGGATTAGTGGATATGCATATTACGTCTATCATACGGTAAAAAAAACAGCCGAACAAATGCATGAACCTAATGTTAATGAAGAGCCGCCCCCTGAGGTAAACATTCCTGCTAATCCAAAACCCATTTCGATTTTATTGATGGGGGTTGATCAGCGCAAAGGGGATCCTGGAAGAACAGATACCCTAATAGTTATCACTTTAAACCCTAAAAAGGAAAAAATGGTGATGGTAAGTATTCCACGTGATACTAGAACAGAAATCATTGGCAACGGAAAAATGGATAAAATAAACCATGCCTATGCTTTTGGCGGTACAAAAATGTCTATTGATACGGTTGAAAATTTCGTTGGTGTTCCGATGAATTATTATATTCGTGTAAATATGAAAGCACTTAAAGAGCTGGTAGATGCGGTCGGAGGAATTACCGTACAAAATAATATTGACTGGTATGATGAGGGTTATTATAAAAAAGGCTACCATTATAAAAAAGGGCAAATAACCCTAAACGGTCCGCAAGCACTAGGATATGTCCGCATGCGCCATCTAGATCCTAAAGGGGATTTTGGCAGAAATGAACGGCAACGCAAGGTCATTACAGCCATCATCCATAAGGCTGTAAACATATCCTCCGTTACAAGAATCACGGATATCCTTCATGCACTTGGAAAAAACGTTAAGACAAACATGACCTTTGACGAAATGATGAATATACAAAAAAATTATCGGGACAGCCAAAAAAATATTATTCAATATGAGGTTCAAGGAAAAGGAGAAAGAATCGATGGAATTTACTATTTAATTGTTCCTCAAGAGGAAAGAACTAGAATGATGAATGATTTAAAGGAGAGTCTGAAGGAATAAAAACGGCATAATAGTACGGTTCTCATTGTAACTGGGAAAAGGAACCTATCCCTCTGTTTCACACCATTTTACAATTAGGCATATGATGTAGCATCCGATATTTATAATTTTAAAGAGCGATATTACCTAAAAATACCAATTTTAAAAAGGAATGATGAATATGCCAGCAGTAGTAGGGCCAATACAAATTGATAAAATCTTTGGAGGAGTTGCTGGAGTTGGCGACAGGGTATTTATAAGTCCAGAAACTTCAAGTAAGGTCATTTCTGGCTCCGGAGATCTTTGTACAGGAAATTTTGTATACATGGAAAATCTATTTGACATCAACACAGACTTTGCACCGAATGTAGCGAGTGAGCCAACGATTTTCAACTATTAATTTAATGGGTGCTAAACAGCACCCAATTTTAATTCCTCACTATTGTTTTTATATTTCGAACACAATAACTGTTGAGCGGCTAAAATGTATAATAAAAAGATCATTACAAAAGCAATTTCGTAATGACCCTTATTTTTATATTCATCTTAGGATGTTACTTGTTTATTTTTTTGTACATTTCCACCATTTCTTTAACCAGTAGAGCAATCGTTTCTGTACTCATTAGTTGGTCTTCTGCATGCATAAATAGTAAGGAAAATTCCACCTTATCTCCAGAAGCTTCTTTTTGAATTAACCCTGCATGAACTTTATGTCCTTCAACAAAATATTTATTAGATTCCTCTAATTTTTCTTCAGCTAGAGCATAGTCGCCGCTTTTGGCAGCAAATAGAGCTTCCATAGCTAGACTTCTTGCCGTACCAACATTACTAATAATTTGAAATCCTATCATATCCAAATTTTCATCCACCATTTATTTCAACATCCTTCATTCATTTGAACTCCTTACTACTGAGTCAAACATATAATAACTCATAAAATTAATATTCCCTGCAGTGATTTTCTTTTCAAGAATGGATTATTTATTATCAATTAATTTAATGGCTGCCTCTAAAACATTTTCACCCTTCATTAATCCATAGTCTTGCATGTTAATAGCCTCGACTGGGATATTTTTCCCATCCAATTTTTTCTCAAATTGAGCTTTCATATAACGAACTTGTGGGCCAAGTAATAATACATCGACATTCTTTTTCTTCAAAGTATTATCCACTTCAGAAGCAGAAACCGCAAAAATATCAGCTTCTATCCCTTTAGCTTCAGCTGATTTTTGCATTTTAGTGACTAATAAACTCGTACTCATTCCCGCAGAACATACTAACATAATTGTTTTCATAAATTTTCCCTCCAAATTATTTAGGGTTGTTTTATTAAAAGGCTGTTTACGTACTATTTGTTTTTTCGTTTTTATAAATGCTGAGGAGGATTGGTTTCGGGGCGTCTTTTCTTATAAGGTTTATCGATTATTAGCAAAAATTATGATATATTCGTATTTTGTAAGATTACAAAATACTTGACTCTATCTCTTCCCTTGAATAACTAGCTTCAATTTGATTAAGCATTTCATTAAACCTCTTTTTTTTCAGCCTAGACCAAATAATACCGACAAAGGCATCATTTAGTTTTTGAAGATAGCCGTAGGATTCCATCTTTTCAGAATAGTGTAATTCACAGTTTTCTCCAGTAAGCGGACGAACTTTATAAGTTACTGTAAAATCATGTATATTGCTAGTTGTTCGATACTGATAGGATTCATTTTTGGTGATTTCTTCAATCTTTACTGTAGCCTGGTTATTCTTGGAGAAAGTCTTAATATATTCGAATCCCGGCAGTTGACTTTCAACCACCTTTTTTCCCGTTTGCGAATGGATATCGGACAAAACTGATTTTATAATTGTCTTATAAAGAAATTCAGCCGGCACATTCATTTTTCTTACTATTTCCACTAGAATCACCTAATCTTTTTTCTTTTTAATCTTCCTTTTTTCCCTAAAAACCATAAAAGCTCCAACTATAATAAGAAAAAGTGCAGTAGTCAAATTAAAAATATTGTATTCCCCTGTTCGCGCATTTGCACTAATAAGTAACAGGATACAGCCAATACTGGCGAGAAATAAGCCGTTTTTAACCATGGTGTTCATCCTTTTCATTCAACTGGGGCAGATCGAAAATAAAGAACCGACCCCCACGGCTGACTTTTAATAGCTGTTTTTGCTAGTTTTGATGCTTGTTCCAAATCATTTGCGTTTGTTTCAAAATAAAGATTGATGCCCTTTTTTTCTTTAAAGGAAAATTGTATCCCTTCTTCGTTATAATTGTTTAATAGTTCAATGATTTTATCTTGCTGTACAGCAGAGCAAACTTCTATCATTTTCTTACTCCTTTCCAAATGAAAAAGATTGGTGAGCCGCTCCTGCGATAACGACGAAAGTGACCCACCTATCAGTGAATAATTCTTATGCGGCTTTATCCTCTGTTTTTGCAGTCACTTTATTTGCAGCAATAACAAATGGAACCCAAATGATGAATGAAACAGCCATGGCAACTAATGTAACAATTGGGGCACGCCAGTCTGCTCCAGTGGCCATGAAGGACAACAATAACGGCGGAGTCGACCAAGGTATCGCTACCGAAACAGGATTAACCCATCCCCATATTGTTGCAAAATAACCGATTGCAACAGACACAACTGGTGCAATCAAGAATGGGAAGAACATAAGTGGGTTTAGCACAATTGGCAAACCGAACATGATTGGTTCATTAATATTGAATATCCCAGGTCCGACAGACAATTTCCCAACCGCTTTATAATCTTTCCGTTTTGAAAATAGGAGGATTGCCAATATTAAAACAATTGTTCCTCCAGAACCGCCGTACCAAGCATAAGCATCAAAGGATCCACGAACCCACTTGTATCCATGTGCAAGAACCTCTGCGGTTCCGCCATGTTGGAAAAGGTTAACGTTTGTCAATTGAGCTACTCCGAAGACTCCTTCCAAGATTGGGGCAAGAACGTTCGGGCCATGGATTCCGAAGAACCAAAATAGTTGAACGAACAGGGTAACTAAGACAACTGCTCCAAATCCTTGGGAAAGTCCCAAAAGCGGTAACGCGATCGTTTTTTGCAACCATTGTAAGAACGTCATATCCGGTACGATGAGAGAGAATATCCAATAGAAAATAGCAATAACATATAGGGCTACGGTAGCCGGAATGATGGATGCAAAAGCTGTAGAAACTGCAGGTGGAACCGATTCCGGTAACTTGATTGTAATATCCTTCAACATCAATTTAACATAAATCATAGTAGCCACAAAACCAATAATCATTGCGGTAAAGAAGAAATTAGCGTCCAAATTATTCAGCGGCAGCCATCCCCAGCCAGCAGCTGTAATGCTCTTTGAAGTAGCAGTCCACCCAGCAGCATTAATGGCATCTACAGTGGCCGGATCTAGCTTTAATCCTGAGATTCCACCAGAGAAGGAGAACGTAATCCCCGCAATCGAAGCAGCAGTTGACACAATTCCTCCCGCTAACTCGTTTACTCCGTAGATTTTCGCAATATTGTACCCCCATGAGAAAACAAATATTAATCCGGCAATTGCAAGGGTACCATTCCATACATAACCATTGATTGTAATAATTTGTTTAATGACCGGAATGGTGTTCCCATCATATCCATCAAAAAATTGTGGCGGCAAATCCCTCAAAATAGCGTTAAGCATAACCGCCACGGAACCAGCCATTGTTGCCGGCATAGTCCCAATAAATGCATCTCTTAATGCAACTAGATGCTTTTGACCCCCAATTTTAGATGCAATAGGAAGGAAATATCTTTCCAACCATGCAGTTATCAAATTCATCCATATACCCCCCTAACAATTAAATTAAAACATGTTATAAATCTCAGGAAATTGTGTAAAACGAAGCGGAGTGATTAAACCATCCCTTGTCTTACTTCAAATGCATCCCCCCTCTCAAGGATGAATGGACTAAATTATTAAAACGGTGAAACATCTTTCAAAACTGCCCGCCAATATACTATGAATCTTGAAAGCATAGGAAAATTCCATTACATTGATGTTTTAGGATGATAGATTATTGGAAAAGTTTGAATCTGCTGAAATAGCAAAGTATGTGTGAAAGCGTTTACCGATGATGTCAAAAAAATTTTGAAGTTTTTTAGTTTAAAGCCAATAAGTGTTCTTACTTCTTTTTGAAACTTTTGGGAATGAAATACACGAATTTAGTTTGCTGAGGCATTTCTTACAATCTCGATACTATACACGTTTGTTTTTGCCATTGCCCTCCTCTCTTTTGGAATATTTAGTTTTTATTACTCATATTAATTATAGTAACAAATACTTATTTAGGCAATACAAAATTAAATTTGTTATTACAAATTTTTTAATAAAATTAAATTAGGAAAATAAACCCTTATTCACACGGGTTTATTTTAATGTGATGGATTCCGGCAATGAAACATGTGTTAATATATGAGTTTCTTTCGCACGAAGCACATTATAGGAAGATCCGTTAAGCACCTCCTGATCCACAAATCCCGGGTGAGTCATGATCTCAGCCGTTTGTCCATCCATTACCTTTTCTTCCAAGGAATAAAAATAATCCTCACTTATCGATTCACCGTAAAAGTCATCCAAGAAAACATCGCTATAGTACGGTAAATCAAATGCGTGGCTCGGTCTCCTAACTGGGAGATTATATTTATCGGACAGCCTCTTCACAATGGGGTAAAGTACGTCCCATCCATGAACATGATGATGGCTATCAAAATGATTTGGAGTAAGACCTGCTTCGTAAAATGCCTCAATTTGTGCAGTCCATTCACGTTCCAATTCTTGTAAATCGATATCCAAATGCTTCATCAAATAGGCTAAAGATTTAAAGTTTCCATTCTCATCGACCAATGTTTTTACATTATCCACTAACGGCTTGCCACAAGTTAAAACTAAATGAATCCCTACTTTCAAAGTTGGATATTGCTTTGCGAGTTCCACTGCATGTCTGGTGCCAGACATATTCATCATCATCGTAGTAGAATTGACGATCCCGTGCAGATGACTTTCAATGATGCCATAATTTACACCTGCAGAATACCCAAAATCATCCGCATTTACAATCAGCTTTATCATTTTACAGTCCCTCCCTATTTATAGTTGTCTCTCATAGTTGATGCTCCATAGGAAGCTATGCATCAACAATTAACCTAAATTAAGTAAAAAGGCAGCATTGCGCTACCTAGTTATGAAAGAATTGCGGCAAATGTTCTTTATGTGCCTCCAACATTTCATCCAAAATGAGTTTGCCGACACGATCATTTGCAACAAGCGGATTAATGGTCATGGCCAGCAAAGCTGTGTTGTAATCGCCCGTCACTGCCGCTTCCGCTGCAACTCGCTCGAAAGATTTAATTTGCCCGACAAGCCCTTGGACTGCAACCGGCAATTCACCAATGGCAATTGGTTTAGGACCATCTTTCGTAATGATACAGCTTACCTCAACGGCGGAATCTGCGGGAATTCCAGCAATTGCTCCATTGTTGATTGTATTGACTGGCTGTATATCTTTTTTATCTGTATAAATAGAATGGATCAAACGTACGGCAGCATCACTATAGTAAGCTCCACCGCGTTTTTCCAATTGCGGCGGTTTTACATCAAGATTAGGGTCTTTATAAAGTTCAAACAATTCCGCCTCTAATTTCTTCACTACTTCTGCTCTTGTTCCTAGCTCCTTTGCATTCTTCAGCTCTTTTTCAACCATATCGCTTCTTTTGTAATAATAATGATGGTAAGAGCAAGGAAGAGCATTAAGTGCTTTTAAAAATTCTGGTTCCCATTCCAGTGCCGGCACATTTTCAACCGTAATGGCATTATCCGGATTAGTGATGAGATCAATGACTTTATCTTTAACACTGACACCGTCAAGGAAAATATCCAATCCGTAAACCATATGATTCAAGCCTGCAAATGTAATGCGTACCCGACTATGATCCACATCTAACAAGCGAGCAACTCCCATTTCCATACCGATTGGCACATTACATAAACCGACAACCTTTTTAATATTGCTATAGCGAAGAACGGCCTCTGTCACCATACCTGCAGGATTTGTAAAGTTAATTAACCATGCATCCGGGCACAGTTCTTCCATTTCTCGGCAAATATCTAAAATAACCGGAATCGTTCGAAGACCTTTAAACAGTCCGCCGGGTCCATTTGTTTCTTGACCTAATACCCCATATTTAAGCGGAATTCTTTCATCCTTTGCTCTTGCATCCAGTAAGCCTACTCGAAATTGAGTCGTAACAAAATCAGCATCCTTTAATGCTGCACGGCGGTCTAATGTCAGATGAACATTAATAGGCAGACCGGCCTTTTTGATCATTCTTTTCGCTAGATCCCCGACAATTTCCAACTTTTCTCTTCCCGCTTCAATATCTACTAGCCATAGTTCGCTGATAGGCAGTTCATCATATCGTTTAATGAATCCCTCCACAAGCTCCGGTGTATAGCTAGACCCCCCACCTATCGTAGCAATTTTTATTCCTTTTGCCATGAAAATCCTCCTCCTCTTGTCATTCCTCAAGTAAGTCAATAATTAACCGTTTTTCACTTTTTGCCCATTCAAAAATTTTTATTCTATCAAATTATAGTAAGAAGAAGGTAAACTCCCTTCTTACTTAACCATTAAGATATTAAATTTCCAATCTTAAAGTCTTCCTATTGTAAACGTTTACCTCTTTGAATATTATTATAATTACAAGTTATATCATATGCAATACAAAATTAAATTTGTAATGACAAGTTTTTATAATCATTACTCCCTAAAAAGAAACAATGGATTATTTGTCTCTGTTTATGATATAAAACAAGTATACATACAAATAAGATTCACCAGAAACTACTCACAACCAGATATGCCAATATTGTTCGATCTGCCCATCTCATCCTTCATAAAGGCTTGTTTAAGCAAATCGACCAACAAAATATTTTTTTGCACAGATAAAGGAGGATTCTTGTGGAAAGGGAAGGAAATGGAGATGCCTTACATTTTAAAGTGAAGGAAGCCATCATCCAATTAATAAAATCCGGAGAGTATACTCCGCATACACAATTACCGACGGAAGCGGAGTTTTGCGAGAAATTCGGTGTAAGCCGCACAACGGTGAGAACCGCACTTCAACAGTTGACACTAGAAGGATATGTATATAGAAAACAAGGAAAAGGGACATTTGTCTCAGGTCAAAAAGTGAAACAAGTACTGACGAATACGGTTAGTAATTTTACCGAACAGCTCACAACACAAGGGAAGAGCCCCACCATAAAAGTGATCGGTCTTACTGTCATACAGTCAGATGCATTTCTTGAGGAAATATTCACTTTGCAAAAAGGGGATCCCGTTAATATGCTAGAAAGAATTCGTTATGCCGATAATGAACCGTTACAATATGAGATTGCCTATTTACCTTGGAGACAAACGCCAGGCCTTAATGCAAAAGAATGTGAAAAATCGTTGTATAGGCTTCTTGAACATCAGTTTGGATTAAAAGTAAAAAAAACAATCGAGTACTTAGAATTGTCCCATGCCGATAAAGATATTGCCGAAAAGTTAAAGGTTAAAGTAGGGGCACCATGCTTTTCTCTAATCACCTACGCCTATTTAGAAGATGGGACACCTATTGAATATTCCAAAACAATATTCCGTGGGGATACTGCAAATTTCGTTATTGAGAGACATTATTAAATAATGAATTTACTTCGACAGTTATTGCGGGAGGAAAGCCTCAGTAGTCCAGGTATCGTAGGGCTTTACACTTTTTTAATCAAACGTTTGATTAAAACCTTTATGTCAAATATTGTTTTTGCACCTCTAATAGGAGCTTTGGACAGAAGCTCTTTTTTTATGCCCTTTGAGTGATCTACCTAATAATAAGGGAACTTTTTAACGGAAGTGACATAACATTTAGTAATACGAAAAAAACCAATTCACATCTATGATTCATCCACAAAATAACACTTCATTTATCTTTGAAATTATGCTATGTTCGAAAAAATATAAACTATATGAAAGGCTGTTTTCGTAACGATTGTTGCAATTAGTAAATGTAGACTTAATTTCGAGCATCTTTTCTCAAAAGTTATTTATTCTTAATTCAAATAAGATGTTTATTAGGTTTTCGTCTACAAAAGCAACTCAGTTTAAGAAAAGAGCCTTTGCTACAACGAAGAAATGGAAGGGATTTTAACGATGGGAATGTTTACAGAAGACATAAAGGATATACAAGCGGAGGTAATGGGGATTTTTGAATATTTACATGCCCATCCTGAAGTAAGCATGAAGGAATTCCATACAACGAAATTTTTGAAAGCCAAATTGGAAGAGTTGGGATGCAAAACTCTTGTATTTGAGGATTGCCCAGGAGTTATAGCAGAAATTGGGGATGGCACACCTAAAGTAGGGGTACGAGCTGATATGGATGCCCTTTGGCAGGAAGTGAATGGAGAATTTAAAGCCAACCATTCATGCGGGCATGATTCCCATATGACCATGGTGTTAGGTACATTAATGCTTTTAAAGAAGCAAAAGTCATTACCAAAAGGAACCATTCGCTTTATCTTCCAACCTGCAGAGGAAATTGGAGAAGGAGCGAAAAAAATGATTGAAAAGGGTGTTGTGGACGATCTTGAATTTTTATATGGTGTCCATGTTCGCCCTATTCAAGAGACTGAAAACGGCAGAGCCACGCCTGCAATCCTTCACGGCGCAAGTAATCATATTAGCGGTACGATTATCGGCGAGGATGCCCATGGTGCACGCCCGCATCTTGGCACAAATGCGATTGAAGTAGCTGCGTCCCTTGTCCATGAGCTGGCTTATATTCATATCGATCCAATGATCCCTCATTCTGTCAAAATGACAAAGCTTCATGCAGGCGGGGAAAGTGCAAATATTATCCCCGGTCAAGCAACCTTTAGTCTCGACTTACGGGCACAAACAAATAAGGTTATGGAAACCCTTATTGAGAAAGTACAATCAGCGGTGGACTCGATAGCCGAATTTTATAAAGTAAAAATTAATTTATCGATACCAGAGAGCTTAGCAGCTGCAACAGTCAATCCGGAAGCGAAAATGATTATGGCTGAAGCAATATCAGACGTCCTTGGCCGAGATAAGCTAGATGAAGCACTTGTGACCTCAGGAGGCGAGGATTTTCACTTTTATTCCGTTAAACGCAAACACCTTAAAGCAACTATGTTAGGGCTTGGCTGCGGATTAACTCCGGGACTTCACCACCCTCATATGACCTTTGACAGAAATGCAATTCTTTCAGGAATGCAAATATTGGCTACAGCTGTTTTGAA
Organism: Heyndrickxia shackletonii; assembly: GCF_001420715.1. Classification (GTDB taxonomy): domain Bacteria; phylum Bacillota; class Bacilli; order Bacillales; family Bacillaceae_C; genus Margalitia; species Margalitia shackletonii. Next base: position 429,770 of record NZ_LJJC01000004.1, on the reverse strand, counting down.
GACAATGGATAAGAACACTAAAAAAGATGACTCTGTAAGTCCTAATCAATTTGTTTCAAACTGATGAACCAAGGAGAAACTGCTCCTTGGTTTTTGTTTGGCTTTTTTCGTCGGCCTCTAATTCTCTGGCTTCATCGAGATAGTTCTTTCGTTTATTTTCTCCATATTCTTTTTCAATAGTTCAAACTTTGCCTGGACTTTTTCCGCATACGTGTAGTCACCAAAACAATATGGATAGCGGAAATTGCCCTTAAAACCCCCGCAAGTATATAAATCCGGGTGATTTTTTACTTGCTTTTCAGAATAGGATTTTGCTAGTTTTTCACTATGTTTACTACCATTTGCCGCTACATATTCTATATAACCCGGCCCCATATTATAGCTTTGGATTATCGTATTCAAATCCACTTTATTTTTTATCCCGAGATGGTACATTTGGTAAAAATGATATACCCCCTGTTGGATACTCACCTGCTTATCTTGTATCTGGTTTCGTTTTAAACCTGCTGATTCTGATGCTTGCATTAAATCTTGTCCTTCTCCCCTGCTTTCTTGATACATAATGGCAAGGAGAAGCGGTGTGAACTTTTCTAAACCATATTTCTTTAGTTCTTTTTTAACATCTAATTTATATGATAAAACCTTATCAGTTTGTTTTTGAAATAAAAATGGAACATATTGTGTTAATAAATCTTTAACCGAATTTCCCCGTACTGCAAAAATTGCAAATACTATAAGCACTAAGAGGAAAACAGCAACAAAGGATTTCAATTTCTTGACCACGATGTTTCCTCCGTTTTTCACTATTTTATTGTGAAAATTTATTTATGATTCATGCTTTTATCGTAACATATTTCGTCCACAAAACGGTTACACATTTTTTACAAATGTGTAAAACGTAACTATCATCAAAATAATGGAAAAACCGCGTAATATAAACGCTGAACGGATTAATTTTACAGATGAATTGGAAGCAACATCTCGTTATTTAGGTCTTTTTACCCAAGACAAAAGAGAGATGTGAAGTTTAGTAGTTCGGATAATGTGGATAAAAGATTATTTCACAAACAAAATCTCAGTTGAATTTTAAATGTGACCTTTTCCTATCTTAATTTAAAAGTACCATTTTGATTTTATTGTATACTTAAATAAATAATACAATAGCGAATGAAAGGTGTTCACAATGTCTAGATTTCAATCTTTCCCTTGTCTCCCCAGAATAAAAACCATGTATTCTCAATTTAGTGAAAAGGAAAAGGCCATTGCGGATTATATTTTAGAGGATCCACAAAAAATAATTCATAGCACGATTAATCAGGTTGCCGATGATTTATTTGTAGCTGATGCGACCGTTTTTCGTTTTTGTAAACGAATTGGGTTTAATGGCTTTCAATCTATGAAAATAGCATTAGCTTCCGAAATTGTAGCGCCTATTAAAAATATTCACGAAGAAATACAGGAAGGAGATTCGGTGAAGGTAATCGCCGAAAAAGTGTTTAAGGCTAATATTCAAACGTTAGAGGAGACACTTCATACTTTCAGTGACAGCAAAATGGAAGATGCGATTAAGCTCATTTTGGAAGCAAATGTGGTCGGATTTTACGGGAGCGGCGGATCTGGTGTTATCGCAATGGATGCCCATCATAAATTTATGCGAACCGGCATTCAGTCCATGGCATATACAGATTCTCACTTTCAAATCATGTCCGCAGCACAATTAACGGAACAAGATGTAGTTGTCCTTATTTCTCATTCGGGCTCGAATAAAGATATCATGGATGTTTTGCAAATTGCCAAGAAAAATGGAGCAAAATCAATTGGGATTACAAACTTGGCAAAATCACCTTTAAGCCAAAAGGTAGATATCCCGCTCTATACGATCTCCCAGGAAACGGACTATCGCTCGGAAGCCCTATCATCACGGATTGCCCAACTTAGTATTATTGATAGTCTTTATGTCAATGTAATGGCAAGGCGGGATAAATTCGGCCAAGAATCCTTGCAAAAAATGCGCGAAGCAATATCTCTTAAAAAAATATAACATCGGATGAGATATCCATCCGATGTTTTTCGTTATTCTTTAACGGATCCCTGTGTAAGACCAGATACAATTCTCCGCTGAAAGATAAGAACCAGAATAACAAGCGGTACTGTAACAACAATGGATGCTGCTGCAATTTCCCCCCACGGAATCGTATATTGTCCTTGGAACAGCGCGAAGCCTACCGGAACTGTCTTGTAATTTGTATCGGTATTTATCGTTAAAGAGAAAAGAAATTCATTCCATGCTGCAATGAAGACGAGAATAGCTGTTGTAAAGATTCCCGGAGCCGCTAACGGGAAAATAATTTTCCAGTATGTTTGCATCAATCCCGCTCCATCAATCTTTGCCGCCTCCTCCAGGTCATGAGGAATCTTTCGGAAAAAGGTTACGAGAATCCAAATGGATAGCGGCAGCGTAAAGGTTGTATACGGAATAATTAACCCTAAATAAGAGTTGGTTAGTCCCACATTTTTCAAAAAGATATAAATTGGCGATATCGTTGCAATTTGCGGGAACATGGAAACGGATAAAACAATCCCTAATATGACTGTTTTCCCTGTAAATTGAAGTCTTGCTATAGAATAAGCGGCGAAAGATGCAACAAATACAGTATAAATGGTGGTAATAGAAGAAACGACAAAGCTATTCCATAAATAGCGGACAAACGGATAATCAAAAAAGACGGACATATAGTTTTTCCAGGTTGGATGAGAGGAAAAGGGTGTAAAAGCTTTATCCCCAAACAATTCTGTCGCTGGCTTTATCGAACTGAGCAGCATCCATAGGAAAGGAAACATGACGACAAAGACGAATATCAATAATACGACATAAAATAACCATCCTGTTTTTCGATTCACCATGAACTCCCCCCTATTTCCCCGATGAATCCTGCAATAAATCTTTGCCAAGGAATTTAATATAAATCATCGAAATGATGGCAACACATATAAAAACAATAACAGCTAAAGCGGAACCATTGCCAAAATTGGTTTGCGAGAACATGACTTTATAAGCAAAAATGGAAATTGTTTCGGTAGAGTTTGCCGGCCCGCCACCGGTTAAAACCCAGATTAAGTCAAATACACGAAATGCATCGAGTGTACGAAAAAGTAAAGCAACTAACATACTAGATTTTAAGAGTGGAAGGGTAATATTCGTAAATTGTTTCCATTTGGATGCCCCGTCTATGGATGCAGCTTCGTACAAGGAGCTTGGAATGACTTGTAAACCGGCAAGCAGTAATAAAGCCATGTACGGAGTAGTTTTCCAGACATCCGACAATATCACGGAAACAAAGGCACCCGTCTGTGTTGTTAGAAGGCTGCTCATATGATCTACTAATCCGACTTTCTCAAATATCTTTGCCACTACCCCATTTTGACCATCATATAGAAATTTCCATATTAACGCAGAAACTGCAGTCGGTATCGCCCATGGAATTAAGATGGAGGCACGAATGAGTCCTCTTCCTATAAAGGCCTTATTAATGACGAGAGCAATGGCAAGTCCAAGAATTAGTTCAATAGCAACCGAAATGACGGTAAAAGTAAAGGTATTGCCAAGAGCTTTCCACATTCTTTTTTGAGATAAATCGTCCTTATAATGCGCTAGTCCAATAAAATTCGGTTTTACGATAACCTGATTCAATGCCGATGAGAGGCCCAGCAGTTTTTTGCTTTGATCAGGTTTGGTTGCAGCAGAAATGGATTTTAATGCGTTGTGAATTTGATCGGTTGATGCCTGAATTTGCTTAGCCAGCTTTCTGTCTATTTTGATAAAAGCCAGACTGGAATCTATTTGTTCAAAATTCATTAGCTTTTCGTTTACCGTTTTATATTTATCCTTTATATCCGGGTCAGCTTGGATTTTTTTATCCAAGGCTTGAAGATTTGTTTTAAGCTTATTTAAATCATCTGCTGCATGTCCTTGTCGTATCTCTGCATCGATCCCGCTGATTAGAAAAGGATAATTATCTAAGTAATCCTTCAGATTGAACGAGTAACTTAGGTGAGTTTCCGATTTCGTTGGACTATTTAACTTCAAATCAAACAAACTAAAATAAAAGGATTGAATAACAGGCCATATTGCAATTGCAGCAATAAGTATTAATGCCGGCGCGACTAAAGCATACGCTTTTATTTTTTCAGAGGATTTCTTTTGCTTGCGTTTCTTCGGCAATTCTTTCGCTCCTTTCTAAAAAATGTACTAGCCTTTCCAATGAAGAAAGGCTAATACATCAGACTTTCGGATTACTTCTTCAATTTCTCCTTCATTTGCGCTTCCATATTTTTAACCGCTTGTTCGACGGTTTCTTGTTTTGCTATCGCCTTTGATACTTCAATTTGAATAATGTCTGAGATTTCTTGATAGTTAGCTGCAACAGGGCGTGGAACTGCTGCATTTAAGCCATCCTGGAAGCCTTTATCTCCGAAAATAGGATTTGCTTTTACAACATCCGGATCGCTATAAAGGCTAGTAATTGTTGGTGCATGACCGCCATAGATGGCATCAAGCTTTTGTCCTTCAGGCCCTGCCATAAACTTAAGGAATTCCCATGCCTCTTTAGGATGCTTTGAATATTTGTTAATACCGGCTTGCCATCCGCCAAGCGCAGCCGCTGACCCCTTATCCCCCGCAGGCAGTGGAGCAATCCCAACTTTGCCTACTATTTTTGATTTATCTTTATCATTCGCACTTGCAAATTCATATGGCCAATTCCGCAAGAAGGCAGTTTGACCTTCGATGAACGCTTGATCGGATTCTATTTCAGTGAAAGTATTTACATTCCCAGGAACAACACTTGAATTTGCTACTTCCACTAGCTTTTTCAAGCCTTTTATTGTTTCTGGACTATTAACTACCACTTCATTCTTTTCATTAATAAATTGTCCGCCATAAGAGGCAACGAATTCAATTGCGTTACACACTAAGCCTTCATATTGCTTCGCTTGGAACACATACCCGAACTTTGTACCGCCCTTACCTTTCTTTTCCTTGGCCATTTTTAGTAAATCATCCCATGTTTTCGGGACTTCGTCTTTACTCACTAAATCCGTTCTGTAATAAAGAAGTCCTGCATCAATAAATTTCGGCAATGCCCATTGCTTGCCGTTAAATTGGGATGCAGCCAAGGCGCCTTGATTATATGTGCCTAAATCAATTCCATCCTGTTGAATAAAACGGTCAAGCGGAAGGACATAATCTGCTTGTGCAAATTCAGCCGGCCAGATAACATCCATATCAAAGACATCTATTTCTGATGACTTTCCGTTTAATTGCGTAACATACGTATCATGCTGCTGCCCGCTATCAGACGGCATTTCCTTAAATTCAACATGAATGTTTGGATGAGCTGCTTCAAATGCTTCCACAATTTTTGTTGTTCCCTTCGTTACATCCTTGCCTCGTGCATACACAATCGTTACTTTTTTATTATCGTTGTTCTCTTGCTTCGTGCCTTTGTCTTTTTCATTTGAACTATCCGTTTTACTGGAACAAGCAGCCAGCATTAAAGACAAAGATAAAAAAAGTGTCCCGGCTATCTTCCATTTGCTTTTTTTCCTCACGCCAATATCCCCCTCTTCATTTATGTTTAGGTACCTTTTAAAAAGGAAAACCATACCAACCTTTAAATCAATCCCTAAGGAAGTTTAAAATTTACTTTTTCTATTTAGGTTCACTTCATTTTATTAATGACAAGCAGAAAGTATGAATGAAGGGTAAAATAAATTAATGGAATATGGTTGATAGAAAATAGAGGAAAATAAATAACAGAGATAGAAATGGTACCTATCTGCAATTTAGGAGGAATCGGGATGGCTAAGATGAAATCGAAGAAACAATCTCTATCCTTTTTTCGAATTATATGGATCATCTTATTAGTTTTTATTGCTATAATGATAGTCTATCTTTATCGCTTACAAACCCAAGGCCAATTACTGAAACAACTCCTTAATATAACAGGATCGATTATGAGCTTCATAGAAAAAGACCCACGAGTCGGCTATGTTCTTCTAAGTTATATCCCTATCTTTTACCTGGGCTACAAAACCGGGAAGGCAAGAAAATAAGGTGTCAGGTAACTATTTATATGATTATAAATAGTTACCTGACACCCGGTGTATGAGTTTAGTAGATATAAATACCTTTTTCGCTATTTTTCTGCCGTCAATCCGTTCCATCAAGGTATCGACAGCGGTTTCTCCCATTAATTCTGTATAGACTTTGACTGTGCTTAAAGGTGGAAAGACATACTTCGACACACTGATATCATTTACACCTATAAGGCAAACTCGATCTGGAACTGGAATATTTGCCTCTTGTAAAGCTTGCAAACATCCGATTGCAATCGAATCATTGCCTGCAAAAAAGGCAGTCGGCAGCTGCTCTCCATGCTCCTGAATCGCCTTTTTCATCCACTTCTGCCCATCCTGGACGGAGAATGCTCCGGTATAGATGAACTCTTCCTTAAATAAGCCAGCGGACCTCATATATTCACTGAAGGTTAACTCTCTTACATCCACGATTTCAGCAGTTTGGTCACGGAAGGCTTCCCGCCCGCCAATATAACCTATCTCCGTATGTCCATTTTCTATAAAAAAATCAAGCACCTTTTCCGTCACCTTTTTAAAGTCAACGACAACCGAGTCAAACTGTTCTTCGTCTGGAGAAAAATCTACGAATACAAGATTGTTTGAAATCCCTGCTATTTCTTCTACTTCCTTGCTACTGTATTTACCGATTGCAATAATCCCTTGAATTCCCTCTTTTTTAAGATCGCCAAGATTGCTTTGATAACACTTGATAACCTGGATATCATGCTGCTGGCAACGATTCTCGATTCCTAACCGAATGGACATGTAGTATAAATCATCCAGTTCCTCTTTCTCCGTATACCAATGAAGCATCGCTATTTTTGCAGGGCTCGATTTACGTGCAGGACGCTTTTTATAAGAAAGTGCCTCCGCAGCTTCAAATATATTCTTTCTGGTTTCATCGCTAACAGAAAGGCTGGGGTCATAATTCAAGACTCTCGAGACTGTCGCTATTGAGACTCCCACCCTTTCCGCTATATCTTTAATCGTAGCCATTATTTCCTCCTGGAAAATTGATACGTTGTAGTTGATTGGTATATTTCATCCTTATCTAAAACAATAGATGGGAAGTGCGAATGATGAACGGCATCCGGATATCCCTGTGTCTCCAGGCAAATACCTAGGTATTTCTGTGCTGGTACTCCAAAAATTTCAAAATCCCCTACTAACTGGTTAGATGTGTAGACCACCACAGACGGCTGATCGGTTTCCACCTTTAACGAACGTCCACTCTCCGGATCCGCTAGGGTAATAACTTTATCTTCCTCCTCATTCAATACAAACGGGTGATCATATCCATTTCCGGCTAATACATTTTGCGGATGTGCAGAGACGGTTCCTTCTTTTATTATCCTGCCCTCGCGAAAATCAAACGCAGTATCTGTTACATCGAGCAACTTTCCGGTTGGCAAAAGCTGCTCGTCTAATTCTAAAATCGCCTGGCTGTTTATGGTCAACTGATGATTCAAAATATCTGTCTTCAAATTTCCGCTTAAATTAAAATAAGAATGGTTCGTCAAATTGACAATGGTTTTTCGATCCGACTGAGCCTCGTATGAAATTTTAAGTTCATTTTCATTGGTTAGAAGATAGGTGATCTTTAGATTTAATGTGCCTGGGTAACCTTCTTCCCCATCCGGACTTTGATGAGTAAAAACGATACCGATTCCAGCTTCATTCTGAATATCTTCAGCCTGCCAAATAACATGACTCAATCCTTTTATACCGCCATGGATATGATTAACATTTTCATTTACCGTTAAACGAAAAACTTCCCCATCCAACTCAAATGCTGCCCCTTTAACTCTGCCGGCTACCCGCCCAACAACGGCGCCAAAATAAGGAGAATATTGCAAGTAATCCTCCAAGCAATCAAATCCGAGTACAACATTTTCAACAATGCCATTGCGGTCCGGTACTAAGATTTTGGTAATAATACATCCATAGTTGAGACATGTCACACTCATTCCATCATCATTTGTCAGTGTAAAAGCTTTAACTTCTTGGTCATCCAATTTGCCAAAACTTGTTTTGGATATTTCCAAACCAATCCCCCCTTATAATGTTTCGATGAATCTATTAAATGCTTGTTTTCCGTCCTTATCCCGTTTATACACACTAGCATCCTCTAATGCCTTCTTAAATTTCGCTCCAACTTCTTCCCGTAAAATTCGCTCCACATTTTGCTCGTTATGTTGATCTTTGTACTTCGCCTTCAGTTGTTTCGCCCATTCCTGGTGATACTCTGCAATGGAATGCCGTTCATCTAAAAGGAATTTTCCCACTTCCTTTAGTTCATCCTTCAATCTGGCAGGTAAAACGGCGAGACCCATAACCTCAATCAGGCCAATGTTTTCCCTTTTAATATGGTGAACATCGGCATGAGGGTGAAATATCCCTAAAGGATGTTGTTCACTTGTACGATTATTGCGTAAAACAAGATCCATTTCATACAATTCTCCACGCATCCTCACGATTGGAGTTATTGTATTATGAGGTGTATTCTCGGAGAAAGCGTATATACCCACGAAAGGATCGCTGTACCCCTTCCACTTTTGTAAAATATAATCCGAAGTATCTACCAAGCTTTGAATCTCATTACTTCTTAATCGAATCACGCTCATCGGCCATTTTATCGTAGAACATTCCACATTCGAGAATTTATTTATCCGAAATGTCTCCTCACTTGCTGCTCTCGCCATTGGGAATTCATAACGTCCTCCCTGATAATGATCATGTGATAGAATGGATCCTCCAACAATCGGCAAATCGGCATTTGAACCAATAAAATAATGCGGAAATCTTTCCACAAACTTCAACAGGTTGGTAAAAGTGTTTCTATTAATAACCATATTCCGGTGCTGCCCCGATAAAAGGATGCAGTGTTCACGATAATAAAGATACGGTGAATATTGCAGCATCCATTCTTCTCCCTCAAGCTCCACCCTTATTACACGATGATTAGAGCGGGCCGGATGGCCAAGTCTGCCGGCATAGCCTTCGTTTTCAGCACATAACAAACAAGTTGGATATCCAATACTTGCCACTGTTTTTTCCTTTTCAATTTGTTTCGGATCCTTTTCCGGTTTGGAAAGATTAATCGTAATATCAAGGTCTCCATATTCCGTAGCCACTTGATATACAATATTTTTTTGAATTCTCTTTGTTTGGATATAGTTGCTGCTGCGGCTTAATTCATAAAAATAGTCCGTTGCCTGTTTTGGGTTCTGTTCATATAACTCGTAAAAATTTCGATTAATCGTTGACGGTCTGGCAACAAAGCAATTCATGATTTTACTAGAGAGGATTTCCTTTGAATCAAAGTAATCCTCAATTATATTATTTTTACACGCATACTCTACTAAAATATCCAACAAATCCGGTATTTCTTTTTCTTCAAACTCTTCGTCTGTCTCTGAATAAGCCTCTAATCCTAAAAGAGCAAGTACTTGGTTTCTCGCATAAATCATGTCTTCTTCTTCTATTAGCTTAGCAGTCACCGCTTGAAATACAAGCTGTTGTATAACATTGTAAATAACCTGCATCTTTAATCCCCGTAGCCATTCGGATGATGGGAATGCCAGTTCCAGGCATCCTTAATTATCTTATCAATCATCGTTCTTTGCGGATTCCAGCCTAGTATTTGCATTGCTTTAGATGCGGAGGCAATTAATTTACTTGGATCACCGGCACGTCTTTCCCCAGTTACAGCAGGAATATCGATATTCGTTACCTTTCTTGCTGCTTCGATAATTTCCTTCACCGAAAAGCCTTTGCTGCTGCCTAAATTGAACACATCACTTTTCCCTCCATTTTGCAAATAACGAAGGGCTAGTAGATGAGCATCAATTAAATCCTCTACATGGACATAATCCCGGATGCATGTACCGTCTTCCGTATCGTAATCATTCCCAAACACAGTAATGGCTTTCCGTTTTCCTAATGCAGCCTCCAGTACAACTGGAATAAGGTGGGTTTCCGGTGAATGATCCTCTCCAATTTCCCCTGATTCCCTTGCACCCGCCACATTAAAATAGCGGAGGGAAACATATTTTAGATCAAAAGCCTTCTCACACCATTTCATCATTTTTTCCATTGTTAGCTTTGTCTCGCCATAGGTATTGGTAGGATTCGTCGCCATCTCTTCGTCAATAGGAACCACTTCCGGTTCTCCATAAGTTGCGGCGGTAGAGGAAAATACAATATATTTCACATGAAATTCCCTCATCATCTCCAATAGCACCTGTGTTCCGTACACATTATTATCAAAATACTTTAGCGGATCCTCCATAGACTCTCCTACAAGTGAATTCGCTGCAAAATGGATTACTGCATCAATATTTTCTTTTTCAAAAACTCCTCTAAGAAATTCGCGATTACGAATATCCCCTTCATAAAATTTCGCCTTTGGATGAATCGCCTTTTTATGACCTGTTTGCAAATTATCGACAACTACAACCTCATGCTGCTGATCGATTAACTGATAAACTGCATGGGAGCCAATATAGCCTGCTCCACCTAACACTAAAATGCTCATAACTTCACCTCATTCAATATTTCTTTTGCACCATCACCAATACTAGCTACATAAAAGTCAGCCGCATATCCTATTTTTTGCTTATATGCTTTCCCAACCTCTGAAATAAAATCTTCCACCTTGTCTTTTTCGACAATGGCGATTGCGCAGCCGCCAAATCCAGCTCCGGTCATTCTCGCACCAACTACGCCTTGTTGTGCCCATGAAGCTTCCACCAAAGTATCAAGCTCAATACCTGTTACCTCATAATCATCTCGCAAAGAATTATGCGACGCATTCATAAGTGCACCGAATTCTTCCAGATTACCATTTTTTAATGCCTGCAACGCTTTTAAAGTCCGCTGATTTTCATAAACAGCATGTTTTGCACGTTTTCTTACCGTCTCATTTTTAATCAGATGCTTGGAATTTTCAAATAACTCTTCTGTTATTTGACCAAGTGCAATAATATTTAGCTCCTTTTGTAAATCGGAAAGTGCTTCCTCGCACTCGCTTCTTCTTTCATTATATTTAGAATCAGCAAGCTCCCTGCGTTTATTCGTATTCATTATAATGATTTTGTGATTTTCCAACTGAATTGGCGCATATTCATAATCAAGAGTCTGACAGTCTAGTAGAATACCAGAATCTGCTTTCCCCATTCCAACCGCAAATTGGTCCATAATCCCGCTATTAACACCGATGTACTCATTTTCCACCTTCTGCCCCAGCTTTACCAGCTCAAGCCGCGGGATTTCCAACTGAAATAACCCATCTATCATTATTCCCGTTAGCATTTCGATGGATGCTGATGAAGATAAGCCTGCCCCGTTCGGGATATTCCCATAAAATAAAACGTCAAAACCATTCGGAATTTTGTAGCCACTATCGCGAACAAAACGGAGCATTCCTTTCGGATAATTACCCCAATGATGGTCGTTTTGATAATCAAGATTGTTTAATGAAAATTCAATGATTCCTTTTTCCGCGAAATTTACCGAGTACATACGCACATTTAAATCATCACGTTTTTTCACGAAACAATATGTTCCAAATGTAATGGCACAAGGAAATACATGTCCTCCATTATAGTCCGTATGCTCACCGATTAGATTAATTCTCCCCGGGGCAAAAAATTGTTTTTCATGGGCACATTGAAACTTTTCCGCAAACAAAGCTGATAAATCCTTATCATTCACTATTGGTATCCCTCCAAATAAGCATCTTATTTTCATTAATCGTATCTCAATTAGTAAAAATATTCAATAATTTTACTAATATTTTTACTAAAATTTTATTGAAAAATATTCGACATTATTTTCTAATAACATCAATATCAAAAGAGCTTCCTACAAACATTTTTGATATTTTTCATCAAACGTTTGATTAATTCCAATTTGTCGAAAGAGTAAGAGTCGATGCTCTTACATGTGGGGAGGAGACGCAGTCATTTTTCAAAAAGTATTTTATCCTTTCCAACATAATAAAAAAACCACGTAAACCTACGTGGCATGCCCCGTATCTATATATTTTTCAAACAGCTTTTCTTTAGACATAAATAAATAGGTTGGACATTGCTTTCTTATATTACGCATCGAAATGGAGGTTGTTGATAATAGATAGATTGGAAATTGAGTGGAAAACTTAAACAACCTATATAGTCTGCTACTTGGGTATGACTTTTCAAATCCAAGATGAGTGACACCTTTATTAATCATTGTAATCCCTATAATTCCTTTAATTTGATTGGACCTTGGATGATTATCGATAAACCGCGCCAACGATGGCATGGATTGTTCCACCATTCTGTATATTACCATGGAGCGTTGCAATGGATGTTTTAATGAAAGTACTTCTTTTAATATCCGTACATTATGCAAGTGAATCTTTAATAAGCAGTCATTCTTGGCCATACACGTCCCATCAGATAAATATACATTTTTACCTTTATATTTTGTGATCCTCACCCTAAAGACCGTTTTCTCATTCTGACTGGTAAAAGTATACTCGAGACGTCTAACATATAAAAAAAGTGTATCAATGATATGACATAAAGAAATAATGGATAATCGAAAAAACAAATGAATCAAACCTCCCTACGGATCGCTCTGACGTCCACCGAGAAAACATTACCAAATTCATACTTATTCATGAAGATTAACAAGTATAAAAAGTGATTTCATCATTAGTATTCCTTTTTTTCGTCAACAATTTCATCTTATTTACATGTTTCCCGGGGAATATTATAAAAAGCTGTCGACTACTGATAAAATGTTTTAAAGAGCACGAATAAACATATTATTTGAAGAAAAAATAACATAAAATATTCGACAGTTTTTATACAATATTTTTTGGTCCATATTACTGATCCATGCATTTTCACTATTATTAATCAAGCGTTTGATTAATAGCTATTAGGAAAATCACTTCCAATATTGTCACATTTCCTGCTCTTTCTTTCATATGGATAATATAATTAGATAGGAGGTAGAAATAGATTTTGAAAGCACTTCCATTCCATTTAAAGCATTTTGATGTAAAACTTCAAAAGCCTCTACTTCATAAACCCTTTCTTCTTGGTATATTTCCATAAACAACAAAAACCCTCCTAAACTATTTTAGGAGGGTATCTTTATCTATTACTCTACTACACGTCTTACTACACCATTAAAAGTTTTTTTCCAATAAGGATTGCTTAATGAATCAATAGACACACCATTAGAACTGTTATCGTCAAGGAATTGTCCATTTCCTAAATAAATTCCTACATGGCCGTTAGTTTTATACGTATCAAAGAAAAGGAGATCTCCACGCTTCATTTCAGATGCACTAACCGCTCTTCCTTGGTATACAAGTGTATTAGTAGATGTTCCTGTAATGCTTCCTAAGTTCACACCTGCCATAGCATATGCCCAACGTACGAAGGAGGAACAATCAAATGATCTGTTTTCAATATCGCTGCTAGAACGACCGCCGCCCCAGTTGTATGGAGAACGCCCAACAATGGATGAACCTGCGCTAATAGCTGCTTCGATTGCTGCTGATCCATGATAAACTGGTCCATCAGAAGGTGCACTAGATCCAGAACTAGATGGCTGGCTATTGGCAGAAGATTGGTGAATTCTACTTGAATGGGATGATGAACTGGATGTTTTTCTTTGGTATGCCAGTCTTTCTTTTTCTTGTTCAGCTTCAGCCGCTTTTTCTTGTTCAGCTAGTGATGCTGCTTGGTCTTGTAAATTTCCAAGCTCTCCTTTTGCTGCTTTTTGCTCTTCTTTAATTTTTGCTAGAATACTATTTTTATCATCTATTTGATATTTTAATTGTGCTTTCAAGTCTTCAAGGCTAGCTAAATCTTGCTGAACTTGCTGCAATTTATTATTTAAATCTGCTTCTGACTGCTCAAGAACTTTTTTATCCGCTTCTTGCTTTTGCAGAATTTTATGATCGGCATTCACGAAAGTGGTTAGAGCCACAGCTCGGTCAATAAAATCCCCAAAGCTTTGAGAACTTAGCAGCACATCTAAATAACTATCGGAACCATCGCTTTGCTGAATAGAACGAGCACGATCCTGTAAAACTTTATTACGTTCCGCGATTCTTTGCTTTGTTTCCTTAATTTTCACCTGTAAAGCATTTATTTCTTGCTTTGTATCATTTACTTTTTGAGTGGTATCTTTGATTTTCGCGTTTGTTGCATTTACTTTAGCGGTAATTTCGTTCATTTCCGATTCCATCTCTTTTGCCTGTGCACTAAGGTTAGAGATTTCAGACATTTTCTTTTGAATATTGGATTGAACGTTTTTTTGCTTTTCTTTAATGGATTGGGCAAATGCGAAGTTGCTGGATAACGGAGCAATTAAGGTACCGGCACTAATAACGGATGCTACACTTAGGGTTAAAAGTTTTCTTTTCACGATTATTTCTTCCTCCAGAGTATGTAGATAGATATTTTTAACTATTATTTTTATAAAGTATGTAGATAAAGATTCTTAACTGTTATTTTTTATTAAGTATGTAATGAGTGACTCTTTCACTCTCTTATTTTTCTTTTAGCAAAGTTATTATATCATCAAATTTCGACAATTTGGGCCATTTAAACATTACAGTTATATTTCAATTTTATATCCTATTTTTACAAATAGGGTATATCTTTCCGTAATTGGCTATAAATCCTACTGTAGACTAACATTCTTACCCATATAGGATGTTTACAAAGTCTTCGTATACAAAAAAACTGCATAGTTAAAGTTACAAAAACTCTATTGGAATACTTTTTTCAAAAAATGCATAGAATCTATCAAACCTATCTAGTATTTGAAAATCGATTTATTTTAATGGAGGGCTTGTCATGAGGAAGATGCTGAAGAACTATTCTTACACTATAATTCTTGTTTCTCTTGCCGTTATTACAGGAATTATTTATATCAACTCTCTTTAATTTGCAGTCAAAGAAAGGATAATCATTTTCATTTTATTAAAAGGGACTCCCTTAATTATAGGTGTTACAAAAATGTTTTGGTGAATATTACGGAATTTATCAAGAAGAGTACAAAAAAAGAAACGGAACAAATAGTCCGTTCCATTTATAAAAATTGGGTAATCACTTTTAACCAGCCGAAAAAGGAAAGCCACAATGGTACGCTTAATAAAACAGCCCAACACATGCCTGCAAAAAAGTTTCCATCATCTCTATTCACGGATTAGCACCCCTAATAAGTGATTATTCACCAGGTGTATCAAACGCTTGTATTTCTATTTTAGTTCCTATAAAAATAAAACGTTGTCGGAATTGATAGATGAAAATATAAATTTACTATCATTTGAAGTCGAATAAGTTAATAAGTGCATCCATTCCATTTGAAATGCGGGTTTCAATGCCATTAAAATCTTCTGCTTTTATAATATAGGCATCCATATTGGCAAACACCTTCGACACCACAAAGCTCACCAATTTCAAATCTGTTTCAATTCAAAATATCTGAGATATGTTTATTCCTTGTCTTGATTCTATGTAAATCCTTGAAATATAGCACTTTACTGCCTTGCTTAATACCGAAACAGGAAATAATCTTAGCAACAATTGCATTTGAAATTTTCCCATTGGAATCTTGAAAAACCTCAATGGAAATGTTATTTTTCTTCAAATCAATATACATATAAAAATTTAAGTAGCGATCACTAACAATCGCTTGAATTTTTAGAGTTGTCCATTCCCGAAGTGGAGTAATATGGAGTATGGATGTTGAATCGGAGTCGTGGTGTGAGGTACTTTGAAGCGCATGACTTAGTGAAAAATACGTTTGTATTTTCACTACTTGGTTTGCTTGTTTATAACCGTGGCAAACTAAATAGTAGTCCCCTTTGATAAAATGACCATGTGATAGAATTTCTTGAAAACGAATACTTAATTGTTCCATTTCATTCTCCTTCCATGTCAATTTATTACTATTTAACTAGTAAATAGTTAATTATTACTATTAATGGTAAAATATTTTTATAGTTAATAAGTCACTGTATTCTAAATTAGCATGTAAATAAATATTCCGTATTCGAATACTACCTTTTATCAACATAAAAAACCACTATCTTTATAGTAAAAAAGTAGCGGGTGAAATAATGTCCATGTCCTTTGCAAAGCGTTTTAAGGAATTAAGAGAAAATCTTGGCCTAACTCAACAGGAAATGGCTACTAGATTACATAAACAACAGCCCGATATTTCTAAAATAGAGAACGGTGAAAAAGAATTAACCGTTTCCGAATTAGCCGAGTTTCGAAATACTTTTCATCTGTCCAATGAAGTTATACTTTATTTAACTTTTGGGATTGATCCTGGCTCTCAAACGACGCAATTGGCCATAAGAGAACGTTACGAGGATGCTGAGGCACAGCGCATACTCAAATATTTATTAGAGCATCCAAATTTCAAAAGCCTGATTAGCCGAATAACCCTGTTGCCTGACAAAAATCAGCAATATGTCGCGCAAATGTTATCGGCCATTATTAAAACAGAAGAAAGGAGATAAGAAAGGAGCCGAAAGCAGCCGGTGTGCGGATGAGTGAAATTTGATGTGAAGCGACAGCGAGGTTCTTTAGGAGCGATGTTGACTTATCGTAGGAAGCAGACTACGAAATCCGTTAGCCTCTGTGCACATAGTTAGACAGAGTACGTTTTCTTATCCTCAAACAAGAGTCCATTCCATATAAAAATAGGATTGGACTCTTTTCTTCGTTCATTAGATTTTCATAGCTCGTATTGCCCCAAAAGCTTATCTAATTTCAATGCCTGGCCAATACTGCCTTCTATCTTCAGTTTTCCCATCATAAATGCAGTGGTGCTGTTTATACTCCCCTGTAAAAATTTTCTAAAATCGGAAACCTTCATTTTCAATGTGCACTGAGGTTCTTCCACCGCTTCGTAAAGTACCTTCGCAGAACCTCCCGAAAATGCCAACTGATACGTGCCGCCATCATCTCCGCTCAACTCAAATTGATACACAATATTCATATCCTGAAATGGGACAGGGTTTGCATTTAATACAATTTCAACCTCCTCCCAAATTTCCTTCACCGTTTTCTCATTAAGTTTACTCATATGCACATCCCCCTTTTCTATTAATATATAATAACGGATTTTGAATAATCAAATAATTGCAGTATTATTAAAGAAAAGGAGGCTTTATTAATGAAACATGCACTTGTAGTCGGCGGAACCGGAATGTTATCAGATGTCACCCTATTTCTGAAAAAGGAAGGATATTTTGTTTCGGTTATTGGCAGGGATCCTTCAAAATACGAGCGTATTTCTGATTCTTCCCATTCAACATTTTTATCAGTCGATTATCATGATGACAGGCAGCTTTTAAATAAAATCCAACATACTATTCAACAGCATGGTCCTTTTCAATTAATTGTTGCGTGGATTCACTCGTCTGCTCCAGATGCTTTAAGGATTATTTTGGCGGAAGCTGCAAAAACTAAGGTGGAATTTCATTTATTTCATGTTTTGGGGAGCAGCTCGAATTTAGAAAAAATAAAAGAGGCTGCTTCAGTTCCTGCGAATTGTCTTTATCATCAAGTACAGCTTGGGTTTATCCTCGAAGGTAATCGAGCACGCTGGCTAACCAACCATGAAATTGCGTCAGGAGTGGTTGCAGCAATAAAGGAAGATCATCCTATTAAAGTGATTGGCGTATTAGAGCCTTGGGAAAAACGTCCTTAAATCGGAGGAAAAAATGAAGGATCAGCTTTTAGAAATAGAAGCAAAATATCATGTAAAAGTATTGTTTGCATGTGAAGCAGGCAGCCGAGCATGGGGGCTCGCATCCGAAAACAGTGATCATGATGTCCGTTTTATTTATGTGCATCCACTTGAATGGTATTTAGGTATAGATCAGAAACGAGATGTTATTGAGCACCCTATTACAAAGTCACTGGATTTATCCGGATGGGATCTGCGTAAAGCCCTATTTTTGCTGAAGAAATCCAATCCCCCTTTATTGGAGTGGCTGCATTCGGACATCATTTATATGAAAGAAAGTCCTTTTTATGACGAGATGAAAAATCTTGCGAATAGAGCTTTTTCTGCAAAAGCTTGCCTTTTCCATTATCTCAATATGGCAAAACGGAATGCGAAAAACATCTTTCAAAAAGACAGGATTAAAGTAAAACAATATTTAAATGTTTTACGTCCATTGCTATCCTGTAAAGCGATGGAAGCCGAGGGCACTTTTCCAACGGTACATTTCCCAAGTTTAGTGGCGAAGCTTTTAACAGATGATAAACTCAAAAGGGAAGTAAACCAATTAATACATCTGAAACGAGCAGAAAAAGAATATATTAGCCGGGCGGAATTATTCTATACGAACGAGTATATAAAATCGGAATTGCTATATTTAGAAGAGTATGTCAACACAATAACGGTTAAAAAAGGGGATATAACTGAGGAATTGAATCAATTTTTTCGAAAAACATTAAAAGAAGGTACCTCTTAAATGGTACCTCTTCTCTTAAAAGCCTTCGTCGAAATAACAGCCATCAATAAGATGGCAACTAGAATATACGCGATGCCCCCAATCATGCCTAATGATCTTGGTGCCAAGTATTGTAGGACAAAACCAGAAAGAAACATAGATATCCCCAATAAAGTGTTGCCGATAGTCGCTAACAGTCCAAACATTGTTCCTTGATGCTCCTCGGGTATTTCTTTCATAAGAATAGTATCAAAGCATGCATTTCCTATCCCGGTCATAAAAGCGGCCCCGCAAAACATAAGAAAAGCTATCACGATTAAATGAGTTCTGCTTAATAAAAAGAGAAAAGTACCTTCAAGCATTAAACATATTAGTCCTGTCAAAAGGTAATTTTTCCGAAGCCGATTTGCAGCTGAGAAGCTCAGCATCAGCCCTATTCCCAACGCTCCATAAAAAAGGCCAACCCCCACATCACCTAGCTGGTATTCCTTAACTGCATACACACTTATTAAAACATTATCTATTCCATTCATAGAAGCAATTATGATTTCACAAAAAAGAAGAAGTTGAATCGGAGCAGACATAAGCACAACCTTTTTAAAAGTGGATAAAGGGTTCCCTTTTTTAGCTTCATTTGCTTTCCCTTCCTTATTTTTCTTAGGAAAAGCAATGGTTGAAGTAATCAAAGCTGCCCCTAAAAAGGATACTGCATTAAACCAAAATGTTACATTCGCTCCAAAGATAGAGGAAACAATCCCTCCGGAAAAGGCGCCTCCAATTAAAACAATACCAACCATTACTTGTTCCAAACTATTTATTTTGACGAGTTGATCCTTCTTTACCAGACCCGGAATAGATGACTTCCTTGCTGGAGCATAGATTGCTTCACCAGCGGCTAATACAAAGGAACTAACATAGACAATCCACAGATCCTCTTTTCCATTCACCATTAAAAAAGAAAGGGCAAACACGATTCTAATAAGATCTGTTATCACAAGTATCGCTTTTCGCGAAAACCGATCCGCAAGCCATCCCCCGATCGGTCCAAATAGTAGAGACGGTATCAGCCGGATGGCTAATGTTACTCCTACCGCCATTCCAGAGCCAGTAATATGCAAAAGCATTGCCAGAACAGCAACGGAACTAAAACGGTCCCCAATTCCATTAACTACCCCAGCAAAAAACAATCTCCGGTATAGCTTTTCTTCTCTTATAATCGATATTCCCAAACCCATCACCTTCTTTTAAACTCATCTAATTTTATATATATCTAATTAGTTATCTAAAAAATACAGGTGCCGAGTGACACCCATTTAATGTAACCACCATAATTCAACAGGATTTAGTTCATATTGATTATTTTCCCTGTACATATATTGGCACATGATTAACTCGCGCCTTAACGTGGCATAATCCTCATGAAACTGTTTTAAATATTCATTGATTTCCTTTTCCGGATAAACCTTTCCAAACTCTAACCCCTTTGCCATATGAGCAAGGACAACCAGCTTTTTCTTCCGCTGTGCCGGATAATTTTTGAGTTTTCCACCCTTCGTAAAGAAATTATTTATTATAGCGGCACGTTCTTCTTCAGTTACGGACATTTCCATATTTGATACCCCTCCTGTTCCAACCGTTAAAATAGCCTTAGCACTTGTTTCTAATATTTTGGTGTTTAACGAAAAATAGATGGTATTTTTATCTCTGCGCTCTTTAATTAATCCAACCTCTCGCAGTTTTGCTATATGATGTGTGATTGTTGGCGGCTTGAGTCCCAGCTTACCGGCAATTGCCTGACCATGCAAAGGTCCTTGCTGAAGCAAGGCAATAATTCGGATCCGCGTAAGGTCCCCTAAAGCCTTATGAAATTCCACTATTTTGTTTAATTGCATGGAATAATACACCTACTTTTATAATTATCTAATTAGATATTAATCAAATTAAATTAAAATATCAATAGTTAAAAGGGGAATTTTTAAAAAATTTCGGGAATATGTTGAGGAATCGAAATAATAACTATTTGATTGTTCCCATTTTTGCCTGGGCTGATGAAGAATGGGAACAATACCTGAACTATCGTGACCGTTTCATCCTATTTCAAAAGATAATGGGAACAATACTCAACTAATCGTTACCGTTTCTGTGTTTCCCAGAGGATTACGGGAACAATACTCACCTAATTGTTACCGTTTCTGCCTTTCCCAGAGGATTACGGGAACAATACTCAACTAATCGTTACTGTTTCTGTCTTTCCCAGAGGAAAATGGGAACAATACTAACCTAATCATGCCCTTTTAAATGATAAAAGCCCCACCTTTTACAGATAGGGCCTTCATCGTCTTAAATTAGGATAATTTAGGGAAGTCTGTGCCTAGTTACAAGGAAACCTGGTACCTTGATCTAAACGCTGACCCGCAGAAAAGACGTTCGTCGAATCTCCTCTGCGGAGCAGCCTTTATAGTAGCTAGACCCCTGTTTTACTATAGTATTCTTCCAATGTTATGTGCTTTTTATAGATTGCAGACGCTACTTTCACTCCAACATAGCGGAAATGCCATGGTTCATATTCATATTTTGTTATTTTTTCCTTCCCTTTTGGATAACGCAATATAAAACCATATTCGTGGGCATGTTTGTCTAGCCATATTCCCTCTTTTGTTTTAGCGAATTTTTCAACTGTGTGGAATTGTACGCTGGCAGCAGTAATATCCATCGCAAGACCAGTTTGATGTTCACTTGTTCCCGGTAATGCTACCGCCATTTCTGCCTTCTTGCGCCCATATTGTGCGACTTCTCTTTTAAATAGGGCATCCTGTGTTTCATAGGAGCGAAAACCAGATGCGCCATAAAGCGTTATCTTTTGTGCAGCTGCTGCTTTGAACATTTTCTCCAATGCAGCTGCTGCAGGCTTTCTTAATAACGCTTTTTCAAGCTTTTGATTTCCAAATAAAAATTTCACCTTCGGACGTACTAGATCCTTTGGACGATAGCCTTTTGGCAAAGCATTGGATTTGTTTACCATGACCGAGATGGAAGTTGGATTTTTAGCTGTGTGAATAACGTTTGTTTTGGAAGAAGCTTTTGTGACTTTAAATGCTGCTTCATTTACTTTTTTATCAGTGATATTAATCACTCGGGAAGATTTTGGTTCACTTACAGCCTTTGATTGTAAACCACACCCCATCATTAGTAATGCACCACTAATGAAAATGATACCTAACCTTTTCATAATCATTACTCCTATTATAATTGTTCAGTTAGCGCATAATGGCTAGCGTATTTCAACGTCTCATCGAAAACTATGGAATCCGGCGCTGCATATTTCGTACTGTCATTTTTAAAGACGCATGAAAGCACGAAAAAGTTACAAAAAGAATAACTCAACTTTCGACATTATTTGAAAAAAGAAGGCTGCCGAAAAAATGGCTGCCTTCTTTTTGAAGTTTAAATTTCCTGTAATTCGGGAAGCTTTCCAATATATTGTGATTCAGGTCGAAAGAGGACATTATGTTCTGCTTGTTCCAAAACATGTGCAGTCCAGCCAACTACACGGCTTGCCGTAAAAGTTGGAGTAAATAGTTCGTCATCCATATTAATGGAACGCATGACAGCTGCAGCAAAAAACTCTACATTCGTATATAATTTCCTTCCCGGTTTATATTCCTCTAACAAACGAATGGCCGTTTCTTCAACATACAAAGCCAAAGCAAGCCAAGGATCATTTTTTCCGACCTCTAATGCCTTTTCCTTCAATGCGAGAGCTCTCGGATCTTTTGTTTTGTAGACACGGTGGCCGAACCCCATGATGCGTTCGCCTTTTTCTAATTTGGTTCGAAGCCAGTTTTCCGCATTTTCCTTTTTGCCAATTTCATTCAACATTATGGTTACGTCTGAAGGTGCCCCGCCATGCAAAGGTCCTTTCATAGTTCCAATAGCCGAAGTAATCGCTGAAACCATATCGGATTCAGTGGAAGCAGTTACTCTTGCGGAAAAAGTCGATGCATTCATACCATGTTCCAGCGTTAATACCATGTAAGTTTCCAATGTTTTGACATGAACATCCGACGGTTTTTCTCCTGTTAACATATATAAGTAATTTTCAACATGACCATATTCCTGATTTGGTTTTATTGGTTCCAGTCCATCCCTTTTTCGTTGCCAATAGGCAATGACAGTCGGCATAATAGCCGTCAGCTTAATCGCTTGATCAATTGTCGGCTTCCATTGATAGCTTGCATCCCCCATTGCTGAGATGACCGTTCGTAAAACTCCCATTAGCTCCATATTGATTGGCAGCTGATCAATAATTGTTTCTATATAAGAAGGCAGCTCTCTATGTTTTTTCAACTGTTGGTCTAATTGGTTCGCCTCTTCAGATGATGGTAATTTGCCATGCCATAGCAAATATGCTGCTTCAACAAAGGAATGATGGATGGCAATCTCTTTTGCCGCATATCCCCGATATACTAAATGCCCCTTTTCTCCATTAATATAACTAATCGCTGTTTCAGCAGCTATAACCCCTTTTAATCCGTGTTGAATCATGATCCTTTCCTCCTTTATCGCTTTGAAATTAGTATACGTGCTATAATTGATAAAAAAAATTAAATAATTTTTATTAAATCAATTAAGTATGTTAATCAGGAGGTGCTAACTTGGATTTAAAATGGATACGCACGTTTATTACTGCCGCAAAGCATGAAAATTTTCGAAAAACGGCTGAGGAGCTCTTCATTTCGCAGCCAACTGTCACGGTTCAAATCAAACTTTTAGAGGAGGAAATCGGCAGCACTTTGTTTCAACGTGATGGCAGAAAGGTGACAATAACAGAGGATGGAAGAAGATTTTTACCTCATGCCGAGAAGCTATTAGGGGTTTACGAGTCGGGAATGTCCGATTTAAACCGTTTTCGGCAAGGCTTTAGTCAAAAACTTACATTAGCCATTTCCCCGCTTATAGCAGAAACCATTATGCCGTTTGTTTTAAAACGCTATATGACCTTACACCCGGAAATTGAGATTAATCTGCAGGTGGTTGATTCCGAATTTATTGCAGATGCCGTTTTAAATGGAGAAGTTGATTTAGGACTTTCCAATCAGCATACAAAGAATTCTGATTTAATTTGCCGTCCGTTATATGATGACCCTGTTGTTTTGATTGTCCCTCATGACGGGAAAGACAGCGAAACCGCTCCGCCATTGGACGCCGAGGATTTGCTGCAAAAAAACTACTTAATTACTCACAATCATCCTGAATACTGGGATCAGTTACTGCATTCCGTTCGTGCGGTGGTGCCCGCAGTTCGGACGATGGCCGTTTCGCAAGTCAATGTAACCAAACGGTTTATTATTGAAGGGTTAGGCATTTCGTTTTTGCCCTCCTCCACTGTGCGCAGAGAGCTTTTAGAAGGAAGACTGTTAGAGGCACCATGCCCTTTTATCAATCTGCCTAATTCCAAGACATATGCCCTTTTAAAATATGAACATCCTAAAGAAACACAATTTCTCGAATTTTTAAGTCAATTTCGTTTCTAGTTTTCCATAATAAATGTTCAAAAGATTCATTTTAAAGTATAATTAGTAAAGCGGAAGGGCCTTGCTCATAGGGCGTACAGATTTCGTTGTCACAGGCGAGACCAACGGAAACACAGAGAGTGATGGTGACTTATTGTAGAGGAGACGGAGATATCCGCTAGCCGACGGCTGCTTGCGCTAGACAATTATTATTGGTAAATAATTGATATTAAAAAAAACTTATACTTTCCTATCTTTTAAAAATATGATGGAGAACAGAAGGTAGATATGAATGATCAAGGATATCATTGAATTTAAAAGAAATCAGCTATATGAAACCATTGGTCTTGTCGGATTAACAGCGGAAGAAACCCTCACCATTAGTAAAGAGCTAGAAAGATTTATGAATTATCATGCGAAAATCAACGGCAAAACCACCGACATGCAAACAAATCAAGCAAAAATTCATGTTAGTGTTTTACTTAATATATTAAAGGTTATTTCAAAAGAAAAACTTGATCTGCCATTCGAATTGAATGACCAATTTTTAAAAAAAGCGGAATGGATTCGGTTTGACATGGCACATACACTGTTACATGCAATTATAGAAAATTATGGTTCGGAAATAGAAGAGTATATTGGAGAATGTGTACCTATCCATGGTATATTTCCAAAAGAGGTTCAAAGCTTTCATGAATCCTTAAAACATTTAGACACTATTTTTCACTTAAACCATAAAAGTCCTGTCTATATCGGCGAATATTTGCCTTTTATGGATATAAAAAATGAAACAGTCCTATTTTGTTATACCCCTCATTACTCATCCGCCTTTAACTACGGAATTATTCAGGGACTTTCTAAAAAATTCAATCACTCTTTAAAAGTGAAAATACTAGATCACTGTAACGGCGGACAGTTTAAGATTGTGGGTTAAGCTCAGGGTTAGAACCTGAGCTTTTATATTTCAATCCAAAATCGTCTAACGATATTCCCATCTTCTTCTGCGAAACTACTATCTTCTATTCCGCCATTATTTAAAATTGTCTTCGCAGAACCAATATTATTTTCATCACAAGTTACAAGAACTTTTGTAATTCCCAGCTCCATTACTTTTTCCAACGATAAGGCGAGAAGCTTTGTTGCATATCCTTTTCTTCTTTCAGACGGACGAATCCCGTAGCCAATATGGCCACCTGTTTGTAATAGTTTCTCTGTTAAGCTATGGCGAATATTAACCGCACCTATAACTCTATTATTTTGATTGACGAGCCAGTAAGTAGAATCCGGCACCCAGTTAGCAGGCAGATTATCACCTTTTTCCGCATCTAATAAAGACTGGACCATGCCTGCAAAATCACTCGGGTCTTTGCTGATAACCCAAGGCACCATATTTTCACCGGTTTCCTTCCATTCCTGATAAAAAGATAGGTACTCGTTTTTTAACTTTACAGTTGGCTTGATTAATATTACTTCACTACCCATAGTTTGACCCCCATATATAAATTGCATCTAGTTTACCATAGGGATGCATGAATGAATATAGAAATTTAGCTGTGGACAATGGTACCGCTTATTTCATTTGGTAAGGATAGCGAACCGTTTAGCCATTCTTTAAAGGAAAAAGCAAGTGGATTACTTTCACTGCCAATACCAATCATTACTCTGAGATCTTGTGGTGAATATAGGACTGTATGCAGGGTGCCAAAGTACTCTTTATAATTTTGGAAAAATAGCGGAGAGTCATGGTGATTAAAACGATCAAAAGTTTCTTCGGGAGTAAGCTCTTCCTTCATTAAGGCTTGAAGATAATTCTTCCGTTTTACGGAGCCTTGCAGCTGCTTTTTATTTTTTCTGAGTAAGGTTTTGGTTTCAAAATGATTAGTGCAACTAAGAGGTTGAGTGTGAATAATTTCCTGCTGTTGTGGAGTTGCCTCAACAATAACACTGTTCCCATGTTTGTCCGTAATCGAATAATTATAACAATATCCATGGGGAACCTTCTTAATTAACTGAATAGCTTCCGAAGCAGTTGCGCATTGGTCTAAGACCATTCTAACTATTGTGGTTGCAAGAAAGCCCTGTTGTTTGTACGCTTGATTAACAAAATGCAGGCCAATAACAAGGCCCTTTTCATTCATCCCGTCCAGCCTGCCGATAATGTGCTGACTAAAGCCTATACTCGCAAACCCTTCATTAGGTTGTATAAGTACAAGTCTCGCATCATATAATTCCGGGCTAAAATCATAGTTGCGGAGATAGTAAGAATCTTTCACTAATGTGGAACATCCCATTTCAGGAAATGTTACGTCATATCCACTGTAAGCACCTATAGCTGTGGAAAGCGGCAACTTTAGCCCTTCTGCTAACCCTTTCAGCTCCTCTAATATTTGTGATGAATTCTTCTCTAAAATTATTTGGGCATTATTAGTAGCATCTTTGTTTTGAAGAGTTTGAGAAATACCCTGCGATATTTGCTGACCTTGTTTGAACCCAATTTGATAGAAGCTTCCTCTTAATCCTATTACTTTTACTTTTAATTCCTGCTCTTTTTGCACCTGCAACCCCTCCTGATTTAGTTGAATAACGGGCAATATTAAATCTACTTCATCCAATTGTTCGTTTTGATACCATTCTAAAATGGGACTGGTCGGATCACATCCCCTTTTAGAATAAGTTACACCTTAAAGCTACTTGAAGGTCAAGAGGATTTTTCACTTTTGCTAGTCCCAATCATCGAACTGAAGCTCATATACTCTGCCTTTTGTTGTGCCTGAATAAGGGAGGTTCATATCTATTAAAAGCTTTTGGACAATAGATTCAGAATCAGATTTCAAGAATTTTCTTGCCTCTTTATTAGTTATGGTAGGTTTGATTAAGAGACAAAAATCTTTTAATGTATCAATCTGTGCGTTTTTATTGGATGTTTGACATTTTGGACAGAGCCATTTACCCCACTTTCTTTCCATAGGTAAGCAGAAACATTTCGGACAGTGAACACCTAATAAGATTTCCGATTTTGAAATGTTATATTTTTGAAGAACATCGGGATGCTTAGGGGTGTGGTGCTTTAATAACAGTTTGGAGAGTTTACGGAGTTCTTTTTTAGTTAATTTTTCCTCTCTATATATTTGACTTAAATGATTTACTTTTGACAGGAAATTGGTACTTCGAGTAACGGTTTGTTTGTAGCTAAAACTATTTGGTGTGAATTGAATAAAAGAAGAGGGATTTGTCAAAACCACTAATGTTTCAATAGGAATTGATTGGAACTTATTATTTTCTAGCCATTTTTTTAATTGGAACCTTTGATGGTTAACTTGCAATACTGGATCCGGGAAGATTTCAATTTCATCGTTGTAGTCTCTGATCAATTGATTGGAGTCCTTGTCAAAGGTGATTTTTCCGGAAATGTGTTTTACTTCAAGAATGAGAAAAAAGGTGGAAGAAAGGATAACAATATCCATTTGAAAGTGATGTGAATTGCCTAGAAGCCTAATATGATGAAGAATGAGGTAATTTTCGTCGGGAAGAAATGATAAATAATACTCCATCGACTGTTCTCCTTTAAATCCTGTCAATTTTTTTGCCAAATCCTTTTCAATTTGCGAACGTTTAAGGTGGTTATTGGGTAATCTTCTTAGTAATGCCTGCAATGCTACAATCTCTGCTTCCATTTTTTTCGGTTTTACAATCAAAATATCACTCCTTTTGTATCTTGATAGTAAATTTCTTCACCAATTTGCAGATATCCTCCCTCTTTAAAAAATAATTCCGCCAAATTTCTGCATAATCCCGCGAATTTTTATTATAATCCCGCCAAATCTGACAATAATCCCGCGAATTTTTACTATAATCCAGCCAAATTAGACAATAATCCCGCGAATTCAAAAACCCCCNACGGAAGTTAAGCTTCTCAGCGCCGATGGTAGTTGGGGGCTCTCCCCCTGCAAGAGTAGGACGTTGCCAGGCAAACAGAGAAAGTCACAGATTTCGATCTGTGGCTTTTTTATTTCTGTATGAGGGGTTCAAAGTCCTGGATCGTGCAGTTCGGGGATAACTTCTATTTAGCCCCCTAACTCGTTTGGACACCTACTTCGTAAGATATTACAATAAATATATCCGAGGGGGCGTATAAAATGAGTAAAAGAAGAGGGCCGATAGAAGAAGTAAAGAAAAATTATGTACGCATGGCTTTAGAATCTGGAAATATGGCATTTGTAGCACGTAAAACTGGTGTAAGTCAATCTACTCTAAAAGCTTGGGTGAATCTATATAGGAGTGAGGTGGAGGCTGAAATGGAACAGGAGGGGGTTAATCCTCTCTCTTCTTCACCTTCTAATAATGACCTTCAAAAAAAATATGATCAAGCAATGAAATTGTTAGGGGAAAAAGAGCTGGAAGTGGCGATGCTTCGTGACATGTTAAAAAAAAAGTTTCCGAACTTTCCGAGAGAGTAGAATTAGCTCACGAATGGATTCAGGAGGGATTCCCAGCTAAACGGGTCCTTAAGATTGCCTCTGTTCACCGTTCTACCTATTACTACCGTCTCTCTCATCCTAAAGGAATGAAAAAAATAAAAGGTGGACGACCTGTACCTGGATTTTCCCGTACGCAATCGAACAAAAAAGTGAGCGACAAAAAGATAAAAGGCTATCTGATGAAATTGATGGAGAGGAAAGAATGCGTCTATGGCTACAGAAAGCTTACTCGAAGTTTAAGAAAGAAATACAAATTAATCATTAATAAGAAAAAGGTTTATCGCCTATGCAAGGAATTGGATATCCTGGTGCCTCAACGGGAGAAAAAGGGGAAGATTCCAAGAAAACTAGCGAAAAACAGAGTGGTTACAGGACCAAATCAGCTCTGGCAGCTAGATATTAAATATGGTTATGTGACAACTTCACGACGTTTTTTCTTTCTTGCCAGTGCCATAGATGTTTTTGATCGTTCCATTGTTGGTTATTTTAAAGGGACTCATTGTGAAGCAAAGGATATTACGAAAATGCTTCAAAAGGCGATGTTAAAGCGTGGAGTTCATATACCTGACTCCGACGATGAAAAAGCTTTAATCATTCGAACGGATAATGGCCCTCAATTTTGTAGTACACATTTTAGAGATTTTTGTGAGAATCAAAAGGTTTTTCATGAACGAATTCCACCCAAATCACCTAATATGAACGCATATATAGAGTCTTTTCATAGTGTACTAGAAAGAGAGTGTTACCAGCCAAACGAGTTTGTAACTTTTGAGCAAGCATATAAAACGGTTGATGAATACATCAAATTCTATAATGAAGAACGGTTCCACGGTGGGCTAAAAGATAATACACCAAAGGAGTACTACGAAAAGTGGCAAAATAAAACCCTAGAACCAGTTAGGTTAGCCATGTAAAACCCTATATCCTGTAGATTTTAGGTAAAAGGAGCCCTTTTACCTAAAATCTACAGGCCACCAAGCGATAGCGCGGTAGATAAAATGGAAAACTAAGAAAAACAGAGAATTCCAAAGTAAGTGTCCAAAATTAAGGGGTTAAACCGNAGCGCGGTAGATAAAATGGAAAACTAAGAAAAACAGAGAATTCCAAAGTAAGTGTCCAAAATTAAGGGGTTAAACCGCCCCCTTTCAAAAAGGGGAGTCAAACCGATAACGACATCTATAATACATTAAAATACCTCGCCTCCGGATGTGCAAATACAATCGCTGTCACTGCTGCCTCCGGTTCCATCATAAAGCCTTCCGTTAAATGCAGACCAATCTTCTCTGGCTGCAATAACTTAAATAGCTTTGCCTGGTCCTCTAAATTCGGGCATGCCGGATAACCAAACGAGAACCGCTGACCTTGGTATTTCGCGGCGAAGCGCTGCTGCATGGTAAAGTCAGGTGCATCAGGGAATCCCCACTGATCACGCATCAGTTGATGGACTCTTTCGGCAAAGCCTTCCGCAAGCTCTAAAGCCAACGCTTGCAATGCATGGCTTTGTAAGTAATCACCTTGCTTTTTCAATGCAGAAGCAAATTCGCGGATATTTTTTCCGGCCACAACCGCAAACATCCCGACGTAATCCATCACTCCACTATCCACTGACTTCAAATAATCGGCCAAACACAGATACGGAGCTTGCTCTTGGCGTGGGAAGGTAAACCGCTCTATTTCCACACCAGGATTCTCAGGGTCATAAATTATCACATCATCCCCATCCGATTGAGCCGGGAAAAACCGATATAATGCGGATGGTTCCAGCAAGCGATCTGATTTTGCCTTCATCAGCAACTCATCTACTTGCTCCTTCAATTTCACCGCTTTTTCATCTTGCTCCTCCAAAAGCCTTGCAACTTTTCCTTTCAATCCTAAATGATGTCCAAGTAGCATTTGCATATTCACATAAGGCTCAATATGTGCAACCGAATAATTCCGTAAAATATGCTCCTTTAAATCAGCTGGGACAAATACAGGACCATCCGTCGAAATTGGCGAACGCACCGCTATTTTCCGTTCCGGCCTCGTCACCTTATGCTCAATTTCCGCCTGCTTTAATTTCCGCTCCCTTTGTTCCTCCACCAAAACCTCGCGCTCATCCGCATTCAATACACGATTCGCTAAGGATAGCCCATCCATCGCATCCTTCGCATACACAACAAGTCCATTATATTCTGGGGCAATTTTATTAGTAGTAAACTTCCTCGAAAGTGCCGCTCCCCCGACTAAAATTGGAAGGTCAATCCCGGCCTCCCGTAAATCCTGTGCTGTCAGGACCATTTGCTGTGCGGATTTGACAAGCAATCCGGACAATCCAACCACATCCGGCTTCTCTCTTCTAACCGCTTCAATCAAATCAGCCGGTGCCACCTTAATTCCAAGATCCACTACATCATAACCATTATTGGATAAAATGATATCGACTAGGTTTTTCCCGATATCGTGCACATCCCCTTTTACCGTTGCAAGGATAACCTTTCCCTTCGAACTTGACTCCACGCTTTTTTCCATAAAAGGCTCTAAAAAGGAGACGGATGTTTTCATGACCTCCGCACTTTGTAAAACCTCAGCGACAATCAACTGGTTGTCATTAAATAGCCGCCCAACCTCCGCCATCCCATCCATTAACGGACCATTAATTATTGCCAAAGGGGAAGGATACTCCTCAAGTGCCTGTTGCAAATCCTCTAGTAAGCCTTCCTTTGTGCCTTCCACGACATAACTTGCCAGGCGCTCCGCTAGACTCAAAGTTTCAACCGCTACCTTCTTCTCTTTCTTCTTCCCACGGTAAAATTCCGTAAAAACCGCTAGCGCATCATCACTCGTTTCAAATAATAACCGCTCCGCCATGCGTACTTCTTCCTCTGGAATTGAGGCAAAACGCTCAAGCTTTTCGGTATTCACGATGGCATAGTCCAGTCCAGCTTTCGTACAATAATATAAAAATACAGAATTTAATACTTCGCGCCCTGCAGGAGGTAAACCAAAAGAAACATTGCTTACTCCTAAAATGGTTTGGCACTTAGGAAGCCTTTCTTTAATGAGACGAATCCCCTCCACTGTTTCCTTTGCCGCACAAAAATATTGTTCATCCCCTGTTCCAGCAGGAAAAACAAGCGGATCAAAAATAATATCGCTTGGGTGAATCCCATATTTAGTAACTAGTAAATCATAGGACCGCAATGCGATTTCGAGCTTCCTCTCAGCCGTTACTCCCATTCCAGCCTCGTCAATGGTACCAACGACGACTGCACCGCCGAATTGATGAATAAGCGGGGTTACTTTTTCAAATCGTTCTTCCCCATTTTCGAGATTAATAGAGTTAATAATATTTTTCCCTTGGCAGTAGGTAAATGCCTTTTCGATTACTGCTTCATCTGTCGAATCTATCATTAAAGGAACTTTTACTTTTTTCACAACCTGTTGGATGAATTCCTCCATATCCTCCATTTCTTCACGGTCGGGATCCGCTAAACAGATATCAATAATATGTGCTCCATTTTTCACCTGGGCACGGGCAATTTCGCTCGCTTCTTCATATTTGCCTTCCGCAATCAATCCTTTGAATTTCCGTGACCCAATCACATTTGTTCGTTCCCCTACAAATAGCGGCCGCACACTTTCATCTTCATAAATAAAAGGCTCAATTCCGGAAACAGCATGTGGGTGCTCCTCATTTGGAATTCTTGGCATTACATCCTTTAACGCTTCTGCCAGTGCTTTTATATGTTCAGGTGTTGTCCCGCAACATCCGCCCGCAACATTCAGCCAGCCCTTTTCTGCAAATCCGCGGATCTTTGCAGATAACGATTCCGGTGATTCATGATAATGTCCCTCTTCATCAGGAAGACCCGCATTCGGATAGCAGCTTACAGCGGTTGTCGCTAAGCCGGATAATGCACGAATATGATCAGACATAAACTCTGGACCTGTCGCACAGTTCAATCCGACCGCTACGGGATTCATATGTTCCACGGAGATATAAAAAGCTTCAATGCTTTGCCCTGCAAGTGTCGTACCCATCGGTTCAATCGTACCGGAGATCATCAGCGGAACTTTCACACCCAATTCTTCCAAAGCAGCACAAATTCCTAAGTATGCAGACTTTACATTCAACAGATCCTGTGATGTTTCCAGTAAAAGAACATCTGCACCACCTCGAACTAATCCTTTCGTCTGCTCATAATAAGCCTGCCTCAGCTGGTCAAAGGTTGCTCCGCCCGTAACAGATAACGTTTTTGTCGTTGGTCCCATTGAACCGGCAACGAACCGCGGCCATTCCTCTGTGGAAAATTCATTCGAAGCTTGTTTAGCTAATCGTGCAGCTTTATAATTTATTTCCTCTGCTAAATGACCAAGACCATATTCATCAAGGACAATACTTGTCGCTCCGAATGTATTGGTTTCAATTACATCAGCACCTGCCTGTAAATAAGCGCGGTGAATATCGGCGATAACATCCGGGGCAGTAATCGTTAAGTACTCGTTACAGCCTTCATACTCTTCCCCGCCAAAGTCTTCAGCTGACAACTGCTTCGCTTGGATCATGGTCCCCATCGCACCATCAAGAATAAGTATTTTTTTCTTCAACTGTTGTTCAAATAACGTTAGTGCCATGGGCCAGTTTCTCCTTTTCGTGTACATAATTTACACAATCCACCGTTAAATCATAGCGTGTAAAAGGTGTAATCAAATAAATGCCATTAAAATATTTCATCGCTGCATCAACCAATGTCTTCGAAATCGATAAGCTTTCCTTTGTCGCTTGAACTGGGTCATCCTTCACCCTTTCCATAACTTCTAAAATTTGCTCTGTTAATGTTATACCTGGAACTTCATGATGAAGGAAGCTCGCATTTCGGTAGCTTGTTAAAGGCATGATGCCAATGTAAATCGGCACCTCCAAATGCCTGGTTGCCTCATAAACTTCTTCCATTTGCTTTTCATTAAAAAGCGGCTGGGTAATGAAATAATCTGCACCGCTTCGAACTTTTTTCTCTAAACGAGCAACAGCACGATCCAAATTACGCACATTTGGATTAAAAGCAGCTGCCACAGAAAAGGAAGTTTTCTTTCCTAAAGACTTACCTGAATAGGAAATTCCTTCGTTAAATTGCTTCATCATGGCAATCAGATCCATGGAAGATAGGTCATAGACAGAAGTAGCTCCCGGAAAATCGCCAATTTTTGAAGGGTCGCCGGTCACTGCTAAAACTTGATTAATCCCGAGAGCATCCAGCCCCATCAAATGGGATTGGAGTCCAATTAAGTTCCGATCCCGGCAAGTAATATGAACAAGTGGACGAATATGATGCTGCTCCTTCAGAATCGTTGCCATAGCGACATTGCTAATACGCGGTGAGGCAAGGGAATTATCGGCCATTGTTAAAGCATCAATACCCGCTTCCTTTAAACAGTTAGCCCCTGCGAAAAACGCTTCCGTTTGTAAATGCTTTGGTGTATCAAGTTCCACAATAATCGATGTCCGTTCTTTCACAATCTCATGCAGCGGAGGTTCCTGATCTACATGGGAAGCGAGGACTTCAATCTTTGGGCGAATCGGTTTCACCGTTTTTTCCTTAATAGGCTGCAGCCCGCGGACTCCCTCCGCAATTGCCTTAATATGCTCCGGCGTTGTACCGCAGCAGCCCCCTATCAGGCGTATCCCCTGTTCCACAAGCCGTACGGAACAACTCTTAAAGTACTCAGCATTTTTTGTAAAGACATACCTGCCATCCTCGTAATCTAGCAGACTTGCATTTGGATATGCCGATAAAAATGCCCTGTTAGGCAAGGGTATCTGCTCAAAGGATTGGATCATATGATGAGGTCCTAATCGGCAATTCAATCCGACCACATCCGCCCCAAGCTCTTCTAACCGCAGTAGTCCGTCTTTCACATATGTTCCATTTTGCAAAACCTCTGGTTCTAATAAGGAAAATTGCGCAATAACCGGTACATCCGCTTCCTCCTTCGCAATTTCCACAACTGCAAAAAGCTCCTCCGCATCATAATAGGTTTCGAGCAATATCCCATCGACCCCTTCATGGAGAAGATGATAAAGCTGTTCCCGAAAACTGCGCTTAATCTCGGCAAGAGTGATGTCCGCCTTGCGAAAACCGCGGTATCCTCCCATTGAACCGAGTATATAAGTATCTTTGTTCGCAGCCTGCTTGGCAATCCGGACCGCTTCTATATTGATGGCTTTTACCTGCTCCTCCAGACCATACTGGCTTAATTTATAGTAATTAGCACCATAGGTATTTGTTTGGATAACCTGTGCACCCGCCTGTATATATGCTTGATGAATATTAAAAATATCCTCGCTATGGGATAAATTAAATTCCTCGTAGCATGTATCTTTTCCGTAGGAGTAGAGAAGCGTTCCCATGGCACCATCCGCAACTAAAATAGAGTTCTTTAGTCTATCTAATAAGTTCATGCCTTCACTCCTTTTATTTAATGGTTGCAGCAAAACGAATTGCTTTCTGCAGCGATTGTTCGAAATCCTCCAGTAAATCATCTACATGCTCAAGACCGACAGATAACCGGAGAACACCATCTGTAATTCCCCTTCTTTCCCGTTCCTCCTTTGGCATTGCAGCATGAGACATGGTTGCCGGATAGGAAAGGATTGATTCCACCGCCCCCAAACTTACTGCGAAAACAGGAATCCGAACATTCTCGACAAATGCTTTTGTACATTCCCTGTCAGGCAAGCGAAACGAAAGGACAGCACCTGCTCCTTTCGCCTGTGAATGGTGAATAGCGTATCCTGGGTGAGAGGTTAATCCTGGATAAAATACTTCCTCGATAAGCGGGTGTTTCACTAGAAAAGTAGCAATTTGTTCGGCAGTCTTGGAGGACTGCTGAAGCCTGACACTCAATGTTTTCATTCCTCTTAATAACAACCAACAATCCTGCACCCCTAATACAGACCCGAACGCATTTTGAATAAACCCAACCTTTTTAGCAAGGTCATCGTTCTTTACAACTGCGAGACCAGCCACAACATCACTGTGACCTGATAAAAATTTCGTAGCACTATGAAGGACAATGTCAGCGCCAAGGTCTAATGGCCTTTGAAGAAACGGAGTCATGAAAGTATTATCAACAAACACTAAACAACCGTTTGCTTTCGCTATTTTTATAACACCTTTCAGATCGGTAATATGCAAAAGCGGATTTGAAGGAGTTTCTACATATAAAACCTTTGTATTCGGCCGGATGCCCTGTGCCACTTGATCCAAATCGGTCATATCGACAAAGGTATGTTCTATTTGAAATCTCGTTAAAACCTCTGTAACGATTCTGTATGTTCCGCCATATACATCCTGGGATATGAGAACATGATCCCCTGCGGAAAGAAGCATAAAAGCGGATGAAATGGCAGCCATTCCAGACGAAAAAGCAAAGCCTGCTGTTCCTCCTTCTAAATCAGCAATTGTCTCCTCCAGTATTTTCCGAGTCGGGTTTCCCGAACGGCTATAATCGAACTCGCCAATTTGATTAAAGGATGATTGATGGAAGGTGGATGAATAATGAATAGGCGGGTTCACTGCCCCCGTTACCCCATCAATATATCCTGACCTGTGAACTAGCTTTGTATCAAATGCATGATGAATACCCATTACAGCACCAACTCCTCCTGCCGAATTTTCGCAAATGCCTGCTCTAAATCACTAATTAAATCATCTGCATGTTCAATCCCTACTGAAAAACGCAGCAGCCTGTTGCATACACCACGCTTAATACGTACTTCTTCCGGAATATCAGCATGTGTTTGCGTAGCCGGATAGGTAATGAAGCTCTCCACACCGCCTAAGCTTTCTGCAAAAGTAATCAACTGTAAACTCTTTAAAAAAGCCGGAACCCATTCTGCTTTTTGCAAACGAAAGGACACCATTCCACCTTTATTCGGATAAAGAACACTTTCAACCTCAGGACTTTCTTGTAAAAACTCAACTAATTTTTTCGCATTTTCCTGATGGCGTTCCATTCTTATGCTCAAGGTTTTTAAACCGCGAATTAACAGCCAGGAATCAAATGGTGACAAAACAGCACCAGCCCCATTATGGTAGGCACTAAGCTTTTCACAAATAGCAGTATCTTTCGCCACAACAAGTCCGGCAAGCACATCATTATGACCGCCTATATATTTGGTTGCACTGTGAAGGACAATATCTGCTCCAAGTGTTATTGGTTTTTGTAAGTACGGGGTTAAAAAAGTATTATCAACAATCAGCAGCAGATCATTTTTTTCTGCAACCGCAGCAATAGCCGAAATATCCGTTTCAATCATTAAAGGATTAGTTGGTGTTTCTACTAAGATTGCTTTAGTTTTCTCTGTTATCGCTGCCTTAAGCTTAGCCGTATCATTTAAATCGATAAAATGTGTACGAATTCCGTAGCTTTCCGAGTATTGTTGAAGCAAGCGATAGGTTCCACCGTATAAATCATCGGAAGCAATAATCTCTTCATTTTGGCGAAAGAGGGATAATACGAGTTGAATAGCAGCCATTCCTGAACTGCAAGCAAATCCTTGCTCCCCTTCCTCCAGTTTGGCAAAGCTATCCTCCAAAAGCGCACGGGTCGGATTTTTCGTACGGGAATAATCATAGCCCGTGGAAAGTCCGATTCCCGCGTGGCGATAAGCGGTTGAAAAGTAAACAGGCGGATTCACCGCGCCTGTTACCTGTTCACTGCGGTTTCCAATTTGTACAAGCTCTGTATGAATATGATGATTTGTCATGAAATATCCTCCTATTTGTTGAATACAAAATAAAAAGGACCTCCATAAGAAGAAGTCCTCGAAAATGCCCTAACATTCTTCTTATCTTTCAGGCAAAAAAATACCTGCTGGAATTAGCACCATTTCAATAAAAATTGACGGTTGCTGAGGCGTCATCGGGCCAGTCCCTCTACCTCTCTTGATAAGATTTTTAGTATTTAGTTATTATTCAGAAATTTACCAACTTAATTAACAATTTACAACAATAATTTGCTTTTATCAAGTAAAATCTTTTTAAAATAGTGGTAAAGCGAAATATATTATTTTGATAAAATCTTCATCAGGCTATCGATTTCGTTTACCCAATAGTTTTCATCTGTATAAACGTCTTGAATCATCAGACCGCTGATAACAGAAAGATAGAGGAACAAGATCCGATGAGGATCCCCTTCGCAAAATTCCCCCATCTCCTGACCTTTAACAAATATTGGGATTAATTGCTCAATTGTGTCCTTTGAAGAGAATTGATCTAGAAGCTGCTTTACCTTGACAGGCGTCTCATCGGATGTATGCGCCTGCTGTATGAGCAAGAAATATTGTTTGTGATTTTCCTCCAGCATATTTTTAGTCAATGCTTTTAGCTGTTCAAACGGTGTTCCGGGAAGGTTTCCGATATTCGCTATTGCTGTCTGCGCTTCTTCCAATGCTTCCTGAACAAGCAAGCTGAAAAGCTCTTCTTTAGAACTGAAATAACGGTAGGACAACCCTTGACTAATTCCTGCTTCTGCTGCAATCATACTCATTTTTGTTCCCGAAATTCCTTTGCGGGCAAATACTTTCAAGGCAGCGCGCTTAATCTCTTCTCTTCTTTCATCTTGGGCATAATCCTGTTCTTTTAACGTCATTTTAAAAGTACACTCCAATCTATTGTGTATTTAGGCTGTATTGAAGCTTATTCATTCTTAATTGAAATAAGGATGTTTATAAGGCTTTCGTTAACAAAAGCTGAGGTTAACCAACTTGTTCTTGGCTGATTTCCCACAGACGCTTTGCTGCCTCCAGATTTTGAGCCGGTACTGATGGAAGAATTTTTTTCATATCCGCATAATAACCGCCGTTATCTTCTGAAATATCATCTGTATCTGCAAGCCATACTAATGTTTCGGCACCTTTTTCCGGACTGCGGGAAAAAGGCTTCATTCCTGCCATTGTCAACCGAGCCAATAAGCCATTATTTTGATTAAAATTTGTTGCAACAAGCCCCGGGTCGAAGCAGTGTGCTGTAACCCCTGTTCCTTCTAACCGTTTAGCTAATTCTGTAGTAAATAAGATGTTGGCAAGCTTCGTCTCGCCATACCTGATAGTAGGTCCGCCGAAAAGCATTTTTGGAAAAGAATATAAGCTTTTAGCATGTATATCATCAAAGTCTATTCCTTTCTTCACCATTTTGTGGCCGTGAGAGGCAGTGGTAATGATACGAGCGTTACCATTTTCCTTTAACCTTTCCAAGAGAAGTGTTGTCAAAAGAAATGGTCCTAAATGATTAACTGCCCACGTCATCTCCATCCCATCGACACTTTCTTGACGTCGATCAAACATTGCTCCAGCATTATTAATGAGAATATCAATTTTCGGGCACTTTGACAAAATCTCTTTTGCTACCTGTCTGATTGATTCTTGAGAAGACATGTCAGCTAAAAACACATCTACCACCGTCTTTCCTCCCGACACATTTTTTAATTGCGTTGCCAATTCATTTGCCTTAACTTGATTTCGTGCGATAATTCCTAAATTTGCACCGCGCTTGACTAGCTCCTTAGCCGTAGCCAACCCTATACCGCTAGTAGCCCCAGTTATAATAATGTACTTTCCTTTTACAGTCCATCTTTTTTCCATTTTAACCATCCTCCTAAGTTATCATGAATGAATGAATCATTCATTTATTTGATTTTATTTTATGTTGCATTATTTTAATTGTCAATATAGTTTTTATAAAAATTATTAATAATCTGAAAATGGGTGAGATTCTTTTCGAAACAAGGAAAAACAGAGCATTTCAAAGAATTTATATGTATTAAACCAGAAAGGAAGACTTTATCCATGACTGCTATTACGAAAGACATACATAAAAAATTGGCGATTGACAATTTCAATCAAACATGGGATTTAATCGAAAAGGAAAATCGAACCAAAATGGAAGATGATACAATGATACATATGGCGCATACATCCCGTTTTCATTGGGGAATAATTGGGGAACCGGTTAACCTTTCTAGAGGTGAATGGCAAATATCCAGAGTGTATTCCATCCTTAAGCGAGCTGAGCCTGCACTTTACCATGCAAAAAGAAATTTAGAAATATGCCTTGAAAACCAAATTGGGGACTTCGATCTTGCATTTGCTTATGAGGCATTAGCCCGTGCACATATGATCGCTGGGAATATAGAAGAAGTACATCATTATAAAATGCTTGCCACCCAAGCAAGTGAACATATAAAAAAAGAAGCAGATCGAAAATTATTGTTAGATGATCTGAAAACCATATAACTATGGCCGTTATGATGATCGAAACATTTTAAAGATTAATAGACATTATAAAGGAATCAAAAAAGCTAGTCCTCTTTTTTAGAAGACTAGCTTTTTGTTTATGGATTTGAGCTGTTGACTGTACTGCTATTATCATTCAAAAAATTATTAATCGCTTGCTGGTTTTTCTCTTTATCAATTTCCAAAACAGCACCATCATAGGATACATATCCATTTTGGTAAGCACCTTGAACTGGCACTGTTAAGGTATCGATATTTTTCGGACGTTTTAGTAAAAACTCACTAGCTAACGCAATCGCATCACTGGTATCCATATTCGTTTGAATATAAGGCTGGATTGTTCCTAATAACTTAGGTGCTTTTGTAAATCCATTTACACTTAGAACTTCATCCTTTATAGCTTGAAGAACCTCTTGCTGGCGTTCTACACGGCCAAAATCACCTTGAGCATCATGTCTAAACCTTGCATACCCTAATAATTCTTTACCGTGCAGCTTTTGAAGACCTGGATGTAATGTAACACCAATATTTTTTGACATTTCTTTTTTCACATTAATTTCAATGCCATCAGGTGCGAGTGTATCGACAATTTTTTCAAATCCTTTAAAATTCACCATTACATAATACTGAACATCTAGACCAAAATTCTGTTTAATCGTTTTTCGCAGTAATTCCGGTCCTCCTAGGAAGTATGCTGTATTCAACTTATAATTTTTATATCCCGGAATTTCGACAAACATATCCCTCATCAAAGAGATAAGCTTCACCTTTTTATTCTTTGGATCATATTGTGCAACCATCATGGAATCCGTACGGGACTTTTCATTCTTGCGCTGATCGATTCCAAGCAATAAAAAGTTTACCTTTCCATTGGCGTCCTTTTCACCATGAAACACAATTTTTTCTTTTTTAATTCCGTCATTACCTGCTTGTTTGATACCTGAATAATATTGAAAAGCAACATATATCACTGCTGCTATAATAATCACAAAAAATAACAAGAGGAGAATT
Source organism: Heyndrickxia shackletonii (assembly GCF_001420715.1). GTDB lineage: Bacteria > Bacillota > Bacilli > Bacillales > Bacillaceae_C > Margalitia > Margalitia shackletonii. The sequence continues at coordinate 388,862 of NZ_LJJC01000004.1, read as the reverse complement.
CTTCTTCTTCTTTTTTTCCTTCTTGTTTTTTTATCAAGTCTTGTAACCATAGTATCCCTCAACTTTGAAGATAGATTTATTCTTATCTATACAATTTTTGGTGACCTTTCTATTATCAATGAAAAACCGAAATTTGTCACCCCTCCAATTTCTGCTGATATAATAGGAGAAAGTTACCTTAAGAGGATGTGCATGATATGAAAGGGATAAATCACCTGTTATTTTCTGTATCAAATTTGGAGAATTCTATCGATTTTTACGAGAAGGTTTTTGATGCAAAATTGCTTGTAAAAGGGAATACCACCGCGTATTTTGACCTTAACGGGATATGGTTAGCACTTAACGAGGAAAAAGATATCCCCCGGAATGACATCCACTATTCCTATACCCATATCGCCTTTTCGATAGAGGAACAAGAATACGAACATTTTTTGTCGAAATTTCAAAACTTAAAAGTGAATATTCTTCCTGGAAGAAATCGTGATGAAAAGGATCGCAAATCCATTTATTTTACCGACCCGGATGGACATAAGTTTGAACTACACACAGGGACTTTGGAAGATAGATTAACTTATTATAAGGAAGAAAAAAAACATATGAATTTTTATACTTAAAATGGTAATATATAAGCGGAAATATTCAGATTTATCAGGAGTCGGAGGATAGGGTTATGTTACAAAAAGATGAAATCTTATTTAATCAACTAGAATCATTCAGAGAATGGACACTTGGACTTTTAAAAAATATTACTGAAGAGCAGGCTGATATTGTGCCTAAAGGATTCAACAACAATATTCGTTGGAATTTAGGGCATATCTATTTGGACCAATACCTTTGGATTAAAGCTGTAACAAAAGAACCAATTCCGATTCCCGAGGGCTTTCAAGAATGGTTTGGCTTTGGGACAAAACCGACAGATTGGAAAACTGCTCCTCCGCGTTTAGATCAGCTAAAAAAGTTGTTGGCTGAACAGCCTAAAGTAATTCGTGAACTATACGGAAACCGTTTAGAGGAAGAATTTGCACCAACAGAGCTCGGAATGCATACAATCGCCCAAGTTCTTGTCCGTACTATTTATCATGAAGGAATGCACGCGGAAACGATTAAGTTGATGAAGAGGTTTCTGTAGAATTTGGGAATGAGAAGTAATTGTTCCGGATTAGGGATTGAGAATGTCCTTCACTTTTTTGTGAAGGACATTCCTTGGGGATTGCAATGGAATCGTGTCCTTCATCGACTTTGTGAAGGACATTCCTTGGGGGTTGCAATGGAATCGTGTCCCTCATCGACTTTGTGAAGGACATTCCTTGGGGATTGCAATGGAATTGTGTCCTTCATCGACTTTGTGAAGGACACTTGAGTGGTTATTCTACTTTATTTTGTCCTTCATCGCAATTATGGAAGGACACTTTGACTGCCTTTCTCCTTTTGTCCTTTTGGCACCATAGAGCATTCTTATAGGAAACTTCAACTGCTTTTCTAACTAATGTTGTGCATGACTATCACCCGGCAGCCTCCATTGAGACCAGGGCCATTCACTAATCTTTACTTATCTGCCTCTTGAAATTCTTTCTGAACTTTTTCTAATAATTCCTTATCTGTTAACAGACGATATCCGGTAAGAGCTAATGCTTTTGCTGCTGTTAGTAAGGCATGTTCTCCTTGTTTGGATCCAGCCGCTTCTCGAAATTCATTTGTATGGGCAACTAGATTGTCCGGTCCGATTTTGATATAGGAGTGGGAAGTTGGAACAACATGGCTGACATTCCCTGCATCCGTTGAGCCAATTCCACCATCTTTTCCTTCCACTGACTCTCCCAGCAGCGCTAATTCTTCCCCTACTATTTCATCTAATGAATGATTAATAATGAAATCATGTACTTCATTTTGGAATCTTTCAATCTTCACTGTACTTCCGGTTGCCAGTGCAGCACCTTCCGCAATGTTACGGATTTTACCTGAAACTTCTTCCGTATGCTTCCATGTATTTGCGCGGATGAAAAATCTTGCGGAAGCATATTCAGGGATAATGTTTGGGGCATCGCCACCATGAGTAATAATTCCATGAATCCGTACATCCGTTGATAATTGTTGACGAAGTGCATTGATGCCATTAAATAATTGAATAACAGCATCTAGAGCATTGATCCCTTTTTCCGGGGCACCCGCTGCATGTGCAGCTTTTCCGTAAAAATGGAAATCCAATGGATCTACTGCCAATGATGGACTGGATAATCCTGTTTTTCCACTTGGATGTGCCATTAATGCCGCGTCAATCCCCTCCAGCAATCCGTGTTTCACAAAGCTGCCTTTTGCACTTCCGTTTGGGCCTCCTTCTTCTGCCGGTGTACCAAATACAACTACTTCTCCACCAGTTTCTTCAATTACTCCTGCCAACGCAATACCTGCCGCGACACTTGTTGTTCCAATGATATTATGGCCACATGCATGACCAAGACCAGGAAGAGCATCATATTCTGCTAAATAGGCAATTTTTGGACCAGGTTTGGAGGATGATTTTCTCGCAACAAACCCTGTTTCATGTCCTGCAACATTTCTAGTAACCTCAAAACCTGCTTTTTCAAGAATCCCTGTCAATGTTTCGGACGCAAAAAACTCTTGGTTTCCGATTTCCGGATTTTCGTGGATACGATGACTTGCATCGATATATACTTCCTTAGAATCCTCAATACTTTTCACAATTTGCTCTCTTTGTGTTTCTACCTTAACAGTCATGTCAAGCTCTCCCTTCTATTATTTAGCCCCAAACTAGTTGGGGCTCTTTAAATGATTTATAGATTCTTAATTTTATCAACCGAAATAGTAACAGGTACGGTAGCCCCTTTATCACGTTTGATAATGTAATCATGTACTTCTTTTGACTGGTATGCCTTTACAATTTTCAAAAAGTCTTTATCGTTTTTATCCTTTGTACGTGCTGCAATGACATTGATATAAGGCATTGCTGCTTTATCATTTGGATCTTCTTTATAAAGCGGATCTTTTGATGGATCCAATCCTGCCTGTACGGCAAAACCATTGTTAATCACAGCTCCGGCAACATCGTCTAATGATCTTGCCGTTTGTCCAGCGGCAATCGGTTTAATTACTAAGTGTTTTGGATTTTCTTTAATTTGATCTATGGTTCCTTTAGGGTCAAAGTTATCTACTAGTTTGATTAGCTTTGCAGATTGTAAAAGTTTAAGGGCACGGCCTGCGTTTGTTACATCATTTGGAATCGTAATAGTTGCTCCATTTGGTATATCGCTTAAATTTTTGTATTTATTTGAGTAAAGTCCCATTGGTGCAATAACGGTTGATCCAATTGCTGAGATATCCAAGTTATGATCTTGCTTAAACTGATTCATGTAGGTGATTGTTTGAAATGCATTTAAATCAAGGCTTCCATCATTCAATGCTGTATTTGGTTGAACATAATCAGAAAAAGAAATAATTTTTAACTTAATGCCGTCACCTTTCACTTGTTTTTGAATAATTCTCCAAAGATCACTGTCATCACCATTGATGCCAATTTTAATCGTACGAGTTTTACCATCACTTGATGACGCTGAACTAGATCCACATGCTGATAATACAGAAATGGTTAAAACTAATGCTGCAAAAATAACAAAAAACTTTTTCATCCTCTTTTCCTCCTCACAAATCTTGACCATGAATTTCCTAAACTTTGAATTAGTTGAACTATAACGACAAGCAATACAACGGTAATCACAATAACAATAGTGATAAATCGTTGATATCCATATGTAATAGCTAAGTCTCCCAACCCGCCTGCACCAACGGCACCAGCTGCTGCCGTTGATCCGATTAGACCAATCGTTGCAGTGGTAAACGAAAGAATTAATGATGGTATAGCTTCAGGAAGGATAAATTTCGTGATAATTTGAAATTTCGTAGCCCCCATCGCATATGCCGTTTCCAGCACCCCTTTATCTACCTCCAGCATCGAATTTTCTATTAATCTAGCCAAATAAGGGCCAACAAAAATCGATAAAGGGACAATTGCGGCTGCCACTCCGATTGAAGTTCCCGTTACGAGCCTTGTAATAGGAATAATTGCAACAAGCAAAATGATGAACGGTACGGATCGGACAATATTGATAATCGTATTCAAAACAGTAAAGACTGCTTTATTTTCCATAATGTGCCCAGGTCTAGTCACAACTAGGATAATTCCTAATGGCAATCCGATGATCGTTCCAAAAATGAAGGAACCAAGCACCGTCAGAAACGTTTCTTGGCACGCCTGCAAAAACTGCGGCCAGAAAAACTCCCAATTAAGCTCCATGTGGTAAAACCTCCTTCACCTCTATACCATTTTCTAAAATAAATTGAATAGCCTTACTGCTCTCTTCCTGTGATCCATCCAATGCAACAAACAAGTTTCCATATGGTCTATCCTGCAGCTCTGTTATGGACCCGTACAGAATATTTAAGTGAATGTCAAATTTCTTGGAAACCTCCGATAATAATGGATTTGCTGCTCTGTCACCCAAGAAGACAAGTCGATAATACTTGCCGCTTGAAAGTGTTTTGGAAAGACTAGGCGGAACTTCATTTTGCAACACCGTATTAACAAAGTTGCGAGTAATCGTTTTTTGTGGATTGGTAAATACTTCATATACTGTCCCTTCCTCTACGATTTCGCCATTATCAATAACCGCTACCTTGTCACACAAATCTCGAATAACACTCATCTCATGAGTGATTAAAACAATCGTGAGGTTATATGATTTGTTTACTTTGCGCAAAAGCTCCAAAACATTCTTTGTTGTTTCAGGATCGAGAGCGGACGTGGCCTCATCACAAAGCAATAAATCCGGATCGGTGACCAATGCTCTTGCTATACCGACACGCTGCTTTTGCCCTCCAGACAGATGGCCAGGATAAACATTTTCTTTCCCAGTAAGACCAACGAATTCAATCAATTCTTTTACTTTTGCCTGAACATCTTTCTTCTTTTTGCCTTCCAAATATAGCGGCATGGCAATGTTATCAAAGACCGTTTTAGCAGAAAGTAAATTAAAATGCTGAAAAATCATACCGATTTTCCTGCGGGTTTTACGCAGCTCCTTTTCATTTAATGACATCAAGTCCAATCCATTAAGATGGATTGTCCCCTCTGTCGGTTCTTCCAATCTATTTAGGCATCTGATTAAAGTACTTTTTCCAGCCCCTGAAAAACCAATGATCCCAAAGATGGATCCTTTATCGATTGTCAAATTAATATCTTTTAATGCATGAATCGGCGGCTTCCCTGGATAAACCTTTGAGACATTTTTAATTTCAATCAAGTTGTCATTCCCTCCTAAGTGAATTTTAATCAAGTAAACTGATGAGATAACTTGGTTTTAGAATTAATTTGACGGCCTATTTTCATGAGTTTCCCCTTTGAAAAACCAAAAAACCCTTCCTCTTATCCATATAAAGATAAGAAGAAGGGTTTATATAATAAGCCGTTCTACTTCTTATCTTTCAAATCGATTTCTCGATTTGCAGGAATTAGCACGGTATTTGCAAAAATAGCAAACCCGTTGCCGAGGTTTCATCGGGCCAGTCCCTCCACCTCTCTGGATAAGTAATAGCGTTTTTTATTTAATTTTTGAACTTGCAAGACTAATAATATTGCGATTTTTAAAATAAGTCAAGAGTTTTTTGAAACTTACGGTTTAATTAATAATTTTTGCTTTAAGTGGGAGATTGACTTAATGATGACATAGCTTAATGGAGATGCAATTATTGCCCCACCAATGGAATATATGATCACCCATTTGATGATATCGTCAATATTATAAGAACTAGGATCTATGAATATATTTCGATCATTAATTAAAAAACCTATTAGAATAATAAAAAGCGAGGAAAAAAAGCTATATATCCAGAGCTTTGAGCCCGGGATAATCGGTTTAACTTTAAAAGTAATGAATAAATAAACTAAAATAGATTGGACAATGGATAGCTTAAATAAATCCGGAAACCACAAATAAGGTATCATTCCAATGAAAAGAGACCCAATTACTGATATTACAATGCCTGCCGCTACACCAATAAGTAATAACATAATCCACCCCCTAAAGACAGCTTATGAACATTCATATAATAACATTAGTATTCACGTAATTCTAAATTTACTTTAATTTACTACTTACAAATTATATAAAATTAACTAAAAAAGGTTAAAAGAACATCCGCTTGTTCTTTTAACCTTTTTCTATCTATTTACTCGCATATTCCCGCTGAAATCCATAATTCAGCATGGCAGTCGAATCCTTATAAACCCCTTCCTTGCTTGAATGCAGCACTACAGATATAAGGTTTTTCCCATCTCTTGTCGCGGATGACACTAAGCAATGTCCCGCCTGATCGGTAAAACCTGTTTTAATTCCATCTGCTCCTTGAAAGAAGTTGTCACTGCCTCGGTTTACAAGTTCGTTTCGATTGTAAAAGGTGAAAAAGGAATCCTTGTAGGTTTCCTCACTGACAATTTCACGGAAGACTTGATTTTTTCTTGCCTCTCTTGCAATGATAGCCAAATCCTTTGCAGTAGAATAATGATTTGGATCGTGAAGCCCATGAGGATTTACAAAATTCGAGTGGGTTGCCCCAATTTCCTTCGCCTTCTCGTTCATTAACCCTGCAAAATAGTGAATCCCTTCCTCTGGACTCATATTCGGTTTCCCACTATCTTTCTTGGCGATATAAATAGCAATCGTTCTTGCAGCATCATTTCCGGATGGAAGAAGCATTGCTCGCAAAAGAACCTTTAATGGAATCACATCACCTCGTTTTAGACCGGCTGAGCTTTCATCAGTAGTTCTTAATGAAACTTCATCCCCCACCCGCACCAGATCATTCAGATTTCCTTTATCAAGCGCAACCAACGCAGTTAGGATTTTCGTGGTGCTAGCAGGATAAAGGCGTTTATTTTCATTTTTTGCAAATAAAATATTCCCGTTATCCTCATCCATCAGCACTCCTGCTTCCCCTTGGATCGGCAGATTTTCTGAATTGGAATGGATGAAATTCAACTTCATGTTTTTTCCCATATCAAAATGCTGAAATAGAAATATACCTCCTATGACCGCTATAAGGACAAAGATCTTCTTCAAATCCCTTTCACTCCCCTGAAAATTTTCCCATATTAACTTTAACGGAAATTACTTAAATGCCGTGTAAGGATTTCTAAAGAAAAGCTTAAAAAAAGCTAATGATGTGAAGGTTTGAAAAAAGCCATCCTTTAAGACAGAAAGAGATTACCTGCTATTCGGCAATCTCTCCATTGGAAGCATAATTTTAAAATTGGTTTCATTCTTGTTGCTTGTTGCCTCAATCGTTCCATTGTGGAGCTCCACGATGCTTTTCGTGATTGCTAAACCGAGCCCGGATCCACCTGTATCAATGGAACGGGATTTTTCCACCCTATAAAACCGTTCAAATATAAACGGCAAATCCTCCTCTGGTATGGGATTCCCGTAATTCACTACTTCTGCAACTACCATTTTTTCTTCTTTTCCAACCCTTATATCAATGCATTTTCCTTCTTTTCCGTATTTCAGTCCATTTGAAATTAAATTTTCGAACACTCTTACCAATTTATCTCCATCTGCTTCAATAAAAATACTCTCAAATTCACTTTTTAATTGAATTTCCATTTGTCGTTCTTCCAGCTGCGGCAAAAATTGCGCCGAAACTTGGGATAAGAGCTGAACTAAATCAATCCTTGCATACTCGAGCTGGATGGTACCAAAGTTTACACGAGTATACTCAAATAAATCGCTCACCATTCGATCTAATCTTATTGCCTTATCAAAGGCAATGGACACATAGTAACGGAGCTCGACCTCATCATTATATCGATCCTCCTCAATGAGCCTTAGATATCCCATAATGGATGTTAATGGTGTTCGCAAATCATGAGAAACATTTGTAATTAGTTCGTTTTTTGCCTGAACAGCTTTCCGTTCCTCCTTAATGGATTTCTGCAATTGAGAGGATATACTGTTCAAATTCTGTGCAATATCCCCGAGCTCATTTTTCGAATAAACCGGAACATGAAATTGAAAATCTCCTTGTGAAATTTTGGATGTTCCATCTAAGATTTGGTCAAAATTCTTTGCCCACTTTCTGCTTAAAACCAGAATAAAAATCAAAAATAGAATGCCGCATACCATATATAAAATTTTATGAAGTCCAAGGAAATTATTTAAATAATACAGCTTTAATAAGACAGAGTATGAGAGAAAATGCGTAGCTCTTAGGATGTAGGCGAGAAATAAAAGTCCAAAAGTAACAGCTGCGGATAAAAGTGCACTTAATGCAATCAGCGTTAAAATCCTTAATTGGATTCTGGCAAGAAATCTATTCTTCAATTTTATACCCTACTCCCCAAACTGTTTTGATCAGCTTATACCCCAGCTCCTTCTCTAATTTTTCCCGGAGATTGCTGATATGAACCATGACGGTATTATTAGAGGCAAAGTATTTCTCTTCCCAAACCCTTTCAAATATTTCCTCCGTACTAAAAACTCTGCTTCGATTACTTGCAAGTAAGTAAAGAATTTCAAATTCCTTTGACGTAAGTGTAATTGGTTTCCCATTATGAAGTACCGTATGGGAAGCTCTATTAATTTCTAATGAATTAATATTTAGAAGGTCGCTTTGCTCCTCCTGCTCCACTTGTTTGAATTGATAGGAACGGCGAAGTAATGATTTTACCCTTGCAATTAATTCCAATGGATTAAAAGGCTTAATCATATAATCATCTGCACCCGTCATCAATCCAAGCACCTTGTCCATATCCTCTGCTTTTGCACTCAGCATCAAGATTGGAACGGTATTCGTTTCTCTTAGTCTTCGACAAACCTCCATCCCGTCCAATTTCGGCATCATTAAATCTAAAATGATCAAATCAATTTTCTTTTGTGCAAACATATCTAAAGCTTCCTCACCGTCATATGCCTTAAAAACGGTAAATCCATCATTTTGCAAATAAATAGATACTAGGTTTACAATTTCCTTTTCATCATCTACAACTAATATATTTTTCAAGTTTATCACCCAATATAATTATACTATTTTATATCTAGACTACCATTTCATTCCCATTATCTCCATAAACTTTTTTAGAAAAAAGTGAATCAAAATTCTTTCTTTTACGTCTAATGTTCAGATTATTGGAGGAGGAATACGTCCATGGTAAGTTCGGACCAGTTGCTTGGAGATTTATTCCATGAATATAGCGATTTAATTTATCGGTTTATTTTGTTAATGGTGAACAGCCGTGAGGAAGCAGAGGACCTTACACAAGAAGTGTTTATTAAGGCGTGGAAAATTGATTTCATCGCGGGTGTCCGTAAAAGATGGTGAACTACGAGTAAAGCAGGAATAATGAAGTAAGGCCAAGCTGTTATAGAAGTTTGGCCTTATTTATTTTATCGTTTCATTCGATTGACTGAATTATTTTGAATAGTGACTGAATTATTTTGAGTTATGACCGAATTATTTTGAGTTATGCCTGAATTAATTTTACAAGGCAGGAATTTTGCAAATAAATAGCTTTATATAATGGTAATTTGGTATATAAATCGTCTAATTTCTGATTCCAATAGCAAGAAAAGCGTTCAAATATGCTTTTGTTCTGTTAAACCCATCCTTCAAATCACGTATTTACCCAGTCAAATTAAATATATTTCATGAATAAGCTCCTAATATATCTAATATTTTGACGCAGCCTTCATTAAAGCAGGAAAAAATAAAGCGAACAAAATAACTCCCACCGGTATACTAATCCAAATGTCACTATAGCTAATCATATTCTTTTGCAATACAACCTTATAAAACCATAAACCATACGGAATTAGAAAGAAGATAGATGTTATCACACCAGGGGTATATCTTCTTAGTAAAATTGCTTGACCGATATGTGTAAAAGAATGCAGAAATAAAACAGCGAACAAGCCTAAATAAAACCATTTGTAAAAACCTGTGAATCCATTAAGAAAAACAAAAAGAGTGGCCAATGAAATAATAATAAATTCAGCAAAAACTACAATAGAAAATTGATCGGTTTTCATCGCAAAATTTTTTTCAAAAAAGTTCTTGGCCCGTTTCGGTAATTTATGAACGAGATCCTGTTTGTTTTTAGCAATCCACTTCTCCACTACAATGATTTCTTCAAAATCATGAATAGCAAAGATAATTGGAAACAGCCAAACTAGCAAAATAATTAGTTTATCGATATAAATCTCCCCCCCAAAACGCTTAAAGTCCGATAGCTTCCTCCAGCCTCTGAATAGCTACGATACTGAATTCCTAATTGATATTTGTATACTTGTGGCCTTGAGCATTTTTGCTATCATCATTTAATCAATCCGTTCTCTACACAAAGTTCTCGTATCTGTTCGGCCACCATCTCAAGATCATCCGACACTTGCGGAATCACATATCCTACAAACAAAGGCGATACCGGAAATCGAGGAATTATTTTACAACTAATAATATTTTCTATGTGATAGAAGAATAGATTATAACTTTCACAACGGTACGGGGCATGATGCAACAAATATTGAACAGCTTTTTGAATAAAATCAGCCATTCGATTCATTTTGTTCCGGTCATACAAATTTACATTCATTTCGCGAAAACCCATAATCGGTTTGGTTGAGATATTAAAATCAACAGATGGATCTCTATAAATCGTAACTCCCTTAAAGTTCTCAGTCTTAATATTTTTCTTATAATCGACGTCTTTCAGCCCGACAATTTGCATATGAGGATGCCTAATGGTGCCGCCGGACAATGGCCCATGATTTTTATAAAAGAGAACGGATGTAAATTTACCGCTATTCTCTAGCTCTAACCAATGACGGACTCCAAACTTTATCACTTTATGTAAATGTTCTTGAGTATATTCCGACAGCTCGCTATTACACTCATCTGTTTCTATCAAAACGGTTTGTAGCGTATTTTGTAAAGTTGGGTATTTATTTTTTAAAAAGATAATGGAATCCTGTTGATCGATAATATTCTCCAATTCTTCCACATTACAGAATGGACATGAAGTTGTCTTATTCGTTACGGTTACAGGCTTTTGTTTTCCGATTTGGGATGTAAAATATAGCTGGGTTTCCATCCAATCACCTCATTCATCTATGTAAAATGTTCTCTTCAGCTCTACTATATTTAAACTCCATTTAGATTTATATTCTACAAGTAAGTGAGTACTCCTTTTTCCATAAAAAATATCTATTTTATTGAGCCGAAGTTTATGAAAGGAGATATCCGTAAAGTGGAGAATTCTTATAGCAATGAAATTTTTAAATAAAGGAGCGAAAATAGCTTGAAGGAATATAAAATAAATACTTATGACGAGGCTGTGCAAGTTGTTAAAGAAGTTGGGATTCTTCCCCTCGCCTCATTCATCCCTGATTTCCCTTCCCTTGACACCATCACGTTGAAGCAAAACTGGCACACGGGAACAGAATTAGATCCATGGCTATGGCGGGCGCAATTTCCTGTTGATGGAATCGCAGCTTACGGAAAGTTTATAAAGAAAAAAGCCATTCTCATATCTCGTGAAATACTGCCTTTAGTCAAGACGGTCCTAGGAAGCGAATACTCCGTGAAGCAGCGTTATGAAGATGGAATGATATCTAAAGAGGCGCTTGATTTATACTCGATTATTAGCGAAGAGGAAGGAATAGATACAAGGGTTTTACGGGTAAAAGCCGGCATGAAGGATAAAGAGAAGAAAAAGCCATTTGACTATGCCTTGCAAGAACTACAGGGAACCATGGATATCGTAATCTCCGGTACAAAACAAAAACAAAACGAACTGGGTGAGATAAATGGCTGGAGCAGCACTTCCTATGAAACAATGGACAAATGGTCAAGGAAAAATAATGTTGTTATAACTGGAGTTAAGAAGGAAAAGGCAAAAGAAATGCTTAAAAAGTATTTTGCAGAAAAATGCAGCCCGGAATCCATGAAAGCTTTAGCTAAAATTTTTATGTTTTAATAATGAAAAATGAAAGCCCAACAATAAAATCATAATAGTTTATACAAATTTCATTTCCTACAAAATAGGGGTAAGTTCGTATCTTGGAACGAGATTTAATACATGCAATACCTAGAGGATCATTAAATTTACCCCTGATAGGATTTACCTTCTCTTTGATTTATCCTTGAATTTTGAGGCTTACCTATATTTAATAAAAACAAACATCACTTAAAAATTTAGTTCACAATCATGATGCTCCCAGATATCATATAGATTTCCGTCCATATCTTCTAAGGTAAAAAAGTTACCATTCTCGCCTTCATAGCTTATTTTGCTGACTAATAGTTGCTTTGACTGCAGCTTTTCATGAAGACTTTCTATATCATTTGTATAAAAAGTAGTTACCCATTTTTTTCTTCCACCCACTTCAAATACTGCTCTTGAATCATGATCACTTTTAATTAAGTGAAGAATGGGCCGATTTCCAATAAATAAACTTAATGACTCTTCCATTTTATGTCTAATATTAAAGTCCAGATGTTCGACAAACCAATTGGCTGATTTCTCTAAATCCGCTACTGGAATCACGTTATATGCGATACCTAATACTTTTCCTTCTTTGTCTTGGGAAATCATTCATTTTTCCTCCTTTCATCTTATAAATCTAAATTCTACAAATAAACGGATTATTCCTCCAGATTATGTAAAATTATCCCCCAGCAATTGCCAAATAACAGGGTCCATTTGTTCAAAAAATAGGATCGCCACCGCAATCCCTTCGTTTTTACTTTAAATTAAATATTCCCTTCCCAGTCTCTATATTGATTGGCAATGATGAATGCTCATGTTTAATGTTCCATGACTCATTTTCTTTTTTTAAGCCGAATGTAAATCTATTAGTAATCTGACGAAGTTTCTCCCCCGAATCTTCGTTATGAGCGGCGAATGTAACAGCACCATGAACGAAAGCAATATACGAATCTGCTTCTACTACTAAATCATTAAAATCTACTTTGAGAAAAACACCTTCATCACTCAAACTATTAAACCACTCCGTCGCCTTTTCCCTCCATGCGGAAATACCAATACATTCCCAGTTCTCCCAGCAATCATAAATATGAATGTCAGAAGCGTATGTAGATAAGAATTTCTCCACATTTTTTTCATGAACCGCTGATTGATAATTTTCAAGCACACTCTGAACGTTATGAAAGACAGAACCCATAACCACATCCCCTTTGCTACTAGTTTTTTTCACTATTCCCATAACCCATTTTCCTTTTCAATTCATTAAAAAAGCTATCTTGTATTAACGCAATAACAACGCAAAGTGGTGTAACTTTCATTTACGTTTTTGAAGATTTTTCTTCATAAGAGATGCTACTTGTATATTTTCTTGATCAGAAGAGTTTATTCGGAATGCGACAATTCCTTTACTCATTCCCTCAATAAAATGGGGATCTACCTCATATAATTTGTATGGACTATCCGCACACCTACCAAACCTCATTTTTATGTTTACTTCCACAAAAAAAGTACTTCTCCTTCTTCTGGAGAAGCACCCGCTAGTTATTCATAATATTGATTTATAAAATCCTCTCTAATAAAATCCCCACTTGTTCTGCCATCAGATTAGGGGGAGAAGGCATTCCATCCTTTAACCATGATTCCACTACCCCAACATAAGCATTTCCAACAAATTTAACCATAACATCTTTACTTAGGCCATCATTTTTTCCAGTTGTTGTGTCCACCTCATCCTTGAACTCGTCAATAAGAAAATCAAGAAACTTACTGCGAAAAGAAGGTGCTCCTTTACTTGCCAACATGGTCGAAAAGAATAAGTAATTACTCTCAAAGTATTCAAAAAAGACTATAGTAGCATCTACCCATTCCATATCACATGCCCATTCGCACGCTTCCCTTAGATTATTTATATGTTCTTCCATCAGTTTATCCAACAGATCAAATTTATCTAAGTAATGAAGATAAATAGTTCCTCGATTCACATTCGCTCTATCGGCAATATCTTGTATCGTAATTTCATCAAAGCTTTTTTCTGACATCAGTTCAAGCACTGCTTTTTTTATTGCTTCCTGAGATTTAATTATTCTTCTATCCACTTTCGACATTATATAGTCACCAAACTTCCGTAAGATAATCAACAATTTTAAGTGATTTGTTCAGTAATCAACGGATTTTAATATTTTAACCATTGAAAGCTTTCTTGTTCTTTTTATAATTATAGACATATGTTGATTAATCAATCAATATTGAATATTTTTCGCATCTATTATTTTATAAGAATGGCTTTAAGCCTAAAATATACGAATTATAAGGAGGAAATAATAAATGTCATTATTAATAGATAAAGTTGTAATCATCGCCGGAGCCTCAAGCGGTATTGGTGAAACCACTGTCCGCCGATTAACAGATGAAGGTGCGCAGAAATTGCGGTAGCCATCGAAGCCATTACTCACTTATCATTTTATGCCGGATGGCCAAAAGCATGGTCTGCTTTTAGTTTAGCGAGGGAAGTTTATGTTGAGGACTAAATTTTCCCTTTAGTTACAGGGGGTTAACTTCATCTAGAGAATGTTCATCGCTTTGTGCGAATAATTTCATATCCTAAGCGGACATAGAATCCGTTATTCTTATTAAATGTCCCTATTTTAAGGGGGAAGCGGACACAGATTCCGTTATTCACGAAAAAACACAAGGAAAACACTGCGTTTTGACAATATAACGGATCCTGTGTCCGCAAACATAAGGAATTAACCCATTTTGTCACAAATAAGGGATCCTGTGTCCACCAACCAAATCAGTACACATTTGGTCTCTAAATTCCACAGAAAAGAGCATAAAAAATAATCGAGCTAACCAGAATGAATTTTGTTGAGGGGTGAATTGTAAAAAATATGAGTAATACCTTTAAAATTTATATACTTGCTTTCATTACCTTTATAGTCAGTACATCGGAGTACGTTATCGCAGGCATTCTAGATAAAGTCGCTGCCTACTCTAGTGTATCGGTATCGTTGGCTGGACAACTAATCACAGTATTTGCAATTGCCAATGCATTCGGTTCTCCACTTGTCATAATGGCGACGACAAAATTGAACCAGCGTATATTATTAATTCTTTCACTATCATTAATGGTAATTGGCAGTATTATGACAATCAGCCTTCCTGGCTTCGGCTTTCTAATCGTTTCTCGCATTATACTTGCAGTAGGCAGCGGTGTTTTTGCTATCGCGGCTAAAACAGCCGCTGCAAAACTTGCGTCACCAGGACAGCAGGCAGGAGCTATTGGTACCGTTATAATTGGATTCAGTGCGGCTTTCATCGTCGGTGTACCAATTGGTCGTGTTGTAGCAACTGCATATGATTGGAAAGTAATATTTGTGGGCATCGGTGTTCTTAGCTTGCTTGCAATCTTCACTGTCATTTATATGATTCCCGCCACAAATAGCGATGTGACTGTTCCTCTAAGCAAGCAACTCGTTTTGTTAAAGAACCCCAAAATCTTAATGGGTCTTGGTGTAACGTTTTTCTGGCAATTAGGATATGCAGTGCTTTATTCATATATCTCCCCCTTCCTGCTAACCGTTACATCTATGAGCGGTCGAGAGGTGAGTATTGCCCTCTTCGCCTTTGGTCTCGCTACTTTAATTGGTTCCAAGTTCGGCGGATTCATGACTGATCGGATTGGAATTCCGCGATCACTTATTGGTGGCATGGTCATTCATGTAATAGCTCTTGTGTTATTATCTACAATTGCTAAATCAACAATTACTGCTATACCGCTGCTTATGTTATGGTCCTTTTCAGCATGGTCATCTGGTCCTGGTCTGCAGTATAACCTGGTCTGGCAAGCTCCAGAAGCGTCGGGAATCTTACTAAGCCTGTACGGTTCCTTTATACAGTTAGCCATAGCGGCAGCCGCTGGAATTGGCGGCATCGTCACAAAAAGCTCATCGATTCTAACCGTCAGTTGGATAGGTGCCGCATCTGTCGCGATAGCTATATTTATTGCAATGGTTTCATTTAGTTTTAAGAGTAAAGGAATGAAGAACGAAGAAATCGCATAATGGAGGTTTTATTACGGAATATCGCACAGTGCTGAACAGGAATTCAAGTTTCCAATTTTTATAAAGCATAAAATAAACATAATAATGTATGACCCCCTTCCTAACGTTGGGGGTTTTTCTTTATGTTAAAAAAATAGTTCAAAACCTTTCGAGTTAATTTTTTCTATTAAAAAGTTCTAATTTGAACATCACCAGCCCCACTTTCACCATTTTATAAAAGATAAATCTACCACATCCAAAGTCATCAGTCTTAAGTCTTAGATAAAAATAAACCTGTGAAAGGATTTAACGATAAATAAACGATGCTATACTCTGTTTGGCAGGTAAGGAAATTACTGTTATTTTATTACGACTAATAACAAACAAAGAGAAAAAAGTGGAAGGGGTTATGTAGATTTTATGAAGTATTTAACGAAGTGGTCCTTTCGAAATAAGGCTGCCTTAATTGTCATGACCGTTTTAACGTTGGGGCTCGGGATTGGAAGTTATTTTATTTTGCCGATGGAGTTGATGCCAGAAGCTGACAATCCTCAGGTAACGGTTGCGACTATAGGGCAAGGATATAATTCACAAACAATGACTCAAGAGGTTACAGAACCAATTGAAAGTGCATTAGCAACCATTAAAGGCAAAACCGATGTATTATCTACTACGGGTGATGGTTATTCGCAGGTGAACATCTCCTTTGATTCAAAAACAGATATGAAGGAAGCGAAAAAACAAGTAGAAGATGCTATGAATAATTTAAAGCTTCCAGATAATGTTTCGAAACCAAATATCATTCAGTATGATACCTCGATGATTCCCGTTGCAGAACTTTCTATTGCCTTCGATAAAGGCTCCAGGGAAGCAAACCTTCAGAAACTGAAGAAAGAGATATTGCCTAAGTTCGAGAGTATTAAGGGAGTAGGCAATGTCGCACTATACGGCAAGGATAATCCTCTAGTAGAAGTGAAATTGAATTTAAAAAAATTAGCTGCTAAGCAGCAATCAATAAATTCTGTAATGACTTTATTACAAGGACAAAATCTTTCTGTATCTTTAGGTGATAAAAGCATTGATGGGCAAATGAGTAACCTTAAAGTAGTAGGAAAGATTACAAGTATAGATGAACTAGGAAATCTTGTTCTTCCTTCTATAGTACCAGCTGCACCGGCAGTACATTTAAAAGATGTGGCTGATATTCAAAGAAGCAATGGGCAAGAAGGAATCTCCCATGTCAATGGAAAAGATGCAATGGCTATTTCTATCACTAAAGAAAGCAATGCTAGTGCAGTAACGGTTGGAAAGGAAATTAAAAAAGTTGCAGAGGATATTAATAAATCCGGTACAGGAGAACATGCAGAAATATTGTTTTCGAGCTCGAAAATGGTAGTTGACTCTGTCAATAGTATGCTAAGAGAGGTATTATTAGGAGCTTTATTTGCGACCATCGTCATCGTGCTATTCTTAAGGAATATTCGTTCAACCTTGATCACCGTTGTATCCATTCCACTTTCACTAGGACTTACTTTGCTATTACTTTGGCGCTCCGGTATCACGCTGAACATCCTTACATTGGGAGGAGTAGCGGTAGCGGTTGGACGGTTAGTAGACGATAGTATTGTGGTGGTCGAGAATATTTTCCGGAAGACACAGAAGGAAGGCTTTTCTAGAGAGACTGTTATGCAAGCTACGAGTGAAGTTGGTAAGGCAATTACATCCTCTACACTTACGACTATTGCCGTGTTTTTACCGATGGGTCTGATTCAAAGCTCATTAAAAGCGTTCTTGTTGCCATTTGCATTAACGGTTACTTATTCCCTTTTGGCATCTCTATTAGTTGCTTTAACGGTTGTTCCGTTAATGTCATTTGGTCTGTTAAAAAAGGCGAAACTTCCAGAACATAAAGAACCTAAGCGTTATATGAATATTTTAAAATGGAACCTCAATCATAAATGGGTACCAGTACTCTTTGCAATTATTGTGTTTGCAGGCTCTATTACCCTTTATACCGTGCTTCCAAAAGGTTCCGTTAGTGCAGATGATACAACGATGGTGTCTGTTACAATGACATATCCAAGTGACACACCAATAGCAAAAGTGCAAGACAACGGACTCGCTTTTGAAAATAAGCTGTTAAAGTTAAAAGGTTATCAATCTATTATCACTCAACAGGGAAATAGCGAAGAACAAGCAAAATGGGGTCAGGTATCTAATCCTACACAAACCACTTTCACGGTTATCATGAAAGATAATGCCAATGCCGATCATTTTATGAAAGATGTAAATGCATTGAAAAAAGACTATCCAAATGCTGATATTCAAGCATCTACAGCATCCTTTATGGGTTCAAGTCAAACGGCAATTACCTACGATCTTGAAGGTCCGGACCGAGAAAAGCTGTTAAAGGCATCCGATGATATGATTAAGCTAATGGATGGGACGAAGGGTGTTAAGAAAGTCTCCTCCAATGCAGAAGAGAAGAAGCCAGTCTATCAATTTGTTGTGGACCCGACGAAAGCTAATACAGGGCAAATTGCAATGCAATTAAATGGATTATTGAACAAAACACCAATTGGAAATATGACAATAGGCGGAAAAGAAACCTCCGTCGTGATGGACACCAATCTTAATCCGACATCGAAAAACGATTTGGATAAGATACAAATAGCAACCCAAACAGGAATGGTTCCCCTTTCTTCTATTGCTAAAATAGAGAAGGTAACACAAAGCAGTACAGTGCTCCATAAAAATGGAAAAGAATATATTCGCATCAGTGCAGAGGTAAATCCTAAAAAGCTCTCCGTTATTTCAACCGATATAGATAAGAAGCTCGATAAGTTGAACCTTCCTAAGAATGTTAAGCTCGTAAAAGGCGGTGCAGTTACTCAGCAAGCAAGCGATTTTGCTGATTTAGGGTTAGTAATGCTGATTTCCATTGGTTTAGTTTATTTAATTATGGTTATTACATTTAAAACACTCCGGACACCTGTTGCGATTCTAATGACATTACCACTTGCTTCCATCGGCGCTGTTCTTGGTCTGGTTGTTTCGAGAGTATCCGTTGATTCGACTGCTCTTCTAGGCGCATTAATGCTGATAGGAATTGTTGTAACGAATGCCATTGTGTTAATTGATAAAATTAAACAAAATGAGGAACATATGTCCATACGTGAAGCCATTGTGGAAGCAGCAGCGACAAGAACACGTCCAATACTTATGACTGCGGTTGCAACCATTTGTGCTATGCTGCCGCTATTGTTTACACACGCTGAAGCAGGAAGTCTTGTTTCAAAAGGGCTAGCTGTTGTCGTTATAGGCGGACTTGCTGTAGCAACAGTCTTGACACTATTTATTGTTCCCGTGTTCTATGAACTGCTTTATTTCAGGAAATCGAAAAAACAACGAAAAACTGCAAAAACAGAGTTAACACAAAGCGTATAGTTTGTTAAAGAAGCTTCTCATGTGAGAAGCTTCTTTTTCGGTTAGTTGCCATGATACAGTATACGGGCATGTTCGGGCTCTTAATGTTACCTTTGTTTGCAATTCGCAAGTTCCAATTAATCCCAAACTCCTATACTGATCACAAGGAACTTTTTAATTTCATTTATAAAATATAATAGCTCTAACTATTTCAAGAAAATAATCTCTCCGTCTTTTAGTGTGCATCTCCGTTCACAACCTCCTCCAAACAGGCTTTAAAGATAATATTGCACCAAAATACTGTTGTGCAGTGGTAAAGGTAATAAACGCACAAAGCTCACTTATTTGCCCTTCAGAAAAATACTCCCTCAATATTTTAAAGGCAGAATCTGGGACATCTCCTTTTTCTTTTAAAAAGACTTCAGCAAAACCTACAGCAACAGACATTTGTTCCGTAAATAAATGAGGTTCGGGTTTCCCTTTTGCTTTACAATATTCACAACCATTTTTTTGTGCTAATGTTCTTCTAACTTGTTCCTTTAATTGCGAGGATAGAAGTCCGTCTTTTTCTAATGCTTCGCCTAACTGTGACCATGCTTCCATCACTTCTTTGTTGTGTCCTAAAAGCTTCTGAAAAGGTGTTTCTCCGTAAATTGATTCATTAATTCTTGCCATTACACAACCTCCTTGTTATATTAAATATACAGTATAAAAATTTCATTTCACATTAAATAAAACATGTAATTCTGATTTATAAATTAAATATTTAACGTAATAGAAGGGATTTTATTAAAGATGAAAATAGATGAAATTGATAAAAAAATTCTACAAGAGTTAAGTGAGGATAGCCGTCTTTCCATGAGTGAACTTGGGAGGCGAATTAACCTATCTTCCCCTTCCGTGACTGAAAGAGTAAGACAGATGGAATCATTTGGGATAATAAAAAACTACACGTTAGAAGTTGATTATGAAAAATTAGGATTTCCCATCCAATGTATAATAGAAGCAACAATTAAAAACGGAGATTATCAAGCCTTTAAGAATTTCATTGAAGGTCTTCCAAATGTAGAGTTTTGTTACCGGGTAGCCGGAAAAGCCTGTTATATGCTTAAATTGCAATTTGAGACCCTCGCCAAAGCAGAAGAATTTATTGATGCTGTAAGTCCATATGCATCCACTGTTACACATTTTATTTTTTCTCAAGTCCCAACAAAATTAAGAATCGATTCTCGTTGAATTTTTTAACTTTATAGATCCTTGCACCTTAAAGAAGGAAATTGTAAAAAATACACCTTGAATTTCTTCATAATACTGCTAAAAAGGACTGTCGAAACAGTCCTTTTTAGCAGTATTATGACAAAAATGTCTTCCGAGTTAAATGAATAAATGCTTCTAAAGGAGCGCTTAGCCATTTGTCCTTATGCCAGGCAATATGAGTAAAAAGCGGGGATTGTAGTGACTTCCATGCTATTTCCTTTATTTTTCCTTCTTTAATATCGTTTTTCACTACCATCTCCGGTAATAATGCTATGCCTAGTCCGGCAATGACACATTGTTTGATTGCCTCTATACTTCCAAATTCTATTTTATCCAAAGGGTATACCCCTGCTGAATTAAGGGTGTCTTCAAGCATCATACGATAAGAACACCCTGCTTCTGTAAGCAAAAGAGTCTCATCTTTAAGATCGTTCACTGAAAGCACTGATTTGGGATGGTTTGGTGCGACAACCAATTTTAACTTTTCTTCGATAAGTTGTTCGACTTTTAACGAACCTTCAGGTTTACTTGCATCCATAATAAAAGCAACATCTAATACCCCCTCCATCAGCTGTTTTCTCGCCATCTCGTCAGAGTGTGCAGGTTTAAAAACGAGTTTCACTTTTGGAAAGGAAGCCTTGAACTCCTTAAGAATGGGGGGCAGTCGATAGGTGCACTGACTCTCTTGAGCTCCAATTGTAATGGTGCCAGTTGTTTCATCATTTCCGTTTGCAGCCATAATGGCTTCCTCGCTTAGTTTAATCATCTTTTCCGCATATTGTTTAAATTGATGTCCTGCCTCCGTTAGAATCAATCGTTTTCCAAGACGCTCAAATAAGGGTTTGCCAATTTCATCTTCAAGAGCTTTCATTTGAGCGGTTACACTGGATTGTGCAAAGTTCAATATTTTTGCAGTCTGGGTGAAGTTTAAATTTTCCGCTGCATACTTAAAAGTAATCAGTTGTTTAATTTCCATAATACCCACCTTTTATAATCGCTTTTTTCGATTGAATAAATCAAAATAATCATCTTTATCGATTTTTAATTTCATTATAAGATATAAATAAGGAAGGAGGAATAAAAATGTCAATAGCAGTCATATATGGGGGAACTCGTCCAAATAGCAATACAGAGATGCTGACAGAACACGTAATTCAAGATCTGGAAACAGAGAGAATTTTCCTTAAGGATTATCATATTAAGCCAATTATAGACATGCGTCATTCAACAGAGGGATTTCAGGACAGGAAGGATGATTATAATTCCATAATCGACCGTATTCTTCCGCATGACATTTTAATATTCTCTACTCCAATATATTGGTATAGCATGTCAGGAATAATGAAAAACTTCATTGATCGATGGTCACAAACTTTGAGAGACGAGAATTACCCTAATTTCAAAGCAAAAATGGCGTTAAAAAAAGCCTTTGTAGTGGGTGTCGGCGGAGATGATCCACTTATTAAGGGACTCCCTATGATTCAGCAGTTTAAGTTTATATTTGATTTTATGGGAATTAATTTTGCGGGATATGTTATAGGAAATGGAAATAAACCTGATGACATACTTCAAGACAAAAATGCACTTTTCACAGCGTCTCAAATTCATAATGAATTACAATTATTAACCAAATAATGGAGGTTTCAAAATATCAGTTCAGATAACCTCCCATTAACTCAAAAATAAAGGAATCCATTACTCTTACTTGGATTCCCCTTTTTTTATTAATCGTCTCACAAACCATACTTGCAAAAATAGTATCTCGTATAAAAAAGGATAGGAAATCGCCGAATACCACCATTCCCATCCACCATGAAAGTATTCGTATCCGGCAAGATAAAAGGAATACTCGAACGCAGATGAAAATATGGACCAAGCAAGGACATATCTTATCTTAGCTATACTTGTACCTTTATAAGGATACCAATTTATTAAAAGAACTGTGGCTGCTGGATATATTCCTAGGATAATAACTGTACTTGGCCAGTCAATAACATATGGTTCAAAAAAACCATAAAAATCCCACTTGTCCGTCCATCTATCTGTGAATTCCGCAAAGAATAGCCCCCAAAAGATAGAAGCATAATATACGATAGGTTCTAATTTCTTTTTGGTTAAAAGAGCAACACTATTAAAAACCAAAACAGAAAAATAAAGATACCACATAGACTCCCTCACTTGTCTTTTATAGTTTTAGGATGTCTATATGGTATTTTTTTAATCATTGTAGGTGGAATCATCCGTATTATCTTATCAGAGGCATGTTTTTAAAAATTAACTATGCGTATTTTTCTGACTTTTTAAAAACAAAATCCACAAAAATCTTTGAAAGCATAAGCATTAACATCATAACCACAAAGGAGTAAAAATAGTTCCAATTCTCTATCTCATACAGATGGAAATAAACAAAGATTGGAGCCGCTATAAAACATATAATAGCGGAAAGAAGAATACTGGAGAGAATATACATTTTCCACTTACTAAAATATTGATAAGTTAATGACATACTAATTGGAACTACAAAAAAATCTACTGCATTTAAACGATGGGTAAAAACTGCAAGCTGATGCGGGTAGCTCCAAGCATTAAAATAAGTTCCAATTTCATCAGTAAACCCTACAATCACAAAATTTACTAAGAAAGAAAATGTAATTAATAAAATTCTATAACGATCCATTAACATCAAAAACACAATTAGAAACAGAATATTTAATATCACGATCGTCCACCAATGACCGCTAAATACATCATGATGCAGCCAAATTTTAGTTTGTAGTGAATGATATCTGTTTCCGATTTGGTCGGATTGATTATACATACTTTTACCCTCTCTTTTTGGACAACAATCTAATTTCATAAAAAAAGTATTCCCCTATCTTGAAAATAAATTGCACAAAAGTATACAAAGCCATTTAGGATTTAAAATGGTACCTGAAATAATTATTGCTAATAGGATATGGGAAAAAGCTTTGTAGATAAAAAAAGCAACGGGGATTCCGTTGCTTTTTAACTCCATTAACTAGTAGCCTTATTTAGAAAGCTCGACGAGTACTACCTTACCTTGTAATTGTTCAATAATACCTTCTTCATTTAATATTAAAAGACAGCGTCAATTAATTATTTGATATTTTTTACAATTCAATATTGTGTGTATAATGTATAAGTAATATAATCAAAGTGACAAAATAGACAGAAAAGTATAATTTACGACACAATATAACTTGCTAATACTTTTTTAGGAGAGGTAATATGCTTTATTACATATTTTCTTTCATGGTATCGTGCGGAATCGTTTTGATTTTGATACCACCTTTGAAAAATCTGGCCTTTAAGATAGGATTTGTTGATAATCCCCAACCATTTAATGATCGGAAGACTCATCAGGAACCAATTCCACTTTTAGCAGGCGTGGCTATTTTTTTTAGTTTTACCATTACATACTTTTTATTTATTCACAAAATATCGCAAAAATCGTTAGGGATTTTATTAGGCAGCTTATTAATATTGATTATCGGAATGATAGATGATTGGTATAAAACGCAAGGAAAAGAATTTAGAGCATTTCCAAAATTTATTGTGCAAATATCAGCAGCCATCATTGTTTATTTTTCCGGAATTACTTTTAAAGGCTTTACCAATCCTTTTAATGACCATTTTATCGTTCTACCTGAATTTTTGCAGTTTATTTTAACAATCGTTTGGATTTTTGGAGTTTCTACCGTTATAAATTTTACTGATGGTATTGATGGTCTAGCAGCTGGATTAACAGCAATATCAGGGGGTACATTATTCATCGTTGCAATAGTTCAAAACCAGCAATTATCTGCGATGATGTCCATCATTATCGTTGGCAGTGCGTTGGGGTATTTAAGATTTAATAAACCACCTGCGAAAATGTTTATGGGGGATGCAGGTGCAACGTTTTTAGGTTTTATCCTAGGAATAATTGCTCTTGATGGGGCTCTAAAACAAGCTACTGTTCTCTCGTTATTTATTCCCATTCTAGCACTTGGTGTACCAATATTCGACAATATTCGAGTCATCCTTTTTAGGTATTTGAAAGGGATACCGGTATATAAAGCGGATGCATCTCAGGTTCATTTCGTACTTCTTCGTAAAGGATTAAAAAAAGGTGAGGTCCTTTTATTTCTTTGTTTAGTTAATTTTTGTTTTGGGCTAATTTCTATTATTTTGTCTCTTTTAGGTAATCAATGAGTATGTACGGTACTGATTCACGAAGTAATAAGCCTAAAAATTATGTGCATTTATGCTTACCTTTTTGCATGACTCAGGCAACTGAGTCTTCAGCAATAAGTTCATCAATACGAAAGTGTAATGGATTGAAGAACTTATTGCTGTTAATAAAAAGCTGCCAAAAATGACAGCCTCGTTTTAATGTCTTTTTGATAATGCTTTTCTTCTTTAAATATCCCTTTTTAAAGGATAAATTTACTCATCAAAATATCATCGACATATTCATTTGGACCCAATTTAATTTGCTTTTTTCGTCGACCTTCTTCTGTAAAACCCATCTTAGTATATAAATGAATAGCTCTTTTGTTATTGGAGAAAACCTCAAGGGAAATTTTTTCTACCCTCGAATCTTTTTTAGCCCACGCAAACAGATTTTTTATGAGCGCTCCCCCAATACCTCTATTCGTGAATTCTTCTTGAATACTCATTCCAAATATCCCTTGATGGCTAAATCTTTTACGCGGAGATAATTGAAAATTAAGGAGTCCAATAATCATTCCATTAACTTCCGCAACCAATAATAATCCATGCTTATTGTGGGATATTATCCAATCTTTTTCTTCCTCGATCGTAATGTTAAATTCCTCTAAAGTGGTCCCCATTACATCTGGATTTTCTTCTAACACCTTTTTCGTATGTTGAATTATTTGTTCAGCATCATTTTCCACTGCTTTTCGAATTTGTAGGGTTTCCAATGCGTTAAAATCCTCTGACAAAATGGTCACTCCTTATCCATTAGCGTTTAATAAGTTAGCTATCATTTTCATTCTTTCACTTTTAATCCAAGCATAGTAGCAAAAGCAATTGCTTGCTCAGGGGAAACTTCGCATCCTGCTAAATCTTCCATGTTAACGCTAATTCTTTCAAACGTTGAGCTACTTATATCAATTCCTTTGAGAGGTGTTCTAGAAAAATTCACCTCATTGATATCACATTGATGAAACGAAACTTTCTTAAATTTGCATTCATAGTAATCCGCATTTCTTAATGAACAATGATCGAACTTCACTTGCTTTAAACTGCCATAGCCATACGAGCTTAAATTCAACATACAATTTTCAAAAAGAACGTTACCAAGATTAGCATCCGAAAGATTTATTCCTAGCATTTTTGAATCTTTAAACTCAACTCTATGAATAATTCCTTCTGTAAAATCGGCATTTGACAAATCGCAGTTTTCAAAGACAACATCTGTTAACTCAATATTTTTAAAAGATACTTCATGAAAGATTACATTTTTAAATATAACCTGCGAGAACTCAATTCTCTCCATTTTTTCTCTTTCGACAGAGGAATTTGATATTATACAAGAATTGAGGTAGGGTTCATCCCTATAAAAGATTTCATGAAAGTTTGCTGATGGTAAATGATGTGGAATTTTGGGATGCTCAATATTTATTTTTGTCATATTATCACCTTAATATCTTTTGAAGTTGAAAATCATAATTTCTATGCGGTCAAATTATGTATGAATATATTATTGAAAAGAGAATTCACTACATTGTCTAGTAAAACACAAATGAAACTATTATGATATGTCTCTATTATGCTCCTATTTTTGAATAGATTTTCGAGAGACCCATTAACTTGTAATGAGTCTCTCGTATGGCACCAATCAAAATATGCGGCAATAATATAACGGCACTTATCTTCTGCAGGAAATTTCTCGTATGTTAATAATAGATCAACTTGATTATTACCTTACCTGTCTTATCAACGAACCCTGCCTTTCCATCTTTCTTCACGTAAACAAGCCCTTCATGAAAAGATCCAACTTGATCATACTGTGGAGGTATGACCACTTTGCCCTTATCGTTAATAAATCCATATTTACCTTTATAAGATGCAGTAGCTAAATAATCGTTGCTCTTGTAAAAAAAATCAATGTCATCAAATTCTGGTTTCACTAATATTTTTCCCGTTGAAGAAGCTATTCCATATTTAGAGCCTTGATTTATTCTAATCAAACCATTATGTTCAAAAGGATCGATTCGGTCATAAATAGGTTTTAGGATGACTTTTCCTTCTCTGTCTATAGCACCTTCTTTGTTATTTTCTTTAAAAATAACAAAATCACCTGTAAACTCTCCATCGCCATAGGTTGCTAATCTCAAAGAATCATAGACCGGCTTTGCAATGATTTCTCCCTTATCATTTATAAAACCATATTTATTATTTTGCATAAAAATAGCCAACCCTTTTTTGTTAAACAAACTGAAGGAATCATATTGAAAATCAAGAATTACTTGACCCTTTTTATTAATAACTCCGTACTTTCCGTTTTTCATAACGACCGCGGCATTCTGCCAAAATTCATAGAGTGAGTTTCCATCTCCATCGTAAGCTTTCTCATATTGCGGTTCCATAATCCATTTTCCATTTGTATCGATATAACCTAGCTTTCCGTTTACTTCGACCGGAGCAATACCATTCCTAAATACATCGACGGAATCAAAAATCGACTCCGCAATTACTTTTCCTTTCGTGTTAATGAACCCATATTTATTTTTTATTTTTGTTTGGGCAACATCATTGAAAAACGATGATATTTGATCATATGCAGGTTTGGCAAGGATCTTCCCACTTGTGCTCATTACCCCGTATTTGCCATCGAATTTTATTTTAAATAACCCATTTCCGAAATAGCCTATAGAATCATAAATTGGTTTTGCGATAACCTTTCCTTGCTTATTGAGTAAACCGTACTTTTTATTTTGGTAAAATGTAAATACTCCGTTATTGTTTTCCTTGATTTTGTCATATGTTGGTTTTAGTACAACTCGGCCATTTTTATCGATGATTCCATATTTCCCTTTACTGATAAATTGGGCTACACCATTTTGGAATCTTTCAATACTTTCATACTTGGGTGAAACAATCGTTTTCCCGCTTGTATTAATCAATCCACTTTTGTTATTCTTGATAACTACTATCGGATTTTCAAACATGACGAAATCATATTGCGGTGCCACAATGACTGTTCCCTTCTTATTAAGGAACCCGTATTTATTTTTCTTTTTAACCAGCCATAAATCGGTTTGTCCATATTGTTCAATGCTATCGTACTGTGGTTTAACGGCCACACTCCCTTTTTTATTCAACATCCCGTATTTTCCATTTTGCTTAAATAACACTAGACCATTAGTAAATTCATATCCCAGTTCTTTCTTACCACTATCGGCAAAGGCGGTGGAATTCCATGTACAACCCATAAACAAACTAAACAGAATAACACCAATAAACCAAGCTTTTAGTTTATTTTTCATATGCTCCTCCTTCATATTTCCTTTCATAATCTTAATATATGTATTCTTGATACATTTGGTAAATACCTTCTTCACCAATTCTGCTTTAATAGTTCTCGCTTGTTTGGAAAATGCATGTTCTGTAATTTTCAGTGTTTTTACATTGACTAACCGTTCATTCAATAATAAAATTATACTGAATATTATAAATGTTATGGAGGGTTCGCAATGGATTTGTATTATGAGGTAGTTGGAAAAGGTCATCCTGTCGTTCTTCTTCACAGTGGTGGTGCTGATTTACGGGTTTGGACATTTGTTGCACCTCTTCTTGCCAAGCACTATAAGGTCGTTACTTATGATGGACGCGGTTGCGGGCAATCGCCATCCCCTTTAGAACATACCAATTATGTTGAAGATTTGCTGTCGCTGCTTGACCATCTAGGACTAGAAAAAGCAACCATAATAGGACACTCCCTCGGCGGCTATATCGCTACCGAATTTGCTTTGAATTACCCTGAAAGAGTGTCGAACCTTGTTTTGGTTGGTCCTTCTTTGCTAGGCTTTAATTATTCACAAGAATTTAATGCGTATATGAATAAAATTAACGAGGCTGCCCCAGATATAGAAAAGATGATTGAGCTCTCACTTAGTGGCTCATTGTATCATGTTGTTATGGCTGGCCCACACCGTAACCTGTTGATTCAAATGCAAGAGGATTATTTCAAACGGATATTAAAATGGCCAGCGTTCGAAATGATTTGGCCGAAACCTCCGGCTATTGAAAGGTTGGAGGAATTGACCGCAGATACACTCTTCATCATCGGTGAGAAGGACTCCTAAGATAATCTTCGTGTTGCGGATTGTTTTCGAAGACTCCCAAAAGTCCATTTCGCTGAAATCCCGAATGCAGACCATATGGTAATGCTCACCCACCCTGAAGATCTATATCACTATATTACTGGCTTTATGGAGGAATGAATTTAAGCATGCCCAGAACGCAGAAAGAGAATGAGAGAATACGTCAGTTAGCAAAAGAGAATATTCGCAGTGCTGCTATGAGATTGTTCATTAAGCAGGGATATCATGCTACTTCTATTAGCGATGTAGCTAAAGAAGCAGGCATCTCAAAAGGCTTATTATACAATTATTATAAGGGCAAAGAGGAACTGCTTGCTACAATGGTAGAGACCAGAATTGGAGAATTAATTGAGGTAATGGAAGGTGCAGCCGCAATTGAGACACCTACTGAACAACTTAGATTTATTATAGAAGGCGCGATCGATAAAGTTTATCAAAATCCGGAATTATTCCGTTTCTATCTGCACCTGCAAACACAGCCAGAAGCAGATCAAGAACTAATCAAATACAGCAATATGCTGATTCAAGAAAGTGCCAGACTGTTCGAGTTACAGTGTGAGATGTTCGAAAAGCTGGGTGTTAAAGATCCTCGGATGCGTTCGTTATATTTTTCATCCACGCTTCAAGGAATCATGTTAATGATATCTACTTATCCGCAACAGTTTCCCATTGAAGAAGTAAAAACACAGATGATTCGTGAGTTTTGCTTCGCTTCTTCTGAATAAAAGTGATTTAGGATATCGTATATTCTATTTATTGCGATATCCTGGATTTCTCTTGCCTTTAAGCCACTTGTTGATAAAAGTACTTCAAACCTTTAGTTGAAGCTGCCTATTTAATTGAATTAAGATTTATCCTTTAATGCTAGTCTTTATGATTCCATAATCGAATTGGTGTTACAATGTAGAGCATATTCATAACATCAATATTTATACCGCTTTAAAAATTCTTCTCCCATGAAAAGAAACAAACCGATTATCAATATAAATAGTTTAATAGTGATAATAACCTTTCTTTTTTCTGTTCCTGATTAAAATTTTGATCTAATATTTCCTTAATTTGGGCTTCAAGTATCCTGTCTCCATTCGACAAATTAAGTAAACGTACTAAACTCCTCTTTTCTTTTTCCGACAATAAGTTGTTTTTTAATCCATATATAATATCTAGCGCTTCATATCCTAAAGTACTTAGTAAATCGCTATAATTATGTTTCATAATTCCCCCTCCTATCATTATTGAAGCTTTATGTACTATCGTTAGTTACTGCTTTCCCAACTTAAGTATCATTTTGTCCGATTGGTATAAGATTTATTAACTTTTGCTTTATGCTTAATCCACTAATATTTTAAAGTACTTTTACAATATCTTTAGACTATAATATAATATTAAAAATAAATTCCATAATTCAACACTATCAAGGAAACCATTCAATATCTATTAACTTAATAAGCTTTTAAGATATTTTAATTGACCCGAATATTCTCTTAATACATATGCAAGGGGACATTATCCCTGTTAATGAAATTTAAAGTAATACCAGCTATTTAAATATTATCGAAAGAGGTGGAATAAATGGGAAACGATAATATGTCTCTAAAGGAAAAAAGCATCGTCTTTATTGGCTTTATGGGAGTGGGCAAAACTACTATTGGTTCCTTAGTGGCAAAAAAGCTATATCGAGATTTCATCGATATTGATCAAGAAATTGAAAAAGAATATGGTATGCCTGCTACAGAGATTTTTAAGACTTTTGGTGAGAAAGTATTTAGAGAAAAGGAAAAGAACATTATTGATTTCTACTCTAAACAGAAATTAAAGATTATTTCTGTTGGTGGCGGAGCCTTTTTACAAGAGGAAATACAAAAAATTTGCTTATCCAATTGTATTGTATTTTTTCTAGATCTTTCTTGGGAATCTTGGAAAGAACGAATTAATCTAATTATTGATAGCCGACCTGTTTTACAAGGAAAAAGCCTGGACGAAATAAAAGAGCTTTTTTATACTAGACAACAATATTATACGAATCATCATTCAAAGGTGGAAACGGATAATCTTGATATAGAATCCGTTGCAAATAATATTGTAGATGCATTAAAAACTGCATGGGAACTTTATGATTAACATTAGGAATTATTTTATGAGATAACTACTAATACATCATGGAAGATTTTTAGCTATTTAAAAACCAACTAATTATATTCCCTATTTTTTCTTGTATAACCACTGATCTCTTAGCACAATAAAATGCACCGCGTGTGATGATTCTTCATTAACACACTCGATGCATTTTATATCAATTTCCGTTATTAAATGATTAATATTGTCTGCTCGCTGCTAATGCTGCGCGAATCCCTAGTAAATAACTTTCTTGTCCGAATCCGGAAATTTGACCTGTTGCTATTTCCGCAAAAACGGACTCATGGCGAAATGCTTCACGTGAATGGATATTGGACATATGAATTTCAACGACTGGGACTGTTAAAATAGCCAAGGCATCACGGATTGCGTAGCTATAGTGTGTCCAAGCCCCCGCATTGATAACAACTCCGTCAACTCCCGATAAAAAGGCTTCATTGATTTTATTAACCATTTCACCCTCATGATTGGTTTGAAATGTTTCTACTTCAATGTTTAATTCTTTTGCTAGTTGCTGGATATTATTATTTATTTCATCTAATGTAATAGTTCCGTATTGTTTAGGATCGCGTTTACCGAACATATCATGGTTAACACCATGGAGCATTAAAATTTTTGTCATGTCTTTCTCTCCTTCGGCTGCAAGGTTCGTTTCATGAAAACTACTAAAAAGAAATGTCTTACCCGAACATAATTTTCTTAATGTCATCTATTGGCATATCCTCACCAGTGAACAATTTGAATCCTAGTGCTCCTTGCCAAAGCATCATCCCTAAACCATTAATCGCTGTTGCGCCTGCTTCTTCGGCTTGTTTTAATAATTTAGTTTTTTGAGGGTTGTACACCACGTCTGTTACCACCAAATCTTTACGTAAGACATCCAATGTATCATCCACAATGCTTAATTGATCCAACGGTTTCATCCCTAAGCTTGTTCCATTTGCCAACACAGCACTTTCCGCCACTTCTTTACGGAATCTATCTTTATCCTCCAATGGTAAGATGTTAGCTTTTACACCAAAGGATTTCATTTCATTATTGATATAGTTCACATTTTCTTCTGCGTTATGGAAAAATTGATCATTCCGTGCAAAGATATTAAGTTCTTGAATACCTGATTGTGCTAATTGAATGGCAATCGGTGTTGCAACGCCACCAGAACCAACTAATGTTACCTTTTTACCTTTTAAATCAACGCCTTGTTGTTCAAGGTTCTTCACATAACCTAAGCCATCTGTATTATAACCGATAAGCTTACCATCTCTGTTTACAACCGTGTTACTTGCACGTGCATATTTTGCACTATCATCAAGCTCATCAAGATATGGAAGGATTTCCATTTTATTTGGCATCGAAACGTTAAAACCCGCAACTCCCAATGCTTTCATACCTTCTACAGCTTCTTTAAGAGTGTCATTGCCTACTTCAAACGCAAGATAAGCATAGTTTAAACCTAAAAGAGTATATCCCAAGTTGTGCATTTGCGGTGAAAGGCTGTGGCCTATTGGTGTAGCCAATAATCCAACTAATTTTGTTCTACCATCAATTTTTCCTAAGTTTTTTTCATAGTTTGCCATAATAACTATCTCCTTATCTCTTTATTTTTGGCTATATTCGTGTTGATCTAGCCTAATGCGTACACGTAAACGGGTTTTATTCGTATGAAAACTAACGTGAACGAATACGCAAGGAGGTATGATCGTCAACATCGTAATTATTTTTTTAATATCTATTAAATTATCATTTTTATTTAAAAACTTTTCGCCCGCGATATAAAACAAATATTGCTAATAAAACACTTATAACCGCGATGACCATATCAAATACCAATGTCATGGTGATATTCACTGCACCAACTAAATAGCTTGTGATCATCGGCACAAAAATAAAGGCTAAACTTGAAGCGATATTTACGTAAGATGTGGTCGTTGCTTTATTTTTCACAAAGAACTGTGTCATGACACTTAAAGCTAATTGGAAAATCCCTGCAGTTGATAGACCAAGGATAAATGTACATATTAAAACGACCGGATAAGCTTTAATGCTGAATAGACCTAACATGGATAAAAAGGCTATTACCGGATAAATAATCATAATCGTTACAGGCTTTACAAATTTATCTAAAATAACTGCCAAAATTAATACGGAGACTAACGCGCCAATACTAAAGTAACTTAATAGTTGTACGGAGTTATTTTGGCTTAAACCAATAAATTTACTTCCAAGCTCCGGTAGCCATGTTTGCCATACTACGAATAAGGCGGTACAAGTGAAGCCAATTAAAATAATTGCTAGCCCTTCACGCCACAATTTAGGTTCTACTTTAAATGATGAAGACTCCTCTTGTATTTCATGTGATTCTCCCCCACCATTTGCAGATGGAAATGGCATGAAAATAAGATAAATGCCGCATAACAAATACAGGATACCCCATATGAAGAATGACCAGCCCCAGAAGATGTGATTCGCTACTAATATGGAGATGATAAACGGCAATAATGTTGCGCCAATCGAAACAAAAGCTTTAACAAGAACAGTCGCGGAACTTGACTTCTTCGGAAATGCTTCAATCAAAGCAGGATATGTGCCCGAATCAAGTAATGAGTTCGCGATACCAGCCACAATAGCAAAAATAAAAGCAAGGGTATAACTTGACGTTATCGGTATACCGATCAAAAATAGTATTTCTAAAAAGCTCCCAATAACAATCACTGGTTTCCTGCCGTATTTGTCGGAAATCCGACCAACAAAAAATAAGGATACAAGTTTCCCTATTCCAATAGCAGAAACCAAAAGACTAATTTTTTCCACTGAAACATGATATTTGCTAGAAAGATTATGCATGTTAGATGCAACGATAATGTTAATCATTCCGAGCATGAAGTAGTTTAAATACATTCCAGCTGATGTCTTAATATATCGGTTTTTCAACTTGTCCACTCCTTTGAATGCATCCCAATCTTTTACAAATTCCCCTTTATGAAAGAGACATAATGCAAAAGAAGGAACCAAAGTATATGAGAATGAATGTTCAGCATTTTGCTTTACTCATTCTACTTTTCAAATACGATGCCGGCTTGTCTCAGTTGTAAACGGATATGGCTTTATATCTTTTGAAGATATAGATTCCAAGAACAACACTGACACAAGCCAAACAAATATCAAAAATAAATACAGAGGATACTCCTAAGTATTTAGTTAATAAGCTTGTTACAAAAGGGACGACAATAAAAGCTATACTAGCCGCAGCACTAACATAAGAAACACTTGCTCCCTTTTTTTCTGAAAACAGTTCCATCATCACTGTCGCTGTTAATTGAAAAATCCCTGACATAGAAAACCCTAAAAAGAACGATACAACCGTAAGAATGGTTGGATTATGATTGAATTGAAGCACGATTAAAGTGATCAATGCCATACATGGATAGATAACCATAGCAGTTATTGGCTTCATTAGCCTTTTTAACAAGATAGCAAGTAATAGTACAGACAGGATACCACCTATACCATAATAACTAAGTAATTCAACCGACTTCACTTTGCTTAAATGAAGCACATCTTGTCCAAAGGTCGGAAGCCAAATTTGAACGACATTAAACAATGAAACAGAAGCAAAACCATTTAGAATAAGGGCAACGCCTTCTTTCCAAAACTTTAGCTTTGCCGGATCAACTGGTTGCTTTATATGTGAATCATCCACCTGTTGTTTCTTATGTTTATTTTTTGTCGGATCAGGAAAGTTAGTTCTTATTAAAAAGAGACCACTCAACAAAAACAACGCTGCAGGTACAAAAAAACTATAGCCGTAAAACATTTGGTTTGTGATAATAAAAGCTATAATGATGGGTAACAGGACCGCCCCTATTGAAATAAAAGCTTTCAATAAAACTGTTACGGTACCTGCCGCATTTGGAAATCCTTCATTGAGTGCAGGATAAGAACCTGAATCTAATAAGGAATTACAGATTCCCGCAATGAGAGCAAGTCCCATGGCGTACTTATATTGAGCTGTAAATGGTATTCCTATTAGAAATATCATATATAAAAAGACCGCTGTCACAATTAGAGGCTTTCTTCCATAACGATCGGAAAGCTTTCCGGATACATTAATACTTAATAAGTGCCCAATACCAACAACTGAAATCAAAGAACTAATATCTGTTCTTTCAACTCCCAATTGTTGAGAAAGAAAGCTCATATTTGATGACAAGATGATATTGATCATTCCTAAAAGTAAGTAATTTAAATAAATTCCTGATGCCATTTTCCAATATGGATACTTCATTCAATATCTCCTCGATGTCATACAAATTCCAAATAAATAAATCCCATTCCCCACCTCAGTACCATTTATAATCTTAGTTTGTTTCTTAAATAAAAATTAAATTCCTGTGTATACACAGCCTACTCAGTCTTGTGAATTTTTACGAAGGTTGCTGAGATGGGAAATGAAAGATATTTTTTTGAAATTCCTATTGAAAATGAGAAAGTTCTAGTGATCCTCCCTCCATTAATTCACCTATCTATCTAGTATATCGTTCTACTAAAAATGAAATTTTTATATACATAATAATAATATATAATTTCGAACTGTAACTTTCTTCAGTAGAACAACACATTAAAATAAAGGTATTTTTATGGGACATTATTTTTAACTCATTAGATAAATATAGGTATTATTTTTAGTAGAACGTTCTACCTAACAACAAATAAAAATATACTCCTGATTTCTATATGTGTCAAGTATGTGACAAGGGCACTTAAAAATTGGTATGTGGATTGGGCTTTTAGGGTAGTTTTACTTCTATTAAAGTGCTGTTTCCGTATAAATTGTGGTTTTTCGTAAATTGTTTTAAATCCTAAATTAGTCTTAGTTTCGGGCATCATTTCTTAAAATGGATTTTCTTTTCTAACCCAAAATAAAGAAATGATAATATTTTCTTCCATTAAAAAAAGAAGATTAACATTTGTTATCTTCTTTTAAAAATAATCTTTAGTTTTATGAAGTTTCACGAATGATAAGTTCAGGCTTTAGTATTATTCGTTGTTTCTCGGGACTACTTTTTGTCATTTTTTCGTATAAGATATTTGCTGATTTAATCCCAATTGATCTTGGAAATGAAGAAACCGTTGTTAAAGGGGGATGATAAATTTCTGAGTCTGGAATATTATCAAATCCGACTATATCGATGTCAACTCCTGGTGTTAACTCATGCAATGCTAGACCCTGTAAGACACCAGAGGCTACCAAATCGCTAAAGCAAAAAATGGCTGTAGGAGGATTTTCATTTTGCAAAACTTTTGATACCGCATCAAATCCCCCTTCTCTAGTAGGCGGTCCATCAATTATTAGGGATTCATCCAATTTCAATCCAGCTCTTTCATAAGCTAACTGAAATCCCTGCATTCTCTCAATCCATGTAGAGGATGCCTTTATTCCCCCTAAATAAGCAATTCTTTTATGTCCTTTTTCTAGCAGATGGGTAACGGCAATATACGCACCTTTAACATAGTCAATTCCTACATAATCACAATTCGCGTCCTCAAGCTCTCGATTAGCAAGTACAATTGGTATCTGAAGTTCATTGATTTTTTTTACGGTTTTCTCGGAGCTTTTCGAAGCCGGATTAAGAATTAATCCATCCACCCTATGCTCTACCATAGTTGATAGTAATTTGTCCTGTTTCGAAACAGAATCGAAGGTAGTACCCAAGAGTACAGTATAACCAAACTGTTCTAAGGTATTTTGCGCACCTATCAAAAATTCCGAAATAAACTTGTTCGAAATATCGGTCACAATTACTCCTACAATACCAGAGCTTTGTGACCTCAAGTTAGCGGCAACTCGATCGTAAACGTATCCCAATGTATTGATAGAATCAAATACCTTTTTTCGTGTGGCTTCCGAAATTCGAGGATTATTCCTTATAACTAAAGAGACAGTTGATGTAGAAACACCTGCATGCGCGGCTACCTCATGTAATGTAACCCGATGTTTTTTGCTCATATAGATTGTCACCAGCTTTAAAATAAATAAAATATATATCAATGTTGATGAAAATAATACTAATAATAACGGAAATGAAATCTATTATCAAATCATTATTTCAACCCTATTAATTTATAACCAGCGTATTCTTAGCTCTGAAAAATGAAATCAGCTTGTTTTTTCGGAGACTCAGTCTCTAGATAATACTCTTCTGCCTTCCAGTATCGTTTTCTAAACTTTTCAATATTTTGTTGTGTTTCTTTGCTTTCACGCTCAAATCTTTTCTGTCTCGGACAATCAAAATATATAACATAGTCATAATAGGCTCTCCACTCTTTTCTTTGAAGGAACACGCCTTCCACTATTATGAGACAAGTGTCAGGTATTTTCATTACCTGGAGATTATGCGTATCAGAATGTTGATCATAAGTTGGTAGATTTAATATTTCTGAACCCTTTAGTTGTTTAAGGAGATTATTAGTAAGCCCTTCTATATCCCATTGCAAATAGTAATATTCATACCATTCTTCATAACTAGTATTATAACGCTTTTTTCTTTCTGCAATATAATCATCTATATGAAAGATGACAGTTGGGATATTTTTCTCTTGAAGATGCTTTTTAAAGTTTGCTGTAAATGTTGTTTTCCCTGAACGGCTTAAACCATCTATACCCAGAATAAACCTCTGACCTTCTGCCATTCTTTCCTTTAATACAGTTAGTATTTTATCTTCCAAACCGTTCCCTCCTTCCCCATGATGTTAAAATATTTCTTTGGCATCGGAGGGCAAGTTTCTTACATGAATTAGATAATCCGTCATATTTTTATCATCATTACTTGGGTACGCAAAGGATAAATTACTTGCAACTTCCACCGCTAACGTTCTAAACAAATCGCAAGTGACAAAGACAGAATCCCAAAGATTGTCATAATTATAATCGGAATATGTTTTTTCGTACATCTCCCAATAAGTTGCAGAAAGGTAGTTTTTGAAATACTTCCCCATTTTCCCCGCAGAAATTTGGAAGTCGTTGTTCATGCCAATCCACCAGGAGACCATTTCATCCAGTCTGCCTCTTATTACATTTTCAAACATTTGCTTTGCATACGGCAGCTCATCTCTCCATATTCCTTTTGCAACGTTTTGCAAACACCACCAAAAATCATTACAGCAGCCCATGAACATAGGCCCCGTCGGCTTTTTCACATGGTAGTCAATATCAGAAGAAGTCGAGATAGATGGAAGAATGTTGTCTTTATCTAAAAGGGGAATGGTAAGACTGTCTTTGACATAACATTCCAGCATGTTTTCCTTTGTTTCAATATGTAGGTCGATTCGATTTCCATCTGTAAACAGCATTAAATATCCGTAAGATTGATCAAAATCCATCTCCATCCCCAAAAGTTTATCGATTTTATCGGGCTCTTGAAGGATACGTAACTCTCCAAAAATATCAATCCATTTTTCGTCCTTTATAAAAGAAGCTGTTTCAGTTACGACATATACAATATCGTAATCCTGAAAAATATCCTTTGGAGCATTGGAGTTCGTTCTGGAGCCGTTCATATATACAGCTCGAATCCGTTCATCTTCGCGTGCTACTCCTAATATTAAATCGAACATTTCCTTTTCGCTTCTCATTGTCATCCCCCGGAAATTAACATTATTTTATAGCTGACTCACCTTTGAATCTTTTCATAATCTTCTTGAAGAATTCCATAAATCTCTAAATCAACTATTCCCTTTCCTGCCCAAAGTGTTGCCTGTCTTATTGTTCCTTCCTTGATAAATCCGTTTTTTAATAAAACCTTTTTGGAATTCACATTTAAGGGCATTACTTCTGCTTGAACCCGGTTAACTTTTACCTCTTGAAAAAGAAATTCCAGCAATATCCTAACTGATTCGGTTGCTATGCCTTTACCCCAAAACGCTTCTGTTAAAAAATAGCCGATCGTGACCATATTTACTTTTTGATTAAAATCTTGAGCCTCGATTATTCCTATTAATTTATTGTTATTATCAAATATGCCCCACTTAACCTTCGATTTTTTATAAAAATCACGTTCAAAATGCCCAATCATCTTTCTAACCGTTTCTTTATTATGCTTAGGAATAATTCCACAGAATTCGAACACCCTATCGTTGTTATAAATATCAAATACATCATCCAGATGACACTCACTGATTTTTCCAAGTGTGATACTATTTGAATTTAAAACTGGCAGTCTGGAAAACACCGCATCTATGTTCATGTATTCTCACCATCTTTCTTTTTGGTTGTAGACACTTTGGCTCCTTTCGTGGTGCAATCCTTTCGCTATTGTTACTGTTTCCTCTTATGCTTCCACTTTTCGGGCACAATACTTCCTCTTTTGTTCCCGTTTCCTCCCAGGCTCCCATTTTTCGGGCACAATACTTCCTCTTTTGTTCCCGTTTCCTCCCAGGCTCCCATTTTTCGAGCACAATACTTCCTCTTTTGTTCCCGTTTCCTCTCCAGCTTCCACTTTTCGGGCACAATACTTCCTCTTTTGTTCCCGTTTCCTCCCAGGCTCCCATTTTTCGGGCACAATACTTCCTCTTTTGTTCCCGTTTCTTCTCGAGCTTTCCCTTTCCGGGCACAATACTTCCTCTATTGTTACCGTTTCTTCTCGAGCTTTCCCTTTCCGGGCACAATCCTTCCTCTTTTGTTCCCGTTTCTTCTCGAGCTTTCCCTTTCTTGGCACAATACTTCCTCTATTGTTACCGTTTCTTCTCGAGCTCTCCCTTTCCGGGCACAATACTTCCTCTTTTGTTCCCGTTTCTTCTCGAGCTTTCCCTTTCCGGGCACGATCCTTCCTCTTTTGTTCCCGTTTCCTCCCAGGCTCCCATTTTTCGGGCACAATACTTCCTCTATTGTTACCGTTTCTTCTCGAGCTTTCCCTTTCCGGGCACAATACTTCCTCTATTGTTACCGTTTCTTCTCGAGCTTTCCCTTTCCGGGCACAATACTTCCTCTTTTGTTACCGTTTCTTCTCGAGCTTTCCCTTTCCGGGCACGATCCTTTCACCATTGTTATTATTTTCACGCATGGTTACCCTTTTCTTGGATATTTAGTCCGTTTTAACTTTTTTATTTTCCACACCTATTTTTGGATACGTCAGATAAATTGTGCTTTCAGTTAATATTATTTTTATCGATTTCCTCATTAATGGTGGATTCCCAAAATATCTTTTCCTTCCCAGTTGCATAACTGCTAATTATTTCTCTTAAAGGGTATGGCTGAAGGTTCCTTTCCTCTAGCTCATCGATATTGGCACAATAAGAAAATGATAACAATAATAAAGAATAAATTTTCTATACCAGGTAATGTAATTTAATCGGAAATAGTCTCAATTTTATATTTTTCCTTCAAAACAAAATGCAAATACATTATTCTAACAGCTAATATAAACTTTTTCTCTATTTTCAAAGATGCTGGGCTATGTAAAAATTCCTCAAACTCAAATGTATCTATACCGCCATAAACAGCCAACGTTTCATAGCTAATACCAATATTTCTATGCAGCCCCTCGATAATAGAGATTATTCTTACAGTATCATCTATATTATCTACATGTGTTAAAAAGCTGCTGATTTCTATTGGATGATTGGAATAGGTTGTTGTTTCATTCGAATATAAAATCTTATTGATTAAGCCATCAGACATTTTGTATACATTTTTCAACTTCGAAATATTATCTTCTAAATTAATGCTTTTCATAAAAAACACCCTTAATACTCTATTTTTTGTTAACCTATTAGAATAATGCTTTGTTTATAATTTTCTAAATAAAAGATAAGTAACCACAGGAAGCAGTACAACCATCATTTCATCATTATTGATAAGCAATTTAATTAAACCAATTCCCCAAATGATAATTAGAAAAGTTATGAGCCAAACCATTCGAACCCCTTTTATTCTCATTTCGTACCATTTCCTTTTGAGACTCAGGTATTATCGACTATATTATTCTTCAACATAGGAGTTTGTTTTCCTCCCTATTAACTATTACATTCCTTACACAAAACAAAATTATAGGTTGCCTAAGCAACCTACTTACTCCAACATTTTTTCATAACAAACACATTCATGTACTCTATTAAACTTTTTCTTTACTAATTCAACATCTTCACCAACATAATGAGCAAATGCCTGAACGGGGAAAAGGTTAGGCATTTCACTTTTAATCGTCTCTTTCAAATCATTTCCGCCATCAATGTACACATGTAAGTAGGATTCTACCTTTGTAAATCCATTTTTCACATACCACTTATTTACCCATTCATCGTCTCTCGTCCAAGCTTCTAATCGATTTAATCCCTTGTTTTTAGCAATTCTTTCTGCTTCGTTTAAAAGCTTTGTACCGATCCCTTCTCTCCTAAAGTCAGGATGGACGGCAATATGCCATATCATTCCGCCAAGTCCAGTGCCTCTTGAACACACTGTCCTCTCCTTTATTTCGTATTCAATATCTAT
The DNA here is from genome assembly GCF_001420715.1 of Heyndrickxia shackletonii. Taxonomy (GTDB): domain Bacteria; phylum Bacillota; class Bacilli; order Bacillales; family Bacillaceae_C; genus Margalitia; species Margalitia shackletonii. Next base: position 347,111 of record NZ_LJJC01000004.1, on the reverse strand, counting down.
TAATCCGACTATTTGACCTTCCTCTTCAGCGACTAATTCCATTGCTGGGTTTTCATAGATTTCCTTTTCCTTTAATACATTGTCAAAATACGCAGTATCCAAAAAGGACAATACCCTGCATCTTACCCATCCCTGTTCATCTTCTATTTGATACGGTCTAATCTTCATAACTAAACTCCTTTTTTAAATGTTAGTCAAATAAATAAAGACCTCCGTTTTTTACGAAGGCCTTCTAAATGAAATAATCTGCAATTTTATCATTCTTAATTTAAACTTGAGGGGCTTGAACCAACGTAAAATTCAATTTGTATACAATTTGATTTAATCATAAAAATCCCCTCCCTTTAAAAATAATTACCAACATTATAAATTATACAAAAAATTATAAACGGATGTAAATATTAGGGAAGAAGTATGGAGCAGTATTAAACTCAAAAAGCATTAATAAGGATCATTGAAGTTAATAACGAATACCACAACCATTATCATCCCCTTGCTCCCTGCAGATTTTCATTGACAGAATAACAGAACAGGTGTAACTTAACTTATAGTTAAATATTTTTAGAATTTTCTTATCTAGAGAGGCGGAGGGACTGGCCCTGCGAAGCCTCGGCAACAGACTTTTAGGAGTACTGTGCCAATTCCAGTAGCGAATGCTTGAAGATAAGAAGAGATCGGATATGGAAATTGCCCCTCTTCTTATTTGTGAGAAGAGGTTTTTATATTTTTTAAAGGAAAGAGGGAAATGATTTTTATGACTAAAACACTAGTTAAAGCACCATTTAGAGCCGATCACGTAGGCAGTTTTCTTCGAACAGAACCTATTAAAGAAGCAAGAAAGGCTTTTGCAAATGGGGAAATCGATACAGATGCCCTAAAGGCTGTAGAGGATGCAGAAATTGAGAAACTTGTCCAAAAGGAAATCGAGGTTGGTCTTAAATCCATCACAGATGGGGAGTTTAGACGCTCTTATTGGCATTTAGACTTTTTGGCAGGCTTAGAAGGCGTAGAATTGTTTGAAGCGGAATATATTAATAACTTCAAAGGTGACAAACCAAAAAGTAATGCCATTAAAGTAGTTGGTAAAGTAGATTTTAATGGCCATTATATGTTAGAACACTTTAAGTTTTTAAAACAAGCAGTAGAAAAATACGGTGATGGAAGCCAGGTTGCGAAGTTTTCGATCCCTAGTCCTAACATGTTATTTACTAGAATTCAAGGTGATGAATATTATCATGACAATCAAGAGCAGTTCTATTGTGATACGGTAGCGGCTTATCAAAAAGCAATTCAAGCATTCTATGATGCTGGCTGTCGTTATCTCCAATTAGACGATACTTCCTGGATTGATTTTGTTTCAGAAGATCGTATCAAAGCAGTTGTTGAAAAACATGGTAAGGATGTACAAGAAATCATTGATACTAGAGTTCGTTGTTTGAATGATGCTATTTCTAAGAGACCTGATGATATGTTAATTACCATGCATATTTGCAGAGGAAACTTCCGATCTACTTATATTACAAGTGGTGGATATGATACGATATCGGATGCCATATTCGCGAACTTACAGGTAGATGGACTCTTTCTTGAATACGACGATAATCGTTCAGGTGATTTCGAACCCTTAAAAAGCTTCAAACGTACTGATTTAACCGTTGTATTAGGACTCATTACATCTAAATTCCCAGAACTAGAAGACCCAGACAGAATAAGAGAAAGAATAAATGAGGCAAATAAAAATATTCCTTTAGAAAATCTAGCAATAAGTCCTCAGTGCGGATTTGCCAGTACGGAAGAGGGGAACAAGTTAACGGAAGAGGATCAATGGAAGAAGATTAAACATGTAATTGAAATTGCCGAAAGTGTTTGGGGTACTATTTAAGTATATGATTGATAAAACACCTCCTTCATTTTTAATAGACGGAGATGTTCTAATTTCCTGATTGTATTAATCCCACCGTATATAAATAGACCGTCCATTTGACGGTCTTATGTATTTATCTATATTTTTTTAGGTACAAATCACAATCTTGTTGCCAATCATTTAAAAGCATTATTAGTTCCAATAACGACAGTAGCATCCAGTTCTAAATCTCTAACTACATTTGTTGTTAATCCGGCATTAGTAAAGATTTCGAACGTTTGAGGTGCTTGGATTTCACTCGTCTCTATCAATAGCTGACCTCCAGCAGCGAGCCAATATGGAGCTTCTTCAGCTACCCTCCTTTGAATATTTAGGCCGTCATCTCCTCCGTCTAAGGCTAACTTTGGTTCATAAAGACGTGCCTCCATGGGAAGCATATCGATTGCTTTAGTAGGAACGTACGGAACGTTGGCAACTAATAAATTTATATGACCTTTAATCGATTGTGGTAAAGCCTTATACAAGTCACCTTCAAAAATATGGTCCCGGAAATCCGTTACGTTTCGTCTTGTACATCGAATAGCGACCGGATCGATGTCAGCACAGTACAAGGAAATATCCCCGAGTGTTGCCGCCAGAGCAGCACCTACAGCACCTGAGCCACAACAGAGGTCAACGACTATATCTCCAGAACAAGACAGGTCTGCTGCCTGACGAACAAGAAATTCCGTACGTTTCCGAGGTACGAAAACTCCCTGTTCCACTTCTATCCGCAGACCACAAAACTCTGCCCATCCAATGACGTATTCAAGCGGCAGACCATCTGCTCGCATTTTCACCTTTTGGTTGAAGTCGTCTAAAGAATGTGCCTCTGAAATAAGTATTTGAGCTTCCTCTTCTGCAAATACACAGCCAGCACTTCGAAGCCTGTTAACAATAGATTTTTCCGTTTTGTCGTCCAATTGGATACTTAATTTTACTTTTATTCGCTATCACCCTTTTAATTATGGTTTATCTATAATTCGATCATAAAAGAAAATATCCTTCTTTAACTGACTTGTTACCTTAACATCTTTTGTTGATGGAAGGCCATTGAATACACTCCCTTCTTGGCTGTTCACAATTATAAGACAATATAAAAAAATAATGTCAGTGTTTTGTATATAACTTCCTTGTAAACCAAAAACACCAATACCCAGCACACAAAAAAGAACTCTAAATATTAGAGTCCTTTGTAATTGATGCTCCTCCAACAGTTGATAGAAGTTGGTCATGAAACATACTAATAGGAAATAAATTCCCTCTTTGCAAATTATTCGTTATTTGCCTTACCACACCCACTTCTCGAAGTTCCTTATCTTCCATTTCTGCCAGCTCATTTAGCTTAATCCATTTGCAATCGATTATCTCCTCTTCTGTTAGGTTCAAGGAACCTCCACTAAGCTTGGCTGTAAAATGAAATAAAATCACCTGATCTCCCGTACTACTTTGAAAATTATATACACCAGTAGTACTAATAAACTTCACTTCATAACCGGTTTCCTCTTTTACTTCTCGTAAAGCTGCACTCAGAATATCTTCGCCATATTCAATATGTCCACTCGGAAAATTCCATTTACCTATGGCTGTGGGTTTGTTTTCCTTAATCATTAATACTTCTTCATCTTTAAATATTGATACGCTAACTACTAAGACAATCCCTCTTTGATCCATTTTATATTTACACCCACTTCTTTTGAAATGCCGAAATGCTATCATACTCTTCCTGCAGCAGCCTTGTAAGGCGAATGTAAATGGGAGTTAGATCCTGATAAATAGAGACATGTTCACTGTTTGGTGTATGGTGATGGGTTGCACCTACCATTTCATCTGCAACCTTGAATGAATCGATTTCTCCAAGACTGAACAAACCAAGTATAGCGGCACCAAGGCATGAACTTTCAAAGCTTTCCGGGATGTATACTTCATGATTAAATATATCCGCCATCATTTGCCGCCATAGCTCTGATCTTGCAAAGCCGCCAGTTGCATGTATTTTTTGAGGTTCTCCTATAAGCTCTGCTAAAGCTAAGAGAACTGTATATAAGTTAAAGATAACTCCCTCCAAAACAGCCCGGATAAGATGTTCTTTTTTATGGTGCATGCCCAAACCAAAAAAGGAGCCGCGGGCATTAAAGTTCCAAAGTGGAGCCCTTTCGCCTGCTAAATAAGGATGAAAAAGAAGACCATCAGAACCGGGAGTTACTCTGTCGGCTATTTCCGTCAACAATTCATATGGATCCTTCCCAAGCCTATTCGCGGTCGCCACCTCGGAATCTGCCAGCTGATCCCGTACCCATCGAAAAATCATACCGCCATTGTTAACCGGTCCTCCAATTACCCAATGATTTTCGGTTAAACAATAACAAAAGATTCTTCCCTTAGGATCCGTAATCGGCCGATCTACCATCGCACGAATGGCACCACTAGTACCAATCGACACAGCCACCACACCAGGTTCTATCGCGTTAACGCCAAGGTTAGATAAAACCCCATCCCCTGCTCCAACTACAAACGGAGTGGAAGGTAAAAGATTCATTTCATTTGCATAGGCTTCATCAAGACCTACCATTTGATAAGTAGTAGGAACAGGCTGAGAAAGCTCTTTTTCCGTCAAGCCTGCAATTTCTAGTGCTTCGCTATCCCAAGTTAATGTTTGTATATTAAAAAGACCGGTGGAAGATGCTATGGAGTAATCAATAACATATCTACCAAAAAGCTTATAAAAAACATACTCTTTAATGGAGATAAATTTATCCGCATTATGAAACAACTCTGTAAAATCATTTTTGAGCCAGACTAATTTTGACAGTGGGGACATCGGATGGATTGGAGTACCTGTCCGAAGGTAAATTTCATGTCCATTCATTTCCGACTTAATCTTCTCCACCCAGTCAGAACTTCTGTTATCTGCCCAAGTAATGCATTCTGTTAATGGTTTTCCTTTTTTGTCTACAGCAATGACACTGTGCATAACCGAGCTAAATGACACACACAGGATATCCTCCTCGGGAACACTGCTCTTTTGTTTGGTTTTCTTGATTGCCTGTATGACCGCTCTAAAAATTTCTTCGGGGTCCTGTTCAGCGGTTTCCGGAGTGGGAGAATACATAGGATATTCAATACTATGGCTGGAAACTACTGTCCCACTTTTAGAGTACAGAACTGCTTTTGCACTAGTAGTTCCTATATCAACACCTATCACATACTTAGAACTCATTATTATTCCTCCTTGAACCTTTCACAATCTTTCTCAGTTGCATTTTTTTATACAATAATTCCGCACTTATGGGTTTCCCCAAGCAAACGGTTTCAATTTGAATGTTATTAACTCTCTAATTATGCTATACTCCAAGTAGGAATGCTAGAAAGGGAAATAACAATGAGACAAAATTGTTTGCCGACCATTCGGTCCATCTATTCCAAACTGAGTGAAAAAGAAAAGAAAATTGCAGATTATATACTTGAAAATCCTGAGTTGGTTATCCACCAAACCATCAACGAAGTGGCGGATTATTTACAGCTTGCAGATGCCACTGTTTTTCGCTTTTCCAAAAGAGTTGGATACAAAGGCTTTCAGGCAATGAAAATAGCACTTGCATCGGAACTTATCGAATCAGAACCAAAAACGATCATTTCAAAAATAGATAAAAAAGATAGTAAATGTCCTTCCGAGTTATTATTCAAAACGACTATTGCTTCTCTTGAAAAAACGTTTGAACTTTTGGATAAGAATGCTCTTTCTAAGGCAATTGAAGCTATTCTTAACGCAAACAGAGTACAGTTTTTTGGAACAGAGGCTTCCGCAATCCTTGCCCTTGATTCATTTTATAAATTTTCCAGTGCAGGAATAAACGCTTCTGCTTTTTTGGAGACTCAATTTCAATTAATTACTGCTGCCACGTTAACTAAAAACGATATAGCGATTGTAATATCACAATCCGATACCAGTCATGGAATACTTCCCATTATGGAGGAAATTAAGAAAACGGGGGCCACTGTTATCACTGTAACAGATTCTTCCAATTCCCAAGTTAACTTACATGCGGATATTGCCCTTTATTCCTTTACAAATGAAATACATGAGGCAGGAATGCTTTCCTTAAGAAGTGCACAGCTGGCATTGCTAGATGCTCTTTATATGAATACCGTCTCTATTATGAACAAAGAAAGTTAAACCAAAAACCCCACTATAATACATGTGAGGTTTTTTGTTTTTTCTTTCTTATCATTGCACCCATTTCTTCTGAAATGCAGCGATTCTTTGATAATCTTCATTTAAAGATCTTGAAACATGAATATAAATTGGTGCGAGTTCCTCATAAATTTGAACGTTTTCCTCTATTGGCCTGTGATAGTGGCTTTCCCCTACCATCTCGGAAACTACTTCAAGGGAATCAACCATTCCAAGGCTGTATAATCCTAATATTGCTGCTCCTAGACAAGAACTTTCAAAGCTTTCAGGAACAGATAATTCTTGATTAAAGATATCCGCCATTATCTGCCTCCACAAGTGGGATCTTGCAAATCCACCGGTGGCTTGTATTTTTTTCGGTTCCCCAATAAGCTCTTTCAAAGCAAGAAGAACAGTATATAAATTAAAAATAACACCTTCCAGTACAGCCCTAATCATATGCTCTTTCTTATGGTGCAAACCAAGTCCAAAGAAGGAGCCTCTAGCATGCGCATCCCATAATGGAGCACGTTCACCAGCAAGATATGGATGAAATAACAATCCATCAGCTCCCGGACTAACTTTAGCAGCAATTTCAGTCAGCAAATCGTATGGATCTACTCCTAACCTTTTTGCGGCTTCTATTTCTGATGCACCAAGCTGATCGCGCACCCAGCGGAAAATCATCCCACCGTTATTAACTGGTCCTCCAATTACCCAGTGATTTTCTGTTAATGCATAGCAAAAGATCCGTCCCTTCGGATCCGTAATCGGCCTGTCTATTACCGTTCTTATGGCACCGCTTGTCCCAATCGTAACAGCAATAGAACCTGGCTCTATCGCATTAACTCCAAGATTAGAAAGGACCCCATCACTTGCTCCAACAACAAACGGTACATTTTCTGGAATACCCATTTCTTCTGCGAATTTGGAATCCATCCCTGTTAGTCTGAAGGTTGTGGAAACTGGTTTTGACAATTGAGATGAAGTAACACCAGCTACCTTTAATGCCTCTTCATCCCAATTTAATTCTTGTAAATTAAACATGCCGGTAGCAGAAGCAATAGAATAGTCCACTACAAACTGACCAAATAGTTTATAGAAAACATACTCTTTTATGGAGATGAATTTTGATGCACTGCTAAATAACTCGTATTGTTCCTTTCTCATCCAAAGCAGCTTGGAAAGAGGAGACATCGGATGGATTGGAGTACCTGTTCGAAGGTAAATTTGATGCCCATTCATTTCATCCTTTATTTTATCCGCCCATTTAACACTGCGGTTATCAGCCCATGTAATACAAGGGGAAAGAGGTTTCCCTTCGTCGTCAACAGCGATCAAGCTATGCATTGCTGAACTAAAGGATACGCATACAATATCATTTAGAGGAATATTACTAGATAATATCACCTCTTTAATTGTCTTCACAACTGCGTTCATGATTTCTTCGGGATCCTGCACTGCTGTATCAGGAGTAGGAGAATAAAGTGGATATTCAATGTTGTAACTTGAAATAATTTCCCCTTTTTCGGAAAATAATACTGATTTTGTACTGGTAGTTCCTATATCTACACCGATGACATACTTTGAACCCATTTCTTTATACCTCCTAAAAACATACAATACCAAATAGCCTATGCTTATTTGTTTGCTCTTTTATTATATTAAATGCCTTTTGCCATTACTTTTATCTATTTTGTGAAAAAGAAAATTTTTTTCATATTAAACAAGAAAAACTGGCTTCAGGTTTCAGCAACCTTAGCCAGTAAAATACCTATTAAATAAAAACATCGAGAATTAGCGCTAATCCAAATGCAACGAAGGATAAAATGGTTTCCAGTACGGTCCATGTTTTTAATGTTTCCGGAACACTTAGACCCAGATATTCTTTCACCATCCAGAAGCCGGCATCATTCACATGCGAGAACATTAGGGAACCGGCACCCGTTGCAATAACCAATAATTCAAGGTTAACTCCGGTCATATGTTGAATAATTGGTGATACAATTCCAGCTGCAGTTGTTAAAGCAACGGTAGCTGAACCTGTAGCAATCCGGATTAAGCCTGCAATAATAAAGGCAAGCACTAATGGCGATAATGAAAAATGCTGTGCCATTTCTCCAATTGTATTACCTACACCACTGTCAATCAATATTTGCTTAAATCCGCCGCCTGCACCAATAATGGCTATAATAGAACCGACTGGTAAAAAGCATTCCTCTACTAACGTTTTCATTCGATTTTTATTTAATCCTTGTCGGAATCCAAGGAAGTACATAGCAGCAAAAACAGAAATTAATAGAGCAATCAAAGGGCTTCCGATAAATCCAAAGAATTTTTTCATCCCATCAGACATTCCGATAAATGGAACTAGTGCTGAAAATACCATGAGAATAACAGGTAATAAAATGACTAAGAATGAAATACCTGTTCCAGGAAGTTTCTGATTGTCCATATCCTGAATTTTAATAAGCTCAGGTTCTTGTTCTGGTTTTATACGTTTAGAAACCCATTTTGCAAAAACTGGCCCTGCCAGAATCGCGGAAGGAATTGCAATAATAAGAGAGTACAGAAGTACCTTCCCCATATTGGCATTATAAATTCCAATCGCTGCAATCGCGCCCGGATGCGGCGGAATCAAGCCATGTGCAATGGATAAACCGGCAATCGCTGGCAATCCAATAAGCAATAAGTTTTGCTTAGATGTTTTGTGCAGTGAAATAACTAAAGGAAGAACAATTAATATTCCTACTTCAAAAAATACAGGAATACCAGTAATAAATCCTGCAAGAAGCATGGCCCAAGGAAGTTTCTTTATCCCAAAAGTACGGACAAAGAAATTGGATACCTGTATTCCTGCCCCTGACTCTGCCATTAGTTTTCCTAAAATTGTACCAAGAGCAAGGATTCCAACTAAGTGCCCCAAGGTACCCCCTACACCTGTTTCAATCCCGGTAACAATCTTATCTAAGGATAAACCGGAAAAGATAGCCAGGAACAAGGTTGCTACTAGTAAACTAATAAATGCGTGCCACTTAAACAATGTAACCCCAATAATAACGATAATAATAGCTAATAGTGCTACAACTAAATGAAACATTATTTTCCCCTCCTCTTTATTCTAATCTGTAATCAACTTCCTTCATTTTCACCAAACCAACTATTAAATAGTTTGATCGGGAAATGAAAGCACTTTCAAATCATAAACCTATTATACGAAAGAAAATTTCTTTCATCAATATGTTTTGAAATTTTTTTTCTTGATTTGATTTTCAAGTAGTATGAAGACAATTAAAGATAGCCTAATAAATCAAGCATAAATACAGTTCACTTTTGGAATTATATATAAAAAAGGTGGATTAAATGGACAATTACACAAATGACAACACTGCCAGAAGATATAAAGCCCATGTTAGTATTTTAGGAACAACCCAACTACATTTGAGAAATCCTTATATTATTGCTTGGTGGTCCGCAGCGTTCCCTGGATTCGGACATATGCTTTTATCTAAATATCTTAGAGGGTATGCATTATTTATTTGGGAAGTTTTCGTTAATGTTAATCCACATGTTAATTCTGCTATGATTTATTCCTTTCAAGGGAAAATAGACATGGCAAAAGAAGTGTTAGATACAAGATGGCTTCTTATGTATATTCCTGTTTACCTTTTTGGTATTTGGGACAGTTTTCGGACAACAGTAGATATGAATAAGGTTTATGTTTTAGCCGAGCGAGAGGCACACCGTTTTAATTCTTTTTCATTAGGAGCTTTAGAGATTAACTACCTGGATAAACGAAATCCCACTGTTGCCGTTATGTGGTCAATATTTATTCCTGGTTTAGGACAACTGTATATTCATAGGATATTAACGGCAATATTTGTCATCGTATGGTTAGTTATATTTTTTTATTATTCGCACATTCAAGAAGCGGTTGTACTTTTATTTTTAGGTAAAATAAACGAGGCAACCTCTGTTTTAAAGCCAGATTGGCTCCTTTTTATCCCTTCGCACTATGGGTTTGCTATTTATGATTCTTATATGAATACCGTTGAGAATAACAAACTGTTCGAAAAAGATTTAAGGGATTACTTATCTGTAAATTATCAATCGAAGAATTTCCAAATACTAAAAGGACAAAAAGTGAAGTGATATAATTGCAGCTTTTTTCAACATTTGAATGCACAGGATTTTTGGAAATGGCAGTTTCTACGTTAGAAAAAAAAGGGATCCAAAAAGAAAATATATTTGCCGTCCCGCTGGATAATAGAACGGAAGACCGTAAAATTTTTGATAGCCTGCACCGTTCAGATGGTACAAGCCTCATTGATATTGGTATGGGGATTGCCACTGCATTTGCGGTTATTGGAGCAAGTATAGGATTTGAATTAGCATGGGGGCCAATATACTGGGGACTGATAAGTGCATTTGTCGGGTTTGTTCTTGGCTTTATTATTCGTCTCTTTATGGAATTGGTTGTAAAGAAAAATAAAAGAGTTTTAAAAGGAAAGCATTCGGAAGTCATTCTAATTATTGATTGTGAAGAATCACAAGCTGCATTAATTGAGGATATACTTTGGAAGCATTTTGCTTTAGGAGTGGCAAAAGTAAAGTGATTGAAATCCCACTTTTTGAGAAGAAACGGGTTAGAGGTATCTCGGCTTTATTACATTAAACACATAAAATCCCTCCTTTTTAATTAAAAGCAGGGACTTTTCTTCATATTATTTATAACATCTTTTCAGGAACTTATTATATTCTCCCTATTCACTATTGGAACTTTTCGATGCTTAGTAGCCTGCTCAAAAGCAAAAGCTAATTTAATTAATAAGCCTTCGGTGTATGCAGTGCTTGCAAATGTTACCCCAAACGGTCTTCCATTTTTCATATAACCAGCAGGCACAGCAATGGAAGGATACCCTGCTTTTGCACAAATGGTTGAACCTATATAAGCAGGAAAAAGAATGGCATCAAGATCATATTTTTTTAAAGTAAAATCAATCCCTTGTTCCTGTGAATAATATAAATCTTCCAATTTTGCCTCTAAATACTCAGGATTTCTTAATGTATTAGCAAGCGATTCTCTTTGCTCCAGTTTATTCTGACCATATTTCAATGCTGCTTCTTTATTATCTCTATTGAATTGGATTAATTCCGTCAATGAATGTACTGGAATATTGGATGGTAGTTGAGAAAGATAATTGTCTAAGCTATGTTTTAACTCATATAATGATACCCCGTAATCCCACTTTCTATGAAAGGAAGGGATTTCAATATCTTCTATTATCTTCGCTCCTTGGTCTTTAATAGTTTGTATTGCACTCTTATATAATTCGTCATCATACTCTTCAAAATCATGAAAAGCATTAGAATCACTATGAAATACTCCTATTTTTGCTCCTCTTAAACCGGCTGTGTCCAAATAAATGGAATAATCATTTTCTATTCTTCCTTCACTTTCATACGTTGCAGCGTCACCTTCATCAACACCAGACATTGCTCCCAATAACAGCGCAGCATCCGTAACAGTTCTGGCAAATGGCCCAGCTGTATCTTGAGAGTATGTAAAGGGGATAATGCCCTTTCTGCTGATTAACCCAACAGTTGGTTTAATGCCTACAACTGAGTTTTGTGTGGCAGGGCTAAGAATGGATCCATCTGTTTCAGTACCTACTGATAAAACTGTAAGGTTGGCTGCCACTGCAACGGCAGAGCCGGAGCTTGAGCCACCAACAAAAAGACTACCATCCCCATAAGGGTTTAATACTTGCCCACCCCTTGAACTATACCCTGCCCACATTTCAGTAGACATTCCATTCGCAAATTCTGTCATATTTGCTTTACCTAAGATTACCGCTCCCGCTTTACGCAGTTTTTGAACAAGAAATGCATCATTGCTAGCCATATGGTTTTCTAAGGCAATGGATCCTGCACTCGTGTGCATGGAATCACCTGTTTCAATATTATCCTTTAAAACTACTGGAATTCCGTGTAAAGGTCCCCTTACACCCTTCGTTTTTCTTTCATAATCAAGTCCTTCCGCGATAAAAATCGCATCCGGATTAACTTCAAGTATGGAATTTAACCTTGGACCTTTCTGATCGTATTTTGCAATTCTATGTAAATAAAACATTACCAATTCTTTTGAAGTTATCTCGCCATTTTCCATCGCTCTTTGAATTTCATAAATAGTTAATTCTTCTCTGAAAAAATCATTAAATGGTATAGCCATTCATACACCCCTTATTATTTCTATTCCACTAACCGCCCCTTAAAAAGTGAAGCTAAATGAAGTTAAAATGCTTGCCATCACAATCCAAAAGAATACTCTTTTTCAACTTTACAAATCCGAATAGAGTAATTTTTATACCATTCTTGTTTCCCTTTTTCTTGTGCTATTTTATGAGCTGAATTTTCTTTCCAATTTCTAATAGCTTCTAAGGAATCCCAATAGGAAACAGTAATACCCAATTCATTATCCCTTGCACTCTCAATACCTAAAAATCCCGGCTGCTTGGAAGCTAATTGTTCCATTGCTTCGGCCATTTTTCCATATCCTTTGTCACCTAGTGTTCTATGTGAAGTGAATATTACAGCGTAATATGGCGGTTGAAATGCTTTCGTATTGCCATTCATTTTCATTTCCCCTTAAAAATTTTTGTATTAAATCTAAAACCTTATATTTTATTCCGCTACTATTTATCTACACTTCATCACTAGATTAATAATGTTATAGTCCACGTTCATGACACCTTTAACAAGTACTCCTTCCATTAATTCGATTCTTTGTGGATTATATCCTCTTTAATGAAAGCGATCTTTTTATGATAGCTTTACTTAGCGGACACCAGATCCGTTATTTTGTGCAAAATAGGCAAATCAACCAAATTTGCGGACATAGGTTCCGTTATTTTGTATAAAAGCAGTGATTTCCTTATGTTTTTTCGAAAATAACGTACTCAGTGTCCGCTAAGACTCCAAAATAGGGGTATTTAATAAAAATAGCGGATTCTAGGTCCGCTAAAAAATATTTCTAGTTTTAGATTACTATCTTTCCAATTTTACAAACTTTCGTTTCCCTACCTGAATAACGGGTTCTTGCTTAATATCCACCATTAAATTTATATCGATCACCTTAACCTCATTTATCCTCACTCCGCCATTTTGGATCATTTTCCGCGCTTCTGTTTTTGATTTTTGTAATTTTAATTCTGTCAGTAAATCAACTATGGGAACTTCCATTTCTCCCTGCCATTTTACAACAGGGATATCATCAGGCAATCCCCCTCTTTGAAATACTGCTTTAAAAGCTTCTTCCGCACTTTCTGCCTGCTGAGCATTATAAAAGCTGCTTACAATCGTTCTAGCTAGAAGCATTTTGGCGTCTCTCGGGTGGAGTTTTCCTTGAGCTAATTCTTCTTTTATTTGCTTTTTCCGTTCAAGCGGCAAATCTGTAACAAGCTCAAAATATTTTACAATTAATTCATCTGGGATGGACATCGTTTTTCCATACATATCACTTGGGCTATCATCCACACCAATATAATTATTTTTGGATTTAGACATCTTTTCTACGCCATCAAGACCCTCTAGTAATGGAAGTAAAATAACAATCTGTTTTTCTTTTCCGAAATGCTCTTGCAGCTGTCTTCCCATTAAAACATTGAAATGCTGGTCAGTTCCGCCAAGTTCAACATCACTTTCCAGTTCAACGGAATCAAACCCTTGCATGAGCGGATAGAAAAATTCATGCAAAGAAATGGGCTTCCCTGCCCGAAAACGCTCTGAAAAATCATTTCTTTCGAGTAATCGCGCAACCGTGATACTGGATGCTAAATGAATAATATCTTCCAGATTTAATCTGCTGAGCCATTTTGAGTTGTAATGCAGCTCAACCTTCTCCATATCTAATACTTTGCCAAATTGTTCGAAATAGGTTTTTGCGTTATTTTTTACTTCTTCATTCGTTAACTGTTTTCTCACCGTTGATTTTCCTGTCGGGTCCCCTATCTTACCTGTAAAATCCCCTATAATAAGCTGAATCGTATGTCCATTCTCCTGGAACTGTTTAAGCTTATTTAAAACAACCGTATGACCTAAATGAACATCAGGAGCGGAAGGATCTAATCCTAATTTCACCTTCAACGGTTTGTTTTTTAGGATAGACATAGCAATTTTGTTCTTTAGCTCCCAAGCAGGAATGATTTCCTTTGCTCCGCTGCAATAAATGTCAAATTGCCTCTCCACTTCTGCTAATTGTTCTCTCGTAAGTTGTTCCAAAAAGTTTTCCAAAATACTCTCCTCCTATCATCAAATGTGCAAGCGCCTTGCTCATCGGCGTACGGATTTCGTAGTCTTCGTCTAAGATAAAGAAAACTGTGCTGAGGTATTCCTCGAGCTGATGTTGACTTATCGTAGGTCGGAGACGGAGAAATCCGTACGCCGATAGGCGATGGAACTAAACGTAGTTTTAAAGTTTTACACAGGGTTATATTTTATAAATATAAAAAACCACGCCCCGAAAAAAGGGACGTGGTTAACGCGGTACCACCCTTATTGAAGATTTCTCTTCCACTTCATTCGAATAACGGTTCGTCCGTTCTTTACTACTATCCGTTCGCAAAGAAAGTTCATGGAGGTAATTCGCCCTTATCTTTATACTGATTTTCACCACCACCAGCTCTCTGCTACAGGGAGATAAGAAACTACTTATTCCAATCATTACCTTTATATTGTAAATATTTCATTTATATTAACCTAAATTAGGGGAAAATTCAAACTAATTTTTGCGTATTTTATCCTAACCTATTTAATTTTTGTAAGATTACCCACATTAAATCTTTTGGTTGTTGCTTTCCCATCGATTGTTTCCCAAGATACTGTTACAACTTTAGAGCTTAACGCTTTTTTTACGTCTTCATCGTTTAATCCTTTTGAATAATAAATGAACTCGTAACTATAATTTGCAAAGTTTTCTTCTGCGTTATCCTGCTCCCACCCAGTCATATGTATAACCCTCGTTTTATCAATTGTATTAATTACTTTCTCAATATCTGGTATTACTATTTTCCGAGAAGTAATACCATTTGATTGCTTCATATCTACTTTATAGGTCAATATTCTAAAATCACTTATGCCGGAGTCTTCATAATTCACTCTTTCAAGTCTATTAAATTCATCTTCCGTTAGCTTTGAAATATTAAATTTAATCGTAATGGTCGGCTCCTCTACATTTTCCTTTTTGTAGAATACGATGGCAATTATCATAATAATTAATACTATCGGCACCACTACCTTAAGATATTTCCCCAATTCGCATCCCCCCATAAAAATACATACACTTAAAAAAACTCATTTAATCCATTCGCAAAATAATCGTATTCCTTATTATTAAGAATTTTCTCCCCGTATCCCTCGAAGAAAATTTCTCTATCTAAATTATTTTCGAATAAATTGGGTTTAGGACGGATAGCCAATGAAAGATCATATCTAGGGTCACCGTTGGCTCCCCCACTCCAATCAATGATGCCTGAAATGACGCCATTAGAAACTAAAACGTTATCGATTGTAAAGTCTCCATGAATCAGTGCTTGTTTAGCCATGCTAGGTTTATTCGTTTTAATTTTATCTAACAATGCTTTATTTCCATCCACCTTGTAATGATTTAAATTATATTCAGCATGAAGTAGCATATCGTCAATCCATGGCCGCTCACTTTTTAGTCGGTCGGGGCAAGGGGTTGAATGGATTTTGGATAGGATATTTCCAAAATGAAAGATCAATTCCCTTCTTTTGTTTTTATTCTTTTGATTGGATATAGCAGTTCTTAAAGTTTCTCCCTCTATGTACTCCATGAGAACCCAACATTGATCATATTGTTTTTGTTTAACAAACTTCATTGCTTTCGGAACAGGCAGATTGGTTTCATTTGATAAACAATCTAATACAGATGCTTCTTTGTTTAACCATGAACAAAATAACTCTCCCTTCGCCCTTTTCAGCACATAGATGCCTTGATTGCTTTCAAGTATGCCAACATCGGAAGTATAACCCTGTCTGGGGAATTGAATAGAGTTAATATTTTTTACATACTCTAATATTTCTGTTGGGATTTCTCCAATTTGAATCGGTTGCAATTTAGAATACCTCCTCGCAATTAATTTTCCAGCCATTTATCCACCCCGATTACATTATAAAAACCCGAATCTATTCATTACTTTTCTTTGAAACTGATTCATTATAAGCTTCTGAACCATTCTTAGGAATGCTTAAAATCATCCAATCTTTATCTTTTAATTGTTTACCAATATATAAGATTTGCCCTAAGTGATAACTAATGTGAGCTACTTCCGTTTGAATTGCTTGCAGAACACTTAATGGTTGCTGTCTTAGCGTTACCGTTTTATGTAAGTCTTCTGGCTGGAAATTCTCCAATGTGTGAAAAAGCAATTTCCAGCCATCTTCCCAAATTTTCATAAGTTGTTCCTGAGGCTCCATATCATCTACAAATTCCGAGTCCCTATTTCTATATGGTTTTTCTCCATCTGCAGTTAAAAAATCCACCCATCGAGAGTGCATATTCCCACTTATATGCTTTATTATTATTGCGATATTATTAGATTCTTCACTTGGCTTCCAGTGTAATTCTTCTTCTGATAATTGCTTAAAAGCCTTCTCTGCTCGTTCCTTAAAATGCCTAAATTGCTGCGTTACAATAGATAGGTATTCTTTTTCTAATTGATTCAAAGCTTTTCCTCCTTATTTATTCAAAATTATTTGGGGATGACCATTCATAAGTGTTAAATAACTTTCACTAATTACGTAAGGCCATTGCGATCGTTTAAGATATAATAAAAATAGAAGTATTTCTTTTCTAACGCTCGTAAATAAAGGAGATCGTAGAAATGTTCCTAGCAGAACTTAATCAAGAGGAGAAAACAGCGTTTCTTGAATTAGCTTCTCTCATTGCCAAAATTGACCATAGTCAATCAATATATGAAGATACAATTCTTAATAAATATAAAAAAGAAATGGAAATGGATCATTATAAAATACAAGGATTCGAGATGGTGGACATCCTTAAAGTATTTAAAAATGAACGCTCTAAAAATATCGTTTTAGCTGAGATCCTGACACTTATTTTTTCGGATGGGGTTTTTCATGATTTAGAAAAAGAATCTGTCCGCTTTATTAAGCAGTATTTTGGATTCAACTCCAATGAATACGAAAGCTTCAAGGACTGGGTAGATAAAATTAGGGAATTAGCAAACCATGAAAATTACCAAACGTTGAGTTAGTGTTTAACAAGATATTTGTTCTGTTATGAATGATGATTGGATATTTAAGTCCAATCATTTTTTTAGATCTAAACATAGCCACCTCGCTTCTTTAATAACCTTCAGCAATTCAACCTTTTATGATATGGATGATGCATGTAAAGAAAAATATGTCCTAATTCTACGAAATTGGCATAAAAAGGTTGCAAGAAAAAGGGATATATTATGGTTCATCATCATAATAATATGCATGCACTGTACATAATCCTTCAACAGAAGCTGGACTGTAAATACATAGCCTTTTCCTGTTTCCACCATTCTTTTTCACACCTTTTATATTCTCTTCAAACTCCAATGTAATATTTCTTTACACTTTTTTTAGAAAGCATTAATACGCGCTTAATGAACAGCCAATATAATAAAGTTAGAAAATTAAAGGAGGTCGTAAAGATGACAGTCCAAATAGTAGTGGATGAAATTATGGGTGGAGAAAGAGTAGAAGTCACCTTAGCAAAATATATTGGTTTATCTTTAACTAAAAAGGATGTACAAATCGTCAAAAATGCGGTGAAGAAAAAAGATGAACAACAAATATACCGAGCTGTTCAAACCATTCTACAAAAACCTCGGAATCGGAAACTGTTGAATTAATTTGCGGTGCTTACTGCTCATTTACCTTTATATTCCCACATTTATCCTCCACTTTTAACCGATTATAAAAAAATATCCAAAAATCTTTTGATTTTATAGGTAATATTCTTTCCTAAAAGGGAAATAAGATTGCTTTTAAAAATAACTCAGGCAGTTTGAAAGATAATTCCGTCACTTTCCAACATAATTCAGGCATATCTGGGAATAATTCAGTCACAACTCGGAATAATTCAGCCAATACAAAAAGGAGTAGAATCCAGAGACTATTCAAAAAAGGGTTCCACCAATCGGAACCCTCCTTCAAACCGTTTATTCATATAAATGACAAGCGACAAAATGCCCGCTCGCAACTTCTTTCATTTCCGGGTCCACTTCCGCACATTTGGCGGTAGCAAACGGACAGCGCGAACGGAATCTGCAGCCTTGCCCAATATCTAATGGACTTGGCAATTCTCCCTTAATGGACTCGATACTGGCACTTTGCGCTTTGATTGGATCTGGAATCGGAATTGCTGATAATAATGCCTTTGTATATGGGTGGAGAGGATTTTTATACAAATCGTTACTATCCGAAATTTCTACTATTCTTCCTAAGTACATGACCCCAATTCGATCCGAAATATGGCGAACCATAGAGAGATCATGAGCAACAAATAAATAGGTGAGACCCATTTCTTCCTGCAAATCCTCCAGCATATTGATTACCTGAGCTTGAATGGAGACGTCCAATGCAGAAATAGCCTCATCGCATAAAATAAACTCAGGATTAATCGATAATGCCCGTGCAATGCCAATTCGTTGGCGCTGTCCGCCGCTAAACTCATATGGAAATTTCTCCATATCCTGCTTTTTTAACCCTACTTTTTCAAGCAATTCACCAATCTTTTCACTTCTCTCCTTTTTTGATAGATTCGTATGAATCTCTAAAGGTTCATCAATTATCTCCCCGACATTCATATACGGATTGAGAGAAGAATAGGGATCTTGAAAAATAATCTGCATTCTTTTGCGATAAGGCTGCAGTTCTTTAGCCTTTAATTTGGCGATATCAGTTCCATCAAAAATGATTTCTCCTTCGGTTGCATCATATAAGCGATTGATGGTTCTGCCGAGCGTTGATTTCCCGCAGCCAGATTCACCGACAAGTCCAAAGGTTTCGCCTTTATTTATATGGAAAGTGACATCATCGACCGCTTTCACATATTGATCCTTTTTATGAAGAAAGGACGATTTTAAAGGAAAGTATTTTTTCAAGTGGTTTACTTCAATGAGTTTCTGCTGTTTGTTATCACTCATGTTCGCCGTCTCCTTCCCCAGCTAAAAAGCACATGCTGCTTTGTGTTTCTGAAAATTTTTTGTAAGCTGGCATCTCCGTAAAGCATTTCTCCATCGCTAGTTCGCAGCGCTCCGCAAAAGGACATCCCTTCGGAAGATTATTTAAGGATGGTGCAGATCCTTTAATTGGCTTCAATCTGCTTTTTTCTCCATCGTCCATCTTCGGAATGGAGTTTAGCAATGCTTTTGTATACGGATGCTTAGGAGAATAAAAGATTTCCGCAGCAAGTCCTTCCTCCATAATCATTCCTGCATACATCACGACAATCCTGCTGCAAAGGCTAGCTACCACACCTAAGTCATGAGTAATAAGAACGACAGACATATCATTTTCGCTTTGTAACTTTTTTAATAGATTCAGAATTTGTGCCTGAATCGTTACATCCAAAGCAGTAGTCGGTTCATCCGCAATTAATAGTTCAGGATTGCAAGATAATGCCATCGCAATTAGAACCCTTTGCCTCATACCGCCGCTAAACTCATGCGGATATTGATTCACCCTTGCTTCTGGTGAGGGAATCCCGACCATTCTTAGCATTTCAATTGCTTCATTTTTGGCTTCCACCTTTTTCATTCCGCGAACGCGAACCAATAACTCGACAAGATGATCCCCTACTTTTTTTAGTGGATTTAAAGCAGTCATTGGATCCTGGAAAATCATCGCAATTTCTTTGCCTCTGATTGCTCTTTTTTCCTTATTGGAGAGATTCTCAATATGGCGTCCGTTTAAAATCATTTCTCCGCTTTCGACCTTCGCTGTTTTCGGGATTATTCCCATAATGGATTTCATTAAGACACTCTTGCCACTTCCAGATTCGCCTACGATTCCGAGGATTTCCCCTTTTTGTACATTTAGGTTAATCCCACGAATCGCTTCAAGCCTTGTTTTACCATCATAAAAGGTCGTTTTTAAATCTTTCACCTCTAGTAATGTGTCGCTCATACCATTCACCCCCTATTTACCCGTTTTCGGTTCTACGACCACGCGAAGTACATCACCTAATTTATTAAAGGAATACACCGTTAATACAATTAACACTCCTGGTAAAATCGCCATATATGGAGCACTTGCCAGATTGCCTTGCGCCGTTTGCAACATGCTTCCCCATGAAGATAGAGGCTGCTGTACACCAAGACCAAGGAAGCTTAGTGCCGACTCCATTAAAATAGCATTGGCAATACTAACTGTTGATGCAACAATAAAGGTTGGCAGCGCACCCGGAATAATATGCTTAAAAATGATTTTCCAAAAGGATTGTCCTGATGCTTTTGCATATAAAACATATTCCCGTTCCTTTATCGTTAAGGTTTCAGCACGAACCAGTCTTGCTGTCCCCATCCAAGTAAATAAACCAATTACAAGAATGATTGCTTTCAATCCTGGAGTTAAAAAAATACTAATAACCGTTACCAGGATCATCCACGGTATGGATGAAATGATATCAACAATCCTCATGAGGAGATTATCAATTTTCCCTCCAAAATATCCGCTTACAGTTCCCACTAATACACCGATGCAGGTAGAAATCGCCATCGCTAAAAGCCCAACGGTAAGGGATATTCTTCCTCCATATAACGCCCTTGTTAAATAATCACGGCCGAGCTCATCCGTGCCAAATAGATGACTGCCATTCGGCTTTTCCAATACCTTTCCAACATTTACTGCATTCGGTGAATAAGGTGATAGAAAGGCAAAGATAGAGGCTAGTATAATGAAAGAAAGAAAGATAAAAGCAAATAATGCCGTTTTATTAGACTTTAATTCTTTTTTCAGCTTTTCGATTCTTCTATTTTTTTGTTTAGCCACTTCCGTTACCTCATTTCCTTAATTCTAGGGTCGATAATGCAATATAGAATATCTGACAATAAGTTCCCCAGAATAACTAAACTGGCCGAAAACAACATAATTGCCATCACAACAGGATAGTCAAATCCTTGGATAGCTTTAACAAAATATGGTCCAATTCCTGGCCAGCCGAAAACAGTCTCCGTTACAAAGGCACCTGTAACAAGCATCGGCAAAGACATCCCCACGATGGTTACAAGCGGTAATAAAGCATTACGAAGAACATGCTTGAATAGAATGGCTGCACCAGAAGAACCGTATGCTTCTTGAACCATTACATAATCTTCCGCCAACTGTCCTATCGTTGATGATCGAACATAGCGAATTAATTCCGGTAAAAAGGCAATCGTCAATACTACGCATGGCAAGACAAGATGGTGAAAGAAATCCGAAGCAGAATCTTCCAGACCAATCGTATGCATGCCCAAAATCGGAAATAAACCCATTTTATATCCAAAAATAAAAATAAAGATCATTGCTAACCAAAAACTTGGGATTGCAATCCCGATTGAGCTAAAACCATCAATCATTTTATCTAGTAATTTACCTTTATTTGCACCTGCAATAAGACCAAGCACAATCGCTAAAATAAGCGCTAATACATATGCCGGTAAAACTAATACGATTGTATTTGGAATTCTTGAAAGTAAGTCTTGCGAAATGCTTTGGTGCGTAACAAGGGAGTAACCAAAATCACCACGTAAAATTCCTTTCACCCAATCAAAATATTGAATATAGGCAGGCTGGTCCAGCCCATATTTTGCTTTTATAAGCTCAATGGTCTTTTGCGACATATTAGGAGTAGTCATGGAATCAATCGCATCATATGGCGCCATTTGAATCAGCGCAAAACAGATGATGGAGATGATAATTAACATCGGTATCGCCTGTAAGACCCTTTTTAAAATATATTTGGCCAATCGCTTTCACTCCTTATTTTGAGACTTTTTTCATAGTGAAGATTGTTCGTCGAAAGCATACTCACATCCATCTGTATAAAGTGCCCCCGGACAATGTTTCGGAAATCGAACCATAGCTTATAACAAAGTGGATGAAAGAGCCTATCCTAAAAATAAAGATAAACAGCGCTAGAGCCGTTTATCTTTATTTACATAAAATTATTTAAAAGAAAGTTTTGACATATCCTCAAATGTATACACCGGAACAAGTCCTGCTTGATCAATTCCAGTAATATTTGAATCAATGGCTAAAATCCGTTTGTTTTCTGTAATCGGATAGAATGCTGCGTCATCAATGATTAATTTTTGAATCTTTTCATAGATTGCTTGACGTTTCGCATCATTTGTTTCTACTCTGCCTTTATTGAATAAATCATCCACTTCCGGATTACTATAGTGCATATAGTTGCTCGGACTTCCTGTTACAAATAAGGAGTTAAAAGTATCAGGATCAATCCCCATAATAAATCCGTTTAAATACATGTCAAAATCTGTTTGTACTTTCTCTAGCTTTTGGCTTAATGCATTTGCATCCATTCCAACTAATTTCAAGTCGATACCAACTGCTTTAAGGTCTTGCTGCATAACAGCTGCTTGCTTTTGTTGAATAGGATCGCTTCCAATATAAGCTAGTTTAAGAGATAATCCCTCTACTCCAGCTTTCTTAAGAAGTTCTTTTGACTTGTTGACATTGAAGTCATGTTTATCGACATTTTCTGTGTAGTAAGTCGCCTTTCTTGGTAAGAAAGTATATGCCGGCTCTGCATAATCATTAGATAGATAGCTTGCTTTAATAATTTCATCGCGATTTAATGCATAAGCAATCGCCTGACGTACTTCTTTCGATTGTACGGCTTTCGAGCTTAAATTAAAGGCCATGTAACCGATGCGGCCTTCATCATATGGTTTAAGGGTAACTTTAGAATCATTTTTAAACTTTGCAACATCTGAAGGCTGGATAATTAAAGCGTTAATTTCTCCGCTTTGCAGTGATATGTTAGCAGTATTCGCATCTTCAATAATACGGAATACAACTTTATCAATTTTTGGAGCACCTAAGAAATAATCTTTATTTTTCTCAAAAGTAACACTCTCACCAGCTTTATATTGCACAAGCTTATAAGGGCCTGTTCCTACTGGAGTTGCATTTTTAGAACTATTGGCAATATCTTTTTCTCCTTCATAAATATGCTTTGGCATGATAAAGATATTTCCAAGTGATTCCATTGCCCCCATACTTACTTCCGGAAGCTCAAACTTCACTGTATAATCATCTACTTTGACAACTTTAACCGGTTTGTTGTTAAAGATAAGCATGCTTCTTGCCCAACCACCGTTTGATTCTTTTAACATTTGATCGTAAGTAAATACAACATCATCTGCTGTAAATGGCTTACCATCTGACCATTTAACATCTTTTCTTAATTTTGCTGTGTACGTTTTGAAATCTTTAGACGGTGTCATACTTGTTGCTAAAAAGTACTTCACATCATCTTTTCCGTTATACATATATAAAGGTGAATAGATCGCTTTAATTTCCATAAGTCCAAAACGATCACCTGTTGTAATAACGTTTACAGAATTACCCGGATCTCCACTAATTCCATAGATAAAAGTATTTGATTTGCTTCCCGATCCATTCGTTTTATCACTGGATGTACTACTGGAATTAGATGAACATCCCGATAAAACCAAGACAAAACTTAGCAATATTGCAGCAAATAAACCAATTTGCTTTCTCATCACTTGTTCCCCCTAAGTTGGTTTTTTCTTTGTAAAACCAAGTATTAAATAACGGAATAAACAGTTTTTTTATGTACGAATTTTAATTCCGATTAATTCTATATGTTTTACAGACTATAAATATACGATATTATAATAACGAATTCAATCTTTTCTTTTTACATTACAAAAGTCGGAATTATATAAACAATTCTGCTATAATTATTTTAAACATTACTAGGAGGAATACAAATGTCTACAGTTCAATTATCCATGCCGATCGGTCTTCAATTAGAAATAGCTCGTTCGGGTGGTTTATCGAATGATCGTATACTAGAAATATGTAAGTCCAAGGATTTTCATGCCTTAAAATCTCTGAATCAGGATGATGAAGACTGGGAAATGCTTTTTCAATTTGCTGAAGAACATTGGGAAGAATTTAAAGAGGCTGTACAAGCTGGGTATAAATTCAAGTTTGTTACACGAAATGGCTTAAAGCATTTCATGATACATAGATATGGACTTGAAGAGGGGAAGGACTTCGAATTTGGCGATACCTATTTTGATCAAGTAAAATTGAAACCTAATCAAGTTGTTGAGCTTGAAGGGATGATTACACAAAATTGGAGAATCAAACGCCTGACTACAGAAAATAATGGGCGTCAATTAATCCGAATTGAGTTATCACGATAAGCGCCGCAGCTTCAGCGAACGTTTTTTGGAGAAGCAGAGGAAGCAGGCACTACAAAAGAAACACAAAGTTGGTAATTAAGCGGACATACGTTCCGTTAAGTAAGTCAAAACAGGTGTTTTTACGTTTTTACCGGACATACGTTCCGTTATTTAGCTAAAAACGATCATTTCCCCATAATTTTTGGCAAATAACGGATTCTGTGTCCGCAAACACCTAGAAAACAGCATTTTTTATGAGAATAACGGATTCTGTGTCCGCTAAACAAAAAAGCGCATGAATTTCAGTAACCATCCATACGCTCCCCTTTATTAATATAAATCAAACATATTAACCTCATAACCTAATTCCTTCAAATAGTTAAAAAACTGGCCACGATGATGAAAAATATGTGTTGTACTTTCCGTCAGCCACTTTGCCTGAGTATGTCCTTCCATTTCAGCTCCAAAATAAAAAGGCTTTGATTTTTTTTCAAGGAAATCCGTTTCGGAAAGTGATTCATAATATGCTTTGAAATCTTGGTATCCCTTTTTTAAAACCTCAATCAGTTCTGAAGCATTCCCAGCCTGCAATTTATTTTCTAAATGACGTATTTCCTGCTCATTTTTCTCTTGCCAAATGGCCAAATCGACAACAGGAATCTGGACAAGGTGATTGGCAAGCTCCAGCAATGTTCTCATGTTTTCACGCGGGCGATAATCCCAATCTTTTTCCTGAACCTTAGATAATAAATTGCTTATTGTACGAACAGCAACATCCCACTCAGAAAACAGTACCTCTTTCATTTTACTTACACTCATTTTTTAAAACCTCCTTTTCAAATACAATTTCGCGAAAGAAATGCAAATTCCTTCATAAACAGAAAACCCAACCATTTCGGTTGGGCAAAACATATTTATACGGTTTTCTTTCTTTTTCGGAAAATGGTTAAAACAACATATAGAACAATTACAATTACAGCAATAATCATGACTGGCTGCACATACGGTTTTGCGAGCTCATTTACTTGCTCCCAGTTTGAAGCGAGCTTATGGCCTAAATAGATGAATAAAATAGACCAAGGGATAGCAGCAAGTCCTGTATATAAAGTAAATTTCCCGAACGACATTTTCGTTATACCTGCAGGAATTGAAATGGCATGTCTTACAACTGGAACAAAACGTGCTGTGAAAACAACACCGGACCCATATTTATCAAACCACTTTTCCGCTAATTCAATATGATGTTCATGAATGAAAATGTATTTGCCAAATTTCTTAAGAAATGGTCGGCCGCCATAAGCACCAATCCAATAAATAATCATTTGAGCAATCGTTCCCCCAATAACACCAGCTATAACTGCCCCAATAAAACTGACGTTTCCTTGCGAAACAAGATAACCAGCAAAGGCAAGTACAATTTCACTTGGTATAATTTCAATAGCCAAGCCTAGTATTATTCCTACATATCCAAGACCAGCAAAAGCCTGTAATAAAGAGTGTACTATATCTCCCATTTTGTGCCTCCATTATATTGCTTTTCAAGTTAATAGACTTTCTTTTATATTCTAAAGTTCATTTTAATACACAAAATGATAGCCTGAGCCTATATGCTCAGACTTTCGAATTTATTCTATATCCCACTATGTATAGTATAACCCAAGCGTGGAAAGGAATAAAAGTTTACAAATGTGGACAAGCTGTGTCACCGTAATTACAGAACTTTGGCTATGCTTTGTATTGATTCCTTTCCCTTTCCATAAATTCCTTCGTAAACCGCAGCCACTCCCTGGCAGCAAAAGATAAATATCTATCTTTCCTCCAGATAATCCCGAGTTCCCATGGAATAACCGGATCCTTTAAAGGTATGATGGAAACACGATTTTGATCCAAGTGTCTGCAAACCGTCTCTGGCAAAAGTGCAATGCCGAGATTTGCTGCAACCATTTCGCTGATAAAATCCCATTGAGAGCTCTCATATATGATATGCGGCTGAAATCCTGTTCGAACACATTCCGTTATAATTCGATCATGAAGGGCAAAATCCTTTCGAAAAAGGATAAAATCCTCGTGTTCCAGATCCTTCAAAAGTGCCACTTCTCTTTTACTTAAAGGGTTTGTCGGATGAGTTAATAGCATTAATTGTTCCTTTACAAACGAAAAAGTGTGGAAAATATCATTCTTCGTTGGCAATACAACAACACCAAGATCGAGTATTCCATTACCAACATCTGATTCAATCTTTTTAGCTCCGTCTTCAAAAAGATGCACTGTAATTCGTGGATATTGCTTATGAAACTCCTGAATTACTCTGGGGAAAAATCGCGAACCAGTCATCGGTGGAAGTCCAATTTGAATGCTGCCTGTTTTCAACTCTACTAAATCATCTAGCTCAGAGGACAGATTTTCAAAGGATTTTATAATATTCTGGGCTTGTCCGAGCAATATTTTTCCTGCATCCGTGAGCTTGACTTGTTTACCGGATCGATCAAATAATGTAACTCCCAATTCTTCTTCGATACTTTTGACCATTTTACTAATCGTCGGCTGAGTCACATAGAGCTGCTGGGCAGCTTTTGTAAAATTACCTTGGGTTGCAACTGCTACAAAATACTGTAAATGCTGAATATCCATTTCTATCGCTCCTATAACCTAAAGGAATGGTCATCATTCTATATATTCATTTTACCTATTGTTAAAGCTGCTGTACACTTTGGATGGGGTGAAGAACACATGATGAATTTTAGTAAAGGTTTTATACAAGTAGCAATTTTAGTTGCTTTTTCTTATATAATGGACAAGCTTTCCAACTTGCTTCATATCGGAATACCTGGCAGTATCATCGGCATTATCATTTTGTTTATTTTGTTAAAAACAAACATGGTGAAACTGAAATGGATTGAGATAGGAGGAAACTGGCTGCTCGCTGAATTTCTTCTTTTTTTTATTCCTTCTGCAGTCGGGGTGATTCAATACAAAAGCATGCTCGTGGATAATGGCATCAAAATCTTGATGATTATCATATTAAGTTCTGCATTAGTAATGACATGCTCCGGATTCATTGCAGAAAAAATCATGCATCGAAAGGAAGAGAAACATATATAATGGTCGGTCTATTATGCTTGCTTTTAACAATCGGAATCTATTGGGGAGCGAAGTGGTGCTATCAGTATATGAGGAAAATATACTTAACTCCGCTTCTGATTGCACCAATTCTTATTGTTACTATTTTATTATTATGCAATGTTTCCTATAGTAACTATCAAGGCGGCGGCAAATGGTTAACAGATCTTTTAAAGCCGGCAACCATTGCTTTTGCCATCCCGCTTTACAAATTTTATCCTGTGCTCAAAAAACATTTTAGCGAAATTCTTTTAAGTGTATTAACAGGTTCATTAATTTCAGTTATTGCTTCCGCCTTCATGGCTGGCTTTTTACATTTAAATAAGTCGTTGATTCACAGTATTATTCCATATTCTATTACAACTCCGATTGCCATGGGGGTTTCGTCCAAAATTGGCGGGATTCCAACAGTAACCGCCATCTTTGTGATTATAACCGGGGTTACAGGGATGATACTCGGACCTATTATCATCCGTCTATTTAGATTCAAAAGTGATGTTGCCCATGGAGTATTATTAGGAACAAGCTCTCATGGGGCAGGGACATCAAAGGCTTTAGAAATTAGCAATTCAGCAGGTGCTATTTCAAGTGTTTCGATGATCTTAGCAGCGTTGATGTCGTTTTTTATTTCGCCATTCCTTATTAACTACGTATTTCAATTATAAAAGGGCTCCTATCAAGAGCCCTTTTGTTATGTTATAAGAATTTTTGCAGCACATAAATTACTTCACAAGTTTAGCCTTTGTCTGGATGGTCAGGGTCTTATTTCGCCTTTAATTGCTTCAAATGATGCTCGTCATGCTCTATTTCACCATTTACATATTCTTGGAGTGATATTTTACGATCCTTTATCGTAAACGTCCTGGATAAATCTTCATCCTGCAGTTTGTCTAATAACATTTGCCGATATTTCAAGGCCTCATCAATGATCTCTTGAAGGGTTATTCCGGAATGAGCATACTCTTCTGCCTTCTTGTTCATTTCTTCCACTTGCTCAGCAGTGATTCCCACTAAGGTTTCCCCTTTTAACATATGGGGCAGTCGTTCCTCATAAAAGAAGCGATCCCAAAACATCATGTGCGAAATAATGGCCGCTTTCGACCATTTCCCTTCTTTATATGGCTTAAAAAAGCTATCATGTTCCTTTCCATTGATACTGTTAAGATAATCCATCCATGCTTTTAATGTTCCCATCTGTCACACCCCACTTTTTTCGATTCCTTATTATTTCGCCGAAGTATCGATTTTTTCCTTGTGGGATTTTATAAAGGAAGATCCCTTTTTGAAAAAATAAGGATCGCTATAGTGTACAAAACAAGACCCGAAAATCCTAATCCGAGTGATATTGGCAGAATATCAACCGTGCCTTTTGCAATATCAGAAGGATTAAACGTTGAAAAAACGGTAAGATATTTTAACCAATCAAAATCGGTGCTCATCTTCGCTACTAAATTGATGGCAAAGAAAATAACAGAAAGACCTCCAGATACCGCCAGTGCACGTTTCTCATCGTTAAAAACACAGGAAAAGAAAAAAGAGTATCCGCTAATCACAAAGAAAAGCAGGAACCCAACTACATTCATCTGTATAAAATTGGATACGTGAAGATCATTATTTTTAATAATCATATCCGATCCAATTAGAACCGTTGCTATCGTAATAATCGTTATCAGCAATAGGCCAAAAATTAAAATGGCTGCTTGACTAATGGCAATTTTGGTCCTTGAGACAGAGGTTGAAAGCAAATATGCCATTGAGCCCCGATCCACTAAGCGAACCATTAATTGTGAGGAAAGGATGACACTATAAATCATCAAAATTAGAATAAACAACAAACCATAAAACTCCCCAGCTAAAAATCCGCTAAGATCCTTAGGCATCCCGCCGTCAAATCCGAAGGCACTTAAATATTTTTGCGGCATTTGTTTGAGTACAACATCCATGGCATTTGATTTAGCAAAGGATGGATATATAAGCATAATTAACAAAACATAAAAAGCAGATCCAATTGCATAGCTAAAAAGTGTTTTTCCATTTGTTTTTAAGGTTGATAAAAAAAGTGAGGCATTCATATTGCTTTTTCCTCCCTGTCATAGAAATGCATAAAAATCTCTTCCAGTGACTGTGCATGGATATCTAAATTATTAATCTCGCATTCTGCTAATACTTTGACAAAATGATTGTAGTCTCCTTGCACGGCAACTTTTACTCGTAGCCCGTTCTCTGAAAGGACTTCAAGCCCGGATTGCTTTACTATTTCCAGATCCTCTTTCTTTTGAACGGTAATATCGAACACTTTCCGTTGAATCGATTGAAGATGCTGAACATTTTCTACCGCTACTAATCTGCCATCCTTAATAATGCCTACTCTGTCACAGGTGCGATCGATCTCCTGAAAGATATGGGATGACATTAAAATCGTTTTACCTTTCGATTTTTCTTCTAGGATTAAATCTATAAATAAGCTTTGCATCAATGGGTCCAATCCGGATGTCGGTTCATCAAGGATTAGTATTTCCGGATCATGCATGAATGCTGCCACAATTCCTACCTTCTGTTTCATCCCTTTTGACATTTTACGAATTGGTGTTTTCACATCAAACTGGAATCGTTCAATGAGCTCTTCCCGTTTTGTGAGATCCTTCATTCCTCGCATTCCCCCAAGTAAATCAAGGAATTGAAGTCCATTCATATTATCTAAAAAGGCGATTTCACCCGGTAAATAGCCAACATGCTTTTGAATTTCAGCGCTGTTACTCCAACAATCCAGGCCATTTATTTTAGCAAAGCCTGCTTTTGGCTTCATAAATCCCATTAAATGACGGATGGTAGTTGATTTCCCCGCACCGTTTGGTCCTAAATATCCAAATACTTCTCCTTGCTTCACCTCAAAGGACAAATCAAAAATGCCCTTACCATTTGGGAACACTTTCGTTAATTGGTTAATTTGAATTCCCATCATTAGCTCCCCTTTTTATAAAATATCAGAATTTGTAGTGAACCATTTTAGAATTGTCTAGCTCCAAGTGAAATTGGCACTTCAAATTTCACCAGCTCCTATCGGCTAGCGACTTTCACCTTTCTTTTATGTTTTGAATAATATTTATTCATTGGTTTCATAATAAATCACCACTAATTGAAAATCAATATGTTTTGAATAAAATTTATTGTTTCATTACAAAATATATAGTAATCTTAATTTGAGGTGAAAGAAATGGACGGATATCAACGCAGAACGGAGAAGAAAAAAGAGAGTATAAGAAAAGCGGCATTTGAACTTTTCAGTACATACGGAGTGGAAAAAGTGAGCATTGCCGAGATTGCTAAAAAAGCGAATGTTTCTCCGGTATCAATTTATAATTACTTCGGAAGTAAAGAGGAACTGACTAAAGCGGTTATAGAGGAATTTTTTAATACAGAGATGGAAAAATTCGAAAAAATATTTCATATGGATATTCCCTTCCCAAAAAAGGTGGAAAAGGTTCTGTTTGATCGGATGGAGCTGACAAAATCCATTTCGACCGATTTTCTTAAATCCATAACCGACCCAGCGATCCAAAAAGTTATTGAGGATTGGACATATAAGAAAGCGATGCCCGCGATGATGGAGTTGATTGAACAAGGAAGACAAAGCGGCTACATCAATCCGCAAATATCCATTGAATCCATTATCCTTTATTTCCAGATCTTCACGGAAGCAATTCAGCATCCAGAGTTAATTGCTAATCAAAACAAGCAATCCATTATTGATTTAGGGGAACTTTTCTTTTATGGGTTGATTGGCAAACCAAGAGAAGATTGAAATGAGATTATATTGTAACGATATGATGAAGAAAAAGTTGAACAAATTAATACATTAACCACTATATTAAAAATGGCCATCCATTTTTTTGGATGCCCATTAATTATACCCAACTAGTATTCTCATAAACTCATGATAGTCTTTTGACTTGATTAATTTTTGCACGATGGAACTGCTGTCAATAATTTTTCCGAGCAATTCATACATCGATTGCAAATCCTCCTGGCTATTTTTCTTCACATTGATGATACAAATAAATTGGACTAACTTTTCATTCCATTGAATCGGTTTTTTCAAAGTACAGATGGTTAAAAATGTCTGATATGACTTTGGCGTAATCGGATGGGGGAGGGCAACTAAATTACCAAAGGCCGTTGGTGCTACCTTTTCCCGTTCATAAACGGCCTCCAGAAAGGTTGGCTCCACTAACTCCATTTCCACTAATTTCTCTTGTAGAAATTCTAAAACAGCTTCTTTCGAAGTGAAATCTTCACCAAGAAACATGAGTTCAGGTCTAAAATACTGCTCCACCTCTAATGTCTGATCAGCCAATAGTTTTTCAATCTTCACTAAATCATTTTCGCCTAAAATTGCATTGATTTCTACAACTGGAACAGGTAATTCTGCTTGAATTGGAATGGAGCTAACAATAAAATCGATATCACTTAAATTATACTGCTTTAAATTATAATATTCGGTTGTACCAACAACATCGAGTATTTCTCCGAATTGTTTTCTTAATTTATAATAAATCAACTGTGCTGTTCCAAGTCCTGAAGCACAGACAATGATACAGCGTTTTGGGCCTGATTTCAGTTTCTGCCTTTCGATCGCTGCACCAAGATGAAGCGCAAGATATCCAACCTCATTTTCATTCATTTTTGTCCCGGTTTGCTTCTCAATTGCCAGACCGGCTACAATCCCTGCTTCAAATGCAAGTGGGTAATTCTTCTTTATCGCTTCTAACATTGGATTTCGAATATTCATTCCAAATTTATAACGATTTATTGCTGGTTTTAAGTGAAGACTTAAGGCGATGATTAACTCTTTATCATTTTTCAAATCTAGGTTGAGTTCTATTTTTATTTTGTCTAGAGCAAACATAATCATTTCAATAATTTTTTCATCCATCACCTGCTCGACGACTTTTTCACCGACACTAGATTGATTTAATATTTTTGTACCCAACAAATGAATCGCAATGTAAGCGGTCTCATCTTGAGGAAAAGTTACTTGGAATGCGACCTCAACCTCGTCGACAATTCTTTTTGCCACCTTATATTCACTTTGTTGCATTATTTCTTTCATTTCTGACTTAAACAATGTTACATGATTTCCAGTTTTAATCCGTTCATAAGCAATTCCAATATGGATAAGAAGATTATTAAGAGCGACATCTGATAAAGTTATGTTTGTCTCCTTAATTTGACGCATAATGATTTCTTGAATCTTATCCAAATCTTCTTTTGGTAATGGAGAAAAACTAAAATCTGATATCAATTCGGTGCTCCGACTATTCCGATCAAATAAATATTCTGCAATACAAAATCGCAGTTTCAGTTCATTTCCAACCGCCTTCACCCCATAATTTGGGCGTGATTCTATATGAATATCATACTTTTCTAATCTTTGCTTTACATCCTTTAAATCATTTTGAATAGTCGATTTGCTAATATACATTTCATCCGCTAAATCTTCCAATTTCAAAAATGTCTCACTTAATAATAATCGTTTAATAATATACGAAATCCGTTCCTCAGGTGATGTAGGAATATCTTTATCGTATGTTGCCTTTTCTTCAATATTCGCTTGTAAATACTTTACAAACTTTTGATTATCCAGTATCTCTAGTTTATATCCTTTTCCTCTGAATGAATGAATTCTTGCACCATGATCAGCCAGGATGGAATCAAGATTTTTAATATCCTCTCTAGTAGTTCGGGATGTAACCTGATTTACATTTGCTAAGTATGCACCCGTTGCAAGCCCGTTTACTGTCATTAATTCACGTAAGATCATGCGCATTCTATCGTTAAGCATGATGAATTCTCCTTAGATCATTCTCTTATTTATTAGCATGCCATAAACATAAGAAAATTTCTTCTATTTTCCTCTCTTTTGTGTTTCTTTGAATAAATAATTCAAGATGAAGGTTCCAGTTCTTTAAGAACCAGAACCTTTCAGACATTTTACTTCATGGTATTTTTCAACCTTCTCAGATCTAAAAACCATTATTTTCGGATACTTCCTTTATCCAATACGCACTTTTCTTCAGCGTGCGTTTTTGTGTATGAAGATCAACAGAGATAAAACCGTAGCGATTTTTATAAGCATTCATCCATGACCAATTATCCATGAATGTCCACAGATGATATCCCTTTGCATTGCAGCCCTCTTCAATCGCTTTATGCAGCCATTTTAAATGCTCACGAATAAAATCAATTCGATAATCATCTTGGATTTCTCCATTTTCTGCAAACCTTTCCTCATTCTGTACACCCATACCATTTTCAGAGATAAAGGATTCGATGTTCCCGTAATTCTCTTTCAGATTGATCATTATGTCGTAGATGCCCTTTTCGTATATTTCCCAACCACGATATGGATTCATCTTTCGGCCAGGCATTTCATATAGATCGAAGAACCATTCCGGCATGAATGGACCCTCAGTATTTGGTAAATGATCCTTCGCCTTTACTCGGCGCGGCTGATAATAATTGACTCCTAAAATATCGACCTTTCCGGCTTTTAGCAGCTCTTTGTCACCATTTTCAGTGATTGGAAGTTGATCATATTCCTGCAAAATTTGTATCAATTCCTCTGGATATTCACCCAAAACAGCTGGATCAAGGAAGCTTCGATTAAAGAATAAATCCGCAATCCGTGATGCCTTTAAGTCTGCAGGATGCTGGCTTCTTGGATAGGATGGGGTTAGGTTTAAAATAATTCCAATCTTTCCATCTTTCATGTTACATTCACGGAAAGCTGCAACTGCTTTGGCATGAGCAACCATCGTGTTATAAGCAACCTGTGCTGCACGCTTTCCATCTACTACATTCGGATAATGGAAATCATATAGATAACCACCTTCCACTGGTACAATCGGTTCATTGAAGGTAAACCATTTCTTTACACGATCCCCAAATAGCTCGAATGCAATTTTTGCGTAATGTTGATAAGCTTTGACAACCTCTCTACTTTCCCAGCCACCTTCATTTTGTAATTCCAGCGGCATGTCAAAATGGAAAAGGTTTATAAATGGATCGATATCGTTTGCTATCAGTTCATCAATCACATGATTATAAAAATCAACTGCTTGTTGATTTACTTCACCACGTCCTCCAGGAATTAATCGTGACCAAGAAATCGACATACGAAAAGTGTTATGCCCGATTTCCTTCATTAATTGAATATCTTCCTTATAACGATGATAGAAATCCGATGTTGTTTCAGGACCAATATTTTCAAAAAAGCGATCTGGTTCTTGTTGATACCAGTGATCCCAAATATTTTCGCCCTTGCCGCCTTCATGTGCGGCCCCCTCTATTTGTGTTGCTGACGTTGCGCTTCCCCACCAAAATCCTTCTGGGAAAATATATTTATTAGACATACTGTACCCTCCGATGCATGAATCTAAGGAAATTAGCTTCATAGATTTATGACTTCATATTTTCTGTACGGTTGGTTTATTTATTTCGATAGATTTCAATAATTTCAATCGCTAAATCTCTCACTGTCATCGCAGTCATTAAATGGTCCTGTGAATGAACAAGAATAACGTTCACAGCAGCACCTTCACCGCTTGCCTCTTCCTGAAGCAACTTTGTTTGATAGCCATGGGCCTTTCCAAGTTCTGTACTTGCAGCTTGAATTAATTGATCCGCTTCTTCAAAATTTGCTTCCTTTGCTGCTTGAATTGCCTCCATCGCATTGGATCTACCGTTGCCAGCATATAAGATAATTTGGAATGCAATCTCTGTTATCGTATCCATATGTTAGTCTCCTCTAATGTGTTTGTCCTGACAGAAAATCTAAAGATGCCCTTAATTCCTAACAGGGCATCTTTGCTAACAAAAGTTAGCTTGCTTTAGAATTAGATTCATATTTTTCCGTTTCATAATAATTCTTATCTAATATTTTCAAGAATGGCCACCAAATCACTGCTACTATTAAAAAGTTGATAGCCTGTAAAACCCCGCCTTGCCAAGCATTTCCTGTGGCTAAAAATCCATTCAAAACAACTGGCGTCGTCCACGGTACAATCACACCAGCTGGACGTGGAACCAATCCAGTTGACATCGCAACATACGTAACAATCGTTACAATAACCGGAGCTAAAAGCCAAGGAATAAGAACTAATGGGTTCATAATGATTGGCAAACCAAAGATGATTGGTTCATTTACGTTAAATATACCAGCTGGCCCGCCAAGCTTTCCAAGTTCTTTTACCTGTCTGCTTTTCCCAATTAAAAAGATTAAAAAGACAACAGCTAATGTCATACCAGATCCACCCATACCCACAAGGAATGAATCAATAAATTGCTTTGTAATAACGTGCGGCAGCTCCGTACCTGCTTGGAAAGCCTTTAAGTTGTCGTCATTTAATGCATACCAAATCGGGTCAAAGACAGAATTGACAATAATTTGACCATGCAATCCGAAAAACCAGAAGATTTGAATTAATAGTACGGCAACAATCGTAGCTGGTAAACCGCTTCCTAAATGTGTTAAAGGTTGTTGAATAATCGTATAAATGAAGTTCTGAACGGTGTCATATGGTGTATAGCTAAAAAGGATGCGTACTACTAAAAAGATTGTTAATGTCAAGGTAATGGGAATCAATGCACTAAATGACCTTGATACGGCATCAGGGACACCTGGAGGCATTTTAATGGTCCAATTCTTTTGAACAAAAATGCGATAAAGTTCACTTGAAATAAAAGCTGTAAAAATTCCTAAGAACATTCCTTGTGCTCCGAGACTTGCTGTTGGAATAACACCAGTTACTTTTTCCACTACTTGCGGTGTCAGGATAAGAAAGGATGCTAACGCAACAACACCGCCATATATTGCATCAACCTTATAAAATTGTGTCAATTTATAACCTATACCGATAATCACAAATAGTCCCATGATACTTAGAGTTGCGGCAGATGCTGGTCCTAAAGCGTCCTGATATTTTGCATAGGCATCAGCGCTTATGACCTTATCAAGGAATGGAAAATTTGCAATAACGACAAAGATTGACCCAAAAATAATTAAAGGTAACGCCACCATAAATCCGTCACGCAATGCAGATAAATAACGGTTATTATTTAGCTTATCTGCAATAGGCAATAAGACATTTTCCAATACTCCCATGAATTTATTCATTTGTTTCCCCCCTAAACTTTGTTTTAGTTACCAATTAGCTGAAGAGCCTTATTCAATACAGCAGCCCCATCTACACGTCCATATGCGACAGGATCAATCACATCCAATGGAATACCGACTTCCTCCGCAACTTTGGTAAATTTCCCCTTTAAGAACCTCATTTGTGGTCCAATTAATAAGACATCCGCTTTTTTTATATCCTCAAAAGCTTTGTCTTGGGCAACAGCCCAAATTTCCGTTTCAATTCCCTTTTCAGCCGCTGCTTCTTTCATTTTTGATACTAATAAACTTGTTGACATACCGGATGAACACGCTAACAAAATTCTTTTCATGATGATTTCCTCCTAAATAGTTAGTCATTAATAATTGAAATTTAGAATTATCTGATAGTCCTATAGTAGTATATAAGCGTTTACAATAACACATATTGTTTTTCCGTTAGGTAACGGAAATCCGTGCATAAAGGAACTTCATTCCTATATTTCAATCACAACTTGACCAATTTTTCATTCCTAAATTGTGAGAAATGAAAAATAAAAAAAAGCTCTCACAAACTGTGAGAACCCTTGAAGTTGAAGTCCTTTTCTTGTCATCAATACTTGTAGACCGTACCTGTAAACACTCTTTTTTGACTCAAACAGACTCGAGATGCTCAAATGAATTTAAACTTCCATCTTATCTACAAATTTTCTTAGCATTAGTTATGATTGTTGTTCTTCCTGATTATAATAATCAACTCCATACATTGCACCTTCACTTAACATTTGATGATCTTCAAAATCATAAGGGTCTGAATGTCCCACCTTTGTTAATGAAGATTTTTTATGTTTCATTTTTGTAATCCAGGAGTCTGCTTTTACCTTTGCATTTTGAAGCATTACACGTGCCTTTTGACGATTATTCTTGGAGGACAAATACGAGATCCCTGCTATACCAATACCCGCCAGAACCGCTTTGTTGATACTGCTAATTTTCGTCATAATATCTTCCTCCTTGTCCATTTTCTTTTATTTACCCCGTTTTTCCACGAATCATGCAGAAATTCACAAAAAAGTTCAATTAAACTTACTTACTTTTAGTAAGCAGTAAAAAGGTGTATAATAGGAAATAAGGTTTAATCAATGGATTATCCTTTTAGGAGGTGTAACAAGGATGGAAGGATTTAGTCTATGTCCTAAATTTGAAAAGGCATTTCAGTTATTGGGCAAACGATGGGTCGGGGTAATTATTCGCGTGCTCATTGAAAGACCAAAAAGATTTAATGAAATTGCTGATCAAATTCCACATATAAGCCAAAAAATGCTTTCAGACCGTCTTAAAGAATTGGAAGCAGAAGATATAGTCGTTCGGGAGGTTTATCCGGAAACCCCAGTTCGGATCGAATATCGTTTAACAGACAAAGGTCATGCTATTATGCCTGTCTTAGATGAAGTACAGCATTGGGCGGATAAATGGATATGTGTTGAATAGGTGGAACCCTTTTTGAAGGGTTCTTTTTTTATTTTTGATTCTGATGTTTGCGAATTCTTAATTTTATAAATTAACTTAATATATTTTAGTTATTGACTAACTATTTGTAAGTAACTATAATAAAAACTGTTAAATGAATTTGAACATTTAAGGAGGAAAATATAGATGAGTGCTTTAGCGAGTTTAGGTTTACTATTAATTCGAGTTATTTTAGGTGCATCCTTTGCAGCACATGGCTCCCAAAAATTATTTGGATGGTTTGGCGGCCATGGTCTTGCAGGTACAGGCGGTTTTTTTGAGTCCATTGGAATCACACCCGGAAAAACGATGGCATTTCTTGCTGGTTTAGGCGAACTAGTTGGCGGATTGCTTTTTGCTTTTGGTTTATTGACTCCAATTGGAGCTATTTTAATTGCCCTCACAATGATTGTAGCTATCGCAAAGGTACATGGCCCAAATGGCTGGATTAAACCAAATGGATATGAATACAATTTATTATTAATCGTTGTAGCTATTGGTGTTGCGTTAGTTGGACCTGGGACATACGCAATTGATGCGTTAATATTTTAATGACTGAAACCTCTCTAATTTGCAGAGAGGTTTTTTGTCCTTTTATTTTAAAATTAAAACTTTAGAATCATCCCGATAGTTCTTTCATATATTAAATGGTGTTTGAAAATATACAGAAAAATAGGGGGTTTTTTCGTGGGGGTAACAATAAAGAAATCTAATCTTCTTGCAGTAATCTTAGCCGTTTTTATTTTTGCTGCAACAATGTTACTAGTGCCTTTTTCGAAGGCATCTGCGTCAATTAATTACGGGGAAGAAGTAACTGCAGTCGCTCAGCTTTATAATGGGGCAAAATTTAAATATGGAGGAACTACTCCTAAAGGTTTTGATGCAAGTGGTTTTACCAAGTTTGTATACAAAGATGCAGCAACAGAAATGGTCATTCCACGCACCAGTGCTGACCAATATAAAATCGGCAAACCCGTGAAGCTAAAAGAGTTACAACAAGGTGATCTTGTTTTCTATGCAACTGGTGAAAAGAAAGGCAAGGTTTCCTTCGTATCCATCTACATTGGAGATGGAAAATTCATCGGTGCAACATCTAAAGGTGTTAAAGTAGTGAAAATGTCTGATAAATATTGGAAAGCTCGCTTTATTGGTGCAAAAAGAATTGTAAAATAAAAGTGGGTGTCAGGCACCAGATTAGAACGATTATAATCTGGTGCCTGACACCCTTTCATTATTGTTTTAGTATGCTTTTGCCCAGTAAACAAGGTGCTTAGCTTCTTCCCCACAGCATACACATTTATCGGCGAGATGCTCTTGTTCGAATGGCATACAGCGGGAAGTTGCAGCAGTTTCTTCTTTGATGAAGTTTTCGCACGCTTCGCTTCCACACCACATAGCTTTAATAAAGCCTGGATTTTCAACTAAATTCGTTTTAAATTCATCCATGTTGTAAGCAATAGATGTTTTTTCTTCACGGTGCTTTTTCGCTTTTTCGAATAAATTGTTTTGAATTTCTTCAAGCAACGCTGGAATTTTTGTTTCTAGTTCATTGATTGGTACAATGATTTTTTCACTTGTATCACGTCTTGCCAATACAACTTGACCTTTTTCAATATCCTTAGGTCCAATTTCTAAACGGACAGGGATACCTTTCATTTCATACTCATTGAACTTCCAGCCCGGCATTTTATCGCTTGCATCAATATCAACACGAGCAACTTTGCTCAATTGGTCTTTCAATTCATATGCCTTATCTAAGACGCCTTCTTTATGCTGTGCGATTGGCACGATCATTACTTGTTTTGGTGCAATTCTTGGTGGTACAACAAGACCGCGGTTATCCCCATGAACCATGATTAATGCGCCGATTAGTCGAGTTGTAATACCCCAGGATGTTTGATTTACCGTTTGGAGCTTGCCATCTTTATCTGTGAACTGGATGCCAAATGCTTCTGCAAATCCTGTTCCTAAATGATGGGATGTCCCTGATTGAAGTGCTTTTCCATCATGCATTAGGCTTTCAATGGTTAAAGTAAACTTTGCACCAGCAAATTTTTCTTTCTCCGTTTTTTGCCCTTTCAATACCGGTACAGCCAGATAGTTTTCTACAACCTCTGCATATACCTCTAGCATTTTGCGAGTTTCCTCTGCTGCTTCTTCTTCTGTAGCATGACATGTATGTCCTTCTTGCCATAAAAATTCTAGTGAGCGCAAGAATGGTCTTGTTGTTTTTTCCCAACGAACAACATTTGCCCATTGATTATAAAGCTTTGGCAGGTCACGGTAAGAATGAATAATATTTGCATAATGTTCTCCAAATAAAACTTCGGAAGTAGGTCGAACTACTAGAGGCTCTGCTAATTCTTCTGATCCGCCATGTGTTACCAATGCAACTTCTGGAGCAAATCCTTCAATATGATCTTTTTCTTTTTGAAGCAAGCTCTGAGGAATTAGTAATGGCATATAAACATTCTCATGCCCTGTCTCTTTAATTCTACGGTCCAAAACGCTTTGGATATTTTCCCAAATCGCATATCCGTAAGGGCGAATAATCATGGACCCTCTTACAGATGAGTAATCTACTAAATCAGCCTTTTTGACAACATCTGTATACCATTGTGCGAAGTCGTCTTCCATTGCCGTGATTTCTTCAACAAATTTTTTATCCTTTGCCACGTCATTTCTTCCTTTCGAATTTAATATAAACGCAAAAAAGCCTCGAGTCCAAAAAGGGACCGAGGCCTGGTGGTACCACCCTTATTTACAGCTAAAGAGAAGCTGTACACTTTGCTTGATAACGGATATTTCCGCATGTATCTTAGTTTAAATCGATACAGAACTCCAAGGCAGGTTCAAATGCAGTCTTTAGAAATCTTTCACCAATTGATTTCCTCTCTATAAAAGACGAAAAACATTTTACTAATCCTTTTCAACGTTTCATTATAATTTTTTATTACTATATTCATTTTTTTGGCAAATGTCAAGTTGTAATTTTATTATACAATATAAACTTTAAAGCATATCACCTGTATAGAAAGAACTCGCAAGTTGGTTAAAGTCATAATCTCTCAGTTCTTCAAGTGTAATATTGGCATGTGCACCTTCATGCACCATTAGATTACTGTTTTCACCAACATGTATTAAAATTACAGGCTTCCCAGTAGCAAAAGCATAACCGAGTTCCCAGGCTGTTCCACTGTCTGAATAGTTACCATGGTAGATACCTACAACTATTTCAGACCACTTAATATATTTAATGTCTTTCATAAATGTTTCAATGGACCATTGACGTGAACCAACCTCAACTTGTTTGTCAATTGGATTTCGGAACGGTGAGAACACTTGCAATCCCTTTTCTGCTAAAATTGCCTCAACCTGCTCCAAATATTCCATCTCTTTTTCATTAAAAAATGGACTAGCTAAATAGACTCTTTTCACTTTTCGCCCCCCTGTAGTTCCCTGAGATTATATTACCTTAAATTACATATAAATAATTGTTTTTCCAAGTTGAATTATTTCTAACCTAATTTACTTTAAGCGGATTATCTCGTTTGGTCTTAAAATAAAGTCGTAATACGTTTATTATGAACTGTTCAAAAGGTATCTTTTAAAATTATTTTCCGAGAATATTTTCTAATGCATCATTTAAATTTGAATATTGAAAGGTGTAGCCATGCTTCCTCGCAAGTTCCGGTAGAACACGCTGTCCCTTTAATATCATATCACTCATTTCACCCAACCCAAGTTTCATAGCAACGCTTGGAACAGGCAGCCAGTGCGGGCGACTTAAAACCTTACTAATTGTCTGACCGAATTCCTTCATTCGTACAGGATTAGGTGCCGTAATATTCATAGGGCCATTAATATTAGGATGAGTAATTGCATAA
This sequence comes from Heyndrickxia shackletonii, assembly GCF_001420715.1. GTDB lineage: Bacteria > Bacillota > Bacilli > Bacillales > Bacillaceae_C > Margalitia > Margalitia shackletonii. Next base: position 304,903 of record NZ_LJJC01000004.1, on the reverse strand, counting down.
GCGATCATTTGCACCGCATCATCAACATGTACCCAGGAAATCCATTGTTTTCCGTTTCCCATCGTACCACCAACACCTAATTTGTAGGGTAGGACCATTAATGGCAATGCTCCCCCATCTCCAAGAATGACACCGAATCTTGTGAAAACCGTTCGAACATTTAACTCTTTTACCTTCCCCGCTTCCCTTTCCCACTCTTTTACAACGCTTGCTAAAAAATCATTTGCATCGCTTCGACTATATTCTGTGTAAGTTTCCGTTTCCGACATCCCATAATACCCAACTGCCGAAGCATTAATGAGAACCTGTGGCTTTTTTTCCAGATTGGCAATAATCCTATAGATTTCTTTTGTTGTATTTAATCTACTGGAGAGAATTCTTTCCTTCTTCGCTTTTGTCCATCGGGAACCACTTATGGATTCACTCGCTAAATGAATGATGGCGTCTACACCTTTAAGCTCCGCTTCCGGATGATTGCCTTTATTCATCCACTCGACCATTTTTACACCTTCTAGTTTTTGGTGCCCATCTAAGCTTCTTGTTAAGATGGTCACCTGATGTCCATTATTTATAAGATACATTTGCAGTCTTTTTCCTAAAAACCCGCTTCCGCCTGAAATAACGATATGCATATGACACCTCGTAATGTTTAATTCTGTTAAAATCGAGTAGGAGGAGGTGACTAACCCCCGACCTCTCACACCACCGTACGTACGGTTCCGTATACGGCGGTTCCATTTATGTCTGACGTAGTTGAGAATATCTCACATAAAGACTCTTCAGCCCTCGCATCTCCCAATAGGAGTTTGTGAGGGTTTTCTGTAGGATTGGGCTTCTGGCTATTCTCCAATATTTCTTTCTAGAGTTTCCCCATTCGTATGCCTTCTCTTTTGGAATCCCTAATCCAATGAGTTTTCTTACTTTGGTTTTTGGTTTCTTCCATTCTTTCCATTGGCACATTCTGAGACGCCTTCTAATCCATTCGTCTAATTCTTTGAAAATAGTGGGTGTATCTGCTAATGCATAATATCCGCACCAGCCAATCAAATATTGATTCAGCTTCTCTATTCTATAATCCATTGGAATTGGTTTTGACCTTGAAGTTAATTCTCGTATCCGTTTCTTGACACGTTGAATACTTTGGTTTGACATCCGCACCTTCGGTTTCTTATGAAATGTGAAGCTAAAACCTAAAAACTTTCTTTTCCAAGGTCTGTCTACAGCTGACTTTTCTCGATTCACCTTTAGTTTTAGAGTAAATTCAATGAAAGTAGTAATCGAGTCCATTACTCGCTCTCCGGCTCTTCTCGATTTTACGTAGATATTACAATCATCTGCGTATCGGACAAACTTGTGCCCTCTCTTTTCTAACTCTTTGTCTAGTTCATCTAGAACGATATTGGAGAGTAAAGGACTTAATGGTCCACCTTGGGGCGTACCCTCCTCGGATTTCGTTATGACTCCATTAATCATAATGCCAGACTGTAGATACTTCCGAATTAGTGATAGGAGCGTTCTGTCTTGAATCCTTTTGGATAGAGTCCGCATTAATCTATCATGATTGACTTTATCAAAGAATTTCTCCAAGTCCATGTCGACTACCCATCGGTATCCCTCTTCGATATATTTCTTCGCTTGTCTAACACCGTCATGACCTCGTTTGTTTGGTCGAAAACCATAGCTCTGTGTTGAAAAAGTCGGGTCGAAGATAGGGGTTAAAATCTGAGTAATCGCCTGTTGGATGAAACGGTCTGTCACGGTTGGGATACCTAATAACCTTACTCCACCGTTCGGTTTTGGGATTTCAACCCGACGGACAGGAGAAGGTTGATAAGTACCCTCCATTAAGGATGTTTTAAGTGTATCCCACGTTTCGAGAATATGTCTTCGTAGGTCTTTTACGGACATATTGTCTACTCCATGACTTCCTTTGTTCTTTTCTACTCGCTTTAATGCCAGTAAAAGATTTTCCCGTGACAGCATTCGTTCCATTAACATTGAGATTTATCCTTTCTACGTGAACAATACATTCTCATTAAGTGGGTTCTTTACTAAGCCCTCCCGAAGTCCCCCATGGAATTCACCATTTCTTCCTTTCAGGTAGGTTCCGTAAGAATTTTCTGCTTTCATACATAAAGAACCGTTTGCCGAGTGTTTGTTCTCCTAAAATGGTTCAGTCCTTCCTTGATTCTCTCGAGCAAACCAAGTACTACGACTTCGGCTGACTTCTGATTGTTCAGCTATCCATTACTAGATAGGTTACCAAGTGTACTTGGCGTATCAACCAGACCTCCCCGGGTAAGAGTGCAATCTTTCCTTCCATCTATCTGCTTCATTTACTTTGTATCACCTTCGGCAGAAAGGACTTTGTTTTGTATTGCAAACTCATCCAATGATACCTAGCCTTGTATGAAGTTCGTGTTCCTCAGACCGGAAGTTTGCCGCTCGCTTCCTTCAGATTCCGCGTCACCACGGACACCCTTGCGTTAAGCTAACTGCTACTTCTGCCTTCACAGTTCGGGACTTTCACCCTAGAGACTACACCCATGCCGGGCGCACAATAATAAAAGCAGACAATCCATCAGATGTCTACTTTTATGAGTAAAAATATTACATTGAAACCCCGCCTGAGGCAGCAGTATTTTTCACTTTTCCCGATTTTGCACTATTCCTTCTGTTTGTATCTAATCGTTTTTCAAGCCTCCTAGCAACTAGCGATAAGGCATAATTTACGACAAAATACATAAGGATTGCCAAAATAATACTCGGGATAACGTAGTTAACATTTCCACTATATATACCCTTCACATTATGCAGAAGCTCCGGTAAGGCGATAATGATAGCAAGGGAAGTGTCTTTTAGAAGTGAAATAAATTGACTCACTAACGGAGGGATCATTCGCTTAAGCGCTTGCGGCAAAATAATGAACCTCATTGTTTGAATGTATGTTAGCCCCGAAGAGCGAGCCGCTTCAATTTGACCTTTTTCGATAGAATTTAGACCACTTCGGACAATTTCACAAATCATCGCTGATTCAAAAATCGTTAATGCAACAATGGCGGCTGACTTAATTTCAAATTTGATTCCGATTTCTGGCAAGGCAAAATAAACAAAAAAGATGATTAGCAGAAGTGGGAGATTTCGGATAATCTCTACCACTAATAAGACGATATGTGATACGACGGGAATTTTGGAATAACGTAAAATCCCTAATAAACTTCCTATCGCAAAGCTTAATATAATAGAAATAAAAGCAACCTCTAATGTAACAGCGAACCCTTTCAACATATACAGCAGATTTCCTGCTTGATAAGCACCTGCAAAATCCATTTTTTCACTCCTCCCTAGTAGGCATTAGCCATTCTTTTCTCTAAATAATTGACAAGGAGGCTTAATGGGATTGTAATAACTAGATAAAACATTGCCACAAAAATATATGTATCAAATGTAACATATGTTTTTTCATGGACGGCATCAGCAAAATACATAAGGTCCATCCCCGCAATCATTGCCATGATGGAAGAATTTTTCACCAGATTCAAAAATTGATTGCCAATCGGCGGAATAACAATTTTAATAGCTTGCGGCAAAATAATCATTCTCATTGCTTGCGTATACGTTAATCCCGTTGAACGTGCTGCTTCCATCTGCCCTTTGTCTACGGATTGAATTCCTGCCCGCACAGCTTCTGCAATGAAAGCGGAAGTATAAATGGTTAACGCAATTGTACCAGCAACAAATCCGCTCATATTCACATATACACTTAGCCCAAAATAAAAGAAAAAGGCAATTACCAATACCGGTATATTCCGAATAAATTCCACGTAGCATGCCCCAATAAAATTTAATAACCGAAATGGTGCAATTCTTAAAACCGCAATAATAACACCCAAAATAAAGCTTCCAACAAGTCCGATTAGACTAATCTTTAAAGTATTTAGAAATCCTTCCATATACATATCAAAGTAATTTGTTAGTATGGAGAAATCCAGCAATCTTCTCCCTCCTTTATAAAGGAGATGAGCGCCCGCACTCATCTCCGTTTACCTTACTATTTTTTATTGCTGTTTAATCCATTTGTTTTTAATTTGATCGTATTCTCCGCTATCCTTTAGTTCTTTTAAGAATTTATTAATATACTCTTGGAATTTCTTCTGTCCTTTTCTAACTGCGATTCCGTAAGGTTCCTCTGTAAAGGTCCCGCCAACTAATTGATAATTGTTGTCTTGGTCTGCCATACCATAAAGAATGGAATCATCCGTAGTAAGCGCATCACCTTTGCCTGCCTTCAAAGCTGTAAAGGCTTCTGCATAGTTTTCAAATTCTAACACTTCGGTATCAGGTGCTGCTTTTTTTACATTATCAACTGATGTTGATCCTTTCACCGCTAATACTTTTGTTCCTTTTTTTAAGTCAGCAACACTTTTAATAGGGCTTCCTTTTTTAACTAATAATGATTGACCTGCCATGAAGTACACATCAGAAAAATCAACTTCCTTTTTGCGTTCTTCACTTATAGTCATAGTAGCTATAATGGCATCAATATCTCCATTATTTAACTTAGGAACACGAGTTTTTGAAGTAATTTCCACTAATTCTACCTTATTTTCATCTCCAAGGATTTTCTTCGCCAATGCTTTAGCAATATCAACATCAAATCCCGTTACCTCACCGGTTTTTGGATCCTTATAGCCGAATAAATTCGTATCGTACTTTACACCTACAACAAACTTTCCACGGTCTTTTATTTCTTGAAGAGTATCTTTACTTGTATCCCCATTTGTTTTCTTCCCGCATCCAGCAAACATAGCAGCAACCAACGTAAAAATCAGCCCAAGAAACAATACCTTTTTTAAACCTTTCAAAGACTCTTCCCCCTTAAATTTTCTTTATATAACTAATAAGTGGTTATATGACTTACCTTTATGCACGTTCAGCACTAGGTATTACATTTTAAATCCCACAACCACCTCTAGCTATTCTTTTTTAATGATTCAATACCCTTTTCAAAAATATTTGTGCTCTTTCTGTTTTGGGATTAGCGAAAAACTCGCTTGGTCTGGCCTCCTCTAATATTTGGCCTTGATCCATAAAAACGACGCGGTTTGCCACTTCTTTGGCAAAGCCCATTTCGTGTGTGACGACAACCATCGTCATCCCTTCCTTAGCAAGTGACTTCATAACCTCTAATACTTCCCCAATCATTTCAGGGTCAAGTGCGGATGTAGGCTCGTCAAAAAGCATGACATTCGGTTTCATCGCAAGACCTCTCGCAATGGCCACCCTTTGCTGTTGTCCGCCGGATAATTGTGATGGATAGGATTTTGCTTTATCCGGAATACCGACCTTTTCCAAGTAATACATGGCCGTTTCTTCCGCATTCTTTGGATCGACCCCTAATGCTTTAATGGGTGCAAGGGTAATATTTTGGAGAACCGTTTTGTGCGGATAAAGATTGAAGTGCTGAAAGACCATTCCAATATTCTTGCGCAAATCATTAATATTTGTTTTTTTATCATTGACCTTGAACCCATTGACTGATAAATCTCCATCTGTAATCGTTTCTAAGCGATTGATACAGCGCAGCATCGTGCTCTTACCAGATCCTGATGGACCAATGACTACTACTACCTCTCCATCCTGCACCTCAAGATTAATATTCTTTAGTACATGAAATTGGCCATAATGTTTATTAACATTTTGAAACGATATCAATCCAACCCCCCCAAGATGTAAAAAATAAAAAGAATAGGACTAAGGTCTACTCTTTGTTATGAAGATAAATTTATAATCTTACAAATCTTCATAATTATATATATTTCGACTTTTCACGAAAAATTCCTCCCACTAATTACCTTAATGGATAAAATAGTACAAAAGTACCATTTCGATGTAAAAATAGGCACACAAAAAACACGTTAACTTTTAAAAAGCTAACGTGTTTTAATAAAACATCTATTCAATCTTGACTTTTGTACTATTTAATTTCCTCTTTAATCTCATGATCTTTATTCGTTACATCTAATACGTCTAAAAGGAACATAAAAATTGGAATACCAACAATTAACCCCCATACACCAAAAAAGTGCTCTGAAAAAATTAAAACCATAAAGGTGTAGAAAATGGGCAGATTTGTTTTGGATGACATTAACTTAGGATTTAATATATATGTTTCAAGTGCATGTATTACCAGGATTGTGATAATGACATATACAACCAGCATCACTCCGCCAATACTGTAGCCTATTAAACTTAACGGAATAAATCCGATGATTACCCCTGCCACAGGAATCAGGCCGAGGAAAAAGATTAATATTGCTAACCCAAATAATTGTGGAAAATGCATAATGGACAACGCAATGGTTGTTAACACTGTATTGACAATTGCAATAATGAACTGTGCCTCGATTACTTTTCCGAACGAACGAATAAATTTTTCCGCAAAAAATTCTATTTCATTATAAAAAGCTGCTATTTTACTATGCTTAAACTTCTTCGTAAAATCAATCAAACGCTTTTTTTCTAATAGAAAAAACAAACTTAGCAATATAGACATTAGTACTTGCACAAAGACTTTGCCAATCCCTGTAAAGTAAGTAAAAACAAAAGTGACGCCATGCTCTAAATATGACGAAATTTTAGAGCTGTTAATCATGTTTACGACATAATTCAACACTTTGTTATTATGAGGCTGAGTGTAAAAAGTAGTTACTTGTTTAACAAGCTGTGAAATTTCTGAAATAATGACAGGCAAATATTTCACAATCCCTAAGGACAATAACCCAACGATCAAACAATATACTATAACAACTGTAAGTTTTCGATTGATAGGAATTTTATCTGTGACAAAATTCACTAATCGATCCATTAAAAAGGTAAAAATAAATGTTAGAAGGATTAAATTGATCATGCTCCTTAGAAAGTACAAAACAACTGCAATAAGAGCAAAAATAATTATCCTTTTAACGCTCTTTTTTTGTATAAGCATTAGCAGTACATCCATCAGTTTTTCATATCCCCTTATAATTTATCTTTTCATTCCAATTATATTATCGTCATCATATATAAATATCTTTTTTATATCCATATTTTCCTTCATTAGGTGAATATGAACTTCAATTTTCACTATAACACGAAACCGCTATTTGTTATAACTTTTTTCCTTATAAATTATGAATTATTTAAACCAACAACAGATTCGAGCTGCCTTCTGCTTCCTGCAAGAAAAAAGTATATACTAACCGTTACAATGAAAGCCATCATCCAAAATAGCCAGTGACCATTCCACTGATTTAATATCCATCCTCCCATCACTGGACCTACAGAATTTCCAATAGAACGAAATTGGGCAGCACCGAAGTACGTCCCACGTAATTCTTCCTTAGCGATTTGATCAATGAACACACTCGTGGATGGGAAAAGAAAAATTTCACCAATCGTTAATAAAACCATCGAGATAATAAAGCTTATCCAGAAGCCAGCAAATCCCATGAACAAGAATCCTAAAACAAAGAAGAAACTGCCAAGCATCATCACATGCAAGACACGCCATTTCTCTACAAGATGACTGAGTGGAATTTGTAGTACAACAACCGTTATAGCATTTATGGACAATAATAATGAAAATAATACAGGTCCATTTTCAATCATCCTGCCCAAATGCTGCGGTAAGGAGGAATCTATTTGGGAATATCCAATATTCACAAGTATCCCGCCGATAATAAAGAATCTTAAAGAAGAGTCCAATCTGATAATGTTGAATGCATCTTTAATGGTTGACACTTTCTTCACCTGATGACTCAACTTTACTTTATATTTCCTCAATAAACTAGCTAGGATCACACCATAGATTAAATAAAAAGACCCTGTAATCAAAAATGTTACAGTCGACGATACTACACCAAAATATGCGCCAAGTAACGGGCCAACAGCTGCACCAATATTGATCGCTGTATAACGAAGCGCAAATACTCTTAATCTTTTTTCCGGTTCTGTTAAGTCCGCCATCAGTGCTTGACTCGTAGGTTCAAAAAACGAGCGGCATATTCCATTCAGGGCATTTAATAGAAAAAAAGCCAATGGATCCTTCGCAAAAGAAAATCCAATAAATACAAATGCCCAAGTAAAAACGGAGGAAAGCATAATTACTTTTCGTCCAAAACGGTCCGACAAGTGCCCACCTATAAATCCACCTACTGTACCGGATAATGGACCAATCCCCACAATGATACCTATGATTACAGGATGTATACCTTCTGTGTGGGATAAGTATAAGGCTAAAAAAGGCATCGCCATAAAACTTGCTCCCCTTGCAAAAACAGTACCTCCCAGTAATGTCCACACGATAGGATGAAATCCTTTTAAACTAAGTCGACTCATGCTGTACCCTACTTTCTCCAATTGAATACGTTAAATATACAAAAAGAAAGTCGATAAGAAAATTATAAATTTTTTAAGTTTAGACATAAGAAAAAATAATCCCAAGTAAACGACTCTTTACATCATAAAAAAGCAAACAAAAAACCATAAACTTGTTAAGCCTATGGTCACTTAGATTTATATTTCCACTATTTATTTTCCTCTTTTTTTATTTCCTCATCTTCTGAGATGATTCCATTCATACCTTTTTTAAATTCTCTTAATGTCTCGCCTGCAGCTTTACCCAATTTAGGCAGCTTCGATGGACCGAAAATCAATAATGCTACAACTAGGATAATTAATACTTCACCAAATCCTAAATTACCCACTCTTGCCACTCCCTTCACTTTAGAAGTAAAACTAAATTTACGGGTTAGAATAAATACTCTGAAATTAGTCCTCAATAATCATATCATATTCCTATTTTAGGCTTATTTCAACTGCTGATATCCATAATATTTTCCCCTTAAAAAATAGACTTAAACTGTCTGCTTTTGTAGATTTAAAAGGTTGTTTTCGTTGTTATAAAACTTATTATCATTTAGTTTTTGAGCATCTTTTTTTAATGTATATAAAGTTTTCGCCAACAAAAGCAACCTCGTTTAAAAAATAGACTTAAAAAAGGAAAAATCACATCTTTACAAGTGAAAATGATGGGAGTATATTTTTAATATAAATTTTAACATCGAATAACGCTTAATCCAATTGGAGCGGGGGACCCATACTTGTGAATTGATTGTTCACTTGGGGTGAATCCTTTATAAGGTAGGGCTATTCTCTCATGTCCGAATCCGACAGCTAACCTCGTAAGCGTATAGAGAGGAATGAAAGCTTGTGATCGTAAACTACTGACCACAGAAGGCTACATCCCTTCTGTGGTTTTTTGTGTTGCCGTAAAAGAAAATAAAAATTTATACATCTTTGCTTTTTTAGAAACAATACTAAAGTGAACACATCTTTAAGGAGAATCATCCATGTACAGTTCAATTAAACGATTATTAATCGGAAGACCGTTGAAATCCCATGAATTAGGCGAACAGAAATTATCTAAATTAAAAGCTCTAGCCATTCTTTCATCGGATGCCCTTTCATCTGTAGCTTATGGGACAGAGCAAATTTTAATTGTATTAGCTACAATCGGTACTGCAGCCTTTTGGTATAACATTCCAATCGCAGTGGGGGTTTTATTCCTTTTATTGGCGCTAACCCTTTCTTACAGACAAATTATTTTTTCTTATCCACAAGGTGGCGGAGCCTATTTGGTTTCGAAGGAAAATCTCGGGGTAAATCCCGGACTAATTGCAGGCGGATCCTTGCTTGTCGATTATATATTAACGGTTGCCGTTAGTATTTCTTCAGGAACAGATGCCATTACATCTGCTTTTCCTGTCTTACATCCTTACAGCGTAGAAATTGCTATATTTCTTGTTATTTTTATTACCATTTTGAATTTACGAGGACTAACAGAGTCAGCATCTGTGTTAGCCTACCCTGTCTATATATTTGTATTTGCCATTATCCTTTTAATTATTGTGGGTGTATATAGAGTGGCAACAGGGCAAATATCGCCTAATCTGCATCCGCATTTAGGGACACCGGTTGCTGGAATTTCCTTATTCTTGCTGCTTCGTGCTTTTTCATCAGGATGTTCCGCATTAACTGGAGTAGAAGCTATATCGAATGCTATCCCTAACTTTAAGGACCCAGCTCCTAAAAATGCAGCAACGACATTAGCAATGATGGGCGGAATACTGGCAGTACTATTTAGTGGTATTACGTTTTTATCCTACTGGTACGGAATTGGTCCAAAGGCGACAGAAACAGTTGTTTCCCAAATTGCTTCTCATACATTTGGGAGAAATTATGTTTATTACTTTATACAAGCAGTAACAGCCATTATCCTTGTCCTTGCTGCAAATACGGGTTTTTCCGCTTTTCCACAGCTCGCATATAACCTCGCTAGAGATAAATATATGCCAAGGATGTTTACGATGCGGGGAGACCGCTTAGGCTATTCAAATGGAATCATCTTTTTAAGTATTGCTTCTATATTATTAATCATTGGATTTAAAGCAAGAACAGAGCATTTGATTCCGCTTTATGCAGTCGGGGTATTCATTCCGTTTACCTTATCTCAAACCGGGATGATTATTAAATGGATTAAACAAAAGCCAAATGGCTGGATGTTAAAATTAATTATTAATTTAGTTGGTGCCCTTATTTCGTTCCTTGTTTTTGCGATTATTTTTGTTACAAAGTTCCATCAAGTATGGTTTGTTGTCATCTTTTTACCAGCAGTCGTATACCTTTTCCATACTATTAATAAACATTACAAAGCGGTTAGTGAACAATTGCGTTGCTCTCATCCAGTTCTCGAAAAAATTAACGGGAATGTGTTTATTGTTCCAGTTGCCGGTATTACAACTGTTGTAGAACGATCAATTAATTACGCAAAATCGCTTACGGACGAAGTGATTGCAGTTTACGTGGCATTTGATCGGGAAGATGAAAAAAGAATGGAACAAAAATGGGCAGAGTTGAACAATGGAGTGCGATTAGTGACACTTCATTCATCATACCGAAGCATTATATATCCATTATGTAAATTTCTCGAAACCATTCAGTCAAAAGTAGCTGAAAGTGGGTATGTGGTCACTGTTTTAGTACCGCAGTTTATTCCGAAAAAAAGGTGGCATAACATCCTGCATAACCAATCTGCTTTGCTGATCCGAACAAGGCTTCTATGGAGTAAGGATATCGTTGTGGCGACACTACCTTACCATTTTAAAAAGTAGTTCTGTTCAAGTAGAAAACTGAATTGGTTAATTTGACGGACACCAGTTCCGTTATGTGTGACAAAATAGGTTCTTACCTAAGTTTCGCGGACACAGGTTCCGTTATTTTGTAAAAAAGCAATGAATTCCTAATGTTTTTTCGCAAATAACGGACTCAGTGTCCGCTAAGAGCTTAAATTAGGGTCATTTTGTTAATATAACGGATTCCATGTCCGTTTAATATTATTTTCAGTATTATTAGGGCTACCGGAAATTACCACCATCCCTTTTTCCTATTTTATTCACAAAATCTATTGATTTTTGTCGAATATCCCTTATAATTAATCACTGTACTAATTAAATATTAAAATCCTCATCAGACCGGTGAGGTAGAGGTCGCGACTTTTAATAGTAGGACGGACGAGGTGCAAAGAACACCGAAGACTCCGTTTGAAAGGAATAGTCGCCGAAGTCAAATCATTTTCTTTGAATTATTTGGCTGGGGCTGTCTCCAAATAGGAACAGAACTGTCACGTTTGTTCTTACCAGACAAACGTGTTGTGCTATCTTTCGGAAGGTATGATGCGGGGTATTGTGATAAGCCGTCGATTTTACTTTCGATGGCTTTTTTGATTCCCCACTCCTTCGAAGAAAAGCGCCTTGCCCATCGACGTACGGTTTACGAACCCGCTAATCGATAGGCACCGAAGCTGGACATGAAATGCATGGTGACTGACACCCAGAGATGTGGTATCTGGACACCAGCAGTAAATGAAAAGGAGTGACAACTTTGGAAACACATTCATTATCAAATGCAAAACAAGCTAAAAGTGAGCCTCAAACTTTAAAGCGGAGCCTTAAATCACGTCATTTATCGATGATTTCTCTCGGTGGGACAATCGGAACGGGACTTTTCCTTGCAAGTGGAGGAGCTATCCATACCGCGGGTCCAGGAGGAGTTATCGTTGCCTATTTATTAATTGGAATTATGGTTTATTTCTTAATGACCAGTCTAGCGGAAATGGCTGCCTATATGCCAGTCGCCGGTACTTTTAGTACTTATGCCACCAAATTCGTCGATCCTTCTCTCGGATTTGCACTTGGTTGGAATTATTGGTATAACTGGGCGATTACGATTGCCGCGGAATTATCAGCAGCAACCATTATTATGAAATTCTGGTTTCCGCATACTCCATCTATCATTTGGAGTGCAATTTGTTTAATTATCATGTTTTTACTGAACTATCTTTCTGTTAAAGGCTTTGGAGAAGCGGAATTTTGGTTTGCCATTATAAAAGTTATTACCGTTATTGTGTTTATTATTACCGGATTTTTAATGATCTTCGGGATTATGGGAAATAGCCCGGTTGGCTTTAAAAACTTTACAATAGGAGATGCTCCTTTCCATGGAGGATTTATGGCGATGCTTGGAATCTTTATGGCTGCCGGTTTCTCCTTTCAAGGGACAGAGCTTCTGGGAATTGCAGCTGGAGAAAGTGATAATCCTGAGAAAAGTATTCCAAAAGCAGTAAAACAAGTATTTTGGCGAATCCTTCTGTTTTACGTTTTAGCAATTCTTGTCATTGGATTATTAATTCCATACACAGATAAAAGCTTAGCAGATTCTGATGTTACAATGAGTCCATTTACGATTATATTTAATAAAGCCGGGATTGCATTTGCCGCGTCTGTTATGAATGCTATTATTTTAACTGCCGTATTATCTGCTGGTAACTCAGGAATGTATGCTTCTACACGAATGCTTTGGGACCTAGCACGACAAGGAAAAGCTCCAAAGTTTTTGGCGAAGTTAAACAAAAACGGTGTACCGGTCAATGCTTTAATTGTTACATCTTTAATTGGAACATTAGCTTTCCTTGCTTCCCTTTTCGGAGATGGGGTTGTATACACTTGGTTATTAAATGCTTCCGGGATGTCGGGCTTTATCGCATGGCTTGGAATTGCCATTAGCCATTACCGCTTCCGTAAAGCATATGTAGCACAAGGCCGGGATTTAAAAGAGCTTCCATATCGATCTAAGCTATTTCCATTCGGTCCGATTTTCGCTTTTATTCTATGTGCTATCGTGATTCTTGGACAAAACTATCCTGCCTTTTTAGCCGATAAAATTGATTGGAACGGAATTTTAGTGTCCTATATCGGATTGCCATTATTTATTATTGTGTGGCTCGGCTATAAGTTTACAAAGAAAACGAAAGTAGTTCCGCTTCAGGAATGTGATTTTACGTATAAAAATTAACCATCTTAAGGCCGTCAAATAGACGGTCTTTTTCATTGCTTAAATATTTATTACCACCTTAAAAGAATGGTCTACGTCTGCTTCAGCGCCTATCTTCTAACGATGAACATGACGCTTTCGCTTTTGTTCTGAACAAAAAAATTTCATTACAAATAATAACGAACCCTCTCATTACGAATAGAATTCCCCTATTTATCAAATTCTAATACTACGTTTACTTAGAGGGAGGGTCATAAATTGGCACAAAGACTTACAAGCGCTGAAATTGGCGGACTTTGGTCCACTTATATGAACAGCAGTATGGAGTGGTGCCTAATTACGTATTTTCACCATCATATGAAGGATTCTGAGATAAAAGCCATTCTCGAACAAGCTTTATCATCCTCGAATAAAAGATTGCATTATTTGAGAGAACTTTTTACACAAGAAGGAATTCCAATTCCGGATGGATATACCGATCAAGACATTAACTTAGAGGCACCACCTTTATTTTATGACCCTTTTGCCTTAACCTTTGTGTATTCGCTTAGTAAAATGGACATGATCTTATATTCTTTCATCACCACTGATATTAGCCGTTTAGATTTACAGGATTTTTTCACGTCTATTGTAAAAGAAAACACTGATCTATATAAGGCCTCCACTACTTTATTGTTATCAAAGGGGATATATGATCGGCCGCCAATGATTCCTTATCCTAAAGAGGTACAATATATCCAAAAGGAATGGTATATAAATGGGTTTATTGGAAAAAAGCGTCCCTTAAATGTGGTAGAGATTACAGAAATTTTTTCAAATATTGAACGAAATTATTTCGCCATTTTGCTTTGTACTGGCTTACTTCAAGTAATTAAGGATCCGGAAATTAAAGAGTACTTGAAAAAAGGGAAGCAAATTTCAGAGAAACAAATTAATCTTTTTAACGAAGTTTTAATGAAAGAAGATCTTCTAGGGCTTGTGCCGATAAATATGGAGGTCACAGATTCAACCGAATCACCATTTTCAGATAAGCTTGTCATGACGCTATTTTCCGCATTAAATGCCATTGACGTCACCCTTATCGGCCATGCACTTTCCTTATCATTTAGAACAGATTTGTCTGCCCATTATAGTAAATTTATTGCGGAGATCCTTTTATATTCTAAACAGGGGTTTGACATTCTAGTCGACCGTAAATGGTTGGAAAAACCGCCGGGGGCTCCTGATAGAAATAAACTTCAAAAGTCAAAGTAAAAAGAGCAGAGAAAACTCCCTGCTCTTTTTCCATCTGATTAAATATTTCCCGTAGACATCTTTTCCATCTTTACGTGTGGAGTGCTTAACAATTCAATCCATTTCTTAATTGCTGTAATCATGATCACTAAGCCAAGAACGAGCATGATGATAGACAATACACCATTTAGAAGGCTATAACCGGCAGCTGCATGATTTAAGTATACGTTCTTAACCATCCAGTATCCCGCGTAGTTCACTGTTACATATAAATAAGCAAGAGGGATTAAACAAGTCAGCATATATCGCTTCTTATCTGCAATTTTCAAGATAACGGTTGCTCCAACGATTAATCCGATGGAAGCCATTAATTGATTAGAAACTCCGAATAGTGCCCAAACAGATCCGATATCTCCTGAGAAGAGAAGATAACCCCATAATAGACACGCAACTGCACTAGCAAAAATAGATCCTGGCAACCAATCGGTTTTCTTCAGAGGCTTATAAATTTCACCAAAGAAATCTTGAATTAAATAACGTGCTACACGAGTACCTGAATCGATTGCTGTTAAAATAAATACCGCTTCAAACATAATAACAAATTGGAAGAAGTACGGCGCTAAATGGGAGAACCAATGAATTTTCGTAAAGATATAAGTCATCCCAACCGCAAGTGTTACAGCCCCTCCTGTACGTCCTTCTAATCCTAAACCAATTTCACTGGCAAGATGCGGCAGCTGTGAAACATGCATTCCTAATGTTTTAAACACTTCCGGTGTAGAGTTAATAGCAAAGTAGTCAGCAGGCTGTAATGCAGTTGCTGCTACTAATGCCATAATCCCCACTACACATTCTACTAACATTGCACCAAAACCAACAACTTTAATATCTGTCCATCGATCAAGCATTTTTGGTGTTGTACCCGAGCCGACAAAGGCATGGAATCCAGAGATAGCGCCACAAGCAATCGTAATGGAGATAAACGGCCATACCGGACCAGCCATTACCGGGCCACCGCCATGGATAAAGTCTGTAAGAGCCGGCATTTTAATCGATGGGTTAATAATAAACACCCCAATGATTAAAGCAGCAAATACACCAATCTTCATGAAGCTGCTCAAATAATCGCGCGGAGCAAGCAATAACCATACTGGTAAAGCGGCAGCAAAGAACGCATAAATAGGTAAAATAATAGCCAATGTTTTTGTATCTAATGTTAAAAAGTCGCCTAATGCTGTTCCTTCTATATATGGACCAACAAACACGCCAACCATGATTAAAATAAACCCTACTGTTGTTGTCAGTTTTAAATTTCCTGTCTTCTTATAAAAGATTCCCACTCCGACTGCAATCGGAATCGTCATACCAACCGAGAAAGTACCCCATGGATTATTTTGCAATGCATTTAACACAACCATCGATAGACCGGCCATCGTAATCGTAATGATAAAAAGCATCGCTAAGCCTGTACAAAATCCGGCAACAGGTCCCATTTCTTCCTTTGCCACTTCTGATAATGATTTCCCTTTTCGGCGCATAGAGGCAAATAATACGACCGCATCATGTACCGCTCCCCCAATAACCGCACCGATCAATAACCAAAGTAAACTAGGCAGGTAGCCGAATTGGGCTGCCAATATCGGCCCAACTAATGGACCAGCAGCAGCAATCGCCGCAAAATGATGACCAAAAGTCACCCATTTATTCGTAGGAACGTAATCTTTTCCGTCATTAAATTCATGTGCTGGTGTTGGTGTTGCATCATTTAACTTTAACACCTTGGCAGCCATAAACGTTCCATATAAACGATAAGCAATCATCAATATACAAATCGATCCTATTACAATTGTAATCGCATTCATTTTATGACACCCCTTTAACTCTTTTATATAACTTATCTACATTTTACGTAATGAAAACGCTAACATTGGCTTTTCATCGTAAAATGCAGAAATATAGGGGTGAAATACAAATTTGCGGATATGAAGTGCACAAAATTTTTGAAAAACTTTGTCTGTTTTTGTAAGAAAAGCGCAAACGAAATGAAACGAAATCATACAAAGACAAGTCAGAACCCTTTTCGGCTGGGAGAAGACTCAGAAATCCGTTAACTTACTTGTGTATGTACAAGTAAATTCCGAAGCTCCCATGATGCTACTTATTCCGTTAGAGAAGCATGTCCCTTCCCGAACTTTTTAAAATCCGATTAATTGTTTCAGTTCTTTTGTATATGTTCTGCTGACAGGAACCGATTCCCCATCGTTCATGACTAAATTATACGTAGAATTGAACCAAGGTTGAATCTCCACTATTGCATCTAAATTAACAAGATATCCTCGATGAACCCGGACAATCGATGTGCCTTGCAGCTTTTTCTCGAATGTCACCAAAGAATCACTGGTTTGGTATTTTTGCTTTTCCGTAACAATAATGGTTTTTCCCTCCATTGTACCGATATATAAAATATCTTGAATATGGATAATGATGATTCTCTCATCAACGGTAATCGCCAGTTTATCAGATGGAGTCTTTTTTTCACCAGCTACAGTATCTTTCTCACCATTTTTTAAAGGGAGAAAGCTTGTAATTTTCTCCACTGTTTGCAGCACTCTTTGCTCTTCAAACGGTTTTAAAATATAATCAATCGCATTTAATTGAAATGCCTTTAAGGCATATTCATCATAGGCGGTTGCAAATACAATGGCAGGATGCTTTCCCTTTTTCTTCAGTTTTTCTACTAGATCCAGTCCCGTTTCATTTGCAAGCATGATATCTACAAATAAAACATCAATAGACGTATCGTCGATCTCTAACGCATCCTCTATACAATCTGCTTCCCCAACAATCTCGACTCGTTTTGTTCTTTTTAAAAGATATTTTAATTCATCTCTTGCTAATGGTTCGTCATCCACGATAAAAGCCTTCAGCATACTCCTCACCCCACTTCTGTTCATCCAATGGCAGACTAATAGTAATTTTTGTACCAGAAGCTGGCTCACTTTCTATCTTAAAATCCGCAACTTGTCCATATATCTCATCTATTCGCTTTTTAATATTCCAAAGCGCTGTACCGGTCCCTTCTTTAGAATGCACCGCTTTAGTCCCTAAGTTTCTTCTTTGGTCTTCCGTCATCCCTACTCCATTATCAATCGTCGTAATGTTGATTTTACCATTTTCCTGACAAGCATGTATGGAAATAACTCCTTTTTTCCCTTTTTCCAAATGCTTGAATCCATGATGTACCGCGTTTTCAACCAATGGCTGCAAAGTAAATGGCGGAATCAATACATCTTTCATCGATTCATCAATCTCCATTGAAACAGTATATTTATTTGGAAAACGTGCTTGTTCTAAAGACAAATAGGCATGAACATGCTCCAATTCTTTTTCGAGCGGAATAAGCATCTGCCTTGCCCCTTGTAAATTACTTCTAAAAAATTTGCTTAGCTGTAATAGTAATTTTCGTGCCTGATCCGCATCGGTTCTAATTAAACAAGAAATAGTATTAATGGCATTAAATAAAAAATGCGGATGAACCTGTGCCTGCAACGCTTTAATTTCAGCATCCTTTAATAATTTTCGTTGCTGTTCCGCCTCTGCAAATTCTAGTTGCGAGGAAAAAAGCTTTCCTAGTCCCTCTACCAGTTCTTCGTCTACAGCACTTAAACCGTTGGAGCTTTTAAAATAAAGCTTTAAAGTTCCGATTACATGATTATTTGCTTTTAAAGGCAGAACAATGGCAGAGTTCAGCGGACAGTCCTCACGATAACATTGGATTTCTTCTTTTGTTGTCGCCTTTTGAATTTCCCCCTGCTCCAGCACCTTTTGTGTAAGCTTGGTTGCCATGCTTTTTAACGGGATATGATGATCAGAAGCCAGTCCCACATGAGATAATACTTGATTGCGGTCGGTAATCGAAACTGCATCTGCCCCAGTATGTTTTAAGATAATTTCAGCTACTCGTTCACATGATTCTTTGTTTAAGCCTTGCCTAAAATACGGCAAAGTTAGTTGAGCAATATATAATGCCCGGTGAGTCTGGAGGGTTCTAGTACGGTCCTCTTCTAATAATATCGTTTGAATAATGAGCATGAAAATAAACGTCCCGAATCCATTTACCGTAATCATCGGAAATGCAATAATTTTTACAAGCTCCAAGGCAGAGCCAAATGGCTTGGCAATCAACAAGATAATCCCCATCTGAACACATTCCATTAAAATTCCAATAATAACCGCCTTTAAATGGGCATTTTTTTCTCGTATATTAAAACGCTTTCCTAAAAGGCCAGTGATAATCCCTGCTAGAATCGTGGAAATACCGCAAGCAATACTCGTATATCCCCCGAAGGAAAGCCGATGCAATCCGGCAATTAGTCCAGCACCTAACCCAACAACGGGACCTCCGAGTAGTCCACCGATTGCAACACCCATAATCCTCGTGTTTGCAATAGCACTGCTTCCGGATAACCCACCTATATGCCACTCTTCTGAAATAGATCGGTGGTGAATCTCTATACCTGTATAATTACTAATAATTCCAAACACACCAAATATCGTGATTAAAATAATCTTTTCCTTCATCACATGCTCATGATCAATAATTCGGCGAAACGACTTCAGCCGTGATAATAGAAACGCGACAATTATCAAAATCCCAGCTCGCTCCAACATAACAGGAAGTAATTGTGCCAATGATGCTCCCACCCTTCGTTACTTCTTATTATACAAAAGATTGGGAGAGACATTTACATTTTGTTGATTGACTAAACGTATTATAAAATAAGTAAATAATATGCTGAAAAAATGAAGGTTTCTGCAGAATTCCAGAAAGAATGGGAAATCCCTCAATTTTTATAGAAAATAGCCCAATTCAATAAGCAATGACCATAAATAGTGGTATAACTCCCAACAATAGATACATTCTTCCTAACTTTCAAAGAAGATCGCTAAACTTCTTAAAAAGTTCTACAACATCAAAAAAAGACACCCCAAAAAGGTGTCTTCAAAATTAAAATTGAACTTTTTCTTCTAAGAACTTTTTCAATTCACTAATTGGAAGTCTTGTTTGTTCCATTGTATCACGGTCCCTTACTGTGACCATTTTATCTTCCACAGAATCAAAGTCATACGTGATACAGAATGGTGTTCCGATTTCATCTTGACGGCGATAACGTTTACCGATAGATCCTGTTTCATCGAAATCAACCATGAAATCCTTAGCAAGCTCAGCAAAAATCTCGCGAGCACCATCAGATAATTTTTTCGATAATGGTAAGATAGCAGCTTTATACGGTGCTAAAGCTGGATGTAAATGCATTACTGTTCTAGATGTACCATCTTCTAATGCTTCCTCTTCATAAGAATCAATTAAGTAAGCAAGCGTAACACGATCTGCACCAAGTGATGGTTCAATACAATATGGAACATAGCGTTCATTTGTTTCTTGCTCATGATAAGTAAAGTCCTCACCTGAGTATTCCATATGTCTCTTTAAATCAAAATCTGTTCTGGATGCGATACCCCAAAGTTCTCCCCAGCCGAATGGGAATTTATATTCAAAGTCTGTTGTTGCATTACTATAATGAGATAACTCTTCTTCTGAGTGATCGCGAAGGCGAAGATTTTCTTCTTTCATCCCTAATGATAAGAGCCACTTCTTCGCATAGTCCTTCCAGTAATCAAACCATTTTAGTTCTTCGCCTGGCTTGCAGAAGAATTCAAGCTCCATTTGTTCAAATTCGCGAGTACGGAATGTGAAATTACCAGGTGTAATTTCATTTCGGAAACTCTTTCCAACTTGGGCAATACCAAACGGAAGCTTCTTGCGCATCGTTCTTTGGACATTTTTAAAGTTAACAAAAATACCTTGTGCTGTTTCTGGACGAAGGAAGATTTCATTTGTGCTTGATTCCGTTACACCTTGGAAAGTTTTAAACATTAAATTAAATTGGCGAATGCCTGTAAAATCTTTGCTGCCGCAATCAGGACAAGCAATGTCATACTCTTTAATAAGCTCTTCCATTTTGGAAAACGGAAGTCCATCCACTACCATCTCGATGCCTTTTTCTTCGAGAGCATTTTCAATCAGTTTATCAGCACGATGTCTTGCCTTACAATTTTTACAGTCAATCATCGGATCGTTGAAATTGCCAATATGTCCGGAAGCTTCCCATGTTCTCGGGTTCATTAACACGGCAGAATCTAAACCTACATTATAAGGAGATTCTTGAATAAACTTTTTCCACCAAGCTTTTTTCACATTATTTTTCAATTCTACGCCTAGCGGACCGTAATCCCATGTATTTGCTAATCCACCGTAGATTTCAGATCCCGGGAAGACAAAACCTCTATGTTTGGCATGGGAAACAACTTGTTCCATGTTTGCACTCATCTTAAATCGCTCCTTTTATTGTAAAAATAATAAAAGCCCTCATCCTCAGACTCTGTTCGAGTCTGGGGACGAGAGCTGTACTCACGCGGTTCCACCCCAGTTGATGCACAATATGTACATCCACTTTCCAATGTATGACTCCAGATTGCCGTTTCACTAAGTATCTTATTGGGCTTACACCATCCCCAATTCGCTTGAAAGATTATTCATTAGCTACTATAAATCCTTCGACGTCACAATATTATTTTTAATGATTATAATACAAGATGGTTTCAAGGAAGTCAATGTCCCAGGAATGATGAAAATGTCTATTTTTATCAAAAAAATGTTATTGACATCTCGAACTCAAGATATTATACTTACTTACATAAAGTTACTTGATGAATATTTCATCGTTTTTTATAGAAATAATAGTTAAAATAAATCATTAATAAACGGAGGTAAACCAAAATGACAAAAAGCAAATGGGTAGTAGACACAACACATAGTGGAATCGATTTTTCAGTAAAACATATGATGGTTTCAAAGGTAAAAGGTGCATTTCATTCCTTCAATGCAACAATTGAAGCAGATCCAGCTGACTTAACAACAGCAAATATTGACTTTACCGTAGATGTTGCAAGCATTGATACACGTAATGCTGACCGTGACGGACATCTTAAATCTGGAGATTTCTTTGATGCAGAGAAATACCCTACAATGACATTTAAAGCAACAAACATCGTGAAAAAAGACGAAGATGAGTACGCAGTAACTGGTGATATGAGTATTCATGGCGTAACTCGCCCAGAAACATTTACTGTAACATTCGAAGGTGTTGCAAAGGATCCTATGAGCGGAGCAGAAAAAATCGGCTTCAGCGCTGAAGGAAAAGTAAAACGCAGTGATTATGGTTTAACTTGGAACGCAGCACTTGAAACTGGCGGCGTACTTGTTGGTGATGATATTAAAATCAATATTGAAATCGAAGCTGCAAAAGAAGCTTAATATTTTTTTAAAAAATATTAGCTAATTGAAGAATTATTTCGTATAATCAAATAAGTGAAATTATCCATTAGGGAAGGAGTGGATTTGTATGAAAATGAAAAAATCTTTTCAACAGCCATTTCTTTTCAATATTTTAGGAGCAAGGCATTAGCCTTTGCTCCTTTTTATTTGTCTTAAAACGGGGGAGGAATTGGAATGTTAAAATATCAACGCGTTTTACTTAAGCTTAGCGGTGGTGCACTAGCAGACCAAAACGGGAATAATTTTGATTCTAACCGCTTAGAACACATTGCGAATGAAATTTTATCCGTCGTTCAATTAGGGGTGGAAGTATCCATTGTTGTGGGTGGAGGAAATATCTTCAGAGGAAAGCTTGCAGATGAATGGGGTATTGACCGTGTGGAAGCAGATAATATTGGAACACTCGGAACGATTATTAACAGTCTGATGCTAAGAGGTGTCTTAAAAAGCAAGACCGATAAAGAAGTTAGAGTTATGACATCGATTCCAGTGACAACTGTTGCAGAACCGTATATTCGGTTAAAAGCGATGAACCATTTAGACAAGGGGTACGTTGTTATTTTTGCCGGCGGTAACGGGCAGCCCTATGTGACAACGGATTATCCGAGTGTTCAAAGAGCATTGGAAACCAACTGTGAATCCATTCTTGTTGCAAAACAAGGAGTGGATGGAGTTTTCACTGCAGATCCAAAACTAGATCTAAATGCAAAAATGTATGCGAATCTTAACTATAACGATGTCGTACAAAACAATCTGAAAGTGATGGACCAATCTGCTTTATTACTTGCTCGCGACCATCATTTACCTGTTCATGTATTTAATTTTGATGAAATCGGTGTAATGCAGAAAATCTGCATGGGCAAGCATTTCGGGACGTTAATTAGTCATGAAGAATCCAGTTTAAAATAGATCTGTTGAAAAAACAGGTCTTTTTTTATTGACATATTTAGTACCTGGTACTAATATTAGTTATTATTATTAGATAATAAATAGGATGGTGAAATTTTATGAACTCAACTGCTCGTATTACAGCCATTGGTACTTATGTACCGCAGAAAATATTGCAAAATCAAGATTTAGAGAAAATGGTTGATACAAATGATGAATGGATCGTCCAAAGGACAGGGATGAGAGAGAGAAGAATCTCCGGTGAAGAAGAATTTGCTTCTACTCTTGCCTTTAAAGCGATTGAAAATTTAATGGAGACATATAATAAAAGTTTACAAGATGTTGACTGTATCGTTGTTTCCACCACAACACCAGACTATGTATATCCTAGTGTTGCTTGTCAAATCCAGGATTATTTTCAGATTCCTCACACAGGTGCCTTTGATTTAAATGCAACCTGTGCAGGTTTCACGTATGCTTTACATGTTGCAAACAGCTTTATCACATCAGGCTTGCATCAAAAAGTTTTGGTTGTCGCAACCGAGACTTTAACAAAAGTAACCGATTATACGGACCGCTCCACTTGCATCTTATTCGGAGATGGTGCAGGAGCCGTTTTAGTGGAAAAAGATGAAGGAAAGCCAAGTTTTATAGCTACCCATATGGGGACAAATGGAGATGGCGGTATTCATGTTTATCGAAGTAATCTAGCTACTACTATGTTCGGACATTCTATAAAAGCAGATAGAAAAATTGTTCAAAATGGACGTGAAGTTTATAAGTGGGTATCTAGAACGCTTCCTCCATCCATTGACAAGCTGATGCAAAAAGCAGAAATCAATCCTAATGGTATTGATTGGTTTGTTCCACACAGCGCCAATCTCCGAATGATTGAGTCGGTTTGCGAACGCTCTGGAATCCCAATGGAGAAAACATTAACAAGTGCAGAGTTCTATGGGAATACCTCTTCTGTTACCATCCCACTTGCTTTGGACCTTGGGATAAGGGAAGGGAAAGTCAAAAATGGAGATATTATGATGGTGTATGGATTTGGCAGCGGTCTTACACATGCAGGTCATATCATCCGCTGGGACTTAGATTAAAATATAAAAGGGGTGCCTCCTTCTACGAGACACCCCAATTCTATTTTTGCAAAGGAATTAATGTGTTTTTTCTTAATAGGTCTAGGAATACTTCTAAAGCCTTTGTCTGAAAAGGTGTTTTCGTAATAACCGAAAATTCACGTTTAATTGGAAGCCCTTTGATATCGATGATTTGTAAGGAATCTAATATAAGCTCTTTTTGAATAGTCCAATTGGAAAGCAAGCTAATCCCTAGCCCCGCTTCCACTGATTCTTTAATTAGCTGTGTACTTCCAAACTCCATTAATTTTTTGGGGGTAATGTTAAACTTTTGAAAAAATGATTCTTGTGCTTCTCTTGTCCCTGAACCCGGTTCACGTACAATCCATGTATCTTTTT
The DNA here is from genome assembly GCF_001420715.1 of Heyndrickxia shackletonii. GTDB lineage: Bacteria > Bacillota > Bacilli > Bacillales > Bacillaceae_C > Margalitia > Margalitia shackletonii. The sequence goes on along the minus strand of NZ_LJJC01000004.1, from coordinate 280,471 downwards.
CTAAATGGTTTTTATTTATATTAAGAAGCTTAGTTGAAGCCACAATCACCATTGAATCTTCTGCAAGCTTCTCAACGATCAAGTTTTTTTCCTTAAAATGTCCTTCTACAATTCCCACGTCCAACTGATGATTTGCAATTAGCTCCGCAATCTCCTTCGTATTTGCAATCGTTATCGTCGGATCAATATCCGGATACCCAGTCTGTAATTTTGCCATGATATGCGGCAGAACATATTCCCCAAATGTATAGCTTGAACCAATGCTTAAGGCACCGCTCGCTTTATTTGTAAGATCATCTACAATTCTTTGCATCTTCGTATACAGTCCTAATATTTCCTTCGCATGATGATAAACAGCATCACCTGCTTTATTCAACCGCACATACTTATTTGTTCGCTCTAAAAGCCGCGCTCCAACCGTTCTTTCAAGTGTTTGGATGTATTGGCTGACTGCAGGCTGCGTCATATGTAGCTCTTCTGCTGCACGAGAGAAGTTCCCTTTTTCCACAACCGTCACAAAAACATGTAAGTATTGATCCATCCCCATTCCCCCTTTTACTTCTATTATATAACTTTACTTATGATTACTATCATAATGATTTATTTTTCTTATTCATAAATCTGTTATATTCTTGAGTTACTAAGAAGTAAACAGGAGTTGATTAGATGAGTTCAGAACATGCAAGAGTACTGCAGGCAGAACCTCAGAAGAAAGGATCGTCCGGTTTTGGGTTATGGATTGGTGGAGTTGCCTTCACTTTTTTTATCGCCCTTCTAGGATATTTTCTTGCAAAGATTCCGGGATTTGATCATATTGGACAACTGGCGTGCTCAATCATTATCGCTATTATTTACAGACAATTTTTTGGTTATCCGGAGATTATTCGAAAAGGAATTACTTTTTCCTCTAAAAGACTTTTAAGAGTAGCAATTATTTTATATGGATTGAAGCTTAACATTGATGTTGTTTTACACGATGGATTAGGCTTACTGCTGCGGGATGCTTGTGTTATAGCTTTTGCAATTTTTCTTACCATTTGGTTAGCAAAAATATTAAAAGCAGACAAAATGATTTCTCTCTTGTTAGGTGTAGGAACTGGAGTTTGCGGTGCCGCGGCAATTGCTGCTGTTGCCCCTATTGTAAAATCAAAGGATGAAGATACCGCTATTGGTGTAGGGATTATCGCTCTTATCGGAACCATTTTTGCTATAGTGTATACGATTTTACGCCCGTTTCTTCCTCTAAGTCCCGTCGAATACGGAGCTTGGACGGGAACAAGTCTTCACGAAATTGCTCAGGTTGCATTAGCGGCAGCACCAGGCGGCCAAGATGCACTCGCAATCGGACTTCTTGCTAAACTGGGTCGTGTATTCCTGCTTGTCCCATTGTGCTTCATTTTTATGTACTGGATGAATCGTAAAAATAAAGGTAAGGGTCAATCGGATACGAAAATTGAATTCCCTTGGTTTTTAGTTGGATTTATTATTTTAAGTATTTTAGGAAGCTATGTGTTTGGTCATTCTATCCCAGTTTCTACTGGTGTCATGAATGGGATTTCCACCGCAACTACATGGTTGCTAACTGCGGCAATGGTTGGACTCGGTCTCAACGTTAGTTTGAAAGATTTGCGCACAAAAGCGTTGAAACCACTGATCGCGATGGTGTTTACTTCGATTGTGTTGTCTGTGGTTACGTATTTGATTGCGTTGTAGTGATTAGTAGACTGATATTCACGGAGGGTTCGTGGGTATCGGTTTTTTTGTTTTGAATTGGATTTGGTTTGGAAGCAAGGTTTGCGGTATTCAATGGATTTCCTTGGATTATGTGTTTACTATAACGGTTCCCCGTTTCCACTCTTTAGTTCAGCACTTTTTCCAAAAAGTTCAGCGTTTTTCTCCCCTATTTCAACGTTAATCTCTATTTTTTCAGTATTCCTCTGGCGGTTCCGCGTTTCCACTCTTTAGTTCAGCACCTTTTCCAAAAAGTTCAGCGTTTTCCTCCCCTATTTCAGCGTTAATCTCCAATTTTTCAGCATTCCTCTGGCGGTTCCGCGTTTCCACTCTTTAGTTCAGCACTTTTTCCAAAAAGTTTAGCGTTTTCCTCTCCTATTTCAGCGTTAATCTTCATTTTTTCAGCATTCCTCTGGCGGTTCCCTGTTTCCACTCTTTAGTTCAGCACTTTTTCCAAAAAGTTCAGCGTTTTTCTCCCCTATTTCAACGTTAATCTTCATTTTTTCAGCATTCCCCTGGTGGTTCCGCGTTTCCACTCTTTAGTTCAGCACTTTTTCCAAAAAGTTCAGCGTTTTCCTCCCCTATTTCAGCGTTAATCTCCATTTTTTCAGCATCCCTCTGGCGGTTCCGCGTTTCCACTCTTTAGTTCAGCACTTTTTCCAAAAAGTTCAGCGTTTTCTTCTCTTTTTCAGCACTTCCCCAAGGAAGCTCAACACTTTTTACCAAATTATTATAAAAAGTATTTAAAATAAGCAGGAATTCTACATCCCTCTAAGGAAATTTACATAAAAAAGGAGGAATTATAATTGATTAAGAAAGAGCTAACTATTCCAATGAGGGTTCTCCACTACCTAGCTTTGCTGGAACGTCTGCCTCAAACTCATCCACAAAGGAGCAAGGTGGAAAGTGATTTTGCTAGGCTTTTAGCAGGTTACCGAGGAGAAAAGAATTTGCGGTATCACTTAAGTTTTCTTCCGGAAAATGAATATCAAATCTTCTTCGATCTTCATCTCAGCGTCAATAATTTAGAATTTCAAATTGATTGCCTTCTGTTATCACCCCACTTATCCCTTATTATTGAATCTAAAAACATCGCCGGTACTTTAATTTTTGATACCAGGTCTGAACAATGCTTACGAATCTATAACGGGAAAGAAGAAGGATTCCCCAATCCAATTCTTCAAGCTGCTCGCCACCGCATATTATTTCAAAGGTGGTTGAAGCTGCATAAGTTCCCACCAATCCCCATTGAATCTTTTGTTTCCATCGCTTTCCCGACAACCATCATAAAATCCGCAAATGATGATACCTCCATTTATGAAAAAGTGATTCTGGCTGAAAGTGTTATTCATAAAGTGGAAAGTTTAAAACAGCTGTATAAAAAGGAATTTATTAAGTCTAATCAGCTAAAATTTTTATGTAAAGCGCTGCTCGAAATGCATTCACCATCTGAATTCAATATCCTTGAGAGACTTGAAATAAATAACAAAGATATAATCAAAGGCGTAAAATGCCCTACATGTCCCTCCTCCATTATGAAAAGAAAATACGGTACATGGTTTTGTCCGCGTTGTGAGCTCCATTCTAAAACAGCCCATGAACAAACCCTTCTAGATTACATTCTTTAATTTGGACCCAATATTACAAATAAACAATTCAGGGATGTCACGCTTTTATCAGCCCGTGGTACTGCGGCCTATTTGTTATCTAAATCAACATTACTTCCTATCCAAAAGGGAAATAAATTTTTATATCAACCACCTTCCATCGATTGTTTTTATGAAGATCCTCGGATAAAGAAACTCCTATAACATGACATTTGTCACCTGACATTCATGACATCTCATACTAATCATTCAAATCTATCGATAATAAAATAGTCTTATAAGTGATGGAGGTGTCGTGCAAATGACGGAGATTGTTCGTGTTCAACATGTTTCGAAAACATTTCATGATAAAAAGGCAGTTAACGATGTTTCTTTTTCGATAAAAAAAGGAGAAGTGGTCGCGATTCTTGGACCGAATGGGGCTGGTAAAACGACAACGATTTCGATGATGCTGGGGTTAATGCACCCGACAAACGGTGATCTTAAATTATTTGGTTTAGATCCATCTGACAAAAAGGTTCGTGAAAAAATTGGGACCATGCTGCAGGAAGTTAGCGTGATGAATGGGTTAAAAGTGAAGGAACTGTTGGAGTTAATCAGAAACTATTATCCGAATCCTCTTTCTCTAAAAGAGTTAATACAACTGACGGGTTTAACGGAGACTGATTTGAAAACTCGTGCGGAAAAATTATCTGGTGGTCAAAAGCGCAGGCTCAGCTTTGCACTCGCTCTTTCTGGAAATCCGGATTTAATTATTTTTGATGAGCCAACTGTTGGGATGGATATCACCTCGAGGAATCGTTTTTGGAAAACGATTAACCAGCTTGCCGATCAAGGGAAAACGATTATTTTCACTACTCACTACTTGCAGGAAGCGGATGATGTAGCGGAAAGAATTTTATTATTTCATAACGGAAGTATTATTGAAGATGGAACTCCAGCAGAAATTAAGGCAAGAATTGCAAAACAAGCAGTATCGTTTGCTACGGACGATCCTATCCATTCATTAGAAAAATTGAACAAACATGCTGTTGTAACGAATATTTATCAAAAAAATAACCGGGTGATCGTTCAAACCGAGGATACAGATGCGGTTTTAGCTCTGCTTTTTGAGGAAAAAGTGGGAGCAAGACAAATTCAAATTGAGAACGGAAAATTAGATGAAGCTTTTGAACAGCTGACAAATGAACATCAGGAGGCGATGTAAAATGAAGATTTTGCGATTGCAATGTAAAGCGGAAATTTTACGCGTGTTGCGAAATCCCTATTTTGTATTTTGGTCCTTATTAATGCCAATCGTATTCTATTTTATTTTTACAAAGGTTGTAAATACAGGTGCACCAGATAAAACTGAATGGCAAGCACATTATCTTATGTCCATGACCTCCTTTAGTGTGATGGGGTCATCGATTATGACGCTTGGTATTAGGATGGTGCAGGAACGTCAGCAAGGCTGGGCAACTTTTATGAGGCTAACCCCACTATCTGATACGGTTTACTTTTTTGCACAAATGATGGGCCAAACGGTTATCCACTTATTTTCGATTATTGTTATTTTTACTGCTGGGGCAATTATTAACGGTGTCACCCTGTCTTTCACACAATGGATATTCAGCGGCCTTTGGATTTTACTTGCTTCGATTCCGTTTCTTGGATTAGGAACACTTATCGGCTTAATGAGAAGAGTGGAAACTGCTGCAGGAGTTAGCAATGTCCTTTACATGGCAATGGCTGTTGCCGGAGGGATGTGGATGCCGCTCGAAATCATGCCGAAAATCATGCAAAATATTGGAAAGTGGCTTCCATCCTACAATTTTGGGAATGGTGCGTGGGAAATTGTGCAAGGCAACGCCCCTGAATGGCGAAATATTTTGATTCTAATAGCTTATCTCGTCTTGTTCATGCTACTATCAAAATATATTAGAAGAAAACAAGAAGCGGTGTGATAGGCAATGAACAAACTGAAGAAAATCCGGATTTTTCCTGAAAGATTCGGATTTTTCCCCTATGTATTTTTATTTTATCTTGTCTTACCTGGATTCTCTTTATTACAAGAAACAGGGATAAAAATGGGCATCGGATACGCTTTACTCATTGTATTCTCCATTACGTATCGTCAGCTTTATTTTTGTATGCAAAAAACCAGTTATACGTATTGGCTTGCAACAGAGTTAGTCATTATTCTTATTTTTGGTTTGTTTTACGATCCTAATTATCTATTTATGGGATTCTTCCCAGCTCATTTTATCGGTTGGTATAGTGACAAAAGGAAATTTAATATTGCTTTAATTGGATTTATCATAGTTGAGGTCCTTCCTATTTTCCTTTCAGGAGTTCTTACAGACCTAAGTAGATACTTATATTTTGTACCATTTATCATCGTTATGCTGATATCGCCATATGGTGTTCGGTCTATGAACAAAAGAATGGAACTGGAAAAACAACTGGATCAGGCAAATGAACAAATTAAAGAGCTGGTGAAACGGGAAGAAAGAGTACGAATCGCCCGTGATCTTCACGATACACTTGGGCACACCCTGTCATTAATTACATTAAAAAGCCAGTTAGTTGGGAAATTAACAACGATTAATCCTGATCGTGCACAATTGGAGGCAAAAGAAATTGAGCAAACTTCCCGCGCAGCATTAAAGCAGGTTCGGGAGCTTGTTTCCCAAATGAGAGCAATAAGAGTAGCCGAGGAGTTAACGGATGTTCAAGAGATTTTTCAAGCAGCGGGCATAGCCTATCATTTTCAGGGTGATTCCGAATTACAGGATGTCCCTCTCCTTACACAAAACATGATAAGTATGTGTTTAAAGGAAGCAGCGACAAATGTAGTGAAACATAGCCAGGCACGGAATTGTTTTATTACCATCTCTCTTACTCTGGAAAATATAAAAATTATGATAAAAGATGATGGAATTGGACTTGCGAATCGATATACAGGTGGGAATGGCATCAAAGGTATGGAAGAGCGATTAGCCCTCATTGATGGAACGATTACTTTAACGAATGTAAATGGAGCTGTTTTAGAAATGGTTGTTCCACTTGTACAGAAAAAAGAGAAAGAAGGTGCTGCCATATGATTCGTATTTTTATCGCCGAAGACCAGCGAATGCTGCTAGGTGCTCTAGGTTCTTTGCTTGATTTGGAAGAAGATATGGAAGTTGTAGGCCAGGCCTTAAACGGGGAGGAAGCGCTGACCTCTATCATAAAGCATCAGCCCGACATTTGCTTAATGGATATTGAAATGCCTCTTAAAAGCGGACTTGAGGTCGCCGAAGCAATAAAAAAATTGAATCTAGGATGTAAAATCATTATCCTAACAACATTTGCCCGCCCTGGCTACTTTGAACGCGCCGTGAAAATAGGAGTAGATGGTTATTTATTAAAAGATGGCTCCATTGAAGAACTTGCAGAGGCTATTAGGAATGTGATGGTTGGAAAACGTATTTTTTCACCTGAACTTATGTTTGATTTAATTCGCGAGGAGAACCCATTAACTGCGAGAGAACAGCAAATACTAAAATTAGCTGCAGAAGGCAAAACAACCAAAGAAATTACTACCATTCTTTTTCTTTCCTCCGGTACGGTTCGAAACTATATGTCTGAAATTCTGCAAAAATTAGAGGCAAAAAACCGAATTGAGGCTATTAGTATTGCAGAGGAAAAAGGGTGGATCTAAAAAAGACTGATGAAGGTTAAACTTCATCAGTCACTGTTTTTTTTGAGTCTCCTCAACCTAAACATCGTTAAACAGGCGCTTCCGCTTTTCATTTGTCCAGCTTCAGCGCCTATCGGCTAGTGGATTTCTATTTATGATGCATTTTAAATTCGAGAAACAACTCATTATAATGTGCTAACATCTTCTTCCCAAGGTTTTCATATACCTCAAGATTCTCCGTTTTGGTTAGATCCGGGTAAAAGCGTTTATCATTCGCCACTTCCTTAGGCAAATACTCTAGAGCTTTTTTATTCGGAGTTGAATACCCTACATATTCTGCATTCTTTGCGGCATTTTTAGGATCTAGCATAAAGTTGATAAATTTATGGGCTCCATCTATATTTTTTGCTGTTTTCGGGATGACCATGTTATCAAACCAAAGATTCGATCCTTCCTTAGGGACTACATAATCAAGCTTATCGTTCTGATCCATGATTTCAGATGCATCTCCAGACCAAACAACACCTACCGCTGCCTCTTCATTAGCAAGTAACATTTTAATTTCGTCCCCAACTATCGCTTTAATATTAGGAGTCAACTTTGCCAACTTACGCTTTGCTTGCTGAAGATGGGCTTCATTCGTGTCATTCAAGGAGTAATGCAAGCTATTTAGCCCCATACCCATTACTTCCCTGGCTCCATCGACTAGCAAAATTTGATTGCGAAGATCCTTATCCCATAAGTCATTCCAGCTCGTTAATTTTTTGCCGCCGAGCATGGAAGAATTATAGACAAGACCAACCGTTCCCCAAAAATAAGGAATGGAGTATTTATTATTCGGATCAAACGATAAATTCATAAAATGCGGATCGATATATTTCAAGTTCGGCAGTTTCGATTTATCAATCGGCAATAGCATATGATCCTTTTTCATTTTATCAACAGCATATTCGGAAGGTACAGCTACATCAAATGTGGTACCCCCTTGAGAAATCTTTGTCATCATCGCCTCATTGGAATCGAAGGTTTGATAAATGACTTTTATTCCCGTTTGCTTTTCAAACTTTTTTATTAGTGCCGGGTCAATATAATCTCCCCAGTTATAAATCGTTAACGTATTACCACCTGAAAATCCTTGTGTCGCATTTAGTCGCGACACCAAAAACATCAAGGCGAACGATACAACAAAAATAATGATAAAAAACCGTGTGAGCGACTTCATTTTTTAACCCCCAATCCACTTGGGCGATTATTCCGTTGATTAATAAAGTAATAGCCTATTACTAGAACAATAGTAAACAAGAATATAAGGGTTGAGAGGGCATTGATCGATAAAGAGATTCCTTGTCTTGCCCGTGAATAAATTTCAACGGAGAGCGTCGAAAAACCATTGCCTGTTACGAAAAAGGTAACCGAGAAATCGTCGAGTGAATACGTAAGAGCCATAAAGAAGCCGGCGAAAATACCTGGTGTAATAAACGGCAGTATGACCTTTGTTAACACCTGCCAGTGGCTTGCACCTAAATCCCTTGCCGCATCAATTAACGTCGAACTCATCTCCTGTAACTTCGGCAGCACCATAATGACGACGATTGGTACGCTGAAAGCAATATGGGAAAGCAATACCGATGCAAAGCCTAATTTTATCCCGACAATCGTAAATAAAATCAAGAAAGATGCACCGATAATAACATCCGGACTTACAATCAATACATTATTCAGAGTCAGCAACGTATTCTTTGTCTGACGTCTTTTTACATAGGAAATAGCAAGGGCCCCCGCAACTCCTAATATAGTAGAAATCGCTGCAGATAAAAGAGCGATAATAATCGTATTGATCACGATAATGATAAGACGGGTGTCTTGAAACACCTCTTTATACCAATCCAGTGTAAATCCCTTGAAGTTATGCATCGTTTCCCCGCTATTAAACGAATAGAACATTAAATAAAATATTGGAGCGTAAAGGATAATAAAAATGATAACCAAATAAATATTGGATAATTTTCTTTTGCTTTTCATTTCTTATATCCCCCGCTTCCGTAAACCTGTTACCGCCATAATAATGGCCATCAAGATGATGAGGAAAACGGCAATGGTGGAACCCATCCCCCAATCCTGTGTAACAAGAAAATGTTCTTCAATCGCTGTACCCAATGTAATAACACGGTTACCCGCGATTAATCGAGTAATCATAAATAGTGAAAGGGCCGGTATAAATACCGCTTGGCACCCGGACTTTACTCCATCAATGGTCAACGGGAAAATAACCCTTTTAAATGTTGTCCAAGCTGAAGCACCAAGATCCCTTGAAGCATCAACCAATGACGGATTCAGTTCTTCCAAAGAATTAAAGATTGGTAATATCATAAATGGAATAAAAATATAAACTGATACAAAAATAAAACTGAAATCGGTAAATAATATTTGCTTTGCTCCAATTCCAAGGAGTTTTAGCAATGAATTGGCCGTTCCATACGTTCCAAAAATACCGATAAACGCATAGGCTTTTAAAAGCAAATTAATCCATGTCGGTAAAATAATTAGTAATAGCCATAGCTGTTTATGTTTCGTTTTTGTTAATAAATACGCAGTCGGATAAGAAATCAGTAAACAAAAAGCTGTAATCAGTAAAGCATACCAGAAGGAGCTCAAGGTCATTCTCATATAAACGACTGTAAAGAAATGTCGATAGTTTCCAAGTGTAAAATGCCCCTCTATATCAAAAAAGGAATAATACACGATTAAGACAATCGGAGCTACCACAAAAAGCACAATCCAAAGTACATAAGGAATCAAATATATATTTCGTGTTCTACTTTTCATGGCCAGCCTCGTTATACGCTTCGAGACGTTTATCAAATTCTTCCTCTGTCTCTCCAAACCTCATGACATGAATAGCTTCAGGGTCAAAATTAAGACCGATTTCGTCTCCTACTACTGCCTTTTTCGTCGAATGTACTAACCATTCATTTCCTGCTTCATCAAAACAGCATATCTCATAATGAACACCACGGAAAAGTTGAGTATCAACACGAACCTGCAGTTTTCCTTGCTCTTTCTTCGTAATCTCCAAATCCTCAGGACGAATAACGACCTCAACCGCTTCATTTGATGTAAACCCTTGGTCGACACATTCAAATCGTTTGCCTACAAATTCTACTTCGAAGTCCTTGATCATTTTACCAGAGACAATATTGGACTCTCCGATAAAATCGGCCACAAAACGGTTAATCGGTTCATCATAAATATCAATCGGTGTCCCGCTTTGCTGAATTCTTCCTTTATTAATAACGAAAATTTCATCCGACATCGCGAGCGCTTCTTCTTGATCATGTGTTACGAAAATAAAAGTGATTCCTAATCGTTGCTGTAATTCCCTAAGCTCATACTGCATTTCTGTACGAAGCTTCAAATCCAGCGCAGATAATGGCTCATCCAATAAAATCACCTTTGGTTCATTCACTATCGCTCGAGCAATTGCAACACGCTGTCTTTGTCCCCCGGACATTTCTCTGATTTCGCGATTTTCGTAGCCTTCAAGATTGACGAAACGAAGCGCTTCTTTCACCTTTGTGGTGATTTCACTATTTTTCATCTTTTTAATTCGCAAACCAAATGCCACATTTTCAAAAACATTTAGATGCGGAAACAGCGCATAATCCTGAAAAACAGTATTTACTTGGCGCTGGTTGGCAGGAAGACGGTTAATGATTTTCCCATCAAAATAGATATTTCCTTTAGATGGCTCTATAAATCCCGCAATCAAGCGTAGAATGGTAGTCTTTCCGCAGCCTGAAGGACCTAGTAACGTATAGAACTTTCCCCGCTCAATTTCAAAGCTTACATCATCTAATACAGCAGGATCATCATCATATTGTTTTGTTACACCTTCAAAACGAATAATCGTTTGTTCTGCCATATAAGACACCCCCTTATAAATATGAATCAGTTGCTACAAGAATCAATTCAGATTCTCCATTGTAATCATTGCTAATTTGATGCTTATCAGAAGCATGGAAGTAAATTACTTCCCCTGCTTTGGCATAATAAATTTTTCTGCCTAGTTGTACTCTTATTTTCCCTTTCAAAACATAAGCAAACGTTTCAGAAAGAGACGGTTCAAACTGCTTGAATTCCCCATTTTCCTGAAAGGTAAGGCGAATTGGCTCCATTTCCTTCTCATTGGATTCAGGAACAAGCCATTGAATATGATAGCCCCGCTCCTCATCAAAATAATCCGTAAAGTCTTCTTCTCCATATACAACCTTTTGCTCTCTTTCTTCATCATCAAAAAATTGTTTAGGAGTACACCCAAGAACCTCTAAAATATTGAAAAAGGTATCAATGGAAGGTGAGCTTAGATTACGTTCAATTTGCGAAATATACCCTTTACTCAAATCGGTGCGCTCCCCAAGCTCCTCCTGTGTCAAACCCTTTTTTAAACGGAGATTTCGTATCTTTTTACCAAATTGCATCGTATGACCTTCCATCATGTTTATTTATACTAAACTTGGAGTCAATAAAGTTTATAAATAGTAAACTCTAAGTTTACTATTACCAAATGATATTATAACTAATAATCTAAAAATTACAATGACCTTTTGAAAAGATTTTTAGAAAGCCGAAGAACTTTTATATGAAAGTATTTATTGCGTTACATTTTTTATTCTTTGATACCCTTTCCCTACTTTTTCCACACCTTAATTCCGCAACAATAACTTTTTAATTCCCCTATTTTTGGCAGGAAACTTTATTTAGTCAATCGAATACTTTCCATTAAAACACCTAAAGGAATTAATATAACAGATAAAGGAGATATATAATGAACGAAAAGGATTTATTTGATTTATTTGTGTTGGAAGCGGAAAGGCCCTTCTCAGGATGGGATTTTTCCTATATAACGGACACCGGAAGAATGGCTAGTGAACCAATGAATTGGAACTATACAAGTGAAATTTTAGCAAGTATCAGAAAAGCGGATTCCCTACTCGATATGGGTACTGGCGGTGGAGAATTTCTATCAAAATTACAGCCATTTCCACGCAATACGTTTGCAACGGAAGCATATGAACCAAATGTTCCGATCGCCAGAAACCGCTTGGAACCATTAGGGATTACAGTTGTAGAAGTAAAGGATGATAATCAATTGCCTTTTGATAATGAACAATTTAATTTGATTATCAATAAACATGAATCCTATTCTGTTTCTGAGCTTTATAGAATATTAAAACCGGGCAGCCAGTTTATTACCCAGCAAGTTGGTGGTCAAGACCATTTAGATTTAAACAAAGCTTTAGGTGCAAACGAAGACAATGGTTACCCGCATTGGAATGTAAATTATGCTGTCCAGGAGTTGGAAAACGCAGGATTTAAAGTGATTAAGAACCTGGAACAATTTCCATATACAAGGTTTTATGATGTAGGGGCTCTGATTTATTATTTAAGTGCCATCCCTTGGCAAGTTCCAGACTTCACTGTTGAAAAATACTTTGACAAGCTATTACAGATTCATCATCAAATTCAGGAAAGAGGATTTATTGAGTTTAAGGAGCATCGATTTTTTATAAAAGCGGTGAAATAATCGTTCATATTTATTGAAAATTTACTTGCGAAATTCATAGTCAGAGAAAAGTATCCTTTATAGGTGCGACAACTTTTGTAAGAAAAGTAGTTTCAGTTAAAGTGTCTATTGGATACCTGATTCAGTTTCTGACAAAGTTTTGTCCTTCATCTCCCCTGTGAAGGACACCTTGCCTTTCTTCCCTTTCCATTTTGGTCTTCATCTGCCCCATGAAGGACATCTTGCTTTTCTTTCCAATTCATTTCGTCCTTCATCCCTTAGCTTTGGAAACATTACTTTTTTTCTTAATAAAACTCGTTCATTATAAATCAAAAAAACACACAAGATCGCAAATAGACCTCGTGTGTATTTATAAATTATTTACGTTTATCCTTTAACCCCATTGCTGTTTTGACCGCTTCGAAAATATGTGTATTTTCGTATGTTCCCGATAATAATTCGGAACCAGCCCCCATTGCTGTCAGAGGTACATTGACACCGCCATGTCCGGTTGTTGTCCAATCCATTGTAAATTGGTCGTTACTGTTCGCAACTTTAAATGGTCCATCCTCTTTGGAAATTCCGTCACCGGATTCGTCCTTATCATTTACTTCCTCAATTGTTAAACCGCCGCATTCGTGATCCGCAACAACCAATACTAGTGTATCAGGATGTTTTTTTGCAAAATCCTTTGCAATTTTAACGGACTTATCCAGTTCCTGGCCTGCCTTCAACATTTTTTCAGCGTTATTTTCATGGGAAAATTCGTCGATTCCCTCTTCCTCCACCATTAAAAAGAAACCTTTTTTATTAGCGGAAAGTGTATCAATTGCTTTCTTTGTCATATCAGGCAATGACACAACTGGATTGTATAGATCGCCTTCTCCCTCTGGCCTTTGTTCGAACATTTCCTCATTCGCAAAAAGCCCTAAAAGCTTTTTACTTTTTGATTTCTTCAGTTCCTCTGCGCTTGTTACATATTGATATCCAAGACTTTTTGCCTTTTCCACAAGATTTCCTTGCGTTCCTTTACTTTGTTCAGATGGATCTTTTGCGGGATGATCTTCAAACGTTCCGGGATTTCCTGCAGGATACCAGAAATCTTCCCCGCCCCCTAGTAGTACATCAACTTTGCTGTTCTCTAAGTATTGTTTGGCAATCTCACTTTGTTTGGACCGATCCGTTACATGCGCCCCAAATGCCGCCGGTGTCGCATCGGTAATTTGACTTGTGGTAACTAATCCTGTTGATTTGCCAGCTTCCTCAGCCATTTCTAAAATGGTTTTGACGGATTTTTTATTTCCGTCTACTCCGACTGCTCCATTATATGTTTTAACCCCGGATGCCATCGCAGTTGCAGCAGCTGCCGAATCGGTAACAGGTGTTAGGGAACTTGTATGTACTAGACCTGCTACTGGCATGCTATTCATTTCGAGCTCACCCTTCAATCCAACCGTAGCCAAGCGGATAGCTTCACGATGAGCTGCTCCCATTCCGTCCCCTACAAAAAGAATGACATTTTTCGCTTTAGGTTGAACGTGACTATTATTAGTTTCCTTGGCACTGGAAAAATGACTGAATCCAACACCAGACAATACTGCTAGAGATAATGCAGCATTCACTAATACTCTCTTTTTCCCCACTAGTACCACTCCCCTAAGTTTTTTCCTTACAATCACAAATATAAAGGAAATTAATTAAGGAAATTTTGAAAAATTGTAAAAATATGATGGTTTTATTGTAAAAAAACTATTCACATTTTGCCTCATAGCGCTGAATTAATTCAAATGGTCTTACTTTAAATACCTCATAAGGTAAATAGCTTGGTTTGATAGCATCTAACAATCTTGTTTTAAAATGTGGCCGTTTAATCCATTGATCCACGTTCTCTTTATCCACTTTCTTGGCAGCTTTCCTCATTATTACCTTCAAACAATGAAAGGAGCGGAATTCCGCTCCTTTCATTGTTTATTCTAATTTGCAGGGGCATGATGTTGACGATTCACTTTTTTATCATGCATCCAATTTTTTATTCTAGGAATAATAATCCGATCTATTCCGTAATAATATCCAGCTGTACCGGCAGCTAATAACAGAATCTCAACGGTATATAAAATAGGATTGGTGCTTGTTGTTCCTGCAAGCATAAAGTTTAAATTCATAAATGCAGCTGCTATAAGAGCTGGAATAGTAGCGACCCCGAGAATTAATCCGACACCTACTAATAGTTCACCAATTGGGATTAAGTGATTGAACAACTCTACATTAGGGATTGCAAAGTGTTGTAAAAAGTTTGCATACCATCCTTGCACCGCAGGATGATCCCCTTTAGCATTTGCCATTGCACCTTGCAGAAATCCTAATGCATCAAATCCATGTGTTAACTTTTCTATTGCAGCTTCCGTCCATTGTAATCCTAGCCAAATTCGCAGAACTGTCCATACTATTGCCATTTTGGGTCCTCTTAACCATTTCATGACTAACATCTCCTCTTTTGTGAATAATTTCACAAATTAGTGTAAAAAAATATAGACATTTTATACAAGCCAGCTAGCTTTTCGAAGAAAGTTTGTGAATTATTTCACTAACTTTCTATATCTATAATATATACCCAACCAACTCCTTATACAATACCGTTCACAAAATATTCAACAAGAAAAAATCCTTGCCAGTATCGATATTGAAGGCGCTGCCCTTTTATGATAAGATTTCACTATAACAATGGATTTTTAAGCACAGTAACTGACGACAAACGTGGAATCGACCACAT
Source organism: Heyndrickxia shackletonii (assembly GCF_001420715.1). Classification (GTDB taxonomy): domain Bacteria; phylum Bacillota; class Bacilli; order Bacillales; family Bacillaceae_C; genus Margalitia; species Margalitia shackletonii. The sequence goes on along the minus strand of NZ_LJJC01000004.1, from coordinate 265,136 downwards.
GGGAGCTGTGTTTTTTATAGAGTCGGGTCGTCTGGGCAGAGATAAGGGGGTAGTACCATCCTTATCTCTTTTATTATTTTAAGGGGGATTTTGACGTGGAAAACCTTATTTTAGACGGAAGAGTAGTGGCCGGGAATGTAAAGGATCGTTTAAAAGAAAGAGTAGCAACTCTAGTGAACAAAGGGGTAACACCTTGTCTTGCAACGATTTTAGTAGGGGATGATCCCTCTTCGGAAACCTATGTAAGAATGAAGGGAAATGCCTGTGAAAAAATTGGGATTAAATCAATGAGAATTCATCTGCCAAAAGAAACTACTACAGAAGAACTTTTGGAAAAAATTAATGAATTAAATGCGGACGAAACCGTTCATGGCATTCTTCTTCAGCATCCGGTTCCTTCTCATATTGACGAACGTAAAGCGTTTGAAGCCATTGATATTCACAAAGACGTAGATGGTGTAACAAGCCTTGGGTATGGCCAAACCGCTTTTGGCTTCGGAAAATATCCTTCCTGCACTCCTGCCGCCATTATGGAAATTTTAGATTATTACAATATACCAGTTGAAGGCAAACATGCCGTTGTAATTGGCAGAAGCCCTATTTTAGGAAAACCTGTCTCTGCCTTACTTTTAAATAAAAATGCTACTGTTACAACTTGTCACTCCCGAACTACTAATTTAGCGGACGTTGTTAAATTAGGTGACATTGTGGTGGCAGCGGTTGGAAAACCTAAATTTATTCAAGGAAATTGGATTAAAAAAGGTGCTGTCGTACTAGATGCGGGCTATAACAAAGGCAATATTGGAGATGTTGATTATGATGCCTGTCTGGAAAATGCCAGTGCTATCACACCAGTTCCCGGCGGTGTTGGGCCAGTGACGATTTCAATGTTGCTTAAGCATACGGTCGATGCTGCGGAGGAAATGATAAATAAGTAAGGGGTTCATCTTGTGTTACTGTTTCCTGAAAAATATTAATCGATTTGACATAGGTTTTTACAATTTAAAAAGCAAAACTCGCCAATGGCGAGTTTTGCTTTTTTGTAATACTTCTGTAAGAGTCCTCCTAAACTTATTAAACATACCTACCGCGCAAGCAAAAAGGCGTCTCTACTAATGTAGAAACGCCACCATAAAACTAATAAAGATTTAATATAAAAAAGTTACTACTACAGCTGCATTAATATTTATTAAGAAAATTTAGTTGCCATGATACTCCGTACCGATCATTTAACCAGCCAAACTTTTTACTAAATCCATAGTCGCCAATTGGCATAAGGGCTTGTCCATCCACAATAAGTTTTTGATAAAGATTGTTAATTTCCTCTTCAGTATCACAGGTAATATAGATTGAGAATGAAGGGGTAAAGGAAAACTGATGTTTCACATTACTGTCAATGCACATAAATTCTTGCCCTTTTAAGGAAAAAGTAGCCTGCATCACTGTTCCTTCATCACCAGATTCATTGGCTCCATATCGAACAATACTTATAATCTCTGAATCATCAATTATGGATGTATAAAAATTCATTGCCTCTTCCGCTTTTCCATCTTGAAACATTAAAAATGGTATAACCTTCCCCATTAAAAATCACTCCTTCAAGTACTTAATTAAAAAATAATTAGCCTTAAGCAATTTAATATGATGAACAGATTATGCAAGATTGATTTCCTTAAGTATGAACTTACCATACAGATAAATCAATCATTGTCATATTTGTTCTTCAATTAACGGGTCATGTGCTTGAAGCCTTCAGTGGCTTTTAAAATTTTCTGGATATACCGAGTGTTTTTTTGTAAATAATAAGAATGTGAAATATTATATTGAGGAGGATCTGTATGCAACAGGATCAACAAGCGAAACAGAATTTGGGTTCTACTACGAAATCGGAATTTACCGGAACTAATCCACAAAAAGTTAAACAAGAAATTCAAAAAGATGTGAGCGCAGGACAAGGTGCAATGACTTCCCGAGAGGCAGGAGCAATGCGCGATTAAAATCAGCTCTGAGTGTTTTTAAAGGTATACACTTTCCATCCTTCAATTTGATTGAATGGAACAAACTAATGAAACGATGGGAAATATAGAGTAAAAAGCAAATCCCACTGTTACTGTCCAAATTATCGGCAGCTGGAAAATTCAAATTCAGAAATATATGCTGAAATTTCTAGTTTATCATCCCAACTGACCACGCGGCGAATAAATTGAAATATGGTCGTAAAAGATTACACAAATGGTGTCCTTCACCTACTACTATCACGAGAAGAATCAGAGGGTGCATTTCATACTGCACCCTTCTTTTATTATTTAAGAAATAGCAATAACTTACTTCGGTCTCAGATTCTGAATATCATCATATTACCACTGCATCATGAGCTATTTATAAAAAGATTGTTAAGAATTTGTAAAAATAAACTGACTATATGGTTTATTTAGATTTTTTATATTATAATAAATTATAGAAAAAATAATTTGATTTTTTTTATAGATTGGAGAAAGCTATGAAAACAAGACTTCGTAAACTGCACAATACAAAGTTTTTCAACTTACATGATTTAATAGATGAAAATAAAAAAATGATGGTAAAAGATGAGAAATTCATTAGTGAATTAGAAAAGAGATTGGATGAGAAGTTAGCGAAGAAATAAATAATGCTCTTACATTTTAAAGCGGGAGATTTTTCCCGCTTTAAAATGAAGGCAAGTTGTCTAAGTTATTTTCTTCAATCCCATCAGGTTCACTGCGAATGATATCACGACCATATTTATGAAAAACATCAATGTGAGCAATTTTTCCTGCTTTTGCTTCGTCCAAGGCAGTAATATAATCTAGTTCGCGACCAGTATTTGTTTTAAAAGCAATAATATCTCCATCATCATTTTTCCTCACTGCCACGACTTCTTCTTTTCCCATTACATTCTCTCCGCCAGCTTCCATTTTTGCTTGCTGCATGGTTTGCTCACGATACTCCTGATAGATTTTCTCAAAATAATTATCTTCCATAAAAAACACCTCCATGTACACTATTATTCTTCGATAGGGTGTATTTTATGTGAAGTTTTCATATCGCTAAAATCACGATTTTTGTGTGGAAATTTAAAAAGTTCCTGATTCAATGAACGAATGTCCATTCTGTAATCCACTTTCTTTTGAAAATCAAAAAATCGTATTGGAAAACGAGCATAGCATTCAATAATTATAGGTTCTGGACTTATTCTACATTCCTACCTGTACCTCTCTTTTATAAAATTCACCTATTTTAAGGCTATACTTTGATGGAAGTAATTTAAGAAAATAAAAAACCCTAAAGCCATTACTTTAGGGGTGTTCCATTTGTATAGGGGTGAAGGAGTGAATAGATTGCCCGGACGACTGGTACTTGAATTCCATGCTTCGTTGCTTGGTCCAAAATATATCCTTGCAGGCTTTCTACTTCTATAGGCAAGCCTTTTTCAAGGTCACGATGCATAGAGGATGTCATAGCTGGAGGAAGTCCCTCGGCTTTATTTATAATTTTTCTTACCGTATCCTCTGCCAATGGAATGTGAAGTGAAATGGCAATTTGATAGATCTCCTGAATTAAATCTACTAACAATGCCTTAGTTGCCGGATCATTCATAGCTACGCCAATTGGCTGCCTTGTTGCAGAAGTAATTCCACTTAATGTAGCTAAAAAGATAAATTTATTCCACATTTCACTTACGATATTTTCAGTCTGTATAACATTCACGTTCGATTGCTTGAACATATCTTCCATTTGATTCAGAAATGGTGTTTTCCCGTTATTTAAGGCACCAAAAACAATATCATGCATTGGGCTTGTTTGAACAATGTCCCCTTCTTCGTTTAACGTGGATTCTATGTAACAAACTCCTCCCAAGATATTCTCTTCACCGAATTGATTCGTTAATATCTCCATATGTTGAACACCGTTAAGCAGCGGTAATATTTTGGCACCATTTTTTATCAATGTCTCTAGCTGTGGAAGTGCCCCCTCTAGATGATAGTTTTTCAATGCTAGAATAACTAGTTCCGGATGTTCAATTTCATTACTGCTTACTGCGAGATTAGGAGTGATGGTAAAATCTCCATGAAAGCTTAAGACTCTTAAATTGCGTTTTTTCAGTTGCTCAAATCTCTTTTCACGGACTAGAAAGGTAACTGGATAACCAGCACATGCCAATTTCCCGCCAAAATAACCTCCGACAGCGCCTGCACCAAATACGACCGTATGCATAATATTCCCCCTTTTTATGACTCAATCTTATTCTATACCATTTCTAATCAATTTGCCCATTATTCTGACTCTTCCCATTTTGCTATTTCACAAAAATAAAAGTTGGGTTTTTTTACAGATAAAATCAAATTTTCCATTGTAAGCGTTTAAAATATAAATATTCTAATAAAATAATTTCGTGTATTTTTATGATATAATTCTATTAAAACAATTGTACGTGAGGGATGGACATGAGCAATGAAACACATTTAAAGAAAAATGTTGGATTTTTACTTTCTGTATCCATTGTCATCGGGACAGTTATTGGTTCCGGAATTTTTATGAAACCTGGAATTGTTTTATCCGCAACCGGGACAACAAGTAAAGCTCTTCTTGCATGGGTGATTGGCGGAATTATTACACTTGCCAGTGGTTTAACGATTGCGGAAGTTAGTGTAAAAATTCCAAAAACAGGAGGATTATACGCTTACTTAGAGGATGTTTACGGCAAGCTTTGGGGCTTTTTATGCGGGTGGGTTCAATCCATTATTTATGGACCTGCCATTATTGGGGCACTCGGTCTTTATTTTGGTACATTAATTGCGGGCTTTTTTGGATGGCCGGATCATACAAAAATTGTGATTGGGATTATGACCGTTATCCTTCTTTGTGTATTAAATTTACTCGGAACACAATATGGGGGTATCATTCAAAATATTTCTACCATCGCTAAATTGGTGCCAATCGTGCTGGTAGCTGTTTTTGGGATTTGGAAAGGCGGACACCCAATTTTTGCAGGGTCGATCCATTCGGATACCATTAATTTTGGGGCAGCCGTTCTGGCGACACTTTATGCATATGATGGCTGGATGAATGTCGGTTTCATGGCTGGAGAAATGAAGAACCCTGCCAAAACATTGCCTCGTGCAATTATTTTTGGAATTGTTATTGTTATTATCGCGTATTTAACTGTTAACATGGCGATGTTTCACACGTTATCTGCTCAGCAAATTATTGATTTAGGTCCGAATGCTGCTAAAACAGCCGCAACGATTCTGTTTGGGGGGTTGGGAGGAAAACTGATCGCAATTGGGATTATGATCTCCATTTTCGGTTGCCTTAACGGGAAAATCCTTACTTTCCCTAGAATTACGCTTGCTATGGCTAATACAAAACTGCTTCCCGGTTCCAAGGCAATTGCAAAAATTCATCCTAAATACCAAACACCTATTGGTGCTACAGTAATACAAGTTCTAATAGCCATTTTGATGATGCTCTTTGGAAACCCAGATCGATTATCCGATCTTGCTATTTTCACAGTATTTATTTTTTATAGTTTAGCATTTTATGCTGTTTTCCTCTTACGGAAACAAGATAAAGGAAAAGAAACAAAAGGTTTATATAAAGTACCGTTATATCCTATTACTCCGATACTCGCCATCATCGGTTCTGCTTATATTGTCATTAATACCTTAATTAGCAGCCCTTTGGATGCAGTGATTTCGATTGGGATTACGTTAATTGGTTTAGTGGTATATTTGATTAGAAAATCAAAGGTTCAATCATGATGAAATGCAATATTGTTCGCTACTTTTGTCCATGAGATCACTTCTTCTCATGGACATTTTGCTGCCGTAATCACTTGCTTATGTCCTTCACACCGTTTATGAAGGACATTTTGCTCCCGTGCTCACTTGCTTTTGTCCTTCACACCGCTTATGAAGGACGTTTTCCTCCCGTGTTCACTTGTTTTTGTCCTTCAGACCGCTTATGAAGGACATTTTGCTGCTGCACTCACTTGTTTTTGTCCTTCAGACCGCTTAACCAAGGACATTTTCCAATGCCCCAAAATGCTACCCTCCTAGGCCATTACGAAAACATAAATGCTCAATCCAATTTTTTAAAATACTCCACCATGAATTCTCGGAATTCCCGGACAACCATTGAAGTATACCGCTCCTTTTTCCACGCCATACCGATTGTCCGCTTACAAATTGGCTGGTCAATGTGCAAAGCGACAATTTTATCATGATGGGAATAACGAAGAGTATGTTCTGTTAAAAAGGAAACTCCCAACCCTGCTTCCACATAGTTTTGAATGAAGCCCGGTTCCTCTAATTCAAAGGCAATATTCGGAGTAAAACCTGCTTTCTCACAAAACCGGTCCGTTAACATTCTGAAAGGGTTTGTTGGTTCCATATGAATAAATTGTTCATCGGCCACTTCTAATAAATGAATGCTCTCTCTTTTCGCCAAAGGATGACTATCTGGAACGATGATGAAAACCTCGTCCTCCATTAGATTCACCCAACTGATGCCTTCTGTTTCAATCGGAAAATAGGTGACACATAAATCAATTTCCCCTTTCTCTAATTGATCCACAATCCTGAAGGGTGAATGCATTCCTACTTGAAACTTTGCTGATGGATATTCTTGTCGAAATTCGCTAATAATATTCGGCAGTAATGGGGTATGCATGACGGAAAGAGATATTCGGTTCTCACTTTCCCCTGCGAGTTCTTCCATTTCGAGTTTTGCGGAATCTAGTTCTGAAAAGGCTCTGTCCACTCTTTTTAAAAAGATTTTTCCATACTCGTTTAATTTAATATTCCTGCCCTCTCGATCAAATAGAGGAAATCCTAGCTCGTCCTCTAATCGAGAAATGGTTTGGCTCAGAGAAGGTTGGGCAATCGTTAGTTTTTTAGCTGCCTTGGTCATATGTTCAAAATGCGCTACGGTTTGAAAATACCTTAATTGCAATAAGTCCACTTTGTCCACCTCTATTGATAGTTCTAAACCTATAAGCAAATAGTAATACATATATTAGTCATTATCAATTATTTGGAGTATGATAAAGGGTATCAATTATTACGAAAGCCGAAATAAAATGAAACTTCAATCATGTTATTATCCAACTGATTGTTAGGTGAAGTAATCGGGCGTTTACAGGCAGTTAGGTTTTGAAGAGAGGAACTTCCTGTCCCTTAACCCGAGATAAATTTCAAATTATAAGAAAGGTGTTCATATGGAAAACTGGAAACGTAATTTATTTGTTTGTTGGTTTGGATCATTTGTAACGGCCGCGGGAATGAGTCAAATCGCACCAATGTTACCTTTGTATATAGATGAACTAGGAGTACATGCTAATTCAGATATTGAAAGATGGTCCGGATTAATTTTTGGCTCGACCTTTTTACTCTCAGCAATCGTTTCACCTATTTGGGGAAAGCTTGCGGATAAAAAGGGAAGGAAATTAATGCTATTACGCGCCAGCCTTGGAATGGCGATCGTTGTTTTTTTCATGGCATTTGTACAAAATGTTTACGAATTACTTGCATTACGAATGTTAATGGGGGCTGTTTCTGGTTATATATCCGCATCCGTAACATTAGTCGCTACGCAAACACCGAAGGAAAAATCAGGATGGGCACTCGGAACACTTTCAACGGGGTCGGTTAGCGGCGGGCTTTTAGGACCGTTATTAGGAGGATTTATTGCAGAATTCTCAGGGATTAGAAGCTGTTTTATTTTAACAAGTGTTTTACTGTTAATCGCCTTTTTTGCTGTTCTTTTTCTAATAAAAGAAGAATTTACGCCTGTTCATAAAACTCCATTGCCATTTAAACAGGTATGGAAGCTTGTTCCGGATACTAGATTATTAATTTCTTTGTTTGCTAGTACGTTTATTTTACAAATTGCCAATATGTCTATTCAGCCGTTAATTACGGTGTATGTAAAAGAATTGTCGCCGCATATTGCACACTTATCCATGGTTGCTGGAATGGTCGTCGCTGCTTCTGGACTTGCCAATATTATTGCAGCACCTAGATTAGGCAAGCTTGCGGATCGCATTGGATCCCAAAAAATCCTTATCGGTGCATTAATTGTCGCTGGGATTATCTTTATTCCTCAAGCCTTTGTCAAATCACCTTGGGAACTAATGGGGCTCAGGTTCTGTCTCGGACTTGCAACAGCAGGATTGTTGCCATCGATTAACAACCTTGTGAGAAAAAGCGCACCGGATGAAGTAGTGGGTCGTATTTTCGGCTATAATCAATCTGCCCAATACATTGGAACCCTTGGAGGATCTGTCTTAGGAGGGCAAATGGCCGGATTATTTGGCATTCATTATGTGTTCTTCAGCACAAGCGCTTTATTACTGCTTAATGCATTATGGGTGTACAGTATTAATCATATCGGTTCTAAAAGAGGGACGATGTCACATAGTCATTAAAAAATAGCACGCTGAAAATCAGCGTGCTTCTTCTTTTTGTTTTTCAAACAAATAAAATATGTAATCCGTCGAAGCGCCAGAATATCCTAATTGTCTTAACATAGCAGTAATATTCCCTCTGTGATAAGTTCCGTGATTCGAAACATGCTGCACCAACTCAGATACGGTGGACTCTAATTTTCCGAACTGAGGATGCTCCGTCACAACAGGTTGGTCCTTGTAACCTAAGCTAGAAAAGAATTCTTCATATTGATTTGCTAAACTTTGATAGGCATTTTCAAAATCGGCAAGATTCATCGTTTTTATTTTCTCCGTTACCCCACCCATTAATGCCACAATTTCGTCGAAGCTTTTCCCCATCATCACATTTAACCAAACCACATCCACTCTATAAGTATGTCCGACAGCATCTAATATAGTTGGGAATACGCTTTGAATTTCCTTTTGTAATAATTGCTCAGGTACTTCCTTTAGCTTCGCAAATACTCTTTTATTCGCCCAAACATGATAATCATAAATCTTTGTAAATTGTTGGTCCATATATACCCTCCTCAACTTTTATCCTATTGTTTTAAAAAAATGGCAGCCTTTCTACACCAATCATCCTTACAATGGTGAATCTCGTGGTCTCTGGCAATAAAATCATTCTATGGTCATCATATCCCATCTCCCCTGACAATTTCAGTCAGTGTAATTTATGATTGATAAAAATTATTTAATTCAGAGGTGATATTTATTAATTTCTCTTTCAAAAAACTTGGCTCCTGCACTTGAATGGATTTTCCAAAGGATAAAATTAGATACGGTAAATAGAAGGTAATCATATCTCTATCAAGCTTAAAATGTACATCATGAACAGATCTTTCTATTAAAACATGTCCTAATAACCAATGCTCACAAAGGTTATCAATCGCTGATTTGTGCCCTTTTATTCGAACAGAGATTAATTCTGCAGGGTCCTGAATACCAGGCAAAATACTATTCATGAAAAATTGCCGTGCGGAAAAGTCCAATGGTCTCTCAAACTTTTGATCTGTCTCTGCAATAGTAATAATTCTATCAACCCGAAAACTCCTAACCTCATTACGAAGATGACAGAATCCTACAACATACCATCGATTTTTCCAGAACAATAGCCCATACGGATCAAGTTGTCTACTTGATTGTTCCTTGCCATTCCCTTTAATGTACTCAATGGAAAGGGTTGTTTCATTTGCAACAGCTTCTTCTAACAGTTGGAGAGTTTTCGTTTTAGGTGTATGAATAGGTGAATGAATTACATCAAATCCTATGGAATGACGATTTATTTTCTTTAGTTGTTCTTCATTTGTATAAAGCTTTAATTTTGATATGGCAGATTCTAAGGCATCACCAAAAGGATAACCTGCTTCTTGTGCATATTTTGCTGCATGAATAAGTGCCTTTTGCTCCTGCAAATCAAAAAATAAGGGAGCCTCATTAAAGTGTTCCAATAAGCTATAACCGCCATTATGACCGGAATCAGCAACAATAGGCACCCCGCTTGCACATAATGAATCGATATAGCGGTATACAGTCCGAATACTAATTTCCAATTCCTCTGCAATCTGTTTTGCCGTCATTTGCTTTCTTGATTTTAACAGCCATAAAATAGATAGCATGTTATCCGATTTGGACATTACTCTTATCTCCTTTTATTAGTTAGTACCCATCTACCCAAACACAAATTAGTATGTACCATGTTTATATTCTCATCTTCCCACTCAATTTCCTCCCACCTGCATTTTAATCAAATGTTTGATTAAATCGCGTAGGCCTTGATACAAAAGAGATTAGCCAATTAATCAAACGTTTGATTAAATTATTTTTTCATCAATCTACCCATCAAAATAAAAAAAATTTTTATACCAAAAACACATTGCAAAATCTCATAAATTTCCACAACACAATTCAAAGTATTTTGCACAGTCAAAAAGGCTTAGAGATGCAAATCTCCAAGCCTTTTTTAATTTTCTTTTATTTGCTAAAGCGCCTGTAGTATACAAGTCATTAGACGCTGAAGCTAGTTTGATAAATAAGCGGAAAAATTCCTCTTAATTAGGAAATAGCTCTGAAAATGACTTAAATAGACGGAAGGATTCCGACTATTGACTAGAAAAACGGAAAAATGGGTAAATTTGCTTTTCTTAATCGGAAAACCTCCGCTTATTTCCCCCCCTTTTATAAGATGTTTTTTTAAATCAATATTTTAAGTGTTGTTAGCACCAATCCAATAATAAACCCACAAACCGCACCGTTAACCCGAATCCATTGCAGATCCTTGCCAACATTGGTTTCAACCAATTCCACCAGTTTATCATTATCGAGCTTATCTAAGTTTTCTCTTACAAGGTTACCGATTTTGGAATGATTTTTTTCAACAAGATCCATTACTTGTTTGTGAATCCATTGTTCGATTTGATCCACTTTAGTTTGATCTGCCTTTAAATCCTCTAATAGCCTTGTTAAAAGCGGAAAAATATACGGATCTAATTTATCATCTTCAATAAATGTTATGAGCTTTTCCTGTGTTTCTTTTAAAATACCCGCAATTTGCTTTTTGGCATCCCATTTTTCCAGAAAGCTGATTTTCCAATGATTCAGTTCTGAAATAACCTGTTGGTTTTCTTTTAAGTTTTCCAAAAATGTTCTTGCCTTCGCAAGCAAAACAGCTCGATTTTTACTGTCACTATTCCGAAGATCATCAATGCCTTTTGTAACAAGCTTATATATAATATTCCCAAGCGTTTCTTCATTAATAAGATTGCGGAATGACTTGATTGCAAATTTAACAAAACCATCTACATCCGCGTTATCGATTAATTCTACAGCTAAGCTTCCCAACTGCTCGCGAGTGCTTTGCTTTGCAATCCATTTCTCTACTTCTGCCAATAGATAATCAAACGTTTTCTCATCGTATTGTCCTGCGAGCGTTTTATCGATGACTAATCCAAGCAGAGCCTTCACATCAATCGAATGAGCTTTATTCTTCACTTCTTTTTCCAGAATGCCAGCTAATTTATCCAAGTCTATTTGTACTACTATTTTTTTCGCAAAGCTGGATATGCCTTTCCGCACTATCCTGGAATCCAAATTCTTTTCAAGCTCCTGCAATAATTTTTCCGTAATTTGAACTTGAGCCACCTTGGATTTAATACTTTCCTTCGAAAGCCAATTGTTCTCTACCAAATTCGTCGCAGCTTCAGTCATACGCTTTCGATTATTCGGCAAAAGTGCGGTGTGTGGAATCGGAATGCCTAGTGGGTGGCGAAATAACGCAGTTACCGCAAACCAGTCTGCCAGCCCTCCTACAACACCGGCCTCAAATGCCCCTTGTAAAAGTCTGCCGATTATATAATCTTGAAATGGCATCGTAATAAAAAAACCTAATGCCATCACAATTAGAAAAAGAGTTGCTAAATATCTAGAATTTCTTTTTTGTTTCACCAATCATCGTTCTCCCTTAATCATGAGGATATAATTAACATTATCTCCAATTTTCGAGTTTCTTCTTCATTTATTGTTATGTTATTTTGCAGTTAAAGTCAATCAAAAAACCGCCTAAGTTGGTGGTTACCCCTAAAAGTTAGAGTTTTATTATGCAGCTGATTGGCTGGATTGAGTTCGGTATTCAACTGGACTCATTCCAGCCAATTTTTCTTTTGAACGTTCATTGTTATACCAGTAGATATATTCTTCTATTCTTCTTTTTAATTCTTCATAGCTTACTAGAATCTCCCCATAATACATTTCTTGTTTTAAAATGCCGAAGAAATTCTCCATCGAAGCGTTGTCTGCGCAGGTTGCTTTACGTGACATGCTTTGGAATATTTTATTTTCTTTTAACGTTCTGACCCATTGGTTGTGTTGATAATGCCAGCCTTGATCGGAATGGATAGTGGTGCGATAGGTCGCATGATTCTTTAATATCTCTATTGTTTCTTTTAAAGGTTTCATGACAAGATCTAACGTTGGACGTTTCCTAATTTCAAACGCAACAATTTCTACGTTATAAAGGTCAAGAATCGGATTTAAATATAACTTCTCATCGCCTAGACATTTGAATTCTGTAATGTCTGTTACTAATTTTTGAAGAGGGATAGGTGTGGAAAAACGCCGGGAT
>NZ_LJJC01000004.1:0-252250 GCF_001420715.1 Heyndrickxia shackletonii | reverse complement strand
CCTTTGGTTTTGGAATCAGGCCTTCTACTCCTTGTTCATAAAATTCTTTCGTCCAGCGAATAATCAAGGAAGGGTTGTTCAAATTAAAATGAACAGCAGTTTCTAAATAAGAAGCACCTGTGTTTAACATAAATTGTATCGTATCCATTTTAAATTGAACAGAATACTCCTTTTTCGTTTTCCTACGATTTAACCCATCCATCCCTTGAGACTTATATACATTCACCCATTCACGTATTGAGGTCTGGCTGCCCATATTATATTTTTTTGCCAATGATCCATACCCAATATTGCCCTCTAAATACTCGGTGACAAGCCTTTTTTTGAATTCTTCACTATATTTTGCCATAAAAACACCCCCGAAAGTTAGATTTATTACTCTAACTTTCGGGGGTCGGTACCGTTAACAGACGGTTTTCATATACACTATTATTTTTTTGCTAGTTTCATAAAATAGTACCCGATTAAAAGAAGGATAAACCAAACCGGTGTAACAAATAACGCCACTCTTGTATCAGCGGCAAAGCCAAGTAAAACGAGTACGAAAACAAAGAATGCTAGTACAATCCAGTTTGAAAAAGGTGCCAATGGCATTTTAAAAGGATTTTCTTTTGCATTATCCGGCATTAATTTGCGATAACGCAAATGGGACACGATAATGACTCCCCATACCCAAATAAAACAAATCGTTGAAATACTCGTCACTAATGTAAAGACTTTATCCGGCAATAGATAATTTAGCAATACCCCTACTAATAATACCAATGTCGATCCAATTAATGCCGGTGCAGGTACATTCCGCTCATTTAAATGTTTTAGCATTTTTGGCGCTTTTCCTTCATTGGCAAGAGTATAAAGCATACGGCTTGTACTAAAAATACCGCTATTACATGAAGATGCCGCAGAAGTTAGTACGACAAAGTTTATGATTCCAGCTGCTGCAGGTATCCCAATTAAAGAGAACACCTTTACAAATGGACTGCTGGCAGGATCTACCCCATTCCAAGGATAAATCGACATAATCATGAACAAGGCACCTATATAAAAGATTAAAATCCGAATTGGAATACTATTTATCGCTTTCGGGAGTGTTTTCTCCGGATTCTCTGCTTCACCCGCTGTAACCCCTACAAGCTCAATACCAACAAAGGAGAAGACAGCCATTTGAAAGGCCAGCAGAAATCCAGAGGATCCATTCGGGAAAAATCCGCCATGATTCCAAAGATTCGCAAAGGAGGCTTTTGTTTCGTGACTTTCAAAGCCCATAAAGACTAGGACAAAACCAATGACGATCAAAGCTACAATCGCAATAACTTTAATTAAAGCAAACCAAAATTCAATTTCACCAAAAGCCTTCACTGTCGCTAGATTAATAAGAAGTAATACAAGAACGCATATTAGCGCAGGTATCCATTGCGGAATACTTGGCACCCAAAATTTCACATACATTCCGACAGCTGTGATCTCCGCAATTCCTGTCACGATCCAGCAGAACCAATACGTCCAGCCTGTAATAAAACCAGCCCACGGTCCTATAAATGTTTCTGCAAATTCCGTAAAAGAGCCTGTAGTAGATTTATATAATAATAATTCTCCTAAGGCACGCATGACAAAAAATAGAAAGGCACCAATAATTAAATAAACAAGCATGATGGAAGGACCGGCAAGATGGATTGATTTTCCTGCCCCAAGGAACAATCCGGTTCCTATTGCCCCGCCAATTGCAATTAATTGAATATGTCTGTTCTTCAGTCCTCTTTCTAAATTTCTTTCCTTCGACAACTGTGTCATTTCATCACCATCTCACCTAATAATTCTTGTACATTTGTGCAATAGTCTAGCTTTTCAGAAAAATATTTTTAGAATTGTTCATTATTATACATTTTTCGATAAAAAAACACAAATGTCCTTTTTATAGGTACAAAATACCTATTTAAATTATTATAAAGGTTGATAAAAAATTTAAGAGGAGTTTTCTAGCGAGATATAGAATTAAGAATTATGTATGTTATTGTCGATTAAGGAGAACAGAACATGGATTTTCACTACCAGAACATCTTACTGCAAGTACTAATGGTTCTTTTTCCATTTATTATCTATTTGGTGCTTGTAAAAGAAAAGATAAGTGATATAAAACATAGAGTCATGTTCGGAGTTACGTGCGGTATTGCTATTACGTTGTCGCTTTCATTTGCGATTCAAATCAATAATGGAAGATTACTTGATTTAAGGCTTGTTCCTTGGTATTTGGCATTTATATACGGAGGAAATATAACCGGCGTGGCGGTTACCCTATTTTATGTCCTTATTCGTATTATTCATGGCGGAATGGGCATGTATCCAAGTTTTATTATTTTATTAATTGCCAGCATCATTCTCTTTAAATATAAAAACAAGTTTTCTACTTTTTCATTAAAGAAAAAACTGTCCTTTTCCATTTTATTCATTGGAGTTTCTTCTGCCCTTATTCCCATTCTAGGCTCTATCTTCCTATCGGAAGGTATGACTTTTAACAAATTTATTATTTACACTTTATATGTTTTAGAAAACGTGATTCTAGTTTGGATCGTCATTTACTTAATGGAGTTACATATTGAAAAAATAGATTTATTTAACGAAATTCAACATGCGGAGCAATTTAATGTCATTGGACAGCTGGCAGCAAGTGTTGCTCATGAAATCCGCAACCCTATGACAAGTATTCGTGGGTTTATGCAAATATTGCAATCTTCAAGCAGAATATCCCTATCGGAAAAAGAATACATTAAAATTTGCATCGAAGAAGTGGATCGTGCAAATGCCATTATAGCCGATTATCTTGCGCTAGGGAAAAATCATTCTTCTGAAAAAGATATTCCATTAGATGTAACCATTGAAATAAAGAATGCAATCAGGTCTTTATCCTCGTTTGCAACACTTAATAATGTAAAAATCGATTTTCAACATAAATTACCTGTCCTTGTTAAAGGAAATACCACTCGGGTACAGCAGCTATTTATTAATCTCATCAAAAACGGAATTGAAGCATCTGGCGGAAATGGCGTGATTACGATTCAGGTACAACTCACTCAAAAAAATGTCCAGATTTCGATTGCGGATAACGGAGAAGGGATGAGTCAAGAAACAATCGACCGATTTGGGCTGCCCTTTTATTCTACAAAAGAAAAGGGTACGGGACTTGGCTTAATGGTATGCAGACAAATTACAGAGGAAATGGGCGGAAGAATTAACGTTAGCAGCACAAAAGGCGTAGGAACGATTATTTATTTGACGTTCCCGAGATTCTTAAAATCATAAGGTTGTTTTCTTCTGACGCTGGCAGCGGGTTCTGCCAGCCTTTTTCATACGAGCTACCTAAGCTTTTATATTTTATAAACTTTGTTAGGCCAATGACGAGTAAAACCCGGGTGGTGGAGATGTCTTTTATGAGCATTCAAAATCCTTATAAAATCGGAGTTGAGTTGTCCTTTATAAGCATCCATAAGGCCAACATTTTCATAATTGCAACCCCGATTCTATTTCTCTATCAAAGCCAATGGTCAGATATTATTCATCTTTTAAATTCTTTTCAAGAACAAATAATGTGTATATCCTTCAGGAAAGTCTTCCACCGTACCATATACTTCATAACCCTGTTTTTTATAAAATTCGGGTGCCTGGAAACTAAAAGTATCCACTCTTACCATCTTGCAGCCCTTTTCACTAGCAACTTCCTCTGCTTTTTTTAATAGCTTTGCCCCAATGGCTTGACCTCTTAGCCTTTCATCCACCCATAAGAATTGAATAAATAGACAGTGAAGTTTCGTGTTTCCCGTAATACCTCCTATTATATTTCCTTCTTCATCCTTAACGGTAATGCTAATATCCTCATTATTAAATGCTATTTCTCTGTCTGAAAGGTATTGCATATTATATTCTGATAGTCTTTGTCGAATGTAGGAAGCGTCTTCCTGACTCGAATTAGTATGAAAATATAGCTTCGTCATCTTTGTAATCTCCTTTGGTACAAGTAGTTGCTTTTAAATTATTCGCCAACTATTTAAAATGTCCTTGTTATTAATCGAAAGAGGATAGCGGGTATACTAAAATAGAAGAATTAAATAAGAGGAAATTTCTTGATTAAGGTAATCTATGCGGTTTTAATTTGCCTACGATATCCCAGATTGTTTTATACAAAATAAATTCAGGCATGGAGTGTGCTTTCCCCATGCCTGGATAATATATTAAAACTTAAAACTAACCATGAAAATAATAGATAAGATTAAGATGATAAAAATTGTAAGCCACACAAGATAAGTAGATAATCCTCTTTGAACAACTGCTACATCCACATTTGCAGCTTTTAATGGTTTCTTGATTTTTTTGCTGCTAACAATACTTAACACAATAATGGACAAAAGAATGATGAGTAATCCGCCCTTTTCCATAAAGTGCAGCCATAGTGGCTTTTGTGATTCGGAAATATTCATGCTGATAATCATAAAGACACCGCTTATTAGTACGATAAAACTGCTCGGATGAAGCCATCTGCTGAATAAGCCAGGTATTTTTCGCAATAAATTCTGGATATCCTTTGAACCGGCTTGTTTTTTTAGTACGGAAGTAATAATGGCAAGAGACAATAAAGATCCGAGCCAAATCGATAAACCTGTTAAGTGGAAAAATAACATTGTTGTAAACATTTCGTATCCTCCCCTATTTGAATAAAATTTCAGGGCCGATCCAAAATCGACCCAAAAACAGAATATATAAGTAATATGAACAACAGATGAACATAACGTTACATTTTCAATTGGTTTGACATTACATGCTTCGATTGTTTCGTCTTGAAAAAAGTTAATATCGCTGGTAATAGCATGCCGCGGACAAGGAAAGTGTCCATTAACACACCTATTCCCATAGTCATTCCGAATAGGAAGAGCTCCTGCAATGGTTGCGTCATTAACACACAGAATGTAGCCGCTAATATGATTCCTGCTGATGAAATAACTCCTCCGGTAAGGGAAACGCCACGAGCAACCGCTTCCTTCCACTCATAGTGCTTCGCTTCCTCCCTAATTCTCGAGACCACCATGATATTGTAATCAACACCCAAAGCAACGAGGAACACGAAGGTATACACCGGCAGACGATAACTAATAGCGTCATATCCTAAAATATAATGAAACACCATCCAGCCAATTCCAAGGGTAGCTGTATAAGACAACAGCATCGTTCCAATCATCGTAAAGGCCATTAAGATCGATCTTGATTGAAAAGCAAGCATAATGGTAATAAATACAGCTATTAAAGTGAAAGTTAAAATAGTATCGCGCATGTTTAGATTTTTCACATCCAATTGTTGAGCTGTTTGCCCAGCATAATGGATGGAAAATTCTTTTGTATTGAAGCCGCTATCCTTCAGCATAGACTCGCTATTTTCCCGCAGTTTATTTAATGCCTTTAATGATGATTGGTCATAAGGATTATCATTTAAAATCAATTGCAGTTTTACGGCATGTTTATTTTCTGATAAAAAATTGTTTGATGACATGCCCGGAACGACTTCTGGAGAAATATCACCGACTCCACCTTGGGCTTTTAATGCTTTTTTCAAAGCGTTGATTTTTTCGGCAAAAGTAGAATCCAGCACTATCTCTTTTTCTGATTTTAAAATCACGGAGACCGGCGCTAATTGCCCTTGTGGGAAGTGCCCTTCCAAAATCTCAAATCCTTGTCTGGATGAAATATCATTCGGAAATGATTTCATAATATTAAACGAATATTTCATGGATCCTACATTAAGGGATGATAAAACTAGCAACAGTAATAGAACTCCTGCCGTAATCCCTGGCTTTCTGGTGATAAACTTTCCTACCCTTGACCAAAATCCTGGATGCTTCTTTGTTTCCTTTTCTTCTATTTTTGGGATGAATGGCCAAAATGCTTTTCTGCCAACCAATGCGAAGATGGCAGGTATCAGTGTCACTCCGCCTAGCAAAATAACCACCATTGCCACCGAAAAAACTGGTGCAAAATAATGATAGGCTTTGAAATTCGCAAAAAATAAGACCAGCATCGCAACAAGCACAGTACCGCCGCTGAATAAAATCGGCTCCATGACTTGTGTGAACGCTTTTTTCATGGCCTCGTATTTGGACTCATTTTTCTTAAGCTCCTCGCGATATCTTGCAAGAATAAACAAGCAATAGTCGGTTAAAACGGCAAAAAGTAAGATCATCATAATCGAAAGTGCTTGTTTATCAACAGAAAACCAATCATACTTTGCAGCCAAACCTAAAATCCGGTCAACAACTTGATACACCAATCCTGCAATAATTAATGGAATAATCGCAAGTAATGGCGACCGATAAATAATCATTAAAATAACCAAGATTAATCCAACGGTTGCAAACATTAGAACTAAATCAGCATTTTTAAACAATGCAATCGTATCGGATGAAATTCCCGCCGGACCTGTGATTTCCAGCTTCATGTTCCCAAGATCAGTTTTACTCGCATGATTTTTGATTTTTTGAATCGTGTCGTAGATTTGGTCTGAATCTAATTCTTTCTTTAACGCTATATTTAAAATGAGTGTAGTATTATCTTTGGAAAACATTTTATCCTGAACTTCTTTTGGCAATTGATGAAATGGCAATGCACCGGATACATTTTTCGGTTTCTCGTTGGACGACAGCCATTTGCTGAGTTCCGTGATTTTTGCACGATCTTGTTCAGATATTTTGTTTTTATCATAAAAAACAAGCAGTGCTGTTAACCCATCCTTCGTTGGAAAATATTTATCCATAATTTTAGCAGCCTCTGCAGATGGAGTGTTTTCATGAATACTGCCTTCTCCACTGCTGATGGAATATTGCTTTGCACTTGGCGCCACAATACTTAATAAGATAATGACCGCTAACCAGCCAATAAGAATCGTTTTAGCTCCTTTAGAACTGCTAATGAAATGAGCGATTTTTTTCATGTTCAATCCTCCTGTTCATCCATCTATATGGAGATTGTAAAAAAGGAATATGAACGATAGATGAACAAGAGATTACAATTGGTGGACAGTGGCTTGGGGTATAAAAAATTTGTTGGATGCAGGTTCGGGTGCGAACAATCTCCTATAGGACAGAGATTCCGTTATCTGTGACAAAAGGGGCGATTTCAGAAGTTTATCGGACACTCGTTCCGTTATAATGGCAAATGACGGCTATTTTCGAATGAATTTCATATTATAACGGAATTTGTGTCCTCTAATATGATGAAAATAAGGTTTTTTTAGAGAATAGCGTATCCTGTGTCCTTGTAAAAATGGGAATGCTCAACTTTTCCTTTCTAGCGTTATTACTAGATGATCGTTTTCCTAGTTAATTAAAATATTTCTTTAAGTTAAATGTTGTTAGTATTTTGTATGCTCTTCAATTTAATGTTACAGTTAGGAAGAAAATTTTTAGAGTGGGTAGGCGAATAACATGATTGAGATAAAAACATCTCTCCTAAGTGATGGAGAATTCAATAGAGGGGTATTTGCTACATGCGATATCAAAAAAGGTGAGCTTATACATGAAGCACCTGTCATTGCTTATCCAAACGACCAGCATCAATACATCGAGAAAACCTTACTCGCTGATTACGCCTTTGAGTATGGGATAAATCATTCTGCGATCCTTCTAGGTTATGGAATGTTGTTTAACCATTCTTATGAACCTAATGCGAATTATGAGATTAATTTTAAAAACCACACATTTGACTTCTATGCTTACACAGATATAAAAGCAGGGGATGAGATTCTAATCAATTATAATGGCGATGTTGATGACAAAGATCCACTGTGGTTTAATCAGGACTAAAAAGGATAGTAAAATATTCAAAATAACGCAGGTTAGGACATAATGAAGATGCTCATAATGGAACGGACGCCATAAAAGCTCCGTCTAGCGATAAAATATGGAGGTGTAGAGAATGAATAAACGATGGACAATCGATAAAATTAAAGAATTTGTTGAGAACAATTCAGACAGCAAGTTGCTAACGACGGAATATCATGGCTTTTCTCAAAAGCTATTATTTAAATGTGCATGCGGTAACAATTTTGAAAAAACATTTACGAAGTTTAAAAATAATCACCAACGTAAATGTGACGTTTGCCAACCGCCAAAAGCGTCCCGCTAAACGTATAGCCCCCATACGAGATTGCGTTTATGCTTGATTATTAAAAATCACCTTGCTCCTATTGTCTTATTAGCAGTAAGGTGATTTTTTTGATAGAAGAATACACTTAAGGAAAATCCCAATAAATTGACCTTATATTATTATGCAATATCAACATTAAGTTTTAAGAGAGGCATTATAAATAGCCTGATTTCACCAGGCTTTTATATTGGAAATACAAATTCCTCAACCGGTACATATCATAACAATATTTTTATCAGGATCACTAACAGTAAAAAATGCAAAATCCTCAAAACGAACAATATCCGATTCCATTTTGTATCCTAACTGTTTAATATATTCATATGCCTCATCAATATCATTTGTATGAAAATTAAATAGTGGATTCCCAGAAGGATTGATTTGTTTTGCTGTTCCAGACGGACCTGCATCTAATGTTAGACCAGTATGATGATTGATCTTCATGTTATAAACGGGCCGATGAACCTCTGCTAAATTATATTCCTGATCAAGTAATTTTGAATACCATTCTACAGATCTTCCCAAATCACTAACATGAACAAAAATCGTGTTGATTTGATTTACTATCGGACTTTGCATCACTCATCGCTCCCTTATTAAAAGAAATATTGTCGATAATAATAAAAGGTAATAATAATTGCTACTAGAGTATAAGCAAGTGATGTAAAAAAAGCCGCATTGGGTGAAAATTTATAGGTGTCTGCCTTTAATTTAAAATTCGTTGATTCCATTTGGACGATTCCATCCGTTATACGAGAGGTTAGACCGCCTTTCGATGTGAAAAACCATATGATAATGCTAAAGACTAATCCCACACCAAATGAATAATCTATGAACTTGGTATTTGTATAGTATGCTACAGCATAATTAATGCCCAGCAAAATTAATAATGTAACAAAAATACTTATGATCCGTTTCATGTTCCCCCCAACCCTTCTTTATTTACAATAAGAACTCATCCTTCAAAATAGAATACACCTTTAAATCTTGATGCTCCCCTTTAATGAAGGCCACTTTTCTTAATATCCCTTCGAAAGTCATCCCCGCCTTCTCCATTACGCGGCTGGAACCGATATTTCCTACTAGGCATCTTGCTTGAATACGAACTAAGTCCATATTTTCAAATCCATATTCAATGACTTTCTTTGTGGCTTCGGTACCAATCCCCTTCCCCCAATAATCCGGAGAAATTACGTATCCGAGTTCTGCACTTTTATGTTTTGGCTGCCATGAAATAAAATTGATGGTTCCTATCAATCTTCCATTTTCTTTATATTCGATTCCCCAGGGAGCAACTTGTTTGTTGTATTCATACTGATTAAGAATGAACTGAACAAATTCCATTGTGTCTGATAAAGTACGATGGGGATCCCAAGTCACATATCTTGTTACCTCTTCTATTGAACCATATGCGAAAATATCCTCTACGTCGTCTAACGTTATCCTCCGTAGCAAAAGCCGCTCCGTTTCTAAAACAGGTAAATCTTCATTTAGTTTTTCTGCTCCCATCCAATCACCCCTATCAGTTAATATTGCCATTATATATCATTTTTTCGAACTATAGGGAAAAATGAAACAATTACACCGTTAACTTGTATCTATTTATTCCATTATTTGTTAACATAAACTTAAGAAAAATTTTCTGGAGGGAAATAATGAAGAGAATCCACCATCAACCACAATCTGATTACTATGACGAACGAATTGTTCCTATTGACGAAAAAATTTGTGAATTGTTGAAGCAAAGAAAGGAAATCTCTAACAACCGCCCGGGTATGCCATTTAATGAATACATCTCTGCTTGGGCAACGAAATACGGCTTTTATGAGAATTTTTTACATTCCATATTTTGGTCATTGAAAGTAGAAGAGCATTATCGGCCTATGGTTGAACCAAATGGTTTCCGAAAACTCATACCGGTTCAGAAATCCGTTGAAAAGGATGGGAGATTTTATTCCGTTACTTCTATTCATCAATATACTAATGCCAGTGTTGTAAAATTAATCATTGAATGGGATAGCACAATGGATTCACCAACAGACACTCGTGAACATACCTTTTTTGAATTATCTATTGGAGAAAAATACGATTGCCGTATGAATAACGGGAGTGGTTCAACAGGGTTGAATATCCGTAATTTCGTAGTTTCGCCAGCATTACATGATGATATCTCCGGACTAGACTTTATTTTTAAAGAATTTAACGAACCGTTTATGGAAAATCCGACAGGCCTTGAAATTATGATCCATGTGGATTAACTACCCTGATGGAACTATTGGAAAAATCAATGGAAAAGTGATAAATCTAAGAAAAGGTGAAACCTACGATTTTAGTAAGGATCCGAATTGGGTTTCGGAGTATCATTGAGTACAGGCTAGTGAGATTACAATATGAAAAAGGGATGCTCACTCATCCCTTTTTCATATTAGATACTATTCATCCAAATAATATTTTGCTCAGGAAGCCGCTTTTTCAATCTGTAAAACCATTCTAACTGTTTTAAGGTCATACCCTTCAAAATGATCAACAAACTCAGAAACTACCTCGAATCCCTTCGCATGATAAAAATTTTTTCCGATTATATTATCCTTTTCTACGTTTATATAAATCTCTTTAACACCTTCCAAATATTTGATTCCCTCATTTAATAAGGCTGTTCCTATTCCTTCCCCTTGATATTCCGGGTACAGGTAAATTGCGCCAAGCTCCGCCTCCCCGTTCTCTTTTAAAGGAGAAAAGTTTGCAAACCCAATGACTTTCCCTTCTACTTCTGCAACAAAAATAAAGGACCGCTCGTATCTCCTTTGCATCATTTCATCATTGTAGGCATATTTTAAAAACTTTTCCTGAACATGTATGGGGATAATGCCTTTGTACGTTGCATTCCAGCTTACCTTTGCTACGTTTTGAACATGAGGAATATCCTCTAATTGCATTTTACGGATTGTGTATTGCATGATTATTACTTCTCCAATTTTTATAAATTTCTAATACATTCATTAAAAACTGAAAATCATAACCTGTTTTTCCATGTATTAAATTCGCCCAATCTTCTATTCTTGTAAGTTTGGAATCATGGAATATTCCTTCTGTAGTGCTTAAAAAGCTTTCCCAATTGTAGAATTCCCAATGGGCAATTTCCGATTTATATGGGATTCTGCATTCTAGCAATGGCTGCGGCTTTAATAGATTTTGAGAGAACTCGGCTGCCTGTAAAAATTCAGTTTGGTCAATTGGGGCAGTGTCATAAACCTGTTTTGAAATTTTTCCGTTTGGACGGTGATAGAGAATCTCTACTTCCCTTTCCCTTGGCTTCACTTGTACGTCAGCCGCAGGGAAAAATCCGGGCAGCTTTTCCTCTGTAAACTCATCATGATGTTTGTCGATTAAAATGGGCTGAAGCCATTGGTCCCCAAGATCACATAAGAACCGATTTCCATATGCATCTAAAGCAATAATCGCAACATGGGCATGACTCGTTCCTAAATGATGACCAATTGGATATGCCTCTATCCCGTCTTTATGAAATTCATCCAGAATCCAGATGGCAAGATCAAAGCAATTTCCGGAAATCCCATACTGTTCCCGATGCTCTTTCATCAAGGATACGTCTCTTTGTTTCTTTTTCGTATCCTGATGATAAAACCATGCTTTCGTTAATGTCTCCATTGGGAATTGATCAAATTTCCTCCAAGTGGAAAGGATACTCTGCGATGCAAACATTTTTTCACACCCACCTAAACTAGTTATAACATTGGATTCTACTATTCTGTACGAATATCCTTCTTATGCTGCTTCCCTTTTCTCAACTGATTGATCAAGAAATCGAAAATAAGGCAGCAATATTCCTAGTAAAGATACTGCGGAGATAATGGACCCTATCAATATATATAATGGCCGAATTCCCCAGGCATCACTTAATACACCGCCTAACCCCACACCGATTGGCATGACACCTCTAATAATCAATAGTCTTACGGAAAAAACTTTTCCCATTAAATGATTAGGTACTGTTTGTTGGCAAATGGTGATATTGTATACACTGAAAAATGCCATGACAATTCCTGCTACCGCCTCCGTTATACAAGCAAAATAAATATTATAGTTAAAACCTAATGATACATATGTTAAACCGCCAATCACTAACGAGCCTAACATGAGCACCCTTCGACTTTTTAGTCTTATTTTACCGACAAGCATAGAGCCAATAACATATCCCAATGGGAAACCGGCCATAAAATAACCATACTCCGCATAGCTGCCTGATAATTCATCTGTTATGTAAGGGAGATTTGTCACCATCGTAACCCCTACTCCAAATTGAACAAAAGCAAGAAAGATTCCTAACCAAACAATTACAGGTTGAGTAAAGAAATAAAATAGTCCTTCTTTAAATTGTTCCAGCCAAGTTTTCCGCACATTTTGGTGAACTCTTTTTTCTTTTATAAAAAGGAGCAGTGATCCGCTTAGAATCAGCAGGATACTAACAAATAAAAGTGTTAGTTTTTCCCCTATATATTCGACTACAATACCTCCTAAAATTGGTGCAAGGAACGTCATCAATCTGACAGTTCCATCAATATAGGCATTTGCCTTACTAATTTGTTCTTTCGCTACAATAGTCGGAGTAATAGCCTGGTTCGCCGGAGTGTAAATAGGAGTTATTAAACCAACTATTATTTGGACTGTGTAGATATGCCAGGATTCAAGTTGGCCATTTAATAATGAAACCAGTGGAATCAGAAAAACTATTCCCCTTGTCCATTGTGAGAAAATCATAATTCGCTTTCTGCTCCACCTGTCAATGTACGGTCCGATGATCAATTGTATGACGAGGGATGGGATGAAGTATAAAAGCCACATGCTGCTGAGTGCCATTTTAGAGCCAGTTAGCTGATAGATTAGAATCGAATTGCAAAAGGTTCCAAATGCTCCTCCTATTTCCGAGACGGCATTTCCCATCCAAACAGATAGAAATGAACGATTTTTTAGTAGAATGTTATTCAATTTGAACACACCTTTGAAAGAATTTTTTATTTAGGTGCCACCCTTTAATCAATTCGGTGATTCTCCAATTTTTCGGTACTCCACTTTGAATTTCATCAATTGCGGACACCAGATCCCTTATGTGTGACAAAACTGCCTATTTTCATATGTTAGCGGACACAGATTCCGCTTTTTGGTTAAAATGCGGTGATTTTCATGTGTTTTTATGCAATTAACGGAACCAGTGTCCGCTAATTTATTCCATTCTTGATAATTTATTAAAATAACGGATTCAGTGTCCGCTATTGCTATTACTTCATAAGTTGGGAGATTCTCCCCTATTTTCGGTAACCACCTACCCTTTCAAAAAATACTCCAATTCCTTCGCTAGCATATCAAGTGACTTTCTCTTTAATGAATACTTCGAATCAATGATTTCTACTAATTTTGCAGACCTCAATATTTTTAAGTGATGATGAATAGTAGATTTTCCTACATCTAAATGTTCGGTGATTTCCTGTAGAGTCCGATCTCCTTCATACAACAACTTAACGATTCTTAACCTCGCCTCATCACCGAGAGCTTTATGTTTTAATACTAAAAAGTTATTGGGAGCGTAACGATCGTTTGGATAAATGCTTTCGTTTGCAACTGGATAATAGTACACCTTTGTATCCTCTAAATCTGCAGCAATGTTCCAAGGCCGATAAGTATATTGCGGGATTAAAAGTACATAATTCACACTAGGCTCAGGGTTATAGGTTACTCCACCAGTTGCCCATTCTACCAGTTCCTCCGGCGTTAATTTATCCGCCATCCTTTTTTTCGATTCGTAATCTGTTTTTAAGATGGATTGGATTTTTTCCTCATCTTTTTTTAAAACAAATTGATACCAACCGCTCACCACCGCAATCAAATGTTCTTTTAACAGGTCGCCATCCGCATTACAGATGAATTCTATGTAATCCGGAAAAAATGGATTATCACTCGTTAGATTTTTCATCTCTTTCACAGATGCAGCATCCCCTAATACCGACTGTTGTCTCATTTCCTGAAATTCACTTCCGATAAAAGGGAGACAAATAAATTTCAGCTCTAAATTGGAAAGTTCTTTTATGTAAGAAATAAAGGAAGGTAATTCTGAGAAGTCTTGTTGATGCAGTAATTGAAGCAATGCTTTCCATGTATTATGTTCTTCTACAAAATCTAGTTGTTGTCGCATTTCTTGTGATAACCCACTACGAATCTCCTCCCAAACACTGGCCGGCTTGTCCAAGGTATGCAGTAAACGAGCATTGGTAATAGCCGCAATCCCCAGTGCACATTCCCAGAAAATGGAGTATTTTAATTGAATCTTATATGTCTTTCTTTTTCGGCTTGTCAGATTTAGGACATCCATTTTTGCACCTCATTCGAAATTTTTCATTAATTTTATTCTATATTTATAGAACGAAATATTCAATATTTTTAGAATACAAAATTTCATTAGTGGTAATTAAGGTAAAATTTCCTTGCACCACAGCAACGAATAGTGTAAAATTACACCAATTACCACAAAATGTAACTAAAAAGGATATGATTGTATGAATCGAGATCAAGTCATTGAACTTATTTCTAACAAATTTAGGCTAATTCGTTTGGAAAAGGGGTATTCACAGGAAAAAATGGCGGAAGTAATCGGCATTTCCAAAAAAACTCTGGTGCAAATTGAAAAAGGCAGAACTTTATCGGGATGGACAAATGCAGTGGCAATATGTGCACTGTTCCAAGACAGCGAAGTGTTGCAATCTATTTTGGGAAATGAACCGTTAGAGGTGATGGAAACCATTGCACATAACGGAATTAACCGTCCTAAGGAAAAATCATTGGGCGGAAAAGTTTGGTGGAAGGAAATAGTTACTAAAGGAAGGTTCCGTTTGCAGCAAAATTTAATCAGTCAGCATTATCGTATTTTAGATGACAAACATTATCGTTGGTTTAGCTCATTTGATAAAGAAGAAACTTTAAGACGTTTAAACGAATTAGATAATCAAGGATAATTCGGAGGGGCTACTTATGAAAAATTTCATTATATCTCCATATAGTACCGCTTTAACCTTCATTTTTTCCACAATAGGTTTTATCTTCAGCATGCTTTTCCAAGACATGGCGTATTGGGGAAAGGATACAATGGTCTGGTATAACGTTGGTGCAATAATGTCCTATGTCTCATCCATACTGGCATTAATTTTTTTAGTATTCCTAGTTATAAGGATTAAACATCTTGTTTTATATTTGATTCCTTAAAGTATCGTGATTTTTATAATAAATAGGCGTAATAAAATACAGGAGGTTGTTGTATGAGAAAAAGGCTTATTGCATTATCTTACTTATTTTTTTCTATTTCTGTTATGGCTAAAATGGTAGAATCTCTTTTTTCATCCTCACATTATTTTTATTATCATTATTTAAACCTTACACTGATCATCGTTATGATCTTCCCTCTTATCGGGTTTATTTTAGCTTGTCTTGGAGATGGAGGAAAAGCAAAAAGGAGGGCTATTGCTATAATTTTAAACGGTATCTGCATATTTCTCTTTTTACCCTTAGCATTGCTGAACTTTTGGATTATTAATTTTGGAAAGTAAGTGGTGGGGGGTAGTGTTCTCCTCAAAAAGCAACCTTTTTCGCATTCATATCCTTAAATATAACCTTTAATACTAACGATTCAGTCAATTTAATCAAACGTTTGATTAAAATTGCATGTGTCGAATAAGTGTGGAACGAGTAGAATATCCAAATCAATGAATCATAAAAACGGTTGGAACTTACCCCCAACCGTTAAATTTATTTATCTTTAAGGATGTAATCTTATCTATTAGCTTCTAAAAGATAACCCATTTTCCTCTAAAGCAGATCTAAGTTTGGGCAATGAAGCTGGTCCCATCCCATGAAATTTCAATATCTCTTTTTCTGTATACTTTGCTAGCTCTTGTATAGAGGTTATCCCGTTGTTTTCTAGCGCTCGTCTTGCTGGTGCAGATAGGATGGAAAGAAATCCATTTTCAGGTATTGGTTCCCGCTCACAAATCGGACAAGCCGGGCAATCACTGCTTTTATAATATTTGTGTCCTTTTTCGCAGGTTCTTAAATTTTTATTTGAAGTTGTCATTCTAAAAATACCTCCTTCTCCGTTAAATATATACCTTCATGCCTTCACCTGAATCTCCTGCAAAACATTTCTTGCAAACTGATAATACGCAGTGTGCGGATATTGACGCAGCCTTTTTATAGCCTCCAGAGCATATTCCGTGGCTTTTTCTGGTTGACCAAGTTCCTTATAACATATAGCTTGGTATGATTTATTTATCTCCCGAATCGCAATGTCCATTGGAGAGTACTCAAAAACATGTTTATTGTCTTCTTTTAGTAATTCTCTGAATAAAGGTAATGCTTTTTCCGGTTGTTTCAGCTTTGTATAACATCTGGCTTTCATATCTACTGCGGAATCTCCGTATATGATTTTCCAGTTTTCGTTTAATGACTCCATGTTTTGCAGTTTCTTTTCATACTCCATTGCCATTTCAAGCGCTGTTTCAGGGTCGTTCTCATAAAACTCTGCATAGTGCGTCAAAATGATTTCTTTTTCAAGATACAGGTGATCATTATCAACGATTTCGAAAAACTTATTGATTTTATCCACATATTCTCTTGCAAGCGAAAAATTATTGATATTGTAGTACATTAAAGCTCCGCGGTTATGGATTTCAAAAAAGCGATTTAGCATAACATGTTTATTGGAGAATCGTATAATTTCATCAAGCAGCCGAACCGTTCCTTCAAAATCACCTAATGAATCCAGTATGTCCATTTTCAATAGCATTAGGTCAATTTGAACGGAAATCGTTTCATAATCCGTTCCTGTTACATTGTTAAGGGCCGTATTAATGAGTTCCAATGTTTTTTGGTAGTTCCCATGAAAGGATTCAACATATGCAAAGAAAAAGCGCATTTTCAATACTCTGCTTTCCATTTGCAGATCTTTATATAATTTCTCCGCTTGTGCAGCATGTATTGCCCAATCCCTATCATCTAGCAGATCATATTGCGATTTGTAATACAGATAATAAGAAAATAGACTGCGAGCGTAAATTTCATAAATTCTTGCAGACGCAAAATCACTTCCTAACTGAGGAAGCAACTTTTTAATATGAGTAATAGCTTTTTCTAATTTAACGGAATCAGCCATACCATCCAACATATCCAATAGATAGGTTAACTCATTCCTTAACTCCTCTTTTGTTAGTCCTCCACCTAACAAATCCGAAACGTTTACCCCTAATTGATCAGCAATATGCTTTAAATTTTCAGCTGATGGCTTGGATTTTCCATTTTCTATTAAACTGACCATTGCCGGAGACATTTGGTCTTTTGCCACATCCGCTAAAGTAAGCTTCTTTTCTTTTCTCAGTTTTTTTATTTTTTCCCCTATATGAGTCATTTGTAAACTCCTTTTCGGTTCAATCGATAACCATATTGTATCACATTTTAAATATATTTAATTTTATTTTTAAAAATTTTTAAAAATTTAGTTGCATTTATTTTTAAATATATTTAATATTATTTTTAAATAAATTAAAGAAAGGGACATAAACATGGAAACAGAAATTGCCCAAATTAAACAAGAAGCACCTAACTCGTTTATAAAAAGAAACATGTCTCTAATTGTAAGTACATCCGCAATTGGGAGCATTGCCGAAGCGATTTATACGCTTTGTGTTTCATGGTATGTGCTGGAACGTACTGGGTCTGCCTTTTTAACCTCAGCCATTGCCGCTATTTCCTTTATTGTGAATGTATTTGCGGGGCCATTTATAGGGGTGCTTGTAGATCGAACCAATCCAAAGTCAGCTATGCAAAAAGCGTATATTGCGATGGCGTTGATTGGAGTAGTATTAGCTTTATCATATGTTTTTTTCATTGATTACATAGTCTTTTCTGTTATGGTGATGGTTATCCTTAATGATGTAGCTCAATTATTTATTTTTCCATCACGAAACCGTTTGTTGCCTTCTCTTATAGGGAAAGATCGCATTCCAATAGTGAGTGGATATTTGTCTTCAGCAAACAATACTGCTTCTTTACTAGGCAATGCTATTGCAGGATTTTTGCTCTCGTTAATTGGGTTTATCGGAGTCTTGTTGACACATTCTGTTTTATTCATCCTTGCAGCCGCATTGGTAAAATGGTTGGTACTTCCTAAATATGAATCAAAGAAAATACAGCAAAACCAAAAGAAAAAGGAATTTTGGAAAGAGTTTAAGGAAGGAGTAAAAATTTTACGGGGACATAATGCATTACTTGCACTTACGTTTATGAATATGGGTACAAATATTGTTTCGATTGGATATTTATATATTGTTCTCCTTAAAACACAATATGGAGCTACTTCGTCACAGTATGGCTTTTTTGAGGCTATTGGTGTAGCTGTCTCCATTGTGACTGGCCTTTTTGCTGGTAAAGTAGTAAAAAAAATCAAACCTGTAATTATTCTATCAGGTGCACAAATTATATCTTGCAGTTGCATGGTCTTATTGGGAACCGTAAATGAATTGGTATTTGCTTTTATTTTATTCGCTATACAAACATTTTTTAGTATTTTTCAAGGAGTTGTAGTAGGCACCCTTTTTATTACACTTGTGGATGCAAAATACCGTGCTCGGGTGGATTCTCTTGTTACTAGTATTTCCGCATTCATGATGCCCGCTACCGTCTTTCTCGGCGGCTATTTAGCCGATCATATTCCAATTCGGTATATTTTTTACTTCGCAGGTACATGGGCGATGTTAATGGGATTGGCTCCGTTGTTTAGTAAGGATGTAAGAGGATTGAAAAAGATATAAAGGAAAATTCTTCGTCAATTAATATCATGTTTTTCGATGTAATAAATCGGAAGTCCCTCATAAAACAATGGTTTTCATTGATTTTAATCAAACGTTTTATTAATATACTTTTTTGTCACTATTTGTTGTAATGTGGAAAATGTTACTTTGAAATAAATCAAATTATCTAGAAGGATATATTTTACAAATATAAAAAGAATCCATTTTTGATCAAAATGGATTCTTCAATATGGCGAAAGCTAAATTTACCTTTATTCTTTATTACTCGCAATCGCTTCAATCAATGGTTTCAACCAATCATGTAAATTAGTAAATTGGAAACCACTGTTTGTTGCCTTTTCATTTGTCATATACCAGGAAGCAGGAATCGCATAAGGTGAGCGTATTTCATCATTTCCAACTAAGGAGATTTTTGCTGATTTTCCAGTAGCTTCTTCGACCAATTTTATTAACTCGGATAATGCAATCTTCCCGCTTGCTGTTGCATTATATGGCCCCTCCACTTCTGAGAAGCCAGCCCATTTTAAAAACCGTGCTGCCTCTGTTGCTTGGATAAAGGACATTTCTGCGTCCATATTTAAAAATCCGATTGGCTCTCCATTTGCTACACGTTCAACGTGGAAATGTAAACGGCGTGTATAATCATTTTCTCCCATTACGATAGGGAAGCGAACTGCTACAACCGGGAATTTCGCATATTTAAAGAAAACAGCTTCCGCTTGACGTTTTCCTTCCCCGTAAGAGAAATCTTCACTATTGCCAAAACGAATTTCATAATGATAAGGATTAAAATCATCCTCATTTTTTACTTTCCCATCCATTTCATATGTAGAAAGTGTAGAGGTGAAAACAAGCTTGCCAATTTTTCCATTGAAAACTTCACAAAACTCATAAGCTTCATTTGGGGAAAAGCAAATATTATCATAAACAATATCAAATGTACGATCTTCTGCTATTTTTGCCAGTTCTTCCTTATTGGAACGATCTCCGACAAGATGTTCTACCTTGTCACCAAATGGATTGCCGGATTTACCCCGAGTCATGATCGCAACATTATGTCCTTCTTCAATCAGTAACTCCACCAATTCACGGCCAAAAAAACGTGTACCACCTAGTACTAAAATATTTTTCATTAATTCGTTCTCCTTTATATTTGCTTTGATAGTTTAATAAGACTTCACATTTCCTTTTCGTCTATCACTTTTAGACAATGTATCTTATTAAAAGAGTTACTGTTAAGGTTCTATATTAATAGGCATAATCCTTCTTTCTCCAGAACAGTGCAGACCGAACTTGATTTTCAATTAGGTGTGGCAAGAGACCGGCCCCCTCATTTCGCTTCATCCCCTATACACAACAGCCATTGTTTTATACGGTCTTCAAAGTCTTCCTCTTTCCAGGCTATAATCGCCCCTATTTCTCCCAATCTATCAATCTCTTCTTGAAAAAACATCTCCCCAATAAAATAGGCTAATCTACTATAGCCAAATTTATTACCGCCATTGATGGAGAACCATTCACGATACAATTCCTCCGTTGTGAGAGATTGATAGTCTTCCGCAAATGCGCTTTTAATTTCATTTGCGTTTTCATTTGCAAAGTCAAGCCATTCCTTCCCTTCGTCGTTATACGAAAAGTAAATAGACGGATGTAAGCCCGGAGCAATTTTCCTCGAAAAATGGGTTGCCACTCCTTCCCGATAAGACCAAATCAGAGGGCTGTTCCACTTTGCTTTTGTCCAATCCATCCCCGCATTATCAGTCAAAATATTTTGGGCAGCGTGTCCAAATTCATGGGCAACTATTACTCTTAAGTGATCTGGATCTGGTGATAATTTTTCTAAAGCGAATGTAATGTTAGGAATGATTTGCCGATAAGTATATGCGTTGGAACCGAATCCTCCAACAATCAAGTGAACATCAATCGGAAACG
Organism: Heyndrickxia shackletonii; assembly: GCF_001420715.1. Taxonomy (GTDB): domain Bacteria; phylum Bacillota; class Bacilli; order Bacillales; family Bacillaceae_C; genus Margalitia; species Margalitia shackletonii. The sequence continues at coordinate 231,269 of NZ_LJJC01000004.1, read as the reverse complement.
TAACTTGATACAGTTTAGAATATTCTTCTGTTACTTCCTTTATGATTGGAATAACATTTTGATGAACTTCTTTTATCGTTGAAAAATATTGTGGGTACTTTTCAATCGATGAGGTGTGTCTTTCATCTGTATCTTTACAATGGGAAGAAAAATACACCTCGAAAATATCTGGGTATTCGGCATAATAGCTTCTTAAGAAAGGAATGCTAGGTTCATAGTTATTCAAAAAGAATGGAGTGGTATCAATTAGTTTCATATGTATTTGCCTCCCTTTTCCGCAATTTTTTTTAATTCGTTTGCGCGAGAAATAATGAATTTTCTCATATATTTTTCCAAAATAATTTGTCGGCTAAAACCCCAATGAGACCTAGTGGAGATTTATACTGAAACTGGTCAATCATGATGGTTCCTTCCCCCTGTTCCATAAATTGATGTGTATGAACAAAAGAGTGAAAGGCACCCTTTACCATAATATCAACAAATCTATTTGGCTTTTCCATTTCGATTATTTGAGCAGTTAATCTTTGCTTGATTCCGAAATGAACTGCCTCCCAAGTTACTGTATCCCCCAGTTCAAGCAGTCCTGAGGTGGTGCCTCCCACTGCTCTTTCGTTTGTTTTACTTGTCGTTTTCGTATGTACTTCTACATCTCTTGCAAGGTCAAGGCATTTGTCAATCGGTGCCTTGATGTAAATTTTATACACAATTAATGGCATTTTGATTTTCTCCCCGAATTAGCACTTATATAGGTAATACTACAATTTTCCGGAAAGTCCTTTAATCCGCTTCCTCTATTAAAATATGGAATTTTATGCTAAAATCAATACAAATTGTTTGAATATTTCGTCAGCTAGAGGGGGGTTTTTATGAAGCAAATAAACACAAATATCGTTCAAGGATACAAAGAAAAAGATATTCCTTTTTCTTTGTATGCGGATGAAAATAAATCTAGTAATTTAGCCATTTTCCTCCCAGGGGGAGGATATTCCGTTGAAAGACCGCTTTTTCATTATGCAACTAAGATTTTTTTAAACAGATCATTTGACATTTTACATATAAATTATCAATACAATGATTCATTTTATGATGATTTCAGTAATGAGGAATTAGCAGAAGCGGTTAAATATGATGTAAGGACCGTTATTGATAAGATTTTTGGAGACTCACCTTACGAAAACTATTATCTAGTCGGTAAGTCCTTAGGAACAATCGCTATGGGCACTGAATTAAAAAGGCAGATTTTTAAGAATGCTAAAGCGGTGTGGTTAACCCCGTTGCTTCATAGGGATGATGTATTTAATGCAATGATCAGTAGTGAAAATAGTGGTTTGTGCTTTATTGGTGACAATGATTACTGCTATATTGAGGACAGATACAATCAATTGCTAAAGAATCCAAATATCCTGTCAACATTATTTCCAAAAGTGAATCATGGCTTAGAATATGAAGATGATACGCCAGAGACAATTGAGGTTTTAAAAAAGATTATGAAAGAAATGGAACAATTTTAAAGCGTGGTAAACGCCACGCCTTTTCCTGTTAATGACTTTTTGCTCACAAGTACTGAGGTGATTCTTCTCACCGGTTTTTCCTTTGTTTTCGTATGTACTTTTTTACACTTTAAAATTATTATTCATAACGAATATCCTCAGAATAAAGATCTAGTTTTGCAAAATCTATTATTTTAATCCCTTCTGTTGTTCGAGTAATAATATCTTGTTCACCCCAAGTTTTGATAATTCGATTTAAGTGTCTTTTGGTTGTTCCGATTAATGAAGCCACCTCATTTAAATTAGATGTAAAAATATAATCTTTTGTAGAAGAATCCGAGTAAATTGTACATAAATAAGCTGCGAAACGAGCTTCAACTGATGCTAGTGCATTCACTCTTGAGGAAATAGTACAAGTTTGCAATTTATATGCAAGTTCTTTTAATAGAAGCTTTGTAAATGTACCATCCATTTGCAAATATGTTATATAAACCGAAAGTGGAATGAAGATAAAAGTACACTTACTTGAAGCGATGCAATCCGATTGAATCGTACAGTCTTGTAAAATTTCAATATCGCCCAAAACAGACAGAGGATTGCAATAACGTAGTAATAATTCTTTGCCGGTTACTTCCCTTGTTGTTACATAATACCGACCTTCTATTAACAAGTATAACCCGTCTATTTCTTTTCCCGATTGAAGAATAATTTCTTTTTCATGGAATGTGCGTAACATCAATAAATGCTGAATAGATAAAGGAATTGGTAGATTAAACTGTTCGCATGCTTGCTTTAAATTTATGCTCATATTTTACCTCCGGGACATCTGTCCTCTACATTCTATCAAAACTTTTGTAACATATGTAAAAAGGGGTGAGCATAATGAATTTTGTATTTGATATAGACGGCACTATTTGCTTTACCGGAAAGAATATAGAGGAAGAAATTTGTTCTGCTTTGGATGAATGCTTGGATAAAGGGCATGAAGTAATCTTTGCTTCCGCCAGACCTATCCGTGATTTATTACCGGTACTGCCCAAGAGATATCATCACGTAAAGATGGTTGGTGGCAATGGCGCATTTACTTTTAAAAACGGGAAAATTGAAGTTATCTATTTCAAACAAGAAATAGTGATAGCATTAAAAAAATTGATTGAATCATATCAATTAAAATATCTAGCGGATAGTGATTGGGATTACAGTTTTACGGGTGAAGAGGATCATACGATTTTTAAAAACCTAGATCCCCATAAAACAGCGATGAATAAACCACTTGAGGGTTTAAATGGAATTTCAAAAATGGTGATTTTTTCTCCGCCAGCGGAGGTGAAACAGGCTTTACATAAAATGCCGGTTTCTTTATTTGAACACCATTCAGAGGAGTTAATTGATATAAGTCCCCTTGGCATAGATAAACAAAAGGGGTTGCAGCAATTAGGTATTACAGAATTTATTGCATTTGGGAATGATGCAAATGATAAGCAGCTTTTTCAGGATGCTAAGCATAGTATTTGTGTGGGGAATCATCCAGTTTCTGTGTATGCAAATGAAATTGTTAATAGAGAGAACGTCGCTAAAAAAATCAAAGAACTAGCGAAACGATATGTAAATGAGGAGAGCGTTTATTCATGCAACAACTAAAAAATGTCCTTCAATTGATTAAATTAGGTGAAAAACTAAAAATGGAACTGCGTCATAGCTGGCTTTCAAATGGGAGGCGAGAAAGTGTAGCAGAACACACTTGGCGGGTTGCACTTATGGCCATGGCAATAGAACCTTATCTGCATCAAAAAGTAAATAGTGAGCGATTGTTAAAAATGATCATCATTCATGATCTTGTAGAAGCATATGCAAAAGATATCCCTGCCTTTCATACCATGGATAACGCTGAACAAAAAGCATTAAAAAGACAAAATGAAATAGAAGCAATTGAAAAAATTCGCGATATATTAGGCGATGAAAATGGCCAAGCTTTTTATCATCTGTGGTTTGAATTTGAGGACAAAATAACATATGAAGCTAAAATTGCAAATGCATTAGATAAATTAGAAGCACAAATTCAACATAATGAAGCGAATATTGACACTTGGCTGCCTATAGAGCATGAAATGACCTTTATGCTTCAAAAACATACTGCATTTGATCCTGTGCTGAACGAATTAAAAGATTTAATCGAGCAAGAAGGAGAAAACAAACTGCTCGCAGCAAACATAGATATACAAAGGTTAAAAGAAAATCTTAATTAAAAAATTATGTTTTTTGTGGGCTATTGCATAAGCATAAAAATTGGGAGAGGGGGACCCGCCCCTTCACCCCATTCCAATTTGGTTAGGACAATTTTTCTAAAGCTTTCTTGATATATTTATATAAAGGACCATCTATACCGAATTGAATCGGATTATTAGGGTTTTCCGCATGGAAACGTTCCGCTGCTTCCACAATTTTTGGATCTCCCCCGGAAAATATATTGGTTAGTTCTCTCCAGCGTTTTGCTAATTCCTGCACTTCATCACTCTCAACCGGAGTATTCTTCTCCATAAGTTTCCTTACCCTTTCAATTAATGTTGACCACTCATTTTGCACTTCTTTTATTTTTTCAGGCCCAAATTGTTCGCTTCTTTTCTTTAAATTCGCCAATTGTTCTTCTGTAAAATATTTATTAGTAGTCATCTTCATCACCTCAATTAATTTGATAAAACGCTCAACCGACACATCTCTTTGTTGGTTAAGAAATTCATATAGTTGTTCTAATTCCCTGCGCAGCTCTTCTTGAATACGAATGTCCTCATTCAGCTTTTCTAGTTGGATTTTAATAACCTCCAATGGTCTGAATGTCGGGCTTGTAATAAATTTTTTAATTTCATCCAATCCGAATCCTAATTGCTTCAAGGATAAGATTTGCTGCAGTCTTTCTAAATCAGCATCCGAATATAGCCTATGGCCTGTTTCTGTATGCTTTGAAGGAGAAAACAATCCTATCTGGTCATAATGGTGAAGTGTACGGACCGTAAGACCAGATAGTTTCGCCAGTTCTCCTACTTTCCAATGTTTCTTTTCCATCATCATCTCCTCCTAATTCGTACGAATAGTTTTTACCGGTAATTAAACTATACAACCTAACGTTACGTTGGGTTCAAGAAAAACATTATATTTTTTTAAAGGAGTTTTAGTAATTGGAGAAGAACCATATAATTTAGAAAATACTGGTCTTAAAGGGGGATAAAATGAAGGGACGATGTATACCACTGTTTACAATGTTATTTCTTTTCCTGATAACTCCAATAAATTCCTTCGCTAGCTGGGCATACCCCTTTGTTGTTTGGAATGGATATATTTACGTTGTAAGTGAGGAGAAGGTCGAAAAGGTAGAGAAAGAAATCGGGCATGTAACAAAGTACTCAGATAGGGAAGGAATGTATTCCGGAAACTTTTCAAATGTCTTTAAGAAAGGAACGAAATATTACTCTATAAAAGGAATTAGTACGGACGAGGCAATTGCCGTTCAAGATGGGAAAGGAAAGTTTGTAAAAGCAACAAGAGAAGGAAAATATGAAGGCGATAAAAAGTCATCTGAAATAAACTTTATGAAGTGGGCTGCTGTTTTTTTGGTAATCATTATCATCATTGCGACTGGGGGCAATTTTGTAAAGAGAAAGAAGGAACGGTAGTATTCCTTTTCATTAAAAAAGGGACAAGGATCTGACCCCTTATCCCACTGAAGCCTGACTAACCCATGAAACTAGCTGCTCGGAATCAAATGTGTCCCCTTTTCGCAGCTTTAATGTCTTTCTTTCCGGTGGCCCATCGAACATGCTTTCCGGTAGATCCAGTGAGGAAGCATTAAAAATCGTAAAACTAACAGCCTCTTTCGATGTTGAGATAACAGCAGCATATTTTCCATTTTTCAAAAAATGTGGCTTTTTATATTGGATACGTTCATTTACATCTGGGATAGCTTGATGGACAACTTTACGTAAACTGGTGGCTAATTCTCCTTGCCAGGGTTCTTTTATGGAATGAATAAAATCGGTTACTTCTTGATTCATTTTGACATCATCTCCTTTATTTATAGTTGGTTTTCTTAGTTTGCATTATAATTCTTTCAACATATTGAGCTGATCATGCAAATCAGCTTCTAATGCTTTAATTCCAGGTTCTTGTAAAGATTCTCTTTTCTCTTTAAGCCTTCGCAATTCAATCTCGAACTCACCGTACCCCACTGGAACCGGCATTTGTAGAGCCCAGTTTAGAGCCTCGTCCTCCGATTTCACGTCAATCAAGGTATATTCCGCTATGAAATCCTGATTTAACGGAAACGGACCGACCTGCACCTGTGGTTTTGCTCCACTCATTGGATACCTTACTTTTATCCCATTTGAACTTGGATAAAGTTCCTCATCTGCAAGAAGTGTGCCAATCTTAGCCAAGGACTTCTTATACGCATTCATTGCATCATGGAGTTCCTTGCTGTAAGCCACCCCAGCTTCCGTGTAAGCTGTAGCCTTCACAATCAACAAAAATCTCATTATTTTTCCCTCCTCGTAAGAAAAGCGTAAGTGCCTTGATCATCGGCGTACGGATTTCGTAGTCTTCGACTGAGATAAAGGAAACACAGCGAGGTCGTTCACGAGCTATTGAAAATTGAACTGCCATTTTCACCTGATGTTGACTTATCGTAGGGAGAAGACGGAGAAATCCGCTAGCCGATAGGCGCTGCAGCTAGACAAATACTAAACTTGTGAAATACTTTATATGATACAAAGCTTGTAAATACTAATAATTTAAGGAATATAGACTCCCAAAACTCCTTCCTTACTATTACGACGAATAGGAAACTATGTAATCGACAAGAAGGTTAAAAGATATTTATATCGATGTTTTTTTCTCACATTCTGCCGCTCTGTTTAGTAAAAGTGTTCGTTCGCGCTCATTTTGAGTTAGAGACGCTGCCCGTTCAAATTCTACCCGGGCTTCATCGTACCTCTCTAGTTTCATAAGGAGATCTCCGCGGACACTTGGCAACAAATGATACCCCTTTAAGGAAGGATTAGTATTCAACTCGTCCACAATCTGAAGTCCAAATGCAGGTCCAAATGCCATAGATATTGCCACCGCCCTGTTTAATTCTACGATTGGCGAAGGCATTACTCTTGAAAGTGCTTCGTAAAGAGCAGCAATTCGGACCCAATCTGTCTCTTTGGGAGACGGTGCCTGTGCATGGCAAGCAGTAATTGCAGCTTGCAAAGAGTATGGTCCAAGTGAATGTCCAAGACTGCGGCTGCGTTCAAGTGCTGCCAAGCCGCGACGAATAAGCAGCTGATCCCACAGTGCACGATTTTGGTCCATGAGAAGAATGGGTTCTCCTTTAGAGTTCACCCTTGTTTTCAGGCGGGAAGATTGAATCTCCATTAGCGCAACTAATCCATGCACTTCCGGTTCATGCGGTGCAATCTCAGCAAGTACCCGTCCAAGTCTTAGCGCCTCCTGACAGAGCAACGGTCGAGTCCAGTTATCCCCGGCTGTTGCTGAATACCCTTCATTGAACATCAGGTATATTACCTCAAGCACCGCTTGGAGACGATCTGTCAGTTCATCCCCGACGGGCACTTCAAAAGGAACATTATTAGCATTAAGCGTTCTTTTCGCTCGGACAATTCGCTGTGCGATGGTTGATTCCGCGGTGAGAAAGGAACGTGCGATTTCTTCTGTAGTTAGACCACAAAGCAGACGGAGGGTTAAGGCGACTCTAGCATCCTGAGAAAGCACTGGGTGGCACGTCATAAAGATGAGACGAAGGAGATCGTCACCGATCTCCTCATCCAAAGCATGGTCTATGTCCTCTTCTGTATATAAAGTTGTATGTTGGGCGACCTCAGCGTATTTCTGATCACGCACTTTCGTTCTCCGCAAAAGATCGATTGCACGCCGCTTCGCCGTTGTCATTAGCCATGCACCCGGATTTTCTGGTATCCCAATTTCCGGCCATCGTTCAAGCGCAATGACCAAGGCATCTTGAGCCAGATCTTCTGCAAGCGCGACATCTCGTACCATTCCGGTTAACCTGGCGATAACCTTTGGCGATTCTATTCTCCATATCGCATCAATCGTTCGATGTGTTTGGGACAAACTCACGCCTTTTGCTCCTCTACACGCTTTCGAAGTGCTGCTTCTTTTTCCAGTAATTCAGGATTATCCGTTAAGTCTTCCGCCTCAAATACCTGTCTAAGTTCAATTTCTCCCTGTCCATATCCGTGTGGGTCCGGCATCCTCAGAGCCCATTCAATTGCCTCTTCTCTAGATTTAACTTCGATCAGTGTATATCCCGCAATTATTTCTTTTGCCTCTGTAAAAGGACCATCTATAACCTTTGGTTTACCTCCCGGTTCTGGGTAGGAAATTCTGATTCCAGTTGAACTAGGCTGAAGTCCATCCGCAGCTAGTAAAACACCTGCTTTCACCAATTCCTCATTATATTTTTGCATCGCTTCTATTAGCTCCTTGCTTGGCAGTGCACCCGCCTCTGAATCTGTAGTCGCTTTCACAATCATCATAAATCTCATAGTAAAACCTCCTATTTTTTAATGAAGCTTTGTATCGCTTCTACTTATACAACGAATAATAAATGGATGAATCGACATCAAAATAAAGTTTTTTAAAAAAGAATTACCTTGTAAAGAATGCACAAAGTTCCGATGAAATCATTTTTGAATTAAGTTTCTTGGTGTGGCCAAGACCTTTTTTACTGAGGAGCTGTGCGTTTGGCAGAACACCCGCTAATTCCTTGGCGCTATTGCGAAGAGAGGCAGGGCTTTCCGTTCCTTCCATCACTAGTGTTGGTACTGTAACTTTCCTCCACTGTTCGGAAGGCAGGTTTTTTCCTTCCATAAAACCATCTAACAAAGCGGCGTCATAAGGAAGCGTGTGAGCAACATCCAATAGCTTTGACCATACACCCGGCATTACACGCATCATCGTTACAACAAACGAAGGTGCACCCATACCTTTTGTCATAAAAAACTTAACTGCCTCCGCTCGGTTATCAGCGGCAATAAGCTCGGTAGTTTGCTTCAGAAAATTTTCCGGTGGCTTTGGGTCTTCAGCGTTAACCACAAAAGGAGGTTCGTGAAGAGCTAATTTCGTAATATTTGCTCCTTTCTCTGCTGCCTGTAGGGCAAGAGCCACTCCAGAAGACAATCCCCAAACATATGCCGATCCGCCAGCTTCATCAATCATCGCTTGAAGATCTTCTATTTCACGAGCAATGTCATATGGCTTTGTGTCACCACTGTCACCTCTGCCCCTGCGATCATAGTTATAAACGGTAAAATACTCCGCTAACAAATTTGCCAGTTTTACTTGGGCAGGAAATTTTCTGTAGCTAAACGCTCCTGTTACCAATATAAGTGCCGGTCCTTGACCTACTTTGTCATATGCAATCTTCGTGCCGTCTTTTGAGATTACGGAATACATACAATGGCCTCCTATTCAAAATCATTTCATTCGGATTTTCATTTCTCAAAATATCCTGCATCTATTAAGACAACGAATGCGCTAATGACAAATCGACACATCTATAAAAATATTTTTTTAAAATTTTATAACCGAATAAAACACATTTTACATAAGTATAAATACTCCCACTGTATAGTAAATTCCTTTCTATTTTCAACAGTTCAATAAGAAAAAAGGGCATCCATCAAAATTGAATGCCTGTGTAAATTTGAAAGTAAAATGTACCGTCTCGAAGAAAGTTATACCGTTAATAAGAAAGTTGCACCGTTATACCCCTTATGGATAATATTGTCTGAAGAGTATTCTTATGTCTCAGAGGGGAATTTTTGAAGCTAAAAAATCGTTTATCGTAAAATACCGAATTGGGGGCATTTTGATAAATTTTTATTTTAAAGCTACTGCCCGTAAATTAATTTAATAGATACAATATCTTTTAAAAGTTCTCTTCATAAAAAAGGGATAAGGGAACCTGCCCCTTATCCTGCTTAAACAAAATTCCTGACATTGTTGTTACGGCTGATTTTATAGATTGCTATTAAGAAAAACGCTACAGCAAAAGCCAGCAGAATCATGAAATTCAATGTTACATGGCCTAAATGTGCGCCTTGCTGTAATTTCGTAATAGTTTCCAATACCCAGTGCTGCGGGAGGAAATCAGAAATTTTTTGCAATGCTTTTGGCATGATCTCGGCTGGGAAGAAACAACCAGATAACAAGCAGGTTGGAACGATGAATAAGTTTTGCATTGCGCCTGATGCGCCTGTACTGTTTGTAAAAGCTACCGTAATTTGTGCAAATCCAATTGCCACTAATCCAAATATCAGCAGGATTAAGCCCAATTGCCAAACCGGCATATTGATGTTGATGTGAAATATCCACTTAAGGCAAAGTAATGTAATAATAATTTGAATGACCATCACAAAAAGATTCACGATGATATTGGCCGAAATATATTTTTTGGCATTAATAGGTGTTGATAGAAGTCTGTAATAGGTTCTATTTCCTTTTTCTTTTAAAATAATTTCCGCAAGGGTGCTTGCACTGATTAGCATAATCATTAATAAATATCCGATCGTTTGGTTGGTCATATCTTTATACTTTGACGTGTCCTTTAATACACTCGCGGACATCTTTACTTGTGGCTGATGGTAATCGGCATACATTTTATCGAATTTGTTTTGATCACCATTAGAAGCCTTACTGATTGCAGAAATATTATCAATATAATTATATAGATAGGATTTGATATAACTTGTAACCGTTGCGCCTTTTATGGAAGAAATGCTGATATGATTTGGATTTCCTGCAAGAACACTCTTAGCAAATCCCTTATCAAGGGTAATAACACAATCGAGTTTTCCTTCCGTAATTTGATCCGATACATCAGATTCCTTAATGTTTTTCACCTTCACATTCTCTAAGCCTTTTATAAACTTAATGGTATCTGTTGTAACAGCTTGATGATCATGATCGACAATCCCAACTTGCAGTATCGTTCCACCTGAACCACCATAGGAAAGGAAGGAGATAAATATTCCAATAAGAGGAGTGCATATATATAACAGAATTCCCTTTTTACTTTTAAACGTTACTCTCAATATATTTTTCACTAACCAAAATATATCCTTCATATTTATAACCCCTCCCGTCTTTGAAAAGAGACTACCGCTATCAGCATCATAATAATCGTTATCCCGATATTCAGAGTTATAGAAGGAATGGCTGCCGCAAGATCATTCGCATAAATCACCTTGGTAATTCCTTCAATTGCCCAAGATAACGGCGAAAGTTTTGGAATATTGCCTGCATAGTCGATTTTATAATAAGCACCACCTATGAAGGAGGCTATTTGAATGACAATCATCACAATGGTTCGGGCCGCTCCGCCTGTTTTGGTGATATAGCTTACTCCAAGCCCGAAGCTGACAGCCATCAGCACTTCTGTTAACAAAATAAGGAACACAACTCCCAAATGGTCTCCCCAATTTGCTTTAAAAACAAATTTGCTAAATAAAACAACGATGACAATAAAGATAAAATTTATTGTGATACTTCCAAACACTTTTCCTAAAAATATGTCGCTTTTACGAGCAGGAGATACTAAAAGTCGGTCCCCCGTTTTCCTTGCTATTTCCGTATTCATTAAGGAACTACCATTCAACGCAGCATAAAGAGCAATCATGGTCGTCATGGCAATCGCATAGTAGTCCATCGCTCCAGGAGATTTTGTAGCATGTAAGGAAGTTTCTTTTATATATTGGTTGGAGTGATTTGATGCAAGAACCATATTCACTTTACTCGGATCGACCTTTGCTACCGACATGGCAACATTGTATTTATCTACAAAAGCGGTCAACATTCCTTGAATAATGTTTCCCTCAATACTATTCCGGTCACTTTCATATAATTTGATTCCAGTGTTTGAAATCTCCACATAACCGTCAACATCATTCTGTTTTACTGCTTTCTTTCCATCTACATTCCCTTTTGTCTCTTTAAAGTGAATCCCGGATTTATTTGTTTCTTTTTTAAATGTTTCAAAGGCTTGAGCTAATTGATTATTCCCCTGATTTTTATATAAAACATGAATGTTATCGATTGAAATCTTATTCGTACTGAATGCATTTGATAATGCCATCCCAAGTACCAACATAAACACAATTGGAAATGCAATCATGAACACAAACATCCGGAAATCCCGAAAAGTTTGCTTTAACTCTTTTAAAAAGATGTTCACAATGTTCACTCATTATCCCTCCCTTCTATTAATCACGCAGGTTTCTCCCTGTTAACGTCAAGAACACTGTTTCCAGATTTGGTTCCTGCTCTTCTAATGAACGTATTTCTGCACCGTTCTTCATTAACTGTTCAATGATCTTATTTAAATTGTTCACTCCGGCATCACTATTGATTTTAATTACATTGTCTTCTATTTGAACTGCTTCCACTCCATTGATTGCTTGCAACGTGTTCGGATCAAGACCCTCCGCCGATTTCACTTCAATCCAAATATCCTTTGTATTCGTGATGATGGATTTCAATTGCTCCTTTGTTCCTTCCGCAATGATCTGGCCGTGATCCACAATAGCAATGCGAGTACAGATTTCCTCTACTTCTTCCATGTAATGACTTGTGTAAATGATCGTACTTCCCATTTCATTAAGCTTGCGTACTGAGGTAAGGATATAGTTTCTGGATTGCGGATCAATCCCGACAGTTGGTTCATCCATAATAATCAATTTTGGTCGGTGGGCAATGGCACACGCAATATTCAGGCGCCTTTTCATCCCGCCGGAAAAATTCTTTGGATAGCCTTTATGCTTATCACTTAAACCGACAAACTCGAGCGCCTCTTTTACACGCGCATCTAATTCCACCCCACGCAGGCCATACAGCCCCGCAAAAAAACGAACATTTTCATATGCAGTTAAATCCTCGTAAATGGCCAAATCCTGCGGAACAATCCCGATATTCATTTTTGCAAACCGGCTATGTTTTTCGGCATTTTTTCCAAGGATGTTAATAACCCCTTCGTTGCTTCTTAATAGTCCGGATATCATATTGATAGTCGTGCTCTTACCTGCTCCGTTTGCACCCAGAAATCCGAAGATCTCACCTTCTTCAATTTTTAAAGACATATTATCTACCGCGATAAAGTCACCGAATTTCTTCGTTAAATTTTTTATTTCTAACACATTCATGTTTTTTCTCCTCTCGATTAGAAATCCGCTAGCCGATAGGCGCTGCAGCTAGACATCTATTAAAGCGCTTATGATGTTATTATAGAAAAAGGAACACACTTCCATAAGTGCATTCCTTCACTGTTTTCACATGAGAATTTTCATGTTTTTCATATGAGTTTTTTCGCGGGAGTTATTTGCCTAGTTCACAGGCTTTTATAAACTCAGCAAATAGTTGATCCATCTGGTAATTGGTCCCCATTTCCTCCGGATGCCACTGAACTCCCAAAATCCAACCTTCTTCCATATTTATTGCTTCGATAGCTTCTAATATTCCATCATGTGCCCGCGCCGTGACCTTTAATCCGAGAGCAAGGGTGTTCACTGCTTGGTGATGGAAGCTATTCACCCTCACTTCCTGTGTCCCAAGTATAGTGGATAAAAAGCTATTTCCTTCTATTTTAACGGAATGAGAAGGGGTTTTACTGGATGCCTTTTGCGTATGCTGAATACAATTAGGAACAATACTTTCAATATCCTGCAAGATGGTGCCGCCCAGTGCTACATTTACGACATGCACCCCTCTGCAAATCGCCAAAATAGGTACCTTTCGTTTTCTTGCAGCGTGTACTAATCCTATTTCAAACTGATCCCGTTCTATTATGGTTTTTTTCAGCTGCGGATGAGGTTCCTCATGGTAGGTATACGGATCCATATCCTCTCCCCCGCTTAAAATAATTCCATCGCATACATCTAACCATTGTTCTGCCATTTCTTCTGGCGCAACAGCAATAATAACAGGGAGGCCACCCGCATTAGTTATTGCATCACAATAACTAATAGGCAGCATTGAGCTTTCATGACCATTATAATGAACGGATGAACTAGTAATGCCGATAACCGGTTTTTTCATCATCTAAGAATATACGCTCCTCTTCACAAAAGTAAATTTATGTACAGTATTTCCTTTAGAAGAGGGAGGTATTTGTTTTAATAAAATATTAAATATAAAAACAAACGGACACTGGTTCCGTTATCTTTATAAAATCACCCTAATTTAATGACTAAGCGGACAGAGATTCCGTTATTTGCGTAAAAAAAGAGAAAATAACCTCCCTATTGCAAAAATAACGGAATCTCTGTCCGCAAACATAAGGATTCAGCCCGTTTTGTCACACATAAAGGAACTGGTGTCCGTTATCCTAAAGCTACTAATTAAATAGGCAGCAATGTCGTCACCGAAAACCCATTCATCCCATCCACTATCACTTTTCCGTTAATAGCGGCAGTCCGTTCTTCCATTCCCCTGATTCCAAGGCCTTTTTTCACCTTTTCAGCGCCTTTGCCATTATCCTTCACTTCGACTCTAATGATTTTATTTAAAACATTAAGTTCTATAGAAACATGTGTAGCATCCGAATATTTTAAGGTGTTCGTCAAAGCCTCGGTAATGTTCTCCTGTATGATTTTCCAATGAATTGGGGCGATAACCTCCAGATTCCCCTTGTAAATAAAGGAAGTGTCCAGCTGATGTTTCGATGAAAATTCATCAATTAATAGCTTCATTCGGTGAATACCCATCTGTTCGGTGGGCGGCTTCATATTTTTCAAGGTAACTCGAATGCTTTCAATTCCCTCCTTCGAGATATTGATGGCATTTTGCAATAATTCCGTCGCTTTTTCCTGATTTATGCCCATCAAACGCTTAGAGGCTTCCATTTGAATAAGAGCGCCAGTCATGGAGTGGCCAATTTTATCATGGATTTCTTGGGAAAGCCTGTTCCGCTCCTCCAGCTTAAAAGTATATTCTGATTGCCTTATGTATTCTTGATTTTCATTCAAACTTTTCGATAGCTTTTGCAGACTTCTTCGCATCGTATCCATCTGATGTTCGTATTTTATCAGTTTGTTGGTAAAAATAACTCCCATTCGAAATACCATATAGCTCAGTAGGGTTACCATTCCGTATGCAGGGTACATATTCCCCTTCATATATATAACCGGAATAAGGGTTATGAGTAACAAATATGGCTTTTTTTCCATAAAGTAATTCCCTAACTCAAAGATACTGATAGGCAGAAGCAGCATAAAGTGCGGATCGATTTGGATACAGAAAATAACTACTAATATAATGGACACTAGCATAAGCAGCTTTTTAACTATATCCCTTTTAAACAAATAGGTCACAATGCTCACACTAAAATAAACAAGCAGGGAAAAAACAACCCAGGGCAAATGAGGGCTGCCTGATTGAACATAGACTGCAGCAATATACCCCATAATAATTAATTTGCTGAAAATCATCCATAATTCCATTTTAATTCCCTCATTGCTCTACTTTGCCTGTTAAATAATAAATGGCAATTTGCGTACGGTGCCCAAGACCCGTTTTATTTAAAATCGACGTAATATAATTCGCAATCGTCCCTTCCGAAATAAAAAGCTGCTTTGAAATTTCTTTATTGGAAAGTCCTTTTGCAATAAGTGACATAATACTAAGCTCTCTTTCCGTAAACAAACTCGTATCAATTTTCGATTCCTGATTTTTAGACTCTGCCAAATTGGACTTTATTTTCTCCAGCACCACATCCTGTATAATACTATTTCCTTTATACACACCCTTGATGGCATCCCGAATGACTTCCGGTTCTGTATTTTTTAGCAAATACCCCTTCGCTCCGTTCTTTATCGCATCCATGATATATTCATCATCATCAAAGGTCGTTAGAATTAAAGGCTTTGTGTTTGTTTGCTCTGTTAGGAGCTTCGTTGCCTCTACGCCATTCATATTCGGCATTCTAACATCTAGTAAAGCAACATCAACTTCATTGTTTTTACAATAATCAACTGCTTCTTTCCCATCATCTACGGTCGCTAAAACCTCGAACTCATCATACGTGCTGAGGATGATTTTCATCCCCTCCCGAATAAAAGAATTATCATCGGCAATAATTAGTTTTATCTTCATTCTATAGAGTGCGCACTTCTCGCACTTTTCACATCCTTTATAAAAAATTACCCTTAAAAACGTATTCTCTTTCTTTCAAACAAAATCCTTTCTAAATTATTCTTACTTAATGTATTACAGGAAAAGCGCAATCGCCTTGCTCATCTGCTAGCGGATAGGCGTTGCAGCTGGACAGTGACTACACTGTTAAATAATTTTTATACTAATAAAGTTTACACATTCTTATACTTACAAATGAAAATAAAATTTCCAAAAAAAGCTTAAAACTTTTTATCCTCACCGCACGTCTATTTTCCGTAACACCAAACAGATACGTATCTTAGAAAAAGGAGCTCTTTTTTCAATGAAAAGCAAGTTGGACCACTATTTTATACAGTTCGTTACAGAAAATAAAGAAGACTTTTATCGACTGGCTTATAGTTATGTCAAAAATTCAGAGGATGCTTTGGATATTGTTCAAGATTCTATAAAAAAGGCGATTCTGGCGAAAGATTCTATACGGGATGCCCAGTCCGTCAAAAGCTGGTTCTACCGAATCGTTGTCAATACATCCTTAGACTTTTTGCGTAAAAAGAAAAAGGTTACCTTCGTCGATGAAGAAACTTTAGATTATTATAGCTCAGGCAAAGAAGATGTCTACAAGCATTTGGATTTGGAAAAATCGCTGGAGGAATTGCCCGTTAAGTATCGCAGTGTCATCATCTTGCGATTTTTCGAGGATTTAAAAATTGAAGAAGTCGCAGAAGTCCTTGGTGAAAAGGAAAGCACGGTCAAAACAAGGTTATACAGAGCACTGGATATGCTGCGAATTAAGTTACAATAACACGTTACTGGAGGAATTTTGGATGGATAAGAAGTTGGAGCAATTAAGAAGTGAATATAAAAATATCCCTATTCCGGCTGAACTTGATGAGATTGTGCAAAAGGCACTAAAACAGCCCAAACAACCCACACGCACCTACAAATGGATTTTAGGAGCAGCAGCCGCTGCAGCCATTTTCATTGCCAGCGTAAACACAAGCCCTACATTTGCAAAAACATTGTCCGACATACCAGTAGTTGGAAGCGTCGTGAAGGTAATTACGTTTAAGGAATGGAATGTGGACGACAAAACATACAATGCACATATCAAAACACCGGGTATTAAAAATCTGGAAAATAAAAGTCTAGAGAATAGCTTAAATCAAAAATATTTAGAGGAAAACAAAAAATTATATAAGGATTTTAAAACGGAGGTTAGCGAATTAAAAAAACAAGGTGGCGGTCACCTAGGAGTTGATAGCGGTTATGTTGTAAAAACGGATGACGAACAAATCCTCTCCATCGGCCGTTACGTTGTCAACACAGTAGGGTCGTCCTCTACAACATTTAAATACGACACCATTGATAAAAAAAATCAAGTGCTAATCACCTTACCAAGCTTATTCAAGGACGACAGTTATATAAAATTAATCAGTAATAATATTCAGGATCAAATGCGTCATCAAATGAAGGAGGACCCGGATAAAATTTATTGGGTAAGCGGCACAGGAGACAAAGATATTATGCCAGGAGATATGTTTAAGAAGATTTCCGCTAATCAAAACTTCTATATAAACAAGGATCATAAACTGGTCATTTCTTTTGATAAATACGATGTTGCACCTGGATATATGGGAGTAGTGGAATTTGTCATTCCGACTGATGTTATTTCAAAAGTTTTGGTTGGACATGAGTATATTCGATAAATCCACATTTACAGGGATAGATGGAAAAGTTTATCCCTGTAAAAATATGTTGTTACAACTGCCTAACATTACTCTCATCATTTTCAACCCGCATTTGTAAATAATTTTTGTTTGAAATAGAAAACTAGAAAAAACTTTAACAAAAACCATTGATACATCAGTAATATAAATGTAATATTTGTAATATACATGTCTTAATTTGAGCAATATTCGTGGAGAGATGGATGAAAGGAATCTATTAATATAGAAAATAAGCATTTTCGGCTTTCGTTGAAAAAAGTAAAGTATTTTGAACGGCTTCTTTCATTATCGTTTCCCTTTATTGTCCATACATACAACTTGTTTTACTTCATAAAGGAGGGAACTCATTTAATGAATACTAAACGATACATTCATTCACTTGATGGTTTACGAGCGTTAGCCGTATTCGCCGTCATCTTCTACCATCTCGGTTTTGGATGGGCATCTGGAGGCTTTCTAGGAGTCTGTGTTTTTTTCGTACTTTCCGGATACCTTATTACCGATCTTCTTGTCACAGAAAAAGACAGAAAAGGAACAATCGATTTAAAAAACTTCTGGTATCGCAGAGCGAGGCGTCTACTGCCAGCTATGTTCACCCTCCTTATCGTGATTTCATGCTGGGTCATCTTATTTGACCGCCATTTTTTAGATACTTTGAAGGGAGACATTATTGCAGCGGCTTTGTATTTCAGTAATTGGTGGTATATTTTTCACCATGTTTCTTATTTTGAAAGCTTCGGTTCTCCTTCCCTGCTTACTCACTTTTGGTCATTAGCTGTGGAAGAACAATTTTATTTACTTTGGCCATTATTCATTGTAATCGGGTTAAAGTTTTTATCAAAACGGTCCGTACTAATATTAACTTTACTTGCTGCCGTCCTTTCCGGTATAGCAATGGCCATCCTTTATCAGCCAGGTATGGATCCTAGCAGAGTATACTACGGAACGGATACCCGCGCCTTTTCTTTATTAATTGGATCTGCTCTGGCCCTATGTTGGCCTAGCCAAAAATTAGCTGCAAAAGTACCTTTAGCATCACGCTTTTTTCTCAATTTAGTTGGGGGACTCGGACTTTTTGTTTTACTTTGGATGCTAGTACGAACCAACCAATATGAAAGCTTTTTATATTTAGGCGGAATGGTTCTATTGTCAATCGTAACTGCGTTTTTGCTGGCTGCCCTTGTCCATCCTGCAAGCAGCATCAGCAGAATTTTTGATGTGAAAGCCCTGCGATTTTTAGGAGTGCGATCCTATGGCATTTATTTATGGCATTATCCGGTTATTATGCTAACAACACCTGCCGTCAATACAGAGGGAATATCTATCGTTAGAAGTATATTTCAAATTGGACTTATTATTTTACTTTCATCCCTTTCCTATAAATTTATTGAAAATCCTATCAGAAAAAATGGATTTGGTGTGATGTGGAAAACGCTGGGCAAGATGTCCTTCAGACGTGCGTTTGCTTTTATAGGAGTATCCGCAGTATTGCTTATTTCATTACTCGTGATTTCGAATGAACCGAGTGCGAAAGCGAATAGTAAAACGGTTGCTCCCCCAAAACACACAAAAGTCCATACTGAAAAGAAGAAAATGACTGTTGTTGAAAAACCACGGAATAATCATGATGTAAAACAGAAAGTGGATGTCGCCAGTAAAGAAACTTCTACTTCGCCATCAACGGAAAAGAGAAAAAGTCCTGTACAGATAAAACCAAGTGATAACAAAGTCAATCAACCATCACAAAAAGTTACAGAAAACAAAGTGACTAAGAAAGAAGATCAGAAAGTAAATCAACAAACTGTCCAAAAAAGCAATCAAAATACCCAAGGCACACCGCCTCCAAAATCAAATTCAACCATAACAGCTATTGGGGATTCCATTTTGGTCGACGTAGAACCTTATTTAAAAAAGGTGTTTCCATCCATAAAGGTAGATGCTGAAATAGGCAGGCAAATGTACCAAGCGCTAGACCTAGTGAAACGAATGAAAATTAACGGGGAATTGGGCAATGTGGTAATTATCGAACTCGGTACAAATGGTCCTTTTACAAATGGCCAGTTAGAAACCATGATTAAGACCATTGGAGTGAACAAGAAAATCATATTTGTGAATACTCGGGTTCCACGACCTTGGCAAAACGTTGTGAACACTACACTGAACTCGGTAACTGCAAAATATCCTAATACATCTCTTGTAAACTGGTTTTCTGCTAGTGCCAATCATAATGATTACTTTGAGCCTGATGGTGTTCATCTTAATCCAAAAGGTGCAAATGTGTATGCATCTTTAGTGGCTAATACGGTTAAATAAGTAGCTAAAGGGCTGCTGAATGGGGCCGCAATATTGTTCAAATGTCACTTAATTGTTACTCGAACAGATTGAAGGACACAATCAGCATGCTATGAACCATCGAAATGATAAAAAAACCATCGCCAAGAATTCTAACCTGCATTCTTGGCGATGGTTCTTAAAATTGCATTGCCTGTTTTACTTCCTCAATTTGTTCTAAATGGCGCTGTTCATGATATCCTATTAATTTAACCCATTGTTTCAAACTTAACATTCCAAATAAACGATGAGCCATTGCTCTATTCGCCAAATCATCCTCAGATGTATGCGAAACAAAATTTATTAAAGCCTCACGAGATTCATCAAGCTTGCTTTTCATTTCTTTTAATGAAGTAAATTCGTTGGAAGGCTTTAAAAATTCTGGCGCATCGATCTTTTTTGATCGATTTAACAACATATTAATAGGTACTTCCGAAGTTGGTTCAGTATTGTACTTCAATTCTTGAGTCATTCTTTGTACAACAACCTTCTCCATCAAATATAGATGCTCCAAATTCTGCATAATAGACCATTTGCCTTCTTCAGGCGTTGTATTTAACTGCTGATCCGATAAGTCACTTACACTTTCCAATAATTCTTTTCTAATCTTATAGTTATGTTCCATGAAAACCCACCCCCACTTATCTCTAAAACTATTTATCTATACAATCTAGTGTAGAATAATATGCAATATTATTTTCGGGAATTTTCTTATGGTGATAAGAACGTTGAAGAATTAACACAGGTGATTTTACTTAACATGTTCTGCAGATGGCATGGCATTTCCATTGTCATCGGTACACCAGGATTGAGATTGGAAAGCTAAAAATATCGCCACCCACCTATTTTCTTGTTCAAAATGCAGGAGAATTCCCCCATCTTGCCATATCCCATTATCCTTTTGCCAATGGCCCTCATTTCCTTGGTTCATATGAATATCATGAATCCCATTTCCAGGTGTAAATCCAAAATACTGATCGGGCTGATTTTGCTCCGGACCCCATCTTTGCCCAAATGCGTAAACAATTGCCTTTGTATCAATAGCTTGTTTAAAATAATACTGAAATTTATCGTTTAAATCATTATTAGGACCATCTTCATCAGTTGGCAGAGGGATCATTTGGGATCGATCTAATAAATGACCTCTTATATAATCGAGTCCAATATCAGGATGATTATTTTGTATAGGGGTAAAACCAAACTCTAAATCTGGTAACTTTGTAATTTCTTCCGATTTGAAATTCTCACCTACAAAATATAATACTTCTGAGGGATAGTCTTGAGATTTTGTATTAATGGCAATCCGGTACCCTATTCTATTTTCATCCACAATAAGTACTTGAAAATGAGGCTTTTCGTTGCTGCCCAACATCGTTTTGACTGCTTTTCCTTTTAAAACTCCATAGTTTTTTATAGGCAATTTCCATTCCTCCATTTGTTTTAGAATGTTAAGAGGATGAAAACATCCTCTTATTTTACTCTTCATCATTTTCAACAAATTCTTTGAGTGCCGAAAGTCTATCTGCCCAATATTTTTCGAAAAAGCTTAGCCATTTTTGAAGTTCCTTCAATGGTTCAGGTTGGAGCTTGTACCTTGTTTCACGCCCTACTTTTTTACTTTGAACAAGACCTGCATCTGCCAGAACATGCAGATGTTTATTGACCGCGGTACGGCTGATAGGAAATTGTTCAGCAATGGAAGCAATTGGCATTTCCTTATCAGCAAGCATTATTAGCATCTTCCGCCTGGTTGGGTCGGCAACCGCTTGAAAAACATCGTGTTTTATAACGGTATCTTTCATTTTAGTGATTCTATATAAGATACAAGTTTACCTTCTTTAATTTTAGCCCAACCTTCATCCATAATGCCACGGATAACCGTATGCGGTTGATTAAATTCGGTAACCTTGTTTTCATCCCAGCCAGAGTGAATAAGTGTAAACTCTGTTTTCCCATCTACCTCTTTTAATTCAAACGTTAGATGCCAATCCTTTCCCCAATCAAATCCAACTTTATAGGGAGGCTCAAGTTCGGTTACTTTGCAAGGAGAATCCCCATATGGTCCTGCATGCAAAACAAATTCTTTTCCAAGGACCGGCTCAAATGTATTGTCCATCCACCACGCTGCAATTCCCTCTGAAGTTGCAACTGCTTTCCATACCTTATCAATTGGTGCATTTAAAAGGACAGTGTGTTTAATATCTGGTAATGTCATGAATAAAACCTCCAAAGAAATTATAACACTAAAAGGTGTCACGTTCATTATAACACCTTTTAGTGTTATTTCAATACTACTTATTAATTAGAGTTTGATTTCTTGAAAGTTTTAATGCAATATTTTTCAATCTTGGGTCTTCTTCCATAAGTCCACTCTTCTCTAAAACCGCCATCATAAATTCGAAATGGGCGGATCCTTTACTAGTAATCAGCTTTTCACCGACCACAATGTCGGTATCCGTGTAATTTCCTTCAGTAAAGTACTCTGAAAATATTTCTTTAATAGGAGGCATCGTAGTAAAATCACCTTTCACTAAGCCAGCACCCGCTACGATTGCTGAAGAGGCACAACTTGCAGCAATAAATCCATTAAACTCTTGTAAAAATTGTTTCAGATGTTGATTATCTACCAATTCCTTGGTCACCCTCCCTCCAGGGAACAGTAGGAAGTCATATTCATTCGGATTTTTATGCCCAATACTTTCTGTATGAACCAAAACTCCTCCATCAGTAGATACCAAACCGCCATTAATCGATAGAGTCTCAATCTGATAATCGGCATCTGTTAAAAACTTTAGTAGCAGCGAAACCTGCCATATAGCAAAATCATCATATACGAAAAATCCAACCTTTTTTTGCATTTCTTCACCCTTTACTACGCATATTTTCATTATAGTGGCAATATTTAAAATATATCAGTCTTTAATTATAAATGGAAATATTGTATAGAAATTCCTCATTACTACTCATTCACTTTCCTTTTACAAGGAGTTCCTTATGGAAAAATACATTATTCTTTGTATCTCCTTTTGTATGATTCTGATATCTCTCATTTCTATGTACGAAATGAATAAACCTAGATTGGGACCTGTTGGTAACGGAACCTTTTCCACTCTCTATTGTGTTACTTTTATTTCTATACTCATTGCAGGCATGTGTTACTTTTTCTATTGTATATTGTTGTTTAAAAGGGAGCGAAAATAATTGAAGCAAAACAAAACGAAGATGCTTGTTTTATCATCGGAACCATGGCAATTTTGGCTTTTTTCGTAACGGAGATTTTTCAAATTCGAAGTAATCATCTAGCAAACTTACTTAAAATAAATCAGTGTTTTGATAATGATCGGACAACATTAATAGAAGTAGAGACTTCTTTCGGTTACACCAAAGTTATATGTAGTGAAAATTAAACCTGTTTTTGAATATATTTTATAAAAATATAACTCTTTAAGACAATACCACCGAAATTTTTTTATGATTCATTATTTCACAATTTTAAAATCACCCTCTGCCACTATGTCATCCCAGTCATCTTGTATTCTCATCGTATATTCACCTTCATCAATGGGAGTAAAGAAACCGAAATATACA
This sequence comes from Heyndrickxia shackletonii, assembly GCF_001420715.1. Lineage (GTDB taxonomy): Bacteria > Bacillota > Bacilli > Bacillales > Bacillaceae_C > Margalitia > Margalitia shackletonii. The sequence continues at coordinate 207,952 of NZ_LJJC01000004.1, read as the reverse complement.
GCAGGAGCCTTTTGTCAAATTTCATTTAAATTAAGATCAAAGGAATCATATATACTTTTATCCTTTCCTCTGAAAATAGCTACTTTGTAATGTTCTGTTTCCTCCATTTGATCAAAACTAAAATATGATATTTGATTTGTTTTTAAAACATTGGATTCCATTAATTGATGTGTTTCATTATCTATATTATTTGCAAAATCAATTTTTTCTGGTGAATTAACCCACCAAATAAACCAAAAGATACAAGCTATTATTAAAACTAATATGATTCTTGCTTTATTCCCCCTAATAAATTTTTTCATTGAATTGATATTTCCCCTTATTTTATGTTTTACTGCCTAATTATATCTGCTTTTGGAATATTTTAATATGGGAAATAGAGTGGAATATTATTAACAAAATTCAATTTATATATAAAACAAAAACCTGTTTTTACATTTCAAAAACAGGTTTTTTTATCAGCTATTTTCCTTTCTTAGACAATGACCCAAGTTCTAAATTATAAGTAACGATTCCTCCATGCGACATCAGCACTTGATGGTAGGATTGTTCGTTGGAGTCTTTAAAATCAACAACTGCAGTAGTGGCGCCTTGAGCTGTATCCGATTTTGAACGATAAAGTGATGCATATCCTTGTGTGTTTAAATATAGGGTGCTTTCGTATGGAGACTTCCATTCAGGTCCATTTAGGACATTGTATACATGCAAGGATTGTGTTAAATTGGACGGCAATAAGAAGGAAGAACCGTCCTGCGTTGGCATGTAGCCTGAACCACAATCGAGTGTGTACACTTCTTCTGTATGTTTCGTGCTTGCTTTTTGACCTTTCTTTGCAAATGATTCATCCATTGTGACAACTTGTGCGTTGTGAACAATCTGGACCCCGCCCTCATTGTAATTTGTTTGATCACTTGTATTATTGCGTGATGCCTGAATGGTAGATGTATAGTGCTCTCCCTTTGCATCAATTACCCCTTGAATTTCATAACTCTTATTTGCGTTCTCTCCAAATAAATTATTGTCATTACCAAATAGATCCGTTTTTGTTTTATCCGATTCTGTCGGGAATGTTAACGTGTTTTTCACAATTTTTCCGGTTGTAGGCTTTCTATTATTTTGATATAAAAATAACGATCCGCTCATCAACCAGTAATCAATATGCTGATTCACTTTGATACTCAGTGTATGTTTTCCGCCCAGCAGTCCTGCAAATGGTGTTAGATTCACACGGTACGCCGTCATATCTAAAGTATGGATCCCTTGAATAGGACGCCATAAATATGGATTCACCCCGCCTGTATATAATGTCGGCTCAGGCCAAACTGCTCCTGCTGGCTGCCCATCAATATACACCTCAATTTCACGGAAGTCCGGCTGCAACGACCACCAAAATTCATCATTATTTTGTGGTACAGCATATAAATCCAGATAAGCTCCTTTGATGTCTTTCGGTAAATCTAGCGGAACATCCATGGAGGAATTCTTTTCGTACATATAAAAAGGTGCTGCATCCTTTGTGATTGGAATGATTTTATCCGGTGTTTTTATTTTCAACGGATCTGCTTGCTTATTCTTTTTGCCTTTTTCCTCAGGATAGTATTCTAACTGAATAGACATTTCAGGAATTCCAGTGTATGTATCATTTACGTAGTTTTCCAACTTTGTAGTTAGCACTTGTTTGCCTTGCAGAACCGGCAGATATTCTGTAACATCCTTCTGGATTTTCCACTCTATCCCGTCCTTTGTTGGTTCAGGTGTCACGCCGACAAATATTTGCGAGGAACCCGCCCAAATTTGGAAGAGTCGATCATACTGTCTTCCCTTTTGCGTTCCAGTAATCGTTAAGATGACCTTCCCCCACTTATCGGAAGGAAGCTTCACTTCACTCTTCACAGGTGGTTTCGCATTTCCGAACTGCTCCTTATTCAACACCTTTACAACGGTTGGTTTTGTAGAAGGAACCGTAATAGGTACACCAATCGAAATAGGATTATCCGTTTTGCTGAATTGCTCCGTCTTCGCAACAGCTAGTGTGTTAGCGAATGGTTTCTTTTGAATACCCTGCTTTTCTGCAAAAGTAGATTGGCTGCTTCCTAACGTGAGCAACGCTAAGGCAATACCTGTGCACGCAAGCTTCATTCCTGTTTTTTTCATAAAATAACGCGCCTCCTGGATTTTTGACTATTATGATAATTTCGAAGTACAAATGTTATTTCCTTCCAACTTTTGAACCAATTATTTAGTAGTTCAAAAGTTGGATAATTAATGAGGAAGGGGTTGATTGGGAACAATTCACGAAGTATCGTGACCGCAACCGTGGATGGTATTGATGAACGGGAACAATTCACGAAGTTTCGTGACCGTAATCGGGAATAGTATTGATGTACGGGAACAATTCACGATGTATCGTGACCGTAATCGGGAATAGTATTGATGTACGGGAACAATTCATAGAGTATCGTGACCGCAATTGTGGATGACGTTGTGGAACGGGAACAATTCACGAAGTATCGTGACCATAATCATGGATGACGTTGATAATCGGGAACATTTCACGATGTATCGTGACCGTAATCGGGAATAGTATTGATGTACGGGAACATTTCACGATGTATCGTGACCGCAATTGTGAATGGTGTTGATGTACGGGAACAATTCACAAAGTATTGTGACCGCAATTGTGGATGACGTTGATAATCGGGAACAATTCACGATGTATCGTGACCATAATCATGGATGACGTTGATAATCGGGAACATTTCACGAAGTATCGTGACCGTAATCGGGAATAGTATTGATGTACGGGAACAATTCACGATGTATCGTGACCGCAATTGTGAATGGTGTTGATGTACGGGAACAATTCATCGAGTATTGTGACCGCTATCGTGGATGATGTTGTGGAACGGGAACAATTCACGAAGNGTATCGTGACCGCAATTGTGAATGGTGTTGATGTACGGGAACAATTCATCGAGTATTGTGACCGCTATCGTGGATGACGTTGTGGAACGGGAACAATTCACGAAGTATTGTGACCATGACTTGACTTTTATATCAGTTTAGTTATAAACTGATTCAACAAGAGGTGATGTTATGCAAGAAAAACTCAGTTTAATGATTTGGTTCCGATTATCGCGAATTTATAACAAAAGCATCCGGGAATCGAACCAATACCTGAAGAAATGGAATTTATCTATTGCTCAATTTGATGTGTTAGCACAAATTGGATCACACAAACGTTTATCCCAACAAGAGCTGGCAGATAAACTCTTGGTTACAAAGGGAAACATCACACAGCTTTTATCGAAATTAGAAGATCTTGACCTTATAAAAAGAGAACAGGAATGGAAAACAAAATATTTATCCTTAACGGAAAAAGGAAAAACACTTTTTAATGAGGTAGTCCCAAAACAAGAACAATTCCAGGCATCACAGTTCAGTAAATTAAATCAGGAAGAGAAAAAGCAATTATTAGAGTTGCTTAGAAAAATACAAAATTAATGGAGGGAAATTATATGGAATTAAAAGGGATTCATCATGTTTCAGCCTTAACAGCGAAAGCCCCTGATAATTTTGACTTTTATACAAAAGTACTAGGCCTTCGTTTAGTAAAAAAGACGGTTAATCAAGATGATATTTCCGTTTATCATTTATTTTATGGCGATGAAAAGGGAAATCCGGGTACAGAACTAACGTTTTTTGAAATTCCTCATGCTGCGCGCACACATGAAGGGGTGAACAGTATTTCTGCACTTTCTTTACGTGTCCCAGATGATCAGGCACTTGTATTTTGGAAAAAACGCTTTGAGGAATTGCATATTGAGCATGAAGAAATTAAAAATCGTGCCGGCCGCTCCACTCTTGCATTTAAAAATCATGAGGGGCAGCGTCTAATTTTAGTATCGGATGAGAATAATGTTGGAGTAAAAGGCGGAAAACCTTGGGATAAAAGCCCGATTCCTCAAGAGTACGGAATGCTGGGATTAGGTCCTGTAAAGCTAACTGTTCGGTATGCTCCAGCTACTGTTAATGTATTAACAGATATATTAGGATTTCGCATGAAGGGACAATATTCTTCCGAAGTCGAAGGTCAACCCGATATTCTTGTGTTTGAAACAGGTGAAGGTGGTACGGGTGCAGAAATCCATGTCGAAGAAAGAAACGACCTGCCACCGGAACGTCTTGGACGCGGCGGGGTTCACCATGTTGCATTTCGGGTAGAGGATGAAGAAGAGTTACGGGAATGGATTGCCAAAATTCGAGCAGCAAGATTCCCGAATTCCGGATTTGTTGATCGTTTTTATTTCCGATCTCTTTATTTCAGAGAGCCAAATGGTATTCTTTTTGAGCTTGCGACAGATGGACCTGGGTTTGATACAGATGAAGATTTGGCTACTCTTGGCGAATCGCTTGCCCTCCCGCCATTTTTAGAAGAGAAGCGCGAACAAATTGAAGCTAAATTAAAACCATTAGATACAAAGCAATAGAAAGGTGAAGAATGATGAGACATATTTTTGAAAAAGGGCAAAATCCTGATGCCCCTACCCTCCTTCTTCTGCACGGAACAGGAGGAACCGAACACGATTTAATTAATGTAGGAAAAATGATTTCCGCAGAATCTTCTTTATTAGGTGTGAAGGGAAATGTATCCGAGTTTGGAATGGCTCGTTTTTTCCGACGTCTATCTGAAGGGGTTTTTGATGAAGAGGATCTTATACTTCGCACAAAAGAACTAAATGAGTTTTTAGATGAAAGTGCGAAAGCATATGAATTCGATCGGAATAATATTGTTGCAGTTGGTTATTCGAATGGAGCTAATATTGCAGCAAGCTTGCTTTTTCATTATCAAAATGCGTTAGCCGGAGCTGTCCTTTTCCATCCTATGGTGCCAAGACGTGGGATTGAATTACCTGATTTGAGCGGAACTTCCGTTTTTATCGGAGCCGGTGAAAATGACCCATTGGTTCCGCTTCAGGAAACAAAAGAGCTTGCGGAGCTCTTGAAAGATGCGAAGGCAAATGTAGAAGTGCTTTTTGAGCAGAATGGACATCAATTATCCGGCAACGAAGTGTATGCTGCTCGGGATTGGTTGCAGAAGAAGTTTTTGAGAGATAAATAAGGTATTTGTATTGACCCTGCTATAGTTTTAGCGGGGCTTTTATTTTGGGGAAATTGGATGGTTGAGGTTTTGGATTACTTTTGGTATTTGTTGATACGGTTTTGCCATCTTTATTAGCGTTCCAAACTTGATAAGTTCACTAGATTTTCTGCCTAATTCAAACACCATTTGGGTTTCATTATCTTTTTCCACACTCTATTTTATTTTCCACAGTTTTCTCATTTTTCACAGGGTTTATATCCATTATTTCAGAGAGTTATATCTTTCATGTTCAGCAGTAGCTTTGCTGTGTTCTTACCCATTCAACGTGAAGCTCCGTTTTCCAAAGCAAACCATTCCACATGATTTTCCCTCGCTAAATGTATTTTGATGAACATGTAAGTCAATGATAAATAGGATAATAATCAAGGAGGAATAAGAATGTTTCAATCTATTGAAGAATTTTTGAATCTGTGGGAGCATGAGAGCAACTCTACTCAAAAAGTTCTAGAAGCATTAACCGATGCATCGCTTAAACAGGAAGTATCCCCTGAAGGACGTAATTTAGGAAGAATCGCTTGGCATCTTGTGACTTCACTTGAGGAGTTCGTTTCACAAACAGGTTTGCAATTCGAGGGAGCAAAATCTGACCAAGATGTGCCGACTTCTGCAACAGAAATTGCCAATCATTATCGGAAATCTAATGAGGCAATGGTTGCTGCTATCAAGGAGCAATGGACAGATGCGTCTCTAAAGGAAGTTCACAACATGTTTGGTCAACAGTGGCCAAATGGTTTCACTCTATTAAACTTAATTTTGCATCAAACTCATCATCGCGGACAAATGACGGTGCTTATGAGACAAGCAGGCCTTAAGGTTCCAGGTGTATACGGTCCTGCTCGAGAAGAGTGGAGTGCAGTTGGCATGGAGCCCCCTAAACTTTAATATCAAAAAGCCCTTAGCTCTCTATTCAAGCTAAGGGTTTTCTCATTTAGTTAATCTTTTGTATTCTATTTTGAATCTCCATCGTAATCGGGCCAGTTTGCTTTTTCACATAATCCACTAATGCATCTAAATCAACTGGTCCATTTACTTGATTCTTACCATTAGCAAATTCCGTGAACCCATCTCCACCACTTGCCAAGAAATTATTCATAGCAACTTTATAAGTTTGATTTGGTTCAATTGGTGTACCATCTTCTAAAGTTAACGAAACGATTTTATCATTCGCTTTTGTACTATCCCAAGTATATTTCATACCGGAGATTTGCAGCATTTTGGAAGAACCGTCTGTACGCCATTGTTGATTCAATGCTTTACGAATTTGATCACCAGTTAAGTCCATCGTAATCATAGTATTTCCAAATGGTTGAACAGTGTAAAGATTTCCCCAAGTAATGTCTCCGCTGTTAATGTCCGCACGTATTCCACCAGGGTTCGTAATAGCAATTTGGGACTTTGTAATATCACGCTGTGCATCCGTGATAAAATCACCTAAATTGGATTCGCCACTTTCATTTTGTTTGCCAGTTAATGCAGTCGTTGTCTTTCCAAGTACTTGATTAATTAATGGGGCAACCCTCTTCTCATCCTCGTCAATCATCGCTTTAATTTGCGGATCTGGAGTGATTGAATCTTGATAGGTTGTTACAATTTCTGCGCTGTCTTTTACAACATCTTTTGTTCTCGGATCGATCCAAAGATGGACATCGGCAAACGCTGTTCCATATGAATAGGCTTGTACAACTCGCTTCCCGGCTACTTTCGTATTAATATACGCATGGTTATGACCGCCGAAAACCACATCCACTTCAGGATCAATATTCTTTGCTATATCAATCACTTTACCAGTTGCATTTTTTCCGTCATAATCGGAGTTTCCTGGATCATGCGCCAAAACAATAATGGTTCTAACCCCTTTTTTCTTTAACACCTTTGCATATTTATTGATTGCTTCGGTTTCGTCTGTAAATTCAACATCCTTCACATTTTCTGGCATCGTAATACTTGGTGTTTCGGTTGTATCAACACCAATAAATCCAATGTTTACTCCATGAACCTTTTTGATTACATAAGGTGGTAACAACGGTTTCTTTGTCTTTTTATCTATTACATTGGCACAAACATACGGGAAGTTTAATCCTTTAAAATATTCCCCAGTGGTAGGATTCTTCCCTCCATAAATTTGCCGCATCATTTCTTTTACACCGTGATCAAATTCATGATTACCAAGTGTTCCAACATCAAAATGAAGTGTATTTAAGATGTTTAAAGTAGGTTCATCTTGAAATAATGCCGATACCGGTGCAGAAGCGCCTACTGCATCACCACTTGTAACTAACAGGGTATCTTTCACTTGTGCTTTTCTTTGTTTTAAATAGGCTGCGAGTACATCCGCTCGTCCAACATTTCGTCCACTAACAGTACGAGTGACATCCAACTGTCCATGTAGGTCATTGATCCCAAGGATTTGTACCTCAATTGGATGTGGATGGTCTTTTTTAATATTCTTTGCTGCCGCATCCACTGATGAAAACGGTAAGGTCAATAAGGATGCCAGACCTACTGATAATAATAGATTTCTTTTACGCAAATCTCCCACTCCCCCAAGTTTAATAGTTTACAAGATTCAGTATAAATAACGGACATTGGACACACAACAAGCAATAATATGCGTATTTTTTACAAAAATTGTGTTGTAAATTTATCCAATATCGTTAATTTGAACCATAAAACGAATAATCAAAATTACCTACTCGGACAATCACCATGTCTATAAAAATCATAATACTTGAATGTTAATTTCATATTTTGGGAGTTTCAATTTATCGTTAATTTAACTAAAAAAAGAGCATTCCTACCCAGATAGAAATGACCCTTGATTTTTTGATTAAGGAATTAATAATACCTTTCCAGTACTTTTTCTGCTTTCAATGAATTCGTGTGCTTTTGCACCTTCCCTTAATGGAAACAAGGTGGCTTCAGAAATCTTTAGTTGACCGCTTTGAATCCATTTAAATAGTTCTCCGGATCGCGCAACACGTTCTGCACGTGATGTCAGCACATTCCAAAGATCTCCCCCTGTCAACGTTTTGGATGTATCCATCAGCATTCTAGGATCAACTGGTGCTGGATCCCCTCCTGCCATTCCAAAAAATACAACTGTTCCACCGATACGTGTTACATCAAAGCTATCTATTAGTGTTGCTCCTACCGATTCATATACAACATCTACGCCACAATCATTTGTTACATCTTTCACTTGTGCTTTCCAATCCTCAGTATATAAAAACACATTATCTGCCCCTGCTGCTATTGCTGCTTGACGTTTTCCCTCCGAGGAAGTTAAGCCAATTACTTTTCCTCCAAGCAATTTAATGATTTGAACTAGCAGCTGTCCAACTCCTCCAGCTGCGGCGTGAACCATTCCTACATCTTCATTTTTAATGGAATAGCTATCTTTCGTTAAATAATGTGCAGTTAAACCCTGCAATAACAAAGAAGCCGCTGTTTCATACGAAATACCAGCAGGAATAGGAATCGCTTTATCCTGAGGTACTGCTACTAGCTCTGCATTAGCGAATGGAACGTCAGCGAAAGCTATCCTATCTCCTACCTTAATACCTTCAACCTTACTGCCGACTTGTTGCACAATACCAGCACCCTCGTATCCCAAAATATAAGGGGGCTGACCGACTAAATGATAATTGCCTTTTCTTCGGTAAACATCTGCAAAGTTCAATCCAATTGCTTTCATTTCTAATAAAACTTCTTCAGAACCAATTTGCGGATCTTTTATATCTCGATATTGGAGAACTTCGGGTCCGCCAAACGCTTCAAATATGAGTGCTTTCATGATGTTCGCTCCATCTCTTTAATAAAATCCTGTTTTAAAAAATAAATCCATTTTTGTTATTTTATCAACCATTTTTTCCTTTATTATAGACTATTGTGATTTTACAATGAATAAGTCGAACAGCTCCAATGTTTGGTACCAGACCTTTTATGCCCCTTCCAGCCCAGCTTATGCAGCTCCTTTGCTATGAATAAATTAAAAACCCTATGTCCTACTAGCTACATAGGTAATAGCATTCGTCCTTAACATAACATCTTTGCCATCTCTACTAATTATATATTCTAGAGGGTTAACCACCTTCGTTAAAATATCCCATCCTCTATAATGTTCCTCGAGTTTTTGCAGCATTTCATTCGTAGATAAATTAACTTCCATATATGCTTCCAGCGATTCATTCGAAGTCCTGTCTATTTCCTGGACCTCCGAATTAACAATTAAACAATGAAGTCCGTATCTCTTTGTTCCTTTCGTCATTCTTTCTAATAGATGATCAAGTACTTCCTCTGACCGAACATGCTCTAAACTCGAAACTGCTACTATTAAATCATACTCCTCCAGCTTAATATTAAACTCTCCAATATCTGCGTGAACCGTTTCGATTACCTCACTAACATCATATTGCAGGCTATATTGTTCTAAATGTTTTAAGGCAGACTCTAGCAAGTCTACACAAATAACCTTGCCAGCCTTGTTTTTTATTTTTTTCGCGATAGGAATACTGTTTCGGCCAACTCCGCACCCTAAATCCAGAACCTTTACATTTTCTTTTTCTTCTAGCACAGGTATTAGGTCCATAACGGTTTTTACTGGTTTATACAGCCATGAGCCTTCCTCAAATAATCTATAATTGTCATAGCAATAGTCGTGGTATTTTTTCTCTTCTATCCGAATAGAATTAATTCTTTCCACAAAATCTTCTTCTCCTTCTTTTACTACAATTTTTTTATTCCTTTTAGCTATGTAAGTAGCAAAGGTATTTATATATATAAATGTGAATATAAGTTTATATAAATTTTATCTTAAGGAGGTGTTTAATATTGGGGTTGTTGATTATTATCATGATTGCTTATTTACCTTTATTTTACAACATCCATAAAAGATTAAAAAATATCGAAGAGCATATTCCAGACATAGATCACCCAAAATAATAATGTTATGAGAATAGTTCCGTCCTTAATGGAACAAATTCATTATCCTGCCTCTCATTATCAGTTCAAAATTATGATACGTTTTAGTTTTGAGCAAAATTAAACTTAAATAGAAATAACCCTAAATTTAATGTTTCCACTTAGGGTTATTTATCGTTGATAAATATACTTTCCAAATATATTTTGTAGTTGATCAAAGACAACGAGGCCAATTTTTCTTAAGCTAAAAATATCTATTATAAGTCTTGAGACAATCTCACCATATCAATTACTTGGATTCCATTCTCGTATATTTCTTCATCATAATGTCTGATAAAAAAATCCTTATCTATGCCAACAATCCGAAAGCCACATTTTTGATAGAGCGCCAGCTGACCTACACTTGAGTTTCCGGTTCCAATTTCGATAGTTTTATAGCCTCTTTCCTTTGCCCGCTTTATTGCATCGTTTACTAATTTTTTGCCGATTCCTTTGCCATGGCAATGTTCAGCAACTGCAATATTTACAATCTCTATTGTTTCTGGCCGTGTTGGAAGCAAGACATATTCTCCAAGGATACTTCCTTCTTCCTCGGCAACAAAGCATTCGCCCCGACCAATGTAATCCTCCACTAGTTTTTGATTAGGGTCTGCTAATAAAAACAATTCCAGTGGGTACTGTTCCTCCGGTCTTAATTCTCGTATTTTCATGGTTTCACTCCTCACAGTATTTTATTATTCGTCATTTATATTCCCATTACCTTTAATTTTACATTTTTATTATGATATGTTATATTACCCAATGAACCAATCATCCTACAAATTTAGAGGTGCCATATGGATATTGCAAAAACAAACCGATTATCGCTTGTCGAACAAATCGTTTCACAAATAGAATCTCTTATTGAATCTGGGGCATGGTCTGTTGGGAGCCGAATTCCTCCAGAATTAGAATTAATGCAGCAGCTGGATGTAAGCCGTAATACTTTACGTGAGGCAATTCGTGCTCTTGTTCATGCAGGACTTCTGCAAACTAGACAAGGAAGTGGTACATATGTATGTTCCTCCAGTACTCTTGGAGCAGCACTGCAAAAACGGATCCAAAAGGCAAATCTTATAGAAATACTGGAGGTTCGCCATGCATTAGAAAAAGAAGCAGCACGGTTGGCAGCCATAAGAAGAAACCAAAACGATCTTGAAAATATACAAACCTATCTTGAGGCATGTCTAGCAGCTGCAGAACATAATGACAGTGAAGCATATGTGGAAGCGGATATTCAATTACACAAAGCGATTGCTGTGGCAGCCCACAATAGTATGCTGATGGATCTTTATGAGCAAATGTCCGTGCCCTTGCACGAATCTGTTCATAATTTATCCGAAATGACCTGTCATACCGACTTTCACCATCATGTTCATTGGAAATTAGTAGACGCTATAAAGGAACAAAATCCCGAGCAAGCGATAGAAGCGGTTACCGAGTATATTGAACAATTTATGGAAATTTTATAATTAGAGCGGAGGAAGAAAGTTGAATTTACAACCGGGAACGTTACAACAAGAACAAACAAAGTTGGACGTAAAACCAAAAGTACTTTTATTAATTATCGGAATAATATTTATCGGAGCGAATTTAAGGGCTCCTTTAACATCAGTTGGACCATTGGTGCCTTCCATCCGTGAGAGTTTAGGAATATCAAGCACACTTGCAGGAGCATTAACAACGGTTCCTCTTCTTGCTTTTGCGCTAGTGTCACCATTTGCACCAAAATTAGCGCGCCGCTTTGGAATGGAATCCGTTCTTTTTCTCTCCTTAATCCTTTTAACCATCGGAATTATTCTGCGCCCTCTCTCTGGAGTAGGAACGCTATTTACTGGTACGATTTTTCTTGGTTTGGCCATTGCTATTGGCAATGTACTAGTGCCAAGCATTATTAAGCAAAACTTTTCACAAAGTGTAGGGACTATGACGGGAATATACTCTGTTTCTATGAATCTATGCGGGGCTATTGCATCTGGACTAAGTATTCCGATTTCCTCTAACTCAGGATTTGGGTGGCAAGGCTCCCTTGGATACTGGGGAATTATTTCAATCGTTGCGATTCTTTTTTGGATCCCCCAAATTCGTGCAAAACGCAAACAAGACATAAGGGTATCTGAAAAACAGCAATCGGTAAACATTTGGAAATCTGGCTTGGCTTGGCAAGTAACTGTCTTTATGGGACTGCAATCCTTAATCTTTTATACGATTGTCGCTTGGCTGCCTGAAATTTTACAACAGCAAGGGTTAAGCTCCAGCACAGCCGGTTGGATGCTATCCTTAATGCAGTTTGCGGTTCTACCCTTTACTTTTATCGTCCCAATAATAGCGGGACGCATGAAAAACCAATATCTGCTTGTCACCATTACGGCTCTTTTATTTATTATAGGAATGATTGGTATTCTATATGGAAATCTTTCACTCATCCCACTGTCAGTAATATTTTTAGGTATTGGGGGAGGCTGTGCTTTTAGCTTAGCGATGATGTTCTTTAGCCTCCGTACCAAAAACTCTTATCAAGCAGCGGAATTATCCGGTATGGCTCAGTCCATTGGATATCTTCTTGCAGCCGTTGGTCCAACTTTATTTGGAGTGCTGCATGATATCACGCACAATTGGGCAATTCCTTTATGGATGCTTGTTATAACTTCTGTGCTTATTTTTATATCTGGTATTGGTGCTGGGAGAAATAAATATATTGAGGAAAAATAAAATGGGATGGCTTATTGGCCATCCTGTTTTTTATCCCCTAAATTATTCCAAAGAACAAAATGAGATCGGTCTCAGGGCAAAGCGTTGTCAATAAACCACACTTATGGACAACTTGTTCGCCTTCTTATACAAAGGTATCCTTTACAATCCCAATACAGGACATCTAACTAAAGAAAATCCTATAGCTTGGCCTTCATTTCATTGATGAAGGACATCTGACAGTAGAAAACCTTGTAAATTGGCCTTCATTTCACTGATGAAGGACATCTGACTGAAGAAAATCCTATAGCTTGGCCTTCATTTCATTGATGAGGGACATCTGACAGTAGAAAACCTTGTAAATTGGCCTTCATTTCACTGACGAAGGACATCTGACTGAAGAAAATCCTATAGCTTGGCCTTCATTTCATTGATGAAGGACATCTGACAGTAGAAAACCCTATAACTTGGCCATCATTTCATTGATGAAGGACATCTGACAGTAGAAAACCCTATAGCTTGTCCTTCATTTCATTGATGAAGGACATCTCGCTATGGTTTATCATGCCACAATGGCCTTTATAACCTTTCTTAAGGACATCCCACTCTCTTTCTCATGCCACAATGGCCTTTATAACCTTTCTTAAGGACATCTCGCTCTCTTTCTCATGCCACAATGGTCTTTATAACACCATTCTATTCTCAATCTAAAAAAATGGTAAAACCATGAAAAAGCGAAATGACTCATATTTCTTGAATACCAGTCATCCCGCTTCAATTTCATTTATTATTCAAACTTAACTCTGCCGATATTTTCACCTTTGCTAGTTTACTAGCAAAAGGAATAAACACAACAATGGCCGTTCCAATCAGGATGGCCATAATAAGCCCTATAAATGGAAAATTAAAATGCAGCCTACTGCCTGTATCAATTAGACTGATGACATACGTTAATGCTGTTCCAGCAAGGGATCCTAAAGCTATTCCAATTAGGATATAAAGAATAACTTGTGTCATAATGACGATAATGACCCCTCTTTTGTTAATGGACAAGGTGCGTAAGATCGCAAACTCCTTCCGTTTGGAGTGAATATTATTGATAAGCGTATTAAATACTCCAACCATCACGCATACTACCATAATCGCGATTACGGCATAGAAGATGTACAATCTTTGATCAATCATTTTATTTGCCTTTTTCAATGATTGTTGATAGCTATTGATTTCTAATTCAGGATATTTCATTTTTAATGCTTCTAATTGTTTCAACGTATGTTTTTCGTTATCGCTGCTAATAAAAACTCGATCCAATGCTGTATGTTGGTTTCTATATTTGCTGCTCCAATCCATCATTACATCAATTGAAAGCGGCAGCTTATCGACAATTGCCGCTATCCTTGCCTTACCAATTGGTTTTTGCTTTTGTTCTGCTTCAAAGAAATTTCCTAGACGGATTGTATCTCCAGCTTTCACTTTAAACTTTTTCGCAAAATTTCTGCTAACGATAAGTTGATTCTTTCCAAACTTAATGTTCTTTGATATCAATCCTTGGCTTGCCAATTCTTTTAAATCACCTAAAAAATAATCAAACGAATAATAATTATCTGCTTTTATCAGATCCAATTGTGTAGGCGTGCTGACAGTACTTGCCCCTTTAATACCGGATAATTTCACTATTTGTTTTTTTATTTCCATAGGATCTAATTTCGAATCATAATTCAATCGGCTTGTGACAACGATATTAGTTTGATACTCATTTTTTAAATACTGTTCTTGATTTTTCTTGATTGTTTCCATTAACGTGGAGCCAAAAATAGTTATAATCATTAACGTACTGATGGTCAGCATTACAAAGGTGTTCTTTCTCACCTGCGGGATCACATTTTTTATTGATACAAAAGAGGTTCTACCTAATATACTCCTTATAAGAGGCAATAACTTTTGTAAAATAGGAGCAAGATAAACAGGGAACAACACAAAAATTCCAAAGGTTATAAGGATGCCTGCAAAAAGGACGGAAAATACTTGGTATGTATCCGCTTGAACAACAAGCTTTCCGAACAAGATAAAGAATAAGCCACCAATGATCATGCTATATCCTATTACTTTACGGAATTTTAAATTGGCAAAATCGTTCCGCTCATTTTCTTGCATGATTTTAAGCGGCAGTACTTTTGAGCTCCGATAAGCAGGAATTAGCATGAAAAGCTCAATTAAAACAAAGCAACTAAATGCCAGCAAAAGGGCGAGTTTTGGATGGAAATCCATTGTATCCACGTGGATCGCAAACCATTTTTGTATACAATTTTGGATAAACTGATTGCTAAGAAAAGCTAGAAGGAATCCTAATACAGCACCAACCATCACCATCAAGCTAGATTGAATAAACACAATATTAAACATTTGCTTGGACGTTGCACCTAATGACCGCATGATGGCGAATTGATTTTTATACTTATATAAAAAGACTTCAAAGTTGGCGACGATTAATAAAGAAGTAACAAATAACATTAGAACCGAAAGAACCGTCATAAAAATTTGCAGTGATGTGAGATTGGTCTTTAGATATTCATTCTCCTCTGCTAGATCAATACGTAAGCCTCGGTCCACTTTCCGTATATCATTTGCCAACACAATTGGATTTTCACTTTTTTTAGCTTTTATTAAGATATAAGTCGCCTCTATTAGGTTACCCGCTTCCGCCGCAATAAATTTCTTCGCATCGTCACGAGAGATAAGAAGAATATCGGGTGCTACCCCGGACGCATCTAAGTTATCTAATAGCTCTTTTATTTTAAAAGTTTCATTTTCAATCGTTATCTTTTCCCCAGCACGGACCTTTAAGGCTTCCGCTAACGATTTATTGATCATCGCTTCGTTGGCAGAAAGGTCCTGATGAAAATGATATTTACTTTTAACAAGCGAATCATTCTCAACTCCAACTGTATAAATATCGTTATATGTATGGTTGATGCTTAAATGTGTAAGCACCACATTGGAGTAGCTTTGTATACCTGGCTGATTCGTTATTCTCTGTAAAAGGGCTCTATCAACAATCTTGTTCTGATCAGGATTGTATCCTACTGACAAATCCATATTTCCGTACATTTTCTTTACTTCATTATGCAGTGTTTGTTTGGCATTAATCGAGAATATAGCTAATGTGATGATGAGCGATACAGACAATATAACGCTAATAATGGACGAGATGGCAATAAATTTATTCCGGTGAAAGAAACGCAGCGATACCCCTTTAATAGACTTTATCATTGGACATCTCCATTATTTCTTGAAAGGTATGTAAAATATTCGCCATATTATCTTGATTGCTGGCACATTTATATTCGTCCACAATTTGTCCATCGTGAAAGAAAAGCACTCTGTCTGCATAGGTTGCCACCTTTGGATCGTGGGTTACCATGATAATACTTTGTTCAAATGTTTTTTTCATGTCGATTAATACATGTAAAATCTCTGTAGAGGTATTGAAATCCAAATTTCCCGTTAGCTCATCCGCTAGTATAATCGGAGGAGCAGTAATTAGTGCTCGTCCAATTGCTACTCTTTGCTGCTGCCCTCCGGAAAGCTGAAATGGCCGATGTCTTCTCCAGTTAGATAGTCCGACGAGTTCCAGCATCCCATCCACCTTTTGTTCCATTGTTTCTTTTCCCACCCCTTTGAGGATCAACGGAAGAGCAATATTTTCTTCCACCGTTAGATCCTTTAAAAGGTTAAAAGATTGAAAGATGAACCCAATATTATCCCTTCTAAACTGAGCAGCATAGGGCTCTATAAACATATTGCGATCATGCTTTCCGTTCAGCCAGATTTTCCCCTTATCAGGCTCATCCAACGTACCAAGAATATTAAGGAGTGTACTCTTACCTGAACCGCTTGTTCCCATCACGGCAAGCAATTCGCCCTTTTGAAGATCAAAGGAGACATTTTTAAGTGCCTGAACTTCATACCCGATTCCTTTATACGCTTTCCAAAGACGCTCTACGGTTAACACGATTTGGTCGTTTGCCATCTTACACCTCGATTGTATTGGATAATAGTTTCTTAGAATACACTTCCGGTGCTGCTATACATCGGCCATCTGTTAAAATCGTTTCTATCAACGCAATCTCTGTTATCCTTGCGTCGATTGTGCTTAGTTTTTTAGAACAGTACTTAAATGCTTCACATAATTTGTCGTGGGATAACCGATTGGCTAATGTACAATGCGGAACCCATTTTCCCGGCAAGTAAAGAGAATCAGGATTATCATTAAACCTTTTGAAAAAATCGTGATGTGTTCGATGAAGATTGGACAGAGATGTCGACATGGTTGGGGATAAAAACAATGTTCCTGAGTTTAAGAATGTTCCTAATGAATTAAAAGTTATTTCTACTTGAAAAGTAGAATCGTAAAATTGATCCATCGATTGGATCATTTCATCTTTATCAAGATGATTATAGCTTGCGATGGTGATATGAGGTTTTCGGTCCTCAACCTCCTCCGCATAAAAAGAAATGGATTGTTTCCTTAGGTCTTGCCATATTTCTTTTATTAGGTTTTCCGTTTTCTTGTCCAACAGTGCGATAATTGCGAACATATACCTCTCACTCTCCATGAATTAGAAAATCAATCCTCATCCGTTTCAATCCAATCCCCTTAGCTATGTGGTTGTGAGATGACCAAAAACTCTATGTCATTGGGGATTCATTCTTCATTTGGTGAGGATTGCAAGGAGAAACCTCCACCCCTTCACCTGTATGTAATATAATTCTTTGACCATCTAGTTCTAATATTGCAGTTCCGGATAAAACATAGAAAAATTGCCGAGAATGCTGATGGTAATGCCGAGCCTCTGATGTATACGGAGGCATTCTTTCATGAATGACACTTAGGTCTTTATTCTTCACTAGGTGCCATCCGTCACATTGCTCTCCCCATGTATAATGTTCTGAGTTATGTTTACTTACCTTCATTCATACTTCCTTTTTCTCTTTGGAATACCTCTTTTTAAGATTTATAGGATATAGATGTCATATACTCATTCGAACCCTACAATCATCCATATTTTACAAGAACATGCCAAAGCTGTTTTAAATGCTGGAATGTTTCCTCCGGCGTTCCCCAATCCTCCCAATATTCTGGTTTATGATAGAAAGATGCAGCTGCATTGCCTATCGTAACTGCATCGAGCAGACCGGAAGTATGTGCATAATTTTCATCCACTCGCTTAGCAAGAGGCGGCATCGCTGGACCTCGAAAATCATCGGGTACAGCGGAAATAGCTAATTGAAATCCAGGATGCCACAAAAGTGTGATGGAATACTTTTCACAGAGTTTTTCCATTAAAACACCCAGTTGTGTATCCTTAAAGGATGGGTCGGCTACCAATGCCTCAACATCTTTAGATAGGTCTATATCGCCATGGATTTGTGCTTCGATATAATCATCTAGAGAGCGTCCCAATTTACCTAGCTGTCCGCTGCATGATGGAAGGGTAAGAAGTTGCTTTACCACATCGGCAACATCCATATCAGACTTACCAAGGGCCTCTCGATTTATTTCAGCCACTTCTAATAATGCAGCCATGATTGGTTCAAATGTGTCAATTGTTCCCATCACATCAGGTCCTGTATGACTGTCCCCAAAAGTAAAGGTGCAACACTCCAACATATGTGGTTTTAATCGAAAATGACATGAACCAAAACGTGGTGAAGCACCATCTGCATAATTCATTAAGTTCAATCCGCCATACTTAGGACGTTCCACATTTCTTACGGATGGATTTTGATAAGCCGCGCCAAACAAAATCTTTTCCCACTGATCCCGATCGCCACCCGCAAAAGCTGTCTTACTTCCGTTTGTAACCTGGGTGACAAATTGACTGTAGTACATTCCATCTTCTATAAAGCACTCCATAATGGTATGTCCATTTGAAAGAATTCGATCAGGATGAAAATTGAGCGTTACTCTCCCATAAGTGCGAATAATGGACAGCAGTTCCTTGATCGAAACAGATATTCTGTTCCGGTTAAAAATATCTATCATCTTTTCAATCGATTGACTTTGAGACTCTTTCGCTTTCAACCTCACATGGTCGATTGCAACGGATTGAGCATGAGTCAATTCCATCTAGTACACCTCCATCCACTATTATCTCAGTGGTTTTCCAAACACAATATGCCAATGCAGATGTTTGGAATCCTGATAGTTTCCTATATTCGTAATGACTCTGCACGCACCGTTTTCTTCGGTTACCGTTGCGGCAACTTTTTTAATAACATCGAATAACTCCATAAGTAATTCGTTATCTTCATATTGAAGGGTGATAAGCGACGGAATATGCTTTTTCGGTATCGCTACGATATGAACTGGATAAAAAGGTTTTGTATGATAGTAAGCTAAAACATTCTCTGTTTCCATTACCTTGTCTACGGCTGTCTTGCCGCTTAGTACCTCTTCACAGTAAAAATCCTCTGTCATAATGTCACCCCTTTTGGGAATTATTTTAAACGCGGACTCAGAATCCGTTATTTTTAATAAATGCCCTAAATTTGAGGACTAATCGGACACTGAGTACGTTAATTGTGTAAAAACACAATGAAATCACTGCTTTTTTCTTAAATAACGGCTCCTATGTCCGCAAACAGAAGGAATAAGCCCATTTTGTCACAGATAACGGAACTGTTGTCCGATAACGGGAGATTTGGTTATCATAGATTCCTATCTTTTACCCAATCAGTCTTTAGAATTGAAAAAACAAAAGTATCGTATGAAACCCCACCTTGATAGATATAACCTCTTAGCAGTCCCTCTTTTTGAAATCCCAATTTTAACAATAGATTGGAAGACGGGTCGTTTTCCGGAAAGGTAACGGCACCGATTCGATATAAATCCAATTCCTCAAAGCTGTATTGCAGAACTGCTTTTACCGCTTCCGAAACGATTCCCCTCCTCCAGAAATCCGGATGCAGCTCATATCCAACTTCTGCACGTTTGCTCGTGATAACAAGATTATTTAATCCGACACTTCCTATGTATTCACCTGTTTCTTTTAAAATCATTCCCCAGCGAATCCCACGCTTTTCTTCAAAATTCCTTGAAAAGGAATGTACCATCTTTTGAGCCTGTTCCTCTTCCTGAAAAGGTATCATTCCATAATAGCGAGTTACCTCTTCCCGTGAAAAAATATCATAGATTGCCCCTGTGTATTCTTCGGTGATTTCCTTAAGCATTAATCGTTCTGTTTCTAAAATAGGAAATGACATAAATAACACCTCTTTTCTTAAACTTTGTTGCATTTGTATAGGGAAGTCCTTGGTTATAAATGGAGAAACTTTATAAGAAAAGATTCCCTAAATCCTGACCAGCTTAGGATTTATATTGTGAAAACAGCTTTTATTTAAGATACCGTTTCAAACGTAGGTGGATATTTCACCTTCCCCTTGATTCCCTGTAAAGAATCTTCCTTCAACTCGATCGCCATAAAATTTGGGTCCTCCACATTATAAGGACATTCAATTCCGAACGAGGTTTGCGAAGGAACAAACCCAAATTTAGGATAGAAATCCGGATGTCCGAGTACAAATATATGAGAATAGCCTAGCTCACCACAAGCCCGCAACCCCGCCTTAACAAGTTCCGACCCAATTCCGATTCCTTGGTATTCCGGTTTTACCGACATTGGCGCAAGCCCAATAGTCGGAATCTCCCCTTCATTTGTTTCTATGAAAATTTTGCTAAACAAAATATGTCCAATGACGTCTCCGTCTTTCACCGCAACGAGAGATAATTCTGGTATAAATAGTTCACTTTTCCGGATAGCTTGAACTAAATTTGCTTCATTTAGTTTATTTCCGAACGCAAAATAATGTAGTAAGCGAATTTTTTCATAATCAGCTGGCGTTTCCGAGCGAATGATATATTCAAAATCCAATTTCGCCCCCTCCTTTGATGGTAAAATTTTACTACAATTGTTTTTGTATGTATAGTGAATATTATAAATAAAAAATATTTTATAAATTTTACGATTTTAATTCGAACAATTGGAAAATAAATGAAATAATAAGACAAAAAAAGAGGAAGGAGATTTTCTAGAATGATTGCCACTCGTTACTTGAATTTTGCAGATCATTAACACTGAATCCGAGGACCCCCGTTATAAAAATTTTTTATACAAAATTTTTATATCGGAGGAGAAAACAGATGAGTAAACCATTGTTCGTTCTATTATTAGGAAGAATTTTAACTAACTTTTCGGATAGCTTTTATAAAATTGCAACCATATGGTATGTAAAAAACACAACTGATTCTTCCTTGCTAATTGGTATCACGAGTGCTATCGCCATATTGCCGATAACAATTCAGTTTCTTTACGGTCCGATTATTGACCGGTTTTCTAAACGGAGGATCTTATTTTTTGCGTCCATTGGGCAAGGACTATTTATCAGCATTATCTCCATTTTGTATTATGCAGAAAGCCTATGGCTCCCCGTTCTGTTTTTGTTAATGTTTTTGTCCTTAACTTTTTCAGAGGCGACCTATCCAACGGAAAATGCTTTAATTGAACGTTTGGCTTCGCGTGATAAGCTAGCAAAGGTAAATTCGATTTTTGCCTTTTCGTATCAAACATTGGATATCATTTGCGATGCGATATCCGGTATATTGATCGCCTTCGTTGGCTTGGGGGTAATTTATATCTCGAATAGTGTTTTGCTTATTTTTACAGGGATGCTGTTCTTGTTTTATCTAAAAGTCCCTGCGTCGAAGAGGGAAAGCGAAGCAACTACAAATCATTTTTTCAAGCAGTATAAGAAGGATTTTGCAGATGGATTTCGAGTGGTAAAGAGGCAGAAAACATTATTAAGTATTTTGTTTGGTGTGATTGGGATTAATGTTTTGGCAACAATGGGATTAGCGATGTTGCCGGTGATTTCCAACACATCCGTAAAATATGGTTTCTGGCTGACTTCCATGTCCATCGGGTCCATCGTTGGGACGATTTTATCGAGCAGGTTGGAGAAAATGCCTTTAAACCGGGTTCTGCCTTTAACCTCACTGATTTCCGGTACTTCATGGTTACTGGCAATGGTTACCGTCAATCAGTTTATTGTTCCTTATATTTTCTTCGGTCTGGCTTGGTTAGGGATTGGAATCATGGGGATCTACATTCAAACTTTAATTCAAGTCAACTTGCCGGAAGAATACTTAGGAACAGGATTTACCTTCTTATCATCACTGCTCGGTTCCTTAAGCCCAATTGGATTCTTTTTAGGAGGACTGCTGGGGCAATTAACATCAAGTTATCTCGTACTCTACTTGGCTTGTCTTGGGTACTTCGGTTTCGCCGTTTACTTTTGGGTTCATCCGAAGTTGAGCAGACTAGAGAATGAGTTAAGCAGTCGATTTGAGGAATCAATATAATAACTTATCATCAGAAAGGAATATTATGCACTGGAAAAAGTATTTTATTCTAATGCCTCCCGCTCTCTTGATTGGTTTGATTTTCATACTTTATTTTCACCAGTCAAGTTTGGCTTTTTTAACCATAATAGTTTTTTGGGGAATCTATTATTTATGGGTGTATATAGAAAACAAGAAAAAGTCTAAGGGGAAAATCAAATAGAAAATTTATGAGCTCAGGGATATCCCTGAGCTCATTTTGAACACAAATCAAAATTTCTTGGTCACATCATCCAATTTGAGATGAAAAACAGTATCCTCTTGATAGAAAGAACCCTCGAATTCCCCCACGTCCTTAAGTAAAAGGAAACCGTCCTTTACAACCGGCTTTTCATCCAGTATGACATGGAGTTTCGATATTCCCCGGCTATTTTCGTTAGTATAAGCGACCACCGGCTGTTGAAATAGATATTCTTTATCATTCACTTTTACTTTCAAAAAGTTTTTGTGTAATAGTTTATTTTCACTTTTTACGATATTCATTGGATCAATCAAAGCGGATTTCATATCGCCTTCCAAAACAAGATGATACCCCTTTTTTGCTTCGAATTCTTTAAATTTCGCTTCTTTGCTGTTTTTAACCATTTCCACAATGGTTTTCGTTTCGTCCGAAATGGAAACCTCCTCTATTTGAAGGATTTCGTGACCCACGTGCTTTTTTAATAAATCATATAACGTGTGATTCGACTCAAAAAAACTTTCCTTCCATTCAGGTGAAAGTTCATCCAATAGCAGGCTGAGAAATAAACCAGAACCACAGCAGCTTTTTCTGAGATGTATGCTAGCATCTTCTTTGTTTAATAGATAACCACTATATTTTTCTAGTACTTTCTCATATGGAAGCGAGCTTTTCTCAGCATAAGTTTTTAATTCTATATAATAAGCAGGTCCCTCCACTGTTTCCAGCTTGGTTTCATATTGAATATACTCCCCAATAAGACTTTTTCTTTTTTCCCTCAGTCCAACGAAATTCTGAAGATGTTTTATCCGATCTTCCTCAGTCCCTACTAACGCCTGATAAAGATGAAATCTTTCCTGATTCCTTAATTCCACATTTTCCTCTATCAATAGATAGGATACCCCTAACATTTCGTCCGGAAATCGCTTTTCCCCTTTGACATATTGGAAGCCATGAAATAATTCGTGGGCAAGGATGGAGTATAAGCCTTCTATAGTATCATAGTGTTCTACACAAGCAATGGCGGTTGGATAATCTTCAAATAGTATAATGGTGTCCCCCAGAAATTGTTCATTCCATGGAAAAACCTGTTCTGTGAATGTTGGGTGACGATACAGATAAACTTTTTCTTGATCATAAAAAGCAAAGGCAACTGCTTCAAATGCTGGCCAGTGCTGGGACAAATTTGTTATATCCTCTGCTAATTTATCGTAGGTATCTTTCTTTTTCAAGGAGTCGTCCTTCCATTGAAAATAAGTTTCTTCATGATTTTTCAGTAAAAATATAGATTTAGGATAAGGTAAAGCAAGCTCCGGCATTTGTTCTGCATTAAAGTACCGTAACTCAGCCGTTTCTCCGTCAATCGGGTTTAGCTCGCCATCTTTAACATCACACTCAAACAGAAATACATTATATTCTACTTTATGACCATTCGGATACTGGTATCGAAAATCCTTCCCGCCAAACACTCCTAAAAGCTTTTTAGGAACTACATGCAGCCCTGTTTCCTCCCACACTTCACGAACAACTGCTTCTGCAGGTGCTTCACCAGGCTCGATTGCTCCTGCAGGGAGACTCCACTTTTCTCCATTCCCTTTGTTTTGGAATAAAATCTCCCCTGCTTCATTTCGAATAATTGCCGCTACACTTGGCATAAAAATCAATTCGTTCCCCACTTTTTCCCTTAGCTTCTGATAATAATCGGACATTCCTATTTTCCACACCCCATTAAAAATATTTATAGTAAGATTCCATCTCTGATTTCAGACGACAGCCATTACTTTTGAAAATATGTTGCATTTTTATATTTGTTGAATGAGTTCCTCCAACATAATATGTGGCACCGATTTCTTTTAGAAACCGTAATGACTGTTTATGCAGAATAGAACCTAGCCCTTTCCCCCGCTCTTCCGGAATGATTCCAAAGTAAAATAACCTGCCTTCATCTGTGGTGCCAGGTTCAATATGAGGGATAACAACCGCAATCGGATTTTCTTCATTTATAAAAACACGGCAGGAATTTCTCCAATTATCCCCTAATTCGGTTTTTACAGAATCTAGATGCTGATTCATCGATAAAGTGGAAGGCTTGTTATCCGAAAAAAGCATGCACCGCTCCCAAATATTCTTAAATTCTTCTTCTGAGAGCACATCCTTTAAAGATTTCCACTGAAAAGGGGGTGGATATTCATCTACGCTCCCTAATTCTTTTGTATATTCCAAAATGGATGATCTATATTGAAATCCATTGTTTACGAGGATACTCATGTAGTCATGGTTCGATTTTTGAATTAACACACTTATATAATGTAATTTATTGACTTCCCCAGCTTCTACCAGATGACTTATTTTTTCTTTAAAATCGGGATCCGGTTGCGCCTCGTTTTCTTCTAAAGCAACATATCGAGGTAGTCCGTTCAACACTTTAAATGTTCCTTGGAAAAATTTTTCTATATTAGATATATCAAACAATGCTAATCTGCCTTTCAATGTATTCCTTTTAAACTATTCTATTTTCTTACAAGATATCCTTTTTAAATTTTTCTACATTTCTATCTAATAGTTCAGCACTGTTATCCAAAAGTTCAGCGTTTTCCCCTCATTTTTCAGCACTCTCATCATTTTTTTCAGCATTCCTCTTCGACTTCAGCATTCTTACCTATTTTTTCTGCGTTTCACTCAAAAAGTTCAGCGTTTTCTCCTTATTTTTCAGCACCATACTCCAATTCCTACCCAAACCTTTTACCCAAAATTTCAAATTCATGTTTACCGCCAAAAATATTAGGGTAAAAAACACTGGAGGTGAGTGTGAGCATTGATAAAATTTAAAAATGTTTCCAAACAATACGATGGTGGCTATTTGGCCATTAAGAATTTGAATTTCACGATCAAGGACAATGAGTTGCTTGTTCTGATTGGTCCGAGTGGGTGTGGGAAAACCACCACGATGAAGATGATTAATCGAATTATCGAACCGACCAGTGGCGAAATAACCATCAACGGAGAAAGCATTAAACAGCAAAACCCCGTCGAGCTTAGACGGAATATCGGTTACGTTATTCAACAAATTGGGTTAATGCCGCATATGACAATCAGGGAAAATGTTGCGTTAGTTCCAAAGCTGAAAAAATGGGATGAGGCAAAGTACAAGGACAAAGTGGATGAACTTATGAAAATGGTAGGGCTTGATCCGAACATCTTAGGGGATCGATTCCCGGATGAATTATCCGGTGGGCAGCAGCAGCGAATTGGCGTAATTAGAGCTTTAGCAGCAGATCCAGACATTATATTAATGGATGAACCCTTCAGTGCACTAGATCCGATCAGTCGTGAACAATTACAGGAAGAGTTAATCAGACTTCAGCAGGAAATCAAGAAAACCATTGTCTTTGTTACACATGATATGGATGAGGCATTAAAGATTGCTGATCGAATTTGTATTATGAAAGATGGAGAAATTGTTCAAATTGACAAACCTGAAACGATTTTAAGACATCCTGCTAATGAATTTGTTCGTCAATTTATTGGTGAAGATCGCCTGCAGAACTCCACTAGCCTT
The DNA here is from genome assembly GCF_001420715.1 of Heyndrickxia shackletonii. Taxonomy (GTDB): domain Bacteria; phylum Bacillota; class Bacilli; order Bacillales; family Bacillaceae_C; genus Margalitia; species Margalitia shackletonii. The sequence goes on along the minus strand of NZ_LJJC01000004.1, from coordinate 181,941 downwards.
CCTGAAATAGAACAACTCATGGTTCCCCCGATCACTGCTTATCCTTCACGCGGACTTGCTGAAGCAGTAAAAATCATGCGTCAAAAACGAGTGGATAATTTAATTATTGTGGATAAAGATCACCACTATTTTGGAGTCGTCAATATATGGGATATGCGACGTGCATACGGAAATGAACAATTAACATTGATGGATCTCATCCAAAAGGACATTCCCACTATTACACCGAATGAAAATCCCGAAAAGGCTATTCAATTAGTCAATGACTCTCCATATGGTTTTGTACCTGTCATCGACCATAACCAAAAGGTAAAAGGAATTATCAATCGTTCCAGCATCGTAAAATTTGTCACGGATCGTTTTGACGATTCAATGGGAGGGATCTAGATATTAATAGTTTATGGAATGAGTTAAAAGATGTTTTTATCAATCGTTTACCGGAAGTTGGTAGTTTACTAGTTGAGCATATTTATTTATCCCTAGTTTCTATTATTATCGCTATTGTCATTGCCGTTCCGCTTGGAATCTTCCTTACCCGCCATAAAAAGGTTGCAGATATTGTTATTGGAATCACCGCAGCACTGCAAACCATCCCAAGTCTTGCCCTGCTTGTTTTTCTAGTTCCCTTTATCGGAACAGGTAAACCGCCCGCCATTATTGCTTTAACCATCTATGGTTTATTGCCAATCCTTCGTAATACGTATTTAGGTATTATGAACGTGAACAGCAGTACGGTTGAAGCAGGTATCGGGATGGGAATGACTAGCAGACAGGTTCTTTGGAAAATTGAGCTTCCCCTCGCTTTAAACGTTATTATGGGTGGTATTCGCACTGCCGCCGTTATGGTTGTCGGGGTGGCTACTATTGCAGGTTTAATCGGAGCCGGCGGTTTAGGAGATTTAATTTTCCGTGGTTTGCAAACCTATAACTCCGGACTGATTATTACTGGGGCACTCCCATCTGCATTAATCGCTATATTATTCGATATGATTCTGAAACGATTTGAGAATGCAGCGAAACCTGGTACGAAAAAAAAGATATCAAAAGCAAAGAAATGGGTTGCCGCTTCTGTAGCTGCTGCCGTCCTTATTACCGGAATTACGATTGGGGTCGTAAAAGCAGTCAATAGTAAAAATTCTATTACCATTACCGGAAAAAGCTTTACGGAACAAGAGATTTTAGTCAATATCTATAAAGAACTAATCGAAAATCGAACGGATCTAAAAGTCGATAAACAATCGTTCATCAGCGGCTCAGCAGCTGTATTCCAAGGGTTGAAAAAAGGCGACTATGATATCAGTGTCGAGTATACAGGTACAGGATTAATGAATTATTTAAAGGAAGATATTGATTCAACTGACCCTGACAAAGTATACAATTATGTAAAAAAGCGTTTTAAAGAAAAATACAACCTCATTTGGTTAGACCCAATTGGATTTAATAACACCTATTCTCTTACGATTCGCAAAGAAGATGCAAAAAAATGGAATGTCAAAACCATTTCTGATTTAGCAGAAAAGGCACCCGAATTAATACTTGCTTCTGAACCGGAATTTCTGGAACGCGATGATGGATATCCGGGCTTGAAAAAAGCCTATGGAATCGAGTTCGGGAAAACTCAAGCAATGGATTCCGGCATCATTTATAGTGCAGCCAAAAATCATAAGGCAGACGTCATTGATGCTTATACAACGGATGGCCGAATACCAGCTTTCAACCTGCAGGTATTAGAAGATGATAAACATGTATTTCCTCCATATAATGCGGTACCATTAGTAAGAGGTGAGGTTCTTAAGGAACATCCAGAACTGAAAAAAGTACTGAATTTACTCGCTGGAAAAATCTCTGACAAAAAAATGCAGGAATTAAACGCAGAAGTAGATATTCATAAGAAAACGTATAAAGAGGTAGCCCATCAATTTTTAATGGATGAGGGATTGCTGAAAAAATAAAGGTCAGTGAAGGATTTCACTGATCCTTTTTTATATTTCCAATACATTATCAAGAATTAGAACAATAATTGCTACTACAAGAAAGTCTCCTGCTAAAATATGCCTTCCAGTTGCATATACCGCTACAGAAGCTAAACCAAATACTATCAGTTTTAGAAAAATTCTTAATGGGACATTTACAGGAATCGTTGCCTTCGGTGCGAGAAATAGCCCCCAAAAGAAGGCAACTAGCAGAGGTGTTCCAATTCCAAGTACCATCTTCATTCCTATTCCTTTCCCTATGTGGAAACCCCAATAACCATACGCAACCAAAGCAACTATCTCGACAAGAAAAATGATTGCCATTAGGATATATGAAAACATTTTACACCCCTATCGAACCAAATTAAGATTTTGACTCATCTGTTGAATATAGATCTGTATTTGACCCGCAGGTTGAAGGACCGAATTTCCATGACATACTTCTAATCGTTTTGGTTGCAGCTGCTCAATAATCCTGCTACTGTTTACGGCTTCCTCCATATCAGCAGTAAACATTGCCATCGGTTTTTGAAGCTGACCTTTTTTGGATGTAAATAAATCACCCGCTAACAATACTTGATCTTCTTCATGATAATAAGCAATATGACCAGGTGAATGACCCGGAGTATGATAAGGAGTTAAGCCAGCAATACTTTGAAGATTCCCCTGTTTATCTACCGGTAACGCTTTGGTTATCCCCTTACTAACAGATTGTGCGGCCTTTTTTCTTCTCGGATAAGGAAGGTCACCTTCCATATAAGGAATTTCTACTGAATGTGCATACACGGGGACATTTTTTTCCTTTAAAATAACGTTTAAAGCACCTACATGATCCGAATGACCATGAGTTAACAAAACGGTTTGGAGTGGCCCTCTTTGGATTCTTTCGATAGTTTTTAGAATGCCTTTTGCCATCGAGGGAATTCCTGCATCGACGAGCGTCACTCCATTTTCATCAGCAACAAGCCACACGTGAATAGGAATAATCATCCACGTTTTCAAACTCCAAATATGCTCAGAAATTTGTTCCACTTTCATTTTTTATCGCCCCTTTGTTTTAATTTTTCTTTAAATCCTAAAAGAAGAATCTCCACTGCTTCATCAAAAGTAGGGGTTAATCTTTCCATTAATACCTCTATTGGTTCGTGCGGATAGGAATAAGTGGCAACAATACCTTGAATGTTAAAGAAAAAAATGCGTGAAAATGCTAAAACTTGCTCACCGTCATCCATGGAAAGACATTTTTGGATTCCCTCTCTGATGATCTTAAATATTTCCAATCGTAGTTTGTTAATTTCCGAATCTGTTTCTTCCACATCCACTCTGGAAGATTTTGCTGAAATAAAAATAGTGTACATACTCCGATTGAGTAGACAAAAATGGATAAATTCTCTGCTAATCTCCTTCAACTTTTCTTCAGAAGTTATGTTGGCAGTTGAAGAAATAGTCTCCATTTTCTCCTTCAAATCCTGCAATACAGGCATGGAAAGCTTGTGAAGCAAGGCTTCTTTATCCTTGAAATAAATATAGATGGTGGTATGAGAGCATCCTGCTTCTTTGGCGATTTCCCGCATGGTCACATGATCATAACCATTTTTCGCGAAAAGCTTGCTTGCAGCATGTAAAATACTATTTTTCGTCTCCTCCGATCGTTGATCCTGTTTACTGGGCATTTTAATTCCTCACTATTCTTCGTCACTTTTTAAAAACTAACCATTGGTTACTAACCGTTGGTTATAATATAACCGATGGTTAGTTTTTCTGTCAAATAATTTTTCAATTTTTCTAAAATCTTTCAAAAGCTTATGAGGTTAAATCAATATATTTTCCATTTTTCTTCGGTATGTGTATCATAAAGGTAATTTAAAAATCCGAAAGAAGGCAATCATAATGAGAGATCATTCTATCTTTCAAAGAGATATAAAAAACCATTGGAATGTTCAATATAATCAAAACGGATATCCGCATGTTCAGCAGGGATGGGTATTACACCCTGAAAAACAAAAGGAATTTGATCCATTTATATTAATGGCAGAGGATTGGTTTAAACGAGGAACCTTTTCCGATCATCCGCACCGCGGTTTTCAAACAATTACTTATGTGGTGGATGGACGACTCGAACATATTGATAATCATGGCGGACATTCGATATTGGAGTCAGGCGATGTTCAGTATATGAACGCAGGATGGGCAGCAAGACATGCAGAGGAAGCGGTTGATGATGACCTAATCCATACCCTCCAATTATGGTTGAATCTCCCTAAATCATTGAAAAACACGAAAACATCTTATCAAAATATTTATGTGGAGAATGCTCCAGAGGTACCCTTTGACGGCGGTCGTATAAAGGTGTATTCCGGGGATTTAGCAGGTGTAAAAGGTCCTATGGAAAGTTTAGTCCCGATAACGATGGCCGAAATTAGTTTTTCTGCGGGAGCATCCTACTCACATGTTTTACCGGAAAACCATAATGCTTTCCTCTATGTTCTTTCAGGAGAGCTTGAATTTGGAAAAAGCAAAACTACTTTAGAAAAAACAAGTGCAGCTACCCTTACCTATAATGAAAAGGGATCCGGAAGCAGTGAACTTGTCATCAAAGCCAACACACGGTCAAAAGTATTAATTTATTCAGGAGTTCCTATTAATGAAGAAGTAGTTGCCTATGGACCATTTGTCATGAATACGATGGAAGAAATCCAGCAAGCATTCCGTGACTACCATGCAGGAAAATTTGGTCCTCCGGCAGTTTGATTGATTTTTTAAAAATCGATGATATAATATTAACAGTTAGTTACTTTTTGTAATCGAATCAACAGGAGGGAATTTCAAATGAAAATAGTAGCATTAGTTGGAAGTAATCGTAAAGAATCCTATAATAAAAAGCTTGCTTTATATATGCAAAAGCGCTATCAAGGTAAACTGGATATTGAAATTTTGCCAATTGAAGAGCTTCCTATGTACAATCAGGACGATGAGCTTGAACCACCTGCAATTGTAAAAGACATCAAAGCTAAAGTGCTTGAAAGTGATGGTGTTCTCATTGTTACACCTGAATACAATCATTCTATTCCGGCTGTATTAAAAAATGCGATTGATTGGTTCTCAAGGGTAGATAGAGTATTGGTACACAAACCAGTAATGATTGCTGGCGGATCAGGCGGAGTATTAGGTACAGTGCGCGCTCAAATGCATCTTCGCCAAATTATGAATTCACCTGGTGTCTCTGCTCTCACTTTACCTGGAAACGAAGTATTTATCGGTGCGATTCAAAGCAAAATAGATGAAACAGGAGAACTGGTAGATGAGGCTACAATCCAATTCATCGATTCCGTTGTGGAAAATTATATTAATTGGATTGAGCAAACAAAAGGATACTAAGATACACGGATCAAGCCTTGATGGTTTGGTCTTTTTTATTTGACTTTTTTTAACTTCTTACAAATGTGTATCAAATCTTTCAAAAAGCAACTATTTATCAGAACATTTAGAATCGGTGTCAAACTCTGTCACATTATGTAATATAACTGTAAACCCCCTGTGAAGACGCGGTTATGCAAATACTTGTATAGTAGAGATAACAAACAACATCAGGAGGTTCAACAGCATGATAAAAAAGGTCATCTCTACTGTAGTAATAGCAGCCGCGCTTACTTTTGGATTTTCAGCAAAAGGTCTAAACGCAGAAGCTGCGTCTTACAACACTAAGGCGATTTCTGTTGCAAAAAGTAATCTTGGTGTTCCATATCGTTGGGGCGGCACAAGTCCATCAGGATTTGATTGTTCAGGTCTTGTAAAATATTCTTACGGAAAAGCTGGCGTAGCACTCCCAAGAACAGCAGCGGATATGTTTCATAAGGGAACTCGTTCAAAAACTTTACAAGCTGGAGATTTAGTATTTTTCGCTCAAAGTAAAGCAGCAAAACCATCACATGTCGGAATCTATCTTGGCAGCGGAAAGTTTATTAACGCTTCTTCTTCAAAGGGTGTTTCTATTACGACATTGAGCAATCCATATTGGAAACCGCTTTATGTCGGTGCAAAGCACATATAATATAGAGAAATTAAGCTTCGGTGTGCAACCGAAGCTTTTTGTTTTGACACTTCTACCCTAAAAAATACTTCCTGACATCTTGCCAATTATTTACTCGAACGTAACCTGTGACATTGATATTGTGCGGAGCAGTAAATAGTATTCCTTGTCCCATAAAACGGTTAAAATGCCTTGCATTGTCATCAATCAGATAATCCGCATGTATGATGCTTTTATCCCCGCAAAACACAAAATTCATATCATTTAAAAAGCCAAAATGCTCCTTCAACCATTCATACTTGGCAGTAAAAGATGCCGGAACCTCCATTGCTGCTGTTGTAATAAATATTTCGTATGATTTACTTAGTTCTTTTATCACTTCTTGACTATCCTTCATAACCTCCAAATCCCGAAAAAAAGTAGGATCCAGAAAATACTTTCTGAGTTCTTCCTTTATATGAGGGCGCAACTCTCTCAACTTTTTTCCCTTTAAATCATCAATAGTTAGATTCTCGTTATAATCCCGATTATAGATTTTTAGTTGTTTAGGGATGAAATCAGCCATTACCTCATCCATATCAATAGCTATTCTTTTCAACGAAATACCCCTCCAATCTCTTTTATATATTATTATATATAAAAATAAGCTCAGCTTCCTAAAAGCTGAACAGCAAACTTATTTCCTTAATCTAACACTATAATGATGCATCGATTTCGGTATCCCTTTTAAATCAAACTTTCCGCTGTAGATTAAATGGCGAATTCTATACTCCAAAAAAGAGTCGCCAATTGGTTCTTCTAATTCTCCCAGCATATACCCAATCAGTCTATTAGTCTTGATAAATTCGTCTTCTCCTTTTTCGCGATGAAGTTCCTTCAAAGAATTTAATATGAATGTATCAAAATAATCTTCAGGCACCGTTTGTATTTTTTCATCTATCCAGACACGTAAAACTCCCGTTGTTTTCGAAAGCTCTTCCCATTCTTGGTGAAACTTCTCTCTTTCTTCTAAGGATAAAGGGGCTGCTGTTTTTTCTTTTTGAAAAATAAACTTAAAATGTTCAGGTGAAATACCACCTGAATGTATGGAATAGTACTCCACATTTTCTGGGGGGATTTTATAAGCAAGATACAATTCAAAAGAGTTATGAAGGAAAACATCATTTTGTTTATTCTTCAATAAATACAGGACAAAACGAAGGAAAGTTTGTTCCTCAGCATTATTGGCATACCAGATGTGAATAGGGGCATGCTCCGGAATATCCTCTATCTCATAAAGAGTATTGGAAAAATGATTTTCGTACCAAGCATCCTCGAAGGGAAAATTTATATTTTCCAAAAACCATTCATATCGATTGGTACGACCTGTTTTTCCTTCCAAATTCAAAATCGGGCCAATGTTAGCAAAACCAGGAAACCCAATAACCGTTTTTGGCCTTTCCAACCCTACTCTTAGGGATCCAGCAGCAGATTCTGAGCTAATAAGGTGGTAGGCACCTGTGTTTCCATTTAATGTTTTGCTGCGGAGAATGTGAATTTGTTCATTTATTTTTTCCACCATCATCTGGATGCCTTCTTGATTGATAAAATAACCTCGGCCTTCCAACGGTTTACGTTCTTCATGGTGGAACGTCTCGAATGCTTCCCCATCGGCTAATTCAAATGTTTCCCATCCCCCATTGTGTAAAAGGTTACTTGCAGTTACATATCGAGGAGATCTAATTCTATAAACAAATACAACATTCGGTTCCTCAAAAAAATATATAAATAATTCATTTACCCTAGTTTTCACCAAACTACTCCCTTTGTCAAAATTGTCTTAAAGTTACTTTAACACAAGGGACAATAACTGTAAAAAACCTTCTTAATTCTTCACATCCACAATCGTACTCTCCCCAAGGACGGTGATTTTCCACATGCCTGGTTTATCAAGTTTAAGTTTCCCCATGTATTCTGTATAGGTGTCTCCGTTTGAATAGTTGAAGGGGGCATACTGAATATAAGGAAAACTTAACATATGATTTTTATCCTTTATATAGGAGGCTTCCACATTGATGATGGATTCCTTTTTCTCACCTTTCACTTCTAAGCTAATATCCTTTGATAATCCAACTTTCACATCATCTCTTGATAAATTAAATTGTGACGTTTTTGTCGTAATATTAGGTGCTTTCACATTCACTACGATAGATCCGTATGGATGACCATCGATGGAAACATCGATTTTCCACAAACCCTTTTTAGGAAAGGGCTTAAAGGTAGTCAATGCACTTGCATCTTCTCCATACACCGGCCCTTGAATTTCTGTTTCGTTGACGACGAATTTTTCACCTGTTCCCTCATGTGTGGCTGTTGCTTTTAATTCCTTGTTTATCAATTTGTCCGGGTCACCCCAAACATACCAAAACATTTTGGCTCCTGCCCGCGGGTCTTTTGCAATAAATTCAGTATCCAGAAAACCGATTTTCCCTTTGATTCCGCGTACCCGATTTTTATACACAATAGAGCCATCACGATCCAACAGATCAAACGTTGGACTTACCTGCCAATGTTCCTTTTGGATTGGTTTCGGTGTATGAGCGGGCTTAGTCGGGTGGTGGGATACTATTAACAAAATAGGGATGAAAACAACTAGACATATTGCAACTGCAACGGCTAGCTTTCTGAAAATGCCGCTATAATCAAGGTCTCTTTTATTCACTCTCGCAGCAAGACGCAATTGATGGAGGATTTTTTCTTGTTGGACAGGCTGTAATTGCTGCTTTGGCATGGACCGTAATAGGGAGAGCTTATATTCCTCCTCCTTATTGAATTCCATAATCCCGCTCCTCCTTCCATTCTTTTGATTGCAGTTGAAGCTTTTTTAATGCGCGGTGTAATGTCAAATTTACTTTATTCTTCGTCCAGCCCAATACTTCAGCTGTTTCTGATACCGATAGATCCATGATTCCTCTTAAAATCAGAACGTCTCGGTCCTTCTTTTTCAATTCGTTTATTGCCTTGTAGATTAGTTGGATTTCTTCTTGACGGATTAAATACTCCTCTAGGTGCAGTTGATTAGATGGGATAAGTTGTAACATGTTGTCTGGTAGGTGAGGTAGCTTTTGCTTTCTGCGGTGATGATCAATGGCAACACGTCGGGCAATGGAAACAAGCCATGTTTTCGGATCTGCCCTGCCTTCAAATTGTTGAATACCTTTTAACGCTTTTAAAAAACTCTCCTGAACAAGGTCCTCAACATCTGTGCTTTGCGTGTAATAAACTAGGAAATGATAAATATAGGAGTTGTACTTTCGGAATAAATCTTCTATTATTCGTTCCTTATCCACTGAAGGTCCTCCCTTCCAAAACACTATTTATAATTAGACGGTCTTGAGCGTTGGAGATTTCATTTTTATTATAACTTTTTGTAAAAGAGGAAAAATCAATGAATAAAGCAATAAGCAAATAAAAGAACAATACAGCAATTAATAATTTCATTTCGCGCTTGGCGGACACCAGTTCCGTTATTATGGACAAAACGAGATAATTCTTACTGTTCGCGGACATAGGTTCCGTTATTCTACTAAAAAACAGTGATTTTCCTGTGTATTTAATTAAATAACGGAATCTGTGTCCGCTTAACCCTTAAATTAGCGGCATTTTAATAAAATAACGGATCCATTGTCCGCTTACCGATTTTCTTCACGTACTTCAGTACCTACCATGCGGAAAAAGCAGCAATATCCCTAGCGCAACTATGATGATAAATAAAGAGTTTTCAAATTTCGCAGCTGGGATTTTTTTATTAAAATATTTTCCTATTATAATAGCTAACAATATTGCCGGAATAGAGAAAGCATACAGAGTTAACAAATCCTTCGTCCATAAGCCGCCCAAAGCATGCCCGGATACAACCAGTACGCCAGATATCAAAAAATGAGCCTGCAATGTTCCTCTGAAACGCTCTGGATTCCAACGGCGTAATGTTCCATATATAACAACCGGTACACCATTGAAGTTATAGGCACTGCCAAGGGCACCAGAAGCAAATCCAAATGGTAAAACCCAGCCTCCCGCATTTAGTAATGGACGATCCAGCCCTTTTAAAAGCTTTTTCTTTAATATCGAGTAACATCCGTAAGCTATTAGGAAAACGCCTAGTCCAGTTGTAATGACATTTGCCGGTGTAAACCTGAGCATGAGCAGACCTATCGGGATTCCAATCACCGTGGTAATTGCGAGTCTAATTAGGACTGGCCGTTCTATATGACGCCATCCGCTGGCAACGGTTAAAGCAGCAACAGTAAGTCCAGCCAATCCAATCAGGGAAACAGATGTATTTAATGAAATTGGCAGTAGTGCAAGCAGCGGCATACTAACGATTGCTTCCCCGAACCCGAACATAGTTCTCATCAAGGCACCAATAAAAACAGCAGCGATAATTAAAATCATAATATTTATTGACATAGCTCAACCTCACTTATCAATATATTCCATTCATTTGCATATTTTACTTTTTATGGTAATATAAAAATGCAGAAGTTCCCTCCTTCCCTTATTAGTAATGTTCATTAATAAAGGAACTACTATTATTCATCCTTATCATTCATTGATGTATCCCTTCTATTATTATAGCATATTTTTACACCAAAAACCGCTATTTAATAAGGTTTTTTGACGTTTTTCAGCGCGTTTTAAGGTACTATACAGGCTTTAAAAATCTGTTTTAATAGGGAATTCTATCAATTCCCTCTAAAACGGCTTAAACAGAAAAATAAGGCCCTTTTACAAGATGGCCCCATTCTAAAAATCCCTCTTTCTATATATCTATATAAAACAGCAGTAAAAAGGCCTAAATCCGTATTGGAATTAGACCTTTCCATTGTTTTATATGTCCTATTTCTTCCGCATAGCTAATCCAGTCATAAACGACAAAAACACATGTGTTCCGGCTTTTACAGTAGGTTGTACGACTCCGTCCCGCATTGGATCCAAGCAAACAATATCCATAGCTCCAACTTTTGGATGAAGACCAGCAGTATAGACTGCCTCAAACAGTTCATCTGTCCTCATTCCACCGGGTGTGGAGGCTGGGACACCCGGTGCATAAGCAATATCTAAGACATCCATATCACAAGTCAGATAAATGCGGTCTACTTTCCCCGCTAAAGTATGCAGCGCTTGCTCAACCGTTTCTTTCACACCATTTTTTCGCACTTTCTTTAATGTAATGTAATTCACGCCATATTCCTTTGCACATTCCACTAATGATGGTGCATTAAAGAAACCGTGTAAACCAATATTAAATACATTTTCTCCCTTGATTGTTCCGCTTTCAATCAAGTTACGGATTGGTGTCCCGTTTGTTGGACCATGGTCCTTTAAATCACGTAAATCAAAATGAGTATCAAACTGTAAGATCCCGATTTCCTCATTAGGATAGGTTTCCTTCCAGCCTTTCACAAGCATCGCGGTAATCGAGTGATCTCCACCGATGCTAACTGGGATGGAACCTGAAAATTCCTTTGTTAGCCCATGGAAAGCGTCTTTAATATTTTGGTGGCTTAATAGGATATCTGTGAAGTGCATTTTCACATCACCGACATCGACAACGGACAATTCCCTTAAATCCACTTCTTCATCAAGATTATACGTATTGAACCCTTTCCAAGCGCGTCTAAAACTCTCCGGAAATTCAGATGCACCGGATGCACTAATCGATGATCTGGAAATTGGAACTCCCATCATTACTGCATCCCAGTGCTTTCCCCCTTCCTCTTCATTTAAATGGTGAATAGATTGAATCCATTCATTCACCTTTAAATCCTGCCCCCAAACGGCCTTTTTCCAAGAAAAAGCTGGAGTTTCGATCGGTAATTCACTTATTTTATTTAACATAGCTGACCACTCTCTACCACGATTTTTCCGGACTTAATAACGGTATCTGTATGATTCATTCCATAATGATATTGCAGCTGCATATAATTTGGCACATTCATAATGACAACATCCGCTTTCTTGCCAACTTCTAAACTGCCAATTTCTTTCGAGCGATTGATTGCATGCGCAGCATTTATAGTAGTTGCCGTAATAGCTTCTGCAGGAGTCATTCCCATTTTCATGCATGCCAGATTCATAATAAAAGGCAAAGAAGTGGTCGGGGATGAACCAGGGTTACAATCTGTTGATAGCGCAACCGGAACACCTTCATCAATCATTTTCCGTCCCCGTGCAGAATCCGCCATTAAGAAGAACGCCGTACCCGGCAGTAATACCCCAATTACCCCTTGTTCCGCCATTCTTTTAATGCCTTGGTCAGATGCCCTTAACAAATGATCAGCAGAAATAGCTCCTACCTCTGCCGCTAATTCTGCCCCTTCGTATGGCTCAATTTCATCGGCATGAATCTTCGGAATAAGCCCGTGCTTTTTACCAGCTTCCAATATCAAACGGCTTTGTTCAGGTGTAAAAACGCCTCTTTCGCAAAAAACGTCATTAAACTCTGCTAAACTATCAGCAGCAACTAGAGGAAGCATCTCTTCGATTACGATTCTCACAAATTCATCCGGGTTTTCCTTATATTCTCCTGGAACTGCATGAGCTCCCATAAATGTGCGAACAACATCGATCACGTGATCATCATTTAAACGTTTTGCTACTTCCAGCTGTTTTTTCTCTGTTTCCCAATCAAGCCCGTATCCGCTTTTTGCCTCAACTGTTGTTACGCCGTGCTTTAAAAAGGAATCCAGGCGCTTCATACTTTCCGAATAAAGCTCCTCTGGTGAAGCCGAACGAGTCCTCGATGTAGTAGCATGAATACCGCCGCCATTATTCATGATTTCCATATAGGTCGCACCATTTAAGCGCATATTAAATTCATTTTCACGACTTCCCGCATAAACAAGATGTGTATGCGGGTCAACAAGACCCGGCATCACAATTTTTCCACTCGCATCAACTACTGTTGCTTCCGAAATACGACTGGAGTACTTCTCGTTCAGTTCTTCCGTCTTCCCAACAGCTTGAATCTTCCCATCCTCTAACCAAAGTGCTCCATCCTGGAGTATATGAAGCTCGTTCATCGCCTCTTTTGTTAAAGGCTTTTCCGAACCGCCTTTTACCGTAATCAATTCATTTGCATGTTGGATAAAAATTGGTTTTTCAGACATTTGTGGTACCTCCGCTAAAATTATTTCGAACGCAGCATTGGAATATGGATACCTTTTTCCTCCGCTGTTTTAATCGCTAAGTCATAACCTGCATCCACATGACGGACAACACCCATTCCAGGGTCTGTTGTTAGCACGCGTTCAAGACGTTTTTCCGCTTCCTTTGTACCATCTGCAACGATAACCATCCCTGCATGTAACGAATATCCCATACCAACACCGCCGCCATGGTGTACAGATACCCAGCTTGCACCACCAACCGCATTGATCATCGCATTCAAAATCGGCCAATCTGCTACTGCATCACTGCCATCCTTCATGCCTTCCGTTTCACGGTTTGGTGAAGCAACGGAACCGGAGTCTAGATGGTCGCGGCCGATTACGATAGGAGCTTTTAACTCTCCGCTTGCCACCATATCATTTATGATTTTTCCGAAACGAGCACGTTCTCCGTAGCCTAACCAGCAAATACGTGCCGGAAGTCCTTGAAATTGAATCTTTTCACGGGCCATCTTAATCCAGTTACATAAATGGGTGTTGTAGCTGAATTCACGAAGGATAACCTCATCTGTTTTATAGATATCTTCAGGATCTCCTGATAATGCTACCCAACGGAAAGGACCTTTTCCTTCGCAAAATTGCGGACGAATATATGCTGGAACAAAGCCTGGGAAGTTAAAAGCGTTTTCTACTCCTTCATCCTTTGCTACTTGGCGAATATTGTTTCCATAATCAAATGTAACAGCACCTTTTTCTTGCATGACAAGCATTGCCTTCACATGCTCTGCCATGCTAGCTTTGGATTTTTTCACATATTCAACTGGATTTTCCTTACGTAATTCAGCTGCCGCTTCTAAGCTATAACCAACTGGAACATAGCCATTTAATGGATCGTGTGCAGAGGTTTGATCGGTTAGCACATCTGGAATGAACCCAATCTCAATCATCTTTGGTAAAATTTCAGCTGCATTCCCTAATAATCCAATAGACAATGCTTTCCCTTCCGCTTTCGCTTCTTTCGCTAGACGGATGGCTTCTTCTAAGGAATCCGTTTTGGTATCTAGATAACGCGTTTCTATACGGCGATCAATTCTTGTTTCATCTACCTCTATCGCAATACATACTCCTTCTGCCATTGTTACAGCAAGTGGTTGTGCTCCGCCCATGCCGCCGAGTCCCGCTGTAACCGTAATAGTTTGCTTTAACGATCCGCCGAAATGTTGTTTTCCTGCTTCAGCAAATGTTTCATATGTTCCTTGAACAATTCCTTGGCTGCCAATATAAATCCAGCTACCAGCTGTCATCTGGCCATACATCATTAAGCCTTTTTTGTCCAACTCATGGAAGGTATCCCAATTTGCCCATGCCGGTACAATGTTGGAGTTTGCAATTAATACTCGCGGTGCATCTGTGTGTGTTTTAAATACAGCAACAGGCTTACCCGATTGAACTAAAAGCGTTTCATCCGATTCCAACTCATGTAATGTTTTCACAATCGCATCATAGCAATCCCAGTTACGGGCAGCTTTTCCGATCCCGCCATACACAACTAAATCTTCAGGACGCTCCGCCACATCCTTATTTAAATTGTTCATTAGCATACGTAATGCCGCTTCTTGAACCCAACCTTTTGCATGTAATTCAGTGCCTGAGTAATTAATAACCTCTCTCTTTGTATCCGTTTTCATTTCTATGCCCTCCAAATCTACTTTTGATTGTTTCCTACTCTTATTATATAAATAAAATATTCAGGAAAGTTTTTAAAAAATATTTGATTTCTTATATTTATTCAACATTTTTTAGGCTATCTTTATAATAAATTGCTCATTTATTTATACTTAATCTATATTTTTATACTTATTCAATCTAACAACGAATTTTTACTTTCTTGGAATGAGCAATCAATTAAATATTGACAAATAAATATTTTTATGTTATGATAGAATATTTACCCGTTGATTACTAGCTTACTATATGATAAATTTCTTTTAACTTGTTTTTTTGGGAGGAGATAGTGTGGATACATTACCTTGCAAAGGATGCAGAGGGCTTTGTTGTGGACCTGTCCCAATCACGGGAAAAGAATTAACAAAAATAAAACGAAAGGTTAAAAACATGCCAAAAAAGCTGCGATCGAATCTTGAAAATCAAACCAGACTTTTGGGAACATGTATATTTTATGATTTAGATAATGATAAATGCGGTATTCATGATGTAAGGCCAGAAATTTGCAGAATGTTCGGTTACTATGAGCAACTTGCTTGTTTTCGTAAACCGGAGCTTGCAACTAAACCTTTACCTGCTATAATAGAAGACCCCGTTGGAATATTATCGGTAGATTTTACGTGGGACTATTTTTAAATATTTCCTGGGCTGTTAGCAACAGCCCTGTTTTTCTTATCAGTGTTCCATCCGATATTCCTTCGGTGCTTTTCCTACCACTTTTTTAAAAACTCTTGAAAAGTAATGCTGATTTTGAAAGCCAGTTAACGACGCAATCTCTTTAATGGCTAATTCCGTTTCTTCCAGTAATCTTTTCGCCTCTTTAATTCTTAATTGTGTTAAGCTTTCGCGGAATGTGCTCGATGTTTTTTCCACAAACAGATGACTTAAATAAGTAGAATTTCTTCCTACATAACGAGACAATTCATTTAAATCAAACTCAGGTTTCCAAAAGTGAAGTTCCATATAATGGAGGCATTTATCAATAAGCTCCAGATGGTCACTTTTACTTTTTTCGCGAACAGCATCAACCAGTTTCGAAGTGAAAATAATGAGCTTTTGTACAATACGATAAATTAAAGGATTATATAGAATGGTATCAAATATATCCAGGTACTCCTTCTCGTATGAATTGGAATCTAGATTTGCAGATTTCATATGACGGCGAATTTGTGCAAGAATACTTGTTAAGCGAATCCGCAGTAACCCCGGGTCGGGATACGGTTCATGAAACTGTAAAAATTCACTCGTTAAAAATTGAGATATTCCCTCTTTATTACCTTCGTTTAAAAAGCTTATCCATTGCTTCTGTTCACTCGGTGTCAAAAAGGGATCAATAAAAGCCCATTTCAATGGACTTTCAAATTCCAGTACTTGCCGATATCCAATAAAAAAGGTTACCTCGGTCATCTTTTTTGTTTGACTATATCTTTCATGAATGGATCTCCCCGAGTATTGATCATGATTGATAATAATAGAGACAGGCTCTTTTTGTTCCTGTTCCCAATCAAGCATAAATCGTTTACATCTTTCACTCCAATTCACATCTGCTGCATCCTTAAATAAACAAAGCAGCATATCACTCAACGGAAATATAATAGGAGAAACCGGAAAGATGTAATCCTTTAAAAATTGATTCAAGGTGGGTATGGTACTGGTATTTTCCGGCTGAAAAGCAATAAACACATATGATTTTGCTTGCTTTTTTACCATCATAAACAATTCTTCGTACATAACCTCTTGTTTTATTTCCGGATGAGGATGAATAGCATTTCTTTGTCGTTTACGATGCTGCTCTCGTATTAAATTATTTATATAATTTAATAACTCTTGAGGGGAAAAGGGCTTTAATAATAAGTATTTTGTTCCAATATCGATTGCTTTTTTAGCAGTCTCATAGGTTGCTTCCATCGTCAAACAAATCATAGCTGGCTCATGAATTTTCAATAGTCTTGTCAAGGATTCTGAACTTCCAATATTCATATCATATACCAATATGGCAGGGGGATCTTGTTCAAGTGCCAATATCGTTTCGCTTAAACTTGTAGCCACTTTTATACTTACATTGGAAACAGAAGACTCCACCAGCCACTGTATTCCCTTTGCCTCAAAGTCATCATGATCGGCAATGACTATTTTTATCATACGATTTCCCCTTCTTCCAATCCCTATTACCCATCATTATTTCAAAGATAATTTAAGAGGTAAAGCTTTTATATTATTAACGATTAATCCAGATATTTTTATAATTCACTTTTCGCCAAGAGTCAACACCACCTCCATTAATTGGGGAAATCAGCGGAATTACCAGGTCAATGTTTAAACTAGGTATGCATGGAGCCGGCTGGATATCGGCACTGGCGCATTCGGAAATCGTATTTCTTCTCGCGTGTATCGGGGATGTTCTTATATTTCTATTTTGTCGCTATAGTTTACTATGGAAAAAGTAAAAAACTGTGTGAGTTCACACAGTTTTTTCTGTATATTAAATTGTTTCCACTTTTAGATCACCCGCACATACTTTCCGAAATTTAACGAAGCTGCCAATTCTCCAAACTGCTATATAAATAAAGGCTAGTTCCATCGTTAAGACGGTAAACTCAATATAATCCAAGGTTTTAAAATATTGGCTTAAAGCAATACGAATCGCAATAAGAGCTATAATTACATATTTAAAATTTTTATTTCGTTTTGAATATACGAGTCCATCTTCTCTTATCTCATAGGATGTTTGAGTTAGCATTATTACTCCGAACAAAATACCAAGAATGCCGGCAATTAGCATTTCCCAAAATGCAGGTAAGTGAAATGGTTTTCCTGGTATATGCATTAGCTGACTAATACTTAACGTAAATACAATACTTAAAAACAACATGGGAGCAAGAATGCTAAATCCATTCCCTTTAATCGGACGCCCCCCTCTTTTCACTTTTATCAAAATGATTAATCCTATAATAATAGCCATGATTCCAAATGTTATTATTGTTTGCATTTGAACCTCAACCTTTCTATTTTATTTCTGCTCTTCTTTATATTGCTATTATAGTCAAGAAACGTATGCAAATATCAGTGCAATCCTTCACGTTTTCCATATGAAAAATTTCATGATTTAGAGATGAAAAAGCTTGGAATGAAGCAAATGATCTTTAAAAAGGATTCAAACAAAGGACGAGAAGAATGATGACTTATGGAGAAGTTATTATTCTTTCTTATTGCACACAAAAACCTTAAAACAGCAAACCACGAAGAGAGAATAGAAAATGAGTGAAGCTAAAAGCTTCACTCGCACTAGAACACAGGCTATTTTACAAACGGATTATAAAAACGATTACCATCATGAAAGGTAATAAACAAAGCAGCACCTAAGATACATGCACCCGAAACGATAGTAATATAATCCGCACGTTTAAAAGGCTTCCTACTATACCAGGTACGTCTTTTATTTTTTCCAAAGCCTCGCAATTCCATTGCATTCGTAATCACTTCGATACGATCCAAGCTCGATAAAATTAACGGGATAATAATCGAAGATGCATTTTTTATCCGCTTGAAAAGCTTTTCCTTCTTTGATAAGTCAATCCCGCGTGCTTGTTGAGATTGCGCGATATTCCGAAAATCCCTCTGAATATCCGGAATATAGCGCAGGGCAATGGAAACGGCGTACGCAATTTTATAAGGAACTCCTATTCTATTTAAAGAAGCTGCAAACTCACTCGGATGTGTTGTTACAATAAATAGCAATGCCGCTGGAATGACCACAAAATATTTTATCGTAATATTAAACTGATAAAATAGCTGCTCCAGCGTCACATTATATCTACTTGCAATATCAAATAACACATGACTAGTTCCATATATCTTCACGCCCTCTTGCGGGGAAAAAAGATAAATAGCGATATTATTTAAGAATAGAAAAAATAAAATAAAGAATAGAACAAAGGAAACCTCTCGAAGGTGAATCTTTGAAACAATGAAAATAGCAATACTTATTACTAATAAGAATAATAATACACGGGTATCATATGTAAGCATGGCTGCCGAAGACCACATGATAAAGAGGATTAGTTTGGTCGCACCTGAAAGTTCATGAACAGGTGATGAACGTTTAATATAGGAAAGCATCTCTACTGCCATGTCTTCCTTACCTCCTTATCGTAAGTGATAAATCTCGCAACAAAATCCTGAGGTTCTGGAATTTCCGCGCGAACCGCTAAATCATATAATGATGTTTCCTTCAAATTTGCTTTTTCAATAATTTGTTTATTAGTAAGGACATGAGATGCAGAATCATCTGCAATGAGTTTTCCGTCTGCAATCACAAGTGCTCTTGGTGTATACTCTAGCATCAAATGCATATCGTGAGTGATCATCAAAATGGTTACCCCTTGCTGATTTAACTCTACTAAAAATTCCATGATATCTGTATACGCTCGAAGATCTTGTCCAGCAGTCGGCTCATCCAGTATTAGAATTTCCGGCTGTAAAACTAAAATCGATGCGATCGTTACTCGTTTCTTCTGCCCAAAGCTTAATGCGGAAATGGGCCAATTGCGAAACGGATACAATCCGCATACTTTCAGTGTTTTTTCGACCCGCTCTATAATCTCTTCTAGCGGTACACCACGCATCACAAGCCCTAACGCAACCTCATCAAAAATCATATGCTTCGATATCATTTGATTCGGATTTTGCATGACCATCCCAATTCTTTCCGATCGCTCTCTAATGGTATCCTTTGTGATTTCCTTTCCATTCAAAAGAATTCTTCCGGACCGTACTTTTTCAAAACCGCAGATTAGTTTGGACAAAGTTGATTTCCCTGCACCATTTTTTCCAACAATACTAACCATCTCTCCTTTTTGAATGGAGAAGGATATTCCCTGCAGTGTGTTTTTACCTGCATGGTAGCCAAATGTAAGATTCTCCGCCTCTAATATAGGAAGGGGTTTATCTGGACTATTTGGCATGTTTGTTTTCTCAAACCATTTCTGTAATTTCTCTTTACATGAATGGATATCTAAACGTTCCAAATAGGCGGGATGCATATCCTTTGTAATAGTACAACCAGCATATTTCAAGGCCTTTACATACAAAGGCTCCCGAATATGATTTTCTTCTAATATTTGTGAAGCTAATAATTCATCTGGCGTTGTATCACTTACAATACGTCCCTCATTCATCACAATAATTCGATCTACATCCTGGTGTAAAACATCCTCTAGGCGGTGTTCCACAATAATTACCGTTGTATTGGTTTCTCTTTTGATCCGATCAATCAATTCGATTGCATGTTTTCCAGTTGCAGGGTCTAAATTTGCCAAAGGCTCGTCGAACAAGAGAATCTCCACCTGATCTACCATTACTCCGCCAAGTGCAACACGCTGCTTTTGCCCTCCTGATAGTTCATGAATCGAAGCTTCTAAATAATTCTCCATGTCGATTAATCTGGAAACATCCGCTACTTGCTTCTCCATCTTCTCTTGTGAAATACAGTCGTTTTCGAGAGCAAAAGCAATATCTTCTGCTACAGACAACCCAATAAATTGCCCGTCTGGATCCTGCAAGACTGTGCCAACCATTTTAGATATGGTGAATAAATCTAATTCCTTTGTTTCCCTCTCTTTTATTTTCAGACTGCCTTTTATTTCACCACTATAAGAAAAGGGAACAAGCCCATTGATGCAATGAGCCAGTGTACTTTTTCCAGAACCTGAAGGACCGACAATTAATACTTTTTCTCCTTCAAATATCGTTAAATTAATATCATGAAGAGTAGGTTCTGCTTGACTTCTGTATTTAAAAGTAAAGTTTTTAAAAGAAATAATACCTTTTTTCATTAATGTACTCCCTATAATACTATCTCTATTTCATTACATATCTTTTGTCAGACTTCCTGTTTTGCTGCGCGTTTTTGCATAGGCAAGTAATAAAACCGTCCCAATTACACCAACAGTTATAATATTTGAAATACCCGCAACTAAACCTTGCGTGTAAACTTTATGAGATGGTTCTGCATAAATTAAGACGTCTAATGATGGCGCAATGAGGAACCAACCTATTGCTTGAACAATAGCTTGAATAAGGTTAAATGTCACAATTTGTTTTACTCTAAAGACACCAGATTCAATATTGATTTTTTTAGACACTAGACCAATAAAAAATCCAACAAATACGGAAACAATTACCCAACTCCACCAAACAGATCCATAGAAAATAGCATCTTTAAGCGCGTGACCAATTAATCCAATCAATCCTCCTGCAATTGGTCCAAAAACAATAGACATTAACGCTAGAAAGGCATATGAAGTTTCAATAGAAGTATTAGCTATACCACTCGGGATGGACGCGAACCTTCCTAATACAGCAAAAACAGCCGCTCCTATACCGATTGCAACAATCGTTTTAACAGATAGTCCTTTTCTTTTCATCTATACTTCCTCTCCTAATTTTTTTATTTTTCAAACATTTGATTCCTAATTATAGCTGATTTTCGGGACTTTGCGAATAGTAATTTTCCAATTCACACCTGTGGAAATATGATACGCTTTAGCAAATGATCCTTGATTAATCGCCACCCCTAAATTATCGAGTGAATTTACATAAAGCAGTGGTTCACCTAAATGGGTATCAGCGAAACAACGGCCAAAGGTCATAATATTTTTATAAACTTGGCGAGTATTATTATCGATGGTTACTTGTAAGGAATCGCCATATGATATTCCTGCTTTTTCAAATAATTCTCTGCTTATATTTGTCCAAAGGTTGCCAAAGCGAACATCTAAAATATCGATAGTACCAGAAATGAGATCTTCCGTAAGGGTAGGATCAGTTAAAGGCAATTCAACAAGGTCATCCACATTTACAACGGGGCCAACTTCCTCAAAAGAAATAATATTTGCCGCCAAGCGGGCACCCGTGTATGCATAGACATCTCGGCCATGAAATGTGTACGATTCTCCTGAGTTTGGCAAACGGTTAACCGTTTCATCTATTTCACGTGCCTCAACAATCCCAATATTCTGTTTGATATGCGTAATGCTTCCATTATCCGGTGTAACAATATAATGGTTGTCAGCGGTTTTGACTACAATACTTAATCTGTCCGAACCTACCCCAGGATCGACGACAGAAACAAAGACTGTATCTTCCGGCCAATACGAAATCGTTTGATAGAGACGATAAGAACCCTCCCATATATTGTATTGCGGAATTTCATGTGTTAAGTCAAAAATAGTAATGCCTGAATCTACGGATAACGCAACACCGTACATTGCACTGACTGCACCATCACATGTACCAAAGTCTGTTTGAAGAACTAAATGTTTTGCCATTGTCGTATTCCTCCATTTACGTTTAGATATTTGTATAAAAATAAAAAACCACGCCATTATCAATAAATGATAAGGACGTGGTTGGAATCAACGTGGTACCACCTTACTTCACTGCATGCTCGCACATACAGCCTCAACAAGTACATAAGCCAGCAAAAAATATGACTCTTTATACTGTGGTTTTGATAACGAGTACCAAATCTCGTCGGAACCTACTGATATCAAAGATACGTTCAGCACGAAACTCAGAGGCCATTGTTCAGATTTCTATTCTTTGCTTCTTTTCAGCTACCGAAGCTCTCTGTGTAAAAATATTGAAATCTTACTTTTCTCTTCATCGTTTTTAAAAGGGTGTTTTTCCTATTCTATTGAAATATTAACGTTATTATACGGAACAATATTTGGCAATGCAAGCATAAATTTCAAAAAAGTATGAATTCAATATCGACAAATAACGACTAGTCCAATGACTTGTAAATATCAAAAAAAATAAACTACCTTCTCTTTTTTATTCATTAAGGGAAGATGACTAATTTTTTACATTGATTTTAGGTATTTATCGGGACTTCTTTTACATTGTTCCTGCTTTTGCTTTTCTCTTTTTTACGAACATCCTCGAAAATCTTTGTTTCTGATACGATAACACCTGAAAGCATAAGGAGAGCGATTAGATTAGGAATAGCCATTAAATCGTTGAAAACATCGGATATTCCCCATACGATACTCAAGCTAGAAACAGAACCTATTAGGACTGCTATTGTAAAAATAACACGATAGACAAATACTGAACGATCACCAAATAGGTAACTTACACATTTTTCCCCATAGTATGACCAGCCAATAACAGTGGAATATGCAAAGAAGATAAGTCCAAAGGTCACAATGTAGCCTCCGACATGCGGGAAGAACCGTCGAATGCAGATTCCCTATATTTTTTTGGCATTTTCATTAAAAAAATAGTCATATAATCCGTTATATGAAATTAATGTGTCAGTATGATGTATTCACTTGATTACATTTATAGGAAAAATTAACATTAGGTTAGTTGTATAAATAGTACGGGAAGGTGATGAAATGATTAAAAGATATTTTGTGAGTATTCTAGTTTTACTTTTATTCATTTTCGCAGCGGGCTGCTCGAATTCGAATCATAAAAAAAGTGCGGTAAGTGATGACCATAAGGCATCAACGGGAGATTTGGCGGAGGAAACCTCTTCCATGAATGAACTGCCTACCTTTTTAAATGGCCAAACAGATACTATTAAATCTATTTATAAAGCCTCTGCTGCAAGTAAGGAATTGCTTGAAAAGATTCCATGTTACTGCGGATGCGGTAAAAGTGTGGGACATAAAAATAATTATGATTGTTTTGTTAGGGAAAATAAGAAAAATGGCAGTATAGTTTGGGATTCCCATGGGGTGAATTGCGATGTATGCCTTGAAATCGCGGCACAATCTATTACAGATTATCATAACGGAAAATCCATTAAAGAAATCCGAAAAGAAATTGATCAAAAATATAAGGAAGGATATGCTAACCCAACTCCAACACCACAAGTATAATAATGAAGAAGTGTCCGCTGCACGAGGACACTTTTTCATTTTGTATACGAGTCATTAATGGTGGTGATGGTGTCCAGCATGACCTTTTTTGGGATTGGTGATGACGAATTCTTCTTGAGGAACGAAGAAGAATTGGATCCAAACACCATCAAGGTATTCTTCGTCACGTTTGTCCAACAGGATATCGATGCCTTTATCCGTTTTGACAATTTCATCATGCTCCGTTGGGTGATCAAATTGTAAAGCGTAGTGTGCATGATCTCCGTGAACCTCGGTAATGATAACACGGAGCATTTTGCCTTCTGATTCTTCGTCATTTAACATTTTATTCATGATTTTTGCGGCATTTCGGTTTATTTTAACTTGCATTTTAATAGGACCTCGATTCACATAATGTCTATTTCATTATTCTATCACAATAATGGAAAAGACAAACATCAGAAGCCTCATACAAAATCAAACTGGTTCTGAAAATACAGTGAAAAAACGTTGGGACAATGAGCTTGGGAGATTGTAGACGAAAACAAAAGAGGAAAGCCCAGGGCTAAGCGGACAGAGGTTCCCTTATCTGTGACAAAAGTGGTATTTATAAGAGTTTACAGGACAGACGTTCCGCTATTCACGGAAAAACGCATGAAAATCACTGCATTTATACCGAATAACGGATTTTGTGTCCTCTAACATCGAAAATAAGCCCATTTTGTCACAGATAGCGGAACTGGTGTCCGCCTCAAGATCAAAAAAAGCAAATACCCTTTGTTTATACAAAGAGTATTTGCTGCTCGTATCCCTATTTTACCGGAATCCAAATTTCAGAATAATAATCATCCTGATATGCATCATCATCCGGATACACTTCTAATTCTGGTGTTCCCGCATGGCGGTATCCGCTTGAAGGGAACCATTCGGAAAAAATTCGCTCCCATGTTTTTTGCATTGCTTCAGGCATTGGACCGTTTACTTCAAAAACAGCCCATTTAGAGGCAGGGATCTCGAGATGAAGTAATTTCTCCGGTTGCTCGCCTTCATGTGCTGCAGCAATCCAGTAATCAATCTTACGTGAATCTGTATCACTCTTATCTACACAAACACCAAGCACACCTTTAACTGGACCATTATTCAATTGGTTCAATAACCGCGCTGTTCCATTTGAATTTACTTCTTCCCATAACTTAGGAATTTCAATAAGATTTTCATTGTTCATCACCGAATACTCACGTTTGATTCCGACTACTTGAAACGCTTCTTTTTCTACAATACTGTACTTCACTGGTTCTACCCCTTTCAGACTCACCTGAATAGTCAGGCGGTTATAAGATTGCAGCTTCCCCTTCCCCTTTCGCACTTCGCTTGGCGAGATACCATGCTGTCTACGGAAAGCTTTCGTGAAAGCCTCGGGAGTGTCGTAGCCATATTTATAGGCTAAATCAATTACTTTCTCATCTGTTCTGGACAATTCTTCAGCTGCAAGGGTCAGACGACGTCGCCGTATATACTCTCCTACCGTTGTATCCGTCAAGATAGCAAATGTTCGTTGAAAATGAAACACGGATACATTTGCTTGTTTGGCAATATTATCGATAGATAGGGAATCAAGTAAATGTTCTTCCATATAATCGATCGCCTTCTGCAATGATTCAACCCAAGTCATATTGCTCACTCCTTACATTTATCTTAACGGCCGAAAATTTTTTCTTCCTGTCATTTTGTGCTTTGTGATGACATGTTCCAATTATGTAAATTCTGCATAGATCCCGATTTCCCCTTCCAGTGTTAAACAACATAAAAATAAAGGCTTTACAGGTGTTCTTTAAAGAAATATCAATCAGAAGAAACAATATAACTAACCACAACAAAAAACAGGTGTAAAAAAATACACCTGCTAAATATATATCGTTTATACAATGCTATTTTTAACAGAAGGGCTATCGCTTACATCTGGATCAACTAGGTAATCAATCGGTATATTTATCGGCGACAAATCGCCGTTTAGTTCTCCAAACCCTTGATTACGCTTATAGGAAGTAAATTGATCAATAAATTGAACCGGCCCAACATTAATAACCGAATTATTATCAACTGAATTAATTTTAAATGCAAGCAGATTGAGTGCGAAAGGGGTAAAAAACACCATTTAAATACCTCCCTTTTGACCATAAGCTATAGTATGCTATTTTTTACCGTTGGGGTATCGATAAAATCACAATCAATAGCCGTCGTAATAGGAAAAAAAACAGGTGAGAAATCACCATTCAGTTCTCCGGTTCCTTGATTTCTCTTATAAGAAACGAATAAATCAATGTGTTGACTAGAACCCATATTCACAGTAGCGGCATGGTCAACTGCATTTAATTTAAAAACTTGAAGGTTTATCTCCACTGGAGCAAAATTCATGTTATACCTCCTATTTTCAAAACGGAGCCGTTTTTTCCTTAGCTATAATACTAAATTTTTTTGTTAAGTACCTGATGAACGAATCTTAGTCAATATCCCCAGATACAAATTCCTTTACTCCATATCCGTTTGCTTTTCACTGGAAAAATCAGTCATATCATCATCAATAAGTTCACTAACGGTAAAAAACCGGGGACTTCCATCTGATAAAAACTGTCCAATCGCCTGATTTTTTTTAGCACTTGCAGCCTTATTTACCTGGACTGTTGACCCTAAAGAAATAGTACTGGAATGATCCGCGTTAACAATAATGAGATCACTAAGATTGATTCGTGTAGAGTCAAACTTCATATTTCATTTCCCTTTCTCAAAATCTAAGAATTATTTAATCCTATGCATAGGTTAGATACATTATTCAGTGGATATTAATTTCATGCGTGTATCACTTTGATTTTCCGTCTACCCTTAACTTTCCATTATTCCATGAACCCACTTCCTGAACATTTTCTAGGTAACCCCCTGGATTTCTGCCCATACCAATTATTTTTTATTGAATACCAATAGATTAATGGGATGTAAAGGAGGGGAAATATGTCTAAGCAAAAACACGAAAAAGTCATTCATGTCGATAAGCTTGTCATACATGCAAAGGAAGTTGAAATTATTCAAGAAAGGCCGGCCCACACTGAACCAGAAAGAAGAAACCCATGGGATTTCTTCTGGAGAGGGCAGCCAAGAACTCAGGAGAACATGGCACCAACAACGGCTGAAAATATGCCGGTTGAGGAGAGCGAATAAAAGGAGACAAAAAAAGGCCAGTTTTGGCCTTTTTCTTCTGCAATAAAAATTTGATAGTATCGTAACCTTAGTCCTTATCTAGCTATAGCGCCTTTTCTTCTTAATGAAATTCCACATCAATTTTTCGGTTGTTTTCCTTCATTAATTTTGGCATTCGGACTTCCAGCACTCCACTTTTATAAGAAGCTTTTACACCTTCTGTCGAAACAGGGCTTGGCAATGAAACGGAACGATGGAAACGCCCAACATACCTTTCTTTCCTGTGCATATTTTCCTCTTTTACTTCATTTGTTCGATTAATCGATCCACTAATCATCAAAATATTGTTTTCTATCTCGATGTTTACATCTTCCTTCTTCACCAATCCCGGAATATCACAAGTGGCAACCACTTCACTATCCGTTTCATGTACGTCTACTCGTATCCCTCCCAGATTAGGCTCTCTATCAAAGTTCATTGGAAAATCTGAAAACAACCGATCAAAATCCTTTCTCATGTTAGATAAATGTCTAAACGGATCATACGGAGTTAAATCCATCTTTTCTCCTCCTTATAAGTAGTACTGTTCTATTTTTTGAAGTATGGATAAGATTATACAAATTACAAATGAGAGAGTGATTCCTTTTCATTTGTAATTCCTACATAACAAACCTTTTTTTGGAGACAATAATATTAGAATAATGAAACTCCGTTTATTCGAATTATATTTTTTTCATAATCCATTGGCATTAATAAGTGCCTACAACCTGGGGGTTAATGATGCAGCCGCCAATAATTCCAGAAAGCAAAAAATTCTCCCCTTATCTAGTTTTTTTTACTGTTGCTGGTATGCAAATCGGGATAGGGATATTAGGGTTTCAACGAATAATCGCCAAACTAGCGGGATATGATGCATGGGTATCTGTTATTTTGGCAGGGTTAAGTACGCATGTTATTATTTGGTTTTTATACAAACAATTGGAGACAGTGAAAGGTGATCTTTCCGACATTCACACGGCTGTTTTCGGAAAATGGATCGGAGCCTTATTTAATATCTTTTTTGTGTTATATTTTTCTTTGTTTGTAGTAACAGCTCTTCGCACGTACATTGAGGTTATTCAAGTGTGGATGTTCCCTGATATGAGTACTGCTTGGTTTGCCTTAATATATTTAGTTCTATGTATTTATAGTATTAATGGAGGAATTCGAACAGTAGTCGGTCTTTTCTTTTTTGGGTCAGCCCTTCCTTATTATATTATTTTCTTCTACGGATTTGCGATGCAGTATGCCGATTTCCGGCACTTTCTGCCTATCTTTAATCATTCTTTTAATGATTTTTTACAGGCAGCTCAAGGCATGTCCTTAACCAATCTTGGCTATGAACTTATTTGGGTTTACTACCCTTTTATAAAGGAGCCAACTAAATCAAAAAAATGGGCTCATCTTGCATTGGTTTTTACAAC
Source organism: Heyndrickxia shackletonii (assembly GCF_001420715.1). Lineage (GTDB taxonomy): Bacteria > Bacillota > Bacilli > Bacillales > Bacillaceae_C > Margalitia > Margalitia shackletonii. The sequence goes on along the minus strand of NZ_LJJC01000004.1, from coordinate 153,537 downwards.
TATTGTGAATTTATTTGTCACTTTAATAACCTTTGCATTTTATTCCCAGCCTCAATTACAAAAAAATATATGGGCAACCTTGACTACTTTTAAAATTATTCATTTTCCAGTTGTAGAACGCTTTGAATTTATCGGGATAGCTAACTGGTGTTTAGTGATTCTCCCAATTGTTTGTCTTTCCTTATGGAGTGCAAGTAGAATTTTAAAAAGAACCGTGAAAGTCAAACAAAAATATGGGGTTGTCCTAATAAGCTTTTTTGTATTTTTAGTATGCCTGCAATTAGAAACAAGGTTACATATTGACTTGATCAATGCTATCATCTCCGATATTGGATTTTTCATTAACTACGTTTATATCCCTTTATTGTTTGTTTTACTGATAATTGTAAATAAAGTGAAGAAGATGATGAAAAAGCAAAAGAAGAGTTCCGCTTCGTCTTAGTACACGAGATCTTAGGAAAAGGGATCTCGTTTTTTTGTGGGTTAATGGAGTAAGTTAAAAACAAAACGGGGAAAGGAAGGATATTTTAGCCTTTAGGTGAATATAACAAACTTAATAGCCTATAGGAAGCAGGTGTCAATTTATGATGCTAAAATTATTTATCTGTTCATTTATTTTACTCTTCCTGTCATTTGTCTTCTGGCTTTATGCACATCTTTCTCCGGTGTATATGGACAAAATGGCTTCCCCGACATCCCATGATCATCTAAAAACATGGAGCAATTTAGGCACAGGAATTTTTCTTATCAGCACCGTTATCCTGCTAATCATTCTCATCATGCGAAAAAAAGCGGATTAATAAAAGGATTCGTTAATTAGATTATTCTTGGATGGAATCGAACTCCTTTCATTGTGATACAAATAAAGTCAAAAATATGTGGTTCGAACCTTCATTTTCTTATTGATTATTCATTTCTATTTCATTAATATAGGACTGTTACAGAATGATTTTAAAAAAGAGGATTGGTTACGCTGACTAGGGCATCCACATTAAAACGTAGAAGGGCCATAAGAAAGAGGAGAATTATCGGAACCCTAATGGTTTTTTGTCTTCTCATTTTACTTCTATTTGGCGCCATCTACAGTTTATTTCACAAAAAAGGAATAACGAAAGCAACAGAACAAAAGCATCAAACGGAAAGTTTAATTCGTGATGATAAACCAAATATAACAGCAAAGAAAAATGCAAAAACAAATCACTCTCCAAAAAATATCGTGAAGAGCAAAGAAATTGATGATTATTTAAAAAGCATTCATTTTAACGGAACGGCAGTCGTTGTAAAAAATGGCCAGTTCGTTATAAATAAAGGATACGGTTTTGCAAATAGGGAAAAACAAGCGCCAGACAATCCCAATACCATTTATTATATTGGCTCCATTACGAAATCCTTTGTATCTGCATCATTCATGCAGTTACAGGAAAAAGGTTTGGTAAATACGAATGATTTATTGTCAAAATACCTGCCATCATTTCCACATGCTAACGAAATAAAAATCTATAACTTGTTGACACATACTTCGGGAATTCGGGAGCATATGGAAACGAGTGAAAAACTTTCGAGAGAACAATTGATGAAAAAAATCGGTAAAGGCGCACAAACCTTGCTATTTAAGCCCGGAACTCAATGGAACTATTCTGATTCCAATTATGCGATATTAGGCTACATCATTGAAAAGGTTACAGGAGAATCCCTACATGACTATATTCGTGGACACATATTCAAGCCAGCACAAATGAAAGATTCCGGTTTTGGAGAGGCCTTATACCATTCGCCTAATCAATCCATTGGCTACAAGCTAAAAGATAACTCTATCTACACACCTGGTATGCCTGATTTTTCCCAGTTATTTGGATGTGGGGATATCTATACAACTGCTTCCGATTTATATAAGTTCGATTTAGCAATAGAATCTGGAAAGCTGTTCTCAAAGGATAGCTTCAACCAAATCTATACTCCCAACAAATCGAATTACGGCTTTGGCTGGTATGTAGATCCAGGAAGCTACTCATCCCATGGAGTTATGCCTGGTTGGAATACACTAAATAGTTATTCAAAGAGCGGAAATATTTATGTAGTTTTGCTCTCTAATATCCAAAATAATATTCAATCTATGGGTGTTGTAAACAATAATATATATATGAAACTGGCAAATTTTCAAGGAAGTTAATCTTTTGTCCAAAATCGAGTAGGAGGAGGTGACTAACCCCCGACCTCTCACACCACCGTACGTACGGTTCCGTATACGGCGGTTCCATTTATGTCTGACGTAGTTGAGAATATCTCACATAAAGACTCTTCAGCCCTCGCATCTCCCAATAGGAGTTTGTGAGGGTTTTCTGTAGGATTGGGCTTCTGGCTATTCTCCAATATTTCTTTCTAGAGTTTCCCCATTCGTATGCCTTCTCTTTTGGAATCCCTAATCCAATGAGTTTTCTTACTTTGGTTTTTGGTTTCTTCCATTCTTTCCATTGGCACATTCTGAGACGCCTTCTAATCCATTCGTCTAATTCTTTGAAAATAGTGGGTGTATCTGCTAATGCATAATATCCGCACCAGCCAATCAAATATTGATTCAGCTTCTCTATTCTATAATCCATTGGAATTGGTTTTGACCTTGAAGTTAATTCTCGTATCCGTTTCTTGACACGTTGAATACTTTGGTTTGACATCCGCACCTTCGGTTTCTTATGAAATGTGAAGCTAAAACCTAAAAACTTTCTTTTCCAAGGTCTGTCTACAGCTGACTTTTCTCGATTCACCTTTAGTTTTAGAGTAAATTCAATGAAAGTAGTAATCGAGTCCATTACTCGCTCTCCGGCTCTTCTCGATTTTACGTAGATATTACAATCATCTGCGTATCGGACAAACTTGTGCCCTCTCTTTTCTAACTCTTTGTCTAGTTCATCTAGAACGATATTGGAGAGTAAAGGACTTAATGGTCCACCTTGGGGCGTACCCTCCTCGGATTTCGTTATGACTCCATTAATCATAATGCCAGACTGTAGATACTTCCGAATTAGTGATAGGAGCGTTCTGTCTTGAATCCTTTTGGATAGAGTCCGCATTAATCTATCATGATTGACTTTATCAAAGAATTTCTCCAAGTCCATGTCGACTACCCATCGGTATCCCTCTTCGATATATTTCTTCGCTTGTCTAACACCGTCATGACCTCGTTTGTTTGGTCGAAAACCATAGCTCTGTGTTGAAAAAGTCGGGTCGAAGATAGGGGTTAAAATCTGAGTAATCGCCTGTTGGATGAAACGGTCTGTCACGGTTGGGATACCTAATAACCTTACTCCACCGTTCGGTTTTGGGATTTCAACCCGACGGACAGGAGAAGGTTGATAAGTACCCTCCATTAAGGATGTTTTAAGTGTATCCCACGTTTCGAGAATATGTCTTCGTAGGTCTTTTACGGACATATTGTCTACTCCATGACTTCCTTTGTTCTTTTCTACTCGCTTTAATGCCAGTAAAAGATTTTCCCGTGACAGCATTCGTTCCATTAACATTGAGATTTATCCTTTCTACGTGAACAATACATTCTCATTAAGTGGGTTCTTTACTAAGCCCTCCCGAAGTCCCCCATGGAATTCACCATTTCTTCCTTTCAGGTAGGTTCCGTAAGAATTTTCTGCTTTCATACATAAAGAACCGTTTGCCGAGTGTTTGTTCTCCTAAAATGGTTCAGTCCTTCCTTGATTCTCTCGAGCAAACCAAGTACTACGACTTCGGCTGACTTCTGATTGTTCAGCTATCCATTACTAGATAGGTTACCAAGTGTACTTGGCGTATCAACCAGACCTCCCCGGGTAAGAGTGCAATCTTTCCTTCCATCTATCTGCTTCATTTACTTTGTATCACCTTCGGCAGAAAGGACTTTGTTTTGTATTGCAAACTCATCCAATGATACCTAGCCTTGTATGAAGTTCGTGTTCCTCAGACCGGAAGTTTGCCGCTCGCTTCCTTCAGATTCCGCGTCACCACGGACACCCTTGCGTTAAGCTAACTGCTACTTCTGCCTTCACAGTTCGGGACTTTCACCCTAGAGACTACACCCATGCCGGGCGCACAATAAAGAAGCACCCTATCAAAATAGGGTGTTTCCTTTTATATAAGTATTAAGTTAGCAAACACTGTCCAAGCATGAGATCAAAACAATTCTATGATGTTACTTGAGTTGGATCGACAATGGTTTGCTCATTCGTTCCGTCAATAGTCTCGAGGGATCTTCCCCTTGTTGGCGGTGCAAGTAATGCTATATCAAGGATAACGATAATCATTGCTGCTGCAACAATCGAATACATTGCAGTAGCACCGCTTTTATTTAACACAGGAAGCAAGATAAAAGGCATTAGTCCGCTCATGATACGGCTAATACTATACGCCACCCCTGTAGCAGTTGCTCGAATATCTGTCGGGAATATTTCTGCTTGTAAAATATGATAAGCATTGGAAAAGACATTGCTGCAGAGGGTATAAATAAATCCAAATAGAACAATCATCGCTGCTGAATTTCCCATCCCAAATAAGATTCCGAATACGCCCATGCAAAATGCCGATAAACATACCAGCCATTTACGGTCGATGCGTTCAATTAACGGCACAGAAAGCAATGAACCTAGAGGATATCCAATAAAGGATAAGGCAACAAACTCAAGAGAATGAGTAATGGTATATCCTTTTGCTGCTAAAACAAGAGGGGCAAGGGTACCAAATCCATAGTATCCGAGTGTTTGGAATATTTGGAAAATATAAAGCATAATGGTCCGTTTCATATATCGTTTTTGAAAAACATCCGCATATAATTTTGAATTAGAAACTTGTGTACTCTTGTTTGCCTTCTGAACATGCTTTACATTAGGAACCTGGCTGTTTCCTGATAAACTTTTCACAATTTCTTCCGCTTCTTTCGTTCTTCCAACAGATTCTAGCCATCTAGGTGATTCCGGTAAATGGCGTAATTGCATAAATACAATTACCGCTCCAATCGACCCGATTAAGAACATCCATCTCCATCCTTCAAGACCAAGAGGAGTTAAAGGCACCAACCCCCTGGCTAAAAACCCCTCAATCGGAACAGCGAGGAAAGCAAGGGTGTATGCCCATGCAATGTATTTCCCACGTTTTGCAGATGGAATAATTTCACTTAAATACGTATCACAAAGTGCTGGCTGCGCTCCTAAACCCATCCCTGCTAAAAAGCGAAATAGAATGATAAGACCAACATTAGGACTTAATACGATTAAAAACGTAAACACACTGTAAATCCCGAGATTAAGTAAGAACGCATTTTTCCTCCCGTATCGATCGGCAATACCGCTTAATAGAATTGCTCCCACAAACATTCCTAAAAAACTTGATCCAAGTAACAAAGGCATAAGCGAAGAGCTAACATGGAACTTTTCTCCTAAAACACTCGACAACACACTTGCCAAAAACAGCTCAAAGAATTCAAAGAATAACCCAATACTTATTAACACAACAGCCTTTTTATGACCTTTCCCAATAGAGAGCAAATCCAATCGCTTTCCGATCGTTCCTTCCATTCCATAACCCCCTCATTTTCATATCCGAAATATAGAATGCCTTCACCAACACCTAATACTCCCCATCATTGCTTCTGCCACCACCCCCTACTAATTGGTTAATTGGTTTCACCGTTTTATTCTTCCTTTAAAAAGTGACGAAATGTTTGCAAATCATGAAGAATATGTTCACTCATCCGCTGCTGCGCCTTTAATGGATCTTTTTCTTTCAAAGCCAAAAATATAAGTTCATGGTCTTCAATATAGCTTGTATCTCTAGATGAATAGTAATAGTCCCTGGTGATATTGGATCGCATAAATAACGTTTTCGTTCGAATGGTTTCAAGCAGAGCAATGAGCTGGTGATTATGCGAAGCTTTGATAATGGTTTCATGAAATTTTGTGTTTAATTCTACGGATTCTGATATTCTTCCGTCCAAAAATGCATTTTTGGATTCTACGATTAATCGCCATAATTCATGCTCAATTTCTTCCGTCATATGACCTGCGGCTAATTGTGCAGCAAGAGACTCCAATCTTTCACGGCACTGGTAAATTTCAATAACATCCTGAACACTCGGCTTATAAATATGAATAGCTCCGGATCGTTGTACAAGTAAACCGTCTTTTAATAGCATTCGCACTGCTTCCCGTAGTGTTCCTCTTCCTACCCCCAACTTTTTAGCCAAATTAGTTTCCACCACTAATTCACCTGGCAGCAAATCCATTTGTATAATTTGTTTCAGTAAAATATCGTAAATTTGTTCATGTAATGGTGTAGATCGAACAATTTCTATTTTTCTCAACCCCTCATTATTTTTTGATCGTTATGTTGTTTGAAGCGCCTTTACTTTATGAATATGCCCTGTAAATTCACGCTTGGTAAAGGCTTGAATCTGCTTTACACAGGAAAGAAGCGCGGATACATCAATACCAGTTTCAATCCCCATTTCATGGAGCATAAAAACAACATCCTCTGTTGCAACATTTCCAGCTGCACCTGGAGCAAATGGACAACCCCCTAATCCTCCAACGGAAGCATCAAAACGGGTAACTCCCGCCTGAAGGGCAGCCATAACATTCGCTAAAGCAAGCCCATAAGTATCATGAAAATGAGCGGAGATAACTGCCTGTGTGTTGATGGCCATGACTTTTTCAAATATTTCAAATACTTGTTTTGGATTTGCACGACCGATCGTATCACAAATGGCAATTTCATCGACCCCCAATGCCTCTGCTCTTTTGACCATTTCTAACACGATTGCTGGATCTACCTTTCCTTCAAATGGACACCAAAATGACGTTGCAATGCAATATCGAATAAAGGAATCGTTTCCCTTTGCTTTTGCAATGATTCTATCTAACACTCGGATGGATTCTTCTCTGCCCATTCTTACATTATGAAGATTAAAAGTTTCACTTGCTCCTACTACCAAGGAAAAGGCTTGAACATTACTCGCTAATGCACGCTCATATCCTTTTTCGTTTGGAATTAAAGCAATATATTGAATGCTCGGGTCCTGGTGTATTCCAGCAAACACTTCTTGAGCGTCCCTCATTTGCGGCACGAATTGCGGATGAACAAATGAAGTCGTTTCTACTCTTTTAATGCCTGTTTTGCTTATAGCATTAATAAAGGCTATTTTTTCATCTGTGGGAATAAAATTCGCTTCATTTTGCAGCCCATCTCTTGGACCCACTTCAACAATTTCGACTTTTTTTGGTAAACTCATATGATAGCCACCTTTACTCTACATATCACTAGTTTTATAGGTTTTTTTAAACTATACCCTTTTCTTGCAATTCTTTAATTTCTTCCTCTGATAAATGTACCTTATCGGATAAAATTTCCTTCGTATGTTGGCCTAATCTAGGACCTGCCCACTCAATATCGCCCGGCGTTTCACTCATCTTTGGCACGATTCCAGGCATTTTTAATATTCCTATGTCCTCCACTTCCACATCACGTATCATGTCCCTTGCTTGATAATGCGGATCGTTTACTATATCTTCAATGGAGTAAATCGATCCTGCAGGAACCTGGGCTTCATCTAGAAACTTCATTATCTCCATAAAAGGATGTCTCAGCGTCCATTCTTCTATTAATTGATCCAAGTAATCAGCATGCTCTGATCGTTTTGCATTATTTGCAAAGCGCGGGTCTTCCGCAATATCGGGGCGCCCCATCACATTCATTAGGCGTTTAAAAATGGTATCACCGTTTGCGCCAATAACGATATATTTCCCATCCTTACAAGGATAAGTATTAGATGGTGTCACACCAGGCAAAGAACTCCCAGTCCGTTCCCTAATCAAACCCGTTCTTCCGTATTCTGGTAAAGTGCTCTCCATTAAGCTGAAAACAGATTCATAAAGGGCCACATCAATAATTTGTCCCTCATGGGTTCCTTTAACATCCCTATGATAAACCGCCATCAATGCTCCAATGACTGCATAAAGTGCTGATACGGTATCCCCAATACTGATACCCACACGTGTAGGAGGACGATCTGGATAACCGGTTATGTACCGCATTCCTCCCATCGCTTCACCTATGGAACCGAACCCAGGTTTCTCTCGGTAAGGTCCATCTTGACCATATCCGGATACACGGACCATAATTAGGGATGGATTAATAGATTTAAGTACATCATACCCCAGCCCCCATTTTTCCAATGTACCCGGACGAAAATTTTCAATAACAACATCTATGTCTTCAATTAGTTTGCGAACTAGCTGCTGCCCTTCCGATTTCCTTAAATCGATGGTGATCGACTTTTTATTCCTGGACTGCAAATACCACCAAAGACTAGTGCCATTTTCAACCGTTCTCCAGGTCCGAATCGGATCGCCTTTTTTTGGCGCTTCGATTTTTATTACTTCAGCACCAAACTCAGCTAGTAAGCGGGCGGCAAATGGTCCAGCAATCAATTGCCCCATCTCTAGCACACGTAGACCTTCCAACGCTTTTTTCCCCAAGTCAAACATCCCCTTAAGTCAAATAACACATTTTTAAAACGCTTTCATTAATGTTTAAATAATAAATGTTTTCAAACAATTCGTCAACCGTTGGCGGTCGACACATTACTACAATTATTGCTTTATAGAAACCCTGAATAAATTCACGCTGTTTTTTATTCTATTAGGATATTTTTAAAAAATATACAGCTTTTCTAAACAGAGGTAGGGGAGGAAACTACGAGGGGTTTATCCATATTACTAAATATAAGAAGAAAAGAATAACCTCACAATATTCTGTTCGCATTTATTTCTATTTGAAATTATATTCATATATCATTTATTAATAGAATTAACCCTATTCTTTTATAGATTTTTAAGAGAAACATACCGAACTTTTACTAATCAAGTAATTTCTCTAAATTTTTATCTAAAATAAATACCTCAATTCGCTCACCCATTCTAGTACTTATATCACTATGACTGGAAAGAACTGTGCAATTTGTGTATTGTTCCACAATTTTTTCAAAGTCTTGACTGTACATTTCGCGAAGCACTTGTCTCATCTGTTTAACAAGCTTCTTTCCGTATTGGTGGTTGACCAAATGTTTCTCTTCAATGGTTAAAACTCCTTTAAACCGAGCAATAATCATATCCTGGACGATATACGTCTTAATCTCCTGAGGACCGCGTCCAATTAAATCTCGATGGAGTTTAATAAAAGCCTCGTTTAATTCTGATTCAAGTTTTTTCTTTGATTTGGTCATTTTTCCAATCCCCCTAATCATTCATGAAAAATATATTACGCAGAGGAGATTTCAATTGTCAACCATATTTTTATAAAATTTGAAATCGGTAGAAAATGAATAAATTAATTAGATATCGATAGTTTTCATTTGATTTCCTTCCTAAATTGCCGAATATCAGACGTAAAAGGCAAAATACCGAATTTTACAAACAAATCATATCTGCGTAGAATATGCCACATATAGTTTTGAAATGAATATGATCGGCCTAATCTCAGAAATGAGAGCGGAGGAACCACCTTTTATTGGGGTTAATTCTACAGATTGTAGAAGGGATGAGATTTTCTCTTTCGCCATCCTACCCGTCAGCTAACTTCGTCGGCTAAAGCGAGGGAGGTCTTAAGACCGCCTTTTAACAAGAGGCTTTTTTTATTGCATCTTAATGATGCAGTAAAGGATGCAGCTTGAAAATAAGTAGGTCTTTTTTGTATGCCTATTTTTAGGAAAAGTGTCAGAGAAGACAGAATGCAAAGAGGGCAATAGCCAGCTGGGCATTAGGTAGACTACTGTGTACTTTTTCTCCCAAATGTTAGAGGAACATGAATTTAGTAATTATCATTCCAAGTCAGGGATGATCTTTCCTTCATGTTCTGAATTTGCGGGGAGAGTATGCAGTAGTCTTTTTTATTCTCGATTCTTTGAATAAAAAAGACTACTGATAAGGCTCTCCAAGGAATGTAAAAAATAAGGAGGGCATCATGCATGGTACATTTTTAGCTTATATAGGGTTTATCGTTCCCTTTTTAGGATTTTCCATATTAATACTGTTCGCAAATAAGAAAAAAAGGTGATATGAGTGATTACATTTATTATGATTCTGCTCCTATGCGGGAGTTTTACTTGTTTGCATTTTTTTATAAATTGGTGTGAACGAATACTTGAGGAAAAAGGTGGAGCTTGACCATGATCATCGTTTCAATATTTACACTATTTGTGTTCATCTATTTAGTCTACGCCCTTGTTCATCCTGAGAAATTTTAAAAAAGGAGTATTTGATGATGGATATAGTACAAATGCTGGTTGTTATTCTTATCCTAGTATTACTGGTTAAACCGTTAGGAACCTATATTTACCACGTGTTCTCAAATAAACAAAACCGTACAGATAAATGGTTTAACTGGTTAGAAAGGATTATTTATACCTTTTCAGGGTTAAAAACTAGACCGTCGATGTCCTGGAAACGCTATGCACTATCGTTAGTATTGTTAAATGCAGGCTTTGTGGCCATTGGATTTTTGATATTGCTCATTCAAGGGTATTTACCCCTTAATTCAAGCAAGATTAAAGGGATGGAACCTACTCTTGCATTTAACACGATTATCAGCTTTATGACGAATACTAACCTGCAGCATTATAGCGGTGAAACAGGTTTATCCTATTTTTCACAAATGGCCGTCATTATTATGATGATGTTCACATCCGCAGCAACAGGTATATGTGTGGCAATAGCCTTTATTCGAGGAATTACCTCAAAGGGAGAAACGCTTGGAAATTTCTTTGAGGATTTCACTAAATCGATTACGCGATTGTTACTTCCTCTCGCTTTGGTTATGGCAATTATCCTGGTTGGGCTGAAAGTACCACAAACATTGCAGCCAACGATCCATGCCACGACGGTAGAAGGAAAAGTACAAAATATCGCGATTGGACCAATTGCCTCCTTAGAATCGATCAAGCACATTGGGACAAACGGCGGGGGGCATACAGGAGCAAATTCGGCGCATCCATTTGAAAATCCTAGTCCGCTGACAAATGTATTAGAAATTCTAATGATGTGGTGTATACCAGCATCCTTAACGTATACATTCGGTAAATTTGCACGCAATCAAAAACAGGGTTGGGTAATTTTCAGCACGATGCTTCTTATATTTCTTAGTTTTCTCTCCCTTGTTTACTTTTCAGAGAGCATGGGGAATCCAACATTAAATGCTCTGGGATTAAACCATGAAGAAGGAAGCATGGAGGGAAAAGAAGTTCGATTTGGAATTGCACAGTCTTCCCTTTTCACAACGGTTACGACTTCTGCTACTACAGGAAGCGTTGATAATATGCACGATACATTAACACCTCTAGGAGGTTTAGTACCACTTTCCTTGATGATGTTAAATGTCGTCTTTGGCGGTGACGGAGTAGGATTAGTGAACATGCTTATGTATGCCATCTTGGCAGTCTTTCTATGCGGATTGTTAGTGGGAAGAACACCGGAATTCTTAGGCAGAAAGATTGAACCAAAGGAAATGAAGCTTATTACGATTGCTCTATTGGCTCATCCGCTTATTATTCTATTCCCATCCGCTCTCGCATTTATAACAGATTTAGGAAAAGGAGCCATAAGCAATCCGAGCTTCCATGGCATTTCACAAGTAATATATGAATTTACCTCTTCAGCAGCCAATAACGGATCTGGTTTTGAGGGGCTGGGAGATAACACTCCATTTTGGAATATTTCTACTGGAATTGTTATGTTCCTTGGACGCTATATATCTATTATTGCTTTATTAGGAGTGGCAGGCTCCCTTGCCAAAAAACAATTTGTCCCTGAAACGACAGGTACATTTCGGACAGATAATGGACTGTTTATCGGCATTTTACTAGGAATTGTCCTCATTGTCGGGGCTCTTACTTTTCTTCCTGTTTTAGCATTGGGACCGATAGCAGAATATGTTTCGATTCGATAGGAAAGGATGTTAGGAATGTCAAAATCCACTGATGCAATAAATAAGAAGCTAGTGATGGAAGCCACGAAACAAAGCTTTATAAAATTGAATCCTATTATCATGATAAAAAACCCTGTCATGTTTGTGGTGGAGGTAGGAACCATTATTGTATTACTTATACTGTGCATGCCTTCTTATTTTCATACGGAAGGTGCATTTGGATACAATCTGGCGGTTCTCCTCATTCTGCTTTTTACCATTTTATTTGCTAATTTTGCAGAAAGCTTGGCAGAAGGCAGAGGGAAGGCACAATCGGAAAGTTTAAAAAAGACAAAGCAAGAGACACTTGCTAAGCTCATGCTGAAGGATGGGGATATCAAATCTGTATCATCTTCTAGCTTAAGAAAAGGGGATATTGTACTCGTGGAAACGAGTGACATCATTCCGGGAGACGGGGAAATTATCGATGGCCTTGCTTCGATCGACGAATCAGCCATTACTGGTGAATCAGCTCCCGTTATTAAAGAAGCCGGCGGTGATTTTAGCTCTGTCACAGGCGGTACAAGAGTAATAAGCGATTGGATAAAAGTCAAAATTCAAGCGGATCCAGGTGAATCATTCTTAGATAAGATGATTGCACTTGTGGAAGGGGCTAAGCGCCAAAAAACACCAAACGAGATTGCTCTAAATATTCTTTTGATTACTTTAACGATTATTTTCTTAATCGTTGTCGTTACCTTATATCCGATTGCCCAATATGTTGGAGTCACTCTTTCCATCTCAACATTAGTGGCATTGCTCGTTTGTCTCATTCCTACTACTATCGGCGGCTTACTCTCAGCTATTGGAATCGCAGGCATGGATCGGGTGACCCGCTTCAATGTCCTTGCCATGTCCGGTAAAGCAGTGGAAGCAGCGGGCGATATCAATACGATTATCTTAGATAAAACAGGAACTATTACATTCGGAAATCGGATGGCCAGCAACTTTATTCCGGTTGAAAATACATCCATGGAGGACTTGGCTCAGGCGGCGGTATTAAGTTCTATTCAGGATGATACACCTGAAGGAAAATCTGTCATTCAACTTATGAAGAAGTTAAATATAACGCCGCAATCAATCCCAATTGAGAATGCTTCATTTATCGAATTTAAAGCAGAAACAAGAATGAGTGGCCTGAACTTGGCTACCGGAGAAAAAATTAGAAAAGGTTCTATTGACGCAATCAAGAATTGGGTCTTAACTCAAGGCGGACAGATTCCAAAGGATTTAGACGATAAAAGCAATCAAATTGCCTCTAAAGGCGGAACCCCATTGGCGGTTGCAAAGGGCAATCAAATTCTTGGCCTAATTTATTTGAAGGATACAGTAAAGCCCGGAATGAAGGAACGTTTTGCAGAGCTGCGGAAAATGGGGATTAAAACCATTATGTGCACTGGAGATAACCCTATCACCGCTAAAACCATTGCTGAGGAAGCCGGAGTCGATGATTTTATTGCTGAATCCATGCCTGAAGATAAAATTTGCGTCATAAAAGACGAACAAAAACAAGGGAAATTAGTTGCCATGACAGGGGACGGAACCAATGATGCTCCAGCACTTGCTCAAGCAGATGTCGGATTAGCGATGAATAGCGGCACGATTGCAGCAAAAGAGGCCGCAAATATGGTGGATTTAGATTCTGATCCAACCAAAATTATCGAAGTGGTTTCTATCGGAAAACAGCTGCTAATGACACGCGGAGCATTAACCACCTTTAGTATTGCAAACGACATCGCTAAATATTTCGCAATCATTCCAGCGATGTTCACGATTGCTATTCCGAAGATGGAAATCTTAAACATTATGAAATTAACATCGCCAACTTCAGCTATATTGTCTGCGTTAATCTTTAATGCAATTATCATCCCATTGCTCATTCCTTTAGCAATGAAGGGTGTGAAATACATTCCGATGAAAGCGAGTAAACTTCTGTCCCGAAATCTAATGATTTATGGCGTCGGGGGGATACTTGTTCCTTTTATTGGAATTAAAGTTATCGATATGATCATCAGCCTCATATTATAGGCAAAGGAGTATAATCAATGAAAATAATACGTTTATGTATAGTATTTATCCTTGTTTGCGGGATTATCTATCCATTGGTGACTACTGGAATCTCCCAATTAATATTTCCGAAACAGGCTGACGGAAGTCTCATTTATAAAAATCATAAAGTAATAGGTTCCGAGCTAATTGGTCAAACCTTCACGTCACCAAAGTATTTTCATGGCAGAGTTTCTTCTATTAATAATGATGCTTCTGCGAGCGGGTCCAATAATTATGGTCCATCGAATAAAGAAATGTTGGAGAGAGTAGAAAAATCGATCAACACATTAAAAAAGGAGAATCCCGGACTTGATGTAAACGACATCCCTCTGGACCTGATTACAAATTCCGGATCAGGACTGGATCCCAATATTTCCATTAAGGCAGCAGAATTTCAGATACCGAGAATTGCAAAAGCTACAGGAATTTCCAAAGCAAAACTGAAACAACTAATTACTGATTATAAGGAAGGAAGGTCATTAGGAATCTTTGGAGAACCGCGCATCAATGTTTTGAAGTTAAATCTTGCACTAACGAAACTAGAAAATTAATCTTCATGCCGGCCCATTTGAAATGGGCTGGCATTTCCTACTTATGAAAAAGGGTGAATGGAATGTTTACAGGTGATCATTTTGATTTTAAGCGGAAATCTCCCGAAGAGATTCTGCGTGAAATGGAGATATTAAAACATGGAAAGTTGAAGCTTTACATTGGATCTGCTCCAGGAGTTGGGAAAACCTATCGAATGCTCCTGGAAGCACATGAATTAAAACAAGAAGGAATTGATGTTGTCGTTGGATTAATTGAAACCCATAACCGGCCGGACACCATGAATCTTTTTACAGACTTAGAGACTGTTCCTCTCAAGGATATCCAATATAAGGGAAAATCCTTTAAGGAATTGAATGTAGAAGAGATAATTGCTAGGAACCCAGACGTAGTTATTATCGACGAACTTGCACATACAAATGTACCAGGTTCCCCAAATGAGAAACGATATTCCGATGTACAGGATATTCTGGCAAATGGAATACATGTCATCTCCGCCGTTAATATTCAGCATTTGGAAAGCTTACATGATATTGTCCAGCAAATCACTGGTGTACATGTGAGAGAGAGAATACCAGACAGTATTCTAAATTTCGCCCAAGAGGTTATTTTAGTCGATGTCACCCCTGAAATCCTGCAAAAAAGGCTTAAGGACGGAAAAATTTATTCCTCCAATAAAATTGAGCAAGCTTTGCAAAACTTTTTTACCAAAAGCAATCTTTTAGCACTCAGGGAACTGTCCCTTCGCGAAGTCGCAAATGATGTAGATGAAAAAGCGGAGAAGGAAAATGAAAAGAATGGTTTTGAAACTACTCCAGCAGGTACTTGTGAAAAAATATTGGTCTGCATCCAAAATGATCAAAATGCCGAAAAACTGATAAGACGCGGTTGGAGAATTGCAAGCAGACTAAAAGCACAGCTATACATCTTTCATGGGTCACGAAAAGAAATAAGGGAAATGACTCAAAAGGAAATGAAAAAAATCGAAGGCTGGGAGCAGTTAAGTATTGAATTTAATGCAAAATTTATTCTCAAAAACCTGAAAAATAAAAAGGTAGCAAAAGCAATTACAGAAGTGACAAAGGAATACCATATTACTCAAATTATCTTAGGGCAATCCGCAAAATCCCGGCTGGAGGAGTTAACAAAAGGCTCGATTGTAAATGACATTATGCGCTTAACTTCGGGAATTGATATTCATATTGTGGCGGAACAATCATGAGAGCTCGTACCAGTAAGGAATCGAAAAGGTGATTCCTTATTGGTAGACTAGTTTATTATTATATGGTCATATAGTAAACCTATAAAATAGCTCATCGCTTTATTTGATCCAATCATTGAAATCTTTATCTTTTAGACCTCATCGCTTTTACCTTTTTAATAGTATCGCTATTCTCTAGCATCTGGTACCTATCCGATTCCACAGGAACCAATTCCGCTTTCCCTTGTGCATCAAAATAGATACCCCATCCATAACGCTTGGGAAGAGCAGAAGTTCGCATGCAGGCCCGTTTTTTCGCAAAGAAACGCTTCCTTTCTTCTTCACGGTTCGTTTCTGGAATCTCCCTGTGATTCATATACGCTTCAAATTGCAGCTCATCGTGAGTATAAAAACCCGGATTTTCATTAAGTAGCTGATACTCGATTTCAGCCAATGTTTTCTTGTTTCGATTGGATATCGGTACTCGGCTTTCTTGCGCCGGGCAATCATCCGAAATTAGTATCAGAGTATTATAATAGACCATGGAATTTTCATCCTCCCTCAAAAGAGCAATAAACATATTTTGTTCTTACTATAAAACAACTTAACTGTCAGTTACAGTCAGTCAACTTTAATGGTTATTAGACCCTAACCATTGTTCCCTAAAATGGATTTGCATAGTCTATAATAATAGAATTGAATTATACTAAAAAAGGATGGTTAAGTTATAGTTAGTTGATGTACCTGAAGAGATCGTTCGAAGAGAAAAATGGATTTTTTAAGTAATAGAAGCCAAGCTCCCGTTATTTAAAGCATTACCATACCGGAACCTAGGCTTCCTCTACATATACTTGTATGAAAATAATTGTATTGTTCTTGCTTTAATGAATCATGATTAAAATAACCGACCAGAGGAACACATTACGATGAAATCACTTCTTTAAAGATACATTTATACTTCCATTATCGGTTGTAAGATGAATAACATGCTCCCCATTGCCAATAACAGCATTATCCTTGTATTTATTAAAAATATTAATTCTCCCATTATCTACATGAACATCAAATCGTACATTGGTTGGCTCTTTTTCCGTTTGAACATCAATTCTTCCGTTATTAGACGTTAAATCAATCGAACCGTTCATATCCCTAGTTACCACAGAAATTTTACCATTGTCTGTTTCCCCTTTTAGTTGACCCTCCACATGGTATAATGACACTCTGCCGTTGTTCGCTTTTACTTTAACCTTTTTACCCGTAATATTCTTTAATTCCATCATACCATTATCTGTTGATGCAAAGACATCCGTACTAGTAATCCCCTCTAAATAGACTTTCCCATTATTACTCACGGTGTCTATAGATTCATATTGTTTTTCTGGCAAAAGCACTTTTAAATGAAGGGATCGGTCTGTAAATTCAAAATTAAAGAAGGTGGACTGTTTATCGATTAATTCTACCTTGAGTGTCTTACCTTCCACATTTGTGTTGAAAATTACATTTGTATTTTTTGCTTTTTTTCCCGACAGTTCTATTTTTGCTGCCTTATCTTTCGTAGGAAGTATCTCAACCTGAGCACCAGAAATTACCTTCACTTTAGAAAATTCTTCATTTATCACTTTTTCCTTAGATATCGTTTCTGATTGATTCATGGAACGAAATGTTAAGAGGCCTCCCACTACACCAACAATCACTAATCCTAAAGCAATGAACATTATTCCTTTTAACTTATTCATGCTTCAACCCCCCTCTAACAAGTGAGACATTGAATTTCAAATAACGAATGAAACCCTTGTTCAATACTTTTGTAACAAAAAACATACCTATACCAAGCAAAATCCCAAGACCGCATAATGCAATGGATACAAACAAATGAAAGAATTCAAAAGTGCCTGGATGAACGAGAAAATCAAATATCACGAGCAGTGGAGCCAATGTAAATCCTAAGCTAGCCACCCAAAGTCCGCATATGACCCCAACTAATGCTACGAAAGGTCCCAAGACAATGATTAAATTGAAGAAGCTTAACCCAATCACAGCCCAAATCGCTCGTATAATATTACCTGCTGTAACGGACTGTTCCACTCTATCAATATGGTAGGAGGCCAATAAATCCTTCCCAATTGAACTTGGTGAACCAAGCCTCTCCGCAATCTCCGCTTCCGTCTTTCCTTCTTCCAAACCAATCACAAAATGTTCTTCATAGTCCTGTAAAATATCCCGTCGTTCATTTAAGGACAAACCCCTAAGAGCTTCATTCAATTTATTTAAAAATTCGTCTTTAGTCACTGCTTACACCTTCCTTTATTAATTCATTGACAGCATTTGAAAATTCTCGCCATTCATTCACCAGTTCGTTCAAATACCTTTTACCTTTCTCTGTTAACCTATAATATTTACGTGATGGCCCTTCCGTTGATTCCTTTAAATATGTGGTGAAATATTCTTCCTTTGTCAGTCTTCTTAAGAGCGGATAGACAGTTCCTTCAGATATTTCAATCCGATCTGAAATTTTCTGTACTAGCTCATACCCGTATCGATCCTGTTTATCCAGCAAAACCAGCACACACAGCTCTAAAACTCCTTTTTTAAATTGTACATTCAATTTTTTAGCCACCTTATTATTATTTAGTACTATACAATAAACAGTACCAATTTTTAATTAATACTCGATAGGAATAATATATCACTTAGTATTGTTCATTGCAAGGTACTGTTTTAAAAAAAATATCCAAAATGGGCTGAGAAAATCTTTGTTTTGAGGGAGAAGCTGAAATTTATTAAAAAGAGACACCGTTTCATTAGAACTGTGCCCCATTTCATTGCTTAATGTACCCAATGTTAAACCTGCAGCTTCTTTGCCATCATTTTTTTGATAATCCTAATCTGGCCCCTATGATTTAATTCATCTTCGAATACATGAAACCATTTAAAATAATTATTTGCCTGCTGATTAAACCAAAATGGAGTTTGTTGAAACAACCATTCATCCGGAAGTGTTTTGAATGTTTCGATGGTTTTATTTCTTGTGTCCGTTAATTCTTTTACATAAAAATCGATGGTGTTCCCTTTAATTTGCTGACGGGCGTTTTCTCCTAACTCTAACGCTGGATTTAATTCATTAATTTCCTCATCTGTAACCTCACGATTTTGGAACGATTCAATTTGATACGCCTTTTCTACCGCTGCCATATGCGCCAATAACATCCCAATCGAATTGGCATCCTCATTATAAAGGAAATCCAGTTCCTCTACAGTTAAATCCTTTACCTCTTCCAGCGTCAACACTCTCGTATAATTCATCATCGAAACTAATTTACTGAACTCTAAGCTTAGTCCGTCCTTTTGATCAATAATAAATAACGTTTTTAATTTCTCTGACATTTTTACACCTACTTTTTTTAAAAGTTTACTTATTATTAATTCTGGTAGAAGTATGGAAATTCCTTCAATTTTTATTAATTTCGCACCTTATTTGCTACAAGAATGTATTTATTACTTATGAACTTTGCTTGAATAGGAAAATCCGTATATGAAACTTATCGTTTTTTACTATTCCTAAAAGATCCTCCCAAAAATAGATTACTTATGAAAATCCATTTATATAACGGTTAAAGGAAATTTAGAGTCAAAGTAGAATTACTATATTTAAAAATAAAGGCAAAAAATCAAAAATATTAAAGGAGTACACAGATGGAATTACAAACAGAAAGATTAATAATTGTTCCTTGCACAGATGAACTAGTTTCAACAATTTCAACGGAAAGATACGAAATGGGTCCTCATATAAAGAGGTATGTAGAGAAACTTAGAGAGGATTCAACCCAATTAGGTTGGGGTGTATGGCTGGTGATCACGAAAGAAACCAATACGATTATTGGTGATATTGGATTTAAAGGGAAACCTGATTCAGAGAATACAGTCGAAGTGGGATATGGAATTATACCTTCAGCGCAAAATAAAGGGTATGCAACGGAAGCTGTGAAAGAAATTATTCATTGGGCATTTACACATGATCAAGTAGATAAAGTTGTTGCTGAGTGCTTACATGATAATATTCCTTCCATTAAAGTATTGGAAAAGTTGAATATGAATAAAATCGGAGTAGAGAACGAAATGTTAAAATGGGAATTAAAAAAAGGTTGAGATGAATTCTTTCTTCATAACAGTACCTGAAGGCTGCCGGAAGGAACCTTCGGCTTGAGCATGTTTACTTAATTATTGAAATCATAACACTTCATAAAATACTGAAATCTATTAATAAATCAATACCTATATTATGATGATTAACCTTATAAAAGGATGGCCAGACATATAAGTCAAAAATACACCTGGCCATCATGTCTATAACTTTACTTTTTGCAATCGAAGAGCGTTCAATACAACGGAAACGGAGCTGAAAGCCATTGCTGCGCCTGCCAGCCAAGGAGCTAGAAATCCCGCTGCGGCAATCGGAATACCGATTGTATTATAAGCAAGAGCCCAAAACAAATTTTGCTTAATGTTTCGAATGGTTTTCTTACTCATAAAAATGGCATCTGCAATACTATTTAAATCCCCTCGGATCAGGGTAATATCAGCTGCTTCCATTGCAACATCCGTTCCTGTTCCAATCGCCATCCCAATATCGGCAGTTACTAAAGCTGGTGCGTCATTAATTCCGTCCCCAACCATTGCCACTTTCTTTCCTTGTTCCTGTAATTTTTTCACTTCTTCTGCTTTTCCATTTGGTAAAACTTCTGCAATAACGCGGTCAATTCCTACCTGCTTTCCAATAGATGCAGCTGTTCTTTGATTATCACCTGTCATCATGATCACTTCGATACCGATATTTTTTAATCGGCTGATTGCCGTTTTCGACGTTTCCTTTACCGTATCAGCAACGGCAATCATTCCTGCATATTTTTGATTGACCCCAACAAGCATCACGGTTTTTCCATCGGACTCTAATTTATTCATCGTCTCAAATGCAGATTCTATGTTGATATTATGTTGTTTCAACAGCTTTTGAGTCCCAACCAATATAGAATTTCCCTTTACGATTGCTTGGATTCCGTATCCTGGAATAGCGTTAAATTCACTTGCGTCCGTCAACAGTATTTCTTTCTCTTTTACACCGTTCACAATAGCTTGTGCTACAGGATGTTCTGATTGTTTTTCGGCAGAACCAACAATCTCTAATAAGAAGGTTTCATTAAATCCATCATTTACAACTACATCCGTTAATACAGGTTCTCCATTGGTTACGGTCCCCGTTTTATCTAAAACAACGGTGTTGATAAGATGCGTTTTTTCAAGATGTTCCCCACCTTTAAATAACACACCTATTTCTGCTGCTCGCCCTGAACCAGCCATAATAGAGGTTGGGGTTGCAAGACCCAATGCACACGGACAAGCAATAACTAGCACTGCAATAAATTTTTGAAGTGCAGCGGGAAAATCACCTGGATTTACCCAAATAAACCATATAATAAAGGTAAGAACGGCTATCCCTACGACAATCGGGACGAAAATACCTGATATTTGATCAGCAAGACGTTGAATAGGTGCTTTTGAACCTTGTGCTTCTTCTACAATTTTAATAATTTGGGCTAGGGCAGTTTCTTTCCCAACTTTTGTGGCCTTGATTTTTAAAAATCCATTTTTATTTATCGTAGAACCGATCACAGTATCACCGACCGCTTTATCCACTGGTACGCTTTCTCCTGTAATCATCGATTCATCAAGAGCGGAATTTCCCTCCAAAATAATCCCATCCACAGGCACTTTCTCTCCTGGTTTTACAAAAACGATATCATTTATTACAACTTGGTCTAAAGGTACCTCTTGTTCCACCCCATCCCGTTCAATGATCGCAGTTTTCGCCTGTAAACCCATCAATTTTTTAATGGCTTCGGAAGATCTTCCTTTTGCTTTTGCTTCAAATAATTTTCCAAGGAGAATCAAAGTAATCAGAATCGAACTCGTTTCATAATACAGTTCTACCTTTCCATGAGAACTTACAGATAGAATGGTTAAATATAAACTGTAAAAGAAGGCAGCTGATGTCCCCAGTGCTACTAGCACATCCATATTGGCACTTCTGTTTCTTAAAGCTTTATAGGCACCGACATAAAATTGCTTACCAATAATAAATTGTACAGGTGCTGATAAAGCAAGTTGTACCCATGGATTCATGAAAGCCTCTGGAACATAGATAAAAGAAGTAAAACTAAAATGGCCAACCATTGCCCATAGTAACGGAATGGATAAAATAGCTGAAAAGATAAGCTTTCCTTTTTGACGCTCTATTTCTTTTTCTTTATAATTAGCAGCCTTTTCGCTGTTATTGTCATCCTTTAAAATAGCCCCATAACCTAACTTTTCAACCGTTTTAATGACATCTTGTGTGGACACTTCAATCGGATTCAATTCCACAGTTGCACTTTCTAGCGCAAGATTGACCGATGCTTTCGAAACTCCATTTAATTTATTTAGTCCTTTTTCAATTCGATTGGCACATGCTGCACACGTCATTCCTGTAATGGCAAACTCATTTTTTTCCGTTACAACATCATACCCTAAGTTTTTCACTTTTGCTTGAAACTCTCCGATGTTGGTGATCTCTGGATTATATTTAATCGAGGCATTTTCTAAAGCAAAATTAACATTGGCGGATTCTACACCATTTACTTTATTAAGGCCCTTTTCAATTCTGTTAGCACAAGCTGCACACGTCATTCCAGCAATTTGAAGATGGACCTCTTTTTGATTTCCACTCATCGTTATCAACTCCTCCCACATACCCAACAGGGGTATATTTCAATAAAAAAGAAAGTGCTCATCAAACGTGAGCACGTTCTCCCTTTACTTCATACCCTTGATCATCAATTGTTTCTTTAATTTGTTCTAGGGTTACTCTTTCAGGATTGAATTCAACATCCACTAATCCTTCTGCCAAATTTACTTTGACCATTTCCACTCCATTTAATGCACCAACATTACTTTCCACAGCATTAACACAATGGCCGCATGACATTCCAATTACCTCTAAAGTTACTTTATTCACTTAAAACACTCCTTTTATTTTTTCATTAATTTTTGAACGGTTAATAACAGTTCATCTAAAACATCCATATCCCCTTCTTGGAGTCGATCGACTACACAACCTTTTAAATGACCTTCCAGAAGAATTTTTGCTACACCATTAAGTGCTGACTGAGTTGCGGCAATTTGGGTAATGACATCATCACAATATGTGTCTTTTTCAATTAACCCTTTTATTCCCCTTATTTGTCCTTCAATTCTATTTAGACGTGTAACTAAGTTCTTTTTTACTGTATCAGAATGATGGCTTTTTCTATCACAATGTTCAAGTTGACCTTCCATTACTTCTTGAATTTGATCCATACGAATAGCTCCTTTCGGTTTGCTATACCCCCCTACTGTATCTGTGGTATGATTTTATCATACAATACCCCCCCACCCTATGTCAAGCGATAAAAAAAATTAGGCGTCACACTTTCCATAATAAAGACAAGGACAAAAAAGCCCCCTAAATATGACAGGTAGCCGTAATGTCCTAAACGAAGTCCACCATCAATGTATTAAACTAAAGCAGAATGTTTATTCTTTCTCTTGATAGGCGTTAAGTTAGTAGGAGTCCTGTATACGTTTCGAATGACGATCTCCGCTAAAATGAAATTTACTAGTATCGTCCCTAAAACAGCTGAAGTATAGCTTATATCATAAGTAATACCAAATCCATCATTGAGAACAAAAGTAAGGATCTTGATAAACATGTTCGTAAAGCAGAATACATAGCTCCGGACCATCCATTTCCGATGTTGATTAACTTGTTTTTGTTTGATTCGAACAAGCGCTGTGATTGTCAAGACCATCCAAATCATATTCATAAGATTGAACGCTATACTGTTTATTCTTCCACCTGTTGCATAAGGCGCCATAAAACCGGATGTTCCACAAACAACAAAGACGGAAACGATATACATGTACCCATTGATTCTGTGAAGCATTCTATGTTTTCGTAAAACCCTGTTTGAGAAATTAATCGCTCCTGTTACCATAGCCAAACAGGCGAAAACAATATGAATATACAGTACATTTAACCAAACTGGAACATTCATCGGATGATTCAGCTTGGTCTTGTGACTCAAAAAGTGAGTGGCATGTGGATCAAAATACAAATTAGTAAGCATAACATAAACCATGTAGGCAACAGAAATAACAATCATAGTGAAATACAGATATCTACCTTTAATAATCTTCATTAACTTCTCCATCCTTCATGCATTCGAATTGCCTTGTTAAATAAAAAACTCCGGGGGGATCATCCCTCTAAAATATGGTTCCGTTTCTCAACTAATACGTTCTCCTGTTAGCTTTGAAGATGGTAAAACACCAGCTTTAGCGACCCCTTCCATTTTGTTTCCATCCACAGTTGCTTCAAATTTAAGTTTCAAAGACATCGGTTTAGTGATGTGTTGTGTCCAGGTCATCCGATTTTCGGTAATCACAGGATCAATAAACTCACTTATCTCACCGTTTTGTTCAGCTGAACCTTGTACTATTCCATCTTTTGTCGAAATCTGGGCTATAATGAACTGCTTGCCGATCGGCGTGGCAATGGTGATGTCCCATTTCCCATCAAAAATAGTACTGTCATTATAATTTGAGGTTTCCTTTGTTGGTTTAGGCAATGACACATCGAGTGTTGACTCTATTTCAGAATTAGTGTGCTGATCCATCTCAATTGGGGCAAGGCCTTTTGCACACCACACCGTCCCGCTGCGTTCATACTCGAACAACTTTTCCACCTCATGTGCTATACGTGGACCAAGCTCCCGTTCGACGACGTATAAGGCTACATCAAGACCCGACGTTACCCCTCCACCAGTAATAAGATTCCCATCATCTACAACTCTTGCGCTCACAGGTACTGCGCCCGTTGCTCCGAGAACATCCATGCCAAGATGATGAGTCACGGCATGTCGCCCGTCGAGTAAACCTCCCATCGCCAGCAACAATGACCCTCCACAAACAGTAACAGTGACAAGGTCTTGCTTGTTAAGTCCCGAACGAACTAAATTTGTTAATTCGGTTTCCGCTGCTCTTCCAAGTATGGCAGGGATTGTGTTTGGTCCCTCTCCACTGACTTCTCCGGCTGCTCCGGGAACTATAATGATGTGGGCATGTTCCGGATTGAGTTTGCCACTGGCGCGTATCTCAAGCCCGCTGATTCCGCTTTGTACCGATCTCGCTCCTTCAGCGGTTACCAATTCTACATTTAATGCACCATTTGCAATATTTCCTGCCGCATTTAATACCTCATAAGGTACTATCGCATCAAGAAGATCAAAACCATCGAATAAAACAATTTGTGCTAACATGAAATGTCCTCCTATAGTTTAAATCCGTTTCAGTTGTGCCATCCCGTCCATGAAATGGCATCTAAACCTTGTGGTGATAGTGAGCTTTTTTTATATATTGATATCTTTCAACTATTGATATTAATGATCGCCATGATCCTCTTTGTCCACTTTGCTTTTAAGTAATCGGTCATGTTGATATCTATCCCTATATCGATAGCGAATTTCAAATACTCTAACCGCTACAAAACATAGAAGGGTAAAACAAAACAAAGCACCAAATGGAAAGAACGAAAAATAATGACCCATTTGAAAATCCTCCTTCAAGTAGTTAAAGTAGAAACGAATCATTACACTCAACTGCACAAAAATCCGTCTCTTTGTACCACATTGAAAGATTAACATTTAAAAGTCTCAAACCAAGGCGCAAAAATGTCTCAAAACAATCACAAAACGTACGGTAATCTTGTTCCTTGTTACAAACTTAATTTGATTAATTATTGGTAGAATATGAGAAGAAAAAAATAAACAGGTCACTTATTGGTATTTTATTACCATTAAGTGACCTGTTTTAACATTTTGCTGACTGATTTCCTGACGTAAATGGGAATATGAAATAGAAAATATGTTAAAAAATAGTCGGAACCATTCCGCCATCCATACGGATTGGGGAACCTTTAAATGCTGATGCATAAGGGCTGCATACAAATGTAGTTAGTCTACCTATTTCGATTGGCTTGATAAAGCGCTGTATTTCTGATTGAGGTAGGTTTGTAGTCATAAATTTTTTCTCTTTTTCAGAAAAGGACATGTCTTCATTAGGATACATTCCTTCTATGATTTGATGCACGTTTTCAGAGAGTGTCGGTCCTGGCATGATAGTATTGACTGTAACTTCTGTTCCTATTGTTAATTTAGATAAGCTTTTTGACAATGATAACAGCATTGATTTTGTCATACAATACTGCGGCATTTGACCAGAAGGCATGATTGCTTCTTCACTCGCAATAAAAATAATACGGCCATAATCATTTTTCAACATTTTAGGTAAATAAAATTTAGATAATCCATTTGCAGCAAGAACATTCGTACGGAAGTATTTTTCCCATACTTCATCGTCAATGTCCTCATATTGCATAATTTCATAAATACCCATATTGTTAACTAAAATATCAATATTAGGGTATTTTTCAAATAAAGCTTCTCTTTGTTTTATATCCACAATATCGGCTGTAGCATTTTGAGGAGAAGTAGTTGGGAAATCTGACTTAATTTCATGTACAACTCGTTCTACCTCTTCATCATTCCGCCCATTAATTAATACATTAACACCTTCTTTGGCAAGTTCAATGGCAATTGCTTTCCCTATACCTTTCGTTGATCCTGTAACTAGAGCTGTTTTATTGTTTAATCCCATATCCATAATACTTTCTCCCTTTCATTTACTTATAATAAGGTTAATTTAAAAAGCGTTCCTACTCCGTTGTATAGTTATTATCCCTTCGTATAACGGAGTGTAAAAAATTTACTTTTAAGACAAAGTCAATTTATTGGGTTTGTCCCTAAATGTTCAGTACGCCAATTTGAAGGAGAATCCCCTTCCCAAAGGCGAAAAGCGCGGTAGAACGAATTTTGGTCTTCATATCCAATCAGAAAAGCAACTTCTTTAATATCAAGCGAGGGGTCTGCCAGGTACTCCCTTGCCTGTTCGTGTCGGACTTGTGACAACAGAAGATGGAAGCTTGTACCTTCGTCAGCAAGCCTTCGCTGCAAGGTACGATCACTCATCCCCAACTCGCTCGCGACTGCTCGAATATCGGGACGCCCTCCTGTTAGACTGCGTTTTGTGATCCACTTGACCATCTCGGTGATGGAACGTCTACTTTGTTGCTCATCCAACGATTGGTCCAGAACAGGAGTCAGAATCTGCAGCAGCTCTGCGTTATACGAGACAAAGGGGCGATCAAGATCTCTGCGATGCAGCGTCAGCCGGTTACAATTGGCACCGATCTGGATACGGCAGCCGAAGTAAGCTTCAAGTGCCTGTACATCGCCCATTGAGTGCGAAAATTCGACGAACTTCGCCGTCAAAGGTTGACCTGTGCCGCGCCGCCCTAGCTCCAGTAGAAATGCCAGTGTAACTCCAACCAGAATTGGTGGACCTGGTTGGTCGGAATGCAACCATTTCAGTTCGATTGTACAGTGCTCGCCTTCCTCAGTAATACGTAAGCTTTCAGGAGGACATAGTTGTTTGTACCGGACCATTCGATTTAACGCATCACGGTAGTCCCGAGCATGGTAAGTCGCTAAGACGCTCGGTGGGTATTGAGCGGCTTCAAAAACCGTCGGAAGTTTGATAATTCCTTTGGCAGTGTCACCAATGAGATCAGAATAAGCCTGCCAAATTGCGAAATATTGGGCGGTGGTGACAGCTGGTTCAGTAATAATAGTGAGCGGCAGACGTGCTTTTCGAATGACGTCGTGGGCAGCGATTCCCAATTGACGTAATCCTGCCCAAAATCCTGCCGGGATTTTAATACGATTGTGAGAAGTCATACATATGTCCCCTCCTTTTGCTAATCTATACATTTACTAGTTTTTGTTATGATTTCGTCCTTTATATTAAACATAAATAAAACTTTTCTTTATTAATAGATTACCTTTCTTATGTAGCTCTGTAACTAGCAAAAAGCGACAATTTACTTGCAAATTACGCCGAGCCCGTTAGTAATAAGTGCCTTTAAGCGTTTGTACAGGTATCAATACTCCCTAAACACTGTGTCCTATAAACAAAAATTCGTTTTTTGTGTTTATTCATCTTTAAGCCATTCAGTAAATTTCAAAGCGGCATTCGTGAAACCAGTAAAAGGAAAACGATTATTAAGATCAAAGCACGATAATATTGATTAAGAGAATTTTATGTAAAGGAAAGCGAAGAAGGAAAACCCTTCAGATTCGCACATAGTACTTTGGTATAGAGTTATCAAACTCTTTAAAACGTCAATAAATTCAATATATATGACTTTAAAAAATGCCTATTCCCTATTATTTTCCCCATAGCCAATTTACCCTTTTTATGACGAAAATGGACAACTTTAGCCATACCCAGGAGTACACAGTCGAAAAAATTAGGATTATCAAAATGGTGTTGACATCAATTTTGGTGGAGATTGTCGGACCTAATACCGGGAACCGGATGATATAGAGGATAATTAAGATTCCTAGGGTAAGTGTTACCCCTGAAAACAATGTGGCAAAGATTCCTTTCTTAAAAAAGCGAATAGAAAAGCCCATGCTAATTCCCAATAGCCCTGTAGTAAAGGGGTAGACAAAAAATTCGCTCGGTTGGATAAACAAAATTAACAAAAAGGCGCTAATATAAGATAAAATCCCCATCCGGTAGGAGAGAAATGTACCTAAAAGTATTGGTAGTGTACTAAGGGCGCTAATCAAAAAACCAATGCCGCCAAACATTCCAGCTGACTGGAGAATGGTTGTAAAACAAGCTAATAATGAACCAACAACTATGATTCTAGTCTGATTAGAATACTCCCCTCCAGCAGGATGCTTCAATCCTATATCTTTACGTATATATTTCCCAATAAAGCCTTTCATTTCAATAACCTTTCAACTCCTTTTTAATCAATCCCAAGACCCTTCATCATCATATTCGTTTCTGAGAAAAGAGTGCGAATGAATAGATTTCAATAATCAATGTCTGAGAGAAACGGTTATCCTACTGGTAGAAATGAATCTATTTTTATCAACCTTATGAAGAAAAGGAATGAAAATTACCTCTTTCCATAAACAAGGGCTATTAAAAATCCTCGATTAATTTCAATAAAACAAGTAAATAGCATAAAAGAATATTTGAAATATTAATTGGATGGAAGTGGACAATTATCTCATTTAAAAGAAGTATTTAGGAATCGAGGATATTGTGTAGTTATTTATCGGTTAGGAATGGGGCTTATAAATAAGTCTCAGTCAAGCTATCAAAACAATTTTAGGCACATCAAACATTTAATGTGTCCTACGATTTTATTAGTACTAAAAGAAAAAAAGGCGAATATGTTGTATTTGAGAAAAATGAATAGCAACTACCGTTTTAAAATAACAAGGAAAGGTGGAATAGTTTGATGGAAATTCCGGTTACAGGTATTATTGTTCATTCACCAAATTCTAATTTGGATTCTGACCATTCACACGTTTTATATCTGACTTCTTGGGATGGGAGACCACTTACCTTACCACAGTAACTGCGGATTTAGTTTGAGTATAACAATTACTCAGCACATTTCATTATTCTGCTGTTTGTATCTATTACATGTTCCAAGTGGATTTACTCCTACTTTTACTTCCCTCCATAATCCACTAGCTCATTTTAAAATTTCCATATAAAGCCGATTCTAGAATACTGAGCATTAAGTAAAATAGCGCATCCGCTTATTGCAGATACGCCACCGATAGTTTTAAAAAAGTTATTAAAGCTTCAGCTTTAAACCTTCATGCGTTGCTTTAAAACCTAACCGTTCATAAAACCTTAACGCATCTGGTCTTTTTTTATCAGTTGTCAGTTGTACTAAATGACACCCCCGTTCCTCCGCACGTTGAATTGCCCATTTTATAAGTTCAGTACCTACACCCTTACCTCTTACAGAAGCGGATGTTCTCACTCCTTCGATAGTAGCTCTCCATCCACCTTGATGTGTTATATAAGGTGTAAAAGTAATTTGTTGTACCCCAATCACTTCATTGCCTTCACAAGCAACTACTAATTCGTTATTAGGGTCAGATGTAATAGCCTTAAATGCTTTTATGTAACTATCAGGAAGCGGATGCTCATAACGCTCACGTTTACTTCCCAAAACATCATCAGCAAGCATTGCAACAATACTATCTAAATCTTTTTCAGTAGCTATTCTAAACCTTATTTCTGTCTTCAATCCAATCCCTCCTCTTATTTGTAAACCTTTTATTAGTTTCTATGCTAACTGAATTCACGCCATAAATTAATTGCAATTATTTTATGATATTTAATAAGTTTTACTTAATGATTGATATCTGATCCCACTTTTCTTCCTGTTTGCTCAGTAAGAAATGCAATAAAAGTGCGTTAATCCTGCTTGGATATAGGCAAAAAACACCATGGAAACCTACCAATAGCAGACCAATATTAAAAGGAATTTCACCTGCTCTAATTTACATACTAATAGAACAGTTCTAATCATATTCTTATAAAAGAAAACAATAAGATGGGGTGTGAAATTAGTTGATAAAAGTGAAGGTTAGTTTACGGCCCATTGTTAGTAAGATAAATTTACCCACTGTTTTGAAAACCACCATACTTCCAGGGGACTCAATGGAAAGTTTATTTATTGCAACCCAGGTAGGAGAAATCTTTTACATACGAAACCGGGGGATAAGGACTTTTTTAGATATTCGTCCGCGAATCATAAAACTAGGTGCTTCTGAACCAGGTGTTTCAGGTCGTGGCTATGATGAACGCGGTTTGCTGGGGCTAGCGTTTCATCCACAATTTTATTATAACGGTTTGTTTTATCTTCATTATTCGGTAGCCGGGACACAAGGTCCAGGTGCTCTTCCTAAACCCTTTAAGCCTAACCCGTGTGATCCCAATACTTTAAACCTAAAGTGGATTAATAGAGAGACTCAGTATGATCATATCGATACTATTGAAGAATGGATTTTACAAGCGAACGGGCAACCTCAAATACGACGGACATTACTTAACTTAAGAAGACCATTTTTTAATCATAATGGTGTCAATAGCCTAAACTTTTCACCTGAAACAGGAAAACTTGTTTTAACAACCGGAGATGGTGGAGCAGGCTATGATCCATTTAATTTAAGTCAGGATGATATGGAGATATTCGGTAAAATAATCGAAATTGATGTAGCTAAGAATACATTTATCTATACTCCTCCCGCAGTCACACGTTTTAATGAACTTCCCGCTCCTATTCAGGAAACGCTGACGGTAATTGCCAAAGGTGTCCGCAATATACCAGGCATATCATTTCAACGGTTTGGTAATCAATATATCAAATATATGGGAAATGTCGGACAAGATTTGGAAGAGGCGATTTTTTCATTTGTTTATTATAAACCAATACCGGTTACACAGCTTATTCAAGCTTCTTTAATGAAATCTAAACCTGACCAAGAAGGATTTATTAACATTGGATGGCGAGGGTGGGAAGGTGCTTTTCCTACTTCGATTATAAGGGGCTGCTCTGCAAATCCAACTTTAAATGAGAAAACGATTGCTTATTACAATGAAGCGGTAAATACTTCAGTGAGTCGTCTTCAGCCTCTAACAAGTTATTATCATAAAGATCAAAGGCCCGGTAAATTTGGAGGAACTGCACTTACAGGAGTCCAACCGTATATGGGGAATAGAATTCCCCATTTAACGGGAAGTGTAGTATTTACCGATCTTGCCCGGAATGAAGAAGCGGGGCCTCCTGTAAGAGGGGTCTTAGCTTATACTAGGGGCAGAACAGATTGTAAACTAAATGATTTTAGTGTTATGGAAACCGATTATAATTTTGGGTCCGGATCAGCTTATTATGTTAGTTTAGGAACGAACCTGGATCAAACCAGACTATATTTAGGAGTATATGGCTCTATGAAAGTAACTGATTTTTACCAAGGCAGTGTATTGGAAATTGTTCCATGATTTATTACTATAAAATTCGACTTAATCAATCTGCCGATGAAGGCAGTCACTTTTTCTAGTGACGTGACAGGCTGAAGAGAAGAAGGATTTTTAACAAAATAACAGAATTTAATAAGTAAATAAAAAGAAAAATAAAGGGAACTGGTAGAAGGAGAAAAATCGAATGATACAATATAGAAATAATTATGTGACCATTTTTGAAAGTCAGCTATTTAAAACTACATCTACAGTAATTCAAACCGATGATTGTGTAATAGTAGTTGATCCTACTTGGCTTCCCAATGAAGTGGAGAAAATTAGACAATACGTTAATAAAGTTAAAAAGAAAAGACCAGTTTATCTTTTGTTTACGCATTCAGATTGGGATCATATTCTAGGCTATGGGGCATTTCCTGATGCAACTGTAATTGGAAGTGAGCAATTAAGTGAACGAAATGATAAAGAACAAATCATCGAACAAATACAGATATTTGATAGTAAATATTATTTAGATCGTGATTACCCAATTGTTTATCCTAAAATTGACCTTGTAGTACGTGAAGAAGGGCAAGTTATTAATATTGGCAATACCTCACTAACATTTTACATTGCAAATGGACATACGGATGATGGTTTATTTACAATAGTTGAACCATATGGTATATGGATTGCTGGAGATTACTTGTCAGACGTTGAATTTCCTTATATTTATTTTAGCAGCGACAAATATGAAGAAACATTGGCAAAAACAGAATTTATTTTAAAAAATCATGATGTGAGCCTGCTTATTCCGGGGCACGGACATGTAACAGAAAGTATAGAAGAGATCCAGAAACGTAAAGAAGTATCCCTTAACTATATCAAGAAATTAAGGAATGCCATTGTTAATGAACACGATAGTTTACATTTACTTGAAAACTACTCCTATATAAGAGGGATGAAGGCTTTTCATGAGGCGAATATAAATTTAATTAAAGGGGAATTAAGTAGGTAGCTTTGAAAATTAGGGAAATAACTGCTTCAACATGCCAACGACTGGCAGATATTATCGGCGGCGAAGTTATTTCAGCAGCACCTGTATGTACTGTAATGCGACTTCGAGATATTAATGCTACTATTTTAGGGCGCCGCACACGTTCACCGCTTGCACTTCCGTTTATGTTATCCTTTGAAAATAATGGTCTAAATTTTGGTGAATCGGTTGTTCTCCAAAAAGAACTTAATCGATTTATAGCAGCATTACGGAAAAGAAGCCTTATCGTAACGGCCTTTCATAACCATTGGCTGTTTGAAAATCCACGTTTAATGTATATACATTGGGAGAATGTTGGCATTTCTGCGGAAGAGTTTGCTAGAAATAGTATTGCTGCCGCAAGGGAAGCAGGACTATTCTAATGATAATGCATTTGTGATACTTCTCAAAATAATCATGAATGGCTTCCTTTTCCATTTTGTTGCCATGCTCAAAAGGGGCATCTATATAATAGCTGTGCCCCTTTAATTCTTTTAATTATGCACCTTTTTTGTTTCTAAATTATTTTTGAAGGTCTTTCTTCAGGAATATAAATAAGGACGGAATAATAAAGACGATTAACGCTACTGTTTCAAAAACTTCACCACCACCAACAATTTTGACTAATCCTTCCCCAAATAATTCTCCGCCTAAGTAAATGAATATAATTCCTAATGCTTTAAAAACTAATCCGTTGACTATACGTCCGTAGATAACGGGCATGTCCATCAATGTCTTGATGTTACATCCCCACCGATTCAGACGCAGGAAGGAAGTCATATTCATTATACGGAGGGTTATGTTTTATACGAGGACGGACACACACATTACTATTAAGCTTATTCAGGTCCAGCTATTCCTGTCGGTAATGGCATGCATGTTCATTATTATGACTTTTATACAAGTGAAGCGAATCATCATCGCCACCATGTAAAAGGTGTTGACCAACCCGCTCCCGGTACAAAATAATACAATAAAAATGGATGAAGTCCCTTTTTTAAGAAAGATTTCATCCATTTTTTTATTACTCGATTCCCGCTCAAAAGGGTAATTTCCTTTATAGTTCACCCATCAATTTCGGATCTCAAAATCCTCCACCCCTGTTTAGACAGAATCCCTGAAAATGTCCATGTATTATTAGGTTTCACAAAAGAAATTAAGGTATTGGACTGGGTTTAAAGTCAAGGGGTTATGCATGTAGGAAATAAAATCGATGAATTAGTAGAGATCCCCAAGTATCATGATATTTACAAAATTACTATCCAGATAGATGGGTTACTATTAAAAGTACTATTCAGCCCACCTTATAAGTACAATTATAAAATTATTCACCTGATCAACTTCTAATTCACCTGGCATTATAAAGACTTGACACTTTTAAGAGTACAGAAAATATTCACTCATTTGACAAAGGAGGTTCTTTTTTTCAACATTAGGTTATCTTATTTAGGTGGTTCTAAATTAGCTAATCGATACAAAACTCCCATAGGAATTGATATTCCAGGATTATTTTCTAGTTTAGACCAAACTAAAGCCCCGCTTTTTTAATACACGATAAATTTCTTTAAATGCCTGTTTCACGTTTGGAACAAACATTAATCCATGTCTTGATATGACACTATCGAATGTATTTTCAGCCCTTGCATCCATTACTTATGTTGAACCATTCGTAAAGCCATTCTTCTTTTGCTAGCTCTAATGCCACATTCAACATCTGAAATGATAAAGAGGATCCAAATGCAGGAAATAAACCTGGGTAATCGAGTAGGAGGAGGTGACTAACCCCCGACCTCTCACACCACCGTACGTACGGTTCCGTATACGGCGGTTCCATTTATGTCTGACGTAGTTGAGAATATCTCACATAAAGACTCTTCAGCCCTCGCATCTCCCAATAGGAGTTTGTGAGGGTTTTCTGTAGGATTGGGCTTCTGGCTATTCTCCAATATTTCTTTCTAGAGTTTCCCCATTCGTATGCCTTCTCTTTTGGAATCCCTAATCCAATGAGTTTTCTTACTTTGGTTTTTGGTTTCTTCCATTCTTTCCATTGGCACATTCTGAGACGCCTTCTAATCCATTCGTCTAATTCTTTGAAAATAGTGGGTGTATCTGCTAATGCATAATATCCGCACCAGCCAATCAAATATTGATTCAGCTTCTCTATTCTATAATCCATTGGAATTGGTTTTGACCTTGAAGTTAATTCTCGTATCCGTTTCTTGACACGTTGAATACTTTGGTTTGACATCCGCACCTTCGGTTTCTTATGAAATGTGAAGCTAAAACCTAAAAACTTTCTTTTCCAAGGTCTGTCTACAGCTGACTTTTCTCGATTCACCTTTAGTTTTAGAGTAAATTCAATGAAAGTAGTAATCGAGTCCATTACTCGCTCTCCGGCTCTTCTCGATTTTACGTAGATATTACAATCATCTGCGTATCGGACAAACTTGTGCCCTCTCTTTTCTAACTCTTTGTCTAGTTCATCTAGAACGATATTGGAGAGTAAAGGACTTAATGGTCCACCTTGGGGCGTACCCTCCTCGGATTTCGTTATGACTCCATTAATCATAATGCCAGACTGTAGATACTTCCGAATTAGTGATAGGAGCGTTCTGTCTTGAATCCTTTTGGATAGAGTCCGCATTAATCTATCATGATTGACTTTATCAAAGAATTTCTCCAAGTCCATGTCGACTACCCATCGGTATCCCTCTTCGATATATTTCTTCGCTTGTCTAACACCGTCATGACCTCGTTTGTTTGGTCGAAAACCATAGCTCTGTGTTGAAAAAGTCGGGTCGAAGATAGGGGTTAAAATCTGAGTAATCGCCTGTTGGATGAAACGGTCTGTCACGGTTGGGATACCTAATAACCTTACTCCACCGTTCGGTTTTGGGATTTCAACCCGACGGACAGGAGAAGGTTGATAAGTACCCTCCATTAAGGATGTTTTAAGTGTATCCCACGTTTCGAGAATATGTCTTCGTAGGTCTTTTACGGACATATTGTCTACTCCATGACTTCCTTTGTTCTTTTCTACTCGCTTTAATGCCAGTAAAAGATTTTCCCGTGACAGCATTCGTTCCATTAACATTGAGATTTATCCTTTCTACGTGAACAATACATTCTCATTAAGTGGGTTCTTTACTAAGCCCTCCCGAAGTCCCCCATGGAATTCACCATTTCTTCCTTTCAGGTAGGTTCCGTAAGAATTTTCTGCTTTCATACATAAAGAACCGTTTGCCGAGTGTTTGTTCTCCTAAAATGGTTCAGTCCTTCCTTGATTCTCTCGAGCAAACCAAGTACTACGACTTCGGCTGACTTCTGATTGTTCAGCTATCCATTACTAGATAGGTTACCAAGTGTACTTGGCGTATCAACCAGACCTCCCCGGGTAAGAGTGCAATCTTTCCTTCCATCTATCTGCTTCATTTACTTTGTATCACCTTCGGCAGAAAGGACTTTGTTTTGTATTGCAAACTCATCCAATGATACCTAGCCTTGTATGAAGTTCGTGTTCCTCAGACCGGAAGTTTGCCGCTCGCTTCCTTCAGATTCCGCGTCACCACGGACACCCTTGCGTTAAGCTAACTGCTACTTCTGCCTTCACAGTTCGGGACTTTCACCCTAGAGACTACACCCATGCCGGGCGCACAATGCAAAAACAAGGGAGTAGTACTCCCTTGTTTTTGTGTAACACATTAATTATTATTTAAATAAATTAATTATTAGAATCCCTAGAAATGGACCTTGGTTCGTATACTGATAATTAAGATTTTCATATAAAAAAACTTATGCCCTTCTTTTCTGCTTCTTTCTTAAAAAAAGATCGAAGGGTAACCAGGATCCACCTGATTTTCCTTCGATCTAATTCAAACTTTTTTACTTAAGGATTTACATAGATGTTTCAGTACATTAATTTTTGATGTACACTAGTAACTTACTTTAATGTAAAGTAGTGAACTTTAATGTAAAGTAGCGAACTTTAATGTAAAGTAGTGAACTTTAATGTAAAGTAGCGAACTTTAATGTAAAGTAGTCAACTTTAATGTATCTAGACATGAACAACATCTGTTGCTTTGAAATAAAGTTTGATCAAAAATATCACACAAACCCTAATTTTACAACGAATATAAAGAATCCATTTTGAAAAAAGATTGATTAAAATGGATTCTTTATCAGCAGATTCAAGTGTCGTTTTTATAAAAAAGTTTGATCATTTCGTAGTGGTGTTAATCTAGTAAGCATATACAACTAATTTAATTACATAACTCAAATTCACTGCCCTTTTTGCTTCAGCGTAGGTGTTTAATTTCCTGAATTCAGATTGATGGTCTTCTAATCCTCTTAGAACATCTATTTCAAGAGATATCCTTGGAGTTACACCCTTATTATTAATATCCAAGTTAGCCTCGAATTCTTTCATTGACTTCGCTAGAATATCCCATTCAGATTCTGAATAATGTTTTGTAGCAATGTATGCTTGTAACCGTCAGATAACTTTGAACACTTTTTGCCAAATTGAAGTGAACACTTTACTGGAAATTAGAACGTGTCCAATGTCACTTTACTTGGAGCCTCTACGGGCAAGATTGTGAGCCAAGAAGCCAGATGTACCAAGGTATCTGGCTCAGCCCAAGTAGGCTATCATGCCCGCCTCTCCAAATAAAGTGCACGTCTCTACTGGAAAATAGTGTTCAGGCTTATTTAGCATTTTTGGGGTAAGAAAGTGTTCATTTCTACTTGGCGGTTACAATGCTTTCTCTATCACACTTCCCACAGTAATATTTAAAGTTAAATTCAAACTAATACCTTCTAATTCCCTATAAAAATCTTGAAGTAGTTTTTCTTCCAACCTATCTATTAAACCTTGTCTAATTTCTTCATTTAATTTTGCTTGTTCATTCTCCCAACAAAAAATAATGGAGAACCCAAATAAAGCAACATCCACGCCTAAGCATTTTACCTCTTGAAATTTATATGGACCCTCTATAATGGTTTAAAACATGATGTTAAACATCGACTTAAAGCCATCCAATTATGGATGGCTCGGATATTTTCTCTTAATTAAGGTGGGCTTGTTCCTTTGTTTTCCAGCATCTATTATTTTTAAATTAATGTCAATATTATTAATTGAGTGATTATTCAACGGTATTTTTCCATCATGTTGTATTCTTTTCCAAGTGGAATAATTCTTTATGTAAAGTACGTTTGAAAGACGATATATATCAGAATCCAGTTTCAGACCTTCTAAATAAGTATCCATTATTTCTTTTTTAATTTTCCTTTTAGCCTCAGAACTTATTTCCTCTAATGAATTAGTTCGTCTTACTTTATTTATATGTACTTTAGCTTTAATTTTAACATCAAATTTAACCTCATTATGTTTTATGACCGGAGTTACCTTTACATGTAAGTTCCTTAATAAAAGACCCATACCTTCCTTGCCTTTTATAGTTATTTCTGATCTTTGAAAATCCTTATTCATCCATCTATATCCTTTAGCTTTACTGTTACTAAGATACCCTTTCAAATTGTCATTAGTGATAATACCTAATCCGTTTAATATTGCTGCATCCATGTGTTTAGAATCAGCTTCCCATGATTGGTGATTTCCTGAAATAATTGGTAATACTATTTCATTTGGTGGACGGTTATTTAAAATAATTAATCTTCTTAAATCAATAGGTCGGATATAGGAAAATTGTTTAAAACTAGGTTCTGGATCACTAAGGCGTGAAAGATCTGTAGACATTCCAATATTCGGCATGGCATGAAGTATATTAGGAATGGAATCTTCCGTTAGATATATCCATATTTGATAATAAGTTTCAACATACCGATCTAATATATCTGTAATGGCTTGTAAGCCTCCTTGTTTCAAAACATTTTCTGTGAAAACAATGTATGCAATATGCCCCCAGAAAAGTCTTCTTTGAGTTGTCTGATAGATATTAAAGATGGCTTCTTCCACGGTATTTCCTGATGCATGACCAAGTTCTGCTGTAACTTGGTTATTGCTACCTCCTGCCTCGCTTTTTGCAAGTAGTCCTAAATTAATGATTTGTAAATATGCTATATATTTACCGTCTTTATAGTCAAGACCTATAGAATGTATGTAAACCATTCTTTCCGTTTGTTTCACATCCCAGCATCCAGAAAGAAATACTGTAGTTAAAATGCTCAATAAAAGAAAAAATTGATTAGCTTTTCTTTTTATTTTCATTTTCTTCACCTGTTCTAGTAACGTCATTTAATTCGAGCGCTTTTGGCCTTTTTGTGTATTTTGTGCTAGGAATTTTAATAATTGTTTTAATAAAATCAGATATATTTAGTAGGCTAATTCCCTCCAAATAAGAAACACCAAATGTATTTATTCTGCCGATATATGCACAAATAACAAATATTGCTGTAAACATGCCAAAAAAACCGAATAAAGAAGAGAATATAATAATAAAAAGACGTGTAAGAGAGAGTGTTCCAATTAAAGATTGGTCATTTAGATTAAACGTGGATAATGTGGAAAGAGCTATTACAACGACGGTAACCGGACTAGCCAATCCAGCACTTATTGCAGCATCTCCAATTATTAATCCACCAACTACACTAAGAATTTGACCAATGGACATAGGTAATCGTAATCCCGCCTCTTTAAAAAGTTCAAATAAAAGTAACATAAGAATAACTTCAATGGATAATGGTAATGGAACTCCTTTTCTTGATTCGACAACGGTTGCTAATAATGAGAGTGGGAGTTGATCTTGATGAAATGAGGTTAAAGAGACCCATATGCCTGGTAGTATAGCTGACAAGAAAAGTCCAGATATTCTTATCAATCGTTGAAATGAACTGAAGATGTATGATACTTCTTTATCTTCACTTCCTTTAAGTAGCAAAAAAAAGTTAATAGGAGTAATTAAGGCAATAGTGACACCATCAATTAGGATAACAAACCTTCCATTTAATAATGTTTGCACAGCGAAATCTGGCTTACCAGTATACTGGTGTCTTGGAAATACTGCATAAGGAGTGTTATTGAACGTTTCTTCTAATTGTTGGGTAGTTACAAGTCCGTCGATATCAATGGTAGAAAGTCTATTTTTTATTTCTTTAAGTACATTCATATTTGCGATATCTTCCATATAAAGAATAGCAACTTTCGTTTGGGAACGTTTACCTATCGTTGTTTGTTCAAATGCAAGTGAAGATGTGCGTAATCTTTTCCTGATTAAAGAAATGTTAACATTGATATCCTCAATAAAGTTATCTCTAGGACCTTTTACAGTTGCTTCAGTGGCAGTCTCTTCAGGCTTTCTTTGAGGACGTTCTGATATATCAATCGTAAAAAGTTTTCCATTGATTCCAAAATCGATTAATAATTTTCCGGCGAATATATCCGTTATTGCAACCTCTAAATTATCAATTACATCCAAGGTTGGGATATGTAGATAGTTGCGTATCTGTTCCTCAGTGATTTCGCCTTTATGTACGAAAAAAAAATGATCAATTGACTGAGGAACAGTATTGTATAATATTTCAGTATTGACTAATCCCGAACAATATATATATGTAATTTGATGATGTATATAAGTAGTTGAGGAAAATTGTATATCCGGACATTTTTTTAGAACATTTCTTAATACTCGTTCACTAATTACGGTGCTCTTTTTATTATTATCATTACTTATTGATAAATTTTTTTGTAGGGATTTTTTTTTGAAAAACTTCATACATTTATTCTCCTTTTATGTAGTACTAAAATAAATAAGGATAATAGAAGTAAAAAACTGATTAAAAAGTAAGTCGTAAAAGGTAGTAGGATATTCCATAAAACATTCGAATAATGAATATCACTGATGGGATAAACGGCATATCCAATTACGATAAATAAAATTACAAATAGACACCATTTTGAATATAAATTAATTTCTAATAAAACTTCTTTTATCGTATAAAAGAATAAGGAAATGCGAATAAATGCACCTGCTAACCATTGATACAAAGCTAAAAAACTCACATGTTCAATAAAATCCCCTATAGAAACTAATCCCCATTCTTCAAATGCTGGGAAACGTTGATAGGATGCTTCAACCTCATCAAATTCCGTTATTGCTCCTATTAATGGTCCTAATGTAAGCCCCATTAATATGAAAGACGTTATAAAGAGATGTCGAAATT
The DNA here is from genome assembly GCF_001420715.1 of Heyndrickxia shackletonii. GTDB lineage: Bacteria > Bacillota > Bacilli > Bacillales > Bacillaceae_C > Margalitia > Margalitia shackletonii. Next base: position 112,504 of record NZ_LJJC01000004.1, on the reverse strand, counting down.
TAACTGGAGTATTAATTCTCTTTTTTAAAAATAAAAAAAGCATAAGTTCAGTCATTCCGGAATAGGGAAAAATAATACTTTTTAATATGGGGCTATATCCATTTTCAAAAATAGGAAGTAATAGTGAATAATCTTTGTGTTCCATATTTGTAAAAGCAACGAAAAACCCAAGACAGACAACGAAAATGAGTAATAAGATATTAATGATACTTATCGTTCCTAGTTTTGATCCTCCAAAATATAGGCAAACAATACTGAAAATACATGCTACTATCCATTTTGGGGTTTCAGGAAGATATCCAACATTAATTAACGCAATAGTTTCTCTTAATGTGATAGCACTTAAATTTATTAAAAAGAGAATAAAGATTATTCCCAAAATAATAATAATTTTTTTGTTTACTTTAAATCGTAGCCACTCAAAAATTCCCTCATTATTAATTGACTTTTGGAAAACTAAAAGAAGTATAATCCAGACTATGGATAATAAAAATGATAGAATTACACTGATCCATGAATCTTTACCTGCATGTTGCACAAGTGGAGATATTACAAATACATGATTGTTTAGACCTATCACTGTTATTAGAATAAGCATCATTTGCTTATTTGTAATGGAATCAAGTGTATTAATACTAGCACTTCCTTTTTTTAGAATATTATTTTTAAAAAAGGAGAAATTTATTCGTTTTTTTATATAAAATCATAGGTAGACTCAGGAAAATACATAAACTTAATTCTTAGGAACATTTCAATATTAATTTTAATAGGCATAATTTTTTACAATATTTTTGAGAACCACAGCTTTTTTCATTGTTCCATTAAAGCAAATGTTAGTTATCTTATTTATTTTGCGTGGTAGAATAAAAAAATAAAGCCCAGTATTCCAAGCTTTATCTATCTTAAATACTTATGAAGTTAGGTAGCATTTTTTACATAATGTTTTCCATCTATTTTCAGCATTTAACCATCTTTTTTTATGACATGAGGGACAAGGAATTCTTATCTTATGTAATTCCCATTTCAACTTTTCCCCGTTAAAAACGTACTTTTCATTTTCGTTTGAAGGATTAGGGATTTTTTTTACTCCTGCATCAATAATGCATTTCTGACAATAAAGTTTATTATCAAATTTAATTAGTTTTACAAACTTAATTCCTTTCAGTTCCCCGTCTATCACACCACAAGAACTACAAACAAGTCCATTTAATTTGTTCTGATAAAGTTTAATATTAATTTTACATATGTATTCATTATAACCATCATAGTAACGAACATCTGGAATAATCTTTGAACAACAATAGCAGTTTAATTCCTTTGTTCCAGATGGATAGGTAAATTCATAACCCGAACTGCCTTTCTTATCCGACTTAAGTTCAGCACTACCCAAAACATTTAAGACATTGTTAAATCCACAATGAGGGCATATTATACTGAATTGGTCTGTTCTACAATCCTTACAATCACATGGTCTACCCCAATCACAATTTGGCATAAAGCACGAACTCCCTCACTAAAATATTCTTTCTTTTAAGATAACATGTTAATAGATTCGGAAAAACATTTTTTTTCACATGGAATAAGGTGAAAATTACCGATATCCTCTCAATATAATTGTTCAGGAAATCACAGCTTTACGTACTATTAAAGAATTGTTGTTGGTTTGATTTAAAGTTTGAACAAAAATATGCTTTGAATGTTGATTTTATAAGAAAAAACCCCCTCCGTTTTGAAAAAAGATTACTCAAAACGAATGAGGTTAATTTTAGCTAAATTTATTTTTAATAAAAAGTTTGATTACTTAGGAGACTTTCCTCCATTAAGACTAGATAAAACTTGTTTCAAACATTTTTTGAAACAAGTAAATGGAAGGATAACTCATTTAATTACCTGTTTTCAAGTTGTCTATCCCAAGGCAGAATCTCATTAGATTCTCTTAGTACCTTATCTAGAGTAAATATATTTTTTGCAATCGCATTACTTACACTTTTTACTATAGGTGGATTACTCCTTACCACTATTGAGCATTTTAAAGATGATGCGGATAACGTATTTAGATTTTTCCTTCCACTTACTGCTGGGGAACGTTTAATAATAACGGAAGAATCATGTTCATAATCCTCTTTTCTCATAATTTCCCTCCTATCAGCAATTTTAAGTACTCGTAGAAATATTCATCTTCTTCTTTAATTATAGCATATTCGATTAAGTCAATGTGTGCCTTTACTTGATCATTATTCCACCGTTCAACTAAAGGAAAATGGAGACAAAGTACACATTCACCTATGGGTTCAGTTATATACAAAGTTTGTTTTTCTTCCCTATAAAAAATAATTTTCTCTTGTTGGTTAAATGCATCCACTACATAGACATTTGAATTAGTTAAATCAAAAGTATCAGGTGCAGTAACATTTCCAGTTGCCCCTAATAAAATTAATTTTTGGGGTGTGTTCTCATTATAATGATAAAGTGATGCAGCCTTACAACCTCTTATTATGTTTACTCTAGTCGGATTAAAGTCTGGAGCTACAATGATTTCTTTGTCCTTCTGTAAAAAATTAATTGCCTGTTCTAAAAAGTTTGACCAATTTCCAATTTCATTATTCATTATTAAGTTTTTTTCTGAAAGTAAGGTAAGTGTATAGTTAGCATAGTTCATTAAGTTAGCAGTTTGATTCTTAAGTTCATTTAACTTCGTTCTTTCAGGGATTAGATTTACAACTGACCTTAACGAAGTACTTAATAATGCAGATATATTCTTTGCTTGTTCCTGAGAACGTGCAATATCAAATTCGTATAACCAATAGCCATTACTATATATATCATATAAAAATGCCCAGATAAAAGGGTCTGCTTTTTCAAGTAAACTTTTGCCTAATTGACCATCTTTCATTTGGTCCCTTATCCAGTCTTTAAATGGAGTATATGGCGAATCAGGAACCCTATGGTGGTCTCTTAAATAACTTTCATAAACATTTTTCAAAGCATCTTTTAACGACATAAAACTTGCTTTTACTTCAGGGGATACAAAAACTAAGATGTGTTTTTTTTGATTTTTTGCTGCTTTATATTCTAAAAATGTTGGCGTAATATCACCATATAGCAAAGTACCTGAACCTTTATTGATCAAGAGAATTAAAACATCACTTGAATTGACTACATCAACACATTGTTGTAAGGTATCACTCTCCCATGATCCAAAGTCTCCATCTTCAAATATAGGAACCTCATGTCCGCTTTTCTCTAAATGATCTTTTACAATCTTTCTAGTATCTTTTAAAGCATCTTCATAAGCAGAACTAATGAAAATTCTAGTTCTATTAATCAGTTTAAACGACTCCTTCAATATCATTTGGTTAACAAAACAAATAATAAAGCTACGTACAATTGTAATTGCAAGTAGCTCTATAACTTTTTAAATTTATTTTCAAGTCACTTAGGACTAACGTACACTGATCTTAACCGGTGCGTTTTTAAGTCTAAGGTCTGTTGTTGCAAATGATTCGTTTAGTTTTTGAGCAACTTCATTATATACTGGTAATTCTCTTTTAGGATCTTTAATAGTTAATGCTATTACAAATGGTACTCTTTCCTTTTCGTCTAGGTTTCTCCAAGTAGGTAATACTTCTAAAATCATATCATCTGTACCTTGCCTACCTACAGGACTCTTAAATTCGACTTGCTTAATATTGGACCACTTTGATTCACTAGTTATTCTATCTCTTTCCCATTTTGCATCAAATGAAGCATCATCAGTTTTGCTTCCTTCTGTAATTTTTTTATAAGAATCGCTAATTTTTGTTCGAATACGAACATCAAGGTTGCACCTACAATATTCACTTCCATATCTTGCATTTAATGGAGTTTCATACCCCAAAGTTACAAGAATATTTCCTTTAATTTTTTGGTTTTCCTCATCAAAAAAAGATTCCGGAAAAGGGAACTCCTCAATTTTTATCCAACTGGTACCTCTTGAAGAATCAATTTCTCCTTCGAATAATAAAGTAATTTCATGCTCATCCCCATTTAAAATATCTGATATTCTTCGGGGCAAACCATATCCATATTCATAATGAGCTGATATTTCTTTTATTCTATCTTTACCTACTGGGTTTTTAGCACCATGTATTAACAATGTTTTCGCCATTAACGGATACATGTTCTGAGGATAAAGACTAAAATATTCAGCTATAATTGCTGATACCAATGGGGTAGAAAAGCTAGTCCCGAAATCTCCAATCCTTTTACCATTAGAATCTAATGAATATATAGGGTGGTTAGACGGATTACCACTAAAGTGTACTACATCAGGCTTTATCGAAAGGCCAATACCAGGGCCGACTCTTGAATAAGGAACTATCATATTCTCTTCTACAACATCACCTATACTGCTATTTAAAGCAATTGAGCCCACAGTAACTGATCTAACCGAATCAGCAGGCAATGTAATTCTATTAATACGACTATTTGTGGTATTTCCAGCAGCGACAACAAAAATCACATTATATCTTTTTTGTAGTTCATCAATCGATGCAGTGAATTCTGATACAAACCCTGTACATTGTCTCTTACTAGACAGAGATAAATTCCAAACTTTATACGTATCCGAGTATTCCTCTAAAGCCTGTTCAAGTGATGATAATAAATCATCTTCTCTTACTTTCTCTTTTTCTGGATCAGGAAGTACTATAACATCAAGTATCTTAACTCCAGAATCTACAACATTAGTTAAATTTTCATTTAATATGTGTCCGTAATTTATTATTCCTGCAACAAAATCACCATGATAATTATTTTGATTTGTTTCAATCACATAGTTATCAACATCTTCTACCCAAGGTTTTAGGTGGTGATTGTCAGAGGAAACACCAGAATCTACAATTGCAACTTTTGGGTATTCATTACCTGGCAACGAATTTATAATATCAATAATTTCATCTTCTACTAAAGCTTCCTGCGAGCCCGATTCAAAATAAACAAAACTAGAAACAGACTCTACTCCAGGAAAGTGGGAAGCTATTTGGATTATTTCATCAGACAGATAAGGAATCGCATAAACTTCTACAGAGTTAACAAAGTCCATTTTCCTAATTTTACTTCTATTTATCCCATAATCTTTTAATTGCTTTAAAAATGCAGTTAAAACTATTTGATTTATTTCCGAATCACCATAATTAAAAAACCTGACCTTAAACTCTTTGTCCTCTTTAATGTTAATCATTTCATCTTCGTTTAAATTTTCAACGACTAATTCATTATTATAAAGTTTTATATTATTTATACACGTGAGCTGATGAATAACTTCATACCATTTTTCTTTACTCTTAGTAACTGCCTCACGCTCATCTCTATAAAACAACCATTCTCTACGGTTATTTGGAACCACTTCAATGACATCATATATTAGTTCTATTAATGTTTCTAAAGAAGACTTAGATGCGCCAACGACAAGAACTCCGATATCCTGTACAGCAATAACTTCACTATTAATTTGATTTAATATAGATGTTGGCCTATGATTCTTTGCGATTTTATTATTTTGAAGTTCAAATAATATTGGAAAAGGATACTCCGATTTATTTCTAATAAAATCTGCATATCTTTCTAATTCAACATCTAAAATACTTTCTATTTGGGCTATTAATTTTTTAAAGTGTTTTCTTATAGTTGGACCTTCATCATAATACCAAGTCTTTGGACCTGGTGAAATTTTCATATGATTACCTCTTTGTCTGTCATTAGCTCTTAATCCTATCTGTTTTGCCGGAAAATCTGGATTAGCCAATTACTCCAACTCCCCTTGGATTTTTTTAAAATCACTTCTTATTGTATTGTGATGGCAATTTAATATTTGTCCTAACATTCTTAGACTAAAAGAAGGATTAATCTTTAATAAAAACTTTAATTTTTCTCTACGTACAGCGTCTGGGTCACCATCCAAATTAACATCTGTAGCGATATAATTGAAATATCCCTCAATAAAGTCTAAAAATTCAGTTTCTCTATTTTTTAATACTGCTGTTCGAACAGATTTTTTTAATATTTGCTCTATATCAGCTACAGATAAACTTTCAAATAAATCAACCAATACATCTAAGAAGTTCCTTTTATAGGTATTATAACCTATATCAGAGAGTATTTGGATAATTATTTCTCTTCTTAATTGTCTCTCAGGATAACTAATATTTAATCTAGTGCCGAATCGTCTCCAAATAGCTTTATCTAGTAAATTCTCATGATTCGTTGCACCAATTAAAACACTTCTATCATTTAAAAAATCAATATTCTGCAACAAGGAATTTACTACCCTTTTCAATTCACCTTGTTCATTTACATCGTCTCTTAGTTTTGCTATTGCATCAAATTCATCCAAAAATAGAATACAAGGGTTTTTTTTTGCATATTCAAATAACATTCTTATATTCTTTGAAGTGCTTCCTAAATATGATGAGATTAAAGTATCTAATCTTGCAATTACAATTGGTAAGTTGAGCCTTTTTGCAATAAAAAATGCTAATTCTGTTTTCCCACACCCTGGGGGGCCATATAATAACAAAGTAGAAGGGATATTTAACCCATATGATGCAAGACGATCAGATTCTTTATAAGAATCAATAAACTCATCTATTTGTTGTCTTAAAGATTCATTGTAGAACAGTGTTTTTTCTTCTATTTGAATCGGCATTAAGACTGTTGCTACTTCAAGTTTAGATTCACTATCAAATGGGACTTGCCTAGAATAGTTTATTGTATTTTCATCAAAACTACCTGATTTCATTAGTATTTTTTCTATTCTTTGTGATTTTTTTTCTTCACCATCATCTTTTAACTTTTTTGCTAATAAAGTAGCATAATCATTTACTTTCTGGGAATCTTTTTTTATTCCTCCTTCAATTATTTTTAATAACTCAGTATAATATTTCACGGTACATCCTCCTTACTAACATTATCCAAAAACCCTAAAAAACTATCCATATTTGTAATATTTTTATCCATTTACTTATATATACTATCCAAATCAGTGGAATTATTCAATGTTTTTTATATTTCAGCAGGGTAAGAAATAAAACAAAGAGATAGCATCCTCTATCTCTTTTACTTTAAGTTCTCTAGGAAGAAAGGTCGCAATGAATTAAGCAACCGACTAGAAGAAAAAAACAAATACCGATACATAACTAAAAACCATATCTCGAATCCACTTTAAGAGAACGGTGTAAAACTAATGATTTTTGAGAAGTTTATACAAAAAGACAACTTCCCCTATGGAATTAAATAGGAAGTTGTCTTTTTAGTATTTCTACTTCAAGTCGATACGGTAAATCCACCCACACAAAGGACGTTATTAGCTAAAAAAATATTTCATTAATTCTATCTTTCTTTAAGAAAGTCAGCAAAGATAATTAATGCTACCTCATATCCCAATTCTTCCTTAGATAATATTTCTATAGTAACTTGCTTAATAGGATTTCTGCCTTATGATGAATACTATTTTTACTGTGCTTTGCCTTAATTATATTAACTCCTTCATTTTGGCTGTCTCTTAACGATTTACTTGTCCAGGTACCACTATTATTAACCAAATTTACAAGCAAACGATTATACATAGGTTTCCATTCGTGAATAAAGGTAGCAGATAAAATTAACATCGACAATGATCGATTCTCTCGCTCCACTTCTAAAATATTAAACAGCTTTCCATTAACCATATATACTTCGGCAGTCACATATCTTCGTTTGGTTATACCATCACTTAATTTAGTAAACCTACGCTCTCCTAATCCATCTGGTAAAACATCCATAAACGCTCGAATTGCCTTAATTTGTGGATATTGTTCTAGAATCTTTAAAACATTAATAAAATCCTGTAGTTCACCTTGAGCTTGTATTTCGTGCAACATTTGATGCTCTAGCCCTCTTGCCAGTTTTTGACCTCCAGTGTCTGCTGTAGATCGAATTGAATTATTTTCCCCAAAGTATTTCTTTGTATTTTCATCCTCTCTTGTTCGCTGCTTTGAAGAACTACTTTTTATACGTTTAATTTTAGGTACCGATGTATATTCATGTTTCAACTGATTCATTTGTAAAAGATCAAAATCTTCGGTAGAACCACCGGCTTGTTCATCTAATGTAAGACCATCTTCATCGTCCTTTTTTTTTAGTAAACGATATGTGAATTTCTTTGCCTCATTAGATTTCTCTCGATCCAGTATTTCTGGATGCGAAATCGAAATATGTTCATACGGAATATATTTATTTTTCACATTAACAACTTGTAATACTGTACATGTGTTATTCTTTTCTTTTACACGAGCTATTATGGTGATCGGTTGTGTAAAATCCCATTCAAATTTCAAAGTCTTTTCTTGCAACCAAGTAAAGGCGATATTTTCATATACTTGTCGTATATCACTGTTCGTTAGCAGCCACGCAAGTTGATAGATAAACGTTGTCTTTGTATATTTCAACTCATATTGTGATGAAAAACTAAGATGAATTTTATTAGGTTCGTATGTTTCCGTGAAATATTGAGGAAATGAATTCGATTCAAACAAGCGATATAAAAGAAAGACATTCGGGGCTAAGATACTACGTAACACTTCAATAACAGGTAAAATAATATTCTTGCCATCATATGAGAATACGAAACTACGGGAGGTTGCAGAATCATCGCTACCTCGAATGTTCCATGGCCTTTCATAATACTTTACTCCGTTAGGATAAATGGTTATATCTACTTCTCGAGCTCCTTGAGGGGGATGACTTGTTGTTATGGTTCCATCTGAATAAAAGTGTTGAATTGCTAAGCAGGGTAAAGTTCCCCAGTCCATCAGAATTTTCTCTGTTCGCCCATGCACACGAAAATAAGCATGTATCATTATTTTACTTTCTTGTCGGAAGGGCTCACCAATCCAGATTAATTCGGCTTTTTCCCCCTTTACAAATGGCCAAACAATTTTAACCTGTTGTTTACTCATAATCATCCACTTCCTGTTTTGTTCGTATATACACTTCTAAATGAGGTTTTATTTCGTTAAAATGATTTGACTTCACAGCACCAATTCGTTGTACTTTCCATAGCAATACTGGTTCTTTTTTCAGTAACATACTGTCAATTATTTTACAGCAACGTCGAATCTGAAATTGTAGTGTAGATTCCGTAATTTTTTTTAGATATTTTTCAGTTTGTGGCAACTTATCAAGATGTTTCTCCAAATTTGGTAAGATTCCTAGGCGTTTCCCAATTATCGAAATTGTGATACGTATGGGCTTATCTATTTCAAGTAATTCTTTGTAAAGCTGTTTCACTTTAGAAAGATACTCCCGATCACGTATGCCCCAATCGACAATTGATTTTGGCTTCTCTTTCGCATGAACTATAGGTAACTGATCAAACAACCATTCATAATCGTGGCGATACAGGTACATATATTCTTTTGAGAAGCATTTACGTATTTGTGTTCTTGTATAACTTGGATAAAGCTGTATCCCTTTTATTAATTGGTTTCGATACATATGTAACTTAGGTGGGCAATACTTTTCAGATAATTCTTCCATTTCCGCAGCTAAGGAAAGTTGCCTCTTAACTGTTTTCGTATCTACTCCAAGTATTTTCGCTATTAATCTTGTACTGTACATCCCTTTAGCTGTTAGTTCATGTAATTTAGCCTTCCAAACATCCCCATAGGCTTTTGTACGTCCAATTCGATATTTATCTTCAGATAATCTATCAGGGCCTTTTCTAGCGTAAATAAAACCGCAAGAGCATTCAAACGTACCAATAGGTGCTTTTGATTTAAAATCTCTCGTAACATTTACTTCAGGAATCACACATTCCTTATAATGATTAGCTGCCTTATTTAAACAAGGCCATGGGCCACAACCGAAAGGACCTGTATCAGTTTCAACTTGTAAAAAAGAATCTACATCTTGTTCTAAGAAATAAAGCATAAGCAAATGACGGAAAGGATGTGAATGGCGTTTTAGATTGCGTGTAATGATCCTCAGCCAATTGTACTCATCATCAACATCGATTTCTGATTCATATTTAACTAAAAATCCTTTTGGAAACTTTGATTGAAATGCTTTGTATAGCTCATTCTGCCGAACTCGATTAGAAGTTGTTATTAATTTGTGCTCACGTAAAAGAACACGATATTTATGATTAATAGATTCTCTTGAAAATCGATCTATTGGGACTTGCAGCAATTGATAAGCCTTCTTTGCCAAAGCAATTTGAATAGCTTCGAACTCTTTTGGTTCAACTTCTTGAATCATTGATAAGTTCAGTGACCTTTTATCGAATCGAATAAATTCTATTCGACTCTGCTTTGAAGGATCTACAGGATACTTCTTTAATTTCAATTCATGATGCGCACAGAAATCAATTCCTTGTAGCTGATGCTCACGATGAATATAGGGTTCTCCATACTGATCAATATCATTAGCAGCACATTCTGGACAATAACAGAGCCAGTCTTTTTTACAAATACCTCCTGCGACCATCCCAAGTCTTATATAAAGTCCTTTTCCATCTCCTTGAACATCATGTAGAAGTTCTTTCTGGCGGTTCTTAGAAAGAAAAGGAGCATAGAAAGGATAAATTGTATGCTTGGCTAATAGGCTCTCAACAGAATAGTTAGAGCCAAATTGCTCAACTAGTACAGAAAAATGGCTGCCAATCTCTACACTTGGTATCACAGTACGACTTTGAAATACTTCTTCCAATGTGTCCTTACAATCGATATTGCCACTATAAAAGTGATAACGAGCAATCGCTGAATACATCAATTCATCAGGATATGGGTTCGTAAAGAACGGTAGCATCCAAAATCCCCCTAGTTTTATTCGACATACTTCTATCATGTCGATCAATCTAGGTTTTTAGACACCTCATAACTTAATTTCTAATTTACTTATAGAATTCTTGTAGTGGACTTTTAATAAATCCTTTTAATTTCAACAATTCATAAGGGTGTTGCTTTTTTTCAATTGCTGCTGTTCTTAATGTTAACAATGGCAATAATTCTCCCTTTTGCATCTTTGATTCTTTATTTTTTTTCTTTTGTTGATTTATTGTAATAGCTTGTTGAATTGAATCTGTTTTTAATACATTTAAATCTGTATCAATCGGGTTATTTTCAACAATTCTGATTATAATTCGCTTAATATCACTCAATTCCAGATTATCAAAAATTCCTAGTGAGGCTACCTCCACAGTTAAATTTTCTATCGTATCCTGTCGCTTATATCCCAAAGTATTTTGTCGTTCTTTCATCGCCTTTTTGATTTTACCTTCATACTCTGTGTTTTGCTTATGGTTAATCATCAGATCATCTAGATTAATCATAATATCCTCGTACTTATACATCGCTTTTAAATCGTTTTTACGAATTGCATTAAGCATTGGTTGGATAATTTTCATATCTTCTTTTGCTGTTTTCTTCAGAACACGTGGAGTAATTCTTTCTTCTTCATTTGATTCATCAAATAAAGCTCGCTCCTGTGCTAAAATAAACAAGTTTACTGCAACCGAAGTTATCCCCTGACATTCCTCATAAAAAGTCTTTTTCACATCTTCAGTAAGTTCTGAGCGTGTTTTAAGACATTGTAATTCCCATAAAGTTTCTAAAAAGAAATCCCATTCCTCACTGTCCTCAGCCATACGATCCCAAATAATCGCACCGTCACTTGCTGCACGACGAGCTTGTCTGAAGTTACCTTTAAATAATTGCTGTGCCTTTGAAGTACCAATTAATACTGTGGGGATACCAACTGTATTTGATAGTGTAACAAAGAAATTCAGCATTTCCTCTTGGTCGTTCTTGGAATGTAAAAGGTGCTGAATTTCATCGATGACTAGCATACCAATACCATACATACTTGCTAATGAAGTCATATGTAAAAGCATTGTTGATGTAATACGATTTAAGTAGCCGTACTTCTCTAGATAACGAGTTCCTAATAAGTCATCAATCGCTTTGAAAAAGCTTTTACAAAGTGTTGATAAGCTGCCATCATATGGACAATCAATTTTAAGCCAAACAATTTGTGTACGGTTAAAAGGCTGGCCTTTATACGTCTCATGCTTAATAACTTGAGGATACATAAGTAACAATCGTTCAATTGCTGTTGTTTTACCAATACCAGATATACCGATAATTGATAAACTATCTGCTGTAGAACGAATATAATTCAAGCGCTCATCAATATATTTATGAGCTTCTTCCTCATCTTCACGTAATTGGTGTAATACTCGAATACGTTCAAAAAACGTTTTCTCTAAAGGATTTCGAGCTAAGTAACCTCTACGTATTAGCGTAGAAAGTCTCCGTTCTACTTCAAAATGAATTGGTAAAGGCTGAATAAAGTTTTTCACACGTTTTAGCACATGATATCGGATATTCGTTTCACTTTGCTTTTCTTGCTGTGTAATACGTGGGGTCACCATAAATCGCTCTAGTACATTGTCTTCATCGAAAATACATGGAAGAGCTTCGATGAATGGATTGTTACTATACTCAGATAAAGCTTGTTCCCTATATGTTGCTTTCTCAAAATCACCTTTAAGGACAAGATTATTCGTCTTTTCCAAACTTCTCATCTCGCTTCTTCTTTAGTTTTTCCATTAGACGCGAACTGGATTTTTTAGGTATGTCATCTTGCACTTTTTCTTTTGTTACAAAATCAATAACATCTGGTTTATCACTGACTACAGCTAGCGATAAATCAAATTTCTCCTCTACACGATTTAACTGTTTTTCCGTATGTTTGTTATCTCTTATCGAAACAATTTTTTCTTTCTTACTTGTCGGTTGATTGAATGATTGCTTTTTCTTCTTCTCTGCTTTTTTTATTATTTCATTCATCATGGCATCCGTATTAATTGTTAGCTGTACTTGATGAGATCGTTCGATTTCTTCCAATTCACTACGTAGCTGTTGATAAAAAACGATTTCCTCTAAAAAGTCGTTTCGATACTGTTGGCTTGGCTCAAGTAATATACACGCTTCATAATCCATACCATTATCATGAGGAATATATATCTTCTCGACATTACGAGGATCATAAACAATTTCAATACTGCGATTTTTTAACTTCAAGTACCACTGTTCTTCAATTGCTTGTCGTGAACCATATAACAAGTTTTTAAACTTAATACCGGCTCTAGAAATTGTTGCCTTGCCACGTGGTAACACATTTAAGCGTAGAATATTACGATCGATTGTTCTTAATCGCCCTTTACTATTTTGAATGCCCCAGTTCCATAAATTAACTGGTGTTGGTACTAAACCGTCTGTAATCATTTCTTTTTCCATTGGATATTTATCAATGATTTTATGATTATGATGAAGGACTAGCGTAATAATTAATGTTGTGAACTCTTTAAGATTTAACGTAGCATCTAAACGATAATCTTGATCTCCACGTTCTCGATATTCCTTTTGAATTGCACCAGGAGCCTTCTGTTTTATCTTGCCGTTAAACGTACGAAATTTGCGCTCAACAATTCCTTTTAAATCTCCTCGGTATGCTGTCGTATTTTCTATTTTTATATTTAAGTTATTGATTAAATTTTCGACAGAATATCCTTCAAACTCTCCACGATCTGCAATAATAATTTCAGGTAAATGTTTTGTTGGCCATTGTTCCTCAGTAATCTCGATTCCATATTTCTTACAAAACTCCACCTTGTCTGCTACCATATTATCTAAAGCCATCATCGCTCCAATCCATGAAGGTCCTTCTAATCCAACATATAGTCCTGTTATTATTCGTGAATACACATCAATGACAGCATAAATAACAGGGCGACCAATGACTTTATTTACATCCAACGAGCTCACTAAATAAATATCTGCAATTGTAGCATCAATTTGAAAGCGAGTACCTGGACCATTCGTTTCCGATTTTGAATCACTTAAAATAGGACGATGCTTCAGTTCATATTCTTTAGCACTTTTACGGAACTGAATATCTTTCTTTGGATCTTCTATTTTCTTAAACCAATAGTAAAACTGATTGTAAGACGGTATTCTGTTTACTTCCCATACTCTATATTTCATTTCACCATTTTCTTTATAACGGTCGGAATAAAAATCACGCAATATGAAATGATAGACATCTTTTAATGAGTAGTTGTTCGTTTTTCGGTAAAATTTATTAATGGCATGCTCAAACTGAAGCTTCACTTCGTCTGTTATATTAATGCCAGTTTGATAATCTCCACTAATTTGCACTCTACGTGGACGACCTGTTTTGGCTTCTTTCAAAGACTTTGCTTTACCCTTGCCACCAGAATTTGCATAGTCTGGTAACATGGAATTTTTATTCATACCACGCTGCCAATAACGGCTAAGTAATTTTTTTATTTTCGTTTTTCCAACTCCACTTGTCTTAACGATTTCAGTAATTTTCTTTTCTCTTCCTTTTTTTCGTAGTAACTCACTTATATTAGGGAGGATATATTCTTCTACTGTTCGCCAATCTTCTTCACGTTTACGAATTTGAACTTCTGTGAGCTCATTATCTGGGATAGCTTTTGCATAAGGATCACTTACAACAAGCAGTTCATCTTGATTCATCTCTGTTTGTAAGTTTAAATAAAGTTCCCTTTGGGGCATAGCACTTGTCGTATCAATATTGACTATATATACATAAGATTCTTCTATCTCAATAACACGTAATCTTCTTGAATCAGATACATATTGAAGCACTTGGTTAATCAACATCATCCGTATTTCACCTTCTTCAGATTGCTATCATCAATCGACTTAATGGTGATTGGCTTTTCCAAATTTAAAGGCTCAATCATATCTATGATGATGATTTTTCGAGATAATAAATGATAAAACAACGTTACACCACTACCAAAAGGCAAATGCGTATCTGTATCAAATTCATTTGTGATTTTACGAATGCTTTCTGTAGTTCCTAATAACCTTTGCATTAAAGAAATAGATAAGTCTTCAATATGCTGTGCACTCATTTCTCGAAATACATCATAATCTCGAATGTCATAGTAATCGTGGATAAAACTGATGTTTCTTGCCATTGTTTTAAGTATTTCTTCTTCTGTTACAATGCCCCAATCAATTCCTTTTCGATGCCAATACTCACGTTCAATCTCAAACTTTTCAAGTATACGCTCTTTTAATAATTCATCCTTCATTTTAATTGTATGAGCTACTTCAAATACGCTTTGTCCATTATTAATCGTTAATAAAAAATCCGTTGTCATCACAATCGGTTCTCCCGTTCTAGGATCGGTAGGATGTTTAATACCTAACTCATCTGCAATGACAATTGTTTCTTCCAATGGAAGTAAAGGAAATTGTTCACGAATATCAAGAACCAAATCCGAATATTCAGTAATATAAAAGTAGTTTCGTTCTAAATCTGATAAAAACTCATGCTGCCTTTTTGTCTTAATTCCTTTCAAGCGAGTAGATCTACCTAACGAAGATACATCTTGGATCTTTAACCATGGTTTATATTCTGAACCAATTCCTGAGCCACGACCTTCCTTAATCCACTTCTCAATTTTAGATGTTCTTTTTCTTTTAGACATAAAAACACCCCTTTAGACAATCATATCTAAAGGGGAAAAGCTTCGCAACTTTCTTTAAAACATCGTGACTTTCTTCAAAACATCGCATCTTTTTTATAAACATCGCGACTTTATTTCAAATCCACAACATCATCTATTCTTCAACTAACCATTACTCCACTGTGACACTTTTCGCCAAGTTACGTGGTTTATCCACATCACAGTCGCGATGAAGGGCAGCGTAGTATGCGATTAGTTGTAATGGTACTACAGAGATAAGAGGTGTTAATAATTCGTGTACTTCCGGTATGATGAAACGGTCTTCATCTGTTTCTAAGCCTTTCATGGAAATGATACAAGGGTTTGCACCACGAGCCGTTACTTCTTTGACATTACCACGAATGCTTAAGTTGACATTCTTTTGTGTTGCCAACGCGATGACAGGTGTTCCTTCTTCGATTAAAGCGATGGTACCATGCTTTAATTCTCCACCGGCAAAGCCTTCTGCTTGAATATATGAAATTTCTTTTAACTTTAGTGCCCCTTCAAGTCCTACATAATTGTCAAGGGAACGTCCGATAAAGAAGCAGTTACGAGTTACAGTTAAATACTCATAAGCAATTTTTTCGATTTCTTCCTTCGAATCACACAATACTTCCATTGCATTTGCGACAATACCAAGTTCATGAATAAGGTCGAATTCTTCTGCAATTCCTTTTACTTTTGCAGTAACGCTTGCAAGGATGGAAAGCACGGCTATCTGTGCTGTGTATGCTTTTGTTGAAGCAACTGCAATCTCTGGTCCTGCATGTAATAATAAAGTATAGTCTGCTTCACGTGAAAGTGTAGAGCCAGCAACATTCGTGATCGTTAATGCCTTATAGCCTAAATTCTTCACATTTACAAGCACAGAACGGCTATCTGCTGTTTCCCCGCTTTGGGAGATGAAAATAAATAAAGGCTTTTCACTTAAAAGCGGCATATTGTAACTGAACTCACTTGCTACATGCACTTCTACTGGAATTTTTGCGAGCTTTTCGATTAGCTGCTTACCTACAAGTCCAGCGTGGTAACTCGTTCCACACGCTACGATGTAAACACGGTCGGCTTCTTTTAGAGCAGCAGTAATATCGGAATCAATTGCTAGTTCCCCATTAATATCCTGATACGCCTGAATGATTTTTCTCATTACAAGAGGCTGTTCATCGATTTCCTTCAACATGTAGTGAGGATAGGTTCCCTTTTCAATATCACTTGCATCAATTGAAGCGGTATATGGATCACGTTTAACTTGGTTGCCTTGGAGATCCTCAATGACAATTGCATTATTCGTAACGATGACCATCTCTTTATCCATTAGTTCGATATATTGATTCGTTACCTGAATCATTGCCATCGCATCACTAGCAACTACATTAAAGCCTTCTCCAACCCCGACTAGGAGCGGACTCTTGTTTTTCGCAACATAAATAGTGCTATTATCTTCCGTATCTAATAATGCAAGTGCATAGGAACCAATAAGTAGAGTAAGAGTTTTGCGGAATGCTTCCTTCGTAGAAAGCCCCTCACCTGCAAACTTTTCAACTAGTTGAACAATGATTTCCGTGTCCGTTTCACTTCTTAGTTCAACATCCTTTAAATACTCCTGTTGCAAGTGGGAATAGTTTTCAATTACTCCATTATGAACAAGCGTAAAACGGCCTGATGCACTCTGATGGGGATGAGCATTTCCTTTGCTCGGAACACCGTGAGTTGCCCAGCGTGTATGTCCAATTCCCTTTGGAGCTTGAACTTCCTCCGAAACAATTGCACGAAGATCTGCAATTCTTCCCTTTTCTTTGAAAACATGAACCATATTTCCGTTCTGCAACGCAATACCTGCAGAGTCATATCCTCTATATTCAAGCTTTTCTAAGCCTTTTAGTAAAATTTCCTTCGCATCTTTTTGTCCAATATAACCTACAATACCACACATTTTGTATCTTCCTCCCTAATAATAGGGGCAAGAATACTAGGAGCATTCCTGCCCCTTATCTCTGCTTTTTAGTTGGTAGTTTTCCTGTTCATATAAATCATCTAATCTTTTCCTGATTTCGTATCTGCTGTGAAATAGAAACATAGATTCATTAATGAAATAGGATCTTTTCCACTTTTCTTTTTCCTTTGTGCACCAAGTCACCTCAGTGTTTTAAGAAAAAGACATCGACTGTGTGTGGCAGCCGGGAGGTATCCGCCGAAATCCTCGATACTCCTCCACCTCGTCAACTAAACCTCTACGTTTAGTTCTGGCGCTTTTAAATAAAATATTGTGACACTATCCTCCTTTTCCCTTTGATGTTAACTCCAATTAAAAAGCACCATTATCTTACCTTACTTTAGTGCTTTTCGTCAATAAAAAACTTTTTTTCGTTTCAATTGTTGCTTTTCATCATTTGTTTTTAGTCTAAAAATAGGTAATTTTTGAGGTTCTTAATTTAAAAAAGCAACAAAGAAAAAGAGCTATAAAAAACATTACATAAATAAAATATGCATACGGGATTGGAAGGTGACCCGTATGCATATCCATTTTATTTTTCCACTTTTAATCCCATTTCTTTTTCCACAACTTCTACAATTCGACGCACGTATTCTTCACATTTTTCTTCAGTCGGCGCTTCTGCCATTACACGAACTAATGGTTCTGTTCCGGAAGGGCGGACGAGAATTCGACCATTACCTCCCATTTCTGATTCTACTTCTTGGATAATGGCTTTTACACTTTCATTATCCGTCACATGATATTTATCTGAAACCATTACATTCACAAGTTTTTGTGGATATTTTTTCATTTCCTTTGCAAGCTCGGATAATGGCTTTTTCGTCGCCTTCATAATATTAACAAGCTGAATACCGGATAACAGGCCATCCCCTGTTGTATTATAATCTAAAAAGATAACATGTCCGGATTGTTCACCGCCAAGGTTATAACCGTCATTTTTCATTTCTTCCACTACATAACGATCCCCGACAGCGGTTTGAATACTCTTAATGCCGAGTTCCTCCAGACCTTTATGAAATCCTAAGTTACTCATAACAGTAGATACCACCGTAGAATGCTTTAAACGGCCTTCACTCTTAAGGTATTTTGCACAGATATACATGATCTGATCGCCATCCACGATTTCACCATTTTCATCCACTGCAATCATGCGGTCGCCATCACCATCGAAGGCAAGACCTACATCCGCTCCTTTTTCTTTTACAAAAGCGGCTAGATTTTCGGGATGTGTAGAACCGACACCTTCATTAATATTCAATCCATCCGGAGATGCTCCCATAGTAGATACATCCGCATCAAGATCAGCGAATAGATGCGTTGCTAAAGAAGAGGTTGCGCCATTAGCACAATCTAATGCAATATGAATGCCTGAGAAATCTTCTTCAACCGTTTGCTTCAAAAATTGTAAATATTTTTGACCACCTTCAAAGTAATCGTTTACCATACCAAGATCTTTCCCAACTGGACGCGGTAGATGATCCTCTTGCTGGTCAAGTAATTCTTCAATTTCCAGCTCCTGTTGGTCCACTAGCTTAAAGCCGTCAGATCCGAAAAACTTAATTCCATTATCGGCAACCGGATTATGGGATGCAGAAATCATAACTCCAGCCTGAGCACCTAACGCTTTTGTTAAAAAAGCAACACCAGGTGTTGAAATAACACCTAAACGCATGACCTCTGCTCCTATGGAAAGCAAGCCGGCAACTAGTGCACCTTCCAGCATATGACCGGAAATACGAGTATCACGACCAATTATAACCTTAGGTCGCTCCGAATTTTTTGTTAATACATATCCACCATAACGTCCGAGTTTAAATGCCAGTTCGGGTGTTAATTCTGTATTAGCAATCCCTCTTACTCCGTCAGTACCAAAATATTTACCCATAAAATCTTTCTCTCCTTCTTTAAATCCATTGTCTATACATTACTTTGATTTTTTTCAGTTAAACGAATTTTTGCCTTCTTACTGGATAACTCCCACGATAAGTCGTTTGGCCCGTTAACTTCTATGTTCACATTATGATCACCAGGTTTTAACCCCGATAAGTCCAGAAACACATCAAAATTATGATCGTCTAAGTTCTTAAGCTCTTGACTTGGACCCGTCACATTTAGGTCCACAAGACCATCAGAAGGGGATAGGAATTCTAAATCATAATTATCATCCAAACCTTTACTGCTCAACTTAATATTCGAAAAGGTTTTTTGTTCCACCTTATCCCGCACCTTTACCTTTACCTTCACCGTTCCTGGATCCAGTTTATTAACGTCTTTAGGACTCTTCAATGGAACAGTAAGATCCGTATCTTTAGCAATTTTGCTAATATCAACATCTAAGGTTAGGGCATCAATGGTTTTTAATACATCGCTCTTTCCGTAAATAGTCACATTCTTTGGATCTGTCGAGATACTGTCAATGACCACCCCATCCTGCTCTTTTCCTGTAGGGTTAATGGTAATTGGCACCGTCTTACTTGGATTCTTTACTGGTATGTTAACCTGCACAGTACCGGGATTCACTGACACATCTAATTTGTTAAAATTACGGTCGAGAACTTGTACCCATGCATCTTTCGTTATATCGGCATCAATGTTCTTATTGACATTTAATGCCGCTCTTACATAGCTAATTTTATCAATAACATCTTTTGCACCGGTGATTTTAACGGTTTTCGGACTAACAGTTGGCTGTTCCGCCTCAAATCCTTCCGCCAGTAAATCCGAATTAAATTCTGCGGTAACTGGCTTTTCAACGGTGACCTTTTCTTGTACAGATACTTCTACCGCTGCAGGGGAAATTTTTGCTGTTAATTTATCCGAAAGACCCTTTGTCTTTAGTTTCACTCTTTGACGCCCAATTTTGGCATTGCTTAAATCAACAAACACACTGAAATCTCTGGAGCTTTTTGCAAACTCAACAAGATTATTAGGGCCGGAGAGTGTTACCTCCACCGTTTTAGGAACTCCCGAAACAACGGTATTTTCCTCATCATAATAAAGTACAACCGGCATTTGTACGGTTGCTTCCCCTTTATTTGATTTAATGTTTTTAAAGAGACTTTGATTATCATGTACGGAAGTAAATAATAAAAGGGCTAGGAGCAGTGCAAGAATTCTAATAAACCATTTACTTTCCATAAATTTATCCATGCTTCTTCACCCTCCAATTCCACTTTGATGAGGAAGCCTGTTTATCATGATCTACGTCAAAAAGTTCTTTTTCCAATAAGTGTTTAAATTGCTCTATCGTAAGGTCACGATGTAATTCACCATTTTTCGTTAAGGAAATACCACCTGTTTCCTCGGAAACAACAATCGTCACACTATCTGTTACCTCACTGATTCCGATTGCTGCCCGATGCCTTGTACCAAGTTCTTTTGAAATAAAAGGACTTTCAGATAATGGCAAATAGCATGCTGCCGCGGCAATTTGGTTTTTTTGAAGAATAACAGCACCATCATGCAAAGGAGTGTTTGGAATGAAAATGTTGATCAAAAGTTCCGAGGATATCGCCGAATTTAGCGGTATACCCGTTTCTATGTAATCACTCAATCCGGTTTCCCTTTCAAATGAGATTAATGCACCAATTCTCCGTTTTGCCATATAGCTGGTCGCTTTAACCAGAGATTCAATAATCCGGTTGCGTTCCTCATCCTCATGGACATTTCCGCGTGAGAAGAGTTTCCCTCGCCCTAATTGTTCGAGCGCCCTTCTCAATTCCGGCTGGAAGATGATGATAACTCCTAAAAATCCCCATGTAATTACTTTGTCAATCATCCAACCTAACGTATTAAATCCTAGAACGCCACTTAGTGCTCTGGCAAGAACAATGACGATGATTCCCTTTAACAGCTGAACCGCTTTTGTACCGCGAATCACCATTAATAGCTTATATATCACGTACCAAACGAGGAGTATGTCTACTATACTGGATAGATAATCTAAGACAGTGAAATTAGCAAACGACATCTTTTGTCCTCCATTAGTTTTTAATCAGAGACTCTTTTCTTAACTTTATTCATTCAAAAACCAGATCAATTTAAATGATGCAATTTTTAAGATAAGATGCCCCTAAACAATACTTGTTTTATTATTATTTTACACATAATGCGAATAGCAATATTTTACGAAAACAGCTTAATTAAAAAATTGCTTAGTTATTATTATACCATATTATAAGAAAACAAAATAAAAGGAAACAATCCTGCATAAATTGCTTCCTTAGTAACATTTATTTAAAATAATTTACTATCTTCTTTCCCGTATCCTTCATTTCGAACCATAGCCAATCGTATATTTCATTAATTTCCTTTACATTTCCGGTGACATTTCCTGCTGATGCCATGTATTTCTTTCCGTTAATTACGGTGACATCCCCTTCTACTTTGCCATCTACTCGCAGGTCGCCATTCTTCACCACGAGATCACCTTTAATTACCTCTCCCTTTGGTACTATCACTGTGTGGTCCTTTACTATTAAGTGCGGGTTTTTCGTAAAGGAAAACTCATGATCATCATTCCACACTGAGAAGACAGTGCCTCCCATCAAAATAATAAATACAGAAACTGCAACTAATAGTGGATGGACTCTGATCCAGCGTTTTATTCCTGCTTGAAGCTGCTCCTTAGGCAATTGTGCCATTACTTTTTTTGTAAAATCATGCGGAGCAAATATATGTGAACCACTTTTAACATAGGCAACAGTTTTCTTGAGCTCTTGAAAATGCTTTCCACAATCAGGACAATGTTGTATATGTTCTTTAAGCACTTGTTCCTCATTCGCTGTTAGTTCACCATCTAGATATTTGTGCATATAGAGAATAATTTCTTCAGAACAAGTATTCAATTTCGTTCTCATCCTCTCTATAAATTTCGAAGTTGCTTTCGAAGTGCTTCTCGTCCTCGATGTATCCTTGTCTTTACCGTTCCAAGGGGTAAATTCATTATTTCACTTATCTCATTTAACGATAAGTCTTCTACATATTTCAATACAATGACCGAACGATATTTTTCGGGTAAATGGTAAATGGCCTGCTGAATATTTTCTTGCAGCTCTATATTTTCAACTTCCACATCAGGTAATCGGTCATTGGAAGGAATTTGTGAATATAAAGTAAGCCCGTCAGTTCCTGACACTTCAGCATCTAAATAATAATCAGGCTTCTTCCTGCGTAATCGGTCGATACATAAATTTGTTGCTATGCGATAAAGCCAAGTAGAAAATTTTCGTTCCTGCTTAAAGCTTTCAATATTTAAATACGCACGAATAAAAGCTTCCTGTGCCACTTCCTCCGCATCATGACGATTCCCCAACATACGATAACATATTTGAAAAACCTTGTCTTTAAATAGCTCTACTATGTCTTCATAAGCATTACGATCACCTTTTATAACTTGCTTAATTCTCTTTTTTACAAGCATTTCCATCTAGTTTCCCTCCGCCCTAGCGGCTATACATTGTTACGAATGAATAGCAAAAAGGTTTCAAAAAAATCTATACTTCTATATTATCAAATATTTACCAATGAATGTTTTATTTTTTACAAAAATGGATAAACAGTAAATAATAAACGCAAATACAAGCATTAGGAAATTTTTCGGAAGACCATGCTGTAAGGATAGTCTTCATTAGAAAAGAGGAGGTTTTTATATGAAGATGCAAAAGATAATATCTAATATTGAAGAAAAACGAAAAGAAATGATTGAACTTGCATTAAAATCCTCTTTTAACAATGAAAAAGTTATTGAAGCGAGTGACAAATTAGATCAGCTACTTAATCAATATGAAGTGTTAAAAAGAAGTATGAAAGAATAAAAAAGAGGCTGGGACAAAACCCGCCTCTGAGATGAAAAAGCCGGTGAAATTTTACGACAAGTAAAATTTCACCGGCTTTGATTATTTTTTGAATAAAAATAAGGACCGCTTCTGATAAAATTAAGTCACCACAACAAAATTATACAGAAAGAAGGATCCTTATGTTTAAAAATTATACCATGAATCAATTAGTTTTGCCTTTAGATTTAGAAGTAAAATTACAAAAAAATGATATTGCCTTCCATGTCCATCATTTAGTTGAAAGCATCCCTCTTGAAGCGTTCGAACCATTTCTGCGAAATAATGGCTGCCCTGCCTACCATCCACGCATGATGCTTAAAATTATCTTATGTGCTTACACGCAATCTATCTTTTCAGGACGCAAAATGGAAGCCCTATTAAAAGACAGTATCCGTATGATGTGGTTAGCTCAAGGTTATCAACCAAGCTACCGCACCATCAACCGATTCCGTGTTCAATCAGAAGTGAAAGATTTAATTCGCCAATGTTTCGTCCAATTTCGTTGCCAATTGATCGAAGAAAAACTTATCGATCAAGAAGCGGTTTTTATCGATGGTACAAAGATTGAAGCGAATGCGAATAAATTTACGTTTGTCTGGAAGAAATCGATTGAGAAATATCATCAAAGTTTAATTGAAAAGTCAAACCAGCTATACAATGAACTGCTTGAAAATGAAATTATACCTGAAATGGAACGTGAAAGCGATGAACAGTTATCATTGGAAGAACTCGCTCAATTGGTTCAAAAAGTGGACGATGTCGTAACCGAGTATGATAAACAAATAGAAGCATCATCAGACGTTCCAGAACGAAAAGCTTTAAGAAATGAACGGAAATACCCAAAACAAGTGCGAAAACAGTTGATTGATTTTGTCCTGCGAAAACAGAAATACCAACAAGACATTGAAATCTTTGGCACGCGTAATAGCTATTCTAAAACAGATCCAGATGCGACATTTATGCGAATGAAAGATGATTATATGCAAAACGGACAATTGAAAGCTGGTTACAATGTACAAATCGCAACGGAGGGCCAATACGCGCTTGCCTATAGTTTATTTTCAAACCCAACAGATACGCGTACGTTAATTCCATTTTTAGATGAGATCGAGCAGCATTATTTCGAGTTACCGAAACACATTGCCGCAGATGCAGGTTATGGTAGTGAACAAAACTTTAATGATATCCTTTTGAAAAGAAAACGAGAAGCACTTATTACATATAATATGTATTTGAAGGAACAAAAGAAAAAGTACAAACAAAACACTTTTAATCCCGACAACTGGAAGTATGATAAAGAAACAGATACCTATACATGCCCTAATCAGAAACGTCTTGAATATCAATATCATTCAGTCCGAAATGACCGTACAGGCTTCCAACGGAAGTTCAAAATCTACGAGTGCGAAGACTGTTCGGGATGCCCATTCCGTTCATCCTGTACAAAAGCAAAAGAAGGCAACAATCGAAAACTAATGGTGAATGAAAAATGGGAACAGCAAAAAGAATATGTAAGAGCGAAGCTTTCAGAAGAGAAAACGAGTGCCATCTATCGAAAACGCAAAATCGATGTGGAACCAGTTTTTGGATTCTTGAAGGCTAATTTGCGTTTCGCTCGATTTTCTGTACGAGGAAAATCGAAGGTAGAAAACGAAATGGGCCTTGCGTTAATGGCAGTGAATTTAAGAAAATTCACTGCCAAACAACTAAGGTAATAGAAAATTTAAACGCAAAAATAGAGAAAGGTGAATTTGAGTTCCCTCAAATTCACCTTTCTCACTATTTGAAGCTAGTTATGTCCCAGCCTCTAGATTATGATTATAATAGCTTTTCCCCAAATAATGAACACATTAAACCTACAGCAACATCTGCTGTTTTATTCTTGTCATCGAGAATTGGATTGACTTCAACAAATTCTGCTGATGTGATGATACCCGATTCAGCAAGCATCTCCATTGCTAAATGACTTTCGCGGTAGCTTATTCCTCCCATTACAGGGGTTCCCACACCTGGACAGTCGTTTGGATCTAATCCGTCTAAATCTAATGATAGGTGAACACCATCCGTACGATCCTTTAAGTATTCAATCGTTTCCTCTATTACTCTTGTCATACCCATACGATCAATTTCATGCATGGTATACACTTTAATGCCCTTTTCCTTAATTAACTCTCTTTCTCCTTCATCTAGATCTCTAGCTCCGATCAGAACGATATTTTCATATTTTACTTTCGGGCAATAACCGCCAATATTCGTTAATGTTTCATTCCCAAGCCCTAAACTTGCAGCAAGCGGCATTCCGTGAATATTGCCTGAAGGAGAGGTTTCTGGAATATTTAAATCTCCATGAGCATCATACCAAATTACACCTAGGTTTTTATAATGTTTAGATACTCCTGCTAAAGTACCAATAGCAATACTATGATCTCCTCCTAAAATTAGAGGAAAATCACCTTTTTCAACAATCTCATTAACTTTAGAAGCTAATATTTCACTCGCATCTGCAACCGCTTTCAAATTCCTTAAATTTAATTCTGCATCATGCAATCTTTCTGCTTTGCCAATTTCTATATCATCCATATCATGAACTTCGTATCCAAGCTTTTCAATACGCTCTACAACATCCGCATACCGAATCGCACTCGGTCCCATATTAACCCCTCTGCGAGTCTGTCCTAAATCCATCGGGACACCAAGAATCGAAATATTCTTTTTCATATAAAACCCTCCTTTTCCCTTATACGCTTATTGTATACAGGAAAAAGAAATGACTCAACTCGACAACTTTCTGTATATATATTCAATTAAAAAAGCTGTGAAAATTTCTCACAGCCAGTCAGTATTGTTCACTCTTTTTCCTTATCTTCTTTCCAATTAGTTACCCCATCATCTTCATCAAACTCAATTAAAACATCTACTACTCCGTTTTCCTCCATAATTCTTTGTTCCAATCGATCTTTTATGTCATCTGCCTCTGCCACGGTTAAAGTTGGATCTACCTCAATTTCAAGTTCTACATGGAGATCCTCACCTTCTTTGATTACGGTAACATCCTGAATATCTTTTACAGAAGGATCATTCATAACAATCTTGCCGATTCTATCTTCCATTTCTTCATCTGCTTCACCTAATGCTCCAGCAGCATTATCTAGAAAAACTTTACCAACGACAATAAACATCATCACACCAATTAAGATAGACGCTATTCCTTCTGCCTGATGAAAAGAAGTAAAATGAGAAATAACCACGGCTATAATGGCAAGCAAGCCTCCGCCTGTAGCAACCGTATCTTCCAAAAACACTAATTTCGTCGCAGGTTTTGCTTTCGAAAAACCTCTCATACTTTGTATAACAATTCCGAATCCTTTTGCCTCGACACCTACACTGTGTACGATTTCCTTCATCGCCTTAAAAAGAACAAAAGATTCTAGTATTACACCTGCACCTAACACAACGATATTAATAATAAACCCATGTGAAACGGTAGGATGGATGATATGATGAAATCCTTCCTTTATTGTTTCGAATGACATAATCCCCACTATTAAAACTGCTCCGAGTAATACAAGGTTTACCAGTCTTCCAAATCCATTTGGGAAACGATCAGTAGGAGCCTTTTTACTTAAAGCCGATCCAATAAATACAAATAGCTGATTTGCTGCATCCCCTAAACTATGCATCGTCTCCGCAAACATCGCAACATTGCCTGTGAGAAAAAAGGCAATACCTTTTATTATAGAAATAATTGTATTTACTATAGCGGCTAATAAAGCTGATTTATTACCGCCTTTTAAAAGCCTAAATAACTCTGTCATCCATGACCTCCAATGAAATTTATTCTTTCATTATACATTAGGATTTTGTTGTTTTCGTAATTTTATGGTGGATATTTTTTGAAATTTGAAGGAAGGGGTTTTCTGGAATAAGGTTTTAAAATAGCATGTGGAGAAGCATTGTAAATAAACAAACACTAGCAAATCAAAAGCATATGAAGTTCCATCGTTATAATATTTTTCGTCTTGTACAAAGTTTATCGGACACTAGTTCCTTTATCTGTGACAAAACACGATAATTCCTTGAGTTTGCGGACATAGGTTCCGCTATTTTACAAAAAAGCAGTGATTTCGATGTGATTTTTCTTAAATAACGGAATCTATGTCCGCTAAACGTTTAAAATATGGGCATTTAATAAGAATAACGGATTCAGTGTCCGCTTAAGAGATATAACTGCTTATTAAAACAAAAAAAGGCCTGATTTTTTCAATCAAGACCTTAAAGGATGGATGAGCCATGAAGGACTCGAACCTTCGACCCTCTGATTAAAAGTCAGATGCTCTACCGACTGAGCTAATGGCTCGTAATATAGATTGTAGAAAAGATTTTATGCTTCTTTCCTAAGAACATCTACGTCGTCAAGCTTTCAGTATGCCTATTCAAGTAGCAGCTCAAGCTGTACGCTGATGTTTCGCTTCGTAGATTACTCGTGCGAGCTAATGGCTCGCATATCTATGCCTCTTTATTATGTACTAAAGTTCAATATATATGAATCAAAAAAGGGCAAAAAAAAATGGCTGGGCTAGCTGGATTCGAACCAACGAGTGACGGAGTCAAAGTCCGTTGCCTTACCGCTTGGCTATAGCCCATTGAAAAGAAAAAAGACATTTATATTATGTCCACAGTTTTAAAAAAATATAACTTTAAAATGGTGGAGGGGGACGGATTCGAACCGCCGAACCCGAAGGAGCGGATTTACAGTCCGCCGCGTTTAGCCACTTCGCTACCCCTCCGATAAGGAATGGTGCCGGCCAGAGGACTTGAACCCCCAACCTACTGATTACAAGTCAGTTGCTCTACCAATTGAGCTAGGCCGGCTTATTAAAAGATGTTAACTGCTGATAAATTATCGCAAATAATTGTCGTCCAGCTCTCAGAAAGCTTATCCAAGTAGCAACTCGAGCTATACGCTGAAGCGTCGCTTCGTAGCATATTCGATCGTGCTCTACCAATTGAGCTAGGCCGGCATTTTTTTTAAAATATGGTGGAGGATGACGGGATCGAACCGCCGACCCCCTGCTTGTAAGGCAGGTGCTCTCCCAGCTGAGCTAATCCTCCGAAATATATTAAAGTGGTGACCCGTACGGGATTCGAACCCGTGTTACCGCCGTGAAAGGGCGGTGTCTTAACCGCTTGACCAACGGGCCAATCTAGATGCTGTTTAGGTAAGCTTCCAACCGGGCTCGAACCGGTGACCTCTTCCTTACCATGGAAGTGCTCTACCTGCTGAGCTATGGAAGCAATGGCTCCGCAGGTAGGATTCGAACCTACGACCGATCGGTTAACAGCCGATAGCTCTACCACTGAGCTACTGCGGAATAATCTAAACCCGGCAACGTCCTACTCTTGCAGGGGGAGAGCCCCCAACTACCATCGGCGCTGAGAAGCTTAACTTCCGTGTTCGGGATGGGAACGGGTGTGACCTTCTCGCCATAATTACCGGATATTGTTTCTTTTGCTTCACTGCTTATAAGCAGTTCATTTCATTAAGACAAACTTAATTATAATGATTTTCAGCTAAATTTCAAGGGTTTTTTTAGAATTTCTTCATTTTATTCCCTCAAAACTAAATACTGCAGAAGAAGAAGTAAAACTGAGTTTCGCTTTTTTCAATCCAGCTCCAGCGCCTATCGGCTAGTGAATTTCTCCGTCTCCTCCCTACGATAAGTCAACATCAGTTCGTGAACTACCTCACTGTGTTTCCTTTATCTCGAGCCTGCGACTACGAAATTCATACGCCGATGAGCAAGGCGCTTCCACTTTATATTTTGGTTAAGTCCTCGATCGATTAGTATTCGTCAGCTCCATGTGTCGCCACACTTCCACCTCGAACCTATCAACCTGATCATCTTTCAGGGATCTTACTAGCTTGCGCTATGGGAAATCTCATCTTGAGGGGGGCTTCATGCTTAGATGCTTTCAGCACTTATCCCTTCCGCACATAGCTACCCAGCGATGCCTTTGGCAAGACAACTGGTACACCAGCGGTGCGTCCATCCCGGTCCTCTCGTACTAAGGACAGCTCCTCTCAAATTTCCTACGCCCACGACGGATAGGGACCGAACTGTCTCACGACGTTCTGAACCCAGCTCGCGTACCGCTTTAATGGGCGAACAGCCCAACCCTTGGGACCGACTACAGCCCCAGGATGCGATGAGCCGACATCGAGGTGCCAAACCTCCCCGTCGATGTGGACTCTTGGGGGAGATAAGCCTGTTATCCCCGGGGTAGCTTTTATCCGTTGAGCGATGGCCCTTCCATGCGGAACCACCGGATCACTAAGCCCGACTTTCGTCCCTGCTCGACTTGTAGGTCTCGCAGTCAAGCTCCCTTGTGCCTTTACACTCTACGAATGATTTCCAACCATTCTGAGGGAACCTTTGGGCGCCTCCGTTACTCTTTAGGAGGCGACCGCCCCAGTCAAACTGCCTGCCTGACACTGTCTCCCACCCCGATCAGGGGTGCGGGTTAGAATTTCAATACAGCCAGGGTAGTATCCCACCGACGCCTCCACCGAAGCTGGCGCTCCGGCTTCAAAGGCTCCTACCTATCCTGTACAAGCTGTACCAAAATTCAATATCAGGCTGCAGTAAAGCTCCACGGGGTCTTTCCGTCCTGTCGCGGGTAACCTGCATCTTCACAGGTACTATAATTTCACCGAGTCTCTCGTTGAGACAGTGCCCAGATCGTTACGCCTTTCGTGCGGGTCAGAACTTACCTGACAAGGAATTTCGCTACCTTAGGACCGTTATAGTTACGGCCGCCGTTTACTGGGGCTTCAATTCAGAGCTTCGCTTACGCTAACCCCTCCTCTTAACCTTCCAGCACCGGGCAGGCGTCAGCCCCTATACTTCGCCTTGCGGCTTCGCAGAGACCTGTGTTTTTGCTAAACAGTCGCCTGGGCCTATTCACTGCGGCTCTCTCGGGCTTGCACCCTACCAGAGCACCCCTTCTCCCGAAGTTACGGGGTCATTTTGCCGAGTTCCTTAACGAGAGTTCTCTCGCTCACCTTAGGATTCTCTCCTCGCCTACCTGTGTCGGTTTGCGGTACGGGCACCTTTCACCTCACTAGAGGATTTTCTTGGCAGTGTGGAATCAGGAACTTCGGTACTATATTTCCCTCGCTATCACAGCTCCGCCTTCACGGTTACGGGATTTGCCTCGTAACCAGCCTAACTGCTTAGACGCACATAACCAGCAGTGCGCTTACCCTATCCTCCTGCGTCCCCCCATCGTTCAAACGGTGAAGAGGTGGTACAGGAATATCAACCTGTTGTCCATCGCCTACGCCTTTCGGCCTCGGCTTAGGTCCCGACTAACCCTGAGCGGACGAGCCTTCCTCAGGAAACCTTAGGCATTCGGTGGAAGGGATTCTCACCCTTCTTTCGCTACTCATACCGGCATTCTCACTTCTAAGCGCTCCACTAGTCCTTCCGGTCTAGCTTCACCGCCCTTAGAACGCTCTCCTACCACGGACACCTGCCAGGTGTCCATCCACAGCTTCGGTGATACGTTTAGCCCCGGTACATTTTCGGCGCAGAGTCACTCGACCAGTGAGCTATTACGCACTCTTTAAATGGTGGCTGCTTCTAAGCCAACATCCTGGTTGTCTAAGCAACTCCACATCCTTTTCCACTTAACGTATACTTTGGGACCTTAGCTGGTGGTCTGGGCTGTTTCCCTTTTGACTACGGATCTTATCACTCGCAGTCTGACTCCCAAGCATAAGTATTTGGCATTCGGAGTTTGTCTGAATTCGGTAACCCGATGAGGGCCCCTAGTCCAAACAGTGCTCTACCTCCAATACTCTTCATCTTGAGGCTAGCCCTAAAGCTATTTCGGAGAGAACCAGCTATCTCCAAGTTCGATTGGAATTTCTCCGCTACCCACACCTCATCCCCGCACTTTTCAACGTGCGTGGGTTCGGGCCTCCAGTAAGTGTTACCTTACCTTCACCCTGGACATGGGTAGATCACCTGGTTTCGGGTCTACGACCTCATACTTATTCGCCCTATTCAGACTCGCTTTCGCTGCGGCTCCGCTTCATCAGCTTAACCTTGCATGAAATCGTAACTCGCCGGTTCATTCTACAAAAGGCACGCTATCACCCATTAACGGGCTCTAACTACTTGTAGGCACACGGTTTCAGGTTCTCTTTCACTCCCCTCCCGGGGTGCTTTTCACCTTTCCCTCACGGTACTGGTTCACTATCGGTCACTAGGGAGTATTTAGCCTTGGGAGATGGTCCTCCCTGCTTCCGACGGGATTTCACGTGTCCCGCCGTACTCAGGATCCACTCTGGAGGGAACGAAGTTTCAACTACAGGGTTGTTACCTTCTTTGACGGGCCTTTCCAGACCTCTTCATCTACTCCGTTCCTTTGTAACTCCGTATAGAGTGTCCTACAACCCCAAGAGGCAAGCCTCTTGGTTTGGGCTTCTTCCGTTTCGCTCGCCGCTACTCAGGAAATCGCGTTTGCTTTCTCTTCCTCCGGGTACTTAGATGTTTCAGTTCCCCGGGTCTGCCTTCATTACCCTATGTATTCAGGTAAAGATACTGCTCCATTACGAGCAGTGGGTTCCCCCATTCGGAAATCTCCGGATCAAAGCTTGCTTACAGCTCCCCGAAGCATATCGGTGTTAGTCCCGTCCTTCATCGGCTCCTAGTGCCAAGGCATCCACCGTGCGCCCTTACTAACTTAACCTATAAGGTTATTACTACTTTAAAATGGATGAAATCCATAAAGTGGCGATTCTCGGTTTTACTTGGTTTCTTCTATCAGTATCTAGTTTTCAAAGAACAAATTATCCTGGATGAATTGATCATCCAAAACTGAACAGAACTTATAAACGTCTTCTTATAACCACGTAAGTGGTTTTCCATTATCCTTAGAAAGGAGGTGATCCAGCCGCACCTTCCGATACGGCTACCTTGTTACGACTTCACCCCAATCATCTGTCCCACCTTCGGCGGCTGGCTCCAAAAGGTTACCTCACCGACTTCGGGTGTTACAAACTCTCGTGGTGTGACGGGCGGTGTGTACAAGGCCCGGGAACGTATTCACCGCGGCATGCTGATCCGCGATTACTAGCGATTCCGGCTTCATGCAGGCGAGTTGCAGCCTGCAATCCGAACTGAGAATGGTTTTATGGGATTGGCTTAACCTCGCGGTCTCGCAGCCCTTTGTACCATCCATTGTAGCACGTGTGTAGCCCAGGTCATAAGGGGCATGATGATTTGACGTCATCCCCACCTTCCTCCGGTTTGTCACCGGCAGTCACCTTAGAGTGCCCAACTGAATGCTGGCAACTAAGGTCAAGGGTTGCGCTCGTTGCGGGACTTAACCCAACATCTCACGACACGAGCTGACGACAACCATGCACCACCTGTCACTCTGTCCCCCGAAGGGGAACGCCCTATCTCTAGGGTTGTCAGAGGATGTCAAGACCTGGTAAGGTTCTTCGCGTTGCTTCGAATTAAACCACATGCTCCACCGCTTGTGCGGGCCCCCGTCAATTCCTTTGAGTTTCAGCCTTGCGGCCGTACTCCCCAGGCGGAGTGCTTAATGCGTTAGCTGCAGCACTAAAGGGCGGAAACCCTCTAACACTTAGCACTCATCGTTTACGGCGTGGACTACCAGGGTATCTAATCCTGTTCGCTCCCCACGCTTTCGCGCCTCAGCGTCAGTTACAGACCAGAGAGTCGCCTTCGCCACTGGTGTTCCTCCACATCTCTACGCATTTCACCGCTACACGTGGAATTCCACTCTCCTCTTCTGCACTCAAGTCTCCCAGTTTCCAATGACCCTCCACGGTTGAGCCGTGGGCTTTCACATCAGACTTAAGAAACCGCCTGCGCGCGCTTTACGCCCAATAATTCCGGACAACGCTTGCCACCTACGTATTACCGCGGCTGCTGGCACGTAGTTAGCCGTGGCTTTCTGGTTAGGTACCGTCAAGGTACCGCCCTATTCGAACGATACTTGTTCTTCCCTAACAACAGAGTTTTACGATCCGAAAACCTTCATCACTCACGCGGCGTTGCTCCGTCAGACTTTCGTCCATTGCGGAAGATTCCCTACTGCTGCCTCCCGTAGGAGTCTGGGCCGTGTCTCAGTCCCAGTGTGGCCGATCACCCTCTCAGGTCGGCTACGCATCGTCGCCTTGGTGAGCCGTTACCTCACCAACTAGCTAATGCGCCGCGGGTCCATCTGTAAGTGATAGCCGAAGCCATCTTTCAATCTTTCCTCATGCGAGGAAAGAAGTTATCCGGTATTAGCCCCGGTTTCCCGGAGTTATCCCAGTCTTACAGGCAGGTTACCCACGTGTTACTCACCCGTCCGCCGCTAACTTTTAAAAGCAAGCTTTTAAAAGTCCGCTCGACTTGCATGTATTAGGCACGCCGCCAGCGTTCGTCCTGAGCCAGGATCAAACTCTCCAAAAAAGTGTTTGATATAGCTCATTATTTAAAACATTAACGTTTTGTTCTGTTCAGTTTTCAAAGATCAATATCCAACTGCTTAAAATCAGCAACTTTTATACTTTATCATTGTTGTGTTTTCTTGTCAACAACTTTTTTGTCGCCATCAGCGACATTTATTAATATACCAGGATTATTATTAACTGTCAACATATCTCTTGCATTTTTATCAATAAAAAAATAGTTTCTCTTATTTCATTACAAATATGTTGATAGATGCTTAATCAAATACTTCAATTATGTTTCAATTTATTAATGACTTTTTTGTTCCATGTAAAAAAGGGCCCTTTTAACACTTTCATTATCTACTCTAGTTTTTTATTTTTGTCGGTATAATGTAGTTTACACACTCACTATGCGGAGCAACCCTTGTAAAAAGGGAAAACAAAATTTTATACCTTTCCTTCATTGCTCTTTTCACAATGTGATCGATTCTTGAATCTTTTAAGTCATGTAGTATCTCGTCCATCTCTCTTTTCAATAAATATTGAATTTCTAGTTTTTCTTTTTCATGAATGATCAGACCGAGCATTCTGTCCACCCCTTCTTAGTAGTAAGTGTAGTTTTTTCCAAATTAACCAAAATTATAAGAAGAAAATCTTTTTGGACATATTTTTTATACAGGCAAGCATAAGATTCTTATAAAAGAACTTGTCTTATTTATGTATGGTCAAAAAAGAAATAGAAAACAAAAGGGGGATCGATATGAACTTTTTTATGGTATTAAATGGACGTAAAGTGAAGCAGCTCGTGTTCATTTTAGTAGTTTCCTTCTTTACAGCACTTTTTCTTTATTCTCAGTCTGCTGCTAATGTTTCGGTTTTCTCCACTAAAGAAGGACCAAAAGCTGTGTATAAAGGGGAAAAGGGAATTGCATTAACTTTTGATATTGGGTGGGGGGATGAAAAGGCCGCACCGATTATTGAGGCGTTAGATAAAAAAGGGGTAAAATCCGCTACATTTTTCCTATCGGGATCTTGGGCGGAAAGCCATCCGGATATTGTAGATAAAATTGTAAAACAAGGTTACGAAATAGGAAGCCTAGGCTACGCATACGAAGATTATACAGATCTCGAAACAAGTAAAATTAAAAGCGATATTTTAAAAGCGCAAGAAGTATTCAAAAAACTAAATATTAAGAATGTAAAAATTTTGCGATCCCCTACCGGACATTTTGATGAAAAAACTTTAAAAGTTGCTGAAAACCTAGGGTTAACGGTCGTTCATTGGAGTGTAAATTCGGATGATTGGAAGAATCCTGGGGTGGATAAGATTGTGAAGAACACGGCAAAGGCTAAAAATGGCGATATAGTTTTATTACATGCCTCCGATTCTGCACGGCAGACAGCAAAAGCAATACCTGCTATAGTAGATGAATTGTCTAAAAAGGGAAATTTTATTAAAGTATCCGATATGATCGCAAATGGAAAAGTGAAGACGACTCTTATTCAATAAAGTATCTTCCGAAAAAATACGATTATTAGGTATGATTACAATAGTGTTCAGTTACAGCGCCTATCGGCAAACGTATTTCTGCGGATAGGGACATCGGCTCCCGAAAAACTTCGCCGTGTTTCCTTTATCTCGCCTGTGACTACGAAATCCGTACGCCGATGAGCAAGGCGCTTCCACTTTTCTTATTCTCGTGGTTTTTTCCCTTTTTCTGCTTTTCGAGCTTCTATTCTCTGTCTTGCCTGTTCCCGCTCTGCCTCAGATCTTTTAAGATATTTCGGCAATATTAAAATTTGGTATGCATTACAAATGATTAAAGGATAAATCATAAGGAAAATCCAGCTTTTTTCGTTTACACGTAAAACTGGCACCCATTCCACTATCGTTACAACCACCATAAAAAATAATGCAGAGATAAATGTATTTTTATGAGACTGTTTCGCCTTTAAATACGCAATTATTAAACCAACAACTAAAATGAATACAGCGAGTGCAATATACGGCAAAATACTTTCGTTATTCTTAGCAAATTTTTCAAAACGGAAATACACTAAATCAAATAATGCGAATAGAATCAACACAACTTGTACAGGATTCCATAAAGAGCGGAAAATGCCGAGACCGAATTGATGAATGGTTAAGTATGCAAAATACCCAACCTGACTGATAACACTGAAAATGAAGCCAACCCCTACAAGCCAAACAAATGTGGAAAGAATACTGGATATATTAACATGAATAAAATACTCTTGAAATTCACTCCAGCGGATTACAAAGCCTAATATTCCGGTTGTTAATCCACCAACAATTAAAGTGGAAAAAAACAAGCGTACCCAATTTCGACTCGTCAATTGAGAAATCCTCCAATACCAAATTTATCATCCTTTTGATTTTACCAACCACGTTATAAAAAATCTAGAAATTCCTCTTCATATGCATAATTCTTTTGTAAAATCCCATATTAACATTAAAAGTCCAATCAAAGGTTCTTTTCTTAAACTTTTTTGCATTTTTATTGAAAATCTTATATCTTTCTTACTTTAAGAAAAGATGCCTGAAGTGTTTTATACGAAATACAAAATAATGACGACAACAGCCATTCAAATGAAAGGAGCTATTCTTATGAAAAAGATCGCTACATTGCTCCTAATTCCAATGATGATATTTCTGTTAGCTTCCTGTTCAGGTAGTGAAACAAAAGCAGGGCAAATGGATTACGATCAAACGAAAAAAATGATTGTCGATATATTGAAAACGGATGATGGTAAAAAAGCGATTCAAGATATCATGACTGATGATAAAATGAAAAACCAATTAATTATGGACCAAACAACTGTGAAGAATACCATTGAAAAAACGTTAGCGTCCGATAAAGGCAGCGAATTTTGGAAGAAGTCATTTAGTGATCCCCAATTTGCTAAGGCTTATGCAAAAGGCATGAAAAAGGAAAATGAAAATTTACTGAAGAGTTTAATGAAAGACCCTGATTATCAAAGCATGATGCTTTCCATCTTAAAAGATCCCGAATATCAAAAAGAAGTAATTGACTTGATGAAAAGTAAAGAGATGCGGAAACATTTTCAAAACACCATGATCGAAACATTCGACAGTCCATTGTTTAAAGCAAAGATGCAAACAATATTACTTAAAGCTGCTCAAGAAATGAATAATCAAAAAGGCGGACAGCAAAATCAAGGGCAGCAGCAAGGCGGAACATCGGGAGGCCAGCAGCAAGGCGGTTCATCAGGAGGAAGTTAATTAGTATGAATGTTAATATTATAGTAAAACCTGCTGCTGCGCAGCAGGTTTCTTTTATTTATCCAATAAGGTAATAACCTTTTTAGCAATGTCTTTATAAATAACACCTAATTTATGATCTTCTGCATAAATAGAAGGTGCAAAGTCCTCTTCATTCCAATCCGGCTGTTGTAGTGGAAGTTGTCCTAAAAGCTCGGTTTGCAGTTCTTCTGCAAGCCTTTGGCCACCGCCTTGTCCAAAAACATATTCCCGTTCACCCGTTACTTTGCTTTCAAAGTATGACATATTCTCAATCACACCAAGAATTTCATGTTCCGTTCTTAACGCCATAGCACCTGCACGTGCCGCTACAAAGGCTGCAGTTGGGTGTGGTGTTGTTACGATAATCTCTTTACAATGTGGAAGCATCGTATGAACATCAAGGGCTACATCACCAGTTCCCGGAGGTAGGTCTAGTAGTAAGTAATCTAATTCGTCCCATTCCACTTCGGTAAAGAAGTTATTAAGCATTTTCCCAAGCATTGGCCCACGCCAAATAACCGGTGCATTATCTTCCACAAAAAATCCCATCGAAATAACTTTTACACCAAATCTTTCGACTGGAATAATTCTTTCACCGCGAACAACAGGTCGTTGTGTTACACCCATCATATCCGGAACACTAAATCCATAAATATCAGCATCTACCAATCCAACTTTTTTTCCAAGTCTAGCAAGGGAAACAGCTAAATTGACGGAAACAGTAGATTTACCTACCCCGCCTTTACCACTGGCGATAGCAATGAAGGTAGTTTTGCTTTTTGGTGATAAAAGATTATTTCCCTGATCTTCTGGCTCAGACCCGCGAAATTGTTCCAGAACCTCATCCGAAAGCTGTGCAAAACGAATTCCTACCGTCTTTGCTCCTGCTCCTTTAAGTGTATTAACAATTAAAGTTTGTAATTGCAGCTGTTCACTTGTTCCTGTCTTGGCAACCGCAATCTTTACGCTAACATGTTCCTTTTCCTCTTTAATGTTTATTTCAAGAATACCATTTGTTTCTTCCAATGTTTTATGTAAAAAAGGATCTTTCATTACTTTTAATAAATCAAAGACTTGTTGCTCTGTTAACAATTTTGATACACCTTCCTTTTACCCATATTCTCTAATTCCACCCCAAGTATATCACAATTTAGGAGAAGGGAAGAAATTGAAGTATATGGGGAATAAATAGAAGGTAACCGGAGAACGATTACCCTCATTTTAAATCCTTTTCATTTGTAAAATATCTCATAATTCCATTATAAATAGATGCAGAGACCTTTTCCTGATATTTGTCTGATTTTAAATTTTGCCTTTCTTGCGCATTGGAGAGAAATCCGACCTCCACTAGTGCACCCGGTTTTTTGGAATTTTTCACAATATATACGTTTTGCAGCATTTTAGCTTGTCTATCTGTGTTTCCTAAATTTTTTATTAATTCATCCTGGATAAACTTCGCAACTCGTTTATTTTCAATGAGATGTGGGGAATAAAAGGTTTGAGCACCGCTCCATCTTGGTGATGGGATCGAATTTAAATGAATGCTTATATAAAGATCTGCATCAGAGTCATTAATCAACTCCAGCCTTTTCTTAAGGTCCACCACTTTTCTTCTACTATAGCCTCTTACATCAGATCCAGCTAAATCCTTGTCTGTTTCCCTTGTCATTAACACTAATGCGCCCTGTTCTTGCAGAAAATCCCGCAACTTTAGAGATATTTTTAAGGCTATTTCTTTTTCTAAGGCATCATCATCCCCTGCACCACCATCCGGCCCCCCATGACCAGGATCTAAATAGATTATTTTTCCAGAAAGGGGAAGATTCCATGAATCCCAGGTATCCTTTTGAAAAAATTGAAATTGAAAAAGCAGAAATAACAAAATGGCCCCAAAAATAAAACTAAACGTTTTTATCCTTCGCTTCATCTGATTCTTTCCCTTCCTTGTCTCTATTCAAAACATATGGGACAAGGAACATTTTTAGAACAGAAAAAAGGGGACAAAATGTCCCGATTTCATCGTTATGGAAGATGATGTTAGTGAAGCCTTAACTTTCTTCTTTGTTCACCTTTCTTAAATCCCTCCATCCACCATTTATCCACGAACTGTTCACATGCATAGTAGGTGGATTCTTGCATAAGGCTTTCATCTCCAAATTTCCAATAGAGCCAAAAATTATAGAGTGTATCTGTTAAATGCTTTAATTCCTTTTCACAACGTAATTTTATATGTTCAACTGGCTCCCCGCCGTAACCAAAGCGGCTATACTGTCCACCTAATAAATAGGCTTCAATGGCAACATCGTAGCATCCTTCCTCTACACCTTGCTGAACCCAAATCCCGCCTTGTACTCTTTCAGAGCTAAACGAATTCTGTACACTTTTCTTTAAGCTTTCAATCGAAAGCTCCCGCAGCAGCTTCCGTTCATTTTTTATTTGTCTTTCTCGTCTTTTAGCTGATAAAGTTGTGATAACATTCATATCCCATCCTCCTACCGATATTTTTCAACGAATGTTATCTTCTAATACAGAAACAAGACACTAAAACTTTACCAATCAATACGAAAAGTGGAAGCGCTTTGCTCATCGACGTACTTCCTTTCGTGCTTCGACTGAGATAAAGGAAACCGTGCTGAGGCAGTTCAGGAACTGAGGGACTTATCACAGTGAGTAGAACCGGAAGTCCGCCAGCCGATTATCCGGATGAAGCATGTGATTTCATGCGAACTTCGTAAGCGCGAAATATTCTTCCATAGAAATAGGCAAAACTTAATTGTAACCCGGAGGCTATGTAAAAAGGTAGGGAAAGTGAACCTAATCCAAATAGATAGCCTGATATATAAGGTCCGATTGAGGTTGGTAAGCGCATGGAAAGAATATTAACACTGGATGCAAACCCTCTCCTTCTATCACGGGTCAAACTTACACTCAACGCTTGCTGTGCCCCTTGTGTACCCCTATTTAAAGCAGTTCGAATCATATACACAAAGGAAACAAGTGCATATGAGGGGAGCAGAGGCATCAGAATTAAAAGGAAGCTTGCCATAAAACGTACCAACACAATGGAGCGAATATTCCCATGTTTATGCGATAATCTAGCCTGAAAAAGCGACATAATACCTGTCGCAAAAAAAGTAATGGCCAGTGTGCTTCCAATTTGCGTATTGCTTGCCCCAAATTTAGCCGCGAGCCAATAAGACATCATCGGCCCTGTCAAACCGATTGCCATTCCGTTAAGGATATTAATGGCAGCCAGCTTAAAAACCGCAGTATTCTCTTCACGCAGGATTTTCTTATCCTGTTTCTCTATACTTTCTTCCTTATGCCCTTTCTGTCTTTCGGGCTTTTCTTCCTTTACGGTTAGAATAATCGAAGAGGTAACTAGTGATAAAACGAAAACAAAGACAAAAATGGGTCGAAAGGTTAAGACTTCAGGAAGGTTTTTTTGCCACAAGGCTATAATTCCAGCGAGCACCGCACCAACAGCCATACCAAAAAAACTAAGAGAATTGTTCAAACTATACACTTTTCCACGCTCAGCTGGTGGAATAAATGTTGCTAGCCATGCATGCTCTGCAGGGGCGCATGGACTGGGCGAGCCGGCATCCGCTTTACCGAATCCGGAAAGGGTGATGGCAATAAACAACAACATAAAGTTCGTTGAAATAACTCCAATCAATGCACATGCCGCTATTAATAGTTCATAAAAAAGAATAAACGGCTTTCTGCCAACACGATCACTATAAATTCCTATACATGGTGCAAGTCCTACACCTAGCAACCCGCCAGCAGCAAGTACACCGCCAATCGCGGCAGTACTCCATCCCAATGTATCCAAATATAAAGTCAAATCCACCACCATCATTCCTTGACCTATACTCCGTAATGCATTCACTAACATAAGCCTGCGAGCCCCATGATGAATTTGTCCGGTAACCTTATTCTTTAAAAATGTCACTTCCATCACTTCTTTTCCATTTTTTGAACTTTATAAAGGGAATATTTGGCTTTATTTATGGTTCCTAACCTCATTGTCATTTATGCACAATAAAGAGAGACACTCTAATAAAAATCACAACAAATATGTCTGGGCATATTATAAAAAGACATCACATGAGGCAAAATAAAGCAAAATGAAGGAAATTACTGTCCGAAATACAGCAGCAGAAGAGGGAAGTAAGCGATATGAAGAACCAACTTAACAAATGGAAGAAACTCATACAAAGTGTAAAACGTAATATTCATATCCTTTACCTGGCATATCGCCATCAGGATACACCATGGTATGCAAAAGCATTTTCTCTATTTATTGTTGCTTATGCACTAAGTCCAATTGATTTTATTCCAGATGTAATCCCGGTATTGGGGTATTTGGACGAGGCTATTTTGCTGCCATTGGGTATATTAGGTGCGTTCACCATGATTCCAAATCATGTACTGCAAGAATGTCGGGAAATTGCGGAGAAAGCCCCGAAAAGATTACGGAAAAATTGGGCTGCGGCCGTTGTTATTCTTCTTATTTGGATTAGTCTTGCTACCTCCATTCTGTTTAAATGGATTATTTAACCATTTCCTGAATTATTATGAAAATCGGACGAATTTTAGTGTAAACCCGCTGGATTATAGTAAAATTTGGACGAATAAGTCCTAGTAGTCCTTTATAACTGAGTGGTTATTTGAAACAAAAAAGGTGCCAAGCTAATTTGGCACCAAAACCATTATTTTTTTAAAGCCTTTGGTTTGTCAGATAGGTATTTCCGATAAATCAATTGTGATGATATAGGTATTAATGACTTACTTTTTGTTTCCTGTATCGCTTCTTCAATCAAGTGATGCTTAGGTGCCCACCTGCATGCAGGATCTGTTGCATAAGCATCTCCCGTTAAAGCATAAGCTTGACAACGGCACCCCCCGCCATCCTCATGTCTAAGATCACATGAAAGGCAAGGTTCAGGCATCCATTCATCCCCGCGGAAACGATTAAAGGCTGCTGAGTCGTACCAAATACTTTTTAAAGACGAATAACGTATGTTTTCAAAGGATAAGGCTTTAATCATACCAGCAGTCGGGCAAGGAAGAGCAACTCCATCGGGGGCAACAGTAAGGCCAATGGCTCCCCATCCCCCCATACAGGGTTTTGGTGTCGAAGCATAATAATCAGGGATAACCCAAATGATTTCCATTTTCTTTTCAAGGCGTGCTTTTGCTTCATTATAGATTTCAGTTGCTCGTTCAATCTGCTCCTTGTTCGGTAACAGCCGCTCTCGATTGAGTAATGCCCAATTATAATACTGGGTGTTTGCTAGTTCTAAACGTTCCGCTCCCATTTCCTCCGCTAACTTAATAATCTCATCCAGATGATCGATATTCATCTGGTGCAGCACAACATTTAATGACAAATGCATCTCAGCTATTTTTACAGATTTTACTGCTTCTTTCTTCTTTTCAAAGGCCTTATACCCGCCAATGATATCCGAAAGCTTTGAATCGGCGGCTTGAAAACTTATTTGA
Source organism: Heyndrickxia shackletonii (assembly GCF_001420715.1). Taxonomy (GTDB): domain Bacteria; phylum Bacillota; class Bacilli; order Bacillales; family Bacillaceae_C; genus Margalitia; species Margalitia shackletonii. The sequence goes on along the minus strand of NZ_LJJC01000004.1, from coordinate 69,808 downwards.
ACATTTGCCAAACCTGCTTTTCTTAGACGAATAGCCTTTTCAGTCGTTAACCCAATACCGCTTGTAATGAGATTGGTGTACATCTCTAATGAATCCGCATGGCGGATTAAGTTCTCTAGGTCATCCCGTAAGAGCGGTTCACCACCTGAAAAGTGAACTTCTACTACTCCTAAATCTGCGGCCTCCGACAAAACACGGTGCCACTCCTCCGTAGAAAGCTCTGATTCCTGTAATGCCATTTCCAATGGGTTTGAACAATAGGGACAATGTAAAGGACAACGGTGAGTCAACTCCGCAAGCAGCGAATAAGGCGGCTCAATTGTATTACTTCTTTTTATCATGATAATCAACCACCACCCATCCTAAATCCACCATTTCCTGAAGAAAGTCAGAAATATCCTCCTCCATCGTTTTTAAATCCGGCAAGGCATCTGCTTCATCTTCCGTGCTTTCCTTAAGCGAATTTCTCATCCTTTCTACGAGTCCAGTCACCGTTTGACTTCCGTCACATAGAATAAGGATAGATGCGGCAGTTTCGTTCAAGACGACAACTTTTTCCGGTAACAAAAGGAGATGCTTCTCTCTCACCTTATCAAATTTTAGGCGTGCTTTTGCTGCGAGTTTTGGATAGCAATTTGCTAAAATATGCTCCACCACCAATCCTATATTCTTTTGGGCCCATTATGAGCCTTTCGATCAAGCATTAGAGGAAAAAGCTTTTTCGATGGCATCAAGCTGTACCCATAGTACATCACACTTAAAACGTAAAGCGGCAACTGCCCGTTGTTGAGCTTCCGGTGTTTGGCAATACGTTAAAACAAGCCTAAGCGCAGTGTCTGAGTCACGTGGCGCTTGGGTTAAACGATTTTGAAAATACTCTAGTCCGCTGCTATCAATCCACGGATATTGCTGTTCCAGTACTTTAATTCGCTTTGAGATTAAATCCGGTGAAAATAATTCTGTTAATGAGGAGGCAACCGCTTCAATCCATGGTTTTGTCCGTGCAAAGTTTACATAAGCGTCAACGGCAAAGCGAACGCCCGGAACAACATGCTTCTCGTTCAATACGTCTTCACGGGATAACCCCACAGCTTCTCCTAGCCTAAGCCATGCCTCAATACCGCCATCTTCTCCATGCGTTCCGTCATGGTCGATAATTCGGCCAATCCAGTCACGTCTCAGCTCCAATGACGGCAAATTCGACAGGATGGCGGCATCTTTAATCGGAACAGATTTCTGATAGTAATACCGGTTAGCTACCCAGCCACGAATCTGTTCACGATTTAATTCACCTTGGTGCATTTTCACATGAAAAGGGTGTTTATCATGATAATAAGAACGCCCCACATTCTTTAAACGTTCTGTAAATTCATCTGCGGTCCATAACACTTTTCTTTCTTGTTCTGGTTTCTTTTCGTGATTGACGAAACCTCCTTTTTCAAGCATGATTACACCTCCACTTCCATTCCATCAAAGGCAACCTCAAATCCAAGTCTTTCTAAAGTAATCCTTTCCCTGGAGCCCATTTTTAATATTGGGTTGCTATTGTTAATGTGTATTAGAATTTTTCGCTCTGCCGGAAATGTCGCTAACTTTTCCGCTGTTCCCCCTCCTCCGCTAATTGGCAAGTGTCCCATATTTCTTGCATCACGCATCGTTGCACCCATCTCTACCAATTCATCCTCTGACCAAAACGTACCATCAACCATTAAAATATCCGCTTTCTTTAAGCTTGCTTCTATAACAGGCGTAATCTCTTCCAACGTAGGAAAATACGCAAGGCATTTGCCGGATTTTTCATTATGAAGAATTAACCCGACCTCCCAAATATCATCCTTATTTGACTTCGTATAAAGCGGTGGCTTTCTGGAAACAGGAACTGTCTCGACGATCATTGTTTCTTCTGCTGTCCCTATCCTATGTGGAAATTCAGGGGAAAGAGATTCCCACTCCCATGAGCAATAGTTTTCCAGCATCGGAAACACTGGAAAGGTGGAATGTAAAGTCTTTCGTACCATTTCCGTTCCATAAATGCTCAAGCAAGAGCCTTCCCGCAGGGACAATAATCCGATTGTATGATCAAGCTCGGCATCCGTTAAAATAACACCGGCTAAAGGAGTTTCTCTTATTCCAGGTCCTGCATGCAGCGCAGGGAATGACTCGATTTGTTGATGAACGTCTGGCCCGGCATTTATTAGGTACCAATCCTTTTCATTCGCACTCACTGCAAGTGAAGATTGTAATAACGGGTGAAATGCATCGTTTTCTTTCCGAACCTCGCGACAGTTTTCACAAGCACAGTTCCACTGTGGAAATCCTCCACCTGCTGCTGAACCTAAAACTCTAATTCGAATTTGGCTTCAGTCCTTTCTCCGGCGAGTCAAGAACTTCATTTTTACTAACATCCCGCGATTTTCCCACTAATCTTCCAACCTGCCATCCAATCACTATATTGGACAAAGCCATGAGGGAAAATAATAGATAGTCGCCAATTGGCTCAGGCGTCAGAAGATCAACACCTAACCACACTCCTGTTGTGGCAGCTCCAATAATCGCGCCTAACAATGACTTTAAGTAACGATTCATTCTATTTGCACCACCTCTTGTATTTATTGAACCCCATTAGAAGTCGCGAAAGTCCATACTATTTACCAACATATGCATACATCGTCACCTCAGAAGACGTATTTATCACTTTGTATTCAGGCTTCTTCCACATGTTAGTCACCACCTTTCATGACACCAACATTTGTGAAAATGGTCTTAAAGTGTGTCTGATTTTCTCTTTCAAATTAATCTTATGTCGTTCGATTCCCCGAAATAACCAGAATTTTGACTGGAAGTTGTCCAAAAGTGTACGGCTATTTGCAATTTATTACAAAAAGGGACAAGAAGAGATGGGACACTTGTCACTGAAAATAACGTAAAATCGAGTAGGAGGAGGTGACTAACCCCCGACCTCTCACACCACCGTACGTACGGTTCCGTATACGGCGGTTCCATTTATGTCTGACGTAGTTGAGAATATCTCACATAAAGACTCTTCAGCCCTCGCATCTCCCAATAGGAGTTTGTGAGGGTTTTCTGTAGGATTGGGCTTCTGGCTATTCTCCAATATTTCTTTCTAGAGTTTCCCCATTCGTATGCCTTCTCTTTTGGAATCCCTAATCCAATGAGTTTTCTTACTTTGGTTTTTGGTTTCTTCCATTCTTTCCATTGGCACATTCTGAGACGCCTTCTAATCCATTCGTCTAATTCTTTGAAAATAGTGGGTGTATCTGCTAATGCATAATATCCGCACCAGCCAATCAAATATTGATTCAGCTTCTCTATTCTATAATCCATTGGAATTGGTTTTGACCTTGAAGTTAATTCTCGTATCCGTTTCTTGACACGTTGAATACTTTGGTTTGACATCCGCACCTTCGGTTTCTTATGAAATGTGAAGCTAAAACCTAAAAACTTTCTTTTCCAAGGTCTGTCTACAGCTGACTTTTCTCGATTCACCTTTAGTTTTAGAGTAAATTCAATGAAAGTAGTAATCGAGTCCATTACTCGCTCTCCGGCTCTTCTCGATTTTACGTAGATATTACAATCATCTGCGTATCGGACAAACTTGTGCCCTCTCTTTTCTAACTCTTTGTCTAGTTCATCTAGAACGATATTGGAGAGTAAAGGACTTAATGGTCCACCTTGGGGCGTACCCTCCTCGGATTTCGTTATGACTCCATTAATCATAATGCCAGACTGTAGATACTTCCGAATTAGTGATAGGAGCGTTCTGTCTTGAATCCTTTTGGATAGAGTCCGCATTAATCTATCATGATTGACTTTATCAAAGAATTTCTCCAAGTCCATGTCGACTACCCATCGGTATCCCTCTTCGATATATTTCTTCGCTTGTCTAACACCGTCATGACCTCGTTTGTTTGGTCGAAAACCATAGCTCTGTGTTGAAAAAGTCGGGTCGAAGATAGGGGTTAAAATCTGAGTAATCGCCTGTTGGATGAAACGGTCTGTCACGGTTGGGATACCTAATAACCTTACTCCACCGTTCGGTTTTGGGATTTCAACCCGACGGACAGGAGAAGGTTGATAAGTACCCTCCATTAAGGATGTTTTAAGTGTATCCCACGTTTCGAGAATATGTCTTCGTAGGTCTTTTACGGACATATTGTCTACTCCATGACTTCCTTTGTTCTTTTCTACTCGCTTTAATGCCAGTAAAAGATTTTCCCGTGACAGCATTCGTTCCATTAACATTGAGATTTATCCTTTCTACGTGAACAATACATTCTCATTAAGTGGGTTCTTTACTAAGCCCTCCCGAAGTCCCCCATGGAATTCACCATTTCTTCCTTTCAGGTAGGTTCCGTAAGAATTTTCTGCTTTCATACATAAAGAACCGTTTGCCGAGTGTTTGTTCTCCTAAAATGGTTCAGTCCTTCCTTGATTCTCTCGAGCAAACCAAGTACTACGACTTCGGCTGACTTCTGATTGTTCAGCTATCCATTACTAGATAGGTTACCAAGTGTACTTGGCGTATCAACCAGACCTCCCCGGGTAAGAGTGCAATCTTTCCTTCCATCTATCTGCTTCATTTACTTTGTATCACCTTCGGCAGAAAGGACTTTGTTTTGTATTGCAAACTCATCCAATGATACCTAGCCTTGTATGAAGTTCGTGTTCCTCAGACCGGAAGTTTGCCGCTCGCTTCCTTCAGATTCCGCGTCACCACGGACACCCTTGCGTTAAGCTAACTGCTACTTCTGCCTTCACAGTTCGGGACTTTCACCCTAGAGACTACACCCATGCCGGGCGCACAATAAAATAACCTGAGTCTTATTGAGACTCAGGTTGTTTACATTACAGTATCCCTTTAAAACATCATTAACTCAGAACGGTTATTTCTTTTGAGACAACCATCTTGCCAACGTTTTCGCATCGTCTCCTGTTGCCATACCTGCAGGCATGCGGCCGCCTCCGTTTATTATCTGATTTAATATATCTTGTTCAGACATTTTACTTCCGATATGCGTTAGGTCAGGACCGACGCCTCCACCAAGATTTTGTCCATGACAGGAAGCACAGCTCTTTTTGTAAATTGCTGGTGCCGCAGTATTACCAGGCTGCTTCTTGCCTTTTTCTTTATTACCGCTACTTCCATCATTGGCATTATCATTTTTACCCGATTCTTCTTTTCCTTGTTCAGGAATAAGTGACTTCTTGCCGCCGAGTCCGTAGGTAACAACCTTGGTGCCCGTAACAAAGGTAACGAATTGTTTACCGTTATCCATATAGATCGCTGGTGCCATCATAACCTGTTGTCCACCGGTTTTTGCGTTCCATAATTTCTTTCCAGTTTTGATATCCATAGCACTAACGGTTCCATCCAACTCTCCGTAAAAAGCAAGTCCGGTAGTCGTACTCGTAAAACCTCCACGCATTGGTTGTTTTGTTTTATTCTGATAAACTTTTTTACCGGTATTCAAATCGATTGCGGTAATGGTACCGGATGACTCCGTACCTTTAGGGCTGGGAAGAACTTCTGTCCCTGGGAATAAACCATTTTTTTGCTCCACTTCTTTTTCATCTTTAGCGGCAACAGCTAAAGATGGCATATTAATTCCAGGAATTAAAACATAATTAGTTCCAGGATCATACGTTTCTGTACCATAATTTTGTCCACCTTCCACCCCTGGCCATTGGAGTACAGCTTTGCTTTTATCCGTTGGTGCCGGCGTATGCTTGATTTTAACAAATGGAACTCCGTCGTAAATGGTATTTCCTGATTTAGCATCCCAAGCAAACCATTTTCCGTTTTTTCCCCCATGAACAACGACTTTTTTCTTTTTGCCTCCCACTGTGGCATTGAGAACCATTGGAGTGGAAGCTGCATCATAATCCCAAACATCATGGCCGACTTCTGATTTTGCCCAAACCAATTTTCCTGTTTTACTATCAAGAGCAACAACCGAGTCAGTGTGTGGATTGTTGCCAGGGCGAATGTCTCCAAAATAGTCAGGAGCTGGATTTCCTACACCGAAATACATCATATCCGTATCCGGATCAAAAGCCATTGGGTTCCATACGGCTCCACCGCCTGTATATTTACCCTTCACCCAATCTTTCCCTTTTTCAGGGATCGTCCAAAATGGCGCGTCCCAAGCAGGTGATAAATCGCTTGCTTTAAAAGCCATAACAAAGCCTCGAATTCCGTTATCACCACCGCTGCTTCCTACATAAATATTTCCTTTGTAGTACATAGGAGCTGAGGTTTCATAATACCTATTTTCAAGAGTGACTCCCTTCATATCCTTAACATCCCAAAAGTTAACCATTTTTTCCATTTTACCAGTTTTCGCATCAAGCTTAATTAAACGATTATCTGCCATAAGTACAAATACTTTGCCCTCCGCAACAGCTACACCGCGGCTGGCAACAATTTCTAAAAGACTTAAATCTGCATGGTCCAGATGGTTTTGTACCTCTTTTGGCGGCGTCCATTCCCATATTTTTTTCCCATTTGAAGCATCCATTGCAAATACTTTGTTTAATGATGTCGTTACATACATGACACCATCTTTAACAACTGGGTAGTCCTCCGAGGCATTGGGTGCTTTTTTATCCCAACCTGCCAAATCTGACTGCCAAACAACGCCTAACTTATTCACATTGTCTTTTGTAATTTTGTCATAAGGAACATGTCTAGTTTGTTGAAGATCATAACCCCAGTTGGGAAATCCCGTTTCCTTCGTTGCTTTGGCTGGTTGATTCGCATTATTAGCATTATTTTTCTGCTTATTTCCTTGATTCGTTGCACAGCCAGCAATCACGAATACCGCGAGCAAAGCAATACTTACCGCTTTTAAATAGCGCTTCAAGAAAAGTCCTCCTATTCTGCAGAATCTAGAGTGGTCAAATGCTTTAAATTTTTCCCTGTTACAGAAAGACTCCTATGTTGTGAGACCTACCTCTTTTTCTAGATTGAGTAAAACAGACCTTAATTATGCAAAAGAAAAAGTAAATAGAGAAAAAGGATATGGAAGACTGTCCTTTTTGCAGAAAAATCATGTTCAGAGTGATAGAGAGGAATATTTCCTAAAAGTGGAGACAATCTAAAATCGAAGGTGACATAAAGCGTAGACATTCTAATTTTTTTACAAATGCAAAGACTTTCTTGTCAGGTTTTATGTACACATACATAAACAATAATAGGATGGTGGTTTCAATTGAAGACTTTCACAAAGATAACGAATTGTTTTGGAGTGTTTGTTTTAACCATTTGCTTACTTGTTGGGTCGACAATCGCCTCTTCCCAAAATTCGAAGGCGGAATCGATTCTTGGATCGACAGAAGATAATGGTATTAAGCTTACACTTCATAGCTATGAAATTCAAAACTATGGCCAAGAAATGATAGTAAATTACACTATTCAAGCGTCAACAGGTTCACTTACGAATGAGGATGGGATGGCACTTATAAAAGACCTGGACTTTTCGATTGGAAGCAGAGTAGTAAAAGGAAAAGATGCTTGGCATAAAAAAATTGGCAATCAAAAATACCAAGGCGTCATGAAGGTTGACCTGCCACAATACAGACCCGCTACCTCTAATGTAATATTCAATACTGACTCTATTTCTAACCAAAAGGGAAAGTGGACTATTAACTTCCAAATACAAAAATAAAGATTATTTCAAATGATAAAAGCCTTAGACTTAGTCTAGGGCTTTCTTTTTAAGATTCTATAAACTTTCCATCACAAACAGTTAAAGTTAACAATCTGTTCCATTTATTAATCCCGTACCATTTTAAAATTTGATACGGGATGCTTATAGGTATTTAACACTTATCTTAGTATTTATCGGTCCTAAGGAGAAATTTAACCGTCCATTGACCCTTTTGATGCAATAACCCATGTGTATGAATGGACATTTCAGAATTATCGGGTCTGTAATGCTGCAGTTGTGCTGTTATTGTTCCTTTATACACGTTATTACTTACCTTTTTAAATGATTCGGATTGCTCCCGAACTAACGTATGTCCAATCCAAATATGCGGATTTTCGACCAAGCTAGTAGTATCCGGATTAACTTGTATATTCGAATTTGATTGTATCGTATAATGCAACTGGATGTTTTGACCGTGGTTTACTATGGAATAGCTATTGATTGTTAGCCTGATTCCTTTATCCTCGGATGAACCTAATCCCTGACTTGATTGGGCTTCTGCACTAGGAGAAGCAAAGCCAAAGAGCAAGCAAATCAATAAGGGGACACTAAAGAATCGCACGGTATATTTCGGTAGATTCCTCATTTTTCCACCATCCTTATTTCGTTTATATTTTTCGACACTTTAAAAAGTCTTTAAATGAAACAACCTGAGTCCGAATAAAAAGATCGGACTCGGATTGCTTCGAGAAAAACATCATTTCTTTTTGGATAGCCAATCTGCTAATGCTTCTGCCTCTTTACCTTTAGCCAAGCCTGCAGGCATGCGGTCGCCACCGTTTAAGATTTGATTCAATATATCTTGTTTGGACATTGTTTTACCTATGTGTTGAAGATTTGGAGCTGTTGCACCCTGAAGATTATCCCCATGACAAGAAACGCAGCTTCTTTTGTAAACGGCCATCGGGTCAACTTTAACAACATCTGCTTGCCCTTGTAATTTTGCATTTTTATTAATAGCTCCAGGTTTTAACTTACCACCAAGTCCATAAACGACAACCTTCGTACCGCCAGTGATTAACGCTACATATTCTTTGCCGTCAACGGTATAAATGGTAGGTGCCATTTTGATTTGTTTTCCTCCACTGTCCATGCTCCATAACACTTTATTGTTTTTAATATCAAGAGCATTCACTTTTCCGCTCAATTCCCCGTAAAAGGCAAGACCAGTGGCTGTACTTGTGAATCCTCCATACATAGGATCGTCCGTTTTCCTTTGATATACCTTTTTCCCCGTATTCATGTCAATTGCTGTAATGGTACCAGAAGGCTTAACATTCTTTGGTAAAGGAAGTATCTTTGTACCAGGGAATGTATTATTATCTTTCGCTATCTCTTTGGCATCTTTAGCTGCTACCATTAAATTCGGGCTATTAATACCCGGAATAAGCACATAGTTGGTGTCAGGATCATAAGTCTGTGGAGCATAGCTTTCTCCACCTGGTGTACCAGGCCATTGTAGTTTAACTTTACCCTCATCGCTTGGTACGCTCGAATGTTGAATTTTCACAAATGGTACGCCATCATAAATGGTTTTTCCCGTTTTTGCGTCCCATGCATACCACTTTCCATTCTTACCGCCTTCAACCACAACCTTTTGTTTTTTTCCGCCAACCTTTGTATTGAGAATCATAGGTGTCGCAGCAGCGTCATAATCCCATACATCGTGATCTACTTGGGAGGATGCCCACTTAAATTTCCCTGTTTTACTATCCAAAGCAACGATAGAATCGGTGTAAGGATTTTTTCCTTTTCTATCTGCATCGTAAAAGTCAGGAGCCGGGTTCCCTACTGCAAAATACATCATATCTGTATCTGGATCGAACGACATTGGCGTCCATACGGAGCCTCCGCCCGTATATTTACCTTTCGCCCAGCTCGTTCCTCTTTTAGGAACGGTCCAAAACGGCTCTTTCCATAACGGTTCGAGGGTATCAGCTTTAAATGCCCAAACAAAACCTCGTGTACCATTATCGCCACCGCTGCTTCCAACGTAAATGTTGCCATCATAATACATTGGTGCCGAAGATTCATAATATCTGTTTTCTAACTTGATAGTAGGTTCATGATCCCAAAAGTTAACCATTTTTATCAGTTTTCCGGTTTTCGCATCAAGTTTAGCAAGACGATTGTCTATCATCAAAACATAAACATTTCCATTAGCTACAGCGACACCTCTACTTGCCACATTAGATTGCCATGGCAAACTATTTAGATGGTCAAGTACATTCTTAGGAGGTGTCCATGCCCAAAGTTTCTTTCCGCTTGCGGCATCAATTGCAAACACATGATTCTTGGCACTAGTCACATACATGACCCCGTCATGCACGACAGGGAAATCCTCTTGTAAATTAGGAACATCCTTATTCCAATCCAAGATATCTTGCTGCCATACAATCCCCATTTTATTCACATTATCTTTTGTAATCTCCTTGTAGGGCACATGTCGGGTATGTTGAAGGTCATAACCCCAATTTGGAAATCCTGTCTCTTTTACTTGATTTGCCTGGTTGGATTTCGTGGTTTGCCCCTGGTTATTTGCATTGTTCTGGTTGTTTTTCGTTTGACAGCCAACAATCACTGTACTGGCCAGCAAAACTAAACCTGTTGCCTTTAAAAAACGCCTCACGAAAATACCCTCCTTACACTGTGAAATTTTCATACTTTTGAATTCTGATGATGGAATGCCTCACCTTGTGCTTTATTCCTCCTTAAAACAATCTTATTTTAATAAGACAATGGTATATTGACCTAAAACTTCTTAAATTATACAAATTGAGAACAACCTCCCCATACTTTTTGTTTGAAATTTGAGCTAGACGCTTTTTACATAATTTTCCGCACAGACGATGACTAATACCTCTGAGCTACTACATACCATTCTAATATCAAAAGTTTTATTGACTGAGATGCGTGGACAAAAGCATTTTTAAGCATAAAAAAAACCCCCAGCCAAAATAGCTGAGAGTCTTGCAAACGTCCAAAATTAACGTTTTGAGAATTGTGGCGCGCGACGTGCACCTTTAAGACCGTATTTTTTACGTTCTTTCATACGTGGGTCACGAGTTAATAGACCTGCTGGTTTTAATGTTGCACGGTAACCAGGATCTGCTTGTAGTAACGCACGAGCGATACCATGACGGATCGCACCAGCTTGACCAGTGAATCCACCGCCGTTTACATTTACTAATACATCATAGCTGCCAAGTGTTTCAGTAGCAACTAGTGGTTGTTTAATTACTTCGATTAGAGCTGCAAATGGGATGTAGCTTTCTACATCACGACCGTTAATAACAATGCTGCCGTTACCTGGAACTAGGCGTACACGAGCAACAGAGCTTTTACGACGTCCTGTTCCGATATATTGAACTTGTGCCAAAATAATACCCTCCCTTATTTATTATCCGCGAAGTTCGTACACTTCTGGTTTTTGAGCTTGATGTTGATGTTCTGCACCTGCATAAACATGTAATTTTTTGATCATTTGACGTCCTAGAGAACCTTTTGGAAGCATGCCTTTAATAGCAAGTTCAAGCATTTTCTCAGGATAGTTTGTACGCATTTCGTTTGCTGTACGAGTTTTTAAACCGCCTGCGAATTGAGTATGACGGTAGTAAATTTTGTCAGAAAGTTTTTTACCAGTTAATTCGATTTGAGATGCATTGATGATAATCACATGGTCACCAGTGTCAACATGTGGTGTGAAAGTTGGTTTATGTTTACCGCGTAAAATAGATGCTACTTCACTAGCTAGGCGACCTAAAGTCTTGCCAGCAGCGTCTACAACATACCATTTACGTTCAACTGTATTTGCATTAGCCATATACGTAGTACGCATTCGTTACCCTCCTAAAAATAAAAAATGTCCATTCTCTTGTATTTATTTCATCACAATAAGTTTCCGGGGCTTATCGTGGGGTTAAAAACAATACCATAGGTTATAATATCTTTTTCTGACAACAATGTCAAGAAAATGTTACACCTGGATTAGTTGTTTTGTGAAAAAAGCGGAACGCCATGCTCATCTGCTTGCCGATAGGCGCTATAGCTAGACTTCTCTAAAAGCGAATATCCATCATTCATAAAACACTTTCCATAAATATAATCCTTCTGGACCTGCTGTTTTGCCAGCTAATTTTCTGTTTTTCTCTTCTATTATTATAGGAATCTGTTCCGGCTTTTTTCTGCCTCTGCCTACTTCCAAGATCGTGCCCATCATAATTCGCACCATATTATATAAAAAGCCATTTCCGACGAATTTAAAAACAAGTTCATCTTTTTCTTGGGTAAAACTAATTTCATGTAAAGTCCTTATCTTACTTGTAACAGTTGTTTTGGCAGAACAAAAGCTCGTAAAGTCATGGGTTCCTAGGAAGTAACCTAGCGCCTTTTCGATAGCTTGTAGATCCAATTTATATGGATAATGATGCGAGTAAAAGCGTTTGAACGGATCCCTTTCCGGACTAGTATATACTCTATAGCGATATTCCTTCCCAACGGCCTTATGTCTGGCATGGAAATCATCCTCCACCAGCTCTGCGCTTTTTACCAAAATATCATCCGGTAATGTCGTATTTAGAACAGTTGGCCACTTATCAACCGGAACATCTAGCGGTGAATCAAAATGGATCACTTGGCCATATGCATGAACACCTGCATCTGTCCTTCCTGAACCTTCCACCAAAATATGCTGCTGCTTATGAATCCGGCGGAGAGCCTTTTCTAGCTCCCCTTGAACCGTGCGATCCTTTGGTTGGATTTGATAACCGCAAAAGCCAGATCCATCATAAGAAATAATACATTTATAACGTGACATAGCGAACCTCGTTATGATCTTAGAATAGTTAAAATTGCTGTAATGAAAATTAATACGATTAGACTTGTAGTATCGGGCAGATGCCACAATAACAGCCGATACTTCGTTCTGCCTTCTCCTCCTCGATATCCTCTTGCTTCCATCGCCGTTGCCAGCTCCTCGGCACGCTTAAAAGAACTAACAAAAAGAGGAATCAATAACGGAACAATTGCTTTAATCCGATCCTTTAGAGGACCACTAGAAAAATCGACCCCTCTGGCCATTTGTGCTTTCATAATTTTATCTGTCTCGTCCATCAGAGTAGGAATAAATCGCAAGGAGATAGACATCATCAAAGCCAGCTCGTGAACAGGGAATTTGATCTTTTTTAAAGGATTTAATAATGTTTCTAAACCATCTGTTAACGAAATTGGCGATGTGGTTAAGGTTAGTAAGGAAGTTACAAATATCAGATTCATAAATCTTAATGAAATAAAAATTCCTTGCTTTACCCCTTCTTCATAGATTTTAATAAATCCAAAATGAAATAGAAGATGACCTTGCCTCGTAAAAAACAAATGCAAAACCAATGTAAATAGGATTAACCAAAGAACCGGCTTTAATCCATTAATAAAAAACCGAAGTGGAATCTTGGAGACAAAAATCAGAAAGAATGTAAAAACGGTTAAAATTGCATAGGTAACAAAATTATTTGCTAAAAAAACTATACAAATAAAGGCGAATACAAATATAAGCTTCGAGCGTGGATCTAAGCGATGTACGATGGAGTCCGCTGGTACATATCGCCCGAATATCATTTTCTCCATCATGTCCGCACACCTCGCAATTCAACATTCTTTAGGGCTTCCGTTAATTCCTCAATAGTAAGGCAAGTCTTTCCTAACTTCAAATGAAATTTTTCCTCAAATAAATATTGAAAGCGAACAACATCCGGAACGTTAAGACCTAGAGACATTAATTCTTGAGGAGCAGAAAAAATCTCTCGCGGACTTCCTTTTTGTTTTAATTCTCCATGCTGCAAAATAACAATTTCATCCGCATACATAGCGGCATCCTCCATACTGTGTGTAACAAGAATGGTAGTAAGTCCTTTTTCCTTATGCAAATGATAAAACATGTCCATAATCTCTCTACGGCCTCTTGGATCCAAGCCCGCAGTAGGCTCATCCAAAACAAGAACTTCCGGTTCCATCGCTAACACACCTGCAATCGCAACCCTTCTCATTTGTCCTCCAGATAAATCAAACGGTGACTTCTCCAGAACTTCTTCAGGCAAACCAACCTGTGAGATTAGCTCTTTTGCTCGCTTCTGAGCATCTTCTTTTGCTACACCAAAATTCATTGGCCCGAAACATATATCCTTTTCCACTGTCTCTTCAAAAAGCTGATGCTCCGGAAATTGAAAAACAATTCCAACCTTTTGACGTATTGGACGCAATTGTTTTTCCTTTTTACCAGATGTAACGGTACGATCACCGATTGTAATTGTACCAGCAGTCGGCTGCAGCAACGCATTAAGATGCTGTAATAAAGTTGATTTCCCCGAACCTGTATGGCCGATTATTGCTAGAAATGTCCCTTGTGGAATATGGAGATTAATATCATGAAGAGCCCGTCTTTCAAATGGCGTACCTGCTTGGTATTTGTATTCTACTTGTTCAAGTGTAATGTCCATAATGCGTCCACCAATTCTTCTTCTGTTAGATAATATGTTGATAAAGGATAACCTACTTCTTTCAGTGATTTAGACATTTTAATCGAAAAAGGAATATCTAAACCCAATTTTACTAATTCTTCATCCATCTCAAATATTTCACTAGGGGAACCTTCCCCATATACCTTGCCACCGTTCATAATGATAATACGATCTGCTTTTGCGGCTTCTTCCAAATCATGTGTAATGGAAATAACAGTAAGACCTGTTTTATCCTTTAATTCTCGAATCGTATTTACTACCTCTAATCGTCCCTTAGGATCTAACATCGAAGTTGCTTCATCTAATATAATTACATTCGGCCGTAATGCAATGATTCCGGCAATGGCTACTCTTTGCTTTTGTCCTCCTGATAAATGGTGCGGCTCTTGATTCAGAAAGCCTGACATATTGACTTTTTCTAAAGCGTCGTGAACTCTTTCAACCATCAGTTCTCGCGGTATTCCGTTATTTTCTAAACCAAAAGCCACATCATCCTGAACTGTTGTTCCAACAAACTGATTATCTGGATTTTGGAAGACCATCCCGATTCTTTTCCTTACATCCCAGACAGTCTCTTCTGATAATGAAATACCATCTACTATAACGTCCCCTTTTTCCGGGAAATGAAGTCCGTTTAAAAGCTTGGCCAATGTTGATTTCCCCGAACCATTATGACCAACAATAGCAAGCCATTCCCCCTCCATCACTTGCAGGGAGATATCTTCTAATGCGTAATTTTCCTGGCCTTCATATTTAAAAAATATATTATTTATTGTAATTATTGGTTCTGCCAACTTCTTTCCTCCTCATTCTAAGCTAGTCTAATCTAGTCTGATGTTTTCTTTCTCTGCTCTTCTATTATGTCATTAAAAAGGAGAATTTACATAATAAATAAAAAAGCCCGCACCCCTCTCCAAGGTTGTGCGCGCCCTTTTTATCATAACTCTTACATAAGAGATGGAGAGGGATACAAGGAGCTAGACGGGACACCTAATAAAAGAGAGATGCCCATCGTAACACTCTAATAGCTTTAACATTATACAAAAAGGGCATTGAAGCAGTTATGAATAACTGTCCTGCCCTTGATGTAAAAAAATATTATACTAATTCAATAATTACTACAGGTGCACCGTCACCGCGACGAGGTCCAAGTTTCATAATACGAGTGTATCCACCTTGGCGTTCTTGGTAGCGAGTTGCAATGTCACCGAATAGCTTTTGAACAGCATCTTCGTTTGTTTCAGCATTTGCTACTTCATGGCGAATATATGCAGCTGCTTGACGACGTGCGTGTAAATCACCACGTTTACCAAGTGTAATCATCTTTTCAACAACTGAACGTAATTCTTTAGCACGAGCTTCAGTTGTTTCGATGCGTTCGTTGATGATTAAGTCAGTTGCTAAATCACGAAGTAATGCTTTACGTTGGGCACTTGTACGTCCTAACTTTCTGTAAGGCATGAAGTTTCCCTCCCTTGTTGAATTATACTTTTTTCATCAATCGTCTTTTCTTAAGCCTAAACCAAGTTCTTCTAACTTAGCTTTTACTTCTTCTAAAGACTTGCGACCTAAGTTACGTACTTTCATCATATCTTCTTCAGTCTTGTTAGCTAATTCCTGAACAGTGTTGATTCCGGCACGTTTTAAACAGTTATAGGAACGAACGGAAAGATCTAATTCTTCAATGGTCATTTCAAGAACCTTTTCTTTCTGATCCTCTTCTTTTTCAACCATGATCTCAGCATTTTGAGCCTCATCCGTTAATCCGACAAAGATATTTAAATGTTCATTTAAAATCTTTGCACCAAGAGAAATGGCTTCTTTTGGTCCAATGCTGCCATCAGTCCAAACATCGAGTGAGAGCTTGTCAAAATTGGACATTTGTCCTACACGTGTATTTTCCACTTGGTAATTTACACGTTGAACAGGAGTATAAATAGAGTCGATAGGAATAACTCCGATAGGGAGATCTTCACGCTTATTAAGATCTGCCGGTGTATAGCCGCGACCTCTTGTTGCAGTCATACGCATACGGAAATGAGCATTCTTTGCCAATGTAGCAATATATAAATCTGGATTTAAGATTTCTACATCACTATCATGCGTAATATCTGCAGCTGTTACAACTCCTTCTCCCTGTACATCAATTTCAAGCGTCTTCTCTTCGTCAGAATAAATTTTCAATGCTAGCTTTTTAAGATTTAGGATAATAGATGTAACATCTTCTACGACGCCTTCAATTGTTGAGAACTCATGCATTACCCCATCTATTTGAATAGACGTGACAGCGGCACCTGGGAGTGAGGATAATAGGATACGACGTAAGGAGTTACCCAAAGTTGTACCATATCCACGCTCAAGCGGTTCTACGACGAACTTTCCATAAGATGCATCATCGTTGACCTCAACCGTTTCAATTTTTGGTTTTTCAATTTCAATCATTCAAATTTACCCTCCTTCAAAACGTCGAAACCCCGGTAAGAATCTAATTCTAATAACCCGAAATTCCCCATGTATACATTCCCGTTTGTGCACAACAACTGGATTAATCTTATCTGTTTCAAAAACATATCATATCCCATTATAGACAGGGATACAAAATCTCATACAGAAAAAATTAAACACGACGGCGTTTTGGTGGGCGACATCCATTATGTGGAACTGGTGTTACATCTTTAATAGCTGTTACTTCTAATCCTGCAGCTTGAAGAGCACGGATTGCAGCTTCACGACCTGCACCAGGACCTTTAACAGTTACTTCAAGAGTTTTCATACCATGCTCCATAGAAGCTTTTGCTGCTGTTTCAGCTGCCATTTGTGCTGCGAATGGAGTAGATTTACGAGAACCTTTAAATCCTAATGCACCCGCACTTGACCAAGCAAGAGCATTACCATGTGGATCTGTAATAGTTACAATTGTATTGTTAAATGTAGAACGAATGTGTGCAACACCTGATTCGATATTCTTTTTCACACGACGTTTACGAGTATTAGTTTTGCGTGCCATTCTATTAAGAAACCTCCTTTACTAATTATTTCTTTTTACCTGCAACAGTTTTACGAGGACCTTTACGAGTACGAGCATTGTTCTTCGTATTTTGACCGCGAACTGGTAAGCCACGACGATGGCGTAAACCACGGTAAGAACCAATTTCCATTAAACGTTTGATGTTTAAAGAAACCTCACGGCGAAGGTCACCTTCTACTTTAAGTTTATCGATAATATCGCGAATTTTATTTAACTCTTCTTCTGTTAAATCACGAACGCGAGTATCCTCAGATACACCTGCTTCAGCTAGAACCTTTTGAGCAGTTGGTTTACCAATACCATAGACATAAGTTAATGAGATCACTACACGCTTATCACGTGGAATGTCAACACCTGCAATACGTGCCATTGAAAAAGCGCACCTCCTTCAAATTATCCTTGTTTTTGTTTATGTTTAGGGTTCTCACAAATAACCATAACTTTACCTCTTCTGCGAATAACTTTACATTTTTCGCAGATTGGCTTTACTGATGGTCTGACTTTCATTTGTCTTTACCTCCTTAACAGTACGGAGTGCATTCATATTATTTATAACGATACGTAATTCTTCCGCGTGTCAAATCATATGGAGAAAGCTCAACCGTAACTTTATCTCCTGGTAAAATACGAATAAAGTGCATTCTGATTTTACCGGATACATGCGCTAAAACGGTATGGCCATTCTCTAATTCTACCTTAAACATTGCATTTGGCAAAGTTTCACTTACAGTACCTTCAACCTCGATAACATCGTCTTTCGCCACCGAACCAGTCTCCCTTCTATCTAACATTTGGGACCACATTTAATACCTCTTTTAGGAGGTATTGGTGTGTCTTCATGTAATTCTTGACCAATCCTATGTTCGGCATACTTGCCAACACGGAAAAAGCCCTTTTGCTACGACAATTAATGAATCGCATGAGAGATGTTCGAAAGACGCTCACCAGGCTTTCATTCTTGTAAGCCATGATTAGTGATTTCTCAAGTCACCTCTAATAGCTTCCCGGTTTCTATGTCAATTGTACCTAAAGGATAGGTCAATAAAGAATCACCATGACAGCCATTATAAATTAACATCGCAAAAGATGCTAGATGATTCCATCTTAAGAACGATCTTATGAAATATAAAGAACAAATTTCTTTGTTCATTTAAGCACATATGCACCCACGCATTCCATTATAACGTTTATAAGAAGGAATTGCATCAAACCTTAAAAGAAATTTTTCAGCAATTACATCCAATTCAGTGTTGTAATTCCTATTTTATTGGAAAATTATTAGCTTAGAAGATTATTTTGATAAACCTTCTAGCAAATTTTCAATATCAGCAAATACTTTATTAATATCTTGCTGACCGTTAATCGTACGCAAATATCCTTTTTGCTCATAAAAATCAAGTAGTGGCTGAGTTTGTTTAATGTTAACCTCTAAACGGTTTTGAACAGTTTCTTCATTATCATCAGCTCTTTGATATAATTCTCCGCCGCATCGATCACAAACACCCGGATTAGCAGGAGGATTAAAGACAAGATGATATGTGGCACCGCAATTTTTACAAATACGACGACCAGTTAAACGCTCCATTAAAATATCTTTGTCTACTTGAATATTTACACAAAAATCTATTTGCTTATTCAAATCAGTAAGAATTGCTTCTAGGCTTTCAGCTTGCGGAACTGTTCTTGGGAAACCATCAAGTAAGAAACCATCTTCACAATCCTTTTTGCTTAATCGTTCTCGAACAATGCCGATTGTAACTTCATCTGGAACAAGCTCACCTTTATCCATAAAGGACTTGGCTTTTACACCTAGCTCCGTGCCCTCTTTTATAGCAGCGCGGAACATATCTCCAGTGGAGATGTGTGGAATATGATACTTATCCACGATTCGTTCGGCTTGTGTTCCTTTTCCGGCACCGGGAAGACCCATTAACACTAAATTCACCAGTACTTCCCCCTTAAGACTTAATCCATGTTTTAGGAACAAGCGACCTGCTCCTAAAACATAGTATTACTTAATAAAACCTTTATAATGACGCTTTACAAGCTGTGATTCTAATTGTTTCATTGTATCAAGTGCCACACCGATCATAACAAGTAAGCTTGTTCCACCGATTTGAACTGCCGGCGGTAACCCTGCAATCGAAGTGAATATTACCGGTAAAATCGATACAACTGCAAGGAATATAGATCCTACAAATGTTAAGCGATACAATACACGTGTAAGATATTCTTGCGTACTTTTGCCAGGTCGAATTCCCGGAATATATCCGCCTTGTTTCTTTAGATTATCAGCCATTTGTTCTGGATTCACTTGAACAAACGCATAGAAATAAGTGAAAGCTATAATTAACGCAACATAGATTATAGCACCCACCGGTTTCGTATAATCGAATACCCACTGAATCGTATCTGTTACATTGTTGGAACCAAAGAAAGATGCGATTGTTCTTGGTGCTACGATAAACGATACCGCAAAGATAACTGGAATAACCCCTGCTGCATTTACTTTTAATGGTAAATGAGTCGTTTGTCCCCCAACAGGATTACGACCTGCAAGACGTTGTGCATATTGAATTGGAATTTTACGTAAAGCTTGTTGTACGAATATTACTCCAACTACAATTGCTATCACAACTAAAATAATAAGTAATAAGATTATAATTTTTAAAAATAACTGTTGACCAGCATTTTTAAATTGTTGCTCAAATACTTGGCTAATCATGTTTGGCACTCTGGCAACAATACCTGCGGCAATTAGAATAGAAATTCCGTTACCAACACCATATGCCGTAATTTGCTCACCTACCCACATTAAAAATGCAGTACCGGCAGTCAAAACAATAGCTATGATCAGATAAGTTCCCCAGTTAGGATTCAAAATTAACTGCCCTTGTGTCAAGGAGTTGAATCCATATGCCATACCGAGGCCTTCTATAAAAGCAAGAATGATTGTGAAGTAACGTGTAAATTGAGCTAATTTACGACGTCCCACTTCACCTTGTTTAGACCATTCCGTAAACTTAGGAATAACGTCCATTTGCAATAACTGAATAATGATGGAAGCGGTGATATACGGCATAATTCCCATCGCAAATAGTGAGAATTTATAAAGCGCTCCACCGCCAAATGTATTTAGGATATTGAAAAATCCATTTTGATCATTCGCTTCCAATGCAGCCGCATTTACAAATGGAACAGGAATGTAAGCTCCAATTCTAAAAACAACTAACATTAAAAGAGTAAAGAAAACTTTACGTCTAATATCACGCACACGCATAAAATTGGAGATTGTTGAGAACATTAAATCACCTCGGTAGTTCCGCCAGCAGCTTCAATTGCTTCTTTAGCAGCAGAGGAGAATTTGTGAGCTTTTACTGTTACTTTTTTCTCAAGCTTACCATTAGCAAGAATTTTCACTCCTGCTTTCTCTTTGCTTACAACACCTGTTTCGATAAGAAGAGCCGGTGTAATTTCAGTACCGTCTTCAAAGCGATTTAATGCATCAAGATTAACGATAGCATAATCTTTACGGTTGATATTAGTGAAACCGCGTTTTGGTAAACGACGGAATAAAGGTGTTTGACCACCTTCAAAACCAAGACGAACTCCGCCACCTGAACGAGCGTTTTGACCTTTATGGCCTTTACCAGCTGTCTTACCATTTCCGGAACCAATTCCACGACCAACACGATTACGCTGTTTGCGTGATCCTTCTGCAGGTTGTAATTCATGAAGTTTCATTTGTCGGCACCTCCTTGTATAAGAAAAATTAGATTACTGTTCTTTTACTGTTACAAGATGAGCAACTTTAGTGACCATACCACGGATAGCGGCATTATCTTCATGCTCAACAGTTTGATTTACTTTACGCAAACCAAGAGCTTTAACTGTGTCACGTTGATCCTGAGGACGACCGATCAAGCTGCGAGTGAGGGTAATTGCTAATTTGTTTGCCATTATAATTCCCTCCTTATCCTAACAGTTCTTCTACTGATTTATTACGTAATTTTGCAACATCTTCTGCACGCTTCAATTGTTTAACACCCTCGATTGTTGCACGAATCATATTAATAGGTGTGTTAGAACCTAAAGATTTAGATGTGATATCAGCTACCCCAGCTAATTCAAGTACCGCACGCACTGGACCGCCGGCGATAACACCAGTACCTGGTGAACCTGGCTTCATAAGAATAGAACCAGCACCAAAACGACCGATCACTTCGTGTGGAATTGTTGTACCTACCATAGGTACTTCAACTAAGTTTTTCTTAGCATCTTCAACCGCTTTACGAATTGCATCAGGTACCTCTTGTGCTTTTCCAGTTCCGAAACCAACATGGCCGTTTCTATCTCCTACAACGACTAGTGCAGAGAAACGGAAGCGACGTCCACCTTTAACAACTTTCGCAACACGGTTAACAGTAACAACGCGTTCTTCTAATTCAAGTTTGTTAGGATCAATGTTACGCATCTATTTGTCCCTCCTTTTTCTATTAAAATTCTAGTCCGTTTTCACGAGCTGCATCAGCAAGAGCTTTAATACGTCCGTGATAGAGATATCCACCACGATCGAATACAACAGATGTATAGCCTTTTTCTACAGCACGTTTAGCGATAAGTTCGCCAACTTTCTGAGCAGCCTCAACATTGCTTGTAGATTCTAAGCTAAGGTCTTTATCAAGTGTTGATGCACTAGCTAATGTAACGCCACTTAAATCATCGATCAATTGTGCATAAATGTTTTTGTTAGAACGATATACGTTTAAACGAGGACGTGTCGCAGTACCACTTAATTTAGCGCGAACACGAGCATGTCTTTTTTTACGTACTTGATTCTTATCTGGCTTAGTGATCATTTGTGGGTCACTCCTTTCTACTGTCTACGCAGCATTATTTACCTGTTTTACCTTCTTTTCTACGTACATATTCGCCTTCGTAACGAATACCTTTACCTTTATAAGGCTCTGGCGGACGAACGTCACGAATATTAGCAGCTAACGCACCAACGCGTTCTTTACTTGTACCTTTTACAATTACTTTTGTATTGGAAGGTACTTCGATCTCAAGACCGCTTTCAGGTTCAAATTCAACAGGATGAGAATAACCAACGTTCAATACAAGTTTGTTACCTTGTTTTTGAGCACGGTATCCAACACCGACTAATTCTAAAGTTTTTTCATATCCTTTTGAAACACCTTCAACCATGTTTGAAAGCAAAGCACGAGTCGTACCATGTAATGCACGATGTGCTTTTGAATCAGAAGGACGAGTAACATTGATTACATTTTCTTCAACGTTAATTCCGATTTCAGGGTTAAATCCGCGAGAAAGCTCGCCTTTAGGACCCTTCACTGTTACATTGTTATTTCCGTCTACTGTAATCGTTACACCAGATGGAATCTCAATAGGTTTTTTACCTACACGGGACATTTACCTGCACCTCCGTTCATTTCAAGTATTACCAAACGTAAGCTAGTACTTCTCCACCAACTTGTTTGTTACGAGCTTCTTTATCTGTTAGTACACCTTGAGAAGTAGATACGATTGCTATTCCAAGGCCGTTAAGAACTTTAGGAACCTCATCAGCTTTTGCATATACACGTAATCCAGGTTTACTGATACGTTTAATGCCAGTGATTACACGCTCATTGTTAGCGCCGTATTTTAAGAAGATACGGATGATTCCTTGCTTGTTATCTTCGATATATTCAACATCACGAACGAAACCTTCACGCTTTAGAATTTCAGCAACATCTCTTTTGATTTTAGAAGCAGGAACTTCTAATTTTTCGTGACGCACCATGTTTGCATTTCGAATACGAGTAAGCAAATCTGCGATTGGATCTGTCATTACCATAAGTTTTTACCTCCTTCCCAAATTCGGGTTTTACCAGCTAGCTTTTTTAACACCAGGAATTTGACCCTTGTATGCGAGTTCACGGAAACAAATACGGCAAAGTTTGAATTTGCGAATTACTGAATGTGGACGGCCACAACGTTCGCAGCGTGTATAAGCTTGCACTTCAAACTTAGGTGTGCGCTTTTGTTTCACGATCATAGATTTTTTAGCCACGTTTTCGCCTCCCTTTTTTTTAGCGATTACTTTTGAAATGGCATTCCGAATAGAGTTAATAACTCACGAGCTTCTTCATCTGTATTAGCAGTTGTTACGATAACAATGTCCATACCGCGAACTTTGCTTACTTTATCGTAATCAATCTCAGGGAAGATAAGCTGTTCTTTAACACCAAGTGTATAGTTTCCACGGCCGTCAAATGACTTCTTAGAAATACCGCGGAAGTCACGTACACGTGGAAGTGAAACTGAAATTAATTTATCAAGAAATTCATACATACGCTCTCCACGAAGAGTTACTTTACATCCAATTGGCATACCTTCACGAAGACGGAATCCAGCGATGGAGTTTTTCGCTCTTGTGATAACTGGTTTTTGACCAGTGATTAATGTTAATTCCTCGACAGCATTGTCAAGTACTTTTGAGTTTTGAACTGCATCACCAACACCCATGTTGATAACGATTTTTTCAATTTTAGGTACTTGCATTACTGATTTATAATTGAATTTGCTTGTTAAAGCAGGAGTTAATTCTTTTTCGTATTTTTCCT
The DNA here is from genome assembly GCF_001420715.1 of Heyndrickxia shackletonii. Taxonomy (GTDB): domain Bacteria; phylum Bacillota; class Bacilli; order Bacillales; family Bacillaceae_C; genus Margalitia; species Margalitia shackletonii. The sequence continues at coordinate 45,909 of NZ_LJJC01000004.1, read as the reverse complement.
TTAGGCGGTTCATGTAGTGTACCTCCCTTCATCTAAGAACTATTTATCTAAAACTTCACCAGATTTTTTCGCTACACGTACTTTTTTGCCATTTACTTCTTGATAACCAACACGAGTTGGCTCGTTTGATTTTGGATCTACTACCATTACGTTTGATACGTGAATAGGTGCTTCTTGGCTAATGATTCCACCTTGTGGGTTAACTTGTGAAGGCTTGGAATGTTTTTTAACAATGTTTACACCTTCGACAATCACACGGTCTTTTTTAGGAAATGCAGCAAGGATTACACCTGTTTTTCCTTTATCTTTACCTGTAATAACCATTACTTTGTCGCCTTTTTTTACATGCATCTTAATCGCACCTCCTTGATTATAAATCTAATTATATTAAAGAACTTCTGGAGCTAAGGATACGATTTTCATGAAATTATTGTTACGTAGTTCACGAGCAACAGGTCCAAAGATACGAGTTCCACGAGGACTCTTATCATCACGGATAATTACACATGCGTTTTCATCAAAACGGATGTATGATCCATCAGGACGGCGCATACCGCTTTTCGTACGAACAACAACAGCTTTAACGACATCACCTTTTTTAACAACGCCTCCTGGTGTTGCTTGTTTTACTGTACAAACAATAACATCACCAATATTTGCTGTTTTGCGGCCTGAACCACCTAGAACTTTAATCGTTAAAACCTCTCTAGCACCAGAGTTGTCAGCAACTTTTAAACGAGTTTCTTGTTGAATCATGATTGTTTACCTCCCTTCGGAATAAACATGAATCCGATACTTTATATTAGATAATAACAGCTTTTTCAACGACTTCTACAAGACGGAAACGTTTTGTCGCAGATAATGGACGTGTTTCCATAATGCGAACAACATCGCCAATTTTCGCTTCATTTTGCTCATCGTGAGCTTTGAATTTTTTAGAGTACTTCACGCGTTTGCCGTAAAGTGAGTGTTTTTTATAAGTTTCTACAAGAACAGTAACTGTTTTGTCCATTTTATCAGAAACAACTCGTCCTGTATAAACTTTTCGTTGGTTACGTTCACTCATTGTGCAAACCTCCTCTCATTATCGATTGTTAACACCGATCTCTCTCTCACGGATCACGGTTTTCATGCGAGCAATCGCTTTGCGTACTTCACGGATGCGAGCAGTATTTTCAAGTTGCCCAGTAGCTAATTGGAACCTTAGGTTAAACAACTCTTCTTTTAACGATTTTACTTTTTGTTCTATTTCTGCAGTGGTAAGGTCACGAATTTCATTAGCTTTCATTTGATTCACCACCAATTTCTTCTCGTTTTACGAATTTACATTTAACCGGTAATTTATGAGCAGCAAGACGAAGTGCTTCACGAGCGATTTCTTCAGATACACCTGCAATTTCAAACATAATTTTACCTGGTTTAACAACTGCTACCCAGCCTTCAGGAGCACCTTTACCGGAACCCATACGAACTTCTAGTGGTTTTGCAGTATATGGTTTGTGAGGGAAGATTTTAATCCAAACTTTACCTCCACGTTTCATATAACGAGTCATCGCGATACGAGCAGCCTCAATTTGGCGGTTAGTGATCCAAGATGCTTCTTGAGCTTGTAAACCATATTCACCAAATGCTACTTCTGTACCACCTTTTGCACGACCACGCATTTTTCCACGATGTTCGCGGCGATATTTAACGCGTTTAGGTAATAACATGATTATTTTCCTCCTTCCTCAGTCTTTTTCTTCGTAGGAAGAACCTCTCCACGATAAATCCATACTTTTACGCCAAGTTTACCGTAAGTTGTATCTGCTTCAGCATGTGCATAATCAATATCTGCACGTAGAGTATGAAGTGGAACAGTTCCTTCGCTATAGCCTTCTGTACGAGCCATATCAGCTCCGCCAAGACGGCCTGAAACTTGTGTTTTAATTCCTTTTGCACCAGCGCGCATTGCACGTTGAATAGCTTGCTTTTGTGCACGACGGAATGATACACGATTTTCTAATTGACGAGCAATATTTTCTGCTACTAATTTAGCATCAATATCAGCTTTTTTAATTTCAACAATATTAATGTGTACGCGTTTGCCAGTTAGTTCATTTAATGCTTTACGAAGTGCTTCCACTTCAGTACCGCCTTTACCAATGACCATACCTGGTTTCGCAGTGCGGATTGTAATGTTAATACGATTTGCAGCACGTTCGATTTCAACACCAGAAACAGATGCATCGCTTAAACGTTTTGCAATGTATTCACGAACTTTAATGTCCTCATGTAGAAGGTCAGCGTAGTCCTTTTCCGCGTACCATTTAGATTCCCAGTCACGAATGACTCCGATACGTAAACCTATTGGATGTACTTTTTGTCCCACGAATTATCCCTCCTTCTTTTCTGATACTACGATAGTAATGTGGCTAGTACGTTTGTTAATTGCGCTTGCACGTCCCATAGCACGTGGACGGAAACGTTTAAGTGTCGGTCCTTCATTTACATATGCTTCAGTAACTACAAGGTTATTAACGTCCAAATCATAATTATGCTCTGCATTAGCAATAGCAGATTTTAATACTTTTTCAATGATCGGTGAAGCTGCTTTTGGAGTATACTTCAAAATAGCAATTGCTTCGCCTGCTTGCTTTCCTCGAATTAGATCAACAACTAGGCGTGCCTTACGAGGAGCAATTCGAACTGTTCTTGCAACAGCTTTAGCTTGCATCGGGATGCCCTCCTCTCATTAGCGTCTTGTTTTCTTATCGTCACCAGCGTGACCTTTATAAGTACGAGTTGGTGCAAATTCACCAAGCTTATGACCTACCATATCTTCAGTAACATAAACCGGTACATGTTTACGACCATCATAAACTGCAATTGTATGTCCGATGAATGCTGGGAAGATTGTAGAACGACGAGACCAAGTTTTGATTACTTGTTTTTTCTCTGATTCATTAAGCTTTTCGACTTTAACCATCAAATGTTCATCAACAAAAGGTCCTTTTTTCAAGCTACGACCCATGCTCGAACCTCCCTTCGTGATTGCGCTACGGCCCTATACCTGAACCGTAGTTCAATCGCGTTATTTTTTGCGACGACGCACAATAAATTTATCTGATTTATTCTTTTTCTTACGTGTTTTGTAACCAAGTGTTGGTTTACCCCATGGAGACATTGGTGATTTACGTCCGATTGGAGCGCGTCCTTCCCCACCACCGTGTGGATGGTCATTAGGGTTCATAACAGATCCACGAACAGTTGGGCGCTTGCCTAACCAACGAGAACGACCTGCTTTACCAATGTTGATTAATTCGTGTTGTTCATTACCAACTTGACCGATAGATGCACGGCAAGTAGCAAGAATCATACGAACTTCACCAGAAGTTAGTCGTACTAGTACATATTTTCCTTCTTTACCAAGAACTTGTGCAGAAGTTCCTGCAGAACGTACTAATTGTCCACCTTTACCAGGCTTTAACTCGATGTTATGAACAACTGTACCTACTGGGATGTTAGCTAACGGAAGTGCATTACCAACTTTGATATCTGCATCTGGTCCAGATACAACTTCCATACCCACTTTTAAGTTTTTAGGAGCTAAGATGTAACGCTTTTCTCCATCAACATAATTAATTAGTGCGATATTTGATGAGCGGTTTGGATCATATTCGATTGTAGCAACGCGTCCTGGTATACCATCTTTATCACGTTTGAAGTCGATAATACGGTATTGACGCTTATGACCGCCACCTTGATGACGAACTGTTAACTTACCTTGGTTGTTACGGCCGCCTTTGCTTTTTAGAGGCGCAAGTAATGATTTCTCTGGTTTATCAGTAGTGATTTCCGCGAAATCAGATACCGTCATGCCGCGACGTCCATTAGAGGTCGGTTTGTATTTTTTGATCGCCATGTTTTTCCCTCCTCTTCTATTCTTTCAAGAACTTATAATTAAACTTCGAATAACTCGATTTCTTTGCTATCAGGAGTTAAGGTAACAATTGCTTTACGGCGCTTGTTAGTATATCCTGCGTGTTTTCCCATACGTTTGAACTTACCTTTATAGTTCATCACATTAACTTTTGCAACTTTCACACCGAAGATTTCTTCTACAGCATCTTTTACTTGTGTTTTGTTAGCACGTACATCTACTTCGAATGTATATTTTTTGTCAGCCATTACATCAGTAGATTGTTCTGTGATGACGGGGCGCTTAATGATATCACGTGAATCCATTAACCAAGCACCTCCTCTACTTTTTCAACTGCAGCTTTCGTGATGATTAATTGATCATGTGAAACTACATCTAAAACATTAATACCATTTGCTTCAACAACAGTAATACCAGGGATATTACGAGCTGAAAGGGCAACATTTACATCAGAACCATCTGTTACTACTAATGCTTTCTTAGAAACAGAAAGGTTTTTAAGAACTGCTGCAAATTCTTTTGTTTTTGGAGCATCAAAAGATAATGATTCTAGTACAAGAATATTAGCTTCTAATACTTTTGAAGATAGTGCAGATTTAATAGCTAAACGGCGAACTTTCTTTGGTAATTTGTAGCTATAGCTACGTGGAACTGGGCCAAATACTGTACCGCCTCCACGCCATTGTGGTGAGCGAATAGATCCTTGACGAGCACGTCCAGTACCTTTTTGACGCCATGGTTTCTTACCACCACCGCTAACTTCTGAACGGTTTTTCACTTTGTGAGTACCTTGACGTAAAGATGCTCTTTGCATAACAATTGCATCAAATAATACGTTTTGGTTTGGTTCAATACCAAATACGGAATCTTTAAGTTCTACTTCTCCAACTTGAGATCCAGCTTGGTTGTATAGAGCTACTTTCGGCATTCCTGTTTCCTCCTTTCCTTCGTGTTAAATTACTTTGCTTTAATCGCTGATTTGACTTTAAGCAATGCTTTTTTAGGACCAGGAACATTACCCTTAACAAGGATAAGGTTGCGTTCTACATCAACTTTAACAATTTGTAAGTTTTGAATCGTAATTTGCTCTCCACCCATGCGTCCAGGTAATGCTTTTTGCTTGAATACACGGTTTGGAGCAACTGGACCCATTGATCCAGGGCGACGATGATAACGAGAACCGTGAGCCATAGGTCCACGAGATTGTCCGTGGCGCTTAATTACACCTTGGAAACCTTTCCCTTTAGAGATTCCAGTTACATCTACGATGTCACCTTCTGCAAAAATATCAACTTTGACTTCTTGACCAATTTCATACCCATCTAAGTTTTCTGCGTTAAATTCGCGAACGAAGCGCTTAGGAGCAGTATTGGCTTTAGTTACATGACCTTTTTCAGGTTTGTTAGCAAGCTTTTCACGTTTGTCTTCAAAACCAAGCTGAATTGCTTCGTAACCATCAGTTTCAACAGTTTTCTTTTGAAGAACAACGTTTGGAGTTGCTTGAATTACTGTTACAGGAATAAGATCACCATTCTCAGCAAATACTTGCGTCATACCGATTTTTCTTCCTAAGATTCCTTTGGTCATGAGTCACACCTCCTGTTTTCCATAAAATATTTATTAAAGTTTGATTTCGATGTCTACACCAGACGGTAAATCTAAACGCATTAATGAATCTACTGTTTGTGGAGTAGGGTTCACAATATCGATTAGACGTTTATGCGTACGCATTTCGAATTGTTCACGAGAATCTTTATACTTGTGCACAGCACGAAGGATTGTGTAAACAGATTTTTCAGTTGGAAGCGGAATCGGACCAGATACAGCTGCACCAGATCTTTTTGCGGTTTCCACGATTTTCTCTGCAGATTGATCAAGGATTCTGTGATCATATGCTTTTAAACGAATACGAATTTTTTGTTTTGCCATTACTTTCCCTCCTTTTTCGCCTATTTTAAATAGACATTCTCCATGGAAATTTCCCCCACACTCGCCATGGCAAAGCGGCCGGGTGTGTCGGCAACCTTCCACTTCATCGCAGTCAAAGACCAACATTGTCTATTATACATAAAACACAAATAATATGCAACACTATGCGGCATATTTGTTAGGTCACTTGCACTTTTTTTATTATACATACTTTGTATAGCAGGTTCAAGCTATTCTGTCTTACGTAGAATTTTCAATTTCTTTTCGAATTTAGTAGGAAATTATCTCTATTAAATAGAAGAAAAGATTATTACGGAAATTTTGGAGATAGATTTTAGTAAACAATGGATGCAGAAATAAAAAAGCAGACGATCGTCACCGTCTGCTTTTTTATTTATTTTAATTATTATTTGTTGATTGTAGTTACAACACCTGAACCAACAGTACGTCCACCTTCACGGATTGAGAAACGAGTTCCTTCTTCAATCGCGATTGGTGAAATCAATTCAACACTCATTTCAGTGTTATCACCAGGCATTACCATTTCAGTACCTTCTGGAAGTTGAACAATACCAGTTACGTCAGTAGTACGGAAATAGAATTGTGGACGATAGTTTGAGAAGAATGGAGTATGACGTCCACCTTCTTCTTTAGATAATACGTAAACTTCTGCTTTGAAGTTAGTGTGTGGTGTAATTGTTCCTGGCTTTGCAAGAACTTGACCACGTTGGATTTCTTCACGAGCAACCCCACGAAGAAGTGCACCAATGTTATCTCCAGCTTCAGCATAATCAAGAAGCTTACGGAACATTTCAACACCAGTTACAGTAGTTGATTTTGGTTCTTCAGAAAGACCGATGATTTCAACAACGTCACCAACTTTAACTTGACCACGCTCAACACGTCCTGTAGCAACAGTACCACGACCAGTAATTGAGAATACGTCCTCAACTGGCATCATGAATGGTTTGTCAGTGTCACGTTCTGGAGTTGGGATGTACTCATCAACTGCATTCATTAATTCAATGATTTTTTCTTCCCAAGCAGGATCTCCCTCAAGTGCTTTAAGAGCAGAACCTTTGATAACTGGTACATCATCACCAGGGAAATCATATTCAGATAGAAGGTCACGAACTTCCATTTCAACTAGTTCAAGAAGTTCTTCGTCGTCTACCATATCACATTTGTTTAAGAATACTACTAGGTATGGTACACCTACGTTACGAGATAATAGAATGTGCTCACGAGTTTGTGGCATTGGACCATCAGCAGCAGAAACTACTAGGATACCACCGTCCATTTGAGCAGCACCAGTAATCATGTTTTTAACATAGTCAGCATGTCCTGGGCAGTCAACGTGTGCATAGTGACGAGTATCAGTTTCATACTCAACGTGTGCAGTGTTGATTGTGATACCACGCTCACGCTCTTCAGGAGCACCGTCAATTTGATCATAAGCACGAGCTTCTGCTTTACCTGACTTAGCAAGTACAGAAGTGATCGCAGCTGTTAAAGTAGTTTTACCATGGTCAACGTGACCAATTGTACCGATATTAGCATGTGTTTTGGAACGGTCGAATTTAGCTTTAGCCATTAGAAAATCCTCCTCAATTTAAATAATTTAAATTTAAAATAAGTATATATGGTGCTTAAAAGATGTGTACATCATCTTTTAAGCAATCATAGCATATAATGTATTTATACTTTATTAAAGGCGATAAATCAATTATTCACCTTTATTTTTTTTGATAATTTCTTCAGAAATAGATTTCGGTACTTCTTCGTAGTGGTCAAAGTGCATAGAGAATACTCCACGACCTTGTGTACTAGAACGAAGTGATGTTGCATATCCGAACATTTCTGAAAGTGGAACCATCGCACGAACTACTTGTGCATTTCCGCGAGCTTCCATACCTTCAACACGTCCGCGGCGTGCTGTGATTTGACCCATGATATCTCCTAAATATTCTTCAGGGATAACAACCTCAACCTTCATTACAGGTTCAAGGATAACAGGGTTACATTTTGAAGCAGCATTCTTAAGTGCTAGTGATGCAGCAATCTTGAACGCCATTTCACTTGAATCGACATCATGGTAAGAACCATCATATAGTTTTGCTTTAACATCTACTAATGGATATCCAGCAAGAACTCCTCGCTCAAGCGCATCTTCAAGTCCTGCTTGAACTGCTGGAATGTATTCACGAGGAACCACACCACCAACAATAGCATTTTCGAACTCAAAGCCTTTTCCTTCTTCGTTTGGAGAGAATTCAATCCAAACATGTCCGTATTGTCCACGTCCACCAGATTGACGAGCAAATTTACCTTCAACCTGTGCAGATGAGCGGAAAGTTTCACGATAAGAAACTTGTGGCGCACCAACATTTGCTTCAACTTTGAATTCACGTTTCATACGGTCCACGATGATATCTAAGTGAAGCTCACCCATACCGGCAATAATGGTTTGTCCAGTTTCTTGATCAGTATGTGCACGGAAAGTTGGATCTTCCTCTTGAAGTTTTTGTAAAGCTGTCGTCATTTTATCTTGGTCAGCTTTTGATTTAGGTTCTACAGATAATTCAATAACTGGTTCAGGGAATTCCATTGATTCTAAGATTACAAGGTTCTTTTCATCACACAGAGTATCACCAGTTGTTGTATCTTTCAAACCTACAGCAGCAGCGATATCACCAGCATGAACTTCTGAAATCTCAGCACGGTGGTTCGCATGCATTTGCAGGATACGTCCTACACGTTCGCGTTTACCTTTAGTAGAGTTTGTTACATATGAACCTGATTGTAACGTACCTGAGTAAACACGGAAGAATGTTAGTTTACCAACATAAGGGTCAGTCATAACCTTAAATGCTAGTGCAGCAAATGGTTCATCATCACTTGAATGCTTTTCGATAACTTCATCAGAATCAGGAGCAGTACCTTTAATTGCTGGTACATCCAATGGAGATGGAAGATAATCGATTACAGCATCAAGCATTAATTGAACACCTTTGTTTTTAAATGCAGATCCGCAGATAACTGGGTAGAATTCTACATTAACGGTACCTTTACGAATAGCAGCTTTTAGCTCTTCAACAGTGATTTCTTCACCGCCAAGGTATTTTTCCATTAAATCTTCATCAAGTTCAGCAACTGCTTCAACTAATTTTTCATGATATTCTTCAGCTTGATCTTTATATTCAGCAGGAATTTCAATCTCTGTGATTTCAGTTCCTAAATCATTACCATACATAATAGCTTTCATTTCAACAAGGTCAATAATACCTTCAAATTGATCTTCAGCACCAATAGGTAATTGAATTGCATGAGCATTTGCTTGTAGACGCTCATGTAATGTTTTTACTGAATAAAGGAAGTCAGCGCCGATTTTATCCATTTTGTTTACGAATACTACACGCGGTACTCCGTAAGTTGTTGCTTGACGCCAAACTGTTTCAGTTTGAGGCTCAACACCTGATTGCGCATCAAGAACAGCTACAGCTCCGTCTAGTACACGAAGAGAACGTTCAACTTCAACAGTGAAATCCACGTGTCCTGGAGTATCAATAATATTTACGCGGTGACCCTTCCATTGTGCAGTTGTTGCAGCGGAAGTGATCGTGATACCACGTTCTTGTTCTTGCTCCATCCAGTCCATTTGAGATGCACCTTCATGAGTTTCACCGATTTTATGAATCTTACCAGTGTAATAAAGGACACGCTCAGTTGTTGTTGTTTTACCAGCATCGATGTGTGCCATGATACCGATATTACGAGTATTTTGTAGAGAGAACTCTCTTGCCATGTGGTTTTCACCTTCCTTTGTATGAATAATTTTTTAAAACTGAAGGTTTTATTACCAACGATAGTGAGCAAACGCTTTGTTCGCTTCAGCCATCTTATGAGTATCTTCGCGTTTCTTAACAGATGCACCAGTGTTGTTAGCTGCATCTAGAATTTCGTTAGCAAGACGCTCTTCCATCGTTTTTTCACCGCGAAGACGAGCATAGTTTACTAACCAACGAAGACCTAAAGTAGTACGACGTTCAGGTCTTACCTCTACTGGTACTTGGTAGTTAGCACCACCCACACGGCGAGCTCGTACTTCAAGTACTGGCATAATGTTCTTAAGTGCTTGATCGAACACTTCGATAGGCTCTTTACCTGTACGTTCACGAATTAAATCAAATGAATTATATAGAATAGTTTGAGATTTACCTCTCTTACCATCTACCATCATCTTGTTGATTAAACGTGTTACTAGTTTTGAATTATAAATAGGATCTGGTAAAACATCTCTTTTTGCTACTGGGCCTTTACGTGGCATTATGTTTTCCTCCTTTCAGAAAGGGTTTTATCGTTTTATAAGATTATTTTTTCTCTTTTGGTTTTTTTGTACCGTATTTTGAACGGCCTTGCATACGCTTATCAACACCTGCAGTGTCTAATGCACCACGTACAATGTGATAGCGAACCCCTGGTAAGTCCTTAACACGTCCACCGCGGATTAATACAACGCTGTGTTCTTGTAGGTTATGGCCAATACCTGGGATATAAGCAGTTACCTCGATACCGTTTGTTAAACGAACACGAGCATATTTACGTAATGCAGAGTTCGGTTTTTTCGGTGTCATTGTACCAACACGAGTACATACCCCACGTTTTTGAGGTGAAGATAAGTCTGTGTTTACTTTCTTAAAGCTGTTATAGCCTTTGTTTAGTGCTGGTGATTTTGATTTTTCAATTTTAGATTTACGAGGTTTGCGCACTAATTGGTTAATAGTAGGCATTTTATGTTTCCTCCCTTCACATTTTATAAGCCCACACATCCAGGTGGTTCATTTTAAAGCAAAAACAAAGTTCTTGCAGTTTCGTCTATCTGCAAAAACAGTTTTTAATAACTAATGGCAACAGCTGCTGCACCCACATCAATACCACAAGATTTACCAAGTTTCTTCATCGATTCCACTTGTGTAACAGGTATTTTCATTTCGTCCGCAACTTGAATAACTTTTTTCGTAATAATTGGATCAGCATCCTCCGCTACGATTAGTTCATTCACTTTACCGGATTTCAGTGCCTTCACTGTTTGCTTTGTTCCTATAACGATATTTTTCGCCTGCAATACTTTTTCATAAGACATATTTATATCCTCCAAAGCATCAGGTATTCATAGGAGCACCTTGAATATATTATCATTTTCGTTTTTTATTGTCAACAGAAAATGAATTCTTTCTTAATCAAAAGTACTTTTCTTTACCATTGTGTATTTTAAAGCAATAATAATTGCTTCAAAAAACTTCTTAAATATATTTGCCGGCCAAATGGCCGGCAACAGATTTTATTGTTCTACAAGTACACTTTCATCATCTTCCATTAATTGCGCAGTTGCTTTACGGTAGCGTTGCATACCTGTTCCAGCAGGAACCAGTTTACCGATAATAACATTTTCCTTCAAGCCAAGAAGCTCATCACGTTTACCTTTAATAGCAGCGTCGGTAAGTACACGTGTTGTTTCTTGGAATGATGCCGCAGATAAGAAGGAATCCGTTTCAAGTGATGCTTTCGTAATACCCAATAATACAGGTCGACCAGTTGCAGGCATTCTTCCTTCCAATAATGCTTGCTCATTGGCATCCGTAAATTGATGAATATCGAGTAATGAGCCTGGTAATACATCTGTTTCACCTGCATCCACTACACGAACTTTACGAAGCATTTGTCTCACCATTACTTCAATATGTTTATCGCCAATTTCTACACCTTGCATTCGGTATACTTTTTGTACTTCACGAAGCAAGTATTCTTGGACAGAATTAACATCACGAACTTTTAATAATTCTTTAGGGTCAATAGATCCCTCTGTTAACTCTTGACCTCTTTCCACTCTTGAGTTTACAGAAACTTTTAGACGTGAAGTATAAGGTGCATTATAGGTTCTGGTTTCAACATCACCTTGAATAGTAATTTCATGTTGACGGTCTCTTCCTTCGCTAATTGAGACAACCACACCATCGATTTCAGAAATAACCGACTGTCCTTTTGGATTACGCGCTTCGAAAAGCTCTTGAATACGAGGTAAACCTTGTGTAATATCGTCTCCTGCAACCCCTCCGGTATGGAAAGTACGCATGGTTAACTGTGTACCTGGTTCACCGATAGATTGAGCAGCAATGATACCAACTGCTTCACCAACTTCAACCTCTTGACCAGTAGCAAGATTTCGCCCATAACATTTCTTACATACACCATGACGAGTATTACAAGTAAATGCGGAACGAATCCAAACTTGTTCCACTCCGGCGTTTGTAACTTCTTTCGCTAAATCTTCTGTAATAAGTCCATTTTCAGGAACCATTACTTCGCCAGTCTCAGGATGTTTAATTGCTTTTCTTGCATAACGTCCAATAAGACGTTCTTCCAGACTTTCAATAATTTCCGTACCTTCTTTAAGTGCGCCAACAAGTAATCCTCTGTCAGTACCGCAATCATCTTCACGAACAATTACGTCTTGTGCAACGTCTACAAGTCGACGAGTCAAGTAACCTGAGTCAGCTGTTTTTAAGGCTGTATCCGCAAGACCTTTACGTGCACCGTGGGTAGAAATAAAGTATTCCAATACGGTTAAACCTTCGCGGAAACTCGATTTAATCGGTAACTCAATAATACGTCCAGCAGGGTTGGCCATTAATCCACGCATACCTGCAAGCTGAGTGAAGTTAGATGCGTTACCACGGGCACCTGAATCACTCATCATGAAGATAGGGTTTCGAGGATCTAATGATGCCATTAGTTTTCCTTGGATTGTATCCTTAGCACCAGACCAAATAGAAATTACACGGTCATAACGTTCATCTTCCGTAATTAATCCACGTCTGAACTGTTTCATAACGTTATCTACTTTTGCTTGTGCTTCTGCAAGAATATGTTCTTTTTCACGTAATACGACGATATCCGCAACACCAACCGTAATCCCGGCTTTAGTGGAATATTTAAATCCTAAGTCTTTCATACGGTCCAGCATCTTAGAGGTTTCTGTGATTTGGAATCGTTTAAAGACTTCTGCAATAATATTTCCTAAGAATTTCTTAATAAACGGTTTAATAGGTGGTTGATTTTTAATGAATTCTTTTACATCCACATTTGTATCAACAAAATATTTTTCTGGAGTTTTTTCCTCTAGATTCGTTTTTGTCGGCTCATTCATATATGGGAATGATTCAGGTAAAATTTCGTTAAAAATCAGTTTTCCTACCGTTGTAACAAGCAATTTTGTACGTTGCTCATCTGTGAATGTTTCATTTTTAATCGATCCAGCACGAACAGCAATCCTTGTATGCAAATGCACATAACCATTTTGGTAAGCAAGAAGTGCTTCATTGATATCATTGAAGACTGTACCCTCTCCAATTGCACCCTCACGTTCTAATGTTAAGTAATAGTTACCTAATACCATATCCTGCGAAGGAGTAACAACCGGTTTACCGTCTTTTGGATTTAAGATATTTTGTGCAGCAAGCATTAATAGACGTGCTTCCGCTTGTGCTTCAGCAGATAATGGAACGTGAACAGCCATTTGGTCGCCGTCAAAGTCAGCATTATAAGCTGTACATACAAGCGGGTGAAGACGGATAGCTCTACCCTCAACTAAAGTAGGTTCAAATGCTTGAATACCTAATCTATGCAAAGTAGGGGCACGGTTTAGAAGTACTGGATGTTCCTTAATAACTTCTTCTAACACATCCCAAACCTCAGGTGAAAGGCGTTCAATCTTCCTTTTTGCGCTTTTAATATTATGAGCAAGTCCTTTTTCCACTAGTTCTTTCATAACGAACGGCTTAAATAGCTCAATGGCCATTTCTTTAGGAAGACCGCATTGATACATTTTTAAATACGGACCAACGACGATAACCGAACGTCCTGAATAGTCTACACGTTTACCCAGTAGATTTTGACGGAATCGACCTTGCTTCCCTTTCAACATATGTGAAAGTGATTTTAACGGGCGATTACCTGGACCTGTAACAGGACGACCACGACGGCCGTTATCAATAAGCGCATCCACCGCTTCTTGAAGCATGCGTTTTTCATTTTGCACAATAATACTTGGAGCTCCAAGATCCAATAAGCGTTTTAAACGATTATTGCGGTTGATAACACGACGATATAAATCATTTAAATCAGATGTTGCAAACCGACCACCTTCTAATTGAACCATAGGGCGCAATTCTGGAGGAATAACCGGTAGCACATCTAAAATCATCCAGTCAGGTGAATTTCCGGAATGACGGAAAGCTTCTAAAACTTCCAAGCGTTTAATCGCACGAGTACGGCGTTGTCCTTGGGCTGTTTTTAGTTCTTCTTTAAGTAAATCTACTTCCTTATTCACATCAATATCTTGAAGAAGCTTTTTAATTGCTTCTGCACCCATTGATGCTTGGAATTTATTACCGTATTTTTCACGATATGCACGGTATTCTTTTTCCGAAAGAAGCTGTTTCTTTTCTAGTGCAGTATCTCCAGTTTCCGTTACTACATAAGAGGCAAAATAAATAACTTCCTCTAATGCCCGAGGCGACATATCCAATACAAGTCCCATTCGACTTGGGATACCTTTAAAATACCAAATATGTGAAACAGGGGCTGCAAGTTCGATATGGCCCATCCGTTCACGACGAACCTTCGCTCTTGTTACTTCAACACCGCAACGATCACATACTACACCTTTGTATCTAACACGTTTATATTTACCGCAATGACATTCCCAGTCCTTTTGAGGGCCAAAAATCCGCTCACAAAATAAACCGTCTTTTTCCGGTTTTAGTGTACGGTAGTTAATAGTTTCTGGTTTTTTTACTTCGCCATAAGACCAAGAACGAATTTTGTCTGGTGAAGCAAGACCAATTTTCATATACTCAAAATTGTTTACATCTATCAAGGGGTCTACCTCCCTTTTAGTCTATAGGTTCTACCCTTAAATAAAGGCCAGAAATCAGAAATCCCACATCCATAAGATGCTGATTTCTGGTTTCCAGCTATTTGACCATATCTAGCGCAAGCAGCCGATGAGCAAGGCACTTTCGCTTTTCAATTATTATTCCTTTGATGCGACGATTTCAATTTCTTCTTCTTTTGATTCAGGAGCGATGTTTAAAGTATCTGCTTGGTTAGCATCATCTTCATCTTCCAAATCACGCATTTCAATTTCTTCGTCATCACTTGATAGAATTTTTACATCCAAGCCTAAACTTTGCAGTTCTTTAATGAGTACTTTAAATGATTCTGGTACGCCTGGCTCCGGTACGTTTTCACCCTTAACAATAGCTTCGTAGGTTTTAACACGTCCGACCACATCATCCGATTTAACGGTTAGGATCTCTTGAAGTGTATATGCAGCACCATAAGCCTCAAGTGCCCATACCTCCATCTCACCGAAACGCTGACCACCGAATTGTGCTTTACCGCCAAGTGGCTGTTGTGTTACTAACGAGTATGGTCCGGTTGAACGAGCATGAAGTTTATCGTCAACCATGTGAGCCAATTTGATCATGTACATGATTCCAACAGAAACACGATTATCAAATGGTTCCCCAGTACGGCCATCGTAAAGAATCGTTTTCGCATCACTAGCCATGCCTGCTTCTTCAATAGTAGCCCATACATCTTCTTCACGTGCCCCGTCAAAAACAGGCGTTGCAACGTGAATTCCAAGCGTTCTTGCAGCCATACCAAGATGCAGTTCAAGAACTTGCCCGATATTCATACGGGAAGGCACCCCAAGTGGGTTTAACATGATATCAACAGGTGTTCCATCTGGTAAGAACGGCATATCTTCTTCAGGTAGAATCCTGGAGATAACCCCTTTATTACCATGGCGACCTGCCATTTTGTCCCCTTGGTGAATTTTACGCTTTTGAACAATATACACACGAACTAATTGATTTACACCTGGAGGTAATTCATCCCCATCTTCACGATTAAAGACTTTTACATCTAGGACTATTCCTCCGCCGCCATGTGGTACACGAAGCGAAGTATCTCGAACTTCACGAGCTTTTTCACCAAAGATGGCATGTAATAGACGTTCCTCCGCAGTTAGCTCCGTTACACCTTTAGGGGTAACTTTACCAACAAGAAGATCTCCATCTTTTACTTCCGCCCCAACTCGAATAATTCCACGCTCATCTAAATTACGAAGGGCATCTTCCCCAACGTTTGGAATATCACGTGTCATTTCTTCAGGTCCAAGTTTCGTATCACGAGCCTCTGATTCATATTCTTCAATATGAATAGAAGTATAGACATCATCTTTGACAAGTCTTTCACTCATGATAATCGCATCTTCGTAGTTATAACCATCCCATGTCATGAAGGCAACAAGAACATTACGGCCTAACGCTAACTCTGCCTTTTCCATAGAAGGTCCATCAGCAAGTACTTCGCCTTTTGTAACACGGTCACCAATACTTACAATTGGACGCTGATTATAACAAGTACCTTGGTTAGAACGAATAAATTTTTGTAACTTATATTTATCAAGGTCACCTTTTACTTCTTGACCATCAATTTCTTTTACACGTCGAACCCAAATAGAACGTGCTTCAACATGCTCAACAATCCCATCATGCTTACAAATAACTGCAGCACCTGAGTCTTTAGCTGAAACATATTCCATACCTGTTCCGACAATTGGCGCTTCCGGCTGCATAAGAGGAACCGCTTGACGCTGCATGTTCGCTCCCATTAGAGCTCGGTTAGAGTCATCGTTTTCTAAGAATGGAATACATGCTGTCGCAGCAGAAACTACTTGTTTCGGTGAAACGTCCATATAATCAATACGATCACGTTTAACAGCAGTGTTTTCCCCTCTAAAACGAGCGATAACTTCTTCATCAATAAAGGATCCATCTTCAGATAATCTTGCATTTGCTTGTGCAACAACATAATTATCTTCTTCATCTGCTGTTAAATAATCAATATGATCCGTTAATTTTCCTGTTTCAGGATCAACACGACGATAAGGAGTTTCGATAAATCCAAATCGGTTAACTTTCGCAAATGTAGATAACGAGTTAATTAACCCGATGTTTGGACCCTCTGGTGTTTCAATCGGACACATACGACCATAATGCGAATAGTGAACATCACGAACTTCCATTCCGGCACGTTCACGAGTCAAACCACCAGGTCCTAATGCGGAAAGTCTTCGTTTATGCGTTAATTCCGCAAGCGGATTCGTTTGATCCATAAATTGAGACAACTGGGAGCTTCCGAAAAACTCTTTAATTGCTGCAATAACTGGACGAATATTAATCAGTTGCTGCGGAGTGATGGTATTGATATCTTGAATGGACATTCTTTCACGAACAACACGCTCCATTCGAGATAAACCAATACGGAATTGATTTTGTAATAATTCTCCAACTGAACGTAATCGTCGATTACCTAAATGATCAATATCATCCGTATCTCCAACCCCATGAAGCAGGTTAAAGAAATAGCTGATGGATGCAATGATATCTGCCGGAGTAATATTCTTCACTGCTTCTTCCACATAAGCATTACCTATTACGTTAATTACCTTTTCTCCATCATCTATCGGAGCATAAATTTTAATGGATTGAAGAACGACATCTTCTTCTACTACCCCGCCGACTTGAGAGTACACTTTAAAACCGGCGCCATTTTCTAAATTAGGTAAAATTTTATCTAACGTTCTACGGTCTAATACAGTTCCTTCTTCTGCAATAATCTCTCCTGTTTCAGGATCAGCTAAAGTTTGAGCTAACTTTTGACCAAAGAGACGATTTTTCAAATGCAGTTTCTTATTAATTTTATAGCGACCCACATTTGCTAAATCATAGCGTTTAGGATCAAAAAAGCGCGAAACAAGGAGACTTTTTGCATTTTCTACGGTTGGCGGTTCACCAGGACGTAGGCGCTCATAAATTTCCAAAAGTGCTTTTTCCGTACTTTCGGTATTGTCTTTCTCCAATGTATTTCGTAGGTACTCATTATCACCTAATAAATCAATAATTTCTTGATCGGAACCAAATCCTAATGAACGTAACAGAACTGTTACAGGGAGCTTTCTTGTACGATCGATACGAACATAGACAACATCCTTCGCATCTGTTTCATACTCAAGCCATGCCCCACGGTTTGGAATTACAGTTGCTGTAAAACCTTGTTTACCGTTTTTGTCCATTTTTCCACTGAAATATACACTTGGTGAACGTACAAGCTGTGATACAATGACTCGCTCTGCACCATTTATAATAAATGTTCCAGTTTCTGTCATCAGCGGGAAATCACCCATAAACACATCTTGATCTTTCACTTCACCAGTTTCCTTATTTACAAGGCGTACTTTGACACGAAGAGAAGCGGAATAGGTTACATCACGCTCTTTTGATTCATCGACAGAGTACTTTGGTTCACCAAGACTATAATCAATAAATTCTAAGGAGAGATTCCCGGCGAAATCCTCAATTGGTGAAATGTCTTGAAACATTTCTCTCAAACCTTCATCTAAAAACCATTGATAAGATGCAGTTTGAATTTCGATAAGATTTGGTAATTCTAGAACTTCACTAATTCGCGCGTAACTTCTACGCTCCCGGTGACGTCCATACTGAACTAGTTGACCTGTCAACTGATTCACCCCTCAAATCATGCGTTTTGGTTGGCATCTATTAAAGTCTTATCATAGGTCAACCACCCCATCATAAGACAAAAAGAAAAAGGGTTTTTCCATTAAAAACCGCAATTTTCACATGACGAACTATTATTTTATAAGTATTTTCCATAACTACCATAAAATATACTTGACATTTTGAAATTAAAGTAGTTTACAAAAAATATGATATTGGCATTTTATAATATTACCATAGCCCCACAAACGAGTCAACCTTTTTTTGCTTTTAAAATATAATATCCTTTATCTTTACAAACAACTTCTACTTCATCAAATATTTCGCTCATTTTTTCCTTTGCAGATGGAGCACCTTGCTTTTTCTGTATTACTACCCATAACTCTCCCTTAGATAGTAAATATTCATAGCTTTTGGTCAGAATTTCATGAACTATTTTCTTTCCCGCACGAATAGGAGGGTTCGTAACAATGGCTGAGAAGTTTTGTTCCGATACATTTTCAAAACGGTCGCTTTCATAAATTTCTACATTCGGGATTTGATTAGAGGACGCATTTTCCCTCGCAAGTTCTATTGCCCTTTGATTCACATCCACCATATGAACTAAGCAATCGGGTTCTGATTTAGCGATAGATAAACCGATAGGTCCATATCCGCATCCGACATCAAGAATTGGTCCTTGTATTTCAGGCATTGCGAAGTTTTCAATTAGCAGTCTCGATCCAAAGTCTACTTCGCTTTTTGAAAATACACCTTGATCCGTTTTGAATCGAAATAAATTTCCTCGAAGAGTAAAATTCCAATATACAGGCTTGCTTTCCACCTCTGGGTTTCGGGAATAATAATGTTCGCTCATTGTATCACCTCCATCTCTCTGTCTAGCTACAATGCCTATCGGCTAGCGGAAGTACAAGGCGCCTTTCGCTTTTCTTAAGAATAGACAAAAAAAGCCCGCTTTAAACAGCGAGCTTTTTCCAATCTAGATGATTACTTAACTTCAACGTTAGCTCCAACTTCTTCAAGTTTCGCTTTGATTTCTTCAGCTTCTTCTTTAGATACGCCTTCTTTAAGTGGTTTTGGAGCGTTATCAACAACTTCTTTCGCTTCTTTAAGGCCAAGACCTGTAATTTCACGAACAACTTTAATAACTTTAATTTTTTGATCTCCAGCACTAGCAAGTACTACATCAAATTCAGTTTTTTCTTCAGCAGCACCGCCAGCAGCAGCTCCACCTACAACTGCAACTGGAGCAGCAGCTGTTACACCAAATTCTTCTTCAATAGCTTTTACAAGATCATTTAATTCAAGAACTGTCATACCTTTGACAGCTTCAATGATTTGTTCTTTAGTCATTTTAATATCCTCCTAAAAGTTTAAATTGTAGTTTATTCGTTAATGGATAGTAATTTACTTTTATAGACTTAAGCGCCTTGTTCTTCTTTTTGATCTGCAACTGCTTTAGTAGCAAGAGCAAGGTTGCGGATTGGAGCTTGAAGAACGCTAAGCAACATTGAAAGTAAACCTTCGCGAGATGGAAGTTCAGCAAGAGCTTTAATTTCCTCAACTGTTGCAGTATTTCCTTCAATAACACCTGCTTTGATTTCAAGAGCTTCGTGTTTTTTAGCAAAGTCGTTCAAAATTTTAGCTGGTGCTACAACATCTTCAGTACTGAATGCGATCGCATTCGGACCTACTAATGCCTCATTAAGACCAGAAATTTCTGCTGCTTCTGCAGCACGGCGAGATAATGAGTTTTTGTAAACTTTAAATTCAACACCTGCTTCACGAAGTTGTTTACGAAGTTCTGTTACTTCCGCAACATTTAAACCACGATAATCAACAACAACTGTAGATACGCTTGATTTGAATTTTTCAGCAATCTCTTGTACGACTACTTTCTTTTGTTCGATTGCATTGCTCATCTTTACACCTCCTATAGATTTACTAGATGAACACATTCATACCGCAAAAATAAAACCTCCAAATCGAATTAGACATGGAGGTTTTATGCATATAGCCAGCGAACGACTATAAATATATATCGCATTACCTCGGCAGGAAATTAAGCTGCTTATCAGCACCTGCTGTCTTTGGTATAAATGTTATTCTATTAACAACGTTTTAAATAATATCAAACAATTCTATGGAAGTCAATATTATTTTACGTTAAAGGAAGATGGATCAACTTTCACACCAGGTCCCATAGTTGAAGTAACAGAAATGCTCTTCATATAAGTACCTTTTGCTGCAGCTGGTTTCGCTTTAACAAGTGTTTCGAAAACAGTTGTAAAGTTTTCAGCTAATTTATCTGTATCAAATGAAACCTTTCCTACTGGAACATGAATAATACCAGCTTTATCTAAACGGTATTCTACTTTACCAGCTTTAATTTCATTAATAGCTTTTGTTACGTCAAATGTTACAGTACCAGTTTTAGGGTTTGGCATTAAACCTTTAGGTCCAAGTACACGACCAAGCTTACCAACTTCACCCATCATGTCTGGTGTTGCTACGATAACATCAAATTCAAACCAACCTTGGTTGATTTTGTTAATATAGTCAGCATCTCCTACATAATCTGCGCCTGCAGCTTCTGCTTCTTTCGCTTTTTCACCTTTTGCAAATACTAATACACGTTGAGTTTTACCTGTACCATTTGGAAGTACAACAGCTCCACGGACTTGTTGATCTGCTTTCTTAGGATCTAATCCAAGACGAAATGCAACTTCAACTGTAGCGTCAAATTTTGCATAGCTTGTTTTTTTCACAAGTTCAACCGCTTCATTAACTGCATAGAACTTTGAACGGTCTACTAATTTTAAAGCTTCAACATACTTTTTACCTTTTTTAGCCATTCTATTTTTCCTCCTCGAATGTGGTTTTAACGGAATAACCTCCCACGAATAAAGGTTGCGAGTGAAAAGTTTTTCGCATCGCAACCCCGTCGGACAGAAACCAATTGTTTACATGGATTAATCTTCGATTGTGATACCCATGCTGCGTGCAGTACCTTCAACCATACGCATTGCTGCTTCAACGCTAGCTGCGTTTAAGTCAGGCATTTTTGTTTCAGCGATTTCACGTACCTTGTCACGCTTAACAGTTGCTACCTTTTTACGGTTAGGCTCACCTGAACCTGACTCGATACCAGCTGCTTTTTTAAGTAAAACCGCAGCAGGTGGGGTTTTTGTAATGAATGTAAATGAACGGTCTTCAAATACCGTAATCTCAACAGGGATAATTAAACCAGCTTGATCAGCTGTACGAGCATTAAACTCCTTACAGAATCCCATGATATTAACACCGGCTTGACCTAGTGCAGGACCGACTGGTGGAGCAGGATTCGCTTTTCCAGCAGGGATTTGTAATTTTACAATTTTAATTACTTTTTTAGCCACGAGACACACCTCCTTAAGTCCGTGATGTGGTAATAGGGTTGTCCCCTCCCACTCATCTTATAAAATCTTTATTTTATTAAAGATATTCTTTAATTGTTCAGCTTTCTCAGCGAGAATAAATACTGACCTAAAGAATATTACCATTTATCAAGAAATATTTCAAGTTGTTTAAGTTTATATTTTATCAATTTGTGTAAAAACAAGATCGACAGGTGTTTCACGTCCAAACATGTTAACACTAACTTTAGCACGACCTTTATCACGGTCAATTTCCTCAATTTTACCAGTAAAATTAGCAAATGGTCCTTCTTTTACCGTAACGGTTTCGCCAATTTCAAAGTTTACGTCCACGCGTTTTTCTTCCATACCCATATGTTTTAATATTACATTTACTTCTTCCGGTAATAGCGGAGTTGGTTTTGAACCAGAACCGGCTGATCCGACAAAGCCTGTTACTCCCGGTGTATTTCGAACAACATACCAGGAATCATCTGTCATGATTATTTCTACAAGTACATAACCTGGGAAAACTTTCCTCTTTACTACTTTCTTTTTCCCGTTTTTAATATCAGTTTCTTCTTCTTCCGGTACTACCACTCGGAAAATCTTATCCTGCATTCCCATTGACTCGACACGTTTTTCTAAATTTGCTTTTACTTTATTTTCATAACCTGAATACGTATGAACAACATACCAATTCTTTTCCATTATTAAGGACTTGTGTCCGTCCCTCCCTAACATTAATTAACTATTTGATTACTACCAAGTGGTCGTTATCTTTGTCCAGCTACGTCGCCTATCGACTAGCAAACTTCTGGTCTCCTCCCTACGATAAGTCAACATCAGCTCGTGAACTACCTCAGCACAGTTTCCTTTATCTCAGTCGAAGCCCGAAAGGAAGTACGTCGATGAACAGTCGGCTTCGCTTTTCTTTTTCCAAATGAAAAAACCCGTTAAACGGGCTGAAGAACAATAAATGATTATTTTCCATTATACCATGTAATATGGCAAGTTATTCAAGCTAAAGTTTTTATTTCTATTGATTTAAGCTAAGAATCCATTTTACGAGATTAGAAACGCCAAAATCTACTATTACAAAAAACACAGTCAAAAAGACTACTGTACCAATAACGGTTGCTGTGTAGGTGATTAACTCTTTACGCTTTGGCCAACTTACCTTTCTCATCTCTGAAGAAACGTTACTAAAAAACTTCGCTATTGACATCTTTGTACCTCCAACAAAAAACAAAATAAATGCACTGCTACTTCGTTTCACGATGAATCGTATGTTCGTTGCAATGTTTACAAAACTTCTTGAGTTCCAGTCTTTCTGTTTGGGATTGTTTATAATCAGCTGTGTAATTACGAGAACCGCATTTTTCACAGGCTAACGCAACTTTTTTTTGCATAAAAACACCTGCAATCTATATCAAATCCTGATGATTTCTATTAAAATTAAAAGAATTACAAAAAGTATAATTTAAATATACCATTCTTTTTAAGAACTTAACATGGTAAATCTGCATTTGTCAATATAAGGTATTACTTACATGCTAAATTCACGCACTTCTAAATACCGTTCTAGTTTTCTCTTAACCCTTTGCAGTGCATTATCAATAGATTTAACATGACGATTTAATTCCTCAGATATTTCCTGATAAGATTGTCCATCCAGATACAACGCGAGAACCTTTCTTTCTAAATCACTTAGAAGTTCCGTTATTTTCCCTTCAATATTATCGTACTTTTCCCTATTAATAATAAGCTCTTCAGGATTTAATATTTTTGCACCAGTGATGACATCCATCAATGTACGATCTGACTCCTCATCATAAATTGGCTTATCAAGAGAAACATATGAGTTAAGCGGGATATGCTTCTGCCGGGTGGCTGTTTTAATTGCAGTAATAATTTGGCGGGTAATACATAGCTCAGCAAATGCCTTAAAGGAGGTAAGCTTGTCCTCTTTATAGTCGCGAATTGCCTTATAAAGACCAATCATGCCTTCTTGAATAATATCTTCTTTATCCGCACCTATTAAAAAATAAGAACGCGCTTTAGCTCTGACAAAATTTCGATATTTGTGGATTAGATAATCTAACGCTTCACTTTCCCCATTATGAACAGATTCAATCAATTGCTCGTCTTCCATGATTTCATACTTTTCGTTATGCTTGACCTCGATATTAAGGTTCACATGAATCCCCCCGAACGCGAAAGCAATAGATAGAAATATTATACATTACTGAAAATTCAAGCGTCAACAATCATTGCTTACCTCTCCGTAATTTTTCGAAATATTCGGCTACCTCCTTACTTAAAGGGATTCTAGATATTGGCTTTTCCTCTTGGATTTCCTTCACATTTTTTGTGATATTTTGGTTATTCATCTCTACTTCTGTTAATAACTCTCTAGCAGAAATACGCAAAGCACCTTGCCCAAAGATTGCCCACTGTTCCGTATAATCAGAGGTTGCTACATGAATTTGTGTCCTTTTATTATTAAGTTCTATCGCCATTTTCTCAATTCTTTCATCAGCAGATTCATTTTCCTTTGTATAAATGACTTCTACATTATGATGACGATATTTTTTTTGAATTCCCTTTACATCATATGCATCAAAAACAATGATTACTTTGTAACCAGTGTATCCTTGATACTCTGCCATTTTTTCTATTAGGCGGTCTCTTGCTGCACTAAGATTTGTCTTCTTTAACTTTCGAAGCTCTGGCCAAGCACCAATGATGTTATATCCATCAACAAGCAAAATATCCATTATTATTCACCGATAGGATAACGTTGTCGGTAAACCTCATAGATTAATAAGCTGGCTGCAACAGAAGCGTTTAACGATGTTACATGACCAACCATCGGTAAGTGAATAAGAAAATCACAGCTTTCCCTAATTAAACGACCTATTCCTTTACCTTCACTGCCTATGACCATTGCTAACGGAAGAGATCCATCCATTTTACGATAATCCTGACTTCCTTTCGCATCCGTACCGAAAATCCATATACCGCGTTCTTTAAGCTCTGCAATGGTTCTAGCTAAATTTGTCACCCTAACAACTGGAACATGTTCAATAGCTCCAGTTGATGCTTTTGCCACTGCTCCCGTCAATCCAACCGCTCTGCGCTTTGGAATAATAATTCCATGAACACCTGCAGCATCTGCCGTTCTTAAAATAGATCCTAAATTATGTGGATCTTCGAGCTCATCCAATATTAAAAAGAAAGGTGTTTCCTGTCTTTGTTCTGCCCTTATGAATAAATCATCTATTTCAGCATATTTATAGGCAGCTACCTGCGCTACAACACCTTGATGGTTTTCACTTACCATCTGATCAATTTTTTGCTTTGGAACATACTGAACTAAAACTCTTGCTTCTTTTGCTAATTGAATGATTTGCTGCATTTGGCCTTTTTGTGAACCTTCCGCTATCCAAATTTTATTAATTTCCCTATCTGACTTTAATGCCTCGATAACAGGGTTTTTCCCGCTGATATAATCCTGAGCCATTTATACGACCTCCTATCCAGTATTATTTTTTTCTTGTACCTTGTTCTTCAGCGATGGCAACGGCCATATCGATAATAGTTTGCAGCCTTATTTGATTATCAATTAAGTATAAATAGCCAATTAAAGCTTCAAATGCTGTGCTATGCCGATAAGTAAGTACATCTGTGTTTTTGGGTACTGTTCCTGATTTAGCGTTTCTTCCTCTTCTTACAACGGCCAGTTCTTCCTCTGTTAATATCTCTTTTTCCAAAAGCTCGTGTAAAATGGCGGCTTGAGCTTTCGCGGAGACAAATTTTGTTGCTTCACGGTGAAGCTGATTTGGCTTTGTTTTCCCTAAAAGGAGAAGATGGTGACGCACTTGTACTTCGTATATAGCGTCACCCATATAAGCAAGAGCCAGACTATTTAATCCTTTAACATCGAAGCTATGATTATTCGTTTCGGACATATTTATCCTCTTCTCCATCTAATACCTTGTGGTGTATCTTCTAAAATAATGTTCATCTCTTTCAAACGGTCACGAATTTCATCTGCAAGTGCAAAATTCCTTTCTTTTCTTGCAGTATTGCGCTTTTCAATTAGATCCTCAATTTCTTCATCTAGTAATTCTTCATTTTCTAATTTTAGCCCTAATACAGAGAAAAGATTTTCAAATTGCTTCATAAACGCTTCAATCACTTGATTGGAAGTGTTTTTTTCACGCAAATAGTAATTTGCTTGTTTAGATAAATCAAATAGTACCGAGATTCCATTGGCAGTATTGAAGTCGTCATCCATTTCATTCACAAATGATTGATGAAGTTCTTCTAGTTTTTGCAGCCATTCCTGATCATCATGAGTTAAGTTTGCGCTAACCTGCTTACGGTGCTTAAGGTTTTGATAGGATGTTTTCAATCTTTCTAACCCTGCACCTGCATTTTCCAATAATTCCTCACTATAATTAATTGGATTTCGATAATGTACAGATAGCATGAAAAATCTTAGCACCTGCGGATCATGATGTTGAATAATATCATGAACAAGAACAAAATTGCCCAGTGATTTTGACATTTTTTCATTATCAATATTAATATAACCGTTATGCATCCAATATCTTGCAAATGTTTTTCCTGTTAGTGCTTCAGACTGTGCAATTTCATTTTCATGGTGAGGGAATGTTAAATCTTGACCACCGGCATGAATATCAATCGTATCCCCAAGATACTTTCGAGCCATTGCCGAGCATTCAATATGCCATCCGGGTCTTCCTTTTCCCCATGGGCTCTCCCAGTATATTTCCCCTTCCTTCGCCGCTTTCCAAAGAGCAAAATCCAAGGCATCGTCTTTTTTCTCCCCAACTTCTATACGCGCTCCTGATTTTAAATCATCAATTGATTGGTGTGATAGCTTACCATAACTGGAGAAGCTGCGTGTTCTGTAATACACATCCCCCGCTGATTCATATGCATAACCCTTCTCGATTAATGTTTCAATAAATTGAATAATAATATCCATATTCTCCGTTACTCTTGGATGTATATCAGCCTTGTTGCAGCCTAATGCAGATACATCCTCGAAGTAAGCCTTAATAAAACGATCAGCAATTGTAGGGACATCTTCCCCCAGTTGATTGGCTGCTTTGATTAATTTATCATCGACATCTGTAAAATTGGAAACAAAGTTTACATCAAATCCGCGATATTCCAAATAGCGGCGTACTGTATCAAATACGATTGCCGGGCGGGCATTCCCTATATGAATATAATTGTATACGGTTGGCCCGCACACATACATTTTGACTTTTCCTTCTTCCAATGGGATAAATTCTTCTTTCTTTCTTGTCAGCGTATTATAAATTTGAATCGGCATGTTCCTTTTGAACCCCTTTCCTTTTCAATTCCTCGAATTCTACTTGTAATTGTCTCATTTTCTCTTCAATAGCCCAACATCGATCGGCTACTGGATCCGGCAAATCACTATGGTTTAAATCTTTTTTCACTTTTACCCCATCTCTAATGACCACTCGTCCTGGTATTCCGACAACTGTGGAATTCGGAGGTACATTCTTTAAAACAACAGATCCGGCGCCTATTTTAGCATTTTCTCCAACGGTGATAGATCCTAGAACCTTTGCACCGGTTGCGATAAGTGCATTATCTTCAATAGTCGGATGTCGTTTTCCTTTTTCCTTGCCAGTTCCTCCTAACGTTACACCTTGATAGACCGTAACATTATTGCCTATTTCGCAGGTCTCTCCAATCACCACGCCCATTCCATGATCGATGAAAAAGCGTCTGCCTATTTTAGCACCCGGATGGATTTCAATACCGGTAAAAAAGCGACTAACCTGTGAGATGACACGGGCAATAAAGAAAAGTTTCCTCTTATAGAAGCTATGAGCAATTCGATGAGCCCAAATAGCATGGAGCCCAGAATATGTTAGGATCACTTCCAGATAACTGCGGGCTGCAGGGTCCTGCTCAAAAACAACCTCGATATCTTCCTTTATCCTTCTAAACATTTTTTTCGCTCCTTAATATCAAATCCGTACGCCGATAGGCGCTGGTGAAATTTGAAGTGCCAATTTCACTTGAAGCTAGACGTGGACAATTCCCCAAACAAGTTATCCACGGGTATTCATTTTAAAACAAACAAAAAAGCGTCTCTGAATAGACAGAGACGCTTCACACGCGGTTCCACTCTGTTTGAACATAGAAACTTCACTATGTCCCAACTTTCCCTTTTAACGGAAGGTTTTCCGCTTACTCCTACTTGTGGGAACGTTCGGAATAAGGCTCAGAGGTGCATTTCAAAAAACGAGAGGCCTAAACCACTTTCAGCCGGTGATGGTTCTCTCTTAAAAGCTTCGTTCAAAATTATGAACGCTGCTTTTGTAAGCAATCGTTTTTTTACTTCTCCTCATCAACACTTTACGATATATAATCCCTGCATGACAGGTGTTAATAATAAGATATTTAATCTTACTATATAATATTTTGAACAAAATGTTAATCTAAAATACTTTCAATACGATTAATTATTTTTTGCTTTCCAAATAACTGAATCGCTTTTGGTAAATCTGGTCCATGGACTTGTCCGCTCACAGCAGCCCGGATCGGCATAAACAGTTTTTTTCCTTTATGTCCTGTCGCTTTTTGAACGGCCTTAATAGCTTTATTAATATATTCCGCCTCAAATACTTCAAGAGCATTGATTTCTGCTAAAAACGCACGTAAAACCTCCGGTACTTGTTCCTCAGCGAGCACAGCTTTTGCTTCTTCTTCATAGGTTATATCTTCTTTGAAGAATAGTTCGGAAAGTTCCACAATTTCCGCTCCATAACTCATTTGTTCTTGATATAAAGATACCAAGTTACGAACCCAATTGCTTTCCTCTTCCGTTAAATTATTTGGTACACGACCTGCTTTTATAAGATGCGGCAAAGAGAGCTCTACTGCTTTATCGAGATCTACTTTTTTCATATATTGATTGTTCATCCAAGCAAGTTTTTGTTTATCGAACAATGCTGGTGACTTAGATAGACGGTCTGCATCGAATATATTGATAAATTCTTCTCTTGAGTATATTTCCTCTTCCCCTTGAGGAGACCAACCTAATAGAGCAATAAAGTTAAATAAGGCTTCTGGTAAATACCCTAACTCTTCGTATTGTTCGATGAATTGAATAATACTCTCATCACGTTTGCTTAGCTTCTTACGGCTTTCATTCACAATAAGCGTCATATGGCCAAAAATTGGAGGTTCCCATCCAAATGCTTCGTAAATCATCAATTGCTTTGGAGTATTTGAAATATGGTCATCTCCACGTAATACATGAGAGATTTTCATCAAATAATCATCTACAGTAACGGCAAAGTTATAAGTTGGAATTCCGTCTTTCTTAACGATTACAAAGTCTCCAATTCCATCGGATTCAAAGGATACCTCGTCTTTTACCATATCGTGAAAAGTATATATTTTTCCTTTTGGAACTAAGAAACGGATACTTGGCTTTCTGCCTTCCTTTTCAAGGCGTTCTTGATCCTCTTTTGTAAGGTGGCGGCATTTCCCTGAATATTGAGGAGTTTCACCGCGAGCAAGTTGTTCCTCCCGCTCTGCCTCAAGCTCCTCCTCCGTACAATAACATTTGTATGCCTGTCCATTCTCAAGCAACTGATTATAATACTCCTGATATATATGATTCCGCTCAGATTGGCGATAAGGTCCAAACTCACCTTCCTTATCAACACTTTCATCCCAATCCATTCCAAGCCATTTTAAATATTTGAGCTGACTTTGTTCGCCGCCTTCAATGTTGCGCTTTGTATCCGTATCTTCTATACGGATAATAAAGGAACCTCCTTTACTGCGAGCAAATAAATAATTGAACAGTGCTGTTCTTGCATTTCCTATATGTAAATGTCCTGTTGGACTCGGTGCATACCTTACCCTAATATCCTTTGACATTTTGAAAAGTCCTCCTCGGTTTGTCTAAGAAATCTATTAATCCTGTACTATTTTACCACTGTCATTGTTTTAAGAAAAGCGCCGGCGCCTTGCTCATCCGCTAGCCGATAGGTGCCGAAGCTAGACAAAAGAAAAAAAGGGTGCTTACTTTACTGCTTGTAAAAGAACCACAGCTTGGGAGGCAATTCCTTCCCCGCGGCCAGTAAATCCAAGTTTTTCTGTAGTTGTGGCTTTAACATTTACCTGTGAAATGTCACCTTCTAACAACTCGGCAATTCTGCCTCGCATTTGTTCGATGTAAGGAGCCATTTTAGGCTTTTGGGCAATGATGGTACAATCAATATTTCCCAAACAATAACCCTTTTCTTTTACTAAATTCCAAACATGTGATAATAACTTAGCGGAATCTGCATCTTTAAAAGCAGGATCAGTATCAGGAAAATGCTTGCCAATATCGCCTTCTCCAATCGCTCCCAAGCATGCATCTGCCACTGTATGTAATAACACGTCCGCATCGGAATGCCCTAGTAATCCTTTCTCATAAGGAATGTCAATCCCGCCAATAATCAAGGGGCGACCCTCGGTCAACTGATGAACATCATAACCTTGTCCAATTCGAAACATAATTTTGCTCCTTTTCCACTTCTTTTACTTATTTAAAGATCGATGTTTTAAAATTGCCTCAGCAATATAGAGATCCTCTGGAGTTGTTAATTTAATATTATCATAATCTGCTGTCACAATTTGGACAGGATACTGCAGCCTTTCTACTAACGAAGCTTCGTCTGTACCAAGAAAATTTTCCTGCAAAGCTTGATGATGAGCTTCCCACAAAAGAGAAAAGCGAAAAGCTTGTGGGGTTTGTACCTGCCACAAGCTTGTACGCTCAATCGTCTCCACTACTTGGAAATCCTGAACCTTTTTAATGGTATCCTTGACTGGAACAGCAGCAATCGCAGCCCCTTTTTCATGGGCGGCTTTTGCAAGTTGATGAATGACTTCATGTCTAATAAATGGTCTAGCTCCATCATGAACTAATATAATGTTACTGTCTTTTATAACTTTCAAACCATTAAAAACACTATATTGTCTTTCTGCTCCACCAAAAACCAAATGAATTTTTTTGGTAGTACTGTAGGTGTTTAATAACTTTTTGAAAAAATCCTCATCATCAGGTTGAATAGCTAAAATAATTCCACTGCACTTTTCATCATCAAGAAAAACCTTAAGGGTATGAGAAATAATCGGTTTTCCATTTAAGTGGAGAAACAATTTATTTTTTCCCGCTCCCATACGTTTTCCTTGACCAGCAGCTGGAATAATTACCTGATATTCCATTATTCTATACCCCTATCACCTTTTATAATGCCTTCTCTAACAATTTGGGCTTGGCAAATATCATTCGACCGGCAGATGTTTGCAGTACACTTGTAACTAAAACATCAATCCGTTTTCCAATATAGTTTCTGCCCTCTTCCACAACGATCATTGTACCATCATCTAAATAGGCAATGCCTTGATGATATTCTTTTCCGTCTTTAATTAATTGAACATTTAGCTCTTCTCCTGGTAAAACAACTGGCTTTACAGCATTCGCTAAATCATTTATATTCAATACTTGTACATTTTGCAGTTCACAAACTTTATTTAAGTTAAAATCATTCGTGACTACAATACCATTCGTCAATTTTGCAAGTTTAATTAACTTACTGTCCACTTCTTGAATATCATCAAAGTCACCTTCATAGATTTGCACTTCAATTGGAAGCTCTTTTTGAATACGGTTCAAAATATCTAATCCTCTTCTCCCTCTATTACGCTTCAAAGCATCGGAAGAATCGGCAATATGCTGAAGCTCCATTAAAACAAATTGAGGAATAACAATTACACCATCCAAAAATCCCGTTTGGCAAATATCCGCAATTCTACCATCAATAATGACACTTGTATCCAATAGTTTCAATGTTTTTGTGTTCTTTTTTTCTTCCTCTACTTCGATATTTGCTTTCTTTTTGTTGGAACGAGAAATAGTAAATAGATTCATCAATTCCTCACGCTTTTTAAAACCAATTTGAAAGCCCAAATATCCAAGTAATAAAGTTAAAAGAATTGGAATAACTGAATTCACAAACGGAAATCTCATATTATTGAATGGTATTCCCACCAAAAAGGCAATAAGCAAACCAAAAATTAAACCTAAGCTCCCAGATATAATCTCCGTAATTGGGGCTTTCACCACAGAATCCTCAAACCATTTAACAAAATCAACCACATAATCAACTGTCCAAAAAGTAATTAAATAAAATATAATAGCACCTAAAATTGCAGTAACATAAGAATTATTAAGAAAGATAATATCATGTAAATTAAATAGTTTAAATAATTCAGGTAATAAAAAGATACCAAGCGTTCCTCCTATAATTAGAAAGCATGCTTGCACTAGTCTTTTTAACATTTTTTCACCTCCTTTATTCATTATAAACAAATTCTTAAGTTTAAAACGTAATATTGATGAATATTTTTATTTTGTAACGATATGGTCAAATTATTGTTATAACGAAGTATTAATTTGTACATTTGTAATATATATCTCCTCATCAATATAGTTATTTAAGTTGTTTTCACATTGATTGTTTCTTTTCGCCATTTATAATAAATCCTAACAAGACTGGCTTTCGGGGTTTGCCCATTTTTCGCTAAATAAGGATGGTACAACGTTTTTGTCTTCAAAATCAACAGAGTTTAATTTATAACTGGCGATCCGCAAATATTTGCTCTCTTATCAACTGCAATCCGTCTTTAATTTTTCTTGCTCTTACCTCACCAATTCCTTCTACATCATCGAGTTCATCAACCGAAGCACGAAGGATATTGGGAAGCGTTGAAAATGTATCTATTAAGTTTTCCAAAATGATCGTAGGAAGTCTTGGAATCTTACTTAGGACTCGATAGCCTCTTGGACTGACCGTTTCATCAGGATGAATGAAATTGTTATAACCTAATAGCTTCATCACGACGTTGTCATCTAAAACATCGGAACCCACCATATCCTGAAATCTTAATAGCAGGTCGATAGGTTTTATCTTTTGATCAAAAGCATAGTCTCTTATAATCAGCATTGCTTCATGTTCAATATCTGTCATAAGTTCTTTCATCTGGAGCCGGACTAAACGCCCTTCTGTTCCTAATTCATTTAAATAAGTAATCAACTCTTTTTTTATCCTTATGACCATTTCTAATCGATGAAGCACTTGCAATAAATCACTGTTTGTTACAAGTTCTTCGAATTCCAAAACAGATAGATTTGCGATACTTTGATCTAGCACAACCTTGTATTTTTCTAACGTTTGAATAGCCTGATTAGCCTTTGTCAAAATGACCCCAATGTCTTTTAATGCGTAGCGAAAGCTCCCTTGATATAAAGTAATAACATTTCTTCTTTGCGAAATAGCAATAACAAGCGATTTTGTTTGTTTCGCTACTCTTTCAGCTGTACGGTGTCTCATCCCTGTTTCAGAGGAAGTGATGGTTGGATCAGGAGCCAATTGAGCATTAGCAATTAAAATTTTGCTGCCAGTTTCATTCAAAATAATAGCCCCATCCATTTTAGCCAATTCATATAAGTAACTAGGACTAAAACTGCAATTAATAGTGAATCCACCATCCACTAATGCTTTCACCCGGTCATTATAGCCAAGGACAATTAAGCCACCCGTATTAGCACGCAATACATTATCAATACCTTCTCTAATCGGTGTTCCGGGTGCGATTAATTGTAGAATCTCCGACATGGATTTTTGTTGGGGCTTTTTATCTTCCATCCATTCATCCTCCTAGTGCATGCTTTAAAGCTTCTTTCACTGTTGAAACACCAATTACTTGAATGTCTTTTGGTATTTTCCAGCCTCCCAGATTATTATTCGGAATAATAACCCGATTAAAACCTAATTTTGCAGCCTCTTGTACACGCTGTTCGATTCTGGATACTCTTCTAACCTCACCTGTTAGCCCAATTTCACCAATAACAATATCATCGGCATTTGTAGGTACATCCCGGAAGCTGGAGGCAATGCTTACTGCGATAGCCAAGTCGATGGCCGGTTCGTCAATTTTTACTCCGCCTGCAACCTTTAAATATGCATCCTGATTTTGTAATAGCATACCTACTCTTTTTTCCAAAACAGCCATTATTAAATTTACCCTGTTATAATCGATCCCAGATGCCATTCTTCGGGGTGTTGGGAACATAGTAGGTGAAACAAGTGCTTGGATTTCCACTAAGATAGGTCGTGTACCTTCCATTGAGGCAACAACTGTCGAGCCTGAAGCACCTTTTGACCGCTCCTCTAGAAATATCTCTGACGGATTTTCCACTTCTACAAGACCTAATTCTTTCATTTCAAATATGGCCATTTCATTTGTCGAGCCAAATCGATTTTTTACAGCTCGTAAAATTCGATAGGAATGATGTCTCTCTCCTTCAAAATAAAGAACAGTGTCAACCATATGCTCTAAAAGTCTCGGTCCAGCAATATTACCTTCCTTTGTAACATGCCCTACAATGAAAATAGCAATACCATTTGTTTTAGCTATTCTCATTAGTTCCGCTGTACATTCCCGAACTTGAGATACGCTCCCCGGCGCCGAGGTTACTTCGGGGTGAAAAATGGTTTGGATAGAATCGATAATGACAAAATTGGGGTTTATATCTTGAATGGTTTGTTGAATAACCTCAAGATTCGTTTCAGAAAAAACATATAGCTCACTTGAAGTAATTTGAAGGCGGTCTGCTCGAAGCTTCGTTTGTTTAACAGACTCTTCCCCTGAAATATACAAAACTTTGTGTTGATGTGTAGAAAGCTGAGATGATACTTGAAGAAGAAGTGTTGATTTACCAATCCCAGGGTCTCCCCCAATTAAGACTAAGGATCCGGGTACTACCCCTCCACCTAGTACTCTATTTAATTCCACTAAATCCGTTTCTACTCTAGCTTCCTGTTCCGATTGAATGGTATTTATGGGGGCTGCTTTTGCCGCCGTTCCTGGAGCAGTATGTAAAAAAGCACCTTTAGGCTTACTAATGACAGAAACTTCCTCCGTCATTTGATTCCATTCATTACAGCCTGGACATCTTCCCATCCATTTTGGCGATTCATACCCACAAGATTGGCAAATAAATTTTGTTGTTTTCTTTGCCATTTTTTACTTCCTTTCTATATATCTATGCGTAATCAAAATAGTGATGACCTTTTTGAATAAGAAAAGCACAAGCGCCGCAGCTCTAGCATAAGGATTTCGCAGTCCTCAACGCAAGATTTAGGAAATCGTGCTGAAGGTAGTTCACTGGCTGATGTTTTACTCGCAGGGCGGAGTAGAATCCCGCTAGCCGGCAGACGCTGGTGAAATTTAAAGTGCCAATTTGACTTGAAGCTAAACAAAGGCTAATGGCCTTAATAAATTCTTAAAAAACTTATTTTTATCTCTTAAAATACAGTTTCATACAACTTTCAAGTATGAAAGGAGGTTGCATTCTTTTGATTAAATATCTCAACAAAAGAATGCAACCTATTCCATTAAATTACATATTATAGACGTTCCAACTACCAAAATGGTTTCATATATTTATGAAATCATTAAGATAATGTTCCGGTCATTTCTGAGGAGTTCACAACAAATTTACCGTCTTTTACATCAATCACAACATGCTGACCTTCTAAAATTACACCTTTTAATAGCTCTTCAGACAAGCGGTCCTCAATATATTTTTGGATTGCTCGGCGAAGCGGTCTAGCACCATATTCAGGATCATATCCTTTTTCGGCAATCTTTTCTTTAGCTGCCTCTGATATTTCAAGTTCAATTTTCTGTTCTTTTAAGCGTTTTACTAGCTCTTCTGCCATAAGGGTAACAATTTGTTTCAATTGGTCTTTTTCTAATGCATGGAAGACGATCGTTTCATCAACTCGATTTAAAAATTCCGGACGAAATGCTCTTTTAAGCTCTTCCATCACTTTGCTTTTCATATCCTTGTAGTCTTGATTATTATCTTGAATATTAAAGCCGACAAATTTATTACGCTTTAAGGCTTCTGCACCTACATTAGACGTCATAATGACTACTGTGTTGCGAAAATCAACTGTACGGCCCTTGGAATCTGTTAAACGGCCATCTTCTAAAACTTGCAGTAAAATATTAAACACATCTGGATGTGCTTTCTCAATTTCATCTAACAAAATAACGGAATAAGGTTTTCTTCTTACCTTTTCTGTTAATTGTCCGCCTTCTTCAAAGCCTACATATCCAGGAGGGGAGCCGACAAGTCTAGAGGTAGAATGCTTTTCCATGTATTCAGACATATCAATACGGATCATCGCATCCTCATCCCCAAACATTGCTTCCGCAAGGGCTCTAGCTAGTTCTGTTTTCCCGACACCTGTTGGACCCAAGAAGATGAAGGAACCGATTGGACGTTTTGGATCCTTCAATCCGGCACGTGCCCGGCGAACTGCTTTAGAAATAGCCTTAACGGCCTCTTCCTGCCCAATTACTCGAGAATGTAATAGCTCTTCCAGATTTAATAATCTTTCTGATTCTGTCTGTGCCAATTTAGAAACCGGAATTCTAGTCCAGCTTGAAACTACATTCGCAATGTCTTCAACTGTCACTTCACTATTTTCTTGACCTTGCTTTTCCTTCCAAGATTTTTTCGTTTCTTCAAGCTTTTCACGTAAACGCTGTTCAGAATCACGGAGAGATGCAGCTTTTTCAAATTCCTGACTTTGTACCGCGGCATCCTTTTCCTTTTTAATTTCTTCAAGATTTACTTCTAATTCTTTTAAGCTTGGAGGAGTTGTATAGGATCTTAAGCGAACCTTTGAACCAGCTTCATCAATTAAATCAATCGCCTTATCTGGTAAGAATCGATCCGAAATGTAACGATCTGATAATTTTACAGCTGCTTCAATAGCCTCATCTGTGATAGAAACACGATGATGAGCTTCATAGCGGTCACGAAGTCCTTTCAATATTAAGATAGACTCTTCTGTTGTTGGCTCATCCACTTGAATTGGTTGAAATCTTCTTTCCAAGGCTGCATCTTTTTCAATATATTTTCGATATTCATCCAGTGTTGTGGCACCAATACACTGAAGTTCCCCGCGAGCTAGCGAAGGCTTCAAAATATTAGAAGCATCAATTGCTCCTTCAGCACCACCGGCACCAATTAAAGTATGAAGTTCATCAATAAATAGAATGATATTTCCGGCTTGGCGAATTTCATCCATTACCTTTTTTAAACGGTCCTCGAATTCACCGCGATACTTTGTTCCAGCTACAACTGTACCCATATCTAATGTCATGACACGTTTATCACGAAGTGTTTCCGGTACCTCATTATTCACAATTTGTTGAGCAAGTCCTTCCGCAATGGCGGTTTTACCAACTCCTGGCTCTCCAATAAGGACAGGATTATTTTTCGTTCTTCGGCTTAACACCTCTATCACGCGTTGGATTTCTTTGCTTCTGCCAATAACCGGATCAAGTGTTTCTTCTCGGGCAATAGCCGTTAAGTCCCGAGCAAGGCTGTCTAATGTTGGAGTATTCGCATTAGAAGGAGAACCTCCTGGATGGTTACCTGTCTCATTGCTGCCAAGAAGCTGCAGAACTTGTTGGCGTGCCTTATTTAAGCTTACACCTAAGTTATTTAGAACTCGGGCAGCGACTCCTTCTCCTTCACGAATTAATCCAAGCAATATATGTTCTGTTCCAACATAAGAATGCCCTAGCTTACGCGCCTCATCCATCGATAATTCAATTACTTTTTTAGCACGCGGTGTATAATGAATGGTTTGCCCAGAATCTTGTCCTTTACCAATCAAATTTTCTACTTCCGATTGAATTTTTTCTGCACTTAGTCCAAGACCATAAAGTGCTTTTGCAGCTATTCCTTCTCCCTCTTGAACTAATCCAAGTAATATATGCTCTGTTCCGATATTATTATGGCGTAAACGAATCGCTTCTTCTTGTGATAATGCAAGAACTTTTTGTGCTCTTTCTGTAAATCGGCCAAACATCATAAGGATCTCCTCCTAACCATTATTCACTTCTTCAAGTTTTAAGCGTTCCCTAATAAGTGAAGCTCTTCTAATATCCCGTTCATGTGGGCGAAGAGGTCCTCCGGCATATTGCTGTAAAAAGCCAGGTTGTGTGAGTATCATCAATTCATTTAGAATACTCTTTGATACGCTTTTAATATACCCCGTGTCAATGCCTAGACGTACATCCGAAAGGCATTGTGCTGCTTCTTTTGATTCGATAATACGGCTATTTGCCAATACACCATAAGAGCGGTATACTCTATCTTCTAATTGTATGTTAGAGGTTTTAATCAATGCTTCTCTTGCAGACCTTTCTTGAGCAATTATTTGATGAACTACACTTGTTAGATCTGCTACAATATCCTCTTCCGTTTTTCCTAACGTCATTTGATTAGAAATTTGAAATATGTTCCCGAGAGCTTCACTGCCTTCACCATATATTCCTCTAACCACTAAACCAAGCTGATTAATGGCCGGAATAATTCGATTCATTTGTTGAGTCAAAATTAAGCCAGGTAAATGAACCATGACGGAAGCTCTCAATCCAGTTCCGACATTGGTTGGACAGCTCGTTAAATAACCAAATTTTTCACTAAAAGCATAGTGAATATGTTCTTCAATTAAATCATCTATACCATTTGCTTTTTCCAATGCATCCTTTAATTGAAGCCCGGGAAAAAGGCATTGAATACGGATATGATCTTCCTCATTAATCATAATACTTACATCTTCATCATCAGTTAAGATGACTGCCCCGTGTGAGGATTCATCAGCAAGATTGGGACTGATTAAATGTTTTTCAACTAAAACCCTCTTTTGTAAAGGTTGTAATTCATCCATTTTTAACAAGTCTATCTGACTGTGATCATTTCTTATCAAGTTAAAAATTTCTGTTACTTCCGTTATTATTTTCTTTGCTTGTTCAGGGCTATATATAGTTGGGAAATAATAATCTTTAAAATTGCGGGCCAAACGAATTCGTGAGCTTAACACAATATCAGAATCTGGTCCATCCTGACTCATCCATGAACTTATCGCTTTATTTAAAAATTTATCAAGAGTCATCTGGCCTCTCCTCCTTCAGAAAGAAGTTTAGCCTCTAAAGCACGAACTTGATCGCGAATTTCTGCAGCTCTTTCGAATTCTTCATTTTGAATAGCAATGTGCAGGTCCGCTCTGAATTGTTGGATTTGCTTCTTAATATGAATAGAACCCCCAATTCTTTTAGGGATTTTACCATGATGCTCATAATTACCACTGTGAAGCCTTTTTAAAATAGGAGTTAATTGTTCTTTAAAAGTCTCATAACAATGGGCACATCCAAACTTTCCAACATTTAAAAATTGTTTAAAGGTCATTTTACAATTTTCACACTGTAAAATTTCATTTCTAGGGAGTGTTTCTTGCTTTGTTTGCTGAAAGATTGGATCATAGCTAAATAATCCCGCTAATAAGTTATTGATTGAAAAACCTGGCTCTCCATCAAACATGAACATTTCACCTTTTTCTTGAGCACATTTTTCGCAATAGTGAAGTTCTGTTTTCTCCCCATTTAAAATCTTGGTAAAGTGTAGAGTCGCCGGGCGCTCGTGACATTCTTGACAAATCATGCCTTACACCTCTCCACTATTTGTATTTCAATGTTATAAGCATTGCCTTTAGCATTCTTGCCCTCAGTTCATCTCTTTCAGGTAAATCGATGTACAATACTGAACGATCCATCACACATAGCATAATTTTTGCTTCTCTCTCGGAAATAACCTCTTCCTCCACTAATCGAATAATTACATCTGTTGCATTAGACTGGGAGACACGGTTTTTAATAAGTAAAAT
Organism: Heyndrickxia shackletonii; assembly: GCF_001420715.1. GTDB lineage: Bacteria > Bacillota > Bacilli > Bacillales > Bacillaceae_C > Margalitia > Margalitia shackletonii. The sequence continues at coordinate 6,110 of NZ_LJJC01000004.1, read as the reverse complement.
AAGCTGGTCAATTAAATGGGCTTGATCATGACTTTTTACTTTCATGATGCGAATATAACCACCGCCGCCTCTTTTACTCTCCACTACATAGCCTTTTTCTATAGTAAAACGAGTATTTATTACATAGTTTATTTGAGATGGAACACACTGAAATTTATCGGCAATTTCACTTCTTTTTATCTCTACTATTTCACTGCCATTCATTTCCAAAACTTTCTTTAAGTAATTTTCTATGATGTCAGATATATTTTTCATCAAGTCCACCTCCTTCTCCCGACTTGACTTTGACTATATTTGACATTAATTATACATGATTATTCCAAAAGTGCAAGGGTTTCGATTCTAGCATATGTAGGCGGCGCTTAACACATTGCAATATATCTTATGTGAAATGACAATATTGGTTAACTGTATCGGATATTTCTAAATATCAGTTTCACCAAAGTGCATTTAAAATAAAACATGGAAAGAAAAAGTAAAAAATTATTTTTGTATACTTCTGTAGGTGAAATTTTGCTTGTTAAAACTAAAAAATGAGGTTTTTATATGATTTAGCATTTATTCTCGTCGGTTTCATCCATAATCTCGCGAATGTATCCACTAATAGCAGCTAATCTCGTGATTCGGGACTATAGAACTATTTTTACCATACAAAAAAGCCACAGAATAATATCTGTGGCTTTCGCTGTTTGCCTGGCAACGTCCTACTCTTGCAGGGGGAGAGCCCCCAACTACCATCGGCGCTGAGAAGCTTAACTTCCGTGTTCGGGATGGGAACGGGTGTGACCTTCTCGCCATAATTACCAGACCTTAGTTTTTTGCCAAAGGCAAAATAACTTTTTTTGTTGTGAGGTTTGTTCCCTCAAAACTAAATACTGTAGAAGAAGAAGTAAAGAGAATCGCTCTATTTTGGTTAAGTCCTCGATCGATTAGTATTCGTCAGCTCCATGTGTCGCCACACTTCCACCTCGAACCTATCAACCTGATCATCTTTCAGGGATCTTACTAGCTTGCGCTATGGGAAATCTCATCTTGAGGGGGGCTTCATGCTTAGATGCTTTCAGCACTTATCCCTTCCGCACATAGCTACCCAGCGATGCCTTTGGCAAGACAACTGGTACACCAGCGGTGCGTCCATCCCGGTCCTCTCGTACTAAGGACAGCTCCTCTCAAATTTCCTACGCCCACGACGGATAGGGACCGAACTGTCTCACGACGTTCTGAACCCAGCTCGCGTACCGCTTTAATGGGCGAACAGCCCAACCCTTGGGACCGACTACAGCCCCAGGATGCGATGAGCCGACATCGAGGTGCCAAACCTCCCCGTCGATGTGGACTCTTGGGGGAGATAAGCCTGTTATCCCCGGGGTAGCTTTTATCCGTTGAGCGATGGCCCTTCCATGCGGAACCACCGGATCACTAAGCCCGACTTTCGTCCCTGCTCGACTTGTAGGTCTCGCAGTCAAGCTCCCTTGTGCCTTTACACTCTACGAATGATTTCCAACCATTCTGAGGGAACCTTTGGGCGCCTCCGTTACTCTTTAGGAGGCGACCGCCCCAGTCAAACTGCCTGCCTGACACTGTCTCCCACCCCGATCAGGGGTGCGGGTTAGAATTTCAATACAGCCAGGGTAGTATCCCACCGACGCCTCCACCGAAGCTGGCGCTCCGGCTTCAAAGGCTCCTACCTATCCTGTACAAGCTGTACCAAAATTCAATATCAGGCTGCAGTAAAGCTCCACGGGGTCTTTCCGTCCTGTCGCGGGTAACCTGCATCTTCACAGGTACTATAATTTCACCGAGTCTCTCGTTGAGACAGTGCCCAGATCGTTACGCCTTTCGTGCGGGTCAGAACTTACCTGACAAGGAATTTCGCTACCTTAGGACCGTTATAGTTACGGCCGCCGTTTACTGGGGCTTCAATTCAGAGCTTCGCTTACGCTAACCCCTCCTCTTAACCTTCCAGCACCGGGCAGGCGTCAGCCCCTATACTTCGCCTTGCGGCTTCGCAGAGACCTGTGTTTTTGCTAAACAGTCGCCTGGGCCTATTCACTGCGGCTCTCTCGGGCTTGCACCCTACCAGAGCACCCCTTCTCCCGAAGTTACGGGGTCATTTTGCCGAGTTCCTTAACGAGAGTTCTCTCGCTCACCTTAGGATTCTCTCCTCGCCTACCTGTGTCGGTTTGCGGTACGGGCACCTTTCACCTCACTAGAGGATTTTCTTGGCAGTGTGGAATCAGGAACTTCGGTACTATATTTCCCTCGCTATCACAGCTCCGCCTTCACGGTTACGGGATTTGCCTCGTAACCAGCCTAACTGCTTAGACGCACATAACCAGCAGTGCGCTTACCCTATCCTCCTGCGTCCCCCCATCGTTCAAACGGTGAAGAGGTGGTACAGGAATATCAACCTGTTGTCCATCGCCTACGCCTTTCGGCCTCGGCTTAGGTCCCGACTAACCCTGAGCGGACGAGCCTTCCTCAGGAAACCTTAGGCATTCGGTGGAAGGGATTCTCACCCTTCTTTCGCTACTCATACCGGCATTCTCACTTCTAAGCGCTCCACTAGTCCTTCCGGTCTAGCTTCACCGCCCTTAGAACGCTCTCCTACCACGGACACCTGTCAGGTGTCCATCCACAGCTTCGGTGATACGTTTAGCCCCGGTACATTTTCGGCGCAGAGTCACTCGACCAGTGAGCTATTACGCACTCTTTAAATGGTGGCTGCTTCTAAGCCAACATCCTGGTTGTCTAAGCAACTCCACATCCTTTTCCACTTAACGTATACTTTGGGACCTTAGCTGGTGGTCTGGGCTGTTTCCCTTTTGACTACGGATCTTATCACTCGCAGTCTGACTCCCAAGCATAAGTATTTGGCATTCGGAGTTTGTCTGAATTCGGTAACCCGATGAGGGCCCCTAGTCCAAACAGTGCTCTACCTCCAATACTCTTCATCTTGAGGCTAGCCCTAAAGCTATTTCGGAGAGAACCAGCTATCTCCAAGTTCGATTGGAATTTCTCCGCTACCCACACCTCATCCCCGCACTTTTCAACGTGCGTGGGTTCGGGCCTCCAGTAAGTGTTACCTTACCTTCACCCTGGACATGGGTAGATCACCTGGTTTCGGGTCTACGACCTCATACTTATTCGCCCTATTCAGACTCGCTTTCGCTGCGGCTCCGCTTCATCAGCTTAACCTTGCATGAAATCGTAACTCGCCGGTTCATTCTACAAAAGGCACGCTATCACCCATTAACGGGCTCTAACTACTTGTAGGCACACGGTTTCAGGTTCTCTTTCACTCCCCTCCCGGGGTGCTTTTCACCTTTCCCTCACGGTACTGGTTCACTATCGGTCACTAGGGAGTATTTAGCCTTGGGAGATGGTCCTCCCTGCTTCCGACGGGATTTCACGTGTCCCGCCGTACTCAGGATCCACTCTGGAGGGAACGAAGTTTCAACTACAGGGTTGTTACCTTCTTTGACGGGCCTTTCCAGACCTCTTCATCTACTCCGTTCCTTTGTAACTCCGTATAGAGTGTCCTACAACCCCAAGAGGCAAGCCTCTTGGTTTGGGCTTCTTCCGTTTCGCTCGCCGCTACTCAGGAAATCGCGTTTGCTTTCTCTTCCTCCGGGTACTTAGATGTTTCAGTTCCCCGGGTCTGCCTTCATTACCCTATGTATTCAGGTAAAGATACTGCTCCATTACGAGCAGTGGGTTCCCCCATTCGGAAATCTCCGGATCAAAGCTTGCTTACAGCTCCCCGAAGCATATCGGTGTTAGTCCCGTCCTTCATCGGCTCCTAGTGCCAAGGCATCCACCGTGCGCCCTTACTAACTTAACCTATAAGGTTATTACTACTTTAAAATGGATGAAATCCATAAAGTGGCGATTCTCGGTTTTACTTGGTTTCTTCTATCAGTATCTAGTTTTCAAGGAACAAGGCTACTGACTTCAATCACATCATGATTAAACGTCAGAGAATTTGCTACATGCTGACTTGCTCCGAGGTGAACCTAATCATCCTCGAATACGCTTTGCCGCAGGAGCAAAATACTTCGTTAGAATTAGAAAAAGTTTCTTAATAATTTCTAATAATAACAATATATTTGAAAGGATTGACCTTTCAAAACTGAACAGAACTTATAAACGTCTTCTTATAACCACGTAAGTGGTTTTCCATTATCCTTAGAAAGGAGGTGATCCAGCCGCACCTTCCGATACGGCTACCTTGTTACGACTTCACCCCAATCATCTGTCCCACCTTCGGCGGCTGGCTCCAAAAGGTTACCTCACCGACTTCGGGTGTTACAAACTCTCGTGGTGTGACGGGCGGTGTGTACAAGGCCCGGGAACGTATTCACCGCGGCATGCTGATCCGCGATTACTAGCGATTCCGGCTTCATGCAGGCGAGTTGCAGCCTGCAATCCGAACTGAGAATGGTTTTATGGGATTGGCTTAACCTCGCGGTCTCGCAGCCCTTTGTACCATCCATTGTAGCACGTGTGTAGCCCAGGTCATAAGGGGCATGATGATTTGACGTCATCCCCACCTTCCTCCGGTTTGTCACCGGCAGTCACCTTAGAGTGCCCAACTGAATGCTGGCAACTAAGGTCAAGGGTTGCGCTCGTTGCGGGACTTAACCCAACATCTCACGACACGAGCTGACGACAACCATGCACCACCTGTCACTCTGTCCCCCGAAGGGGAACGCCCTATCTCTAGGGTTGTCAGAGGATGTCAAGACCTGGTAAGGTTCTTCGCGTTGCTTCGAATTAAACCACATGCTCCACCGCTTGTGCGGGCCCCCGTCAATTCCTTTGAGTTTCAGCCTTGCGGCCGTACTCCCCAGGCGGAGTGCTTAATGCGTTAGCTGCAGCACTAAAGGGCGGAAACCCTCTAACACTTAGCACTCATCGTTTACGGCGTGGACTACCAGGGTATCTAATCCTGTTCGCTCCCCACGCTTTCGCGCCTCAGCGTCAGTTACAGACCAGAGAGTCGCCTTCGCCACTGGTGTTCCTCCACATCTCTACGCATTTCACCGCTACACGTGGAATTCCACTCTCCTCTTCTGCACTCAAGTCTCCCAGTTTCCAATGACCCTCCACGGTTGAGCCGTGGGCTTTCACATCAGACTTAAGAAACCGCCTGCGCGCGCTTTACGCCCAATAATTCCGGACAACGCTTGCCACCTACGTATTACCGCGGCTGCTGGCACGTAGTTAGCCGTGGCTTTCTGGTTAGGTACCGTCAAGGTACCGCCCTATTCGAACGATACTTGTTCTTCCCTAACAACAGAGTTTTACGATCCGAAAACCTTCATCACTCACGCGGCGTTGCTCCGTCAGACTTTCGTCCATTGCGGAAGATTCCCTACTGCTGCCTCCCGTAGGAGTCTGGGCCGTGTCTCAGTCCCAGTGTGGCCGATCACCCTCTCAGGTCGGCTACGCATCGTTGCCTTGGTGAGCCGTTACCTCACCAACTAGCTAATGCGCCGCGGGTCCATCTGTAAGTGATAGCCGAAGCCATCTTTCAATCTTTCCTCATGCGAGAAAAGAAGTTATCCGGTATTAGCCCCGGTTTCCCGGAGTTATCCCAGTCTTACAGGCAGGTTACCCACGTGTTACTCACCCGTCCGCCGCTAACTTTTAAAAGCAAGCTTTTAAAAGTCCGCTCGACTTGCATGTATTAGGCACGCCGCCAGCGTTCGTCCTGAGCCAGGATCAAACTCTCCAAAAAAAGTGTTTGATATAGCTCATTATTTAAAACATTGACGTTTCGTTCTGTTCAGTTTTCAAAGATCAATTTTAAGTCATTTTCAGTAACGACTCTTTCTATGTTACTCTCTTGAATGGAGAATGTCAAGAACTTTTTTTGGTGGAGCCTAGCGGGATCGAACCGCTGACCTCCTGCGTGCAAAGCAGGCGCTCTCCCAGCTGAGCTAAGGCCCCATTTTAANAACCTGCGACCCCATGGTCCCAAACCATGTGCTCTACCAAGCTGAGCTACTTCCCGTTTGTATTGATTATGGCGCGCCCAAGAGGAGTCGAACCCCTAACCTTTTGATCCGTAGTCAAACGCTCTATCCAATTGAGCTATGGGCGCA
>NZ_LJJC01000011.1:0-2500 GCF_001420715.1 Heyndrickxia shackletonii | reverse complement strand
CGCCGAAAATGTACCGGGGCTAAACGTATCACCGAAGCTGTGGATGGACACCTGGCAGGTGTCCGTGGTAGGAGAGCGTTCTAAGGGCGGTGAAGCTAGACCGGAAGGACTAGTGGAGCGCTTAGAAGTGAGAATGCCGGTATGAGTAGCGAAAGAAGGGTGAGAATCCCTTCCACCGAATGCCTAAGGTTTCCTGAGGAAGGCTCGTCCGCTCAGGGTTAGTCGGGACCTAAGCCGAGGCCGAAAGGCGTAGGCGATGGACAACAGGTTGATATTCCTGTACCACCTCTTCACCGTTTGAACGATGGGGGGACGCAGGAGGATAGGGTAAGCGCACTGCTGGTTATGTGCGTCTAAGCAGTTAGGCTGGTTACGAGGCAAATCCCGTAACCGTGAAGGCGGAGCTGTGATAGCGAGGGAAATATAGTACCGAAGTTCCTGATTCCACACTGCCAAGAAAATCCTCTAGTGAGGTGAAAGGTGCCCGTACCGCAAACCGACACAGGTAGGCGAGGAGAGAATCCTAAGGTGAGCGAGAGAACTCTCGTTAAGGAACTCGGCAAAATGACCCCGTAACTTCGGGAGAAGGGGTGCTCTGGTAGGGTGCAAGCCCGAGAGAGCCGCAGTGAATAGGCCCAGGCGACTGTTTAGCAAAAACACAGGTCTCTGCGAAGCCGCAAGGCGAAGTATAGGGGCTGACGCCTGCCCGGTGCTGGAAGGTTAAGAGGAGGGGTTAGCGTAAGCGAAGCTCTGAATTGAAGCCCCAGTAAACGGCGGCCGTAACTATAACGGTCCTAAGGTAGCGAAATTCCTTGTCAGGTAAGTTCTGACCCGCACGAAAGGCGTAACGATCTGGGCACTGTCTCAACGAGAGACTCGGTGAAATTATAGTACCTGTGAAGATGCAGGTTACCCGCGACAGGACGGAAAGACCCCGTGGAGCTTTACTGCAGCCTGATATTGAATTTTGGTACAGCTTGTACAGGATAGGTAGGAGCCTTTGAAGCCGGAGCGCCAGCTTCGGTGGAGGCGTCGGTGGGATACTACCCTGGCTGTATTGAAATTCTAACCCGCACCCCTGATCGGGGTGGGAGACAGTGTCAGGCAGGCAGTTTGACTGGGGCGGTCGCCTCCTAAAGAGTAACGGAGGCGCCCAAAGGTTCCCTCAGAATGGTTGGAAATCATTCGTAGAGTGTAAAGGCACAAGGGAGCTTGACTGCGAGACCTACAAGTCGAGCAGGGACGAAAGTCGGGCTTAGTGATCCGGTGGTTCCGCATGGAAGGGCCATCGCTCAACGGATAAAAGCTACCCCGGGGATAACAGGCTTATCTCCCCCAAGAGTCCACATCGACGGGGAGGTTTGGCACCTCGATGTCGGCTCATCGCATCCTGGGGCTGTAGTCGGTCCCAAGGGTTGGGCTGTTCGCCCATTAAAGCGGTACGCGAGCTGGGTTCAGAACGTCGTGAGACAGTTCGGTCCCTATCCGTCGTGGGCGTAGGAAATTTGAGAGGAGCTGTCCTTAGTACGAGAGGACCGGGATGGACGCACCGCTGGTGTACCAGTTGTCTTGCCAAAGGCATCGCTGGGTAGCTATGTGCGGAAGGGATAAGTGCTGAAAGCATCTAAGCATGAAGCCCCCCTCAAGATGAGATTTCCCATAGCGCAAGCTAGTAAGATCCCTGAAAGATGATCAGGTTGATAGGTTCGAGGTGGAAGTGTGGCGACACATGGAGCTGACGAATACTAATCGATCGAGGACTTAACCAAAATAGCGCGATTCTCTTTACTTCTTTCTTCTACAGTATTTAGTTTTGAGGGAATAACCTCATATTGTCTGGTAATTATGGCGAGAAGGTCACACCCGTTCCCATCCCGAACACGGAAGTTAAGCTTCTCAGCGCCGATGGTAGTTGGGGGCTCTCCCCCTGCAAGAGTAGGACGTTGCCAGGCTTACATAATGGAGGATTAGCTCAGCTGGGAGAGCACCTGCCTTACAAGCAGGGGGTCGGCGGTTCGATCCCGTCATCCTCCACCATATAAAATGCCGGCCTAGCTCAATTGGTAGAGCACGCCCGATTAAGCTTCGAAGCGATGCTTCAGCGTACCGATTGAACCACATCTTGAGTAAGCTTTCTGAAATCGGGACGACGGTTATATGCACTAACATATCAGCAGGTTATATCTTAATAATGCCGGCCTAGCTCAATTGGTAGAGCAACTGACTTGTAATCAGTAGGTTGGGGGTTCAAGTCCTCTGGCCGGCACCATTTCCGAGCCATTAGCTCAGTCGGTAGAGCACGATCGAGTAAGCTACGAAGCGATGCATCAGCGTACAGCTTGAGCTGCTACTTGAATAGGCTTACTGAAAGCTGGACGTCGTAGATGCACTTTGGTAGAAAGCAATATAAAATCCGTTCTTATAACTAAAAATAAGAGCCATTAGCTCAGTCGGTAGAGCATCTGACTTTTAATCAGAGGGTCGAAGGTTCGAGTCCTTC
>NZ_LJJC01000014.1 GCF_001420715.1 Heyndrickxia shackletonii | reverse complement strand
CTCTGATTGCGATCATTCCAACAAATGCAGACAAAATCTGCCTCGGACATCATGCCGTGTCAAACGGAACCAAAGTAAACACATTAACTGAAAGAGAAGTGGAAGTCGTCAATGCAACTGAAACAGTGGAACGAACAAACATCCCCAGGATCTGCTCAAAGGGGAAAAGGACAGTTGACCTCGGTCAATGTGGACTCCTGGGGACAATCACTGGACCACCTCAATGTGACCAATTCCTAGAATTTTCGGCCGATTTAATTATTGAGAGGCGAGAAGGAAGTGATGTCTGTTATCCTGGGAAATTCGTGAATGAAGAAGCTCTGAGGCAAATTCTCAGAGAATCAGGCGGAATTGACAAGGAAGCAATGGGATTTACATACAATGGAATAAGAACTAATGGAGTAACCAGTGCATGTAGGAGATCAGGATCTTCATTCTATGCAGAAATGAAATGGCTCCTGTCAAACACAGATAATGCTGCATTCCCGCAGATGACTAAGTCATATAAAAATACAAGAAAAAGCCCAGCTATAATAGTATGGGGGATCCATCATTCCGTTTCAACTGCAGAGCAAACCAAGCTATATGGGAGTGGAAACAAACTGGTGACAGTTGGGAGTTCTAATTATCAACAATCTTTTGTACCGAGTCCAGGAGCGAGACCACAAGTTAATGGTATATCTGGAAGAATTGACTTTCATTGGCTAATGCTAAATCCCAATGATACAGTCACTTTCAGTTTCAATGGGGCTTTCATAGCTCCAGACCGTGCAAGCTTCCTGAGAGGAAAATCTATGGGAATCCAGAGTGGAGTACAGGTTGATGCCAATTGTGAAGGGGACTGCTATCATAGTGGTGGGACAATAATAAGTAACTTGCCATTTCAGAACATAGATAGCAGGGCAGTTGGAAAATGTCCGAGATATGTTAAGCAAAGGAGTCTGCTGCTGGCAACAGGGATGAAGAATGTTCCTGAGATTCCAAAGGGGAGAGGCCTATTTGGTGCTATAGCGGGTTTCATTGAAAATGGATGGGAAGGCCTAATTGATGGTTGGTATGGTTTCAGACACCAGAATGCACAGGGAGAGGGAACTGCTGCAGATTACAAAAGCACTCAATCGGCAATTGATCAAATAACAGGGAAATTAAACCGGCTTATAGCAAAAACCAACCAACAATTTGAGTTGATAGACAATGAATTCAATGAGGTAGAGAAGCAAATCGGTAATGTGATAAATTGGACCAGAGATTCTATAACAGAAGTGTGGTCATACAATGCTGAACTCTTGGTAGCAATGGAGAACCAGCATACAATTGATCTGGCTGATTCAGAAATGGACAAACTGTACGAACGAGTGAAAAGACAGCTGAGAGAGAATGCTGAAGAAGATGGCACTGGTTGCTTTGAAATATTTCACAAGTGTGATGATGACTGTATGGCCAGTATTAGAAATAACACCTATGATCACAGAAAATACAGGGAAGAGGCAATGCAAAGCAGAATACAGATTGACCCAGTCAAACTAAGCAGCGGCTACAAAGATGTGATACTTTGGTTTAGCTTCGGGGCATCATGTTTCATACTTCTAGCCATTGTAATGGGCCTTGTCTTCATAT
>NZ_LJJC01000010.1 GCF_001420715.1 Heyndrickxia shackletonii | reverse complement strand
ACCGGAAGGACTAGTGGAGCGCTTAGAAGTGAGAATGCCGGTATGAGTAGCGAAAGAAGGGTGAGAATCCCTTCCACCGAATGCCTAAGGTTTCCTGAGGAAGGCTCGTCCGCTCAGGGTTAGTCGGGACCTAAGCCGAGGCCGAAAGGCGTAGGCGATGGACAACAGGTTGATATTCCTGTACCACCTCTTCACCGTTTGAACGATGGGGGGACGCAGGAGGATAGGGTAAGCGCACTGCTGGTTATGTGCGTCTAAGCAGTTAGGCTGGTTACGAGGCAAATCCCGTAACCGTGAAGGCGGAGCTGTGATAGCGAGGGAAATATAGTACCGAAGTTCCTGATTCCACACTGCCAAGAAAATCCTCTAGTGAGGTGAAAGGTGCCCGTACCGCAAACCGACACAGGTAGGCGAGGAGAGAATCCTAAGGTGAGCGAGAGAACTCTCGTTAAGGAACTCGGCAAAATGACCCCGTAACTTCGGGAGAAGGGGTGCTCTGGTAGGGTGCAAGCCCGAGAGAGCCGCAGTGAATAGGCCCAGGCGACTGTTTAGCAAAAACACAGGTCTCTGCGAAGCCGCAAGGCGAAGTATAGGGGCTGACGCCTGCCCGGTGCTGGAAGGTTAAGAGGAGGGGTTAGCGTAAGCGAAGCTCTGAATTGAAGCCCCAGTAAACGGCGGCCGTAACTATAACGGTCCTAAGGTAGCGAAATTCCTTGTCAGGTAAGTTCTGACCCGCACGAAAGGCGTAACGATCTGGGCACTGTCTCAACGAGAGACTCGGTGAAATTATAGTACCTGTGAAGATGCAGGTTACCCGCGACAGGACGGAAAGACCCCGTGGAGCTTTACTGCAGCCTGATATTGAATTTTGGTACAGCTTGTACAGGATAGGTAGGAGCCTTTGAAGCCGGAGCGCCAGCTTCGGTGGAGGCGTCGGTGGGATACTACCCTGGCTGTATTGAAATTCTAACCCGCACCCCTGATCGGGGTGGGAGACAGTGTCAGGCAGGCAGTTTGACTGGGGCGGTCGCCTCCTAAAGAGTAACGGAGGCGCCCAAAGGTTCCCTCAGAATGGTTGGAAATCATTCGTAGAGTGTAAAGGCACAAGGGAGCTTGACTGCGAGACCTACAAGTCGAGCAGGGACGAAAGTCGGGCTTAGTGATCCGGTGGTTCCGCATGGAAGGGCCATCGCTCAACGGATAAAAGCTACCCCGGGGATAACAGGCTTATCTCCCCCAAGAGTCCACATCGACGGGGAGGTTTGGCACCTCGATGTCGGCTCATCGCATCCTGGGGCTGTAGTCGGTCCCAAGGGTTGGGCTGTTCGCCCATTAAAGCGGTACGCGAGCTGGGTTCAGAACGTCGTGAGACAGTTCGGTCCCTATCCGTCGTGGGCGTAGGAAATTTGAGAGGAGCTGTCCTTAGTACGAGAGGACCGGGATGGACGCACCGCTGGTGTACCAGTTGTCTTGCCAAAGGCATCGCTGGGTAGCTATGTGCGGAAGGGATAAGTGCTGAAAGCATCTAAGCATGAAGCCCCCCTCAAGATGAGATTTCCCATAGCGCAAGCTAGTAAGATCCCTGAAAGATGATCAGGTTGATAGGTTCGAGGTGGAAGTGTGG
>NZ_LJJC01000019.1 GCF_001420715.1 Heyndrickxia shackletonii | reverse complement strand
CTTTTTAGCCCCCTTAATCATTTAGACACGATAATACCTTAGGTTTACACTTAATGTATAACATACAAAATGATTCATAGGGAGGTGAAGACCCATGCCTGGAAAGAAAATTGATGTAATTGAAGATGTAAAAAAGAAATATGTTCGGCTTGCGTTAGAAACGGGTAACCATTCTTCTATTGCCCGAAAGGCGGGAATATCAAGAGATACCTTTAGAAGGTGGATGAATGAATATAAAGATGAAATGCTTGATCTAATGGAAAATGAGGGTACAACCATATTATCTGATAACCCCACTAAAGGCGAACTACTAGAAAAGTATGAACAAGCGATGAAATTGCTTGGAGAAAAAGAACTGGAAGTTGCCATGTTAAAGAATTTAATAAAAAAAAACGAATCTCTATAAATTCAAAATTAGATGAAGTGAATCTTTGGGTTGCGGAAGGTTTTCCTGTAAAACAAACGATGAAGGCATTGGAGGTGAGTCGCTCTTTGTACTACTATCATCAGGATATTGAAACAAATGAAAAAATAGTAACGAAGCGAGGGCGTCCTAGTCCAGGTTATTCATTAAGAAAAGATGGATCTATGGTTTCCGACGAACAAATTGAAGAGCTTTTAATGGAAGGCATAGAAGGAGAAGAAGGAATCTATGGTTATCGTAAGTTAACCAATTATTTAAGGGTGGAACATAATCTAGTGATTAACTTTAAAAAAGTGTACCGATTATGTGATAAGTTAGGCATTCTACTGCCAAAGCGCAACGTTTCTCCTTCCTATCCAAGACGACTAGCTAAGCAGCACTCAATTACCGGACCCAACCAATTATGGCAAGTAGATATTAAATATGGTTCGATAGAAGACAGTGGCCGGTTCTTTTTTCTGGCAAGTGCCATAGATGTATTCGACCGTTGTATTGTAGGTTATTATCGAGGATCAACATGTAAAGCCGAGAACATTAATACAATGCTTCAAGAAGCCATTATACGGCGTCAGGTTCATTTGCCACAAGATGAAAAGGAATATAGTATCATTATTCGAACCGATAATGGTCCACAATTTGTAAGTAAAGACTTTGGGGAATTTTGTGAACTCCATAAAATTTATCATGAACGTATTCCCCCAAAATCACCCAATTTAAATGCGTATATAGAATCATTTCACAGTATCATCGAACGGGAGTGTTACCAACGGTACACCTTTGAGTGTTTTGATGAAGCGTATTACCGAATAGATGAGTATATGGAATTTTATAATCACCGAAGATATCATGGGAGTCTTCATTATCTTTCCCCTACTCAGTTCCATAAGAAATTTAACGAGGTAGGTAGTATGGAAGAAATGGTTATTAATTTGTAGTGAGAATAGGATGAGAGGAAATTGGCCCCTTATTTGGTATAAAAGCAGAACGAATTAGGAGCACGACTTGATATGGAGCAGCGCATGATAACCTAGTTGGTGAATACAGCTTCTTAAGAGGCTGGGTTCCTGGATAGAGAATCATGCGCGAAGAGGCTCCATGTCAAGTCGATATGATACTATCACAAAATTAGCGAAGACAGAGGGGGCAATTTCCATCTTAAACAAAAAAATAAAATACTGCGAAAAAGAAAGATAATAGGAGTATGTGTCTAAAATAAGGGGGCCAAC
>NZ_LJJC01000016.1 GCF_001420715.1 Heyndrickxia shackletonii | reverse complement strand
AGAAAATAGTGCTTCTTCTTGCAATAGTTAGCCTTGTTAAAAGTGATCAGATTTGCATTGGTTACCATGCAAACAACTCGACAGAGCAGGTTGACACGATAATGGAAAAGAACGTCACTGTTACACATGCCCAAGACATACTGGAAAAGACACACAACGGGAAGCTCTGCGATCTAAATGGAGTGAAGCCTCTGGTTTTAAAGGATTGTAGTGTAGCTGGATGGCTCCTCGGAAACCCAATGTGCGACGAATTCATCAGGGTGCCGGAATGGTCTTACATAGTGGAGAGGGCTAACCCAGCCAATGACCTCTGTTACCCAGGGAGCCTCAATGACTATGAAGAACTGAAACACCTATTGAGCAGAATAAATCATTTTGAGAAGATTCTGATCATCCCCAAGAGTTCTTGGCCCAATCATGAAACATCATTAGGGGTGAGCGCAGCTTGTCCATACCAGGGAACGCCCTCCTTTTTCAGAAATGTGGTATGGCTTATCAAAAAGAACGATGCATACCCAACAATAAAGATAAGCTACAATAATACCAATCGGGAAGATCTTTTGATACTGTGGGGGATTCATCATTCCAACAATGCAGCAGAGCAGACAAATCTCTATAAAAACCCAACCACCTATATTTCCGTTGGGACATCAACATTAAACCAGAGATTGGTACCAAAAATAGCTACTAGATCCCAAGTAAACGGGCAACGTGGAAGAATGGACTTCTTCTGGACAATTTTAAAACCGAATGATGCAATCCACTTCGAGAGCAATGGAAATTTCATTGCTCCAGAATATGCATACAAAATTGTCAAGAAAGGGGACTCAACAATTATGAAAAGTGAAGTGGAATATGGCCACTGCAACACCAAATGTCAAACTCCAGTAGGAGCGATAAACTCTAGTATGCCATTCCACAATATACATCCTCTCACCATCGGGGAATGCCCCAAATACGTGAAGTCAAACAAATTGGTCCTTGCAACTGGGCTCAGAAATAGTCCTCTAAGAGAAAAGAGAAGAAAAAGAGGGCTGTTTGGGGCTATAGCAGGTTTTATAGAGGGAGGATGGCAGGGAATGGTAGATGGTTGGTATGGGTACCACCATAGCAATGAGCAGGGGAGTGGGTACGCTGCAGACAAAGAATCCACCCAAAAGGCAATAGATGGAGTTACCAATAAGGTCAACTCGATCATTGACAAAATGAACACTCAATTTGAGGCCGTTGGAAGGGAATTTAATAACTTAGAAAGGAGGATAGAGAATTTGAACAAGAAAATGGAAGACGGATTCCTAGATGTCTGGACTTATAATGCTGAACTTCTAGTTCTCATGGAAAATGAGAGGACTCTAGATTTCCATGACTCAAATGTCAAGAACCTTTACGACAAAGTCCGACTACAGCTTAGGGATAATGCAAAGGAGCTGGGTAATGGTTGTTTCGAGTTCTATCACAAATGTGATAATGAATGTATGGAAAGTGTAAGAAATGGGACGTATGACTACCCTCAGTATTCAGAAGAAGCAAGATTAAAAAGAGAAGAAATAAGCGGAGTGAAATTAGAATCAATAGGAACTTACCAAATACTGTCAATTTATTCAACAGTGGCGAGTTCCCTAGCACTGGCAATCATGGTGGCTGGTCTATCTTTATGGATGTGCTCCAATGGGTCGTTACAGTGCAGAATTTGCATTTAAATTTGTGAGCTCAGATTGTAGTTAAAAACACCCTTGTTTCTACTGATCACGCGT
>NZ_LJJC01000007.1 GCF_001420715.1 Heyndrickxia shackletonii | reverse complement strand
AGAGGCTGGGACAAAACCCGCCTCTGAGATGAAAAAGCCGGTGAAATTTTACGACAAGTAAAATTTCACCGGCTTTGATTATTTTTTGAATAAAAATAAGGACCGCTTCTGATAAAATTAAGTCACCACAACAAAATTATACAGAAAGAAGGATCCTTATGTTTAAAAATTATACCATGAATCAATTAGTTTTGCCTTTAGATTTAGAAGTAAAATTACAAAAAAATGATATTGCCTTCCATGTCCATCATTTAGTTGAAAGCATCCCTCTTGAAGCGTTCGAACCATTTCTGCGAAATAATGGCTGCCCTGCCTACCATCCACGCATGATGCTTAAAATTATCTTATGTGCTTACACGCAATCTATCTTTTCAGGACGCAAAATGGAAGCCCTATTAAAAGACAGTATCCGTATGATGTGGTTAGCTCAAGGTTATCAACCAAGCTACCGCACCATCAACCGATTCCGTGTTCAATCAGAAGTGAAAGATTTAATTCGCCAATGTTTCGTCCAATTTCGTTGCCAATTGATCGAAGAAAAACTTATCGATCAAGAAGCGGTTTTTATCGATGGTACAAAGATTGAAGCGAATGCGAATAAATTTACGTTTGTCTGGAAGAAATCGATTGAGAAATATCATCAAAGTTTAATTGAAAAGTCAAACCAGCTATACAATGAACTGCTTGAAAATGAAATTATACCTGAAATGGAACGTGAAAGCGATGAACAGTTATCATTGGAAGAACTCGCTCAATTGGTTCAAAAAGTGGACGATGTCGTAACCGAGTATGATAAACAAATAGAAGCATCATCAGACGTTCCAGAACGAAAAGCTTTAAGAAATGAACGGAAATACCCAAAACAAGTGCGAAAACAGTTGATTGATTTTGTCCTGCGAAAACAGAAATACCAACAAGACATTGAAATCTTTGGCACGCGTAATAGCTATTCTAAAACAGATCCAGATGCGACATTTATGCGAATGAAAGATGATTATATGCAAAACGGACAATTGAAAGCTGGTTACAATGTACAAATCGCAACGGAGGGCCAATACGCGCTTGCCTATAGTTTATTTTCAAACCCAACAGATACGCGTACGTTAATTCCATTTTTAGATGAGATCGAGCAGCATTATTTCGAGTTACCGAAACACATTGTCGCAGATGCAGGTTATGGTAGTGAACAAAACTTTAATGATATCCTTTTGAAAAGAAAACGAGAAGCACTTATTACATATAATATGTATTTGAAGGAACAAAAGAAAAAGTACAAACAAAACACTTTTAATCCCGACAACTGGAAGTATGATAAAGAAACAGATACCTATACATGCCCTAATCAGAAACGTCTTGAATATCAATATCATTCAGTCCGAAATGACCGTACAGGCTTCCAACGGAAGTTCAAAATCTACGAGTGCGAAGACTGTTCGGGATGCCCATTCCGTTCATCCTGTACAAAAGCAAAAGAAGGCAACAATCGAAAACTAATGGTGAATGAAAAATGGGAACAGCAAAAAGAATATGTAAGAGCGAAGCTTTCAGAAGAGAAAACGAGTGCCATCTATCGAAAACGCAAAATCGATGTGGAACCAGTTTTTGGATTCTTGAAGGCTAATTTGCGTTTCGCTCGATTTTCTGTACGAGGAAAATCGAAGGTAGAAAACGAAATGGGCCTTGCGTTAATGGCAGTGAATTTAAGAAAATTCACTGCCAAACAACTAAGGTAATAGAAAATTTAAACGCAAAAATAGAGAAAGGTGAATTTGAGTTCCCTCAAATTCACCTTTCTCACTATTTGAAGCTAGTTATGTCCCAGCCTCT
>NZ_LJJC01000003.1 GCF_001420715.1 Heyndrickxia shackletonii | reverse complement strand
AATCGAGTAGGAGGAGGTGACTAACCCCCGACCTCTCACACCACCGTACGTACGGTTCCGTATACGGCGGTTCCATTTATGTCTGACGTAGTTGAGAATATCTCACATAAAGACTCTTCAGCCCTCGCATCTCCCAATAGGAGTTTGTGAGGGTTTTCTGTAGGATTGGGCTTCTGGCTATTCTCCAATATTTCTTTCTAGAGTTTCCCCATTCGTATGCCTTCTCTTTTGGAATCCCTAATCCAATGAGTTTTCTTACTTTGGTTTTTGGTTTCTTCCATTCTTTCCATTGGCACATTCTGAGACGCCTTCTAATCCATTCGTCTAATTCTTTGAAAATAGTGGGTGTATCTGCTAATGCATAATATCCGCACCAGCCAATCAAATATTGATTCAGCTTCTCTATTCTATAATCCATTGGAATTGGTTTTGACCTTGAAGTTAATTCTCGTATCCGTTTCTTGACACGTTGAATACTTTGGTTTGACATCCGCACCTTCGGTTTCTTATGAAATGTGAAGCTAAAACCTAAAAACTTTCTTTTCCAAGGTCTGTCT
Source organism: Heyndrickxia shackletonii (assembly GCF_001420715.1). Taxonomy (GTDB): domain Bacteria; phylum Bacillota; class Bacilli; order Bacillales; family Bacillaceae_C; genus Margalitia; species Margalitia shackletonii. The sequence goes on along the minus strand of NZ_LJJC01000003.1, from coordinate 1,342 downwards.
ACAGCTGACTTTTCTCGATTCACCTTTAGTTTTAGAGTAAATTCAATGAAAGTAGTAATCGAGTCCATTACTCGCTCTCCGGCTCTTCTCGATTTTACGTAGATATTACAATCATCTGCGTATCGGACAAACTTGTGCCCTCTCTTTTCTAACTCTTTGTCTAGTTCATCTAGAACGATATTGGAGAGTAAAGGACTTAATGGTCCACCTTGGGGCGTACCCTCCTCGGATTTCGTTATGACTCCATTAATCATAATGCCAGACTGTAGATACTTCCGAATTAGTGATAGGAGCGTTCTGTCTTGAATCCTTTTGGATAGAGTCCGCATTAATCTATCATGATTGACTTTATCAAAGAATTTCTCCAAGTCCATGTCGACTACCCATCGGTATCCCTCTTCGATATATTTCTTCGCTTGTCTAACACCGTCATGACCTCGTTTGTTTGGTCGAAAACCATAGCTCTGTGTTGAAAAAGTCGGGTCGAAGATAGGGGTTAAAATCTGAGTAATCGCCTGTTGGATGAAACGGTCTGTCACGGTTGGGATACCTAATAACCTTACTCCACCGTTCGGTTTTGGGATTTCAACCCGACGGACAGGAGAAGGTTGATAAGTACCCTCCATTAAGGATGTTTTAAGTGTATCCCACGTTTCGAGAATATGTCTTCGTAGGTCTTTTACGGACATATTGTCTACTCCATGACTTCCTTTGTTCTTTTCTACTCGCTTTAATGCCAGTAAAAGATTTTCCCGTGACAGCATTCGTTCCATTAACATTGAGATTTATCCTTTCTACGTGAACAATACATTCTCATTAAGTGGGTTCTTTACTAAGCCCTCCCGAAGTCCCCCATGGAATTCACCATTTCTTCCTTTCAGGTAGGTTCCGTAAGAATTTTCTGCTTTCATACATAAAGAACCGTTTGCCGAGTGTTTGTTCTCCTAAAATGGTTCAGTCCTTCCTTGATTCTCTCGAGCAAACCAAGTACTACGACTTCGGCTGACTTCTGATTGTTCAGCTATCCATTACTAGATAGGTTACCAAGTGTACTTGGCGTATCAACCAGACCTCCCCGGGTAAGAGTGCAATCTTTCCTTCCATCTATCTGCTTCATTTACTTTGTATCACCTTCGGCAGAAAGGACTTTGTTTTGTATTGCAAACTCATCCAATGATACCTAGCCTTGTATGAAGTTCGTGTTCCTCAGACCGGAAGTTTGCCGCTCGCTTCCTTCAGATTCCGCGTCACCACGGACACCCTTGCGTTAAGCTAACTGCTACTTCTGCCTTCACAGTTCGGGACTTTCACCCTAGAGACTACACCCATGCCGGGCGCACAA
>NZ_LJJC01000024.1 GCF_001420715.1 Heyndrickxia shackletonii | reverse complement strand
TTCGTGTTTCATTATAACCAACCTTCTAATGATAAAGAAACGATTGAAAACCTAGAGAAGTTAAATGGTATGGGGGCTATTAGTTTAGAAACGATATTGGCTAAGAATCCTTATGTAAATGATGTGGCTACAGAATTAAAAAGGTTGTCCAATGTGGATAATAAAAAGGGAAATAACGAGGGAAATAATCATAATGATAAACAGGTCAGTTAAATTGACATGAATGGGTGCGAAGTTTAATAGAAATGTTGTAGTGTCAAGGTTAGATACTTTACATACTATATTAAACTTCACGCCCCTGTTATTATATTTTTTGTTGATTTTTTTAAAATAATGGGTTAGAATTATTGTCAACTAGAAAATTTTCTGAAAAATAGGCAAAGTTGAGTAGTACCAACACTTTTGGGGGTATGAAAGATTGCTACCTATAACAATGATTATGTTAACTTGGCTAATCCTTATCATAATAAATCTTAGATACAGGATAAGATACCTATTTTTTGGAAGAAATTCTTATAAAATTTTGCTTTTATTAG
>NZ_LJJC01000023.1 GCF_001420715.1 Heyndrickxia shackletonii | reverse complement strand
TAAATGTCAACACAAATATGTACACTTTCGCTTGTATAAGAATGTACAAAATTACTCATTTTCTTTCGCTAAATGATTCTTTAAACGATAAGATTCTCCTACGATTGTAACGACTGTCGCGTGATGTAAAATTCGATCTAGAATTGCGTTTGCTAGCTTCGGCTCTTGAAAGATCTCATCCCATGATTTAAAGTTCACATTCGTTGTCAATATGGTACTTCGTTTTTCGTAACGCATGTCTATGAGTTGGAAAAAGAGCTTCGCATCTTCGGCATCAATCGGTAAATAACCTATTTCATCAATTATAAGTAGCTTGTATTTTGTATAATGCTTTAAACGAGCTTCTAATCGATTTTCTAGTCGTGCTCTCTTTAGATTTTGAATGAGGTCATGACACTTTATAAAATATGTACTAGTTCGTTTCTTTGCTGCTGTAATTCCGATGGAAGTTGCCAAATGGGTTTTCCCCACGCCACTTGGACCTAGAAAAACGATATTCTCATTCTTTTCAATAAAGCGAAGCGTTAAAAAGTCTAAAATCTGTTG
>NZ_LJJC01000022.1 GCF_001420715.1 Heyndrickxia shackletonii | reverse complement strand
TAAATGTCAACACAAATATGTACACTTTCGCTTGTATAAGAATGTACAAAATTACTCATTTTCTTTCGCTAAATGATCTTTTAAGCGATACGATTCTCCCACGATTGTAACGACAGTCGCGTGATGTAAAATTCGATCTAGAATCGCGTTTGCTAACTTCGGCTCTTGAAAGATTTCATCCCATGATTTAAAGTTCACATTCGTTGTCAATATGGTACTTCGTTTTTCATAACGCATGTCTATGAGCTGGAAAAAGAGCTTCGCATCTTCGGCATCAATAGGTAAATAACCTATTTCATCAATTATAAGCAGCTTGTATTTTGTATAATGCTTTAAACGGGCTTCTAATCGATTTTCTAGGCGTGCTCTCTTTAGATTTTGAATGAGGTCATGACACTTTATAAAATAAGTACTAGTTCGTTTCTTTGCTGCCGTAATTCCGATGGAAGTGGCCAAATGGGTTTTCCCGACGCCACTTGGACCTAGAAAAACGATATTCTCATTCTTTTCAATAAAGCGAAGCGTTAAAAAGTCTAAAATCTGTTG
>NZ_LJJC01000021.1 GCF_001420715.1 Heyndrickxia shackletonii | reverse complement strand
GCGACACATGGAGCTGACGAATACTAATCGATCGAGGACTTAACCAAAATAGCGCGATTCTCTTTACTTCTTCTTCTACAGTATTTAGTTTTGAGGGAATAAAATTCAATTTTGTATTGAAATTATCCCAAAATCATATATAATAATATATGTCACATGGTTTGGTGGCTATTGCGAGAAGGTCACACCCGTTCCCATCCCGAACACGGAAGTTAAGCTTTTCAGCGCCGATGGTAGTTGGGGGCTCTCCCCCTGCAAGAGTAGGACGTCGCCAAGCTGGCATTATTCCACAGTAGCTCAGTGGTAGAGCTATCGGCTGTTAACCGATCGGTCGTAGGTTCGAGTCCTACCTGTGGAGCCATACGGAGAGCTGTCCGAGTGGCCGAAGGAGCACGATTGGAAATCGTGTAGGCGGGCAAAACCTGTCTCAAGGGTTCAAATCCCTTGCTCTCCGCCAGATATATGTGGCCCGTTGGTCAAGCGGTTAAGACACCGCCCTTTCACGGCGGTAACACGGGTTCGAATCCCGTACGGGTCACCATTAATATAAAAAGTAAACAATGGAGGATTAGCTCAGCTGGGAGAGCACCTGCCTTACAAGCAGGGGGTCGGCGGTTCGATCCCGTCATCCTCCAC
>NZ_LJJC01000020.1 GCF_001420715.1 Heyndrickxia shackletonii | reverse complement strand
CCATTAAATCATGGAGAAGAGATATATTAAGAACTCAAGAGTCTGAATGTCAATGCATTAATGGAACCTGTATTGTCGCTGTCACAGATGGCCCTGCAGCTAGTAGTGCAGATCACCGAATTTACTGGATACGAGAAGGGAAGATAATGAAGTATGAAAACATTCCTAAAACAAAGATACAACATTTAGAGGAGTGTTCTTGCTATGTAGACATCGATGTGTACTGCATATGTAGGGACAATTGGAAAGGTTCTAATAGGCCTTGGATGAGGATCAACAATGGGACCATACTAGAAACAGGATATGTATGCAGCAAATTCCATTCAGACACCCCCAGGCCAGCCGATCCTTCAATAGTGTCATGTGATTCCCCAAGTAACATCAATGGAGGACCTGGAGTCAAAGGATTTGGCTTCAGAGTGGGTAATGATGTATGGTTGGGAAGAACAGTATCAACTACTGGAAGATCAGGCTTTGAGGTCATCAAGGTCACAGAAGGATGGATCAATTCCCTCAATCATGCTAAATCAGTTACGCAAACACTAGTATCGAACAATGACTGGTCAGGTTACTCAGGGAGTTTCATTATTGAGAGCAATGGCTGTTTCCAGCCCTGCTTCTATATCGAACTCATACGGGGGAGGCCCAATAGGAACGATGACGTTTCT
>NZ_LJJC01000009.1 GCF_001420715.1 Heyndrickxia shackletonii | reverse complement strand
TTAAACTTTTTGATGAAGGCCACCAAGCGAAAGCGCGGTAGAAAAATCTGTGTCTATTTTCTTGACGTAGTAACATTTTCATTGTTGGATGACGGATGGATAACAATATGGTAATGTAAAACACATATGAATAGAGTGTTCAGAAATTCCGTTAAAGGAAGCTTACCGATATTTAAGATAAACTGCTAAACTCTATTCTGTGGCAAAGGGGGGAAGAGTATGAAAATCACGGTAATAATCCCAGTATTTAATACGGAGGAATTCTTGCCTGAGTGCATAGAATCCGTGATAAATCAAACATATGAAAATATAGAAATCATAATAGTAGATGATGCATCTACTGACAACTCCAATCGGATTATTAATGAATACTCTAAAATGGATGAAAGAATAAAAATAAGTTCTTTCACTGAAAGAAAAGGTGTTGGTGCTGCTCGAAATTTCGGTTTACGTCAATCAACAGGAGAGTATGTTTATTTCTTGGACAGCGATGATTTTATTGAAAGCGCTACATTACAGAAGCTTATCGAAAATATAAGAGGGTACAAGATTATTTCTGGACGGCAAAAAATAGTGAAGAAGCATAATGATATTTTCCAAAAGGAAAATAATGATAAGGGCTTACTGTTTAAGGATCGTTTTAGACATTTTGGAGGAATGTCTATTATACATCACCTTATTTCTAAAGAATTTATCTTAGCAAACAATTTAACTTTTACGGAGAATGTACATTGCTATACAGAATTACCCATCATTATTTCCTTACTAAAGGGTTTGTATAAATGTCAACACAAATATGTACACTTTCGCTTGTATAAGAATGTACAAAATTACTCATTTTCTTTCGCTAAATG
>NZ_LJJC01000013.1 GCF_001420715.1 Heyndrickxia shackletonii | reverse complement strand
TGGAATAGTTAGCTTAATGTTGCAGATTGGGAACATGATTTCAATATTGGTCAGTCATTCAATTCAAACAGGGAATCAACACCAAGCTGAACCAATCAGAAATACTAATTTTCTTACTGAGAACGCTGTGGCTTCAATAACATTAACGGGCAGTTCATCTCTTTGCCCCATTAGAGGATGGGCTGTACACAGTAAAGACAACAGTATAAGGATTGGATCCAAGGGGGATGTGTTTGTAATTAGAGAGCCGTTCATCTCATGCTCCCACATGGAATGCAGGACTTTCTTTTTGACTCATGGAGCCTTATTGAATGACAAGCACTCCAACGGGACTGTCAAAGACAGGAGCCCTCACAGAACGCTAATGAGTTGTCCTGTGGGTGAGGCTCCCTCCCCATATAACTCGAGGTTTGAGTCTGTTGCTTGGTCAGCAAGTGCTTGCCATGATGGCACCAGTTGGTTGACAATTGGAATTTCTGGTCCAGACAATGGGGCTGTGGCTGTGTTGAAATACAATGGCATAATAACAGATACTATCAAGAGTTGGAGGAACAACATACTGAGGACTCAAGAGTCTGAATGTGCATGTGTAAATGGCTCCTGCTTTACTGTAATGACAGATGGACCAAGTAATGGACAGGCATCATATAAGATCTTCAAAATAGAAAAAGGGAAAGTAGTTAAATCAGTCGAATTGAATGCTCCTAATTATCACTATGAGGAATGCTCCTGTTATCCTGATTCTGGCGAAATAATGTGTGTGTGCAGGGACAATTGGCATGGCTCAAATAGGCCGTGGGTAACTTTCAATCAGAATTTGGAGTATCAAATAGGGTATATTTGCAGTGGGGTTTTCGGAGACAATCCACGACCAAACGATGGGACAGGGAGCTGTGGTCCAATGTCCCTCAACGGGGCATATGGGATAAAAGGGTTTTCATTTAAATACGGTAATGGTGTTTGGATCGGGAGAACCAAAAGCACTAATTCCAGGAGCGGTTTTGAAATGATTTGGGATCCAAATGGGTGGACTGGAACGGACAGTGAATTTTCAGTGAAACAAGATATAGTAGCAATAACTGATTGGTCAGGATATAGCGGGAGTTTTGTCCAGCATCCGGAACTGACAGGATTAGACTGCATAAGACCTTGCTTCTGGGTTGAGTTAATCAGGGGGCGGCCAAAAGAGAGCACGATTTGGACTAGTGGGAGCAGCATATCCTTTTGTG
>NZ_LJJC01000002.1 GCF_001420715.1 Heyndrickxia shackletonii | reverse complement strand
GGTGTCCATCCACAGCTTCGGTGATACGTTTAGCCCCGGTACATTTTCGGCGCAGAGTCACTCGACCAGTGAGCTATTACGCACTCTTTAAATGGTGGCTGCTTCTAAGCCAACATCCTGGTTGTCTAAGCAACTCCACATCCTTTTCCACTTAACGTATACTTTGGGACCTTAGCTGGTGGTCTGGGCTGTTTCCCTTTTGACTACGGATCTTATCACTCGCAGTCTGACTCCCAAGCATAAGTATTTGGCATTCGGAGTTTGTCTGAATTCGGTAACCCGATGAGGGCCCCTAGTCCAAACAGTGCTCTACCTCCAATACTCTTCATCTTGAGGCTAGCCCTAAAGCTATTTCGGAGAGAACCAGCTATCTCCAAGTTCGATTGGAATTTCTCCGCTACCCACACCTCATCCCCGCACTTTTCAACGTGCGTGGGTTCGGGCCTCCAGTAAGTGTTACCTTACCTTCACCCTGGACATGGGTAGATCACCTGGTTTCGGGTCTACGACCTCATACTTATTCGCCCTATTCAGACTCGCTTTCGCTGCGGCTCCGCTTCATCAGCTTAACCTTGCATGAAATCGTAACTCGCCGGTTCATTCTACAAAAGGCACGCTATCACCCATTAACGGGCTCTAACTACTTGTAGGCACACGGTTTCAGGTTCTCTTTCACTCCCCTCCCGGGGTGCTTTTCACCTTTCCCTCACGGTACTGGTTCACTATCGGTCACTAGGGAGTATTTAGCCTTGGGAGATGGTCCTCCCTGCTTCCGACGGGATTTCACGTGTCCCGCCGTACTCAGGATCCACTCTGGAGGGAACGAAGTTTCAACTACAGGGTTGTTACCTTCTTTGACGGGCCTTTCCAGACCTCTTCATTTACTCCGTTCCTTTGTAACTCCGTATAGAGTGTCCTACAACCCCAAGAGGCAAGCCTCTTGGTTTGGGCTTCTTCCGTTTCGCTCGCCGCTACTCAGGAAATCGCGTTTGCTTTCTCTTCCTCCGGGTACTTAGATGTTTCAGTTCCCCGGGTCTGCCTTCATTACCCTATGTATTCAGGTAAAGATACTGCTCCATTACGAGCAGTGGGTTCCCCCATTCGGAAATCTCCGGATCAAAGCTTGCTTACAGCTCCCCGAAGCATATCGGTGTTAGTCCCGTCCTTCATCGGCTCCTAGTGCCAAGGCATCCACCGTGCGCCCTTACTAACTTAACCTATAAGGTTAT
>NZ_LJJC01000018.1 GCF_001420715.1 Heyndrickxia shackletonii | reverse complement strand
TAGACACAGATTGTTATAATAAAAATATCAACTATAACGAGGTGTGTCAGGATGGCAAGAGGTAACGGCAATCGATACGAAGAGGCATTTAAAATTGAAACAGTTAAGTATATCAATGAAAACCATAAGTCTGTAGCTCAAGTTGCTAGAGAAGTGGGGGTCAATGAAAATACTTTATATAGCTGGTTGAAGAAATACGGCCAACAACCAGAGATTAAAGCTGTAAAATCTTTTTCCTCAGAATCAGCTGAATTAAGGGCCCTTCAGAAAGAAATTCGTGATCTACAGGAGGAGAATGAAATTTTAAAAAAGGCGATGCACTACTTCGCAAAAAGCCCTCGGTAAAATATGAATTCATTCATGAAAATCGCTCCCAATTCCGAGTGGAGAAGATGTGCAGCGTTCTGGGAGTTTCTAAAAGTGGTTACTTCAAATGGTTAAAACAACCGATAAGTAACAGGAAGAAACAACACGAGAAATTATCACAAAAGATTTTACAGACCCACCTAGAATTCAAGCAACGTTACGGCAGTGTTAAAATTGCTAAAACGCTCAATAGTCGTGGCGTAAAAGTAAGTGTGCGTACGGTCTCACGTATTATGACAAAGAACCAATGGAAGTCTTGTATAGTCAAAAAATACAAGGCTACGACCAATTCGAAACATGCACATCCAGTAAGTGAAAATGTCTTAAATCGACAATTTAAACCTTGTAAACCAAACCAAGTGTGGGTAACGGATATAACTTATATCCCGACCAATGAGGGCTGGTTGTATTTAGCAAGTGTAATGGATTTATATTCTCGTAAAATAATAGGTTGGGCAATGGGCAAAACCATGACAAAGGAATTGGTTATCTCTGCATTAAAGATGGCTTACAAGCGTCAAAAACCCGGAAAAGGTGTTATTCATCATTCAGACAGAGGTGTTCAATATGCTTCTTCTGAATATCAAAAGCTATTAAAAAAATACCATATGGTTGGTAGCATGAGCCGAAAAGGAAACTGTTATGACAACGCTTGTATCGAGTCCTTTCACGGTATTCTTAAACGTGAGCTAGTGTATCAAATAAAATATAAAACTAGAGAAGAAGCGAAGAAATCATTGTTCGAATACATCGAGTTCTTTTACAATTCAAAGCGGATCCATTCAACGTTGGGATACTATACGCCGAATGAATTTGAGCGAATGTATAGAAAATCTGCAGCTTGATTTTACCTTCATAAAAAAGTTTAAATCGCACTTTATTTAAACTTTTTTATGAAGGCAACCAAGCGAAAGCGCGGTAGAAAAATCTGTGTCTATTTTCTTGACGTAGTATCAA
>NZ_LJJC01000008.1 GCF_001420715.1 Heyndrickxia shackletonii | reverse complement strand
CTCATTCCAGCCAATTTTTCTTTTGAACGTTCATTGTTATACCAGTAGATATATTCTTCTATTCTTCTTTTTAATTCTTCATAGCTTACTAGAATCTCCCCATAATACATTTCTTGTTTTAAAATGCCGAAGAAATTCTCCATCGAAGCGTTGTCTGCGCAGGTTGCTTTACGTGACATGCTTTGGAATATTTTATTTTCTTTTAACGTTCTGACCCATTGGTTGTGTTGATAATGCCAGCCTTGATCGGAATGGATAGTGGTGCGATAGGTCGCATGATTCTTTAATATCTCTATTGTTTCTTTTAAAGGTTTCATGACAAGATCTAACGTTGGACGTTTCCTAATTTCAAACGCAACAATTTCTACGTTATAAAGGTCAAGAATCGGATTTAAATATAACTTCTCATCGCCTAGACATTTGAATTCTGTAATGTCTGTTACTAATTTTTGAAGAGGGATAGGTGTGGAAAAACGCCGGGATAAACGGTTTTTCGCTACCTTCCCAACCTTCCCCTTATAGGAATTGTATTTACGGGATTTCCGCATAAATTTTACACATTTCAATCCTATTTCTCGCATAAGTCGATACACTTTTTTATGGTTAACACGATGTCCTAACTTCTTTAATTCCTTTGTGATGCGTTTATAACCGTAACGTTCATGGAACTTCTTAAACAGGTCGGTAATGAGTTCTTTTAGCTCTCTATTCGTATCTTTATTCCCAAAGTTTTTTACATGATAGTGATAGGTTGCCTCAGGAATACCGACCACAAGGAAAATATCCTTTAATCGGAATCCTTCTTCTTTGAGTTCGAATGCCAATTTAGCTTGTGCTTTTCGAGGAAGGCATTCTGATTTGCCCGAAAAGCTCTCAGCTTTTTTAGGTACGCATTTTCTAGCTTTAGTAGTTCATTCTCACGTTCCAACTCTTCTTCACGTGTTAACTTTTTTTCTTCCTTATTCTTTTGTTTATTGGGTTTCTTAGACACAGAAGACCGCCCCTTTGGTTTTGGAATCAGGCCTTCTACTCCTTGTTCATAAAATTCTTTCGTCCAGCGAATAATCAAGGAAGGGTTGTTCAAATTAAAATGAACAGCAGTTTCTAAATAAGAAGCACCTGTGTTTAACATAAATTGTATCGTATCCATTTTAAATTGAACAGAATACTCCTTTTTCGTTTTCCTACGATTTAACCCATCCATCCCTTGAGACTTATATACATTCACCCATTCACGTATTGAGGTCTGGCTGCCCATATTATATTTTTTTGCCAATGATCCATACCCAATATTGCCCTCTAAATACTCGGTGACAAGCCTTATTTTGAATTCTTCACTATATTTTGCCATAAAAACACCCCCGAAAGTTAGATTTATTACTCTAACTTTCGGGGGTCGGTACC
>NZ_LJJC01000012.1 GCF_001420715.1 Heyndrickxia shackletonii | reverse complement strand
CATTGGCTCCATTTCATTAGGGTTGGTTGTATTCAATGTTCTACTGCATGCCGTGAGCATCATATTAACGGTGTTAGCCCTGGGGAAAAGTGAAAACAATGGAATCTGCAAGGGAACTGTAGTGAGGGAATATAATGAAACAGTTAGGATAGAGAAAGTGACTCAATGGTACAATACTAGTGTAGTCGAATATGTACCGCATTGGAACGAGGGCACTTATATAAATAACACCGAACCAATATGTGATGTCAAGGGCTTTGCACCGTTTTCCAAGGACAACGGGATAAGAGTTGGCTCCAGGGGACATATTTTTGTCATAAGAGAGCCTTTCGTCTCTTGTTCACCTGTAGAGTGCAGGACTTTCTTCCTCACTCAGGGAGCTCTACTCAATGACAAACACTCAAATGGAACAGTGAAGGATAGAAGCCCATTCAGAACTCTCATGAGTGTCGAAGTGGGTCAATCACCCAATGTATATCAAGCCAGGTTTGAAGCTGTAGCATGGTCAGCAACAGCCTGTCATGATGGCAAGAAATGGATGACGATTGGTGTAACAGGGCCAGATTCTAAAGCAGTAGCAGTAGTCCATTACGGAGGGGTGCCTACTGATGTTGTTAACTCCTGGGCAGGAGATATATTAAGGACTCAGGAGTCATCTTGTACTTGCATTCAAGGTAATTGTTATTGGGTAATGACTGACGGTCCTGCCAATAGACAGGCGCAGTATAGAATATACAAAGCAAATCAAGGCAAAATAATTGGCCAAACAGATGTCAGCTTTAGTGGAGGACATATTGAGGAATGTTCTTGTTATCCAAATGATGGTAAAGTGGAATGCGTGTGTAGAGACAACTGGACGGGAACTAACAGGCCTGTGCTAGTTATTTCGCCTGATCTCTCTTACAGGGTTGGGTATTTATGTGCAGGATTGCCCAGTGACACTCCAAGAGGGGAAGATGCTCAATTTGTCGGTTCATGCACTAGTCCCATGGGAAATCAGGGATATGGCGTAAAAGGTTTCGGGTTTCGACAGGGAACTGATGTGTGGGTGGGGCGGACAATTAGTCGAACCTCCAGGTCAGGATTTGAAATAATAAGGATAAAGAATGGTTGGACGCAGACAAGCAAAGAACAGATTAGAAGGCAGGTGGTTGTTGATAATTTGAATTGGTCGGGATACAGTGGGTCTTTCACTTTACCAGTAGAATTGTCTGGGAGGGAATGTTTAGTTCCCTGTTTTTGGGTCGAAATGATCAGAGGCAGGCCAGAAGAGAGAACAATCTGGACCTCTAGTAGCTCCATTGTAATGTGTGGAGTTGATCATGAAATTGCCGATTGGTCATGGCACGATGGAGCTATTCTTCCCTTTGACATCGATAAGATGTAATTTACGAAAAAACTCCTTGTTTCTACTGATCACGCGT
>NZ_LJJC01000017.1 GCF_001420715.1 Heyndrickxia shackletonii | reverse complement strand
CAGACTGTAGACAAACTCGATGAAGATCGAGCTTGCCTACAGTCTTTTTTGTTTTAAAATATAAATAGAAATAATACTTGGGGTGATGAAGATGCTTTCAAAACATAATTCCATTCAACGTGATCAAGTAGAAATGATCGCTTTAGACCAGTTGGTTCCCGAAAATCATTTAGTCCGAAAAATGGAGGCAGCGATTGATTTCTCTTTCATTTATGATTTAGTGGAAGAAACATATTCCGCAGTTGGACGCCCAAGTATTGATCCCGTGATCTTGATTAAACTTACCTTTATTCAATATACATTTGGCATTCGTTCGATGCGTCAAACGATTGAAGAATTAAAAACGAATATGGCCTATCGCTGGTTTCTTGGTTATGGTTTCTATGATAGAGTCCCTCATTTCTCTACCTTTGGAAAAAACTATGAGCGTCGTTTTAAAGATACCGATTTGTTTGAACAGATTTTCTATCGAATTCTAAAAACAGCAGCGGAAAAGAATTTGATAAGTGCAGAACATGTTTTTATCGACTCCACTCATGTAAAAGCGAGTGCGAATAAACGTAAATTCGAAAAAAAGGTGGTCCGAAAAGAAACACGTGCCTATCAAGAACAGCTCCAAGAAGAAATCAATCAAGACCGGGAAGATCATGGAAAAAAGCCATTTCCACCAGATAAATTTGAAAAAGAAGATACAAAAGAAATAAAAGAAAGTACCACAGATCCTGAGAGTGGTTACTATGTGAAAGACGAACGGACTAAACAGTTCGCCTATTCTTTTCATGCAGCTTCTGACCGCAAAGGATTTGTTTTAGGAAATATGGTGACACCAGGAAATACCCACGATAGCGTAATCCTAGAACCATTAGTAGAACAAGTAATGGATATTGTAGGAAAGCCCGATGCCGTTGCGGCAGATGCAGCTTATAAAACACCGGCCATCACGAAATACTTAATCGAAAACGAAATGACACCTGCTTTACCTTATACAAGACCACGTACAAAAGAAGGTTTCTTCCGAAAACACGAGTACGTATATGATGAATACTATGATTGTTACATATGCCCATCAGGGGAGATATTGAATTACTCTACCACGACAAAAGAAGGGTATCGTGAATACAAATCTTCTAAGCATATTTGCGCTAATTGTCCATTTTTATCGCAATGTACGGAGAGTAAGGATCATCAAAAAGTAGTGACTCGTCATATTTGGCAAGAGTACCTTGAGGAAGCAGATCATCTTCGTCATCACAAAGAGGTAAAAACGATATATGCGAAACGCAAAGAAACGATTGAGCGTGTATTTGCAGACGCAAAAGAAAAGCATGGTATGCGTTGGACAACGTTAAGGGGACTTAAAAAATTGTCGATGCAGGCGATGCTTACTTTCGCTGCCATGAATTTGAAGAAAATGGCCAACTGGATATGGAAAGGTCCGGAAATGGCCTAGTAGATGAGGATGAGAGAGGTCAGCATACACCCAAAAAGGTAAAAAAGTAAGAACAAA
>NZ_LJJC01000001.1 GCF_001420715.1 Heyndrickxia shackletonii | reverse complement strand
GGATATCATGCAAATAACTCGACAGAGCAGGTTGACACAATAATGGAAAAGAACGTTACTGTTACACATGCCCAAGACATACTGGAAAAGACACACAACGGGAAGCTTTGCGATCTAAATGGGGTGAAGCCTCTGATTTTAAAAGATTGTAGTGTAGCAGGATGGCTACTCGGAAACCCATGGTGTGACGAATTCATCAATGTACCAGAATGGTCTTACATAGTAGAGAAGGCCAATCCAGTCAATGGCCTCTGTTACCCAGGGAATTTCAACGATTATGAAGAATTGAAACACCTATTGAGCAGGATAAACCATTTTGAGAAAATACAGATCATCCCCAAAGATTCTTGGTCAGATCACGAAGCCTCAATGGGGGTGAGCGCAGCATGTTCATACCAGGGAAAGTCCTCCTTCTTCAGAAATGTAGTATGGCTTATCAAAAAGAACGATACATATCCAACAATAAAGAAAGACTACAATAATACCAACCGAGAAGATCTCTTGGTACTTTGGGGGATCCACCATCCTAATGATAAGGCAGAGCAAATAACGCTCTATCAAAACCCAACCACCTATATTTCCATTGGGACGTCAACACTAAACCAGAGATTGGTACCAAAAATAGCCACTAGATCCAAAATAAACGGGCAAAGTGGCAGGATAGATTTCTTCTGGACAATTTTAAAACCGAATGATGCAATCCACTTCGAGAGTAATGGAAATTTCATTGCTCCAGAATATGCATACAAAATTGTCAAGAAAGGAGACTCCACAATTATGAGAAGTGAAGTGGAATATGGTAACTGCAACACCAGGTGTCAGACTCCGGTAGGGGCGATAAACTCTAGTATGCCATTCCATAACATACACCCCCTCACCATCGGAGAATGTCCCAAATATGTGAAATCGAACAAATTAGTCCTTGCGACTGGACTCAGAAATAGTCCTCAAAGAGAGAGAAGAAGAAAAAGAGGACTATTTGGAGCTATAGCAGGTTTCATAGAGGGAGGATGGCAGGGAATGGTAGATGGTTGGTATGGGTACCACCACAGCAATGAGCAGGGGAGTGGATACGCTGCAGACAAAGAATCTACTCAAAAGGCAATAGACGGAGTCACCAATAAGGTCAACTCGATCATTGACAAAATGAACACTCAGTTTGAGGCCGTAGGAAGGGAATTTAATAACTTAGAGAGGAGAATAGAGAATTTAAACAAGAAGATGGAAGACGGATTCCTAGATGTCTGGACTTATAATGCTGAACTTCTGGTTCTCATGGAAAATGAAAGAACTTTAGACTTCCATGACTCAAATGTCAAGAACCTTTACGATAAGGTCAGACTACAGCTTAAGGATAATGCAAAAGAGCTGGGCAACGGTTGTTTCGAGTTCTATCACAAATGTAATAATGAATGTATGGAAAGTGTAAGAAACGGAACGTATGACTACCCGCAGTATTCAGAAGAAGCAAGATTAAAAAGAGAGGAAATAAGTGGAGTAAAATTGGAGTCA
>NZ_LJJC01000005.1 GCF_001420715.1 Heyndrickxia shackletonii | reverse complement strand
TGCATCTGCAAGACCCATTGGACATGGCCCAGAACAAGAAGGCAGCAAACCCCATTGCAATCACAATAGATGAGGCAACAGTCGAATAAATGGTGAGGATTTTGTAAGTTCCTTCAGATTCCAGCTTGACCCCCTCTATTTTCTGTCTTTCTAATTTTGACTCCTCTTGATATTTCCTTCTGTTGTAGGTCCCGTTCCGAATTGTCTCCATGCATTGGTCATCACATTTGTGATATAGCTCGAAACATCCTTTCCCATCTTCCACCGCATTGGAACCCAACGCCCTCTTTACTTTATTATATAGATTGTTTACATTTGCGTCATGCTCATCGAGTGTTTTCTGGTTTTCAAGCAGGACTAGTAATTCTGCATTATATGCCCATATATCTTGGATTTGATCATCAATCTTATTATTGATCATGTTAAGTCTAGTTTCTACCTCACTGAATTCATGATCAATGATTTCATACTGCTTGTTCATTTTGTCGACTATATTATTCACTTTGGATGTTATTTTATCAATTGCCTTTTGGGTTGAGTCTCTATCTGCTGCCATACCAACCCCTTGGTCATTTGAATGCTGGAACCCATACCAACCAGCAACTAGTCCTGACCAACCTCCCTCTATAAACCCTGCTATGGCCCCGAATAGCCCTCTACTAGATCTAGAAGGCACATTCCTCAGACCAACTGCAAGTTTGAGACTCTTTATGCCAATGTATTTTGAACAGTTTCCAAATGCATACTTACTTACATTTTGGAATGGCAGTGTTGTGTTTAAGCCACCTTTCTCTGTCTGACATTGCACTGTGCAGCTACCTCTTTTTAAATCAGTCTTCAGAATTCTTCCATGGCTCTCTCCTGAAAGAATGTGTCCATACCATGGAGCTATTAGATTCCCATCAGATTTTATTCGCAGTGTTTGTCCCGGTTTCAATACAGACCAATAATAATGAATTCTTCCCATCAAACCGTTGACAAGAGGCCTTGGTCCTATCAATGGTTTGAAGATCCTATTTATTTCTTCTGTTGCCACACTCGTTGTTGTGTCGGTTCTCGTGTACAGATCTCTCTGCGTAGTATCGGTGGGTGGGTGATTTATGCCCCACATGAAAAGAATGTTCTTCCCTTGATTATTTGTGTATTGAGCGTCTTGGATAGGGTAATCGCCGTTCTTTCGAGTCAACCATCTCATGCTTCTGTAGAATGAACCTGAGCATGCTGTGCTTGTCCCATCGTAAGACACATTCCAGATTGTGTCTGGGAAAATCTGGATTCTTTGGTAAGACCTAGCAGAACTAAAAAGTGACCTTAGCTCTTCTAGATTTTCTACATTCCCGGGGTAACACAATCCGTTAACAGCTGATGGTCTCTCGACGATATAGGACCATTCTCTTCCTTCCAGCGATAGATCACAAGAAGGATTGCCATAGATTAGCCCTTCAATGGTGCAGGTGTCCAAAATAAGAGGTTGTCCCAAGCTTGTTGCACACAGCATCCCATTATGCTCTGTGTGGAGCAGTTCTTTGGCATGTGTCACAGGGACATTGTTTTCTGTTAGTGTGTCCACAGTTTCTGTGGAGTTTGTTGATTGATA